>NZ_CM143421.1:0-5034650 GCF_046536215.2 Arthrobacter globiformis | reverse complement strand
AGGGCCAAAGCCAGGCGCGATGTTTCAGCCAGGCCGCGGGTGATCACGGATGCCTTGGTATTGTCCCCCATCTGCTTTCCCTCGCAGATGCCCACGGCCAGCGCGATGACGTTCTTGACGATGCCGCCGATCTCGACGCCGACGATGTCCGAGGTGGTGTAGGGACGGAAGTACGGGGCGGTGCAGCTTCTCGCGATCCAGCCGGCAGCGGCGGCGTCGGGGCAGGCAACCACCGAGGCTGTGGGTTCCTCCCGGGCGATCTCCATGGCCAGGTTGGGGCCGGACACCACCGCGATGCGGTCAGCGGGGATGTCCAGTTCTTCGGCGATCACCTCGCTCATCCGTGCGTCCGAGCCCAGTTCCAGGCCCTTCATCAGGGACACCACCAGAGCATCGGACCCGATCAGGGGCTTCCACTGGCGCAACTGGAGGCGCAGCGACTGCGCGGGTACGGCGAGGACCACCAGGTCGGCTCCGGCCAGCACCTCAGCGACGTCGGTGGACGCGCTGATGCTGGGCGGGAGGTCGATGTCGGAGAGGTACTGCGGGTTGCGGTGGTTGCCGTTGATCTCAGCAACGACTTCCGCCCGGCGGCCCCAAATCCGGATCCGGCGGTCAACACCGGAGGCCGTGGCGGCGTCGGCCAGGGTTTTCGCGAACGTGGTCCCCCACGAGCCGGCGCCCAGGACTGCCACGGACACGGCCGAACCGGGCCGGCCGTGCACAGGCGTCATTTCCCGCCCCGCTCGACGTCGCGGCCGTGCTTCGTCTGGTTGTGGGCGGTGGGGTCCCAGCGCCGGGCCGGTGGCTGTTCCCCGCGGAGTTCGGCCAGGAGTCCGGTCACGGCATCCATGATGACGTCCGTGGCCTCCGCCAGGGTGGCCTTGTCCCGCGGCCGTCCAGCGAAGCGCGAGAGGTCAACGGGGTTGCCGATCCTGATCCTGGACGTCTTGCGCGGGAACAGGTGGAACCGCTTGGCGTAGCGGGGAAAGAGCTCGTGCGCGCCCCAGTGGGCCATCGGCACCACCGGGATACCGGTCTCGAGGGCCAGCCGGGCAGCGCCGGTGTGGCCTTTCATCGGCCACAGGTGGGGGTCGCGGGTCAGCGTACCTTCGGGGTAGATGATGATCGCTCCGCCCTCTGCCACAATCTCCTGGGCGAGCTGCAGCGAGCGGTTGGCTCCCGCCGTCGAGCGTTCCACCGGAATCTGCTTGGTGGCATGCAATACGGGGCCCACCACCGGCACCTTGAAGAGGCCCGACTTCGCCAGGAAGTGCGGGGCGCGCTTGTTGCTGTAGAGCATGTGCCCGATCACGAGGGGGTCGATCTCGGTGCAGTGGTTGGGCACGGCGATGAAGCCGCCCTTGGGAAGCTTGTCCGTGCCTTCCCATTTTTTGTTCATGACCAGGTTCAGGGCCGGCCGGACAATGCCGGCGATGATCATGAACGTTATGTGGCTTTTGGCCGATTCTTTCACCGGGCCCCCGCTACTTCGCCGACGAGATGTCGAAGTCGGCGCCGAGCCCGGCCAGCTTCTCCGTGAACCGCTCGTAGCCGCGGTTGATGATGTCGATGCCCGTCACCCGCGAGGTGCCCGTGGCTGCCAGGGCTGCGATCAGGTGGCTGAAGCCGCCGCGGAGGTCCGGCACATCGATGTCGGTTCCCTTGAGCTGGGTGGGGCCGGAGATGACGGCGGAATGCAGGAAGTTCCGCTGCCCGAACCGGCACGGCACGCTGCCCAGGCATTCCCGGTGCACCTGGATGCTGGCGCCCATGCGGATGAGGGCGTCGGTGAAGCCGAAGCGGTTCTCGTAGACGGTCTCGTGCACGATGGACACGCCTTCGGCCTGGGTCAGGGCCACCACGAGGGGCTGCTGCCAGTCGGTCATGAATCCCGGGTGCACGTCCGTTTCGAGGACGAGCGGGCTGAGCTTGCCGCCGCGGTGGTAGAAACGGATGCCGTCCTCGCCGATGTCCATGCCTCCGCCCACCTTGCGGAAGGTGTTCAGGAAGGTCATCATGTCCCGCTGCGAGGCACCTTCGACGAAGATGTCGCCGCGCGTCACCAGCGCCGCCGACGCCCACGAAGCGGACTCGTTGCGGTCCGACAGTGCACGGTGGTTGTAGCCGCCGAGGTCGCGGACGCCCTCGATGCGGATGGTGCGGTCCGTCTGGACGCTGATGATGGCGCCCATCTTCTGGAGCACGGCGATGAGGTCGATGATTTCGGGCTCGGTGGCGGCACCGGAGAGTTCGGTGATGCCCTCGGCGCGCGTTGCGCTCAGCAGCACCTGTTCCGTGGCGCCGACGGAGGGGTACGGCAGGGAGATCTTGGCCCCGTGCAGCCCCTTGGGCGCGGAAATGTGGATGCCGCCCGGGCGCTTCTCGACGACGGCGCCGAACTGCCGCAGCACGTCCAGGTGGTAGTCGATGGGCCGGTCGCCGATCTTGCAGCCGCCCAGGTCCGGGATGAAAGCCTCGCCGATCGCGTGGATCAGGGGCCCGCACAGCAGGATGGGGATCCGGGAGTCGCCGGCGTGCGCGTCGATGGCCGTGCTCGGCGCCGTCTTGGCTGCCTTGGGATCCAAAGTGAGGTCGCCGGTGACGGGGTCCTTGTCCACTGTCACGCCGTGGAGCTGGAGCAGGCTGGTGACCACCTCCACGTCCTTGATCTCCGGAACGTTCCGCAGCACGGAGGGCTCGTTGCCCAGCAGGGCCGCCACCATGGCCTTGGGCACAAGGTTCTTGGCACCGCGGACGCTGACACGGCCTGTTAGCGGGACGCCTCCGCGGATTGTCAGAACACTACTCATTTACCGGTTTCCTCACGACTACTCGCCCCCCAAATCCTTACAAAGGCACCAGCTAAGCATATGAGTTCGCGTTACCGAACCGAAATACTGACGCGGGCGTGTGGGCCCTGGCGGTTGAACCACGGGCAGCAGAAAGGCCCGCCGCGACTGTGCGCGGCGGGCCTTCCGGCGATGTTTTTGGACTTCGGTCAGGAGGTCCTGGCCGGCAGCGTCAGGGGTTTGAAGGACGGCCGCGTGGCTTCGTAGGCCGTGATGTCCTCCTCGTGCTGCAGGGTCAGCCCGATGTCGTCGAGGCCCTCGAGCAGGCGCCAGCGGGTGTAGTCGTCGATCTCGAACGGCGCAACCACGTTGCCGCAGGTCACGGTCTTGGAGGCGAGGTCAACGGTCACCTCGGTCCCGGGTGCGTTCTCGAGCGTCTTCCAGATGAGCTCGATGTCATCCTGGGCAACCTGGGCCGCAAGGAGACCCTGTTTGCCCGAGTTGCCGCGGAAGATGTCGGCGAACCGGGAGGAGAGCACGGCGCGGAAGCCGTAGTCCTTGAGCGCCCAGACGGCGTGCTCACGTGAGGAACCGGTGCCGAAGTCGGGGCCGGCCACCAGCACGGACCCGGCGCTGAACGGCTCCTGGTTCAGGATGAAGGACGGGTCTTTCCGCCACGCCGCGAACAGCGCGTCCTCAAAGCCGGTGCGGGTGATGCGCTTGAGGTACACGGCAGGGATGATCTGGTCCGTGTCGACGTTGCTCTGGCGCAGCGGAACGCCAATGCCGGTGTGGGTGGTGAACTTTTCCATGGCGTCTTCCTAGGCGGCGTCGGTGGTGAGGGCTGCGGATTCCGGTGCCGGATCGAGGTCCGACGGCGAGCTCAGCGTTCCGCGTACGGCGGTTGCGGCTGCGACCACCGGGGAAACGAGGTGCGTGCGGCCGCCCTTGCCCTGCCGGCCTTCGAAGTTGCGGTTGGAGGTGGAGGCGCACCGCTCCCCCGGCTCCAGCTGGTCGGGGTTCATGCCCAGGCACATGGAGCAGCCGGCGAAGCGCCATTCAGCACCGAAGTCCTTGAAGACCCTGTCCAGGCCCTCGGCCTCGGCCTCGAGCCGCACGCGGGCCGAGCCGGGAACCACCAGCATCCGGACCTTCGGGTCCTTCTCGCGGCCGCGGATGATGTCTGCAGCGGCCCGCAGGTCCTCGATGCGCGAGTTGGTGCAGGAGCCCAGGAAGACCGTGTCCACGCGGATGTCCTTCATGGGCGTTCCGGCTTCCAGGCCCATGTACTGCAGGGCGCGTTCCGCGGCGGCCTTGGCGTTCTCGTCGCCGAAGTCCTCCGGGGACGGCACCTTGGCCGACAGTGAGACGCCCTGGCCCGGGTTGGTGCCCCAGGTGACGAACGGCTCGAGGGTGTTCGCGTCCAGGTCGACCTGGGCGTCGAAGACGGCGTCATCGTCGGTGCGCAAGGTGTTCCAGTATTCGACGGCGGCGTCCCACTCCGCGCCCTGCGGCGCGTGCGGCCGTCCGTTCATGTAGGCGTAGGTGGTCTCGTCCGGAGCCACCATGCCGGCGCGGGCGCCTGCTTCGATGGACATGTTGCAGATGGTCATCCGGGCGTCCATGGACAGTGCGCGGATGGCCGAGCCGCGGTATTCCAGGACGTAGCCCTGGCCGCCGCCGGTGCCGATTTTGGCGATCACAGCGAGGATAATGTCCTTGGCGGTCACGCCGGGGCGCAGGGTGCCCTCGACGTTGATGGCCATGGTCTTGAAAGGCTTGAGGGACAGCGTCTGGGTGGCCATGACGTGCTCCACCTCGGACGTGCCGATGCCCATGGCCAGCGCACCGAACGCGCCGTGGGTGGAGGTGTGCGAGTCACCGCAGACGACGGTCATGCCCGGCTGGGTCAGTCCCAGCTGCGGGCCCACGACGTGCACGATGCCCTGTTCGGCGTCGCCGAGCGGGTGCAGGCGGACACCGAACTCTTCGCAGTTGTTGCGCAGGGTCTGGATCTGGGTCCGGCTGGTAAGGTCGGCGATCGGCTTGTCGATGTCCAGCGTCGGCGTGTTGTGGTCCTCGGTGGCGATGGTGAGATCGGGGCGGCGCAGCTTGCGGCCGGCCAGGCGGAGACCCTCGAACGCCTGCGGGGAGGTCACCTCATGGACGAGGTGGAGGTCGATGTACAGAAGGTCAGGCTGGGCGTTGGCGCCTTCGCCGTCGCCTTTGCGCACCACGTGCGCGTCCCAGACTTTCTCGGCCAATGTTTTGGCCATGGCCATCTCCCTTCGAAGCTGTTTGTTGTTGAATCCACTGAAACAGCAGACCCCTGTAATAAGCCAGTCAAAAGATTTGCATCTCAGATATTGAGACGGCAATATCAGTACATGGACAATTCTAGTGGAGTCGGTGTCATTGATAAAGCAGCCCAGGTGCTCGACGCACTTGAGGCCGGACCCACCACTCTTGCGCAGCTGGTCGCTGCCACGGGACTGGCACGGCCGACAGTGCACAGGCTGGCGCTGGCGCTGGTCCACCACCGCCTGGTGAGCCGCGATATCCAGGGCCGCTTTGTCCTCGGCAGCCGGCTCGTTGAGCTGGCGTCCGCCGCGGGCGAGGACAGGCTGATCGCCTCGGCCGGGCCCGTCCTCATGCAGCTCCGCGACGCCACCGGCGAAAGCGCCCAGATCTTCCGCCGCCAGGGCGACTGGCGGGTCTGCGTCGCCTCCGCCGAACGGCCCATTGGCCTGCGTGACACCATTCCCGTGGGAACCCAGCTGTCCATGAAGGCCGGCTCCGCCGCCCAGGTGCTGCTCGCCTGGGAGGACCACGACCGCCTGCTGGAGGGCCTGCAGTCCGCCCGCTTCACGCCCACCGTTCTGGCGGGAGTACGACGGCGGGGCTGGGGCCAGAGCCTCGGCGAACGGGAGCCGGGGGTTGCCTCCGTCTCCGCACCTGTCCGGGGACCCTCCGGCCGGGTGATCGCCGCCGTTTCCATCTCCGGCCCGATCGAGCGGCTCACCCGGCAGCCGGGCCGGCTGCACGCTGAGGTTGTCTGCAACGCGGCCCGCGTGCTGACGGAAGCCCTCCGTAAGAATAACGACTGACACCTCATCGGGTGGCCGCGCAGGCCGGCGCGTTCCTCACCCAACTGGGTAGCAGGTCAGGGCGTTCCCAGTATTCTGGGCGCATGACCAGCTATGCAGTGTTCCTCCGCGGCATCAACGTGGGCGGCATCAACATCAAGATGGCGGACCTCAAGGAAGCCCTCAAGGCGGGACCGTTCACCGGTGTAAAGACGCTGCTGGCCAGCGGCAATGTGGTGCTGGCCAGCGATCTCAGCCCTGCAGCCGTCAAGAAGGAGTTCGAGGCTACCTTGCGGAAGGCGTTCGGCTATGACGCCTGGGTGGTGGTCCTGACCTCGGACCGTGTGGCAGAACTCGTTGCCGCGTGCCGTTACCCGGCCGACGACAAAACCACCCACACCTATCTCACCCTGGCCTCGGACACGGCAGCACTCGATGAACTTTTCAACGCGGGGAAAGCGCTGGACGGCGCGGAGCAGGAGCTGCTGGGTCCCGAGGCCATGGCCTGGCTGGCGCCCGCCGGCGGCACCCTTGAGAGCCCGTTCAGCAAACTGTCCGCCAAGCCGAAGTACAAGGCTTCCACCACCACCCGGAACCTCCGCACCATGATCAAGGTCCGGGACGCCGCCTCAGCTCTGGAGACGGCAGCCGGCTGAGCAGGACTAACCGGCGGCGGCCCGCAGCGCTGCGTTGAACGCCTCCAGCCGGCGCACTTCGGCCTCGACCGGTTCCACCACCAGCCGGCCCGCCACCTCTGCCACGGCCGCATTGAGCCGCTTCCTGGCCCTCGCGCCGCGGCGGCGGGCCACGCCGGCAGAAATGAATTTGGCCGTCACGGCAAGCAGGATCCCCAGCGCAGCTCCGCCGGCAATCATCAGGGTCGGGATCGGCCAGCCCTCCACCCTGGGCACCTCCGGAACGGGAAGCTGCAGGTAGGCGAGGCCTGCAAGTACGCCCAGCCACCCGAGGCCAGCCACGGCCGTGAGCAGCGCCAGCCACTGGATCACGTTGAATGCACCCCACCACCACGACGCCCGGCCCGCAGCGAGATCCGCCCCGGCGATGGCCTGGTCAAGGGCATCAGGCAGCCGGTCCCTCCCGGCCCGGGCCGCGGCACGGATCGATGCCCGCCAGGGACCGGGGGCACCGTCGCTGGCGGCGTCGGCAAACTGGCGGACCGCAGCATCGGTCCGCGCGCGTTCCGGGGCGCCCGCCGGCGGCAGGGACGTCCGGTTCACCTCGGCGCTGGCAGTGCGCCGCAGGTTGAGCCGGCGGAGAGGATCGGGCCTGAAACGCACAAGCCAGCGCGTCACGGGCCAGCCGGTGCGCCGGGTGGACTCAATCCGGTAGGACGCGGACACCGCGTCAGCCACCAGCGGCACGTTGGCCGCCGTGGCCAGTTCATCGCCAAGCTGCACCACAGTCCTGCTCTTCACGCCGGCGCCCTCCCCACGGCCAGAGGCTTCCTCCAGCTGCGCCGCGGCCTTGGTCACGTCCGCGGACAGCCGCAGGGACAGCGCCTCCCGCTGCGACACCACGCGGCGGATGGCAGCCCGGACGCCGTCCACTCCCGCTCCCGTCAGTGCGGAGGCCGCCATGACCTGCACTTTGCCCAGCCCGTCGCGTGCCAGGATCCCCCGCAGCGACTCCATCACAGGCTGAACGTCGCCTGCCGGCAGCCTGTCCACCTGGTTGAGCACCACGAGAGTGACGGCCCCATGTGACGCCAGCGGAGCCAGGAAGCCGTTGTGGACGGCGGCGTCGGCATACTTTTGCGGATCCAGCACCCAGAGCAGCACGTCCACCATCCCCACCAGCCGTTCTACGATCTCCCGGTTCGCGGTGCGCGTGGAATCAAAGTCGGGCAGGTCCAGCAGAATAAGTCCGGTATCCTCGTCGGCAAACCCGTCCACGGGATCGGCGAGATGCCGGGCGCGAACGCCCAGCCAGTCCAGCAGCGGTTCGCTGCCGTCGGCTCCCCAGACACTCGCCAAAGGTTCAGATGTGGTGGGCCGGCGTGCCGCCGCCGTCGCGATCTCAGCGCCGTTCACGGCGTTGAACAGGGTGGATTTTCCGCTTCCGGTCGCCCCGAAGAAGCCCACCACCGTATGGTCGGCCGAGAGCGCCCGCCGCGACCGGGCCCGTTCGAGCACCCTGAGCACGTCCTCGACGGCGGCGTCGGGCAGCACGCCTTCGGCCAGTTCCCGGGCCTTGCCCAGAGCCTCGAGGCGGCCCTGCAGCCGCGTCTCTTCCTTCGCCCTCCCCCGGCGGTTCATGTGCCGTCCGCCAGCCGCGTCAGGGCCTGCGCGTGTTCGGCGAGGCCGACGGCGGCCTGCCCGGCTTCCGGGTCCAGCCGGTCCAGGAAGCGCTCCCGCTCGGCCGCCAGCAGTCGTCGGCATCTGCTGCTCAAATCGTCGCGCGCAGTCCGCGCGAGCCGCCGTACGGCGTCCTCGCCAAAGACGGCTTCCAGCAGTTTCTGGCCTACGACGGCGGTGCCTCCGGCCACGCCGATCTCAAGTCCGGTCAGCCCGGCAGTCATGGAGAAAACCACGATCATCAGGGCGGCGCCGAGGCCGTTGATGCCGAAGGAGAGCCACCGTGCCTGTGTCCGTTTATCCTGCCCCTCGGTCCTGATCAGTTCCATGAGACCCGCCTGCCAGTCGCGTATTTCCGCCGCCGCCAGGTCCGCGAAGCCCGGGCTTGTTCCCGAGAGGTCGTCCGTACCCAGGAGTTGCCGGCCTGCCGGGTCCGAGCGCCAGCGCTGGTCTGCGTCCTCCGCTGCCTTGGCAGCCTCATCCAGGATGACGGCCTGGAGGCCAGTTTCAATGGCGGTTTCCACTTTCACAGCGGGAGCCGGCTCGCCGCGGAAGAATGCCCCGAGCCGGTCGCGGAACCGCCCGACGTTCTGCTCCAGGCTCCGGAAGAATTCCCCTGTTCCCACAAAGTCCTGCCAGCGGGCCAGGACCTCCCCGCGGAGCAGCGCCCCGTCCTTGGTGGCGTCGATGATCCGGGTGCCCGCATCCTGGTAGGCGGCCCGCACGTCGTCGCCCAGCAGGCTGGCGGCACGGCCCTGCTCGTTGGCAGCGTCGGCGATGCGTCCCACGCGCTGGCCAAGCTCCCGCACCGCGCCATGCAGGGTCCGCCGTACGATGTCGGCACGGGCAGCGGCGTCGGCGGCCAGGCCGCGAAGCCAGGCCTGCAGGGGCTCCACGGTCTCCGCCGGCAGCATGCCGGAATCCCCAAGGTGGACTTCCGGGATGACGAAGAGGCGGGCGGCTCCAAGGCCCTCCCGTGCCAGCATGCTGCGCAGATCCTCGCTCACCTCGGCTTCGGCAGCCGGCGGCACACGGTCCAGGACCACCGCCACCATGATGTCCCTCGAAGCCGCGTTCAGCAGCAGCTTCCACGGCACGGCGTCAGCGTAGCGGTTGGCCGTTGTCACGAAGATCCACAGGTCCGCTGCCGCCAGCAGCTGACCCGCGAGTCTGCGGTTCTCGTCGGAGATGGAGTCCACGTCCGGGGCATCAAGCAGGGCGATGCCCTGGGGCACGGCTGGCTCGCCCACGAGGACCAGCGAGGAGACGGCCGCCGTGTCCGTTGACGGTCCGGCCGGCCCGGCCGGCGCAGCCGCGGCGCCCGGCACAGCTGTCACAGGGGTGCCGGGGACGACAGTTCCGCGGATCCGGCTGAGTCCGGGCAGCACGCGCTGGTCCTGGAACCAGGCGGCCTCCGCGGGATGGTGCAGGAGGATGGGCTGGCGGGTGGTCGGCCGAATGGCGCCGGCGCGAGTAACCGGATGACCGACCAGCGCGTTCACGAGCGTCGATTTGCCTGCGCCTGTTGAGCCGCCGACGACGGCCAGCAGCGGAGCGTCCAGGCTGCGGTAGCGGGGCAGGATGTAGTCATCGAGCTGGGCCACGGAATTCCGGATCTCCAGCCGCGCCTGGTCAGCCGTCGGCAGGGCCAGCGGCAGCGAGACAGCAGCCAGGTCGCGGCGGACCTCCTCCAGGAGGCGCACGCCGGCAGGCTGCGCTTCCATGTCCTGGCCGCTGGCTGGCGGGATCCGGTTGGAGGTCACAGCCTCATCATGCCAGTTAAGTCCGAATTTCAGTCGTGCCGTCAGGAGACCGGCAGAAATTCGGGCAAAAGAAAACCGGCCCCGGGCTGTCGCCCGGAGCCGGTTATTTGTGACCCCAGCGGGATTCGAACCCGCGTTACCGCCGTGAGAGGGCGGCGTACTAGGCCGCTATACGATGGGGCCGTGTACTTTCCGATCAGCGTTTCCGCTGATCAAGCCAAGATAGTGTTTCACACATTTGGCTTTGTTCCAAATCGATCATTTTCGATTCACAACACCTGAATTCCTGCGGAAAATCCGTAGAATTTCAGAGCTGGGATACCAGGACTCGAACCTAGAATGACGGTACCAGAAACCGTAGTGTTGCCAATTACACCATATCCCATTGGTACTTTCGGACCGGTCGAAAGTCTCTGTCTTTCGCTCCGTGCCCCTCAGCACGAGTAATTACTCTACCCGAGACTTTTGCGCCGCACAAATCGGGAGACCGTTACCTGCGCCACACTTTCGGAGCACTGCAGCGGGCGCAGCCAACGGGCCGCGGCCGGCTAGCTGGACCCGGCCGGGAACGCCAGCAGTTCCAGCAGCGAGGCGATCTCCTGCCCCTGGAAACCGGGAGCCTGCTCCCCGCTGCGGTTGAGCCAGATGCCCAACAGACCTGCCGCCGTCGAGCCCTCAGCGTCCAGGAGCCGGTTGTCCCCGATGTACAGCGTGGTGCCGGGCGTGCCGCCGATCAGGCGGACGCCTTCGAGGTAGATGGCGGGGTCCGGCTTGGGTACGCCGACGGTGTCGGTGCCCACAAGGAACCGGATGCGCTCCAGGCCGGCGCTGTCCAGTTTCACCCGCTGGTAGTCGTGCACGTTGTTGCTCACCGCGCCATAGGGAATGCCGGCCTCATCCAGGGCGTCGAGGAGCGGCAGGACGTCCTCAAAGGCCCTGACGTAGCTGGGCTGCAGCCGTGAGTAGGTACTGAGCCAGTTGTGCGCTTCCTCCCCCTCGCCCATTTCGACGCCGAAGTGGCCCAGCGCTGCGCGGCCCCGGAGCAGCCGCTGCTCGTTGAAGGTCAGCTCACCGGCGAGGTAGCGGTCGTAGTAGTGGGTGGTCTCGTGCGTGAAGATCCGGCCCACCTTCTCCCACCCGGCCTGGTCCAGGCCGGGCAGGAGGTGTTCGCTGGCATCCCGCAGCGCCGTGGTCATGGCGTAGGCGAGATCCACAAGGGTGTCGTCAATGTCGAACAGGACACCGCTGACCGCCCCGAGGCCCGGGGCCAGGACGGCGGTTTCCACTGCGGGCTGTGACATCAGCCGCGGAAAGCGCGCAGGCGCGCCAGGGACGAATCCTTACCGAGGATGACCATGGACTCAAACAGCGGCGGCGAAATCCGGCGGCCGGAAATCGCGGTGCGGACGGGGCCGAAGGCGAGCCGGGGCTTGACTCCCAGGTCCTCCACCAGCGCCTGCTTCAGCGCGGACTGGATGTTTTCGGCGTTCCAGTCCTCGATCGGCTCGAGCGCGGCCAGCGCGGCATCAAGAACCTCGGTGACGTTCTCCGGCAGGCCCTTGCGGGCGTCGGCGGCGACGTCGATTGCGTCGTCGGCTTTGAAGAGGAACGCCAGCATCTCAGGGGCTTCGCCGAGGAGGGTGATCCGCTCCTGGACCAGCGGCGCGGACTCCGTCAGGATTTCGTCCTGGCGGTCGGTGAGGGTCTCCCCGACCAGGCCGGCGTGCCGGAGGTACGGGACCAGCCGCTCGCGGAAAACCGCGGGATCCAGGAGACGGACGTGGGTTCCGTTGATCGCTTCGGCCTTCTTGAGGTCGAAGCGGGCCGGGTTGGCCAGGACATCGTGGATGTCGAAATTCTTCACCAGCTGTTCCACCGTGAAGATGTCCTCGTCGGCGCTCAGGGACCAGCCGAGCAGGGAAAGGTAGTTGAGCAGGCCCTCGGGAATGAAGCCGCGCTCCCGGTGCAGGAAGAGGCTCGATTCCGGGTCGCGCTTGGAAAGCTTCTTGTTGCCCTGGCCCATGACGTAGGGGAGGTGCCCGAACTCCGGCATGTACTCGGCGACGCCCACGGCGTAGAGCGCCCGGTACAGTGCAATCTGCCGCGGCGTGGAGCTGAGCAGGTCCTCACCGCGGAGGACGTGGGTGATCCCCATGAGGGCGTCGTCCACCGGGTTGACCAGCGTGTAGAGCGGCGCACCGTTGGCACGCACCACGGCGAAGTCCGGGACGGAGCCGGCCTTGAACGTGATCTCGCCACGGACGAGGTCGGTGAAGGTGATGTCCTCGTCCGGCATCCGCAGCCGCAGCACGGCTTCGCGGCCCTCGGCCTTGAAGGCGGCAACCTGTTCGTCACTGAGGTCGCGGTCAAAGCCGTCGTAGCCCAGCTTGGGGTCCCGACCGGCGGCACGGTGGCGCGCTTCGATCTCGTCCGGCGTCGAGTAGGACTCGTAGATGTGGCCGCCTGCGCGGAGTTTGGCGATGACGTCCTGGTACAGGTCTCCCCGCTGCGACTGCCGGTACGGCGTGTGGGGACCGCCCACCTCGACGCCCTCGTCCCAGTCGATGCCGAGCCACTTCAGGGCGTCCAGCAGCTGGTGGTAGCTTTCCTCGCTGTCGCGTGCCGAGTCCGTGTCCTCGATGCGGAAGATCATCTTGCCGCCGGTGTGGCGGGCGTAGGCCCAGTTGAAGAGCGCCGTGCGGATCAGCCCGACGTGCGGGGTGCCCGTGGGTGAGGGGCAGAAGCGGACGCGGACGGGCGTTTCGGCGGTGACGGCAGGAATGGCAGCAGGAGCGGCGGAGGGGGTAGTCATAGTGATACCAACTTTACCAACCGGGCACGCCTGCCCCTGCCCCGGTTGGCGGCCAGCTTTCCGGCCAAGCCGCCCCGGGCTCCCCCGCCCGCGGCTACCGGCGGACGACCGGGTTCGACAGCCGGCCGATGCCTTCGATCTCCACCTCGTAGCGGTCGCCGGCCTGGACGAGGCCGACGCCGGCCGGGGTGCCGGTCATGATGACGTCGCCGGGCAGCAGCGTGAACGCGCTGGAGACGATGGAGACCAGTTCGCGGACGCCGCGGATCATCTGGGTGGTGCTGCCGTCCTGGCGCAGTTCGCCGTTGAGCCGGCCCTTGATGGACAGGTCCTCGGGATCGAGTTCGGTCTCGATCCATGGCCCGAGCGGCGCGGACGTGTCGAAGCCCTTGGCCCGCGCCCACTGCAGGTCTGTCTTCTGGACGTCGCGGGCGGTGAGGTCGTTGCCGCAGGTGTAGCCGAAGATCACGTCGTCGGCACGTTCCTCCGGGACGTCCTTGCAGATGCGGCCGATGACGACGCACAGCTCCGCTTCGAAGGAGACCTCCTCGGAGAACTCCGGCAGGACCACGGGATCGTTCGGACCCACCACGGAGGTGTTGGGCTTCAGGAACAGCAGCGGCTGCTGGGGAACCTCATTGCCGAGCTCGTGGGCGTGCTCCACAAAGTTGCGCCCCACCCCGATCACCTTGCTGCGCGGAATGATGGGCGCCAGCAGGCGGACATCCTCCAGCTTGTGCCGCACGGAGGTGCGTTCCACACCGTTGAAGAAGGGGTCGCCGTTGATGACAGTGATTTCCTCACTGCCGGGCTGGCCTTCAACAACGCCGTAAAGGGGATCAGAATCGACTACAAACCGGGCAATACGCATGGCTCCAAGCCTACAGTCTCAGTCCCTCTCCCTCAGGAGGCGCAGGTATTCCAGCTGTGCCGCCACGGAATTCTCCGCGGCGCGCCGGACGGAAGGGTCGACGTCGGCATAGACAGCGCTGGTGACCTCACCGACGGCGGCATCCTGGCCGAGTCCGGCCAGGGCCGTCCGGATCTGCGCGAGCCGGTCCAGCCGGTGGTCCCGGTAGGCGCGGACCACGGCGTCGAGGGCCGGCAGGACGGGGCCGTGGGCGGGCAGCACGGTCGCAGGCCCCAGCCGCTCCAGCCGGTCGAGGGAGGAGAGGTAGTCAGCCAGCGTGCCGTCCGGGTGGTCCAGCACGGTGGTCCCCCGGCCGAGGATGGTGTCGCCGGTCAGCACCGAGCCGGCGGGGCCGTCAAGGGGCAGGTGGAAGCAGACGGAGTCGGAGGTGTGCCCGGGGGTGGGAACCACCCGGATTTCGGTGCCGCCGGCCCCGATGGTCTCCCCCGGCTGCAGCACGGCTCCCCCGTGGCAATGCTCGGCAGCCGCGGCGCGGACGGGGGCCCCGGTGATTTCGGCGAGGCGCGCCGAGCCGGCGGTGTGGTCCGCGTGCCGGTGCGTGACCAGTATGAGCTCCACGGACCCGGCAGCCGCGAGGGCCTGAAGGTGCGTCTCGTCGAGCGGACCCGGATCAACCACCACCACTGCCCCGTGGGCGGGTTCCGCCACGATGTAGGAGTTGGTCCCCTCCAGGCTCATCGGCCCCGGGTTGGGCGCGAGGCGGAATCGTGTCAGCGGGCTGCTGTCGGTCAGGGAGCCGGTGATGTCCTGGTTCACGGGTTTCATTCTGTCATCCGGGACCGTCAGGCATACAGGGACAGAACGACGGCGGGCGGCCGGTGGGCCGAAACAGCCCACCCGGCCACCCGCCGTCGTTCGCTTTTTTGGTTGGGAAGCGGCTCAGGCGAGCCGGGTCAGCCAGCCGTGCGTGTCCTCGACGGTGCCGGTCTGGATGCCGAGCAGCTGGGTGCGGATGGCCATGGTGGTCTCGCCGGCCTTGGCGTCCTCGGAGCCGATGAACTCCGTGGCGTCCTTCAGGACCCCGATGGGGGTGATGACGGCGGCAGTGCCGCATGCGAACACCTCGGCGATCTCGCCGGAGGCCACGCCGTCGCGCCACTCGTCCAGGGTGATCTTCCGTTCGGTCACCTCGCGGCCCATGTCCTTGGCAACCTGGATGATCGACGAGCGGGTCACGCCCTCGAGGATGGTGCCGCTCAGCGCGGGGGTGACCAGCGAGCCGTCCTTCATGACGAAGAAGACGTTCATGCCGCCGAGTTCCTCAACGGCGTTGTCGTTGAACTGGTCCAGGAACAGCACCTGCTTGCAGCCGTTCGCCTCGGCTTCCTGCTGCGCGATCAGCGAGGCGGCGTAGTTGCCGCCGCACTTGGCAGCACCGGTGCCGCCCCGGCCTGCCCGGGCGTATTCGCGGGAGATCCAGATCGAAATCGGCTTCAGCTCGCCGCCGAAGTAGTTGCCGGCCGGCGAGGCAATGACGCGGAAAGACACCTCACGGGCTGCCCGCACGCCCAGGAATGCCTCGGTGGCGATCATGAACGGGCGCAGGTACAGGGCCTCGCCGTCGCCGGCAGGAACCCATTCCTTGTCCGCCGCCACGAGTTCGCGGATGGCGCCGAGGAAGTATTCGGCCGGGATCTCCGGAAGCGCCAGGCGGCGGGCGGACTTGTTCATCCGGGCGGCGTTGGCCTCCGGCCGGAAGCTCCAGATGGAACCGTCGGCGTGGCGGTAGGCCTTCAGCCCCTCGAAGATTTCCTGCCCGTAGTGCAGCACGGCGGCGGACGGGTCCAGCATGATCGGCCCGTAGGCCTCGATCCGCGCATCATGCCATCCGCCCTGGCCGCTGGCGTCGACCGTGTAGTCAACAATCGCAGTGTGGTCGGTGAAGTGGTCGCCAAAGCCTGGGTTCGCCAGGATGGCTGCACGCTCTTCAGCGGACTTCGGGGTGGCCGAAGGCTGCTGGGTGAATTCGACGCCATGGGCAGTCTGAGTCATGGTTCCTCCACGGTCGGCTGCCTGGCATCTGAACGTGGTTCAGCATCGGACCACGGCAGCGATTGGTAATTCAGGTCAAGCTTACGCCTGCTGGCGGGCCCTAAACGGCCGCCGCAATGGCGTCGCCGATGGCGCTTGTGCTACGCACTTCGCCATTGCGGCTTTCGACGTCGGCCACCACCGCGGACTCGATCCGCCGGGCCGCGTCGGAGTAGCCCAGGTGGTCCAGCAGGAGGGCTGCGGACAGGATGGCGGCGGTGGGATCGGCCTTCTGCTGACCGGCGATGTCGGGGGCGGAACCGTGGACGGGTTCAAACATGGACGGCGCGGTGCGGTCCATGTTGATGTTGCCCGAGGCGGCCAGGCCGATGCCGCCCGTGACTGCTGCCGCGAGGTCGGTGATGATGTCGCCGAAGAGGTTGTCGGTGACGATGACGTCGAAGCGCGCCGGATCGGTGACCATGAAGATGGTGGCTGCATCGATGTGCAGGTAGTCGTGGGTGACCTCGGGGAATTCCTTGGCCACGGCCTCCACGGTGCGCTTCCACAGGTGGCCGGCAAAGACCAGCACGTTGTGCTTGTGGACCAGGGTCAGCTTCTTGCGCGGGCGCTCGTTGGCCCGGCGGAACGCATCCCGGACAACGCGCTCCACGCCGTGGGCCGTGTTCAGGGAAACCTCGGTGGCCACCTCGTGCGGCGTGCCGCCGCGCAAAGTACCGCCGTTGCCCACGTAGGGACCCTCGGTGCCTTCGCGCACGACGATGAAGTCGATGTTGCCCGGCTCAGCCAGCGGACTGCCCACCGTGCCGTACAGCCGGGAGGGGCGCAGGTTGACGTAGTGGTCGAGGCTGAAGCGCAGCTTCAGGAGCAATTCGCGTTCGATCAGGCCGGACGGGATGCGGGTGTCCCCCGGCGCTGCGCCGATGGCGCCGAACAGGATGGCGTCGCGCGTCTTCAGGTCCTCGAGGACTGCATCCGGAAGGGTCTCGCCGCTCTCGAGCCAGTGCTGGGCACCGAGCTTGTAGTGGGTCTGGTCCAGGGTGACGCCCTCGGCGGCCACGACCTTTTCGAGAACCTTCAGGGCTTCGGCGATGACCTCCGGGCCAATGCCGTCGCCCGGAATGACAGCAAGATTGATGGTAGATGCGCTCATATTTTCAGGGTAGCCAAACCATCCACATTCTGGTCAAGCCGTCTCATTATTCGGTCATCACAATGAGACCCTCTCTCAGCTTTTGCCGCCCAAACGCCGACGCCCTCTCACTTTCCTCAGGAAAGGGAGAGAGCGTTGGGGGAAAACCCGCAGGAAGTGAGAGAGCGTCGGTCTTCGGGTACTGGCGGTCTTCGAAGTACTAGGCGTCCGCGGGTTCCTCGTATTTCGGAAAAACCGGCGCGGGGGCGGGCAGCTCGGTCCCCGCGGCGATCGGAGTGCCGATGGCGGTGAACTCCCGGGCCTCCCCTTCCGGCTGGCCGAGGTACCCGAGCAGGGCGGCGGTGGCCGTGGGCATGACCGGTTGGGCGAGGATCGAGACGATGCGCAGCACCTCGAGGGTCACGTACAGCACCGTCTGCATGCGTTCGACGTCGGTCTTCCGCAGCACCCAGGGTGCCTGCTCGGCGAAGTAAGCGTTGGTGTCACCCAGCACCGTCCAGATCGCCTCGAGGGCGCGGCTGAACTCCTGCTTTTCGAAGGCGGCACGAGCCTGATCCAGGAGCGCGTTGGCCTGGCCCAGGATTGCGGTGTCCGCGTCCGTGAATGCGCCCGCCACAGGCACCCGGCCCTCGCAGTTCTTGGCCACCATGGACAGTGAGCGCTGGGCGAGGTTTCCGAAGTTGTTGGCCAGGTCGGAGTTCATCCGGCCCACGATGGCCTCGTGGTTGTAGCTGCCGTCGGCGCCGAACGGCACCTCCCGGAGGAAGAAGAACCGGACCTGGTCCAGGCCGTACTGTGCCACGAAGTCCGCCGGGGCCACGACGTTGCCCAGGGACTTGGACATCTTGACGCCGTTGTTGTGCAGGAAGCCGTGGATCATGACGCGCTTGGGCAGCTCGAGGCCCGCGCTCATGAGGAAGGCCGGCCAGTAGATGGCGTGGAAGCGCGAGATGTCCTTGCCGATGATGTGCACATCGGCCGGCCAGTACCGCTTGAACGACTCCGATTCGACGTCCGGGTAGCCGGCGCCGGTGAGGTAGTTGGTCAGTGCGTCGACCCACACGTACATGACGTGCTTTTCGTCGCCCGGGACGGGCACGCCCCAGTCGAAGGTGGTGCGGCTGATGGACAGGTCCTCGAGGCCGCGCTTGACGAAGCTGATCACCTCGTTGAACCGGGACTGCGGCGCACCGAACTCCGGCTGGGCCTCGTACAGGGCCAGCAGCTTCTCCTGGTAGGCCGACAGCCGGAAGAAGTAGCTTTCCTCGGCGGTCCAGGTCACCGGGGTGTCGGTCTCCTTGGTGTACCGGGCGCCGTCCTCCTTGACCACGGTGTCGTCCTCACCGTAGTAGGCCTCATCCCGCACGGAGTACCAGCCCTCGTACTTGGACAGGTAGATGTCCCCGTTGGCTTCCATCTTCTTCCAGATGGCCTGCGAGGCGGTGTAGTGGTCCGCATCCGTGGTGCGGATGAACCGGTCGTAGCTGATGCCGAGGGCGGCGTGCGCGGCCTTGTAGATCTCCGCGTTCCGGTCCACCAGCTCCTTGGGCGAGATGCCTTCCTTCTCCGCGGTCTGCGCGATCTTCAGCCCGTGCTCGTCGGTGCCGGTCAGGAACTTCACGTCGTAGCCGTCGAGCCGCTTGAACCGTGCCATTGCATCCGTGGCGATGTACTCGTAGGCGTGGCCGATGTGCGGCACGCCGTTCGGGTAGGTGATGGCCGTAGTGATGTAGAAGGGGCTCTTGTCTGAGGAAGTCACGGGCGGAACGTTACCTTTATGCGGAGGGATGGATCTAGATCAGTTCGGTCAGCGTATCGCTCAGCCGGACCAGTTCGTGGTCATGTGACGCCACGAGGACTGCGATGCCGTCGGACGTGGTGTCCTTCAGGATGCTGATGATGCGGTTGGCGGAGGCCCGGTCCAGACTGGCCGTCGGCTCATCCACCACCAGAACGCGGGTGCCCAGAATCAGGGCACGGGCGATGGCGACGCGCTGGCGTTCACCGCCGGAGAGCTGCTCGGGACGGTGCCGCATGCGGCGGCCGAGGCCCACCAGGTCCAGCAGGTCCTTGGCCATCTCGCGCCGCTGCTCCACCTCGCCGTCCGGTACCGCCGGGAGGAGCACGTTTTCGAGCGCGCTCATACCGTCGATCAGGGCCCCGCCCTGGTCAACGTAGCCGATCAGGGCACGGCGGCGGTCGGCGATCTCGTCGTCGGACATGGTTTCGAGGGACTCCCCCTCCCACAGCACCCGGCCCGACGTCGGCAGGGTCAGTCCCGCTCCGACGGTCAGGATGCTGGTCTTGCCCGAGCCGCTTCGGCCGGCGACGCAGTGCATCTCCCCCGCGTTCAGGGTGAGGTCAAAGCCCTCGACGACGCTGACGGCGTCGGACCCGTTCTTGCCGCCGCCGTAGCGGATGGTGATGTTGCTCAGCTCCAGCGGAGTGGCGTGGTCGGCTTCCTTGACGATGGTGTTGGCCCGGGTCTGGACCGGGGTTTCAGCCTCATTGTTCCCGCGCACGCGGCGAAGGTTCAGGTCGTTAGTCATTTGACCACTTTCGTTGCAATCGGAATCCAGCAGAGAACAGCCACAAGGCCGGCCACGGCGGCCCACAGCGCGGCGTAGGGGGCAAGAACAAGGCCGATGCCCAGGGCACCGAGGATGCCCAGCGGCACGGCAACCGCGCCCACCAGGGCATTCTCGAAGAAGCGGACCTGGCCCAGCATGTCGGGGTTCCAGCCCATCGCCTGCAGCGTGCCGAGGTACCGGCGCTTGGCCTTCAGCTCGAAGCGCCCGGTCACCAGCGTGAGCAGGAGCCCCACGGCCACGCCGGACAGGCCCAGGACGATGCTCGGCAGCGCTACGCTGGCGGCAGCGAGGCCGCTGAGGGCGCTGGCGCCGGCGGCGCGCGGAATGTCGATCAGCAGGGCGATCAGGCCGCCCACCGCCGAACCGAACACGCCCACGGCAACCGCCAGCGAAATGGCGTTGAAGCGGTGCGTGCTCAGCTGCCGGTTCGCGAAGGTCAGCGGCGAGTCCACGGCGATGAGCTTCTCGTCGTGCTGCGGCTCCTGGTTGACCACCTCGCGGTGGCGCAGCTGCTGGGCGGCGAAGAAGGCCGCGCCCAGGTACAGGGCCAGCACGGACGCCGAGACGATGGCGGTGGCGATGTTCCAGCTCAGCAGGCTGAGCAGGATGCCGGCCACGGCAAGCGCCGCGGCGCCGACGGCGAACTCCTCCAGCACCCACGAGCGGATGCGGCGCTGGGTCCAGCCCATGGCGCGGAGCGTGCCGGCTTCGCTGCGGCGCAGCCGCACGTAGCTGACGGTCGAGGCGCCGGTCAGCAGCGCGGCACCGCAGAGGGTGAGGAACAGCAGCGTCAGGTTCGTCGCCGTCAGCGAGCCGGCCACGGCGTCGGCCGCGTTCTGCCGGACCCACGACTGCTGGACGGTGCCGAGCGCGGACTCCTTGCCGGCGTCGTCCTTGGAGTAGCCGGGAACGAAGATGTTGGCGTCCTCACGGGCGGAACCGGCCACGACGGTGGCTTCGAGCCCCATGTCCCGGATCTCGGCGGCGAGCTTGTCCACCTCAGGCTGGACCTGCTTCCAGCTGCCGGCGGCGCTGGCACGGACTCGGACGGCATCGATCACTGAGGCGTTCTTCTCGTAGCCGCGGGCGGCAGCCAGGCCGTAGTAGTCGGTGATGGCGCCGGCCGACTGGCTGACGAGTCCGGTGGCGCTCAGGGAAGGCTTGAGCGCGGTGCTCGCAACGTCCTTGCCCTGCGCGTCCTTGGTCAGCGTCATGGGCGTGGGATCGTAGCCGCCGAGCGGAAGCCGGTTGACGTCCCCGGCCGCTTCCTGGACGGCGGCAGGATCGAAGGTGCCATAGACCATGGCGAGCGGGGTGGCCAGCTTCTTGCCCGTTTCCAGGTTCTCCCGGTAGGACCGCTCGTCCACGGGGTTGCGCTGGGTCTGGTCCACGGCCTCGCCGGTGGCGCTCTTCTCCGGCAGGCGGTTCACGGTGACCCACTCGCCGGGGGTGGCGGTCTTGTCCTCGGCGCCGTTGCCGGCCGTGGAGCCGTCCGTGTACTTGGGGGCGGAGGCGAAGTTGGTGCTCCACGTGGCGGGGCTGTACAGGCCGCGGCTGAAGTTCGCCGAGTTGCCGAGCAGCTTGGAGTAGTCCGTGGATCCGGGCCAGGACAGCGCGAAGGGCGACTTGGAGACGAAGGGCAGGTAGTCCTTGTCCAGGGAGCGCTCGGCAGTGCCGACTTCCTTGACCACGTTTCCGGAGTCGTCGATCTCCTCGATTTTCACGGAGTACTTCAGGTCAACCGACGTGCCGGAACGGACGATCAGCGGGATGGCCTGGGAGTCCTCGGTGAGCTGGCCGTTGCGCTTGGCCTGCTGGTACTGGGTCATGATGGGAGCCCAGTACTTGAGCTTCACGCCGAGGAAGTCCGGGCCTTCCTCGAGTTCCTTCATGCCGATGCCGGTGGTGAAGAGGCTCTCCAGGTGCTTGCCAACGGCCTCGGCGCTGCGGGCGTCCGCCGGCGGCGCCTTTTCCAGCGGGGCCAGGAAGTCACCGGAGGTGCCCAGCAGGGCACGCTCGGAGACGGGGTCGACGGCGACCACGGACTCCGTGACCTCCGGAGCCATGGGCAGGGCAACAGTGAGGTTGAACAGGTTGTGCTCGGAGCCGCCGGCCGGGGCCGGGAACTTGATCCCGGTCTCGCCGTCGGGACCGGCGATCTGGATGCTGTTGCCTCCCTCGACCTGCTGCTCCACGAGCTTGCCCTTGCCGAGGGTGCCCTCGGCGGTGGACTTGAAGAGGGTGTGCTGCGAGGATCCGTCGGAGCTCGTGGCGCTGGCCGTGAGGCGGTACTTCTTGGGCGTGTCGCTCAGCACCGACTGGGCTGCCGGCCACTTGCTGGGGTCGGTGCCGCCGGGCTGCCCGGCCGTCGCGGTGCCGACGAGTCCGGCGTTGAAGCCCAGGTAGTCCATGGCCTCCAGGCGCGGGGTCTCGAGGTTCTGGGTCACGCGCGAGACCAGGCTGATGGGGGCGGCCACAGAGGTGCCGGACAGGTCCCGGATCTTCTGCAGCTGGTCGAAGCTGATGCCGCCCTGGCCGGTGGCGATCTCGGGCTGCATGAGCGTGCCGTCCGAGCCGGCCTTGGCCTGCACCAGGATGTCGTAGAGCCCGCGCGAGTTCTGGTCCACGGTCCGGTTCAGCGCTGCCTGCGACTGGGTCTGGACGAGGACGGACAGGCACATGGCGAAGATGAGAATTGCAGCGGTCAGCAGCAGCACTTTGCTTCTGATGAACCTCTGGACGGCGTTCATTGGGCTCCCTGAAACCTGGATTGCGTGCGCACGCCACGATGACCGCAGAAGTGTGGAGGTGTCCCTTGCGGGCGTGCAAAAAGTATTGGCCGGCCTGCCGGCTGGATCCTTAAATTCGAACCTAGCTATTGTACGCAGACCGGCCAATCATACTTGGCCGGGGTGAACTCCAGGGGACGTGGAGTTCACCCCGCGTTGGGGACCAGGCCGTTGCCGGCCGGTGCTCGCCGGACTAGTCCTCGAGGTCCACTTCGCGCACCATCTCGGCACCAATGCCGGCCTTGATGGCGTCCAGCACCTGCTGTGGGACGGAGCTGTCAATGGTGAGCAGCGCCAGGACCTGGCCGCCCTCCGCGTTCCGTGCCACCTGCATACCGCCGATGTTGATGTTGTTCATGCCCAGGATGTGGCCGATGGTGCCGATGACGCCCGGGCGGTCGGCGTACGAGACCACCACGAGGTGCTCGCTGATGGGGATCTCGACGTCGTAGCCGTTCACGCCGACGAGCTTCTGCACCTGCTTGGGACCGGTCAGGGTGCCGGCCACCGAAATCTGTGCACCGTCGCTCAGGGCGCCGCGCAGCGTCAGGACGTTGCGGTAGTCCTCGGCTTCGGGGGTGGTGATGAGGCGGACGTTGATGCCGCGCTGTTCGGCGATCACCGGCGCGTTGACGTAGGACACCTGCTCGGTGACGACGTCGGCGAAGACCCCCTTGAGGGCGGCGAGCTCCAGGACCTTCACGTCAAGGGCGGCGATTTCGCCGGCAACCTCGACGTCGATCTGAGTCACAGAGGCGTGGGTCAGTGCGGTGAAGATGCGGCCCAGCTTCTCGATCAGCGGGATGCCCGGCCGGACGTCGGGGGCGATCACGCCGCCGGCGACGTTCACGGCGTCCGGGACCAGTTCGCCGGCGAGGGCGAGGCGGACGGACTTGGCGACGGACACGCCGGCCTTTTCCTGTGCCTCGTCCGTGGACGCGCCCAGGTGCGGGGTGACCACAACGTTGTCCAGCTTGAAGAACGGCAGGTCGGTGCTGGGCTCCTGGACAAAGACGTCCACGGCGGCGCCGGCGATCTGGCGGTCCTGCAGCGCGGTGTAAAGGGCTTCCTCGTCCACGAGGCCGCCGCGGGCCACGTTAATCACGTAGGCCGTGCTCTTCATCTTCTTGAAGGCGTCAGCGCCGAGCATGCCGACCGTTTCCGGTGTCTTGGGCATGTGGATGGTGATGAAGTCGGACTGCGCGAGCAGTTCGTCCAGGGTGACGAGCTTCACGCCGAGCTGGGCGGCGCGGGCGGAGGTGATGTAGGGGTCGAACGCGAGGATCTCGGTGTCGAAGCCCTGCAGGCGGGCGGCAACCAGGGCGCCGATGCGGCCCAGGCCGATGATGCCGATCTTCTTCTCGAAGAGTTCGATGCCGGTGTACTTGGAGCGCTTCCACTCGCCGTCCTTGAGGGCGGCGCTGGCCTGCGGGATGTGGCGGGCAAGGCTCAGGATGTGGCCGACGGTCAGTTCCGCGGCGGACACGATGTTCGACGTCGGGGCGTTGACCACCATAACGCCGGCCTGGGTGGCGGCCTTGATGTCCACGTTGTCCAGGCCCACGCCGGCACGCGCGATGACCTTCAGGTTCTTCGCGGCGGCAATGGCCTCGGCGTCCACCTTGGTGGCGGAGCGGACCAGGATGGCGTCAACGTCCTCGATGGCAGAGAGCAGCTGGGAACGATCGGCGCCGTCGGTCTGGCGGATTTCGAAGTCCGGGCCAAGGGCCTCAATGGTGGCGGGCGAAAGTTCTTCGGCAAGCAATACTACGGGTTTTGACACAGCTGATCCTCTGCGTTGAAGTCCTGGGGGTAAATAAAGTCTAGGCGTACGGAAAGGCCGGGCTCACATTGTTAAGTGTGAACCCGGCCTCACTGTCACGCTGGAAGGGGCGCAGCCTTAGCGGGCTGCGGAGCCTTCGACGTAGTCCTCGTCCTGCTGCTGCCAGGAGAACAGGGAGCGGAGCTCGCGGCCAACGCCCTCGATCGGGTGCTGCTCAGCCTTGGCGCGCAGCTCCTTGAACTCGACGGCGCCGTTGTCCTGGTCTTCGATGAAGCGCTTGGCGAAGGCACCGGACTGGACGTCGGCGAGGACAGCCTTCATGTTTTCCTTCACCTCGGGGGTGATGACGCGCGGGCCGGAGACGTAGTCGCCGTACTCCGCGGTGTCGGAAACGCTCCAGCGCTGCTTGGCGATGCCGCCTTCCCACATGAGGTCAACGATGAGCTTGAGCTCGTGCAGCACCTCGAAGTAGGCGATCTGCGGCTGGTAGCCGGCTTCGGTCAGGGTTTCGAAGCCGTACTGGACCAGCTGGGACACGCCGCCGCACAGGACAGCCTGCTCGCCGAAGAGGTCGGTTTCGGTCTCTTCGGTGAAGGTGGTCTTGATGACGCCGGCGCGGGTGCCGCCGATGGCCTTGGCGTAGGACTTGGCGAGTTCCCAGGCGGAACCGGAGGCGTCCTGCTCCACGGCGATGATGTCCGGGATGCCGCGGCCGGCTTCGAATTCGCGGCGGACCGTGTGTCCCGGGGCCTTCGGGGCGATCAGGATGACGTCAACGCCCTCCGGTGCCTCGATGTAGCCGAAGCGGATGTTGAAGCCGTGCGCGAAGGCGAGGGCCTTGCCCGGGGTCAGCTTGTCCTTGATGGAGTCGTTGAAGATTGAGCGCTGGTGCTGGTCCGGCGCCAGGATCATGATGACGTCGGCCCATTCGGCGGCGTCGGCAACGTTCTTGACCTGGAAGCCTGCGTCCTCAGCCTTGGCGATGGACTTGGAGCCTTCCTTGAGGGCGATGACAACCTCGACGCCGGAATCGCGCAGGTTCTGCGCGTGGGCGTGGCCCTGGGAGCCGTAGCCGACAATGGCAACCTTGCGGCCCTGGATGATCGACAGGTCTGCGTCGTCGTCGTAAAACATTTCAGTCACTTGCGTAACTCCTCTTGAGTGGATTTTTTGTAGATGTGTGTCTCTGGTGCTGCGTTTGCGGGCGAACGCTCCGACTAGGCGGAGCGCAGCGCCCGATCACTCATGGAGCGGGATCCCCGTCCAACGGCCAAGGTGCCGGACTGCACAATTTCGCGGATACCGAAGGGCTCCAGCACTGAGAGCAGTGCCGTGAGCTTTTCGGGATGGCCAGTTGCTTCAATGACCACCGAGTCTGTGGAGACGTCGACCACTGAAGCACGGAACAGGTCTGCAGCCTGGGTCACCTGCAGACGAGTTGCGGCATCCGCACGTACCTTGACCAGGATGTGGTCGCGCTGTACGGAAGATTCGGAAGTCAGTTCAACAATCTTGATCACGTTGACCAGCTTGTTCAACTGCTTGGTGACCTGTTCGATCAGGTCACCGTCGGCGTCGACGACGACGGTCATCCGGGAGATGCCCGGAACTTCCGTCGGGCCGACGGCCAGGGAATTGATGTTAAAGGCGCGGCGGGCGAAGAGGCTGGCCACGCGGGTCAGCACACCGGGCTTGTCTTCGACCAGAACGGACAGTGTGTGGCGGCTCATGATCAGTCCTCCTCTTCCCATTCCGGGGTCATGTTGCGGGCAACCTGGATCTGGTCGTTGCTGACGCCGGCGGGCACCATCGGCCACACCATGGAGTCGGGGCTGACCACGAAGTCGATGACCACGGGGCGGTCATTGATCTCCAGTGCCTTTTGGATTGTTGCGTCGATGTCCTCATCGCGTTCGCACCGGAAGGACGCGCAGCCGTAGGCCTCGCCGAGCTTGACGAAGTCCGGGATCCGGATGGTCTCGTGGCCCGTGTTCAGGTCCGTGTTGGAGTAGCGGCCCTCGTAGAAGAGGGTCTGCCACTGCCGCACCATGCCCAGCGAGGAGTTGTTGATGACAGCAACCTTGATGGGGATGTTGTTGATGGCGCAGGTGGCCAGTTCCTGGTTGGTCATCTGGAAGCAGCCGTCGCCGTCGATGGCCCAGACCACGCGGTCCGGCTCACCGACCTTGGCGCCCATGGCGGCCGGGACGGCGTAGCCCATGGTGCCGGCACCGCCGGAGTTCAGCCAGGCGTGCGGGCGCTCGTACTTGATGAACTGCGCAGCCCACATCTGGTGCTGGCCCACGCCGGCAACGTAGATGCCTTCGGGACCGGTCAGTGCGCCGATGCGTTCGATGACGCGCTGCGGTGCGGTCAGGCCGTCCTCGGGTTCGGTCCAGCCCAGCGGGTAGGTGTCCTTCAGGTTGTTCAGGAACGCCCACCAGTTGGCCAGGTCCGGGGTTCCGGTGGTGCCGAACTGGGTCCGGACAGCTTCCGTCAGTTCCGGAATGATTTCCTTCACGGAACCCACGATGGGAACGTCGGCGGTGCGGTTCTTGGAGATTTCCGCGGGATCGATGTCCGCGTGGATGACCTTGGCGTTGGGCGCGAAGGTCTTCAGGACGCCGGTGACGCGGTCATCGAAGCGCGCACCCAGGGTCACCAGCAGGTCGGCCTGCTGCAGCGCGGTCACGGCCGAAACCGTGCCGTGCATGCCGGGCATGCCCACGTGCTGCGGGTGCGAATCCGGGAAGACACCGCGGGCCATGAGCGTGGTGACCACGGGGGCGCCGGTCAGTTCGGCCAGCTCGCGGAGTTCGGCCGCGGCGTGGGCCTTGACGACGCCGCCGCCCACGTACAGTACGGGCTTGCTGGCGGCCGAGATCAGCTTGGCGGCCTCGCGGACCTGCTTGTTGTGGCCGCGGACCACGGGGCGGTAGCCCGGCAGGTCGATCTTGGGCGGCCAGGAGAAGGTCATCTGCCCCTGCTGGGCGTCCTTGGCGACGTCAACGAGGACCGGGCCCGGACGTCCGGTCGAGGCGAGGTGGAAGGCCTCGGCCATGACGTGCGGAATGTCGTTGGGGTCCGTCACCAGGAACGAGTGCTTGGTGATGGGCATGGTGATGCCTACGATGTCGGCTTCCTGAAAGGCATCGGTGCCGATCACTCCGCTGGAAACCTGGCCGGTGATGGCCACGAGCGGAACGGAATCCATGTGCGCATCCATGATGGCGGTGACGAGGTTGGTGGCACCCGGACCGGAGGTGGCGATGCAGACGCCCACCCGCCCGGTGACCATGGCGTAGCCTTGCGCGGCGTGGCCGGCTCCCTGTTCGTGACGGACCAGAACGTGGTTCATTTTGGAGGCCATCAAGGGGTCGTAGGTGGGCAGGATCGCGCCACCGGGCAAACCGAAAATGTCGTCGACGCCGAGTTCTTCGAGCGAACGGACAATTGCTTCTGAGCCGGTCATCACCGTCGGGGGTACGACGTTGTTCGGCCCAAGGACAGGAGAGGCGGCTGCAGCAGTGTCGACCCCGGCGTCCGCCGGCTTGTCGACGCGTTCCGGAGCCTTGGCGGCTCCAGCGGACTTTGAAGCCATCAGCGAGGGGCTGATGGGCGATCCTTTGCTCATCGAACTCTTCCTTAGTGGATCTTGAATTGGTGTGGTGCTAGGAAAACTGAACGTTCCGTCCCGCCCGGAAAATAAAAAAACCCCTCAGCCTGGCGGCTTTTCGAGGGGTTGCGCGTGACAATACGTTACCAGTCGGGCTATGGAGCCACGCGCTTGGTAAGTACGACGACGGTGCCGACGGTAACGAATGCGATCATGCGTTCAGTTTTCCCTCTAGGTGAGATACGTGTCAACGAGGCTTCACGCCATCTCACCATATGGACATCATTGTCCATATTTTCGGCAGCCCCAGCCAGCGTGCGCTGGTTGAGCCTGCCGAAACGTT
Source organism: Arthrobacter globiformis (assembly GCF_046536215.2). Classification (GTDB taxonomy): domain Bacteria; phylum Actinomycetota; class Actinomycetes; order Actinomycetales; family Micrococcaceae; genus Arthrobacter; species Arthrobacter globiformis_E. Next base: position 5,006,684 of record NZ_CM143421.1, on the reverse strand, counting down.
CTAACCGCAGTAAGCGCCCGTGGAGGCGCTGTGCACCAGCTTGGCGTACTTGGCCAGGACGCCCTTGGTGAATTTGGCCGGGAGCGGCTCCCAGCCTTCCTTGCGGGCTTCGAGCTCTGCGCCGTCAACGAGCAGGTCGAAGCTGCGTGCAGCGATGTCCACGCGGATCCGGTCGCCGTCCCTGACGAAGGCGATGGGGCCGCCGTCGACCGCTTCGGGGGCAACGTGGCCGATGCACAGGCCGGTGGTGCCGCCGGAGAAGCGGCCATCGGTGAGCAGCAGGACATCCTTGCCGAGACCCGCACCCTTTATCGCGCCGGTGATGGCGAGCATTTCGCGCATGCCCGGACCGCCCTTGGGGCCTTCGTAGCGGATCACCACGACGTCGCCCTTCTGGATCTCACCGTTGTCGAGTGCGTCCAGGGCGCCCTGCTCACGCTCGAACACACGGGCAGTGCCTTCGAAGACCTCGGCGTCGAAGCCGGCGGTCTTTACGACTGCACCTTCCGGGGCCATGGAGCCGCGCAGGATGGTGATGCCGCCGGTCTTGTGGATCGGGTTGTCCAGCGCGCGCAGGATCTTGCCATCGACGTCCGGCGGGTTGATGGCCTCGAGGTTTTCCGCGACCGTCTTGCCCGTAACAGTGAGGCAGTCGCCGTGCAGCAGGCCGGCGTCGAGCAGCGCCTTCATGATCACCGGCACGCCGCCGATCTTGTCGACGTCGGTCATGACGTAGCGGCCGAACGGCTTGAGGTCGCCCAGGTGCGGGATCTTGTCGCCGATGCGGTTGAAGTCGTCCAGGGTCAGTTCGACCTCTGCCTCGCGGGCGATCGCCAGGAGGTGCAAAACGGCGTTGGTGGAGCCGCCGAAGGCCATGGTGACGGCAATGGCGTTCTCGAAGGCCTTCTTGGTCATGATGTCGCGGGCCGTGATGCCCTGGCGCAGCAGGTTCACGACTGCCTCGCCGGACTTGCGGGCGAACTCATCACGACGGCGGTCTGCCGAGGGCGGGGCGGCGGAGCCGGGAAGGGACATGCCCAGGGCCTCACCGATGCAGGCCATGGTGTTGGCGGTGTACATGCCGCCGCAGGCGCCTTCGCCGGGACAGATGGCCTTCTCGATGCGCGTGAGGTCTTCCATGCTCATCTTGCCGGCGGCGCACGCGCCGACAGCTTCGAAGGCGTCGATCAGGGTGACTTCCTTTTCCGAGCCGTCCTCCAGCTTGACCCAGCCGGGCATGATGGAGCCGGCGTACAGGAAGACGCTGGCGAGGTCGAGGCGCGCGGCTGCCATGAGCATGCCCGGAAGGGACTTGTCGCAGCCGGCCAGGAGCACGGAGCCGTCGATGCGCTCCGCCTGCATGACGGTTTCCACGGAATCGGCGATGACTTCGCGGGAGACCAGGGAGAAGTGCATGCCCTCGTGACCCATGGAGATGCCGTCGGAAACGGAGATGGTGCCGAACTGCATCGGGAACCCGCCGCCGGCGTGGACGCCTTCCTTGGCGCCCTGGGCCAGCCGGTTCAGCGACAGGTTGCAGGGAGTGATTTCGTTCCAGGAGCTCGCGACGCCGATCTGGGGCTTGGCGAAGTCGTCGTCGCCCATGCCGACGGCCCGGAACATTCCACGCGCCGGAGCCGCGTGAATGCCGTCAGTGACAATCCGGCTCCGGGGTTTGATGTCAGGCTTGTTGCCGGTTGCGTTCAGCGTGTCCTCACTCATGGGTCAAAGTCTATGACTCCGGACAGGCTGCCAGTGACCGGAAACGGCCCCTTCCGCACATTTGCCGGAAAATTCCGATCAAATAGTGGACTTCCGTCTCACATTCTGGAACAGAGCTCGCGCCTTCCCGCTCCCCGACTGGCGTTGACAAGCCTAGACAGCCCTATTGACAGCGACGTACCGTCAAGCAACGGCAACCTCGTGTGACGGATGAAAGGCTTTGCTATGGAGTGGATTATCTGGGTCATTGTCATCGTTTTGATCATCGCCATCGTTTGGTGGCTGCTGAACCGGAACTCGCGGGGAACGGCAGCGGACGCGGCCCGGACCGAGCAGGCGGCTTCGCCGGCCGGAACCGCAGCATCCACCCGGACGGAAGGGACGCCGCCGGCCGCTTCTGCGGCGGCAGCGGGACCGGCATCGGGCACCACCCGGACCGTGCCGGAAACGGGCCGCCAGACGGAACCGGATGCACGGCCGGCAGCCGCGGAAGCCTCGCCGCCGGCGGGCCAGGCAGCCCCCGCAGCCACGCGCCCGGACCCCGAGGACGTGGAGCCGGACATCGAATCCTGGGAGGCCGCCACCGCCCGCCCGTCCGCAGCGCGGTCCGCCGGAGGCGATGTTGACGACTGGGACGACGACGGCGACAAAGCAGAGTGGGACGCCCAGTGGTCGGATGCCGGCAGTGCCGAAACCGGGACGGCAGAAGCAGGCAGTTCCGCCCAGCAGGCGCAGGCGCAGCCCGCCACCCCAACCCACCACGCCGAGTACACGGACCCGCACGCCCCTACCCTGCCGGGCGCGGAATCGGCCGCGGCCGAATCCCTGGACGCCGAGGCTGAAACCCAGCAGCGGATCCAGTCCTCCGCAGCCACGGAAGCCGGGGCCAGCCACGAGGCCCAGCCCCATTACCGCGAACCGCAACCTCACCACCTCGAACAGGGCTTCGGCGCGGAACGGGGTTTCGGCGAACAGCCCATCCCCCACAGGCAGGCCGCCGGCGAGGACGCGCAAACCGCGGCCGGGGAGCCCTACGGCGAGGGTTCGGCCGCTCCGGCAGCAGACGGGAGCGCCCCGGAGGGGTACGCCGTCAAGGGTGATGTCAGCGCCATGACCTATTACGACGAAGACAGCGCCGGCTACGACGACGCCAGGGCCGAGGTCTGGTTCCTTTCCCCGGCGCACGCCGAGGCTGCCGGGTTCCGCGCGCCGCGCCGGTCCCGGCGCTAACGCCGCCATGCCCCCGGCAGGGCCCGCCCTCCCGCTTTCCGCCCTGGCGTTGTCCCTGTCCCTGGCGTTGGCGCTCTCCGGCTGCACGGGCGACGGCGGTCCTCCCGCCCCGGGCAGCACCGGACCGACGGCGGGCGGGGCAACCGCGACGTCCACGCCGGGCACCGGCACTCAGGGGACGGGCCCTTCCGGTACTGGCACCCCGGGTACCGGTGCGGCTCCCTCGTCTCCGCGGGCACCTGAACTGCAGAGCAGGATCGAGGGCCTGACGATTCCGTGGTCGACGGTCTTCCTGCCGGACGGCACGGCCGTCATCTCCGAACGCGATACCGCCCTGCTCAAATCCGTGACCGACGGCAGGCTCAGCACCATCGGCTCCGTTCCCGGCGTCGTTCCCGGCGGCGAGGGCGGGCTGATGGGCCTGGCATTGTCGCCGGACTTCGCCACGGACCACTATCTCTACGCCTACTTCACCGCAGCCGATGACAACCGGATCGCGCGCATGCGCCTGGAAGGCACCGGCACAGCCGGCGGCGGCCTCCGGCTGGGTGCGCCGGAGGTGATCTTTTCCGGCATGCCCAAAGCCTCCACACACAACGGCGGCAGGATCCGCTTCGGCCCGGACGGGTTCCTCTATGTGGGCACGGGCGATTCGCAGCGCCGGGAGCAGCCGCAGGACCGGAACGCCCTGGGCGGAAAGATCCTGCGGCTGACCAGGGACGGCGCCCCTGCGCCCGGCAATCCCTTCCCGAACAACCCCGTGTACAGCCTTGGCCACAGGAATGTCCAGGGTTTGGCCTGGGACAGCCAGGGCCGGCTGTGGGCCAGCGAGTTCGGCCCGGACGTCAATGACGAACTCAACCTGATCCGGCCCGGCGGAAACTATGGGTGGCCGGAGGTCACGGGGGCACCACACCGGGATGGCTTTATTGACGCCAAGGTTGTCTGGCCATCGACAGCAGACTCATCGCCCAGCGGCCTCGAAATCGTTGGCAGCACCGCCTATCTCGGCGCGCTGAGGGGTCAGCGCATCTGGGCCGTCCCGCTCGATGGTGAAAACGCCGGCAACCCTGTGGCCTATTTCACGCGGCAGTTTGGGCGGATCAGGAACGTTGCACTGGCCCCGAACGGGGATTTATGGGCGCTCAGCAACAACCAAAACCCTGATTCCGCGCTGATTTTTCGGCTTCCACGCTAAGTGGCACCGCCCGGCCGCCCGGATTTCACACCGGCCGAAAGTTCGTGTAGAGTTTCATGTCGTTGCGGAGCTCAACGAGGGAAATAAACAGCCCACGGATGAACAAAACAGCAGATGCACCTCTAGCTCAATTGGCAGAGCAATTGACTCTTAATCAATGGGTTCCGGGTTCAAGTCCCGGGGGGTGCACCACCGAAGCCCCGCCTTCAAGGCCACAAGCCCGAAGGCGGGGCTTCGTCGTTCCCGGAATGACTGCGGTGCGGCCGCGCGCGATGTCCGAGTTGCCGTAGCCGAAACTTCGTGTAGAGTTGCATGTCGTTGCGGAGCTCAACGAGGGAAATAAACAGCCCACGGATGAACGAAACAGCAGATGCACCTCTAGCTCAATTGGCAGAGCAATTGACTCTTAATCAATGGGTTCCGGGTTCAAGTCCCGGGGGGTGCACCACCGAAGCCCCGTCTTCAAGGCCACAGGCCTGAAGGCGGGGCTTCACTGCTTCCCGGGCATTGTCGCTGGCCGGGGTTGGCCGCTCCCCCGGCATTGGGGGAAGAACCCTACTCCGGCGCGCTGCCGGAGGAACCCCTGACCTGCAGCTCGCTGCTGACCAGGTGCTTGCGGCCCGGCAGGTCAGGATTGCCCAGCCGCTCCAGGATGTACCTGCCGGCCTGGACCCCCACGGCAAGATTGCCGTTGTCCACGGAGGTCAGGGACAGGTGGCGGATGCGGGCCAGGTACGTGTTGTCATAGCCGACCAGGGACATGCCTCCCGGAACCGTCACGCCGGCGTCCGCCGCGGCGGACAGCACGCCAATGCAGGCAATGTCGTTGAAGGCAAAAATCGCCGTGGGCGGGGCGGCGGCAGCCAGGAGGGTCCGGGCCGCGCTGTAGCCGCTTTCCTCACTCATGCCGCCCGCCACCGTGTGCGGCTCCAGGCCGGCCGCCAGCATCGCTTCCTCGTAGCCCGCCCGCCGCAGGCGCCCGATTCCGCCGGGGCCCTGGAGATGGGCGATGCGTTTGTGCCCGAGCGCAATGAGATGCTCGGTGGCCTTCCGCGCACCCGCGGCGTCGTCGTTGACCACCACGTCCACACGCGGCAACTCCGGGTCAAGGGTTCCCGCCAGCACCACGGGAACCGAGCCGGAGGCTGTCCGGATCGCAGCGGACTCCGTGGTGGTTCCCACCACCACCAGGCCGTCGATCCGTTGCTCCAGCAGCGCCTCAACGGACGGGCGGCCGATCCTGTGGTCCGTGTAGGAGTCGGCAAGGACAGGTGAAACGCCGGCGGCGTGGAGGCCTGCAGAGAGGCCTTCCAGGAGCTCGATGAACCAGGGGTTCCGGAGATCGTTGAGCAGGACACCAACGGTCCCTGTGCGTGGCATCGAAAGCCCGCGGGCAAGTTTGTTGGGCCGGTATCCCAGTTCTTCCATCGCCTCAAGCACCGCCCGCCGTCGGGCTTCACTGACGTTCCCGGAACCCTGCAGAACCAGCGAGACGAGCGACTTGGACACGCCGGCCCGGTCTGCCACATCGCGGATCGTGGGCTTGGCCACGGGCACTCCGCCGTTGGGGAACGATGGGCTCACGGTGCTCCTCTTCGGGTCACGGCAGCCTCGTGCTGCCCGTCCGGTACCAGCCTAAGGGGTTGACGAAGCAGGTTCTTACCGTCGATTATGGACCGGTCCAAGAAAATTCCAAAGAGTCAAAGAGGATCCTCATGAGTGAACCGCACGCACAGCGGCTGGTGGCCGGAATGGTTGGGGGCGGCGAAGGCGCAGACATCGGCAAGACGCACCGGCGCGCGATGCGCCTGGACGGCGAATTCGACCTGCAGGCCGGCGTCTTTGGCCGCGACCAGGTCCGTTCCGGCGCCCTCGCGTCCCGGCTCGGCATCCCGGCGGACCGGCACTACGCCGACTACCGCGAGATGGCGGAAAACGAAGCGGGCCGGCAGGACGGCGTCGACGTGGTGGTTGTCGCCACGCCGAACGACAGCCACTTCGAGATCGCCAGGACCTTTCTCGAGGCCGGCATCTCCGTGGTGTGCGAGAAGCCGCTGACCCGGGATTCGGTGACCGCGGCCGAACTGGTGCGGATCGCTGCCGACAATGGTGCGGTCCTGGCGGTTCCGCACTGCTACTCCGCCTACGCCATGGTGCGCCACGCCGCCCGCATGGTGCGGGACGGGCAACTGGGAACCGTGACATTCGCGGACGTGGAGCACGCCTCGGGCTGGGCGGCCACTCCCCTGGAGCAAGGCGGCCACAAGCAGGCCACCTGGCGGACGGATCCGGACGTCGCGGGCTTCCCCAGCGTGGTGGGCGACCTCGGCACGCACGGCTTCCACCTTCTTCGCTACATCACCGGGCTCGAGGCCGAGAGGGTGTCCGGCCGGCTGAAGACCGTGGTCCCGGGCCGGCGGGTCTTCGACCACGCGACCGTCGAACTGCAGCTCACCGGTGATGTTCCGGGCCGGCTGTGGGCCAGCATGGCCGCCGCCGGCCACAACCACGGCCTGCGCATCCGCGTCTTCGGCACGAAGGGAAACCTCGAGTGGCAGCATGAGGACCCGCATCATCTGAGGGTCCAGGACCTCGACGGGACCACCACGGTGCTGACGGAAGGCCTCAGCACACTGTCGGAGGACGCCTCCCGGCTCACCAGGGTGGGGCTGGGCCATCCGGAAGGGTTCCTCGAAGACTTTGCCAACTTCTACCGCGACCTGGCCGCCGAACTCCGCGCCCGCCGGGACGGCACCCTGCCGGAGACCCGGGACCTGTCCTTTCCGACGGGACACGACGGCCTCGTAGGCGTCAGGTTCGTCGAGGCGGTGGCGGCGTCGAATGCTCACGATGCCGCCTGGGTGACCCCGGCAGGTGCCGCGGAGAAGGCAGGAGTCTGACCATGCAGCGCTTCGCACTCCTCGGGGCAGGCTTCATTGGCTCCGTGCACGCCGCCAACCTCGCAGCCCACCCGGACGTTGAGTTCAGCCTGGTCTTCGATGTCGACCAGGACCGGGCCAAGGCCCTTGCCGCCGCGCACGGCGCACGCGCTGCCGCCGACCTGGCGGAGGTGTTCGACTCCGCGGCCATCGACGCGGTGTTCATCGCCTCCTCCACCGACACCCATGCCGCGCACCTGCGCCGTGCCGCCGAGGCCGGTTTGGCGGTGCTGTGCGAAAAACCGATCGACCTGGACGTTGGGCAGGCGCGGGAGACTGCGGCCGTTGCCGCCCGGCACGCCGTGCCGGTCATGGTGGACTTCAACCGCCGCTTCGACCGTGACTACGCCGAGCTCAAACGGATCGTCGATGCCGGCGAAATCGGCGCGGTGGAGCTCATCCAGCTCACCAGCCGCGGCCCGGCGATGCCGCCGCTCCCCTACATCGCCACATCGGGCGGCCAGATGCGCGACCAGACAGTGCACTTCTTCGACCTGGTCCGCTGGCTGACAGGGACGGACCCCGTTGAGGTCTTCGCAACCGGCTCAGCCCTCGCCGAGCCGCGGCTGGCCGAGTACGGCGACGTGGACACGTCAGTGGTGTCCCTCCGGCTGCCCGGCGGCGCGCTGGTCCAGATCGACTGTGCCCGCCGCACGGGCTACGGGTATGACGAACGGATCGAAGTCATGGGGTCCGGGGGCATGGCCGAGGCCGGCCGGCACCGTACCGGGGCCGTTTCCCGCTACCACTCGGGGAAGGTCGTGGCCGACGGCATGCACGCCGGCTGGTTCGAGCGTGTGCAGCCAACCTACGCCGCCGCGCTGGGCCACTTTGTGGCCGCGCTGGAGAACGGAACAGCGGCCGACGGCGGTTCAGCCGTTGCGCCGTCGCTCGAGGATGGCCTGAAGGCACAAGCGATCGCTGAAGCGGCAACGCTGTCCCTGCGCACCGGGAGGACCGAGAAGATCCAGTACTGACAGGGCTGCGTCAGCCTGGCGCGGCGGGACCGGCGGTGAGCCCGAAGCGGGGATACAGCAGCGGCAGACCCGTCCGGACACCGAAGTCGAGGGCATCACCGCGGTGGCCCACACCGTTGCCCACAAAGCTGCGGGTCCTCATCCCCGCCTCTTGGGCGTCCTGCGCGGCCGCCTCCGCCTGCGGCCCGTACACCCGGTCGAGGGATCCGCTGGTAAAGATGGCGAGTTCATCCGGATACCTGCGGGCTTTCATGATGTTGGCCGGCTCTTCGGCGGCGAAGGCCTCGTGGTTGCCCTTGAAGATGACGCTCACGGTGTGCGCCTCGGTGCCGTTGAGCGGCTTCAGCTCGCCGGATATGTCGAGAATCGTGCCGAACAGGTCCGGACGCTTGGCGCCAAAGGACAGCGCGCATTCGCCGCCGTTCGAGTAGCCGCCCACCGCCCACTCGGTCCGCCGCGGATCCACGTTCAGGTTCCTGCGGATGTAGCTGACCACGTCCCGGGTGACGTAGGTGTAGACCTTGCCCATGTCGGAGTCGACACAGACGGGGTTGCTGAAGGGGTTGCCGAGCTGGTCGATGGTCAGCGTGATCGGGGCGAGGCCATGGTTCTGCCGGGCGAGCGCGTTGAGTTCCCTGACCGACGACTTGTCCTGCTCCGGTCCGCCGGGCTGGCCCATCATCATGACGAGGACGGGCAGTTCCGGCGGATTGGGGACCAGCGCGGCCGGCGGCAGGTACAGGTGGGCGTCCCGGGCATGGAAACCCGATGCGGTGGCCGGAATGGTCACAGCGCCGCTCCGGCCCGACGCCGGCATCCCCGCCGGCTCCTTCCAGGTCTTCCACAGCGGCTGCAGGGACACCGGCTTCGGGTTCAGCCTCGGCAGCGCAAGGTGGCTGGCGGTGTTGACTCCCAGGAGGGCGCCCAGCGTGGTGTTCAGGCCGTAGGCGGCATTGACGCCCAGGGCCGCCGTCGAAATAAAGAGCGCGACGGCGGCCACGGCGGCAATCTTGCGCCACCAGCGTGTGCGCCAAAGGTTGGCCATGGCCAGGGCAACGCCGCCGAAGGCGGCTACGACCCAGGCGCGGGTGTCCGTGTCCAGGGGCAAGCCGAAGATGTTGAGCCATGCCTCGCAGATGAGGAGGGTGATAACCCCGGCTGCGACGCCGCCGGCAACTGCCAGCCCCGCAGTGCGGAGCCGCGCCAGCCCTGGCCTGGCCAGGAGGTAGAGCACGGCAAGAAGGCTTGCTGCATCAAACGTGGCCAGCAGGGGTTTTTGAAGAATGTTGAGGTCCAACAAATGCATCGCGGCTCCTTGTGTACCCCCTGTAGGGAGGGTATGGGCGGAGCCTTACAGCTTCCTGAATGCTTTCTGGGCGCCGGCTTGGACCCCCAGCAAAGCTTCAGGCTAGGGGGCTATGGTGTACCCGCCTGCACAGCAAACAGGAGGATTCTGTTGTCGACGTGGCTGTATTCCATCAGTCTCCTGGAGGGCTGGTTCCCCAGCACCATCTGGGTGCTCAGCACCCTTTCGCTTGGATTCCTGCTGCTCCGCAGGCGCCGGCGCTGGTGGATTTTCGCTGCGATAACGCTGGGCGCCTCATTGGCAGCCTGCTTTGGCCTGGCATGGCTGCTGGTCCACGCGTTCTATGTTTGGCCGGAGGACCTTCCCCCGGAAGTTGTCGCCTGGACCGGGCTGGGCGTCTTCGCCGCCGCGGCCGCCGTCGGCAACATGGTCCGGGGCCGCCTTCTGCGCACCCTGGCCGCACCGGTTGCCGCGCTCGTTGTCCTGACCCTGTGCGGACTGCAGGTCAACGCCTACTTTGGTTTCATGCCGACGGTGGGCACCCTGCTCGGGAAGTCCTCGTCCACGCTGCTGCCCCTGGAATCGGCGCTGGAAAAGCACGGTGACGCCGCATCCTTCGAGACCTCGCCCGTCTATGAGCGCTGGCACAAGCCCCTTAACCTGGCCGCGTCCGGCGTCATGCGCCACGCTGAAATCCCGGGCACCGTTTCGGGCTTTCACGGCCGCCACGCGCATATCTACCTGCCGCCCGCCTATCTGGTGAAAAACCGGCCAAAGCTTCCGGTCCTGGTCCTGGTCGGCAGCCAGCCGGGCTGGCCGGGAGTCTGGGCTGTCAGCGGGAATCTGGTCCAGATGATGAACCAGTTCGCCGCTGCCCACCACGGGCTGGCACCGGTGGTGGTCATCCCGGACCCGAACGGCACCGAGGACGGGAACACCATGTGCATGGACACCACCCTCGCCAAGACCGATACGTACATGAGCGTGGATGTGCCCGCCTGGATCAAGCACAACCTCGACGTCGACTCCGATCCGCGTCACTGGACAGTGGGCGGCTTCTCCTTCGGCGGCACCTGCGCTGTCCAGATGACCACCCGGCATCCCGGGGTCTACCCGAACTTCATGAGTTTTGCCGGCGAGCGCGAACCTGCCCTCGCCGTCTCCCGGCAGGAGACCGCGGACCTGGCGTTTGCGGGAAACCTGGCTGCGTTCACGGCAGAGGTGCCGCTGACCTTGCTTGCCCGGCGGCATTACCCGGACAGCTACGGTTATTTCGCGGCGGGCGGCGATGACAGCGAGTTCCGGGACAACGCCCTCGTGCTGTCGGCCGCCGCCGTAAAGGCCGGGATACACGTCAGGACTGCCATCATTCCGGACGCGGGTCACTCCTGGAAAGTGGTCCTGGACTCGATGCCGCAGGCACTGGGCTTCCTGGCAAAGCCCATGGGGCTGGTCCCGTGAAGACCGCGGGCGAAACCCTGCCCGGGCGGCCCGTGCGGCTGCTGGCGTTGGGGCGCCTGCTCCTCAGGATTCCCCTCGCATCGTGCCTCACCATCACGATGTGGACTGCCGCCGTCGCATCGCATGCAGTGACCGCCGGTCCGCCGGCCGGAATCCGGCAGGCGTTGGCCCCGGCCATGTTCGCTGCCGGCCAGGGCGACTTCCGGGCCCCGTTCTTCGCCATTTTCTTCACCGGAAACCTGGCATCCTACCTGCTGGCGAGCGCCGTCATCCTCGCCGCCGTGGGGTTCGCCGAATCCACGATGGGCACCTGGCGGGCAGCGGCGGCCTTCCTCGGCGGCCATCTTGGTGCCCTGGTGCTGTACTTCGCCGTGGTCCAGGCGGGCTCCGCGCTCGGCAGCGACTGGCTGGCCAGCATGAAGCAGGCGGGCGTCCTCGGCCCCTATGCCGGCGCGCTCGCCGCGGCGATGGCCGCCAGTCCGCTTGTCAGTGCGCTGTGGCGCCGGCGCCTGCGTTCGGTGGCCGTCGCCGTAACGCTGATGCTTCTCCTGTACGTCGGGCACCCGCAGTCGCTGGACGCCTTCCTGGGCCTGCTGTGCGGGCTGGCTCTGGGCCAGATCATGCACCGCCACACGGCGCGGGCCTCGCGCCTCTCAGCCCATTTCACCCGCTCGTCCAGCAGGGAAACCAGGGCGCTGCTGTCCATGACCGTGGCTGTCTTCGCGGCCGGCCCGGCCATGGCGGCCCTCGCACAGGCCCCGTCGGGTCCGCTGGCGGTGCTCCGGGACCTCATCGTCAATCCGATCCCCACCATTGGCCAGCTGCAGGCCAATTGCCGGGCCGCAATCGACCTCAGCTGCGCGCAGGTGATCCACAGTCCCGGCCTCAACGGGCCGGGCGGCGTCGCCTTGTCGCTGGTGCCCTTCCTGATGCTCCTCGTGTGCGCGGAAGGCCTCCGGCGGGGAAGCCGCCTGGCGCTCTGGCTCACAATCGGCGTGCATCTGGTGATCGCAGTACTGTCCGCCCTGCACCTGCAGCTCTTCTCGCTGTTCGGAACCTACATGCGCACCGGCGGCCGCGTCCTTTCCGTGGACTCGGCGATCGTCGAAGTGCTGCCGGTGGTGCTGGTCCCGTTCGTCATCGCAGCCCTGCTGTTCGCCAGCCGTCGGCACTTCATTGTCGACCCGGACCCCGCGCTGCGGCGCCGGACGATGGTCCTGCTCCCGTCCCTGTTCGCGGTGTTTGTCCTCGGATACGTGATCGCCTGGTTCGCGGAGGACAACTATCACCGCCGCGCAGGGCTGCTGGCGCTGGTCACCACGCTTCCCAGGATGTTCCTGCCGTACCCGTTTTCCTTCCGCTATTCCGTGTCGGTGTATCCGCACGGTTTCTTCTCCACCCTGCTTTTCAGCTTTGGCGGCGCCGCCTTCTGGCTGGTCGCCATGATCAGCGTCCTCGCACTCTTCCTCAGCCGCAGGCTCAGGGATTCGCGCCAGGAGACGGACCAGGCCCTGGCCAAAGATCTCGTCCGGCTGGGCGGCGGATCCTTGTCCTGGATGGCCCTGTGGCCCAATAACCGCTATTGGTTCAACGACGCCGGGACGGCGGGGATCGCTTACCAGGTCCACTTCAATGTTGCCGTCACCGTGGGCGGTCCCTTCGGGGACCCCGCCGACGCGTATGCGGCCGCAGAAGAGTTCACCCGCTTTTGCGCGGCCCACTCCCTGGCACCGTGCTGGTATTCCGTGGCCGATGACCAGTGGGAACACCTGGGGAAGCTGGGCTACCGGCGGGTCGCCGTTGCCGAGGAGACGCTGCTGCCCATCCGTGAAATCGAGTTCAAGGGCAAGGAGTGGCAGAACGTCCGAACCGCGATCAACAAGGCGCGGAAGCTGGGTATCGCCGTGCTCTGGTCAACCTACGGTGAGCTGCCCGGCAGCCTGCGGTCGCAGGTCCACGAGATCTCCGAAGCCTGGGTGGCGGACAAGGCCCTGCCGGAAATGGGCTTCACCCTGGGCAGCCTGGAAGAACTGAAGGACGACGACGTCCTGCTGTGCCTGGCCGTGGACACAGAGGGCACAGTGCATGGCGTGACCAGTTGGCTTCCGGTGTTCGAGAGCGCACGCCTCGTCAGCCGGACCCTGGATTTCATGAGGCGGAGCCGCGACTCCTTTCCGGGCGTCATGGAGTTTCTGATCGCCTCGGCCGTCATTCACTTCAAGGAGACCCTGGACGTCATATCGCTCTCTGGCTCGCCGCTGGTCAGCTCCGGCCCGGCGGCCGGAGCGGCCACGGCAGTCTCCGCGGAAGGGGACGCGCTGGGCCGGTTCCTGAACTTGCTGGGCAGCGGACTCGAGCCCGTTTACGGATTCCGGTCCCTGGCAGCGTTCAAGGCGCGGTTCCGGCCCAGGCACCGGACGCTCTACATGCTGTACCAGGACCCGCTGTGGCTGCCGCGCATCGGCCGCGCCGTCACAGAGGCGTACATGCCCAACATCTCGTTCCGGCAGACGGCAAAACTGGTACGCGAAATCGTGGGCTAGGGCCGGCAGCCCTCTTTCTGGACGCCGCCCTATTCCTGAATGGCCGCACGGGAGGGTGTCGGCAGCCGCCGACCCAAGCCCCGGCTCCGTGACCTGGCGGGAGCATGCGCGATCAGGGCCAGGGTGGCGCCGATGAGGACGAGATTCTTCATGACGAACTCGCCGTCCTCGGTCAAAAGCAGCGGATCGCCCTGGACAAACATCAGCCCGGGCAGCATCACGAAGGTCAGGAAGGTCCCGCACAGGTGCGCCGCAAGGACCGGAAGTGCCAGGCGAAGGCCCACCCCCGTGACGGCCGCTGTACCGAGCAGCACCTCGACTCCACCGAGCACAGGTACCGCCATGTGCGGGTCTGCCCAGGGAAGGGTTCCGGCCACCATCGCCGCAACCGGTGATACGCCTGCCACCTTCAGCGCCCCGAACCACATGAAGAGGACGCCAAGCAGAATGCGCAGCGACGGCATCGCCGCCGGACGCAGCACCTGGACAAGGCGGGCCTCGGCGGCACCCCCAAGCCGCACCAGAAGCCCGCCCCCGCGCAGCAAAGTTTTCATCGTGTTCCCTCCCGAACCGTGGGGACAGCCGCAGCCCCGATTAATGGATGCAGGGAGGCTACGGTCGGGCCCTTGTGTTTTCCTTTGGCACAAAGGCTTGGGGCGGGTCCCCACAGGTGCCGGCCGGGACGTGCCGCGTCAGCCCGCCGTCTGGAACGCGACGCGCACCGGCTCCCCGGACTGCAGCGATGCCTGGGCGGCGTCGGCCACCATGGACGCGGCCACGGCGTCTTCCGGTGTGCAGGGGTTCTCGCGCCGGCCCTGCACCAGTTCCACGAAGGCCGCCATCTCAGCCCGGTACGCCGTGTGGAACCGCTCGGCGAACGTCCTGTGCGGTGGCCCGGCAGGGAAACCCACGCCCGGTTCGGCAGAGGTCACCGCCATCTGTTCATCCATCCCCACCATGACGGATCCGGCGGAGCCCTGAAGTTCCAGCCGGACGTCGTGGCCCGCCCCGTTGTAACGGGTGGCCGAGACCGTTCCCACGCTGCCGTCGTCGAACGTCACCACTGCCAGCGCGGTGTCCACGTCGCCGACGGCACCGATGGCGCGGTCACCGCTATTGGACCCTTTGGCATAAACCTCCACGATTTCCATTCCGGTGATCCAGCGGAGGATGTCGAAGTCGTGGACGGAGCAGTCCCGGAAGAGCCCGCCGGACGTGGCGAGGAACTCCACCGGCGGCGGCGTCATGTCGCAGGTGACGGCCCTGACCGTATGGATCCATCCCAGTTCCCCGGCGTCGAATGAGCGCTTGGCCGCGAGGTACCCCGGATCGAACCGGCGCTGGTGGCCGATCTGCACTGTGCCGCCGGCGGCCCGGATGTGGTCAAGCACGGGCAGTGATTCCGCCACGTTGACCGCCACCGGCTTCTCGCAAAACACCGGGATTCCGGCATCCACGCCTGCCCTGATCAGGTCCGGGTGCGTGGCGGTTCCGGTGGCGATGACCAGCCCGTCGATGCCGGAATCGAGCAGGGATTCAACGGAGGGAAGGAACCCGGCACCGATTCCGCCGGCCAGCGAGCGGGCATGCTCCGCGGCGACGTCGGTCAGGTTGAGGTGGACGGAGGTGCCATGCGCCCCCAAAAGCCCATTCAGTCCGGTGATGTTCCGGGCGTGCATGGCGCCGATCCGGCCCACTCCGACGAGTCCAAGAGTTACTTCGTTCATGCTGCTCCTTGTCACGGCTCCCCTACTTCGACTACTTCGACGCCCGGCCGGCGTCGGCCGCCGAGTCAGCCACGTCGGCGACCTCGGCCTGGACTTCCTTGACGACGTCGCCATGGCCGCCGAGTTGTTCGAGTTCGTGGGCGAGTTCGGCCAGTTCGGCGCCGCCGGCCATCTGGGCGGTGAGTTCTTCGAGGGTGATGCCCTTCTTCTCGTAGTAGCCGATGGAACGGCCGCGTTTGAGGAGCAGGAACCTGTCCCCGACCGGGAACGCGTGGTGCGGGTTGTGGGTGATGAAGATGACCCCGAGGCCGCGGTCGCGGGCCTGCAGGATGTAGCGCAGCACCACGCCGGACTGCTTCACGCCGAGGGCGGCGGTGGGTTCGTCCAGGATCAGGACCTTCGCGCCGAAATACACGGCCCGGGCGATCGCCACGCACTGGCGTTCACCGCCGGAGAGCTGGCCGATGGGCTGTTCCACGTCCCGCAGGTCGATGCCCATGTCCGCCAGTTCCTTCTTGGTGATGTCCTTCATCTTCTGGACATCCATCCGGCGGAACGGCCCGGCCCCCACGGTGAGTTCGGAGCCGAGGAAGAAATTCCGCCAGATCGGCATCAGCGACACCACCGCCAGGTCCTGGTACACGGCGGCGATCCCGGCGTCCAAAGCCTCGCGCGGCGAGCTGAGCTTGCGCTCCTCGCCCATGATCTTGAAGGTGCCTTCGTCGTGCTGGTGCAGGCCGGCGATGATTTTGATCAGCGTGGACTTGCCCGCGCCGTTGTCTCCGAGCACGCAGGTCACGCGGCCGTTGTCCACCGCCATGGTCACCTCGGTCAAAGCGATGATGTTGCCGTAGTGCTTGCCCACGTTCTCCAGCGAGAGCAGGTGCACGGGGGTGTGGGTGAGCGGGTCTTTTTCGTCCTGCAGCAGGGTCTGCTGCTCAATCCGGTGTGCATTCATTGGTGTTCGGCCCCTTCTACTTCAGTTCCGCGCGGCGCTTGACGATCAGGTTCACGATGGTGGCCAGGAGGAGCATCAGGCCCAGGAAGAACTTGAACCAGTCAGGGTTCCACTGCGCGTACACGATGCCCTTGTTCGCCATCCCGAAGATGAACGCCCCGATCGCCCCGCCCACCGCAGACCCGTACCCGCCGGTCAGCAGGCACCCGCCGATCACCGCGGCGATGATGTAGAGGAACTCGTTGCCCACGCCCTCACCGGACTGCACGGCGTCGAACGCGAACAGGTTGTGCATCCCCAGCACCCAGCCGCAGAACCCCACGGCCATGAACAGCCCGATCTTGGTCTTAGTCACCGGAACACCCACCGCCCGGGCGGCGTTCGCGTCCCCGCCGGCCGCGAAAATCCAGTTCCCCACCCGGGTCCGCAGCAGTACCCACGACGCCACCGCCACCAAAGCGATCCAGATGAACACGGTGATCTTGACCTCCACCCCGCCCAGCGTGATCGAGGACGCGAAGATGGCCTGGGCCGAGGAGAACCCGTCCATGGTGGAGATCGACGGCGAAGACACCGACCCGCCAACCAGCCGGGTCAGGCCCAGGTTCAGGCCGGTGAGCATCAGGAACGTCGCCAGGGTCACGATAAAGCTGGGCAGCTTCGTCTTGATCAGGATCCACCCGTTGATGAAGCCAATGGACAGCGAGACGATCAGGGCCAGGCCGACACCGACCCACACATTCATGCTGAAGTACCAGCTGAACAGGGACGCGGTCAGCGCCGAACTGATGACCGCCACACCCGTGGAGAGGTCAAACTCGCCGCCGATCATCAGCAGCGAAACCCCCACCGCCATGATGCCGATCGTGGAGGAACCGTACAGGACGGTCGCGAACGCGTTCGGCTGGGTAAACGTCTGTGACACGGACGCGAAAAAGACGAACAGGACAATCGCGCCGACGAGGGCGCCCACCTCCGGACGGCCCAACAGCTTTTGCAAGGCGTTGCGCCTGCCGACGCGCTCGTCGGTCACCGCCGGCTTGGTAATGGTCTGGGTCATGGTCATTTGAATGCTCCTTGCTGCCCGGTCCGGCGTTGGCGCCGGACCGGGCTGGCGGGCTGCTAGCGGATACCCTGCTGGGCGAAGGTGAGGGCGTTGGCTGCTCCGGCCTTGTCCACGATGGTGGGGCCGGTCAGGACGGGCTGGCCGCCGCCGAGCTTGAAGCCGCCGCGCTTGGCCTGCCACAGCGCGTCCACCGAACCGTAGCCCTGCAGCCAGGGCTGCTGGTCGACGGTGAATTCCACCGCGCCGTCGGCGATCTTCTGGGCGAGCTCGGCGTTCATGTCGAAGGAGGCCACCTTGGCCTTGCTGCCGGCCGTGGTCACCGCCTTCAGGATGGTCAGCGTGTAGGGCGCGCCCAGACCGATGATGACGTCGGCGTCGGCGGTGGCCTGCAGTTTGGCCGTCACCGTGGAGGACACCTGGGTCATGTCCGTGCCCTGCACGTACAGGATCTCGGTGGCCGGAACCTTGGACTTCACACCTGCACAGCGGGCTTCCAGGCCGACGTGGCCCTGTTCCTGGATGACGCAAACGGGGTGCTTGAGACCGAGGGAGTTGAGCTTGTCGCCCACTGCCTCACCGGCGAGCTTCTCATTCGACCCGAAGTGCGTAAACGCACCCAGCTGGGCGAAGACGGATTCACCGGCGTTGAGACTCACCACCGGAATGCCGGCGTCCGCGGCCTTCTTCAGGGCGTCCTTCAGGGCGTCCGGCTTGGCCAGGGTCACGGCGATCCCGTCCACCTTCTGGTCCACGGCCTGCTGGATTAGCTGGGCCTGGCGGCCGCCTTCAGGGTCCGAGGTGTACAGCAGCTCCACGTTGTCCTTGGCTGCGGCTTCCTCGGCGCCCTTGCGGACAATGTCCCAGAAGGTGTCGCCTGGAGCTGCATGCGTGATGAGGGCAACCTTGATGCGCGGCGTCGACGCCGCCTGGCCGCCTGCCCCGGCGTTCGCATTTTCCGGGGCCCTGCCGCCGCTGGACGAACAGGCGCTCAGGGCCATCATCGGCACGACGGCGGCAACGAGTGCCACCCTCCGCCATGAAAATTTCTTCACCGAAAATCTCCTTTGATCCGGGTTCCCGCGTGCCACGCCGCACCGGCCGGGAATGTTGATATATCCGATCATGGTGACTCGGATCACGCTTGTCAATGTTTGTCCTAACATTAGGACGATATTAGTTTTTCGGCTACGAAAGACCGGGGGTGAAGGCGCTCCGGAACGCCGACAGGGCCTTGTCCCCCGCAGCAAGCCCCGCGCCGCCCGAAGCAGCCGCCTCGAGGCCGATGACGCCCGCGTAGCCGACGTCGGCGAGCGCCTTGGCGACGGCGCTGTAGTTGACTTCCCCCGTTCCGGGTTCGAACCGGCCCGGAACGTCTGCCACCTGGATTTCCCCGATCCACGGCAGCGCCCCGCCGACAAGTTCAATCAGGTTTCCTTCGCCGATCTGGGCATGGTAGAGGTCCAGCATCATCCTGACGTGCGGGTGGTCGGCCGCGGACACGAGCGCCAGGGTGTCCTTGGCCCGCGCCAGCGGTATGCCCGGGTGGTCCAGGACCGTATTGAGGTTCTCCAGCGCAAAGACCACGCCATGCCGCTCACCCAGGCGTCCCAGCCGTTCCAGAGTGCGGAGGCCGGTCAGCCACATCTGTCCGGTGGAGCGGTGGAGCGGCCGCACGGCGGCCCCGCCGTCGCCCAGTTCCGCTGGGTGCACAACCATCCGCTCAACGCCCAGCTCCAGCGCCGTAGGAATGAGCTTCTCGGCCGATTCGAGAACGCGGTCCGCACTGTCGGCGTCGATGAGGCTGCCGCCGAAGTAGCCGCTCATGGAGGAGAAGCGGGCACCCGTTGCGGCCAACGCCGAAATGTCCCGGTCCCGGGTGTCCCAGAGCTCTACCTCGAAGCCCTGCTCATGTATGCGCCGCACCCGGTCGACGAGGGGCAACTCGCCGTAGATCATCTCGGCGCATGCTGCCAGCCGGAAGCTCATGCGCTCTGCCCTGCGAGTTGCTGCCCCGTAAGCTGCCGCCCCGCGAAGCGCTGTCCCGCCGGCTGCGGTCCGGGCTCGGCCGGGTGGAGATGCGCCACGGCTGAGACATCCATGGGAACGCCGGTCTCGTGCGACCGGATCGCGGCCAGTGCCACGGCCAGCGCGTTGCGGGCATCGGTGCCGCCGGGAGCAGCCGGCCCTTCCGGCATGCGTCCGGCGCGGCGGGCAGCCACGCCCTCGACAAACCGGGCGAGTTCCGCGGTGTAGGCGTCGTGGAAGAGGTCGATGTTCAGGCGGACTGTGTCCGAGGCAATGCCCGCGGCCGTGTAGCTTACGGCACTTGACGCCTGCGGCCCGCCCGCTGAGACCATCCCGGCCGATCCGAAGACTTCACCCCGCACGTCATAGCCATACAGGGCATTGAAGTTGGCCTCGGCCACTGCGATGGCGCCGTTGCTGTAGGTCACCGTGACCACCGCGGTGTCCAGCAGGCCTCCGGCTTTGGCTTCAGGGGCCACCAGGGCGTCAGCCACTGCATGCACCTTCACCGGAACCGCGCCCGGGTTCAGCCAGTTCAGCGTGTCGAAATCATGGATCAGCGTTTCCAGGAAGATCGTTCCGGGCGCAATCCGCTCCGGGGAAGCAATGCCGGCGGCGGTGCCCGGGTCACGGGTGAGGGAACGCAGCAGCTGCGGGGTGCCCACCGCGCCGTCGTCGATCAGTTTCCTGGCGGCGGCGAAGTCCGCCGCGAAACGCCGGTTGAAGCCAAACTGGACGTTCACCCCGGCGGCGCCCGCGGCGGCCAGCGCCCCATCCAGTTCTTCGACTGTGCGGCCGCCGGGCTTTTCGCAGAACACGTCCTTTCCGGCCCGGGCCGCAGCAGCGATAAGACCGGAATGGAATCTTGCCGGCGAGGCCACCAGGACCGCGTCAATCTCGGGATCGTCGATCACGTCCGCCGGATCCGCGGTGATTCTGGCAACCCCGAGCCTCCCCGCCAGGGCTTCGGCGGCGGGAAGGGCGGGGTCCGCGATGGCATCCAGCCGCGCATCGGGAATGCGGCGGGCCACGGACCCGGCATGGAAGGCGCCGATCCAGCCCGCCCCAATCAGGCCGAGGCGGACGGGCCGGCTGGAGCCGGCCGGTTGCTGGACATAGGTCATGTTTCAATCCCCTTCTCGGTCTTCTAGATCGTTCTAGTGAGATGATGGTGGCACAGCTTTTGGCCATCTGTCTAGATCGTTCTATAGACTGCTGTCAGCAAGGAGGCACATGACTGAACAGCAACGGCGCCCTACGCTCATGGACGTCGCCGAAGCGGCCGGCGTATCACGGGCCCTGGTGTCCATCGTGATGCGCGGAGCCCCCGGCGCGGCCGAGGCCACGAGGCAGAATGTGCTCGACGCCGCACGCCGGCTTGGCTACCGGCCTGACAGCCGTGCCCGGCTGCTGCGCAGCACGCGGACCAAACTCCTCGGCCTCAGCTTCTCCACTTCGCACGCGTTCCACGCCGAAATTGTGGACGCCGCGTACGCCGAGGCCGGCGCCAAGGGATACGAACTTGCCCTGGGCGGCGTCACGAGCGGCAGGCCCGAGGCCCGGACCATAGAGGCGCTGCTGGATTTCGGGTCCGAGGCGCTGATCCTGATCTCGCCGACGCTCAGCAGCGATGAACTGGCGCGGTACGCCAGCCAGGTGCCGGTGGTGAGCCTGCTCCGGAACGACGTCGGGGATCTCACCGATTCCGTGAGCAGCGACGACCGCGAGGGCATCCGGATGGCGGTGGATCACCTCGTGTCCCTGGGGCACCGGCGGATCGTCCATATCGACGGCGGATCCGCGGTCTCTGCCGAACCTCGCCGGTCCGCGTTCCGGGCGGAGATGGAACGCCGCGGCCTGGAGCCGGCCATCATTGCCGGCGGGGCGATGGAGGAAGACGGGATGACCGCCGGCAATTCGCTCGGCCCGGCCATGCCGACAGCCGTCATCGCCTTCAACGACAGGTCGGCCCTCGGGGTCATCGAGAGCCTCCGGGCACAGGGCCTTCAGGTTCCGGCAGATGTGTCAGTGCTGGGCTACGACGACAGCCAGTTCGCGCGGCTCAGCTATGTCCAGCTGTCCTCGATCAGCCAGGACGCCCCGCTGCTTGCCGCCGCGGCAGTGGACCGCGCCGTGGCGCGGATTGAAGGAACGCAGCTGGCCGGGCATGTGGTGCGGACCCCGCATCTGGTGGCACGCAGGACCACCGCCGCTCCCCGCGATGGCGGGTAGCCGGTGGCGGGAACTGGCCCCTACCCTGATCGTGTGGAGCTAGGAATTTGCCTCGACGGCCAGCCCGGTGTCGGCTCCGGCGACGATGGCGTTGGTCTCCGGGGATGCGAAACGCTTGGCGAGCTCCCGGACCACGGCCTGAAGTTCCTGGCGGAGCAGATCCGGATCAATGGACGCCGCGGCAAGGACGGACCGTTCCATGTCCGCTGCGGCCATGACGGCTTCGGTGCCGCGCTCCGTGAGCGACACGACGTGGCTGCGCCGGTCCGAGGTGCTGCGCTGGCGCACGATGTGCCCGTGCGATTCGAGGCGGCTCAGCGTCTTGCCCATGGTTTGCGCCTGCACGCGGACGAGCTGGGCCAGCTGCGCCTGCGTCATGGGGCCGCTGTTGTAGAGCACCTCGATGGCGATAACGCCGGCGTGGGTCAGGCCAATGGCGCCCAGCTTCTCGTTCCATGAGTGCTCAACAAGGCGGGCCGCCGTGGACAAGAGGCGCCCTGTGGGCCAGCGATCCATATCAGGCATACCACCAAGTATAACTAAGCCTGATTAGTACCCGACACGAAGGCCTTACTAAGCTGAAATGTCCTGCACCAAAACAAGGAGACAACATTGGCTGAAAAACTCACGCCGGGCGACACCGCCCCCGGCTTTACGCTGAAGGACGCAACCGGAGCGGACGTCAGCCTCAACGATTACCGCGGCCGGAACACCATTGTGTATTTCTATCCGGCCGCCGCCACGCCCGGATGCACCAAGCAGGCCTGCGACTTCCGGGACAGCCTGGCGTCCCTTCAGGCTGCCGGCTACGAGGTGCTGGGAATCTCCCCTGACCCGGTGGGCAAGCTGGCCAGTTTCGCCGACGCCGAGGGTCTCACCTTTCCCCTCCTTTCGGACGAAGACCATGCCGTCGCGGAGGCGTACGCCGCGTGGGGCGAGAAGAAGAACTACGGCCGGACCTACGAGGGCCTCATCCGCTCCACCGTGGTGGTGGATCCGGACGGCAAAGTCGCCGTGGCCCAGTACAACGTCCGCGCCACCGGGCACGTCGCCAAGCTGCGCAAGGACCTCAAGGTCGAACAGGCTGGTTAACCCTGCGCCTGAGAACCTGGCCGCGCCTGCCGCAAGGACCGCACAGGTGACGGTACAATTGAGGCTGGCATCCGCCGTCGTGCGTTTTCCCTGCTGACAGCAGGCGAAACGCCCACCGGGCGGGGCCAGGCGCGAGTGGTGAAATTGGCAGACACGCAGGATTTAGGTTCCTGTGCCTTCGGGCGTGGGGGTTCAAGTCCCCCCTTGCGCACTGCGGTTATAGGCAGTTGAAATCCCGGGCTACGGCCCGGGATTTTTTGCTGTTTAACGCCGGCATTTTTTGCTGTTGAGCGCGTCAGCAAAAAATTATTCCCGGTTCACCCATCCGTTGCTGCCGACCAGGCGAATACCCAGTGAGACACCGCCCAACAGCCTGGAACCACAGGCCGGTGACCCACAGTCGGAAAGGATCGCCGGAGGAAGCCACACTCCCTTCGGTCCCGTTCGTCGGCACAACCAAGGAGAATCGAAATGCAGTCTTTCAAGCGCTCAACCTTCACTGTCGCAGGCATTGCAGCCGCCGCCCTGCTGAGCCTCACCGCCTGCGGCGGCTCCGCCGGCACGTCCAGCAGCTCGTCCGCCGCCGCCGGGCCCTCCGCCTCCAGCATGGCGCCGTCACCGTCAGAAACTTCGACGGCGGCCATGGACCCGGCCGCCAATCTCGCCGGGCCCGGCTGTGCCGACTACGCCAAGCAGGTTCCCAGCGGCAAGGGCTCCGTCGCCGGCATGGCCCTGGACCCCGTGGCCGTCGCCGCCTCGAACAACCCGCTGCTGAAGACGCTCACCGCCGCGGTCTCCGGCAAGCTGAACCCGAAGGTCAATCTCGTGGACACGCTCAACGGCAGCGAGTTCACGGTGTTCGCACCGGTTGACGACGCCTTCGCCAAGGTTGACGCGGCAACGATCGAGACCCTGAAGAAGGACGATGCCCTGCTGAGCAAGATCCTCACCTACCACGTGGTGCCGGGCCAGATCACGCCGGACAAGATCGTGGGCACGCACAAGACCGTGCAGGGCGGGTCGGTCACGGTGACCGGCACCAAGGATGCCCTCAAGGTGGACGGCGCCAACGTGATCTGCGGCGGCGTCCAGACGGCGAACGCCACCGTTTACCTCGTGGACTCGGTGCTGATGCCCAAGTAGTCGCTGAGCCTGCCCAGGCCCCGACCCCGGAAAGAGGCCGCGGTCCACACCCCACAGTGCGGACCGCGGCCTTTTTGCGCCGCCATCCGCGCCGGGCGTGTCCTGGCTCACGCATAAGCCAGGCGGGCGCGGTCCGTCAATTAGACTGGGTGGCGGGCAAGCAGCCGCCCAAGCGCACCCCAGCAGTCCAGAGGTGGTAATCGAGTGCCCAGCAGCAGTTTCCCGCGCCGTACGGCCCTCAAGGCCGGCGCCGTCCTTCTGGGCCTCTCCCTGACGTCCTGCACGAGCGAAGCCCAGCCCACGCCATCGTCCGTCGCCGCCAGCACCACGACAGCCGCCGCTGCGCCTTCAGAGACCTTCACGTTCGGCACAGCCTCGCAGCCCCTCGGCCTGGACCCCGCCCTGGCCAACGACGTCGAATCGCAGCGGGTCACCCGGCAGATCCTGGAAGGCCTGGTGGGCGTCGACCAGACAACAGGCGAGCCCACGCCGCTGCTGGCCACGGAGTGGACGGAATCGCCGGACGGCATGACGTACACCTTCACCCTCCGCCCGGACATCAAATTCCACGATGGCTCGCCCTTTAACGCTGAGGCCGTCTGCACCAATTTTGAGCGCTGGTTCAAGTTTTCAGCGGCGTTGCGGAAACAGGCTCCGGGAACCACCTTCAAGGGCGTCTTCAAGGAACACGCCGACCACGCGGAGCTGTCCGTCTTCAAATCCTGTACCGCCCTGTCGGCGCTGCGGGTACGGATCACCCTCACGGAGCGCTTCACCGGCTTCCTCCAGGCCCTGACCCTTCCCGCGTTTGCCATCTCTTCCCCCAAGGCACTCGCCGCCGGCAAGGCCGACCAGCTCAGCCTGCGGCGCGGCAGCCAGGCACTTTCCGCCTACGCCACCCACCCCGTGGGCACCGGCCCGTTCCGCTTCTCCGCCTGGGACAGCACGGGCGTCACCCTGGTGACCAACAAGGGGTACTGGGGCGCCCGCGGACAGATTGCCACCCTCAGGTTCGTCACCTACGACCACCCGCAGACGCGGCTGCAGGCACTGCTGGACGGCAGGATCGACGGCTATGACGCCGTGACGGTGGGGAACTTCGACCAGCTGGTCAAGCGCGGCAAGCAGATCATCCAGCGGGACCCGTTCTCGGTGATGTACCTCGGCATGAACCAGGAAATTCCGGTACTGAAGGACCTCAAGATCCGCCAGGCCATCGAGCTGGCCATCGACAAGGACACGCTGATCAGGCGCTTCTTCATCGACAACACGGCCCAGGCCTCGCAGTTCGTACCGCCCAAGCTGAGCGGGTTCAACAACAACGCCCCCGCGCTGGGACATGACCCCGCCAAGGCGAAGGAACTCCTGGCCGACGCCGGCTACAAGGGACAGGCCCTGAAGTTCTACTACCCCATGAACGTCACGCGGCCGTACCTGCCCACCCCGGAGAAGGTCTATGCGGAAATCAGCCGCCAGCTCACGGCCGTAGGCCTGAACATCCAGCCCGTCCCCGTCGACTGGACGGACGGCTACCTGCAGAAGGTGCAGAACCCCGGCGACCACGCCCTGCACCTGCTCGGCTGGAACGGTTCCTATTCCGACGCGGACAACTTCCTCGCCCCGCTCTTCGGCGAGAAGAACGGCGAGTTCGGATACCAGGACCCGCAGGTGTTCGCCAAGATCGACCGCGCCCGCGGACTGCCGGACGGCCAGGAACGGACGCAGCAGTACCAGACCATCAACGCCCAGATCGCGGAGTCCCTGCCCGCCGTCCCCATCGCGTTCCCGATCTCCGCCCTGGCCCTTTCCGACCGGGTGGTCAGCTATCCTGCCTCGCCGGTATTAAATGAAGTTTTCACCAAGGTCCAGCTGAGGTCTTGACGCCGGGGCGCAATTTCAGTTAGTGGGCGGTGCAGGGATATTCTGTGACAGCCAGAGCCGCCTATCGGAGACTGATTGTGACCTTCATTTCCAAGACCCAACATGCCGACGTCGTCCTCATTGGCGGCGGCATCATGAGCGCCACGCTGGGTGCGTTCATCAAGCAGCTCGAACCCACCTGGACCATCTCCCTGTTCGAGCGGCTTGACGAGGCCGGCCTGGAGAGCTCGGGACCGTGGAACAACGCCGGTACCGGACACGCCGCGCTGTGTGAGCTTAATTACTCCCCCGCAGCCAAAGACGGCTCGGTCAATCCTGCCAAGGCGCTGCACATCAACGAGCAGTACCAGCTGTCCCGCCAGTTCTGGTCCCACCTGGTGGACAACTCCCTGATCGGCTCCCCCAAGGGCTTCATCAACACCGTTCCGCACATGAGCTTCGTCATCGGCGACGACAACTCGAACTTCCTTAAGACCCGGTTCAACGCGCTCAAGGAGCACACCCTGTTCCGGAGCATGGAGTACTCCGAGGACTTCGGGCAGATCGCCAAGTGGGCGCCGCTGATCGTCAAGGGCCGCGACACGAAGCAGCGCGTCGCCGCCACCCGCGCGGCCGAGGGCACCGACGTCGACTTCGGCGCCCTGACCCGTGAGCTCACCGGCTACCTGGCCAACAACGGCGTCGAAATCAACTACGGCCACGACGTCACCGATGTCCGCAGGGCGTCCGACGGCGGCTGGGACCTTTCGCTCAAGCACCCCGCTTCCGGTGAGCGCGGCAGCATCCGCGCCAAGTTCGTCTTCGTCGGCGCCGGCGGCGGCGCTCTGCACCTGCTGCAGGCTTCCGGGATCCCGGAGAGCAAGGGCTTCGGCGGGTTCCCCGTGTCCGGCCAGTTCTTCCGCTGCACGGACCCGGCCCTCACGTCCCAGCACAACGCCAAGGTCTACGGCCAGGCTTCCGTGGGCGCGCCGCCGATGTCGGTGCCGCACCTGGACACCCGCTACGTCAACGGCAAGCGCTCCCTGCTGTTCGGCCCGTACGCAGGCTTCTCCACCAACTTCCTGAAGAACGGCAGCTACCTCGATCTCCCGCTGTCCATCCGGCCGAGCAACATCATCCCGATGCTGGCGGTGGCCAAGGACAACATGGACCTGACCGCCTACCTGGTCAAGGAGGTGGCCAAGCGCCACGGCGACAAGGTGGAGGCGCTGCGCGAGTACTACCCCGAGGCCAAGGACGGCGACTGGGAACTCATCACCGCCGGCCAGCGTGTGCAGATCATCAAGAAGGATCCGAAGAAGGGCGGCGTGCTGCAGTTCGGCACCGAGGTGATTGCCGCCCGCGACGGTTCCATCGGCGCCCTCCTCGGCGCGTCACCCGGCGCCTCCACGGCCGTGCCCATCATGATCGAGCTCCTGCAGAAGTCCTTCCCGAAGAACTTCAAGGGCTGGCAGTCCAAGCTCAAGGAAATGATGCCGGGCTACGGCGTCAAGCTCAACGAAAACCCGGAGCTGGCGGCGGAGCTCGAGAAGGCCACCGCCAAGAGCCTTCAGCTGGAAGCATCGCCCGCAGTCCAGCGGTGACCGTCCGGCGCTGACCGTCCCGGGCCGGCCCGGCACGGGTCCGGCCCGGCACGGGTCCGGCCCGGCACGGGTCCGGCCCGGCACGGGTCGCGGCGGGCTCCACCCAGTCAAAAAGTCCGTCGACCCAGGAGATCATGCGATGTTCCGGCTGGCCCACCTATCCCTCGGGAACCGCGCGCTCATCGCGCTGATCACCATCTTCGCCTCGGTGTTCGGCGTGATCACTATGTCTTCGCTGAAGCAGGAACTCATTCCCTCGATTGAGTTTCCGCGGATCACGGTGATCACGTCGATGCCCGGGGCGTCGCCCGAGGTGGTGGACAAGCAGGTCAGCCGGCCGCTGGAGACGGCGCTGAACGGCGTCGAAGGCCTGGAGTCGACGTCGTCCACCTCCCGCAACGGCGTCTCGCAGATCAGCCTGGTGTTCACATACGGCGCCAACCTGGACCGGGCCCGGAACCAGATCGACCGGGCCATTTCCAACGCCAAGCGCACGCTGCCGGACGACGTCCAGCCGCAGGCGATCGCCGGCAGCATCAGCGACTTCCCGATCGTCTTCCTTGCCGTCTCCTCGGACAAGCCGCTGAGCGAGCTGAACACGGACCTCCAGCGCCTGTCGGTGCCGAGGCTGCAAAAGCTCGACGGCGTCCGCGGCGCCGACGTGACCGGCGGCGCCACACGGCACATCCTCATCCAGCCGAATGCGGCCAAAATGGCCGCCGGCGGCGCCAGCATCCAGTCGGTCCGCAACGCCCTGACCAACAACGGCGACCTCGTCCCGGCCGGCACGATCGAGGAGAAGGGCCAAAGCCTCTCCCTGCAGATCGGCAGCCCGGTCGACTCGGTGGCCGCGGTAAAGGCTCTGCCGCTCAGCGGGGCCAAAGCCGGAACCACCATCGGTTCCGTGGCCGACGTCAGCATCAAGGATGACCAGCGGACGTCCATCACCCGGACGAACGGCCTCGAAACGCTGGCCATCTCCGTGACGAAGAAGCCCGAGGGCGACACCGTCGCGATCTCGCACGCGGTGAAGGATCTGCTGCCGCAGCTTGAGGCGGAGCTTGGCTCGAAGGCCAAGTTCACGCCCGTCTTCGACCAGGCACCCTTTATCGAGAAGTCCATCAAGGACCTCACCACGGAGGGCCTGCTGGGCCTCGGTTTCGCGGTGGCCGTCATCCTTATCTTCCTCATGTCCGTCCGCTCCACCCTGGTCACCGCCGTCTCCATCCCGCTGTCGCTGCTGATCACCTTCATCGGCCTCTCCGGCACCGGCTATTCGCTGAACATCCTCACGCTCGGGGCGTTGACCATCGCCATCGGCCGGGTGGTGGACGACTCGATCGTGGTCATCGAGAACATCAAGCGGCACCTGAGCTACGGCGAAGCCAAGCTCACCGCGATCCTCACCGCCATCCGTGAGGTGGCCGGCGCCATCACCGCTTCCACGCTGACCACCGTGGCCGTGTTCCTCCCGATCGCGTTTGTGGGCGAGCTCGCGGGTGAGCTGTTCCGTCCGTTCGCGCTCACGGTCACCATTGCGCTGCTCTCCTCGCTGCTGGTGTCCCTGACCATCGTTCCCGTGCTCGCTTACTGGTTCCTGAAGAGCCCCGCCAACGAAGGCGCCGGCGACGCCCCGCGGTCCGCCGTGGACGTCCAGGCGCAGGCGCACGAGGCCGAGCAGCGCAGCATCCTGCAGCGGGGCTACCTTCCGGTCCTGAACAAGACCCAGAAGCACCCGGTGCTCACTCTGATGGCCGCGGTCCTGGTCCTGGGCGGAACCGCCGCCATGACGCCGCTGCTCGCCACCGACCTGCTGGGGCGTTCCGGTGAGAACAGCATGACGGTCAAGCAGGAGCTTCCGGCCGGCACGAGCCTGGATGACACCAGCGCCGCGGCCCGGAAGGTTGAGGACGTGCTCCTCGGCATCGACGGGATCAAGGACGTGCAGGTGACCTCCGGCAACGCGCAGGCGGGGTTCACTGCGCTGACATCCTCCGGCGCCTCCAATTCCTCGTTCACGGTGGTCACCGACGAAAAAGCGAACCAGGGCAAGCTGCAGGACACCGTCCGCAGCGACCTGGCCGCGGCAGGTGCCGCGGGCAAGATCTCCGTCGGTTCGCAGCAGGGCGGCTTCGGCACGTCCTCCACCGTGGACATCACCCTGAAGGCCGCCACCTCCGCAGACCTGAAGACGGCCAGCGACGCCATGGTCAAGGCCATGGCCGGAGTACCCGGAAGCAGCGAGGTCACCACCAACCTGGCAGCCAGCCAGCCCGTGGTGCAGGTGAAGGTTGACCGGGCCAAGGCCGTTGCCGCGGGCCTGACCGAGGAGCAGGTGGCCGGCGTCCTGGCTTCCACCATCAGCCCCGTACCGGCGGGCACCGTGCGCATCGACACGGACGACTTCCCCGTCCAGATCGGCGAAGGGAAACGCTTCACCAGCATCGCTGCCGTCCGCGACATCCCGCTTCCCACCGGCTCCGGACCGGTCCCGCTCAGCCGGATTGCCGCCGTCGAGCAGGTGGACGTCCCCGTCTCCATCACCTCCAGCAACGGCCAGCGGACCGCGCAGGTGTCCATCACGCCGTCGGGATCCAACCTCGGCGCCGTCAGCGCCGAGGTGCAGCAGCGCCTCAAGGCCGTGGAGCTGCCCGCCGGGGTGACCGCGGAGATCGGCGGCGCCACGACGCAGCAGGCGGAATCGTTCCGGCAGCTGGGCCTTGCGCTGCTGGCCGCCATCGCCATTGTCTACGTGATCATGGTGGCGACGTTCAAGTCCCTGGTGCAGCCGCTGATCCTCCTCGTTTCGGTGCCGTTCGCCGCCACCGGAGCGGTTGCCCTGCTCCTGGTCACGCGGGTACCGCTGGGGCTGCCGTCGCTGATCGGCATGCTCATGCTGGTGGGCATCGTGGTGACCAACGCCATTGTGCTGATTGACCTGATCAACCAGTACCGGAAGCCGCGCGGCGGCAAGCCGGGCATGGGCGTCGCCGACGCCATCACGCACGGCGCCCGGCAGCGGCTCCGCCCCATCCTCATGACGGCACTGGCCACGGTCTTCGCGCTGACTCCCATGGCGCTTGGCATGACGGGCGGCGGCGGGTTCATTTCCCAGCCGCTGGCCATCGTGGTGATCGGCGGCCTGGTCTCCTCCACGGCTCTGACCCTGGTGCTCGTCCCCGTGCTGTACCGGCTGGTGGAGGGGCGCAGGGAGAAGAAGGAGCTCCTGCGCCAGCTCAAGCAGCGGCCCGGCTTCTCCCCCGCCGATGACGACGTCGATGCCGAGTTCGCCGACTGGACCACCGGCATGGTGCCCAAGCTCAGCGGCCGCCGCGCCGCGCCGGGCTCTCCCGAATAGCCCCGCCGCTCCCCTTCCCGTCCTCCACACCCAACTAGGTGGCAGCAGAGGGCGTTCCCAGCGCTGGGAACGCCCTCTGCTGCTACCTAGATCTCGTGACCGCCGCGGAGCCTGTGGATAACCCCAATCCCGCCTCCCGTTTTTGCAACGATGGGCCATGAAATATCCGAGCCCATTGCCGGACCACCTCTCGGCCGTGCCGTTTACCGTGCATGAAGCACTCGATGCCGGGATTCCCGGGACCGCCTGAAGATCGGCGGTCTGGTGACTCCCAGCCGCGGCATCCGTGTGCCTTCCGACGTCGGCAGCGGCCCGGAGTGCCTAATGCAGCTTGCGCAGCTGGCCAGGCCCCACACGCTGGTAACGCGCCTTTCGGCGGCGTCGCACGCCACGGCGTTCCTGCTGTGGGAGTTCCCCGGCTTTCTCCCCGGCGCCGACCAGCCGGGCGTCCACATTTCCCGCCCGGATGCGGTTACGATCGCCCGGCGCCGGGGTGTGGTGGGCCACCGCGGGCAGTTCTTTCCGGACGAGATCGTGGAGCTCTACGGGGCGTTTGTGACCAGCAGGGTCCGGACGTGGCTCGATATTGCGCGGCGGATGAGCGTCGATGAGCTGACGGTGGTGGCAGACCATCTCCTGCGCCATCCGCGTCCTGAATTCGAGGGGAGGTCCGCACCCCACGCCACCCTGGAGGGACTCGCTGACATGCTGGACCGGCACAAAGGAACGCCCGGGATCCGGAAGGCCCGGCTGGCGCTGGAACAGGCACGCGTCGGCGCGGATTCCGCTCCTGAAACACGGCTCCGGCTTGCGCTGGCGCGCCGCGGCTTTCCGGATGCGGACGTCAACGTGCCGGTGGCTCTGGGCGGCGGCATCGTGCGGCAGCCGGATCTTGCATATCCGGCGTTCCGCGTGGCGGTGGAGTACGACGGCGAGGGCCATTCGTCCGGCACAGGTGCTGAGGGACATCAACCGCGACGAGGATTTCGCGGCCGCTGGCTGGATCCTGGTACGCATCGGCAAGACCCACATGGAGCACGACGCGCGGGCGGCCGCCCGCAAGGTCCGGCTGGCGCTCCTCGCGCGCGGCTGGTGGGGCGGGAATATCCTGGCGCCGGGGACGTTGACGGCAGTACATGCAAATGCATGTAAATCGGGTACACTGGTAACAGCAGGCCCGAACAACCCCGGCGAACGGAAGGCTCATCATGCAGATCGGCGTATTCAGCGTCAGCGACATCACCCAGGACCCCACCACGGGCCGGACCCCCACCGAGCACGAGCGCATCAAGGCCTCCGTGGCGATCGCCAAGAAGGTCGAAGAAATCGGCATGGACGTCTACGCCCTCGGCGAGCACCACAACCGGCCGTTCTTCTCCTCCTCCCCCACCACGACGCTCGCGTACATCGCCGCGCAGACCGAGCGCATCACGCTGTCCACAGCCACCACGCTGATCACCACGAACGATCCGGTCAAGATCGCCGAGGACTTCGCCATGCTGCAGCACCTCTCCGACGGCCGCGTGGACCTGGTGCTGGGCCGCGGCAACACCGCCCCGGTCTACCCCTGGTTCGGCAAGAACATCCAGGACGGGATCGAACTCGCCATCGAGAACTACAGCCTGCTCCGCAAGCTGTGGGATGAGGACACCGTCAACTGGTCCGGCAAGTTCCGCACGCCGCTGCAGAACTTCACCTCCACCCCGCGCCCGCTCGACGGCGTGGCCCCCTTTGTCTGGCACGGTTCCATCCGCACGCCGCAGATTGCGGAGGTGGCCGCCTACTACGGTGACGGGTTCTTCGCCAACAACATCTTCTGGCCCAAGGAGCACTACCAGCAGCTGATCGGCCTGTACCGCGAGCGCTACGAGCACTACGGCCACGGCAAGGCGGACCAGGCCATCGTCGGGTTGGGCGGACAGTTCTTCATGCGGAAGAACTCCCAGGACGCGGTCCGGGAATTCCGGCCGTACTTCGACAACGCCCCCGTCTACGGCCACGGCCCGTCGCTGGAGGACTTCACATCGCAGACCCCGCTCACCGTCGGCAGCCCGCAGGAGGTCATCGAGAAGACTCTCACGTTCCGCGAGTTCTTCGGCGACTACCAGCGCCAGCTGTTCCTGATCGACCACGCAGGCCTGCCGCTGAAGACCGTCCTGGAGCAGCTTGACCTGTTCGGCGAGGAGGTGCTGCCGGTCCTGCGCAAGGAGTACGCCGACCGCACGCCCGCCCACATCCCGGCTCCGCCCACGCACGCCGGAAGAGTTGCCGCACGGATCGCAGCCGAGGGCACCGCCGCCGAGGGCACCGCAGGTGAGGACGCTGCCGCTGCCGCCCCGACGGAGTTGCGATGACACCGCGGAACGCCCCGGCGGCATCCGGGCCATCGACGTCCACAGTCCGGCTGGCCGCCGAGACCTGGGAGTCGCTGTTCCGCGCACAGGTTGCCGTGATGCGGCGGCTGCAGTCCGGCCCAGCCTTCCGGACCCTGGCGGTGAACGAGTACGACGTGCTGTTCACCCTGTCGCGGTGCCCGTCCGGCTGGCTGCGGCTCAACGAGCTGAACGACAACGTGCTGCTGAGCCAGTCCAGCCTGAGCAGGCTGGTGGACCGGCTGGAGAAACGCGGCCTCGTGGAACGCACGCCCGCGCCGGATGACGGCCGGGGCGTGCTGCTTAAACTCACGGAGGAGGGCGCCGCGCTGCAGAAGGAAATCGGCCGGGAGCACGTGCGGGACATCGCCGAGCTTGTCGCCCCGGCCCTGACCGCGGCGGAGCAGCGGGAACTCCTGCGCCTCACGGAGAAGCTGCGCGCGTCGCTGCCGTCGCGTTAGTCACCTGCCGTCCCGTTGGCGGGACGGCAGGTGACAGGGCCGCCGTCGGCGGGGTGACAGGACGGCCGACGGCGGGAGGCCGGTTACGCCGGAAAGCCAACCTCCGGAGGCCTAAAGTCAGCGGATGACCGCCAGTTTGTCCGGGTCCTCCGCCGGAAGCCCGCCCTCCACCGTGGCGGATACCCGGATCTCCCGCAGGGACAGGCTGCCGCCCACCGTGGACAGGAAGGCGGTGTCCGAGGAGTCGCGCCCGGCGGTGATGCGCAGCATGGTGTCCCTGGGCGCCAGGCCCGTGGGGTCGATCACGTGCCACGCGCCGTTCACATGGGCTTCGGCCACGGCATGGAAGTCCATCGGGGTAAGGCCAGGCGCATACACGGCCGCCAGCCGGGCAGGCACGTTCTTGGCGCGCAGCAGCGAGATGGCCAGGTGCGCATAGTCCCGGCACACGCCCCGCCGGTTCAGGAGGGTTTCCACGGCGCCATCCGTTCCGCGGGAGGAACCGCTGACGTAGCGCAGTTCGTTGAAGACCCACTTGCGCACGGCGTGCAGCAGCTCCTCGCCCTGGAGTCCGCCGAACTCCGCGTAGGAGGTGGGAAGCATCCGGTCGGACTCCGCGTAGCGGCTGGGCCGGACATAGCGGATCAGCTCCATCAGCGAGGCTTCCTCGGGTTCTGCACGGCCCCCGACGGTCGCCGAGTAATCCACCGTGACCTCCGTGGGGTCGGCAAACTCCATGTAGTGGAACCTGCCGCCGTGGTGGTCCGAAAGCTCCGTCAGCGGAACCTGCTCCCCGTCCGCCGTCACGCTGAGGTCCTCCGCAAAGGACGTATAGCCGGCGTTTCTCGCCACGGAGATGGCCATCGCCACCTTGGTGTCGGCCACAGTCTTGAATACCAGGCGGGCAGCAACAGTTCGTTCCATGGGTCTCCGGGGTGTGAGGCGGCGGCGTCAGTCAGTCGCGGCTGCGGGCTGGGTGTGCCGGAGGCGCCGCGGGACTAGCTCTTGATCTCCAGAGACATTAGCATCCGCTGGACATTGGCGAATTCGGAGCCCTTGTTGACGTAGCCGGCAGCCTGGTCGAGGGTGTCGAAGGCTTTGGCCGGAGCCACCTTTTCATCGGGCGCGAACGCCTTCAGCGAGCGTACGTCGCTGAACGAGTAGTTCCCCTTGCCCGGAAGGCCCTGCACCACATTCTGCAGCTGGCAGGCCTTGGAATCGGCGCCGCCCACCAGGTTGGTGATGCCGTACGAGCCAAAGTAGCGGTAGCCCTGGATCACCCGGAACACCACGTGCGGGTCGATGGTCCCCTGCCCGCCGCTGTGCGGCAGCTCCACGGGAACGCTGCTGACGACGACGTAGGGTTTGCGGGCGGAAGCGGCGCAGCCCGCCGGCGTGGTGTTGGGCAGGCCGGTCTGCAGGGTGGCCAGGTACGTGCCCTCCTTGTCCTTGATTTCGATCTTGACCGCGCCGGGAAGGGTGCCCATGTCAGGCTCCGCCGACTGGGCAATCCAGTCCTGCGGAAGCTCGAAGCTCACGGTCTTGGCCGGGTCGGTGAAGACCTTCCACGCCGCCGCCGTGGAGCCGGGGGAGGCTGAAGCACCGGCTGACGGGGTGGCGGAGGGGCTCGCGGTCCCGGAGGCCGCGCCGCTCGCCGGGCTGGTGCCCGGCTCTGCCGTCCAGGCGGGCCCGCCCTTGCCGTCGCTGCTGCAGCCGGCCATCAGTCCTGCCGTCAACAGCACGACGGCGGCGGTGCCGATGCGTCCAGAGGCCGTGATCCCTGTCATGGCTCCAGCCTAGCCGGGACGCCGGGCCCAACCCGGGGCCTCTGGTCAGCGTTTCGCGGGTGAATTAGCAATAGGCTGAGGTTATGGCCGAACATGAGCTGGACGCAGCAGAGCAGACCCTGGCGAACATGTCCGCCCTCGACATTGCCGACTGGCGGCTGCGGACCTTCGCCCTCTACGACACGGTGCGCAAGATCGCCGCGGACAGCCCCGCGGAAGCCCACTCCTACTGGCGCCAGGAGCGCGACCGCATGTTCGGCACCCACGCTGCGTCAGCACTGACAGCCGAGGCCAAGGCGTCCTTCTACGGTCTCAAGACGGCAGACTACGATCCCATCTACCGCTTCTATGTCCCACTGACCAAGGAGGGCGCCGGGCAGGAGATGAACGTCGAGACAGGGACGGACGGGCTGGTCCGGTTCGTCAGGCTGGGAACGTTCGACCTTCCCGAGATGGGGCAGCTGGCGGTGTGGAAGCTGAATGGCTACGGGGGCGGGATCTTCGTTCCGTTCCGTGACGCCACCGCCGGGAAGCCTGACGGAAGCTACGGTGCCGGCCGCTACCTCCTCGACACCATCAAGGGCGCCTTCCACGGGGTCCGCGGTTCCGGGTCCGACGCCCAGTACGTGCTGGATTTCAACTTCGCCTACAACCCCTCATGCGCCTACAACGAGGCCTGGGCGTGCCCGCTCGCCGGCCCCGCCAACCGGCTGGCCGTGGAGATCCCGGTAGGCGAGCTGTACTGACGCTTCCCAGTTCCTCGCCGGTCCGCCCCGGCACATACGATGGCTGGATGACCCCACCTGCTGCCCGACGGATCGCCCGCGTCCGCCCCCTCGCCCCAGTCCAGCCGTCCCCGGCGCCGGACACCAACCCGGACTCGGACACAGCCCGGCTGCCCGAGCAGTTCTTCGTGGCCAACCACGCCACGGACTTCGACAGCCCGGCGGGACGGATCTGGACGGTGGTGGCGTCCCCCTTCCCCGGCTCGCGAGCCAACGCCAACAGCAACCCAAGACAAGGATGGGAGCCCGGGGCTGAGGTCGCCGAGGAGAGCTTCACCTTCCTGGCGCCGAGCGTGCCGGCCAATGTCCTGGGGATGGCCCACAACACCGGTCAGGCGGGCCGGGACCTTCCCGCCCAGGCATTCCACAAGGCGGCCACCAGCGTGATCGGGCCGGGCGACGCGATCGAACTGCCGGCGGGAATCGGCTTGGTGGAGCCGGAGGCGGAACTGACGGTCGTCGTCGGCCGGACAGCGAAAAACCTGACCCTCGACAACGCGCGGGCCGCGGTTCTTGGCTACACCATCGGCAATGACGTCACCGCGCGCAAACGGCAAAAGTCCGATGAACTGTGGCTGAGCGCCAAGAGCCAGGACACGTTCACCCCGGCCGGGCCGTGGATCGTCACCGGGCTGGACCATGCGGACCTGCCCGTCGGCGTGGTCCACAACGGCACCGAGCTGCCGGCGGCAAGCACCGCGGACCTCGGCTGGAAGGTGGACGAGATCCTCGTCTACCTGACCTCGTTCCTGACCCTGCATCCCGGCGACCTGGTGCTCACCGGGTTCCCGGCGGCGAGCGCCGCCATCCGGCCGGGCGACACCGTCACCTGCCGGGTGGGCGGGATCGGCGAGCTCTCCAACCCCGTCACGGCCGCTGGCTGACCGGCACGCTAACCCGGAATCAGACCCAGGTTCCGGACACTTCCGACGGCGGCCGTCACCGCCGCGGCGGCGGCCGCCAGGTCGGCGGCGGTCACCGACGAATCAAAGCTGAACCGCACGGCGGTCTGCGCCACCTCGGCTTCGATGCCCAGTGCCACCAGCACCGGTGACGGCGCGTCCGATCCGGCCGCGCATGCTGAGCCGCTGGAGCAGACCACACCCTGGCGCTCGAGTTCCAGGAGCACGGACTCCCCGCTGGTACCCGGGAAGCAGAAGGACGCCACCGAGGGCAGCCGTTCGGCCGGATGGCCGGTCAGCAGCGCACCGGGAACGCTGGCCAGTACCGCGCCGATAAAGTCATCGCGGAGGCCTGTGACGCGGTCGGCGAGCGCGGGCTGGTCAACGTGCGCCAGGGTGAGGGCGGTGGCCAGGGCCACGGCGCCCGCAACGTTTTCGGTACCGGAGCGCCGGCCGCGTTCCTGGCCCCCGCCGTGCACCAGCGGCTCGATGCGGGTCCGGCCGCGGACGAACAGGACGCCGTTGCCCTTGGGCGCCCCGAGCTTGTGCCCGGAGATGCTCAGCGCGTCCACGCCGAGCGCGCGCACGTCCAGCGGCAGCCAGCCGGCGGCCTGCACGGCGTCGGTGTGGAAGGGGGTTCCCCGCTCCTTCGCCAGGGCCGCCAGTTCGGCCACCGGTTGGACGGTCCCCACCTCGTTGTTGGCGTACATGATGCTGACCAGCGCGGTTTCGTCCCGCAGCACCGCGGCGAGCGCCTCGGGCGTGACCGTACCGTTCCCGTCCACCGGCACCACGTCCACGGTGAAGCCGTGGAAGCGTTCGAGGTAGCGTGCGGACTCCTCCACGGCGGGATGCTCGACGGCGCTGATCACCACCCGGTTCAGTGCCGGGTCCGCGGCCTGCCGGGCCAGCGCAATCCCCTTGAGGGCGAGGTTGTCAGCCTCCGTGCCGCCCGAGGTGAAGGTGATCTCCCCCGGCCGGCAGCCCAGGACCGCGGCCACGGTCTTGCGGGCGTCCGTAAGCGCCCGCGCGGCGGAGTCGCCGAGCGAGTGGTGGCTTGACGGGTTGCCGAATTCGCCGGTGAGGTAGGGCCACATGGCCTCCAGCACCTCCCGGCGGACGGGCGTTGTGGCTGCTGCGTCCAGGAAGATCATGGTGTGTTCACCCCACTGTCAGTTCGACGTCCAGGCCGAGGTCCAGGGCCGTGACGCTGTGCGTCAGGGCACCGACGGAGATGACGTCCACGCCAGCTGCGGCAATGTCCGCCACCGTCTGCAGGTTGACGTTGCCGCTGGCCTCCACTACGGCCCGCCCGGCCACCTGCCGGACGCCTGCGCGGAGTTCCTCGAGGCTGAAGTTGTCCAGCATGATGGTGTCCACCCCGGCGGCCAGGACAGGTTCGATCTGCTCGGCGCTGTCCACCTCCACCTCGAAGTGCGTGGTGTGTCCCAGCTGGGCCTTCGCGCCGGCGAGCAGCGCGGTCAGCTTCGCCGGATCTCCCCCGGTCATGACGGCCAGGTGGTTGTCCTTGGCCAGCACCGCGTCCGACAGGCTGTAGCGGTGGTTGGCGCCGCCGCCGCAGCGGACGGCGTACCGTTCCAGCACCCGCAGGCCGGGCGTGGTCTTGCGGGTGTCCGTGATGCGCGCCTTGGTGCCGGCGGCCAGTGCCACAAACTCCGCCGTCTTGGTCGCGATCGCGCTCATCCGCTGAGCCAGGTTCAGGCCCACCCGCTCGGCCAGCAGCACGCTGCGCGCCCGGCCGGTGACCCGCGCGAGCTTTGTTCCGGCGGCAAACGCTTCGCCGTCGGCCACGAGCAGCTCAACCTGCGTATCCGGGTCCACCATCAGCATCGCGTCGCGGAACACGCTGCCCCCGCTGAAGACCCCCGGGACACGGGCGTTGAGCACAGCGGTGGCGCGGGCCTCGGCCGGGATCAGCAGCTGCGAGGTGATGTCGCCGCTGGGCGCATCCTCCGCAAAGGCCCGCTCCAGGATCTCGCGGACGGGTGCTGCAGGGAGGGTCAGGCTAGTCATGGACAAGGCTCGCTTTCGGGCTCATTCTGAATTCTTCGTCTGGGGTGTCCGGGATGGCGGGTTCCGGCAGGCCGTCATTCCGGTAATGCGCACCGAGCGAACCGGTTCGCTCCCTCGCCGCGTGGACCAGCAGCTGCGCGGCGAGCAGCAGGTTGGCGTCCTCGTGGGTCCGCCGGTCCGCTGACTGCGGCGCGGCTTCCGGACACACGTCTTCGAACCACCCGGCAATCTCAGTCCCCGCCTCCCGCAGCAACTCCCCACTGCGCAACACGCCGGCCTTGGCAGTCATCAGCCGCCGCAAGGCTTCCCGAGAAAACGCTCCGGACAGTGGCGCTTCGCCGAACGGCAATCCTCCGCGTGCTGTCTCGGCCGCAAGCGGCCTCCCCTTGACGCACGCTTCCGGATCACCGTCCGCCGAACCAGACGGCTCAGCCAGGAATGCTTCAACAGCCCGCCGCCCGAACACGAGTCCTTCGAGCAACGAGTTACTGGCAAGCCGGTTGGCCCCCTGGACGCCGGTGCAGGCGACTTCGCCGGCCGCGAAGAGCCCGGGGACGGTGGTGCGGCCGTGCAGGTCGGTGGACACGCCGCCCATCCAATAGTGGGCGGCCGGCGCGACGGGGACCAGTTCCCGGGTCCACTCGATGCCGGCCTCGAGGGTGCCTCGGGTGATGGTGGGGAAACGGCGCGCCAGGAACCCTGCACCCCTGGCGGCTTCAATCCCGCGGGCGTCGAGGTAGACGTGGCCGTTCGGGTCGCCGAGCGCGGCAAGGTGGAGGGCGATGCTGCGGGACACCACGTCGCGCGGGGCGAGTTCGCCGTCGGGGTGGTAGCCATGCAGGAAACGGCGGCCGCGGGCGTCCACGAGGATGGCCCCCTCGCCGCGCACTGCCTCGGAGATCAGCAGCGGGTTCTGGCCGCCGTCGGACTTCACACCCCTGTCCCGGCGGGCTGATCCCCCCTCGGACCTGACCAGGCAGGTGGGGTGGAACTGGAAGAACTCCAGGTCGGCGACCGCGGCACCCGCGCGCCAGGCGAGGGCCAGGCCGTCGGCGGTGGCAACGGAGGGGTTGGTGGTCTGCGCGAACAGCTGCCCTGCCCCGCCGGTGGCCAGCAGCACGGCGTCGGCCTGGATGCTGCCCGGCCGGCCGTCCTGCAGGAAATCGACG
This sequence comes from Arthrobacter globiformis, assembly GCF_046536215.2. Taxonomy (GTDB): domain Bacteria; phylum Actinomycetota; class Actinomycetes; order Actinomycetales; family Micrococcaceae; genus Arthrobacter; species Arthrobacter globiformis_E. Next base: position 4,966,733 of record NZ_CM143421.1, on the reverse strand, counting down.
CCCGTGACCCGGCGGCCCTGCTGCAGCAGGGCCGTGACGCTGGCGTGGCCCAGCAGCCGGATCCTGCCCGTGGCCTGTGCGGCCAGCACCGCGCAGATCAGGGCGTTGGCAATGCCTGCGCCGGTGGCGTCGCCGCCGGCGTGCAGGATCCGCGGCGCGGAGTGGGCGGCCTCGAGACCCAGGGCGGGGTCGCCGCCGTCGTCCAGGTCAAAACGGACGCCGAAGCGGCCGAGTCCGGCGATGTCCCGGCGCGCCTCGGTGCACAGCACCCGGACAGCCGCCGGGTTGCAGTGCCCGGCGCCGGCCTTCAGGGTGTCGGCGATGTGGGCAGCCACGGTGTCCCCGGGCGACGGCTCGTCCAGGACGGCGGAAATCCCGCCCTGGGCGAAGTACGTGTTGCTGTCCGCGAGCGCGCCCTTGGTCAGCAGCACCACGTCGGCGCCTGCCTCCGCCGCGAGCAGCGCGGCGTAGAGGCCGGCGATGCCGCTGCCGACGACGGCGAGCCGCCGGCGTGCGTCCGTTCCGTTTTCGCTGGGGATGGTCATTGCGGGCTCTTTTCGGACTATTGGGGCTTGGCGGCGAGCATGCGCTCGAGTGCAGTCCTGGCGTCCTGCTGCACGTCGTCGTCCACAATGATGCGGTTGACGATGCGGCCGGCCACGAGCTCCTCGAGGACCCAGGCCAGGTAGCCGGGGTGGATCCGGTACATGGTGCTGCACGGGCAGATCACCGGGTCCAGGCAGAAGATGGTGTGCTGCGGGTACTGGGCCGCCAGCCGGTTCACCATGTTGATCTCGGTGCCGATCGCGAAGACCGTGGGCTCGGTGGCTGCGGCAATGGCCTTCTGGATGAAGTCCGTGGATCCGGCGGAGTCGGCCGCGTCCACCACTTCCATGGGGCACTCGGGGTGCACGATCACGTTGACGCCGGGGAAGTCGGCCCGGGCCTTCTCGATCTGGGCCACGCTGAAGCGCTTGTGGACCGAGCAGAAGCCGTGCCACAGGATGACGCGGGAGTCCAGCAGGGCCTGTTCGTCGTTGCCGCCGAGTTCCTTGCGCGGGTTCCACATGGGCATCTGCTCGAGCGGGACGCCCAGTGCCTTGGCCGTGTTCCGGCCGAGGTGCTGGTCCGGGAAGAACAGGACGCGCTGGCCGCGCTCGAAGGCCCACTCGAGGACCGTCTTGGCGTTGGAGGAGGTACAGACGATCCCGCCGTTCCGGCCGCAGAAGGCCTTCAGGGCTGCGGAGGAGTTCATGTACGTGACGGGGATGACCGGAACGCGGCCTTCGGCGTCGGGCCCGGTGCCGAAAATCTCCTCGAGCTGTTCCCAGCAGTCCTCCACGGAATCGGCGTCGGCCATGTCCGCCATCGAGCATCCGGCAGCGAGGTTCGGCAGGATCACGGCCTGCTCCGGCGTGGAAAGGGTGTCGGCGGTCTCGGCCATGAAGTGCACGCCGCAGAACACGATCGCCTCGGCGTCGGGCCGGGTCAGCGCGGCGTTGGCCAGCTGGAAGGAGTCGCCAACAAAGTCCGCGTACTGGACAACCTCGTCGCGCTGGTAGAAGTGGCCCAGGATGACGGCGCGGTCACCCAGCGTTGCCTTGGCAGCCCGGATCCGGGCGTCGAGCTCAGCTTCGCCGGCCAGCTTGTACTCCTCGGGCAGCTGGCCCTGGCGCGGCGTGGAGGCCGGAGCGACGTCCGCACTGGAGGCCCCGGGTCCGTAGGCCGGAACACCGGCCAGCGTTTCGGCGAGGTCGTACTCCCAGGGCCCCTTGGCGAGCGCCGGACTGCAGGTGCCGCCGGTGCCGGCTGCCGTGGCCTTCTCGGCCTGTTCACGCGTGATCAGCTGGATGGCAGTGTTGACGCTGCTCATGGGGTACTCCTGTTATCTGGGTCGAGGCCGGGGCGGCCGGTAAATCGGTAAAGACGCGGCGGGCGGTGCTTGCCGCCCTGGAGGTATTCACCGGTTTCTTCGATTTCCGGCGTCGACTTGATCTGCCGGCGGAAGTTGGCGGGGTCCAGTTGCGTGTCCAGCACGGCTTCATAGACCTCGCGGACCTGGGCGAGGGTGAAGTACTCCCCCAGGAAGTGGTAGGCGATGGAGCCGTAGGCCAGCTTGTTCCGCAGGCGCCAGAGGGCGTAGTCCACAATTGCGTTGTGATCGAAGGCCAGGCTGCCGAGCTTGTCGGCGCGGAACCACCGGACGTTCTCGGATTCGTCGGCGAGGGCCGCCTCCGTGGGCTGCACCAGCGCCCAGTAGACGATGGACACGACGCGCTGGGTGGGCGAACGGTGCAGGCCACCGAAGGCGTAGAGCTGCTCGAGGTAGCTCGGCGCCAGTCCCGTGGTCTCACGCAGGTTCCGCGAGGCGGCGTCCTGCAGGGATTCAGCGTGGGTCAGCGGGCCGCCGGGCAGTGCCCACTGGCCTTTGAACGGTTCCCGGATCCGGCGGACCAGCGGGATCCACAGCGTGGGGCGGCCGGAGGACTCGCTGGGGCGGAGCGCGAAAATCACCGTGGAAATGGCGAGCGACGGCGGCGCGGACTGCCGCTCGGCCACATTGGCTGAGGTGGTGTACACCGTGATCACCCGCTTCGCTGCGATCGGCTGGCCCGTTGGGGCCCGCCCTGGATTAGTTATAGTCAACTTGACTCAAACTGATTCTACGGCCGGCTGCCCGGGATGCAAAATGTTTCGCGAAAGTTGGGTGTAAATTCGAAAGGTCCCAAAAGGACCAGTCCCCAACCCCAAGAAGGTACGCAGCATGACGATGAAGTCCACGGCAGAGCGACCCGCAGTCGAGCTCCGCCACAGCATGAAGTCCCGCCAACTCACCATGATGGGCCTCGGCAGCGCCATTGGCGCCGGGCTCTTCCTGGGCTCAGGCGCCGGCGTCCAGGCAGCCGGCCCCGCAGTCCTGGTTTCCTACCTTGTGGCCGGCACGCTCATCATCCTGGTCATGTGGGCTCTGGGCGAGATGGCGGCGGCCAACCCCAACAGCGGCGCCTTCTCCGTCTACGCCGAACGCGCCATGGGCAAGACCGCCGGGGCAACCGTGGGCTGGCTCTGGTGGCTGCAGCTGGTAGTGGTCATCGCCGCCGAGGCACTCGGCGCGGCGGGGCTGCTGTTTTCGGTCTGGCCGGTGGTTCCGGTGTGGGCACTCGCCCTGGTGTTCATGGTGGTGTTCACGGGCATCAACCTCGCCGGCGTGAAGAACTTCGGCGAGTTCGAGTTCTGGTTCGCCATTCTCAAGGTGACCGCCATTGTCCTGTTCCTCGCCATCGGTGCCGCGCTGCTGCTCGGGCTCCTGCCGGACGTGGCTTCCCCGGGACTGGCCAACATCACCGGAGACTTCGCCCCCTCGGGCCTCGGCGGCATTGCCACGGCCCTGTTCGTGGTGATCTTCGCGTTCGGCGGCACGGAGATCGTGAGCGTCGCAGCCGCTGAAACCGAAGACCCCGAGCACAGCGTCACCAGGGCCATCCGCACGGTGGTGTGGCGGATCCTCGTCTTCTACATCGGCTCCGTCTTCGTGATCGCCGCCGTCCTGCCCGCCACGTCGGAGGCCCTGTCCTCGCCGTTCGCGGGCGTCCTGGATGCCGCCCGCATCCCCGGCGCCGCCACCGCCATCACCCTGGTGGCCGTCGTCGCCCTGCTGTCCGCCCTGAACGCCAACCTGTACGGGGCGTCCCGCATGGTGTTCTCGCTCGCAGAGCGGGGCGAGGCTCCCGGCTTCCTGTCCCGGCTCAGCGGCGCGGGAGTGCCGACGGCCGCCGTCGGCGTCTCCGTCGCTTTCGGCTTCATCGCCACTGTCCTGGAACTGCTGTTCCCGGGGCGCATCCTGCCCGCCCTGTTCCAGCTGGTCGGGTCCACCTGCCTCGTGGTCTGGGGTTCGGCACTGGTCTCCCAGCTCATCCTGCGCCGCCGGGCCGACCGCGCCGGCACACCGCTGCCGCTGCGGATGAAGGGCTTCCCCGGGCTCACCGTGTTTGGCCTCGTGCTGCTGGGCCTGGTGTTTGCCGTGGGCTTGAGCGCCGAGAGCAGCCGCATCCAACTGGTCAGCACGCTGCTGCTCATTGCCGGCATCGCGGCCGCCTGCTGGGCGGGGGCCCGGTTCGCGGCATCGCGGCGCGCCCGGCTCTCCTAGCCGTGGATTTGCCCGGTCCGCAGGCGGGTAGAGTGGTGCCCATCCACGGCGGACCGGCGACGAAGCAGTCCCGGCGAGCCCTGCACCTGACAAGGATTGAGACTTGACGAGGACTGAGGCGATGAGCGGCAGACACACCGGCGAACAGCACTCCCACACGGTCGAGGGCACCGACCCGCAGCTTTACGTCGAGGTGCACGATCCCGCGAACGACGCCGGTCTCCGCCCCATCCTCCTCATTCACGGCTTCTCCGCGTCCAGCAAGCTGAACTGGGAGGACACGGGCTGGATCCCGGCGCTGCTGGAGGCCGGCCGCCGGGTCATCGCCGTCGATCTTCCCGGCCACGGCCGGAGCGGGGCCCCGGAGGACATGGACTCCTACTCCCCCAGCCGGATCAGGGCGGACCTCCTGCAGATAGCGTTCGACGTCGGCGCCCGGCCTTTGCGCGACGGTGACCCTGCCAGCGGGCTGGACGTGGTGGGCTATTCCCTCGGTTCCCGGCTCGCCTGGGAGTTCGGCGCCACCCAGCCGGAGCTGGTCCACCGGCTGGTGCTGGGCGGCGCGAACATGGCCGACCCGCTGGCGGCCTTCGACCTCGTGGCCGCCCAGCGGTACCTGGCCGACGGCACGCCCATCGAGGACGCGTCCACGGCCGGGCTGCTGAGCATGGCGCAGGCGCTGCCCAGCAACAACATTTTCGCGCTGCTGTCCCTGGTGGAGGCGATCAAGGGCGAACCGTACGACCCCGCCGAGGCCGTGCCGCACATGCCGGTGCTGCTGGTGGCCGGCGAAAACGATGAACGCGCCGCGTCCATGCCGCAGCTCGCCGACCTGGCCCTGAAGGCCGGCGCCATGGCCGAGCAACTGGTCCTGCCCGGGCGCACGCACACCAGCGCCATCACCAGCCGCGCCTTCAAGCAGGCGGCCATCGCGTTCCTCGGCAGCTAGCCAGATTCCCAGGCCTATCCTGACCTGACTCCCCGTTCCAGCCCGGCCCAACGCCGTCGAAAACCCCGGCTCCCGCCGGAGCCTACGGGCGTAGGCTGGATCTTGGGGGTGGCGGAGACACCGGAAGAGGAACCCATGGCCATGGTTTTTGAGGACCGGGAAGACGCAGGAAGGCAGCTTGCGGCCGCCCTTCCGCAGTTCCGCGAGCGCCCGGACACCATTGTGCTGGGCCTGGCCCGCGGCGGCATCCCCGTGGCCGCCGCCGCGGCTGAGGTCCTCCACCTGCCGTTCGGGGCCCTGCTGGTCCGCAAGCTGGGCATCCCGGGCCATGACGAAACAGCATTCGGCGCGCTGGCCTACTCAGGCGGAAGAATCGTCCGCCTTCTCAACAGGCCGCTCGTGGAGCGGATTCTCGACGACGGTGTGCGGCAGGAATGGCTCGACCAGGTGGAGCACCGGGAACGGGCCGAACTGATGCGCCGTGCCGACAGCTACCCGGCCGTGGACCCCGATGTGCATGGCAAGACGGCCCTGCTGGTGGATGACGGCCTGGCGACCGGGGCCACCATGCGGGCAGCTGTCGAGGCGGTGCGGATGGCCGGCGCGGCGGCGGTGGTGGCCGCCGCACCGGTCGGTTCGATCGAGGCGGAGAAGTCACTGTCCCGGGTGTGCAATGTGCTGTGCCTCCACCTGCCGGGACGGTTCCGGGCGGTGGGCGCCTTTTACCGGCGCTTTGACCAACTGAGCGACGAGGACGCGATTGCGCTGCTGCACGGCGCCCGCATCTAGTGCCGGCTGATCCCGAGCGGCCGGCCGCGCGTCTCCTTGGCCAGGATCACGCCGATGCCTGAAATGACACACAGGATCATGATGTAGATGCCGATGGAGCCGGTCCACTTGGTGCTCTGCAGGAGCGACTCGGCGATGGTGGCGGCGAATGCACCGCCCAGGATGGCGCCGAAGGCATAGCCGATCGAGATTCCCGAGTACCGCACGTTGGCCGGGAACATCTCCGCGTACATGGCGGACATGGGGCCGTAGGACAGGCCCAGGCCCACCGTGAGGACGAACAGCGCCACGCCGTAGAGCATGATGTCCCTTGTGTCGATGAGGGCGAACATCGGGATCATCCAGGCGAAGACGATCGCGTAGCCGGTCAGAAAGGTCTTGACCCGGCCGATCCTGTCCGAGAGCCAGCCGCCCACCAGGGTGAAGATCAGCCAGCCGAAGGAGGCCAGCGTGGTGGCCAGCAGGATCTGCGGCGTGGGCATCTTCAGCGTCCTGGTTGCGTAGGCAATGAAGAAGGCAATCAGGAGGTAGCCGGCGGCGTTGTTGCCGATGAAGATCATGGTGGAGTAGAGGACGGCCTTCTTGTGGCTCCGGATGAGTTCGCCGAGCGGGGCCTTGCTTTCTTCCTTGCGGGCCGTCATTTCCTTGAAGACCGGGCTTTCACCGACGGCGCGCCGGATGAGGTAGCCCACCACAATCAGCACGATGGAGAGCAGGAACGGAACGCGCCAGCCCCACGAGGCGAAGTCCTCCTTGGACATGCCGGTGTTGAGGAAGAACAACAGCCCGGTGGCCAGGATCATGCCCACGGGGACGCCGATCTGCGGGTAGGCGCCGAACAGGCCTCGCCTGCTCTTGGGGGCGTGCTCCACCGCCATCAGCGCCGCACCGCCCCATTCACCGCCGGCGGAGAAGCCCTGGATGACGCGGAGGGTGATCAGCAGCACCGGCGCCCAGAAGCCGATCTGGCTGTAGGTGGGCAGCATGCCGATCAGTGCCGTGGCGGCGCCCATCATGATGAGGGTGAAGACCAGCATGGCCTTGCGGCCCAGCCGGTCGCCGAGGTGCCCGGCGATGATGGCGCCGAGGGGGCGGAACAGGAAGCTGATGCCGATCAGGGCGAAGGAGAGGATCTGCGCCAGGCCCGGGTTGGATTCGTTCAGCGGGGCCAGGAACAGCGGCGACAGCAGCGTTGCCGTCAGCTGGGCGAAGATGAAGAAGTCGTACCACTCGATGGTGGTGCCCACCAGTGTGCCGGCGAGGACCTTGCGTTCCTCACGCTTGCTGCTGGGGCCCGCCTCTGAATCGACGTGTGAAGTTGCGGTCATTGAAACTCCGTGGGTGGGGGCAGTGCTACTGCCGGCGGCGATGAAGGGCTGTCCGATTTACTGATCGAACGGTCAGTTAGTGTGAGGATACTACGAAAGTGTGATCTGGCGCACCCCTCCGTCAGTCTGCCTGGTCGGTCCGGCCTAGTCGGTCCGGTGCAGGAACTCACGCAGCCGCGCCCTGGCAGGTTCGCGGTCGTACGTGTTGACCAGCGCCCCGGCCATCCGGACCGGGTCCCCGAAGAAGAAGTACTCATACAGCGACTGCCGGCCGGAGAAACCTGAGATCGAGGCGTCAAACGCAAGCTTGAACAGCCGGACCCGCTCCGGCCCGGTCAGCGTCTTCCCCTGCAGGTACAGGTCGATGTCCGCCCTGGCATCGCCGTTGACGTCCGCCTCACCGGGCAGGGCCATCAGTCCGGACGCGGAGAACTTCCGGATAATCTGCGGGAAGCGCTGGGCCACCTTCGGATACCAGTTGCGGGCAGCGTTGAGGGTGGTCCACTTGGGCAGCATCATGCCGGCCTCATTGGGTTCGGCGTCGGCCTCGGACGCCCGGACCAGCGCCTTGCCGATTTCGACGTCGATGATCAGTTCGGCGATGTCCTCCTGGATGTGCTGGAACCCGTCGATGCCGATCGAGTCGGCGAGTTCGGAAGCGAGGCCCAGGAAGAACTCGCTCTTGGCGATGGTCCTGGCCACCACCTGGTGGGTCATGAGGGCGCCGGCGCCGGTCTCGGCGTAGAACGAGTTGCAGAGCTGCGGATTGCCGAGCATGAAGATGCGGTCGCCGGGAACGAAGACGTCGTCAAAGATGGCCACGGCGTCCATTTCCTCGTAGCGGGACGCCAGCGGTTCATCGTGGATGCTGCCGCCGTTGTACAGCGAGGACCGGCAGAGGTACCGGAGGCCCGGCGTGTCATTGGGGACGGCGAAGGCAAAGGAATACGGGGCATCCTCCGGCGTGCCGCGCAGCACTGTGGACGGGAAGACCAGCAGCTCGTCGGCGATGGGGGCGATCGTGGCGAGCATGCGGGCACCGCGGACCACAATGCCGTCGTCGCGCTCCTCGACAATGTGGGCCGTGAGCTGTCCGCCCAGCTGCTCCGAGCCGGATACGGACCGGTTCACCTGCGGCGGGATCAGCGTATGGGTTGCGAGCATGTCGTTTTCGCGCGCCCACTCGTAGTAGTTGCCGATGTTCTCGGCAAACTTGGGATCCGCCTGGGCGAACCACTTCCCGGCCGTGCCCAGGGCGGTGAGTGCGGAGTTCATGTAGTCGCCGGTGCGGCCGAGGAATCCGTTCGTCGCCTCGGCCCACGTGGAGGTGGCCCGGCGCCGGTGCTGCAGGTCCTCGATGGTCCGGGGCACCAGGAAGGACGCGCCGACGAGGTCGCCGGTCGTGGGCGAGGCGTAGGTCAGCGACTCCTGGTGCCGCCGGTCGTGCTGCATGTCGAACAGCCTCGCGTACTGCCGGGCTACGTTGCGGAAGGCCGGGTGTTCGGCGACTTTTTCGCTGACCACTTCACCGTCGATCACGATGTGCGGGGTCATCGCATTGAGTTTGTCCAGGTACTGCTGGCCGGTTCTGATGCCCATTGCTGCCTCCAGTCGTCGTTGAACTGTTTTGTGGTGGTGAAAGTGTGGTGCCTACAGCAGGTCCTCTATCCCCAGCTGGCTCTCGGGGATGGTGGTGAAGGCGCTGTTGGCGAACGCGAGGGCGTCGCCGTTGCGGTGGTCGAAATCCACCACCTCGCCGAGATAGAGCGTGTGGTCGCCGCCGTCGTACGCCGCCCAGGGCCGGCATTCAAAATAGGCGAGCACGCCGGAGAGCCGGGGCGCTGTTGCCCCTTCCACCCAGTGGGGCTCCGGCCCGGGGCGCCCCGCAAAGTGCAAAGCCAGCTGCCGCTGCTCGGCGCCCAGGATGTTGACGGTGAAGGGCCGGCCGGCCAGCTCGTCGTGGGCCTTGGCGGTGCGGGCGATGCTGGCCAGGACCAGCGGCGGGTCCATGGAGACTGCCGTGAAGGAGTTGACGGTGATGCCGTGCCGCTTGGTGGCGCCGTCGAAAGTGACAATGGCGACGCCGGTGGCGAACCGGCCGAGGCTGCCGCGGAAGCGGTGGGCGCGGGGCACCGAGGTCCTGCCCGGAACACCGGGGCCCGCTGCTGGATTGGCCATCATCTTTGATCCTTTGGGTGCGCCCTCCATCTCTGGCGCACCGTGCCGCAGTCGCTCTAAACTGTTCCGTAGGTGGACTGTTCTATAGTTGAACAGGCGGTTCCTATATGGAACGGTAGCCCAACGGAACGGGCCACACAAGCCCTTTTGGCTGGCGCCCCGCTTACTTGCCTAGGATGGACAGCATGACTCCCAACGCCGGTGCCGCAGCGCAGGTTGCGCCCGCCCAGGCCTCCCCGTCGCAGACCCTTTCCCGGGGCATCCGCGCACTGGAAATCCTTGCCGAGGCCGACCGACCGCTGACCATCGCCGAGCTTTCGGAGGCCATGGGCGTCCACCGCTCCGTCGCCTACCGGATTCTGCGGACCCTCGAGGACCATTCCCTGCTGGTGCGCGACGACGCCGGCCGGGTGCAGCCCGGGCCCGGCCTCGCGGTGCTGGCGCGCGGCGTGTCACGGAACCTCCAGACTGCTGCGCTGCCGGAACTGACCCTGCTGGCCAACTCACTCAACATGACGGCCTTCGTGGCTGTGTGGGACCACCAGGACTGCGTGACGCTGGTGACGGTGGAACCCCGGCATTCGGCCGCCACCGTCGTGCAGCATCCGGGGTCCCGCCATCCGATCAGCTCCGGCGCGCCAGGCATCGCCATCCAGTCCGCCCTGACGGAGCACGAGTGGAGCCAGCTGGCTCCCGCCGTGCCCTATCGCCCGGAAGCCGCCGAGGCGCGGCAGAGCGGTTACGCGGCAAGCCACGATGAGGTGATTGCCGGGGTCTCCTCCCTTGCCGCACCGGTCCGGGTGCCCGGCGGGCGCCCGGCGGCGGTCGCCGTCGTCTATATCCGCTCCTCGCAGGACCCGGCGGAGGTGGCCGCGGCCCTGACGGCAAGCGCGGCCCGGATTGAAGGTCAGCTCGCCTGAGCTGTCCGTTTCCGCGAACGGACGACGACGGCGGCCACCGCCCCGAGCGCGAACAGCGCCGCCGCGGCGGCTGCCGTGACGAGGAAGGCGGCCTGGTGGCCCGCTTCCTGCGCCAGCTGGCCGCCGATGGACGAGCCAAGGGCGGTGCCCGCGACGATGCCGCTGGCGAGCGCCGTCATCACGGTGGCCAGCCGGCCGGCCGGTGCCACCAGCCCGCCGATGGCAAAGACCGTGACCATGACCGGACCCACCGGCAGACCCAGAGCGAGCAGCACCAGCACCATGCCCCAGCCGTCGGTGGGCAGGAACAGCAGGGCCGAGAGTACGGCCATGGCTGCCGCCCCCGTCACCCAGCGGGCAGTCACCGGGAAGCCGGAAGGCCAATAGGCCACAGAGATCGCGGCCGCGGCCGAGCTGATCCCCATGACGGCGTAGAGGAGTCCGGCCGCCTCTGACGTTGCGAACCCGGCGGCAAACGCGCTCAAGGCCGCCTGCGTGGAGCCGAAAAAGGTGCCCATGCAGACCATGGCCAGGACAGGAAGCGCCACTGCGGCCGGGCCGGTAAGCCGGCTGCCGGACCGGGTTCCGGCGCTGCCGCTGCTTTCCCTGCCCTTAGCGGCCGGTCCCGTATTGGCCCCTGCTGGATTGGGGCCGCCCGCCCGGGTGGCGGCCGCCCGCCGCGGAACAGCGGCGTGGGTATGGTGGACGGCGAAGGCGGGCACGAGCGTCATGGTGAGCGCTGCGGCCAGGGCCAGTGGCAGCCACGGTGCGACCAGGCTGGCCAGGACTCCCACGAGGGCCGGTCCGAGCACGAAGGTCAGTTCGTCTGCCGTGCTCTCATAGGACAGCGCGACGTCCAGGTCGGCGCCGTCCCCAGCGCGGCGGCTATCGGCGGTGAGGGCCATCCACCGGACGCGGGCCAGCGGGCCAACCTGGGGGCAGCTGAGGCCGGCCGCAAATGCGGCCGCGATGACGGTCCACGCGGCACCGACGTCGTGGACCCCGGGAATCATGTATGCGGCGGCGAGGATGGCCAGCACGGCGGCGACGTTCAGGACGGCCGAGACCAGCAGCACCGGGCGCTGGCCGAGCCGGTCGGCGAGCCAGCCGAGGATGGGCGCGCCGATGGCCGAGCCGATGCCGACAGCGCCCGCCGCGGCTCCGCCCACGGCATACGAGCCGGTGACAGAGGTGGCGAGGGTGAGGGTTCCCAGGGTCAGCATCGCCAGGGGCAGCCGGGCAAACAGGCCAATGGGCAGGAACCCCCTGCCTGCGAGCGCCGGCAGGCGCGCGAAGCGGCCGCCGAACGGCCGGGGTGGGGCATCCGTGCCGGCTGAGGGGGCCGTACCGGCTGGCGCGTCTGTGCGGCCTGGCGCGTCTGTGCGGGCGGAGTGGGTCGGACGGGGGTCGGCGGATGGCTGGGGCGCCGTTGAAGTGCTCATGTATGCGGGCTCGTTCAGTCGTGCGCATCGTCCCTCCTCCCGATGCGCTGAACCCGGTAACAGTCCCATGATAGTGGACTCCGGAACCGCGGCCCGGTAACGTGCCCGGCTTCCGTGCAGCGACGCCCGGCCGGTGATGCCCACCGGGTAATACCCGCGCAGTAATGCCCGGCCGGTGATGCCCGGCCTGCGGGCGGGCTCACCAGGTCAGACGGTCACGAGCGCATCAACGATGTGCACCGTGGAGCCGTTGCGCTGCTTCACTACCTGGAGCTGGCTGCCAATGCGCTGCTTCATCTCCCCTACGTGGCTGACCAGGCCCACCACGCGGCCGCCGTCGCGCAAGCCTTCCAGGGCATCCATCACCTGCTCCAGAGCCTGCTCATCGAGGCTGCCGAAGCCCTCGTCAACGAACAGTGTTTCGATGTCGACGCCGCCTGCCTCCTGCTGCACAACGTCGGCGAGGCCCAGCGCCAGCGACAATGAGGCCATGAAGGATTCCCCGCCGGAGAGTGTGGAGGTGTCGCGGCGGCGGCCGGTCCATTCGTCCACGACTTCCAGCCCCAGCCCGGACTTCGCGTTCCGGGCTGCCCTCGCGTCCGAGTGCTGCAGGGTGTAGCGGCCATCGCTCATGGCCACCAGCCTTTCGGATGCGGCGATGGCAACCTGCTCGAGCCGTGCCGCCAGGACGTAGGCATTCAGGCTCATGCGGTAGCTGTTGTCGCCGGAACCGCGGGCCGCTTCAGCCAGGCCCTTCAGGATTTCGGCGCGTTCCCGAGGCTCACGGCCGGACTCGGCGAGTTCACCGTATTCGGCATGCAGGCAGGCCAGCGACTTGGCGGCCTTCCGGGCCAGTCCCGCCGCCAGTTCACCGTCCTTTGCGGCCCTTGCAGCCTGCTCCGCTTCGGTGCGCAGCATGTCCAGGTCCACCGCGGCCACCGCTGGGACGCCGCCGTGTTCGCCGCCTGCCTGATCCCCGGCTGCTTGTTCCCCAGCTACCTGTTCCGTGGCCGCCTGTTCCTCTGCCGCGACAACGAGTTCCTCGCTGGCGAACAACTCCTCGAGCCGCGCCTCCTCGTCGCGTCCGGCCTGGATGGCTGACTCCATCCTTGCTGCCTCCGGCCCCGGCAGCAGTGCCGCGCGGGCCTCAGCGGCCGAGGCAAATCCGGCTTCGGGGAGGGCACGGTCCAGCTCGCTCCTCGCCTCAGCCAGGCGGTCCGCAGCCTGGTCCAGCTGTTTCCGGGCAGCGTCAGCCTGTTCGAGGACGCCGACAACCCGGCCGATGGCGTCGCTGCGGAGTCCGAGGCTGGCGTGGCCGGCACGAAGCGCTTCGAGCGACGATTCCAGAGCGGCGGACTGCGCTTCGATTTCGGTGAGTGCGGATTCCGTCTGTGCCAGCTGGGACAACGTATCAACCCGCACCTTTTCCGTGGCCTCGATGCGTTCGTCCAGGTCCTCCTGCCGGCTTCTGCTGGCTGCCAGCTCCGCTACGGCGGCGGCTGCCTCGGCAGCGGCTTCCCGGGCAGCGTGGGCGGATTCCTCCGCTTCGGCGGGATCGGTGTCCCCACCCTGGCCGGCGAGGACGGCGACCAGCTGCCTGGCCTCGGAGAGCTCGGCTTCCAATGCAGACAGCGCGCGCTCAGCCGCCTCGCTGCGCGCCTTGGCACGTTCCTCTTTCTCGGCAAGCCCCAGGACGGAGTCCCCGGCAGGCACCGGTTCGGGGTGCTCCGGGCTGCCGCAGACAGGACAGGGCACGCCGTGTTCCAGGCGTGACGCCAATTCGGCCGCCGCGTTGGTCAGGCGTTCCTCGCGGACGTCAAGCCACTGCCGGCGCAGTTCCTGGTGGTGTTCCCTGCCATGGAGATGCCGTTCGGTGACTGCGGCACACTCGGCTGCCGCAGTTCCGTAGCGCCTGACAACGTCCACCAGTTCGTCGGCGGCTGCTGCCTCCTTGGTCCGCAGCACGGATTCCCCTGCCAGCTGCTCCAGCGGCTGCAGGGTGGAACGCAGGTCCTCCATCTCGGTGCGGAGGGAAAGCAGCCGGATGGCGTGGTCATCGCCGGCGCGGGCAAGTTCCTGCCGCCGCTTCGCAAGCCCGGCAGCGCGGGCATGCAGGCCACCCAGCCGGTCCTCATCGGCAAGGCGTTCGCCGACCACGGCGGCCAGCGCACGAAGGCGCGAAAGCTCGGCGGCGACGTCGAGGGCGGCAAGTTGTGCGACGGGGCTGTGTTCTGCCGTGCCATGTCCGGTGCCGCCCAATCCGGTGCCGCCCAGTTCGGGGCTGGACTGGAGTTCGGAGCTGGACTGGAGTTCGGAGCTGGATGCGGCTGCCTCCCGCACACCGGCTGAGGCAAGGTCCATGGCTCCTTCCGCCCGCGCAAATGAAGCCTCGGCGGCGGTCACCGCCTTCAGCTGCCCGCCGAGGAGCCCGGCCTTCCGGTGCAGGTCCAGCGCGGCCCCGGCACGGGCCAGTCCGGGGGCGGCGGCCTGTGCGTCTGCCCTTCGGCGCAGGGCAGCCGCAAGCTTTTGGCGCCTCCGGTCGCGGGCAAGCTCCGCGTCGAGCCGCTCCGCGCACCGGCGCCGCAGCTCCTCGGACGATTCTGCATCGCCGGCCAGAGCCGAGGCACGCTCCGAGGCTGCTGCCTCCAGCCAGGACAGGAGTTCCAGACCGCTGGCGGATTCCGGCGCTGCTGCAGAGTCCACGTCGAGGGCCGCGGCCTCCGACCTGGCCCTCGCCACCAGCAGGCCCAGGCTGCCTTCAAGATCGGCCACTTCCCTTGCGGCCCCGGCGGCCTGCAGTGCCAGTTCCCGCTCCACCGCCTCGAACCGTTCGGTCCCGAAGAGCTTCTGCAGCAGTTCCAGGCGATCGGAAGCCTTGGACCGCAGGAACGCGGCGAAGTCGCCCTGCGGGAGCATGACCACGCGGGTGAACTGCTCCCGGTCCATGCCCAGGAGCTCGGTGATTTCCGCGCCGGCTTCGTCGTTCCGGCCGGACTTTTCCACCCATGAACCCGCGAGCCGTTCGCGCAGGAGGGTCTTGGCCTGCTGCGTGGTGAACCCGTTCCGTCCGCGGGCGCTGGGCTTGTCCCACGCCGGGGTCCTGGAGACTTCAAAACGCCTGCCGCGGGCGGTGAATTCGCAGGTCACGCGGGGTTCGGCAGCCGGGTCAGCGTGGTCGCTGCGCAGCCGCTTGCCGTCCTGCCGTGCGCCGGGCACGGACCCGTAGAGGGCGTAGCAGATGGCATCCAGCACGCTGGTCTTGCCGGCGCCGGTGGGGCCGTTGAGTAGGAACAGCCCGTGGGCGCTGAGCCGGTCAAAATCAATTTCCTCGGTTCCGGCAAACGGCCCGAACGCAGAAATTTCCAGACGATGGATCCTCACAGTGATGCCTCCTGCAGACGCACGTTCTCCAAAGCTTCTGTGAGGGCGGCCTGTTCCGCCGCATCCGGCTCCCGGCTGCGGACGTGTTCCAGGAACCCGCAACACACGGCGAGGTCGTCCTCCGCCTTCGCCAGCCGGCTGCTGTAGCTCGTCACGGCGGCGGCGGGTGCGCCATCCGGCTCGAAACCGAGGACGAGCGTGTCCGGGAACCTGGCACGCATCCGATCCATGGCCTTGGCAGGCCGCTGGGCGTCGGTCAGGGTCACATGGCAGTAGGCCTGCTCGGCCCAGGCGTGCTCGGGTGATTCCAGCAGCCCGTCGAGGGTTCCCCGGAGGACGGCAAGCTTCCGCGGCGCGTCCCAGAGGATCTCTTCGACGGCGGTGACTCCGGACCCGTCCACGTCAATAAGCCAGCCGCCCTTCTGGTGTGTGGCTTCCGAGAAGGAGTACGCCAGGGGAGAGCCTGAGTACCGCACCTCTGCGGAGAGGGACTGCCGGCCGTGCAGATGGCCGAGTGCCGTGTAGCTGAAGCCATCAAACAGATCCAGCGGCACGGCCCCCACTCCCCCGATGCTCAGGTCGCGTTCGCTGTCCGAGCTGATGCCCCCGCTGGCGAAGGTGTGTGCAAGAACGACGGAATGGACCGTCCGGGATTCGCTGCGCGCGGCGAGATCGGCCCGGATGCGTTCCGTGGCGGCGCGGGTGACCTCAAAGTGGCTGGCTGTGTCCACCCCGAGCTGGTCTGCGACCAGCCGGGGTTCGAGCCACGGGATGCCGTAGATCGCCAGCACAGGGTCCTGCTCGCCGGGCCGCTCGGCCTGCTGACTCCCGGCTCCCTGTTCATTCCCGGCTCCGCCGAGCGGGAGAAGGAGCGGGATGTCCAGCTCCTGGAGGCGGGTGCGCAGGTGGACGCCGCCCTTCTCCAGCAGCCGGGAGGCGAAGCCGAGCCGGATGGCGGAGTCGTGGTTTCCGCTGGTGAGGACCACCTGGGCGCCTGCCCCGGTGAGCCGGACCAGGGCCTCGTCCAGGAGGTTGACGACGTCGACGGCGGGCAGCGCCCTGTCATAGACGTCGCCGGCGATCAGCACGACGTCGACGGACAGGTCCCTGACCCTGGCCACCAACTGGTCGACAAAGGCGCGCTGCGCGTCCAGCATGCCGACGCCGTGGAAAGACCGGCCCAGGTGCCAGTCGGAAGTGTGCAATAACCGCATATTCATAAGCTAGACGCGGGCACTGACAAAATAGCCGACCCCGCGCTTCGGCGCGTCAGGACTGCTTGCGCGGCCCGTCGAAGAAGTCGCGGGCCTCGTCGCGGCCTGCCTCAGGCGCCTCATCGGCGTCCGCGCGGCCATGCTCCGCTTCCGGCCGGGGTTCCGCGGCGGGTTTTTCGTCCTGGTCGTCGTCGAAGCCGTCCGCGAGGTCAGACCCGGCGTCCGCCTCGTCGTCGGACGGGTCCGCGTCCAGAGTTGCGGTGCGGCCCCGGGCATCGGCGAATCCGCGGAAGACGAGGCCGGCAATGCCGGCGCCGACGAGCGGGGCCACCCAGAAGAGCCACAGCTGCCCGAGCGCCCAGCTGCTGCTGAAGAGCGCAGAGGCGGTGGCCCGGGCGGGGTTGAAGGGTGCGTTGCCAAGGGCCTGCCCCAGCTGCAGCAGCACGGCAAATGCCAGGCCCACGGCGAACGGGGCCGCGGCCGCGTTCGTGTTGCGGCGGGCCGTCATCCCGAGGAACACGGCCACCAGGAGGGCTGCCCCCAGGACTTCCACCAGCAGCACGCCGGCCATCGATGTCTGGATCACGGAGTGCTCGCCGAAGCCGGCGGTGACCGTGTCAAACGCCGTGCGGGCGTCCGGAATGTTGGGCACCGTGCGGAGGATGCCGAACAGCGCGAGCGCGCCCGCCGCCGCGCCTACCAGCTGCGCGCCAATGTAGGCTGCTGCGGCGGCGATGCCGATCCTGCCCGCCACGAGGTTGCCCAGCGTGATGGCCGGGTTGAAGTGCCCGCCAGAGATGTACGCGAAGGCCAGCATCGCGGCGGTCACGGCCAGGCCCCCGGCGAGGGCGCCCGGCAGCGGGTTGGACTGCGGCAGGGTGAAGAGCGGCACGCCCAGCCCGGCAACCACCAGGAACAGCGTTCCGAACGCCTCCGCTCCGAGCCTGGACAGGAGTCCGGGCCGGAATCCGTTGTCACCGGCGGATTGCCGGCGGTCGGTCGGGGGGACGGACACGGGGGTGCTCATGGCGTGGAAAATCCTTTGTTTCGGTCAGCGGGGAACGCCGCTCACGTGGGGAGCCGGCCCCAGCAGTCTGGCAGCAAAGTCTGGACGGTTGCTGAATCCGAGCTTATCGTCCGGTGGCCGGGGGTCCGGCATTCAGAGTGGGATATCACAGCAGGGTAAATTTGCCTCCATGAGCAATGATCCCGGCGCCGTTCCGTCCCCCGAGTCCCGCATCCATGGCTGCCTGCTGGGCGGCGCCCTGGGCGACTCGCTCGGCTACGCCGTCGAGTTCGATCAGATCGATGAGATCCGGCGCCGCTTTGGCGCCGCCGGGCTCCGGGATTTTTCCGTGCTCGACGGCGGGACGCACTTCTCGGACGACACCCAGATGACGCTGTACACGGTCGACGGAATTGTCGAGGCCCTGGAGTGGGCCAACTCGGGCGTGGGCGCCGACGCCAACGCCTGCGTCTGGCTTGCGTACCTGCGCTGGCTGGACACGCAGGGTGTGCCCGTTCCCGAAGCCGCGCCGCGGCCGCAGCCCCGCTGGATTGACGGCCAGCAGGTCCTGCGGCACCGCCGCGCACCCGGGAATGCCTGCCTGAGCGGGCTGGCCACCGGCGAAATGGGAACAGCCGCCCGCCCGGTCAATCCGGATTCCAAGGGCTGCGGAACCGTGATGCGTTCCGCCCCCTTCGGGCTGGTTCCGCACATTCCGGCGGACTCCGTGTACAAGTTGAGCTCGGACGCGGCGTCGCTCACGCATGGGCATCCCTCCGCCCGGCAGAGCGCGGGCGCTTTCAGCCTGCTCATCCATGCCCTGGTACAGGGCAGCAGCCTGGCCGGGGCAGCGCAGGCTGCCCTTGCCCGGGTGCTGGGCGACGACGACGCGGCGCCCGAACTCCGCGAGCGGCTGGAAGCCGCGGTCCGCCTCGCCGGCGAGGCCGGCGCTGCCTCCGTGCTCAGCCCGGAGGACCTGGTCCGCGAACTGGGTGAGGGCTGGGTGGCGGAGGAGGCCCTCGCCGTCGGGCTTTATGCCGTCCTGGCCACGGCTCCGCAGGCAAATGGCGGCGACGCCGATCCCGCGGACCATTTCAGGGCGGCCATCGCCGTGGCCATCAACCACAGCGGCGACAGCGATTCCACCGGGTCCATCGCAGGCAACATCCTGGGCGCGTACTACGGGACGGCCTGCCTGCCCACGGACTGGCTGGCGGCGCTTGAGGCCCCCGAGGTGATCCGCGGGATGGCCGGGCAGCTGGTTGCCGTCACATCCGGCTGAGCGCAGTGTTGTTGCACGCCTCGCAGACGTCTTCGGGGATGAGGCCCCGGCGCTGCAGCAGGCCAAAGATGGCGCAGCCCAGGCAGAATCCGGCGAAGGCCTCCAGCGAGGCGGCAACGATCAGCACGACGAGCAATATCCAGGCGGCAGGCGCGAGGCCGGCGGCCAGCAGGACGGCGGCAGCCGTGGACATCGCGGCGCCGATGCCCTGTGCGAAACGCTTGGGCGGCCCGGGCACCAGCCTGACCCGTCCCAGCCGCGGAGCCAGGACCCTGACCGAAAGCAGAGCCATCGGGGAGATCCTCGGGCCGAAAAGCACCCGCAGCCAAAAACCGGCGGCGATGAGCGCCAGGCCCCAGCCGAAGCCGGTGAGTAGAGTTGCCGCGGCCAGCAGGACCACCAGTCCGGCTGTGATGCGGGCCGCGTACTCGTTCACCGGGTTGGGAAAGGCGAAGACGGAACGCAGCCTGCCCTGGCCGCCCTGAGTGTCGGCTGTGCCTGCTGTGCTCGATCTGCCTGCTGTGCCCAGTCTGCCTGGTGTGCCCAACCTGCCTGGTGTGCCCATGCGCCAAGGCTAGGAGACGGGCGGCGGGGCCGGGAAGCTTGTTGCGCCATGTGTAGCGGCGCGCCGCCACCAACTGCAGGAAACACGCGGACCGTACCCCCTTCAGGACGCTCTCGCAGATCCTGCGGAATTCCTGGCGACGCTCTATCAGATCCTACGGAGCTTTGGGCAACGCTCCTTCACATCCTGCGGTATATCCGGGGCGCTCCCAGATTCGATGGATCGACCGACGCTTTCCAGAGAGAAGTGATCGAGCGTCCGAAGAAACCCGACAGGAAGTAACCGAGCGTCCGAAGAAACCCGACAGGAAGTAACCGAGCGTCCGAAGAAACCCGACAGGAAGTGACCGAGCGTCCGAAGAAACCCGACAGGAAGTGAGGAAGGGGCAGTCAGTCGGCGGGACCGGGAAGCCTTATTGCGCCATGTGTACGGGCGCGCCGCCCACCATCTGCAGGAACTCCCCCTCGGAGATCACCTCGATGGCCTGGCCGCGGTCGTGCAGCTCCAGGACGCGTTTCGCCTTGCCGGTGAGCCGGCCCGAGCGCAGGTCGTTCGCCACGAAGCCGTCGCCCACCACCAGGACGCTGGTCCGGGCCGTGACCCGGCTTTCCGGGCGTGCGCCCAGTTCAGCGGACCGCGTCTTCGCTTCGGGCCGCGGCATGGCGAGCTGGCCGGTGAACACGACGGTCTGGCCGAACAGCGGGTTCCCGGGTTCGGCGTCGGGATTGGGCTCCGGGTTGGACCCCTCCTCGGGCCATCCGCTGCGGAACGGCCGTGCCACACTGGCACCGCCCGCGGCGGCGAGTGCCGCGACGGTGGCTTTCGACAGCTCGCCGGCGGACGGGTCGAACGCCGCCTGCTGCGGCAGGGACAGCCCGAGTGACAGGTAAAGTTCGGCGATGCTGTTGGCCCTGTTGCGCCGGGCGATGTCAATGAGGATGCCGGCGCACGCCCTGGCGTCCTCGGCGGCGTCGTGGTGGTTCACGAGGGGCACGCCCGCCTCTTCGGCGGCAAAGGGCAGGGAATTTGAAACCAGGGAATAGCAGCGCCGGGACAGCATCACGGTGCACACATAGTCGTAGGCGGGGCCGGGAAGTCCCGAAACCTCAAGCCCGGACCGGATAACCCCGAGGTCGAAGGCGGCGTTGTGCGCCGCGAGGATGTCGCCGCCGATGAACGCGCCGATCTCCGGGAAAAGCTCACCGAAGCGGGGCTTGCCCGCCACCTGTTCGGGTCTGATGCCGTGGACGCGGACGTTGTGGTAATCGAACGAATCGTGGTTTTCCGGCGGCCGCATCAGCCACGAGGCCTCCTCGACGATGACGCCGCCGCGGACCTTGGTGAGGCCAACGGCGCACGGCGAACCGCGGAAGCCGTTGGCGGTCTCGAAGTCGATCGCCGTAAAGTCCAAACCCACGGGGACAACTGTAGCCCGGCGGAGCCGCTGAACCCGTCAAGTACCCTTGAAACGTGAACTTTAATGCATTGAGCGACTTTGCCGTGCCCGCGCTGGGTGGCGCCGGCCCCGTCCAGCCGCATCTGGCATCATTCCTGCCCGATTGGCTTAACCCCCAGGTGTTCCTCGCCGACCCGGCGCTTGCCCCGTGGGTTGTTCTGCTGGTGTGCGGGATCATCTTCGCCGAGACCGGGCTGCTGATCGGATTCTTCCTGCCCGGCGATTCCATGCTGTTTACGGCGGGCCTGCTCGTGGCCACGGACACCATCAAATTCAACATCTGGCTCTTCGCCGCGCTGATCATCGTGTCCGCGATCATCGGCAACCAGACCGGGTACCTGATCGGCTCCAAGGCCGGTCCCGCCATCTTCAACAAGCCGGATTCGCGGCTCTTCAAGCATGAAAACGTGGACAGCGCACACAAGTTCTTCGAAAAGCACGGCGGCAAGGCCCTGATCCTGGCCCGCTTCGTGCCCATCATCCGCACCTTTGTTCCCGTCATCGTGGGCGTCGCCGGCATGGACAAGCGGAAGTTCTTCCTCTTCAACGTCATCGGCGCTGTCCTCTGGGGCGGCGGCGTGACGCTGCTCGGCTACCTGCTGGGCGACAAGGTCCCGTGGGTGCGGGACAACCTGGACATCATCTTCATCGTCATCGTCCTGCTCTCGGTGATCCCGGTGGGCATTGAAGTCATCCGCGGCATGGCCGCCAAGCGCCAGGCCGCGGCCTTGGGCACGGATGCGGTGGAGGAATTCATCGAGGAACACGAGCCCGAGGCGGAGCGCAAAACCAACCTCGACTGACGGGCCCGCTCAAAGCAACGCGGGGTCACTTACCGCCCAATGGAATGACCGGATTGGGCGGAAAGTGACCCCGCGTTGCTGTTTTGGCGGAGTGCCCCGACTTTAGCGGAGTGCCTCGACGATCGAGGGAAGCAGCGCGCGGAACGCCAGCCCGCGGTGGCTGATGGCGTTCTTCTCCTCCGGGCTGAGTTCGGCGCAGCTGCGGTCCAGCCCCAGGGGTTCCAGGACAGGGTCGTAGCCGAACCCGCCTTCGCCCCGCGGCTCGCGCAGCAGCGTGCCGGCCAGCTGCCCGTACTCCACCACTTCGCGGGCCCCGTCCCCGGATGCCGTGGCCGGCACGGCGAGCGCCGCAGCGCACACGAAGGCGGCACCGCGGTGGCCGTCCGGCACGTCCGCCAGCTGGGCCAGCAGCAGGTTCAGGTTGGCGTCGTCGTCACCGTGGCGGCCCGCCCAGCGCGCGGAGAAAATGCCCGGCGCGCCGCCGAGGACATCCACGGACAGCCCGGAATCGTCGGCGATGGCCACCAGCCCCGTGGCCTCGGCCACCGCCCGCGCCTTCAGCAGCGAGTTCTCCGCAAAGGTCACCCCGGTCTCCGCGACGTCGGGGGCTCCGACGGCGGCCGCGTCCACTACCTGCGTGTCGACGTCGAGCCCCGGGACCTGCCCGCGCAGCAGCTCACGCAGCTCCCGCAGTTTGCCGGCGTTGCGGGTGGCCAGGACCAGCCTGGGCGCAGCTCCCCCGCTCACAGCGCTGTTCCATTCACGGCGCTGTTCCTATTCACGGCGCTTCGGCCAGGGTCTCGCGCTGGATGGCGGCCAGCTGTTCCGTCCCCAGCAGGGCCAGGTCCAGCAGCTTGTTCAGCTCGTCCCGGTCAAAGGGGGCGCCCTCGGCCGTGCCCTGGACCTCCACGAACTTGCCGGAGCCGGTCACCACGACGTTCATGTCGGTTTCGGCGCGCACATCCTCGATGTACGGCAGGTCCAGCATGGGGATGCCATCGATGATCCCCACGGACACAGCCGCGATGGTGTCGATCAGGGGCTGGGCGTTGCGGGCGATCATCTTGTTCTCGCGGGCAAAGCGGATGGCCTCGGCGAGCGCCACATAGGCGCCGGTGATGGCCGCGGTCCGGGTGCCGCCGTCGGCCTGCAGGACATCGCAGTCCAGCACGATGGTGTTCTCGCCCAGTGCCTTGGTGTCGATGATCGAACGCAGCGAGCGGCCGATCAGGCGGGAAATTTCGTGGGTGCGGCCGCCGATCTTGCCCTTGACGGACTCGCGGTCGGACCGGGTGTTGGTGGCACGCGGGAGCATCGCGTATTCGGCGGTCACCCAGCCGCGGCCCTCGCCCTTGAGCCAGCGCGGAACGCCTTCGGTGAGGGAAGCGGTGCACAGGACCCGGGTGTTGCCGAACTCGATGAGGGCCGATCCCTCGGCCTGCTTGGACCAGCCGCGGGTGATGCTGATGGGCCGGAGCTGGTCCGGGGTGCGGCCGTCGGCACGGATGACGGGGGCAGTGGTTGCTTCGGAAGTCATGCCTTTAGCTTATCGAGGCTGCAGGCGGACGGTGTCACGTCAGCCGGCACACGTCAGACCGTGTAGTGCACACCCGCCACAGCCACGGCCACGTCACCGGCAAAGGCGGGCCGCGCCTCGGCCATGACCTTGGTCTGCGAGGTCCACACCGGAATGTGCGTGAGCAGCAGGCGGCGTGCACCCGCGGCGGTGGCTGCCTCGGCGGCCCGCTTGCCGGTCAGGTGGACGTCCTTGATGCCGTCGTCGCGGCCTTCCTCGAAGGCCGCCTCGCAGAGGAAGAGGTCGGCGTCCTTGGCCGCCTCCTCCAGGCCGCGGCACGAGTCGGTGTCGCCCGAATAGGTCAGCACGCGGGTCACGCCGTTCCCGGCCGCGTCCGGCTCCGTAACCTCCACGCGCAGCGCGTAGGCCTCCTCCACCGGGTGGTTCACGGCGAACGGCGTCACCGTGAAGGGGCCCACAGTGACGGACTGGCGCTCGGTCCAGTTGCTGAAGTCGAACTCCTCGTGCATCCCGGGATCGAGGTCCAGGCCGTAGGCGGTTGCCATCCTGTCGGCGGTGGCGGCGGGGCCCCACACGGGGATCCGGCCGCGGTCCCAGCCGCCCGGTTTCCAGCGCACCGCCACGTGCAGGCCGCAGAGGTCCATGCAGTGGTCGGGATGCAGGTGCGTGAGGAAAATCGCGTCGATGTCCTCCAGGTCGGTGTACCGCTGGATGGCGCCCAGAGCCCCGCTGCCGAGGTCCATGACCACCTTCCACACCCGTTCGCCGTCGTTGGCGGTCAGCAGGTAGCAGGAGGCGGGTGATCCGGGACCGGGAAATGAGCCGGTGCAGCCGACAATGGTGAGCTTCATAGGAAGTACCCCCCGGGGGCTGCGCCGCTGCCGGCGGCCTGCTCCACGAAGTTGGAGATCCGCGGGCGCGCGGCCGCCTTCCGCGCGGCGGCGATCATTTCAGGGGTGATCCGGGCCAGGCTGCCCGTGGGGTACTGGGCCGCAACGTGGTCCACGTGCTTGACGCTGAGCACCTCCGGGCCGAGGAACCTGCGGGCCAGTGCCTCGAACTGGCCGGGATCGCCGGTGGCGATGAAGCTGTGCTCGGGCCGTGCGGGTTCGGTCCGCTCGAGGCCGTTGCTGGCCAGCGCCCGGTACACATCCTTTGCCGTTTCCTCGGCGCTGGAGACCAGGGTGACGTCCTCGCCCATGACGTAGGAAATGACGCCAGTCAGCAGCGGGTAGTGCGTGCAGCCCAGCACCACGGTATCCACGCCGGCTGCCTTCAGCGGCTCCAGGTACCCGCGGGCGACGTCGAGCAGTTCCGGTCCGGTGGTGATGCCGGCCTCCACGTAGGGCACGAATGCCGGGCAGGCCACGGAGGTGATCTCCAGGTCAGGCGCCGCGGCGAAGGTGTCCTCGTAGGCCCGGGACCCCACCGTGGCGGAGGTGCCGATCACGCCCACCCGGCCCGTGCGGGTGGCCGCCACGGCGCGGCGTACGGCCGGCTGGATCACTTCGATGACGGGGATTCCGTAACGCGCCGTGTAGCGCTCACGGGCGTCCCGGAGCACAGCGGCCGACGCCGAGTTGCAGGCGATGGTGAGCAGCTTGACTCCGGAGTCCACCAGTTCGTCCATGACGCCGAGGGCGTTGGCGCGCACCTCCGCGATGGGCAACGGCCCGTACGGGCCGTGGGCGGTATCCCCGACGTAGAGGATGGATTCGTTGGGCAGCTGGTCGATGATCGACCGCGCCACCGTGAGGCCGCCGACCCCGGAGTCGAAGACGCCGATCGGCAGCGATCCCACATTTACGCCGTCGGCCGGTGCGGACTCCGCTGCAGCTCCCGCTGCCGGATCCATGCTCGATGCTGAAGTCATGATTATTTGAGGATAGGTCTTCCCGTGGGGTGCGGCCATCACTTGTGGCGAGCGACTCATGTCGAATTTGTCACATTCGGCGGCAGGAACCGGCCGGCGCCGGAACCGCTCAGGGGCGCGAGTCCAGCGACTGCAGCATCGCCTGTACCAGCGACTCCTGCAGCCACGTGGTGAAGTTGTAGACCAGCGCGAGGTAGCTTTCCACATCCTCTGCCTGGGACCAGTCCTGCATCTGGTGGACGTGGTCGGCGTCCGCTTCGTCCCGGATGTCGAGCCGCTCGGCGAGCACCAGCCGCACGTCGTTGAGCGCCGTGGACCAGTGGCGGGCATCGGACGGGGTCAGGACGAGCTCGTCCTTGTCCAGGCCCAGCGCGGCGGCGCGCAGCGCGCCGATCTTGCTTTCCCGCAGCGAGCGTTCGGTGAGCTGGCGGAACTCAAGCGAGGCCGCGGCGTCGTCCTTCACCGCGTTGGGCAGCAGCCGGCGGAGGGCGCGGTCGGACGGTTCCCGGACCTCCAGGTCCAGTCCGATCATGGCGGCGAGCGGATCCTCGGAGCCGCGGTCGGCCGGCTCCAGCATGGAGATGACGTCGGCGAACAGGCTGCGCAGCAGTTCCCGCTCGGCGGGTTCCAGGAAACCGGTGATGCCCTTGAGTCCGTATTTGAAAGCCTTAGCCACGTTTTCCCTTGCCCTTGCCCGGGCCGCTTTTGCCGCCCCCGCTGTCTCCGCCGGTGGCCTTCTCCACGGTGGCCCACAGGCCGAACCCGTGCATCGCGACCGCGTGCTGCTCCACCTGTTCCTTGCTGCCGTGGGCAACGATGGACCGGCCCTTCCTGTGGACCTCCAGCATCAGCTTGTTGGCTTTGGTCTCCGAGTAGCCGAAATAGCTTTGGAAAACATAGCTGACGTAGCTCATGAGATTGACGGGGTCATTCCAGATGACGAGGTTCCAGGGAACGTCCGGGGCGGTCAGGGCATCGGTGGACACCGCCGTTCCGGTCTGGGTGCTCTCCTGGGTGTCAGGGCCGAGCGCAACGCTTGAGGTCATCTGTCCATTCTATGGCGATGCTGGGCCCACGCCGGCGAGGGCCCCGCGGCGAAGCGAAGCGAGACGTGGGAGCCGGTGGGTGGGCCCACGCCGGCGAGGGCCCGCGGCGATGCGAAGCGAGACGTGGGAGCCGGTGGGGACTAGAGTGATTTTTGTGAGTAACTCCGCCGGCTGGGAGCAGCCCCGCACGTCCCTGTTCACCGACCATTACGAGCTGACCATGCTGCAGGGGGCCCTCCATTCCGGCGCCGCGCACCGCAAGGCCGTGTTCGAGGCGTTCGCGCGCCGGCTCCCGGACGGCCGCCGCTACGGGATCGTGGGCGGCACGGGCAGGCTGCTGGAAGGCATCATGGCGTTCCGGTTCGGCGAGGCGGAGCTCGAATTCCTGGCGCGCACCGGCGTCGTTAATAAGGAGACTATCGACTACCTGGCGGATTTCCGCTTCACCGGCGACGTCTGGGGCTACGCCGAGGGCGAGGCGTACTTCCCGAACTCCCCCATCCTGATTGTCGAGTCGACGTTCGCGGAGGCGTGCATCCTGGAGACGTACGTCCTCTCCGTCCTCAACCATGACAGCGCCATCGCCTCGGCGGCATCGCGCATGGTCATGGCCGCCGGCCAGCGGCCGTGCATCGAGATGGGCTCCCGGCGGACGCAGGAGGAATCAGCCACAGCAGCCGCCCGCGCCGCCGTCATCGCCGGGTTCGACAGCACCTCAAACCTCGAGGCCGGGCTGCGGTACGGCCTCAAGACGGTGGGCACCGCCGCCCACTCCTTCACGCTCCTGCACGACACCGAGCGGGACGCCTTTGAGGCGCAGGTCGCCTCCCTGGGTGCCGGCACCTCGCTGCTCGTGGACACGTACGACGTCGAAACCGCCGTCCGTACGGCCGTTGACATCGCCGGGGACAAGTTGGGCGCCGTCCGGCTGGACTCCGGCGACCTGGTGGAGCAGGCGCAGTGGGTCCGGCAGCTGCTGGATGAACTGGGCAACGAGCACACCCGCATCACGGTGACCTCGGACCTGGACGAATACGCCATTGCGGCACTGCAGTCCGCCCCCGTCGACTCATACGGTGTGGGCACCTCCCTGGTGACCGGCTCCGGGGCACCCACCGCCAGCATGGTCTACAAGCTGGTCAGCCGGACCAACGACGCCGGGGAGTTCGTCTCCGTAGCCAAAACCGCCAAGAACAAGACGAGCAAGGGCGGCCGGAAGTACGCCCTCCGCCGGCTCAACGACAACGGCACCGCCACCCAGGAGCTCATCGGCGTGGGCCACCGGCCTGCTGACGACGGCAATGACCGCACGCTGCTGCAGCAGTTCATCAAGAACGGCGAACTCCTGCCGGGCTGGACTGGCCACGAAGGTGTCCTGCGTGCCCGGCAGCGCCACGCTGACTCGCTGGCCGAACTGCCGGCAGTGGTCCACCGCCTGCACCGCGGCGAGCCGGCCATTCCCACAATCTACGAGGACAACTGAGGAGAACTGATGGCACGGGCACTCATCATCGTCGACGTCCAGAACGATTTCTGCGAGGGCGGCGCGCTGCCGGTGGAGGGCGGGGCCGCCGTGGCCGGGGCCATCAGCGAATACGTCGAGAACCACCACGGCCAGTTCGACCACATCGTGGCCACGCAGGACTGGCACATTGATCCCGGCACCCATTTCTCGGAAGCCCCTGACTTCAAGGACACCTGGCCGCCGCACTGCGTGGCCGGGACGCAGGGTGCCGAACTCCATCCGGAGCTCGACACCGAACACATCCAGGCGTACTTCCACAAAGGCCTCTACACCGCGGCCTACTCCGGGTTCGAGGGCCTGCTGGCACCGGAGGACGCCGTCCCCACCGGGGAGCGGCAGCCCGGTTCCCTGCCCAGTTCAATGTCGGCTTCAATGACCGGAGCTGCCGATCCCGGCTATGCGCCGGAGGAAGACGCGATCGGCCTGGATGACTGGCTGCAGAGCCACGACGTGGAGGACGTCGTGGTGGTGGGCCTCGCCACCGACCACTGCGTCATGGCCACGTCACTGGATGCGGTCCAGGCCGGCTACTCCGTCACCGTGATCAAGCGGCTGACGGCGGGCATCGCCGATGACCTCGACGATACCTACGCCGAAATGGAGCTGGGCGGCGTGGACCTCGAGTAGGTCCCTGCCGCCTGCTCTTCCCGGGCGGGCTATTTCCTGCCGATAAACCAGTCCTGGAGCTTCTTCAGCCTGGACTGGAGCTGTTCCTCGTTCGCCTGTGCCACTGGAGGGCCGCCGCAGACGGTCCGCAGCTTCGTGTGCACCACGCCGTGCGGGGTGCCAGTCCGCGCAGACCAGGCCGCCACGTTCTTGGCCAGCTCGTTGCGCAGGTCCATCAGCATCCGGTGGTCAGGCACTGCCGGCCCGGCAGGCTCCGCTGCCGGGCTCTGGCGCTTCTTCCGGCCCTGCTGCTCGTGCTGGCGCTGGCGCAGCAGAACGCCCACCTGCTCGGCGTCCAGCAGGCCCGGGATGCCGAGGAAGTCGAGTTCGTCCTCGGAACCGATGTCGCCTCCGGTGCCGAACTCGCCGCCGTCGAACAGCACGCGGTCGAAGGACGCCTGCGAATCCAGTGCCTCGAACTTGCCCTTGGTCAGGCTGTCCGACGCCTTCTCCTCGCGGTTCGCCTCGTCCATCAGCGATTCTTCGAGGTCCATCAGGCCGTCAGGGTCATCGTTCTGTGGCCGGTCCAGGGCGTGGTCTCGTTCGGCTTCCATGCTGTTGGCGAGCGCCATCAGCTGCGGAACGGACGGCAGGAATACCGAGGCTGTCTCGCCGCGCTTCCGGGAACGCACAAAGCGTCCCACTGCCTGGGCGAAAAACAAGGGTGTGGATGTGGACGTGGCGTAGACGCCCACCGACAGGCGCGGCACGTCCACGCCTTCGGACACCATGCGCACGGCAACCATCCAGCGCTTGTCGCCGGCGCTGAACTCCTCGATCTTGTTTGAGGCCTTGGCATCATCGGACAGAATCACCGTCGGCGACTCGCCCGTGATCTTCTTGAGCTGACCGGCGTACGCCCGGGCGTCCTCGTGGTCGGTGGCGATCACCAGGCCGCCGGCGTCGGGAACGGTGCGGCGGACCTCGCTGAGCCGTTTGTCGGCTTGCGCCAGAACGGCGGGAATCCATTCCCCCGCCGGGTTCAGGGCAGTCCGCCACGCCTGTGACGTAATGTCCTTGGTGACCGCCGCCTCGCCGAGGGAGGCGGCCATCTCGTCGCCTGCACTGGTGCGCCAGCGCATCTGCCCCGAGTACGCCATGAAGATGACGGGACGCACCACGTGGTCGCGCAGCGCGTTGCCGTAGCCGTAGGTGTAGTCCGATTTGGAGCGCCGGATGCCCTCGCGGTCCTCGGTGTACTCCACGAACGGAATGGGCGAGGTGTCCGACCGGAACGGCGTACCGGTCAGGGACAGCCGGCGGGCCGCGGGATCGAACGCCTCGCGGAGACCGTCGCCCCAGGACAGCGCCTCGCCGCCGTGGTGGATTTCGTCGAGGATCACCAGGGTGCGGGCGGCCTCGGTCTTGGCCCGGTGCAGCATGGGTTTGCTCGCCACCTGGGCGTAGGTGACGGCCACGCCGATGAACCCGCGGCCGTGCTGGCCGTCCGAGTTCTTGAAGTTGGGGTCGATGGCGATGCCGACGCGCGCAGCAGCGTCGGCCCACTGCCGCTTCAGGTGGTCGGTGGGCGCGACGATGGTCACGCGGTTCACCGTGCCGGCCTCGATGAGCATCGAGGCCACCCGGAGCGCAAAGGTGGTCTTGCCGGCGCCGGGCGTGGCCACGGCCATGAAATCGCGCGGAGCCTTGCTGAAGTAAAGATCCAGGGCTTCCTGCTGCCAGGCACGGAGCTTCGGGGCGGTTCCCCAGGCTGCGCGTTCCGGGTAAGCCGGGGGCAGGGTGGGTCCGCCGAAGAGTGTCTCCGTCACTATTTGTTGTTGCCTGAGTCTCCGCCGGACCCGCTGCCGCCGTCATTGCCCGGACGGAGGCCGTCGTAGACCTCTTTGCACATCGGGCAGACCGGGAACTTCTGCGGATCCCGTCCGGGCGTCCAGACCTTGCCGCACAGCGCGATGACAGGTTCGCCCGTCATGGCGGACTCCATGATCTTTTCCTTGCGCACGTAGTGTGCAAAGCGCTCACGGTCGCCGGGCTCCACTTCCTGGCGCAGTTCCTCGCGCTCAATGGTTGCGGTGGACGATCCGGCGCCGGAAAGCTCACGCATGGGGTCGTTGTCGAGAGGATCCGTCATGCTACTCATGGCATCCATCTTAGCCGTTCCGAAGGTGCGGCCGCGGGAGGACGGGCGCAGGATTCCGGTCACAGACCCTGCCATGCAGGTTTGTGGTCGTAGGTGTGCCGGTAGTAGTCGGCGAGCTTCAGTGACGACGCCGCGGCCTCGTCCACCACGATCGAGGCATGCGGGTGCAGCTGCAGGACCGAGGCTGGGCAGATGGCGGCGAGAGGCCCCTCCACCAGGTCGTGAACGGCCTGGGCCTTCTGGGCCCCCGTGGCCAGCAGGATGGCGTGCCGCGACTCGAGGATGGTGCCCAGACCCTGGGTGACCACGTGGTGCGGGACCTCGTCCAGGCTGCGGAAGAAGCGTGCGTTGTCGCGCCGGGTCTGCTCGATGAGCGACTTGATCCGGGTTCGGGAGGCCAGGGACGAGCCCGGCTCGTTGAAACCGATGTGCCCGTCGGTGCCGAGGCCCAGAAGCTGGACGTCGATGCCGCCGCGCTCCCGGATCCGGTCCTCGTAGGCCCGGCATGCCGCCGGAATGTCCGTGGCGCTGCCGTCCGGTCCGAGGACGTTCCCGGGGTCGATGTTCACGCGGTTCGCGAAGTCGCGGCGGATCACCTCCCGGTAGGACTCGGGGTGGCCGGGTTCCAGTCCGACGTACTCATCCAGGGTGAATCCGTAGGCGCGGCTGAAATCCAGGCCAGCGTGTTCGTGGCGCCGGGCGAGTTCGTCGTAGACCGGCAGCGGCGAGGAGCCCGTGGCCAGCCCCAGCACGGCGTCGGGCTTGCCCCGCAGCAGGCTTTCCACCGCATCCGCCACGAGGGAGGCAATCTGCCTGGTGCCCGGAAGTATGACGACCTCCATGTTCGGCCTTTCTCTCAGCTGTCCTGTTAGTCAACCACGGCGGGCAGATACTTTCAGCGGCAGCCTGATTCAGCGGTTGCCTGATTTCAGCAATCGCCTGATTTTCAGCGATTAACAGTGACCTGCGCCAGAAGCTCCGGGCCGCGGGCATCGAGCCAGCGTCCGCCCACCCGGACGCCAACCACGAACAGTGCCGCGCCAAGGACGGGGCCAAGAGCAAGGTTGATCCAGCCAAACAGTGGGTCACCGGTGAGCACCTGCGCGAGCACCAGGCCGGCCTCCGGCAGGACCAGCACCAGGAGGACACCCATCCCGCCAAACTGGACGGCCAGGGTCTGCCCCACATTGCCCGGCGGCTTCTTGAACGGGCTGTCGCCGGGAAGCGGCACGGCGATGGTGTAGCGGGCGGACACCACGGACGACAGGCCCAGCCCGGTCAGCAGCACTCCCACGGATATCCCCAGGATGGAAGGCCACCACGCCCAGTCCCCCGTGATGAAGAACGGCACGGTGGCGAGGATCAGCACCGCGGGCAGCGCGAACGCCAGGCAGGCCAGCGCGCGCCCCAGCCTGTCATGGACTCCGCGCACGCCGGCGGCGACGTGCAGGGCAAAGGCGGTGTTGTCGTAGGACACATCGCCCGAAATGGACCACGCCAGCAGGAACGCCGTGAGCGGGCCGGTGACCATCAGCACACCGTAGTCGTTGGTCTGGCTCCCCTGGAAAGCCAGCACAACGGGCAGCAGCGGAATGACCACCAGTGAACCTGAGTACCGGGGATCACGGAACCAGTACGTCAGGGCCCGGGCAGTGACGGCCCCCGCGGGTGTCGCCGGCAGCAGGGCGAACAGTCCCAGGCGGCCGCCCTTCCGGCGGCTGCTTCCGCTGTAGGCCGGCGTAACCAGGGCACGTTCCAGCAGCAGCTTCCAGCACCAGGTAAGCCCCGCCAGCGTGGCCACGGCAATAAGCAGCTTGAGTCCCGCCAGGCCTGCCTGACCGGCTTCGAGATCGCCGCCCAGCGACCAGGCCGCCCCCAGCGGCGTCCAGGAAATCCTGCCGGCCAGGTCGGTCAGGAAGGCCCCCGAACCCGCCATGCCCTGGAAGATGCCGGCGGTGATCGGGCCCAGGAGGACCAGGGGAACCATGAAGGCGATGCCGCTGACGTCCTTGAACCGGCGTGAGGCCGCGAGGCTCGACGTGGCGGTGGTGACCACCCGGCAGAACACCACGCACGTGAGCACGCCCAGGACTGCACCCACCAGCGCGCCTGCAGCGGGCAGCACGCCGCGGGACCAGGTGACCACGGTGCCCAGGGCGACGAGCAGGGTGGCCAGGCCCGGAATCCCGATGAGGCCGCCGAGCGCGAGCCCGGCAAGAAGCTGCAGCATGGGCACGGCCGACGTCGTGAACCGGGCAGGGTCCAGGGTCATGTCGACGGCGGAGGCAATGACCGGCACAATTCCCCAGCCCAGCAGCGCCGCCGAGCCGCCAAGCACCACTACGGTCTGGGCGAGGCCCGGGTCCTCCTGCCGGAGCAGGACGAGCAGCACCACGCACATGCCGACAAAGAAGAGCGCGTACAGTCCGCCGAATGCCAGCCCCACCAGCTGCCAGGGGCTCCGCCGCAGGCCGTTCCGCAGCAGCGTGAGCTTCAGCCTCAGGAGGTGCGCAACCATTCGAGCCCCTCCGTCTGGCTCCGGCCGCCCACGAGCTGCACGAACCGTTCCTCCAGGGTGGCTCCGGCACGCACCTGGTCGATCGTGCCGGCGGCCAGAATCCGGCCGCCGGCGATCACGGCCACGTGGTCGCACATCCGCTGCACGAGGTCCATCACATGGCTGGACACGATCACGGTGCCGCCCGACGCCACGTACCTGTCCAGGATGTCCCTGATGTTGGCGGCGGAGACGGGATCCACGGATTCGAAGGGCTCGTCCAGCACGAGGACCTTCGGAGCGTGGATCAGCGCGGAGGCCAGCGCGATCTTCTTGGTCATGCCGGCGGAGTAATCCACCACCAGGGTGCCCGCGTCCTGGCTGAGGTCCAAAGCTGCCAGCAACTCCCCTACCCGGGAGGCCACCACGTCCCTGTCCATGCCCCGGAGCAGCCCGGCGTATGTGACCAGCTGCTCACCGCTGAGCCGGTCAAAGAGCCGCACCCCGTCAGGCAGGATGCCCATCAGCTTCTTGGCTTCCAGCGGCTGCGCCCAGACGTCCACCCCGTGGACCACCGCCGTTCCGAAGTCCGGGCGGAGGAGGCCCGTGGCCATGGACAGGGTGGTGGTCTTGCCGGCGCCGTTGGGCCCGACAATGCCGAAGAACGACCCGGCGGGAACGTCGAGACTGATGCCGTCCACCGCGATCTTGGTGCCGAAGCGCTTGGCTAGCCCCCTGATCGAGAGGGCTGTTATGGGAGTGCTCATGCACTCACCCTAGCCGCGCCCTGCGGCCAGGGGGATCCTCCGGAAGGAGTAGAAACTCAGAACATGCAGCCGCTAAAAACCACGCCTAAAAAGCACGCCGCGGCACGGCCCGTTCATACTGCGGTGCCCAGCGGAGGTCGTGGCCGAGTTCAAAGGCGGCCCGGAGCCACCAGTGCGGATCCCGCAGTGCCGCCCGTGCAATGAAGACGCCGTCTGCCTGTCCGGTGGCCACCACATGCTCCGCCTGGTCCGGCGAGGTCAGGAGCCCCACGGTGCCGGTGGGGACTCCTGTGTCGCGCCGGATCCGGGCTGCGAATTCGGTCTGGTAGCCCGGTCCGGGCTGGATCTTCTGGTGCGCGACGGCCCCTCCACTGGACACGTCGACGAGGTCCACGCCCCGCTCGGCGGCCTGCGCGGCAAGGCTCACCGAGTCCTCGACGCTGATGCCGCCCTCCGCCCAGTCGGTTGCGGAGATGCGAAGCAGCAGCGGCATGGACTCGGGGATCACGTTGCGCACAGCGTCGACGACGGCCAGGGTCAGCCGGCTCCGCCCCTCAGCATTGCCGCCCCAGGAATCGGTGCGGTCATTGATCAGGGGGCTTTGGAACTCGTGGAGGAGGTAGCCGTGGGCGCCGTGCAGTTCGATGGTGTCGAAGCCGATGTCGACGGCATGGGCCGCCGCGGCGGCAAAATCGGCGATGACGCGCCGGATGTCGTCTTCTGTCATGGCCGACGGCGGCGCGTAGCCGTCAAAAGCCCCGGTGCCCGGACCCACCGTCTCCCAGCCGCCGTCGGACGCCGGAACCGATCCGCTCTGGCCGGAAAACGGCCAGTAGGTGGACGCTTTGCGTCCTGCATGGGCGAGCTGGGCACCGATCTTGGTGTCGGCCACGCCGTGGCGGTGCACGAAGCGGACGATCCGCTCCCAGCCCAGCGCCTGCTCGTCGTTGTACAGCCCCGCGTCGCGCGGACTGATGCGCCCTTCTGCATTGACTGCCGCGGCCTCGGTCAGGATGAGGGCCGCTCCCCCGGCAGCGAACGAGCCAAGGTGCATGAGGTGCCAGTCGTTGGGCACGCCGGGGGCTTCGTCAGGTTCGCAGCTGTACTGGCACATCGGCGAAACCCAGCCGCGGTGCTGCAGTTCCAGGGAGCGCAGCGTCAGGGGCCGGAACAGCGCTGGCACCGCCACTAAAACAGCACCCGGGCCAGCGCCTGGCGGGCCTTGCCCACGCGCTCGTCTGTGGTCCCGACAACTTCGAACAGTTCAAGCAGGCGGACGCGGGCGGTCTCGCGTTCCGGTCCGAAGTTCCTGCCGATGAACGCGACCACGCGGTTCAGGGCATCCTCGACGTGGCCGCCCGCGAGATCGAGGTCCGCCACGCCCAGCTGGGCCGTCAGGTTGTCGGGTTCGTCCGCGGCGAGCTGGCGCAGGGCCTCGCCCTCGGGTCCGGAAAGGCTCTGCAGGCGTTCCATCAGTTCCACCTGCGCCAGGCCGGCCTTGGCCTCCGCGTCCGCGGGCATCTCAGCGAGCGCCTGCCGGTAGGCAGCAGCCGCTGCGGCGTAGTCACCCTCTTCAATGGCGTCGAACGCCTTCTGGTGAAGCGGCGGGAGCGGGGCCGGGCCGGGTTCTTCAGCTGAAGCTGCGCCGCCTTCGACGTTGCCGGTCACCCCGTTGGCAGCAGCAACCGTGAGGAGTTCGTCCAGCAGCGGCCGGATCTGCTGCTCGTCCGCGCCGCCCTGGAAGAGCGGAACCGGCTGGCCCTTGATCACGGCGACGGCGGTGGGGACGGCCTGTACCTGGAAGGCCTGGGCCAGCTGGGGGAACGCTTCGATGTCCGCAGCGGCGAGGACCAGCCGGCCGCCGTAGCTCTGGATGTTCCGGTCGAGGACATCCAGCACGCCGGCTGACTCGGGCGAGTAGGCGGCCCAGAGGACAAACACCACGGGCACCTGGGCGGACAGCTCGATAAGGCTCTGGAAGTTTGCCTCCGTGACGTCCACCCGGAGGGCGGGGCCGCCGTCGTTCTGCGGGGCCTGCCGGGCCTGCGCGTCCCCTGCCGCCGGACCATTGGCCGGCGCCGGTGGCGCCGGCCGCTGCTTGAGGGAGGAGAGATCGACGGCGCCGCGAAGGTTAAGCTGGCTCGCGGCCGAAGGGACAGGGCGGGAAGCTGGCGAACTCATAGCTCCCACTCTAGCCACAAGAGCGGCCGCAGTAAGCACCGCGGCCGCTCGAGTGACGGCAGGTTGAGGGAACCTGTTCCCTACTTGAAGCTGGCCCCCACCAGTCCGCGCGTGGCGGCCACGAGCTTCATCGGGTCCTTCGAGTCCGCCGGCGGCACGTACACGGCCACGGATTCGGCGAACTTCAGCACCATGCCGGTGGTGGTCTCCTTGCCCCCGGCGAGGACGGCCGCATCGTTGCCGATGGACAGCTTGTCGCCTTCGGCCTTGGGGGTGCCGTCGAAGTTGAAGGTCAGGCGGCCAAGGACCAGAGCCCCGCCGTCCTCCGTACGGAACACCACGGTGCTCTCCGGAACAACCTTGTGCGTGAACGCGAACTTGCCGTCGACGCCGTCCTTCACAATGTCAGCCTGGTAGGACAGTGTGTCCGCGATGTACGGGGAAGATTCCCCTTCCACCAGCTTGCTCTTGAACGTGGAGTTGGACTTTGTCAGCCGGTCGGCCAGTCCTGCGAGCGCTTCCTGTCCGCTGTAGAGCAGGCCGGACTTGTCGCCTGCGGCAAGCGACTGCGTGCCGCCGCGAACGATGGACGGGAAGGTGGCGCCAGGCTGCAGCGGCGACGTGCCTACGAGCTTGTAGTTCTCCCGCGGGGAGTTCTGCACGAGCGTGAGCAGCTGCGGCACAACGTTGCCTTCACCTTGCGTGACGGCCAGGACGGACCGCGGCCATTCGCGCTTGTCGGTGACCACCGTCGTCAGGAGCTTCGTGGAGCGCACGGGCATGCGGGCGTCATAGGAGGCCACCCGCGACCTGATCTTGTAGTTCTGGGTACGCACTTCGAGCTCCGTCCCGGCAACGCGGGCGGCGAGCTTCTTGGCGTCCTTGGCGGCGTCGCCGGCGTCGGTGGCGCTGGCCACCTGTTCCAGGATGCGGCGGAACTGGGCGTCCAGAACGACCGGCGTGCCGCCGGCCCCGGGCGAGGCGCTGGCTGAGGGGGCGGTGGAGGTCGACGCCGGGGCAGACGAGGTGCTGGCCTGCGCGGCAGCTGCGGTGCCGGCCAGGACAGCGGCGGTGGTAGCCGCGACCACAACGCTGAGCCGTGCGGAAGAGGACCGTTCACCGGCCTTGGCTGCCGCCTTGGCGCGGGCCCGCCGCGCGAACAGGCTGCCCTGTTTGTCGGCGCCCTCGTCCGCGGGCCCGTTGCCTGCGGATCCGCCATCGGAGGGTCCGCCGTCGCCGGGCGCCCCGGTCCTGGGCTTGAGTACCAGCAGTGCCCCGCCGGCGAGGATCAGGAGGCCGCCGAGGACCATGAGCGGCACCGCCCACGGCATGGACGTGTCGTTGGGGAACGTCATGGAAATGGACGACGGCGCGGGCTTCTTTCCGTCCGCTGCGAGCAGCAGGGACCAGTCGCCGTCGGCCGGAGCGGACCACGTGTAGTCCAGCTCGCCGCTGGCATTTTCGGTGCTTACCCAGAGGTCGGAGCCGGCGGGCGACGGCGCGCTGGCTTCGCCGTCGGTGTGCTTGACCTGCAGCGACTTCCTGTCGTCGGAGACTCCGGTGACCGTGTTGTGGGCGGTCTTGCCCACCCAGGCATCCACGTCGTCCGGGCGTCCTGCAGCGAGCAGGAAGCTGCCCTCGCCCTTGACCTTGATGGTGACCGTTCCACCCTCAAGGGTGCGCAGCTTCTGGTCGATAACGGTCAGGGGCGCGGCTTCGCCGGCGGAGGCCGTTGCCGTCACTGTCTCGGCGGGGGCCCAGAAGGTCTTCTGCCCGATGCCGGCCAGCAGTGTCAGGAGGCCGAGCAGCACAAGTGCAACTGCAGTCTTGAAACGCAAAGGAATACCTATCATCAGCGGGGGTTTAGCTTCAATAGTAACCGTTTTGTTACCAATAGGCCGGATCGGGGGGTTCACGGCGCCCGCAGCCGCCCCGGCGAAACGCCGCCCGCCCGGCTATTCACAAGGCTGCTGATAGTGTTTGCGATGATCATCACATCTGGCCCGCAGCCGCGGCGCCACGCACGGTAAAGGCATCAAAAAGCAGTGACTGAACACACGGATCCGTCCATGCGCGGCCCCGAAGATCTGCCCGACGCCGACTCCCCGCAGAGCCTGCCGGCAGCACAGGACACTGCTGCACACAATGCTGCGGCACCCGGCGCCGTGCCACAGGCCACGCCGCCGCAGAAGTCAGCCAAAGCGAAGGGCCGTCCCGCCGCCCTGGGCGCGGTGCTGCGGCGCCTGCGCCAGCCAATCCCCGGCGCCCAGCCCCGGCTCCGGTTTGAATTCCCGCCGGAGCACCCGGACAACCTTGCGCCGGAAGATGCCGGCGAGACCGCGGACACCGCACGGTTCGGCTCCCCCGGCCCCCGCATCTCCGCCCAGCACCCCCTCTATCTGGGGTTCATGGGCACCGTGGGCGTGGGCCTGGCCCTGCTGGTCTACTGGATCGGATCACACACCACCCAGCTCCTGCTGTGGATCGTCGCCGCCATGTTTATCGCCCTCGGCCTCGACCCCGTGGTGCGCTGGCTTGAGGGCCGGAGGATTCCCCGGCCCGCCGGCATCCTCGTCTCGGTCTCGGTGCTGATGCTCGCGGTGGTGGGCTTCTTTGCCACCCTGATCCCCACGATCGTGGAGCAGGTGACGGAACTCGTGAAGCAGGCCCCCGTGTGGGTGCGGGACTTCATCAACTCCGATTTTTTCCGGACCTTGGACAACCAGTTCGGCGTCCGCGACCGCATCACCGAGGAACTGGACAAGTTCGTCAAGAACCCCGAAGCCATGAGCGGTATCTTCGGCGGCGTCCTCGGCTTCGGGTCGACGGTGGCCAACGGCCTCTTCGGCACGCTGATCGTACTGGTGCTCAGCCTGTACTTCCTGGCAGCCCTGCCGGCGATGAAGAAATGGGGCTACCGGCTGGCACCGCGGTCCCGGCGGGCCCGCGTCGAGGCGCTGTCCGAGGAAATCACCCGCTCGGTGGGCAACTATGTCATCGGCCAGGCAGTGGTCGCCCTCCTGAATGCCACGTTCGCCTTCATCGTGATGTCCATCATCGGCGTGCCGTTCGCCGTGCTGCTGACATTCATCGTGGCGCTGCTGGCCTTCATTCCGCTGGTCGGCGGCCTGATCGCCGGCGTGGTGGTCATCCTGATCACCCTGACGCTCGGCTGGCAGTCCGCCCTGGCCTACGCCATCTGCTACTTCGCCTACCTGCAGTTCGAGGCGTACTTCATCTCGCCGCGCATCATGCAGAAGGCCGTGGCGGTGCCGGGCGCTGTCGCGGTGATCTCCGTCATTGCCGGCGGCAGCCTGCTCGGCGTCCTCGGCGCGCTTATTGCCATCCCGACGGCGGCTGCCACGCTGCTGCTGATCAAGGAGATCTACATCGTCCGCCAGGACAAGCACTAGGCACTAAGCGGCGGGAGGCACCAGCCTCAGACGGCGGCGGTGGCCACCGGCCCTTCCCACTCCTGCGGGAGGCCCGCGGCTCCTGAGCCGTCGCGCGTAACGTCGTCCACGATCTCGTTCAGCACCCGGGCGGCCTGCTTCTCCCCCACCCACAGGTGCTTGGCGCCGTCGACCCCCACCACCCTGGCCTGCGGCACAAGGCCGAACCGGGCCTCAGCGGCCGCGGGCCGGAGGTAGTCGTCGTGCTCGGGCACCAGGACGGTCAGCGGTTTGCCGGCCTCCGCCCAGAGCTTCAGGTGCTCGTCGGTGGCCCGGTGCAGCGGGGGCGACAGCAAGACCGCACCCTCCACCTGGGAGGCCACCGGCTCGACGGCGCCGTACATCAGGGCCAGCTCAGTGCCGAAGGACCAGCCCACGAGCCACCGGTTGGGCAGCCCGCGCTCGGCGGCGAAACGGACCGCCGCCTCGACGTCATACCGCTCGCCGATGCCTTCCTCAAAGGTTCCGTCGCTGGTTCCGCGCGGCGAGGACGTACCCCGGGTGTTGAAGCGCAGCACGGCGACGCCGGCCAGGGCCGGCAGCCGGTAGGAGGCCTTGCGGTACACGTGGGAATCCATGAAGCCGCCGTGCGTGGGCAGCGGGTGGAGGGTGATCAGCGTGGCGGTGACCGGACCCGATTCCGGCAAGGCCAGTTCGCCCACCAGCGTGTGGCCGTCCTCGGTGCGGATTTCGATGTTCTCGCGCCGGGCGGGAAGCACCGTCGAGGCGCGGATTGCGGTGGCTGCTGATGGCTGGCTGAAAACGTACGACGCCGGGTCAAAAGTCATGCGCACCAGCTTATCTTCCGGCCGGGCTGGGCCGGACACTGCCCGCCCGGCGTTACCGGGCGCGGGCGTCACCGGTACCGGAAGTTACGGGACGTCCAGCAGTTGGTGTGCCAGTGGCGCCGCTCGGCCAGACCCGCGGCAGCGCCGAACAGATGGTCGTCTGCCCAGACCACGAGGTGGGCGATCCCGGGCAGTACCGCGGTGGAGCAGCCCGGGCAGATGTAGGTCTTTTCAGCATTGCGGGCCGTCATGGTCCGCACCATCCAGTCGCCGTCCGGCGCGCTTTCCCGGCGGGCAATTCCCGCGCGCGCCCGCTCCAGGTCGAGTTCCGGAGCGGGACCGGTGCCGTGCTTTCCGCCGCCGGGGGCGTTTCCGGCCGCACCGCGCCCGGTCTTGGGTCGGCGGGGGCGGTTGGAGCGCGGCATGACTCCATTCTGCCTCAGCCGGCGCCCCTGCCCCGCCCAGCATGACACCGTGCTAAGGCGCGCCGGACAGCTGCGTGTTCTGCCGCCCGTGCCGGGCGCCCTCTGCGGGGAACGCGCTGCAGGGAACGCACCGCGGAGAAGGTAGGGTGTAGGGCGTGCGTCTCGTCATAGCCCGTTGCTCCGTTGATTATGTTGGCCGGCTCAAAGCCCATCTCCCCCTCGCCACCCGGCTCCTGCTGGTGAAGGCCGACGGTTCCGTGCTGGTGCACTCCGACGGCGGCTCCTACAAGCCGCTGAACTGGATGAGCCCGCCCGCCGTTCTCCGCGTCACCTCCCCGGAGGAGGCGGACGTCGAGGTGGGCGTCGTCGAACAGTGGACCGTGCAGTCGGCCAAGACGGACGACAGGCTCATCATCAACATCCATGAACAGATCCACGACAGCTCCCACGAGCTCGGCCAGGACCCCGGCCTGATCAAGGACGGCGTCGAGGCCGACCTGCAGCGCCTCCTCGCCGACCAGATCGAAACCCTCGGCGAGGGGTTCTCGCTGATCAGGCGGGAGTACTTCACAGCCATCGGTCCCGTGGACATCCTGGCCCGGGATGCGGCCGGAGCCACGGTGGCCATCGAACTGAAGCGCCGCGGCGACATCGACGGCGTGGAGCAGCTGACACGGTACCTCGAGCTGCTCAACCGGGATCCCTTGCTGGCACCGGTGCGCGGCATCTTCGCCGCCCAGCAGATCAAGCCGCAGGCCAGGATCCTGGCCACGGACCGCGGGATTGACTGCGTGACCCTGGATTACGACGCGATGCGGGGCGTTGACGACGTCGAATCCCGGCTTTTCTAAGCGGTACTTCCGGCCCGCGTAGCCGTAGCCACCGGGTGATCAGGCGTTTACTCCCGATTTGCCCAAAATTTGCCGGAATTCGCGTTTTGCCCGTTGACCAGACGGTTTGCCCATGAAATTCTTGTATCAGTCTTTGTGTAGGTGTTTTTCATGCTCGCAAGACATGTTGCGAGCGCGAAGCTCCTGCAACGCAATTCCGGTCATCGGGGGTGCAGGCCAGGATTCTTCTCGCGGAGTAACCAAGACCAGTACGAGGTGTGCTGGCCTTAAACAGTTCCATACTGAGGAGAAATAAATGGCACAGGGAACCGTCAAGTGGTTCAACGCTGAAAAGGGCTTCGGCTTCATCACCCCGGACGACTCCGATGGCGATGTCTTCGTTCACTACTCCGAGATCCAGACCGGCGGCTTCAAGACCCTCGACGAGAACCAGCGCGTTCAGTTCGAAATCGGCCAGGGTGCCAAGGGCCCCCAGGCTACGGGCGTAACCGTCGTCTAATTAGTCTCAAAAGAAATGATCCTCGGCATTCGTGCCGGGGATCATTTTTTTGTCACAAATATTTTCAAGTCTTGAAACATTCACGGGCGGCATTGGTGCCGGGGTGAAACCTCAGCGCCAGGTCCCAACCCCGATGACCGGCCCCGCTTCCAGCCACGAGGACAAACCGGTGTAGGCATCAAACTTCATGGCCAGGAAAACGTCCTGGCCCTCGTAGCGAAGCTCCACGATCACCACATCGGGCTGTACCTTGACCAGCTCCGCCTCCGTGGGCTGCCGCCGGCCCAGCAGCTCAAGCGAACTCCGTTTGAAGCGGTGACGGGGCCGGACGCTCAGCGACAGGAGTTTGAACCATTCAAGCTCATTGTCCTGATAACGACAAACCCCCATCCGCCAGCTCTTTCCAGCCGTACGAATGGAGGCGTCCACCGTGCCCAGGGCGCGCCGCAGGTTGAAGCGGCGCACCCCAAACAGGCACAGCGTAAAAATCAGCACCGCAAACACGGTTGCTATGGCGATGAACGGAAAGGAAGTAACGTCCATCAGGGTTGTGCTATCGGATCCCCGCAGTGGCCGCGTCACCCAGCTGGGCGTTGTCAGCAACAATTACCACCCGGTTGTTGTCGACGGAGAAGAACCCGCCGTCAACGTCTACGGCAATGCGGTCGCCGGAAACCGGCTCGATCGCCAGCTGACCCTCGGCCAAAATCGCCAGCACGGGCGAGTGGCCGGGCAGGATTCCGATTTCACCATCGCTGGTGCGGGCCTTGACCATCTTGGCCGCCCCGGACCACACGAAGTGGTCCGCTGCGACAATCTCAACCTCAAGCTCAGCCATATTACTTGGTCTGTTCCTGAATCTTGGCCCACTGGCGCTCGACGTCGTCCAGACCGCCGACGTTGAAGAACGCCTGCTCTGCAACGTGGTCAAGTTCGCCGTCGCAGATGGCCGCGAAGCCTTCAACGGTGTCCTTGATGGAAACGGTGGAGCCCTCAACGCCGGTGAACTGCTTGGCGGTGTAGGTGTTCTGGGAGAGGAACTGCTGGATGCGGCGTGCACGCGACACGACGATCTTGTCCTCTTCAGACAGTTCGTCAACACCGAGGATGGCGATGATGTCCTGGAGTTCCTTGTTCTTCTGCAGGATCTGCTTCACACGGACAGCCGTGTTGTAGTGGTCCTTGCCGATGTACTGCGGGTCCAGGATTCGCGACGTGGAGGTCAGCGGGTCCACGGCCGGGTACAGGCCACGGGAGGCGATTTCACGGGAAAGTTCCGTGGTCGCATCCAGGTGCGCGAAGGTGGTGGCCGGTGCCGGGTCGGTGTAGTCATCTGCGGGAACGTAGATGGCCTGCATCGAGGTGATGGAGTGACCCTTGGTGGACGTAATGCGCTCCTGCAGGAGGCCCATCTCGTCGGCCAGGTTCGGCTGGTAACCCACGGCGGAAGGCATGCGGCCCAGCAGCGTGGACACCTCGGAACCTGCCTGCGTGAAGCGGAAGATGTTGTCGATGAAGAGCAGCACGTCCTGGTTCTGGACATCGCGGAAGTACTCCGCCATGGTCAGGGCGGACAGGGCCACGCGCAGACGCGTTCCCGGCGGCTCATCCATCTGGCCGAACACGAGGGCGGTGTCCTTGAGGACGCCTGCCTCTTCCATTTCAACCCAGAGGTCGTTGCCCTCACGGGTACGCTCGCCAACACCGGCGAACACAGAGGTACCACCGAAGTTGCGGGCAACACGGGTGATCATTTCCTGGATCAGAACGGTCTTGCCCACGCCGGCGCCGCCGAACAGGCCGATCTTTCCACCCTTGATGTACGGGGTGAGGAGGTCGATGACCTTGATGCCCGTTTCGAGCATTTCGGTGGAACCCTCGAGGGACGCGAAGGACGGGGCCTTGCGGTGGATCGGCCAGTAGTCCGACGCCTGGATCTCGGACTCTTCGACGTCCAGCGGCTTGCCGAGGACGTTGAAGATGTGGCCCTTGACGCCGTCGCCAACAGGCACGGAGATGGGGGAACCGCTGTCAACCACGGAGGTGCCGCGGACCAGGCCGTCGGTTGCCTGCAGGGAGATAGCGCGGACGAGGTTGTCACCCAGGTGCTGGGAGGTCTCGAACGTGATGGTCTTGGTCTCACCGTTGAGAGTGATCTCGGTGGTGAGTGCGTTGTAAATCGAGGGGATTGCGTCAGCCGGGAATTCGACGTCGACAACCGGGCCAATGACACGGGCAATACGGCCGGTGGCACCGGCCGTTGCTGCTACGTGCTCGGTAGCGGTGGCAGTCATCTCTCTCACTTCACTCGTAGATGGCGTGGGGTTAAGTTTATCTGGTGGTGCAGGTCTGGCTGGATCCGAGATCCGGCCGGTCAGGACGCGAGTGCGTCGGCGCCGGCCACGATTTCGGAAAGCTCCTGCGTAATCTCTGCCTGGCGGGCGGTGTTGCGCAGACGCGTGTACTTCTTGATGAGCTCCGTGGCGTTGTCGCCGGCGGATTTCATCGCCCGCTGGCGTGCCGCAAGCTCAGAAGCCGCCGCCTGCAGCATGGCCGCGAAAATGCGGGATTCGATGTAGCGCGGCAGCAGTGCGTTGAGCACCTGTTCCGGCTCCGGTTCGAATTCGTAAAGCGGCAGCAGTTCCGACTCGGACGCTGCCTGCTCTTCCACAACTTCGAGGGGAAGAAGTCGGATGACGGTCGGCTCCTGGGTCACCATGGACTTGAAGCGGGTGTACACAACGTGGATTTCGTCCACGCCGCCCTCTTCGAAGTCGGTGGCGAAGTCTTCGAGCAGAGCCGCGCCGATCTCCTGCGCCGTGGCGAACTCAGGGGCATCGGTGCTGCCCGTCCAGACGCGTCCGTAGGGACGGTTCCGGAAATCGAAGTAAGCCTGCGCCTTGCGGCCCACCAGGTACGTCTTGACTTCCTTGCCTTCGGCACGGAGCAGTTCGTTCAGGCCTTCGGCCTGCTTCAGCACGCTG
The DNA here is from genome assembly GCF_046536215.2 of Arthrobacter globiformis. Lineage (GTDB taxonomy): Bacteria > Actinomycetota > Actinomycetes > Actinomycetales > Micrococcaceae > Arthrobacter > Arthrobacter globiformis_E. The sequence goes on along the minus strand of NZ_CM143421.1, from coordinate 4,922,081 downwards.
GCGGAGTACGAGCCTGCGAGGCCACGGTCCGAAGTGATGACCAGAACAGCGGCCCGGCGAATGCTCGTCGGCTCGGTGGTCAGCGGGTGGTCGATTTCGCTCTGGCTTGCGACGGCAGAAACGGCGCGCGTGATCGCGTTCGCGTAAGGCAGTGAAGCTGCTACGCGTGCGCGGGCCTTGCCGATGCGCGAGGTAGCGATCAGTTCCATCGCCTTGAAGATCTTGCGCATCGACGTCGTCGAGCTGATCTTCTGGCGGTAGACCCGGATCTGGGCTCCCATACTTATCCTTTCCTAAGATCCCGATGGCCGGGACTGCCGGACCCCCGCGGGGTTCCGGCAGTCCCTGCCAGCGAAACTAGCGCTTCTGCCTGACGATTTTTTCCTGGTCGACCTGACCCTCCGAGATAGCTTCATGCTCCTCGTGGCCGGCGCCCACCAGCTGGCTGTCCCCCTCGCCGAAGAAGCCCTTCTTGAAGTCCACGATGGCGGTCTTCAGTGCTTCCACGGTGTCATCGTCCAGGACGTTGGTCTGTGCCAGCGTCGTGAGGATCGAGGACTTGTGCTTGAGGTGCTCCAGGAATTCGGACTCGAAGCGGCTGATGTCCTCAACCGGAACGTCGTCCAGGTAGCCCTGGGTACCGGCCCAGATGGACACAACCTGGTTCTCCACCGGGAACGGCGAGTACTGGCCCTGCTTGAGCAGTTCCATCAGGCGAGCACCACGGGTCAGCTGCTGGCGGGATGCGGCATCGAGGTCCGATGCGAACATCGCGAACGCCTGCATGTCGCGGTACTGGGCGAGGTCCAGCTTCAACGTACCGGAGACCTTCTTCATGGACTTGACCTGGGCGGCACCGCCAACGCGGGACACCGAGACTCCAACGTCAACAGCGGGGCGCTGGTTGGCGTTGAAGAGGTCCGACTGCAGGAAGATCTGGCCATCGGTAATGGAGATCACGTTGGTCGGGATGTAGGCGGAAACGTCGTTTGCCTTGGTTTCGATGAGCGGCAGGCCGGTCATCGAGCCTGCGCCGAGCTCGTCGGAGAGCTTGGCACAACGCTCCAGCAGGCGGGAGTGCAGGTAGAAGACGTCGCCCGGGTAGGCTTCACGTCCCGGCGGGCGGCGGAGCAGCAGCGACACAGCGCGGTAGGCTTCGGCCTGCTTGGACAGGTCATCAAACACGATGAGGACGTGCTTGCCGCCGTACATCCAGTGCTGGCCGATGGCCGAGCCGGCGTACGGTGCCAGGTACTTGAAGCCGGCCGGGTCGGACGCCGGGGAGGCAACGATCGTGGTGTACTCGAGCGCTCCGTTGTCCTCAAGGGTCTGGCGGATTGCCGCGATCGTCGAGGCCTTCTGGCCGATTGCGACGTAAACGCAGCGGACCTGCTTGTTCACGTCACCGGAAGCCCAGTTGTCCTTCTGGTTGATGATCGTGTCGATGGCAATGGCGGACTTGCCGGTCTGACGGTCACCAATGATCAGCTGGCGCTGGCCGCGGCCGATCGGAATCATGGCGTCGATGGCCTTCAGGCCGGTCTGCATCGGCTCGTGCACAGACTTACGCTGGGTAACGCCGGGTGCCTGGAGTTCCAGGGCACGGGTGGTCTCGGCCTTGATCTCGCCGAGGTCGTCGATCGGCACACCCAGGGGGTCCACCACGCGGCCGAGGAAGGCGTCGCCCACCGGCACGGACAGAACCTGTCCGGTGCGGTGCACTTCCTGGCCTTCTTCGATGCCGTTGAAGTCACCGAGGATGATGACACCGATCTCGCGCACGTCGAGGTTCTGGGCCAGGCCCAGGGTGCCGTCTTCGAAGCGAAGCAGCTCGTTCGCCATGACCGAGGGAAGGCCCTCAACACGGGCGATGCCGTCGCTTGCGGTGGTCACACGGCCGACCTCTACGCGCTCTGCGTTTCCGGGTTCGTAGGACGCCGCGAATTCGTTCAACGCATTACGGACGTCGTCGGCGTTGATGGTCAATTCGGCCATCTGCAGTCCCTGCTCTCCTGTATTCGTGATCATCGTTGCTCACGATGACCGGGGTTTCTATCAGTTGTGTTGTGCTTGTCCGGCTAGCCGGCCAGCTGGCGCTGGAGGTCGTTCAGGCGGGTGATGACCGAAGCGTCGAGCACTTCGTCCCCCACCTGCACCCGGATGCCGCCGATCAGCGTGGGATCAACCTTGAAGTTGACCTTCAGCTCGCGTCCGTAGAGGGAGTTCAGTCCCTGCTGCAGACGGCTTGCCTGCGTCTCCGTCAGGGGACGCGTAACGCTGACCGTCGCAATCCAGCGCTGCTGGCGCTTGGCGGCGAGCTCGGCGAAACGGCTCACGAGCCTGGTTGCCTTGATGCCACGGGGCTGCGTCACTGCCTGTCCGATGAGGACCTTTGCTTCCTCGCTGGCGGAGGGAACGAGCCTTTCGGCCAGGGCAGTCTTCGCTGCGGCGCTGGCCTGCGGTTCAGACAGGGCGCGCTGCACATCGTGGTTGGCAGCCACGGCCTGGTTGAAGGAGAACAGGTGGTTCTCCAGCTCTTCCAGACCGGTGATTCCGGAGGCAGAAACGGCCGACTTGTTTTCAGCAACGGCGATGACCACCGTTGCGGCAAGCGTCTCGAGTGCATCGCCGATGTCTCGCGCCGATGCCCAGCGTGAGCTGGCCAGACCGGCTGCGATGTCCACGGCTTCAGCGGAAGCTTTTCCACTGAAGAGCCGCTTGATCAACGCCGACTTTTCCTCACCGCTGCGGGAGGGGTCAGTCAGGGCGCGGCGCAAGCCAGCCGAGCTGTCTACCGCTCCCAGGATCCCGAAAAGTTCCTTTGCCAACTGCAGCGATGCAAACGGAAGCTTTGGCTCCAGCTCGGTCAGCGCCTTGGTCAGCGATTCGCTCGATACACCTGCCATTACTTAGCTACACCTGCGTTCTGGGTCTCCAGATCGGCCAGGAAGCGGTCAACAACGCGTGCTGCGCGTGCGTCGTCCTCGAGGGTTTCCCCAACGATGCGGCCCGCAAGCGTGGTGGCGAGGGTGCCCACCTCCGAACGCAGCGACACAACGGCCGCCTGGCGCTCGGATTCGATCTGCGCGTGTGCCTGAGCGGTGATGCGTGCAGACTCGGCTGCCGCCTTCTCCTTCAGTTCCGCCAGGATCTGGGCGCCTTCGGCACGTGCTTCCTCGCGGATACGGTTGGCCTCAGCACGGGCATCAGTGAGCTGCTGCTTGTACTCTTCGAGTGCGGCAGAAGCCTCAGCCTGAGCCTTCTCAGCCTTGGCGATGCCGCCTTCGATGGCCTCGGCACGCTCTGCAAACGTCTTCTCGAACATCGGGACAACGAACTTGACCACGATGAAAAAGAGGACAGCAAAGCCGGCGAGGACGACGCCCATTTCCCAAAGATTGGGAACGAGCGGGTTAGCCGCCGCGGCGCCTTCAGTGGCGGCTGAGATGATCAGCTGATTCATATTTCACCCGTCCTTATCTACTCGGTTCTGAATGTTCGCTAGGTTCTGAAGGTTTACTTGAGAACGAAAGCGAAGACCAGGCCCAGGATGGCGAGGGCTTCAGTCAGCGCAAGGCCGAGGAATGCGATCGGCTGCAGGACGCGCTGGGCTTCCGGCTGACGAGCCACACCGTTGATGTAGGCAGCGAACACGAGACCCACACCGATACCACCGCCGATGGCCGAGAGACCGTAGCCGATGAGGTTGAGGGAGCCGTTGATGGAGCCTTCCATTTTTCTTCCTTTCAAGATGCCATGTATATGGCAGGTTGTTTGGGTTGCTTCATCCCCACGAGGGGAAGTTTGAGGTGCCTAGTGGCTGTCGGCGTGGAGTGCGCCTTCGATGTAGATCGCGGTCAGCAGTGTGAACACGTAAGCCTGCAGCGCCATGATCAGCGCCTCCAGCATGTACATGGCGATCGCGCCGGCGAGAACCAGCACGGAGGTGCCCTTGAGGAGTACGTTCTCCTGCATGACGAGGTATTCGATGCCGGAGCCGGCAATCATGACGATCAGGTGGCCGGCCAGCATGGTGGCGAAGAGACGCAGGCTGTGCGTGACCGGGCGGACCAGGAAGTTGGAGATGATCTCGATCGGAATGACGATCGGGAGGATGTAGACCGGGACACCGGAGGGAACGGTGGCGAGCTTGAAGTAGCGCAGGCCGTTCTTCTTGATGCCGATGCCGATCCAGGTGACGTACACGATGGCTGCCAGCACGTAGGCTCCGCCGACGTGCGAGAAGCTCGGGAGCTGGATCACCGGGATGGCGCCGTAGATGTTGTTCACCAGGATGAAGAAGAACAGGCTGAACAGGAGCGGGACGTACTTGATGAAGTCCCTGCCACCGATGATGTCCTTGGCGATGCTGTTACGGACGAAGCCGTAGGCGGCCTCACCTGCGAACTGCAGCTTGCCGGGAACGAGCTGCTGCTTCCGTGCAGCGAGCACAAAGAATGTGGCGATAATGACGACGGACAGGATAACCAGCAGCATCTGCTTGGAGAATCCGTCTGCCGCACCCCACGGCAGGATTGCCGGCAGGTGCATTTCTTCAATTCCGGGAGGTGTGAACTCTCCTGAATTTTGGGCCGGGAGCGCAAGCGCGATCAACGCGTTTCCTCTCTGCAGTGTCCATCGTTGGGCGTTGGTCGGGTTCCGGCGCGCGTCATGCTTGCCCTCCCCCTCGTGAAATTATTTGGCATTACTGTTCCCGTCCTCCGACGGGCCGCTGGCTGCACCGTTCCCGCCAGTTGGTTTCCTTGAACTGGTGAGTCCGTGCATATGGGACAGATAGAACCCTCCCGCGGCTCCAAGCAGAGCGCCTGCGAGCACAATCCAGCGGGTTCCCCACAGATAATCCAGTCCCCACCCTATCAAACTCCAGACGATGATTCCGCCAATAATGTAGCTAAAGACGGCCATTCCAGCGTTGTAACCGCCGTCGGAATTCTCGCCGGGTACAGCGGTGGAACCGGGGGTCGGTTCGGGTGTCCCGGGCTCGTTTTTCCCGGGGTGGTTGCGCTTAGACATCGGTGCTGCCGCCGTTCCGTTTAGGGTCGCCGGCCTGCTCCGGGTCGTTGAAGATCTGCAGCCGGGCTTTGCTGAAACCGTAGATCTCGGCTGCCTGCCACGTGACCACTGCCACGACGGCGCCGATGACGAACCAGCGGCCATGCAGCCAGTCGGGGGCACCGACGGCAAACAGGACCACGGCAAAGCCGATGACTTTGACGAAGTAAGTCGCCACAAACAGTCCGACGGCACCTGAGGGGTTGTTGCGCCCCACGAAGTGTCCGATCAGGAGGCTGACCGCGAAGAACACGACCACAAGCAGCCCACCGAGGCTGCTGGACACAACACCGGTCCAGCCGTTCAGCAGGGCAGCCACGACGCCGGTAAGAACCAGGGCGCCGCCGGCGACTGCGGAACTGAGTCCCAGCAGACCGAGCCAGAGCGACCGTGTGGGACCGGAGACGCCAACGGATCCTTTGCCGGACGCAGGTCCGGGGTCGGCGTTGGAGGTCATGCGAACCCAATCTTCGGGGCAGGGTGGAGTGGTGCAGGAAAGACCTGCACCTGAATTCTACACGAGATAGAAATTTTCCGAAAAGCGCGTGTTACTCCGGCGCCGTCCCCACTCCTGCTCCGGTGTTCTCCCCGCGGCGGCTCAGGTAGGGCCAGGCCGTGACCAGGCCCATGACCAGCGTGGCGGCGACCATCACTGCCAGCACAATCTGCCAGGGGTAGACCGCGAAGGCCAGGCCGCCGAAGGACAGCACCGCCGCCCACAAGTACAGGAGCATGACCGCGGTGCGGTGGGAGTAGCCGATGTCCATGAGTTTGTGGTGCAGATGCCCGCGGTCCGCAGACCACGGTGAACGTCCGACGGCGGTGCGCCGCACCACCGCGAGGCAGAGGTCCAGGAGCGGCAGGAAGAGCACCGCAAACGGCAGCAGGATGGGGATGATCGTGGGGATACCGTTGACGCGGTCATAAAGCCCCGACGTGATCTGGCCGGTGGAGACCACACCGGCTGACGCCATCAGCAGGCCTATCAGCATCGCGCCGGAGTCCCCCATGAAGATCTTCGAGGGAAACCAGTTGTGGGGCAGGAAGCCCAGGCAGCTCCCCACCAGGACAGCCGTCAGCAGGGTGGCGAGATCTGAACGGTCCAGGATCGGTGCGTTCCGGTGGACCCAGTAGGCCGTAAGGAAGAACGCGGAGCCGCCGATGATGGCCACCCCGGCGGCCAGGCCGTCCAGCCCGTCGATGAAGTTGAACGCGTTCATGGTGACGACGATGAGGCCGGTGGTGAGGGCGATGTTGACCGGGTCTGATTCGAAGCGGATCGGCTCCGGAACGAACGGGATGATGGTCATGCGGACACCCCAGACGGCCACCACGAGCGCGGCGCAGGCCTGCCCGATCAGCTTGATCCACCAGCGGAGGTCCAGGAGGTCGTCCGCCACTCCCACCAGCACGATGACGGCGGCACCAGCCAGCACACCCCACGGCGAGCCGTTGTTCCGGAAGATGTCCTTGACGAAGAAGGACTGGCTGGACACTGCCAGCGCCACCAGCACGCCGGCGAAGATCCCCAGCCCGCCAAGGCGCGAGACCGGGCTGGAATGCATGTCCCGGCTGCGGATCGGGGCAAAGAGCTCAAGCCGGTTGCCGATCAGCCGCGCACCCCAGGTTGCGCCGTAGGAGACAATGGCCGCTGTCAGCATCATGGACAGGTACATGATCATGGCGCGGCCACCGTTCCCGTGGCATTGGGTTTGATGCTGCCGCGGTGCATGCTGCCATGCTGCACGCTATTCGGATGCGGATTCGGTATCTGGCCGGGAGGACCATGCGGGCTCGTTAGCTGTGGATCTGACGTGCAATAAATGAAACTTCTCCGTCGCCATGCGCGCACAGACAGGCAGTGCATAGTGCCTGACGGGGCTGTATTACAGTGGACTCTAGTCAAGATACTAGCGCCAACGGGTACATCGCTTCGCGTCACACGGCCATACGCCGGCGGGAAACTTGCCGACGGCTGTGCTGAAAGGATCCCCGCCATGCCAGTGTCGGTTGCAGTTGCCGCCGTGACATTTGACCGTCCCCGTGAGCTCGCCGTCCTGCTGAAGGCCATCAATAATCAGACGGCCTCTGTGTCCACCATTTGCCTCGTGGACAGCGGTACCGTGCCGGCGAAAGACGTTGCCGCGCAGCATGAAAATGTGGACTACATCCGTTCGGAAGCCAACCTTGGCGGCGCCGGAGGCTTTTCCCTCGCGGCGCTCAAGGCGGTGGCCAGCGGCGCCGAATGGGTCTGGATGATGGACGACGACGCCGAGCCGGCGGACGCCGACTGCCTTGCCACGCTGATCCGGGAAGCGGAGGCACGGGACCTGGACGCTGTTGTGCCCCTCGTCGTAGCTCCGGGCCATCCCGACCAGCTCTCCTTCTTCTTCCGGCTGGACGGCAAGGTCACGCATGACCGGGCCGCGCTGGAGAAGGTGGGATTTCTGCCGAACGACGGCCATTTCTTCAACGGTGCCCTCATCCGCTCCGATGTCTTCTTCAAGGTGGGGCTGCCGGACATGCGCCTGTTCATCCGCGGCGACGAAGTGGACTTCACCATCCGGCTGCGCAAGGCTGGCATCCGTTTCGGCACCGTCACCACGGCTGCGATCATGCACCCGCACGCGTTTTCCGAAACGAAGCACGTATTTGGAGCCCGCTGGCACGTCATCGTTCCGGAGGGCGCCTTCAAGCGCTACTACTATTACCGCAACCGCGGCTACCTCATTCGCCGCCACTTCCGTGTGAAGTCCCTGGTGGCGGATGTGGGCGGCTACCTCGGCTACTTCCTCCGCCGGGGCGACCTCCGCGGGCTGGCGGACTGGTTCCGGGCGTTCTCCGCCGGGCTCCGCGGCAAGGGCTTCGGCCCGCTGAAGGACCAGAAGTTCTGACCTGGGCGGGGCCTGCCCTCTAGCCCCGGCCGCGCAGCCGGCGCCGCAGCAGCAGTCCCAGCAGGACCCACGGTTCGCCGAACACCCGGTACGCCACGCGGCGCGGATGCAGCAGCAGGCGCCAGGCCCACTCCAGGCCCAGCCGGCCAAGCCAGCGGGGCGCCAGCTTCTGGATGCCGGCGATCTGCTCGATGGCTCCCCCGACGGCGCAATACACGGCCGGCGGCAGCGACGGCAGGCGGCGCCACAGCACCTCTTCCTGCAGCGGCATGCCAAGTCCGATCAGCACCAGCTGCGGCTGGACCTCGGCCAGCCACGCGGCTGCTTTCTCCTCCAGATCCGCATCCCAGCCCTCCCCCGGCATTCCGGAGACAGCGGCGCCCGGGACGATGGCCTGCAGCTTCGCCACAGCCTTGGCGTTGGCGGCAGCCCCGGCGCCAAGGACGGCGATGCGGTGAAGGCCGTCCAGGCGGCCCAGCGCGGGAATCCAGTCGGTTGAACCCAGCCGGTAGTCCATGACGGGCCGGGAGCCGGCTTCCCCGCCGGTCTTGTGCCGGCTCCTCCCCCACAGCCAGAGGACGGGCGCGCCATCGAGAAGGACGACGTCGCTGTTCTCGTAGAACTTCCTGAACTCGGGTTCAGAGTGGAACAGCGTCACGCTGTGGAGATTGTGTCCGACGACGGTCCTGGTGGTGCCGTCAGCCACGAATCCGTTGAGGACTGCTGCGAGTCCGTCGACGTCCAGGGGCGTGGCATCCACGCCGAGGACCGGTATGGTCTGCCTCTGCAGCGTCATTCGGCGCTTGCGGGCTTTTCGCCGGCCTCGGGCTGCACGGCGCCGGACTGAAGGGGCGCTTCGGCAGCGGGAACCCCAGCGTCGTCCTCGGCGGAGACCCCTACCTCGTCCGCGGCGTTGCCGTTGATGTCGAGAACGCCGGGGACCACCCCGCGCAGCCGCTCGATGCTGATGGCCCCCTCACGGACCACGCGCAGCGGCAGCGATGTGGCATCCACGATGGTGGACGGCCGCGCGTCGGTTCCCTCGACCGGCCGGAAGCCGCCTTCAAGGTAGACCTCCACGGACTCCGCGAGCTGGGAGCGTGCTTCAAAGGCTGTCTGCGCCGGCGCCTGGCCGGTCCGGTTTGCCGAGGACACGGCGAGGGGGCCGGTGACGGTCAGCAGGTCGATCGCCACCTCATCGTCCGGAATGCGCAGGGCAACGGTGCCCTTGGTCTCGCCAAGGTCCCAGTCGAGGGACGGCTGCGCGTGGAAGATCAGGGTCAGCCCGCCGGGCCAGAAGGCCTCCGCCAGGTCGCGGGCGTCCGGGTACACATCGGTGGCCAGCCCGTCGAGCGCAGTCAGGCGCGGAATCAGGACGGGCGGCGGCATGTTCCGGCCGCGTCCCTTGGAGACCAGCAGCATGGTGACGGCCTGCGGGGAAAAGGCATCGGCGGCGATTCCGTAGACGGTGTCCGTGGGAAGGACAACGCACTTCTTCTCGAGGATCGCCCGCCGTGCGTGGGCGATTCCGGCGGTCCGCTCGTCGTCGGCCGTGCAGTTGTACGTAGTGGTCACTGCCTCATTCTTTCATTACTCCGCGGGCGGGAAGGCAAGGACGGCGCTGGTGGCGCGTTCCTTGCCGTTAAGGTCAAAGTGCGTGGTGACGTCGGTCCAGAGCCCGCTCCGCTTCAGCACCGTGGATATCCAGCCGGCCTGGACTTCGGCGTGTTCCATCACGAAGTAGCCGCCGGGGACCAGGAGCCGCGCCGCCGAGGCGGCGGCCGCCGTCGGCAGTTCCATGCCGTCCGCTCCCCCGCCGTACAGCGCTTCCGGGGGGTCGTGGAGCGCCACTTCCGGTTCATTGGGGATGGCTTCGGCGGGGATGTACGGCGGGTTGGAAACCACGACGTCGAATGTTCCGTTAAGCTCCGGCAGGGCGTTCCGCAGGTCCCCCAGAAGGAGGGTGACGCCGAGCGGCCGGAGGTTCTTCGCCGCCCAGGCGTGCGCGAACTCGCTGAACTCCACCGCGAAAACCTCGGCCTCGGGCACCTCGTGCGCGATCGATCCGGCGATGGCACCGGAACCGGTGCCGAGGTCCACCACCTTGGGGCGGACCACGCCGGCCCGTTCGAGTGCCCGCAGCCGGTCGATGACCAGCTGCACGACGGACTCGGTTTCCGGGCGGGGAATGAAGACGCCGGGTCCCACCGCGAGCTGAAGATAGCGGAAGTGCGCCACGCCCGTGATGTGCTGGAGCGGAATCCGGGTGGCGCGTTCGGCAACGAGTTCGGCGTAGCCTGCCGGGGCGGGGGCATCGCCGAGCATCATGGCCCGCAGCCGGCCCAGGCCCACGCCCAGCAAATGGTCCGCCAGCAACTCGGCGTCCACCCGGGGGCTGGGGACGCCGGCCTCGGTCAGGCGCTCTGTCGCTTCGCGGACGGCGTCCGCCAGGGTCTGGCCGGACGGCGACTGGGCAGGCGGCTCCGCAGTGTGCTCGGGCGTCATGTGATCCGGAGGCTCCTAGTCGCCGATGGCGTCCAGCCGCGCCTGCTCGTCCATCTCGATGGCGGACTGGATGACCGGCTCGAGGTCACCGTTCATGACCTGGTCCAGGTTGTACGCCTTGTAGCCCGTGCGGTGGTCGGCGATCCGGTTTTCCGGGTAGTTGTACGTGCGGATCCGCTCGGACCGGTCCATGGTGCGGATCTGGGACTTCCGCTGCTCTGAGTTGGCGGCGTCGATCTGCTCCTGCTGGTGGGCCAGGATGCGGGCACGGAGCACGCGCATGCCGGCTTCACGGTTCTGCAGCTGGGACTTCTCGTTCTGCATGGCCACGACGATGCCGGTGGGAAGGTGCGTGATGCGGACGGCGGAGTCGGTGGTGTTGACGGACTGGCCGCCGGGACCCGATGACCGGTAAACGTCGATTTTGAGGTCGTTCTGGTTGATCTCGAGCTCTTCCGGCTCATCAACCTCGGGCAGCACAAGAACGCCTGCGGCCGACGTGTGGATGCGGCCCTGCGATTCGGTGACTGGCACACGCTGGACGCGGTGCACGCCGCCCTCGAACTTCAGCCGGGCGTAAACGCCCTCGGCAGGATCGTTCGAGCTGCCCTTGACGGCCACCTGAACATCCTTGTAGCCGCCGAGGTCGGACTCGGTGGAGGAGATGATCTCGGTCTTCCAGCCGCGGGATTCCGCGTAGCGGGTGTACATTCGCAGGAGGTCGCCGGCGAACAGGGCAGCCTCGTCGCCGCCTTCGCCGCCCTTGACCTCGAGGATCACGTTGCGTGCATCGTCCGGGTCCCGGGGAATCAGCAGCCGCCGCAGCCGCGCAGCAGCTGTCTCCAGGGATTCCTCCAGTTCAGGCACCTCGGCAGCAAACTCAGGGTCCTCGGCAGCCATCTCCTTGGCAGCGGCGAGGTCATCCCGGAGGCCTTCCCACTTGTGGTAGGCGTCCACAATGCCGTTCAGCTGGGCAGACCGCCGCCCCAGCTTCCGGGCCAGTTTCGGGTCAGCATAAACAGCCGGATCCCCCAACTGCGCCTGGATGGAATCATGCTCGTCCAACAGGCCCTGTACGGACTCAAACATTCTCAAAACCTCTTTCGACTTGTAACCAAGTCTAGTTACTGCAACGCGGGGTCACTTACCGCCCAATCCGGCGGCTCCATTGGGCGATATCTGACCCCGCGTTGCTGTTGGGCCAGGAAGTGGCGGTTTAACGACGAAGCCGCCCAAAACGTACCGGCCAGGGAGTGGCCGGCATACTTTGAGCGGCTAACGCAGCTACTTGTCGTTATCCGACTTGGCGCCAAGCGTCGTCTTCTGGACCTGCATGAGGAACTCGACGTTGCTCTGGGTCTCGCGGATCTTGTTGGTCAGCAGTTCCAGGCTCTGCTGGGTCTCCAGGCCGGAGAGGACGCGGCGCAGCTTCCACATGATCTTGACCTCTTCGGCCGAGAGCAGGTTTTCTTCGCGGCGCGTGCCGGAGGCGTTGACGTCCACGGCGGGGAAGATACGCTTGTCCGCCAGCTGGCGGGACAGGCGGAGCTCCATGTTGCCGGTGCCCTTGAACTCTTCGAAGATGACCTCGTCCATCTTGGATCCGGTCTCCACGAGGGCCGTGGCCAGGATGGTCAGCGAGCCGCCGTTTTCGATGTTGCGGGCAGCACCGAAGAACCGCTTGGGCGGGTACAGCGCAGCGGAGTCCACACCACCGGACAGGATGCGGCCGGAGGCCGGGGCTGCCAGGTTGTACGCACGGCCCAGACGGGTCATGGAGTCCAGGAGCACCACGACGTCCATGCCCATTTCCACGAGGCGCTTGGCGCGTTCGATGGAGAGTTCGGCCACCGTGGTGTGGTCGTCGGCGGGACGGTCGAAGGTGGAGGCAATGACCTCGCCCTTGACGGTGCGCTGCATGTCCGTGACTTCTTCGGGACGTTCGTCAACCAGCACCATCATGAGGTGGACCTCAGGGTTGTTGGTGGTGATCGCGTTCGCGATGGACTGCAGGATGAGCGTCTTGCCCGCCTTGGGCGGGGAGACGATCAGGCCACGCTGGCCCTTGCCGATCGGGGCGACCAGGTCGATGACGCGGGGGCCGATCTTCTTGGGGTCGGTCTCCAGGCGCAGGCGCTCTGACGGGTACAGCGGGACGAGCTTGGCGAACTCAACGCGGTCCTTGAGGTCCTCGGCGGTCTTGCCGTTCACCGAGGTGACGCGGACCAGCGCGTTGAACTTCTGGCGGGCGGACTGCTGGCCGCGGTCCTCGCCGTCGCGCGGTGCGCGGATGGCGCCAACAACGGCGTCGCCCTTGCGCAGGTTGTACTTCTTGACCTGGGCCAGGGAGACGTACACGTCGTTCGGGCCCGGCAGGTAACCGGACGTGCGGATGAACGCGTAGTTTTCGAGGACATCCAGGATGCCGGCCACCGGCAGCAGCACGTCGTCGTCGGTGATCTCGACGTCGTCGACGTCGGGCCCCTGGCTGCGTCCGCGGCGGCGGTCATTGCGGTCGCGGAAGCGTTCGTTGCGGCCACCGTCGCGGCTGTCCGAACGCTCGTTGCGGTCGTTCCGGTCGCGGCGGTTCCGCCGGTTGCGGCGGCTGCCGCCGTCTTCGTCGGCGTCGCGGGTGTCGTCACGGCGGGTGTCGCGTCCGCCGGCTTCGCCGGCGTCACGGCCTCCGCGGCCGCGGGCGTCGCGGCGTTCGCGCTGGCCGGCTTCGCCTTCGGCTGCCTGCTCGCGGGCCTCAGCACCGCGGGTTTCTGTACCGCGGGTTTCAGCGCCGCGGGTTTCAGCGCCACGGGTCTCAGCACCGCGTGCCTCGGGGGCAGCTTCGGCCGGAGCGGCGGGGGCCTCGGCGGGGGCCGCTGCGGCTGCTTCGCCACGGCGGCGGTTGCGGGTGCGCGGCTGGCGGCGTTCTGCGCCCTCAGCCTCGGCAGAAGCACCCTCGGCCGGAGCGGCCGCGGGTGCCTCGGCGGCGGCCAGTGCTTCAGCGGCCTGCGGAGCTGCCGGAGCCTCGGCGGCCGCTTCAGCCGCAGTGGCGGCAACAATGCCGTCGCTCACTGCGCGGCGGCTGCGGCCACGGCCACGTGCACGGGTCTCCTGTGCCGGAGCCTCGGCTGCTTCCGCGGCCGGGGCGGCAGCGGGGGTTTCGGCGGCGGGGGCAGCCGGTTCAGCAGCCTTGGCGGTCCGCGCCGGTGCCTTGGTGGCGGTGGCGGACGTGCCTGCACGGTGCGCGGAAATGGCTGTCACCAGGTCGCCCTTGCGCATGCGGGAACCGCCGGAGATACCGAGCTGGCTGGCAAGCGCCTGCAGCTGGGCGAGCTTCAGGCCGGCAAGGCCGCTGCTCTTGGCGGGAGCTTCCGTCAACGATCCGGAAGCAGAAGATGGTGTGTCCACAGCTGGCGACAGCTCAGTGGTTTCGGTCACGAAGGATCCTTCCCCCTCGACGGCGTCCAGACTGTGAGCTGGACGCGATGATTGGATCTGGGCTGCAGTTCAGATCTGCAGCCGGGATGTCGGCCTTGCCGGTTGGAGTTCGGCCAGCAGGGCCGGATACTGATCACCTTCAAATGCTCCGCATAGCTGGCGGGGCGGCGGACTGGCGGTTCAGGGAACAGAAATCGATCTGTAGGTTCCTGGCCAGGCCAAGCAGGTGGCACCGGAAAATATTGCGCAATAAGAGATCGAAGCAGCAGAAGCAGATCGAAGCAGATTCTGACCCGATGACCGATTAGGGCCCTTCTCGGAGTCGTTGACTGCACGGTCTCTTGGCTGCAGGGCCCTCTCGACTGCAGAGTCGCCGTCTGGCTGCATCAATGAATGCGGTTATGACTCAGTGAATGCGGTGTGACTGCGGAGACTGCATGCGGTGTTACCGCCGGTGCACTCCCACTTTAGCACCTTCGACGTCGACTGCCAGCTTCATCACACGCCAGCTGATGTCCGGCGTGTTTGCTTCGGAAAACGCGGCGATGAATTCCAGGACGGCCGCGGCCTCTGCCTCGCCGTTAGCCAGGACCAGAACCGTGGGTCCTGCGCCGGAGACGACGGCCGCGTGGCCTGCTCCGCGCAGGGCCTTGATCAGGCCGGCGCTCGGCCGCATGGCCTCCGCACGGTAGCTCTGGTGCAGGAAGTCCTCGGTGCCGGCGAGCAGGAATTCGGGCTTCTGCGTGAGCGCGTGGATCAGCAGCGCTGCGCGGCCGGAGTTCATGGCCGCCGCGTGGTGGCCGATGGAGGCGGGCAACAGGGCGCGCGCGGCCTCGGTGGAGAGCTCGTAGTCCGGAACCGCCACGATGGGGATGACGGCAGGGTCGACCGTGGCGCAGGTGCTGCTGTACTGGTCACTGTCCTGCCACGACAGCGCCAGTCCGCCGTAGATCGCCGGAGCGACGTTGTCCGGGTGGCCTTCCATTTCGCTGGTCAGCTGCAGGATCCAGTTCTTGTCGCGCTGCTCCCCCGCCGGCAGCAGCGCGTTGGCCGCCGTCACGGCAGCCACGACGGCGGACGCCGACGAGCCCAGGCCACGGCCGTGCGGATTGACGTTTTGGGCCGTGATCTTGAGGCCGGTGTGGCGGTAGCCCAGCCGCCCGAAGGCGGCGTTCATCGCCCGGACCACCAGGTGGCTGGCATCCCGCGGAAGGGAATCCGCGCCCTCACCGCTGAGCTCGAAGACCAGCTCGTCGCTGTCCAGGCTCTCCACGGTGAGGGTGTCGTGCAGGGTCAGTGCCAGCCCGAGGCTGTCATAGCCGGGGCCGAGGTTGGCGCTGGTGCCCGGAACCCGGACCGTCACCTGCTGCCCGGCCTGGATGGCGGGCAGCTGGGCGGTCTGCGGCAGCATGGTTTCCACTGTTATTTGTCTTCCAGTCCCAGTTCTGCAGCAACGGTCACGACGTCGTTCGGCACCTTGACCGGCTGGACATCACTGCCGTCCTCGGTCCGGAGGGCCCACTGCGGGTCCTTGAGGCCGTGGCCGGTGACGGTGATGGCGATGGTCTTGCCGGAGGGCACCTCGCCTGCGGCGTGCTTCTTGAGCAGGCCTGCGACGCCGGCAGCGGAACCGGGCTCCACGAAGACGCCTTCGCGGGAGGACAGCCAGCGGTGGGCGGCCAGGATTTCCTCGTCGGTGACGGAATCGATGAATCCGCCGGATTCGTCACGGGCGGCGATGGCACCGTCCCAGGACGCGGGGTTGCCGATCCGGATGGCGGTGGCGATGGTGTCCGGCTCCGTGATGGGGTGGCCGGCGACGAACGGCGCGGCGCCCGCGGCCTGGAAGCCCCACATGGCGGGGGTCTTGGTGGCGACGGGAGCGAGCGTGCCGGCGGTTTCGGACTCGAACGTGGCGGCGTACTCCTTGTAGCCCTTCCAGTAGGCCGTGATGTTTCCGGCGTTGCCGACCGGCAGCACGTGGATGTCCGGGGCGTCGCCCAGGGCATCGACGATCTCGAAGGCGCCGGTCTTCTGGCCCTGGATGCGGGCCGGGTTCACGGAGTTGACCAGGAACACCGGGTAGGACTCGCCCAGCTTGCGGGCGATGTCCAGGCAGTTGTCAAAGTTGCCGTCGACCTGCAGGAGCGTGGCGCCGTGCGCGATGGCCTGGCTCAGCTTGCCCATGGAGATCTTGCCTTCGGGCACCAGCACGGCGCATGTCAGGCCGGCGGCGGTGGCGTACGCCGCAGCGGAGGCGGACGTGTTGCCGGTGGAGGCACACACCACGGCCTTGGCGCCGGCCTCGACCGCAGCGGTCATGGCCATGGTCATGCCGCGGTCCTTGAAGGAACCGGTGGGGTTCATGCCCTCGACCTTGAGGTAGACGTCCGAACCCGTCAGCTCGGACAGCTTCTGGGCGTGGACCAGAGGTGTGCCGCCCTCGCCGAGGGTGATGACCCGGGTGGCCGCCGTTACGGGCAGACGGTCAGCGTATTCGCGGATGACACCGCGCCATTGGTGAGCCACTTAAGCTCCTTCTACCCGCAGTACGGATGTAACGGAATTGATCACGTCCAGGCCCTTCACGGCCTCGACGGTCGCTGCCAGTGCAGCTTCGCTTGCGCGGTGGGTGACGATCCGCAGCTCGGCCGATTCCACGTTGGAGTCGGCGTCGCGGTGGATGGTCTGGCGCATGATTTCGATGGACACGCCGTGCTCGGCGAACAGCTGGGCGATCTTCGCCAGCACGCCGGGCTGGTCCGCAACGTCCAGGCCGATGTAGTAGCTGGTGGTTGCGGCATCGATCGGCAGCGCCGGGACGTGGCCCGTGGTGGACTCGATCCGTCCGGGGCCGCCCAAAACGATGCGGCGGGCGGCCGAGACCAGGTCGCCCAGGACGGCAGACGCCGTCGGGGTTCCGCCTGCGCCCTGGCCGTAGAACATCAGCTCGCCGGCGTTCTCCGCCTCGACGAAGACGGCGTTGAACGCACCGCGGACGGCTGCCAGCGGGTGTTCGCGCGGCAGGAGCGTCGGGTGGACGCGCACGGAAACACCCTCGCTGCCGTCGCCGTTGCCGATCTTCTCGGCGATCGCCAGCAGCTTGATGACAAAGCCGGCTTCCTTTGCCGCCGCAATGTCGGCGGCACTGACGCGGGTGATGCCCTCGCAGTAGACGTGCTCCAGATCGAAGCGCGTGTGGAAGGACAGGGACGCCAGGATGGCGGCCTTGGCGGCGGCGTCGTGGCCCTCGACGTCGGCCGTCGGGTCAGCCTCGGCGTAACCGAGGCGCTGGGCCTCGGCGAGTGCGTCGGCGAACTGCGCGCCGGTGGAGTCCATCTGGTCCAGGATGAAGTTGGTGGTGCCGTTGACGATGCCCAGGACGCGGGTGATGCGGTCACCGGACAGGCTGTCCCGGATGGGGCGCAGGATGGGGATGGCGCCTGCGACGGCGGCTTCGTAAGACAGCTCGACGCCGGCCTTGTCCGCCTCTTCGTAGAGGGCCGGGCCGTCGGCGGCGAGCAGGGCCTTGTTGCCCGTGACCACGCTGGCGCCGTTCTGGATGGCGGACAGGATCAGCGAGCGGGCAGGCTCGATGCCGCCCATCAGCTCGATGACGAGGTCGGCGTCCTTGACCAGGGTTTCGCCGTCGGTGGTGAACAGCTCGCGCGGGAGGTCCACCTCGCGGTCGGCGTCGAGGTTCCGTACCGCGATGCCGGCCAGTTCCAGGCGGGCGCCGGTGCGCGGCGCCAGGGTGCCGGCGTCGTCAATCAGAATCCGCGCCACCTGAGCCCCGACGTTGCCACAGCCCAGCAGGGCCACTTTCAGGGTTCGCAATTCGGTCATTCAGGCTCCCATGTCGCGGTTCAGCAGATCTTCTTCGGTTTCCCCGCGGACAATCAGCCGGGGAGATCCGTCGCGCACAGCGACAACGCCCGGCCGGGCCAGATAGTTGTAGTTGCTTGACAGGGCCCAGCAGTAGGCGCCGGTCCCCGGTACAGCGAGCAGATCACCGGCTGCCACGTCCTCGGGCAGATATACATCTCTAACAACTATGTCGCCGCTCTCGCAATGTTTGCCCACTACGCGGGACAGCTGCGGAGCCGCCGCGGAGGTCCGCGACGCGAGAATGGCCGAATAATCCGCGTCGTACAGCACCGGACGGGCGTTGTCGCTCATGCCGCCGTCCACTGACACATAGCGGCGCGGGTGCGTAACGTTTTCACCGGCGGTTTCACTGTCGCCGCCGGCCGGAGCGTCCACGCGGACGGTTTTGAGCGTACCCACCTCGTACAGGGTGAAGGTGCTGCTGCCCACGATCGCGCGCCCGGGCTCGATCGAAATCCGGGGTGCAGTGATACCCAGTTCGGCGCACTTGGAACGCACGACGGCGGCCATCGCCTGCGCGATGTCGGCTGCCGGGCGGGGGGTGTCCACCGGTGTATAGGCGATGCCGTAGCCGCCGCCGAGGTCGAGCTCGGGCAGGGTGATGGAATATTTGGCCTGCACCGCGGCCAGGAAGGTCAGCAGCTTCTGGGCGGCCAGCGCGAAGCCGTCCGGCTCGAAGATCTGCGAACCGATGTGGCAGTGCAGGCCCAGCAGCTCCACGCTGTCATAGGACGTTGCCGCGGCGACGGCCTCCTCGGCAGCGGACAGGCCTGCTTCGTCGGTGGAGTCCCCGGCCATGGAGAGGCCGAATTTCTGGTCCTCGTGGGCGGTGGCGATGAACTCGTGGGTGTGGGCGTGCACGCCGGGCGTCAGCCGCAGCATAACGTTGGCCTTCTCCCCGCGGCCCGAGGCGATCTTCGCCACGCGCTCCAGCTCGTCCAGGCTGTCCACCACGATGCGGCCCAGATTCATGTCCAGCGCGCGGTTAATCTCGGCGTCGGACTTGTTGTTGCCGTGCAGCGACAGGTTGGCACCCTCGATGCCGGCCCGGGCTGCGACGGCGAGCTCGCCGCCGGAACAGGTGTCCAGCCGCAGCCCCTCTTCGGCCACCCACGTGGCGACAGCGATGCTAAGGAAGGACTTGCCGGCGTAGTAGACGTCCACTCCCCCGCAGATGTCGGCGAAGGCGTCGTCGAAGGCATCCTTGAAGGCACGGGCGCGGGCACGGAAATCCGATTCGCTCATGACAAACAGCGGCGTGCCGTACTGTTCCTTGAGGGCGCTGACCGGGATGCCGTCAATGGCGAGTTCGCCGGCGTCGTTCCGTTCCACCCCGCCTGCCCACACCGGGGTGTGGAGGGCGTTGAGGTCCGCGGGGACGGCAAGCCACTCCGGAGCCAGCGGCGAGGCTGCCGGGTCGGAGGCTGCGCTGTTGAACGCGGTGCTGCCCGTGATGTCCTGCACGCTGATCACATCCGTTCCGGCGCCGAAACGCCCAGCAGTTCGAGTCCGTTGGCGAGCACCTGGCTGGTGGCGTCATTGAGCCACAGCCTGGTGCGGTTGGTGTCCGTGACGGCTTCGTCGCCCATCGGCGCCACCCGGCAGGCGTCATACCAGCGGTGGTAGGCGCCGGCGATGACCTCGAGGTGGCGTGCCACGCGGTGCGGCTCACGGAGTTCGGCGGCCTTGGCCACGATGGAGGGGTAGCTGCCCAGGTAGGAGAGCAGTTCGTTCTCCGTGGCGTGGTCCAGCAGGGAGGCGTCGAAGGCGCTCCGGTCCACTCCGGCAGCCACGGCGTTGCGGGCGGTGCCGCACGAGCGGGCATGCGCGTACTGCACGTAGAACACGGGGTTCTCGTTGGAGTGCTTCTTGAGCAGCTCGGGGTCCAGTGTCAGCGGGGAGTCGGCCGGGAAGCGTGCCAGCGAATAGCGGACCGCGTCAGTTCCCAGCCAGGAGATCAGGTCCTTGAGCTCGATGATGTTGCCGGCGCGCTTGGAAAGCTTGGCTCCGTTGACGGACACCAGCTGGCCGATCAGCACCTCGATGTTGACCTCGGGGTCGTCCCCGGCCGCGGCGGCGATGGCCTTGAGCCGGTTGATGTAGCCGTGGTGGTCGGCGCCCAGGAGGTAGATCTTTTCCGTGTAGCCGCGGTCCTTTTTGGACAGGTAGTACGCGGCGTCGGCGGCGAAGTACGTCGGCTCGCCGTTAGCGCGGATCATCACGCGGTCCTTGTCGTCACCGAAGTCGGTGGTGCGCAGCCAGACGGCACCGCCGTCGTCGAACACGTGGCCCTGCTCGCGAAGGCGGGCAACGGCACTTTCGATAGCGCCGGCGTCGTGCAGTTCCTGCTCGGAGAAGAACACGTCAAAGGAGACGCCGAAGTCCGCCAGGGTGTCCTTGATGTCCTTGAGCTGGGCCTCGTAGGCCGCGGCGCGGATCACGGGCAGGGCCGCGGCGTCGGTGAGCTCACGGATGTCCGGGTGCTGCGTCAGCACCTCGTGGCCGAGGTCGCGGATGTATTCGCCCGGGTAGCCGCCCTCGGGCACGTCGCGGCCGTGCAGGCGCGACAGCACCGAGTTGGCGAAGACGTTCATCTGGGAGCCGGCGTCGTTGATGTAGTACTCGGCGGTGACGTCGGCACCGGAGGCGCGAAGCACCCTGGCTATCGAGTCGCCCAGGGCCGCCCAGCGCGTGTGGCCGATGTGCAGCGGACCGGTGGGGTTGGCGGACACGAATTCCATGTTCACCGTGTGGCCGGCGAGCACGTCATTGGTGCCGTACTCCCTGCCCGCTTCGACAATGATCTTGGCCAGCGCGCCTGCGGCAGCAGCGTCAACCGTGATGTTGAGGAAGCCGGGACCGGCGATTTCCACTCCGTCGACGCCATTGATGTCCTTGAGCCGCGCGCTGAGGAGAGTGGCGAATGCGCGCGGGTTGGTGCCGGCCTTCTTGGCCAGCTGCAAAGCGATGTTGGTTGCCCAGTCACCGTGCTCCCGGTTCTTCGGACGCTCCACCAGGACAGAGTCCGGTATAGCCGCCTCGGCAAGGGCAATGTCGCCGGCGGCAACGGCGTCTTTCAGGCAGGCGGATATTGCAAGGGAGAGTTCTTCGGGAGTCACACTCCTAGACTACCGGGGAGCCCGTTGCGGCGCGGAATCCGGGCGTCCCTGCGCACTCTTCCCGGCGTCACAGCAACCTCGTTTCGCGTCACAGCCAATAGTAGGGAAATTCACAGGAACTGCCCTTAGCCTTTACTCACCTGCCAAATTGTTGAAACATCAACACTGGAATACTGGAACTCAACGCTGTCGCTGGCGTGCCCGCACCACGAAAAGAGACCCCGTGAAGCCTTCAATCCGCAAAACTGTGTTCGCCGGAGTGGCCGGCCTGTCCCTCGCCGGAACGGTGGCAGGCTGCGCGCCTTCCGCCCAGCAGCCCGCTGCGCAGGAGACCGAACCCTCGGCGGCGTCCGCTCCTGCGTCGGGAACAGGGTCGGGGACCGCATCGGCTTCCACCCCGGCATCGGGCTCCGCAGCCGGATACAAGGACGGGACCTACAGCGCCGACGGCACCTACAGGTCCCCCAATGGCACCGAGACCGTGGGCGTCCAGCTGACGCTGGCCAACGGCACGGTGTCCGCGGTGGAAATCACCGAGCACCCATCCAATCCCAATACCCGGAAGTTCCAGGGCGAGTTCGCCAGCGGCATTGCCGGGCAGGTGGTGGGCAAGAGCCTGGATGAGATCAACGTCTCCAAGGTGGCGGGCTCGTCCCTCACCAGCGGCGGCTTCAACCAGGCGGTCGAAGCGATCAAGGCGCAGGCCCTGTAGGCGGCTGCCGTGCCGCACCCGGGCTGGCAGGACTTCCGGTTTGACGGTATCGGAACCGGCTGGGAAATCTCCACGCCTGCCCCGTTGCCGCCGGCCCTGCGCAGCGCCGTCCTGGCCGAAGTGGAACGCTACGACTCCACGTGGTCCAGGTTCCGCCATGACTCCCTGGTAACCCGGATGTCCGTGAGGCCCGGGCAGTACGAAATGCCGCCAGAAGCCGCAGGCCTGGCCGCGCTCTACCGGCAGCTCTACACACTCAGCGGCGGGGCCATGACGCCGCTGATCGGTGAAAGCCTCGAGCGGCTGGGCTACGATCCGCACTATTCACTGCAGCCCCGCGGCGGCGCTGCGCCTCCCCCGGCCTGGGACGCCGTCCTGGAATGGCAAGGAACATCGCTGCGCACCACCGCCCCCGTGGTGCTGGACGTCGGCGCGGCCGGCAAGGGCCAGCTCGTGGACCTGGTGGCCGAACTGCTCAGAAGCCACGGGGTCACAGACTTCTTCATCGACGCGAGCGGCGACCTGCTGAACGGCCGCGGGGAGACCGGCGGCCTGGAGCCGGTGCAGGTGGCCCTGGAACATCCCTATGACCCCACCAAGGCGACAGGAACCGTAGCGCTGGGGGCCGGTGCCCTCTGCGCGTCGGCGTCGAACCGGCGGGCCTGGGGAGACGGACTCCATCACGTTCTGGACGGCACCACGGGCGCGCCGGTCAGGACGGTCGTGGCCACCTGGGCCCGGGCGGACACCGCCATGGAGGCGGACGCCCTCGCCACCGCCCTCTTCCTGGTTCCGGCCGAAGACCTGGCACGGCACTTCCGTTTTTCCTGGCTCAAGGTATTTTCCAACGGCAGCGCGGAGTACTCCGCGGAATTCGAAGGAGCGCTGTTCACATGAGTTCAACCACCTCCCGGCAGCAGACCTCACCCGGCACCGCCCTGGACGCGTACCTGGGCCGGTTCACGATGTACCGGCTGGTTCTGTTGGTGCTTGCCGTGCTGGCCGCCTACAGCCTCCTCCTCGATGCGCTCGGCTGGCTGACGTTCGGCATCCCGAACATGCTCGCGCACCTGGCCCTCTGCCTGGGGCTGACGTACGTCTCCAACCGTGGCCTGGCCGCACTGTTCCGGGTTCAGCCGCATTCTGAATCCTCACTGATTACGGGTCTCCTGCTCTACTTCCTGTTCTGGCCCACCCAGCTCGGCCCGGCGTTTGCGCCCATGGACCTTGCAGGGGTGGCGCTGGCCTGCGTTTTGGCTTCAGCCTCCAAGTACGCCCTTGCCTGGCGTGGCCGCCATGTGTTCAATCCCGCGGCCGCCGGGGCCTTCATCACCGGGCTGACCGGGCTCAACATCGCCACCTGGTGGGCGGGTACGCCGGCCATGCTGTGGCTCCTGGTCCCGGGCGTCCTGCTGGTGCTCTACCGCACCCGGAAAACGCTCATGGCCGCCGTCTTCATCCTGGTGGCCACCGCCGTCGTGGCGGCGGTGCAAATGCCCTCCGGCGTCGACCTCGGAAGTGCTGTGTGGCAGACCCTGGCGCAGGGCCCGGTGCTGTTCTTTGCCGGCTTCATGCTCACCGAGCCGCTCACGCTGCCGCCGCGGCGCTGGCAGCAGCTGGCGACGGCCGCCGTCGTCGGAATCCTTCTGGCCACGCCGTACAACTTCGGCCTCGTGGCGAACTCCCCCGAGCTGGCACTGCTGATCGGCAACCTGCTGGCGTTCCTGGCGGGCCAGCGCGGCAGCGTCCGGCTGCTGTTCAGCCACTCCCGCAGGCTGACGCCGACGACGACGGAATTCGTCTTCCGCCCGCAGCGCCCGCTCCGCCACGCGCCTGGCCAGTACCTGGAACTGGATCTTCCGCACACCAAGCCGGACGGACGGGGCAGGCGCCGCGTCTTCAGCCTGACGAGCCATCCGGACGCAAAGCATGTGAAGATCGGCGTCGGTACCGCCGACCCCGTCTCCGCCGCCAAGCGCAAGCTACTGTCCCTCAAGCCCGGCGATGAGCTCACGGCCACCACGGTGGCGGGCGATTTCGTCCTGCCGAAGGGTTCGGACCCCGTACTGCTCATCGCCGCCGGGATCGGCATCACGCCATACTTGGCGCACCTGTCCGGCGGGGTGGCCCGCGAGCGCGACACCGTGCTTCTCTACCTCGCGCGGAACGCATCCGAACTCGCCTACGCGGAGGAGCTACGGGAATCCGGTGCCCGCGTCATTGCCCGGCTCGCCGACGGCTCGGCGCCGCCGGACTTCATCGAGAACGCCGGCGGGCTGCTGGCCCCGGGGGCACGGCTGGATGGTCATGCACTGAAACGGCTGGTGCCGGACATCGGCCGGCGAAGGGTCTTCATCTCGGGCTCACCGGCCAGTGTCGGCTCGCTCCGGCGTGCCGCCCGGCATGCCGGCGCCCGCCGTATCCATGTGGATTCGTTCGCGGGATACTAAAGGGGAGGTCCCGTTTTCCTTTCCGGCCCACCTTCCTGCTAAGCTCTAGGACGTCCGGCCGGGAACGGCAGGATCCCTGGATGCCCTCGTAGCTCAGGGGATAGAGCGTCTGCCTCCGGAGCAGAAGGCCGTAGGTTCGAATCCTATCGAGGGCACAGCTGAAACCCCCGCCGCTTAATCAAAGCGGCGGGGGTTTCCTGCATCTGCCGGGTTAACTGCGATTGCCGGGTCTTCTCCGGTTCCAGGGTTTCCTGCATTTCCAGTGCGCCTGACGCAGAATGTCAGAGGCCGTTCGTAGTGTGAGTTGCATGGTCTGTTCAATCGTTCCGCCGTACATCCTCCGCCGTCTGGCCGCCCAGGGGTCCCCCCGGTTCTCGGCAGTCGCCCGCGCCGCCAGGGAAGCCCTGCTCCACGTTGGCGCCGTACAGGCGGCCCGCACGTCGGCGCCGTCGGCTCCTGCCGGCATCAGGCAGCTGCAGCCCGCTCCGGTCAACAGGTCCGTCTTCGACGCGAAGTCCGGCGAGTCGCTGCCCGGGCAGGTTGTCCGGAAAGAGGGCGACGCCGCCACCGGCGATCCCGCCGTCGACGAGGCCTATGACGGACTGGGCCATACGCACACCCTCTATGCGGACGCCTTCAGCCGGAACTCGATTGACGGACTGGGAATGCCGCTGAAGGCCAGCGTCCACTTCGGCAAGCTGTACGACAACGCATTCTGGGACGGCCAGCAGATGGTGTTCGGCGACGGCGACGGCGAGGTCTTCGAGCGCTTTACCCGCTCGCTCAGCGTGATCGGCCACGAACTGGCCCACGGCGTCACGCAGTTTTCCGCGGGGCTGGCCTACCGCAACCAGGCGGGAGCCATCAACGAATCCGTCTCAGACGTCTTCGGTGCCCTGGTGGAGCAGTATTTCCGGAAGCAGACCACCGCCGAGGCCTCCTGGCTGATCGGCGAGGGCCTGTTCACGCCGCAGGTCCAAGGATCCGCCCTGCGCTCCATGAAGGCACCCGGGACGGCGTACGACGACGACGTCCTCGGCAAGGACCCGCAGCCGGACACCATGGACTCCTATGTCCGCACGCGGTCAGACAACGGCGGCGTCCACATCAACTCCGGCATTCCGAACCGGGCGTTCTGCCTCGTCGCCCAGGCCTTGGGCGGGAACGCCTGGGACGCACCGGGGCAGATCTGGTACGAGACCCTGACTGGCGGCTTGCTGAGCCCGACCACCACGTTCACAGCCTTCGCCAAAGCCACCGCGTCAACGGCGAAGGAACTGTTCGGCGAGGAGTCCGCAGAGCATGACGCCGTGCGCGGTGCGTGGGAGACTGTGAAGGTAAAGCTCTAACCGACGCCGGGACTGTGACTTTCCGCTTCCCGGCGGCCTCGGAAACCCGGGAACCTCGCCATGAAAATCACAGTCGAGCGCAGCGGCGGGATAGCCGCACTCACCCGTGTCTGGACGGTGCTGGCCGTGACGTCCACTGACAAAAGCCGCTGGCAGCCGCTCGTCGAAGCGTGCCCCTGGGACGCCGTCGACGATCCCCGGCAGGCGGCTGACGGCCAGCCGGACCGCTTCATGTACTCCATCCGCGCCGGCCAGCGCCGCGCCACCCTGCCCGAGACGGCAGTCACAGGCCCCTGGCGCGTGCTCGTGGAGTCGACCCGGGCCGCGGCTGAGGAATCGCGCTCCGGCAGCGGCGAGTCCGGCTTCCGACAGTAGCCGGCCGGTCGCTACGCGGCCCGGGCAGGCGCTAGCCTGCCGTGGCCATCTGGCCGCGGAAGGCCCGGCGGTAGGACTGCGGACTCGTGTCCAGCACCTTGGCGAAATGGTGCCGAAGCAGCACGGGGTGGCCGAATCCTGACTGCCGTGCCACCTCGTCGATATTCAGCTCCGTCGACTCCAGCAGCTCCTGGGCGCGCAGGACCCGCTGTGAATTGAGCCATGCGGCCGGGGTCGCGCCTGTTTCAGCACGGAACCGCCGGGCAAAGGTGCGCGGCGACATGTGCACGCGGGCGGCGAGCTCGTGGACGGGATGTTCCTCGTCCAGGGATTCCACCATCCACCGCAGGAGTTCCTCGATGGGCTGCGAGCCGCATTCGGGCATGGGCCTGTCGATGAACTGGGCCTGGCCGCCGTCGCGGTGCGGCGGGACCACCATGTCCCTGGCGATGGCGGCCGCCACGGCAGCCCCGAATTCGATCCGCACCAGGTGCAGGCAGGCGTCAATGCCCGCTGCTGTTCCGGCGCTGGTGATGATCCTGCTGTCCTCGACATAGAGGACGTTCTCGTCCACCAGGACCTTGGGGTGCTGGGCGGCCAGCTCTCCCGAGTAGTGCCAGTGTGTGGTGCACCGGCGCCCGTCCAGCAGCCCGGCCCGGGCCAAAGCAAAGGCGCCGGAGCAGATCGACATCACCCATGCGCCCCGCGTGTGCGCCGCCCGGAGCGCTTCGAGGACCGATTCCGGAACGTCCTCTTCGCGGCCGTAGGGCGCCATGATCACCAGGTCGGCATCGGCGGCGGCCTCCAGGCCGAGGCTCACGTTCATGGTGAGTCCGGACTTCAGCGGAACTTCCCCGGGCACCGGGGTGCACACGCGGAAATCAAACTGCGGCACGCCCGTTCCCCGGTCCGAACGGTCGATGCCAAACACCTCAAAAGCGGTACCGAACTCGAAGATCGAGAAGTTGGGAACCGCGATGATTGCCACTGTCTTGAGCATGCTTCCAGTATGGCAGAAATTTGTACTTTTTAGGCATTTCTGCCACTTTTTTCCGGGATGCCACCGGAGAACCATGGAGACATGGAAATCTTCGGAATCGCCCTCCTCGTCCTGGTCCTCGTTGCAGCTGCAGCCACCGTTGGCGCCATCCTCCGTGACGGCCGCGGCCACACCCCTCCCGAATACTCTGCCCGGGACTGGTCCGCACTGGACCTGCCAAGCAGCAACTACACCATGCGCATCTTCTAGCGGCGCATACCTGTCAACCATCACCGCCCCCGCAGAACAACAGTCCCCCATCCGAACCAAGGACCCGGCGCACGCCGGGTCCTTTTACGCGGCAGTAGACTTGGGGGAGCCATGACTTTTCACATCTCCTACCCCGCCGAGCTGCCGGTTTCCGAGCGCCGCGAGGACCTGATGGCCGCGATTGCCGCCAACCAGGTGACGATCATTGCCGGTGAGACCGGTTCAGGAAAGACCACCCAGATCCCGAAGATGTGCCTGGAGCTGGGACTGGGTGAAAACGGCCTGATCGGCCACACCCAGCCGCGGCGCCTCGCAGCGCGCACGGTGGCCGAACGCATCGCCTCCGAACTCGGCGTCGACATCGGGCAGGAAGTCGGCTTCCAGGTCCGTTTCACGGGCGAGGTGGGCAGGTCCACCAAGGTCAAACTGATGACCGACGGCATCCTGCTGGCCGAAATCCAGCGCGACAAGCTGCTCCGCAAATACAACGCGATCATCATCGATGAGGCCCACGAGCGCAGCCTGAACATCGACTTCATCCTCGGCTATCTCAAGCGGATCCTGCCGCAGCGGCCGGACCTGAAGGTGATCATCACCTCCGCCACCATCGATCCCGAACGCTTCGCAAAACACTTCGGCTCGGACGAGGAACCGGCGCCCATCGTGGAGGTGTCCGGCCGCACCTACCCGGTGGAAATCCGCTACCGGCCGCTATCCCAGCCGGCTGGCGGCCCGTCCGCAGGCGATGACGAGGACAACTCCTCCGACGACGAACTCGAAGAGGACCGGGACCCGCTGGACGCGGTGTGCGACGCCGTCGACGAGCTTGCCCTGGAAGCGCCGGGCGACATCCTCATCTTCTTCTCCGGCGAACGGGAGATCCGGGACGCCGCCGACGCCCTGCAGGCCAGGATCCAGTCGAACCGGCGGCTGGCCGGCACGGAGGTCCTGCCGCTGTTCGCGCGGCTGAGCCTGCAGGAACAGCACCGGGTGTTCAACCCGGGCAGCAAGCGGAGGATCGTGCTGGCCACCAACGTGGCCGAGACCTCGCTGACCGTCCCGGGCATCAAGTACGTCGTCGACACCGGCACCGCCCGCATCTCGCGCTATTCGCACCGCACCAAGGTGCAGCGGTTGCCCATTGAGCGCGTGTCCCAGGCCTCTGCCAACCAGCGATCCGGGCGCTGCGGCCGCGTGTCGGACGGTATCGCGATCCGGCTGTACTCCGAAGAGGACTTCGAGTCCCGGCCACTCTACACCGATCCGGAAATCCTGCGCACCAACCTGGCGGCGGTCATCCTGCAGATGACAGCCATGGGCGTCGCACGGGGGCCCAAGGACATTGAAAACTTTCCGTTCGTGGAACCGCCGGATTCGCGGGCCATTAACGACGGCGTGACCCTCCTTCGGGAGCTGGGAGCCTTGAGTTCACCGCAGGCAGCCACCCCCGAAAACGGCAAGGGCGGCGGCCTGACCGCCGTCGGACAGAAACTCGCCCAGCTTCCGGTGGATCCGCGGCTCGGCCGCATGATCGTGGAGGCGGGCAAGCGCGGCTGCGTCCGCGAAGTCATGATCCTGGCAGCGGCCCTGACCATTCAGGATCCCCGCGAACGCCCGACGGACAAGCAGCAGCTGGCGGCGGAGAAGCACGCCCGTTTCCGCGACGAGAATTCCGACTTCACCGGCTACCTGAACCTCTGGAACTACATCCACGAGAAGCAGCAGGAGCTGTCCTCCACCCAGTTCCGCCGCCTGTGCCGCAACGAATTCATCAACTACCTGCGCGTCCGCGAGTGGCAGGATCTGTTCACGCAGCTCCGTCAGCTGGCCAGGCCGCTGGGCATCAGCCTGGACAACAGGCGCGAGGCCGACGCCGTGGGCAACCACGAGGGCATCCACATCAGCCTGCTCTCCGGCCTGCTGAGCCACATCGGCATCCTCGACGAACGCAAGCGGGAGTACGCGGGCGCCCGCGGCAGCCGGTTTGCCATCTTCCCGGGCTCGGCACTGTTCAAAAAGGCGCCCACGTTTGTCATGGCCGCCGAACTGGTGGAAACCAGCCGGCTGTGGGCACGGGTCGCCTCCAAGTTCGAGCCGGCCTGGGCTGAGCAGGTGGCACCGCACCTGATCAAGCGCAGCTACAGCGAACCCCACTGGTCCACGAAGATGGGCGCCGTGATGGCCTATGAAAAGGTCACACTCTACGGCGTGCCGATCATCGCCCAGCGCCGGATCAACTTCGGCAGGGTGGATCCTGTCCTGGCACGCGAGCTGTTCATCCGGCATGCGCTGGTCCAGGGCGAGTGGAAGACGCACCACAAGTTCTTCCACCGCAATCGGGCCCTGCTGCACGAAGTGGAAGAACTCGAGGCACGGATGCGCCGCCGGGACCTGCTGGTGGATGACGAGACTCTTTTTGAGTTCTATGACGCGCGCGTTGGCAAGGACGTCGTCTCGGAACGGCACTTCGACAAGTGGTGGAAGGACGCCCGGCAGCAGGATCCGGCGCTTCTGGACTTCGACGAGGCCCTGCTCCTGAGCGAGGACGCCGATGCGCTGGACGAGTCCGCCTACCCGAAGACGTGGCTGCACAAGGGCTTCGAACTGCCCCTGAGCTACGAATTCCATCCCGTGGCACCCGGCTCGACACCCAACCCGTCCGACGGCGTCACGGCGGAAGTCCCGGTCCTCTTCCTGAACCAGCTCGATGATGCCCCGTTCCGTTGGCTGATCCCCGGCCAGCGCGTGGAACTTGTCACCGCGCTGATCAAGTCCCTGCCGAAGCAGGTCCGCAAGAGCTTTGTGCCGGCCCCCGACGTCGCGCGGCAGGCTGTGGCGGCGCTGGAAGCCGACTTCGACCCCGCCGAGGACGAGCTGGAGAGTTCGCTGGAGCTGGTCCTGCGCCGTCTGAAAGGCCAGATCGTGCCGCCCGGGTCCTGGAACTGGGATGCGGTTCCGCCGCACCTGCGGGTGAGTTTCAAGGTGGTGGACACCCGGGGCAGGGTCCTGGATGAGGGCAAGGACCTGGAAGCCCTGCAGGAGCGCCTGGCCCCGGCCACCCGCCGGGCCATTGCCGAGTCGCTGGGCGCCACGCCCGCCACCGCCGGTCCACGGTCACAGAACGCGCGGGCGCCGAAGAAGAGCCAGCAGCAGGCTGCCCCGCAGGACGGCCGCCCTCAGACGCATGCCGGATTCACGGAACAGTCCGGCCTGACGGAGTGGCGGTTCGGCACCCTTCAACGCCAGGCCAGCGTCACCGTGAAGGGGCACACCGTCACCGGTTTCCCCGCGCTGGTGGACGAAGGCAAGTCCGTTGGCCTGCGAGTGTTCCAGACCGCGTCGGAGCAGCAGGAAGCCATGCGGGGCGGCGTCATCAGGCTCCTCGCACTTCGGGTGCCCGCGCCGGACCGCTACGTCCTCGAACACCTGAACAACACCGAGAAGCTGACGTTCAGCCAGAACCCGCACGGGTCCGTCTCGGCCCTGATCGCCGACTGCGTCCTGGCAGCGGTGGACAAGCTGACTCCCGCCGAACTTCCGTGGGACCAGGCAGCGTTCGACGCCCTGCACGAGCATGTCCGGGCGGAGCTGATCGACACCGTCTTCAGTGTCACCGCCGTCGTGGAGCGAATCCTCGCCAGTACCCACCGGATCGAGAAGCAGCTGAGGGGCACCACCAGCCTGGCGCTCATTAGCGCTCTCAACGATGTCCGCAGCCAGCTTGAGCAGCTGGTCTTCCCCGGCTTCGTGGCCCGGACCGGCTACGCCCAGCTGAGCCAGCTCCCCCGCTACCTCACCGCCATCGAAAAACGCCTGGAGAAGCTGCCCGGCAACGTGCAGCGCGATGCGCTCAACATGGCGGCGGTCCAGCAGCTGGAGGATGATTACGACGACGCCGTGTCGGCCCTGCTGCCCGGCCGCCGGGCAGGTGCCGAGCTGACACAGGTGCGCTGGATGATCGAAGAGCTGAGGGTGAGCCTGTTCGCCGTCGAACTTGGAACCGCCTATTCGGTGTCCGAGAAGCGGATCCGCACGGCACTGAACAAGGTACTGGCGGCGTAGCGTCAGCTGGCTGTCCGCGCGCGAACGAACACTTGAGGCCCCCGATCCGGGCGGATCAGGGGCCCCAAGTGTTCGTTCGGGATTGTGGGTCAGCCGTCCCGCTGGGTCGGCCGTCCCGCTGGGTCAGCGGGCGCCGGCACCCACTGATTCCGCGGGTGCGGGAACCAAAAGCATGGTGGCGGTGTCGATGCGTTCGTTGGTGTCCTGGTCCCTGACAAGCGCCGCGGCCTCTTCGCGGCTTGACACCACGGGCACGGAGCCGAGCAGCGGCCGTGAAGCGGACTCGCGCATCTTCAGTACCGCTACGAGCGCGACGGCGGAGAAGAACATGATGTAGTACGCCGGGGCGTAGGAGTTGCCGGTGACCTCGACGAGGATCTGGCTGACCAGCGGTGTGGTGCCGCCGAAGATCGAGATGGACAGATTGTGCGTGACTCCCACGCAACCGTAGCGCGAGGCTGTGGGGAACAGCTCGGACATCACGGCTCCGGTGAGTGCCAGGAAGAAGGCGCTGGGCACCATCACCAGGAACATCGCCAGGTACAGCGACCAAAGGGTGCCGACGTGCATCAGCCAGAACGCAGGCACCAGCAGGATGAGGTTGCCGATGGTCGCCATGGTGTAGATGGGTCGCCGGCCGATGCGGTCCGACCAGCGCCCGACGACGGGAATCAGGATGGCCTGCAGCACCAGCACAACCACTGCGGCCACCGCGGTGTGCACTGCCGGGGACCCGACCTCCGTCTCCAGGTAGGTGGGCATGTAGCTCGTGAGCATGTAGGAGGAGGTGCCGTCGGCGGCGATGAGCGCGCAGCCAATGAGGATCTGGGGCCAGTAGAACTTCAGGATGTTCGGCAGGTTGTGGCGGACGAAAATGGGGTCGACGTCGTCAGACGCAGCCTTCTCCTGGGCGACCTCGAAGCTGGGCGATTCGGGGATACGGCTGCGCAGCGAGATGGCCAGGACACCAAGCGGCGCGGCGAGCAGGAACGGAATGCGCCAGGCGCCATCGTGCATGGCCGTCTCGCCCCACGCCGACGTCGCAGCAGCGGTCGTCACGGCCACGACGCCGGCGCCCACGGCGAAGCCGAGCATCGACCCGGAGTTCAGCAGGGCGGTCATGAAGCCGCGGTTCCGGTCCGGGGAAAACTCCGCGATGTACGTCGCTGCGCCGGAGTACTCGCCGCCGGTGGAGAAGCCCTGCAGCATCTTCAAAAGATAGAGGGGGATGATGACCCAGAGTCCCACCTGGCCGGCGGTCGGCAGCAGGCCGATGGTGGTGGTGGCCCCGGCCATGATCGCCATCGTAAAGAAGAGCACCTTGCGGCGGCCGATCTTGTCACCCAGCGGGCCGAGAACCATTCCACCCAGCGGGCGCACCACGAAGGAGACGGCGAAACCGAGGAGCGTGACCAGCAGGCCCATGCGTTCGTCCATGCCTTCGGTGAAGACCGAAGTCATGGTGACTGCCAGGTATCCGTAGATCCCGATGTCGTACCACTCGATGAAGTTGCCCACGCCGGCACCAATCTGGGCCTTCCGCAGTTCGCTGTTGTCGACGACGATGCAGTCATCTGTCTGCAGCCGTCGGGTCGTCTTTTTCACCGGATGTTGTGTTCTGGACTGATCGAACATCTTTGTCCTTCTTTACCTAGAGATGAGAAGCGCAGTTCGTGGTCGTTTATGACCATCCCGCGTGCGCCGCCGTCGGTTGGGCTACGGCCAGGGGGTAGTGCCAGGTGTCTTTGCTGTGAACTCCCTTGTGGATCGTGCAGCTTCGAACGGTCCAGGACTCGCCGGCGCTGCCTGCGCACTGATTGCGATGCGCAACTGCGGCGTCCCACCCGTTCACCCTTCGAACGTTGCGTTCAAAACTATGGCATGCGCCACAAGGCTGTCAATAGCTCGTGTGATTTGCTTCACCGATGAACTGCCATGTGGCGCGCCCAACTGAGTAGCAGCACAGGGCGTTCTCAGCGCTGGGAACGCCCTGAAGTGCTACCTAGTTTTCGTTCTCGGATGATTCGAAAAAACTTTTGGATCCTGCCCGCATCTGGTGCCTGATCGGCCCTTTATTGTCGGACCCCCTTGGCAGACTGTGTTCATGGAAGGCTTCGGGAATTCGGCAGTGACAGCGGGGGCGCCGCACGGCGGCGTCCTGCTGGCTGCTGGGGTTCCTGGCGGCGTTTGCCACGTCCCTGACGCCGCGGTTCTCGACGCCGATCCGTATTACGGGTTGCCTTATGACGATGATCTCGACGCCGTCTATCCGGCCTCGTTGCCGGAGGACCCGTTTCCCGAAGCCCTGTTTGCCGAGCGTCCGTTCGACGGGGACCTCTTTGACGACGGCGGTCCCTCCGGCGCCGTTACCCCCCGGCACGCTGTGGCCGGTGCACCTCCAACAACCTCCGGGTGGGTTCTTCCGGTAGCTGACCTCGCGGCCGACAATGCCGGGCTGATCGACCAGGTCCGCGCGTACGAGAACGTCAAGTGCTGGGCCGCCGGGCAACAGGCGAGGCTTTCCGTCGCCTTCGAGGCCCGGCTCCGGCAGGAATCCACCGACAGACCGGTCCTGGCCGCCGAGGACCTGAGCAAAGACAGGGGCAAAGACCGCGCCCTGGGTGCGGCCGAGCAGATCGCGTTGGCCCGGGGCGAGTCCCCGAACCGCGGGCAGAGGCTGCTCGGCACGGCCAAAGCCCTGGTGCAGATGCCCCACACCCTGGGAGCGCTGGAGACCGGGCAGTTGAACGAAGAACGCGTCACGCACTTCGCGAAAGAGACCGCCTGTTTGACTGTCGCGGACCGGGCCGCTGTTGATGAGGAACTCGCCGCCGACACCGGAACCTTCACCGGCGCCGGAACCCGTGCCGTCATCGCCGCTGTCCGCGCCGCCGCCATCCGGCGCGACCCCCGCTCCGTCGCCCAACGCGCCAGCCACGCCGTCTCCGAACGGAGAGTCAGCCTGCGCCCGGCACCGGACTGCATGACCTACCTGACAGCCCTGCTGCCCGTCCACGAAGGCGTCGCCGTGTACGCGGCGCTGACCCGTCACGCCGATTCTCTCCGGGCCAGTGGGGACCCACGCTCCCGCGACCAGGCCATGGCCGACACCCTGGTCGAAAGGACCACCGGCACCCCCGGCGGCATCACCGGCATCGAACTCAACCTCGTCATGACCGACCGCACCCTCCTCCAAGGCGACTCCGAACCCGCCCGGATCCCGGGTTACGGCATTATCCCCAGCTACTTCGCCCGCAACCTGCTAACCCAAGGGCAAGAAGAGCCGGGTCGCGGGCCAAAAGCCGCGGACGCGGCAGCCGAGGTCGATCCAACCAGCCTGCAAGAACTCACGACCTGGGTCCGGCGGCTCTACACCGCACCCGGAACCGGCGACCTCGTCGCCATGGACTCCAAACGGCGTCTCTTCCCGGCCAAGCTGCGCCGCTTCATCCAACTCCGCGACGACACCTGCCGCACACCCTATTGCGACGCCCCCATCCGCCACCACGACCACATCATCCCCTGGCACAACGACGGCCCCACCACCGTCGCCAACGGCGCGGGACTCTGCGAAGCCTGCAACCACACCAAAGAACTCCCCGGCTGGAAAGCACAACCCAGACCAGGACCCCGGCACAGCATCGAAATCACCACACCCACCGGCCACACCTACCGGTCCATGGCACCGCCGTTGCCCGGAACGGGCCTGTCCGGGACCGTGGTGCGCCAACCGAGCCAGTACGAGCCGCCCGGCCCAGCCCCGTAGCAGGAAAGCCGGGGCGGGCCATCGGCCCGGCGTGTGCCTAACTAAGCCTCCGGCACGAACTCCCCGTAGCCGGCGTCGCGCAGGCCTGCGCGGAGCTTTTCCGCGTTGGCGTCCAGCCGCGCCGGATCCGGGTTGTGCTCGGCGGTAGCAAAATTGAACTCCGCCATGCTGTTGGAAGGCCACACGTGCACGTGCATGTGGTTGATCTCGTAACCGGCGACGATGAGTCCTGCGCGGGCCGCCCCGAACGTGTCCACCTGAACAGCGCCGATGCGCCGCGCCACCTCCATGACCCGGGCCAGGGTCTCGGGCGAGGCGTCCGTCCAGCGGTCCACTTCCTCGGTCGGAACCACCAGCGTGTGCCCGTCAGCAAGCGGCCCCATGGTCAGGAAGGCGGAGACGTCCGGCTCGCGCCAGACAAAGCGACCCGGGATCTCCCCGTTGAGAATCTTGGTGAACAGCGTGCTCATGCGTCAGCCCTTTCCGACGGTTCCTGCAGGGTGGATGTATCCAGGACAAAACGGTACTTCACATCGCCGGCGACCATCCGGTCATAGGCGTCGTTAAGTTGCTCAGCTCCAACCAGTTCGATGTCGGAGACGACCCCATGCTCGGCACAGAAGTCGAGCATCTCCTGCGTCTCGGCGATACCCCCGATCAGGGACCCGGCATACGATATCCGCCTTCTGATCAGCGCCCCGGGGTTAACAGGCGGCATGGCATCGGAGGGCAGCCCGAGCTGAAACAGCGCGCCGTCACGGCGCAGGGTTCGGAAAAACGGGTTGAGGTCGTGCGGGGCGGCAACGGTGTCAATGATGACGTCGATGCTCCGGTTCTCAGCGGCCATCGCCTCCTCGTCGCGGGACAGCACAACCGCGTCGCCGCCGAGTTCCAGCGCCGCCGACACCTTCGACTCAGAAGTAGTGAAGACCTTGACCTCGGCACCCATGGCCTTGGCCAGCTTGACGGCCATGTGGCCCAGGCCGCCCAGGCCCACGACGCCGACCACATGGCCCGCCCGGACACCGAAGTGTCGCAGCGGCGAGAACGTGGTGATGCCTGCGCAGAGCAGCGGGGCGGCCGCCGCGGGGTCCAGGTTTTCCGGCACCCGCAGGACGTACCGCCGGTCCACCACCACAGAGGACGCGTAGCCGCCCTGCGTCACGGCGTCGCCGTTCCTGGCGTCCTTGGCGCCGTACGTCCCGGTCATGCCGCGTTCACAGTACTGTTCCAGCCCTTCGAGGCAGCTCCCGCATTCGCGGCACGAGTCCACCATGCAGCCCACGCCCACCCGGTCGCCCGGCTGAAAGTCCTTCACGTCCGAACCGACGCGGCTGACGCGGCCAACAATCTCGTGGCCCGGTACGAGCGGGTAGTTCTGGTTGCCCCACTCCCCCCGGGTGGCGTGAACGTCCGAGTGGCAGAGCCCGCAGAATTCGATGGCAATCTCGACGTCGTCGGCCTTGGGTGCCCGGCGGGCAACTGTCAGCTCAACCAGCCCGCTCGTGGCAGATGATGCACCGCGGGCAGCGGCAAGGCGCCCCTCGAGGGGTCCGACGGCGGTCTCTTCCAGCGGGATTCGCAGGTTCAGCGGCGGGGGCACAGGGCGTCCAGGAGTCATATGGCGACGCTACCGCGGCTCCCCGGTGACTTCCAATTGCAGGCGCACACCACCACTTACTGTCCGGGATCAGCGCCGGTGGCCACCTGGCGGGAAGCATCGTTGGACCATTCGGAGAAGGAGCCGGGGAACAGCGCGGCGCTGAAACCGGCGATCTCCAGGGCCGCGATCTCGTGCGAGGCTGTCACCCCACTGCCGCAGTAGACGGCGGTCGGCGCGGTTCCGTCGACCCCAAGACCGGCGAAGCGCTCCCGCAGCTTTTCCGCCGGCAGGAAGCGGCCGTCGTCGTCGAGGTTCCCGGTGGTGGGGGCGCTGACAGCGCCGGGGATGTGGCCGGCCCGGGGGTCCACCGGTTCAACTTCCCCGCGGTACCGTTCTCCGGCACGTGCATCCAGGAGCACGCCCCCGGCCGGCCAGCCTGCGGCCCCGTCGGCGTCGGTCACGGCCATGCCGCCGTCCGTGAGTGTCACGTCTCCGGTGTCCGGCTCTGCGGAGCCGTCCTCCAACGGCAACCCTGCCGAGCGCCAGGCGGCCAGGCCGCCGTCGAGCAAGTAAACGGTGTGCATGCCGGCGTTCCGGAGCATCCACCACACCCGGGCGGCGGAGGTGTTGCCCGCGTCGTCGTAGGCGACCACTACGTCGCCGTCGCAAATGCCCCACGAGCGTGCCGCCTCCTGGAATCGGGCCTGCGAAGGCAATGGATGGCGCCCCCGGCCAGGGTCGGCCGGGTCGGCCAACTGGGTGGGCAGGTCCACGTACACAGCACCGGGGATGTGCCCCTTGAGGTAATGGCTGCGGCCCTCCGGATCCCCGAGCGCCCAGCGGACATCCAGAACCACGGTGCGCTGACCGGCCGCCATCCGGGCGTTCAGCCCGGCCACGTCAATGAGGGTGTCCATCTGTCTCCTTGGTGTTTGCCTGCAGATCAGCAACAACTCTAGCCGCGGCTGCCCGCGCCGGTAGGCTGATTCCGTGAGCAGGCGATTCAGTGAACGGGCGTGGGCGGACGAGGCTGTCCGCAAGATCAACGCGGAAAACAACCGCTCGGCAGACACCCACCTGTATTCAGTCCCGTTGCCGGACCACTGGGGCGTCCAGCTGTACCTCAAGGACGAATCCACCCACCGGTCCGGAAGCCTGAAACACCGGCTGGCCCGATCCCTCTTCCTGTTCGGGCTGGTGAACGGGTGGATCCGCGAGGGCACCACCATCGTCGAGGCCTCCAGCGGCAGCACCGCAGTGTCCGAAGCCTACTTCGCACAACTCCTGGGCCTGCCGTTCGTCGCCGTGATGACCCGTACCACCAGCCCGGAAAAAATCGCCCTGATCGAACAGTTCGGCGGTGCCTGCCTCCTGGTGGACCATGCCTCCGAGGTGTACGCCGCGGCCGCCGAGGTAGCCGCCACGAGCGGCGGCCACTACATGGACCAGTTCACCTACGCAGAGCGCGCCACGGACTGGCGGGGCAACAACAACATTGCCGAATCCATCTTTGAACAACTGGCGCTGGAGGAGCATCCGGTCCCCCGCTGGATCGTGGTGGGAGCCGGCACCGGCGGAACCAGCGCCACAATCGGCCGCTACCTCCGCTACCACCGCCACGCCACGTCGCTGGCGGTGGTCGACCCGGAGAACTCCGCCTTCTACCCCGGCTGGCGGAGCGGAGCCGCAGACTTCAGCACGGGCATGCCTTCCCGGATCGAAGGGATCGGCCGGCCCCGCATGGAGCCAAGCTTCGTCCCGTCGGTCATCGACCACATGATCCAGGTTCCCGACGCCGCCTCGGTCGCAGCCATGCGGCACCTGCACACGCTGGCGGGTCTGCACGCCGGGCCGTCCACGGGCACCAACCTCTGGGGCGTCTGGCAGCTCATCGCACAGATGGTGGCGGACGGCGAACGGGGCAGCGTGGTGTCCCTGATGTGCGACGGCGGTGACCGGTACGCCGGCAGCCACTACAGCCCTGCGTGGCTGGCGGCCCAGGGACTGGATCCACGTCCGCACGAGGACACGCTGAAGGCGTTGTTCGAGACGGGCGTCTGGCGGGGCTAAAGCTCCACGGATTCCCGGCTGGAGAGGTGGGCGTATTCGGTGCCGTACTTGGCACCGATCCGCTTGACATGGCCCTCCACCAGGCCGAGGCCGGTGTCGTTCAGGAGCCCGTCGTGGATGTTGTAGGCGCGCTCCGCCCGGACGCCGATCACGAAGTCCACCACTTCACTGACCTTGTTCCACGGGGCATGGACCGGAACCAGGAGCGTGCGCACGCTGATGCCGTCCGGAATTATGAAGGAATCCCCCGGGTGGTACACGTTCTCGTCCACTAGGTAGCCGATGTTGGCCACCACCGGAATCTGGGGGTGAATCAGGGCATGCTGGCCGCCGAAGCTGCGGACCGCGAAGCCTGCGGCGTCAAAGGCCGTTCCGGGCTCCACGGCATGCACGCGGTCCGCGGCGGCCGGCGCTTCCTTGCGCACGTTCAGCGCCACGCCCTCCGGCGCGAAGAGCTCAAGCCCGTCATTCCCTGCAAGAGCGGCGGTCACAGCGGGAACATCGATGTGGTCGGCATGCTCATGCGTGATGAGGACGGCCTGTGCACCATCCAGTGCCTCGGCGGTTTCGGAGAAGGTCCCCGGATCCAGGACCAGCACCCGGCCGTCCTTTTCGAGCCGGACACAGGCGTGCGTGTATTTGGTCAGCTTCATGAAGCCAGCCTAGGGACAGGCCCGATCAGTGTCCACGCGGCTCCGGCTGGTAACGTTAAAGCTTGTCATTACCCGAAAGAAAAGCGAGTTCATCCATGCCACAACGCGCCAGCGCTGACGGCAGACCACAGGCACCTTCGACGGCGGCTGGCGGGAAAGAGCAGCGCGTCACCAAGCAGCGGATCGCTGTCAGCGCCGCCCTGGACGAGCTCAATGACTTCGTGAGCACGCAGGAGCTGTACCGGATCCTCCAGAACAAGGGCGTGTCGGTCTCCCTGGCCACCGCCTACCGGATCCTGCAGTCGCTGGCCGATGAGGAACTCGTGGATGTGCTCCGCAACGGCGACGGCGAGGCCGTCTACCGCCGTTGCGCCGTGACGGTGCACCACCACCATCTCCTGTGCCGCAACTGCGGCAAGGCCGTGGAAGTGGAGGCGCCCGCCGTCGAAACCTGGGCCGCGCGGACCGCGCAGGAGCACGGCTTCACCGAAGTGGCCCACACCGTTGAGATCTACGGCCTGTGCCCCGACTGCTCCGCACGCAAGGCTGCCTCGCAGTAATCCCCAGCTTTTCTAGGCGGTCCGCATGACCCGGCCGTTAAGGCCGCGCTTGGCCCGGACGCTGCCGATGACCCGGCACACCACGTAGATCAGGAACGACAGCGTGGTGACGTACGGGCTGATGGGGATGCGGCCGCCGAGGGCCAGCAGTATTCCCCCAACCGTCGCCGACACAGCGAACACCACGCTCAGCAGCACCACGAGGCGCGGCGAGGACGTCACCCGCAGGGCCGCAGCCGCGGGCGTGATCAGCAGGGCAAGAACCAGCAGGGCGCCCACGATCTGGATGGACAGTGCCACGCTGACGCCGAGGAGCACCATAAAAACCAGGGCGAGCATCCGCACCGGAACGCCGCGCGCCTCGGCCAGCTCCGGATCGACGCTGGCGAAGCTCAGCGGGCGCCAGATGAAGCACAGCGCTGCCATCACGGCAACCGCGGTGCCGGCCAGGACCTGGAGCTGGACGGTGTCCACCGACACGATCTGCCCGGTGAGGAGGCCGAACTTGTTGGCGGCCCTGCCCTCATAGAGCGACAGGAAAAGAATCCCGAGGCCCAGGCCGAAGGGCATGATGACGCCGATGATGGAGTTCTTGTCCCGCGCCCGGACTCCCATGAGCCCCAGCAGCAGCGCAGCCGCCACGGACCCCACCAGGGAGCCGAACACCACGTCGGTGCCGATGAGCAGTGCGAACGCGGCGCCGGCGAACGACAGCTCGGAAATTCCGTGGACGGCAAACGCGAGGTCGCGCTTCATCACGAAGGTCCCCACCAGGCCGCCGAGGAGTCCCAGGACCGCGCCGGCCCACAGCGAGTTCTGCACCAGCGCCAGCAGTTCGCCATAGTTCTCGAAGTTGAACACCGATTGCAGGAACGATTCCAGGTCCATCAGGAACCCTCCCCCGCAGCGGCGTGCGCGTCGTCATGGTGGTGTGTGGTGGCGTCGGGCAGGCCGACGACGACGATCCGGCCGTTGGCATGGATCACTTCCACGTTGCTGTCGTACAGGTCGGAGAGGACCTCGGTGGTCATCACCTCGTGCGGCGTCCCCACACTGAACCTGCCGCCGGCCAGGTACAGGATCCGGTCCACGTAGTCGATGATCGGATTGATCTCGTGGGTCACGAACACCACGGCGCTCTTGCGGTCATGGCACTGCTTGTTGATGAGTGCGCTGACGGCCTGCTGGTGGTGCAGGTCCAGCGACAGCAGCGGCTCGTCGCACAGCAGCACTTTCGGGTCGGTGGCAAGGGCCTGCGCCACGCGCAGGCGCTGCTGCTCACCGCCGGACAGCTGCCCGACGGGAACCTTTGCGTAGTCGCTTGCCCCGACGAGCTCCAGCAGTTCGTCAATCTTGCGGTTGGCCTTGGCGGTTCCGAGCCGGATTCCCCAGCGGTGCCCGTCGACGCCCAGTCCCACCAGGTCCCGGGCGCGCATGGGGGTGTCGGGCAGGAAGGGCTTCTGCTGCGGGATGTAGCCGATCATGCGGCTTCCGCGCTCCACGGGGTGCCCACCGAGGTTGGCCTGGCCGGAGTGCAGTTCCTGCAGCCCCAACAGGACCTTGAGGAAGCTGGTCTTGCCGCTGCCGTTGGGCCCCAGCACCGCGAAGAACTCCCCCGGATTGATGTCCAGGTTCAGGTCTTCCCAGAGTGCGCGTCGGCCGAACTTCAGCGACGCCTGCTTCAGGCTGATGACTGGGTTCAAGGCTGGCTCTTCAGTGCGTTTCCGACGTTTTCCACGTTGTCCGCCATCCATTGCAGGTACGTCTTGCCGTCCGGAAGGGTTTCAGTGAAGTTGACCACCGGCGTTCCCGCGGCACTGGCCGCGTTTTTGACGGCCTGGGTTTGCGGGCCTTCAGTCTGCTCGTTGTAGGCGAGGAAACTGGTGTCCTTTGCGGCGGCCGTCGAGGTGGCTGCCTTCAGGACTGCGGGCGGAACGTCGGCGCCTTCCTCCACGGCGGCCGTGTACTCTGCGGGGGTGCGGTTCTCCAGTCCGGCCGCTTCCAGCAGGTAGAGGGGCACCGGTTCGGTCACGGCGACGCCGGCACCGCCGTGCGAGGTCTTCATTGCCGAAATCTTACTCTCCAGCTTCGCGAGTCCGGCCTTGAACTCCGCGGCGTTGGCCTTGAACTGCGGGGCCGAGCCGGCGTCGAGCGCGCCGAGGCGGGCTGCCACGGCATCCGCGAGGTGCGTCATGGCGTCAAAGCTGTACCAGACGTGCTCGTTGAAGTCACCGTGGTCATGGGAATGCCCGTCCGCTGCATGTGCAGTCTCTGAATGCGCGGGGGCGGTGGCGGCCGACTCCGGGGCCAGCCCCGACACCTCCACGGCACTGATGATGTTTTCGTGCGGTATGTTGCTGTCGTCCGCCAGGGTGTGGATGAAGTCGTCATAGCCGCCGCCATTCTCCACCACCAGCCTGGCCTTGGAGACTGTCAGCCGGTCCTGGGCGTTGGCCTCGTACGAGTGCGGGTCCTGGCTCGGCCGGGAGATGATGGCCGACACGTTGACCTTGTCCCCGCCAATGGCCTCAACAATGTCCCCGTAGACGTTCGTGGACGTGACGACGGCGATGCGCCCGTTCGCGCCTGTGCCTGCCGTCGGAGCCGCCGGCGAACCACAGCCGGTGAGGAGCAGGCCGAGTCCGGCCAGGGCAGCGGTCAAAAAAGTGCGGGCAGTGCTGGGCACGGAAATACCTCGGTTCTGGACAGGTCAGGTTGCGGGGAGGGGGCAACCCCTAGTCGAGTGTATCGCTAAATAGGAATGATTCCTATTTAGAACTTACGACGGCGGTGCGCCGCCGGGGCACCCGGGCCGCTATTCGCCGTCGGGTCTGCCCAGCCGTCGGATACCCTTGGCCTGGGTGGCATCCCGGATCTCCCCCACGAGCTGTTCGATCACATCCTCCAGGAACAGCACGCCTTCGGTCTGCCCGCCCGGCCCGATGACGCGGGCCAGGTGCGAGCCGGAGCGCTGCATCACGGACATCGCCTTTTCAATCTCGTCGTCGCGCGTGAGGTTCGCCAGCGACCGGATGCGGCCCTCCGCGATGGGCAACTCATATCCGGCTTCCGGGATGGCGAGCACGTCCTTGATGTGGAGGTAGCCGGACAGCAGGCCATCGTCGTCCAGCATCGGGAACCGGGAGAAACCGGTGCGGCTGACAGCTTTTTCAAACTCCAGCGGGGACGTTGACGACCGGAGCATGACCAGCCGTTCCAGCGGAACCATGACACTGCCGGCGGTGTACTCCGAAAATTCGAGGGCTCCGGTGATCAGGCCGGCGTCGTCATCCACCAGGCCATGCCGCGTGGATTCCTGCACGATGGACTGCACCTCTTCCAGCGTGAAGGTGGAGCTGACCTCGTCCTTGGGCTCGATGCGCATCAGCTTCAGAATGTGGTTCGCGGACCAGTTCAGCGCGGCGATCACGGGGTTGACGATCCGTGCAATGAACATCAGCGGCGGAGCCAGCAGCAGCGCCGCCTTGTCGGCAACGGACACGGAAATGTTCTTGGGCACCATCTCGCCGAACGTCACATGCAGGAACGTCACCAGCATCAGTGCCACAGCGAACGCCGAGACGTCGGCAACTTCGGTTGGCACGCCCAGCCCGGCAAGCGGCACAGCCAGCAGGTGGTGGATGGCCGGCTCCGCCACCAGCAGGATCAGCAGCGAACAGACGGTGATGCCCAGTTGCGCGCACGCCAGCATCAGCGAGACGTTCTCCATCGCCCGCAGGGTGGTCTGAGCGCGCAGTACACCCTCGTCCGCCAGGGGCTCGATCTGGCTCCGGCGTGCGGACATGACCGCGAACTCCGCGGCCACGAAGAAGGCGTTGCCCAGGAGCAGCAGCACCAGCCAAAGCAGTCCCGCCCAGTCGCTCATGATCGCCCGCCGTTCCCGGGTTTACCGTTCCCGGGTTTACCGTTGGCCGGCTTGCCGTTCCCTGACCTGCCGTTTCCCGGCCTGCCGTTCCCTGACTTACCGTTTCCCGGCCTGCCGTGATTGGCGGCCGAGTGCTTGACCGGTGTGCTTCCGCCGGCCGGGTCCGGGGCGCCGTCGTCCTGCCGTTCACGGTGCGGCCTGAAACAGATCCTGTCGATGCGCCGGCCGTCCATCCTGGTCACGCTGAGCGTTCCGCCGCCCGCTTCCACGACGTCCCCCACCTCGGGGATCCGTCCCAGCTCGCTCATGACGTACCCGCCCACCGTCTCGTAGGCGGCCTCGTCGGGCACAGTGAGGCCCGGAATCTGTTCCGAGAGCTCGTCCGGACGCATCAGGCCCGGAAAGTACCAGTCGCCGGAAGCGCTTTGCAGCAGCCCCGGCCGGACCTTGTCGTGCTCGTCGGCCACTTCGCCCACGATTTCCTCGACCAGGTCCTCCAGCGTGGCGATCCCGGCAGTTCCGCCGTACTCATCCAGCACAACGGCAAGCTGGAGGTTACCCTCCCGCAGTTCGGCTAGCAGCGCGTCGAGGTGAATGGTTTCGGGCACCCTGAGGACGTCCGTCATGATGGCGCCCGCCTCGAGCTTCCGCCGCCGGTTCGGCGGAACGGCGATCGCCTTCTTGACGTGCACCAGCCCGCGGATGTCGTCCGCCGATTCGCCGATGACCGGGAAGCGCGAATATCCGCTGCGGCGGGCCGCGTCGATGATGTCCGACACCGGCTGGTCGGCGTCGATGGTTTCCACGCGGATGCGCGGCGTCATCACGTCGGCGGCGCTGCGGCCGGAGAAGTTCAGGGTGCGGGCAATGAAGTTCGCGGTCCCCGGATCGAGCGTGCCCATGGCCGCCGACCGGCGCACCATGGAGGCAAGCTCCGCCGGCGTGCGGGCACCGGAAATCTCCTCCTTTGCCTCCAGCCCGAAGATGTTGAGGACCTTGTTGGAAAAACCGTTCAGGACCACAATGGCAGGCTTGAAGATCGCGGTGAAGACCAGCTGCGGCCGGGCCAGGGTGCGGCCGATGCGGAACGCGAGGGCAATGGCCATGTTTTTGGGAACAAGCTCGCCCAGGAGCATGGACAGCCCCGTCGCGATCACCATGGCGACTATGAGGGAGACGGACCCGGCCACCGGCTCCGGGATGCCGACGGCGGCAATGGGCACCT
The DNA here is from genome assembly GCF_046536215.2 of Arthrobacter globiformis. GTDB lineage: Bacteria > Actinomycetota > Actinomycetes > Actinomycetales > Micrococcaceae > Arthrobacter > Arthrobacter globiformis_E. The sequence goes on along the minus strand of NZ_CM143421.1, from coordinate 4,877,210 downwards.
CGAGCAGCGCCCCCACCGACGGCTCCATGACATAACCGGTCAAAAGCGTGGTCATGGTGATGCCGAGCTGGCAGCTGGACAGCTGCGTGGACAGGGATTTCAGGCACTTGAGCAGCGGCACCGCCGCGGCGTCGCCGTCGTCAACGGCTCGCTGCACTGTGGGCTGGTCGAGCGCAATAAGGGAAAATTCGACGGCGACGAAGAAGCCGGTTCCGAGAATGAGCAGCAGGCCGGCGGCAACAAGGAGCCACTCCATCATGGGTGGTAGCCCCCAGGCCGGCACCTGGATTTACCGTCCATGGCACCTATATTCGCTGTCCATAAGGATTGCAGTCTACAGGAGCAACGTACCGCCGCGGAGGACCAAAGCTCCCCGTCCGACCGGTCCGGACCGGCGTCCGCGCAGGTCAGCAGGGGCACCGTTTGGGGCCTGATTCGACGCCCATTTCGCCACAATTCGGGAGGTACATGATTTGGGTCACGGTTATTGGCAGTTAAGCCGAAACGGTCACTAGACTGGCAAAGGTCTGGGTTCATAGGACACAGAAAAAACTGGTTCGATCGTTGTGCCGTGGCACCTTAGGCGACCAGAGGGAAATCAAACTCATGGAAGAGGCGTATTTCAAGTGCCAGAGCAGCCTAGCCACCGTCTGCCAGAGGAATTTGGTGGAAACGAGTGGCTCGTTGACGAACTGTACGAGCGTTACCAGCAGGACAAGAATACGGTCGATGCCAAGTGGTGGCCCCTGTTCGAATCATTCGACAGCGGCAACGGTCCATCTTCCAACGGCGTTCCGGCCGTGACCGCCCCGGCGGCCAACCCGGCCAACCCGGCCACCCGCGAACTGCCCATTGTCACTCCCCCGGCGCCTGCGCAGGCACCGGCATCCGCTACTCCCGCGGCCCAGGCGCCCGCGGCAGCACCGGCACCGGCGCCGGCAGCAGCCCCCGCCCAGCCCGCACCCGCCAAGAAGGCCCCGGCAACGGTAGCCCGTGACGGCGCCAAGAAGACCGAGGCGGGCACCGGCGCCCAGCCCATTCCGGCCCAGCTGCCGAAGAACGTCAAGGCTCCCACCGCCCCCGAGGAAGACGTCGTGTCCGTCCTCCGCGGGCCGGCCAAGGCCATTGCGTCGAACATGGTCACCAGCCTTGAGGTCCCCACGGCCACCAGCGTCAGGGCGGTTCCGGCCAAGCTCCTGATCGACAACCGGGTTGTCATCAACTCCAACCTGGCCCGCGCACGCGGCGGCAAGGTCTCCTTCACCCACCTCATCGGCTACGCCGTTGTCAAGGCACTGTCCCAGTTCCCGTCCATGAACGTGTACTACGACGAGGTCGACGGCAAGCCCGTGGCTGTCCAGCCGGCGCACGTGAACTTCGGCATCGCCATCGACATGCCCAAGCCCGATGGCACCCGCCTTCTGATGGTTCCCAACATCAAGAAGGCCGAAACCATGAACTTCGCGGAGTTCTGGCACACCTATGAAGACCTCATCAAGCGTGCCCGCAACGGCAAGCTGACCGCGGATGACCACGCCGGCACCACCGTGTCGCTGACCAACCCCGGCGGCATCGGTACCGTGCACTCCGTGCCGCGCCTGTCCAAGGGCCAGGCCGCCATCATCGGCGTCGGCGCCCTCGACTACCCGGCCGAATGGCAGGGCGCGAGCGAGAAAATCATCGCGCAGAACGCCATCAGCAAGATCCTCACCCTGACCTCCACCTATGACCACCGCGTCATCCAGGGTGCAGGCAGCGGCGAATTCCTCAAGCTCGTCCACTCGCTGCTCCTCGGCGCGCAGAACTTCTACGACGAGATCTTCGAAGCCCTGCGCATCCCGTACGAGCCCGTGCGCTGGAGCCCGGACCTGCAGGTGGACCCGTCCGACCAGATCAACAAGGTCGCCCGGATCCAGCAGCTGATCCACTCCTACCGCGTTCGCGGCCACCTCATGGCGGACACCGATCCCCTTGAGTACGTCCAGCGCAAGCACCCCGACCTCGACGTCCTCACCTACGGCCTGACCCTGTGGGACCTCGACCGCGAGTGGCCGACGGGCGGCTTCGGCGGCAAGCCGATGCTCAAGTTCCGCGACATCCTCGGCGTGCTTCGGGATGCCTACTGCCGCACCACCGGCATCGAGTACATGCACATCCAGGACCCGGCCGAACGCAAGTGGTTCCAGGACCAACTGGAGCACCCTTACTCCAAGCCGAGCCGCGACGAGCAGCTGCGCATCGTCTCCAAGCTGAACGCCGCAGAGGCTTTCGAGACCTTCCTGCAGACCAAGTTCGTGGGCCAGAAGCGGTTCTCGCTTGAGGGCGGCGAATCGCTGATTCCGCTGCTGGATGCCATCATCTCCGACGCTGCCGACGACGCGCTGGACGAGGTCGCCATCGGCATGGCCCACCGCGGCCGCCTGAACGTGCTGACCAACATCGCCGGCAAGACCTACGCCCAGGTGTTCCGCGAGTTCGAAGGCACCCAGGACCCGCGCTCCGTGCAGGGTTCCGGCGACGTCAAGTACCACCTCGGCACCGAGGGCACGTTCACGTCGGACAACGGCAAGGAGACCAAGGTCTACCTCGCCGCCAACCCGTCCCACCTGGAGGCCGTTGACTCGGTCCTGGAGGGCATCGTCCGTGCCAAGCAGGACCGCCTGGACCAGGGACAGTCGTTCCCCGTGCTGCCCATCATGGTTCACGGTGACGCTGCCTTCGCCGGCCAGGGTGTTGTGGCGGAAACGCTCAACCTGTCCCAGCTGCGCGGCTACCGCACCGGCGGAACCATCCACATTGTGGTCAACAACCAGGTCGGCTTCACCACCGCGCCGTCCTCGTCGCGCTCGTCCACGTACTCCACGGACGTCGCCAAGATGATCCAGGCTCCGGTGTTCCACGTGAACGGCGACGACCCCGAGGCAGTCGTCCGCATCGGCCAGCTCGCCTACGAGTTCCGCCAGCGGTTCCACAAGGACGTTGTCATCGACATGGTCTGCTACCGCCGCCGTGGCCACAACGAGGGCGACGACCCCTCGATGACGCAGCCGCTGATGTACAACCTCATCGAGGCCAAGCGCTCTGTCCGCAAGCTTTACACCGAGTCGCTCATTGGCCGTGGTGACATCACCGAGGAAGAAGCCGAGCAGCTGCTCCGCGACTACCAGGAACGCCTCGAGCGCGTCTTCGCCGAAACCCACGCGGCCCAGACCTCGCCCATTCCGATCATCACCGCCGACTCGGCAGCGGTCTCGGACATCGAGCGTCCCCAGGCACAGCAGTCGGACATCGGAACGAACGCACCGGCGTCGACCGCCATCTCGGCCGACACGCTTGCCCGCATCGGCAAGGCGCACGTGGAGATCCCCGAGGGCTTCACCGTCCACGCCAAGCTCAAACAGCTGCTGGAGAAGCGTGAACAGATGTCCCGCGAAGGCGGCATCGACTGGGGCTTCGGCGAAATCGCAGCATTCGGCTCCCTGATCATGGAAGGCGTGCCCGTACGCCTTGCCGGCCAGGACTCCCGCCGCGGCACGTTCGTGCAGCGCCACGCCGTGTTCCACGACCGCGCCAACGGCAACGAATGGCTGCCGCTGGGGAACCTGTCGGACAACCAGGCCAAGCTCTGGATCTACGACTCCCTGCTGTCCGAATACGCCGCCATGGGCTTCGAATACGGCTACTCCGTGGAGCGTCCCGACGCCCTGGTCCTGTGGGAAGCGCAGTTCGGTGACTTCGTAAACGGTGCGCAGACCATCATCGATGAGTTCATCTCGTCCGCCGAGCAGAAGTGGGGCCAGCGCTCGTCGCTCGTGCTGATGCTTCCGCACGGCTACGAAGGACAGGGACCGGACCACTCCTCCGCCCGCATCGAACGCTTCCTGCAGCTGTGTGCCGAGGAAAACATCATCGTCGCCAACCCGACGACGGCGGCCTCGCACTTCCACCTGCTGCGCCGCCAGGCCTACAGCCGGCCGCGCAAGCCGCTCATCATCTTCACGCCGAAGCAGCTGCTGCGCCTCAAGGCCGCTGCCTCGTCCGTGGAGGACTTCACCACCGGCGGCTTCCGCCCGGTGATCGGTGAACACGAGCTGCTGCAGGCCGACGCCGTCGACCGCGTACTGCTGGTCTCCGGCCGCCTGTACTACGACCTGCTGTCCACGCGGCAGAAGACGGGCGACAAGTCGACGGCGATCATCCGCGTCGAGCAGCTTTACCCGCTGCCGCAGGCGGAGATCGAAGCCGAGCTGGCCAAGTACCCGAACGCGGAAGTTGTGTGGGCGCAGGACGAGCCCGCCAACCAGGGTCCGTGGCCGTTCATGGGTCTGCACCTGCCGACCGCCCTGGACCGGAAGGTGCGCCTGGTTTCACGCCCGGCCTCGGCTTCCACCGCGGCCGGCTCCATGAAGCGCCACGCTGTGGAGCAGGACGCGCTGCTGAAGCAGGCTTTCGCCCGTAAGTAGCAGATCAGCTGCCCGGCCGGACGGTGACATACCGTTCCAGCCGGGCAGTTCTGTTTAATCGGCGTGAGTTAATGGACCTTTAGTGTTGGCATGCAAACGGTCCGTATCCGGGACACGCCCTCCCAACAAGTGAAGAGGTAGTAGTGGAAGACAGGAAGCTGCGGATTGCAGCTGTTGGAGATGAACTGCTCGCCGGGCTCGGCGATCCCCGGGCGCTGGGGTGGCTGGGCCGGGTGCTCGCCCGCACTCCGCAGGACGGCGTGACGGTGGAGAGCTTTTCCCTTCCTTGCCCGCAGGAGGGAACCGAGGGCCTGTCGGCGCGCTGGCTCGAGGAGGCCGGCCGGAGGTTCAGCGATCTTCACGAGAACCGCCTTGTCATCGGGCTCTCCGGCAGGGACATCGAGTTCGGCCTGTCCACCGCCCGGAGCCGGCTCAATCTCGCCAACATCCTGGATTCGGCCACCCAGAAGCGGCTGGAGGTCTTCGTCGTGGGGCCGCCGCCCACGCTGGATCCCGTGCAGAACCGCCGGCTCGGCGAACTGAACACTGCCTTTGCCGACGTGACCACCCGGCGCAAGCACCTCTACGTCGACACGTTTTCGCCGCTGCTGAACCATGAGCAGTGGCGCCAGGACCTCGCAGCCAATGGCGGCTCCCCCGGGCAGGCGGGCTACGGGCTCATGGCCTGGCTGGTTCTGCACCGCGGCTGGTTCCAGTGGCTGGGGATGGACACGCCCGAGTAGGAAAAAGCCACTCACGATATATCTTGATCTTCAGGCACCGGGGTACTAGCGTGGCTTCCACAGTCACGATATATCGCAAGTGGAGGGGATCATGGAAGAGAACTCCTGGACCATCACCGGCCCACAGACCATTGATGTCGACGGCGTCTCCCACCTTAAGGTGGGCATCGTGCGGGGGAGGCTGGACATCGTCACGCACGACGAAGCAGTTGTCCGCATCGAGGTGTCAGAGGTGGTCGGGGATCCGCTGGCGATCTCTCTGACGGGCGGCCGCCTCGAAGTCCGGCACCAGCTGCACGGGCCGCAGGGCTGGTTCAAGAATCTGATGGAGTCGGTCAACAACAGCAGCAACAACTCGGCGGTGATCAGCGTCGCAGTCCCTGCCGGCGTGGACGTCGAGGCGGGCACGGTCAGCGGGGACGGCCTGGTTTCGGGTGTCCACGGTCGGACCCGGCTGAACACTGTGACCGGTTCCCTGCTGGCCGACGGGACCTCCGGTGAACTGCACGTCAACACCGTCAGCGGCGAAGTGATCGCCCGCAACCACAGCGGCGTCCTGACGGCCAAGAGCGTCTCGGGTGAGGTCACGGCGTCCGGGCAGTTCACCAATATCCGGGCCAATACCGTCAGCGGCGACATGAGCTTTGACCTGCACGGCTTCACCCACGACTTCGGTGCCAACTCGGTGTCCGGGGACCTGACCGTCCGCGTGCCGCACGACGTCGGCGTGGACATCGTGGCCCAGTCGGCCAGCGGGCCGGTGGTCATCGACGACAGGAAGTACGGCCACCCGGGCGGCAAGGTACAGACCATCTCGGGCCCGGACGCCAAACTCATGCTGGTCCGGACCAACTCGGTTTCCGGGAAGACGTCCATCTTCCACGGCCAGGCACCTGCCACCACGGAACAGGCGCTGTGATGCCTCCCGTCTTCGCCCACGGCGCCCTCCGGCTCTATCTGCTGGCACTCCTGGAGGCCGGCCCCAAGCACGGGTATGAACTCATCAAGGCGCTCAGCGACCGGTTTGGCGGCACCTACTCCCCCAGCGCCGGCACCATCTATCCGCGCCTCGGCAAGCTGGAGGAGGAAGGCCTCGTGGCCACCGAAAGCCAGGGGCGCCGCACCAACTACCGCATCACCGCCGCGGGCCTGGCCGAACTGGACAGCCGGCGCGCGGAGCTGGAGACCGTAGAGAACGACATTGCGGCATCTGTCCGCCGGCTCGCCGATGACCTCCGCGCCGATATCCGCAGCAACATGCGAGGACTGCGCGCTGACCTGGCCGCCACCGCGGAAGCGGCACGCACCGCCGCCAGATCGGCGGCCCCGGCCGGCCAGGGCCGCTACACCGCCGAGGGGCAGCGCATGCTCAAGGAAGCGGAGATGCTGCTGCAGGCCTTCCGTGACGACATGCGGACCGAGCTTCGCCTTCACACCAGCACCAGGCCCATGACCCCCGTCGCACTGGAAACGGTTCGGACTGTCCTGGACCAGGCCCGGGTGTCGATCCGCAACTCACTCTAGGCAGCCCCGGTTCGCGGCCTGTCCGCTGATATGGGAGACTGGAGGGCAACTCTTTTGGGTAACGAAATTAAGGAGGCCAGCTATGAGCAAGCGTGCACGTAAGCGTCGTGACCGTAAGCGTGGCGGCGCGAACCACGGGAAGCGCCCCAACACCTGATATGTAGATCGGGTTGTCAATAGGCATACGTGAGCGGTTCCTGGGATTTTTCTTTCCTGGGAGCCGCTCACTTTTTGCCGGGCGGGTCGTAGCCTCGGGTGACTATGGCCGGGTCATTGTTCGACAGGCATTGTCAGACTGACATTCGCGGGTTGGTTACCGCATGACGATTGTTCGGCTGGAGGCGTATCGGTGTCTAAGATCGAGCGTCGCCGGTGTTCCGTCTGCTCATAGGCGTGTCCCGAGTTAGCTCCGCGTGCCTGCCACGCCACTTCCACCACGTCTCGGCCGGCAGGTCAGGCTACGTTCATCCGTTCTCCTTGCTGGAGTGGGGCGGCCAATGACCAGCACCAGCCGGCGAGCTCACGGGCAATTGCGATGTTGGCCTTCACCGACATTTTGTGGCGTTCATCGAAGTGTTCCCACTTGTGGTGGAGCCGGTGGTTCCCTTCGAGAGCGCGGATGCGGGTCGCCGGGCCGACCACATCGAGCTGGCGAAGCAGCCGTTCCCCAGGCCGTGCGTAGGGGCGCCGGTGGACCCACGCGGCCTCGATGAGTAGTTTACGGGCGTACGTGTTCCCGGCCTTGGTGATCGGGCCCTGATGCCGGGACTGGCCGGAGGAGCTTTCACTGGGAACCAGCCCGAGATAGGAGCCGATGGACGAGCCGGTGAAGCGGGTCCAGTCCCCGATCTCTACAGCCAGCCCGAAGGCGGTCGTCATCTGGATGCCCCGCAGGCACATCAGGGCGTCGATCACGCGGGAGTACCGGCAGAGCCCTGCCGTGGCGGTGATCTGTTTGTCGATGCGTGCCAGATGCGCGGCGAGCAGCTCGGCCTGCTCCACGTCGGCGTCGTACGTAAACTGCAGCGCCGGTTCGTCAAAGCGCTGACGGTGCAGCCACAACCGGTGTTCCTTGGTCCATCTGCTGTCGTTGGGGTAGCGGATGCCGTGGCGCAGCAGGATGGCGTTCACGTGCTGGCGGGCGTGGGCTAGGTCCTTCGCAGCGCCGGAGCGCAGCCGGGCCAGATCCCGCAACGCCTCCTCGTCAGGGTCCGGGATGTGCACCTGGACCACTGAACCGACCGCAAGCATCTCGGCAAGTACCCGGGCGTCGCGACGGTCGGTCTTCACTCGGTCCCCAGGGGCACGCAGCAGCTTCGAAGACGCCGCGACCACGCAATTGATGCCTGCAGCTTGGAGGTACCGGGCCAGAACGAACCCTGTCGGGCCGGACTCGTAAGCGACCTTGACGGGCGGCTCGAACCGGCGGACCCACTCCAGCACCATGGCCGGGTCGGCAGCCATGGTGTGAGCGCTGATTTCTCCGGTGCCCGGGTTCAGCGCATGGCCCGCCACATTAACCGCGTGAACATCCAGACCAATGAAAGTATGCTCAAACATAGCCGGGACCTCCCAAACCTCACATGTGGCACTACCATTGCACCCCCGAAAGACCCTCGCAGGCCACGGGTACCGCTAATGGCAACCCACGGACCCTGTGAAACAGAAGGCCCCGGCCCCCGCCCGGGCGTCAGAGCCTGGCCGTCCGGGATAAAGGACATCACCGCCGCGTGCAGGCCGGGCAGCGCCACTTCCTCGCAACCGGCAACCGAACCACGACAAGCTGGCGCTGCACGACCGTACCGGCGATACTGGGCCGCGCCCCGGACGGCCCGCAAGCGGGGCCGCTCCACTTCATATCGTCTAAGCCACGGCTCGAACCGAAGCTTAAATGCGATGCCCCCGCTACCAGCACGGTAGCGGGGGCTTCGCGTTTAAGCCGGCAACCCGGTCAGGCGTCCACGGGCCGGATCGTGTGGATTCGTTCCAGGATCGCGTTCTTGAGGTTTTCCGGCGCCGCCTCGGTACAGGAGCGCTTCACCACTTTGCGGATGACGCACTCAAGATCGTACTGCTCGGCGCATTCCGGGCACTCGTCGAGGTGCTGCTTGATCTCCGCAAGGTCGCCGCGGGTCAGAGCTCCGTCCAGATACTCGTAGATGCGCTGCATCCTTGTGTCATCGCAATCGCCCAATCCCTGGCAGTCGCTCATTTCCCGTTCTCCTGTTTGTTGCTTTCCGTTGCCGCCGTGGCGTCTGCAGCAGCCTTGAATCCCCGGTCGGCGGCGTAGTCCGCCAGCATGTCACGCAGCATCTTCCGGCCCCGGTGGAGCCGGGACATCACAGTGCCGATGGGGGTGTTCATGATGTCCGAAATTTCCTTGTACGCGAAGCCCTCGACGTCGGCGAAGTACACGGCCAGCCGGAACTCTTCCGGGATGGCCTGCAGGGCCCGCTTGACATCCGAATCCGGCAGGTGGTCCAAGGCCTCGGCCTCGGCGGACCGCAGGCCGCTGGAGGTGTGGGACTCGGCACGGGCAAGCTGCCAGTCCTCGATGGTGTCCGAATTGGACTGCAGGGGTTCCCGCTGCCGCTTCCGGTACAGGTTGATGTAGGTGTTCGTCAGGATCCGGTACAGCCAGGCCTTCAGGTTGGTGCCGGGCTTGTACTGATGGAAGGCCGAGAACGCCTTGGTATACGCCTCCTGCACGAGGTCCTCGGCGTCGGCCGGGTTCCTCGCCATGCGCATGGCCGCCGAATACAGCTGGTCCACGTACTGCATGGCGTCGCGCTCAAACCGTGCCCGGCGCGCTTCCGCGCTCTCCGAGCCGACGTCGATATCCGCTGCCGCTTCGGCGGCGGGCGACGTGCCATTCTCCGGGATGCCGTTGGCGGCGTCCTCCTGTGTGGCCTGTAGGGCCGGATCCACGGTGCTCATTGCCTTCAAGTCTACTTTGATCGGCGCCGGCCGCCCCTGACGGCGTGCCGTGCCATAGTCGGGGCCCGGGAAAGCACTCCCGGCCTCGAATGCGTCGGCTTCCGGCACAACAAAGGGCCCCATCCTGGCGGGACTTCGCACCCCCACAGCTTCCTTCACCAAAGTCAATGCTCCATCTCCGCTCCGCCTGATAAGACCCGGCCAATAAGACCCGCGTTCGTGCGGCGGTCCGCGCTCCTGCCGGTTCCGGCCATGCCCCAGCCGCCGCTGAACACCGGAAACTGCACAGAACGCTGCCTGCAGAATGCTTCCGGCCTGATGTGCACAACGACGTGCGGTGGGCAAATATTCCGCAAAAGTGCAAGACTAGAACCGACTCCGCCGCGGCCACCGCGGCTCGGCCATCCAGGAGGAAATTCATGTCCTTTGTCCGCTTTTTTGCCCGGCCGATGCTGGCCTCAAGTTTCATCCTCGCCGGAACGGACAAGCTCAGGAATGCGGACGACACCGCGCAGCAACTGTCGCCCCTCCTGCGCCGCGCCTCTGAGGCCCTGCCGTTCCAGACGGACGAGAAGGTCCTGGCACGGATCATCGGCGGCACGCAGGTGGGCGCCGGCGTCCTCTTCGCGCTCGGCAAGTCCGCGCGGCTGGCGGCCTCTGTGCTGGCTGTCATCTCGGCACTGAACGCCTTCGTTGAATGGCGCAGCGCCGACATCAGCAGCAAGGAGGGCCGCGAAGCACGCCGCACCCAGCTGCTCAAGAACATCACCCTCACCGGCGGTGTGCTGCTCGCCTCCGTGGACACGGCCGGCAAGCCGAGCCTCGCCTGGCGCGCAGAGCACCTCGCCGCCGACGCCCGGAAAACCGCCAGCCACCTCGCCGCTGACGCACGCAAGAGCACGGGCAAGAAGCTGCACAGCGCCGACAAAGCGGTCCGCAAGGCCGACAAGGCAGTCCGCAAGGCTGTTGACCACGCGGTGGGGGCATAAGCAGGAATGACAGCATCACCCATGGGCGCGTCCGCTGACAACTCCGGCGCTGCTCCGCACTGGCCCGCGCCATTTGCGGAGCAGCCCGTTGACGCCACGGTCCGCGTGCCAGGCTCCAAGTCGCTGACCAACAGGTACCTGGTGCTCGCCGCGCTGGCCGACGGGCCGTCCCGGCTCCGGGCGCCGCTGCATTCCCGCGACTCAGCGCTCATGATCGCCGCCCTGCGCCAGCTTGGCGCGGACATCCGGGAGGTGCCGGGCGACGGCGCCTTCGGCCCGGACCTCGAGGTGACGCCGGTTCCGGCCAACGCCGGCGGCGCCGACGTTGCCATCGACTGCGGCCTGGCCGGGACCGTCATGAGGTTTGTTCCGCCGCTGGCGGCACTCCGCAGCGGCGCCACCGTGTTCGACGGCGATCCCCACGCCCGGGAGCGCCCCATGGGCACCATCATCGAGGCGCTTGCGGGCCTCGGCGTCACCGTCAGTGGTGAGGACGGCGGAACGCCCGCTTCGCTTCCCTTCCGCGTTGACGGCACCGGGCACGTCCGCGGCGGCCACCTCGTCATTGACGCCAGCGCCTCCTCCCAGTTCGTCTCCGCCCTGCTCCTGGTGGGGGCGCGGTTCGCGGACGGCCTGCATCTGGAGCACTCCAGCAGCACCGTGCCGAGCCTGGACCACATCAACATGACCATCGCCACGCTGCGCGGCGCAGGCGTGGTGGTGGATAACTCCACGCCCAACCACTGGATTGTGAGCCCGGGCCCGATCCGTGCCTTCGACCAGCGGATCGAGCAGGACCTGTCCAATGCCGGCCCGTTCCTGGCGGCCGCGCTGGCCACCGGCGGCACGGTGCGCATCCCGGACTGGCCGGAGCACACCACGCAGGTGGGTGACATGTGGCGCAGCATCCTCAGCGACATGGGGGCAGCGGTCTCGCTGCAGGACGGAACCCTGACCGTGACCGGCGGCAGTGAAATCAAGGGCGGGGCCTTCGCCGAGACCAGCGAACTGGCGCCGACGGTCGCCGCGCTGTGCGCGCTGGCCTCCGGGCCCTCGCGGCTGAGCGGCATCGCCCACCTGCGCGGACACGAGACGGACCGGCTCGCCGCGCTCGTCACCGAGATCAACCGCCTCGGCGGCGATGCCGAGGAAACGGCAGACGGGCTGATCATCCGGCCCGCGGAACTGCACGCCGGCGTCGTCCACAGCTATGCAGACCACCGGATGGCCACCGCCGGTGCCATCCTCGGCCTGGCGGTCAGGGGCGTGGAAGTGCAGGACATCGCCACGACGTCCAAGACCATGCCGGACTTCCCCAAGCTGTGGGCGGACATGCTCGGCCAGCGGACCGCCTCGGTTACAAACGGCGCTGTGACAGACACGGCAGTGACCAGCACCGCGGGGACCACCGGTGGCACGCAGCACTGATTCCTGGGACGAGTCCGACGTCCGGATCCGGCCGAACAAAAAGGGTTCCCGGCCCCGGACGAAGGACCGCCCCAGCCATGAGGACGCCGTCACCGGCCGGATCATCACCGTTGACCGGGGGCGTTACACGGCGGTCGTGGGCGAGGACTCAGGGCATGAACGGACGGTCATTGCCGCCCGCGCCCGGGAACTGCGCCGATCCCCTGTGGTCGCGGGCGACTTCGTCTCCCTCGTGGGAGATGTGTCCGGCGCCCCGGACACCCTCGCCCGGCTCGTAAAGATCCAGGACCGCAAGACCCTGCTGCGCCGCAGCGCCGACGATACCGACCCGGTGGAACGCGCCGTTGTGGCCAACGCGGACCAGCTGGTGGTGGTGGTCGCCGCCGCGAACCCCGAACCCCGCACCGGCTTCATCGACCGGGCTCTGGTGGCGGCCTACGACGCCGGAATCGAACCACTGCTGCTGGTCACCAAGGCGGATGTCAAGGATCCGACCGAGCTGCTGGGCAACTACCGCCACCTCGATTTCCCCGTCATCATCAGCCGCACCGCCGATTCCGACGCGTCCGGCATCGACGCCCGCTCCGACGACGGCCTCTCCGCCCGGCTCGACGTGGCCGCCGTGTCCGAGCTCCGCGCCCACCTGGACGGCAAGGTGACAGTGATGCTGGGCCATTCCGGCGTCGGAAAATCCACCATGGTCAACGCGCTGACGGGCGCCGAACGCGCCACCGGCGGCGTGAACGCGGTGACGGGCCGCGGACGGCACACGTCGTCGTCGGCCCTCGCCCTCAAACTCTCCGACGCCCCGGCCGGGAGCTGGATCATCGACACGCCGGGCATCCGTTCCTTCGGGCTGGCCCACGTGGATCCGGACCGCATTTTGCACTCCTTCCCCGACCTTGAGCCGGGCACCGAGGCCTGCGAACGCGGCTGCAAGCACGACGCCGCCGCGGTCAACTGCGGCGTGGATGCATGGGTCGCGGCCGGCCACGCGGGCGCCACGGGAGCGGCCAGGCTCGCGTCCCTGCGCCGCCTGCTGGGCACCGACCCGCGCGCGGAGGGCCAGGAAACCAAGGAACTCGGCAGCGTCGGCTAGGCTGCCCCGGCGCAGCCGGGCGGCTGCCTCCCCGCCCCGCCGGGCCTTTGAGGGTAGTTTGGAACCATGACCCAACCCGCTTCAACGTACAACGATGACCTGCGTCTGGCCCATGTGCTGGCCGATTCCGTGGACGACCAGACCATGAGCCGGTTCAAGGCGCTGGACCTCCAGATCGAGACAAAGCCTGATCTGACGCCGGTCACCGATGCGGACAAGGCCGCCGAGGAGTCCATCCGCGGCCAGCTGTCCCGCTCCCGTCCCCGCGACGCCGTGCTCGGTGAGGAGTTCGGAAGTTCCGGCCACGGTTCCCGCCGCTGGATCATCGACCCCATCGACGGCACCAAGAACTTTGTCCGCGGAGTGCCGGTGTGGGCCACGCTGATCGCCCTCGTCGACGAGGGCGAGCCTGTCGTGGGCGTGGTCAGCGCCCCGGCGCTCGGCAAGCGCTGGTGGGCGGCCAAGGGCGCCGGCGCCTACTCGGGCCGTTCCCTGGCCTCCGCAACCCGGCTCAAGGTATCCAACGTGTCCAGCCTCGCCGACGCCTCGCTGTCCTACTCCAGCCTCGGCGGCTGGAAGGACCGCGGCAACCTCGATGAGTTCCTCCAGCTCACCGAGGATGTGTGGCGCACCCGCGCCTTCGGCGATTTCTGGTCCTACTGCATGGTCGCCGAAGGCGCGGTGGACATCGCCTGCGAACCGGAACTGAACCTTTACGACATGGCGGCGCTGGTGCCGATCGTCACGGAGGCCGGCGGCCGGTTCACCTCCCTCGAAGGCACGGACGGCCCGTTCGGCGGCAATGCCCTGGCCACCAACTCGATCCTGCACTCGGAAGTCCTGAAGCGGCTGAACCCGCAGCTGGACGATTTGCTCTAGCTATCCCCTGAGCAGATCCGGCGCCCTGGCGCTGAATATTACGACGGCGGCCGCCCCCTTTTGGTGCCGGCCGCCGTCGTTTATTCGACGGAAAGCCCAATATCCGGGCTGCGTAATAATCCGCTTAACATTCCCGACCGGCTTTTTCATCGCCCCTCCGGATGTCCTAGTCTCGTAACAGGTCACGAGTGCCAGCGCTAAACCCCGGTTAGCTGGCCGGCAACCCTCCATTCGCGGTGGGGTGCCCCGGGTGACGACCAGGCCGATCCGGAACGGACCCGGCAAGCGCGGATCCCCGTCCCACGGGGTCCTTTCTCAGTGAGGTCCCATGACGACTGCAACCATTGCTTCCACCACCGACGCCGACGTGCTGGACGGCCGATTTGCTGCCGCCGGCCGTCCCCTGGCCGCCGTCACCGGCGCGGAAATCCAGGCTCCGCTGATCCAGGGCGGCCACGTCCGCTACGCCAACCTCGACTACGGCGCCTCCGCGCCCGCACTGTCCGTGGTGTCTGCGTACCTCAACGAGATCCTCCCGTACTACGCAAGCGTGCACCGCGGCGCCGGCTACGCCTCGCAGATCAGCACCTCCGTGTACGAGAACGCGCGCGACATCGTGCGGGAGTTCGTTGGCGGCCGCGCCGATGACGCCGTGATCTTCACCCGGAACACCACCGATTCCCTCAACCTCCTGGCCGGCTGCCTGCCCGTGCAGGACCACCACCACACCGGTGAGGTGCTGTACCTGGACATCGAGCACCACGCCAACCTGCTGCCGTGGCAGGGAGTGCCGCACCGCAGCGTGGTGGCCTCGGAAACGCTGGAAGCCACCATCAGCAGCCTGCGCACCGAACTTGAGCACGGCGACGTCAGCCTCCTTGCCGTCACCGGTGCGTCCAACGTCACCGGCGAAATCCTTCCGATCCGGCGCCTCGCGGCACTTGCCCATGAATACGGCGCACGGATCGTGGTGGACGCCGCCCAGCTCGCGCCGCACCGCCGCGTCAACATCGCCGCGGACGACGTCGACTACCTCGCCTTCTCCGGCCACAAGCTCTACGCCCCCTTCGGCGCCGGCGTGCTGATCGGCCGCCCCGACTGGCTCGACGCCGGCACCCCCCACCTTGCCGGCGGCGGCGCCGTCAGCGAGGCCCGGCTCGACGGCGTCAGCTGGGCCACCGGCCCCGCCCGCCACGAGGGCGGCTCACCCAACGTGCTCGGCGCAGCCACCCTGGCCAGGGCAACGCAGGTCATCGCTGCCCTGGACCCGCAGAGCTGGCACGCCCATGAGGCTGCCATCCGGTCCTTCCTCGTCGAGGGGCTGCACAGGATCGACGGCGTCACCGTCCACCAGATCTTCGAGGACAGCGACCCGGACGAGGCCATCGGCGTGGTCAACTTCTCCGTGGAGGGTTACGACGCCGGCCTGGTGGCCGCCTACCTGTCGGCCGAACACGGTGTGGGCCTGCGCGACGGACGCTTCTGCGCCCACCCGCTGCTGAAGCGCCTCGGCCTGCCGTCCGGGTCCCTGCGCGCCAGCTTCGGCGTGGGGTCCCGGCTCGAGGATGCCCAGCGGCTCCTCGCCGGCATCGAGGAGCTCCGCCGCTCCGGCCTGGGCTGGGACTACGTGGTGGACGCCGGGCGCTGGGTGCCGGCGAACGACACCCGCACCTACCCCGAATGGGCACCGAACACCCCGGGCACCGCCGGCGCCGCACCCTGCACGCAGGAGTGACGGGCACGCAGGACTAAGCGCCACCCGCTCTGCCAACTGCCTCCGTACGGTAAATTCGAAAGGTAATTTTCGACGTCGGGCTAAGGAGACTGTGCGTGGCACGGGGCGGTCCCAAACTTCATCACGGGCGGCGGCAGGAGCTCGGGCAGAGCTTCCAGGACGGCGGCGAGCACTACCACCGCGTCCGTCCCGGCTACCCCGGCGATTCCGCGGACTGGCTCATTCCGGCCGGTGCCCGCACTGCTGCCGATCTCGGCGCCGGAACCGGTAAATTCACGGCCCTGCTGGTGGAACGCGGGCTGAGCGTCAGCGCGGTGGACCCGTCCGTGGACATGCTGGAACAGCTCAGCCGTGCCTTTCCCGGAGTCCAGGCCCTGGAAGGGACCGCGGAGGCAACCGGACTGCCCGGGGCGGCGTTCGACGTCGTCAGCGTTGCCCAGGCGTGGCACTGGTGCGACCCGCTGCTGGCCAGCACCGAGATTGCCCGGATCCTCAAGCCCCGCGGGGTACTGGGCCTCATCTGGAACCAGCTGGACACCTCCGTGCCGTGGGTGCACCGGCTGTCCCGCATCATGCACGCCGGCGACGTCCACAAACCTGATTTCCGCCCCAAAATCGGGCCCGAATTCACGTCCCTGGAAAGCCACCTGACGCGGTGGGAGGATCCGGTCACCCCGGACGACATCCTCGAACTGGCCAAGTCCCGCAGTTATTACCTCGCGGCCAACGACTCCACCCGCGCCAAGGTGACAGACAACCTCTCCTGGTACCTGCACGAGCACCTGGGGCATGCCGAGGGCGAAGTGCTGCAGCTTCCCTACCTGACCCAGACCTGGCGGGCCGTTCGGGCGGAGCGCCGGGGCGGCAGCAGGTAGGCTTGAAGCTGTGAAGACCAGTACGCCCTCCTCCTCGATCGAGGATTACGTTAAGGTCATCTATTCCTTCACGGAATGGCAGGACAAGCCCATCACCTCCACCCAGCTTGCACAGCGCCTCGGCGTAGCCAACTCGTCGGTCTCCGAAATGGTGCGCAAGCTCAAGGACCAGGGCCTGGTCCTCCACAAGCCGTACAGCGCCATCACGCTCACGCCGCAGGGCGTCCGGCTTGCCCTCTCCATGGTCCGGCGGCACCGCCTCATTGAGACGTACCTGGTCAAGGACCTCGGATACAGCTGGGACGAAGTCCACGACGAGGCCGAACAGCTGGAACATGCGGTCTCGGACACGTTCATTGAACGGCTGGCAGACCGGCTGGACAACCCGTCCCGGGACCCGCACGGCGATCCCATCCCCGCGGCTGACGGAACCGTCCGGATGCCCTCCGCGCACCGGATGATCGAGCTCGACGACGGCCACACCGGCAGGATCACCCGGATCAGCGACGAAAATCCCGAGCTGCTGCGCTACCTCGCCGCGGAAAAGATCAGCCTCGACGCCGACGTCGAGGTGCGCGGCCGCAAGCCCTTCGGCGGCGCACTCGTGGTCCGCATCGGCTCCCCCGGGACCAGCCGCGACGTTGACCTGGCCGACGAAGTGGCCTCCGCCCTTTGGATCCACAGCGATTCGGCGCACCCCGGCTGCCGCATGGCCGGCCTGTAGGCACAGGTGCGCGCTCGCCTGGCCGGCCGCACCGGCACCGCTCCCAAAACGGGCTACGGCTGGCGGGTCTGGACCGCCGTGGCAGTCGGCGGACTGCTGGGAACTGAACTCCGGTACGTGCTGGGACTGCTGTTTCCGGACCAGCCCGGAGACCTGCCGTGGGCCACACTTTCCATCAACATCGCGGGCAGCTTCGTGCTGGCGGCCCTCACCACCATCTGGATCGCGCGGCCGCACACCGCGTTCTGGCTCCGTGCCGCCATCGGGCCGGGCGTGCTGGGCTCCTTCACCACCTTCTCCGCCGTCGTATTTTCCACGGACCAGCTCACCCGCGGCGGGCTCCCCGGCCTGGGACTTCTCTATCTGGGGCTCTCCGTCCTGCTGGGCCTCGCGGCGGCGGCCGCTGGCTGGCGGGCCGGCAAGGTGCTGGGTGCTCCTGCCGGGGTGGGTCCGTGACGGCCCTCCTGGTGGGTCTTTTCGGCATCGCCGGAGCCCTTCTCAGGTTCGCCGTGGACGGCTGGCTGGCCGGTTTCCCGTCGCCGCGGCGGCACTGGCCCTGGGCCACCCTGCTGGTCAACGTCGTCGGATCATTCGTGATCGGGCTGTCCGTCGGCGTCACCGCGGTATTCGGCAGCGAATGGCACGCCGCCCTCGCCACCGGGTTCGCCGGGGGCCTCACCACCTTCAGTTCCTGGACCACCGCCACGGTGCGGCTGGCCAGCGAACGGCGCTACCTCGCCGCCGCCGCCAACATCGTCGCCAACCTGCTGCTGGGGCTGGCTGCGGCCGCGGCAGGAATAGCGGTCAGCGGCGGCTAGCCGGCACGGGGTTGCGGATTCCGACGGCGGAACTGGCCGCTCCCAGCAGCAGCAGGGCGGCCGTGGCCAGCAGCGCACGGTGCAGGCCCGGCGTCGTCAGTTCCGGACCGACGATGAAGCCCGCAAAGGCGATGCAAACCAGGCCGGCGATTCGTGAAACAGCGTTGTTCACCGCGGAGCCAACGCCGGCCTGCTTCTCCGGGACCGACCCCAGGATCGCCGCCGTCAGCGGTGCCACGGTCATGGAAAGGCCAAGGCCGAAGACCAGCTGCCCGGGCAGGACCTGGGTCCAGTAGTTCAGGGTGCCGCCAACGGACAACGTGAGCAGGAAGCCGGCCGCGCACAGCACCGGCCCGGCGGTCATGAACCACCGCGGCCCGTACTTGCCGGCGAGGCCGCCGAAGAAGGACGCCAGCAGCATCAGGATCACCGTGGAGGGCAGCAGCGCCAGGCCCGCGGTGGTCGCCTTCATGCCGCCGACCTGCTGGATATAGATGCCGAGCGCAAAGAACCCGAGCGAAAATCCGCCGTAGATCGCGGCCGTGGCAATGTTGCCCCAGCCGAAGTTCCGCACCGTGAACATGCCCAGGGGCAGCAGCGGCGCGCCTGTCCGCGATTCATGGATGAGGAAAAGCACCGTGGCCCCAACGCCGGCGGCCAGCGGCAGCCAGACCTGCGGGCTTCCCCAGCCTGCAGTCCCCTGTTCAATCAGTGCATAGACCGGACCGCCCAGCGCGATGACGGCAAGGAGAGCCCCCGCGATGTCGATGCGGCCCGAAGCGTCTGGGTCGCCGTCGGCCTTCCGGAGCCTGGCCAGCACGGGCCAGACGGCCGCCGCCGGCAGGACGTTGACGAAAAAGATGACCCGCCACGAGAGCAGGTCCACCGATACGCCGCCGATCAGGGGGGCCACAATGGCGGCGGCGCTGGTCCACGCCGACCATTTGCCGATGGCCGCACCCTGGGCGGCGCTGTCGAAGTGACTGACGATCAGCGCCAACGAGCTGGGCACCAGAAGCGCTCCGGCCACCCCCTGCAGCCCGCGGCTGACCACCAGTATTTCGGCAGTCCAGGCTGCCCCGCAGAGAACCGAGGTGAGAGCAAACCCGCCCAGGCCCCACTGCAGCACCCGCACCCGTCCGAAGTGGTCCGACAGCGAGCCGGCCGCCAGGATGAGTGCGCCGAGGGTCAGGAGGTAGGCGTCCACCACCCACTGCTGGATCCGGAGGCCGCCCCCGAGTTCCCTGCCGATGGCGGGCAGGGCGAGGCTGACGACGAAGCTGTCCAGGATCGCCATGAAGGAGGCCACGATCGCCACGGTCAATACCTGTCGCTGGAGTCGCGTGGGCGCGGTGGTCTGGCTGGCATCGCTCATGACTTACCGTATCGTGGACTGGATGATCAGCAGACGTGATGCGGCAATTGCCCTGGATGTACCACTGGAAATGGCCCAGCGCCACGGCATTCCGAAGCTTCTGACCGAAGCCGAGCTGGGAGAGCTGCTGGACAATCCCCCCGCCTGGCTTCTCCAGTCCCGTGCCAACCGGACCGGGAAGAGGCCGGTGTGGGTGCACCTCGTCTGCGCGGTCTGCGGCTACGAGGAGGCGGCCCGGCCCAAGAAGTGGTGGCCCGAGTTCACGTACGTCGTGTGCGACCACCACCGTCCCTCCGAGGTTCCGCCGCCGGCGCCCGGCTCTGTACGGAGCGAGTTCGACGGCGTGGGCACCAGGTTCGTGGGAATCGCCGACGTCGCGGGCTGACAGGGCAGTTACATCTGAACCGAAACAGGCGTAATTTACGTAGGGAGGGGCACCTCCTGCCCCTCGGACGAGGGAGCACGCCATGCCGGACAAGTCGCCGCACCAGCAGCAGCAGAAAAAAGCAGGCAAGACCATCAAGCAGAAACGCGCGGACAAGAAAGCCAAGGCACCGCACGAGGGAGCCGCGGATCCTGTGGCGCATCTGAAGAAGCGCTGACTGCCGTTTAACACGCGACGGCGTGGCCAGGGATTTCCTGGCCACGCCGTCGTTTGCGTCTATCCCCAGTCCGCCATTTCGCCGGGCACAGCCGCGATGTCGGTGACGTGCCCGTCGCGCAGGACGGCTATGTTCATCGGGACGCCGATGGCCTCGGCGAAGAGCAGTTTCTGCAGGCTCTCTGCATTGCTGACAGCGCGGGAGCCTGCCCGCAGCAGCACATCACCGGTCCGGATCCCGGCCTGCTCCGCGGGGGAACCGGACAGCACCTCCACCACGCGCAGTCCCTCCCGCTGGCCCGTGCGGACCACGTCGCTGGCACCCAGGCGGATGGGTGTGCTGACCACGCCGAGGTAGGCGCGCCGCACCCGGCCGTCCGACAGGAGTGCGGAGATGATCCGGCGCGAGGTGCTGTTGATGGGTACGGCCAGGCCGAGCCCGGCGCCGGCCACCGCGGTGTTGATTCCGACGATCCGGCTTCGTGAGTCAGCCAGTGCCCCGCCGGAACTGCCGGCGTTCAGGGCGGCATCGGTCTGGATGACATCCTCAATGACCCGGCGGTTGCGTCCCGCCCAGACCGGGATGGCGCGGCCCAGCCCGCTGACCACACCTGCCGTCACCGAGCCCGAGAGTCCCAGCGGGTTCCCGACGGCGATCACCAGCTGCCCCACCTGCAGGGACTCGGCGTCACCGAACTCCGCTGGCGCGACATGCGGGGAACGGCCCCGGACCACAGCCAGATCGGACAGCGGATCCGCGCCCACCACCTCAAGGTCTGTACCGGAGCCGTCAGCGAAGACAGCGCGGCCCTTCTGGGTCCCGGCCACCACATGGGCGTTGGTCAGCAGGTAGCCGTCCTCCGTGAACAGGACCGCGGATCCCGCGCCGACCCGGAACCGACCGTTGCGCCGGTTCCCCGTCATCTCGATGGCAGCCACATGGGGCGTGACAGTTCTGGCCACCCTGATGACTGTCTCCGAATAGGCGTCAAGGGCCGCGCCGTCGTCGACGGGACCCGGTTCGTTTGCAGCCGCCGTGGACATGGCATGCCTCCCTACCGCTCGTTCGAATCCTCTGGATCCGTGATACCAGTCACAACCCGCCAGGCGGGGCGGGTAGTCCCGCGCGGGCTACGCCGTCGGTGAACAGCGACGGGGCGGGCTTAAACGACGGGGCGGGCTTAAACAAGGAACGCCCGGACCGAAGTCCGGGCGTTCGTCGTCAAAATGACGGGATGTGGAGATGGGGGGAATTGAACCCCCGTCCGATGTCGTGTTGTCAGGGCTTCTCCGGGCGCAGTTTGCGTCGGATTTTCTCGGCCCCAGCCGTCCTGCAAACAGGCGGCTGATCCGGGCCCAGTCATCTAAGAGTCCCGTTTACTCCGATGACGGGAGCAAACAGCAGTGGCTATCTAAATGACGCCAGGATCCGGAGCGATAGCATCCCCGGGCTGACGGACTGAACTACTGCTTAGGCAGCGAGTTCGAAGTCAGTGCGCTTAGATTCGGCACTTATTGGTTTGCAGACAGCGTTTACGAGATAATTCTGCATCCTCGGCCCGCTTCACCTGTCGCGACTAACATCGTCGAAACCGATCATCCCCGTATTTTGTTACCAACCGGCAAGGCGTAGGTTTCTGGACCAGTTCCCTGCCGGACTACCAATAATAACGCATTGGCGCGCCGAATCATTCCAGCCGCCGTACCGCGCGTCGGCCTTTCGGTCCTAGCGGCGGTTGCGTTCCCGCATGGCGCGCTGGGCCTCGCGCTTGTCCTGCTGCTCGCGAAGGGTCTGGCGCTTGTCGTATTCCTTCTTACCGCGGGCCACGCCGATTTCCACTTTGGCCCGGCCGTCCAGGAAGTAGAGCTGCAGCGGAACAATGGTGAAGCCCGATTCGCGGATCTTGTGCGAAATCTTGATGAGCTCCTCGCGGTGCAGGAGGAGCTTCCGCCGCCGCCGCGCCGAGTGGTTGGTCCAGCTCCCCTGGTTGTACTCGGGGATGTTGATGCCTTCCATCCAGAGCTCGTCGTTGTAGAATGTGCAGAACCCGTCGACCATGGACGCATGGCCTTCGCGGAGGGACTTCACCTCCGTCCCCATAAGCGCGATGCCCGCCTCGTAGGTGTCCAGGACGTGGTAGTCGTGCCGGGCCTTCCGGTTGGTGGCCACGACTTTACGGCCACTTTCTTTGGGCACGGTTCAACTCCTCAGTTCTCGGTACTGGCTGTTCCGGCGGCAGCGGAACAAAGTCTTACTATTCTACGGCAGGTGCGCCGGCGGACCCGCGTCGTCAGGCGACCGGCACCCCCTTGTCAGAGCAGGCGCATCGGGTCAACCGCTTCACCGTTCAGCCAGGTCTCAAAGTGCGAGTGGCAGCCGGTGGAGTTGCCGGTGGTGCCCGAGTAGGCGATGAGCTGGCCCTGGCTGACCTGCTGCCCCACCGAGACCACCACGCTGGTGTTGTGGTAGTAGATCGTGGTCAGCGAGTTGCCCTGCACCACGCCGTGGGAGATCTTCACGTTGTTGCCGCCGCCGTCGTCCGCCCAGCCCGCGGAGAACACCGTGCCGGCTGCGGCCGCGTACACCGGTGTGCCGCAGGCGGCACCGAAGTCAATGCCCGTGTGCATGTAGCCGCCGGTGCCGTAGAAGTCGATGGTGCCGGGCGGCGTCGCACGCCATCCAAAACCGGAGGTGATGGGAACGCTGTCGGGGAACGGGTGGCGGAGGCCAAAGGCCGACGGCGGTCCCGCCACGGGCGGCACGTAAGGCGGGGGCTGCTCCCCCTTGGCCTTCGCCGCCGCGGCGGCAGCGGCGGCGATCCGCCGCTGCTCGGCCAGCCACGCCTCGCGCAGCTTCCGGTCACGCTCTTTGATTTCGGCCGCGACGGCGTCCTGGCGCGCCTTGACGCCAGCCAGCTTCTTCTGGATTCCGGGCCTGGCCGCCTCGAGTTCATTGTTCAGTCGCGTGGTGTCGGCGATGAGCTTGTCCACCTTGGCCTTCTTGGCGGCGGCTTCGTCGCGGGCTGCTTTCTCTTTGGCAAGCGCCGCGTCGGCCTTGGCCTTGAGGTCCTTGATCTCGGCTTCAACCGCCTGCAGCCGGGCCTGCGAGTTCACGTTGGTGGCGTTCTGCTGCGTGAGCTTATCCATCGCGGAGTTCTGGCTGCGCAGCGCCTGGTCCGCCATGTCCATCGTGTCGGTGAGGCTGCCGGTGTTGTTAGAGCCGAAGAAGAGGGTGAGATCCGAGGGAACGCCGCCGGACTTATAGGCCTGGGTGGCGATCTGGCCGATCAGCTTCTTCGTGCTGGCGATCTTCTGCTTGTCCGCATCCAGCTGCTGGGTGATTTTGGCCTTGTTCTGCTGTGCGAGATCCACCCTGGCCGCGAGGGCTTCCACTTCCTTTACAGCACTCGCCACGCGGCCCTGGGCCTCGAGCAGCGCCTGCTGCGCGGCCGGAAGCTGTCCCCGGTAGATCACGAGGTCCCCGACTGCTTTGGAAATTTTTGCATCGACGAATTCGAGCGACTGCTGGACCCGGGCGGCTTCGGCCTTCAGGGCTGCCTGCTGGTCCTCAAGGTCGTCTGCGTAAGCGGCAGGAGCTGACGCCCCCAGGCTCGCGGCCAGCACCAGCGCCACTGCGGCACTGAGAATCCTGCGCTGGCGCCCGCCCGGGCTGTTTCGCATGGGCCTGCCGGAACTCATCATGGGCATTCCTTCGGTGAGCATGGCCTACACCCTCAAGTATCGGCGGAGCGTAAGCAGAGATGAAGTGCCTGCCAGAACAACACCCAGCCCAACGAGGGCCGGGGCAAGGAGCAGGGTCTGTGCCGGCGAGATGAATGCGGTGTCCGGGTACTGCTTGGACAGGTATTCCCCCAGGAAGAAGTGGGCCACGGCCCACAGCGTTCCGGACGCGAGGGCGGCGCCAATGACGGCTGCGATCACGCCCTCGAGGATGAAGGGCAGCTGGATCACGGTCTTGGACGCGCCCACGAGCCGCATGATGCCGGTTTCCCGCCGCCGGCTGAACGCCGAGAGCCGGATGGTGGTGGCGATGAGCAGGATGGCGCACACCGTCATCACGCCTGCAATGATCACAGCGACGAGGGACGCCGCGTTCATGACGGAGAAAAGCCGCTCCAGGACCTGCCGCTGGTCGATGACAGTTTCCACGCCCGGCTGCGAGGAAAAGGTCTCGCTGATGATCTGGTACTTCTCCGGGTCCTTCATGTTGATCCGGAATGAGGCGGGAAGCTGGTCCGGCGTCACCGAATCGACGATGGGAGAGTTCGAGAACTGCTCCTTGAAATGCTTGTAGGCGTCGTCCTTGGACTCGAACTGGAAGTCGTTGATGTACTGGGCCACCGCCGGCGATTCCAGCAAGGTCCGCACGTTGTCCTGCTGCTCGGCCGTCACCGGTCCCGAGGCGCAGCCGGCCGCCGTCGACCCTTCACCGCACAGGAAGATGGCCACCTGGACCTTGTCGTACCAGTAGCCCTTCATCTGGTTGATCTGCAGCTGGAGCATCCCAGCGGCACCCACGAAGGTCAGGGACACGAACGTCACCAGGATGACGGAAACCACCATCGACAGGTTGCGCCGCAGGCCGCCGCCGATCTCGCCGAGGATGAACTGGAGCCTCACAGCCCGCCCTCCCCTGCCTGGTCACGGGCTGCCTGGTCGCTGGCGTCGGTCTGGTCGCGTACCGCCGCGTCTTCGCGTCCGCTGGCGTCCCTGAGCCGTCGGGACTGGCCGACCACGGGCATCATCGACGTGTAGAGGGCCCGGGCTTCGTCGCGGATGACCTTGCCGTTCTTGAGCTCCACGACACGTTTGCGCATCTCGTTGACGATGTCGTCGTCGTGCGTGGCCATGACCACGGTGGTGCCATTCTGGTTGATCTTGTCCAAAACGCCCATGATGCCCATGGACGTGGTGGGGTCCAGGTTGCCGGTGGGCTCGTCGGCCAGCAGGATGCCGGGGCGGTTGACCACGGCGCGGGCAATGGCGACGCGCTGCTGCTCACCGCCCGAGAGCTCGTGGGGCATGCGCTTCTCTTTGCCCTCCAGGCCCACGGTTTTGAGCACCTCCGGGACGGTGTCGCGGATGACGCTGCGGCTCTTGCCGATGACCTGCATGGCGAAGGCGACGTTGGCGAAGACGTTCTTCTGCGGCAGCAGGCGGAAGTCCTGGAACACCACGCCGATTCCGCGGCGCAGGCGGGGCACCCGCCAGCTGGAGATGTTGGCGACGTTCTGGCCGGCGACGTAGACCATGCCCGATGTGGCGCGGTCTTCCTTGAGGACCAGGCGCAGGAATGTGGATTTGCCGGATCCCGAGGCGCCAACGAGGAAGGCGAATTCACCACGGTCAATTTCAAGGCTGACAGAATCCAGGGCGGGCCTGGCTTTCTGGTCGTAGACCTTGGTGACATTTTCGAAACGGATCATGACCCTAAAACCCTGCAGGACACGGCTTTAAGGGCATGGTCTGCAACCGGTGCGGGGGCTTTCGCTAGGGGGAAGTAGAGCTCCGGCCTCTCGACTATACGCACGGGCTGCCATGCTCAGGCGGGAGTCAGAGGGGCGTGTCGCGGGATTGGGTCCGTTGCCCCGGGCGGCTAGCGTTCGGCGTTGCGGTTGTCAGTGCGCCAGCGGATGCCGGCTTCGATGAAGTCGTCGATGGCGCCGTCCAGCACGGCGGTGGTGTTTCCCACCTCGTGCTCGGTCCGCAGGTCCTTTACCATCTGGTAAGGGTTCAGGACGTAGGAGCGCATCTGGTCGCCCCAGGACGCCTTGACGTCGCCGGCCAGGGCCTTCTTCTCCGCGTCCTCCTGCTCCTTCTTGAGCAGCAGGAGCCTCGACTGGAGCACCCGCATCGCGGCGGCGCGGTTCTGCAGCTGCGACTTCTCGTTCTGCATGGACACCACTGTGCCGGTGGGGATGTGCGTCAGGCGGACGGCGGAGTCCGTGGTGTTGACCGACTGGCCGCCGGGACCGGACGAGCGGAAAACGTCCACACGGATTTCGTTGTCCGGGATGTCGATGGAGTCCGTCTGCTCGATGAGCGGAATGACTTCCACGGCGGCGAAGGACGTCTGCCGGCGCCCCTGGTTGTCGAACGGGCTGATCCTGACCAGCCGGTGTGTTCCGGCCTCGACGCTGAGCGTGCCGAAGGCGTACGGCGCATTGACCTCGAAGGTGGCGGATTTCAGGCCCGCTTCCTCCGCGTAGGAGGTGTCCATGACGGTGGTGGGGTAGCCGTGGCGCTCCGCCCACCGCAGGTACATGCGCAGCAGCATCTCGGCGAAGTCCGCGGCATCGACGCCGCCGGCGCCGGAGCGGATGGTGACCACGGCCTCGCGTTCGTCGTACTCGCCGGAGAGCAGGGTGACGACTTCGAGGTCCTTCAGCGACTTGCGGATGGACTCCAGCTCGGCCTCCGCCTCCCCCATGGAATCGGCGTCGTCCTCGTCCTGGCCGAGTTCCACCAGCACCTCGAGGTCATCGATGCGGGCAGCCAGGGTGTTCAGGCGCTCCAGCTCGGACTGGCGGTGCGACAGCCGCGAGGTGATGACCTGCGCGGCGGCAGGGTCGTCCCAGAGGTCCGGCTCGCCGGCACGCTCGCTCAGTTCTGCGATCTCTTCCTTGAGCGCCTCGACATCGGTGACCTTTTCGATGGAGGTATAGGTGCCGCGCAGCGCGCGGATTTCTGCAGCAAAATCAATTTGAGCCATGGTTGTTTAAGCGTACGCTATCCGCCCTGATCGGCCGGACTGTGGGCGGCCCGGTGGCCGGGGCGGCGGTTTTGCCCTCGGCGGACCCGCTGTCCGGGTTACCGGGTCAGCCGCGAGCGTGCGGTGGACGAGGCTGCGATGGTGAGGCCGTCCGGGATGAGGAAGTTGACCACCGGCGGGTGCACGGTGGCACTGAGAACCACGACGGCGGTGGAACCGTCGGGCGTTCCCGTTCCGGCGGCCACGGCCAGACCGTCGACCCTGCCGAAGGCGCCGCTGCGGCTGAGATAGTCGGCGGCGACGTTCCGGACCCGGTCACCATTCAGCAGCGCTGATGGAGTGCCGCCGGCCGTTTCGACCTGGCCCAGCGTGTAGGAGTCGGCGGCGGCCACGGAGGCGCCGTCGGCGAGCGACAGGAGTTTCTTGTGCTCGATGTACAGGCTGGAGGCGGCCATGACCACGGTGCTGACCAGGAGGGCCAGCATGACGAATCCGATGATGAGGACTGTCATCTGCCCGTCCTCGTCATGGCCCGTTCGCTCTGGTCCGGCGGCGGCGCGGTTGGCAGGACGAGGCGTCAACGGAACCTGCCCACAATCTGGGTGGCCGAAGCGCTCAGGTGACTGGCGTTCAGCCGAAGCGCTTCCCCGAAGGGCACGAAAGGCAGTGGCACGGTGAGCCGTACGGTGACGGTGACCGCGGAGCCCGCCGCCATGCAGTCACTGCCGGAGTCGCAGCTGATTTCGACGCTGGCGTTCCCGGCGGGATGGCCATAATCGGCAAGGGCAACCATGGTGGCCTGCTCTGCTGCCGCCCGGCCCGACGATGCATCGGGCTGGGTTACGAAGACCTTGGCCGCCTGGTCCGCGGCTCCCACCACGGCGAAGGAGCCGCCCTGGATCTGGCCAACGGTGATGATGAAGTAGACCACCGGGACCATGAGGAGCAGCCCAAGGAACGTGAACTCCACGACCGCGCTCCCCCGCTGCCCGTCGCCGCTCCCTGCCTCAGGGCCGCGGCTCACCCCGACGCCGAGGCACAGCGCCTCGCGGAGCCTGCCCGCGACGTTGCTGGTGAGGCGCCGCCATCTGCTGTCAGCCGGTGATCGCCGCATGTCCGGTGACCTCCAGCCCTTCGCGCGGACCGATCAGACCAATGACCGGCAAGGGCGCCCTGACGGTCACTTCCAGTGTGCGCAGCCCCTGGAACGTGACTTCGCGCGTTGCGATGTCACGGGCAAAGTCGGCGTTGAGCGCCGTGCCGATCAGTTCGCCGGTGCGGCGCCTGGCGTCGTCGGCACTGCGGTCGGCCAGGGTCCCGTACCGGGCGCCGGACGCGGCGGCATCGATGAGCGTGTTCCGGACGTGCAGGATGAGCGCGAGCTGGATGATGGACACAAAAAACATGGTCAGCAGGGCGCCCACGAGCACGAAGTCGACCACAGCAGCACCGCGCTCGCGCCCGGAGGTGTCCGCGCCGGTCCGGTCCACGGGCTACTTTCCGACCGTGTCCATTGCCTGGTTGAACATGGCCTCCAGGGCAGGACCGGCCAGGGCCAGAAGCGCGGCAACAAGGACTGCCGACATGAGCGTGATCATGACCCAGCCGGGCACATCCCCCCGCTCGGGATGGTCCGCGGATGTCGCGTTTTTCCGGGGGCGCGGGACCGGTGCCAACGAGTGGCCGATCAGCGCCGCCATTGCGGCGACAAGTGCAAGTCCGTGCCTGGTCATGAATGTCATGTGCTTTCCTTTTCTCCGAGTTGTTTGCTGTGCTGTGCTTGTTTGTTTGGCCGTGTTTGCTTCCTGTGGCGGCCTGCCTGTGACGCCTGGCAGCGGCGTCAAAAATTCAGGCTCAGTGCCGCTATCCCGGGGAACACGGCGAACACCACTGTCAGCGGCAGCACGCCGAAGACAAGCGGCACCATCATTGCGATTTCCTTCTTGCCGGCAGACTCCATCAGCTCGCGCTTGGCCGTATCGCGGACGTCCTGGGCCTGGGCCCTCAGGACTTCGGCCAGCGGCGTTCCGCGTTCCACCGCCACGATGATGCCGTCGACAAAGCGGATGAGCGGCCCCAGATCCGTGCGGGCGGAAAACTCCTGCAGCGCCTCCACCAGGGGCTTTCCCGCCCGGGTTTCTGCCAGGACCCGGCTGAATTCCTTGGAAAGCTCACCCTGGGCTGTCCTGCATACACGGTCGAGGGCACCGGTGGCGCTTTCCCCGGCGCCCACCGCGAGCGCAATCATTTCGGCCAGGCTCGGGAATTCCGCCAGCATCCGGTCTTCCCGCCGCCGGATCTGCACGCCCAGCCAGTAGTCCCGGAAGAGGAAGCCGCCGATGCCGCTGCCGACTGAAACCGCCACGGCAAGGACGGGACTGAACCTCCCAGCCAGGGCTGCCAGCACGATAACGCTGACAGCGGCGGTGAACGCGCATAGTGCCCAGAAGAGCTGCTGGGCCCTGAAGTCCAGAGGAGACTTGTCGATTCGCGCCTGGGCGAGCCTGCGGCTGAGTGCTGTGGAGCCGAGGTTGAACCGGACCAGTTTGGCAGTGGCCTCCCTGATCAGCGGACGGACTATGCGTTCGAGGGGACCAAACGGAGTGAGGACGCGTTCCTCCGCCCGCAGAAGCCTCGATTCGAGGTTTTGGGACCTCAGCTGCGGTTCGATGCGTTCCACGAAACTGACCGAGCGCATGAACGGGAGCCTGACCAGGAGGAGCCAGAGACCGGCGCCGAGGACTGTGCCGCAAACGATCGCGGCTGCTGGCACGGTGGTCATCGCAACACCCTCTCTTCCTCCGGGAGGGCTCCGATCTTCAGCATGACCGAGTAACACACCAGCGACACCACCAGGCCTCCCAGCAGCACGGCCGCCCCCATGGGGGTGTTATAGGCGGTCACGGCCTCCGGACGGCTCACCAGCAGCAGCATGACAATCCACGGGGCTGCGACGGCGAGCCGCGCAGCGTTGACCGTCCACGACTGACGCGCCTCAAGTTCGCTCCGGGTCCGGGCGCTTTCGCGCAGGAACTCGGCGAGGGTCCCGAGCAGCTTGCCGAGATCGGAGCCGCCCACCTCCCGGGTGAGCCTGAGTGCCTCAATGATGCGGTCGGCTACGGGGTCCGCCAGCCGTTCCTTGAGCCTGTTGAGGGCCGCATCGAACTGGCCGCCGGAACGGTAATCCGAGCCAAAGTCGCGGAACACGTGCCGCAACTCCTCGGGTCCCTTGTCGCCGAGCTGGATCAGTGCCTCCGGCAGCGACAGCCCGGCCCGGATGGCCGACCGCAGGTGATCGACGACGTCGGGCCACACCCGGCGCAGGACGGCGGCACGCCGCTTGGCCCGCCATTTCACCACCGCCACGGGAAGCCAGCCACCGAACAGGCCGAAGCAAATCGAAATCGGCCAGGACCTGCTCACGGCGAAGAAGGCCAGTGTCGCAAAAGCGCCAAGGCCCAGGCAGCTGCCGATGAGACCGGCGGCGGTGACCTTTTCAATGCCGGCGGACAGCAGCAGGTCATGGAGTCGGCTCGTCCGCGGCCCTCGTTTGGGGCGGGCGGGCTGGTCCCAGGCAGACCACCAGATGAGGAACAGACCCGCACCCGTCAGAACCCCCAGCAGAGCAGCCATCAGCGCGGGTCCAAAAGCGCCGCGACCTCATAGCCGGCCCTCGCGAATTTTTCCTCCGCCGGCATGGTGTTGGCCGTCGGCTCCAGCAGGCCGCCGATCATCGAAAAGATCATGGAGGACTCGATGATTCCGTTCTCGACCCGTCTGCCCAGGGAGAGAATTTCGGTCACCTGCCTGCGCCCGTTCGCGAGGCGGCTGCAGTGCACCACCAAGTCGATGCACGAGGCCACGGTGGGAACCACGAAGGCGCTGGAAATGTTGTCCCCGGCGAGCAGCGGCAGTGTACACATCTTGGTCACGGCATCGTGCGCTGAATTTGCGTGCACGGTGCACATTCCCGGCAGGCCGCTATTAAGGGCGATCAGCATGTCGAGGCTCTCGGCTTCCCTGACCTCGCCCACTACCAGACGGTCAGGCCGCATCCGGAGAGCCTCCTTAACCAGCCGGCGGAGCGGGATCTCCCCTTCGCCCTCCAGGTTGGGCTGCCGGCACTGCAGGCCGACAACGTCGCGCAGCGGAAACTGCAGTTCGAAGATCTCCTCGACCGTTACGACGCGCTCCCGGCTGCCTATGCTGGCTGCCAGGCAATTCAGCAGCGTGGTCTTTCCCGCCTGCGTGGCGCCTGAAACCAGGATGTTGAGCCCGCTTGCGACGGCGGCACCCAGGAAGCGCCCGGACTGCGGAGTCAGGGTGCCGAGTTCCACGAGGTGGTCCAGCCGGGTTGCCTTCACAACGAACTTGCGGATGTTGACGGCCCAGTGCCGCCTGGTGACATCCGGGATGACCACGTGCAGGCGGGACCCGTCCGGCAGGGCCGCATCCACGAAGGGAGATGAGATGTCCAGCCGCCTGCCGGAGCTTTTCAGCATGCGCTCGACCAGGTCCCGGACCTGCTGATCCGTAAGGCTCAGTGAGGTGAGTTCGGATTCACCGTTCCGCGCGACGTAGATTTCCGTCGGCGCGTTGATCCAGATTTCCTCGATCCCCGGATCATCCAGTAAAGGCTGGAGGGCTCCGAACCCGGCCACGGCATCAAAGACAAACCGCCGTGCTGACTCCAGCGGCCCGAGCGGCGGCAGCGGACCCATGAGGGCGCGCTCGTCATGGTCGGTAACTGCCGCTTCCACGAGCCGCCTGACCTCGGCAGTCTGGTGCAACGGATCGAGACCACGCCGACGGATCAGCTCCCGGACTTCATCCTCGACAATGCGTACTGCATCCATGAATTCCCCCGAACGACTGCCGCCCCCAGCGGAAGCAGTGCATCTGGGTTAAAGCTAAGGGAAGCCACGGCGTGAGCCAAGACACAAAATCCGGTTTGTGGATAACCCTACGTCCGGGTGGACAGCGGATCCGTTCGCACCGAACGTGGCTTCCCAGCCCGGGGAGTGCCCAGCAATAAGGGCGACAGGGGCGTCCGAAGAACCAGCGCGGCGGCCAGCCATGGCACGACGAGTGACCCGGCGAACACGAGCCAGGGCGCCGCACCCCACTGCATCAGGATGACCAGCACCAGTGCATGCGTCAGGACAACCAGCAGGCCGCATCTGGCCAGCATGGTTACACCGGCAGCGAATCGCGGGCCGGCCAGGGGAACAAGCGTCTCGGCAACGAGCACCATTCCGGCGCAAATGGCCACGGCGACAACGACTGTCACCCCGGGCACCCCAAGCTTGGCATTCTTCAGGTCGAGGTACGACGACCAATCCGCCACGATCGCGCAGGCGGAGCCCAGGAGCAGGAGACATCCCGTGAGCAAGGGCCGCTTTACTCTGCTTCGCAGTTTCTTGAACGCCCGTCCCGCCAGCACGAACACGAGGCAGGCGCAGGCCACGCCGGCAGCCAGCGGAATCTTCGCAACCAGGTTGCTGTGGGCGTACGTCACGGCCAGGGCAACGAGCCCGGCCGCCCACTGCATCCACAACGGGAACCGCTGGACGGCGCGAAGGAGGACTGCAGCCACAAACAGTGCAGTGACGAACCAGAACGCGGCGAACGGTCCGGTAAGCCGCGATCCACCCAGCAGGAGTCTGCTGAAGGTGGAAGGCCCAATCACATCCAGCTGGGCGATTGACCAGGCAGCGATAACGATGAGCCAGAACAGGTACGGCAACAGAAGTGATTTTGCGCGACTCCTGACCTCAGACGTTAGGGTTCTGTTTTCTGACCAGAAGTAGCCGGAGAGAAAAAAGAACAACGGGACGTGCCACGGGTAGAGCGTCTCCCGCGTCAGTGGACCGGCCCAGGCAGTCACATGGCCCGCAACCACTGCCGTAATCCCGAGAACGCGAAGAAAATCCACGGCGCCGGAACGGCCGGGAATGGGCCGCTTGCCATATGCAGTCCCGCCCGATGGGGTGGGCTTGCCAGGAGCTCCGTACTTCGAGGCGTATGCGGAAACGGGCTCCACGGACTACGCGGTGCCGGAAGCGGCCACCGGTTCAGCTGCTTCGCCGGCGTAACCGTAGGGGTTCGCACTCTGCCAGCGCCAGTGGTCAGCACACATCTGCGCCAGGTCGCGGTGCGCCGACCATCCCAGATCCGCCAAGGCTGCCGAGGCGTCCGCGTAACTCACGGCCGCGTCCCCCGGCCGGCGGGGTGCAAACTCGTAAGGAACCGGATGCCCTGCAGCAGCACCGAAGGCCTCGATGACCTCCAGGACGGACGAACCGCGGCCGGTCCCAAGGTTCCACCGGAAGGCCCCGGTCTTCGTCTGCAGGTAGTTCAGCGCTGCCAGGTGCCCCGCGGCGAGGTCCATGACATGGATGTAGTCACGGATCCCTGTCCCGTCCGGAGTGGGGTAGTCGTTGCCGAACACCATCACCTTCTCACGGCGCCCCACCGCGACCTGCGCCACGAAGGGCAGCAGGTTGTTGGGGATACCGCGGGGGTCTTCGCCGATGCGCCCCGATTCGTGCGCACCGACGGGATTGAAGTAGCGCAGCAGGGCGATGCTCCACCGCGGGTCAGCGTCACTCAGGTCGGACAGGATGTCCTCGATCTGTTCCTTTGTCCTGCCGTACGGGTTGGTTGCATCCAGCGGCGACTTTTCGATCAGGGGAACGTGCTCTGAGGCGCCGTAGACGGTGGCCGACGAACTGAAGACCAGGCGCCGCACACCGGCCTTCTCCATGCCCTCGAGAAGGTTGAGCGTGCCCACCACGTTGTTCTTGTAGTACCAGAGCGGTTTCGCGACGGATTCGCCAACGGCCTTCAGGCCCGCGAAGTGGATGACGGCGTCGAACCCGCCCTCGGCGAAGACCTGGTCGACAGCCTCGGCGTCGAGCAGGTCTGCCTCGCGGAACTCCACCTTCTTGCCGGCCAGTTCCTCGACCCGGCGGACCGCCTCAATGTTGGAGTTCATGAGGTTGTCCAGCACGACGACGTCGTGCCCGTCCTCGAGCAGGCAAAGAGCCGTGTGTGATCCGATGTAGCCGGCGCCGCCGGTAACCAAAACCTTCATGGCCCTCATTTTATGCGGGGTCCCGGGTGCGCCGTTAACTAAGACGGCGTCAGACCCCGCGCTTGACAGACGCAAGGGGTCCGCCACTGCGTCCGTAACAGGCATCACATAAGCACCATTGGTAACATCAGCATCTTCAGTGCTAGGATGGGCCGCCTACACCGCCGCCGGCGTGATGGGACTCAAGACGGCGAAGACGTCAGCCACGAGCCGGCTCTCTGCCCGGATATTGAAGGCTACGGAGTATTAGATGCAGTGTTCCCCTGATAACAAAATCTCCGCGGCTCTCACCGTAAAGGTGAAGCGGCTTGGACTGGTGGGCGGGGCAACACTCCTGTCCATAATGCTCTGCCTCGGCGGCGGGCTTCCCGCGCAGGCAGCTCCGTCCCCGGCGGACCCGGCCACATCCCCGACGCCGGCCTCCCCCTCGCCCTCACCGGCTCCGTCAAGCGCGCAGGAGAGCGCACCGAGCCAGGCCCCGACGAACCAGACCGCACCGCAGCCCGCGCCGGCACAGGTCGACATGGCTGCTCTTCGGGCGGAAATCGGCAAGGACGGCGCCTATATGGGACAGGGCCTGAAGCGTCGGGCCGCGACATTCGCGCAGAAGTCCACGGCATCGTCCCTCAACTCGATCTCCACCGAGGCCGCCAACGCCTGGATGGCGCCAGGCGTGCAGGGGCTGGACGTCAGCAGCCATCAGGCCACCGTCAACTGGCCGGCGCAATACAGCATGGGTGCACGCTTCGCGTACGTCAAAGCTACGGAAGGAACGACGTACACGAACGGCTACTTCGGCACCCAGTACGGAGGCGCACTGGCCTCAGGCATGATTCGCGGCGCTTATCATTTCGCCCTTCCCGGCGTCTCCACTGCAGCCGCCCAGGCCGACTTTTTCGTCAATAACGGGGGCGGCTGGACCGGGGACGGGAAGACCATGCCGCCGCTCCTGGACATCGAGTACAACCCCTACGCCGAACTGGGCAACACCTGCTACAACATGAGCCAGGGGACCATGGTCAACTGGATCGCAGCCTTCTCCAACCGGGTCCTGGCCAGAACCGGCCGGCTCCCCATGATCTACACCACCACGGACTGGTGGACCCAGTGCACCGGCAATTCCGGCGCGTTCAGCAACCAGCCCCTCCATCTGGCCTCCTACTCCCGGTACGTGGGGTCGATGCCCAATGGGTGGGGCACTTACAGTGTCTGGCAGTACAGTTCCACCGGGCCGTTCGCCGGCGACTCCAACGCCTGGAACGGGGATTTTGCCAGCCTCCAGAAATTCGCCTCCACGGCTGACGGCACCATCCCCACTCCGTCCATCACCTCACTAGGCGACGTGGTGGCGGCGGACTCCGCCGGCGTCCTGTGGGACTATCCGGCAACGGGAAGCGGGACCTTCCGTCCCCGGAAGCAGATCGGCGCCGGATGGACCGGGCTGCGGTCCATCAATGCCATCGACTGGAACGCCGACGGTGTCCTTGACCTGGTCGCCCAATGGAAAACGGGAAGGGTCAACGTCTACTTGGGGATCGCCACCGGCGGGTTTGCCACCGGACCCGTACTCGCCGCTTCCGGTTGGGGCAACTACCAACTGACCATCGGCTACTGGTTCAACAGCAGCTACTATCCGCAGATGATCAGCCGTGATGATTCCGGCGTCCTCCGGTTGTGGAACAACACCTCCGGTGGCGGAGTCAGCGGAGGAACCGCCATCGCCCAGGGCTGGGGCGGCCTTAACCTGACCATGATCGACTTCGACGGCGACGGCAACCAGGACATCCTGGCCCAGAACCCCGCCGGCGCGATGCTGCTCTACCGCACGAACGGCAGCGGCGTATTCATGGCCGAGCCCCGCAAGACCATCGGCAGCGGCTGGAATCAGATGACGAGCGTCACTGTGACCACGAACTTCAAAGGGGCCGGCACCAACGGCCTGATGGCCCGGAACTCGGCCGGCCAGCTCTACTACTACCCGGTGCCCGGCACCTCCACATGGGGCCCGGTCACCAGCATCGGTACCGGCTGGGCGAACTATCTGATTGCCGGCGGCGAAACCATCAATGCGGCTCCGGCTCCGGGCCCGGCTCCCCCTGCCCCCGCCCCGGCGAACCCGTCGATCACCGCGGCCTCCGACGTCGTCACCGTGGATCCCGCAGGCAACCTCTACCGGCGCACATCGGGGGCCGGAACGCTCGGGACTGCCAGTCAGATCGGCAGCGGCTTTACCGGCCTCACCTCCATTTATGTCGTTGACTGGAATGCCGACGGCATCCAGGACCTGGCAACGCTCAGCACAACGGGGCAGCTGGCCATACAGGCCGGGCTGGCCGCCGGAGGATTTGCCGCAAAGACTGTTCTGGCATCCGGGCTAAGCGGAGCAGACGTCACGTTTGGGCCGTGGCTCAAGGCCGCCAAGTATCCGGGAGTCGTCATCCGCACTGCGGACGGTGCCCTCCAGTTCCGTTCGAATCCCTCGGGAAGCACCCTGGGTCCTGCCACCGCCATAGGTTCGGGTTTCGCCCGAACGGACGTCTTCATGACGGATGCTGACGGCGACGGCAACCAAGACGTCGTCGGTGTTGATTACCTTGGCCGGATGTCGCTGTACCGCTCCAGCGGAACAGGCAGCCTGATCGCCGAGGCCCGCAAGCTCCTGGCAACGGGCTGGAACACGAAAAACAGCATCAGTCCGGTCAAGGGTTTTGCTTCGGCCGGCTCGAACGGCGTGCTGGCCCGCGACCGGACAGGTGAATTGGGCTACTATCCGCTGGCCGGCGGTACCCTGGGCGCCAAATCGGTACTGCCATCCGGATGGAACGGTCTCCTCATTGCGGGAAGCGGGCTTCTCGTCCCCGAACTGGCGATCACCAGCAGAGCAGACGTGCTGACAGTTGATGGCGCGGGCGGACTCTGGAACCGTCCGGCCCGCAATTCGTCCTTTGGGAGCGCCTACCAGATAGGTGTTGGCTGGTCAGGCATGAAGTCGCTCAACCTCGTGGACTGGAACGGCGACGGCGTGACCGACGTTCTCGCGCAAAAGTCCAGCGGAGCGCTGACCCTGTTCCCCGGTTCAGCATCCGGCGGCTTCGGTTCCGCGGTCACGGTAGCGGCGTCGGGCTTTGCTCAAACCAGGCTCGTGGCCGGCAAATGGGTTTCCGGGTCCAGGTACCCGGGGCTGGTCGGGTACGGTGCCGACGGGGCACTGTATTACTGGGCTAACCCGAGCGGAGGAACTCTTGCCGCGCCAGTGCGCATCGGCACCGGGTGGTCTGGCCTCAAGCTGGCCATGATCGACTTCGATTCGGACGGCAAGCAGGACCTGCTGGCCGTCAATTCCGCCGGCGCCATGAAGCTCTATCGCTCCACGGGCGCGGGCGGATTCATCGGGGAGGCCAGGAAGACCGTCGGAACCGGATGGCAGTCGTTCCGGCAGTTCTACGCCACCCAGGGATTTGCCGGCTCGGCCAGCAACGGCGTGATGGCGCTCCAGACCAGCGGGCAGCTGCGCTACTATCCCGTCCTGGCCGGGAGCCGGTGGGGCGCGGCCCTCAACGCAGGATCTCTGGGAACGGCATCCACCGTCTCATCCTCGTCCGCCGCCGGATAACGGCACTCACCAAAGAAAGGCGGCCTCCCTGGAAAATCTCCGGGGAAGCCGCCTCCTTTGTTTACGCACGTGTTAGCCGCACAGGGCGGGCCATGCTGCTTTTAGGCCCGCGCAGCCTGCGCTCTCACGATGCTGTCCACGGCCTGCCGCCACGCCAGCACCTGGGACTCGGCCGAGAGCGGTCGGGCGGCGGCGTCCGCCGCCGCCTTCCATGCCTCAATCTTTTCCGCGGTCAGGCCGTGCAGGGTTTCCCGCAGCGACGCTGCAGAGAAGTCAGGTGTCACGGCGCCGAGTCCGTGCTGTTCGACAAGTGCGACCATCGCCGGAGACGGGCCC
This sequence comes from Arthrobacter globiformis, assembly GCF_046536215.2. GTDB lineage: Bacteria > Actinomycetota > Actinomycetes > Actinomycetales > Micrococcaceae > Arthrobacter > Arthrobacter globiformis_E. Next base: position 4,839,242 of record NZ_CM143421.1, on the reverse strand, counting down.
ACAATGAGTCCTATCCGGGCCTGCACTGCTTCGAAGAACTTGTTCGGCAACGCGTTCTTGAGGTTGAAGTTCGTGGGCGGCAGGAACACCAGGGAGACGTCGTACTCACTAAGCGTAGAGACCAGCTGGCTGTACGGCACGGGATCGCGGAACCGGATGGCAGGCACCGAGGCTGCCTTCTCCTTCAACTCGGACACATAGTCCGGTTCGTTGGGCATGACGATCATGTCCAGCGTGAGCCAAGCCGGGGCGTCCCGCATGGCTTCAATGAAGTTTTCGAGCTTGCGGTACCGCTGGCCGGCGGCGCTGTGGATGAGTCGGACGGGCGTCCCCACGGGGCGGACGCTGCGCTCTGAGTACGGCGCGGCGTTGGTGACAACTCCTGCGGCCACACCATAGTCCTTGGTGTATTCGTCAGCGATTCCCTGGGACACCGTGGTCACCGATTCCGCCAACGGAAGGTAGCGCCTGCACAGCCAGCGCATGAAAGGTGCCACGAACAGCCGCCACTTGAGGTCATCCTCTTTTTCACGGGGCGCGAACTCATGCAGGTCGGCGTGGACGCCCAGCCGTGGCTGAAGCTCCAGTGCCAGCGGAAGGGTGTTCAGGTCGTTGGCCAGAATAACGTCGAACTCGCCGCGCGGAAGGATACCGCGCGCTGCCGAGACAGCGGTCAGCCCGTTGTAGACGCGCGGATAGCGCCGTGTGACGAGGCCCAGCTTGTCGGAAGGCCAGCCGCGGGAGTCGGCGGGCAGTGCGAAATGGCTGTCCACACCGTCCGGGGCGTCACCGTAGCCGCACGTGGAAACGCGGTACTTCCCTTTAAAAAGCTCAACCTGCTTGAGGACCCTGGGATCCGAGCGAATGGGCGAAAAGGTCAGGATCAACAGCGAGGGCAGCTCAGTCATATGGTTCATTATCCCAGACAGCCGTTGCCGAAAATGGCGTGCGGCCATGCGTCCGCTCCGGCAGGGAGCGAAAGACGCACCAGGTTGGCCTAGAAAATGCTCCGCAGCACGGGGACGCGGCGGGCGACGGTTGAAACAGCGAAGCTTCCCACCAGCGTGGCGGCGTAGGCGAGCACCATGGCCTTGATCGATGTCCCGGCAGCCACCGCGGGAAACTGCAGCCGGATGGCTTCAAAGATGACCAGGTGCACGAGGAAGACCCCAAAGGTCGCGTTCGACAGGTCCGTCAGGGGCTTCGCCGTCCGCTTTAGCCTCAGGTTCGAGGCCAGCGACAGCGTCACGACAAAGACTCCCAGCGCCGCCAGGGCCACCCCAATTCCAAGGTAGGAGACCGAAACAACGGCATCCAGAAGGCGAATTTCCCCCTTGTTGCCGTAGTGCCAGACCGTTCCGGCGATGATCGCGGCAGTTGCGAGGGCGGTCACTGTGAGCTTCAGCCCGGTGAGCCGGACATTCCGTAACGCGTACCCCGCGAGGAAGTAGCCCACATACGGCATCCAGTGCGTCAGGAAGTTGAGGCGGATTGGACTCGCCACACCGAATAGGCCAAGCACCCCGGGAAGCATGTAAAACAGCAGCGAGACGGCGACGAAAGCGGCAGCCATCTTCGCAGCCCGGGTCTCGTTTCCTGCCCGGAGAAATCCTGCGAGCACCGGAGCCACCGCATACAGCCCGGCAATGAGCCAGAGGAAATAGAGCTGCGTGAACACCGAGCCATCAACCAGCAACTGAAGGCTCCGGTGCGGGGTCAGGTCCTCGCCCCGCATCCAGACGCGAACTCCGATGAGGTAGACAAGGTTCCAGGCGATAAGCGCCGGAATAAGCCGCACTGCCCTGCGCCGATAGAACAGGCCCGGCTGTTCTGCAACCATCCTGGAGCCGAGGATGAGCGCCCCGGAAATCATCACAAAGACGGGAACGACCCAGATCCAGCTCACGTCCAGCACTGCGGCGATCCACCATGGCCGGCTCTCGCGCGGCGCCCGGCCCAGCATGTAACCGAAGACGTGGATCCCGACCACGCCGCAAATGCTCACGACGCGGAGAATGTCCAGGCCATACTCGCGCGTGGGCCCGGTCTCCGGCATCTGGACGGCGGCGCGGGCTGTGCCGGACAGAACCGGCACTACTGCCCTCCGTGCGCCGGTGGGGTCAGGCGCCGGTCCGGCTCCGCATCCTTGCGCTCAAGGGGCCCGTTAGCACCGGGCGGCGGTGGCGTCTCATCCAAGGCAATCCTCCGGGAGAGCTTGGTGAGGGTGGATTCCATGTGCCGAAAGCGCTGGTAGGTGGTTGCCATGAAGACCATGAAGCTAACAATGAGGCCGTAGAGCACCAGGTCGGTTCCGCGGCCAATGCCCAGCAGCCGGGCCACTCGGGTCAGCAGCTCCGGGAAGAAGATGGAGAGCGCCGCCACGCAGGCGAAAAGAACCAGCATGATCCGGCGGATGGCAAGGTGCCTGGCATTGGAGCCGCCGCGCATCAGTGCCAGCGACACGATAATGACGGCAATGACGAGGGCTACCTGGACAATGATCTGCACAATTTCACCTAAAGAAGAGGTCGGCGACGATATTGACCGAGTTCAGCAACGACTGGCCTTTGGATTTTGAGTAGTCCGTGTAAATGATCTCCACCGGGTGCTCCACCCAGCGCGGATTCATCTCGGCAAGCTGATGGATAAGTTCGGAGGCGTGCGCCATCCGGTTCTGCTGCAGATGGACGTTCCGGGCGACGTTCGGGCTGAATGCGCGAAGGCCGTTGTGGGCGTCGGTCAGGGCCATGCCTGTGGACATTCGGGACTGCATGGCGGCCGTCCGCAATACCAGCCGCTTCAGGGGCGAGAGCTTGGTGCGGTCATCGAGGAACCGGGACCCGAGGACGACGTCGGCCTCCCCCGATCGGATTCGGTCTGCCATGGCCAGCGCGTCAACCACGCGATGCTGGCCGTCGGCGTCGAAAGTAACGATGCAGTCCAGGTGCGGGTCCTGCAGCGAATACTCGATTCCGGTCTGCAGTGCCGCACCCTGGCCCAGGTTTACAGGGTGTTGGACAACTACTGCGCCGGCCTGGCGGGCGACGTCCTGCGAGCCGTCGGTGCTGCCGTCATCAACACAAACAACGTGCGGAAATTCCTTCCGCAGCCCCTCGATGACGGTACCGACGACGGACGCTTCGTTGTACATGGGTATGACTATCCAGGTTCGACTCACCCGTCAAGTATTCCACAGGCGACATGCCATGGACTCATCGGCGGGCCTGGTGGACGATCACTTCTGCAGTGTCTCCCGAAGCGCATGCAGCATGGCGACGGGACCGTGTACCAGCCCGGCACCTGTGTTGTTGCGCAACTGCCAGACGGAGCGGTCTGCGGTGAGGTCAGCCGCGACAACGACGTCCGAACTCCGGAACTTTTCCTGAAGGTCCACACGGCCGGCGAGGGTCCGTGCGAGGCCCCGGGATTCGAAATTGTCCCGAAGAAGCCGTCCGGCCACACCGACGGGACCCGGCTTGCCCGCGGCGGACGACACCAGCGAGCCGAGCCTGCCGCCGCGGGGCTTGGCCAGCGGCACCACCGTCAGGCGGTCGTCCCCCGCCGTGACAGCCGAGCCACCGTCATGGGCGTAGACCGCCGTCCCCGTTATCCGGCCGGCCTGCTGGCCCACCGCGCCGACGGCACGGTTCCACAGATCATCGATGACGGCTTGCGGGTGGCTGCTACGGCCGACGACGATACTCACGTGCAGCGCCTTGGCGGAAGTCACGCCTGGCTCCTTTCTTCTGTGGCCGGCTGCGGATTGGCCGCGCCGTGCCCAGCGATTCCCCGCAGGTCGGCGATGACCGGCTCCAGGATCGTACTGCGAAGGAATTGCTGGCCGTAGGCCCAGGCAGCGGCCCAGCGCTTTTCGTCCGGCTCCTGCAAAGCCTCGGCGCAGTCACGCAGCGCATTGGCGATCCCCTCAGGGGTAAGCTCCTTCGCCGGGAACCACAGTGGGTAATCCCGGAGCAGATCCGTGGCTGCGTTCTCCATGTCGTGCACGGAAACGATCGGCAGTCCGGTGGCCAGGTACTCGGTGGTCTTGCCGCCGGTCACGTATTTACCGCTGGACAGCAGGAGAATCAGGGCGTCCATGCTTCCGTAGAACGCGGCGACGTCGCGTTTGGAGATCGGCCCGTCGTAGCGGAGGCCGTTCTGGCGGCCGGCCCCAAAGATCTCGAGAATCTCAGCGCCTGCCGCTCCGGAAGCGCTCAGCTTCCCGCGGAACACGGCCTCCGCCTCCGGGCTGTCCGGACCGAAGGCGGCGCTCCAGCCGTCCAGGAATTCCTGCAGCGGCATGTTTACATACTGCAGGGTGCCAAGGTAGCCGAAGCGCGGACGTTCCGCTGGCCGCACAGCCGGCCTGGCATGGCCTGGCTGGGGATCGAACCCGTTGGCCACCACCCGCATCAGGTGGGCGGACTCCGGATAGCGGCGTGCGTACTCATCCCGGATCTGGTCGTTGACGAACCAGACCTGCGCGGCATCGTGAAGGTACTCGGCCTCGCGCTTCCCCACGGGGCTGTCCGGGGTAAAGTCCTCCGCCCCGGATATGGTGTTGAAAGCCCACGCGTCGCGGTAGTCCATGACGTAGGGGACACCCTCAAGCGCACGGGCAACGCCAAATGCGACGTACGGGCTGGCCGAAGCCATGACCAGGTCCACAGGTTTTTCAGCGTGAATGCCCCGGGCAGCCTCGCTGGCAGGCTTCAGCCACGCTCCGTGGAAGTCCTCCGGGAAGTTCCGCCGGCTGCGGCGGCGCAGCGCATCCTTCCACAGGTAGGGAGCCTCGATCCTGAACCGCGAGTAGCGGCGGAGGTCCCCCTTGGCTGGTTCTTCGGCGCCGCCGTCGTCCACGGCGACAATGCGAATAGCGGGGTGAACCGACTCCGCCAGCTTCTCGTCGACTCCGGAAATCTGCGACCAAACCTGCGGGTCGACCGTGAGGACCGTGACATCCCATCCGTCCTCGGCAAAGGCATTGGCAACAGCAGCGCAGCGGTAGACCGAGGAAGCCGTGCTGGGCGGAAAGGCAAAAGCGACGTAAAGAAGGTGGGGCTTGGTCATCGGGCGTTCTCCAGCGCCTTGGCGTAGCCTGCTTCCAGTCTGGGCAGCATGACTTCAGCGCTGTGGTTCCTTCGAACGTAGGACGGCCCATCGAGTCGATTGGAGAGCGAGCGCGGATCCTGAAGCGATTCCAGCACCGCTTGGCCGACATCGGCCCGCGCTACCGAAACAGTCGCCAGATCGTCCGGATAACCCGGCACTGGATCGGCGACGACGACGGGGACACCGATTCCCAATGCCTCCAGCTCGCTCGTGGCGAGGATTCCCGCGACCTGGCCCACCGCCACGTGGGCGCTTGCCATCTCCAGCAGAAACTTGTCCTTTGGCATCTTGGGCAGCAGGGTGACACCCAGGCCTGCGGCCTCGGCGGCCCGGTCTCCCCAATCCAGCCCGACAATATCGACGTCCTTTTGCCCGACGGCGGCGACCACGTCCGCCGCTGTCTTGAGTAAGGCGTCACCGCCCTTAGACGCGTCCCAGCGTGACGGAAAGAACACCCGCGGCCGGGACGCCGGGCTCCAGGCCGGCAGTTCGTCCGGTTCCACCGGAATCGGGAAATACTCGGCATCGGGCCTGACGCTTTCCGCCTTCTCCCGGACGTCGGGAGTCATGTACCAAACGTGTCCGGCGCCGTCGATGTCGCTCTTCATCACAGCGTGGTGCTGGTCCTGCCAGTAGTTCTCGCGGATGTCCGTTCCGTGCAGGGTGAGGGCGTAGGGACGGGAGAACATTCCGCGCGCCCACTTGGCCCTGCCGCCCATATTCACATGCCAAAGCTGCGTACGGGGGTAAGCTGCTGCCTGCTCAAGCCGGAACCGGTAGTACGCCGCTTTAGTGCCGCCCCTCGTCCACGGTCCCTGGATGATTTTCCAAGGCTTCCCGTGGCTGACGCCCGCTTTCACGATGGTCTTGCCAACGTCAGCGCAGTCGAACAGTTGGGTCACCCGGATTTGGTCGCTCATGCCTTTATCCTCTCATTGACACCCGGCAGGGGCGATTTCACGCGTCTGCTCCGCCGGATCCCCGCATTAGCCACGTCCCCTGCCATCACAGCCGGAGCGGGGCCCGGCGGTAGTATGGGGAAGGACCTTCCCCTTCCGTTCTGGAGTAACTTCTTGAGACAACTGCGCCGCACCATGCGCGAACTGCTGCCGCTTCTGCCGATGAATGCACGGAGATTCCTCCTGCTCTTCGGCGTCCTCTCAGCGGTTCTGGCGCTTCTCGACGCAGCCGCCCTCGGCGTTTTCGCCCTCGTGCTGAACCAGATCCTCAAGGGCGGAGAGATGAGCCTGCCCCTGATCGGATCCATGAGCCAGGAGTTCGGGCTGCTTTTGCTCGTCGGGTCCGCCATGGTGATGATCCTGAAGTCGGTGCTGAACATCTGGCTGCAATGGATCTCAACCAGGAAATTCGCCGATTACGAACTCGAGATCGGCACGGTGCTGTTCCAGAGTTACATCCGAGCTCCCTGGACCGAACGGATGAAGCGTTCCACCGCTGAGCTGGTCCGAATGATCGACGTCGGTATTGCCAACACGGTATCGGGCGTCCTCCTTCCGGCGGTCACGCTGCCTGCAATGGCACTGACCTTTGTTTCGGTGCTGGTGGTCCTGATCGGCGCGTCGTGGCAGACGGCTCTGGCGACACTTGTCTACCTCGGCGCCATCGCAGCCTTCCTTTACCTGTGGCTCTCCAAGAAGTCCTACGAGGCCGGCAAGGTAAACCGTGACGCCGCCATGCGGATGTCCACCCTGGTATCCGAGATGCTGGCTGCACTGAAGGAAATCACCCTCCGGGACAAGGCGGACGAGGTGGGCGGCATCGTGATGGACAGCCGTGAAATCGCCGCACGGTCCCGCTCGAATATCCGGTTCATGGGCGCGGTGCCGAAGTTCGTCATTGACATGGCCCTCATCGGCGGCTTCCTTCTCATCGGTACCGTCGGCTACCTCATCGGAGGCATCGAAGCTGCCATGTCGTCCGTGGCGATCTTCGGCCTGGCGGGCTTCAAGATGGTTCCCGCGCTTACCGCCATGCAGTCCCAGCTGACGGTTGTGCAGTCCACTCTCCCCTACACCGAGACGGTGATGCGGGACATCAAGGACGCCGCCGAGTTCCGCAAGCACGCGGAAAAGCTGGGCAAAACTCCCATCCGGCATGAACCGAAGCTGCTCGAGCTTAAGGACGTGCAATTCACCTACCCCGGTGCCGGACAGCCGGCCGTCCAGAACATCAATCTGCAGCTGCCCATGGGGTCGTCCATCGGTGTGGTGGGACAGTCTGGCGCCGGCAAGTCGACCCTGATCGATATCTTCCTGGGCCTCCTGACTCCTTCGGCAGGAACCATGACGCTGGACGGCGTCCCGCTCGAGGATGTACTGGCCGACTGGCGCAAGCGGGTTGGCTATGTGCCGCAGGAAGTCGCCATTTTTGACGGCACCGTGGCCCAAAACGTCGCCCTGACATGGGGCAGCGACATCGACGAGGACCGCGTCCGCACCGCATTGCAGCGCGCCCAACTCCTGGAAACCATCGAGTCCCGCAAGGACGGCATCAACGGCCGGGTGGGCGAACGCGGTCTTGCCCTGTCGGGCGGCCAGCGCCAGCGCCTCGGAATAGCCCGCGCCCTGTACATGGACCCGCTCGTTCTGGTGCTGGACGAGGCGACGAGCGCACTCGACACCGCCACGGAGGCAGCAGTAGCCCAGGCCATCAGTGAACTGCACGGCGAAATCACCGTCATCTCTGTGGCGCACCGGCTGTCGACCATCCGCAACAACGATCAGGTGTGCTTCATGAAGGAAGGCACCATCCTCACCCAGGGCACCTTCGACGAGGTTGTCCAGGCCAACCCGGACTTTGCCCAGCAGGCGGCCCTCGCCGGGCTGCACTCCCCCGCCGGAGCGACCGCGGCCGGCAGCTAGCGGTCGCTCCGGCCGTTAAGCGCGGCCGGCCGCGATCCTGGCATACAGCGTTGTCAGCCGCGGCACAAAGGCCGCCGCGTCGTAGCGGGGCAGCGCCCAGCCGCGTCCGCCCAGCCGTGTGGTGACAGCGACGGGGTCATCGAGAGCCGCCACGACCTGCTCCACCACGTCCTCATCGGTTCCCTCGAGCACGGGCGGTGTGGTCCCGTCGTCGGGCCGCGGAAGCCGGGAGCCCAGGGCGGCAAGCGGGACACCCATGCAGAGGGCCTCGAACTCGCTGGTGGCGAAGTTGTTGGTGGCCTGGCCAATGGTTAGATGTGCCTGTGCCATGATCCGGTGGAAGTCATCCTGAGGCATCCGTTCCAGCAGGGTCACCCCGTTCTGGCGCGCCGCGTCGGCACCGGGCCCCCAGTTCAGGCCGAGGATTTCTGCCCGGTTTCCGACGGCGGCGCTAAGCTTCCGCGCCAGCTCCAGCTGCCGCTCCACGCCCTTGTCGTCATCCCACCGCGAGACGAAAAGTATCGACGGCCGCCCGCCGGGGTGCCACGAGGGCAGCGCGGCGGCGTCCACGAGGGCAGGAAGGAACTCGGCATCGGGGCGGGCACGGAGGGCGTTCTCCGCGGTGTCGTTATTGGCGAAGAAAACGTGGGCGGCCCCGTCGATCGCCTGCTGGATCTCGCCGTGAAACTGCGGATCCTTCCACTGCTTGCGGATATCCGTCCCGTGCAGGGTGAGCGCGTACGGCCGCTGCGGCATGCCGCGTTCACGGAGAAGCCGTGCGCTCGTTCCGTAGTGGACATGCACGACGTCGGCCGCGCGGAGCCGGAGAGCCCGGCGCGCCACGAAGGGAACGAACCGCGCCCGGGCAAGGAGCGGGTTCTTTGGAGCGGCGGTCATGGGCCGGACCTGCTCCGGCGGCATGTAAGCCCACTCGATGCCGGCCCTCGCCGCTGCCCGCACCATATTGCGGGCCACGAAGGCACAGTCGTTGAACTGAAGAACCCTGGGTTCGGACCTCAAGAATTTCCCTATCGCGTAGTTTTCGGTACCGGCTTTTCAGGCACGGGCCAGTGCCGCTGTATATGCCCCGTCGAACAGCTCACCCACCGCCTCCGGCGAGAACCTCTCCCGGATGGGGCGCGCGATGTCCTCCGCGGGCACGTCCTTGAACGCATCCCTGGCATCCAGCACTGCACGTCCCAGCGATTCCGGCGTCACGTCCTCCACCAGCCTGCTGTTGCGGGCATCCGCGTAGTCGCTGAAGCCCCCGACCCTCGTGGCCACCACGGCACGGCCGGCAGCCAGGGCCTCGGCCGCGGACGTGAAGAAGTTCTCCTGCGCCGTCGGAAGGAAGAAGAGGTCCGCCGCCGACAGATGCCGGGCCACCTCGGCAGGCCGGACCGAACCGGCCAGGGTGACGTGGTCTCCCAGGCCGAGCTCCGCAACGCGGGACTCAACCGCTGCCCGCAACGGCCCGTCCCCCACCCAGGTCAGGTGGGCCGCGGTGCCGTGATCCCTGAGCCAGGCGATGGTGTCCACCGCTTCCAGCGGGCGCTTCCTGGCCACTAGTCCCCCGACGGCGGCCAGCCGGAGCGGATTCCCGAATGATGCAGGGACGACGGCGCCCCGCCCCTTGACCACGCACGGCACCACCATTGCGGCGCCGGGCCGGGAAAAGCGCTGCATCTCCGTGGCCAGCTGTCCGGTCACGCCGGTGACCACATGGGGCAGCCGCAGAACGGCCCGGATTCCGGCCAGCTTTTCCCACAGGGGCGAAACACTCGCCGGGTTGACCACGCCGTTCCAGTGTTCCGTGTGGACCCACGCCGGCCCCCGGCCGGCAAGGGTCCGGGCAGCCCACGGCAGCATGGTGACCAGAATGGAGGAGAACGCCATGGTGTGGACGGCGTCGGCCCAGGCCATTTCCCGCGCCAGCGTCCGTGCCGCCTGCACGAGCGTGAAAGGGCGTTTGGGGTCGGCAGCGATGCGCCGCACGGGTGTTCCCTCCCACAGGCCCGACGCCTTCCCCGGCATGCCGAGCGCGGTTCCGAGCCGCACATGGACCACCCGCACATCGTGGCCCCGGCCGCGGACCGCCTCCACGTGTTCGGCGTTGAAGGGCGCCTCGGCGGGGTTTTCGTCATGCGGGTACCACGTGGCAACTACCAGGATCTTCATGTGTTCCTTTGGCGTGTCTGGAAATTTAGGCGGGCAGGCCCTACACGAGGGCCGAGGCGCTCATGAACCGGAAGGGTGCTTCCGGATGCAGCACCCTGCTGACGTCGCGGGGCACCCACGTCTGCGGGCTGACGAAGCGGCGCCGCGCCTGGGCCAGCGACTTCATCACTTCCACGTCCGGTTCCTCGCGTGCAACGGCGTCGAGCAGTTTTCTGTCGGCGAGCGAAAGCGGACGGGCAGCCTGCGGCGCCCCGAACAGCAGCTTCCGGAGCTCCCGGGCCATCTCCCGCGCGTCTTCCTTGTCCCAGGTCCCGGCTTCCGCGCGCAGCAGGACATGCCCAAAGACATGCACGCGGATGATCTTGGTGACGATCGCTTCCTTTGCGCGCTGCGGAAGCTCCGTAAACCAGTCGGACAGCACGAGGTCGGTGGCGAAGGCCAGGTCCTCCGTGACCGGCCGCGGCGTGTGGGTCACGCGGACGGCTGCATCGGCATGCACCAGGTAACGGGGCAGGCCACGGCCGTAGCGGATTTTCGCGCCGGAGAACCACAGCTTCGCGGAAAAGGACTGGTCCTCCCCCGTGGCGTAGCGCGGCGGAAACGTGAGGCCTAGCTGCCGGACGAGTGAGAGCCGCATCAGCCCCAGCGGCGCGGTCCGGTAGGTGAGACGGTCGGCCACCGGGTCCAGGTGGCCGCGCCGGGTACGCCGCACCACCGGGGTGCGGATCGGGCCACCCCCGGCGTGCGCCATCGGGGCGATCAGGACGTCGGAACCGTCCCGTTCGGCAGCCTCAACCCACTGCGCCAGGGCGCCGGGTTCGATCGAATCGTCGCTGCCCATGATGGCCACCCAGGTGCCGGTGGCTTCGGCAATGCCGTGGTTGAAGGGACCTGCCGGGCTTTTGATGCCGTCCACGTAGTGCAGGAAACGAACCAGCTCCCGGTGCTCGGGTGCCACACGGTCCCGGATCGGTTCCACGTCCGTGTTGTGGCATACCACGTTGATCCGCAGGCGCCGCGGCGCACCGGCCTCCGCAGCCAGGCCGCCCTCCAGCAGGGAAGCAACAGCGCGCCCCACCGGCCGGTCCGGAGTGTGCACGGCAATCACCACGTCGAGCAGCACGGAGTCCTGTGTTTTGTTGTCCACCCAGTAAGGTTATCGCGGGTCCAATGAAACCTTGCCGAGGAGCACGCACCCCCATGAGCCAGAGCATCGAAGTGGTCGTTCCCGTCCATGATGTAGAGCGACCCTTCAAACGCGCCGTCAGTTCAGCCCTGGCACAGCGCGCCGAACTGTCCGGGCTGGGTGTTGAGCTCCGGGTGACAGTGGTGCTGCACAATCTCGGCGCCGCAGCCGCCGGGGTCACCGCGGGTTCCGGCGCCGGTTCTGAGTTCGACGGCGTCACCTGGCTGACGTGCGACGACGGCGTCCCGTCCCCGGCTGGACCCCGCAACCGTGCGCTCGACGCCAGCACGGCAACATTCCTGAGCTTCCTCGACTCGGATGACCATCTGGAACCAGGGTCCCTGGCCGCGTGGTGGAAGGCCGCCCAGCCGGCCGGCGCTTCGGCAGTCATCGCTCCGCTGCGCACCCCGGAGGGAACCATCCTGTCGGCGCCCCGCATCCGGCCCTCGAAGCCGGCCATCCTGGATCCCCTCAAAGACGGCCTCGCCTACCGGAGCGTGCCGTACGGGCTGCTCCGCCGCTCCGCCCTCACCAACGTCGGATTCCGCTATGCGGAGGGGCTGCGGACCGGAGAGGACATCGAGGCGACCCTGAAGCTCTGGTTCCGCTCCGGCCCCGTCTGCTACCCCTACGGCGCCCCCGCCTATCACCAGACCGACGATTCGGGTGCCGGCCGCGTCACGAGCTCGCTCAGTAACCTGGCGGACGAATTCAAATGGCTGGAACGGCTGCTCGCGTCCGAATGGCTGCGGCCAGCCTCCCGCTCTGAGCGGCGGGCCGTTGCACTGAAGGTCCTGCGCGTCCACGGCATCGGCGCGCTGCTGCGCCGTGCCGGCGCCTCCGGCGTCCCCGACGATGCCCTGTGGAACGAGGCGGAGCGTGCGTACTGGGCCGATATTTCCTCCCGGCTGTATGCCTTTGCCGGAGGCAGCCTGCCGGAAGTGAGCCGCCGGGATACGGAACTGGCCCGGGCAGCCGCGGCGGCGGCCGACGTTCGGTCGCTGCGCACCGCCGTCGAACGCCACCGGAACGCGGGCCGCCTGGGCGACCTCGTCCCCGCGAACCCGGCGGCGATCCTGTCCCGGGACTCGGTGCTCCGGCACTACCTGACAGAACGGCTGCGCGCCCGGGCCGGCGTCTTTTCCCGGTCCTGACGGTGCGCAGGCCTCCCCCGGGCGGAAATCTGCGCTGCCTGCAACTAAACTGGAACCCATGCGAATTCTCAGCGTCGTTGGCGCACGTCCCCAGTTTGTGAAACTTGCGCCGATCGCGGCCGCCATGGAGGGCCAGGCAGAACACCTGATCGCCCACACGGGCCAGCACTATGACGAGCTCATGAGCGATGTGTTCTTCCGCGACCTCGGCATCCCCGCACCGGACTTCAACCTGGGTGTGGGCTCGGGCAAGCACGGAGCCCAGACCGGCGCCATGCTGCACGGGCTCGAGGAAATCCTGGAACAGTCTGCCCCTGACTGCGTCCTCGTTTACGGCGACACCAACTCGACCCTTGCCGCCGCCATCGCCGCCATCAAGATGCACATCCCCGTCGCGCACCTCGAGGCAGGCCTGCGGTCCTTCAACCGCCGGATGCCCGAAGAGCACAACCGCGTCCTGACCGACCACAGCGCCGACCTCCTGCTGGCCCCCACCGAGGTGGCCGTCAAGCACCTCGCCACCGAGGGCCTCGCGGAGCGGACGGTCCTGGTGGGAGACGTCATGACCGACGTCCTTTTCAAGGTCCGCGACATGCTCGACGGCGGCGACCAGCCGCTCCCGGTCGATGCCGTACCGGGCCAATACTACGTCTGCACCATCCACCGGCCGGACAACACCGACTCCCCGGAACGCCTCGCCGCCATCGTCGGCTCCCTGGCCAGCCTGGAAAAGCCGGTCTTCCTCCTGGCCCACCCCCGGCTCGTCAACCTTGCGGCCAAGCACGGCATTGAGCTGGAGCAGGGGGCGGTGCGCGTTGCATCGCCTCTCGCCTACCCGCAGCTGGTCCACGCTGTCCGGAACAGCGCCGGCGTCATCACCGACTCCGGCGGACTCCAGAAGGAAGCCTTCCTGCTCCGCACCCCGTGCACGACGATCCGCCCCGAAACCGAATGGGTGGAGACCGTGGAACTGGGCTGGAACGTGCTGGTGAGCAAGGACCTGAGCGTCCTGGCCGACACGGTCCGGCGTCCGGCCCCGGCGGCCACGGATGCGACCCCCTACGGCGACGGCCACGCCGCCGAACGCACTGTGGCAGCGCTGATTGAGGCCTTCGGAAGCTGACAACCAGCCTCAAGAAAAAGACCTCCGGAAGGCGCACCCTGCAGGGTGCCTGTTCCGGAGGTCTTTTTTCTTGGTGCCTGCTGCTAGCCGCAAGCCACCACTTTGAACAGCTTGGCGTTCCCCTGCTGGTCCACGAGCTTCACGGCGCCCGAGGACGCGAGGTTCTGCAGGCCAGGATACGTCCTGCTCTCCGGGTGGTTGAGGAGATACTGCGAGCCGAAGTCCAGGGCATAGGACACCTTCGTTTCCCGGACAGCATCACAAACTGCGGGTGACGTGTCTGCCTTCGCGAGCGACTCCGCCACGACCCGCATGCTCTTGGTCTCCCGCTGGCCCATGTGGAATTCCAGTACCTTGCGGTCCGAAAAAGCGTAGGCAAGTGCCCCGCCGTTCCACGGGTTCACCGCGATGACCGCATCCTCCGGAACTTCCGAACCGAGGCGGGCCAGCAGGGCATACTCATCGGAGGAAACAATTGAGTCCTTCGTATCCCGCTCGAAGAAGTACTGGCTGGAGGCGACGTAGCCCCGGACCGGCCCGGTCTGCGTGGCCCAGCCAAGACCGAGGCAGACGGCCAGGATCACCGCGAAGCCCGCAACGCCGCTCAGACGCACCCCTGCCCGCGGCACTTTCAGCGCCAGGACACCGGCGGCGGCCTTGATGGCGTCTGCCGTGGCCAGCACGCCAAGGGCTGCCAGCACCACCGCAAAGATCGGAAGGTAGGCCGCGAGCCGGTAGGTGTCCTGGTACCACGTGCCCGTGAAGAACGCACGGGCCCAGCCGGCCGCGAATCCGGCGTCGACAACGTACAGGAACCCTGCGACCAGGTAGCAACCGAGCAGCCAGAGCTGTGTGCGCCGGCGGACGATCCTGGCCACGCCGATCAGGGCCAGCACCGAGATGAGGATTGTGGCGTCCGTCTTCATGGGGCCGTTGGCAATCACTTCGCCGATGGCGCCAGGCACAGTTTGGTGCGGCGTCCAGCCGTTGTATGGCGCCGGACGGAGCTTCTGCCATGCGACCACAACGGCAACCGCACTTGCCACCGAGGCCAAGGCCACCAGGCCAAATTTCCGCGCCGCTGCCTTGGTACGGATCATCTCCCTGACATAGAGGAAGAGCCGGGCCAGGACCACCGGAATGCTGAACGCAAGCAGCGCATTGACAGCGCTCATGTGGGACAGGGCGAGTCCGGGAACTGCCACCAGCAGGACGAGCCAGGCCCGCAGCGGAGGTTCACGCAGTGTCGGAGACAGTCTGCAGACGAAAATTACCGCGGCGACGCCGGCGGGCAGGGCGCTGACGGAGAGCAGGTTGGGGAACAAGGGGCCCCACACCAGGAGCAGGTAGGGGAAAGCCAGGAAGCCCGCCGACAGTACTCCCGCCGCCATCAGGCCAACCGGGCGGGGACCGATGACAACGCGGGTCAGGAACACCACGGAAACCGGCCAGATCACCGCCGAGGCCACGAGGTTGATGACGTTGACAGATACCGGAACAGACGCACCGGTCAGCTGTGAAACGAGGGCGGCCAGCGAATGCCACACCGCGGGGTACACGGAAGACAGACCCCCGGTGCCGCCGGCCATACTGCCGAGGTTCAGGGTGGATGCGTTGCCTGTGTCCAGGATGAAGCGGACGGCGTTCAGGTGAAAGACGTTGTCATAGCGCTGGGAGATGTTGTCCGGCTCGCCCACCAGCTGGATCACCCGGCGGGCGATCAGCATGGCACCGACGGCAACGCCGACGGCACCTGCGGCCAGGGTCGGCCAGCCGTCGCCCTGCTGCACAGCCTGCCGCACCGCCGTCGGCGACGGGCGCTGCCACGGCCGCCGCGTCACGGCCCACGCGGCCGCGGACGCCAGGGCGGCGGTCACGAGCACGACGCCGATCCCCCACTCCACATGGACGAACGGCGCCAGCACGGCGCCGACCCCCGCAATGGACAGGGAGAGCAAAGGTGCCAGTCCCAGCAGGCTGGTGCGCCGGAAACCCAGGGACCAGGCAAGCGCGGCACCGGGAAGGATCACCACTGCCACGGCCGCCAGCAGGGCCGGCAGCGAAGTCAGCCAGGACAAATTTCCTCCAAGAGTGATTACAGGTCGGGCCGCGGACGGCAAGACCGTGGCTGCGGTGAAGCTTTACGGCAGCAGTTGAAGCATACGGCAGTGCACGCGTTGCGGGACGCTAGTGGCCGCGGAGCCGGCCGATCACGTCGGCAACCGGGCCGTCCATGATGACCCGCCCGTGTTCCAGCAGCACTCCGCGTTCGCAGACATGGGCCACCAGGTCGAGGTCGTGGCTCACCACCACCAGCGTCTTGCCGGCCGCGGCGAGTTCCTTGATCTTGGCGAGGCACTTCTTCTGGAACGGTTCGTCACCCACGGCGAGGATTTCATCGACCAGGAAGACGTCGGGATCCGTGTGGACCGCCACCGAGAACGCCAGCCGGAGGTACATTCCCGAGGAATAGAACTTGACCTCGGTGTCGATAAACTCGCCGATCTCGGCAAACTCGACGATGGAGTCGAACTTTTCCTTGATCTGGGCCTCCGTCATCCCGAGGATCGCGCCATTCAGGAAGACGTTGTCCCGCCCCGAAAGGTCAGGGTGGAACCCGGCGCCGACTTCGATCAGGCCGGCAACGCGTCCGCCGGTGCGCACAGTTCCGGAATCGGGGAGCATGACGCCGGAGATGTGCTTGAGCAGCGTTGACTTCCCGGACCCGTTCAGGCCCAGCAGGGCCACCGTTTCGCCATGCTCGACGTCGATGGACAGGTCCCGGAGCGCATGGAACTTCTTCGACAGGTCACCTTTGCGGCCCCGCAGGAGCCACACGAGGGCTTCCTTCAGTGACCGGGTGTGCCGCAGGACGAACTGCTTGTTGATGTTGCGGATTTCAATTGCGGTGGTCAAGACTCACAGCTCCTGTGCGAAGCGGCCCTCGAGCCGCCGGAAAGTCCACTGGCCGAGGAAAAGGATGGCAAGCGAGACCAGCAGCCCCACGGGAACCCACACAGAGACCAGATTCGGCGGGCTTCCCTCTGCCCCTGACGTCGTGGGCAGCCAGAAGGCATGGTGGAAACACTCCACCGCGATCGTGATCGGGTTCAGCTGGTAAACCGCGAACCAGGTTTCGCCCGCCTTGTCCAGGACCATCCGCCAGGAGTACAGGACCGGGGCAACCCAGGTGGCGATCAGCAAAATCAGGTCCACGAGGTTCTCTGAATCGCGGAAGTACACGTTGACCGAGCCGAAGAAGAGTCCCAGACCGGTGGCAAGCAGCGCAATCATGACAAAGCCGGCGACGGCGGTGACCGCCTCCAGCAAGCCTGGCCGCCAGCCGCTGAACAGGCAGGCCACCACAAGGACGAACAGCTGCGGGAAGAAATGGACCGCCGAGACCCACACCGAGGACACCGGAAACAGTTCCCTCGGCAGGTAGATTTTGTTGATCAGCCCGCTGTTGTTGACGATCGACCGGGTGGCCGTGCTCAGGGACTCGGTGAAGAAGTTCACCAGGATGATCCCGGAAAACAGGTAGACCGCGTAGTTGGGCAGTCCTCCCCTGTTGCTCGGGCTCTGCTCCAGTCCCAGGAAAACACCCAGGGCAATGTAGAAGGCAATGAACTGGACCCCGGGCTTGACGTAGGTCCACAGCAGGCCGAGGACCGAGCCCCGGTACCGGATCCTGAGCTCCTTGCGGACAAGGAGCTTCAGGAGGAACCGGGAACGGAACACGTCAACGAGCCCGTTCCCGGTACCCGGCGCCACCAGCGCCCGGCCGGAGTCCTGTTGGGTAGGAGAGGTGCGTCCGTTTGTCACTGACCGGGCTTCTGCTGCTCAGCCTCGGAGCCGGAGTTGGCCGCGAAGGTCTTGCGCCAGGCATCCGGAGACGTGAAGTTGGGCAGTTCCTTCTTGTAGGACGCGGAGAGCTCGTCCCACCGGGCCAGGACGCGGGTGTGCAGGGCAAGGCTGCGCAGCAGCTCCTTGCGGAAGCGGACGTTGTCGCGGCGGTACCAGGACGCGCCCGTACCGTCGGAAGCCGACACCAGTGCTGAATCCAGGTGCGAAAGGCGCCACCAGCGCGCATCCGCTGCCGGTACGACGGCCTCGGGGTGCTCTGCTGCGGCCGGGTCCACGGGGCGGAGCTGGCGGATTGCGCCGGACAGCGCGCTGGACAGGGTCTGCGCGAAGTTCTTGGGCCGCGTGGGAACCATGCCGAACTTGGGCAGGTGCAGCCGCTTGACCGCGGGGAACTGGGTGATGTCCTTGCTGACCTGGGCATCCGGGAACTCGGAACGGACCTTGCGGATCTCGGGGAGCTTGCCGCCGATGGTCCGGTGCAGGTGCGAGGGCCCGTCCAGCAGGTCCTTGAGGGCCCGGTTCCTCAATTCCACGGCCGAGTACTGGAGCGAAAGCAGGTGCCGGACGTCCTGGAGGAAGCTCTCAATCGGGAGACGGCCGCCCTTTTCGTACTGCGAGTACAGCATTGCCGCCACCCACCGGTTCCGCTGGTGGAAATAGGCCTGCCAGTCGATGGTGTCGTCTTTCTCGGTCCAGGGCATGTGCCAGACCGCGGCGCCGGGCAGGCTCACCGTCGTGTAGCCGTGTGCCTTGGCACGGATACCGTACTCGACGTCGTCCCACTTGATGAAGACGGGCAGGGCCAGCCCGATCTCCCGGATGATCGACGTCGGGATCAGGCACATCCACCAGCCGTTGTAGTCAACGTCGATCCGGCGGTGCATCCACGGGGTGGTGCGCAGGTTGCTGGAGGCAAAGTCATGGGCGCTCTGCGCCTCGCCAATGGGCTGGTACTGGAACCGGTACTCGTTGATGCCCTCGCCGAAGTTGTGGATCACGGAACGTTCAAAGAGGTTGAACATGTGGCCGCCGACGATCGTGGCGCTGCGGGTGAAGTCGGCGAAGTTGACTGCACGGAGGACGCCTTCGGTTTCCACGACGACGTCGTCGTCAAGGAGCATGACGTACTTGCTCTCGCCGCCCTCGACTGCCTCGTGCATGCCCCGGGCAAAGCCGCCGGATCCGCCGAGGTTGCCCTGCTCAACGAGCTTGAACTTGTCGCCGAGCACAGCCGCGGCTTCGTCGAACCCAGGCTCGTCGCGGACCTTCTGGTTGCCCTGGTCCGTAACGATGAGCCGGTCCATGACCGCCAGCAGATCCTCGGACTCGGCAAAGGTCCGCAGGTGCTTGACACAGTAGTCCGGCCGGTTGAACGTGGTGACCGCGATGGACAGCGACCCGGGGGTGAATCCCTCGGGCTGGGGAACAGACCAGTCGGCCTGCTTCAGCTTCACATCGGCGCCGTGGGCGACGAGGTCGAACCAGTACCAGCCGCCGTCGGCGAACGTGGTGAGTGAGAGGTCGCAGGTGGCCGTGGTGCCGCCCGTGACGTGCAGGCTCTGGACCCGGTTTGAGCTGCCGCGCGGGCTGGACTTGTAGACGATGACCGTCGCCTCGGCGTCCACCTCGATGCTCAGGCGGACCTGCTGCACATCGGTGTGGGCACGCCAGTAGCTGGCGGGGAACGCGTTGAAGTATGTTCCGAAGGAAACGCGGCGGTGCGCGGGCAGAGACAGTTCGCGGCGGCCCAGGATGAAGTCCGAACGCATCTCACTGCGGTGGGACACCAGCGGTGCGGCTGGGGTGCGCTTGCTCCCGGTGTCCTGAGACTCCACCACACGGCGGGCGGCGTCAAAGTCGACGTACAGCGGGAGTGTGTCGGTATCGCCGTCGACCGGGAAAACAACGCGGTGGACTGTCTTCCACACGGTCTTGTCAGTGCCCGGTTCGGTTCCCTGCCGGAACTCCGTCGCTACGCTCATGCGTCTACTCCTCCGCTTTCCAGCTTCGCACCGCCGCTGAAGTGCGGCTTGATCTTGTTGTCGAACATGCTCAGGGCCGATCCGATGGCCATGTGCATGTCGAGGTATTTATAGGTTCCCAGGCGGCCGCCGAACAGCACGGATTCCTCGCCGCGGGCGAGGTCGCGGTAGGCCAGGAGCTTCTCGCGGTCGACGGCGGTGTTCACCGGGTAGTAAGGCTCGTCGCCCTTTTCGGCAAAGCGGGAGAACTCCCGCATGATGACCGTGGCATCCTTCGTGTAGTCACGCTCGGGGTGGAAGTGCCGGAACTCGTGGATCCGCGTGTACGGGACGTCCTCGTCCGGGTAGTTCATCACCGAGCAGCCCTGGAAGTCCTCAATCGGAAGGACTTCTTCCTCCAGGTCGATGGTGCGCCAGGACAGGTCGCCTTCGGCGTAGTCGAAGTAGCGGTCGACGGGGCCCGTGTAGATGACCGGCACCTGGCCGCGCACGGCGTCCCGGCCGTATTCGCCGCCGTCGAAGAAGTCTGTGTTGAGGTGGACCTCGATGTTCGGGTGGTCGGCCATCCGCTCGATCCACGCGGTGTAACCGTCAACCGGCAGCCCCTCATACGTGTCGTTGAAGTAGCGGTTGTCGTAGTTGTAGCGGACCGGAAGCCGGGAAATGATTTCCGCGGGCAGATCCTTGGGGTCGGTCTGCCACTGCTTGCCGGTGTAGTACTTGATGAACGCCTCATACAGGGGCCGGCCAATCAGCTGGATCCCCTTGTCGTTCAGGTTCTGCGGATCGGTGCCCGCGAGTTCGCCGGCCTGCTCCTGGATGAGGGCGCGTGCCTCGCCGGGGCCCATGGAGGACCGGAAGAACTGGTTGATGGTGCCCAGGTTGATGGGCATGGAGTACACCTCGCCCTTGTGGCTGGTGTACACCTTGTGCTGGTAGCTCGTGAACGCCGTGAAGCGGTTGACGTACTCCCAGACCCGCTCGTTGGAGGTGTGGAAGAGGTGGGCACCGTACCGGTGGACCTCGATGCCGGTCTTGGCCTCATTTTCGCTGTATGCGTTGCCGCCGATGTGGTGGCGGCGGTCCAGGACGGCGACCTTCAGCCCCAGCTCCGTGGCGGCGCGTTCCGCGATTGTCAGGCCAAAAAAACCCGAACCGACTACGACGAGATCAGCGTTCACAACTCTCCTGTGTGTTTTTGGTGGCAGGGTTCAGCAGCCCTGTCTGCCGGGTCTAGACTACCCGATCCGCTTTACGTGGCCGGTATCGGGCGCTGGCCCGACCGGCCGAACCTAACGACGGACTGAGGTGATTTTTTCGGCGCCGTAGTACCTGAAATTGCTTTCACGCCGCAGGTTGTCCCACAGCCGTGGCGTCAGGATCTGCGTCCGGTAGCCTCCCGACGGCCAGGCTGTCAACCCGTTCGTAAAGCTCTCCAGGCTGGACTGGGGTGCTTCAGCGAGCCGCAGCAGCTCCAGCTCGGCGACGCTGAGCGGCCGCTCAACGGACGGAGCCACTGCCTTGATGGCATCCACCGCCGCAGCTAGCGCCGCCCTGTCCTCCGCGGTCCAGGGGAAATTGCCGCCGCGCCGGTACATCGCCGACAGGACGTGGACGCGGAGGATCTTAACAGCGATGGCGTGCCTGGCCGGGCCGGGCAGTTCCTGGACCCAACCGGCATTGACCACGTCCATCAGCGCCCGGAACTCTTCGGTTAGGGGCAGCATTTGGCCGGTCACCCGCTCCACGGCGTCCTCCCCTACTATGTAGGCGCTGCCGGGCCGGCCCATTTCGACCCTGCCCCCGCTGAACCACAGCCGGAGGCTGAAGTCGATGTCCTCCCCTGTTCGCAGCCCGCCTATAAACGCTATGCCGAGCCGCTCAATGGCCGCCATGCGCATGAGGCCAAGAGGCGCAGTCCGGTAGGCGATACGGTCGCGGACGGGATGCAACGGCCCGCGGCGCAACAGGCGCAGCCGCGGAGAGCGGATCGGCGTTCCGCCTTGCGTTCGCAACGGGGCGAGCACGGCATCGGCGCCGCTGGCGTCCGCCTGGGCAATCCACTGCGACAGAGCGCCCGCCTCCAGGTAATCGTCCGAGCCAAGGAGGGAGGCATAACGTGTCGCAACGGCTTTCAGCCCGGCATTCATGGGCCCGGCGGGCGAGGGAATACCGTCGGCGAATTCCAGAAGTTCCACGTGCTCCAGCGGAATTTCCGACAACAGTCTGCGGACGTCGTCCGCCGCAATCCCGTGGCACACCACAAGGACTTTCACCTGACCCGGGTTCCCAGCCGCAAGCGCCGAGCCTGCCGCACGGGCGATGGGCCGGTTCAGCTGGTGGACAGGGATCACGACCGTGACTGCGTAATCGCTGATCATCGGTTTCCGCCTGGGATCTGCCCGCTGGCCGCAGGTTCGGACCTGGCCACGGTCGAAAGCACTTCAGCGGCGGCATGCTGCCCTGAGGTTGCCAGCGACGCGTGCTGCAAAACCCAGCCTGCCCTCGCGTCCCGGCCGTCCGCGTTGCCGCCGGTTTTTTCGCCGGCGGCAACACGGCACATGGCTGCGGCGACGCTGTCCACGTCGTAGATGGCCGCTTCGCCGAGTCCGTTGCCGGAGACGAGCGCCGCGCCCTCCCCTGTTCCGGCGAAGACCACGGGCGTCCCGCAGCCCGCGGCGGCATAGATCTTGGTGGGCTTGGCAAAGTCGTACCCCTGGCCCGGTTTGATGCTGACCAGGGCCGCGGCGGCTCCGCGGATCCAGCGGGCCGCGTCGGCCGGCGGTATGACGCCGCCGAACGTCACGCGGCCCGGCGCTGTTTTCTCTGCGAGCTCTCTGAGGTGGGGCTCGTCGGCCCCCTGGCCGAAGAAGCGGATGCTGGCACCGGGGTGCTCGGCAAGCACGGCGGGGAGAGCGCGGATGAAGATATCGGCGCCCTGCCACTCGGACATGGTTCCGGTGTACACGAAGTACGGTCCGTCTGACCCGGCAGTCTCCCCCTCGGGCCCGAACACCGAGGTGTCAATACCGTTGCCGACGACGGTGATGCGGTTCCGCGGAACGCCGAACTGCTCGACTTTCTGCGCCACGGCGTCCGAGATGGCGATGACCTTGGCCGCCCTGCGCAGCGCAAAGCCCTCCGCGGCCCGCATGACGCGGATGACGACGGCGGGAACGTCCGTAGCGGACAACGCTTCGGTCCAGATGTCGGCGGCATAGTAGACGAATGGCCTGCGCCGCAGCGCCGATGTCAGCGCCACCACCACGCCGGTGGTGGGCGGCGGCTCGGAGACGACGACGTCTGCCGGCGAAAACAGCAGCCGGAAGAAGGCGGGCACGTCAAAGCTCATGTACTGCACGTAGCCGCGAACGTTTCCCCCGGCGTCCCGCAGCACGGGCCACCGGGAGACCTTGTACCGGGGCTTGAACGCCGGCGATCCCTTGGGCGGCCTGGTGGTGACGACACTAACGTCGGCATCCTTGGCCGCCAGGCCGTCCACGAGGGCTCTCAGCCGGAATGAGGCCGCGCCCACTTCCGGCGTGAAGAGCCGTGTTGCCACGGTGACCCTGACAGGTCGGTTTTCACTCACGAAGCAGCAATCTTCACGATCTGCCGGTTGGTGGCGGACTCGAGCACGGCTTCGGCCACACGGAGGGTATCCAGGCCTTCGCGCATGGTGACGACGTCGCTGCGCAGTCCGAGGACGGCGTCACGGAAGGCTTCGTGTTCGGTGCGCAGCGGTTCCGGCTTGGCGATGGCGAGCCGGGTGACGTTGCCTTCGGAGACGCCCCGGAACGCGGCCATGGACTCCCATTCGGTGGCGACGGTGCCGTTCTCGAAGAACGTCAGGTCGGCCGTGATGGTGTCTGCCACGAAGGCGCCCTTTTCACCGGTGACGATGGTGAGGCGTTCCTTCATCGGCGAGAGCCAGTTGACCAGGTGGTTGGTGATGACGCCGTTGCCGAGCTGTCCTGTCGCGGCGACCATGTCCTCGTGCGGGCGGCCGCTGCGGGTGGTGGTGCGGGCGAAGATCGACTCGAAGCGGCTTTGGGCCAGCCATGCGGTCAGGTCGATGTCGTGCGTGCCGAGGTCCTTGACCACGCCGACGTCGGCGATCCGGGCCGGGAAGGGGCCCTGGCGGCGAGTGGCGATCTGGTAGACATCGCCGAGCTCGCCAGCTTCGATCCGCTTGCGCAGCGACTGCAGTGCCGGGTTGAACCGTTCGATGTGGCCGACGGCGCCGACGAGGCCCTTGGCTTCGAAGGCGTCGACGAGGCGCTGACCGGCCTCGGCGCTGGATGCGATCGGCTTCTCCACGAGGGTGTGGACGCCGGCGTCGGCCAGGGCAAGGCCGACTTCCTCGTGCAAGCCGGTGGGCACGGCCACCACTGCCATGTCGATCCCCGCGGCAATGAGCTCGTCCACGGACGACAGGACGTCCAGCTGGCCGGCGACGCCGTGCGGGTCGCCGTAGGAGTCGGCAACGGCGACCAGGTCGACGCCGTCGAGCTCCCGCACCACGCGGGCGTGGTGGCGGCCCATCATGCCCAGGCCAATGAGGCCGACGCGCAGGTTAGCCATCAGGCACCTGCCTGGACGAGCTTGTTGACGGCGGTGACGATGCGGTCCAGGTCGTTCTGGCTCAGGGACGGGTGCACCGGCAGGGAGAGGACTTCCTTGGCGGCGGTTTCCGTGTTCGGCAGGTCCTCGGTGCGGTTGAACGAGGGCAGGCGGTGGTTCGGAACCGGGTAGTACACGCCGGTGCCGATGTTGTACTCCTCGCGGAGTGCCTTGGCCAGCCCGTCACGGTCCTCGGGCACACGGATCGTGTACTGGTGGTAGACGTGGGACGCGCCCTCGGCAACCTTCGGCGTGCCGACGCCCTGGAGGTTGGCGGTCAGGAAGGCGGCGTTCTGCTGGCGCTGCCCGGTCCAGCCGAGGACCTTCTTGAGCTGGACCCGGCCGATGGAGGCGTGCAGGTCGGTCATCCGGGCGTTGAAGCCCACGAGCTCGTTTTCGTACTGCTTTTCCATGCCCTGGTTCCGCAGCAGGCGCAGGTTCCGCTCCACACCTGCGTCGGGGGTGGAGACCATGCCGCCCTCACCGGAGGTCATGTTCTTCGTGGGGTACAGGCTGAACATCGCGAACTTGCCGAACGTTCCGACCTTCTGGCCGTTGAAGCTGGCACCGTGGGCCTGGGCGGCGTCCTCGTACAGGTCGATGCCGCGCTCTGCGGCGAGCTTGCCGAGGCCCTCGACGTCGAACGGGTGGCCGTACAGGTGCACCGGCATGATGCCCTTGGTCTTGTCCGTGATCAGCGAGGCGACGTGGTCCACATCCAGGGTGTAGTGGTCCAGTTCGATGTCGGCAAACACCGGGGTGGCCCCGGCCAGCGCCACGGAGTTGCCGGTCGCGGCGAAGGTGAACGAGGGGACGATGACCTCGTCGCCTGCCTTCACGCCGGCGGCCAGGAGCCCCAGGTGCAGGCCCGACGTGCCGGAGTTCACGGCCACGGAGGAGCGGCCGTCGAGGAGAACCTCGGAGAATTCCTTTTCGAATTCGGCGACCTGCTGGCCCTGGGCCAGCATTCCGGTGGCCAGAACGGCGTCGACGGCGGCCCGCTCGTCGTCGCCGATGATCGGCTTCGCCGCGGGGATAAAGTCGTAGCTCATGCGTTCTCCTCAGACTCTTTCAGGGAATTTCCGTCTTCAATGTATTTGGCACCGGTGGCGGGGCAGACCCAGAAGCCGCCCTCCTGGCGCAGCGGCTCGCCGGCCTTGCCCACCCAGCCAAGCCGCTTGGCCGGGACACCGGCCACCAGGGCAAAGGCCGGCACGTCCTTGGTGACGACAGCGCCGGCCGCAACCGTGGCCCAGCGCCCCACCGTCAGCGGGGCAACGCACACGGCGCGGGCACCGATGGATGCGCCGTCCTCGATGGTCACGCCCACCGGGGTCCAGTCGTGGGCGCTCTTGAGGGAGCCGTCGGGACTGACCGACCGCGGGTAGGTGTCGTTGGTCAGGACCACGGCCGGACCGATGAAGACACCCTTGCCGAGCTTGGCCGGCTCGTACACCAGGGCGTAGTTCTGGATCTTCGTGTTCTCGCCGATCTGCACGCCGGTGCCGACGTAGGCGCCGCGTCCCACGATGCAGTTCGCGCCGAGGTTCGCCTGTTCGCGCACCTGCGCCAGGTGCCAGATCTTCGTTCCCTCACCGAGGATGGCCTGGTCCGAAACGTCGGCGCTCGGAGCAATGGTCGTCGTCATACTTTGGTTCCTCTCAGAAGTGCCGCTGCGGCCTGGCCGCAGCGGCAAAGGCTGCCGCGAAGCGCTCTTAGGCCTTGCCGATAACGCGGTAAACGACACCGTCCCACTGGTCGGCGGAGCTCACCCGGCGGCCGTCGATGAAGGCCTTGATGCCAGGCAGGTCAGCCGGGGACAGCGTGCGGTATTCGGCATGGTCGGCCTGGACGATGGCTGCGTCAACGGGCTCACCAACGTGGTACGCGGTGAAGCCGAGCTTCTCGAGTTCAACGTCCGTGTAGAGCGGATCGTGGACCGTCACCAAGGCGCCGCGCTTCTCCAGGCTGGACACGGCGTCGAAAACGCCGGAGAACGCCGTCTCCTTCACACCGCCGCGGTAGGCGGCGCCCAGCACCACCACCCGGGCATCGGTGAGGTCGCCGTAGGCGCCCTCGAGCAGGCCCACCGTGTAGTCCGGCATGTCCGCGTTGGCGGCACGGGCGGCCCGGACCACCGTCGCCTCGGGGTCGTTCCAGAGGTACAGGCGCGGGTACACCGGGATGCAGTGGCCTCCCACGGCGATGCCCGGCTGGTGGATGTGGCTGTACGGCTGGGAGTTGGAGGCCTCGATGACCTGATAGATGTCAATGCCCGCGGTTCCGGCGAACCGGGCGAACTGGTTGGCCAGCCCGATGTTCACGTCGCGGTACGTGGTCTCGGCCAGCTTGGCCAGCTCGGACGCCTCGGCGGACCCCAGGTCCCACACGCCGTTCGGCCGGCGAAGGTCGGCACGCTCGTCGAAGTCCAGCACGGCTTCGTAGAACTCAACAGCCTTGGCCGCGCCCGCCTCGGACAGGCCGCCCACCAGCTTGGGGTACTTGCGCAGGTCCTCGAACACCCGTCCGGTCAGAACGCGCTCCGGGGAGAAGACGAGGTGGAAGTCCTGGCCTTCCACCAGCCCCGAGCCGGCCTCGAGGGCGGGCTTCCAGCGCGTACGCGTCGTTCCCACCGGCAGGGTCGTTTCGTAGGACACCAGGGTGCCCGGGGTCAGGTGCTTGGCCAGCTCGGCGGTGGCGCCGTCCATCCAGCCGAAGTCAGGCTTGGCGTCGGCGTCCACGAACAGCGGGACAACCAGGACGACGGCGTCGGCGCCGGGAACAGCCTCGGCATAGTCCGTGGTGGCGCGCAGCTTGCCCGCCGGGACCAGCTCGGAAAGTTTCTCCTGCAGGTGGGCCTCGCCCGGAAACGGCTCGGTCCCCGCGTTGATCAGCTCCACGACCTGCTGGTTGACGTCGACGCCGACAACGTCATGGCCCTTGGAAGCAAACTGGACAGCCAGCGGCAGCCCGATTTTTCCCAACGCAATTACAGCAATCTTCACGAGTCAGAAGCCTTTTCTCTCAGGACTGGCAGGCGGCAGCCACGCTGCCACACCCGGTTTTGCTTAACACTATCCGCTGACCGGACCTTACGCCGATTCCGCGAGTGCGTCGGCGTCGCACTCCCGCGCGCTGCGGAGAAGCCGCCCGGGTTATCCACATGGACGAATTCACGGCATCCGTTCCGGCCGTGGCGTCACTAGCGTGGTGCCCAGGTTTTCCCGAAGAACGGAGGTCCCCGGTGCAGCTGCAGTGCACGCTGGTGCGCGCCCCCGGGGCCGTTTCGGCCGGGTCCGGTCCCCCTGCCGGTCCGGTCGAGCTGACGGTGGCGGCACCGGACGGCTGCCCGGGGGCCGCCCTGGAGGCAGAGGTTCGGCGCAGTTTCGGGACGGGCGGCCTGACTGTTGCCGGCCTGCAGCTCAGGGGGCTGACGCTCGGCAGGCCGCCCCTGGTCAACGGGGCTGTCCTGGTGGACGGCCACGCCGGCAGCTCCGGGTTCGTGCACGGAGCTGCCGGCGAACTTCCCTCCGCCGTGCTCCTCGCGGTGGAGAGCGGCCCCGCGGCAGGGACTGTTCTTCCGCTGCGCCGGGGAAGCTACCGGATCGGCCGGACCAACGCCGACCTGACCATTCCCGATGCGGATCTCTCCCGGGAGCACGCCGGCATTGAGGTTTCGGACACAGCCCTGACCCTTGTGGACCTTGGCAGCATCAACGGAACCGAGGTGGATGGCAAACGGGTCTCCAAAACGCCCGTCGCCATCGGTTCCCGGATCCGCTGCGGCAACTCCTCCATGTCGGTCATGCTTGCTGCGCCGGCAGAGGCGGGCGATGCTGACCTGGGCTTTGCCGGGCGATCGGTGGCGGAGCCGCTGATCGTCCAGCGCCAGGCCGCTCCGGCAGGCAGGGCCGTTCTGGTTCTCGGGGCCATACTCCCCGTGATCATGGGGGTGTGGCTGGCGCTGGCGACGCGGTCGTGGATGTTTCTGGCTTTCACAGCCGTCTCGGCGGTGACACTCCTTGTCCCCGTGGCGTCGGGCTCCCGCCAGCGCCGGGAACTGAGATCGGCAGTCGCGGCGGCAGCTGAGCAGGACCTGGACCGACGACGGCGGTCGGCGCCGTCCGCTGCCGTCCTTGCGCTGGGCGCTGCGTTTCCCGGGCGGAGCCCAGCAGGAACGGGCCGGAGCCCTGCCGCAACCGGCAGCGCCGCCGAGGAGGAAACGTCCACGTCCACGGAAATTTCCGGGCCCAAGCCTGGCCCCGGCGTCTGGCTCCGTCTCGGACTCGCCGATCAACCGGCCAACATACGAATCGAACCGGATCTGCCGGGCTTCAGACCGCCCCGGCTCGGGGCGGTGCCGCTGCTCCTTGACCCGGGTCATGCGGTTGTTTCCGTCCGGGGTCCGGAAGCGGAAGTTCAGGGCCTGGTCCGCTCGTTCCTCATGCAGCTCACCGGGTATCCCCTGGCCAGGGGTACCCGGATCGCAATCCACGGGCCGGCTTCCGCGTTGCCGCTCGCGGCGCGGTTCCTTCCCGGCGTCTCACTTCACTCACGGGTTCCGGACATCATGGCGGCCCTGACGGACACCTCGGGCGAGACGGGCCTGCCCCGCGTCCTGCTGCTCTTCGGCGGTACAGCATCCGACGGGACGGGACTTGCCGGGCCAGCAGACGGCATCCGCGGGGCCGGCATCATCGCAACGGCCCGGAGACTGGGCTGGCGGGTTGTCCACCTCCCGGGTGCGGAACAGCAGCCGGCGGAGACCGACATAGAGCTCGGCGAGCGCGGAGCCGTGCTTCGGACCGGCAATGCATGTCACCGCTTCGTGGCTGACCTGGTGCCGGCCCGCGTTTTCGACCGCTATTGCCGGGCCTGCGGGCAGTCCATCCCCGGTGCGCCGGCGGGCGGACAGTCCGTCCCTGCACGCTGCGGGCTTAGAGGTCTCCTTGACCAGACGGCCGCTGCGACGGCCAAGCGCTGGGCGGCGGGCAGGCTGGAGCCAGGACTTACCGTCCCCCTGGGCCGCACGGCCCGGGGCGTGCGCGTCCTCGACCTTGAAGCAGACGGCCCGCATGTCCTCGTTGCGGGCACCACAGGTTCCGGGAAGTCGGAGCTGCTCCGCACCATCACCGCCGGGCTCGCGCTGAGCTATCCGCCGGACCGCGTCAATGTCATCTTCTTCGATTTCAAGGGCGGGTCGGGACTCAGTCCGCTGGTCAGCATTCCGCACTGTGTCGGCATGCTGACGGACCTTGCGAGCAGCCAACTGGGGCGCACGATTGTGTCACTTCGGGCGGAGGTCCGCAGGCGTGAGCAGCTGCTGGCCGCCGCTCACGCCCCGGATCTGGCCGCCTACCGCCTGTCCCCCTCCGGCGGTCCGCCGCTCCCCCAGCTGGTCCTCGTCATCGATGAGTTCCGGATGCTCGTAGAGGAAGCTCCCCAGACCCTGACCGAACTGATGAGGATTGCGGCCATCGGCCGGTCGCTGGGGATCCACCTGATCATGGCCACCCAGCGCCCGCAGGGAGCCCTCACGGCGGACATCCGCGCGAATGTCACGACGAGCATCGCCCTCCGGGTGCAGTCCGCACATGAATCGGCCGATGTGATCGGCACCAGTGCGGCCGCGGCGATTCCCGTCAACCGGCCAGGCCGCGCCTACCTGGCCAAGGGTGGCGAACCTGCCGAGGAGTTCCAGTCGGCATCACTTGGCTCCGCCGACGACGAGGTCTCTGCGTCCTGCCGGGTCAGAGTGCTTGAGGCCAGGGCGGCCCTGGCGATGCAGCCTTCCCTCCGCGGCTGCAGCCCTCCGCCGGAAACCCCGTCGGACGCTGCCGTGCCGGTGGTGGAGCTGACCGCCTCCCTGTGGGCCGGGATAGGCGGTTCCCCGGTGCACCGTCCTGTGGCTCCGCCGTTGCCGGACGTGCTGGCGGGCCCCGCTGACGTGGCAGCACTCACCGCGGAACGCCCCGTCGCGGGAACGGCCGGGGACTGGGCGGTAGGGCTGGGCTTGCTGGACCTGCCCGAGGAGCAGCGGCTCGCCGCCCTGACCTGGCGGCCCGGCGCAGAGGGGCATCTGGCGGTGATCGGCGCCGGATCCCGTGATGCGGCCCACGCAATGTCGGCGGCAACGCAACAGCTCCTGTCCCATCCCACGGAGTGCCACTTCTACGTCCTCGATGCAGACGGGTCCTTGACGGGCCTGGCTGGTGCGCACCGCACCGGATCCTTTGTGAGCCTCCACGACGTCCGCCGAGGCGTGCGCCTCCTGGAACGCCTGGCGGTCGAAATGTCGCAGCGCCTCAGCCGGCTTCCGGCGGCCTCCGGTCCGCCACTGGTGCTGGTCATTTCAGGCTGGGGCTCGTGGCTGTCTGCCCTCCGCGCCGGCCCTCTCACCCGCGCCGAAGACCATCTCCAGGACATCGTCCGGGATGGCCGCCCTGCCGGAATCACTGTGGTGATCTCCGGCGACCGCGAACTCGTGACATCGCGGTTCTTTCCGGCCATTCCCAACCGCCTCTACTGCCCGCGGGGCGCCAGCGCCGAGAGCAGGCTGGTGTGGCCCTCAATGCCCGAGGTTCCGTCAGTTCCCGGCCGCGCCGTCGCATCGGGTGCCTTGTCGGCCGGGCGCCAGGCGGCCTGCCAGCTGTATGCCCCGGGACGCGGATTTGCGGGATCCGGCAAGGGCACGGTCCTTAGCGACGCGATGCAGGGTCCGGTGCGGGTCAAGCCCTTCCGTATGGATCCACTTCCGGTGCGGCTTGCGGTGGCGGATGTGCTGTCCCGGTTGCACGGAACCGAGGGCGCAACCCAGCCCGGGCGTCCGGCCGCCCGGCGCCTGGTGGTCGGCATGGGCGGGGACGAACCCGCCCCTGCCGACGTACGCCTGCCGCAGGGCGCGGTCCTGGCCGTGCTGGGCAGCGCCGGTTCGGGCAAGTCATCTTTCCTGGCCTCACTGCCGGCGCTGAACCCGTCAGTGCCCGGGTGGCTGCGCCCCGGTCCGGCTCCGAGTCCTGGAGACTTTTGGACCAATATCCACCGCGATGCCGTGGAAGGCCGACTGCCGAGGGACGCCATACTCCTGGTAGATGACGCCGACATGCTGCCGGCCGCTTCCCAGCAGCACCTGATGGACCTGAACAGCCGCGGCTGGGCGGTAGTTTTCTCAGCCGCGTTCAGCCAGTCGCTGATGCAGCGGCTCCCCCTCGCGCTGGCAGCCCGCGCGAGCGGCAGAGGCATCCTCATTGCGCCCCGCAGTCCGCTTGACGGCGACATCTTCGGTCTGCGGATCGAGCCGGACTCCCATCCCCCGCCCGGACGCGCACTGCTCCTGGCGGACGGCGCCGCAATGCCCGTCCAGCTGGCAGCGGCCGACGATGTCAGGGGGCCCTAGAGTGCCGGCGGATCGGACGCGGCGCGGGAGGCGAAGCGAATCACGCGTTTGTCGAACAGCAGAACGATGGCCGTGGCGGCAGGGATCAGCATCACGGCCCCCGCTACCGGGAGTCCGCCGGTGAGGGTTGGGAAGCCAATGGTTAGCACGAACAGCTGGGCCACCAGCGCCCCCGCCCTTGGCCAGCGGAAACCACGGAAGAGGAACACGGCGACGGCGTACAGCCACGCCGCGAACGCCAGCAGCAGGCCGAGCGTAAAAACGGCACCCCAAAAGGACATGACGGGCGCCCCGCTGGCAAGCTGGAATCCGTACCAGCCTGCTGCGGCGAGCAGGACCGTGGCCTCAAGTGCCACAATCCCGGAGATCACGGCGACGGCGCGGGGACGGCCGGGCCCGGAAGGCGCTGCTCCTGCTGTTTCCCGGTCCTGCGGAGTACCGGGATTTCCGGCATCATCTGACGGGCCGGACGGGTCTTTTGGGGGTCTTGACACACTGGCACACTACCCGACATAGTCGACACACGGCGGGGCAGCCCGCTGATGTGATGCATCGCTCACGCTTCTAGGGTATTTCGTGGCCCCCTACCCCTTGTTTACACAGCGTTAACATGAAACGCTTGATCCAGATGACCAAGGGGGCCCTGCAGGGCCCCTTTCCTATGTAAGCCCTAGTGAATATTTTCACAAAGGCTATTGACTTCCCAGGAATGGAGTGACTGATCAGCATGGATTGGCGTAATCGCGCGGCCTGCCTCGACAAGGACCCGGAGCTGTTTTTCCCCGTGGGCAACACCGGCCCCGCGCTCTTGCAGATCGAAGAAGCCAAGAGCGTCTGCCGCCGGTGCCCGGTCGTTGACACCTGCCTGCAGTGGGCGCTGGAATCCGGACAGGATGCCGGCGTGTGGGGCGGCATGAGCGAGGACGAGCGCCGTGCACTGAAGCGCCGGGCCGCCAGGGCCCGCCGCGCTTCCTGACACGGCACAGCACCAGAGCAGTAAACACAGAGCAAAAGGCGACGGCCGCGGACCATGGGTCCGCGGCCGTCGCCTTTTGCTGTTAGCGGTTTGCCAGGCTCAGCACAATCTGCACGGCTGTGCCGCCGCCCTCGCGGGGCTGCCACTGGATGGTGCCGCCAAGTTCGCTGGTGACCAGCGTCCGGACAATCTGCAGCCCGAGACCCTCCACATGCGGCGTCTCCGGGAGGCCAACGCCGTCGTCCGCCACGGTGACGGTGAGCAGTTCCTCGCCGTCTTCGTTTGCCGAGCGGTCCGCGAGCAGCCACACCGTGCCGGTGCGCCCCTCCAGCCCGTGCTCGACGGCGTTGGTCACGAGTTCATTGATCACCAATGCCAGCGGCGTCGCAAAGTCGCTGGGAAGCTCACCGAACAACCCGGACCGCTGCGTCCGCACCTGCTGGGACGGTGACGCCACTTCCGCGGAGAGGCGGAACTGGCGTCCGATGAGTTCATCAAAGTCGACGCTCTGGGTCAGTCCCTGCGAGAGCGTCTCGTGCACGAGGGCAATCGTTGCCACGCGCCGCATGGCCTGTTCGAGCCCCTGCTTTGCCTCGTCGCTGACCATGCGGCGGGACTGCATGCGCAGCAGCGCGGCAACGGTCTGCAGGTTGTTCTTGACCCGGTGGTGGATTTCACGGATGGTGGCGTCCTTCGTCACCAGCTCCATCTCGCGGCGGCGCAGTTCGGACACGTCACGGCAGAGCACCAGCGCACCGAAGCGCTGCTGCTCGTCGCGGAGCGGGATGGCACGCAGCGACAGGCTGACGCCGCGGGATTCAATCTCGCTACGCCACGGCATCCGCCCGGTGACAACGAGCGGCAACGTCTCGTCCACCATGCGGCGGTCCTTCAGCAGGCCCGCCGTGACCTCGGCCAGCGAGCGCCCCTCGAGTGATTCGCCGTCGCCGAGGCGCCGGAACGCCGAGACCCCGTTCGGGCTGGCGTACTGGACGATCCCCTCGGCGTCGAGCCGGATCAGGCCGTCGCCCACGCGCGGGGCGCCACGGCGGGAGCCGGTCGGCGAGGCGAAGTCGGGCCAGAGACCCAGTGTGCCCATGCGCAGCAGGTCATAGGCACACTGGCGGTAGGTCAGCTCCAGCCTGGACGGCATCCGCGAGCTTGAGAGGTCCATGTGGGAGGTGACCACCGCCAGCGTCCGGCCGTTCCTGACCATCGGCACGGCCTCGACCCGCAGCGCCATGTCGCTGCTCCAGTTCGTCTCGCTGGAACGCTCAATGGTGCGGCTCTCCCATGCCTTGTCCACCAGCGGCTGCAGGTCCGACCGGATGCCCTCCCCGACGAAGTCGGCGTGGAACACCGTATGCGTCGTGGAGGGCCGGACGTGTGCCAGGGCAACGTAGCCGTGTTCCGGATGGGGGAACCAGAGTGCCAGGTCGGCGAACGCGAGGTCGGCCACCATCTGCCAGTCGCCCACCAGGAGGTGCAGCCACTCGGCATCCCCCGGCCCGAAATCAGCGTGCTCCCTGATGGGGTCCGTAAAGATTGCCACTGCACCTCCAGTTTTTCGACGGCGGGACCGAATGTCCTAGCGTCGGACGATTGACCTCAAGAGCCTCAATGCTACCGAGAGCGAGGCCATGTCGTCCGCTTCGAGGGCGTTGACCTCATCGAACATGCTCTTGGCGCGGCCCAGGTGTTCGGCATTCAGCTGCTCCCAGGCCTTGAGCCTGTCCTCGGCCGGCGACCCTCCGTCGGTCGAGTCCAGGACCGCGGTGGTCATGTCGGAGACCGTCGAGTAAAGGTCATCCCGCAGCGCGGCACGGGCCAGGGCCTGCCAGCGGTCCGCCCGGGGCAACGAACTGATCCGCTCCAGCAGTGAGTCCACGTGGAACCGGTTGAACACCGTGTAGTAGACGTTGGCGATGTCCTCCACCGGCTCCTTGCGGCTGTGCGCGATCTTCGCGATGTCCAGCAGGACAAAGCTCTCGAACAGCTCGGCCCAGCGGTGGCCCAGGTCCTCGGGCAGGCCCCAGGACCGTGCCTTCTCAAGCCAGGAAGCAACGCGCTCACGGTCGTCACCGCGCAGGTAGTCCAGCAGCCGGGCCCGCATGGGCTCCATCGGCGGCTTGAATTCGGCGACGATGTCGGCGATGGGCCGCGACGCGCTGCCCTGGGCCAGGACCCACCGCACCGCACGGTCCAGCAGCCGCCGGATATCGAGGTGGACGTTGCTCCAGTGCTCAGTGGGGAACGAGGCGGGAAGCTCGTTGAGCTCGGACACCATGACATCGAGTTCGTAGATATCCCGCAGAGCCACGAACGCCTTGGCCACAGCCACCTCGCTCGCCGAGGTCTCCTCCATGGTCCGGAAGGCAAAGGTGATGCCGCCCAGGTTGATCATGTCGTTGGCCACCACCGTTGCGATGATTTCCCGACGCAGCGGATGGGTGTCCAGTTCGGCGTCGAACTTCTCCCGGAGCTGCACCGGGAAGTACTGCCGGAGCGTCTCACGGAACCACGGGTCGTCGGCCAGGTCGCTGTCGCGCAGGGCCGTCGCCAGCTCAATCTTGGCGTAGGCGGCCAGCACTGACAGTTCAGGGGACGTGAGGCCCTGACCCTGTTCCAGGCGCTCGCGCAGAACGGCGGTGGAGGGCAGCGCCTCCAGGTCACGGTTCAGGTCCGCCGTCTTCTCCAGCCAGTCCATCAGCCGCTCGTAGCTCGGGCTCCATTCGGCAACCTTCTGCCGGTCGTTCAGCAGGAGGATGTTCTGGTCGATGTTGTCTTCCAGGACCAGGCGTCCCACCTCGTCGGTCATGGCGGCAAGGAAGTCCGAGCGCTCGGCGGCGTCGAACTTGCCCGCGGCCACCATCCGGTCCACGAAGATCTTGATGTTGACCTCGTGGTCGGAACAGTCCACGCCGGCGGAGTTGTCGATGGCATCGGTGTTCAGGATGACCCCTTGCAGCGCCGCTTCGATGCGGCCGCGCTGCGTCATGCCGAGGTTTCCGCCCTCGCCCACAACCTTGACCCGAAGGTCGCGGCCGTCCACCCGGATGGCGTCGTTGGACTTGTCGCCCACCATGGCGTGCGTTTCTGAACTGGCCTTGACGTAGGTGCCGATGCCTCCGTTGTACAGCAGGTCAGCGGGGGCGAGCAGGATGGCGCGCAGGAGTTCGGGCGGGCTGAGCTGGGTCGTGTCCTCGGCCAGGCCAAGGGCGGACCGGACCTGCGGCGAGACCGGGATCGACTTCGCCTGACGCGGGTAGACGCCGCCGCCTTCGCTGATCAGGCTCTTGTCGTAGTCGTCCCAGGACGACCGGGGCAGCTCGAACAGCCGCTGCCGCTCCGCGTAGGAGCTTGCCTCGTCCGGGTTCGGGTCGAGGAAAATGTGCCGGTGGTCAAACGCAGCGAGCAGCCGGATGTGCTTGGACAGGAGCATCCCGTTACCGAAGACGTCACCGGACATGTCGCCGACGCCCACCACGGTGAAGGGCTCGGACTGCGTGTCCAGGTCCAGCTCGCTGAAGTGGCGCTTGACCGACTCCCAGGCACCCCGGGCGGTGATGCCCATGGCCTTGTGGTCGTATCCCACCGAACCGCCGGAGGCGAAGGCGTCGCCCAGCCAGAATCCGTAATCGGCGGCCAGGCCGTTGGCGATATCAGAGAAGGATGCCGTGCCCTTGTCCGCAGCGACCACCAGGTAGGAGTCGTCGCCGTCGTGCCGTACAACGCTCGACGGCGGGACGAGCCGTTCGCCGTCGGCTCCCGTCACGAGGTTGTCCGTGACGTCCAGCAGTCCCCGGATAAACGTCTTGTAGCTTTCGATGCCCTCCGCCATCCAGGCCGACCTGTCCTTCGCGGGATCCGGCAGCCGCTTGGCGAAGAAGCCGCCCTTGGCGCCCGTCGGAACGATCACGGCATTCTTGACCGTTTGCGCCTTGACCAGGCCCAGGATTTCCGTCCGGAAGTCCTCCCGCCGGTCCGACCAGCGGAGACCGCCGCGTGCCACCTTGCCGAAGCGCAGGTGAACGCCCTCCACCCGGGGCGAGTAAACCCAGATTTCGAACATCGGCCGCGGGAAGGGCAGCCCCTCGATGGCTGAGGGGTTGAGCTTGAAGCTCAGGTGCGGCTTG
Source organism: Arthrobacter globiformis (assembly GCF_046536215.2). Classification (GTDB taxonomy): domain Bacteria; phylum Actinomycetota; class Actinomycetes; order Actinomycetales; family Micrococcaceae; genus Arthrobacter; species Arthrobacter globiformis_E. Next base: position 4,802,627 of record NZ_CM143421.1, on the reverse strand, counting down.
TCCTGGTAGAAGTTGGTGCGCAGCGTTGACTCGATCAGGTTCGTGAAGGTCCGCACCACCCGGTCGGCGTCCAGGGTGGCGACACTGTCGATCGACGACGACAGCTCAGCGCGGACCTTTTCCTGCCGTTCGGTCCGCTCCAGCTCGGTCAGCGCCGGATCGAAGCGTGCCTCAAACAGTGCACTGAGCCCGCGGGTGACCTCCGGGTTGGCCAGCAGGGTGTCGGCCATGAACTCGAACGAGTTGGTGTTTCCCATTTGCCGCATGTACTTCGCGTAGGCCCGCAGCACGATGACCTGGCGCCACGTCATGCCCTCACGAAGCACCAGCCGGTCAAAGCTGTCGGATTCGACGGCACCGGAAACGGCCGCGCCGAAGGAGTCCGCCAGCAGCCGTCCCGTGGACACCGGGTCCACCCCGGCGGGGTACTTCAGCCCGAGGTCGTAGAGGAAGAAGTCCCGGCGGTCGGCGGTCTCGATCTCGAACGGCCGCTCGTCCAGCACCTCCAGCCCCAGGTTGTGGAAGTAGGGCAGGATCTGGCTCAGGCTCTTCGGTTCCAGCATGTAGAGCTTGACCCTGGCGTCTTCTTCGAGGGTGGCGCCTGCGCCTTCGGGAAGGTAGACATGGACGCCCGGCCGCTCCTGCCGGGCGCCAGCCACGCGCTCGGCTTCGGCCCCGTACTGTTCAAACCGGGCGATGTCCTCGAGGGCATCTTCGATTTCGTAGTCGACGCGGTAGCTGGCCGGGAAAGCCTCGGCCCAAATGGCCGCGAGTTCATTGGCACCGTCGTCGGCGCTGCGCTCGCGGAGTACCTCGGCGATCCCTTCACTCCAGGACCGGGCGGCACGGACCAGCCGCTGTTCCAGCGCATCGGTGTTGACGTGACTGACGTCCGCGCCCTTGGGCAGCCGGATCCGGAAAAACAGGCGGGCGAGGGCCGATTCGGTCATCCTCGCCTCGTAGTCGATGGACTCGGCGCGGAAGGTCTCGCGGAGTTCCTGCTCGATCCTCAGCCGGACGTTGGTGGTGTACCGGTCGCGGGGGAGGTAGACGACGGCGGACATGAACCGCCCGTAGATATCCGGCCGGAGGAACAGCCGGGTCCGGCGGCGTTCCTGCAGCCGCTGGATTCCCGTTGCCGTCGCGGCGAGGTCGGGAATTTCGATCTGGAAGAGCTCGTCACGGGGGTACGTTTCCAGGATGCCCAGCAGATCCTTCCCGGAATGCGAGTCCGGCGGAAAACCGGCGCCGCGCAGGACGGCCTCGACCTTTTCCCGGACAATCGGGATGTTGCGCACGGAGTCGGTGTAGGCGCTGGTGGCAAACAGTCCGATGAAGCGCTGTTCACCGTTGACGTTGCCGGCGGCATCGAAGCTTTTCACGCCGATGTAGTCCAGGTACGCGGGCCGGTGCACCGTTGAGCGGGAATTTGCCTTGGTGATGACCAGGGCACGCTTTTCGCGGGCCTTGCGCCGGCCGGCGTCAGTGAGGTGCTGCACCTGGTGGGTGTCGTGGTGCGCCCGCAGCAGGCCCAGGCCGCTGTCCTCGCGCAATTCCAGGACATCCTCGCCTTCTTCGTTGATCAGGTCGTATTCCCGGTAGCCGAGGAAGGTGAAGTTGCCTTCGTCCAGCCAGCGAAGCAGATCCTGCGCCTGGCGCAGCTCTGCGATCTGCGTCGGATGCGCCACCTTGTCCAGATCCTTGGCGATTTGCAGTGCCTTGTTGCGCATTTTCGGCCAGTCTTCGACGGCGGCCCGAACGTCACCCAGGACCCGTTCCAGCCCTTCCTGCAGCTGCTCGGCCGCCTGGTCACTGGCTCGGCCGATCTCGACGGCAATCCATGACTCCATGTGGGATGCGTTGTCGCCCTGCGCAATCAGGTGGGACAGGACGGGCAGCGCCGCGGTGTCGCCGCTGGAGATGCCGATGCTGGACGGGACCCTGTCCACCTTGACGAGCTCGTTGGTTTCGCGGTTGCGCGTGACCACGAACATCGGGTGCTGCACAAGGTGGATGGCCGAGTTCTGGCGGACCAGCTCGGCGTTGACCGAATCCACCAGGAACGGCATGTCGTCGGTGACGATGTAGACAACGCTGCGGTCGCCCTCAGGAACGATTGAGATGTTGGCGGTGCCCGGCCGGCGTTCAAAACCGACGGCGCGGTGGGTCTCAGCCCGGGCCGTCAGCAGCTCGTGCGGATAAGCCCGCGCGTCCTCCTCCGCCAGATGCTCGTAGTAGTCCGCAAAGAAGCCTTCCTCGGCTCCGATTGAACGGGACTGATCCTCCACGCTGGACCCAGACGACATCGACACACGCCTCCATCACACAGTTTGCGGCTGCTTCCTTGCAGCCCTCACCGTGAGCCTAGCCCGTCAGCCTGCGCCTTGCTGTGGAGGAGAACACAGAGGATCTGCGTTTTTGCTGGACAGGTGCACAAACCAATTCCGCGATTGCCGTCCTCAGCCGGGATTCCGGGGCTGATTCCAGCAATAGCGAGCCGGACAGTAGCGCCGCGTCTGTAGCGTCCGGATCCCATGGGAGGAAGGCCTTAATCCCCGCCGACGGGCCGAACCGGTCCCACGCCTCGCGGAGCTGACGTTCCGGCGAACGGCCCACTGCCGAGGCCCGGACCTTGTTCAGCACCACCTCGGGGCTAACCCCCGGCAGCGAACCTTCGAGTTCCGCCAGCCCCCTGACAAGGCGGGGAACACCGATGGGGTCCGCCGACCCCACCGCGATCACCGAATCGGCGAGCTCAAGGCTCCTGAGCGTGGCCGCGTTGCGTCGCGGGGCCATGGTGTCGAAGCTCAGCTCCTCGTCGGCCTCAAGGCAAAAGCCGGCGTCGACCACGATGACCTCGGCCATCTCACGCGCCCGGTCCAAAACAAGCGCCAGCGCTGCCGCGCGCAGCTCGGTCCAGCGGTCGGCCCGGGTTATCCCGGTCAGTACCCGGAAAGCCCCGCTCGTGGCTGTGACCGGAACGGCGACGCGAAGCAGTGCTTCCCGGTCCAGCAGTCCCTGGTCGGCCAGCCGGCAGGCCTGGGCCAGACCTGCCGCTTCGTCGAGGAGCCCGAGGACACCGGCGACGCTTGCCCCATAGCTGTCGGCGTCGACCAGCAGAACTGACTTGCCTTGCGCAGCCAGCTCCCCTGCGATGTTGACGGCAACCAGTGTCCTGCCAGGCGCGCCGGCCGGCCCCCACACAGCCAGGACCCTGCCGGTTCCGACCTGCGCCGGCTCCGGTTCGGCGTCGACAGCCTCCGGGCGAAGGGCCGCGCCGGCATCGGCGAAACCCGTGCTGTAACCGGGGCCCGCACTGTAAGCCGAACCGGCTGGGTTCAGCCCTGTCGGCCCCGGCCCGGCATGCCTGCTGACGGCGTCGGCAATACTCTCCGCCAGTGCCGTGGATTCAACGGTCGAAGGCGCCGCCGTGACTCCGATGCCGCGAAGCCTCAACCGCTCCTCGGGGCTGTCGGTCAGGGCAATGATGACCACGCCCACGGCGGCGAGCCTGTCCACCAGCGAGGCTGTCAGGTCCGGACTTCCCTCGGCAACAACGGCAGCCCGGGCAAGTCCGCTCTGGCAGGCGGCCAGCAGCTCCGCGAGCTCCGCGCAACGCCGCACCACGGTGACAGGACCGTGGAGCCGTTCAAGCCCGCCAACCAGGTCCTCCTGCGACTCACCAACGGTGACTACGGGGATGCTCACTTGGCGGCCCCGCCGGGATTCCACACCACGGAGATTTTGGCCTCGTTGGCCTGCGCGCCGAGGAGCGAGGCCATCTGCCCGTCCCCCACCAGGACCATCAGGACGGTGGATTTCGAAGCCCCAAGAGCGGTGGATCCTTGTGATACCTCTGCGATCTCGGCGCCCGGCAGCAGCAGCTTTGGTTCGGCAAAGCCGTTCCGGGCGTCAGGCATGGAGACCCAGACGTCCACCCGGGTTCCAGCGACCGCCTGTTCCGGCAGGGCCTCCTGGACGGTGACGGCCACCGGCTTTCGGTCCAGGGCATCCACGCTGCCCAGGCTTTCCCGGGGAATGAGCTGGTCCTTGGCGATCCGCTGGACAGCCACCCGACCCTCGGGAATACCTGACTCCGCCGTGACATAGTGCGCCTCGACGTCGCCCAGGCGCACCTTGACCCGGCTGATGTTTTCAGGCGTGAGTTTCTGGCCGACGGCGATTGGTTCACGGGCGGCGAATACCTCGGTGGTGCGGTCAGCGCTGCCGACGAGGGCAACGACTCCGACGACAGAGGCGAGCACCAGGAGCACACCCACCAGCAGCCTCGGGTCCTTCCAGGAAGGCTTCTTCAGCCGGGCTCCGGTGGCCGCCGTGCTTGCACTCATGCGTACTGCTCCCCCTTGACGCCTGGGCGCTTCCGCAGCGCCGGTCATGAACATTGTTACGGCATGCCTGCTCAATCGGAAAGGCATTCAGGCAAACAACATCAAACTGTGGATAACCGCATCACCCACGCCCAACAGTGGCACAATTGGACTATGCCCCGATTCCTTACGCTTGCAGATGTAGCCGAGCAGCTTCAGATCAATGCGCCGGCAGCGTATGCCCTCGTCCGCAGCGGCGAACTGAAGGCAATCCAGGTGGGTGGCCGCGGCCAGTGGCGTGTCGAGGAAAAGATGCTGGAGCAGTACATCGAAGAGCGTTATGCCGAGGCCAGCCGCATGATTCAAGAGGCAAAGTCCAAGTCCGTTTGAGCACGGGAGAGCCGTCAGAGTTCCCCGCCGCGCCGTGAGCGGAGCGCGCTCAGCGATTGGAACGGCACAGTAGCCACGTCGGCAACCCGGCCGGCCCTCCGCGCTTCGCCGGGCAATGTCAGTGCGAGGTCAAAGAAGTCCCGCCCCACCCTGTCGATCACGCCCGGGAGCTGTATGTCCGGTGACCGGCCTGCCAGCAGGACGGTGAGTTCGGCCCTGTCCCTTGCCAGCACCCGCAGGGCGCTGGCAAGGCCGAGTTTCCGGCGCACCGCAGATGCCTCGGCCACCGCGAACCTCCCGAGTCCGGTGTAGTGGCCCACGGCTGCATAAGGTATCAGTACCTGGTGCGTCGGCTCGTCGATGACCAGGCTTTCGGAGCCCGCATGGCTGAGCGTGCCGGCAAAGACAGGTCCCGAATTCAAGTGGACGCCGACGTGGCAGCCCACGGATCCACGCAGCCTGTCATCGAGCGCAATGGCAGCCGTGTCAGCCCGGGAACGCTCGGCAATCTCGGACTCCATGCCCAGGACCCCGGCTTCGGCGAGCTGCTGCTCCAGATCCTGAAAAAGTGCATTCCATCGCATTGCGCCAGCGTAGGCCCGCGCACGAAGGCGGTCAATTAATCCACAAACTTTCTTATCTCCATGGACAATCTCGGTATAGCTGCTGCAAACTGTCTCCATCGAGGCCAAACACATCAAAGTGGATCAAACTGCATCAAGACACTGGTTGGGGGAAGTCATGGCGGAAGAGGTTCAGCGTCGGGTAAGGGCAGAGGCTGCCCTGGCGGTGGTCATTCTGGGGCTCGGAGTCTTTCTGGCTCTCACCGGGTCCGGGATCGTCAATCACTGGAGCCGGTCCGCGGCTCGCCAGCAGGCGTTGGTCTTCGATGACCTGCTGGGACTGCTGGCCCTCGCCGCCGGGCTGACCGTCATCGCCTGGTGGCTGCTGTCCCTGGCCACCGCCTTCGCTTCGGCACTCCTGGAACGGACGGGGCATCACGCTGCCGCCCGCGCCACCGGGCGGTTCAGCCCTGTTTTCATGCGCCGGCTGGCGTTGGCCGCGGTGGGCGTCCAGCTCCTCGGGGCACCGCTTGCCCAGGCGGATGAATTGCCGGCCGCAGCCCTTTCCTCCAACAACGGATCGTCCCTCTCCGCAGCGTGGGCTCCTCTGGCGGAGCCTCGGCCGGACCTGCCCGCCGGCCGTTCCGCGGGGTACGGGGTCACCCAAAGATCAGTCCCGGACCCCGGCGAACTCCAGCCCCAGTGGAAGCCGCGCGTCCCGGTTGTGCAGCCCGGCCTCGTCAGCTCATTGCCCGCCAGGGCAACAGCGGAGCCAGCCAATGCCCGCGGTGAGGTGCCGGTACGTGCCGGCGAATCGCTGTGGACCATCGCCGCACGCGAACTGGGGCCCAGCGCCTCAGAGCTGGAGGTAGCAGCCCGCTGGCCGCTCTGGTATCAGGCCAACCTGAATGTCATCGGCCCCGATCCCAATGTCCTTCTCCCGGGCCAGCTCCTCAGCCCGCCGCCCCCGCCGTAACCGGCTCGGCACCCGTTTCCTCCGCGCTACGTCCGTCACCGCCCCAAGGACCGGCCCCCTCTCGCGGCCGTCCAAAGCCAACCCCACCAGAAGGCCCAGCCCTACCAGAAGGCCAGCCCCACCAGACGGCCCAGCCCTACCAGAAGGCCAGCCCCACCAGACGGCCAGCCCCACCAGACGGCCGGCCCAACCAGAAGGACCGAACATGACTGCAGTAACTCCAATACGGCGTGCTGGAAACGCTGTTCTTGAACCCGTCCCGGCCGGGCCGGCCTGCACGGGAGCGGCTCCCATCCGTCCTGAGCAAGCCCGGCCCCCGCAAACCCAGGCAACTCAAACCCAGGCAACTCAAACCGGCCTTACGCAGCCCAGGCTTACGCAGACCCTAGTGGCGGTCCCCTCCCCCGGCGACGAGGCGCGTGAGATCTGCGCCATCACCAGGGCCACAGTCCAGGCCGCCATTGAGGTCCTGGCCGGGACGAGGCCCATCCACCAGCTGGCGCGGCGGCTGGACCAGCGCTGCCTCACCGTGCTCCAGCACCGGGCGGCCCTCACCCGTCGGGTGGCGGCCCGGGCTCCCCGGAAAATGGGGCTGCTCCACCGCAACGCCTCAGTCCGCTCGGTCCGGGCATGCGGGGTGACGCCTGACGTTTACGAAGCCAGCGCGGTGGTGATTGATGAATTGCGGGTCCGGGCGGTCGCCGTCCGGCTGGAACGCAGCAAGAACGTTTGGCGTGTCACAGCCCTGGAGATTGGCTGATGCGAAAACAGGAAGGGACCGGAGCACGAAGCTCCGGCCCCTTCCTCTCATGTCCGCTGGCTAGCGCTTTTTCTTCTTGTCGCGCCGGTCCTGCGATGCGGCCTTGGCGGGGTTGCCCGAACGGCCCGCGGGCCGGCCCTCGATCCGGGTCTCGGCTCCGCCGTCCTCCCGGGGCGCGGTGTACTGGAGCTGGGCGGGCTTTTCCGGCGCTTCGAGGCCTGCGGCCCGGATCTGCGGCTCATGGTGTTCGGTGTGGCCGCCGGCGGCATCGGCCACCACGACGTCCTCGGCCGGGGTGACTTCCACCTCGAGGTTGAAGAGGAAGCCGACGCTCTCCTCCCGGATGGCTTCCATCATGGACTGGAACATCGTGAAGCCTTCACGCTGGTACTCCACCAGCGGGTCACGCTGGGCCATGGCGCGCAGGCCGATGCCTTCCTTCAGGTAGTCCATCTCGTACAGGTGCTCCTGCCACTTCCGCCCGATGACGGAGAGCACAACGCGCCGCTCGAGCTCACGCATGCTTTCGGAGCCGATGGCTTCCTCGCGTGCCTGATACACCAGCTTGGCATCAGACATGATTTCTTCCTTGAGGAACTCCACGGTGATGCGCGACTTGCCGCCGGCCTCGTCGATGACGTCGTGCGGCGTCACGGTGACGGGGTACAGCGTCTTGAGGTTGGTCCAGAGCTGGTCGAAGTCCCAGTCGTCGCCGTTGCCTTCGGCCGTGGCTTCGTCGATGAGTGCGTTGATGGTGTCTTCCAGGAAGAACTGCACCTTTTCGTGAAGGTCGTCGCCTTCCAGAATCCGGCGGCGGTCGCCGTAGATGGCTTCGCGCTGGCGGTTGAGGACGTCGTCGTACTTCAGGACGTTCTTGCGCTGCTCGGCGTTGCGGCCTTCGACCTGCCCCTGGGCGGAGGCAATGGCACGCGAGACCAGCTTGGATTCCAGCGCGACGTCGTCGGGCACGGAGCTGTTCATCAGCCGCTCCGCGGCACCCGAGTTGAACAGGCGCATGAGGTCGTCGGTCAGCGACAGGTAGAAGCGGGACTCGCCGGGGTCGCCCTGGCGGCCGGAGCGGCCGCGGAGCTGGTTGTCGATGCGGCGGGATTCGTGGCGTTCGGTTCCCAGCACGTACAGGCCGCCCAGTCCCAGGACTTCCTCGTGCTCGTCCTTGACGGCCTTTTTCGCAGCTTCCAGAGCCCCGGGCCAGGCGGCCTCGTACTCGTCCGAGTTTTCCTCCGGGTCAAGTCCGCGCTGCGCCAGTTCGGCGATGGCGGTGAACTCCGCGTTGCCGCCCAGCATGATGTCGGTACCGCGGCCGGCCATGTTGGTGGCGACGGTGACGGCGCCCTTGCGTCCGGCCTGGGCAACGATGGCGGCTTCACGGGCGTGGTTCTTGGCGTTCAGGACCTCGTGCCGGATGCCCTCCTTCGCCAGCAGGCGCGAGAGGTACTCGCTCTTTTCGACGCTGGTGGTGCCCACCAGGACCGGCTGGCCGTCCTCGTGGCGTTCGGCGATGTCCCGGACCACGGCCTCGAACTTCACGACCTCGTTCTTGTACACGAGGTCGGACTGGTCTATCCGCTGCATGTCGCGGTTCGTGGGGATGGCGACCACCCCGAGCTTGTACGTGCTCATGAATTCGGCGGCTTCGGTTTCGGCCGTGCCGGTCATGCCGGAGAGCTTGTCGTACATGCGGAAGTAGTTCTGCAGCGTCACCGTGGCGAGGGTCTGGTTTTCAGCCTTGATCTCGACGCCCTCTTTGGCTTCGATCGCCTGGTGCATGCCTTCGTTGTAGCGTCGGCCGGCCAGGATACGGCCGGTGTGCTCGTCAACGATGAGGACCTCGCCGTCGAGGATGACGTAGTCCTTGTCCCGCTTGAACAGTTCCTTGGCCTTGATGGCGTTGTTGAGGAAACCGATCAGCGGCGTGTTGGCGGACTCGTAGAGGTTCTGGATGCCGAGGTAGTCCTCGACTTTTTCGATTCCGCCTTCGAGCACGCCGACGGTGCGCTTCTTCTCGTCGACTTCATAATCCTTCTCCGGCTGCAGGCGCAGGACCACCTTGGCGAATTCGCTGTACCAGCGGTTGGTGTCACCCTGGGCCGGGCCGGAAATGATCAACGGAGTACGGGCCTCGTCGATGAGGATGGAGTCCACCTCGTCAACGATCGCAAAGTTGTGGCCGCGCTGCACCAGCTCGGACTTGTCCCAGGCCATGTTGTCGCGGAGGTAGTCGAAGCCGAATTCGTTGTTGGTGCCGTAGGTGATGTCGGCAGAATACTGCTCGCGGCGGACGGACGGGTCCTGGTTGGCGAGGATGCAGCCACTGGTGAGCCCCAGGAAGCGGTACACGCGGCCCATCAGCTCGGACTGGTATTCGGCCAGGTAGTCGTTCACGGTGACAACATGCACGCCATTGCCGGTGAGGGCGTTGAGGTAGGCCGGAGCAGTGGCCACCAGAGTCTTGCCTTCACCGGTCTTCATTTCGGCGATGTTGCCCAGGTGCAGGGCCGCGCCACCCATGAGCTGCACGTCGAAGTGCCGCATGCCGAGTGTGCGCGAGGACGCCTCGCGCACGGCGGCGAAGGCTTCAGGCAGGAGGTCGTCAAGCTTCTCGCCGTCCTGGTGGCGCGCGCGGAGCCGGTCTGTTTCTTCACGCAGTTCCGCATCCGAGAAGGTCTGGAACGAGTCTTCAAGGGCATTAATGGAATCAGCATAGTTCCGCAGCTGCCGCAGGAGCTTCTTGTCACCTGTGCGGAGAAGTTTTTCGATTAGTGATGCCACGTGAAGTTGCTCCCAGTCTCATGCTGCCGAATTCTGGCGTGATTTAGTCTACGGGAGAGACGCATGGCACGTTGCCCCTGTTCCCTCACAGCGGATAGCCGTTGCCGGCGGCCGCAACCGCGGGAGCCAGATCCCCCACCGGCGAGACGGCTACGCCGTCCAGTCCAAGCCAGCCTGCCATCAACTGCAGTTCGGCCGCGAGTTCGACGGCGGTGTCCGCCGGAGCGTCCGGCTCACCGAAGCACGCCTTGGCAAGCAGCAGGCCCGCGGCCCGGTCTGCCTTCAGGTCCACCCTGGCCACGATGCGGTCGCGGAGCAGAAACGGAAGCACGTAGTAGCCAAAGCGGCGCTTGGCCACCGGGGTGTAAATCTCGATCCGGTAGTGGAATCCGAAGAGCTCTTCGAGCCTGCGCCGTTCAAAGACGAGCGAATCAAACGGGCTGAGCAACGCCCTGCCGGTTGCCGTGCGCGGCAACCGTGCTTCGGCGTGGCGGAACACGTTCCGGTCCCAGCCTGCCACGGTCACCGGCTCGAGCCGTCCGGCGTCAACCAGCCGCTGCACCGCGGCCCCGGCAGCCTTCAACGGAGTCCTGAAGTAGTCGGCAAAACACCGCACGGTCCCGATCCCGTGGGCCCGCGCCGCCGCATCAATGAGCCGGTCCATGGCGTCCAACGGATCCGGCACCGCGTCGAGGTCATGCCCGGGCAAAACCTGACGGGTCAGGGTGTACTGCCGCTCGAACTGGTCAGTCCTTGAGGCCGACGAGACAACCCCTTCCTCGAACAGGTGCTCGAGGACGCGTTTGACGGCGTTCCAGTTCCAGCCCCAGTTGACGTGCTTGCGGTCTTCGACATGCCCGAGCCTTGCGGTGAGTTCGGCGGCGGTCATGGGCCTGCCGTCGGCGAGCGCCTCAAGCACCCTGCCCGTCACCCCGGAGCGCAGACCGGGGTCCATTCCTGCCGCCCCAACCCACTTCCGGTTCTGCCACACCACCAGGTCCAGGAAATGTTCCGGGCGGATATAGCTGGCTTCGTGGGCCCAGTACTCCATCATCCGCCGCGGGTTCCTGCCGGCCATGTGCTGCAGGATGGTGCGGTCGTAGGCGCCAAGCCTGGAAAAGAACGGGAGGAAGTGGCTGCGGGCCAGAACGTTGACCGAATCGATCTGTACGAGTTGGATCCGGGCAAAGGTCCGGCCCACCGCCCGTGAGGTCACGGGTCCGGCGGGCCGTCCTTTGTCCAGTCCCTGGGCTGCCAGTGCGATCCGCCGTGCCTGCGAGAGGCTCAGCGATGCACCCATGTCAGCCCTTTCGTTGTCTGGGCTCCATCTTAGGCAGTTGCGGCTGCATCATCCGAGCGGTACGCAAGGATTTTCTCCTCATGCGTGTTCTCGCCGGGTTCGCAGTAATGGTCGAGGGTGATAACCCCGTATGTCCATCCGCGGCGACGGTACACAACCGATGGTGCGTTCGTGGCCTTGTCCACGAAGAGGTAAAAGTCGTGACCGATAAGTTCCATGTTGTCCACGGCGTCGTCAAGGGTGAGGGACGCGGCCGGGAACACTTTACGCCGGATCAGTACCGGCGAGTCGCCGGCAGGGATGTCGTTGTCGACGTCGTACGGCGATTTCTCAGCCGGTTCCGGAGCGGCCTGGGCGTTATTGCTCGCTTCGACGTAAATCGGCTGGTTGGAGCTCGCGGGCTCCAGCGTTGCAGTTGCCTCGCGTACTGCCTTAGGCGTGTGCCGCCCGTGGTGGACCTTCTTGCGGTCCTTGGCCCTGCGCAGCCGCTCAAGCAGCTTGTTGTAGGCGAGGTCGAACGCGGCGAACTTGTCTGCGGCGCTTGCTTCGGCACGGATCACGGGGCCGCGGCCCAGGACTGTCACTTCAACCGTGAGCTGGTCACCGGTCTGCCGCGCATTTGTTTCCTTTGAAACCTTCGCGTCGACCCTCTGGACCTTGTCCCCAAGCGATTCGATCTTTGAGATCTTCTCGCCGGCGTATTCGCGGAAGCGGTCCGAGACCGTCAGATTCCGTCCGCTGATCATGAACTCCATGGTGCCCTCCAAATGACTTCGGTGACACGACGGCGGCACTTCCGGGGGACGATCTGATTGACAGTCGAGCCCCTTTCCGAGCCGCTATCGAAAGGTACAACTGATCTTGGTACCCATATCCGACGTTAGTTCATAGCAACCAGTTATTCACCCTTTCGCAGTTTATTTTTTTCTATGTCTCAGCTAAGCCCCAGCTGGTCCACAGGATGCAGCGACTGCGCGGGGACGGCCGCCGCGTCCGGTGCGCGGGTGGCGGCAAGGACCACGGCGCCGCGCACAATTCCGCCGGCTTCGTTGATGGCCCGGGCGGCTTCCGCGAGGGTGGCGCCGGTGGTCAGGACATCGTCGACGATGATGCACTGCCTCCCCCGCAACGACCGGCCATGGGCTCCCCGCGCGCATGGAACCGCGGACCCTTCGGGACCTGTCTCCCCTGCCGAGTCCCTTCTGGCCGCCGACCAGGCCTGCTCCGGCTCCGGGATTGCTGACCTTGCGCAATGCATCATTGCATTGCCAGCGACGGTCGCTGAAACCGCGCCGGACGCCGGCCAGCAGCAGGTGAACGGGGCTGAAGCCGCGTTTCCGGTACGCGCTGCCGCTGGTCGGGACGGGAACGAGGACCATGCCGTCGGTTCCGGCATACGCTGCCCCAAGCGCGTTGGCAAGGACCCTCGACAGCACCGAACGCAGCTGGACCTGGCCGTGGCGCTTGAAGGCCAGGATGGACTGTGAGAGCTCCTCACGGTAAATACCCGCCGCGACCACCGGCAGGATCACCGACCCGTCAGTATCCATCAGCGCCGGCGCCCCGGTCTCAGCCCGGAAGGGATGGCAGGTGAGCATCCGGAGCCTGCGCTCGCATCCGGCACAGAGCGCCAGGTCCTCCTTGCCGCAGCAGACGCATTCCACGGGCAGCGCGAGGGCCACAATGTCGGCAGCGGCCCCCGCCAGCAGGTCCCAGGCCTGCAGGAAGCGCAGCCTGTGCTCCCCGCGGTGGCGGGCATGCCATGGCGGCTGGACCAGCAGATCCGGGTCTGCCGAAGTCCTCTGCCCGTCGCCCGTCCGCCGGCTTCCCACGATTCAAGGGTGGTGCAACGGCTCCGGCCGGAAAAGAGCGGGCGGCCATTATGTGGAAAACGTGAGGCAGGAGACGCGCCGGCCCTCAATCCTCCGGACAGGGATGCCCCGCGCAGGAAGGACCGAGGGTCAGCCGGGGAAGGACGGGTCCGTGGGTCCCTTCAGCTGCGCCGACCAGCCATTGCCGAGCCTCTGGAAGACCCCGTCCCTGGACTGCGCGTAGATCTCCTCCGGACCGTTGCCGGCGCTGAGGGAAACCAGCCCCGGCCACGGGGCGAGCTTCTGCGGCTGGGACGACGTGAGCGACAGTAGTTCGGGAGTCACGTTAGCCGTGCCGTCACCCTTCATGACCACAGCCGTGGTGTCGTTCACCCACACTCCCTGGTCCGGGTTGCCGCTGGCCTGCAGCGTGATGGGCGCGGTCAGTTCCTTGGGGGTGCCGTCAGCACCGCGGATGATCCCGGTCACCTGCACGCGCGTAATACCGTTCTGTTCGGAGATCACCAGTGCCCGGACACCTTCCCGGGACACCCGGAAGTCCTTCACCGTGCGGCCGGCCAGCCAGGACGGGGTCAGCGTTACTGAAGGCACCGCTGCACCCTGGGCTATTCCCGTGGGACGGAAGGCGGTCAGCTCCGTGATGCCCTGCGCCCCGGGGCCCGCGGTCCACAGCCAGTCATGCAGGCTGAATGACGGGTGCGTCAGCGTGCTGCGGGTGGTCAGGGCGCGCGCGGGCTGGCCGGGCACCATCGAATAGAGCGTGCTGCGGCTGCCGTTCAGGAAGGCCACCGTCTGCGAGACGGGCGACTCGGCGGGCGAGCGCGGTTTCAGGGCAGCCACCGGCTGCATGTCAGGCAACGGTGACACCCTGTTGTTCTCGTACCGCACCAGCTCGTTGTTGCTGACGGCGATCTGGCGTGCGGGGACATTTCTGTTCTGGACCGGCGGCAGCACGGAGCCGTTGTCCTCCACCCGGACGAGGTCCTGGTTGGCCCGCAGCTCCACGTTGATGACGTCCGGCTGGCTGCGGAATGTGAGGGCCAGCTGCGTCTGCATCCTGAGCCGGTCCTCGGTGGACGCGTCGGTCAGCTCCTTCGCCGACAGATCGACCTGGGCTGCGCCCGAGACGACGGGCACCGATTCCCTGGCAAGTTTCATTCCGGACGGGAATGCGCTGACGACGGCGCCCTTCAGATACGGGGCGGGGCCGCCGAGCAGGGCGCTCGTCATGGATTTCACGGTCTTCTTTTTAATGAACCAGCGGACGTCCGGGACGGCATAGGTGAAGCTGGGGTCGTAGAAGTAGATGGGGTAGGCGCCGTAGATGACCTTGAAGGTCTCCTCGGGGATGGCGGTGCCGTCCGGGATCTTGGAGATGCGCCATTCGCCGTCAACCTGCACCAGAGTCACGGGGATGTTTTCCTTGGTTCCCTCCGGCATCTGGGTGGCCACGCCGTCGGAATCCACTGAGTAGGCAACGTCCAGTTCGTAGTTGTAGACGCCCTCGGCGCCGGTCTTCACCACACGCTCGGAGCGGAACACCAGCGTCCGCTGGTCTGGCTTCCAGGCCACCGAGGATGCCTGCGTGAGGTACTGCCGTGCCACGGCGTAGTCATCCTCGTACCCGCTGCCTGCCAGGTAGAAATCCTCGATGACCGCTTCGGGACTGGACCCGGTGCGCGGCGCCACGGGAAAGAACACCGGCGCATTGGGATTTCCGGCGCTTTCGTCCGTGCTCTTTCCAACGGGGCCGGACCGCGGAATCTGGGCGCACGATGCCAGGAATAGCAGCACGACGGCCAGCAGCCCCGCGGCCAGTCCGCGGGCCGCGGGGCGCACCCGGCTCACGGGCGCTCCCCCGTGCGCGCTGCTTCAGGTGTTCCCGGCCGGAAGGCGGAAGACTCTGCTTCGGCGGAGTCCCTGGCCGGCGCAACGCCACCTGCGGAGTCGTCGGCGACCACCGCGCCCCCGGAAACAGGGCCCCCGGAAGCAAGGCCCCCAACAGCGGAGTCATGAGGCACAGAGTCTCCAGCCGCGGGGTCCTTGGGCGCAGCGGTGGCGCCGGGCCCCAGGACAAGGACACTGTGGTCCCCGGGCGTGCCGAGGCCCACGTCTGCAGGTTCCAGCGGCAGCGGCGACTTCGTGATGGTGCCGCCCTGTTTAAGAGGCAGCGTGAGCCGGAAGCTGGAACCGACGCCGGTGTTTCCCCAGGCCTGCAGCCAGCCGTTGTGCAGTTTCGTGTCTTCGGTGGCAATGGATAGGCCCAGGCCGCTGCCTCCGGTGGTGCGGGCCCGGGCGGGGTCGGCGCGCCAGAAGCGATCGAACACCCGTGCCGCCTCGGCCGGGCTCATGCCGATTCCATGGTCCCGAACAGTGACCGCAACGGCGTCCCCGTTCGAAGCGACGGAGATATTGACGGGACGGCCTTCGCCGTGTTCGAGGGCGTTCAGGATCAGGTTCCGCAGGATCCGGTCGATGCGCCGGGAATCCATTTCCACCACAACGCTGCCTTCCGGTGCATTCAGCATCATCTTCGAACCATATTCTTCGGCGACGGGCGCCGCGCCCTCCATGACATGCGAGATGAGCTGGACGATGTCCGTCGCCTCGGCGTCGAGCATGGCGACGCCGGCGTCGAACCGGGAAATTTCCAGCAGGTCCGCCAGCAATGACTGGAACCTTTCCACCTGGTTGTAGAGCAGTTCGGCCGACCTCTTGTTGATGGGGTCAAAGTCGTTGCGGGCGTCATACAGCACCTCGGCGGCCATCCGGACGGTGGTCAGCGGCGTGCGGAGCTCATGGGAGACGTCGGACACGAAGCGCTGCTGCATCTGGGACAGCGTGGCCAGCTGCGTGATCTGCTCCTGCAGGCTTGCGGCCATGTGGTTAAACGACGCCCCGAGCCGGGCCACCTCGTCCTCGCCCTTGACCACCATGCGCTCCTGCAGCTGGCCCGCCGCCAGCTTTTCCGACACCACAGCGGCATGGCTGACCGGGCTCACCACGTTGCGGGTGACATACCAGGCGATCGCGCCGATCATGAGGATCAGCGCAGCGCCGCCGGCCCAGAGGACGTTCTGGATTTCGTTGAGGGTCTGCTGTGCGGTGTTGAGGTCGTAGATCAGATAGAGCTCATAGACAGTGCCGTTGAAGGTGACCTTGTTGCCGACGGCGATGCCGGGCCGGTCCTCGGTCCCCACCGGGAATTCGGTGGAAGCCCAGAACTGTTCCTTGCCGGAATCCTGGACGGCCTTCCGGAGATCGGGCGGGATGACGCTGATGGTCAACTGGTCGGAGGCGCGCGATTCCACCCACCGGTTACGGGGCTTCGTCTGCTCCGGCATCGCCTCAAACACGTAGCGGCGCTGGATGACCGAGCCCTTGCCCTCCACCGCGTTCAGGGTGTCGTAGACGAGCGTGATCACGCTGGACTGGTCGGTGACCTGGGCGCCGTCGAACGTGTCCTGCACCTGCTTGACGTTGTAGCGGGTCTCGGACTCCGCCTGGGTCAGCCGTTCCTGGAAGAGGTTGTTGGCGATCTGGTTGGACAGGTAGGCGCCGACGATCGCGAACGAGCTGATGGACAGCAGCAGGGTGGTCAGGACGGTGCGGAACTGCAGCGACCGGCGCCACCGCCGCTGCAGGGAGCGCAGCAGGTACCGGATGCCGGGGAAGATGCGGTCGACGCCGGTACGCACCAGGCGTGCCACCCGCAGCACGACGATCAGGGCGCGGCGCCGCCAGATCCGGGCCTGCGAGGGCAGCCTGGCGAGCCCGGCGCCAAAGGCGTCGGTGTGCTCCGGGACCGGACGGGGACCGGGTTTGCGCGATGCGTCCCGGGCATGCTCCGCCGCGGGAGCGCTGCCGTGGGCTTCGGAACCGGATCCCGCGGGCGCCTCAGGGGGATTCTGGCCCTGCGGTTCAGGACCCTGCTTTGTAGCCGACACCACGAACCGTCAATACAACTTCCGGGGCTTCCGGATCACGTTCAATCTTGGACCGCAGGCGCTGGACATGGACATTGACCAGCCGGGTGTCAGCCGCGTGGCGGTAGCCCCAGACCTGCTCCAGGAGCAGCTCACGGGTGAAAACCTGCCAGGGCTTGCGCGCCAGGGCCACCAGGAGATCGAACTCGAGGGGGGTTAGCGAAATCCGCTCGTCTCCGCGGCTGACGAGGTGGCCGGCGACGTCGATGGTGATATCTGCGATGCGCAGCGTCTCGGGTGCCTTCTGGTCACCTGGGCGCAGGCGTGCCCGCACCCGGGCAACGAGTTCCGCGGGCTTGAAGGGCTTGGGGACGTAGTCGTCGGCACCTGATTCCAGTCCCCGGACCACATCGGAGGTGTCCGACTTGGCCGTCAGCATGACGATCGGAACGTCCGACTCGGAACGGATCTGCCGGCATACCTCGATGCCGTCCGTGCCCGGCAGCATCAGGTCAAGGAGCACCAGATCCGGCTTTGACGAGCGAAACACGTCCAGAGCCTGTCCGCCGTCCGCGCAGAAGACGGGCTCAAAGCCGTCGTTGCGCAGGACAATGCCGATCATTTCTGCGAGCGCCTCGTCATCATCAACCACCAGAATGCGTGCCTTCATAGTTATATATTCCCTTATTGCCCTTGCTTTGTCGTATTGATGGAGTTTTCGGCGGGGCGCGTGCCGGGGCAGCGGACACGGCAGCCGGCGGTCCGCCCCGGGAGCCAACCGGCCCGGAAGCTAGGATGCCCGACGGCGGAACTATAGTCTGGAGGTGCCCGGCCGTTGGCCGGTGCGCACCTTGGGGAGGAACAGGTTGTCAGAGCAGGATCCGCAGCACCCGCCGTCCGGACAAAGGCCTGAATACCGCCCGCCGGAACCCTCCTCCGCAAACAGCTCCCAGCCCCATAGCCCGTGGGTTTCACCGCAGCAGCAGCTCTGGGGCGCACCCCCGCAGTGGGGCAGCCAGCAGCCCGGGCCATACCCGTCCGGCGCACAACAGCCCTACGGGCCTCCGCACCAGTGGGGTGCCGGGCAGTACTCTGCAGTTCCCTACCCGATGTACGCGGCTCCGCCGAAACCCGGCGTGGTGCCGCTGCGGCCGCTGATGTTCGGCGAAATCATGGACGGGGCCTTCCAGACGATCCGGAGGAATCCCAAAGCCATGCTTGGCGCAGGCCTGCTGGCCCAGGCGCTGGGTGCTGTGATCACCGCCGTTGTCCCGATGGTCACCCCGGCCTCCGATGCTTCCGCGGAGGCCTGGCTGGGGAACCTCAGCACTTCGGAGGTGACCGGGATCGTCGCAGGTCTGGCGGGCGGCTTCATGCTCGTCGGCCTGGTGTCCGTGTTCATCTCCGTGGTGATGCAGGGGGCCATGGTGGTCCCCGTGGCCAGGGCCATCCTCAACCGGCACACCGGGTTCCGGCAGATGTGGCACCTGGCACGCAGCCGCGCGTGGGCGCTGGTCCGCCTGGCCGGGATCGGGGTGGCCGCCGTACTGCTGTTGGTGGCCCTCATCGCCGTGGCCACCGCGCTGCTGGCCAATTCGATGGGCACGGGGTCGCTGGTCATCGTGCTTCCCCTGTTTCTGGCCTTTTTTGCGGCCATGATCTGGGTGTCCGTCAAGCTGACGGTGGCGCCCGCGGTCATCGTCGTCGAGGATTTGGGAGCGCTGGACGGCATCCGGCGCTCCTGGGCCGTCACCCGGGGAAGCTGGTGGCGCATCCTCGGCATCGTCCTCGTCGTCTCGCTCCTCGTGGGCATCATCGGCCAGATCATCCTCATTCCGGTCACCCTGCTCTCCGGGCTGCTGACCACCGTCGCCGGCCCCCAGGAAGCGGCCGGCCAGACGGCCACCCTGCAGGTAGTGGCCGGTGTGGCCACGGCTGTCGTTTCCGCCGCCGTCGGGGCGGTGGCGTTCGCCTTCCAGACCTCGGTCATGGCCCTGCTTTACATGGACTTGCGCATGCGCAACGACGGCTTGGATATTGCGCTGCTCCGGCTGCTGGAAACCGGAAACGACGACGGCGGCATCCCGGGCCGGGGCGTCCCTGTCTTCAGCGCAGGCCGGAACAGCACAGACCGGAACAGCGCGGGGCCCAGCCAGCCTTGGCCCTACCAGCCCGGGCCTTACCAACAGGGCCCGTACCGGCCCGGTCCCCAGCAACAGGGGCCGTACGGAAATTCAGCAGGTTGGCCGCCGCCACCGGGCCCCCCAACGATGCCGGGATGATCGCCGTCGGCCTCGTCCCGGTCCTGCGGCACGCGGCGGTGCTGCTGCAGCCAGCCATGGAACCGCCGGTACAGCCTGACCGGGAAGAAGCGCGCCGCTGGGCGGTGGAGGAGCTCTCCAAACGCGAGTACCGGGAGGCCGCACCCGGCTGGCTGGAAACCCTCTGGCGGCAGTTCCTCGACTGGCTGCAGTCCGTGACCGACGGACAGTCGCCCGCCGACGGACCTCCGGTGGCGCCCTTGATCGGCCTGGGCATCGCCATCCTGATAGGCGTCGCCATCGTCCTGGCGCGGCCCCGGCTGAATGCCCGCCGCCGCGCACCGAAGGAAATTTTCGACGCCGAGACCGCCGCCACGGCAGCCGACTACCGCGAGCGCGCAAAAACCGCAGCCGCCGGCGGCGACTGGGCGGCCGCCGTCGTCGAGCAGTTCCGCGCCCTGGTGAGTTCCGCTGAGGACCGGGCCGTCCTGGATCCCCAGCCCGGCCGGACAGCCGACGAGGCTGCGGCACAGCTCACGCGCGCGTTCCCGGCGGCCGGCGACAAACTCGACGCTGCTGCCCGCATGTTCGACGCCGTCCGCTACGGCAGCGGGACCGCCGTAGCAGCCGACTATGCCGCGGTAGTTGAGCTGGACACGGCCCTGGAAAGGCTCACGCCTTCCTATGCAGAGCCCGGCCCCGGCGGACTGGCGGTGCCCCGGTGATGCCTCATCCCGGCACGGAGCCGGCACGCCCGGAAGCGGCGGGGGGTGTTCTTGTCGCAACCTCGCGCCCGAGGGCTGGCTGGCTGCGCAGGCACCGGGCGGGGGTGCTCTTCGGCATTGCCGTGGCCGTTGCCCTTGCGGTGATCCTCATACTCCAGTCGACGCAAAGAGCCGACAGCCAGGAGCTGTCCATCCGCAACCCCGGTCCGCAAGGCGGCAGGGCGGCCGCCCAGATCCTGAATGGACAAGGAGTCACTGTCGAACAGACGGCGTCGTTCGAGGAAACTGTGGCAGCAGCGCGTGCGGCCGCCGGCAGCGGGTCCGGCTCGACGGTGCTGGTCTACGACCAACGCGGGTTCCTCGAGCCCGAAAGGCTCCGCCGGCTGCTCGCAGAGACGGAGCGGCTGGTGGTGGTATCGCCGCGCCTCGCCACGCTGGCCGGCCTCGGCAGCACCATCCGGCAGGCCGGGGTGGTCCCTGGCTCTGAGCAGACCCTGCAGCCCGGATGCGCCGTTGCCGACGCCCAGGCCGCCGGCGACATCAGCGCCGACGGCGGCTTCCTCTACACCGGCGGCACCGTCTGCTACGGAGCCGGTGCCGGCGGGCGGGGCGTTTATGCCACGGCAGAGAGTGGAAATCTTGTGGTCATCGGCAGCACGGCGGTGATCAGCAACCAGTTCCTCGCCGCGAACGGCAACGCCGCCCTCACCCTCAGGACCCTGGGCAGCCAGGGACACCTCGTCTGGTACCTGCCGGGTCCCGCGGACCTCGGGGTCAACCCCGCACCGAAGACCCTTGCCGAACTTGCACCGGCGTGGTCGGCGTTTGTGGCCCCGTGGCTCATTGTGGTGGCCCTGTTTGCCATGCTGTGGCGCGGACGCCGCCTGGGCCCGCTGGTCTTTGAACCTTTGCCTGTTGTGGTGAAGTCCGCGGAAACCGCCGAGGGCAGGGCGCGCCTATACCACCAGGCCCACGACGTTGCCCGGGCGGCGGACACCCTCCGGGCAGGTACCATCGTCCGGCTTGCCTCAGCCCTCCGGGTGGGTACCGCAGCTGGGTTTACCGACGTGGCCGGCTCTGACGTGGCGGCCGCCGCTGCCCGGCACCTGGACCGCAACGCCGCAGAAATACAGCAGATCCTGCAACACCGTCCCGCAACCGAGGCCCAGCTTGTCCGCTGGGCCCAGGACCTTGTCCGACTCGAGAAAGAGGTACAGGCCAGATGAGCCAGCAGCCAAACGGGCACCAGCACGGCACCTACAGCGACGGGACCTACGGCGAGGCGCGGGTGGGCACCATGGCCGCTCCGCGCACGCCAGACCATTCCCCGGATCCCGTCCGGCAGGCGCTGCTGGACGTCCGGCAGGAGGTGGCAAAGGCAGTTGTGGGCCAGGATTCCACGGTCACCGGCATGCTCATCGCCCTCTTGTCGCGCGGACATGTGCTGCTGGAAGGAGTGCCGGGCGTGGCCAAGACGCTGCTGGTCCGCGCCCTGTCCGCTGCCTTGAGCCTGGACACCAAACGCGTGCAGTTCACCCCGGACCTCATGCCCGGCGACGTCACGGGATCCCTCGTATACGACGCCGCCAATTCGGAGTTCAGCTTCCGCGAAGGCCCCGTTTTCACCAACATGCTCCTGGCGGACGAAATCAACAGGACGCCGCCGAAGACCCAGGCCTCGCTGCTGGAAGCCATGGAGGAACGCCAGGTGTCCGTGGACGGTGTGTCGCGCCGGCTGCCCGTGCCGTTCATCGTGGCGGCCACGCAGAACCCCGTGGAGTATGAGGGCACCTACCCGCTGCCCGAGGCCCAGCTGGACCGCTTCCTCCTCAAACTCACCATGCCCCTGCCGGACCGGGCCGCCGAAATCGAGGTGGTCCGCAGGCACGCCGCCGGCTTCGATCCCCGCGACCTCGCCGCAGCCGGCATCCGCCCGGTGGCAGGCGCCGATGAACTGGAGCGGGCGCGGCAGGCCGTGGCCGCCGTCGAAATCTCGCCCGAGGTGCTCGGCTACATCGTGGACGTGGTCCGGGCAACGCGCGCCGCCCCGTCCTTCCAGCTCGGCGTCTCGCCACGCGGTGCCACGGCGCTGCTGAACACCTCACGTGCCTGGGCCTGGCTGTCCGGCCGGCATTTTGTCACTCCGGATGACGTCAAGGCGCTGGCCCAGCCGTGCCTGCGGCACCGTGTGGCGCTCCGGCCCGAAGCCCTGATGGACGGCGTCCGGGTGGACGACGTGCTGGGCAGCATCCTGGCCTCCGTCCCGGTCCCCCGCTGATCCCATGGCCATTTCCGGACGGCTGGTACTCCTGGCGGCGGCCGGGCTGCTGCCGGTGCTGCTGTTTCCCGGCTGGCCGGGCGTACTTGCCGTACTCCTGGTCCTTGGCGCCCTGATCCTGGCGGACCTGCTGCTGGCCGCGGCGCTGCAACAGGTTTCGGTGAAAAGGTCGGCGCCCGCCAACGTGACGCTCGGGGGCACCGCGGATGCTGTGCTGACGGTGCATAACCGCGGCACGCGCAGGCTCAGGGCCGTGGTGCGTGATGCCTGGCAGCCATCCGCCGGGGCGGAAAACCCGGTCCAGGCTGCAGAGGTTCCCGCGGGTGAACGGCGCCGCCTCAGCGTCCGGCTCAGGCCCCTCCGGCGCGGTGATCTCCGGGCGCCCCACATCACCGTCCGCTCCTTCGGGCCGCTCCGGCTGGCCGCCCGCCAGAAAACGGTGCAGGTCCCCGGGTCGCTGCGGGTGCTGCCGCCCTTCAATTCACGGCGGCACCTGCCGTCAAAACTGCGCCGGCTGCGGGAGCTCGACGGCAAGGCGGCAGTGCAGATCCGCGGGGCCGGAACGGAGTTCGACTCCCTGCGCGACTATGTCCGCGGTGATGACGTCCGCTCCATCGACTGGCGGGCGACGGCGAGACGGTCCGCCGTCGTGGTCCGCACCTGGCGGCCGGAGCGCGACCGCCGCGTGGTGATCATGCTGGACACATCCCGGACCGCCGCTGCGCGCGTGAATGACGAACCCCGGCTGGACACTGGCATGGAGGCCGCGCTGCTGCTGGGCGTCCTGGCCGAACGCGGCGGCGACCGCGTCGATTTCTTCGCCTTCGACCGCAGGATGCGCGCCCGGGCAGGCACGACGGCGGGCAGCAACCTGCTGGGCCAGCTGGTGCAGGCCATGGCGCCGCTGCAGGCCGAACTCATCGAGCTGGACTGGGCACAGGTGCCGGCCCAGATCCGTGCGGTTTCGGCGCACCGTTCCCTCGTGGTCCTGCTGACTTCGCTGGACAGCGGCGCTCCGGAGGAAGGACTCATTCCGATGGCGGCGCGGCTCGCCCGGCAGCACGTCGTGGTGGTCGCGTCGGTCCGTGACCCGCTGCTGGGCGAGATGCTCCAGGACAGGACGACGGCGGCCCAGGTGTTCCGTGCCGCTGCCGCCGAACGCGCCCTGCTCGAGCGGGAAGCCGTGGGTGTCCAGCTGCGCCAGCTCGGCGTGGAGGTGGTGGACGCGGAGCCGCACCAGCTGCCGCCGGCACTGGCCGACGCCTACATCCGGCTTAAGGCGGCGGGACGGCTGTGATGACTGACCCGATCTACTGCCAGGCCCTGGGCGCAGACTTCTACAATCTGCAGCCCGAACTGCAGGAGTATTTTTCACTTGCCCCGGGCTCCGGCACCTTTGGCGTCGGCGAAGGCGTATTCGAGGTGGTGGGCTGCAGGCAGCGGTGGCTGCGGCCGCTGATGCGGCTGACCGCAGGCGAGCAGGCCTTCTTCCCGGAGTACGGCGAGGGTATCCCGTTCCGGATCGAAAACCATGCGCACCTGGATCCCTACGGCCGCTCCAGCCTGACGGCCCGGCGGGAGATCTTCTTCCCCGGGACCACCAGGATTTTCCAGGACACCACGAGTGTGGAGGCGGGCGGCGCCGGTTCCCACGTCCCAGGCAACCGGGCCCGCCTGGTGGACTACGTGGGCCGGTACCGCCGGCTGGTCACCGACCTCCACCTCTGTGTGACAGTGGAGGGCCGGCTGCGGGGAGTTTCCGAAGTATCCCGCCTGTTCCTTGGCCCGCTCCGGTTGCCCCTCCCGGCTGCCCTCGACGCGAAAGCGTATGCGGAGCAGTGGTGGGACCCGGCAGCCGGCAAATCCGGGCGGCACAGGATCCAGGTGAAGGTGATCCAGCCGCAGCTCGGCCTCATCCTGGTTTATGCGGGCCACTTCGACTACCGGCTGGAGCCCTACCCGGCCGGACATCCCTCGGCGGGCTTCCTGCCGGCGTATGCCAGGCCGGACCGCTGGGAGCGCCGAAGCTGAGTCGCTGCAGCCCACACAGCCGGGCACGGCAATTCAGCCGAGCGCGAGCTGGTTCAGACCGTCGGCAACCTGGGTCAGGCGGGTGAGGACTTCCGTGGCGGCGGCGGGCGACTGGTTTTCAAGGCCGCCCGACGGAGTGACCCGCACCGTGCCGAGCGCCGCCAGCGGCAGTCCGAGCTGCTGCCACGGACGCCGGACGGATTCAACCACCCCGGATGCCTTGGGCACGCCGCCCGGACTGTCAGCCTGCAGGGCTCCGGCCCAAAGCCGCTTGCCGGCCTCGACGGCCTCGGCGAGCTGTTCCCACTGCCGGGTGGTCAGGGCCCGCAGCGGGACGGCGATGGCGTCCGCGCCCGCAGACAGGATCCTTTCGAACGGGGCCTCGATTTCCGGCACCGCAATGGCGATTTCGGCGGCACCGGCCTCGCGGAGGGCGTCGATCACTACACGCCAGAGCTCGGTGACCTCCTGTCCGGCGACGGAGCGCAGGGTCCGGTAGCCGCTGGACGTGGGGATGGTGCCGGCGAGGACCGAGGCGATGTCCGGTTCGTCGAGCTGCACCACGAGCCTGGCACCGGGCACCGCGGCAGCCACCTTGGCCAGGTGCGCGCCAACCCCGGCTGCCAGGGAGGCAGCGATGTCGCGGCGGGCGCCATAGTCGATCAGGGCACGCTCACCGTTGTGAAGGTGCAGTCCCGCCGCAAGGCTGAGGGGACCCCGCAGCTGGACCTTGAGCCCGTCGGCCGCGCTGTCCTCTTCCCCGGCGATGTCGGCCAGCACGTTGATGTCGGTGGACAGGGCGGACCTTGCCCGGACCATGTCGCGTCCGGGCCGGTCAACGATCCGCCAGCCGTGCGGCTGGACGTCCACCGCCAGGTCCACCAGGACTGACGCGGTGCGTCCTATGGCGTCGGCGCCCACGCCGCGGTCGGGCAGCTCAGCGAGGAAAGGCAGGTGCGGGCTGCCGAGCTCACCCCGAATGATGCGGGTGGCCTCCACCGGGTCCTGGCCCGGCCAGGGTCCCAGGGCCGTGGCCGTTGCCTGGGCCGGCAGCTGGATGTCTGCGTCCGGCACGGCTTAGGCGGTGAGCGGTGCGGAGGGGCTGGCCGTCCCGTTACCCGCTCCCCCGGCGGCGTTGTGGTCCTCGGCGATCGCCTCGTGGTGCCGGATCACCTCGCCGATGATGAAGTTCAGGAACTTCTCTGCGAACGCCGGGTCAAGCTGCGCGTCCTCGGCGAGCCGGCGCAGGCGGGCGATCTGGGCTGTTTCGCGCCCGGGGTCCCCGGCGGGGAGGCGGTGGGCCGCCTTGAGGAATCCCACCTTCTGCGTCGCCTTGAACCGCTCCGCGAGGAGGTAGACGAGGGTTGCATCGATGTTGTCGATGCTCGACCGGATCGACAGCAGTTCCGCCATCACCGCAGGGTCCACATGCCCGGCCAGGGAGCTGGCGGCGGGATTGTAGGAGTCAGTGTCAGGCAGATCATGGTTCAGCTCGGTCATGGTTCCAGTCTATGGGCAGCGCCGGATTCTCTCCCCGTGTTAAGGATGCTGGCAGAGAATGTAAGTCTTCGCACATACCCATGAGGGAGGATGCAGATGAGGATCGCAGTTCTTGGTACCGGCGTGGTGGGCAGGACTTTGGCGGGAAAACTCGTGGAGTCCGGTCACGACGTCGTTCTCGGGTCACGGACCGCAACCAACGAGGCCGCCGTGCGGTGGGCAGCGGAGGCGGGGCCGCGGGCAAAGGCAGCCACTTTCCAGGAGGCCGCCGGGGAGGCCGAGCTTGTCATCAACGCGACGCCCGGCGCGGTGTCACTGGACGTGCTGGCCGCGGCCAGGACGGCGAACCTCGCCGGCAAGGTGCTGATCGATGTGGCCAATCCGCTGGACCATTCGGCGGGATTCCCGCCGTCACTTTCCATCTCGAACACCGACAGCCTGGCGGAGACCATCCAGCGCGCGTTTCCCACTGTCCGCGTGGTGAAGGCACTGAACACCATGCGGGCCGATGTCATGGTGGCGCCGGACCGGCTGGCTGGCGGGGACCACGACGTGTTCATGGCCGGTGATGACGCGGAGGCCAAGGACGTGGTGGCCGGACTGCTGCGGGAATTCGGCTGGCGGCCCGAGCACATCAGGGACCTGGGCCCGCTCGAGGCGGCACGTGGGCTTGAGATGTGGCTGCCCATGTGGCTGCGGATCTTCCTGAAGCAGGGAGACAGCCTGTTCAACATCAAGGTGGTTTCCGGGTAGCCGTCCGAAAGACGCGCGTCCCCGTCCTCTGCTGAGGACGGGGACGCGTGGTCTGCTAGATGCCCAGCAGGGCGCGGTGGTCCTGCCGGCGCTTGGCCTGCTCGGCGGGATCCGGGACAGGCAGCGACGCGATGAGGCGCTTCGTGTAGTCATGCTGCGGGGCACCCATGACCTGGTGGCCGATCCCCTGCTCCACGAGCTTGCCCTTGTACAGCACCCCGACCCAGTGCGACAGCATGTCCACCACCGCGAGGTCGTGGCTGATGAACAGCGCCGCGAAACCGAACTCCTGCTGGATTCCCTTGAAGAGTTCCAGGACCTTCGCCTGCACCGAAACATCCAGTGCCGACGTCGGCTCATCCGCGATGAGCAGTTTCGGGTTCAGGATGAGCGCCCGGGCCAGTGAAGCGCGCTGGCGCTGCCCGCCGCTGAGCTCATGCGGGAAACGGTCAGCGTACGACGCCGGCAGCTGGACTGACTCCAGCAGCTCACCGACGCGTTTGCGCGCCTGGGCCGGGGACGGGTTGGTGTGGATGACCAGCGGTTCGGCGACGCAGTCGCCGATGGTCAGCTGCGGGTTGAAGGATGCCGCCGGATCCTGGAAGACGAAGCCGATCTCCTTCCGGAGCGGCTTGAAGCTCCGTTCTTTGAAGTTCAGCATCTCGTAGCCGAGCACGTTCAGGCTTCCGCCGGTGGTCCGGTTGAGCCCGGCGATGGCCCGGCCGATGGTTGTCTTTCCCGACCCCGATTCGCCGACGAGTCCGAACACCTCACCTTCGGACACCGTGAAGCTGACGCCGTCCACCGCCTTGAAGGCGGGGCTGCCCAGCCGTCCGGGATATTCGATGGTGAGGCCCTTCGCCTCCACCAGGACCTTGCCGTCCTGGTGCGCCCGTTCAGTCATCCCTTCCGACGCCGAGTGCCGGCCCAGGTGCGGCACGGCGGCGAGCAGCTTGCGGGTGTATTCCTGCCGCGGCTCGGCGAAGAGGGTCTTCGCCGGGGCCTCCTCGACGACGTCGCCCCGGTACATCACCACGACGCGGTCGGCAAGATCGGCCACCACACCCATGTTGTGCGTGATCAGGACAATGGACGTCCCGTACTTGTCCCGCAGGTCCCGCAGGAGTTCCAGGATCTCGGCCTGCACGGTGACGTCCAGGGCGGTGGTGGGCTCGTCCGCCACGATCAGCCCCGGGTTCAGGGCGAGCGCGGCGGCGATGACCACGCGCTGCTTCTGGCCGCCGGAGAACTGGTGGGGGTAGTAGTTGACGCGCGTCTCCGGGTCCGGGATGCCCACCTTGCGCAGGGCCTCGATGGCCCTGGCCTTGGCCTCCTTCGCCGTGACCCGTTTGCCGCCCTCGCGTCCCACGTGGGCGAGGATCCCTTCGGCGATCTGCCAGCCGACGGTGAACACGGGGTTCAGTGCCGTGGACGGCTCCTGGAAGACCATGGCCACGTCCCGGCCCCGGATCTGGCGGAGCCGGCCCGGAGAGACGCTGATGACGTTGCTGCCGTTGATCACCACGGCGCCGGAGCTGATGGCGGTTTCCGGCAGCAGGCCCAGGATGGTCTTGGCCGTCACGGTCTTGCCGGAGCCGGATTCACCGACGATGGCGAGCACTTCGCCGGCCTTCACTTCGAGGCTCACGTCCTTGACGGCGTGGACATCCCCGGCGTCGGTGGCGAACGTGACCTTGAGATGGTCGATGTCCAGCACCGGTCCGGCGCCGGCCGCATGCCGGTCAGAAACAGATCCGATATTGATGGTCATGAGCTTCTCACATCTGCTGAAATGGCTGCCTGGGCCGCCAGGGTCGAGTCCGGTCCGCCCTTGTTCCCGGCACGCTTGCGGCCGCGGAGGCGGGGATCGTTGAGGTCGTTGATGCTCTCGCCCACGAGGGTGAGGCCAAGCACGGTCCAGACGATGGCGAGACCCGGGAACACGCCGGTCCACCAGATCCCGGACGTGGTGTCCGCCAGGGCCTTGTTGAGGTCGAAGCCCCATTCGGCCGCGGACGAGGGCTCGATGCCGAAGCCCAGGAAGCCCAGGCCCGCCAGGGTCAGGATCGCTTCGGAGGCATTCAGCGTGAAGATCAGCGGCAGGGTGCGGGTGGCGTTCCGGTAGATGTGCCGGCCCATGATGCGGATGCTGGAGGCACCCACCACCTTCGCCGACTCGACGAAGGGTTCCGCCTTGAGCCTGATGGTCTCCGCCCTGATGACCCGGAAGTACTGCGGGATGAACACCACGGTGATGGAGATAGCCGCCGCGAACACCCCGCCAAGGAGGCTGGACTCGCCGCCGCTGATGACGATGGCCATGACGATGGCCACCAGCAGTGACGGGAACGCGTAAACGGCGTCCGCCACCACGACGAGTACGCGGTCGAGCCAGCCGCCGAGGTATCCGCTCACCAGGCCGAGGATGACGCCGGCGAAGATGGACAGCACCACGGCGACCATGATCACGAGGATGGCGGTCTGGGAGCCCCAGATGACCCGGGACAGGACATCGTAGCCGCCCACGGTGGTGCCCAGCAGGTGCTTGCCACCGGGCGGCTGCTGCGTGGGGAAGCTGCCGTCGGCGTCGGACAGCTGGGAGAATCCGTAGGGGGCCAGCAGGGGCGCGAAGATGGCTGTCAGGAGGAACACGCCGGTCAGGACGAGGCCGACGACGAGCATGCCGCGCTGGAGTCCGACGCTCTTATTGAAATGGGAGATCACGGGCAGCCGCTTGAACAGCGGTGCCCTGCGGTCCACGGTGGTTTCCACCGGAGTGGCAGTGCTCATGTCAGTACCTCACACGGGGGTCGATCAGCGCGGCCACGATGTCCACGATGAAGTTGGTGACGGCAACGATGACGGCCAGGAGCACCACGATGCCCTGGACGGCCACAAAGTCACGGGCGGTCAGGTAGTTGGCCAGCTGGAAGCCCAGCCCCTTCCACTCGAAGGTGGTCTCGGTGAGCACGGCGCCGCCCAGCAGCACGGCGATCTGCAGGCCCATCACGGTGATGATGGGGATCAGGGCCGGCTTGTAGGCGTGCTTGGTGACCAGCCGGAATTCGCTGACGCCCCGTGAGCGTCCCGCCTCGATGTAGTCCCGGCCGAGGGTTCCAATGACGTTGGTGCGCACCAGCCGGAGGAAGATGCCGGCCGTCAGCAGGCCCAGCGCGACGGCGGGCAGGACGGCGTGCGCCATCACGTCGCCGAAGGCGGCCATGTTGCCGCTTCTGAGCGCGTCCAGCCAATAGATTCCCGTGGGCGCCTGGAGCCCGGTGAGTGCCAGTTCGGTGGAGGTCTTGGCCCGGCCCGCCACGGGGAGCCAGCCAAGCCAGACGGAGAAGGTCAGCTTCAGCAGGAGCCCCGCAAAGAACACCGGAGTGGCATAGCAGAGGATGGCAAAGACGCGCAGCACGGCGTCGGGCAGGTGGTCACGGCGGTGCGCGGCGATCATCCCGAACGGAATGCCCACCAGCAGTGCGACGATCAGCGCGTTGATGGTCAGTTCCAGGGTGGCTGAGCCGTAGGTTACCAGCATCTCCGTGACCCTGCGGTTGTCGGACAGCGTGGTTCCGAAATTGCCGGTAACCAGCTGGCCGAGGTATTCGAAGTACTGCACGGGAAGCGGACGGTCATAGCCTGCCGCATGGATCCGTTCCTGCAGCTGGTCCGGGGGCAGCCGGCCGCCCAGCGCGGCCGTGATGGGATCGCCGGTGATCCTCATGAGGAAGAACACCATGGTGACCAGGATGAAAATTGTCGGAAAGATCAGGAGGAACCTGATCAGGAGGTATTGGCCCAGTCCCCCGCCGGACTTCTTTTTCTTAGTCGGCAAAAGGCCGTCGGCGTCACTTGGCGGCGCCTCGATGAGAGTTGTCATTACTGCCTGATTCTGTGTTTCCGGGTCCACAACGGAACCGGAATCGGCTGTTCACTGGCCAGCAGGAAGGCGGGACGCCGGGAAGGCGTCCCGCCTCCTTGGCTGGCCAGGACCTGATGGGGTGGAGCCCTACTTCGAGATCACTCCGAGGCGGGTCTTGAACGAAGCGTCGAGGGTCTGGTCCACGCCCTTGACGTCGGCCCCCGCAACCATGAGCTGCGCGCCCTGCAGCAGCGGCAGGGTGGAGAGGTCCTTGGCGACGGCGGTCTGCGCCTCACCCAGCACCTTCTCGCGTTCACCCTTGTCCACCGTGGTGAGCTGCTTCCTCACCAGCTCGGTGACCACAGGATTTTCGTAGTGGTTCTTCAGGAAGTTGCCGGGGACAAAGAACGGCGTGAGGTAGTTGTCGGCGTCGGAATAGTCCGGGAACCACCCGAGCTGGAAGACCGGGTACGCGTCGGTGGCGCGGGCCTTCGAGTAGGTGACCCATTCGGTGGACTGGAGGTCAACCTTGAACAGGCCCGACTTTTCCAGCTGTTCCTTGATCATGGCGTACTCGTCGCCTGAGGACTTGCCGTAGTGGTCCGGGTTGTACTGCAGCTTGATGTTGACGGTGCCGGTGATGCCGGCGTCGGAGAAGGCCTTCTTGGCCTTGTCCAGGCTGGGCTTGCCGTTGCCGTCGCCATACATTTCCTTCAGCGGCTGGATGGCGCCGTTGAAGCCGTCCGGAACAACGGAGTAGGCGGGCAGGTAGGTGCCCTTGTAGACCTGGGTGGCGATGGCCTCGCGGTCCACGATGTCCGCCATCGCCTGGCGGACGGCGAGCGCCTTCTTGGCGTCGGCGTCGGCCGTCTTGGCACCGAACGGCATCGTGTCGAAGTTGAAGACGATGTAGCGGAGTTCGCCGCCGGGGCCCTTGTGCACCTTGACCTTCGAGTCCTTCTCAAGGTCGGCGGCGTCGGTGGCCGTCAGGCTGCGGCCGGCGACGTCGATGTTGCCCTGCTGGACGTCCAGCTTCAGGTTGTTGGAGTCGGCGTAGTACTTGATGTTGGCGCCGGCGTTGGCCGGCTTGCCCAGGAGCCCCTGGTAATCCGGGTTGGCCTTGAGGCTGACGAGCTCGTTCTTCTTGTAGCTCTCGATGGTGTACGGCCCGGCGAACGGCTTGCCCTTGACGATCTCGTCGTCGCTGAGGACCTTGTCCGCCGGGAAGACCTCCTCGTCGACGATCGGGCCGGAGTTGGCGGCCAGCACGCCGGGGAAGACCTGGTCGTTGCCGGCCTTGAGGGTGAAGACCACGGTCGAGTCGTCCTTGGCCGCCACGGACTTCAGGTTGGACAGCAGGGCGGCCGGACCGTTGGGGTCGGCAATCTTGACCACGCGGTCGATCGAGAACTTGACGTCGGAGGAGGTCAGTGCGTGGCCGTTGGCGAACTTGAGTCCGGGCTTGAGCTTGACGGTGTACTCAGTGGGGGTGGTGAACGACGCCGATTCGGCGATGTCCGGGACGGCGTCGGCGCTGCCCGGCTTGGAGTTCATGAGGAAGGGATAGATCTGGTTCATCACCATGAACGAGCCGGCATCGTAGGAGCCGGCGGGGTCGAGGGTGACAACTTTGTCCGTGGTCCCGTAGGTGATGGTGCCTCCGCCGGCGCCACCGGTGGACGTGCCGCCACCTCCGGACGGGCCGGTGCAGGCGGTGAGTGCGAAAGCGGAAACGCCTGCCAGCGCGATAGCGCTCCGCAAGGCCCTCTGATTCTTTGCCATCTGTGAACTTTCTGTTCGGTGAGTACGCGCGGGGTGCCCGGTCTGACTCGTGTGCGGGCAGCCCGCTGATGCCTCTGATTCAACCAGATGGTTGCCCGGTGAAACATTGCATCGTGTGAGTTGAGACACAAAATTTACCAGAAGGACTTGCCTTCCGCTGACCGAACGGTCGGGAACCGGGAAATGGCAACAAAAAACGGCCGGCGGATCACTCCGCCGGCCGTTCTCACTCCGGAAACCAGGGCACGGTTAAAGTTCTGCCCGCTGCAGGGAACGCGCGGCGTCGATGGTCGCCTGGCCGAGGACCCGGCTGCCCTGGTACAGGACCACGGTCTGGCCCGGCGAAACACCGCGCAGGGGATCCGTCAGGGTCACCACGAGGCTGTCGCGCACGATCCCCTCGTCGTCGGCCACCCGCTCCATCCGTGCAATGGCAGGAACGGGGTCGCCGTGCGCGCGGACCTGGGCATGGCAGTCAAAGTCGGCGCCGGAGCCAACCTCATCGATGGGCAGGCCGGCCCAGGAAACCTTGATGCCGCGGATTTCGTCGATGGCCAGCAGGGCCTCGGGCCCCACCACCACCTTGTTTTCCTTCGGCCGGATCTCCAGCACGAACCGCGGCTTGCCGTCCGCCGCCGGCCGGCCAAGCTTCAGGCCCCGCCGCTGACCCACGGTGAACGCGTTCGCTCCGCCATGTTCGCCCACCTTGGCACCGGTTTCATCCACGATGTCGCCCGGGGTCATGTCGATCTTTTCCGCGAGCCATCCGGCGGTGTCGCCGTCCGGGATGAAGCAGATGTCGTGGCTGTCCGGCTTGTTGGCCACAGACAGCCCGCGCCGTTCGGCCTCGGCGCGCACCTCCGCCTTCGACGGGGTGTCCGCCAGCGGGAACATGGAGTGCTTCAGCTGCTCGTGGGTGAGCACGCCCAGGACGTAGCTCTGGTCCTTGGCCCAGTCGGCGGCGCGGTGCAGCTGGCGGTTTCCGTCGGCGTCCTCGATGACCTTGGCGTAGTGGCCCGTGCAGACGGCATCGAACCCAAGGGCGATCGCCTTTTCAAGCAGGGCGGCGAACTTGATGCGCTCGTTGCAGCGCATGCAGGGGTTGGGGGTGCGGCCGTCGGCGTATTCGTCGATGAAGTCCTGGACCACATCTTCCTTGAACCGCTCCGAGAAATCCCACACATAATAGGGAATTCCCAGGACGTCGCAGGCCCGCCAGGCATCGCGCGAATCTTCAATGGTGCAGCAGCCCCTGCTGCCGGTGCGCAGGGTGCCCGGCATCCTGGACAGCGCGAGGTGAACGCCGACGACGTCGTGCCCCGCCTCGACGGCGCGGGCGGCTGCGACAGCGGAGTCAACCCCGCCGCTCATGGCTGCTAGAACTCGCATTATGGCTTTCTGTTGGATGGGCCCCATGACGCACGGGTTGCCGAACCATTCTACTGCCCGCCCGAATCAGGGCCTAAATTTCCTTGACGGCTCCAGTCCGCCCTTCTAAAGTCACGAGTATCGTTTTTAGAATGCAGGCCGTGGCCTGCCGTGCGAATCGAGTAGCGCCATGACCCCTGAAAGCATTGTCATCGCCGGCGCCGGGCTGGCCGGAGCGACGGCGGCCCGCACCCTGCGCGCCGAAGGATACGCCGGGAACATCACCATCGCGGGCACCGAACAGCATCCTCCCTATCTCCGGCCCCCGCTGTCCAAGGAATACCTGCTCGGCAAGGCGGCGGAGGACGCCGTCGAGGTCGCCCCGGAGAACTGGTACGCCGACAACAACGTCAGCCTCCGCCTCGGCAACCCGGTTGCGTCGGTCGATCCGGCGGCACGTACCGTACGCTTCGCCGACGGAACAGTCCAGGGATACGGCGCACTCCTGCTGGCGCCTGGCGCCACGCCGCGGACGCTAGCGCTGAGCGGCGCGGAACTGGACGGCGTCACCACCTTCCGCACGATCGATGACAGCCGCCGCCTCCGGGAACTGCTGGCGCCCGGCGGACGGAACGTCGTGCTCATCGGCTCCGGCTGGATCGGGATGGAACTGGCCGCAGCGGCGAGCACGTATGGCAACCAGGTCACGCTGCTGGGGCTTGAGGACATTCCGCTCGCCGCGGCAATCGGCCCGGAGCTCGGCAGCTTCTTCCGGACCCTGCACGAGGACAACGGGGTCCGCTTCCGGCTGCCCGCCTCAGCCAAGGAGATCACCGGACAGAACGGGAAGGTGACAGGCGTGGTGACCGACGCCGGCGAGCTCCTGCCCGCGGACATCGTGGTCATCGCTGTGGGCGTGGTTCCGGAAACGGCCCTTGCTTCCGGGGCCGGGCTGGAAGTCCGCAACGGGATCCTCACCGACGCCTCGCTGCGCACCAGCGCGCCGGACATTTTTGCGGCCGGCGACGCCGCCAACGCCCTGCATCCGTTCACCGGCGAGCACCACCGCAGCGAACACTGGTCCAACGCGCTCAACGGGGGCAAGGTGGCGGCCAAAGCCATGCTCGGCCAGGACGCTGCCCTGGACGTGGTCCCCTACTTCTACACCGACCAGTTCGATGTCAGCATGGAGTACTCGGGCTTCCCGTCCCTCGCCGCCAAAGCGGTCCCGGTCATCCGCGGCTCGCTCGACAGCAAGCAGTTCGTGGCGTTCTGGCAGCAGGACGGCCGCGTTGTGGCCGGCATGAGCGTCAACTGGCCAAGGTCCGTGAAGCCCAGCGCCCAGAAGACCATCAAGGCGCTCATCACCGCCCGCACCGAGGCGCCTGCCGAGCGGCTTGCCGACGAGGACGTGCCGTTCGATCAGCTGATGCCGGAACCCTGACGGGCAACAGTGGCAGCGGTCTGAATGGAGGATTCGTGCCCGGCCATTCCGGCCTGCCGCGCCCGGGCGTAGGCGCCGGGCAGGGCCGCGAGAAGTGCGTCCACGTCCGCTTCCGTCGATGGATGCCCCAGGGTGAAGCGCTGCGCACCGCGCGCCGTCTCCTCGTCCAGGCCCATGGCGAGCAGGACGTGCGACGGACGCGGAACACCTGCCGTGCACGCGGAGCCGGTGGACGATTCCACGCCGGCCAGGTCCAGGAGGAACAGCAGGGAGTCGCCTTCGCAGCCGGGGAAGGTGAAATGCGCATTTCCGGGCAGGCGCCCCTCCCCCTCCGGTCCGCGCAGCACCGCCGCCGGAACTGCTTCGCGGACCCCCGCGATGAGCCGGTCGCGCAGGCCGGAAATCCGCGGAGCTTCGGCGTCGAGGTTCCTTGCGGCAGTGTCGGCTGCGGCGGCGAAGGCCGCGATGGATGCGGTGTCGAGCGTTCCCGAGCGGACGTCGCGCTCCTGGCCGCCGCCGTGCTGCACGGGCGTGAGCTTCACTGACCGCCCCAGGATGAGCGCGCCGACGCCCACCGGGCCGCCGATCTTGTGGCCGGAGATGGACATGGCATCGAGCCCGGAGGCATGGAAATCCACGGGGACGGAGCCAAACGCCTGCACAGCGTCGGAATGCACCGGAACGCCGGCGGCGTGCGCGAGCTCCACTGCCCGGTGGACGGGCTGGATGCTCCCCACCTCGTTGTTGGCCCACATGACCGTCACCAGGGCAATGGACTCGGGCTCACGCTGCAGCTCGGCCCGCAGCGCGTCGAGGTCCAGCACGCCGTCTTCCTTGACGGGCAGCCACGCAACTTCCGCCCCTTCATGGCGTTCCAGCCACTCAACGGTGTCCAGCACGGCGTGATGCTCGACGGCGGAACACAGGATCCGCCGCCGGCGCGGGTCTTCAGCCAGCCGGGACCAGTACAGGCCTTTGACGGCCAGGTTGTCCGCTTCGGTGCCGCCCGAGGTGAAGATGACCTCCGAGGGATGGGCACCTGCCGCCGCGGCAAGGGTTTCCCGCGCGTCCTCCACGGAACGCCTGGCCCGGCGGCCGGAGCCGTGAAGGGACGAGGGATTCCCGGTCCGGGACAGCTCGCGCGTCAGGGCAGCCAGGGCTTCGGCGGCGATGGGCGTGGTGGCGGCATGGTCCAGGTAAACAGGCACGCTTAAATTCTAGACGCCGCAAAATTTAGACGCCGCAGGATTCCGGGGCGGCCTGGCTTGCTGTGGCCTCACGGCCTGATCCTGGCGCAGCAGCGCCCGACAGTCCGGTCCTCCACCACCCTGTCCTCCGGCACCCCGCAGGCTGCGGCGGCACCGCTCAGCAACGCTCCGTTCATGGCACACACCACGTCCGTGTGACCGTCGGCGAGCCGGTGGAAGGGGCAGTTCATCAGGATGGTTCCCCCCTCGCCGTCCTGTTCCGGCATATAGCCGATGCTGCCGAGCACTTCATCCAGGGATGCTCCCTCCCCGCCCAGGGCACGGCCACGGGCGTAAGAGGCATCGGCCAGCGCCTCGCGGACCCCTCCCCCGTCGGCTATTGAGGATTCGATGGCAGTGGCCATCAGCTCGCCGGCCAGGTCGTAGCTACGCTCCGGAACTGACGCCCCCACCTCGTCCAGCGCCGGACGGTAGAGCTTTGCGGGACGGCCCGACCCCGGGCCGGCCTTTCCGCCGAGCTTGCGGAACTCGACGGCGAGCAGGCCGTCCCGGACCAGCTTGTCCAGGTGGAACGACGCCGTGGACCGGGGCATGTCCAGCGCAGCCGCAGCATCGTCCCGCCCCACAGCCGACGGCTGCCCGCTGACGTACTCAAAAAGGCGCCGCCTGCCCGCATCACCCAGTGAGGCCAGGGCGGCCAAACGGCCGGTCCACGAAAGAACGGTTCCCGGCTCGTGGTCTTCAGGTTTGCGGCTCATAAATCCAGCGTAACTCTAAAATCAAGATCTGTTGCTAAAGAAGGATGTCCAGTTCTAAAATCAAGCTATCTACTTTTAGAAGGGAGTTCGTCATGAAAACCACCGCAGTGAGGGAGTCCGCAGGCCCGAACACGCTGGCGTCGGATCCGGCCCGCCAGGCGTTCCTGCTCCTGCGCACCGTCTTCACCGTGGCGCCCATCCTGTTCGGCCTGGACAAGTTCACCAACCTCCTGACCGACTGGACCGGCTACCTCGCACCGATGGTTCCGGATATCCTGCACCTGCCGGCGCAGACAGTGATGTATGGCGTCGGCGTCGTCGAGATAGTCGGCGGAATCCTGGTAGCCCTGCGGCCACGGATCGGCTCGCTGGTAGTGGCTGCCTGGCTCTTGGGGATCATCCTGAACCTGATCATCCTCGGCGCCTTCTTCGACGTCGCCCTGCGCGACTTCGGCCTGTTCGTGGCCGCCCTGGCCCTGAACCGGCTGGCAACCGCCGCAGCGGCCCGTCAGGCCGGCGGAACCACCGTCAGCCACTGAGCAATGTCGGCCCGGGCGGCGGCGAGCGCCGCCGCCGTCGGGCACGACGCCGACACGTACACCGAGGAGCCGGCCTCACCAAATACCCGGGCCAGCACCGCGGTGGCCCTGCCGGCATTCCGGCCGGTGGGCTTGGCGGCCCGTTCCAGGACCAGCACATCCACGGCCGGCGCGGGCTTGCCCCGTTCGCCGCCCCAGCGCAGCGATGCCGGCTTCAGGTAGGCCGGCAGGATCGTGGGGTCCAGGTAGGCGAAAAGCGCCGCTGTCGATTCCCTGTCATCAGCCGCCACCAGGGACCACTGGTTCTGACGCACCCCGGCCGCCACCTGGCAGCCGTCGGACTTTGAATAGCGGCTCGTGCCGCCGGCGTTGCCGACCACCTGTTTCCAGTGCGGCGCTTCGGCCAGGTCCTCCGACAGCCCGACGGGAACGCCGTGTGCCAGGGTGGGCCCCGCCGAGAACGGCATGTCGCGCGCGGCCACCGCGCCGGCGTCGTGGCCGGGGGTAATGCTCGGCGTCGCAGGTCCGCTGGTTAACGGCGGGTTGCTGGGCGCAGCGGGATCCGGGACCCCGATGCTGCAGCCGCCGAGGAAGGCCGTCGCTGCAACGGCTGCCACCGCCATGCGTGCATGGCGGGCACCGCCGCGACCTGTCCGAACTCCCATACCGAAAAGTCTAGACGCCCCGCGTTAACACCGGCGGGAACCGGCAGCCCTGCTGCGAACGTTGATCCAGAAGACCGTCAAGACCGGCTTATATGCTTGGCAGACCGCGCCGCGCATGCACGCCGGCAACAACGACTTAAGGACCATGCTTGACCAAGGGCAGCAGTTCCCACTACGAAGTGCTCCGCGTGGCGGCGACCGCGACCGAGAGGGAGATCAAGGTGGCCTACCGCAAGGCTGCCCGCGCTTCGCATCCCGACCACGGAGGCGACGCTGCGACGTTCCGGCAGGTGACCCTTGCGTATGAAACGCTCATCGACCCGCAGCGCCGGGCCGCCTATGACCGCTCCTACGCTGCCGGCCCGCGCAGGAGCCGCGCAGAAGGCGACGAGGCGCACTTCGACGCCCCGGCTGCCGGCAGCCACGCGTCCGCCACGATCCACAAACCAGGAACGCCCCGCAACACCTCCGGCGATGCCCCCGTTTACGTGCCGCCCTTCGACACGCCCGGTGCCGTTCCCCTGCTCCCGCCGGAACTCGCCGGCCAGCAGGTCCACGGCATGCCCAGGAAGCGGGGCATCTTCGGCGCCGAGGCCCGCATCCAGCGGGAGCTGCGCACGGTCCAGCTGATCAGCAGGCAGGTCCTGCCGGCGATCCCTGCAGCGCGCCTGATCAACGGGCTGCAGTCCCCGGCAGACAACAGCCACATTGACCACGTGCTGCTCTCGGGCTACCGGCTTGCGCTGATCGGCTCCATGCTGCTGCCCAAGGGCGCCTACGCGTGGGACGGCAACACGCTGAACCACGGCGGCAGGTCGATCGCCCCGCCACAGCTGTCCCACGTGGTCCGGCGCATGCAGGACATCTTTCCGGAACTCAACGTGACCGGATGGACAGTGGTCCACAGCCCGGACGGCAACCTCCACGAACCTGTCATCGACCGCCACCGCCGCTCCCGCGGCGGCTCCGACCTGGTCGAGGTGGTCAACGCCGCAGGCCTTGCTCGCGGGCTGAAGGATTTCCTGTCCTCCGGTCCGGCGCCGAACACCGTCAACGTCCCGGTGCTCGCGCGGCTGCTGCGGGGCATGCACTAAGCGCCGGTTTTGCCGCCGCTAGGATGGAAGCGTGTTCCGCATCCTCTTCCACACGCCTGAAATTCCCGGCAATACGGGCAACGCCATCCGTCTCGCCGCCATCACCGGCGCCGAACTCCACCTCGTGGAGCCTTTGGGCTTCGACTTCTCCGATGCCAAGCTCCGGCGTGCGGGCCTGGACTACCACGACCTGGCAGTGGTCACTGTCCACCCCAACATCGAGGCCGCCTGGGAGGCCCTGCAGCCAGAGCGCGTCTTCGCCTTCACGTCCGACGGCGAGGTGTCCTATACGGACATTGCCTACCGGCCCGGCGATGTCCTGATGTTCGGCCCGGAGTCCGTGGGTCTGCCGGATGACCTGAAGCGCGATCCACACGTCACGTCCCGGGTGCGCCTGCCCATGCTGCCGTCGCTGCGGTCGCTGAACCTGGCGAACGCGGCATCCATCGCCGTCTACGAGGCCTGGCGCCAGCAGGGTTTCACCGGCGCCCAGCTCTGAACACAGCCCGCCTGCACTGCCACCCATCCAAGGCCTGCGCGGCACCGAATCCCTCCTGAGCACATCCAAAGGGCATGCACATCAGGAGCGGAAGGAGCGGCAGGTGACAACACGGCGGCCGGGCACCACAGCATTCCGTTTTGCCCGGCACGATGCTCCCGTGGCCGGTTGCGGTGTGCCGCATCCGCCAGCAGGCAACCTATGCTTGAGGGTGATGGAAACTCCCAACGCGCCGAACTTTGACGCCACCGCGCCGCCCGGCACCGCCGTCGACCTTAACCAGCAGCTGGCACAGCTGCTGGAGCGGGTCGCCCAGGGCGACCAGGCGTCCTTCGCAGAGTTCTACCGGCTGACGTCGCGGCGGGTCTTCGGCATGGCGCGCCGGGTGCTGATCGACCCGGAGCTCAGCGAGGACACCGTCCAGGAGGTCTTCCTGCAGGTCTGGCAAAACGCCGCGAAGTTCGATCCGGCCAGCGGAAGCCCCCTGGCCTGGCTCATGACCATCTCGCACCGCCGGGCCGTCGACAGGGTCCGGTCAGCGCAGTCCGCGAGCGAACGTGAGGCCAGGTACGGCGCCAACAGCCAGGACATCGACCACGACTCAGTGTCGGACGAGGTGGACAGCCGGCTCGAGGCCGAAGCCGTGGTTCGCTGCCTGGACACGCTGACCGAAACGCAGCAGGAATCCGTGCGGCTCGCCTACTACGGCGGCCTCACCTACCGCGAAGTGGCCGAAAAACTGAACGCGGCCGTT
This sequence comes from Arthrobacter globiformis, assembly GCF_046536215.2. Lineage (GTDB taxonomy): Bacteria > Actinomycetota > Actinomycetes > Actinomycetales > Micrococcaceae > Arthrobacter > Arthrobacter globiformis_E. The sequence continues at coordinate 4,762,238 of NZ_CM143421.1, read as the reverse complement.
CCAACCATCAAGTCCCGCATCCGCGACGGACTGATCCGACTCAAGACCTGCCTGGGGGTGAGCTGACAATGACCGATACGAATGATTCCCGCGGCCGCCAGCTGCCCAGGGCCTTTGCCGCCGACATTCCCACTGACCTCGCGGCCGGCCGGGCCGTGGAGCTGGCCGAGATCTACGCCCTCGACGCCATCACCGACGCGGAGCGCGAAGCCATCGACGCCTACGTCAGCGGCGCCCCCGAGGCGGAACGCGCATCCTTCAACGAACGGGTCCGCCAGGCGAGGGAAACTCTGGCCATGTCCTTCACGGCCGAGGAGGAGCCGCCCGCGGACCTGTTCGCCCGCATCGTTGCGCAGCTTCCCGCTGCCGCACCCGCGGCGGAGGCAGCCAAGACGGCGGCCGGGGCCCACGCGGAGGGGGATGCCCCGGCTGAGCCTGCTGCCGACGAGCTTGCCGCTGCGCGCCAGCGCCGCGAAGTACGACGCCGGTCCGCCGGCCTCCGCAATTGGCTCGTCGGTGTTGCGGCTGCTGCCGTGATCGCGCTCGGCGGGGTGGGGATCGGGGCCTACGTGGCCAACCAGAACGATCCTCTCAGGCAGGTCGTCGAGGCGCAGGACGCCCGGCAGGCGACAGTCGACGTCAGCGGCGGAGGGACGGCGACGGTTTCGATCTCGCCGTCGCACGATGCGCTGGTTGTGCGGATGAAGGATGTGCCGCCTCCGCCCGCGGGCAAGGTGTACCAGATGTGGCTGATTCCGAAGGACGGCTCCACCCCCGTCTCGCAGGGGCTGATGGATGCGGAGGCGTTGTCGAAGCCTGCCCTGGTCAAGGGCATCGGCTCCGCGGCCGCGCTCGGCATCACTGTCGAGCCTGCCGGCGGATCGGCGACCCCGACGCTGCCCACCGTGGCTGCCGCGCCGCTGAACGCCTGACGCTCGGTGCCGGGCCTTGACGTTGACGTTGCGTCAACTTCTACGCTGGAGGCATGAAGCAGGAAGAACTCCGGAGCTGGTCCATCGCCGAGCTGGCGAAGCTGAGCAGGGTCTCGTCCCGGACCCTCCGGCACTATGACCAGGTGGGATTGCTGCCGCCTGCCTACACCGGGCACAACGGCTACCGCTACTACACGCAGCCTGAACTGCTGCGTCTCCAGCGCATCCTGCTTCTCCGCGAACTGGGCCTGGGCCTGGAAACCATTGGCCAGGTTCTGGACGGCCAGGCAGACCAGCTGGACGCGCTGAGCGTGCACCGGAAATGGCTGCTGGCCGAGCGCGACCGCCTGGACCGGATGGCCAGGACCGTCGGGGCAACCATATCGGCACTGCAGCAAGGAGACGCCATGTCAGGCGAGGAAATTTTCAAGGACTTTGACACCAACCCGTACGAGGAGGAAGCCCGCCAGAGGTGGGGCGACCAGGCCGTCGAGGACAGCAAGGCCCGGCACGCAGCGCTCAGCGCTGCCGACAAGCAGGCCTTTATGGCGGAGGCAGGCGCGATCAACGAGGAACTGGGCCGCTGCCTGGACGCCGGACTGGCGGCGGACGACGCGCGGGTGCAGGCCGCCGTCGAACGCCATTACCGCTGGATCTGCGTCAGCTGGACGCCGGACGCGGACAGCTATGTCGGCCTGGGCCGGATGTACGTCGAGGACCCGCGGTTCACCGCCTTCTACGACAAAAGCCGCGCAGGCCTCGCCCCCTACCTGCTGGAGGGGATCAAGGTCTACGCGGCATCGCAGCTGAAAGGGCCAGCCTAGAAGCCGGCGATCGTCCCGGGCCCGTTGACCATGACCACGTGGAACGCCTCGGCACTGCGTCCGTCGGGCAGTCCTGCACGTTCGGCGTATTCCCGCATGCCGCGGCGCACCCTGGCTTCCATGGCCTCGGTATCCGGGTGCTGGCTGACATGGACGTGGATCGCCTCAAGCTTGCTCTCCACGTGCTCCGTGACGTCCACGTAGTGGTTCTCGCGTTCCTCGGGCCCTGCAAAGAACCACAGCCACGGAACCTTGTAGGCCTCCAGGCCTGACTCGGCAAGGTCCGGGTAGGCGAAGGGGTTTTCCACAGCCGGGTAGATGGCCCGGGTCACTGCCTCCCCCACCGCCAGGTGGTCCGGATGGCTCTTCTGGATGCGTTTCCAGTTGCGTTCCGGATGCATGGAAAGCACGACGTCGGGCCGGACTTCCCGGATCAGCTTCACCACTCCGCGCATCACCTCGTGGTTCGGTTCAAGGTACCCGTCCCGCTGGTGCAGGTAGTGGATGTCCGTGACGCCAACGAGTGCCGCGGCACGTTTCTGCTCCGCCGCCCTCAGGGCGATGATTTCGGCGCGCTGCGCGGGGTCGAAGCCCCCGGCGTCGCCGTCCGTCATGATGCAGTAGCTGACCTCGACGCCGGCCGCCGTCCATGCGGCAATAGTGCCGGCGGCCCCGAAATCGATGTCGTCGGGATGGGCTGCGAAACAGAGCACCCGCTCAATCCGGTGCTGTTCCGGATTGAACGGGCTCTGCGCTGGTGCAGCGTTTGCGGCCAAGGACTCAGCCCTTGCGCTTCTTGATTTCTTCGGTTGCCTGCGGCAGCACCTGGAAGAGATCACCAACGATGCCGAAGTCCGCGATTTCAAACACGGGCGACTCGGCGTCCTTGTTCACGGCAACGATCACCTTGGCGGTCTGCATGCCGGCCTTCTGCTGGATGGCACCGGAAATGCCGGCGGAGATGTACAGCTGCGGCGAGACGGTCTTGCCGGTCTGGCCGACCTGCGCGTCGTGGCTGATCCAGCCGGCATCCGTTGCCGCGCGGGATGCGCCCACGGCCGCACCCAGGGCGTCCGCCAGTTCCTCCACGGGACCGAAGTCGCCGTCGAGGCCGCGTCCGCCGGCCACCACGATGCGCGCATCGGTGAGGTCCGGGCGGCCGCTGGCGACCTTCTGTTCGCGGGAGGTGATGCGGGCAGCCGCTGCCGTGGCGTCGGCAGGAGCGTCGACGGTGACGGTTTCGGGTGTTCCGGGAGCCGCCGCGGGCTCGGGGTCCACGGAGTTTGCCTTCACGGACAGCACGGTGACCGGGGTGGTGGCCTTGGCCGTCGTGGTGTACGAACCGGCAAGCACGGACTTGTGGGCGGTACCGTCGGCGTCAACCGCGACGACGTCGGTGATGACGCCGGCGCTCAGCCGGATGCCGAGCCGGGCCGCGATTTCCTTGCCCTCGGGTGAGTTCTCCAGCAGGACGGTGGTGGCACCGGACTTGTCCGCCACGGCAGCCAGGAAGGCGGCCTTGGGGGCGACGAGGTAGTCGTCGAGGTCCGCCGCGGCGGGCCGGAAGACGCTGGCCGCGCCGTAGGCACCCAGGGTGCCGGCGGCGTCGTCGGACAGTTCGCCGTTGACCGCCACGGCGGTCTCCCCGAGGGAGCGGGCGATGGTGAGGAGTTCCAGGCTGCTCTTCTTGAGAGCCTGCCCGGGGTTGTCAATGAATACCAGTACGTTTGCCATGTTGTGGAGTCCCCTTAGAGCAGCTTCTGGGCGGCCAGGAAGTCAACCAGCTTGATGCCGGCGTCGCCTTCGTCCGTGATGATGGTGCCGGCAGTGCGCGGCGGGCGTTCCTCGGCCGTGGTCACGCGGGTCCAGGATCCGGCGTGGCCAACCTGGGAGGAATCGACTCCGATGTCAGCCAGCGAAAGCGTGGTGATGCTCTTGCGCTTGGCCGCGATGATGCCCTTGAAGTTGGGGTAGCGCGGTTCGTTGATCTGGTCGGTGACAGAGACCACGGCGGGCAGGGACGCCTCGACCGTCTCCGAGTGGGTGTCCGCGTCACGGCGCGCCGTAACGCGTCCGCCGTCGACGTCCAGGGAGGAGGCAAAGGTCACCTGCGGAAGCCCGAGGCGCTCGGCGAGCTGGGCCGGAACCAGGGACGTCTCACCGTCGGTGGAGGCCATGCCGGTCAGCACCAAGTCAACGGGGGCGTCCGCGCCGAGGTGGCGGAGGGCAGCTGCGAGCGCCAGCGAGGTAGCGGCGGCATCCGAGCCGGCGAGCGCGGCATCGGTGAGGTGCACACCCTCGGTGGCGCCGATCTGCAGGGACTTCTTGATGGCGTTCACGGCGCCGGCCGGTCCCATGCTCAAAGCGATCACCTTGTTGCCGGCCTTGGCACCGCCGCGGGCTTCGGCAAGCTGCAGGGCGGCTTCCAGGGCGTACTCATCCAGTTCGGACAGGATGCTCTCGTCGCGGTCCGTGGTGTGGCCCTCGCCGCTGAGGTGCCGGTCGAACTGGGCGTCCGGCACATGCTTGACCAGGACGACGATCTTCAATGTCTCTTCCACTGTATTTACAGCAGCCTTCCGTGCTTGTGGATAGCCAGCCGGGTGAGGTCATGGCCGTGGAACGCCCGGGATACGGGTAGCTCCTAGCTAACCATATTGGGCCCGTCATATGACGCCCCGTTAACGCCTGTGTCAAAGGGGGCGGGCCGAAGGCCTGCGTCAGACGCAGGGACAACGACGGCGGGCCACACCCCCAGGTGCGGCCCGCCGTCGTGCTTGGTGCAGTTACTGCGCTCTACTGTTCTGCGGCTGCGCTCTACTGTTCTGCGGCTGCGCCGAGCGTCACGTCCAGCTGCTGCTCGCGGCCGTTGCGCAGGACCGTGATCTTCACCGAGGAGCCGGACGGCTGCTCGCGGACAGCTGCCGTCAGCTGGTTCGGGTCACTGATGGCCAGGTCGTTGAAGCGAGTCACCACATCGCCCACCCTGATTCCTGCCTTCGCCGCCGCCGAGCCCTGCTCCACCGAGGCCACGTCGGCTCCCGTGGAGAACCCGGCATCCGATGCCGACTTCGCCTGGACGCTCACGCCCAACTGGCCGTGGGTGGCCTTGCCGTTGTCGATGATTTCCTGCGCCACGCGCTTGGCATTGTTGATCGGGATGCTGAAGCCCACGCCGATGTTGCCTGTTCCGCTGGCTGCGGAACTGCCGCCGGCGGAGGCGATCGCGACGTTGACGCCGATCACTTCACCCTTGCTGTTGACCAGGGCACCACCGGAGTTGCCGGGGTTGATGGCCGCGTCGGTCTGGATGACGTTGATGGAGATCGAACCCTTGTTGGCCGAGCTCTGGCCCTGCCCCTGGCCCGGAGGAGCGAACTCAAACCCCTGGCCGCCGCCCTGGGAGTTGTCCGTTCCTTCCTTCGGGGCCGCCGAAGACGCGACGCTGATGGTCCTGTTCAGCGTGGAGACGATGCCGTCGGTCACCGTGCCGGTGAGGCCGAGCGGCGAACCGATGGCCACCGCGGTATCCCCGACGTTCAGCTTGCTGGAGTCACCGAGAGCTGCAGGCGTGAGGCCGGACGGGTTGTCCACCTTGATGACTGCCAGGTCGGAGAGTGGGTCGGTGCCAACAACCTTGGCGCTGAGGACGCGGCCGTCGTTGGTGCGGATTTGGATTTCCGCACTCGCCGTGGCGCCGTCGAGCGTGACGACGTGGGTGTTGGTGAGGATATGGCCCTGGTCGTCGAGGATGATCCCGGAGCCGGTGCCGCCCTCGCTGCCGCTGGTGGCCTTGATGGTGACGACGCTCGGCGACGCTTTGACGGCCGCAGCGGTGATCTCGTTGACCGAATCCTGGTTGTTGACGATCACCGTTCCGGGCTGGCTTCCGGAACTGACGGCAGGCGCCGTTCCGCCGGCGTCGAACAGGTTGCCGGAGCCGACGGTGGCAACGCCGCCGCCCACGAGGCCTGCGGCCAGGATGCTTGCCACCAGCGTGCCGACGCCGAACGTGGCCTTGCGCTTGGGCTGGCTGGTGCGGTTGTCCTGGAAAGCCGGGTGGCTGTTGTGCTGCGAGTACTGGGCACCGATCGGCTGCGTCGCCGGCCCGGACTGCTGCCCGTAGAAGGGCGCGTGCTGCGGGTAAACCGGATGCGGACCGCCGGGCCGCTGCTGCTGCGGGTGCTCGCGGTTCTCCGGCTGGCTGCCGTACGGCTGGCCCTCATCGGCCCGGGCTTCGCGGGGCTGGCTTGGACCCGGCTGGCCTTCGCGGGGCTGGCCTGCGTCCTGGGCGGGCCGGTACAACGGCCGGGTGGGGTTGCTCTCGGAGTCAAGGCGCACCGTGGGGTTCTCGGAACCGACGGCAGTGCGGTAGTCGCCGTCCTGCGCCGCAGGAGGCTGGAGACCCTCCGCGGGCTCAGGCCGAGGGGTCGGATCAACAGGCCGCCCTGAAGGATCTCGGTTCTCAGGTGCTGCGCCCGGTACTGGGTGCTCAGTCATTGGACTTCCTTTCATCCGCGTCTGTATTAACTATGGACGATCGGACTGAAACTAATTCGGACGTTTGCTGGGAGGTTCCTGAATGCCCTCCGTGACGGTGTACCTGCCAGTGTTCCGGGCCGCCGCCATCGTCTCCAGCGCTTTTCGCTGGTGGCATATTCCCCGCCGTGGACGGTCCCGCTGGTGCACCATAGAATCAAGAAGAATTGCCACAGCGACCTGCGGCTTTACACCCGGCGTGGGGGCGCTGCTGCATTCTATGACGGCTGTTCGTCCCGAACCAGCCGCGGCGTGCTGAAGGGTTGCCATGCGGTCAATGTTGAAACGTGTTCTCGCCGTGATCGGCCTGACGGCAGTGCTGGCGGCTCCGGCCGCGGCGGCCTGGGCCGAGGATCCGGTAGCCATCCCCTCCGGCCAAAACATCGTCGACGACGCAAATGTCCTCGGCAGCCGCAAGGGCGAAGTTGAGGACTCGATCCAAAAGCTCCTCAAAGACCACAAGTACAACCTGTACGTGGTCACCGTAAAGTCATTCCAAAACCCGAGCGACCCCAAGTCATGGGGCCAGGCCGTAGCCACCAGCAAGGGCATGGGCAGGGCTGACGTTCTGCTGGCGATCTCTACCGAGGGCAAGTATTACTTCGCCCCCAACTCAGCAAGCGCCATCGCGTCCAAGACCGGGAACATCACACAGAACGCCATCGCGGCCAACCTCGGTGGTGGCAAGCGGGACTTTGCGCAGGCCGCCATCGACACCGCGGCTGCCATCGGCGACGCCGCGGGTGGCGGAAGCGGAACGGTTCCTTCCGGCGGCGGCGCCGGCACGGCTGTGCTCGTTGGTGCTGGCATCGTGGCCGCCGGCGGTGCGGGCACATACCTTTACCTGCGCAACAGGCGGAAGAAGGCCGGCCAGGCATCCGGCGCCGGCTACGGCCCGCAGGGTGCCGAACTCGATCCTCTGGCCGGCATGAGCATCGAGGACCTCCGCCGGAAGAGCGGCTCCCTGCTGATCGAGGCAGACGACGCGATCAAGTCGAGCGAACAGGAACTGGGCTTCGCCGAGGCGCAGTACGGGGAAGCGGCCGTGGGCAACTTCACCAAGGCGCTTCAGGAGGCCAAAGCGCACATGTCCGAGTCGTTCAAGCTGCAGCAGCAGCTGGACGACCACATCCCTGACACCGAAGAACAGCAGCGCAGCTGGCTCGGCGAAATCATCCGGAGGTCCGAAGCCGCCCTGGCATCACTGCAGGAGCAGAAAGCAGACTTCGACTCGCTGCGCGAACTCGAGAAGAACGCGCCACAGGCCCTCGCGGCAGTGGACGCCGGCGCCGCAGAGGCCGACGCGAAGATCGCACGGGCGGACCAGACCCTGGCCGAGCTGCGCGGCAAGTACGCGGACAGCGCGCTCGCCCAGGTCTCGGACAACATCCTGCAGGCCAAAGAGCGGCTGGCCTTCGTGCAGAATGCCAGCGCCGCTGCGCGTGAAAAGCTTGACTCCGGCGAGACGAGCCTGGCGGCCGTGGCCGTCAGGGCATCGGAGGAGAGCCTGCACCAGACCAACGTCCTCCTGGATGCCATCTCCAAGGTGGCCGGCAACCTGGACTCGGCCCGCCAGGGCCTGGAGTCCGCCGTCGTGGACACCTCCCAGGACCTGGCCCAGGCGAAGGCCATGATCCAGTCCGGCGCGCACCCGGAGCTCGAGGGTCCCGTGGCCGGCGTGGAAGCTGCCCTTGCCCGGGTGAAGAGCGAAATCCAGAGCGGCAAGATCGATCCCATTGCAACCTTGGAGCGGGTCGAGTCGGCGCACCAGGCGCTCGACCAGGCGCTGGGCGGCATCCGGGACCAGCAGGAGCAGGCGCGCAGGGCGCAGGCTTCGCTGCAGCAGACCATCATGTCCGCCCAGGCCCAGATAAGCGCCACCTCGGATTACATCACCGCCCGCCGAGGCGGCGTGGGCACCGAAGCCCGGACCCGGCTCGCGGAGGCCCAGCGCAACCTCGATTACGCACTGTCCATCTCACGCAACGACCCCGTGACAGCCCTGACTTACGCCCAGCAGGCGCACGCCCTGGCGGCCCAGGCCGCCCAGCTGGCACAGTCCGATGTCGACAGCTTCGGCTACGCCAACCAGGGGTACGGCCAGGGCTACGGCCGCGGCGGCATGTTCGGCGGCGGCGGAGGCGGCGGCCTGGGCGGCGCTATCCTTGGCGGCATCCTCATCAACTCCATCCTCAACGGCGGCAGCGGCGGCGGCTGGGGCGGCGGCCACAGCGACGGCGGCAACTGGGGCGACGGCGGAGGCTGGGGCGGAGACGGCGGCGGCTTCGGCGGAGGAGACTTCGGTGGGGGCGACTTCGGCGGCGGGGACTCTGGCAGTTTCTAGCCGGCACAAACTAGGCGCCGGCCCGTGCACCCGGGCCGGCGGGTAGAAGCTGTACACAACTGTTCACTGAACTCAGTGGCACATACGGAGCAGGACGAAAGGTAACACCATGGTTAAGCAGTCCATTTTCGGCCGCATGGCGCAGCTGGCGAAAGCAAACATCAACGCCTTGCTGGACCAGGCCGAGGACCCGCAGAAAATGCTGGACCAGATGGTCCGCGACTACACCAACAACATTGCCGAAGCCGAGTCCGCGGTGGCCCAGACCATCGGAAACCTGCGCATGCTCCAGGACGACTACAACGAGGACATCAAGAACGCACAGGACTGGGGCAACAAGGCCCTGGCCGCCTCCCGCAAGGCGGACGAATTCCGCGGCGCCGGCAACGCGGCCGACGCGCAGAAGTTCGACAACCTGGCCAAGGTGGCCCTGCAGCGCCAGATTTCCTCGGAGAATGAGGCCCGGGCGGCCGAGCCCAACATCGCTTCCCAGAGCGAAGTGGTGGACCGGCTCAAGACCGGCCTGGACCAGATGAAGAACAAGCTGAACCAGCTGACCAGCAAGCGCAACGAGCTGGTAGCCCGCTCCAAGACGGCGGCCGCGCAGTCCCAGGTGCACGATGCGCTCCGCAGCATCGACATCCTCGACCCCACCAGCGAGGTGGGCCGCTTCGAGGAAAAGATCCGGCGCGAAGAGGCCAAGGTCCGCGGCCAGCAGGAACTTGCCGCTTCCAGCCTGGACGCCCAGTTCAACCAGCTTGAGGACCTCGGCGAGCAGACCGAGATCGAGGCCCGGCTTGCCGCGCTGAAGTCAGGCAATGCCAAGCCCGCCATCGGAGCCGGCGGCAACACAGCATCGTCCTCCTCCACCGTGGACGAGGCGGACTTCGACAAGCTGTAAACACGCAGCGAACTTTAAGCACTCAACCGAGGGACGCCGTCAGCGCCGCACCGGCCGAGGCCGGGATCCACCGGGATCCCGGCCTCCGCCGTCTCCGGGCACGTGTAGCGTGAAACCATGGCTTCCACGATTGTCTGGCTCCGGGACGACCTCCGGCTCGACGACAACCCCGCCCTGGCCGCCGCGGCGGCACTGCCCGATCCCGTGACCGTCGTCTATATCCTCGACGAGGACTCCCCCGGCATCCGGCCCCTGGGCGCCGCGGCCAGGTGGTGGCTCCACCACTCGCTGTCCGCCCTCGCCGCCAGCCTCGAAACGCACGGATCACGGCTGCTGCTGCGCCGGGGCGCCGCCGCTCCGGTCATTGGGGAGCTGGCCGCCAAGACAGGTGCGGAGAGGCTGTTCTGGAACCGTCGGTACGGCCAGCCCGAGCGGACCATCGACGCCGGCATCAAGGAGTGGGCTGCCGAACAGGGCATCGAGGCCACCAGCTTCCAGGCAAACCTGCTGTTCGAGCCGTGGACGGTGCGCACGGGATCGGGCGGACCGTACAAGGTCTTCACCCCGTTCTGGCGCTCCTGCCTGGCCGGTGCCGAACCGCGGCTCCCTTCCGATCCCCCGGACCGGCTCCCAGAGTCCGCAGCCGGAAAGTCCGGTCGCCCGCCGGCCGGCGACCGGCTGGACAGCTGGCGCCTCCTCCCCCGTCAGCCGGACTGGAGCGGCGGCCTCGCAGAGACCTGGACCCCGGGCGAGAACGGCGCCCACGAACGGCTGGAAGACTTCCTCGACGGCCCCGTGGAGGACTACGGCAGGGGCCGCGACCTGCCGGGCATCGAGGGCACCAGCCGCCTCTCAGCGCACCTGCGCTTCGGCGAGATCAGTCCCTTCCGGGTCTGGCATTCCCTCCGGGAACGCTTCCCGCGCCACGCACCGGCCGACGTCGGGATTTTCCGGGGCGAACTGGGCTGGCGCGAATTCTGCTGGCAGCTGCTGTTCGAAAATCCGGACCTTGCCACCCACAACTACCGCCGGGAGTTTGACCGCTTTGCCTGGCAAACGCCGTCCGACGCCGAACTGGAGGCCTGGCAGCAGGGGCGCACCGGCTATCCCCTGGTGGACGCCGGCATGCGGCAGCTGTGGCAGACCGGCTGGATGCACAACAGGGTCCGCATGGCTGCGGCGTCGTTCCTCGTGAAAAACATGCTGGCCGACTGGCGCGTGGGCGAGGCCTGGTTCTGGGACACCCTGGTGGACGCCGACGCGGCGAACAACCCGGCCAACTGGCAGTGGGTAGCGGGCTCAGGCGCGGATGCCTCCCCCTATTTCAGGATCTTCAATCCCGTGACACAGAGCAAGAAGTTCGACGCCGGCGGCAGTTACCTTCGCGGCTTCATCCCGGAACTGGCGGACCTGGATGACCGGGCGGTGCACGAGCCCTGGAAGAATCCGGCGGCGGCTCCGGGCTACCCCGACCCGCTGGTGGGCCTGCAGGAATCCCGGGAACGGGCGCTGGACACCTACCAGCGGCTCAAGGAGGGGTGAGCGGTTACCGGTTGGTGACCTTGCCCATGAGCGAGGCGATGGGACGCAGAAACAGCGGCCGGGCCAGGAACCAGGCTCCAACCATGACCGCGACCGACGCGACGAAGAACCAGAAGCCGACCCAGCTCACGTCGTCGCTGCCGCCGTACATGTGGTTGAGGTTCCGCAGCGCGCCGGTGGCCAGGACCAGGAACACGTGCACCACGATGAAGGCCACGAAGTAGATCATCACCGGGAAGTGCACTGCACGGGCGGCCTCGATGGGGAAAGCCTTGTTCACCCCGGCGGCCTTTTTGGGCCAGGCGGCGGACATCCGCAGGCCCGTGATGAAGGCCAGCGGAGCTGCGATGAACACCGTGGCGAAGTAGGTCAGGAGCTGCAGGGCGTTGTAGTTGACCCAGCCGTTCTCCGTGGGCCAGTTCAGCGAGGCGTACTGCAGGCCGGCCGAGACCGCGTTCGGGAATACATCCCAGGACGTGGGGACGATCCGGGTCCACTGGCCGGTGGCGAAGAGCAGGATCACAAAGACCAGCCCGTTCAGGATCCAGAGCGCATCCAGCGTGAGGTGGAACCAGAGATCCAGGCTGATCTTGGTGGGCGCCGTCCTGGTTTTGATGAACCCCTTGTTGTTCCGGGTCCAGTAGCCCGCGGGGCGCGTGGTGGTGCGGACCTGCCAGCCCGAACGGATGATGAGCAGCAGGAAGAACGCGTTGAGGAAATGCTGCCAGGCCAGCCAGGCCGGGAAACCGACGGGGGCGCCGGCGGGAAGCTCGGAATGCCCCGGGTAGTCCGAGAGGAACGACCGGACGTCGGGCAGGCCGGTGATCCACTTTGCGAGGAGCACCACCAGCACCAGGGCCACGAGCGCTGCAGGCACCGCCCAGTACAGCCTGGCGCGCTTGCCCCTGGCAGTGCCGGACTTGTTCTTCGTTGTGGACATCGAGCTACACGTTCCTCTCGAGAATGACTGACCAGTGTGGGCGCCCTGCGCCGGCCAGGAATTCCGGGCCCTGCGATTAGAGAATACTAGGAACCCTCAGCACATGAACAAATGCTCCGGTAATGCAGAAAGCCCCGACCACGTTGTGGTCAGGGCTTCCTTCTGGTTGCGGGGACAGGATTTGAACCTGTGACCTCTGGGTTATGAGCCCAGCGAGCTACCGAACTGCTCCACCCCGCGTCGCTTGGTTAACACTACCCTACTTTTCGGGGCACTCTGACCACGGCCATTTTCGCCAGACCCCGAACGCCGGGGCAAACTTGGGGACAACAAAAAACCCGGACCACCATACGGTGATCCGGGTCTTTTCTTCAGTTGCGGGGACAGGATTTGAACCTGTGACCTCTGGGTTATGAGCCCAGCGAGCTACCGAACTGCTCCACCCCGCGTCGCAAGAACTACTCTACCGGCCGGTGAACAGGAGGCCAAATCCAAACGACGTGATCTGCGTCTCCGCAAATCCAATGCACTCTCTTACGCGAAAGGCCGGCCCCTCCCCTTCCGGGGAGGGCCGGCCTTTTCAGCTGCTGGTCAGCCGGTCAACTGCTGGGTGACGGCGTCGGCGTTGCTGACGGCGACGTCGGGCTGCTGGCCGTTCCGGTGCTGCCCAGCTTCGCCTCGGCGTCGAGCGCCTTCTGCAGGGCCGCCGAGAGCTTCTTCTGCTGGTCGCCGTATGCCGCGAAATCACCCTTGGCCAGTGCAGCCTGGCCCGCCTTGATGGCCGCGTTTGCCTCATCCAGGGCTGCCTTCAGTGCTGCCTTGGCATCCTCCGAGCCCGGCGCAGTCGGCGTGGTGCCCGGAGACGTGGGTGTCTTGCCGTTATTTGGCGAGTCGCCTGCCTGGGCCCCGGACCGGCCGCCAAACAGCTGGTTCAGTGCCTCATCCAAGGTGGGGGCGAAGCCGATCTTGTCACCAAAGGCCACGAGCACCCGCTGCAGGGTCGGGTAGGAGGTCTCGCCCGTGGACTTGAGGTAGACGGGCTGGATGTAGAGCATGCCCCGGGCCGCGGGAAGCGTCAGCAGGTTGCCGTTGAGCACATCCGAGGCACCCTGCCGCAGCAGGTTCAGAGCCTGGGAGACAGCGGGATCCGAGTTGAACTTGTTCTGTGCCTGGCCGGGGCCGGGGACCTGGGATTCCGGCGGGACCTGCAGGAGCCGGAGCTGCCCGTAGCTCTCCGACTTCACGCCCTTCTGCGAGCCTGCATCGGAGTCAGCCGCGAGGAAGCCGTAGAGGACGTTGCGGGCGTTGTTGTTGACCACCTGCGGAATGTAGGACGAGGTCAGCTGGAACGCCGGTGTCTTCTGGTCCGGCATCTGCAGCGACATGTAGAACGGCGGCTGCTTGACCTCCTGCGACACGGTGGGATCGTTCGGAACGCTCCACGCGTCGTCGTTCTTGTAGAAGCTCACGGGATCCGTGACGTGGTAGCGGCCCAGCAGCTCACGCTGGACCTTGAACAGGTCCTCCGGGTAGCGGACGTGGCTCATGACGGCGCCGGACATCTCCGAGTACGGCTTCAGGGTGGAAGGGAACACCTTCTGCCAGGCCTTCAGCAGCGGATCCTGGTCATCCCAGGCGTACAGCGTCACGGAACCGTCGTAGGCGTCCACGGTAGCCTTGACCGAGTTGCGGATGTAGTTGACCGAGCTGTTCGGCAGCGCCACGTTGCGTCCGGCGGTGGTCTGTGAGTCCGTGGTGGCGTCGGAGAGCTGCTCCTGCTGCGAGTACGGGTAGTACTGGCTGGTGGTGTAGCCGTCCACGATCCACTTGACCCGGCCGTCAACCACGGCGGGGTAGGCGTTGCCGTCCACGGTCAGGTAGGGGGCCACCTTCTGCACGCGCTCCCGCGGGTTGCGTTCGTACAGGATCTGCGAGGCCTCGTTCACGCCGTCGGAGAGCAGCAGGTCCGAGGACTGGAACTTGATCGAGTAGAGGACCTTGTTGAAGAAGCTGCCCACGTTCGGGCCGCCGTTTCCGGTGAAGGTGTACTGCGTCTCGCCGCCCTCCTTGGAGGCCGGGCGGTCCTGCTCGCGGTGCGGTGCGCCTTCCGGCGCCCCCACGATCGAGTACTCCGGGGAGTCCTCGCCGAAGTAGATGCGGGGTTCGTAGGTCGTATCGTTGCCGAGGACGCCGGTGGACGGGATGCCGGACTGCAGGAACTCCGGCTTTCCGTCGGCCGTGAACTTGTTGCCCTTCGCGGCAACAACACCATAGCCGTGGGTGTACACGACGTGGCGGTTCAGCCAGGACTGCTGGTCGGCGGCGAGGCCGTCCGGGTTCAGCTCGCGCACGGCGATGACAGTGTCCTGCACCTTGCCGTCCACCATGTACCGGTCGACGTTGAGCGCCTTGGGGAACTGGTAGTACGGGCGGAACTGCTCAAGCTGCGAGAAGGCGTCCGAGATCAGGTTCGGGTCCAGGAGCCGGATGTTGGCGGTGGTCTGCGCGTCGGGGGCCAGGGCTCCGGCGGTGGTCGTGGTGGTGGCGTTGTACCGCTCCACCTTCACCTGGTCCAGGCCGTACGCCGCCCGGGTCATGCCGATGTTGCGCTCGATGTACTTCCGTTCCAGGGTCTGCTCGGACGGGCGGACCTGGAATTGCTGGATGACCCACGGGTACACCCCGCCGGCCAGGATGGAGGTGATGATCAGCATCGCCGTGCCGATCACCGGGAGCCGCCACTTGCCGATCACAGCTGCGACGATGAAGAGGATGGCCACGAGGGCCGCCGCGACGGCCAGGATCGCCTTGGTGGGGATGACGGCGTTGACGTCGGTGTACAGCGCGCCGGCCCAGCGGCCGCCGCTGTTCTGCAGGGCGGAGTAGCGGTCCAGCCAGAAGTTGACGCCCAGCAGGATCAGGAAGGAGGCGCCGGTGACGGCAAGGTGGATCTGCGCCGCGCGGCTGGTGAAGATGCCGCGCTCCATGATCCGGATGCTGCCGTACAGGTAGTGCGTGAGGATGCCCGCGATGCCGGCGACGATCGCCACGCTGATCAGGAACCCGGTGACGAAGCCCAGGAACGGCAGCGTCATCAGGTAGAAGCCGATGTCGAGCCCGAATTCCGGATCGTTCTGGCCGAAGGACTCCTGGTTGAAGAACAGCATGACCTTCTGCCACTGGCTGGAGGCCGCGCTGCCGGCGAAGAGCCCAAACAGCACGGGCAGCCCGATCATGACCACGCGCCGCACGGGTTCCAGCTGCGCCTGGTAGCGGTTGAGGTTGTCCCGGATTTCCGAGTCCGGCGCATAGACCGGACGGGCGTGGTACGCGATCCGGATCGCATAAAACACGGCCGCGAACATGATGAGGAAGCCGGCGGCGAAAATGCCGATCCTCGCCAGGTTCTCAGTCAGGAACACCTCGAAGTAGCCAAGCTGCTGGTACCAAAGGACGTCCGTCCACACGTTGGCGAAGAAGATGAACCCGACAACAACCAGCGCAACGACGATGAGCGTGGGCGTCAATGCACCACGCCTTGTCTGGAGTTTTCCGGGCGGGGTGGGGCTGGCAGGACGGGACAAACTCGTACCTCATAGCTTTGTCAGTTGCTGGTCTTAATTTTAAGTTTTCAGTGGAGGGCACGCATAGCGCCGGCACCGGCTGTCAATTAGTGCCACGAGCGGACCGGAGCCTTAGTTCCTCGATTTAGTCTAGTTGTTGGTGCAGGCCGGAAGTCCCGACGTGTCGCCGCCCTTGGCGGCCAGCTCCACGGCGGACTTTGCCTCGTCCAGGTTTTCCACCTTGACCACCTGCAGCCCGTCCGGAACATGCCCCACAACCTCGGCGCAGTTCGCCGCCGGGGCCAGGAACATGGTGGCACCGTCGGCCCGGGCTCCGTGCATCTTCACCGCGATGCCCCCGATCGGGCCCACCACGCCGTCGGGACTGATGGTGCCCGTCCCCGCGATGTGTTTTCCGCCGGTGAGGTCCCCGGGCGTCAGGGTGTCCATGATTCCCAGGGCGAACATCATCCCGGCGCTCGGGCCGCCCACCTTGTCCAGTGAGATCTTCACGTCGAACGGGAAAGTGAACCGGTACTGCAGCAGGACGCCCAGGATGTACCGTCCGGACGGGTTCTTCGCCGGCGTCACCGTTTCGGTCACCTGCTTGCCGTCCCGGCTTACGACGACGACGGCTGGCTTGCCCTTTCCGGCGGCCAGTTCGTCCTGGATCACCTCGAGTGACGTGACGGGCTTGGCGTTGATGGAGGTGAAGACATCGCCCTTCTGCAGTTTGCCCTGCGCGGCCGACCCCTCGGACAGGTCCGCCACCTCAAGCTTCTGCGCATACGCGATATCGAGTCCCTTCAGGGCCGCCGCCACAGCGTTCTCCTGCGACGTGGCCATGGCCACGGCACTCTCCTGCTGCGATTCCTCCTTGGTGACACCAGTCGGGAAGATCAGTTCCTCGGGGTACACCGCCTTGGAACCGTCAAGCCACGCCGAGAACGCCTCAAAGACGCTCACGGGACCGTTGGGGCCGCCGTCGACATAGACAGTGGTGAGATCGAGGTTCCCCTTGGCCGGGAATGTCTCGCGGCCCGATACGCTGATCACGGGCTTCGTATTTTCCGTGCCCAGTGTGTTGAACGTGGGCCCGGGCGATTCCACCACGTAGGGGACGGGAAGGACGGCGGCCGTCACGCCTAGCCCGAGCGCCAGTAGCCCGGACAGTGTCATCGCGGAGATGCGCGGATCCCTGCCCCGGGCACGCCGCCACCGGCCGGCTTCCCCGGTTTCATCGGGGTTCCCGCCACCGGCGACGGGCGCCGGGGATTCCTCTGCGGGCTGGCCGCCCTTGGTTATCGTCACTGAAGGACCTCTCCGCACCGCGTCATTCAGCGCTGCACCGCGGCCGCAGCCCGGCGAACAGCCGGGGCACAGCCTACATACGTTCCGGCTTCTAACACTACGCGTCCCGGCCTGCCGTTAGCTCTTTGCCTACAGCGAACGTCACGGCTTTCGGCAGACAGCCACTCCCGCACAGGGGTAGCGTGAAGTTGATTAATAGTCACACCGACGATCGGCGGGATCATGACCTCCAATCCACTCAATCCGTCCAACGGCGACGAAAATCCTAAGGATCCGCTGGCGGAGATGCTGCAGAACCTCATGGGCGGCAAGGGCCTGGGTGACATCGACCCCGCAGAACTCGCCAAGGCCGCCGGTCTGCCGAACGATCCGAACCTGCTGGCCCAGATGTTCTCCCAGGTCCAGGCCATGATGAGCGCGCCCTCGGAGGGGCCCGTTAACTGGAAGCTCGCCCATGACAACGCCCGCCGTGTTGCCGCGGGCAGCGCCGACCCGTCCGTCACGTCCGCGCAGTCACGCGACGTGGATGAGGCGCTGCGGCTCGCCGAACTCTGGCTGGACCAGGTCACCGACCTGCCCGCCACCGGCCTCATCGGCAAGGCGTGGTCCCGCGCCGAGTGGGTCGAGGAGACCCTCGGCACGTGGAAGCGGCTGACGGAGCCGGTCGCCAACAGCGTGGCCAACGCCCTCTCCACCGCCATGACGGAGCAGATGCCCGAGGAGATGAAGTCCATGATGGGCGGCGCCTCGTCCATGCTGCAGAACGTGGGCGGCGCCATCTTCGGGATGCAGCTGGGCCAGGCCATCGGGGCCCTGTCCACCGATGTGGTCAGCTCCACGGACATCGGCGTTCCGCTGGCCGACCTGGAGATGGCGCTGCTGCC
Source organism: Arthrobacter globiformis (assembly GCF_046536215.2). GTDB lineage: Bacteria > Actinomycetota > Actinomycetes > Actinomycetales > Micrococcaceae > Arthrobacter > Arthrobacter globiformis_E. The sequence goes on along the minus strand of NZ_CM143421.1, from coordinate 4,744,458 downwards.
CGGCAACGTGGCCAAGTTCGGCGAGGGGCTCAGCCTTCCCGAAAACGACATCCGGCTCTTCCTCGCGGTCCGCGAGGCAGCCCATGCCCGCCTGTTCGTCCAGGTTCCGTGGCTCCGCGGGCACCTGCTCGGCGCCATCGAGGCCTACGCCCGCGGCATCCACATCGACACGTCGCGGATCGAGGAGCTGGCCCGGGACCTTGACCCGAGCAACCCGGAGGGAATCCAGGAGGCCCTGTCACAGGGCGTCTTCATGCCGCAGCGCACGCCCGAACAGGACCAGGCACTGCAGAAGCTGGAGACCGCGCTGGCCCTCGTCGAAGGGTGGGTGGATGAACTCACCGCGGCTGCCACCGAAAGGGTGCTCCCCTCCGCCGCAGCGCTCCGCGAAACCGTCCGCCGCCGGCGGGCCACCGGCGGTCCCGCGGAACACGCGTTCGCTTCCCTTGTGGGGCTGGAGCTGCGACCCCGCCGCCTCCGCGAAGCCGCCACCCTGTGGGCATCGCTGAAGGCCGAGCGCGGCATCGACGGACGCGACGCCATCTGGAAGCATCCCGACCTGCTCCCCACCGCCGAGGACCTTGACGATCCCAAGGGATTCAGCGAACGCCGCAAGCTCGCCGAGGCCAGTGACAGCGAAGTGGACGACGCCCTCCAGAAGCTGCTGAACGGCGGGTTCGACAGCCCCGCCGGCACCGACGCCGACGCTGACAGTGATGCCGAAACGAACGACGGCGGGAACGCCGGCGAAAAGGCCGACGGCGACGACGGGGACGAGGCTCCGAAGAGCTGAGCCGGGCTTTTACAGGGCCGGTTCTGTTATAGGGCCGGTTCTGTTATAGGCCCGGTTCTGCGTCGCTGGCGGGGAGACCGCGCGAAGTGGCGAACGACACGCCCTCCAGGAAGGCCTTGGCCCGTTCCGTCTCGGGGTACGCCTCCAGCAGTTTCCAGAACGCCGCGTTGTGTCCGGCCACCAGCAGGTGCGCCAGCTCATGCAGCAGCACATAGTCGATGACCCACTGCGGCATGGGCCGGAGCTTGTCTGAGAGCCGGATGGACCCGTCGGCGGGCGTGGCGGAACCCCAGCGGGAATTTTGGTTGCTGACCCAGCGGACCGACATGGGGGCCGGCCTGCTGCCGAGGTACCTGGCCGAGAGCTGTGCAGCGTGCGCGGCCAGCGCCGCGTCCGAGGTAGGCCGCCGCCCCGCGCCGCTGGACCGCCTTTCCCCCTGGGTCCGCAGCTTCTCCAGCATCCGGTGAACCCAGTCCGCTTCCTGCGCCCTGCTGAAGTGGGCCGGGATGGCGACGACGGCGGTGCCGTTCTCCCAGAAGGCCGCGACCGTGCGGCGGCGGCGGGCGGAACGGCGGACCTCCACGGGAGCCCCGTCGTGCGTGGTCAATGGCATGGTCTCGAGTTTTCCGGGCATTACAGCGTGCTGCTTTCCGTCAGGACCGCGAGGACCGCCTCGCCGTACCGCTCCAGTTTGGACGGGCCAACGCCGGCCAGCCCGGCCAGTTCCTCGAGGGAGGACGGCCGTGCTTCGGCGATGGCCGTGAGGGTTGCATCGGTGAAAACCACGAAGGCGGGGACGTCGGCGGAATGCGCGACCTCCTTGCGCCATTCACGCAGGGCGTTGAACGTCTGTTCTTCGTAGCTGGGCGGGCATTGGCTGCACCGGCCAACCTTCCGCTCGGCTCCGCTGGCCAGCATGCTCCCGCACACCCGGCAGGATGCGGGGGCGGCCGCCTTGCGGCGCGGCGCGGTTCCCCTCCCCCGGGCGGCCGAGCTGGCCACCGAGTCCGGACGCAGCCCGTCGAGGAAGCGGGACGGTTTCCGGTTGGCGCGCCCGCCCGGAGTCCTGGCCGTGGACCAGGACAGGGCCAGGTGCTCGCGGGCACGCGTGATGCCGACGTACAGCAGCCGGCGCTCCTCGTCCACCGCGGCAGGATCGTCTGCGAAGGAGATGGGCATGAGCCCTTCGCTTAGCCCCACAAGGAAGACCGCGTCCCATTCCAGGCCCTTCGCCGCATGCAGGGACGCCAGCGTGACACCCTGGACGGTGGGGGCATGCTGGGCAACGGAGCGCTCCTGGAGCTCGTTGACAAAGTCAGCCAGGCCGAACTGCGGCCCGCGGTTCTGCGCCAGCTCGTCCGCCAGGGCCACCAGCGCGGCCAGGGATTCCCATCGTTCCCGCAGGGCGCCGCCGCTGTGCGGGGCGGTGTCCGTATAGCCAAGCGACGCGACGATGTCGCGCACCAGTTGCCCCAGCGGCTGGGGATCGGACTCGGCCACGGCACGGGTGGCTGCCCGGAGCTGAAGGATCGCATCGCGGACCTCCTTCCGCGCGAAGAACCGCTCGCCGCCGCGCAGCTGGTAGCCGATCCCGGCGGATGCCAGGGCCTGCTCGTAGGCCTCCGACTGGCCGTTGGTGCGGAAGAGGACAGCGATTTCACTCGCCTGCACGCCGTCGTCGAGGAGGGTGCGGATCTTGCCGGCGACCGTTGCTGCCTCGGCTTCGTCGTCCGTGCATTCCGTGAACTGAGGCTGGGGTCCCGGGTTCCGCTGGGCGACGAGCTTCAGCGGCGCAGCCCAGGCTGCGTCGGCTGCCGGGCCGCCGCTCCGGCGTGAGGCCAGCAGATCGTTGGCGAGCTTGACCACCTGAGGAGTGGACCGGTAGTCCCGGACCAGCTTGACCACGTTCGCGTCCGGGTACTGGGCCTTGAACCCGAGGAGGTGCTTCGGGGACGCTCCGGTGAACGAGTAAATGGTCTGGCTGGCATCACCCACGACGCACAGTTCATCGCGGCCGCCAAGCCAAAGCTCCAGGAGGCGCTGCTGCAGCGGGGAAACGTCCTGGTATTCGTCCACCACGAAGTGCCGGTACTGTTCCCGGACCGTCGCCGCCACCTTGGGGTCTTCCTGCAGGATGCCCACGGTAATCAGTAGGACGTCCTCGAAGTCAATGACGTTGCGGTCGGTCTTGACGTCCTCGTAAGCCTGGAACACCCGGGCCACTGCCGTGAGGTCAAAGCCGCCCGGAGCGCCCCGGTCATGTGCGTTTTCCAGGTAGTTGGCCGGGGTGAGCATGGACACCTTGGCCCACTCAATTTCCGACGCGAGGTCCCGGATGGAGGCACGGTCGGTGCTCAGCCGGAGCCGGCGGGCGGCCTCGGCGATCATCTGTGCCTTGTGGTCCAGCAGGTTGGGCAGCGCCCCGCCCACAGCCTGCGGCCAGAAAAACTGCAGCTGCCGCAGCGCGGCCGCGTGGAACGTCCTGGCCTGGACGTTTCCAACCCCGAGATCGCGCAGCCGGCTGCGCATCTCCGCTGCCGCGCGTGCCGTGAACGTGACCGCCAGCAGCCGCTGCGGGCTGTACACGCCCGAGTGCACCCCATAGGCAATCCTGTGGGTGATGGCGCGGGTCTTGCCGGTTCCCGCTCCGGCCAGCACGCAGAGCGGACCGGTCAGGGTGGTGGCCACCTCCCGCTGCTCCGCGTCGAGGCCGCCAAGGATCCGGTCCTCCAGGGAGGCGTTGCCATCAGGATTTTCTGTCGTCACTTCTTGCTGCTTGCTTTATGGGGATGGATGGGCTGCTCCGCCTTGGAGGCATTGGAGAAGATGGGTTGTGCCGGCCGTACAGGGTCAGTCGTCGGCCGGACGGTCCTGGATCACGCCGCCGTACCAGTGCTCGATGAGGGACCTGGCGATGGAAAGCCTGGTGGAGATGACGATTTCACCGCTGAGCACGGCCTCCTGGACTTCCTCCCGGCTGAACCAGCGCGCCCTGGTGACCTCGACGCCGTCGGGCTTTGCTTCTGTGTCGTCGGTGACGGCGGTAAAGCCGAGCATGAGGGAGGCCGGGAACGGCCACGACTGGGAGCCAAGGTACTGGCATGCCTTGACCCGCACGCCTACCTCTTCCTGGATTTCCCGGACGACGGCCTGTTCCAGGGATTCCCCGGGCTCGACGAATCCAGCCAGCGTGGAGTAGTTCTTGGCGTCCAGGGGTCCGCCGCCGCCCAGCAGGACACGGCCGTCCGGCCCAACCACCGTGACGATGATGGCCGGATCCGTGCGCGGGTAGTGTTCGGAGTCGTCAGCCGGGCACCGCCGGACCCAGCCGCCGGCTTCCACGTTGGTGACGGTGCCGCAACGGGGACAGTGGGTGTGGGTGGCATGCCAGTTGGCGATGGCACTGGCCTCAACGAACAGCGCGGTGTGCGTCGGATCCAGTTGCGCCGCGACGTCCCGGAAGCCTTCCCAGGTGGCTCCGGCGGGCAGGCCGGCCGCGCCGGGCTGCACCGGCTCCGGCAGGATGAAGAGCAGGACGCCGGTTCCTGCGGGCAGGTCCGCGGAGCCGAGGGCTGCGCCGAGATAGATGATGTGCGCCGGGCCGGTGGCCGACGTCTCAAGCCGGTCGAGCAGCGGTGCGGCCTCTGCCAGGACGAGCGCGTCCCCGTGGACCAGCGCCTGCCGGCCGGACAGGAGCATGGCCCTGGCGGTTCCGGCCGCCAGCAGGTCCGGAATGAGGCCTGGCCTCATCCGCTCAACCGACCCCCTGTTGACCATTGCGGGCCGGACCGGCAGCACGGTGTCAAAGAGATGGTTGGCCGGCAGTTCGCCTGCCGGGAGCTGATTTTCCGGGATGGCGCCCGCCGCTTGACCGACCGGCACAGCGGCCTCCGCATGACTCATGTATCCACCGTACTGACTCGCAGTGACAATTTACATTTCAGGAGGGCGCCGGCAGGCCCGGAAAGTGTGTGTTCCCTTCGCTCGCGGCAGCCATATTTAGGCGGATCTCGAGACTCGCCGTGACACATCATTGTCTTGGACGCCGCTCAATCTACCGTGGAACCGTGAGAAGAGAACCAATCGAACTGGCAGCTGTGGCCACCGCGGCAGTCCCCGGACTGAGCCCGACCGCCGTGAGCTCTGCCCCGGATGACCCGGCAGACTTTGATTCGGCTCTCCTTCTGGACGCCGAGGGCAAACGCTGGCGCGTCCGTTCACCCCGGCACGCGGAAGCCAGCACCAGGCTCGAGACCGAGTTCCTGGTGCTGCGCGCCTTCGCACCCGGAATCCGGGCCGAACTGCCGTTCCTCATGCCCACCGTGGCCGGCACCGTCCGGCAGCAGAACCTGACCACCTTCGTGTACTCCCACCTGCACGGCGCCACGCGCACGGTGGAGGAGCTGACGGCCGGGCCGCAGGAGCTGGCGAAGGAGATCGGCACGGCGCTGGCCGCCATTCACGATCTTCCCCGCGCTCTGGTCAGCAACGCCGACCTGCCCAGCTACACCCCCAACGAGTTTCGCCAGCGCAGGCTCAACGAACTGGACATGGCCGCGACCACAGGCAAGATCCCGGCCCTCCTGCTCCGCCGCTGGGAGCACGCCATGGAAGATGTCTCGCTGTGGCGGTTCAACCCCTGCGTGGTCCACGGCGACCTGCACGAGGACAACCTGCTGGTTGAGGACAACCGGGTCACGGCCGTCACCGGCTGGACGGATTTGCGCATCGGCGACCCCGCCGACGACCTCGCCTGGCTCGTGGCATCCAATGAGCACGAATTCGTCGACGCCGTGGTCAAGCACTACACCGCGAAGCGCCGGGACGCTCCGGACACCCACCTGCTGCGCCGCGCCGCACTCTCGGCGGAATTTGCCCTTGCCCAGTACCTCGTCAAGGGCATCGCGGCCGCCGACGCCGAGATGATCGCCGAGGCCGAGGCCATGCTTTCCACGCTGGCCGACGACATTGCCGAATACGGCGGCCAGCCCATCAGCGTGGAACCGCTGCCCCCGGCCAAGCCCGATACCCCGCCAACGGGCCAGGCACCGGCCGCGCCCGGCCTCGTCGACGCCCCGGCGGCCACCGACATTTCCGAGGCCATGCCGGCCGTCCACGTCACCCCTATCCCGGTTGACGTGAAGCCGCTCCCGGTCGAGGTGTCGCCCATCCCGGTCGGGGTGACGCCGATCCCGGCCGAAGGGGCGGACGGCCCTGAGGACGGTCGGGCCGACGGGGAGAACGCAGCCCAGCCGTCAGCCCAGGACACGCCGCAGAGCGCAGTGAAGGATGGCGCAGCCCAGGACGCCGCACGGGAGGATGGCGCACCGGAGGATGCCGGCGCATCTGACGATGCTAAAGCCGCCCGGACCAAGGACGGGGCGGATGCCCCGGCCCCGAAGCCTTCAGGCGCCGACACCTCCACCGTCGCCCTCACGGTGGTTGAGGCCAAGACAACCTAGCCCGCTGTGGCTCCTGGCCCGCTGTGCTTCCTGACCCGCTGTGCTTCCTAAACCGCGAGTGCGGCGGCCACGATCCCTTCGAGTTCGGCGCCTGACGCCAGGTCGTGCGGGCGCACCACATGGTTGTCCGCGACGTAGAAGAAGGCAGCCCGGACCTCCTCCAGCGGCACGCCCTTGAGCCGGGCCCAGGCCAGCCGGTAGACGGCAAGCTGGACGCTCTTGGTCTTCAGCTGCCCTGCGGACGGCCGGCGGCCGGTCTTCCAGTCCACTAGGTCCCAGCCGCCGTCGGCGTCCCGGAACACGGCGTCGATCCGGCCTCGCACCACGACGTCGCCGATCCGGGTTTCCACAGGGACCTCCACGTACGCCGGCGATCTGTGTGCCCACCGGGAGTCCTTGAAGGTTGCGACCATGTCGTCGAGACCGTAGGCCTCGTCGATGTGGTTGTCCGAGCCGGGCGCTTCGCCGAGATCCAGCATTCCGGCCATTCCGAAATACTCTTCCACCCAGGCATGGAAGGCGGTGCCCTTGCGCGCGGACATGCCGGGTTCCCGCGGGACGGGCCTTCTGAGCCGCTGCACCACGGCCTCGGCATCCTCCCCCAGGTCCACCAGGGTGGATGCCGAGATATGCCCGGGCAGATGCACGTCGCGGCTGCGTGCCCGCCTGGCGCGGCGTTCCAGCAGGAGGGCAGCCTCGCGTTCCCAGCCTGCCGCCTGGGGGCGGAGCCCCTGGCCTGCCGGGAGTCCGGGTACTCCGGCTTCGACGGCGGCGATCTCGGCGATCAGCCGTTCCGCGGCACGGTCCATGGCGGCCCGCCGTCCCGGAACCAGCCGGAGCCGGTTGCCGCTGCGGGGGTCCACAGGACCTTCCAGCGGATCATACGGCCAGGCCGCCACCTCCAGTTCCCGGGTCAGGGGACTTTCCTGCGGCAGGGATTCCTCATCCACGGAAGCAGCGTGGATTTCGGCAGTTTCCTGTTCGGCCAGGGGTGCCAGCTCGGCAAGGAACGGCGACATCTCCGCCATCCCGCCGCGCCCGCCGACCCACGCTCCGCTGGAAACCCAAAGCACATGCTTGGCGCGGGTGTATGCGACGTAGGCCAGCCTCCGCTCCTCAGCCTCGCCGTGGGCCTGGACGTCGCCCTTGAAGACCTTCTCGGCGTCGAGCCACCCCTTTTGGTCCGGCTGGTCCAGGTCCCACTGCGGAAGGTCGGCACGGTCGCCGCGGAGGGGCCAGGGCAAGGCCGCGGCACCGCTGCTCCACCTTGAGTCGCGGCTGCTGGGGAACGCGCCCGAGTTCAGGCCCGGCACGAACACGACGTCCCATTCGAGGCCCTTCGAGGCGTGCACCGTCAGCAACTGCACGGCCTCGTGGTTGACGTCGGCAGGCGGCACGTCCAGGCCTCCCTCCTCCGCTGCTGCCGCCTCCAGCCATGACAGGAAGGCCAGGACGTCCACACGGTGGGAGGTCTGCAGGAACCCGGCCGCGGCATCCTGGAACGCATCCAGGTTCCGCCGTGCCTGGTGGATGCTGAACCCGGGCCTCGCGGCAACCTCGATGTCCAGCAGCATGGCCCTTTCCACCTCGCCCAGCAGGGTGGTCAGGTCCTCCCCCATCAGTGTCCGGAGCTGCCGCAGCTCCGTGCCCAGGCGCTGCAGCCGCTCCCGGGCCGCCGGGGTCAGGCTGCGGCCGTGGGCGGACGTCCACCCCTCGTTGGGGAGCCAGTCCAGGGCCTCGACGAGGCTGGCGGCATCGGTGATGTCGCCCTCGATGACGACGTCGGCGGCTTCCGGATCCCCGCCGGCCGACGGATCGTCCGTTGCCGGGTTGCCGTTCGCGCCCGGCCCGTGGCCGTTGTCGACCGGGCCGCGGCGACGGGCCAGAAACGCGGACCAGTCCCGGAACGCCATGAGGTCGGCGGGGCCGATCCTCCACCGGGCACCGGCCAGGAGCCGCATCAGCGAATCCGACCGGCCCGGATCAGCCAGGACCCGCAGAGTGGACACCAGATCCACGATTTCGGGAGTGTCCAGCAGGCCTCCGAGGCCCACAATCTCGTACGGGATCCCTGTGGCCTCGAACTCCTTGCGGAGGCATTCCATCTGCGCGCGCCTGCGGCACAGTACGGCCATGGCAGGCTGGACGCGCGGTTCCGCGGAGGAGCCGTCGAAGTCAGTGGCCCGGAACTTCAGGAGATCCTTGGCGATCGCCGCCGCTTCGTCTTCATCGGTGGCAAAACGCCCAATCACCACCCGGCCCTGCACCGCGGCCGGACTCGGCTGCAGCGCAGGCACCTCCACGGCCGCGCCGGAGGACCGCTGCCCCGCCGGTCCGGCCTGCGCCGCGGCGGCGCTGAGCGGGGCGGAGATGAGGTTGGCGGCGGCCAGGATATTGCGGCCGTTCCGCCAGGCAGTCGTCAGGTACGAAACGGGGGCGGGACGCCGGGACGCCGTCCCCGGCTGGCCGTCCTCGGCGCAGACCGGAAACTCGTTGACAAAGTGGAACAGCTGGCCGGCCGACGCGCCGCGGAAGCCGTAGATGGACTGGTTCGGATCCCCGACGGCCGTGACGGCGTGCCCGTCCCCAAAGAGCCTGGAGAACAGCACCAGCTGGGCGTGTGAGGTGTCCTGGAATTCGTCCAGCAGCACCACCTTGTAGCGCTGGCGCTCCATCTCCGCGGCCAGGGGCACCTCCCTGGCAACGCGTGCTGCGAGCGCCACGAGGTCACCGAAGTCCAAGGCGCCGCGTGTCCTTTTGGCGTCCGCATACCGCCCCACGAGCTCGGCCACGCTGGCCCGTGTGCGGAGCATGGCACCGAGTTCGCCGGCGGCCTGGGTGGGGTTCTTCTTGGCCCCGGCCACATACGGCAGGGCCTCGAACTCGGCGAACCGCTGCATCAGCCAGCCCTGCACACTCTTCGGGTCCTGGAGGTGCTCCGCGCACTCCCCCGCGAGCTGGATGACGGCTTTGACGAGGGTGGACTTGGCCACCCTGAAATGCGAGTACTCGCCGTCGAACGCCTCAACCACCTCACTGGCCAGCTGCCAGGCCTGCGCCCCGCCCAGCAGCACGACGTCCCGCTCGATCCCGAGCCGCAGGCCGTAGTCGGAGACGATGCCGCTGGCAAACGAGTGGTAGGTGGAAACCTTGGGCTCCAGGGCGTCGGCGCTGAGCAGCGCCCCGGCAACGGCACCGCCAGAGTTGCCAGAGCCGCCAGTGGCGCCGGCATCACCGGTGGCCGCCCGCTGCAGCGCACTGAGCTTGGTGCGGATGCGGCTGGCCAGTTCACCGGCGGCCTTTCGGGTGAACGTGACACCCAGGACCTCCTCCGGCTTGACCCAGCCGTTCGCGACGAGCCAGACGACGCGGTCGGCCATGGTGGCCGTCTTGCCCGAGCCCGCGCCGGCGATGACCAGCCGGGGCGCCAGGGGCGAGGAGATGATCGCCGACTGTTCCGCCGTCGGCAGGTTTTTCTCCCCCAGCAGGACGGACAACTCTTCGGGACTGAACCTGGGCTCGGGCAGCTCTGCCGTCCGGCTCATTCGGTAACCTGCTTTCCCCGCGAACACAGCGGACATACCTCCGGCAGCCGGCAGCCGAGGCCGCCGTAGCCGGCCTTGGCGGGATCGTGCCTTGCCTCGAATTCGTGGCCGGACATCATGGCGGCTGCGCCGTTCACCATCTCGATCGCCCAGTTGTCCCCCGGGTCCAGCGGCTCCTGGTGCTGGATGCCCGGAGTCTTGGTGGTTGTGCCCAGCTGGGCGAGCACCGCGCCGCCGGGCTGCGCCCCGGCGTCGGAAGCCCCGGCGTCGCCAAAGCCGCCGGCCAGCACGGCCGCCTGGTACGCGCCCAGCTGCGGGTGCCTGCCCAGTTCGGCCTTGCCCGGCTGCCGTTTGCCCGTCTTGAGGTCAACGATCACCAGCCGCCCCTCGGCGTCGATCTCCAGCCGGTCCACCTGCCCGCGCAGCACCGCAGACCGCGGACCCTCATCGGACGGAACGTCGCCGCGAATAACGGCGGCTGGCTCGGGCAGGATCACTTCGAAGTCCTGCTCGACGCCCGCCAGCCGCCGGCCTTCGCTGCGCATGACCAGGACGTACTGCGCCAGCTTCCGGACCATGGCTTCGGCCCTGCGGAAGTCCAGTTTGCCCTCCCAGTTGTCCTTCATGCCCAGGGCCGGCCAGCGCCGGACAAGTTCGGCGAGGTATTCCGCGCCGCTGGCATCGGGAAGGTCCTGGGCGATGGCGTGCACCAGGGTGCCGAGGCTGCGGGCGAAATCCGTTGCCGCTTCACCTCCGGCGGCCTGGATGAACCAGTCCAGCGGTGATTTCTGCACCGACTCCACCTTGGACGGCGAAACGTAGACGGTGCCGCCCGGGGGCACAACCCGGTCCACTGACGTCAGCGGCGCAAGCCCCCACCAGGAGTCCGGATGGGCACCGGGAACAGGCGGCTCGGCCGTGGCAAGGCGGGCGAGCACACGCACCGCCTCATCCGCCTCGGCGGCAAGCCTGCCATCCAGCTGGGCGTACTGGCGGAGTTCCGCCACGAGCGCACGCAGCGTCAGCGGCCGTTCAACCGGCGTGTAACCGCGCCCCTCCTGGCCTGGCAGCAGCGGCGCCACGTAGTCCAGGAAGGAGGACGGCTGTTCATCCTCGGACGAAACGGCGGTGCACAGCAGCACCTCCCGGGCCCGGGACACCGCCGTCGAAAAGCTGCGGAGTTCGTCGTAGCGGATCTCCCGCAGCCGGCTGAGCGGGCCAAGCTGGAGCGCGTATTCAACGCCGTGTTCGACGGCATCCGCGAACAGTGTGCTGCCCAGCAGCTCGCCGCGGAGGCGGGTGTTGGGCCAGACGCCTTCCTGCAGGCCGGCGACGATGACGAACGGCCATTCCCGGCCCGCCGCGCTGGCGGGCGTCATGAGCTCCACGGCGTCGTCAACCTGCGCCCGCGCCGCCAGGGTGTCCATGGGCAGTTCCTGGTTCAGCAGGTACTCCAGGAATTGTTCCGGGCCGGATCCGGGCATCTGGTCCACGTAGCGCTCGGCGGTGTGGAACAGCGCCATCATGGCGTCCAGGTCCCGGTCCGCCCGCGCACCGACGAGTCCGCCGGCAAGGGCAGCGGCCGTCCACGCCGCTGCGAGCCCGGTGGAGTGCCAGAGGGCCCATAGCACGGTCTCGGCGTTGGACCCGGGTTCGCCAACTGCTTTCCGCCCGGCCTGGATCATCCGCGCCACTCTGCGCGCCGACCGGCCTTCGATGCCCAGCGTGCCCAGCGCGCCCGGCTCCAGGAGCGCTTCTACGAGCAGCGAATCGCTGGAGCGTCCGCCGCCGCCCAGCAGCTCCTCCCGGCGCAGCGACTGGCGGAGCCGGCGCAGCTCGAGGGACGTCGCCCCGCCGATCCGGGACGTCAGCAGCGACACGGCCGATTCGGGCGTGAGGACCGCGGGGTCCAGGGCCACCGCGTAGGCGTCGAGCAGCGGACGGACGGCCACCTCATCGCGTACCGCGGACTCAGCCACCGGAATCCGCACCGGAATCCCCTGCCCGGAGAGGTAGCGCTGCAGCTGGCCCAGCTGGCCGCCGTTCCGGACAATAACGGCGATGTCCTCGAGCGGACGCCCGTCCCTGAGATGTGCCTCGAGGATCCTTTGGGCGACGTACCGCAACTCATGGACGGCCGAGGGCAGAAGGTGTGCCTCCACGGCGCCCCCTGCCGGCCGGGCAGCAGCACCTGAAGCGGTGTCACCCGAAGCAGTAGTACCGGGTTCCCCCGCAACGTCAGCAGCACCGGCGCCAACCGGGTCCAGGCGGCGGGCGAGCTGGCCGCCGGACCGGAGGGAGATCCGGTCCGCGACCCCGAGCCAGGCCTGGGCCACGGCCGGCTGATGGCGGTGGGCGTGGGACAGCGGCTTCTCAAGGACTGTCCGTTCCCCGCCGCCCAGCAGGCCCGGGAGCTCGGCCACAAGATCCGGCCGCGCGCCACGGAACCCCTGCACCACCGTGTCCGGAGCTGACGTCACGTAGACATCCTTGCCGGCGGCCACGTCGGCCAGCAGTTCGAAGACCGCAGGGTTGGCCTCCTGGATGTCATCCACAAGCACCAGCTGGAGCCGGTCGCGTTCGGCCGCCAGGAAGTCCGGGAAATCCTGGAAGAGCTGGCGGGCCGCGGTGATGATGCCCGCGGGGTCGAAGGCCTCGGGCATGCGCAGATCCAGGACATCGCGGTACTCGGCATACAGCGCGGCAGCGGCAATCCAGTCCGGCCGTCCGCAGGCGTGGCCGAGGCCGGCGAGGTCCTCGGCGGTGCGGCCCGTCTCTGTAATCCGGTCGAAAAGCTGGCGTACCTCGTGCCGGAACCCGCGCGTGGGCAGGGCCGCCGTGAGGTCATCGGGCCAGGGCAGCCCAAGGCCTGGCAGGGCGTGGCCCTCCAGCAGTTCCTTGATGATGAGGTCCTGCTCGGGGCCGGAGAGGAGCCGCGGTGCCTTGGACAGCGGCAGGAGCCCCTCTGCCTTGGCACGGCGGATGAGGTTGAAGGCATACGCTGCCCAGGTGCGGGCCGGCGTGGTGCTCAGGCTGCGGTTCAGCCTGGCGGTGAACCGGTCACGGAGGGTGTCGGCCGCAAGCCGTCCGGGGGCGAGAATGAGGATCCGCTCGGGGTCCACCCCGTCCGCCTCAACCCGGCGGATGGCTGCCTCGATGAGCACCGTGGATTTTCCGGTGCCGGGCGCTCCGGGAACCAGCACAGGGCCGGATCCCTGGGGAACGCCGACGGCGGCGAGCTGGTCCGCCGTGAGGACCGGGACGCGGGAGTGCACCTGGCGCGGGGGCAGCAAACGGAGACCGGTGGGCGGGAACGGTGCGGCGGAGAAAGAGTTGCTGTGGTCCCGTTCCGAAGTGGGTGCGGCTGCCGGATGGACTGAAGCCGGGTCGGCGGTCTGATCGAGTGTTGCGGTCACACGGACATTCCATCATCCGGCACTGACAATGTTCGCAGCGACGCTTCCAGCCGCTCGGCAATCACGTCCAGGGCGTCGAAATCGGCGTCGGTCGGGGCCCACCGCGCGGCGGTCAGATCCACCCGCCACCGGCCCTCGCCCGTCCGCGCGTACCCGCGATAGTCGCCGCGCAGGGGCGTGGCCTCCTGCAGGTAGTGGCCGAGGGCCTCGGACTCATGCCCGTCGGGCGCCAGTCCGCTGGCCCGCAGCACCCGCCACCACGGAACGCCGCTGCCGTAATGGCTCAGCACGGACCCCACCTGGCGCGGCCCTCCGGCCCCAAGAAGTTCAGCGACGTCCCCGTAAGCCACGGCCGAGCCGGCCGGGATGAGGTCGACCACCGCCAAAACCGCCTCTACGTACTCCGCCCGCATATCCCCAGACTATCGGCCGGCACGCAGGACCAGCGGTCAGGGCGGACGCCGTGTGTGTCTTCCCACACGTGTCTTCCCGCACCATGCCGGACACGCGCAGGGCAAGCACCGTTACTGTCGGTGCCTCCGGGTAATTTGGAGCCATGAGCACTTGGAACACTCTCCCCCGGGCCGCGTTCGACCTCGAAACCACGGGCCGCAACTCACGCGCCGCCAGGATCGTGACGGCTTCGGTCACACTGGTGGACAGCTCCGGGAACGTGGTTCGGGAGCATGAGTGGCTGGCTGATCCGGGGGTTGAAATTCCGGCGGAGGCAAGCGATGTGCACGGGATCACCACCGAACACGCCCGCAGCCACGGCCGGCCTGCGGCCGAGGTCACCAGGGAAGTCGCTGCCGTGCTCCAGGGACTCTTCGACGACGGCGTTCCGGTGATCGCGTTCAACGCCAGCTACGACTTCACCGTCCTGGCCGCCGAATCTGCCCGCTACGGAGTGCCCCAGCTGAGCCGGTTTCCCGTCCTGGACCCCTACATCATGAACAAGCAGGTGGACCGGTACCGCAAGGGCAAGAGGACGCTGTCCGCCCTGTGCGAGGAGTACGGCGTGGATCTGGAAAACGCCCACACGTCTGCGGCAGACGCGCTCGCAACACTTCGGATGCTTGACGCCATGGCCGGCAAGTTCCCTAAACTGAACATGCCGGCCGGCCAGCTGCACCAGCTCCAGGTGGACTGGGCCGTCAGCCAGGCCGCCGACTTCCAGCAGTACCTCCGCAAGACCAAACCCGCCGCCGTCATCGAGGGTGACTGGCCGGTACTTCCTCCTGAGGATGCCAGCCGCGGCGGCTTCTGACCGGCGGCGCTCCTGGCTGGTGCGACGCATTTCACACAAACAGGGCCGCCCTGCCGGCAGCCCCACAGTGGCCTGCTGATTCTGTAACAGCAACTTCTCTCATTGGCATTGGCCCGCCAGAGGCAGCAATCCTGCATTATATTCGGCAAAAGCCGCACGGGCCCGTTCATTACGCCACCTAACGGCCACGTTAAGGGCAGGTGAGACAATTAAGTTTTGCGGGCGCGCCTCTGCACCACCGGATCCCGGCCAAAGACGGCTTGACTGCCCGCCCCCGTTTATCCCAATGAAAGTGATGCGTGATGAAAATCAAAGCCTTGAAGTGGCTGTCCACGGTTCCCGTGGCCGTAGTCATGGCCGTATCCCTGGCTGCCTGCGGTGGAGGCACCGCTGCTCCCAGTGGCTCGCCGACCGATGCCCTGGCCGGCAGCGACCAGCAGACGCTGGACAAGTACACCACCAAGGACGTCACCGCCCTGGACAAGATCGACAAGTCCAAGCTCGGCCTGATCACTCCGGGCGTGCTCAAGGTCGGCACCCTGTCCGACGCCCCGCCCAACATCTTCATCGACAAGGATGGAAACTTCACGGGCTATGACAACGAGCTCCTGAAGGCCATGGCGGCCAAGCTCGGCCTCAAGGTGGAGTTCGCGTCCACCAAGTTCCAGAGCCTCCTGGCCCAGGTGAAGAACAAGCAGTTCGACGCCGGATCCTCCTCCATCTCCACCACGGATGCCCGCCGCGAGACGGTGGCCTTCACCAACGGCTACGACTTCGGCTACATGGCGATCGTCACCAAGGACGACGCAAAGGTGAAGACCTTCGACGACCTGAAGCAGGGCGTGCGCATCGGCGTCGTCCAGGGCACCGTCCAGGACGACTTCGTCACCAACACGCTGAAGCTCGAGCCGGTCCGCTTCCCGGACTACAACACGGTCTACGCCAACGTGAAGAGCGGCCAGATCGACGCCTGGGTTGCCCCGTCGCAGCAGGCCGAGGGCCAGGTCAAGTCGGGCGACGGCACGAAGATCGCTGAGAAGAAGGTCAACACCCAGAACTTCACGGCATACGCCGTGGCCAAGGACAACCAGCCCCTCACCGATGCGCTCAACTCCGCGCTCGACGCCGTGATCGCCGACGGCACCTGGACCAAGCTCACCACCAAGTGGTACACGGACCGCCCGACCATCAAGGAGCAGACTCCTGAGGGCTGGAAGCCGGGCAGCAAGGCCGTCCAGGTCCCCACGAAGTAACCAACTGACAGGCGCCACATGGATTATCTGAACAGGCTCGCCGAGACCTTCCTCGACTGGAAGGCCATCGCCGAGGTACTCCCGGCCATGTTTTCGGTCGGTCTGCCCAACACCCTCGTCCTCGCAATCGTCTCGGGCATCATTGGCTGCGTGGCCGGCATGGTGCTGGCCCTGATGGGCATCTCGCGTAATCCTGTGGCGCGGTGGGCCGCCCGGGTGTACACGGACGTGTTCCGTGGACTCCCGGCGGTTCTCACCATCCTCGTCATCGGCCTCGGCTTCGGCCCGATCTTCCGCGAGCTGACCGGGGTCACCAGCCCGTACCCCATGGGCATCGCCGCGCTCTCGCTCATGTCCAGCGCCTACATCGGAGAGATTTTCCGTTCCGGTATCCAGAGCGTGGACAAGGGCCAGCTCGAGGCCGCCCGCGCCCTGGGCTTCGGCTACGGCCCCTCGCTGCGGATGGTCGTGGTGCCGCAGGGTATCCGCCGGGTGCTCCCCGCGCTGGTGAACCAGTTCATCGCCCTGATCAAGGAGTCCTCGCTGGTCTTCACCCTGGGGCTCCTGGCCTCGGAGCGGGAGCTGTTCCAGATCGGCCAGGACGCCGCCGCACGAAGCGGCAACCTGTCCGGCTACGTGGCGGCCGCCGTGTTCTACCTCGCGATGACCGTCCCGCTGACACACCTGGTCAACTGGATCGACGCACGCCTGCGCACCGGCCGGCCGCAGAAGATGGAACCGGACGAGGCTGCCGCCGTCGTCGGGAAGGGAGCCCACGCATGAGCAAATTCACGTCAGGCTCTCTCGAAGCCAAAAACGTCCACCTTGCCTTCGGGCACAACAAAGTCCTCCGCGGCATCGACCTGACCGTCCCGGCCGGCACCACCGCCTCGGTGATCGGCCCGTCCGGTTCCGGTAAGTCCACCCTGCTGCGGGTCATGAACCGGCTGATCGAACCGGATGCCGGGGACATCTTCCTGGACGGCAAGTCGGTGCTGAAGGAGAACCCCGATGAGCTCCGGCGCAGGATCGGCATGGTGTTCCAGCAGTTCAACCTGTTCCCGCACAAGAGTGTGGGCGAGAACGTGGCATTTGCCCTGCGCAAGCTGCGGAAGCTGCCCAAGGAGCAGGCGCGCGAGGAGGCCCTGAGCCAGCTCGACCTCGTCGGGCTGAAGCACAAGGCCGACGTCCGCCCGGCCACCCTCTCCGGCGGCCAGCAGCAGCGTGTTGCAATTGCACGCGCCCTCGCCATGAAGCCGGAGGTCATGTTCTTCGACGAGGCGACCTCTGCCCTGGACCCCGAGCTCGTCAAGGGCGTCCTGGCACTCATGGCCGACCTCGCCAAGGGCGGCATGACCATGGTGGTGGTGACCCACGAAATGGGCTTCTCGCGCAATGTCTCGGACACCGTGACCTTCATGGACGGCGGTGTGGTGGTGGAGTCGGGCCCGCCCGCCCAGGTGTTTGAAAACCCGCAGACCGAGCGGCTGCAGGGCTTCCTCTCGGACGTCCTCTAAGGGCCACCCGGAACAGCAAAAAACTCTGGCATCCGCCGCGGCGGATGCCAGAGTTTTTTGTTGCCTTAACAGTTGCCTTAACCAGGCACGGGAAGAAAGCCCGACGGCGGTTTAGGCCTTCGCTGCGGCGGCCGCTTCCGCGGCGGCAGGCAGTGCCTCGAAGATCCGGTTCATGGCGGCGTCGTCGTGGGCCGCGGACAGGAACCAGGCCTCGAAAACTGACGGCGGCAGGTAGACACCCGAATCCAGCATGGAGTGGAAGAAGGGCGCGTAGCGGAACGACTCCTGCTTCAGTGCGTCGCTGTAGTTGTGCACACCGTGCTCGGACGTGCCGAACGCCACCGAGAAGAGGTTGCCGGCGCGCTGGATGGAGTGGTCGACGCCGGCCGCATCCAGGGCGGAGGACAGGGCGCCTGACAATTCCAGCGACCGCGCGTCGACAAACGAGTACACGTCCCGGGTGGCATGTGTCAGGGTGGCGACGCCGGCAGCCATGGCCACCGGGTTACCGGACAGGGTGCCGGCCTGGTAGACGGGACCGAGCGGTGCGAGGTGGTCCATGACGTCGGCACGGCCGCCCAGGGCCGCCGTCGGCATGCCCCCGCCGATCACCTTGCCGAACGTCAGCAGGTCCGGGGTCCACTTTTCGGTGGCGTCCGCGGCGCCGCCGGTGAGTCCCCAGTAGCCGGAGTATCCGGTCCGGAAGCCGGTCAGGACCTCGTCGACGATCAGCAGGGCGCCGTGGGCGGCCGTGATCCGGGAGAGGCCGGCGTTGAAGCCCTCGCCGGGTGTGACCACACCCATGTTGGCGGGGGCGGCCTCGGTGATCACGGCGGCGATGTTGGGCCCGTGCTCGGCGAAGGCGGCCTCGACGGCGCCGAGGTCGTTGTAGGGCAGCACCAGGGTCTCGGCAGCGGTGGCGGCGGTGACGCCGGCCGAACCGGGCAGAGCCAGGGTGGCCACGCCGGAGCCGGCCGAGGCGAGCAGTCCGTCAAGGTGCCCGTGGTAGCAGCCGGCGAACTTGATGACCAGGTTCCGGCCGGTGAAGCCGCGGGCCAGCCGGATCGCCGTCATGGTGGCTTCGGTTCCGGTGGACACCATGCGCAGCCGCTCGACGGCGGAAACGCGTTCCTTGACGATGGCCGCGAGGTTGGCCTCGTCGGGGGTGGAGGCACCGAAGGAGAGGCCGCGGTCCACGGCGGCGTGCACGGCGTCGAGGACGGCCGGGTGGGCGTGCCCCAGCAGGGCCGGGCCCCAGGAGCAGACCAGGTCAACGTAGTCGTTGCCATCGGCGTCGGTCAGGTACGGGCCCTTGGCCGCCACCATGAAGCGGGGCGTGCCGCCGACGGAACCGAAGGCGCGGACCGGGGAGTTCACGCCGCCGGGCATCAGCTGGCGGGCGCGGTCGAAGAGTTCCTCGTTGCGAGGGGTACTGGAAGTCATGGTTCCCATTCTTTCAGTCTGCGGGAGTGTCACCGGACAGGAGCTCGGCCACCCGCGGTGCCACCACGGTGCCGAAGAGTTCGATGCAGCGCATCATGGATTCGTGCGGCAGCGTGCCGTTGCCGTATTTCAGGTCGAAGCGGTCCACGCCGAGGTTCTGCTTGAGCAGCACAATCTTCTGCGCCACCGTCTCGGGCGAGCCGACGTACAGGGCGCCCTCGGGACCGCACATGGCGTCGAATTCCCGCCGGTTCCCCGGACCCCAGCCCCGCTCGGCGCCGATCCTGTTCCGCTGGGCAAGCCAGTGCGGAAAGAGCTCCTCGCGCGCTGCCTCGTCGGATTCGGCGATGTGGCCGGGCGAATGCGTGGCGATCTGCTGCATGGCCTGGCCGTACTTGGCCATGGCCTCGCGGTAAAGGTCCACCAGCGGGGCGAATGCGCGGGGCTGGCCGCCGATGATGGCAAAGATGATCGGGTAGCCGTATTCAGCGCAGCGCAGGACGGACTCCGGGGTGCCGCCCACGCCGATCCAGGCGGGCAGCAGGTGGTGCTCCAGCGGCGGGTAAACGCTCAGCCCGGCCAGTGCAGGCCGGGTCCGGCCTTCCCAGTGGACCGGCTTTTGTGCCCGCACCCGGTCGAAGAGCTCGAGCTTCTCCTCGAACAGCACCTCGTAATCCGCCAGGTCCAGGCCGAACAGCGGAAAGGACTCGACGAACGAGCCGCGGCCCAGCATCACCTCGGCACGGCCGCCGGACAGCGCATCGACGGTGGAGAAGCGCTGGAACACGCGGATGGGGTCGTCCGAGCTCAGGACGGTCACGGCCGACCCGAGCCGGATCCTGGTGGTGCTCGCCGCGGCGGCGGCCAGGAAAACTTCCGGGGCGGACACCGCGAAGTCGCGGCGGTGGTGCTCCCCCACGCCGAAGGCGTGAAGGCCTACGGCGTCAGCGAGGACCGCCTGGTCGAGCAGCTCCCGCAGTACCTGGGCATGCGGCTTCGGCTTGCCCGAGCCGTCCACGCCGACGTCGCCGAACGTGTTCAGACCCAGCAGAATCTTGCCCGGGCCCACCGGAGCGGTGGGCCCGGGAGTCTGGCCGGCGGGCTGTCCCGCGGGCAGGCCCTCGGCCGGCATCAGGATTCCTTGAGCCAGCCGGCGATTTCGCTGGCCCAGTACGTGAGGACCAGGTTGGCCCCGGCACGGCGGATGCCGAGGACCGATTCGGTGATGGCGGCCCGCCGGTCGATCCAGCCGTTGGCGGCGGCGGCCTCGATCATGGCGTACTCGCCGGAGATCTGGTAGGCCGCGACCGGAACGGGGCTCATGTCGGCAACGTCGGCCAGGATGTCGAGGTAGCTCATGGCCGGCTTGACCATCACCATGTCCGCGCCCTCGGCAAGGTCCAGTTCCACCTCCTGGATGGCCTCGCGGCGGTTGGCGGCGTCCATCTGGTAAGTCCTGCGGTCGCCCTTCAGCTGTGAGTCCACCGCTTCCCGGAACGGGCCGTAGAACGCCGACGCGTACTTCGCGGCGTAGGCCACCACGGCGGTGTTCACATGGCCGGCCTCCTCCAGTGCCTGCCGGATCACGCCGATCTGTCCATCCATCATGCCGGACGGGCCCAGCACGTGGGCGCCGGCGTCGGCCTGGGCCACCGCCATCCTGGCGTAGATCTCCAGGGTGGCATCGTTGTCCACGTAGCCGTCGCTGTCGAGGACGCCGCAGTGGCCGTGGTCGGTGAATTCGTCCAGGCAGACGTCGCTCATCACCACCAGGCTGTCCCCCACCTCCGCGCGGACGT
The DNA here is from genome assembly GCF_046536215.2 of Arthrobacter globiformis. Taxonomy (GTDB): domain Bacteria; phylum Actinomycetota; class Actinomycetes; order Actinomycetales; family Micrococcaceae; genus Arthrobacter; species Arthrobacter globiformis_E. The sequence goes on along the minus strand of NZ_CM143421.1, from coordinate 4,723,963 downwards.
CGCGGATGGCCTTGTTGAGCACGCCGTCGGGGTCCAGTGATGCACTGCCCTCAGCATCCCGGGTCTCGGGAATGCCGAACAGCATGATGCCGCCGACGCCCAGCTCAACGGCCTCGGCCGCCGCCCGCTTGAGGGTGTCGGTGGTGTGCTGCACGACGCCGGGCATGGAGGCGATCGGGTTGGGCTCCGACAGGCCCTCGCGGATAAACGCGGGAAGGATCAGGTCGGCCGGGGCGACCCGGTGCTCGGCCGTGAGCCTGCGCATGGCGGGGGTGGTGCGGAGCCGCCGGGGGCGGTGGTGCGGAAAGCTCATGTCCTGTCCTTCACTGTGGGCCTGCTGTTGATGAGTGGATGTCTAGGGGGCAAGCGCCCGGACGACGGCGGCGACGAGCCCTTCCGGCGTGGCCTCCCGGGCCGTGGCTGCCACCGTGAGTCCTATGGCGGCCGCCTCCGCCGCCGTGGCCGGGCCGATAGCCACGAGCCGGCAGGAGCCGAGGGGCGCCAGGGTGGCACTAATGCGCCGCACGGCGCTGGGTGAGGCGGCGACGACGGCGGCCAGGGCGCCGTCGTCGACCTCGGCTTTCGCTTCGGCGGGGGTGAGCAGCGGCAGCGGAGCGCTGCCTTCGCTGTTAGCCTGGCCGAGGCGCCGCGCCGGCTCGGCCGGGAAGTCCACCGTGGCGTAGGCCACCACGGTGCAGACCCGGGCGCCTTTCGCCTCCAGGCCCCGGGCCAGCGCAGGGGCGGCGATGTCGGCCTGCGGCAGCAGCACGTCGGCGGGCCCGCCGGGCCACCCGTTGACGATCCCGGCCGCCGAGTGGTCATGCCGCGGCGCGAAGTGCACCGCGATCCCTGCTGCCTCGAGTGCCTTCCGGCTGGCGGGGCCCACCGCGGCAACGCGGGTGCCGGCCGGGAGCCAGTCGCCCAGTTCAACGGCCCGTTCACCGGCCTTTTCCTGCAGCGCGAGGACCGTGGTGGCGCTGCTGACCACGAGCCACTCGAAGCGGCCCGCGCCCAGCGCGTCAAAGGCCTCGTCCAGCGCAGCCTGGTCCGGGGCGCGTTCGGCGGCCGTCAGCGGCAGCAGGAGGGGAACGGCACCGGCCAGCCGCAGCGCCTCCGCCAAGGGCCCGGACCGGTCGGGGCTGCGCGTCACCAGGACGCGGCACCCTTCCAGCGGGCGTCCGCCCGCCGGGTACTCCCCGTTCGTCGTTCCCATCCGGCCGGCTGCGGTCAGGACGCCGTCAGGTCCGCGATGTCCGCAGCCCCTGCCGCCAGCAGGGCCTCGGCCAGTTCGATTCCGAGCAGGGTGGCGCCCACCTCGGTGAGTCCGTCCGTGGCCCGCTTGTCCCGCACCGAGGCGGTGCCGTCCACGGCACAGACCACGGCTTCCAGGTGGAGCATGCTGCCTTTGCGGTACGCGTACGCGCCCACAGGGGCGGCGCAGCCTGCCTCGAGCCGGGCCAGCAGCGCACGTTCAGCCGTGACCGCAAGCCGGGTGTCGGCGTCGTCCAGGGCGGCCAGTGCCTGGGCGAGCACGCCCTGTGAGCCCTCGGTGGACCCTGCCCGGCGGGGCGCCTCGGCCGTGCGGCATTCGATGGCCAGCGATCCCTGCCCGGCGGCCGGGAGCATGATGTCCGTCTCCAGGTATTCGGTGACGGTGTCCAGGCGGCCGATCCGCTCGAGTCCGGCGGCGGCGAGGATGACGGCGTCGAGGTCGCACGACCTCCCGTCAACCACGGCGTCGGTGGCGTTGCCCGGCAGGCCGGGCACCCGGCCCAGACGCGTATCCACGTTGCCGCGGATGTCCACGATGTCCAGGTCGGGGCGGACGGCGCGCAACTGTGCCGCCCGGCGGGGAGAGCCGGTGCCCACGCGGGCGCCCTTGGGCAGGTCGGCCAGCTTGAGGCCGTCGCGGGCGCAGAGGACATCGCGGACGTCCACCCGGGGCGGGGTTGCGGCCAGCGCCAGGCCCGGGGCGGAACCCGTGGGCAGGTCCTTCAGGGAGTGGACGGCGACGTCACATTCGTTCCGCAGCAGCGCATCGCGCAGCGCGGCCACGAAGACGCCGGTGCCGCCCATCTGGGACAGCGAGCCGGTGAGGACGTCGCCGTCGGTCCTGACATGGACAAGCTCGACGTCGAAACCTCCGACGGCGGCCAGCCGGTCGGCGGTCTGCTGCGTCTGGGTCAGGGCGAGCTTGCTCGCCCTGGTGCCGATCCGTACCGTCACTTCGCGTCCTGTCCGGCCGGGTAGGGATCGTGCCCCTGCCCGACGGTGGTGTCGGCGCCGGCAATGGTGGGCTTTTCGCCGCGGAAGTTTTCGCAGCAGCCCGGACGGCATACGTCGTACCAGGGGCCGAGGCCGGTGACGGCCTGGCGGTCCGCGACGTTGTTGGCCACGGTGCGTTCGCAGATCAGCTCCACGAGCCCCTCCACGAAACGGCGGTGCGTTCCCGGTGTGGGCACCCGCGTGGCGGCGACACCCAGGTCCTGACAGGTTTGCAGCGCTTCGGTGTCCAGGTCCCAGACGACCTCCATGTGGTCGCTGACGAAGCCCAGCGGCACGATCACGATGCCCGCGACGCCCTGCTTGGCGAGCTCCTCGATGGCGTCGTTGATGTCCGGCTCGAGCCACGGGATGTGCGGGGCGCCGGACCGGGACTGGTAGACGAGGGACCACGGGGCGGCCAGGCCGGAGTCGGCTTCCACGCGGCGCATGATCTCCGCCCCGTTGGCGAGGTGCTGTGCCACGTAGGCGGAATCCTCCGCGAACTCGCGGGGTTCGTCCTCGGAACGGCCCGCGGCCACGGCATCCCGGGTGGGGATGGAGTGGGTGGCGAAGAGGACGTGGATGGGGGCGTCGGGCTTGCCGGCGGCGGCCAGCTGCGCGCGCACCTCGGCGACTCCCTCGGCGGTGCCCGCAATGAAGGGTTCCACGAAGCCGGGGTGGTCGAAGTACTGGCGGACCTTGTCCACTTCCAGCCGGCCGTCAAGCCCGGTTTCGGTCAGCGCCATGCCGATGTCCTCACGGTACTGGCGGCAGCTGGAGTAACAGGAGTACGCGCTGGTGGTGAGCATCAGCAGCCGGCGGTGGCCGGCGTCGTACGCGTCCTGGAGCGTCTGCGGGATGTAGGGGTCCCAGTTGCGGTTGCCCCACAGCACGGGCAGCCCGATGCCGCGCGCGGACAGTTCGGCCTCGAGGGCGGCCTTCAGTTCGCGGTTCTGCTGGTTGATGGGGCTGACGCCGCCGTTGGCGCGGTAGTGGTGGGACACCTCTTCGAGGCGCTCATCGGGGATCCCCCGGCCGCGGGTGACGTTGCGGAGGAACGGGATCACATCGTCCTGGCCCTCGGGCCCGCCGAATGAGGCGAGGAGGATGCCGTCGTATTCCTTGGGGGCCATCCTGCCGGTCTCGGTGACGGGATTCACGGCGCCGTCCTGGGGATCCAGCGGACTCATGCCAGGACCTCGGCGATCTCGCCGGACGTGATCCGGCGGCCGGTGTAGAACGGGATTTCCTCGCGGACGTGGTTGCGCGCTTCGGTGGAACGCAGGTGGCGCATCAGGTCCACGAGGTCCACGAGCTCGGGGGCCTCCAGGCCGAGGATCCATTCCCAGTCACCGAGGGCAAACGAGGAAACGGTGTTGGAAATGACCTGCGGGAAGTCCCGGCCCAGCAGGCCGTGGTCGCGCAGCATCTTGCCGCGCTCATCGTCCGGCAGCAGGTACCACTCGTAGGAGCGGACGAACGGGTACACGCACAGCCACTCGGCCGGCTCGACACCGCGGGAGAACGCCGGGGTGTGGTTCTTGGCGAACTCCGCCTCGCGGTGGACGCCCATGGCGGACCACACGAGCTCGGTCCCGGCGAACAGCTTGCTGCGGCGGATGTCACGGATGGCCTGCTGCAGCGCCTCGGGCTTGGGGCCGTGGAGCCAGACCATGACGTCGGCGTCGGCACGCATGGCGGAAACGTCGTAGCTTCCGCGGTGGGTCACCCCTCCTTCGGCCAGGCGCGCCACCAGGGCGTCGAAGTCCTCGGCAGCATCGGCGCTGCGGAGGACCTCGGAGGAGCGCTTGAAAACGGTCCAGAGGGTGAAGAACTGCTCGGCTGATTCTTCGGTTTTAGTGACAGATTCGGCAGGAGTGTGGCTCATGGTTACTATCCTGCCCCTTCCATGCGGCCTAAGTCGAAAAACTCAACTTCTACAACGCGTAGAAGTGGTTTATTTCACAGCGACCGCCGGATCCGGACTGCTGCCACGCCTGCAGCCCCGGCAAGCGCCAGCAGCCCTGCTCCCCACCACACCTGGGGTTCGATCGTGCCGCTCCGCGACGCACCCATGACAGCATTTTCGGCCGGTCCGCGGGTGTAGGGCGAGCTGATGGTGGCCATGTTGTTGGGTCCGCCAAGCTGTGCCGAACCCCAGACTCCGCCGGCGACGCCCGCGGCCGAGCGGCCCCGCAGGCCGGCCCCGCCTGACAGGCCCGTAATTTCCGCGAACGGGCTCGCGTCCACGGACGGGGTTTCGGTGGCCGCTTCGCCTGCGGAGCTGCCGGCGGCCGGGCCAGCGGATCCGGTGGTTCCGGGCGCGCTGCCCGGGGCCTGGCCGGCAGGCGTGCTGCCGGTGCCGGCTGAGGTCCCGGACCAGCCGCCGGTTCCTGCCGGCGATCCTGACTGGCTGGCCGATGGCGATGCCGTTCCTTGCGTGGAGGGGGCTGCCGGCGAGGACGGCGCGGCCGGGCTGGCCGACCGGGTCGGGGCGGGCGCCGAACCTCCAGACGGACCCGGCGACGGGGCGGGAGATGACGGCGCGGGAGTGGTCGGCAGTGGCACGGACGGGACCGGAACGGGCGAAGTCGGAACCGGAACTGACGGGACCGGAACAGAAGGCGAAGGCACCGGAACGGCAGGCGTGGGGCCGGCTGAGATGGTCACGGACGGGTCCGGCGTCGGAACCCGCGGCGCCAGCGAGGGCGGCAGCGACGGTGAGACCGACGGCGAGGGTGAGACCGAGGGCGTGGGTGCGGGTTTGGTGGACAGTGCGGCCGCGGCCCAGGCCTCAAGGCCCGCGGCGTCGACTTTGACGTCCAGCCGCGTTCCGCCGGACGTGCCGCCCTGATCGGGTTCCGGCAGCAGGGATGCCGCAGCGTTGGATGCAGGAACACCTGCGGACAAGACCAGTACCGCTCCGAATGCAGCCGCTGCGGTGCCGCGCCGAAGACCCCCATGGAAACCAGTCAGCGAACGAAAACCATCGGACTTCTGATTGACCATAGTCATCGACCCTAGACACATTCTCGCGCCGGGGAAAACTTGCGGGCAGGCCGGCCAGCAGGTATCGCGGGCGGCAGGGAACCTGTCTGCGGGGCGACCTGTGCCTGGCGAGTCGGCCTTACGCCAGGAAGCCCGCGAGCTGCTTTTTCGTGTCCGCCACCACAGCCGCCAGCCCGTTGCCGGCCAGCCAGCCGCCCACCATCAGCAGCCCGTCAACGCCCGCGCAGACCTGCCGCACTTCGGCAACCCGCTGCCGGTGTCCCACGGCGGCAAACGGCAGCGCTCCGGCCCAGCTGACGACGTCCCAGTCCACCAGCGACTCCCGTGTGACGGGCACGGTCAGCAGGGCTGACGCGTCCTGCAAAGCCATGTCAAGCAGTTGCTCGTCCGAGGCCGAATCCGTCCCGGCCACGGCACCGGCCGTTGCGGCCGATCCTCCCTCGCTGCGCCCGTAGGAGAGCCGCAGCACGTGCCTGCCGCGTCCGGCCGCTTCCGCCACCCAGTCCCATTTGCCGGTGGCGTGGGTGAGGGCCTTCGCCCGGATTCGCTCCGTTTGCGGCGCCACCAGGATTCCAGTGCCGCGCGGCCGCCGGTCCAGCGCAGGGAGGTCAACTACGAGTGTCACAAGCTTGACCACGGGCCCGGGTCCGGGCTGATGCCCGGCCAGGGCGGGGACGGCTTCCGCGAGGAGCCGCACGGCGGACGGCCCGTCCAGCGCGACCACCAGGATGTCGGCCGCGAAGCTTCCCTCCCCCGCCGCAACCTCCCAGCCTTGCGGGGTGCGGGTAACGGCGGTGGCGGCCGTACCGGTCAGCAGCTGCACGCCGCGCGCCCGGAGGTCAGCCACCAGCTCCGTGACGAGGGTGTGCATTCCGCCCCTCAGGCCGGCGACGGCGGAGCCCGCCTTGGCGGGTTTGCCTGGGGTCTGGGCGCCTGGCGTCTGGGCCCCCGGCGTTCCGGCCCCCTTGCGCTGGGCGGCGACAGCCGCCGCCAGCGAACCGTGCCGCACGATGCCTGCACGCAGGCCCGGGGCGACCATATCGACGTCGAGCAGGCCGGGATCAGCCGAATGAACGCCGCCCACCACGGGTTCCACCAGCCGTTCCAGGACGCGGCGTCCCATCCGGGCCCGCACCAGCGCGGAGACGCTGGAAACCTCGGCGGTGGTCCCAACGGAGGCAGGGAGCAGCTTGTCCAGCGAGGCGCGCAGCGAGCCGCCCAGGCCGAGCGAGCGGCGGACCTCCGGGTCCCACGGATTGGCCGGGATGCCCAGCACGCCGGTCTTGGGAAGTTCGCGGGGGCCGCCCGGCAGCTGCACCCAGGCGCCGCCGGGCCGCGGGGAGACGATATGCCCGCCCAGCCCGAGTTCGGCGGCCAGGTCTGCCACGGCGGTGGAACGGGTGGCGAACGACTCGGCGCCGCTGTCCAGCGTCAGCCCGGCGACGTCGTGCCGGCCCACGCAGCCGCCCCAGGCGTCGGCAGCTTCCAGCACCGTGGTGCCGAGGCCCGCCCGGGCCAGTTCCCGGGCGGCCAGGAGGCCGGAGATGCCGCCCCCAACCACCAGTGCCGTGCGTACGGGAGCGGGAAGACTGCCCGCAGCCACGGCCCTTTACTCCGGAGAGATGGAGTGGATGAGTTCGACGACGCGCGTCAGGACGTCCGGGTCGGTTTCGGGCGGCACGCCGTGGCCAAGGTTCAGCACGTGGCCGGGGGCTGCCGCGCCCGATGCGATGACCTCGCGGACGTGCGCCTCAAGGACTTCCCACGGGGCAGACAGCAGTGCCGGATCGATGTTGCCCTGCAGCGGGACGGTGCCGCCCAGCCGGCGGTTGGCCTCATCCAGCGGCAGCCGGTAGTCCACGCCGACGACGTCAACACCGACGTCGCGCATGGCCACGAGGAGTTCGGAGGTGCCGGTGCCGAAGTGGACCAGCGGCGCGCCCAGGTCGCGGACGTGGTCCAGCGCGCGGGATGAGGCAGCGGCGACGAAGCGGGTGTAGTCGGCCAGGCCGAGCGAACCCGCCCAGGAGTCAAACAGCTGCCCGGCCGAGGCACCGGCCTCCAGCTGCGCGCGCAGGAACAGGCCCGAGGCGTCCGCGGCCCAGTTGGCCAGCGCCGTCCAGGTCTCGGGGTCGGCATGCATCATGGTGCGCGGACCAAGGTGGTCACGGGAGGGCCGGCCTTCCACCATGTAGGCGGCCAGTGTGAAGGGTGCACCGGCGAAGCCGATCAGTGGGGTCTTGCCGAGCTGGTCCACGGTCAGCCGGACCGCTTCCCGGATGGGTTCCAGGGACTCCTCGGTGAGGCGCGGCAGAGCGGCGACGTCGGCGGCGGTCCGCACGGGCTTGTCCAGGACCGGCCCCACACCGGGGACGATGTCGACGCCGACGCCGGCCAGCTTCAGCGGAATGACGATGTCGGAGAAGAAGATGCCCGCGTCAACGTCGTGCCGGCGCACCGGCTGCAGCGTGATTTCAGAGGCAAGCTCGGGCCGCAGGCAGGAGTCCAGCATGGCGACGCCCTCGCGCACCTTCAGGTACTCAGGCAGGGAACGCCCCGCCTGGCGCATGAACCACACCGGGCGGCGGCTGGGCTTGCCGCCGCGGTACGCCGTGATGAGCGGAGAGTCTGCAGTGCGTCCGTCGCGAAGCGGGTGGCCTGCGTCGAGTCCGGTACCGGCGGGGGTTACAGCGCTAGAAGTCATGCCTTTGATTGTGCCCAAATTCGCCACCAAAAGATAACGACAGCTTGTCAGTCCGCGGCAGCCCCTCGCGCGGGTGGCAAGAATCACAGCCGCCGAAAGCCCCTATCCGTTTGAAGGGTTGTTCTACGAGGGTGCGAAAAAGCTATGATTGTCCTGCTGTGGTTCTTTTCTCATTGGTGGCTACACACGCCGACATCGACCTCGAAACCGTTGCTCAGCTGAGCAACGGTTCTTCTGGCATTGCCACGTCCGCCCTCGCCGGTTCCCCGGCGGTCAAGGGCGCCGTTGTCCTTGCCACCTGCAACCGCTACGAAATCTACGGCGAGGCGCCGCACGCCGACGACGTGGAGGCCGCACGCGCTGCCCTGGTGGGCCAGATCAGCGAATCGAGCGGACTCAGCGAGCAGCTGGTCTCCCGTTCGTTCAGCACAAACACCGGCCCCGAGGTCACCAAGCACCTGTTCGCCGTGAGCTCCGGGCTCGACTCCGCGGTGGTGGGCGAACGCGAAATCGCGGGGCAGGTCCGCCGGGCCCTGATCACCGCCCAGCATGAAGGCACGGCAAGCGCCGGGCTGGTCCGCCTGTTCCAGGCCGCCTCCAAGACCGCCAAGGACGTCGGCGCGCAGACCGCCCTCGGCTCCCGCGGCCTGTCCATCGTTTCCGTGGCGCTCGACCTCGCAACCGACCTTTCCGAAGAGACCGACTGGTCGAAGAAGAAGGTCGTGGTGTTCGGCACCGGCGCCTACGCCGGCGCCACCATGGCGCTGCTTCGCGAGCGCGGCTGCCGCGACGTCTCGGTGTTCTCCTCGTCGGGACGCGCCGCCACCTTCGTGGCAACGCGCGGCGGGACCGCCCTCGACGGCGACTCCCTGCACGCCGCGGTCGCCGCTGCCGACGTCATGATCGGCTGCAGCGGCTCGGACACCAGGGTGGAAGCCGATGAGCTCGCCCAGGTCCGCGCCGGATCCACCCAGCCGCTGATCGCCATCGACCTGGCGCTCACCCACGATTTTGATCCCGCCGTCGGAGAGCTCGACGGCGTGGAGCTGCTGACGCTGGAGTCCGTGCGGCTCGCAGCTCCCCAGGAGCAGGCGGAATCTCTCGCCCAGGCCAGCACCATGGTTTCCGGCGCTGCCCAGGCGTTTGAGCAGGAACGCGAGGCGCGGTCCGTGGACTCAGCCATTGTGGCCCTCCGCCGCCACACCATGAACGTGCTCGACGCGGAGATGGAAAAGGTGCGGGCCCGCCACGGCTGCACCGCCGCTGCCGAAGAGGTGGAGTTTGCGCTGCGCCGCATGGTGAAGCAGCTGCTCCATGTCCCCACGGTGCGCGCCCGCGAGCTGGCATCCAACGGCCAGCAGGACGACTACGTCGCTGCCCTGGAAACCCTGTACGGCATCACGGTGGAGCAGCCGGCTGCCGCGTCCAAGGCCGAGTGCCCGGTGGACCACAGCGCCCTCGCCGCGGGCAGCCTGCCGCAGGAAGACGGGACACGCAGGAACTCCGCTTAACCTGCTCATGTTCTGACAAACAGGACCCCACAAGCTTTCCATAGGCTCCCCGCGCAGCATTGAGGTTGCCCGTGAAAACAATATTGGGGAGCAGTCATGAATTTTCCTTCACCGGCCCCTGCCATCGCGCCTCTGAGCCGGCGGCAATTCGGACTTCTGTTGGGCGGCGGAGCACTTCTGCTGGTGGGCGGCGGGACCTACGGCATAGTCTCCCGCAGCAGACCTGGCGGCGGAGCCGGGCTTTCCACGGCTTTCGGGACACTGTCCCTCGTGGATGCGGGACGGCTGGCCAGGCTTGATGCGCAGGGGCAGCCCGCTGCCACACCGCTCGCCTCGGCCATATCGCAGGTCACGGACGGAACGCGGCGCGCAGCCGCGGCCGGCGAGCCCGGAATCCGGCGCGTTTCCAGCCGGCGGGGCGCCACCGTGGATGACCACCACAGCGACCCACTGCTGGACTCCGACTGGCCGCAGCCCGGCAACTTCACCTGGGGTGACGTCGTCGTGCTCGAAGTGGCACTCACCAATGTCCGGCCCGAGCCGGTGCTGTTCAGCCCCGGACAGCTGCGCCTCAAGCTCCTTCCCTCCGGCATCACGGTGGCCCCGCAGGACGCCGACCGCGGCTCCGGCACGATCGCCGCCGGCGCCACCGAACAGGTCTGGATCAGCTACCTTGCCCCGCACGATTCCGTCGCCATGGAGATCGAGTACACGGGGCTGGAGGACGACGCCGCCCAGGCCCTGGCCCTGCCGCTGCTCACTGTCGCCAAGGTGGCCTCGTGAGCCCCCTGGACCTTCACATCAACGACGGCTACCTACCGATGGTGGACGGCACGCTGGTCTACCACCGCGGGTTCGGAGACCGCAGGACGGCGGTTAAGGGTCCGAAGCCCAGCCTTTTCGTGAGTCCCCGGGTGTTCCTGCGCAACGGCTCCGTCGTGGCAAGCCGCACCTATCCGCTCAAAGCCGCGGTGCCTGCCCTGGGGCGGCCCACGCCGGCAGCCAAGGACCCGCTGAACCCCGGAGAGTTCCTGGTCCGCCGCGCCCACTGGGCCAGCTTCTTCCCGGACCGGACGCTCATCGCGGAGACCGGCAGCACCATCAGTATCCGCGTAACCAACAACCTCACCCAGGACCACGCGCTGCAGTTCCTCAACGCGGGCCCGGCGAAGGGCCACGTCGGAACCGGGGCCATCAAGCCCGGCCAAAGCAAGACGCTGACCTTCAAGGCGCCCACGGAAGGCGCCTACCTGTACTGCGACCCCGGCGCCGACCCGGCAGACCCCGACGCGGACCCGGTGCAGCGGGTCCTCGGCCTGTTCGGCGCCCTGCTGGTGGTGAACCCCGACTCGCCGTGGCTGGCCGGCGTCGACGGACCGGAATTCGAGCGCCAGTGGCTGTGGATACTTCAAACGTGGATCCGGTCTGGGCCGGCATCGCCTCCCGGCAGGGCACCGTGGACCCGGACAGGACGCCCGTGCTGCCCCGCTACTTCACGCTCAACGGGCGCAGCGGCTACCAGTCCCTGGCCGCCTCCACGGATGAGGCGCTGAACCGGGTCCGGGAGGAGGACACCCTGATGTCCGGCTCGGCGCGCCAGATCGACGTCCGGAACTTCAGCCTGAGCGCCGCGGCCGGCACCGTCCGCGCCGGCCAGCTCATGCGCTTTGTCAATGCGGGCGTGGTCCACCACCAACTGCATTTCCACGGAAACCATCTCTGGACCGTCCAGCGCAACGGTGAGCCTTTTCCCCGCACCGGGGGGCGGGTGGACGCCGAAGGGCACGTGGTGCTCCAGCAGTGGGAAGACGTCGTTGAGATGCATCCGCTGGACCGCACGGAGTCGATGCTTCCGATGCGGCGCCCGCCGGAGGCCGTCGACCCGGTGTGGACCGCCCGGAAGACAGACTGGAATTACCCGATGCACTGCCACGCGGAGCCGTCGCAGGTGGCGCGCGGCGGCATGTACCCGGGCGGCCTGGTGGGCCACTGGACCCTCGCAGCCCCCGGGCCTGTCAACGCCACCCAGCCGCACGAGCTGTTCCGCAGCCAGGTGGACTTCAGTTCGCACCAGATGCACGAGGGGAGCCCGGCAACCGAGTTCCCCCTGAAGCCCGACGTCGCCCACGAGTTCAAGTTCTTCAACCGGAAGATGAAGTTCGACGACGGCGGCGAGTTCGAGATGTGGACGTTCGAGACCGAGAACTCGGGCCGGATTTTCCCCGCTCCCCTGGTGCGTCTCACGGAGGGCCAGCTGTTCCACGGCACGATCCACCCGAGCAAGCGGGTCCACACGGTCCACTGGCACGGCATGGAGCCCGATCCCCGGAACGACGGCGTGGGCCACACCTCCTTTGAGGTCTCCGGCTCCTACACCTACCAGTGGCGTCCCGAACGCGGCATCCCCGGCAACCCGAACGTCGGCGCCTCCGGCACGTACTTCTACCACTGCCACGTGAACACCACGCTGCACGTGCAGATGGGCATGTCCGGCCCTCTGATCATTGACCCGCCCGTACATAAGGACTACCCGGTGACCAAGGGGGCGCGGCGGGCATTCGTCGACGGCCCCGAGTACGACATCGACACCGAGACCCTCCTGGTCCCGTATTCGGTGGACCCTCGCTGGCACGAACTCAACCACGCCGCAGGCCTCTCCGGGGACGACGCCGGCCTGGATAGGTTCAACCCGCAGCACTTCTACCTGCTGGGCGGCGAACTTGCCCCGGTGCCCACGGCGGAGGGCCCGATCCAGCTGACCCGCATCCGTGCCCGGGTCTCCAACGGGGGCACGGTCAAGCCCACCCTGCTGCGCCTGCTGAACGCCAACTATTTCCCCGTGAACGCCTATTTCACCGACTCCGCGGGAAAGCGTGTGGCCATGGCGGAACTGATCTCGCACGACGGGCGCCCGTTCCGGGACACCTCAAACCCGAATGCGCCAGCCCGACCCATCTCGGAAACCAGCCCCATGCGCGCCAGCCTCGTCAACTTCGGCGCCGCGGAACGCTACGACATGCTCCTGCGGCCCCCGGCGTCCGGCGACTACAAGCTGACAGTGGACCTGCTGCACTGGATCACCGGCAAGGTCCTGCACAGCCGGCAGATCCCCGTCATCGCCCGGTGAGGGAAACAGGAGCGGGATCAGTAGACGGGCTTCTGCGGCTCCACGTCCCTGACCCAGGCGAGGATACCGCCGTCGAGGTGGCTGACGCGCTGGTAACCGGCCTTCCGGGCGGCGGCCAGCACAGCGGCGGACCGTGTCCCGGCCTTGCAGTGGAACACGATGTCCTTGTCCTGGGGCAGCTCGTCCCAGGCCTCGCCGGAGAGGATGCGCCCCTGCGGGATCAGCACGGAACCGTCGATCCGGACAATGTCGTACTCCCCCGATTCCCGCACGTCCACGAGGTCGAAGTCCTTCAGCCCCGCCTCCCGCGAGGCCAGCATGGTGGCCAGCTGCGTCGCCGTCACGGTGTGCTCCGTGTCGGCTGTCGCCTCCGGGGCCATGCCGCAGAAGGCCTCGTAGTCGGTGAGCTCGGTGATCCGCGGGGCGTCGGGGTCCTTGGACACCCGGATCTCGCGCCAGCTGCCGCCCAGGGCGTCGTACAGCGCCACCCGGCCCAGCAGGGAACGCCCGACGCCGGTAATCAGCTTGACGGCCTCCGTCACCATGAGCGATCCGACCGCCGCGCACAGCATGCCGAACACGCCGCCCTCCCCGCACGACGGCACGGAACCGGCCGGCGGCGCCTCCGGATAGAGGTCGCGGTAGGTGGGCCCGCGCTCCTCCCAGAAGACGCTGACCTGCCCGTCGAAACGGAAGATCGAACCCCACACGTACGGCTTGCCGAGAATCGCGGCGGCGTCGTTCACAAGGTAGCGCGTGGCGAAGTTGTCCGCGCCGTCCAGGATAAGGTCGTAGCCGGCGAAGAGCTCCAGGGCGTTGGAGGCGTCGAGCCTGACGTTGTGCAGCCGGACGTCCACCAGCGGGTTCAGCTCCGCGATGGCGTCCCGGGCGGATTCGATCTTGGGCCGGCCGACGTCGTGGACTCCGTGGATGACCTGCCGCTGCAGGTTGCTCAGGTCCACGGCGTCATCGTCGATGATCCCGAGGGTTCCCACCCCGGCGGCGGCCAGGTAGAGAAGCGCCGGAGCGCCCAGGCCGCCCGCGCCGATAACCAGGACGCGCGCGTTCTTCAGCCGTCTTTGGCCGAGGGCGCCGATCTCGGGAATGATGAGGTGCCGGGAATACCGCTCCACCTCTTCAGTGCTCAGCCCGGGCGCGGGATCGACGAGGGGGCCCGGGTGCGTGCGGACTGTATTTGCGGTGGACGGAGAAGCCATACTTCAATGTATGCCTGAAGATACCGCGCGGTCATATTACCCCCGGGTAAAGTGAAGTTAACTGCAAAGGAAAGAAGGCCAACAGTGGTTCATCATGCACCGGTTGATCGAACTCAGGCCGCGCAATCCAATGCCGGCCAGGTCCGCCCCGCCGGCCAGCGCTCCGCCAGGCTGCCGCGCGACGAGCGCCGGGCCCAGCTGCTGGCCGCAGCGCAGGAGGTTTTTGTCGCCAACGGCTACCACGGCGCAGCCATGGACGAGATCGCGGAAACGGCCCACGTCAGCAAGCCGGTGCTCTACCAGCACTTTCCGTCAAAGCGGGAACTCTACATGGCCCTGCTCGACAGCCATCTTGAGTCCCTGACCGAGCTCATGATGGGGGCGATGAACTCCACCACGGACAACAAAGAGCGCGTGAAGGCAGTGATGCGCGCCTACTTCCGGTTCATTGACAGCGATGACCAGGCGCACCGGCTGGTGTTCGAGTCGGACCTGATCAACGACGCCGATGTCAGCTCGCGCCTGGAGACCTTCAACAAGACCTTCGCCGAGGCCATTGCGCGGGTCATCGCCGAGGACACCAAGCTGCCGCTCGTGGAGGCCCAGCTGCTGGGACGCGGGCTGGCGGGCATGGCCCATGTCAGCGCGCGTTACTGGCTGGAAACGGACGGGACCCTGGACATGGATGTGGCCAGCGACCTGATTTACCGTTTAGCTTGGCGCGGAATCTCTCGCTTCCCCAAAGAGACCTAGACTACAACTGAAACTACCTTTGAAATTTCAACCTTGACTGGCTGGGAGGCCCCGCTGTGGAAGTAAAGATCGGCATTCAGAACGTCGGCCGTGAGATTGTGCTGGAATCGGCTCAGGATGCTGACGCTGTGGCCAAAGTAGTGGCCGAGGCCATCGCCAAGGGCGGCGAGCTGCGCCTGAACGACGAGAAGGGCCGCCAGATCATCATCCCGGCCAACGTCCTGGGCTACGTCGAAATCGGCGCAGAGGAAGTGCGCCGGGTCGGCTTCGGCGCCCTGTAGGCCGGGCCGTGCTGTCCCTCGTGATCGTGCTCCTGGTGACTGCCGCTGCCGGCTTCATCGTGTGGGCCAACGACCGGCGCCACTCCAAGTACGGCATCCTCCTGCCGGCCGGCACCGCTGCGGCGGTGGGGATGCTGGCGTGGATCATCTGCATCTGGGCGGGGCTGGGCTACCAGCCGGGCCTGACGTGGCTGCCGTGGGTCCTTCCCATGGCCGCCGGGACGGCTGCTGCCCTGGCGGCGGCTGTCTTCCTGGGCCGCGCGCGGGCCAAACAGGACATGCAGCGGCTGACGGCAGCGCTGAAGATCTAGCCGCCCCCTAATCCGGGGATGTCAGGGCCCGCTGAGGTCAGGCTCATGGCCTTCCTCGGTGCACAGGCAGAGCCGGTTTCCCTGGGCATCAGTGACCACCACCCAATTGGGTGCGTGGTCACTGTTGATTAAGGCCCCGGTTGCAGCGGTCTTCTCCAGCGCGGGTGCCGATTCGGCCTTCGAGCGGTGGATGTCCAGGTGCAGGCGGTTGTCGCTGGGGGTCGCGGTCTCCTGGAACCACACCCCGGGCCCGCGGCCGTAGGGGTCCACGAGATCGCCGAACCGGCCCTTCCGGTAACCGAGCGCTACGCGCCAGACCTCGGAAATCTCCGCGGCGTCGGCAGTGTCGATGCCGATCTCCACCGAGCGGTACAGGCCGGGCTGTGCCTCGGCGCCCGCCGCCGATGCGGCCGCACTGACCGAGGCCGCGGCTCCGGTGTCCCGCGTGGTCACCTCGCCGCCGACGTCGTGGGAACTGACCCGGATGAACACCCGGTTGTAGCGCCAGTCCAGGTCCGGATGGTGGTCCATGTCCTCTGCCACACGCCCGACGGCGGCAATCAGCTCCAGCGCGGCAGCGGACGTCGGCGTCTTATAGACGGTGACCAGGCCGCCCAGCCGGTAACGCCAGTCGGGAAGGCCTGCGAGGGCTTCGTCGATCTGGGGTCGGGTGAGGATGTCTTCCCTGGCGGCCACGGTGAACTCCTAGGCAGGACCTGTTGAGCCTGCCGCCGCCGGGCCGCCATGGAGGGCCGGGCTTAGAGGAACTCCGCCCGGCCCTCCATGGCCGACGAGGCCAAGGCATGCTCACGGCGCGGGATCCGCCCGGCCGCACGCGCCAGCCTACCCGCGGCGACAGCGTGTTTGAAGGCCTCAGCCATGAGTGCGGGGTTCTGGGCGCGCGTGACGGCGGTGGCCAGCAGCACCGCATCGCAGCCCAGCTCCATGGCCAGTGCCGCGTCCGAGGCGGTGCCGATCCCGGCATCAAGCACCACGGGAACGGAGGCCCGCGACACGATCAGCTCGATGTTGTGCGGGTTGAGGATGCCCAGGCCTGTGCCGATCGGTGCTCCCAGCGGCATCACGGCCGAGGCTCCCAGGTTTTCAAGCCGGAGTGCCAGGACGGGGTCGTCGTTGGTGTACGCGAAGACCTTGAAGCCGCGGTTGACCAGCTGCTCGGTGGCGTCCACGAGCTCCACGGCGTCCGGCAGCAGCGTGTGCTCGTCCGCGATGACCTCGAGCTTGACCCAGTCCGTCTCCAGCGCCTCGCGGGCGAGCTCTGCCGTCATGACGGCATCCCGGGCGGTGAAGCAGCCGGCGGTGTTGGGGAGCACGCGGATGTTGTGGTCCACCAGCAGCTGGAAGAGCGAACCCGTTTCGGCAGGCGAGTAGCGGCGCATCGCAACCGTGGTCAGCTGGGTGCCGGACGCCACCAGAGCTGAGCCGAGGCCGTCCAGGCTCGGGGCGCCCCCGGTGCCCATGATGAGCCGCGAGGTCAGCTCCACCCCGTCAATGACCAGGCTGTCTGCTGTTTCAATCAGTGTTTCTGCCATCGTGCTCATCCTCCTTGGACTGCCGTGACTAGTTCGATCTCGTCGCCCTCGGCGAGGGCGGTGCTGTGCCACTGGCTGCGCGGCACGACGGCTGCATTGCGCGCCACCGCCACACCCAGTCGCTGGCCGTCGGCGGCCTGCCCGTTTGCGGACAGGCGGCGCCCCGTGACCTGGCTGACGAGCGAGGTGACCGAGGCGCCCTCGCCTACTTCCTGTTCGATACCGTTCAGAGTGATGTTCATGCTGGTTCCTTGTTTGGGTCAAATGTGACGCGGGTCATGCGGTGATTGGCTGGGCGGTGATCAGCCAGGGGCAGGGCTGAGCGCGGGGGCGGATTCCAGCCGGCCGGATTCCACCGGCGCGGATTCCACTGATCCAACCGGGTCCTGGAGCCCGCGGGAAAACCGGCCCGGCCGGAATGCGGCCCAGCGCGGGTCCCGAATGCCGTCCATGAGCTGTCGGCAGATCACTGCGGCCGCCGGGGTTAGCAGGACGCCGTGGCGGAAGAACCCGGTGGCGATGATGAGGCCGGCCACGTCTGTGCCGTATTCCTGCCCTGGTTCCAACCCGGACCGGGGCCCGCCGGCCGGCACGCGGCCGAGCAGCGGCGCGTTGTCCGGTGTGCCCGGCCGCGCCCGCGCCGTGGCTTCGAGGAGCTCGAGCTCGGCGACCGCCGGCAGCAGGACCTGCGCGTCGCGCAGCAGCTGGTAGACGCCGCCGGCGCTGGTGCCCGGCACCCCGTCCTCGCGCTGGGTGGCGCCGATCACCACAGTGCCGTCCTGGCGGGGCACGATATAGACCGGAACGCCCCGCACCATGCCGCGGACTGTTGCGGTGAGCAGGGGCTGCAGGTGTGCGGGGACCCTGAGCCTGAGGATGTCGCCGTAGACCGGGCGCAGGGGCAAGTGCAGGCCTTCCGGCAGGTCCTGCAGCTGCGCCGCGGCCAGCCCGTTGGCCACCACCGTCTCGGCCGCCCGGACGGTGCCCCCGCCGGCCAGCCGGACCCCGCTGACGCGTCCGCCGTCCCAGAGCAGGCCGGCCGCGTGCTCCCGCACCGCGTATCCCTCCGCCGCCGCAGTTTCCTGGCGATGGCCGGCCAGCCCGGCAGCAATCGCCCGGACGAGCCTTCGCGGATCCACCTGGTGGTCCGCCGGGATGTCCAGGGCGCAGGAGATCGCGGGGCTGAGCAGCGGCTCGCGGGAACGTGCCTCGCGGATGGTCAGCGGCTCAACCTCCAGGCCGTGGCTCCGCTGCACATCCCGCAGGTCCATCAGGGCGCGGCGGTCGGCGGGGTCGGCACCCACCGCAAGGGTCGGCGTCGTCAGGTATCCGGCGTCCTCGCCGGTGGTGAGGGTGGCGGCAAACTCCGGCCACCGGGCGGAGGACTCCAGCATCAGCTCCAGGAGCCCTTCCTCCTGGTAGTGCAGTTCGCTGACCGGAGCCAGCATGCCGGCCGCGGCCCAGCTTGCACCGCTCCCGGGGGCCTCATCGATGAGCACCACCGAACGGCCGGAGCGCCGTGCTTCCCAGGCGATGCCGTGGCCCACAACGCCGCCGCCGATGACGGCCACATCCGCCTCAAGACGGGTGGCGGCACATTCTGCGCCGCTGGTTTCAGGGTTCATGAAAATCCTTCCCTACGCCGGTACTAACCGGATCAGGTCAAGCGGTCGGCTCTGACGCCCTCTCAGCCCTGCGCCTTTTATGACAGCAGTAACAGGCTCCCGCGGTACCTGCCCAGTTTAGAGGAACTAAGGTGGTTGCCATGACCCAGCACTCTGCCCACACCTCCGCCCGCCTCTACCTCTGCACCGACGCCCGCAAGGACCGCGGGGACTTTGCGGACTTCGTGGACGCGGCGTTCGCCGGCGGCGTGGACATCATCCAGCTGCGGGACAAGAGCATCGAGGCGGCCGAGGAACTCGAGCTGCTGGAAATCGTCCATGCCGCCGCCCGCAGGCACGGCCGGCTGTGGGCCGTGAACGACCGCGCCGACATCGCGTCCATCGCCGGCGCACCGGTGTTCCACATCGGCCAGAAGGACCTGCCGCTCCGCGCCGCCCGGAAGCTCCTGCACGACGCCACCGTGATCGGGCTTTCCACCCACAGCACGGAGCAGGTGGACGCCGCCGTCGCCGCCGCGCACGGGCGCAGCGGCCTGGATTATTTCTGCGTGGGTCCGCTGTGGGCCACGCCCACCAAGCCCGGGCGGGCCGCCGTCGGACTCGACCTGGTGAGCTACGCCGCGCGGGCTGTCCGGACGGCGAATGAGGAACGGGTGGGCGGCCTGCTGCTGCCCTGGTTCGCGATCGGCGGGATCGACCGCACCAACGTGGAGCAGGTCCTGGCGGCGGGAGCCACCCGGATCGTCGTCGTGCGCGCCATCACCGAAGCGGCTGACCCGTCGGGCGCCGCGGCAGAACTGCTCGACGCCCTGGACGCAACGGCGCCGGCCGCCGTCTCCTAAGCGGAGAAACGGCTAGCCGCTGAGGCCCAGCTGGACCATCCGCCGGGAATGGTTTTCCGCGACTTCGGCGGTGATGCCCCGCACCAGCTCGCGTGCCGTGGCGTCCGTGGCGGCCGGTTCCGCCTCGACGAACAGCTCGCCCAGGAAGGCATGTTCGTGGCCCACGCGCTGGGCCTGCGTGATCGCTTCGCCCAGCAGCCGGCGGCCCCACAGCGCCAGCCGGGAGGCGAGCCGCGGGTCGTCAGCCAGGGCGCCCTTGAGCCGGTCCCGGAGCACGGCCGTGGCCTCCTCAGACGGCTGGATCTGCTGGATCACGTCCCGCGTTCCGGCATCCACGAACCGGGCCACCGCCCGGTAGAAATCGGCGGACACCGTGTCCACCACATAGGCCTTCATCAGGGACTCGTACCAGTCCGCCGGGCGGGTCCGTTCATGGAAATGGTCCACGGCCAGCTGGAACGGCAGCATCGCGTGTTCGACGTCCACACCCATGTCCGCCAGCTTGGCGCTCACCAGCTCGTAGTGCTGGAACTCAATGACGGCGATCCTGCCGAGCACGGCGCGGTCGTGCAGCGTGGGCGAGTAACGGGCGTCCGAGGACAGCCGCTCGAACGCGGACAGCTCACCGTATGCCATCACGCCGAACAGGTCTGCGACAAAGCGGTCATAGCGAGCGGTGTCAGCCGAGGATGTGCCCATAATCCAAGACTAACGGCGCAATTCGGGCTAACCTGATTTTCGTGTCACATCATCGGCTGTCGCCCAGCGTCCACGAGCAGACCAACGCGCTCGCGGACGCCCTGAGCGCGCTGCGGACGGAACTGGAGCTTCCCGGGGAATTCCCCGAGGACGTGCTCAAGGAAGCCGAAGCGGCCGTTGCCGACCGGGAATTCCCGGCCCTGGACCTGACCGGGGTGGAGTTCCTGACCATCGATCCGCCGTCGTCCACCGACCTTGACCAGGCGCTCTTCATCGAACGCCGCGGCGACGGCTACCGGATCCTCTACGCCATCGCCGACGTGCCGTCCTTCGTGCAGCCGGGCGGCGCGCTCGACGCCGAGACCCGCCGCCGCGGGCAGACCTTCTACGCGCCGGACGGACGGATTCCGCTGCACCCGGAGGTCATCAGCGAGAACGCCGGCAGCCTGCTGGCCGGGCAGCTGTGCTCCGCGTTCGTCTGGGAGTTCGAACTCGACGCCGCCGCCGAGGTGGCGTCCGTGGTGGTCCGCCGGGCCACCGTGCGCAGCCGGGCCAAGCTCAACTACAAGGGCGTCCAGGCGGACCTGGATGCCGGCACGGCGCCGCCCATGCTGCAGCTCCTGCGCGAGGTGGGGCGCAAGCGCGTGGACCTGGAGCGGGCCCGCGGCGGCGCGAGCCTGAACATGCCGGAGCAGGAGATCGTCCAACTGCCCGACGGCGGCTACCGGATCGTGGCAGTCCCCCAGCTGCCGGTGGAGGACTGGAACGCCCAGATTTCGCTGATGACCGGGATGGCTGCGGCCTCCCTGATGCTCAACGGCAAGGTGGGGATCCTGCGCACCATGCCTGCCCCGGATGAACGCTCGCTCAGCCATTTCAAGCGGCAGACAGCCGCGCTGGGCAAACCGTGGGACGGGCAGGAAACCTACGGCGAGTACTTGCGCACCCTCGATCCCACCGACCACCGCCAACTGGCCATCCTGCATTCGGCCGGCATGCTCTTCCGCGGGGCCGCGTACACGCACTTCGACGGAACCGTCCCGGAGGACGCCGTTCAGTCGGCCATCGGCACCGCGTACGCCCACACCACCGCGCCGCTGCGCCGGCTCGTGGACAGGTTCGTGCTGGTCATCTGCGAGGCCCTGAGCAACGACCGGCCGGTGCCGGCCTGGGCGCGGGAGGCGCTTCCCTCGCTGCCCGAAATCATGGCGTACTCGGACCAACTGGCGGCGAGGATGGAACGCCTGGCCCTGGACACCGTGGAAGCCGCGCTGCTGATCAACCACATCGGCCAGGAGTTCGATGCCGTGGTGATCTCCGGGTCGAAGCCGGCCAAAAACGGCAATGGCAATGGGAACGGGAACGGCAATGGGAACGGGAACGGCGGCAAGGGCCTGAACGGCAAGGGGAGCAACGGATCCGGCCCCTCCGGCGTGGTCCAGATCGCCGAACCGGCCGTGACAGCCAGGTGCGAGGGCGAGATGGAGCCCGGCACCAGGGTCCGCGTCCGGCTCATCTCCTCGGACATCACCACCCGGGAGATCCACCTCGAGCTCGTCGACTGATCCGCTCCGGCGCCCGCCACGGGCCCCTGCGGCGGGCTGAGTCAAGGAAAACACGGGTTTGCCAGTAGACTGGGTGCGTAGTAATGGATGCCCGGTCGTTGATTTCCTTGATTTGAATTCAACAAGCCCGCCCCTACGCGATCTTGAGTCACACCCGCCGGTCCCCAGTGCCGGCAATTAGATAGCCCGCGATCGGCTTCCACTGGAATTGCTTGCGCGCCTGAGCGTGCTCCGGAACGGCCCCCGCGCCCGCCCCGTTGAGCAGGCGGCGCCAATGCCTAAATGAATAAGGAAACTCCCCTGTGAGTGAATTGCATACCCACCAGCTGCTCTCCGACGACACCGGCACCGAGACCATCGAGCCGGAAGAGACCATCATCTCGGACGAGAAGCCGCACGAAATAGCCGAAAAGTCGTTCGCCGACTTCGACGTCCGCTCCGACATCGTCGAATCCCTGGCCGACGCCGGCATCACGCACCCCTTCCCCATCCAGGCCATGACGCTGCCCGTCGCCCTGACCGGCCACGACATCATCGGCCAGGCCAAGACCGGTACCGGCAAGACCCTCGGCTTCGGCATCCCCGTGCTGCAGCGCGTGGTGGGCCGGGACGACGCCGGGTTCGACAAGCTCCCCTCCCCCGGCGCGCCGCAGGCCATGGTGATCGTTCCCACCCGCGAACTTGCCGTCCAGGTGGCCAACGACCTGCAGACGGCATCCCGCAAGCGGAACGTCCGAATCGCCACGATCTACGGCGGCCGCGCCTACGAACCGCAGATCGACGCGCTGCAGAAGGGCGTCGAAGTGGTCGTCGGCACGCCGGGCCGCCTCATCGACCTCTTCAAGCAGCGCCACCTGGTGCTCAAGAACGTCAAGATCGTTGTACTGGATGAAGCCGACGAGATGCTGGACCTCGGCTTCCTGCCCGACGTCGAGACCCTCATCGCCGGCACCCCCGCCGTCCGCCAGACGCTCTTGTTCTCGGCCACCATGCCCGGCCCGGTCATCGCGATGGCCCGCCGCTACATGACCCAGCCCACCCACATCCGCGCCGCCGATCCGGACGACGAAGGCCTGACCAAGCGCGACATCCGCCAGCTGATCTACCGCGCCCACAGCATGGACAAGACCGAAGTGGTCTCCAGGATCCTGCAGGCCCGGGAGCGCGGGCGCACCATCATCTTCACCAAGACCAAGCGGACCGCCGCCAAGGTGGCCGAGGAACTGGTGGACCGCGGCTTTGCCGCCGCCGCCATCCACGGCGACCTCGGCCAGGGCGCCCGCGAGCAGGCGCTGCGGGCCTTCCGCAACAACAAGGTGGACGTCCTGGTGGCCACCGACGTCGCCGCGCGCGGCATCGACGTCGAGGACGTTACGCACGTCATCAACTACCAGTGCGTCGAAGACGAAAAGATCTACCTGCACCGCGTGGGCCGCACCGGCCGCGCCGGCAACAAGGGCACGGCCGTGACGTTCGTTGACTGGGACGACATGCCGCGCTGGGGCCTGGTGAACAAGGCGCTCGGGCTGAACGTTCCCGAGCCGGTGGAGACGTATTCCTCCTCACCGCACCTTTACACCGACCTGGATATCCCGGAGGGCACCAAGGGCCGGCTGCCGCGCAGCAAGCGCACCCTCGCCGGCGTCGACGCCGAGGTCCTGGAGGACCTGGGCGAGACCGGCAAGAAGAACAGCCGCTCGGGCGGCCGTTCCGGCGGCCGGTATGGCGGCAGCAGGGACGGCAGCCGCCGCGGCGGTGACGCGGGCAAGCGCTCAGGCGAGCGCCGCCGTCGTTCTTCAGACAGCCGTTCCTCCGAGTCCGGTGCCGATGCCGGAACCGGTACCGCCGCCACCGCGACCGTTGAAGGCGAGCAGCCGGCGCGCCCGCGCCGCAACCGCACCCGCACGCGCCGCCGCAACGGCGAAGTGGTTTCCGGCAGCGAATCCGCTGCAACCGGCGCGCAGCCCGGCCCCGAGGCCCCATAGCCTCAATGACTGAAACTGTCTGGGCGCCGGACGGCAGCAACCTGGTGGTGCACGCGGATAACGCGGACTTCCTCCCCACGCTGCCGGACGGCGCCTTCACACTGATCTACGTGGACCCGCCCTTCAACACCGGCCGGGCCCAGCAGCGCCAGGAAACACGGATGGTGCTCAATGCCGACGGCGACGGCGACCGGGTGGGATTCAAGGGCCGCTCCTACGACACGATCAAGGGCGCCCTGCACCGCTACGACGACGCCTTCAGCGACTACTGGTCCTTTCTCGAGCCGCGCCTGGTGGAGGCCTGGCGGCTCCTGGCCGACGACGGCACCCTGTACCTGCACCTCGACTACCGCGAGGTGCATTACGCCAAGGTGATGCTGGACGCCATCTTCGGCCGTGAGTGCTTCCTCAACGAGATCATCTGGGCCTACGACTACGGTGCGCGCGCCAAAAACCGCTGGCCCACCAAGCACGACAACATCCTCGTCTACGTCAAAAACCCGGCCAAGTACCACTTCAACAGCGCCGAGGTGGACCGCGAGCCCTACATGGCGCCGGGGCTCGTGACCCCGGCCAAGCGTGAACTGGGCAAGCTGCCCACGGACGTCTGGTGGCACACCATCGTCTCCCCCACGGGCAAGGAAAAGACCGGCTACCCCACGCAGAAGCCCGAGGGCCTGGTGCGCCGGGTGGTGGCCGCGTCCAGCCGCCCCGGTGACTGGTGCCTCGATTTCTTCGCCGGTTCCGGCACGCTCGGTGCGGTGGCTGCCAAGATGGGCCGCAGGTTCGTCTGCGTGGACCAGAACCAGCCGGCCATCGACGTCATGGCCAAGCGGCTGGGGGCGCACGCCGAGATCGCGTCCTACCCGCCCAACTAGGTAGCACTTCAGGGCGTTCCCAGCGCTGGGAACGCCCTGTGCTGCTACTTACTTGGGTCAGCGCACGACGGCGGCGCCCGTGCCCAGCTCCTCGATCCGCTCGAACACATCCGGCGCCGTCAGGTTCTCGCCGAGCCGGTTGGGCTTGCCCAGGCCGTGGTAGTCCGAGGAGCCGGTCACCAGGAGCCCGTGCTGGGCGGCCAGCTTCCGCAGGAATTCCCGGCCCTCCTCCGGGTTGTCCCGGTGGTTGACCTCGAGCCCGGCCAGGCCGGCGTCGATCATGCTGTGGTACGTGCTTTCACCCACGATGCGGCCGCGCGCGGAGGCGACGGGGTGGGCAAAGACGGGAACGCCGCCGGCGGCGCGGACCAGTTCGACGGCGAGGGCCGGCTCCGGCGCGTAGTGCTGCACGAAGTAGCGCGAGTGGGAGGTCAGGATCGAGGTGAAGGCCTCGGAACGGTCCGCCACCACACCGGCGGCCACCAGGGCGTCGGCGATGTGCGGCCGTCCCAGCGTGGCCCCGGGCGCCACGTGGTGGATCACGTCGTCCCAGCTCAGCGGGTAATCCTCGGCCAGCAGCGTGACCATGCGTTCGGCGCGCGTGAGGCGGGCTTCCCTGGCCTTGGTGATCTCCTCGAGCAGGCCCGGGTGTGCGGGGTCGTGCAGGTAGCTCAGGAGGTGGACGCTGATCCCGTGTTCCGTCCGGCAGGAAATCTCCATGCCGGGTACCAGTGCCACGCCGTTGTCTACCGCCGCCCGGGACGCTTCCTCCCAGCCGTCCGTGGAGTCGTGGTCCGTCAGCGCAATGACGTTCAGCCCTGCCGCCGCCGCGGCTGCCATGACCTCAGCAGGTGTTTCCGTGCCGTCGGAAACGTTCGAGTGGGCGTGCAGATCTATCCTCACCAGCCCAGCCTAGTAGATGGCGCGCCTCCGTGGCCGGGATGGGCGTGATTCTGCCTCGGCTGGTGAGTCCTTGGGACTGGTGAGACTATTGGACGGTGAACGATGCAGACAACACCCACAACGGTGAAAACACAGCTTCCCAGCCCCTGGACGAGCGCGTCAACAACCGCTCCCAGCGGCCCAGTTCCGCGGCTTTCAAGGCCTTCATGGCCAGCAATTGGGCGCCCGCGCCGCAGGTGACCTCTGAACAGGACGCCGTCGCCAGCCACGCCGCGAGGAGGCGGCGCGCCATCTCCGACCAGTTCAAGGGCGAACGCCTGGTGCTTCCGGCCGGCCCCCTGAAGGTCCGCTCCAACGACTGCGACTACCGCTTCCGGCCGCACTCCGGCTTCGCCCACCTCACCGGCCTCGGGCTGGACCATGAGCCCGACGCCGTGCTCATCTTCGAACCTGTCGAGGAGGGAAAGGGCGACGACGGCGGCAACCACCGCGCCACGCTCTACTTCCGGCCGCTGGCCGGACGGGACACCGAACAGTTCTATGCCGACGCGCGGTCGGGGGAATTCTGGATCGGCGCACGGCCCACGCTGGCCGAGTTCGAGGCCAGGCTCGGAATCCCCACGGCCCACATCAACGAACTCGAGATGGCCGTCACCAAGAACGTCGGCGCCCCCGAAATCGGCGGCATCTCCATCCGCCTGGTGCGCAAGGTGGACGAAAACATCGATGCCCTCGTGGACACCGCCCGCTACAACACCGCCAAGGATCCGGACAACCTGGACCTGGGCGTGCTGGACGCCCTCGACGAACAGCTCTCCGAAGCCCTCTCCGAACTGCGGCTGACCAAGGACGAGTGGGAAATCGAGCAGATGAAGATCGCGGTGGCCGCCACCGTGGAAGGCTTCACCGAGGTGGTTAAGGCCCTACCCCGCGCCCTGACGCACGACCGCGGCGAACGCGTGGTGGAAGGCGCCTTCTTCGCCCGCGCCCGGGAGGCAGGCAACGAACTCGGCTACGACACCATCGCCGCCTCCGGCAACAACGCCACCGTGCTCCACTGGACCCGCAACACCGGCAAGGTCAACGCCGGTGAGCTGCTCCTGCTGGACGCCGGCGTGGAGGCCGATTCGCTCTACACCGCGGACATCACGCGCACGCTTCCGGCCAACGGCAAGTTCTCGGATATTCAGCGCAAGGTCTACGAGGCCGTCCTGGACGCGGCCGACGCCGGCTTCGCGGCCGCCCGGATCGGCGTGAAGTTCCGCGACGTGCACACCGCCGCCACCACAGTCCTCGCGGAGCGGCTCGCCGAATGGGGCCTGCTTCCGGTCTCCGTCGAGGAGGCCCTGGGCGAGGACGGCCAGCAGCACCGGCGCTGGATGCCGCACGGCACCAGCCACCACCTTGGCCTCGACGTCCATGACTGTGCCCAGGCCAGGCGGGAACTCTACCTCGACGGCGTGCTGCGCGAGGGCATGGTCTTCACCATCGAACCGGGCCTGTACTTCAAGGAGGAGGACCTCGCCATTCCCGGGGAGTACCGCGGCATCGGCGTGCGCATCGAGGACGACATCCTGATGACCGCCGAGGGCCCCGTGAACCTCAGCGCGGCGCTGCCCCGCACGGCGAACGACGTCGAGGCCTGGATGGCCGGCATCTACCAGGAGATCGACGCCAAGGGTTAGGCGGGCCAACACACGAAGGGACGGCCACCGGATGCTCCGGTGCCCGTCCCTTCGTGCTGTCCTGGGCCTTATTGGCCCCGGGCTATTGCTGCTGTCCGTCCCGGCCCTGCTCGGCCTGGTTCGGGTCCACCCGTACGCCGTACTGCGGCCGGCCGTCCGGCAGGTCCGGGTAGCGGACGGACGACGCCGGGCGCTGGCCCGCTGCCGGTGTGCCCTCTGCTGCCTGCCCGTGCTGGTTGGCGCCGGCCTGCTGGTTACCGGGCTGCTGGTTCGCGCCGTAAGGCTGCTCTAGGTCGTACTGCTGGCCCTGCTGTCCTGCGCCGTATTGCTGGTTTGCGCCGTGCTGCTGGTGGGGGTCCTGCGGCTGTCCGCCCTGCACGTGCTGGCCTGCGCCGTACTGCTCGTTGGCGTCCTGGCTGCGCTGGCCGTAGGGGTCGTTCCAGCCCGCCGGCCGTTGCGGCGCCTGGCCCTGGGACGGACCCTGCGGCGGTCCCTGGTGCCGGCCCCGCTGCTGGTAGGGCTGGTTCTGGTAATCGTGCTGGGTGTGCGCCGCCTGGCGCCCGCCCGGGGTGGCGTCGGACGGCGTCATCGGCAGCTGCTGGAGCAGCCGGCGTGCCTCGTGGGCGGCTTCGAAGGCCACGACGACGTCGTAGTTGGTGGCAACCACCTGGCTGGTGGACGTGAAGTCGCGCTTGCCGCGCTGCATGGCGTAGGTGACGATCCCGAACAGCATGAAGAACGCCGCACCCATCAGTACCGAGCTGATGATGGAGAAGGTCCCGCCGGCGGGCGTGAAGAAGGACAGCATGACGCCGACGAAGAGGCCGAACCACATGCCGCTCAGCGCACCGGAGAGCGCCACCCGCGGGTAGCTGAGGCGCCCCGTCACGCGTTCCACCATCTTGAGGTCGTTCCCCACGATGGACACCAGATGGACCGGGAACTGCTGGTCGGCGAGGTAGTCCACGGCCTTCTGGGCGTCCAGGTAGGAGGTATACGAGCCGACGGTGGCCCCCGTGGGGACCGTCTTCGATTCGTCCGGGCCGTTGGGTCCAGCTTTGGGAGCACCAAAAATATTCGCCATGTCTTCATTCTTGCCTATAAGGATGGGTGCGGGCTGAAAATTCAGCTAAAAGAGAGCAGACTCGGTAGCCTGTAGAGGTGAGCACGAATCCTACCCGCGTCTTTGTTGCGCGCCTCCTCGGACTGGACGTCTTCGACCCTCTGGGCGACCGTCTGGGACGATTGCGTGACGTCGTCGTGCTCTCCCGCGGCACCCGCGGCGCCCCGCACGTGGTGGGCATCGTCGTCGAAGTACCCGGCAAGAAGCGCGTCTTCGTCCCGATGACCCGGATCACCTCCATAGACCAGACCCAGGTCATCTGCACCGGCCTGGTCAACCTCCGGCGCTTCGAACAGCGCGGCGCGGAGACCCTGGTGGTGGCCGAAATGTTCGACCGCCGGGTCACCCTCACAGACGGCAGCGGCGACGCCACCATCGAGGACATCGCCATGGACCAGCACCGCTCAGGCGACTGGTTCGTGAGCAAGCTGTTCGTCCGGCGCGGACATTCCCTCGCGCCCCTAAGCAGGCTGCGCCGCAACGAGACCATGATCATCGACTGGGCCGACGCGCACCAGGGAGCCAAGACGGAACCGCAGGCCGCCACCCAGTTCGTGGCCAACCACGAGGACCTCAAGCCCGCCGACTTCGCCGAGGCGCTCCAGGAGATGAGCGACAAGCGGCGCTTCGAAGTGGCCAGCGAACTGCAGGACGAGCGGCTCGCGGACGTCCTGCAGGAACTGCCCGAGGACGACCAGGTGGAAATCCTCTCCGCCCTCGACGTCCAGCGCGCCGCCGACGTCCTCGAGGAGATGGACCCCGACGACGCCGCCGACCTCCTCGGCGAGCTGCCGTCCGCCCAGGCGGAGGAACTCCTGCAGCTGATGGAGCCCGAGGGCGCCGAGGATGTCCGGCGCCTCCTCGAATACGACGAGGACACCGCCGGCGGCCTCATGACGCCCGTTCCGGTGATCCTGCCGCCCGAAGCCACGGTGGCGGAGGCACTCGCCCATGTCCGGCGCGAGGAACTCTCGCCTGCCCTCGCCTCGTCCATCTTCATCGCCCGCCCTCCGCTGGAAACCCCCACGGGCCGCTTCCTCGGCGTGGTGCACATCCAGCAGCTGCTGCGCTTCCCGCCGTTCGAATCGCTGGGCAACCTCGTGGACAAGAACCTGGAGCCGCTCTCGGACCTGGCCCACATCAGCGAAGTGGCCCGCACGCTCGCCACGTACAACCTGAACTCGCTGCCGGTGGTCAACCAGGCCGGCCGGCTGGTGGGTGCGGTGACGGTGGACGACGTCCTGGACCATCTGCTGCCCGATGACTGGCGGGCGAACGACGGCGAGGCCCCGGTCAGGAAGCTTGGTGGCCGCATTGGCTGAGAACACGGCAAAGGGAACCCGCCCGGGCGGAAAGCCGGCAGCCCAGGGCAGCCTGGACACGCCGCTGAGCGGCCGCCAGCGCATCCTCCCCAAGTTCTCGCCGAACCCTGATGCGTTCGGCCACGCGACGGAGGGCTTCGCCCGTTTCATGGGCACGCCGCAGTTCCTGCTCTACATGACCGTGTTCTGTGTCTTCTGGCTGGCCTGGAACACCTTCGCCCCCACGGAGTGGCAGTTCGACAAGGTCGAACTCGGGTTTACGCTCCTGACGCTGATGCTGTCCCTGCAGGCCTCCTACGCGGCGCCGCTGCTGCTGCTCGCGCAGAACCGCCAGGACGACCGCGACCGTGTGTCCCTGCAGCAGGACCGCCAGCGTGCCGAACGCAACCTTTCGGACACCGAATACCTCACCCGGGAGCTGGCCTCGCTCCGGATCGCGCTGCGTGAGGTGGCCACCCGCGACTACGTCCGCGCGGAACTGCGCAGCCTCCTGGAGGACCTGCTGGAAGCCCAGGAGGAGCTCCGCACGCACGAGCCGTCCGGGCCCGGCAGCCACGAATCGCCGCGCGAACTGGTCCGGGAAAAGCTGAAGGAGAAGCGGGAGAAGCAACGCAACCCCCGCACGCAGCAGATCCCCAAGGTCCAGTCTGAAAAAACGCGCCAGGGCCGGGCAGCCCACCGACCCACCACTCCCGAAAGCTGAGCACCACGGCATGAGCACCACCCTCCTTCAGGCAGTCAATGCTGCCCTGGCAACCGTCATCGACCCAGAACTCCGGCGCCCCATCACCGAACTGGGGATGGTGGACTCCGTGGAGATCTCCGACGACGGGACCGTCCGCCTGGCGGTGCTGCTCACCATTGCCGGCTGCCCCCTGCGCGACACCATCACCAGGGACTCGGAGGCGGCGCTGCTGGACGTACCCGGCGTGACCGCCGTCGAGGTGGACCTGAAGGTCATGACCCAGGCCCAGCGCGACGCCCTGAAGGAGCAGCTGCGCGGCCCCGGCGGCGAGCGGGGCATCCCGTTCAACCAGCCAGGGTCCCTCACCAAGGTCTTCGCGGTGGCCAGCGGCAAGGGCGGCGTGGGAAAGTCCTCCGTGACCGTCAACCTCGCCTGTTCCCTCGCGGCACAGGGGCTGCGCGTGGGCATCGTGGACGCGGACGTCTACGGCTTCTCGGTGCCGGCCCTGATGGGGATCACCCAGGCCCCCACCCGGGTGGACGACATGATCCTCCCGCCGGTGGCCTACGGCGTGAAGGTCATTTCCATCGGCATGTTCGTCACCGGCAACCAGCCCGTTGCCTGGCGCGGACCCATGCTGCACCGCGCCCTCGAGCAGTTCCTCACCGATGTCTACTTCGGCGACCTCGATGCCCTGTTCCTGGACCTCCCGCCGGGCACCGGCGACATCGCCATCTCGGTGGCGCAGCTGCTGCCCAAGGCCGAGATCCTGGTGGTCACCACTCCCCAGGCCGCCGCGGCCGACGTCGCCGAGCGCGCCGGCGCCATCGCCACTCAGACCGGGCAGACGGTGGCCGGGGTCATCGAGAACATGTCGTACCTGGAAATGCCCGACGGCGGGCGGATGGACCTGTTCGGCACCGGCGGCGGGGAGGTGCTCGCCGAGAGGCTCAGCGCCTCGACCGGCACGGACGTGCCGCTGCTGGGCCAGATTCCGCTGGACATCCTCCTGCGCGAAGGCGGCGACTCAGGCAAGCCCATCGTGCTCGGCGGCCCGGACACGCCGGCCGCTGCGGCGCTCTCCGGCATTGCCGGGAAGCTCGCGGCCAGGCCGCGGGGACTGGCCGGGATGAAGCTGGACGTCCAGCCCCGCTGACTGCGAAGCTACGTGGCCTCGGTGTCGAAGGGTGCGCGCTCCCCCACGCCGAGGCTTTCGATGATGCGAGCCGGCCGCTCCTCACCGGCGGAAGCGGCGGCTGACGCCGCGGCAGCCACGGCAGCGGGACCGCCGGCGCTGACTGGCTTGGTGTCGTCTTCGAGGAGCGCTTCCTTGATGATGCGCCGCGGATCGTACTGGCGGGGGTCGTATTTCTTCCAGTCGACGTCATCGATGTCGATGCCGACTTCTTCCTTGATCTGTTCCCGCGCGCCGGAAGCCATCCGCCGCACTTCACGGACCAGGTTTGCCAGTTTCTGGGTGTATTCGGGCAGCCGCTGGGGGCCGATCACCAGAATGCCGATGAGCAGCAGAAGGATAAACTCCGGGCCGTTGATTCCAAACACTTTAGGAAGATTACCCTCTCCGGGGAGGCGGTGACGATTTCGGCCCGGCCAGGGCCCTGCGGGGCCATTCTGCAGGGACGGGGAAATGCCTCAAAGCCCCAACTGGCGGGCTAGTTTACGGAGGCCGCGTTCCACCCGGTCAACGGCGGTCTCCTGCGCCGGCCCCTGGGCTCCGGCGCTGCCGCTGGACACGTCGGTCCCGGCGGCAAGGCCCGGGCCGGCCGCACCTCCGGCCCCGGCGAGCATCGCCACGGCGTCGTCGGCCGAGGTGGCGGGCAGGTCCGACACGTAGGTGAAGGTACTCCGCGAGGTCTGGTAGATCGCGCTCCACGGCGATCCGGCCTTGACCCAGACCTGGCCGTCCGCCGTCGTTCCCGGCAGGTCGGCGGCGACGTACCCGTCGCTTCCCGCCGGGTGGCCGGTCAGCGGGTTGAGCGGCCAGGGCGCCGCCGGGGATCCCTGGTGCTGTTCCAGGATCCGTGCCGTGTGCTGTCCGTCCGTGAGGCGCAGTTCAACCGTGGGCTGGCCCGCCAGCACCGTGGTACTGGCCGAAACAAGGTGGAAGCCCATGGCACGCAGTTCGGGGCAGGTCCAGCCGGAGGAGCGCAGCGCGGCGAGGCGGCTGTCCGTTCCCGGGGAATGCCCGGACTGGCCATAGAGCGAGGCCGTGCCCGCGGCGTACTGCCGGGGTTCGCCGGCAACAGTGTAGGCTCCGGCGGCGACGGCACCTGCCGCCACCACGGCTACGCCGCCGGCCAGCCCGGCCAGCCTCATCCGGCTGGGCCGGTAAACGGGGGCCGGCGCCATGGCCAACTGCTCGGTCCTGAGCAGGAGCCGCGCGGTCAGTTCGTCGCTGGCGGCCGGGACGGCGGCGGTACGGAGCCGTTCGATGTACTGGCGCTGCCGGTGCAGCGCGCTGGCGCATTCGGCGCACGCGCGGACATGGTCCGGTGTCTGCGGGTGCCGTCCGCCGGCGAGCGGCGACAACCGTGTTTTCCTCCTGAGCCCCTCCAGCAAGCGATGTAGCTGACGCATGTCGCCGATCAGAGAACGCCGGCGATGCGGGGCATCTTCAGCCGCGGCTTGCGCGCCTGCTGCGGGCGCGGATCGCGGTGGGCAAGCTTTTCGCGGAGCATGGTCCGGCCGCGGTGAATGCGTGAGCGTACCGTGCCCAGCTTCACGCCCAGGGCCTCGGCGACCTCGTCGTACGACAGCCCTTCAAGGTCGCACAGGACGACGGCGGCACGGAAGTCCGGCGGGAGTTCCTCGAGGGCGGCCTGGACGTCGAGGTCCAGGTTGTTGAGCTCGAAGCTTTGCTCGGGGCCCGGTTCCCGGCCGGGCAGCCGCGATTCGGCGTCCTCGGCCAGCGCATCGAAGCGGATGCGGCTCTTGCGCCGCGCCTGGTCCAGGAAGAGGTTGGTGGTGATCCGGTGCAGCCAGCCGTCCAGGGTTCCCGGCTTGAAGTTCTCCAGGGAACGGAAGACGCGGACGAACACCTCCTGGGTGAGGTCCTCGGCGTCGTACTTGTTGCCGGTGAGCCGGTAGGCGAGCCGGTACACCTTGGCGGAGTGGTTGGTGACCACTTCCTCCCACGTGGGCATGGCCCACTCGGCGGCTTGCTCTTCAGTTGTAGGGACAGGTGCCGCAACGGATGCTGACATCGTCCACTCCCCTCGTGGATGTAATAACGCCTGACGTGCTTTACATCATTGGTTCGGCGCCGATCACCACTTGGATGAGCGGATTATTATCATGTCAAAGTTGGCTGGGAATTTCCTGACTGCGGGGCACCCTTTGCTAAAAGCGCAAACTTATTCACCCCAATTTCAGGCCAGGGTTCCCCGGACAGTGCCCGCGATTCATCGGGCAGCGTGACAGTATGCGCCATCACAGGCGTCCGCGCTGTCACTTGCCCGTCCGGCGCCGTCCAACCAAGTACGCTGTAAGAACATGCCCCTGCCGCCCAGAAAGCGAAATCCATGAGCGCCGATAAGTCCACGAGCTGGTCCTATGCAGAAGATCTGCCTGCCGAGGATGAGGTTCTGCTTCGCGCCCGGGAGCGTTCGTTCGAGCTTGGCGTGACACCGATCGGCCGTGGCGTGGGCGCCGTGCTGACTGTGCTGGCCGCGGCATCCAAGGCGCAAACCGCCGTTGAGATCGGCACCGGCGCCGGGGTGTCCGGCGTCTGCTTGCTCCGCGGTCTCGGCCCCCAGGCCGTGCTCACCACCATCGACGTGGACGTGGAGCACCTGAAGGCCGCCCGGGAGGCGTTCCAGGAAGCCGGCAGCCCCGCCAACCGGACGCGCACCATCTCCGGCCGTGCCGGCGATGTCCTGCCGAGGCTCACCGACGCCGCCTATGACCTCGTTTTCATCGACGGCGACAAGCCCAACTTTCCCCGCTACGTGGAGCAGGCCGTCCGGCTGCTCAAAACCGGCGGCCTGCTGATCGTCAATGACGCCCTGGACAAGGACCGGGTGTCCAACCCTGCGGCCCGCGATGCCACCACCGTGGTGCTGCGCCAGGTGGGGAAGGCCGTGCGCGACGACGACCGGCTGGCTTCCGCGATGCTTCCCACCGGCGACGGGCTGCTGGTAGCGGTCAAGCGGTAAGCCGCCCGTCGCTGGCCGGCGAGGCTTACGAAACGGGCAGGGTTTACCAAAAAGGCAGGGTTTACCAAAAGGCAGGGCCCGCAGCCTTCCGGCTGCGGGCCCTGCCTTTTCTGCTATTCGGTGACGCCGACGAGGCAGTCCTTGAGGTTGGCCGCCTCCGTGGCATTGAGTTCAACCACGAGCCGGCCCCCGCCTTCGAGCGGCACACGCATGATCAGGCTGCGGCCCTCCTTGGTTACTTCCATAGGGCCGTCGCCGGTGCGTGGTTTCATAGCCGCCATGAGGAATATCCCCTCCAGTAGTCCCAGGACCGAGCAGCCCGGCCGGGCTGAGTCCGCGTGGTCAAAACAAAGCCGCTCTGGCGGTCCTTTCGGCAGCCGCCATGGCTGAACAATCCGAATGCTTTTTGTCCTTGCTTATTACCTATTATCCTGTAATTACCCGTCTGTAGCTAATCGATGGACAATCCGTTCACGTACGGATTCCTGTGCCCTTCCGCGGGCTGATCTGGGGAAACCCGTCCGGGAAACCCGGCCCGTCACGGCGGATAGTCCCCTCCGCCCGGCAGCTGCGCCCACGCCCACAGCCACACCACCCAGACGATCTGCAGCAGGACGAACATGGTGACCACGGCGCCGCGGTAGGCGCGCGAGCGGGAAACCAGAGCGGCGGCCAGGGCGAGCGGAAACAGCGGCAGCAGCATGCGGAAGGTGCTGGTCTGCGGGTGCAGGAACACCACGAGGTATCCCATGTAGCACACGCACCACAGCCGGAGTTCAGTTCCCAGCCGGCGCACCGGCGGGGAGGCCATGAAGAGCCCGAATACCGCCAAAAAGACGAACGGGGCCACGAGCCCCAGCACGGGCCCGAACAGCAGGATGCCGGTGTCGAACCACGGCTTGAAGGGCACCAGGTCGTCTCCGCGCCACACGGTTTCGGTCTTGGTGTACGCGGCGACGTCGCCGGTGGCCGCCCATGCGATGGCGGGCCAGGCGAGGGCGGCCGCACAGCTGACGGCGGTGAGCCCGGCGAGGGACCACAGTTCGTTCCGGCTGTGGACCCGGCTGTGGGCCCGGCTGGCGCTCCGGCGCCATCTGGCGGCCAGCCCGTGGTTCCGCGCCTCGAGCCAGGCCTCGCCGGCACGGTACAGGAACAGGATTCCGACGGTGGCAGCAAACGGCACCCCCGTGGGCCGGGACAGGCACATGGCCAGAACCACCGGAA
Source organism: Arthrobacter globiformis (assembly GCF_046536215.2). GTDB lineage: Bacteria > Actinomycetota > Actinomycetes > Actinomycetales > Micrococcaceae > Arthrobacter > Arthrobacter globiformis_E. The sequence goes on along the minus strand of NZ_CM143421.1, from coordinate 4,688,521 downwards.
TGGCCCACAGGTAGTGCCGCCGGACCACCAGCAGCAGCGCTGCGGCCAGCAGCAGGAGGTTCAGGGACTCCGCGTACGGCACCTGGAGCACCGGCGAGACGGGGAAGGTGGCGAAGAATGCGGTGCCCCACACGGCAGGCCAGTGGGCTGTCCGGGTGCGGAACAGCAGGTAGACCACCAGCGAGGCCGCCAGTCCGGCGAGCATCGCAATCAGGATGAGGGCGGCGGGGGGAGTCATACCCGTGGCAGCGGCGAGCATCCTCCCCAGCGTGGGGAACAGCGGGTAGAAGGCCCAGGTGTTCTCCTGCACGTTGCCGGCAGCATCCACCGGCAGCTCGGACGGGTAGCCGCCGGTCATCACCGATTCGTACCAGCGCGCGTCCCAGATATTGATGAAGTTCCAGTAGTCGGGCTTGGCCGGGAACCAGGGGTTGATTCCCTGGTGCAGGGCGGCCGACATGAAGATGCAGGCGCTGACCAGCCGGGCGGCCACGTAGACGGCCGCCACCTGGGCCCACCACGGCCAGCGGGACAGCCGGCCGCCGAGGCGTGCCGCGGCAGTCCGGAACGCCGCGTCCAGGCGCGTCCCGGACTTGGACGCCGGAGGTTCTGCCGTTGCGGGCGGCACGGGGCCCGGAGGCGGCACCGGGGAGCTCACGCCCGGTCCTCGGCGGCCGGCCGTTCGGCGGCGGTCACTGGTTCGGCGGCAGTCACCTGTTCGGCGGCAGCCAACGCGGCAGAGGCGCGCAGCTGCTCGCGTAGCCTTTCTATTTCGGCGTTCCTGGCGGCCAGCTGGTCCCGCAGGTCGTCCAGCACCTGGTCCACCTGGTCCATCCGGTAACCGCGCAGCCCCAGCGCAAACCGGACGTGGTCGACGTCGGCCGGTGTGGCGTCGTCGGGAAGCAGCACCGGGGGCAGGGACGCCACGGGGTCATCGAACCCGTCGTTGAAGCGGTCCCTGGCGAGGGGCGCGCGGGCGCGTTTCCTCCGCAGCATGCCCGCCCCGAGGTCGGTCCCGATAAGGGCGGTGGCTCCGATCAGGACGATGGCGAGGAAAACGAGGAAGAAACTCACACCACCAATCGTGCCAGACGCAGCCCCCGCTGCCGCTTACGCGGGCTGCTATTCGGGGCGCTGGTCGCCGTTGGTGGAGGGCGCCCGGACGTGGCCGTGGAGGACCAGGTTCACGGCTTCCTCCGGGGTGTCCACCACCTGGATGAGGTCCAGGTCCTTTTCCGAGACCATTCCCTCGGCCACCAGGGTTCCCCTGATCCAGTCGATCATGGGCCCCCAGAACGCCGCGCCCAGCAGGACGATCGGGAACGAGGTCACCTTCTGCGTCTGGACCAGGACCATGGCTTCGAAGAGCTCATCCAGGGTGCCGAGGCCGCCGGGAAGAACGATGAAGCCCTGGGCGTACTTGACGAACATGGTCTTCCGGGCGAAGAAGTAGCGGAAGTTGATGCCGAGGTCCACCCACTGGTTCAGGCCCTGTTCGAACGGCAGTTCGATGCCGAGGCCAACGGAGACGCCGTTGCCTTCCACGGCTCCCCTGTTGGCCGCTTCCATGGACCCCGGTCCGCCGCCGGTGATGACGGCAACGCCGGCCTCGGCCAGTTTCCGTCCCACCTCGACGCCCATGTCGTAGAACGCGCTGCCGGGCTTGGTGCGGGCCGAGCCGAAAACACTGACCGCCTGGCCCAGGTCGGAGAGGGCACCGAAGCCTTCAACGAACTCGCTCTGGATCCGCATGACACGCCAGGGGTCGGTGTGGATGAAGTGGCCGGGGCCCTTGGTGTCGAGCAGGCGCTGATCCGACATCTCCACCGCGGCCTGCTTGCGGCGCAGCTCTAGGGGCCCTTTCCGGCGGGGCTGTACTGATTTTGACGGATCTGCGTTGATGCTCATCCCCCAAGGCTAACCTGCTGACCTGCAGGTATCTCTTGAATTACGATCAGCGGGAAGTTGGAGTGATTCCGGTCATAACCGTGCAATGTTCGCTAGATTCATACTTATGACTACTCAACTGCCCGGCGATGCACTCGTCTCTCTGAATGCCGTCAACAAGCATTACGGTCAGCTGCACGTTCTGAAGGACATCAACCTCCAGGTCCGCAAGGGCGAGGTGGTTGTGGTCATCGGCCCGTCAGGTTCGGGGAAGTCCACACTGTGCCGGGCGATCAACCGGCTGGAAACCATCGACGACGGCGACATCGCCATCGACGGCAAGCGACTGCCCGAGGAGGGCAAGGAGCTCGCCCGGCTGCGGGCCGACGTCGGCATGGTGTTCCAGTCGTTCAACCTGTTCGCGCACAAGACCATTCTGGAAAACGTGACCCTTGGCCCCATCAAGGTCAAGGGCGTCGCCAAGGCGGAGGCGGACAAGGAGGCCATGGCCCTGCTTGAGCGCGTGGGCGTAGGCCACCAGGCGCCCAAGCTCCCGGCACAGCTGTCCGGCGGCCAGCAGCAGCGTGTGGCCATCGCACGCGCCCTGGCCATGAAGCCCAAGGTCATGCTGTTTGACGAGCCGACCTCAGCCCTCGACCCGGAAATGATCAACGAGGTCCTGGACGTCATGATCCAGCTGGCCAAGGAGGGCATGACCATGATCGTGGTAACACACGAGATGGGCTTCGCCCGCAAGGCCGCCGACCGCGTGGTGTTCATGGCTGACGGACAGATCGTGGAGGACGCCACGCCCGAACAGTTCTTCACCAATCCCCAGAGCAGCCGCGCCAAGGACTTCCTGTCCAAGCTGCTCACGCACTGACAACCGATCCAGCAGTCCCCAACTTCAAGACCCCCGATTTCGCACCCAGGCCGTCACCGGCGGCCGCCCAATGAAAGGAATGTCATGAAGGCATTTTTGACCCGAAGGAAATCCCTTCTGGCAGCAGCATCCGCGGCCATCGCTCTTACACTGAGCGCTTGCGGCGGCGGCGGTGGCACCGGCTCCGGCTCCAACCCCACGCCGGTCGAGAAGCCCAGCTTCGCTGCAGGCACCACCATGGAAAAGCTCGCCTCCGCCGGCAAGGTGACCATCGGCACCAAGTTCGACCAGCCGCTGTTCGGCCAGAAGGGCCTGGACGGCAAGCCGGTCGGTTTCGACGTCGAAATCGGCAAGCTGCTCGCCGCCAAGCTGGGCATCCCCGCAGACAAGATTGAATGGGTTGAGACTGTCTCGGCCAACCGCGAGCAGTTCATCAAGCAGGGCAAGGTGGACCTGATCGTGGCCACCTACACCATCAATGACAAGCGCAAGACCGAAGTCGACTTCGCTGGCCCGTACTACGAAGCCGGCCAGGCGCTGATGGTCAACAAGGACAACACGTCCATCACCAAGCCCGAGGACGTCAAGGGCAAGAACGTCTGCTCCGTGACGGGTTCCACCCCGGCTTCCACCATCGTGGAGAAGTACGGCGCTGTCCTGGTTCCGGCAGCCACCTACTCTGCCTGCCTCGAGCCGCTGCGCAACAAGCAGGTTGAGGCTGTGACCACGGACAACGTCATCCTGGCAGGCTTCGTCAACAAGGAACCGGACGCGTTCAAGCTGGCATCCGACGAGACCTTCACCAAGGAGCCTTACGGCATCGGCCTGAAGAAGGGCGACACCGAGTTCCGCAACTGGATCAACGACCAGCTGGAGGCCTTCGCCAAGGACGGCTCCTACAAGAAGGCCTGGGAAGACACGGCCGGCGCGGTCATCAAGACGGCACCGGAACTTCCGGCCATCGACCGCTACTAAAACGATCGTGGCGGTTACCGGCGGCTGTGCATGCCACAGCCTGCCGGTAACCGCCGCTTCCGTTTCCGCACATTCCCCTGAACGCAGCTAAAAGGACTTTATGGACGTCATCATTGAAAGCCTCCCGCAATACTGGGACGGCTTTCTCAGAACCCTGTTCCTGGCCGCCGTTTCCGGCATCATCGCGTTGGTTGTGGGCACCCTGCTGGCCGCAGCGCGCGTCTCCCCCGTCGCAGCCCTCCGCGGCTTCAGCATGTTCTACGTGGAGGTGGTGCGCAACACCCCGCTGACCATCGCTTTCTTTTTCGCGGCCGTCGTCCTGCCCCGGCTGGGCGTGACCTTCCAGCAGTTCGAGGTTGCAGCCATCATCGCCCTGAGCGCGTACACCGCCGCGTTCATTGCCGAGGCGGTGCGCTCGGGCGTCAACAGCGTTCCGGTCGGCCAGGCCGAGGCGGCCCGCAGCATCGGCATGAAGTTCGGCCAGGTGCTCTCGCTCATCATCCTTCCGCAGGCACTGCGCACCGTGATCCCGCCGATGATCAACATCCTCATCGCGCTCGTCAAGAACTCGTCCGTGGCCGGCGCCTTCTACGTGCTGGAGCTGTTCGGCTACGGCAAGCAGCTGGCCAACGACCATGGTGACGCCGTCATGTGGGTGCTGGTGGGCGTTGCCTTCTTCTATCTCCTGATCACCGTGCCGCTGGGCTACCTCGCCCACCAGGTCGAACGAAAGGTGGCGATCGCACGATGAGTTCGGTTCTCTACGACGTCCCCGGCCCCAAGGCCCGCCGCGTCTCGCTGATCGGGTCCGTGATCGGCGTCGTGCTGATCGCAGCCCTGCTGGCCTGGGCCATCATGACCCTCGCCCAGCAGGGAATCTTCCAGGCCCAGCGCTGGGCGATCTTCGGCCAGGCGGATGTCTGGACGCTGATCTTCAACGGCATCGGCGCGACGCTGGCCGCGGCGGCCATCGCAGCGGTCATTGCATTTCCGCTGGGACTCCTGCTGTGCCTGATGCGCATCTCCGACGTCGCCTGGATCAGGATTCCCACCAGGATCGTGCTCGAGTTCCTCCGCGGCATGCCCGTGGTCCTGATGATGCTGTTCGTGCTGCTGGTCTTCGCCACCAGCTCGTTCATCGCCGTGGTGGCCGGCCTTGTCCTCTACAACGCGGCCATCTTCGCGGAGATCATCCGCGCAGGCATCCAGTCCCTCCCCCGCGGCCAGCGCGAGGCGGGGTTGGCGATCGGCCTGACCAGCTTCCAGTCCCGGCTGACCATCGAACTGCCGCAGGCGGTCCGCCGCATGCTGCCGTCCCTCGTGGCGCAGCTGGTGGTCCTGCTGAAGGACACGTCACTCGGGTACATCGTGGCGTACGGCGAACTGCTGCGTGCGGTGCAGGTGATGGCGGACTTCCTGGGCCCGCAGTTCCTGTTCCCGGTGTTCTTCGTGGCCGCGGCCATCTACATCGCCATTAACCTGGCAGTGTCCCGGCTGGCCATCTGGATTGAGCGGCACGGGTCCAAGAAGGCTGCCGGCGGAGTGGCGAAGGCCCCCACCGCCGGCGTCTCCACCGTCGTCAAATAGGAAACAGCGGCGACCTGGCCGGCAGGCTTTTACAGCGAAGGGTCCGCAGCCATCCGGCTGCGGACCCTTCGTGTTTGTTCGTGTGAATTGCCCGGAGCCGGTGGCTCAGGAGAGCCAGGTCTGCAGTGCGCGCAGGCAGGCGCGGATGGCTTCGGCTTCCACGTGCTCGTTGTCCTTGTGTGCCAGGAGCGCGTCCCCGGGCCCGAAGTTCACGGCCGGGATGCCGAGTTCGCTGAAGCGGGCGACGTCGGTCCAGCCGTATTTGGGCTTGGGCTCACCGCCCACGGCGGCCACGAAGGACGCGGCGGCGGGGTGGTTCAGTCCGGGCCGCGCTCCGGCGGCGCTGTCCGTGCGGACCACGTCGAACCCGTCCAGCAGCCCGCGCACGTGGTCTTCGGCCTGGTCGGGGGTCTTGTCCGGGGCGAAGCGGTAGTTGATCTCCACGACGCAGCGGTCCGGGATGACGTTGCCGGCGGTGCCGCCGTGGATCTTCACCGCGTTCAGGCTTTCGCGGTAGTCCAGGCCGTCCACGGTCACGGTCTGCGGGCTGTATGCCGCGAGCCGTGCCAGGATGGGCGCGGCCGCGTGGATCGCGTTGCGGCCCATCCAGGCCCGGGCGGAGTGTGCGGCCTCTCCGGAGGTGGTGGCGTGGAACCGCATGGTCCCGTTGCAGCCGCCCTCCACGGTGCCGTCGGTCGGCTCGAGGAGGATGGCAAAGTCGCCGCCGAGGAGTCCGCCGTGGTTGCGCACCAGCCGGCCCAGCCCGCTCTTGACCGCCTCCACCTCCTCATGGTCGTAAAACACGAAGGTGACGTCCTTGCTAGGTTCCGCCCCGCCGTCGAACATTGACGCCGCCAGCGCAAGCTGGACGGCCACGCCGCCCTTCATGTCCGTGGCGCCGCGGCCGTAGAGGACGCCGTCGCCGGGGGTGCCGGACGACCAGGTGGACGGCACCGTTCCCAGCGAGTCGTCGGTGACGGGCAGCGGCACGGTGTCCAGGTGGCCCGCCAGAATGACCCGCTCGCTCCGGCCGAGGTTGGTCCGGGCGATGATGGAGTCGCCGTCACGCACCAGTTCGAGGCCGGGCAGCAGGCGGAGTGCCGACTCGACGGCATCGGCCAGCTGGCGCTCGTTGCCGGAGACGCTGTTGATGTCGATCAGCGCGGAGGTCAGCAGTGCCACGTCCTGGCGCAGGTCAAGGGTTACGGGGGCTGTTTCGGCAATCACCATCCCACTGTATCCCGCACCTGCCCGTCCCAACTGAGTAGCACTTGAGGGCGTTCCCAGCGCCGGGAACGCCCTCAAATGCTACTCAGATATGCACGGACCGGTTTCGGTGCCTGCACCTCGTCTCGATAGACTTGGCGCATGACTGAAACCGCTTCTTCCGCCGTGCCCGCTGCCCAGACACTGTCCGACGAATCCCGTTCGGCCTATGGCTTCGGCGTAGCCACCATCGCCACGCGGAACGGCGAAGCCACCGTGCTGGACACGTGGTTCCCCGCCCCCGCCCTCGGTGTGACCGCGGAAAGCCTCCGCGCCGTGGAAAACGCCGACGAAACCCTGACGGAAATCGCAGCGGCCGGCACCGACGCCGACCGCGGCACCGAGCAGAAGGTGGTGTTCGTCCAGATCAACCTGGACGAGGCCCCGGCCGACACTGCCGACGCCTACCTCCGCCTGCACCTCCTCTCCCACCGCCTGGTCCGGCCCAACAGCATCAACCTGGACGGCATCTTCGGCAAGCTCCCGAACGTCGTCTGGACCAACTTCGGCCCGTGCGCCGTGGACGGCTTCGAGCTGACCCGCGCCAAGCTGCGCAAGCGCGGCGCTGTCACCGTCTACGGCGTGGACAAGTTCCCGCGCATGGTGGACTACGTCGTCCCCGCGGGCGTCCGCATTGCCGACGCCGACCGCGTGCGCCTGGGCGCCCACCTCGCCGAAGGCACCACGGTCATGCACGAGGGCTTCGTGAACTTCAACGCCGGCACCCTGGGGACCTCCATGGTCGAGGGCCGGATCTCCGCGGGCGTGGTGGCCGGCGACGGCACCGACGTCGGCGGCGGCGCCTCGATCATGGGCACCCTCTCCGGCGGCGGCAAGGAAAAGGTATCCCTCGGCCAGCGCGTCCTGCTGGGTGCCAACTCCGGCGTCGGCATCAGCATCGGGGACGACTCCGTGGTGGAGGCCGGGCTGTACGTTACCGCCGGTACCCGCGTCCGCGTAGCCGGCCCCAAGGACGCCGACGGCGAGGACACCAGCAAGATCGTCAAGGCCATTGAGCTGTCCGGTGTGCCGAACCTGCTCTTCCGCCGCAACTCCACCACGGGTGAAGTTGAAGTCCTGCCCCGCCGGGGCCAGACCGTGGAACTGAACGACGCCCTGCACGCCAACTGATTGCACGCCAACTGACCGCACGACAACCAACCGTGAGGACATAGCCGGCACGCCACCCCGACGGGCGTGCCGGCGGATTGCTGGAGTAACCACGTGACACGCAGACGCAGGCTGCGCAGGGCTGTCATCGCCGGCCTCTCCCTCGCCCTGGTGGCCGGCGGCATCTATACCTCGATCTCCTTGCTGCAGCGCTCCGAGCAGCTGATCACCGAGGAATGCACCGCCGCCGCCGGCTCACAGCGGGCCGACCTGGCCACGGACCAGGCCGCGAACGCGGCCCTGATCACGGCCGTGTCCGTGCGCCGCGGGCTGCCGCCGCGGGCAGCCAGCATTGCCCTGGCCACCGCCATGCAGGAATCCAAGCTCCGGAACATCGGCCACGGCGACCTCGCAGGTCCGGATTCCAGGGGCCTCTTCCAGCAGCGCCCCTCCCAGGGCTGGGGCACGCAGGAACAGGTCATGGACCCGGTCTACGCCACGAATGCCTTCTACGACGCCCTCGTGAAGGTGCCCGGCTACGCCACCTTGGAAATCACCGACGCCGCCCAGCGGGTCCAGCGCTCGGCCTACCCCGCTGCGTACGCCGAGCACGAGGCGATGGGAGGGTCCTTCGCCTCGGCTCTGACGGGCGAAACGCCCGCCGCCCTCAACTGCACGCTCCGCTCACCGGATACCGCCGGCAACACCGACGCCCTGCTGACGCAGCTGGAAGCCGCCTACGGAAACATCCCCACAACCGCCAACGGCCAGACCGTGGAGGTTGACGTCGCCGACAGCTATGCCTGGTCCGTGGCCCACTGGGCGGTGGCGAACGCCAAAGACCTTTCCGTGGAACGCGTTGACGTGGACGGAAAGCGGTGGGACCGGAAGGCCCGCAACGGGTGGCAGGATGCGCCGGACGCCGGCGGCAGGGTGGCCATCACGATGGCAGCCGACGGTTCCTGAACCCGCGCGGTCCTCGCCCTGCCGCGAATCTTGGGGCCGGACGGGCCTGAAGGTCAGACGGGCCCCTGAAGGTCAGACGGCCTCCTGAAGATCAGACGAGGATCTCCACGACCGGCTGCACGTAGCTGCGGAACACCTCGGGCTGGGACAGCAGCTCGTGGCTCATGATGATCTTGTCCGGCTCCAGGTACCAGGCCCGCTGCTCATCCAGCGGCAGCTCGATGATCGTCAGCGCAAAGTCCCGTGAGTCCCTGCCTACCTCCAGGAGCCGGTCCTCCACGATGTCTTCGATCAGGTGCGCGGAGCCTCCGGCCACGCGTTCGGCTTCCAGTTCGGCGTACTCCGCGCGCCGCTCCCTCGCCCAGGTCAGGGCAGCCCCGAAGTGCGCCTGCAGAACCTTCCGCAGCGCCGGCGAGTTGGCGAAGGACCGGAACCCCGGGGGCGACAGCTCGGGGGACATCTGCGGATGGGCCTTGAGGAGCTGCTCCCACCAGGCTTCCCACTCCGTTTTCAGTGCGCTGATGCCGCCCACTTCGGCGGTGAGGTGGGAATGGTCAACGTGGCGGACCTTGGGTGCGGCGTGCGACAGTGGCGGAAAGCCTGCACCGTCGAGCCCGGCAACATCACGTATATAAAGGGCAATGAGCATGGGCCCCGACGTGTCCATAGTGATTCGCCAGCCTGGACCGCCTGTGTGCTGCATGCGTATGCCTCCTTGGCATCTTGTTTTACACCCCGTTGTGCCGGCAACCCGATCTCCGGCTTTCAGTCTATTCCCCCAGCCCGGGGAGGTTAATGGCTGGCACCGACCCTCCTGCGAAGCCCCTCAAGGTGGGATTCGAGCACGTCACGGCACATTTCCGGAGACATCCAGCCCGGCTGGAGCAGCGCATGCATCGTCAGCCCGTCCAGGGTCGCCAGCAGATGTTCGGCAGCCGTCACCAGCTGCGGCCCGGCACCGGCCGCCGATGCCTCGTCCCCGTGGAGGAGCCGGGTGATCACCCGGCCGACGACGGCGGCCACGGCGCGGTGGCTCCTGTCCGCCTCGGCGGCCAGGACGGGCCTGATCCTGGCCGCGTTCCTGAACGCCAGCCAGGCGCACGCATCCAGGGCACGTTCCTCGTCCAGGGGCAGGAATTCGCCCAGCAGTGTTAATACCGCCCGGCTATCGTCCGGGTCATCGGCCGACTGCCCGAGCCCGGCAAGCCTGGCGTGCAGGCGCGCCAGAATGCGGTCCGATACCGCCGCAAACGAGTAGGCCAGCAGGTCATCGCTGCTGTCGAAGTAGTGCCGTACGGAGCCCACCGCGAGGCCGGCCACGTCCGCCACCTCCCGCAGGGACGCCCGCTCCAGGCCGTCCGTGGCAATGATCCTGCACACGGCGCCAACGATCTCCTGCCGGCGCTGCGCGGCGTCCACGATTTTCGGCACTCTTGTTTTTAGCACGGCTGTGCTCCAAAACCGCGGCGGCGCTCCCGAACGAGCCGGTAGTTAAAGCGCGACGGCGGCCGCCCACCTCAGGTGGACGGCCGCCGTCGTACTCCGCTTGGGAGCCGGGTTTCAGCGGGCGGGGTACTGGCGCTCGGGCTCTCCTGTGTAGAGCTGCCGCGGGCGGCCAATCTTGGTGTTGGGGTCGTTGATCATTTCGCGCCACTGGGCAATCCAGCCCGGCAGGCGGCCGATCGCGAACAACACGGTGAACATCTTCTCGGGGAAGCCCATGGCCTTGTAGATCAGGCCGGTGTAGAAGTCCACGTTCGGGTACAGCTTGCGCTGGATGAAGTAGTCGTCGCCGAGGGCCTTCTCCTCCAGCCGCATGGCGATGTCCAGGAGCTCGTCGTGGCCGCCGAGCTTGCTGAGGACCTCGTGCGCGGTAGCCTTGATGATCTTGGCGCGCGGGTCGTAGTTCTTGTAGACCCGGTGGCCGAAGCCCATGAGGCGGACGCCGTCTTCCTTGTTCTTGACCTTCTCCATGTAGTCCTCGGGCTTGACGCCGTCGGCCTGGATCTGGCGGAGCATCTTCAGCACGGCCTCGTTGGCGCCGCCGTGCGCGGGGCCGAACAGGGCGTTGATGCCTGCGGACACGGACGCGAAGAGGTTGGCGTTGGAGGAGCCCACCAGGCGCACCGTGGAGGTGGAGCAGTTCTGCTCGTGGTCCGCGTGCAGGATGAGGAGCAGGTCCAGGGCCTTGACCACTACAGGGTCCAGCTCGTACTGCTCGGCCGGCAGGCCGAAGCTGAGGCGCAGGAAGTTCTCCACGAGGTTCATGGAGTTGTCCGGGTACAGCATCGGCTGCCCGATCGACTTCTTGTGAGCGTAGGCCGCAATGACCGGCAGCTTCGCCATAAGGCGGATGGTGGAAACCTCCACTTGCTCGTCATTGAACGGGTCCAGCGAGTCCTGGTAGAACGTGGACAGCGCGGACACCGCCGAGGACAGCACGGGCATCGGGTGCGCGTCGCGGGGGAAGCCGCCGAAGAAGCCCTTGAGCTCCTCGTGCAGCAGGGTGTGGCGGCGGATCTTCTGGTCGAAGTCGTCCAGCTCGGCCGGCGTCGGGAGGTTGCCGTAGATCAGCAGGTACGAGACTTCCAGGAAGCTGGAGTGCTGGGCCAGCTGCTCGATCGGGTAGCCGCGGTACCGCAGGATGCCTGCGTCGCCGTCAATGTAGGTGATGGCCGACGTCGTGGCGGCCGTGTTCATGAAGCCGGGGTCAAAGGCAACGGCGCCCGTCTGCTTCAGTAGCTTGGAAACGTCGTAGCCTTCGTTTCCCTCAACAACCTTGATGCGCGGGAGCTCGAGCTCCCCGCCTGCGTGGCGCAAGATCGCACTGGTGGTCTCAGTTGCGCTGGTGGTCTCAGTCATGGAGTCCCCTTCATGAGGCCTCTTGGCCTCTCTAGAAAGCTTGATCCAACATCAGGTGAGCCGCGCGGGATCCCGCACGGCGGGACGTCCAACGGCCGTGCTGCCTTCTTGTAGAAAGCCACCATTGATAGTCAGTTAAAAACTACCGCCACTTCCGGGCAGCCACTAATCCGCGAGTGCCGAATTATCCCAAAAACAGGGTAGTTGTGGCGCGAGTCACACCATTGTTACGGGCCCCGGAGCCTCAAGAGTCGCCCGTTCAGGCCCGGGTACGCAGGGCGCCGCCGGTCAGGCAGGTGCGCGGTCAGGGCGCCGCCAGCAGGACGGTGCTCGCGGCATGACGCCGGGAAACCCGCCTAGGCCAGGCGGGCCACCGCGGCGTCGATCCGTTCGTCGGTTCCGGTCAGTGCCACGCGCACATAGCCGTGGCCGGCCTCGCCGTAGAACACGCCGGGACCCACCACGATTCCCCGCTCCGCCAGGCGTGCCACGGTGTCCCAGGTGGCTTCGCCCGCGGTGCACCAGAGGTACAGCCCGGCGGCGGATTCGTGCAGCGTCAGCCCGAAGGACTCCAGCGCCGGCAGGAGCCGCTCCCGCCGCCCGCGGTACAGGTCCTTCTGCGCCAGGACGTGCGCGTCGTCGCCGAGGGCCACGCGCATGGCTTCCTGCACCGGGTACGGCACGATCATGCCGGCGTGCTTGCGGCTGTTGACGAGGTTGGCCATCAGGGCAGCATCGCCGGCGACGAAGGCCGCCCGGTAGCCGGCCAGATTGGACTGCTTGCTCAGCGAGTACACGGCGAGGAGCCCGTCGTGCGAGGCGCCGGCGACGCGCGGATCGAGGATGCTCGGAACAGGCTGCCCGCCGCGCTGCAGGTCCCACTCCCCCCAGCCCAGCTCGGCGTAGCATTCATCGGAGGCCACCAGCGCGCCGATTTCGCGGGCCTGGTCCACGATCTTCTTCAGCGAAGCGGCGTCGCGGACGCTGCCGGTGGGGTTGCCCGGGGAGTTGACCCACACCAGGCGGACCTTGGCCCGGGTGGCCGGGTCCAGTTCATCGAGGTCGTCGGCCGCCACCGCAGTGGCCCCGGCGAACGTGGCCCCGATGTCGTAGGTGGGGTAGGCCACCGTGGGACGGACGACGACGTCGCCAGGCTTGAGGCCCAGCAGGAACGGCAGCCACGCCACGAGTTCCTTCGAACCCACGGTGGGCATGACGGCGAGGGGATCGAGGCCTTCCACGCCGCGGCGGCGGGCGAACCAGCCGGCGATGGCTTCCCGGAGTGCGGGCGTGCCGTGAACGGTGGGGTAACCGGGCGCATCCGCGGCCGCCTTCAGGGCGTCCTGGATGACCGGCGGCGTGGGATCCACGGGGGTGCCGATGGAAAGGTTGACCACGCCACCCGGGTGTTCAGCCGCTTTGGCGAGGTACGGCGCCATCGCTTCCCACGGGTAGTCGGGCAGGCTTAGGCCGAAACTGCGCACAGCTGTAGTCACGAACGGTCCGCCTAGTGGTCCTGGTTCTGCGGCGGGAGCGCTGCAATCATCGGGTGGTCCTTGCCGGTGTTGCCCACCTTGGCGGCGCCGCCCGGGGAGCCGAGGTCGTCAAAGAACTCGACGTTGGCCTTGTAGTAGTCGGCCCATTCCTCGGGGGTGTCGTCCTCGTAGTAGATGGCTTCCACAGGGCAGACGGGCTCGCAGGCGCCGCAGTCGACGCACTCATCGGGATGGATATAGAGGGAGCGTTCGCCTTCGTAGATGCAATCGACGGGGCACTCCTCAATGCATGCCTTGTCCTTAACATCTACACACGGCTGCGCGATTACGTACGTCACGTCCCTTGCCTCTCCACGTTGATTCCCGGCGCCTGGCCGGTTGCTGCATCCGGCCTGCATGCCGGGCTGTCCACTTCAGAGCCTATTATCTCCCACGCCCGTCCCGCGAACGAAGCGGGCGCGTCACACTCCGGACGCGTCATACGATGGACGGGTGAGCCCGACACCACCAACACCCCGGCAGTTCCTGTCCGCAGCCCCGGCCGGAACACGCGTGGTGGTGCGGTACAGGATCGACGGCGGTTTTACGGACGCGCTGGGAGACCTCCTTGAGTGCGGCGAAAGTGAGTGCACCGTACGGACCCGGAGTTCCGACGTCGGCATTCCGCTGGACCTGGTGGTTGCCGCCAAACAGGTGCCGCCGGCGCCCCCGCGGCGAGGTTCACGGCGGGCCTAGGCCCTGTCCCTTCCCTCCAGGGCACCGTCATCCAGCGAGTCGTCATCCTGGCTTCCCTCCGCCTGCACCTCGTCCGGAAGCGTCCGCATCCTTCGGAGCGGGGAGAACAGGACCGGGGCGGTGGCCAGGAGGCTGCCGGCCGCTCCGATCAGGATGGTGGGCACCAGGCCGAGGTGTTCGCCCAGGTAGCCGGAGGCCAGGGCAGCCAGCGGCATCACGCCCCAGACCGCAAACCGGATGGAGGCGTTCATGCGGCCGAGCAGCCGCGGCGGGCAGACCCGCTGGCGCATGGTCAGCTGCATGATGTTGTACACCAGCACACTGAAGCCAAACCCGAACTCCGAGACCAGCAGCAGGGCCAGCGAGGCCCCCGGCTGGGAAACGGCCGCAGCGAGCGGAACCAGCAGCAGAAAGACCGAACTGACCACGGCACACACGGGAATCACTGTGCCCTCGCCGATCCGGGCGGCGAGCCGCGGCGCGGCCACTGCGCCCAGGAGTCCGCCCGCTGCGCCAACGGTCATGATGATGCCCATGCCCTGCGGCCCCAGCCCGAGGGTGCGCAAGACCAGAACCGGCATCAGCGTGTAGATCAGCATGCCCGAAAAGTTCATTCCGCCAGTGCAGGCCGCGATCCGGCTGATGAGCGGATGCCGGACCACAAAAGTGAGGCCTTCCCGTATTTCGACCGGCAGGGGGCGCCGTGCGGCCACGGGAACACGCGCCTCTGAGTCGCGGGTCCGTGCCAGGAACAGCGCGGAGAGCAGGTAACCGGCGGCTTCACCCAGGAACAAGATGGGGGCCGACACGACTGTCAGCAGCGCACCGCCGGCGGCGGGTCCGCCGATGCGCGCGATCTGGGCCGTCGACTCCAGCTTTGAGTTTGCCTCCCTCACCTGCGGGGACGCCACCAGGACCGGAACATAACTCTGGTAGGCGACGTCGAAGAACACAGTAGCCGTCCCCACGATCCCCGCGACCAGGTAGAGATGCCAGATCTCCAGGCTGCCGCTCCACCACAGGACCGGCACCGCGGCCATGGCGGCCATCCGCACCAGGTCGCCGGTGATCATGGTCCTGCGCTTCAGCCAACGGTCAACCCACGCCCCGGCCGGCAGACCGACTGCCAGGAAGGCCGCCAGGCCGGCGGCGTTCAGCACCCCCACTTCGAATTCCGAGGCCGAAAGCAGGGTGACAGCGAGCACCGGGAGCGCCAACTGGCCCAGCTGCGCGCCGAACTGCCCCAGGGCCTGCCCGGCCCAGAAGGTGGCGAAGTTCGGGTCCCGCCACAGCGGTCCTGATGCTGGATCCGCGGCAGTGGGTTCGGCAGGCACGGCTTCAGTTTCGGCGAGCGATTGACATATGTCAATCGCTTATTGATCGTTACACTTGCGTCTATGAACCACCCGCCGGAGAGCGACGACGCAGACCTGGTGGCCAAGGGCCGCGCGCTGAGTTCGCCGCTGCGGCTAAGGATTCTTCGGCTGTGCCTGCACCAGTCCCGGACCAACAAGGAAATCGCCGACCTGCTCGGCCTCAATCCGGCCTCCAGCCTCCACCACGTCCGGACCCTGGTCCGGACCGGGTTCCTGCTGGCCGAGGAACGCCGGAAGGGCCGGCGCGGCGCTACCGAGGTGCCCTACATCGCCAGCCGCAAGTCGTGGACCACGCCGGTGGACAACGTCTCGCCGATCCTCATCGAGACGTTCCTGCAGGAGACCCGGGACCTCCCCCCTGAGGACATCGAAGTGTGGCGGCTCGGCGTGAAGTTCAACGCCGCGCGCCGGGAGGAAATGCTGGGCAAGCTTCGCGCCGTCGTCGAGGAGTACATGGCCCTTCCCGCAGACGACGACGGCGAGGCCACCTCGCTGATGATCGCCCACCACCGGGACCCGACGGCTGACTAGGGCCGGCAACCCGGCCGGGCTACCGGCGGTACCGCCGGCACCAGGCGAGCATGGCGACGGTGACCACCACGATCCCGTAGACCCAGATACCCCCGGCCAGGTCCCCCGCGATCAGCCGCTTGCCGGACTCCATTCCGGACCACCAGCCGGCCAAGGCGTAACAGAGCACGCCGCACACCGCCGTCGGAATCAATGTCCGGAAGGCCGCCCCGAGGAACAGCTGGAGCGATGCCAGGAGCAGCAGCGCCGCAACGGCACCCAACGGCAGCGCGGGACCGATGGCGGCGAACTCCTGGCGGTGCAGTGCGGTCCCGGCGAGGGCAGCAAAAAGAGCTGCCGGCACAGCGGCGGCCAGGCCGCCTGCCATGCCGGCAGCTCTTCTGTTCACGATGTCAGTTCCCTGCGGGAGGGAGCCGTTATGCCTTGGCGCGGGCGCGGTTGGCCTTGGCACGCTCGTTGGAATCGAGGATGACCTTGCGGATCCGGATGTCCTCCGGCGTGACCTCGACGCACTCGTCTTCGCGGGCGAATTCGAGGGACTCTTCGAGGGTGAGCTCACGCGGCGGGGTGAGGTTCTCAAAGCTGTCGGAGGAAGCCGCACGCATGTTGGTGAGCTTCTTTTCCTTCGTGATGTTCACGTCCATGTCGTCTGCGCGGGAGTTTTCGCCCACGATCATGCCTTCGTAGACCTCGGAGGTCGGCTTGACGAAGAAGGAACCGCGTTCCTGCAGGTTGATCATGGCGAACGGGGTCACCACGCCGGCGCGGTCGGCCACCATGGAACCGTTGGTGCGGTATTCGATGGGGCCGGCCCAGGGCTCGTAACCCTCGGCGATGGAGGCGGCGATGCCGGCGCCGCGGGTGTCCGTGAGGAACTTGGTGCGGAAGCCGATCAGGCCTCGGGCCGGAACGATGAATTCCATGCGGCACCAGCCGGTGCCGTGGTTGGCCATGTTGGTCATGCGGCCCTTGCGGGCGGCCATGAGCTGGGTGACGGCGCCGAGGTACTCTTCGGGCACGTCGATGGTCATGTGCTCCATCGGCTCATTGACCTTACCGTCGATGGTCTTGGTGACCACCTGGGGCTTGCCGACGGTGAGCTCGAAGCCTTCACGCCGCATCTGCTCCACGAGGATGGCCAGCGCGAGCTCGCCACGGCCCTGGACTTCCCAGGCGTCCGGACGCTCGGTGGGGAGAACCTTGATGGAGACGTTACCGATCAGTTCCTTGTCCAGGCGGTCCTTCACCTGGCGGGCCGTGACCTTGGCGCCCTTGACCTTGCCGGCCAGCGGGGAGGTGTTGATACCGATGGTCATCGAGATCGCGGGATCGTCGACGGTGATAAGCGGCAGCGGCTGGGGGTTCTCGACGTCGGTCAGGGTCTCGCCGATGGTGATTTCCTCGATGCCGGCGACGGCGACGATCTCGCCCGGGCCGGCGGACTCGGCCGGTACGCGCTCGAGGGCCTTGGTGGCGAGGAGTTCGGTGATCTTCACAGTCTTGAGCTCGCCGTTGGCGCGGGCCCAGGCAACCTGCTGGCCCTTGCGGAGCGTGCCGTTGTAGATGCGCAGCAGGGCGAGGCGGCCCAGGAACGGGGAGGCGTCCAGGTTGGTGACATGCGCCTGCAGGACACCTTCCGGGTTGTAGGTCGGTGCCGGGATGTGCTCGATGATGGCGCTAAAGAGCGGCTCGAGGTCCTCGTTCTCCGGAGCGGTGCCGTCGGCCGGCTGCTCGAGGGAGGCGCGGCCCACCTTGGCGGCGGCGTAGACCACCGGGACGTTGAGGATCTTGTCCAGGTCAAGGTCGGGAACCTCGTCGGCGAGGTCGGAGGCCAGGCCCAGGAGCAGGTCCATGGACTCGTGGACAACCTCGTCGATGCGGGCGTCGGGGCGGTCGGTCTTGTTGACCAGGAGGATCACCGGCAGGTGCGCGGCGAGGGCCTTGCGGAGGACGAAGCGGGTCTGGGGCAGCGGGCCCTCAGAGGCATCCACGAGCAGAACGACGCCGTCCACCATGGACAGACCGCGCTCCACCTCGCCGCCGAAGTCGGCGTGGCCGGGGGTGTCGATGACGTTGATGGTGATGGTTTCGCCGTTGGAGGACGGTCCGTTGTAGGCCACCGTGGTGTTCTTGGCCAGGATGGTGATGCCCTTTTCGCGCTCCAGGTCACCGGAGTCCATGACGCGGTCTTCGAGGTGGTTGTGCTCGGCAAAGGAGTTGGTCTGCTTGAGCATGGCGTCCACAAGGGTGGTTTTGCCGTGGTCAACGTGGGCCACAATCGCGACGTTGCGCAGGTCACTGCGAACTGCAGTTGCTACCGCGGTGTTGGTGGTGGTTTCAGACATGCGTTATTGCTCGATTCAGTGGTGAAGTCAGCTGTTGTATCGCGACATTTCCAACCGGAACGCACGACGGATCAGACCCTTAACACAGGGCACCTACTGCCAGTCTAAACGCTCCGCCATTTATTGGCCTAAAACGGCCACCCTCCCCCACCCCGGGCCCGTTACCAAATCGTGAATCCAACGGGGCGTCATGTGAGCAAAATCACTGGCTTTTCCGAAAGTGATCCACCACTATTGGCTAGACCACTTTTCGAACAGGCCAGGAGTCCACGGATGTTACAAGCCTCGACGCGGGCCCTCCTGATCGGCCCGGTCATCGCCGCCAGCGTCTTTTTGGCGGGCTGCGGCGCCGCGACGGAGCCCGCCTCCGGAACCGGAACGGCCGCGGTCCCGCGCGCCGCCGCCCCGGTGGCCGCCCCCGGTGAGGCCGTGGCTGCCGGCTCGGCGGTCGTGAGCGACCTGGGGGCCGCTGTCGACCCCGCCAGCCTTCCGGCCGGAGCGCTGTACCGCAATCCGGCCAATGGCCGCAACGAGGTCATCGTGGGCAACATCGCCCACACAGCGCTGCTGATCGGTGACTCGCAGTCCGAGCCGCAGGCCAGCTGGCCGCGGCGTGCCCTCGCGGGGCTGGGCTATGACGTCTTCTTCTGCGGCAAGGGCGGCACCGGCTTCGTCGCGTCCAACGGCACCACCGGTAACTACGTCGATGCCCTGCAGCGCGGCGACTGGCACCTGCCCTACGGCTTCCCCCCGCTGGTGCTCATCGAGGGCGGCGGAAACGATGCGAAGCAAGGGGCGAGCGACGAGCAGATCGCGGCCAATGCAGACCGGCTCATCACGACGATCAAGCAGCGGTATCCAGGCGCGAAGCTGGCCATGGTGGGAACCCTGGGCAAGGGAGCGGACCACGGCGGCGCCCGGCGCGCCGAGGTTGACGCCCTGCTGGGGACCGTCGCCGCGGACCACGGCATTCCGTTCGTCAGTGTCGGGGACTGGCTCACCCGGTACGGGCTGGAGTCGCAGCTCAAGGACAGCGTCCACATGAACGGCGAAGGGCACCGGGCCCTGGGGGCGCTGCTCGGTGACAGGCTCGCCGAACTCGGTCTCGCCCTGTCCTAGCTTGCGTCTGGGGGGCGGTGCCCTTAACCAGGATTGCCCTTAAACAGCAGGGGCCGGTATCCACCGCGGGTGGATACCGGCCCCTGCTGTTTGGGCGCTCTGCGTCTTTGGCGCTTTGGGCTACGCCGTTGCGACTTCCGGGGGAAGCATCAGGCTGGCGCCGGGGATGGCGTTGAGCAGGGCCTTCGTGTACTCCTGCTGCGGGGCGTCGAAAACGTCGTCCGTCGCGCCGGTTTCCACGAGCCTGCCCTTCTCCATCACGCAGACGTGGTCGGCGATCTGCCGGACCACCGCGAGGTCGTGGGTGATGAACAGGTATGTCAGCCCCAGGTTGGCCTGCAGGTCCGCGAGCAGGTTCAGCACCTGCGCCTGCACCAGCACATCCAGCGCGGACACCGCCTCGTCGCAGATGATGACCTCCGGATCAAGAGCCAGGGCACGGGCAATCGCAACGCGCTGGCGCTGGCCGCCGGAGAGCTCGTTCGGGTACCGCTGCATGGTGGACTGCGGCAGCGCCACCTGGTCCAGGAGCTCGCGTACCTTCTTTTCGCGGCTTGCCCTGTTGCCCACCTTGTGGGTCCGCAGGGGCTCCTCGATGGTCCGGAAGATGTTGTACATCGGGTCAAGGGAACCGTAGGGGTCCTGGAAGATCGGCTGCACACGCCGGCGGAAGGCAAAGATCTCCCTGCTGTTCAGCGTGGCAGTATCCACGCCGTCGAACACGATCCGGCCGGACGTCGGCGGCAGCAGGTTCAGCACCATCTGAGCCACCGTGGACTTGCCGGAGCCGGACTCGCCCACGATCGCCGTCGTGGTGCCGCGCTTCACGCCGAAGGACACGGAGTCCACCGCCGTAAAGTCAGCGGACCGCCCGAAGCCGGACCGCATTTTGAAGACCTTGCTGAGGTTCTCGACGCGCAGGACCTCGGCGGGCTTGTCCTGACCCTGATTTTCCTGGTGCTCCCTGTCCTCGTGCCGGGCAGCGGTCCCGGCGAAGACCAACCCGGAGGCCGCCCCGGACGGCGCCCCGGACGGGGCCCCGGACGGCGCCCCGGACGGGGCAAGAAGATCCTCGGACTCCACGCCCAGCTCCTTGGCCGCCTGGATACGGCGGGAGGCGAGGGAGGGTGCCGAGGCGACCAGCCGCTGCGTGTACGGGTGACGCGGATTTCGCAGCAGGTCCAGGGACGGACCCGCCTCCACCACGTTGCCCCGGTACATCACCACCACCTTGTCGGCGCGCTCTGCGGCAAGGCCCAGGTCGTGGGTGATGAGCAGCACGGACGTGCCAAGCTCGGCGGTCATCTTCCCGAGGTGGTCCAGGATCTGCCGCTGGACCGTGACGTCCAGGGCCGAGGTCGGCTCATCGGCGATGAGCAGCCGCGGCTGGCAGGACAGGCCAATGGCGATCAGCGCCCGCTGGCGCATGCCGCCGGAGAACTCGTGCGGGTACTGCTTGGCCCGCCGGCGTGCATCCGGAAGCCCTGCCTCGGCAAGGACCCTGGCGACGTCGTCGGGTCCGTCGGGGCGGCCGTTCGCCCGCAGCGTTTCGCGGACCTGGTAGCCGATTTTCCACACCGGGTTCAGGTTGGACATCGGGTCCTGCGGAACCATGCCGATGGTGTTGCCGCGGAGTTCGATCATGCGCTTCTCCGGCGCCCCGGCGATGTCCTCGCCGTCGAGCAGGATCTGGCCACCGGACACCCTGCCGTTGGCGGGCAGCAGGCCGATGGCCGCGAGCGCCGTCGTCGATTTTCCGGAACCGGACTCGCCCACGATGGCGACCGTCTCCCCCGGCATGATGGTCAGGTGTGCGTTGCGCACCGCCTGGACCTCGCCGCCGCTGGTGGCGAAGGAAATGGCGAGGTCCCTGATTTCCAGCAGGGGCTTCACCTCCGCTGCACCCGCTTCGCTGAGGCTGATCTTGGAAGTTGTCATGTGGGGCACCTTCATCGTTGACGGCTCTTCGGGTCGAGTGCATCGCGGAGGGCGTCGCCCAGCATGATGAAGCTCAGCACGGTAATGGACAGCGCCGTTGCGGGATACAGCAGGACGGCGGGATTGGTCCGCAGCGAGGACTGGGCCGCGGCGATGTCGTTGCCCCAGGACATGACGCTGCCGGGCAGGCCGATGCCCAGGAAGGACAGGGTGGCCTCGGCGACGATGAACACACCCAGTTCCATGGTGGCGAGCACGATGATGGGGGCAAGGGCGTTCGGCAGGACGTGCCGGAGCAGGGATCCCATCCTGGACACACCCAGGGAACGCGCCGCTGTCACAAAGTCGGCGTTCCGCACCTCGATGACGGCACCGCGGGTGATGCGGGCCATTTGCGGCCACGCCAGCAGCACGATCACCATGACCACTGTCCAGACGCTCTTGTTGTCCTTGAAGAAGGGCAGCTGCGTGATCACGAGCGCGCCCAGGACGAGCGGCAGGGCGAAGAAGATGTCGCCGAGCCGGGCAATGACGGCGTCGAGCCAGCCGCCAAAGAAGCCGGCCAGCGCGCCGAGCGTCACGCCGATGATCAGCACGAAAATAACTGACAGCACGCCCACCGACAGCGACGCCTGCGTTCCATGGATGACGCGCGAGAACACATCGCAGCCCTGGAAGGTGTAGCCGAACGGGTGGCCGGCCTGCGGCGCCCCGTCGGAGAACTGCAGGTCACAGTTGTCATTGGGCGCAACCTGGGTGAAAAGGCCCGGGAAGAGCGCGATGACCACCAGCAGCACGATCAGCAGTGATGACACGATAAACAGAGGGCGGCGGCGCAGCTTCCGCCACGCCTCGGCCCACAGGCTCAGGGGCGCCTGGTCCATCTTGACGGAGTCGGTGGCGAGCAGCGGGGTTTCGTCGATGGGTGCGACGTAGTGCTCTGCCTGGTAGTTACTTGTCATAGCGAATCCTTGGATCGAGCCAGGCGTAGAGCAGGTCCACCAGCAGGTTCGCCACCACGAAGATGAGCACGAACACGCTGACGATCGCGACGATCGTGGGGCCCTCGCTGCGCAGGATGGCCTGGTACAGCTTTTGCCCGACGCCCGGAACGTTGAAGATGCCCTCGGTGACGATGGCCCCGCCCATCAGGGCGCCCAGGTTGGCGCCGAGGTAGGTGGCCACGGGAATCATCGAGTTGCGCAGGATGTGCGCCAGGACCACGCGGGGCCGTGAAAGGCCCTTGGCCGTGGCGGTCCGGACGTAGTCGGCGTTCATGTTTTCGATCACGGACGCCCGGGTGAGCCGCAGGACATAGGCGAAGGACACCAGGCCCAGGACGAACGCCGGGAGCAGCAGCGTGCCCCAGGAGACGTCGGATCCCACCGTGGGTTTGGCCCAGCCCAGCTGCACGCCGACCACCAGCTGCAGCACGAAGCCGAGCACGAACGTCGGGATGGCGATCACCACCAGCGAGGCGATGAGCACGGTGGAATCGAAGAGCTTGCCCTTGCGCAGGCCGGCGAAGAGGCCCGCGGCCACGCCGAAGACGCCCTGGATGACGAGGGCTTCGATGGCCAGCATCGCCGTCACCGGGAAGACCCGGCCCAGGGTGGCGGCGATGGGCTGCCCGGTGAAGTCGTTGCCGAGGTTGAAGGTAAAGAGGTTCTTCAGGAACAGTCCGTACTGGACCCAGAACGGTTCATCAAGGTTGTACTGCTGCCGCAGTGCAGCGATGACGGCAGGGTTGGGCTGCCGGTCGCCGAACAGGGCGGCGATGGGGTCGCCGGGGAGGGCGAACACCATGTAATAGACGAGCAGCGTGGTTCCGACAAAGACGGGAATCACCTGCAGCAACCGGCGGAGGACGTACTGGATCACAGCAGTTCCTCCCCGGGGAATGGAAATTGGGGATTCATGGGGCAGCTTTCATGCTGGTTCACAGCACATGGGGGCCCGGCATCCTGGGCCGGACCCCCATGTGCTGACTGATGTGGGTGGTTCCAGGGACTACTTGGCGGTGATGTTGTAGTACTGGAGCACGCCGTTCCAGCCGCTGTCCACGTTGGTGACGTTCTGGCTCCACACGGCCTGGCGGGCCTGGTACCAGAGGGGCAGGTTGGGCAGGTCCTTGAAAAGAACCTCCTGTGCCTGGCTGAACTTCTTGTTGGCGTCGTCGGTGGACTTCGCGCCCAGGCCTTCCGTGAGGAGCTTGTCGAACTCAGGGTTGGAGTAGCCCTCGTAGTTCGAGCTTGAGCCGGTCTTCAGGAGCGGGCCGAGGAAGTTGTACAGGGACGGGTAGTCCGCCTGCCATCCTGCTCGGGTCAGGCCGGGCAGGGTCTTGGACTTGCGCAGGTTCAGGATTTCGGCGAACTTCGCGAACGGCTGGCCCTCGGCCTGGATGCCGAGGTTGTTCTTGATGTTGTTGGCTACCGCGTCGATCCATTCCTTGTTGCCGCCGTCGGTGTTGTAGGCCAGCTGCAGCGGCTTTGAGGCGTCATAGGGCTTGATGGCCTCAGCCTTGGCCCACAGGTCCTTGGCCTTGGCGGCGTCGAACTTCAGGAACTCCGAGCCGGCAACGTTTTCGTTGTAGCCGTCGATGACAGGGGCGGTGAAGTCCTTCGCCGGGATGCGGGTTCCGTTGAAGATCACCTTCGTGATTTCGTCACGGTTGATGGCCATGGACAGCGCCTGGCGGCGCAGCTTGCCGGCCGCACCCTGGAAGTTGGGGTTGTAGACCGGGATGTTCAGCGTGGCGTTGCCGGCGTAGGCCTTGTTCAGGTGGTTTTCCGGGAAGTCGGTCTCGTAGGTCCGCAGCGCGTTGGTGGGAAGCACATCCGTCACATCGAGGTTGTTGGCCTGGATGTCCGTGTAGGCGGGGCCCGGATCGGTGTAGAACTTGAAGGTCACGCCGCCGTTCTTGGCCGCACGGGGACCGCTGTAGTCCGCGTTCTTGACCAGCGAGATGGACTGGTCGTGGACCCAGGCGCCTTCCTTGGCGAGCTTGTATGGTCCGTTGCCCACGGGGTTTTCACCGAATTTCTTCGGGTCCTTCATTGCCTCGGACGGCAGCGGGTAGAACGCCGAGTAGCCGAGACGCAGCGGCCAGTCGGCCTCAGGCTGGCTGAGCTTGACCTGGATCGTGGAGTCGTCCTTGAGGACGAGGCCGGACATGGTCTTGGCGGTGGGGGCCGGGACGTCCTTTTCCTTGCCGTCGGCGCCCTTCTCGGTCTTGACGGCGCTGACGTCGGCGTAGCCTTCGATCGACTCGAAGAACGTGCCGTTGTTCTGCAGGTTGGTGCTCAGCGCCGCGAAGTTCCAGGCGTCAACGAAGCTCTTGGCCGTGACTGCCTCGCCGTTGGTGAACTTGGTGCCGGTCTTGACCTTGATGGTGTAGTTCTGGCCGTCCGGGGACTCGATGGATTCCGCCAGCGCGTTGACTGGCTTGCCGTTGGCGTCGTAGGCGCGGAGGCCTTCGTACAGCAGCTCCACGACGCGGCCGCCGTAGACCTCGTTGGTGTTGGCCGGCAGCAGCGCGTTCTGCGGCTCGTTGCTGTAGGCAGTGATGACTTTGTTGGGATCTCCGGCAGCGCTGCCGGAACCGTTGCTGGTGCCGCCTCCGGCACCGCAAGCGGACAGGGCGAGGGCGGCGATGGCCACCATGCCCAATGCTTTGGAAGTGCGCGCAAAACGCATTCCGCCTCCTAGGAGTTGTGGGAGAGATTGGTGGGGACTCAGGTGTATCCCCGAAGCCCGGATCACAGAAGGTCGTCTGTGACGTGGGCAACACAAGCATGAAGCCTAACCGCAAAGCGTCCAGATAGTGATACGCCGTTGCCAAACCGTAACCGGATAGTATTCGACACGCCGGACGATTTAACGGCCTAAGTTACCCGCTGGTATCATGCCCCGTTTGTGACACAGCTCACCCATGACAGCGCCCCCGGGCGGATGCCCGGGCTCGCCCACAACTCCCCCCGGTTTACTCCGTTCCGGTGGCCAGCAGCTGCGCCCGGAGCTCCCGGCGCTCGCGCTGCTTTTCCGGATCCGGCAGCGGCACGGCGGCAAGCAGCCGCTGGGTGTAGGCTTCCTGCGGGTTGCGCAGGATCTGGTCGCGGGAGCCCTGCTCCACGATCCGGCCCCGCTGCATGACGCAGATCCGGTCCGCCAGCACATCCACGACGGCGAGGTCGTGGGTGACGAAAAGGCAGGCGAACCCGAGCTCGCGCTGGAGGTTCTGGAACAGCTCCAGGACCTTGGCCTGCACCGACACGTCCAAGGCAGACGTCGGCTCGTCCGCCACCATCAGCTTCGGCTTGAGCGACAGTGCCCGGGCGATGCCGACGCGCTGCTTCTGCCCGCCGGACAGCTCGTGCGGATACCTGTTCCGGTAGTTCCGCGGCAGCTCCACCTGGTCCAGCAGCGCCTCGATGCGCTTCTGCAGGTCGGCGCCCTTCGCCACGCCGGCAAGGTACATCGGCTCGCCGATGCTTTCGCCGATGGGCAGGCGCGGGTTCAGGGACGAGGACGGGTCCTGGAACACCATGCCGATGTGGCGCCGGACGTGGTGCAGCTGCTTGCCATTCTTCTTCGCGGCGGAGATGTCCTGCCCCACCACGCGCATCGTTCCGGCAGCCACCGGCAGCAGTCCGACGGCGGCGCGCCCGATGGTGGTCTTGCCCGATCCGGACTCCCCCACGAGGCCCACCACCTGCCCGGGATGGATGGTCAGGTTGGCACCCTCCACGGCGCGGAAGGCCGGGACACGGCCCTGCTTCGGGTACTCGATGGCCACGTCGGTCAGCTCCAGGACCGGCTCCCCCACGGGTCCCCCGGATTCGGCGGCCGCCAGGGCTGCCGCGTTCTCCCGCTCGCGGCGGACCAGTTCGTCGTGGTCCACGGACTCAAGCTCGGCGTGGGTGGCCGCGGCCAGCGCTGCTGTCACATCCACGTCCGGCGCGGCGTCCGTTCCGCCCTGCCCGAGGTGCGGCACGGCCGCCAGCAGGGCCTGCGTGTACGGGTGCTGCGGGTTGTGAAAGATCTGCTCGGCGGTGCCGGTCTCCACGATCAGGCCCTTGCGCATGACGGCGATCCGGTCCGCCAGGTCCGCCACGACGCCCATGTCATGGGTGATCAGCACGATGGCGCTGTCCAGCTTGTTGCGCAGGTTCCTCATCAGGTCCAGGATCTCCGCCTGCACCGTGACGTCCAAGGCCGTGGTGGGCTCGTCAGCGATCAGCAGCTTGGGGTCGCAGGACAGGGACTGGGCGATCATGGCTCGCTGCCGCTGGCCACCGGAGAGCTGGTGCGGATAGGACTTGAACGCCTTCACCGGGTCGGGCAGTTCCACCAGCTCCAGCATCCGCAGCGCACGCTCCTTGGCCTGCTCCGGTGAGACCTCGTTGTGAAGCCGCACCGTCTCGACGATCTGCGCACCCACCGTGTACACCGGGTTCAGCGCCGTCATGGGCTCCTGGAAGATGACGGCCACGTCTTTGCCGCGGACGCTGCGGATGTTGCCCGCATCCGCGCCCAGCAGTTCCTTGCCGGAAAGCCTGACGCTTCCGGACACCCTGCTGTTGCTGGGCAGCAGGCCGAGCAGCGCCATGGAACTTGCGCTCTTGCCCGAGCCGGACTCACCCACGATGGCCAGGACCTCGCCGGCGCGGACCTCATAGTTAAGTCCGACGGCGGCAGGCACCCATTTCTTTTCCACCCCGAAGTCGACGCTGAGGTCGCGCACTTCCAGGACGACGGAACCCTTGCCCTCTGCCCTCCGCCGTCCGGCGCCGGGCTCAATGGAGTCCGGCGCCAGCGGGTCCGGCGACGGGCGGTCGGGGCTGATGTGGTCAGACATGGTGGGGTTTTCCTTCCACCCGGGCCAGCAGGGCAGCTGAGATTAGTGCTGCGGCCGGGAATACTGAATTATTGGGGGCATGAGCACTGTGCCGCATGCCGGAAACGCCGCAATCTTCAAAGCGCGCACCAACAAATGGTTTGCCGGATTCTCGTGGTTCGTGGCTGCTGCCGGACTGGCCGGCCTCGTCGTGGCGGGCGGAGTTCCGGCCCTGGCCGGCGCCGGTCCCCTGCTGCTCATCGCCTACCTGGGCTGGCTGCTGTTTTGGCGTCCGGCGGTGGTTGTCCACGACGCCGGCGTGACCATCGAGAATCCGTACCGCGCCATCACGGTGCCGTGGGCGGCGCTGGTGCAGGTGGACACCCGCTACGTGCTGACCCTCGTCACACCCGGCCGGAGCTACGGGGCCTGGGCGGCTCCCGCACCCGGCATCTGGGGCGGGCGCAACGCCCGCCCGGAGGACCTCCGGGGACTGCCGGACAGCACCTACGGGCCGGGAAACTCCGTCCGACCGGGCGACCTGAAGAGCACCGACTCGGGGCAGGCGGCGCAACTGGTCCGCGGACGCTGGCAGCAGCTGGTCGAATCCGGGCTCCTCGATGCCGGGGCAGCCGAAACCACCCCGGTCAGCGTGAGGTTCCGTTGGCGCGAGGCAGTGGTCACGCTGGTCCTCCTCGGGCTTAGCTACTGGAGCGTGGCCGCGGTGTAGGCAGGCTGCGTGCTGCACCCGCCCGCGGCGTCGCAGCAGCACCTCAGGCTCCCCTGTCCCCGCCGGAGGCCCGGCCGTCATCGGCCCTGCTGTCCAGGGCCGTCACCGGCGCCGCCTCCGGAACTGTTGCCCCGGCGTCCTTGGCCTTCTTGGCGTTGAACTTCTTTTGCCGCGGGTCGAAGGCGTCACGCAGGCCGTCGCCAATGAAGTTGATGCTGAGGCAGATGAGGACGATGAACAGGCCGGGGAACCAGAACAGCCAGGGGCGGGTGGCGAAGGCTTCCTGGTTCTGGGAGATCAGCAGGCCCAGCGAGGTGTCCGGGGACTTGACGCCGACGCCCAGGTAACTGAGGGCCGTTTCGGTGAGGATCGCCGCCGACATGGTGAGGGTGACGTTCACGATCAGCACGCCCACCGCGTTGGGCAGGATGTGCTTGAAGATGATCCGGGCGTTGCTGGCCCCGGAGATCCGCGCCGCGTCGACGAACTCGCGCTCCCGCAGGGTGAGGAACTCACCGCGCATAAGCCTGGCCAGGCCCACCCAGCTGATCAGCCCGAGGAAGATGCCGAGCGCGAGGACGCCGTTGCTGCTGGCGAACGCCGCAAACCAGCTGCCCTCATCCCGGCGTCCTGCAAGCTGCGCCATGACGGCGGCGAGGAGCAGCGCCGGGACGATGATGATGACGTCGGTGAGCCGCATCAGGACCGCTTCCATCCACCCGCGGAAGTAGCCGGACAGCGCCCCGACGACCACACCGATCAGGCCGGCGATAAGGCCGATGACCACCATGATGGTAATGGACTGCTGGGCACCGCGCATGGTCATGGCGAACAGGTCGCGCCCGATCCGGTCCTGGCCGAAGGGATGCTCCCCCCATGCCAGGGGCCACAGCGACGCCGTGGGGGTGCCGTCGTTGACCAGCGGCGAGACGGCTTCGTGGGTGTATTTCCACCAGCCGGGAATCCCGGCGTAGCCGACCGACGTGAAGGCCATGATGAAAATGATGGCGAAGACGGCCAGGCCGACGATGGCGCCGGAGTGGCCAAGGAACCGCTTGCGGACAATCTGGCCTTGGCTCAGGCCCCTGGCTTCCGAGACAGGCTCGATGCCGGCGGCTTCCTGCCGCAGGCCGGCCTCCTCCGCCATGATTTCATCCTGCTGGCTGGGCTGGCTCATGCTTTCACCCTTACTCGTGGATCCAGTGCGGAGTAGGCGAGGTCCGCGATGAGGTTGAACGCCATGGCCGTGATGGCGACGCAGACGAACACGCCCATGACGGGGTTCGGGTCTACGTGCTGGATGCCGTCCAGGAACAGGAACCCCATGCCCCGGACGGAGAAGACCGTCTCGGTGATGACCGCGCCGCCGATCAGGCCGCCGATGTCGAACGCGACGATGGTGGCCACCGGGATGAGGGCGTTCCGGAACGCATGGCGCATCACCACGGTCCGCTCGGACAGGCCCTTGGCCCTGGCCGTCCGGATGTAGTCCATGTTCATGATCTCGAGCATGGAGGCCCGCGTGAACCGCGTGTAGCCGGCGAGCGAAATAAGGATCAGCGCGGTGGTGGGAAGGATGAGGTGCGTGAAGGAATCGAGTCCGAGGATCCAGAAGTCGCCCTCGATGTTCGGCGTGCCGGCGCCGATGGTGGCGATCGGCCGCCCCCGGACCCGGCTGTTGTTGAAGTACGCGGGCCAGGCCTGCATGAAGCGGTCCAGCATGATCAGGAAGCCCACCAGGAAGGACGTGATGGCAGCAGCGCGCATGGACTGCCCGCGGTCGTAGCCGCCCATCAGGTAGCCGATGCCCATGCCGACCAGGACTGCGGCGACCGCCAGCAGCACGATCATCAGGAACGTTGCCTGGTTCAGCAAGGGCTGGACCACAAAGTAGAGGACCACTCCCACGCCGGCGGCAATCAGGGCGGACTGCAGTGCTTTGCGATTCCGCAGACCCGCCGTCAGCAGGGTCACGGCAAACGCGATGCCCGCGCCGGCGATGGCGATGACCACGGGGCCCAGGCCCGGAGTCTTGAACCACTGGGTCAGGGAGAAGTAGATGAGGACGGCAGCGACGGCGACGAAAACGACGCCGCCCGTCAGTAACCTGCGTCTGGCGTCACCGCCGGCCACGATCAAGGCCACGGCGCCGAGGACGGCTCCGACGCCGAGCGAGACCGGCAGGGGTATCTCCGGGTTGCGGAGGAAATTGTTGAAGCCGATAGCGCCGAATTCCTTGAGCAGGACGGCGACCCAGAAGATCGGCAGGGAGAAGAACAGGAAGGCCATGAAGGTCACGCCGTAGTCCAGGGTGCTGTACTGGCGCAACGCGGTGATGATGCCCAGCGTGATGCCCACGAGGATGGCCAGAACGGCGGCACCGGTGACCAGCGTCAGTGTCTGAATGAGTGCGTGGCCGAGGGCGTCCGTGATGGGCTGGCCGGCGATGTTTTTACCCAGATTGCAGGAGCCCGTGAAGGGCACCAGGCACTGGGCTGCGCCGCCGAGCCATTTGAAGTACCGCACCGGAGCAGGTGTGTCGAGATCCAGCAGCGCGGATCTCGAGTCCATGAGCTGCTGCTTGTTCGGCGCGCTGCTGGCGCGGAACTCGGCGAGCGGGTCGCCTGACGCTGCGGTCAGCAGATACACCAGGAACGATGCGCCCAAAAGGATGAGTGCGGCGGTGACGAGCCGCCGGACTATGTAGGTCACCATTGTGATTGAACCTCAGGATTCGGGCCCGGGGATTGCCCGGACCGGTCGCAGGTTTGGCGGCGCCTAGCTGCTCGTGCTGCCAACACAGGCACTGCCGGGGGATGGCGCTGCAAGGCGCCGGGACCGTGGTGCGTGGTCCCGGCGCCTCAACTAGCGTGCTGCACTTCGTGGCACGGGCTTACTTCTCGGCCCACTCCCAGAAGTTCCACCAGACGCCCGTCTGGTTCGGCATGAACTTCACGCCGGTGATGCGGTCGCTGTAGGCGTCGACACCAACGGACTGGAAGAGCGGGAGGCCGTATGCCGAGTCCCAGATCTTCTTGTCGATCTGCTTGGTCAGCTCATCCTGCTTGCTGCGGTCGGTCGTCACAATGAGTTCGTCCATGAGCTTGTCGGCTTCAGGATCACTGAACTTGTTGAAGTTGGAACCGTTGCCTGAGCGGAAGATCTGCGGCACGCCGGAGACGCCGACGCCCGGGTTGATCCAGCCGAAGATCGTGGCGTCATAGCCGCCCTTGCCGAGGGCCTTGCCCCAGTCAGAGGCACCGAGTCCGCCGTCGACGATCTTGAAGCCGGCCTTGGTGGCGGACTCGCGAATGAGCGAGAACGCGTCCACACGGTTCGGGTTGTCCTTGTTGTACATGATGCGGACCTCGGGGGTCGCACCGTTCAGGAGTTTCTTGGCGCCGTCAACATCCGGATCCGCGAAGTTCGAGGAGCCGTTGCCCTGCACGGAGGCCTCGTAGGCCGGCTGCGCGGGAACGAACAGCTGCGAGTCCAGGGGCTTGGCCTGGGGGTCGAGCTTCTTGATGATCTTGTCGACGATGTCCTTGCGCGGAACCGTCTTCATGAAGGCCTCACGGACGTTCTTGTCCGCGAAGGGGCCCGAGTAGTTCAGGTCGATGTGGTCGTAGGAGAGCTGGTTGCCCTGCTCCACCGTGACGCCCTGGCTCTCGAGTGCCTTGAGCTGTTCGAGCGTGTCAGCCGAAGCCTGCGGGGCGATGATGTCGGCTTCGCCGTTCTTCAGCGCCTGGACCTGGGCCGGGGAGGAACCGATGTAGCGAACGGTGATCTCATCCAGCTTGGCCTCGGGCCCCCAGTTGTAGTCCTTGTTCCGGACCATGGTCAGCGACTGGTCCTGGTTGATGCTCTGGACAACGAACGGGCCGTTGGAGAGGAAGAGGCTCGGATCGCTCGGCAATGTCTTGGAGTCGAAGCCGGTGTTCCACATGTCGGACATGGCCTTGAGCTTGGCGTCCGCGGGCTTTGGCGACTTGGCGTCACCGCGGGGCAGGCTCTTGAGGTGGTCGATGAAGGCCTGCGTGTCGGCCAGGCCGGCCTTCTTGGCCAGGACGTGGGCCGGGATGTCAATGCCGGGGCCGCCCAGCGCGATCTCCCAGTCAGCGAACGGCTTGGAGTACTTGATGGTCATGGAGCGGTTGTTGTCGCCGATTTCGGGGAAATCGGTGAGCTTCAAGCCTGTGGGGTCGCCCGCGTAGGAGAAGTAGGACGTTCCCGCCTTGCCTTCTTCGTCGGCGTCGTTGTAGTACCCGGAGAAGGCTGCCCACTGCAGGAGCAGGTCCGCTGCCGTAACGGGTGTGCCGTCCGACCACTTAACGCCTTCGTTGATGGTGTACTTGACGGTCAGCGGATCGTCAGACGTCTTTTCCATCTTGCCGAACTTGTCGTTGTGGACGATGTTCAGCTGGTTGTCGATGTAGTAGAACCCGGAGTGTGTGGCGTAGCTGACCTTCGAGTTGATGTCAGTGTTGCCGTCGGCCGTGTTGGGGTTGAAGGTGTTGAACGCGTTGACCTCAACGACAGTGGCTGTTCCCCCCTGCTTGCCGGCCGCATTGCTGGACGGGGTTGTCCCGCCGTTGGTGCTCGCGCAGGCGCTGAGCGCCAGTGCAGCCGCGGCTGCAACGCCTACTGCTTTGGAAATACGACTGAATCGCATTCCGCCTCCTATGTTTCTGTGAGTGTGGAAAAGACCTTCGCTGTGGGCGCCGGCCAGACCCGCTACATCCCCCCAGTGAGATGTGGCGAGTCTCACATGACAAGTAGCCTAGACCCGAACGCGCCGCGCGCGGTCCGAAAGTTGTCCCTCAGTAAAGGTTGTTATCGAGATGCAACCAACCTGTTGCCGTACGAAAAGTTCGCGCTCTTTTTCCTTGACGCCCTGTTGCACGGAGGGTAGGGGCGCCAATCACAGAAAAAGCCCCGATCCAAGGGATCGGGGCTTTTTGCCGTTAATACTCAATCACTGAGTAGTCCGGCGGAAACTCACACGTTGAAGCGGAACTCCACCACATCGCCGTCGGCCATGACGTATTCCTTGCCTTCGATGCGGACCTTGCCGCGCGATTTCGCCTCCGCCATGGAACCGGCGTCGACGAGGTCTTCGAAGGAGACAACCTCGGCCTTGATGAAGCCGCGCTGGAAGTCCGAGTGGATGACCCCGGCGGCCTGGGGGGCGGTGTCGCCCTGGTGGATGGTCCACGCGCGCGCCTCCTTGGGCCCGGCCGTGAGGTAGGTCTGCAGCCCCAGCGTGTGGAAACCGACGCGCGCCAGCTGGTCCAGTCCGGACTCGTCCTGCCCGTTCATTTCGAGCATTTCGCGTGCTTCGGCCTCGTCGAGCTCCACCAGGTCGGACTCGAGCTTGGCATCAAGGAAGATGCAGTCGGCCGGCGCAACCATGGCGCGCAGCTCGGCCTGTTTCTCCTCGCTGCCCAGGATTCCCTCGTCCGCGTTGAAGACGTAGATGAACGGCTTGGCCGTGAGGAGGCTGAGCTCCTTGAGGTGCTCCATCTCCAGCTTGTCGCTCGTGACGGAGGAGTAGATGGTGTCGCCGCGCTCCAGCACGGCCTGGGCGGCCTTGATGGCAGCGAGCTCCGCGGCCTCCCGCTTCTTGATCTTGACCTCTTTTTCGATCCGGGGAATGGCCTTCTCGATGGTCTGCAGATCGGCGAGGATCAGCTCGGTGTTGATGGTTTCCATGTCCGAGCGGGGATCGACCTTGCCGTCGACGTGGATGACGTCGGGGTCGTCGAACACGCGCACCACCTCGGCGATGGCTTCCGTTTCACGGATGTTGGCGAGGAACTGGTTGCCCAGGCCTTCACCTTCGGAGGCGCCCTTGACGATGCCGGCGATGTCGACGAAGGAAACAGCCGCGGGCAGCACGCGCTGCGAGCCGAAGATCCCGGCGAGCTGCTGGAGCCTGGGGTCGGGCAGGTTCACGACGCCGACATTGGGTTCGATGGTGGCGAACGGATAGTTCGCGGCCAGGACCTGATTGCGGGTCAGTGCGTTGAAAAGTGTTGATTTGCCGACGTTGGGCAGTCCGACGATGCCAATAGTAAGAGCCACGGACATTGATTCTACCTGTTCGGCCCCGGCGTTCCGTGCGGCGGGTGTTGCCCTTCCAAGAAATGTCAGAGCCCCGTGCCACAGTGAAGGCATGGAACCTTTTGCAGTCATTCTGGCCCTTTTAATGCTGTTGCTGGGCGCCGTGTCCGGCGCGGGCGCCGTGTATGTCGTGTTGCGCCGCCGGAGCACCGCCCTGGAGGCGGATTTCGACGGCGTTTCGGCGCGGCTTTCGGAGGTCAGCGCCCAGTTTGCTGCCGCCGATGCGGAGCGGAAGCTCCTGTCCGCCCAGAACCGGGACCTGGGCATGTCCCGCGATCAGGATTCCAGCGTCCTGCGTGCACTGGCACCGGTGGCTGAAAAACTGACGGCGGTCCAGCAGCAGGTATCCCTGCTGGAACGGGACCGGCTCGAGCAGTACGGCCAGCTGGCGCAGCAGCTGCAGGAGGCCCGCCTCACGGACGAGCAGCTGATGCGGTCCACGCATGCGCTGGAGTCTGCGCTCCGGTCAAACAGCGCCCGCGGCCAGTGGGGCGAAGTACAGCTGCGCCGCGTTGTGGAGGCGGCCGGCATGATGCGGCACGTCGACTTCCATGAACAGCACCACGGCACATCAGGCGCCGAGGCGGCCGTCCGTCCGGACCTTGTGGTCCAGCTGCCGGGCGACAAACAGCTCGTTGTCGACGCCAAGGTCCCCCTCTCCGCCTACCTCGAGGCACAGGAGCTGGGACAGGCGGGCAGCGACAAGCCCGGCCTCAGCCAGGCAGCGCGGCAAAACCTCCTGGCGGCGCACGCCAAGGCCCTGAAGACCCATGTGGACGCCCTCAGCACCAAGAAGTACTGGGACATTTCCGGAAATTCGCCGGAACTGGTGATCTGTTTTGTCCCGGCAGAGTCCATCCTCGCCGCCGCGCTCTCCGCCGACCCGGCGCTCCTTGATCACGCACTGTCCAAGAATGTGGTGCTGGCCTCCCCCGGCACGCTGCTCGCGGTGCTCAAGTCCGTGGCGTTCACGTGGCGACAGGACGTTCTCACGGACAGTGCACGCGAGCTCTTCGAACTGGCCCGGCAGCTGTACGAACGGATGGGCACGCTCGGGGACAACGTGGGCAAGCTGGGGTCCTCGCTGAAAAGCTCGGTGGACCGCTACAACGCGATGGTGGGCACGCTCGAGGCCCGCGTCCTTCCCACCGCGCGGAAACTGAATGCCCTGGACACCAGCGGACTGGCCACGCCTCCGGCCGTACAGGTCACGCCGCGGTCCCTCGCCGCCCCGGAACTGGAAACGAACGGGACGCTGGCACCTGTGGGCGAAGAGGACGCCGCCTAAGCAAACAGCCGGCGGACGCCGGCTCGCGTGCTCCTGCTAGCGCGAGCGGCGTCCGCCGAGGGCGCGGGACACGTCCCCGGCTTCCTTGAGCGTGGCGCGGAGCTCCTTGGGCAGGGAGAAGAGCAGGTCCTCCTCCGCGGTCACAATCTCCTCGACGCCGTCGTACCCGTAATCGGCCAGGAGGCGGAGCACGTCCTTGACCAGGACCTCCGGAACGGACGCGCCCGAGGTCACGCCAACGGTGGCAACGCCCTCGAACCAGGACTCGTCCACCTCGTTGGCGAAGTCAACCCGGTACGACGACTTGGCGCCGTACTCGAGCGCCACCTCCACGAGGCGGACCGAGTTGGAGGAGTTGGCCGAACCCACCACGATCACGAGGTCCGCCTGGGGCGCGATCTTCTTGATGGCCACCTGCCGGTTGGTCGTGGCGTAGCAGATGTCGTCGCTGGGCGGATCCTGCAGCGTGGGGAACCGTTCCTTGAGCAGCCGGACGGTTTCCATGGTCTCGTCCACGCTGAGCGTGGTCTGGGAAAGCCAGATGACCTTTTCGGGGTCCCGGACCGTCACCTTGTCCACCTCGTGCGGGCCGTTGATGATCTGGATGTGGTCGGGAGCCTCACCGGACGTTCCCTCAACCTCCTCGTGGCCGTCGTGGCCGATCAGGAGGATGTCGAAGTCGTCCTTGGCGAACCGGACGGCTTCCTTGTGGACTTTGGTCACGAGGGGGCAGGTCGCATCGATGGTGCGCAGCCCGCGGTCCTCCGCGGACTGGACCACGGCCGGGGACACGCCGTGGGCCGAGAAGATCACCAGGGCACCTTCGGGCACCTCGTCCGTTTCGTCCACGAAGATGGCGCCCTGCTCCTCAAGGGAGCTGACGACGTGCACGTTGTGGACGATCTGCTTCCGGACATAGACGGGCGGTCCGTAGTGCTGCAGTGCCTTTTCGACGGCGATGACCGCGCGGTCCACGCCTGCACAGTATCCGCGCGGGGCTGCCAGCAGGACCCTCTTGGGGCCCGGGACCGGTGCCGCCGCGAGCACTTCCTCCGGCGAACGCCGCCGGCGCGGGACAGTTGGCATCGAAAGGGAAACTGCAGAGGAAGTCATTGCTCCATGCTACCGGCTGGGCGGCAGGCCATAAGCGGGGGCACCGGCGGCCAGCGGATCAACGCCTGCGGGCAGGACCGCCGACCACCCTGAGCAGCAAGCCGGCCGCGATCAGGGCCGCACCGGCGATCGCCGCCGCCAGCGTCCAGGACGCAAACCCGGCAGCGGAAGCCGCCACGAACTCCCGCTTGAACAGGTCTGCCATTTCATTTCCGCTCGCGGTGCCCACGACGGCGTCGGCGGCCCAGCGGGATGCCAGCGTCCACACTCCGGAAAGCGCCAGCGCACCCAGGCCGATGCCGGCCAGGACTTTCCACCGCCGGCGGGCGGTCACGAGCGCCAGGAGGAATGCCACCCCGGCACCGACGGCCAGGCTGTATCCCAGCGGAGCGTAGGCGGAAACCCGTTCGATCTGTTGGCGCTGGCTCGCCTGGCCGATGTTCACCAGGGTTTGGCCCGGAGCCTGAAGCTGAACACCCACCTGGCTGGAAATCTGCTTGGCGGCGAGGCCTACGAGCGGGGCCACATCCAGGGTCAGCGAGGTGCCCGAGTCCGCTTCTGCCGGCAGGGACCCCGGATCGGCGAAGTTGAGGCGGTGGCTCTTTCGCAGTGTCTGTTCCCAGGCAGCCGGGTACTCAGGCAGTCCGGTGAGTGAGGTCGCCGCCTTTTCCAGCACCGGCCGGACCAGCGCGGCCACCTGCGGCGGGACGGCGCCGCCGGTGTCAATGCTGTTGACGGCGGCGGTCGCCAGGCGTTTTTGGAACTCCGGATTCTTGCCCAGTGGCGCCGCCAGGGCAACGAAGCCGTCCTCCTGCACAATGTTGCGGTCCACCCAGATGGCCGGAACGGCGGCGGCGGAGAGGAGAAGACCAAGGATGACGGCCAAGGCCGCAAGAAATGAGCGCAAGGGATTCCTAGCTGGTCGGGTTTCTCGGCTTGTCGGGTGCCTGGCTGGCCAGGTGCCTGGCTGGTCGGGAAGACACTGCCATCCTAGGCGCGCTGTCCTGCGATCAAAAATGTCGGGCCATCGAAAAGGTGGGGTCATCAGCAATGTCGGGTTGGCAACAATGTCGGAGCCCGGTGATACAGCTATGGATAGAGTTGATTAACCGACCCACAGGCAAAGGACCGCGACCATGCAACTGGCATTCGCCGCCACCGGGGCTGCACATGGCTGAAAACGCCACTGTCCCCGTCCCCGGCACGGCCCCTGCAGCCGGCCCCAGCACGGTGCCGGCCACCGCCGCCGAGACCAGCCCGGACAACCCTTGGCCGCTGCAGCTGCTGTCGCAGAAGCTCAAGACCCACATCGAGCGGGCACCGGCCGCCTGGGTTGAGGGCCAGGTCATCGAACTGAACAGGCGCGGCGGCAGTGCGTTCCTCACGCTCCGGGATGTTGATGCCGAGATCTCCCTGCCGGCCTCCATCTGGTCCAAGTTGCTCGACCGGCAGGAGACGCCGCTTGAGCGCGGCAGCCGGGTGGTGGCCCTGCTCAAGGCTGAATTCTGGCTGAAGACCGGGCGCCTGAACATGTCCGTAAAGGACATCCGCCCGGTCGGGTTGGGCGATCTCCTCGCCCGGATAGAACGGCTGCGCCATGCCCTCGCCGGGGAAGGCCTGTTTGCCGAGTCGCGGAAGAAGCGCCTGCCGCTGCTCCCCCACCGGATCGGGCTCATCACCGGGCGCGATTCCGATGCCAAGAAGGACGTGCTGCGCAACGCTGCCCTGCGCTGGCCGGCCGTCGAGTTCGAGATCCGCGAGGTCGCGGTGCAGGGCAACACGGCCGTGTCCCAGATGGTCAGGGCGCTGCGTGACCTCGACGCCATTCCCGAGGTCGATGTCATCGTCATCGCCCGTGGCGGCGGCGCACTGGAGGACCTGTTGCCGTTCAGCAGCGAGGAACTGATCCGCGCCGTGGCGGCCGCGGTGACTCCGGTGGTCAGCGCGATCGGGCACGAGGCGGACCGTCCCATCCTGGACGACGTCGCCGATCTCCGGGCCTCCACGCCCACGGATGCGGCCAAGCGGATCGTGCCGGAAGTTTCGGAGGAACTTGCCCGGGTCCGGCAGGCTGAGGCCCAGCTGCGCCGTTCCGTGACAATGCTGGTGGCCCGCGAAACGGACCGCCTGGCGGCCATCAGGTCCCGTCCGGTCCTGGCGGCTCCGGAGAGCATGATCACGGCGCGCGAAGACGATGTGGAACGGCTCGCCCGCCGGTCCACGGCGGCCATCAGCGCCGCCGTCACCAGGGCTTCGGACCAGCTGGTCCACCTCCAGGCGCAGGTCCGTGCCCTGTCACCGCAGCAGACCCTGGACCGCGGTTACGCCGTGGTGCAGCTTTCCGGGTCCGGCGGCGCAGTTGTCCGCCAGCCGTCCCAGGCCCCCGCGGGGACCCCCCTCTCGGTGCGGGTGGCCGGCGGGCGGTTCGGCGCGGAATCCACTGGCGCACCATAACCCGCCTCCACAACGAACCCGCCTCCAAAACGACGCCGGCGCCGCCGAAGCGCCAGCACCCGACGCCATCACCACCGACACGACAGGCCAGGAAACATGACAGATCCGAACATCAGCACAGAGCCAGGCAGCTCAGAGCCAGGCAACCCAGACCAGCCAACCAGCGCAGCCCAGCCGGGCCCCGCGCTTCCTCCGGACATCGATGCCCTCAGCTATGAGGAAGCACGGGAACAGCTGGTGGCCGTGGTCTCCAAGCTCGAGGCCGGCGGCACCAGCCTTGAGGATTCGCTGGCGCTGTGGGAGCGCGGCGAAGCGCTGGCCCGGCGCTGCGAGGAGTGGCTGGAGGGCGCGCGGAAGCGGCTTGCGGCTGCCCGCAAGGACGGCTGAGCGCCAGCGGACAGCCCGCCGGGGGAGGATAGCGGGAGAGGGCCGGTTCAGGACCGTTCGACGAGCCGCCGCTCGGCCTCCACGTCGAACTCGGCCTTGGGCCACTCCAGTTCGAGTTCGCCGAGCCCCTCCAGCAGCAGCTGCTGCACCGCGATGCGCGCGTACCATTTCTTGCTGGCAGGCACGACGTACCAGGGTGCATGGTCAGTGTTGGTTTCATCGAACGCAGCCTGGTAGGCGGCCATGTAGTCGTCCCAGAACGCGCGCTGCTTTAGGTCCTCGGTGTTGTACTTCCAGTGCTTGGCAGGATTGTCCAGCCGGGCGAGCAGCCGCTTCTTCTGCTCATCATTGCTGATGTGCAGCATGACCTTGACCACCTTGGTGCCAACCGCCGCCTGCCTGGCCTCGAACTCGTTGATCGCCCGGTAACGGCGTTCAAGCTCCTTGGGGTCAGCCCAGCGGTGAACCCGGTGGATGAGGACGTCCTCGTAGTGGGACCTGTCGAAAACCCCAAGCATGCCGGCGGCCGGGACTTCCCGTTCGATGCGCCACAGAAAGTCGTAGGCCTTTTCCTCCGGCGTGGGGGCCTTGAAGGACTTGAACTGGACGCCCTGCGGATCCATGGCACCCAGCACGTGCTTCACGATGCCGCCCTTGCCGGCGGTGTCCATGCCCTGCAGGATCAGCAGCACGCGCTTGGTGCCGCCGAACTTGGACTCGGCAAACAGCTGCTCCTGAAGCTGCGCGAGCTTTGCGTCCAGTTCCTCAAGGAGCAGCTCGCCGTCGGCCTTGTTCCCCGGGTAACCCACCGTGGCGTCAGGGTCAACGTCGGCCAGTTGGAATCCCTTCTCGACTTTCAAAGTTTCGGAAGGGAGCTTCGTGAATTCCACAACGCCGGCCATCGGGTCCTCTTTCCACGGTTGTCTGTGGGTAAAGGCTAGTTCCCCTGATACCTGCTGAGGAAGTCTCCCATCCGGCCAATTGCTTCCTCGATGTCCTTGACGTTGGGCAGCGTCACCATCCGGAAGTGGTCGGGCCGGACCCAGTTGAACGCCCGGCCGTGGGAGACCAGGATCTTCTGTTCCTTGAGCAGGTCCAGGACAAATTTTTCGTCGTCCCGGATGTTGTAGACCTCAGGGTCCAGCCTGGGGAACAGGTAGAGGGCCCCCCGCGCCTGCTGGGTGCTGACGCCGGGAATGGCGTTGAGCATGTCGTAGGCCTTGTTGCGCTGCTCCAGCAGCCGGCCGCCGGGCAGGATGAGGTCGTTGATGCTCTGGTATCCGCCCAGGGCAGTCTGGATGGCGTGCTGGGCCGGGACGTTGGCGCAGAGCCGCATGTTGGCCAGCAGGTTGATGCCTTCGAGGTAGTCCGCGGCCTCCTTCTTGGGCCCGGAGATGGCCATCCATCCCGCCCGGTAGCCGCAGACCCGGTAGGCCTTGGACAGGCCGCTGAAGGTCAGGCACAGCACGTCGTCGCCGGTGAGCCCTGCCATGTTCACGTGTACGGCGTCCTCATAGAGGATCTTCTCGTAGATCTCGTCGGCGAAGATCACCAGCCCGTGCTTTTCGGCCAGGGCAACAATCTTGCGCAGCGTGCTTTCCGGGTAAACGGCGCCCGTAGGGTTGTTCGGGTTGATGACCACGATCCCCTTGGTGCGGGGCGTGATCTTGGCCTCGAGGTCCTCCAGGTCGGGCTGCCAGCCGGACTCCTCGTCGCAGAGGTAGTGCACCGGGCGTCCGCCTGCAAGCGCCACCGAGGCGGTCCACAGCGGGTAGTCCGGCGTGGGGATGAGGATCTCGTCGCCCTCTTCGAGCAGGGCCATCAGCGACATCGTGATGAGCTCGCTGACGCCATTGCCCAGGTAGATGTCGTCCACGTGGATGCTCTGGATGCCGCGGGTCTGGTAGTACTGCGAGACGGCGGTGCGGGCCGAGAAGATGCCGCGGGAATCGCTGTACCCCTGGGCGTTGGGCAGGTGGCGGATCATGTCCACCAAGATCGCGTCCGGCGCTTCAAAACCGAAGGGTGCGGGGTTGCCGATGTTCAGTTTGAGGATGCGGTGACCCTCTGCCTCCATCTGCTGGGCGGCCTGAAGAATCGGTCCACGGATGTCGTAAAGGACATTATGAAGCTTGGTGGACTGCTTGAATTCTGCCATTCATCAAATATGCCACAAGCGGGATGTACTTCCGGGGAGACGTGCCTCACACGCGGGCCGGCTTCGGTCGGTGCCTGCCCCCTGTTATCCGCCGGGCCCGTTACCCGCTTAACGACGGCGGTGGCTGCCGGTTCGCGCGGAACCGGCAGCCGCCGTCGTACTCACCTGCTAAGGCACGGGCCTACTTGACGATGCCCTTGTCCTTGAGCCAGGCGGCGGCCGCGTCCTTGGCGTTCTGCTTCTGGCTTCCGCTCACTGCCCGGTTGAGGTTGATCAGGTCGTCCGTGGTGAGGGTCTTGGAGACGTTGTTGAGTGCCTCCTTGGCCTTGTCCGTCACCTTGGCCGTGTTGTACAGCGGGAGCACCTGCTGGGCCTTGAAGTTGTTCTTCGGGTCCTCCAGCACCACCAGGTCGTTGTCCGCGATGGACGGCGTGGTGGTGAAGATGTCGGCCACCTGGACCTCGTCGCTCAGGAGCGCCTGCAGCGTGAGGTTGCCGCCGCCGTCGCTGAAGGGCTTGAGCGCCTTGAGCTCGCAGTTGTAGTTCTTCTTGAGCCCCGGGAACCCGTAGGACCGGGTTTCAAACGTTGCGGGCGCCGCCATCGTCAGGTCCTTGCAGACCTTGGCCAGGTCCTCGATCGACTTCAGTTGGTACTTTTCCGCGGTGGCCTTGGTGACCACCATGGCGTCCTTGTCCTCAGCCTTGGACGCGTCCAGCACGGCGAGGCCCTGCGGCAGCTTGCCCGGCAGTGCCTTGACGATGTCCTCCGGGGTGACCTCGGCAGCCTGCGCGTCCACGTGCGACAGGAGGTTGCCGGAGTAGTCGGGAACGACGTCCACCGAACCGTCCTGGACGGCCTTGAAGTAGATCTCACGGGAGCCGATGTTCGGCTTGGTGGTGGCCGTGACGCCGGCCGCATTCAACGCGCCGGCGTAGATCTCGGCAATGATCTGGCTTTCCGGGAAATCCGCGGAGCCGACCACGAGGGAACCGCCGGAGGTGGCACCGCCGGCTGCACTCGTTGAGGGGGAAGACAGCGGATTGCCGCTGCTGCAGGCGGACAGGGCAAGGGCGACGCCGACACCGGCGGCGAGGCCGCCCAGGCCACGGCGGGTAAGAGTCGTGCGGACGGGGTACTTCATGCGGTGCCTCCTTGAACAGCGGCCGCCGCGGGCGCGGCAGCCGAGAGATCGGTGGCGGCCTTGCGGCCGCCCTTGGAACGTGCGGAAAGTCCCGGTGAAACCACCAGCCGCTGCACGGCCGCCAGGACGAGGTCGACGACGATCGCCAGCGCCGCGATGAGCAGCGAACCCGCCAGCATCCGCGGGAAGTCCTGCAGCACCAGCCCGTCGAACAGGTAGCGCCCCAGGCCGCCGAGCGGAAGGTAGGCCACCACCGACACCGTGGCGATCACCTGCAGCACGGCGGTGCGGATGCCGCCGAACATCACCAGGAGCCCGTTGGGAACCTCCACGCCGAACAGGACCTGCAGCTCCTTCATGCCCATGGCCCGGGCGGCGTCCACCACGTTGGAGTCCACGCTGGAAATGCCGGCATACGTGCCGGCCAGCAGCGGCGGCACCGTGAGGATGACCAGCGCCCACACCGGCGGCATGAGGCCGCTTCCGGCGACGAGGGCGAACAGCACCAGGAGCCCGAGCGTGGGCAGCGCGCGGAGGGCACCGGCCACGGCCACGGCCACCACGCGGCCCCTGCCCGTGTGGCCGATGTAGAGCCCGACCGGGACCGCGATGGCGGCGGCGATGACAAGGACCAGGAAGCTGTACTGCAGGTGTTCGAACAGGCGGGTGGGTATCCCGCCCGGGCCGGACCAGTGCGTCGGGTCGGCGAGCCAGGCGAAGGTTTCGGTGAAGATGTTCATGAGCCCGCCCCCGCGTGCACCTTGGCGTCGGCGATGAATTCGGCGCCGGACTTGGCATGCGCGTCGGTCTTTACAGAGCCGGCCCTGGTCCAGGGAGTGAGAACCCGTTCCAGGATCACCAGCAGCGCGTCCATCACCACCGCCAGGAGCAGGATGGCAACAATCCCCACCACCACCTCGGTGACGAAGTTCCGCTGCAGGCCGTCCGTGAACAGCATCCCCAGGTTGCCGACACCCAGCAGGGCGGCGACGCTCACCAGCGAAATGTTGCTCACCGACACCACGCGGAGGCCGGCGAACATCACGGGCAGGGACAGCGGCAGGTCGATCTGCAGGAACCGGGCGGCCGGTTTGTAGCCCATGGCCACGGCCGCCTGCCGGAGGTCGTCATCCACGGAATCGAAGGCGTCCATGGCCGCCCGCACCAGCAGTGCCACGGCGTAGATGGTCAGGGCGACGATGACGTTCAGCGGGTCAAGGATCCGGGTTCCCAGCAGCGGGGGCAGGATGATGAACAGCGCCAGCGACGGGATGGTGTACAGCAGGGAGCTCACGGTGGCAACGAGCTGCCGGAGTGCGCTGTGCCGCCGCGACAACTGTGCCAGGGGGATGGAGATCAGCAAACCCAGGACCATCGGAACCAGGGCCAGGACCAGGTGCTGGCCGGCCCGCTCGAAAACCATGGGGCTGTTCGCCAGGAACCACTCCATCAGAGCGCGCCCTGCCGGGTCCGGCGCGCGGACTCGATGACGGAAAGCACCTCCGCGCCCTTGACGACGCCGGCCACCTTGCCGTCGCCGTCGACCGCCACACCAAGCCCCGAGGGCGAGGACAGCGCGGCGTCCAGGGCGCGCCGGAGGGTATCGCCCGGCCGGAACAGCGAGCCGCCGGGGACGAGCTGGGAGTCCAGGCCGGGGCCTTCCCAGCCCAGCGGGCGCTGCTGGTCGTCCACCACGAGGCGCCAGTCCTCGGCGTTCGCCCCGGCGTCCCCGCCCCTGGTGACCGTGCCAACGGGATGGACCGCGACGCCGTCGGCCGTGGTGAACGCCAGGTGCCGGAATCCGCGGTCCCGGCCCACGAACGAAGCCACGAACTCGTTGGCCGGTGCCCGGAGGATCTCCTCCGGCGTGGCGTACTGCGCCAGCCTGCCGCCGACGGCGAAAACCGCCACCTTGTCCCCCAGCACAGTGGCCTCGTCGATGTCGTGGGTGACGAAGACGATGGTCTTGGCCAGGTCGCGCTGGAGGCGCAGGAGCTCCTGCTGCAGTTCGTCGCGGACCACGG
Organism: Arthrobacter globiformis; assembly: GCF_046536215.2. GTDB lineage: Bacteria > Actinomycetota > Actinomycetes > Actinomycetales > Micrococcaceae > Arthrobacter > Arthrobacter globiformis_E. The sequence goes on along the minus strand of NZ_CM143421.1, from coordinate 4,644,191 downwards.
GGTCAACGGCGCTAAACGGCTCGTCCATCAGCAGCACCGGCGGATCGGCGGCGAGCGCCCGGGCCACGCCGACGCGCTGCTGCTGGCCGCCCGAAAGCTGCGACGGGTACCGCTTGCCCAGTGACGGAGCCAGCCCCACGACGTCGAGCAGTTCTTCCGCCCGCTTGCGGGCGTCCCCCTTCGGCACGCCGTTCAGCCGGGGCACGGTGGCGATGTTGTCCACGACGGAGCGGTGCGGCATCAGCCCCGACGACTGCATCACGTAGCCCATGGAGCGGCGGAGCTCGGCTGCCGGCACCGAGCTGACGTCCCGTCCGCCCACGGTGATGGTGCCGGAGGTGGGCTCCACCATCCGGTTGATCATGCGCAGGGAGGTGGTCTTGCCGCAGCCTGATGGTCCCACGAACACCGTGATGGAGCCGCGGTCAATGGACATGCTTAGCTGGTCCACCGCCGGTTGCCCGCTCTGGTACTGCTTGGTGACGCTCTGGAACTCAATCATGGCTTCGGCCATACCCGGCTTACCTAACTGTTGGGCGGCAACATCGGACGGTAAAGCAAATTGATCATAAGCACGCTGTTTTTTGGCTGTAAAGCACGTCTTGACACAGCGTAACCAGTGCCCGAAGCAAAACCCCGGCAGGCGCGGATACCGTAATCATTCGGAGACAAACACCATTGATTCGGTGCCTTCCCCCGCCCGGATGGGTGAAGGAGTTTTTGTCCAGATAATGGCCGCTGCGGGGGCTTTTGGAGCCATTATCTGGACAAAAACTCCAGCCTCAGGAATGCCGGAAGCGCTCGGCGGCACGCTGGCTCCGGCCGGCCACCACCACCTTCTGGTGCCATTCCCGCTGGTACGCCCTTCGCGCCGCCGCGTCATGCCGCCGCTCCAGGGCGGCGAGCTCCCGCTGCAGCTTGAGGTAGCTGGCCCACCGCCGCTCCTCGAGGGACCCGTCGTCGAGGGCATCCCGGACCGCGCACCCGGGCTCCCTGTCATGGGCGCAGTCGGAGAAGCGGCACTGCCCGAAGAGCACCTGCAGGTCGCCGAACATCTCCTCCATCCCGTCGTCGGCGTCGAACAGCCCGAAGCCGCGGACACCGGGGGTGTCCATCAGCACGGCGCCATTGGGCAGCGGCACCAGTTCCCGCGACGTCGTGGTGTGCCGGCCCCTGCCATCGGTGGCCCGCACGTCACCCGTCGACTGGACATGGTGGCCCGCGAGCGCATTGATGAGCGTGGACTTGCCGGCGCCCGAGGGCCCGAGCAGGGCCAGCGTCCAGCCCGGCTGCACCCTGGAGAGCAGTTCGTCGATGCCGTCCCCCTGCTCGGCAGAGGTGGTCACCACGTCCACGCCGGCTGCCTGCAGGATCACCTTCCCGACGACGTCATCGGCGATGTCCGCCAGGTCGGCCTTCGTGATGATCACCAGCGGAGTCGCGCCGGAATCCCAGACGGCCACGAGTGTCCGTTCGAGCCGGTTGTGGCTCAGCGGACGGTCCACGGGAACAACCACGCCCACCATGTCGATGTTCGCGGCCAGGACCTGCGCCTCCGTGGACGGATCGAAGGCGCGCTTGCGGCTCAGCTCGGACGTGCGCGGAAGAATTCCGACGACGGCCGGTTCCGCCGCCCGGTTGCGGCCGAGCCAGATCCAGTCGCCGGTGGCGGGCACGGCACCGGCCGGGTACGGCAGGTGCACCAGTCCGTCGGCCGTGGCCGCGACAATCCGGTTGCGGTCCACCCGGACCACACGGGCGGCCGCCTCGCCGCCGTCGGCGGCATGGGCGGCGAAGTGCCGCGCCGCTGCCGCCGTGAACCCGTATTTGACAGGACCGAGAAGTGGGCCTGACATCGGGTCAATATTTGCTGAAGGGATTTGAAGCTGGTTGGCACGAATGCCGGAAGAGTTTTTCACTGTGAACCTCGGGTTGGCCCCGAAGCGCCGCCGGCCGTCCAGTCAGTGCGCTGTGCACCGGGTGTGCTGGACCGGCTACGAGTGGGCAGCAGCAGGGGCAGGAGTAATGAAGGTGTTTTCGACAAGGCGCGGAGCGCGCACGAATTCTGCAATCATCAGGTCCACCTCCCCCGCACGAAGTTCAAATGCCAGACTGGCCGCCGCCGGACAAAATGTCCGGGGACTCCCCCAGAATAGCCAGCCGGGCGCAGGCTGGGTAGGGAATTTACTCTGGAATTGAATCCAGCTTGCCGTTGACCGGCCGCTCCCGGAACAGCCGCAGCGCGGCGTCCACCAGCGAGACCCTGTTGAGCGAGCCGATGTCAGTCAGCGGTATCCACGCGGCGTGCGTGGTGGTGCCGTTCTCTTCGTGGGTGAGTTCCCCGCCCGTCACCCGGGCCTCATAGACCAGCCGGAGCGCCTGGAAGTCGCGTTCCTCCCCGTCCAGCCGCGAGCCCGCCGGCCAGTGCCCGACGTCGATCCCCAGCATGCGTCCGATTTCGGCGTGGTAGCCCGTCTCCTCGAAGACCTCGCGGATGCAGCCGTCCACCGGGTGCTCGGCCAGGTCCAGCCCGCCGCCGGGCAGCGTCCAGCCTTCCTTGCCGTCCTGCTTCCAGTACGCCAGGAGAATGGCGCTGTCACGGATGATCACCGCGTAGGCGGCGGGGCGGGTATCGAAGAGAACGCTCATGGCTCCAGCGTAGCCCCGCGCTATCCGCATGCCGGCGGCCGACCTAAAGTGGGACTGTGACTAATCTGGAGCTCCTCCCGCAGGAGGAAACCTGCCCGCCCGCCGGTCCCGACAGTGGGACGGGTGGCGGACCGTGCCTGCAGCTGTGGCCGGCGCGTGAGGTGCCGCTGGGCGGCGTCCGTGCCATGTCGGTGCTCCGCACCCTGCCCCAGCGCAGCCTGCCCACCGTGGGAGCCTGGTGCTTCCTGGACAGCTTCGGCCCCGACCGGACGGCAATGTCCGTGCTGCCGCACCCGCATACCGGCCTGCAGACCGTGACGTGGCCCCTCGCCGGCCAGATCAGGCACCGGGACAGCGTGGGCAGCGACGTCATTGTCCGCCCGGGTGAGCTGAACATCATGACCGCGGGCCACGGCGTCTCACACTCCGAGTTTGCCGTGCTGCCCGCCTCCGATGCCGGCGGCGCGGACGGGGGCGGCACGCACGACGGCGGTGCCGGGCTTCCGCTGCAGCGCGGGCTGCAGCTGTGGGTCGCGTTGCCGGACGGCGAGCGGAACAGGCCTCCTGCCTTCGAGCAGCACCGCGACCTGCCCACGGTTTCCGGGCCGGGCTTCACGGCCACGGTGATGGTGGGGACCTTCGCCGGCGCTTCCTCGCCGGCCACGATGTACACGCCCATCGTCGGGGCCGACGTCAGCTGCGGCGGCGCTGCCGCCTTCCCGCTTGACCCGGCGTTCGAGCACGCCGTCCTGGTGCTCGACGGCGGCCTGACGGTGGACGGGCAGGAGGTCGGCCCGGGGCCGCTGGGCTACCTCGGGGCCGGGCGGGAGGTCCTGGCGGTGGACGCCCTGCCGGAGACCCGGTTCGTGCTGATCGGCGGCGAGCCCCTCCAGGAGGAGCTCCTGATGTGGTGGAACTTCGTGGGCAGGACGCACGAGGAGGTGGCCCAGGCGCGGGCCGACTGGGAGGCCCAGGCCGAACTGCCCGACGCGGCCGCCGAAGCCGCTAGGTTCGGGCTGGTCCGCGGCCACGGTCCGGATGCGGGCCGCGAGGCGGGCAGGATCCCCGCGCCGCCCTTGCCCGGCGTGAAGCTCAGGCCGCGGACCCGGTCCTGAAGTTCCTCAGGCCTGCTCGCGGACCAGCAGCGGAACACCGAAGACGGGGTCCTGGTCCAGGATCCGCACGTCGCTGACCCCTGCAGCAGCCAGGTGCTTCCGGAACGATTCCTGGAGCCGGACAACGTTCATGCCCAGGCCGCTGCCCAGAATGACCGGCCCGTCCAGCCCCAGCTGCCGGAGAACCTGGGCGGCCATGCCGGCCAGGTCCTTGCCCGCCTGGTCAATCAGGTCGCGGCTCACGCTGTGGCCGGCGTCGGCCGCCTCCACCACGAGCCGGGCCTGCTGGGCCCAGAACCGGCGGCCGGTGTCCGGGGAGTGGAAGAGCGCGATCAGCTTGTTTGGGTCATCCGTGTTGCAGGAATCCAGCAGCGCGCGGGTCAGCTCGTCCGGTTCCTGTCCTTGGTTCATGCGCCGGAGGCTGTGCCGCACTGCCTCCCGGCCCAGCCAGTAACCGCTGCCTTCGTCGCCCAGGAGGTAGCCCCAGCCGCCGGCCCGCGCCTCGCTGCCGCGCCCGTTCGTGCCCCAGGCTGCCGAGCCAGTGCCCGCGATGACTGCGACGCCGGTGCTGGCGCCGCCCGCCGCAAGCAGGAGCCGGGAGTCGTGGACCACGGTGATCCGGGCCTCCGGGGCGTGCGGCTCGATGAGGGCGGCCAGGGCGGCCGCGTCCTCCTCGGTGTCAATGCCGCCGGCCCCGGCGTAGACCTGTGCCACCGGTCCGCTGCCGATTTTGGCGAAAAGCTCCGCGAGATGCGCAGCGGCTTCGGCGCGGCTGACGTTCTGGACGTTGGCGCTTCCCACGCTTTCGTCGGCCACCGGTTCCCCGTGCTCGAACCTGACGCCCCGCGTCTTGGTGCCGCCGATGTCGAGACCGATCACGACGCCGTCGGGCTGGGTGGCACCGGAACCGCCTGCGCCGGACGAAACAGCACCGGACGGGCCAGCGTTCAACGGGGCCGCGTTGGACAAAGTTGCATTGGACGAAGCAGGGGCCGCACCGGATAGGTTGTCAGAGTTAGTCACCTGAACAGATTACTGATTAGCCCCAAGGAGCCGGCCATGCCCCACGCAGAGATCGATACCCGCATCATTGCAGCGCCGATGGCCGGAGGGACGTCCACGCCGGGCTTCGTGTCGGCCGTCCACCGCGCCGGAGGACTGGGCTTTCTCGCCGCGGGCTACAAGAGTGCCGACGCGGTCAGCACGGAGATCCGCGCCTGCCGGGACGCCGGCGTCCGGTTCGGCGTCAACGTTTTTGTGCCCGACCAGGCACAGCTCAACCCCGCCCCTGACGCCGTGGCCATGCTGGAGGCGTACCGGAGCAGCCTCGGCCAGGACGCCGCGCGCTACGGCGTGACCGTTCCGCCCCTGGTGCTTGACGACGACGATGCCTGGCAGGCCAAGATCGACGTCCTGCTGGAGCACCCCGTGGAACTCGTCAGCTTCGCGTTCGGGCTGCCCGATTCCGCTGTTGTCGAGGCGCTCCGGAAGGCGGGGTCCACCGTCCTCGCCACGGTCACCAGCCGCGCCGAGGCCGAGCTGGCAGCCGGCCGCGGCTTCGACGGGCTCGTCGTTCAGCACAGCAGCGCCGGAGCGCACTCCGGCGCCTTCCTGCCCACGGCGCAACCGGGCGCCATGCCGCCGTCGACGGCCGAGCTGATCCGGGAGGTGGCGGCCGCCGTCGGCCTTCCCCTGATCGCAGCCGGCGCGGTGTCCGACGCCGCCGCCGTCAGGTCGGTGATCGCGGCCGGGGCGGTGGCCGCCCAGGTGGGGACGGCACTGCTGCGGACCGACGAAAGCGGCGCGCGTCAGCTGCACAAGGACGCCCTCGGCGATGAGCGTTTCACCGAAACAACACCCACCAGGGCCTTCACCGGGCGCTACGCCCGCGCCCTCGTCAATGACTTCGTCCGCGACCACGGGGACGCCCCCGAAGGCTACCCTGCCATCCACCACCTGACAGCGCCCATCCGCGCGGCCGCGGCCGCCGCCGGTGACCGGGAGCGGCTGAACCTGTGGGCGGGCAGGGGCTGGCGCTCGGCCAGGACCGGACCCGTGGCGGACGCGGTGGGCGCGCTCCTGGACGGCTAGGGCCCGGGTGCCAACGGGCCCGGGTGCCAAGGCCCCGGTGGAAGGGGCCGGTCAGGCGCCCGAGCGGGCCCGGACCAGCCCTGCCAGCAGGCCCGGCCCCTCCTCCAGCACTAGCTCGCGGAAGAGGCGCACGGCGTCCGGTTCGCCCTCCCGCATGCTGCGGCGCTCACGCCAGGCCATCCCGATCTCGCGGTACGCCAGCTCCGATTCCAGCGGAATTTCGACCCAGCCCAGGTCGCCGGTGTCCGCCGTGACGCCGCGTCCCGGGCCGCTGCCGCCCTCGGGCGGAAGGATGCTGACGCCCAGCCCGGCGGACACCAGGCCGCGGGCGGTGTGGGAATCCTGGCTTTCAAAGGCGATCCGCGGCCTGAAGCCGGCCTCCCGGAACAGGGCATCGGTCAGCGAGCGCAGCCCGTAGCCTGATCCGAGCGCAACGAACGGGTCTTTCCGGATCTCGGCCATGCCCACCGACTTCCGGTCCGCCAGCGGGTGACGGTGATGGACCACGAGCCGCAGCGGCTCCCGGTACAGCGCGGCGGAGCCGGTGGACCGGCTGGCGGGTGCCACGGGTGCGGTCAGGGCGAGGTCGGCAGCCCCGGAGGAGAGTTCCGCCAGGCAGCTGTCGCGCGAACCCTGGCTGAGATCGAACTCCGTCTGGGGATGGCGGCTCCGGAACGCGCTGATGAGCAGCGGCAGCGTCGCCTCGCCGAACGTGTGCTGGAAGGTCACAGCGATCCGGCCGCGCACCACCTCCGACTCGTGCCGGACAAGGTCCAGGCCGGCGCGGAACTCAGCGAGCGCCGACTCCACATAGGGCAGCAGCGTCGTGGCGGCAGGGGTCAGCCGCACTCCCCTGCCGTCCCTGACCAGCAGCTCGGTCCCCACCACGGCACTCGCGCGCGCCAGCGCACGGCTGACCGTCGACTGCGGAACGCCCAGCAGCTCTGCGGTTTCGGTGATGTGCTGTGTGCGCCCCAGCTCCGCCAGCAGCGGCAGAACCGGAAGCAGCTGCACCAGCTGCCTGTGCTCGATGTCCAAGGCTTCCTCCGTCAATCAATCCGCCTCAGCATGAATAACCGATAAATCATGCATTGGATGCTAAGTCAGCATAGATCTACGCTGAAGGCATGCCAACGTCCCACCAGCACGCCCCCGGAATCGCGCCGAGCCAGTCCCGGCCGCCGGCAGCTACCGGGTGGAACGGCCACCCAAAGGGATCACAGGCCTACGGCAGGATCCTGGCCGGCCTGGCGTTCGCCGGCGTGGCCACTTTCGCGCAGCTCTATTCCACCCAGGCGGTGCTCCCCGTCATGGCCGCCGAGCTTCGGGTGAGCGCCGCGGAGGCCGCACTGACCATTTCGCTGGCCACTGTGGGCCTCGCCGTCACCGTCATCCCCTGGTCATTCCTCGCGGACCGGATCGGGAGGGTGAAAGCGATGACCTGGGGAATCTGCCTGGCCACGGCCCTGGGACTGCTGGTGCCGCTGGCCACGTCCTTCCCGGTCCTGCTGGGCCTCCGGATGCTGGAGGGCATGGCACTGGGCGGCATTCCGGCCATCGCGATCGCCTACCTCAACGAGGAGATCGACCGGGCGCACGCCGCGGTGGCCGCGGGCAGCTACGTCGCGGGCACCACGCTGGGCGGGCTGGCCGGCAGGCTCGTGGCCGGACCGGCCGGGGAACTGTGGGGGTGGCGTGCCGCCGCGCTCGCCGTCTCCGTGCTGGCCACCGTGGCAGCCGTGCTCTTCCTGGTCCTCATCCCCAAGGCCCGCGGCTTCAGCCCGGCCCGCGGCATAGGCCTCCGCGGTGCTGCCCGGACCCTGTCCGGCCATCTGGCCAACCCGCGGCTGCTGGCACTCTATGTGCAGGCCTTCCTGCTGATGGGCGGCTTCGTGGCCGTATACAACTACCTCGGGTTCCGGCTCTCCGGCGAACCGTTCAGCCTCCCCGCCACGCTCATCAGCCTCATCTTCCTGGCCTACCTGTCGGGGACCGTGACCTCGCGCTGGGCCGGCGCCCTGACGCAGCGTTTCGGCCGGCGCACGGTGCTGCTGGCCGGCATCGCGGTGATGGCGGCAGGCCTGGCCCTCACCCTCACCGAGGTGCTGGCGCTGATACTGGCCGGGCTCATCATTTTCACCGGCGGCTTCTTCGCCGCTCACAGCATCGGCGCAGGCTGGACCGGAGCCATCGCCCAGACCGGCCGGGCCCAGGCAGCGTCGCTGTACAACCTCGCGTACTACCTCGGTTCCAGCATCCTGGGCTGGGCGGGCGGACTGGTGTTCCAGTCCCTCGGCTGGCCGGCGCTGGCTGCCGCCGTCATCGTCCTGGGATGCACGACGGCGTTGATCACCGCCGTCGTGCATCCCACCTCGGGACGCCAGCGGCAGCGGCGCCGGCAGGACACGGCAAGCCTGCAGCATCCCTGAATAATTCGCCGCCGAACCCGGCGGCAAACCTGCAGATATTCGGAAGTGCCGCCCGGTCGTGAATGTCTTGGCCACTTTGGCGCCGGTAAGATGAACGGAGAACACTTCAGGAGGATCCGTGAGCAGCAACCCGAAGAATATTCGGCCGGCGGCGGGGCACGAACCGCTCGACGCCATCGATGAGCGGCTGCTGGCGGCCCTGGTGGACGACGCCCGGATTTCCAACAAGCAGCTGGCGGAACTGGTGGGCATCGCCCCCTCCACCGCGCTCATGCGCACTCGCGCGCTCTCGGACCGGGGCATCATCCAGGGGTTTGAGGCGAAACTGAGCCTTTCGGCGATCGGCCGGTCGGTGCAGGCCCTGATCGCCGTCCGGCTCCGCGCCCACGACCGCGAGCAGATCGACCGGTTCACCTCCCGGGTCCCCAAGCTGCCGGCCGTGCTGTCGACCTTCCACACCTCGGGCTCGGTCGACTATCTGCTGCACATCGCCGTCGCCACCACCGAGGACCTGCGGGACTGGGTTCTGGACAACCTCGCCACCGACCCCGTGGTGGGACACACCGAAACCACGCTGGTGTTCGACCACATGCAGGGCAACCACGGGCCGCTGCCCGAGCAGGACTGACCGGGGCCGGGACTGTCTGTTAGCGGCGGGGAAGCAGCAGGCCCGAGTGCGCCGCGCCGAGAATGTCGCCGCGGAGGAGGGCCAACTCGTCCCGGCGCCGTGCGGCCTCCCGCTGCTGCCGGACGGTTTCCGCCGGAATAACCCGGCGCCGCTCCGCCCATTCCACCAGGCCGGCGCCGATGCGGACGGCCACGGCTTCAAGGACGGAGGCGCGGCGGTAGCCGGAGACGGACTGGTTGACCGATAGAGCACTCATGGCTCTTTCCTTTCGGGACTCGTTGACTGCGTTGTGCTGATGGATTCCGTTTGGGCGGGATTCTGGCTCTCACGCTGTCCGCGGCTGCCTGCGGAGGCGGGGACCCCAAGGATGGGGAAGGCGTTGAAGTGGATCTGGACGGGGCGGGCGCCTTCCTGGTCCCCGTCGGCGCGGATCTCCTCCAGCAGCCGGTAGGAGTAGGCTTCCATGGCCTGTGTGTACGCGCCCAGCTGCTCCTCGTTCATGCGCACGTTGGCGGTGCTGACGGTTGCGGCTTCCAGCCAGTCGCGGTCCAGGGTGTCCGCACCGTGCGCCATGAAATCGGCCAGCACAGCCTGGCGGCGAAGCTCGAACTCCCTGTTAACCAGCCGCGACGCTTCCTGGGTGGCGGGGGAACTGGCAAGCTCGGGTGAGGACACCTCGATGGCGCCCCGGGGGCGCTCCCACCACCGCTCGCGTGCCGTGCCTTTTCCCTCGACCTCCCGGACGAAGTCGTGCTTGGCGAGCTGTCGCAGGTGATAGCTCGTGGAACCGCTGGACTCGCCTAGCAGCTCGCCGAGGCTGCACGCCGTCTGTGCGCCGTACCGGGACAGCATTTCCAGGATCTGGACGCGCAGCGGATGGGCAAGGGCCTTGAGCGAGGCCGGGTCCATTTTCCGGACGGGGTACGGCAGTTCCTGCACGCCGGGGGCTTCGGGGTTGGGCTTGGTGGCCATACGGCAAGGCTACTCTTGCAAAGGTTTCTTTGCAACGGTTATTTTGCAATCAGTTCTTTGCAACTGTTTCTTTGCAAGAAGCTCTTCCGACGACGGCGGGCCACCCGCTCCCGTCGACCGGGCCCGAGTGCAGCTGCCGCCTGCCCGCCTCCGGCGCCGCTACCGCCGGAGGCTGTGGCGCCAGGTGACCGCCGCCAGCAGCCCCGCCGCGCAGGCGCAGGCGGTCACGAATCCGGCGACGGCCGCGTCGAGGCCGTAGGCCGCCGTCGCAAAACCCAGCCCGATCACGGGGACGGCACTTCCGAGGTAGGTGATCACATAGACGGTGCTGATGATCTGAGCGTGCCGGGACGCCTCCACCTTGCCGGCCACGTCGTTGAAGACAGTCCGGAACGCAACGCCCTGCCCGGCGCCGGCAGCCACGCTCGCCGCGACCAGCAGCCACGGGTTGCCGGCTGCAGCCGCGGCGGCGATGAGCGCCACCGCGCCGCCCAGGACGGCCAGCCCCGCCGGGACAGCAAACCTGCTCCGGACGGCGATCAGCTGGCTCAGCGCGGAGGCGCCGAGGGTGAGCCCGGCCAGGAGGCCGATCAGCGGCCGGGAGTCGGTGCCGATGATCTTCGCGAAGTAGCTTGGCGCGAGGGACAGGCAGAAGCCAAAGACGGCAAAGCTGAGGAAGCCGACGGCCGCCGCCAGCCAGAAGGCACCCCGGGCCTCGCTGGACACCGTCGGCCGGCGCGGGGCCAGGGCCTTCAGGGGGCGCGGGCCGGCGGCAGGCTTGATGGCGGGGCGGGCGCGCAGCAGGTAGAGCGGAACCAGCAGGGCCGCCAGGACGATCGAATGGATGAGGTAAGGCGTGGTGGTGGCACCGGGCAGGAGGGAGAGGACCCCGCCGATCGCGGGGCCTGCCGCCACTCCCCCGGCGGACGCCAGCAGGGTGAAACGCGAGGCCCACTCCGGGCGCTCCGGCAGCAGCTCACGCAGGGCCGCCGAGCTCGCCCCCGTGGCCAGAGCCACGGCAATGCCCTGGAGTGCCCGGCCGCCGCACAGACCGGCAAGACTGTCCGCGTTGGCAAAGACCAGGCCGCCCGCGAGCCCCGTCAGTACGGCAAGGAGGAGCGCGGCACGGCGGCCGATGTGGTCCGACCAGTGCCCGGCGAGCATCAGCGTGGCCACGAGGGCCACGACGTAGGCGGCGAACGCGACGGTGATGCCCAGGGAACCGATGCCCAGCCGCACCTGCAGCAGCGGATACAGCGGGGTCGCCAGGTTTGCACCCACCAGGAGTGTGAAAATGACGACGCCGGCCATGGCCAGCCGTGAGGTGGTGGACGCATCCCAGCCCCAGCGGGTGGCCGCAGCCGGACGCATTCGAAGTTCGCTAAAGACGGTCATGCCCGTGCCCTTGCCTGTGTGTCCGGCGAAGCTGCCCCTTGTGGGGGCAGCCCGCGCGGATGGAATCTTGATACCTAAAGAATGCGGCAGGAGTGCGTACCCGGCGCGTCATTCTGTGGGAATATTGAGCAAAACAATCAATCTTTGGCCGGATTCATGAACCGGAGTGACGTTTTGAACATCTTGGACCCCACGGATCTGAAGATCCTGCTCGAGCTGATCCGCGACCCCCGCGTCCAGATCGGCGAGCTGAGCGAAAAGCTAGGCATCGCGCGGAATACTGCGCAGTCACGCGTGCGCCGGATGCTGCGCTCCGGCATCCTGCACGACGGCGGCCGTGAGATCGACCTCGAGGCGGTGGGATACGACGTCGTTGCCTTCGTGACGATTGAGGTGACCCACCGGGAGCTCGACGGCGTGATCGCCGCCTTGCGGCTCATCCCCCAGGTCCTCGAAGTGCACGAGATCTCCGGCAGGGGCGACGTCTGGTGCCGGGTGGTGGCCACGGACACGCAGAACCTCCAGACCGCGCTGCGTTCGATCCTGCGGATCAAGGGCGTGATCCGCACCGAAACCGTACTGGCCCTCCACACGCACATCCCGTACCGGACCGAGCCGCTGATCAGCCGGCTCGTTCAATCGGCAGGAGTTCAGTCCTCAGGTGGCCAGCCGGCTCCGGCGTCTGCGCCGTCCCGGCCGGAATAGGATTCGAGGATGGACTGGCTCTCTTACTTCTTTCAGGTCAACTGGCTTGCGGTGCTTCTTGCCTTCATCGCGAGCATGGCCATCGGCTTCGTCTGGTACCTGCCCGCCGTGCTCGGCAGGCGGTGGATGGAGGCCGTGGGCAAGACCGAAGATGACCTCAGGAACTCCGAGGGCGGTGCCGGGATCTGGGTTCCCATGATGGCTGCCGCGGCCCTGACCGCCATCCTCCTCGCAGTGCTGATCAGCAAGCTCGGACTCGACAGCGCACTGGCGGGCGGATTGTTCGCTTTTGTGCTGGCACTGGTGTTCCGCGTTGGCGGTCACGTAATCCACAACGGCTTCGCCGGACGCCCCGCCGCGGTGACGCTGATCGACTCCGGCCATGATGTCCTTGCTGTGACAGCCGCCGGTGCCATCATCGGCGCACTGTCCTGAGTCAACTCAATGTCCTGAGCCACGGCAATGTCCTGAACCGCCGCAATTCCGCACCGAACGCCATGCCCTGCCCCAGACAGACGGAGACCTGCATACTGTGACCATCATCGACAACGCCGTCTACGTCGACGGGGTCCGCACTGCGGAGCCCGAAAACCTGGAACAGACGTTTGAAACGCTTGGCAGCCACGGCGGAATGGCCTGGATCGGCCTGTACCGGCCCTCGGAAGCCGAGATGGCCGCCGTCGCCGAGGAGTTCGGCCTGCACGACCTCGCCGTCGAGGACGCCATCTCGGCCCATCAGCGGCCAAAGCTGGAGCGCTACGGGGACAGCCTTTTCACTGTGCTGAGGCCGGCCCGGTACCGCGATGACACCGAAACCGTGGAATTCGGGGAGCTCCATATCTTTGTTGGCACGAACTTCGTGGTGACGGTCCGGCATGCCGAGATGTCCGGCGTCGGACAGGTACGCCGCCGCCTGGAGTCCCGGCCGGACCTCCTCCGCCACGGACCGCCGGCGGTACTGTACGCACTGCTGGACCAGGTGGTGGACGACTACGCCCCGGTAGTGGCCGGGCTGGAAAACGACATCGACGAAATCGAGGACCAACTGTTTTCCGGGGACTCCGCGGTGTCCCGCCGCATCTATGAACTCGCCCGCGAGGTCATCCAGTTCCAGCGGGCCATCCATCCGCTGCCGGCCATGATGCAGCAGCTCAACCAGGGATTCGACGACTTCGCTGCCGACGACGAGCTCCAGCACAACCTTCGGGACGTCGAGGACCACGTGGAGCGGGTGATTTCGCGGGCAGATTCATTCCGTGACCTACTGCAGAACGCGCTGACCCTGGACGGCACGCTGACGGCCAACCGGCAGAACGAGGCCAGCGCGCAGCAGAACGAGCAGGTCAAGAAGATCTCGTCCTGGGCGGCCATCTTCTTCGCCCCGTCCTTCGTGGCGGGCGTATACGGCATGAACTTTGACCACATGCCGGAGCTGCACTGGGCCTACGGCTATCCCATGGCGATCCTGCTGATGATCGCCACAGCCGCCCTGATGTATCTCATCTTCAAGCGGAAGGGCTGGCTCTAGTGGCCGGCTTTGACCGGGGCCTGGTCATCACGCCGGGCACGGAACGCCAGCTGGGCGCCTGCGGGCTCTTTCGGCCTTCCCCTTTCCAGCGGGATGAACTGGCTCTGCCCACCGGCGCGCTGCCGGTCAAGGGAGCCGACCCGGACGTGCTGTGGGTGAGCTTTGCCGAGCTGTGCGGCGCGGACAGGACGGCGGCGGACTACCTTCTGCTGGCGGAGCGGTTCCCCGCCTGGGTGGTCGACGGCATACCCTCACCATCTGCAGGGTCCGCGGCCAGCGCGGCTGACTGGCAGCGGTTCCTGGCGTTGCTGGACGTCCTCCGCGGGCAGGACATCACCCCGTTCCTCATCATGCCGGGGCCGCTTGGCAGCCCCCTTGATGAACCGCAGGCCAGCGATCCCGGGGAACTGACCGCCGTCCTGTCGATTATCGGAGAGCGGCTCTCGGAGCTTCGGAGGATCGAGTCGGACGAGCAGCTGGCGGATGAGCAGTCCGCCGGCTGCTAGCGGCGGCCGTAACCCAGCCATCCCGAGCCGGTGGCGTCTGCTTACAATCGATTGACATCAACTACTGAGGGAATCATGAAGAAACTCACTACTGCCCTGCTTGCCGCCGGGTTCATCCTCTCCGCTTCCGCCTGCGCTGCACCGCAGCTCACCACCGCGCAGACCTGTGACCGGATCCGGACGGTCGTCTCGAACCCCACGAACTCCGTGGGGAAGACCGGCATGACCCGCCTGGCCAACCAGATCCGCCCCATCGAGGCAGTGTCCTCGGACGAACTGCAGCCTGCGCTGCGGGCCATCCTGGAATACACGGACGAGTCCGCCAAGGAAACCCCCGACCAGGCCAAGCTCACCGAGCTGAAGGCCGGTTACGAGCAGGCTGGCAGCACCTACAGCAAGTTCTGCGGCGGCCAGTAGCCGCGCCTCTTACACGCCTGGCGGCCACGGACAGGGCACTCCTCCTGCCCCGTGGCCGCCTTTCGTGTTGGCCAAAACGGGCTGGCCAGCCCCAGGCTTGGGAAAACCTTGGGCAGATGGCGTCACACCCCACACCCAGGGGGTGAAAGCGAAGCCCGGCTCTCAGGTAGCTCCGGCCTTTCATAGCGTGCAGCCCGCAGACTGTTTGTGTCCCTGAAGCAGAAGGTAGCCGCGAACCGAAGCTTCAGACTGCCGGGTCCGGACCGCATTCCCCCCATGTACTCCGGACCCGGCGGACAATTACCTGCCACGCCGGGGACCATTGGAACCCGCTGCCGGTAACGCCCAGCTGTACGACCCGGATGAATGCTAACCAACTCTTGATCCGAACCTGCGACGACAGTGTCAGGTTCTTGAGCTGCGTCCCGGACCATTTTGTTGAGAATCGCAGGAAAGCGTGGACAACTGGATGAGGTGGCTGCATGGCGGAGGACCCGGACCCGGGCCAGGACCTTCCGATCCTGGATGACGGTGCGCTGCAGGTCCTTACGGAAGAAGCCGGGGAGGACGCAGCCCGGAAATTCATGGAGGAGTATCTGGTGATGCTTCCCGTGCGGGCGGCCAAGATCTTCAAGGGCCTCACCCGCGGTGATACCGAGACAACCCTGGAGGCCATCATCAGCCTGAGGGTCAGCTCCGGGATGGCCGGCGCGCAGCGTCTGGAGGCCTATTGCGGCAGCCTTGAGAGCGCGCTGAAGCACGGGCACCACCCGGACATGGCAGCAGTGAAGGCAGTGCTGTTCGCCAACATCCGGCAGGTTGTCCGCGAAGCGTCCCGGCGCGGCCATCTGCCGCCCAAGTCACACGGTTCCTCGGGCGCATGAGCCACAGCCGCGCATTCTGCACCAAAAAACACCCCGGTCCGCGGACCGGGGTGTAACTGTGGAGTTAAGGGGATTTGAACCCCTGACCTCTTCGATGCGAACGAAGCGCTCTACCAACTGAGCTATAACCCCGTGGCGCCGATTTCCGGAGGAAATCCGACGCCGGTTTCCCTAGGCTACAAATTTTCTCGCCGGTTTGCCAACCAGGCCTCAAATGTCGTGTCTCCGTAACGCTGTCCGAGCGCCAGATTCTTCCCTTTACGCAGAAATCCGCCCATCGATCCCGGCAGCGGCAGTTCGGTCACGAAGCCTTGGCGCCGGTTATCCGCTTCCACGAACGTCCGGTTATGCGCGGCGGCGCTGCAGGACGTCGTCGAGGTTGCTCAGCGCGCTCTGGGCCTTGGTCAGCGGCTTGGCGGGGACGGCATTCGGGGAGGCCACGGGAGGTGCGGCTGCGGGGCCCTGCTTGAGTGAGGGCTTGCCCACGGACTTGGGGGCCTCGGGCAGCGCCAGCGGTTCGGGTGCCGGGCGTTCGGCCTTGGCCGCTTCAACGTAGGTCGGCTTGGGAACTTCCACCGGATCCCAGCTGGAATCCGGCGAGGCCGTCGGACCCTGCACCGGGGCCGCGGCGCTTTCGTCGCCGGCCGCAAGGGCAACTGCCAGTGCCGCTTCGCGGAGTTCCACTGCCGTCAGGGGCTTGGGCTTCGACGCTTCTGCCTCGGCATCGAACAGTGCATTTTCCCGGGGCTTAACAGGCTCGGCGGCGGGCGCAGGCTCCGCGGGGCGCCCGGCGGCGGACTCCCGGCCGGCGGGTGAGCCCATGGCAGCCCTGAAGGCGGCGCTGACTTTCCTGCGGCGGTCGCGGACGGCCAGGCGCCGCAACACCACGACGGCGCCAGCACCGGTCAGGAAGGCCACGGCCGGAACCCAGGGGTTGCCGAGCCCAAAGAGCCGCAGGACTCCGACCACGATGGCCGTCACGAAGGACAGCAGCCCAACGAATGCGATGGCCGTCCGTCCGTACCGGATCCGAAAGGCAGGGGTCCCCTGGGCGGCAGGCCTACTGCCGGACGAAGCCGGGGTGAGGCCTGTTGCTGGTTCGCTGCTCTTCCTGGTGTCCATGCGTTTCTCCTGCTGGGCGGCCATATACACAACCGTCCCGGCTTGCGGGTTTGCAGTTTCGGCGTCGACGCTGTCCAGCGTCAGGTCACCGGCAGCCTGGAACTGATGCCGGCCGTAGCGGAGCACGTAAGGGGCGACCCAAACGATCCAGAGCGCAACTGCAGCCACAAGGATGACTGAGCTGCTAAGGGGGAAGTCCACACACAAAACCGTATGAGGAATGTCGGGGCTCATGTGGCATTCGTCTCGGTGTGTCGCGGCCCAGCTTCAAATCACTGGACTTATGCGTGCAACCCGGCCCTGACCAGCGGCTCTGTCGGTCAGCGGTCAGGCAGGCCGGACCCGGAGCCAGCGGCTGAGGAGCCCTTCGGGAATTTCCTCCGACGTCAGTGCGAAGGAGCGGTGGTCCGCCCATTCCCCGTTGATGTGCAGGAAGCGCGGGCGGTAGCCCTCATCCCTGAAACCGAGCTTTTCCACGACGCGCAGGCTTGGGCCGTTTTCGGGACGGATGTTGATTTCCATCCGGTGCAGGCCCAGGGTCCGGAAACAGTGATCGGTCGCCATCGCCACCGCTGTGGGGGCGATCCCGTGGCCGGCGCGGTCCTGGTCCACCCAGTAGCCGAGCGTCGCCATCATGGCGGATCCCCACACAATGGAGGAGACCGTCAGCTGTCCCACGATGACGGGGTCACGGTGCCCGGGCGTCCACTCCGCGATGACAAAGGGCAGCGCCGTGGCCTGGGCCGCCTGGGTGTTCAGGGACCTGACCATCTGCCGGTAATCGGGCAGCGCCCCGCCCGGGATCGGATTGGACGCCTCCCAGGGCGCCAGCCAGTCGCTGTTGCGGGAACGGACCTCAGTCCATTCCTTCCGGTCCCGGTACCTGATGGGCCGCAGGACAAGGTCCCCGCATTCCAGCGTGACCGGCCAGATGTGGCTGACCCTCATGAAAGGTTATTCGGACAAACGGGCGGCAACCTGCGGAAGCCATTCACGCAGGCCGGGTCCGAGGTCGTCGCTGTCTATGGCGAGCTCCACGCAGGCCTTGAGGTAGCTGAGCTTGTCGCCGGTGTCGTAGCGGCGGCCCCGGAAGACCACGCCGTACACACCGCCGCCTTCACCGTCCCTGCTGGCCAGTTCCTGCAGGGCGTCCGTCAGCTGGATTTCGCCGCCGCGGCCCGGTTCGGTCTTTTCCAGCACATCGAAAACATCGGGGTGGAGGACGTAGCGGCCAATGACGGCCAGGTTGGACGGCGCCTCGTCGACGTCCGGCTTCTCCACCAGCTTGTTGATCTTGACGAAGCCTTCGCCGGCAATTTCGGAGATGTCAGCGCAGCCGTAGGCGCTGATCTGGGACGGCTCCACCTCGATGAGGGCCACCACGGAACCGCCTGTCTTGGCCTGCACGTCGATCATGACGCTCAGGAGCTCGTCGCGGGCATCGATGAGGTCGTCACCGAGGAGAACGGCGAACGGCTCGTAGCCCACGTGCTGGCGCGCACGCAGCACCGCGTGGCCCAGGCCCTTGGGGTCTCCCTGGCGGACGTAGTGGATGTCGCCCAGGTTGCTCGCGGCCTGGATCGATTCCAGCTTGGCGGTGTCGCCCTTGGCCTCCAGCGTCGCTTCGAGGGCCGGGACGCGGTCGAAGTGGTCCTCGAGCGCGCGCTTGTTGCGTCCGGTGATCATCAGGACGTCGCTCAGGCCTACGTTGACGGCCTCCTCGACGACGTACTGGATGGCCGGCTTGTCAACCACCGGCAGCATCTCCTTGGGCATGGCTTTGGTGGCAGGCAGGAACCTGGTGCCGAGCCCAGCAGCGGGGATTACGGCCTTGCGGACTGAACAATTAGTGGTAGTCACTGGTCTAATCTATCCGAGGGAACATTCATACGGTAAATGCTTCCGGCAGCGGCCCGCCCGCCTGCCGCCGCGACAAAGGATGACATCCATGCCAACAGGGACCATGCCGTCGAAGGACGGGATCCGTTCTCAGCACCGGCGGATCCGGGCCACGATGACAGCAACGGACCTCGCTAACGCCGGCGACGGCATCGCAACGCATGGCCTGCCCTGGGCCGAGGCCATCGCTGCTGGCAAGCCGGCCACGTTCACCGCCTACCTCGGCGTCGATTTCGAACCGCCAACCCTTCCCCTGCTGCACGCACTGCATGAGGCGGGCCACAGCATCCTGCTCCCGGTCTGCGAACCGGACAGGGAACTCAGCTGGGTGTACTGGACCCCGGACAGCGAGTTCATCCGCAGCAGGTATGCGCCCATCCAGGAACCGGCCGGTGAGCGGCACGGCCTGGACACGGTGCGGACTGCGGCCGGAATGTTCATGCCCGCGACTGCGGTGGACCGCAGCGGCAACAGGATCGGACAGGGAGGCGGCTATTACGACAAGTTCCTGGCGGCGGCCAACGCCGGAGGCCTGCACCTTCCGAAGGCAGCCATCATCTACGACTCCGAACTCCTTCCCGCCCAGACCATCCCGGCCGAAGATTTCGACCGCCCCGTCGAGGCAGTGCTCATGCCCTCCGGTCTGGTAGCCTTCGCGTGACCTCGCCCGGGCGGGGTGCTAGAATTGGCACTCAGGCCCTGCGACTGCTAATGGAGTCATTTCCGCCGCGGTGATCCGTCAAGGAGAATCCGGGAAATGAAGCCAGGCAGCACGGGACCTGTCGTTTGTCCAAGAGGAGGATCTACAGTGCCCACGTATGCCTATGCCTGCAAGGATTGCAGCCATGCCTTCGACATCGTGCAGTCTTTCACCGACAGCACTCTGACGTCCTGCCCCGAGTGCCAGGGCACGCTTCGCAAGAAGTTCAACAGCGTCGGCGTTGTCTTCAAGGGCTCCGGCTTCTACCGGACTGATTCGCGCGATTCCAAGGGAAGCACCGTTTCGCCCTCCCCCGCTGCGTCAGCGCCGGCCGCCCCGGCTGCCTCCTCGTCCTCTGCAGCTGCCGCCCCGGCAGCCGCAGCCGCGAGCTAGGGGCGTTCCCGCGGCACCTGCCGCCTTCAAACTATGGGAGTCCGGCCGGGTTTTACCCGGCCGGACTCTTGTGTTTCACGCCGCTGCCCCGGGTCCAAGTGTCCGTTCGCGCCCCGGGCTGGAAAGTACGACGGCGGCGGCCGGCTAGGGGGCTTACGTGTCCGTTCGCACCGGAACAGTCTTCCGGTGGGCTGTGCCGACTGTAGTGCCTGTGCCGCCTATGCAGGCGCAACTTTTCCACATACGGCTGCCCGCACCTGTCCTGAGCCAGCGGACGGCCCGTAGCGTGGCCGCATGCCAGCTACCGGAATCTTCCCTGCAAGGGCGCCGCGCCCGGCGGTTCGTCGCCCACGCCGCAACGCACTGCCCGGTCCCGCCGCCCGTCCCCGGCCGCGCGGAAGGCGCTTCGCGGGGTGGCTGAACCGCAACCGCCGCCTTGCCGTGGCACTCCTGCTCTGCGCGGCCGCGGGGATCGCCGTCCACCAGCTCACTCCTGCCCCGGCCCAGACCGTGAACGCCCTGGCCGCCGCCCGGGACCTTCCTGCCGGTGCGAACCTGAACGGCTCGGATGTCAGGACGGTCAGGGTCCCGCCGGCCATGGTCCCGGAAGGGACCTTCGCCGACGGCACCGGATTGGCCGGCAAACAGCTGGCAGCGCCGCTTCGCCAGGGCCAGCTCCTCACCGACGCGCAGCTCGTGGGGCCAGGCCTGCTGACGGGAGCACCGCCCGGCTCCGCCGCGGTGCCGCTCCGAATGGCAGATCCTTCCTCCATCCAGCTGGTGTCCCCCGGCCAGCTCGTGAACGTGGTGCTGACAAGCGGCAACGGCTATGAGCAGGCATCAGCTTCGAAAGTGCTCGCCAAATCGGTGCCGGTTCTATGGACCTCTGGCCAGGAAGGCAAGGGCGGCCAGTGGCTTGCAGCCGGGGATTCGGACGGGCTGCTGGTGGTGGCGGCTACCCCTGCGCAGGCCAGCGCCTTGGCGGGCGCGTCAACCCAGGGAAAGCTGTTTTTCGTGCTGGTGGGATCCGGTGCCCGGTGAGCCGACCCGCGCGAGTTTTGTGCCCCGCGCAAGTCCTCAGGTCGTGGCGGATCCTCTGGACTGAGCGGGTCTTTGCCTGGCTGCTCAGCCCCAGTGCGGGGGCTTCTGCTCCTTCAGCCAGGCGTCGTGGTCGTTGCCGGATTCAGCGTCGCCCCAACTGCGGGGGTCGTCCTCGGCTGCCCTGGTGGGGACCACGCCCGTCCGCTGCTGCCCGCCGGCCGCGGCGCGGCGGCCTATTGCGGGTTTCGCCGGCACCGCTACCTGCCCGTCTTTGCGTTGGACACCGTCTTCACGTTGGACACCGTCTTCACGTTCGGCACCGTTTTCGAGTTCGGCCCCGTCTTCGTGCCCGGTCCCGCCGCTGCGTTCGGTCCCGCCGTCGGATCTCACAGCGGGCCCTCCTTCCGTTCCGTGGCCGGCGCGTCCTGGCCGGCCTCCGAACGGAAGCCTACTCCGGCACCGGCCGCGTCGTAATCCGCGGGGC
Organism: Arthrobacter globiformis; assembly: GCF_046536215.2. Classification (GTDB taxonomy): domain Bacteria; phylum Actinomycetota; class Actinomycetes; order Actinomycetales; family Micrococcaceae; genus Arthrobacter; species Arthrobacter globiformis_E. Next base: position 4,623,233 of record NZ_CM143421.1, on the reverse strand, counting down.
CGCGGTCCGATGGTTCAACCTTTGCCTGGTCGGTCTCGGCCCGATCAACGTCCTGCTGATCCGTGCCCGTCTCGTCCGGACCCGACGGGTGCGAACCAGACGGGACTGCACCCCCGGAGTCCGCGTGCTCCGAAGCCGCTTCCGCTCCATCCCGCCCGGATGCGTCCCAGCCGCCGGGGTCTGCACCGCTACCGTTCGCGTCGTCGCCGAAACGATCGTCCAGGTTCTCGTACCCGGTTTCCTCCCGCGTGTCAGACTCGAAATCACCCACCGCCAGGGTGCTGACGTCGTCATCCAGGAAGAATCCCGGCGCACCCACAGAGCGCACCGGCGGAGCAGGCTTCTCAAGCCCGAGGTACCCGCCGATCCTGTCGGCGCAGGCCGAGGGATCGGTGAAGACCTCGATGGTCCACAGCGGCATGTACCGCCAGCCGAGCCGCTCCAGCAACTGGGGGCGCAGCCGGCTGCGTTCGCGGACCGTCATCTGGCGGTACTGCTCGGTGCCGTCCGATTCGATGGCTACCGGCCGCGGAATGTCGGCCTCGTCCTGTCCCATGGTGCTGAGCGGGTCGGCAGCGGCCACCACGTCGATGGCACCGTCGTACTGGTGCCAGACGCGGGCACCGCGGGCCCGCAGCCGGTCGCCGAGGTCGGCCACCAGCGGGTCGGCCCCCAGAGCCTGTTCACTTGCCGCTGCCCGGGACGCGGGGGTCCCCAGGTCGGTGTTGCCGGAGATCTCGCGGTCCAGGAGTTCGAACAGGTCGACGGCGCCGTGGGCCAGCCGTGTCCGGTCAAGGTCCTCGGGCTTGAAGCACGTCAGCACGTGCAGCGACTGCCGTGCCCGCGTCATGGCCAGCGCAAACTTGGCCCGGCCACCGTCGGCGGACAGCGGACCGAAGCTGTGCAGCGCGCGGCCGTGCGGCGTCCGCCCGTAGCCCGGCGAGAAAATCACGCGGTCGCGGACCAGCCCCTGGGCACGTTCAAGGTCCACCACCCGGAAGGATTCGTCACCTGCCGTGAAGAATCCGGACAGCGACGGATGGTTGGGCAGCTGCAGCCGGATGGACTCGCCGATGCGTGCCGCGTGCCGGAGGCTGGCAGTCACCACCGCCAGCGAGGTCCGGGGCCGGAGCCGCGCGTGCTCGAACACGAGTTCAACCACCCGGTTCACCTCGGCCACCACCGATTCGACGCCCTCATGGTCGGCGCTCGGCAGGCCGGTGCCGTCGGGCAGGTACTCCACCGTCAGCGCGCGGTCCAGCCCCGTGGCCGACTGGCCCTCGGGCAGGCGGCGGAGGCCGCCGTCGTAAAAGTTCTTGCTCAGCTGCAACACCAGGTCCTCGTCCACCGCGCGGTAGACGGAGCGCAGCGGCGCCGTCGGCAGCACGGCGGAAAGGGCCGTGAACGCGCTTTCGACGCTCTGGTGCGACTGCTCGCCGGCAGCGAGCCGCTCCACCGCAACGGTAAAGGTACGCGGGCTGGCGATCTTCTCGTCGCCAAAGGCGATCACCTGGCGGGCGCGGGCCACGGCGGGGAGAACCGCCTGCAGCGACGTCGCCTCGGCGTCGAGGATCACCACCGCGTCGAACTTTTGCTCGGCGGGCAGGAGCCCGGTCATGAGGTAGGGACTGACCGACCAGACAGGCACCAGCATGGGAACGAGTCCGGGTGCCTGCGCCGTCAGCGCAGCCAGCGTGACCCGCCCGTCCTTGAGCAGGCTGCGGAGCAGGTCCGCCTGGCGGGCATGCTCCTCGATGCCGGCACGCCAGCGCTCGGCCAGCTTCCATCGCAGCCGGCCCGCGCCGCTGGCGATGTGGGCGTTGTCGGCGAGCCGGTACTCCGCCTCAAGCTGGCGCAGGGCGTCACCGTCGGACATGGCCAGGTAGTCGTCGCCGCTGATCATGGCTTCGAGCGCCGACTGCCACCAGGCCAGGTCAAGCTCGGCAGCAACCGACCCGGCACCGACCTCGCGCTCCGAGAGGTCTGCCAGCAGCTCGCCCAGCCCGTGCTCGCGCATGTTCTCGATGAGCAGCGTTCGCTCGGGCAGGGTCTGCAGCGTCTGGGTGTCCGCCACAAGCCTTTCCAGGCGCTCCATGAGCTCCGGGTACGGAATGGTTTCGAGCGATCCGCCGGCAGCCGTATGCCGCAGGGCCTCGCCCAGCATCTTCATCTCGCGGGTCAGCCCGCGGTGCATGATGCTGATCTCCGCCAGGCCCGAGGGGACGGCAGGGTGCCGCTGCGTGGTGGCGTACCCTGCCCACTGGGCACGCTGTTCCTGTACCAGCACCAGCGAACTGTGGAGGTCGGCAATGTGCACCCCGGGGCGCACGTACTCCTTGGCCACCCGGCGCAGGCGGGACCGCTGCATGGAGGCCATGTCGATGCCGCGCTCCCGGCGCCAGGACGAGGACGCCGTCGCGGAAATCAGGTCGGTCACGGGCCGGTCGAAAATGTCCGGGGTGAACTTGTCCAGGCTTTCCCGGACCGCCACCAGGAGCTTGAGCTGGGAGCCCCATTCGGCGAAGGTGGTGCCCAGCCGGATTTCGGCGTGGCTGGCCACGTCCGTCATCCGCTCCTGGAGCAGCGGCAGCTTCTTCGCCACTGCACGCGCCAGCTCCTGCGCTTCCTCGGTTTCCTTGCGCGTCACCAGCCGCGCACCGTGCCAGGGGCTTGTGGTGGATGCCCTGCTGAACGCACCGAGTTCGGCGGCGCGCTTCAGCCGGCCGGCCAGCTCCTCGCGGTCCCGGATGCTGTCCAGGACGCTGCGCTTCAGCCGGACGGTGGTGGCCGGGGCGGGCTGGATGGATGTCAGCTCCGCGAGCGACTGCATGGCCTGGTACGGCGAGCAGCCCCACCGCTGCCGGACGTTGTGCAGCGACGCGACGTGGTCCAGCAGCGCGTGGCGGTGCTCGATGAGGGTCTTGTGCAGGCTGCCGAGCTGCGGCTCCTGGGCCTTCTCGTTGCGCACGATGGCGCGCACCAGCTGTCCCTTGAGCTGCTGCGGCGTTGCGTTTCCGGACAACTGGAAAAGGATGGAATCCAGGCCGAGGTTTTCGAGGCGCCCGGCCACTTCGTTGAGGCTGGCACGCCGGTCCCCCACCACCAGGACGGTCTTGCCTTCGTCCACGAGTGCGCCGATGGTATTGATGGCCGTCTGCGTCTGGCCGGTGCCGGGCGGGCTGCTCACCACGAGCGAGTCCCCCGCGCGGACGGCATCGATCACATACTGCTGGTCGGCGTCGGCGTCGAGGAGGAGCAGTTCCTCGGCCGGGTCCCGCTCGTCAACGCTGGGAAAGCGTCCGGGCTGGAGCGCGGGCACATCGACGACCTCACCCGACGCGGCCCTGGCCAGGGAGGCCACCAGCACGTTCTGCCCGTTGATCCACGGATCGTCGAGGTTCCCGGAAAGGTCTGCGAAGGTCGAGACCAGCAGGTTGTGCTCCACGTCGGCGCCGTGGATCGGCTTGACCAGGGTGCTGATCCGGTCCAGCACCGGCAGCGGGTCGAACCGTGCGGTGCTGTACGCCATCCGCGTTACCGCGTTGACGTCGAACACGATCCCGTGGATGGTCTTGAGGTGACGGATCAGGGCCGGGTTGATGCGTGCCTGCTCCGTGAGCTGGAGTTCGTAGTCGTCTTCCCCGGGCCGGATGGTCAGCGACATGGCGGTCAGCATCACCGGTGCCGAGACGCGCTGCGGTTTCCCGCCGACGGCGGAGGTCCACACCACGGTGCCGGCCGAGAAGTACCCGGCTTCGATGCCGCGGTCATTGGCCAGTTCGAAGATCTTCGAGCGCAGGTTCCGGCAGGCCCGGGCGGCCACGACGTACTGCTGCTGGTCACGGATCAGCGTGGAGAGCCGGGTCCGGCGCCCGGCCATGAGCTGTGCCAGGCCCGAAGGGTGCGCGTGCGTGAGGTCGATGGAACCCTCGGGCGTTTTGGTGAAGCGCAGCATGGTGTCTGCCCCTGTAACGGGCTTGAGCCCGGACAGCCACTTCCTGAGCTCCTCCGAACCCTCGGAGTCGACCTGACCTACTGACACTTCTGCCTTCTTTTCTGCGCTTGCGCGTGACGCCTTGGACCATACGGGCATAGTTTCGAGCGTAGCCGGAAACCGCCGCGGTTGAGAGACCGCAACACTGGGACGGGCCAAGTTGCGGCGCATTTCGCACGTTGCCCGCCGTGCCGGATGCGATGCCGGGAATGCAAAATGGCCGGCCTCCCTGCGGAGGCCGGCCATTCTTACAACGCTATTCCCACTCGATGGTTCCCGGCGGCTTGCTGGTGACGTCGAGCACCACGCGGTTGACGCCGTCCACCTCGTTGGTGATCCGGTTGGAGATCCGGGCCAGCAGGTCGTAGGGAAGCCGCGACCAGTCGGCCGTCATGGCATCCTCGGAGGAGACGGGGCGCAGCACAATGGGGTGGCCGTAGGTGCGGCCGTCGCCCTGGACGCCGACGCTGCGGACGTCAGCGAGCAGCACCACGGGCATCTGCCAGACGTCGTTGTCGAGTCCGGCGGCGGTCAGTTCGGCGCGGGCGATGGCGTCGGCCTTGCGCAGCAGGTCCAGGCGTTCCTTGGTGACTTCGCCGACGATGCGGATGCCCAGGCCGGGGCCGGGGAACGGCTGGCGGCCGACGATCTCCTGGGGCAGGCCGAGCTGGGCGCCCACGGCACGCACCTCGTCCTTGAACAGGGCACGCAGGGGTTCGACGAGCTCGAACTCCAGGTCCTCCGGCAGTCCGCCCACGTTGTGGTGGCTCTTGATGTTCGCTGCGCCCTCGCCGCCGCCGGATTCGACGACGTCCGGGTACAGGGTGCCCTGCACGAGGAACTTGATCTTTTCGCCGTGCGCGGCGGCGTCGGCGATGATGGCGCGCTCGGCCTCTTCGAAGGCCCGGATGAATTCGCGGCCGATGATCTTCCGCTTGGTTTCGGGATCGCTGACGCCGGCCAGCGCCGCCTGGAAGCGCTCCTGCTCGTTGGCCACATACAGGTTCACGCCGGTGGCGGCAACGAAGTCGCGCTCCACCTGCTCGGCCTCGCCCTCGCGGAGCAGCCCGTGGTCAACGAAGACACAGGTCAGCTGGTCGCCGACGGCACGCTGGACGAGCGCTGCCGCAACAGCCGAGTCCACGCCGCCGGAGAGGCCGCAGATGACCCGGGCATCACCGATCTGCTGGCGGATGCGCTCCACCTGCTCCTCAAGGATGTTGCCCGTGGTCCAGTTCTGTTCCAGCTTGGCGCCCTTGAACAGGAAGTTTTCCAGCACCTGCTGGCCGTAGGCGGAGTGCTTCACCTCGGGGTGCCACTGCACGCCGTACAGGCACTTCTCCTCGTTGGCGAACGCGGCAACTTCAGCGCCCGCCGTGGTGGCCAGCACCTCGAAGCCCTCGGGAGCCTCGTGGACGGAGTCGCCGTGGCTCATCCAGGTGTTCTGGTGCTGGGGCATGCCCTCAAGGACGGAGCGGCCTTCGCCGAGGATGGTGGTCTGGGTGGAGCCGTACTCCCGCAGGCCGGTCTTGTCCACCTTGCCGCCGAGGGCGTTGGCCATGGCCTGGAAGCCGTAGCAGATGCCGAAGACCGGGACACCGGCCTCGAACAGGTCGGCACCGACGCTCGGGGCGCCGTCGGCGTAGACGCTGGCGGGGCCGCCGGAGAGGATGATGGCGGCAGGGTTCTTGGCCAGGAGCTGCTCAGTGCTGTAGGTATGCGGAACCACTTCCGAATACACGTTCGCTTCCCGGACGCGGCGGGCAATCAGCTGCGCGTACTGGGCACCGTAGTCAACAACCAGCACCGGCTTCTGGGAAGTCTGGGATGCAGTGGGAGTAGTCACCGTACTAGCCTACTTGGCAGGCTTGCCCCGACGCATCTTGAGCGGGCCCGCTGTGATGCACGGAACGCAAATCAGTAGCGGCTGGCGGCCTGCGGGTTGGCCGCGAGCTCGGCCTCCACCTCGGCGTGGAACTTCTTCTCCACGATGAAGGAGAGGAAGGGCACCACGCCGCCGAGCGCCAGCAGGATCATCTTGGCGAACGGCCAGCGCATCAGGGTCCACAGCCGGAAGTTGGACATCAGGTACACGACGTACATCCAGCCGTGGACGATGAGCACGGTGACGGACACGTTGAACCCGCCGAGGACACCCTTCGGTTCCGCCTGGGCGAAGCCGAAGCCGAACGGCTGGCCGGTCAGGGCGTCCGTTCCGCCGGCGAAGAGGTACTGGCCGAAGCCGTAGCGGGCCACCAGCTCCGCGCACAGCAGCAGCAGCATGGCACCGGTGAGGTAGGCCATGACCTTGTAGAACTTCAGGGCGGAGCGGATCTGCGCCTCCGTGCCGCCAAAGCGTCGCTTCTTCGCCCCGGTCGGGTTGGAGGGCTGGATGGCCGGCTTGGGTTCGATCATGGCTGTACCTTTTGTTGGATCTCGTTGGGTTGGGTCGGTTCTGGTCCGTCGTGGCCGTGGCCGCCGTGGTCATCCTCGGCGTCCTCGAGGCTTCTGCGGTAGTCGTCCTTGACCAGCCGCCACCAGATGAACAGTGCGAAGCCGGCGAAGACGATCCACTCCACGGAGTAGAACAGGTTCAGCCAGTTGACCTTCGCGGCCGGCGGCTGCGCGGCAATGCCGAGCGGCTCCAGGCCGCTGCCGGCGGCAGCACCGACGTCGGCCGTTCCTGACTTCTCCGCCGTGGCGGAAACGAAGGCGGGGTAGCTGCTGACGTTCCAGGCGTTGATGAGTTCGGCCACCGAGACGGCCGTCGCCTGTCCGGGTGCGGGGGCGGTGTTGGGCACCGGCGCCTCGGACGGCAGCAGCCGTCCGGTCAGCCGGATAATGCCCGACGGCGGGGCGCCGGCATCGGCGGGATCGGCGATCCAGCCGCGGGCCACCGGTATGTACGTTTTCGGTGAGGCTGCGGCGCCTTTGAGCACCGGGGCGTCAGCCACGGCGAAGGCCGTGACCACCCAGTATCCGGTCTTGCCGTTCTTGAGGCGCCCCGGAACCAGGACCTGCTTGGCCGGATCGTACGATCCGGATGCCGTGACCATCTGGTCCGCCGCCGAGCCATGGAAGAAGTCGCCGGGCTGCAGGGTTTTCGTCAGCGCCTGCACCTGCTCCGTCGTGGGGTTGACCGGCACTTCAGGCTGCGTGGAACGGCCGAACTGCCATTGGCTCAGGAGCACAAAGACACCCGAAACGGCGATCGCAAAGACCAGGCCTGCGATCCACCGGGGCTGGAGGGCTGTTTTCCACACCCCTTAACGTTACTTCGTCCTCGTGTAGAACAACGAAACGCCTGCCCAGGGGAACGGCGGGCCCAGGAGTATGGACGCCGCTAGTGGTCGAAGAAGACCAGGCTCGAGTTGATGAGCTCGGCGATGACCTCGGCGTCGTAGGCCCGGCGCAATGACTCCCTGAAGGATTCCTTGGACAGGGACCGGGCCAGGGTGGCCAGCACTTCCAGGTGGTCGGAGAAGGAACTCGCTGGCGTGGCGATGAGCAGGACCACGGTGGCAGGACCGTCGGAGGCGCCGAAGTCCAGGGCCTTGCCGTACTTGGTGATGCCGACGGCGATCGAGGTCTCGGAGACGAACTCGCTGCGGGCGTGCGGCAGGCCCACTCCCCCGGGCAGGCCGGTGGCCAGCTGGTGCTCACGGGCGTTGACGTGCGCCAGGAAGCCCTCCAGGTCGGAGACCCGGCCGGCGTCGAACAGCTTCCGGGCCAGCTGGCTGGCGGCGTCCACCTTGTCCTCGGCGTCCATTTCGAGGATCACCAGGTCCGGTGTGGTGAGTTCCGCGTCGTAACGGTCCAGTGGTTCCGCCAAGTGGTGTCCCTTCAGTGGGGCCGGGGCCTGTCCGGCGGCAAATTGCGAGCTCAGCGCAGCGGGACGATATCCTCCGCACCCAGCCGGGCCGCATCCGCCGACTCGTCATCCGGCTGCTGCTGGCTCAGCCGTTCGGCCTCCACCCGCGCAAGGTAATGCTTGATTTCGCTTTCCCGCTGCGCATCGCTCCAGCCAAGAATTTCTCCCATAAGCTTAGCGACTACCGGGACGGCAGACACACCGCGGTCCCATGCCTCGATGGAAATCCTGGTGCGCCGGGTCAGGACGTCGTGCACGTGGCGGGCGCCTTCGTGCGTCGCCGCGTAGACCGCCTCGGCCTGCAGGTAGTCGTCGGCGCCGGGCAGCGGTTCGGCCAGTTCGGGCCGGTCCTTGATGATGGCCAGCACCTCGGAGGCCATGGACCCGTAGCGGTTCAGCAGGTGCTCAATGCGCGCCACGTGCACCCCGGATTCCTCGGCGGTCCGGTTGCGGCGGTTCCAGGCCGCCTTGAACCCGCTGGCCCCCAGCAGCGGAATGGTCTCGGTGCAGCTCGGGGGCACGCGCTCGTCCATGCTGCGGACGGCCTCGTCCACGGCGTCCTTGGCCATGACGCGGTACGTGGTCCACTTGCCGCCGGCCACCACCACCAGCCCGGGCACGGGGTGCGCCACGACGTGCTCGCGGGAGAGCTTGGCCGTGGAGTCGCTTTCCCCGGCCAGCAGCGGCCGCAGCCCGGCGTAGACGCCCTCCACGTCCTCGCGGGTGAGGGGCCGTTTAAGGACCTTGTTGACGTGTTCCAGGAGGTAGTCGATGTCCTTGCTGGACGCCGCGGGGTGGGCCTTGTCCAGGTGCCAGTCGGTGTCCGTGGTGCCGATAATCCAGTGCCGCCCCCACGGGATGACGAACAGCACGGACTTCTCGGTCCGCAGGATCAGCCCGACCGTTGACTGGAAGCGGTCCCGCGGCACTACAAGGTGGATGCCCTTGGACGCGCGCACCTTCAGCTGCCCGCGCTCGGTGACCATGGCCTGGGTTTCGTCGGTCCACACCCCTGTGGCGTTGATGACCTGTTTGGCCCGGATGTTGAAGCTGGAGTTGTCTTCGCGGTTGACCACCTTGGCGCCCACCACGCGCTCGCCCTCGCGCAGGAAGTCGACGACGGCGGTCTGGTTGACCGCGTGCGCGCCGTAGTAGGCGGCGGTGCGGACCAGGTTGGCCACGTACTTGGCGTCGTCCACCTGTCCGTCGTAGTAGCGGATCGAGCCGACGAAGGCGTCGCCCTTCAGGCTCGGGGCGGCACGCAGCGTGCCCCGGCGCGAGAGGTGCTTGTGGAACGGCACGCCGCGCTTGTGCCCGCCGGAGATGGACATGACGTCGTACAGCGCGATGCCGGCGCCGATGTACGGCCGCTCGACGAAGTGCTTGGTCAGCGGGTACAGGAACGGCACCGGCCGGGCCAGGTGCGGCGCCAGCTCAGAAAGCAGCAGCCCCCGTTCCTGGAGCGCCTCCTTCACGAGTGCGAAGTCGAGCATTTCCAGGTAACGGAGGCCGCCGTGGATGAGCTTGGAGGACCGCGATGATGTCCCTGCGGCCCAGTCACTGGCTTCCACGATGCCGACATTCAGGCCGCGGGTCACGGCATCGAGGGCCACACCGGTGCCGACGATGCCGCCGCCGACTATGAGGATGTCCAGTTCCTTGCCCGGCTCCGCCGAAGCCTTCAGCGCGGCCAGAGCGGCCTCCCGCGCCTCAGGCCCCAGAGCGCCTTTCGCCGCCGCCGGACGTTCACCGAAACCGGTCATGACAGGCCTCCATCCTCATCGAACGTTGTAGTTCACCAGAGTACTTCGTACGCCTGCCGATGGGCAGGGCGCGGGGAGAGGCTGTGGATCAGTTTCCCTCGTAGGGGGAAACGACGACGTCGACCCGCTGGAACTCCTTGAGGTCCGAGTACCCGGTGGTGGCCATGGAACGGCGGAGCGCGCCGATCAGGTTGGAGGTTCCGTTGGTGTGGTGGCCCGGTCCGAAGAGCACCTCTTCCAGCGGGCCGACAGTTCCGATGTTGACCCTGTCGCCGCGCGGCAGTTCCAGGTGGTGTGCCTCCTGGCCCCAGTGCCAGCCCTTTCCGGGGGCTTCCTCTGCCCGGGCGAGGGCCGTGCCGAGCATAACGGCGTCGGCGCCCATGGCGATGGCCTTGACGATGTCACCCGAGGTGCCCATGCCGCCGTCGGCGATCACGTGGACGTAGCGTCCGCCGGACTCGTCCATGTAGTCGCGGCGGGCGGCGGCGACGTCGGAGATGGCGGAGGCCATGGGCGAGTGGATGCCCAGGGCGCGGCGCGTGGTGGTGGTGGCGCCCCCGCCGAACCCGACCAGGACACCGGCGGCGCCGGTGCGCATGAGGTGCAGGGCGGGCGTGTAGCCGGCGGCACCGCCCACGATGACGGGGACGTCGAGTTCGTAGATGAACTGCTTGAGGTTCAGCGGTTCGTGGTCCTTCGAGACGTGCTCGGCGGAAACCGTGGTTCCGCGGATCACAAAGATGTCGACGCCGGCAGCTACCACGGTCTTGTAGTGTTCCTGGGTGCGCTGCGGGGTCAGGGAGCCGGCCACGGTGATGCCGGCGGCGCGGATTTCGGCCAGCCGGGACGTGATCAGTTCGGGCTGGATGGGTGCCTGGTAGAGCTCCTGCATCCTGCGCGTGACGGCAGGGCTGTTGGTCTCATCCGCGAGGGCGCCGATCTCTTCCAGCACCGGCTGCGGATCCTCGTACCGGGTCCAGAGGCCCTCGAGGTCCAGGACGCCCAGGCCGCCGAGCTTGCCGAGCGTGATGGCCGTCGCCGGGGACATGGCAGAGTCCATGGGTGCCGCGATGACCGGCATGTCGAACTTGTAGGCATCGATCTGCCACGAGACGGAGACGTCCTTGGGGTCACGGGTGCGACGGTTGGGGACGATCGCAATGTCGTCCAGGGAGTAGGCACGACGCCCACGCTTGCCACGGCCAATCTCAATCTCGTAAGTCACTGCTCTAGGTTATCCCAGCTGGAGTAGGCCGATGGGCAGGCGGTGGGTGTTCGGCGGCCACCTGGCTGGCATCGGAACCGCTTCCGGCCTGCGCGCCGTGGTGGGGATCTGGCAGAAGTGCCGTGTCAGATCCCCCCGGCCTCCTCGACGCTGAGCTGGGACTCGAACATCCGGAAGTAGCGGCCGCGGAGCGCCACCAACTCCCGGTGCGTGCCTTGCTCCACGATCCGGCCGTCCTCCAGCATGTACACGATGTCCGCCTTCTCGATCGTGGCGAGCCGGTGGCTGATGGCGATGATGGTGCTGCTGCGTTCGGCGAACAGCCTGGTGAAGATGCGGTGCTCCGCCAGCGCGTCGATGGCGGAGGTGGGCTCGTCCATGACCATGAAGGATGCGTTGCGGTAGAAGTTCCGGGCCATGGCCAGCCGCTGCCACTGTCCGCCGCTCAGTCCGCTCCCCTTGCGGCCGCGCGGATCCTCCATCCAGTTGCTGACGTGGTTGTCCAGGCCGTTGGGGAGCTTGTTGATGAACTCCAGCGCCTCGGCATCGGAGGCCGCACGGCTGATCCGCCCGTCGTCGCGGGGTGAGTCGATGTCGCCGAAGAGGATGTTTTCCGCCGCGGTGGCGAACTCGTACTTGAGGAACTCCTGGCTGAGCACCGCCAGATGGCGGTGCCAGGAGGTGACGTCCACGGCGGCGAGATCCACGCCGTCGAGCATCACCTGGCCTGAGTCCGGGCGGTAAAGCCCGGCCAGGATGCGGATCAGCGTGGACTTCCCGGCGCCGTTCTCCCCCACGATGGCGATGTGCTGGCCCTCGCGGATGGTCATGCTGATACCGCGGATCACTTCGATGTCGCTGCCGGTATAGGTGAAGCGGATGTCCCGCAGCTCAACCGTCTTGGGCGCCTCGAGCAGCGGCGGTGCATGGCTGGAATGCACGGGCAGCGCCATGAACAGCTCGTAGTCCTTCAGGTTGGCCAGGTCCTCGTCGATGGAGCTGAGCGAGGAAACCAGGTTGTTCGCCGTGGACAGCGCCCGGCTGACGATCTGCTGGACGTAAAGGAACTGTCCCACGGGCTGGGCGCGGGCGATGATCTGGCCCACCACCCAGATGAGTGAGACAACCTCCGCGGCGTACTGCAGGGCATCGGCGGCCAGCTGCTTGGGGATGTACCGCTTCTGAAAATCCAGCCGGCGCTTCTCGTCGGCGTCGCGGAGCCGGGAACGCAGATCCATCAGGTATCCGACGATCCCGTACAGGCGCATCTCGGCGATGTGCTGCGGGCGGAGCAGGTTGGTCTCGATCATCCGCCGCTGCCGCCGCGAATCCACCTGGGTGTTCCAGTGAGCGATCTGCTCCCGGGACAGCTTGAACTGCAGGTAGACGCTGGGAACGATCGCCACCAGCACGATCACGGCGATCCACCAGCTCACGAGCAGGAGCGCGCCGATGGCCAGGATCACCGACACCAGTTGCGTGAAGATGGCCGCGATCCGGTCCAGGACCCTGGCGTAGGAGTCGGAGAACCGCTTGGCGCGGTCGTAGAGGTCTACGGTTTCCTTGTCGTCGTACTGCCAGAAATCCAGCGCAAGGAACCGTTCATACATCAGGTCGCCCACGATGGCGCCGACCCGGAAGCTCATGACCTGCTGGATGTAGCGGTCCAGGCTGCCGAAGGCGCCCCAGAACAGGCCCAGCGCGGCGGTGATGATGACGTAGACGATGGCCTGCTGCCCGGCGGCGGCATCCCCGCTGTAGGCGGCCGCCAGCGCCGTGGTGGTCAGGCCGGCGAAGTAGGTGGTGACCAGCGGCAGCACCGCCGAAATCAGCGAGCCGGCCACCTTCATGAGCACGGCACCCGGCGACGCGCGGAAACTGACGCGCAGCACCTGGGCCACGGCGCGGGCATAGGGCTTCAGTGCCAGCCGCCGCTGGGGCTCCCTTTTTGGGTTCAGTTCGGCGGGATGGCGAGGTTGGGACATGGCTCCAGCCTAGTCCCGGCGCCCCGTCCGCCGTCGTTGTCCTCGGAGTCGGCCGCAGCCCAACCGGGCCGATCCGAGAAGGCCCTCTTCACACCGTCCAGAAACGTGTCCCGGTCGAGGCCGGGCCGGAGCTGCACCTGGCCGGTTCCAGCCCACTTTTTCTGTTCGCCACGGCAGGACATCAGGCTCGAGGTGTCATTTTCGAAAACCGAGATGGCCAGCCCGCCCGGCACCTTCGCCAAATCTTCCCCCAAAGGCTCACCAGACGTTTGTCCATCGATTGTACTTTAGGGCACGAAAAAGCCGGGATGGGCAGAACTGCCCATCCCGGCCTTCGTGTGGACTAGCGGGAACCGTAGTTCGGCGCCTCGACGGTCATCTGGATGTCGTGCGGGTGCGATTCCTTCAGGCCGGCCGGGGTGATCCGGACGAACTTGCCGCGGGCCTTCAGCTCGGCGACGGTCGGCGCGCCGGTGTAGAACATGGTCTGGCGGAGGCCGCCCACCAGCTGGTACGCCACCGAGGCGAGCGGGCCGCGGTAGGCCACGCGGCCTTCGATGCCTTCGGGGATGAGCTTGTCATCGCCGGAGACGTCGGCCTGGAAGTAGCGGTCCTTGGAGTAGGACGTGTTCTTGCCGCGCGACTGCATGGCGCCGAGGGAGCCCATGCCGCGGTAGCTCTTGAACTGCTTGCCGTTGACGAAGATCAGCTCGCCCGGGGATTCGTCACAGCCGGCCAGCAGGGAGCCGAGCATCACGGTGTCAGCGCCGGCAACCAGCGCCTTGCCGATGTCGCCCGAGTACTGCAGGCCGCCGTCGGCGATCAGCGGAACACCGGCCGGAATGGCGGCCTTGGCCGATTCGTAGATGGCGGTGATCTGCGGAACGCCCACACCGGCCACCACGCGCGTGGTGCAGATGGAGCCCGGGCCGACGCCCACCTTGATGCCGTCGGCACCGGCGTCGATCAGCGCCTGGGCGCCTTCGCGGGTGGCAGCCTGGCCGCCGATGATGTCCACGTGCGCGGCAACCGGATCGGACTTCAGGCGGCGGATCATGTCCAGCACGCCCTGCGAGTGGCCGTTCGCGGTGTCCACGAAGAGGGCGTCCACACCGGCGTCGATGAGCTTCATGGCGCGCTCCCAGCCGTCACCGAAGAAGCCGATGGCGGCACCGACGCGCAGCCGGCCCTCGTCGTCCTTGGTGGCCAGCGGGTACTGCTCGGCCTTGGTGAAGTCCTTGGTGGTAATGAGGCCCTTCAGGCGCCCCTGCTCGTCCACCAGCGGAAGCTTCTCGATCTTGTTCGTGGCCAGCTTGTGCGAGGCCTCTTCGCGGCTGATGCCGACGTGGCCGGTGACCAGCGGCATCTTGGTCATGACGTCGCTGACCAGGCGGATCGGGAAGTCGGATTCCGGCACGAAGCGGGTGTCGCGGTTGGTGACGATGCCGAGGAGGCGGTTGCCGTCGTCGACCACGGGAAGGCCGGAGACACGGTAACGGGCGCACAGCTCGTCGAGTTCCTGCAGCGTGGCCTCGGGGCCGATGGTGAGCGGGTTGGTGATCATGCCCGACTCGCTGCGCTTGACGCGGTCCACCTGGTCGGCCTGGTCATCGATCGCGAGGTTGCGGTGGACCACGCCGAGGCCGCCCTGGCGTGCCATGGCGATTGCCATCCGGGATTCGGTGACGGTGTCCATGGCCGCGGACAGCAGCGGCGTCTGGACGGTGATGCGCTTGGAGATCCGGGACGACGTGTCGGCCTCGGAGGGGATCACGTCGGTGTGGCCGGGAAGCAGCAGGACGTCGTCGTACGTCAGGCCGATGAAGCCGAAGGGGTCGTGCTCGGGCTGGGTCATGAGTGCGCCTCTTACCTTGGTTTACAGGTTCACGGGTAGGGGTTGCAGCCGATGACCAGCCCGTCATTACGGGACTGGCCTGTGCAGCGTTGGCCCTGTGCTGGTTAAAGCGGGGCCAGGAGGTGGTTCTGGAGGAATTGAATTAATACTAGAACCTTGGCGGCGATCCCCATATTCCGCGCCGGCATTGTGAGCAACGGCACTATGGCCGGCCCGTTACTTCCACCCCGTGGACGCCAGGAGCCGCTTCTCGAACATCGGAATCATGGACTGGACGTACGTCTTGGTGAGGTGGTTGTCGTCCTTGTAGACGTACACGTTGCCCACCACGGCCGGGCAGATGCCGTCCGCGCAGATGAAGTCGCTCATGTCCATCAGGTGCAGCCCGTCCACCTTGCCCCGGTACGCATCCAGCGGGGACCTGGCGGCCAGCGACTCACCCAGCGGCGGGTTGCATTCCGGCGCTTCGGTGCCGTACTTCTGGACGCATTCGGGCATGTTGATGGCGAAGCGGGGGTTGTCCCGGACGCCCACCACGTCGATCCCGGCGTCGGTGAACGGCTTGATGCCCTCCAGGTAGCCGGGCACCTCGGTTTCGAACGGCGCTTCCTTGTGCGTGAGGGACGCCACGGTGAACACCGCGTCCGGCTTGTGCTCCATGACGTACGCGGCGCTGGCCTTGTTGAAGGCGTTGCAGTCGGCGTCGCGCTCCGTGGATTCGGCGCCGAACCGGCAGTTGCCCTTCAGGAGGGTGACCACCTCCCAGCCGTGGTCCCGGGCGATGGGGCCAAGCGCGGCCATGTACTGCTGCGCGTGGGAGTCGCCGAGCACCACGATCCGCTTGGTGACCTTGTCCGGCTTGCTGTTCTGCAGGCAGCCGTTGAGCAGGGGGTCGCTGGGGACGTTATCGTCGGTGCACAGCCCGTCGATGTCCGCCCACTCGTTTTTCATGGCGGCCGGGGCCGGGATCACGGTGGCTTCCGGCGTCGCCTTGCCGGCGTTTTCGGGCGCCAGCGCCGCGGCGCCGGGAGTCAGCTCGCGCGGCTGCGCCGCTGCTGCCGCCTCCTCGGCATTCAGCCTGGTCTGCCACAATGCAACCGGACCGGCCAGCAGGGCGCCGCAGGCAATAATTACGACGGCGGTGCGCCAGGCCCGCAGCTGCGGCCAGTGCCATTCGCGCAGGGGCTTCTCGACGAAGCGGGTGGTCAGCACGGCCAGGACCACTGAACCTGCCACGACGGCGAGGCCCTGGACCAGGTTGGGCTTTTCGATGCCGGTGGCCGCAAGGGACAGCACCAGGACGGGCCAGTGCCAGAGGTACAGGGCGTAGGAGTTGTCCCCCAAAGCCACGAGGGGTTTGGAGCAGAGGAGGCGGTCCACGCCGAACCGGCTGCCGCTTTGCCCGGCGACGATGATGGCGGCCGCGGCCAGCGTGGGCCACAGTGCGATGAAGCCCGGGAAGGACCGGTCCACGGTGAGGACCAGGCCGCAGGAGATCATGGCGGCGAGGCCTGCCCAGCCCAGGACCACGCGCAGCGCCTTGCCCGGCTTCAGGTAGGGCAGCGCCAGTGCCAGCAGTGATCCCAGCGCGAACTCCCACAGCCGGGTCCGGGTGTCGAAGTAGGCGTAGGCCTGGTTGCTGGCGGTCTGGTCGATCGAGAACACCAGGGAAGCGATGAAGATGCCGCCGAAGGCAACCATCAGGACGGTCCGGTAGCTGACGTCCCGGCGGCGCCGCAGCACCCGCCACACCAGTGCTGAGCCGGCGAAGATGAGGGGCCAGAGAATGAAGACCTGGCCCTGGATGGACAGCGACCAGAAGTGCTGGAGCGGGCTGGCGCCGGAGTGGTCCTGTGCGTAGTAGTCCACCGCGGTGTTGGCCAGCAGCCAGTTCTGCCCGTAGAGCAGGGATGCCCAGGCCTCATTGAGGACGTCGGGCCAGCGGCTCTGCGGCAGGACCAGCCAGGTTCCGGCCAGGACACCGAGGATCACGACGACGGCGGCCGGGATCAGCCGCTTGAAGAGGTGCAGCCAGTGGCTGACGAGGCGCAGAGGCGTGCCGTTCTCCACCTTGCGGACGAAGGACATGGTCAGCAGGAACGCGGAGATGAGGAGGAAGATGTCCACGCC
This sequence comes from Arthrobacter globiformis, assembly GCF_046536215.2. Lineage (GTDB taxonomy): Bacteria > Actinomycetota > Actinomycetes > Actinomycetales > Micrococcaceae > Arthrobacter > Arthrobacter globiformis_E. The sequence continues at coordinate 4,606,410 of NZ_CM143421.1, read as the reverse complement.
GCCGGAAACCCGGCCAAGCCACACGTGGTAGGTGACCACCATGAGCACCGCCAGGGCGCGGAGGCCCTGGACCTCGGGCCGGTAGCCCGGCTTGGCCTTCAGCCGGGCAGCCCGCGGCTCATGGTTTTCTTTTCCCGCCGGCTCCTCGCGCGGCATGCTTTTCAGCGGGTCCGTCGATCTCGCTTCTGGCACAGATAACCCCTCAAACGGCATCACAAAGTACCCATGTTACCGATTCGTGACATTCCAGACGAATCAAACACGCGGCGTGTGACCGGCGTCTCAGCTGGGAAAACGCTCCCGAAAGCGCAAAGGAGGCCCGGCCAGCGGCAGCTGGACGGGCCTCCTTGTGACACCGCGGGAGCGGGCTGCAGCCTAGTGGCTGTGGCCTGCGTGCTCGTCTTCCTCGGCGGGCTTGTCAGCCACGAGGGTTTCGGTGGTGAGCACCAGTGCGGCGATGGAAGCCGCGTTGCGCAGGGCTGCACGGGTGACCTTGACCGGGTCAATGACGCCGGCGGCGATCAGGTCCTCGTACTCGCCGGACTTGGCGTTGAAGCCGTGGTTGTTGTCCTGCTCGGCAACCCGGGCGGTCACGACATAGCCGTCGTGGCCGGCGTTCTGGGCGATCCAGCGCAGCGGCTGGACCAGCGCACGGCGGACGATGCCGACGGCAGCAGCCGCGTCACCCTCGAGTGCCGTGACGGCCGGGTCCTCGTCGAGTGCCTTCAGCGCGTGGATCAGGGCGGAACCGCCACCGGCCACGATGCCTTCTTCGAGGGCGGCGCGGGTGGAGGACACAGCATCTTCGATGCGGTGCTTCTTTTCCTTCAGCTCAACCTCGGTGGCTGCGCCGACCTTGATCACGCCGATGCCGCCGGCCAGCTTGGCCAGGCGTTCCTGCAGCTTTTCCCGGTCCCAGTCGGAATCGGTGCGGGTCAGCTCGGCGCGCAGCTGGGCAACACGTGCCGATACGTCCTCGGCCGAACCGGCGCCGTCGACGATGGTGGTGTTGTCCTTGGTCACCGTGATGCGGCGGGCGGTACCCAGCACCTCGAGGCCCACGGAGTCCAGGCTCAGGCCCAGTTCCGGGGACACAACCTGGGCGCCGGTCAGCGTCGCGATGTCCTGCAGCATGGCCTTGCGGCGGTCGCCGAAGCCCGGAGCCTTGACGGCAACCACGTTCAGGGTGCCGCGGATGCGGTTGACGATCAGCGTGGACAGGGCCTCGCCGTCAACGTCCTCGGCGATGATGAACAGCGGCTTGGAGCTCTGCAGCGCCTTCTCCAGCAGCGGCAGGAATTCCTGCACGGAGGAGATCTTGCCCTGGTTGATCAGGATGAGGGCGTCCTCGAGGACGGCTTCCTGGCGCTCGGTGTCGGTGATGAAGTACGGGGACAGGTAGCCCTTGTCGAACTGCATGCCTTCGGTCAGAGCCAGCTCGGTCTGCGTGGTGGAGGATTCCTCGATGGTGATCACACCATCCTTGCCGACCTTGCCGAACGCCTCGGCGAGCAGCTCGCCCACCTCGTCGCTCTGGGCGGAGATGGCGGCAACGTTGGCCACCTGGGTGCCCTCGACGGGACGGGCGTTCTCCAGCAGGCGGGCTGCGATGGCCTCGACGGAGACCTCGATGCCGCGCTTGATCTGGCCCGGAGCGGCGCCGGCGGCAACGTTGCGCAGGCCTTCCTTGACCAGGGCCTGGGCGAGCACGGTTGCGGTGGTGGTGCCGTCACCGGCGACGTCGTTCGTCTTGGTGGCGACTTCCTTGGCCAGCTGGGCGCCAAGGTTCTCGTACGGGTCGTCCAGCTCGACTTCCCGGGCGATGGTCACGCCGTCGTTGGTGATGGTCGGGGCGCCCCACTTCTTGTCCAGCACGACGTTGCGGCCGCGGGGACCAAGGGTCACCTTGACCGTGTTGGCGAGCTTGTCGATGCCGGCTTCAAGCGACCGGCGGGCAGCGTCGTTAAACGCAAGCTGCTTTGCCATGGTTTGTCCTTTCAAGACAGAACCCCGTGCAGCCGCCCGGCCGGAATGACATCAGACGCGGGCAAGCTGCACGGGGATCCAAAGAGTTACTTGACGACGATCGCCAGAACGTCGCGGGCGGAGAGCACGAGGTACTCGGTGCCGCCGGTCTTGACTTCGGTTCCGCCGTACTTGGAGTAGATGACGACGTCGCCAACGGCTACGTCGACCGGTACGCGGTTGCCGTCTTCGAAGCGGCCGGGGCCTACTGCAACAACTTCGCCTTCCTGCGGCTTCTCCTGTGCGGAGTCCGGGATGACCAGGCCGGAAGCCGTGGTCTGCTCGGCTTCGAGCGGGCGGACAACAATGCGATCCTCAAGAGGCTTAATAGAGACCGACACTCGGACCTCTCCTTTTCGTCAAAATTCATGGACAGTAAAAACTGTTGCGCCATGGCGGCAGACCGTCGTCGCGGTGCCGGCAGCAGCCAGGCTGGCAGCTCTTCGTGTGTTAGCACCCTCCTAGGGAGAGTGCTAATGATGACTCTATGTAAGGGGTTAGCACTCGGTCAAGGTGAGTGCCAGAATTTCATCCGCCGTAACCGGCGCGGGCACAAAACGCAGCGCTGGTAGGTCAGCGTCCAGCGAGGTCGTCGAACCCCAGGTCCTCGCCGCCGTCGGCGTCTTCGTCCCCCGCTTTGCGCTGGTCGCGGACGAGCACGACAGCGGCGGCCGCCGCGATCACGGCCGACACGATAAGCACCACGATGCCGCCAATACGCGCGCCCAGGTACAGGTCCCGGATCTGCCGGGCTTCCTCGGTGGCGTCGCTGATGTTCTTGCCGCCCACGGAGTAGACGGTGGCGTTGAAGGAGTCCAGCAGGAAGATGATCACCAGAAGGACAAGGCAGACCACGGCGATTACGGAGCCGGCGATCAGCACGGGGCGCGCGTACCGGACCAGGCGGCTATGCTCCGCCGGGCCGGGGTTGGTGCTTTCGGGCTGGCCTGAATCGGACTGGCCTGGGGTTGGCGTTTCGCTGGATTCCATTCAGACCACCCTATCGGGAAGAGGTTGGGGCGGCCGCTCCACTAGGCTTGTTCCCATGTCTGAAGCACCGCAGGACCAGATCGCCCCGCTCCTCACGGAAGAAGGATGGGAGCTGCTGGCCTCGCTCGGACCCTACCGGGAGGACGAGTCCTTCACCCTCAGCACGGGCCTGCGCAAGGCCGGGCACTCCCCCGAACTCGTCTCCGCCGTCCTAACCCAGTCACGGCTCCGGACCAGGGCCGAGGCCAAGTTCGGCGAGTTCGCCCGGCAGATGCTGTTCACCCAGGCCGGTCTGGAGCAGGCCACCCGGCTCAACGTTGCCGCCCGGCACGCCCAGCGCTTTGCCCAGGCGGGCGTCCGCCACGTTGCCGACCTCGGCTGCGGGCTCGGCGCGGATGCCATGGCCCTGGCGTCACTGGACATCGCAGTGACCGCCGTGGAGGTCGATGAGACCACCGCTGCCTGCGCCACCATCAACCTCATCCCGTTTCCGCACGCCTCGGTGGTCCATTCGGACGCGACGTCGGTAGCGCTGGAGGATGGGGCCGGCGTCTGGCTGGACCCCGCCCGGCGCACCACCACAACGTCCGGCACCAAGCGGATCTGGGACCCGGAGGCCTTCTCTCCCCCGCTGTCCTTCGTGGAGTCGCTGGCCGCCGCGGGTCGCGCCGTCGGCGTCAAGATGGGGCCGGGCATGCCGCACGAGTCGGTGCCTGCCGGCTGTGAGGCGCAGTGGGTCTCGGTGGGCGGCGATGTCACGGAAGTCACGCTGTGGTTCAACGCCGTGGCCCGTGCCGGCATCCGCCGTGCCGCCCTGGTGATTGGCGCGGAAGGCGCCGCCGAACTCACCAGCGGGGAGGAGTTCGACGCCGGCCCCGCGGCCCCCGTGGGCCCGGTGGAGGGATTCCTGTACGAGCCGGACGGCGCCGTCATCCGTGCCGGGCTCGTGGCCGACCTGGCCCTGGACCTGGGCGGGCACCTCGTGGACGAGCACATCGCCTACATCTGCGCCCCGGAGCTGCTGGACACTCCGTTTGCCCGGGCCTACCGGGTCCTGGAGGTCATGCCGTTCAACGTCAAGGCGCTTAAGGCCTGGGTCCGGGAGAAGGGCGTCGGCGTTTTGGATATCAAGAAACGCGGCACGTCAGTCACCCCGGAGGAGCTGCGCAAGCAGCTGCTGCCCGGGGGTAAAGCCGGTGCCAAGGCCGCGGGCAAGAAGACAGCCACCCTCGTCCTCACCCGGATCGGGGAAGAAAGAGTGGCTGTCTCCGTGGAGCCCGTCTAACTGCCGGGGCCGCGGTGCCTACTGGGCGCGGACGAACGCCTCGGCGTCGCGGACCTGCTGGTCCGTGGGCCGGATGCCCGTGTACAGCACGAACTGCTCCAGCGCCTGGATGGTGGCCACCTCGGCGCCGGTGATGACCTGCTTGCCGGCTTCCCGCCCGGCCTTGATAAGCGGCGTTTCGGCCGGCAGCGCCACCACGTCGAAGACCACCTTGGCGGCCTCGATGGTTTCGGCGGGGAAGGACAGCGCATCCGCCTCCGGTCCCCCGGCCATTCCCACGGGAGTCACGTTGATGGCCATGTCCGCGGCGGCCTCCGGGCCGGTGCCGAGCTCCGCACGCCAGCCGAAGCCGTAGAGGTCGGCGAGCGCCCGGCCGGCTGCCTCGTTGCGGGCGATGATGGTGACGTCCTTGAACCCGGCGTCGCGCAGGGCTGCGGCGGTGGCCTTGGCCATGCCGCCCGCGCCCTTGAGCAGCACCGATGATTCCACCGGCACGGCATTGCGCTGCAGCAGCTGCTCGATCGCCGTGTAGTCCGTGTTGTACGCGGTCAGCCGGCCGCCGTCATTGACGATGGTGTTGACGGAGTCGATGGCCTTGGCGGACGGGTCCATGGCATCCACCAGGGCGATCACATCCTCCTTGTAGGGCATGGAGACGGCGCAGCCCCGGATCCCCAAACCGCGGACGCCCGCGATCGCCTGGGCAAGGTCGGCGGGCGCGAAGGCCTTGTAGATCCAGTTCAGGCCCAGCTGCTCGTACAGGTGGTTGTGGAAGCGGGTCCCGTTGTTGCTCGGCCGGGCCGAGAGGGAGATGCACAGGGTCATGTCTTTATTCAGAATCGGCACCCCTCCATTAAACGGCGGCACTGCCTTTATTACCGGCTGCTGTCACCTGCAGCCGGTTGTTATCGGCAGCCGGTGCCGGGGCGGTAGGGCCCGACGGCGGCCGGCAGCTTTCCGGGGGCGGTCGCCTTCCCCGCCAAGACAGCCAGCAGGGCCTTGTACGCTCCGGGCGTCCGGCCGTAGAGGGCGATCTTCGTGGGCGCGACCGACTGCGCCAACGGCCAGGGCGCGTCAAGCGCCACCGCAATATCGCCCTTCGCAGGGTCGGCACCGTAGCCGATCAGGCTGACCAGCGGGCCCTTCGTCCCCAGCGTGATCCCCGCGTCCTTGGCCGCAGCGGCAAAACGGGCCCGGTCCACCGGAGAACCGCCTGCCACGCGCACGGAGCCGCGCACGGCAGCGCCCTTGCACCGGCCGGCCACCACCGTGATGGCGCGGGCCGAAATCTTCGCGGACAGTGCCTCGCCGCTGCCCGGCGCTGCCGGGGGCTTCGGCTGCGCCGTCCGTCCGCGCCAGATCATCATGGTGACCACGCGGCGGGCCGCGTCCTCGAGGCGTTCCATCGGGAGCTTTCTGTCCCTGACCGCACTGACGATGGCGGCATGGGCGGCGGCGGCATCTGCCGGCATCAGCAGCAGGTCCGCTCCGGCTGCCAGCGCGGCGGGCGCCGCCGACCCACGGGGATAGCGGCCGGCCACCGCACCCATGTTCAGCCCGTCGGTAACCGCCACGCCCTTGAAGCCCAGGCCGCGGAGGGCCCTGTAGGTTGGCTTCGAGAGGGACGCGGGCACGCCCGGCTCCAGTGCCCGCGCCGCGATGTGCCCGGTCATGATCATGGGCGCACCTGCGGTGACCGCGGACCGGAACGGCTGCCAGTCCCGCGCTTTCAGCTGCCCGAGGGTGGCGTTCTGGACGGGGAGGTCCTTGTGGGAATCGGTGGTCACGGAGCCGTGTCCGGGGAAGTGCTTGACGGTGGGCAGCACCCCGCCGGCCAGCATGCCTTTGGTGAAGCCGGCACTCAGGGAAGCCGCTGCCCGGGCGTCGGCGGACATGGACCGCGCGCCGATGGTGGGATCGGCGGGGCCCATCGTGACGTCGGCCGCGGGTGCGAAGTCCACGGTGAAGCCCAGCGGCGCGAGCTCTGCCGCAAGCCCCTTTCCGGCGTCGGCCGCCAGGGGCACGCTGCCGGCTGCGCCGTAGCTCATGGGAGTGGGCCAGCGGGTCAGCGGGGCGCCGACACGGCTGACCGCTCCGCCTTCCTGGTCGACGCCGATCAGCCCGGGCCAGGTGCGGCCCCCGGAGCGCGACGCCTTGTCCAGCCTGCGCGTCACTCCGGCCAGCGCCGGGACGTCCACCAGGCCGGTGGCGGTTCCGGGAACGTTGTCGGCCATGATCATGGAGCCGGCAAGGTGCAGGCGCTCCACCATGGCGGCCTGGGCTTCATGATCGAGGCCGGTGTAGAAGGGCAGGAGGACCTGCCCGGCCTGCTCCTCCAGGGTCATTTTCGCCACCGCCGCGGCGGCAGCGTCCGCGTCCCGCTGCTGCGGGCCCCAGCCCAGCGCCGCAGTTTCCTTCGGAGCGGGCTTCCCCGCGGACGGGGCCGGGCCGTGCGCACCCGTCTGGGGTGTGCCTGTCTTCGGCAAGGCGGTCTGGGGCGCCCCGGGTGAGCCGGAAGCGGAAGCCGCGGGCGCCGTCGTCGTGCTTTGTTCCGGCCCAGGTGAGGGTGGCGCCGTGCACGACGCAACGGCGAACAGCGCCGCGAGCGCTGCCGCAGTCCGGGTGCATGCAGTGCCGGAATGTTGTCTGGGGGATTTGGGGCGGCGGGTTTTGTGAACACTCTCACGCGCCCTGTGTAGCCAAGCCATCACGTCGATGCTACCCCTGCACTAGACTTGAGTGACCGTTCCCCTGCCAGCTGTTCGCCAGGAACGGACGGCGGACCATCGGCATTTGCCACCAAACAGTGAGGAACACATGAAGATTGATTTCGCTTCATCCAGGCAATCAACTCTTGGTGTGGAATGGGAACTTGCCCTGGTGGACGCGCAGACCGGTGAGCTGTCGTCGGTGGCCAACGAGGTCCTGCGCGGGGTTGCCGCGCGGCACCCCGAGCTGAATGAGGATGACGAACACCCGCACATCAAGCAGGAACTGCTGCTCAATACCGTGGAGCTGGTCACCGGCATCTGCGAGACCGCCGCCGAAGCGAAGGAAGACCTCGCCCGTTCCCTGGCCGCAGTCCGTGAAGTCACGGATCCGATGGGCGTTGAAGTGTTCTGCGCCGGGAGCCACCCGTTCAGCCCGCCGCAGCTGCAGCCGGTCACGGACAAGGAACGCTACGCCAAGCTGATCGACCGCACACAGTGGTGGGGCCGGCAGATGGTGATCTACGGGGTGCACGTCCACGTCGGCCTCGACCGGCGGGACAAGGTCCTCCCCGTGCTCGACGGCCTGGTCAACTACTTCCCGCATTTCCAGGCCCTGTCCGCGTCCAGCCCGTTCTGGGGCGGCGAGGACACCGGCTACGCCTCCCAGCGCGCCCTCATGTTCCAGCAGCTGCCGACGGCGGGACTGCCGTTCCAGTTCGCCAGCTGGGAAGAATACGAGTCCTACGTCCAGGACATGTTCACCACCGGCGTGATCGACACCATTTCCGAGATCCGCTGGGACATCCGCCCGGTGCCGGCCCTGGGCACCGTTGAGATGCGCATCTGCGACGGCCTGGCCACGCTCGAGGAAGTGGGCGCCGTGGCGGCCCTGACGCAGTGCCTGGTCCACGAATTCTCGAACACCCTCGACGCTGGCGGCAGCATCCCCACCATGCCGCCGTGGCACGTCCAGGAGAACAAGTGGCGGGCTGCCCGCTATGGCATGGACGCGATCATCATCCTCGACGCCGAAGGCAACGAGCAGCTCGTCACGGACCACCTGCTGGAGACACTCAACCGGCTCGAGCCCATCGCCGCGAAGCTGGGCTGCCCGGATGAGCTGGCCGACGTGGAAAAGATCATCAGCCGCGGCGCGGGATACCAGCGCCAGCGCCGGGTGGCTGCCGAGAGCGGCGGCAACCTGCAGGCCGTGGTCCTCGATCTCGTGAAGCAGATGCGGAACGGCCCCACGGCCTGACCCAACTAGGTAGCAGCAGAGGGCGTTCCCAGCGCCGAGAACGCCCTGATCTGCGACTCACTTTTCGCCGAAACCGTGGTGACCGGCATGGAGGAGTCCGGCGCGAAATTGATGCCGCTGGGTTCGATGCCGGCCATGACCAGCTGCGCGCCGAGGGCTGCCACCATCGCGCCGTTGTCCGTGCACAGGTCCAGCGGCGGAACGTGCAGGGTGATGCCGGCGGCCGAGCAGCGCTGTTCGGTCAGCTGCCGCAGCCGCGAATTGGCCGCCACTCCCCCGCCCAGCAGCACGTCCGTGATGCCACGCTCGCGGCAGGCCAGGACAGCCTTCGAGGTGATGACATCCACCACGGCCTCCTGGAAGGCTGCGGCAATGTCTGCCACCGGCACGGGTTCGCCCGCGGCTTCGAACTGCTCCACGCACCGGGCCACCGCGGTCTTCAGGCCGCTGAACGACCAGTCATAGCGGTGCCGGCCGGGCTCCTCCGCAGTGCCCATGTACTTGGGCTGCGTCAACCCGCGGGGGAACCGGATGGCCTTGGCGTTGCCTTCGCGCGCCAGCCGGTCAATGGCCGGGCCGCCGGGGTAGCCGAGGCCGAGGATCCGTGCCACCTTGTCGTACGCTTCACCGGCGGCGTCGTCGATGGTGGAGCCGAGCAGCTCGACATCGTCGGTGATGCTGCGGATGCGCAGGATCTCGGTATGGCCGCCGGACACCAGCAGGGCGCCCAGGTTGTCGGGCAGGACCGGCTTTTCTGTGTCTGTGGCCGCGCCGGGCCGGGAGTTAAGCAGGCCGACCCCCACGTGGGCCACCAGGTGGTTGATGGCATAGAGCGGCTTGCCGGTGGCAACGGCCAGCGCCTTGGCGGCGCACACGCCCACCATCAGTGCACCGGCCAGCCCAGGACCGGACGTCACCGCGATGGCATCGACATCGTCCAGCGTCACGTCCGCCTCAGCCAACGCCGCCTGCAGGGCTGGAACAAAGGCATCCAGGTGGGCGCGCGAAGCGATTTCCGGGATGACGCCGCCAAACCGGACGTGCTCCTCCATGGACGAGGACACCGTGTTGGTCAGGAGGTCCGTGCCGCGGACGATGCCCACGCCCGTTTCGTCGCACGATGACTCAATGCCGAGAACTAGCGGCTGCGAGCGGTTCATTTCTGGTCTGCCTCCGTCGGAGCGGTTTCGCCGGCCCGGCCGGCTTCGTCGGTCTGCGCGCGCTGGTGTCCGGCGTTGTGGGATTCGGCGTCGTGCACGATGTCCTGGTGCACGGACAGTACGTCTTCCAGCTGTAGCCGCATGATCAGCGCGTCGACGCCGTCGCGGTAGTACTTCTTCCGCACGTGGATCTGCTCGAAGCCGAAGCGGATGTACAGCTGCTGGGCGCGCGGGTTGTCGGCGCGGACCTCGAGCAGGATGTCGGCTGCACCGCGGCGCCGCCCCTCGGCGATCAGGTCGGTGAGGAGCGCTGTGCCGATTCCTTTGCCTTCGTATTCGGGGACGACGGCGATCGTCTGGACGTCGGCGATCGGCTCCACGCACATCAGTCCGGCATAGCCGACGATGCCGTCCGGTGCCTCCGCCACGAGGTACCGGCGCGTCTCCGGCTGCACGAGTTCGTCCCAGAACATCTGCACCGGCCACGCGTCCACGGGGAACAGCCGGACCTCCAGCTCGTGGACGGCCGGGATGTCGTCAGGGAGCATGTCGCGGATGGTCACGCCCGAGGCCAGCTGGCGGGGCAGGACAGGCGCGGCGCCTGGGGTTGGAACGCCGGATGCTCCGGACGGTCCGGGCGTCACAGGGCACGCTTCCGCGGGCCGGGGACCTGGGCGTCCGATTCACGGAGGTACAGCGGCGTCGAATCCAGGAGCTGCTCGCCCGCTTCCAGCCTCGCCAGCGCGAACTGCCCCAGGTACAGTGCGTCCGGCTGTTCGGTGCTGAAGTCCGGATCCGCGCGCACATCGTCGGGGTACAGCCCCGCACCCGCGCCGTAGGCCGGCAGGTCGGGAAGATCGGCGGCGAAGCCCACGTGCGGCCCGTCCGTAAGCTTGGGCAGCTGGCCAGCGGCCAGGGTGTAGCGCGCCCAGTAGACCTCTTTACGCCGGGCGTCGGTGGCAACGAGGAACTCGGCCGGCGCGTCGGTGGACTCGGCCACCTCGAGGGCGACGGCGTCGAGGCTCATCATGCCGTGCAGCGGGGTGTTCCAGACAAATGCCAGGGTACGCGCCGTCGCAATGCCGGACCGCAGCCCGGTGAAGGGCCCCGGGCCAACGCCCACCACGATCGCGTCAATGTCGGCTCCGGTCACTCCGGCGTCCGCGAGCAGCCGCTCGATTCCGGGTGCGAGGACCTCGGCGTGGCTCCTTGTGTCCTCGGTGGAGAAGCTGCCCACCACGCCTTCCAGGGCGTCGTCGGACACCAGCGCGGCGCTGGCCACGGCCGAGGTGTCGATGGCGAGAATGAGCATCAGGCGATTCCTTCCTCGGCCAGAACCGGCTGTTCCGCCCAGCGCGGCCCGAAGCCGCGGATGATGATGGTGCGGGGCTCGTCGTCGTCCTCGGACTCGAAGTCCAGGGCGCCGTTCCCGGTCTGGTGCGCCGGCGCGGTGCCGCCCAGCTGGCGGTGCAGTTCCACCTCGAGCCGGCTTTCAGTCAGGTGTTCCACGCGGTCCCGGCCCCACTCCACCACGGTCACGGCGGAGTCCAGCGTGTTCTCCAGGTCGATGTCGTCGATTTCCGACGCCGATCCAAGCCGGTACGCGTCGACGTGCACCAGGTCGGGCCCGCCCGGACGCCGCCCGTCGGGGAGGTTCGGGTGGATGCGCACCAGCACGAAGGTCGGGGAAATGATGCCCTCGCGGACGCCCAGGCCTTCACCCAGGCCCTGCGTAAACGTCGTCTTGCCGGCGCCCAGTTCGCCCGTCAGCACCAGGAGGTCCCCCGCCCGGAGCACCTCAGCCAAGGCCGCGCCGAGCGCATGCGTCTGGTCCGCCGTCGTAACCGTCAGGGTCTGGACCCACACCGGAGCGGTGCCGGTTTCCGGAAGGCCGCCGGTTTCCGGAGCGCCGCCGGTTTCCGGAACACTCATGGCGCCCGCGTTTCGGCCGTTGCCGCTTCGGCCACGGGCGATTCGTTGATGTAAGTGCGAGGCACCCGCGGGCTGATCCGGGTGACAATCTCGTAGTTGTTGGTGCCGGCAGCGCGGGCCCAGTCATCGGCCGTCGGGCCGCCGTCAGAGCCGTCGCCGAAGAGGACCGCCTCTGCTCCGAGGACGCTGCGGCCGCCCCGGCTCACGTCGAGGGGGCCGAGGTCGATCACCATCTGGTCCATCGCGATCCGTCCCACCACGGGGTAGGTGACGCCCTCAACGCGGACCGGACCGCCCGTGGCGACGCGCGGAACGCCGTCGGCATAGCCGAGCGGGATGAGCCCCAGCGTGCTCTCGCCGGAGGTGTGGTAGTTGAAGCCGTAGGAGACGCCCTGGCCGGAGTGCACGTCCTTGCAGTGGGAGACGACGGTGCGCAGGGTCATCGCGGGGCGCAGACCCAGTTCCGCGGAGGTCTGCCCCTCGAAGGGCGAGAGGCCGTAGATTCCCAGCCCGGCGCGGACCAGGTCGAAGTGAGTGTCAGGGCGGGACAGAGTGGCCGGGGTGTTGGCCAGGTGGCGGACCTCGGGGTCCACGCCCGCGTCCTCGGCGATGGCCAGGACCTCTCGGAACGCGGCGAGCTGGTCATCGGTTTCCGGGCGCTCGGGTTCGTCGGCCACGGCAAGGTGGGAGAAGATGCCCACTACGCGCAGCAGGCCCTGGTCCTGATACTCCACGGCTTCACCCACCAGCCGGTCCCACACCTCAACGGTGGCGCCGTTGCGGCCAAGCCCGGTGTCGACCTTCAGGTGGACGCGTGCGGGCCGTTCCTGTTCCCGGGCGGCGGCCACGATCTGTTCCAGCTCCCAGCCGGAGCACCCGATGTCGACGCCGGCAGCCACGGCCGCGCCGAAGTTGCTTTCCGGGGTGTGCAGCCAGGCGAGCAGCGGGGCTTCGATGCCTGCGGCGCGCAGTGCCAGCGCTTCGGAGATGTGTGCCACGCCCAGCCAGCTGGCGCCTGCCTCGAGGGCCGCGCGGGCTACCGGCACCGCACCGTGGCCGTAGGCGTCGGCCTTGACCACTGCCATGACCTTGGCCGGTTCGGCGGCTGCGGCGAGCCGGCGGACGTTGTGCCGGATGGCCTCGAGGTCGATGACGGCGGAGCGTTCGTGGGCCGTCCGGTCATATGCGTGGAACGTCCCGGCCTGGCCCGCTACTGCCGGGCGGTCACCTGTTGCTGCTGGATAAATCACTCTACTGATTCTAGTGCTGGCGCTTCGGGCCGAATAATTGCCCGGAAAACGGCGTGCCGGGGACGCGGAAAGTTCCCGGGGACACGCAGCCGGCCGGAGGACACACGAATGTGCGCGTCCTGCCGCCGATTGCGCGGCCGCTGGCCAGTTCCGCGTCCCGGTTCGGCGTCCCGGAACCAGGCCGCCAGTTCCAGTTCAGGCGTCCGAGAGGTGCGCGATGGTGGCAGCCGCCCGCCGCTGTGCCTCCTGCGGAACGTCCCTGACGATGTCTGCGAGGAAGCAGTAACGGCGCAGCCACTGGCTGCCGCGGCGTTCCGGCCTTGCGTTGGCGCGCTTCCACCAGTCGGCGATGTCTCCCCAGCCCGGCGCAGCGAGGGAACCGCCCACTTCCTGGACGGCCAGCGCGGCGCAGAGGTTGGCGAACCGCAGCCGGTCCCCGAGCGGCCACCCCGCCAGGCTTCCGACGATGAACGCGGCCCCGAAGCAGTCCCCGGCACCGGTCGGGTCGAAGGCGGCCACCGGCAGCGAGGGCACCCATTCCTCCTCGCCCGATTCGGAGTCCACGGCCACGGCCCCCTGCGCCCCCAGGGTCACCACCGCCACCGGCACCCGGTCCGCCAGCGAGTACAGGGCCGCCCAGGGGTCGTCTTTGCCGGTGAAGGCCATGGCCTCGCGCTGGTTGGGCATGAAAGCATGGAAGTACTGCAGGTTGGCCAGCCGGGCGTGGGCCCATTCACCGGTGGGGTCCCAGCCGACGTCGCCGAACAGTTTCACGCCCTCCCGGTGCGCCGCGAGAGCCCAGGGTTCCAGCTCATGTCCGAGGTCCGCCACGGCAGCCAGCGCGCGGGGCGGATTCCCGATCAGCTCGGACGAGCTGACCGGCGCCGGGTGCCCGTGCGTGACCATCGAGCGGTCGTGGTTAACGCTGAGGGATACGGTCACCGGCGAGTGCCAGCCCGGGACCCGGCGGGAGAGGGACAGGTCCACATGCTCCTGCCGGTCCAGGATCTTCCAGTTGTAGTCACCGTAGCCGTCGTCGCCGAAGGCAGCCGCCAGACCCGTCCGCAGGCCAAGGCGCGCGGCCGCGATGGCCTGGTTGGCCACGCCGCCGGGGCAGCTGCCCATTCCCTCGCTCCAGATTTCCGTTCCGGGCTCGGGCGCATGCGGCAGTCCGGTGAAGATAATGTCCTGAAAGACGGTCCCGGCCAGCAGCAGGTCGAACTCGCCCACCGCCTGTGTACGGACGGCGGAGAGCGGGTCGAAGCGCCGTGCGGGATTCGCCTCCATGTTCGGCACATTACGCTGTGTACCTTGGCGTTGTAACCCCGCGATTTGGGGGTCGGGACGCGTCCGGGCTGGGCGCGGCGCCGAAGTTCAGGGCTTGCCGCCGGCTGCTGCGCATAGACTCCTGCCATGCGGCTCATGATCGCCGGCGGCGGCGGATTCCGGGTTCCCCTCGTTTACCGTGCCCTGTGTTCCGGGCCGTATTCCGGCCTGGTCGGCGAGGTGGTGCTGTTCGACGTCGACGGCGGCCGCCTCGCCGCCATCGAGGCCGTGCTGCGGTCCCTGGGCCCGGGAATCAGCCGGTCACCGGAGGTGGGCAGCGCGCCGGCCGGAAGTCCCGCCGTCGGACGTTCCTCCGGCCGTCCGCCGGCGGTGACGTCCACAACGTCCCTCAGCCAGGCCCTCAAGGGGACGGACATGGTGTTCGCCGCCATCCGTCCGGGCGGAACTGCCGGCCGGGTCGCCGACGAACGGGTGGCCCAGGACCTGGGGCTGCTGGGTCAGGAAACCACCGGCGCGGGCGGGATCTCGTATGCGCTGCGGTCCATCCCGGCCATGGTGGAGCTCGCCCGGAGCATGCGGACGCACTGCCCCGACGCGTGGCTGATCAACTTCACCAACCCGGCGGGGATGGTCACCGAAGCGCTGGTTCCCGTGCTGGGCCGGAAGGTGATCGGCATCTGTGATTCCGCGAGCGCCCTCGTGCACCGCGCCGCCAGGGCGGCCGGCGTGCCGCTGCCGTCTGGAAAGCTCGACGGCGTGGGGTACTACGGGCTGAACCATCTCGGCTGGCTCTACCGGCTGGAGAGCGGCGGCCGGGATGTCCTCCCCGGGCTGCTGGCCGACGCCGGCGCCCTGGCCAGCTTTGAGGAGGGCCGGCTGTTTCCGCAGCCCTTCCTGCGCGACCTGGGGCTGCTGCCCAACGAGTACCTGTTCTACTACTACGAGGCGGCGCGCGCGGCGGCCGGCATGCGGGCCATGGCGAAGACGCGCGGCGAGTCGATCCACGGCCAGCAGGCGGAGCTGTATCCGCGGCTGGCCAGCGCCGGAAAGGAAGCCTACGGCCTGTGGGAGGCCGCCCGTCTGTCCCGCGAGGAAGGGTACCTGGCCGAAGGCAGGGCCGGCGGTGAGGCGCGGAACCCCGAGGACCTTGCCGGCGGCGGTTATGAGCAGGTGGCGCTGGCGGTGATGCGGGCGCTGGGCGGAGGGGGCGGCGTCGGCGAGGCTGGTGCGGGGGCTGCCACGGAGCTGATCCTCAATACCCCGAACTTCACGGGACAGTCTCCGGCGCCGGGCGGCACCCAAGCCGCGATTCCCGGGCTCCCGGCGGACGCCGTCGTCGAAGTTCCCTGCACGGTCACACCGGAAGGGGCGATGCCTATCCCGCAGGACCGGCCGGCCGAACCGCAATTGAGGCTGCTGCATCAGGTCAAGAGGGTGGAGCGGCTCACGGTCCGTGCCGCGTCAACCGGCGACCGTGATGCGGCGCTGGAAGCCTTCGCCGGTCACCCGTTGGTCGGTTCGGCTGGATTGGCTGAGGCCCTGCTCAGCGGCTACGAGAGTGCGTTTCCGGAGCTGGCGGAGTTGTGGCGGCGCTGAGGCAGTGCCGCGGTACAGCACCGAACGGGTTTTAGCAGGGCCGTGCTACATCGGCTGGCCCCGCGCGCTAGCGTGTGGGACGCCACGTTGGCGGCAGTTGCGGCACCACGGTTCCGCTGAGCGTTGAGGAGTAGTGTTTTATCCGACGCAGTTCCCGCAGGACGGAGAGGAGGGAGGGCCATGTCCGTGATCAAACGAGTGGCTTTCCTGTCGCTGCACACCTCGCCCATGGAACAGCCCGGTTCCGGGGACGCTGGCGGCATGAACGTCTACATCCGCGGACTCGCCTCCGCCTTGGCCGAAACCGGCATCGAAGTGGAAATCTTCACGCGCTCCACCGCCGCCGGCCAGCCCGCCGTCGAGCACCCCGACCCCGGTGTCTGTGTCCACAACGTCATGGCCGGCCCGCCCCGCAAACTGCCCAAAGAAGAACTCCCCGAACTGCTGCACAGCATGGTGGCCGAAATCGAGCGCATCCGCGCCCAGCAGCCCCACGGCCGCTATGACCTCATCCACTCCCATTACTGGGTCTCCGGCGTCGCCGGCCTGGAGCTCTCCGCCCTCTGGAATGTCCCGCTCGTGCACACCATGCACACCATGGCCAAGGTCAAGAACCTCCTTCTGCACTCCGGCGAACAGCCCGAACCGCGCCGCCGCGAAGACGGCGAACACCACATCGTCGACGGCGCCGCCCGCCTCATCGCCAACACCACCGCCGAGGCCGCCGAACTCGTCTCCCACTACGGCGCCGACTTCGACCACATCGACGTCGCTCCCCCGGGCGTGAACCTCTCGGTGTTCACCCCCGCGTTCCGCGCCCAGTCGCGCGCCGCCCACGGCATCGCCCCCGGCACGTTCCATCTGCTGTTCGCCGGGCGGATCCAGCGCCTCAAAGGACCGCAGATCCTTCTCAAGGCAGCCGCCCTGCTGCGGGGCCGCCGCCCCGACATCGACCTCAAACTCACCATCCTCGGTGCCCTCAGTGGCGCCAAGGACTTCAACCTCAATGCCCTCGTCAGCGCTTCAGGCCTTGACGACGTCGTCACCCACCACCCGCCGGTCAGCGCACCTGAACTTGCCGGCTGGTTCCGGGCGGCCGACGTCGTGGTCATGCCCTCCTTCAGCGAGTCCTTCGGCCTGGTCGCGCTCGAGGCCCAGGCCTGCGGCACCCCCGTGCTGGCCACCCGCGTCGGCGGACTCACCCGCGCCGTCAGCCACGGCCGCACCGGCCTGCTCGTGGACGGCCACCACGCCGCCGACTGGGCCGACGCCCTCGAAGCCCTCCACGACGACCCCGACACCCGCCACAACATGGGCACCGCCGCCGCCATCCATGCAGCAAACTCCGGCTGGCAACGCACTGCCGCCATCACCCTCGACAGCTACCACGCCGCCGTCGACGAATATGCCTCCAGCCACCCCATGGCCGCCGTCTACGGGACACGGCTCACCGGTTAGACCCATTCTGAAAGGACAACGATGTCTGACAGCACTCCCCTGAGCGGTACCGGCCAGAGCAGCACTCCCCTGAGCGACCTGGACATTGCCCGCAGGGCAGTGCTGCGGGCAATCGAGGAAATCGCCGCCTCCGCGGGCATCGATGCAGAGGCAGTGGAGCTCTACGGCCGCTACAAGGCCAAGATCGACCCCGCAAAGCTGTCAGCCCCCGCACCCGCCGGAAAAGTGGTCCTGGTCTCGGCGATGTCGCCCACGCCCGCGGGAGAGGGAAAATCAACCACCACCGTGGGACTGGCGGACTCCCTTGCCCGGGCCGGCCACAAGGTGATGGTCGCGCTGCGGGAGCCCTCGCTCGGCCCCATCCTCGGAATGAAGGGCGGTGCCACCGGCGGCGGCCTGTCCCAGGTGCTGCCCATGGACGAGATCAACCTGCACTTCACCGGCGACTTCCATGCCGTCACCTCCGCCAACAATGCCCTCATGGCCCTCGTGGACAACCACATCTACCAGGGCAACGAACTCAACATCGACCCGCGCCGCATGACGTTCAAGCGGGTCCTGGACATGAATGACCGCTCCCTTCGCGAACTGGTCATCGGCCTCGGCGGCCCCACCCAGGGCGTCCCGCGCCAGGACGGCTTCGACATCACCGTCGCTTCCGAAATCATGGCGGTCTTTTGCCTCGCGACCGACATCGCCGACCTGCGGGACCGGCTTGGCCGCATCACCTTCGGCTACACCTACGACCGGACGCCGGTTACAGTGGCGGACCTGGGTGTGCAGGGCGCGCTGACACTGCTGCTGAAGGACGCGATCAAGCCGAACCTCGTCCAGACCATCGCCGGCACGCCCGCACTGGTGCACGGCGGGCCGTTCGCGAACATTGCCCACGGATGCAACTCGCTGATCGCGACGCAGACCGCCCGCCGGCTCGCCGACATCGTGGTCACGGAGGCGGGATTCGGCGCCGACCTCGGAGCGGAAAAGTTTATGGACATCAAGGCGCGGATCGCAGATGTGGCGCCGGCCGCCGTCGTGGTGGTGGCGACCGTTCGCGCACTCAAGATGCAGGGCGGGGTTCCCAAGGACCGGCTGAGCGAGCCGAACGTTGAGGCCGTTGAGGCGGGTGTGGTGAACCTGCGCCGGCATGTCCGGAATGTGGAGCGGTTCGGCGTGACGCCGGTGGTGGCGATCAACAAGTTCCCCTCGGACACCCAGGCGGAGCTCGACTGGCTGCTTGGCTGGTGTGCCGGCGAGGGCATCCAGGCCTCGGTGGCGGACATCTGGGGACGCGGCGGGGGCGGCGACGGCGGCGATGAGCTGGCTGCCAAGGTGGCCGCTGCGGTGAACGGGCCGTCGTCGTTCCGGCACCTCTACCCGCTGGATATGTCCGTGGAGGACAAGATCCGCACCATCGTCCAGGAAATCTACGGCGCCGACGGAGTGGACTTTTCGGTGCCCGCACTGCGCCGCCTGGCCGACATCGAGAAGAACGGCTGGTCCGGGCTGCCGGTCTGCATGGCGAAAACGCAGTACTCATTCACGGACGACGCCTCGCGGCTGGGGGCGCCCAAAGGGTTCACCATCCATGTGCGCGACCTCATCCCCAAGACCGGCGCCGGCTTCATCGTCGCCCTGACCGGAGCGGTAATGACCATGCCCGGCCTGCCCGCCGTACCGGCGGCAATGCGGATGGACGTGGACGACGCCGGCAACCCAGTCGGCCTCTTCTAACCCCCAGCGCTCCCCCACCTCCCGCTCCCTCACCCCTCACCACCTCCAGCTCCCTCACCCAAACCCTTCCTCACCTCCCGATCCCCTCTCACCACCCGCGGGTCTTCCCACGACCCTCTCTCACTACCCGCGGGTCTTCCCACGACCCTCTCTCACTACCCGCGGGTCTTCCCACGACCCTCTCTCACCACCCGCGGGTCTTCCCACGACCCTCTCTCACTGCCTGTCGCCTGTGGATAACTTCTGCAGCAATTCCCCGGTCTGGGTCACAATGCATGCATGGAAACGCGCGACGGCTTACCTCCCCGATTGGCGTCAGCCCCGTTCACCTTCGACTCGGCCCGAACGGAAGGCATTCCCGCGTCACGGCTGCGGCGCCGGGATGTGATTCATGTGGGGCGCGGACTTTACCGTCCGTGGAACTGGGACTTTGAACTGGAGGCAGCGGCGCGGGCGCTGTCAGAGGCTTCGCCAGGCGCCTGGATCTCACACGTCACTGCGGCGCGGCTCCGGTGCCAAGTGCTGCCGCCGTGGCTGGCGGACTCCATGGAACTGCATTTGAGCAAGCCGAAATCGCTGCCCTCGGTGCGTCGCAAGGGGGTGCTTGGCCATACCCTGCTGGCGGAAGAGGACGAGATTGAAACAGTGGACGGCATCCGTATCAGTACCCGGTCGCGGACGTGGCTGGACTTGGCCCGACGACTGCCACTGCGGGATTTGGTGTGCATGGGGGACCAGATAATCCGTATTCCTCGAATGGAATTCGAAGGCCGGGCGCAGCCGTTCGATACCCTGAACGGTTTACGATCCCTCGTTCTGCGCCACCCTAATCTCCAGGGCATTGTCCGCGCCAGGGAAGCCTTGGATCTGATGCGGGTGGGTGCAGACTCGGCGCCTGAATCAATGCTTCGTCTGGCGATGGTGGACGCCGGACTCCCTGAACCCGAACTCCAACTCACGCTGAGAAGCGGCGATCCGTTGTCGCCGTCAGCCGATCTCGGGTACCGTGCCCAGCGGATCGCCATTCAGTACGACGGCGGTCATCACCTCGTCGAGGATCAGATCTTTCGTGACAGACGGCGAGACAAGGCCTTCGAGGCGGCGGGATGGACCGTCCTGACGGTGAAAAAAGACGACCTTGATGAGGGTTTCCGTGGGGCGGTCAACAGGATCAAACGGGCAAGGCGCATGGCGCAGCTGGACCACCCTCATGCGTCCGGCTTTGCCGACCCCTGGTGAGAGAGCGTGGCCGTCATGGCTGCAGGAAGTGACAGAGGATCGCATCAAGTCTTGCGGGAAGTGATAGAGCGTCCTGGGAGGGCGGGCGCCGCATGGCCAACAGGCAGTTACCCGTCGACTTTGGCAGCGACCTCGGCTGCATGCACTCGCCCGGCAGTCGCCACATCTGGACCCGTTGATGCGGAGACGTTGCCAGAACGGCCGCTCCGCTTGAGCGAGACGAAAACGACGCCGACGCTGAGCGCCACCAGGGCGGCGACGTAGAGGGCGGTCGGCAGGTCCGCGGCAAGGAGCCGCGGAATCGCCCGGCCCGGCACCGAGATGGCGAAGCCGAATGCCACCGCGATGCCGATGTAGCTGCCGATCATGTTGCCCCGATGCGCGGGAATGTTCCGGCGTACGGCAGCGATGAGCCCGAGCGTGACGGTCACGATCGTGAACGCCGAAAGCCCGTGCAGCCAGCTGAAACGCCCGTCGCTGACGATCCAGAAGCTGCTGAAACAGACGTAGTACATGGCCGCGACCCACAGGTGTCCCATGGTGCGGTGAATACGGTCGCGGCGGCGGCGAAGGATCTGGACCGGGCCGATGGCAAGAACAAAGAGGGCGGCAATGACGTGGCTGGCGAGCAGTACATTCCAAGGCTCCATGCACCTAGGATAGGAGCACTATCCAGCGGTGTACATCAAGATAGTCAGCGCGCCGGCAGCTATCCAACGGATGCCGCCCGCCGGGGAACGGAGCGGATATGCAGCTGAAGCAGCTCAGTGAGCGGACGGGAGTCTCCCCCGCCAGCATCAAGTTCTACCTCCGCGAAGGGCTGCTGCCTGCGGGCCGTTCGGTGCACCCCACCCGGGCGGAGTACTCGGAACACCACGTGAGCCGACTGGAACTGATCCAGGCGCTGCGGCGAGTGGTCGGGTTGAACATCGCCCAAATAAGTTCCCTGCTCAGAATGGCCGACGACGGCGTTCCCCGCCTTGAGCTTTTGGCCGCGGTCCAGCGCACGGTGCTGGGCCTCGATGAGGCGGGTACAGCGCAAGGTGACCTGAGCACACCGGCGGGTGACGCCGTCGTGCGTTCCCGAAACTGGCCGGACCTGCCCAGCGACGCCAGACACTCGCTCAATGCCCACTTGGCCCTGATGGAGAAACTGGGCGTGCCGGTGTCCGGAGACCTGCTCGACGCCTACAGCCAGGCGGTGGACGCCATTGCGGCGGCGGATATTTCGGCCACGACGGCACCGGAGGACGTCAACCAGCTGATCCTCATGGCGGCCGTGGGCATGCACCTGCACGGACAGCTGGTCCTGAAGCTCCTGGCACTCGCGCAGGCCAGCCACGCGATCCGGCGCTACGAGGAGCACGCTTAAACGGCGACGCTCCCCCACCGGACGGTGAGAGAGCGTCGCGTCAAAACCCACAGCAAGTGATAGAGCGTCCGGTCAGAACCGACAGGATCTGATAGAGCGTCCGGTTAAAACCCGCAGCAAGTGATAGAGCGTTTAGCGGTCGAGGTCGCCGCTGATGAAGGCCTCGACCTTTTCGCGGGCGAGGTCGTCGTTGAACTGCTCCGGCGGGGACTTCATGAAGTAGCTCGACGCGGAGATCAGCGGGCCGCCGATGCCGCGGTCCAGGCCGATCTTCGCAGCGCGGATCGCGTCGATGATCACACCGGCCGAGTTGGGCGAGTCCCAGACCTCGAGCTTGTACTCGAGGGACACCGGGGCGTCGCCGAAGTTGCGGCCTTCGAGGCGGACGAAGGCCCACTTGCGGTCATCGAGCCACTGGACGTAATCCGACGGGCCGATGTGGACGTCCTTCGCGGCGAGTTCGGCTTCGACGTTGGAGGTGACGGCCTGGGTCTTGGAGATCTTCTTGGACTCGAGGCGGTCGCGCTCCAGCATGTTCTTGAAGTCCATGTTGCCGCCGACGTTCAGCTGGTAGGTGCGGTCCAGCGTGACGCCGCGGTCTTCGAACAGCTTGGCCATGACGCGGTGCGTGATGGTGGCACCGATCTGGCTCTTGATGTCGTCGCCCACGATCGGGACGCCGGCGGCGGTGAACTTGTCCGCCCACTCCTTCGTGCCGGCGATGAACACGGGCAGTGCATTGACGAAGGCCACGCCGGCGTCGATCGCGCACTGGGCGTAGAACTCGGCGGCTTCCTGGGAACCGACCGGCAGGTAGCAGACCATGACGTCAACCTGGGCGTCCTTCAGGGCCTGGACGACGTCGACAGGCTCCTCGGTGGACTGCTCGATGGTCTCCAGGTAGTACCGGCCCAGGCCGTCCAGGGTGTGGCCGCGCTGGACCGTCACGCCGGTCGGCGGGACCTCAGCGAGCTTGATCGTGTTGTTTTCGCTCGCCAGGATGGCGTCGGCGAGGTCGTGGCCGACCTTCTTGCCGTCAACATCGAACGCAGCCACGAACTGGACATCGTTGACGTGGTACTTGCCGAACTCCACGTGCATCAGACCCGGAATCGTGGCCTGGGGGTCGGCATCCCGGTAGTAGTGGACACCCTGAACCAGCGAAGCGGCACAGTTACCCACACCGACGATGGCTACACGAATCGGATTTGAAGACACGGAACTCCTTTGAGAACAAACTTCATGTGCCCTGCGCGTCTGTACCTTGCTGTACGACGGCGTCTGACGGGCACTGCGCCACGCGGCGCGCTTATCAGTCTAACCAAACGCTGCCGGGGCCGGCTTTGTTCCCGCCGGCCCCGGTCATTTGATTACGCGTCTCTTTTCTTTGGGGGTGGGTTCAGACCCGCTGCGCCCATAGGTTGATGTCGGACTCGACGGCGAACTCATCGATCGCCGTCAGCTCGTCAGCGCTGAACCCCAAGTTGTTGATGGCGGCCAAGGTGTCCTCGAGCTGCCTGACGCTGGACGCACCGACAAGTGCCGACGTTACCGGGGAGCCCTTGGGCTGGTCGCGCAGGATCCAGGCGATGGCCATCTGCGCCAGCGACTGTCCGCGGCCGGCCGCGATGGCGTTGAGTCCGCG
This sequence comes from Arthrobacter globiformis, assembly GCF_046536215.2. Lineage (GTDB taxonomy): Bacteria > Actinomycetota > Actinomycetes > Actinomycetales > Micrococcaceae > Arthrobacter > Arthrobacter globiformis_E. Next base: position 4,583,468 of record NZ_CM143421.1, on the reverse strand, counting down.
GACCCTGTCCAGCTTCTCCTCGGTCAGGGCGGATTCGGACAGGAACCTCGCCTTGGCGGCGCGGGAATCGGCCGGGACGCCGTTGAGGTAGCGGTCGGTCAGCATGCCCTGGGCCAGCGGTGAGAACGCGATGGAGCCGGCGCCCACCTGGTCCAGAGCCTCGTACAGGTTTGGCGAGCCGTTCTCGGTCCAGCGGTTCAGCATGGAATAGCTAGGCTGGTGGATGAGCAGCGGGGTGCCGAGCTCCTTCAGGATGCGGGCGGCCTCGAGCGTCTGCTCCGGCGTGTAGGAGGAAATGCCCGCGTACAGCGCCTTGCCGGAACGGACCGCGTAATCGAGCGCGCCCATGGTCTCCTCCAGCGGCGTCTCCGGGTCCGGCCGGTGGCTGTAGAAGACGTCCACATAATCCAGGCCCATCCGCTGCAGCGACTGGTCCAGGCTTGAGATCAGGTACTTCCGCGAGCCCCACTCGCCATACGGGCCGGGCCACATGTAGTAGCCGGCCTTGGTTGAGATGACCAGTTCGTCGCGGTACGGCTTGAAGTCGTCCTGCAGGTGCCGGCCGAAGTTGGTCTCCGCGGAGCCGTCCGGCGGGCCATAGTTGTTGGCGAGGTCGAAGTGGTTGACGCCGAGGTCGAAAGCCCGGCGCAGGATGGCGCGCTGTTCGTCGAAGCGCTTGTCGTCGCCGAAGTTGTGCCACAGGCCCAGCGAGATGGCCGGCAGTTTCAGGCCGCTGCGTCCGACGCGGCGGTAGGGCATGGAGTCGTAGCGGGTGTCCGAGGCCACATAAGTCATACGTTCCATCCTGCCAGCCGCGCCGAGGCTGCGGGGCTGGCGTCCACCATCCGGTCACGGGATGTGGACGCCCGCCCCTTCCGCAGAGAAAAACGTCAGTCGCTGACGACGGCGGCGCTCAGCGGACCGAGCTCCGCACGCTCACCTTCCAGCCGGACGGCGTCGTCGGTGGCCAGCAGCAGGGCACTGCCCGCACCGTCCAGGCTCACCGACTGCTCCGAGAAGTTGAGCAGCACCTGCACGCCGCCGCGGCGGAACCGCAGCCAGCGGGCATCCTCGTCAAACTCCACCTGGGTGTCCTCGAAGCCCAGCTTGGTGAGGTCCGGCGTGGAGCGGCGGAGAGCAGTGAGCGAACGGTACAGCCCCAGCAGCCGGGCGTGGTCGCCGTCGGCGGCTTCCGCCCAGTCCAGCTTGGACCTCCGGAAAGTCTCCGGATCCTGTGGATCGGGCACGACGGCGGGATCCCACCCCATGCGCTCGAACTCCCTGATCCGGCCTTCCGCGGTTGCCTTGCCAAGCTCCGGCTCCGGGTGGGAGGTGAAGAACTGCCACGGCGTGCTGGCTCCGTACTCCTCCCCCATGAAGAGCATGGGCGTGAAGGGTCCGGTCAGCGTCAGCACCGCGGCCAGCGCCAGGCTTCCGTACGGCAGCGTCTGGGAGAGCCGGTCCCCGGTGGCGCGGTTGCCGATCTGGTCGTGGTTCTGCGAGCAGACCACCAGGGCGGCAGGGTGGACCGCGCTGAAATTGATCGGCCGTCCGTGGTGGCGTTCCCGGAAGCTGGAGTAGCTGCCGTCGTGGAAGAAGCCGTCACGGAGCACCTTGGCGAGGGCCGCGAGCGAGTCGAAGTCACTGTAGTAGCCGGTGGTTTCGCCGGTGACGTTGACGTGGACGGCGTGGTGGAAGTCGTCGCTCCACTGCCCTTCCAGCCCGTACCCGTTCGCGTCCCGCGGATACAGGAGGCGCGGGTTGTTGAGGTCGGACTCGGCGATGAGGGTCAGCGGCCGTCCCACCTCGGCGGAGATCTGATCAGCCAGCGCCCCGAAGTCCTCCAGGATGTGGACCGCCCGCTCGTCCTTCAGCGCGTGGACGGCATCCAGCCGCAGGCCATCCACTCGGTAGTCACGCAGCCACATGGCCACGTTGTCCAGGATGAACCGGCGCACGTGGTCGGAGCCGGGCCCGTCCAGGTTCACCGAGTCGCCCCAGGTGTTGCCCTCACCCTGCTTGAGGTAGGGCCCGAACCGCGGCAGGTAGTTCCCGCTGGGGCCGAGGTGGTTGTAGACCACGTCCTGGATCACGCCGAGGCCCGCGGCGTGGGCGGCGTCGACGAACCGCTGGTACGCCTCCGGCCCGCCGTAGCCCTCGTGGACGGCGAACCACTGCACGCCGTCGTAGCCCCAGTTGTGCGTGCCGTTGAACGCGTTCACCGGCAACAGTTCGATGAAGTCCACGCCCAGGCCGGCCAGGTAATCCAGCTTCCCGGCCGCGGCGTCAAGCGTCCCTTCGGGCGTGAACGTTCCGAGGTGGAGTTCGTAGATGACCGCGCCCTGCAGTTCCCTGCCCTGCCAGGCGTCGTCCTGCCAGCCGTAGGCGGACGGGTCAAACGTGCGGGACAGGGCGTGGACGCCGTCGGGCTGGCGCCGGGTCCGCGGGTCCGGCAGCGGTGTTTGGTCGCCGTCCAGGAGGTACCCGTAGTCCACGTCGCCGTCCGCGGGTGCGCCGGCGGCGGTCCACCAGCCGGCGTCGTCCGGCCCGGTCCCGGCCCGGCGCTGCATTGTGAAGCGCTCTCCGGCTGCAAGCAGCGTCACTGATTCAGCGTTGGGCGCCCAGATGTCGAAACGCGCGGGGCCCTGAACGGGTTTCGCGGCTTCGCGGGGGTAGGTGTGCGTCATGACTCTCCTCCTGACTGCGTCACTGTCTGGGGCACCAGCAGCGCAACGGGGAACGTCCTGAAGATCTCGTCAATCCTCACCGTCCCCGGTCCGAAGCCGGCACCGGTCAGTTCGTCCTTCATGGCTGTATTAAGTTCGACGGCGGTGTCCCGCCATCCGCCCGACTGTTCCAGCCCGTAGGGAAGCCGGGTGGCGAGGGTCAATGCGCCGGGTGCTGCCGGGTCGCCGCGGTCGAACGCGAGCAGGTGCCCGGCGGCGGGGCCGCTGGCCTGGACCGCGCGGTAACCCGTGAACAGCTCGGGGCGGTCCCGGCGCAGCCGCAATGCGCGCGACGTCACCAGCAGCTTCGCCCGCTCCTCGGTAAATGATGGGGGAAGTTCGCCGGCATCCAGCTGTTCGAGCGCGGCACGGCGGTCGTCGAAGCTGAACGGGCGCCGGTTGTCGGGGTCCGTCAGCGACCGGTCCCAAAACTCCGTGCCCTGGTAAACGTCCGGAACACCAGGCATGGTCAGCTGCACGAGCTTGGCCGCGAGCGAGTTCGAGGCGCCGTACGGCTCGAGGAGTTCCACGAGGGCTTCCACCTCGGCCTGCACAGCGGGATTGTCGAAGACGGAGTCGACGGCGGCCTTCAGTTTCTCCTCGAACGCCGGGTCCGGGTCGGTCCAGTTCGTGGAATTCCCGGCTTCACGCGCGGCCTTCAGTGCGTAGTACTGCAGGCGTTCCCGGCTGGCGGGCCAGGCGCCGGCAACGGCCTGCCACAGCAGCGCGGACAGCGGACCGTCCGGCAGCGGAGCCAGTCCGCGCAGCCGGTTCAGTGCCTTCTCCCATTCGCCGGCAACCTCGGAGATGACCGAGATCCGTGCCCGGGTGTCCTCGCTGCGTTTGGTGTCGTGCGTGCTCAGCGTCGTCATGGACAGCGGAAGCTCTGCCTGCCGGCGGGTCATCCGGGCATGGAACTCGTCCGGCTCCACGGAGAACTCGGTGGGGTCTGCGCCCACCTCCGTGAGGGTGCCCAGGCGGTTGTAGCGGAAGAACGCGGTGTCCTCCACCCCCTTGGCCATGACCATTCCCGAGGTCTGCTGGAAGCGGCGGGCCAGCTCGAGGTCCGTGTCCAGCAGCAGCGGCTGCAGGGCCTGGATGCTCTGGTCGAGTTCCGGCCGCCTGCGCGCAGCAAGCTCGCACGCCTCCTTGAGGACCTCCGCGCCCTCCGGAAGGTAGGTGCGGTAGACCGGGAAGGCGGCGATGATTTCGGCGAGGGCGTCGGCTCCGGCGTCAATCGAAACACCGGCGTCTCCCGGAACCAGCCGGGCCAGCCGCAGGATCTCGGAGTGGAGGATGCCGTCGGTGATCCGGCGCTTGGTGCCGCGGATCATGTCCTGGTAGTCGGCGGGGTCGCCGCCACGCAGGGACGCGTCCAGCCGGTCCAGCGGTTCCTGGCCGCGCGGGTCCACAAGAACCCGGTCGACGTCGGCGAGGGCATCGTAGCCCGTGGTGCCCTCGCACTCGAAGCTGGCGGGCAGCTGCTCCCCGGGTTCGAGGATCTTTTCGATCAGCAGGTAGGCCCCGCCGGTGGCTTCCCGCAGCCGTTTCAGGTATCCCTCGGGGTCGGCGAGGCCGTCCGGGTGGTCGATCCGCAGGCCGTCCGCGAGGTCCTCGCGGAACCAGCGCACCACCTCCTGGTGGGCCTCGTCGAAGACGGTGGGGATCTCCACCCGGACGCCGGCGAGCGTGTTGACCGCGAAGAAGCGGCGGTAGTTCAGCTCGTTGTCCGCGCGCCGCCACCCGATGAGCTCGTAGTGCTGCCGGTCGTGGACGTCCCGCGGGGAATCGCCCTCGGCGTAGGTGCCGTCGGCCAACGGGAAGCGGTGGTCGTAGTACCGAAGTTCCCCGTCCTTGACCTCGAGCTGGTCCAGGTCATCGTCGCTGCCGAGGACCGGGAGCCGGATGCGTCCCCCGGCGAGGTCCCAGTCGACGTCGAACGCCTCAGCGTAAGGGGACTGGCGCCCTTCCTTGAGCAGCGACCACCACCAGGGGTTCTGCACCGGCGTGGCGACGCCGACGTGGTTGGGCACGATGTCGATCAGCACGCCCATGCCGTAGTCGCGGGCCGCCTTGGAGACGGCGGCCAGGCCCTCCGGCCCGCCGCGCTCGGGATCGACGGCGGAGGGATCGGTGACGTCGTACCCGTGATCGGAGCCCTGCTCAGCGGTCAGGACCGGAGAAAGGTAGACCCAGTCGACACCGAGCGAGTGCAGGTACGGAACGGTTTCGGCCGCGTCAAAGAGCGTGAATCCCTTCCTGATCTGCAGCCTGTACGTGGAGACTGGCGTCCTCACGCTTCCTCCCCAGTGGGCTTGACCGCCCTCAGGTGGCCGCCGCGCTTTCCGGCAGGCTTGCGCGCTGGCTTTTCCGCCGGCTCCTCCACCGGGCTCTTCGCTGGCTCCGCAGCGGACCCAGCAGGCTCCGCAGCCGTTTCCGGCGCCGGCTCAGCGGCCGGCTCCGGAACACGGTCAGCAGCCGGTTCCGCGGGCGGGTTAGCCGGCTTCTTCGTCTTGGCCGGCTCGGGAATGGCCGGCGCGGTGAGCGCCGCGGTCTCGGCGGTGGCGGTCTGCGTCAACGCCGCAAGCGAGGCAGCCACGGAATGGTCCGGCTCCTCCTCCGGTGCGCTGTGGGCGCGAAGAACAACCAGCGACTTGGCCGCAACGGACAGGATAGTTCCGGCGTCCGCAGGCTTGGAGTCGGCCCCTTCGCCGGCGGTGTCGATGATGACGTCCCAGGCCGGAGCGTATTCGTCCGGCGGCAGGGTGAACTCAACGTCGCCGTCGTGTGCGTTGAAGTACAGCAGGAAGTTCACGTCGGTGATCCGGCGGCCACGGTCGTCATGGCCCTGGATGCCGTCGCCGTTGAGGAACATGCCCACGGAACGGCCGAAGCCGCTGTCCCAGTCCTCCGGCTGCATGAGGTTGCCGTCGGGGTCGAGCCAGACGATGTCCGGCAGCCGCTCGCCTTCGCCCCGCCGGACCGGCCGGCCGTCGAAGAAGCGGCTCCGCCGGAAGGTGGGGTGCTTGGCGCGCAGCGAGTTGACGGCGGCAGTGAATTCGATGAGCGGCTGGTCCACGCTGTCCCAGTTGACCCAGGTCAGCTCGGAGTCCTGACAGTACCCGTTGTTATTGCCCTGCTGGGTGCGGCCGAGCTCGTCGCCGTGCAGGATCATCGGCACGCCCTGCGAGAGGAGCATGGTGGCGATGAAGTTGCGCTGCTGCCGGGCCCGGAGCGCCAGGACCTTGGGATCGTCCGAGGGACCTTCGACGCCGCAGTTCCAGGACCGGTTGTGGGATTCGCCGTCCTTGTTGTCCTCGCCGTTGGCGTCGTTGTGCTTCTCGTTGTAGGACACCAGGTCCCGCAGCGTGAAGCCGTCGTGCGCCGTGACGAAGTTGATGGATGCCACCGGGCGGCGGCCGGAGTGCTCGTAGAGGTCCGCCGAGCCGGTGATGCGCGAGGCAAACTCGCCGAGTGTGGCGGGTTCGCCGCGCCAGAAGTCACGCACGGTGTCGCGGTACTTGCCGTTCCATTCCGTCCACTGCGGCGGGAAGTTGCCCACCTGGTAGCCGCCGGGGCCGACGTCCCACGGCTCGGCGATGAGTTTGACCTGGGAGACCACGGGGTCCTGCTGGATGAGTTCGAAGAACGTGGAGAGCCGGTCGACGTCGTAGAACTCGCGGGCCAAAGCGGCGGCGAGGTCGAAGCGGAACCCGTCCACGTGCATCTCGGTGACCCAGTAGCGCAGCGAGTCCATGAGCAGCTGCAGGGAGTGCGGCTGGCGGACGTTCAGGGTGTTGCCGGTGCCCGTGTAGTCCATGTAGTACTGCTTGTCGTCCTCCACCAGGCGGTAGTAGGCCTCGTTGTCGATGCCCTTGAAGCTCAGGGTGGGGCCGAGGTGGTTGCCTTCGGCGGTGTGGTTGTAGACGACGTCGAGGATGACCTCGATGCCGGCGCGGTGCAGTGAGCGGACCATCGCCTTGAAGTCCTGGACCTGCTGGCCGGTGTCGCCGGTGGAGCTGTAGGTGTTCTGCGGCGCGAAGAAGCCGATGGTGTTGTAGCCCCAGTAGTTGCTCAGGCCCTTCTCCTGCAGCGTGCCGTCGTTGACGAACTGGTGCACGGGCATGAGCTCGATCGCGGTGACGCCCAGCTTCTGCAGGTGCGAGATCACGGCCGGGTGCGCCACGCCGGCGTACGTGCCGCGCTGCTCCTCGGGGATCTCCGGGTGCAGCTCGGTGAGCCCGCGGACGTGCGCCTCGTAGATGACCGACTTGTGGTAGGGGATGCGCAGGTTCTGGTCGTTGTCCCAGTCGAAGAACGGGTTGATGACCACGCCCATCATCATGTGCGGCGCGGAGTCGGCGTCGTTCTTGGATGAGGGGTCGCCCATGTTGTAGGAGAACAGCGCGGGGTCCCAGTCGATCTGGCCGGAGACTGCCTTGGCGTAGGGGTCAAGGAGCAGCTTGTTGGCGTTGAAGCGCTGGCCGTTCGCGGGGTCGTAGGTGCCGTGCACGCGGTAGCCGTACTTCTGTCCGGGCTGGATCTGCGGCAGGTAGCAGTGCCACACGTAGCCGTCGACTTCGCGGAGCGTGACTCGGGTTTCGGTCCCCTCGTCGTCGAAGAGGCAGAGTTCCACCTTTTCGGCGTGCTCGCTGAACAATGCGAAGTTGGTTCCGGTACCGTCAAACGTGGCTCCCAGCGGGTAAGCCGATCCGGGCCAGATTTCCATTCGTGCTCCTATACCTCGTCCAACACTGCGTCCGGCAGGTCTTCACGCACGACCTGCACGGAACTTGGTCTTACCGTAGCGGGTGGGTGTGACTATTACGCGGTCCACCGCTAATTACTAAGCGTGCTGACTTTACCCCATATTTCGGGCAGGGCGTCGGATATCCGCCCCGCCGTCAGCGGGCCGCCGGCCGCGGCCGCCGCTCCGGCGAGGCCGTGCAGGCTCGCCCCCATCGCGGCAATGGCCGCCCACCGTTCGTCCGGATCGATGCCCGCCGCACGGAAGCGTCCGACGTCGGACCCCACCTGGGCGAGCAGGGCACCGATGATTCCGGACAGCACATCGCCGCTTCCGGCGGTGGCCAGCCAGGGCGTTCCCTCGGACTGGCTGTAGAAATCCTGGTAGGGCGAGGCCACCAGCGTGCTGGCCCCCTTCAGCAGCACCGTGGCCTCGGTCAGGCCGGCGGCGCGGCGCACGGCAGCGAGGGTGGAGGCTTCAACGGCCTCGCGGTCCAGGTCGGCGCCGAGGCGCTGCAGCAGGGTGGCCAGCTCGCCGGCGTGCGGCGTCAGCACCACATGCGGGGCCAGCACGTCGGGCAGCACGGGCAGGGCGCCGGCGTCGGCCACGGTGGGCAGGCCGGAGTCGACGGCGTCGCGGACGCGCTGCATTTCTTCCTCGTCCTTGCCGTCCATCCCGGAGCCCACGAGCCAGGCCTGGACGTGGGTCTCCGCCACGGTCCCGGTGCTGCAGACCACCTCGGGGCAGCTGTGGCGGATGAGGTCGGCCACCTCCGGCGGCCCGACATAACGGACCATCCCGACGCCGGCGGAGAGCGCCCCGCGGCAGGCGAGCACGGCGGCGCCCGGGTAGGCCGGGGATCCAGCCACCACCCCGAGGACGCCCCGCGAATACTTGTGGGCGCGCCGCGCGGGGCGCGGTAGCAGGGTGGCCAGGTCGGCGGCCTCCAGGCGGCGGAGGGCGGGCCACGGGAGTGAGTCCTCGATACCGATCGGGACCACCACCACCCGGCCGGAGAAATCCGCCCCGGGGTCGGCCAGCAGTCCGGCCTTGGCGCCGCCGAAGGTGACGGTGATGTCGGCCGGCAGCACGGGTCCTGCGGCCTGGCCGGTGTCGGCGTCCACGCCGCTGGGCACGTCGCACGCCACCACGAGGCCGTGACTGCTGCCGGCAAGCAGCGATACGAGGTCCGCCGAGGTTCCCCGGAGACCCCCTTGGGCGCCGGTTCCCAGCAACGCGTCAATGACGACGTCGGCCCTGCCGGCCAGCGCTGCCAGCTCGCCGGCGTTTGTTTCGGTCAGCGTCAGGACCCGGCCGCCGGCGCGGCGAAAGGCAGCCAGGCCGTCCGGGTGGGCCGTGGCGGAGGCGAGCACCGCCGTCGTACGCATTCCCCGTCCGGCGAGGTGCGCGGCGGCGAAGAGGCCGTCGCCGCCGTTGTTGCCCTTGCCCGCCAGGACGGCGACGCTGGCGCCGTACAGGCGGCGTCCGCGGCGGCGCAGCTCTGCGATGGCGGCGCCGGCCATGCCGCGCGCTGCCCGCTGCATGAGAACAGCGCCCACACCTGAATCCAGCAGGGGCTTTTCAGCTTCCCTGATCTGGGTTCCGGTATAGGCGCTGATCATGTGGTCAGTCCGTCCGGGGTCAGCCCTCGGCCAGGACGGTGGCCGTGGCAATGCCGCCGTCGTGGCTCATGGAGAGATGCCACCGTTTGACGCCCTTGGCTTCGGCCACAGCAAGCACCGTTCCCTTGACCTGGATGGTGGGGCCGTTCTGGTCCAGGCCGATCCAGCAGTCCTGCCAGTTCATGCCGGCAGGCGCGCCCAGGACCTTGGCCACGGCTTCCTTGGCGGCGAACCGTGCCGCCAGGGAGCGGGTGTTCAGTTCCCGTTCGGCCGGCACGAAAAGCCGGTCCCGGAGTCCGGGGGTGCGCTCCAGCTGCCGTCCGAAGCGCTCGATGTCCACTACGTCTACGCCGATGCCAACAATCATAGGCTTACTCTACTGTGACGCTCTTGGCCAGGTTGCGCGGCTGGTCCACGTCGTAGCCCTTGCCGGCGGCAAGTTCGCACGCGAAGATCTGCAGCGGAACGGTGGTCAGCAGCGGCATCAGCAGCGTCGGGGTTTCCGGGACGTAGAAGACGTGCTCGGCGTAGTCCCGGACCGCTTCGTCGCCTTCCTCGGCGATCACCAGGGTGCGGGCACCGCGGGCCCGGATCTCCTGGATGTTGGAGACCACCTTGGAGTGCAGCGAATCGCGGCCGCGCGGGGACGGGACCACCACGAACACCGGCTGGCCCTCGTCGATCAAAGCGATCGGGCCGTGCTTGAGCTCGCCGGCCGCGAAGCCCTCGGCGTGGATGTACGCGATTTCCTTCAGCTTCAGCGCACCTTCCAAAGCCACCGGGTAGCCCACGTGGCGGCCCAGGAACAGCACGGACTTCTCGTCCTTCATGCTCCGGGCCAGCTCCCGCAGTTCTTCGGCGGAGTCCAGGATCTTCTGGATCTTCGCCGGGATCTTGCCCAGGTCAGCCAGCACGTCCTTGATCTGTCCGGAGAAAATGTTCCCGCGCAACTGTGCCAGGTACAGGCCCAGCAGGTACGCCGCGGTGATCTGGGCCAGGAACGCCTTCGTGGACGCCACCGCGATCTCCGGACCCGCGTGCGTGTACAGCACGGCGTCGGACTCCCGCGGAATGGTCGAGCCGTTCGTGTTGCAGATGGACACCGTCTTCGCGCCCTGCTCCCGGGCGTACCGGACCGCCATCAGCGTATCCATCGTCTCGCCGGACTGGCTGATGGAGACCACCAGGGTGTTCTCGTCCACGATCGGGTCCCGGTACCGGAACTCGTGCGCGAGCTCCACCTCGGTGGGGATCCGGCACCAGTTCTCGATCGCGTACTTCGCCACCAGGCCCGCATACGCGGCCGTGCCGCAGGCCAGCACGATGATCTTGTCGACCTTCTTCAGCAGCTGCGGGTCAATGCGCAGCTCATCCAGGGTCAGCTTCCCGTTCAGGTCCGAACGTCCCAGCAGGGTCTGCGCCACGGCGTCGGGCTGGTCATGGATTTCCTTCTCCATGAACGAGGAGAAACCGCCCTTTTCGGCAGAGGCCGGGTCCCAGTCCACGTGGTACTCCTTGCCCTGCGCCGGGGCACCGAAGAAGTCCGTGATCTCCACCGTGTCAGCGGTGATCGTCACGATCTGGTCCTGGCCCAGCTCCACCGCACGGCGGGTGTAGTCAATGAACCCGGACACATCCGAACCCAGGAAGTTCTCGCCCTCGCCCAGGCCCACCACCAGCGGCGAGTTCCGGCGCGCCGCCACGACAACGTCGGGCTGGTCGGCGTGCACGGCCAGGAGCGTGAACGCACCCTCGAGCCGCTGGCAGGCCAGCTCCATCGCCCGGGTCAGGCCGCCATCGGAAACGTCCCCGCCCAGCTTGTTCCGGAAAATATCGCCCAGCAGCGCCGCGGCCACCTCGGTGTCCGTCTCCGACGCGAAGACAACACCCTTGGCCAGCAGCTCCTGCTTCAGCTCAGCAAAGTTCTCAATAATGCCGTTGTGGATCACCGCAAGCTTCCCGCCATCAGACAGATGCGGGTGCGCGTTCTGATCCGTCGGACCACCATGCGTGGCCCACCGCGTGTGCCCGATACCGGTCAGCGAATCCGGCAACGGCCGCTCCTCCAGCTCGGCCAGCAGGTTGCTCAGCTTCCCGGACTTCTTCCGCGAGGAAATCTCCCCGTCAGCAACCACCGCAACACCGGCAGAGTCATAACCCCGGTACTCCAGACGGCGAAGCCCCTCAAGAACAACATCCAACGCGCCGTGCCCGGCATCAGCCCGGCCCGACGTACGGCCTACATAACCCACGATTCCACACATGGGTATAAGCCTATCTGGCTTTGCGGAGAACTCCTGCCCCCGCTACGTCATCCTGACCGCCGCCGCCGGCGGACGCCCAGGACGATGAGCAGCACGCACTGGCCGATGAGGCCGGCCGCCGCCAGCATCATCCAGAGCCCGCGGTCCGCGTCGCCGATGGCGCTGGTGAGATAGCCGGCCAGCGGGATCGCATAGAGCGGCTTCCCTTTAATCTGGCGGACGCGGACGGGCTCCGGGTCGTTTGCGTTGGCGTCATCACCCCTGGTGACCAGGGTTCTTTCGCCGTCCTGCATGGCGCCGAAGCCCACAATCCGATGAGTGCGGACTTCGGGGCTGTTAAGGGCGGGCTGGTAGGTGACGAGGTCGCCGAACTTCAGCTGGCTCAAGGCCGCGGGCTTAACCACGAGGAATGTCCCGGCGGGATACGCCGGCGCCGAGTCGTTCGTGGACACGGAATACGTCTGGGCCCCGGTGGCCTGGGGAATGACCACGAGGCCGAGGGCTGCGAAAAGGAGGAACATCAAGACCGCGAAGTTGGTCCACAGCCCTGCCGCGGCGAACCGTTTCCGGCGGCGGATTTCGAAAATCCGGGTGGCCGCTCCCCCGCCGCGTCTGCCACCGAAGTCGCGGCCAGTCCGCTGTGGCGCCTGCGGTATGACTGCCTTTCCCATGTTGAGACCCTTCAAATTCTGCTGCGGTTCTCCGTTATTCCCAGAACACTCCCGCGGCATGCTCAGGAATCGACATCGCAAAGGGTCAAGTTTCACTCAAGAATGGCTGCATTTCGCTCTCGGCGCCGGGAGGGGCAGAATCTCTAGGGTGACTTTGCAACGCAACGAAGCGAACGGAGAGGGTGTTTCCCCGTTCGTGGAGCTGGACCGGCAGACCTGGTCCCGGCTTTCGGCCCAGATGGAGCAGCCCCTTAATGAAGAGGACGTGCTGCGCCTTCGCGGCCTCGGTGACCCCCTGGACATCAGCGAGGTGCGCGATGTGTACCTCCCCCTGTCCCGGCTGTTGCACCTGTACGTGGAAGCCGCCGGCCAGCTGCATGCGGCCACCACAACCTTCCTTGGCGAGCAGACCCAGCGCACCCCGTTCGTGATCGGCGTCGCGGGTTCCGTGGCCGTGGGCAAGTCCACCATCGCCCGTGTTCTCCGCGAGATGCTGCGGCGCTGGCCGGGCACGCCTAACGTCGAGCTCATCACCACCGACGGTTTCCTGTATCCGCTGGCGGAGCTCAAGCGCCGGCAGCTGCTGGACCGCAAGGGCTTCCCCGAGTCCTACGACCGCCGCGCCCTGCTGCGGTTCGTGAGCGAGATCAAGGGCGGCGCGGAGGAGGTGCGGGCACCCTGGTACTCGCATGTCACCTATGACATCGTCCCGGGCAAGGAAGTGGTGGTCCGGCGTCCGGATGTCCTCATTGTCGAGGGCCTGAACGTGCTCGCCCCCGCCCGGCCGCGGCACGACGGCCGCCAAGGGCTGGCGCTGAGCGACTTCTTCGACTTTTCCATCTACGTGGACGCCAAGACGTCATATATCGAGGAATGGTACGTGGACCGGTTCCGCAAACTCCGTTCCACCGCCTTCGCGCAGCCGGAGTCGTACTTCCACCGATATGCCACGCTGTCCGATACCGAGGCCGAAGCGACGGCCCGCGACATCTGGAAGCGCATCAACGAACCGAACCTGGAAGAGAACGTGCTGCCCACCCGGGGACGGGCGCAGCTGGTGCTCACCAAGGAGGCGGACCATTCCGTCCGCAGGATGCTGCTGAGGAAGGTCTAGCGGGCATGTGCGGCAACTGCCCTCCAGATTCCATGAACGACGCCGAGCCCTCCTTGGGCGCGCAGCCCACCCGCCGCGCGGTGGCGCGGCTGTTGATGGCCGGCGCCAGCCTGTCGGCCCTCGCCGCCTGCACCCCCAGTCCGGTACCTGAGGGTTCGGGAGCCGGATCGTCGGTTTTGATCCCGGGGTCCCCCGCGGCGTCCGGCTTTCCGGCCTCGTCCGCCTCCACCGGCGGCTCGGCCACCGCGTCGCCGTCAGCGCCTGCTTCCTCAGCGCCCAGCGCCGCAAAGTCACCGTCAGCTTCGGCGACGCCGTCCACGACGGCGGCGGCAGCCCCGCCGTCGGCCGCGTCCCGCCTGCCCAAACAGTTCTCACTCACCGATCCAGCCAGTCCCTGGGTGATCGTCAATAAGCACCGCCCGCTCAAGCCGGCCAACTACGTTCCGGCCGATCTGGTCCAGCCCAGCGTGGCCCTCGCCGTCACCGGCGAGGCGGCACAGCTGAACCGCACGACGGCGGCTGCCGCAGAACGGATGTTCGCCGCGGCTGCGGCGGACGGCGTGAACATGACGCTGGCGAGCGGCTACCGCTCGTACGCGACGCAGGTGGTCACCTATAACGGCTGGGTGAGCTCCCAGGGGCGGGCCGCGGCGGACACCGCGTCGGCGCGGCCGGGCTACTCCGAGCACCAGACAGGCTGGTCGTTCGACATCGGCGACGGCGGGGGCGCCTGCGGCTTCCAGCCCTGCTTCGCCGGGCAGCCGGCCGCCGTGTGGGCCAAGGCGAACGCGCACCGCTTCGGCTTCGTGGTGCGGTACCCGTTGATGCAGCACCCCATTACCGGGTACTTCTATGAATCGTGGCACCTGCGGTACATCGGCGTGGAGGCGGCAACGGACATGCGGAAACGCGGCATCGCCACGCTGGAACAGTATTTCGGCCTGGCGGCAGCCCCGGGATACCGCTGAGGCACCGGCCGGTCAACTTCCCGTAATCGGGGTGCGGTAGTTTGGTTGGCATGCTTAGTGGATTCAAGAAGTTCATTCTCAAGGGAAACGTCATCGACCTTGCGGTGGCGGTGGTCATTGGATCGGCGTTCAGCGCGGTGGTGGATGCGCTGGTCAAGAGCGTCCTGATGCCGCTGATCTCGGTGCTGGTCGGAGAGCCGAACTTTGACGATTTCCTGGCGTTCGGCGACGTGCGGTTCGGCGTGCTGCTCACCGCGGTGGTCAACTTCCTGCTGGTTGCCTCGGCACTCTACTTCGTCATCGTCGCCCCGATGAACAAGCTGATCGAGCACCGCAACCGCAAGCTGGGCATCGGGCAGGATGCGAAGAAGGAAGCGGCCGAGGACCCGCAGATCGCCCTGCTCAAGGAGATCCGCGACGCCTTGCAGGCCCAGAACCAGAACCAGGCGGCCAAGTAACGCCGGCCGACCGGCAGCAAAAAAGCAGCCCGCCTCGGCTGACCAAGTCGGTCAGTGAGGCGGGTTGCTTTTTGCGTTTGCGGTGCGGCGAAGGCTTAGTCGCCGACGAGCGCCAGCGCCAGCTGGGTCTTCACGACCTGTGCGAGGCGTTCGGCGATGACCTGGGCGGTCTGCTGGTCGCCGGCCTCCACCATGACGCGCACAACGGGCTCGGTGCCGGACGGGCGAAGGAGCACGCGGCCGGTGTCGCCCAGCTCGGCCTCGGCTGCCTTGACGGCCGCGGCCAGGGTCTCGTCGCCGCCGACCCGGCTGCGGTCCACGTCCTTTACGTTGATGAGGACCTGGGGCAGCTTGGTCATGATGGTGGCGAGTTCCTTGAGCGGGCGGCCGGTCAGGGCCACCTGCGCTGCCAACTGCAGGCCGGTCAGCACGCCGTCGCCGGTGGTGGCGTAGTCGGCGAGGATCACGTGGCCGGACTGTTCGCCGCCCAGGTTGTAGCCGCCGTCGCGCATTTGTTCGAGAACGTACCGGTCCCCCACGCCCGTCTCGCGGATGGCGATGCCGGCGTCGCGGAGGGCGATCTTGAGGCCGAGGTTGCTCATCACGGTGGCAACGAGGACGTTGTCGGCGAGCTTGCCGGCCTTCTTGAGGGCGACGGCGAGGATGGCCATGATCTGGTCGCCGTCCACCTCGTTGCCCTCGTGGTCCACGGCAAGGCAGCGGTCAGCGTCGCCGTCGTGGGCAATGCCGAGGTCGGCACCGTGCTCCACCACGGCCGCCTTGAGCGGGCCGAGGTGGGTGGAGCCCACGCCCTCGTTGATGTTCAGGCCGTCCGGCTCGGCGCCGATGACAATGACGTCAGCACCGGCGTCCTTGAAGACCTGCGGGGAACAGCCGCTGGCGGCGCCGTGCGCGCAGTCGAGGACCACCTTCAGGCCGTTGAGGTTGTGCGGGAGGGTTCCCAGGAGGTGGACGATGTAGCGGTCCTCGGCGTCGGAGAAGCGCTGGATGCGGCCCACCTCGCCGCCCACCGGGCGGAAGGGCTCTTTACCCATCTGGGCCTCGATGGCGTCCTCCACCTCGTCGGGGAGCTTCTGGCCGCCGCGGGCGAAGAACTTGATCCCGTTGTCGGGAGCGGGGTTGTGCGAGGCGGAGATCATGACGCCGAAGTCGGCGTTCAGGTCGGCCACGAGGTAGGCGGCGGCGGGAGTGGGCAGGACGCCGGCGTCGTAGACGTCGATCCCGGAGCTGGAAAGCCCGGCCTCCACGGCTGCTGCGATGAATTCGCCGCTGGCGCGGGGATCCCTGGCAACCACGGCGCGCGGCCGTGCACCTTCGCTGGTGCGTTCATGGCCGAGCACGACGGCGGCGGCCTGGGCCAGCTGCAATGCGAGCTCGGCAGTCAGCAGGCCATTCGCCAGGCCACGGACACCGTCTGTTCCAAATAATGTAGACATCGGGTCAAGTTTAGACGATTCAGGTGCCCGTCCCTGCCTTGAACCCGTCCCGCACGGCGTCCATGAAGGGCGTTGCGGACGTTTCCCCTGCTCACCGGCGTTCCCGTGCCGTAACCGGCGTTAACGGCAGAAGCCCGCCCCGCCAAATGGCGGAACGGGCTTCTGAATGAGGCGGAACCGCCCCGGCAAGCGCGATTTAGCGCTTGGAGTACTGCTGAGCCTTGCGTGCCTTCTTGAGACCGGCCTTCTTACGCTCGATGACGCGGGCGTCACGGGTGAGGTAGCCGGCCTTCTTCAGGGTGGCGCGGTTGTTCTCGACGTCGATCTCGTTCAGCGAACGGGCGATGCCGAGGCGCAGTGCACCGGCCTGGCCGGAGGGGCCACCGCCATGGATGCGGGCGATGACGTCGTAGGCGCCTTCGAGATCGAGGATCTTGAAGGGCTCGTTGACGTCCTGCTGGTGCAGCTTGTTCGGGAAGTAGTTGTCCAGCTCGCGGCCGTTGATGGTCCACTTGCCGGAGCCCGGCACAACGCGAACGCGTGCAACGGCTTCCTTGCGGCGGCCAACAGCTGCGCCGGCAACGGTCAGTGCCGGGCGCTCCTTCTTCGGAGCAGCCTCAGTAGCGCCGCTTTCCGAGGTGTAGCTGGTCAGGTTTTCCTCAGCCTCAACGGCTTCGGTGGTCAGTTCATCGTTCTGAGCCACGGTTCTCCTTGTAGATAAAAGTGTTGGTGGCCAGGACTACTGGGCGACCTGGGTGATTTCGAAAGTCTTGGGCTGCTGGGCTGCGTGGGGGTGCTCGGCGCCACGGTAGACCTTCAGCTTGCTCAGCTGCTGGGCAGCGAGGGAGTTCTTGGGGAGCATGCCCTTGATGGCCTTCTCAACGGCGCGGACCGGGTTGGTCTCAAGCAGTTCCGCGTAGTTGACGGAGGTCAGGCCGCCCGGGAAACCGGAGTGGCGGTATGCGCGCTTCTGCTCCAGCTTGGCGCCGGTGAGGGCAACCTTTTCAGCGTTGATGATGATGACGAAGTCGCCCATGTCCATGTGGGACGCAAAGGTCGGCTTGTGCTTTCCGCGCAGCAGTGTTGCGGTCTGGCTGGCAAGACGACCCAGGACAACGTCGGTGGCGTCAATGACGTGCCACTGGCGGTTGATATCGCCGGGCTTCGGGGTGTACGTACGCACGGTGTTTGCCTCGTTCTTGTTCTGGCGTTCTTTGTTTTAGGCGTCACGCGGGGTGCGCCTACTATCTATGCGCGACCGGAACAGAGGTGAGGGCTCTATGGACCAGTTATCCCCTAGTCCCGAAAATGCCCGTTGGGTAGCGACCCTGCAACTGGATCCCCAAGCGGGCACGCATCATCGAGAAAGGACACGCACAACGACTACCAAGAATAGCGCCAACCGGAGGCCCGGGTCAAAATGGGGTATCCGGTGGCGGGGGCTTGGAGTCCTGCGCCAGCGCCGGGCCCTTCCAGCCAGGAGTCCATGTGTCGTCAGCAGGTATCGCCGCCAGCGCCGGGCCGCTCTCTACTGCGCCGCTCTTTGCAGTAGCCGTAGGGCTCCTTGGCATTCTACTGAGCCCGCTTGCTGAACTCCTCATCGCCCGCACCCTCCCCCGCCTCGGCGGACTGCCGGGTTTGCGGACCAGAATTACGACGGCGGCAGTCACCGGATTGCTGTGCAGCACCCTCGCGCTTCGGTTCGGAATGGAGTGGTCCCTGCCGGCTTTTCTGTTGCTGGCGGTCCTCGGCGTGCAGCTGGCCCGCATTGACCTGGCCCATCATTTGCTGCCAAACCCCCTCGTGCTGACGCTCCTTATGGCCGGCCTGGCGCTGCTCTTCCTGGGAAGTTTCGCTGCGGCACAGTGGGCCGAGCTGCTCCGCGCGGCGGCAGGGGGCGCCATCCTGTTCGTTGTTTTCCTGATTTTGGCCCTGATTTCGCCAAACGGCATCGGCATGGGGGACGTCAAGCTCGCTGCCCCGGTGGGCCTTTACCTGGGCTACTTGGGGTGGGGCCAACTGTTCTACGGCGGGGCCCTCGGTTTCGTTCTGGGCGGGATTTTGTCCGTCGTTTTGATTAGGCTAAAACACGCCAATTTGCGCTCCGAAGTCGCTTTTGGCCCGTCGATGCTGGCCGCAGCCTTGGGCACTGTTTTATTGGCATCCTGAACACCAATTTCCCTGGTGAAACGTTAAATTTCCTATAGGCACCTTGACGCTTTCTTGATGACCCACGTAGCCGAGTGCTTGTAATTTCCTGAAACTGAGTACCCGCTTGGGGGGAATACTTATTTTCTTGGGGGGAAAGTCGGGTAGAGCTACGCATTGTTGCGGATGCGGCCCCGGGTGGATTCTTTAGCTATCGAAAGCGCCAGCCCTTTCGCGGTATGGGGGAGGCTGGAATTCGATGAAATTTATTCCACCGAATTTAAGGAAATTACAATGACTACTCTCATGGTCTCGGTTCTTGCCTTCGTCTCCGGAATCAAGGACCGGCTGACATCAGAAAAAGGCGCCACGGCAACCGAGTACTCGCTGCTCATTGCATTCGTCGCATTCGCCATCATCGTTGGCGCAGCCCTGTTCGGCGATGCCCTCAGCAAGTGGTTCTCCGATCTGGGCACCGAGGTCGGCACCTGGGTCACCAAGGCCCCTTAGTCGCCGCTGCGCCGGCTAGTCGAGCGAACGAAATAACACTCCCCAATGGTGCGCCGCGCTTGTTTGAAGCGCCAGCGCGGCGCACCACACCCCCATTCAGCTGTACCTACTCGCGGAGGGTCCAGTGATACGCAGCAGTTCACGCTCCATCAAGGGAGCGCGCCCTTGGAAGGAACGGGGCGCAGTCGCGGTCGAGTTCGCCTTGGTCGCACCCATCCTTCTGGCGCTGGTGGCTGGCATCGTCGAGTTCTCACACGCCTACAACCTGCAGATTTCGGTCACCCAGGCGGCACGGGAGGCAGCCCGGGAGATGGCAATCAATGACGATCAGGGTGCAGCCGCACTCGCCGCGGCCGCCGGCGCACCTGGGCTCAACGCAGACGACTTCCAGTACTCATTCAGCCCGGCCGCCTGCAGCGCGGACGCGGACATGACGGTGACCGTCACGTACCCGGCCGCCACGTTGACCGGCATTTTCGGCAGCACCGTCACAGTAACTGGAGTAGGAGCCATGAGATGCGGCGGCTGAAGAATTCCCATGCCGAACAGGAACGCGGCGCGGCAGCCGCCCTAGTCGCTGTCATCATGTTGGTGCTCCTGGGTGCAGGCGCACTGGCAGTGGACGTCGGCCAGATCTACGCCGAACGGGCGCAGCTGCAAAACGCTGCCGATGCCGGTGCCATCGCCATCGCTCAGGCTTGCCATGCGACGGGATGTACGCAGTCCGAGGCGGAAGCTATCGCCCAGGACTTTGCCAACGGCAATTCAAACGACGAATCGTCCAACGTGCAGCAGGTAGATATGTCTGTAGCCAACCAGGTCACCGTCAGAACAACTACCCGTGACGGTAAAAGCGGAGCAGGCTTCCTGCGGCAGATGTTCAGTTCTGCCCTTGACGCACCGCCGGCGACAGTAGGTGCCCACGCAACCGCTGCCTTGGAGTTCCCCACCAGGGGCTCGGGATTTCCCCTGGCGATTTCAAACCACTGCTACAACCTGTCCGCAGCACTTGCAACCGGACAGGTCCAGAAAATCTCCTATAAACCCGGCGGAACCTGCACCGATCCCTCAGGCCATGCGATTCCGGGGGGCTGGGGCTGGCTGGACCGGAGCTCGCCCTGCGTGGCTACCACCCAAACCGGTAACAACCAGATGGGCTCGGACCCGGGCAATAATCCGCCTACGGACTGCCAGGCCATCCTCACCAAGTGGAAGGCAACCATTCTGGCCGGCGAGGAAGTCAAAGTCGCCTTCCCCATCTTCGACAATGCTACAAACCAGGGGCAAAACGGCCAATTTCACATTATTGGCTATGCGACGTTCAAAATCTGGGGCTGGAAGTTCGGCAACAACGGTGTTTACGAGTTTCGCAACACATCCACCGCTCCGGGAATGACAAGCGCGCTTGCCTGCTCTGGAGGCAATGATCGCTGCGTTATTGGTCAATTCATAAAATTTGAGTCAATCGACTCATTTACCGGCGGCGCAAGCGGGGGGACGAATTTGGGGACCGTGATTGTCAAGCTCATCGATTAAGGGCTAGCAAATAGACAAACGTCAATAAAAAATTCTTAAGGGGAATACAGTGAAAACTCGCCTACTGGGAGGCATTGCTGCGCTGCTTGTGGCAATCATCGGCACCGTGTTGCTGGTCTCATACGTGCAAAACGCTGACAAGCGCGCCATGGCCGGCACAGAGACGGAGAGCGTCTATGTCGTGGAGAAGACCGTCACGGCAGGCACCGGTATAGACAAGGTTGCCGGCGCCGTCGTCCGGAAGGATGTACCAAAACTGGCTGTGGCCGCCAATGCGGTAACCGATCTGAACCAGGTTGGCCAGAAGGTCGCGGCCGTGGACCTGATGCCGGGCGAACAACTCCTAAGCACCCGCATGGTGGACGCTGCCTCCATCCTCGGCCCGGCCAGGGCACAGGTTCCGGCGGGCATGCAAGAGATCACCCTCAAGCTGCCTATCGAGCGGGTGGTGGGCGGAACTCTTGCGGCCGGGGACACCGTTGGCGTCTTCCTGTCGGTTGCGGACTCCGGGACTAAGTCCGGAGGGACACAGCTGACCTTCCACAAGGTTTTGGTCACGGCGGCCCAGTTCAGCAACGGCAGCACGGCCAAGTCCGAGGACACGGCCGCCCAGGAGGATTCAGCCAAGGGCTCGCTCGCCTCGAAGCAGTCTGCTTCGTCGGACGGCACCTACCTCATCACGTTGGCCCGCAACTCATCCGATGCCGAACGGATCGTCTTCGCCACCGAGTTCGGAAGCGTTTACCTCTCCAAGGAACCGGCCAACGCTGTGGAAGGTACGTCCGGCGTCGTGAACACCGGAAGGCTGTTCCGATGAGCCGCTTTATCCTCATCACCCCGAACGCCGACTTCGAACGCCGCATCCAGCTGGCAGTGTCCGGCATGCACGGTTCGCTCCGTGTGTTCCAGGCGGACTACCTTCCCGAAAGCCCGCAGGACTTCCTCCGGCAGCTCGTCGGCGAGCCCCCGGAGGTCCTCATCCTCGGCCCAGGGTTGCCCGTTGACGGCTCCCTGAAACTAGCCTCGGTCATGGACCTCCAGTACCCGGAGATCAGCGTGGTGCTGGTGGTTCCCGAAACCCAGGAAGTCGTGCTCCAGGCAATGCGTTCGGGTGTGCGCGACCTCCTCGACCCGGCCGCCGATCCCGATGCCATCCGCGTCCTGCTGGAACGTGCCAGCCTCGCGGCGGCAGGCCGCCGTCGTGGTTTGCCACCTGGCGCATCCGAGCACGCCGATCACGGCGAGGGCGGGCGGGTCATCGCGGTCATGTCTCCCAAAGGCGGGGTTGGCAAGACCACGGTGGCAACCAATCTCGCCGTCGGGCTTGGCAAGTCAGCCCCTATGAGCGTGGTGATCGTGGATCTGGACCTGCAGTTCGGCGATGTTGCCAGCGGATTGATGCTGGATCCGGAACACACCATCACCGACGCCGTCGTGGGAGCGGCCAGCCAGGACTCCATGGTCCTGAAGGCGTACCTCACCGTCCACCCCGCAGGAATTTACGCCCTCTGTGCGCCGCGAAATCCAGTCGAGATGGACAGGATCTCCGGTGAACAGGTCAGCCGGCTGCTCAGCCAGTTGCGCGAGGAATTCCATTACATCGTGGTGGACACGGCACCCGGCCTGGGTGAGCACGTCCTGGCAACGCTAGAACAGGCCACCGATGCCGTCTGGATCTGCGGAATGGACATTCCCAGCATCCGGGGCCTCAGGACGGGCTTCCAGATCCTCGCCGAGCTCGGCCTGCTTCCGGAAAAACGGCACGTTGTGCTGAACATGACGGACCGGCGGGCAGGCCTCACGCTGCAGGACATCGAGGCCACCATTGGCTCCCCCGTTGATGTGGCCCTCCCCCGCTCCAAGACGCTGCCCTTCTCCACCAACAAGGGCGTGCCCATCCTCCAGGACGGCAGCCGGGACTCGGCCGCCAAGGGACTCCGCCAACTGGTGGAGCGCTTCAAACCGAACTGGGAAGACAGACCCCACAAGAAGCTGCACAGAAGGGCGGTAGTCCAGTGAACCTCACAGACCGGTTCCAGAACCTCCGGGGCGAGCCCAAGCCCGACCCCGAGAAGCCACAGCCCGCCGACGTCTTCAAACCCAAACAGGCTGCCGCCACCCTCGGCAAGAAGCACGATGAGCAGGTGGCCGGCACGGTTGCGAGTGCCACGGCAGCCCTGGAGACGCCAGCGGTGGCATCCGTTACCAGCGAGGCACTCAACGCCCTGAAGGAACGGGCCACCCAGACGCTCTATGAGCGGCTGGGTTCCCGGCTCACCGACTCTGCGCTCGAGGACGAGGAACTGCACCAGTTGGTCCGCGATGAACTGAAGATCGTTGTGGACGAGGAGCAAGTTCCGCTGTCGGGCCCCGAGCGCCAGCGGCTCATCAAGGACATCATCGACGACGTCCTGGGCCACGGCGCCATTCAGCGGTTCCTGGACGATCCGTCCATCACCGAGGTCATGGTGAACCGGTACGACCAGGTCTATGTGGAGCGCCAGGGACGCATCCTCCCCACGGACACGAAGTTCAGCTCCGATGAGGCGCTGCGCCGGGTGATCGACCGCATCGTGTCCAAGGTGGGCCGCAGGATCGACGAATCCTCCCCGCTGGTGGACGCACGGCTCGCGGACGGCTCGCGCGTCAACGCCATCATCCCGCCGCTGGCCGTCAACGGGCCGGCGCTAACCATTCGAAAGTTCGGCCGGGAGGCGCTGACGGTCCATGACCTTGTTTCCCTGGGCAGCCTTTCCCCCGAAATGGCGGAACTCCTGCACGCTTGCGTCGGGGCCCGGATGAACATCATCGTTTCCGGTGGCACCGGCACCGGAAAGACCACCCTCCTGAACGTGCTGTCGGGGTTTATCCCTGCCGAGGACCGGATCGTAACCATCGAGGACGCCGTCGAACTGCAGCTCCAGCAGGAACACGTCATCCGGCTCGAAAGCCGCCCGCAGAACATCGAGGGCAGGGGCGAGGTTTCCATCCGGGACCTGGTCCGGAACTCCCTCCGCATGCGGCCGGACAGGATTGTGGTGGGCGAGGTCCGCGGCGGCGAATGTCTCGACATGCTGCAGGCCATGAATACCGGGCACGACGGTTCCATCTCCACCGTGCACGCCAATTCGCCGCGGGACGCCATCGCCAGGCTCGAGACGCTGGTGCTGATGGCAGGCATGGACATTCCGCTCCGCGCCGTTCGCGAACAGCTCGCCTCGGCCGTCAACCTGGTAGTGCACATCACCAGGATGCGTGACGGCTCGCGCCGGGTCACGCACATCACCGAGGTGCAGGGCATGGAGGGCGACATCGTTACCCTCCAGGACGCCTTCGTGTTTGACTACTCGGCCGGCATGGACGCCAACGGCCGCTTCCTCGGGAAGCCGGTGCCGACGGGCGTGCGGCCTCGGTTTACCGAACGCTTCGCCGAACTCGGCATCGAGATCTCGCCGGCCGTGTTCGGAGCCTCACTCATCGGCGTTGCGCCGCCAAGGGGGCGATGACAGTGGCTGCCGACTCCGGCATTTTCGTTGTGGCGCTGGTGCTGCTGTACCTCGCTATCTTCCTGGTCTTCGGCGTGGCCCTCAGGCCTAATTCGGGCCTTCCGATGTCCCGGCGCCGGCCTGACGTTGCAGTTGCCCCCTCATCCCTGACCAAGCTGACCGACCAAGCCGTGGGCGCGCTGAACAAGGGCCTCAAGAAGCGCGGCACCGGCCTGCTTACCCAGGAACGGCTGGATGAATGCGGGCTCAAGAAAGAACCGGGCGACTACCTGATCATGGCGGGAGTCATCACCCTGACCGCCGGCGTCGTCGGCTTCTTCCTGGGCGGACTCTTCGCCTCAATCCTTCTGACGCTGCTGACGCCGCTGGGACTGCACCTGCTGCTGAACGTTCTGGCGGCGCGCCGCCGTCGGCAGTTTGACCAGCAGGTGCCGGACACCCTTCAGATGTTCTCCGGTGGCCTGCGGGCAGGCCACAGCCTACTCCGGGCGGTGGATGCGGCGGGGCAGGAAAGCCAGCCGCCGATGTCGGAGGAGCTGGGGCGGATCGTCAATGAGACCAGGATCGGCCGGGACCTCGGCGAGTCGCTGGCGGACGTGGCCAGACGGACCAGAAGCGAGGATTTCCTCTCCATCTCGCAGGCGATCGAGATCCACCGGGAGGTGGGCGGTGACCTGGCGGAGGTGCTGGACCATTTGGGTGACACCGTCCGCGACCGCAACCAGGTGCGCGGCCAGATCCGGGCGCTGAGCGCTGAAGGCCGGATGTCGGCGCTCGTCCTCATGGGCCTGCCGGTGGTGATGTTCACCGGACTGACACTTTTCAACGAGAAGTACTCCCGGGTTTTCACTAGCACCCTGCCTGGGTACCTCATGATCGCCGCGGCGGTCGTGCTTCTGACCGCAGGCGGCTTCTGGCTTAGCCGGATCGTCAAACCGAAATTCTAGGGAGAAGGTGGTCATCATGCAGCCTGTGGCTTACGCCGCGATCCTGGCCGTGATCGCACCTGTGACGGTCATGACCTGGTTCGTCTTCACCGGTGACCGGGCCGGGCTCCGCAACATCCAGGCCAACCTCGGCCGGGTTTCCAAGACCAAGGGCCAGACCCTCAGCGTCAACGAAAAGCTAAAGTTGGCCAGCCAGCGCATCATGCCGAGGGGCTACGCCGCCTGGCTGGACCGGCAGCTCGCAGGTGCCGGCCGGCCCAAGGAGTGGCCGCTGGCCCGCCTCGTCATGGTCAAGCCTCTGCTTGCCTTCGCGGGGGCGGTTGCCGGGTACCTGATTTTTGTCGGCCACCCGTCGACCCAGCGTTTCCTCATCATGGTGGGAATTACCGCCCTCTGCTACTTCACCCCGGACCTGCTGGTGCGTAGCCGTGCACAGAAACGGCGGGAAGCCATCCGGCTGGAGCTGCCGGTTGCCCTGGACCACATGCTGATCTCGGTCCAGGCGGGCCTCGGATTCGAGGCGGCCATGGGACGCGCCGGCACCAACGGCAACGGTCCGATGGCAGAGGAGCTGATCCGCACGCTTCAGGACATCCAGGTGGGCCGGTCACGAAAGGAGGCCTACCTCGCGATGGCAGAACGCGTGGACGTGCCGGACGTACGAAGCTTCATTCGGGCGGTGGTCCAGGCCGACGCGTACGGCGTGGCCATTGCAGGGGTCCTCAAGGCCCAGGCCGAGGACATGCGAATCAAGCGGAAGCAACGCGCTGAGGAGCACGCCATGAAGATGCCGGTAAAGATGCTGTTCCCGCTTATATTCTTCATTCTCCCTACGCTGTTCATCGTGGTTCTTGGCCCGACGGTGATGAGCATCATGTCGATCTTCACGAGGTAAGTTTTCGTTCCAAGGGACCCTTCGGCTCATTCAGCCGAGGGGTCTCTTTGCTGCGTTGTGGGCTTCCAAATCGCTTCAAGGTTCAAGGTTTACGCAGGGGAAGCGCAGGAAATGCGCAGTGCGGTAAAGGTTGGCTCAGGAGTCTGCAAAGAACCGCCTTGAGGGGGAATTCCGTTGCTAACTTTTTTTCAGAGCTGGTGATGGACCAGCTTTCCAACACTCGCTCAGGAGTACAAAATGCTTGCTTTCTTCTCTAACGCTGCCGCCAAAGTCCGTCGCGACGAAAAGGGCGCAACCGCCGTTGAATACGGCATCATGGTCGCCCTCATCGCAGTTGTCATCATCGTTGCTGTGACACTGCTCGGGGGCAACATGTACAAGACGTTCGACAGCGTCGCCTGCCAGGTCAAGGGCGGAACCTACACGGCCGCTGCTTCAACGTCTCCCGCAGGAACGGCTGGCACCTGCTCCAAGTAGTCGAGCTCTAACCACTTGGCACACACGTCGTTCACACGCTAAGGAGTATTCGATGCTAGCTCTAGTTTCAAACGCAGCCCGGGTCCGCCGGGAAGAGAAGGGTGCCACTGCCGTCGAATACGGCATTATGGTCGCACTGATTGCAGTTGTCATTATCGTCGCCGTTACCCTTCTGGGCGGCAACCTGACTACCACCTTCGAAAGCATTGCCTGCAGCGTCAAGGGCGGCGCCTACACGGCTGCAGTGAAGGAATCCGGCACCTCTGGCCAGCCGGGATATGTGGCAGCCGCCGCTTCATCCTGCAGCAAGTAATCCTCAATCTGGTAGGGGCGGCGGCAGCGATTCATGTGCCGCCGCCCAACCAATGCGTCCTGACCGACCAATGACTTTCTTCCAAACAGAAGGAGCGACCAGAAATGTCCAGGAAATCCGAACGCGGGGCTGTTGCCGTCGAGTTCGCGATCCTGGCCCCAGTGCTGGTCATGATCCTGCTTGGCATCATGGAATTCGGCCGCGCGTACAACGTGCAAACCACATTGACCAACGCAGCACGCGAGGGCGTACGGTCGATGGCCATCAACAATAGCCAGACCAGCGCAAAGACGGCCGCAAAGAACGCTGCACCTCAGCTGAACCCGACCCTGGCCGATGGCAACATCACTTTCAGTGGCGCCGACTGCACTGTGGGTACACAGATGACAGTCACGGTGAGCTATACCCTCAGCACCTTGACTGGAATCGCCGGTCCGTTTGCTATGACCGGGAAAGGAACCATGCTATGCGGCGGGTAAGGGTTTCCTCTGACACCGAGCGCGGCGGAATCGCCGTCATCGTCGCATTCCTGATGGTGGCTATGCTCGGCTTTGCAGCTCTAGCCATAGACGTCGCCAAGCTTTACTCGGAACGTGCGCAACTCCAGAACGGTGCCGACGCCGCTGCGCTTATGATGGCGCAGAAGTGCGCGAGGAACGATGTCGACGCCGAATGTTCCTCTACTTCCCCGTTGGCTGCCGACCTCGCTAGCAAAAACGCCATCGATGGTTTGAGCAACCTAAAGTCTGTAGCCCTGGACAAAACTAACCGAACCGTGACCGTGACAGCTGGTGCCAAGGAAACAGGCAGTTCGACGAATTCGGTCTCCCTGTTTTTCGCCGGCGTCCTCGGAATCCCCAGCGCGGAAGTAAACGCCAGCTCCAGCGTGAGGTGGGGAAGCCCGGTTGAAGGCACGATAGTCTTCCCGCTCGCCTTCTCGATCTGCCAGGTTTCGGGCATGGTGGACGGCTCGGCGCAGCTACTTCAAAATTTCTCCGCAGACGCCAACCCGGACTGCCCTTTGGGCCCTGCCGGGAAAACGGTACCCGGAGGGTTCGGTTGGACCCTTCAAGGCTCGGGGCAATGCGGTGGCCTCGTGAACCTGGCCATCAACCAAAGCGGTGGCGAAACAGGTAATGACGGACCGTCGAACTGCGATGCCACTTTGAACGGATGGGCAAGTAACCTCAACGCAGGGAAAGAGGTCATCATCTTACTGCCCGTGTATGACGATGTGACGGGAACCGGCGCAGGAGCTCAATATCACCTGAACAGCTTCGCGGCCTTTAGCGTCCAGGGCTGGGCCTTCAGTGGCGCAGACAAGCTGCCCATGGTCTACAACAGCGCCCCAACCTCGAGTCTTAAGTGCCAAGGCAATTGCCGTGGAATCATCGGCAAGTTCGTCAAGTACGTTTCCCTGGCCGATGGTTACAAGCTCGGTCCGGTCAGCCCGAATGGCGCCCTTGTCGTCGAATTGACCAGCTAGTTCGACTGCAGCAGTGCAGTTCGTGAATCTAAAATCCTCAGGAGCAGTTCGTGAAGTCTCGGTTGGTGGCGGGAGCAGCAGCAGTTGTCCTCGCCCTCGTTGGCGCAATGCTGGTTATCAATTACGCCCAGGGCGCGGACCAGCGAGCTGTCCAGGGCCTTGAGCCGGTGGATGTCCTCGTCGTCAAGACGGCCATTCCTGCCGGCACTCCTGTTGAATCCATGTCGGCCTCCCTCACCACCAAACAGGTACCGGAGTCTGCTGTAACCGGGTCTTCTTTGAAATCCCTGGACTCGTTCAAGGGCAAAGTAGCCGGCGTAGACCTAGTCCCCGGCGAGCAGGTGGTGGCTGAGCGTCTAGTCGCGCCGGAAGACGTCAAAGCAGCAGGGTCTGTGAACATACCCGCTGGCCTGCAGGAGGTCTCTTTCAAGCTTGAGCCGGACCGAGTAGTCGGCGGGCGCCTGGCTCCCGGCGACCACGTGGGTGTATTTGTCAACCTCGACAAGGGTGGAGCAGAAGACAAGAGTGACGCCGAAACCACCAAGCTGACGGTCAGCAAGGCTCTCGTAACTGCTGTACAGCGGGCACCCGAGCCGGCCGCCACTGCTCAGCCCGCCCCTACTGCGAGCGCTGATACAAACACGGCTGATCCCCAGGACACGACCCTCCCGACGGGCTCCCTCATGTTGACCGTTGCCGTCAGTGACGTGGACGCGGCCAAGATTGTCTTCGCTGCCGAATACGCCAAAATCTGGCTCAGCAAGGAGCCCACAAATGCCAAGGACAGCGGTCCCCGGATCATTCAGCGAAGTGAGGTGTACAAGTGAGCCGTTTCGTCCTCATCACTCCCAGCGCGGACTTTGACGGCCGCCTGCGCCAGGCCGTGGCCGGCGGCCTCCAGGGCGGCGTTCAAACGTTCTTTACCAACGTCGTCCCTGCGGGTCCGTATGACCTGTTCGCCCAGCTGAACCAGGAGCAGCCCGAGGTCCTCATCCTCGGCCCTGACCTCCCCATCGAAGACGCACTGCGCCTCGCCACAGTGCTCGACGTGCAGGTCCCGAATCTCATGGTTCTTCTGGCAAGCGAACCGGACCCTGCACTGATCCTGCCGGCGATGCGGGCCGGTGTACGGGACGTCCTCAGCCCATCCGCTGATCCGAATCACCTGCGGGTGCTGCTGGAGCGTGCCTGCCAGTCCTTCGCCAGTAGGCACCGAGGGGACCAGCAGGGCTCCATTGAACACCAGAAAGGCGCTGTTATCGGCGTTTTCTCCCCCAAGGGCGGGGTGGGCAAGACCACCGTCGCCACCAACCTCGCTGTTGGGCTGGGCCAGCTGGCTCCCATGAGTGTCGTTCTTGTGGACCTGGACCTGCAGTTCGGCGACGTCGCATCTGGCCTTTACCTGAATCCGGAACACACCGTGACCGATGCCGTCTCTCCGGCTGCTAACCGGGACACCCTGGTGCTGAAGACTTTTCTCACGGTTCATCCCGCCGGTCTTTATGCCTTGTGCGCACCGGCGAGCCCTGTCGAGGCTGACTTCATCACGCCGGACCAGATCACCCGCCTGCTTGAACAGCTGGCCGACGAGTTCCAATACGTCGTTGTGGACACCGCTCCCGGACTTCCGGAAATCGGGCTGGCTGCCATGGAGGCGTGCACGGACCTCGTGTGGGTTAGCGGCATGGACATACCCAGTGTCCGTGGCCTTCGTTCAGGCATGGAAATCCTGAAGCAGTTGGACATTCTGCCGGAAGGCCGCCACGTAGTCCTAAACATGGCTGATCCCAAGTGCGGCCTTAGCGTACAGGATGTCGAGTCCACCATCGGTGTACCTGTCGATGTCAGCGTCCCCCGTTCGCGGACCGTGACTCTATCCACCAACCGAGGCACCCCCGTTCTGCTGGATGCCAAGAAGGACCCAGCGGCCAAAGGTCTCAGCCAGCTCGTAGAACGTGTCAGCTCTTCCAGCCGCACCACCGATCAGAGGAGCAGCCACCGGCGGGTGGTGGTCTAGATGAAGCTCTCCGAACGCATTCAGGTCGCGCAACTGAAGTCTGAAGTTACGGACGACCAGATGTACCTTCCGGACGCCCTGCTGTACGTTCCAGCCGCCCCCGCGCATGCTCCCGTTGCCTCACTCCATGTAGCGGCTGCACCGGCGCACATCGTCTCCGAATCTGAACTAATCCACGATGCCCCGATCCCCGCCCCGGTTGCGGATGCAACATCGACGCCGGCTGCACCGGTGGAGGCTGCTGAGCCTGTTTTCCAGTCACGGGCAGCACGACGGGCAGCGGAAGCAGCTGCCCAAGCACCCAAGCATGAGATTCAGACTGAAGCCTCAATGGCGAAGGCACCGGTTCGCGAAGCCCCGGCGGAGCAAGTCGACTCGGCCAGCCCCGTCCCCTCGGTGCACTCTCTAAGCCGCCGGCAGGCGGCGCACGCGCAGACAGCTCAGCAGACTGGCAACGCCCAGGCTGAACCACCTAAGGCGAAGACCCAGCAGCCGGTAGACGTTTTTGCCGCTATGAAGCAGCGCGCCGCGACGGCCCTGTTTGAACGCATGGGGGCACGCTTCAACGACTCATCGCTTACAGAACAGGAGCTTCGCCGCACCGCGCGCGAAGAGCTCATGCGGATCATCGATACCGAGCAGGTACCGCTGACTGCGGACGAGCGGACTCGGCTGGTGGCAGATGTGGCGGATGACGTGCTC
Organism: Arthrobacter globiformis; assembly: GCF_046536215.2. Classification (GTDB taxonomy): domain Bacteria; phylum Actinomycetota; class Actinomycetes; order Actinomycetales; family Micrococcaceae; genus Arthrobacter; species Arthrobacter globiformis_E. The sequence goes on along the minus strand of NZ_CM143421.1, from coordinate 4,552,904 downwards.
GGCTTCGGCCCGCTCCAGCGGCTGCTTGACGATCCGGCCGTCACGGAAATCATGGTCAACCGGATGGACCAGATCTATGTGGAGCGAAAGGGAACTCTGACGCTGACCGATTCTCGTTTCAGCTCGGAAGAACACCTGCGGAAAGTCATCGAACGCATCGTTTCCAAAGTGGGCCGGCGCATCGATGAATCGTCGCCGCTGGTTGACGCGCGCCTCGAAGACGGATCCCGCGTAAATGCGGTTATCCCTCCGCTCGCCGTCGGCGGTTCATCCCTGACTATCCGTAAGTTCAGCAAAGTGCCGCTGACCGTCCAGAACCTGATCGACTTCGGAACCCTCACACCGGAAATGGCCGAACTGCTCAATGCGTGCGTCAAGGCCAAACTGAATATCATCGTTTCCGGGGGTACAGGTACCGGTAAGACCACGCTGTTGAATGTCCTGTCCTCCTTCCTGCCGGCTGACGAGCGCATCGTGACCATCGAGGACGCGGTGGAGCTTCAGATACAGCAGGAACACGTGGTCCGTCTGGAGAGCCGCCCACCAAACACCGAGGGCAAAGGCGAGGTCACCATCCGCGACCTGCTCCGCAACTCCCTACGTATGCGCCCGGACAGGATCGTGGTGGGCGAGGTCCGTGGCGGTGAATCATTGGACATGCTCCAGGCGATGAACACCGGCCATGATGGCTCACTGTCGACGGTGCACTCCAACTCCCCGCGTGACGCCATAGCCCGGCTGGAGACTCTGGTCCTGATGGCGGGAATGGACTTGCCCCTCCGCGCCATCCGCGAGCAGATCGCCTCTGCAGTGAACCTCATCGTCCAGATCTCGCGTCTCCGGGACGGTTCCAGGCGTATCACTCATGTCACCGAGGTTCAGGGTATGGAAGGCGACATCGTCACTCTCCAGGACGCATTCGTCTTTGACTACTCGGCAGGCGTGGACCAATCTGGAAAGTTCCTCGGCAAACCGGTCCCCACCGGAATCCGTCCCCGCTTTATCGACCGCTTTGAAGACCTTGGAATTCACGTGTCAGCCGGTGTCTTCGGCGCACCCCCAATCAATCCCGAAAGGCGCTAACCATGATTGTCACACTAGGCGTTGTCCTCGTGGTGGCCTCGGTGGTGCTGGGTGGAATGGCAGTGTTGATTCCGCGGACCCCAAGTGTGCCGCTTGACCGACGGCGCCCCTACCGGAGCGAGGCCGACTCCCAACTCACTCGCCTCGCCGGCAATGCTGTTCAGTCCATCGACCGCGTCCTTGCCAAGAGGAACGTCCGCTACTTTAACCGAGAAAGTCTGGAGAACGCCGGTCTCCGGCTCAGCCAGGCGGAGTTCATCCTGCTGATCCTTGTGGGCGCCTTCGTCGGTGCCCTTATCGGTCTCGTCGTTGCCGGACCTCTGCTTGCAATCCTGCTGGTCCTCGCGGCACCGTTCGTAGGACACCTTGTCTTGGGCTTCCTGGCTGGCAAGAGGCGGGCCAAGTTTGACGAGCAGCTGGGCGACACGCTTCAGCTGCTGTCCGGAAGCCTTCGGGCTGGCCACAGCATCCTGCGGGCCATCGACGCCGCCGCCAACGAATCCCAGGCTCCGACATCGGAAGAAATGCGCCGCATTGTCTCCGAGACCAGTCTGGGACGCGACCTGCTCGTGTCGCTCAATGACACTGCAGACCGTATGAAGAACGAGGACTTCGTCTGGATTTCCCAGGCCATCCAGATCAACCGCGAGGTCGGTGGAAACCTGGCGGAGGTACTCGACCAGGTGAATGAAACCATCCGCGAGCGCAGTGAGATCAAGGGCCACATTAAGTCCTTGGCAGCCGAGGGCAAGTTTTCGGCATACATCCTCATGGCCCTGCCCGTAGGCATCGTCGTTATGCTCTCAGTGGTCAACCCGGGGTATATGAACAAGATGTTCAGCAACCCGTTGGGCTGGATAATGATCGTCGCCTCCATCATCCTCATGACCGTCGGTGGCCTGTGGATGCGCAAGATCGTCAACCTAAAGTTCTGAGGCGGCCATGAATCCCCTAATCATCCTTGCTCTGCTCCTGATCTGCCTTCCTCTCGCCTACCTGGTGTGGTCCTTCCTTTCGGTCGATCGGAAGGGGCTGGCCAACACCCGCGAGCTTCTGTCGAGGGGCATCCACCGTGCGGTAGTTGAGAAAAAGTCCCGTAGCGGATTGATCGAAAAGCTCGGCTACCGTCTCACACCCGCCGCCTACGTCCACAAGCTCGACAGGCTGCTTGCCCTAGCCGGACGCCCGGCGTCCATGCCCCTTGGCAGGCTACTGGCCGCGAAACCGGCTTTGGGCCTGATCGGGGGCCTTCTGGGGTTGTACATCAGCTCCATCGGGACAACGCCGATCATCAAGCTCGTGGGCATATTCGTCCTGTTCCTCGGATACTTCGTCCCGGACCTGATGCTCTACAGCAAGGGCCAGGAGCGGCAGAAGGCCATGCAGCTGGAGCTCGCCAACACCTTGGACCAGATGCTGATTTCCGTCGAGGCGGGTCTCGGCTTCGAGGGCGCCATGGCCCGCGCCGGCGAGAACGGCAAGGGACCGCTGGCAGAGGAAATCGTGCGGACGCTGCAGGACATGCAGGTGGGGCGGAGCCGCCGCGAGTCATACATCGCGTTGGCCGAACGGACCAACATTCCGGAACTGCGCAGCTTTGTCCAGGCTGTGGTCCAGGCGGACACCTACGGCATCGCCATCAGCCGCGTACTTCGTGTCCAGGCCAAGGTGATGCGCGTGAAGCGCCGCCAGCGGGCCGAGGAGAAGGCGATGAAGTTGCCGGTGATGATCCTGTTTCCACTGTTGTTCTTCATCTTCCCGGTGCTTTTCATCGCCATTCTCGGCCCGGCCGTCATCAACACCATCGAGACCTTCGCCAACCAGTAAACTGCAAGCTTCCGCAGGGTTAACCCCAACACAAGGTACCCGCAGGGTTTCCACAGGATCCAAGCTCAATCAGGGTTTTCCCAACCTCAGAAAGTAGCCTTAAGTCATGTCCATTTCAGGTTCCGAAGCAGCCGACAGCAGCGCCAACGGCGTCTGCTCCGCGGCTGCTGGCGTCCCTGACGGCGTGGCTCACAACGAATCGGAGAGTGCCGCTTTGCCCGTCCTGGACCTAGACGTACTTCACGAACTCGAAGATGACATGGGCAATACAGGCATTGCTCACAATTTCGCCAGGGACTACATCAAAATCTGGAACAAGCGCCGCACGTACCTCGAAGCGTCTGTCGAGGACGACGACGCCGAGGCCGCCATGGACGCAGTCCTCAGCCTGAAGAACTCTGCCCTGATGGTGGGCGCCGCACGGCTGGCCAAGCTGGCTGTGGACCTGGAGCAGATGGTCAAACGCGGTGACCTGTCCGCAGCACGGCAGTTGCTGCCGTGCGTGGCACTGACCGGTGAGGAAACCGTCAGCGGCCTGAAGCTGGGCTACCTCCCGCCGGAGGTCTGAGCCGCCCGCAAAGCGGCCAGTCGAAACTCAGCCAGCAACCCGCCGTCGGCCTGGACCTATTAGCCCTATTCCGCCCGCTTAGGAGCCAACCGGTACCCGACCCCGCGCACGGTAACAAGCCACCGCGGGTCCTGCGGGTCCTCCCGGAGCTTGCGGCGAAGGTTGCCGATGTGGACTTCAACGGCCCGTTCGTCGGCTTCGCTAATGTAGGTGTCCTCGCGGTAGAACTCCCCGCGCACCACACGAACCAGATCGGCCCGGGTGCGTACCGCGCCCGTTCCCCTCAGGAGCTCGTGCAGCAGGTCGAATTCGCTGCGGGTCAGTCCCAGGGGCGTGCCGCGCAGTGCCACGGTCCGGGTCTCGGTGTCGAGCGCCAGCCCGTTGTGCTGCAGCACGGTCCCACGGCGCGAGCCGGCGGCACCGGCACCCGAAGGCGCACCGGCCCCGGACTCCGCAGCAGAAGAAGCAGGGGCCTCACCGCCGGATACCCGGGGCCGGCGAAGCATGGCCGAGATGCGGGCACGCAGTTCGCGCGGCCGGAAGGGTTTGACGATGTAGTCGTCAGCGCCGCCCTGCAGCGCGGTGATGGTGTCCAGCTCGTCACCGCGGCCGGTGAGCATCACAACGTACGCATCGCTGAACTGCCGAATGCGGCGAAGAACTTCAAAACCATCAATGTCCGGCAGACCGACGTCGAGCGTTATTACGTTTGCCTGGCGCTGCCTCGCCACATCAACCCCGTCACGGCCGGTCCCGGCCGAGTGCACCTCAAAACCAGCCTGCTGCAGAACCGCGTCGAGGAGATTCCGGACATCAACGTCATCCTCGATAACCACGGCAACACCAAGATCGCCCACCACTACCTCATATCCAGGTAAAACCACCGCACAGCCCAGCGCAATGCGGTAAGCGTTACCAGATTACCTACGCTACAACGTAGAAGTGTCCAGAGAGCCAAATTTGGCCATATCTTTTAGACGCGTGCCTGTCAGTAGTGCCGTGCCCTCCAAATACCCAAGAATAAGTGTGCATAATGGGCTTCATGTGTGCGTTTAACGACGAGTGGGCCTGGAATTCGGAAGTGCAGGCGAGTACCAGGCGCAACCGCGTTGGGTGAGCAGGTGCTGGTCCACGACACGGACCGATTCTTCCGCCGGCTGCAGCCCCGCGTCCAGGTGGCGCTCTGCCAACTCCCAGTAACCCTTATTCTTGCCGCGCTGGCAATAGCCGCCCCGGCGGTGTGGCCCACGCTGGTCGAGAGCCCGGTCTTTATCGCCGCCATCATCATGATGGTTGCCACGTTTCTCGGCTGCTTTCTGGTTCCCTGGGAACGGCTGCCGCCCAACGCCTACCTAGTAATTCCAATCCTTGACATGGTGGTCATCGGGCTCGCCCGCAACGGCGCGGTTCCAGCCGTGGCCGGGCTTGGAGTTCTGGCGATATTCCCGGTGATCTGGCTTTCCAGCTCCGACAACTTCCCGCGCACCACCATATTCCTGAGCTTTTTCGGTACCCTCCTCATCGGCATTCCCACGCTGGTGCAAAAGTTTCCCAAGATTTCACCTTCGGATATTGCCACCGCAATTCTGCTGCCGCTTATGATGCTGGCCGTCTCGGTAGCCATCCGGTTTGCCAGCGCCAATGTGCGGCTGCAGCGCCGGCGCCTGGAAATGAAGGACGCCGAACTGCGCGAACTGCTCGTGGAGAGCAGGGACCGCGAACGGCTGCTCAAGACCATCCTGGACACCACCGACGTCGGGATTGTCGCCGTGGATGCCGACGGCCAGAAGGTGCTCGTCAACGACCAGCAGAAGACCTTCCGGCAGGCCGCGGCGCCCGCCGGTATGGAGCAGCCGCTGGAAGCGCAGCAGCTCATGTTCGGCCAGGACCGGGTGACCCCGCTGCCGCTGGACAAGCGCCCAATCCGCCGGGCCGTTGCCGGCGAGACTTTCGCCGACTACTTGGTGTGGCTGGGCGAGGGATCCACGCAGAGGGCCGTCTCAACCGCTGCGCGGATTATTAAGAACGACGACGGCGGGTTCCGTGGGGCGGTCATCGTCTACACCGATGTCACGGGCTTGGTAGAAGCACTGTCCGCCAAGGAGGAACTGATCTCCAACGTCTCGCACGAGTTCCGCAGCCCGCTGATGTCAGTCCTGGGCAATGTGGATCTGGTGCTGGATGACGCGGACGGCCTGTCCCCCGACTCTGTACACCGGCTGGAAGTGGTGCAACGCAATGCCGAACGGCTGCTGTCCCTGGTCTCCGAGCTTCTGGTCTCGGCGTCCGCCGTCCTGGCCGTGCATCCCCGCCGGACCGACCTCGCCGGCCTCATCGAGAACAGCATCGGCTCGGTGCAGGCCCAGGCCGACGCCAGCCACGTCTCCCTCAGTACCGATGTACCGGCGCCGCTGTGGGCCCACGCCGACCCGCTTCGCATCGGCCAGGCCTTGGACAATCTGGTGTCGAACGCCATCAAATACTCTCCCGACGGCGGCAAAGTCACTGTGAGTGCGCGGCGCAGTGACTCCTGGGTGCAGCTGAAGGTCCAGGACACGGGGATGGGCATCAGCGAAGAGGAAACATCGCGTGTCTTCACCCGGTTCTTCCGCACCCAGGCGGCACGACAGGCGGCCATCCCGGGTGTGGGGCTGGGACTGTCCATCACCAAGACCATTGTGGAACGCCACGGCGGTGCCATCTCCTGCGACAGCAAGCCGGGCGCAGGCACCACTTTCACCCTGACGCTGCCGGCCGAAGGATCGCCGGAAGCCTGACTCGGGCTTCCGTCGGCCGCCCGGTTATCCACAACACCCGGTTTTCCTCGGTTTTCCACATGACCCGGTTATCCACATAGGCGCAGGGCGGCGTGGTTCTTGGTCTCCGCCGCTGGCAGGCTGTGGATATGGATAACAGTGCGGCGGCTGCGAAGGCATTGGACGCTATTAGTGCCTCTGCCGCCGCGCTGGCTGCCGAGCTCCGCAGGGCCAGCGATCCAGGCCTGGCGGGCGCGGATCCACTGCAGGATCACACAGACCCGCTGCAGGATCAGGCGGATGCGTTCCTGGGTGGCCTGACCCAAGTGGCCGGAATGGAAGCCAGGATTGCCGCCGCGAAGGTGCACCTTGCCGCCGGCTACGCCGCCACGGACGCCGCCATGGCGCCGCCCGCTGAGAGTGCGTCGGATCCCGTTGTCCGGCAGATGTCCCTGACCGCGGAGGTGGCGTGCGCGCTGACCGTGAGTGAGGGGTCGGCGGCACGGTTCTTGGAGGAATCCGCCAGGCTGAGCAGTGATCTGCCGTTGGCACTTGCCGCGCTGGGGGCAGGAACACTGTCATGGCAGCACGGCCGAATCATGTGCGACGAGACAGAGGGCCTGTCACCCGAAGCCGCGACCGCGTTTGAGGCGCACTTCCTGGACCCGGACACACCCGGGTACGCGCGGGGCTGCCCGGCCGGGGAGCTGACGCCGGCCAGGTTCCGGGCGAAGGCACGGTACTGGCGGGAACGGCACCACCCCGTCAGCATTGAAAAACGCCACCACAAGAGTGTGAAGGACCGGCGGCTGGAATATGCCCCGGACCGGGACGGCATGGCCTGGCTCTCTGCCTATCTGCCCGCGGACCAGGCGGCCGGGATCTGGAACCGCAGCACGGCCGCCGCCCGCGCCGCGCAGTGCCCGACCGAAACCCGCACGCTGACCCAGCTCCGCGTCGACGCGTTCGCCGGCTGGGTGCTCGGCGCAGCTCAGGAAGTCGATGGCAGGGTTGAGGGGGCAGCCACAAGATCCCTGCCCACAGGTTTCCCGCCTGCCGGTTCCGAGACGGGGTCGCCCGTTGGCCCGCCTCCGGTTGCTGATGTTCCGTCCCCGAAGGCGCAGGTCCTGGTCACGGTACCGGTGTTTTCGCTGCTCGGTTTGTCCGAGGAACCGGCCACGCTAGATGGTTACGGGCCGATCCCGCCGTCCATGGCACGCCGGCTCGTCGCCGACGGCGCAACCTCATTCCTCCGCGTGCTCACCGACCCGCGCGACGGTGCACCGCTGGAGATCGGACGCACCAGCTACCGGGTGACCAAACCAATGCGCCAATGGCTGCGGCTCCGCGACGCCAAATGCACATTCCCCACTTGCAACAACCACTCCCTCGACAACGACGCCGACCACATCCTCGCCTGGGCAGACGGCGGCGGCACCGGCGTCGCCAACCTCGGCCAACCCTGCCCCAAACACCACCGCCTCAAACACTCCACGGCGTGGCAGCCGGTCGGCGCCACCCGCGACAATCCACCGGGCTGGATCTCCCCATCGGGTCGTCAATTTCCCGCCGAATACCAGGACTGGGAACCACCCACCTGGCCGGAACTTTCGCCTGGGCAAGAACTGCCCGAGTTCCTAGCCTTGCAGGGCCGGCCGGAACTTCCGCCCGCCCAAGATAGGCCGGTGCCGCAGGACTGGCAGGAATCGCCGTCCGTCGAAGATTGGCGGGAACTGCCGCCAGTCCAGGATTGGCAGGAACTACCACCCGGCCAGGATTGTCAGGAACTGTCACCCGGCCAGGATTGGCGGGAACTACCGACTGGCCAGGACTGGCCCGAACCAGCACCCGGCCAGGATTGGCCGGAGCCACAAGCCTGGCTCCCGCGCGGAGAACGGATGGAACCGCCCGATTCACCCATGGCGCCGGACTGGCCCGACCACTCCCCTGCCGTCGGGGGCTTCGCCAGTCCTGCCGGCGTTATTGGCGCCGAAAGCTATGACGGCTCGGACATATACGACGGCTCTGACAGCTACGACGGCTCCGATGCACTCACGGGCGCGGAACCACCACTGCCAGCAGAGCCTTGCCCGGACTGGACGTCATCCCCGGCGGCGTAGACCAGCGCGCCAATATGGCGGCGTGCTAGTCCAGCGGCAGAGTAACGGTGACGGACGTTCCCGACGAGGGAGCCGACTCGACTGCCATCTGGCCGCCCGCGGATGTCACAGCCAGCCGCATAAGCCGCAGTCCCATGCCCGCATGCCTGCCGTGGGTGGCGGCCTCAACGTCGAAGCCTCCGCCGTTGTCGGTCACTCGGAGCTGGATGGCATGGTTGTCCCCGGAACGGCAGACACAGCACAGCCGGACAGTCACAGAGGAGGCCTCGGCATATTTATGGATGTTGCTCAGGAGCTCCTGCGCCGCCCGGTAGAGGAGCGTTGCGGACTTCCTGTCCACTTCCATTCCATGGTGGGGCGCCTCGAGGTGCACGGTGATCCCGCGTTCGCGCAGCGGGATGGCCAAACGGTCAATCGCCCCCGCGACGCCAAGCGCATAGAAATCAACCGGATGCGTATCCGTAAGGACGCCACGGACTGCGACTACATCGTCGCTTGTTAGTGATTTCATGCTCCAACTGTGCGCCCGCCGCCTTGTTATTTTCTTGTAACTTTCCGGCGTGTCCCCCGTTTGCAGGGGCGCATCAGAGGCGTGCCCTGCCGGATCTTACGCCAGGGTGTAGCCGGCCCCGCGGACGGTCTTCAGCCAGCGCGGTTTCCTCGCGTCGTCCCCCAGCTTTCGGCGCAGATTGCCGATGTGGGTTTCGATGATCCGGCCGGGGTCGCCACCACCGGCCGCGCCGCCATCCGGGCCTGAGTCCCGCTTCACGAGACCCAAAAGACCCACGAGCTCGGCCTTGGTGACCACGCCGCTGCCGCGCTGCAGCAGGATACGCAGGAGGTCGAACTCGGTGCGGGTCAGCTGCAGGGCACGTCCTCCAATGGTGGCTGCCCGCGCCGCGCAGTCGAGCTCCAAACCCTTGTGCTCGTAGCTGTTCTCGTAACCCCGGGCCGCCGTGAGGTCCGGGCCTGCGGCTAGGTCCCGGCCTGCGGCGAGGTCGTGAGCGGCTGGCGGAACCTGCGCCAACGCGGACGCCTTAACCGGCCGCAGGTTGCGCACCGGCCGGACAGAGCCCCGCAGGCGCGGCGATACCAGCGGCGGTTCCCGCGGCGTCACGATCGGCGGGACAGTCAGCTGCCGTGGACGGCGCAGCATGCCGTCGACTCGGGCCCGGAACTCCCGTGGCCGGATGGGCTTGACCATGTAGTCGTCAGCCCCCGCGTCCAACGCCCTCAACGTAGTCCGAAGGTCGCTCCGCGCCGTAACGATCAGGACGTACGTGTGGCTGAACTCGCGGATCCGGCGCAGCACGTCGTAGCCATCCGTGTCCGGAAGCGCCAGGTCCAGCGTGACAGTATCCGGCTGCTTGGCACGAACAAGCGCAGCCCCGGATTCGCCGGTGGCGGCGCAGTGCACCTCGAACCCGGCCTCCACGAGTGTGGCCCGCAACAGCGACCGGACTTCCTCATCCCTGTCGATGACGACAACGACGCGACGATCATTCATCCCTTACCCCCTGTAAGGACCGCATGATTAAAGACTGCGTCTCAGCCTACTAGCCGTGTGCCCGGAAATGAGGCACCACCCTCACACCGCGCAACACAGCATCCCGGGAGGCAGAGTCACACGGCAGGATCTTACTCCCGCAACGCCCGCGTGAGCTCGGCCCGGGCCAGCAGTTCGCCGTCGGAGGGGTACGCCACTTCCTCGAACACCAGGGGGTGAGGCGCCGCCAGCACGGACCTCGCGTCGCGCTTCCGTGCGAGCAGGCGCTCGTGCAGCCACTCCGGACGCTCCTGCCCCTCCCCCACATACAGCGCAGACCCCACCAGGGCGCGCACCATGTTGTGGCAGAAGGCGTCGGCCTGGACGGTGGCAACAATGACGCCGTCCTGCCCGCGGGAAAACTCGAAACGCTGCAGCTCGCGGACGGTCGTGGAGCCCTCACGCGGCTTGCAGAAGGACAAGAAGTTGTGCAGGCCCAGCAGCTGCGCCGAACCTTCGTTCAGCAGGTCCACGTCCAGGGGCGCCTTGTGCCAGAGGGTGTTGTATCGGCTGAGCGGATCCCACTTCTCCGGCCCGTCCGCAATGCGGTAGCTGTAGCGGCGCCACAGCGCCGAGAACCTGGCGTCAAAGCCTTCCGGGGCCACCGCCGCGTGATGCACCACGATCGCGCCGGTCTGGTCCCCCAGCCCGCGGCTGAGCGTGCCGCGAAGGCGGCGCAGAAGTGCGACGGCGGGATCAACGGCCGCGCCGCGGCTCAGCCCCAGCCACTCGGCTTCCGTGAGGTCGAGGTGGACCACCTGGCCGCGGGCGTGCACCCCGGCGTCGGTCCGACCGGCGACCGTGACCCGAACCGGACGGCGGAGCAGCAGCTCCAGCGCGCCTTCCAGAACTCCCTGAACGGTGCGCAAGCCTGGCTGCACTGCCCACCCGCTGAACGGGCCGCCGTCGTACGCCAGATCGAGCCGGATACGCAAAAACCCGCCGCCCCCCAGATCGGGAGCAGCGGGTTTTTGGTGGGTCATAGACTCAAGTCTATGCGAAGGATTTAGCGAATTACTTCGCGTCCTTGGCCTCGTCGGCAGCAGCCTCGTCAGCGGCAGCTTCCTCGGCCGGAGCCTCTTCAGCAGCAGCCTCTTCGGCCGGAGCTTCCTCAGCAGCGGCTTCCTCAGCGGCCGGAACCTCTTCGGTTGCAGCTTCGGTCTCGGCGACCTCTGCCTCGGGAGCTTCCTCTGCAGCCGGAGCAGCAGCGGCAGCGGCCTGGGTAGCCTCGGCTACAACAGCCTGCTTGGCGGAAACCGGCTCGAGAACCAGCTCGATGACAGCCATGGGAGCGTTGTCGCCCTTACGGTTGCCGATCTTGGTGATGCGGGTGTAGCCGCCGTTGCGGTTCTCCACAGCCTGGGCGATATCGGTGAACAGCTCGTGGACGACGCCCTTGTTGCTGATCAGGCCGAGAACGCGGCGGCGGGAAGCGAGGTCGCCACGCTTGGCGAAGGTGACCAGGCGCTCTGCGTACGGCTTCAGGCGCTTGGCCTTGGTGACCGTGGTGGTGATCCGCTTGTGCTCGAACAGTGCGGAAGCCAGGTTCGCGAGCATGAGACGCTCGTGAGCCGGGCCGCCTCCGAGGCGCGGACCCTTAGTGGGGGTAGGCATAATTGTTTCTCCTCATATGGAAGCCGGGAGGCTGGGCACAACGTGGTGCGGCCAGCCCCTCGGCCAAGATCTGCTTGTTAGAGCTCGTCGTCGCTGAACGCGGCGTCGTCCTCTTCGATGGCTGCGGCGCGGGCTGCCAGGTCGAAACCGGGAGGGGAGTCCTTCAGGGACAGACCCAGTTCAACCAGCTTTGCCTTGACCTCATCGATGGACTTCGCACCGAAGTTACGGATGTCCATCAGGTCAGCCTCGGAGCGGGCAACGAGTTCACCCACGGTGTGGATGCCCTCACGCTTGAGGCAGTTGTAGGAACGGACGGTGAGGTCCAGATCCTCGATCGGCAGAGCCATGTCTGCTGCCAGGGCAGCATCCGTCGGCGACGGGCCAATCTCGATACCCTCAGCTGCGGTGTTCAGCTCGCGGGCCAGACCGAACAGTTCCACCAGGGTCGTGCCAGCGGAAGCAACGGCATCGCGCGGGGCGATGGCCTGCTTGGTCTCGACGTCGACAATGAGCTTGTCGAAGTCGGTGCGCTGCTCAACACGGGTGGCTTCCACGCGGAAAGTAACCTTCAGCACCGGCGAGTAGATGGAGTCAACCGGAATGCGGCCGATCTCTGCGTCGCCGGACTTGTTCTGAGCTGCCGAAACGTAGCCGCGGCCGCGCTCGATGGTCAGTTCGAGTTCGAACTTGCCCTTCGAGTTCAGCGTGGCAATGTGCAGATCCGGGTTGTGGAACTCGACGCCGGCCGGCGGAGCGATGTCCGCGGCGGTGACGACTCCGGGGCCCTGCTTGCGCAGGTAAGCAACAACCGGCTCGTCGTGCTCGGAGGACACGGACAGGTTCTTGATGTTGAGGATGATCTCGGTGACATCTTCCTTGACACCCGGAACCGTCGTGAATTCGTGCAGCACGCCATCGATCCGGATGCTGGTTACAGCGGCACCGGGGATGGAGGAGAGCAGGGTACGGCGGAGGGAGTTTCCGAGGGTGTAACCGAAGCCCGGCTCCAGCGGTTCAATGATGAAACGGGAGCGGTTTTCGGAGACGACCTCTTCGGAGAGGGTGGGGCGCTGTGCAATGAGCACTTAGGTTTCCTTTCGGCGAGCATCCGCTATATGACGCAACACAGGTGGTGGAAAATCGGTCTGAGGACTTAACGCGCTGGGCTTGCCCGGACCCGAAACGGGTCCGGGCAAGCTCCGGTGCACGGAAGTACTTAGACGCGGCGGCGCTTCGGCGGACGGCAGCCGTTGTGCGCGGCGGGGGTGACGTCCTGGATGGAGCCAACCTCGAGGCCGGCAGCCTGCAGCGAACGGATGGCGGTTTCGCGTCCGGAACCCGGTCCCTTGACGAACACGTCAACCTTCTTCAGGCCGTGCTCCTGTGCACGCTTGGCGGCGGCTTCGGCAGCCATCTGCGCAGCGAACGGGGTGGACTTACGCGAGCCCTTGAATCCAACCTCACCGGCGGAAGCCCAGGAGATCACAGCACCGGTCGGGTCCGTGATGGACACGATGGTGTTGTTGAACGTGCTCTTGATGTGCGCCTGGCCAAGCGCGATATTCTTCTTGTCCTTCTTACGCGGCTTGCGAACCGCGCCACGAGTCTTCGGGGGCATTTCTTCTCCTACAGAAAGTTATTTGGGGGAAGGCCGTGCTGATCCCACATTTGCCGTCAGGCAAATGGGGTTTAGCGGGCCTTCTTCTTGCCGGCGACGGTACGCTTCGGGCCCTTGCGGGTACGAGCGTTGGTCTTCGTACGCTGACCGCGTACGGGCAGGCCCTTGCGGTGACGCAGGCCTTCGTAGCTGCCGATTTCAACCTTGCGGCGGATATCTGCTGCCACTTCGCGGCGAAGGTCACCCTCAACCTTGTAGTTGCCTTCAATGTAGTCACGCAGCTCTACCAGCTGCGCGTCCGTCAGGTCCTTGACCCGAACGTCAGCGCTGATGCCGGTGGCAGCCAGGGTTTCGTGTGCACGGGTCTTGCCCACGCCGTAGATGTAAGTAAGCGCAATTTCCAGCCGCTTTTCGCGGGGAATGTCTACGCCAGCGAGACGAGCCATAGTGGCGGTACTCCTTGAATAAACCGGAGGTCGTAGGCAGTACACCCGCACTTTCAGTGCGGCCCCAGCCTCCGACCGGGGGTTAGCTGTCCGGGCCCATACGTCCCAGTTCAGCTTGTGCTGCCTTTATTTACTTGCGTGGGTTAGCAACCCAGGGATTCCCCGAGGGGAATTAGCCCTGGCGCTGCTTGTGGCGCGGGTTCTCGCAGATCACCATGACCCGGCCGTTACGGCGGATCACTTTGCACTTTTCGCAGATCTGCTTGACGCTCGGCTTGACCTTCATGGCGTTCCTTTGCGTGATAGCAGTTGGGCCGATGGACCGGCCTTAGGCAAATGCCTTGGCCGCCCAACGTTTACTTGTAGCGGTAGACGATACGACCACGTGTCAGGTCGTAAGGGCTCAGCTCCACCACTACGCGGTCCTCAGGGAGAATCCTGATGTAGTGCTGGCGCATCTTTCCAGAGATGTGTGCCAGGACGACGTGCTTGTTGGTGAGCTCAACACGAAACATCGCGTTGGGCAGCGCCTCAGTCACTACGCCCTCGATCTCAATGACCCCGTCCTTCTTGGCCATATCCTCCGCTAACTGTTGTTTGCCACAGACCTCCGGCTGGCGCCGGGCATGACTGCGGACGTTTTTGATTTGATTGACCGTCGCCCTCCGGCCCGCAAATGGGCGTGGCAGGGCAGACAACCAACATGCAACTCTACGGCATTAGGACCGGAAAGTTAAATCCAGCCATGTTAGCGCACATTGCCCGGGTATGCACCAAATTCGCCCGCGGGAGTTGTTACCGGCCTGGCGCTGCTGACCCCGTCCAGGATGGCCAAGCGTACGACGTCGGCTGCCGCACTCTGCAGGGTAATGAGGCTTATCTGCCGGGCAGCTTCCGTGCTCCTGTCCAGCTCCTGGCCTCCGGTGGCGAGGCAGAACACGGTGTCCCCGTCAGCCAAAGTGTGGCTCGGGTTCAGTGCCCGCGCCAGCCCCGCGTGGGCGGCCGAGGCGGTCCGCTTGCACTCGGCAACGTCCAGCGCCGCATTCGTGGCGACGACGACGAGCGTGGTGTTGAGGGCTGGAGGAGCATCCCGCTGATTGAGGTTATCTTCCCGCTGATTGAGCTTGCCGAAATCACGGGGGCCGTCCTCCGCAGCGCCGTTCTCGACAGGCTCTACCAGCGAACTGGCAAGCTCAACCACCGAACCCAGCGGCAGGCCGAGCGCATTCACGACTGCCAGCGCCCCGACCACAACGCCGTTGTCCAGGGTGACTGACGCCGTCCCCACTCCCCCTTTGAACTTCCCCCGTCCAATCACGGCCCCGGTGCCGGCACCCACATTGCCGCGGTCGACGTCGTGCCCTTCCGATTGCGCGCCGGCCGCTACTGCCGCCGCATAGCCCATGGACTCATCCGGGCGGGCGCTGAAGTCGCCGCCGCGGCCGAGGTCGAAGATCGCGGCGGCCGGAACGATGGGCACCACTCCCCCCATCACAGCGAAGCCGCGGCCCTGCTCCTCACACCAGCGCTGGGCGCCGTGGGCGGTAACCAGGCCGTAGGCGCTGCCGCCGGTAAGCACCACGGCGTCCACGGTGCGTACCAGGGTGGTGGGATCGAGCGCATCGGTCTCGTGGGTTCCGGGTCCTCCTCCGCGGACGTCCACCGAACCGACTGTCCCCGCAGGGGGCAGGACCACGGTCACCCCGCTCAGCCACCCGCCGTCGGACTTCTGCTGGTGCCCCACCCGCATGCCCGGCACATCGGTGATCTTTCCCTGCGCCCCGGCTGCTTTGTTGGCTCCGTCGCTCGCTCCCATGGCTCCCATTCTGCCCCGGGAGTTGACCTGGCGACGAGGTGACCCGGCAACGAGGTGACCTGGCGACGCAGAAAGATCCCCATGACGCGCAAAATCCCTGGCGATACCGGAATTCCAGTGTCGCCAGGGATTTTGCGTGTCGCCCAGCTAGATGCGTGTCCTCAGGGGATCGGGACCGGCACCACGCCGAGGGGCGCTAGGCGGGCTGCGCCGCCGTCGGGCGACGACAGCACCCAGATGCCCTTCTCGTGGACAGCCACGGAGTGCTCCCACTGGCACGAGCGCTTGCCGTCCGTGGTGACCACTGTCCAGTCGTCCTCCAGCACGGCGGTCTCGATGCCGCCGCGCACCAGCATGGGCTCGATGGCGAGGCACAGGCCGGGACGGATCTTCGGGCCGCGGTGGCTGGTGCGGTAGTTCAGCACGTCGGGGGCCATGTGCATCTCGGAGCCGATGCCGTGGCCCACGTAATCCTCGAGGATACCCAGGGGCTTGCCGGGCACAGAGGAGACATAGTCGTCTATGGCTGCACCGATGTCGCCCACGAACTTGCCCTTGGCCAGGCCGGCGATGCCGTGCCACATGGCCGTCTCGGTGACGTCGGAGAGGCGCTGGTCCTCCGGGTCCGGCGTTCCCACGATAACGGTCCGCGCCGAGTCCGAGTGCCAGCCGTTGACGATGCAGCCGCCGTCGATGGAGATGATGTCCCCGTCCTGCAGGACCTTGCCGCCCGGGATGCCGTGGACCACTTCCTCGTTGACGGACGTGCAGATGGTGGCGGGGAAGCCGTGGTAGCCCAGGAAGTTGGACTTGGCGCCGGCTTCCAGCAGCACGGCGGCGAAGACCTCGTCCAGGTGCTTGGTGGTGACGCCCGGGGCTGCCGCGGCCACGGCCGCGTCAAGGGCACGGCTCAGGACGAGCCCGGCCTCGTGCATGGTCCGCATCTGGGCGTTGGTCTTGTATTCAATCCGTGGCTGGCCGAATGCCATCAGCGGTGTTTCCTCTCAGTGTGCCCCTGCCCGCCAGGTTTCCGGATGTGGAACCGGACGGCCCGGGGCTAAAAGCCGGAGGCCCCTCCCCATGGTCCGGGAGGAGCCTCGCAGCGTTGGAACTAATTTCAGGCGGCCTGCGCCTCTTTGATGGCCTGCATGACGCGGTCGGTGACCTCGTCGATCTGGCCGATGCCGTCAACCTGGGTCAGGATGCCGCGCTCGGCATACTTGGCCACAACAGCCTCGGTCTGCTCGTGGTACAGGTCCAGGCGGTGGCGGATGACGGCTTCGTTGTCGTCACTGCGTCCGGTTTCCTTCGCGCGGCCCAGCAGGCGGTGCACGAGCTCCTCGTCGTCGGCGGTGAGCTGCAGGACGACGTCCAGCTTCTGGTCGCCGTCGGCCAGGATCTGGTCCAGGTAGTCAACCTGGGCGGTGGTGCGGGGGTAGCCGTCCAACAGGAAGCCGTCCTCGACGTCACCTTCGCTGAGACGGTCGCGGACCATCTTGTTGGTCACGCTGTCCGGCACGAAATCGCCGTTGTCCATGTACTTCTTGGCCTCAACGCCGAGCGGCGTCTCACCCTTGACGTTGGCGCGGAAGATGTCGCCGGTGGAGATCGCAACAACGCCGAGGCGTTCCGAGATGCGTTCCGCCTGCGTGCCCTTGCCCGAACCCGGTGGTCCGATAATCAACATTCTGGTCATCGCAATAGCCCTTCGTAGTGACGCTGCTGTAGCTGCGCGTCAATTTGCTTGACGGTTTCCAGGCCAACGCCCACCATGATCAGGATCGAGGTGCCACCGAACGGGAAGTTCTGGTTTGCGTTGATCAGCACGAGCGCCACCAGCGGGATCAGTGCCACGAAGCCAAGGTAGAAGGCTCCGGGCAGCGTGATGCGCGACAGGACGTACTGCAGGTAATCCGCGGTCGGCTTGCCGGCACGGATACCCGGGATGAAGCCGCCGTATTTCTTCATGTTGTCGCTGACCTCTTCAGGGTTGAAGGTGATCGCGACGTAGAAGTAGGTAAAGAACACAATCATGGCGAAGTACAGCGCCATGTAGATGGGGTGGTCACCGCGCGTCAGGTTGTTGTTGATCCACTCAACCCACGGCTGGATCGACTCCCCCGCCTTCGGCTGGTTGAACTGCGAGATCAACGCCGGCAGGTAGAGCATCGAGGAAGCGAAGATGACGGGAATGACGCCGGCCATGTTCACCTTGATCGGAATGTAGGTGCTGGTGCCGCCCACGGTGCGCCGGCCGATCATGCGCTTGGCGTACTGCACCGGGATGCGGCGCTGGGACTGCTCCACGAAGACCACCAGGGCAACTGTCAGCAGGCCGATGGCCAGCACGATGAAGAACGTACCCGGGCCCTGGGCGGACCAGATGGCGCCCAGCGAGGTGGGGAAGCCGGCGGCGATGGCCGTGAAGATCAGCAGCGACATGCCGTTGCCGACGCCCTTCTCGGTCACGAGCTCACCCATCCACATGATGAGGCCGGTACCGGCCGTCAGCGTGATGATGATGAGGATCGTGGTGATGACGCTCTGGTCCGGGATGATCGGCAGGTTGCAGCCGGGCAGCAGCTGGCCGGAGCGCGCCAGCGACACCAGCGTCGTGGCGTTCAACAGGCCAAGGGCGATGGTCAGGTACCGCGTGTACTGCGTCAGCTTGGACTGCCCGGAGGCGCCCTCTTCGTACAGCTGCTGGAACCGCGGGATGACCACACGCAGCAGCTGCACAATGATGCTCGCCGTGATGTACGGCATGATGCCCAGGGCGAAGATGGAGACCTGCAGCAGTGCACCACCGCTGAAAAGATTGACGAGCTGGTAGATCCCGCCCTGGGTCTGCCCGTTCGACAAGCATTGCTGGACATTCTGGTAGCTCACACCGGGCGAGGGGATAAAGGCTCCCAAGCGGAAGATTGTGATGATTCCCAGCGTGAACAACAACTTGCGTCGCAGATCAGGCGTTCGAAACGCCCGGCCGAATGCGCTTAGCAAGCGTCCTCCTCAGTAATTAATAGGTCACGTGATGCAGGTCGATAAACCCAACAACCGAGTCTAACCGGTGTTTGCGGCATGCGAACAATCCGGACGACCCAATGGGTATGAAAAAACTCCCGGCACAGGGGCCTCGGCCCCCGTGCCGGGAGTTTGCGCAGCGGGCAATTGCCCACCGGCTCCGGGACAGAATCCCTTAGAGCGCGGTGGTGCTTCCGCCGGCTGCAGCGATCTTTTCAGTCGCGCTGGCTGAGAAGGCGTGGGCGGTGACGTCAACCTTGACGGTGATGTCGCCGGTGCCAAGCACCTTCACGGGCTGGTTCTTGCGAACAGCACCCTTTGCAACCAGGTCCTCCACGGTGACAGCACCACCTTCCGGGAACAGCTCGTTGAGCTTCTCCAGGTTTACAACCTGGAACTCAACCCGGAACGGGTTCTTGAAGCCGCGCAGCTTCGGCAGGCGCATGTGCAGCGGCAGCTGGCCGCCGGCAAAGCCAGCCTTCACCTGGTAGCGGGCCTTCGTACCCTTGGTACCGCGACCGGCGGTCTTACCCTTGGAGCCTTCACCACGACCAACACGGGTCTTGGCGGTCTTGGCACCGGGGGCGGGACGCAGGTGGTGAACCTTCAGAGCGCTCTGCTTTTCAGCAGCTGCGGTCTCGGCCGTGTTCTTCTCTGCCATTACTTCGCCTCCTCAACATTCACGAGGTGCGGAACCGTGTTGAGCATTCCAACGGTCACGGCGTCGGCGGTGCGGACAACGGTGTGTCCGATCCGCTTCAGGCCGAGGGACCGCAGGGTGTCGCGCTGGTTCTGCTTGGCGCCAATGACGCCCTTAATCTGGGTGATCTCCAACTTGGCGTCGGAGGGAGTCAGGTTCTTGGCCATGACTTAGACACCTGCCTTCTGGTTCATCAGCGAACGCACCAGGGCGGCCGGAGCAACCTCGTCCAGCGGCAGGCCACGGCGTGCTGCCACGGCTGCCGGCTCTTCGAGGCGCTTCAGGGCATCAACGGTCGCGTGAACGATGTTGATGGCGTTGGAGGAACCGAGCGACTTGGAGAGGATGTCGTGGATGCCCACGCACTCCAGTACTGCACGGACCGGACCACCGGCGATAACACCGGTACCGGCGGAAGCCGGACGCAGCATTACGACACCAGCGGCCGCTTCACCCTGAACGCGGTGAGGGATGGTGTTGCCAACGCGGGGAACGCGGAAGAAGGACTTCTTAGCCTCTTCAACGCCCTTTGCGATAGCAGCGGGAACTTCCTTGGCCTTGCCGTAGCCGACGCCGACCAGACCGTTACCGTCACCAACGACGACGAGTGCGGTGAAGCTGAAGCGACGACCACCCTTGACGACCTTGGAAACGCGGTTGATGGTGACAACGCGCTCTACGAACTGGTTCTTCTCGGCTTCACGTCCGCCATCGCGGCCGCCACGGCCACCGCGGTCGCCGCGGCCCTGGCCACGGTCGCCACGCTCGCCGCGACGGGCGCCACCACGGCGGTCCTCGGTTGCGGGGGCAGTGGTCTCAGCAGCTGCGGCTTCGGGTGCCTTCTCTTCTGCAGACACAGTGTCCTTTTCCTTGTTTGCTTCGGTCACAGTGACAGCCCACCTTCGCGTGCACCGTCAGCGACGGCCGCGATCCGGCCGTGGTACTTGTTACCACCACGGTCGAAAACGACAGCTTCGACGCCGGCAGCCTTGGCACGCTCGGCGACGAGCTCGCCAACGCGCTTGGCCTTGGCGGTCTTGTCGCCGTCGAATGCACGAAGGTCAGCTTCCAGAGTGGACGCGCTAGCTACGGTCTGGCCAATGGTGTCGTCGACAACCTGGACAAATACGTGGCGTGCGGAGCGGTTGACGACCAGGCGAGGACGTACAGCCGTTCCGGAGATGCGCTTGCGGATACGAAGCTGGCGGCGGCTGCGCGAAGCAGACTTGCTCTTGTTCGTACGCTTCTTGTTAATGGCGATGGCCATGGTTACTTACCAGCCTTTCCGACCTTGCGGCGGATGACTTCGCCCGCGTAGCGGATGCCCTTGCCCTTGTACGGGTCAGGCTTGCGCAGCTTGCGAATGTTGGCAGCAACCTCGCCGACCTGCTGCTTGTTGATGCCTGAGACAGAGAGCTTGGTCGGTCCCTCTACTGCAAAGGTGATGCCGGCCGGAGCCGAAACGCTGACCGGGTGGCTGTAGCCGAGAGCGAACTCAAGGTCAGAACCCTTGGCCTGAACGCGGTAACCGGTACCGACGATTTCAAGCTTCTTCTCGTAGCCTGCGGTGACGCCCTGGATCATGTTGGCGATCAGGGTGCGGGTCAGGCCGTGGAGCGAACGGGAGGCGCGCTCGTCGTTCGGGCGGGTGACGGTCAGGGTGTTCTCCTCGAGGGCAACCTCGATGGGGCTGGCCACAGTGTGGCTCAGTTCGCCCTTGGAACCCTTGACGCTGACGACAGAGCCGTCAACCTTGACCTCAACGCCGGCAGGAACGGTGATGGGGAGACGTCCAATACGTGACATTATTCTCTTCCTTTCCCGTTACCAGACGTAAGCGAGGACTTCGCCGCCCACGCCCTTCTTGCCGGCCTGCTTGTCAGTCAGGAGGCCGGAAGAGGTGGACAGAATTGCGATACCCAGGCCACCCAGCACGTGCGGCAGGTTGGTGGACTTCGCGTAAACGCGGAGACCCGGCTTGGAGATGCGACGGACACCCGCGATTGAACGCTCGCGGTTCGGACCGAACTTGAGCTCGAGGGTCAGCTTCTTGCCGACTTCAGCGTCCTCTTCCTTCCAGCCGGCGATGAAACCTTCGGCCTTGAGGATGTCAGCAACGCGAGCCTTGAGCTTGCTGTAAGGCATAGACACGGAATCGTGGTATGCCGAGTTTGCGTTACGCAGGCGCGTAAGCATATCTGCGACAGGATCTGTCATAGTCATTTGGGCACTTGCCCTTCCTCGTAACGGTTTCCGCCGTTCTGTCCCTGGGGAAGCAGAGCGGCCGGACCTTTTACGTAGTTAATTAAGCTTCGGTCTTGAACGGGAAACCAAGCGCCTTGAGCAGCGCGCGGCCTTCGTCGTCGGTCTTGGCGGTGGTCACAACCGTGATGTCCATACCGCGGGTGCGGTCGATGGAGTCCTGGTCGATCTCGTGGAACATAACCTGCTCGGTCAGACCGAAGGTGTAGTTGCCGTTGCCGTCAAACTGCTTGCCGCTGAGGCCGCGGAAGTCGCGGATACGGGGCAGGGCCAGCGTGACCAGACGGTCCACGAATTCCCACATGCGGTCGCCACGCAGGGTTGCGTGTGCACCAATCGGCATGCCTTCGCGCAGCTTGAACTGTGCGATCGACTTGCGGGCCTTGGTGACCTGCGGCTTCTGGCCGGTGATCAGGGTGAGGTCGCGGACAGCGCCGTCGATCAGCTTGGAGTCCTTGGCGGCATCTCCAACACCCATGTTCACTACAACCTTGACCAGACGGGGAACCTGGTTCACATTCTCGTACTTGAATTCCTCAAGGAGCGAGCTCTTGATGGAATCGGCGTACTTGGTCTTCAGACGAGGAACGATCTTCGTTGCCGGAGTCTCGAGAGTCTCAGTCATTAGATGTCCTTCCCGGAGCTCTTGGCCACGCGGATGCGGACGGTCTTCTTGACGCCGTCCTTCTCTACGGTGTCGAGGCGGAAACCAACGCGGGTCGGCTTCTTGGTGGACGGGTCAACGAGAGCCACGTTGGAAACGTGGATCGGAGCCTCGACAACCTCGATGCCGCCGGTCTTGGTGCCGCGCTGCGACTGGCCGACCTTGGTGTGCTTGGTTACGCGGTTGATACCTTCAACCAGCACGCGGTTGGTGTCCGGGAACACGCGCAGGACCTTGCCCTGCTTGCCACGGTCGCCGCCGCGCTCAGCCTTGGCGCCAGTGATGACCTGTACCAGGTCACCCTTCTTGATCTTAGCCATGGACTAGAGCACCTCCGGAGCCAGAGAAACGATCTTCATGAACTTCTTGTCACGGAGTTCACGACCAACCGGTCCGAAGATACGGGTACCGCGGGGGTCACCGTCGTTCTTCAGGATGACGGCTGCGTTCTCGTCAAACTTGATGTAGGAACCATCCGCACGGCGGCGTTCCTTCTTGGTACGGACGATGACAGCCTTGACGACGTCGCCCTTCTTTACGTTGCCGCCCGGAATTGCGTCCTTGACGGTTGCGACGATGACGTCGCCGATGCCTGCGTAGCGACGGCCAGATCCACCGAGAACGCGAATGGTAAGGATTTCCTTAGCACCCGTGTTGTCGGCGACCTTCAGTCGCGACTCCTGCTGAATCACTATTTACTCCTTGCGTCGCGCCGGTTCTCAGACCGAATTACTTGCTACGGAATGAGCCTTGCGGAACGGTTGATCGGGGTGTCTCTTGACCTGACTGGATTTTGCCAGACCAGGCCTAAACGCCCGTGCCACAAACAGTTGCTTCCCAAGCCCGCGAAGGCGCAAGGGGGCACTATGCCGTGGCACGATTGTTTACGAGGTTTGCTGCAGGCGCACAACAGGCGCCATACAAACTCAAAATCTTAGCACAGTTTGGCCCAGCCTCCATATCACCTCCCGCCGCTCCCCCGCAACGTACGGGGCTCCCCCTTAACGCACGACGGCGACATGTTCTGCCGGCGCTAGCACCGCCGTCGGCCGCTTCCCCACTTAAACGCGGAAACCCCCGCTCCCAAAGGGAACAGGGGTCTCCATGCAGCCAGGCTGCGGGGTGTTACTTGGCCTTTTCGAGGATTTCCACGAGCCGCCAGTTCTTGGTGGCGGACAGCGGCCGGGTCTCGGCGATGACAACCAGGTCGCCGATGCCGGCGGTGTTCTGCTCGTCGTGTGCCTTGACCTTGGAGGTGCGGCGGATGACCTTGCCGTACAGGGCGTGCTTCACGCGGTCTTCAACCTGAACAACGATGGTCTTGTCCATCTTGTCAGAGACCACGTAGCCGCGACGCGTCTTACGGTAACCGCGCTGCTCAGCCGTAGCTGCCGTAGCAGTTTCCGTCACGTTCTCGTCCTTTTCACTCACTTGGCGTCCTCCTCGGTCTCAGCCTCGGCCGGCTTTTCAGCCTTCTTAGCTGCAGACTTCTTGGACTTCTTTTCTTCCTTGGCTTCCACAACCGGTGCGGCAACCTCGGCACGAATGCCCAGCTCGCGCTCACGGAGAACGGTGTAGATGCGTGCGATGTCCTTCTTTACCGCGCGCAGACGACCGTGGTTCTCCAGCTGTCCGGTGGCGGACTGGAAACGCAGGTTGAACAGCTCTTCCTTGGACTTGCGGAGTTCTTCAACGAGACGCTCGTTGTCGAAACCGTCCAGCTGTGCGGGTGCGAGATCCTTCGACCCTACTGCCATTTCTACTCACCACCTTCGCGACGCACAATGCGTGCCTTCAACGGCAGCTTGTGGATTGCCAGGCGCAGGGCCTCGCGAGCTACCTCTTCATTGACACCGGAGAGTTCGAAGAGAACCCGGCCCGGCTTGACGTTGGCGACCCACCACTCCGGCGAACCCTTACCGGAACCCATGCGGGTTTCGGCAGGCTTCTTGGTCAGCGGACGGTCCGGGTAGATGTTGATCCAGACCTTACCGCCACGCTTGATGTGGCGGGTCATCGCGATACGGGCAGATTCGATCTGACGGTTCGTGACGTATGCCGGGCTCAGGGCCTGGATACCGAACTCACCGAACGAGACCTTGGTGCCACCCGTGGCAGCGCCGGAACGACCCGGGTGGTGCTGCTTACGGTGCTTGACTCGACGTGGGATAAGCATTTAAGCCTGTCCTCCTTCTGCTGCCTGTGCCGGTGCGGCAGCCTCGGCTGCCGGAGCTGCAGCAGCAGGAGCTGCGTCGGCTGCCGGACGGTCGGTACGACGGCGGCGGTCACCACGGTCAGCGCCACCCGGGCGGCCCGGACGGTCGCCGGAGCGGCCACGGGACGGAGCAGCAGCTGCCTGCTGAGCCAGTTCCTTGGAGGTGACGTCGCCCTTGTAGATCCAGACCTTCACGCCGATGCGGCCGAAGGTGGTCTTGGCTTCGTAGAAGCCGTAGTCGATGTTCGCGCGGAGGGTGTGCAGGGGCACACGGCCTTCGCGGTAGAACTCCGAGCGGGACATTTCTGCGCCACCCAGACGGCCCGAGCAAGCGATACGGATACCCTTGGCACCGGCACGCTGTGCGGACTGCATGGCCTTCTTCATCGCACGGCGGAATGCCACGCGGGAAGTCAGCTGTTCTGCAACACCCTGGGCAACAAGCTGGGCTTCCATCTCGGGGTTCTTGACCTCGAGGATGTTCAGCTGAACCTGCTTGCCGGTGAGCTTTTCGAGCTCGCCACGGATGCGGTCTGCCTCGGCGCCGCGGCGGCCGATGACGATGCCCGGACGTGCCGTGTGGATGTCCACGCGGACACGGTCGCGGGTGCGCTCGATCTCAACCTTGGCGATACCGGCGCGCTCCATGCCCGTGGACATGAGCTGGCGGATACGGATGTCTTCGCGAACGAAGTCCTTGTACCGCTGGCCGGACTTGGTGCTGTCAGCGAACCAGTGCGATACGTGATCGGTGGTGATGCCGAGTCGGAACCCGTGCGGGTTTACTTTCTGTCCCACTTAGCGAGCCTCCTCTTTCTCCGGGGTAGCGACTACCACGGTGATGTGGCTGGTGCGCTTCTTGATCTGAAATGCACGACCCTGGGCACGCGGCTGGAACCGCTTCATGGTCGGGCCTTCATCAACAAACGCTTCGCTGATGATGAGGTCACCTTCGTCAAACGCAACGCCGTCGCGGTCCGCGAGGACCCGGGCGTTGGAGATTGCCGACTGAACTACCTTGAATACCGGCTCCGAAGCTGCCTGCGGGGCAAACTTCAGAATTGCCAGAGCCTCGTTCGCTTGCTTTCCACGAACAAGGTTGACGACGCGCCGGGCCTTCATAGGCGTTACGCGGATGTGGCGCGCAATTGCCTTGGCTTCCATTGCTTTCCTTCTCTCGTCTTTGACGTAAGTGCAGGCGCCTAGCGGCGCTTGCCCTTACGGTCGTCCTTGACATGGCCGCGGAATGTCCGCGTGGGAGCGAATTCGCCGAGCTTGTGCCCGACCATCGACTCGGTGACAAACACCGGGATGTGCTTGCGTCCGTCGTGCACGGCGATCGTGTGCCCGAGCATGTCGGGGATGATCATCGAGCGGCGGGACCAGGTCTTGATGACGTTCTTGGTGCCCTTTTCGTTTTCCCTTGCGACCTTCACAAAGAGGTGCTGGTCAACGAAAGGACCTTTTTTCAGGCTGCGTGGCATGTGTCCAGGCTCCTATCGCTTGTTCTTGCCAGTACGACGGCGACGAACAATAAGCTTGTCGCTCTCTTTGTTGGGGCGGCGGGTACGGCCTTCAGGCTTACCGTTCGGGTTGACCGGGTGACGACCACCGGAGGTCTTACCTTCACCACCACCGTGCGGGTGGTCAACCGGGTTCATGGCGACACCACGGACGGTCGGGCGAACGCCCTTCCACCGCATACGGCCGGCCTTGCCCCAGTTGATGTTCGACTGCTCGGCGTTGCCGACCTCGCCGATCGTGGCGCGGCAGCGCACGTCAACGTTGCGGATTTCGCCGGAGGGCAGACGCAGCTGGGCGAAACGGCCTTCCTTGGCGACAAGCTGAACAGATGCACCGGCGGAACGGGCCATCTTGGCACCGCCGCCCGGGCGCAGCTCAACCGCGTGGATAACCGTACCCACGGGGATGTTGCGCAGGGGCAGGTTGTTGCCAGGCTTGATGTCAGCGTTGGCGCCGGCTTCCACGAAATCGCCCTGGGAGAGCTTGTTCGGGGCGATGATGTAGCGCTTGGTGCCATCAACGTAGTGCAGGAGGGCGATGCGAGCCGTGCGGTTCGGATCGTACTCGATTTCGGCAACGCGGGCGTTGACGCCGTCCTTGTCGTGGCGACGGAAGTCGATCAGACGGTACTGGCGCTTGTGTCCACCACCCTTGTGACGGGTGGTGATCTTACCGGTGTTGTTACGGCCGCCCTTCTTGGGCAGCGGACGTACCAACGACTTTTCCGGCGTCGACCGCGTGATTTCGGTGAAGTCAGCTACGCTCGAGCCGCGGCGGCCCGGCGTAGTCGGCTTGTATTTACGGATTCCCATAATTCATTTCCTCGTTAAAGTGGTCTCCGCTACGCGAGCGGACCGCCGAAGATGTCGATAGTGCCTTCTTTGAGGGTCACAATGGCACGCTTGGTGCTCTTGCGGGTGCCCCATCCGAATTTGGTGCGCTTGCGCTTACCGGCACGGTTGATGGTGTTGATCGATTCGACCTTGACGGAGAAGATCTTCTCCACGGCCAGCTTGATCTCGGTCTTGTTCGACCGGGGGTCCACCAGGAAGGTGTACTTGCCCTCGTCGATCAGGCCGTAGCTCTTTTCCGAAACGACGGGTGCAAGCACGACGTCGCGCGGGTCCTTGATGGTGGCTGCGCTCACTTGGCATCCTCCTGGTTCTTTGCAGCCTTGTCAGCAACGAATGCTTCGTAGGCAGCCTGAGTGAAGACTACGTCGTCGGAAACGAGCACGTCGTAGGTGTTCAGCTGGTCCACGTACAGGACGTGGACTTCGGCGAGGTTGCGCACGGAGAGTGCAGCAACGTCGTTCGCGCGCTCGATGACGACCAGCAGGTTCTTGCGCTCGGAAACTCCGCGCAGGGCTGCCAGTGCTGCCTTGGAGGACGGCTTGTCGCCGGCAACCAGTTCAGAAACGACGTGGACGCGGCCGTTGCGGGCGCGGTCAGAGAGTGCGCCGCGCAGTGCAGCAGCAATCATCTTCTTGGGGGTCCGCTGGCTGTAGTCACGCGGGGTGGGCCCGTGGACGATGCCACCGCCGGTCATGTGCGGAGCGCGGATCGAACCCTGACGGGCGCGGCCGGTGCCCTTCTGCTTGAACGGCTTGCGGCCTGCACCGGAAACTTCGGCGCGGGTCTTGGTCTTGTGGGTACCCTGGCGAGCAGCAGCGAGCTGGGCAACGACGACCTGGTGCAGCAGCGGCACGTTGGTCTGAACGTCGAAGATCTCTGCAGGCAGGTCAACCTTGACAGTGTTAGCCATTGAACTAGGCTCCCTTCACGGCGGTGCGTACGAGTACGACCTGGCCGCGGGCACCGGGAACGGCGCCCTTGATCAGGAGCAGCGACTTCTCGACGTCAACCGCGTGGACCGTGAGGTTCAGCGTGGTGTGACGAACGGCGCCCATGCGGCCGGCCATTCTCATGCCCTTGAAGACGCGGCTCGGGGTGGATGCTCCACCGATAGAACCGGGCTTACGGTGGTTCTTGTGGGCACCGTGGGAGGCGCCAACACCGGAGAAGCCGTGACGCTTCATAACACCGGCGAAGCCCTTACCCTTGGTGGTGCCAACGACGTCGATCTTCTGGCCGGCTTCGAAGAGCTCAACAGAGAGCTCCTGGCCCAGCTCGTACTCGGCAGCATCTGCGGTACGGAGTTCAACGACGTGACGGCGAGGCGTGACGCCTGCCTTTTCAAAGTGACCAGCCAGCGGCTTGGTGACCTTGCGGGGATCGATCTGGCCGTAGCCGATCTGAACGGCGACGTAGCCATCGGTCTCTGCGTTACGCAGCTGGGTGATGACGTTCGAGTCAGCCTGGACAACAGTGACGGGGATGAGCTTGTTGTTCTCGTCCCAGACCTGGGTCATGCCGAGCTTCGTGCCCAGCAGGCCCTTTACGTTACGGGTTGCGGTCATAGTCTCTCAGCACCTCCCTACAGCTTGATTTCGATGTTCACGTCGGCCGGCAGGTCGAGACGCATGAGCGAGTCAACAGCCTTGGGCGTGGGGTCGATGATGTCGATCAGACGCTTGTGCGTGCGCATTTCAAAGTGCTCGCGGCTGTCCTTGTACTTGTGCGGAGAGCGGATAACGCAGTACACGTTCTTCTCCGTGGGCAGCGGCACCGGGCCGACTACCGTTGCGCCTGCGCGCGTGACCGTCTCAACGATCTTCCGTGCTGAAACGTCAATGACCTCGTGGTCGTATGACTTCAGCCGGATGCGGATTTTTTGTCCCGCCATGTCGCCTGACTCTCTTTCAGTAAGTGCTGCTCTGTTTACTTGCGTGTTGTATGGCTGCCGAAGCATTTGAAGTCGTAACTACCACCCGCCGCACAAGCTGAATCCGGATGAATCCGGGTTCCTCAACCTGCCGGCGCACCCGACCCCCGCGGTCGGGCGTGTCGCGCTGTGCAAAACGCACGAGCCCGCATTTCCTTGGGGGGTGGGTTATGTTTGGGCTTCAACCTGGACCCTGACACCCGGCATTATCCGGATCGGGACGCGAAGAAGCGCTTGAACAACTCATCTAGTATGCCGGAATTTATCCGAGGATGCGAATCGGGCCTTTTCAGCGGCCGTTGCCAGCCCTGTTCCTCCGCTCCAAGCGTCATTGCCTCCGGCAATCATCGGTTGGATGATGGGTGAATGGCCGTGCAGAACGCCGACGCCGGCAGGGACGACGCCGTCACCGCAGATGCAGTGCAAAACCTCGCCGGACGCCTGCGCCCGGATTTCACGCTGGGCGTTGCTGCCGCCGCCTTCCAGATCGAGGGGGCCCTCGCCGCGGACGGCCGCGGACCCTCGGGCTGGGACGCCTTTGCGGCGAAGCCCGGCAACATCCTGCACGGGCATTCGCCGGAGGTTGCCTGTGACCACTATAACCGCGTGCCGGAAGACGTTGCCCTCATGCGCGAACTCGGCATCGACTCCTACCGCTTCTCGATCTCGTGGCCACGGATCCATCCGGACGGCCGCGGCGCAGCCAATCCGCGGGGCCTGGACTTCTACGACCGGCTGGTTGACCTGCTGCTGGCGGCCGGCATCTCCCCCATGGCCACCCTCTACCATTGGGACACTCCCCTGCCCCTTGAACGCAGCGGCGGCTGGATGAACCGGGCTACGGCTGAGCGCTTCGCGGAGTACGCGGCTGCTGCCGGTCAGCGGCTCGGGGACCGGGTGGCGCAGTGGGTCACGCTCAACGAGCCCGTGTCCGTCACGCTCAACGGCTACGCTCTCGGCGTCCATGCGCCCGGCCGCGACCTGCTGTTCAAGGCGCTGCCTGCGGTCCACCACCAGCTTCTCGGCCATGGACTTGCGGTCCAGGCCCTGCGCGCCGCCGGCGTGGCCGGAACCATCGGCGTCACCAACCTGCACTCCCCCGTACGCCCTGCCACCCGGCGGCTGGCGGACAGGCTGCTGGCCAAGGTCTGCGACCTTGTCCTCAACCGCGTGTACGCCGATCCCATCCTCCTGGGACGCTACCCTGCCCCGCCGCTTGCCGCCCGCCCCTGGTTCAGGTTTCTGTCCCGGACGTCCGACGACGACCTCCGCCTCATCAGCCAGCCGCTCGACTTCTACGGGGTGAACTATTACTACCCTGTGCGCGTGGCCGCAGGCCAGGGCCCGACGGACACCCCAGCAGGCAACGCCCAGGCCATGGCGCGGGTACCGTTCCATTTTGCGGCCTTCCCCGAATACGCCACCACGGGATTCGGTTGGCCGGTGGCCCCGGACCATTTGGGCATCCTGCTGCGGGAACTCAAGGACAGATACGGGGAAGCTTTACCGCCGGTGTATATCACCGAGAGCGGCGCCAGTTTTCCGGAACCCGAACACGTCACGGGCCCGATCGTCGATACGGGCCGGATCGACTACCTGGCGCACCATCTGGGCCAGGCGGTGAACGCCACGGCGGCCGGCGGAATCGCGCACGATGTGCGGCTGCTCGGCTACTTCGTCTGGACGTTCATGGACAACTTCGAATGGGCCGCCGGGTATTCACAGCGGTTCGGCCTGGTCCACGTGGACTTCGAGACCCTGAAGCGGACGCCCAAGAAGTCTTTCTACTGGCTGCAGGCACTCAGCCGGGCGCGGGTACGCACGGCCTGACGTTGCGCCCATCGCTCCTTGTTGGAGCTACTGGTTCTTGTTGGAGCTACTGGTTCCTGTTGGCCCGGTTGATCCGCTTGGCACGCTCAATCTCGTGGCGGAAGTGCTTCTTCGCCCAAACAACGCCCACCACCACGGCGGCAACCACCAGCAGGAAAATAAGCCAACCCATGATGCTCCCTCTTTGCCACGAATCTGTCTTTGCACCGGCGCTGCCGGGAGCACTAACCCTATCAGGGGCACCCTCCCAAGCGGTGGGCAGCAGATACAAAAACAGCCCCGCTGCCAGGAGCAGCGGGGCTGTTTTCGAAGATCAGGCGCTTAGGCCTGCAATCAGCAAGAGTTACTTGATGATCTTGGTGACACGTCCCGAACCAACGGTGCGGCCGCCTTCACGGATAGCGAAGCCGAGGCCCTCTTCCATAGCGATCGGCTGGATCAGCGCAACGGTCATCTCGGTGTTGTCACCGGGCATAACCATTTCGGTGCCTTCCGGCAGGGTGATAACGCCGGTCACGTCCGTGGTACGGAAGTAGAACTGCGGGCGGTAGTTCGAGTAGAACGGGTTGTGACGTCCGCCTTCGTCCTTGGACAGGATGTAGACGTTGGCCTCGAAGTCGGTGTGCGGGGTGATGGAACCCGGCTTGACGACAACCTGGCCACGCTCGACATCGTCGCGCTTCAGACCGCGGAGCAGCAGGCCACAGTTCTCGCCGGCCCATGCTTCGTCGAGCTGCTTGTGGAACATCTCGATACCGGTAACCGTGGTCTTCTGGACCGGGCGGATACCGACGATCTCGACCTCAGAGTTGATGGCGAGGGTACCGCGCTCGGCGCGACCCGTCACAACGGTGCCACGACCGGTGATGGTGAAGACGTCTTCGATCGGCATCAGGAACGGCTTGTCGCGGTCACGTACGGGGTCCGGAACGGACTCGTCGACAGCAGCCATCAGGTCCTCAACGGACTTGACCCACTCCGGGTCGCCTTCCAGAGCCTTGAGGCCGGAAACGCGGATGACCGGTGCGTCGTCGCCGTCGAAGCCCTGCGAGCTCAGGAGCTCACGAACTTCCATTTCGACGAGGTCGAGGAGTTCCTCGTCCTCAACCATGTCTGCCTTGTTCAGCGCGACCAGCAGGTAGGGAACACCAACCTGGCGGGCGAGCAGAACGTGCTCGCGGGTCTGAGCCATCGGACCGTCAGTAGCGGCAACCACGAGGATTGCGCCGTCCATCTGAGCAGCACCGGTGATCATGTTCTTGATGTAGTCAGCGTGACCCGGAGCGTCTACGTGTGCGTAGTGGCGCTTCTCGGTCTGGTACTCAACGTGGGAGATGTTGATGGTAATGCCGCGCTGACGCTCTTCCGGAGCAGAGTCGATCGACGCGAAGTCACGCTTCTCGTTGAGAGTCGGGTACTTGTCGTACAGCACCTTGGAAATGGCGGCCGTCAACGTCGTCTTACCGTGGTCAACGTGACCGATGGTACCGATGTTAACGTGCGGCTTAGTCCGCTCGAACTTTGCCTTTGCCACAGGTTCCTCCTAGAACGTTTTTCAAATGGCTTACCTTCGACCGCGCTTATCGCGGCAGAAACTCCAGTAAGTCTACTTGGGGGCTTTGGATTGATGAAATTGCAGATTCAGGAACTAATACTAGTCCCTAGAGCCTGTTCGTGCTGATGGCCGGAACCCGGCCGGAACCAACGTCCCGGCCATCCGCACAAGGTGTGTTCCGCAGGGGAAACGCACCCGGTTTTTCGCAGCTTGTCGCGTGGACAGTCCTGGGGACTACTCGCCGCGGGACTTCTGGATGATCTCGTCGGCAACTGCCTTCGGGACCTCGGCGTAGCTGTTGAACGTCATGGAGTAAACAGCGCGGCCCTGGGTCTTCGAGCGCAGGTCACCGATGTAGCCGAACATGCCGGACAGCGGAACGTGCGCGCGGACAACCTTGACACCTGCTGCGTCTTCCATGGACTGCATCTGGCCACGGCGGGAGTTGAGGTCACCGATAACGTCACCCATGTACTCCTCAGGGGTACGGACCTCGACATCCATCAGCGGTTCGAGCAGAACAGGGTTCGCCTTGCGTGCGGCTTCCTTGAAAGCCATACGGCCGGCGATCTTGAACGCCATTTCCGAGGAGTCAACATCGTGGTACGCGCCGTCAATCAGCGTGGCCTTGATGCCGACAACCGGGTAACCGGCCAGGACGCCGTCGTTCAGCGCATCCTGGATACCGGCGTCAACCGACGGGATGTACTCGCGCGGAACGCGGCCACCGGTGACCTTGTTCTCGAACTCGTACAGCTCGCCTTCCGCGGTGTCCAGCGGTTCGATGGCGATCTGGACCTTTGCGAACTGGCCGGAACCACCGGTCTGCTTCTTGTGCGTGTAGTCGTGGCGCTCCACGGCACGCTTGATGGTCTCGCGGTATGCAACCTGCGGCTTGCCGACGTTGGCCTCGACCTTGAACTCGCGGCGCATGCGGTCCACCAGGATGTCCAGGTGGAGCTCGCCCATGCCGGCGATGATGGTCTGGCCGGTGTCTTCGTTGAGGGAGACCTGGAAGGTCGGGTCCTCAGCGGAGAGCTTCTGGATAGCCGTGGAGAGCTTCTCCTGGTCACCCTTGGTGTTCGGCTCGATGGCAACAGAGATCACGGGCTCCGGGAAGCTCATGGACTCGAGAACGATCTGGTTGCTGGAGTCACACAGGGTGTCACCAGTGGTGGTGTCCTTCAGACCGATCGCTGCGTAGATGTGGCCAGCGGTGGCTGCCTCGACGGGCATTTCCTTGTTGGCGTGCATCTGGAACAGCTTGCCGATGCGCTCCTTTTTGCCCTTGGTGGAGTTGACCACCTGGGCACCGGATTCCACGTGACCGGAGTACACGCGGACGAAGGTGAGCTGACCGAAGAACGGGTGGGCCGCAATCTTGAACGCGAGAGCGGAGAACGGCTCTTCGGCGGACGGCTTGCGGGTCAGTTCCTTCTCTTCGTCCTTCGGATCGTGACCGATCATCGGAGGAACGTCGAGCGGGTTCGGCAGGTAGTCGACAACAGCGTCAAGCATCGGCTGGACACCGCGGTTCTTGAAGGCAGAGCCACAGAACACCGGGTACAGCTCGGAGTTGATGGTCATCTTGCGGATGCCGGCCTTGAGCTCGTCGATGGTGAGCTCTTCGCCTTCGAGGTACTTCTCCATGAGTTCCTCGGAGGACTCAGCAACGGTCTCCACGAGGGCGGCACGGTATTCCTCGGCCTTGGCCTGCAGGTCAGCCGGGATCTCCTGGATCTCGTACTTGGCACCCATGGTCACGTCACCCTTGGCATCGCCGGGCCACACCAGAGCGCGCATGTAGAGCAGGTCCACAACGCCGATGAAGTCGTTCTCGGCACCGATGGGCAGCTGCATAACCAGCGGCTTGGCACCGAGGCGGCTGATGATGGTGTCTACGGTGAAGTAGAAGTCAGCACCCAGCTTGTCCATCTTGTTGACGAAGCAGATACGCGGGACGTTGTACTTGTCAGCCTGGCGCCAAACGGTCTCGGACTGCGGCTCAACGCCTTCCTTGCCATCGAAGACGGCAACTGCACCGTCGAGGACGCGCAGGGAGCGCTCAACCTCAACCGTGAAGTCCACGTGGCCCGGGGTGTCAATGATGTTGATCTGGTTGTTTTCCCAGAAGCAGGTCACGGCGGCAGACGTGATGGTGATGCCGCGTTCCTTTTCCTGTTCCATCCAGTCAGTGGTCGAAGCGCCGTCGTGCGTTTCGCCAATCTTGTGGTTCACACCTGTGTAGAACAGAATGCGCTCGGTGGTGGTGGTCTTGCCGGCATCAATGTGGGCCATGATGCCGATGTTGCGGACCTTACTAAGGTCTGTAAGCACGTCCTGTGCCACGGTGTCTCCCTTTCGGATGGACTACGCGTTCGCCGCCGGCTCGGTTGAGCCGGCGGCGTACGGGAAGTTTTACCAGCGGTAGTGGGCGAAGGCCTTGTTGGACTCGGCCATCTTGTGGGTGTCTTCGCGACGCTTCACAGCGGCACCGAGACCGTTCGAGGCATCCAGGATTTCGTTCTGGAGGCGCTCGGTCATCGTCTTTTCGCGGCGGGCCTTGGAGTAGCCGACCAGCCAACGCAGGGCGAGGGCGGTGGAGCGGCCCGGCTTGACCTCAACCGGAACCTGGTAGGTGGCGCCACCGACACGGCGGGAGCGGACCTCGAGGGAAGGCTTGACGTTGTCCATGGCCTTCTTGAGGGCTGCAACGGGGTCGCCGCCGGACTTGGCGCGTGCACCTTCGAGGGCACCGTAAACGATGCGCTCTGCGGTGGACTTCTTGCCGTCGACCAGCACCTTGTTGATCAGCTGGGTGACCAGCGGGGAGCCGTAAACGGGATCTGATACGAGCGGCCGCTTCGGGGCCGGACCCTTACGAGGCATATTACTTCTTCTCCATCTTTGCGCCGTAGCGGCTGCGTGCCTGCTTACGGTTCTTGACACCCTGAGTATCGAGGGCACCGCGGACGATCTTGTAGCGAACGCCGGGGAGGTCCTTCACACGACCACCGCGAACGAGCACAATGGAGTGCTCCTGCAGGTTGTGGCCAACACCGGGGATGTAGGCGGTAACTTCGATGCCACCGTTGAGGCGCACACGTGCAACCTTACGCAGAGCCGAGTTCGGCTTCTTCGGGGTGGTGGTGTAGACGCGGGTGCAAACACCGCGGCGCATCGGGCTGCCCTTAAGCGCGGGAGCCTTGGTCTTTGAGACCTTCGGCGTGCGGCCCTTGCGGACCAGCTGGTTAATCGTAGGCACTTTCGTGTTCTCCGTTTTATCCGGAGCGGCCTCTGACAGCCGCTCTCCTTTTGCTTTGCCCCGCCGCCCGAGCTTTGAAGAAGTCTCCAGAGCAGCTGAGGCGAAGCCTTAATGTCGGATCGCATACGGAGGACGCTGCAACTCGCGGCCGCAACTGTCCCTAGGCATGCAAAAATGTGGCATACGTTGCACAAGAACCCTGCAAACCGGAAACGTCGTCCTCGGTGTAACACCGGGCGCACTCATCCACTGCCACAATAACAATTGGTCTCAAGTTTAGCACGGACTCCCCCGGGGCCTTAATCCGCGCGGATCCCTGCGGGTTAAACAGCAACGCGGGGTCACTACGCGCCCAATCCGGGTGGTGGATTGGGCGGTAAGTGACCCCGCGTTGCTTACAGCGGACTACCGGAAATCGTTGCCGAGATCGTAGTCGTCCAGCGGGATGGCGTGGAACTCAGGAGCTCCGTCGCCGCCCAGCGTGTCGTAGGAGAAGTCGCTGAATGCGCTCGGGCCGGTGAACAGGTTGGCCTTTGCTTCCTCAGTCGGTTCCACCGTGATCTCGGTGTAGCGCGGGAGGCCCGTGCCGGCCGGGATCAGCTTACCGATGATGACGTTCTCCTTGAGGCCGAGCAGCGGATCGCTCTTGCCTTCCATGGCCGCCTGCGTCAGGACGCGGGTGGTCTCCTGGAAGGAAGCCGCGGACAGCCAGGACTCGGTGGCCAGCGACGCCT
This sequence comes from Arthrobacter globiformis, assembly GCF_046536215.2. Taxonomy (GTDB): domain Bacteria; phylum Actinomycetota; class Actinomycetes; order Actinomycetales; family Micrococcaceae; genus Arthrobacter; species Arthrobacter globiformis_E. The sequence continues at coordinate 4,516,950 of NZ_CM143421.1, read as the reverse complement.
TGGTGATACCCATGAGCTCGGGACGTCCGGAAGCCGGAGTCTTGCCCTCGGACACAACGCGGCGGTTGGCGTCCTCGAACCGGGCGCGCTCTGCCAGCTCACCGGGGAGCAGGTCGGAGTCGCCGGACTCGATGACCGTGACGCGGCGCAGCATCTGGCGGACGATGACTTCCACGTGCTTGTCGTGGATGCCAATGCCCTGGCTGCGGTACACACCCTGCACTTCGTCCACGAGGAACTTCTGTGCGGCACGCGGGCCCATGATGCGCAGGACCTGCTTCGGGTCGACCGGACCGTTGATGAGCTTCTGGCCCACGGTGACGTGCTGGCCGTCCTCGATCAGGAGGCGCGACCGGCGCAGGACCGGGTAGGCAATCTCTTCGGAGCCGTCGTCCGGGGTGATCACCAGGCGCATCTGGCGCTCGGATTCCTCGATGGTGATGCGGCCGGCTGCTTCCGCAATCGGCGCCACACCCTTCGGGGTCCGGGCTTCGAAGAGCTCCTGGATACGGGGCAGACCCTGGGTGATGTCGTCACCACCGCTGGCGGAAACAGCACCACCGGTGTGGAACGTACGCATGGTCAGCTGGGTACCGGGTTCACCGATGGACTGTGCGGCGATGATGCCCACAGCTTCACCGATGTCCACGGTCTTGCCGGTTGCCAGCGAGCGGCCGTAGCACAGGGCGCAGGTTCCGACGCTGGACTCACAGGTGAGCACGGAGCGGACCTTGACCTCGGTGATGCCGGCTGCGAACAGCTCAGCGATCACGACGTCACCGCAGTCGGTGCCGGCCGGAGCCAGGACGTTGCCCTTGGAGTCGACGACGTCAACAGCCAGCGTACGGGCGTAGGCGCTGTTCTCGACGTTCTCGTCCAGGGTCAGCTCACCGTTGGCGTCGGCCACGGCGATCGGCGTGACGAGGCCGCGCTCAGTGCCGCAGTCCTCTTCACGGACGATGACGTCCTGCGAGACGTCCACCAGACGACGGGTCAGGTAACCCGAGTTGGCGGTACGCAGCGCGGTGTCGGCAAGACCCTTACGTGCGCCGTGCGTGGCGATGAAGTATTCCAGCACCGACAGGCCCTCACGGTAGGAGGACTTGATCGGACGCGGGATGATTTCACCCTTCGGGTTGGCCACCAGGCCACGGATACCCGCGATCTGGCGGACCTGCATCCAGTTACCACGTGCACCGGAGGACACCATGCGGTTGATGGTGTTCATCGGCGACAGGCTGTCACGCATGACCTGGGCGATCTCGTTGGTCGCCTTGTTCCAGATCTCGATCAGTTCCTGGCGACGCTCGTCGTCGTCGATCAGGCCCTTGTCGTACTGGCCCTGGATTTTGGCGGCGCGCTCCTCGTAACCGGCAAGGATGGCCGGCTTGGCGTCCGGAACCTCGATGTCGGAGATGGCGACGGTGACGCCCGAGCGGGTGGCCCAGTAGAAACCGGCGTCCTTCAGGTTGTCCAGCGTTGCGGCTGTGACAACCTTCGGGTAGCGCTCCGCGAGGTCGTTGACGATCCGGGACAGCTCGCCCTTGTCGGCAACAGCCTCAACCCACGGGTAGTCCTCGGGCAGGGTCTCGTTGAAGAGAACCTGGCCCAGGGAGGTGTCCACCAGTGCGGGCTGACCCTGCTCCCAGCCTTCCGGAGCTTCCCAGCCGGCGTAGGGTACGAAGCCCTCAAGACGGATCTTGACCTGGGAGTTCAGGTGCAGCTCGTGTGCGTCGAACGCCATGATGGCCTCGGACACGGAGCCGAAGACCCGGCCTTCACCAGCTGAACCGACACGCTTGGTGGTCAGGTGGTAGAGGCCGATGATCATATCCTGCGAGGGCAGGGTCACCGGGCGGCCGTCGGACGGCTTCAGGATGTTGTTGGACGACAGCATCAGGATGCGTGCCTCAGCCTGGGCTTCGGGGCTCAGCGGCAGGTGGACTGCCATCTGGTCGCCGTCGAAGTCAGCGTTGAACGCGCCACAAACCAGCGGGTGGAGCTGGATGGCCTTGCCTTCAACAAGCTGCGGTTCGAATGCCTGGATGCCGAGGCGGTGCAGGGTAGGTGCACGGTTGAGCAGCACCGGGTGTTCGGTGATGATCTCTTCCAGCACGTCCCAGACCTGCGGGCGGTAACGCTCGACCATGCGCTTGGCCGACTTGATGTTCTGCGCGTGGTTGAGGTCAACCAGGCGCTTCATCACGAACGGCTTGAAGAGCTCCAGCGCCATCTGCTTGGGCAGGCCACACTGGTGCAGCTTCAGCTGCGGACCGACGACGATGACCGAACGGCCGGAGTAGTCGACGCGCTTGCCGAGCAGGTTCTGGCGGAAACGGCCCTGCTTGCCCTTGAGCATGTCGCTCAGGGACTTCAGCGGACGGTTGCCCGGTCCGGTGACCGGACGGCCGCGGCGGCCGTTGTCGAAGAGGCTGTCAACAGCTTCCTGAAGCATGCGCTTCTCGTTGTTGACGATGATCTCCGGAGCACCCAGGTCAAGCAGTCGCTTGAGTCGGTTGTTGCGGTTGATCACGCGGCGGTACAGGTCGTTGAGGTCGGAGGTCGCGAAGCGGCCACCGTCCAGCTGGACCATCGGGCGCAGTTCCGGCGGGATCACCGGGACGGCGTCCAGCACCATGCCGAGCGGGCTGTTGTTGGTGGTCAGGAACGCGTTGACCACCTTCAGGCGCTTCAGGGCGCGGGTCTTGCGCTGGCCCTTGCCGTTGGCAATGACGTCGCGCAGGTTGTCGGACTCGGCCTGCATGTCGAAGTTCTCAAGGCGCTTCTTGATGGCCTCGGCACCCATGGAGCCTTCGAAGTACATGCCGTAGCGGTCACGCAGTTCGCGGTACAGGCCCTCGTCACCTTCGAGGTCGGCGACCTTGAGGTTCTTGAAGCGGTCCCAGACCTGCTCGAGGCGCTCGATCTCGGCGTCGGCGCGCTTGCGGACGTTCGCCATCTGGCGGTCGGCGGAGTCGCGTGCCTTCTTCTTGTCGGCGGCCTTGGCACCCTCGCCCTCGAGCCGGGCAAGCTCGTTCTCGAGGTCGCGGGCGATCGCGGCGATGTCGGAGTCGCGGTTGTCGATCAGCTGCTTCTTCTCAACGTCGTGCTCAACCTGCAGGTTGGGCAGTTCCGCGTGGCGGTTTTCTTCGTCAACGCTGGTGATCATGTAGGCAGCGAAGTAGATGACCTTTTCGAGGTCCTTCGGAGCCAGGTCAAGGAGGTAGCCCAGGCGGGACGGAACACCCTTGAAGTACCAGATGTGCGTTACGGGAGCAGCCAGTTCAATGTGGCCCATGCGCTCACGGCGCACCTTGGCGCGGGTGACCTCAACGCCACAGCGTTCACAGATGATGCCCTTGAAGCGCACGCGCTTGTACTTGCCGCAGTAGCATTCCCAGTCACGGGACGGGCCGAAGATCTTCTCGCAGAAGAGGCCGTCCTTCTCGGGCTTGAGCGTGCGGTAGTTGATGGTTTCCGGCTTCTTAACCTCGCCGTACGACCAGCCGCGGATGTCTTCCGCGGTGGCGAGGCCGATCTGCATGAGGCCGAAGGAGGATTCGCTGGACATATGGTCCCTGTTCTCTCTTGTTCTCTAAATTCTGAAGTCTTGGTTGCGGGTAGAGGGAGGGGACGACGGCGGGCGGTCACCCGCCGTCGTACTCCTTAGACCTCTTCTACGGAGCTGGGCTCTGCACGAGACAGATCGATGCCCAGTTCTTCCGCAGCCGTGAAGACTGCGTCATCAGAGTCACGCATTTCAATCGTGGTTCCGTCGGTGGAAAGAACTTCCACGTTCAGGCACAGCGACTGCATTTCCTTGATCAACACCTTGAAGGATTCGGGAACACCCGGCTCGGGGATGTTCTCGCCCTTGACGATCGCCTCGTAGACCTTCACGCGGCCGTGGATGTCATCGGACTTGATCGTGAGCAGTTCCTGGAGCGTGTAGGCGGCGCCATAAGCTTCGAGCGCCCACACTTCCATTTCACCGAAGCGCTGGCCACCGAACTGTGCCTTACCACCCAGCGGCTGCTGCGTGATCATGGAGTACGGGCCGGTGGAGCGGGCGTGGATCTTGTCGTCCACCAGGTGGTGGAGCTTCAGGATGTACATGTAGCCGACCGAGATCGGATCCGGGAACGGCTCGCCGGAGCGGCCGTCGAACAGGCGCGTCTTGCCCGAGGAGTCGATCAGGCGGTCACCGTCGCGGGTCACGTTGGTGGAGTCCAGCAGGCCCGTGATTTCCTCTTCGCGGGCGCCGTCGAAGACCGGCGTTGCAACAGTGGTCTGGCCACTCTCGCGCGGCAGGTTCGGCAGCTGCTTGGCCCACTCCGGCTCGCCTTCGATCTTCCAGCCCGTCTTGGCAACCCAGCCAAGGTGCGTTTCCAGCACCTGGCCGACGTTCATACGGCCCGGAACACCCAGCGGGTTCAGGACGATGTCAACGGGGGTGCCGTCGGCAAGGAAGGGCATGTCCTCGACCGGGAGGATCTTGGAGATAACACCCTTGTTGCCGTGGCGGCCTGCGAGCTTGTCGCCGTCGGTGATCTTACGCTTGGCAGCCACGTAGACGCGGACCAGCTGGTTGACGCCCGGGGGCAGCTCGTCGTCGTTGTCGCGGTCGAAGACGCGCACGCCGATGACGGTGCCGGACTCGCCGTGCGGAACCTTCAGGGAGGTGTCGCGGACTTCGCGGGACTTCTCACCGAAGATGGCGCGGAGCAGGCGCTCTTCCGGAGTCAGTTCGGTTTCACCCTTCGGGGTGACCTTTCCGACCAGGATGTCGCCGGCTTCAACCTCGGCACCGATGTGGATGATGCCGCGCTCGTCCAGGCCTGCCAGGACTTCCTCGGACACGTTGGGGATGTCACGGGTGATTTCCTCGGCACCAAGCTTGGTGTCGCGGGCATCGATCTCGTGCTCCTCGATGTGGATGGAGGAAAGAACGTCCTCGGCAACGATGCGCTGCGAGAGGATGATGGCGTCCTCGAAGTTGTGGCCTTCCCACGACATGAATGCCACGAGGAGGTTCTTACCGAGGGCGAGCTCGCCCTGGTCCGTTGCCGGGCCGTCGGCGATAATGCCGCCAACTTCCAGGCGCTGGCCTTCGTTCACCAGGACACGGTTGTTGTAGCAGTTGCCCTGGTTGGAGCGGGCGAACTTGTTGATGCGGTAGTTGGTTTCCGTGCCGTCATCGTTGAGCATGATGACGAGCTCGGCGGAGACCTCGGTAACCACACCGGCCTTCTTGGCGATGGTGACGTCACCGGCGTCGACGGCGGCAGCACGTTCCATGCCGGTACCCACGAACGGGGCTTCGGAACGGACCAGCGGCACAGCCTGGCGCTGCATGTTGGCACCCATGAGTGCGCGGTTGGCGTCGTCGTGCTCGAGGAACGGGATCAGTGCGGTTGCCACGGACACCATCTGGCGCGGGGAAACGTCCATGAACTGAACGTCGGCGGCGGGAACCAGCACGGGCTCGCCTCCACCACCGCGGGCACGGACCAGGACGGTCTCTTCAGCGAAGCGCTTGGTCTCGTCGAGCGGAGCGTTGGCCTGTGCGATCAGGACCTCTGCCTCGTCGTCGGCCGTCAGGTACTGGACGTCGTCGGAGACGACGCCGTCCTTCACCAGGCGGTACGGCGTCTCGATGAAACCGAACGGGTTGATTCGGCCGTAGGACGCCAGCGAACCGATCAGACCAATGTTCGGGCCTTCAGGGGTTTCGATGGGGCACATACGCCCGTAGTGGGACGGGTGGACGTCTCGGACTTCCATGCCGGCACGGTCACGGGACAGACCGCCCGGGCCCAGCGCGGACAGGCGGCGCTTGTGGGTCAGACCCGAGAGCGGGTTGTTCTGGTCCATGAACTGGGACAGCTGGGAGGTTCCGAAGAACTCCTTGATGGCTGCCACCACGGGACGGATGTTGATCAGGGTCTGCGGCGTAATGGCCTCGACGTCCTGCGTGGTCATGCGTTCGCGGACGACGCGCTCCATGCGGGACAGGCCGGTGCGAACCTGGTTCTCGATGAGCTCGCCCACGGCGCGGATGCGGCGGTTGCCGAAGTGGTCGATGTCATCGATTTCGACGCGCAGCTCGTGGTCTTCGCCGTCGCGCTTGCCCATGATGGTCTTCTCGCCGGCGTGCAGGGCGACGAGGAACTTGATCATGGCCACGATGTCTTCAACGTGCAGGACCGAGGCTTCCTTGTCGCCAAGGGAGCGGTCAATGCCAAGCTTGCGGTTGATCTTGTAGCGGCCAACCTTGGCCAGATCGTAGCGCTTGGAGTTGAAGTACAGGTTGTCCAGCAGGGACTGGGCAGCCTCGACTGTGGGCGGCTCGCCCGGACGCAGCTTGCGGTAGATGTCCAGCAGGGCGTCTTCGCGGGTTTCGGTGGCGTCCTTCTCCAGCGTTGCACGCATGGAGTCGTACTGGCCGAACTCCTCGAGGATCTGGCCTTCGGTCCAGCCGAGGGCCTTCAGCAGCACCGTGACCGACTGCTTGCGCTTGCGGTCGAGGCGCACGCCGACCTGGTCGCGCTTGTCGATCTCGAGCTCGAACCAGGCGCCGCGGGACGGAATGATCTTTGCGGTAAAGATGTCCTTGTCGCTGGTCTTGTCAGCGGCACGCTCGAAGTAGGCGCCCGGGGAACGGACCAGCTGGGAAACGACGACACGCTCGGTGCCGTTGACGACAAAGGTGCCCTTCTCGGTCATCAGCGGGAAGTCACCCATGAACACGGTCTGCTGCTTGATTTCGCCCGTGTTGTTGTTCATGAATTCGGCCTTGACATACAGCGGTGCCGAGTACGTAGCGTCCCGGTCCTTGCATTCAGCCATGGTGTACTTCGGATCAGCGAACTCCGGATCGGAGAAGCTCAGGGACATGGTGCCCTGGAAGTCCTCAATCGGGGAGATCTCTTCGAAGATGTCGGAAAGACCGGAGGTGGTGGCGACGCTCAGGTCGCCTTCTTCGACGGCCTTCGCAACGCGGGCCTGCCAGCGTTCATTTCCGACCAGCCAGTCGAAGCTGTCCGTCTGCAGGGCAAGCAGATTCGGAACGTCAAGAGGTTCGTGAATCTTTGCGAATGAGAGCCGGCGAGTCGCACCATCGGTGCTTGCCGTGTTAGCGGTTTCGTTATTAGAGGTGCTCGAGGCGACCAAGAGGGATCCTTCCACAGACCTTCAGGCGTTTTCAGATCTCCCCCGCTTTTCACCCTGCGAAGTGACTCCGCAGTGCTACCATCCGGTTCCGCTATATGACCCGGAACCTGGTTCTGCCCATGCTGGTGACGTTGTTCACGGCACATTGATGGAACAGCTAACAGGCTAAGCCCACCGCTATATGAAGGCTGAAGGTAAACAGGGAAGACGCAAATATCTACGATACGGCAAAACCCCACGCGTGTCTACCCCACTTGCCAGCAGAAAGCAAGCACCGTTGCCATGGGCACCTAACCGGAATGCTCCACGCCTTCCCAGCGTTGAATGGATAGGTGACCGGGCTCACGATACCCTTAGGCCAACCATCGACCAAAAGATCGGAAGAGAATATCCATGAGCAACTCCGCGGACAACAGCGACGTTGTCATCCTGTCCGGCGCTCGTACCCCACAGGGCCGGCTGAACGGGCAACTGGCGAGCTTCACCGCCGTCGAGCTCGGAGCTCACGCCATCAAGGCGGCCATTGCGGCGAGCGGACTGGAAGCCGATCGGGTGGACGCCGTGATCATGGGCCAGGTGCTGCAGGCCGGGGCCGGCCAGAACCCGGCACGCCAGAGCGCCATCGGCGCGGGCATCGGCTGGAACGTCCCCACGGTGACCATCAACAAGGTCTGCCTCTCCGGGCTCACTGCCGTGATCGACGCGGCGCGCATGATCCGTGCCGGCGACGCCACAGTCGTCGTCGCCGGCGGCCAGGAGTCGATGACGCGCGCGCCCCACGTCCTCCCCGGCTCCCGCCAGGGCTGGAACTACGGCACCGTCCAGGCGCTCGATGTTGCGGCGCACGACGGGCTGACCGATGCGTTCGACGGCCAGTCGATGGGCCTGTCCACCGAATCCAAGAATCTGACGCTCGGCATTGACCGGACGGCGCAGGACAACGTGGCCGCCAATTCACACCAGCGCGCCGCGATCGCGTCGAAGAACGGCGTTTTCGACGACGAGATCTCACCGATCAGCGTCAAGCAGCGCAAGGGTGATCCCGTGGTGGTCTCCACCGACGAGGGCGTCCGACCGGACACCACCGTTGAATCCCTGGCCGGCCTGCGGGCCGCCTTCGTCACCGACGGCACCATCACCGCAGGCAACTCCTCTCCCCTGTCCGACGGCGCCTCCGCCCTGGTGCTGACGTCGCGGAAGTTCGCGGAGGAGAACGGCCTCGAGTACTTGGCCGTTGTGGGCAAGCCCGGGCAGGTGGCCGGGCCGGACAACTCCCTCCACTCCCAGCCCTCCAACGCCATCCAGAACGCACTGGACCGGGCCGGCTGGAGCACCGCAGACCTGGACTTCATCGAGATCAATGAGGCGTTCGGCTCGGTGGCCGTGCAGTCCCTCAAGGATCTGGACTACCCGCTGGAGCAGTGCAACATCCACGGCGGCGCCATCGCACTTGGCCACCCGATCGGCGCGTCCGGTGCGCGGCTGGCACTCCACGCTGCACACGAGCTGAAGCGGCGCGGCCAGGGCAAGGCAGCGGTCTCGCTCTGCGGAGGCGGCGGCCAGGGCGAGGCGCTGCTGCTGTTCCGCGACTGATGAGTGGCGTTCCGGCGTCGGGCGGTAATGGAGCGGGCGGCAGGGAGCGTTTCCTTGCCGACGCCGCCGCGCGCGGGCTGGACGTCCAGCTCGTCGAGCGGCTGGCGGCCCACAGCCTGGAGGAGGCAGCGGAGATCCTTGGCATCACCCCGGCGGACATCGTGAAGTCCCTCGTGGTGAAGCACAAGGACGGCAGCTTCCTCTTTGCCCTCATCCCGGGCGACCGCCAGATCTCGTGGCCCAAGCTGCGGAGCCTCGTGGGTGTTAACAAGCTCTCGCTCCCGGCGGCCCACGTGGCGCTCGAGGCAACCGGCTATGAGCGCGGCACCATCACGCCGCTCGGCAGCACCACAGCCTGGCCTGTCTATGCGGACCGGACAATCGCCGGCAAGCGGATTTCCATGGGCGCGGGCCAGCACGGCTACAGCGCCTTCGTGGACGCCGACGCCCTGGTGTCCGCCCTCGGCGCAGTGCTCGCGGACATCAGCGAACCCAACTAGAACAACGGCGCCCTAAAACAACGCGGGGTCACTTACCGCCCAATTCGACCCTTGGATTGGGCGCTAAGTGACCCCGCGTTGCCGTTAAGAGCAGGAATCCCCGCCCACCGGAGTGGACGGGGATTCCCGGAAAAGCAATGTTACTTGAGGGTAACGGTGGCGCCAGCTTCTTCGAGCTGAGCCTTTGCCTTCTCGGCAGCTTCCTTGGTGGCGCCTTCGAGAACAGCCTTGGGAGCACCGTCGACCAGGTCCTTGGCTTCCTTGAGGCCGAGGGAGGTGATGGCGCGAACTTCCTTGATCACTGCGATCTTCTTGTCGCCAGCAGCTTCGAGGATGACGTCGAAGTCAGTCTTCTCTTCAGCTTCTTCTGCAGCGCCACCGGCAGCGGGGCCGGCAACAGCAACAGCAGCTGCGGTAACTTCGAAGGTCTCTTCGAAGAGCTTGACGAACTCGGAGAGCTCGATGATGGTCAGTTCCTTGAAAGCTTCAATGAGCTCTTCGTTGCTGAGCTTCGCCATGGTTGGCGTCCTTCCTATAAAGGTGGCCGGGGGCTGAATGCCTTCCGTTCCACCGGAGTCTTTTTGGGAGAGAGTTAGTTCTCTTCGGCAGCGGCTTCGGCCGGAGCCTCTGCTGCTTCTGCGGCCGGAGCTTCTTCAGCGGCGGGAGCTGCGGCTTCAGCCGGAGCACCGTTCTCTTCTTCAAGCTTGAGGCGCAGTGCGTCGATGATGCGTGCAGCAGCAGCGGCAGGGGCCTTGAGGACGCCTGCAACCTTGGCGAGCTGCAGCTCGCGGGACTCGAGTGCTGCCAGGGCAGCAACTTCGCTGGCGTTCAGTGCCTTGCCCTCGAAGTAACCGGTCTTGATGACCAGCTGCTTGTTAGCCTTGGCAAAATCCGTCAGGCTCTTGGCAGCTGCAACAGCGTCACCCTTGATGAACGCGATTGCAGTGGGGCCGGCGAGCTGGCCGTCGAATGCTTCGACACCAGCTTCCTTGGCTGCAATGGCGGTCAGGGTGTTCTTGACGACCGCGAACTTGGTGTCCTGGCCGAGAGAAACACGCAGCTGCTTGAGCTGTGCAACGGTGAGCCCACGGTATTCGGTCAGGACAGCGGCGTTCGATTCCTTGAAATCGTTAGTGATCTCAGCTACTGCTGAAACCTTGGTAGGCGTTGCCATAACCCTCCTTCCGGGGATAGTGCCGGTATTCCGGGTCCCCGCTCAGGTGAGCTAAAACTAAAAACGCCCCGCGCAGATGCACAGGGCTTGGCTCAACGCTGTTCAAACAGCGGAACTTTGCTTCGTTCACCTGCGCTGGCCGCCCTACGTTCAGGGTCCTTCGTCCGGAAACCCACTGGCTCTTCCGCACACAACTGCAGAGTTGAGCTGAGCTCGAAAGAGTGGGAATCCAACAACCGACGGTCTTTGGTAGTTCAAGCTTACGGGACGGCTCGGCGGATAACCAAATCGGCTAGCTACTGCCAGGGAAACCTAGCTCCTGCTCGGACCCAGGTCCGGCAGTTCCTTCTGCCAGATCCCAGTGACTCCCGCCGTCGTGAACCCGAGCTGGCGGTTGACCGTGAGCAGGTACCGGTTTTCCGGTGCGTTCCACGTGTAGATCACCCGCGCAGCAGGGAACTGCTCGGTGAGGCGCTCCATGTTGGCCACCTTGATGAGCAGGCCGAGCTTGTTGCCGCGGTGCGCCTGCAGCACCACGGTGTCGTCCTGGAACACGACGTCCTGCCGCTGTGCCAATACGCTGATGGTCGTCAGCCCCACGAGTGTTTCCGTGGCGATATGTTCGACGGCGGTCACCACCGTCCGCCGTCCCTGGGAGATGGTGACTTCCTCGGCTTCCCGCAGGATGCGTGCGTCGAAAACCATGTCATCGGTCCCTTCCACCGGCCCGGCGTCACCGCCGGCCTGGTTTTCGAGGGCGGCCACGGATTCCAGCCACCGTTCCGGGCAGCGGTCGGTCCAGTGGTGCAGCCGGTAGCGGCCGTTGTTGGCTTCCTGGGCCTCCGCCTCGAGCTCCGCCACCAGCTTGCTGTCCAGCGGCAGCGCGCACGAGCTGAACTGCTCAATGTGCTGCAGCGTGTAACCGGTGCGCTGGGCGAACTCCACCTCGCGGCTGCCCAGCGGCACATAGCCCTGCCCCGAACCGGGCACCAGCTGCTCCGGCGCGAATTCATGCAGGGAGGCCCCGGGATGGTTGGTGTCCACCAGGATCATGGTGCGGCCCTCGTTCCGGGCGAAGTGCTCGGCGGCCTCCAGCAGCTGCCTGCCGACGCCCTGGCGCTGGTACTCGGGAAGGATGTCCAGGGTGAATTCGGCAAGGTCCAGGTTGTCGGCCAGGGGAAGGGCGATGTCCACGGTGCCAACGATGTCGTCGTCAACCTTTGCCACCAGGATCACCTGGCGCTCGTAGGGGTCGTCCAGTTCGAGGAGCTTTTCCAGTGGCGTGTAGGCGAGGTCGTCACTCCCCCAGGTATCCATCCGGACCTTGCGTCCCACCTCCACCGCGGCGAGGAAATCCGCAGCGTCGGCAGCGTCCACGGAGTCCGGAATATACAGCCGCTCAATCCGCACCTTTATTGCCATCATCCCCAGCCGTTTCCGCCGCTCGCCTGCAAGGCTGCGGGCTTGAGTCCCGGTGTATCCGTCGCCAGCATATGCCGGTTAGCGCCGGCGCTGCCACTCACCGTCATACCCCGCCGGACGGAATCCCAGGGCCAGGTTGATGGCCAGCATGTGGTCATTCTCTGCCGCGTTAAAGGTCAGGACCCGCTCCACTTCGGGATGCTCCTGCTGCAGCCGGCGGAGGTTGAGCACCTTCACCAGCATCCCCAGCCGGTGGCCGCGGTGCGCCTTGGCCACCAGGGTGTCATCCTGTTCCGCCAGCCACGGCTTTTCGCCCGAGTGCTGCAGCACGGAGTAGGCTGCCAGCTCGCCGCTCCCCCTGTGCCGGGCGACTGCCACCAGGGACTCCAGGCCCGTCCGTTTCCACTCGTCCTCGACGTGCCGGACACGCCGGGCGTCCCACACCTCGGCGTCGTAGTGCAGCGCACCGGCCGGGGTATCCGTGCTCATCCGCGACATGAGTACGGCCATCTGCTCCACGTACTCGTCCGGGCAGCGGTCCGTCCAGCCGAGGATCTGGTATCCGTCACCGGCGATGCCGGCAGCCTCGCCCTCCAGCGCGTCCAGGACACCGTCCGACGGCGGCATGTCCAGTGCGCTGAAACGCGTCACCTGTTCGAGGGTGTAACCGGCCGCAACGGCGAACCGTACGCCGCGTGCCGCGGCCGGGACACCGCCCGTACCCGTTCCGGGCTTCAGGATCCCCGCACCGTCGGGGTCGAACCCGGGCGCGTGCTCGGTGAAACTCTGCAGGGTGCTGCGGCCGTCCTCCGCCGCCAGTGCCTCCGCGTGCCGAAGGAGTGCCTGGCCGATGCCGCGGCCGCTGAACTCGTTGAGGACGTCCACCCGGACGAACGCATCCTCCAGGTTTTCCTGTTGCGTAAGCCGTATCCACGACCTCGCCACCATGCGGCCGTCCAGCCGCACGAAGAAGAGCCGGAGCTTCGCGTAGTCGTCGTCCCGCCACCCCTCCAGCCTGGCCTTGCGGGGCGCTGCCCGGTCCAGGTTGCCCCAGGTCTCCAGCACCAGCTCGTCGCTGAGTCTGCTGAACTCGAGGAAGTCTGTGGCGTCGGCAGCGTCAAGGGACGCAGGCAGGAAAAGCGGCTCGATCCGGTAGGAGGGCGTCGTCACCGGATCAGCCTAACCGCAACGCCCTGCGTCCGACAGAGTGCCCTGGCTGCCAGCGGACTGCCGCCAGGGCCGGCGCTTCAGCACCCCGCCAAAAGCCGGCCTGCGCGCATGGCTGGAGTCCCGCCGTCGTGCTTCAAGGCTGCGAACATCAAGGCTTCGCACCTCAGCGGCAACGCGAAGCCCGGCGCCAACGCAAAAGGACCGCCCGGCAAATGCCGGACGGTCCTTTGGTACCGGCCGGATATCCGGCCGTGAGTTCAGGAAGCTTACGCTTCGGTCAGAACCCGGGTGACGTTGGGGTCAACGGAGATGCCGGGACCGAACGTGGTGGCAACCGTTGCCTTCTGGATGTAGCGGCCCTTGGAAGCGGACGGCTTCAGGCGGAGCACCTCTTCGAGGGCGGCGGCGTAGTTCTCGGCCAGCTTGACGGCGTCGAAGGAAACCTTGCCGATGATGAAGTGCAGGTTGGAGTGCTTGTCGACGCGGAAGTCGATCTTGCCGCCCTTGATGTCGTTGACAGCCTTGGTGACGTCGGGGGTGACGGTGCCGGTCTTCGGGTTCGGCATCAGGTTACGCGGACCCAGGACCTTACCGAGGCGGCCAACCTTGCCCATGAGGTCAGGGGTGGCAACGGCTGCGTCGAAGTCGGTCCAGCCGCCGGCGATCTTTTCGATCAGGTCGTCGGAACCAACGAAGTCGGCGCCGGCAGCGATTGCTGCTTCGGCCTTCTCGCCCGTGGCGAACACCAGGACGCGGGCGGTCTTACCGGTGCCGTGGGGCAGGTTGACCGTGCCGCGGACCATCTGGTCGGCCTTACGGGGGTCAACGCCCAGGCGGAAGGCAACCTCAACGGTGGCGTCGAACTTGGACGGGTTGGTGTCCTTGGCGAGCGTTACTGCCTCGAACGGCGCGTAGAACTTCTCCGCGTCGATCTTGGCGGCGGCTGCCTCATATGCTTTGCTGCGCTTTGCCATGCTGCTTATTTCTCCTTGTGCAGTTGTGGTCTGCGGACCGCGCTGGGCCCTGCCACAGCCGCTGGTCCGGCGGTTTTATCCGTGCGGAACTGGCGGCATTTCAATTTTTCAGTGGTGCCGGTTTCCCGGCGGTGCTGCCCGGCGTCGTTCCCGGTTTCCCGGATCCGGCGCCGCATCAGCGGTGGGAATTAACCCTCGACGGTGATGCCCATGGAGCGGGCGGTGCCGGCGATGATCTTCGCTGCGCCTTCGAGGCTGGTTGCGTTGAGGTCTTCCATCTTGGTGGAGGCGATCTCGTTGACCTGGGCCTGGGTCAGCTTGGCAACCTTGACGGTGTGCGGGGTAGCCGAACCCTTGGCGACGCCTGCAGCCTTCTTGATGAGCTCTGCAGCCGGCGGGGTCTTGGTGATGAACGTGAACGAACGGTCTTCGTAAACGGTGATTTCAACAGGAATAACGTTGCCGCGCTGGGCTTCCGTCGCAGCGTTGTACGCCTTGCAGAATTCCATGATGTTGACACCGTGCTGGCCAAGCGCAGGACCGATCGGCGGGGCCGGGTTAGCGGCACCTGCCTGGATCTGCAGCTTGATGAGGCCGGTGACCTTCTTCTTGGGAGCCAATGTAGGGTCCTTCTCTCAAATGCGTCCTGGGACACAGGAGCGTGCCTCAGGTGGTTGACCGCCATGGCGAGGCGGTCGGCCGTTCCGGAACTGCTAAAGCGGGCCGCTCCGGAACGAATTCTGTGGTGATCAGCTAGATCTTGGTGACCTGGTTGAAGGCCAGCGTGACCGGGGTCTCGCGTTCGAAGATGGACACCAGCACCACGAGGGTCTGGGAATCCACCTTGATCTCGGAGATCGTGGCGGGAAGGGTCTCGAACGGGCCTTCCTTCACGATGACCGACTCGCCGACCTCGAAGTCGACGTTAACCGGGGCGGCAGCCTGCTTGGCCGGCTTGCCCTTCTCCGCCTGCTCCTCTTCGAAGACCGGGGCGAGCATGGAGAAGACCTCATCGAGGCGCAGCGGCACGGGGTTGTGGGCGTTGCCCACGAAGCCGGTGACACCGGGGGTGTGGCGGACGGCGCCCCACGAGGCGTCGGTCAGGTCCATGCGGACCAGCACGTAGCCGGGGATGCGGACGCGGTTGATGACCTTGCGCTGAGCGTTCTTGATCTCAACGACTTCTTCCATCGGAACCTGGATTTCGAAGATGTAATCTTCCATATCCAGGGTCTGGATGCGGGTCTCAAGGTTGGCCTTGACGCGGTTCTCGTAGCCGGCGTAGGAGTGGATGACGTACCAGTCACCTTCCTGGCGGCGCAGCTTGGACTTGAACTCTTCGGCCGGGTCGGTGGCCTGGGCGGCGGCAGCGGCCAGGACGTCGGTCCCTTCGGCGCCTTCCTCGGCGTCGCCTTCTTCGGAATCGCTTTCTTCAGCGTCCTCTTCGGTCACGTCGTCGGCGTCAGCCTCGGCGGCGGCGTCGTAATCGGCGTCGCCTTCGGAATCGGGCGCAGCAGACTCAACCTCGGAGCCCTCAGCGGACTCAGCCGCGGGGTTCTGGGTTTCATCCAGCTCAGTCTCAGTTACCTCGAGCTCCTGCTCAGACACTTGGTCTCCTGCTTCCTCATTGCTAATTGCCTACTTAAATGGCTCAATTCCGCACACCCCGCAGCCCCTGCCGAATGAACGGCCGGGAGTCCACGCGGTCTGCGGACCGATCGCCTTAGCGGTTCCCGGTGCCTGTACCGTTGAAGACCCAGTTCACCGCGGTGCCGAACGCCAGGTCCAGCAGAGTGACGACCACCATCATGATGACTACGAATACGAGCACCACGAGCGTGTAGTTGATCAGTTCCTTGCGGGTGGGGGCGACGACCTTCTTCAGTTCGCCAATGACCTGGCGGATGAAGAGTGCGATGCGAGCGAAGAAACCGGCCTTGGCGGCCTTCTTTGCAGGGCGGCCCTTGGAGCTGCTTGCAGCTGTTTCGGTCACCTGTTCCTCACTCATCCTCGCAAGTCGGATTACCCGGCTCTGAACTGAACCTTTGTTTGCTGCGCTTGCTCCGGCTTTTCGCCGGAACAGCCTGCGCAGGGCAGACAGGACTCGAACCTGCAACCTGCGGTTTTGGAGACCGCTGCGCTACCAATTGCGCCACTACCCTATGGATCAAAAACAGGTGGAAGCCGCACTTTCCCCAAGGTCATCAGGGGCGCACGCCATCATCCGTGTTTTCAACACCGGAGAACTAGTCTACGCAACAACTGCGCTTACGTCGAACCAGCCTCGTTTCGGACCGTTTTCAGCTTCTGGATCTGCGCCGCACCGCAGTCACAAATCCGTGTTCCACCTCGAACGATCCGGTGAACAGCATAGAGTAGATTCCGTCGAAATCCACCATTCAGCTCACCAGCTGCCAGCGAAGAACGGACCCGCCATGTCTTCCGCCCGCGTTTCCCAACGCATTTCCGCCATTGCCGAATCCGCCACCCTGGCTGTCGACGCCAAGGCCAAGGCGCTGAAGGCGGCCGGCCGGCCGGTGATTGGCTTCGGTGCGGGCGAGCCCGACTTCCCCACTCCGGACTACATCGTCCAGGCCGCCATCGAGGCCGCCAGCCAGCCGAAGTACCACCGTTACTCTCCCGCCGGCGGCCTGCCTGAGCTGAAGAAGGCCATCGCTGAGAAGACGTTCCGGGATTCCGGCTACAAAGCCGACCCGTCCCAGGTGCTGGTCACCAACGGCGGCAAGCAGGCCGTCTACAACACGTTCGCCACGCTGGTGGATCCGGGCGACGAAGTGATTGTCCCCACGCCGTTCTGGACCACCTACCCCGAGGCCATCCGCCTCGCCGGCGGTGTCCCGGTGGAGGTCTTCGCCGGCCCGGAGCAGGACTACCTGGTGACCGTGGAGCAGCTCGAAGCAGCCGTCACCGACCGCACGAAGATCCTGCTGTTCGTCTCGCCGTCGAACCCCACCGGCTCCGTGTACTCGCCCGAGCAGGTCGCCGAGATCGGCAAGTGGGCCGCCGCCAAGGGCCTGTGGGTGGTCACCGACGAGATCTACGAGCACCTGACGTACGACGGCGTTCCGTTCACCTCCATCGCCACCGCCGCCCCCGAACTGGGCGACAAGGTAGTGATCCTCAACGGTGTTGCCAAGACGTATGCGATGACCGGCTGGCGCGTGGGCTGGATGATCGGCCCGGCCGACGTCATCAAGGCCGCCACCAACCTGCAGTCGCACGCCACCTCCAACGTGTCCAACATCCCGCAGATCGCGGCCCTGGCGGCTGTCTCCGGCCCGCTCACCGCGGTGGACGAGATGAAGGTCGCCTTCGACCGCCGCCGGAAGGCCATCGTGGAGGGGCTCAACGCGATTGAGGGCGTTGAATGCCCGACGCCGAAGGGTGCCTTTTACGTGTACGCGGACGTCCGCGCGCTGCTGGGTAAGGAATTTCCGACGGCGAACGGCACCGTCCGCCCGGAAACTTCGGCAGCGCTGGCCGCGCTGATCCTGGACGAGGTGGAGGTCGCCGTGGTTCCGGGTGAAGCCTTCGGACCGTCGGGCTACCTGCGGCTCTCCTACGCCCTGGGTGACGAGGACCTCGCCACCGGCGTCGGCCGCCTGCAGGAGTTCCTCGGCAAGGCGCAGTAACCCAAACGCTCGATCGCATCCTGCCGGAAAGATACGGATCCTCTCTCACTTCCTGCAGGAAATCCCCAAACGCTCTCGCACCGAAAATCTTCGGTGCGGGAGCGTTTGCGTTTTAGCGGCAGGATCTGCAGGAGCGTTTGGGAAAAGGCGGCAGGAAGTGATCGGGCGTTGGGGAAAGACGGCAGGAAGTGATCGGGCGTCTGGCTAGAGCAGGCGGCGTTCGGCGGCCCACTTGGTCAGTTCGTGGCGGCTGGACAACTGCAGTTTCCGGAGTACGGCCGAGACGTGGGTTTCGACGGTCTTGATCGAGATGAAGAGCTCCTTGGCCACCTCTTTGTAGCTGTAGCCGCGGGCGATCAGCCGCATCACCTCGAGTTCGCGGGCGGAGAGCTTGTCCAGTTCGTCGTCGGCGATATCCGCCGGGGCGGTGCCGAACGCGTCCAGGACGAAGCCCGCCAGCCGCGGGGAGAACACGGCGTCGCCGCCGGCTACCCGGAACACGGCATCCGTGATCTCCGCACCGGAAATCGTCTTCGTAACATAGCCGCGGGCACCGGCTCGGATCACGGCCACCACGTCCTCGGCGGCATCGGACACACTCAGGGCAAGGAACCGGGTGGTCCCCAGCAGGGCCGCGGAACCGGTGATGACTTCCCGCCCTCCCCCGCCGCGGCCGCCGGGCAGGTGCACGTCCAGCAGGACGACGTCGGGCCGTGCGGCGGCAATAACCTCGACGGCCTGCTCCACGGTGCCGGCCTCGCCGACCACCACCAAGCTCGGATCCAGGTCAGCCTTCAGGCCGGACCGGAAAATCGCGTGGTCATCCACGATCACCACCCGCACGCTTCTTCCCGCCGGGCCTGCCCCTGCCGGTGTAGTCATGACTTCCCTTCCCCGTTGTCCGCGACGTCCGCAGGCAGCCTGAGGCGCACCTCCGTGCCGTCGGGTCCGCTGTTGATGACGGCGTTGCCGCCGTGCCGTTTCATCCGGCCAATAATTGATTCGCGCACGCCCAGCCTGTCGTGCGGGACCGTGTTCAGTTCGAAGCCCGGGCCGCGGTCCTTGACGAAAACTTCCGCGCCGTCGTCGGACACCTCGAGGTAGACGGAAACGGGACCCCCGCCGTGGCGGGCAGCGTTCAGCATGGCTTCGCGGCTGGCCTGCACCAGCGCCTCGTGGCGTTCGGTCATCTCCGTGTCGCCCACGGTCACGACGTCGACGGCGTTTCCGAGGCCGTCCTCGACCTCGGCGGCGGCGGCCTTGATCCGGTCCGAGAGCTGGCCGGCGTCGCGGGCGGGGTCCTTGAAGAGCCAGCCCCGCAGCTCGCGCTCCTGGGCCCGGGCCAGGCGGACGACGTCGTGCTCGTTGCCGGCCCGGCGCTGGATCAGGGCAAGCGTCTGGAGGACGGAGTCGTGCAGGTGGGCGGCGATCTCGGCCCGCTCTGTCTCCCGCACGCGTCCGGCCCGTTCAGTCTCGAGGTCGCGCCAGAACTTCAGGCCCCAGGGCAGCAGCACCAGCGCCACGCCGCCCAGCACGGCCACGGACGCGAGGAGCGCGAGCCAGGTCTGCTGCCATGAACCGGACCCCGACACCATGACCAGCACCCCGGCCACCACGAGGGCGAGGCCCGCAGCCAGCCGCGCCCAGCCGCCGGCCTGGTCCGCCTTGGTTTTGTCCACCAGCCCGGCCCGGCGGGTTTCATCCAGCTGCATCCAGGCAATCGCCGCGCCGCCCAGGATCGCTGCTGCCGGGATCAGCGTGCCGAGGGGCACCTCCACGCCCAGCAGCCTGGCGATCAGGATCGCGGCCACGAGCAGGAGCCCGGCGCCCAGCAGAATCTCCTTGCCGTAGCGCATGCTCCGGATCCGGAACCATGCGCCGGCCCCGGGAGCGGCGGCAGGCGCCGGGGGCCGGGAGGGGGACCCGGCGCCGTACTCCCCCGAAGAAGGGGGGATGGCAGGTGAGGAAACAATTCCTGGTGACGGGACTGTGCCCGGTGAAAAAGCGGGGGCCGGGCCGGACTCAAAGCTGACCGGCGGCAGGCTCACGGCGGGGGCAATGGGCGACGCCGGGCGGCGGGCATTGCGCTTGGCGTTCTCGTCCGCGGTGGGAACCATGATCCACAGCCACGCGTAGAACGCGAGCCCCGCGCCACCGGCGAAGGCTGCGACCACCATGCCAATCCGGACCATGCGCACGGGCCAGCCAAGATGGACCGCCAGGCCGGAGCAGACGCCTGCGATCACGCGGTCGCTGCTGCGGACCAGAGGCGGGCGGGCGGGGGCTGTGGTCATGCATCAATCCAAACACGGATCAGGGTTCCCGGGCCCCGTTGTGAGGGTGATCCCGGGGTAAGTCAGGGACGGCTCAGGGTGTTCCCCAATAGAGGACTGACCAGTACAAACGGCAAGATCGAGGTATGAACTCGCAGAACCCCAACCCCAATGAAGGCCAGCAGCCGGGCACCCCGTCCGAGGGCAACACCGGCCAGGAACCGGAGCACCCCGTACTGCCGGAAAATCCTGAGCCGGTAAGTCATGCTGCGCCGGAGAACCCGACGGAGCCGCTGTTCCCGACTCCCGCCGAGGACGAGCCGCCGCACGCTTCCGCTGGAGACACCCCGCCTTCCGGAACGCACACCGGAGCCCACGCCGGGCCCTCCTTCGGCGGCCCCGCTTACGGTGCCGGCTACGGCCGCGCCGCCCAGCCGCTGAACTTCTTCGACTGGATCCGCAGCCACGGCATCCACCGGGGGCGCGACCGCTGGATCGGCGGCGTCTCGAGCGGCATCGCGGAAAGGATGGGCATCGACCCCCTGATCGTGCGCGGCATCTTTATCGTGCTGACGCTGTTCGCGGGCATCGGCGTCCTCCTGTACGGCCTCGGCTGGGCCCTGCTGCCCGAGCCCGACGGCCGGATCCACACCCAGGAAGCAGGCGCCGGCCGCTGGAGCACCGGCATGACGGGTGCACTCATCACCTCGATCGTCGGCCTCACCGGCATAGGCGGCGGCTTCTGGGGATGGGGCCACGACGGCTTCGGCTTCTTCTGGGCACTGTTCTGGATCGGCGGCATCATCTACCTGATCTATTTCCTGACCCAGCGGAACAAGAACCGCAGCGGAGCACCGATGGGCAGCGCCGCCGGAGGCCGGGCCGCCTATGGTTACGCCGCTCCCGGCAGCCCGACAGTGGCTGGCACAACCGGAACGTCCACGTTCCCGTCCTCCTCCTTCGCTGCAGGCAGTCCTACGGCTTCCCAGCCCTACACGGTGCCGCCGACCCCGGACGCCATCCCGTCATACAGCCAGGCGACCCCATACGGCTCTGGAGCCCCCACAGCCCCCTACGGCGGCGGCCTTCCACCGCGCCGGCCAGCTCCGGTTCCGGTCCCCACACCGGCACCCAAGTCGCGGCCCAGCGGCCCCGGCGCTCCGGCCGTAGCCATCACCGCAGGACTGGCGCTGCTGGCTGGCGGAACGCTCAAAGCGCTCGACGCCGGCAACCTGATTGATCTCGGCGATTCAGCCAACGCCGTGGTCTGGGCAGCCGGCGCGGCGGTCCTGGGACTTGGCATCCTGCTGGCCGGGATGCGCGGCAGGACCTCGGGTGTCCTCGGGTTCTTCGCCGTGGTGGCGCTCATCGTCGGCGGCATCTTCAGCGCCGTGCCCAACGGTGACCGGTTCCGCTTCCAGAACGCGGACTGGAACCCCGTCACCCTCGAGCAGGCCCGCCAGGGCTTCCAGATCACCGGGGGCCGGGGAACTGTGGACCTGACCGGCCTGAACCTGAACCCGCCCCTAAGCACCGACGTCGTGATTCCCCTCGACGCCACGGCAAGCAACGTGACGGTCATCATCCCGCGCACCGTGCCGGTGGATGTCCGGGCCGACATGACCCTGGGCAACCTGAACGAGGGCACGGACAGCCGGGGCGGCATCACCTCCCGGCAAAGCAGCTACAACTCGGACAAACCCGGCGCGCGCCTGATCCTCCAAATCGACGGCACCGTGAGCAACATCGCCATCCAGGAAGGAAACTGACATGAGCAGTTTTGATCCCTCGCCGGAAACAAACCCGGTACCCAAACCGTCCACCCCGGGCACGGACGAACCCGCCGAGGCGCCGGCCCGGGTAGGCACCATCGTCTGGGGCCTGGTGGTCCTCGCCCTGGCCGTCCTGATCGTCATCTCCCAGCTGGGGATTGTGGTCCTGAACGGGACGTATGTGCTGATCGGCCTGATGATCGGAGCCGGGGCCGCACTGGTGATCGGCGGGCTCCTCTCAGCGCGGAAACGTGACAACAGCACAACAAACGGGAAGTCTTGAACCATGGAAAAGTTCTTCAGCATTGTCAGGGGCCTTGGCCTGAAGCGCGGACCGCAGCGGTGGCTGGGCGGCGTATGCGGCGGAATCGCCGGGAAGCTGAACGTGGACGTGGCATTCGTCCGGATCGCGTTCCTCCTCTTCTGCCTGCTGCCGGGCCCGGCCGTCGTGTTCTACCTCGCGGCGTGGCTGATCCTGCCGGACCAGAACAACTCGATCGCCCTTGAATCCTTCCTCGAGAAGCGCGGCACGGGCCGGTAGAGCCCGTGGCGGGCAACCGCCGTCGTCCATTCATTCAGTGCCCCCGTTCTTGCCGGAACGGGGGCACTGTGCTGTCCCGGGCCATGCCGGCCCGGGCGTCCGGAGCCAGCACCGGGACTCCTCGGGGGTGTAATCGTTTGTGTCCTACCCCACACTCCCCACTAGAATCTCTAATTGAGCTCAGCGTGGCGCTCTGCCCGTAAAAACCTTCGAACCAGGATTTGAGCCAAGAAAATGAAAATCGGAATCCTCACCAGCGGCGGCGACTGCCCCGGACTGAACGCCGTCATCCGCGGCGCCGTCCTCAAAGGCATTGCCATCCACGGCCACGAATTCGTGGGATTCCTCGACGGTTGGCGCGGCGTGGTGGAGGGTGACATCATCCCCATCCCCCGAACCCTTGTCCGCGGTATTGCCAAGCAGGGCGGCACCATCCTCGGAACATCCCGCACCAACCCGTTCGAGAACGGCGGCGGACCGGACGTCATCAAAGCCCACATGGACCGGCTGGGCATCGACGCCATCATCGCCATCGGCGGCGAAGGAACCCTCGCGGCTGCCAAGCGCCTCACCGACGCGGGCCTGAAGATCGTCGGCGTCCCCAAGACCGTCGACAACGACCTCGACGCCACGGACTACACGTTCGGCTTCGACACCGCCGTGCAGATTGCCACCGAGGCCATCGACCGGCTGCGGACCACCGGTGAATCCCACCACCGCTGCATGATCGCCGAAGTCATGGGCCGCCACGTCGGCTGGATCGCACTGCACGCCGGGATGGCCTCCGGCGCCCACGCCATCCTGATCCCGGAGCAGAAAGTCAGCATCGAGCAGATCACCAAATGGGTGACCGAGGCCCACGCCCGTGGCCGTGCACCGCTGGTGGTGGTGGCCGAAGGGTTCGTTCCGGAGCACATGGAAAGCCCGCACTCCGAACGCGGACTGGACACCTTCGGCAGGCCGCGGCTGGGCGGGATTGCCGATCAGCTGGCTCCGGAAATCGAAGCCCGGACCGGCATCGAGACCCGCGCCACCATCCTGGGCCACATCCAGCGCGGCGGCGTCCCGTCCGCCTTCGACCGCGTGCTGGCCACCCGCTTGGGCATGGCCGCCATTGACTCCGTGGTGGAGGGCCGCTGGGGCACCATGGTGTCCCTGAGCGGCACCGACATTGACCACGTGGGCTTCGAAGCCGCCCTCGGCAAGCTCAAGACCGTCCCGCAGCACCGCTACGACGAGGCCGCGGTCCTCTTCGGCTGAGCCACTCGGCTTTCATCAGCGCGAACGTACAGTTGTGGCCCCTGATTCTGCGGAGTCAGGGGCCACAACTGTACGTTCGCGCCCGCCGGACGGCAGGATCGGTAGGCTGGGATCATGAGTCTTGACCCCGGATCAGCCGCCATCATCCAGCTTGCCTGGGCGCGCCGCTTGGGGCTCGACGACGGTGCTTTCGCCAGCGCGCTGGAAACCGGCGAGCGGATCACCAGGGTTGACGACGCCGCGCGCTCGGTCGAGTTCGTCCGGCTGTTCGGCAGCTCGGCCCTGGTGGGTCCGCAGTGGGCATTGGACGCCGCGGCCGGCATTTCCGATGAGGAGATGGCCCAGCACGTCACCCTGCTGACCATCACGCGCCGGCACGGAGGCCATGGCCAGGGCTCGGCCGCACTCTTCTTCGCCGACGACCTGCCGCTGCTCCAGCCCGCGGAGGAACTGACCGTATCGCACGGCAACCCTGAAGCCATTGAGCTCGAGGGCCTGTGCCCGCCCGACGACGTGAACGAGGTGGGCCTGTCCGACCTCGAGAACCGCTACACCATCATTCACGACGACGAGGGGCAGCGGGTGCCGGTGGCATGCGGCGCCTACTCCGAATGGGAAGGCATCCTGGCCCACATGGGCGTCCTGGTGGCACCCGAGTGGCGCCGCCGCGGTCTGGGCTCGCTCGCGGCCTCGGTGGCCGCCCACGAAGCCTTGGCCTCGGGGCTGACACTGCAGTGGCGCACCGACGTCAGCAACAAGGGCTCGCTGGCCACGGCACGCAGCCTGGGCTTTTCCACCGGCGGCATCCAGACCAGCGTGCTGCTCGGCTAGCAGCTGGCTGCCGGCGCTAGCCGTGCCGCCCTGCCCCCAAACGCGCTAGCGCGTCGTCGCCTCCGCGTCCTGGCCGGCAGCGGGCCGCTGCCCGCCCCAGCCCTGGACGGCCTTGGGCTTGGCAAAGAACAGGGCCACCGCGGCGCCGAGCACGATCACAGCCGCCGGCAGCATGATCGACTGGCCCATCGCCGTCGCGAAGCCGTCATGGAGCGCGGGAGGCAGCTGGCCGCCGAAGCCGCCGGCCTCACCGCCACCACCCGGCGTCCCGCCGGGTGCCGCCGGAAGTTCCGCGGCGAGCCGGGCCTGCATGAGCACGGCGATGGCCGCACTGCCGAGGACAGCCCCGATCTGCCGCGTCGTGTTGTAAACGCCGGCGCCGGCGCCCGCCTGCCGCATGGGCAGGTTGCGGGTGGCGGTGGAGCTCAGCGGCGCCCAGATGCCGGCATTCGCGAAGCCGAGCACCGCGCTGGGCAGCAGGAACAGCCACACCGGGGTGTCCGGATGCATGAGCGCCGAGTTCCAGAACAGTGCCACGGCCATGAGGAGCAGGCCCGTTGACGTGATGTATTTGGGGTTCACCCGGTCGATGATCTTGCCCACCAGGGGGGCCAGTCCGCCGGAAATCAGCGCCATGGGTGCCATCATCAGGGCCGACTGCGTGGGGGTCATGTCCCGCACGATCTGGTAGTAGAAGATGAGCGGGAGCCCGAAGGCGGTGACAGTGAAGCCCACCGTGGTGATTCCGATGTTCGCCAGCGAGAAGTTGCGGTCACGGAAGAGACCCAGCGGCAGCAGCGGCTCGCCCTTGTTGGCCGCCTGCCAGCCGACAAACAGCGCCAGCACCACTATCCCACTGATGATCAGTCCCCACACCGTGACCGGCCCGGTGATGGTGCCCCAGTTGTACGTCTCGCCCTCCTGGATGCCAAAGACAAGAAGGAAAAGCCCGACGGCGCTAAGCACCACGCCGGGGATGTCGAACCGGTGCGGGTGGGTGGTGAGGGACGGAACGAAGCGCCAGGCAAGGATGAAGCCCACGATCCCGACGGGCACGTTGATGAAGAAGATCCACTCCCAGCCAAGCCCGTCCACGAGCACGCCGCCCAGGATCGGGCCGACCAGCGTGGCCACACCGGCGGTGGCGCCCCACAGGCCCATCGCAGCGCCCCGCCCGTCCGGCGGGAAGATCCGGGTGATCACGGCCATGGTCTGCGGGGCCATCAGCGCCGCGCCGAGGCCCTGCAGGACGCGGGCGGCGATGAGCATTCCGACGGTTCCGGACAGCCCGCACCATAGCGACGCGAGGGTGAAGACTACGAGGCCGGACAGGTAAAGCCGTTTGGGACCGAACCTGTCGCCGAGCCTGCCGGTGATCAGCAGCGGCACCGCATACGCCAGCAGGTAGGCGCTGGTGACCCAGATGACGGCGTTGATGTCCGTATCCAGCCCCTCCATGATGCGCGGGTTGGCCACCGAAACGATGGTGGTATCGATCAGGATCATGAAGAACCCGATGACGAGGGACCAGAGTGCAGGCCACGGCCTGGTGACGTTCTCCAAAAGCTCAGCCCAGCAGTTCCAGGATGTCGTCGCGGGCGAACATCCGGGCGGCGTCACGCGCCGACGGGGAACCGGCGTCGGGATCCGCTCCCGCGTCAATCAGTGCCCTGGCCACGTCCGCGTAACCCTTGAACACTGCGCCGGCCAGCGGGGTCTGTCCGCGGTCGTTGGCAGCGTTGGCGTCGCCGCCGTGGTGCAGGATGAGCTGCACCGTCTCGGCGTGGCCGTGGTAGGCGGCGAGCATGAGCAGCGAGTCGCCCGCGTAGTTGGTCATCGTGGCCGGGGCGCCCGCGTTCAGGTAGCTGCGCAGCAGCTCGGTGTCGCCGTTGCGGGCGGCGTCGAAGAGGGTGTGCGCCAGCGCGAGGGTTTCCTCATCGGGGCCTTGCGAAGCGGGGCCCTGCGAAGCGGGCTGAGAAGCCTGGGCGTCGGGCGCGGTGGAGTCTGTCATCTGTGGGTCCCCCTCAGGAATCCTGTCTGCCTTCCGACGACCTGTCCGGCGTCGGGCGCCACGATCACTTCCTGCGCGGCTGTGTACGGTTCGTCCCCGTCCATTACCGTCAGTATTTCATCCGGGGCGACCGAACGCTTGATGACTGCCAGCGCGATGGGGCCCATCTCGTAGTGCTGTGCCACGGACGTCACGGTGCCCACCTTGCGCTCCCCCACCCGGACTTCGCTGCCGGGGGCGGGCATAGTGTGCTGGGAGCCGTCGAGCTGCAGGAACACGAGGCGCCGAGGCGGGTGGCCAAGGTTGTGGACGCGGGCGATCGTCTCCTGGCCTTTGTAGCAGCCCTTGGCCAGGTGCACGGCGGTGCGGAGCAGGTCCAGTTCGTGCGGAATGGTCTTGTCGTCCGTTTCGGCCCCGAGCCGCGGACGCCAGGCGGCCACTCGCAGGGCTTCGGCGGAGAGAACGCCGGCGAGCTTGCGGTCCCCCACCGTCTGCTCGAGTTCGGCGGCGGGCACGAGGTATTCGAACCACGGCCGTTCGGCGCCGGGGTGGGTGTCTTCCGGGACCACGGCGTACGAGTAGCCGCCCGCCCCGACGTGCGGCCAGGGGTCCTGCCACACCAGCAGGCCGGACCATTCGGGCACGGCTTTGGTGGATCCCACCACTGCCCAGTCGGCCGATACGTCCGCCACCTCGACGCGGAGCGTGAACTTCATCTTGGTCAGCCACTCAGCCAGGGGTCCCGCTTCGGCGGCCTCGACGATCAGCCAGGTGGTCCCGCCGTCGTCCACCACGCGCGCATCGAACTCGATGCGGCCCTGGATACTCAGGAGCAGCAGCTCACTGGATTCACCGGGCTGCAAGTTGGTGACCTGCTGGGAGGAGAGCGTATTAAGCCAGCTAAGGCGGTCCGGTCCGGTGACCGTCACCACACCGCGGTGGGAAAGATCGACGACGGCGGTTCCGGCCGCCAGGGCGCGCTGCTCCCGCAGGGGCTCGCCGTAGTGGGACGCGACGCCGGCGTCGGCGCCGCCCGCTTCAACGGCGCCAGGGCGCGACAACAGAGGGCTCTTGGTAGTCATATGAAGGGGAACGTCCTTGGCTGGGAGGGTATTCCGGCCACCTAGCGGTATTCCGGGTTTTCGAAACCGAATTTGGTTCCGGCCTTCCATTCTTCCGGAAGGTTGCCGTAGGCGGGAATTCCGCCGGCGTCCTTGAGCGTCCGGGCCAGGTGCAGGAGGTTCCACGTCATGAAGGTGGTGTTCCGGTTCGTGAAGTCGCTCTCCGGGCCGCCCGATCCCTCATCCAGGTAGCTGGGCCCCGGCCCGACGGGGCCGATCCAGCCGGCATCGGCCTGTGGCGGGATGGTGAAGCCGATGTGCTGCAGGCTGTAGAGGACGTTCATGGAGCAGTGCTTGATGCCGTCCTCGTTGCCGGTGATCAGGCAGCCCCCGACCTTCGGGTAGAAGGCCCACTGGCCCTTCTCGTTGAGCTGGCCGGAGTGGGCGTAGAGCCGCTCGATGAGCTTCTTGGTCTGCGAGGAGTTGTCGCCCAGCCAGATGGGTCCGGCCACCACCACGATGTCCGCTTCCTTCACGGCCGGATACAGCCCGGGCCATTCATCGGTTGCCCAGCCATGCTCACGCATGTCCGGGTAGACGCCGCTGGCGATGTCGTGGTCGACAGTGCGGATGACCCGGGTGGCCACGCCCTGCTTCTCCATAATCAGCCGGCTCACGGTGATCAGGCCCTCGGTGTTGCTCTTTTCCGGCGACCGCTTCAGCGTGCCATTAAAGTAGACGGCTTTGAGGTCGCTGTAGTCAGCCGGAGGCTGGGACTCATCCATCGGACACTCCATCGGGTTGCTGCGGAATCAGGTTGTGGGACCTGAGGCCAAGGTAGCCCAAGGGAGCGCCGGCGAACAGTGCAGGTGAACGGAGCAGGTTTACAGTGCCCGCGGACGCCAGGGTACGGAAGCAGGGGTGCCGCGGTCAGGAGACCTTTTTAAGGAACGCCGAGGCGTGCGCCTCGAGGCCGTTGCCCGCCTCGACAGGTTCGGCGGCCGGTTGGGCAGCCCCGGCGGTTGCCGACGGCCGGCCGGTGGCCACGTCCCAGCGCCAGAGCAGGTTGCCCTCGACCAGCCCGAAGATCCGGGTGGCGGCGCTGTATTCCTTCGAGTGGCTGCCGCGCATCACCATGTCGGTGCTGAGCTGGATCTGCGGGCCCTTGATCTGCCCGTAGTAGAGCTCCGAGATGCCGCCGGGGTGGCTGATGGAGACCGAGATGTCGAAGCCGCCGTCCTTGTTGCGGAGGGCCTCCACCTCGTCGGCGCTTTTCAGCACGGGCACGATGTCCCCGGGAACCAGGCCGGGGCCGCTGTCGGCCTCCAGCTGCTTGCGCTCCAGGGCCCAAAAACCGGTCTCAACAGTGAGCGGCCGGAGCTTGGTGCCGTCCTCGTCGGTCAGCCAACTTTCCGCACGGTACTGCAGATACGGCAGACCGTTGTGGGTGAAGGAGACATGCTGCAGGAAGTGCTCTGAACCTTCATCACCGGCCCCGAGCCGGCCGCGCCCCTCCCACTCACCAATGAGCCAGGAGAGGGGAACCAGTTCGGGGGTCAGGTCCGTAGGAATTTCAATAGGCACAGCCGCTACCTCTCGAAACCGCTAAGCAGGGATTTACCGCTGTCCTTTGAACAGCCGGTACACAACAAAACCGGCAAACCAGGCCATGGAAAGGCTGGCAACGCCGAGCAGGACAAGGAAGAAGATTTCAAATGCAAGTACGGACATGATGCCATCCTAACCCGTCAGGAGATGAGTAGTTTGTCTATGAAGTAGGCGAGCGAACCGACCGCCGCAATCGGTGCCAGACCCATGCCCAGGGCGGCGGGAAAGTTCAGCGGAGCACCCCGGAGGGTGACCAGCCGGCGGAAGCTGACCAGGACGGCCCCGACCACCACGCCGAACACGGCGGCGGGCAGCACTGCGATGTCGGAGAACACCAGCCCGGCCAGCGGCCCGGCCAGCCCGGCCAGGGTGATGCCCAGGGGCGCAATGATCCGGTCGGGCCAGCGGATGAGGCCGGCGAGAAGTGCGACGGCGGCGCTGATGCCCGCCACCAGCACCATCTCCTTAACACCGTTGAACCTGGCGCCGGCGATCCAGCCGGAGCCCAGGCAGGACAGCAGGACGCCCACGCTGCAGCCGAGCGTCGACTCAAGGCGCTGCGCCTGGCCGGTGCCGCGCACCAGCTGGACAAGGAAAACGGCGGTGACGCCCAGGGCGATGAAGCCGGGCGTCCAGTTGAGGTAGCCGGGGGCGGCGGCGAAAGTGGCCGCAATGGCTGATCCGGCGCCTGACAGCCCGATCACGGCGGCGAGGGTTTTCTTGGCCGGGATATCCAGGTAGTGCGGCCAGCCGACACCGATCCCCAGGGCAAAAAGCACGGCCACGGCGAGGAGGACATCCGGGGTCCGGAAGACGCTGGCCACAAGCGCGGCAAGGCCCGCCAGGCCAATAATTCCGATGCTCCATGACTTGAGCGTCCGGCCGGCAGCGGCAGGATCGCTCACCCCGGGGGCAGGCCGTGGCGTACTCATCTCGGACTCTGCACTCAAATCTGCTGCGACCTCATCCTGGCTGTGCCGTTGACGGGCAGGGCTCGGCCCCCTGACGGTTTCAATCCTGCCCTATGTGAACGCCATATGTCGTAAACAAGGCACGCGGGTGCGGCCCATCAGTGTCCGTCCGGGGGCCGTTGGGTATACTCAGACATCAGCTCAGTCGCCCGACGATGCGCGGACAGCCCCTTGGAGGAATAATGTCGCACATCCTGTTACTGACCAACAGCACCGGGTCATCGGTGGACATTTTGCCTGCCTTGGAACTCCTGAACCACCGGGTGCACATCCTGCCCGCGGAGCCCACCGCGCTGCTCGAGACGGACCCCTGCGACATCGTCCTTTTGGATGCGCGCAAAGACCTTGTGGGCGCCCGCTCCCTGACCCAGCTCCTGAAGGCCACCGGCCTCAGCGCACCGCTGGTGCTGATCCTCACCGAAGGCGGCATGGCGGCCGTCTCCTCTGCCTGGGCAGTCGATGACATCGTGCTCGACTCGGCGGGCCCCGCCGAAGTGGAGGCGCGGATCCGCCTCTGTGTCGCCCGGGCTGTACCGGAGCAGGAGGAGACTCCCTCCGAGATCCGGGCCGCCGGCGTCGTAATTGACGAGGCAAGCTATACGGCGCGCGTCAACGGCGCGGCACTGAACCTGACCTTCAAGGAATTCGAACTCCTGAAGTACCTTGCGCAGCACCCGGGCCGGGTCTTCACCCGGCAGCAGCTCCTCACCGAGGTGTGGGGCTACGACTACTACGGCGGCACCCGGACCGTAGACGTCCACGTGCGGCGGCTGCGCGCCAAGCTGGGCGCCGACCACGAGAACCTCATCAGCACGGTGCGCAACGTGGGCTACCGCCTCACGCTGATGCGCCAGCAGGAGGACGAACTCACCGAGGCGTAGGCCCCGGAGCCCAGTATCCAGAATGCAGAACGGCCCGGCTCACCAGAGCCGGGCCGTTCTGCATTCTTACTGATAAGTGGAGGACATACGGGTCGAACGTATCGAGGCCACCCCAGTGGTGGATCCCCCTCACAACCTGCATGATTGCCGGTTGAGGTAACGACTATACGGGGCGCCACGGCCTGTTCCAAATCGGGCATGCCCGGGCGGCGTCCGTATAGCCTTACAGCATGAGTCCAGCACACCCGGAAAAATGGCCCGTCCTTGTCATCAAGGGCAGTGTGGATGACGAGCTGCTGCGGGATGTCCGTGCCCTGCTGGCCGCCGCCGAGGAATCGGACGGCAATCCCCCCATTTCCGAACAGACCCTCGTGACCATGCGCGCCGCGGACACCGGCCCGCACACGCTGCTGACCCTGGCCCTCTACGCCCCCGACGAGCAGTCGGATCCCGCCACAGCGCAGGATCTGGCCGGATTCGCCGTCATTGTCGAGGACCCGGACGGGACAGGCGTGGTGGAAATCGCGGTGCACCCCAGTTACCGGAACCAGGGCGTGGCGGACCGGCTCGTGGGCACGCTCAAGTCCTCCCGCGGCCTGGACGGGCTCAAGGCCTGGTCGCACGGCAACCACGAGGCAGCGGCGGACCTGGCAGCCCGGTACGGCTACGGACCGATCCGGGAGCTGTGGAAGATGCGGCTCACCACCGCCGCCTCTGACCTGCCCGACGCCGGCCTTCCGGACGGGGTCTCGATTCGCGCCTTTGTGCCGGGCCAGGACGAGGAGGCCTGGCTTGCGGCCAACCGTCAGGCTTTTGCGCACCACCCGGAGCAAGGTTCCCTCACCAGGGCCGACCTGCAGGCCCGGATGGACGAGGCCTGGTTCGACCCCGCGGGCTTCCTGCTGGCCGAGGACCGGGACGGGCGGCTGCTCGGCTACCACTGGACCAAGGTGCATCCGCAGCACGGAACTCACCCCGCGATCGGCGAGGTGTACGTGGTGGGCGTTACGCCGGCCGCGCAGGGCATTGGCCTGGGCAAGGCACTGACCATCGCCGGGATCCGGCACCTCCAGCAGCAGGGGTTGCACGCCGTCATGCTGTACACCGATGCGGACAACACCCCGGCCGTCTCGCTGTACCGGCGGCTGGGCTTCACGCGCTGGGACATGGACGTCATGTACGGGCCGCTCGAGGGACGCTGATCACCCCCTCTTGCGCGCGTCCCGGCGGCCGCGAAATCTTCGGGCCCCGGACGGGTTAATGCTTGTAAGGTTGAAACTAAACCCGCCAGTACTCAAGGAGAGCGCATGCAACCGGAATCCGCCGGATCAGCCACCACCGAAATCAAGGCGGCCCCTGTGCGCGCCCGGTTCGGCTCCTCCGAAGTGCCGGCGTCCCGCGCCACGCAGGACCGGATCGACATCCCCGAGTTCGCCGCCATCCTGGAACCTGAAGGTGAGATCAGCCCGGACCGGTTCCTGGACCGCGAGCTGAGCTGGCTCGCGTTCAACGCCCGCGTCCTCGAACTGGCCGAAGACCCGGACCTGTACCTGCTGGAGCGCGTCAACTTCCTGTCCATCTTCGCCTCCAACCTCGACGAATTCTTCATGGTCCGCGTGGCCGGCCTGAAGCGCCGCATCGCCACCGGGCTCGCCGTCCCCTCCCCCGCCGGCCTGAGCCCCGTCCAGGTCCTGGAACAGATCGGCGAGGCGGCCCACCGCCTGCAGCAGCGGCACGCCCAGGTTTACGCCGAGCAGATCCGGCCGGCCCTGGCCTACGAGCACATCCACCTCATGCACTGGGACGAGCTCGACGACGAGGCCCGGCACCGGCTCAGCGCCATGTTCGCAGAGAAGGTCTTCCCCATCCTCACCCCGCTGGCCGTGGACCCCGCCCACCCCTTCCCCTACATCTCGGGCCTTTCGCTGAACCTTGCCGTGGTGGTGCGGAACCCGGTCAGCGACAAGGAGCTCTTCGCACGTGTCAAGGTGCCGGACCAGCTGCCCCGCCTGATCTCCATCGACGGCCCGCGCGCCGGCTCGGTGCCCGGGCGCGTGGCACGCTTCATCGCCCTCGAGGAAGTCATCGCCGTCCACCTGGACCAGCTGTTCGCCGGCATGGAGGTCCTGGAGCACCACACCTTCCGCGTCACCCGCAATGAGGACGTCGAGGTGGAGGAGGACGACGCCGAGAACCTCCTGCAGGCGCTTGAGAAGGAACTGCTGCGCCGCCGGTTCGGCCCGCCCGTCCGGCTGGAGGTCACCAACGACATCAACCCGAACATCCGTGCCCTGCTGATCCGCGAGCTCGGCGTGGACGAGTCGGAGGTATACTCCGTACCGGCTCCCCTGGACCTGCGCGGCCTGTCCGTGATCGGCGGCATCGACCGCGCGGACCTGCACTACCCCAAGCACGTGCCCCACACGTCCCGGTACCTGAACGAGTCCGAGACGTCCAAGGCGGCGAACGTGTTCGCCGCCATGCGCCGCCGCGACATCCTGCTGCACCACCCGTACGATTCGTTCTCCACGTCCGTCCAGGCGTTCCTGGAACAGGCGGCCGCGGATCCCAAGGTGCAGGCCATCAAGCAGACCCTGTACCGTACCTCGGGCGACTCCCCCATCGTCGACGCCCTGATCGACGCCGCCGAGGCCGGCAAGCAGGTGCTGGCCCTCGTGGAGATCAAGGCCCGCTTCGACGAGCAGGCCAACATCTCCTGGGCCCGCAAGCTGGAGCAGGCCGGCGTCCACGTGGTCTACGGCATCGTGGGCCTGAAGACCCACTGCAAGCTCTCGCTCGTGGTCCGCCAGGAGGTGGACGGGCTGCGCCGCTACTGCCACATCGGAACCGGCAACTACCACCCGCGCACGGCACGCTACTACGAGGACCTGGGCCTTCTGACGGCCAACGAGCAGGTGGGCGAGGACCTCACCAAGCTGTTCAACCAGCTGTCCGGGTACGCCCCCAAGTCGACCTTCAAGCGGCTCCTGGTGGCGCCGCGCTCCGTGCGTTCGGGCCTGATCGACAGGATCGAAGGCGAGATCCGCAACGCCCGGGCAGGCATTCCGGCGCGGGTGCAGATCAAGGTCAACTCCATGGTGGATGAGGCGATCATCGATTCCCTGTACCGCGCTTCGCAGGCCGGCGTGCAGGTGGACGTCATTGTCCGCGGCATCTGCTCGCTGCGCCCCGGCATTCCCGGCCTCAGCGAGAACATCACGGTCCGCTCCGTCCTGGGCCGCTTCCTGGAGCACTCGCGCGTGTTCGCCTTCGGCAACGGCGGCGACCCCGTGGTGTACATCGGCTCCGCGGACATGATGCACCGCAACCTGGACCGCCGGGTGGAGGCGCTGGTGCAGCTGTCCGGCGGCGAGGACACCGCCTATGTGCTGGACCTGATGCGCCGGTACATGGACCCGGAGACGTCCAGCTGGCACCTGGACAGCGACGGCGAGTGGACCCGCCACCACATCGGCGACGACGGCAGCAAGCTTGACGACGTCCAGTCCTGGCTCCTGGCATCACGTTCCCGCCAGCGCGCCGTCGCCCGGCGGTAGGAACCCGGCCTTTGAAGAGCAGCGACTCACCCATAGCGGATCAGACCGATCACCCGGGCGAGCCGGTAGCCGTTACGGCCGCCGGCGCCCTTCCTTGGCGTGTCAAGAAGGACCAGCTGGAAGTCCTCCTGATCCACCGGCCCCGGTACGACGACTGGTCCTGGCCCAAGGGCAAGCTCGACCCGGGAGAGACGGTGCCCGAGTGCGCCGTCCGTGAGGTGGACGAGGAGATCGGGCTCGTGGCGCCGCTGGGCATCCCGCTCCCGCCCATCCACTACCACGTTGCCGCCGGGCTGAAGGTTGTGCACTACTGGGCCGTTGAGGTCACCGGCAACTCCCTTCGCCCCGACGGCAAGGAAGTGGACAGCGTCATGTGGTGCACCCCGGAACGCGCCGCCGAGCTGCTGTCCAACCCCTCGGACCGTGCACCACTGGAATACCTGGCCGCGGCGCATGCCCGCAGGGAACTCCAGACCTGGCCGCTCGTCGTCGTTCGCCATGCCAAGGCCAAACCGCGCTCGTCGTGGACCAAAGCGGAGGGCGAGCGGCCCCTGGCCGCCACCGGCATCCGCCAGGCACAGGCGGTGCACCGGCTGCTGAAGGCGTGGCAGCCGCTGCGCGTGGTCAGCAGCCCGTGGCTGCGCTGTGTGGCCACCATCGCTCCGTACGTCAAGTCCTCGGACGCCAAGGTGAAACTGGTGGATGCCCTGACGGAGCACCGGCATGCCCGGAACCCGAAAAAGACGGCTGCCGTCGTCGACGCCTTGTTCGACAAGCAGCGGGCGGTGGTCCTGTGCACCCACCGGCCGGCCCTCCCCACGGTGCTGGGCCAGCTGGCTGGCTACATGACCCCGCGGCTCAAGGGCCTGCTGCCGACGGCGGACCCGTACCTCGCGCCGGGGGAAATGATCATCTGCCACGTGGCGCACGGCAGCAAGAGCAGGATCGTTTCCGTGGAGCAGTTCAAGCCCTTCGACGACTAGGTCCCCCACAACCCCTGCATTGACCCCGGCCATCTTTGTATCAAATACTTGGTACAAAGATGGCGCTGCGGATCAGGCGCTTTGGGGATCATTGGGGGATCTGTTGCAACTACAGTTTGAGCTGCCAGCCATGGCGCTGCTGGGGCCGCTGCTGGCCGCAGTAGGCATTTACGGACTACTGCGCTGGGTTGTCTGGGCGCCTGGCGGCGGCAATTCGCCCAAGTCAGTTTCAGACCATGCGCTCTGGGTCGGCGTCATCGGCTGGCTGGCAAGCACGCTGCAGGGGGCGGCGAACGCCGGCATCATTCCCCTCAATCCACAGACGCCGTCGCTGCAGCAGCCTGGCGACATCCTGGGGGCTCTGGCCTGGCCGATAGCCGGCTGCCTCGGCGTCCACGCGCTGGGCCAGCTCAGCTACCCGGGACCCCGCAGTTCGCGGCGGCTCGCAACCCTGGCCGTCCGGCGGGTCAGGGACTTCCTTCCGCGGAAACTCGCGTGGACCACGCTCGGCATTTTCGCCACCTCCGCCGCAGCCATCGCCTGGGCGGCCATGCAGCCGGCGTACCGTGCGTTGCCCTACACCTCTCCGCCCTACGGGGAAGCCGGCCCCCTGGTGGGCGGCGACGGACGGATTGCCGGCACCGAACTGGCGGTCTGCCTTGCCGCCGCCCTCCTGCTGCTGGCTGCCGGAACCCTGCTGGTGCTGTGGCTGATTTCCCGCCGCCGGCAGCTCGAAGCACTGGATGCCGGCGACAACGTCCTCCTCCGCACGATGGCGATGAACCGTCTGCTGCGGACGGTCTCGACTGTCGCCGCCGGGCTTGCTTCCATTGCTGCCAACTATGCTGCCCGGCCGGATCCCGCGGTTGCCACCGAGTGGATCAACCCTGTCGGATTGGTGGCCATCGTGGTGCTGTTCGTGATGTGGCTGTGGCAGCCGCCCCGGCTGGCCGGCGTCCCAAACCGCAAAACCCGGGTCCGCCGCGCTTCGCCTTCGGGCCAGAAAAACGTCCGGAACCTTCGCGGCGAGAAGCACCCTGGCGCGGCGCTCTCTGTGTCCCTCGGCGCTCTCCTGGCACTGGCCGCGGTGGCGCCGGGGGTGGCGGTCCTGTTCTTTCTGGGCACGACCAATCCGGCCCGCGCCACCGTGGTCTCGGCTGTCATGGCCGTCTGCGTCCTGCTGGCCATCCTGGCCGGCGAACTGCTCCTCGCACGGAATTACGGCGATACCTCGGCGGTCCGCCGCTGGCCCGTCCAGCCGGTGGCTCCAGGCCTCCTCACCGCCGCCATTATTGGCACGCTGGTCCTGGCCGTAGTGATGGTGATGACCGCCGTCGGAGAAGCAGCCCTCCGGTCCGGAACGCCGGTGGCACCTGGCTGGATTACGACGGCGGTGGCCGCTGCCGCCGTCGCCATCACCGCTGTTCCCGCTACCCTTGCCGTGCGCCGGCGCCGCGGCATCGTCACCTCGGATGACGGACTGGATGCAGCGCTCCGCGCCGTCACGCTGAACAGGATCGTGCGGACTCTGGCCGCGTTCCTGCTGGCACAGGCGGGCGGGCTGCTGATATCGGGAAGCCGCGCATTGGGTGCGCTGCTGGGCATGCAGACGGTTCCGGCGGAAGCGTGGGAAGGGGCCGCGGCCGCCACCGGGTATGTGCTACTGGCGGCCGCCGCGGTGCTGTCCCTGATCCGCGTGACCGCTTTCGGCCCGAGGAGCGCACAGGCGGCACGGCACGCACCGGTGGAACCTGCGCGATGACCGAGGGCATTTCAGTCGACCTCGGCTCCGCCACTCCCCCGTACGAACAGATCCGGCTGCAGATCAGCGCGCTGATCGCCGCCGGCGGCCTCACGGCGGGGACGCGGCTGCCGGCCGTCCGCAGCCTGGCCGCGGACCTGGGGCTTGCCGCCGGGACCGTTGCCCGCGCGTACAAGGAGCTTGAACAGGCCGGGCTGATCGAAACCCGGCGCCGCAACGGCACCGTCGTCGTAGGGCTGCCGGCGAACAGTGCCGCGGGCACCGGCGTGCCCGGCTCCGGTGGGGCCGGAACAGGAGCCGCTGCAGCGGAACTGAATGCCGCCGTCGAGCGTCTCATCCTGGCCGGAACCAAGGCGGGACTGCCCGACGAGGAGCTTCTTGCGCTGGTCCGTGTTACCCTCCAGCGGCACCCCAAGGAGCCTGCAGGTCCTTCGTCGACCGTCGAATAGACTGGACGGGTGAGCACCCCAACGCCCTATGAAGACCTTCTGCGCGACGTCATGGCCAACGGCACGCACAAATCAGACCGCACCGGCACCGGAACCAGCAGCGTTTTCGGCCGTCAGATCCGCTTTGATCTGGGCGAAAGCTTTCCGCTGATCACCACCAAGCGGGTGCACTTCAAGTCCGTCGCCGTCGAGCTGCTGTGGTTCCTCCGCGGCGACTCCAACGTGAAGTGGATGCAGGACCAGGGCGTCACTATCTGGAACGAATGGGCCGATGCCGAGGGCGAACTCGGGCCGGTCTACGGCGTCCAGTGGCGGAGCTGGCCCACCCCGGACGGCGGTCACATCGACCAGATCGCCGAGCTCGTGGAGAGCCTGAAATCGAACCCGGACTCGCGCCGGCATATCGTCTCGGCCTGGAACGTGAGTGAACTCAAGGACATGGCCCTGCCGCCCTGCCACGCGTTCTTCCAGTTCTACGTTGCGGACGGCAAACTCTCCTGCCAGCTGTACCAGCGCTCGGCGGACATGTTCCTGGGCGTGCCGTTCAACATCGCCTCCTACTCGCTGCTGACCTGCATGCTGGCGCAGCAGGTAGGACTCGAGCCCGGCGAATTCGTCTGGACCGGCGGCGACGTGCACATCTACGACAACCACATGGACCAGGTCCTGAAGCAGCTGGACCGGGAACCGTACGAGTACCCGCAGCTGAAGATCACCCGCAAGCCGGAGTCGATCTTCGACTACACCCTGGACGACTTCGAAGTGGTGGGCTACCGGCACCACCCCACGATCAAGGCGCCGATCGCCGTATGAGCACGGAGGGCACTATGGACGGGCAGGCTTTCAGCGAGGACATCGCCGCAGGGATGTCCGGGATCGGGCTCGTGTGGGCACAGACCCCCGCCGGCGTCATTGGCAAGGACGGCGACATGCCGTGGAACCTGCCCGAGGACATGAAGCACTTCACCAGGGTCACCACCGGCCATCCCGTCATCATGGGCCGCAAGACCTGGCTGTCCTTCCCGGCGAAGTACCGTCCGCTGCCCAACCGGACCAACATCGTCATCACCCGGCAGGAAAACTGGGGCAGCACGCCCGAGGCGGAGGGCGCCGTCGTCGTCAAATCCCTCGATGACGCCCTGCTGGAATCACAGTTCGCTCCGGGCTGCGAGGCAGTCTGGATCGTCGGCGGCGGCGAAATTTTCAAGGAGTCCACCGGGCTGGCCAACGTCGCGGTGGTCACCACCATCGACGTGAACGCCGACGGCGACACGTACGCCCCGGAGCTCGGCGACGGCTGGGTGGCCGGCCCGTCAGCGCCCTCGGACGGCTGGCTCACGGGGGCCAACGGCACCCGCTACCGGTTCACCAAGTGGAACCGCTCGGAAGGTTAGAAGATGCTGCGTAAACCCGAAACCCTCTTTGTGCTCGGCTACATGCTGCTGCCGCTGCTGGCACTGCTCTCCGCGGTTGTCGGCCTGACCATGATCCTGGGCGGCAACAAGATCGCCGGCATCATTGTGCTGGTGGTGGTGACGCAGGCGTTCGCCTTCGGCG
Source organism: Arthrobacter globiformis (assembly GCF_046536215.2). Lineage (GTDB taxonomy): Bacteria > Actinomycetota > Actinomycetes > Actinomycetales > Micrococcaceae > Arthrobacter > Arthrobacter globiformis_E. Next base: position 4,477,774 of record NZ_CM143421.1, on the reverse strand, counting down.
CCTTCTTCGCCCTGCGCGCCCGCAAGAATGCCCTGCTGGAGGAGCCCGACCACCAGTAGCGTCCGGGATGGGGAGCGCTGCCCATCGCGGCGCACGTGGGCCCGAACTAGAGTGATGGCTGGACTTAGCAGCAACCGTCCTTGTCCGGGGCGGTCAGGATTTGGGGGATGATGCCGCAGTGACTGGTAATTTGTGGGGCGCCGACGTCGCGCAGCTTCGCACACTCGCGCAGCAGTTCGGAAAGGTCTCCGACACCCTGTTGCAGACGTCGTCGCAGCTGACCAACCAGATCAACAACAACCCTTCCTGGAAGGGCAACGACGCCACCCAGTTCCGCTCGGACTGGAACGGCAACCACCGGGCTCTCATCCAGCGGACGGCCCGCGCCCTCAAGGACGAGTCCAGGAAACTGCTGGACAACGCCAACGAGCAGGAGAAGGCCAGCGACGCCGCCCCGGGCTCCGGCGGCGGTCCCGTGACCCTGGGCGATCCGGGGTCTTCCTGGCCGGGCGTGCTGGGCGGTGTGCTGCTCGGGGGCGTCGGTGCGCTCAGGGCGGGCATGACCCTGCACAAGTTCATCAAGGCCCCGTTCACCCTCGCCAAGCACCTCAGCCAGTACGGCTGGGTGCTGAAGAACCAGCGGGCGGACTTCATCAAGGCGTTCCTGCAGGGCAGCCACCGCATTGGCGGGCCCGGCTTTGCAGCGCACCGGCTGCTCGGGAACTCGGCCCTGGACGACCTGCTGAAGGGATCCGCCTCGGCCCACCGCGGGCTCGGGCTGATCGACAAGGCTACCGACATCGCGTCGCTGAAGAACCTCAACAAGCACATTGGCGTGCTGTCCAAACTCGGGCCGGTCCTGGAGGAGAAGCCCTGGCTCGGCGCCGGGACCAAGCTCGAATGGCTGGGCAAGTCCGGCCTCGCCCGCGGACTGGGCTGGGCCGGCGTCGGGTTCAGCGCCTATGACTCGGTGAAGAGCTTTTCCGACGGCGACATCAAGGGCGGGCTTGTGGGCGTGGGCAAGACGGCCCTCGGCGTTGGCTGCTTCCTGCCGCCGCCGGCCGGGACGGTCTGCCAGGTCGCCAGCGTCGGCATCGCGGTGTACGAGAACTGGGACACCATCAGCAGCGTCGGGAAAGACATCGGCGAAGGCGTGGTCAACGCCGTCAAGGACCCTGGAAAGTTCGTCAGCGACACGAAGGATACCTTGGTTAATGCGGGCAAGTCCGTGGGCAAGTTCTTTGGATTCGGCGATTAGGAGACAAGCATGACTGTTCAGGACCCGACCCAGCAGGAACCGCGCCTAGGCGTCGACGTCATCGGCTTCGGCGTGGGCGAGTTCGCCTACCTGCTGAACGTTTTCGAGGGCCCTTCGCGGGACCGCTCAGTCAGCGTCTTCCGCGCCGAAGAGATGATCGACGACGTCACCCTGTCCACCGCTGGAGCCTCGTCGCTGCTGGCACGTGACCTGGCTGCGGTTGATGACGACGGTGATCTGGGCGTGAAGGGCGTGGCTGCTGCCGTTGCCACCGCGCTGGGCAAGGCGACCCGGTGGACGGAGATCTCGCTCCTGACCGGCGAGTCGATGGACAACGTGGCGCTGCTTGAAGCACCCGGGGTTTCCCTGATGCTCCAGCCCCGGCTCCTGGGTACTTGGTTCGTCTTTGCCCAGGATCCCGCCATTTCTTCGGCGGAGGCGACGCTCAGGGTGGTACGCCAGCATGTCGAACAAAACCCTGGCGGCTCCGCATATCTGGTTTTGAAGACCCTGGCGTCCGAGCAGCACCTGCTGATCCGTCGCGAGGAGACTTCGTGGACCACCGGCGTTCCCGATTTCGATAATGACAAGGTTGCCGAGACTGGCGGCCTGGATGATGCGGGGCTACTCGCCGCGATCGAGGATGCACGTGGCGAGGCGTAGCGACGGTGTCCCACAGGAGCCGGGCTACTCACTATCCGGTCTCGCCGGGGAGCAGCTGAAATACCGGCGGGCAGAGAACGGCGAAATGGTGGGCTACACGCGGGCCGAATACGGCGTGCGAAAGGATGACGGGCGCGGCCTGGTCAAGCCTGTCAACAGCTCCGGCGGCCTGCTCTTCCTCTCAATACTGCTCACGGCCTGTCTAGGCGGCCTGCTTTACGGTGTGGTCCAGGTGGCGCTCACTGACCAGTGGCACATCCTTGGCGAAGTATGGTGGGTTTTCCCGGCCTGCCTTTTTCCTTTCCTTGCCGCCTGGGCGGCCTATTTCAAGGAGCGGCGGGCCGAGAAACTGCGCAAAGCCCGCAACCTTCCCCGGCCCGTGGACTGAACTCTTTGCGTCCGGTGCGCCGGCGGCCGTGACGTAACCGACTGCGGCCCGCCAAATCCAAAGATAAACTGGCTAAATGACTACAGCAGCTACTCCGTCCGTTGGACTGGTCGGTTGGCGCGGCATGGTCGGCTCCGTCCTGATGCAGCGCATGCAGGACGAGGGCGACTTCGCCAGCATCAACCCGGTATTTTTCTCCACCTCAAACGCGGGAGGTGCCGCCCCGACTCTTGCTGGTGCTGCCGCGGGCGCGGCCGGTAAGCTCGAGGACGCGTTCGACGTCGAGACGCTGGCGAAGCTGCCGATTATTGTCACCGCCCAGGGCGGGGACTACACCAAGCAGGTCCACGGCGAGCTGCGCAGCCGGGGCTGGGACGGCCTTTGGATCGACGCCGCCTCCACCCTGCGCATGAACGATGACTCCATCATCGTGCTCGACCCCATCAACCGCGACGTTATCGACAAGGGCCTCGCCAACGGCGTCAAGGACTTCATCGGCGGCAACTGCACCGTTTCCTGCATGCTCATGGGCCTTGGCGGTCTCTTCAAGAACGGCCTCGTCGAGTGGGGCACGTCCATGACCTACCAGGCCGCCTCCGGCGGCGGAGCGCGGCACATGCGCGAGCTCCTCAGCCAGTTCGGCACCCTCAACGCCGAGGTCAGCACGGAACTGAACGACCCGGCGTCGGCCATCCTGGAAATCGACCGCAAGGTGCTGGCCCACCAGCGCAACGGCGTCGACGCCACCCAGTTCGGTGTGCCGCTGGCCGGCTCCCTCATCCCCTGGATCGACGCCGACCTCGGCAACGGCCAGTCCAAGGAAGAGTGGAAGGCCGGCGTCGAGACCAACAAGATCCTGGGCACCTCGGATGAGAACCACGTGATCATGGATGGCCTCTGCGTGCGGATCGGGGCCATGCGCTCCCACTCGCAGGCACTCACCTTGAAGCTGCGCGAGGACCTCTCCGTTGCCGAGATCGAGAAGCTGCTCGACGAGGACAACGAGTGGGCCAAGGTGGTGCCCAACTCCAAGGAAGCCTCCATGGCCGACCTGACCCCCGTGGCCGCCTCAGGCACGCTGACCATCCCGGTGGGACGCATCCGCAAGCTCGAAATGGGCCCCCAGTACATCAGCGCATTCACCGTCGGCGACCAGCTCCTCTGGGGTGCCGCCGAGCCGCTGCGCCGCATGCTCAACATCGCCACCGGCACCCTATAGCCAGGCTCCGCCCACTCAACCGGCCCTGCCCCGCACGACCGGCCCCGCCCACTGTTACAAGGGCTGGGCCGCTCACGCGGAGCGGGGCCGGTTTTGTATCCGCGCCCGAGCGGTCGCTGCCAGGACGTGCCGCGGCAGACGCGGGCGCCCCCTCCGGTCCGGAGCGTCCTAGGATGGGCTCATGGCAGCGGCGGTGAAGACCCGGGTTTCGTCCAAGGTGATGGGCCGGCTGCGGCTGGCGTCGCAGGGGCTTCTGGGGTCCGGGTTCGACGGCGTGCCGGAGGCCGTCCGCGGGATGACCGCCATGCAGGCGCAGGATCTCCAGTCGGCGCTGTGGGCTGTGGGTGTCCGGGTGCCCGGTGCGGGACTGAGCGATGTCCGCAGGGCTTTGGACGACGGTGCGGTGGTCCGGTCGTGGCCCATGCGGGGGACACTGCACCTGCTGGCGCCCGAGGATCTGCGCTGGATCCTGAACATCACCACGGCCCGCATGATCCAGGGCACGGCCGGGCGGCACCGGCAGCTGGAAATCACCAGCGAGGACGTGGAGAAGTGCCGCGACGTAGCCCTTGGCGTGGTTGACGGCGGACGTGCGGCAAGCCGGGAGGAGCTGTTCGCGGCCTTTGAAGCTGCCGGGCAGGCCACCAAGGCCCAGCGCGGGGTCCATCTCCTGTGGATGCTGTGCCAGAGCGCCTCGCTGGTGCCCGGGCCGCTGGACGGCAACCAGCAGAAGTTCGTTGCCTTCGGCCGTTGGATCACGTCCTCACGCGATCTGGGCCGGGAGGAAGGGATCGCGGAGCTGCTGCTGCGGTACCTGCGCGGGCACGGACCCGCCACGCTGCGCGACTTCGCCTGGTGGTCCAGCATTCCCCTGACCGAGGTGCGGCGCGCACTGCCGGCGGTGAGCGGCGAACTTGTCGAACTGGAGCACGACGGAACCCAGTACTGGCTGTCGCCGGAGGCCGCCACATTGCTGGACAATGGCGTGCCCGGGCAGCGCACGGTCCTCGCCCTTCCGGGGTTCGACGAGTTCGTCCTCGGCTACACGGACCGAAGCATCGTGCTGCCGCCCGAACACGCGCAGAAGATCGTCCCCGGTGGCAACGGGGTGTTCAAGAAGGCCATCGTGGCCGGCGGCGAGGTGACCGGCACCTGGGCGAGGCAGGGGAACGGCCGGACGGCCGCCGTCGTACCCGTTCCCTTCGACGACACGAAGCCCCTGGGCCCGGCGGCCCTCGCGGGTTTCCGCCGGGCCGCCGAGCGGTACGGGCGGTTCCTCACGTCCTGACGGTACGGGCCCGCGCTCAAGACCTGTCAGACACCCGCTACAGCGTAATGCCGATCAGGAGCGGCTCGGGGTGCAGTTCAATGCCAAAACGCCCGACGACGCCGGCCCGCACCTCGCGCGCGATCGCCACCATGTCGGCGGCGCGGGCCGAGCCGCGGTTGGTGATGGCCAGGGTGTGCTTGGTGGACAGCGAGGCCCGGCCGCCCGAGACGCTCCCCTCCTCCAGCCCGAAGCCCTTGCCGAAGCCGGCGTGGTCGATCAGCCAGGCCGCGGACAGCTTGATGAGCCCGTCGGAGCCGCCCGGATACCGGGGTGCGTTTTCGGGCAGTCCGTCTGCCACGGACGACGGAACGATCGGGTTGGTGAAGAACGAACCCGTGGAGTAGGTGTCGCGGTCCGCCGGATCCAGCACCATGCCCTTGGAGGCGCGCAGCCGCAGGACCTCGCGGCGCACATCGTTGGAGTAGGCACGCTGGCCCTGCTCGACGCCCAGGACCCGTGCCAGCTCGGCATAGCGGATGGGTGCGCTCATGCGGCCCAGCGGCAGCTGGAACTCGACAGTCAGCACCACGTAGCGCGGGGACCCGTCGACCGTGGTCTGCTTGAGGATCGAATCCCGGTACCCGAACTTCAGCTCCGAGTTGGTGAAGGTCTTCACCGCGTTACGCTCCCGGTCCCAGGTCCGGACCGCGGCGATGGTCTGCGAAACGTCCGCACCGTACGCGCCGACGTTCTGCACGGGCGTGGCCCCGGTGGCGCCGGGGATCCCGGACAGCGCCTCAATGCCGGACCAGGCGTGCAGCACGGCGTGCTCCACCAGCGCGTCCCAGTTGTGGCCGGCCTGGACCACCACGGAGACGCCGCCGCAGGAGTCCTCCGCGTTGACGGTGAACCCCTCGGAGGCGATCTTCAGGACGGTTCCGGGGAACCCGTCGTCGGAAATCAGCAGGTTGGAACCGCCGCCAATGATGAGCAGCTGCTCACCGGCGGCGTCCGCGGTGCGCACCGCCTCGATGATCTCGGCCTCGGTGCGGGCCTCGACGTAGGTGCCGGCGGGACCGCCGACGGCGGCCGTGGTCAGATCGGAAAGCATTGGGGAGGTCACCAGTCCAGCCTATCGGGAACAGAAGCAGGGGAAATCAGGGAAGCTTGCGGGCCACCGGGGACAGCAGGAAGCTCACCGCCAGCACGGCCATGACGGCCAGCAGCGAGTGCAGGATCCCTACGTGCTCAGCCAGCAGCCCCAGCAGGGGCGGGCCGCACAGGAAGGCCCCGTACCCGATCGTGGACACCACGGACACGCGGGCGGCGGCCTTGGCGGGATCGTCGGCCGCGGCAGACATGCCCACCGGGAAGCCCAGCGAGGCGCCGAGCCCCCACACGGCCAGGGCGGCGTAGGCCAGCCACGGCACCGGCGCGAACACGAACAGCGCCAGTCCGGCGACGGCCATGGCGGAGCACCAGCGCATCACCGGGACCCGGCCGAACCGGTCCAGCACCACGGTCCCGGCGAACCGGCCGATGGTCATGAACGTGACAAACAGCCCGTACCCTGCGGCGCCCGCCGCGTCGGACTGGTGGTGCCCGTCCGCCAGCGCCAGGGCCACCCAGTCCCCCGCCGCGCCCTCGGCCAGCGCCAGGCCCAGCACCATGACGCCGAGGAGCAGCGTCCGCCGGTCCCGCCAGGCCTGGGCGATCTTGCGCTTGTTGTCCAGCGGGGCCTCGCCGCAGTCGTTGACCTGACGTACAAGAGGGATGGGCCCGGTAGAGGGGTCCTCGAAGTTGTCCGGCCGGTACGGTGCCGCGCGCTCCGCCGGGGTAGCGTCGGCACGGAACCAGCGTGCCGCCGTCGTCACCGAACCGGCGACGACGAGACCGGCGGCGGCGAGGTGCCAGAGGACGGGCACGCCGGCGCCTGCCGCCCAGGCGCCAAGCCCGGCGCCTGCCACGGTGCCCAGGCTGAACGAGCCGTGCAGCCTGGGCATGATGTGCCGGCCCATGGCCCGTTCGACGGCGGCGCCCTCCACGTTGGACGCCGTGTTCCAGCTCGCCGTGCCCAGGCCGACGACGGCCAGGCCCGCCGCAACCGTAACCGGGCTGGACAGGACCGACGTGCCGAAGCCGGCGAAGACCAGGCCGCAGCCCACCATGATGCTGCCGGTCCGGATGGTCCGCCGGGAACCGAGCCGGAGCACGATCAGCCCCGACGCGGACACCGAGAGGAAGGACCCCGCCGTCATGCACAGCAGGAGCAGTCCCACCGTGCCGGGCGTGAGGCCGAGGCCGTCGCGGATCGCCGGCAGGCGCGAGACCCAGGACGCGAATGCGAGTCCGCTGGCGGCGTAGGCCACCACCACCGCCTTGCGCCACAGGCCGATTTCCCGCGCCTGGACGGCGGTGGAACTCAAGACAGCATCACGTCACGCCAGCCGGACGAGGGCCTGGGCCTTCACGAGGACCTTCTGGCCGTCAAACACCACGGTGAGGTCAACGCGCGCGGTGCGCGCTTCGGCGTCCAGCGCGCCGACCGCGCCGCTGACGTCGATCACGGCACCGGCGTCGCCGGTTCCGGTGGTGTCGGTGACCAGCACCGGCTTGGTGAAACGCGTCTGGTAGTCGACGACGGCGGCCGGGTCACCGGCCCAGTCGCTGACCAGCTGCACGGCGGCACCCATGGTGAACATGCCGTGCGCGATGACACCGGGAAGCTCGACGCCCGTGGCGAAGGCCTCGTTCCAGTGGATGGGGTTGAAGTCCCCCGAGGCGCCGGCGTACTTGACCAGGTCCTGCCGGGTTACCTCGATGCTGCGGCTGCCGATGTCCTGGCCGACGCTGAGTTCTTCGAATGTGGGGCTCATGGCTACTGTCCCTCTCCGCGGACCAGGATGGATGACTTGGTGGTGGATACCGGCTCGCGCCCGTCCCCGTCCGTCAGTGCGAAAATCTCGCTGCGCGTGGTGATCATGGCGCCGCCGCCCATAGCGCGCACGCCGTCGACGTGCAGTTCGGCGACGAGCCGGTCGCCGGCAAAGATGGGGCGGTGGTGGGTGAAGCGCTGGTCGGCGTGGACGACGCGGGAAAAGTCGATGCCCGCCTCCGGATCCTCGATCAGCTGGGCGTCGGCGCGCTGCGCGATGATGATGGCGAACGTCGGCGGTGCCACGAGGTCGCGGTGGCCCAGGCCCTGGGCGGCGTCAACGTCGAAGTGGGCGGGATGGGTGGCCTTGACGGCGCGGGCGAACTCGCGGATTTTCTCGCGGCCGACGTCATACACCTCTGCGGCAGGGTAGCTTCGGCCCTGCAGGTCCGGATTGATAGTCATGGGTTCAAGCCTATCGGGGCGGGCGTGCCGGTTTCCTACTTGCGGATGTTCTTCCGCACACTCTGGCCGCGGACCACCAGGCCCACCATGTGCAGCACCAGGCCCAGGCCGATGACCGGCAGGGACCCGATCATGAGCCCCTGGTTGGCGGTGACATTGCCCGCGATGTTGAGGATCAGACCGACGGCGATGAGGCCCATCGCGGTGAAGACCAGGATTTTGTAGGACTTGGGCGCGGTGACCCAGAATTCGTGCAGCACCGTGCCAGTTTACCCAGTCAGGCTGTCCGCCCCCATTTAAGGGCTTTCCCTAGAAGAGGGCTTCCTGCACCGCCGGCACCTCCGAGGTGTACTCCCCGGGTTCCACCAGCCGCCCCTTCAGCAGCCCGAGGTTCACTACGAAGTCCAGCTCCGAGCCGTCCAGGCTGGCCAGTCCGTGGCTGCCGCACAGGGATCTGAGGATGAAGCCGTGGCTCCCGCCATGCATCCCGTGCGGGTACGCGTGCCGGGAAGCCGCCGCGCACAGCGCCGCGGCCTGGGCGGGGCGGACCCACTGCTCGTCCACAATGGCAAAACCCCCGACGGCGGTCCCCGCCAACAGGGCCCGGACGTCTTCAGCCCGGCGCCGGTTCAGCAGGTCAAGCTCGACGCCGGGCATCGGGTCCGTGAGGGCGGGGGCGGCGGCCTTCGCCGCGCCGCGCACCTGCTGGGCGAGGCCCGCTTCGGTGGTCGCCAGGTCCTCCAGGACGCGCACCACCCGCCAGTCCTCCGCCAGGGCGACGTAGCGGGCAACCACCGCACCCTGTTCAGCCAGCCGGTTCCATTTGGGCGGCTGCGAGGCCGTGCCGATCTTGCTGGCCCCGTTGGCGAACGTGGCGACGTAGAGCCAGTGCGGCTGCATGAGGTAGTCCCGCAGTCCGGCCGGGACCCGCTGTCCGGGCAGGTCACGTGCCGGCGCCCCGCGGCCGAGAAAACCCTGGTGTGGCCGAGGCAGTGCCTGGCCCCGGCCGGCACACGGAACCCGAGCCGGGTGCCGGCGTCGAGCGCTATCTCACTGAACGCGCCGGAATGGTGCTGGAGGCGCAGAACCGGACTGCCGCCGTCGGACGCTGTGGAAAGGGCCTGCGGCCCGTCCCAAAAGACCCCGTGCACCAAAAAGACCCCGTGCACCGGATAACGGGTATCGGTCACGGGGTCTCCTGGTGATGCTGATGGCGTTACAGCGCGGGCTGCACGCCGAACGCTACCGCGAGCTTCATGATCTTCTCTGCGCGGCCGAGGCGGGGCAGGTCGGAGCCGTCGCGAATGACTCGGCCGTTGGCTTCGAAGTCGTTCATGAAGTCGGTGGCCCAGGCGACGTCCGACGGTGTGGGGCTGATGACCTCGTTGATGACGCTGGTCTGGTCGATGGCCAGGCAGAGCTTGCCGGTCATGCCCATCATCACGGTGATCCCGGTCTGCTCGCGCAGGATCGGGTGGTTGGTGCCCACGGTGGGTCCGTCGATGGGGCCCGGCAGGTTGCCGACGCGGCTGGCGACCACGAGCTTGGCGCGCGGGTAGGCCATGGCCTCCTGGGTGTTGGCCATGCCGGTGTCGCGGCGGAAGTCGCCGGAGCCGAAGGCCAGGCGGAAGGCGCCCTGGGCCTTGGCGATGTGGTTGGCTTCCTCGATGCCGAGCGCGGATTCCACGAGCGGGATGACCGGCGTCTTGCCGTCCATGCGGTGGAAGGACTCGGTGACCTGGTCCGCGGACTCGGTCTTGGCCAGCATGACGCCGAGCAGGCCCGGGGTGCCGCGCAGGCCCGCGAGGTCGTCGGCCCAGAACTTGCTGGTGGCGTCGTTGATCCGCACCCAGGCCTGGCCGCCGCCGGAGAGCCAGTTCACCACGTTCTCGCGGGCGACGTCCTTCTGCGAGGGGTCAACGGCGTCTTCGATGTCCAGGATGATCGAGTCCGCGCGGGACACGGCGGACTGGTCGAACAGCTCGGTTTTCATTGCGTTGACAAGCAGCCACGACCGGGCGATCTCGGCGGGGATATTGCGTTCGTGCCGGGTGATCTCGGCTGTGGAAGTAGACGTCATGGTTCTACCGTATCGGGCGCGCGCCCGTATGCGCGACGCAGATCGGCCCCGCAGGGCAGACCATTACGAACAAAAGGGGGCAGTCTACCGCCGTCGGCACGCCTCGCCGGCACCGCGGGTCACACCGGTTCACCGGCAGCAACAGGACGCCTCATGACCCGCTGTTGCGCCATGTTTCCGCGGATTTCCAACGGTTTCCCGCCGTGAACCGGGCACTTTTCTGCGTCCTTCGAGTGCGCTTACATCGATCCATCGGCCGTTACAGCGGCTGGAGTAAGCGTGGCGAACCAGCCAAAACAACCCCTGAAGGAACCCCCCATGAAACGACACCTGACCATCCTGAGTGCTGCGGCCGCCGTCGTCATCGCCCTGACGGTGTCCGGCTGCGGCGGACCATCGGTGGCCGGCACAGACGGCGCCGCTTCCGGCGCCAATGAAGTCAAGGAGCTCCGCTACCAGGGCTGGGCCAACAACGTCACCCTTCCCGAGCTGGCGCAGGACCTTGGCTACCTCGGCGACGTCAAGCTGAACTGGGTGGGCAACACCATCAGCGGCCCGCAGGACATCCAGTCCGCAGCCACCGGGCAGACCGACTTCGGCGGCGCGTTCGCCGGGGCAGTGGTGAAGCTCGTTGAGGCGGGCGCCCCCGTGAAGGCCGTCATCAACTACTACGGCGAGGACAGCAAGACCTTCAACGGCTTCTACGTGAAGGAAGACAGCCCGATCAAGACCGCCCGGGACTTCATCGGCAAGAAGATCGCTGTGAATACCCTCGGCGCCCATTCCGAGGCGGTCATCAACACCTACCTCCGCAAGAACGGCCTGAGCGCGGACGAGATCAAGCAGGTCCAGCTCGTGGTGGTTCCGCCGAACGACACGGAGGAGGCCATCCGCCGCGGCCAGGTGGACGCCGGCTCCCTGGGCAGCATCCTGCAGGACAAGGCCGTCGCCAACGGCGGGCTGCGGTCCGTCTTCAGCGACTACGACCTGTTCGGCACGTTCGCCGGCGGACCGTACGTCTTCCGGGAAGACTTCCTCGCCCAGAACCCCAACACGGTCCGGACTTTCACCACGGGCGTGGCGAAGGCCATCGAGTGGGAGCGGGCCACGCCCCGCAAGGAGGTCATTGCCCGGCTCACCAAGATCCTGAAGGAACGCGGCCGTAATGAGAACCCCGCCGCCCTGCAGTACTGGAAGAGCGTGGGCGTCCCCGCCAAGGGCGAGATCAAGGACGAGGACTTCACCCGCTGGGAGGAGTACCTGAAGTCCGCGGGCATCATCAAGTCCGGCCTTGACACCAAGAAGCTGTACACCAACGAGTTCAACGGACTCCTGACCGGGTCCAAGTAAACCGCCCGAGCCATCACAACGCACCGATTCAAGCAACGCACAAAGTGAGGAAAGAACGATGACCGTCATTACCGAAACTAAGCTCGAATTCTCCAAGCTGGGCTCCCGCATCGGCGCAGAGATCCGCGGCCTGGACCTCAGCGGCGACCTGTCCGCGGAGACCGTTGCGGAGATCCGCGCGGCCCTCAACGAGCACAAGGCCCTCGTGTTCCGCGAGGCCAACATCCTCTCCGATGAGGCGCAGGTGAAGTTCGCCAGCCACTTCGGCCCGCTCACCAAGGCGCACCCCACGGTGGCGTCCGTCGAGGGCGAGGAAAACGTCCTGCCGGTGGACAGCGAGAACGGGTCGGCCAACAACTGGCACACCGATGTCACGTTCGTCGTCAACCCGCCGCAGGCGTCCACCCTGCGCAGCATCGACCTGCCGGCCTACGGCGGCGAGACGCTGATCGCGTCCTCCGCCGGCGCGTACGCCGATCTTCCTGATGAGCTGCGGAACTTCGCCGACACCCTCTGGGCCATCCACACCAACGATTACGACTACTCGGTGCCCAAGAACCTGGAGCACGCCAATGCCGAGGAGCGCCGCAAGGAGTTCACCCGGCTGAAGTTCGAGACGGCCCACCCCGTGGTGCGCGTCCACCCGCTGACCGGCGAGCGCGGACTGTTCATTGGGGGCTTCGCGCAGCGCCTGCGCATTGTGGGGCTGTCCAACACAGAGTCCAGGGACATCATCCGCCTGCTCCAGGCCTACGTCACCCGTCCCGAGAACGTGGTCCGCGTGAACTGGGAGCCTAACCAGCTGGTGCTCTTCGACAACCGGATCACCCAGCACTACGCACCGGACAACTACGACGGCCAGCCGCGCAAGCTCAACCGCGTCACCATCGCCGGGGACATCCCGGTGGGCGTGGACGGCAAGCAGAGCCAGGCCCTGAAGGGTGATGCCTCCACGTACTCGGAGATCGCCCCGCTGTAAGTTTCGTCCCGGCGGGCCCAAGTAGGTCGCAGCAGAAGGCGTTCTGAGCCCTCAGAACCCCCTCAGCTGCGACCTACTTGGGTTTAAGGGATGTTGCTCCCCCGGGCCGTGACCCACAGCCGGTACCACTCGGCCCGGGTCATGGTCTCAGCGGCGCGGGCTGCCCCGGCGCAGGCACGGATCCGGTCCGGGTTGGCCGAACCGATGACCGGCGCGATCCCTGCCGGGTGCTTCATCAGCCACCCCAGCAGCACCGCTTCCACGGTGGTGTCCTTCTCCCGGGCCATCTCCGCCAGCAGCGCGGCCGTGGCACTCTCGGCCGGCGTGGGCCGCTCGGGCGGGTTGCCGGTGTAGTGGCCACGGGCCAGGGCGCCATAGGCCTGCAGGGTGATCCCCTGCCGGGCGCAGTACTCCAGCGTTCCGTGCGGAAAACTGTAGCTGCGGGCATCGGGATGGTTCACCAGCACCGTGCTCTCCAGCCAGTCCCGCTTGAGCAGGCTGAGCTCCAGCTGGTTGGCCACCACCGGTGTTTCCAGACTGTCCTGCAGGAACTCGATCTGCGCTGCGGACATGTTGGACACGCCCAGCGCCCGCACCTTGCCTTCCGCCATCAACTTCCCGACGGCGGCCGCCACCTCCGCGGGGTCCATCAGGGGATCCGGGCGGTGCAGCAGGAGGATGTCCACGTAGTCGGTGCGCAGCCGCTCGAGGCTGCCGTTCACCCGCTCCATGATGGCGTCCGAGCTCAGGTCGTAGTGCGTTTCCAGCCCCCGCTCGTTCAGCCGGATCCCGCACTTGGTCTGTAGCTGGATCCGTTCACGGAGGCCGCTGGTGCCGGCCAGGACCTCGCCAAAGACGGCCTCGGCCTTTCCGTGCCGGTAGATGTCAGCGTGGTCAAAGAGCGTGACGCCGATGTCCAGCGCCGCATCGATGGCCTCTGCCGCGGCCTCGACGTCGGTGATTTCGTGGGGTTCGGTGGACCAGTCCCCGCCCAGGCCCATGCAGCCGTAAAGCAGCCGGCCGTAGGGTGCTGCAGTCTGTTCAGTCATGGCATCACTCTTTCATTTGTTCCGGGCGCCGCACAGAGGCCGGCCCGGGCGTTTAACGAGCCGCTGGCGGCCCTTGGTCCAGTCGGACCAGGGGCCGCCAGCGGCAGGTAGTCAGCGGTCAGCGCAGCCAGGCTGTGGTGTTGGCCGGCAGCTTGCCGTCCTCCAGCGAGGCGCTGCTCACCAGTACGGTGCCCGCGGGAAGCTCGACGGCGGTGTCCCCGAAGTTGGTGACGGACTGCCAGCCGCCGGGGCGGCTGAAGTGCAGGACATCCGGGTTTCCGGTTTCAATCCATTCCAGCTCTTCGGCGGCCTGCAGCTCGCGGCGGAGCTTCAGCGCAGTGCGGTAGAGCTCCAGCGTGGAGCCCTGGGTGCCGTCCTGCGCCTCAACCGCGTACGTGCTGAACCACTCCGGCTGGGGCAGGTGTGCGCCGCCGTCGCCGAAACCGAAGGACGTGCCCTCCACCGACCACGGCAGCGGCACGCGGCAGCCGTCGCGGCCCACTTCCACTCCCCTGTTGCGGAAGAACGACGGGTCCTGGCGCTCGGACTCCGCGATGTCCGCCACTTCCTGCAGGCCCAGTTCCTCACCCTGGTAGAGGTACGCGGAGCCGGGCAGCGCGAACATGAGGAGGCTGGCGGCGCGGGCGCGGCGCTGGCCGAGCTCGACGTCGAGGTCCTCCTGGGGTCCGCCGGCCAGCAGCCAGGCCTTGCCGTCCTGGCCCTTGGCGTGCTTGCCCTTGGAGCCCTTGGGCAGGCCGTAGCGGGTGGCGTGCCGGACGACGTCGTGGTTGGAGAACACCCAGGTGGAGGAGGCGCCGGTGGCGGCCGCCTCGGCCAGGTTGCGGGTGATGATCTCGTGGAACTCCTCGGCGTCGAAGTCGGCCTGCAGGAGGTCGAAGTTGAACGCCTGGCCCAGGCCCTCGGGGCTGGCGTAGCGGGCACGGCGGGTGGCGTGCACCCAGGCCTCGGCGACGGCGGTGCGCGGCGGGTTGTACTCGTTGAAGACCTCGCGCCACTCGGCGTAGACCTCGTGCACCTCGTCGCGGTCCCAGAAAGGGTGGGACCCGTCGTCGAACCCGTCCGTGCCGGTGTTGGCGGCGCTCAGCTCCAGCTTGGAGAGCAGCGGCTCGGTGAGGTCCTTGGTGAGCGCGTGCGCCACGTCAACGCGGAAGCCGTCCACGCCGCGGTCCGACCAGAAGCGCAGGGTCTTGAGGAAGTCGTCGCGGATTTCCCGGTTGGCCCAGTTCAGGTCCGGCTGTTCCTTGGCGAAGATGTGCATGTACCACTGGCCGGGGGTGCCGTCCGGTTCGGTGATGCGCTCCCAGGCGGGGCCGCCGAAGACCGAGTCCCAGTCCGACGGCGGGAACTCGCCGTTGGGGCCCTTGCCGTCCCGGAAGATGTAGCGGTCCCGGGCCGGGGAACCCTTCGGGGATGCGAGCGCTTCCTTGAACCACTCGTGCCGGTCCGAGGAGTGGTTCGGGACGATGTCGGCGATCAGCTTGATGCCGGCGGCGTGCAGGGCGGCGGCCATCTCGTCGAAGTCCTCCAGCGTGCCGAGCTTCGGGTCCACGTTGCGGTAGTCGTCCACGTCGTAGCCGCCGTCAGCGAGCGCCGAGGGGTAGAACGGGCTGAGCCAGACGGCGTCGATTCCGAGCGTCTTCAGGTACGGGACCTTCGCCGTAATGCCCTTGATGTCTCCCAGTCCGTCGCCGTTCGAGTCGGAAAAGCTGCGGGGGTAGATCTGGTAGACGGACGCCTGGCGCCACCAGTTCGGATCGGCCAGACGGTCGGAATCGGAAAGGGTTGCCAGCGTGGCGGTGGTGGACAAGGGATGATCCTTTTCTTGTGGTTGGGGTTGTTGCTGGACTGGTTTTGATGGGTCTACTTGACGGCCCCGCGCATGACTCCGGACAGTACCCAACGCTGGGCCAGGATGTAAACCACCAGGGTGGGTGCCATGGCCATCAGGTAGGAGGCGAACGCGAGGCTGTAGTTGGTGTTGAACTCCCCCTGGAAGAGCATCTGCACCACGGGGAGGGTCTGCAGGGCGGGGTCGGCGATCATCATCTGCGGGAGCAGGAAGTCGTTCCAGGAGCCGAGGAAGGCGAAGATGCCCACGGTGGCGTTCATGGGGGCCAGCAGCGGGAAGATGATCTTGCGGAACACCTGCCAGGTGGTGGCGCCGTCGAGCCGGGCCGATTCCTCCAGCTCCACCGGAATGGAGCGGACGAAGGCGATGTAGAGCAGCGTGTTGAACGAGATGCCGCCCAGCACGTGCAGGAACACCACGCCGCCCGGGTTGTCCAGGCCGAGGAGTGCCGTCTGCTTGATCAGGGGCAGGATGATCACCGGGAACGGAATGAACATGGCCGAGAGCAGGTACACGAAGGAGCCGCGGAAGAATTTCCGGTTCCAGTTCCTGGCGATGGCATAGGCCACGAGCGAGCTGCAGGCCAGCGAACCGAGGACGCTGAGCACGGTGACGAACGCCGTCGACATGAACGCCCGCGGGAAGTTCGTTGCCACGTAGGCGGCGCCGAAGTTCTCCCAGTTCACCGGGCTGGGCCATTCCAGTCCCGTACCCGTACCGATCTGGTCCGGGGACTTCAGTGCCATGGCCACGGTGAAGTACAGCGGGAGCAGTACGGTCAGGGACGCCACCAGCATCAGAGCGGTGAGCCACCAGTTGATCTTGTAGCCTTCCCTGCCGGAGCGGCTTTTCCGGCGGAAAGGGTTGCCTGCACTGTTGGAAGTTCCGGCGCTGTTGGAAGGGCGGCGGGTCAGTGGAAAAGCTGTCATTAGAGTGAAACCCCCCGGCGCTGGATGAGGCGCAGCTGGATGACGGAGATCAGCAGGGTGATCAGGAAATAGATGACCGCGTTCGCCATCTGGTAGGAGTAGTCCCCGCCGGTGAAGCCGGAGAAGATGCGCATGGCCACGGACTGGGTGGCCATGCCGGGGCCGCCGCCGGTGAGGCCCACGATGATCTCGTACGTTCCCAGGAAGCCCTTGAAGCCGAGGATCACGTTGATGACGAGGTATCCGAGGATGAGCGGCAGGGTCAGGCTCAGGAACTGCCGGAAGCTGCCGGCGCCGTCGAGGTCTGCGGCCTCATACACCTCGGACGGGACGCTCTGCAGCCCGGCCAGGTAGATGATGGTGGCGCCGGGGGCCGCCTGCCACACCGTGACCAGCACGATGGCCAGCCAGGCGTAGTTCTCGTTGGCCAGGATGCTCGTGGCCAACGGCGTCACACCGAGGCTGTCCGCGATCACCGGCAGGGTGTTGGAGAACAGGTAGTTGAACACGAAGGACACCACCAGGGCCGAGAGCACCATGGGAATGAAGAACACGGTGCGGATGCCGGTGCGCCACTTGATCTTGGCGTTCAGGCCGAGGGCGATCGCGAGTGCCACGACGTTGACCACCACGGTGGTGGTCAGGGCGAACACGAACGTGAAGATGTAGGACTGCAGGATGGCCGGGTCTTTGAAGATGTTGACGTAATTGGACAGTCCGATGAACTTCCAGTCGCCGTAGCCGGCGTAGTTCGTCAGGCTGAAGAACACGCCCACGAGCGCCGGCAGCGTGATGAAGAAGGCGAACAGTGCCAGGACCGGCACCACCATCCAGTAGTAGGCGGGGTCGATCCTGTTCTTGGACCTGACGGTGTGCTGCGGCGATTTTGGGGACTTCGGGGGAACGGCCGGCGCGGCTGCCGGGGCTGCCGGCGCCGTCTCTGAGGTTGTGGTCATGGGGGCTCCTGAATTCGGGCGGGTCAGACCGCGGTGCGCTCGGCCACCCGGCGCCATTCGTCGTCGAGGGCGGAAAGGAACTGCTGGCTGTTTTTGCCGTACACGAAGGACTGGATGTAGTTGTACAGCGGGACCGACGGCGGGAAATAGGTGGTTGCCCCCTGGTAGTACCGCCCCTCCCGCACCGAGGCGGCGAGGCCGGTGATCTGGGGATCCTCGACGGCGGGGGCCTGCTTGAGCGGCGAGAACGCCGCGTTCTTTTCGTTGTAGGCGTTCACCACGGAGGGGTCCAGCAGGTAGCTGACGAACCGGCGTGCCGCGGCCATGTTGGGCGTGTTGCGGGTGATGGACAGGGCCATGTCCACATTGACCCGGGCTTTTGTGTCGGCCGGGTTGTTCGTGACGGGCAGCGGGAAGCTGCCGAGCCTGGCGTCCTTGTTGGCGGCCACCAGTTGGGACAGCGCCCACGGGCCCTGCAGGTACATGGCTGCCTGGCCCTTGGCGAACGCGGCGTTGCCGTCAGCGTAGTTCTTGCTCGTGGCGCCTTTCTGCGAGAAGGCTGCCAGCTCGAGCATTTTGGGCAGGACCGGGCCGAAGTTGTTGGTGAACGACTCTTTGGCGTCTTCGGTGATGGCTGCACCCTTGGCGGTGAGCTTCGCGAAGAAGTCGGCGACGTCCAGCGACCCGCCAGCGAGGTAGTCGAACATTCCCTGGCCGAGGGTCCAGCTGTCCTTGAAGGTGCCGTAGATGGGGGTGATGCCGGCGGCCCTGAACTTCTCGCAGGCGGCGGTGAACTCATCCCACGTGGCGGGGACGGACACGCCCTGCGCTTCGAAGATATCGCGGTTGTAGATGACTCCGGCGGCTGCCAGGGAGAACGGGAGGGCGCTGGTCTCGTGCCCGTTGTACTGTCCCCACGAGCTGACCAGGTCCTGGACCTTGGGGTCGATAGTGGCTGCGGCTGGATGGTCTGAAAGGTCCGCGAACACGCCCTTGCGGACGAAGTCGGCGGTGGCCTGCGCGAAGCCGCGGGTCACGACGTCGGGCGGATCGTTGCGGACCAGGCCGGGAACGAAGTTGCCCTCGTTGAAATCCTGGATGACGCGGATGTCCGGGTTGAGTGCCTCGAAGTCCTTGATGACCTGGTTGAAGTAGGCCACTACTTCGGGCTTGTTCTGCATGAAGCGCAGGGTGGTGACGCCGTGCTGGCTGCTGGGGACGGAAGCGCAGCCTGCCAGCGGGAGGACGGCTGCCGCGCCGGCGAGCCCGGCGGCTTTGAACAGCGCTCGGCGGCTGAGCGGAGTGGCGTTCACAGGGCGGAGGCCGGGGCGGCGTGCTGGCTGGTGGCGAGGGGTTTTGGATTCCGGAGTTGGTGCTTCGAAGGGCTGTTCACAGTTGCTCCTTTGCAAAAGGGCTGAGGAAAAAGCTGGAAGGAGTCCCGTGGCCGGCGGCCGTCCGGCCCACGTGGCTAGTTTATTTTGAATCTAAATTTAGTTCCTCAAGTATTATGTGGGGCAGAGCACAAGGAGGTCAACACCATGTCCGAGATGACGGCGGCCACACCCCAACTGCTGCGCCGGGTGAGCGCCGGAGCTGTCCTGGATTTCATGCGCGCCTCGGGGGCGGTAACGGTTACCGAGGTCATCCAGGCCACCGGCCTGACCCGTGCCACGGCCATCTCCGTGTGCGAGGACCTCATGCAGCGCGGATGGATCACCGAGCTGGAGAACCAGCGCGCCTTTGGCGGTTACCAGAAGGGACGCCCCGCCCGGCGGTTCGAACTCAACGAGCGCGCAGGCTACGTCCTGGGAATGGACGTGGGCTTCTCGAAGGCGACGGTGGTGGTGTCCGATCTTCGCGGCAAGGCGCTGGGACGGTCCAGCCAGCCGTTCGAGATTGAGGACATGTCCGCGGAGGAACGGGTGGGGGTTATTGACCGGGCCGCCACCATGGCGCTGCATAGCGTGGGGGCCTCCCCCGACTCGGTGCTGGCCGTGTGCGCCGGCATCGCCGCACCGGTGGACCGGAACGGCAACATCCTGGCCGCCCAGCACTTCTGGGGGCTGTTCGACGTCGGACTCAAGTCCGCGCTGAATGAGCTGCGCGGATGGACCGTGCTGCTGGAGAACGACGCCAACCTCGCCGCCCTCGGCGACCGGTGGCGGGGCGCGGCAGAAGGTGTGGACGACGTCGTCGTGATCCTGGCGAGTGAGCGGTTCGGTTCCGGCGTCATCGAGGACGGCCGTCTACTGCACGGCAGCGGGGGCGGCGCGGGCGAGCTCGCGTACCTGGACCTGGTGGAGGGCGTGGGCGACACCTACGGCATCGCGTCGCTGGCGCGGGTCTGGGCGGCGGAGGCGCTGGCGGGCACCGCGAAGACGTCCCTCCGCGACCACGCAGCCACGGGGGCCGAGGCGGAGCACGTCTTTGCCGCTGCCGCCGCGGGTGATGCGGAGGCGCTGAAGATCCTCGACCGGCTGGCCGACAGGATGGCCCGGGTGATCGGCTCGGTGGCCACCATGATCAACCCCGAGCTCGTGGTGATCGGCGGGGCGGTGGCCAACTCCGCGGGGGTCCTGCTCGGCCCCATTGCTGCCCGGCTGCCGGAATTCACAGCTACGCCGCCGCGGGTGGCGGTCTCGCCGCTGGGCGATTCGATCGTCACCGTGGGCGCCGTCCGCCGGGCCCTGGACTACGTGGAGACGAACACCCTGGACCTGGAACTCAACGTCCCGGCCTGACCCGCCCCCGGGTTCAAGCGCGAACGTACACTTGGGGCCCCAAAACCATCGGGATTTGGGGGCCCCAAGTGTACGTTCGCGCCTGTTTGGGCTACTGCAGGGCGGCCAGCGCGGCGGCCACCGGCTGGGTGCCGTCGCGGAATTCGATGGTCCGGCCGGCGGTTCCCGGCAGGTCCAGCACGGCCGCGGCGACGATCGCCACGTTGGCGCGCGAGGTCTGCGTGCCGGTGCTGGCATCTTCGGGATTCACGTCGATAAGCCCGTTCCCCGGACCCGCGGTCAGCGTCCCGGGACCCAGGACGGTCCATTCGAGCTGGGTGCCGCGGAGGTATTCGTCGGCGGCGGCCTTGGCTTCGGCATAGGCGCGGAAGCTGTGCCCTTCGGGAACCCCGTGGTCCGGCCCGGCACCAAAGTAGGACACCATCACATAACGCCCGACGCCGGCCTCCGCGGCCGCGTCCATGGAACGGATCGCGGCATCCCGGTCCACCGCATACGTGCGGGCGGGGTTCCCTCCCCCGGCACCTGCTGACCAGACCACGGCGTCGTGGTTCCGGAGCCCGGCGGCGATCTCCGCCGTCGTCGAGTTTTCAACGTCAAGGACCGACGGCGATGCACCGGTGGCGGCGACGTCCGCCGCATGGTCCGGGTTGCGGATGAAGGACGTGACGCTGTGGCCCTGTTCCGTGAGGAGGGCGGACAGTTGCAGGGCCACCTTGCCGTGGCCGCCGATGATTGCGATACGGGTCATGCCCCCATTGTGTCGCAGGCGCTGCGCCCGCCGCAGGCCGGCGCCGCCGTCGGGTCATTCCGTCGGGTCATTCCGTCCGGTTGGCGTAGCGGAGGAAAACCGTGCCGTTGCCGAACCGTCGCACCTCGAGCAGCTCCAGCCGCAGCCGGACGTCGGCCGGGAGGAAGGTCTTGCCGCCACCCACCGCCACGGGCGAGAGGAACATCTGGAACTCGTCCACCAGGCCCGCCCGGATGGCCTCCCCGGCGATTTCCGCGCCGCCGATCGCCAGATCCCGGCTGGCACCGGCCTTGAGCCGCCCGACGGCGTCCGCGCTGAATTCCCGCTCGATCCGGGTCCGGGCGGTGGTCACGTCCTGCAGTGAGCGGGAGAAGACCACCTTGTCCGCTGCCTTCCAGAGGTCCGCGAAGTCCTGGATGTAGCCGGGTATCTCGCCGAAGTCCTCCGGATGGTCCCAGACTGCCATCACCTCGTACATCCGGCGTCCCAGCAGGTGCGTTCCCGCCGGCCGCATCAGCTCGTTGACGAAGGAATGCACTTCGGCGTCCGGCTCGGCCCAGTCGAAGTTGCCGTCCCGGTCCGCGATGTAACCGTCAAGGGACATGAGTCCCAGGTAGATCAGTCTGGCCATGCCGGCTCCTGTTGTCCGCCTGCCTGTGTGCCTTGCCTGTGCAGTCCGACCCTAGGTTCAAGCCGCCCGGATGGCAACGGTTGCGCCGGTTTCGGGGCATCCGCAGCGTTCCCACAGGATTGCATCAAGACCTCATCAAGGTTCCGGTTCTCCCCTATGCCGACTGACATGCTGGTTGACGCATCAAGCAATTCGTACCGTTTCAGGAATGATGGGGGAAGGATGCCGCTAGGCACGTTCAATCACACAGGCCCGCACGCCGGGCCGTCCAAGCAGGCAGTCCAGGTCAAGCAGGCGGGCAGGGTCACACAGGGACGACGCCGGGTGGCTGCCTTCGCTGCGGCCGTCACGTCCGGCCCCTGGGTCCGTTCGCTGTCCGCTGCCGCCGTGGCGGGCGGCCTGCTGCTTACCGGGCTTGCAGTGCCCGCCGGGGCCGCCAGCTACTATTCGGCGCCGCTGCGCACCGCCGCACGTTCACTCGCGGTGGCCGCGGAGAACAACGCGGGCTACGACCGGACCCGCTACTTCGGCAACTGGCTGGATACCAACCGGGACTGCCAGAACACGCGGGCCGAGGTCCTGCTCCAGGAGGCAAAGGCCGCGGCGACGTTCACCACTGCCCGGCACTGCAACGTGCGTACCGGACGCTGGGTCACCCGGTGGGACAACCGGACATACACGCTGGCGTCGGCCGTGGAGATCGACCACACCGTCCCCGTCCACGAGGCCTGGGGCTCCGGTGCCCGTTATTGGTCGCAGGCGCGGCGGGTGGCGTTCTACAACGACCTCGGCGATCCACGCTCCCTGAACGCGCAGACGGCGGCGCTGAACTCCGCCAAGCAGGCCAAGGGCCCGGAAGCGTGGATGCCGCCGGCGAACCGGTGCGAGTACATCGGCAACTGGATCGCGGTGAAGATCCGCTGGGGCCTGAAGGTGGACAGCGCCGAGAAGGCGGCCCTGATCCGGTACTCGGACGCCTGCCCGAACGTGCGCATCAGCGTCACCCGGGCCTAGGCCCCCGGACCGCGGAACCCGTCCGCGACGGAAGCAGTCCAAAGATGGGGCATCTTTGACACGGGACGCGCCGGCCGCCGTCGTTATTTACGACGCCGACTCCCCCAAAGTGCCCCACGACGGCTTGGCCGTCACTGGGCTGGGTGCCACTGGCCAAATACATTGGCACAAACAAAAGCAGGCCAGGGGCTGAATGCCTCTGGCCTGCAGATTCTGTAGCGGTGGGGAGGCTCGATCTCCCGACCTCACGATTATGAGTCGTGCGCTCTAACCAACTGAGCTACACCGCCACGAATGAGAAAAACCTGTGTCAAGCCGGTCAAGACCGCCTTGACACAGGCCCTCATTCCGAGCCCCCCACCGGAATCGATCCGGTGACCTCGTTCTTACCAAGAACGCGCTCTACCACTGAGCTAGGGGGGCAACGAGTAAATACTCTACCGGAAGATTTCGCACTCAACAAATCGGCGGCGGAATGGGGTTCCTTGGGCCGAAAAAGCCCGGAAATCCGGGCCTGGAGCGGCCTTTTGGCCCTGCTTGGAAGCCCTTCCCGGGCCTTTCGGGACACAGATGTGACGAAGCGTACATCCGGGCCGAGGTCCCGGCTTTAATGGGACAGCTTTAAACAGCAACAGGCCGGCTGATCGGCCGGCCTGTTGCTATTCGGATGCGGAATTCACCGCTGCGTCATTCGTGGTGCGAATTGCCGCGAGGGGTGGTTACCACTTGCCCTTGCGGTTGAAGTCGCGGTGGCCGCCCTCGCTGCCGTGGCGCGGCTTGCGTGCGCCGTTGCCGTGGCCGCCGAAGCGGGAGTCGCTCGACTGGCCGCGGTCGCCCGAGCCGACGCCGCGCTCCGCACGGTCGCTGTACGCACGGCCTCCGCGGTCAGCGGAGGAACGCTCGCCGTCGTTCTTGCGGAACTCCTTCTTGAAGCCGCCGCTGCCCTTGAAGTTGCCGCCACGGCCGCCCTGGTAGCCACCGCGGTCGCCACGGTCACCGCGGTCACCGCGGTCACCCGGGCGGCGTCCGGTGTCCAGTTCGAGGTGGATCAGCTCGCCGCCGATCCGCGTGCGGGACAGGGCGCGCAGCTGGTCCTGGCTGAGGTCAGCCGGCAGCTCCACCAGCGAGTGGTCCGAGCGGATGTCGATGCCGCCGATCTGCGACGACGAGATGCCGCCTTCGTTGGCGATGGCGCCCACGATGGAACCCGGCATGACGCGCTGGCGGCGTCCGACGGCGATGCGGTAGGTCGCGTTGCCTTCGGTCAGCGGGCGGGTCGGGCCACGGGAACCGAAGCCGTCCTTGCCGCGCTCGCGCTTCTGGAATTCAGGAGCAGCCGGCAGTTCCTTGACGAGGAGCGGCTGGCCGCCCTGGGCCATGACTGCCAGTGCCGCGGCGATTTCTGCCGCCGGCACCTTGTGCTCTTCCTCGTAGGAGGCGATGAGGTCGCGGAACATGGCCACGTCCTCGGACTCCAGGGTCTCGGTGATCCGCTCGGCGAACTTGCCCAGGCGCAGCGAGTTGACCGTCTCGGCGGTGGGCAGGTGCATCTGCTCCACCGACTGGCGGGTTGCCTTCTCGATGGCGCGCAGCAGGTACTTCTCCCGCGGCGTCATGAACAGGATGGCGTCGCCGGCGCGGCCTGCACGGCCGGTGCGGCCGATGCGGTGCACGTAGGACTCGGTGTCATGCGGGATGTCGTAGTTGACCACGTGGCTGATGCGCTCGACGTCGAGGCCGCGGGCGGCGACGTCGGTTGCGACCAGAATGTCGATCCGGCCTTCCTTCAGCGCGTCAACAGTGCGTTCACGCTGCTGCTGCGGGATGTCGCCGTTGATGGCGGCAGCCTGGAAGCCGCGGGACTTCAACTTGTCGGCGAGGTCCTCGGTGGCCATCTTGGTGCGCACGAAGGCGATGACGCCGTCGAACTCTTCAACCTCGAGGATGCGGGTCATCGCGTCGAGCTTGTGCGGGCCCATGACCTGCAGGTACCGCTGGCGGATGTTGGTGCCCGTGGAGGTCTTGGACTTCACGGAGATCTCGGCGGGGTTGTTCAGGTACTGCTTGGACATCCGGCGGATCTGGCCCGGCATGGTGGCGGAGAAGAGCGCCACCTGGCGGGATTCCGGGGTCTGCTGGAAGATCTGCTCGACGTCTTCCGCGAAGCCCATGCGCAGCATTTCGTCGGCCTCGTCCAGCACGAGGTACTGCAGTTCGGAGAGGTCCAGGGAGCCCTTGGCGATGTGGTCGATCACGCGGCCCGGGGTGCCCACAACAACCTGGGCACCGCGGCGCAGACCGGCCAGCTGGGGGCCGTAGGCGGAGCCGCCGTAGACGGGGAGGACAGTGAAGTCCTCCATGTGCTTGGCGTAGGAGGTGAAGGCCTCGGCAACCTGGAGCGCCAGCTCGCGGGTCGGGGCGAGAACCAGGGCCTGCGTCTTGCGGGACGGGCCGTTGAGATCGTGGAGCTCGGCCAGCCGGGACAGTGCCGGTACTGCGAATGCTGCAGTCTTACCGGTACCGGTCTGGGCCAGGCCTACTACGTCGCGGCCTTCGAGCAGCAGCGGAATGGTGGCTGCCTGGATGGGCGAGGGCTTTTCGTAGCCGACGTCCTGCAGGGCGGCGAGGACCCGGCCGTCGAGGCCCAGGTCGGTGAAGCGGACGCCTTCTTCTTCCGGCTCGGCTGCAGCGGGTGCTGCCGCCTCGGCGGGCTCGGCTGCGGGGACGGCAGCCTCGGTGAATTCGATGTTGGCGGTTTCGGCGGTCGCCGTCTCGGTGGCGTCGTCGTGATTTTCGGGCATAGGGAAATGTTCCTCATCCATAGGGGGCCAGGCGGCACAACCCGAGGTGAGCGGAGCCGCAGTACATGTGCCGTGGGCGCCGGGCATTCATTGACCGGCCGGTCACGTCGAAGTCCGGCGCTTTCGCGATCCCATGGCAGGACTTCGCACTGCATCTCTTGGCTGCTATCCCAGCAGTCTGTACAGCGTTTTCTTCAGCCGGCTCTCCCTATGAAACTGCCCGCATCACATTTGCGGGCCCCAACACTTGCCAGTCCTGCCTCAAAAATTGGGCAGGAATAAGGGATTTCCGGAGTGGGGGATGTTTCAAGTGTAGGGCATGACACCGCATGCCGACGAACCGGGGGCCCGGCGGGGGCGGTGAGCTTGCGCACACGCGGCATTTCTGCACCGGTTCAGCGGCCCGGAAGTCCTGCGGCCGCGCCGTCCCGGGGACGCACCCACGGCGGGCCGCCGAAAGTGGTGCAGAAATGCGGCGAGGAGGCGAAGTCCTAGCTTCGGAGTCCTAGCCGCCGACCCGGCGGAGCATCTTCTCGAACCGCTCGTGGTACTCGGCCTGCAGCCTGATTTCACCGTCGGCCTCGGCGTCGCGCAGGGCCTCGATGGCGTCGACGTCGGGCTCGCTGAACCAGCGGCCGATCGTCACTCCATGCTTCGGCACGAAGAGGCGGTGGATGTGGTCGCCGGCCTGCACGGAGCCCGTCTTGATAACGCGCAGATACGCGCCCACCCTTCCGGCCTCTGTGAAGCGCTTGACCCACTGGGTCTCGTCCATGCGCCGCTGGAACGTCGCACACGGAACACGCGGCGAGGTGACCTCGACTTCAACATCCAGCCCGATCCGCCAGCGTTCGCCGATGACCGCGCCCGTGGTTTCGATCCCGGCAACGCGCAGGTTCTCGCCGAAGATCCCCGGCGGCAGTTCGCGCTGCAGTTCCCCGATCCAGTAGTCGGCGTCGGCCTGGGAATAGGCGTAGAGCGCCTGGTCCTCTCCCCCGTGATGGATACGGCTGGCCTGGACGTCACCGTGCAAACCGAGCTTGTGCACCTTCACCGGCCCGTCCACCGGGCGTTTGTCGATCGCGGTGACGCCCACGCTTCCCTCATCCGGAAGGAGCTGATGGACCCGGCAAACGGCGAGAACAGTGGCTGTGTGCATGGCACCAGTCTAGGTTCTCGGCCTGACCAGCGCTTTTGAAGTTTCCGGCGGGACGGCTGGGCGTGGAAATTTGTTCACCGCAGCACCCTCCAGCCACTAGGCTTGCTGCAGTATTTACCGGCTGGACCGGACAGCCGTACCGCCGGCCGCAGCCACGCGGTCCGGCCACCAACAGCACCGCCAACAGCACCGCAGCCAAAGAGCATGGAGCAGCAGGGGGAACCATGGACCCGGAGAAGGACCCGAGCAAGGACGCTGACGGGGCCCGGAACGACGGCGTGGCCGGCGGAACCGGCGGCAGGTCCGGTGACGACGCCTCCCGCGGTCCGGCCAAGCCGCCGCCCTGGCAGGTGCCCAAGCCAGAGCTTCACCCCGAGCTGCTGATTCCCGGAACGCCTGGACAGGAAAGCCCCGGACAGGAAAGCCCCGGACAGGAAAGCCCGGGACGGGAAGGTCCCGGACAGTCGGGCACCGGAAGACGAGGCAAGGGGAAACCGGGCAACGGAATCCCGGGCGCGGCCACCCCGCCGGTAGGCACCCAGAACCAAACCGGCTTCCCCCAGCCCAGCCCCGTCTTCGACCCCTTCGCCCGTGACCGCGAGCGCGATGCGGCAGCGCGGAAGAAGCGGTCGCAGCGCCGCACGGTAGTGGTGGGCCTCGGCGTCACGGCCCTTCTGGCGGGCACCATCACCGCGATCGTGGCCAGCAACGAGCAGGACCCGGACTACGCCCAGGTGTGCTTCAACGAAGAGACGGGTGAACGCGTAGAAGACACCCAGTGCAACAGCTCGGCCGGCCGCGGCGGTGCCCTGTATGCCTGGTACTTCTACGCCCGCGGGGCCAGTGTTCCGGGCATCGGCCAGAACAGGACGGCCTATCCGAACTTCACCCGGACGGTGCCGCAGGGGGCCAAGACGTCCACGGGCTACAGCTCCAAGGGCGGCACGGTCAGCAGGGGCGGCTTCGGCAGCAGCTCCAAGGGCGGAAGCACGGGAGGCTAGGCATGAAACGGTTGTTCTCGGAGACCCGGCCCGACTGGAAGCAGAAGATCGAGGAGCAGGGCCTGGTGTTCTCGACCACCACCCTGCCCGGGGGAAAGAAGATCGAGTACTGGAACGAGTCGGCCTACTACGAATTCACCATGGACGAGGTGGAGGCGCTGGAGGTCACCGCCGAGGACATGCACAGGATGTGCCTGGAGGCCGCGAAGTTCCTGGCCACCGGCGCCATGGGACCCATCGGCATCGGGCCGCAGGCGCTGGAACTGGCCGCCGAATCGCTGCAGGCCGGGGACCAGGACATCTACGGCCGCTTCGACTTCATCTATGACGGCCAGGGCGGCGCCGCCAAGATGCTCGAGTACAACGCGGACACGCCCACCGGCCTGATCGAGGCGGCCGTGGCCCAGTGGTTCTGGCTGCAGGACGTCTTCCCGGAGAAGGACCAGTGGAACGGCATCCACGAGGCCCTCATCCGGCAGTGGAAGAAGCTGCAGTACCGCACGGGCATGAGCACGCTGCACGTGGCCCACTCCGAGGCCGAGGAGTCGGGTGAGGACTGGATGACGGCGGCCTACATGCGGGACGTCGCCAGCCAGGCCGGATGGACCACCATCGGGATCAACATGTCGGACATCGGCTGGGACCCGAACCTGAACCGCTTCGTGGACATGGACAACTTCATGATCAGCACCATCTTCAAGCTCTATCCCTGGGAGCTGATGATGAAGGAGCCGTTCGGCCACCGCCTGCTGCAGCGCTCGCACAATCCCCGCTGGGTGGAGCCGGCCTGGAAAATGCTGCTCTCCAACAAGGCGCTCCTGGCCGCCCTGTGGCACCTCTACCCGGACCATCCGAACCTGCTGCCCGCCTACCTCAACGATCCGGGTCCGCTCCGGGAGTGGGTGGCCAAGCCGCTGCATGGCCGCGAGGGCGACAACATCAGGATCCATGCGGAGGGCATCAGCCTGGAGAAGCCGGGCGGATACGGCCGCGAGGGCTGGTGCTACCAGCAGTACCATTCGCTCCCCGACTTCGACGGCAACCATCCGGTCCTGGGCCTGTGGGTGGTGGACGGCGAATCGGTGGGCTGCGGCATCCGCGAGTCCGACGGGCCCGTCACCGACTACTTCTGCCGCTTCGTCCCGAACACCATTGACGCGCCGGCGCCGCTGAGCGTCCAGGCGGCACAGGCCACCGCGAACAAGGCAGGTATAGCGCTATGAGAACAGGAACGACGACGGCGGGCGGCGGCGCCGGGGGCCACCCCGGCGGTGCCGTCCCCGGCAAGGGGCTCCGCGCCGGGATCCTTGACCTCGGCGACTCCGTGATGCTGGGCCTGGCCTCCACAGCGCCGGTGTACTCGCTGGCCGCGACGCTGGGCCTGATCGTGGCCGTCAACGGCGACTACACCCCGCTGATCCTGGTCCTGGGCTTCATTCCCGTCCTGTTCATCGCCTACGCCTTCCGCGAGCTCAACAGTGCGATGCCGGACTGCGGCACCACGTTCATCTGGGCCCGCCGGGCTTTCGGCCCGTGGGCGGGATGGCTGGGCGGCTGGGGCGTGGCCTTGGCCGGCGTCGTGGTCCTGGCCAATCTGGCCCAGGTGGCTGGCCAGTACCTCTGGCTCCTCATCGGCGACGGGTCCCTGGCGGGGAACAAGCCGGTGGTGACCGCCACCGGCGTCGTTTTCATCGCCTTCATGACCCTCGTGAACTACCGCGGGATCCGGCTGGGCGAGCACGTCCAGCGGACCCTGACGTACATCCAGTACATCTCGCTCGGCATTTTCGCCGTGGCGATCATTGCCAGGATCGCGGGCCTGACGGGAGAGCCGCCGGCGGGCCAGCCGTTCGACGTCGAGTGGTTCAACCCGGCCGTGGCGTTCGCCGATCCCGGCGCGGTGGTGCACGGCATCCTCCTGGCCCTGTTCATCTACTGGGGCTGGGACACCTGCCTGGCCGTAAACGAGGAGACGGAGAACCCGGCTACCACCCCTGGCCGCGGGGCCGTGATCTCGGCGTTCGTGCTGGTGGCCATCTACGTCTCGGTGGCGCTGCTGGTGATGATGTACGCGTCCGTGGGGACGGAGGGAATCGGTCTGGCCAACGCCGACAACCAGGACGACGTGTTCCTGGCAATGAAGGACGTGGTGCTGGGTCAGTGGGGCTGGCTGATCGTGGT
Source organism: Arthrobacter globiformis (assembly GCF_046536215.2). Classification (GTDB taxonomy): domain Bacteria; phylum Actinomycetota; class Actinomycetes; order Actinomycetales; family Micrococcaceae; genus Arthrobacter; species Arthrobacter globiformis_E. The sequence continues at coordinate 4,448,144 of NZ_CM143421.1, read as the reverse complement.
GGCGGTGCTGGCATCCGTACTGTCCTCCACCCAGACGACCATTCTGCCCACCGCCCGCGGCACCCTGTCCATGGGCGTGCACCGGGCCCTGCCGCCGAAGTTCGGAGAGGTCCACGAGCGGAACCAGACCCCGGGGTTCTCCACCCAGGTGATGGGCGCGGCGGCCATCGTGTACTACGTGGCCATGAGCTTCCTCAGCGAGAACCTGCTGTCCGATTCCATCAGCTCCATCAGCCTGTTCATCGCCTTCTACTACGCCCTCACCGGCTTTGCCTGCGCCTGGTACTTCCGGGGTACCCTGCGCGAATCAGCCCGCAGCCTGTGGTTCCGCGGAATCCTCCCGCTGCTCGGGGCGCTGCTGCTGACCGCAGCGTTCTTTATCTCAGCCGCGCAGATGTGGGACCCGGCCTACGGGAACACGCAGATCCTCGGCGTCGGCGGGGCCTTTGTCAGCGGCGTGGTGCTCCTGGCCCTGGGCGTGGTGCTGGCGGCAGTCTGCCGGTTCCTGCCGTCGACCCGGGAGTACTTCGTGGCCGGGACGCGGGTTTCCCCGGGCGGGTAACCCGATGTACGGCGGCGTGGGACACATAGGATGCTGCAATGAGCAATGACGCCTTTGATCCTGTGGAAGCTTCGGCCGAGTACGGTCTCCAGGACCCTTCGGATGTCCTGGCCCTGGATTCCCTGCTGACCCCCGATGAGCTGGCCCTGCGGCAGCGGATCCGTGACTTCACCGACCAGCAGATCCGCCCAGACATCGCCGAATGGTACGAAGAGGGCGTCTTCCCCCTGCACCTGCCCGCGCAGCTGGGCGAGCTCGGCGTCCTCGGCATGCACCTGGAGGGCTACGGCTGCCCCGGCCGGTCCGCCGTCGAATATGGCCTGGCCGCCATGGAGCTGGAGGCCGGCGATTCCGGAATCCGCACGTTCGTCTCCGTCCAGGGGTCACTGGCGATGAGTGCCATCCACAAGTGGGGCTCGGAGGACCAGAAGGAGGAGTGGCTCCCCCGGATGGCCGCCGGCGAGGTGATCGGCTGCTTCGCGCTGACCGAGCCGACGGCGGGCTCGGACCCATCGTCGATGACCACCACAGCGCGGCGGGACGGCAGCGGAGAGGACGCCGGCTGGATCCTGGACGGCGCTAAGCGCTGGATCGGGCTCGCCTCCGTGGCCGACGTGATGGTGGTCTGGGCAAGGACCGAAGACGGCGTCCGCGGCTTCCTCGTGCCCGCCGGCACGGCGGGCATCACCGCCACCCCGATCGGGCGGAAACTGTCCATGCGCGCCTCCATCCAGTGCGATGTGACGTTCGACGGCGTCCGGCTGGGTCCGGAGGCACTGCTGCCGGGTGCCCGGGGACTGAGCGGCCCCTTCAGCTGCCTCAATGAGGCGCGGTACGGCATCGCCTGGGGCGCCATGGGCGCGGCCCGTGACTCCTATGAGGCCGCGCTGCGGTATTCGATGGACCGCCTGCAGTTCGGCAAGCCGCTGGCCGGGTACCAGCTGACACAGGAGAAGCTCGTCAACATGCTGCTCGAGGTCCAGAAGGGCACCATGCTCGCCCTGCACCTGGGCCGGCTCAAGGACTCCGGCCGGCTTCGGCCGGAGCAGATCTCGCTTGCCAAGCTGAACAACGTCCGCGAGGCCATCAAGGTGGCGCGGGAAGCCCGGACCATCCTGGGCGGCAACGGCATCACGCTCGACTACTCTCCCCTGCGGCACGCTGCCAACCTCGAGTCCGTGCGCACCTACGAAGGGACGGACGAGGTGCACACCCTGATCCTCGGCCAGCACATCACCGGCCTGCAGGCGTTCCGCTGACCTGCGACGTTTAGCTCTCGCGCCGGCCGCATGGCCTGGAGCATACTGGGCACATGGCTGACGCTGACGATCTCCTGGCCCCTGGAAGGACCGGGGACGATCGAGCGGACAGCAGTGCCGGCGCCTGGTTCCTGAGTGGCGAAGAGCGCGGGAACGCAGCCACCGACGTGCACGCGGGCGGTGCCGAATCGCCGTCCTGGTCGGAGGGCAACCTCGTGCGGCCGCTCGTTCACGGGGCCACCTACTTCGCCCGGCTGCTGGAGGAGCTGTCGGCCCTGAATCCGGGAGACCGTGTGTGGTTCACCGACTGGCGTGGCGATTCCGACGAGCGGCTGACGGCGGATGGACCGACGATCGGTGAGCTGCTGGCGCGGTTGGCCCGGGCGGGAGTGGAGGTACGCGGCCTGATTTGGCGGTCCCACGGCGAGCGCGTGTCGGCCCCGATGAGCTGGCGGTCCAATGAGCTCCTCAGCCGCCGGATCAACGACGCCGGCGGGGAGGTGCTGCTGGACCAGCGGGTGCGGCTCTTCGGCTGCCACCACCAGAAACTGGTGGTCATCCGCCGGCGGAACGACCCCTCGCTGGACGTGGCGTTCGTGGGCGGAATCGACCTTTCCCACAGCCGCCGGGACGATGCCGATCACGAAGGGGACCCGCAGGCGGTGGTCATGGATTCCCGGTATGGAAAAAGGCCACCGTGGCACGATGCCGCCCTCGAGCTGCGTGGCCCCGTTGTGGCGGATGTGCTGGAACTGTTCGCTGAACGGTGGAATGACCCCCATCCCCTGGACCGCCGCACCCCGTACCGGATGCTGCTGCAACGCCTGGCGGATATGCCCCGGCACCCCGAACCGCTGCCGGAGACTGCGCCGCCCCCGCCAGCTGCGGGTCCTCATGCCGTACAGCTGCTCCGCACCTACGGCATGAAGCATCCGCCGTTCCCGTTCGCACCTGACGGTGAGCGGAGCATCGCCCGTGCCTACACGAAGGCCTTCGCCCAGGCGCGCTCGCTGATCTACATCGAGGACCAGTACCTGTGGTCTGAGGAGGTCGCAGCCGGAATCGCAACCGCCCTCGAACAGAACCCCGAGTTGAACGTGATCGCCGTCGTGCCGCGCTACCCGGACTCTGACGGCATTCTCGGAGGGCCGCCCAAGCGGGTGGGGCAGATGCGTGCCATCAGCAGGATACGCCGGGTTGCGCCCGACAGGGTGGGCGTATTTGACCTGGAAAACCGCGCCGGGACTCCGATCTATGTCCATGCCAAGATCTGCATCATCGACGACGTCTGGTTTACCTGCGGCTCGGACAACTTCAACCGCAGGTCCTGGACCACTGACAGCGAGCTCACCTGCGCTGTGATCGACACCAGTGCGAGCCAGTGGGAACCACCCGGTACGGACACCGGTTCAGAAACCAGCACGGACACCAGCACAGACACCGGGCAGGGGGCAGACACGGCCGCCGGCTCTTCCCGGCCGTTGGCCTACGGGCTGCGGCTCCAGCTCTGGGCCGAACACCTGGGCCTGGATGAGGATGACCCCCAGCTCCATGCCCCGGAGGCAGGGCTGAAACTCTGGAACGCCACCGCCGATGCCCTCGACCACTGGCACGCAACCGGCCGCAGCGCGCCCCGCCCCAAGGGACACGTGCGCAACCACACTCCGGAGCCCGTGCCGCCCCTTCAGCGTCTCTGGGCGGGCGCGGCAAACCGCCTGGTGGTGGACCCGGACGGCCGCCCGCGCCGGATGCGCGGCACTACTCCGTTCTAGCGGGCAAATTTCCATGTCTAGGCGGGCAGGTGCCCATGGTGGCCAAGTTCCCAGGGCCGGGATCCCGCCCGCCTCAAAGGTGCCCGAAAGCGTTAGGCCGAAAACCCGCCGTCGGACTTAATAAGCTGCCCGGACACCCAGCGGCCTGCCGGGGACAGCAGGAATGCCACGGTTCCCGCCACATCGGCCGGAGTGCCCAGCCGCCCCCCGGGCTGCCGCCGGGCGAGCTCCTCACGAAGCGGTGCATCCATCCAGCCGGTATCCACGGGCCCGGGATTGAGCACATTGGCGCTGATGCCCAGCGGTCCGAGCTCACGCGCTGCGGCGATCACAATACGGTCCAGCGCACCCTTGGACGCACCGTACGGCAGGTTGAATGCTGTGTGGTCACTGGTCAGCGCGACGATCGCGCCGCCGTCGTCGGTTGCCTGCTGCGCGAAGGCGCGGATCAGCTGCCAGCTGGCCCGGGTGTTCACGGCGAAGTGCCGTTCGAAGCTTTCGAGGGTGGTGTCCATGATGCCCGAATCGACGGATTCGGCGTGGCTGAGCACCATCCCGTGGAGGGTTCCCGCCTGCGCGGCGACCTCCGCCATCAGCCGGTCCACGGCCTCCGGGTCCTGAAAGTTGGCGGGCAGCGCCACCACCCTGGAGCCGGTCGCCTCCAGTTCCGCGGTGAGCCGGACGACGTCGTCCGGCTGGATTCCCCAGGGCATGCGGGCGTCGTAGTCCTGCCAGTAGGTCAGCACCAGGTCCCAGCCGTCGGCGGCCAGCTGCCGGGCGATCCCGGCGCCGATGCCGGCGAGGCGTCCGACGCCGGTGACGAGTGCGGTGCTCATTCCGCCAGCTCCGCCACGGCATCGCGGCGGAGAACCACGAGCCAGCACACCGTGATGGCCACCGCGCAGAAAACCCCGGCGCTGGACGCCATGATCCAGGGCACCGGCGTCTGCAGGTCAAGGTTTTCGGCGCCCAGGGCGGTGCCGATGGTCTTCGGCGAGAACAGGAACACGGCTGTGGACACGCCCAGGACGCCGCCCATCAGCCAACGTGAGAGCCGGTGCCGCTGGGGAGTCTCGCGCAGCGTCCAGGCGAACGCCGGAAGCACCGCCGCCATCCAGACCCAGTGGTGCGACCACGAGACCGGGCTGACCAGGAGCATGGTGAGGGCCGTGGCCGAAATGGCCGCCACCCTGGCACCCTGGCTGCTGGCGATCCGGATGACGGCCGCGCCCAGGCCCGCCACGAGCAGGCTCAGAAGTATCCACGGCACGTTCACAACGTCCGCCGGAACGCCGAAGTGGAGCAGGGCGCCCTTGATGGACAGGTTGTCCACGTAGCCGGCGCCGCCGATCCGGGACGTGTCGGGAAGAATCTCCAGCCAGAAGCTGAGGGATTCGGCCGGCCGGAGAACCCAGCCGAGCAGCACCGTGAAGGCAAAGCCGGCGCCCATGTTCAGCAGTCCGCGCCAGTCCTTCCGCATCAGGAAATACAGTCCGAAGACCAGGGGCGTCAGCTTGATGCCGGCCGCCACGCCCACCAGGAAGCCGCTGCCGGGAACGCCGTTCCGCCAGCGCGGGCTGCCGGACAGCAGGTCCGCCGTCATCAGCCCCAGCAGGAGGATGTTGATCTGGCCGAAAACCAGCGTTTCGCGCCAGGGCCCCAGATTCAGGACAGCCAGGAAAAGTACGACGGCGCCGAGCCGGTTGAGCGCGGACCGGACGGTCGGGGAGGCGAAGGTGCTGCGCCAGCCCGGCTTGCCGTTCCAGTACCGGACGCCGAGCGCCGCCACCCAGGCGGCCACGGCCACGCCTGCGGCGTTGAACAGCATCAGCGCGGTGGCCTGCGGCAGGTTGGCGAGCAGGCTGAAGAGCAGCGCCGCGAACGGTGGATAGGTGAAGGGCAGTTCCGGCCCGCCTGCCCAGTTCACCGTGGGCTGATATAGGCCCGACGGCGACAGGCCGGCGTCGTTGAGGATCTTGCCGCCGTACCAGTAGACGCTGAAGTCCAGGCCCTTCCCGCCCCAGGCGTCCAGCCGCGACGCGACGAAGACGGCGGCGATGATCACGGCCAGCAGGACCGCCAGTTCGACGGCGGCCAGTGCGGTCCGGCGGCCGCGGAGCGGCGGTGCGGATACGCTGTTCTGTCCCCCGGCGGGCATGTCGGTGTTTGTTTGGGCAGTAAGCAGTGCCATTCAGTGTCCCCAGCTGTCGTCCGGCAATGTGCCTGCGGGACGCGTGGCGCGTTCAGCCGCAAGAGCTGCGCCCGAGGGCGCCCCGCTCAGTCTACTGAAGCCACTGCCACTGCTGCGGGCTCTCGCCGTCCGGCGTCCTTGCGGATGGTGGCGCTGATGACCGCGGCTATGGTGCACATCGCGGCGGCGCCGAACCAAGCGTAGGTGTACTGGCCGGTGGCGTCCCGGATGGCTCCGGCGGCCAGGGCGGCTGCCGCGGCGCCCAGCTGGTGCGCGGCGAACACCCAGCCGAACACCACGCTGCCGTCGGCACCGAACACCTGGCGGCAGATCGCGGCGGTGGGCGGAACCGTGGCCACCCAGTCCAGGCCGTAAATCACGACGAAGACGATCATGCTGGGCTGGACCGAGGAGCCCAGCAGCAGCGGCAGCACCAGCAGCCCGATCCCACGGAACTGGTAGTACACGGCGAGCAGGATCCGCGGGTTGAAGCGGTCGGTCAGCCAGCCGGAGGCGATGGTGCCCAGGATGTCGAAGATCCCGACGACGGCGAGCAGGCCGGCCGCCGTCGTTTCCGGCATTCCGTGGTCATGGGCGGACGGGATGAAGTGGGTGCCAATCAGCCCGTTCGTCGTGGCGCCACAGATGGCGAACCCGGCGGCGAGCGCCCAGAACGTGCGGTTCCTGCTGGCGCTCCGCAGCACCTCCAGTGCCCGGACGGCGGCGTTGCGGCGGGGTTCCGCGGCCCCGGCGGGGGCCGCCTCCGCCTTGCCGTCGGTTTCTGTGTTTCCGTCGGACGCGCCGGACGGTTCCTCCGCCCCGTAAGGCAACGCCCCGACGTCGGCCGGCGAGTTTTTCAGGAACTTCAGTACCAGCGGAACCACGGCCAGCGCCCCGGCGGCGATGAGCAGCGAGGCCTGGCGCCAGCCCGGATCCTGGGCGAGCATCGCGATGAACGGCAGGAAGACCAGCTGCCCGGCCGCGCTGCCCGCTGTCAGGATGCCGATCACCAGGCCCCGGCTCTTCGTGAACCAGATGTTGGCGATGGTCGCCGCGAACACGAGGGCCATCGAACCGGTGCCCAGGCCGATGAGCAGGCCCCACGTGAGGAGGATCTGCCAGGACTGGTTGACCAGCACGGTCAGGGCACTGCCTGCGCCGATCAGTCCGAGCGCGACGGCGGTGACGGCCCGGATGCCGAAACGCTCCATCAGGGCGGCGGCGAACGGGGCTGTGAGCCCGAACAGCACCAGGTTGATGCTGACCGCGGACGACAGCACCGTGGTGGACCAGCCGAACTCCTGCTGCAGCGGCACCATGAGCACACCGGGCGCGGCACGGAACCCGGCGGCCCCGACGAGCGCCAGGAACGCCACCGCCGCAACGGCCCACGCCGGATGCAGGCGCCGCCGCTTCTTCGGCCCCTCCCCCGGAGTCTTCTTGCCATCCTCCGGGGCCTTTGCCGCCTTCTCCCCTGGAGTTTTTGTCTCTTCCTCTCGAGTTTTTGTCCAGATATCGTCCGCTAAGGGCCCCTCAGGGCGCGATATCTGGACAAAAACTCCGGGGTCTTCGGGGGTGGTCATGCGGCTGTTCCTTCTTCTCCGCCGCCTTGAACGCGGTTGGTCGTGGTGTCGGGTTGCCGGGGCGCCGTTGCCAGCGCGACCGGTTCTTCGCTGCGGGTCAGGCTGTGCCAGCTGGTGTTCTCCGCGGTGAGCCGTTCCCCGCATTCGGTGCAGGTGTCCGCGGACGATGTGCGTTGCCCGCACGTTGCGTGGACCACGTACATATGCGCCTGCTCGGACGGCGCCTGCAGGTGCTTTTCGGACCAGATCACGACGGCGTTGAGCACCGGCAGGGCGTCCTCACCTTTGGCGGTGAGGACATACTCGTGGCGGGTGCGTCCGCCGTCGTCATAGGGCTGTTTAGCGAGGAGGCCGGCCTTCACCAGGGACGCAAGACGGCGGGTGAGGACGGAGTCAGCCACCTGGAGGCGCGTCTTCATCGCGTCGAAACGGCCGTTGCCGAAGAAGACCTCGCGGAGGACCAGCATGCCCCACGGGTCGCCGAAAATGTCGAGGCCGCGGGCCATGCTGCAGTTGCGCTGGGACCAGTCGGAGCGGAGAGCCATGCTGCGAGCGTAGCTGACTTTCTTGAAGAAAGCTAGCCTCCGCCTGAGGGTCCGACCGACTAGCGGCGCGGGGTGATCCCTGTCCGCGACGGCCGGTACGCCGCAGCCCAGTACACCAGGAGCGCCACGCCGCACAGCACACCAAGGCTGGAGACCATGAGCGGCCATTGCGTCTGCGGGTTCACGCCCCAGATCTCGGCCCCGGCCGCCATCGCGAGGTCCTTGGGGGCGAGGTAGAAGGCCACGGCGGACGCCGCAACCACCACCCAGCCGCCCAGCCGCATCAGGCCGGTCCGGGACGGAACGCGGTGCATCGCGAAGGCCATGGACGGCAGTGCCACCGCGATCCACACCCAGTGATGGGACCACGAGACCGGGCTGACCAGGAGCATGAGCACTGCGGTCGCGGAGACCGCCACGAAGTTTTCCTCCACGGCCACAGCCCACCTGATCACCAGCGCGGTGAGCGCGGCCAGGGCCAGCGCGAGCACCAGCCAGAGCAGGCTGGTGAACCCCGAGTCCGGCAGGCCGAGGTGGAGCAGCAGCCCCTTCAGCGACAGGTTGTCCACGTACCCGGGATCCCCGATGCGCCCGGTGTTGGGCAGGATCCTGGTCCAGAACATCACGGACGCCTGGGGCAGGGCCGCCCAGGCCACGGCAATGGAACCGACGAAGCCAACAGCCATCCAGGCCAGGGCCCTGAAATCGCGGCGGACCAGGAAGTACAGCCCAAACGCCAGCGGGGTCAGCTTGATTCCGGCGGCAACGCCGATCAGCAGGCCGGCGGGCCAGCGGATTTCCCCCGCCCGGGATTTTCCGTGCAGGGCGAAGTCGGCCAGGATGATGCCCATCAGGATGATGTTGATCTGTCCGAACACGAAGGTGTCCCGCCACGGGCCCAGCAGCACGATGGCTCCCGTCCCGGCCAGCGCAACGGTCCGGAACCGCCAGTCGGCAAACGCGTCCCGCCAGCGCGTTATCCCGAAGTAGTGCCTGGCCAGCCAGGCGGAAACCACCGCGGCGCCGCCCAGCGCGGCCCAGATGAAGAGCTGCCCGGCCTGGCCGAGGGTCATGGTGGCCAGGCCGGCGAACAGCAGCGCGGCAAACGGCGGATAGGTGAACGGCAGGCCGTCCCGCGGCGCGTACAGCTCGCTGATGCCGGCCTCGCCGGTCTGCAGCACCTTGGTGCCGCCGTAGTAATAGACCTCGAAGTCGTTCATGGCCGGGGCGTACGCGGCATACAGCCAGACCAAAGCGAGGACGACGGCGGCAGCCCCGCCCGCCGTTGCGGTCCAGCCGAGGACGCGCCGGCGCGCCGCTGTTCCGCGGGGCGCCGCACCCGGGCCGGTTTCCTGCCGGGCGCCCGCACCTTCCTGCGTTCGCGGGGAGGCCGTCACTGGATGTGCGTGAAGGCTTGCTCAAGGTCGGCGATGAGGTCCTCGACGTCCTCGATGCCGCAGGAGAGCCGGATCAGGTTCACGGGGACGGCCAGCTCGGTGCCCTTGACCGAGGCGTGCGTCATCTCCGACGGGTAGTTCATCAGCGACTCGATGCCGCCGAGCGATTCCGCCAGGGTGAAGACCGACGTCGATTCGGCCACCTTCCGGGCAGCGGCCTCGCCGCCCTTGAACTGCACGGAGATCATGCCGCCGAACTTCTTCATCTGCTTCTTCGCCAGCTCGTGGCCGGGGTGTGAGGGCAGGCCCGGGTAGAGGACGGCCTCCACCTCGGGGCGTTCCAGGAGCCATTCGGCCACGGCCTGGGCGTTGTCGCTGTGTCGGTCCATGCGCACGCCCAGGGTCTTGAGCCCGCGCGTGGTGAGGAAGGCGTCCATCGGGCCGGAGACGGCACCGACGGCGAACTGCACGAAGCCGATCTTCTCGGCCAGGTCCGCGTCCTTGACCACGATCGCGCCGCCCACCACGTCGGAGTGGCCGCCGATGTACTTGGTGGTGGAGTGCACCACGACGTCGGCACCCAGGTCGAGCGGGGTCTGCAGGTAGGGCGACGCAAAGGTGTTGTCGACGATCAGGAGGGCCCCGGCGTCGTGCGCCACCTTGGCCAGCGCCTCAATGTCGGTGATCTTCATCATCGGGTTGGACGGGGTCTCCACCCAGACGAAGCGGGTCTTGTTGGCGGCGACCGCGGCCCGGACGGCGTCGAGGTCGGACATGTCCACGGGGGTGTTGCCGATCCCCCACTCGCCGAGCACGCGGCTGATCAGCCGGTAGGTGCCGCCGTAGGCGTCGTTGCCGAGCACAATGTGGTCGCCGGGCCGCATCAGGGCGCGGATGAGCGAGTCCTCGGCAGCGAGTCCGGAGCTGAAGGAGTAGGCGTGCGTGCCGCCCTCGAGTGCGGCGAGCTGTTCCTGCAGGGCGTCGCGGGTGGGGTTGCCGCCGCGGCCGTACTCGTAGCCGTCCCGCAGGCCGCCGATGCCGTCCTGGGCATATGTCGAACTGAAGTGCAGGGGCGGAACGACGGCACCGGTGCGGGGCTCGAAGGCCTGGCCGGCGTGCACGGCGCGGGTGTTGAATCCTTGGTTCTCAGAGAGAGACATGGGGCTCCTTGATCAGTTGCTGAGGTAGGCGAGGAGGTCGTGGCGGGTCAGGATGCCCACGGGCGCGCCGACGAACGTCACCATCACGGTGTCGACGTCGGAGAGCAGTTCGCGGGCGGCGGAGATGGTTTCGAGCGAGCCGATCACCGGCAGCTTCTCCCCCATGTGTTCGGCGATCTTGTCCGTCAGCCTGGCCTCGCCGCGGAACAGCTTGGCGGTCAGGGTCCGCTCGTCCACGGCGCCGAGCACCTCGCCCATCACCACGGGCGGTTCCGCGGAGAGGACCGGGATGTGGCTGACGCCGAACTCGTTCATGATGTTGATGACGTCGCGGACGGTTTCGTTCGGGTGGATGTGCACCAGGTCCGGCAGTTCGCCCGTCTTGAACTTGATGACCTCGCCCACGGAGGCCTCCTCGCCGCCGGAGAGGAAGCCGTAGGAGCGCATCCACTGGTCGTTGAAGATCTTGGCGAGGTAGCCGCGGCCGGAGTCGGGCAGGATCACCACCACCACCGCGTCTTCGGGGAGGTCCCGGGCGGTGCGCAGGGCGGCCACCACGGCCATGCCGGAGGAGCCGCCCACCAGCAGGCCCTCCTCGCGGGCAAGCCGCCGGGTCATCTCGAACGAGTCTGCGTCGCTGACCGCGAGGACCTCGTCCGGGACCGACTTGTCGTAGTTGGCCGGCCACATGTCCTCGCCCACGCCCTCGACGAAGTACGGGCGGCCGGTGCCGCCTGAGTAGACCGAACCTTCGGGATCGGCCCCGATGATCCTGACCCGGCCGCCGTCGGACTCCGGACGGTCCGCCGAGACCTCTTTGAGGTAGCGGCCGGTGCCGGTGATGGTGCCGCCGGTGCCGGCGCCGATCACGCAGTGCGTGACCTTGCCGTCGGTGTCCCGCCAGATTTCGGGGCCGGTGGTCTCGTAGTGGCTCTGCGGGGCGGCGGGGTTGGAGAACTGGTCCGGTTTGTACGCGCCGGGGATCTCGGTGACCAGACGGTCGGACACACCGTAGTAGCTCTGTGGGCTGTCAGGTTCGACGGCGGTGGGCGTCACCACCACTTCGGCGCCGTAGGCCTCCAGGACCGCCCGCTTGTCCTCGCCCACCTTGTCCGGGACCACGAAAATGCACTTGTAGCCCTTTTGCTGTGCCACCAGGGCAAGGCCGACCCCGGTGTTCCCGGAGGTGGGTTCGATGATGGTGCCGCCGGGCTTGAGCTTGCCGTCGCGCTCGGCTTCCTCGATCATCTTGGCCGCGATGCGGTCTTTGATGGAGCCGCCGGGGTTCACGTATTCCAGCTTCACGAGGACGGTGGCTTTGATGCCCTCGGTGACGTGGTTCAGCTTGATGAGCGGAGTGTTGCCGATGAGGTCCAGGACAGACTGGGCGTACTTCATGGGTACCAACTTACCGTCTAGGGCCGCGGGATCGTCGTATCGGCTTTCGGTGCGAAGATTGGGCAGTGGCGCGCGTGCGAATACCGAAGAATGTGCGGAGCTATCTGCTGCCGGGCTTCATGCTGCTTGCCGGAGCCGGCTGCCTGGCGGGCGGCCTTCTGCCCTTGCCCGCGTTCGGAGAATTGGCAGGGCGCACAGCCCCCATCCTCGCCTTCGTGGTGGCGATGACCGTTGTCACTGAACTGGTTGATGATGCGGGATTGTTCCATGTGGTGACGGACCGCATTGCGGTGCCGGGCCGTGGCAGCGTCTTTCTGTTGTGGCTCTTTGTGGTTGCCCTGTCCTCCGTCGCCACGGCCTTTCTATCGCTCGATACCACCGCGGTCCTGGTGACTCCCATGGTGGTACTGCTGGCCGTCCACGCGAAGATCCCGCCCCTGCCGTACGCCCTGACCACCGTATGGCTGGCCAACACCGCGTCGCTGTTCCTGCCGGTCTCCAACCTCACGAACCTGCTGGCGCAGTCGAGCATGTCCCTGAGCCCGCTGGGATTCGCCAAGCTGATGTGGGTCCCCGCCGCCGTCGGCGTGGTTGTGCCGTCGCTGCTGCTTTGGCTGGCCTTCCACCGGGACCTGCGTGGCCGGTACGGGCCGCAGCCGGTCCATACCACAGGCGACCGGACGCTGCTCCGGGCATCGGGCGGAACGCTGCTGGTGCTGCTTCCGGCTCTGGTTTCCGGTATCCCCGTAGCGGTTCCGGCTGCCCTCGCTGCGGGGTTCCTTGTGGTCATCTTCCTGTGGCGGCGGCCGGCGGCCCTGCGCTGGTCGATGCTGCCGTGGCGCCCGCTGATGCTGACCGCCGGGCTGTTCATGGTGATTGAGACCCTGCACGCGCAGGGCCTCACCCGGGTGCTGTCACCTGCCGCCGGGACAGGCGAGACGTTTCCGGACCTGCTGCGCCTCGCTGTGCTGGGTACCGGCGCCGCCAACGTCGCAAACAACCTCTCCGCCTACCTGGCCCTGGAACCCGCGGCCGGATCGCCGCTGAGGCTGGGCGCACTCTTGATAGGGGTGAACCTGGGCCCGCTCGTTACGCCGTGGGCCTCACTCGCCACGCTCCTGTGGCACGAGCGGCTGCAGAGCCTCAACTTGCGCGTGCGTTGGGGCGGCTTCGCTGTGGCCGGCCTTGTGGCCGTTGTCCTTGCCCTTCCGTTGGCAGTCCTGGCGCTCTGGGCAGGAAACGGGACGCCGTAATCGCTTTCTTGCCGTGCCTGCCGCTCCCGCGCTCTGCCGAGGTACTAGCCACGGCCTGCCCGACAGGGCAAGCTGGCATCGGCACCCGTAGCCGGGCGCCGCTCCTGAGCGTCGTTGAAAGGAACTGTGCCTTGGACTGGACCCTCGAAGTAGTTGTGCTGCCCGTGAGTGACATCAGCCGTGCCGTGGAGTTTTACCGTGACAAAGTCGGCTTCAACCTTGACCACGACACGCAGAACGAGCATATGCACGTGGTGCAGCTGACGCCTCCGGGTTCGGGCTGTTCGATCGTGATCGGTGACCTGCCCACGCAGAACGAGATGGCCCCCGGCTCCATGCGTGGTCTGCAGCTCGTGGTGGCTGATGCCCGGGCGGCGCGCGACGAACTGCTCAGCCGCGGTGTGGAGGCGAGCGAGATCACCGTTTTCGACGAACGCGACGGCGGCACCTTCTTCGGGTTCAGCGACCCGGACGGGAACACCTGGGCGGTGCAGGAGCTCAGGATCCGCGCCCAGAAGCCGCTGATCCCGGTGGAGGCCCGCAGCCGCTTCGGCGAGGAGTAACCGCTGGCCGGCGGCGATTCGGAACCAGCTCGGCCGGCAGCCGGGCGCCTGGCTCAGCTCCCGGCGCCGGCGGCATCGGCGGGCAGGTTCTCCCAGAGCCCCAGGATGTTGCCCTCGGTGTCCTTGAAGTAGGCGTAGTGGCCCATGCCCGGGATGGTTTCCTTGCCCTTCACCACGGAGCCGCCCAGCTGTTCGACGGTCTTCAGCGTGGCGTCGATGTCCTCAACGTCCACGGTGATGACGGGCGTGGTCAGTTCCCCGTCCCGAGCCATCATGCCGCCGTTGATGGCGCCCGGCTCGGTGGGCCTGCCGGTCTTTTCGTCCATCGGGGTGGTGATCACCACGTTGTAGTCCATCTCGGGCATGGGGTCGATCCGCCAGCCGAGGGCCTGATTGTAGAAGTTTCTCGCCCGGTCCTGGTCGTCCGCCGGGATTTCAAAATGCACCACTCCACCCATTGCGATCACCTACAACTCGAAGGAAGGGACGCGGCCGACCCGCGCCACACACGGATTGTAGTCCTGCCGCCGTCCCCGGATAAGGGCCTGTCGCAACCCACCCGGCAGGTGCCGCGGCATGTTTGTCGGCGAGGCGTGGGACGATGTTCGTATGACCATTGCTGACGCACCCGCCCGGCTGGCAGCCGCGGCGGACGCGTCCCTCAGGTGGCATCCGGGCGGCCCGTATGACCTGCACCGCACCCTGGGCATCCTGATGCGCGGCAACGGTGACCCCTCCTTCGCCTCGCGGCCGGACGGGCTGTGGATGGCATTCACGACGCCGGATGGCCCGGTGACGCTGCGGCTCACCGTGAACAGCCAGGCAGGATTCGGGCCGGATGGCGGCCCCTGCGTCGATGCCCTGGCCTGGGGTCCCGGCTCAGACGCCGCCCTGGCGGGCGTTCCGCGGCTCCTCGGCGCGGATGATGACTGGTCCGCGTTTGACGAGCCTTCGTTCGCCGCCACGCTCCCCCACATGGTCCGTGAAGCCCGGCGCCGGAACCCCGATGTCCGCCTGCCAGCCACCGGGCGGATGGTTGACTCCCTCGTGCCCACCATCCTGGAGCAGAAGGTTACCGTCATCGAGGCGCGCCGGGGATTCCGCTACCTGATGTACCGGCACGGTACGCCCGCGCCCGGCGCCGGTACCGTCGCCCCAACCGGGCTGCTGGTCCGGCCGACCGCCGAGGCCTGGCTCCGCATCCCGTCCTGGGAGTGGCACAAGGCCGGAGTCGGCCCGCAGCGTTCGGCGACTGTCATGCGCGCCCTGCGATCCGCCGTCGCGCTTGAACGCCTGGCATCCCTGCCGGCGGCAGAGGCCGCCACCAAGATTCAGACCATCCCAGGGATCGGGGTGTGGACAGCGGCCGAGGTGGTGCAGCGGACGCACGGCTGCCCCGACTCCATCGCGGTGGGCGATTACCACCTGGCCGCATACGTTGGCGCCGCGCTGACCGGGCGGCGGACGGACGACGCGGGCATGCTGGCCCTCCTGGAACCGTGGACGGGACACCGGCAGCGGGTGGTCCGCATGCTCGGCCTGAGCGGCTTCCGGAAACCCACCTTCGGCCCGCGGATGACCATCCAGGACCACCGCGCCCACTGACCCGCCCCAACTGCAACGTGGGCCCACGCCCGCCGGGTTCCCTGGCCGAGCTTGCGAGGGAAGGGGCGGGTGGGAGGGTCACTTAGCGCCCAATAAACCGCCTCCATTGGGCGATATCTGACCCCGCGTTGCCTTAGGCTGCACGGCGTTTGGCACCTTTGACCCGGCTGATCACGCCTCGGAACCCCTCGTCCAGGTCGTCCGCGTTCACCTTGAAATAGGACCAGCCGGCGCTGATGAACGCCTCATCGCGCCGGTTATCGCGGGACTGCTGTTCACGCGACAGGTGATGCCCGCCGTCGTACTGCAGTGCAATCCGGAAGCGCCGGTACCCGAGGTCGGCAGTGGGCGACCAGGGATCATGGGGATCCAGGCGCACCTGAAGTTCCGGCTCCGGCAGGTGCGCATCCATGATCGCAATCCGGAGGAAAGTCTCAGGGTAGGAGTCGGCGCCCACCCGCATTTCATCCAGGGCCAGCCGCGCCTTCTCAACACCCTTCATGTTGGGGTGCTGCCGGATGAGCAGGCGCAGCCCGTCCTTGTACGCATAGGGCTCCGTGCGGCCCTCGAACTGGGGCAGCGGGATCCGGATCAGCTGGTCCCCCATGGCAACGACGTACTTCAGAGGGAGCACGGCGGCGAGGTCCAGCCAGGTCCGGGGCGGCAAGGAGATGGGAATGCCGTCGCACTGCCCGATTTCGCCCGGGATCATCCGCACCCGGTGGCCCACCACTCCGGCGCGGCGAACCCGCGGCAGCTCATGCGGCTTGCTGAGGTGAATGGTCTCCCCGTCCATCCACGGCGGCAGCCCCAACAGCGAGAGCTCGGCTGCTGTCTCATGCGACACCCAGGCTCCGGGGGTTGCCGCCGCCAGCACCCTGGCCCGCGACTGCAGGTCGAGGAATTGTCCCTTCGGCAGGTAGATGAGGCGCCCGCCGTCGGCCAGGTCTTGGGCGCGGAGCCGTTTCTCCGTCACGCCGAGCGCCCGTGATGCGTACACGGTGAAGGGGAGCTGGTGCAGGGTGTCCGGGAGCGGCGTCGGGCGGGCCATGGGAACTATTCTGGCGGCCTGCAGAAGCCTTTTGGAGTTATCCACAGCCCCAATGCTGCAAACTGCAACGCGGGGTCAGATATCGCCCAATAAAGGCCCTCCATTGGGCGATATCTGACCCCGCGTTGCTTTAGAGGCCCGCGCTTAGAGGCCCAGGCGGGCGACCGCCTCCTCGCGCATCTCCACCTTGCGGATCTTCCCGGACACCGTCATGGGGAAGCTGTCGCGGACGTCGACATAGCGGGGCACCTTGTAGTGCGCCAGCTTCCCGCGGCAGAAGTCCGCCACGGCGGCGGCGTCCAGCGGTTCGGCCCCGGGCTTGAGGATGACGCAGGCCATGAGCTCCTCGCCATACTTGGCGTCCGGAACGCCGATCACCTGGACGTCCTGGATGGACGGATGCGTGTAGAGGAACTCCTCGATCTCGCGCGGGTAGATGTTCTCGCCGCCGCGGATCACCATGTCCTTCATCCGGCCCTCAATCACCACATACCCGGCGTCGTCCATGCGGGCCAGGTCGCCGGTGTGCATCCAGCCCTCGGCGTCGATGGCCTCGGCCGTCTTGTCGGGCTGGTTCCAGTACCCCTGCATCACGGCGTACCCGCGGGTGCACAGTTCACCGATCTCACCGCGCTCCACCACCTCTCCGAGAGGGTCGACGATCTTGCTTTCCAGCCGCGGCATGGTCCGCCCCACAGTTTCCGTCCGCTGCTGGAGCGTGTCCCCGTCGCGGGTCATGGTGGACACCGGCGACGTCTCGGTCATGCCGTAGCAGATGGCGACGTCCTTCATGTTCATCTCTGAAATCACCCGGTTCATCACCTCGATGGGGCACAGCGAGCCGGCCATCACTCCGGTTCGGAGGGTGGAGAGGTCGTACGAGGCGAAGTCGGGCAGCGCGAGTTCGGCGATGAACATGGTGGGCACCCCGTAGAGGGAGGTGCCGCCGAAGTCCTGCACAGCCTCCAGCGCGGCGGCCGGCGTAAACCCGCGTCCCGGAATGATCGTTGCGGCACCGTGGCTCAGCGCATTCAGGTTTCCGATCACCATTCCGAAGCAGTGATAGAACGGTACCGGAATCACCACCCGGTCGTGTTCGGTGTAGCCCAGCAGCTCGCCGATGGAGTACCCGTTGTTGAGGATGTTGTGGTGCGTCAGCGTGGCGCCCTTGGGGAAGCCAGTGGTCCCGGATGTGTATTGCAGGTTGATCGGATCGTGCGGATCCAGGCCCGCCATGCGGTCCAACAGCGCGGAATGCCCGACGGCGTCAGCCCGCTTGAGCAGTTCAGCGTACGTGAGCTCCTGGTCACCCAGGGGGATCCCGGCGTCGAGCCCTTCCATTTCGAAGTCCGGCAGGAACACGAGCTCGCGGAGGTCCGGGCATCCGGCGAGCGCCTGGCGCGCCATCCCCACGTAGTCACTGTTCCGGTCCGTGGGCGCCGTGACCAGCACCCGCATGCCGTTCTGCTTCACCACGAACTCCAGCTCATGGCTGCGGTAGGACGGATTCACGTTGACCAGGACCGCCCCGATCTTCGCCGTGGCGTACTGCAGGATGGTCCATTCCGCGCAGTTCGGGCTCCAGATACCCACCCGCTCTCCCTTTGCGACGCCCAGGGCGAGGAGCGCGCGGGCCAGCCGGTCGACGTCGTCGTTCAGTTTGGTGTAGCTCCAGCGGCGGGCGTCCGCGCCGGGTACGGGGGCGGCCTCGATCAGCGCGTCATGCAGCGGGAACTGCGCCACCACGCGCTCAAAGTTCTGGCCGATGGTTTCCTCGAGCAGGGGGACGTCCGCGTCCCCGGCGGTGTAAGCGCGCATAAGGCACGCTATCAAGCCGGTATTGTGAAATCCATGAGTGCACCCATCGACCTGCAGGCCACGTTCATCCCCAACGACGGCGAATTCTTCCGCGTGAAGCTCGCCCTGGAAATCGCCATTGACGAGGTAGTCAACGAGCCCGGTTGCCTCCGCTACGAGCTCACCGAGGCGACGGAGGAGAAGCTGGTCCTGACTGAGCGGTGGGAGTCGGAAGAGACCCTCGACGCGCACTCCAAAGGCATCGCGCTGCAGGACCTGAACGAATCCCTCAGCGCCCTGCTGGCCGAACCCGTCAAGGTGGACCGCCTCTAGCCCTTACAAAAAAGCAACGCGGGGGGCCCACGCCCGCAGGGTTCCCTGGCCGAGCTTGCGAGGGTAGGGAACGGGTGGGGACAGTTTCCGCCCAATACCGAGGGGTTATTGGGCGGAAAGTGACCCCGCGTTGCTGTTTAAGTCGCGTTGCTGGTTAAGGACCCTTTAGAAGTCGGGGATCTGCGAGCCGTCCTGGGGGCCGGAGCTCTTGCTGCCATTGCCCGCGGCAGCTGCGGCCTCGGCCTGGGAGCGGGCCACGTGGGCGTGGACTTCCTCCATGTCGAGCGCCTTGACGGCGTCAATGACCTGCTCGAGCTGCGGGGCAGCCAGCGCGCCCGGCTGCGAAAAGACCAGCACCTTCTCCCGGAACGCCATCAGCGTGGGGATCGAGGAGATGCCCGCTTCCGCGGCCAGCTGCTGCTCGGCTTCGGTGTCCACTTTCGCGAAAACGACGTCCGGGTGCTTTTCCGAAACCGCGGAGTACGTGGGAGCGAACTGGCGGCACGGGCCGCACCATTCAGCCCAGAAGTCCACCAGGACAATGTCGTTGCCCTCGATGGTCGATGCGAACTGTTCACCTGTGATGTCGACGGTAGCCATGTTTCAACCGTACGCGAGCCGTGTCCGTAAGTCCCGCGGACCGGCGCCTTGTTCGCTCCCCGCGTCAACGGGAATATTCCTCGCCGGCTGCCTCTGTCCCCCCGGTACCCGTGCGCCCCGGACGTGCCGGCGTCCCTAAAATCCGGTGCTTACTGCGGCAAACAAGTGCCCGCACCCGGAAAGACAGGTATTCCCTACTCGTGCGGCGCCCGCGTGCTGCTTCCTACACTCGAATCAGGCTGGGGCCGGCACGTTAGCGAGCGTGCACCACTCATGAATAGCGGTCATGCGCCCCATATGCCGTGCTTCCGCCCCGTGGGCCCGAGCGCCTCCTGTGTCTGCGCGTCACCGTCCGCCGCGCACCCGGACATCCGCCTGCGCTCGAAGCAAAAGGTCCGCCATGAACCAACAGGAGACGCCAGATCCCCCGCCTACCCCTGGCCACAACGGTTTCGCAGTCCGGGCGCCCGGCCGGCATGGACCGCTGGCCGGAAGGCCGGGCGCACGGATCCTGGTCATTTCGGCAGCGGTGTCCGCCGCCCTGTTGGGGGCGTCAGCGGGCATCAGCGCGCTGGTGGCGTCCGACGGCGGGAGCCCGGCTGCCGCCGTCGGCCAACCTGCCGCTGAACAGGCCGAACAGCCGGCACCCGCCCCGTCGCCCGCGGCAGCCGCCTCACCCGTCGCAAGTGTGCCGGCCAAGGCGGTGGCGGCCGCATCGGCGGCCGCGCCGGCAAAGGCACCGGCGAAGCCAGCAGCAAAGCCGGCAACGAAGACGGCCGCCAAGGCGCCAAGTAAGGCAGCGGTGAAGGCACCTGCGAAAGCAGTCACCATCAGCAAGGTTGCTCCGGCCCCGGCGCCCAAGCCCGCCACGTATTGGGTGGTTGCCGGCGACACGGTGAGCTCCATTGCCGCACGTTTCAATGTCAGCGTCGGCGGCGTGCTGGCAGCCAACGGCCTGGGACCCAACTCGGTCATATTTCCGGGCCAGACGCTCAAGCTCAGCGGACCGACCGTGTCCGCCCCGGCACCAACTCCCGCCCCAGCGCCTGCACTCGCTCCCGCTCCGGCACCCGCTCCAGCACCGGCACCGGCACCGGTGCCCGCGGTACGGACCATCTATGTGGCTGGCGCCGGCGGCCAGGCGATGGTGGACGCCTGCATCGGGCCCATCCATTTCACGCCCACCGACGGGTATTCGCTCTTCATCACCGAGCACGACTTCTGCGGTGGCTGGGCCCGGTTCTCGGGAATCAGCGTCGGTGAGCGTGTCGACATCCCAGGCTACGGCTCCTACCGGGTTTCGGCCCGGAGCCAGGTGCCGAACCCCGGCACCACCAACGACGTCGCCGCGGTGTTCGGCGGGTTCCCCAGGGCAGTCCTGCAGACCTGCATCCCTGGCACCACCCAGATGCTGGTCATCGCGCTGAACTGACCGTGCCGGAACCGGACACCACAACCGGGGCGGCGCCGGTACGAAGTGAGCATCCCGGCCGGGAGCATCAGGGAAATCCCGGCCGGGCAGGACCCGCCGCCAGGGACGCCCGTATGCAAGGCCGCCCGTATTCAAGGCCACCCGTATGATCGTGGCCATGACGCAGCAACGCTATCGGGACCTTGCCGAATGGCCGCTGATGGGGACGGCCATTGTGTTCCTGGCGGCGTACGCGTGGCAGGTGATTGGCAGGATGGAAGGCCGGGGAGCAGAGTGGCTCGAGGCCACCCTGTGGATCACCTGGGGCATTTTCGCGCTGGATTATGCGGTCAACCTGTGGTTGGCCGAAGACCGCGGGCGCTGGTTTCTCCGCAACCTGCACGAACTGCTGATCGTCGCCCTGCCGTTCTTCCGCCCGCTGCGGCTGCTCCGCCTGGTGACCCTGCTGTCGGTGCTTCACCGGACGGTGGGCGAGACGCTGCGCGGCAGGGTTGTCACCTACGTGGCCGCCTCCGCAGCCCTGCTGGTGTTCGTAGGTGCCCTGGCCGTGCTCGACGTCGAACAGTCGGCTTCCGATGCCAAGATCCTCACCTTCGGCGACGCCGTTTGGTGGGCCGTGGCCACCATCACCACCGTGGGCTACGGCGACATGTACCCGGTCACTCCCCTGGGCCGGATGGTCGCGGCGGCCCTGATGATGAGCGGTATCGCGGTCCTGGGCGTGGTGACTGCCTCCATCGCCTCGTGGCTGGTCCAGCGGGTCGAGGAGACAACGGTGGCAGCGGCCGAATCGGCAGAGCAGCCGGTGCTGACGGAGGTGGGCGAACTGGCAGCCGAGGTGGCCGCCCTCCGGCGCGAGATCGCCGAGCTGCGGCGCAACCCCGCACCGTGAAGCTCCGGACTTAAACCAGCCGATCCGTGGCCAGGGTTGGGCCGGCCTGCGGCACAACCAGCACAGACCGGGAAAGCAAAAGACCTCCGGAACCATCAGGTTCCGGAGGTCTTTCAACAATGTGGCAGATGAGGGATTCGAACCCCCGTAGGCGTTGCCAGCTGATTTACAGTCAGCCCCCTTTGGCCGCTCGGGTAATCTGCCGAACTTCAAAAGAAGATCACCCCGGCCGGTGTTTCCATCAACCGCGGGCAAGACAACCTTACAGAACTTCTGCCGAAGAATGAAATCGGGGACCTGCGGGCCGAAAATCCGCGGAAAATCAGGCTTCGCCGAGGATCCGGCCGGCGAGCTTGGCCTCGAACCGCAGCGCCTGCTCCTCGGTGATCTGGTTGAGCTGCACGGCCCGTTGGAGATCCGCCTGCACTCCCTCCATCCGGGTCGACGCGTCGGCGACGGGGCTGAGGACGATGGATGCAGCCACGGCAGCGGCGGCCACTGAAGTGGCGGCGGTGGCGATGGTTCCTGCGGCTGCGGCAGTGGACTTGGTGACGTAGCGGACGGCCTTGTGGGTCATTGCTTTCCTTCCGAGCGGCTTCCAACTGCTACAACTCTGGTGGCCGAAACTTCGTTCCCGCCAAGACTTGGCTATGAGTGAACTGTGAATGCCGCCCACCTTCACATCACCGCCATCCGTACTACGCTGGAATCCAGATACCCACACCCTGCCCGGAGCCTCACGGCCCGGGCGACGCACGCACCAGCAAAGGAGAGTCATGGCAGGCGAGTCCACATTCGACGTCGTAAGCAAAGTAGACAAGCAGGAGGTGGCCAACGCGCTGAACCAGGCGCAGAAGGAACTCGCCCAGCGCTATGACTTCAAGGGCGTCGGCGCCGAGGTCGATTTCAGCGGCGAGAAGATCCTGATGAAGGCGAACTCCGAGGAGCGCGTCCTGGCCGTCCTGGACGTGCTGCAGTCCAAGCTCATCCGCCGCGGCATCTCGCTCAAGTCCCTGGACACCGGCGAGCCCTACGCATCCGGCAAGGAATTCCGGCTGGAGGCCTCCATCAAGGAAGGCATCGCGCAGGACCTCGCCAAGAAGATCAACAAGCTCATCCGCGACGAGGCCCCGAAGTCGGTCAAGTCCCAGATCCAGGGCGACGAACTCCGCGTCACCTCCAAGTCCCGCGACGACCTGCAGGCCACCATGGCCCTGCTGAAGGACTTCGACGAGGCCGATCTTCAGTTCGTGAACTTCCGCAGCTAGCCGCCCCCTGACCCCGCGGCGACGCGAAACCGGCCTAGCGACACGCTAATGGTCCGGCGACACTGGAATTCAGGTGTCGCCAGACCATTAGCGCGTCATGGGCAACTTTCCGTGTCGCGGAGAAAAGGACAGGACATGAATTTCGCGGTCACACCCGAGCCGTGGGACGCAGAGGACGGGGCTCGGCTCCGCAGCATGCAGCGGGCCGAACTGGATGCCCGCTACGGCAGCGACGACCATGAGCCGGGTTCGCCGCCCAGCGCCGAGGACATCACCGTGTTCCTGGTGGCGCGGAACCGCGAGGGGACCGCCGTTGCGTGCGGCGCCCTGCGCCGGCTCGACGCCGGTTCGGCCGAGATCAAGAGGATGTTCGTGCTCCCCGGCCACCGCGGAAGCGGCGCTGCCACGGCGGTTTTGCGAAGCCTCGAGGCCGAAGCCGCCCGCCTGGGACTGAGCGAGCTCAGGCTGGAAACCGGCACGGCCCAGCCCGACGCCATCCGCTTCTACGAGCGCGAGGGCTACCGCCTGATCGACAACTTCGGGCCCTACGCGGGCGAGCCACTCTCCGTCTGTTACGCCCGCTCGCTCGCGTGACGACGCGCAACTGACCAGGCGACGCGCAAATGTCCGCACGCTACGGGCATTCGGGCCGCGCCAGGCATTTTGCGCGTCGCAGGGTGCGGTGCGTGTCGCAGGACGGGAAGTACGACGGCGGCCGGTCAGCTGAGCGGCCGGCCCGCCATCCGCTCCAGGCGGCTGATGCGGTCCTGCATCGGCGGGTGCGTCGCGAACAGCTTGCTGAGCCCGCCGCCGCGGAACGGGTTGGCGATCATCAGGTGCGAGGCGTTGACCAGCCGCTGGTCCTGCGGCAGCGGCGCGGCCTGGACGCCCTGATGGATCTTGCGGAGGGCGGAGGCGAGCGCCAGCGGATCGCCGGTGAGCTGCGAACCGTCCTCATCGGCGTCGTACTCCCGGGTCCGGGAGATGGCCACCTGGATCAGCGACGCTGCCAGCGGCGCCAGCAGCGCCATGGCGATGAGGGCCAGCGGGTTCGAATTGCGCCTGTCCCCGCCGCCGAAGAACAGCAGCATCTGCCCCACCGAGGTGATGACGCCGGCCACCGCAGCCGCCACGGACGAGGTCAGAATGTCGCGGTTGTAGACGTGCATGAGCTCATGGCCGAGGACGCCGCGCAGTTCCCGCGGGGTGAGGAGCTGCAGGATCCCCTCCGTGCAGCAGACGGCCGCGTTCTGCGGGTTCCGGCCCGTGGCGAAGGCGTTGGGCGCCATGGTGGGCGAGACATAGATCCGCGGCATCGGCTGGTTGGCGCGGGCGGAGAGCTCCCGGACCATCTGGTACAGCTGCGGCGCCTGGGCTTCGGAGACGGGGTAGGCCTGCATGGAGCGGAGCGCGATCTTGTCGCTGTTCCAGTAGCCGTAGGCCGTGGTCCCGACGCCGATCAGCGCCATGATCAGGATCGGGGCAGAGCTGCGGGTATTGGCGGCGATGAGGGCACCCAGTCCCAGCAGGATGGCCCACAGCACGCCGAACAGCGCTGCCGTTTTCAGTCCGTTGTGGTGATTGTGCACTTTGCCTCCACAGCTCAGAAGTCGGAACCGGCACCGCCGCTACGGAACGGGATTCCGCGCGTCGTATTTCAGGAAGCCGGATTGCCACCGCGCCACCAGCCAGGCCACCACGATGCACAGGAGGCCGCCCAGCAGCAGGACCCAGCCCTCACTAAGAATTTTAGTGCCGCCGCCTGCCAGCATGTCGCCCAGCCGCGGGCCGCCGGCCACCACCACAATAAAGACCCCCTGCAGCCGGCCGCGTAGGTGGTCCGGGGTGGCTGCCTGCAGGATGGTGGTGCGGAAGACGGCACTCACCGAGTCGGCAATTCCCGCCAGCGCGCAGCAGAGGGCCGCCGGGATCAGCCAGAACGTCACCCCGCCGGAGCCGGACCGCCCGGCCAGCACCACCACGAGGCCGAACGCCGCGAACGAGGCGCCCCAGCCCATGACCGACCACACGACGGCGGTGCCCTGCCGGCGCACGGTGCCGAGCGGGCCGGAGAAGAGGCCGGCGAGGAAGGCCCCCACTGCCACGGCCGCCAGCAGGATGCCCACCGTCGTTTCCCCGCCGCCGATCATGAGGGCGCCGATGGCCGGAAGGAGCGCCCGCGGCTGGGCCAGGATCATCGCGATGAGATCGAGGATGAACGTCATCCGCAGGTTGGGGCGCGTGCCCAGGAAGCGGAAGCCCTCCACCACGGAGCGCATCCCGGCCCGGCCCGCCTGTTCGCCGGGCGGCATGGGCGGAAGCTTCAGCAGGGCCCAGAAGGCGAAAACGAAGCTGACGACGTCGAGCGTGTACGTCCACCCGAACCCGACGCTGGCCACCAGGACACCCGCGAACAGCGGCCCCGCCGTCATGCCCAGGCCGAACGTCACCATGTTCAGTGCGTTGGCGGCCGGCAGGAGCTCCTTGCGAAGCAGCGCGGGGATGATGGCGCTGCGTGCGGGCTGGTTGATCGCCTGGGCACCGCTTTGCACGGCCACCAGGGCGTACAGCAGCCACACATTGCCCACTTCCAGCCATGCCTGGAGGGCGAGTCCGCCGGTGGTCAGCCACAGCACCGCGGAGGACAGCAGCGCCACCGTGCGGCGGTCATGGGAGTCGGCGATGGAGCCGCCCAGCAGGCCGCCCAGCACCAGCGGAACGAGCGCAAAGATACTGAGGAGCCCGACGTACAGGCTGTCCTGGGTCAGCCGGTACACCTCGAGGCCGACCGCGACGAGGGTGAGCTGGCTGCCCACGTTGGAGACCGCCGACCCCAGCCAAAGCCGCCGGAATTCGGGGCTTTCGCGCAGCGGAGTGATGTCAGCCAGAAGTTTTCCCACCCGGCAACTCTAGCCTCAGCAGGAACTTAGCCCAGCCTTATTGTGATCTAGTCAAAATAAGTGATTCAATGGAGTCATGACCGATCACCCGGATAGCCACGAAGCATGGGCCGCGGCCCTGCGCGCCCACGGCCGCCGGGTGACCAAGCAGCGGTTGGCGGTCCTGGCCGCCGTCGAGCATCACCCGCACTCCCCGGCGGAAAACATCCTTGCGGCTGCCCGCGAGGAGCTGCCGGAACTGACGGCGCAGTCCGTGTATGTGGTGCTGGGTGATCTGACCGACCTGCATATGCTGCGCCGGTTCGAACCTCCGCATTCCCCGGCGCTGTATGAGACGCGGGTGGGTGACAACCATCACCACGCGATCTGCATCAGCTGCGGCCGGGTGGAGGATGTCGACTGCGCTGTCGGCCATGCTCCGTGCCTAACCCCGCATTGGAGCGAGGATTCCCACCCCATGACCATCCAGATCGCGGATGTCATGTACCAGGGGATCTGCGGAGAGTGCCAACGGGCCCAAAAACTTCCTGCAAACGTCAATGACAAGTAATTAAGTAATAAGGAGAACAATGACTGCCATTTCAACGACCCAGTCGGGCGCGCCGGTCACGTCCGACGCGCATTCCAAGGCTGTCGGCGCTGACGGCGCGATCATCCTCACGGACCACTACCTGGTGGAAAAGCTCGCCCAGTTCAACCGCGAGCGGGTTCCGGAGCGCGTGGTGCACGCCAAGGGCGGCGGCGCATTCGGTACGTTCAAGGCCACCGAGGACATCTCCAAGTACACCAAGGCCGCATTCCTGCAGCCCGGCGTCGAGACCGAGATGCTGATCCGTTTCTCCTCCGTCGCAGGCGAGAACGGCTCCCCCGACACCTGGCGCGACCCCCGCGGTTTCGCCGTGAAGTTCTACACCTCCGAGGGCAACTACGACCTCGTGGGCAACAACACCCCGGTGTTCTTCATCCGCGACGGCATCAAGTTCCCGGACTTCATCCACTCCCAGAAGCGCCTGCCGGGCACGCACCTGCGTGACGCCGACATGCAGTGGGACTTCTGGACCCTGTCCCCCGAGTCCGCACACCAGGTCACCTGGCTGATGGGTGACCGCGGCCTGCCCGCGTCCTGGCGCGAAATGCAGGGCTACGGCTCGCACACCTACCAGTGGATCAACGCCGAGGGCGAGCGCTTCTGGGTCAAGTACCACTTCCACTCCAACCAGGGCGTGAAGAACATCACCGGCGAACAGGCCGAGGCCCTCGCCGGCTCGGACGCGGACTTCTACATCCGCGACCTGCACGAGAACATCGAAGCCGGCAACCTGCCTTCCTGGGACCTGCACGTCCAGGTCATGCCGTACGAGGACGCCAAGACCTACCGGTTCAACCCGTTCGACCTGACCAAGGTCTGGCCGCACGCGGACTACCCGCTGATCAAGGTCGGCACCATGGAGCTGAACCGGAACCCGGAGAACTACTTCGCGCAGATCGAGCAGGCCACCTTTGCGCCGTCGAACTTCGTGCCCGGCATCGCCGCGTCCCCGGACAAGATGCTCCAGGCCCGCATCTTCTCCTACGCCGACGCTCACCGCTACCGCGTGGGCACCAACCACGCCCAGATCCCGGTGAACCAGCCGAAGAACCAGGTCAACAACTACAGCCAGGACGGCGCGGGACGGTTCCTGTTCAACGCTCCCTCCGTGCCGGTCTACGCACCGAACACCTTCGGCGGCCCTGCTGCCGTTGACACGGACGTTGTGGGCGGCGGCTGGGAGAACGACGGCGCGCTGACGCACGCCGCGCACTCCCTGCACGCCGAGGACGGCGACTTCGTCCAGGCCGGTGCACTGTACCGCGAGGTTTACAACGACGGCGAGAAGGCCCGTTTCCTGGACACCATCACCGGTGCCGTGGGCGGCGTAAAGCGTGCCGACATCAAGGAACGCGCCATCCAGTACTGGACCAACGTTGACGCCGAACTCGGCGCCAAGCTCCGCGCCAACCTCGGCGCAGCACCGCTCTCCGACGCTGAGGCCGCCAACAAGATCGGCTAGCAGCACCAGACAGCAACAGGAACCCCGCTCCGGCAACGTGACCCGTTCACAGTCGGGGCGGGGTTCCCTGCGTCCGGGTTCACGCCGGTTGAGCCGGCCGCAACCATACGTCGCCGAGGCGGGCTCCACGTTCGCAGGAAGATATAGTCAACAGCATGCAGTCGGGTCCCCTTTATCTGATCGGCCCTTCGGGCAACCCCAATTTCGGCGACGAGTTCATCGCCGCCGCGTGGCTGAGGTATCTTGCCGAGGTGCGGCCCGACGCCGACGTCTGGCTGGACTGCCCCCAGCCCGGCCTGGCGCAGGTCCTTTTCGACGGCCTGCATCCGCGCCTGCGCGTCACCAACACCCTGTGGCGGCTGGTCCATGAGACCGCTGAGGTGCCGCTGGAGGACGCAGCGGAGACCATCAGGGCACGGGTCACCGGACTAGGCTCCCCCTCCTACGATCTTGGCCTCCTCAAGCTGCGTGAAGCCGAGTCCCTTCACCTCATCGGCGGCGGCTTCATCAACGAGACCTGGTCCCACCACGCCGGACTCGTGCTGGCCATGCGTGCCGTGCACTCACTCACCGGTGCCCGCCTGATCGCCACCGGCCAGGGCCTCATGCCCGAACTGACGTCGGCCCCCGCCGAGATGCCCCTGTTCCAGGACTTCGCGCACGCTGCCGCCCGGGACGAAGCCGGCGCCCAGGCCTACGGCATCAGCCAGGAACTCGACGATGCCTTCCTCGGCGTCACCGCCGAAATCGCTCGCTCCACCGCCGAACCCGGCCTCTACGTCTGCATCCAAAGCGATACTGCCGACCCCGAGCGCTTCGGGACGGCCGTGGAACTGGCCAGGGCCGCCGTCGAAAAGGCCGCCAGCCGGGGAACCAACGCCTACTACGTGGAAGCCATCCCCGGCGCCGACCGCGTCGCCTACGAACAGCTGGCGGACCTCATTCCGGAAGAACGGTTCCTGCCGTTCGTCCACATCTGGGCCCATGGCCTGCCGCTGTCCGCCAGCCAGACCTGGGTGACCAGCCGCTTCCACTTCCACCTGCTGGCAGCGGCGGCGGGGGCACGGGGCCTCGCCGTCGGAATGAAGAAGGGGTACTACGACGTCAAGCATGAGTCGCTGGCCTCCCTCGGCAGTGGCTGGTCGCTCGCGCTTGACGGCGACAATCCCGGCATCCCCGAGCACCGGGGCCGGCTGCGCGACGACCTGCCGGACCTCGTGGCACGCAAGCGCGCGGAGGCAGCCAGCATCTATCCGCCGCTGCCGGGCCAGTCCGCCTCCGCGGGACTGACGGCCGGGTCGCTGACGGCGAAGCTCCTCAACAAGGCACTCACCGCCCCGCGGAGGAGCAAGATCCGGCCCGGAGCGTTCTGAACCAAACCATGCTTGATCTGCTTATCGGACTGGCTTCCTCGGCCCCGACCGTCCTGTTCCTCACCGCAGCATTCTTCCTGCCCGGCCTCCTGGTCCTGTTGCCGTTCAAGCCCGGCTTTCTGGCGGCCATTGGGCTCAGTCCGGCCGTCACCCTCCTGATGTACCTGGCCGGCAGCTTCGCGGCTGCCGCCGCCGGCCTGCCGTGGAACGGCGCGACGGCCGCGCTGGCTGCCCTGCCGCTGGTCCTTGGCGCCTGGCTCGCCGGCAGGCGGTTCGCCTTTGGAAAGCCGCTGTGGCCTGAAAACCTGGGCCGGCCCGCGGCCCTGGCGGTGGCCGCCGGGGTTGCCATCGGCTCCGCGGTGACCTGCGTGGCCATCCTCCGCGGAATGGGGGACCCCGCCACCGCCTCGCAAGGCTGGGACCCGATCTTCCACCTGAACGCACTCCGGTGGATCCAGGAATCCGGCAAGGCCACGCCGTGGAGCATCGCCCCCATTTTCGGGGCAGGCCCCGCCACCTACTACCCCGCGGGATGGCACAGCGCCGTGGCCCTCATACCGGGCAGTGTGCCGGAAGCGGCAAACCTGTCCTCGATCGTCATCGGCGGCCTGATCTGGCCGGCCGGCCTGGCCTTTCTGGCGACGGCCGTGCTGCCGCGGCACCCCGCGGCGTGGGCGCTGACGCCGCTGATTGCGGCCTCCTTCGTCAGCTTCCCCTTCTCCCAGCTCCTCCGCAGCGGCCAGTGGCCCAACGGCCTGGCCACCGCCCTGGTGCCGGCCACCCTGGCCGTGGCTGTCCTGTTGCTGCGCCGCCTGACGTCCGCCGCACGCGCAGAAACGCCGCGTCGGGAAAGCATCCTCCTGGCCGCCATCCTTCTGGCACTCCTCGGCGGCTGCACGGCGGCGCACCCCAGTGCCCTGTTTGCCACCGCCGTGGCGCTTCTGCCCTTTGTCGCTGCCCGGTTCCTGCCCATGCTGGTACGCGGGGTGCGGCGCCGTCCCGTGCCCACGCTCGGGGCTGTGCTGGCCGCGGCCGTTCTCGCCGCAGCGGCATGGTCTGTGCTGGCCAACTCGCGCCTCCTGGCAGGTGTCATGGCCTACCGGCGGGCTGTGCGGGCCGTGGTCCCGGATTCCCTGAAGCTTGCCTTCTTCGATCTGCCCCGCTTCCCGGCGCTGTCCCCGCCGGCACCGGACGATTTCAATGTGGCGGTGGGCGTGTTGGTGATTGCCGGTGCGGTGCTGGCCATTGGTGTCCGGGAGGCGAGGCCGCTCGCCCTCGCCTGGCTGGCGTTCGTGGGGCTTTATGTGCTCGCAGCGGGACCCGAAAACGGGCTGCGGTGGCTGACCGGCGTTTGGTACAAGGACACGCAGCGGATTGCGCCGTTCATCGCCATGACAGGGAGCCTCCTGGCGGCCCTGGCCGTTGCCGTCGTGACGGGCGCCGTGGTGCGGGCAGCGCTCCGCCTGTCTGCCCGGGTGCCGCGGGCCGGCACCGCGGTCCGGTGGCCGGTCCCCGCCATCCTCTTCACCGTGGCCGTTGCCGCCGTCACCGGCGCGCTTTACGCCGGGTCCGGGAACTACCGGTCGGTGGAACGTGTGGCGGTGGCCGCACAGAACTACGTTGTCTCGAGCAAGCCGGGGGCCGGTGTGCTGTCCAGCGGGGAACAGGCTTTTGTTGAGCGGGCCGGCGCCATGCTGCCGGCAGATGCAGTGGTGATAGGGGACCCCTTCAACGGCGAGACCTACTTCTATGCGCTGACCGGGCGGCACGTCGTCTACACCCAGCTGGGCGCACCAACGGCCGGCAGTGCGGCCAAGGAACTGCTGCGCACCGGCTTTAAGCGGCTCGCGACCGACCCGAGGATCTGTGAAGCGGTGCGCACGGTCGGTGCCACCCACTTCTACGAGGATGCCCCCGGGGCGTCGCACGGCAGTACCAGCCTGGGCCGGTGGCCGGGCTTCTACAACGTCCCCACGGAGCAGGGTTTTGAAAAAGTGGCTTCTGCAGGGGGCAGGACGCTGTACCGCATCACCGCCTGCAGATAGCCGGCGGCCGGTCATCGCCTGCCGGGAGCCGGGAGCCGGGAGCTTCCACGGAAGCGGACGTTCCACGCCGGCGCGCTTTTCCACATAGGCGGATCCGCCATGGCCGGAGGACCCGGCAAACCCTAGGCTTCAACCATGAGCACATTCGAGGGCATCCCCGCCGCGGCAACGAAGTTCTACGCTGAGCTGGAGGAGAACAACAACCGCGACTGGTGGCAGGCCCACTCCGCGGTCTACCAGGATTCCGTCAAAGCACCGCTCCAGGCACTCCTCGCGGACCTTGAGCCGCGCTTTGGTCCGGCCAAGATCTTCCGGCCCCACCGTGACGTCCGCTTCTCCCCGGACAAGTCACCGTACAAGACCGCCCAGGGCGCCTTCGCCTCGTACCAGGAGGGCGTGGGCTACTACCTCCAGATCAGCGCCGACGGCCTGCTGGTCGGCGGCGGCTACCACTCGCATACACCCGCGCAGCTGGTCCGCTACCGGAATTCGGTGGACGCGGGAAGCACCGGCGAACAGCTGCAGCACATCGTGGATGCGGTCGCGGCGGCAGGGTTCGCCATCGAGGGCGAAAAACTGAAGACCGTGCCGCGGGGCTTTCCGAAGGACCATCCCCGCGCCGAGCTGCTGAAGCACAAGTCGCTCTCCGCCGGTGTCACCCTCGGGGAGCCCGCATGGCTCGGCTCAGCGGACGCGGAACGCGAGATTGCCGCCCGTTGGGAACAGCTCCGCCCGCTGGTGGACTGGGTGGGACGGCATGCCGCCCCGTAACAGAACCACCAGCGGGCGGTCACCCACGCGGATCGGGTCAGGCTGGACCCGGACGGCCCAGACCCGGACGGGCTGGACCAGGCCGGACCAGACCCGGACGGACTAGACCTTGGTCAGCGCGTCGTCGTCCCGGTCGTCGAGGCCGCCGGCAGTGCCGTCCACGGCAGCCTTGGCCCCGGCGAACTTCTCGTTGAGGCGGGAGTGCCGCTGCCCGTAGGCGAAGTAGATGGCAATGCCCACCACCAGCCACATGCCGAAGAAGATCCAGGTCTCCACGGCGAGGTTGGTCATCAGGTACAGGCACAGCACCGCGGACACGACGGGAAGCACCTTGCCGAACGGGACCCGGAAGGCCGGCTTCAGGTCGGGGCGCTTCTTGCGCAGCACGAGGATGCCCAGGCTGACCATCACGAACGCGGACAGGGTGCCGATGTTGATCATTTCCTCGAGCAGGTCCACGTTCGTGAGCCCGGCAACCAGCGCAACGGCGGCGCCGCAGATGATCTGCAGGCGGGCCGGCGTCGAACGCTTTTCACTGGTCTTGGACAGGGAGCGCGGCAGCAGACCGTCGCGGCTCATGGCCAGCACCACGCGGGCCAGGCCCATGAGCAGCACCATGATCACGGTGGTCAGGCCTACGAGGGACCCGAAGGCAATCACCTTCGCGGCGTCGGTGTTGCCCACAGCCTCGAAGGCGGTGGTGAGCGTGGGGGCCTCCGCCTCGGCGAGCTGCGTGTAGGAGACCATACCGGTCAGGGCGAGGGACACCAGGATGTAGAGCAGAGTCACCAGGGCAAGGCCGCCGAAGATGCCGCGGGGCAGCGTCTTCTGCGGGTTCTTGACCTCTTCCGCGGAAGTAGCCACCACGTCGAAGCCGATGAAGGCGAAGAACACCAGCGCCGCGCCGGCGAAGATGCCCAGGGTGCCGTACTGTGCGGGGGCGGCGCCGGTGAGGAAGCCGAAGAACGACTGCTTCATGACGTCGGCCGCACCGGCGTTGGCCGTCGGTTCGGAAGCCGGGACGAAGGGGGTGTAGTTGGAGAACTTCACGTAGCTGAAGCCCACGATGATGACGAACACCACCACGCCGATCTTGATCAGCGTGAAGATGTTGCCGACGCGGGCGGACAGCTTGGTCCCGAGCACCAGCAGGACGGTGAAGACGGCCACGATGAGGAACGCACCCCAGTACAGGTCAACGCCGCCGATCGAGATGGCAGGGGGCATTTCCACGCCCATGAGGGCGAAGACCTTGCTGAGGTAGATGCCCCAGTACTTGGCGATCACCGCGGCCGCCGTGAAGAGTTCCAGGATGAGGTTCCAGCCGATGATCCAGGCCAGAACCTCGCCCATGGTGGCGTAGGTGAAAACGTAGGCGGAGCCTGCCACCGGGATGGCGGTGGCGAACTCGGCGTAGCACATGATCGCCAGGGCACAGGTGATGGCGGCGACCAGGAAGGAGATGGTGACGGCGGGGCCGGCGAAGTTCGCGGCGGCCTTGGCACCCACGGAGAAGATGCCGGCACCGACGGCAACAGCGACACCCATGATCATGAGGTCCCAGGTGCTCAGGGAGCGCTTCAGCTTGCGTCCGGGCTCATCGGCGTCGGCAATTGACTGCTCGATGGATTTGGTCCGGAAAAGGTTCATTGGAAGTCCACAGTCCTGATAGGGGATGGAAACAGACCTATCAAGTGTAGTGTCCATCCAGTGGACGGCCACATTTGTCCCAAATAATGAGACGGTCTACACGAAAAACCACGCCCGGCCCTCCTCCGCGCTGCGGCTGCGCGGTGTGGAGGGCCGGGCGTGGGTCCCTGTGGGAAGGCTGGCGACCCCTGCCTGGGCCGCCAGCCCCCAACTGGATTACCTGGTACCTGTCCTGAACGTCCAGGTCCGGAAGGCCAGCGGGTTGCCCGCCAGGTCCCGGACCGAGGACGTGGCCACGGTGTAGGTGGTGTTGGCCGCCAGCGTTGCCGACGGGTTCAGCGTCGCCGTCCGGTTCGCGGCGTTGTACGTCACGGTTGCCGTCACGACCGGGCCGGTCAGGCCGCCGCGGCGAAGCACCACGGTTCCGGTGTTCACGTTCGTCACGGGCTCGCTGTAGCGGACCAGGACGTTCGCCGTGCGGCTCGCGTTGGTGGCGCCGATAGCGGGGGTAACGGACACAACCGTCGGAGCAGGACCGGTGGTGAACTGCCATGACGTGAACGCGATGGTGTTGCCGGCGGTGTCGCGGACTGAGGAGACAGCCAGCGAGTAGGTGCGGTCAGCCAGCAGGTTGGCCGTGGGGTTCACCGTCGCCGTCCGGGTCGCGTTGTTGTACGTGACCGAGGCGGGGATGACGGTGGTGCCGAGCCGCAGCACCACGGTGCCCGTGGTGACATTCGCCACCGGCTCACTGAACGTCACCGACAGGTTGTTCGTCTGGCTGACGGACGTGGCGCCCGAGGCGGGCGTCCTGGCTGTGACGGTCGGTGCCACGAACTCGGTCCGCGGCGTAACCAGGGCGCTGCGGGCCGAAGGTGCACCCGTGCCTGCCGTGTTGATCGCCGAGACATCGAACGTGTAGCCGGTGCCGTTGATCAGTCCGGTGATCGCCGTGTTCGTCACGTTTCCGACGATCTCTTCGCGGGTCGGCGTGGTGGCCGTTCCAACGAAGACCCGGACCCGGAACTGGGTGACCGGCGCGCTGGGGACCGCCGCAGGGGCGGTCCACCTCACGGTGGCCTGGGCATTGCCCGCGGTTGCCGTGCCGATCGCCGGTGCGCTGGCGAGGACAGGAGCTGCTGGAGTGACCGTGTTGGACAGTGCCGAGAACGCGCTGGTGCCGATTGCGTTCAGTGCACGTACCTGGAACCGGACGGGGGTTCCATTGGCCAGACCTGTCACCACCAGGCTGGTGGCACCGGCGTCTGCGGTCTGCAGTGCGCCTATCTGGGTTCCGGCCGCGTTGACAACCCGCACCTCGAAGCTGGTGGCGATGCCGCCTGCTGCCGGGGTGAAGTTGACCGTTGCCTGGCCGTTGCCGGCCGTTGCGGCACCGATTACGGGTGCAGCAGGAGCAACAGTGTCGGCAAACACGAGCCGTTCGACGTTACGCACAGTATCGGTGCCGTCGGTGCCCACGTTGTCGGTGACCGTGGTGGTGGATCCCGGGGAGCCAAGGGTGCCGTCGCCGCCGGTCGTGGTGACCGTGTAGTCGGCCTCCGGTCCGGTGAACACTGCCGAGTCGGTGCCGCCGGAGCCCGTGAGGATCTCGCGGACCGCCACGATGTTGCCCGGGTTCACCGTTCCTGCGAAGACAGCTTCCTGGAGCGTCGGTCCCGTCAGGTTGCCGTTGGCGTCCTTCAGATACCGGCTGTTCATGGCGCTCTGCCCCGGCGCTTCAATGCCGGCGCTGCCGATCTCGGTTGCCGGATCTGCCGCGTTGGTGCGGACGCTCAGCCGGACACCGAGGTACCGGTCGCCGTCGATGATGTCGTTGGCGCCGCGACCCTCGAGAAGGTCGCTGCCGCTGCCGCCGAGGAGGATGTTGCCTTCACCCCAGACGTTCGTGCCGGTGAGAAGCGGGCAATCCTTGGAGGCCGAGGCGGCCACCACGTCTGACGTCAGTGTCGGGAAGGTCGTCACCAGGTCGCCAAGTCCGGCGATCCGGTCCACGCCGGCCTGATCCAGAACGTTGCAGCCGATGAACCCGCCGCCCCCGACTGCGCTGGGAACGACGTCATCGCCGCGGATCTTGTCATCGAATTTCCAGCCGGAGGCGGCCTCAAGTTCGTTGAACTTGTCGCGGACGTCAACGGTCAGGATGTCAAGCGGGACAAGCGGCAGAGCGAGGTCCAGGTCCTGTGCCTGCGGGTCTCCCTGGCCGGTCTCCCAGTCGTAACCGGAAGCTCCAGCGACTTTCTCGATGCCAGGACCGCCGACGCCGATGTCGTCGCCACCCTCCATGTCGTAGTCGTCGTCGCCGCCCTGGCCGACGAGGATGTCGTGGCCCGGCTTCTGGGAATCGTCCAGGAAGAACAGGTTGCCGCTGTCACCCTGCATCAGGTCGGGCTGGTCGCCACCTTCTTCCCAGTCGTCGCCGCTGTCGCCGAATGCGGCGTCAAGGCTCTGGCCGAGCATGATGAAGTCGTCGCCGGTTCCACCGAAGGTTTCGTTGGCGTTGGCTCCGCCGTTCGTGAAGTCCTTTCCATCGCCTGCCATGATGATGTCCAGGCCCGGACCGGCGTCGATCGCGTCGTTGCCCGGCCCGCCCTTCGGGACGTCGTCACCGGCGAGGTCGGTGATGATGTCATCGCCATCGCCACCGAGTGCGACGTCGGCTCCGTCACCACCTTCGATGATGTCGTTGCCTTCACCGCCCCAGAAGGTGTCGCTGTCGTTTCCACCAAAGATCCGGTCCACGCCGGCGGTGCCGTTGTAGACGCTCTGGCCGTTGATGCCTGAGGGGTCAACCGTGTTCCTGGCCCGGTACTTGATCGTGCCGTCGGCCATGCGGATCAGAACGGCCGACTCATTGCATTCTGAGTCCGGGTCGTCCAACACGGTGTTGCCGTTGGCTGCAAAGCCGGCAGTCGTGCCTGCCAGCTTCTTCAATTCGAACTTGCAGTCCGACGTGGCGAAGGCATCCGCCTTCAGGCTCTTCACGTTCGTGTTGCGCATCATCAGTTCGGCGAACGAGTTGCCTTCCAGTTGCGCCCTCAGGTTCATGCCTGGGGTGCGCGCCAGGTAGTACAGGCGGTCACCGTTCTGCAGATCCGTCAGTTGGTTTTCAAACACGTAGTTGAACGTGCTGCCCAGCAGGCCACCGAAGACAACCGTCTGCTCCGCGAGGCCGCCGACCCACAGGTCCACGTTGTCGAGGCCGGTGATCGAGCTGGCGCCATTGTTCGCCCAGGCGTCCGTGCTGTTCATGAACGCCGCGGCGTCTGCCGGCGGAACGTCGCCGGCCGAGGGGCTGACGATCAGGCGTGCAGCCTCCCGCTTGGCCGCCAGCGTGGTTGCGCCGGTGATGGACGGGTGCAGGCCGTAGGCGGCTACGAAGTTAACCAGCGACTCGGGGTGCTTGAGGTTCTCGCCGTAGTCGACCCAGCTGGTGTAAGGCGTCAGCTGGCCGTCATTCGTCTTGTTGAAGATCTCCCGGCGCAGGACGTTCAGCCGCGGGATGCCTTCAGAACGGGCGCGCGTCATGTTGATCGTGGGAAGGTCCAGGGGCAGGCCCAGGAGGTTGTTGCGGAGCGTGTCGGTCACGAACTCATCGAGTTCGTTGCCGGCCTGGTCCGACATTCCCATGATGATGCTTCCGGCGGCCTCTTCCGAGGTCAGCGGCCCGGCAGGGCCACCGTTGGTGTACTCCGGCGGGTTGAGGAAGCCGTCGAGCAGAGAGATGTCATTCTGGCTGCCCCGGGTGTCGTCGGACGTGCCGAACACCGTGTCGGGGCCGGCCCCATCCTCATTCCGGCGCGAGATCGTTTCGGTCAGCATGGAGTGGCCGAAGCGGTAGACGGCGTGCGCGAATTCAGCCTTGACCGCGGGGTTGAGTTCCGTCTGGGTGAAGGCAAACGGTTCGAAGGGGTTGATCGCCGGCTGAACCTTCCGGGCGAATTCCTCGAAGACGAGGTGCTGGTATTCCATCTCCGTGATGAAGCGGGCGGCCTGGAAGAGCCGCTCACCGTTCCAGCCGTTGGCGCCGGAGGCCAGCTTCCATTCGGCGAGTGCGGCGACGCCGCTTGCCGAGGTGTCGTTCAGCAGGACGTTCTTGATGCTGCCCACGGCCGGATCAACGTCACTGCCGACGAGCCGGTCGTGCTCCGAGTGGAAGATCTGGTGGATTGCGGTCAGGCCGATGTTTTCGTTGACACGGCCGTCACCGGCGATGAAGTGCGCGTCCAGCATCTCGTCGTCGTAGGTGCCCGGCGTCTGGCTGGCAAAATCGGCCGAGGGGGTGGTGTCCGCATCCTTCGCGGGGGTCACCTTCGGCGTGGCCGGGTTGTGGTCGGTGTCCTGCGGGCTCGGGTCCGCATTGTGGGCAATGTCCGTCAGGAACGGGGTGTCGAAGTACTTGACGTTCGCCGGCACCAGTGTGCCCAGTCCGCCGTTGTCGGCGCGGTCGGCTTCCACGAGTCCGGTGTCGGTCACGAACTGCGGCAGTCCGCGCAGCGGGCCGGGGATGAACTTGCCGTACGGGTCTGCGGCGACCATCGGGACATTCAGGACGTCCTTGTCCAGCAGTTGAATGCCGAGAAGAGCTGAGGCCTGGGCCTTGGTGGTGGCCCAGGTGGCCATGCCGCCCGCGGTGGGCCCGGCAGGTCCGCCGAGCAGCTTGCCCGTGGCGACGGGCTTGCCGTCGGTGTTGTCGACATACTCGCGGAGGAACACCTGGTGTGAAGAGTGCGAGGTGTAGGTCTGGCTCTGGTCGACCCAGGGCGAGTCCGTGTTGTTCGCGTCCTGGACGTCGTCGGCGCTTTCATCGACGGCCGTGTCTGGTTTGTCTCCGAGAATGCCGTCCGGACCGGGCTGGTTCTGTCCGCGGGTCAGCACCATGAAGCGCAGGTTCGGATCGAGGTCGTCACCGTTGCCGAGGACGTGGTCCGGACCCGCGATCAGGGGGTCGTCATCCTTCAGCGGAACAAAGACTGTTCCGCCGCTCTTGACGGTCTGGTCAACGCCGTGGTCAAAGAACTGTCCGAACAGCGTGAACATCGAGTTGTAGGGCGGGGAAAGCCCGACGTCGGTGGTCACGTTCTCGATGAACAGCGTGCTGTGGGACGGCACGCAGCCGGCGGGAACGCCTGCCACCGGCGGGGTGGCCAGCGGATCCGGGTCGGTCGTGCAGGGAACGACGCCCTCGTTGCCCTGGGTCCGGACCGGGTTGCCAGCCGCGGCGACTGCCGCCGGGTTGGTTGAGGTCTGGTCCACGATCAGGTTGCTGATCACGCGGGGCTCGGAGTCGAAGACGTTGCCTTTCTTCTGCGCATACGACGTCGGCTGGGAAGGACCGAATGCGGGAGGCGAGTTCTCAGCATCCTTAAACGATGGTGTTGTCAGGCGCGGGAACTTCTGGTCGGCTGCGCCGAACGTTTCCTGGCCCGCTTGGAGGTTGTTGCATGACCCGTCCACCGTCCGGAGACCCTGGGAGACCAGGGGGCTGGGGATTTGGTTGGGGCCGGTCCCGATCAGCGCGCCGCAGGGGCCGGTGGCCGAGGTCGTGTTGGCCACGTGGGCCTCGGCGATCTTGATCTGCTTCAGGATGAATGAGAGATCGGAGGGGGTGATGGTGAATCCCTCCCCCACAGGTGCCTGAACCGCGTTGGCTGCCACGACGGGCAAACCCATGGCGATCGGCATCATCAGTGTTGTTGCTGCTGCCACCGTCCTGAAGGAGATGGACTGCTTGCGGTGCTTTTTGCGTCGTTGACGCCGGTTTGTGGGTGGATCGGCGGGTGAAACGGATCGGCTTTGATCCGCTCCCCCTTCTGACTTCCATGCTGAGACATTCATGGCACACCTGCCGCTAGGAGGGTTATGACCGTGCCATCGTCCGGGGCCGTGCCCGTGAAAACCTTGTGGAAGTAGCCGAACCGGAGCTATTTGGCGGCTTGAGCCACCCAAATTGGGGGTTTTCAATCAGTGTATTAACAGGCAACACACAGGCGGGGCCGCTAACCTGTGACCCCGCCTGTGCAGCATTAAACCTGGACTTTCGGTGCGAAAATCCGCCGGTTTACACCGGCCAGTCCATGAGCGCGGAGCGGATCAGGAAGCGCTTGCCTTCCGGCGCCTCGACGGAAAACCCGCTCCCCCGGCCCTGCACCACATCCACCGTCAGGTGGGTGTGGCTCCAGTAGCCGAACTGTTCCCTGGACATCCAGAACTCCAGCGGCTGGCCGCCCCCGTGAGCACCGCGGGAGCCGGCGTCGTCCGCGGGACCGGACTCCCCGCCGTCGTCCGCGGAGATATCAAACCTCCCCAGCAGCACATCCGACTCCCCGGTGAGGAAGTCACCGGACGGGTAGCACATGGGCGCGGAACCGTCGCAGCAGCCTCCGGACTGGTGGAACATGAGCGGGCCGTGCTGCGCCCAGAGCTTCCGCAGCAGCCCCAGTGCCTCGGCGGTGAGCGCCACCCGGGAGAAGCTCTCCCCGGGCAGCGTCACGGCGGCGTCGAGCCTGGCTTCGGGCATCAGAACCTCAGCACCACGCGGCCGTCGATCTTGGCGTGCTTCATTTCGTCAAAGACCGCGTTGACTTCCGAGAGTTCCCGGGTGGAGACGGTGGGGTGGA
Organism: Arthrobacter globiformis; assembly: GCF_046536215.2. Lineage (GTDB taxonomy): Bacteria > Actinomycetota > Actinomycetes > Actinomycetales > Micrococcaceae > Arthrobacter > Arthrobacter globiformis_E. The sequence goes on along the minus strand of NZ_CM143421.1, from coordinate 4,408,055 downwards.
TCTTGCCCTGCGCGTAGAAGTCCAGTGCTTCCTCCAGGTCTTGCCGTGTCCCCACGATGGAGCCGCGGACGGTCAGGCCCTTGAGCACAATCTCGAAGATTGGTGCGGGGAAGTCGCCGGGCGGCAGGCCGTTGAACACAATGGTGCCGCCGCGGCGGGCCATGCCGATGGCCTGGCCGAAGGCCGACGGGTGCACCGCAGTGACCAGCACTCCGTGGCAGCCGCCGGTTTCCCGCTGGATGACTTCCGCCGGATCCTCGTGGAGCGCGTTCACGGTCAGTTCGGCACCGTGCTTTTTGGCCAGGGCGAGTTTGTCGTCCGCGATGTCCACGGCGGCGACGCGCAGTCCCATGGCGACAGCGTACTGGACGGCGATGTGCCCGAGGCCGCCGATGCCGGAGATGGTGACCCACTCCCCCGGTTTGGCTTCGGTCATTTTCAGTCCCTTGTAGACAGTGACGCCGGCGCAGAGCACCGGGGCCACCTCCACGGGATCCGAGCCCTTCGGAATCCTGGCGGCGAACCGGCTGTCCACCAGCATGTACTCGCCGAAGGAGCCGTCCACGCTGTAGCCGGCGTTCTGCTGGGCCTCGCACAGCGTTTCCCAGCCGGTGCGGCAGTACTGGCAGTCGCCGCAGGCTGACCAGAGCCAGGCGTTGCCCACCAGGTCACCCACGGCGAGGTCCGTGACGCCCTCGCCGAGGGCCACCACCTCACCGACCCCTTCGTGGCCGGGCACGAAGGGGGGCGACGGTTTGACCGGCCAGTCCCCTTCCGCGGCGTGGAGGTCGGTGTGGCAGACACCGCTGGTGATCACTTTGACCAGCGCCTGGCCGCGGCCGGGCGTGGGGACGGGAATGTCCTGGATCTGGAGGTCCTTGGCGAATTCGGATACTACGGCTGCTTGCATTGTCGTCGTCATTGGCGAAATCCTTGCGTCGTTGAAGCGTTGTTCTTAGCTGGTGCGGGACGGGTGGCACTGCCTTCCTGAGGGGTCGCCTTTAGAAGAAGCCGAGCTTGTTTTCGTTGTAGCTGACCAGGAGGTTCTTGGTCTGCTGGTAGTGGTCCAGCATCATGGCGTGGTTCTCGCGTCCGATGCCGGAGGACTTGTAGCCGCCGAACGCGGCGCCGGCCGGGTAGGCGTGGTAGTTGTTGACCCAGACGCGGCCGGCCTGGATTTCGCGGCCTGCCCGGTACGCGACGTTGCCGTTGCGGGACCAGACGCCGGCGCCGAGGCCGTAGAGGGTGTCGTTGGCGATGCCCATCGCGTCGTTGTAGTCGCTGAAACGGGTCACCGACACCACGGGGCCGAAGATCTCCTCCTGGAAGATGCGCATCCGGTTGTGGCCCTCGAAGATGGTCGGCTGGACGTAGTAGCCGCCGGCCAGGTCCCCGGACAGTTCGGCGCGGGCGCCGCCGGTGAGCGCCTTGGCGCCCTCCTGCTTTCCAATGTCGATGTAGGAGAGGATCTTTTCCAGCTGGTCGTTGGAGGCCTGGGCACCGATCTGGGTTTCGGTGTCCAGCGGGTTGCCCTGGATGATCTTCGCGGTCCGGGCCAGCGCGTCGGCCATGAAGGAGTCGTAGATGTCCTCCTGGACCAGGGCGCGGGAGGGGCAGGTGCAGACTTCGCCCTGGTTGAAGGCGAACAGCGCGAAGCCTTCCAGTGCCTTGTCGTAGAACGCGTCGTTGGACTCGGCGACGTCGTTGAAGAAGATGTTCGGACTCTTGCCGCCAAGTTCCAGCGTCACGGGGATCAGGTTGTTCGAGGCGTACTGGCTGATCAGCCGGCCGGTGGTGGTCTCGCCGGTGAAGGCGATCTTGCGGATCCGCGGACTGGAGGCCAGCGGCTTGCCCGCCTCCACGCCGAAGCCGTTGACCACGTTGACCACGCCTGCCGGCAGCAGGTCGCTGATCAGTTCCATCAGGACCAGGATCGACGTCGGTGTCTGTTCCGCGGGCTTGAGGACGACGGCGTTCCCCGCCGCGAGTGCCGGCGCCAGCTTCCAGACGGCCATCAGGATGGGGAAGTTCCACGGGATGATCTGGCCGACGACGCCGAGCGGTTCGTGGAAGTGGTAGGCGGTCGTGTCGTCGTCGAGCTGCGATAGCCGGCCCTCCTGGGCCCGGACGGCGGAGGCGAAGTAGCGGAAGTGGTCCGCGGCCAGCGGAATGTCCGCGTTGAGGGTTTCCCGGACCGGCTTGCCGTTGTCCCAGGTCTCGGCGACGGCGAGCAGTTCGACGTTGGCGTCGATGCGGTCGGCGATCCTGTTCAGGACCGCTGCGCGTTCGGCTACCGAGGTCTTGCCCCAGGAGGGAGCGACCTTGTGCGCGGCGTCGAGGGCGAGTTCGATGTCCTCGGCGGTGCCGCGGGCCACCTCGCAGAAGGGTTTGCCGGTGACCGGGGTGATGTTTTCGAAGTACTGGCCCTTCACGGGGGCCACCCATTCGCCGCCGATCCAGTTCTCGTAGCGGTCCTTGAACGTGACCTTCGAACCTTCGGTGCCGGGCTGTGCGTAAACGGTCATTGCTAGCTCCTTTGCTCTGCAACACGGTGGCGATATCTCGTGGTGATCGCCGATGCATCGAGCGTAGGAGCAGGCAGGTTGCAGTCAGGTTGCAACCGCGTGAGCCAGGTCACTGCCGCTGCCAGCGCCCCAGCCCGGCATATTTGCACCACTTCCCCGGCCTGAGATGCCCGGGCGGCGCGCCGTTCCAAGGAGCAGGTGTCCAGCGGTCCCGCAAAGCGGTGCAGAAATGCACCTAACCCGCGGTCACACGGAGCAGGTGAGGCGGCTCAAGCTCCCAGTTCGGCTTCCAGCCGTTCCAGGTCGGCGACGACGGCGGCCCGCTTGGGTGAGCGCGGCGGCAGGAGTTTCAGGGCGGCACGGCGGACGCCGGCGTCGTCCGCTGCCTCCGGCAGATCCGCGTATTTGAGCAGCGACTCCGCGCTGCCGTCGGTCAGGACGGCCTCGCGCAGCAGCGCGGCCACTCGGTTCCGGAGCTCGACGACGCCGGGCGCCTCCGAGCGGGGCAGGACGGCGCCGCGGTAGATGTCCAGGGCGATCCGATGGGCGCCGCGCTGCAGGCAGGTGAGCACCTGGCTGCTGTCCGGCAGGAGGTCCATGGACAGCCGGTACGGCCGGGACTCCGGCACCGCAGCCTGGTTCAGCTGCTGCAGGACCTTCCGCAGGCGCACCATCTCGGCGCGCAGGGTGATCGTGGAGCCGTCGCCCGGGTACAGGAGGACGCTCAGCTCCTCGGCGCTGAGGCCGTCCGGGCGGGTGCTGAGCAGGGCCAGGATCTCGCTGTGCCGTGCGGACAGGACCACGCTGCGGCCCTCGATGCTGAGCAGGGCCTGGTCGCGGCCCAGCAGCTGCAGGCTGTTGCGGTACAGGCTGCCTTCCCGTGCGGAACCGCCGGCTGCCCCGGAACCCGGGTGCCGCCGTCGTGCTTTGGTCCGTTCCTGGGCGGCCGCGAGCTGCAGGCGCTCGACGCGCAACTGGGCCTGGGCCGCCGCCACGGTGGCCTCCACGAGCGAGAGCGTGTGTGGCGCCACGGCTGCCTCCGTGCCCGTGATGTCCACGACCCCCAGCAGCGCGCCGGAGTCGGGGTCCTGGAACGGCACCGCCGTGCAGCTCCACGGGTGGACGGACCGTTTGTAGTGCTCGGCGCCGGAAATCTGGATGCCGCGGCCCAGGGCGAGGGCGGTCCCGGGGGCGCTGGTTCCCACCGTCGCCTCCGACCAGTCGGCGCCGGGAACGAACATCATGCCCTCGGCGCGGCTGCGCACGCCGGTATCGCCTTCCACCCAGAGCAGCCTGCCTACCTCGTCGCCGACGGCAACCAGCAGGCCGCTGTCTTGGCTGGGCCGGATGAGGAGCTTCTGGATGACGGGCATGATCGCGGCGAGCGGGTGCTGGCGGCGATATTCCTCCAGCTCGTCCGCGGCGATGGCCAGCGGCGCCTCGGGGTTGTCCGGGTTGGCCCGCAGCTTGGCAGACCGCTGCCAGGATTCGCGGATCAGGCTGCGCAGCCCCGGGATTTCCTCGGCATCGGGGAACGCTTCGGCCTGCGCGTGGCTGCCCAGGAATTCGTGGCCGGCCAGGGCGCGGCGCTGCACCAGCACCGAATCGCTGTTTTCGGGTGCCGCCGGCTGGATCAGGTTCTTCATCGAACTCCCACTTGCCCAAACGCTTGCGCGCAAAAGTCTAGTCCACCCAACTAGGTAGCAGTAGAGGGCGTTCCCAGGCGTGGGAAGGCCCTGTGCTGCTACCTAGTTGGGCCAGCTACGCGCGGGAGATCTGGATCATCTCCTCGCGCGGCACCACCTTGATGCGTTCGCGCGCCACACCGCCGTCGGCTTCGGCGGCTTCCGTCCAGGATGCTCCGAGCGCTGCCTCGTGGGCGTTCAGCTTGTTCCAGCCTTCCCACGTGGTGTACTCGACGCCGCGCTCCTCGAGCAGGTCGATGATCGCCTGCGGGTCCGGGTTCTGCGCCGGCGGCAGGGTGAGCCGGTCCTCAAGGAGGAAGCCGATGGTCTCCAGGGCGTCGCCCTTCGTGTGCCCGATCAGGCCGACCGGCCCGCGCTTGATCCAGCCCGTGGTGTAGATGCCGGGGACAGGGTTCCCGTCGGCGTCGAGGACCCTGCCGCCCTCGTTGGGGATGACCCCGCGCTTCGCGTCGTATTCCAGTTCGTCGAGGGCGGAGCCGTGGTAGCCGATGGCGCGGTAGACGGCCTGAACCGGGTAGTCGATGAACTCCCCCGTGCCCTTGACGTTGCCGGTGCCGTCCAGTTGCATGCGCTCGAACTTGATGCCGGCCACCTTGCCGGACCCGCCCTCGTCGTAAATCTCCACCGGGCTGTGCAGGAAGTGCAGGTGCAGGCGGCGCGATGACGGCTGCTCGGCCTCGGCGTGCTCCTCGACCAGCCAGTTGGTCATGGTGTTCACCATGGTCTTGGTCTGGTTGTTGCTGCGGATCGCGTCGTCGGAGGCCTCGTCGAATTCGAAGTCCTCCGGGTACAGGACAATGTCGACGTCGCGTGCATGGCTGAGTTCGCGGAGCTCCAGCGGGGTGAACTTCACCTGCGCCGGGCCGCGGCGGCCGAAGACGTGGACGTCGGTGACCGGCGAGTTCTTCAGGCCCTGGTAGACGTTGTCCGGGATCTCGGTGACCAGGAGCTCGTCGGCGTGCTTGACCAGCATCCGCGCCACGTCGAGGGCCACGTTGCCGTTGCCGATGACCGCGATTTCCTTGGCGTCCAGCGGCCATTCGCGGGAAACGTCCGGGTGCCCGTCGTACCAGGACACGAAGTCGGCGGCGCCAAAGGAGCCTTCGAGGCCGATGCCGGGGATGTCCATGTCGGCATCCTTGATGGCGCCGGTGGAGAAGATGACGGCGTCGTAGAAGGCGCGGAAATCGTGGAGCGTGAGGTCGCGGCCGTAGGTGACGTTCCCCAGGAACCGGATGTCGCCGCGGTCCAGGACCTTGTGCAGGGCGTTGACGATGCCCTTGATGCGCGGATGGTCCGGGGCCACGCCGTAGCGGATCAGGCCGTACGGTGCCGGGTACGCCTCGAAGAGATCGATGCTGACCTCGAAGTCGCCGTCCTTGACCTCGTTGGACTTGGTCAGGATGTCCGCGGCGTAGACGCCTGCGGGTCCTGCGCCGACGATCGCGACGCGGAGCGGGCGCTTAACCGTGGATTCAGCTGTGTTGGACACCGTAAGCCCTTCCGGAACGGGAAACCGCGCCCCACCGGCGCGCAGTTTTCAATTCTAATTGTCCGCCCGGCCGGGCGTTCCACCCGTGACGGCACACGGCGGTCCGTGACGGCCTGCGGCCGCAGCTCCGGCCGGCACCCGTCAGCCGCACCAGTCAGCCGCTCTTGCGGAGGGCCACCACGTCGCCCTCCCGGTACAGCAGTGCCCGCAGCTCAGACTCCGCCGAATCCAGCCGTTTGGGATCGATGGTCTCGCCGGCCGCAAAGTGGTCCAGCAGCCGCGGGTCCACGTAGCTCTTGCGCGCGATCGACGGCGTGTTCCCCAGCACCGCCGCCGCCTCCATCATGGCGACGTTGATGGCACGCTTCCGCTTCGCCTCGGTTTTCTGCGGCCCACTCCGGGCCAGGCTGACGGCGGCCGCGGCGGTGCCGCGCAGCGTGCGGAAGTCCTTGGCGGTGAAGTCGTCGCCCGTGCGTTCCTTGACGTAACCGTTGATGTCGGCGCTGGTAAGCGGCTGCCACGCCCTGCCGTTCTTGTAGGCCAGCAGCCGCGCGTTGCCGCCGCGCCGCTTGAGGGCCCGGGCCAGCGGCGCAAGGTCCGGGTCGTCGATGCGCGACTCCCAGGTTTTTCCGCTCTTGGCCGGGAAACTGAGGTGCAGGCACTCCTTGCGGACGCGGACGTGGGCGCAGAGCAGGGTGGCGAGCCCGTGGCTGCCGTTTTCGTTCGTGTACCGTTCCGAGCCCACCCGCAGGGAACCGCTGTCCAGCATCCTGAAAGCCGCGGCCAAAACGCGCTGGCGGGTGACGCCGTCGGACCTGAGATCCATGGTGACCAGCCGGCGGGCGGTGGGCAGCGACTCGGCGAGCTGGAGCGCGCGGTCGAACTTCACCCGGTCTTTCCGTTCGCGCCACTCCGGATGGTAGATGTACTGCCGCCGGCCCACGGCATCCAGCCCCGTCGCCTGGATGTGCCCGTTCTCGAAGGGCGCTATCCACACATCAGTCCAGGCCGGCGGAATGCCGATGCCCTCCAGCCGGTCCCGGACCGGACCGGGCGGCAGCGTGGAGCCGTCCAAATCCCGGTAGCTGAACCCGGCACCGGCCTTCACCCGCCGGTATCCGCGGCCGGAAGCGTTGCTGTGGCGGAGCCTCATCGGGTCCTCGCCCGGCGGTGAGTCGTACTCATAATGGCAAGCCTACTGACTAATTTGCTTCGGCAGTCAAACAATGACCCGTGGCAGGCGGAATACCGCTCCTTAAGATGGTGTTATGGGTCTTGTGCCTAACCCCGACGGATACGTCTCCTCAACTCTTCCGGCTGCCCCAACCTCCGGCGGCGCGCCGTCCGGTGTGACCGGCCCCGCCGCCGCTGGCGCAACCGGTTCGACCGGCGCACCGGGCGCATCTGGCGCACCCAAGGCGCTGGACAAAGAGACGACGGCGGGAATGCTGTTCGGCATCGGCGCTTACGGCCTCTGGGGGCTGCTTCCGCTGTACTTCTTCGTGCTGCAGCCGGCAAGCGCCGTGGAAATCGTGGCCAACCGGGTGGTGTGGTCCCTGATCTTCTGCGCCCTCCTGATCACGGTGACCAGGGCGTGGCGCGTTCTGGGCGCTGCGCTGCGGAACCGCTCCGTGTTCTGGACACTAGCGGCCGCGGCCGGCCTTATCGCGGTGAACTGGCTGACGTACACCTATGGCGTCACCACGGGACAGGCGGTTGAGACCTCGCTTGGCTATTTCATTAACCCGCTGGTTTCCGTCCTCCTCGGCGTGTTCGTCCTCAAGGAGACGCTCCGGCCGCTGCAGTGGGCCGCCGTCGCCATCGGTTTCATCGCCGTCGGCGTGCTGACCGTGTCCTACGGGAAACTGCCGTGGATCGCGCTGACCCTGGCCGTCAGTTTCGGCCTGTACGGCTTCGTGAAGAAGCGGGTGGGCCCGCGGGCCGACGCCGTTACCAGCCTCACCGTGGAGACCATCGTCCTCACTCCCCTGGCCGCGGCGACCATGATTTTCCTCGCGGTCAGCGGGACGGCCTCGCTGACCACCCACGGTGCCGGGCACTTCTGGCTGCTCCTGGCGTCGGGTGTCATCACGGCCGTGCCGCTCGTGTTCTTCGGCGCTTCTGCCCGCCGGCTGCCCATGACCACCATCGGGCTGCTGCAGTACTTCGCACCGGTGCTGCAGTTCATCGTTGCCCTGGTGGTGTTCGGCGAGGCCATGACCCCGGCCCGGTGGATCGGCTTCGGCGTCGTGTGGCTTGCCCTGCTGGTGCTCACCGCGGACATGCTGGCCGCGACGCGCAAGAGTTCAGCGGCCAGGCGACTCGCCCGCAGGGAAGCGCGGGCGGACACTTAAGCCCCCGCGGCGGGGCCGCAACTGCCCGTTCGCGCTCAGGCGGCGGCCGCTTAGGGGGCCGAGTCCGCGCGGTCGTAGTCGCGCGGCACAACCACCATCGGCACCGGCAGGGCCCGCAGCACCTTGTTGGCGGTGCTGCCGAGGAACATGCGGTTCTTCTCGGCCAGCCGCGAGGATCCCACGATGAGGATCTCGCCGTCGTCCCATTCGAGCCCGTCGATGGCTTCCTCGATGGTGCGGCCGTGGGCCACCGCTACGCCGACTTCGTGACCAGCCGGCACCTTCCCGGACGCCGCCGTCAGGACCGTGTTCGCGTGGATGTGCGCGGCGTTGATCGCCTCCCCGGCGTCACCGGCGGCGTCGAGCTCCACAAGCGACACTAAGCGCAGCGGCACACCTCGCCGCTTCGCTGCCCTGATGGCGGTCTCGATGGCGGCCTCGGCGCCGGCCCGCTGCCCCACGGCCAGGGTCAGACGGGTGACGGGCGCCGTCCGCTGGTAGCCGCGCGGCGCGAGTGCCACCGGAACCGGCGAGGCGTGCAGCAGCGCGTTGGCCACAGACCCCACCGTGTAGCGCTTGAACAGGCCGGCGCTGGCGGCGCCCACCGCGATGAGTCCGGCGTCGTATTCCACCGCCGCATCGATGAGCCCGCCGGCAAAGGAATCGGCCTCCCGCACATGGAATCTCGCGGGCAGCCCCTCCGGAACCAGGGCCAGGCCCTCCCGTTCCGCCGTCAGCACCTCCTGCTCCGAGGCGCTGACCCGGCTGCCCTCCGGGTTCAGGGCCACGTACGGCGTGCCCGGCTTCACCACATAGACCAGATCCAGTTCGGCGCCCTGGGCCAGGGCCAGCGAGGTGGCGAGGGCGACGGCGTCCGCGCCACGCTCGGTGGGTGTGTAGCCGACTACGTATCGCATGCGAAACCCCTCTTTGGGTAGTGCGGGCCGGCGTCCGTTTTCCGGCGGCGCCTACCGGCCTGCGGCGTGAAGTGCAGTGGTGAGGATGACTCTACCGCGGCGCTGCAGCAGGTGGGCAGAACCGCGGCGGGGAGAACGACGGCGGCAACAACGACGGCGGGCCGGGCACCTTTTGGTACCCGGCCCGCCGTCGTCGTACTTCCGTCAACGCGCGAACTGGCAGCAAATGACCTGTCCGGAGCGTTTTGAGGGCATTACCTGCCAGTTCGCGCTAAAAGCGGAGTGGAACTATGCGTTGGCCTTGATGGCCGCGGCGAGCACCTCCAGGCCGTCCAGCAGCAGCTCGTCGCTGATGACCAGAGGCGGCAGCAGGCGGATGACGTTGCCGTAGGTTCCGCAGGTGAGGATGATGACGCCTTCCTTGAGGCAGGCGGCGGCAACGGCCTTGGTGAGCTCCGGGTTGGGTTCCTTCGAACCGGCCTGGACCAGCTCGATGGCCAGCATGGCGCCGCGGCCACGGATGTCGCCGATGACGGAAACTTCAGAGGCCACCTCGCGCAGCTTGCCGAAGGACAGTTCCTCGATGTGCTTGGCGCGGGCGTTGAGGTCGTACTCCTGCATGGAGCCGATGGAGGCCAGCGCGGCGGCGCATGCCACGGGGTTGCCGCCATAGGTGCCGCCGAGGCCGCCTGGGTGGACGGCGTCGAGCAGGTCGGCGCGGCCGGTGATGGCGGACAGCGGCATGCCGCCGGCGATGCCTTTGGCCATGGTAATGATGTCCGGAACGATGCCCTCGTGGTCCACGGCGAACCATTCGCCGGTGCGGCAGAAGCCGGACTGGACCTCATCGGCGATGAAGACGATGCCCTTTTCCTTGGCCCAGGCGGACAGCGCCGGCAGGAAGCCCTCGGCCGGAACAATGAAGCCGCCCTCGCCCTGGATCGGTTCGATGATGATCGCGGCCACCTGGTCGCCGCCGATCTGCTTCTCGATCGCGGTGATGGCGCGCTTGGCGGCCTCGGCACCGGTGATCTCCGGGTTTTCCTCGCGGAACGGGTAGCTCATGGGCATGCGGTAGACCTCGGGCGCGAACGGGCCGAAGTTGGTCTTGTACGGCATGGCCTTGGCGGTCAGCGCCATGGTCAGGTTGGTGCGGCCGTGGTAGGCGTGGTCAAACGCGACGACGGCGTCCCGGCCGGTGGCCAGGCGGGCCACCTTGATGGCGTTTTCCACGGCTTCGGCGCCCGAGTTGAACAGGACGGTGCGCTTCTCGTGGGTGCCCGGGGTGAGCTTGTTCAGCTGCTCGGCGACCGCGACGTAGCCCTCGTACGGGGTGACCATGAAGCAGGTGTGGGTGAAGTGCTCCACGGCCTCCTTCACAGCACCGACGACGGCGGGATCGGACGCGCCGACGCTGGTCACCGCGATGCCCGAGCCGAGGTCGATGAAGGAGTTGCCGTCGACGTCGTGGATGATGCCGCCGTCGGCGTCTGCGACGTAGACCGGAACGCTGGAGGCGACGCCGGCGGCGACCACTGCCTTGCGGCGTTCGGTCAGGGCCACGGACTTCGGGCCCGGGAAGTCGGCCTGGACGCGGCGCTTCTGCTCGAGGCGGTAGGTGATTTCGTTGGCAGTGGTGGTCATGGTGTTTCTTTCTTTGCTGCGGAGGGGGCGCGGGGAACCGACGGGCTGGTCAGGCGTCGAGTGCGGACATGACGTGCTTGATGCGCGTGTAGTCCTCGACGCCGTACATGGAGAGGTCCTTGCCGTAGCCGGACTGCTTGAAGCCGCCGTGAGGCATTTCGGCGGTGAGGAGGATGTGCGTGTTGATCCAGACCGCACCGAAGTCAAGGTCGCGGCTCAGCCGCATGGCCGTGCCGTGGTCGGACGTCCAGACGCTGGACGCCAGGGCGTAGTCGACGTCGTTAGCCAGCTCGACTGCCTCGGCCTCCGTGCTGAACTTCTGCACGGTGATGACGGGGCCGAAGGTTTCCTTCTGCACGATGTCGTCCGTCTGCTTGGCGCCGGTGACGATGGTGGGCTCGAAGAAGTAGCCCTTCTCGCCGGCGCGGTGGCCGCCGGTTTCGATCCGGCAGTGCGCCGGCAGCGAATCGACGACGGCGCTGACGGCCTTGAAGTGGTTGGCGTTGTTCAGCGGGCCGAAGTAGTTGTCCTCGTCGTTCTGGGAACCGGTATGCAGGGTCTTGGTGTGCTCCACCATGGCCGCCACAAGGTCATCATGCACGGAGTCCTCAGCCAGCACGCGGGTGATGGCCGTGCAGTCCTGGCCGGCGTTGAAGAACGCGAACTCGGCGATGGCCGCGGCGCTCTTCTTGATATCGGCGTCCTTGAAGACGATGGCCGGGGCCTTGCCGCCCAGCTCCAGGTGCGCGCGCTTGAGGCCCTTCGCGGCGCCCGAGGCGACGGCGATGCCGGCGCGGACGGACCCGGTGATGGACACCAGGCCCGGGACCTTGTGCTCCACCATCATTGCGCCGGTCTCGCCGGTGCCGAGGATGACGTTCAGGACGCCGGCCGGCAGGATGTCCGCGGCCAGGCGCGCCAGGACCAGGGTGGATTCGGGCGTCGTATCGGACGGCTTCAGGACCACGGTGTTGCCGGCTGCGAGTGCGGGGCCGATCTTCCAGATGGCCATCAGGAACGGGTAGTTCCAGGGGGCGACCTGGGCCACGACGCCGATCGGCTCGCGGCGGACGAAGGAGGTGTGGCCTTCGAAGTACTCCCCGGCGGACTTGCCTTCGAGGATGCGGGCGGCGCCGGCGAAGAAGCGCAGCTGGTCGGCGCCGGCGGCGACTTCCTCGGAGGCGATCAGGGAGCGGACCTGGCCGGTGTTGCGGTGCTGGGCGTCGACGAGTTCGTCGCTGTTGGCCTCGATGGCGTCGGCCAGCTTGAGCAGCATGAGCTGCCGCTGGCCGGGGGTCACGTGCTTCCAGGACTTGAAGGCGTCCTTGGCGGCGGCCATGGCGGCGTCGACGTCGGCCTCGACGGACACGGGCGACTTGGCCACGACGTCGCCGGTCACGGGGTTCACGATGTCGATCAGGCCCGTGCCCGCAGGCGTGACGAACTCTCCGTTGATGAAGTTCTGCAAGGTTTGAACCACGGTGTACAACCTCTTTCGTCCTGAATGGTGTGATGCGGCTGACTCGAGCCTATTCCAGCCACCCACAGCGGGGAATAGCCACCTGCACACCCTTGAACCGGTGCTTTAGTGCGATCGGCCAGCCTCCCGCTACCCTTGATCCATGGCAATTTCCCTCGCGGCGCTGCTGGCCGTGCAGTCTCTGGGACTCAAGAAATCCAGCCTCGCGGAGACCACTTCGCACCAGGACATCCGCTGGGTTGCGGTCACCGAACTGGAGGACCCGCAGCGCTTCCTCAACGGCGGCGAACTGGTGCTGACCACCGGGCTGCGGATGAAAAGTGCGCCCGAACAGCGCCGCTTCGTCCGCCAGGTCCAGCGCGCCGGCGCGGTGGGCATCGGCTTCGGCATAGGCCTCTCGCACGACGCCGTTCCGCCGGCATTGATCGCGGAGGCGAACCGGTGGGGACTGCCGGTGGTCGAAGTGCCGTACGGCACGCCGTTCATCGCCATCAGCAAGCTCGTGGCCGACGCCCAGTCCGCGGACCACTACTCCAAACTGGAGCGCCTGATCGCCGGGCACCAGATCCTGGCCCGCGCGCTGCTGACCGGCGGCGGCCTGGCCGAACTCCTGCGGCACCTGGGCGGCATGCTCCGCACCGAGATCGCGCTCACCCAGTTCACCGCCCAGCTCTACAACAGCGGCAGCGAGCCGCCGTCCGCGGACTCCTGGACCACCTACCCCATCCCCACGGGCCGCCGCGACGCCTGCACCCTCTGGGTGAGGCAGCCGTTCGAGGATTCCGGCATCATCGGCTACGCGCAGAACCTCATCAGCGTGGAGCTCAACAACATGGTCAAGCAGCGCCAGGCCGAGCGGGCGCTGTGCGGGCAGGTGCTCGAGGACGTGATCCACGGGACGCTTGAGCCCAGCGAGGCCCAGCGCCGCCTCGCCGGAACCGGGATCAACAGCACGCGCAAGAACGTGGTGATCCTGGCCGGTTCCGAGGCGCACCACAAGCAGTTGGTCAGCTCCTCACTGCCGCAGGCACTGGAAAACGCGGTGACCGCCGTCGTCGGAAAGGACCTGGTGACGGTGGTGGCCGACGACGGACGCGGCGCCACGGTGATGGCCCGGAGCCTGAGCGACCATCTCGCCGAGGCGGGCATCCACGCGACGATCGGCATCGGCGGTGCGTACACCAAGCCGAACGGCCTGCGCTGGAGCTACTTCGAGGCGCGCGACGCCGCCAGCCACGGGCTGCCGGTGAACGAGCCTGAGCGGCTCAGCCTGACCTCCCTGCTCCTGGCCAGTGAGGACGTGCCGCTGGCGGACATGGCGAACGAGTCACTCGACCCGCTGCGCAGCTTCGACGCCGCCCACGGCGCCGAGCTGATGGCCACGCTGGAGAGCTACCTGAACAACAACGGCTCGGTTGCCGCCGTCGCCGAGGCCCTGACGCTGCACCGCAACACAGTCCGCTACCGGCTGGCGCAGATTACCGAGCTCACCGGCTACGACCCTTCAGTCACCGCCGACCGGGTGCAGCTGTGGCTGGCCCTGGCGGTCGCCAGGCTGGGCGCGCGGCACGCCGGCTGAGCGGGAGCATCACGCCGGTCAAGCGGATTCGGCCGGTCAAGCGGCCCGCCCGGTCAAGCGATTCCGCGGGCATAGCCGTCCAGCCGGCCGGCGAGTTCCACCGGATTGCTCAGGGCCACCAGGTGTCCGCCCGGGATTTCGTCAATTTCCAGGCCCAGCCGGTCCCGGACCACGCGCCGTTGAAAGTCCGGCGGGAAGAACCGGTCATCGCGGCCAATCAGGACCTTGGTGGGAACGTCGGGCCAGCGGTCGATCCCGCAGGGCTGCCCAAAGGGCGTGCCGGATGGGGCGCGCTGCTCGCCGGCGCCTGCGGCGACTACTTCCGGGGGAACGTCGTGCAGGAAGTGCACACGCTCATCAAAACCACCGCTGCGCCCGTTCAGCCTGTCATTGAGTTCCAAAGCCTGCGGCTGGCCGGTGGCCTCCCACCACTCGCCCGGCGTTTCACCGGGAAGCGGGACCATCGGGTTCAGCAGGACAATGAGCTCCGCCGGCACCCGCGCCGCGACAACCGGGACCGTGAAGGCACCCAGGGACTGGCCCACGAGGACCACATGCCGGTGATCACCGGCAGCCGCCACGGCGATATCGGCGTAGTCCTGCAGTCCCAGGCCGGGATCGTCCTCGCGGATATCCACCGCAATGGCCCGGTGCCCCAGCCGTTCCAGTTCCGGAACCAGCCGGTGCCAGTACCAGCCCGCTCCCCCGGCGCCCGGGACAAGAACGAAAGTGCTCACATGCCCTCCTATGCCGCGTGTCAGTGAGGCCCTGAAGGACCCCCGCGCCTACTCGAAACGCACTGCATTCCAGTCGAGGATCCGGGACTCAGCCAAACCCTCAGTGGTGAACGGGTCGCCGGCGATGAAGCGTTCGGCGTCCTCGCGCGAGGTGAAGATGCCCATTGATGAGCCAGCCGGGTCGGGGGCCTGGAACGGGCCGAGCGCGACGAGCCCGCCGCCGCCGGCGCGGAACTCCTCGTAGTAGGCCTTGTGGCGGGGGTATGTCTCCATCACGCGCGAGCGGTCGACGCCCTCGCGCAGGCTGTACAACACGACGAATTCCATGGACGCGATCCTACCGGCCGCCGTCGGAGTCACGGGAGAGGTCCAGCACAACCGTTCCCGCGGCACCGTCCACAGTGACAGGGTCCCCGGTTCGGATCCGTACGGTTGCGTCGGGAACACCGACGACGGCGGGAATCCCGTATTCTCGCGCCACCACCGCACCGTGCGAAATGGGTCCGCCCATTTCCATGACCAGTGCCCCGGCGGTCATGAACAGCGGCGTCCACCCAGGGTCGGTTGAGGGGGCGACGAGGATTTCGCCCGGCTCCAGGTGCGCGCCGGCCGGGTCCAGGATCACCCTGGCTCTGCCAGTGACAGTGCCGGCCGAGGCCGGCGCCCCCGTGAGGGTTCCCAACTGCGGCCGGCCGTCAGCCGAAGTCGCGGCTTGGGCAGCGGCCATGGCCGCTTCGACGTCGGTGCCGTCGGACAGCAGCAGGCGGGGAATGCGCCGGCGCCGCAGCTCACGCTGGTAGCTCCGGCGCCGTGCGGCGACGGGTCCGTGCAGGTCCGCGCCCCGCAATGCGACGCGCGCTTCGGTGAGGTCCAGGAAGAAGACGTCGTCCGGCAAAGCGATCCGGCCGGCGCCGGCGAGTTCCTCGCCCACCTGCTGGAGCTGGCCGCGGAGGACGGCGAAGGCCGTGATCAGCCGAAACTTGGGGTACTCGCGCATGCCTGCGGTTTCCCGTGCACGCCGCAGGCTGTGGGCAACGATCCTGCCGTACAGCCTGCCCCTGGACCGGGTTGCGCGCGCCGCCAGCTCGGCAACCTTGGCGTCCGCGTTGTCTGCCGCCCGCCGGAAGAGCCGGTCCGGTGCGAGCGCCGGGTCTGCCAGTTTCAGGTAGTTGGCCAGGACGTTGATGATGTGGGCGGGATCCTCGCCCCACCGGGGAACGCCGAGGTCAATTTCGGCCACGGCCCGGTGCCCGTAGCTGGCGAGGAAGCCCCTCAGCGCACCCTGGCTGACGGCGGGCAATGTTCCTTCGGCGTAGCGGCCGGCGAGTACCTGCGGGTCTTCCCCGGTCAGTGCGCGGATTGACTCCGGGTCCTCCCGGATTGAGGTGGCGGTCCGCCAGAGCTCCAGGTCCATCTCGGTGGTCACATTGTGCGGCAGGCCGCGCAATACGGCCTGCAGTTCGCCGGGCTGCACCAGCCTGCCGAGCAGCAGCCGGGCCAGGCCCAGCCAGATGTACCCGGCGGCCGCGGGCGGCAGGACGCCCATCACGGCGGGCGTGATCTCTTTGGTGAGGACGCGTTCCACGAAGTCCAGCCGCCGGGTGCCGGAGGCCGGTTCCGGCAGCACCAGCAACCGGTCCATGTCGTGGTCCGCCTCGCTGACCCGCGCCAGCGCGGCGGCGGGATTGACCATCGCCCGCAGGACGTGCCCAAGCAGGCCAAACGGCGGCGAGGCCCGCAGCCCCGCTTTCAGCGACGCCAGCCTGGGCGGTGCCGCGATGAGTGCGAACCGGGGGTCGGCCGCCAGATACGCCAGCACATCCACGGACCTGGCATCGGCCACCTTCATGGCCCGCTGCAGGCTGCGCCGCCCGCCCTTGCTCCGCAGCAGGGACGTGACATCCACAAACATGCGCATCCCGATCTGGGCGGAACGGTAGGCGGCGGGTCCGGCGCCGGCTGACCGGTAGCTGTCGCTCATCAGCGTGAAGGATGCCAGCCCCATCGGTGTCAGCGGCCGGGTCAGCCCCTGCAGCAGGCTGGCGCACAGGTAAGCCCGGGTGCCGCCGTCGTTGTTGTCAGCTTCGGGCAGCGGAAACAGCGTGGTGATCGGGCGTGACTGCATCACCCGGATCCCGCCGTCCGGCCCGATGGCCCACTCCAGGTCCTGCGGCTCCCCGTAGAGCTCCTCCGCCCGGGTCCCGACCTCGGCCAGCGAGCGGACCTGCTCATCCGTCAGGCAGGCCGCACGCAGAGCATCCTCCCCAACGCCGGACTGCCCCACACCATCCTGTCCAGTGCGATCCTGCCGGTGCACCAGCCGGGTCCCGCCGCCCGGCGCGGGCCGGCTTTCGATGAGCTTGTCGCCGAGGCTGCGCTCGAGGATCTCACCGGTGGCGGTGTCGACCCGGAAATGGTCCGGGTTCACAGCCCCGCTGACCAGCGCCTCGCCGAGACCGGGCGCGGCGTCGATCACGGTTTCCTTCCGCCGCCCGGTCAGCGGATTCGCCGTGAACAGCACCCCGGCCACTTCGGCGTCCACCATTTCCTGAACAACGACGGCGATCCCCACCGAGCGCTGGTCAATCCCGTGATCGGTGCGGTAGGCCACGGCCCGGTCCGTCCACAGCGAAGCCCAGCAGCGGCGGACCGCATCCACCAGCGCATCCGGACCGGCGACATTGAGGTATGTGTCCAACTGGCCGGCGAAGCTGGCTTCGGGGAGGTCCTCTGCGGTGGCGGAGGAACGCACAGCCACCGGGGTTTCCCCGCCCAGGTCAGCGTAGGCGGCAAGGATCGCGTCGACAGCGCCCTCGGGCAATGAAGCCGACGCCAGCCTGTTGCGGGACTGCTCCGCCGGTCCGGAAGGATCCACTCCTGCCGCCGCTGCGGCCAGCCGGTAGGCCGCCGTGGTGACGCAGAAGCCGCGCGGGACCGGCAATCCGGCGGCCAGGAGCACACCGAGGTTGGCGGCCTTGCCGCCCACGTCAGGCACCATGTCCGCGTCCACGCGGGCCAGGCTGATGACGGTGTCCTCCGGGCCTGACGGATACGGGCCTGACGGATAGGGGCGTGACGGGTTTGGGCGTGACGGACGCCGGCGTGATGCATGCCGGTCTGTATGATCATCCACCGGCCGGCCCGCTATCCCACTCCGCGGCGGATGGCCTTCCGGGATTTCCGGTGCGCCTTGCGGTACTTGGCTTCGGCCTTGGCAGCTACCTTCTGTTCCCGCTTCAGGAGCGAGCCGTAGGCTGCGTCCACCGGTTCCGGCACGTCGGGGCCGCCGGCGAGCTTCCCCAGGAAAATCCGCGCCATCACACTGTCGTGGTGGTCGCCGAGGATCGTCTGCTGTTTGTGCGCTGCCTTGGCCAGTTTGGCGGCGCGCCGGCCGAACACGGGATCCACCGTCTCGGCGGCATGCCGCAGCCGCTTGGCGTCCTTCCGCACCTGGTGCAGTGCGGTTTCGTGCGCCGTGGCGTCCTTGAGCTCCATGCCGGGCTTTTCACCAACCCCGTCCTTGACCCGCAGGGCAGACTTGTGGGCGCGGCGCAGCCGTTTGGCGGACTTGCCTACCAGCTTGCGGGCGGCTTTGCGCGCGGGTGCCGAGGCGGACGGACGGACGGGCGGGTGGTCGCGGAAGTCTTCGAGGTCGTCGAGGAGGCGGAAGTAGCGGTCGGTCAGAAGCACCTCCTGCGCCTTGCGGTAACCGGCGTCCAGCCTCGCGCCCAGCTCCCGCTCGATCCGCTGTTTCACGTCGTCGGTCCCCTGCCCCGGCGGAAGCTTGTCCGCATGGGTCCGCAACCGGTCCTGCATGACTTCGGCGTCGCGGGGCGTGCCGAGGATCCGGCCCAGCCACTTGAGCTCGTCACGCAGCCGGCCCACGGCGCCCTTGCCGTAGAGCTTCCGGTAGACCGCGAGGGCCGACCGCACGCGGCGCGCGGCCGAGCGCATCGCATGGACCGCGTCCGGTTCCTCCAGCCGCACCCGGGCGTCGGTTGCCAGAATTTCGCTGATCTGTTCGGCCAGGTACGCGCTTACGACGGCGGACACCGGCCATTTCTTGCCCGGTTTCCTGCCGCCGGGCTGCTTTGCCGCGCCGGCAGTTGCGGCTGTGTCTTCAGGTCCAGCCGCGCCGGCGGTTTTTGGCGCCGCCTCCCCCAATGCGCGCCGGAGCTTGGACTCGTGTGCTGACGGCCGGGCACCGGCCGCGGCCAGTACCGCTTCTGCTGCCTTGAACACCTCCGGCTGACCGTGAACCAGCTCGAGTTCCCATTCGCGCCACTGCTGCTTCTGGCCTGCAGGTTTCCCGCCCCCGCCCCCGCCCTGGAGAAGCTCAGCTTCCACGGTGTCGTCAACAAGGTCGGCGAGGTGCACGCCGTCGTCCCCGTAGATCGGGTGCGTGGTGCGCCGGGTGTTCAGGCGGGCCACGGGCTTGGGATCCGATCCGCGCAGGTAGGCGTGCAGATGGGCCAGCAGCTTCGGGGGGACGACGTCGGCCTGCCCCAGCGGGGCGTGAATCTCCCGGCGTGATCCCGGCCCCTCCTCGGACGAGGATGCGGGATCCGGTGGCAGCTTTACATGCCAGCCGGCGTCGGCTCCGCCGCTCCTGCGCCGCAGGGTGATGCGGCGGGAGGCGAGAACCAGGTCCTCCGTGTCGAAATAGACGGCTTCAAGTTCGGCATCGTGCGGTTTACCCACGCTGCCCACACCGGCGATGGCGGCAAGGTCGGGCAGTACCGTTCCGGGGTCGACGTCGTACTTCTTCTCCGTTTCAAGGCCTTCGGCAGTCATGGCTGGGCGGCGTCCTTTCCCATTGCCGGGTTGCTGCGCTCGATGCGCCTGCTGGCCTGAGTCTATGCCCGGGCCGGGGTGCCCGCGAGAGTTTCCCCACAAAGTTCTAAACATCAAACGTCAAACGTCTAACGTTAAGGAATGGCGACTACTTCTTCAGCACCCCCGACCGCTGCCACCTACCCGGCCAAGCCGCGCACCGCCGTCGTCGCCGGCGTTATTGCCCTGGTCCTCATCGGCCTGAACCTGAGGGCGGGCATCACCGGCGCCTCGGCGCTGCTGCACGATCTGCAGCAGGTTCTGGGCTACGGGCCGCTGGTCGCCTCGCTCATCCCGTCCATTCCAACGCTGTGCTTCGCGGTCGCCGGAGCCGCGACGTCGTGGCTGACCGGGAAGCTCGGCGTTGAGAAGGCCATCCTGCTCTCGCTCGGCATGCTGGCGGGCGGGCTGTTGGTCAGGGGCATTCCCACCACCGGCATGCTGGTGGTGGGCACGGTGGTGGGGATGTCCGGCCTGGCCGTCTGCAACGTGTCCATGCCGTCCTTCATCCGGGAGCACTTCGCCGCCCGCACCTCGCTCATGACGGCCGTCTACACGGTGACCATGACCAGCGGCGCCACCGTCATGGCGGTGGTCGTGGTTCCGCTGTCGCAGCTGCTGGGGTCGCCGTCGGCCGGGCTGGGCACCATCGGGATCCTCGCCCTCTCAGCGTTCCTGGGCTTCCTGCCCGTGACGCTGCACGCCCACCGCAACACTGTCCGGAAGGCTGCCGGACATGTCTCCCCGTGGCCGCTGCTGCGCACCAAGACCGGGCTGCTGCTCACCGGCATCTTCACCCTGCAGGCACTGCTCGCCTATGCGCTGCTTAGCTGGTTCCCGTACATGCTCACCACCATGGGCCTCAGCCCGGCGGACAGCGCCCTCATGTTCGGTGTCATGCAGCTGGTCTCGGTCCCTGCCGGCATGACGCTGATCGCCATCGGTTCCCGGCCGCGGATGCTGCGCCCCGCCGTCTACCTGGCCACCCTGACCATGACGGCCGGCATTGCCGCGCTTCTTGTCCTTCCCGTCTCACTGGCCGTCATCCCGGCGGTACTGCTGGGCTTCGGCCTGGGCATCTTCCCCCTGGTGATGGTGATCATCAGCCGCAGCGGCCGGAACACCGCCGAGACCACGGCCCTGTCCACGCTGGCACAGTCCACCGGTTACCTCCTGGCCACCGTGGGGCCGTTCGGCATGGGCCTGCTGCACAGCGCGACGGGCAGCTGGACGCTGCCGATCGCCCTGCTTCTGGTCATTGCGCTGGTGCAGATTGTCGTGGCACACCTGCTCAGCAGCGGCCGGGCTGCCGGCGTGAGCGCCAACGGCACAGGCGCTGCCGGAACCGGCTCCGGGAGCACCGCCGGAATGAAAGAGTAGGACGCCATGACCCTGAGCACGTCGCACCGCCCGCCGCTGGCGGACGAAGTCACCGCCAAACTCCGCGGGATGATCCAAACCGGCGAGTGGCCGCTGCAGCAGCGCATACCCTCCGAAACCGAGCTCATGTCCGGGCTGGGCGTGTCCCGCGGGACGCTCCGCGAGGCCGTCAAGGCATTGGCCCACAGCGGGATGCTCGAGGTCCGCCGCGGCGACGGAACGTATGTGCGCGCCACCAGCGAAATCTCCGGTGCCGCCCGCCGGCTCTACAAGGAACACACGGACGTGCACGTCCTCGAGGTCCGCGTGGGGCTGGACACCCAGGCGGCCCGCCTCGCCGCCCGGCATGCAACGGCCGACGACGTCGCCGCCATGCGCGCGCTGCTGACCGAACGCGGGGACGCCTGGCACGCCGAGGACTTCGCGCGCTGGGCCCTCGCTGACTGGGGCTTTCACGAGCGGGTGGCGCAGGCCTCCGGCAATCCCCTCCTGCACGAGCTCTATGTCAGCTTCGGCGACGTTTTCCACGCCGATCTCCTGAAGCAGCACCGGCGCGCCGGTTTCAACGGCCTGCCGGATGCGGGCCACGGCGAGCTCGTGGATGCCATCGAAGCGCACGACGGCGATGCCGCCGTGGCAAGTGTGCTCCGGAACCTCAACTCCTGCGCGGAGTGGCTGGGCGAGTAACGGGCTTTCGCCTCAACTTCTGCGGCCCTTCTCCGGGGAACGGGAAGCCAGGCTGCGGCGGGTGGGCAAGCGGACCCTTGAGGTTCTGGGCGGCTACGTCCGTGGCACTGCCATCGTGGCACTGGTGGACACCGTGGCCATCGGTGCCACCCTGCTGATCATGCCGGTGCCACTGGCTATTCCGCTGGCCATCATCGCGTTCATCGGCGCGCTCGTTCCCCTGGTCGGGGCCACGGTTGACGGCGGGCAGCATCCTGGCGGGCATCATCGGCGCGCTGTGCTGGCCGTTCCGCTGGCAGCCGTGGCGTGGGCCATCATCCAGGTGTGGACCGCCGAGGATCACCTCCAGGCCATGAACCCAAACTTGCCGCCGGCGGACAGCCAACCCGCGTAGGCACTCCGCGGAGCGGAGGTGAACCGAGCACGACGGCGGCCGGGCACTTGGGTGCCCGGCCGCCGTCGTGCGTTATCGGTTTTAAAGAAACCGTCAGCGCAGTCCCTTGAATACATTCTTGGGCCGTTGCATCTCGCCGTGCTTGGCGCCGAGGACGATCACAGAGGCGGCGAAGGCGGGGATGGCCCACTGCAGTGCCTTCAACTGCTTCTGCGCCGACTGCAGCTTGGCCGAAGAACCGGACCGTGGCTCGGTGGCACCCTCGGCACCTTCATCGGCCAGTTTTTCCACTTTCTTCCCCAGCACGCCTGCGTACAGGGTCACGGCGGCGCCCGCCAGCGTGACGGCCGTCTTGTAAACGGTGTCCCGAGCCACACCCTCCTGGCTTGCGATCCTGTCCCTGTTTTCCAGCGCGATGAACAGGTCCGCCAACAGGTGGGTCGCAAAGGCTGCTGTCTGGACCGGAGCCCATTTCATCCATCCGCGGCTCGAGAGACGGGTGCGCTCGGCCGGGTCCTTCGCCTCAGCAGTGGCCCCGTTCAGGCCGATGGCTCCCATCAGGGAACCGCCGAACCAGGCGGCTGCCGTGAGATCGTGAACAGACCGAGCAAAAAGATTTCCAGCCATGATGTCCTTCCTAATACGAGAGAGGTTCAATCCGGAACAGTGGCTGCCGCGGGCCCTGCGTTCAGGTTCCCGCCAGCCGTACCAAAGACACGGTCCCCACATGGTAAGCACACTTACTAACGTTACGGTAGCCCGTAATATCAACGGTTCTGTGCGTAAAATCAACGCCATGGGATCATCAGGAACACTCTTCGGCTGGGCATTCGGCGACTCGGAACGCGAGGACGACCAGGCATATGTGGACGGGCTGAAGGGCGAGGCGCTGGCCAACGCAACACAGGCCGCCAAGAGCAAGGGCTTCGACGTCGAGGCCGGCTCGGAAGTCTTCACCGTCCTCAGCGCGGGCGACGCGCTCGTCGACATCGACACGGCACCGGACGACCTTGTGGTGCGCTGCACGGTAAAACTCGTGGGCGAGGGCTCGGAGCGCATCCACGCGGAAGGGCCGATGAACGGCTAAGCGGAAACGGCTAACCGGAGGGCATGACGGACAACGACTCGACGATCAGCGAGGCGGCCGACGCCGCGGAGGCTGCATCGAACACCAAGGCGCTCGACGTCGTCGCGCGTTCCGGTTTCGCTGTCATGGCCCTGCTGCACATCATCGTCGGCGCCATCGCGATCGCCCTGGCCTTCGGGCATCCAGGCGAGGCCGAGCCCACCGGCGCCATCGAACAGCTGGCCGCCAACCCCTGGGGCCCGGCACTCATGTGGGCCGGCATGATCGGGTGCGCGGGGCTCTCCCTCTGGCAGCTGAGCGAGGCCACCCTCCGGGCCCGCCACCTGCCCCGCAAGGAACGGATCGGGAAGCTGATCTCCTCCGGCTTCCTCGCGATTGCGTACGGCAGTGTGGGGCTCAGTTTCGGCGGCTTTGCCGTGGGGCTTCGCGGTGACTCCGGCGAGTCCACGAGGGACGTGAGCGCGGCCCTGCTCACCAATCCCTTCGGCGGCGTGATCCTCAGCGCCCTGGGCCTGACCGTCATCGGCGTGGGCATCTATTTCGTGGTGAAGGGCTTCCGGCGGGGCTTCAAGGAGGAGCTCTTCCATTTTGACGGAACCCGCCGAGGCAAGCTCATCGACTCCTTGGGCGTGACCGGCCACGTGGCCAAGGGCATCGCGCTGTTCCTCGCCGGTCTGCTGTTCGCCATCGCGGCCGCGAAACATACGCCCGAAGAGTCCACCGGCCTCGACGGCAGCCTGAAGGCCCTGCGCGACCACGAGTACGGGCCCTACCTGCTGTTTGCCATCGGAGCAGGCTTCATTTGCTACGGAATCTTCGCGCTGGTCCGGTCAAAGTTCGGCAGGATGTAGCCATGGGAAAGGCCCGGCCATGGGAAGGCGACGCATGAAAAGACGATTCAGCGGCGACCCTGCGGGAGCGCCGAACCGGACCCCTAATCGCGCGGCAGAGCTCGCCGGGCGCGGTTTCGCTGCCGCGTTCCGGGGCATCAAGGCCGTGCGCCCCGTCCGCCCCATCCATCCGCGGGGCATCGGTCTCGTGGGGGAACTGACCCTCACGGGCGCCGCGGGCCGCGCTGCCGCCGGTCTCCCGTGGGTCAGCGGGATCTCCTGGCTCGACGACGCCGGAACCCACCAGGTGCGCGGGCGGTTTTCCCGGTCGGTCGGGCTTCCCGAGTCGCTGCCGGACATTCTGGGCCTGGCGCTGCGGATTTCCCTCGCTTCCGGAGACGCCGGCGGCCCCGGTGCCGACGGCGTTGGTTCTCTTGGTGCCGGCGGCGCCGGTGACTTTGACGGCGCCGGTGACAGTGCCGACGTCGGAGATGTCCTGTTCGCTACAACCGGCTGGGGTGTGCCGGGCCGTTACATGTTGCTGCCCAAGCTGGACGTTGGCACCGCCAGGTTCACCACGCTGATGCCGTACAAGGGTGCCAACGGCCCCGTCCTTTTGGGACTGCGCACGCTGTCCCTGCCGGGGCGTGCCACCGGCCGGGCGGACACCGGCGGAAACTTCAAGGAGTCGCTGGCCAGCGGAGACTGGACCCTGGCGCTGTCGTACGCCAGCCCGGCCGGCCGGTGGGTGCAGGCCGGCATGCTGCACCTGCGAGCCACTGCCACTGCCACTGCCACTGCCACTGGGGACGGTGACGCTGGCGACACGGCCATCCGGTTCGATCCGCTGAAGCACCCCCTGCCCGGTGCCGGGACCTACCCCTGGGCCCGCCGGCTCCGGGAACGCTCGTACCGGGCCGCCCGGCGGCCCGCCGCCCGCGTTGTTGGCGCCCCGGATCCCGCCGGGTCCACAACTGCAGACCGCGCCTCCACCAGCCGACGCCAGGGTTTGGCCGACGAAAGGAACACCATGTCAACCGTCACGCAGGTCTTCAATTCACCGGCATCGGCAGTCTGGACAGTGATCGCGGATGGCTGGCTATACTCCGGCTGGGTAGTCGGTGCCTCGAGAATCCGCGACGTGGACGCGCGCTGGCCGCAGGTCGGTGCCCTGCTCCATCACTCGGTGGGCGCCTGGCCGCTGCTCATCAACGATTCAACCAAGGTGACGGCGGCCGATCCGGGGAAGCGGCTGGAGCTGATCGCGCGCGGCTGGCCGATCGGCGAGGCCAAGGTGGTCATCACCCTCGAGGACATGGGCGAGCAGTGCCGGGTGACCATGATTGAGGACGCGGTCCGCGGCCCCGGCCTGGCCGTCCCCAAGGCGCTCCGTGACCCGATTATCACGGTCCGCAACCGGGAAACCCTGCAGCGCCTCGAGCTCATGGCTGCCGGCGGCGCGGGAGCTTAAACAGCGCCTGCTTAAAGCAACGCGGGGTCACTTAGCGCCCAATATTCCGGTCGGAATGGGCGCTAAGTGACCCCGCGTTGCTGTTTGAGTCTCGCGTTGCTGTTTGAAGCTAGACGCTGGCGGCGACGCCGTCGCGGGAGATGGAGACCATGTCCTCGCGCGGCACCACCTTGATGCGCTCACGCACAACCTCGACGCCGTGCGAGCCGCCGGCAGCGGTGGCCTCGGCGCCCAGGGCGAGTTCGTGGGCGTCCAGGGCCAGCCAGCCCTCCCAGGTGGTGTATTCCACGCCGCGGCTTTCGAGAAGGTCGACGACGGCGCTGGCAGCGGGTGCCTCGGCAACAGGCAGGTTCTCGCGGTCTTCCAGCAGGAAAGTCACGGTCTCCAGGGCGTCACCCTTGGTGTGGCCGATGAGGCCGACAGGTCCGCGCTTGATCCAGCCGGTAGCGTAGATGCCCGGGACGTGCTCGCCGGAAGCGTCCAGGACGCGGCCGCCGGCGTTCGGGACGACGCCCTTCTTGTGGTCGAACTCGATTTCCGGCAGTGCGGAGCCGAAGTAGCCGATGGCGCGGTAGACGGCCTGGACCGGGTAGTCCACGTACTCGCCGGTGCCACGGGCGTTGCCCGTGCCGTCCAGTTCGGTGCGTTCAAACTTCATGCCGCTGACGCGCCCGGGGCTCTCGGCGTCGTCGTAAATTTCCACCGGGCTGTGCAGGAAGTGCAGGTGCAGGCGGCGGGAGGCCTTGAGCTCGGAAACGTCCTCGGGCTGCTCGGCGATCCAGTTGGTGAGCGTTCCGACCATGGTCTTGGTCTGGTTGTTGGTCTGGATCTGGCGGTCGGATTCCTCGTCGAACTCGAAGTCCTCCGGGTAGAGGATGATGTCCACGTCCTTGGAGTGGGACAGCTCGCGCAGCTCCAGGGGTGTGAACTTGACCTGCGCGGGGCCGCGGCGGCCGAAGACGTGGACGTCGGTGACGGGCGATGCCTTCAGGCCGGCGTAGACGTTGTCCGGGATTTCGGAGACCAGGAGGTCGTCGGCGTGCTTGGAGAGGACGCGGGCCACGTCAAGGGCCACGTTGCCGTTGCCGATCACGGCGATTTCCTTGGCCTCCAGCGGCCATTCGCGGGACACGTCCGGGTGCCCGTCGTACCAGGAGACGAAGTCGGCGCCGCCGAAGGAGCCCTCGAGTTCGATGCCCGGGATGTTCAGATCGGCATCCTTGATGGCGCCGGTGGCGAAGATGACGGCGTCGTAGTGCGTCTTCAGGTCCTCTATGGAGAGGTCCGTGCCGTAGTCAACGTTGCCGAAGAAGCGGATGTCGCCGCGGTCCAGGACCTTGTGCAGGGCGTTGACGATGCCCTTGATGCGGGGGTGGTCCGGGGCCACACCGTAGCGGATCAGGCCGTAGGGTGCCGGGTAGCGGTCGAAGAGGTCGATGCTCACGGTCAGCTCGCCGCTCTTGACGGCCTCGCTCTTGGTGAGGATGTCCGCTGCGTAGACGCCGGCCGGGCCGGATCCGATGACGGCCACACGCAACGGGCGGGCGGCGGTTCCTACGGTGGTGCTGGTTGACACGGCTGTGTTCCTTTTCTTCTGCATCGATTGCTCCGTAGGCGCCCTTTTGAACCTTCATAAGGGCAGTTATGGAGCAATCGGTGGGTTTCAGGGGGTGAGAACGCGGGTGGTGCTTGTGCGGGGCTTGTTGGGGCTGGTGGTGCTGTAGTCAGCGGTTTTGAAGTGCGACGGCGCGAAGGGGCTGACGCGGACAACGTCACCGATGACGATCACTGCAGGATTGGCGACGCCGGCGGCCTCGGCCTGGTCGGCGATGGTGCCGAGGGTGCCTATGGTGACGCGCTGGTCCGGCAGGTAGCCGTTTTCAACAATACCAACTGGTGTGTCACCGGGCAGGCCGGCTTTGCCGAGGGCGGACGCCGACTCTCGCAGCTGGCCGACGCCCATGAGGAGTACCACGGTGTGGTCGGCGCGTGCCGGAACCTCGGACAGCTCCTCGTGGCCGGTGACCACGCTGAAGCCCTTCGCCAGGCCGCGGTGCGTGACCGGGATGCCGGCGGCAGCGGGGACGGAGATCGCGGAAGTCACTCCGGAAACGACTTCCACCTCCACGCCGTGCTGGCGGCAGAATTCCGCTTCCTCGCCGCCGCGGCCCAGGACGTAGGGGTCGCCGCCCTTGAGGCGGACCACGCGGTGTCCCTGCAGGGCTTCCTCGACGAGGATGCGGTTGATTTCGGCCTGCGGCACGGGGTGGTGGCCGGGGGTCTTGCCGACCTCGATGACGCGGACGTCCGGGGCAAGTTCGTTGAGCAGTTCGCGGGGGCCGAGGCGGTCGGCGACCACGACGTCGGCCTGGCCGAGCAGCCGGCGCCCGCGGACGGTGATGAGGCCGGTGTCGCCGGGGCCGCCGCCAACGAGGGCGACCGATCCCCGGTGGGCCCGGCGGCGGCGCAGCGGCAGGTCGCCGGATTCCAGTGCGGTGGCGACGGCGTCGCGCAGGGCCATGGCACGGCGAGGGTCTCCCCCGGCGTTGACGGCGATCTTGACGTCGTCCACCACGGCGACGGCGGGCGTCCAGGCCGCGGAGGATTCATGGTCGGAGGCGTTGACGCACCAGACGCGCTGCGCCTCGGCGTCGGAAGCTACAAGGGTGTCCACGGCGGGATCGCCGGTGGCGGTCTGAACGAACCAGACGCCGTCGACGTCCTCGGAGCGGTAAGTGCGGGGCTCCCAGGTGAGCAGGCCGGCGTCGGCGAGTTCGCGGACCGCGGCGGTGGCCTCGGGGGCCACGACTGTGACGCGGGCACCGGCGTCGAGCAGGCCCTTCGCGCGGCGCGCAGCAACGCGTCCGCCGCCCACCACCAGCACGGGGCGGCCGAGGAGGCGCAGCGCCGTGGGGTAAATGTCCTGAATTGCCATGGATCAACGGTAGGGCTGTGTTACGGGCCCGGCCAACGGCGCGGAAACACCAGTTCACGCAAGGTAACGCTGCGTCACATTGCGACAAGAGTCCTGCGGTGTTCCGGCACGAGGTTGACGGGCCGTAATTGTCTGTGCCGAGCCCTACAATAACTCCGATCGGGATTCACCGATCGGTCTCAACATGGGGGAAGGACACTAGTTGTCTCTGCACGAAAACGTCCGTACGCGGACGCGCCCTGGTTTTCTGACCAGGAGCATTGCCACAGCCGGCAGCATCGCGCTGCTTGCCGGACTTCTGATGGCTCCGGCAGCACAGGCGCTGCCGATGGAAACAGGCACTGTTACGGAGCCCGCACCGGCTCCGGCTGACCCGGCACCGGTTGACCCGGCGCCTTTGGATCCGGCACCTGTGGATCCCGCGCCGGCTTCAGATGGAGAGCCGTCGGCGGTGGCCACGCCTACGGAAACGGCGCCCGCCGAGGTAACACCCGAGGTGACACCTTCGGAAACAGTGCCCACGGAGACGGCTCCTGCCGCTCCCGAAAACATCAGCCTTCCGGTCATCGAGGGCGACGCCGTCGTCGGCGGCGTCCTCACGTCCACGGGCGGCCAGTGGAACGGCGCGGGCTGGATCCAGTACAGCTGGATCATCGACGGCGCTCCCGTCCAGACCGCCGGTCACACGGTCGGCGAGGCTGATGTTTTGAACATCGTCCCGTCCATGGCAGGCAAGAGCGTCCAGCTCACTGTCGTGGCGTCGTCGGATGCCCAGACTGCCGGAACCGAAGCGTCAGCGGCGGCCGTTACCGTCCGCCCGGCTGCCTTCACCGGAGTTGTGTGGAGCAACGCCGTGGCTGGCCGGCCTGCTGTCGGCCAGGAGCTGTCGGTGGGCACCCCGCAGTGGGATAACTCCGTCAGCCAAGGAGCCCTGGCCTACCAGTGGTTCCGCGGTACCCTGGCCATTGGATCGGCCACCACGCCGCGTTACACGGTCACCCCTGCTGATGTCGGGCAGAAGCTGTGGGCAAAAGTGACCTTGTCCGCGCCTGGCTTTACCTCGGTGGAACTCTCCTCCGCCCAGGCCACCGGTGTCTCGGCGACCTTCATCACCGCGCCTGTGCCCACGGTCAGCGGAACGGCCCGCGTGGGCCAGGTGCAGACCGCGAACGCAGGAACCTGGGCTCCCGGCGGTGCCGTGCTGTCCTACCAGTGGTACCGCGGAACGGCGGCCATCGCGGGCGCCGTCGGCCGCACGTACACCACGTCCGCGGCCGACTACGGCAAAGCACTCAAGGTTCGGGTGCGGGCCACCAAGGCCGGCTACGTCACCGTTGACCGCCTATCCGCCGCACGCACCATTGCGGCCGGGACAATTGTTGCCACCAAGGCCCTCACCGTCGTGGGAACCCACCGTTACGGCAACACCGTGAAGGTGTCGCAGGGCTGGGCGGCCGGCACCACAATCCGTTACCAGTGGTACCGGAACGGCGTGGCGGTCAGGGGCGGCACCGGCTATGCCCTGTACTTCAACCCGAGCTACATCGGTTCACGGGTGAATGTGAAGGTCACGGTGTCCAAGCCGGGCTATGCAACACGGTCGGTAACCACCGGCGCGGTCACCGTTGGCCGAGCACTCATCAATCTGAAGACGTCACCGCGCATCACGGGGGCAACGTCGCTGGGCTCTGTCCTTACGGCCAATCCCGGCACCTACTCCCCCGCGCCGTCGGCCTACGCATACCAGTGGTACCGCAACGGGGCCGCCATCTCCGGCGCGCGCTACCGCACCTACCGGCTCACCGCTGCGGACAACGGCCGCTCCATCACGGTCCGCGTCTCCGCCAGCCTGATCTACTCGGACACCCGGGTCACGATGAGCCCGGCACTGAAGCTGCCGGTCTGGGCTGTGACGGTGCTCCGCGGCGACGGCACGTACCGCGTTGGGACGCAGATCAAACCGGGGCTGTACAAGGCAACGGGCACGGGCAGCGGCTGCTACTGGGAACGGCTTAATGGCTTTGGCAACACTCTGGACGACATCAACGCGAACTACTTCGGATCTGCCCGGACTTACGTCCAGATCCTTCCAGGTGACGTCGGGTTCAGATCCAGCGGCTGTGGCGCCTGGACCACTGTCCCGTCCACGGGTGCAAGAGCCACCAGCATCACCAGGGACGGAACTTACCGGGTCGGCATCGACATCCTGCCGGGCGACTACTTCGGGTCTGGCACCAGCAGCACCTGCTACATGGCGCTGTTGACCGGCTTCGGTGGAACCCTTGACGACATCTACGACAACTACTTCGGTTCATCCGACGTTGTCGTGACCATTCCATCTTGGGCAAGGGGCTTCGAGGTCAACGGTTGCGGCACATTGGTCCGCGGCTGATCTTCGGTTAGCTGAAAGCCCGACGGCGGGAGTCGCCGTCGGGCTTTCTTGTGCCCTCAGGCGGTTGGCTCCCCCGTCTCCGTCGTGGGGCACTTTAGCTAAGGACACGCCCCGGATCAGCCGAAATCCCGGCGTGTCCCGGGTCAATGTGCCCAGTTGGTTGCAGTGCCCAGGACAGCAGAAAGCCCGACGGCGGGAGTCGCCGTCGGGCTTTCTGCGTTTAGTGAGGTGCTTAGCGGGTGCTGCCTGCCAGGAGGCCGCGGCGCTGGAGCAGGCGCTTCTCGATCGGCGCGAACACCAGCAGCTCGATCAGAATGCCCACGGCCAGGATGAGGAGGATTGCGGACATCACGATGGTCATGTCGGCGAGGTCGCGGCCCTGGTTCAGCATGGAGCCGAGGCCGAAGCCGATGGTGCCGCCCACCGCGATGATTTCCGCGGCCATGAGGGACCGCCAGGAGAAGGCCCAGCCCTGCTTGAGGCCGCTGAGGTATCCGGGGAGTGCCGCGGGGAGGATGATCTGCACGGCCATCTGCAGCCGCGAAGCGCCGAGGACCGTGCCCACGCTGCGGTACTGCGGCGGGATCTGGTCCACGCCGGAGATCAGGCCGTTGATGATCGACGGGATGGCGCCCATGAACACCACGAAGTACACAGTGGCGTCGGTCAGGCCGAACCAGATGATGGCGGCCGGCACCCACGCGACAGACGGCAGTACCTGCAGGCCCGAAATCAGCGGACCGAACGCCCGGCGCAGCGGCGCCACCTGGGCCAGCAGCAGCCCGACCGGCGTGGCGATCGCGACGCTGATCAGGAAGCCCAGAAGGCCGCGCTGCAGCGACGTCCAGACAGCCTCCTGCAGCGACCCCTCAGCCCACAGCGCGCCGAACTGCTCCAGCACATCCATGGGGCCGGGCACCTGGTCGCGGCGCTTGAGCCCCAGCGAAACGTAGAACTGCCAGATGATGATGAGCACCACGACGGCGGCGACCGGCAGCAGGATCCGGCTCCAGTCGGCCCGGGCCTTGCGCACAGCGTCCGACTGCAGCGAGTCCAGCCCGGACTCCAGCTCACGCAGGTCGGCCGAGCCCGTAGAGGACCGGGTCAGCGCGGCGTGGACCTTCTCACCCTTCGAGGAGGACGAAGCGCCGGATGCCTCGACACGCTCAACCAGCGGCGTATCGGCCACGGGGGTCTCGACGGGCTCAGCAACGGGAGATGAGTTACTTGGCATGGCGGCGGATCTCCTCTCGCAGCCGGGCGGTGATGACCCCGGTCAGCTGTCCGGCAAGACCGGCGTCGGTACGGTGTTCTTCAGTGACTTCCCATTCCTGCACCACGCGGCCGGGCCGGGAGGACAGCAGGAGGACGCGCTGGCCCAGGCGGACCGCCTCGCGGACGTTGTGGGTGACAAAGACGATGGTGCGTCCGGTTTCCTTCCAGATGCGCTCAAGTTCGTCGTGCAGCAGGTCGCGGGTGATGGCGTCCAGGGCGGCGAACGGCTCGTCCATCAGGAGCAGCTGCCGGTCCTGCGCGAGCGAGCGGGCAAGGGCCACGCGCTGGCGCATGCCGCCGGACAGCTCGTGCGGGCGCCGGTCCGCGGCCTCGGCCAGGTGGACCAGGTCCAGCAGCTCCGCGGCCTTGACGCGCCGCTCGGCCTTGCCCACGCCGCGCAGCTTCAGCGCCAGTTCCACGTTCTCACGGGCGGTGAGCCACGGGAACAGGGCGGAGTCCTGGAACATGAAGGCGGCGCCGTCGCTGGGCACCTCAAGGGCGCCCGACGTCGGGAGCTCGAGTCCCGCCATGATGTTCAGCAGTGTGGACTTGCCGCAGCCGGACGCACCGAGGAGGGCGACGAACTCGCCCTTGCCGATGGTGGCGTTGACGTCGTCCAGCACCGGGGCGCCTTCGCCGAAGCGCTTGCCCAGGTTTTCCAGTACGACTGGCATGGTCCCGTCCTTTGTTCGTGGTGCGTTATATGCGGCGGTGCAGATGCGGCTCGGGCTAGTCCTGGCCCAGCCCTGCAGCTGTGGTTTTCTCGGTGGCCACTGAATTCAGCGCCCGGAGGTCAAAGAGGCCGTTGAGGTCGGCCTGCTTCGTGGTGCCGGCATCCACGCCGTCCTGCAGCAGCTTCTTGTACGTTCCTGCCAGCGGGTCCACGGTGAACGTAATGTTCTTAAGCGAGCGGTCAATGACGTTCTGTGCCAGTGCCTTGCCGGCGTCCTGTTTGAGGGCGGCGTTGACCACGGCGGCCTTCTCGGCGGCCGGTGCGTCGTTGAGCCACTTCACGGCCTCGACGTGGCCCTTGAGCAGCGCTTCCACGGTCTGCGGGTGCTCCGCGGCGAACTTCTTGTTCACGATCAGGATGGTGGTCGGGAACTCACCAGGCTTGCCGGTCAGCGACCCGTCCCACAGGTCCTTCTCGTCCACCAGGACCTTCGCGCCGGCCTGGAGCACCAGACGGGAGGCCCACGGCTCAGGCAGCCACGCGCCGTCGAGCTTGCCGTCCTGGAACAGCTTCAAGGTCTGCGCGTTTTCGGTGGGGTTGATCGCAACGTCCCCGCCGCCGTCGGGAGTGGTCTTGTAACCCTGCTTGCCCAGCCAGGCGCGGAGCGCCACATCCTGGGTGCCGCCCAGCTGCGGCGAGGCCAGGGTCTTGCCCTTCAAATCCGCGGCGGACTTGATCTCCGGCTTGACCACCAGCTGCGCGCCGCCCGAGGCTGCGCCGGCGATCACGCTGACGGACTCGCCCTTGCTCTTGACGAAAGAATTGATGGCCGGGTTCGGACCGATGTACGTGGCGTCAATGGCGCCGGCATTCAGCGCCTCGATGGCGGCCGGACCGGCGTTGAACACCTGCGTGCTCAGCTTCGTGTCGCCCAGGCTCTTGGCGATGAAGCCCTTCTGGACGCCGACCATCGCCGGGGCGTGCGTGATGTTGCCGAAGTAGCCTAGCTTCAGCTCGGCCGCGGGGGTGCCCGCCGCGTCAGGGGCCGCCGAGGCATTGGAATCCCGGGCCACTGCCGACGCAACAACCGCACCCACGCTGATCAGCAGGACGAGGCCGACAGCCAACGCCACTTCCAGGGCGCGGCGGCGCTTGGGCGTCTGGCTTTCGCCGGCCACAATGCGGGTCATGCCCGGCCTGGGAGTACTCATGGATTCACCATAGGGACTGGCGTAAACAGGGTTCAACGGAGCGGAAACCCGGGGTCACGCAGGTTCATGCAACGTCACATTCAGCCACATAAATCCGCCTACTCGCGGGCCCGTGGAATTTCGGGGTCAGTCCCCCTTGACATTGACCAGCTGGCGCAGCCGGTGCCGTACCTTCACCAGGTCGGCGGCGTCGCGCATGACCTGGTCGATGGGCTTGTAGGCTGCCGGGATCTCGTCGATGAACGCCTCGGTGGCCCGGAACTCGATGCCGTGCATGGCCTCCTTCAGCTGGGCCAGCGAGAACGCCTTCCGCGCAGCGTTACGCGAATACTCCCGGCCGGCCCCGTGCGGCGAAGAGTTCAGCGAAGCCGTGTTGCCGAGTCCCTCGACGACATATGACGCCGTCCCCATGGATCCGGGAATCAGGCCGGGGTCCCCGGTTTCGGCCTTGATGGCACCCTTGCGCGACACCCAGACCGACTTTCCGTAATGCGTCTCCTGCTGGGTGAAGTTGTGGTGGCAGTTGATCCGCTCCGTCTCCTTGACCGTTCCGCCCACCCAGTCGCTGAACTGCCGGATCACGCGGTCCATCATCTCCTCGCGGTTCAGCAGGGCGAAGTGCTGGGCCCAGCGCAGCTCCTTGATGTACCGGGTGAACTGCGGCGTGCCCTCCTCGAGGTAGGCCAGGTCCCGGTCCTCCAGGGTAATGCGCTTGTCGCGCGCCACGCCCTGCGCCACCTCAATGTGGTGCTGGGCGATCTTGTTGCCGACGCCGCGTGAACCGGAGTGCAGGAACAGCCAGACGGCGTCGGTCTCGTCGGTGCAGACCTCGATGAAGTGGTTGCCGGACCCAAGCGAGCCAAGCTGCAGTTCCCATTTCGCCACGTACTGCGCAGGGTTGAACCCGGCCTTCTCGGCCCGCCTGTGCAGTTCGGCGATGCGCGGCTCCGCGGTGGCCGTCACCCTGCGGTTGTTGTGGCCGGCGGACAGCGGGATGGCCCGCTCGATGCTCTCCCGCAGCGGCTTGCGGTCCCGCGGCAGCTCTTTGAGGGTGTACTGGGTCCGCACCGCAATCATGCCGCAGCCGATATCCACCCCGACGGCGGCCGGAATGATCGCGCCGAGCGTCGGGATGACGGACCCCACCGTTGCGCCCTTGCCGAGGTGCGCATCCGGCATCAGGGCCAGGTGCGGGTAGATGAAGGGCAGGCGGGAGGTGGTCAGGGCCTGTTCGCGGGTCTTGTCGTCCAGGATCGACGCCCAGTTGATGAGCCGGCTGGTGATGGATTCCATGCTTCGCCTCCCACTGGATGAACGAGGACTAACGTAAGTCCTAGGCTAAACCCCGGCCCCCGCACAAACGGCGAGCCCCGCACATAGGAGATGCCAGCATGGTGAACGTTCAGACAGAGATCCTGATACGGAGGCGCCGGGACGAGGTGGCCGAGTATGCGGCGAACCCGGACAACGCCCCGCAGTGGTACGACAACATCCACTCTTCACAGCGGCTGACAACCGGACCGATCGACGTCGGATCCAAGGTTGATTTCACCGCCAAGTTCCTGGGCCGGGACCTGAACTACACCTACGAGTTCGTCGAGTACGTGCCGGGCGAGAAGCTGGTGATGCGGACCGCCCAGGGCCCCTTTCCCATGCAGACCACCTACACGTGGGCGGAAGTCAGCGGCGGAACCCGGATGACCTTGGGCAACAGCGGCCAGCCGTCCGGTTTCTCGCGGCTCGCCGGACTGTTCATGCCGCCAATGATCCGCAGGGCCACACGCAAGGACCTGCACAAGCTCAAGTCGATCCTCGAAGCCGGCGCCTGACGTCCGCGCCGCAACACGAAATCGCCGGAACACAGCGAGGCCGCCGTACGGATATACGGCGGCCTCGCAGGTTTCCGGCGAATTGAGCGATCAGATCGAGTAGCGCTCATCCTCGTGGTCGCCCGGGTGGTCCTTGACCAGGCCAGCGGCGAGGGTGTTGCCGTCGAGCGGGTCGATCACCAGGAACGCGCCCGTGCGGCGGTGGTGCAGGTAGTTCTCGAGCGGCAGCGGGGCGGCGAGCCGGAGCTGCGCGTGCCCGATGTCGTTGAGCTCCAGGCTGGAGGCACCCTCGAGGTTGAAGGTGGCCAGGTCCAGCTTGCCGTTCACGCTGCGGACCAGGGCCTGCACGGTGCGGGTGCCGTGCTTGACCAGGACCTTGGCGCCCTCACGGAGCGGCTTCGGGGACAGCCAGCACAGCTGGGCGTACAGGTCGGCTGAGCTTTCGCGGACGGTGCCTGCGGCGGCGATGGTGTCACCGCGGGCGACGTCGAACTCGTCGGCCAGGCGGACCGCCACCGACTGCGGGGCGGAGGCTTCCTCCAGCGAGGCGCCGGCGAAGTCGATGCCGATGACCGTGGTGGTGCGCGGGTCCTGGCCGGGGGTCAGCACGCTGACCTGGTCCCCCACCTTGACGGACCCCTCGGTGATCTGCCCGGCGTAGGCACGGTAGTCGCGGTATTCCTCGACGTCGAGCCCGCCAGCAACAGCGTCCGGCGCCAGCGCGCCCTGCGGCCGGATGACCAGCTGCACGGGGAAGCGGAAGCTCTCCAGGTGGCTTTCGAGTTCATCGGCGGCGGGCAGCGTCTCGAGCACCTCGAGCAGCGCCGGGCCGGTGTACCAGGGGGTGCGCACCGAGCGCTCCACCACGTTGTCGCCGTCGAGCGCGGAAACCGGAACCACCAGCAGGTCGGCGATGCCGTCGGAACCGAGGCCCAGCTCGCGGCCCACCCGCTGCACGTCGGCTTCGATGTCGCGGAAGACGGTCTCGCTGAAGTCCACGAGGTCGATCTTGTTCACAGCCACGATCACGTGCGCCACGCGCAGCAGCTGCAGCACGGACAGGTGCCGGCGGGTCTGCTCCAGGACACCCTTGCGGGCGTCAATGAGCACGACGACGGCATCCGCGGTGGACGCGCCGGTCACCGTGTTTTTGGTGTACTGCACGTGCCCGGGGCAGTCCGCGAGGATGAAGCTGCGGCGGTCCGTCGCGAAGTAGCGGTAGGCGACGTCGATCGTGATGCCCTGCTCGCGCTCGGCACGCAGGCCGTCGGTCAGTAGGGCGAGGTCGATGCCGCCGGCCGAGCCGCCGAAGCCGCGGTCCGCGGAGGTGCGGGCAACGGCGTCGAGCTGGTCGGCGAGGATGGCCTTGGAGTCGTGCAGGAGGCGGCCCACCAAGGTGGACTTCCCGTCGTCGACCGATCCTGCGGTGGCGAAGCGGAACAGCGAGGCGGACGCGAGCGGGGCCTCGTCCAGGAGGGCCGCGGCGCGGGCGGTGTCAATGTCGGTAGTCATTAGAAGTAGCCGTCCTTCTTGCGGTCTTCCATGGCGGCCTCGGAGATGCGGTCATCCGCACGGGTGGCGCCACGTTCGGTGATGGTGGAGGCGGCAACTTCGATCACGACGTCGCGCACGGTGGCGGCGGCCGACTCAACGGCGCCGGTGCAGGACATGTCACCCACGGTCCGGTAGCGGACGGTCTTGGTGATGACTTCCTCGTGCGGCAGCGGCTGGGACACCTCGCCCACCGCGCGCCACATGCCGTCGCGGGCGAAGACCTCGCGCTCGTGGGCGTAGTACAGGCCCGGAAGTTCGATGTTTTCGCGCTCGATGTAGCGCCACACGTCCAGCTCGGTCCAGTTGCTGATGGGGAAGGCACGGACGTGCTGGCCCACGGTGTGCCGGCCGTTGTACAGGTTCCACAGCTCGGGGCGCTGGTTGCGTGGGTCCCACTGGCCGAACTCGTCGCGCAGGCTCAGGATGCGCTCCTTGGCGCGGGCCTTGTCCTCGTCGCGGCGGCCGCCGCCGAAGACGGCGTCGAACTTGTTGGACTGGATGGCGTCCAGCAGGGGAACGGTCTGCAGCGGGTTGCGGGTGCCGTCGGCACGCTCGGCAAGCTCGCCGCGGTCGATGAACTCCTGGACGGAGCCGACGACGAGTTTCAGTCCCAGCCGCTCTACGGTCCGGTCGCGGAAGTCGATGACCTCGGGGAAGTTGTGGCCGGTGTCCACGTGCAGCACCGGGAACGGGACCTTGCCCGGCCAGAACGCCTTGGTGGCCAGGTGCAGCATGACCACAGAGTCCTTGCCGCCGGAGAACAGCAGCGCCGGCTTCTCGAACTCGGCAACAACCTCGCGGATGATGTGGATCGCTTCGGATTCGAGGGTGTCCAGGCTGGAGAGGCGCGTTGAGGCAGCTGCGTCGGTCACCAGGGTGGTCTCCTCAGTTAGGAAAGTGCTCATACGTGTAGTCCGCATTCTGTCTTGTTGGTTCCTGCCCAGCGGCCGGCGCGGGGGTCCTCGCCGGGAGCTACCTTGCGGGTGCAGGGCTGGCATCCGATCGACGGGTAGCCCTGGGACAGGAGCGGGTTGACGGGCAGGAGGTTGTCGTCGGAGTACTGGACCAGCTGGTCGAACGTCCAGGCGGCCATCGGGTTGACCTTAACCAGGCCGTTCTTGTCATCCCAGGTCACCAGCGGGGTGTTGGTGCGGGTGGGGGCCTCGTCGCGGCGGACGCCGGTGAACCACAGTTCGTAGCCGGCAAGGGTGCGCTGCAGCGGGGCCACCTTGCGGAGGGCGCAGCACTGGGCGGCGTCGCGGGCGAACAGGTCTTTGCCCAGGAGCCGGTCCTGCTGCTCCACGGTGTTCTCGGGGAGCACGTCCACCACGTTGACGCGGAGGTTCGCGGCCACCTCGTCGCGCGTGGCGTAGGTTTCCGGGAAGTGGTAGCCGGTCTCCAGGAACAGGACGTCGACGCCGGGAAGCTGGTCGGCGACCAGGGCCGGCAGGACGGCGTCGGCCATGGAGCAGGCGACGGCGACGGCGGGCATGTCGAAGTTGCGCTCCACCCAGGCGATGACGTCGCGGGCCGGGGCGTCCCAGCCGAGCTCGGCGGCGCCGGCTTCAGCCAGGGCCTTCAGCTCCTCGTTGGAGCGCTTTGCTTGAACGGTCGTCACTGGAGTGCCTCCTCGTCAGCTGCGTGTGCCCACTCCGCGAAGGTCTGGCCCTCGGCGCGGTCGGCGACGAACTTGCGGACAACGCGCTCAACGTAGTCGGGCAGGTCGGCGACGTAGACCTTCAGGCCGCGGACGGTGCGGCCGAGGCCTGCCTCTTCGCGGTCGGTGGAAGCCAGCCCCCCGCCCAGGTGGACCTGGAAACCCGGGGTGGGGTCGCCGTCGGGCGTGGGGAGCATCATGCCCTTGAGTCCGATGTCCGCGGTCTGGATGCGGGCGCAGGAGTTGGGGCAGCCGTTGATGTGCAGCGACAGGGCCTGCGGGAGCTGGCCGCTCTCCGTCAGGTCAGCCAGGCGGCGTTCCAGCTCGGCGACTGCCGTGGCCGCGGTGACCTTGGTTTCCACGATGGCCAGCTTGCAGAACTCGATGCCGGTGCAGGCGATGGTGCCGCGGCGGAACACGGACGGGCGGGCGGACAGGCCCAGGACGTCCAGTTCGGCCACGAGCGGCTCCACCTCGTTCTTCTCCACGTCCAGCACCACGATCTTCTGGTGCGGGGTGGTGCGCAGGCGGTAGGAACCGCGGGCCTCGAGGGTGTCCGCGAGCTTCACCAGCTGCGCGCCGGAGAGGCGGCCGGCGATGGGGGTGGCGCCGATGAAGAACTTGCCGTCCTTCTGCTCGTGCACGCCCACGTGGTCGCCCGGGGTGGACGGCTTCGGCGCGGCGGGGCCGTCAGCCAGCTTGTAGCCGAGGTATTCATCCTCGAGGATCTGGCGGAACTTCTCCGGACCCCAGTCGGCCAGGAGGAACTTCAGGCGGGCCTTGGTGCGCATGCGGCGGTAGCCGTAGTCACGGAAGATGCTGGTGACGCCGAGCCACACGTCAGCGGCCTGCTCCGGCGTGACGAACGCGCCGAGGCGCTTGCCGAGCATCGGGTTGGTGGACAGGGCACCGCCCACCCACAGGTCGTAGCCGACGCCGAGTTCGGGGTGCCTGACGCCGACCAGGGCGCAGTCGTTGATCTCGTGCACCACGTCCTGGCTCGGGTGGCCGGTGATGGCGGTCTTGTACTTGCGCGGCAGGTTGGACAGCAGCGGGTTGCCGATGAACCGCTCGCCCAGCTCTTCGATGAGCGGGGTGGGGTCGATGATCTCGTCCTTGGCGATGCCGGCCACCGGGGAGCCGAGGATGACACGCGGAACGTCGCCGCAGGCCTCGGTGGTGGAGAGTCCGTTGCTCTCGAGGCGGCGCCAGATCTCGGGGATGTCCTCCACGCGGATCCAGTGCAGCTGGATGTTCTGGCGGTCCGTGAGGTCGGCGGAGTCGCGGGCGAAGTCCACGGAGATCTGGCCGATGACGCGCAGCTGCTCGGTGGTCAGCGCACCGCCGTCGATCCGGACGCGGAGCATGAAGTACTTGTCCTCAAGCTCGTGCGGCTCCAGCGTTGCGGTCTTGCCGCCGTCGATCCCGGGCTTGCGCTGGGTGTACAGGCCCCACCAGCGGAAACGGCCGTGCAGGTCCTGGCCGGGAATGGCGTCGAAGCCTTCCTTGGCGTAGATGGACTCGATACGCTCGCGGACGTTGAGGCCGTCGTCTTCCTGCTTCCAGGTTTCGTTGGCGTTAAGCGGGGTGGTTCCGTCCACCTTCCACTGTCCGTGGGGCTTGGCGGCGGGGCGGGAGGCACGGGCGGGGCGCGCGGGCTTGTCCGTGGACGCTCCGGCTAGAGCTGTATCAGTCATGCATCGACTGTAGGGCCGCGCCGAAATACGTCACAAAGGCCCGGAAAT
The DNA here is from genome assembly GCF_046536215.2 of Arthrobacter globiformis. Lineage (GTDB taxonomy): Bacteria > Actinomycetota > Actinomycetes > Actinomycetales > Micrococcaceae > Arthrobacter > Arthrobacter globiformis_E. Next base: position 4,367,668 of record NZ_CM143421.1, on the reverse strand, counting down.
GCTAAGTCACCTAAGGAAACATTTCGTCATGACTCGCCGGGAGGCCTTGAACGGCGCCGCCGGCTGTGCTTCCGGCTACGTGCTCCCCGGCGCTTTCAGGAGTCTTTTTAGGACCTGACGGCGTGGGCCGCCAGCGCGGCGTCGTACCGTTCCAGCGCGATCTCCGCGAGCACAGGCGAGGGCAGCAGCGGCTCGGTCACCAGGTCCGCCCCGGCCTTGGCGAGCTGGTCGTGGAAGAAGCCCGGCGCCAGGAGGTACGAGGCCACCACCACGCGGCCGCCCACGCTCACTCCCCCGGCAGACTCCCCCGCGCCGGCGCCGCCCGCGGCTTCCTCACGGAGCATGGCCACGGCTTCCGGCACCGACGGCTTGGCCGAGGCACCATACGCGGGCACGATCCGGTTGGAGCGCAGTGCCCGCAGCTGGCCGGCCAGCTCCTCGACGCTGACCGCGGCGTTCGGGTTGGAGGAGCCCGCAGCGGCGAGGACGATCGAATCGTTGTCCGTAACACCGGCCTCCCGCAGCCGCTGGTCCAGCAGGGCGGCGAGGCGCGGGTCGGGCCCCAGCGGCGCCGCGGCCACCGTGCCCGGCCGGCTCTTAACAGCCTTCGCGATGTCCACCTTCACGTGGTAGCCCACGCTGAGCAGCAGGGGAACGACGACGGCGGAGACGCCAGCGGCTTGTGCGTCGCCCCCGGTTTGGGGTGCTCCGGAGGCCTGGGGGAGCCCGGCCACCACGTCCACCAGATCGGGCTGCTGGACGTCCACGTACGCTTCGCGGACATCGAGCCCGGGGCGCAGCGCGGCGATGGCGTCACGGAGGGCGTTGACCTCGGCGGCTCCCTGCGCGTTGGACGTTCCATGGGCGCAGGCGATCAGGATCGGGCTATTCATAGGGGCTAGCGTAACGTTGGAGCTGCACTGTCCGCCCCTTGAAATATGCCGGGACGCTCCATGACCTTCTCTTTTGACATCGCCCTGGCATGGCTGGAACTCGCCGGCATCTTCTTTTTCGCGGTGTCCGGCTCGCTGCTCGCCGCACGGAAGCAGTTCGACGTCATGGGATCCCTCCTGCTCGCCTCCCTGGTCTCGCTGGGCGGCGGCGTGATCCGCGACATCATCCTCGGCGCCGGCCCGCCCGCGGCATTCAGCAACCCGGCCTATCTGGTGCCGCCGGTGCTGGCCACCGGGCTGGTGTACTTCCTGTTTTCCAGCGTGCAGCGCTACACGTCGCTTCTCACCCTGTTCGACGCCGCGGGGCTGGCCCTGTTCTGCATCACAGGCACGCTGAAGGCGCTGTCCTATGGCATGAACCCCATCTCCGCGGCGCTGCTCGGGGTTACGACGGCGGTGGGCGGCGGCCTGCTGCGCGACATCACGGCCAACGAGGTGCCCCGCCTGTTCGACGCCCGCGACCTCTACGCGCTGCCGGCCTTCACGGGCGCCGTCCTCACCGCGATCTTGTGGGACCTTCGCGCGTTCAATCCCTTCTCGGCAGGCGCCGTGGCCGCCCTGGTCTTCGCGTTCCGCGTGGTCGCCTGGCGCCGCTCGTGGCGCATTCCGCTGGCCGTCCGGGGGTGGCACCGGCTGGGTCTGGAACCCGGGAATTCGAGGGGCCGGGATTAGCTAGGATAAGAGCCATGACTGACATGTTCCTCGAGAAGTTCCGCGCGCTTGTTCCGAAGTATCTCGAAGACGAATGGCAGGAAGAGGACGGGCTGTCCGCCGAGGAGCTGGACGCGGAGCTCTCCGAACACCAGTTCACCATCCCCCTGGTGCTGCGCGAGTTCTACCTTGCGCTGGGCGGGTGCGAGGACCTCATGGAGGCCTACCACTACTTCTGGGACCCCGAGGAACTCGAAGTGGACGACGAAGGCTTCCTCATGTTCCTCGAGGACGAGGAAGAAAACTTCACCTGGGGCTTCCGCATCGGCGACCTGAGCATCCCGGACCCCATCGTGTACCGCCGCAACAACGCCCGCGGCCAGTGGAAGAGCGAGGAAGGCACCTTCTCGGAGTTCGTCTTCGACATGTTCGACTGGGCCTTCAACGACGAGGACTAGGTTCCTCGCTGCTTTCCCTTCTCCGTCCCGACCTTGTTTGACCGCCCTGCGCCCGGCAAAGAGGGTCACAACGGCGGATCGCTGCCCTACCAGGAGCCCGGCCCGAACCCGCCCCGTTGCCCATAAACGGAGCACAGTGCGAATCTCCTCCACCATCGCCATTGGCTGGTGCACCACGTCGTCGTAGAAATAGCGCAGAGTCAGGCGGCCGCCGAGCATGCCCGCTTTAGCTCTCCGCTGATCCTTCTTGATCTGTCTGGGTTCGAAGTGGCTGGATCCATCCAATTCGACCACAAGGCATTCCTCCACCAGGCAATCCACTTCGCCCACGCCCGGAAGGTTGACGTGCATCCTCACCTTGAGGCCGGCACGAACGAAATGGGTATGTGCCAGCACCTCCAGAACGGAGTCTGCCCGGGGAATCAGGAGGTCCAGCACGGCGCGGGCACGGCCGTTCCTGTTTCCGACGAGTTTCTTCTGCAGGAAACTGACCGAGATCTGTCCAGTTCCCGTGGCGGACTGCACCATCACCAACGCCTCGAGCTCCGGCAGGCATCTGAGCGCGTGCAGGAGTACGTCAGCCAAGGCAGCCACGGGATAGGCCAGCGTGGCTTCGTGAGTGCACGCCGCATGGTCAATAACTCCCCGCTTGGGCACGCCGTTCCCGCAGCTCAGGTGCATGGCCTGCGGCGGATGGAGGACCCACAGCCGGTAGAACCGTGCGGCCGAGACGCACGTCAGCCGCCCGTTGGCCCTGAACGCGGTCAGTACGTCGCGGTCCGCCTTGAGTACTGCGTACACGCCCCGCTGTGGGCGGTACAGACGCCCGGCAGCCACTGCGGCATCCAGCTGAATCCGCTGGAAACCGGCGCGCAGGATGTCGCTTCTCCTGGCCACACCGCCACGGCGCGCAAGGAAGAGTTCAAGGTCCATGCCTTAAAGGTGGCCGTGCACCGGAGCCACGGGCAGTCTTCAGCTCAGCCATGTGGACAACTCGCGGCTCCGGCGCTCCCGTCCTGACCTTTTCTCAGGCGCGGGAGGGTGCAGAGTGGGGCGTGTTGCGGCGTGTCCTCTACCCTCCGGGGCGAAATGAGGTCAGGACGGCTGACGCTGGGCCACGAAACCCTGTGACACGCCTGTTAACAAGGGATTTTGCAGATGTGACAAAGCTGTCATAGAGTGTTTCTGGGTCCACTGAATGCCTCCGGTGGATTTGATGCGAACGGAGAGACGGCCCCGGTTCCGCGCAGCGTATGACTCGTGACGCTGCACAGAACCGGGGCCGTTCCGTTTATGCAGGACCGGGCGTAGGCAGCGCCGGTTAAACGGGGAAGGCCCGGCACCTTGGGGGGCGGGCCTTCCTCGCCTGGTCTACTGCAGGCAAAATAAGCTAGCTGGCGCGGTCCACCACGGCGTGCGCGAAGCTGGACAGCGAGGCCTTCACAACACCTTCGGGCAGCGGGTCCAGAGCGGCGATCGCGTCGGCCGCCCAGGCGCGGGCCACCACCCAGGATTCGGCGGTGACGGGGTGCTCGCGCAGCCCTGCGACTGCTTCGGCGAGGGCCTCGTCCGAGGAGAGGTCGCCGTCGATCAGCTTGAGAAGTTCGACGGCGGACTGGTCACCGTCTGCGGCGGCGTTGCGGAGCAGCAGCACGGGAAGGGTGGGCACGCCTTCGCGCAGGTCGGTGCCCGGGGACTTGCCGGACTTGACCTTGACGCCCGTAACGTCGATGACGTCGTCGGCAAGCTGGAACGCGACGCCAACCTTCTCGCCGTACTCCACCAGGACGTTCTCGTAGGCCTCGTCGGCGCCGGAGAAGATGGCGCCGAACTGGCCGGAGGCCGCCACCAGCGAACCGGTCTTGTCCGCGATCACCGACAGGTAGTGCTCCACCGGGTCCTCGTCCGGGCGCGGGCCGACGGTTTCGTGCAACTGGCCGAGGCACAGCCGCTCAAAGGTGCGGGCCTGGATGCCGAGCGCGCGGGAGCCGAGCTCGGACACGAGGATGGAGGCGCGGGCGAAGATGAGGTCGCCGGTGAGGACGGCCACGGAGTTGCCCCAGACCTCGTGGGCCGTGGGGGCGCCGCGGCGGAAGGGCGCGGAGTCCATGACGTCGTCGTGGTACAGGGTGGCCAGGTGCGTCAGCTCAACCACGACGGCGGCCTGCACCACGGCGGGCAGCGACGCGTCACCGAGGTGGGCGCAGAGCAGGGTCAGCAGGGGGCGGATGCGCTTGCCGCCGGCCTCCACGAGGTGACGCGACGTTGCGTCAGCCAGGGGGTCGGAGTTGGCGATCGCTTCGCGGAGTTTCTTCTCCACCCGGGCCAGGTTGGTGGTGAGGGCAGGGCCCAGGTCGGGGTCTTCCGCGATGGCCGCGAAGCCCGCCGGCAGCTGCAGTCCGGTGGCGATGGCGGTGGTGTTGAGGCTGGGTTCAGAGTCCGGCAGGCCGTGCCCGGCGTGCGTCCAGCTGTGGTTCGCGGAGTTGGTCACGGGTTAACCCTAACTTTTTGTTGCGGAAACCGCTGATTTGGAGCCGGAGGGGGCAAGGGCGGAGGAGTTGGAGGTGGCCGGGACCAGCAGTTCGAGCACGCGGATCACGCGGTCCTCGAAGCCCTTGGCCGACGGGTCGGTCAGGTTGGCCAGCAGCCGGACCACAAAACGCATGAGCACGGGAATGGGCATCCCGGTCCGCAGCGCGAGCTTCATGACGGCGGGCTTGCCGATCAGCGCCGCGAAGGCACGCCCCAGCGTGAAGTGGGATCCCCACTGTTCACGCACATAGTCCGCGTACCCCGCGAGCCGGGTGTCGGCGTCGGACGCGTTCCAGCCGCCGGAAGCGGAACGGGAGCTGGCATCAATGATGAATTCGGCCGCGAAGCGGGCGGATTCCATGGCGTAGGAGATGCCCTCGCCGTTGAACGGGGACACCATGCCGCCGGCGTCGCCGAGGAGCAGCAGGCCGGGTGAGTAGTGCGGGGTGCGGTTGAAGCCCATGGGCAGCGCGGCGCCGCGGATCCCGCCCACCTGGTTTTCAGGCGTGAAGCCCCACTCGGCGGGCATGCCGGCGGTCCATTCGCGGAGGACCTGCTTGTAGTCCAGCTTGCCGAACTCTTTCGAGGAGTTGAGGATGCCGAGACCCACGTTGGACGTGCCGTCGCCGACGCCGAACACCCAGCCGTAGCCGGGCAGCAGCTTGCCGTCGCGGCCGGGAAGTTCCAGCCAGCCTTCCATCCAGTCGTCGTCGTGCCGCGGGCTCTGGAAATAGGTGCGGACGGCGACGCCCAGGGGGCGGTCGTCACGCTTCTGGATGCCGAGGGAGACGGCGGTGCGGGTGGAGTTGCCGTCGGCGGCGAGGACGACGTCGGCACTGAAGTCGAGCGTCTCCCCCGTCTTCCGTCCGGACTCGTCAAGGATTGCCGCGCGCACGCCGGTCACCCGGCCGTCGTCGCCGCGCAGGGCCTCGGTGACGCTGTGGCGTTCCAGCACGGTGGCGCCGGCGGCCTCGGCGTGGCGGGCGAGTTCCTCGTCGAAGCCGAGCCGGGTGCGGATCAGTCCGTACTGCGGGAAGTCGGACACCTCCGGCCAGGGCAGTTCGAGGCTCCGGCCGCCGGCGAGCAGTCGCAGGCCCTTGTTCCGGCGCCAGCCGTCCTGTTCAGGGTGTGGCAGGCCGAGCTTCTGGATCTCGCGGACAGCGCGCGGGGTGAGTCCGTCACCGCACACTTTTTCGCGCGGGAAGCTGGTCTTTTCCAGGACCGTGACGTCGATGCCGGCTTTGGCGAGGTAATACGCGGCGGTGGATCCGGCGGGACCCGCGCCAACAATCAGTACTTTCACAGTGTCAGCGGGCAGTCCGCGGGAGGTTGCGGCGCAGCTTGGCCACCGGGCCGGTGTGGGCGGCGATGGCTTCCGCCGAGCCGTTGCCGGTGAGTGGCTTGTGGGCGCGGTGGACAGCCACGATGCCGCCGCTCAGGTTGCGGTAGGTGACGTCCTGCCAGCCGGACTCCTGCAGCCACGCGGCGAGGTGGTCCTGGTCCGGCCAGGCGCGGATGGACTCGGCGAGGTAGACGTAGGCGTCCGGGTTGGAGGAGACCTTGGTGGCGATGGCCGGCAGGGCGCGCATGAGGTACTCGGTGTACATGGTGCGCCACAGCGGAACGACGGGCTGGGAGAACTCGGCGATGACCAGCTTGCCGCCCGGCTTGGTCACGCGGAGCATCTCGGCCAGGGCCTTCTTTGGCTCGTTGACGTTGCGCAGGCCGAAGGAAATGGTGCTGGCGTCGAAGGTGTTGTCGGCGAAGGGCAGGTTGGTGGCGTCCCCGGCGATAAAGTCGATGTCGGGGCGGCGGCGCTTGCCCACCTTAAGCATGCCGAGGGAGAAGTCGCAGGCCACCACGTTTATGCCGGCATCGGCATATGGCTCGCTGGAGGTCCCCGTTCCGGCGGCCAGATCCAGCACCCGCTGGCCGGCCCGGACATCCATAGCATCGACCACAACCTTGCGCCAGCGGCGCGTCTGTCCCATCGAGAGGACATCGTTGACGACGTCGTATTTGGGTGCGACGTCGTCAAACATCGTGGCTACTTCGTCCGGACGCTTATCCAAGGATGCTCGGTTCACCATGTCATTGTCTCAAAAGTTCCGCAGGCTCCGTGACACGGCGGCCGCCGGGCGTGGTGGCCCGCCTGAACGGCCCCAACTTGCTGCGCGGAGTACTGTTGACCCATCATGACCAGCACGCTCCGCACCCTGACAGTCCCTTTGGATGGAGAATCGGCTCCCGAGGGGCTGCCGTCGTATCTGGTCCGCGACGACGTTCTGTGCTGGACCCGGCGCGAGGCCGGCCTGGTGGGCTTCGGCGAGGCCGCGCGCTTCACCGCCACGGGCCCCGAGCGGTTCCTCGAGGCGGACATCTGGTGGCGCCACCTGGTCATCGAGGCCGACATCACCGACCACGTGGAGTGCCCCGGCACCGGCCCGGTGGCGTTCGGGTCCTTCGCATTTTCCAAGGCTTCGGACCATGAGTCCCGGCTGATCGTGCCGGAGATCGTGGTGGGCGTCCGCGACGGCCGCGCCTGGCTCACCCAGATAACGGCCGACGACGGCGAGCTCACCGAGGCTGGTGCGTTCGCCGCCCTGAAGGGGTGGCTGGAGTCCGACCCGGCCGACGCCGTCGGCTCCCCTGCGAACGGCTCCCCTGCGAATGGTGGGCCGACGACGGGTCCGGCTGCCGCCGTCGTACTTTCGGACACTGGCACGCACCCGGACGCGGCCACGCTGAAAACCGGCTCCCTCAGTGAGGAGGACTGGATGGACGCTGTCACCGCCGGCGTCGCCGAGATCCGCACCGGGAAACTGGAGAAACTCGTCCTGGCGCGCGACATCGTGGCCACGGTTCCGGAGGGCGTGAACGCGGCCGAGGTGCTGCGCCAACTGGCGGGCCGGTACCGGGAATGCTGGACCTACGGCGTGGACGGCCTCGTGGGCGCGACGCCGGAAATGCTCATCCAGGTGGAGGGCCGCACCGCCCAGGCCCGCGTTCTGGCCGGAACACTGGACCGCCGGGACGCCGTGGGCGAAGCGGGGCTGCCGCTGGACTACGCCGAGCGGGTCCTGGCCGGGTCGGAGAAACAGCGCCACGAGCACGAGATCGCCATCCAATCGCTGACCACCCAGCTCGCGCCCTTCTCCGAGGCGATGAATGCCCACGACGAGCCGTTCATCCTGGAGTTGCCCAACGTGTGGCACCTGGCGTCCGACGTCAAGGCCGAGCTCACCGAGGTGGAGGGCCACGTCCCCACCTGCCTGGCGCTGATCAACGCGCTGCATCCCACCGCCGCCGTCTGCGGAACGCCCACGCAGGTGGCGGGGGCCCTGATCCGGAAGCTCGAGCATCTGGACCGGGGGCCGTACGCCGGCCCGGTGGGCTGGCTGGACGCCGCCGGCAATGGCGAGTGGGGCATCGCGCTGCGCGGCGCCGTCATCGAGTCGGCCACGACCGTCCGGCTATATGCCGGCTGCGGAATTGTCGAGGGTTCGCAGCCCGAGGCCGAGCTCGCGGAAACGTGGGCCAAGTTCCGCCCGATGCTGGAGTCGCTGGGGATCAGCAGCTGACCCAAGGCGGGTAGGATTGTCTCATATACCGGACACCCCTCCACGATAAACCCTTGCTTTCGGGCGCCAATCAGTTATCCAATAGTGAAACTAAGTTACCTGTGACGCACATCTCTCGATGAGCGCTACACTATAACCCGCTAGTTCCGCATCCCTCCCCGCAACAAAAGGTAAGAATATGCAGATCTCCCGTTCGCTCATGGGCAATTCAAAGCTCAAGGCAGCTACGGTTCTCGCCATCGGCGCGCTGGCGCTTTCAGCCTGCACCAACGCCTCGGAGTCCGCCGCCCCTGGCGGTGCAGCGTCGCCGTCGGGCAGTACCGCGGCCAGCTTCGACCCGTCGACCGTCCAGAAGGATGACGCACTGGCCGACTCGGTCCCCGCCGCGATTAAGTCCAAGGGCACTCTTACAGTCGGATCGGACACCAGCTACGCACCGGCCGAATTCATCGGGACAGACGGCCAGACGCCTGTGGGCTACGACGTCGACATCGCCAAGGCCATCGGCGCCACCCTCGGCCTGAAGGTACAGGTGCAGACGTCCGAATTCACCGGCATCCTGCCCGCGCTGGGCCCGAAGTACGACCTCGGAATCTCCTCCTTCACCATCAACAAGGAACGCCTCGGCGCGGTCAACATGGTCAGCTACTTCAACGCCGGTACCGCCTGGGCCGTGAAGAAGGGCAACCCGAAGGGATTCTCCCTTGACGACGTCTGCGGCAAATCCATCGGCGTCCAGACCGGCACCGTCCAGGAGGATCCCGATCTGTCCGGCCGCAACAAGAAGTGCACGGCTGACGGCAAGCAGCCCATCAACATCGTCACGCTGAAGAACCAGACCGATGTCACCACCCGCCTGGTCAACGGCAGCATCGATGCCATGGCAGCGGACTCCCCCATCATCGGCTATGCCCTGACGCAGACCAACGGCCAGCTGGAGAAGCTCGGCGACGTCTACGACTCAGCCCCGCAGGGAATCGCGGTTGCCAAGTCGGACAAGGCCCTGGCCGAGGTTATCCAGAAGACCCTCACCAAGCTCATGGCTGACGGCACGTACAAGAAGATCCTTGATGGCTGGGGCAATGGTGAAGGCGCCATCACCAAGTCCGAAGTCAACCCGGCGGCCAGCTCTTGAGCATTCCCGTCACCGACCACAAATCAGGTGCACAGATGGACGACCATCACAAAACCGCGCCCGTCCTGAACGATTCAGTACCGGTTCGGCACCCCGGCCGCTGGATCAGCGCCGTCGTCATCCTCGGTGTTCTGGCGGTGTTCGCGCAGAGCCTGGTGACCAACCCGAACTTCCGGTGGGACATCGTGGCCACCTACATCCTGGACGTCAAGGTGGTCCAGGGCGTGGGGTGGACGCTGTTGCTGACGGTGGCCTCGATGGTCCTTGCGATCGTCCTGGCCATCCTGCTGGCGTTCATGCGTCAATCCGATAACCCGGTGTTCCGCTGGTCCAGCTGGGCCTGGGTGTGGTTCTTCCGCGGCACCCCTGTGTACACGCAGTTGATCTTCTGGGGCCTGGTTTCGGTCCTCTACCCGAAGATTGCGGCCGGGGTTCCGTTCGGGCCGGAGCTGTTCAGCGTGGACACCAGCACGGTCATCAACCCCCTGATTGCTGCAATCCTGGGGCTTGGCCTGAATGAATCGGCATACCTTGCGGAGATCTTCCGTGCCGGCCTGAAGTCTGTGGACCGCGGCCAGATGGAAGCCGCTGAAGCGCTGGGGATGGCCAAGACCAAGATCATGTGGCGGATCATCCTCCCCCAGGCCATGCGCGTCATTGTCCCCCCAACAGGCAATGAAACCATCGGCATGCTGAAGACCACCTCGCTGGTTCTGGCGGTTCCGTTCACTCTGGACCTGACCTTCGCGACGAACAACCTGGCCAACCGGACGTATCTTCCGGTGCCGCTGCTGATCGTCGCGGCCATTTGGTACCTCGTCATCACCAGCCTGCTGATGGTGGGCCAGCACTACATCGAGGCCTACTACGGCAAGGGCGTGGACAACCGGGTACCCGCCGTCGTGAATCCTGCGGCAGCGAGGGCCGCCGCTGCCGGCGCGCCCAGCGCCGATGCGGAACCGGCCCTGAAGATGGACTTCCCCGAGGAGAGCGCAAAATGACGATCACCGCTCAAAAAACGCTGGTCCGGATCGAGGGCCTGCATAAGTACTACGGGCACCACCATGTTCTGCGCGGGATCGACCTGACCGTCAACCAGGGCGAGGTGGCCGTTGTCATCGGGCCGTCCGGTTCGGGCAAGTCCACCATGCTGCGCTGCGTGAACCTGCTGGAAAGCATCAGCGCCGGACGGATCTCCGTAGGCGACCAGCTGATCGGATACCGCGAGGTGAACGGACGGCTGCACGACCTCAAGACCAAGGAGATCGCCGCGCAGCGCCGCGAAATCGGCATGGTCTTCCAGCGGTTCAACCTGTTCCCGCACAAGACCGCCCTCATGAATGTCATGGAGGCCCCGGTCCAGGTGAAGCGCCAGCCGCGCGAGGCAGCCCGCAAGAAGGCCCTGGAACTGCTGGACCGGGTAGGGCTGGCAGACCGCGCAGACCACTATCCGTCGCAGCTTTCCGGCGGACAGCAGCAGCGCGTTGCCATCGCCCGGGCCCTCGCCATGGAGCCCGAGCTCATGCTCTTCGACGAGCCCACGTCTGCCCTGGACCCGGAGCTCGTGGGTGATGTCCTGAACGTGATGAAGGACCTTGCGAAGTCCGGCATGACCATGATCGTGGTGACCCACGAAATCGGTTTTGCCCGCGAAGTGGGTGACAGCCTGACGTTCATGGACGGCGGCGTTGTGGTGGAGACCGGTGATCCGCGCGAGATCATCGCCAACCCGCAGCATGCCCGCACCAAGGAGTTCCTGAGCCGGGTTCTCTAGTCCCACCTTCCTGCGACGCGCAATCGGTCCTGCGACGCGCAAATGCCCCGACGCTACTGGAATTCCCGTAGCGTCGGGGCATTTCCGCATCATCGGGAACTTTGAGCGTCGCCATGTGCAGCGACGTCACCGTGCGGACCGTGTACGACGGCGGGGCACGCCGGAGGCTGTCAGCTTCCGTTCCAGCCGTCCCGGCATCATCAGGTCGGCCCATACCCACCGGACCACGGTGCGGCCAGTAGCACGGATCCTGTCCTCCCGGTACTTCTCGTCCACCACTGCCTGCGACGGCGTCCGGCCCTTCAGGTATTCCGGCTTCAGGTACTTTTCCACGCCGTCGAATTCGCCCGCGATGCGGGCAGAATCCCAGTGGTAGTCCGAGTAGCCAATAAGCCCGCCCGCGTCCCGGATCTCGTGCTGCAGGGTCGGCGTCTCGAAGCCTGCCACATGTATGAGCGCCCGGCTGTAAGACTCCCCCGCCGAAGCGGACAGCGGATCGGCAAAGTCGATGGCCACGGTGATCCGCCGTGCTGCCGCGGCCGGGTAGTTGCCCTCGATTTCAGCGCGGAGTTGCTCCTTGGACAGTGGCGGCAGCTTCCTGGCAGCGTCAGGTCTAAGCACGTGATCCAGCGGAACGATGGCTTCGGCGAAGGGTGTGAACGCCGCAAGGTCCAGAACAGTGCGCACGCGGCCGGTCACCAACAGGCCGTCGTGACGGAACACTTTCACACTGGCCGCCTCCGCGTAGTGCCTGCGAACGCCCGCCCTGGACCGGCCGCCGCCGTTCTGAAACGTCAATGCCTGCACGGGATGGTGGTGGCCGACAGTCGGAATGCCCCAAACGCTTGCCGCCGAATGCCGCGCGAACACCGTCGGTGCGGTAAAGGTTTCGGCCGCCGCCTGTACCCGCAGCCGGTACTGGTCCCACGGCTGAAGGGAGCCCCACACTGCCCCGTCCACGTAAACGCCGTGCCGCAGCCGGATGAGTGCTCCTGTTGCACAGCGGCGCGCGAGCATCTTGGGCGTCAATCCCTGCTGAATATGCTCGCGGGCGAGCACGAGCCTTGGTAGTTCGGCCATGACTCGTACACTCGCAGGTCTTGGTACCACCCAAAAGACATGGATGGCGCCATGTGGATATCCAGCCGCCGGTCACCCGTCCGCACCTGACGATGCGGAGATCGCCCAGCGAAGCGCACATTCTCTGGCGCGCACGGAATTCCCGTCGCGGGAGGAAATTTCCGCGTCGCCGGGCAGGATCCGCGTCGCCGGGCAGGCTGCGCGTCGCAGGGCAGGATGCGCGTCGCAGGGGCTAGCCGGCGAGTACCCCGGCCACCGCAGAACCCACCGCCGCCTTGATCCTGCCGTGCAGGGCGCGGAGTTCGTGCCGGTCGGTGCGCACCTCGATGATGGTGCGCCCGGTGAACGGTGCGGCAAGCGCCTCGGCTAGACCCGCCGTCGTACTCACCGAGCAGTGTCCGACGCCGTACGCGGCGGCGAGTGCCCCAATGTCCACTGAGTGCGGGGTGCCGAAGAGGCGTTCGACGGCGTCCCCATAGCCGCCTGCCTCGGCGACCGCGCCGTGTTCCAGCAGGCTGAAGATGGCGCCGCCGGCGTCGTTGAGGACGACGATGCGCAGCTGCGGCTGCTCCTCGCCGGCACCGAGGAAGAGGCCGCCGGCGTCGTGCAGGAAGGTGACATCGCCGAGCAGCAGGGTGGTTTCCTGGTGGCCGCCGAGGGCGATGCCGGTGGCGGTGGAAATGGTGCCGTCAATCCCGGCAAGGCCCCGGCTGGCGAAGACCGTGGCGGCTGGCTCCGGTGCGGGCTGGCCGGCGAGGTCGACGTCGCGGATGCCGTTGGATGAACCGAGGACCAACTGGCCGCGTGCGTGCTGCCAGACCAGGGCGCCGACGGCCGGACCGGTGGCGGCCTCTGAAGTGGCGAGTATGCCGTCCACGGCATGCTGGGCCGCGGCGCCCGCGAGCAGCCACGCGTCGAGCCAGGCGGAGGAGCCCCGGCCGGCGAACTCCGCGAGCTCTGCCAGGCTAACGATGGGCGTTTCCCGGCGCCGGCCAGGCTCGTACCAGGCCACCGGCACGGGTTCATAGAGGGCAGCCGGGATGTCCGTCCGGGCCAGCAGCGCCGACACCGGCCGGGACAGCGTGGGGCGGCCGAACACCACGGCACGCTCGATGGGCAGCGCCGAGTCCGGCCCAAAGTGCTCCAGCAGCAGGCGGTACGGTCCCACCGCGTTGGTCCCGAAGCGGGAGTTGGACGACGGCTCTGCCAGCAGCGGCAGTCCATGGGCGCGGGCGAAAGCCTCGGCGACCGGGCCGGCGTCGTGCCCCGCAAGAACCACGGTGCGCCGTTCGGGAAGGCTGTCCGGGGCAGGATCGAGGCTCATGGTGAGCGGCTCGGTGCCAATCCGGAAGGTCCCGTGGCCGCGTTCATCAGGCAGCCGCTCCCCCGCCTCGGGCACGAGCGGGTCGCGGAAGGCGAGGTTGAGCTGGACAGGCCCCGGAGGCGTGTCCTCGAAGGCTCCGGTGGCGGCGGCGAGCGACGTTTCCACCGCGCGCTGCGGGCTCTCCCCGGCGGGAACGTCGACGGCGAAGCGGACGTGCTCGCCGAACAGGTCCAGCTGGATGGTGGTCTGGTTCGCGCCGGTTCCGCGCAGTTCCTCGGGCCGGTCCGCCGAAACCACCACCAGCGGGACGGCAGCATGGTTGGCCTCCATTACCGCCGGGAGGAGATTCCCGACGGCGGTCCCCGACGTCGTCAGCACGGCCACCGGCGCGCCCGTGGCCAGGGCCAGGCCAAGTGCCGTGAACCCGGCCGAGCGCTCGTCGATCCGGACCAGCAGCTCGACCTTCCCGGCCGCCGAAGCCTCGGCCAGGGCGTAGGCCATGGGGGCGGAGCGCGAGCCCGGGGCCACCACGACGTACCGGACGCCGCCGCCGAGCAGCGATGCGACGGCAATCCGTGCGGACGCAAGTGAGCCCAGCGACGGCTTGGCGGGGTCGGCGTCGGCAGGGGTGCCAGTCAAAGAGGCGGAAGGTTCGGCGGGTTCGGAGGAAGTCACCGAACCAGTCTGCCACCAACGCCAGTGCTGGCTCACTTCGTGCCACGCGGGCCAGCGCCGCAGCCATCTCACACGAGTTAGGTAAACTACAGCACAACAGAGATTTTTCACCGCGAGGATCAGCCCATGAACCGCAAGGCCACCGCACTGGACGTCGCCAAGCTGGCGGGTGTCTCCCGAAGCGCCGTGTCGCTCGTGCTGAACGGGCGGGGTGACGGCAATGTCGCCGTCGAAAGCCAGCAGCGCATCCGGGAGGCCGCCGCGGCGCTCAACTACTCCCCCAACAAGATTGCATTGAGCCTGCGGAACCAGCAGTCGCGGATCATCGGAATCGTGTCGGACCAGGTGGTCACCAGCCCCTTCGACGGCAACATCATCGCCGGGGCCGACGCCGTTGCCCGGTCGCACGGGTTTGTCACCGTGGTGATGGATACGGAATTGGACGAATCCCGGGACGAGAGCGCCGTCGAAACCCTGCTCGACCGGCAGGTGGACGGCCTGATGTATGTCACCGTAGGTCTGCGTCCTTTGCACGTGCCGCCCAACATGGCCCGCGTCCCGTCGATCCTGGCCAACTGCTTCGATGACCGCCCCGATTCACGCCTCCCCGCCGTCATCCCGGACGAGGTCAGGGGCGGCCGGGAAGCCGCCGAGCATGTCATGTCACTCGGCCACCGGGATATCGCGTTCCTCGCCGGTGACTCGCTGACGCCCGCCGCCCCCCGCCGCATCGAGGGTTACCGCGAGGCTTTTGGCGCGGCAGGCATGCCGGTGAACGAGGACCGGATCCTGCAGGTGGGCTGGGACATCGACACCGGATTCCACGGCGCCATGAAATTCCTCGACGGCGTCGAGCCCGCCGTGCGGCCCACCGCGATCCTGTGCGCCAACGACCGCCTCGCCATCGGCGTCGTCCTCGCCTGCTACCGGCTCGGCCTGAATGTCCCGCAGGATGTGTCCGTCATGGGCTACGACGACGAGTTCCGTGTGGCCCAAACCATGGTCCCGGCCCTCACCACCATGGCCCTCCCGCTCCGGGAGATGGGCGCCGCCGCCATGACAGCGCTGCTCGCCGAGGTGGAAGCGGCGCCGGGCAAAACGGACGACGGCGGCAAGGCCGCTGACGCTGCGGCGGCCAGTACCAGCGCAGAGGCCACCGTTCCCTGCCGGCTGGTGATCCGGGATTCCACCGGCGCCGTCCCGGCCGGGCGTTGATTCCCGGCCGGGCGTTGATTCCCGGCCGGGCGCTCATTCCCGGCCGGGCATAAGTCCGGGCTGTCTGCGTCCGGGCAGCCGTCAGCCTTGGACCGTCGGCTGCTCCAGTCCCCAGACATCCGCCGCCGCGCCTTCAGGAAGGTGGAGCTCCCACTCCTCCCCCGCCGCAGGGTAGGCGCGCAGGGTGGTGGCCACGGAACCTGACCGGTAAACCTCCACCAGCGAGGCATCCACGAAGATCCGCAGCTCCTCCCCCGGTTCAACCGCCCCACGGAACACCGTCTGGCGGCTGCCGTTCCCCACCAGCAGCAGTTCGACGGCGGTGTCCCCGCCGGACGCTCCAGCCGTCACCACAGCTTCGGCGAAGGGGGGCAACACAACCGTGCCCCGTGCCGCGCTGGCGACCGGCGCGCCGCGGTAGGCTGCGATCTCAGGTGCGGGAGTGATGGCCAGCGCGCCTTCCACCACCGACAATTCACGCGGGAAAGTCAGGACGCCGGCCCAGCCGGCAGCGTCGATTTCCTCCTGGCTGCGCCCCCGGCGTCCGTCGCGCCCCGGGCCTTCGTTGGCCCAGCCCCAGAGCAGTGCCCGGTCCTCCAGGGCCACAATCTGCGGCGCATAGAAGTCGCGGCCAAGATCGGACTTCCCGCCGCTGCGGGGCGTGAACACCGGCAGCCCGGTGCCCGGATCTTCGGTCAGCGAGCCGAGCAGGTGGCCCACCCCGTTGGCGTGCTCATGCGCGTCCCCGGAGAGCCAGAGCGAGAACATCATCAGCCAAGTCCCGGAATCAGAGGAGGCAGAGGGGGAACCCTCGGCGGAGGCCCCATCCGGCACCTGCACCAGCTGCGGGCACTCCCAGATCTCGGCGGGCGTGGATTCGGCGGCCACCGGGTTTTCCGAGGTCAGCCAGATGCCCTGGTACTTCCAGTCGGACATGTCCTCCACCGTGTACAGCAGCAATGCGGCGTGGCCGTTGGCGAGGCCGGCGCCCTGCATCGCGTACCGCTTGCCGTTGAACCGGAAGATGAAGGGGTCGCGCACCGCGGTGACCTGGCCGCCTGGCATGGAGGCCGCCACATGGCCGGTCTGTTCCCAGCTGACCAGATCCTCCGAGCCGCGGGCGATCACCACCTGGGAGTGCCCCCCGTCCCCGCGGACGCCGGAATAAGCCGCGGTGGGAACACCGCCGTCGTCCGTTACAACACCGGTCCAGCAGCCGTACTCGTCCGGACCGCCGGGCTGGGGCCGCAGCGCCACCGGGTGCTCCTCCCAGCGCACCAGGTCGGCGGAGCTCACGTGGCCCCAGGCGATCATGTGGTGCCGGGCCGAGTCCGGGTTGTACTGGAAGAACACGTGGTAGCGGCCATTGATGTGGCTGATGCCGTTGGGGTCGTTGATCCAGCCCTGCGCCGGGCGGGGGTGGAACCGCGGGAAGGCGGGATCGGTGTGGGCGGCGGCCACGTCTTCGAAGCGGACGGCAGCGAGGTCCGGGGATGGCATGGTGGGCCTTTCGGTGAGTAGGTTATTTTCCGGTGCCGGCCGTGAGGCCGTCCTGGAGGGCGCGCTGGCCGAACATGAAGACCACCAGCGCCGGGATCATGGACAGGACCACGCCTGCCAGCACCACGGAGATGCTGCCGGTGCCAAGGTTGCCCTGGAGCGACACGAGCCCCAGCGGCAGGGTGAAGTTCTGCTCGGAAATCGTGAGGATGAGCGGGCGGAAGAATTCGTTCCAGTGGTAGTTGAACGCGAGGATTCCGACGATCGCCATGCCGGGCATGGCCAGCGGCGCGTAGATGGAACGGAACGTCCGCCACGGGGAGGCGCCGTCGATCGAGGCGGCTTCCGCCAGCTCGGCCGGGAGCCCCATGAAGTACTGGCGCATGAGGAAGGTGCCGAACGCCGTCGGAATGGCGGGCAGGATCAGCGCCAGCAGCGTGTCCGAGAGGCCCATGCCGCGGATCAGCATGAAGACCGGAACGATCGTGACCTGCACGGGCACCATCATCGTAGCCAGCACGATCGAGAACAGCGCTCCGCGGCCGCGGAACTTCAGGTGCGCGAACGCGTAGCCCGCCAAAGCTGCGGAGATCATCTGGCCCACCGCGATCAGCCCGGTCACCAGGGCGCTGTTGAGCACCAGCAGGAAGATATTCAGTTGCTGGAATACTTCACTGTAGGACGTGAAGTCGGGGTTCCAGGGAATGAACGACGGCGGCAGCTTGAAGGATTCCGACGGCGACCGCAGTGACGTGGACAGGGTCCAGAGCACAGGGCCCAGCGTGAGCGCTGCCGCAATCAGCAGCAGGACGATGCGCAGCGCGAAGTTCCAGCTGAACCTGCGCCGGCTGGCCGGCGTTCCGGGGAGGCCCTGCGACAGCTTCGGGGAATGCCCGGGGGCCAGGACGTGGTCTGTTGAGGTTGTCATGGCTGGCCTTACTGGTAGAAGACGAATCGTTTGCTGAGCCGGAACTGCGCGGCTGTGATGGCCATGATGATCAGGGTGAGCAGCACGCCGATGGCGGATGCCTGGCCGAATTCGAGGCGCTGGAATGCCGATTCGAAGATCACCATGACGGCGGTGCGGGTGGAATCGCCGGGGCCGCCGCGGGTCAGCACGTACGGCTGGTCGAACACCTGCAGGGCGTTGATGATGGCCATCACCGAAGCCACCAGCGTGGTGGGGCTCAGCAGGGGAAGCGTGACGTGCAGGTGCTTGCGCCAGCCGGTGGCGCCGTCAATCGATGCCGCCTCGTAGGTCTCCACCGGAATGGAGGCCAGGCCGCCGATGAACAGCAGGAAGGAGAACCCGAAGTTCTGCCACACGTACACCAGGACCACGACGGCGGCGGACCCTCCCGGTGTGGTCAGCCACGGCACCGCGGGAATCCCCACGAGCGACAGGAACCAGTTGACCACGCCGAACTGTTCGTTGAAGAGGTACCGCATGAAGATGGAGACGGAGGCCGCTGACAGGATGAGGGGGAAGAAGAAGGCCGAGCGAAAAAACACCCGCAGCCAGGCCGGCATCTTCTCCTGCACCATGACCGCCAGTGCCAGGGCGAGTCCCAACTGGAGGGCCACGGCCACCACAACGAAAACAATGGTGTTCAGGAAGGACACCCGGACTGTGGGGTCCTGGACCACCTCCGAGAAGTTGTCGAAGCCCACGAACGACGGCGCCGAGATGATGTCCCACCGAAAGAACGCCAGCACCACGGAGGCCACGATCGGGACCAGGGTGAACAGTCCCATGCCGAGGATGGTGGGTGCCAGGAAGATCCATGGCAGCCAGCGCTGCCTCAGCCTGCCGGTGGGCGCGCTTGCCGACAGGGCGGGTGCGGCGCCTGGCCGCCCCCGCCGGGCTGCCTGGTTCGGCCGCTGCCGCGGCGGTGTGGTGGTGCTCATGACTGCCTCCTCAGGGCCAGTTCAAGGTCGCGCTGCATGGAGCTGAGGGCCTGTTTCAGCTGCTGCTCGTCGCCGCTGACGGCAAGCGAGACGTTCTTCATCAGGGCCGTTTCGACGGCGGCCTGCTGCGGCGGTGCGGGGATGGGGCCGGTGGTGGGGAACCTGTCCAGGGTGTCGTAGAAGACCTTCCAGTGGGCCGGTCCCTTGCCGGCGTAGAGCCGTTCGTTGACCATGGAACGCCGGGCCGGCGTCGTAATGGGGTTGGGGAAGATCAGCTCCATCGCCTCGCGGCTGGCACTGAACTTGATCCATTCCCAGGCCGCGTCCTTGTCCTTGGCGGTCTTCATGATCGCGTAGCCCGCCGTCCCGAACTGGTGGCGCTGTGTCTTCCAGCGCGGGAAGAACTGGACGTCGAAGTCGTTGGCGCCCATGCCGGCCTCGTGCAGGCCCTGCACCCAGTAGCCGCCGGCCGGGGTGGTGCCGATCCGGTTGGAGGCGAACAGGCCGACGAGGGAACTGCCGCCGCCTTCCTCCGGCCGGACCCCGAGCCCGTCCTTGACCAGCCCGCGAAGGTAGTCGAAGGACTCAAAGACGCGGTCGTCGTCGGCGTTGGGCTCCAGCCACTGGTACCCGCCCGAACGGAGGCTGCGGGAGGGGTCCTTGGCGTAGAAGCCGTCCCAGAGCCATTCCCCGCCGGTGGAGCGGGTCTCCTTCAGGAAGCTGGTGTCGTTGGCGTAGAGCCACGGAACCACGCCGCCGAAGAGCCGGTTGGTCCAGTAGTAAGGAGTGAAGTCCGAGGTGCGCGCCTTCCGCATGGCGGCGAGGCTGTTGCGGAAGTCCATCTGGGTCCAGTCGTCCGCGGGGCGTTCCAGCCCCGCCTGGGCGAACGCGGTGGTGTTGTAGTACATGTTGGCCGCGTTCCAGTCCATGGGGAGCTGGTACAGACTGCCCTTGTACATGAAGGCCTCGACCAGACTGGGGTGGACGTCGTCGAAGAACTCCCGCATGTCCGCGGCGTCGCGGCGCACAAACTCGTCCAGCGGAAAGGCGAGCTTCTCGGCGAACAGCTGCGCTCCCTCGGTGGCCACGTAGACCACGTCCGGCGGTGTGCCCGCTGCCACCATGGTGAGGATCTTGGTGAAGAAGTCCTTCCAGTCCACGGCCTGGATGGCCTGGACCTTGACCCTGATCTCGGGGTGAAGCCGGGTAAAGGCGTCGATGGCGCGCTGCCGGGCAGCTGCGTCCGCGGCGGTGCCCATGATGGCGATGCTGAGGCTGTTGTCCCCGCGGCCCGGAATATCTGTCCCCGTGAGCCGCGGCCACGATGCCACTGTCGCTCCGATGATTCCCGCGCCGAGGGCACCAAGGGCTGTTCGTCGGGTGATTTCCCGCAGGTGCCCGTTTGTGGCTCCGGTCATGTCAATTCCCTTCCTAACACGTGTTAGGAACTGTAGGTGATCGACCTAACACGTGTCAAGCGTCACAAATCGGCCCTCACCGCGCCCCAGCCAAACGCCCCATCACTTCCTGCCGCTTAAAGCCCAACGCCCCATCACCTCCTGCCGCTTAAAGCCAAACGCCCTCTCACTTTCCCGAGGAAAGTGAGAGGGCGTTGGCAGGAAACCCGCAGGATCTGAGAGAGCGTCCTGCCGAGAAGCCCTAGGCGTCGGTGGGGAACACCTGGACCACGGCCGGGCGGGGAGCCCGGACCTGGCCGGGGCGGGGCGTTGCGCCGGCGGCTACGTAGTCCGGGAAGTAGGAGTGCGGCGCCTCGAAGGTGCCCTCCTCGCCGGGGTGCTGCACGGAGACGAAAACGCTGCGCTCGGTGTCGTGGACGATCGGTCCGCAGGTTTCGGCGTCGCGGGGCACGGCGAGGAACTGCTCCACGCGGCCGCGTTCGGGGCCAGCGAGGGTGACCTTGAACAGGCCGTCGGCCTTGCCGATACCGGACGGGGCGCCGTCGGTGGAGATCCAGAGGTTGCCCACGGAGTCGAAGGCCAGGTTGTCCGGGCAGGAAATCGGCGAGACCTTGTCGGCCGGGAAGCCGGAGAAGTACGTAACGTCGCCGGTGGCGGGATCACCGCAGACCATCAGCAGGTTCCAGGTGAACCTGGTGGAGGTCTGGTCGCCGGTCTCGGAGATTTCCACGATGTGGCCGTCGCGGTTTTCGTTGCGCGGGTTGACCTCGGTGGCGCCTTCCTTGCCAGGCTTGCCGCGGTCCGAGTTGTTGGTGCACGCGACGTAGACCTTGCCGGTGTGCAGGCTCGGCTGGACGTCCTCGCAGCGGTCCATCTTTGTGGGGCCCACCTTGTCGGCGGCCAGCCGCGTGTACACGAGCACTTCCTCGAGGGACATGCCGGCAACCATGGACTTGCCGCCGACCACCAGGGGCAGCCATTCGCCGGTTCCGTCGAAGGAGCCGTCGGACGGGACGGAGCCCTTGCCGTCGATCTCCGCCGCCGGGGCGTTGCCGGTGAACTTGGCAACGTACAGGTCGCCCTCGGAGAGGAGCGTCATGTTGTGCTTGCGGTCGCCCTCGCGGTATTTGGCCTTGGAGACGAACTTGTAGAGGTAGTCGAAGCGCTCGTCGTCGCCGGAGTAGGCAACCACGTGGCCGGACTTGGCCACGATCACGTTGGCGCCCTCGTGCTTGAAGCGGCCCAGGGAAGAGTGTTTCTTCGGCGTGGAGGTCGGGTCGAACGGGTCCACCTCAACGATCCAGCCGAAGCGGTTGGTTTCGTTTTCGTAGCCGGCGTTGTTGGCGTTGAAGCGGGGATCGTCCAGCTCCCACCGCCGCGCGGTGGCCTTGTTGGTCAGGCCGTAGCGCTTGTCCGAGGCGGACGTGCCCGGGGCCACGAAGTAGCCGTTGAAGTTTTCCTCGCCCGAGAGGATGGTGCCCCACGGGGTGGTCCCGCCGGAGCAGTTGCCCAGCGTGCCGTTGATCCAGCGGCCTTCGGGGTCGGCCACGGTCTTGACCAGGTCCGAGCCCGCGACCGGTCCGGTCAGCTCGTAGCGGGTGCTGTTCAGGTAACGGCGGTTCAGCGGGGCGCCCTGGACGTAGGTCCACGGCTTGTTCTTGTTCTTGCGCTCCAGCTCGACGACGGTCAGGCCGTGGGCAGCCGCACCCACCGCGCGCATCTGCTCGGCCGGCATGCTGGCCGGGAACATGATGTTCTCGTTGGTGTATTCGTGGTTCGCGAACAGCAGCGCGCGGCGGCCCTTGCTGCCGGGGATCTCGAGGATGTCCGAGTAGTCGTTGTTGTAGCCGAACTGGCGCTCCTGCGCTGCGGCAGTCTGGTTGCCCAGCTCGAACGCCGGGGCGTCCTTGAAGATCGGGTCGCCCCACCGGATCACCGGCTGCCAGGTGAAGCCGGCCGGCACCGTCAGGGCGTCGACGTCGGACGCCACCGGGGGGATGGCGGTGAACTGCAGCTTGGACGCACCCGGGCCAAAACCGTTCTTCGCGGCGGCAGAAAGTCCCGTTCCGCCGTCGGCAACGGCCTTCTCGCCGGACGTTACGGCACCGCCGAGTACGACGGCGAGGGCACCGGCGGCGCCAAAGCCCAGGGCGGCGCGGCGAGACAGAGTTGTGGAGGCAATGTCGCGGAAGTAGCTGTTCGAGCTCGTGTTGCAGACGTCGCCCGCGCAGGCGTTGTCGCACTTGAGGGCACAGGTGATGGGGCTGCGCTTGCCTTTGGTGTGCCCGAGCATGGGTAGCAGGGCGAACTTGCGTCCGGAGATTTCAGACATGGGAGAGAGACCTTCCAAGGGTTTAGATGCGGCACCGCCACCTTTCCACCGAAAGCGAACCGGAAGCCGACACTCAGATGAAGATCCGGTGAACTCGCACCCCAGTGCGAGAGCGTCGGGGGAAAACCCGCAGGAAGTGCGAGAGCGTCGGGGGAAAACCCGCAGGACGTGAGAGAGGATCGCCGGAAAACCTGCGGGTGGTGAGAGGGCGTTTGGGGGAAGGGTTTAGGCCGGGCCGGGGAGGTGAGCGTAGGCGCGGCGGAGCCGGGCGAGCCACCAGTCCCGGCGCTCCGCCGGGGCGGCGTACTGCTCAAGCAGCCCCTCGTCGGCGACGGCATCGCGCAAGGTGATGGCGCCGTCGTCGGCCACCAGGGGCGAGCCAATCACGTCCGCCGCGAGCAGCGAGACCGTTCCCAGCCCGCAGGCGTACGGCAGTTCGGGCAGCGCGGCCGCAAGCGCGAGCCCGGCCCGGATCCCTACGGAAGTATCGAGGGCGGAACTCACGACGGCGGGCATCCCCGCCTGCGCCACCAGCTCCAGGGCGCGGCGGACTCCCCCGAGCGGGGCCACCTTCACCACCAGGAGGTCTGCGGCGCCGGCGCGCGCCACCTTGAGGGGGTCGTCCTCCTTGCGGACACTTTCGTCGGCCGCGATCAGGACCGGAACCCGCGCCGCACGGAGCTGCCGCCGCACCTCGGCAAGGCCCCCGATCGAGGGCACGGGCTGTTCAGCGTATTCCAGTCCGACGCCAGCCAGCCGGGTCAGTGCCGCCACCGCAGCGGGCACGTCCCAGCCGCCGTTGGCGTCCACCCGGACGGCAGCGTCCGGAAGCGCCGCGCGGACAGCGGCAACCCGGGCAGCGTCGTCATCGAGCGTCTGCCCGCGTTCCGCCACCTTGACCTTGACGGCGTCCACGCGGCCGAACCGGTCCAGAATCTCCGGCACCCGGTCCGCCGAGATGGCGGGGACGGTCGCATTGACGGGAATGCTGGTCCGCAGGGGTTCCGGGAAACCGTGCCAGCCGGCTTCGATCGCGGCGGCGAGCCAGCGGGAAGCCTCGGCGTCGCCGTACTCGGGGAAGGCGCCGAACTCGCCCCATCCCAGCGGGCCGCGCAGGAGCAGCGTTTCGCGTTCCAGGATCCCGCGGAACTTCACGCGCATGGGCAGAACCACCACCCGGGCGGAAGCGAGCAGCTCCTCGAGGGGCGGGTACGGGAAAGGCATGGATTCACTGTACCGTCGCTGCCCCGCCGACCCGCCAGGCCGAAACCGGCGGACAGGACTGCGCCGGCCCCCACGCCATTGGAGGGGCCGGCGGCATACGGGGTGCAGCTGAGGGGGAAGTTACCCCGAGGGCACCGGTTCGGGCTCGTGGTCCATGGAGGCCGGAACCTTGGCGCTGCCGACTCCGAAGCGGGCGATCACCGTGGTCCCGTGGCCCGGAGCGGACATCACCTCGAGAGTGCCGCCGGCCTCGCCGATGGTGTCCTTCATGATCCGCAGGCCAAAGTGGCCCTCCGGCGACCCCTGGCTCTGGTCGAAACCGCAGCCGTCATCCTGGATGCGGATCTCCGAACGGTCCCGGCCCTGCTGGAGGTGGAGCTCGGCCTTGGTCGCCCTGGAATGCTTGGCGGTGTTGGCCAGTGCCTCACGGGCCACCCGGTAGAACAGCGCCGCGCGGTCCCGGTCCAGCTCACACTGATCCGGCAGGTCGAGCTCCAGGCTGATCCCGCGTTCCTCGAGCGGGTCGCCGAGCCTGGCCAGCGCCCCGGAGAGGCCGAGGCGGTTCAGGTCCGGCGGGTACAGCTCACTGGTCATGGCCCGCAGGCTGCGGACGTTGTCCTGCAGGATGCGCCGGGCGTCGGAGAACAGCGCCCGCTGGCCCACGGGACTGTGCAGCTCCTCGGACTCCATCACGTAGGACAGGCCGGAGAGCTCCTGGATCACTTCATCGTGGAGGTCGCGGGCAATGCGCTGCCGCTCCAGCTCGGAGGCTTCGATCGCCCGCCGGAGCAGACGGCTCCGGCCGGCTTCGTACGCCTGGATCCGGCGGGCCAGCTGGACTGCGGGGAACAGCTGGGCCAGCTGCAGGACGGCGAGGGAGAGCAGGAACGGCGGGGCCATGCCGAACAGAACCGCAGCCTGTTCCTGGCGGACGCCGTCGTCGTCGTAATAGGTCTCGAACACCAGCTTCTGCCCGTCGGGGGCACTGACGGGCACGTAGACCTCCACGAGCTCGCCGTTTTCGACGTTGGGCGTGTTGACCTCGTCCTTCTGCGTCTCCAGGTTGGCCGGGACGTCCCCGCCGTCCAGGACTTCCTGCGCCTCGTGCGGCAAGCCGAAGGTGTGGCCGATGAGCTTGGGGTCTTCCGAGTAGACGATGCGCCCGTTCTTGTCCCAGAGCCGGATCTCAAAGACCGAGGAGTCGTCCATCCAGGGACGGAGGCGGTCGTCGAGCCGTTCGAGGGCGGTGGGGTTGCCGGACAGGACTTCCTCGTCGAGCAGCGGCCCCACCACGTTGTTGGCCAGGTGGTCGGTGGCCTCCTTGGAGTTCTGCAGTGCGTGGCGTTCAGCCTCGGACCAGATCCAGAAGGCCACCGGGGTGGTGACCACCACCAGGGCAACCAGCCCCATCAACAGGAACCGCCGGACAGCCTTGAAAACCTCGGAATTCTGGTTGGCCGGCGATTCGAACGGGCGGAACAGGGCAGGTTTGCGGAGCGAGGGCCTAGCCATGGCTCGGCTGCTCGAGCATGCCGCGCCGTGACGCCTCCATGACCGATTCGAGCTGCGAGTGGGTTCCAAGCTTGGCGAAGATCGCCTTTACGTAGCCGCGGCAGGTGTTGAGGGAGATGTCCAGCTTGCTGGCCACTTCCTTCGAGCCGTGGCCACCGGCCATCAGCCGCAGCACATCCAGTTCGCGCGGTGTCAGGACGGGGCCGCCCGGTTCCACTTCGCGGACAGCGGGGGCCGGGGCGGGGGTGGACATGCCCAGCTGGGCCACCAGGGACGGGTGGACCACCATGTTGCCGGCCCGTGCGTAGCGGAGGGTGTCCAGGAGGGTGGAGAGCGATCCGCCCTTCGGCAGGAAGGCGCAGATGCCCATCGAGGCGGCGGTCCGCAGTGCTTCCGGCGTCGGGTCGCCGGTGAGCATGACGATCCGGGTGTTCGGGGCGTCGGCCAGGATCCGGGCAGCGGCGGTGAGGCCGTCGCCGTCGGGCAGGTGGAAGTCCATGATCACGACGTCGGGCTTGAGGGCGATGCTCTGCTCCACGCCGCTCTTGGCGGTGGTGGCCGAGGCGACGCTCCGCAGGTCGGGCTCGCGGTCCAGGGCTGCCGTCAGCAGTTCGGTGAACGTGCTGTGGTCATCGATGGTCAGGATGCTGATTTCCCGGGTGATCTGCGATGTTGCCGGGATGGGAGCTTCAGAATCTGAGAGGTCCATTTCGTCCTCGCTGGCGGCCGTTGCCTGCAGCAGCCGGGCGTGTGCTTCACGCAGCGGACGTCCGGGGAGGCAGCCGATCTCCTGGTCCATGACCCGGCGGCAGCGTCCGTAGGCCCGCAGCGCTTCCATGTACTGCCCGGATTCCTCGAGGCCCAGGACCAGGGCGGTCCAGGCGCGCTCGTTGATGGGATCGTCCACCAGCAGTTCGCTGGCCAGGGCCACCGCGCGCTCCGGGTGTCCGACGGCGACGGCGGCTTCCGCTGCCCGTGCCTTGATGCTGGCGACGCGTGCGGAGTGGAGCGCACGCTCCTCTTCGGCCCAGCCGGCCAGCAGCTCATCGCCGAGCAGCGGCACGGACGCGATGTCGAGGGCCTTCTCGAGCAGCCGGAAGGATTCCTCGGGTGAGGCATGTCCGGCCTGCTTGAGCAGGTCATCGAAGCGGTCGAGGTCAAGGTCAACCATGCTGCGGTCGATCATGTAGCCGCCGGTGACCGTGCGGAGGGCGCCGCCCTTGCCGCTGCCGGGCTGGAGGTGCCGGCGCAGCACGCTGACGTAGCTTTCCAGCGTGGACAGGGCCTCAGCCGGCGGCTGGCCGTTCCACAGCACATCGATCAGGTGGTTCTTGGAGACCGGGGTCCCCAGCTTGAGCAACAGGATTTCAAGGACCTGGCGCGGCTTGGGCCCGCCAAGTTCGTGGGATCCGATCACCGCGCCGCCGCGGCGGACACGGAGCGGACCCAGGATGTTGATGGACAACTTCGTTGTTGTGCCACCGGCGTCTTCCATTGAGTTCGGGAGGTACTCGTCGTCGTTGACTCTCCGGGCCCAACGAGTATCTTCTGCAACCGTCTGTACCATTTTGTCTGCACCTACTATCCCCATGAACTGCATTCCCCATGAATGGCTTGGATTCATACTTGTCACTCAGGCAAGTAGGGGCACGAGTAGCGAGTACTCGAATTTCGGTGGCGGCACTACTTGGTTGCTTTTGCATCGAGCCGCCCACCACTCGGCGGGGGTGGTCCGCGACTCCCCTTGAACCCTCCCGGAGGACGGCAGCGGGGCCCAGAAACACCAAGTTTTTCCCAAGAACCCGGGGCTACATTCGTATTACCGCAGTTAGAGCGGTGCTACTGCGATCCTCGTCCCCGGAGGACCTCCGAATCAGCATGAAATGGGTGATCCAATGAGGCGGACCATGGCCGGGCCGGGTACAACCAAGTACTCCGAGTACTCGGCGATGAGCGTCTTTGCCGGCCGTTCCGGATTTCAAAAAAAATTTGTGCGGCGGGCGTGCTCGCGTGCCGTGTTACGCACGTCACACCTTAAAAGAGGCCGGGTAGTCCCATGAACACGGCCGGCGCACTGCGCACGGAAGTCCATTCCGTCCGTTTCCGGCTGCTGGCCACGCTGCTCGTCTTCATGGCCGTGGGCCTCTTTGTGGCCGGCGCGGCCACGCATGCCGCGCAGCTCAAAAGCCTCAACGACCGGGTGAACGCCGAGCTGCTGGTGCCCCGGCAGAACCTGGACGAGCTGGCCAAGCATGGGTCGCCGAACCACGGCGGCGCCGCCTACGCCTCGCTGCACGACCTCTTTACGACCTATCTGCGCAATGGTGCACCCGGCGGCTACGAGTCCGTGATGACCATGGTCCGCGGCGGCAACATCATCCTGCCCAAGGCGCCACAGGCAACCAATCTGAGGACCGCAGCCGTCACCGACCACGTCTGGGACTGGAGCTCGCCCGGCCATACCGTGATGCGGGACCTGGACATTGACGGCCGGCAGGTCCGCCTGGCCATTACGTCCGTGTCGCTGGCGGGCAGCCAGGCGCAGGGCCTGCTGATTGCCTCGAGCGAGATCGGTGCCCAGCGGGCCGAGGTTTTCGCGTCGATGTGGACCTTCGCCCTGGCGTCCTTGGCGACGCTCGTCCTGACAGGCCTGGTGGGCTGGCTGGTCACCGGGCGGCTGCTGCGGCCCGTCACGCGGCTCCGCGAGGCCACCGAGGCCACCACCTTTGAGGACCTGACAAAACGGGTTGAAGTGCCGGACAGCTCGGACGACGTCGCCCAGCTGGCCATGAACTTCAACCGCATGCTGGAGCGGCTGGAGTCCGGCTCCGACAACCAGCGCCGCTTTGTCCATGACGCCAGCCATGAACTGCGAACCCCCATGACCATCATCCGCGGCTACCTGGAGCTGCTCCGTGCCGGAGATCCCGAGGACGTCGACCAGACCCGCATGCTCCTCCTGGACGAGCTGGACCGGATGCAGGTACTGGTGGATGACCTGCTGATCCTTGCCCGCAGCGGGCGCCCGGACTTCGTGACGCCCGCCTGGGTGGAGGCGGACGACCTCCTGGAGGACGTCCTGAACCGGGTGCGGGTCCTCGGCGAGCGCCAGTGGCACCTGGACGCCAAGCCCGGCGGCCTGATCCGCGCCGACCGCCGCCGGCTCACCCAGGCGCTGGAGCAGCTCGCCGCGAACGCGGTCAAACACACCGCCGAGTCGGACCGGATCTCCGTTGGCGGCGCCTGGGTGGTGAACGACGACGGCGCTCCCCAGGGTGGCCGGGCGGTGGTTGTGCGGGAGCTGGCAGACCCGGCGTCAAGGGAGCTGGAGATCTGGGTGTCGGACACCGGCACCGGCATCCCGGCCGGCGACCATGAGCGCATCTTCGAGCGCTTCGGCAGGGGCAGCAACTCTGCAGCCTCGGAGGGTTCGGGCCTGGGGCTGTCCATCGTGAAGGCCATCGCCGAGGCGCACGGCGGCACGGTGCTGCTGGAGTCGGAGGAGGGCAAGGGCAGCCGTTTCGTGATCAGGATCCCGTCCGGCGGCAAGGACACGGGCGGTGAAGCGGATGATTCCGCCGCCGCGGACATGACCGGCCGAAGCGGCAGCGGCACAAGGGATTCCGCAGATTCCAGCGCGGCTGTTCAGGGGCCGGCCGGCAAGGGACCGCGACATCGGGGAAAAGGCGCCGCAGGCGGCAAACCGAAGCCAGCGGGACCGGCGTCGGGCATTGAACTGGCCACCCGGGCGGGAGGTGCGCCATGACCCGGATCCTGATCGCCGACGACGAGCCGCGCATCGCTGCCTTCCTCGCCAAAGGCCTGACGGCGGCCGGCTACACCACCACCCAGGTTTCCGACGGCGTGAGGGCGCTGGACTACGCCACGTCCGGGGAGTTCGACCTCCTCATCCTGGACATTGGCATGCCACGGATGGACGGCCTTACCGTGCTGAAAAACCTCCGCGACATGCACTCCACGATTCCGGTGATCATCCTGACAGCCGCGGACAGCCTCGAAAGCACCGTGGCGGCGCTCGACGGCGGTGCGGACGACTACATGACCAAGCCCTTCCGGTTCGAGGAACTGCTCTCCCGCATCAAGCTCCGGCTACGGGGTGCGCAGGCGGTGACCTCCGCCCCGACCTTCGTCTGCGGCGACCTGTCACTCGACGTGAATCTGCGTACGGCCGAGATCGGCGGCCGCGTGATCGACCTGTCCGCGCGGGAGTTCGTCATGGCCCGGACGTTCATGGAGAACGCCGGCAAGGTCCTCAGCCGTGAGCAGCTCCTGAGCCGGGTGTGGGGCTTCCACTTTGAGGGGTCCTCCAACGTGGTGGACGTATACGTGCGGTACCTGCGGCACAAGCTCGGCCAGGACCGCATCCAGACCGTCCGCGGTGTGGGCTACCGCCTTCTCTGCCTGCCCGGCCCGTCAGCACCGGCACCCGGCGATGCCGGTGACGCCGAAGACCACTCGATTTAGGCCTTCAGGCCCCCAAAGCAGCCCATAACTGCGCCCAAAAAAACGCCCGCCGGGTGGATGAGAAGACTCTCATCCGCGTCTCATCCCTGCCTCACCTTCACGCCGCAAAGTTGTTTCACGAAGGAGGTGTGGCAGGCCGATGAAAAGGTGGTCCTTGCTGAGCATTCCGCTGGTGGGTCTCGCCAGCATCACCGTCTGGGCGCAGGCTGTTATCGGGGCGCCGACAGGTCAGGAACCCGGCGTAATTGTTCGTGAACCGGACCCCCGCGACTCGGTCCTCAACTTCAACGGATTAACTGAAACCCCGCGACTGTCGCCGCGTACCAACCCCACGGCCACGCCCAAGACCTCGTCGCCGGCGCTCAAGTCGGCGCCGCTGAACCCTGCCACCTCCTCGCCCCTCTCCACGAACCCAGCACAACCGGCCCAGACCGGACCGGCACCCGACGACCCGGCCAATTCCGGTGAGGACCCCGACGTGTCCTCCGATGAATCCGGGGTCGAGCTGGTGGAGCCAGACCAGATCATTTGGACTGGCGGTACCAGTGACTACTAAGCGCACGCGGCGGCAATCCGAAGAAGCAGTTTCCCCCCGCAAAAAGGAGCCAGTGATGCACACGGAATTCCGCGACCTGTATGAACCCATTCCGCCGGAGCGATGGGGCTCCACGGTTGACTCCTCCTATGGCCAGCCGACCACGGTGATGGTGGACGACTCCGAACTCCATCAGCAGGTCCTGGACATCATCCATAACGTGCTCGCCACCTCCGATCCGCGCTCCGACGTCCGGCGCCGGCTCCTGCGCCACCTCGCCGAGAACCCCGGTCATCCCGAACAGGCGCTGCTGGACCACCTGCGCGACAGGAACAGGCGCGGCGGCCGCTCCGCGCGCGATAGCCGGGCCTCAACGGTCGATCCGCACTAGCAGACAGTGCACGTCCGGCCGACAGCCCACGTCGACGCGACAAAAAACGCAGCCCACGCTGCCCCACAGACCGGGTACCCGGCGCGGCACGGGTACCCGACGTATGTCCGGCCCGGAT
This sequence comes from Arthrobacter globiformis, assembly GCF_046536215.2. Classification (GTDB taxonomy): domain Bacteria; phylum Actinomycetota; class Actinomycetes; order Actinomycetales; family Micrococcaceae; genus Arthrobacter; species Arthrobacter globiformis_E. The sequence continues at coordinate 4,336,867 of NZ_CM143421.1, read as the reverse complement.
TTACAGGCGGCCCGGTGTGACGGTTTCCCCACTCAGAAGAGCAACAGGACGAAGCCCCCGACAGTGCTCACGATGCCCACACCGGTAAGGATCCAGCCGAGGATCAGAATGATGTTGTCGTGCTTCGGCGGTTTCAGGCCCCAGCGCGAGGGGTGGCAGAGATCGTAATGGAGCTCCACCTTGGTGCCGGCCACCAGGCCCCGCCCGACGTCGGCGTCCACCAGGGTCTGGCGCGGAACGTTCTCCTGGTCAGTCCAGCGGAAGCCGGTGAAGCCGCCGGCGGTGTAGACCTCACCGGTGGTCTTGGTCCAGGCGCAGCGGCGCCGTTCGATAATCAGTCCCCACACGAGCAACGGCACGCCGGGGAGGAAGCCCACCCATGTCATTATTTCCAGGATGGGGCCAAGTACATCCGCGATACCGCCCATGCACCAACTTTAGCCGCCAGCGCGCCCGCTTTAGGCCCCCAATACAGGGCTTCAGCTGCCGGTTTCCTCCGGGTGCTCGCGGGCGCGCTTCGCGTCCGGGGTTTCGCCCTGCTGCGGGATGAAATCCGGGTCCAGTTTGGTGCTGAGGTCGGTTTCCTCGCGGGCCGCTTCATCGGCTGCGGCTTCGTCGCGGACCGGTTCGCCGGAAACATCGCGGGTCTCGTCTGGGTTTTCGGTCATGCCCCCAACGTAATGCCCCCTGCCCTGCAGAGTCGAGCATCCAGCAAGCGGTCGCGGATGCAGGGCAACAGGACGCACCCACCGGACAGACAGGCGGCTCCCAGCAAACTGTGACACCCTTGTTACGATGACTTTCCAGCTCAGGGACCCCCGCCGTAAGAAGCAAGGCCGCCAGCAGCAGGGCCGTCAGCAGCCGCGCCGTCAGCCGTCAGCCGGAAAGATGCGCCTTGCGGCGGGCACCGGATTCCTCTTCGCTGTGGCCACCCTGGCCTGTGCCACGGGCCTCGCCGCCACCTACTACTACTTCGTCCGGACCACCACCGGGCAGTTCATCGACGAGTCCGCCCTGGTGGAGGCCGTGGAAATCCACGGGCCCGCCGGCAAGGTGACCACCCGGTTCCTGGACTGGCTGCCCACCATCTCCCTGGTGATGGCCGCCGTCGTGGTTCTTCTGGTGACGGTGATTCACCGCCGCTGGCGGGCCGCGGGAATTGCCGTCGCGGCGTGCGTCGCTGCAAACATCGCGACGCAGGTGCTCAAGGACCTGCTGCCGCTGCGCCCGTACCGGGGCGTCGAGACGCTGGAGCTCAATTCGCTGCCGTCCGGGCACACCACGCTGGCGGCGAGCGCGGCCGCGGCCGTGTTCCTGATGGCCTCCCCGCGGTGGCGGCCGCTGGCCGGGTTTGTCGGCGGAACGTTTGCGATCGCCTCGGGCATGTCCACGCTGGTGAACCAGTGGCACCGGCCGGCTGATGTGGTGGCTGCGTTCCTGGTGGTGGGCTGCTTCATGATTCCCGCGGGCTGGCTCATTCTCCGCAACGACGGCCATGAATGGAACGTCTGGGACGGTTTCGGCGGCCACTGGGGTTCGGCACGGCTGTGGATCGGGCTGCCTGTGGTGCTGGGCCTGGCCTCGGCTGCCGTGTCGGTGTATTCGCTGGTCATGATCGTCCCGGGCATAGGCCAGGAGGCCAGCACCACCAACTACTTCTGGGCAGGCATCTCGCTGATCGTGATCGCCGGGTACCTTGCCACCGTGGCCACGACGTCGCTGTTCGCCTACGCCGTCCGGCGCCGGGACTAGCGCCCGCATCCAACTGAGTAGCAGCACACGGCGTTCCCAGCGCTGGGAACGCCCTGTGCTGCTACCCAGTTGGGAGTGCGCAACCTTTACAAGCCCCGCCCGGAAGCCCACAATAAGTCGCACCACAGCCTCCATTGACTCAGCTGAGCTGTTACTGGACCTGCGAAAGCAGAGGTGCGCGGACATGAACGACCAAGCCGGGGCGGACAAGGCCCTGAAGGAGAAACACCGGGCCATGTGGGCGCAGGGCGACTACCCTGCCCTCGCCAGCGAGCTCCTCCTGGACCTGGGCGCCATCCTGGTGGAGGCCTGCAACATCAGACCGCGCCAGCGGGTCCTGGATGTGGGCACGGGCGCCGGCAATGCGGCCATCCCCGCGGCCATGATGGGTGCAAAGGTGATAGCCAGCGACCTCACCCCGGAGATGTTCGACGCCGGGCGGCGGCAGGCTGCCGACCGCGGCGTTGAACTGAAATGGGTGGAGGCCGACGTCGAACATCTCCCGTTCGCGGACGGGGAGTTCGACGTCGTCATGTCCTGCCTCGGCGCCATGTTCGCCCCGCACCACCAGGCGAGCGCCGATGAACTGGTGCGTGTCTGCAAGCCGGGCGGGACCATTGGCCTGCTGCACTGGACCCCGGAGGGGTTCATCGGACAGATGTTCTCCACCATGAAACCCTTCGCTCCCCCGCCTCCGCCCGGCGCGCAGCCGGCGCCGCTGTGGGGCAGCGAAGACCATGTCCGTGAGCTGTTCGGCAGCCGGCTGGGCGAGATCCGGGCGCAGAAGCGGACAGTTGCGATCACCAGCTTCCGCCAGCCTGAAGACTTCCTGCACTATTTCAAGTCGCACTACGGTCCCACCATCTCCGTGTACAAGTCGCTGTCCGGAGACGAGGAAAAATCCAAAGCCCTGGACGAGGCCCTGACGGAACTGGCCAGCACATACATCGAGGCCCACGGCGATACGCCCGCGCAGATGGAATGGGAGTATCTGCTGCTCACGGCGAAGGCCAATGCCAAGCCCCAGGAAACCGGGCTGTGACGGACTCCCCCGCCTCGCGCCGCGCCCTTGAGGTGGCCTCCATTCCGTCCTTCCGGAGGATCTCCGAGCACCTGAACCATTCCACCTACGCCCGCCGCAAGCACCTTCCCGGCATCTGCGACTTCACGCTGGGCAACCCGCACCAGATGCCGCAGGAGGCCTATGTAGACGCCCTGCGCGATGCCCTCCACCCGCACGACGACCACTGGTTCGCGTACAAGACCAACGAGGTGGATGCCCGGGAGGCGGCTGCGGATTCGCTGGCCCGGCTGCTCGACGTTCCGTTCGAAGCCGAGGACTTGTACCTCACCACCGGAGGCTTCACCGCGATCGCCCTGGCACTGAAGGCGGTTGCCGACCCCGGCGACGAGGTCATCTACAGCCTGCCGCCCTGGTTCCTCTACGAGCCGCTCGCCGTCGAGGCGGGGCTGGTCCCGGTCAAGGTGCCGATCGACCTCGAGACCTTCGACCTCGACTTGGCGGCGATTGAAGGGGCCATCACCGAGCGGACCCGCGTGGTGATCATCAACTCACCCAACAACCCAACCGGCAGGATCTACCCGCCCGAGCTCCTCCGCCAGCTGGCCACGCTCCTCGACGACGCGTCGGCGCGGATAGGCCGGCGGATCTACCTGGTGTCCGATGAGCCGTACAACCGGATCGTGTTCGACGGCGTCCGCTTCCACAGCCCCGCGGAGTTCTATCCGTACACGCTCCTGGCCTACTCCTACGACAAGACGCACCTGTCGCCGGGCGAACGGGTCGGATACCTGGCGCTGCCGCCGAGCATGCCGGACCGCAAGGAGCTCGGCGCCGCGGTCGAGGCCATGCAGCTTGCCATGGGCTGGATCTACCCCAACGCCGTACTGCAATACGCGCTGCCGCGGCTGGAGACGTTCACCATCGACGTCGGCCAGCTCCAGCAAAAGCGCGACCGGCTGGTCCAGGAGCTGGGCGGCATGGGATACCGGCTCCGGCCGTCCGAAGGCACCTTTTACCTGTTCGTCCACTCCCCGATTCATGACGACGAGGCGTTCACCGAGGCGCTCGGCCAAGAGGATGTCTTTGTGCTTCCGGGGGTCCTGTTCGAGACACCGGGGTTTTTCCGGATCTCCCTCACAGCCAGCGAGGACATGGTGGAGCGCAGCCTGCCCCACTTCCGGGCGGCCATCGAAAGGGCAGGGCAAGACCGCCCGGAGGACGCCGAAATCAAGCTCCCCACGGGCCTGATCCCCATCGTTCCCGCGAACCCCCGAAAGCTGCCCTGACCGGACCATCCCCGGCGGAGACGGCCAGGATTCTCACCCTGCTCTACACGGGTCGGCTGCTCAGCCCCGACCACACCGCCGAGCACCTGTCCTACATGCAGAACACCAACTATGAGGCCCTGATCCCCGCCGCGGTGCCGCCGGACGTCACCGTTTTCCATAAGTACGGGCTGCTCAACGGAAACCTGCACGACGCGAGCATCCTGGTGCAGGGTCAGCGCTCCTACGCCTTCGTGGTCTACTCGCTGGGCGCCAGCGTGGCGGAAATCCCGGTGCAGACCATCATCATCCGGCAACTCACCCAGGCGGTCGTGGACCGGCTGTTCTGACGTACGACGCCGCGTCCCCGGCAGTCGGGAAGGCGGCACGGACTCCGGGAGTCCGTGCCGCCTTCCCTCCCGCTGCCTGGGATCGGGCCGTCTGGGATCGGGAGAACCTCAGGGTGAAAGTTCTTCGAGCACACGGCCCTTGGTTTCGATGGCGAAGACGATGGTGATGATCCCGCCGATTAGGGCCACGGCGGCGAAGACGGTGAAGACGTAACTGATGCCGAAGTTGTCCACAATCCATCCCACGAGTACCGGGCCGATGGCGGAGCCGGCGCGGAGCCAGGCGCTGCCGAAGCCGGTGCCGATGGCGCGGAGGCGGGTCGGGTATAGCTCGGCGGAGTAGAGGTACAGGGAAAACGAGATCGTCTGGAGGATGGCGTAGGCGATGCTGGCGAACACGACCACCTGTGTTGCCGAGACGGCACCCAGCGCTGTGAGCACCACGAGCGGGACCGTGGAGGCCAGGAACGCCACTGAGTACCAGCGCTTACGGCCGACGCGGTCGATCAGCAGGGCGCACAGGATCGACGCCACGACTCCAACGGCGGAGGTCACCCAGCCGTACGCAAGGCTGGTCTGCAGGGGCAGGTTGAACGTCTGCTTGTACAGTGTGGGCAGCCAGGTGACGAGGCCGTTGTTGACCATGTAGACGCAGATCCACAGCAGCCAGATGGTGAAGGTACGTTTGCGGTAGATGCCCTTGAACAGTTCCCGCCAGTCCGAGCGGGCCGTGGCTTTGGGGTCTACCGGGCGCACGATTGGTTCGGACAGTGTGTGGCCGGCCTTGACCGCCTCGTTTTCGAGCATGGCGACCACCGCGTCGGCCTTTTGGATGCGTCCCCTCGAGGCGAGCCAGCGCGGTGATTCGGGCATCAGGACACGCATGGGGATGGTCAGGATGGCCGGAACGAGGCCGACGATGAACATCGCCTTCCACCCGAAGACCGGCACCAGGAAGTAGCCTGCGATGCCAGCGAACATGAGTCCGACGGGAAAGATCACCTCGTACAGGAGGAAGAACCGGCCGCGTTTCTTCGCGCCGACGAATTCGTTGATGTAGGCGCTGGCGACCGGTACTTCGCCGCCGGTGCCAATGCCCTGGAGGAACCGGAAGAGGATCATGGACCAGGCGCCCCACGCGAAGAGGCAGGCGATGTCCATGGAGACGAAAAGCAGGATGGTGATTAGCAGGACGGGCAGGCGCCCGATCCTCTCGGCCAGGTTCCCGAAGAACAGGGACCCGAAGATCTGGCCCACGTAGCCGGCCGAGAGGATCATCCCGATTTCGCCGGCGCTCAGGTGCCATTCGGAGGCCAGTTGCGGCATCGCGAAGGCAATCGCTAGGACGGTGTAGGCGTCGAAAAAGGTTGCTGAACCGATGATCACGCGGATCAGGGTCAAACGCCGGGTGAGCGGCAGGCGTTCGAGTCTGGCGACGAGTTCGGCGTTAAATCTGCCGGCCTGTGGACCGCCGGCCATGGTTGCTGTGTTGTTCGGCTCGCGCATTGCGAGTCCTCCTTCTCCAGCTGCGATGCTGGGGTCCTCATTGACCAAGAGTGGAGATGGAAAATCCTGGGGAGGGACGGCGGGCCAGGGCCCGCCATCCCCCGGGATCCGGAGATCAGACGGCGGCGGTGACGCTGCCCAGGTTGGCCGACTGGAGGGCCAGCGCGATTTCCTCGCCGGCGCCTTCCGCCAGGGGAAGCAGCGGCGGGCGGACGGTGGCGTGTTCGAGGATGCCGCGGGCGACGAGTCCTTCCTTGAGGGCGACGGTGCCTTCCATGTGGGAGCCGCGGTGGTAGACGTTCTTGGTCACCGGCAGGAGTCGGTCGTGGATGGCGCGGGCTGCCGCGTAGTCCTTGGCCTTGCCGGCCGCGATCAGCTCCACCAGCGGTTCGGGGGCGAGTCCGCCGTAGCCCACCAGGGCGCCGTCGACGTCGAACATGGTGTGCAGCAGGTATTCGTCGTGGCAGGTGAGGATCTGCAGGTCCGGGTAGGTCTCACGCAGGACGGGAATCTCGGTGTCCCAGCGCTTCATGTTGCGGACGCCGTTCTTGGTGGCGAAGACGCCTTCCTGGCCCGCAATTTCAAGCTGGGTTTCCAGGTCGTAGGTGGCCTTGGTGGCGTCCGGGTACTGGAAAAGGATCAGCGGCAGGCCGGAGGTTTCGTAGATCTCCTTGTACCGGGTCTGCGGGGCGCCCTTCTGGTACCCGAACCGGAGCCAGCCGTGCGATGGGTACACCAGGCCCGCAGAAGCGCCGGCTTCGACGGCGCGCTGGGCTTCAAGGGCCGCGACGGTGTTGCCTTCGCCGGTGATGCCAGCAATGATCGGCAGCTCCCCGTTGACGGCGTTCTTGAACTCGCGGATGACCAGGGCCTGCTCGTCCTGGGTCAGGAACGTCCCTTCGCCTGCGTGTCCGAGGACCACGAGGCCCTTGACGCCCTCAACGCCGGCCAGCCAGCCGCCGAGACGGTGGATCGCGTCGACGTCGACGCTGCCGTCACGGTTGAACGGCGTTACAGGTGCGGGAACGAGCCCGCGAAGATCGATGGTCATGAGAGCTTCCTCTGTTTTCTTGATGGTAGCCCCGCTATGATGTGAGAACGTTTGCGGGAACGTTTTCATTCTGCGGCGTGTCTCAACTCACTGTCAAGACCTGATTTCCGGAAGGAGGAAATAGAGTGTTTCCTAACCCCACCCTGAACAGGAGCAAGCACATGGAACCGGTGGCACCAGGCACGCCCGTCACGCTGCGGGACGTTGCGGCAGCCAGCGGAGTCAGCGTGTCCACAGCAAGCCGCGCGCTCGACGATCGCGGCAACGCACCCAAGTCGGCCGCGGCAGCACATGTCCGCAAAGTGGCCGAGGAACTGGGTTATCGGCGCAATTCTTTCGCGTCCAGCCTCCGCCGCGGCGAAACCCGCACCCTCGGCGTGCTGGTGCCGCGGCTCAGCGACACTGTGATGGCACTGATGTTCGAAGCGCTTGAACGCGCCGCCGCCAGCCGCGGCTACTTTGCCACGGTGGCCACCAGCGGCGATGACCCGGACGACGAACGGCGGGCCGCCGAGACGCTTCTGGGCAGGAACGTTGACGGCCTGATCCTCGCCACGGCCCGCCTCGATGACGATCTGCCCCGACTTCTCCGCCAACGCGGCGTGGCGCACGCCCTGGTTCTGCGCACCGACGGCGAGAGCCCTTCGGCAGTCGGCGATGACGAAGTGGGCGGATACCTTGCCGTGCGCCACCTGATCGATCTGGGCCACCGCGACATCGCCGTCGTCACCGGACCCGACTTCACCTCGACCGGAACCGCTCGCCTCCAGGGGGCCCGCAGGGCCTTCGATGAAGCAGGAATCAAGCCGCGGAAGGAATGGCTGGTCGCCGCCGGCTACGGCATCGAAAACGGATACTCAGCAGGCGAAACGCTGCTGGCGGGCCACGCAAGAAAGCGCCCCACAGCAATATTCGCGGCCAACGACAACATCGCCATGGGCGTCATGGCAGCAGCCCACCGCCACGGCATCGCCATCGCCGATGACCTGGCCCTCGTCGGCTACAACGACACCCCCCTGTCCGCCCGGCTGCCCACCCCCCTGACTTCTGTCAGGGTCCCCCTGGACCAGATCGCAGCCACGGCCATCGACCTCATCGTGAACCCGGGTGCAGAGCCGCACATACGCCGGTTCATGCCCACTCTGATTCCCCGCCAGTCCAGCGGAGGACCGGTACATTTTCCGGTGAAACCCGGACAAAAGTAGGGCACGCGCCCCGCACGGGAGTCCGACGGCGGCCAGCCAAAAGTTTGGGGGTGCCGGCCCGGCATGTCAGGGGGGTGCAATGCCGGGCCGGCCAGCTGGTTGATACCACTCGCGGCTGTGGCGTCGGACCAGATAGGAAGATCGTGGCAGCCGTTCCTAGGAAAATCCCGTTTAACCTTGGGGAACGCAGACCCCCAACCCACCAGCGGCCGCGCGCCGCCGCGCACTGCCGGCGCGCCTTCCAACTGGGGGGACCTGGCCTCCGCAGGACCCCAAGGTTCACCAGCAAATCCACCATGGAGTAGCGGAACAATACCGGCAGACGGCATTCCCCTTCACACCGGGATTTGCCGGCAACGCCGCCGGTCTCAGCGCATGCCGGAAGGGCCCGCGGGGCGGCGCAGGTGGAAGGTAAATAAGATGATGAGCCCGGACCCGTATTCACCCGGTGACAGCCATTGGCAGTCACCCACCCCGGAGAGGCTGCCCGCCCGGCACGCAGCCGGCGGCCCCGCAGCAGCTCCCGACCAGACCCGGGTGGGCCACCGGCCGGCCCAGCGCGCTCCCCGGGGCGGAATACTGCAGCGCCAGCTGATGCGGCTCATCGGCGAAATCCTCGGCGACGAAAACCTGGACCCGGCCACCCGGCTGCAGCTGCTCAGGCACATCTCCGAACATCCCGGACACCCCGAACAGGCCATGCTGGCGCATCTGCACGAGATCCAAGACGGAGGACGACCATGAAAACCAGAGCAGCACTCGCGCTCTCCGTGGCCGGGATCCTCGTGACCGGCTCCGCCGCCCTTGCCGTCAACACGCAGGTTCTGAACACCACGCCAGCGGGCACCGGCAACGCGAACAGCATCCTCCTGCCGAACAACACCGGCAATCCTCCGGTCCCGGCTGCCGTTGTCAGCGCGGAAGCGGTCCCGGACGCCACGCCGAAGGTCGAGGGCGGCAACACAACGCCCCCGCCCGTGAAGACTGTGGGCAAGCCGGAATCCGAGAGCGGGAAGGGCGGGCGGCGGACAACGGCGTCGACGGAAAGCGGTTCGGACACGGACCGCAGAGGCGGCACCGTGACAAAAAAGTCCGACGCCGATCCCGCCCAGTCCCAGCCCGGCGGCACCGCCGCTTCCCAGCCCGACGCCGGTCCCGCCGGCTCCCAGACCAACGCCGGCTCCGCCGTCGTTTCCGTCCAGCCCGGCGACGACAAAGGCGGCCTGCGGACAGCCTCGGAACCGGGCGATGACAAGGGCAAACAGCGCAGCGCTGCCGAGCCGGGCGACGACAGCGGCGGACACGGTTCGGACGACTAAGACACGATCTGCACGCCGGGCGAATGCCCTCGGCGCGGGCCTTCTGCACTCGCGCGGGAGGCCCGTTCGTATTGCTCCTTCTACATGACAAAGAGGCTGAATCTAGCATCGACACGCCGACGAATTGATAACGCTTTCTTTGCTTAATCCCCAAATCAACCTGTATCGTATTCATTTAGGTCGACCGAAACTCCCCTGGAGCCGCAAAACTCCAGGAGCGTGCGCCCTGCATCGCAGCGCGCGAGCCGCTCCCGGCTCCTAAATAAATCCCCCAACCAAGCGCAGCAATTCCTGCTGTCCGGAACTCCCGGCCAGCCCAGCTCCCGGCACCATTCAGGGGAGCACAACAGTGATGAAAGGCCGGCATTATGTTCGCCGACACCCGCACCACCTTGACCCGCCCTGAAACCCGACCCGCAACAAACTCCGTCCCCAGATACCAGCCCCACCGCCCTGCCGCTCCGGTCCGCCGCAACCGCGCCGCGCTCAGGACCCCCACGTCCCGAAAGCAGACCATTCGGCTGGTCCTGCTGGGCATCCTCTGCACCGCAGGCTGGCTCGCCTCCCTGCTGTGCGGGCACTTCCTGGACTGCGGCCCGGTGCTGCACCGCATCGGGCTTGCCGTGCACATCCTCGCCCTGGTGCTGGCCTTCGGCACCATCCTCGTCGTCGACTGGCTGGGCCTGCTGTGGCTCATGGGCAAGGTGCACATGCACGCATCCCCCAAGCTTGAACGCGCAACGAAACCGCTGATCTGGGGCGGCCTCGCACTGCTGCTGGCGTCGGGGGCGTTCATCCAGCCCGACATCACCAACCCGGTGACCGCCGTGAAGCTCGGCTGCGTGCTCATCCTGATGCTGAACGGCCTGAGCATCGGTCCGGCGATGCACAAGATGTTCGCGCTTCCCCGGGAAACAAGTTTCAGCGAACTGGGCCGCCGGCTCCGCACCCGCCTGCTGATCGCGCTCAGCATCTCGCAGGCGTGCTGGTGGACGGCCGTGCTGATCGGCCTCGTCAACAGCACCCTCCGCCGCTGGACGGGGATGTAACAAAGCCCCGGGCGGTTTACCGCAGCTGCTCCTGCGAATCGGCCACTGTCGCCGTTCCGGCGGCGCTGGCTTTGGGAATGCCGTGCAGCAGCCTTGGCAGCGCCAGCGCTGCCAAGGGCCGCGAGCCCGATCATCGGCAGCCAGGGAGTGCCCGGCCACCAGTGGTGCCGGTCCGTCAGATCCAGTAGCCAGCCCAGCAGCGCATTTCCCGCCAGCACGGCGATGCCGCCGCAGGTGGCGGACAGGCCGTAATAGGCGCCCCGCCCTGACGCCGCCCCTTCCGACGGAATGAACCGCGGGATCAGCGCAAGGATGGTGGGCGTCAGGATCATATGGCCGAGGATCAGCGCGCCGACGATGCCTGCCATCAGTGCCACTGCACCGGCCTCCGCCGCCCCGGATGCCGCCGGACCACCTGCTCCGGAACGTCCAGCCACAGAACCGGCGGATTCCACAGGGACAGACGTCACGGCGGCAGTTGCCAACGCGGCGCCCAGCAGCAAAAAAGCCTGCGGACATGGCCCGGCCCGGTCCCAGCCGCTGGCCCGCCGCGGCCACCGGCAACTGCAGCAGCAGCGTCAGCACGGAGGCGAGCAGGAACAGCATGGCCAGCCACGAAGCGTCCAGCCCCCGCCGTTGCAGTTCAAGCGGGAACGCGAAGTAGAGCTGGTTGTAGGCCACCATGTTGGTGCTGGCGAGAAGGCAGAACGCCACAAAGCGGCGGTTCTTCAGGCACCCGAGCGCGCCGCGGGGCTTGCGGGGCTCCCCGGCTGCCGCGGCCCCCGGCTCCCCCGCGGTTTTCTGCGTTCGTGGTGACGTGGCGGGGAGGCGGAACCACAGCACCACCGTCACCGCGACGAAGACCGCAATGCCCGCCGCCAGCGCAGCGTCGAAGCCCCACCCCAGCAGGGCAGCCCCCAGCAGCGGACCGGCCAGGGCACCCATCTCCCCCGTGATGGCCAGCCACACGAACACCGAGCGCCGGGCCCTGCCAGGATCCTTGCCAGGTGCCCCGCCCTTGGGTTCGGCAGCATGGGTCCGGTCCGCATGCGACAGCTGGGACTCCAGGGCCGGGGAGAACAGCGCACCTCCCGCGCCGGCCAGCACGGCGCCGAGCAGGAACAACGTGAAATCCGACGCGGCCGCCAGGGTCGCATACCCGGCGATGCGGACCAGGCAGCCGGTCAGGATCGCGCGGCGGGCACCCCACCGGTCGGCGAGCATCCCGCCGAACAGGAACATACCCTGCTGGCTGAAGGTACGAGCACCCAGGACAAGCCCGACGGCGGCGGCGTCCAGTCCGTAGTCCCCGCCCATGGCGCCGGCCAGGAAGGGAATCACCGCGTAGAACCCCACATTGAACACCAGCTGGGTGCCAAGCAGGATACGCGTTTCAGGAAGGTACGGCATTGATCGGCTGGGTCCTTAGGAGTCCGGGAAGCTGGCGAGTTCCAGGGAACGGGCCGGTTCAGGGCCGCCCGCCACGCCCCCGATGACCACGGAAGCCCGCATGCCCATGGCCAGTGACCGGTGGGCGCAGGCCGCCAGGTCACTGCAGGCCACGGGGGCGGCGCAGGCCATGGGATGGGCGCGGGCGGCCGCCACCAGCTCCTTGCTGTGCCCGTGCTGGGGGTCGGCGAAGAACTCCGCAGTGCCGGCCAGCTCCACCAGGGCGCCTCGGTACAGCACGGCCACCCGGTGGCTCATGTACCGGATGACGTTCATGTCGTGCGAGATCATGATCAGCGCAAGACGGCGGTCCCGGTGCAGGCGCAGCAGCAGGTCCAGGACCTTGCGCTGCGTCACGGCATCGAGGGCCGAGGTGGCCTCGTCGCAGATCAGCACCGCCGGGTCCAGCAGCAGCGCCCGGGCAATAGTCAGCCGCTGCAGCTGGCCTCCCGAACACTGGCTTGGGTACCTCTCCAGCAGGTCGGGGTTCAGCTCCACATCCCGGACCGCCTGGTGGATACGCTCCCGGCGCTCGTCCGCCGTACCCGTCCGCTGCCGCAGCAATGGTGCTTCGAGGCTCGCGGCCAGTTTCATCCGCGGGTCGAAGGCGTCGTGCGGTTCCTGGAAGACGAGCTGCACCTCGGTGCCCGGGACACGGGAACGGGCGGTGCCGCCGTCGTCCTTGCTGTCCGCCAGGGGCAGCATCCGGGCAATCCGGCCGCGGTCCGGTGCCTCGACCCCCACCAGCAAGCGGGCCAGCGTGCTCTTCCCGGAGCCGGACTGGCCCAGGACACCAAGAATCTCGCCGTCCCGCAGGCTCAGCGAGACGTTTTCCAGGGCCGGCCGGGCGCCGCGTCCCTTCGCGAACTGCTTGGTGGCGCCGTCCAGCGCCAGGATGTCGCGGGACGGCAGGGGCTCACCGGCTGCCGCAATGCGGCGGCGGGTGAGGGCACACGCCTCCAGAAGCTCCCTGGCGCATGCCGTCCGGGGTGCGCCGAGGACGGTCCTGGCCGGGCCTTCCTCCTGGACGCGGCCGGCATCCATCACCACCACCCGGTCGGCGAACGCGGATACGGTGGCCAGGTCGTGCGTGATGTAGAGGACTCCGAGGCCGTGCTCGCGCCGCTGGGTGTCGATCAGTTCCAGGATCTGCCGCTCCAGCACCTTGTCCAGCGCGGAGGTCGGCTCATCGGCGAGCAGCAGCTCGGGCTGTCCGGCCATGGCCACGGCCAGCATGGCCCGCTGCGCCATGCCGCCGGACAGCTGGTGCGGGTACGCCCGGGCAATCCGCGCTGGATCCTCGAATCCGGCGGCGGTGAGCAGCTCCAGCGCCTGCGCCTTGGCCTGGCGTCCGCGCAGCCCGCGGTGCAGCTTCAGCGGTTCGGCCAGGTGGCTGCCGATGGTCATGCGCGGGTTGAACATCCGCTTGGGCTGCTGGTACAGCATCCCGATCCGTCCGCCGCGCAGCCGGTTGAGCTCCGCGCCGCTGGCCTGCAGCAGGTCGGTTCCGCCCAGCCGGGCGGACCCCGCGGCCACGTGGATCTGCGGCGGCAGCAGTCCCAGGACGGACAGCGCGGTCATCGTCTTGCCGCTTCCGGATGCCCCCACCAGGGCAACGAACTCGCCGGGTGCCACGGTGAGGCCGACGCCGGAAAGCACCGGACGGTCGGACGGACCGGAAGCAGCGCCGGACGGTGCCCGGACGCTGAGGTGCAGGTCCTCGATGATCAGGCCCTCATGCATGGGTGGCCTCCGGTGCAGGAGCGGAAGCCAGCAGCAGGCGGCTGCTGGACATGCGCGCCAGGTGCTGGCCGATGAGCGTGACGCACAGCGCCACCGTGAAGATCACCAGGCCGGGCGCGAGGATGGTCATCGGCGACCTCACGGCGTAGGGCTGGGCGGCGGCGAGCATGGAGCCCCAGTCTGACTGCGGGGGCTGCACGCCGAGGCCCAGGTAGGACAGGGCGCCCACACTGATCAGGAACTGCCCGAACCGGAGCGTGGCCTGGCCCAGCAGCGGCCCGGCCAGATGGGGCAGGATGTGCCGCCGCACCACGAACCAGGGCGGGCAGCCCAGCACGCGGGCCGCCTCGATGAAGCCGCGGGCGGAAACGTCATACGCCAACGCCCGGGCGAGCCGGGCGAAAGGTGTCCAGCCGGTGACGGTCAGTGCCAGCAGCAGCGAGGGGTAGCCCGCGCCCAGCGCGGCCACCAGGAACAGCGCCACCACCATCTCGGGCATGGCCAGCAGGATGTCGTTGGTGCGGGTGGAGAACTCGTCCAGCCAGCCCCGCCGGCGGGCACTGAGCACGCCGATCGCGGTGCCGGTGACCGCGGTGAGCACCGTGGCGAGGGCGGCGATGGTCAGCGAGAAGCGGCCGCCGTCGAGCAGCCTGCTCAGGGTGTCGCGGCCCAGGTGGTCGGTGCCCAGCCAGTGGGTTCCGGTGGGCGTGGACAGCCGGGACGCAAGGTCCTGCGCCGCAGGCGAATAGGGCGCGATCCAGCCGGCCAGGGCAACGGACAGCACCACGAGGGCCAGCACGCAGGCGGCAATCCGGATGTGCAGGGGAAGTTTACGCATGGCGCATCCTGACCTGGGGGTTGAGGAGGCCGTGGACCAGGTCCGCCGCGGTGGTCAGCAGCACAGCCAGCCCCACGACCACCACCACCGCCCCCTGTGCCAGCGGAATGTCGCTGTTCAGGACGCCGTCGAACAGCAGCCGTCCCATCCCGGGGATCGCGAAGATGACCTCGACGATGACCGATCCACCGAGCAGGCCCGCGAACCACACGGCCGTCAGCGTGGTGAGGGGCAACAGGCCGTTGGGGATGACATGCTTCCGGACGGTATCGAAGTAGCTCAGTCCCCTGCCCCGGGCGGCGGTGACGTGGTCGGCGCCCAGCGCGTCGAGCATTCCCTCGCGCACGGCGGACGTGAAATGGCTCGCCGGACGCAGGGCGAGGACCGCCACGGGCAGCACTGCCGACGTCGGGCCTTCCCACCCGGCCGACGGCAGAACGGACAGTTCGAGCGCGAAGACCAGAACGAGCATCGGCGCGAGCCAGTACTCCGGCATGGCGATGAACGCCTGCGAGACGGCGGTGATGGCCTTGTCTGCCGTGCGGCCCTCGTTCAGGGCGGCGGTAATGCCGAGGATCACCGCTATCAGCGCGGCCACGGCCAGCGTCATGACCACCAGGCTGAGCGTGACCCAGAGGGCGGGCAGCACCTGCTCCACCACAGGTGTGCGGCTGGTGTAGGACAGACCCATGTCGCCGCCGGCGAAACGCCCCAGCCAGCGCAGGTACTGCGTCCACAGCGGATCCTGGAGTCCCAGCTGGGCGCTCAGGGCCTGGACGGCGGAGTCATCGATCGCGTCGCCGGCCACCCGCGAGCGGATGATCTTGCGCACCGGGTCGCCCGGTGTGACGTACGGGATGAGGAACACCACGAAAGATGCCAGAAGAACGGCGACCACCAGGGCCGCCGTTCTCCTGGCGAGGAACAGCATCATGCGGGACCCTGCGGGTCAGGTCCCTTGAGGCGTGGCGTCACGATCCGGACTTGGCCGATTCGGCGCGGAGCACGTAGCGGGCAAGCGGGTCCTGGACGTGCGCCTGCAGGTCGGTGCGGACGGCGTCGATGGCCTGCTCGTTGACCAGCCACACGTTCACGGCCTGGTCCTGGAGGATCTGGCCGGCTTCGGCGTAGAGCTTGTAGCGCGCCTCGGCGTCGGCCGTCGTGGCCGCCTGCGCGATCTTCTTGTCGTACTCAGCGTTGCAGAAGTGGCTGAGGTTGTAGGTTCCATCGCAGGTGTAGTCCGCGGTGAGGAAGCCGATGGGGTCGGCAATGTCGATCAGGCGGTTGCGCTGGCTGAGCACCATGTCGTAGTTGCCGGACAGCAGGTCCGGTTCGACGGCGGCGTATTCCTTGGTCACGATTTTCACCGGGACACCCACGGCCTTCAGGTTTTCCTGGATGACGGTGGCCACGTCCGCGAACTCCGCGCGTTCCACGATCGCGACAATCTCCAGCGGGCGGCCGGCGGTGTACCCGGCGGAAGCGAGCAGCTTCTTCGCGGCGTCCACGTCCTGCTTCGGCGTCTCCGCACCCTTGATGGCCCACGGCTCCGAGGGGGCAAACGGTCCGGTGGCCGGGATCGCGGCGCCCTCATAGACACTGGCGGCCAGGGCGTCCAGATCGAGAGCCGAGCGGACCGCCTTGCGGAAGTCGACGTTGTCGAACGGGGCCTTGCCGTTGTTCATGTACAGCGTGGCGGTCCGGGGTGAATCCGCCTTCAGGACCTTCACCTTGGAGTCCGACTCCAGGGCAGCCAGGCCGGAGACCGGGATGGACAGGGACACGTCCGCCTCGCCGGTCTGGACCTGTGCGGTGCGGGTGGCTCCGTCCGTGATGAACCGGACCTCGGCGCCGGCGAGCTGGACCTGGCCGCCCCAGTAGTCCTCGTTGCGGTCCAGCGTCAGGGACTGCTTCGGCTTCTCGGAGACGGGCTTGAACGGGCCGGTGCAGTGGCCGAACGGATCGACGGTCCCGCCCTTGAAGGCGGCCGGAGACAGGACACCGGTGTTCACGCTGGCCAGCCGGTAGGGCACCAGCGGGCTCTCGGTGGGGGTGGTTACCCGGACGGTGTTCTCGTCGATGGCCTTGACGGTTTTGACCACCTTGGGGCTGAAGGCGCGGGCAGGAACATCGGCGTCGAGGACGTTCTGCAACGAGGTCACCACCGCCTTGGCGTCGAGCGCGGCGCCGTCCTGGAACTTGACGCCCTTGCGGAGCGTGAAGTCCCACTCCAGCGGGGAGACCTGCTTCCACTCCGTGGCGAGCGAGGGCACGATCTTGCCCTGCGTCTCGTCGTAGCGGGTCAGGGTCTCGAGGCAGCCTGACAGGGAGAGGATGTAGGCGGCGTCGCTCTCCAGCGCCCAGTCCGCCACGGGTGCGCGGAAGTTGTCGACGACGATCCGCTGGTTAAGGTCGGCCGCCTGGCTGGATTTGCCGGCTTCGCCGCTGAAGCCGCAGGCGGAGAGGGAGAGAAGCGCCACGAGTCCCACGGACACGGACAGCGGGAAGGAAAAGCGCAACGGTAAACCACCTAGTTATGAATGCCTGCGCGCGCGGCAGGCCGAAACCGGAACGGCCGAGATGGGCCAAGCTGAGTGTAGGCTAACCTAACTTCCCGACCCAAACCGGGCCGCTCGGCGTCGTAATATATCAGTCGGTTTCCAGTATTCGATTGGCACAGCCCGCGTCAGTAGTTGCGGCGGTGCCTGAGTCGAGGAAGCACGACGGCGAACACGACTGCCGCCGCGAACCCCAGTACGCCTGTGGCCGTCACGCCGGCGCCAAGGGAGGCTACCGCCGTCACCGCGGAGAGAAGCACGGGGCCGCCTGTTGTTCCCGCGTCGGCCATGAACCGCCAGAGGCCCAGGAACTGCCCGCGGCCGCGGTCGGGCGAGAAGTCGGCGCCCAGCGTCATCACCAGTCCGGAGCTGATCCCGTTGCCGAAGCCGATCAGCAGGGCCACCAGCAGCAGGCTGGTGAACCCGGCGGTCAGCGGGATCAGCACCAGCGCCACGCCCATGATCAGCGTGGACGGGATGGCCACCCACTGCCGCCCGCGCCGGTCCATCACCTTCCCTGCGGGATAGAAGACCAGCATGTCGATTGCGCCGGAGAGCCCGTAGACAAGGGAGGCGTGCGTGGGATCAAGGCCCAGGTGGTCGGCCCACAGCGGGATCACCACCTGGCGGGAGGCGCGCAGCGCGCTAAGCAGGAGGATGCCGATTCCGACAGTCAGGAAGACACCCGCGTGCGAGACGGCCACCCCGCGCAGCGTAGGCTCTGGCCTCGTGTCATCGGGATCGGACCCGCCCACCGCTACCAGGTCGCGAACGGTGACGGCGAGCACGGCGGCAGCGGCCATGCCGGCAACGCCTACCCAGTACGCGCCGCTGATGCCGACAAGGGCGATGGCCGCGGCGCCGATGAACGGCCCGATAAACACACCGATCCGGCTCACGCCGCCCAGCGTGGACAGGGCGCGGGCGCGGAACTCCACCGGCACGGCCTCGGTGAGGTACTTCTGCCGGGCCAGGCTGAAGACGGCGGCGGACATCCCGACGACGGCCATCGCCACCGCGAGCAGCCAGAGTCCGTTGCCGATCACCAGCGACACCCCCGCGGCCAGCAGGGCCAGCGCGCCGGCGGCGGCCGCGCCCACGATGGACCAGCGTTCGCCGAACTTCAGCGTGATCATCGAGGCGGGCAGGTTGAAGAACCACGAACCGAGCCCGATGAGCGTGACGATCAAGGCGGCCACGGCAACGGAAGCACCCAGCTGGACGGCGGACAACGCCACCACCGGCAGGATCGCGCCCTGGCCAACGCTGAACAGGAGGGCGGGGCCGAATGCCGGAACAGCAATGCCGCGGAGACTGAAGGGCGGCGGGCTGTTCGGTGGAGTCATCCCCCTCATCCTAGGTCCGCGCCCGGTCCGGACCGCGGAAACCTTGGTTCCGCGAGGCCAGAATCACAAACAATTTGATTTACAGCGTCACAGATTTCAACCAGACCTTGGCGAAACTAATCAGGGTGCTTAGCCTTGAGTCAGGGCGAGGCGCGCGGACCCCAACCGGACATCGAGTATGGTTCGGAAAAACTGAACAGACGCAGGAGTGATCATGGAAGTCTGGCCGGGCAGCGCGTATCCACTGGGTGCGACCTTTGACGGGATGGGGACAAACTTCGCGCTCTTCAGCGAGGCGGCCACCGCCGTCGAGCTGTGTTTGATAGCCGGGGACGGCGCCGAAACGCGCGTGGAGCTCCTCGAGGCGGACGGGTACGTGTGGCACTGCTACCTGCCCCAGATCCAGCCCGGGCAGAAGTACGGGTACCGGGTCCACGGCCGGTATGACCCCGCCAAGGGCCAGCGCTGCAACCCCAACAAGCTGCTGCTGGACCCCTACGCCAAGGCCGTCGCCGGACAGGTGCACTGGCACCCGGCCATGTTCTCCTACAACTTCGGCGATCCGTCCTCGCGGAACGACCAGGATTCGGCGCCGCACACGATGCTGGGCGTGGTGATCAACCCATTCTTCGACTGGGCCGGGGACCGGCCGCCCCGGATCCCCTACCACCGCTCCGTCATCTACGAGGCACACGTCAAGGGACTCACCGAACTGCACCCCGAGGTGCCCAAGGAGCAGCGCGGCACGTTTGCCGGCGTCGCCCATCCCGCCGTCATTGCGCACCTGCAGCGGCTGGGCATCACGGCCATCGAGCTGATGCCGGTGCACCAGTTCGTCAACGACGGGACGCTGCAGGAAAAGAACCTCAGCAACTACTGGGGCTACAACACCATCGGGTTCTTCGCGCCGCAGAACACGTACAGTTCGATCGGCCAGATGGGCCAGCAGGTGCAGGACTTCAAGGCGATGGTCCGCTCACTGCACCGTGCGGGGATCGAGGTGATTCTCGACGTCGTCTATAACCACACGGCGGAAGGAAACCATTTGGGTCCCACCATGAGCTTCAAGGGGATCGACAACGCCGCGTATTACCGCCTGCTGGAGGACGACAAGCAGTACTACGTCGACTACACGGGCACCGGAAATACGCTGAACGTCCGGCAGCCGCATTCCCTGCAGCTGCTGATGGACTCGTTGCGGTACTGGGTCACGGAGATGCACGTGGACGGGTTCCGCTTCGACCTCGCCGCCGCCTTGGCCCGGGAGTTTTACGACGTCGACCGGCTCTCCACGTTCTTCGAACTGGTGCAGCAGGACCCGATCGTGTCGCAGGTGAAGCTGATCGCGGAGCCGTGGGACGTCGGGCCGGGCGGGTACCAGGTGGGCAACTTCCCGCCGCAGTGGACGGAGTGGAACGGGAAGTACCGCGACACCGTGCGTGACTTCTGGCGCGGCGAACCGGCAACGCTGGGCGAGTTCGCGTCCCGGCTGACCGGCTCCGCCGACCTGTACGAGCGGTCGGGGCGGCGGCCGGTGGCCTCGATCAACTTCGTCACGGCGCACGACGGCTTCACGCTGCGGGACCTGGTCTCGTACAACGAGAAGCACAACGAGGCCAACGGCGAGGGCAACCGCGACGGCGAATCCCACAACCGCTCGTGGAACTGCGGCGTCGAGGGCCCCACGAACGATCCGAAGGTGCTGGCGCTCCGGGCCAGGCAGCAGCGCAACTTCATCGCCACGATGCTGCTCTCGCAGGGCGTGCCGATGATCCTGCACGGCGACGAACTCGGCCGGACGCAGCAGGGCAACAACAACGTCTACTGCCAGGACTCCAGGCTCAGCTGGGTCAACTGGGACGCCATCGACATGCCGCTCATGGACTTCACGTCCGCGGTCAACCGGCTCCGTGCCAAGCACCCCACGTTCCGGCGCAGCACATTCTTCGACGGCCGGCCGGTGCGGCGCGGCAAGGGCGAGAAGCTGCCGGACATCGTGTGGCTGAACGAGGAGGGCATGGAGATGCTCCCCGAGGACTGGGGCCGCGGCTTCGGCCGGACCATCGGGGTGTTCCTCAACGGCGACGGCATCCAGGGCCGGGACGACCGCGGCCGCCGCATCACGGACGTGAACTTCCTGCTGTACTTCAATGCGCACGACGACGACATCAAGTTCACGCTCCCGTCCGGTGAGTTCGCCGAGGCATGGGACATGGTGATCAACACGGCCGGCACCGGAATGGAACGCGGCCCGATCGACGCCGGCTCGGTGCTGAAGGTGGCAGCCAAGTCCATGGCAGTGCTCCGCGCCCGCGACCTGGCCCAGCCCGAACCCAACCTCTCCGTGGCGCCCGGCCTCCAGTCCCCCGGCCCCGCCTAACCCGATCCCCTCTCACTACCTGCACGTTTTGGACCAACCCCCTCTCACTACCTGCCGATTTCCCCCGAACGCCCTCTCACTACAGGGGCCAATGGCGCGAAAGGACCAAGGCGCCGACGGCGCCACTACGGAGCCCGCCATGCACTGTTCAGCTGCGACCGGCGGTCCGAATGCCGAAGCAGGTCTGTGACGTTTGCCACGGCCGACATCGGTAGGTATTTTTACTCTCACAGCAATCTTCCGGGTGGCATTCAGGTAAAACTGGGGTCTCGCCGTCGTAATCCGGATGATGAGCAGTACGAGCGTCTCCCGCCTGGCCCAGCCTGAATCTTCAGCGCAGCAGCGACGAGCCGCTCTGCCGCGGCTGAACCGCCGGGGCTGTCCCGGCGGCCACTTCGTGTTTGGGGGACGCACACATGACCGTATCCAAATGGGTCGCCGCCGGCTCGTCCGCGGCCGTAGTCGCTGGCGGACTCTTCCTTGCGGCTCCCACAGCCGCCGCAGCACCCGGTGACCCTGCCTGCGTGCAGGCTTCCACACAGTTTGAGGCCGCACTTTCGGCCGCCGGCATCACCGAGGCCACCGTGGCCGATCTCGAATCAAAAGCGGCAGTGGCGGCTGACACCGACGCCAGTTACCGTGCGTTGGTCGAAGCGGCCGGAGCAGTCCCCGCTGCCGAACTTGCCACTGCACAGGCAGCCCTGGACGACGCCATCGCAGCGACCGCAGCTGCTGAAGAGGCGGAGGAGGTAGCCGAAGATTCTGGTGATCCGGCGGCCATCACTGCTGCGCAGGAGGCCACGGAAGCAGCCGAGGC
This sequence comes from Arthrobacter globiformis, assembly GCF_046536215.2. Taxonomy (GTDB): domain Bacteria; phylum Actinomycetota; class Actinomycetes; order Actinomycetales; family Micrococcaceae; genus Arthrobacter; species Arthrobacter globiformis_E. The sequence goes on along the minus strand of NZ_CM143421.1, from coordinate 4,315,215 downwards.
GGCCGAAGAGGCAGCACAGAAAGCGGTGACGGACCTGACTGCGGTGTACGACGCAGCCACCAACACGCCGGAGATCGTCGCGGCCCTGGACGCCGCCGACGCTGCGGCCGCTGATTTCGACGCCGCGCTGGCCGCCGTCTCGCTCGACGAAGCCACCGCCAACGGCCTTGCAGGCCTATTCGAGGCCTTCCTCGCAGCCTGCGATCCGGACTCGACGGGCGTTGGTCCGGTCACGCCGCCGGTGATAGCACCGGGAACACCGCCGGTCACCGGTCCGGGGACTGTTCCGGGAAGCACGACGCCGGCCGTCGCCGGCGCGGCCGACGTGACCCTTGCCGGGGGCGGCACTGCGCTGGCCACCACGAACAGGGGCCTGAACGTACAGACCGCTGCGGAAGCCAAGCCGGAGGTCCATCCGGGGCTGGCGCTCCTCGCCGGGCTCCTGGCGGCGGGCATCGCCGTGCCCACGGCGGTTGCCATGAGGATGCGCCGCCTGGAGCGCAGCCGCGGCTAGGCACGTGGTTCCGCCAACCTCCCCAAGCCGGCGCCGGCCCGACCGCCGCCGCTGGCTTGCCGTGCCCGCAGTTGCTGCGGCGGGTTTGGCGGCCGCTCTTTTCCTGGCGCCGTCGAACGCTGTTCCCCCCACCGGCGGCGGCCCCCCGACCGGCGGCGGCAGCACCGCCGTCGTGCCTTCATTAGTACCCTCAACGGCGGGTTCGCCGAGCGCCACGGCCGTAGCCCGCAAGCCGGTGCCTCCGCTGGCGGCGGCGCCGACGGCCGTGTCAATCGCGGCCGCCGATCTGAACGTGCGGGTCCTTCCGCTGACGCCGACTGCGGACGATCTGGCTTCGGAATCGCTGGTTCCGCCGCTGACCCTCGACGCGTACTGGCTGACGAGCTACGGCGTGCCGGGGGCGGGGTCGGCGAATACGACGTACATCGTGGGGCACAGCTGGGACGGCCGGGATGCCCCGTTCAACCGCCTCAGCGACGAATCGCTCGTGGGCAAGGCGGTCACGGTCACCACGGCGAAGGGCGCGCTGAAGTACGTCGTGGATTCGGTGACGACCCACGACAAGAACACCCTCAAGGACAGCGACATCTGGAACGTGGTGCCCAACCGCGTGGTGCTGATCAGCTGCTACACCGAGGACCCGTGGGGCAAGAACGTGGTGGTCACGGCCTCCCCCGCCCCGTAGCGATGCTCTCTCATTTGTTACCGCTTTTGGCCGGACGCTCGCTCACGTTTCGCCGCTTGTCCTTGGACGCTCCCTCCGAAGCAAGCTTGATTCAATATTGATCGAATCCTGCGGCAATGCTGGGCTGGATACAGCAGGCAAGTGAGAGCACCGTGACAGTATTAGTTCGGTTGCAAAAATCCGACAAAAAACTTCCTGGGGGGAAACTATGTCCACAACCGAAATCACGCCTGCCACGACTCCGCCGACTGCGGACAAATCGAAGCGCAGAAAGGCCAAAGCAATTCTGGCCGGCGGCCTTGTTCTCGGCATTGGGGCTGCCGTTACGCTCGCCGCCTGGAACGACTCCGAGTTCGTCTTTGGCGACTTCAAGTCAGGCGGTTTCAATGTTCAAGGCAGCACGAATGGAGTCGATTTTGCCGAGCACTCGACCGCTGATGACAAGGAGAACTTGAGCTTCTCCACAAACTACGACAATCTCAGCGCCAACGAGACCGTCGCCGCAGCATATGCCCTTCGTCTCGACGAGAAATCAACCTATGCAGCCTCCGTAGGAGCGGCAGAAGCCGTCGCGGGCGGAGACGCCACCACCGCCGGAAAAATGAGCTATGGCATCATCAAGGTCGACTCGATTGCAGCATGCACGCCCGATGCAACGGGCACGACAATCGTGGCTGCAGGGACTGCCTTCGGAGCCACACCCGTAGTGACCCCTTTTGTCCTTGCAAAGCCCCAAGAAGTTAACGGCACTACTGCAGCAGGTGCCAGCACCTTCGTCTGCATCAAGGTAAAGGCAGATGCCGATCTACCCCAAGGCAAAGCCGTCACTGCGACGTGGAAATTCGTCGCAACGTCGACCCCGTAAGAATTCGCGGACGCGTGAAACAGTTACATCACCGTACTTTCACCCGTATACGCGCAGTACTGGCTGGTGCCCTCGTCCTTGGCGTGGGCGCCAGCGTCACCTTTGCCTCGTGGACTGACTCCGAGCATGCGGCGGGCACATTCACCGCCAGCACATTCCGCCTTGAGTCCAGCACCCAGACCACAGACTGGCGTGACAGCACTTCTGCGACGGACGCATCACTCACTGTGAACGCGACCGGGTTGTCACCTGGCGCATCGGGCTACTCATGGCTCAATATCCGCACCACCGTGGGATCAACGGTAGGTGGAATCGTTGTTCTGACGAGTTCGACGCCGGTTGGTGACCTGTCGCCTCAGCTTGAGTACCGGGCGGTGCTGACATCTGCTGCGACGACATGTGACGCCAGTGCGTTTTCCGGCGCGCCTACGTTTATCGCCGGGTCGTCGTCGGCATATCTGGCGGCGTCTGCTGTGGGGACTCCGACGGTGAGTTCACCGATCGCCGCCGCAGGAAACAGCCCGTTGCGCTACTGCTTCGACGTCCGAATCAAGACCGGCGCGGACAACAGCTTCCAGGGCAAGTCGGCAACAGTGAGCTGGCTGTTCACCGGAACATCGGACTAGGGGGGATCGTGAATCAAAAGGCCAGCGGAGGCAACCGGATCGGCAATGCCCTCCTGAACGTGGCCGCACTTGGCGGCACCGTCTGCATCATCCTGGTGATCCTTGCGTTCTACTTCCAGATCACCTTGATCATGTTTAAGACCGGCTCCATGAGCCCGACCATCCCGGCGGGCTCGCTCGCCGTCGTTAAGAAGATCCCGGCCTCTGAAGCGCGCGTGGGCGACGTCGTCACGATAGACCGCACGTCGGCGCTGCCCGTGACGCACCGCGTTACATCTGTTTCGCCGGCTGAAGGCGGCGCAGCCAAAATCACGATGCGCGGCGACGCCAACCCAACCGACGATCCCCTTCCCTACGAAGTCCAGACCGTGCGGATCGTTCTGTGGTCAGTGCCGGAGCTCGCTTACACCGTCAACGCCGCAAATAACCCGCTGGTGCTGGGCGGCCTTACGGTCGTGATGGCGGTCGTGGTGACGTGGGCTTTCTGGCCGCGGGATGAGCCCCGCCGTCGTCGGGATGAAAGCGGGCGCCGGGAAGCGGCGACATGAAGCGGCAGCGGATCGCCGTCGTCGGACTGCTCACTCTGACGGCGGCCCTGGTTGTCGCACGGCCGGAGCCGACGACGGCGGCATGGACGGTGCCGCAGCACGCTCAAGCGACGTTGCAGGCTGGAACAGTGATGAAACCAGCGTGGACGGACTGCAGCAGAGATGGACTCGGCTTTATTTTCAGGTGGAGAACGCCGACAGGCGGCCTGCCGAGATCCGGGTATTCATGGACCCTAAGCCGAGGCGGGACAACCGTGTCCGGACCGAACTACAAAGCGGCAGACGTTGAATCGTTCACCGTCGCGCCGGACCTCTTAGCGTTGGGCGAGAGCACCGTAACTTTAACGGCCATGGGACCGGGCGGTTGGACAGCCAGCACGACCGGCACTATCAGCAGCGTCCTCCTAATCGGAACTAGCTGCAGCGTATGACGGACACCAACGACCCAGCCCGCGAGCCCCTCACCGGCAAACAGAAGGCATTGCTCTTCCTGAACTCCCGCCGTCGGAGGTTCTGGGCCGGTCTCACATTCTTCGCCGTGTGGCTCCTGCTCCAGTTCCTCTTCGACAGGGCGGAGAATTTCCCGCTCAACCTGGTTCCCAACATCTTCCTGTATGGAGGCGGCGCGTTCCTTGTGGTCCTCTGGACGAACGGCGCTGTCCTGTACCAGCCGGTCCCGCTCCCCGCCGGCATCATGCGCAGCACCGCCACGACCCGCTTCATGAACGAGGAGGCTTGGGAGACAGACATGTCTCCCGCCCAGGCCCAGGACGTTCTGGTCCGGCTGTTTCAACAGCCCGGCACGGAGGCGCGCGTCATCGGCAAGACCGTCTGGGTCCAGCTCGGCAAGGAGTGGCAATCCGAGGACTGGTGGCACCGCGGCGCAGCTCCGCACATGAAGCGCAGGGCACCAGTCCACTTCTTCCTCAACGCCACCGACTCGGGAACAGCCATCACCGCTTTCAGCCAGGACCGCAGGCTGGGCGGAATGCACGACGTCGTCCGCCTCTCGGACGAGATGAGCGCCACCGCGGTAAAGCTGGCCAGGAACGCTACCGAAAGACCCGACGACGAGGGCCGGGAGCAGTAAACTCCCGGCCCCCACCTCCCGGACGCGGCCGGAAAAAGACGAGCTACTTGCTCAGGAACCCATCCAGCGCGGGAAGGTCGTCCGTGTTGATGTGGTCAACGCCGGCATTGCGCAGCTCGGTCCACATCGCATCGCGCGCCGGCCCCGGCTGGTCCGGCGTCGCCCAGAACCGCACCCGGTACCCGTTCGCGTGGGCCGTGTCCACATACGCACGCAGCTTCGCGCGCTCGGCCTCCGGCATCGGCCCGACACCCTGCCACGTGAATAGCTTGGTCCAGTTGTCACTGACCAGCGGCATCAGTGAAGCAGGCATCCCCGAAGCCAGATCCGACGAGCGGCCGTCGTAGAAACCGAACCTCCTGTCCGCAGCCTGCATCGTCGCCAGCGGGCGGTTGCCGCTGATGACGGCCGTGACCGGCCCGGCGGAAACCTTTCCGTTGGCGTAGCGCGTCATCAGCGCCGGGTGCTCGGCAAGTTCCTTCTCGACGGCCGCATAGGTCGTTTCGCCGTCGCTCTTGATGTCGATCAGCAACTGCAGGCTGCCGTCCCAGCCCGGGTAGACGCTGTGGCCCTGCTGCCGGACGAGCTTGTCCAGCGGGTCCAGGTAGAGGCTTTCGAGGGTGACGCCGGCGCGCGCGTCCGCGAGGTCGTGCGCCACGCGCAGCTCGCCGTCCACCAGCCAGACATCCGCCTCCACACTCGTGAACCCGTGTTCCAGCGCGTCCAGCAGCGGGCGGTCGTGTTCGTAGTCGTTGTGCGCGTGCGCTGCGGCATGCGGCTCCCCCAGTACGACGCCCGCATCGGGCGCCGCGGTGGACGGGGCGGCGATTCCGGCGAGCGCCGTTAGGGCGACGAGGGCGGTGACGGTGCTTTTGAGCAGCACAGGGTTCTCCTTCAGTGCGGTTGGGGGACGCAGCCGCCGCTTCCCGGATGGGGAACGTCCGACGGCGTGCCCCACCACCCTGCCCGCCGGCAGCTAACGCTTGCCCACCGCCGCCTGACGCTGCGGTGAACAGGATGTGTCGTGCCCCGGGTTGATCGGGGCGCAAGCCGTTGGTTGAGCGTGCGCCGTTAATCGAGCCTGTCGAAACCAGGGGGCCGGACCCCTTGATCTCGACAAGCTCGATCAGCCGGTGATAGAGCGTCGGGGGAAAACCGGCAGCAACCGATAGAGCGTCGGGGGAAAACCGGCAGCAACCGATAGAGGGTCGGGGAAAAACCGGCAGGAAGTGATAGAGGGTCGGGGGAAAACCGGCAGGAAGGGAGAGGGCGTCCCGCGGGCTAGCCGACGTGGATGCCGGGGCGGCGGGCGGGGTCGGGCTCGTTTTCGCGGATGATCTCGCGGACCACGGGGGCAGTGTCGCCGCGGCCCAGGAGCAGGTAGCGCATCAGGTGTGCCAGCGGGTTGCCCTCGGCCCACTCGAAGTAGGCGTGCGGCTTGACCCCGGTGGCGGCGTGCAGGGCCAGCAGGATCGCCGCGATGGCGTTCGGCGCTGCGGGGCTGGTGGCGCGCAGGACGCGGTGGCCGGCCACCTCCACGCCGCGCACCGTGAGCACGTCACTGAAGCCGGAGGGGTCCGTGATGTCGATCTCGAGGAACATCACGTCGGCGGTGCCGGGAACCGGGTTGTTCTCCCGCTGCGCAGCCTCCTTCTCCGCATACTCCTTGGCGTCCCTGGCCTGCGGGCGGTTGGCGATGATGTTGATCCGCCCGTCGTAGTCGATGGTGTCCGTCACGAAGCGCCGCGCGGCCTCGTCGAACTCGATCCGGTCCACCCGCAGCTCGGTAGTGCGCGAGACCCGGGACACCAGCGAAACCACCACGATGCCCAGGATGAAGAACCCGGAAATCGCCAGGCCGTCCGGCTTCTCGATCACGTTCTCCGCCAGGGCGTAGAGCATCACCAGGGTCAGGACGGTGAAGCCGACGGCGGCCCCGCGCTTCTTCTTGCGTGCGGCGGAAATGCTCACGGCCACCGCCCCGGAGACCATCATGAACAGGATCCCGGTGGCGTATGCTCCGGCCTGGGCGTTGACGTCTGCCTTGAAGCCGAGGGTGATGAGGATGCTGATGGCCGTGTACACGAGGACCACGGGCCGCACCGCGCGGGACCAGTCCGGAGCCATGCCGTACGAAGGCAGGTAGCGGGGCACGATGTTGATCAGCCCGGCCATCGCGGAGGCGCCGGCGAACCACAGGATCAGGATGCTGCTGATGTCGTAGACGGAGCCGAAGCCGTTGCCGAGCCGCTCGTGCGCCAGGTACGCGAGGGCACGGCCGTTGGCCGGCCCACCCTCCTGGAAAGCCGAGGCGGGGATCAGCACGGTGGTTACGAAGCTGCTGCCGATGAGGTACACGCTCATCACCACGGCCGCCGTCGTCAGGAGCTTGCGGGTGTTGCGGATCCGGTTCTGCAGAGTCTCTTCCGGCGTGGCACCGGACGCCTTGACCAGCGGCATCATGCTGACGCCGGTTTCGAATCCGGAGAGGCCCAGCACCAGCAGCGGGAACGCCAGGATCGCCGGCCCGGCGATGTTCCCAATGCCGCCGCCAAAGGAGCCGAGCGAAGCCATCCAGGCGGCGACGGCACCCGGCTGGGTGACGGCGTCGTAAATTCCGGTGCCGATGATGACGGCGTTCAGCAGCAGGAAGACGCCCACCAGCGGAATGGCCACGGCCACCGCCTCGGAGAAGCCCAGCAGGAACACCCCGCCCAGGATCAGCAGCATCACCACGGTGATGGGCACGGCCTGGCCTTCAAGGAACGGCGGCAGGTACGGGTTTTCCAGCATGTGCACCGTGGCGTCGGCGGCGGACAGGGTGATGGTGATGATCCACGACGTCGCCACGAACCCGAGCAGCACCAGCACGAACACCTTCCCGCGCCAGAACGGCAGCAGGTTCTCGAGCATGGCCACGGACCCCTGCCCGTGCGGGCTCTCGTGCGCCACCCGCCGATACATCGGCAGCATGCCCAGCAGCGTCAGGGCCACAATCAGCAGGGTGGCCAGCGGCGACAGCGCGCCGGCGGCGAGCGCGGCGATGCCGGGCAGGTAGGACAGCGTGGAGAAGTAGTCCACGCCGGTCAGGCACATGACCTTCCACCAGCTCTGCTGGTGCCCCGTGCCCTCCTCGGATTCCGGCCCCACCGGCTGGTGCACCTTGTGCTCCAGCAGCCACCGCGTGAACGCGCCGCCGGGGCCGTTCTCCCGCTCTGGGTTGGGCACGCTGGCCGGAACGGAGTATTGGGCTGGTGCGGTCATGAAGTGTCTTTCTGGATTTTGGGGAAGGTCCGCCTTCGGGCCGCCGTCGAGCGGCGGGAGGGCGGGCCGGGAGCGGCTTACCCGCCGCCGGACTGCGGGAGAGGCGTCCGACGGCGGGGGCTACTTCGTTGCTCTGATGAGCCGGTAGATCATGTAGCCGGTTACGGCGATCCCGAGGATCAGCCACAGCAACGGGGCACTTTGGGTCAGCATGGCAGGACACGGCCTTGCGTGCTTGAGGTGGCCACGGGGTCCTTCGATTCATATGGGCAGTTTGCTGATGACCACGGGAGCCTAGCACCGGCCGGAATCCGAAAAGCGCCAAAACCGGGGATCTTAACGCTTTCTTAACGCCTTGCCCTTCACACCGGCTCCGGGGAATTCCGCGGTGGTAGCGTGACGCGTATGCGCGACGTTCCTGACCCGAAGGCCCGGCCTGCGGGCAGGAACGCCCGTCCGGCAGCCAAAACGGCCAGGCTCGCGGCGAAAACCGCGGCCAAAACGGCGAGGCAGTCGGCCAGGCCCGACAGTACGACGGCGGACCGCGGCTTCAGCGGGCTGTGGTCCGGCGGCTCCAAAGTCTTCCCGCGCATCCTCAACGTCTTCGCACCCCAGCACCCGGCGCAGGTGATCGTGCTCGGGTTCGCCGCCGCCGTCGCCGTCGGAACGGGGCTGCTCATGCTACCGGTCTCGCGGAACGGCCCCGGCGGCGCACCCTTCCTCGATGCCCTGTTCACCTCCACGTCCTCGGTGTGCGTCACCGGGCTGATCACCGTGGACACCCCGGTGTACTGGAGCGGCTTCGGCAAGGTGGTGATCATGGCCCTGATCCAGATCGGCGGATTCGGGGTCATGTCCTTCGGCACGCTGCTGGGGGTGCTCATGGCCCGGAGGCTGGGCCTGCGCTCACGGCTCTCAGCAGCGGCGGAAATCAAGAGCACCGGCTTCGGCGACGTCCGCCGCGTGCTGCTCGGCGTGCTGGCCATCAGCCTCACCGTGGAGATCGTGCTCGCGGGAATCCTGGCCGCCAGGCTCGTAGCGGGCTACGGTTACGAACCCGGCCGCGCGCTGTGGCACGGCATCTTCCACTCGGTCTCCTCGTTCAACAACGCCGGGTTCGCGCTGCACACGGACAACCTCATCGGCTTCGCGGGCGACCCGTGGATCTGCCTGCCCATCGCGGCCGCGGTGATCATCGGCGGTCTCGGCTTCCCGGTGCTGTTCGAACTCCGGCGGCAGTACCAGCGGCCCATCCACTGGAGTATGAACACCAAGCTGGTCCTGATGGGCACCGCCGTCCTCCTCGTCAGCGGCACCGTCTTCATCACCGCCGTCGAATGGTCCAACCCGGCAACCCTCGGCACGCTCAAACCGGGCGAACGCATCCTGGCCGGATTCTTCCAGTCCGTCATCACCCGCACGGCCGGGTTCAACAGCATCGACATCGGGCACATGCACGAGGTGTCCTGGCTGGGCATGGACATCCTGATGTTCATCGGCGGCGGCCCGGCCGGCACCGCCGGCGGCCTGAAAATCACCACCTTCAGTGTCCTGTTCTTCATCCTGCTGACGGAGCTGCAGGGCGGCACGGCCGTGAACATCTTCGGCAAGCGCCTCTCCCGCGCCGTGCACCGGCAGGCGATCACCGTGGTGCTGCTGGCCATCGGGCTGGTGGTGGGCTCCACGATGTTCCTCATGATCATCACCGACTTCGGCCAGGAGCGGATCCTGTTCGAGGTGATCTCCGCGTTCGCCACGGTGGGGCTGTCCACCGGCATCACCGCCGCCCTGCCGCCGGCCGGGCAGGTGGTCCTGATCCTGCTCATGTTCATCGGCCGCCTCGGCCCGGTGACGCTTGGCGCCGCGCTGGCGCTCCGCGAACGCCCGCTTCTCTACGAATACCCGAAGGAAAGGCCCCTCATTGGCTAAGAACTTCTTCTCCCGTTCCCCCGAATCCGGGGCGCCGGCTGACACGGTGGTGGTCATCGGGCTGGGCCGCTTCGGCGGGTCGCTGGCCCTGGAGCTCGAGGCGCAGGGCACCGAGGTGCTGGGCATCGACTCCAGCGAGGAGACCGTCCAGTCCTACAACGGCCGGCTCACCCACGTGGTCCGGGCGGACTCCACCAAGGAGGAGGTGCTGCGCCAGCTCTCCGTCCACGAGTTCGACCGCGCCGTGGTGGGCATCGGCAGCGACATCGAGGCGAGCATCCTCACCACATCGCGCCTGCTCACGTTCAAGAAACCGCAGATCTGGGCGAAGGCCATCAGCGAACCGCACGCCGAAATCCTCAACCAGCTCGGCGTGGACCACGTGATCCGCCCCGAGCATGACATGGGCAAGCGCGTGGCCCACCTGGTCCGCGGCTCGCTGCTGGACTACGTCGAGTTCGAGGACGACTTCGTCATGATCCGCACCAGCCCGCCCACCGAGGCCCGCGACCGCCCGCTCGGCGTGCTGGGCCTGCGCGACAAGTACGGCATCACCATCGTGGCGGTCAAGCGCCCCGGCGGCACCTGGGGCCACACCACCGCGCAGACCGTCCTGTACGACGACGACCAGATCATCGTGCAGGGCAGCAAGACCCAGGCGGAGCGGTTCAGCAACATGCCGTAGGGCCTACCCGGGCTGCCCGTCCTGGCTGGCTACCGCGTGGCCGGCGCCTCGATAAAGACCACCTGGCTCAGGCTTCTGACGGGCTTCCGCCGGCGGACCGCAGGCTGGCCGACGGCGTTTGCCGGCTTCCCGCCGTCGGACTTCAGTTTCCCGGCACCCGCGGAATGCCCGGGAACCGTGGAATGCCCGACGGCGGATGCGGCCTTTCCGGCCGGCACCCGCCGCACGCTGAGCTGCTCAAGATCCAGCAGCCGGCGGGTGCCGGTCCGGGCGTCGATGATCCAGAACAGGTCGATGTCCCGGAAGGTACTGCTCACCGTCCCTTGATGCGCCAGCCGTCCGCGGTGCCAGGCCTCGACCTGGTCGCCTATTGCCAGCTCGGCGCTGGACTGCACTTCAAGCGTCGCATTTTCGTTCACAGCCGGTCCCCCTCCATCGGAATGTTGATGGGACCAGCCTGCACCACGATGTTTTCTGGGACGTTTCGGGCGGGTGTTTACTGTGAGTCATCCCGGTTTCCGGCTGCGCCCGCGAACGCACCTCTCAGTTGGTGGTGTGCGGCATGCCGGGGAGGACCTCTGCCGTCCTGGGCGCCGTTCTTCAGCCAGGCGGTGCGGATGGCGCCCTTGGACACCTGCGCCCCGGTCATGGCGGACCAGACAATGGCACCCCTGTCGAACGACTGTGAGGCTCCGCCGGCCCGCAGGCCAGTGGTTTCACGCCGCTCGGTGGGGAACCCCAGGCCGCTGGTTTAGCCGCCCTCCGCGAAGTACTTCCGTCCGATGGCACCGGACAGGATGGAGACGTTCCTGTTGGTATAGACAATCACGCCGTTCTGGAAGCTCTGGGCCTGTCCCCCGTTTGGGGTGGCGTACTCTTCCGTGACTGGGTACCCGAGCCTGCTCTTGTCCGCGCCATCCTGGAGCCACACCGAGCCGATGGGACCATCCATGCCGCGTGCTCCGGTCTTGGGGGACCAGTAGATCAGTCCGCCATTAAACCGCTGTCCTGCGCCGCCACCCTTGAGTCCCGTCATCTCGTCGGTCTGGGCCGCGTTGAACCCGCCGTACTTGCCCTGGCCTGCCTGCCAGCGGCTCCTGATGGCACCCGAAATGGGGTATGCGCCGAGCGGTGCAGCCCATGTGATCCAGCCGCCCTGGTACTGCTGGTAGACGGTGTTGTCGAAGGCGATGCCGCTCTTGAATTCGCCCGAGACCGGGTATCCGAATTTGCCCTTCTCGTATCCGAGCTTCGAGTAGGTGGTGCGGATGGCGCCGCGTGAGACCTGGGCGCCGGTCGACGGCGAATAGACGACGAAACCGCGCTGGTGGCCCGTGTATCCCGACGGATTAAGGCCGATGGCCCACCCATCCGTGGCGGCCTTCGGAGACGCACTGCTGCCGCCATCCAAGGTTTTTCCACGCCGCTCTCCCTAGCGTCGGAATGAACCCACCGGGGCCTTGTTCGAAAGGGGCAGCTATGAAATTTCGGCGCATGCTGCACCGTTTCTTTGCGCTGCTCCAATTCCGCGTGCTGCAGCCCCTCGGTGCGCTGCGCATCGCCGTCGGCAGTTTGGCCGCCGCGGCACTGGTGGCCCTGATGTCGCTGACCCCGCTGGCACCCGCAAACGCGCACGACGCCGTCGAAAAAGTTGAGCCCGCCGACGGGTCCACCGTTGCCTCGGTTCCTGCGGCGGTCAAGCTGACGTTGAACAACACGCCCATCGCCCTCGGCGCGGAGGTGCTGGTCAAGGACGAAACCGGCACCAGCCAGTCCCTCGGACCGGTGGTCATCGAGGACAACCACTTTGCCCAGGCAGTGAAGGCCGGGGCTCCTGCCGGCCGGTACACGGTCGAGTGGCGCATCGTGTCCTCGGATTCCCACCCCACCGGCGGCGAGGCCGTGCTCGCGGCGGGAGCGCTGATGACCGGGCGCTACGTCCGCCGGAACCCCCGCGGAGGGAAGCGCGATGATGGAAACGGGGCCCGGCAATGATGCGTCATGAATGCCCACACTGTGGTGCCTGTCACAAAACAAGCCGTACAGTAGGTTTTACTGCTGAAGCCAATGTCGTCGTCCAGGAGAAAGGACAGTCCGTGAAGCCGCATGCCTCCTTTCGCCTGTTCCGCTCCGGGCTGATCGGATCCATCGTCCTGGGCCTGGCCGCCGGCGGGCACCTTGCCGGCGGCGGCCAGCTGCCCATGCCGGCGATCCTCGCTGCCCTGTGTGCCGTGACCATGCTTCCGGTCGCGGCCCTCACCCGTTTCAAGCTGTCGCTGCCGGTTCTGATCGGGCTGGTGGGTGGCGGGCAGGCCTGGCTTCACTTGGCGTTCGACGCCATGTCCGCAGACGCGTCGACGGCGATTTCCATGGCCACGCTGTCCGGGCACGCCGGACACACGCCGGCGCCGCTGAACCACGTGGCGCTGTTGATGTCCGCCCCGGTCCACGGGGCTGCACCTGACGGACTCATGTTCGCTGCCCACGCTGTCGCCACACTGGCCACGGCGCTGGTGCTTGCGCACGGCGAGCGGGCCCTCGCGGCACTGGCCGACTGGCTGGGTCCGCTGTTCCGGGTTCCCGAACCGTCCGTCGTCGTTCCCGTCCGTGCCCCCTCCACAGGCGCGGTTGCCGCGGTTCTTCCGCCCAAGCATCACTCGCTGCGCCTGCCGTCCCGCCGCGGCCCTCCGCTGCTCGCCGCCGCCGCGTAGAGACAGTTCCTTTCACAACTGGCAGGAACTTCCGACGGCGGTTCTTCCGCTTCCCGGACAGGCCTCCTGGCCTGCTTTTCCTGACCCCAAAAAAAACTTGTGAAAGGCACTCCCGCCATGAATACCTCCCTTCGCCGTACCCTCAAGACCACCGCAGCCGCCACCCTGGCGGCCGGGTTCCTGGCCGCCGGCGCGGCCGCGGCTTCCGCCCACGTCACCGTCGACCCGTCCGCCACCTCGGAGGGCGGCTTCACCAAGCTCACTTTCAGCGTCCCCAACGAGTCCGATACCGCCAAGACCAACCGGCTCGAGGTGAAGCTCCCCACCGACACGCCGCTGACCTCCGTTTCGGTCCTGCCCATCGAGGGATGGAAGGCCCAGCTCATCACCACCACGCTGCCCAAGCCGGTGGAGGTGGCCGGGGCCACCGTGACCAAGGCACCCACCAGCGTGGTCTGGACGGCTGACGCCGCGCACCAGATCGGGCAGCACCAGTTCCAGATGTTCACCCTGTCCGTCGGCCGCCTCCCCGCAGCCGGCACCACGGTGACCCTGCCCGCGGCGCAGGGCTACACGGACGGGACCACCGTCAACTGGGCCGACGCTGCCGAGCACCAGCACGCGTCAACGTCCTCGACCGCGCCGGCCTCGGAAGCTGAAGAGTCCCACCCGGCGCCGGCCTTCGTCACCACTGCGGCCGAAAGCGAGGGCGCCCACGCAGAGGCGAGCCCGGCAGCCACACAGGCCTCGGCGGTGGCGCCGGCCTCTTCGACTTCCTCCTCCGGTGGCGACACCGCGGGATGGGTCGGGCTGGCCGCGGGACTGATCGGCCTCGCCGCGGGCGTGACGGCGCTGGCCCGGACCCGCGCCAGCAAGCGGTAACCGGCCAACGCTTCAACAACCTTTTCGCTGAGCGCCTCCCGCCCGGTTGACCGGGCGGGAGGTTGCTTCGCGCTCCCGAAACGCTTCGCGCTGCGCTGATTCACTGCCCTGTTTCGTTCTGCACGGCTTCGCCCTGCCCTGTTTCGTTCTGCCCAGCTGCGTTGAGCCCCGGTTGGCTATCTGCCTGGATTCGGGTCGCGGCGCCGGCGCCATTGCTTCGGGGCGCTTACGCCGATGCCGTAGCGCCCGGCCGCGGGCCGACCGGGCCGTTCCAGCGGGGACGTGCCTGCGGGCCATAACGCGCGCACAGCGCAGCAGCGCAGCCAAAGACTCGAAAGACAAAACCATGACTGTATTAGCCGACCCCCAAACGTCCACACAAACATCTCCGCCGGCCACCGCCCCCGCCGGCAATGCACCGGAGGGCCGCGGATGGTTCCGGGCGTTCCTGCTCCGGCTCCACTTCTATGTCGGCATCCTCGCCGGCCCCTTCCTGCTCGTCGCGGCGCTCAGCGGCGGCCTGTACGCCGTCACGCCGCAACTGGAACAGGCCGTCTACGCCAAGGAACTGCACGTCCCCGCGGTCACGAATCCCCTGCCGCTCTCGGCCCAGGTGAAGGCAGCCATCGGCTCCGCCGGCGGCGCCACACCTGTCACCGTCCGCCCGGCACCCGGCCCCGAGGACACCACCCGCGTCCTCTTCGCAGACCCCTCGCTGGAAGAGTCCGAAAACCGGACCATCTTCGTGAACCCCGGCACCGGCGAAATCCGCGGGGACCTCACCACCTACGGCAGCAGCGGCGCGCTGCCGATGCGCACCTGGATCTCCAACCTCCACCGCTCCCTGAACCTCGGCGAGCCCGGCCGCGTCTACAGCGAACTCGCCGCCTCCTGGCTGTGGGTGGTCTCGATTGGCGGGCTGGGTCTGTGGATCGACAGGATCCGACGACGCCGGACAGCACCCCCGAAGGCCCGCCCGGCTTCCGGCCGGGCCAGGACGGTCTGGCTCCACGGCACCACCGGCACCGTCTTGCTCGCCGCCGTCCTGTTCCTCTCCGCATCCGGCCTGACCTGGTCCGCCAGCGCAGGCGAGAACATCACCGCGCTGCGCACCAGCCTCGGCTGGCTGACGCCCACCGTTTCCACGTCCCTGAACGGTCCGGCGTCCACACCGGCCGGTGACCATTCCGGTCACGGCCCGGCGTCGGCACCCGTCAGCGCGGCAGCCGATCCGGCGGCCTGGGATACCGTCCAGCGGATCGCCCGGGCTGACATCATCACCGCCCCCATGGTCGACATCAAGCCGCCCGCCGCCGAGGGCAAAGCCTGGACGGTCACCGAGGCCGGCAGGGAATGGCCCGCCACCGCCAGCGCTGTGGCCATCGACCCGGCGGCCGAGCAGGTCACCAGCCGCGCCGACTTCAAGGACTTCGGGCTGCCGGCGAAGCTGACCCGCTGGGCCATCGCGGCGCACATGGGCCTGCTCTTCGGCCTGCCGAACCAGCTGGTCCTGCTCACCGTGGCGGCAGGCCTGGCCGCGATGGTGGTCTGGGGTTACGTGATGTGGTGGAAGCGGCGCCCCACCCGCGGTAGCGCCTGGGCTGTGGGCAGGCCGGCACCGCGGGGAGCATTCCTCCGCGGACACTGGGCAGGAGTCCTGGCAGCGATCACGGCGATGGTGCTCGTGGGCATGTTCCTGCCGCTCCTTGGGTGGAGCCTGCTCGCCTTCATCCTCCTGGACACGGCAATAGCGGGAGCCAGGCGCCGTCGTCGTCCATTGCAGCCGGAACCGGAAGCGGAACCGGAACTCTCACCGGAACGGTAGCGCCGTGGCGCGCAAAGTGGGCATGGCCGCCCCGGCCCGCCGTCGATAGACTGAAAGTGGCCGCCGCGGCAGCAGGCCGCCCGGCTTTCCCGAACAGGAGGTCACGATGGGTTTGGGTGACAAGATCCACAACGCCGCCGAAAAACTCCACGGCAGAAGCAAGGAAGCAGCCGGCCGCGCGAGCGGAAACGAACGGCTCCGGTCCGAAGGCAGGGCCCGCCACATCAGGGCCGACCTCAAGCAGGCCGGCGAAAAGATCAAGGACGCCTTCAGGAGGCATTAAGGTCCCGCATGAGAGCTCGAGGCCCTGTCCGGTAAGAGCGGACAGGGCCTCGCCGCGTCTGCGCACGCTCCGGCCTTTCAAACGCGGGGGCGTTAAAAAATCGTTAAGATTCCCGCCGCTGGCCGGTGAAACGCTGTTGCGGCTTAGCGCGGCGAAGTACCGTGGATCCATGCCGTCCTGCGATGGCCCCCAACACCGCAGGGCGGCATTTCCATGCCCTTCGACACGCGGCTCGCGATTCAAACGGCGGCCCGCGTCGCCGCTTGGCCGTTTTACCACAAAGAGCCGCTCCAGGTGCTTCGGAGGCGGCCATTTTTGGCAAAAGCACCCGTCCTCGGGAGTCTAACCACACACGCCTCCCGGTGTCAGCCCCGGCCGCGCGGCGGTGGAAAACGGCGTACCCTCATTGATATATATGAGTGCCCCAGCAAAGCCGTGTGAACATGCGTCATCTGAGTAGATTGGCAGTCCTGGGAGCCGCGCTTTTGCTCGCTCTGTCTGCAGCGGGCGGCCCGCCCCAGTCTCGGCCCACAAGTCAGTCGCTGTCGGCGACAACGGCCGAGTTACTTCGTGCGACCGCACTGCCCGCGAAGGACCTGTCCGCGAAGAACCCGTCCGCAACGGCCCAGCCCGCGACGAGCCAGCCCGCAGCAGTCCCCCGAACAGTCCGGCATGCCGTCGTCCACCATGGCGCTGCTGTGACGGCGGCCCCACCGACTCCGGCGCAGCAGCTTGCCCGGCTCACTCTCGCTCAGCGGGTCGGCCAACTCTTCATGGTGGCAGCAGCGGCAACCGGAGCCGACGCCAACACCATGTCCGACCTGACCAGGTTCCACGTGGGCAATGTGTATCTTGCGGGGCGGAGCCGCGCGGGCACCGCGGCGACGACGGCTGTCGTTCGCCGGATGACCGCCACCGTATCAGCTGCCACCACCGCTGGCATCCGCCTCGCGGTGGCGACCGACCAGGAGGGCGGCTTCGTCCAGGTCCTCAGCGGCCCCGGCTTCTCGGCCATTCCCACCGCGCTGGCTCAGGGAACGCAGACGACGGCGGCCCTCCAGGCGAACGCGCGCGTCTGGGGCAGCCAGCTGCGCTCGGCCGGGCTCACTATGAACCTGGCGCCCGTGATGGACACCGTGCCGGGCCGACAGTTCGCTCGGCGGAACG
The DNA here is from genome assembly GCF_046536215.2 of Arthrobacter globiformis. Classification (GTDB taxonomy): domain Bacteria; phylum Actinomycetota; class Actinomycetes; order Actinomycetales; family Micrococcaceae; genus Arthrobacter; species Arthrobacter globiformis_E. Next base: position 4,298,141 of record NZ_CM143421.1, on the reverse strand, counting down.
CGCCCATCGGTTTCTTTGGCCGCGAATATGGGTTCACTCCGCAGGCAGTCTCTGCCCACGGGGGCGCCTTCGCCGCCGGCATGCGTCAGGCGGGCATAGCGCCGGTCATCAAGCATTTCCCGGGACTGGGCCGCGTCACGCTGAACACCGATACGAGCCGCAACGTCAAGGACACCGTCACCACGCGTACCGACCCGTATCTGCTGCCGTTCCGGACAGCAATCCAGGCGGGCACCCGGTGGGTCATGGTCTCGAGCGCCTACTACACGCGTATCGACGCCGGCCGCATCGCCCCGTTCTCCCCTGTGATCATGCGGACCATGCTGCGCACCGATTTGCACTTCACCGGCGTCGTCATGTCCGATGACCTCTGCGACGCGGCGCAGCTGGCTCCGTGGGCTTTGGGCACGAGGGCCACAAGCTTCATCAATGCCGGCGGAACCATGCTGCTCTGTGCCAACCCCCGAGCCATTCCCACCATGTACACCGCGGTGCTGCAGCTCGCCCAGCGCAGTCCCGCGTTCGCCGCCGCCGTCAACGCCGCCGCCCTGAAGCTGCTCACGGTGAAGACCGGGCATTAGGGGCCGGGACTGTTCGGTCGGCTCGAGGGCGTGGCTGCATCTGGCTGCCCGCTGGTTATTGCCAAAAAGGGCCGCCTGCCGAGGCTTCTAAGCGGCCCTTTTGGTACCGCGGCGAGGCGAGAAGGCCTCGAAGCGGCCACTTTTGGTAAATCCACGCCTGCACACCAGCCCAGGAAGCGCGAACGTACACTTGCGGCCCTCATCCCGGCTACAAGGAGGCGAGGAAACCGTCAGGCGACCAGGCCGGAGACCAGGTTGATGGTGGTGGCCAGCACGATCGCGCCCAGCAGATAGGACAGCAATCCGTGGCGGAGCACCGTGCCGCGCATGGCGTCGGTCTTGAGGTTGGTGTCCGAGACCTGGTAGGCCATGCCCACGGTGAAGGCCAGATAAGCGAAGTCCGTGTAGCGCGGCGGCTTGTCCTGGTTGAAATCGACGCCGGCCTTGTCCCGGTAGTAGATGGAGGCGTAGCGCAGTGTGTAGAGCGTGTGGACCAGGAACCAGGACAAGGTCGAGCTCCCGAGCCCGAGTGCGATGATGCCCGCTTTGGCTCCGCCCTGGCTGTTGGAGGCGTCCAGGAGGATCATGGCAACGCCACCGAAGCTGGCCACGGTGGCGGCGAGCACCAGCGCGTCGGATGCGGCCCGGCCGGGGTCGTCGCGCCGGGCGTGGGCCGCCGTCGCCGCTGCCTGCAGGCCTCCGATGATGGCCCACACCCAGATCAGATATGTGGCGGACGCTGCCGCCCACCCCATGGCCGGCGCGTAGGTCCATGACTGCAGGAACCCCACCGCCACAGCCGTTGCCAGTCCGACGACCGCCATCACCAGCAGCCGGAGCCGCGAATGATGCGCCGGCCGGTTGAAGTTCGATGCCGGGTATCGTGCGCCGTCCACTCTGCTCATGCTCTGATCATTACAGTTTTAGACCGCGGCTGTTTCGGGACGCGCAGACCGGTGCTGCAAGAGGTTCAGCCGCAGCCAGGGCCACTTCGGGTTCCAACTGATGCAGCAGGAAGTCCGAGGCGGTTTCGCCCATGCCGGTGGTGAGAACCTTGACCACCCAAAACCACGCGGCGATTTCGGGGACTTTGGACAGTGCCGGGCGGCCGGGCGCCCAATGACCTGCCTCGGGCTCAACAGAGGTGGCTACGGTACGTGTGGCCACGCCACCCGGTGCGGGACCGCTCTCGGGGCGGGTCATTTGCGCCACTGCTGGGCGGCCCGGGCATGCTCGGTCCCATCAACGGAAGATCCGCCGCCGGCGGAGGGTCCGTCATCAACTGAAGATCCGTCGGCGGCGGAGTCAGCCGCCTCGGCTTTGGTGTTGCGGCGCCGCCTGAGCCATTCCACTCCCCACGGTATGACGGAGGCCAGAACCAGAATGACAGCTATGACGTCGATGTTCTTGGCCACGACGTCGTAATGCCCCAGCCACGTACCAAGCAGGGTGACGGTGACCGCCCACGCCAGGGCTCCAACGATGTTCCACAGTGTGAAGGACTTGTAGTTGTAGCGCACCATGCCTGCGCTGAGCGGCGCGTAGGTCCTGACGATCGGCGCGAAGCGGGCCAGCACCAGGGCAGGACCGCCATGCCTCCGGAAGAAGTCCTCGGTCTTGTCCAGGTGCGAGGTCTTCAGGATTTTGGCGTCATCCTTGAACCACCGACGCCCGAATTTCCGTCCCAGCATGTAGCCCACCTGGTCCCCGGCCACAGCCGCAGCCGTGATCACACCGATCAGCACGGGCAGAGCTAGCTGCAGCTGCTGGTGCAGGAGTCCCGCCGTGAAAAGCAGCGAGTCGCCGGGCAGGAACGGGAACAGCACTCCCGACTCGATGAAAACCATGGCCGCAATCACCACCACGGTGGCCGGCCCCAGCCCCTGGAGCAGCGAAGCGGGATCGAGCAGCGGGGGCATCCCGGCGGAGGACGCCAAGGCAGGGGCGATCGCCACGGCATGAAGTGAAAGCATGGAACCAATGTCCCGTGACGCTTGAAAGAAAACCCTAAGAATTACGACGGCGGACGCCGCCCGTGCGCCGTTTCACCAAAAAAGGCCGCTCGGAGTGGGTCCGAGGCGGCCTTTTTTGGCGAACCCCCTGTGCCGAAACCCAGGAAGCGCTAACTGAGAGCAGGAACCTGTACGGCGCCCGGCTTGAAGCGGGATCCATAGCCGGGGGCGGAGGGCACGTCGATCCGCGCGTGGGTGTGGATCTCGGCAACAGTGGCCTTGGTGTGCTCAGCGATGTGCTCCAGCGTCGTCACCCACATGCCGTCCATGCCCTTGACCCGCTCGATCAGCCGCTCAAGTGCCACAGCCTTCGACGGCCGGCCCGAGATGAACGGGTGGTTCGTAAGCACGAAGCAGCTCCCCTGCGAGTGGTGCGCCTCGGCCTCAAGCGTCCACATCTCCAGCACCTTGGCCGGGCTCTCGATCACGCCGCTGCCCGTCACGCCGGGGTAGAACGCGTACTGCTCCCAGTCGTCCAGCGTCCAGTCCACGGGGATCTCCACGATGTCGCGGCTGTCGCTTCCGTCCTGCGAGACAGCCATCCGGTAGGGCGCATCGCCGTCGAGCAGGCTGGAATCGTAGAGGAAGCCGCGGTCCGCGAGCAGCGCCGGAGACTGCCAGTTCAGCTCCCACCACGGTGCCCGGTACCCCACCGGCCGGATCCCGGCCACCTTCTCCAGCGCCTCAAGCCCCCGGTCCAGGTACGACGCCTCGGTCGCGGCGTCGATCCCCTGCATCGGCTCGTGCAGGTACCCGTGATGCGCAACCTCGTGTCCGCCGTCGACGATCTGCCGCACCATGTCCGGGTAACTTTGGGCCGTGAACCCGGGGATGAAGAACGTCCCGCGGACCTCCTGCCGCGCCAGGATCTGCAGCAGCCGCGGCACCGCCACCTTGGGCCCGTAGGACTGGTGGCTCATGAGCGACATGCGGCGGGTGCTGGCGGGGTCGTGCGCGATGACGCAGGATTCGGCGTCGACATCGAAGGTGAAGGACGCCGCGGCGGTGAAGCCGGCCGGCCAGGTGATGGGGTGCTGGGAATCCGCGAAGGCGCTGGTGCTCATGCCGGAGTTCCTTTCGTCAGAGGGCGAAGTGGAGAGGAAGGGTTTAGAGTTCGACGGCGGGAACCGGCTGGGGTGCCTGCCCAGCGTCTGGTGCGTTGACCGCAACAGCCGCAGGGCCGCCGTCGGACGTCACCGTCACGTACGGCCGGTGCAGCCGGGGGCCGAGAACCGCGTAGACCGCGGCGCTGGTGAGGCCGCCGGCCAGCCAGGAGAGGTCCCAGCCGCCCAGGGCCACGGCGATCGGGCCCTGCATGATGGGGATGAGGCCGTACATGAACAGCCAGGTGGCCACGATGCCGGCGAGCAGCGAGGTGACGCCGGCCCAGTTGACCACGGGCAGGCGGCGGGTGCCCACGCCGTCGAACAGCCGTTCCACGTTGCCGGGCCAGCGCTTCTCCAGCCAGAAGAAGTGCACCAGCATCACGCCGCCCCACGCGGCCACCCAGGCCACCAGCCCGATCAGCCAGGCGTCCAGCACCGAGGCGAAGTCCTCCTGGAAGATGAAGAAGACGACGGCGATGAGCGAGAAGACGCCGACGAACAGGTTGAGCTTGCGGCGGCTGACGGTGATGTCGAGCGCCTGGGTGGCCACCGAGAAGGTGTAGATGTTGAGGATGTTTGTGGCGATGGGGCCGTGCAGCACCATGAGGAGGACGGGCAGTGCCATGGCGCCGAAGTTCTGCACGATCAGTTTGCCGGGGTCGACCTCGCCGCTGTTGGTGGCGAGGCTGGCGCCGAGGACGCCGAGCCAGACGACGGGGATGAACTGGCCCAGGACGGAGGCCAGGTAGACCTTTTTCTTGGGGACGGTTTTGCTGACGAAGCGGGAGTAGTCGGCGGCGTAGGTGAACCAGGTGATGCCCCAGCCGATGCCGATGGCCGTCATCACGGCGCTCATGGCCGCGATCCGTTCCGAACCCTGCAGGATGTTGCCCGCGGGGCCGGCGTAGGTCCAGTCGATTTTCAGCCCGAACCAGGCGACGGCGGACATGACCACGAGGATGATGATGGTGGGCGGCACCGTCCATTTTTCGAAGGCGGCGATCGCCTTGTAGCCGAACCACGCGATGGCAACCTGGGCGGCCATGATGAACGTGGCGACGCCGATCTTCCATTCGTAGTTGTGGGCGGCGGGATCCACCCAGCCGAGGGTGCCGAAGAGTGCCATGACGAGATCGAGGATGATCCAGGTGTTGACGGCGCACCAGCCCACCACGAGCAGGGCCTGGATGGCGGCCGGGAGGTAGTTGCCGCGGCGGCCGAATGCGGCGCGTGCCAGGACCATGCCGGTGGCGCCGGTCTTCTGGCCCAGCAGGACGAAGCAGCCGAAGAGAAGCATGCCGATCAGGTTGCCGAGGACCAGGACGGTGACGGTGTCAGCGAAGCCTAGGCCCAGGTTGATGCCGAGGGCGCCGAGGACCCAGTTGATCGGGGCGAGGTTTGCGCCTGCCCAGATCCAGAACTGGCCGGACACTTTGCGGGTGCGCGCGCTTTCCGGAATGGGCTGGAGCCAGGCTTCGAAGTCCTCGGCCTGCTCCATTGCGGGCCCGGACTGCGGTGTTGAGGAGTTGTGCATCGGAAAAGCCTCCGTGTGAGGAAGAAGAGCCTCCGGGAAGAAGGGATGGATTAAGCGTATGTGGGCCCCATCACAGCAACAAGGTACGATCTGTCTAGCAGAATTCCCTTGCCTATGACGGAGTGTCAGATCAGTGTTCCTCGAAGACGTCCTGAAGCACCGGACCGTCCAGGCGGCTGACCCGCTGCTGCGCGCCGCCGCCTCCGCTGTGGCCGGCCGGCAGGTCCGGTGGGTGCACTCGAGCGAGGTCCTGGACATCGCCCCCCTGCTCCGCGGCGGCGAGCTCCTGCTCAGCGGCGGGCAGGCCCTGGCCACCGCGTCCGATCAGCGACGGGTTGATTACGTGCGCGAGCTGGCGGGGCGTGGCGTTGCGGCTTTGGCCATCGAGACCGGGCCCGTCCTGCCCGACATTCCCGAATCGATGCTGGTCACCGCCGAGTCCCAGGGGCTCCCGCTGTTCGAGTTCCGCAAGGTGGCCCCCTTCGTGGGCATCATGCAGGAGATCAACTCGATCCTGGTGGGCCAGTCGGTGGAGCTGCTGCAGCGCGGGGACGAGATCAGCCACGCCATGGCCGCCGAACTCGCCCACGGCGGCGGGCTGGACGAGGTGCTCGCCGTTCTCGCCGGGCAGACCGGGACGGCTGTCCGCCTCGTGTCGCCGGCCGGGCTGACTCTGGGGAGTGCGGGTTCCGGTGGTTCCGTGGGTTCTGTGGGCGGAGCCGACGGCGGGGTTTCTGCCGGCGTGGTTTCTGCCGGTGTGGTTTCTGCTGGCGTGTCCGACGGCGGCGGTTCTGCCGGCGGTCCCGGAACCGCCGGTCCGGCGGCAGCGGGTTCCGGGACAGTAAATACGACGGCGGTGAGTACGACGGCGGTCGAGGTTCCGGTCCGCGGCGTGCTGGCTGCGCGCCTCGAGCTGGAGGTGCCCGAGGGCGTCGACGCGACGTTTGTCCGGGTGGCCGGCGAGCGGTCCGTCGATATCCTCGGCCTTGCGCTGCTGCAGCGGATGCCGCCGGGACTGAAGGAGCTGGCGGGAGCCGAACTGATGCGGGCCGTGCATTCCGGTGCCCAGCCGTGGCGGCTGGAGCAGCTGGGCGCGGCGGCGGGGTTCGCCGTCGACGGTCCGGTGGCCGCCGTCATGATCCGTTCCGCGGCGTCGGGCCGGCTGCGCCCGGCACTGGATGCGGTCCTGGCGGCGTCGGTTCCGCATGCCGCGAGTTACGCTGACAAGCTCGAGCTCATCGCGCTGGCCGGCCTCCCCCGCGAGGGAACCCGGGCCGCGCGGGCGTCCCTGATCGAAGCGCTGGGCAGCCTCGATATCCCGGAAGGTTCCGCGATCGCCGTCGGACCTCTGGGCCAGGGCATCGGCGAGGCAGCGTGGTCCATGGCGGAGGCCCGGCGGACGCTGGATCTGGCGCCCCGGACTGGCCGCGCTGCGAGGCAGGTGCGGGACGCCGACGCGTTTGGTGCCGAGCGCCTGGCCGCCGAGAGCATCGACGCCGGCGCCCGCCGCGACTTCGTCCGCCGCACACTTGGGCCGATCCTCGAGCACGACGAACAGCGGAACTCCCAACTCCTGCATACCCTGACCGTGTGGCTCGACTCCGGCTGCAACACAGCGCAGGCGGCACGCGAACTGCACCTGGAACGGCAGTCGATGTACCACCGGCTGCAGCGCATCTTCGACCTCTGCGGCGGCGACCCCCGCGGAACCGGCCGACTCGTGGGCCTGCACCTGGCAACCCGCCTGGCCCCACTCCCCTAAGGAATTCGGTGGCAAGAGCTGAGAGAGCGTTTTTGGAACCTAACGCTCGATCAGATCCTGCCGTTTTCCACCCGACCCTCTCTCAGATCCTGCCGTTTTCCACCCGACCCTCTCTCAGATCCTGCAGCCTGAACCCAAACGCTCGATCAGATCCTGCCGTTTTCCACCCGACGCTCGGTCAGATCCTGCCGCCTGAACCCAAACGCGTCCTCACATCCCGCTCAGGAGAAGTGGCGCACCCGTTTCCACCCGGGATCAGAGGCGTGCTTGCTGGACCCGCCGGCCTTGTGCGCGGCTGTCTCGAGGGCGTCGCGCCCGTTCCGGTCTTCGGAATCCGAGTAGTAGTGCAGCACCCTTTTCCCCGCTGCCGTCTCATGGGCCACCAAAATCCCTCGGAATCCAAGTGCCGCGGAGATGTCGTCCTCGATTTCACGGAGCACGTCGAGCGACGCTGACGTGGGCAGGCCGTCGTCACGCTTGTCCTTATATGCCAGCCACACCTCGGTATGGAGGTCGAAAATCGGATAGTCGATCCAGCGCAGCGGTCGGCGGGCAGTCACGATGCTCCGCTTCCCGTTGCGGGTCGCCCCTTCCAGGAGGGCCCATCTGTCGGGCTGTGATTGAGCGGCCATCGCCTTGACGGAAGCAGTGAGGTCGGCGGCGGTAGCGGTGGCCGTCCCGCCAACGTCGGCAATATCGACGGCACCGACCCACCGTTCGACTCCATCCTCCCCAAGAATCCAATCCAGAAGCAGGAACGAAACCTGGAGCGGCCCCCGCTCGGGCATATCAGCGAAGAGCGGATGGTGAACCGCAATGTCGACGAGTTCCCTGCCGAGATCCTCCGTAATCCGGAAGCGCGCGTCACCCAGGTGGAGGCTGTGGCCGCCGATCTCGATGACGTTGTCCGCCGCCCCGGAGTTCGGCTGACGCGCGGCGGCGAACTCCCAGGACTTGTCGGCAGCCGGAGCCGCCCGGAGCCACTGCTCGGCGATACGCCGCAAAGCCGGATCGCCCTCGGAACTGACAGTAAGGAGACTGCGGGCCATGCGCCCGGGCCCCGTATCCCAGGCCAGGCCCGGATGGACGGCTGCTATCTGCGCGCTCATTTCGTTTGGAAGCTCGCCCCATTGGCCGGCGTCCACAGCGGCACTGAACCGGCCCGCGCCTTCCGCGACCCACCATTGCCAGAACCCTGGAATTGGATGCACAGATACCGGAGCGGCTTTGCGCTTAAAGAATCCCACTTCTTCCCCCTCATCAGCGTGGATGCCACCTCGCACGAATCTACCTGAGCCCGCAGGTGGTACGGATAGGCTCGACTCATGTTGCCCGAACGCTACCTCGCCGAGCTCGCAAACCACCTCCGCGCCCTCGAAACGCTGGCGCGCCAGCCGGAGAGCGTCCTCGGCAGGTCAGTTCCGGCGTGCCCGGGCTGGACCCTCGATGCACTCTTCGGCCATGTCGGCTCGATCGAACGGTGGGCGGCCGCAGTGGTCCGGGCCGGCAAGTACGTCGAGGAACAGGCCCCGCCGGCAGGGAACGCAGCCGCTTGGTTCCTCGAAGGGGCTCCGGATTTCCTGGCCACCATGAACTCCCTGGACCCCGCGGCGCCGTGCTGGAACTTCGGCCCTCCCCCGCGGACGGCCGGTTTCTGGCTTCGCCGGCAGGCCCACGAACACGCCATCCACCTTGTTGACGCCCACCAGGCGTCCGGCCTGCCGGACCCCGAGTTCGCCGAGGACTTCATGTTCGACGGCGTCGACGAGGCCCTGGCGATGTTTGCCCCGCGGCAGATCCGGCTCCAGCGGATGGCCGACCCGGGAAGAGCGGTTACCTTCCGCGTAAACGACGGCGCGGCCTGGACAATCGGCAACGGCGCCGTAGCGGCGTCGATCACCGCAGCGCCGCGGGAAATGTACCTAGGCCTCTGGGGCCGCTCCAGCCTTTCAGACACGGCAGTGCTCGACGGCGACGCCGACCTCGCGCTGCGTGTCATCCGCGGTCCGCTCACGCCGTAAACCACACGCCGTAAACACCCCCTTCCAAAGCCCGATGCAGTTGTCATGCCGCGGCGCCCGTCATGCCGTGGCGCCGCAGTGTTCAAGAGGCGGACGTGCTCTACCGGGCGTTGCCGTCCAACGCGCACCGAAGCGGCCCGGCAAGCCACTGCTCCACTTGCTGCTGAGAGCGCAGCCTGACCACTGTCACGTGCGGCGACGCCGTCTCGAGGGCCAGAATCTTGGCGCGGAACCTGAAGCGTGTGGAGACCGCCCATCGCACAATGTGGTCGGGGTCGGTGAAGAACGTGCGCAGTGGAGGCTCGGTGTTGCCGTTCCAGAGCACTTCACGTCTAAGCCGGCGGCGCAGCGTCCGGCGGACGAGGCGCGGGATCGTCGTTGTCCAGAAGGGCAGGTCGAGCCACACAACCATGTCGGCGCGCTCGGTCAGGAGTGGACGGGCAGCCTTGTACTGCCACTCCGTTGTCCATGAGTCCTGTGCAACCATCGAGCGAACGTCGTCGAGGAAGGACTCACGCGGCACCCAATTCGGGCCGTGGTACAGGGCGTCGATTTCGATGTGGGGTGCACCGATGACGACGGCGATCCGGCCGGCAAGCGTCGTCTTGCCGGTCCCGGATACACCAGCAACCGCTACCCGGAACGGGCGGCGCGGCAGGGGCTCCTCGTGGGTCAGCACAATACTGATGCTAGCGACGAAAGGTGAGGAAGCGTTGCACAGGGAAAGGCCTGGCCGCGCTCAGCGCAGCCAGGCCCCTTCCCCATTTGAAAGAGCGGCTAGCTGATCCTCCGACGGTACGCCGCCATCGCGAAGACGTAGGCGAGGACCAGGATGCCGAGGCACCATGCAAGAGCGATCCAAATATCGACGCCGACCGGCCGTTGCGCGAACAGGTCCTGGATCGTGTTGACGATCGAGGTGACTGGCTGGTTCTCGGCGAACGCCCGCACAGGACCCGGCATGCTGGCAGTGGGGACGAAAGCCGAACTGATGAACGGCAGGAAGATCAGCGGGTAGGAGAAGCCGCCGGCACCATCCACGGACTTGGCCGACAGCCCGGCAATGACCGCGATCCAGGTGAGTGCCAGGGTGAACAGGGCGAGAATTCCGACGACGGCGAGCCACTCCAGCGGGCCGGCCGACGTCCGGAAGCCCATCAGCAACGCCACCAGCACGATGATCACGAGCGACAGTCCGTTGGCAACCAGCGACGTCAGGACATGGGCCCAGAGCACGGACGACCGGGCGATCGGCATGGAGTGGAACCGCTCGAAAATGCCGCTCTTCATGTCGGTGAACAACCGAACCGCGGTGTACGCGATGCCCGACGCGACCGCGATCAGCATGATTCCGGGAAGCAGGTAGTTGATGTAGTTGTCGGTACCTGTCCTGATGGCGCCGCCGAACACGTAGACGAACAGCAGCATCAGCGCGATCGGCGTGATTGCCGTCGTGATGATCGTGTCCACGCTGCGGAAGATGTGGCGCATCGACCGGCCCAGCAGCACGGCCGTGTCCCCGAAGAAATGCTTGCTCATGACCGCTCCTCACTAGTCCCAACACTGGCACGCGACCCGGCCTTGCCGTCCTTCCCCACCAGCGCGAGGAAGATGTCCTCCAGGGTCGGCTGCTTTTCGACGTACTCGACTTCCGCCGGCGGAAGGAGCTGCTTCAGCTCCGCAAGGGTCCCATTGGCGATGATCCGTCCCTCATGAAGAATGGCGATCCGGTCCGCGAGCTGCTCGGCCTCGTCGAGATACTGCGTGGTGAGCAGGACGGTGGTCCCCTGCGCGGAGAGATCCTTAACAACCTGCCAGACTTCGATGCGCGCTTCGGGGTCGAGCCCGGTCGTCGGCTCATCCAGGAAGATCACCTTCGGCTGCCCGATCAGGCTCATGGCGATGTCGAGCCGGCGGCGCATGCCTCCGGAATACTCGGACACCTTCCGCGTTCCCGCCTCGGCCAGGCTGAAGCGCGCCAGCAGATCATCCGCCACCGCGCCAGGGTCCTTCAGGTGCCGCAGCCTGGCCACCAGCACCAGGTTCTCCCGGCCGGAGAGGATCTCATCCACCGCCGCGAACTGTCCGGTCAGGCTAACGGATTCCCGAACTTGGGCCGACCGGGCACCAACGTCGAACCCATACACGGTGGCCGTGCCGCCGTCGGGCTTTAACAGTGTGGAGAGGATCCGCACCATTGTGGTCTTCCCCGCCCCGTTCGAGCCGAGAAGGGCGAAGATGCTGCCCGGCGCCACGTCGAAGTCCACGCCGCGCAGCACCTGCAAAGATTTGTACGACTTCTCCATACCCCGCACGCTGACCGCGGGCTCGCGGTCCCGAACAGGGGCGGCGCCAAAACTCATGGGACTTCCTCCTCTTTCGTGATGCCTTCGATCGTTTCGGTCAGCCGCTTCCGTTCCTTGTTGATCCACTGCCCCTCCGAGTAGTTCTGGAGGAACGTCTCCGCGAACTCCACGGGATCCTCCCCCACGACTTCCCGGACCGGCGTTCCGCTGGCCGCGCTCTGCTCGAAGAGATCCGCCAGATCCTCCAGCATCTTCACCAGGGTCTCCCCCTTCGTGATCGCGCCGAAGTAGGTCAGGTACCGCTCCAGCGCCTCGATCGCCGTGCGGTAGTTTGCGGGCAGCTGCTTGGTGCGTGCCTTGTACTGCTTGTACTGCTTCTTCTGTTCGAGCGAGCCGGTGACCTGCTCAATCCATCCCATGGCCATGTCTATTTCCCTCCCTTTCGAAGCTGTTCAAGCCGCTCGGCCAGAAAGCTCCACGTTTTCCAAAACTCATCCAGGTACGCCTCGCCCTGCGCGTTGAGCGTGTACACCTTGCGCGGGGGACCTTTCTCGGACGGCCGCTTCTCGACGTCGACCAGCCCCTTTTGCTCGATCCTCACCAGCAGCGCATAGACCGTGCCCTCGGCGATATCGGCGAATCCCTTGTCCCGCAGCAGCGTGGTGATCTCGTATCCGTACGCCGGCTTCCCGGTCAGGAGGGCAAGAACGATGCCCTCCAGCGTCCCCTTGAGCATCTCTGTCATTTGCTTGCCCACCGACACCTCCTCCAGCTACTTAGTACTACTAGCTACCAGTACATAGTAACGCTATGTAGGCAAAGCGCAAGGGTTGGGAAACAGCCGGTGGAGGTACCGTTATAGCCACAAGGGAGGTCCCGCAATGTCAGAATCCGAATACTCCGCACTCCAGGACCGGGCGGCCATGGGCGATGCCGATGCGGTGGGTGAGCTGATTGAACTCGCCGCTGAGCGGGAAGACTTCGAAGTACTTCACCGCCTCGCCGCGAACGGCAGCAAGGACGCCATAGACCAGCTCGTTGAGCTCGCCGCGGAAAAGGGGGACGTTGAAGAACTCCGGCGGCTCGCCGCCGGCGGCAGCAGGGACGCGGCAGACGTGCTGACCGAAATGGAAAGTTAAGGACGGAACGGACGACGCCGGCCGCTCACCTTAAGGACAAAATGGACGACGGCGGCCGCTCACCTTAAGCGACTTACCTGGCCGCGCGAGGAACCCTGCCCGCAACCTCGACGGCGTCCTCATACCCGAGCGGGGCGGACAACCTAAAGGCTGCCTCAGCGTCGCCGCGCTGCACATCTGATGCCAGCAGCCGCACATGCACCACGTCATCGTGGGATTCACTGCAGGCCAGGATGTCTCCCCGCGCCCGGTCCCCGTGCGAAACGGACTCCGGATAGGGGTGGAAAATTATCCACCACGGATCACCGGCCTCGTCCCGGAAGAGATAACCGGCAGCGGTGGTGATGGCGAAACCGTCCACCCCGCGGCCGCCGTAGCCCTCCACCGCATCAGGCGGCGCGGCGAACCTGATCCCGCCCTCTTCCCTAAGGCCCTTGTTCCAACGCATCTGACGTACCCGCCTTGAAGAACGCACGCCCTTTGAGGGGTGCCCTGGTTACATCAAAGCCCCACGCATGCCCGCCCGGACCGCCCAGCCGCGAAATATTGACGGATTATTGACGCGCGGAAGCTCCTCGCAGAAAGTCCGACGGCGGCACTCGCCAGAAGTTTGTCCGCCCAGGGAACCCGACGGAACGTGAGGACGCGTTCGGAAACCCAAACGCTCGATCAGCTCCTGCCGGTTAAACCCAAACCCTCCATCAGCTCCTGCCGGAAAATCCCCAACGCTCACTTCCCGTGCTGATAGAGCGTCAGGAAAACGCCGACACCAACTGATAGAGCGTCAGGAAAACGCCGACACCAACTGATAGAGCGTCGGGAAGAAAGCTGCAGGTAGTGAGAGGGCGTTGGGCAGGCGGAAGGGCCCGGCGGCGCTCTCGCGGCCGGGCCCTTCACGGGTCAGTTCCCTCCGAAACGGATGGATCGATTCCAGGATTTAGTGGTTGGCGTCGGACTTCTCGTGCTCGCCGCCGTGGACTGAGTGGTGGTGTCCGGGGTGGTGCTCCTCGTACTCGATCTCCAGCTCGTCGGCGGAGGTGAGTCCGTTGGGGAGGTCCACGGTGTGGCGGGGGCCGGTGTAGGTGTTCTTGACCCGGATTTCCCAGGCCAGCCACAGGGCCAGCAGCGTTCCGCCCACCACCAGCGGCGTGTAGTTCACGAACTTCCAGTCGAACTCCGGGTTCCACGGAACGCCGCCCGGGGAGCTCGGCATGAGCGCGATCACGGTGGTGATGGCAATCTCCACCACCGCGATGGTGCCCAGCCATTTGTAGTTCCGGCCCAGGTGCCAGGAACCGCGCTGGAAGGACGAGCCCTTGCGGAGCCGCTGGTAGATCGGGATGGCGAAGGCCAGGTACAGGCCGACGACGCCGATGGAGACCACCGCGTTGAAGGCGACCGGGACGGGGGCGCCGTTGATGTCCACCTCGACGAGGGCGGGCAGGGTCAGGATGATCGCCAGGCCGGCAACCAGGGCCACGCTGTACAGCGGCACGCCGCTCTTGTTCAGGCGGGTCCAGAGGCGGGCGCCGGGAACGGCGCCGTCGCGGCTGAAGGCGAACAGCATGCGGGTGGTGGAGGTCATGCAGGCCATGGCGCAGAAGCACTGTCCCACGGTGGAGATCACCAGCACGGCGCTGACCCACGGGCCGCTCAGTGCCTGGTTGAGCACGGTGACCACGCTGCCGCCGCTGGCGGTGACGGCGTCGGCGTCCTGCACGGCGAAGAGGATGCCCAGCAGCAGGATCCAGCCGCCGATGGCCGAGTAGAGGATGGCCTGCCAGATGCCGTTGGCGGCGGAGTTGGAGGCGCCCTTGGTCTCTTCGGACATGTGGCAGGAGGCGTCGTAGCCGGTAACGGTGAACTGGGGCAGGATCACAGCCAGCGGAAGCACCAGGAAGATGAAGCCCATGCCGGTGGTCTCGCCGTCGAACCATCCGGAGTTGTTGATGCGCTGGGTGAACACGTCGGCCATGCTGGCGTGGCGTTCCGGCACGAAGATGATGATGGCAATGATGGCCACGGTGCCGATGACGTGCCACCAGACCGAGATGTTGTTGAAGATCGCCAGCAGGTGGCTGGAGAAGATCGAGAGCAGGGTGACCACCACCAGCACGCCAATGAAGATCAGGAACACCCGGGTCAGCGAGTACCCCTCGGCCCAGCCTGAGCTGAACGAGGAGAGGGTCACGTCAATGAAGGTGGCGCAGCCGTAGGAGACGGCAGCCACGATGGCGAGCAGGCCGAGGAAGTCCAGCCAGCCGGTGAAGTAGCTGGAGCGGAGGCTACCCAGTTTGGCCGCCCAGTAGTACATGCCGCCGGAGGTGGGCATCGCGGAGACGAGTTCGCCCATGCACAGGCCCACCACGAGGATGAGCGCGCAGACGACGGGCCAGCCCCAGCTGATCGCGGCGGGACCGCCATTGTTCCAGCCGATGAAGAAGCTGATGAACGGGCCGCTGAGGATGGAGATGACCGAGAAGGAGATGGCGAAGTTGGAGAAGCCGGACCACGATCGCTTCAGTTCGGGCTTGTAGCCCAGATTGGCGAGGAGTTCGTCGTCGGACCGTTGGGATTGGGTGACAGACATGGCATTAAGTCCTTGGGTCTTGAGCCGATGGTTTGTGACGGGAGGGTGGCGTCTACATTGACGTCAGGCCGCCGTCGATGGGGAGGAGCTGTCCGGTGATGTACCGGGCCCAGTCCGACGCGAGGAACACGACCGACGGGGCGATGTCCTCCGGGGTTCCCTGGCGTCCCAGGGGTACCTGCGTTCCGACAAGCTGATCGAGTTCCTTGGTGTCCAGGTGGCCGAGCACGGGATCGTTGAAGCCGGTTTCGATCCATCCCGGGCAGACACCGTTGACGCGGATTCCCTCCTTGGCGTACTCGACGGCGAGCTGCCGGGTGAGGTTCACCAGCGCGCCCTTGGACGTGTTGTAGGCAACGAGGTCCGGTTCGCCGATCAGGCCGGAGACGGACGCGGTGATGATGATTGCGCCGGCCTTCTGCCTGATCATCTGCGGCAGGACCGCGCGCACTGTGAGGAAGGTGCCGCGCACGTTGACGGTGATGGTCTTGTCCCATTCGTCCATGGTCTGGGTCAGTGCGGTTCCCGCCATGAGCACGCCCGCGTTCGCGTGCAGCACGTCCAGCCGGCCGTGGGTGCGGACAATGTCATCGACGACGGCGGCCATCGCCTTTTCGTCGGTCACGTCGGCAACCGCTGCAACACCCTTGTTGCCCGCGTCTTTGATGAGCTGCTCGGTTTCGGCGGCGCGGGCGAAGTCAACATCGGAGGCCACCACCAGGGCGCCGGCCTCCGCCAGGGCCAGGGCGCTGGCGCGGCCGATTCCGTGGCCGGCTCCGGTTACCAAGGCCACCTGGCCGTTCAGGGTCAGGGCGTTCATCTTGTACCTCCGTGGGAGTTCTGCGTGGGGGTCTGAGACGCCGGAGTGACGCTGGTCACGCCGGGCGATTTCCTCTACTGTAAGGGAGCACACACTCTCAGGCAATAGATTTTAGTTTTAAAGGTTTTTACTTCCGATGCCTGACAACCTGGCGTCGCGCACCATAAAACATATATCTCTAAAGTATTGCTCTAATACCCGAATGTGTGATCTACTTCATGCATCTCAAGCGAGCGCGACTGAAGAAGTCGGGCCAAGGGCGCAGCTGCTGCAGAAGGATTTTGCTTGGACCAGCAGCAAACGCACCAAGGTGCGCGGCACCGCCTCCCCCGGGCGGCAGTGCCACGTACTGATATATCTGTTGACTGCCTTTCGTCGACATGCCTGTATTTGTAAACATTTGGCGCGGATCTCACGCAGATCTCAGGGATATGCGTCCGCTATCTGAAGGAAACAAAGGATGAGCTTCAGTTTTGGCACAAAAGCTTCCCCGATCGCGCTCTCTGGCGAGGTTGTGGTCTCTGGGCTCGGCAAGAGTTATGGAGCAGCCCGTGTGTTGTCGGATGTGAATCTGACGATGAACGAGGGCGAAGTCGTCTCGATCATCGGGCCCTCCGGAGCGGGCAAGAGCACGTTCCTGCGGTGCCTGAATTACCTGGAAACACCGACGGAGGGCACGATCTCGATCGGCGGGGCCACCGTTGTGGCCGGCGGGAAGCTGCCGGACAAGGCGAGCCTGGACCACCTCCGGCGGGTGACCGGCATGGTCTTCCAAAGCTTCAACCTCTTCCCGCACCTGACCGTGATGGAGAACATCACCCTGCCCCAGCGCAAGGTCCTAGGCGCCAGCAAGGAACAGGCCCAGGACACCGCGGAAAAACTCCTCAAACGCGTCGGCCTCCCGGACAAAGCACAGGCCTACCCGGCCCGGCTGTCGGGCGGGCAGCAGCAGCGCATCGCGATCGCCCGCGCCCTGGCCCTCTCGCCGAAGGTCATGCTCTTCGACGAACCGACCTCGGCCCTGGACCCGGAGATCGGCCTCGAAGTTTTGGCCGTCATGCGCGACCTGGCGGATGAGGGCATGACGATGCTGGTGGTCACGCACGAGATGCACTTCGCCCGGGACGTGTCCGACCGGATCATGGTGATGGGCAACGGCGGCGTGCTGGAGATCGGCCCGTCCGAGCAGGTCATGAGCCAGCCGCAGAACGAACGCACCCGGCAGTTCCTCAAAGCCGTCCTGGACCGGTGACACAGCGATGATCACCCAACTGCTGTCCTCGATCGCCCAGGGCGTCGGACTCACCCTCTACGTCACCGGCGCCTCGCTCCTGTTCGGCGGGATCATCGGCCTGCTCCTGGTCGGCGCCGCCCGCTCACCCATCGCCATCATCCGTGGTGCCGCCACGCTGTATATCAACGTGGTCCGGGTGATCCCGCCGATCACCTGGCTGTTCCTGATCTATTTCGGCCTGCCCCAGTTCGCGCTGCGCCTGACCACGATCCAGGCCGCGATCATCGGGTTCTCCATCATCGCCTCCGCGTTCATGGCCGAAATCTACCGCTCAGGCCTGTTGAGCATCCCCGACGGGCAGCGCGAAGCCGCCCACGCCCTGGGCCTGAGCACCATCACCACGGTCGGGCACATCATCACCCCGCAGGCGTTCCGGGTCGCGCTGCCCGCGATCGCCACCTACGGCATCGGGCTCCTGAAAGACTCGGCCCTGGCCTCCACCATCGGCGTCCGCGAAATCACCTACTACGCCCAGCAGGCCGCGAAACAAACCCACGAGGGCCTCCTCTCGTTCGTCGTCGCCGGGGTCCTCTACATCGTGATCAGCCTCGTCGTCGCCCTCATCTCACGCCGGGTCGACCTCACCCTGCGCCGGAAGATCGGAGTCGCGTGATGGACATGCTCATCCAATGGCTCGGCTGGCTGCCGAACCTCACCCCCGGACTCATGGTCAGCCTCCAGCTGACCGGACTCTCCCTGCTCTTCGGCTTCCCCCTGGGCCTGCTCTTCGCCGTCATGGCAGCCTCCAAACTCGCACCCCTGCAGTGGATCTCGTTCCTGTTCGTCGAGATCGGCCGCGGCCTGCCCGCCCTGGTCCTGCTCTACCTGCTCTACTTCAGCCTCCCCGACGCCGGCATCACCCTCACGTCCCTCACCACGGCGATCATTGCACTGACCTGGAACACCGGCGCGTACGCCTCCGAATACTTCCGCGCCGGCATCGCCTCCGTCCCGCTCGGGCAGAAAGAAGCAGCCCTCACCTCCGGGCTGCGCGGCTGGACCGGGTTCCGGCTCATCATCCTGCCCCAGGCCCTCAGGATCTCCACCCCGCCCCTGGCCGGCCTCGCCGTCCTCGTCTTCCAGGGCAGCGCCCTCGCCTTCGTGATCGCCGTGCCCGAACTGATGTCCAAGGCCTTCGAAATCGGATCCATCACCTTCGAATACCTGTCCGTCTACCTCCTCACCGCGGCCATCTACGGCTCCCTCACCCTCGTCTTCCTCGGCCTCGTCCGGCTCCTCGAACAACGGCTCGGCCGCCACCTCCAACGCAACTAAACCCGCTCCGCTACCCCCAACTTCACCCCTCCCGGGCATCCGCCCACCACCCCAACAGAGAAAGAACCACCATGTCGCGAACTCCCCGTACCCTCGTGCGCGCACTTTCCGCCGGCAGCGCCGCCGGCCTGCTCGCCATTTCCCTCTCCGCCTGCGGCGGCAGCGAGGCCAGCAGCGTCGCCTCCGACTGCAAACCGGCCCACGCCGACCTCAAAACCATCACCCAGGGCGAGCTCACCGTCGCCAGCTACGACTACGCACCCGCCACCATCCTCAACGGCGACAACGTCACCGGCATGGAGGGCGACCTCATCGGCGAGATCGCCAAACTCGAATGCCTCAAGGTCACCGTCAGCACCTCCGGCGGCGCCGGAGCCGTGATCCCGTCCGTCCAGTCCAAGCGCGTTGACATTGGTTCGGGCAACTGGCTGCGCACCAAGGAACGGTTGAAGATCGTCTACTTGAGCACGCCGTTGTGGAGCGATCCGCAGGCCATCGTCTCCACCAAGGGCCTTACCAGCGACGACCTTGAAGGTAAGAAGGTCGGCTCCGTCGCCGGCAACCTCTGGAACGACAGCATGCAGAAGTGGCTTGGCGACAACTTTAAGATCTACCAGGACGACGAGTCCATCTACGCAGACCTCAAAGCCGGCCGCATCGATGCCCTCGTGGCATCCGCCGCGTCCGCCAACTACCGGTTCAAGGACGCCCCCATCGAGGGCGCCACGGTGATCGACGTCAAGCCCAACCCGAAGGTCCCCCAGTTCGCCGGGGTAGGCCAGGTAATGCTGCCGTCGAGCCTGGACAACGAAGCGCTCGGCAAGGCACTGGACGAGGACATCCAGAAGCTCCGCGAAAACGGCACCATCAAGAAGATCCTCGAAAAGTACGGAGTGGACCCCAAGGTCGGCGAGCCCGGCACGCCCACAGAACTCTGACCGCCGCGTTGTTCTGGACCAGTGAGGCGTCGGATTTCCTGTCCGGCGCCTCCTGGCGGTCCACAGGCGTCGAATGGGCGTCAAAACTTTCGGAATGCAAAGCACGCAAGGGAGCATGCACATGAGCGGAATAGTAGTTGTAGGGGTCGATGGCAGTGACACGGCCAGAAAAGCTGCGGAGGCCGCAAGAGACCTGGCCACAGCACTTGGCGCGACCCTCCACGTGGTCTCAGCCTTTGACAGCGAGCGGTCTGACGTTTTCGGCACGGGCAGCAGCAAATGGCTCGTGTCGGACGCCGACAAGGCCGAACACGTCGCCAGGGCCGTAGCTGACACCCTGGGCGGGGACATCAAGATCACCTCCGCTGCGGCCCCCGGTCGGCCGGCGGATGCCCTTATCAGGGAAGCGCTGAGCAAAGAGGCCCGTCTTATTGTGGTGGGCAACCGCAGGATGCGAGGCATTGGACGCGTTCTGGGCAGCGTCGCCAACAGCGTGGCTCACAGCGCGCCCTGCGACGTTTACATCGCCAACACATACGAGGACTGAACGGGTAAGGAGCCACATTGCACGACGTAATAATTGTCGGTGGCGGTGCCGCGGGGCTTGGCACTGCATACTATCTGCGCGACTCAGGGCTGGACGTGCTCATCCTGGAATCCGGCCATGACATCGGCGGCCGGTCGCACACGGTGCAGCTTGCAGGAACATCGGCGAACTCGGGCGCGATGTTCGTTTACAGGGGGACGAAGTCGGAAGAGCTCGTGAACGAGCTGGGGATCAAAACCGTCCCCTTCCTTCCGGAAACGTACGGGATCCACGTCAACGGCAAAACCGTGGTGGCCGAAGCCAACGAGGACGTGGCGGCCGGCCTCAATCTCACAGAGTCCGAAAAAACCGAGCTCATCAAATTCATCGACACGTCCCTCACCGAGTACCGGGATTACGTCAACGACAGGACTTCAGCGGGAGACCTCAGCAGGCTTTCGGATGAGACGGTGGCCGAGCGTATCGCCGACCTGCAGCCGGCAGTCCAGAGCATCATTTCGACGGCGATCCGCGGCGGCGCCGTGGGCGATCCCGCCAATCTCTCTGCCAAGTACGCGATGCGCTACTTTGCCAGCTACCTGGCACGGGAGAAGAACAACCGGCTCTTCGCACTGGACGGAATGCAGTCCATTCCCCGGGCCATCCTGAAACGCCTGCCTGACCAGTCTGTCCGCTACAACACCCGGGTGACGGACGTGGCCCTGCTCGAAGAGCAAAATGTCTACGAGGTTTCCGTGAAGGGCGAGGCCGGCGAGGAGAAGCTGACCGCCAGGCATGTGGTTCTGGCCGTTCCCGCCCCTGTCGTTCCGGATATCGTCACGGACCTGCCCGAATGGAAGACTTCGGCGCTCAATAGGGTGGCCAGCCCCGGCAGCACCACGCTTAACATCGTTGCCGATATTGAAGGGCTGCCCGAGTTCAAGGACTGGGCCTTCATCGTGACAGTCGGCATGCCCTTCGACGCCATCATCAACCCTGTCCCCGGCGGCACGGAGGAGGCCTCCAAGGCAAACATCCTCCAGCTGACCTGCTACGGAAATTCCTCGGGCTACCTTCCGGGATTTGCCGACGACGAGGAAAGGGTCGCGCAGTGGATGGAGGACGTGTACACGGTGGCCCCGCAGCTTCGGGGCCGGGTCCTAGGTGTGCACGCCCAGACCTGGCAGCACTGCTTCGCACTACTCAGCCCGGAGCGGGCGGCAGCCCTTCCTGAACTGCAGCGTTCGATCGGATCGCTGCACTTCGCCGGCGACTACACCTCGGAGACCGCCGGTACCCACGGGGCGTACACGGAAGCTGAACGCGTTGCTTCCCTGATTAGGGCCTCCCTGCGGCCCTCGGACTAGCAGCGGCACAGCGGGTATGGGCCTCACCGTCAGGCCCATACCCGGCCGGATTCCGTGCAAGGATGAAGCCACTGATAATTTCGGTAACCCTGACGAACCGTGAACACCAGTGATCACATGGAGAAACTAAAATCCGATCCCCTCAATGAAACGGAGCTCGGCAAGACCCTGGGCGTGGGGCGCACCACCATCCGTGAAGCATTTCGGCGCCTGGAGTGCGACCACCTTATCGTTTCGTATGCACGCAGGGGAACCTTTGCCGCCACGGTGGACCTTGCGGAACTCTCCGAGGTCACCGAAGTCAGGACACTGCTGGAGCCGCTCGCGGCACGTCGGGCTGCCAAGTCCGCCAGCCCCCAGCTCCGGGACGAGATCCGCCAGCGGGCCGTGTTTCTCGATGAGCTGGATCCGGCCACTGATGAGCTCACCCTGATGCGCCACGATATGGCAGTACACCGGCTGATCTCTACCAGGCCGCGGGCAACAGCCGGCTGCAGGAGATCCTCATCCGGTATGACAACCTGGCCACCCGGATCTGGTGCTATCTCCTGGACAAGCTCCCGTCCGTGGCCGGCCACATCAAGGAGAACGCCGTCCTGCTCAGGGCCATCGCCGACGGCGACGCGGACCTCGCATCGTCGCGGGCAGAGGATTCCATTTCCGGATTCGAAAGGCTCGTCCGAAAAGTCCTCTGCACCAGCCTCCAAACCCAACGCTCTCTCAGCTCCTGCGCGTTTTGCCCCAACGCTCTATCAGCTCCTGCCGCTTTCCACCGGATCCTCTCTCACATCCTGCCGCCTCCAACCCAACGCTCTCTCACATTCTGCCGCTATGGGTTGATGGTGGCTGTCACCACGGAGAAGAGCCTGGAGTAGTTCGGGCATACGCTCAATTTCTCATCGGCCGGAACGCGCGCACCGTCCAGGGTCACCTTGGCGCCAGCGGCCAGGGATGAGCCGTCCGGCAAGGCCAGTGCTTCGCCCTTGAACGCAGTGCCCTGGGGGAAGATGAGTGTGGTTGACTGCCCGTCGCGGGTCCGCACCACGATGCATCCGGCCCCATCCGCCCCAAGACTGCCGACGAGCTGGCCGCTTTCCTCGGGAGCGGACGAAACTCCGGCGTGCACCACGGCCTTCTTGCCTCCCGCACTCTGTACCACCGCCGTCGGCATTTCCTGCTGTACCGAAGGCGCAGCGGATGTGGGAGCGGGATCCGCCTGCGGTGCCGAACATGCCGAAAGCGCGATGATCGCGGCAAAACTGAAGGCAGCGCGGTGCGCCATCTAAGTCCCCCTGATTGTCATGGAGCTTCCGGGCGATGAACCGCCATATCCGCCAGTCCGACGAAGGTCATGGGTCTTTCCGGCTTGTCCTCGAGCTTCAGGGTCACGAGGCCGGCGTCGCGGCGGGTCGAAAGGACACGCAACGGAATCCCGCCGAACTTCACGATCTCGCCGGCCCGCACGCCTTTGAGGCGGACCCTGTCTTCCGTTGTCTTTTTGATGATTACAGCCCAGCCCATCATTCCTGGCGCGGTGTCCCCGCGGCAGCGTAAAGGTTATGCCGGGCAACGGGCTGCATCATTGCACGTCCACACAGTTCATCCGCCGGGCTTCGGCATGTCAAACCGCCGCGACACAACTGCTGGAAAACCTTCCCACGCGGACCGTGGCCGAATACCGTAATGCCTGACGACCCGATTAGGAGGAACCGATGCGCAAGGTGACCGCCGGACTGTTCCACTCCGTGGATGGCGTGGTGCAGGACCCGTTCAATTTCCAGTTCGACAGCTTCGATGAGGACCTTGGCAAGGGACTGACCAAGATGATCAACACCGTGGACACAGTGGTCCTCGGGCGGGTCAGTTATCAGGAATGGGCGGGCTACTGGCCCAACGCTTCGCAGGACGAGGACTTTGCCGCCTTCATCAACCCGGTGGAAAAGTTCGTCGCATCGCGCACCCTTTCGGAGCCGCTCGAATGGCAGAATTCGCACCTGATCGGGGCACCGCTGGAAGAGTTCGTCACCGATCTTAAAAAGCGCGACGGCGGCGAGATCGCCGTGTGCGGCAGCATTTCAGTCACGCGGCAACTTCTGTTCGCCGGCATCCTCGATGAGTTGACCCTGATGACGCATCCGGTCGTGGCCGGCAGCGGGCGCCGGCTGTTTGAGGACGGCGATCCGCTGACACGGCTCGAACTGAAGGACCAGTACAGGACCAGCAAGGGAAACGTCGTCAGCACCTACAGCGTGCGCAACGTCTGATGCCTTGATGCCTCCGGCTGCCCTGTCAGGTCCGGATGGTTTTGAGTGCGGTGGACCAGGAGATGAGCTGGTCCAGCAGCGGCTTCAGAGCTTCTTCCGCGTCATGGCTCGGCGTGAAGACGGTGTAGTTCTCGAACTCTGATGCGAAGGGCAGCGCCACCTGGGCGCGGACGCCTGCCATTTGCAGCTCAGCCGCAATCAGGCGGAGGTTCTCCACGGCCCGCACTCCCCCCGCGCTTCCGTAGCTGACGAATCCGGCGGCCTTGTTGTTCCACTCTGCGTAGAGGAAATCCAGCGCGTTCTTCAGCGCGCCCGGAACGGAATGGTTGTATTCGGCGGTCACGAAGATAAACCCGTCAAACTTCGAGATGGCCTCCGCCCAGACTTTCGTGTGCTCGTGCGTGTACTGACCCATCGACGGCGGTATGGGCTCGTCCAGCAGCGGAAGGTCAAAATCCGCCAGGTCAAGCAGCTCGAAGTCAGCGCCGCCACGGGCACTCGCCCGGCTGTACACCCACTCTGCGACCTGCCTGCTGCGGCGCTGCGGACGCGTGCTGCCGATGACCACCGCTATCTTCACCATGATTCACTCCCGTTCATTGCGGTAATTCCTTGATACAGCGGCACCGCCCCGGAAGCCATAGCCGCGGTCTTCACATGCCCAGGTGAGAGAGCGTTCGGGAAAACCCGACAGGAAATGAGAGGGCGTAGGGGGAAACCCTGCGCCAAGTGAGAGAGCGTTTTATCTCGACGCCCCCGCCATGCCGCGTTAATTACAACTGCGTTGCCGCTAAAGCAACAACAACCGCGGACCGTTCCAGCGCCGATTCCACCGCAACTGCCACCACTCATCGGCTGCGCATTCGAAGCAAAGCCCAAAATACCCATTGACGGATGAGCTGGATCACACCTAATCTGATGCAACAGTGTTGCAACACAAGCAACCCCAAGTTTTCATTGGTGGACACATGGAACACCCGATAACCCAGGCCGGAGCAGCAGCGCAGCTGACCGGCACACCCCACACCGGCGACGACGTCAGCAAGGACACCCGGCGCCGGGTCATCACCGCGAGCTTCATCGGCAACTATGTCGAGTGGTTCGACTACGCGGTCTACGGCTACCTGGCCGGCATCATCTCCACGGTCTTCTTCCCGGAGGCCGACCGCCAGACAGCGCTCCTGGCAACCTTCGGCGTCTTCGCCGTCTCCTTCTTCGTCCGTCCGCTGGGCGGCTTCTTCTGGGGCCACATCGGCGACCGGCTCGGACGGCGAAAGGCACTGTCGCTGTCGATCGTCATCATGTCCGTGGCCACGTTCTGCATCGCCCTGATCCCCGGCTACGGCACCATCGGCATCCTGGCGCCGGTCCTGCTCCTGCTGGTCCGCGTCGTCCAGGGGTTCTCCGCCTCCGGCGAGTACGCCGGCGCCTCCGCCTTCCTGGTGGAGTACGCACCCGCACATCGGCGCGGACTCTATGCCGCCGTCGTACCCGCAAGCACCGCGGCGGGACTGCTGCTGGGCAGCCTCCTGGCAGCACTGCTCACCACGACACTCAGCGAAAGCCATCTGCACGACTGGGGATGGCGCCTGCCGTTCCTGCTCGCCGCGCCGATGGGCCTGATCGGCCGGTACATCCGTACCAAGCTCGAGGACACGCCGGCCTTCCGCGCTCTCGCCGAGGACGAAAACAAAACCAAGGCGCCGGCCCGGGACATGTTCCGGAACAACAGGCGGCAGTTGATCATCGCCACCGGCGCGGTGCTGCTGAACGCCGTCGGCTTCTACGTGATTCTCAGCTACATGCCCACCTACCTCGCCGAGGAACTGGGCTTCGGCGCCGGGGAATCGTTCCTGGCCACCACCATCGCCCTGGCCAGCTACATCGGCTTCATCTTCCTCACGGGCATCGCCTCGGACAGGTTCGGCCGCAAGAGGATGCTGATCACCGCGTCCGTGCTGTTCATGCTGGTGACGGTGCCGGCGTTCATGCTCCTGGAGACGGGCAACTTCCTGGTAATCGTGCTCGTCCAGATCCTGCTGGGCGGCATGCTCACCCTGAATGACGGCACGCTGCCCAGCTTCCTCGCCGAACTCTTCCCCACGAAGACCCGGTACAGCGGCTTCGCCGTCAGCTTCAACCTCTCCAACGCCCTGTTCGGCGGCACCGCCCCGTTCATGGCCACCCTCCTCATCGGCCTCACCCACAACAAGCTGGCCCCCGGCTGGTACCTCGTGGCCGCCTCACTGGTTTCCCTCATCGCAGTCCTGTTCGCCACGGAGACTTCCAAGAAGCCCCTGCAGCAGCACTGACAACACCCACCCCAGAAAGAAAAGGAAAGCACCGCATGACCACCTACCAGACCGAAGCCGTCAGCGACGTCGCCAAGCTCGAGCGCCTCAAGGTCCTCAACAACGGCGAGAAGGTCACCCTGACCTTCTCGGACGCGGAGTTCGAGCGACGCCTTGCGGGCCTGCGCAGCATCATGGCCGAGAAGGACCTGGACGCCGTCGTCCTGTCCAGCTACCACTCGATCAAGTACTACTCCGATTTTCTGTTCACCTACTTCGGCCGCTCCTACGCCATGGTGGTCACCAAGGAGGACACGGTCACCGTCACCGCAAACATCGACGCCGGGATGCCCTGGCGCCGCAGCTACGGCGAGAACCTCGTCTACACCGACTGGCGCCGGGACAACTTCATCTTTGGCATCCAGGAGGTGCTGCGCACCCGCGGCATCAATGTCCGCCGGCTCGGCGTCGAGGACGACTCGCTGCCGCTGGACAACCGGAACAAGATCCAGGCCGCGTTCGAATCCGCCACCCTGGTGGACGTGGCCCAGGCCGCGATGCGTCAGCGCATGATCAAGTCCGCCGAGGAAATCGAGGTCATCAAGCACGGCGCCCGGATCGGCGACCTCGGCGGCGAAGCCATCCGCAACGCCATCACCGCCGGCATCACCGAGTACGAGGTGGCCCTCATCGGCACCGAGGCCATGGTGCACGAGATCGCCCGCACGTTCCCGAACTCGGAGATCCGCGACACCTGGGTCTGGTTCCAGTCCGGTATCAACACCGACGGCGCGCACAACTGGGCCACCACCCGCAAGATCCAGGAACACGACATCCTGTCCCTGAACTGCTTCCCCATGACCTCCGGCTACTACACGGCCCTGGAGCGGACGCTGTTCTACGGCGAACCGGATGCCCGCTCGCTGGAACTGTGGAACATCAACGTCGAGGTCCACCGCCGCGGGCTGGAACTCATCAAGCCCGGCGCCGTCTGCAAGGACATCGCCGCCGAGCTCAACGAGATCTACGTATCGCACGGCTTGCTTGCCAACCGCACCTTCGGCTACGGCCACTCCTTCGGCGTCCTCAGCCACTACTACGGCCGCGAAGCCGGACTCGAGCTGCGCGAGGACATCGACACCGTGCTCGAGCCGGGCATGGTGGTCTCCATGGAACCGATGATCACGGTCCTCGACGGCCAGCCCGGCGCCGGCGGCTACCGCGAGCACGACATCCTGGTGGTGGGCGAGGACGGCGCCGAGAACATCACCAAGTTCCCGTTCGGCCCTGAGCACAACATCATCAGCGCCTAGCCCCACGGGTTAGGGGGCATGCCCTCCCCCGCCGGCCGTTGTCGGCAAGGCTTGTGATTTAGCAGCCTTGGGTTAAGTACGACGACGGCGGGCGGCCGGGAGGGCATGCCCACCTCCGCTTCCGGGGCAACAAAGACCGGACGCAGGGCAGCGAAGAAATATAGTGAACACCATGACTCCCCCGGCTTCTTCAGCGAACCCAGCCCCCGACGCGGCCTCCAACTCGGGCAAAGACACTGGCAAGGACACCGGCAAAGACGCCGCCAACGGCGACGCCCGCGGCGCCTCGGTGATCGTCAACGCCATCGCAGTGCTGCGGAGCTTCACCGCGGACGAGCCGATGCTGGGTGTAACCGAGATCGCCAGCCGCGTGGGCCTGCACAAGAGCACCGTGTCCCGGATTTTGGCCACATTCGAGCAGGAGCACCTGGTGGAGCGGGACCCGGACACGCGGCGTTTCCGGCTGGGACTGGGCCTCATCGCCGTCGCCGGGCCGCTGCTGGCAGAACTCGAGGAACGCCGGGTGGCCTACCCGGTGCTGCGGGAACTCACCGAGCGCACCGGCGAGACCAGCGCCCTCATGGTGTGGAACGGCACCGAGTCGATGTGCGTGGAGCAGATCGCCAGCCGCCAGCAGGTCAAGCACACCACCCCCCTGGGCGCACGCTACAACGACGCCCTCAGCGCCTCGGTCCAGATCTTCCTCGCCGGCGAACAGCCCGAACGGGTGAACACCCTGCTCCGCAGCGGCACCATCACCCTTCCCGTCCTCGACAACCACTCGGCGGAGGAGTACCTGCAGCGGCTCGTGGAAGTCACCAAACGCGGCTGGGCCATCAACTACGGGGAAACGTCCATCGAGGAAGTCGGCATCGCGGCCCCCGTCTACGACCACCGCGGGGACATCGCGGCCGCCGTCCTCATCCCCGCCCCCAAGTTCAGGGTCTCCCCCGACACCCTGCAAAGCCTCGGCGAAGCCTGCGCCGCCGCGGCCCGGCAGGTCACCCAGCGCCTTGGAGGCGTGGCGCCGAAGGAGCGCCGGAGCGCATAGTGATACGACGGAGTTACTGGATGCGTAAGAAGGGCGCCGCATGATCGAGATCCTGAACACCGCCGAACTGGCCCGTGCAAAAGTGTCAGGAGCCCTGGTGGCTGACATCCTGCACACGCTGAAGGGACGCAGCGCCGTCGGCACGAACCTGTTGGAAATCGACCAGTGGACCAAGGCAATGATCCTGGAGGCCGGAGCCGAGTCCTGCTACGTCGACTATGCGCCGTCCTTCGGCCGTGGGCCGTTTGGCCACTACATCTGCACGGGCGTCAACGACGCCGTGCTTCACGGACTGCCCCGCGACTATGCGCTTGCCGACGGGGATCTGCTGACTCTGGACCTCGCCGTCTCCAAGGACGGAGTCGCTGCGGACGCTGCCATCAGCTTCATCGTGGGCGAATCACAGCCCGCGGAAAGCGTCGCGATGATCGACGCGACAGAACGGGCATTGAGCGCGGGAATAGCCGCTGCCCGGCCCGGTGCACATATCGGCGACATTTCCCACGCCATCGGTTCTGTCCTCAGCGAGGCGGGCTACCCGATCAACACCGAGTTCGGCGGTCACGGCATCGGCTCGACAATGCACCAGGACCCGCACGTTCCAAACACTGGACGCCCAGGCCGGGGATTCAAACTGCGGCCCGGGCTGATGCTCGCGCTGGAGCCGTGGGTCATGGCGGACACGGCCCGGCTCGTCACCGATGCCGACGGGTGGACGCTCCGAAGTTCCACAGGCTGCCGTACGGCCCACAGCGAGCACACCATCGCGATCACCGACGACGGAGCCGAAATCCTCACCTTGCCCAGGCACCGCTAGACCCCCTTCACCACTAGGGCCGCTTCTGGTATTCTTGGCCGGAGCCGGAAGCCCTCGCGTCCGGCATGCCTCCACGATGTCGCTCAACATGGGACTGCCCAACCCCGAAAGCGCGCGGGCCGGAGTGCAGGCCGGTGCTGAAAATGACATTGGCATTCCACGATATTCGGGGGCGGCCGCCAGAACCGTCGGCTGGTCCTGGGAGACGGCTCGTATGCCAAGGACTGTGAGACAGCCGGGGGCAGTGGGGCGCCTCATCGGGCAGTTGAACGGCGCCGCGGCTCCCTGGCCGGTAATGGCCAACGGGAGCACTGGCGGACACCGGCATGAAGCAGTAAGGGGGACGACGCTGGCGTCCGTGTCCGACGGATCGAAGGTGCGCCGGAGCGGGTTTCCGTCAGCCTTGGCGGGCTTTCATCCGCGGGTTTTTCTTGTTGATGACGAAGGTGCGGCCGCGGCGCCGGACAATCTGGGCGCCCGGTATTTTCTTCAGTGCCCGCAGTGAGTTTCGTACTTTCATGAGTTGCTCCTTTGTGTTGCTTCGGTTGTCGGTTTCAGGTTGAACGGGTCCGTGATGGTGCCGGGGCTGGAGGTTATCTCCTCTTCGGTCAGTTCGCAGCCCCTGAGCAGGGCAGCGATCTCGGTGGCGTCGACATCATCACCCGTGACGGCCAGGACCGTTCCGCGGTCGCCGAATACGGGGTGCCAGTCGAGTACGGCTCCCGGACCATCGGCGGGAAAGGCTATCTGAAGGGGCTCGCGCATCGCCTGCCAGGGCCCCGTGTTCTCCAGCCAGACCCTGGGCCCGATGCCCTGAAGGGCGATCCTGCAATCCGGTGCTGATGCCATCCAGATCCGGCCGCGCAGCCAGCAGGACCCTTCAGCTAGGGCTGCCAGGGCGTGACGGAAGCGCCCTGGATGCAGGGGCCGCTCAATCTGCTGGACCACGGTAGTGAAGGGCGAGGAAGATTCGGCTGGGATCCGCAGGGAACCCGGGACGGTGCGTGCGGTTGCTTCGGCGAGGTTGTGCCGACCGAGCCAGAGGTCGCCTACGCTGTCAGTCACTGCCGCATGCGGGGCCAGCTCTTTGATCAGCTGGATTCCGCGGGCACGTGCTGCAGGATCAACAGGCACCAAGGCCGGGTCCGCAAGCAGGACGGTGTCGCTGAACGACAGCTCCTCCAGGAGGAACTCCCCCGGCGTCCGGTCATCCTCCGGAACGGGCGTGAAGCCGGACTCGAACAGCGAGTGATGATCCCAGATTTGGTCCTCCACTGTATCCGGGGCGCAGGCCAGCACAACGGAATCAATCGTGAACGCGCCTCCAAGCCCCCTCAGCAGAGCGTGCACGGCCGTTGACGAGGCTACGGCAGGGGGCAAACCCAGAATAAGGCGGGAAGCCGCCCGCAGCAGCCTCTTCACCGTGGGTACGACGTCCAGTCGCACTGTGCAGCTAAGGCATCCGTGTTCCAGAGTCGACTCTTCCCGCTCAATGCGCCGGCCCTCCTTGAAGAGCCTTCGGATCACGAGCCCGTCTTCTAAAAGGTCATGGAAGACAACCACGGTATCCGGAGTCTCCGCTGCCAGTGCCGCGCAGGCCTTCTGCCGGCTGAAAACATCCAAGGAACTCACAACAGTCACATGCATACTCGCCAGCCTATATGCGAATGATTCTCAATTGCAAACAAGGTCCACGTTACCAGCGGCTGTACGCTATGCAGCGCGAGGACGGCGATCGGTCTCGCTGGCCACCGTCTACCGGATTCTGCAGTCCATGGCCCACGATGGCGAAGTCGACGTGCTGCGGACCCAAGACAGCGAAAGCCACTATCGCCGCTGCCACCGCCAGGAACAACACCACCACCTGGTCCGCCGCCTTTGCGGACACGCGGTTGAGGTCGCGGAAGCACAGTGGAACGCTGGGCTGGGCGCATCGCGCGTGAACACGGCTTCGCCGCTGTCTCCCACACGGTCGAACTCCTCGGAATCTGCGCGGGCTGCGAAGGCGTCGTCAGGCGCTGATTCTGGATGCTCGAACAGGATGGGCACGGGGATGTGACCGAACGGTGGCTTGCCACATCAGCTAGGCCGGGAGAGCGTCGTTATCTCGCCCGCATCGGCGCTGGTATCGCCGGGGCGGCCTGGTTTGAGAGCGAGACGGCCACGACAGAGGGACTGTCCCGCATCGACCCGGCCGGCGCGGCCTCCTTCGCCGCCAACGCCGACCGGTTCAAGGCCGAGCTCGGGAAACTCAAGGAGCGCACTGCCGCGCTGAAGGCGCGGCGCGGCGGCGAATCCGTCGCCATCACCGAACCGGTCCCCCTCTACCTGCTTGACGCGGCCGGGCTGGTCAACAAGACCCCGGAAGAATACAGTCACGCCATCGAAGCCGGCCAGGATGTCCCCGTTCCCGTCCTGCAGAAGACCCTGGACCTCATCTCGGGCCACGCCGTGAAGATGCTCGCCTACAACGAGCAGACAGAAGGCCCGCAAACCAAGAAGCTCAAGGACGCCGCAACCGCGGCCGACGTCCCCGTGGTCAATTTCACCGAAACCCTCCCCCAAGGCCAGGACTACCTCCAGTGGATGAGCGCGAACGTCGACCACATCGAAAAGGCCCTCCAACCGGAAATCAGGCTGGCCGCCGCCCGGGGCGGCCCCACGGACACGGGTACCTCGCGTGCCGGCGGCGGCACCGGCACGGTGCTGCCGCTGGCGCCGTAATCCGGGGACCGTCTCAAGGGGCCACACCGTCACGGGCGTCACAAGGTTTTCCCACGCCGCCTTGCGTAAAGTCTGGGGTTGTCACAGCGGCGTGGGTCCTACGGGGGGAGGCAGAGATGGAACTTCGCGGCCCGCTGCGCCTCTTCCGCACGATCCTGTTCACCGGCAGGGCCGCGTCCGCGGCCGGCCCCCGGGCATGTCCCCGGAGGCGAAGCGTTTTCTGTCCCGGGAACTACAGTTCTGACCGCGCTACTGCCAGGGCGCCGCTGAGAGCCGCAAGATTCCTCGTCATTGCCTGCCTTTTCTCCGCTGGGCTCATGACCCCGGCAGGTGCCGCCAATGCCGGGGGTGCGCCGCCGCCTGACCACACCATACTGGGCTACGACATCTCCTGGCCCCAGTGCGGCAGCGACCTTCCGGAACCCCTGGGATTCGCCATCATCGGCGTGAACGGAGGCAGACCGAACACCACGAACCCCTGCCTGGCCGCGCAACTCACCTGGGCCGCCGGCACATCGGAACCGGCCAAAACCCCGCCAGTCGCGCTCTACGTCAACACAGCCAATCCCGGACCAACGGCGAAGGGGTGGTGGCCCACATCCAACGTCCACCACGGCGCCCACATCCCCAACCCCTACGGGGCGTGCAACGGTGCCGACACCGCAGCCTGCGCGTACATCTACGGGTACGCCATGGCCTACGACGACGTAAACCGCCGTGGCGTCCCCGACGCCGCGCACCACATGTGGTGGATGGACGTGGAAACCGGGAACAGCTGGTCATCCAACCGCGCAGCCAACGCCGCAGACTTGGAGGGCATGACCGCCTATCTGCAAAGCATCGGAGCGGAAGCAGGCATCTATTCCACGACCTATCAGTTCGGTGAAATAGCCGGCACCGTTGGCTCCGACAGCAACTTGAACAAGCTCAAGAACTGGGTCGCCGGCGCAACTTCAAAAACCTCCGCGCGCGCCTACTGTTCCTCTACCCCGCTCACCCCCGGCGGGGCCGTTGCCCTGACGCAATTCACTGCCGGATCATACGACTACAACTATCCATGCCGCCCCCTCCCATCAAAGCAACCAGCGCCCCCGCCCAAACGACAGGATCCACCGCACCCGCTCAATCAGCCGGATCCACCGTACGTACACTCACCAATGCGCTTTTATTAGCTTTCCGAGTCCCGTACAGGTTCGTTTAAGGGCGACCTACACCTCTTCTGATCCGGTTCTCGAAACCTCCTCTCGAGTCCCAAGGGTCTCAACAGTCTCGGGCACGCGCAGCGCCATCTCTGTCTGGAACTGGCATCGCCCGCCAAGCCCCGTATTGGCACGCATCACCGACAGGGAACTTCGTCCGGACGGGGACTTTCTGAATAGCGGCGTACGGGTCCGGCCTGATCCGAAAGGAGCCGACCATGCCAGAGTCTAGGGCCTGTGCCGGCAAAGAGATCATTGGCAGCATCGTGAGCCCCATCTTGCTCCGCCGGATCGGCGCCGAGTCCTTAAGTCACCAGGCGCTGTGTGCGTGATGTCAGTAGTGCTCCAAAACTAGCGCGCCCGGCTCGGCCTCAGAGGTCGGGCCAGACCTCTGTTTCCCGCAGCTAGACACGTTGCCCGCGGGCCTTGGAAACGTTACCAATCAGAACTGGGATGACAAATGCGCAGAGGAGTTCCGACAGTTCTGTGCAGCCAACGTCTGAAACTGACATCGGGCCCCTTCGTATTGTCGTCTGCTGTCCTGGAAGGTCCTGGAAGGTCCGCATCGTGTCCACGCAACGCTGATCATCCAGGACCACTAGTGTCATGCGGTCAGTTTCGCAGGCGCACGACCGGCCCTAAGTGTCCGACCCGCTGAAAGTCCGGCTTCATCGGATCGACCTTTTGGGCACGGCCTTGCCACCCGCTACGACAAACTCGCACTCACCAACCGTGGCGGAGCCGTTCTAGCATCCGTCATCGTCTGGCTAACGGCTCCAGGAGACAGCTCTACGAGCCCAATTAGGGTGCCGCTGCCTCTTCGGGCGCCGGAGCCGGGGCCGCAGGAGCCGGAGCAACAACCGGAACCGGCGCAGGCGCAACAACAGGAGCGGGCGCAACAACAGGAGCCGGGGCGGGCGCAACAACAGGAGCCGGAGCAACAACCGGTTCCGGCGCCGGAGCGGGCGCAACGACAGGAGCCGGGGCAACAACCGGTTCCGGGGCGGGCGCAACGACAGGAGCCGGAGCAACAACCGGTTCCGGTGCCGGAGCGGGCGCAACAACCGGAGCCGGCGCAGCAACAACCGGGGCCGGAGGCGGCGTAACCACCGGAGCTGGTGCAACCGGCTTGGGCTTAGGGGCGACAGTCGGTGCGGGAGCCGGCTTGGGCTTGGGCTTCGGCGCGACCGTCGGCTTCGGAGCCGGCTTGGGCTTCGGCGCAGCCGCCCTCGGTGCCGGCGCCGGAGCTGCCGGCTTGGGCTTCGGCGCGGCCGCCCTCAGTGCCGGAACCGCAGCCACCGTCGGAGCAGGCGACGCGACCCACATAACGGAAGGCACCGTTGCGAAAACGGACGCCGTGACTGGAGAAGAAAACCCGTTTGCCGGCGCTTGGTCCGTGACCGTGTGCCGGGGGGCGCTTGCCCCGACCGGAACAGCCCAGGAGGGCGTCTCCGTAGCGGTGCCGGACTTCCCGTAGTCCGTCATCCTGATGTTGGCAACGGGCCCCGAGTGCCGCAGCCGCAGCAGCGTCCAGTTATCAGGGTCCGTGTGCCTCCCGTTCAGAATCGTTTCGAAGTGGAGGTGGCATCCGGTCGATGACCCCGTGGTCCCGACCTTGGCGATGAGCTGCCCCACCTGGACCGGCTGGCCCTTCTTCACACCGATGCCCTCAAGGTGGTTATAGGTGGTGATCAGACCGTTGCCGTGATCGATTTCCACCCGGTTGCCGCCGCCCCACGGGTGCCATCCCACTGCCCGCACCACGCCGGAATCGGCGGCATAAACGTTGGTACCACAGGCGGCAGCGAAGTCCTGGCCCCAGTGGAATTCACCTGCCGAGCCGCTGATGGGACTCGTCCGCAGCCCAAAGGGTGAGGTGGGGACCAGGACATCCAACGGCGCCATCAGGGTTCCTGCCGCCGGGCGCCGCACCGTCGTAGAAGCCGCATGGAGTTTTTGGCTCACGGGCTTTGCCGAGGTGAAGACCACGGTACGGCTGTAGGACACGAACGCGTCCGGAGACGTCGAGATGGCACCGGAGGCTGTAACGAAGGTGCCTGAAGCGGAGCCCACCGCCGCCGAGGCCAGGGCGGTCGATCCGAGCGGCACATTGACCGCGATGTCACCACGCATGTCGGCGGGCACCTGCCCGGAGATGAGACCGGACGAAAGAACCGGGCCCGTGCCCTGGATTCCAAAAGCATAGACCGCCAGGAACGCCGCGCCGGCGCCGATGCGAACGGCACGACTCAGAACCGGACGGCCCGGAACGGCATGACGTAGGTCCTGCGGCGTGCGCCGGACAGCGGTTGGTGCCAGATGCTTTGACATTAGATCTCCCCCATAAAAGGTCGCCGGATGCTATGGATAGCGGCATGCTCCTAACATGGGAGCATGCCCGGCAGGCCTGCGAAACCGATCCGGCCGCATATGTGCATAAGCTAGGAAAATCTTGACCGGGCCCTAAGGTGAATTGCGCAAATCTTTAGCGGGCGTTGAGCAATCCCGACCCTCCACCACCGAAACCGACCGTAACCCCCAGGCGGCCCGGGCCCAGGCCTGTCGTGCGGCGCAGGGCCGGTCTCACGGGAAGTCCGGCACGAAGGACGGAAGCCCAGCACAAGGCAGGGCCCACCCAAGTAGGTCGCAGCACAGGGCGTTCCCAGCGCTGGGAAGGCCCTGAAGTGCTACCTAGTTGGGCCCGTGGAGGGTGAGGAGGCCGGGCGGAGCAGCCAAAGAAAAAAGCCGTAGTCCCCGGCACCGGACGGGAGTAATCTGTACAGCGCCCGGCCCGTGACGCCCGGCCCGCCCCGACACAAGAAGCAGCCGACTGCGGCGCCCCCTCCCGGTAAACCGAAGCACCACGAAGCACACAGCAACCAGCCAAAAACCAATAAGAACAAGAGTCAATGAAGACCGCCTAGGAGGGGCCCCATGCCTTCATCCAACAGCAGCAACAGCAGTGCCGGCAGCAGCCACAGCGTCCCCATTCCGCAGCCTCCCACGAAACCGGTGGTGGGCAACCTGCCCGACATCGACGCCAGCAAGGGCGTCCTGGGCCTGGTGGAGGTGGCCGAAGAGTACGGACCGATTGTCCGCATCGAAGTTTTCAACCGCAACATGATCGCAGTCTCGTCCCAGGAACTCGTCAACGAGGTCTGCGACGAGACCCGGTTCGGCAAGGTCCTTGGCATCTCCCTGCGCCAGGTGCGGGAGTCCGCGGGCGACGGCCTGTTCACCGCCGAAACCGAGGAACCCAACTGGCAGAAGGCCCACCGGATCCTGATGCCGGCCTTCGGTCCCGCCGCCCTGACGAGGATGTTCGCCGGCATGGACGACATCCTCGAACAGCTGCTGCTCAAATGGGAGCGGCTCGGCCCCACGGCGCGGATCGATATCCCGGACAACACCACCCGGCTGACCCTGGACACCATTGCGCTGTGCTCGTTCAGCTACCGGTTCAACAGCCTGTACCGGGACGAGATGCACCCTTTCATCGGGGCCATGGTCCGTTCCCTGATGGAGTCCCGGGACCGGTCGCGCCGGCTGCCGGTGCAGAACAAGCTCATGGTCCGCAAGCGTCACCAGTTGGAGGAGGACCGTGCGCTGATGCAGGAGGTGGCCGAGCAGCTCATCAGCGACCGGCGCCGCAACCCCAGCCCTCCCGGCAGCGAGGACATCCTGGACACCATGTTGAACGCGGCGGACCCGGTGACCGGCGAGCGCCTGCCCGAGGACAACGTCGTCAACCAGATGGTGACGTTCCTGGTGGCCGGCCATGAGACCACCAGCGGCCTGCTCTCCTTCACCATGTACGAACTCATGCGCCATCCCGAAGTGCTGCGCAGGGCGCAGGCCCTGGTGGACGAGGTGCTGGGCAGTGAGAGTGCCAAGTTCGAACACCTGCCCCGGCTCGGCTACCTGGACCAGATCCTGAAGGAGACGCTCCGGCTGTGGCCCACCGCCCCGGCCTTCAACGTGGCCCCGTACGAGGACACGGTGATCGGCGGCAAGTACGAGGTGCCCAAGGGCCAGACCATCATGATCCTGATCCCCCAGCTGCACCGGGACAAGACGGCATGGGGCGAGGATGCGGAGCTCTTCAACCCGGACCGGTTCGCCCCGGAGCGGTACGCGGCCGTCCCGCCCAATGCGTGGAAGCCGTTCGGCAACGGGCAGCGCTCCTGCATCGGCCGCGGGTTCGCCCTGCAGGAGGCCATGCTGTTCCTGGCCAAGGCACTGCAGCGCTTCGACATCACCCCGGCGGATCCCGGCTACGAGCTGAAGATCAAGCACACGCTCACCATGAAGCCGGAAGCCCTGTACGTCCACGTCCGACGGCGGAACGTCCGTATCGACGCAGCGGCAAGTGCCGCCGTCGGACTGGAGGAAACGAAAGAGGCGCCGGCACCGGCGGCCTCCGCCAACGGCGTTCCGATCCGGGTGCTGTACGGGTCCAATGCGGGCACGTCCCAGGACTTTGCGCAACGGATAGCGAACGACGCCGGGCGGCGGGGTTACAGCCCGATGATCGGTCCGCTGGACAGTGCGGCCGGCGGGCTGCCCACGGAGGGCCTGGTCGCCGTCGTCGCATCCTCGTATGAAGGGATGCCGCCGGACAATGCCAAGAAGTTCATGGCCTGGACCGAGGGCCTGCAGCCGGGCAGCCTCCGCGGCGTCCGGTACACGGTGTTCGGCAACGGCAACCGGGACTGGGCACGGACCTACCAGGAGGTGCCCAAGGCCATCGACGCCCGGCTCGAAGCGGCCGGTGCGGAGCGGATCTACGACCGCGGCGAGGCCAACGCCCGGGGCGACTTCTTCGGTGATTTCGAAGAATGGTACGCGGGATTCTGGCCTGCCGTCGACGGCGCCCTCGGCCAGCGAACCAGCGCACCCACCGGGGTGCCGCAGCTGGCGGTCAACTTCGTGGGGAACGTCCGGGACACGCTGCTGCGGCAGAACGATCTGGCGCTCGGCACCGTCGTCGTCAACCGGGAGCTGGTGGACATCACCAAACCCCATGCCCGGTCCAAGCGGCACGTGGAGGTCGCGCTGCCGGAGGGCATGAGCTACCGGACCGGCGACTACTTGGCGGTGCTGCCGCTGAACCCCAGCGATCTGGTGCAGCGGGCGCTCACGCGGCTTGCCCTGGACTACGATTCCCACGTGGTGCTGGCCATGGAGCACGGGGACACGTTCCTGCCCACCGGCACACCCGTGGCCGTGGGCGAGCTGCTGAGCAGCTACGTGGAGCTCGCGGTTCCGGCCACCCGGCCGCAGGTGGAGCAGCTGGCCGAGGTGGCCACTGACCCCGCCGAGCGGGCCGAGCTGGAGGCGCTGGCGCAGGACCGGGAGCGGCACGCGGCGGAGATCGTGGACAAGCGCGTCTCGCTGCTGGACCTGCTGGAGATGTACCAGTCGTGCCAGCTTCCGTTCACGTCGTTCCTGCAGCTGCTCACCCAGCTGACGCCGCGGCGGTACTCGATCTCGTCGTCGCCGCTCTGGAGCCCTGACCACGCGACCCTGACGTTCGCCGTCGTGCAGGCCCCGGCATGGTCCGGGCGCGGCACCTTCGAGGGGGCGGCGTCCACGTACCTGGCCCAGGCGCGGCCGGGATCGCGGGTGGCGGTGATGGTGCGGCCGTCGAACGCGGCCTTCCATCCGCCGGAGTCCCTGGCGATGCCGGTGATCATGGTGTGTGCCGGGACCGGGCTCGCGCCGTTCCGCGGCTTCGTGCAGGACCGGGCGCTGAAGGCCCAGGCGGAGGGGATCAGGCCGGCGAAGTCGCTGCTGTTCTTCGGCTGCCGGGCGCCGGACACCGATTTCCTCTACCGGACGGAGCTCGAGTCCTGGGCGGAGCAGGCAAACCTGGACCTGCGGCCGGTCTTCTCCAAGGCCTCGTCGGACGGGCAGAAGTACGTCCAGCACCGGCTCTGGGCTGACCGGGAGGACGTCAAGGAACTGGTGCGGCAGGGTGCCACGGTGTTCGTCTGCGGCGACGGGAAGAACATGGCGCCGGAGGTCCGCGAGACCTGCGAGCGCATCTACCAGGAGGCCACCGGCGCTTCGGACGCGGATGCCGATGCCTGGATGGACGAGGTGGAGCGCACCCACGGCAGGTACGTGGCGGACATCTTCACGTAGGGTCCTGGAACGCAGCAAGCAACCCTGTAACGCAACAGCAACGCGGGGTCACTTAGCGCCCAATGAAGGCGGAATATTGGGCGCTAAGTGACCCCGCGTTGCTGTGCATGAGGGTCTTCACAGCGCCGTCGCAGAGCAGTACCATGCCCCGGCCACGGTTCCAGCCTTTTCCCAAGGTCGGATGGACAAAGTGATTGCCTTGGGGAATCAACACAGAGAATTAAGCCACGGGCAGGGAGGTCCCCGTGGTCCGGATCTGGTCTCGGAATCCTTATTGGGGTTGACAGGGGCAGCAGCTGACTTGGCTTGCGCCTCATGCCAGGGAGGCACTGACCATGACCGAAGAATCCGCCAACACCAGCGGGCTCGCGCGCCGCACGCTCCTGCGTCTGGGTGCGGCCGGAGGAGCAGCAGCCGCAGTCGCCGCCGCCCAAAGCTGGGCCGGCCCGCTGCTGGCGCAAACCGGGCTGCCCTCACCCGACGGCGCTTTTGCCGCCGCGACGACGGCCCTCAGCGACGCCCTGTACATCGAGGCCTTCCCTACGAGCCCGCTGATCCTGTCCCCGTTCAACGACCCGCTGCTCATCCCCAAGGCGCTGGCCCCGGTCCCGAAGTCCGTGGTCAGCTCCTGGAAGAACCCGCCGGGACCGGAGCCGGGGCAGCAGAACTCGCTGCGCAATGAGCGGCACCAGGTCTGGACGAGCGACGTCGGTCTTCCGGATCCGATCGTCTACAAGGTCAACCTATTGGTGCGGACCCATTCCTTCACTACGTCGCAGGTGCTGCCGATCGATGCCAACGGCCGGCCGGCGGTTTCCTTCGATGCAAACCGCAAGACCTTCCCGGCCGGCACCAAGCGGACATTGCCTGCCAGCACCATCTACGGCTTCAACGGGACCTTCCCCGGGCCGAGGATCAACGCGGAGTATGGCCGGCCGGTCCTGGTCCGGTTCGAAAACCACCTCGACGAGAATCCGCTAAAGCTGGACCGGCAGGACTTCGGCTCACCGGACTTCTCATTCCTGACCCACCTGCACAACTCCCACACTGCACCCGAGAGCGACGGGAACCCGCACTATTCGATGGTGGCAGGGCCGAGGCACCGGGGGTTCCGTCCCGGGATGTGGGTGGACAACCTGTATCTGAACCGGCCCGCCGGCGGCGATGACCGGCAGAAGCAAAGCTTCTTCTGGTTCCACGACCACACCATGGACCATACCGGCGCGAATGTGTACAAGGGCATGGTTGGCCTGTACCCGATTTACGATCCGAAGAACGGCCTGGACATGGGCGACGAGACCCGTGGGCTGCGGCTGCCGGGGGTCCGCACCAACAACCCGGACGGGTCGTTCGACGTCAAGTACGACATCCCGCTCGCCTTCACCGATTTCCGGTTCGACGACGGCGTGACCATCCATAAGGACTTCCACGACGGGCTGGGCGAGTTCCCGGCCGCCAAGAATCCCAGGACGCACCCCGAGTGGTGGGGAAAAACCTTCTACAAGCACTTCCCCAACCACGGCTTCGTCGGCGACATCTGCACCATCAACGGGACGGCCTTCCCGGTTCTGGAGGTAAAGCGGCGCAAATACCGGTTCCGGTTCCTGGACGCCTCGGTTGCGCGCATCTACGAGTTCAAGCTGATGACCTCCACCAGAGGACCGAAGTCATCAGCATCCCTTGGCTACAACGGCGAGGAACTCCAGGGCCAGTACCGTATCGAGGACGGGCAGCAGTGCATGCAGTTCAACGAGATCGCGGTCGACGGCGGCCTGTTGCCAGTCCCGATCAAGCGCAATTCGTTTGAGTTGTGGCCGGCCAAACGGCGGGAGGTGATCGTTGATTTCACCCGTTACCAGGACGGCACGCCCACCACGAAGGGCGACGTCATCTACCTCACCAACGTCATGAAAATGCCCAACGGGCGGAAGTGGGCCGCATCGACGCGTTTCTCGCCCGATCCCAAATACAAGGTGCCCCTCCTCAAGATCGTCATCGGCGACCCGGTTCCGGACAACAGCCGAATCCCCGCCGCCCTCCGTGCGCGCCCTCCGCTGCCGAGCAACTGGCAGAGCCTGCTGGACAACCGGCTGATCTTCGAGGTGCAGCGCGGCAGCGCCGGCGGAGAAACCGAATGGCTTATCAACGGCAAGCCCTTCGACCCGCAGCATGTCCTGCCAAGCCTGAAAAACCCGGCCGGCCGCACACCCCTGGCCCAGCAAAAGAAGGGAAGCTTCAACCTCTGGGAGCTCCGCAACGGCGGCGGCGGCTGGGTGCATCCGGTGCACCTCCATCAGGAGGAACACCAGGTGGTCATGCGCGACGGCAAGGACGTCACCCGGACACCGGACCCCGGGCATCCTGACGACATCTCCGGCGAGGACACGGTGGCCCTGGACCCAGGCGAATCGGTGATCCTCTACCGCGGTTTCCGGGACTTCACCGGACCCTACGTAGGCCACTGCCACAATCTGAGCCACGAAGACCACGCCATGATGTTCGCCTGGGAAATCACACCGTAAGCGGCCGGGCCGCGGCCGGCGCCGGCCGGCCCGTAGCCGCCGCCCGGCTGCCGGGTCCGGTTACTTGGCGGTCAGGTCCTTCCGGCGGAACGTCCCGGCGATGGAGAGCTTGCGGCCGTATTCGATGGAGCCGTAGCGGAACAGGTGCACGGCCAGGCGCAGGACGAGGATCCCCGCGATGAAGACCTCGGCGATCACGATGGCTGATTCGAGGGGTCCAAGGGTTCCGAAGCCGTTGCGCAGCAGCGCGGTCACCGGGGCGGTGAGCGGGAAGTAGGTGAAGACCTGCACGATCAGTGCTTCGGGGTCGCTGATGATGAGGCTGACGGCGTAGAAGGGCACGAAGATCAGGGCCATCAGCGGGCCGAAGATGGTGCCCGCTTCCTTGGCTGTGGGCATGATCGCGCCGATCGCCACGAGCACGCCGGTGAACAGGGTGAACCCGCCCAGCAGCAGCAACAGGCCGGTAATCATCGGGACGGGCTCGAACACGAGCGAGGACAGGTCGAGGTCGGGCAGGGACACCGAGTCGCGGAACAGGAAGTAGGCGAGCGCGATCGGCGTGAGGAACACTGCTATCTGGAGGAGCCCGACGGCGAACAGGGAGATGATCTTGCCCGTGATCAGGGTGGTGGGGTTCAGGGTGGTCAGGATCATCTCCGTGACCCGGTTTTCCTTCTCCTCCAGAGTGCTGTTCAGCATCTGGTTGGACAGCAGGATGATGCTGACGTAGAAAATGACCAGAAACAGCAGCGGCGGTATGACTGAACCGATGCCTCCGGAGACCCGGCCGTCCCGGTACGTTTCGGCGTCGAACTTCACTACGCCGCTCAAGGCGGCGGTGACTTCCGGCGAATTGACCCGGGACTGGGCCGCGGTGGTGAGCAGGTGCTTGGCCACTGCCTCATACTTGCCGTTCTCGAACATGCCCTTGTCCGCGCCGTAGACCTTGACCGGCTGGGTGGCGGGATCGGCCGGGTAGGCGAAGTACGCCTCGCTGCTGCCGTTCTTGACGGCCTCCAGCGCGGCGCCGGGGTTCGACGTCGGTGTCCCGCCGACGGCCTGGGCCAGCGCTGCGGGGATGAGCCCGGAGGCATCGGTGTAGGTGAAGGTCAGTGCCGAGTTCTTCTGGGCGTCGGCGTTGGCCGAGGTGCTGGAGTTGCTGGCGTAGACCAGGGCGAAGATGATCGCGAAGACCACCGGGATGGCCAGGGTGGCGATGATGAACCCGCGCTTCTTGATGGTGCGCATGAATTCGAACCCGACGACGGTACCCAGGTTGTGCTGTTGGAAAGGGTTGTGCTGTTGGAGGGGGTTGTGCTGTCTGAATGCTGT
Source organism: Arthrobacter globiformis (assembly GCF_046536215.2). Lineage (GTDB taxonomy): Bacteria > Actinomycetota > Actinomycetes > Actinomycetales > Micrococcaceae > Arthrobacter > Arthrobacter globiformis_E. Next base: position 4,255,207 of record NZ_CM143421.1, on the reverse strand, counting down.
GCGTGCCATCGTCCTAGACCTCTGCCATTTCGTGCTGTTCCCCGTACACCTGGATGAAGATTTCCTCGAGCGACGCCCGTGCGGTGGCGAAGCTGCGGACGGCGACGCCGGCCCCGATCAGTTCGCGCAGGACCGCCGTCCCGTCCGCGCCGGCGGCAGGGGCCAGTTCGGCGTGCCCGTCGCCGTCGCGCACCACGTCGTACAGGTCCGAGGCGGGCAGGACGCCGTCGTAACCCAGCCGGTACATGGTGCCGCCGAACTGGTCCTGGACCTCGGCGACGGTCCCGTACGCGCGGGAGGTGCCGTCCTTGAGGAGGATGACGCGGTCGCAGAGCCGCTCCACTTCCTCCATCTGGTGGGTGACCATGATGACGGTGGCGCCGGCGAGCTTCTGCTCCTCGATGATGTCCATCAGCAGCCGGCGGTTCACGGGGTCGAAGCCTTTGGTGGGCTCGTCGAGGATGAGCAGGTCGGGGTCGTTCATGATGGTGACGCCGAGCTGGACCTTCTGCTGCTGGCCGCCGGAGAGCTTGTCCAGCCGGACCGCGGCCTTGTCGGCGAGGCCCACGCGCTCCAGGTAGGTCTGGGACCAGGCGCGGGCGTGGTGCTTGCTCAGGCCCTTGAGCCGGCCGAAGTAGACCATCACGTCCAGGACGGCTTCCTTCTTGTACAGGCCGCGCTCCTCCGGCAGGTATCCCAGCCGGGCACCGTCCTTGGGTTCGAAGACCTTCCCGCCGATGTGCAGGGTGCCGGCGGTGGGCTTGTAGATGCCCAGCAGCGCCCGCAGCGTGGTGGTCTTCCCGGAGCCGTTGCTGCCCAGGAAGCCGAACGTCTCCCCTGCCCGCACATCGAAGGACAGGTCTTTGACGACCGTGGTCTCCCCGAAGTCCATGCGGAAGTTTTTGATGTGCACAAGCGGCTCGGCCGCGTCCCCCAACGTCATGAAGCCAGCCTAGCGGAACCGAGTCAGGCGTCTCGGTTGCGGGCGGCGTGGGCGGTGGGTCTGCCCGGTCTGTCGGCGCAAAGGCAGACGCAGGCGCCCGGAGACGGAGACCCGCGGAATTCTCCTAACGGTCACACAACCGTTCCCGGGAAAGTCTCGTCAGCAGCCCGCCCCACGAGTAGCTTTGTGCCATGACCGGAGACTTTGACCTCGAGGCGGAAGAATCGCAGGAAATCGCCGATGATCCGCGCCGAATTGGGTACTGGTTCTTCAGGGCGCTCCACGACAGGGCAAAGAACCTGGACGACCTGCACATGATCGTGACCCCGGAGTCCCGTCCGTTCTGGGGATCCTTCGAAATCGCCGCCGCCCTGCTGGAGTCCATCGAAGGCGCCGGCATGCTGCAGGAAGCGGTCTACGCGCACGGCGACCTCAACGTCTGCTACATGCGCGTCATCCGTGAAGCCCAGGAGCACACGCTCATCACACCGGCCTCAGTGCTGGACGACCCGCTGCTGATCACGCTGGTGTGGCGGCCCGACCACGGCCGGTGGATGGTCCACGGCTTTGGCGACATGGTGCATCCGGACAGGGTGCCCCGCGGGGCTTAGTAACCGAGCTAGCTGGTCGCGCCGGAGGCGACGACGCCGGCGCCGAGGGCGGCAATGATGCCGCTGCTGGCACGTTCGACGCCGGTGCTCACCTTTGGGCGCCGCAGCCACCCCATCGCCTTGTAGGCGATAAGCGCGACGACGGCCAGGTAGGCGAATCCGATGATCGCTTCCACCGCGCCCAAAATCATCGCCGTGCCCATGGTGTCGCCGCCCTGCGGGATGAACTGCGGAACGACCGCCAGGTAGAACAGGCCAACTTTGGGGTTGAGCAGCGTGGACAGCGCCCCCGCCCCGAAGCCGGCGAGGTTGCTGTACCGAAGTGCGCTTCCTTCTTTGCCGCCCGCGGCCATCCCGTCCTTGGCGGCCTTCCGGGTCTTCAGGAACGAGGAAATGCCGAGGTACAGCAGGTAGAGGCCGCCCGCGATCTTCAGCCAGCGGAACACCTCCGCGGACTGCTCCAGGATCGCGGCCAGTCCGACGCCGACGAGCGCAGCCCATCCGATGGCGGCAACCGCCGAGCCTGCCGCGGCAGCAATCCCAGCGCTGGGCCGGTTCAACGCGATGCGCAGCACCAGGAACGTGTCCGGTCCGGGCGTAATGGACAGAATGAGGCACAGTCCGGCGAAGGCAGCGAGCGAAGCGAGGGTCATGGAGACGATTATCCCTGATCGGCGCTTTCTTCACGAAAGGCCGCGCGCCCGGTCGAACCATGCCTGCCCGGCCCCTGCTACTGCCGGTGGCTATCCATGAGCAGTACGGCCATGTCCTTCGCGCGTGCCGCGGCACGGGGATCCCCTTCGGCGGCAGCGACCATGGCTCCCTTGATCAGGATGTGGATGGACCAGGCGAAGTCATACGGGTTGTCGAGGCCGGCGGATTTTGCGAGGTCAGCGATCTGCTCCCGAGTCTTCTCCAGATACTGGATGCTGGCTTTCCCGAGGGGGTGGTCGGGACCCATTTCCATCATCACGTGCAAAAAGGAGCTGACCTGGACCGCGCCCTGGCGGAACCAGTCGTCGAAGACGTCGAAGATGGTCAGCATGGCTGCCTCCCCGCGCGTCCCGCGCCGGGCAATAGCATCCTCGATCGCGGCCGTGCGTTCCCGGTACCACTGCTCGAGGAAAGCCAGCACCACGTCGTCCTTGGAATGAAAATGCCTGTAGAAGGTTGCCTTGGCCACCCCCGAGACACGGATCAGCTCGTCGACTCCCACGTCACGGATCCCGCGCCGGGCGAACAGTTCGTAGGCCGCGGCAAGGATCTTCTCCGGCGGCGTGCTCGTCGCAGGGCGCCCTGGCTGGTCGGTCCCCTCTGAAGTCTGCACAATCGGATCATATAACGCGCAGCTTGGAACGAGACGGACCGTTCTTTCTACCGCACGCTTAATCCCCGAAACATGCGAATGGCAAGGAGAAACAATCTCCCTGCCACTTTCAGAATATAGGTCGGCAGGGGGCTTGCCGCAAGGCCCCCACCCTCGGCCAGAATGGTTGGCCGCGGCCAACAAAGTTTATGGATTGGGGTTCTCACATGTTTGACGTGATCATTAGCGGCGGCGGGCCGACGGGCATGATGCTGGCCAGCGAACTGCGGCTGCACGGCGTGGACGTGCTGGTGCTGGAGAAGGACGCGGAGCCGACCCAGGCCGTCCGCTCGCTCGGCCTGCACCCGCGCAGCATCGAGATCATGGACCAGCGCGGGCTGCTGGACCGGTTCCTCGCTGAGGGGAAGCAGTATCCCGGCGTCGGACGGTTCGCCGGCATCGAGAAGCCGCTGCCAAACAACCTGGACACCGCCCACGGCTACATCCTCGGCATCCCGCAGCCGGTCACCGACCGCCTGCTGGCGGAGCACGCCGTCGAACTCGGTGCACAGGTCCGCCGCGGCTGCGAGGTGACGGGGTTCGAGCAGGACGACGACGGCGTGACCGTCGGGCTCGCCGACGGCACCCGGGTGCGCGCACGCTGGTTCGTCGGCTGCGACGGCGGGCGCAGCCTGGTGCGCCGGCAGCTCGGCATCGGCTTCCCCGGGGACCCCGCCACCACCGAGTGGATCCACAGCGAGATGGAGGTGACCACTCCCCCGGACGAGCTGGCCGCCGTCGTGGACGAAGTCCGCAAGACCCACCGGGGGTTCGGCGTCGGGCCGGCCGGGAACGGCCTGTTCCGCGCCGTGGTGCCGGCGGCAACGGTGGCCGAGGACCGCTCGGTCCCGCCGACCCTGGAGGAGCTCCGCACGCAGCTGCGCGCCCACGCCGGCACCGACTTCGGCGTCCATTCACCGCGCTGGATAACCCGCTTCACCGACGCCACCCGGCTGGCCGAGCAGTACCGCGCGGGCCGGGTGTTCCTTGCCGGCGACGCGGCTCACATCCACCCGCCGCTGGGAGGGCAGGGGCTGAACCTCGGCATCCAGGACTCGTTCAACCTCGGCTGGAAGCTCGCCGCCGAGGTCAGCGGCTGGGCGCCGGACGGGCTGCTGGACACCTACTTCGCCGAGCGCCACCCGGTCGCCGCCGACGTCCTGACCATCACCCGCGCCCAGAGCGAACTGATCTCGCCAGAGCCCGGCCCTCAGGCCGTGCGCCGCCTGCTGGCTGAGCTGATGGAGTTCGACGACGTCAGCCGGTTCCTCGCCGAAAGGATCAGTTCGACCGGGGTCCGGTACGACTTCGGCGAAGGGTCCCGGCTGCTCGGCAGGCGCCTCCGCGACATCCCGCTGTCGCGGGGCCGCCTCTACGAGCTCACCCGCAAAGGCCGCGGGTTCCTGCTGGACCAGACCGGCGGACTGTCCGTGGCGGGGTGGACAGACCGGGTGGACCTGATCGCGGACACCAGCGAGGAACTGGACGCTCCCGCGGTCCTGCTCCGGCCGGACGGCCACGTCGCCTGGACCGGCGACAACCAGGAAGACCTGCTCCGCCACCTGAAGCAATGGTTCGGCGCGGCCTCCGAGGGGCCCTAGGACTGGGCCGGCGCCGGGCGGTACCGCAGCAGGGCGTTGCTGGATCCCGGGAACGGCCGTACTTCCAGCAGCGTGAGGTTTGCGGGCTCGAGGAACAGGGGCTGACCGGCGGTGAGGGCCGACGGACTGACGGTCAGATGCAGTTCGTCGACGAGCCCCTGGGCCAGCAGGCCGTTCCACATGACGCGGCTGCCGAAGATGAGGATGTCTTCATTCCCGCGCTGTTTTTCCTGTTCCAGCCACGCGCCCGCTTCATCCCTTCGGACGACGGTGGTGGTGGCCGCCCAGGGATGGCCGGCAGGAACGGTCAGGGAGTCCGACACCACGGCTTTGGCCACGCGGTTGTAGAGGCGGCTGATTTCCCGGTTGTCAGGACTCAACGCCCGGTTGTCGGGGTCCTCATCGGCATCGGCAATGGCCGGCCAGTAGCCGCCGAACCCTTCGAACGACGTCCGGCCCAGCAGCACCGTTCCCGCTGACCGCAGCCGTTCGAGGTTGTAGGCGTCGAAGGTCTCATCCATGTTGAGCACCGTCGGGTTCCCGCTTTCATCGGCATAGAAGCCGTCGAGGGAGACGATGTTGTTGACAACAGTCCGGCGCATACACGAATCCTAGGCGTCCCCACCGTCAAAAAGGAGGGGGGCAAAGGCCCCGAACATTTTCCCAAGCCCAGGAACCCACACTTGCATTACTCCACACGGAGCGCAGCCACAGGCACACTGCTGCAATCCTTCCCGCCGGGCCGGCATGTCCCCCCAATGCAGACCGGCTCGGCGGCAATGCCCCGGCTCAGGAGGCTGCGTCGAGGGTGATGTCCGCAGTCTGACTCTGGCCGTCGCGCTGGAAGGTGATTTTCACGGTGGCTCCGGCGGCCTGCTCGCGGGCGGCGGCCGTCAGCTCGGACGCGTCGGTCACGGTCCGGCCGGCCAGGCCGGTCACCACGTCGCCGGCTTTCAGCCCGGCCTTGTCCGCGGCGGACCCGGAGGTTACCGAGGCCACCTCGGCGCCGGCGGTGAAGTCCGACGACGACCCTGACGTTTTGTCCTGAACGGACAGTCCCAGCTGGCCATGGGTCGCTTTACCCGTGGAGATGATCTCCTCCGCCACCCGCTTCGCCTGGTTGATCGGGATGGAGAAGCCGACGCCGATGTTCCCGCTCTGGGTGGACGAGGACGACGATCCCGCGGACGCGATGGCCACATTGACGCCGATGATCTCGCCCTGCGCGTTGACCAGGGCGCCGCCGGAGTTGCCCGGGTTGATGGCTGCGTCGGTCTGGATGACGTTGATGCTGATGGAGTCCTGGGCGGCCGAGGCCGACAGCCCCTGCTGCGATCCGAACGGGTTCTGCGACGAGCCGCCCTGGGACGAAGACCCGTCGGAGGTGGCGGAAGACGCCGTCTCGATGGTGCGGTTCACCGCTGAGACGATGCCGTCGGTCACGGTGCCGCTGAGGCCCAGGGGCGCGCCGATGGCGATGGCCTTGTCCCCGACGTTGACGGCGCCGGAGTCACCGAGGGTTGCGGGAGTCAGCCCGTCGGCGTCGATCTTGATGACGGCAAGGTCGGACAGCGGGTCGGTGCCCACGATGGTCGCTTTGTAGACCTGGCCGTTGTTGGTGCGGACCTCGACGGCGGCATCCGCCGCCGCCCCGTCCAGGGTCACCACGTGCGTGTTGGTGAGGATGTGGCCCTCCGTGTCCAGGATGATGCCCGAGCCGGTGCCGCCTGAACTGCCGGAGCTGACGCTGATGGTCACCACGCTGGGCGAGGCCTTCTGCGCGGCGGCCGTGACGGCGTTGACGCTCTCCGTGTTGTTGACGATGACCGGGCTGATCGCGGCCTGGGCCGTGGTGCCCGTCGCCGCGGGCGCGTCGGGCCACACCGCGGCTACCCCGGAAGCCACCCCGCCGCCGAGGAGACCGGCCGCCACGAGGCACGTGACGAAGACTGCCGGACCAACCCGCTTCTTGTCCCGCGGGCGGACCGGCGGCGCCGGGGGCACCGGGCCAAAAGCCGGATGACCTCCTGCCGGAGGGAGGGTCGGCAGAGGGGCGGTCCCCTGCGGAGCTGTTTCCTGCAGTGCGGCGGTAGGAGGGACAGGATTGTGGCTGGTCTCCGTGTACATGTGTGGCTCCTCAGGCGGTGCGCTCCGGCTGTTCCCGGAGCTTCCCTCTAATCCTGTCCACCGGGCCTTTCACCCTTCTGTCCCCGTGCTGTGCGGATGCTGTGAACGTTGCCCAGAGAAACCAAGTAGTGAGAGGAAGAGGGCCTGGAAATTCGGGTACCGGCTACGCTTGTCCGGCCAGCATCCCGAAGAATATCTTGCCGTTTAAGGTCGCCCAGGACCGCGAGCTGTCCCCAACGGCCTCAACGGGTCTCATCCATGTGTTCAGCACCGACGACGTGTTGAGCTCCGGACATTGGAGCGCGGAATGATGAAGCGATTCTTCAGGCTTGGGGTTGCAGGCAGCGCCGCGGCGTCCCTGATATGCGCGCTGGCGGTGGGCGCCGCTCCGGCCCAGGCGGCGACCTGTCAGCCAGGAACTCCGGCACCAACGAACTCAAATCCGGGGACAACGGTGCTGGCCACCAACTTCGAGTCCGGGACGCTGGCCGGATTCACCGCCACCACCGGCGGTACCGGAACCGCCGCCGTCTCCTCGGACGAGGCCCATTCAGGGACCTGCGCCGCCTTCCTGCATGCCACGGCCGACGCCGGCTCGATTTCCAACCTGTCAGTGCCTCTCCCTGCAGGCACGGCGACGTCCTATGCCGATGGCTGGTTCAACATCACCCAGGCCGGTGTCGTGGGCAACGACGTCCCGTACTTCCGGTTTTTCTCCGGCAGCCTGCGGGTCGCCGACATCTACCGTTACAACTCCAACGGGCAGCTCTGGCTCCGCGTCACCTCACCAACCGGAGATTTCGTCTATACCCGGCTGAGATCTACAGCCATCCCGCTCGACACCTGGCACCACGTGGTCATGCGGGTCACCGCCAACGGTCTCGGGACCGACGTGCAGGTGTGGTTCGACGAGGCTTCCGTGTTCTCCAGCAACCAGGTAGCCAGCGCTGCCACTACGTTGAGCGCGGCCCAGGTTGGTGCAGAGCATCTGCGCCAAATGGGCGATGCCTACGTTGACGACCTCGTCATCAAGGCTGGCACGGCGTCCAGCCCCAACCCGCCCGTGCCCAACCCGCCCAGCACCAGTTCCTCCATCCGCAGCGCCGCGGACGTGGTGGCGGCGGGACCGGACGGCACGCTCTGGAACTACCCGGCCACCGGCACAGGCGGGCTGCAGACCCGGGTGAGAATCGGCGTCGGCTGGTCCGCGCTGGCCAGAGGGTTTGTGACGGACTGGAACAGCGACGGCGTCTTCGACATCATCGCGCAGTGGAAGGACGGCCGGCTCAGCTTCTACCCCGGACGCCGCGGCGGTGGATTCACCGCGGCCCAGGCCATCGGCACCGGCTGGGGCAGCTTCCACATCACCGTCGGCCACTGGCGCAAGACCGACCAGTTTCCGGGCATTCTGGCCTACGACGCCGCCGGGACCCTCTGGTACTACGGCAACACCACAGGATCACAACTGGCGCCCCGGGTCAGGGCCGGGACCGGCTGGAGCGGCCTGTACCTCACCATGACCGACTTCGACCAGGACGGAGCCCAGGACATCCTCGCCAAACGCAGCGACGGCAGCCTCGTCCTGTACCGCTCCAACGGAACCGGCGGCTTCATCTCCGAAGCCAGGCGCACCGTAGGCACCGGATGGAACAGCATCAACAGCATCACCGCCGTCGAAGGCTTCACCACCGGAAGCTCAGGGCTCCTGACCCGGCTCAGCGACGGCCGCCTCGCGCACTACCCCTTCAGCAAAGGTACCTGGGGCGTGCGGAGCATCGTCGGCGCCGGCTGGAGCACCTACAACATCCTGAGGTAAGAGTTTGGCCTGCCCTCGTCCGCCAATGTAACGTTTTAGTCACCGGTTGGCTCACACCCCCGTCGGAACAACCCGAATTCCGTTGTGCGTGGTAGGCGCTGATGAGGCGTTGACCTTTCCCTGTCTCATGCCGGTGCCCCATTTCGGGCAGGACTTGCGTTGCGCCGGCCTGCCCGTTTCGCACCCCCGAAGAGGATTTAGTTCTCATGCGCAGGAAATATCTGCTGTCCGTCGCCATGCTCTCGGTACTGCTTGCCACGTCGGCATGCCAGGCGGGATCCCCCGCCTCAGTCGCATCCCCGCAACCCGCAGGCTTGACGGGCTCCGGCGCCGGGGCTGGTTCCACCAGCCAGCCGGAAATCGGGATTTCCCAGTGGAACGCGGCCCAGGCCGCCAAGGCAGCAAAGACCAACCCGGCTGCAGCCACCAAGGCCGGGCCCTCCGCACATACCAAGCCGGCCGCAGCTACCAAGGCAAAGGCGGCCGCCAAGACCGAACCGGCCGCGACCGACGAGGCAACAGCAGACGCAAAAGACTTGGCAGCCAAGGCGGCTGCAGCTGAAAAGGCAGCTGCCGCCGTCGCTAAGAAAGAAGCGGCTAAGAAAGAAGCGGCAGCTAAGCAGGAAGCCGCAGCAAAGAAGAAGGCGGCCCGGGATGCAGCGAAAACACGGCCTGCACCAGGCGGCCTGAAACGGGTCACGCCGATCCCTGTTACTCCCAAGACGGCACCTGCGCCCGACCAGCAGGATTCCGCGGAAGAAGTCGTCCGCTCCGCTTGCGACACGGCTGACGCCCTGCATGACAACATCTTGGACGCGACGGTCGGCGATCCTGTGCTGCCAGTAACGGTCGGCGGAACCGGTACGGACGCTGACACAATGAGCAAATTCCGCTGTCTCGATTGAGTTGCCCTAGTAGACAGCACCGCCAAACCAAGTAGTCCATCCAAGTAGTCGGCGGAGCCGGACAATAAAGTCGAGTACCTGCCACTGTTGTCCGCCCTCCTGACCTGCGGGTAATTTGCCGTGTACTGGTCGTCGAGATGTGGCCACTGTCGCCGAACAGCTCTATCAGCCTGAACCACGAGTTCAGTCACATCGGAGCGCGGAATGATGAAAAAGTACTTGAAATATGGGGTTGTGGGCGGCACCTCGGTGTCCCTGATTTGGGCGCTGGCGGTGGGAGCCGTCCCGGCCCAGGCGGCGACATGCCAGCTAGGAACCCCCGCCCCGGTCAGCACCTATCCGGGAACGGCGGTGATGGCCAATAATTTCGAATCCGGGGGCCTGGACGGGTTCACGTCCTCCACCGGAGGCACCGGAACCGCGGAAATCTCCTCGGACCAGTTCCACTCGGGGACCTGCGCCGCGCACCTGCATGTCACGGCCGATCCGAGCTCGCTCGCCAACCTCACCGCGCCCCTGCCGGCGGGTACGGCGACGGCCTATGCCGACGGCTGGTTCAACATCACCCAGGCCGGGGAGCTGGGCAACGACGTCCCGTACCTCCGGTTCTTCTCGGGCAGTATCCGGGTAGCCGACGTCTACCGGTTCAACAACAACGGACAGCTCTGGCTCCGGATGACCGCACCGGACGGGGCCTCTGTGTTTACCCGCCTGATGAGTTCCAGCATCACGCTCAGCGAGTGGCACCACGTGGCCATGCGGGTCACAGCCAACGGCACCGCGTCGACCGTGGAGGTGAATTTTGACGGCACAACGGTGTTCTCCAGCAGCCAGGTAGCCACCAGCGCCACCACGCTGGACGCGGTCCAGTTGGGTGCGGAACACAACCGCCAAATGGGCGACACCTACATTGACGACGTCGTCATCAATGCTGCACCCCGTCCCGCCGCCACTCCGTCCATCCGCAGCGCCGCGGACGTCGTGGCCGCCGGCCCGGACGGCACGCTCTGGAACTACCCGGCCACCGGCACAGGCGGGCTCCAGACCCGGGTGAAGATCGGCGTCGGCTGGTCCGGACTGGCCAAGGGATTCGTGGCGGACTGGAACAGCGACGGTACGTTCGACATCATCGCGCAGTGGAAGGACGGCCGGCTGAGCTTCTACCCCGGCCGAGCCACCGGCGGCTTCGCGCCGGCCAGGGCCATCGGCACCGGCTGGGGCAGCTTCCACGTCACCGTCGGCAACTGGCGGAATAGCGACCAGCACCCGGGCATCCTTGCCTACGACGCCGCCGGGACCCTCTGGTACTACGGCAACAGCGCCGGAGCATCACTGTCACCGCGGGTCAAGGCCGGGACCGGCTGGGGCGGCCTGTACCTCACCATGACCGACTTCGACCAGGACGGGTCGCAGGACATCCTCGCCAAACGCAGCGATGGAAACCTCGTACTGTACCGCTCCAACGGAACCGGCGGCTTCGTCTCCGAAGCCAGGCGCACAGTGGGCACCGGATGGAACAGCATCAACAGCATCACCGCCGTCGAAGGCTTCACCACCGGAAGCTCAGGACTCATCGCCCGGCTCACCGACGGCCGCCTCGCCCACTACCCCTTCAGCCACGGCACCTGGGGTGCACGCACCATCTTCGGCGCCGGCTGGAGCACCTACAACCTCTTCCGGTGAGCGAGCGTCCGGCCTCAGGCGGCAGGAACTGATAGAGCGTCGGTCCAAAAGCCGCAGGTAGTGAGAGGGGATCCGGGGAAAAGCGGCAGGTAGTGAGAGAGCGTCCGGGGTTTGGGGGCAGGACCTCAGTCTGGGGATACCAGACTGAGGTCCTGTGCCACCTTAAAGCGCTGTCACCTGAACGCGGTGTCATGTGGAAGCGCGCCACCTGAAGGAGCCAGATGCGTCAGTGCACCTTGTCGGCGTCGAGGCGCAGGGCAGCGGGGCCGAACGCCTTGGGCTGGAGCCGGGCCAGGAGCACATAGACCACAACCGTCGCCAGCGTAGACGGCAGCGTTGCCGTCGTGAAGGCGAACAAGGGGGCGGAGGCAAACGTGACCGGGTCCAGCAGGAGCAGGTACACCACCACGCCGATGGCCATGCTGACGAAGCCGGCCACGTTCACGCCCTTCCAGTACCAGTACGCCGATCCCGCGCCGTCGTTGTACAGGCCGTCCAGGTCCAGGCGCTGCTTCCTGATGATGAAGTAGTCGGCGATCTGGAGCCCGCACAGCGGGCCGAAGACCACGGCGGAGAGCGTGAGGAACGTTCCGAAGTTGGCGTAGAAGGGCTCCGCCAGGAACACGATCACCCCAGCCACGGTCAGTCCGGCCACCATCGTCGAGCCCCGCCAGCTGAGGCGGGCGTCGATGGCCGGCTGCTGCTTGAGGGAAAGAGCTGCCGTGTAGGTGCCCACCATCGCCGTGCCCACGTTGGCCACGATGATGAACGCGAACGCCGGCAGCGCCAGCCACACGCCGCCGATTTCCAGCAGCCCGGGCAGCGGGTCTCCGCCGGAATCCGGGAAGACCAGTCCGGTGTACAGGCCGATCAGGCAGATCACCCCGAGGGCGAGGCCCAGCCCCAAAGTTACCGGCAGCACCGATTTCTTGGTGCTCTTGGACAGCCTTGTCATGCCGCCGACGTACGGCCACCAGGACAGGGCCGTGGCGAGCATGAGTTCAATCGCCGTCGTGTAGTCCAGGAGCTTGTTGCCGCTGGCGGCGCTCGGCTTGGCGTCGAGGAGGGCACCCCAGCCCACCTTGGCAACAATCACCACGATGACCATGACCCCGAGGGCAAGGACGGAGCAGGCAACAATGACGCCGACCCTGCGCAGGATGCCGGGGCCGCGGCTGATGAGCGCCCACACCACCAGCAGGCAGACCAGGCTGCTCACCGTCTGGGCGATGGGCCCGTTGGTTTCGCTTACGGCGCCGAGACTCACCAGGAGCAGGGAAGCGGACTTTCCGCTGAAGATCATCAGCGTGGTCCCCCACCCGATCGTAAAGAGGAAGGTCAGGGCGACGCTGAAGAGCGAACCGCGGGTACCGAAGACGGGCCGCGTTGAGCGCACCGCCTCCAGGCCGTACCGGGTTGCCATCGGCACCGTGGCCAGGAACACCAGGAACATTCCGGCCAGCATGGCCGCGATCATCACCACCGATCCCTGCACCGCCGGCAGGTAGAAGGCCACATAGCCGCCGATGATGAAACACCACGTGGCCACCGCAGCCTGGGCGGAACTGAAGAACAGGGATTTGGGGCTCCAGTTCCGCTCGTGGCTCAGCAGGGGAAGCGATCCCTCGGTTCCGGAGGTGGAGATTTCGCCGGTCGCCTGGCTCACAGGAACCACCCCACGATCAGGGCGACAAAGGGAAAGGCGATGGTGACGGCGAACAGGGTTCGCATGTCGGCAAACCCCGACGGCGGTTCCAGGCTTCCGGTGTGCCATTCAGCCAGCCTGGCGTTGAGTTCTTCCGCGTACCGCTTTTCGATTGTGCTCACGGTGCCCACCTCAGATTTCGGAGTAGCGGAAGGAGTGGGACTCCGCGCCGTCGGGGTTGGGGCCGTAAATCGTGACCATGCGGGCGTAGACGGGCGCCCAGTACCGGCCCGTCCGTCCGGGGTTTACGCGGGCCGAGTCGCCCGGCCGCAGGATGACGGTCTGGCCTTCGCACTCGATATGGAGTTCGCCCTCCAGCACGAAGTTGGTCTCGGTATGCGGGTGGAAGTCCTGCCAGCCGCAAGACTCCAGCTCCCACTCCGAGAGGATGAATTCACCCCAGGAGCCTATGGGATCGGAGTTGATGAACCTGCAGCGCAACCGCTGCCATTCGTCCTTCATGGGCTTCATGGACTTCGCCGGCCAGAAGTCGATCGCTTCCCCCGTCGTCGACGTCGGCGGCTGGGTCGTTGCGGGGGGCTGGTTGGTGGTGGTGGTCATTGTCATTACCCGTTTCTGAAGTAGGGAGATCTGCTTTGCGGGTTTTGCTTTGGGAAATCTGAATCAGACTGCGACATCGTGATCTGCGTCACGGCGCTTTCAATACAGTGACAGGGACGCTTGTTCCAGTCAATGGTTCGGAACGAAAGATCTCGAAGCTTTTTTCACAGGCTCAAGCAACTGTTCATCGGAAATCTTTTTCAACTTGAACGCTTGACTCGTACAGCTGTTCATGTGAAAGTTTTTGAACACGAGATGCGTGACTGGCATCACACCGGCAAGGTTCGACGCGGAGCCTGCCGGGGCCTCTCGACACAGAGACTGTCACGTTCGACTATCGGTCCCCCGGAGCCCCAACCGCGGCTTTGGCCGGATCCCAACGCAGCTTCATTGCACGCAGCCTCATTGCACCACGCACCATTGGCACCACAATGCGCAGCCTCCCTCTGCGCCCACCCCATCTCTACCCCGCCCCATCTGCACCACCCCACCGCGTCTGCACTACTGCTCGACCCTGACAAATCCCCCACCACACCAATCACAGGAGAGACCCATGGAAACCCTCGTCGGAACCCTCACCAAGGCCGGATCCATCCACAAGGTCGTAGGCGGCTACCTCGGCCTGCCGCCAATGCACGAACCCGGCACGGTCGCCGCAATCGGCGACTCCCTCCACAACCCCACCGGCTCGGTCATGAGCGCCGGCTTCTTCGAGCTGAAGGCCTCCGAACCCCTGGTGTACACGTACACCTACGACGAAATGAAGGTGGTCATCAAGGGCGAGTTCATCCTCACCGACCAGACCACCGGGGAAGTCACGCACGCCAAGGAACGCGACGTTCTCTTCTTCCCCAAGGGCACCACCGTGAAGTTCGAGACCCCCGAGTACGGCCTGGGCTTTTTCACCGGCGAGCGCTCCTTCGCCCCGTAAGCACGACGCCGTAGGCACAGCACCGTACGCACGGCACCCTAAGCGCGTCCCCGGCACACGTCGCAGAGCAGCGACCCCCACGAACCATTTGAAGAGGAGAGAAGCATGACACTACGAGTAGGAATCATCGGCGCCGGCCCCAGCGGCATGGCACAACTGCGGGCCTTCGAATCAGCACGGCAAAAAGGCGCCGCCATCCCCGAGATCGTGTGCTTTGAGAAGCGCGAGGACTGGGGCGGCCAGTGGAACAACAGCTGGCGGATCGGCCTGGACGCCCAGGGCGAGCCGGTCCACTCCAGCATGTACCGCCACCTGTGGTCCAACGGGCCCAAGGAGTGCCTCGAGTTCTCGGACTACTCCTTCGACGAGCACTTTGGCCGCCCCATCTCCTCCTTCCCGCCCCGCGAGGTCCTCTTCGACTACATCAAGGGACGCGTGGAAAAGTCCGACGTCCGCAAGTACGTCCGGTTCAACAGCGTCGCCCGCCACACCAGCTACAACGAGGACACGCAGGAATTCACGGTGACGGTTGAGGACCTCAAAACCAACCGCACCGAGACCCACGTGTTCGACAAGCTCGTGGTCTCCACCGGCCACTTCTCCGTCCCGGCGGTCCCCGAGTTCAAGGGCATCAACACCTTCCCGGGCGAGGTCCTGCACGCCCACGACTTCCGCGGAGCCGAGCGCTTCTACGGCAAGAACCTGCTCATGATCGGCAGCAGCTACTCCGCTGAGGACATCGGCATGCAGGCCCACAAGATGGGCGCCGCGTCCATCACCCTCAGCTACCGCACGGCACCCATGGGCTACCACTGGCCGGACAACACGGTGGAACGCCCGCTCGTCACCCACTTCCGGGGACCCACCGCACACTTCAGCGACGGCACCCAAGGCGACTTTGACGCCGTCGTACTTTGCACCGGCTACCAGCACAAGTACCCGTTCCTGCCCAGCGAACTGTCACTGAAGTCGCCCAACGTGCTGTACCCGGGCAACCTGTACAAGGGCGTGGTGTGGCAGCAGAACACCAACCTGTTCTACCTGGGCGCGCAGGACCAGTACTACACGTTCAACATGTTCGACGCGCAGGCGTGGTTTGCCCGTGACGTCATGACCGGGGCGATCGACCTGCCGTCCCTGGCCGAGCGCGAGGCGGACATCCAACTCTGGCTCGAGCGCCAGGCCGCCCTGCCGGACCACGACGCGGAGGCCGACTTCCAGACCGACTACCTGCGGGAACTCATCAACGCCACGGACTACCCGCCGTTCGACCTGGACGCCGTGTCCCAGCTGTTCAAGGACTGGATGCGCCACAAGCACGACGACATCCTGGGCTACCGCGACATGCTGCACCGCTCCGTGGTCACCGGCACCATGGCCACCAAGCACCACACCCGCTGGCTCAACGCCATGGACGACTCCATGGAGCGCTACCTCAACGGACCGTCGCAGGACGTGGACAACGGCGCCACCGTCCCGGACATCGTGGCCGCAAGGTAACCCCGCCCGCATCCGGGCGCACTGCCTGGCACCCTGACCGCGCATACTCCCCCAAGGAGTGCCGCGGCCAGGGGCCAGGCGGAACCCGATTAACCACGACCCGCCGCGACACGCTCCCCTAATCTGTCACCCGTTCCAGTCAATTGTTCAGGACAATGGTGTGTAACCTTTATCCAAGCAATAGTCTTAAGGAAATGTCCCCGTTGGGCAGAACCGGGAACCTGGAGAGTGAGCTATGCGGATATCCTCCGCCGATCGAAAAGAACAGTTGATTGCCGCCACCGTGGAACTGATGCGGCGTGAAGGTGTCCAGTATGTGACCATGCGGGCCATCGCCAAGGAGGCCAACGCGCCCCTGGCCGCCGCACACTACTGCTTCAGCGACAAGAACGAGCTCATGCAGGCCGCCGCCGAGGCGTGGTTGAAAAACCTGAACAGCTTTTCCGGCGACATCCCGGTCCATCTGGGACTCCGCAAGACTGTGGAACAGGCAGCGGAAGCCTACTGGCGCATGGTCGAGGAGCAGCCTTCCAGCCTGCTGGCCGAAATCGAACTCATCCTGTGGGCCACCCGCAATGCGGACTCCAGCCCGCTGGCCGAGAAGATCTATCCCGCCTATGAGGTGGAGCTGGGAAACCTGTTCGCCGCCGCGGCCGAAAGCAACGAAGACAAGTGCAAGCTGAGCATTCCTACGCTGGCGCGGACCTTCCTGATGATCTACGACGGGGCAGTCCTGCAGTACATGACCAACCCGAAGGCCACAGACCACCGCGCCCATTTCCTCATGATGATTGATGCGCTCCTGATCAAGGCCGGCGTTTAGCCCGGCGCCAGGCGTCCGCGTTCCCGGCGGGTTAGGGCTTCGACCGGACCTGCAGCGAGGCATCAGCTTCGATTTCCGCCTCGGTGGCGGCCCTGACCGACGCGGCAAGGGTCGTGTCGTTGTGCGAGATGGCATAGTGCACCGCGGCCGCCAGGATGGCCCCGATGAACCAGGAGAAGGCGGAGAGGGCGCCAAAGACCGGGACAAGCGCCACCACCACGGCAGGGGCGGCCGAGACGATGAAGGAAATGTCGGCTTTGCGGTTCCAGCCGCCCGTGTAGGTGTAGTAGCCCTGCTCGATGAAGAGGTCCGGCACCAGCACATGCTGCCGGCGGAGCACGTAGTAGTCCACCATGATGATCCCGAACAGCGGACCCAGCAGCGCACCGAGCCCGCCGAGGAAGAGGTTGATCACCACCGGGCTGTTGAACAGGTTCCAGGGCGTGATGACCAGGGCGATCATGGCGGCGATCAGGCCGCCGCGCCTGAAGTCGATCTTCGAGGGCCAGACGTTCGCCAGGTCATAGGCCGGCGAGACGAAGTTCGCCACGACGTTGATGCCCAACGTGGCGACGGCGAAGGTCACGGCGCCGAGCAGGAGGGCCCAGATGCTGTCGATCCGCCCCACGATCTCCACGGGGTCGTAGATGTGCTCGCCGTAGACCTTGAAGGTTCCGGCAGTGACCACGACGGACACCACGGAGAAGGCAATGAAGTTCACCGGCAGCCCCCACAGATTCGCCGTGCGCACCGCCTTCCGGGTGGGGGCGAAGCGGGAGAAGTCGCAGAAGTTCAGCATCAGGGTGGAGAAGTAGGTCACGGTCAGCGCGACGGCGGCAAAGAAGGCATGCACGGTGCCCCACTGCGCAGTTCCTCCCGGCAGGTCCAGGGACACGTTCCAGCCCGCGTTGATCAGGATGTAGATGACCAGCAGGCCCATCACTGCCCACACGGCCGGGCCGGCCCAGTCCTGGAATCTCCTGATGGTCTCCATGCCGTTGCGGAGCAGCAGAAGCTGAAGCGACCACATCAGCAGGAAGGCAAGCCAGCCCAGGGTGGATTCACCCAGGAAGTTGTTTTCCGTCAGCCCCTTCAGGTCGGGCCAGATCTTCAGGGCGATGATGATCACTGCGCGGGAGGCGAGCCAGGTCTGGATGCCGTACCAGGCAATGGCCACGAGCGCGCGGATCAGGGCCGGCAGGTTGGCTCCGAACGTTCCGAACGAGACCCGCGCGAGGACCGGGTAGGGAACCCCGGTTTTCTGGCCTGCGTAGCCGGAGAAGTTCATTAGAAAGAAAACAAGGATGATCCCCACAACCAGTGCAAGGAAGACCTGCCAGGCCCCGAGGCCCAGGGCGAAGAGGCCGGCGGCGAAGGTGTAGCCGCCCAGCGAGTGGATGTCCGACATCCACATCGCGAACAGCGAGTAGAAACCCCACGTGCGGTGTTCGGCCGGTGCGAGGTCTTCGTTATACAGGCGCGTACTGGCGCCCGGGGGAATTGTGTGAGACACGGAATCCTCACTTCCCAACTTCCGCGTTGTGAAATTTAGAGCCTGAATCTTCTGCAGGAGCGCAACTGCCACTGCTAATCTACTCCGTTTTCACCAGGATAGATCGGCGAACCTTTAGGCTCTCCCCCGAATTGCCGCCGCATCCAGACAGCGGGCCGGAACGGACGACGGCGGCTGCGGGCTTCCAGCCTTGCCCACCTTGGTCCCGAATCGGCGGCGCTACACACGCTTGGGGTTTAAGAATTCGAATTGGATTCCGCCCACCGTTTGTATGCGCCTTGACGGCTAAAGCCGGCAGCTCGGCCAATATTGGACCAGGACACACCGGCAGCGCGGGCGTTGGCCACTGTTGAATCCAATCGTTCATTTGCCCTGCCGTATTCCTGGGCGGCAGCTTCCACTTCGGCAAGCGCAGCGGCTGCGATCGGATCCCGCGGCGGCAAATGGCCCCTCCATTCACTGTGGATCGCGTCCTCAATTCGTCGGGGGGCATGCCCGTCGCCGTCGAGGGAAATTGTGCCCCGGCTGCCGCCGGCCTCAGTATCGGCGCCGTCAATGTCTCGCTGCCATAATTTGCCCTGCCACCCGCAGATGCATGCCCCGCGCCAGCCCATGATTTCTTTTTCCCGCAATCCGTCATCGGCCGCTATGCGCGCCGCCCAGCCCTCGTGCCTGGGGTCCCCGGAGTACCATCCCATGCTCTGCGACCTTTTCAGCTGTGATTCGAACGGCATAAGCAGTCCGCACAGGCGCGCAAGGGACTGCTTCCAATAATGATTCCGGCAACGGCGGCGAGAACGCCTTCGGAACCATTACCACCAGCACATTCGCCCTCCCGCGACGAATGTGCTGGTGGACAGCGGAGCACTCAAGAACAACCTAAATTAACAACGTTCGCCTTGCTCATACACCTTCCGTTTTGCTCACTCAGAGAAATTGTGAGAACCAGAATAGCGCTAAGTGGCGACGCCGAAAAGGTATATTCCGCAGAATTGCCCCAGCTATTTATTTTATGAGCCTTCCCGCGGGCTTGTTTTTGATGAGAGAATTCTCAGCATTCCGGGATAAGGGCAGATTTCAGTCCCCTGACTGCCATGCATGACCAGGACGAAATGTAGATCAGAACCTGAGCCGAAGCCTGTCCAACGAGTCGCATCGTCGGGGAATGACTAATTCCTTACGGCAACCATGTCGCCGGGGATACGACTTCTCGAGCGCGCCAACAAAGACGCTAGACGCGCAGTAATCGGCAGCGCTGTCCGCGCGCCGTTACGACCGAAGAGGGAAAGGTCCGAACTTCCTTGCTGGTTTATCCGTGCAGAGGCTCCCAATCTGCCTTGCCGCGATGCTGCTGCCCCCGTGACTGGAGGACTTGGAATTCACTCTAGTTTAGGGGATATCCGGCAAAAAGCGCCCTCTTCGGGAGGACTCGCATCGAGGCGGGCCGAGTCACGGGGCCACCACTGCACGTTCGCGTTTGGCGCCAGGGCCACAACTGTACGTTCGCGCTCTACTTGCTGCACTGACCAGCACGTATGCCTATCACGTATCCATAACCGGGCTAGCAAATGCAGGGAACGCCTTAATAACTGATAGAGTTCTCCCGGACTGTAGCAGCGCTCTGTCCTCTGGCGATATCCATCATGCAGCCGGTGGCGCCGGAGTTGACCCTGCCACGACGCGTGCCGTCCCGGAAATCGGTAGTTGGGGGTTGTTCACCCGTTGAGTGAACAGCTGACGCCCGGGTTCCTTCCTCACACCAAAACGGCAGTTGAAAGGCCACCGGCATGCTTGAAAGTACCTTGGGTCAGACGTCTGATGTGCCCTCGGCCCGGATGCGGCGAGCCCGGCACCGCCCCCGGCCTTCCTACGCTGCCGTGGTGACCGCCGTCGCCGTCGTCGCTCTCCTTACTAGGCTGCTTCCGCTAGTCTTCAGCGGCACCCTGGACGGATTCAGGGGCTACGACGACAGTGTGCACTACAGCGCCGCGGTGCACCTGCTTGCCGGCGACCTCCCGTACCGGGATTTCGTGTTCGTTCATCCTCCGGGCATGGTCCTGCTCATGCTGCCGTTCGCGTGGCTGGGCAGCGTGACCTCTGACCACACGGGTGTAGCTGCAGCGCGCCTGCTCTTTGTGCTGGTCGGGACGGCGAACGCCGCAGCCATTGCGCTGCTGCTCCGCCGGTTTGGCCGCCTCCCCATGCTTGTGGGCGGTGGGCTGTACGCCGTCTGGTCGGCGGCCACCATTGCCGAACGGTCGGCAATGCTCTCCCCCGTGCTGAACCTGCTCGTCCTGGGCTCGTTCCTGGTTCTGTTCCGGCACAGGGAGGGCCCAACGCCCCGCGCGGCAAGGGGTGCCGGTCTCCTTCTCGGCCTTGCCCTGACGGTGAAGCTCTGGGCGATGATTCCCATCCTGCTGGTGGGCGTGTTGATCTTCACGGCACTGCGCAGTCGCGGGACCCTGTCATACATAGGTTTCGGGCTCCTTACGGCCGGGCTCATCTGCGCGCCGTTCTTCCTCGCTTCGCCGGGTGCCACGTTGGCCAGCATTGTCCGGGCCCAGCTCGAGCGCAGCGACCCCATTACCGGAACCGCCCTTGACCGGCTGGGCTTCTTCGCCGGCAGCACCGTTCCGCTGCCGGTTGCCGTCGTCTGCGTTGCAGCCTTGGGGCTGGCAGTGGCCACAGTTTTTGCCGCGTCCATCTCCTGGAAGCTGCAGGGCCGCGAGCTGCCGCCGGAGTTTTGGTGGAGTGTCCTGGCCATCGCCATCGTGGGGACTCTGCTCTCGTCCCGCGCCTTTTTTGACCACTACGTCAACTTCGCTGCTCCGGCCATCTGCCTGTGCGCCGGCGCCGCTGCGGCCCGGCTCGCCGGTGCCCTCCGGTCCCGTCCGCTTCCGCTGAAAGGGGCCGTCGCCGCGCTTCTGGCCGCCGTGTTCATCGTTCCCTTGGCGGCGGACGGGCTCACCATGCGGCCCGGCCGGCTCCCCGGCCAGGAGGAGCTGACTGCAGCGGTAGCATCCCACGGCTGCGTTTGGGCGCCGTTCCCGTACCTGTCCATCATGTCCGACTCACTGAGCCGGGCCGCGCGCAACGACTGTCCGGTGCCTGTGGACCAATCCGGCATCTGGATGATGACCAGCGCAGGCCTCCCCGTCCCCGGCAACGCTTCCGGCAGCCGCGCCCACAGCGATCGGACCGACATTGCCAACGTTTCGGCCGCGGACGCGGTCATCATCGGCAGGCGCCACAGCAGTTACGGGGTGTACCAGGACATGGAAAACGTCCTGAAGTCCGGCTTCACGCTGCGGCAGAGGATTGGCATCTTCGAGGTCTGGGTCCGTTCGCCACAGCAGAGCTAAGACCGACGACGGCGGTCAGCTCAAGTCGGCGGGGCGGCGGCAGACGGGTACCCGCTGCCGGGGCCGCAAGTGTACGTTCGCGCAGGCAGTGATAGAGCGTCCGTCAAAAACCGGTAGGTAGTGATTGAGCGTCGGTCAAAAACCGGTAGGTAGTGATAGAGGGTCCATCAAAAACCGGTAGGTAGTGATAGAGCGTCCGGGAAAAACCGGCAGGTAGTGATAGAGCGTCCGGGGTGGGGTTTTAGTCCCAGCCGTTGCCGGCGGCTGTCCGGCCGGAGAAGCCGCCCAGCCCGTTGCCGCGGTACAGCCACAGCGTGCCGTTGCCGTCCACGGAGAGAACGTCCGTCCTGGCGTCGCCGCTGTAGTCGCCACGGCCGGTGATGGTGGTCATCGAGTTCCAGCCGGAGCCCACCTGGACCTTGGCGCCGAAGCCGCCGCTGCCGTTGCCCGGGTAGCGCCAGAGGACGCCGGCGGCGTCGCGGGCCAGCAGGTCGGCCTTGCGGTCGCCGGTGATGTCGCCGGGACCGGCGACGGCGGTCATGGAGTTCCAGCCCGAGCCCACCTTGGTCCGGCCGAGCCAGCCGCCGGATCCGTTGCCGGGGTACAGCCAGAGGACGCCGGTGGTGTCGCGCGCCAGGACGTCGGCCTTGCCGTCTCCGTTGATGTCGCCCGCGCCCACGATGGCGGTGAAGCCGTTCCAGCCGGAGCCCACCTGCTTGCGCGCCAGCCAGCCGCCGGCGCCGTTGCCCGGGTACAGCCACATCGCGCCGGAAGCGTCCCGTGCCAGCACATCTGCGCGCCGGTCGCCGTTGAAGTCGCCGGGGGCCACCAGCAAGGTGAAGCCGTTCCAGCCGGAGCCCACCTGCTTGCGGGCCAGCCAGCCGCCGGCGCCGTTGCCCGGGTAGAGCCACAGGATGCCGGAGTTCTCGCGGGCCAGGACATCGGCCTTGCCGTCGCCGTTGAAATCGCCCGCGGCCACGACTGCGCTCATGTGCAGCACGGCGAGGGCGGCGTCCAGCCGGCCGGCGCCGCAGCCCTGCGGGCAACCGCCGGTCATGGGACGTGCGGTGCGCTTCAGGCGGGCTTCGACGGCAGCCGGTGTCGCCGTCGGGCCCATCTGGGCCATCAGCAGCGCAGCTGCGCCGGACACGTGCGGCGCCGCGAAGGAGGTGCCCTCGGACCAGTAATAGTTTGTGCCCGGTGCCTCCGTTGCCGTGGTTTCACCGTCGTTCTCGGTGGAGAGGATGCCGTTCGGGACCCCGCTGTCCGGCTGGCCGTCGACGGTGGGCGTCATGTCGCCGCCGGGCGCGGTGATGTCGACGCCGGGACCGAAGTTGGAATACGGTGCCAGGGCGCCGCTTGCGCCGCTGGCGGCCACGCTCACGACGTTCCGGCAGTTGGCGGGGGTGGAATCCGAGGCCTGGGCCATCTCGTTGCCGGCCGCGGCCACCACAATGGAGCCCCGGGCGGTGGCGGTGTCGATGGCGTCCTGGAATGTCTGGGGGCATGCTTCCGTGCCGCCCAGGCTCAGGTTGATGACGCGGGCCGGATTGAGGTTCAGCGGCGCATCAGTGACCGGCGCCCCCGAGGCCCAGAGGATCGCATCGGCAATATCCGAGACCTGGCCGCCGCACGGACCGAGCACACGCACCGGGAGGACTTTGGCTCCGGGCGCAATCCCGGCCATGCCCACCCCGTTGCCGGTGACTGCCGCGATGATGCCCGCCACGTGCGTGCCGTGCCAGGAGGACAAAGGCACGCCCGGTGATCCCTCGCCGCACTGCCCGGGTGACGACCAGTCGCCCGGGTCCGTGGCGTCGGCGTCCCTGCCGTCGTGGTCACCGGAGGCGACC
Organism: Arthrobacter globiformis; assembly: GCF_046536215.2. GTDB lineage: Bacteria > Actinomycetota > Actinomycetes > Actinomycetales > Micrococcaceae > Arthrobacter > Arthrobacter globiformis_E. The sequence continues at coordinate 4,231,907 of NZ_CM143421.1, read as the reverse complement.
GGGTCGGCGATCATGTCATAGCCGTCCAGCACGTTCTCGTTCAGGTCGACGTGGCTGGTAATGCCAGTGTCCACGACGGCCACCACCTGGCCGTTGCCCCGGGTGACATCCCACGCACGGGTGGCCCGGATGCCGCCCGTCTTGGCGGAGAGGTTCCATTGGTCGCCGAACGCCGGATCATTTGGATCGGCCACCTTGGCCTGCAGTTTGAAGTCCGGCTCCGCATAGGCCACCGCGGGGTCCGCACGCAGCTCGGCGAGCAGTTTCCCGGCATCGCCGTCGCTGAGTTCCTTGCTGATCCGCACCACACGGGCACCGCCGGCGGTGGCGCGGACGTCCTTGGCTGTGGCACCGAGCTTTGCGGCGGCGCGCCCGAAGGACTCGGCGCGGAGCGCAGAGCCGGACCGTGCCTGGTCCTTGAACTTCACGATGAACTGGTCCGCGGGCGGGGTGGCCACCGACGGCCGGCGGGGAACGGACTGAAACGATGGGGCCGGCGTCGGGGTTGCCGGGTCATGACCGGCCTGGGCGGCAGGTGCGGTGAACGCCGATGCCACCAGCGCGGCGATACCCGCAGACATCATGACAGCAGAGAAGCGTGCGCGGCGCTTAAGAGACATCGAGACCGTCCTGTACGGCGCCCTGTGGCACGCTCGTGCCGGGACGCGATGGTGAGGCGCGGCCCCCGCCGCGTTCAGTAACGAGTCTAACCCCAGGGGTGTGACACCCGTCCCTCTTTACGGCCGGAGGACAGCCGGCCGTGAGGAAGCGTCCGGGCCGACACGGCAGGACCTGAGAGAGCATCCTCCAAAAGGCGGCAGGTAGTGAGAGAGCATCCTCCAAAAGGCGGCAGGTAGTGATAGAGCGTCCGCGGCGGGTCGGTTTAGCCCCAGCCGCTGCCGGCGGCCGTGCGGCCGGAGAACCCTCCGGTGCCGTTGCCGCGGTAGAGCCACAGCGTGCCGTTGGTGTCCACCGACAGGACGTCCGTCCTGGCGTCGCCGCTGTAGTCTCCCCGGCCGGTGATGGTGGTCATCGGGTTCCAGCCGGAGCCCACCTGGACCTTGCTGGCGAAGCCGCCGCGGCCATTCCCGGAGTAGCGCAACAGGACGCCGGCGCCGTCGCGCGCCAGCACGTCCGGCCTGCGGTCGCCGGTCAGGTCACCGGGACCCACGACGGCGGTCATGCCGTTCCAGCCCGAGCCCGCCTTAGTCCGGGCCAGCCAGCCGCCGCGCCCGTTGCCGGGGTACAGCCAGAGGTCGCCGGTGGTGTCGCGGGCCAGGACGTCCGCTTTCCCGTCGCCGTTGAAGTCGCCCGGGCCGACGATGGCGGTAAAGCCGTTCCAGCCCGAGCCCACCTGCTTGCGGGCCAGCCAGCCTCCGCTGCCGTTGCCCGGGTACAGCCACATCGCGCCGGAGGCGTCGCGGGCCAGGACGTCCGCGCGCCGGTCGCCGTTGAAGTCGCCGGTGGCAACCAGCGCGGTGAAGGCGTTCCAGCCGGAGCCCACCTGCTTGCGGGCGAACCAGCCGCCCTTGCCGTTGCCGGGGTACAGCCACAGGAAACCGGAGTTCTCGCGGGCCAGGACATCGGCCTTGCCGTCGCCGGTGAAGTCGCCCGCGGCGACGACGATGGTCATGTGCAGCACCGCGGTGGCGGCGTCCAGGCGGCCGGCCCCGCAGCCCTGCGGGCAGGTCATGGGCCGTGCGGTGCGCTTAAGGCGGGCTTCGACGGCAGCCGGTGTCGCCGTCGGGCCCATCTGGGCCATGAGCAGCGCGGCCGCAGCCGACACGTGCGGCGCCGCCGCGGACGTTCCCTGGGCGAAGAAGTAGGCTTCCGTGCGGGCCGTGGTGGGGCCGTCGTTCAGGGTGGAGATGATGCCGTTCGGAACGCCGCTGTCCGGGATGGTGCTGTTGGTGGGGCGCATGTCGCCGCCGGGGGCGGTGATGTCGACGGCGGCTCCAAAGTTGGAGTAGGGCGCCAGGGCACCGGTGCGGCCGCTGGCTGCAACGGCCATGACGTTCCGGCAGTTGGCCGGGCTGGAGGTGGACGCCTGCGCCGTCTCGTTGCCGGCTGCCGCCACCACGAGGGAGCCGCGGGCGGTGGCGGCGTCGATGGCCGTCTGGAATGTGGCCGAGCAGGCTTCCGTGCCACCCAGGCTGAGGTTGATGACACGGGCCGGGTTCGGGTTGGCCGGTACACCGTCCACCGCGCCGCCGGAGGCCCAGACGATGGCGTCCGCAATGTCCGAGAGCTGTCCGCCGCAGGGACCGAGGACGCGGACCGGCAGGATCTTGGCCTTCGGCGCGATGCCGGCGATGCCCTCGCTGCCGTTGTTGGCGACGGCGGCGATGATTCCGGCTACGTGCGTGCCGTGCCAGGACGAGGCCACCTCCGCCGATCCGGTGCCGCACTGGCCTGCCGTGGACCAGTCGCCCTCGTCGGTGGCGTCAGAGTCGCGGCCGTTCCCGTCCCGGGCGTCATCTCTGTTGGCGATCATGTCGTAGCCGGGCAGCATGTTGGCGTCCAGGTCAACGTGGTCCGTCTTCCCGGTGTCGATGACAGCCACCACCTGACCGGCACCCTGGGTGACATCCCAGGCGCGGGTGGCACGGATGCCGCCGATTTCCGCGGAGAGGTTCCACTGCCAGGGGTAGAACTGGTCGCTCGGGTCTGCGGCTTTGGCCTGCAGCTTCACGTCCGGCTCGGCGTAGGCCACGGCGGGATCGGCGCGCAGCGAGGCGAGCATCTTTTCGGTGTCACCGTCGCCCAGGTCCCTGCTGGTACGGATCACGCGGGCCCCGCTGACGGTGGCCCGCAGGTCCTCGGCCGTGGCCCCAAGCTGGGCGGCGGCACGGCCAAAGGACCGGGCACGGATTGCGGAGCCGGTACGCGCCGGGTCCTTGAACTGAACGATGAACTGGTCGGTCGGCGGGTTGGCCACGGACGGCCTGTCCGGGACGGACGGCAGGTGGGGATCGCTGTAGGCCGCCGAGGCGGTGGGTACATATAGGGGCGCGGCAACCAGGCCGGCAATGCCGGCGGCAGTGATGGCAGCGGAGAAGCGTATGCGGCGCATGAGACCGTCCTGAGCAGCGCCCCCGTATGGGTTTTACCGGGACGCACGAGCCGTCGCGGCCCCCGCCGCGTTAGGAGTCTGTGCCCGGGCTGGCCCCGAACACGGTATCTACTGACTGGGTCCGCACCGAAAATGGCCTTGCCGCCAGGGCTTCTCGGGGAGACCGGGACCGCAGCCACGGAATGGCTAGGCGCTTAGCTGACCGGCTAGGGCGGTGCGGATGAACGTGGTTTTCCCATGACCAGACGTTAGCTTGGGGACCTTGGGGATAACTTGGCTGGTCATCCCCCACGTGGGAGGTCCGGAGTCGGTGCGCAGATACGCAGCAAGGTTTCGCGTCAGCCGCGGGGATGCTCGCAGCGTGGCATCCTCCACGTCGTTGACCTGGCGCCGAACACTGTCGTCGGGACTGCGCCCGTCGGTTCATAGGACGCCCGATCGCCTTTGAACCTTCCGGACAATAGGCCTACCTCCCCAGCGAGGCAGTCGAGGGAACGGTTCCGCTTGTGCAGATGCCCGAATACCAGGCGGTTCTGCGTGCGGCTCGGTGATGGTGTGCGGTTCCTCGGCCGGTCGAGTGTCCGCCACCGGGCCGGCTTTCGAGCCCCTGTTCCGCAGCCGAGTCTGTGTGGGGTCTTCCATCCCAAGGAGACTTTGGTTTCCTTGTCGGGCTGACTAGAAGTGGTAGGCCCCGCACCGCTCACAAGTTCGAGGCGTCCTCTCTCGCCGGGAAACAAACTGGGCCTGACTCTTGATCCTTGCCTCCAAGCTGATGGCTCTGAAGTTGTCCCAGTTCGACGGCGCCCCGCGCTTTTCTCGATGGGCAATGACATGCTGAGCGTGAGACCACGCCTTTGCCAAATTTGGTCCCCATTCTTCCATCACCCAGGCTTTGAAGACGTACCGCCGCTTCACGTATACGCCCAGAACGTCGTACATCGCCAACGCCCTGTTGACCTTGTGATATCCGTCCTCGTCTTTCTGGAGCAGGGCCTCTACGTCCTCGGGCGCGTGGATCTTCTCGAACAGAAGCCGTCGTCCCTCCTGGAGGTCCTTCGCAACGAGCTTGTCGTGGATGGATAGGAAGGTATCCTGTTTGGCCTTCATCCAGTTGAAGTAAAGTGCTGCACCAGAGAGGAAAGAGGCCAGCCCCGCCAAGCCCGCAGTCACCCAATCCTTTACTTGAAATGAAGGATCCGGGTGCGCAGCTGCCCCAACAAGCGCTTGGATCAGGTAACAGAGCAGGAAGCCACCAAGCGCGGCAGCCAAAATAACGATGGTCCAGATAATTCTCACCGATGCAGTCTATGCAGGGGGACCCGGTAGGAAGGAGCGTCACCTATCCAAATACGGCGACCCGGACCGCACACCTGCATTGGCATACACCGAAAAAACTGTTCCTCGCATTCAGTGACTTGGAACTGAGCACTCATTGAACGGCTTGCCAGAGCCGCTTGGACGGTACTGGTCCGTCATGTGCCCCATCCGCCTGCTGGCTCTATTTGGCTGCCAAGGTCTTCACGGGATCAGGCGTGTCCGCCACCGGGCCGGCTTTCGAGCCCCGGTTCCGGAGCCGGGCCTCGATGGGACGCTCGAAGAAGGTGTAGGCGGCGCCCGCCAGCGGGATGGACACGGCAATTCCGACGACGGCGAACGCGGCCCGTGCGGCCAGCGTTTCCGGGCCGAGTTCCAGGGCAGTCCGCAGCACGAGCTCGTGGACCAGGTAGAGGGCGAACGACCACTCCCCCAGTTTCACCATGGCAGGTGCACTGGCGAAGGTGGGCCGGCCTCCGCAGCGGTCCCGGTCCGCGTAGGCGGCAATCAGGAGGGCGAAGCCCGGAATGCAGAGCGCGCCGGCCAGTGGTCCGGCGGTATGCCACGGCGCGATGCCGTCGACAACTTCGAGAATGAGGAAGGAACCGGTGGCTGCGGCGGCTCCGACACCGATGCCGAACCTGGGCTTCCAGCCTTTCCGCATGGCGATGGCCAGGCAGACACCCACAGTGAATTCGGCGATCCGGAACGCGGGGAACGTGTAGAACAGGGCTCCCCAGTCGAAGCCGGGGATGGCGGCGAGCAGGACGGATATGAGGGCGACGGCGGCAACGAACACCGTGGCGCCGATGCGGAAGAGCCTGCGCGGTTCCAGGCGTGACAGCCTTGCCGCCAGGAACGGGAACACCGCGTAGAAGAAGGCTTCGCAGGAGAGCGACCAGGACACCCCGTTGTAGGCGTAGACCCACTGCTGGTCACCGAGCCAACCCTGCACGAGGAAAAGCGAGGCGATCAGACGCGGAACTGACTGGTCCCCTTGCGTGGCAACGGCAAGGACGACGGCGGCCAGCGCCGTCAGCGCGTGCAGCGGCCAGATCCTGGCGAACCGGCGCCAGTAGAACTGGCGCTTAGGGGTGCTCGGATTCATGGACCAGGCGAGCACGAACCCGGACAGCAGGAAGAAGAACGTCACGCCCGTCTGTCCCATAGAGACGAGCGGATACATCTCGGGCACCAGCGTCACAGACGCGTGATACAGGACCACGAGGATGGCGGCAATGAACCGCAGTCCTGTCAGTGAATCCAGCCGGGTGCGCGAAACGTTCATCCTTTACTCCAAGTACGACGGCGATGAACGGACTAGTCTACCCAGGAAAGATGGCAATATTACAAAAAGGTAACGGACTGCACACCCCTCGGGCGGCGATGATCAGATCGGTGTGTACTTGCGCCGACCAGAGTCAAGCCAGCGCAGGAACGAGCCTTAGTGTCTGGACCGGGACTGGATGATCACGGCGGAGACACCACTTGCTGCGGCCAAGGATCCGAGCATTAGTGCCAGTGCTGATGCGTATTCAGAAATGGTCATCGGGTCACACCCTTCAGTTGTGTTGCGGCGACACTACCCGCGCGAAAGGGGCCCGTCTGAGAAGGAGTCCAGCGTGTCAGATCAAGATTTGAAAACGAGGTCTGGACCGTCAAGGGAACACGCCACCGGCGAGTCCCCGTTCCGAAACAACAATTGCGCGCGAATCCGCCTACTCAGAGCAGGCCTTCCCGGTAGAGAGACCATCGAGTAACCGGCGGCGCCGGCAGCTCTGCGGTTCAGCTGGGGAATGACAACGCGCCAACGCCTGCTGAACGCTCAGACCTGGTCTTGTTCCCCCCGGCGAGTCTCAACTCTTTGGCAATCTCGGCAAAGACCGACGAATTGATGCGGGCAGTCCAAGGGGCTCTCCCCCTCCCCACGGGGCACCGTAACCTTCATGTCAGCATCATAGGCATTTGTCACTCTTCGCATTCAAATGCAACTTCCAACAATCTCTTGAAGTCGACTTAGTAGATCTCGCCGCCAATGGCGCGGGCAATACAAGACCACAAACATGGCGGCCATGAACCGGCATCCTGCTTATGATTCAGCTGGGGATCCGAGTTCGCACCGGGCGTCATTTTTCGGAGCGCGGTGGCCACGAGGACTCTGATCTAACTGAGTAACTACCTGCTCCACGCGGGTACTCGCTGTCAAATATTTACGTATCTTCCACGGTGGTCCAGCCACGTCGCGAGGAAATACCTTCTGAACATGGCAAACGAGGTTGGCAAGGAGGATCGCTCGGCGTCCCGTCGCAACAGGGCCGTCGAGCGCCGCGGGCTCTTCAGAATTGGAACGCTCATTACCGCTTTTACTGGCGCCTCTGCGATCTCCGCAGTTGGGGCGACTAGCGCACAGGCCGCACCAATAGATGCATCGGCCCTCGAAGCGTACGTTCCAATTGCGGAAAAGGGCGCTGCGTCTGGCGTGGCAGCCTTGGACCTCGAAGCAAAGGTGCCATTCTCCCAGCTTCCCGACCTTTCTGCCACGATTGCGACACGCATTGAGGAAGCCGCAACGGATCCAACGGGCGTCCTCCCCGCGACGTTCGCACCGCTCACCCTTTATGGGAAGGCTGCGGTCCGGAAAGACGAACTAGTCTTCAACGTACGGGATTACGGGGCCAAGGGCGACGGCACAACGAACGATGCCGCAGCATTCCAGGCCGCGATCTCAAGTGCATTCGCTGCGGGCGGTGGCATCGTTTACGCCTCGGCTGGTACTTACATGCTCGGGTCGACCCTTAAATTCCCGATGAACCCCACCACGCGCTACTGCAACGTCACGCTTGCCGGGGCCGGTCCCAACAGCACCATCATCCGCCGCACCGGGAACTTCGTTTTGCTCGACATTTCCGGGACCGACACAGCGCACTGGATCATCGGCGTAGCCGTGCAAAACCTGAAAATCGTCGGCGGAGGCAACCCGGCCTGGACTGCCTCCGTTGTTCGGTCTTACTATTCACAGTTCCTCAGCTTCACCCGCGTTAACTGGGAGAACTCCCGCGCAACCGCCCTGGATTGCGTCCAGATTTTCGACTCGTATTTCTACGAGTGCCGCTGGGACTATCAGGGCATTGAGTCCCCCAACTCATGGACCATTTGGATTAAGTGCAGCGATCAAGGCGCAGCAACCGGCTGGGGGTCATCTACGAATAGCTCCAACAACTGCTGGTTCATCAACTGTGTCATGGAGCAGTGCCGCGGCGGTGGCGTTTACCTCGATGGTCGGGCGTCTGACGGGACCTCACTTGGCAGCTGCCAGATCAACCGAATCTACTTCATCAACTGGAAGTACGAGAACGCGGTCGGCAGCGTGGCAGCATCCTCGATGAAGATGCTGAACTGCAATCACGTGGTGTGGCAGAACGGGCACGCCAGCACGCGCACACTCAGTTCGGCAGCAATCGGCACGGTCAACCTTGTAGAGATCAAGGACACCCTGTCCTCGCAGATTTCGAACGTGAGCCTCAATCCCCTTACTGGTGCGTCCCCAACGTCTGTCCGCACAGGCGTGTCCTATCAGGGCGGCAACAGCCTCGGCTCATTGGTGAATGTTGACTCGAGCTCGCAACGGGATCATTCCCCGTCGCTGGCGCTCGTAGAGTACACGGGCTCGAACATACTGATGTCCGAGGAACGCACTGGCTATTACTACAACCCGGCGAATGCACCGCTGTTCTCTGGCTCGCCCACCACTCTGGTAAGGCCTCGGCGCTCTTTGGCCAAGAACAACGGGTTCCTTGCGTGGGCTTACGACATAGCCATGCTGTCCGGGTCCACCCAAATCCTGACTTCGGGGACAATGGTGCTGGCGAAAATCCCGGTCGATGACCTGATGACCGTGAACGCCGTGAATGTACTCACAAGCGTAGCTGGCTCCGGGCTCACCGGCGCCTACGCGGCTCTATACACGTCAACGGGCTACTTGCTGGGGATGTCTGCCGATGCATCTGCTGCCCTTGCTGGGGCGCCCGGGCTGAAGACTCTGGCACTTACCCCGCAGGCGAATAAGCCGCTGACAATCGCGGCCGGGGACGGCGTGTATGTGTATGCGGCATTGGTCGCGACGGGTAGGACGCCGCCCACTCTGCATCGGACCGGGAGCGTTGCCCCGAACGCGAATCTGACCGCAGCTGGTGGGCTGAGGTTCGCGAACGGGCCGATTGGCATCACCAAGCCTCCGACGACGATATTGCTGTCATCGTTCAAGTCCAGCAACCCGGTTTGGATGGCTGTCTCTTAACCCCGGAGACATATCAGGCCCCCAGGCTTCGGAAGGGGCCCGCTAGGTGCAAAAGGAACCGCTGGCAACCCTAGTGGAATCCGTCCACGATCGCGGCAGCGATCTCCTTGTAAGCCCGCCGGGTCTCGGGCTTCAGGTGGTCAAGAGTCACCAGATCGCCGTCGGCCACGCCCCGGTCGTGAGGCACAGCGATGAGCTCGCGGCACATCCCGGCCAAGTGCTCCTCGATGGCGTGCTTGTCCACGCGGTTGGACACTTCATCTTTATCGGTAATAACCACGATCGCGTTGCGGGCCAGGTCCTCGTAGCCGTGACCGGCCAGCCACTGCAGAGTGCTGCGGGCACGCTTGGCGCCACTGACCGCGTACCCTGCGGCAATGATGAGGTTGTCTGCGGACTGCAGAATCCCGCTCATTGCGTTGTGGGTCACACCGGTGCCGCAGTCGGTCAGCGCCACCGAGTAGTAGCTAGCGATGAGTTTGCGGATCCGCAAGTACTCCTCAGCGGTGAGTGAGTCGGATACCTCAGGGTCTTGCTCGCCAGCGATGAGGTGCAGCCGCCCGGAGTGGTGCATGTAGCGGGACAGCTCAGTCAACGAGTCGACCGCGTCGATGTTCTTGAGCAGATCTGTAATGGTCCGTGGCGTAGTCATCTGGTAGATGCCCTCACCCAGCGCACGCTCGACTAGGTCGCCGGAGTCAGGGTTAGCGTCGATGGCGCAGGGAGGGTCGCCTCGGTACTCAGCCAGGGTGAGGCCAACACCCACGGTGGTGGAGGTCTTGCCGATGCCTCCCTTGAGGCTGAGGACAGCGGTGTTGAAGCTGCCCTGCAGCTGGCGCGAGATACGGCGGGCCAGCTCGTCCTCCTCGCGTTCCAGTGGGCTCGGGCCGAGGTTCCAGGCACCACCCGTAGCCCGGTACAGGAAGCCGCGGAAGCCCCTCTTCGGGCGCGGCTTCTGCTCGCGAACAAACGACGCCGGCAGTGCGGTGGCGTCTGCTGCAGGTAGCTCAGCTCCCGGAAGGCTTTCTGGAACCTGCGACGGCGGCGCTCCTGCCGGCTGGCGAACAGGCGTCGGCGGCGCGATTAGGGCGGGCGCAGTATCGGACAGCGCGTCTGCAGCAGCCGCTGCTTCGGCCCAGGAGGAGCTGCGGATGGGGCGGGGCGGAGCGGTGGACTCAGGTGTCACGGCGGGAAAGGTTCCTGTCCAGGCGTCGGAGCCGTCTGCATTGCGGCGGCGGAATCGGCGGCGGAGCTCGGGCTGCTCCTCGTCGGGGCCGGCCTCGTCTAATCGGTTGTCCGCTGGCTTGGGCATGGTCGTTCCCCCCGGGCTCACAGCGGCGTCCCGCTGCGGTGGTCAATTGGTTTCGTTCAAACAGCCATTCTAAGCGCTGCCGGAGTACGAATTTGTCAGCAGCCTTGCTAACGGTTCCCCGATGTGAGAGAACGGTCATTCTTATCCGTGCGCGAGAGCCACCACAACGACCGCGGCCGTAATCAAAAGTAAGATTCCCAATCCCACCAAGGCCCACCATTTGGGCCTACTACGGTGCGGGTTGATGTCGACATACGGCACCGCTACTTCACCTGCCCCGGAACGGGCACAGGTGAAGTAGCCGCAACGGCCCGGCGTTTGAGACGAAGCATCCAGCAGAGGCCTGCGAACGGGAGCAGCAGAGTCCCTAGAAGGCCGGATAGCGCTAGAAAAAAATCGGTGAAAGCCACGATGAGACCTCCGGAAGTGGCAGCACCTTCGACGCGGCTCGGGCGGCAGTGCCCGGGTGCGGCTAAGTGACTGGAAGCGGTATCCCCAATTTCTGGATCGCTCGTCAGCCTACTTAGCAGTCAAGGGCGCTGTCCAATTGGACACGCCCTGCAGCGATTGCAACGGAATATTCGGTTTTGGCGCTTCGAGCGGACTATGCCCTGAGAGCCATCACCACCACCACTGCAGTTATCACGGCCAAAGCGGCGAGTCCCAAATAGGAGAGCACGTGCATTTGCTGATTACGCCTGTCCCGTCGGTTGGCCCGTCCGCGTCTCGCTACCCTATAAGTCCCCACGCCCGGAATCGTAGGCATGCAACCTCAAGGAAAGCCCAGACTTTCCTCAAGTTTCACTCAAGACGCCAGCAGAATTTCGAGCCTGATCCTAGATACCATCGCGGCGGTGGGGGCCGGAATGGTGCCTTGGCAGTCTCCGCCTCGGTCGCTTCGTCGGTCCGCTGAGCTCGAAGGAGTGCGTAGGAAGGGGAATCAGCGGCTCGACTGGCAGGCCGGCCACGGTTGCCGTAGGTTGCACCAGTACTACGGGAGGCATGTCCTGCTGGTCCAGCCACGAGCGCTCGGGCTGAGGGTCATCGGCGAGAATGTGTTGCAATACAAAATGGCGAATAGCTGCCCTGATGCCAGTCTTCATGCAGCAAACCTAGGGTGGCCCGCCGTGGCGCCCCAGCGTAGTCACTACCTGTGTTTCCAGCCACCCGGTACCCGGGACGATAAAAGTACTCGGTGCAGATCTAAAAGTATGCAGCCGGCGTCAGTCCCCCCGAGGGAGCGTGACCCAAGAGCACGCGCCTGAGCCCAAAGGCCGGATGAGCCATGGCAGCGCCGGACCGAATCAGTTAAGCACCATGAGCAGGCACACCCTGACCCTCTATGCCCCGAAAAACTCCAGTCGAACAATGACCCGCAAAAGCCCCTCGGCCGCAAGCGACCGGACGACGATGAGCGGCCCCTGAATGAGACCCCGAAGAAGTTACTTACCCATGCTCGAAGGGCGATCTACTCATTAGTGCTGCGACCGCGTCTCCTGGAGCCGCTTGATGAACCAACGCGACTGCTCCGGACCGTAGGGCAGCACAGGGATGGCCTTAGTCGCGTCGGCAGGCGTGTCGCGGATAGACTGCCGAGCCTGCCTCACAGCAGTGGCCATGGTGTCCGCCATGGTTTTAACGAAACGATCACTGCAGGGCTCACCGTGCCCGGGAACCAGGAACTCGTACCGGTGGCGCAGAGCCGAGAGGTGCCGCAAAGCGTCGGCCCACTCTTCGGGGTACGAATCCTCAAACGAGGGATGCGAGCCCTGCTCTACTAGATCGCCGGCAAACAATGCGGTGGTGGTTCCCACCAGGAGATCGCCATCCGTGTGCCCTCGGCCCAAGTAGAATAAGGTCACGGCCTGACCCCCGAGATCCACGAGGACGGGCTGGTCACGAACAATCGCATTTGGGACGACAAGCTCAACATTCTCCCCGGCGCCCGCTGCCATCTCCGGTTCGGTTTCGGTCACTTCGCTGCGCTGCGCGTCTCCGTCTTCACCGATCTCCTCCGCGCAGTTCTCATGGGCCCAGAATTCCTCCACTCCGGCCTCGGCGAAGACCGCGTTGCCGAAGAAATGGTCATAATGGGCGTGGGTGTTTACCACGACCAAGGGCAGCGAGGTCTTTTCGCGGACCGCGTCCAAAATCTCCCTGCCTTGCCGTGGCCCGCAGCCGGTGTCGACTACCATGGCCCGTTCAGTTCCCACGATCAGGCCAGTGTTGAGCTTCGAACCTTCGGTTACCAGCACGTAGTTGTCCGCGCCGACGTCGAGCCATCGTGACATTTCTTCTCCGTAAATCTGGGGAGCATCTGCGATCTTCCGGCCTCGATTCTACCCACCTAGCTTGGGATTATCAGGGAACCGCCACAGGGCCGGGTCAGCAGATATCCCATGCGTGGCCACAAGGTAACCCATTCGAAATGCATCACCAAGTAGGCTCGGGGCATGGGGACTAAACAACAGAAGAACTTCTGCGAGACTTGCAAAACGATCACCAACCACGTCACGTCATACGAGAAAGACGGAACAGGGCTCGTTGCATTAGTGCGATGCAGCGACCACTCAGACAAATCGGCTTAGGACCTGCTGTCCCTCACGACTGGACGGTTGGCGAGGACTGACCACCGAACGGCGACGTAATCCGCCTTACATATCGGACAGTAGCGACGTTGGCGCTTCGATCGCATCCGCAACATAACGAAGGAATCCGGCGGCAGTGCCGCCATCGCAGACTCTGTGGTCAAAGGTCAGCGTCAGCTCGGTGACTTTGCGGATGGCGAGTTCACCGTTGACGGCCCAAGGCTTGTCCAAAATCCTGCCTATGCCCAAAATCGCCACCTCCGGGTAGTTGATGATCGCGGCTGAACCGTCGACGCCGAACACCCCATAGTTGTTCAGCGTGAAAGTACCGCTGCCCAATTCCGCGGGGGTCGCTTTGCCTTCGCGAACGACGGCGGTCAGCCTCTTGATCTCCGCATCCAGTTTTCTGGCACTGAGTTGGTCTGCATTACGGATGGACGGGACGACCAGGCCCCGGTCGGTTTGGGCGGCGAAACCGAGATTGACTCCATCGAACGCCACGATCTCCTGGGATTCCCCGCCTGCACTGTCCTCGTTACCAACGAAGCGAGTGTTCAACTCCGGGTAGTTCTTCAACCCGGCCGTCACAAAACGAGCAATGAAAGCGAGTAAACCCGGGGCGTTATGTGGGTCCGCTTTCTTGAGTTCCGCCCGCAGCTCAACGAGCGCCGTGGCATCGACGTCCACCCAGACGGTGGCTTCCGGAATTTCCGCGCGACTGCGGGCCATGTTCGCTGCCACCGCTTTGCGGACACCCCGGACGGGTGTGCGAGTTGTGATTCCCAGGCCGGTGCGAGCGTCGATTGATTGGGCACTGGTTTCGGCCGCCTGGGTTTCGACGGGCTCAACCACCCGATTTGCGGATACGGTGGGCTGGGTTTCGACAGACTCACCCACTGGAGAATTGATTGCCGCTTCGACGTCACGGCGCATGATGAGGCCGCTCTCCCCCGAACCCTGCATGTGCCCGAGATCCACGCCGTGTTCCTTGGCCATTCGGCGGACCAGCGGAGAGATAACGCCTCCGAGCTTCCCGGGGACCCGGGTGCGCAGGAGAAGGGCATCGTCGGCAGGAGTGGTGAGCTTATCCTCGGAGCCCTTGAGGTTGGTTTCGACAGGCTCAACCAGGGAACTAGTCGATGATCCCGTCGAAGCAGGCGGGGTGGCACGCCGGGGGCGGGTTCGTCGGACAATGGCTGTGCCACCGGGCGTTCCGTAACCAATGAGGACGTTGCCGGAGCCTGCCCTTTCTTCTGTCCGATAGGTTTCCGCCGCTGCGGCCTCTTTGGCTTCGACAGAGTCAACCAGCGGCGTTTCGGTTTCGACGGGCTCATCCAACCGTGTCCCGGCTTCCTTTGGGTCCGCCAGCGGTGTCACTGAAATGAGCGGTTTGCCCACGTCCAGGATCTGCCCCGGTTCGCCGTGCAACTCTGCCACCGTACCGGCGTACGGTGACGGCACCTCTACTACTGACTTGGCTGTCTCCACTTCGGCGATGGGTTGATCAACGCGAATCTCGTCGCCAGGGGCCACGAGCCAGTTCAGGAGTTCAGCTTCGGTCAGGCCTTCGCCAAGGTCGGGAAGGAGGAACACTCTCGTTTCGGTCATTTGATCAGTCTTCCCACTGGAGGTCGTCAACGGCGTCGAGGATGCGATCCACGCCGGGCAGGTAATAGTGCTCGAGCTTCGGTGCCGGGTACGGGACGTCGAACCCGGTAACGCGGCGGATCGGCGCAGCGAGGTGGTGGAAGCAACGCTCCTGGACCCTGGCCACGATCTCGGAGGACACCGAGGCAAAGCCGTGAGCCTCAGCTATCACCACAGCTCTGCCTGTCTTTCGGACCGAGGCAGAGACGGTCTCATCGTCGAACGGGACGATGGTGCGGATGTCGATGACTTCGAGCGAGCGCCCCTCTTCCGCGGCCGCGGCAGCTGCCGCGAGCGCCGTTGGGACGGACGGTCCGTAAGCGATCAGCGTCGCGTCGGTCCCGGAACGCGCGACGGCGGCGCGGCCCTCGGTGGCTGCCGCAGACTGCTCGTACTCCTCGCGGAGCGCCTCGAGGTCCAGCATGTCCTTGGACCAGTAGAGCTTTTTTGGCTCCATGAACATCACAGGGTCGTCGGAGTCGATGGCTTCCCGTAGCATACGGTACGCGTCGGCAACCGTGGCCGGTGTGTAGACCTTCAGTCCGGCGGTATGTGCGTAATAGGACTCAGACGAGTCGCAGTGATGCTCCACTCCCCCGATGCCGCCGGCGTAGGGAACGCGGATGACCATGGGCAACTTGACCCGGCCCTTGGTGCGGTTGTGCATCTTGGCCACGTGGCTGACGATCTGCTCAAAGGCCGGGTAGGCGAACGCGTCGAACTGCATTTCAATGACCGGCCGCATACCGTTAATGGCCATTCCGATAGCCATGCCGACGATGCCTGACTCGGCCAGGGGCGTGTCGAAGCAGCGCTGTTCACCGAAGGTTTTCATGAGTCCGTCGGTGATGCGGAAGACGCCGCCCAGCATGCCGACATCCTCGCCGAAGACCAGGACGGAGTCGTCCGCACGCATGGCATCCACCATCGCGGTGTTCAGCGCTTTGGCCATGGTGACGGGCTGGGGCCCGGCTTCTTCGGCGCTTGCCGCAGCGGAAGCAGCAGCGCGGGCGGTGGCCGAGCTGACGTTGCCGTTGGCCTCGGAGGAAGTGGTGACAGTGGGGCTCATTTGTTGGCCTTCTCTTCGGAAATTGCGCCGGCGGCATCACGGGCGAGCTCGTCGGCGAGCAGAGCCGACTGCTGATCGAGCTGCTGCGTCCTCGTCGCGAAGACATATTTGAACAGGTCCTGGGGGTCGACAGGGACGTCCTCGCCGAGGCCGGTACGGAGCTGCGCCGCAACTGCCTCTGCCTTTGCGGCAATCCGGGCGTCACCGCCGTCGTCCAGCAAGCCTCTGTCCGTGAGGTATTTCTTCATCCGCGTGAGCGGATCTCGGGCAACCCACTGCGCCACTTCGCTGTCCTGGCGGTAGCGGGTGGCGTCGTCGGCGTTGGTGTGGGCCTGCATGCGGTAGGTGTGCGCCTCGACCAGGAGCGGGCCAGAGCCTTCGCGGGCGAGCTTGACCGCGCGGTCCAGTACAGCGAGGAGCGCCACGACGTCATTGCCGTCCACGCGTTCACCGGCCATGCCGTATCCCACAGCCTTGTGCGCCAGCGATGGTGCGACTGACTGGTGAGCAAGCGGCACGGAGATGGCGTACTGGTTGTTCTGCACGAAGAAGATGACGGGCAGGTGGAATACCGCGGCGAAGTTCAGGGCCTCGTGGAAGTCACCCTCACTGGTGGCGCCGTCGCCGCACATGGCCAGGACCACCGTGTCCTCGCCGCGCAGCCTGGCCGCATGCGCGACGCCAACGGCATGCAGCAACTGCGTGGTGAGCGGCGTGCACTGGATTCCGACTTTATGCTTTATGGGGTCGTAGCCCCCGTGCCAATCGCCACGGAAGATGGTCATGGCCTCGATCGGGTCCACGCCGCGGGCCATGACGGCGACAGCGTCGCGGTAGGTGGGGAACATCCAGTCGCCGTCGGCGAGGCAGAGCGCGGCGGCTACCTGGCACGCCTCCTGGCCGTGACTCGAAGGATAGACCGCCATACGGCCTTGGCGGACGAGGGCGGAGTTCTGGTCATTGACCCGCCGGCCGACAACGAGCTGCTCGTAGGCATTGAGGAGTTCGCTATCGCCGGGCAGCGGATACTCGTGGCCGGGTTCGGCGCCCTGCTCGGAGAGGTGCTTCAGGTTACCGTCCTGATCCACCATCTGTATCTGGTGACGCGCAGGCAGCATGTAGTCTTCAGCGGTGATGCCGAACTTGCGCACAGCCTCGGCAGCGGCGCGGGGCAGGTAGGCCTCCTCGGCCACCTCCTCCGGGCGCTCCTGCCCCGTCTCGCCACGGGCAGTGTGGTCTGCGGAGATCGTCATTGGTCCGTCCTTCTGTAGCCACTATTCAATTTCAGTATGGTCCCGGCCGATGTTTCGTATCCAGTCTCACCGCAAATCGTGGAGAAGTATGCCAAGCTCCCCTATTCTGAGAGACAGATCGTGTTTGTGAGCTGCATAACAGGTGGGAGTTGTAGACGAATGGCTGGACCGGACGACGAGGAGCAGACTGCGGTCTCTCTCGACGATGTGGACCGCAACATCATTGCCGAGCTAATGCGCGACGGCCGGATGTCTGTGACGCAGGTCGCCGAGAACGTCCACATTTCCCGCGCGCACGCCTATACCCGGATAGCGCGACTGACGGGCCAGGGAGTGCTAACGAAGTTCACCGCGCTTGTCGACCCGATCAAGGCAGGCCTGAAGTCCTCTGCCTACGTGACCCTCAAGGTGCAGCAGCATTCGTGGCGGGAGCTAAGGGAGCAGCTTCGAGCCATTCCCGAAGTGCACCATGTCGCTTTGGTTGGCGGCGATTTCGATGTCATCCTTTTGGTGCGTGCGATAGACAATGTGCACCTGCGGCGGGTGATCTTTGATCAGCTCCAGTCCATGGCAGGTGTTCTGGACACGCAGACGTTCTTGGTGTTTGAGGATCTGGACACTCGCTAGCATGAACTTCTATTCATCTAGCGACGAGGCCCTAACCGCTAGGTCTGTGATCGCCCGACCCTGGCCTTGTCCCACCCATAGCTTCGCCACGAAGCTGATCCCGGCAAGATCAGGTTTCATCCTGTGAAAAGTACACAACTTTTTCACATGCCGCTTCCCGAGAGCTGGTGCCGCAAACTGTTTCTGGTGACCTCGGGCGTGTGACTCAACGGGTCATTGCCTACTTCGAAGGCCGGTACAATTGGCACTGACCGCATGAACATTGCCGTTCTGGTGGCACGCCATGCGACAGCCTCCAGTAACTTACGCAGGGGGACCCAAGTTTGGACTTACGCGATTCTTTGCGCATCTTACGCCGCAATTGGATTTTGATCGTCGCAGCAACTCTCAGTGGACTTCTTGTCGGAGGTGGAGCTTCCGTACTATCGAAGCCCACCTACACATCCGAGACCCAGCTATTCGTAGCCATCCAAAGTGCCGGTTCCGTTCAGGATCTCCAACAGGGCAACACATTTAGCCAAGCCAGGGTGCAGTCCTACGTCAAAACGGTGCGGTCTCCCATAGTGCTACAGCCGGTAATAGACGCCCTTGGCTTGAGTGTCACCGCGGAGGACCTGGCGAAAAACGTTGAGGCAAGCACGGAACTGAATACGGTCTTGATAAATATTGCCGTAAAAGACAGTTCTGCTGTTCAAGCGGCGGCAATCGCTCAGGAAATAGCCGAAAGTCTAATAAAGACCATCGATACACTGGAAAAGCCGAAGTCCGGGGGGGCTTCACCCTTCCACTTGTCGGTTATCAAACCCGCGACCGCCCCCACGGAACCATCGTCACCTAACACAAAGCTCAACCTTCTACTCGGCTTTATTGTTGGACTGAGCTTAGGGACAGGCGCTGCCGTGCTTCGTACTTCACTCGATAATCGGGTCCGGGGTGAGGAAGACGTTAGGCAGATCACGGATGCCCCTATTCTTGGTGGCATCTCATTTGATCAGGACGCCACAAAGAAGCCACTCTTGACACAAACAGGGCCGCAGTCACCCCGGGCAGAATCATTTCGTCAACTACGAACGAACCTACAGTTTGCCAACGTATCCGGACAGGCCAAAACTGTCCTCGTCACCTCTTCAGTGCCTGGCGAAGGAAAGAGTACTACGGGGACAAACCTAGCAATCGCGCTAGCAGAAGCTGGCCAAGCAGTGTGTCTCATTGACGCAGATCTACGCAGACCTATGGTCAGCGAATACTTGGGCTTGAATGGTGGTGCAGGCCTCACGACAGCACTCGTTGGTGCGGCGGACGTCAACGATCTGCTTCAGCCTTGGGGAGAAGACCAGCTTTATGTCCTCGCGTCGGGCCAGATCCCGCCGAACCCGAGTGAGCTCCTCGGTTCTGAGGCCATGAAGGATCTTTTACTCCGTTTAGAGTCTGCCTTTGACGCCATTGTGATCGATGCCCCACCGTTATTGCCAGTCACCGACGCTGCGGTACTTTCGCAGCACGTTGGAGGCGTCGTGCTGGTCGTAGGATCCCAAAAACTGCGGCAGCAGGACCTTGAGAAATCGCTCAATGCCCTCAACATGGTTGGGTCCAACTTGCTGGGCGTCGTGCTCAACCGCCTGCCGGTCAAGGGCCCTGATGCATATACATACAGCTATTACGGCGCTGCTCCCGAACCTCGTAGCAGTTCCCGACGTAGTTCAGCAAATAAAGCTGTGCCGGCCCTTAGAACAACGTCCGGCGGCGCTCCCGAAAAGGAAACTGGGCAGTCAGAATTTATCGAGACTCCGCGTTCAGCGGCAAAATTTCCCGCCAAGCACTAGGAAATGAGCCGGCCGCTACTGGACCGAAACGGGCCGGAAAGCGCCGGAAAGCGCCGGTAAAGCGGCCGGCTATACGTTCTTTTGGACCCCGAATCTTGGTCGCCTTAGTTCTGTCGAATGGCTTCCCCTCATACATGGCCATGGCCAACGCCGCAGAAATTTGAAGCTCACTCGATACCGCCGAACGTCCGAGGTGCCGGCGGTTAGAATCGTCACCATGCCCATCAAATAAGGGCGCTAGCCCGGGCTAGGGCAGCGTATCGTCCAAGGTATGTGTTCAACGTAGCTGGAGCCTTTGAGGGTGATGGCTTCAGCATGGTGAACGATGCCCATCGATCAGCCGGGGCACGACCTGGACACCAGAGAGGTCGCCTGACCGGGCGCGGAGGCAAGTTCGAGGTCAAGATCAGCGAGGCGTGCTCGCGGCATCAGGACACGAGCTGGAAAAACAGGTTCGCTGCGTGGCTTGAACGGGGCTCCGTCAAAGTCCGGGGCTATTCGCTGCCTCGGCTCCTCCAAATCTCGCGCCCTTCGCCCTCCGGGAACAATGCCCAGAGCGACCACCGACTCAGGTCATCAATTTGCATATTGGTTGGAACAACTCGGCGGTTGCCGGCAAAGCCTCTGTGAACAGCCCTTCACCGACCAGTCCTTCCCGGCCCAAGGGACGCGCCGGTGATGTTGGTGCAGGTCAGACACGGCCATTCAACTTGCCGATACCGTGCCGGAATGCATCCTCACGGCATTGTGTTAACCGTTAGACTCCAAGCGGTCCACCGACTGCACGGACGGCTGACCAGCATGCTCGGAGACATGCCGCGAATCATTGATACTTGCCAAGATCACAACGACCGCCATAGAACCAGTAAGACCCCAGAACGAACCTGAAATCATTATGGCACCTAGGTAAGTAACTACAGCCCTTGGCGCCAGGCGGTCACGAGGTGCCAACTCAACAAAACTGCCACAAATAGCCCATGAAAGAAGGAATATTCCGAATAGGATCAATCCAGGTATTCCCACTTGCAATGCCATATATAGATAGCCGTTGTCTGCCGCTATTCCTCCCAAGGGGAAGTCGGCTAGAGGGCCAGCCGGGGCATACCTGGCCGCCACCGGACCTGAAGCCCCGAGTCCATAACCGAGTGGCTGTTCGCCTATTAGTCTGAGCGCCACGGGGAGCGTAGTGTCCTGACGAACGCTGAAGGAATAGTCTGTCGACAAGCCAAACAGAGTCGCGAACCTAGATAGCGCCAAGTCGACCCGGTCCGGAGCTACAACGGCCAACACGCTGATCGACACCAATGCGGCCCCAACCACGACACCAAATCGCCGCGCTGAGGCACCGCGCCGGCCCCTAAAGGTGGCCGATCCCATCGAGAAGATAACGACAGCCATAGCGGCAAATGCACCCACTAGCGCGCTCCGCTGAAGCACAACGAGGGTAACGACCGCGGAAAGAATACCGAGCGTCCACACCAACGCACCCGTGCGACGAAAGCCTCGGCTCACAACTACGGCGCAGGCCCAAACAAAGCCGCTACCAGCCAGCATCGACAATTCCTGGCCAGTTGCTTGTAGTCCCAAGAGTCTAGTCTGGGACTCCACCTGATAGCTCGCACCAGCCTCAACTAAGGCCTGCATCTCTACCGCGTTCAGCCCCACCACAGCCTGCACCAGGGCCACCATCATATTAGACAGCAAGACCACAAGGACCAGTGTTCGCAGTCGGCGCGCGACAATCGCATCGAAGAGCTTGGCCTGCAGTATCATCGCAATGACGAGGCCCCAAACCAACGCGCGCAGCCCAAAGAGCCCCTGCTGACCGAGGACCGAAATGGATGGTACTGCAATCACCATCACACAAATGAGAAATATCCACCCTGCTGTCCAAGCGGGAGTTTTTTTAAGTCCTCGAGGACGGCAAAAAATGACGGCGACCAGTAGCAATGTGGCGAAGCTAGCGTCAGGCAAGAGATCAGCGACGGGCCTAATGGCTGCAAAGTACCGGGACACGCCTGGCCCCACACCACATGCAACCACTAGTAACCCAGAGAATAACCCGATCAGGATCTGTGGAATTCGTGAAGGAGAACTCACAAGTGACGGCCTTTCCTTCGGCGCATGGCCAGCAGAATGATTACAATACATCCGAATGCAACAAGAATAGACCAAGCAGCCAGAGCACCGATTATCAGACCGAATTCGAACAGGTATAAGCCACATCCAGCGGTTGCAATAACCCCGAAAAGGATGCCAATGACTGCATCCAACGAACGACGAGTGGTCAGAATATTTATTGCCGACGCAGCTATTGCCTGAAAGGCAACACCCAGACTCAGTATTGCTACATAAACGGGGAGCTGTGAGTATGCTGCATCAAGAAAGACTCGCGCCACAAAAGACAAGATCACCACAACAACAGTTCCCGGCAATAGGGCGAATATTGCGGACCGAAATTGGCGAAACGAAAGCCGCGACTTCCCGGAAGTACTAGCCTCTTTAAAGGAGATGGCACTTCTCATTTGAGGTAGGCTTGACTGAAGTTCAGCCAAACTTAGACTTATCGATATGGCGGCAGTAATGTCGGGCGGAAGCCAGATCCCAGAGGCAATAACAGGAGTCCGGGCTAGGATCAATGATTCAGTCTGACAAAAAAAATATGCGGCCGCCTTCGTATAAATCTGGCGCATTCGCACGTTCTCCCGCAGGCGAGAGAACAGGTCGCGAGGAACAATGACCACTAAGCAGACAACCTGAAGGAGCACGTACGTAACAGCAACGTTCTCCGCAGATGATCCCGAAAAAAGGTAGAAAACGAAAGATCCGCATAAAGTTGCAAGGGGAATAACCCCTCGAAGTGCGGTGCTTAGAAAGAAGTGCCCTTGGCCGTACTGTCGCCAACTCAGATTATTGAATATGGACGCGGACAAAACACCAGCAGCAGCCCAATAACAAAGCGCATCGGACATTCCCTGGAACGGCTTGAAAACAACAAGTGCAGTTCCAAGGAGACCGGCGAAGATCACTTGAACTATGACATGCCTGCGGATGATTACTACACCGAAGGCCCCTTCTCCACGAGCCGCACTTTGGAGTATTTCTGATTGAACTCCGAAGCAAGCTATATAGCCCCCCACGCTGACTAAAGCCAGAAACACCGCAACCAAACCACGGTCATCGGGTTCAAGAAACAGCGCACTAAAAAAAGTTAGCGCAGCACTGCCACCCAAGCTCAACAGTTGCGCAGCGTAGGGGCCTCGAATCAGCCGCGCAATCTTGTTTACCCTAGCGGTTTCTGAGGAAACGAGCTGGGACACCAGCGAAGACTCCTTGCGATGACAGGTCAGAAGTAACGACAGCGGACGACCCGACAATCACGTTAGAGCCGATTGTCACACCCGGTTGCACAACACAGCGGGCGCCAAGCCAGGAATACTCGCCGATGACAACTTCCCGCGAAAACATACCCTGCACATGGACTGGTACGCCCGCTTGTTCAGAGTTGTGCGTTGAGGTGAGAATGATCGACTCAAAGCCGATGAGGGCGCCCCTTTGAAGCGTCAAGCCACCACGCGCATCAAGCACTACGTCTCGCGCAATGGAGACATCATCCTCAATTTCCAAGCAGCTGGCTCCAATAATTCGCACACCCTGCGCCAAAACAATGTTTTTTCCAACTTTCGCGCCAGCGAGTCTGAGAACAGCTAGTCGCAGTGATCTCATGGACGAACCCGGTAGTAACCTTAATAACCGCTCGTCAAGAATGGCAAAGACTCGAGATAACTTGATTCTTTTCACGTTCATACCTCCGGTACGGCGAGTTCAGCCAGCAGGCGCGAATTGGCTCCAACATCGAAATTCCGGTCCGCCCACTCCCTCTGCCTCCGAAGAACGGCGTCTCGTAGGACCGGACTCAACAGCAGGCGTAGCCTCTCCCGCCAAACTGCCACGTGCTCCCTTTCACCGCGCGGGATAACCAAAAGATCCCGGTTATCAGGGTGGATAGCCTCAGCACAGCCTCCGACATCGGCAACCAGGGGCACCACTCCTGCATGACTCGCCTCAACCAGTACCATGGGCAAGCCTTCCGACCTTGAGGTCATCATTAGGACGTCAACGTTGGGATATATCTGATCCTGAGGAGTGAACCCTAAGAAGCTGATTCGCTCTGTCCTCTCGGCCAAACTCTCGCGGAGAAGCCCGTCACCGAATACCAGCCCCTCGACTTCGTCAAAATCTTCCACGATGTCGCAGAACAACCCGGGATCCTTCTCAACGGAGAGCCGCCCTACAAACCCGACTCGGATCGGTGGCTCACTAGATTGCTCACACTGCGCGAGTCTAGATGGGTTCAATAGCGAAGGATATACAGTGGTGATTTGGCGGCCAGGTATTTCCTTTGAAATCAACGCGGAAATATATTCACTAACACCTATTATCTGATCGGAGCGCTTGGCAGCGAGAATCCAAAGGCGCTTCCAGATCAGGCTCTTAAGCTTCCCCGTTTGATTCTTGACGGGATACGGCTGTCCGAGTACGTAAATCGTCCATCGACTGCGCGAGAAGGGTCGAACAAAAAGGCCGTAAAGAATGTCGGACTGAGAAATGGATGTTATTACGTGGGTGGTCGAGGCATCACCCAGCAGCGAACGGAACTTTGTCAGTGACCAAAAGATAGATTTCAAGTTCAAATTGGCTTGGGGATTCGAAACAGAATCGTACTCGGTGTGACCGCGCAGCAGCATGACCCGATTGATTACCTTACTCAAAGGCAACGAATAATTTTCCCAAAGTTGATACGCCCCAGCACCCTTTGTAGAAGGAGATGACCAGATCACTAGTGATTGGGATTCTAACTCGTCAGGCTTTGCCATATGTTCAACTGTCCTTGGGTTTCTGGCATGACTACAATTTGGTGTGCTCATTCGGACCGCGTAACGGCATCCGAGCTCTCACTCTGATGCAGTTCAGCCCGCACTGCCACATCACGAAAGACCCTCCCATGGGCCTGGGCAACCTGGATATCTGAGAGCAGTCCCGAGGTATCCGGAGCCGCACGTTGAAGTCTTCTCATAAGGCTTCTGTCAGATGCGACCATCGACAGAGCAGCGGACAGCGACTCGTAGTCCCGCGCTTTGAACAAAAGTCCGTTCTTCTCATGCGTGATCCACTCCACAGGCCCACCCTCGTCGGCCGCGATAACGCATCTTCCGGAGGCGAGATACTGCAACACATTTTGACCCAGAGGCTCGGGACGAATGGAAGCCTGAACGCACACATCGAGCTGCTTGATAGCGCTAGAGATGTCATCCACATGGCCCATAAAATGAACTCGGCCGACCAGGCCTAGGTCCTCCACCTCACTGTCCAAGTCGATCGAGTACTGCTCGTGCCCGAATAGACTTCCTCCGAAGAAGAACAATTGCTCCTCCCCATCAGGAAAAGCTTTTGCAAAAGCCTTGAGCAACAGTGACTGCCCTTTCCATGGATCAATTCGGGCAATCATGCCAACTTTCAGAGGCGCATCAGTTCGGGACGCGAACCCGTCCTCTTCTTCTCGCGTCACGGAAATGCCAATAGGACTTGGAATCACTGCCGTAGACATCGATCGAGCCCCGATGTGGGCGGTCGCCGTCTCCAGCGTTGACTTGGAGTTGCCTATCAGACCGTTTGCGCGCCTCAATGCAACGTATTTGAACGCCCAGAATCCGATCCGGCCCAAGCTCTCTATCGACACATGATCCCTCAAATGAATCACAAGTCTTTTTCCGGTTCCAACACAGGCTAAGGCTCCGTAGAGACTAGTCCTGGATGTGTTGGCATGGATTACATCCGCGTCGCGAAACTCCGGCGAGCGTCGAATAGCTATGGCTTGCCCGCTTACTTGCCGCAAGTAACCGAAGACTCGCAGCAGTGAGCCGTCCGACGACATTCCGGGCGTTTGCTGGGGCCCGATCTCCCGAACCGTGGATAGATCCTGCACCCGGCTAAATGCGCCTAATTCAGCGGACGCTTGATTTGGAAGAAGTATGGCAGGCTTCCAAGAGTCTGTGCAGTTGACGAGCCGAATTAGGGCCAGCTCCGCACCGCCGGCCTCCGTGGAGTGGTCTAGATGCAGAACCGACAATTTATCGGACTGTGCCAACTTCGCGCTCAAAGCTTCATCCAATCTGCGACGCGTTTCCTAAACACTGGAAGATCGAAGTCCTTCGCTCTAGCGCTGATGTTCGATTCATCCAGGCCGCAAGCGGTCGATACAGCGGCCTTGAGTTCACGGGGTCCGAAGTCGTCCAGCAATATCCCAGACTTTCGGTCAACAACGCTCTCGCCTGCACCACCAAGGCGATTAGCAACGACCGGCGTCCCAGTGGCCATAGCCTCGACCGGCATGATGCCAAAATCTTCGATGGCGGGAAAAACGTACACCATTGCGCGCTGATAAAGCGCTCGCAAAAATGGTCTCGAAGGAGCTCGCAGAATTTGAACAGGCACTCTGGCTTCGGTCGCCAGCTGCTGCAAGACAGGATAATGCGGCCCTTCCCCCGCCAAAACGACGGGCAGGTTGGCAGCTTCACCGGCGGCAATAACTTTGTCCAGTCCCTTGTACGGAACGAAACGGGAAGCACCTAGGATAAATTGCCTTGGCAACTCATCCAAGATCCGCTTTTCGTCATCGCGTAGGTCACTGTCCGAATCGGGAACATCTGAAAAATACTTAGTATCTACAGGGGGATTAATGACCACTGACGGACGATCCCAAGTGGCGTTGATTCGCTCTTGGACGAATTTGCTGTTTGCTGCGATCGAGACGGCCTCTGCGGCACGTCGGCGATCTATTCCCCGGAAAACAGCAGATGCGGCTCTTACGAGTCTTGACTCCCCCCGGTGGTCAAGCTCAGGATTCCAGATGTATCTGGCCGGCGTGTGCGTGTAGACAAACTTGGGGACGTCTACGTCGCGATTCAACAGGCGGGCATGATGCGCGAAAAGATGCGAGCTGCAAAGGATCCAGTCAGCTTCACTGACTGGAATTCGACGCCAGGTCGGAAGCATCCACGGGAGCGCGAGAGGCTTGCGTCGCCGTAGCGGCGTCGAAGCCAACCACGATTCCCGGACCTCATGGTTGGGAAAGCGCTCAGGAAAATCGTCCCATAAGCAGAAGATAGAAGCAGCGGGATAAAGTTCAGCAAACTGCTCGACCACAGTTTCGGCGCCGCCATGCTTTTCAAGCCATTCGTGGACAATTAATCCGGACAACGTTTCTCCCCCAGTTACCGCCGCCGCGAAGCTATATCCCGGTTAAGGGTCTTCAATCATTGGCTTACTCATTTGAACGACGAGATTTCACCCTGACAACAAGCGCCAAGAGCCGACGCTGGTGCGTGCGGCAAAGTCATCCTCGATGAACATGATAGAGCACGGACAGGTGCGCGATTGAACGCGGGAGTCCACTGCGGAAGGTCATCTCCAGACTGAGCAGCGGTAGGCGCCCGGCAACCGCTGCGCCGTCTAGCTCTTCAGATGCAAGTACGCGTAAGAAATGGTGATAGTCGCCATCATCTGGGCTCCGGGTTCGGTTCCATTCGTCGTGCAAGGTACCCTATCCCGGGGGCATCTCCCCGATCATTAGGCACAACATTTGGGGAAGTAATGGGGAAAGTGTCCGATTGGCGAGCGCGGACCTCCCGTGAACTGCGCATTGTTGATGCGTTTGTAATTGTGTGGGCTGTCGCCGGAGCCTATGTCATCCGATTCGGTCTGGAGCCCGACTTTGTCGCATCAGATCAGGCAAGTACCTACGTATGGCTATCTGCCACCCTCTGCATAGCTTGGTGGTTCATGCTCGGGGCATGGAACACGCGTCAAAGTCGCATATTGGGCCACGGTCCTGATGAGTACAAGCGGGTCGCTGCCGCTTCCCTCTGGCTTTTCGGCTTGGTTGCCATTTTCTCCTACGTGTTTCGGTTCGACACCGCTCGCGGCTACGTGGGCATCGCGCTACCTGCGGGCCTGCTTGGGTTACTTGCCGGTCGCTGGCTGTTGAGGCAACACCTCGGGGTTAACCGGCAACTCGGTCAGAGCATGTCACGCCTACTGCTAATCGGCAGTCCAAGTGCAGTGGATCATTTGGCATCGTCTCTGGATCGAGTAAAGCATGCCGGCTACCATTCGGTCGCTGCCTATACACCTGGCTCGTACCCGGAGACTAGTCAAGAACTGGAGTGCGGACTCCCGGTGCTCGGTCATGAGTCGGACATGCATTCCATTCTCGCTGCCATACAGCGATGCGAGGCGGAGGCCGTCGCCGTGTCCGCGGGCGTTCAGCTGCACCCCCAAACACTTCGCCATCTGGGGTGGGAGCTTGCAGCTCGCAACATCGGCCTAATCATGGCGCCGGCTCTTACTGATATAGCCGGTCCTCGGATTCACACCCAGCAAATTTCCGGTCTCCCGCTTATTCACGTGACAACGCCATCCTTGGAGGGCGGCCAACGAGTCGCGAAGCGCCTGTTCGACGTAGGCGTCTCGGGCATTCTAATCCTCATGGCTTCGCCTGTGATGCTCGCTGTTGCAGTCTGGGTAAAGCTCGACAATGCAGGGCCGGTTCTGTTCAAACAACAGCGTGTGGGCATAGAAGGTCGCCCCTTCCAAATGCTCAAGTTCCGGTCAATGGTCGTTGACGCTGAAAAGCGGCTGGCTGAGCTAGCCGGGCAAAGCGAAGGCAGTGGCTTGCTTTTCAAAATGAAACAGGACCCTCGCGTAACCAGAGCAGGAAGAGTCCTCAGAAAGTTCAGTCTTGATGAGCTCCCGCAGCTTTTCAACATCTTGACGGGTTCAATGAGCCTTGTCGGCCCTCGGCCACCACTGCCACATGAGGTCGAAGCCTACGAGAACGACGTCCGCCGCAGGCTATTAGTCAAACCTGGTCTGACGGGCCTCTGGCAGGTAAGCGGCCGGTCAAATTTGTCTTGGCAAGACTCTGTTCGTCTCGACCTTTACTATGTCGAGAACTGGTCACTCGCCGGTGACTTCATCATCTTGCTGCGAACGGTCCGTGCAGTATTTCAGAGTACTGGCGCTTACTAGCGCCCACTTATTGTTTTGACATATTCGCCTCTGGGAAGGAACCAAACACGATGCGTGTTTCAGTCATAGGCTGCGGCTATTTGGGGGCCGTTCATGCGGCGTGCATGGCCAAGCTAGGTCACGATGTCGTCGGTATTGACTTGGACGAACGAAAAGTCGCCGCCCTCTCGTCTGCGAAAGCTCCCTTCTATGAGCCTGGACTAGAGGAACTGCTCCAGGACCTACAAGAAACTGGGCGTCTTAGTTTTACGACGGATATGTCGGAGGCGTCCGGGCAGGATGTTCATTTCATATGCGTGGGTACACCCCAGAAGAAAGGGGAGAACGCTGCGGATCTTTCCTATGTAAATTCTGCAGTTACCGCATTACTGCCGTTTATTGAGCCGGGCAATTTGATTGTTGGTAAGTCAACCGTTCCCGTCGGTACCGCCTTTCATCTCTCGAAGCTAGTTTCGGAACGCGAACCTTCCGCCCACACGGTTTGGAATCCTGAATTCCTCCGTGAGGGGCACGCCGTCTCCGACACACTAAATCCCGATAGGCTTGTATACGGTGTCGCAGATGGTTCCGAAGATCATCCAGCAGTTACGATCCTTGACGAGGTCTATAGCACGCCCCTTGCCGCTGGTACGCCGCGTCTCGTCACTGACCTCCCCACGGCTGAACTAGTAAAGACTGCCGCCAACTCGTTTCTGGCCACAAAAATCTCATTCATCAACGCCATGGCTGAGCTTTGTGAGGCAGCAGGCGCCGACGTAACGCGCCTTGCGGACGCGATAGGGCTGGACGACCGTATTGGCCGGAAGTTCCTCAACGCAGGTATTGGTTTCGGCGGAGGCTGCCTCCCCAAGGACATCCGGGCGTTCATGGCTCGCGCAGGCGAACTGGGCGCCGATCAGGCTCTCACTTTCCTCAGGGAAGTCGACGCCATAAATATGCGACGCCGCTCTCGAGTTGTTGAACTGACACGGCAGTTGTGCGATGACACTCTTCTGGGAAAACGCATCACCGTACTGGGAGCTGCCTTCAAGCCGGAAAGCGATGACGTGAGGGACTCACCTGCGTTGAGCATTGCTGCTCAACTTCAGCTTCAGGGTGCAGTGGTCACGGTGACTGATCCTAAGGCTCTAGCGAATGCAGCTATGCGCTTCCCGGAGCTGCAGTACGAGCCAGATTTAGAAGCCGCGGTTACCAAGGCTGACGCGCTGCTCCTGCTTACAGAATGGAACAGTTACCGTGATCTGGACCCCCATGAGATTCGAACCCTGGTGACATCACCACGGATCCTAGACGGCCGAAACGTGCTCGACAGTGAGAAATGGCGAGCTGCGGGCTGGACGTTCCGAGGAATTGGACGCGCATAGTGGCGCCGACCGTTCCACGCGTTCAGTCCGGCAGCTCTGACAGCGATCGCAAAGGCCGGCGGGTTGGCCGGCGCGCTAAAACCGTCGTTGCATGCTCGGTCGGACTCTTCCTGCTCGGCCTGGGCAGTACCGCATGGCTTGGATTTAGAGCATCGACAGTTAACGCGGAACTAACCGCAGTAAACAGCCTTGTTCCCACACTCAGGAACAACGTCGTGAAGGGCGATGCCGCCGCCGCTTCATCCAACGTCGACGACCTCAAGGCCCATACGGCTAGGGCACGCGAAGCTACGACTGACCCCTTGTGGACGCTGGCGGGAGGCCTCCCTTGGATTGGCGACAATTTCCAGGCCTCAACGGTGATTGCGACGTCAGCCGACGACGTCGTTACCTTGGGGGCGGTCCCACTAGTCAGCGTGCTTGATGAGGTCGATTGGAAGTCCTACAAACCCAGCGGCGATGGCTTGCAACTGCAACCCATCGCTGAGGCTGCGCCGAAGCTCAAATCTGCTGCTCATGCTGTTAGTCAGTCGGCAGATCGCCTGAACGGGATTTCGGCGAACAACCTTATGCCTCAAATAGCCGGCCCTCTCGTTAAGGCTCGCGAGCAGCTGACTTCCTTGCGCGACGGCCTCCAGTCCACTGCCGATGCAGCGCTTATTTTGCCGAAAATAATGGGACACGAAACACCGCGTTCCTATTTGCTGCTAGTCCAGAACAATGCTGAGTCTCGCGCCACCGGCGGCATTCCCGGTGCCTTAGCAGTCTTGAACGTAAAAAATGGGCAAATGACGTTGGGAACGCAATCCAGCGCATCCGCCCTAGGGGCCTTCAACCCCGTCATCAAGGTCGATTCTGAGCAACAGAGCATATATTCATCACGCCTGGGCAAGTTCATGCAAGATATCAACCTGACGCCGGACTTCCCTACGGCGGCCCAGACGGCAAAATCGATGTGGGAAGCCAGAACTGGACAAAAAGTTGATGGGGTGCTTTCCATCGATCCCGTAGCGCTAGCTGACGTGCTGAAAGCGACTGGCGAAATTCGGCTTACGGATCCCATTCTCCAAGACGTAGCTGGGGGACGGCTGCCGACCACACTCTCCTCGGAAAATCTCGTCCCCACGCTACTATCGGACGTTTACGCGAAAATCCCTGAACCGAACCTCCAGGATGAGTACTTCGCTGGAGTGGCCAAAGAGGTGTTTTCCAAGTTTTCCTCCGGGACTGGCAACACCAAAACCCTGTTAGAAGGTCTCTTTCGCGGCGCTGGCGAACGCAGAATTCAGTTCTGGTCTACGGACGTGGCCGAGCAGTCCATCGTGGCGCGGTATCCATTGGGCGGCTCCGTAGTGGGCACGGGTATATCTCCCGCCCAATTCGGTGTCTACTTCAATGACGGAACCGGTGCGAAGATGGACTACTACGTGAAGAGAACGGTTCAAATCATGGAAGAGTGCGGGATTAACGGGTATTCGCAGGTTCGGGTACGAGTAACGAGCACAAACACCGCTCCCAAGGATGCCGCATCAACGCTGCCCAAGTATGTGACAGGCGGTGGCACCTATGGAGTTCCAGAAGGTAGCGTCCAAACTAACCTCACGGCCTATGGTCCCGTTCAGTCCAATGTCGAAGCAGTTTTCGTTTCCGACAAGAAAGTGGGCTTCGCTTCCCACAGGCACGCTAACCGTCCTGTCGGAGCAGTCACCATACGGCTAGCCCCCGGCCAAAGCAGCACCGTAGATTTTACTTTTGGCAAAATTGTGCAGCACGCGGACCCCGTACTCGCTGTCACACCGACAGTGCAGGCCGAGCAAGACGTGGTTCTCGCGACACGGAAGGCCGAATGCACTACGGTTCCGTAGCCGGACGATTAACAGTATGTAAAGTGTCTGGATTCACTTTGGATCGGACGCCCTTAGGGTGATAATCTCTCTCTGGGTAAAACCACGAGATTCGCCCCACGGTCACATGGGGATGGGGAATCTCCACAATCAATGTGACATCCGTGTGTTAAAAGGTCTCAGGGGGGACAAATTGAAGAAGTCTATTGCTGCGCTCGCGCTTGCGGGAACTATTGCTCTGGCCGGCTCCGCGCCGGCCATGGCCGCTAACTACCCGGCACCTGGAGCCGGAACCGGAACCGTCTCCGACGGCACCGTAACTCCGGGTGAGGTCTTCACCTTCTCAGGTACCGGATTCCTGGCAGGTGAAACCATCACCATCACCGTCACTCTTACCGTTGCTCCGCAGGCCTTGGGTGGCGGCGTCTCGGGCGGCGCCGCGATGTCGGTCCCGTCCAAGATCAACGTTCTGGCTGCACCGCAGACCTTCACGACGACCGCAGCTGCTGACGGGTCCTTCGCATTCCCCCTCAGCCTTAGCGAGCCGGGCACGTACACCCTGACGGCTGTTGGTGGCACTTCGGGCAAGACGGTTTCGCAGAGCGTCACCGTTGCCGAGGCTGCTGGCACCGGAACGGGCGCCGGAACCGGCACGGGCACCGGCAGCGGCCTGGCCAACACCGGCGGTAGCAGCGCTGGCCTGGCAAACACCGGTGCTGACTCCAGCCTTGTGCTGTGGTCGCTGGTCGGTGCAGGTGCACTGGCCGCCGGCGCCGCTTCGGTGGTCGTAGTTCGCCGCCGTGCTAACGCTGAGGCATCTGCCTAAACGTTGAGTTTCACGCTTCAACGAAGCGGGCCAACCTCCGGTAACCGGAAGCTGGCCCGCTTTTTTGTCCTTGAGAAGACAACTACCCGATGCAAGAAAAGCCCCGACCACCGTCGGGGCTTTCCAATTCATGGCTTCAATGCAGACCTAGCCGTTGAACTCCTTCATCCATGCCTTCAGATCTTCCCCGAACTCGGCGCGCTCGGAAGCAAGCGTAATGACGGCTTTCAGGTAGCTCAGCTTATCCCCCGTGTCATAGCGGCGGCCGCGGAAGACAACGCCGTAGACGCCGGTACCTTCTCCGTCACCTGCGGCGAGGGTCTGAAGCGCATCCGTCAGCTGGATCTCGCCGCCGCGGCCGGGCTCAGTCTTCTCGAGGACGTCGAAAACAGCCGGGTGCAGCACGTACCGTCCGATGACAGCCAGATTCGACGGGGCCTCATCGACGGACGGCTTTTCCACCAAGCTGTTTACTCGGACGTAGCCCTCACCGTCAACAGTAGTGATGTCCGCGCAGCCATAAGCGCTAATCTGGGACGGCTCCACCTCGATCAGAGCAATCACGGAACCGCCGGTCTTCGCCTGGACATCAATCATCGTGGTGAGGAGTTCATCCCGTTCATCGATGAGGTCGTCCCCAAGCAGGACTGCAAACGGCTCGTCACCGACGTGCTGACGGCCGCACAGCACCGCATGTCCCAACCCCTTAGGCTCGCCCTGCCGGACGTAATGGATGGGCCCCAGACCCGATGCGTGCTGCACCGCGTCGAGACGAGCCTGGTCGCCCTTCAGTTCCAGCGTGCGCTCCAAAGCGGGCGCCCGGTCAAAGTGATCTTCCAGTGCCCGCTTGTTGCGGCCGGTGATCATCAGCACGTCGTTCAGGCCAGCGTCAATTGCCTCCTCCACCACGTACTGGATGGCCGGTGCATCAACCACCGGCAGCATCTCCTTCGGCATTGCCTTGGTGGCAGGCAGGAAGCGCGTGCCCAGTCCGGCGGCCGGTATAACTGCTTTACGTACTGAATTCCCCAATGTCATGATCGAACCTTACAAATTGACTTGCGCAAAGCGAAATTTCCCGCGTCAGATTTCTGCAGGGGTGCGGGCTCCCGTAGCGTTTTGATCATGGGGAAATGGAGCCGGGCCGACGTCGCGCCCTACGCGCGCGTCCTGCTGGCTCTGTATCTGGCCGCCCTTGCGTTCGTGGCGTTCTGGCCAACCCCCGTAGACCGGCCTGTAGCCGGGCGGCTGCAGGCCGTGCTGTTTGGCCTCCACCGCTCCGGGGTACCCGAGCTGATCAACTACAGCTTCGTGGAATTCGCGTCCAACATTCTGATGTTCACCCCGATTGGCATGCTGGCAGCTCTCGCCTTCCCGGCGTTTCACCGAGGCCGGATCGTGCTGAGCGCCTTCCTGGCTTCGTGCTGCATCGAGCTGGGGCAGAAACTATTTCTGCACGACCGATTTCCCAGCGCTATGGACATCGTGGCCAATACGGCCGGGGCGATGCTTGGCGTGTGGGTGCTGGGAGTTGTTGAAGCGTGGGTGCGGGCGCGCAACGACAGCTGATTTCGACAAGCTCAACCGGCGAACTTGGGCTCGCGCTTTTCCTGGAACGCCTTGAAGCCTTCGGCGTAGTCCTCCGTCTTGCACAGACGGGCCTGCTCGGCGTTCTCCTGCTGCATTGAGGTCCAGAGGCCCAGGCGCTGGTCTCGGATGTGAGCCACCAGCTCCTTGCTTGCCTTGAACGCACCCGTGGCACCGGTGGCAACCTTGGCCACGATGGCACGGGTTGAATCCAGCAGGTCGTCCGCCGGCAGGGCACGGCTGAACATCCCCTGGGCGACGGCTTCGGCGCCGGAGATCAGCTCGGCCGTGTAGATCAAATCCAGCGTGCGGTGCATGCCGAGCCGCTCGGTGAAGTACCAGTGTCCGCCCGAATCCAGCGTGGCACCCAGCTTGGCGAACGGCGAGCCGAACTTCGCGTTCTCCGCCACGTACACCACGTCCGTGGCCAGCAGGAGCCCCAGCCCCACGCCAAGGCACGCTCCCTGGGCAGCCGCGAACGTCGGCGCCGGGAACGAGCTCATCTTCTCCAGCAGCGGCTGCACCAGCCCGCCCAGGTACGCCTCGGCGTCGTCACTCTCCGGTGTGACGCCGGAGATGTCCCGGCCCGCGCAGAAGGCGCGTCCCTCTCCCCTGAGCAGTAGCGCCCGCACCTCACCGCGGGAGGCGGCGGCAGCGGCGTCGTCGTACGCCTGGGAAAGCTCCGCCAGCGCCCGCTCGTCCAGCGAGTTCAGCTTCTGGGGGGCGTTAAGAACGACTTCGGCGACGCCGTCGGCGATGGAGAGGGAGATCATTGGTTCCTTCTTTCGGGGTTCGGCGGGGTTGGTTTCCTGATTTCGACCTGCTCGATCAGCGAAATCAGCGGAACCCGGTTTCGGCGGCATCCCTTGGTCTCGACAGTCTCGACCGGCGTAATCACCCGATGCTCCTAGACGTCGAAGTCGACGGTTACTTCCTTGCTGGTGGGGTGGGACTGGCAGGTCAGGACGTAGCCCCTGTCCAGCTCATCCTGCTCCAGCGCGTAGTTTTCGTCCATGGTCACAGTGCCGGTAACCACCTTGGCGCGGCAGGTGCCGCACACTCCCCCGGCGCACGCGAACGGCACATCCGGGCGGACCCGCAGCGCGGCGTTGAGGATGGATTCGCGGGCGTGCGTGGGGCTGGCGACGTCGCCCTGCAGGCCGTCCAGCTTGAACGTGATCTTGTACGTCTCCTGCGACTCGTCCGCGATGACGGGGCGGCCGGCGTTGCCCTCGGGCCGGTCCGGCTTGCCGGAGGTGAACAGCTCGAACCGGACGTGCTCCGGCTTAACGCCGCGCTCGGCCAGCGTGTCCCGGCACAGCTGAACCAGCTCGAACGGCCCGCAGAGGAACCATTCGTCCACGTCGTCCGCGTGGATGGCGGTGCCCAGCAGCGCCCGCAGCTTCTCGGCGTCGATCCGGCCGCTCAGCAGCGGCGCGATCCGCTGCTCCCGGGACAGCACGTGGTGGAGCGCCAGCCGCTGGGGGTACTTGTCCTTCAGGTCCGCGAGCTCCTCCAGGAACATCACGTCCATGGCGGCCTTGTTGGCGTAGATCAGGTCGAACCGGGTGTCCGGGTTGGCGGCCAGCAGCGTCCGGGCGATCGCGATCACCGGGGTGATGCCCGAGCCCGCGGCGATCGCCACGAAGTTCCCCGGCTCCCCCGCCAGGTCCTCCGGGTGGTTCATGGAGTTCATGACGTTCTGCTCCACGGCCTGCCCGTCCCGGCCGTGCTTGGAGACGAACGCGCCCATGGGGCTCATGACGTCCAGGCTGTCCCCGGCCTTCAGCTCGGCGTTGGCCCACGTGGAGAACAGCCCGCCCAGGTCCTTCTTGATGGCCACCCGGATCTCGCTGCTGCCGTCCGCGAAACTGCGCGGCTCGGCGCAGATCGAGTAGCTGCGGCGGATCTCCTTCGGCTCGCCGGACTCGTCCGGGAGCGTGGTGCGCAGGGCAACGTACTGGCCCGGCAGGTAGTCGAACTGCCCGGCCAGCTCCGCCGGCACGGCGAAGGTCACCTCGATGGCGTCCTCCGTCAGCCGGCGCACCTCGGCGACGGTGAGGGAGTGGAAGGTCGGACGACGGCGGCCGGTGGCCTCTGCCGATTCGGCTGCGGTCTGGCGGACAACGGGCATGGGCTTTTTCCTTACAGGACTTTGAAGTAGTCGAACGGTTCCTTGCAGTCCTGGCACACGTACAGCGCCTTGCAGGAGGTGGAACCGAAGCGGGTGAGTTCCTTGGTGTTCAGCGACGAGCACTGCGGGCACTTCACGGCCAGGCTCAGCCGGACCGGGCCGTTGTGGTCCAGTGCCGCCCTTCCTGTCGGGGGTGCGATGCCGTACTCGCGCAGCTTGGCCTTGCCGGACTCGGTCATCCAGTCCGTGGTCCATGCCGGCGCGAGCACCAGCTCCACGTGCACGCTGGGGTAGCCCTCCTTGTGGAAGGCCTTTTTGAGGTCGTCGCGGATGGCGTCCATCGCCGGGCAGCCCGAGTACGTGGGCGTGATGGTGACCTGGACAGCGGGCACCGGCCCGCCGTCGTCGAACAGGTCCACGCTGCGCAGGATGCCGAGGTCCTCGATGGTGAGCACCGGGATCTCGGGGTCGCACACCGTGGCGGCGACGGCCCACGCCTTCTGCTCGGCGGTCTCCGCGGTCCGGGCCTCGAAGTCGGCGACGTACATGGTCACCAGCCCGCTCCGGGGTGCTCCCGGGCCAGCACCTGCATCTCGGCCAGGACATAGCCCAGGTGTTCCGAGTGCTGGCCGCGGCGGCCGCCGCCGGGCGCTGCCGGGACGTCCGGAACCTCAAGCTCGGCTTCCTTCAGGACCTCGCCGGTGAGGCGGTCAAAGTCCGCCCGCAGGCTGGAGGGCTCGACGGCGGCGCCGGCCTCGGCCAGGCGGGTGGTCAGCTCGTCGTCCACGAAGAGCTCCCCCACGTACGGCCAGATCAGCTTGAGGCCGTTGATCATGCGGCGGCGGGACTCGTCCGTGCCGCCGGCCAGGCGGAGGACCCACTGGGCGCTGTGGTCGCGGTGGTAGTCCACTTCCTTCACGGCCTTGGCCGCAATGGCGGCGAGGGTTGCGTCCGTGGACTCGGTGAGCCGGCGGTAGAGCTCGAACTGGTAGTAGCTCACCACGAACTGCCGGGCGATGGTGACCGCGAAGTCCCCGTTGGGCTGCTCGAACAGATGCGCGGAGCGGAACTCGTGCTCGCGGCGGAAGTAGGCGAGGTCGTCCTCGGACTTCTCCCACGCTCCCCCGGCGTAGCTGAGGAAGCTCCGGGCGTGGCCCAGCTGGTCCAGGGCGATGTTGCCCAGGGCCACGTCCTCCTCCAGCTCCGGGGCGCGGGAGATCCAGTGGCCCAGCCGCTGGGCGAGGATCAGCGCGTCGTCGCCCAGGCGCAAAGCGTACTCGGCCACGTCCTCGGTGGGCTTGGCCAGGCCGGTGCGGACCTCGAGCGCGATGTCCTCCGGGCGTAGCGCATTGCCCGGTGTGATGCGGGTGGCGCTGGCGCTTCCGTCGCCGCTGGCACCTGCGCCCGCGACGCCGACAGAGATGTCGCCGTGGCCTGTTGTTTCTTGCGTTTCCGGAGCCGTCACAGGTGCTTCACTCCCTCGCTCTTGGTGTAGTACGTGGCGTGCCGGTAGTCCTTGCCCTGCGGCGACTCGAAGAACGAGCCCTTGGCGTCCGGGTCGCTCGAGGCGATGGCGTCCGCCGGGACCACCCAGATGGACACGCCCTCGTTGCGGCGGGTGTAGAGGTCCCGGGCGTTGCGCAGGGCCATGGCGGCATCCGGTGCGTGCAGGCTCCCGGCGTGCACGTGGGACAGCCCGCGGCTGGACCGGACAAAGACCTCCCAGAGAGGCCAGACGCTGCGGTGCGGGGTCTCCGTCTCCGAGGCGACGGGCACCTTGGCAGCCGAGCTTTCTACTGCTCCGGCGGAGCTTGCCGGTACTTCCGGGTTGCCGTGGGGGCTCATGCTGCGTATTCCTTCTGCTTGTTAACCTGTTTTGCCGCATAAGCGGCGGCTGCCTCGCGGACCCAGGCGCCGTCGTCGTGCGCCTGCCGGCGGCGCTCAAGCCGCTGCGAGTTGCAGGGACCGCGTCCAGCCAAAACTTCCTTGAATTCGTTCCAGTCCAGCGGACCGTGCTCCCACTTCTTGGTGTCCTCGTTGAAGCGGACCTCGCTGTCCGGGAGCGTGAGGCCCAGAACCCGGACCTGCTCCACCATCATGCCGACGAACCGCGAGCGCAGCTCATCGTTGCTGAAGCGCTTGATGTTCCAGGCCATGGACTGCTTGGAGTTGGGGGAATCGTCGTCCGGCGGGCCGAACATCATCAGTGCCGGGGCGTACCAGCGGTTCACCGCGTCCTGGGCCATCTGCTTCTGCGCGGGCGTCCCGTTGGAGAGTTCCAGCAGGATCTCGAAGCCCTGGCGCTGGTGGAAGGACTCTTCCTTGCAGATGCGCACCATGGCCCGGCCGTAGGGGCCGTACGAGGCGCGGCACAGCGGCACCTGGTTGCAGATCGCGGCGCCGTCGACCAGCCAGCCGATGGCGCCCATATCCGCCCAGGTAAGGGCCGGGTAGTTGAAGATCGAGGAGTAGCGGGCCTTGCCGGCGATGAGGTCGTCCATCATCTGGTCCCTGGTCTGGCCAAGGGTTTCGGCGGCCGAGTAGAGGTAGAGCCCGTGGCCGGCCTCGTCCTGGACCTTGGCCATGAGGATGGCCTTGCGCTTCAGGCTGGGGGCTCGGGTGATCCAGTTGGCCTCCGGCTGCATGCCGATGATCTCCGAGTGCGCGTGCTGCGAGATCTGGCGCAGGAGGGTCTTGCGGTAGGCGGCCGGCATCCAGTCGCGCGGCTCAATCCGGGAATCCTCGGAGATCACGCGGTCAAAATACGCCTGGCCCTCGGCCTCCAGGCCCTTCTCGCCGCCTTCAGCGGCGGCCGCCGGCTGGTCAGGCACTGACTGCAGGTTCTGCGCTGCCATGGTTGCTCCTATGCATTCACGTCCGTACTCGGATTATTTACCGACCGTTCGTTCAGGATATGCGGAAGCGGCGAAGGGCGTCAAGCAACGGCCACGTAGCCTGAACTATGACTGTGCGCCACAGCGTGGCTTGTCCTTTCATGATCCTCAAGCCCGTGGCTGGGGACGCCATTAGGCATCCCGAAGGGGCGCTCAGCCCCTATCAGTTGCAAACATTTTGGCGTCCACCGCCTACAACACACACCGCAAGACCGGGAGTTTCCAAGCTTAAGGCCGCACAATAGGTTCCAGCGGAACTTACGCCGGATCGAGCTTGTCACCTAAGAGGAATCCAGAGGACCTGCGTAGTTTTTGGGCGAGCATTGACCAGAATGCATCATGTTGGGAAGATTTGACTTCAGATTTGGTCAAGCAGCTGGCCTGGAATTACGAGATCCAATCGTCGAAGCAAAAGGAATTTTTGGCTCATGAGCATGGCCGCCGTCGCTCGTCCGACTAAATCGATCAGTCCCGCCAAGCGCAAACTGAGCCCTCGACGGCCATCCCCGCGGCGGCTACGCTTGACGGGTGATTTTGTAGCGATTCAAATCAAAAGTTCAGCTGGCATCTCTGGGAACTGCAAGCGGGTGCTTTGGTCCATGGGACTACGCGGAATTGGCAACGCAGTCTACGGGTCAAGCACGGAGAACGCTTGGCTGGGTCAGGTTAAGAAGGTCCAGCATTTGGTGCAAGTTGTTCCACTCACTGCCACCAGTGCCACCACACTGGCTAGGCGAAATTTTCCCCACCTGCTAAAAAATGAGGTCCAGATGACCATTCGCAGCTACTCAATCAACGATCGCAGCGGCAGGATAGTCACTCTGAAGAATGGTGAGTACATCCAATGCGAACAAGGAACTGAAAGTATTGGCCTTCTTTGGTCTAGTGCGCTTCCATTTGGTTCGATGGTGGACAAAATGCTGAACACCATGAGGAGCAAAGTTGAGTTCAAACTAGGTATCGTAATTGACCGTTTCGGCAGCATAACCGAAGGTGATTGGACCGAAGCCTTAGCGGCCGCACGTAGAGGGCTATCAGATGTGACGTTTTTCCGCCTAGATTCGGAAGAGTTCGCTTTTACGTGGAGGTCGAACGTCGGAGAGTCCGATTCGGGGAAAATTCCAGTACACGAGTGCTGCCTGTTGTCGACCATCATCGACGATGATCTGGCATCCGGCCTCGTCCGTGAACTCGGGACCGAAGGGGTAGGAACAAACAATTCCGTTCTCATGTCCAACTTTGACGAACTCGTAGCGGCGTACCCTCATCGACGAACTAGTGGGACCTCAGGTTCCAATGGCGATCTGGTGGCTGATTGAGCATGAGATCCTTCAAGCGGAACGTCAATGCTCCTAATCACCTGATAGTTACATCCAGTTATGATCAACGGGCTGCCACTCATCATCTAGACGTCATTCGGGTATACCCTCTCGCCATGTCAACCACGGTGATCAGCAGACATACGGATGCTCGATTGGAGTATTTGGGGACAGACGCTAAGGACAAATGGAAGGTTGCCTTCCAAACGGACGACACGTCGAGTCCTATGAAGTCCTATAAGTTCCATGATTACGCGACACTTCAACATGTTCCTGGCGCCTGTCCAACCGCTAGAAGTCACCAACTCACGATTGCCACTCGTTGGGAGCCGCTAGACGGTGCCACAGGATACAAAGACAAGGGACCATACCAGTTCGAATGCCGAAAGGTCTAGTGGAAGAGCATTTAACCGCGTCGCTACCATTCTTCATCTCTGCGCTCATCGCAGGCGCCTCGTGGGTTGGACAGGTGATAGCGCTCCACACACTCACCGGATACCTGACAACGGGTGAACAGTCTCTGGCGAGGGGACTTCGCCCGCCGCGTACTGTAAGATCTTGTCTTCCTTGGGAGCTTTTCTCCGAGGTTCTGGTCGCCAGAGTGGGACAGTTATTCGACGAGGCCGGCGCTCTGGCCAATGGTCTGGCCATGACCACCGCCCTACTAACAACCACCTTCACAGCCTTGCAGGTTTTTTCCCCACTGCTCTTAGTAGGCGGCGCCATAGGCTCTTTCGCCTTGTTCGCACTAGTTCATACAAAAAACCCACAGCGCTACACGGCATCTCGGCTATCCAGGTGGAGTCTAGTTCCCGTCATGCAAATTCTCTGGTATTCGGCCCTCGGCGTCACCGCCTTGTTCGCCTAGAAGGACACTTCTTCTTCCGACGCCAGCTGCTCAACTTGCGGCGGCACGTATTCAAAGTGTGGTCTGCCTCGGCGTCTCAAGACGTTTACGCATACTATGGAGGACGGACTCCCAGAATTGTAGGCCCACAGGAAAGATGCTGATGAATTAGTCAGCATAACGAGGTTAGCCAAATGAGCCATGAAATTCGATGCATAGCTGAGCGGCTCGTGTACGAGAACAGATTTGTCAAGGTGTACGATGACGTGGTTCAGTTCCCTGACGGGTCGCCAGGAACATACGTGAGGTTGGATTCCGCCGTAGCCGGCACGGCCGTTGTGCTCATTCCACTCAACGAAGGACGAATTGGCTTAGTGCGGACGTTTCGTTACGCGCTTCGGAAGCTCGAGTTAGGCCTTCCACGAGGCTTTTCCCAGGGAGTAAGCATAGAGGACACTGCGAGGCGCGAACTGCGCGAAGAGCTTGGGGTCGATGCCATCAAGCTCAACGTCCTCGGATACCTCACGCCAGACTCAGGAATCCAAAGCGCTCGAGTTGCCGTAGTTGAGGCACCCGTCGTTGGGATTGAGGGCGAGCCGGAGGACTCAGTGGAAGTCGAATCCGTTCATTGGTTGCCCGAAAGCCGTGTCGAAGAGATGATTCGAGCTGGAGAGATCGAGGACGGATTTACGATCGCCGCCTTGGCCCTACTACGTCTCCAGCGATCTGCTTAATCCCATATCCGGAAAGGCCGGACCACAAATCAGCTCGCGGCACTAAGTTCCCGCAGGGGCGTAATTCAGCGTTTGCCGAGGCACAGCACGTGAAAATCACGACCGGCGGCGTTGGACTTCGACGTTGGCGCCACCATGCAGAACCACCAGGTCCGCTGACTGCAGGTCATGGACGGGCACGACTTGGTGGGCGTCCTCACGCAGGCTGACCTCGCCCGAAACTACCCCGAGGACCGGGTTGGCGAGCCTGTAGAGCT
Source organism: Arthrobacter globiformis (assembly GCF_046536215.2). Classification (GTDB taxonomy): domain Bacteria; phylum Actinomycetota; class Actinomycetes; order Actinomycetales; family Micrococcaceae; genus Arthrobacter; species Arthrobacter globiformis_E. The sequence goes on along the minus strand of NZ_CM143421.1, from coordinate 4,190,008 downwards.
CATCTCGTTCCGCAGCATATGCTTGGAGATTTCTTGGCACCCGCCTTCCACACTGGAAGAAGGCAGGCGCAGGCCCTGCCGGCGTAGCGGAAGGGTTAGCCAGTGGGCACGGCGGAAACCGCCTCACGTGCGCATTCCCCCGCACCTGCTGCGGCGGATGGTCACGGCACTCGTGGAGAATGCCATGTCGCACACCCCGGAGTCCGGACGGATCGGCGTCACTGTTGCGGCCGCCGGCCAGAACGTCCGGATCATGGTCCGGGACACCGGCCCTGGAATCATCGGGATCGAGCCCGGCCGCGTCTTTGAGCGCTTCGCGCGCGGAAGGCCGGCCTGGCACAACCCGGCACGGACCAGCTACGGAATCGGACTGGCACTGGTAAAGGACGCCGCCCTGCGCCACGGAGAAGACGTGACGGTGGCCGAAACAGGGCCCGAGGGAACAGTCCTCAGCCTGGAACTGCCATCCGCGTAGAACGCTCGTATAGAAGACCCGGCCGGAAGGACTTAGCCGGAATCTCAGCCGGAACGGAGACGGTGGCGTGAGCGGGACCGCTCCTTCCAAGAGCTCACTGCCAGTTACCCCCTTAACTGGTGGCCCGCAGCGGGTGCGCACGGGAATTTCCCAAGGCCGGCGTGCCAGAGTGGTCGCGTCCCGGGCCTGGCGGCCCGCACACCGACTCACTGGGACAGGAGCGCCGGCCCGGCCTCACTCCCGCGATGCGTCGGCCCGGCGTCTCCTCACCCACTGCCCAGCATCGGGGATGCCGGGCCACAGCAGAGGAGAGTTCGATGTTGAAGCGAAAGCTGGCCGCCACCGTGACGTCCGTGGCGGTAGTGGCACTGGCCGCGGCTGCCCTGACCGTGACCGGGCACCCGACGGAGCCAACGCCGGCCCTGGGCCCGGTTCTGGCCGTGGCCACCTCGTCCGGCGTCCAGGCAGCAGTCCTGCGGGGCTGGGGTGCAGTGGTTGCAGGGGACGAGTTCTCCTACACCGGTGCACCCAGCGCCCTGAAGTGGACGGTCTACAACGGCGCCGGCCACGCGGGCAAGGGAATCCGCAGCCCCAAGGCCTGGAACGTCGCCAACGGCGTGGCGACCGTGACCGGCAATGCGTACGGCACCACAGGCGGAATGGCGGCCAAATTCGCGATGCAAAAATACGGCCGGTGGGAAGTCCGCATGAGAACCAGCGTCCGCGACCCGAAGTACCACCCGGTCCTGCTCCTGTGGCCCAACGCCAACACCGGCGTGACCACATGCCCCGAGGTGGACTACGCCGAGTCGCTCACGGACACCACCCTGGTCAAATTCAACCTGCACTACGCCTGCCCCGGCCCTCATCCCTACCAGGCCCAGGCAGCACGCAAGGTGGACACCACCCAATGGCACAACTACGCCGTCCAGTGGAATTCCGCCGGGATCACCGGATACATCGACGGCGTCCTGTGGTTCACGGACACCAACAAGGCGCAGCTGCCGCCGGCTGCAATGCACCAAACGCTCCAGCTGGACTGGTTCCCCAACGGAACAGCCACCAAACCCAGCTGGATGCAGATCGACTGGGTCCGCGTTTACAGGTGACACTGGCGGCCCCGGGGATAATCCGCAGGGCCGCCAGGCGGCGTTCGAGGCCTCCCCCAATTGGGCTGCCCCCTGGAGCCCAAAGGCTCCACAACGCACCTCAATCGTAAGGCTGCTTATTTGTTGCCGTCCAGAACTCCGAGACGTGGCCGCTGGTGCCGCCATTCGGCGTCGTATATTCTCACCGGTAGTTCGTCCGGCTGCTCCTCAGCCGACGGTGACAAAGGGGGAAATCGTACATGAGTCCAGCATCCGCAGTGCCCAACCTCGCCAGCCTCCGCGGTGACAGCGTGACGGAACCGGTCGACATCGACGTTACGTTCGACTTTCGCTCAGACACGCCAAAAGGCAAAGATCCGGATGCTGCCAGCCCCACCCTCCGCCGTTACCATCGACAGCTTTGGGGCAAGCCTCTGCACAACGGCGCCCTGTTCGATCTGGACACAAGCAACCCACGCAGGTACCTCCATCACAAATCCGAACTGGGCGAATTCTTCCTGTCGAGCGACGCGATCATCCGGACATTCAGCCGGCACGTAGGGGCCGCCACAATCATGGCGCAGATTCCGGAGGCAGAGCAGGAGGCCTTCAGCCGCCAGGGCTACACGATCGGCGGGATGATGGTTTTCCCCGGGAACAGGATCAACAACAAGCAGACGATCAATCAGCGCCGCGGTACCCACCCCCGCATCGCCGACCGCTTCGATCTGACTCTCGAGTGCATCCGGCGGCACTATCTCCGCGAGGCCAGCCCACTGAGCGAAACGTTGGCGCTGTACGCCGACTTCTTCGACTTGTTTGGCAACTTCCGGGGCTACGTGGACTTCTTCCTGCTCCAGGATCTGGTCACAGACGATTACGGCGCCGTCCGGTTCCTGTTGCCGTTTTCCGACTTCACGACTCCTGCAGTACCAACTACCCTCGCTGAGTATCTGCCTTACAGGCAGTCGAGCCTCGAGTTCGTGGCTGCACGGAACGCGCGGATCGCTGCTTTCAGCACTCAGTGAAGCGACGCCGGCATCCTTAATGACTCAATGCGGCCGATTGACGTCAGGTGGGAGCCGGCGTCACACGACGCGGGTTCATCCCACCGGTGCCATGAGGAACCGGTCAGGAATGGCACGGGTGAACCGATCCCTGATCTGCGGCGTCATTGTCGTCGGCCAGTCAACCACAGGGCTTCCGGGCTGGTTTTCGGTTTTCGAGTACTCAAACCAGAGCGCCATTTTTAGGCGCGGGAACCTCCGCTGCAGGCCGGGGTCGAAAAGTTGGCTCCACCAGGCCTCCTTGATCGCCAGCTCTGTGGCCCCGTCGCTGCGTGACGTGTTGTAAAAGGCCCCTGTCTCTGAAATCGCAAAAGGCTTGTTGTGCCCGTCCGCATAGTCCTTGTAGAAGTCCGGGACGTCGGTGTCGTCGGTATAGGCGCTTTTGAAGGTTCCGGTGATTTTGGCGGCCAGTTTTCCCCGCTCCGGGACGGTGTTCTCTCCCCAGGGGTAGGCCTTGCCGAAGTGGTAGAGGGTAATTCCCACCCAGTCCACGGCGTCGTCCCCGGGCCAGTAGGGCGCGTACGGATCGTCCTTCGAGGTGAGTCTGCCGTCGTGGTTGGTGTCCAGTGCCGGAAAGTCGGGGCTGCCGGGGCGGGCCTCATACGGCCCTCCCTCGTAGGGATAACCGGCGCCTTCGTTCGGAGACCAGAGCATGGCCGACGACGGGGCCTTGTGGACAGCCGCCGCCACCTGCCGGAACTTGTCAATGTAGGCCGCAGGCTGCTGGCCCCATGAATACCAGGCACCGTTCATCTCGTGGCCGAAACGGACCATGACCGGCACGCCCTTCTGGTTCCAATCCGTCAGCAACCGGGTCAGTGCCGTCAGGGCCTCGGGGGTGACGGCGGCAAGTCCCTTTCTCGGTTCCAGGGTGAGCATGAAGGACGAGTGGTGGTCAGCGAGTTCCTGAACCTGTTCAGTGACCTGCCCTTCCTCCGCGGTGCTCAGGGGAAAATCGACGTAGCGCCCGTACAGGGCCGGTGTTGAACCGAGGCGGGAGGCGTAGCCGGCCACCGTATCGAATTCGGAATCAAGCTGGACTCCGAAGTATGTTTTGCCGTCGGCGGGCACCGGGAACCGCTGCGGCGTTTCGACGAGACGGGCCGTGAGGCCGCCCGCAGTCAGGGCAACGGCAACCATCAGGAACGCCAAGTTCCTAAAGATCCTCGGCTGCCGCATGGCGGTTTCCTTCTGTTTTCAGAATGATGCATGTGACGACGAGCGCGAGTTCGGCCAGGACCGCACCGGAGATCACCAGTACCACCGGGACCGGATGCACCGCGGCATGCAGTGCCAGCGCAAGGGGGACGAGGATGTAGGCTGCCACCGCCACCAGGGCGGCGAGCATGAAGGCGGCGCACCTGACCTTGGTTGCCCGATGGGCCCGGCGCTCGGCCGAATGGATGACCAGATTGGCAACCACGAGGGGTGGCTGGACGTGGCTGCCGGTGAGGAGGATTTGCTCCTCGATGGCCTGGTTGGCGGGTACCGCCACTGCTGAGGCTCGCTCCATGGCTACTCACCGCTCCTGGTGCTCTGAAGGTCCGCTTGCTTGGTCTTGGGGGTGGGCACCCAGTGAACGTCCCGCCTGCCCGCGGTCCATTGGAGGACTGCCCAGAGAGCCGCCGAGCTTTCGATGAGACCGGCAACAGGCGCCAGCAGGACGGCCAGCGATATTTCGCCCCCGCGGGCCCACCTGTTCATGCCCGAGTCGGCCACGTTGTGCCAGGCTCCGATAAAGACCGAGCCCATCCACATGACACCCACCGTGGCCAGCCATGCGCTGCCCGGCGCGGGCAGCGGGGGCTCGCCGTTGGCGAGCAGCGACTCCAGGGCGTTGGCGAGGAATGCCGGGAAGACAATGGCAGAGAGAACCCCGACGACGGCGCCCAGGGCGAAGGTCCCCACCCGGTAGCGGGTGCCCCAGACCAAACTGACTTTTGTGGCCCAAGGCAGCAGGACGAACAGCGGACTTCCGGTCAGGGAATGCATGCCCTGAAGGACACCGAAGATCCAGCGGTAGCGCTGCTTGAATGCGCTCCGGACGGAAAAGGGCGGCTGTTCGAGCATGACGCACCCGTGCCAGCCGAACACCTCCTTGCCGCAGCTGGTGAAGGCCTTCATGCCGAACACGTAGTCCTCGGCAATGAAGGGCTGTCCCTCCAGGCACCCGATGTCCCATCCGATCTCGTTTTCCAGCGATTCGTCGATCACGAGGTTGGAACCGTGCAGGTGCAGCGGGACGCCGGTTTCCATGACGTGGCGGCATTCGTAGCACCCGATCGGGCGGTTGGCTTCCATGCCCCGGCAGAGCGGGCTGGCATTCAGGTATTCGAGCGGGTAATAGATGGGGCCTTCGAGGATTTTCTTGTCCGTGGTGGCGAGGCAATGGATGAGCTTACGCAGCTCGCCCGGGACCATCACGCTTTCCTCGTCGTAGTGGACGATGAAGGTGCGTCCCGGTTTGCGGTTCCACGACTTGCGCCGCTGCTCCACCACGTAGTGCAGGCCGCGGGCCTTGAGCCTGGTGCCGTTCGGCGTCTCATAATCCCCGGGGATCACGAGCGTATCGACCTGGATCGGTGAGCCGTCAAAGGCATTCCGGAGAGCGTGCGACTGCTCCGCGGATTCGGTCACAACCTCCACGGAAAGGAGGCGGCCGTAAAAGGCGGGGTCCTCACGGACCAGGTCAGCCACGTTGCGGATTCCGCGCGTGATGACTTCGGTACTGCCCGCGGACCCGCGGGTGGTGATCTGGATCTTGACGAAGGGGACGTCAAGGGCGCGGAGATCCCGGTTGGAGACCGGGGTGCGGCGCCGGTAGCGCTTCCACCGGAAAAGAAAACTCCACCAGTACAGGGCCATCCGGACGCCGATGATCGAGACACCGACGAACAAAATTGGACCGAGAATGGGCAGGACAAAGTTCATCGAATTGGGCATGGGAGAGACCGTTCCATTGACTTGGCAGCGTTTTGGGGCACCGCGAGGCATTCAGCTGCATCTCCCGCCGGATGGCCGCCGGCTGCTGGGAACGCATCCGCTCTTGGGCTAAAGCAATGGCAGAAGCCGAAAGACCCAGGACTTCGCCACAGCCTGCGCGCCGGCAGTGAACGTCGTCTTGGACCTCCCCCCGTATCCACCACCCGGAAGAGCGTCCTCGATGCATTTCACCTTAGGGAACGGGAACGGGGGCCCGCACCAGTAATCACTACCTGAATCCGGACCGCCTCCACTTGGTTTCGGAGCGAAAAACACACGCATCCGGGAGTGCCCGCGTTGGCGGCCGGACCGACTACCTGTTTTGCCGGAGCTTGGGAAAACCTTGGAGCCAAGCGCCGGCCCCCTCAAACGGGGGGTTTACTTGGGCTCCGGCTCTCAGGTAGACCCCGCATTTCATAACGTGCCGGCTACAGAGTGAACGTGTCACTGAAGCACAGGTAGCCGCTAACCGCAGCTTCAGATCGCCGGGTCCGGGAACGCATCCCCCAGCCTTGCGCCGGACCCGGCGAACGACTCCCAGCCCGCACGCCGAACCATGCGGCGGCCCCGCAGCAGATTCTTGGAACTTTCTTGGCACCCGGCTCCCACACTGGAATAAGGCAGGCGCAGGCCCTGCCGGCATGACGGAAGGGTTGGCCAGTGGGCACGCCGGAAACAGCAAAACGGATCACAGCGGAACGCACACGGCTGGCCAGGCTGCCGCAGCTGCGGCACTGGATCACGCAGCCGCTGGTGCTTGCCGTCCTGATTGTGGCCGCCGGGTGGACCATGCGCTCCACCCCCGCCTTCACTGCGGCCGACCTGTCGGTCGATGCCACCCTGAGCCATCACCACACGCCGCCGCGGACGGCGGTTGCGCTGCTCATCAACGTCGTATTCAGCCCCGTGGCCGGCGTGGTGATCATCGCCGGGATCTGCCTGTTCCTGCTCCTGGTCCGCCGGAGTCCGGTGAATGCGTTTGCCACGGGGGTGGTGGCGGCCGGCTCCTGGGTCAGCAGCGAACTCTTTAAACTGGTTGTCGCCCGGCACCGGCCCGACTCCGCGGCGCTCTTCGACCCCATCACCCCCGAACCCGGCACGGACAGCTTCCCCAGCGGACATACCGCCCTTGCCGTGGCCCTGGTCATCGCACTGTTCCTGCTCGCCCGGGGCACCCGCTGGCAATGGCCCGTCCTGGTGGCGGGGACGGCGGTAGCCGTCACTGTTGCCCTGTCCCGCGTCTATCTTGGCGTTCACTACCCCACTGACGTTACGGCGTCGTTCCTTACCTCCCTGACCGGAGCCTCCTTCTTCACGGGCCTGTGGAACAGGTACGGGCTGGCGGTGCTCGCCCGCCTGCCGTTCCTAGCCCGGCTGGGCCCCGTGCCTGCGCCGGCGTCCTGACCGGACCTGTCGGACACAGCACGTCGAGGGATTGGGACAGAATGGCAGTCATGGACGCGAACCGGAAGAAGCAGGTGCTCCTGGTGGAGGATGACCGGCAGCTCGGGCCCCTCATCGCCGAGCTCATCGGGGACGACTTCGACGTGACCCTGGCCCGGGACGGCCAGCAGGGGCTGCACCTCGGACTCACGCGCGAGTGGGATGCCCTGGTGGTGGACCGCGGGCTCCCCCTGCTGGACGGCGCAGCGCTGGTCACCGCGCTGCGGGCCAAGGGCGTGACCGCCCCGGTGCTGATCCTCACGGCCCTCGGCACCGTGCAGGACAAGGTGGACGGCCTGGACGCCGGCGCCAATGACTACCTGGTGAAGCCGTTCGACGCCGCCGAGCTGGCCGCCCGGCTCCGCGCCCTGACCCGCACCTTCCATACTCCGCTGCGGACCGTGCCGCTCGGGGACTGGACGTACGACGCCGATGCCCGGCTCCTGCTGTCGCCTTACGGCGACCGCGTATCGCTTTCCCCGCGGGAGGGGTCGCTGCTTGAGGTCCTGGCAGCCGAGCCGGAGCGGGTTTTCTCCCGGGCCGAGCTGCTCGGCAAGGTTTTCTCGGCGGCGGACCAGCCGGGCGCCGTCGACACCTACGTCCACTACCTGCGCCGGAAGGCGGGCCGGGACATCATCCGCACCGTGCACGGCACGGGCTACCAGCTGGGGGATCCGTCGTGACGGCGCCGGACGCCGACAGGCTGATCCTCCGGACCGCCGCCCGCAAGGTCAGCGCCCAGATTGCGCTCGTGTGCGCGGCGTGCGTCGCCGTCGTGATCCTGGCGCTGGTGCTGTTCGCGCTCTACCGTTCCCAGCCCGCCGAACTGGTGCAGCACCCTGCCGGAGCCGGCCGGATCTACATCGACGAAGCCGACGGCCTGCTGGCGCTGATCCTCGGCGGCGTGCTCGGTGTGATGCTGGCGGCAGCCGCCGGCCTGGTCAGCGCACGGCGTGCCGTGAAACCGCTCGGCGAGGCACTGGCGGCGCAGCGGCGTTTCGTCCAGGACGCCAGCCACGAACTGCGGACTCCGCTGGCAGTGCTCGACGCCCGGCTCCAGCTCGCGCAGCGCAAGGCCGGGCCGGACAGCCCGGCCGCCGGGACGCTGGACCGGCTCCGCCAGGACAGCGCCGGACTCGCGGAACTGGTGGACGACCTCCTGCTGATGTCTGCTCCACCGTCCGCCGAGCATCTGGAACCTTTGAACGTGGCCGCGCTGGTTGCTGCCGTGACGGACGATCTGCGGCTCCTGGCGGAGGAGGCACGCATCGGGCTGGACTGCACGGTTGCCGACGGGGCGGCGGGACCGCCGCACGTGCGGATTCCCGCGCACCTGCTGCGGCGGATGGTCACAGCGCTCGTGGAGAATGCCATGTCACACACCCCCGAGTCCGGCCGGATCGGCGTCACTGTTTCGGCCGCCGGACGGAACGTCCGGATCATGGTCCGGGACACCGGACCTGGAATCATCGGGATCGAGCCCGGCCGCGTCTTTGAGCGCTTCGCGCGCGGAAGGCCGGCCTGGCACAACCCGGCACGGACCAGCTACGGAATCGGACTGGCACTGGTGAAGGATGCCGCCCTGCGCCATGGCGGAGACGTGACGGTGGCCGAAACAGGGCCCGAGGGAACAGTCCTCAGCCTGGAACTGCCGGCTGCGTAGAAGACCCAGCCGGAACGACTCAACCAGGACGGCTCAACCAGGACGGCTCAACCAGGACGGAGGCGGTGGCGTGAGCGGATTCATCGACGGCATTCTGGGCGTCAGTCCCCTGCTCGCCTATACGCTGGTGGCCCTGCTGGTGTTCGCCGAGGACGCCCTGTTCATCGGGTTCGTCATACCCGGTGAAACAGCCGCGGTGCTCGGCGGCGTGGTGGCGAGCCGGGGCCAGGTGCAGCTGGGCCTCATGATGGGCCTGGTGGTCCTGGCCGCGGTCATCGGCGACACCTTCGGATACGAGGTGGGCAAACACGCTGGCCCGAAGCTGCTGGACAGCAGAGGATTGAAACGCCACCGAAGGAAGCTGGACAAGGCACAGGACTTCCTGCGCCGGCGCGGCGGCTCAGCGGTGTTCCTGGGCCGCTTCATCGCCTTCTTCCGTGCGGTGATGCCTGCCCTGGCCGGCATTTCCCGCATGCACTATCCCCGGTTCCTGGCCTTCAATGCGGCCGGCGGACTGGCGTGGGGCGTCGGGTTTGTGCTCCTCGGCTACCTCGCCGGCAACTCGTACGAGGCGGTGGCCAAAACCGTCGGACGGGACATCACGGCCGTCGTCGTGGTTGTTGCCCTTGTTGGCGCAGTGGTGTGGCGCGTCCGCGCGGCGCGGAGGAACCGTGACACCGCCTCTTGAAAGGCAAGTGAGCACTTGCATATGATGGCGGCATGAGCGATGAGGTGTTCCGTGCGATCGGAGACCCCACGCGCCGCATCATCCTCGATGAGCTCGCGGCCCGGGACGGCATGACGCTGTTCGAGCTGTGCACTCGGCTGCTCACAGGGCACGGCTCAACGCTCACGCGGCAGGCCGTGTCGCAGCATCTGGCAGTGCTTGAGTCGGCCGGACTGGTGCGGACGGAACGGGCCGGACGGACAAAGCTGCACCACCTCGACACCTCGCCGCTGCGGTCACTGCTGGACCGCTGGCTGATCCCAGGACAGGAGACACCATGAAACCGCGCATCCACGTCATGAGCGTATTCGTCGACGACCAGGCGAAAGCGCTGGACTTCTACACCCAGCACCTCGGCTTCGTCCTGAAGCACGATGTGCCGCTGGGCGAGTACCGCTGGCTGACGGTCGTCGGGCCGGACGATACGGACGGCGTCGAGCTGCTGCTGGAGCCGAACGCCCACCCGGCGGCGCAGGAGTACCAGCGCGCCCTTGCCGAGGACGGCATCCCTGTGGCGTCCTTCCGGGTGGACGACGTCGAGGACGCGCACCGCGAGCTGTCCGAGCGCGGCGTCGTGTTCGTCCAGCCGCCCGGGGTGCAGGGTGACCTAACGATCGCGGTGCTGGACGACACCTGCGGCAACCTCATCCAGCTCCTCGGCCCCGCCTGAGCCGCGCCGCGGCGCCGGCGGATCTGGCTGAGCCGGGAGCCGCCGCTCAGCGGGTAAAGCCCGGCGGGTAAAATGGGACCACCGTCGGTCTCATTTGGGGGAATTCTCTTGTCCATGACTCATGCCCGCGTGCCGGTAGGCCGGGCAGCTCAGCTCCAAGCGGATTTCTCGCCCAGAAGGACGGACAAACCCGGCAGCCGCAAGCGCTACGACATCCAGGGCCTTCGCGCCCTGGCGGTTGTCCTGGTTATTGCGGACCACCTGCTGGCTTATCCCACCGGCGGCTTCATCGGCGTCGATGTCTTCTTCGTGATCTCCGGTTTCGTGATCACTGCCAGCCTGCTCCGGGAGCATGGAAAAAACGGCAGGGTCTCCTTCGCGGACTTCTACCGGCGCCGGGCGCGGCGGATCCTGCCGCTGGCCTCGGTGGTCATCGTCCTGTCGATCGCCGCGTCATGGGCCGTGTTCTCCACCGCGCGCTTCGCGGACATTGCCCAGGACGGCCTGTGGGCGTTCCTGTCTGCGGCCAACTGGCACCTGGCCATTGTCGGTACTGACTACATGCAGGCCGGAGGGGCAGTGTCCCCGCTGCAGCACTACTGGTCGCTGGCCGTCGAGGAACAGTTCTACCTCGTCTGGCCATGGCTGATCGCGCTCATGCTCGGGTGGGGAGCCGCCAGGCGAGGCCTTTCGTCTCCCGGGGCCCGGCGTCGTTCACTGGGCCTGGCCATGCTTGCCGTGGTCGCAGCATCGTTTGCCTTCGCCATGTGGGAAAGCTCCGCTGCACCCACCGTCGCGTACTTCTCAACGTTTTCCCGTGCCTGGGAGCTCGGCTGCGGCGGCCTGTTAGCCGTCCTCGCCCCGGTTCTCCTGCGCATCCCGGACCGCATCCGGCCCGCCTTGGCCTACCTCGGCCTCGCAGGAATCGTCCTCGGCGCCTTCGCCATGACACCGGAATTGACCTTCCCCGGTCCGTGGGCAGCGGTGCCGGTCCTCTCAACCATGGCCGTCATCGCCGCAGGGACCGGAGGGGAACAGCGGCTGCTCGCTCCGCTGACAAACCGGGTCTCCCGCTACCTGGGCGACATCTCATATTCCCTGTACCTGTGGCACTTCCCCGTAATCATTCTGCTGGGAGCCCTCAGGCCATCGAACGGCCCCGTGGACCACACCGTTGCGTTGGCCCTCACTTTGGCGCTGTCAGCATGGTCCTATCACTTCATTGAAGAGCCGGTCAGGCACTCGCAATGGCTTGAACCCAAGGCAGCCAAGGCTGCCAAGGCGCCGCACAAGGCCCCGGCCCGGCTGGCCTTCGGAGTGCTCACTGCTCTGGCCCTGGTCGCCGCCATCGTCGTGAGCTTAACCCTGGCGAAGGCCCCGGGCACCGCACCGGCTGCTGGGCGCCCGGTCGTGGCACCGGGCGCTTCCTCCGCTGCTGTCGCAAACACGCCCTCAGGAAAGCTGAGCCAGGAGCTCACCCTTGCTCTCTCGGCGTCCCATTGGCCGGAGCTTACGCCGGCGATCGATACCCTGGGCAACGAAGCGAAGGCGCCTGAATGGGTCGAGGACGGATGCCTGGCCGACGAGCGGGGCGCCCTGGACGACCCGGCAGAAAATGCGGCCCGCTGCGTCTACGGAGACCCGGCGGCCAAGAAGACGGCAGTGGTCCTCGGCGACTCGGTGGCCATCAGCTACGTCCCAGGCGTACGCGCCGCCCTCGAACCGCAGGGATACAGGGTCCTTGTTTACACCATGCAGCAGTGCCCGGCCGCGGCGGTCGACGTGATCAAATCCTCCAAAGCGGCACACCCCAAGTGCGCCCCTTTCCGCACGTGGGCCCTTCAGCAGATAAAGGCCATGAAGCCTGACATGGTGATCGCTTCCAGCTCAACGGGAACGTTGGTACGCCTCTCCAGCGGAGCAACAGGCGATGCAGCGGCCGGCGAGTGGACCGACGCGTCCAAAAACCTGTACACGGAACTTTCCGCCTCGGCCAAACAGGTTTTCGTGCTTGACCCGCCTCCACGCGGCCGCAAGTTCGCTGAGTGCGCCACGAAGATCAGCACGCCCGCGGACTGCGCGTCAAAGGTGCAGCAGCTCTCACTGGACATGACGGCCGCCGGGCGATCGGCGCTTGCCCCTGCCGCGCAGCCGAACGTTCACTACGTGGATACCGTGGGATGGTTCTGCGTCGCCGGGAACTGCCCCGCTTTCGCCGGAACGTCGCCCATGCACGCAGACGGGGCGCACCTCACGGCTGCCTATTCAAAGTCACTTGCGCCCGTGCTGACCGAAGCGCTCGCCACCAAGTAAATACAGGTTCGGTCGTGGATGACACTGACCAACGTTTCCCTGAAACCACGACGGCGGCCCTTCCACACGGAAGGGCCGCCGTCGGTTTTTTGAAGGGGTGGGTCAGAATTGGACGACTTCGAACTCGAGGAGATCCGCCCCCGTTGCCACGGCTGAGCGGTCACCGCCGTGCGCTTCGCCGGCCTTGCCGGTCCGCCAGTTCTGGAAGTCCTCCTCGGTGGCCCAGGTGGTGACCACAAAGTAGCGGTCTTCGCCCTTGACGGGGCGGAGCAGCTGGAAGCCTTCGAATCCGGGCTGCCCGTCGACGGCGTGCGCGCGGCCGGCGAAACGCTGCTCGAGCTCGGGCCCCTTACCTTCGGGGACGTGGATTGCATTGATCTTTACAACGGACATGGCGTTCCTTTCATGGGTGGGGCTGGTCGGCAACGACGGTACCCCATTTCGCTGTGTCCGGCCCCAGTCAAAATCGTTCCTGCCCACCCGTGGCGAGTACAGCCGCAGCGATCTGCAAGGATAAGCCTCAGCAGTCACGGGGCCACCAGCCCCACATCACTTGGGGGAAACAAGAATGTCCACAGAAACCACCGCCGACACTGAAGCAGGACGCCTCCACCGGACCCGGCTGCGCCGGCGGGTCCACTGGACGTTTTGGCTGGTCACTTTCATCGTATGTTGGCCCTTACTCACCACGCTGATCACCTTCGGATCGGACATCGCGCTGATAGCCGGATTGCTCATGTCCGGAGAGGTCGCCTTCGGCCACCCTGGCTACGAGGAACTGCACAACCAGCTGGACGTTCGAGTGCTGGCAGCGGGAGGGATCCTGGCAATGCTCGGGATCTATCTGTTCGTATGGATCAGGTGGTACCGGAAGGCCCTGCCAAAGTCCAGTCGCTGAGCGGGGACGGCGCCGATGACCAGCGTGTCTTGCTGACCGCGGTGGGGCCACCCCCACTCTTCCAAGGTTTTCCCAAGCTGCTCCAGTGACACTGGGTTTGCCGGCTAATGCACCTGCCAGCGCTGAAGCCGGTATGGCACCGGGTCCGAGGAGTTCGCCCCGGACCCGATGCCTTCGTTTTGAGGGAAATCTCAGGCGACCGCGGTCCCGCCGGCACCGCACCCGGACCCCTCGGCGCAGCCCCGGGAATTAAGTCCGGAAATGATTATTGCCGCGATGGTCAGCGCCGCAACGACGGCACCGAACCAGCTGATCCAGGAGAGCGCGGTGCCAAGCGGGATCCAGGCGGTGAGCAGTCCGACGGCGATTGGCGGCGCACCCGTCGCCAGGTAGAAGAAGAGGTAGAGCGCCGCGTTCACTGCGCCGCGGTTCCCGTCGGTGGTCACCCTGTCGATCGAGGCAGTGGCGCCGGCGTACGCGAGGCCGTTCCCGAGGCCCGAGAGAACAGCGCACACCATGGTCGGCACCAGCGATCCGCCGCCGTCGTAAGCAAGCCCGACGAAACCGAAGGTGAGCGCACCCAGCCCGGCCAGCTGCATCTTCGCGGCCGACACACGCACGGCGAACAACTGCGTCAGCAGCGAGCACGTGAGCATCGCGGCCAGCACGCCTGCGCTGACTATCGGGCTGGTGACGCCGGCCGAACGCGCGAGGAGGGCTGGAATTACGGAGAGAAACAGAGTCATGGCAATCCAGGCGGCCGACCCTGACGCCGCGGCCAGGATGAATTTCGTGCGGATCTCGCGGGGCACCTGAGGCCTGACCGGGCGCCAGGCACGAAGCGGCATGGTGGGGAACGATTCGATGCGCGAGGCCCTGACCCACCCGACGGCCAGCAACACGATGAGGAGCACATACGGCGAGTACCGCGGGAATGGCGCATACTCGACGATGACGCCGGACGCCAGCGTACCGATCACGGACCCGCCAACGAAGGCCACGGTGGCAATGACAGAGGCCCACGCCCGCCGCTCCGGCGCGGTCCGCTCGACAATGAGCGCCAAGCCCGCTGCGGTGGCCGCAGCGATGGAGAGGCCCTGCGCCACACGGGCGATGAGCAGCCAGGCCGGGCCGGTCGCGAAGAGAAAGCACAAGGCGCCGACCGCGGAGAGGGCAATGCACATGAGGATCACGAACCTCTTGCCGAGCGCGTCCGACGCCGGACCGAACAGCAGCAGCGCCGGTGCACTGACGGTGGCGAAGGTCGCGTAGATCAACGTCATGACCAGGTCGCTGAAGCCGAAGAGCTGCTGATAGACCGGGTACATCGGACTCGGTATGTACGCACCGGCAGTGACCACCACCAGCAGCCCGATCGCCGTGGCGATGTCCCTGTCCAGCGGGAGGGACTTTGCGCGGGCTGCGATCTGAGTTGTCATGGCACCAGTCTTTGCGCACTCACCGTTGAGGACAAGCGAAGGTTTTTCCCCACTATTGTGTACGGTTATTTCATGATTGATCCGCGGCTACGGGTGCTGCAGCTCGTCGCCCAGCACGGCACCGTGACGGCCGCGGCAGAGGCGCTGAACTACACGCCCTCGGCGGTCTCGCACCAGCTGCGCCAACTCGCCGGCGACCTCGGGGTACCGCTGCTGGCTGCCGAGGGGCGGGGGATCCGGCTGACCGAGCAGGCCAAGGTGGTGCTGCGGCACGCCGAGATCCTCTTCGCCCAGGCGGAGCGGGCCTACGCCGACCTGGCGACCGACACCCACCGCGGCACCTTCACGCTGTGCGGGTTCTCGACCGCGGCGAACTACCTGCTGCCCCCGGCCGCCGCCGGGGTGCGCGACGCCTTTCCCGGCTTGGACGTCAGGGTGATCGAAGCCGAGCCGGCCCGCTGCACGAACCTGCTGCTGACGGGGGAAGCTGACCTTGCACTGCTCACGGCCACCGCCGACGTTCCTGCCCTGACCGACCACCGGTTCGACCAGCGCCGCCTGCTCGATGACCCGCTCGATTTGGTGGTTCCGAAGGACCACCCCCTGGCGCACCGGCCGCGCGTCACGCTCGCCGATGCCGCCGAAGAGTCATGGATTGTCGGCCGCCCGGACAGCCCCTACCACCCGCTGCTGGTCTCGGCCTGCCTGTCAGCGGGATTCTCGCCAAACATCGCCCACTACGCCGACGAATGGGACACCGGCCTGGCCTTGATCGCGTACGGCTTTGGAGTGTGCCTGATACCCAGGATGGCGCGCATCCACGGCGACTGGGAGGTGACCAGGGTGCCGCTGAGCGGCAGGACCCAGCCGTCCCGCCGCATCCTCAGCCTCACCCGGATGGGTGCCCGCAAGCAGCCAACCATCATGGCTGCACTGGAGCTGATCGAGGCGAGGGTCGCCTCGATGTTCGCACCCGAGTGGAAACCCTAACCACGCCAGCCGCGGCTAGCCGAGCTTGTTTCCGGGCCTCTTGCCCCGCTTCGTAAATACGAGGAGGAGAACGATGGGGATGAAAATCATCGTCAGGATGGTGCCGATTCCCCGCACGGTGACGCCGTCGCTCTCGTAGCCGAGCACGACGGCCTTTCCGGGCTCCTGCTCGCGGTACGCCACCGTCACCACCCCGCCCTCCGCCGGCTGCTGGCGGTGGTCCACGGTGGCCGAGGTCACGCGGGCCGTCCCGTCCGCCGACGTGTACCTCACCCTGATGTCCCGCTGCGACGCCCTCCTGGCGTCGTTGAAGTCAACGATGGTTCCGGTGGTGTGCACACCCGTCCGCGCAATCTCGTCATGCACGTCCGCCATCCGGGAACCGACACCAATCATCACCGGCCCCGCCAGGACCATGACAAGGACCAGCACCATCTGCACGGCGCGGCCCAGCCGTGTTACGGGCTTGCGGTTTTCAGCGGCATCCGGGGAACTCACGGCGTCCATTCTAGGATCCATCCCCGGCCACCGCCCGCCGGTACGTACTCGGCGTGAAACCGAGGTACTTCTGGAAGTCATTCGTCAGGTGGGCGTGGTCGGCGTATCCCAGCTCGGCAGCTATCGCTGCCAGATCCGCCGACGGATCCTGCCGGGTCCGCTCGGCAGCATCCTGAAGCCGTCGACGGCGGATCAGCGCGGCAGGGCTGAGGCCGATGTATTTCCTGGCCACCCGCTGCAGGGTCCGTTGCGAAACCGCCAATTCAGACGCCGCGTCCTCCACCCTGATTACCGATGCGTCCGAACCGATCACGTCCATCAGCCGGTTGGCCAGCAGCGCCTCCTCGGACACCTCAGGCTCCGCAAAACAAGCCAGCCACCCGGCAAAGGCATCCACTGCCCGCTCACGGCGGGTACCGCCGTCGTACGTGTTCATGGCCTCCGCGACGGAACGGTGGAGCCCGTCAGCGGCCACGGCCACCTCGGTGTCCTGCAGGCTCGACGGATCGTCGGTGAACAGCGGCACGGCCGCCGGGCGCAGCAGCGCACCGACCGCCCAGCCCCGTCCGGCCAGGTCCTGGTGGGCGGCCCGGGTGGTGGGGCCGGAGAAGACCACGCCATGAAGCTGCACCACGAGGTTGGACCCGGGGTACGCGATCAGGTGCTGGCGGGACGTGCGGCCGGGCTCGATGTCCCACTCGGGAATCCAGAACCACTGGACCAGGTCCGCCACGGACGCCGGCGCCGGAAGGCGGTGGAAAGTGGGAAGCCGGGCCGGGTACAGGATCCCCTTGAACGAACTCTCCATCGGTCCCCTCACACTGTCGCGAATCTCCAAGCGCCGCCGCTGGCGGGGCACGTAGCGTCATAGACATGACAGATACTACAAGCACCGAATCCACCACGGCCGCCCACGGAGAGCACACCACCCACGGGATTCCGAACGGCCTGACGAGCCTCACGCCGTTCCTCGCCGTGACCAGCGCACGGGAAGCCATCGCCTTCTACAAGGACGTGTTCGGCGCCCGCGTGGTCGGTTCCACAGAGATGCGCGGGGTGGTGGTCCACGCGGAACTCGACTTCGGCAACGGCCACCTCCAGCTCGGCGAACCCAACCCCGACTACCACCTGGTTCCGGCGCCGGAGGGTGAAAACGACTGCTACTCCCTGGGCCTCTACTGCGCGGACGCGGACGCCCTGGTGCAGCGTGCCGAACAGGCAGGCGCCACGCTCCGGGAGCCCCTGACCACGTTCGTCTCCGGCGACCGGTACGCCAGCATCAGGGACCCCTTCGGCGTCCGCTGGTCCATCATGACCCGCGTGGAAGACCTCTCCGAGGAGGAAAGCAACCGCCGGGTCGAGGAATGGGCGGCGCAGCAGGGCTGATCCCCGGAACTCTGCCCTGACGCGGGAGCCCCCCCATGCCTCATGATTATTCCAAGGACGGGGACTGACGATTGGATGGGCCGGCGATGGCCGCCGGCCCCCCAATCGTCCCGAAGCAGGACACGGCACCCCCCGCGAAGGGAGGCTCGCACCCCATGCGCCGCAAACGTGTTGTGGCTGGAGCGTCCGCGGTCCTCCTGGGCGCCGCCGGCCTCTGGGCCGTCGCCCTCGCTGCCGGCGGCGGGAGCCCCGCCGGGGAGGACCCGCAACCAACGACGACGGCCGCGGCGCCAACCCTGCCGGCACCCGCCGAGACCGCACCCCTCCCTTCACCCGCCGAGACCGCAGCCCGGGCGGGCGGCGTGAGGATCGCGGCCGTCGGTGACATGAACGGCCCGAACAACTGGGCATTGGACAGCCCCTCCGGCCGCAACGGCACGGTCATTTCCGCGCTGGTGCGCACCAACCAGATTGACGCATTCCTGGGGCTCGGGGATTTCCAGTACGACACCGCGTACTGCAATGACTACGTGAAGTACTGGACGCGGCTTTGGGGCGGCACGAAATCCAAGTTGTACTGGGTGTCCGCACCCAACCATGACTGGCAACCCGGACGGAACGAAGACCTCGACAACTTTATGAACGGCCAGTGCCCGGGTGCCCCCGCGAAGGCTGCGATCAACCAGCAGCGCGGGCTAATCGGGAACGGGACACCCTACTCGAAGGACTTCGGGAAGTGGCACATCGCGTTCCTGTCGTCCGCGCAATGGCGGTACAACCCGGCACAGGCCCAGGCCATAACGGCCTGGCTGGACAAGGACCTCGCCGCCGCCAGGGCGGCAGGCAAGCACCTGGCGGTGGCGCACCACGACCCCTACTTCACGTCGGACACCGGCGGACACAGCCGGTCCGCCGAGCTCAAACCGTGGATCGACGTGATGTGGAAGCACCGGGTGCGGTTCACCCTGTCCGGGTCACAGCACAACTACGAACGCTCATGTCCGGTGAACAACGCCGACCAGTGCGTGGGTGACGGGATCACAGCATTCCAGGTCTCCACCGGAGGCATGGGGCTCCGGTCGTTCACCAGCAGTCCGCCGTATATCGTGAAGCGGTTCAGCGACACGCACGGTTTCCTTCGGATGACCCTCCGGGACGACGGTTCGTTCGGCTGGACCTTCGTTCCAACGTCCGGGTCGAGCAGGGACGCAGGGACGCGGCCAGCACCGAAATAGGAACCTCCGCCAGGCCTGCCCTTAGGGGCAAGCCTGGCCCGGTCAGCCGGCACTGGTCCCGGTTAGGCGGCGGTGACTGTGACGGTGCGGGTGGCGAGTACCGCGGACGTGATCCAGTGCAGGAACCGGATGCTGATGGTGTATTTCCCCGGGGCCGGAGGATGCAGCAGGAAGTCGAACTTCTCCGCGGCACCTGACTTGATGATGTTGGTCAGCAGCGGCTGCCCGGCCATCGACGGCTGCACCGCAGGACCCGCGGGGTTCGGCGTGTTCCAGAAGGGCCGGCCGTCGTGGGCAATCAGCTCGGCGATCCTGGCCGGTCTGCCTGCGGCGTCCGTGATGGTTGTGACTGTGGGGAAGTAGTCCACGTTCAACATGCGCACCAGCGTGGGATATCTGCCATTCCGGACAACGTTGGCCCGCATCTGGGAGATGGCCCAGACCCTGTCATCACCCCTCGGCCGGTTAGGGATGTTGCCGCCGATGAGAAAGAAATGCCGGGGCTCGAAGCGGTTTAGTCCCACATCCTCACCATTAAGTCCCGCGGCGTGGTTCAGTTCATGCCACCGGGGATCAAGGGAGTACGGTGCGATCAGGGTTTCCGTGGCCACGTCATAAAGCGGCCCCTCAAACGAGTGACGGCGGGTCCCGGCCGGCGCGGGTAACGCAGGGTTGGGCCGGGGATCGACGACGAGCGGGCCGAACATGCCCATCTGCACGTGCAGCGGGGTGTTGACATGGCAGTGGTAGAAGTAGGTCCCCGCGGCACCGCGGTTGGGGTTGCCCCGTTCGGCCACATCCGTCCTCCACTGGTACGTGTAGTGCCCTGAAACCTCGAAGGACGTGTGCCCCACGCCGTCGTTCCGCGGATCCGGCTCGATGCCGTGCCAGTGGATGGTGTGGACCCTCTTGTTCGGCTTAAGGGTGGCCTGAAACAGCTGCCCCTCCTGCATCCGCACCGTGGTCCCGGGGATCTGCCGGCCAAACTTGTTGCCTTCGAAGGTCCACATCTCGTGTTCGGAGCGGTCCGGAAACACGAACTTCCTGTTGAAGAAATCCATCTCAAGGAAGACGTCCGGCCTGAGCGGGAACTCTGTTTTCGGGCTGCCCTCGTGGGGCTGGTCCGACGAGAAGTCCACCTGGCTCCGGAAGGTGTGGTGCGGGTCCGCAGCCGTCGGCGGGGTGCCTTCGCTGGGGACCGGCTGGCCGGCCAGCACCCAGTCCGCCACGAGGCCGCCCGGATACAAGCCGCCGCGGGCGGTCTGGGACGGTTCGGCGTGGCAATGCATGGGGTAGGTCCAGTCCTCGTTCCTGGAGTTCCATACCTGGTCAACCGTGTCCGGCGGCCGCCGGACTGGAAGGATCGCCTCTTTCCGTTCCAGCGGTTGCAGCTGGACGGTGTCCTCCCACTGTTGGAGCTGCACATCGCCCTGCGGCGAGACCCGGCCGTTAGACCGTGGAAAGTCGATGCCGTTCGCCCGCACCGTCCACACGTGGTTGCCGTGGTAATGCAACTGGTGGTCCACGACGCCGGCGTTTAGCATCCGCATCAGGTGACCTGTACGGACGGCCCCGGCCGACGGTGAGGCGCTGAAGTTGCGCACGTCGGTTTCGCGCGGATGGCCCGACGGCAGCGTGTCCTGATGCCGCCGGTCATTGAACTCCAGGTCGGCGGTGACGGCCAGCGACTGAAAGCCCGAAAACCCGTTGATGGTGAAGTAATTCGGCACCGCGGGGATGGCCAGCGGGTCGACGGTCTGTCCTCTTGAAGCGATGCGGGCCCAGTTGGAGTCAACGTCGTGGCACAGCCATAGCCACTGGCGTTCGAATTCAGCCGCGCCCGGGGCCAGCCGCCATGCGTTGCGTGGATCGATCACCACCAGCGCTCCATACAGGCCCAGGACGCGTTCTACCGGCTGGTTGCCGGGATCTGTATATACGTACGTCCCGGGCAAGGGCGCAGGAAAGCGCAGCAGTTTCGCTTTTCCCGGCGCCACCGGGCCGGAGCCGATGTCGGCGCCGCCAGGTCCGGCACGGTGGAACCGGATCTCGTGCGGCTGCGCCAGGTTGTTGTGCACCGTGATTTCGATGGTGCTCCCCGTCTCGGCGATCAGGGTCCGCGGCGGAAAGAAGCTGGCCCAGTAGCCCCGCCGGGCAAGGAACTGCCGTGTGAAAGCAGAGTCCGGCCGCAGCGGTGTCGGTCTCCCGTGCGGGGGCAGCGCCGCGCCTAGTGGGTAGGTCCGGCTGGTCACCACCCGCCCGTTGGCGGTGATGACCCGCGGCGTCATCGCCAGCGCGGGTGCGGGATCGTTGACCGCGGTGCGCCGGTCTCCGAAACCACGGTGGTAAACCAGCGACCCATCAACCATCGGAACGAACCCGTCGTTGACGTGGACATCCAGTACCGCCATTGCCGACCTCCTGTGTATTGGAGGCCGGAATCGGATGAGAAACACAGGTCCATGTCGCCCCCAATTGCGATTTCAGACAGTGCTCGATGTTGCACGGAGCAGCCTAGGGAAAACTTGCGGTTCCTTCGGGAAGAGGGCATGTTCTGACATACGGCACCTGCAGGCATGGCAGTGCCTGCCTGCCCTCGCGGGCCACCTGGCGCCGTCAGCGGCCGTCCG
Organism: Arthrobacter globiformis; assembly: GCF_046536215.2. Classification (GTDB taxonomy): domain Bacteria; phylum Actinomycetota; class Actinomycetes; order Actinomycetales; family Micrococcaceae; genus Arthrobacter; species Arthrobacter globiformis_E. The sequence continues at coordinate 4,168,504 of NZ_CM143421.1, read as the reverse complement.
GCTGGGGCCGCCCTGCCGTGTGCCGCCCGTGCCGGCCCTGGATGGCCGAGGCGGGGCCGGACCAGGTGGCCCATTCCTTCACATTGACCGTGGGCTGCCCCAGGAAATGGCCCTGGCCGGCGGCCACGGCCAGCCGGGTCAGGACCGCACGTTCAGCGGCGGTTTCAATTCCGACGGCGGCCAGCGCGGTACCGGTCTGCCGTCCGAACTCGACGAGGTCGGCCACCAGGTACTGACGGCTCGGATCGGCGTCGATCCCTGTGACCAGGCCGCGGCCGATCTTGATGACGTCCGGCCGGAGGGACCGGATGTGGCGCATGGAGGCGGCGTCCGTCCCGGCCTCGTCGACGGCCAGCCCCATGCCGGCACTGCGCAGTGGCGTCAGCACCTCCAGCAGCGGACTCAGCTGCTCGGGGTTGAGCGGTTCGGTGAGTTCCAGCATGATCCGGGAGGATTCCAGGGGCACGTGCTCCAGGAATCCCGGCAGCCGGGGATCCAGGCACACGGCCGGCGAGAGGTTCAGTGCCACCACCAGCTGGGGCGGCAGATCCTGCGCCGCGGCCACCGCCGCCTGCAGGGCTGAGAACTCCAGGTCCGCGCCCAGGCCGACGGCGGCGGCGTTCTTGAACCACGAGCCCGCACCGTCGCCGTCCGGCTCCCACAGGAAACGCGTCAGTGCTTCGGCGCCGATGACACCGCCGCGGCGCAGATCGTGGATCGGCTGGAACGCCGTGACAAGCATGCCGCCATGCAGGACCGCCTCGATGGCCGCCTGGCCGTGACCGGGGACGCTGATCTGCCCCTCAGTCGGGTGCCGGTGCACATCCTGCTTGCCGGGATTGGGCCGATCGCCGGCCTGCCGTGCGAGGGAGCGGGTGAAGACCAGATGCTCATGCAGCGCCGCTTCCGGATTTCCGGGGTGCGCCGCCACGTGCTCGCGCAGCCGCTCCCGGACTTCGGCCCCTTCCGGATCCGTGCCGGACAGGACCGCATCGATGATCTCGTAGGCCTGCTCGCGCATCAGCGGGATATCGGAGCCGGGCGCGTCGCCGTCGGTCAAATTGTCATCATCAGGGAACCGGGTGTTGTCCAATGGGCACTCCTCAGGCTCCGGGCAGCTGGCCGCTGGCTGGACTACCTGCCTCCGGATGCATCATAAGCGCAGGTGAGCCGACTTGACCCCTCTGTGACAAGAATTTCACAGACCTGTTAACAACGGCACTGGCTAGACTGTGACCGTGCCGTCCACCCCCACTCCCCCGCCCGGCCCCGACTCCCGCCGAAGCAGGTTCGCCGAAAGACTCCTTCCCGGCGGCACCGAGCCTGATCCGCGGTTCACGCTCGCCAACGAACGGACGTTCCTGGCCTGGATCCGCACCTCCCTGGCGCTGCTCGCCGGCGGCATCGCAGTGGAGGCGTTCACCACCGACGTCTTCCCGGAGCCCATCCGCCGCGGGCTGTCAGTCCTGCTCCTGCTGCTGGGGATGCTGCTGAGCGCGGGCTCCGCCATCCGCTGGCTGCGGGTTGAGGCCAGCCTGCGCTCCAACCGGCCGCTGCCCCTGCCGCTGATCGGTCCGCTGCTCGCCGCCGGCTGCGCCGTCGCGGCGGCGGTGGTGATCGCCGTCGTCGTCCTGGCCTGAACCATGCCCGACAACCCGGCCACCGCTCCCCCGCCCGGCGACGGCCCCCGCCAAGGCAACGGACCGCAGCCGGCCATTGGACCGCTCGACGGCGACCCCGGGCTGCAGCCCGAGCGCACCGCCTTGGCGTGGGGCCGGACCGTCTTGACGCTGATCGCCGCGAGCGCGGTGTGCCTGCGCTGGCTGCCGGACCAGGGACCGTTCGTGCTGGCGATGTTCGGCCTGACCGTGGCTGCCGGGACAGGCATCTACCTCACGCAGCGCCGGCGCTACCGGCGCAGCGTTGAGGGGATCCGGGCAGGGCGTCTGTCACCGGACATCGCTGCCGTTTTCTGGACCGCCGGAGCCTGCGTGGCCCTCGGCGCGCTGGGCGTGTGGCTGGTGCTGTCGTGACCGCGTCACGGCAGCGCATTTGAACCAACAAATTTAATGCTGAAAAACGGCCCGCGGGCTTGTACCGTGTGATGTGGGCGGTGAACTTGGAGCCGGTGCTGGGCCGGCTCAAGGACCCGCCAGACGTGGAGTTTGACCATGACCGGCTTGGGAGTGGCGGTCGTCATTGAGGACGACGCCGACATGCGCAATCTTCTGCGCGCAGTCCTGGAACGGACGGGATTTGCCGTATTCACCGCGGCCAGCGGGCTCGAGGGGGTGGACCTCGTGCGCCACAGGCTTCCCCGCGTTGTGACTGTCGACGTCGGCCTCCCGGATATCAACGGCTTCGAAGTCCTGCGGCGCATCCGGCCCTTCAGCGCCGCCCGGACCGTGATGCTCACGGGCCGCGCCGACGAAGCGGACATCGACGAAGCGCTGCGCTGCGGGGCGGACGAGTACGTCACAAAGCCCTTCCACCCCAGGGAGCTGCGGACCCGGATCGAGGCGATGCTTGCCGCCGGAACCGCTGGCCCCGTTCACCATGCGGTGTAGCTGATCTCGCCCGCGGTTTCGCGTAGCCAGCGACAAGCTCGTTGACTGTTGCGCGCCCGCAGACGCCGACGGCGGACAGCAGTTCCTCGCCAGCTGGAAAGTTTCCTGCCTGGATGGTTTCCTGCAGCTTCTGCGCGAGGCGTGCCAAGGAAGTGCCGCCGACCATGGACGACGAGACCTTCAAGCTGATGGCCGCATCCAGCGCGGCCTCGGCGTCCTGCCGTTCGATGGCGGCAGCAAGAGTCTCATGGCGCCGCTGCCACAGCGATACGTAGTCATGGACGAACCGCTGGACAATCGAGGGGCCGGCGAGCTGCTCCTCGAGGTCCCGCAGCACGTCCGCGTCGACCCACACCACGGGGGCGGGTTCCTCAGGGGCAGCGGTGGCGGGTGTTCTGGGCACATTTCAAGGCTAGGGTCCAAAGATCCGCCGCGGTGGTGTCTCAGGGTGATCCTGTGCAAACCCTGCGGGTTCCCTGAAAGGCCCTGTTCCCATCCTGCGGATACGGGATTGTAATAGATCGGCCGCGGCGCCTGCAGGAGCCGGCGGGGCCATGGGGCAGCCGCCTTGGGCCCGTCGCAGGACTGCGGCGGCTTCGGTGGCCGGACCCCGGCGGCTATCCGGTAGTGCTGCCGGGTCCGGCCGTCCCGGGGTTCGGTTAGGCGGGCCGCCCCGCCGGGACATGACCAACACTGAGAGCCAGGCCTTGGAGAAACCTCGGATTTCCCTGTGAAGTTGCCCCAGGCCACCAGCTGGGGATGAGGACTCTGCCCCTGTCCGACAGGCGAACTAGACTGGAGGACGAAGCAACAGCGGGCCCTCTGCCCCGGTCACGGCCGGATCCATGGGAGACAGTCGGCTGGACCCCCGGACCTGGCTGCGGCACATGGGGGTTGCTTCGTTTAATGGACATTTCGGCGGCACCGCCGGCGCGGCCGGACCCAGTTCACACTCGGTCCGGCCGCGCTTCGGTGACCTGGGCCTCGGTGACCTGGGCTTCGGTGACCTAGGCAGCCAGGGCGACTGCCCGCCGTCGGGCCGGCAGAGCCGCGACCAGCAGCGCGGCGATGGCGACGGCGGCACTCAGCACCAGCCCCGGCCGGTACTGCTCAAGCATGGCGGCGGCACTGGGGACGGCGCCGCCGTCGGAATGCCCGCTGACCATGGCGGTGGTGACGGCCAGGACCAGGGCGGCCCCCACCTGGGTGCTGGTCTGAATGAGGCCCGCGGCCAGGCCCTGCTCCGAATCCTTGATCCCGGCGGTGGCCTGGACGTTGATGGACGGGAAGGCCAGGGCGAAGCCGATGCCCAGCAGGATGATCGAGGGCAGGATGTCCAGGGCGTAGTTGGGCGTGGTGCCCACCCGGAGGAACAGGACGTAGCCGAGGCCCATGGAGACCAGTCCGGCCAGGATCAGCCGGGTGGCGCCGAACACGTTGATCAGGCGGTCGGCGAACGGCGCACTGGTGGCCACGATCAGGCCGGTGGGCAGCAGGGCCAGGGCCATCGCGAGCGGACTCCAGCCCAGGGCGGACTGCAGGAACAGCGTCACGATGAACTGGAAGCTGAGGTAGGAGCCGAACAGCCCCACCGCGCTGAGGTTGGCCCGCGCCACCCAGCCCTCGCGCAGGATGCCGAAGCGGATGAGCGGGTGCCTGACCTTGTTTTCGATGACGGCGAAGGCTGCCAGCACCGCGGCAGAGATGATGAATCCGGCGATTGTTGCCACAGATCCCCACCCTTGTTCCGGCGCGGACACCAGCGTGTAGACGAGCCCCAGCATGCCCAGCGCCAGGGTGACGGCGCCCCAGATGTCGTGCCCGCTGTCCGTGGCGTCGGGCGTGTCCCGCGGGATGAAGCGGGTGCCCAGGATGACCACCGCGACGGCGATCGGCACGGAGACCAGGAAGGTCCAGCGCCAGCTGAGGCTGGTCATGAGGCCGCCGACGACGAGCCCCAGCGAGAAGCCGCTGGCACCGAACGTGGTGAAGATGGAGAGGGCCTTGTTGCGCTCGCGGCCCTCGGCGAAGTTGGTGGTGATGATGGAGAAGCCCGTGGGCGCGGTGAAGGCGGCGGCCAGGCCCTTCACGAACCGGCTGGCGATGAGGATGGCGGGGTCGTCCACGAGTCCGCCCACCAGGGACGCGGCCGCGAAGACCGAGAGGGCGATGAGGAAGATGCGGCGGCGGCCGAGGAGGTCGGCGAGCCGGCCGCCCAGCAGCAGGAGGCTGCCGTAGCCGAGGACGTAGGCGGAGACAATCCACTGCAGGGCGTCCGTGCCGAGGTTCAGTTCGTGCCCGATGGACGGCAGGGCCACGCCCACCATGGACACGTCCAGCCCGTCGAGGGCCAGGACGGTGCAGACAACCATGAGCAGGAGCCACTGGGCGCGGGTCCAGCGGACGGCCGTGGCGATGGGGCCGGCAGATCGTTCGAGGGTGGTGGGTGATGTCATGCCTGAAAATCTATATGACGCGTCATCCAATGACAAGGAATATGACGCGGAATATTATGACGTGGACTTCAGTTCGTCTGTCGGGTAAAATCGGGGCATGGCTTCGACGACGGACCGCCTGCTGGTTGAGCAATGGCGCAGCATCCAGGACGCGTACTTCCGCACTTCGTGCGCCCTCGACCGGGCGTTGGAAGCCAAATTCGACATCGGACTGAACGAGTTCGAGATCCTGGACCTGGTGGCGGAGAACAGCAAGTCATCGTGCCGGATGAAGGAACTCGGCGAACGCACCCCCATGAGCCAGAGCGCCGTCTCCAAGGTGGTGGACCGGCTGGAAAAGGCCGGGCTGCTGACCCGCGAATCCTGTGCCGACGACCGCCGCTCGCTGTACCTCAAACTCACGGCGGCGGGCCGCAAGCTCCACCAGGCCGCCGCCGTCGAACACCGCGCGCTGCTGAAGGAAAACCTGGCCTGACCCGCTTCCGGCGGCTCCTTGACGGGCCTGCCTCCTCGGCGTACAACCAGCCGTATCGGTTCAGATGCGGGCCGTTGCACAACGAGGTGTAGGGAGCAGGAGATGGCAGTCGCGGTCATTATGGAGTTCAAGGGCGCCACGCTGGCGCAATACGACCAGGTCATCGAAAAAATGAACCTGACCAAGGGCGGCCCCGGTCCGGCCGGCGCACTGGGGCACTGGGTGGCGGCAACGGACGACGGACTGCTCGTCACGGACCTCTGGCAGTCCCGCGAGCAGTACGAGGCCTTCGCGCGGGACCAGATCGGCCCCTACAGCGCAGAGGCCGGGATACCGGAGCAGCCGAAAATTACGTACCACGACGCGTACAACTACTTCACCCCGGGTCCTGACGCCTGACCGGTGACGCGCGCTGCGGCGGCGGTGGTGACCGCCGCCGCGGTGAAAGCCGGTGAAACAGGTGAACGTGGTGAAACTTGGCCCGGCAGGCCCAATCACCGGGTGGCGTGGCCCAGGATGTGCGCCACGGGCGGGGTCAATGACTGGACCGCAAAGCCGAACCTCTGGTTGTCATGGATGGTGAACCCTGCCGCGGTGATGGCGCCGAGGGTGTCCCGGTTGGGATGGCAGCCGCCGGCCAGCCGCTGCCATGCCGGCGTGAGCAGGTCCTCGACCGCGGCCAGCACGGGGCGTTCAGAACGGACGTGCTCGTAGTAGGCAAGGGTCCCGCCCGGGCGCAGGACGCGCCGGATTTCCGCGAGCGCGGCAGCCTGGTCCGCGACGCTGCAGAGCACGAGGCTGGCGACGACGGCATCCGCACTGCCGTCGTCGGCCGGGATGTGCTCGGCTGCGGCAGCCCTCACGGTCACCGGCACGGCGGAGGTGGCGGCGCGGTTCAGGGCGAGGCTTCTGAGGTAGTCATCGGGTTCCAGGGCCAGGACACGGGTGACCGCCGGAGGGTAGAGCGCGAAGGCCGATCCGTCGCCCGCGCCGATCTCGATGACCTTCCCGGACAGGCCGGCCAACATGCGGCGCCGGTGTTCGGTGGCGCCGCGGCTGTTCATCCGCCCCACCGCACGCGCGTAGGCGCGGGCGAATCGCGGATGCTGGAGGTGCCTCAGCGCCTGGCTGCCGTCCCCTGCGTTGTCCATGCCGTTCACTCCTTCCGCAGCATCGCTTCCATCGCGTCGATGAGACCGTCCACGCCGGGGGACGCGGCGATCGCCGCGCCGATCCGCCGGCTCCCTGCCCGGTACCTGCCGTCGCTCAGCACCTTCCGCACAGCGCTGCGGACGGCGTTTGGCTTGGGCCGTCCCGTTTTGAGATTGATTCCGACGCCGGCCCAGGCCACCCGGGCGGCGCCCTCCGGTTTGTCCTCGGTATCCCCCGCGGCCACGATGGGCACACCGTTTTCCATCGCGTAGTGGAGGCCGCCGTAGCCGCCGTTGGTGACGTAGGCGGCGACCTTCGGCAGGAGCTCGGCGTCCGGGAGGAATTCGGCGGCGCGGGCATTGGCCGGGAGCGGCGGAAGGGCAGACAGCGGGCGGCGCCCGGTGCTGACGACGACGGTGACGTCCTCCTCCGCGAGCCCTTCGAGCGTGGGGCCCACCAGGGCGGTGAAGTCCTCGTTGGAGACGGTCCCCTGCGTCACGTAGACCACCGGGCGCGAACCGTCCAGTTCGTCCCACCATTCCGGTTTCGGCGTCACGGAGGCGGACGCGGCGTGCCGGGACATCGGCCCGAAGAAGCGCAGGTTGTCCGGTGCGTCCGAGCGCGGGTACTCGAACTCCTGCACGGTGAACTGGGCGATGAGTTCGGCGCGGCGGGCCCAGTCCAGGATGAACAGCCCGTCCAGCCCCACGCCCACGAGTTCGCGGGTGAGGCTGTCCACCTGCTGCTGGCTGTCCTTCAGCACCACATCCTCTACCATCCAGTTCAGCACGCGGTTCCGCAGGCGGGCTGCCTTTCCCTTGCCCGGTGCCAGGCCCGAGCCGTAGGGGGCGCAGTCCGGGCTGGACAGCGTCAACGGGAGGATTCCGCAGGCGATGACGGCTGGGCGCTGGCTGCGGGGAAGCCGGGACAGCGTGGCGGCACCCATGAAGGTGACCTCCGCCAGGACCGCGTCCGTGTGTTCGGCGGCGATCGCGGCCTCGAGCGGCAGGAACTGGCCTCGGGCCGGCTCGATCACCAATCCGCGGATGCCCTCGCGGATAGCCTGCACGCCGGTGGCCGAGCTGGGTTCGGCCGAGTACTCGGCGCCCGGCCCCAGTGGCAGGAACTCTGCACCGATGGCCTTCGCCGCGCCCTCGTAGCCGGGGCCGGTGAGGAACCGCACCCGGTGACCGCGGTCAATCAGACGGCGAGCGACTCCGAGCATGGGCGAAACGTGGCCGTCGTGGGGGCCGCTGCAAACGATGACTGATGACATGCTCGGAGCCTATGGCCTGCGGGGGTCCGGGGATAGAGCAGCGGCCACCTCATTCGCGGTGGTTGCGCTGCCGTGCACCCAAAAGCAGGCGCCGCCCCGCCGTCGACCTTTTAAGACGCCTACCGGATATGCTTCCCGTGGACAGGCGCGCGACCGCGCACGCTACGGGACTCTCGGGGGACATTCATGGCCGGACTGACGGCGACCGGCAGGCTATCCGGTGCCGAACGCGGGACCCTGCACGTCATTGTGTGGGTCGCCCTGACCGCTGCAGTTGTTGCGTGGTGCCTGGCCGGCGTGCAGATCTACGGCATCTGGGTGGGCGATCCCGTCCTCTCCGTCTCCCTGCTGAACAGCTTCTTTCCGGAAATCGGAGAGGACAATCCCGGCGTCCTGGCCGGCCAATACGAAACCGCGTCCCTGACCGTCAGCTACCTCCCGCTTCCGGCCCGGCTGATGCTGACCTGCGCCGCGCTGTTGCGGCACCTGCCGGTGGTGGCCGTCTGCCTGCTGATGGCGCTCCTCTGCCGGCAGCAGCTCCGCTACCGGCCCCTTGCGAAGTTCGGCATGCACGCCGTGGCCGGGGCCGGCGTCGCCCTTTCCCTGGCCGGGGTGCTCCCCGGAATCCTGGAAGCCGTCGCCACGGTCACCTCCGCCCAGGAGCTGGGCCTGCCCGGTCCGGAGCAGTCGGACGTCCGGGAAACCCTGACCATCCCGTTCCTCCCCGTCGACTGGCCCGTGCTGGCGATGGGCATCTTCCTCATCGTGGTGGCCGGTGCCTTGCAGATGGGCGCCATCCAACTCGGCGCGCTCACTGCCGGCCCGTTCCGGTCCGGCCTGCCCGGAGCGGACCTTCCGCCGTCGGGCGGGTATCCGGCGCCAGCCGGATACCCGCCGAACCACCTGCCGTCGCAGAGTTTCCCGACGGCGGGCGACCGGCCGCCGTCGGACATTCAGCCGCCGCGCTGAGTGGACGGCTGAGGACCGCCGCAACCGCTACGTAATGAACGAAGGCGGCTACCGGCCGGCCTGGAGCTCACCTACCAGCGCCTGGACGCGGTTTTTGATGTCGTCGCGGACGAGGCGCATGCGTTCCATGCCGTCGATGCCGCGTTCAGAGGGTTCGTCCGGTACCCAGAGTTCAAACCGGGTGCCGTCGCGGGGCTCGATCCTGGCTTCGGTGCCGAGGACGACGACGACATCCACGCCGTCGATAACGTCATCGGAGACCGGCTTGGGGTGTTCGCCGGTGACGTCGATGTCCAGTTCGGTCAGGGACTCCACCGCGAGCGGGTTCAGCTCCTTGCCGGGCTTGGTGCCGGCCGAGTACACGTCGACGCTGCCGGCCGCGAGCTGCCGCATGAGCCCGGCCGCGAGCTGGGACTTGCCGCCGTTCTTGCTGCAGACAAACAGGACGGAGGGCTTCTTTTCGGCGGATTCGGGTGTGGGCGTGGAGTCTGTCATGTGCGCAATTATTCCTTGTTCGTTGTAGCGGTGATGCGGCCAGGGGTTTGGCTGGTGACCGTTTTGGTGGCCGGGGCGGGTCAGTTCCCGGCCGAGCGGCCGTGGGCCAGCCCCGTGGGAAACCCGACGAGCACGGGCTCCGGGGCGTCGCAGCTGGTACCTGCGTTGGTGGAGCAGACGCCGGTTTCGGGGAGCTCAAGCTTGACGGTGTCGGCGCCTTCGCGGTCGCCGGCCAGAGCAGCGGCAACTGAGCGGACCTGTTCGTAGCCGGTGGCCAGCAGGAAAGTGGGCGCCCTGCCGTAGGACTTCATACCCACGATGTAGAAGTCCTTTTCCGGGTGTGCGAGGAGTTTGGCGCCGTGTGGGGGCACGGTGCCGCAGGAATGGAACTCTGGATCGATCAGCGGTCCCAGCTTCACGGGCGCCTCGACGGCGGGGTCCAGGCTGAGCCGGACTTCACTCAGGATGTCCAGGTCTGGCCGGAATCCCGTGCAGGGCACCACTATGTCGGCGTCCAGGGTGCGGCCGTCCACGGCTCCGACGGTGACATGGGAATTCAAGGACGTAAGGGAGCTGATCCCGAAACCGGTGTGCAGCTCGATGGTGCCCGCTTCAACGAGACGGCGGAGCCGGGCACCGAGCTGGCCGCGGGCGGGAAGCCCGTCGCCGTCCCCGCCGCCATACACCTTCGCGGCCGAGGCGCCCCGGACCGCCCACAGGATTCTGGTGCCCGGTTCCTCCCGGGCGAGGGCCGCCAGGCTGATGAGCGTGTTGGCGGCCGAGTGTCCGGCGCCGACGACGAGGACACGGCGCCCGGCAAACTCCTCGCGGTCGCGGCCAATAACGTCGGGAAGGGGTGTGGATATTCGGCCTGCCGCAGCGTCTTCGCCGATGGCGGGCAGCCCGGACGTGCCCAGTGGGTTGCGGGTGGACCAGGTGCCGGAGGCGTCGATGACCGCCGCCACGGTGTGGTCGCGGGTTCCACCGTCCTGGTGTTCGACACGGACGGTGAAGGGTGCGGTGTCCCGGTCCCGGACGTGGGTCTTGTCCAGGCCCTGCCGGGTGACAGCGACGACCCTGGCCCCGGTCTGCAGCCGGGAGGCGATCGCCGGAAGCGCGGCGAGCGGCATGAGGTAGTTGTCGATGAGCTCCCCGCCGTACGGGAGGGCCGTGAGGCGGGGCGCTTCCCAGCCGGAGGTTTCGAGGAGGCGGACGGCCGCGACGTCGAGGTTGTACCGCCACGGGGAGAACAGACGGATGTGGCGCCACTGTTCGATGGCGGCGCCGGCAGCAGGCCCTGCCTCCAGGATGAGGGGGTCCAGGCCCCGTTCAAGCAGGTGCGCCGCGGCAGCGAGCCCCACCGGGCCAGCGCCGATCACGGCGACGGGCAGCGAATCCGGTCCGGTCATCAGTTCCTCGTTTCGTGCGGTACCGGCTCCCGGATGCGGGGCCGGCTGTTGGCCTGCCCGCCGGTGGGCGGGCAGGGTGGATATGGGGCGGGCGGGTTAGCAGCAGTCCTGATCGTCGTCGCAGCAGTTGTCATCGCAGCAGCCGGTGTTCATGCGAGTCACCCCCTTCCCTGCCAGGTTTGCTTATGCAGAAGCCGGAGTCAGGGAGGCGATCAGCGCCTCCACACGCGTCTTGATCTCGTCCCGGATAGGCCGTACCGAGTCGACTCCCTTGCCCGCCGGGTCTTCCAGGACCCAGTCCTCGTAGCGCTTGCCCGGGAAGTACGGGCACTCGTCGCCGCAGCCCATGGTGATGACGACGTCGGAATCCTTCACCGCCTCGGTGGTGAGGACCTTCGGGATCTCGGCGGACATGTCGATGCCGACCTCGGCCATGGCCTGGACGGCGGACGGATTCACCTTGTCCGCCGGCTGGGACCCGGCCGAGCGTACCTCAATCGCGCCCTTCGACAACGTGGTGAGGAACGCGGCAGCCATCTGGGAACGGCCGGCATTGTGGACACAGACGAAAAGGACAGAGGGCTTCGCGGTCATGAGAGCACCTTTCGGTTGGCCGCTTCCGCGGATGTGGCAGTGGCTGGGGCTGGGGCTGGGGCAAGTGTCGGGTACAGAAGGCGGACCAGGACGAACCCCGCGGCGCCGCCGAGGAGCTGGGCCAGGATGAAGCCTGGTGCGGAGGCCGGCGCGATCCCGGCGAACGTGTCGGTAATGGTGCGGGCGACAGTCACCGCTGGGTTGGCGAAGCTGGTGGAGCTGGTGAACCAGTACGCCGCGGTGATGTAGCCGCCGACGGCGAACGCCACCCGGTCCGCCCGCCCGGAGCGGACCGTGCCGAACACGACAAGCAGCAGCCCGGCGGTAGCGATGACCTCACCCAGCCAGAGACCGGTCCCTGTGCGCTCGTGGCTCGAGAGGGTTACGGCGTCAAGATCGAACATCAGGTTCGCCAGCACCGTCCCGGCCAGGCCGCCGAGGAACTGCGCGGCGATCAGCGCGAGAGCAGCCCGCGTGCCGATCATGCCCAGGGCACGCTCCAGCAGGGTCACCACCGGATTGAACGATGCCGAGACCGGCTGCAGTGCCACAATCAGCGCCACCAGCGCGGCACCCGTGGCGAGGCTGTTCTGCAGGAGCTGCAGGCCGACGTCGTTCGGCGAAAGCCTGGACGCCATGACTCCGGAGCCGACGACGGCCATGACCAGGAACGCAGTTCCGACGAACTCCGCACCGGCCCGTCTCTTCAGCACGGTCACTTCGCCTGTCCCCCGATCAGCGCAGCCAGGTTTTCCAGCGCCTCGGTGCGCGCCCGGTAGTAGACCCAGACGCCCCGCTTCTCGCGCTCGAGCAGCCCCACGTCATGCAGCAGCTTCAGGTGGTGGCTGATGGTGGGCTGCGACAGGTCAAACGCGTCATTCAGATCGCAGACGCAGGCTTCTCCGCCCTCGTGGGACGCGACGAGGGACATCAGCCGCAGCCGTACCGGATCGGCCAGCGCCTTCAGCAGCGGGGCGATGCCCTCCGCTTCGGACGCGGAGAGCGGCTCCCGGGCCAGCGGCGAGCAGCACGCCACCGTTTGAACGGGGGTCAGTTCGAGAGACATAGACACATGTAAATATTCACACTCATCTATGTCTGCGTCAACGAGTCCCGGATACACAATTGTCTGAATACATGCAGCGATGTACTTTGGGGCCATGGAAACCCTCACGCATGCGCCCGTGCTGGCCCGGTTCGGATATGCGGTCTCAGACCCAACCCGGGCCCGGATCCTGCTCGCCCTGGCAGGCGGCCCAGGCTACCCGTCCGAGCTTGCCGATGCCCTCACGGTGTCGCGGCAGAGCATGTCCAACCACCTGACCTGCCTGCGCGGCTGCGGCCTGGTGGTGGCCGTTCCCGACGGCAGGCGGACCCGGTACGAACTCGCCGACGACCGGCTGGGCCATGCCATCCGGGACCTGATCGGCGTGGTGCTGGCAGTCGACCCTGCCTGCTGCACCCCCGACGGGACGTGTGTGGCGTGAGCACGCTCCGCCTGTCCCCCGCCCCGGCACGGCGGGACATACGGGCCCGGCGCGTCAGGCTCTTTGCCGCGGCCGCCTGCTCCGTCCCGCACGCGGTTGCGAACGCCGATTCCCTTGCTGACGAGGCAGCACTCGGTTCCGAGCCAGTTCACAGCGCGGAACCGGACGGCGGGTGCTGCGCGGACTGCACTGCGGAGCCTACACCGCAGCCGCTCGCCTTGCCGGTGACCGCCAACCGTCCGGAGCGGACACCGTGAGCGGGCACGACCACAGCCACGGCGCGGACGCCGCCAGCCAGCGCGGAAAACTGATCATTGTCTTCGTGATCACCGCCGCGGTCATGGTGGCGGAGATCGTGGGCACGTTCCTGACCGGGAGCCTGGCGCTGCTGGCCGACGCCGGGCACATGTTCACCGATGCGGCCGGGCTGCTCATCGCCCTGATCGCCGCATCGCTGGCCCTCAAACCGGCCACCCTGAAACGCACCTGGGGCTACAAACGCGCCGAAATCGTCGCAGCCGCCGGGCAGGCGGCCCTACTGCTCGGCGTCGGCGGATTCGTGATCGTCGAAGGCATCCGGCGCCTCATAGAACCACCGGAGGTCGGCGGGTCCACCATGCTGTGGTTCGGCATCATCGGCCTGGCGGGCAACGCCGTCGGGCTCCTTGTCCTCGCGTCCGGCCGGCACCACAACTTCAACCTGAAGGCCGCGTTCCTCGAGGTCCTGAACGATGCACTGGGATCGGTCGCCGTGATCGCGGCCGCCATCATCATTGCGCTCACCGGCTGGACCCGGGCCGACGCCGTCGTCTCCCTGCTCATCGGCGCGCTGATCATTCCGCGCACCCTGAAGCTGCTGCGCGACACGGTCAACGTGCTGATGGAAAACGCCCCCGCAGGCCTGGATCTGGGCGAGGTCCGCGAGCACATCCTCGCACTGCCCCACGTCATTGACGTCCACGACCTTCACGCCTCCCTCGTGGCCTCCGGCACGCCTGTTCTCTCAGCCCACGTCACAGTGCAGGACACGTGCATGAAGGACGGGCACGCCGCCACCATCTTGGCCGACCTGCAACGCTGCGTTGCCGAACACTTCGAAGTCGCCGTCGAACACTCCACCTTCCAGATCGAGCCGGCCGCGCACCGCGACCAGGAAACCATGCACCACTGACTCCAACACCAGACCAGGCCCGGCAACCATGGGTCCGCGAACGCCTCACAGACCAGGGACCCAGGAAGCCTTGACCGATATACCCCCCGGGGGTATATTTCTGGTGTTGTCAGTGAAGTGGTATGTCCAGGGGGCCACCTCCCCGTCACAGCCGTTCAACCCCAGCGCACCCATCCGTCTTTATGGAATGGAACTGACATGGAAGAGCACACCTCACATTCCGCCCCGCATACAGCCACCGCTGAGCACGCGGAGCACCCCGCATTAGCTACCCCCGCGCCTGCCACACCTGCCGGCGCCGGACACGGCCCGCATGCGGGCCACAACGCCCACGACGATCACGTGGTGCACACCCACGGCCAGCACGCCGGGCACAGCACCGCGATGTTCAAGAACCGGTTCTGGCTGACCCTGGCCCTGTCCGTTCCGGTGGTGTATTTCAGCCCGATGTTCGGGGACCTGCTCGGCTACATGCCGCCGGAGTTCCCGGGATCCTCGTGGATCCCTCCTGCCCTGGGCACCGTCATCTTCCTCTACGGCGGCCAGCCGTTCCTCCGGGGCGGCCTGAATGAGCTGACGGCACGCCGTCCAGGCATGATGCTGCTGATCGGCATGGCAATCAGCGTCGCATTCGTTGCCTCGTGGGTGACCAGCCTGGGCATCGGCGGCTTCGACCTGGACTTCTGGTGGGAGCTGGCGCTGCTCGTGGCCATCATGCTCCTGGGCCACTGGATCGAGATGCGCGCCCTCGGATCGGCACAGGGCGCCCTGGACGCACTCGCAGCACTGCTCCCCGACGAGGCCGAACGCATCACGGATGCCGGCACCGAGACCGTCAGCGTCTCCGAGCTCCGGGCCGGGGACCTGGTGCTGGTCCGGTCCGGCGCGCGGATGCCCGCGGACGGCACCGTGGCCGAGGGGCAGGCCGAATTCGACGAATCCATGATCACCGGCGAGTCCAAGACCGTCCCCCGATCCCCCGGCGACGCCGTGATCGCCGGAACAGTGGCCACCGACAATACGGTCAGGGTCCGCATCACCGCCGTCGGGGACGACACCGCACTCGCGGGCATCCAGCGCCTCGTGGCCGAGGCCCAGGCCTCCTCGTCAAGGGCGCAGGCCCTCGCCGACCGGGCGGCAGCGTTCCTGTTCTACTTCGCCGCGGGCGCCGGCGTCATCACCTTTATCGTCTGGACCCTGCTGGGCAGCGTCCCGGAAGCGGTGACCCGCACGGTCACCGTCCTGGTGATCGCCTGCCCGCACGCCCTGGGCCTGGCCATCCCGCTGGTGATCGCCATCTCCACCGAGCAGGCGGCCCGCGCCGGGGTGCTGATCAAGAACCGGATGGCCCTGGAGCGCATGCGCACCGTCGGCGTCGTCCTGTTCGACAAGACCGGCACGCTCACCAAAGGTGAGCCGGAGGTACGCGAAATAGCAGCGGCCGACGGCGTCAGCCGGGACGAGCTGCTGGCCCTCGCCGCCGCCGTGGAAGCGGACAGCGAACACCCTGTGGCGCGTGCGATCGTCCGGGCGGCCAGGGAGCAGGGCCTTTCCGTTCCCCAGGCAACCGGGTTCAGCTCCATGACGGGCCGGGGCGTGGGCGCGAGCGTCGACGGCCGGACGGTGCAGGTGGGCGGACCGGCGCTGCTGCGGGAACTCGCCGTCACGGAACCCGCCGAGCTGGCCGCGGCCACCGGGCCTTGGATGGACCGCGGCGCCGCCGTGCTCCACGTCCTGTCCGACGGCCGGGTGCTGGGGGCGGTCAGCCTCGAAGACGCCGTCCGCGTTGAGTCCCGGCAGGCCGTCGCGGCCCTGCAGGACCGAGGCATCAAGGTGGCCATGATCACCGGCGATGCCCGGCAGGTCGCCCAGGCCGTCGCGGCCGAACTGAACATCGATGAGGTCTTCGCCGAGGTCCTGCCGGCGGACAAGGACAAGAAGGTCAGCGAACTGCAGGGCCGTGGCTTCAAGGTGGCGATGGTGGGGGACGGCGTCAACGACTCCCCTGCCCTGGCCCGGGCCGAGGTGGGCATCGCCATCGGTGCCGGAACCGACGTCGCGATGGAATCGGCGGGCGTGGTGCTGGCCGGCAACGATCCGCGGGCCGTGCTTTCCATGGTGGACCTGTCCCGCGCGAGCTACCGGAAGATGTGGCAGAACCTGGTCTGGGCCACGGGCTACAACGTCATCTCCGTCCCGCTGGCGGCAGGGGTGCTGGCCTTCGCCGGCGTCACACTCTCCCCCGCGGCCGGTGCCGTGCTCATGTCAGTGTCCACGATCGTCGTCGCCCTTAACGCCCAGCTGCTGCGCCGGGTCAAACTGAATCCGGCGCAGATCCGCTGAACCGGCGGACGTAACCATCCCTGCCGGAAGCCCGCGGCCCGGTAGCCTTAAAAACACACTGTCCGGCACGAAAGGAGGAACCGTCATGACTGCAGCCCGCAGCGCCCCGGCCTTCCTGCTCCGTGCCGGAATGTTTTCCCTGGTGCTGGCTCTGATTGCCGGGATCTTCGGCATGCATGTCATGAGCGGCCACCACCTCATGCACGGCCAGGCCGTTGCGATGGCGGCCGCGGAATCCGAGGGGCACTCGCACACTGCCGGTGCGGCCGCGCACGGCATGGGCCCCCATGCTCACGCGGTTGAGGGCCCGGAAATTTCGGCTGCGGCCGGGTGCCCGGACGGGGACTGCAGCGGCACACAGGCGATGACCGTCGCCTGCACCCCCTCGGTCAAGACGAGCAACCTGACCGCGCCGGCGCCGGGTACTTCTGCGTTGGGTACGGCGGTAGTCCGTGCCGGCCCGGCGGGACCGGTGAGCGGAGGCTACGCCTACCTCCCCGGAACGCCTTCACCGTGTCAGCTGTCCATCAGCCGGACGTAAAACAGGACCCTGCCGGAAACGTCCGGCCCAAGCACCATCGCGGGCGAATGCCCCGCGTTACTGCCGCGCGCCCGACTGAAACGCGCAAGCCCCACTTCCGGCGCCTGCCGCCGACTGAATGCTTGAAGGACCTGATTGACATGACCAAGAAGTTTCTGACCCTTTCCACCGCCGCCATTGCTGCAGCGATCACGTTGGCCGGCTGCGGCGGCGGATCCGGCAGCGGCACCACCACAACCGGCATGGACCACGGCTCGGCGTCAGCCACCGCCTCGGCCTCCGCGACATCGGGCAGTGCCAGTGCGTCCGCTGCGGCCCACAACTCCGCCGACACGATGTTCGCGCAGATGATGATTCCGCACCACGCGCAGGCCGTGGAGATGAGCGACGTGATCCTCAAGAAGCAGAACGTGCCGGCCAAGGTCACCGCCCTCGCAGAAAAGATCAAGGCTGCCCAGGCGCCGGAAATCGAAACCATGACGGGCTGGCTGAAGAGCTGGAACGAACCCACGGAAGCGCCCAGCGGACATGACATGTCCAGCCACGGTGCCATGGGCGGCATGATGAGCGCCGACGACATGAAGAAACTCGACGCCGCCCAGGGCACCGAGGCCGCGAAGCTGTTCCTGACCCAGATGATCGCGCACCACCAGGGCGCCCTCATGATGGCAAATGTCGAGAAAGACGGCGGACAGAACCCCGACGCTGTTGCCCTGGCCGGGAACATCAGCAGCTCGCAGCAGAAGGAAATCCAGGAGATGAAGGACCTGCTGGCCGCTCTCTAGCCGGCATCCCCGCCGGCACGACCGGCACCGGCGGCCCCGCGCCGCCGGTGCCGGTTCTTCCCTGGGATGTTCGACGTGCACGGCGCTTCTGGAGTCACTCAGCCAGGAGGACTACAGCTTTGTGTCGGGGCCAACGGCCAGCACCCAATCTTTATCGTTCCACCGAAGCGAAAATTCGACCTCTGCAGGGCTTCCGGACGAATCAGTGGTGGCTACGCGCACGGCGACGACGTCTGGCGTGATGTCCGATGAATAGGATGCGGTATATCCGGAATCTGCCACACCAGCCCACTCCGAAAGCAGCAATTTGGAATACGGGTCCGCAGTTTGCGGCCCCGGCTGTGCAAGCGTGACCAGTTTGGCGTGGTCCTGTTCGTTCAGGGCGTGCATGACCGATGAGACCGCCGTATCCCGTTTACCAGGATCCGGTGCAGGTCCGTTGGTGCAGGCGCTAACTAAATGAGTTGCGGGGATCAGGACAAGGAATGCCACGCAGGTCCTGGCCAGCAAACGGAATTTCATTGTCGTGATCCCCCATTGTTCTCGACGTTCCCCCGACCTCCCCGGGACCTGCATCCTACTATCCCCGCGTCAAAGCTCCACTGACTCGGTCCGGAGTGAGCCCTGGCCAGCCACCCGCCGTCGAACGGACTACGCCCAGCCACCCGCCGTCGAACGCCGGGCAAAACAAAGGCGGTGACATGCGCGCCGCATGTCACCGCCTCCTACTGATTTGCTTGCCCGCTACGAGAGGGCCGTGCGCACCGGTGCCGGTGCAGCCTGCAGGATCCCTTCCCAGGTGCGGCCGAAGCCCCAGACCCGGCCGGCGCCCGTTGCCGCAAGGGCCACCATGGCGGCAGCGTAGATGATGTGCTCGTCCAGCACCGGATTGCTCTTGAGGGGCAGGGAGCTGAGCCACATCAGCAGCATCAGCGCGGTCCCGCCAACCGCTGCGGCGCGAAGGGCAACTCCCAGGACCAGCGCCCCTCCCACCAGCAGGAGTCCGAGCATGAAGGCGGCGTCAACGGCCGGGTTGCCGGCGAGCGGCTGGAAGGCTCCCGCCAGCGAGCCCTTGAGGCTGCCCAGGTAACCTGCCGTGGGCGACCCGCCGGCCATCCAGCTCTTGGCTGCGGGAGTGGCGAATCCTAGGCCGAACGCCTTGTCCGCGAAGGCCCACAGCAGAACCGAGCCGAGAAGGATGCGCAGGACGGCGAGGGCCCGTGCAGCCGCCGTCGGGGCTGCGGTGGTCTGGGTGGGAGTGGTCTGTTCGAGAACGGAGGAGGACATAGCTTCCTTGCGGTTGGGGGCGAGTGACCAATGGTTGTATTAGGCAACGAGAATGTGACCTAATTCCGGTCCAGCCTAGCGTCCCGGACAAGCCCTCCCGAAAATCCCCGAGCTTTTGTTTCGCCGGATGCTCCCTGCGCACCGCCGGGCGGTGTCCGGCGGGTGGCCTGCCCGTCGAATCCTGGCCGGGCCCTAGGACTAAGCGCAGGTCGCCTTTCCGTTGCCGGCGAAGCTGACCAGTGCCTGGCGGGTGTAGCCGGTGAAGGTGACGGTGAGGCGGACGGTGCCGGCGGCGCCGTTGAGAGCTTCCTTAACCCCGGTGGTGTCTGAGCCGAGGTCAAGAGTTCCCGGGAAGCTGCCCACGCTGTACTCGGTGCCGTAGGCGCCGTTTGCGTTCTTGAGGGCGGCCGTCATGGTGCCGCTGGCGGTAGGGGTAGCCGTCAGGGTGGCGGTCTTGATGTTGGGGTTGGTGCTGGTGACGCAGTTCAGGACCGCCTGGTCGCCGGGCCAGACGGGGGCGGCGGAAACCGTCATGGTGGTGGTGGCAGTTTGCTGCCAGAGTCCGACGGCGATGCTGCCGCCGGCTCCCAGCAGCACCGTCACCGCGAAGGCGATGATGGCCGCTTTCCCGCCCGGGACCTTCTTGAGTTCTTTCATGCAGGCCCCTCCCCCGGGTTCTCTGCTCCGCGGCTGCGGCGCATGCCGCGGAGGGTCCGGACAATGAGCACGGCCCCGTAGCAGATCAGCGCGGCCGCCCCGACAGACATCCACAGGCTCCGGTCCGTGTTGCCGAGGGCGTTGGCTATGAATCCGACGTACGGAACGGCGTAGAAGAGCTTGCCTTTGACCTGCAGCTCCCTGACGGGGTTGGGATCGTTGACGTCGTTGTTGTCGCCCCTGGTGATGAGCGTCTTTTCTCCGCCCTGGGTGGACGCGAACCCGACGATCCGGTGTGACTCCACCGCGGGTTTGCCCGACTCCAGCTGGAACGTGATGACGTCGCCGTACCTGAGCTGGGCAAACGGTTCGGGCTTCACCACCAGGAACGTGCCCGGCGGGTACTTGGGGGCCATGGAGTTGGTGAGCACGGTGTAGGTCTGGGAGCCGGTGGCCCGCGGCACGAGTATCAGTGCCAGGGCAGCGAAGACCAGCACCAGCAGCAGCGCCAGGGTAACGAGGCGGCTGACCGCCGCCAGGCCGCGGCGGGTCCGTGAACCCGCGGGAGTTCTCGAACGGTCCTGTTCCCCCATGAGGGGAGACTATCAAGGACAGCCCGCGGGCACACCGCAAAGCTGGCGGGCGGTGAGGGGAACCGTGATGTTCACGGACTGCCCCTTCACGGTGGCCGGAGCGTTGGCGGCGAGCGTGACCTGGAAGCAAAGCACGGTGCTACCTCCCTTGGGCACGGCGGCTGAGGTCAGGCCGGTGGTGGCAGTCAGCGTGGTGTTGTAGCCGCTGGTGACTGAGCAGTCCGCCGTAGTGGCGCCGATCTTGGCGTTGACGGTCAGGTACGCCGCGAGCGTGCCCGCTCCCACGTTGGCCACATTCGCGTTATCGGCGGTGACGGTGATGCTGAACGCACCGCCGGCGTCGGAGGCGTTCGTCACCGTTGCACTGGCGTAGGCCGAGGTCCCCGGCGTGAGGGAAGCAGCGGCGGAGTTGAGGGAGAGGCTGGCCGCCTGCCCGTTGGCCTGCGTCATCGGGGTGCTCACCCCGGACGGGGAGCCGGTGAGGTTGACGGTGAACGACGCCGCCTGCACGGTTCCGGGCGGGGCGGACGTGGCGGCATTCCACAGCGCGTACGTGCCCTGGACGGCCAGCAGGCCCAGGAGCACCGCAGCGGCAATCAGCGCCGCTGCCCGCAGCGCACGCGGGACGCGCATGGTTCCTCCTCCCGGCCAGCTGGTCGTGTTCGTATGGGTTGTGCGGCCGCGGGGCCGCACACCCCACCGGTATCAGCCTAGGACAGGCCGGTCTGCGTGACCTGGTTCAGGGCGAAGCCGATGCTGCCGAAGTTGTAGGTCTTGGTCACGTCCGAGCGGCCCGAGGTGGTGGACAGGAATTCGAAGGTGATGGTGGCGGTGACCGTCTGCGAGGTCTTCAGGGGGTTGCTGACCGCGGTGCCGCCGATCGTGAGGGCGGGCGCGGTGACCACCACGTTCGCCGGCGTGAAGCCGTTGACGGCGCCGGTGCCCGTTGCTGTAACGTTCGCGGCCATCTTGTCACCGGTCAGGGTGACGGTCAGGGCCTGGGTGTAGGTGAGCTTGTCGCCCGGGACAACCTTGTAGGTGGAGATGTCGATGGTGGCGCCGGTCCGGTCGGTCCAGACTCCGGCAGCTGCGGTGACGTTCAGGTCACCGGCGATGACGGTGCCGGGGGCGCCGGAGGCGGAGGCGTTCCAGGAGGCCAGTGTGCCGCCGCCGCCCAGCAGCAGAGCGGCGCCAACGGCGATGGCGGCGGTTCCCTTGATCAGTGCGCTGTTCTTCATGACGAGACCCTTCAAATCCGTGCGGATGGTTTTCCTTCTGCACAGAACAATGCCGGTGGAGCCTCAGGACAGGATGCGCTAAATGATCAGGATTCACTCAAGATTTCAGGGCGGTGCGATCAAGGGGCGCCGGGGCCGTGTTCTAGGCTGGAACCGGATCCAGGGCGACCGGTTGGAGGGCAGTGATGGAGCAGGATGCTTCCGGGACCACGGAGTTTCCGCCGTCGATTGGGAAGCCGGCGACACGTGGGCTGGTACAGCACGGCTACACCCGCTTTGACCAGCTGGCCGCAGTGACGGCGGCCGAGCTGCTGAAGATCCACGGCGTGGGACCCAAGGCAATCCGGATACTGGAAGCGGAACTCGGGGACAGGGGCCTCGCCTTCGCCGCAGCGGAATGACCTTCGCGGTACCGGAAGGATCAGTTCAGTCCTCGAAATGGGTTGCCGCTGCCGGTGCATCGGAGAACCCTGCCACGATCTCCTCGGCGAGGGCATGCAGCTTCTGGTTCCGCGTGCTGGAGCCGCGCCGCAGGATCTCGAAGGCCTCGTCGTGGGAACAGCGGTTCTGGGCCATGATGATGCCGCAGGCGAGGTCGATCGCGGTCCGGCTTTCCATGGCAGCCCTGAGGTTCTCGGCGAGCTGGTCCGCCGTCGCGATCCGCAGCGACAGGCGCAGGGCCTGGCCGGCCATGGCCGCAAAGACCTCCGCATCGGCCACGGTGTCCTCGGTGAACAGCCCGGTGGCGGGAGCGAAGAAGTTCAGCACCGCCGCGGCGTCCGGCCCCAGCTCGAGAGGCATGCCCAGCACGCTCCGGCAGCCCGCCGCTTCGAGGGTTTTACGGTACTCCGGCCAGCGCCGGTCCGTGGCGATGTCACCCAGGAGCACCGGCTTCCCCGTTTCCAGCGCTTCCTCGCAGGGTCCCTGCCCCAGTCGCTGTTCGATTTCATCCAGCAGCACCGCTTCGTCGCTGCTGCCAGCAATATGTGCGCTGCGCTTTCGCTGGTGCAGGGTCACGGCGCACTGGATCTCGGCGCCCGCCGACCGGCTCATCATGGCCGCCGCGAAACCGGTCATCCCGTCCAGGAAGCCTTTAATGTCTTCGGTATTGGTGATCAGCGCATGAAGCTGTTCGAAGTCGTCCGACTGATCTCCGGTGCTCATAACCTCAAACGTTAGAAGCACTGGCGCATCAGGACAAGGCTGTCTGGCCACGCCCTGCCGGACCATTACGACGGCGGCCAACCGGCCGCCGTCGTAATTATCACCGCCCTGCTGGGGTTGCCAGACTAGGACAGGCCGGTCTGGGTGACCTGGTTCAGGGCGAAGGCGACGTTGCCGAAGTTGTAGGACTTGGTCACGTCCGAGCGGCCCGTGGTGGTGGACAGGAATTCGAAGGTGATGGTGGCGGTGACCGTCTTGGAGGTTTTCAGCGGGTTGCTGACCGCCACGCCGCCCACGGTCAGTGCCGGCGCGGTGACAACCACGTTGGCGGGGTCGAATCCGTTGGCCGGCGTGGCACCGGTCGCCGTGATGTTGGCGGCCATCTTGTCACCGGTCAGGATAACGTCCAGGACCTGGGTGTAGGTCAGCTTGTCGCCCGGGACAACCCTGTAGGTGGAGATGTTGACGGCGGCACCGTTTCGGTCAGTCCAGGTGCCGGTGGCTGCGGTGACGTTCAGGTCACCGGCGATGACGGTGCCGGGGGTGCCGGTGGCCTCAGCGTTCCACGAGGCCAGGGTGCCGCCGCCGCCCAGCAGCAGAGCAGCGCCAACGGCGATGGCGGCGGTTCCCTTGATCAGTGCGCTGTTCTTCATGATGAGACCCTTCAAAACTTGTGAGTGGATTTCCTGCTGAAAAGAACAATGCCCGGCCAAACTCAGGACTCCATGCGATAAACAGTCAAGAATCAGTCAAGAAAAACAGCCTGCTTATGGTGGTATCTTGAGTCACCGCCACATTCGGGCGGTGACTTACTTTCTGGCGCCTGCCGCGTACTCCGACGTGCGCTGCCGGACGCCCGTGCAACTGGAAGCTGGGGCTTGTATGCGCTTTTTCAAGAAATTGCGCGCCGGAAGCGGTGCGCTGGCCGTTGCTGCAATGCTGGCCGTAACCACGGCGGGACCTGCCGGCGCCATCACCGGAGACTACGCCAAGGACAACGAGCACCCGTTCGTGGGGCTGATCGTTTTCTACGATTCCACGGGCGGGTTCAACCACCGGTGCTCCGGCTCCCTGCTGACCCCGACGGTGTTCCTGACCGCCGGGCACTGCACGGCAGGAGCCTTATCGGCACGGGTCTACTTCCAGCAGGACGCCGGCGTGGACTGGAGCCCGCAAACCGGGATTGACCCGGACACCGGCTACCCGAGCATCTGCGCGGCCGGAACTGAGGGGACCCAGTGCGCCACGTCGCATGAGATGTACAACTACGGCTACACCACCATCGACGCCGTACCCGAAACCAAGGACGCCGGCCTGGTGATCCTGGACCAGCCCATCGCGCTCAGCGAATACGGCCAGCTCGCAGCCGCGGGAACCCTCGACTCGCTGGCCTCAAAGCGCGGGCAACAGGAAACCGCGTTCACCTCCAGCGGCTTCGGCATTTCTGATGCCAACCCGGCAGCAGGCGAAACCTCATTCCGGGAACGGCTCATGGCCCAGTCCAAGCTGACCAACCTCAACAGCGCGAGCACCGACGGCTACAACGTCCAGACCAACGGCAACGGCAACGGAAACGGCGGAACGTGCACCGCCGACTCCGGCGGCCCGCTGTTCTACGGCACCGCCGGATCCAACACCATCACCGGCATCACGTCCTTCAACCACAACCGCTACTGCAACGGGACGAACTTCTCCTACCGCACGGACCGGCAGGACGTGATCGACTGGATCCAAGCCAACACCACCAAAGAGGAGTTCGGCCAGATCGTCTTCTCCCCGGCCAGCTGACACGTACGACGGCGGGTGGCCACCCTCCGTCGTACGCTCGCCTCTCTGGGCCGCTGCTTCCGTCCGCTACGCCAGGAACTCAGCCGCCGCCTTAACCGCAACGGTCCGCACGGCATACACCGGTGCGAACACGGGACGCTTGGGCAGCGGGGCCACCGGCGCGGCATGGTCGTGGACGAGGGGCAGGGCCGCGCGCTGCATCGCAATGCGCTGCCACGCCCACGGCAGGAAGTAGTTCCGCGCCCAGGCGAGGTCCCCGGCACGGGCGTCGCGCCAGTTGCTGTTTGGCAGCGCCTTCGGCTCCAACGGCTGGAGCGAGTGCTGCACCCCCAACGTGTCCAGCACCTGCATGGCGATCGTGTGGTGGCCCAGCGGCGAGAAATGCAGCCGGTCCGGGTCCCACATCCGCGGTTCGCGCAACACCGGCAGGGTCCACAGGTCCACCAGCAGACAGTCGTGCGCGGCGGCCACAATCCGGATGTTCTCGTTGAAGATGGCCACCCTGGAACGGCTCCGGCCCAGGAACGGCGTGTGCCGCCAGTCCGGCCCGGCGAACAGCATGATCGTGGCGCCGGTGCCACTCAGCCGTTCGACGCCGGCCTCCAGCTTTGCCGCCAGCTTGTCCGGGTCGGTGCGGTGGAACACCATGTCGTTCCCGCCCGCCGACAGCGTTATCAGGTCCGGCTTCAGTTCGAGAGCCGGTTCGGTCTGCTGGTCAAGAATCTGGTCCAAGAGCAGGCCACGGATGGCCAGGTTGGCGTAGGCAAAGTCCTTCCGCTCCGCGCTGAGCTCCTCTGCCACCCGGTCCGCCCAGCCCCGGAGCCCTCCGGCGCAGCGTTCCTCGGGGTCGCCGACACCCTCGGTAAACGAATCTCCCATTGCCACATACCGGCTCCAAGGGTGTGGGGCCGTTGCGTCCGCAGCGGAGTTCCGGGGTCCAAATCGGCCGATGTGTTTCATCGCCTCGTCCTCTCCCTTACGCCCCTGGCGCGGTACGCCTGCGGCGTTATTCAAGGAACGTTCGAACCCTGCGGGAAATTCCTGAAAAGTTCCTCCGGCTTGTGAATATTTTTCCGGGCGGAGGAGGCGCGAACGTACAGTTGTGGCCCCATTTGCCGCCCTGTTTAGGGCCACAACTGTACGTTCGCGCGCCCTGCCTCGCCATCGCCTTGGCCGGGCTGGGCATCCGGACTGTTGCCGCCCGCCGCCGGTTGCGTACTCCGGCAGGCAATCGGCCCGCCAATCAGGCCGGCCCCACCCCATAGGTCGCCAGCTCCCCCGGTGTTAGATTCGAGGTGCCTGCGCCCCTCTGACCTGCAAGGAGTTTCCTGTGTTGCTGATCGGCGGCCTTCCGGCCCACATTCTCCTGGTCCACGGCGTCGTCGTTTTCGGGCCGCTCGCAGGCCTGGGCGCCGTCATCTACGGCCTGGCCCGCCCGACCCGCCGCTACCTGGCCTGGCCGCTGGGCGCGCTTGCGCTGATCCTGACCCCGCTGGCCCTGGTCACGGCGGCCGCGGGCGAGCAGCTGCAGTCAACGCGGGGCGCCACCGACGCCATCCAGGCCCACGCCCGGCAGGGCGACATCCTCAAGGTGACCGCCGTCGTCTTCTTCTTCCTGGTCCTGCTGATGCTCGCCGCAACCTTCACTCCGCTGGCCAAGCGCATCCCGGCGCTGGCCGCACTGCAGCGTTCCCGCCCCGCCCGCATCGTGGCCCTGGTACTGGGCGTGCTCGCAGGCCTGTTCGTCATCTACCAGAGCGTGATCACCGGGCATTCCGGATCATTCTCCGTCTGGGGCGGGTAGTTCTTCGGCCTCACTGTGACGCCACGCCCCGAGACCGACGACGGGCTGGGTGTGCCCTCTGGCATGGGGACCATCAGGCTGGTCCGCCGCCGGCCTACCTTCAGATTACGCCTCCTGGTCGGAGCCCATCCGGCGGTCCGGGCAGGTCACGGACTGCGATGGGTAGACGGCCGTAGCAGCCCTGCGACTGCTGTTTTTCGTTGACGGTTCCGCGCGCGTAACCGACACTAAGTCGATGAGCGGCAGCGATGAAGAGAAGGAATCAACCATCGATCAGGTGGTGGAACGGCTTGCCGGGCGCTTTCCGGATGCCGACCGGGGACTGATCGTGGGGATCGTTTCCGAGGAGTATGACGCGCTCGACGCGGGCCGGATCAGAACGTTCATCCCCACCCTGGTTGAAAAAGGTGCGAAGACGCGGCTTCGCCGTGAACTGGCATCAGACGGTTTCGCTGCCGGAACCTAAACCGCGGCGCACCTAGGCTACGGCACGAAGCGGGCACTGCAGAACGCGCAGCTGGTCAAGATCGAGCAGCTGGCGGGTTCCGGTCCGGGCATCATCGATCCAGAACAGCTCCAGGGCCGGGACGACGGCCAGGACCCGGCCCCGGTAAATCAGCGTGCCATCCCGCCACGCCTCGACCCGTTCACCCGGGGACAGCTCCGAGCACGCGCGGATCTCCCTGTATGTGGCACTCACGAGCAGCTCCTTCCAGCGCCCGGCCGGTCAGGACCCAGTAAACAGGCCCCGGGTTTCGGCAACGTGACGCCCGGGTGACTTTCCCGCGACCGGACAGGCCGCCGTCGGAATTCAACCGCCCCGGCCGCCGTCGGAATTCAGCCGAGGCAAGGCAGCCGGCCGGTGGGCCCCCAAGGTGCCCCCAGCTTTCCCCAAGCCCGGCAAGCCAGATTTGTCTCACGCCGAACAGGCCGGCTGTCACGGGCAATGATGGCAGGTCGAGTCGCCGGACCCGGAATGTACCCCATGCTTTCCGGGCCCGGCGGAAAGGCTTCCCAAGCGTGCAGCGGGGTACCGCCCGGACTATGGCACGCCAAAGGTTTTTCCAAGGTCTGGCCGAGAGAATTTTTCTTGCCGGACACTCGTCTGCCGCGCGACAACCGGCTGGCACCGGGAACGGCGGAGCCCTCCCCGGTCCCGGTGCCTTATGACAGCAAGTAGCCTTCGGCCAGGTGCGCCGCCCTACGCCCCGGCCCAGCGGCGCAGCGTGCTGTTGATCAGGCCGATGAGGACGGCTGTCCACCAGCAGGCCTGCGAAATGCTGAGCGCCACCATGAGCCTGAGCCGCAGCCTGCGGCCGAGCTCCCCGAAGCGCGTGCATGCGGGCAGGGCCAGCAGCTGGTGCATGGCCGGCGCGATGCTCAGGCCGTTGATCATGAGCACCAGGACACAGGCGAGCTTGATGACGGTGACCGGGTTGGTCAGGTCGGGGTCGATCAGGGCGCCGGACACCAACAGCAGGGCAAGCCCGCCCCAGATCAGCGGCTTCGCGGCGGCCTCCAGCTTCCCGGACTCGTGCATCTGCACCTTGCCCAGAAGCCACAGCAGCCCCAGCCAGTCGACCACCAGGATGGTGCCGAAGGAAAGCACCAGGGCGAGAATGTGGACGGCCAGCCCGATCCGGTGAAGTTCGGGCCCGCAGTCAACGAAGTGCCCCACAAGCAGCGAGGCCGTCCACCCCGCCGTACACAAAGCCCCGAGCAGAACCAGCCGGACTCGTTGGCTTTTTCGGCTGGCCGGGACCCTGGTGATCCGCCTTTCGTGAATGGACTGCGGTGCGCCGGGCGGTGCCGGGGCAGGTGCTGCTGGGGACATGCTGCTGCCTTTCAGGGACGCCGGCGTATATGCCGGCGAGGTGCGCCGTGCTGCGATACACGGCGTCATGCGAGGGGAGAGTGATGGTGCTAGTTAGGTAAACCTAAATCGGGAGATTACAGCCCGCGATCGGAATTAGGCAAACAAAATGTTCGCTAATTTCTCCAGCGCTTGTTGTAAGTCCCGCCGTCGCCGCTTGGCCGCCCCTGCTTGGTCAATCGCCCTCTGGCCAAAATCGGCCGCCTGAGAACGTTCGAAGCGGCCCTTTTGGGAAAACCAAGGGCCAGGCGCCCCCTCTACCCAGGCACGCCGCTACCGGTTGACGGCGATGAACCCGGACGGCGGAAGGGGCGGAAGCGGCCGGGGTGCGGCCGGCGTCGGATGTGCGCTTGGCACCAGGTCGACGACGATGCCGGGCAAAGTGGTATCCCCGGGTCCGGCGCATGCCTCGTGCCAGACCTGGCCGCCGGCCACGCCGAGCACCGGGATGAACAGCAGCAGCAGAAACAGCTTCCTCACCACGCACCCCCTCCACTCGCATTTGCCCCTCTGGCCGTACCTTCACCATCGCGGCTGCACCATGGGAAAAGGGCACAGGAGCGGCCCCCCACTGATTGCCGTCCAACCCCTTTCGGGGGTGCCGCCGCCGGGTGTTCCAAGGTCGCCGTCCGCGCGGCGGGTGTAGCCAACGCAAGCGCTTGCGCAATCCAGCCTATGTGCCGTAGCGTGGCTTGCTGTGACGGCGAAGATCGAAGAGGTTGCGGAGCGGGCCGGAGTGGCCGTGTCCACGGTGTCCCGGGCGCTGCGCGACATGCCCGGCGTTTCGCTGGCTACCCGGCAGCGGATCAAGGACATCGCGGCGGAGGTCGGATACCTGGCGTCGCCGAACGCGGCACGGCTGGCGACCGGTGTGACGGGCACGGTCGCAGTGATCGTCCCCGATGCCACCAAGTGGTTCTTCGGGCAGGTCATTTCCGGTGCCGGTGCAGCGCTCCGGGCCGCCGGCCGGGACGTGTTGCTCTATGAGCTCGGGGATGCTGACGGGCGCCGCCGCTTCTTCGAAGGCCAGACACTCCGCGGCCGCGCCGACGCCGTGCTGGTGCTTTCGCTGCGGTTGTCGGAGGAAGAGACCCACAGCCTGCGGGCCCTGGGGCTTCCGGTGGTCCTGCTCGGGCAGGGCTCCGAGGTGTTCGGCAGCGTCCGCGTTGATGACCGGGCGGCCGGCCGCAGCGCGGTCCGGCACCTGATCAATCTGGGCCACCGCCGGATTGGGCTGATCGGAATTGACGACGCCGATGAGGTCACCTCCGGCGGCACGCCGCCCGTCTCGCGGCTGGCCGGCTACCGCCAGTCGCTGCTGGCCGCCGGGATTCCACTGGACACGGACCTCGAACAGTTCGGGGCGAACTCCGTGTCCGGCGGGGCGGAGGCCATGATCCGCCTCCTCTCCGCGGCGGAGCGCCCGACTGCCGTCTTTGTCGGGTCGGACGAGATGGCGTTCGGTGCCCTCGGGGTGGTCCGCGCGGCTGGACTGGCCGTTCCGCGGGACATCTCCTTCGTCGGATTCGACAACCACGACCTCTCGGAGGTCATGGAACTCACCACCATCGACCAGGACATCCGGGGCCAGGGAGAGGCAGCTGCCCAGCTGCTGCTCGAAACCCTCGCCGCCGCGCCCGGGGCGGCCCCGGCTAACCGGACCATCGACACAAGGCTGGTGCTGCGGCGAACCACCGCGCCGCCGTCGTCGGCTTTACCCGCTTCACCCGACTCCACTGCTTCACCCACCTCCCCAGAAAGCAAGGAAGAGACCTAATGGAATACCGCAAGCTCGGATCATCCGGAATGTACATCAGCGCCCTGGCCTACGGTAACTGGGTCACCCACGGCGAACAGATTGACCAAGACGCCGCAACCGCTTGCGTTCGGAAGGCACTGGACCTGGGCATCACCACCTTCGACACCGCCGACGCGTATGCGGGCACCCGCGCTGAAAGTGCCCTCGGCGAGGCCCTGCGGGGCACCCGCCGCGAAAGCCTGGAGATCTTCACCAAGGTCTACTTTCCCACCGGCGAGGGCAAGAACGACCGCGGCCTGTCCCGGAAGCACATTCTGGAATCGATCAACGGCTCCCTGACCAGGCTTGGCACCGACTACGTGGACCTGTACCAGGCACACCGCTACGACTATGAAACGCCACTGGAGGAGACGATGCAGGCCTTCGCGGATGTGGTCCGCGCCGGCAAGGCCCACTACATCGGCGTCTCCGAATGGACGGTTGACGAAATCCGGGCCGGAGCCGCGCTGGCCAAGGAGCTGGGCATCCAGCTGATCTCCAATCAGCCGCAGTACTCCATGCTGTGGCGGGTCATCGAGGAGGAAGTGGTCCCCACCAGCGCCGAGCTCGGCATCAGCCAGATCTGCTGGTCCCCGCTCGCCCAGGGCATCCTCACCGGCAAGTACCTTCCGGGGCAGGCCGCCCCGGCGCAGTCGCGGTTCGCCGCCGATGACGGTTCGCTGAAGGAAAACCGCTACCTCAGCGAAGACATCCTCGAACGCGTCCAGAAGCTCAAGCCGCTTGCCGATGAGGCCGGGCTGTCCATGGCCGGTCTCGCCGTGGCCTGGGTGCTGCAGAACAGCAACGTCTCCGCCGCGATCGTCGGGGCATCACGGCCCGAGCAGCTCGAGGACAATGCGAAGGCCGCCGGGGTGAAGCTCGATGAATCCCTGATGGCCAGGATCGACGAACTGCTGGACCCGGTGGCCGAACGCGATCCGCAGAAGGTCGAATCGTTCAAGGAACGCGTCTAAAGGTACCCCCGATGCGGGAGTGGCAACGCACTTATCTCCGCTTTTGACAAGTGTTGTTAGGTAATCCTTACCGGCGTAGTATCCGGACCGTTATCGGTTTCCGGCGCCGCGGTCGTCGTGGACCTGTTTTCAGCGCAGGTGCTGGCCGGACCGGTCATACGCTTGCGCCCAATCAGGGACGGAGCAAGCGAAATGACACGAAAATCCACAGCACTACAGGGCCTTTCCCGGCAGCACCATGGCTGGCAAAGACCGGCGGTGCGGACCGCAGCAGTTGTTGCTGCGGCCGCGCTGACCGCGGGATTCCTCAGCGTAACCGGGCCGGCAGAGGCGGCATCCTCGAAGGGATGCGTCGGCGGCGGATTCACGGTGCTGGGCCACACCAGCGAGTTCGATGCGACTGTGCCGGCCCCCAGTGGACGGTTCCTGGTCCAGGGGAAGTACGTCCGGTTCGAGGTGGACCCGGTGAACTTCGCAATCCACAACTATGCGTTCACCGGCGCGCCCAACGAACTGGACATCACCGGTGGCCGGTACACCCCGGTCTTCGCCAGCAAGATCCCTGACCACCGCGGCCTGGTGCTCAATTCCGGCATCGCCCTGGAGCTCAAGGACGAAGTAGCAACGCTCTCCCGCACGGGCACCGGCGGGCTGTCCATGACCATCCAGGCCAAGGACTGCGCCACGGGCGGGCTGTTCCAGATGGAACCCGAACGCGGCGACGGGACCCGGACCCGGATCGTGCACCGGATCGCCGACGGCGCCTTCTACTTCGACAACGCCAACTTCCGGGCCCGGCTGGGGGACTTTGTCGGTTCGGCGTGCACCAGCGTGGAGACCGGTCCGCCAAGCCAGTTCTGCGTCCGGGTCCGGACCAGGGTGAACATCGGCAACAACCTCTCCTCCGACTTCGTTGTCCGGGACAGCGCCCAGGTGGCCGACCGGGTCCTGCAGCCGGCGTGCGGCCCGGACTTCACCAACAATCTTGGCCTCACCGAAACCCGGGACCACTGCGGCGGCATGTCCATCTGGGACGTTGCCAGCGGCGGCCGGATGGGCATGGTCACCGGTGAGGACGCCGTCGAGATGGCAAACTCCCCCACCGACTGCGTCCAGGACTGCCAGGCGCAGAACCAGGTCCGCGGCCGCCTCGCGGTGCTCGGCTTCCCCTTCCCGGTAGCCGCCGGCAGCAACCTGACGCCACGCACCTCAACCGACGGGCTCAATGCACCGCTGACACCTTAGCCCCGCGCGGAAAGCCTGCGGCCCCCGGAAGCGCTTGCTTCCGGGGGCTGTGCGCTGTTCGCGTCCCTTAGCCGCCGGAGCTGCCGTCCCGGTCCGCGATGTCGCGCAGGTGTGCGAGCATGGCCCCCGGAGGGTCGCCCGGGTGCTCCGCCATGTGGCGCAGCAGCCCCAGACGCACTTGCTCATCCGTGTCAGTGTCATTCAGGATCTCGAACATCATGCGCTGGACTTGGCGGCTGATAATCCCTCCGCTTCGTCCTGCTTCCCCCGCCATCGGATGTTGCCACGGCTGGGAGCTACTGCTTTGCTGGGTGTTGCCCTGACCCGGCGTCGGTGCCGGAAATGCGCTGTTCAGCATGTCCATCACGCTCCCTAGGTTGATTCCCCGATGTTTCCCGTACAGCACTGTGGGCAGCCGGTAAACATCCAGAACAGGTGCGAGGCGGGGGCCACCAGTAGGGGCCGAACCACCGGGAGCGGGAAATCGGGGGGCCTAACCCCGGACGCCATCCCAACCAGCCGAGGGCGTTCCAAGCTTTCTGCAGGGTGGCCATGACAGGATGCCCCCGTCACGGATCTTGGATAAATCTTGGATGTTTTCTGCACGAATCCTCGACCATGCCTCCCTACCGTTGACCCATGAAGAAAAGCGCACTCTCGGTTCCATCCGCTCCAGAGCCCGGCACGAGGCCAGAGTGGCGGAAGATCTGAGGGGATTCCGTCATGCCCACCACACGCAACGTCGCCTGGGACGGGCGCCTGCAGTCCTTCAAAGGCAGGGACACAGCCAACTACGTGACCACCGCCGCCGACCTCGCGAAAACCTGCGCCTCCTGCCAGGGTCCGCTGGAACCCGGTGAACCCGCGTCCCTCCTCGTGGACATCACGCAAAGCACGACGCCGGACGGCACCGAATACCTCACTTTCACCGACGCCCTCTGCCACCGGCGGTGCAGCGGCCCCGGCCTGGCCGTCCGGCAAACACCGTGGCAACCGGACACCCTGTCCCCTGTTGCCGCCCGTGTTGTGCTGACCCAAAATTCCAAGGGCGGCCGGACCAGGGTGGTCCCGGTTCTAGCCTTCACCTTCGTTCCGGTGGTGAGCTTCCGCCAGGACGGCGGGGAGCTGACCTCAGCTTTGGTCTCGCTCCTGCTCGCCCGGGGGTTCCAGCTGGCCATGAGTCCGGACTACGCCGCCATCCTGGAGCAGGCCGCCGAGGCCGCCGCCAGCTGCAGGATCAGCGTCACCCGGGAGGGCCTGCTTCGACTCAGGATCGACGGTGAAATCCTCTACCGGGAACAGCTGAACCCCCACGACGCCGAGGACGCCGAGTGGCTCCAGGCGACAGCCCAGAGCGGGCACATGCTCGTCATCAGCGGAGACAACCTGGGCATCACCGAAACCGGCCTCGACATTAGTCCAGCGGCCCGGCACGGCACACTGGTCATCGGGACCGTCCCCGTCAGCGGCGGCGACGCATTCGCTTCCGCCACCCGGTTACACGTCACCGGAAGGGACGTTGGGTTATCGCGGCCCAAAGGCGAGGACGGCCGCTTCGGCCGGTGACGCTCGGACTTTATCGGCCCCGTACAGGCCTGCCGCAAATGCGGGACATTTTCGTTTCTCAACGGCAAAACACAAGACATGTGCTCATTTAGATTCCTTGTTTAATCAGTATGCTTACTACTAGGCTGGGGTGATGGGGGTCACACGAAACCGAACTAGGAGAACACCATGCGCAACATGAGGACAGCCGGCGCGAGCATTGCACTCACTGGCTCACTCTTGCTGACTGGGGGAGCACTAGCAGGTCCCGCATCTGCTGCAAACCAAATCCAGGATGGCTTGGTCAACGTTGCTGTAGGCGATATAACGGTCCAGAACATCAAGGTCGGTGTCGCAGCGAACATTATCGCGACTGTTTGCGGCCTCAAAGTTGGACCCATCAACGCCTTGGGGCGGCAGGTTGACCGTTCTGGCGTCGCTCAGACAATCAACTGCCCAAACACGGGCGGGACGGCCACCGTTTCGAACAACAACTGACCCCAGACGGTTGACGTAAGCCAATCCTGCAGCCGCTAGCGCTTCAAACGTTTCCAGACTGCATCGAGGGACTGAACCCCACGGGGTACAGTCCCTCCCCTTTGCCCTGACGGCGAGCGAAACTCTGATGGTGCTCGAAAGCGCCACCCATTATTGAGTCATGATCGGCGACTATTGGCCGCGACCAGCGACGGCTTCGTGAGCCACCTGGGAGGGGCACCATCGGGCTCGTCCGCCGCCGGCGGTCGCTCCGGTCGGGCTGCTACTCCGGCCAGGCCGTCCCTTCCTTGTCTGTCACCTCCGGGTCAGTGGCACTCGGCGCAGTGCCAGTCGGTGCTGGGCCAGCCGGTTCAGCTCCGGCCGTACCGGCGAGCTCCGCATCGGGGGCAGGGATACCGGCGGCGGCAGTCGTGTCGGTGGCGACTTTGTCGGTGGCGGCTTCGCGGGCCGGGCCCACAACGCCTTCGCTGCCGTAGTCCCCTTCGGTGTAGCGCCCTATCTCCGACTCCGCTGTCCTGCCACCGGCGATTCCAGCCTCGTCGTAATCACCGCTGACGAACCGGCCGGCTTCCTTGGCCTGACTGCTGAGCGATTCAGGGAGGCCTCCTTCCGTACCGGCCTCGCCGAAGTCCCCCTGGCTGTACTTGCCTTCCTCTTCTCCGTCGCGGGGCCCGGTTTGGACGCCCGCGTCCCCGTAGTCGCCTTTGATATATCTGCCACGCAGCTCGGCTTCTTCCGGATGCATCCCGGCCGCTGCAGGGTTGGTGGGATCTTCAAATTCGCTGCTATCCGTCATGGCTTGCCTCTCTCACTGACGAATTGCTGCGTCCTCCAAGGGGCGCGTTTCAAGTCTAGTCAGGTCTGCAGCACCCCAACAGGCCGCAAATATTTGGGTTGAAGGCCACCTGTTGCGCATGTCCGGAACAGTAACGGAGCGGCATTGACTGCCCCGTCGAGCGCCTCCCAGTCGCCGAGCGCGGCACGTCCCTGAGAATTGGCCGACAGCCGCCTGAATAAATCTTTGACAATTCTTGGATTACCCCTGCACCTATCCTCGACGGGTTATCCCTAGCGTTGAGCCATGCAGCCACAAGCAGTCCCCACAGCGTCCACCAGGGGCATCCTGTCACCACAAACGCCGCCGTAATGGGCAGCCGTAATGGGCGCGGCTGGGTGAGCGACGCGCAAAATTCCTCACGCAACGGGAATTCCCCGCACGCAGGGAAACACGCGCGTCGCTGGCCAACGTCCGCCTCGGACGGGACGGCCGGATCCACCCCAAACCCTGCCCTGACCTCACGTTTTGCAGGGGGACCCGTGAGGGGTTGAGGGGGACGCAGCCCACCCTGAAGGGTCAACCTGGGCACAGGATTTTCTAAATGGCGGGCCTCAATACTTCATTCGAAGCGTCAGACGGGGCGCCGCCCAGGCGGAACGAACCGATGCACGCGGCAAATGCTCTAAGGCGTCAGGGTATTTCTCTGGCCGCCCGGTTAGTCAATTTTCTATCAGAATCTTTCGGCAGGCTGTGGGGGCCCATAAATGAAGCACATCAGAATAATCCTGTACTCGCATGACTCACTCGGTTTGGGGCACGTGCGGCGGAACCTGGCACTGGCCAGCGCGCTGAGCGAGCAACTGCCAGGGCTTGCGGGCAGGCAAGTCACCGGCGTCCTCGTGGCCGGAACTGCCCTCGCCCCGGGGTTCCGCATCCCCAAGGGGTGGGACTGGGTGATCCTGCCCGGCGTCATGAAAGGCGCCGAGGGCTACGAGCCCCGGGACCTGTCCGTCCCCCTGCACGACCTCGTGTCCCTGCGCGGGAAGCTGCTGGACTCCCTGCTGCAGGGCTTCAGTCCGGATCTGGTGATCGTGGACCGGCACGCAACAGGCGTCCACCTGGAACTCGAGGGAGCGCTCCGCCGGCTCCGTGCACGCGGCAAAGCCCGGGTGGTGCTGGGGCTTCGTGAAGTGCTTGACTCCCCCGCGGCCGCAATGGCCGAATGGGACGGCATCGGCGGTCCACGCCGGGTGCAGGAGCTCTTTGACGCGGTCTGGATCTACGGCGACCGGTCGGTGCACGACCCCGTGGACACCGGTGAAATCCCCTTCGCGCTGCGGCGGATGGTCAGCTACACCGGATACCTGGCGGCTGGCCGCCCGAAAGGCTCCGGAAAGCTGAGGATGCCCGGCAGGTACGTCATGACCACCGTCGGCGGCGGCGCGGACGGCTATGCGCTGGCAAAGCTGGCCGCCGCAACCCCGCTGCCCACCGGCCTCGGGCACCTCATCGTGGCGGGACCCCAGATGCCCAAAGCGCAAAGGCGGGACCTGCAGCGGAAGGCGGGTCCCGGCGTCGTCATTGTGAAGGCACTGGCGGACATGCTCGCGCACATCAGCAGCGCCGAGGCGCTGGTTTCCATGGGCGGCTACAACTCGGTCTGCGAAATCCTCAGCACAGCGGTTCCCGCGCTGATCGTGCCGCGGGACCATTCCCGCAGCGAGCAGAGAATCCGGGCAGCGTCGCTCGCCGCCGCCGGGTACCTCGAACAGCATGAGCTCGCCACGCTGACACCGGACGCGCTGGCGGGTTGGATTGCCCACCGGGCCGGCACCAGGGTGGACCGCCGGGGCGCGCAGCTCAACGGGCTCTCCCGGGTTCCGGGATTGGCCGCGGACCTTCTGCAGGCTCCAGATCTTCTCCGGCCGCTCAGCCAGCAGATCACCAGCGAGCCGATGGTCAGCGCCCAGCTCAACAGCCTGGCCCACAGCCTTCGGGGAGGTGCCGCACGTGCAGCAATCTGAGCCGGTCACCGCCTACATCCTGAAGATGTATCCCCGCTTCTCCGAAACGTTCATCGTCTCGGAAATCCTCGCCCGGGAGGCCGCCGGCGAACGGATCGAAATCTTCGCGCTCCGCCCCACCACCGACGCCAGGTTCCACCCCGAACTGGCACGCGTCAAAGCTCCCGTCACTCACGTTGGCCGGCCGCAGTCCACCAGCGGGGTATGGGAAAGCTTCCGCGCAGCTGCATCGTCCGGCCTGACGGATGACGTGTCCCAGGCTTTCGGAGAGCTCGCGGCCGCGGACCCGGACGATGCTGTCCAGGCCATCAACCTGGCCGCCGAACTGCAGCGCCGCAACGTGCGCCACCTGCATGCGCACTTCGCCTCCGCCGCAACCGCCGTCACCCGGCTCGCCTCCCTGATCACTGGCATCCCGTATTCGTTCACGGCGCATGCGGCAGACATCTTCCGCGACACCGTCAGCCGGGACGACCTGCGGGCGAAGCTGGCCGGCGCCCACCACGTGGTGACCATCAGCGACTACAACCTGCAGTACCTGCGCCGCCACTTTCCGCAGCAGGCCGAGAGGCTCCGGCTGGTGCGGAACGGCCTGGAACTGGCCCGTTTCCCCTACCGCGACCCGCGGCCGGTCGGCAGCACGGTGCGGGTGGCCGCCGTCGGACGTCTCGTGGAGAAGAAGGGGTTCCAGCACCTGCTCCCGGCGCTGGCTACCCTCACCGGTTCGGGCGTCCGTTTGGACGCGCGCATCGCCGGCACCGGCATGATGGCCCAGGAGCTGCAGGCGGGCATCGACCGGCTCGGGCTCAGCCGCCAGGTCCGGATGCTCGGCCCGCAGACCCAGGACCAGATCCACGAACTGCTGGACTGGGCCGACGTCTTCGCCGCACCGTGCGTGGTGGGGTCGGACGGCAACGCCGACGGCATTCCCACTGTCCTGCTTGAGGCCATGGCCACCGGCACGCCCTGCGTTTCCACCGCCGTCACCGGCATCCCCGAGGTGATCCGAGACGGCAGCACCGGCGTCCTCACCGAACCCGGCGACCCCGTCCTGCTTGCCCAGGCGATCCTGCGGATCACCTCGCCCGCGGCGGACCGGACGCTGCTGGCCCGGAATGCGCGGGACCTGATCGAACGCGAGTACGACGCCGGGCGGCAGGCTGCTGCCCTGCGGCGCCTATCGCTCCAGACAGTTGCGCAACGGCCGGTTGCGGCACCCGAAGCGCGAACGGACCGTCCCGTTTCGCCGGCTTCGGAGGCGGTGGCCTGATGCGCGTCGCCTACATCTGCGCTGACCCCGGTGTCCCCGTCTTCGGCACCAAGGGCTCCTCGGTCCACGTCCAGGAGATCGTGCGGGCCTGGCGCCGGGCCGGGGCCGATGTCACTGTCTAC
This sequence comes from Arthrobacter globiformis, assembly GCF_046536215.2. Taxonomy (GTDB): domain Bacteria; phylum Actinomycetota; class Actinomycetes; order Actinomycetales; family Micrococcaceae; genus Arthrobacter; species Arthrobacter globiformis_E. The sequence goes on along the minus strand of NZ_CM143421.1, from coordinate 4,130,126 downwards.
TGCACCCGCGCCGGAACCGACCGGCCAGCCGATCTGGCCGGGCTGCCGGTCGTCGAAATCCGGCCGCAGCCTGCCTCCGGGGCGGCGCGGGAGCACGCCATCCGGGAAGCGGCGGTTGCCCTGGCACTGGCTGTTATCCGGGACGGCTGCGACGTGGTCTACGAGCGGTATTCGCTCTTCAGCCCGGCCCTGGCCATGGTCACCTTTGCCGGGGCGCTGCGGATACCCGCGGTGCTGGAGGTCAACGCCCCGCTGATCGAGGAGCAGCGGCAGTACCGCGAACTCCACGACGCCGGCCTGGCGGAGCGGATGCTGCGCACCAACGCCGCTGCGGCCACCGTGGTGGCCTGCGTCTCCGAGCCCGCGGTGCGGTGGGTGGAGGGCCGCGTTCCCGGGGCGCGGACGGTCCTGGCGCCCAACGGCGTGAACACCGAACGCATCACGCCGCGCCGCCCCGTCCGGCTTCATGCTGACGCCCTGACCGTGGCCTTTGTGGGAACGCTGAAGCCGTGGCACGGCGTCGGCCACCTCCTCCAGGGCGTGGCCCAGGCCAACATCCGCAGTGCCGGGCCAACGTGGCGGGCAAAGATCATTGGCGACGGACCGTGCCGCCAGGAGCTGGAGTGGACCGCGGAGCAGCTGGGCGTGGACGCCGAGTTCACCGGCGCCGTGGTTCCCGACTCCGTGCCGGGACTGCTGCATGAGTGCGACGCCGCCGCGGCGCCCTACCCGGCACCGGAGCCCGGCCGGGACGACTACTTCTCACCGCTGAAGGTCTACGAATACCTGGCCGCGGGCCTGCCGGTGATCGCCTCCAGCGTGGGGCAGATTCCGTCCATCCTGCAGCACGAACGCACCGGCCTGCTGGTGAAGCCGGCCGATCCCGGCGCGATCGCCGCCGCACTGGGGCGGCTCGGCGCGGACGCCGCCCTGCGGGACCGCCTGGGCACCCGGGCGAGGGCGGCCGCCGTCGGGCTTTACAGCTGGGACAGCGTCCTGGCAACCATCCGCCAGGCGCTGGCAACCGATAGGAGCGTGGCCTGACATGGGTTCGAGAGCCGCACGGGCAAGCGCCGCGCAGGCCCGGCCGGAATCCGGGCTGCGGCGGACGCTGCGCTGCGTGCGCCCGCACCTGCAGGGCCACCGGTGGCTGATGGCAGGCGGATTCTCCGCCCTGGCGTTCGACGTCGTTTTCCGCCTTATCGAGCCGTGGCCGGTGAAGATGGTGGTGGACGCCGTCTCCCGCGCCCTGGGCGCGACGCTCCGCAAACCCGGGCCGTCCATGGAAGCCGGCCTGCAGACCCTGCTGCTGTGCGGCGCCATTGTGGTAGCGATCGCCATCGGGCGGGCGGTGGCCAATTACTGGTCCGCGATCTGCTTCGCGCTGGTCGGGTCCCGGGTGGCGTCGGACCTGAGGGCACGGGCGTTCCGCCACGTGCAAAGCCTCTCCATGCGCCACCACACCCGCGCGTCCACCGGCGACACGGTCCAGCGGCTGGTGGGCGACGTGTCCCGGCTGCAGGAGGTTGCGGTCACCGCCGGCCTGCCGCTGCTGGGCAACATGGTCACCCTCATCCTGATGACCGGCATCCTGCTGTGGCTCGACCCGCTGCTGGCGCTGGTAGTTTTCCTGGCCGGCGGGGTGTTCGCGCTCCTGTCCCGCTCGAGCTCCGGGAGGATTACCGCCGCGGCGGGCAACTCCCGGAAGGGCGAAGGAAACCTCGCCACCACCGCCGCCCAGACCCTCGGCGCCATCCGCGAGGTGCAGGCCTACGGGCTTGAGGACACCATCAGCTCCGGCTTCCGCAAGAGCAACCAGGCAACGCTGGGCACCGGCGTCGCGGCGCTGCGGCTGGCGGCGGGTCTGGAGCGGCGCACCGATGTGCTGATCGGCGTCGCCACGGCGGTTGTCCTGGCCGGCGGCGGCTGGCGCGTGCTGGAACACGCGATCACCCCCGGCGACCTGGTGGTGTTCCTGATGTACCTCAAGACCGGGATGAAGCCCCTCAAGGACCTGGCCAAGCAGACCGGCCGGATCGCCCGGGCCACCGCCTCCGGTGAGCGCGTGGCGGATCTGCTTGAGGCGCAGACGGACCTGCCCGAAAAGCCCCACGCCAGGTCCCTCCGTTGCACGGCCCCGGACATCGTGCTGGACAACGTCTCCGCCGGCCACGGTGAAGGAACCGTGCTGCATGGGATCAGCCTTACGATCCCGGCCGGCGAGCACGTTGCCATCCTCGGCCCGTCCGGCGCCGGCAAATCCACCCTGGCGTCACTGATCCTGCGGATGATCGACCCCAGCGCCGGGACCGTCCGGGTCGGCGGTGAGGACCTGCGCGACCTCACCATCGCCTCCGTCCGCTCGCACGTGTCCATCCTGCTCCAGGACTCCGTGCTCTTCGGGTCTTCGGTCCGGGACAACATCCGCTTCGGCCGGCTGGACGCCACGGACGCGGACATCGAACAGGCCGCCGCCCTGGCCCAGGCGGACGGCTTCATCCGTGCCCTCCCGGATGGCTACGACACCGTGCTCGGCGAAGCCGCGAAGGATCTCTCCGGCGGCCAGCGGCAACGCATCGCCATCGCCCGCGCCATCCTCCGGCAGGCGCCCATCGTCATCCTGGACGAGGCCACCGCCGGGCTGGATCCGGTATCGCGGAACTCCGTCCTCCAGGCCCTCGCCGCCCTGACCCGCGAGCGCACGTCCATCACCATCACCCACGACGCCCACTCCGCCCGCTCCTGCGACCGCGTCATCTGGCTGGAGCACGGCCGCATCATCGAGGCCGGGCGGCCGGATGAACTGCTCCTGGATCCCGGCTCGCGGTTCGCCCGCTGGCTGGAGGAGCAGGGACTTGGTGCGCAGCTTGGCGACGCCGTCAGTGCTTCGGACACTGCCAGCGCTTCGGACGCCGTCAGGGTGGAAGTGCCATGATCACGCTGGCACCCCGGGCAGCGCACGCCGAGCGTTCCCTCGCCCGCCGCGACGCCGGGCTTCCCGGTCTCCCCTGGCTGCTGGACAACGGCCGCCTGTCCGAGCTCCTAGGTGAATCCGTCCGGGTTACGCGGGTGCGCTACAAGCCCGGCACCTCGCTGCTGGTGGCGTTCCGCCGCCTGCGCAATGGCAGCTTCGACTACGGCTGGGCCATGACCCGCACCCCCGCCAGCAGCGGCAAACTCCTGGAACGCGAGCACACCGCCCGCAACCGCGGCGGGGACATGCGCATCCTCCGGCCGGACCACGGGCAGCCGGACACCCTGGTGGCAGTGGGCGGCGTCGAGGACGACTGGGCACTGCACAGGAACCTCACCTGGCTGAAGAGGAACGGCAGCGGCCGGCTGGACCTCCGCCAGCGGCCGGGCACTGCCCTGCTGGCCGGCAGCAGCGTGCTGCGGTACAAGCCGGAACGGCGGCTGGTCCTTCTGGCCCACAAGGCGAGCACCGCCGTCGTGATCAAAGCGGCGGCCAAACCCGCCGGCCGCGGACAGCAAACCCAGTTCCTGAACCGGCTCCGCCAGCACGGCGTCCCCCTCCTGCCGCAGATTGCCGACGACGAATGCCTCGCCAACGGCATCAGCGCCAGCGCCGCGTGGGGTACCGGCGACCTCACGGCGCACGGCGACACCTCCGACGCCCGTACCGCCGCCTACACCGCAGGCCGGGCCCTGGCCGCACTGCACTGCGTTCCTGTGGCCGCCGGTGCTGCGGGGCCGGCGGCCGGTCCCGCCGCCAGTGCCAGCCCCGAGAACCCGGGTGACGGCCTCGCGGCGCAACTGAAGGCCACACGCACCATGGTTTCTGCCCTGCTCCCGGAGCTGGAGCCGCTGGCCAGGGACCTCGAAAGCAGGCTCACTGCCGCTCTGCTTGGCCACCCCCGGACGGCACCTGTCCTGGTGCACGGGGACTTCTCCCCCGACCAGGTGCTGGTGGGAGATTCTGAGGTCCGCCTCATCGACTTCGACCGGGCGGGAACCGGGACGGCGGAGGCCGACCTGGGCTCGTTCGCCGCCGCTGAAGAGGCGTTCGGCGGCGTGGCTGAGGGCGGCCCCCCGTCCCGGGGCGCACATTCCGACGGCGGAGCTCCCGCCGGCACTGCCGCCGGCGCCCCTGCCGGGGGGCCCAAAACGGCGCTGCTCACCGAGGGCTACCTCGACGCCGGTGGCCGGTTTTCGCAGGCCGCGGTGGATGCCTGGGCAGCCCACCGGCTCTTCAACAGCAGCGTTGACCCCTTCCGCGACCGGTCCCCCGAGTGGGCCGCCGACATGGCCTGGCACCTGAGCCGGGCAAAGGAGCTGATCCCATGACGTGGCATCCGCCCGTCCCCCGCCGGGTGGCCGACACCGGGGGCACCGTCTGGTCGGTCCAGCGCGCCTGGCCCGGCACAACGGCGGGTTCCTACGACGTGGAAGTCCGTTGCCCGGACCGGCCCGGCGTTCTGGCCGGGCATCTCACTGATGGCATCTTCGAGCCCGTCACCGTGGACGACCGCCGTCTCCCGGCCCTCGCCGCGGAGTCGGTCAAGGGTGAGATGGTGGTGCACCGCGCCCATAAACGGGCCGTCCTCCGTGCCCCCGACGCCTACATCAAGGTCTTCCGGCCCGGCCGGGCACTGACCGCGGCCGCCAGCCACAGCATCACGGCCGCTGCCCTGGCCGAGGGCGGCTTCGGCACTCCGCGGCTGGTCAGCGCCGGCTCCGACGTCCTGGTCTTCAGCCGTCTGGCCGGGCGGTCCTTTTACGAGCTGGGCCAAAGCCATTCCGGAAGTTTGGGTCCGGCAGGGATTGCCGGACAGGTCGGAATCTCCGACGCTTCCTACGCCGCCATGTGGACGCGGTGGTCCCGTGCCTGGGTGGGAACCATGACCGCAGCCGGCGGCCCCGACTTCCGGGACAGCCTGCATCAGCTTCCGCTCCGCGACGCGCAGAAGGAAGCCGCGAGCCTCCAGCGCTGGGTGGATCACTGGCTCCGGCACAGCGACGGCATCGCCGCAGCTGTTCCGGCCCGCGCCGTTCTCCTCGCCCGGGCTCAGGCTGTCACCGAGGTACTGCTCAGCACTTCCCCGGATCCTGTGGGCTGGGCCCACGGTGACCTGCACGACAAGCAGATGCTCGGTGGCCCTGCACTTGGCAGTTCGACTGCTCCAGGACTCCTAGATTTCGATGAGTCCTGCCGGGCCGAGGCTGCCCTGGACCTTGCCAACCTCGACGTGCACCTGGAACTGCGGTGGCGGCAAAACCTGCTCACCACCCGCCGCTATGCCATCGCCCACGCGGCGGTCGTGTCGGCTGCCGAACGCCTGCACGTAAGCCCGAACCGCTTCGCCGCCTACGCCGCATCCACCAGGCTCCGGCTCGCCTGCCTCTACTCCTTCCGCCCGCCCTGGGGCGCCGATGCCGCCAGCTACCTCGTCGCAGGACATCCCACCGCCGGACACTCCACCGCCTGCGACCTCCCCGCCGATCATCTCCCCGCCGGCGACCTCCCCGCCCAGGGCCCTGCCCTGCCCTGCCCCAACGCACCCCGATAGGAGCCTGACATGAACAACCCGCCAACCGAGGCTGGATTACCGGCAGCGGCGCTTTCCCTTTCCGTCATCGGCACCGGATACCTTGGCGCCACGCACGCCGTCTGCATGGCCCTGCTGGGGCACCGCGTGGTGGGAATCGACGTCGACGAGAACAAGATCCGATCGCTGGCCAGCGGAACACTGCCGTTCTACGAGCCGGAGCTGGACCAGCTGCTCCGACGGATGCTGGACAGCGGCAGGCTGAGCTTCACCACCGACTTCTCGGCCGCGGCCGGCGCCGACATCCATTTCCTGTGCGTCGGCACCCCGCAGATGCCCGATTCTCCCGCCGCCGACCTCCGCTTCCTGGACGCAGCCCTTGCCCGGCTGGCGCCGCACCTGGACCGGGACTGCCTCGTCGTCGGCAAGTCCACCGTTCCGGTGGGCACGGCGGAACGGTTGACCGCGCTGCTCCAGCTGAGTGCACCCGCGGGAGCCGGGGCGGAGCTCGCCTGGAACCCGGAGTTCCTGCGGGAAGGGCACGCGGTGGAGGACACCCTGCATCCGGACCGGCTGGTCTTCGGAGTTGCCTCAGCCAACGCGCGCGCTGCGCTCGACGCCTGCTTCGCCCCGGTCATCGCGGACGGCACCCCGGTAGTGGAGACGGACCTCGCCACTGCGGAACTCGTCAAAGCCGCCGCCAACTCCTTCCTCGCCACCAAGATCTCCTACATCAACGCCATGGCCGAAGTCTGCGAAGCCACCGGCGCCGACGTCAACCAACTCGCCACCGCCCTCTCCTACGACACCCGCATCGGCGGCCGCTTCCTCAAGCCCGGCCTCGGCTTCGGCGGCGGCTGCCTGCCCAAGGACATCCGCGCCTTCACCCACCGGGCCAAAGAACTCGGCGTCGGACAGGCCGTCGGGTTCCTCCAGGAGGTGGACGCCATCAACCAACGCCGCCGCCAACGCACCGTGGACCTCATCACCGAGATGGCCTGCGGCGACCTCACCGGCGTCCACGTCACCATCCTCGGCGCAGCCTTCAAACCCGACTCCGACGACATCCGCGACGCCCCCGCCCTGGACGTCGCCCGCATGCTCCACCAGGCCGGCGCCAAAGTCACCGTCTACGACCCCAAAGCCATGAACAACGCCCGCCTGGCATACCCCGACCTCACCTACGCGGAGACCCTCGAAGCCGCGGTGACCGGCGCGGAGATCGTGGCTCTCCTCACCGAATGGGACATCTTCCGCTACGCCGACCCCGCCGCACTCGGCGCTCTGGTACAGCTGCGGAACATCGTGGACGGCCGACACGCACTCAACGCCGACGCCTACCGCGCCGCCGGCTGGGACTACCGCGCCCTCGGCGCACCCAACAAGCTGCCGGCCCCGGTTCCCGCGCGGGCGGCGGAGGTACCCGCGGCGGCGGAGATACCTCCGGCAGCCCACGGAGCGCTCATGACGCATTGACTTCGAGTTTTTGTCCAGATATTCGCCGCTAAGGGCCCCCGAAGTCCGATTATCTGGACAAAAACTCCAAAGATATGGTCAGGTCCGTCTGCGCCGCCGAGTGGTCCCGGTTCCTGGCCACCATCACGATTGCGTACGGCCCCCTCCGCAGCTGGCCGCTGCCGGTCCGGGTGAATCCGTTCGACTCATAGGCTGCCTCGGCCGACGCGAGCGCCTCGTCCGCGCCGCCCGGGACCGTCAGCAGCACGGTCCACGCGCCAGCCGTCCCGCCCGCCCCCTGCAACTGGCCGGGCGGCAAGGGCACGTCCGCCGGCCAGTCCGCGGGCAGGGCCGGCAGCGCGCGGGCACCCTCTCCCCCTTCACCGTCACCGTCTGAACCCCGACGACGGCCGCCGGCCTGAGCGGTAGCCGTGCCCGACGTCGTACTCCCGTTAATAGAGGACGACGGCGGGCCGGGAGCCGACGGCTGACCGGTTACCGGCGGCGCGGCTACTGGTGGGGACGCGCTGCATCCTGCGAGCGCGGCAGCGGCGAGGACCGCCGAAGCGAGTCCCCGCCACAGCACCGACCGATGGTTCATGAGCGCTGGCCGGTCACCACGGCGACGGCACCAGCGCCGCCGTACTGCCGGTGCCCTCGCCGTTCACCAGGAACGGCAGGTGCCAGAGGTCGTTCGGCACGATCGGATCGCCGGGCATCACGTTCTCCGGGAAGATGTACTCGAACACCGGCGCGATGTACTGCCCCGGCTGCAGCCCGTTGGCCCGGGTGGGGGCGTTCTTGAAGCACGCGTCCAGGGCGGCCTGGTTGATCGTCGTGGTGGTGACGTTCACCGGCGTCGGCAGGCACAGACTGCGCACGCCCACCCGGACGGTCCGGTCCGGCTGGCTAAGCAGCCCGTTGGGTGCCTTGGTGGCCCGCAGGCGTGCCCGCTGCGGCTGGGCCCCGGTGTTCTGGGTGGTGATGCCGCCGGTGGGGCCGCTGATGGGAATGCCGTTCTCGCCCGTCATTTCAAAGGGCGTGATCCAGCGGTTGCGGACGGTGCCGTCTGTGTTGTGGTCCTCGTAGTAGATGTCCACGGCGGTCTTGACGTCCGTTGTCTCGGCCTCGAGGAAGATCCGGTCCTGGGTTTCCTGGGCTACGCCGTTGACCGCCGTCGCCACCGGATCAGCGGTGCCGACGCCGAAATCACCGATCGCCAGGTAGCTGGGCTGGGTGCCGGGTTGGGTGTAGATGCCCAGGTTGGCCTCGATGGTGTGGGCCGAGATGTAGTCCTCGGTGCTGCCGTGGATGAGCGTGCCGGAGTAGTCCACGTAGTCGCCGATCTCAAACGGTGCCTGCTGCGACGGGTCCGGGCCCGTCGTCGGAAGGCCGGTGAAGGCCGGCATCACGTACTGCGAGCAGTACTTCTGGCCTGGCGCCGGGGCGCTGAGTTCGCCGCTGGCCGGCAGGGCGACGCCGGCGATGCTGAAGTTGCGGCAGCCCGGGGCGAGCGGCCGGTTCTTCTGTGGGCAGAGCGGATCGTCCTGCCCGGGCACCGTGGGATCCGTGCGCGGGATGCACATGGGGTAGCCGGTGGCGGCGTGCACGGTGGGGTTGTCCTGATCCACGCTGAAGCGGTTGTCGGGCGACTGGCCGTTACTGAACCGGCCGGTGTCCGCGCCGGTGCTGTCATGCAGGCCGGCAATCTTGGGGTCGTTCAGCTGCACGGTCACGGTGCCGCCGGCTGCGTTGGCGATCTTCAGGGCGCCGTTGGCGTAGTCGATGCCTGTGATTTCGCCGCGGCCGGTGTTCACGGACTGCTGGGAGACGAAGGCCAGTCCGGCGATGTGCTTCGCGCCGACCATGTTGCCCACCGCCCGCAGCTCCAGGCCGTCCGTTGCCAGCGGGGCGCTGCCGCCGGTGCCGTGGACGAAGTCCGCCCAGCCGAGCGTGTTGGCGGGCATCTGGACGATGAGGTTGCAGGGGATGGTGATGACGACGCCGTTGATGGTGACAGTCCCGCCGAAGTCGGCCGGATCCGCCGTGGGGCAGGCCGCGCCGTCAACGGTGGCGTTGCGGGCCAGTCCGGTGTCGTCGAAGCCGTGCAGCTGCGCGGCGGGAACGGACAGGGGCGGGGTGGGCAGCGTGGGCACCACCCACGGGGAGACGATCCCCCTGGGCGGCTTGGCTGTGCCGCCGCCACCGCCCTTGGCCAGGGCGGTTCCCACGCCGCCGGTGGCGATCAGGCCGGCAGCGGCGCAGATAATGGTGAGTTTTCGAATCGTGCTGGGCCGAACGTTGGTGGTCCTCATGGCTGGTCCTTTCGGAGGCTTTCCTGTGCGGGACTGTTCCCTGTGCGGGAAGTGGTTCCTGCGCTCATGAGGGTGCGTTGCGTGCGGTGGTGACAGGTTAAGGTGCCGGGCCCGCGCGTGGTGCGGACCGACGTCGTACGTTCTTCTTTGCCGGGGCAGCAAAGGCAACATTTGGTTGCCGAGGCCAACCATCTCGCCGGCCGGTTGGGAAAAACCTGTGCCTGGGATCGCCGCTTCCCCCAGTTGAGTGGCCCCCGGCCCAACTGTGGAACAATCGAAGAGCCCTTTGAAAGGAGCCTTCCACCCATGCGGCAGCCGGACCAGGGACGACGCGTGCCCTCCGGCTACCGGACACCCGCGGGGTGGGCCCGGGTGTTGCGCGGCTCCCCCGCCACCGTCATCTTCGTGGTGCTGTTCTGGGCCACGGGAGCCGTGTCCGCCAGCCTCCGGTCAGGGCCGCCGCCGTTTCTGCTGCCCCACGTCGCAGCCACGTCACGTTCTGTTCCGGATCACTGGTGGGCCCTCTTTCTCTCCGCTTTCTGGGAGCGGGGCCTCACGGGTTACGTCGTGGGCACGCTCGTGGTGCTGCTCGCCGGGCTGCCGCTGGAGCGGCGTCTTGGATCCCTGAAGTTCGCCTCGGCTGCGCTGGCCGGGCACGTTCTGGGGATCGTGGCGACGCTCGGGTTCCTCGCTGTGGCCCGGGGACTGATGGGGAGCTGGATCCGGGACCTGAGCGGGCACTTCTTCCTGGGGCCGAGCGCCCTGGCCTGCGCCGCCGCGATGGCTGCCACGGCTTCTCTTTCTACACTGTGGCGGCGGCGGATCCGCGTGGTCATTCTGGCGGTGCTGCTGCTGTTTGCGATGTATGCCGGCGGCTTCGAGGACCTGGTCCGGCTCGGGGCGGCCGCGGCAGGCGGGTTATTGGGTCCGGTGCTGGTGGGCCGCCGGCCGCGCTTCGGCAGGCCCGCCGTCTCCCGGCACGAGGCCCGGATCCTGGTGGCGCTGCTCCTGACCGTCGCGGCAATCGGGCCGGTGGTCGCGGGACTTGCGCCGCACGCCGTCGGGCCCCTTTCGGTGCTCAAGTTCCTCTTAACCAACATCCAGCCGGTGGACCCCGCGGCGCTGCAGGCGTCCTGTTCTCGCCCGGCGGACCTCAGGGACTGCGCCGCCGCCCAGCTGCAGCTGCGGGCCGGGGCGGGCGGAATTTTCATGGCCATCCTGCCGTCGTTCCTGCTGCTCCTGTTCGCTGACGGCCTGCGGCGAGGGCGGCGGTTCGCGTGGGCGGGGGCTCTTCTGATCCAGGCCTCGCTGTCCCTGCTGGCGGCCGTCACGATCGCCGGGGTGCTCCTGCCTCCGCCGGGTCCGGGTCTGCCGTCACGCGAGGGCGTGGGCGGGATCGAGCTGTCCGGCTACTCGCACCCGCTCAGCCTGGTGCTGCCGATGCTCCTGCCCGTCTTCCTGACCGTGCTCCTGCTGGCCGGCCGCAACCTGTTCCCGGTGCGCGCGCCCCGCGGAACATACCGGCGGCTGGCGCACCGGGTGGTGGTGGCCTTCGTTCTGCTGAGCGTTGTCTACGTGGGCCTGGGCCTTCTCCTGGCCGCTGGGTTCACGCCTGTGCCGGGCCTGCCCCAGCTTCTGGCCGACGTCCCGGACAGGTTCCTTCCCCTCGGCTTCCTGGTGGACCGCTCACCGGCGTTCTTCCCCGAAAGCACCGCCGCCGTCGTGCTTTACGAAAGTATCGGCGTCGTGTTCTGGGCGTGGACCGGAGCACTCCTGCTCCGGACGTTCCTGCGTCCGGCCCACGGCCGGCACAGCGCTGACGAGGAGCGCGCGCGGCGCATCCTCAAGTCGCACGGCGGCGGCTCGCTCTCCTGGATGACCACGTGGGACGGGAACAGCTACTGGTTCTCCGGCTCGAGCTTCATCGCCTACCGGGTGCGCAGCGGCGTGGCCGTGGCGCTCGGGCCGCCCGTGGGTCCGGAGGCCGACCGGGAAGCGGCGTTCACGGAGTTCGCCCGGCACTGCAGGCTCAGCGGATGGACGCCGTGCTTCTACTTCGTGCCCGAGGACCTTCGGGGGCTTGCGGCCTCACTGGGCTGGGGCTCGGTGCAGGTGGCGCAGGAAACCGTCCTTCGGCTGGACGAGGTGTCCTTCCGGGGCAAGAAGTTCCAGGACATCCGCACCGCGCTGAACCGGGCGGCCAAGGCGGGCATCCGCGCCGAGTGGACCACGTTCGCCCGGGCCCCCCTTGCTGTCCAGGCGCAGATCGAGGCGATTTCCGAGGAGTGGGTGGCGGACAAGAAGGTCCCGGAGATGGGCTTCACGCTGGGCAGCCTGGATGAGCTGGACGACCCCGAGGTCCGCTGCCTGCTGGCGATCGATGCGGACCACACCGTCCACGCCGTGGCCTCGTGGCTGCCGGTGTACCGTAACGGATACGTGGTGGGCTGGACGCTCGACTTCATGCGGCGGCGCGGCGACGGGTTCCGTGCGAGCATCGACTTCCTCATCGCGTCCGCTGCGCTGAGCCTGCAGGACGAGGGGTGCGAGTTCATGAGCCTGTCCGGGGCGCCGCTGGCGCGGGTGCCTTCTGCTTCGGTTGGGCGCGGAGGTTCGGCTGCCGCTTTGGATGGCTCCGCCGTTGGTTCTGGCGCACCCGACGCTAATGGCGCCCTCGACCGGATGCTCGACTGGCTCGGCGCAGCACTCGAACCGGTGTACGGCTTCCGGTCCCTGCTCGCGTTCAAGGCCAAGTTCAAGCCCGACTACGAGCCCATGTACCTGCTCTACCCGGACGCGGCTGCCCTGCCCGCAATCGCCAACGCCCTCACCCGCGCGTACCTGCCCTCGATCAACCTGGGCCAGGGCCTGACGCTGGTGCGCGGCCTCCTCACCCGCCGCTGACCCAACTAGGTAGCAGATGAGGGCGTTCCCAGCGCTGGGAAGGCCCTGTGCTGCTACCTACTTGGGCCGGGACCTACGGAAGCGCCAAGCCCGTGTACCGTTCCAGCGCGTCGAGCAGTTCCGCCTGGAACGCCCGATCGTTCACGGCTGGATGGGGATCGCGGCGCTGCTGGTGGAACCAATAGCCTCCGGACACGCGGTCCCCGGCAGAATCACGGGTGGCCAGCCATACCTGCGTGACGTGCCCCAGCTCCAGGTCATCGGGAGCGCTGCGTCCACCCATGCGCGTGGGCACCCAGCCCGGATCCACCGCATTGCTCTCAACATCCGGCCAGCGGCCGGCCACGATGGCCGAGAGCGCGGTGACGTACAGCTTGCTGTCGGAGTACGCCGACGCCCGCCGGACCGCGTTGGTCCAGTCGATTCCGTCCAGGTCAGGCGTGCCCCACCGGTGCATGCCGCTGCTGAGGTACACCAGGCGCCGCGGCTGCTCCATCAGCGCGGTCAGAACGTACGGCGCCACGGTGTTCACGGAAAAGATCTCATTGCCGCTGTACACCCCGGCGTTGTGGATCACGGCGTCGAACGGACCGTACTCGCCTGCCCGTTCCGCCACCCGCACCGTCTCGGCGAGGTCGGCCAGATCCCCGACGACGGTCCCCGCGGCCTGGTCGCGGACCGCGCCGGCGTCCGCGAAACGCGATTCATGCCGTGCGTGCAGCACCACGTCATGTCCCTGCTGCACCAGCGCCCGTGCGGCGTTCAGCCCCAGTCCGCCGGCAGAGCCGGTGATGAATATTCTCGCCACTGTTTCACAGTAGCCGGGGCGGACCCGCGTCTGACAGGCACTGACAGGGACTCCCACGTTTCAGGGCGGGTTTCATAGGGTAGATATCAACAAGTCCCCTTCCGCCCGCCGGCAAAACGAAATTGCCGCGTGCAACCGGGAAGAGACTTGGGGGTCCCTGTGGTTACCCCTAACAGCAGGGTCTGCCTCACGCCACCGCGATGGGGCTTAGTGGATGAAAGAGACGGCCGATCACTTTCATCCGCGGCCCGTTCCACCCTCACCGACACCTAGGAGAACCATGCCTACCGTCAACGCCTACGCCGCGCCCTCAGCTACCGAGGACCTCATCCCCACCACCATCGAACGCCGCGACGTCGGCCCGCGCGACGTTCTCATCGAAATCAAGTACGCCGGCATCTGCCACTCCGACATCCACACCGTCCGCGGCGACTGGGGCCCGCAGCAGTACCCGCTCGCCCCCGGCCACGAGATCGCCGGCATCGTCACCGAGGTGGGCTCCGAGGTGACCCGCCACAAGGTCGGCGACCGCGTCGGCGTCGGCTGCATGGTCAACTCCTGCAAGGAGTGCGCCAACTGCCTCGCCGGCGAGGAGCAGTACTGCCTCAAGGGCAATGTGGGCACCTACGGCGCCGTTGACCGCGACGGCACCATCACGCAGGGCGGCTACTCCACCCATGTTGTGGTGGTCGAAGACTTCGTCGTCACCATTCCGGAGGGCATCGAGCTCGACGTCGCCGCTCCCCTTTTGTGCGCCGGCATCACCACCTACTCGCCGCTTCGGCACTGGGGTGCCGGGCCGGGCAAGAAGGTCGCCGTCGTCGGCCTCGGCGGCCTGGGCCACATGGCCGTCAAGCTCGCCCACGCCCTGGGCGCCGAGGTCACCGTCCTGTCCCAGTCGCTCAAGAAGCAGGAAGACGGACTGCGCCTGGGCGCGGACCACTACTACGCCACCAGCGACGCCGGCACGTTCGAAGCCCTCGCCGGCAGCTTTGACCTGATCATCAACACGGTCAGCGCCTCGATCGACATCAGCTCTTACCTGCAGCTGCTGTCCCTCGACGGTACGCTGGTCAATGTCGGTGCCCCGGCCGAGCCGCTCCCGGTCAACGCGTTCGCCCTCATCGGCGGACGCCGGGCCTTCGCCGGTTCCATGATCGGCGGCATCCGCGAAACCCAGGAGATGCTCGACTTCTGCGCCGAACACGGCATCGGCGCCGAGATCGAGGTCATCGCGGCCGAGAAGATCAACGAAGCCTACGAGCGTGTCCTCGCCTCGGACGTGCGCTACCGCTTCGTGATTGACACCGCCACGCTCTAAGGCGATTAATGCACGACGGCGGGCCGGTCCCTTAAGGGCCGGCCCGCCGTCGGGCGTTGCAACCCGGGGCAACGGACAAGCGCCACCCTTTACGAAACTTTCAGGAAGATACGTGACCCAGGAACTCTCCGGCTCCGGAACCCCAACGCAGGCCCCCACCGGCCACTCCCCCTCAGCTCTGCCCGCCCGCACTTCACGGATTCCGCGGGCCGGGCTACTCATCCTGGCCACGGCCGGGTTCACCGCGGTCACCACCGAGCTCCTGCCCTCGGGGCTGCTGCCGCAGATCAGCCATGACCTGGGCGTTCAGGAATCGGCCGTTGGCGCGCTGACCGCCGCCTACGCCGCCGTCATTGTCATCACGGCGCTCCCCCTGTCACGGCTGCTCGGCGGGCGGATGCCGCGCAAAACCCTGCTCATCGTGACAGTGCTTGCCTTCGCGCTGAGCAACGTGCTGCTGGCCCTCAGCCCCACCCTGGGCCTTGCCATCGCCGCCAGGCTCCTCGGTGGCGTGGCCCACGGCCTGCTCTGGTCCAGCATGGCACCGTACGTTGCCAGGATCGTGCCGGCGCATTCCGTGGGCAAGGCGATGGCCATCGTGTTCAGCGGCAACAGCATTGCCCTGGCGGTCGGAGCCCCGCTCGGCACGATGATGGGCTCCGTGCTGTCCTGGCGCACGTCCTTCCTGGTCCTGGCCGGGGTCGCGGCGCTCCTCGCACTGCTCGCCGTTCGCCTGCTGCCCCCGGCGTCCGACGGCGACAGGGACGCGGCGCCGTCGCTGAAGGCGGCTATGGCACTGCCCGGGGTCATCGCCGTCGCCACCGCCTGGCCGCTGCTGCTCCTGGGCCACTTCGCCCTCTTCACCTACATCGCCCCGTTCCTCCTGGCCGCGGGCTTGCCCAGCAGCGCCACCGGCATCTCCCTGTCCGTCATTGGCGGCGCCAGCCTGGTGGGCATCTGGATCGCCGGCCTCACCGCCGATGCCCGTCCGCGGCGCTCCGTGCTGACTGCCGTGGCCTTGTTCCTGGCCAGCTTCGTCCTGCTGCCAATGCTCGGCGGCACATGGACCGGCAGCCTGGCACTCCTGACCCTCTGGGGCATCACCTTCGGGGCCGCCGGCATCTACAACCAGGCGGCGATCCTCCGGGCCGGCGGTGAGCACAAGGACGCCGCCAACGGGCTGACGGTGGTGACAATCCAGCTGGGCATCGCCGTCGGTGCCTCGTACGGTGCGCTGGCCCTCACCACCGTCGGCGCGCTTTTCGTGCCGCTGGCCGCGGCGGTTCCCCTGGCCGTGGCGCTGGTGATCATCTACGCCAGCCGCCACCGCGGGTACCCGGCGGGCCCGCGCGAAGGGCGCCCGTCCCGTTCACCGAAGTAACTGTCCCGTTCACCGAAGTAACTCGCAGCCCGCGGGCTTAGGGCGGAGTCCTGCGCTGAACCTGCGGCTACATTGCCTTCTTCTTGAGTCTGGGGTTACATCATCCTTCAACAGGATTGGATGGCGCGAACACCGGAACGACGAGGAGGTCCGATGGAGTTGGTGCGGCAATGGAGCACTACAGCGGAGACGGAAGCCGTGGGTGTTTTCTGGCGGTGGTGGTCAGTGGCGGGAGCCGGCCTGATCACGGCAGCCGTCATGACCGGCGTCTACGGCGACCTCCCGGAAATGATCGGCGCCATGGTGATGGCGATTCACCCCGAACTGCGCTGGGAGACCGGCCCGGGCGCCCGTTCGCGGCACCGGTTCTGCGTCTCCGGCGGCGGGGATCCGCGGCTGCGGGTCCTGGCCGAGCGGTGGCGGAGGGCTGCTCCCCCGCCCACCGAGACCTGGGAATTCGCCGCTGCCAGGGAGCCCCAGCCGGACATGCTCACGGGAACCCTCGAAGGCCTGGGCGGGGAGATGGACCCCGGGCTGGCGCGGATTGCGGTGGACTGGGACGACCGAAGTGCCTTGGCAGAACTCACCGTTTTCCACCCGGCCTTCAAGGGCATGGGCACCAACGACTGCCGCCAGGCCGCCCGCCTGCTGGTGGACTGGCTCCTCGGCGAGGACGATGTCCAGCGGTGGGTCGGCGCCATCACCGTGACCCGGACCGATCCCCGCGACAGCCAGCCCGCCGGCGTCGTTCCCGAATTCTTCCAAGCGGTGGCAACCCGGAACCCGGAGCCGCGCTGGACGATGCGCGAGGCCAGGACTTCCTCGGGACACCGGGTGATCGTCTGCGCCCTGCGGCCGCTGCGATGGGTCGACCACCCGCTGCTGGACCTGCACACTGCCGTCCGGATCAGCTACCGGCGGACCGGGAACGACGGACTGCCGGACGACGGACTGCCGGACGGGGAGGCGCTGATGGGACTCCTCCACCTCGAAAAGGAGCTGGAGTCGGCAATTGGGCCGCGGGGCAGGGTGGTGGCTTCGGAAACGTCCAACGGGCTTCGCGTGCTGCATTACTACAGCGACTCTGAGGACCAGAACGGCCGGGACGGCTTCGACCGGTTTGCCCGGACCCGGAGCGACGTCGGGGTGGCCCACACCTATGATCCCGGGTGGGCGAGGGTGCGGAAATTCATCTAGGCCGCGTGAACCTGGGCCGTGTGGACCCGGCCGCGCGTGCCGTTCGGCTGCATGGTGCGAGCGGCAGCCGGATCCGGCGCGCTGGGGGGGAATGCATGCGGGTCCGGCTACCATGCCCGGCGTCGGAGAGGCGCTGTCCGCCGTCGGGACCCCTCGATTCTGGGCCCCCGGACTTGGGAAAAGCTGGTCCCCGGCACCGGACCGATACCTTCCTGTTGCCTTAGGCCACCAGTTTGGGGGGTTCGAAGTTTTTGCGTAGGCAAGCGCCAACTCCCACTTCTTTTTGGCCCGGGCGAGGACGATAATTAAGTCGACCACCGGGGCTGGGCCGGCGGCGGTGCCGCCTGCCTGAGACCAGGGCGGCCCCCCCAGCCGCCGCCGTCCCTTAAATCGTCGACAAGCCCGGAACCGCGTCCTATCGTGAGGGCATGAGCGATGTTCCCTCCGACGATGCCCCTGCTCCCGACAGCGACAAAAGCACACCGGATCTGTTGGCCGACGCGCTGTCCCCCGTCATTGCCCCCGAATCCACCGATGAGGAACGCCTCAAGGAGCCCACGGAGAATCAGTCGGCGAATGATACTGACGGGTCCGGCTGACCCGCCGCACAGCGCTCCGCAGTCATCGCAAACCGGCCCTGCCCCGCATGACCGGCCCCGCCCCGCAAACCGGCCCTGCCCCGCAAACCGGCCCCGCCCCGCATGACCGGCCCTGCCCCGCATGACCGGCCGGGGCCTGGCCGGTCGAGCGGTTACCGGCCGGTCATGACGTAACTCAGGCGTGCGTGGGTTCCTCGACCAGTGCCGTGGCGATGCTGTCCGCATCCTCCAGCGCGGCAAGGTACCGCTCGGCGTCGAGGGCGGCTGCGCACCCGGTGCCGGCGGCGGTGATCGCCTGGCGGTAGCGGTGGTCCACGGCGTCCCCGCAGGCGAACACTCCGCTCAGGTTGGTGCAGGTGGTGGGCGAATCCACCTTGATGTATCCCTCGCCGTCGAGCTCCACCTGCCCGGCCACCAGCTCGGTGCGCGGCACGTGCCCGATCGCCACGAAGAGCCCCGTGGCGGGCTGCTTCCGGGTTTCGCCCGTGCGGGTGTCGGTCAGGGTGACGCCGCTGACCTTGCCGTTGCCGTGGATCGCCGTGACGGCCGAGTTCCAGGCGAACGTGATCTTGGGGTTGTCCTTGGCCCGCTGCGCCATGATGCGGGAGGCACGCAGCTCGCCCTTGCGGACGACGACGGTCACGGTCTTTCCGAAGCGGGTCAGGAAGGTGGCCTCCTCCATCGCGGAATCACCGCCGCCCACCACGATGATGTCCTGGTCGCGGAAGAAGAACCCGTCGCAGGTGGCGCACCAGGAGACCCCGTGGCCGCTGAACTGCTTCTCCTCTGCGAGCCCAAGCTCCTTGTACGCCGATCCGGTGGCGAGGATGACCGCCGGGGCCTCATAGGTTTCGCCGGCGCCGGTGACCACCCGCTTCAGGTGGCCCTTGAGCTGAACGGAAGTGGCGTCGTCGAACACCACCTGCGCGCCGAACCGCTCCGCCTGCTGCTGCAGGCCGTCCATCAGCTCCGGCCCCTGGACGCCCTCCGGAAACCCGGGGAAATTCTCCACCTCGGTGGTGTTCATCAGGGCGCCGCCGGCCGTGACCGAGCCGGCCAGGACCAGCGGCTTCAGGCCGGCCCGGGCCGCATAGATCGCGGCGGTATAGCCGGAGGGGCCGGAGCCGATGATGATCAGCTGCTCGCCGGAGACCTTCGCGCTGCCGGTTTCATCCGTGCCGGCGTCCTCGGTACCGGCGTCCCCTGACTTGGCATTCTTGCTCACTGCTTGCTCCTTCTCCTCAGGCTTCTTTCCGGAAACTGTCACTGGGCGTCAACGGTTACTGGGCGTCGGCGTGCCGGGCGGGCAGCAGCTCGGTGACGAGGGCCTCGACGCGGGTCCGGATTTCGTCGCGGATCGGGCGGACCGACTCAATGCCGTGGCCCGCGGGGTCGGCCAGTTCCCAGTCTTCGTAGCGTTTGCCGGGGAACACCGGGCACTCGTCGCCGCAGCCCATGGTGATCACGACGTCGGCCTCCTGGACTGCGCCGGTGGTGAGTTCCTTGGGGACCTCGCCGGAAATATCAATGCCGACATCGGCCATGGCCTCGACGACGGACGGGCTCACCTCGTGCGACGGCCGGGTGCCGGCGGACCGCACCTCGATCGCTCCCCGGGACAGGCTGGCGAGGAACCCGGCAGCCATCTGGGACCGGCCGGCGTTGTGCACGCACACGAAGAGGACGGAGGGCTTCCTGGCGGGGTCGGCGGTCATGGCGGTCTCCTGAGGTTGGCGGTCGGAGCACGGAATCGCCGGGAAAACGGTGCCTGCCCACAGACCTGCGTACTCAAGTGCAACAAGTGCGGGCAGTTTCATCAAGAGGCTGGCTGCTTCTGCAGGACTCGCGGGTCTGGAGTTTTTGTCCATTTGTCGCGACTTCGAGGGCCTCCAACTCGCGACATCTGGACAAAAACTCATCCACCCGGAACCGAATCCCAAGGGCACTTCGCCTGACCAGGGATCAAACCGTGTCAGGCGGTGTGGGCATATCCTTCCCGGATCCAGGTGAGCAGTTCTGCGTCGATCTCTGAGGGGCTCTTCACGATGACTTCGTTGTGCCACCGGTTGGCCGAGACACGTTCGGCGCGGTGCACCCGCTCCGAATCGAGTTGTCTGGTCAGAACAATGTTGACGAGAATCCCGCCACGGCGGGGATGGATGCCAAGAAATGCCCGTCCCCGGGACACATGGAACGACGATGCGTTCTCCTGAATTTCACACCCGTCCAGGGTGGATATCTCGTTCAGCAGCGCACTGTAGACACCCGACGAGATCAGATCACCATCAATGCGTTCTCTTGCCGTGCGCGCCATTCAGCCAGCATACGGCAGGCAGATTCAGCCTCCCCTGTTCCTTCCGAGCACTCGTCAGCGCGGCGGGTTTCGTGGGACGATGCGGCATGGACAGCAGTTCGGCGGGCCACATCGTCCTGCTCGGAGACTCGATTTTCGACAACAAGGCCTACATCGACGGCGGGCCCGACGTCGTCCAACAGTTGCGCGGCAAGCTGCCGCCGGGTTGGATGGCAACGCTGCTGGCTGTCGACGGTGACGTGATCACCGGGGTTAACCACCAACTGCTTGGGCTTCCCGACGGCGCCACCCACCTGGTCATCAGCGCTGGCGGAAACGATGCGCTCGGTTTCGCCAAACTTCTCGAAGCACCCGCACGGTCCGTGGCGGAGGCGGTGGGCATGTTCGCCGACGCCCAGGAGCGGTTCGCCGCCGACTACGAACTCATGGCCGAGGCACTCGCAGCGACGGGGCTGCCCGCCGCGGTGTGCACCATCTACGACACGCCTTCCGCCGGGCCTTACTACCGGATCATCAGGACCGCCCTCACGGTTTTCAACGACTGCGTCACCAGGGCGGCGTTTACCCGCGGCCTCAGCGTGCTCGACCTCCGCATCATCTGCAACCACGACGGCGACTACGCGAACGCGCTCGAACCCTCCGTGCAGGGCGGGGCCAAAATCGCCGGAGCCATCGCCGCGCTGCTGGACCCGGGCCGCCCCGTGCCACGGTCAACGGTCATCGGCGGCAGCTGACCCCCCGAGGCAACCCAACCCACCCCCCGAGGCACGGAGTTTTTGTCCACTTGTCACGGCTTCGAGGGGGTTTAACTCGCGATATCTGGACGAAAACTCAAAGGGAGTTAGCGGAGAGGGGCAGTGGAGTTCCGGACCACCAGCTGCGGCGTGATGCACCTGTCCGCGGTGGGGGCGGCGGGATCGCTGAGCCGCTCCAATGCGACGGTTCCGGCAATTTTCCCGAGTTCCACAGCATGAAGGTCCACAGAGGTCAGGTCGATGCCGTGAAGCCGGGCAGTCCGCGAATCGTCGTAGCCCACCAGTGACAGGTCGCCGGGAATCGTCAGGCCCATCGCGTAGGCGGCCTCGCGAACACCCAGGGCGAACTGGTCGTTGTGGGTAAACACGGCCGTCGGACGGTCCGGGCCGCCCAGCAGCTCCCCCGCCACACGCTCGGCGGCCTCCTGCGTAAAATCATCGGCCGCCACGGTCTGCGGGTTTAGGCCGGCGGCCCGCATCAAGTGCTCGTAGGTTTCCCGGCGGACGGTGTGTCCGTCAATATGCGGCCCGGCCAGGTGCGCGATCCGCGTGTGCCCCAGCCCAAGGAGATGCTCGACGGCGGCCCGCGCGCCTGCGCGGTCGTCCGGGTACACGCTGTCCACGCCCTCCACCCGCCGCGTCACGCTGACCACCGGAACCAGCTGCGCCAGCTCCCTCACCCTGTCGTCGGGGTCCAGCAGCGTCGCGGCGATGATGATCCCCACCCGCGCCTCGATCAGCGAGTCGACGGCGCCCTGGTCCTCGCCGCCGATCGAGCGGGAGACGCTGAGGATGAGCCGGTTGCGCGCCTGCGGCAGCGCCAGCCGCACGCCGTTGAGGACATCCGAAAACACCTCGTTCCGGAGGTCCAGGAGATAAAGCCCGACGGCGGTCCGGGACTTGCTTGCCAGGGCGGCGGCCGCCGCATTGTGCCGGTACCCCAGACGCTTGGCGGCGTCGAAAATCGCCTGCCTGGTCTCATCGCTGACACCCGCAGTGCCTCGGAAAGCAAAGGACACCAGCGTCCGGGAAACGCCCACTTCCCGTGCAACGTCGGCCTGGGTGGCGGGCCGGTGCTGCCGCTGAAGTGTCATACCGCCATCCTCCCATCGGCGGGAAACACCGGAAAATTAAATCATTTGTAAGTTTGACCTTACATTTAAGCCTTTCGCGCGTTAGTCTTGGGTGTGACAGCGGGCACATGCCCCGCAAACTTGAGACAAGGGAGTCCTTATGTCTGCAACCCAAGCCCAGCGCGACGGCGCGCATACGCCCTCGCTTCCGCCGCTGACAAACGGCCCGCACCGCAAGCGCCTCGGCATGGTCGCCATGGTCGCAACCTTCGGCGGCCTGCTGTTCGGCTACGACACGGGTGTCATCAACGGGGCACTGCGGCCAATGACGGCCGACCTCGGCCTCACCCCGATCACCGAAGGCATCGTCACCAGCTCCCTGCTGTTCGGCGCAGCGGCCGGTGCCGTCGGCGGCGGCCGGCTCTCCGACACCTGGGGCCGCCGGAAGACGATCATCTTGCTCGCCATCCTGTTCCTCGTCGGCGCCCTGTCCTGCGTGTTTGCCCCGAACTTCGAGGTCATGGTGGTGGGCCGTGTCATCCTCGGCCTCGCCGTCGGCGGCGCCTCGTCAGTGGTCCCCGTGTACCTCGCCGAGCTCGCCCCCTACGAGATCCGAGGCTCCCTTGCGGGCCGCAACGAACTCATGATCGTCATCGGCCAGCTCGCCGCGTTCGTGGTCAACGCCATCATCGGCAACGTCTGGGGCGAATTCGGCGGCGTCTGGCGCATCATGCTCGCCGTCGCAGCCGTACCGGCTGTGGCCCTGTTCCTCGGCATGCTCCGGATGCCGGAATCGCCGCGCTGGCTCATCTCCCGGGGCCGGAATGGGGACGCACTGGCCGTGCTCAAGACCATCCGCTCAGCCGACCGCGCCGAAGCGGAGATGGCCGACGTCAAGCACCTCGCGGACGAGGAAAAGGAAATGAACCTCTCCGGCTGGGGCGCGCTGAGGAACAAGTGGATCCTGCGCATCCTGCTCGTCGGCATCGGACTGGGCGTGGCACAGCAGCTGACCGGCATCAACTCGATCATGTACTACGGCCAGTCCGTGCTGGTTGAAGCCGGCTTCGACTCCGGTGCCGCCCTTATTGCCAACATCGCCCCGGGCGTCATCGCCGTCGTCGGTGGTGTCATTGCCCTGAGCATGATGCAGCGTGTCAACCGCCGCACCACCCTGCTCCTCGGCTTCACGCTCACCACCATCTGCCACTTCCTGATCGGCATCGCGTCCATCGCACTGCCCGTTGGCAACCCGGCGCGGCCCTTCGTGATCCTCTTCCTGGTGGTTGCGTTTGTCGGCTCCATGCAGACGTTCCTCAACATCGCCGTCTGGGTGATGCTCTCGGAGATCTTCCCGCTGCACATCCGCGGCTTTGCCATCGGCGTCTCCATCTTCTGCCTCTGGATCGCCAACGCCTTCCTGGGCCTGTTCTTCCCCACGCTGGTGGCATCGGTCGGCATCACCGGAACGTTCTTCATGTTCGGAGTGGTGGGCATTCTGGCCCTGATCTTCATCTACACCCAGGTCCCCGAAACCCGCGGCCGCACCCTCGAAGCACTCGAGGAGGACGTCACCACCGGTGCCATCTACCTGGTCCACAAGACCCCGGCGGCGGCAGCCCACTAACAGCCCCCTCCCCGTCCGGCGCAGCAACGCCGGCGCAACGTCGCCCGGCCCAGCAACCGCCAGTCCCCGTCCGCCGGATTCATCCGAATCCGGTGGACGGGCTTCTGCGTTAAGGGGCGCCTATGGGCCGGCGGGCTGGAACAGCTCGACGACGTTGCCGGCTGGATCCTCCAGCAGGATCTGCTGGCCGCCCGGCCCCTTCACAATCTCGTTCCGGAACGGAACGCCCGCGGACCGCAGCCTGTCCACCTCGGCGGCGATGTCGCCGACGACGAGATGGATCCGGTTCCATCCGCCCGGTGCCGGGACCGCGCCGTCGGGCATTGGCCGGCCCGCCGAGCTGGCGGGTCCGCTCAGCAGCAAACGCAACTGGCCGCGCGCGACGTCGGCAAATGCCGGTGCCGCGTTCATTCTTACGGTGAAGCCGAGGTGCTTCGTGTAGAAGTCGACGGCGGCGTCAACGTCGTCCACCATGTACCGGACGCTGACAAAATCCTTGACGTTGACAAGCTCCTCAGGGTTATTGGACATTTCCTTCTCCTCTTTAGACGAAAAGCGGGTCAGACGTGCTGGTCCACGATGACCGGGTTGCCGTCGGGGTCCATCACGATGAAGCTGCCCGGCCCGGTGCCGTCACCGGCTTCAGCAACGAAGGGGACGCCCTGGTCCTTCAGCTGGCGTTGGAGGTCGCGCACGTCGGTGAAGGAATCGAGCTGCTGCGCATCCTGGTTCCAGCCCGGGTTGAAGGTCAGGGAGTTCTTGTCAAACATGCCCTGAAAGAGGCCGATCACCGTCTGCCCGTTCCGCAGGATCAGCCAGTTCTGGTCGATGTCGCCCCCGGACCGGGTGAATCCCAGCTTCTCGTAGAACGCTGCCGAGGCCGCGATGTCCTTGACGGCGAGGCTGAGTGAGAAAGCGCCGAGTTGCATGTGCTGCTCCAGTCTCCGGAAATCTCCGGGGCCATGAATGGTTCCGATGGTACTCGCGGGCCGTCCGATCCGTCCCAGACAGCACTCTTCCAGAACCCTCTGACAAAAACCGCACCCGGCACAAATTCATGGGCAGGGCCTCGGGCGGCCGCCGCGCGTTCGGCTGTGACGCCTGGTACCCCGTGTTCATCTGGATCCTGACGGCATACTCCGCGCTTGGCGTGCTGATGAACGGCATCTCCCGCAGCAAACCGGAACGGCTTGTCATGACCCCGGTGGCCCTCCTGCTGGCGCTGCTGTTTCTCTTCCTCTCCCTGGGGTAGTCCGCGGCCGCGGTGTGGGCGGCACAACACTTGCACCGCAGCCGGCCGGCAGCCTGAGCCAGTAGCGTGGATTGGTGCGTTTGTTCAGCTCCGAAGTACTCATCCAGGCCCGTGCCGCCATCGTGTGGGACGTCATCACCGACGGCGGAAACTTCGGCGTCTGGGAGTCGGGAATCGTCGAGGCGGATGGCGCCGTCCGGGCCGGGGACACCGTCCGCATCACGCCCTCCGGAGGCCGGCGGCCCGTGAAGCTGCGTGTCCGGCAAGTCAGCGGCAATGTCATGACCTGGCACCGCCGCCTGCCGTTCGGGCTGTGGAACAGGACCCGCACTTTCACCCTTACGCCCCAGGCTGGGAAGACCCGCCTGAGCGTCGTGGAAAAGCACCGGGGTATGCTGCTGCCCTTCTCGAAGCATGGCAGCAAAGACCTGTTCCTGGACAGGTTCACCGACGCCGTCAGGCGCCGCTCCGAGATACTGGACCGCGCCACTCCCGAAACCCGCGCGATGCAGAACCTGATGAAGGCCGCCGGCTAAACTCGCGGCAGCGCTAGAAGGCCTCCGCGTGCTCCAGTTCCGGCAGGACCACCAGCGGGTCTCCGGCAAAGTGCAGCCTGCGCGAGGACTGCCCGTCGAGCCAGGCGAAGACGACTGAGCCGTCAAGGGGCACGCTGCCGGAAATGCCGGCGCGGGCTGGGCGGGCCGGCTTCCGGATCCCTGTCTCCGCCCCCGGGGTCAGCATTCCCCACAGTGCCGGAAGGTCGGCGTCGTGATCGTTGCCAGCGTTCGCGTCCATGCATCAATGGAACCAGCTTGGGGTGAACAGCCTGTGAACGTGGCCTGTGCAACACGCCCTGTGATTTCGAGAGGGGCTGAGGGAGGGTGCTGCCGGGTCCGGCGCGCGAGGGGGAGTGCGTCCGGACCCGGCAGTCCTGAAGGTTCGGGGCGCGGATTCCGGTCCCTTCAGGAGGGTGCCACTATGGTCCGCTGACATGGGGAAATAGCTGGATCACCTTGGAATGATCCCCCGCGAAGCCCCCCGCTCTCCCGTGCGGTCCAATGGAACCCCAAAGTTCTTCCAAGGATGAAAGCCGAAACTTTAAGCAGGCCGGCGGCGGTGGCCCTTGGTCCACCCTCCGGGACCTGGCTGCCTAACCCAGTCCGCCGCCGGCCCCGCAACAGCCAGCCTGCCCGTTCCAGCGAAACCATTGTTTTCGACAGGCTCAACTAGCGCAGGCCAAACCACCTGGCCGGCGTCGCCATGATCGAACGGGACGCCATGGTCCAGTACGCCCAGGCGGTCACCGTCACCGCTCTGGCCCTGGTGGGGCAAACCCCGGTGGACCGGCTCGTGGCCCACCGGCTCGTCGGGCTCACTTTGCCGAAATGCCCCAACCGGTACTTCACGAACGCGCAGGAGGCACTCAACTGGCTTCGAACGCGCACGGAACGGGAAGCATAGATCCCGCGCCTGCTGTACGTTATGGCCATGGGTCACGCACCAACGGACACGCGCAGCCGGCTGACTGAGGTAAGTCTGGCCGTCGCGGAGTTCGCGCACGCTCACTGGTTTTTCGGCAACCTCTATGAGGCCGTGGTCAAAGTCCCCCACCGAGTTGCAGGCTCCGAGGACGGCCCAGGGCTGCGGAGGTCGCCGCTGGGTCCAGGCAGCCCCGGACGCTACTATGCGCCGCTCGCTCCCGCGACTTTTCCGGCCGTCGCCCTCGCGCTGGCCGCCGGATGGAACCGGCCGGGCAGCCGTCCGTGGCTGGTGACGGCTGCAGCCGCTTCGGCAACCGGCGGGGCAGTAACCGCCTACCTTCTCCGGTCGGTGAACCCTCCGCTCTTCTTCGGCCCCCAACCGCCCAGCGAGATGCGACGGAATCCGCTGCTGGCCAGATGGTACCGCGTCAACGCCCTCCGTCTCGCTGCCAGCGCGGTGGCCCTGGCGGCCATCGACCGCGCACGTCTGGCCGGCTTGCGGTCAGGCTGCGCCCCCGGGTTCTGACGGATCCTATGTACAAGAGACCCTACTGCAGGGTAGGTTCGATTACAGGACCCTGCGCTTTTTTACATGGGAAACCGCTCCGGGCGTTGTGCACCGCCTGAAGGTAATGCCGCTGCAGCCTCACGGCGGCCACCCCGCACCTGAGGAAAGAGCCTGCCATGGCCACCTCGCATTTCCAGCAATTCCTTTCCGACGCCACCTCCCCCGCTCCCGACACCGACAGCCCGCTGGGGCCCGACTGCCTCTACGGGCTGTACACGAGCTGGTGCCTGATCCAGGGACTGACGCCAAGAACCGACTCGTCCTTCCGGGCCGGCATGCGCCGGTGCCGGGTCAACCTCCGCGGCACCCGGCGGCGGATGAAGGGTCGCGCCGCAGCCGATTACATCCTGGCCAGCTATCCGATCGCCGGCTGACCATGTCACTCAGATCCCCCGACTTCCGCTCCGACGGCGCCGACGGCGCCGACCGCACCCGTGTTTTGCCGGTGAGGTGCACCAGCTGCGGCACCGACCGCTACCTGACCGTCAGGTCGGTGACGAATATTCCGGACTGCCCCACCGACGTCGTCCTGGTTGCCTACACCTGCGGCCGGTGCCGGCGTTTCAGCGAACATCCCGCCCAGGTTTCCGAGCTGTCCGGAGTCCTTGGCCGGCGCGAACAACGGGGGGATGTGCTGATCTTCGGCGGCCACTACATGCACTGCGGACAACCGATGGCCAAGGCCGGATCCGAGGTCCGCAGGCTGTCCGCGCCACTGTCCACGGAGACCGAGAACGATGACACGCTGGACGTCTACCTGTCCACCCGAGTCCTGAGATGTACGTGCGGTTTCCAGATGGAATTGCCCGAGTGACGGGAATCGTACAGTTGAAGGACAAACCTACGCACGGGTAACTTTGTGCGGGGCCCCATCCTATTCCCCCATGCGGATGGTCGTCCCCGGGAAGCCCCGCACCGCCTTCACAATGGTGCGGGGCTTTTTCGCGCCCTGGACATGCACTTCTTGAGGTTTCCGCCTTACACTATGCACACTTACTACAGGCCGGGGGGCATGTTGGGTTCACGGGGGCTTTGCCTGGTCATCGAGGATGATCAGGATATTCGCGATCTGCTCACTCTTCTTCTGACGCGGATCGGATTTGATGTCCATGCCGTGGGCAACGGAGTTGACGGCGTCGCCGCGGCGTGGGAGCACCACCCCGTCCTGATAACGGTGGACCTGAACCTTCCGGACCTGGACGGCCTTGAGGTGGCGCAGCACATCCGCGCCCGCTCCGACGCACCGATGCTGTTCATCACCGCCAGGGCAGAGCCCGACGACGAGATGGCCGGCATGGCGTCAGGGGCCGCCGCCTACCTGATCAAGCCGTTCCGTCCGCGGCAGCTCACGGAGACGGTCAACAAGCTTTGCCCCGTGGGTCCGCTGACGGCCCACGGACTTGAGTCGCGTGCCTAGCGCACTTTCGCCGGACGCAGCCGGTTCCCGCACGGGCCCACGGCACCCGGCCGGCCGCCGTCATACTTTCCTGTCCCCGCGTCCTATATCCGCAGGTGGCACTTCGGTTCCATAATGTCCCCATAAACTTTGGGGACCCTCGCGCCGGCGTTGGCCGGGAGGCGCGGCAGGGTCTCAGGTGGCCGCCTGGCTCTCGGCGAAACGGGCGGCGACGCGACCCGGGCACGGACGGCCAGTCCGTTCCCGGCACCGATCAGGGGGACCATCGCCATCAACCCAACAGCGCATTAACTCAACGAGGAGTGAACTGTCATGCTCAAGGACCTGGAACTCGCGGCTGTCCTTCCGGCGAAGGATATAGGCAGGGCCAAGGATTTTTACCGGGACAAGCTGGGACTGGAACCGGTGGAACCCGCAGACGACAACGTCATGTACGAATGCGGCAACGGCACCCGGTTCCTGGTGTACCAAACTGACAACGCGGGCTCCGCGAAGAACACCCAGATGGGCTGGGTAACGGACGACGTCGAGCGGGACGTTCAGGAATTGCGGAACCGCGGCGTTGTGTTCGAGGAATACGATTTTCCGGGGCTGAAGACCGAGAACGGGATTGCCACGGCCGACGGCGGCAAGGCCGCCTGGTTCCTGGACAGCGAAGGCAATATTTTGAGCCTCTTCGAACGCCCACAGTAGTTCAGGGCTGCGCCGCTTCAGGGCTGCACAGTTCCGGACTCGCGCAGCTCCGCCGCGGCTGGAATCGGAAAGGGGACGGAACCACGTTGTTCCGGCCCCTTTCCGTCTATTCCGCGGCCCCCTGTCGATGAGGTTGTCCCACCTACCCCGCGACGCTCCGGCCCCTCTGCGCCAGCCGGAGCAGAGGGCCCCCAATGGAGAGGATTGAAGAAACTATGAATTCATCAATTCCTCAATTACGAGTCTCGCCCAGCGGTGCCACCCCGTCAATAGCACGAACGCTTAGTGGGCAAATCGAAACCTTTCGCAACCTGCCGGCGCTCGCCCGGGCCAGCCCTTTCCGGAGCGGCTCCTTCCGGGCCGGCGGCAGGTCAGTCGGTTCCGCGCTCCGCGACCGCTTCGCTGGATACCTCCGCAAGCGTGAGGCTGCGCTCGCGCGCCTCTGTGAGGAGTCCGGCCAGGGCCTGCTCCGAGCTGCGGCCGGTCCGGGCACTGACGGACCGGACGGCGTCGGTTATCAGGGCGCGCCTGCCCAGGGATTCCTCCAGCACGGCGGCGGACTCCTCTGTCAGGATCGCCCCGCCCTCGGACGGCTCGCTGTCCGGCCCAATCCCGGCGCGGCCCGCCCCTGAGCCGTCGGATCCTGCACGGGCGGATCCTGCACGGGCTGCGCCAATGCCGGCCAGGCCGCCCGAATCGGCCGCCGCCCGGGCACTCAACACGGACTCCGCAGCGGAGAGCAGGTCTGCAACTTCAGGGAAAGCCAGCCAGTACTGCAGCCGGCCGTCGGCCCGGCGGCCAGTCACCAGGTGCTGGGCCCGCAGCAGGGCAAGCTGGCCGGCCAGATGCGAAGGCTTCAGGCCCGTCGCCGAACACAACTCCGCCACGGAAGCCGGTCCTGACGCCAGCACAGCCAGAACCCGGACCCTGGCGGGATGGGCGAGCACCTTGAACAGCTCGGCCTCACCAGCCGCGACCCGTACCCCGAGTCCTCCACGTTCCGTCACCATTGCCCCAATCCGACAGATACACACGTGTCCTTAACCGATTATCACCTCATAAAACCGTGGCCAGCGCAATGGACTTGGCATTTTCCGGACCAGGCATTTCGGCAGAAAATCGTTGCGATTCAAGGGCCGCTACCCCCTCGCGGCGTGCGCCCTGCACTGAAATAATTGTCTTAATCGTTTTCCACGCGGCAGTCTGCCACCGGGACGGCACTCTGCGCACTCAGGAGAGGAATAAAGGCGCGTGTCTGTCTCAGCAGCCACTCTTGCACGGCCCGGTGTACGCGTGCCCGGCCGGCCAGGTCCCCGCGGCCCATCCCGCTATCCCATAGTCAGGTCCTGATGCAGGCCAACCTGCCCCTCGCCGACGAGCTCGCGGCGCTCACCGCCCGGATCGCCGACCTTTTGCTGACGCGTGAAACAGTCGACGAGGCCGTGTCCGCGCTCGCCCAGGCCCTGAAGGAAGCCATCCCGGGGACCCTGGGTGCCGGCGTCAGCCTGATGGATACGCGCGGCCGGCGCACCAGCACGGCCTCCACTGATCCCGACATCCTGCGGGCAGACCAGCTCCAGTACGACCTTGGGCAGGGGCCGTGCCTGACCGCCTGGGCCCAGCAGGTAACCGTTACGGTCGATGACTGCCGCACCGACCACCGCTGGCCGGCCTGGAGCCGCGCCATCACCGATCTGCCCCTGCGCTCGGTGATCAGCACTCCGCTATCAACGCCCGACGGCGCCATCGGGGCCCTGAAGGTGTATTCCCCCCTTCCAAACGGCTTCGATTCCAAGGCCATCCGCCTGCTCGAACTGCTCGCCCGGCCCGCCGCACTCATGCTGGCCAACACCCAGGCCCGCGACACGGCGCAGCGCCTCAGCGACGGGCTCATCGGCGCACTTGGCGCCCGCGACGCCATCGGGACAGCCACCGGAATCGTCATGGAACGGCTCCACATCAACCGCGACCAGGCCCTCGCCACGCTCATCAGCGCCTCGCGGCGCAGGAATGAACCGCTGCACCAGCTTTCGCGCGACATCATCGACGGCGGAGAGGTGTAACCGGCCGTCACAAAACCGTCTTCAGGCGGTCCGCAACGGCCCGCGCATCAGGGGCCTGCCGCCGTCGGGAATTACCTCACGCCTGAGGTTGAGGGGCGGTTAGACCGGACCCGGCTACAGCATTTGCCGCCGCCGCGCAAGTTTGGCGCGCACGGCATTTCCAAGGAAAATAGCGAGTCAGCACACAAATTGCACGTCCCGCTTACTTCAGGAGACAGAGAACCATGACGAACAACATTGCCCCGGGTGCCGGCCTGATCGCCGCCCCGAACACCGCCATGGCCGCTCTGGATGAGCTGGACCTGACGCCGCAGGGACTCGCCGACGCACCGGCGAGCGAGCTGGACCCGGACACCCTCGTCCACCCCGGCCCGTAGGTCAGGTTCCGCAGAACGTCCGGTAGGGGCCAAAGCTTTCCGGCGCAGCCTCCGCGTAACGTTCGACGCCGGGACGCTCGTTATAGGGGTCGGTCACCGCTTCCAGCAATCGCCGGAGCGGGTCAAGGTCGCCGCCGGTCGCTGAGCTGAGTGCTTCCTCAACAAGGTGGTTGCGGGGCACGTACGCCGGGTTGACCCGGTCCATCAGGGCGGCGTCCGGGTTCAGGGCGCGCCAGCGCCCGGCCCAGGCAACGAGGCCGTCCGGCTCCGCGGCCGGATCCCCCGCCGGCTGCGCGTTGCCGCGGGCAACGGTTCCAAGCCGGCGGAAGAACGACGTGTAGTCGAGGCGCCCTGCCTTGAGCAGCGCGAGCAGCTCGTCAATCACGGGCGAAGCCGCGTCATCAGCGACGCTGCCGTCCAGCCCGAGCTTCGCCTTCATGCCGGCGAACCACGCGCCGCTGTACTGCTCGCGGAAAGCAGCCAGTG
The DNA here is from genome assembly GCF_046536215.2 of Arthrobacter globiformis. Classification (GTDB taxonomy): domain Bacteria; phylum Actinomycetota; class Actinomycetes; order Actinomycetales; family Micrococcaceae; genus Arthrobacter; species Arthrobacter globiformis_E. The sequence goes on along the minus strand of NZ_CM143421.1, from coordinate 4,098,533 downwards.
ATTCCTGCGCCTGCTCCACCGCACGCTCTTCGTCGTCGTCGAACAGCGGCAGGAGCGCCTCCGCCAGGCGGGTCAGGTTCCACTCGGCGATGAGGGGCTGGTTGGCGTAGGCGTAGCGGCCGTTCTCGTCGATCGAACTGTAGACGGTGGCGGGGTCAAAGGCGTCCATGAAGGCGCACGGGCCGTAGTCGATGGTCTCCCCCGAGATGGCCATATTGTCCGTGTTCATGACGCCGTGAATGAAGCCCACCAGCATCCACCGGGCCACGAGCGAGGCCTGGGCGCTGATCACGGCATCGAAGAAGGCGAGATACGGCTTATCGGCCTCTGCTGTGTCCGGATAGTGGCGCGCGATGGCATGGTCCGCAAGGCGGCGCAGGAGCCCCTCGTCACCGGCGACCCGGGCATACTGGAAACTTCCCACCCGCAGATGGCTGCTCGCGACGCGCGTGAGCACCGCTCCGGGCAGCACCGTCTCCCGCTGGACGGAACGGTCGGTGGCTACGACGGCGAGTGACCGGGTGGTGGGGATGCCAAGGGCGTGCATCGCCTCGCTGACGATGTATTCGCGCAGCATCGGCCCCACGACGGCGAACCCGTCGCCGCCCCGGGCGAAGGGGGTGCGGCCCGAGCCTTTCAGGTGGATGTCGCGGAGGCGTCCTTCGACGTCGGAAACCTCACCGAGCAGCAGCGCACGGCCGTCCCCCAGCCTCGGCGCAAACCAGCCAAACTGGTGGCCGGAGTATGCCTGCGCAACGGGAGTGGCGCCGTCGGGCACCGCATTGCCGGTGAGCAGCGGCAGCCCTTCCGGGCTCGCCAGGAACTCCGGGTCCAGGCCCAGCTCGGCGGCCAGCGGCTCATTCAGGACGAGCAGCCTCGGGGCAGGGACCTCCTCCGCCTTCCAGGGGATGGCCATCTCGGCAAGCTCCGTGGCGAAGCGGCTTTCGAAGGTGACGGTTGATGCGGCTGGAGCGCTCATCTTTCAAGCATACGTTTCGGTCTGGACTCCGGGCCCTCCATCAGATCCTGCCGCCCCAAATTCAACGCTCTATCAGTGCGAGAGGGTTGCCTGTTTTCCTGCAGGTAGTGCGCGAGCGTTTGGGGATTTCCTGCAGGAAGTGAGAGGGGATCGGCGCCGGGCGGGTGTTATCCAACAAATTTTGAACCCATGCAGATTTCGAACCCATGTAGGAAGTCTACTTACTATTGGATGGTAATCATGCTTACTATTGCTGAGTGCTGGTTCATCAGCAGCAGCTAACCCTCAAAGGAAAGAGAGCAATGATGACCGAGAACCCATTTGGCACGGAAACCACGGGCCTGGGCACCGCCGGCTCGGGCACCACGGGCTACGGCACAACGGGAGCCGGCACCAACGGCTACGGCTCCACCGGCGCGGGCACGAATGAGTACCCGGGCACCACCGGCTACCAGGATGACAGTTCCTCGAAGAAGGACGTGGCGAAGGATGAGGCCGCGAACGTGGCCGGCCACGCTGCCGGGGCCGCCCAGAACGTGGCCGATACGGCCAAGACCGAGGCGAAGAACGTCGCGTACGAAGCCAAGAACAGCGCGCGGGATCTGCTGCACCAGGCGAAGTCGGACCTCACAGACCAGGCCGGGACCCAGCAGGCCAAGGCCGCCGAAGGCATCCGCAACGTCTCTTCGCAGCTGCGCACCATGGCCGACGCGCCGGACCAGCACGGCGTGGCCGCGGACCTCATCCGCCAGGCCGCCGACCGCTCCGAGTCGGTCGCATCCTGGCTGGACGCCCGGGACCCGGGCTCGCTCCTGAACGAGGTCAAGTCCTTCGCCCGCCAGCGTCCTGGGACCTTCCTGCTCCTCGCGGCAGGCGCCGGCCTCCTGGCCGGACGGCTGGGCCGCAGCCTGCAGGCCGGCGCTCCGGAAACCGGAACCGCGGCGGGCTACGGATCCACCGGAGGCACACCGCCCCAGTACCCCGTCCAGCCGCCGGTGACGGAAAGCAGCCTGACAGCGGCTCCGGCCGCTCCCCTGTACGACGCACCGCAGGCGACTCCGACCACCTACGCAGAGACCGTATACGGCGAACCCGCCCGGCCCGGCTTTGACGCACCGGGCTCGGCCGGCGTTCCGCTGCGCGACCCCGAGGACCCGTATACCGAGGGTGGAGGTCGTCCCCTGTGAGCAGCCAGATACCTGATACCCCGCAGACCGCCGCGCATGTGAAGGCCGACACCACTTCCCTCGGTGACCTCTTGGGCGAGGTCACCCGGGACCTGTCCACCCTGATCCGGCAGGAAATCGAACTCGCCAAAGCCGAACTCAAACAATCCGGCACCCGCGCCGGCAAAGGCGGCGGCATGCTCGCCGGCGCCGGCATCGCCGGGCACTTCGTCCTGCTCTTCCTCTCCATCGCCCTCTGGTACGCCCTGGGCGAACTGATGGGCCTGGGCTGGTCCGCCGTCGTCGTCGCCGTCATCTGGGGCATCATCGCCGCGATCCTGGCCTCCGTAGGCCGCAAGGAACTCAAATCCATCAAAGGCCTGCCCCAAACCGTCGAAACCGCCAAGGAAATCCCGCCCACCCTCAAACCGAACGGAGACCACCGATGAGTGAGAACCCGGACGCCATCCGCGCCGACATCGAAGCCACCCGCGCCCGCCTCGGCACCAACGTGGACGCGGTCGCCGACAAAGTCACCCCCTCCAACATCGTCCACCGCCAGACCAGCAAAGTCCGGGACGCCGTCTTCGGAGCCAAGGAGAAAGTCATGGGCACCCCCGACCACACCCACACCGGCAACCTCCACCACGCAGCCCACTCCACCACCAGCGGCATGCACCAGGCCACCGACGCCGCCGGCAACGCCCTCCACGACGCCGGCGAAAAAATCGCCGACGCACCCCACCAGGTCGCCGCCAAAACCCAGGGCAACCCCCTCGCCGCCGGCCTCATCGCCTTCGGCGCCGGGCTCCTCGTCTCCTCCCTCATCCCCCCGAGCGAGAAGGAACGCGAAGCCGCCGACGCCCTGAAAACCGCGGCAGAACCCGTCACCACCCAACTCACCGAAGCAGCCAAGGACATGGCCCAGGGCTGGAAGGAACCCGCCCAGGAAGCCATGGAAAACGTCAAGGCCACCGCCACCGACGCCGCCCAACACGTCAAAGAAGAAGGCCAAACCGCCGCCCAAGAAGTCAAAACAACCGCCACCGACGCCAAAGACCACGTCCAAAACACGTAGGTCCTGGCGCCGGGACTGGAACCCTGGGACCTGGGACCTGGAACGCTGAGACCTGGAACGCTGCATCCGCCAATCTCCGGATGCAGCGTTCCAGTGCGTCCGCGCCCGGGCCTGGACCCGCCCGTGGACCGGCATGGCCCCACTTCTCCGGCGCTGTATCTCGCGTGACCCAGAGGGAGTAGGCTCGAAATGAAGGCGAAGCGCCCATCAAACAGACGGGTTCCTGCGGGCCATGCCGCAGCGGGCCAGAGCGCCCGGGGTGCTGTCGTCCTTGCGAGCACAACGAGGCCGCGGGTGCGAGTCCGCGATCATGGCCGGACGTGGAGTCCGGTAGCAAACAGTGGATCGGAGGACCCGGCTCCCCGTAGATCGAGGCATGCGATGGCCGCCGTCGATGAGTCTGGCCAGCAGCCGGCGCCGGGGTCCACTCCCCCGCCGACGCTGGAGCAATTACAGGATTTGTTGCTGGAAAGCCCGGGGTTCGATGATTTCCTCCTCGAGCTTGCAGTATTCTCTGCTTCCCAGTTCGCCGCGCCGGAACCGATGATGTGCGCGATCTCCGTCGAACGGGACGGAAGGACCATTACCGTGGCCAGCAGCAGCGAAAGCGCCAGGCGGATGGATGAGAAGCAGTACGGGTTCGACGACGGGCCATGCCTGACCGCTCTGCGTGAAGGCCGCACGGTGCTGGTGGAGAATCTCAGAACCTCCGACAGATGGCGCCGGTACTCGGATGCGGTCACTGACGACGTCGTGGCCTCTGTCCTCGCCGTGCCCATTGACGCCGGGCCGGACGCGGCCGCCGCGCTCAACTGCTACGCCCGGAGCATCGCCGCTTTTGACGCCGCCACCATTACCGCGGCCGAAAACTACGCCTCGTCCCTGTCCCGCGTTCTCCGCCTTGCGCTGCGCGTCCACCGCCTGGCGGTCCTCCCCGAAGGCCTGCACGGCGCCCTGCAGTCCAGGGCTGTCATTGACGCAGCCCTCAGCCTGGTCATGGCCCAGACCCGCGGCAGCCGCGAGGAGGCGGCCGCGGTTCTCCACAGAATGGCGCAGTCCAACAAACAACAGCTGAAGCAGATAGCAACGGACATCCTCAGCGGTGCACAGCTTCCCAAGCAGGCATACCGTGACGACACGACGCCGGAGTGAGCGGGCCAGCGGCTTAGGAGCCCGTGACTATGATGGAGAGCACCTGCCGGACGTACCGCCCAGAGGGATGTTCCCGACCCCGATGAGATGTGAGGCCACCCCGTGACGCGGAAGCACCCAATGGCAGCGGAACTGCCTGAGATCTTCGCTTGGGTGTCGGGCCTGCTCCTCACGGAGCCGGTGGTTGACCGGGCGGTGGCCAGCCTCGCCCAGGCCGCACACGAAAGCCTGGCCGGAAGCGTCGGTGCCGGCGGCACGCTCATCGACGCCCAGGGCCGGCCCACCAGCACCGCCTCCACCAACAGCCTCGTCCAGGAAGCCGACCGGCTGCAGTACGACCTCGGCGAAGGTCCTTGCCTCACGGCCTGGGCCAGCGCCCAGCCGGTCCTTGTAGACGATGTCCGCAACGAACAGCGCTGGCCGGCATGGAGCCAGGCGAGCGCCGGCATGGGCATGCTGTCCTGCATCAGCGTCCCCCTCCTGGTGCCGGACCTGGACGGGCACAACAGGCCCGAGGCCATCGGCGCCCTCAAGGTCTATGCGGACCGGCCCGGGGCCTTCGACGAGCACAGCGAGCAGGTCCTGGCCCTCCTTGCCGGCCCCGCCGCGCTCATCCTCTCCAACCTGCAGGCACGGGAACGTGCGGCCCACCTCAGCGATGTCCTCAAAGACGCCCTGCACAGCAGGAGCCTGATCGACATGGCCAAAGGCGTGCTCATGGAGCGGCTGCGGGTGGGCGAGCGGGAGGCGCTGCAGGCCATGATCAGCCGCGCCCGGACAGAGGAGATCCTCCTGAGCGCGGTGGCGCAGCGGATACTCGAACCCACCGCGGAATCCGACGCCGGACACAATGAGCGCTGACCAGGACGGAGAGGCGCAAAGAAACCGGACCGCCCGGGCCTTCCGGCAGGCCCAGCTCGATATGGACAAGCTCTGGATGCACTACTTCAGCATCGGCGGTGACGCCGGAGCCATGGAGATCGAGGCCTACCTTCACGGCTCCTACATGCTGCGTCCCATCCAGCGGGACCTGCTCGACCACGCCATCTACGAACTGGGCAATTCGTTCGGGGAGTGACGCCTTCGTACGTGACCCGGCCATCCGCCGTCGGACGCGGAACTGAACGTCCGCACAAAAGCGGGCGGCGCCCCGCCGTCGGACTCTGCCTTCGGACCGTTCGCCCAGCTCAGCGGGCGCGCCACCTTGACGGCGCCCCCGGCACGGACTAAACAATAAGTAACCTTAGTAATTGTTGACGTCCCGCAGGAGGTTTCCCGTGAGTGATGAACGTGAAGACGCCTAGGGCCGTCAGGGGCCTGCGGCTGGGGATCCTCGCCCTGCTCGCGGTTTCCGGTTGCGTGCTTTCCGGGTGCGCCGCCGCCGACGGAACGCAGGCCGCGGAAGCAGCCGAAGCGTTCCACCGGGACGTGGCCAGGTCCAACATGACGGCGGCCTGCTCCATGCTGCAGTCCGAGACGCGGGAGGAGACGGCGCGGTCCAGTGACGCCGGGACCTGCGAAAGCCAGCTGGAGAAGGCGAAAATCCCGGATGCGGGAAAGCTGCTGAGCACTGAGCAGTTCGGCCGCGAGGCCTTCGTCGAATTCGAGCACGACACCGTCTTCCTGGCCGCCTCCAACGCCGGGTGGCGGGTCACGGGCGCAGGCTGCACCCCCAAAGGGGAAGAAATGCCCTACACCTGCGAAGTAGGAGGCAAATAGAATGCGCTGGAGCTTTGCCCTGTATCTCATCCTGATCTTCGGCGGGCTGGCCTACATGGCGGCCGTCGGACTGGTCCGGGGATAAGCGGACCGTGAAAAACGCACTCAGAAACAACGGTCTCAGCCTCTTCTTCGGCATCATTTTCCTCCTGGCCCTGCTGGGCCAGGCGCTCACCGGCCATGCCCTCTTCAACGAGGAGCAGGTGGCCTCCGGGCTGGAGGAGATCAGCCTCGGGCAGTACCTGACGTCGTCGAATTTCGCCGTGGACGTCTCCGAAAACTGGCAGTCCGAGTACCTGCAGTTCCTGCTGTACATCTTCGCGACCATCTGGCTGGTCCAAAAGGGGTCCCCCGAATCCAAGGAACTGGACCAGCCCGGCCCGGAGTCGGACAAGGAACAGCTCGTGGGCGAGTTCAGCAACGCGAAGTCGCCGAAGTGGGCCCGCGTGTCCGGCTGGCGGCAGACCGTGTACTCCAACTCGCTGGGGGCGACAATGGGACTGATCTTCCTGCTGTCGTGGCTGGTCCAGTCCATTGCGGGCAACAGCAACTACAACCAGGAGCAGATCAAGAACTTCCAGCAGCCCGTCAGCTGGGCGGAGTACATCGTCTCGCCGGAGTTCTGGAACCGCACCCTGCAGAACTGGCAGTCCGAGTTCCTCGCGGTCGGTTCCATGGTGGTCCTGTCGATCTATCTGCGCCAGCGCGGCTCCCCCGAGTCCAAGCCCGTGGGCTGCGCGCACGACGATACGGGCACCACCGGCTAGCGGCTACAGCCCGGGTGCTACAGCCCGTCGACGGCCCAGCCTTCCTGGTAATCCGGATGGTCCTTGTAAACGGCGGCGAGGGACATCAGGACGTACTCGCTCGTGGCGCCGATGGCGGTGGGAACGTCGGTGACGAGCGGGACGTTGCCCACGATCTTCCGTTTGGCCGCGCATTCCGACAGAACGCGCCCGGGGTTGAACCAGCCGACGGCGGGTCCCGCCGATCCCTCCGCCTCCAGTCCCCGCCGGGCATCCGCCTCGTCCTCGGCGATCCGCGCTTCCAGAAAATCGATCAGGTCGGCCATGTGAAGTCCCTCGCATTCGTCTTGGGTGGGTGGATGGTATCGGCGGTCCGGATGGCCTAAAGGCTCTGTCGCGTCGGAATGGCGTCAGGCATCCTCCTTCGGGCGGTGCCGCCGCTGCGGGGCGAGCGGAACAACAACCACCGGCCGGGTCTGCCGGTGCGTGAGGTGGACGGCCACCGAGCCGAGCAGCAGCTGCTCCAGCCGGGCGCCCACCCTGCCTTCGCGCGTGCCCACCACGATGACAGAGGCATCCGCCGAATCGGCCAGCCGGGCCAGCGCCCGCGCGGGTTCACCGACAAGGGTCAGAAGCGACCAGCGGATCCCGGCCTTGCCGAGGACAGCCTGCAGGTGCTCCCTGAGGTGGGCGCTGGTCTGCTCGACGTCGTCGACGACTCCCTCCTGCCCGGCAGTTTGCAGCAGATCCTGGTCGTCGCGCTCGTTGCTGAGGTAGGAGGTGATGTCAACATAGGCACAGATGAGCTTGACGTTCAGCGAGTAGGCGAGCCGGGCGGCGCTTTGCACGACGGCGGGCGGCTGGCCGGGCACGACGCCGGCCACCACCGGGCCGGCTATCCGCTGGGGGACGAACTCGTCCTCCCGGCCCGGGAGCCCGGCCTTCTTCGCTGGCTCGTTCATGAGTGCTGCCATTCCACGCTGTCCTTACGGCAGATCGGGGGAACTCTCATTGCCAGCCTACTAGGCCCCTCTGGCACCGGCGGGCAACCTGATGGAGGATGGGCGCATGGCGGAACGCGGAGGTCGCACGCAGTTTGCCGTTGCCGGCTGGCTCTTCGGGTCCGCCAGCGTTGTCCTGGGCCTGCTCATCCACGCCGTGTCCGGTCATCCCGTGCCGGCGGTGCTGATCGTCGTCGCCACGGCCGCGCTGCTGAGCCTGGCCGGCACGGTGGTCACCCGCATCGGCGTGCCGGACTGGGCGCTGCTGGTGCTGGCCGGCGCGGGACAGCAGGCCATCCACTGGGCTTTCGCCTTCTTCTCCGACCCGGTGGCCACCACGCTGGCCGCGGGCGGCCACGGACACGCGGACCCTGTGCAGTTCACCGGTCCCGGCCTGCTGCTGGCGGGGGTGACAACCCAGCCGTTGCACGTGCTGCTGTACGCGCACGCTGCGGCGGCGCTGCTGGTATTTCTGCTGGTTCAGCGGCTGAAAACATCGGACCCGAAGCGGTTCAGCCCGGGCGCGGCGGCGTACCCGAGGTAAGGCAGCCCAAAGGCATCCTCGATGCTGGCGAGCAGGCTGTAGTGGTTGTACAGCCGGTCCGAGGTGGCGCCTGCCCTGGCCAGCGGTGACAGCACCAGCGTCCCGATCAGTCCGCCCGCCGCTCCCCCGGGCAGCGCCGCATCCGCGCTTTCCTTCCCCTCCGCCTCGTCAAAGGTGATGACCAGCATTCCGTCCTGTTTGTAGGCCGGGGAGGCCATGATCTCGGGAACGTGCTTGCGGAGCCACACATCGGCCGAGACCAGGCCGCCCTCCCTGCCGTCCACGCAGGGGCTGTCGTGCCCGTCGTTGCACAGGTTGGGGCTGATGTAGGTCAGGTTCGGTGTGGTGGCCACGGACTTGAGGTCGCCGGCGAGGCCGGAGATGCCGACGTCGTTGCGCTCGCATTCCGGCGACGACGTGATCGCGGCGAAGTACACAAACGGGTTGTGCCGGGTGGCGTACTGGTCGCCCTCCTGGGCAGCATGGTTCGAATCCCGGGCGCCCGGATCGGGATGCAGGCACGGGGTGTCCATGTCCTCCATGTACGCCTTCCAGGTCTTCCCGGCCGCGCTCAGCTGCCCGGCCACCGTCTGCACCGACTCCGGGTACACACAGCCGCTGCCCTGCTCCTGGCCCAGCGGCGCCGTGCCCGTCGAATCAAACCTCTCGTAGACCGGGCAGTCGCCTTTGGTGGCCGAATTGGGGCCCTGGCCCGAGATCTGGGCGATGTAGTTGGGCAGGGAGGCATGCCCGATCGCGTAGTACCGGCTCAGCAGCACGCCCTGCGGACGCAGGGTCTGGGACAGGTACTCCGCGTCCGACTGGTCGTTCCAGACGTTGCGGAAGGACTTGTTCTCCAGGTTGATCACAAACACATGCCCGGGCTTTGTTGCCACTGAAGGCGAGGGCGACGGCGGCGCTCCAGTTCCGCAGGCCGCAAGGCCCAGGAGGGCCACCGTCAGCAGCGCCGACGGGAGGAGCTTCCGGCCGGCCGGCCGCCGCCGGTGGGAGCCGTGCCGGTGCCATCCGCCTGAGTTCCGCCCGCGCCACCTGTGAATCGGAGCAGCTCTCATTGGATCCTGCTTTCTGCAGCAACGTCGGTCCGCGGGCCAGGCCCAATGGGTCCGGGCTCCCCAGGCCCGGGCCCCGGGGGTTTCAGGCTCCATGCTGGCACCCCTAACCCGGCAGCAGCATGAAGGAAAGCTGGGAGTTGATTGGGAGGGCGCACCACGGTCATCCGGAACGCCGGGCGGCTCACATGTTAAGTTGAATCGGAGGGACAGACCTGTCCTGCGCACCAGCCTGAGAGAGCCAATACGTGGAATCGCCTTCACCAGTCCGAATCCTGACCGTCTGCACGGGCAACATCTGCCGTTCCCCCGTGGCGGAGCGCCTGCTCCAGGCCGGCCTGGACCAGGTGCTTCCCGGCGGCTTTGAGGTGCGCAGCGCCGGAACCCGCGCCCTGGTGGGCGACCCCGTCCAGCCGCTCTCCGCCGACATCATCCACACCTTCGGCGGCACGGCGGACGGCTTCGCGGCGCGCCAGCTGTCCGGCAAGATCCTCCGGAACGTGGACCTGGTCCTCACCATGACCTCCGGCCACCGCGGCGAGGTGCTGCAGCTGGATGCCTCGCTGCTGAAGCGCACCTTCACCATCCGTGAGTTTGCCCGGATGCTCGATGTGCTGGAGGAGCGTGAAGGACAGGCATCCCAGGGCGGCGGCCTCAACGGCGAACGGCTCGCGGCCAACACCAAGCTCTGGCGCAAGCTTCCCGCCCGCGCAGCCTCGGTCCGGCACCTCGCGCTGGCCCCCGATGCAGCGGACAACGACGTCGTCGACCCCTACCGCCGCAGCGAGGACTACTACCGGCAAATGGAGGACGAACTGGCCCCCGCGATCATCTCCATCCTGCGTTTCGCTCGGCTGAACGCACCCTCCTAAACCGGCCGGCCGCCGTCGTTCTCTCCGGCGACTTTTGGTGGTACCGTCCGATCATGAAATCCCGGAACAGTCCGGGAGCCGGGGGCAACGGCGACCCCGCTCCAGGCGCCAACGGCGGCGCCAAACGCAAGTGGACCGTACGCAACATCGTTTTGGCAGCGCTGCTCGGGATTGCCCTGGTGGCCGGCGGCTTCCTGTTCAGCCTGGCCCAGATCTGGAATACCCAGACAGCCAAGACAGAAATCAGCGCGGCCCCCGAAACCCCTACCCAGACGGCAACCACCAAGCCCTCGCCCACCAAAAAGCCTGCGCCCAAACCGGTGAAACCGCCGCCGCCGCCCACGCTGCCCATGAACATCCTGCTGATCGGCAGCGACCACCGCAAAGGTGACGCACCGTCGCCGAACGGCCTGCCGAACCAGCGCGCGGACGTCCTCATGCTGGTGCATCTGGCGGCCGACGGGAAGCACGCCTACGGCATCTCGCTCATGCGCGACCTGTGGGTTTCCATCCCCGGGTACGGCGAAGCGAAGATCAACTCCTCGCTCGAGCAGGGCGGCATGCCGCTTGCCGTGAAGACCGTGGAGTCCCTGTTCGGGCAGAGGATCCAGCACGCCGTGATGATCGACTTCGAAGGCTTCCGGGGCATCACCGAGGCGCTCGGCGGCGTCAACGTCAACAATCCGGTGGAGTTCACGGCCTCCTTCGACACGCACCAGCATTTCCCCGCCGGAGTCAACAAGCTGGAGGGCCAGCGCGCCCTCGAGTTCGTCCGCGAGCGCTACTCGTTTGCCGACGGCGACTTCCACCGGGTCGCGAACCAGCAGCTGTTCCTGCGCTCCACGCTGGCCAAGCTGCTCTCCGCCCGCACGCTGACCAATCCCGTGACGCTGTACAAGCTGGTCAACACGGCGTCGAAGTACATCACGGTGGACAAAGGGCTGAACGCCACCGCCCTGGCCAGCCTCGTGTACAGCCTGCGCAATGTCCGGATGCAGGACGCGGTGTTCTTCACGCTTCCGACGGCGGGATTCGGGACCAGCACCGATGGCCAGTCGATCATCCTGCCGGATTACGGGGCCGCCGCCGCTGTGGGTGCCGCCCTGGGGAGGGACCGGGTGGGGCAGTACGCCGCGACGCTGGGGAAGTGATGTTCGAGAACTAAGGGGACGTTGATGAAGAAGCTTTTATGGATCATCCTTGCGGTCGCGGTGGTGTTTTTTATCATGGGCGCCGTCATTAAGGCGGTGGCCTTCCTGCTGTGGGTGGCGCCTTTCCTCCTGCTGGCTGCCGTGCTGGTGTTCTTCCTCAACCGCTCGGGCGGCAGACGCATCCCCTGACGCCCCTCCCCCGACGCTCTCTCACCTCCTGCACGTTTCGGCCCAACGCTCTCTCACCTCCTGCACGTTTCGGCCCAACGCTCTCTCACCTCCTGCACGTTTTGGACCGACGCTCTCTCACCTCCTGCACGTTTTGGACCGACGCTCTCTCACCTGGTGAGAGAGCGTTTCCCTTTTACCGGCAGGAAGTGCGAGAGCGTTTGAACTAAAGCGACGGGACCTGAGGACGCGTCCCAGGAAAGCCGACGAAATCTGAGGAATCGTCAGGGGTTCAGCGGCCGGTGGTTACTCTGCTGACATTCCGGGTACGGCACTAGTAACGTGGAAAATTCGCAGGCCTAGGCTGAACGGGAGTGCAATCGTGGGACAGAACGGAACCTCCGCTGACGGAACGCACAAGGACGCCCCGGTGCCCGCGGCCTGGACCGCCGGCGCCGTCGAGCTCATCCTCATCCGGCACGGCGAGAGCCAGGGCAACGTGGCCGCCACCGATGCCACGGTTTCCGGCGCCGAGGTGATCGCTGTCCCGGCCCGCGACGCCGACGTCGAGCTTTCCTCCACAGGGCGGGAGCAGGTGACGGCCCTGGGCCGCGCACTGGCGGCGGTACCGGAAGACCGGCGGCCCGACGTCGTCATCTCCTCCCCGTACATGCGCGCCTACCAGACGGCAGAGATCGCCGTGGAAACGGCGGGCTGGCCCGTCCCCGTCCGTTCTGACGAGCGACTCCGCGACCGAGAGCTGGGCATCCTGGACATGCTCACGGCCTTCGGCGTGGAAACCCGGCTTCCGCAGGAGGCAGAACGTCGGCGGTGGCTGGGCAAGTTCTACTACCGTCCGCCGGGCGGGGAATCGTGGGCGGACGTGGCGCTGCGGCTACGCTCCGTGATCGGCGAACTGAACGCTATGGGCAGCGGACACCGGGTGATGCTGGTGTGCCACGACGCCGTCGTCATGCTGTTCCGCTACATCCTCGAAGGCATGTCGGAACGGGAGCTCCTCGACGTCGCGGCCAGCAGCCCGGTCCTGAACGCCTCGCTGACCCGCTATGTGCGGCCGGAGGGTGTGGGCCCGTGGACGCTGGAAAGCTTCAACGTGGCCGACCACCTCATGGAGCAGGGCGTCGAAGTGACCGAACATGCCGGGGACGCCAATGTCCACCCGCGCTGAGCCCACCCCCACAGCCGCCAAAGGTTCCGCCGGCACCCTGATCACGCCGACCCTCCTGCGAAGCTGGCCGCTGCCCTCCGCGGGATCCGACAAATACTCCCGCGGCGCGGTGCTGGTCATCGGCGGAGGCAGGCGCACCCCGGGTGCCGCGTTGCTCGCCGGCACGGCCGCACTTCGCGCCGGTGCGGGCCGGGTGACCCTGGCCGTGGCAGAGTCGGTGGCGGTTCAGCTGGCCGTGACGCTGCCGGAGGCGGGGGTGATCGGGCTGCCGCAATCCGCGGGCGGTTCGGTGGGTGACGCCGGGCTCGAGAACCTGCTGCCGGACTTCGATGCTGCGGATGCCGTGTTGGTCGGCCCCGGGCTGGACGACATCGGGCAGACCGAGGCGCTGCTCCGCGGGCTGCTGCGGCATGAGGCCTCGCGGGATCCGGAACGGGGTTCCGGTCCGACGGTGGTGCTCGATGCCTACGCGCTGGGCGCCCTCCCCCGGCTGGTTGATGAACTGGATCCATGGGCGGGCCGGCTGATCCTCACCCCGAACCCCACCGAAGCCGCGATCCTGCTGGGCAGGGACACCGGGGACCTGGCGGCCGACGTCGTCGAACTCGCCGGAAAATACCGCGCCGTGGTGAGCTGCCAGGGCGTGATTGCCGGGCCACCCCCTTTGGGACCGGCCGCCGTCGGCAATCCCGACGGCGGCTCCCCCGCCGCTGATGTCCCGGACTCCGGCGACCATTGGGAAATCACTACCGGCTACGGCGGGCTGGGAACCTCCGGCAGCGGCGACATTCTTGCCGGTGCCATCGCGGGGCTCCGGGCACGGGGAACCAGCGATGCCCAGGCCGCCTGCTGGGGCACACACCTTCACGCCGCCGCGGGCGACAGGCTATCAAGCCGGGTGGGCAGCCTCGGCTACCTGGCGCGGGAACTGGCCGACGAACTGCCGCCGCTCATGATGGAACTGGCCACCTAGGCCTTACTTCAGTGACTTCAGGAACGAACGCAGCGATGCCGCGGCCTTCGTGGCCGCCGCCTGCGGCTGGGCACGGCCCGCCGCGACGTCACTGACCGCCCGGGCGATCGGCAGTTCCGCCGCCGCAGCGCCGGCCAGGTCGCCGTGGCCCTGGACAATGCCCCAGTGCTGCAGGTCGTGGGAGGCGTCCAGCAGGGTGGAGAGAACGTCCTTGCCATAGACGCTGCCGAACTGCTCTGTCCTGCCGGCCGCCACAGGCGTGGACATCCAGGCATCCGCATACTCGGCCGGCTTTGCGGTGCTGCCCGAGCGCACGGGAACGCGCTCCTCGGGGGCAATCGCGAGCCACTTGGCATACCCGTCGGTGAGGAAGTACTCAACGAAGCGGCGGGCAGGTTCGGCGTCGGAATCTGCGGTCACGGTCCACGAGATCACTTCGCCGTAGTGCGCGGGCCGTTGCCCGTCCGGCCCCTGCAGCCCGGCGACCACTCCGGTGTTCCGTGCCAGGAACAGCGGGTCTTGGGCGCATTCGGGGCAGCTGGGCCGCGCATCCGTCCGCGTGCCGGCCAGCTCATCCAGCATGTTCGTCGGCCAGATGGCCATGGCGGCCTTCCCTGCGAAGTACGCGGACCGCACCGTGTCGATGTCCTGTATGCCCGGCACGGAATATTTCCGGAGCAGATCGCGGTAGAAGCCAAGCGCCGCAACGCACTGGGGGCTGTCGAAGGTAATGCCGCCCGTGGCATCCACCATCTCGCAGCCGTTTCCCAGCGCAATGTGCTCAAAGGACTGCTGCGTGAATGCCTGGCCGGTCTTGTTGGCCGCGACGATTCCCGCCATTTCCGGGGAATCCAGCCTCTTGGCCGCGGCAGCGATGTCCGCGTACGTTTGGGGTGCCTTCAACCCGGCCTGGGCGAAGAGATCCTTGCGGTAGTAGATCAGCTGGTGCCACGCCGAACCCGGCACGGCCAGCTGCAGGCCGTTGTCCCGCGTCAGCTCGAGCGCCCGGGCCGCCCACGTTTGCTCCCCCAGACTTTGCACAATGGCCGCGTTCGTCTTGTAGTCGATGTGGCGGGAGGTCGCCATGGTTCTAACCTGCCCCAGCGACAAGGACGCAATCACATCGGGAAGGTCTCCGGAGGCCGCCGATGATGTCATGACCTGATTGAAGCGGTGCGGCGCAACGCCCACCAGGTCGGCCTTCACTCCGGTGGCTGCGGTGAAATCCCCGATGACGAGGCGAAGCTTGGCCATACGGTCCGGGAGCGTCTCGGTGGTCCAGACGGTGATGTTGTGGTGGTCGATGTCCGGGGTGGGCACAGGCGGCTGTCCGTTGCCGGGCGTGCAGGACACCAGAAAGGCCGCCGCCAAGGACACTGCCGCTAGAACACCCGCCCTGACCTGGCCTCTGGTCCTATTCACCTGGCGCTCCTGCCATACCGTATCCGCAGTGCGGATTCACGCGGAGTGTCAAACTCCGCGCACAACTAGGAGACCTTTGTGACAAGCGTAGCTAACTGGTGCCGGGCTGTCAGCAGGCAGCGTTGACCGCAGGCCGTCAGCGGCATCGGCCGCCGATAGGGGAGCACATGAAGGGACGGCCTCCGCTCGTTGAGCCGGAGACCGTCCGCGAGAGGATCCGGATGCTGCTGCCGTGCGCTGTTTGGCGCGGTGGCGTGCTCCCGGGCTAACCGCCCCTTCAGGCAGCCAAATTAAAGCCCCGGGTCCTCCCGTTCACCGCCAGCCGCATCGGCTGGCTGTAGATGTTTTATAGCACCGGCCCCTGCCCGCCACAAGGGTTCCGGCAAGCTTTTTCCGCCGGATTGTGGGGCCGTCATGGGATCGGTTTCAGAGTGTACGACGGCGGCCTGGCCGGCTATCCCGACGGCGTTCCGGCCAGCCTGGGGTGCTATTGCCCGGCCCCACGGGCCGGGAGTATTTTAAGCGTGGGATTGAGCTCAAGCAGCAGGGCGCCGATGCCCCCTAACCAGGAGCCCGTCAATGACGACCATCTCCAACGCCCACCTGCCCGGCGAAGCGCAGCGCCCCTCCGGCGTCCCCTTATGGTGTTCCCACTGCCAGACGGATGAACACCTGATCGTCGAATCCATCGAGGCCCTGCATCCCCCTCAGGACGGCATTGTTGATGTGTCCTACACGTGCGTCGAATGCGACCGCTTCTATGCCCACCCCGCCGGCGTGCACGACGTCGCAGGCGTCCTGAACCGCCACGGCAAGGTGATGGGGGTCCTGCAGTTCGGCGGCGAATACTTCCACTGCGGCACGCCTATGGCTTCGGTCAGCTCGGGAACCAGCAGCATCTACGGCACGGAGCTCGGCCGGCACCGCACCATCCACGACGTGCACCTGCCCACCAGGCTGCTGCGTTGCGGCTGCGGTTTCCAAATGGAAGTGCCGGACTGAACGATCCCGGACTGTACGGGCACCAAAGGTGAGGAGAACGGAATGTCCATCCTGGCACGCGACATCATGACCGGCGGGGCAGAGTGCATCGGCGTCAACGAGACCCTTGAGCAGGCGGCCAGGAAGATGAAGGACCTCGACGTCGGATCCCTCCCGATCTGCGGCGAGGACAACCGGCTCAAGGGCATGCTCACCGACCGGGACATCGTGGTCCGCTGCCTGGCCGACGGCGGGGACCCCAAGAGCACGAAAGCCGGCGACCTCGCCCAGGGCAAGCCCGTCACCATCGGCGCCGACGACACCATCGAGGAAGCCATCAGGACCATGCAGCAGCACCAGGTGCGGCGGCTGCCGGTGATCGATGACCACGACCTGGTGGGAATGCTCAGCCAGGCCGACATCGCCAGGAACTACCCGGAGGACCGGGTGGGCGAGCTGGTGGAGTTCATTTCCTTCTGAGCGTGAGCTGCAGCATTAACCGGCAAACCTTTTGCCGGGGTGCCGCAGGCGTTATCCTGATGCCGTCGGTTCTGTGAACCGCTCACGGTCCGGCCGGCACCCTCGCCCTATACGGGGCGTCGAAGCGCGATGCCGGGGAGTGGCAGACGATGACCGCATATCAGCAACCAGCAACCACCACCGCCGCTGAGGCTCCCATGGTGGTGCCCCTTAAAAAAGGCAACATGGTGGTCAAGTGGATCACGTCCACAGACCACAAGACCATCGGGTATATGTACCTGATCGCATCCTTCGTCTTCTTCTGCCTCGGCGGCGTGATGGCTTTGCTGATCCGCGCCGAGCTCTTCGAACCCGGCATGCAGGTCCTGGTGACGAAGGAGCAGTACAACCAGCTGTTCACCATGCACGGCACGGTCATGCTGCTGATGTTCGCCACCCCCCTGTTCGCGGGCTTCACCAACGTGATCATGCCGCTGCAGATCGGTGCACCGGACGTCGCGTTCCCGCGACTGAACGCGCTGGCCTTCTGGTTCTTCCTGTTCGGCTCCACGATTGCGGTGTCCGGCTTCATCACCCCGCAGGGATCCGCTTCGTTCGGCTGGACGGTCTACGCGCCCCTCAACAACACCACTTTTACACCTGGCATCGGCGGTGACCTGTGGGTCTTCGGCCTGGCATTGTCCGGTTTCGGCACCATCCTGGGCGCGGTCAACTTCATCACCACTGTGGTCTGCATGCGCGCCCCGGGCATGACCATGTGGCGCATGCCGATTTTCACCTGGAACGTCTTCATCACGTCCGTCCTGGTAATCATGGCCTTCCCGCCGCTGGCCGCGGCCCTGTTCGCCATCGGCGCGGACCGGCGCTTCGGCGCCCACATCTACGACCCCGAGAACGGCGGGGCGATTCTGTTCCAGCACCTGTTCTGGTTCTTCGGCCACCCCGAGGTGTACATCATCGCGCTGCCGTTCTTCGGCATCGTGTCCGAGATCTTCCCGGTCTTCAGCCGCAAGCCGATCTTCGGCTACAAGGGTCTGGTCTACGCGACCATCGCCATCGCCGCCCTGTCGGCCACGGTGTGGGCGCACCACATGTACGTCACCGGCTCCGTGCTGCTCCCGTTCTTTGCGCTCATGACCATGTTCATCGCGGTCCCCACCGGTGTGAAGTTCTTCAACTGGATCGGGACCCTGTGGGGTGGCTCGCTGACGTTCGAGACCCCCATGCTGTGGAGCATCGGCTTCCTCATCACGTTCCTCTTCGGCGGCCTGACCGGCATTATCCTGGCTTCCCCGCCGCTGGACTTCCATGTCTCCGACTCCTACTTCGTGGTGGCGCACTTCCACTACGTGGTGTTCGGCACCGTGGTGTTCGCGATGTTCGCCGGCTTCTACTTCTGGTGGCCCAAGTGGACGGGCAAGATGCTCAACGAGCGCCTCGGCAAGATCCACTTCTGGATGCTGCTGGTGGGCTTCCACGCCACGTTCCTGATCCAGCACTGGCTCGGCGTCGAAGGCATGCCCCGCCGCTACGCGGACTACATGCCGCAGGACAACTTCACGGCCATGAACCAGTTCTCCACCATTGGCTCGTTCCTGCTGGGCGCCTCGCTCATTCCGTTCTTCTGGAACGTCTTCATCACGGCGCGCAGCAAGGCAAAGGTTGAGGTGGACGATCCGTGGGGCTTCGGGGCCTCCCTGGAGTGGGCCACATCCTGCCCGCCGCCGCGGCACAACTTCACCTCTCTGCCGCGCATCCGCTCCGAGCGGCCGGCCCTGGACCTGCACCATCCCGAGCTGCGTGTCCGCGAACACGACGCCGTGCATGGCCCGGCGGCCGAGGTTCTGGGCGCTGCGGACATCGGCGAGCGCGACGTGCGAAATCCCAACCCGGACGTGTGAGCCGGCGGTTCATCACCGACTGAGGCCCCGGACTCCGTTGGGAGTCCGGGGCCTCAGCCCATGTTCAGTTACCTAGCCTCAAGCAGCCGCGGCTACGGCGAAGCGGCCGGCTGCGGCGCCCATGCCGCCGTCGGCCGGGGCCAGGACGCGGAGGTTGCATTCGGACTGCTGCGGATCGATGGAACGCGGCAGGTGGTGCGTTTTGGAGCATTCCCGCAGCTGTTCAAGTGCGACGGGCTCGACCCGGGCGTGGCTGACATCGACGACGAGCTGCAGGCCCTGGCGGAGGTGGTTGGCGCGCTTCATAACGACGTAAAGAGCTTGGATGCTTTGGGCGGTTACATGTCCCTGGGCGGCGACCTGAGCCTCACCGCAGTCGAGGTCCACGCGGACCAGTACCTTGAGCTTCTGGTTCAAAAAACTTCTCCCCTCATGCGCGGCCGCGACGCTGCGACCGGATCTAACCCTAGCCTGCATGTGACTCAGGTAACAGGAAAATTCCGAATGTTGCAGAAATGGGATTTTTCGCGGGCGCGGGAACTCGTTTGCCCCGGACACGCAAATGGTCCGGGACGCATGGGTGCGTCCCGGACCATTTTCGGGTCACGTGTTCGACGACGGCGGACGGCCAGGCGGGCAGCTCAGCTGCGGGTGGGGTCCGGGCGCAGCGGCGCTGGCCCGGGATCGGGCACCGGAAGCGGGCCCGGCGGCTCGGGTGTGGGAACGGGGTTGGGCGGTGCGGGGCGGGATGGGTCCGGCCGCATGGGATCGGGCCCGGGCTCCGGCGGGAACGGCTCTGGTTCGTGCACTGGCGGGATGGTCATGCTTCCCCCTCGAAGGCTCGTGTGGGTTCCTTTTTGCTGACGCGAGTTCAGGATACGCCCGGCGCCGGAGCGGGGACAGGGCCCCGGCCGGCGCCCGCACAGGACCCCGCCCGGCCTGCGGGGCGCGTCAAAATGCCGGCCTCTCCCCCGGTAGCGAACGGCGGCACAAATGTCGGGGCGGCTCTATATATTGAGGGAATGACCCACACTCCGCTGCAGCAACCCGAAAGCTCCCCTGCCGTTGCCATGCCCCGGCCGCCCGTCGCCAAGCGCGTGCCCACCGAGCGAACGCACCACGGGGACACCTTCGTGGACCAGTACGAGTGGCTGCGGGACAAGGAGTCCGAGGAGGTCGTGGCGCACCTGAAGGCGGAGAACGCCTACCAGGAAGCCCTCACGGCACACCAGGAACCGCTGCGCGAGGCGATCTTCCAGGAGATCAAAGGCCGGACCAAAGAGACAGACCTGTCCGTTCCGAACCGCAAGGACGACTGGTGGTACTTCAGCCGGTCCGTCGAGGGCAAGGAATATGGCATCCAGTGCCGCGTCCGCGCCCAAAACTCGGGCAACCCGGTGGCGGACTGGACTCCCCCGGCAGTGGAGGCCGGCGTCGAAATTCCCGGCGAGGAAGTCCTGCTGGACGGCAACGTGGAAGCGGAAGGCAAGCCGTTCTTCTCCGTGGGCGGCACGGCCGTCACCATCGACGGAAACCTTTACGCCTACGCCGTGGACAACGCCGGCGACGAGCGGTTCACGCTGCGCATCAAGGACCTGCGGACCGGCGAACTGCTGCCGGACGTCATCGAGAACGTCTTCTACGGCGTGTCCTTCTCCCCGGACGGCACACGCATCTTCTACACCGTGGTGGATGATTCGTGGCGGCCATACCAGGTCAAGTCCCACGTCCTGGGCACACCTGTCACCGACGATGTGGTGATTTACCAGGAGGACGACGCCGCCATGTGGCTGGGCTTCGAACTCTCGGCTGACCGGCGCCACCTCGTGCTCGGCATCGGCTGCTCCGAGTACAGCGAGACGCGCCTGCTGCGCTTCGATGACCCCGACGCCGGCCTGTCCACCGTCATTTCCCGCAACGAGCGCGTGCTGTACGAGGCCGAGCCGTTCCTGCTCGAGGGCCCGGACGGACAGAAAACCGAACGCCTCCTCATCACCCACAACCGCAACGCCGTGAACTCGATGGTCTCGCTGGCGGACCCGGCCGAGTTGGCCAAGCCGCTGGCCGAGCAGCACTGGACCACCGTCGTCGAGCATTCCGACGACGTCAGGGTCAACGGGGCGGGGGTCACCTCCACCCACCTCGTGGTCTCGATCCGGAAGGACACCATCGAGCGGGTGCAGGTGATGTCCCTGGCCGGACTGGGGACTGCAGACCAGCAGGCTCCGGTAGAACCCGCTTTCGACGAGGAGCTGTACACCGCTGGCGTCGGCGGGTCCGACTACGAGGCGCCCGTGATCCGGCTGGGCTACACGTCCTACTTCACGCCGTCGCGGGTGTACGACTTCGTGCTGCCCACCGCGGAGCAGCCGGCCGGCGAACTGCTGCTGCGCAAGGAAAGCCCCGTGCTCGGCGGATACGACGGCTCGGACTACGTGGCCACCCGTGAGTGGGCCGAGGCCGCCGACGGTACCCGGATCCCGCTGTCGGTGCTGCGGCACAAGGCCGTCAGGCAGGACTCGACGGCGGCCGGTCTGGTCTACGGCTACGGCTCCTATGAGCTGAGCATGGACCCGGGCTTCGGCATAGCCCGGCTTTCGCTGCTGGACCGCGGGGTTGTGTTCGTCATCGCCCACATCCGCGGCGGCGGCGAACTCGGCCGGCACTGGTACGAGGACGGCAAGAAACTCAGCAAGAAAAACACGTTCACGGACTTCATCGCGGCCACGGACTGGCTGGCGCAGTCGGGCTGGGTGGCGCCGGACCGGATCGCCGCGCTGGGCGGATCAGCCGGCGGGCTGCTTATGGGCGCCGTGGCCAACCTCGCCCCGGAGAAGTACGCCGCCATCGTGGCGCAGGTTCCCTTCGTGGACCCGCTCACCAGCATTCTGGACCCGGACCTGCCGTTGTCCGCGCTCGAGTGGGAGGAGTGGGGCAACCCCATCATCGATCCCGCGGTGTACGAGTACATGAAGTCGTACACGCCGTACGAGAACGTCCGCGAGGTGGCCTACCCCAAGATCGCGGCTGTGACGTCCTTCAATGACACCCGGGTGCTCTATGTGGAGCCTGCCAAATGGGTGCAGGAGCTGCGCAACAAGACCAAGGGCGGCGAGCCGATCCTCATGAAGATCGAAATGGACGGCGGCCACGGTGGCGCGTCCGGCCGCTACGTGCAGTGGCGTGAGCGTGCCTGGGACTACGCCTTCATCGCAGATTCGCTCGGGGCCACGGAGCTGCTGCCCGGCGCCGGGCTGAAGTAGCCATCCTTTTTACCAAAAATGGCCGCCTGCCACCGTCGCAGGTGGCCATTTTTGGTAATCGGCGTAGCGCCATCGACGGCATTGGGCGGAGAGCACTCGGTAGCACCGGCGGGGACGTGGGCAGGAATTCCCTCCTTCGGGGCCGGTGTTTCCAGAAAATAGTAATCCTGCTTACTATTGACGGGCATACGGGCTCGGTGCACCTGTCCGCTGGGGGCTGGGAATCCGACGCCGGAACTGGAGCATAGCGTGAGCAATGAACAGGGATTGACCCCGCTTTCCGACGACGAACTGAATGCGCAGGCAGGCACCGCCCTGCCGGACAAGGAAGTCGCGTCCGTACTCGACCTCAACGCCGACCTCGACCTGGGCATCAGCGCCGCCGCACCGATCGATCTTGCCGTGGCCGCCAACGCCAACGTCGCAGCCCCGATCGATGCCGCGGCGTCAGCGAACGTCCTGTCCTTCGGTTCGGAGTCGCAGGCCCTCGCCGACCAGGGCGTCATCATCGACCAGGGCGTCATCATCGACCAGGGAATCACCGCGGATGCCACGGCAGACTCCGTGCAGGACAGCACAATCACCCAGGGCGCCGACGCCGGGACGGCTGACGGCGGGACGTCGGACAGCGCCGCTGGCACCGATCCCGCTGCAACCGGAACCGACGCGGCTGGGGCTGGCACTGCCGGTACCACCGCGGTGCCTGCGGCCACCGCTCTGCCGGACGGCACGCTTCCCGACGGTGCCATCCCCGACGGCACAGTCCCCGACGGCGTCATCCCTGACGGCACAGGTGTCGGCGCGCTTCCCGTCGATCCGTCCACTGCCCTCGACGGCGACCTGCTCAACGTCAACGTGGACCTCGCGGCCGACGCCGACATCGCGGCCCCGATCAACGGTGCCGTGGCTGCCAACGCCAACGTCGCCGCGCCGATCGACGCCGCCGTCGCAGCCAACATCGGCTCGATCGACAGCGACGCCTTCGCCGTGGCCCAGCAGGACGCCATCATCACGCAGGACATCGACGGCGAGGCCACCGCGTCGGCAGATCAGCAGTCCGGTCTGCAGCAGTAGTTCCTGAATGAGCGCCAAACGCAGCGGGCCGTCCGGCATGGACGGCCCGCTGGTCTCCCGCACACCCACATCCGGTCCGACTCCGGAACCAAGCCCTACACGAGACCCGACGGCGGCTGCCTCCTCCGCAGCCCCGGCGGAAGTCTCGACGGCGGCAGGTCCGTTCCCCACCCGGGCATCCCGGGCCGCCGTCGTAATTAGCCCTGACACCAACCGCGGCCAAGTGCCGGTGAGGGCGGAGGGAATCCAGCTCATTGGCGAGGCCAAAGGGTCCGGGTACCGGGAGGCACCTTCGCTGGTCCGCCGCGCCGACGGCCAGACCATCCAGCTCACCCGGCTGCTCTTCCATGTCCTGGACTCCATCGATGGCGTGCGGGATATTGATGAGGTCGCCGAGGCAGCCAGTTCGCGTTCCGGCCGGCTCATCAGCTCGGACAACGTCAGGACCCTGGTTGAGGGGCAGCTGCTGCCGCTCGGCCTCCTGCAGCTGGCGGACGGATCGCAGCCCGAAGTGCGCAGGTCAAATCCGCTGCTCGGCATGCGGTTCCGGTACACGGTGACGGACCCGGAGCGCACCCGGAAGCTGACGGCACCCTTCGCCGTGCTGTTCAATCCGCTCATCGTGGCGGTTGTGGCCGCGGGATTCCTGGCCTCGTGCTGGTGGGTCCTGATGGTCAAAGGCCTGGCCTCCGCCACGCACGAGGCCTTCGCGAACCCGTGGCTGCTACTGCTGATTTTCGCCGCGACGGTCCTGTCGGCCGGTTTTCACGAGTTCGGCCATGCGGCGGCCGCCCGCCGGGGCGGTGCCACGCCCGGCGTGATGGGTGCCGGGCTCTACCTCGTCTGGCCCGCCTTCTACACGGACGTCACCGATTCCTACCGGCTGGGCCGCGGTGGCAGGCTGCGCACGGATATCGGCGGGCTCTATTTCAACGCAATCGTTGCCATCGCCACCATGGGAGTTTGGTGGGCCACGGGTTTCGATGCGCTGCTCCTGGTGGTGCTCACGCAGATCTTGCAGATGGTGCGCCAGCTCCTTCCCCTGGTCCGCTTCGACGGGTACCACATCCTGGCGGACGCCACGGGCGTGCCAGACCTTTTCCAGCGGATCCGCCCCACGCTGCTCGGGCTCCTGCCATGGCGCTGGCGCAAGCCTGAACCGGAGGCGCAGGCCCTCAGGCCGTGGGCTCGCGCCGTCATCACGATCTGGGTTTTGGTCACCGTCCCTTTGCTGCTGCTGAGCCTGGTGCTGATGGTCATCTCCTTCCCCCGGCTCCTGGGCACCGCGTGGGCGAGCCTGCAACACCAAATGGCCCTGCTCTCCGCCAGCCTCGCCGAGGGAAACTTTGCCGACGGAGCCGTGCGTCTCCTGGCCATTGCCGTCGTGGTCCTTCCCGTGGTGGGCGTCGTCTATATGCTGCTCCGGCTGGTGCGGCAGCTCATCATCGGGCTCTGGACCAAAACCCGTGGCAAGCCGCTGCAGCGCGCCATCGCCATTGCGGCGGTCGGCGCCGTCACCGCCGGGCTGGCCTGGGCTTGGTGGCCGTTGCCCGGCACCTACCGCCCGGTGCAGCCCTACGAACGCGGGACACTCGCGGACGCCACGGCCGCCGTCATGCCCGCCCTGGCTGGTGGCGACGGCGTGCTTCGGGAAGGCCGGACTGGTCAGACGGTGGCACTCTGGCCGGACAGCACGGCACTGCCCACCCGCGAGCAGCCGCGGCTCAGCATGGTCCTCGTGCCGCGGGAGGGGGCGAAATCGGCCTCGGCGCCGGGCCAGCCGGGCCACAACGCAACGGACCCGGGCCAAGGCGACGCTTCGGCACCTGGCGGCACGCCGCCGTCGTGGGTCTTTCCCTTCGACAAGCCCCCGGCGCCGGAGGAGGACGGCAACCAGGCACTCGCGGTGAACACCACCGATGGATCCGTCACCTACGACGTCGCGTTCGCGCTGGTGTGGGCCGAGGACGGACCGGTGGACACCCGCAACGAGGCCTACGCATTCGCCAGCTGCGCGGACTGCGCGGCTGTGGCCGTCGGGTTCCAGGTGGTGCTGATCGTGGGCCAGGCCGACGTTGTGGTACCCGAAAATCTCTCCGCCGCCGCGAACTACGACTGCGTCCGGTGCCTGACCTACGCCCTCGCCAGCCAGCTGGTGCTCACGCTGGACGGGCCGCTCAGCGCGGACGGCATGGCCCGGCTCAATGCGCTGTGGCAGGAAATCGCCGAGTTCGGACGCACGCTGCAGGGTGTTCCGCTCTCCGAGATCGAGGGACGGCTGACCGCCTACAAGGAACGGCTCATGGAGATCGTCCGGGCCGATCCCAGTGCCACGCCCGGGACCGGCGCTGGGAGTCCGTCGCCAGGCGCCTCTCCTTCGCCCGGGGCCAGTTACCCTGGCTCGGGATTGCGGCCGGGTTCGCCATCGCCGGCAGTGCAGTCGCCGGGTGCGCCGGCGCCCGCTATCCCCCCGACTGCTGCGCCGTCGCCGGGAACGACGGCGGACCCCGCGGTTACGGCTCCCGGAACGGGAACGACGCCGGTCCCCGCCGTTCCTGCCCCTGCTCCCACGGGCGCGGCCCCGGGGCCGGCGACCACGGTTCCCGGCAGCACCGCGTCTGCGCCGCCGACCCCGGAGGCCGCCTCCCCGTAGAGTCCAGGCCTCGCCGTTTTACCAGAAACGGCCGCATGCGAAGGACCCTGCCTCGACATTTCACCAAAAGTGGCCGCTCTGGAGCTCACCGGGCGGCCACTTTTGGTAAATCGGCATTCGAAGGGGCTCGAAGACGAAGGGGCCCGCGGTTCAGCGGGCCTGGAGCACCGCGAAGTAGCCCGGGATCTGTTCAGGGCGGTCAGCGGACGTGAGGGGCCTGGTTTCAATGGTCACCGGGCCGTCCTCCACCACGTCCCAGCTGGCCTCGGGAAACGCCCGCCGACGCTGCTCCGTGCCGAAACGGCCGGGCATGGGCAGTCCGCGGATGGCCTTCTCGAGTGGCCCGGGGATGGAGTGCAGCGTGGCTCCAAGGTGGCTGACGTACTGAATCGGATTCCCGCGGAAATCCGTCTCTGCGAGGAACACTCGGCCCCGCTTGCCCACGAGCGCATGCAGCTGCGCGGCCAGGGCTGCCTGCGCGGGTTTCTTGAGTACGTGCAGGACGCCCCGGATGAAGATGTTGGCTTCGCCGTAGTACCCGGCCGCGGTCAGGGCTTCGGTCACGGCGTGCGTGCCCGCGGGCGCCGTCATGTCGGCCGCCACGTACGAGATCCGCTCCAGCCCTTCGGATTCGGCGGCTGCTCGGGCGACGGCGTTGGCTGACACATCCACTCCCAGGACATGCGGAAAGTGGGCCGCAAGCGCGCGGCTAAAGACGCCAGCGCCACACCCCACGTCGACGACCGGAAGGCTGGGGTCCAGCTGCCGCGTCAGGTGCTCCAGATATGCCTGAAGTTCGTGGTCGCTGCCCGAATCCCACAGGACGTCGCCGCGCGTCCCCGTGGCCCCGATCCCGCCCCAGTACTGGTCCCAAGCCACGCTGGGGTCCTTGGGCGCGTTGGATGACAGCTTCACCAGTTTGGGAAGCAGCAGGTATTTCTTGAGCGCCGAGAGCATCATTCAAATATATGTTGCCTGGGACACGTCCCGGTTCAATGGTGCCGCCGGCGCTCTCGAGCTGCCCTCGCACGGATTTGCCAAAAGTGGCCGCCCGGCGGGTCCGCAGGCGGCCACTTTTGGCAAAAGGAATACGTAGGGACTTCATGGGCGGCCATTCTTGGTAAAAGGATGAGCCAGCCCGTTCAGGCCTAGCGGAGCCTCAGCCAGGAGAGGGCTTCGGCCTCGGACGTGAAGAATTTCGTGGGGCACGGGAGCTTGTTGAGGCCAAGGAAGAAGTTTGCGATTACCCGGTCCACCGGCGACGCCCCGAGCAGCGCGATCCGTGAGGCCTGGCAGGGTCGGCCGAACACGGCACGGGCGCCGCGGCTCACGTCAGAGGTGGTGGCCATGTCGACAATCATGGGATGGCGGCTGTCGCCGCACAGCACGTTGACCTGCGCCATGGCGGCCTCGGCGTCCGCCTCGGTAATGCTGGCGTCCCTGGCCCAGGTCAGCCGCAGCAGGCCGTCGGCGTCCAATTCCAGGTTGAACAGCGTATTCCTTCCGGTGCTGTTGGAATTCAAATCAAACCTCCGCGGTGGCTAGTGTGGACAACTAACAAGGTACAGGGCCGCAGGGCGCGGCCAACGGCCCACCTACTGATAATGTGAGTCCAAATTCACGGTAGCCTCAAAAGGCACTCGCAACACAGGGGGCACATGGTCCAGGCACCGGCGGAGTATCCCTCCGCACCTCGCGAGGCGGTGGTCGCACTTACGGATTCCGCCCGTCTGGATTCCGTAGCGTCGGTGCTCACCGACGCCGGCTTCACCGTTCGCAGGGCGCCCGACGCCGGATCCCTCGCCCAAGAGCTGGAAGGCGACCGGGCCGCCGTCGTACTCCTTGATGCCGGGCTGACGGAGGGCTACCGGGGGGAAGGCACTCCCGTGCTGCTCTTGGTAGACCTCGGCGGCGACTTCGATCTTGCCCGGCTTGAGTCCTGGGGCATCGCCGACTACATCTCGCGGGACGCCCCCGCCCGTGAACTCACGCGCCGGGTGGAGACCCTGATCGGCCGGGCGAGGGAACGCCGCCGGATCCGGGCCGAAGCCGAGTTCCTGCGCGAGAGCCTCCGCAACGTGTCCGCCGCCATCCGCGGCACCAACAGCCCGCAGCAGATGGCCGGCCACCTGGTCCGCGGCTTTGGCGAATCCCTCGGCGTGGACCACGTCTGGTTCACCACGTTCCAGGATTCGCGCGTGCCCCGGATCAGTTCCCAGTGGTCCCTGCCCGGCCGCGCCAAGCTACCGGACTCACTCGGCGCGTTGGAGGACGAGGCCCGCGAGCAGACCACCTCACTGTGGTCGGCCGCCGAAGCCCTGGCGGTTCCGGATCACCAGAAGGACCAGTCGGCTGCCTTGGCCGAAGAACTGCAGGAATGGTCCGGTCTGGGGTCCGTCCGCGCGTCGGTTGCCTTGCCGGTGGGAGAAGGCGAGTCGGCGCTGGGGATCATCTGGATCGCGCAGCTCGACGGGCCGCGCGACTGGACCAGGGCCGAGATCGCGCTCATCCAGCACGTGGCCGGCAACCTGGCGCACAGCCTCATCCAGGGCCACCTGATCAGCGCGCAGCTGCAGGTCCTGCAGCAGCTCCGCGAGCTGGACAAGGCCAAAACGGACTTCCTGGCCACGGTCAACCACGAGCTCCGGACGCCGCTCACCTCCATCACGGCCTACCTCGACATGATCCGCGACGGGGCGGGCGGTCCCGTTCCCCCGGGCATCCTGTCCATGATGGACGTCATCTCGCGGAACTCGGACCGCCTCCGCAGGCTGATCGAGGACATGCTCACGGTCTCCCAGCAGGACACCGCCGGCAACCTGAACCTCAAGCAGGTGGAGCTTGGCCAGGTCCTGCGGATTGTCGTGGCGGCACTGCGCCCGCTCGCCGATTCGCGGAACGTCACCATCACCGGT
This sequence comes from Arthrobacter globiformis, assembly GCF_046536215.2. Taxonomy (GTDB): domain Bacteria; phylum Actinomycetota; class Actinomycetes; order Actinomycetales; family Micrococcaceae; genus Arthrobacter; species Arthrobacter globiformis_E. Next base: position 4,070,036 of record NZ_CM143421.1, on the reverse strand, counting down.
GCCGACTCGCACGAGGACGTGAAGGTCCAGGCCGACGAGGCCCAGCTTGAACAGGTCTTCACCAACATCGTGGCCAACGCCATCAAGTTCACTCCGAAAGGCGGCCGGATCAGCATCAGCTTCATGTCGGCAGCCTCGGACGCCGGCAGCCCGTGTGCCGTCGTCAACGTCATGGACACCGGCGTCGGGATTCCGGAGCAGGAAATCGCGCAGGTGTTCACCCGTTTCTACCGGGCGTCCAACGCCTCCTCCGCGGCCATCCCGGGCAGCGGGCTCGGCCTGGCCATTGCGCACGACATCGTCCGGCGCCACGGCGGTTCCCTGGACCTTTCCTCCGTGCTGGGCGAGGGAACCACCGTTTCGGTGAACCTCCCGGTCGACGGTCCCCAGGCCGATGACACGGACGACGACGAGGCCGACGGCGGCGAAGCGGCCGGCGCACCCCAAACCGACTGACCGGCGTCGTCCGCTGACCAGAGTCGGCGACCGGCCGCCGTCGTCCGCTGACCAGAGTCGGCGACCGGCCGCCGTCGTCCGTCAAACCCAAATGAAAACCGCCCGGACCCAGCTGGTCCGGAGCGGTTTTCGTAATTCTGGTTTGCTACTGCCAACCCTAGTTGGGCCACCAGCCAATGGTGGCGTAGTTGACCTCGCTGTTCGACGAGGAGGACGTGGTGGTGTCCTTCTCCTTCGGTGCCGCGTTTGCAGGAGCAGCGAAACCTGCCACTGCCAGGATGCCGGTCATAACAAGTGTTGCAGCAAGTTTCTTCATCCGCTGTCCCTTTCGTCGTTTGTAGCCGTGAACCGAATTGCACATTACGGGCGACAGTATACGGTCACTGCATCAAGGTTTGGTCAAGTCATTTCCTGTCAATTCCACAGGATTAGCCATGTTTTTCCGCTGGCGTCTTGCCATTGCCGTAACAAGCGGAGTTCAGTCCTTCTGCGCGGCCTACCGCGCGCAGGATTATGGATAATTGGGAGCATGCCTATGCAGCGCGACTTGTCACCCTTCGTGATCGCGGAGTTGGCTGCGCGCGAAAGCTGGAAGCGGCGGGACTACGCCGCAGCCTACGCAGGAGCCGGGCACGCCGCCGAACTGGCCCAGGAGGCCGGCGACGAGGTGCGCTGGTGGAAGATGGTCCTGCTGCAGGCAGAATGCCTGCGGAACCAGGGGTCCATCCAGGAATGCCAGCAACTCGCGGCCGAACTCGCTGCCCATCCCGTTGCTGCCTCATCCCCCGACCTTGGCGCCCGGGCGGCCACCCTGCTGGCCCATTCACTGCAGGGCCTGGGCCGTCTTCCCGAGGCGGTGGAAGCCGCCTCCACCGCCGCCCGGCTCGTGGCCGGCGACTCTGAAAACGTGTACCTGCACATCCAGGCCCAGCAGGCCCTTATCGCCGCCCTCGCCGAAAGCGGCCGGCACGAGGAAGCCTGGCTTGAGTGCCTGGACCTTGAGTCCCTGCTCACCGACCACGTGGACGAGGACACCGCCGGCAAGGCCTACTGGGTGATCGGCAACGTCGCTTTCCTCAGCAACCGGGTCAATGAAGGCGGCCACTACCACGACCTCGCCGCGGGCAAGCTCTCCCCCTCGCAGGACGTCGACCTGTGGGCGCGTTTCAACCGGGCCTCCGCGGAAATGCGTCTCCAGGCCAAGCTGGGCGACGCCGCAACGCTGCGCTGCATCGAACGGGCCGAGCTCGCCACCGAGGTGGTGGGCGGCAGCGAACGGGACATCCTGGAGATGTCTTTGGTCCGCGCCCACTGGTACTACCTCACCGGGGACATGGACACGGCGATCAGCCTCCTGACCCCGCTGCGCAGCAAGTTCCCCATCCTCGCCACCCAGACAGCGGCGGAGGCCACCTTCATCCTTGGCAAAGCCCTGATGGCACAGGGACACGAGGCGGAATCACTGCAGATGCTTGACGAGGCGGCTACGCTGTTCGATACAGCTGCTGCACCGGAGCGTAGCGCCACCGTCCGTGGTTTTATCGCCTCAGCGGAGCCTTCGGACCGGCGCCAACAGCAATTTCTCCAGGGGGGGTAAATGCCAGAAGCGACAGTGTTTCCCGGTGCCGCACCGCTGCAGCCGGAGCCATCGGTGCGCCCCGCTCCCGCGCCCGTCGTCACCTTCACCGTACTGCCCGACCTCGCCGTCAAAGCGGTACTCCCCCGCGGCGCCGACCTGAACGAGACCGCCGCCGCCCAGCTGTACCGCCGCCTTGGTGAGCTGGCCGGGGACCGGAGGGTCGCCGTCGTACTTGAACTGACCGGGGTGAAGTCCGTAAACCGCGCCGCGCGGGCTGCCTATGCGGCGATCCCCTCGGTGTCCGCCTGGGCGATCCTGGGCGAATCCCCCGTGGACCGGCTGCTGGGGCACTTTCTGCTGGGCGGCGAATTCAGCTCGGTGCCGGCCCGCTATTTCGCCGCCGAAAACGACGCCCTCGACTGGTTGAGCCACCTTGACGATGTTTTCTAACGACGATCCCCGGCTTGGGAAGCTGCTGGACGGCATCGTCCGCCTGGCCGCCGGGGAACTCCACTCGCGTATTGAGATTTCCGAGGCCAGGGACGAACTGGACGCGGTGATCATGGGCACCAACCTGCTCGCCGAGGACCTGCAGATCATCTACCAGGAGCTCGAGGAGCGCGTGGAATCCCGCACGCGCATGCTCAACGCCGCACACAAAGAGCTGCAGCAGATGGCGCTCACCGATTCCCTGACCGGGCTCTACAACCGGTCGGCGCTGGTCAGCGCCGTCAACGCGGCCCAGACGGAGGCGGCCGACGGCGGGCTGCCGCCGGCCCTGCTGCTGCTGGACCTGGACGCCTTCAAGAGCATCAACGATTCACTGGGCCACTCCATGGGCGACCAGGTGCTGGCCACCGTGGGTGCGCGGATCCGTTCCTGCGTGCGCGACGGCGACATGGTGGCCAGGCTGGGCGGCGACGAGTTCGCCGTCCTGCTCCCGGCCACGACACCGGCCAAGGCGGCCGCCGTCGGAAACCGGATATTGGACTCGCTCAACGGAACCCTGGAGGTGGACGGCAAGACCGTCCGCTGCGGCGCGAGCCTGGGGCTTCGGATTGCGGATCCCGGCGAGACGTCCGAAGAGCTGCTCATGGAGGCGGACATCGCCATGTACGCCTCCAAGGCCGACGCCCGCAACAAGCTCCGCGTCTTCGAACCGGCCATGCTGCACGCCCGGCAGCTCCGCAACCAGCTGGTGGGAGAACTGCGCGAGGCCATCGCCACCGACCAGCTGGTGCTGTACTACCAGCCGGTCATCGAGCTTGCCTCAGGGAAGATCGAGGGCGTGGAGGCGCTGGTCCGCTGGAAACACCCCAAGCGCGGCCTGATCATGCCCGACGAATTCATCCCCATCGCCGAGGAGACGGGACTCATCTCGGAGCTCGGCAACTGGGTGCTCAAGAATTCCGTGGAGCAGCTGCGCCGCTGGCGGAGCTCCCCCGAAACCGGCCGCCACAACTTCGACATGCGCATCAACGTTTCCGCGGCAGACCTGCAGCGGCTCGAGTTCATCGAGGACGTCCGGGATGCGCTGACAGCCGCCAACCTCGAGCCAGCGCTGCTGGTCCTGGAGCTGACGGAGAGCGACATCATCAAGGGCAACGAGCTGGACCGATATACGCTGGCCAGCCTGCGGAAGCTCGGCGTGGGCCTGGAGATCGACGACTTCGGCACCGGTTACTCGTCCATCAGCTATCTGCGGCGCCTGCCCGTGGACCGGGTCAAGGTGGACCGGACACTGCTCACGGCGCTCGGCAGCGACCCCGCACAGCCTGCCCTGATCGCGGCCATCCTGCAGCTCATCCGGGCCTGCGGGCTCGAGGCCGTGTGGGAGGGCGTGGAAAACGCGGAGCAGGCCGAGCACCTGCGGAACACCGGCTGCGTCAGCGGGCAGGGCTACTACTTCAGCCGGCCCCTCCCCGCGGCCGAGTTCACCGAACGCCTCGCCTGGCAGGACATCTGGCCCGGCTGATTCCCATCGGTTGCTCCATAGATGCCCTTTTCCGGGCTGATAAGGGCATCTACGGAGCGCTCGACAGGCCTAGCCCCCGAGGACCGCCGCGGTGGCCTCGGCGATGGCGCGCTCCTCGTCGGTGGGCACCACCAGCACGGGGATGGCGGAAGCCTCGGTGGAAATCACGCGGGGTTCCTTGGACCGCTCACTGTTCAGGCCGGCGTCGAGCTCGATGCCCAGCGCACCCAGCCGCTCCCCCACCAGCGAACGGAACTGGTGCGAGTTCTCGCCGATCCCGGCCGTGAACACCAGCGCCTTGGCCCCGCCGACTGCCACATGGTAGCCGCCGATGTACTTGGCCAGCCGGTAGGACGTGACGGCCAGGGCGGTGGCCGCGCGGGAATCACCGGATTCGGCCGCCTCCACCACCGAGCGCATGTCGTTGTTCCCGGCCAGGCCCTTGAGCCCGGACTCGCGGTTGAGCATCGAGTCGAGGTCCTCGGCATTCCAGCCGGTGCGGGCCAGGAACACGAGGATGGACGGGTCCAGGTCTCCGGAGCGGGTGCCCATGACCAGGCCCTCCAGCGGCGTGAAGCCCATCGACGTGTCCACGGACTTGCCGCCCCGGATCGCCGTGACAGAGGCGCCGTTGCCGAGGTGGGCGATCACGCCGTCGAACTCCTCCACCGGAATATCCAGCAGCGCGGCAGCCCGGTTGGTGACGTATTCGTGCGAGGTCCCGTGAAAGCCGTACCGGCGGATTCCGTGGTTGGTGTAGAGCTCGTCGGGAACGGCGTAGCGCCAGGCGTGCTCGGGCAGGCTGCGGTGGAAGGCGGTGTCGAACACGGCCACCTGCGGCATGTCCGGCCACTTCTTCGTGATGGCGCGGATCCCCAGCACGTTCGCGGGGTTGTGCAGCGGCGCCAGCGGGTTGAGCCGTTCGATGGCGCGGGTGATCTCGTTGTCGATCAGCACCGGCTCGCCGAACCGCTCGCCGCCGTGCACCACCCGGTGCCCAACCGCGTCCAGCTTCCTCTCACCCAGCACCTCGTGGATGGCAGCGTCAACCAGCTCGAGCGCCTCGGCGTGGTCCGCCGGGCCTACCACCTCGCCGTCGCCCTGGCCGCCGTTGGACACGCCGATCCGCTCGATCAGCCCTTCGGTGAGGACGCTGCCTTCGGCGACGTCGCGCACCTGGTACTTGAGCGAGGACGAGCCGGAGTTGATGACGAGCACGAGCATGGGGCCTCCTAAGCCTTGGCTGCTGAAACGGCGGACGGTACGGCGGACGGTTCGGGTGACGGTTCTGCGGACGGCGTCTGCGCCTGGATGGCGGTGATGGCCACCGTGTTCACGATGTCCTCCACGGTGCAGCCGCGGGAGAGGTCATTGACCGGCTTCCGCAGCCCCTGCAAGACAGGCCCGACGGCGACCGCTCCCGAACTCTGCTGCACCGCCTTGTACGTGTTGTTGCCCGTGTTCAGGTCCGGGAAGATGAACACGGTCGCCTGCCCGGCCACGGACGAGCCCGGCATCTTCGACTCGGCGATGGAGGCGTCCACGGCGGCGTCGTACTGGATGGGGCCTTCGACGGCGAGATCCGGGCGGCGCTCACGCACCAGGTCGGTGGCCTGCCGGACCTCCTCCACCGCGGACCCCGAGCCGGAGCCGCCGGTGGAGTAGGACAGCATGGCCACCCGGGGCTCCACACCGAACTGGCCGGCGGTCTCGGCCGAGGCCAGCGCGATGTCCGCGAGCTGCTCCACGTTCGGGTCCGGGTTCACCGCGCAGTCGCCGTACACCAGCACGCGGTCCGGCATGAGCATGAGGAACACCGAGGAGACAATCTTCACGCCCTGCCGGGTCTTCACGAACTCCAGGGCCGGGCGGATCGTGTGGGCCGTGGTGTGCGCGGCGCCGGAGACCATGCCGTCCACCACGCCCAGCTGGACCATCATGGTGCCGAAGTAGCTTTCGTCCTGCATGACCTCCAGCGCCCGGGCCAGGTCCACGCCCTTGTGCGCCCGAAGTTCGGCGTACCTGGCGGCAAAGTCCTGGCGCAGCTCGGAGGTGGCGGGGTCCACGATGTTGATCCCGGCCAGGTCGATGCCCCGGCTGGCGGCGAGCTCCCGCACGTCGGCTTCCCGGCCCAGCAGGGTCAGGTCGCACACGTCCCGGCGGTGCAGGATCTCCGCGGCCTTCAGGATCCGGATGTCCTTGCCCTCCGGCAGCACGATATGGCGGCGCTGCGAGCGGGCACGTTCGATGAGGTCGTGCAGGAAGCGCAGCGGGGTCATCCGCTCGGCGCGCGGCAGGTGCAGGCGCTCGAGCATCTCGGCCTCGTCCACCTGCCGGGACCACAGCCCCAGCGCGGAGGCCACCTTCCGCCGGTGGCCGCTCCAGATTTCGCTGCGGACCTCGGACACGCGCCGCGCCGTGGTGTACGTGTCATCCTCCGTGGCGAACACCGGGAACGGGGCGGAGGCCAGGAGCGGGTAGATGTTGGCGTCCGGGGCCAGCCCGCCGGTGAGGATCAGCCCGGACGGCACGGGGAACTCGGGCGAGAACGACGACGCCAGGCAGGCCACCATCACGTCCGCCCGGTCACCGGGCACGATCACCAGCGCGCCGTCGTCGAGCACGTTCAAGAAGTTGCCCACATTCATGGCGGCGACCTTGACGTCACGGACGTCCCGCTCCATGTCCGCGCGGCCGGCGATCTGCCGCAGCGCCAGCGCCGCGCCAACCTCTCCGGTGGTGGGCCGGGCGATGTCCTCCAGCTCCGGGAACACGTACACCGGCCGGCCGGACGCCCCGGGCTTCACGGCCGCAATGATCGCGTCCACGTCCTCGGGGTCCGCCCGGTTCACCATCATGGCCAGCAGCGAGCATTTCTCCGCGGCAAGTTCCTTGCGGGCGACGTCGACGGCGGCCGCGGCCTCCGCCACGCTGCGCCCCTTGGCGCCCACCACGGCGACGACGGGCGCGGCCAGGTTGTTGGCCAGGCGGGCGTTGAGGTCGAATTCGACGGCGGCGTCATGGCCGGTGAGGTCCGTCCCCTCCACGATGATCACGTCGCAGTGCCGGCCCATCTCGGCGAAGATCTCCACGCAGCGGGAGTCGATGTCCTCACGCCGGCCCTCGGCGAGCAGGCCCCGGACCTCGGTGAACGTCAGGCCGCCGCGGCAGCGCTGGTCATCCAGGTCGAAGCGGGACTTCATGAGCGCCACCATGGGATCCGCGCCGGCGTCCTCGCCATGGACCACGGGTTTGAAGAATCCGATCCGGTCCGCGTGCCGGTGGAGCGTGTCCGCCAGGCCCAGCGCTATGAGCGACTTCCCCGATCCCGGGGTGGTCGCGCTGACATATATCCCTTTGGCCATGACCTGTCCTCTGGTTGGAAGCTCCTGCGTGGAACGTGCTGCATTGGACGCGCCGGTGTTCTGACTGGACGCCCCGAGGCGCGTCCTCCCCCATACTTTCACTTGTTGCCGCGCTTCCGGGAGCAGACAATGGTGTTGATTGCCACGTCGGCGCACATCCGCCGTCCCGGACCCGGAGTGGGCCAGCGCCCCGGGACCGGTCCATCCACAGCAAGGCACCGATCAGCGGCCTTCCGGGCCGCAACGTCCTGAACGATGGTGGTCCCGATGAACACCGCTGGCCGCGCTTCCGCCGTTCCGGCAGAACACGTTTCGGAGAAAACCAAGAAGTACGACGGCGTGCCGCGGCACAGTGCCCCGGCCACCTTTCCAGCGGAGGACGGCCGTGGCCCAGTCTTCGCCTGCTGAGCAGCCGCTGCCCGCCGGACAGTCCCCGCACGGTGAACAGCCATCACACCGTGCCATGGCGTGGCCCGCGGGCCACCGGCTCGGGCTGTTCTTCGTTCTGGCCTTCGCCATTTCGTGGCTGGTGTGGCCGCTGACACTCCTCAACCCGAACAGCTCTCCGCTCATCCCATACGGGCCCGCCCTGGCCGCGGGCATCACAGCCTTCCTCGCGGGCGGCAAGGCCGAGCTGCTGCAGCTGCTCCGGCAACTGGCCCGCTGGCGCGTTGCCGGCCGCTGGTACCTGGCCGCCGCGGGACTTCCGTGCCTGCTGGTGGCGGTGGCGACGGGCCTCACGGTCTCCGGCGGCGCGCCCGCTCCGGAACTCGGCCCCAACCCCGGCTGGTTCATGCTTCTGGGCACCTTTGCATTCACACTGGTGACCGTCGGGCTCTTTGAGGAGCTGGGCTGGCGCGGCTACGCCCTTCCGCTCCTGCAGCAGAACCGCCCGGCCCTGTCTGCGGCCCTGCTCCTCGGGCTGGCATGGGCGGCATGGCATCTGCCGGAGCTGCTCTCGGATCCCACCGGGCAAAGGCCCCCGCTGCCGTTCCTGCTCATGGTCCTGGCGCAGTCCGTGCTGCTGGCCTGGCTCTACAACAGCAGCGGCAGTGTTCCCATCTGCATGGTTTTCCACGCCGCGTTCAACACCTCGGGCGCCCTGGTCTTTCCCGCCCTTCTGGGGCCTGACTACCTCACTCTCTGGTGGACCGTGGCGCTCCTGCATGTCCTGGCAGCGCTGGTGGTTATCGCCGTCGCGGGTCCCCTCCGGCTGGCCCGCACCCTTGACACGACCCCCTCCAATGGGATTACCTAATGAACATTCGGTAAATAAAGCTGGAGGCAACGACGCATGGCTGAAACGGCAATCCCCGGTGTGGTCCACCACATCCTTGAGAACGACTACGCCTCGGAATGGATGGGCATAGAAGTCCTCACGCTCAGCGACGGCCACGCAACCATCCGGATGACCCTCCGGCAGGAAATGCTCAACGGCTTCGGAATGGCGCACGGCGGAATGATCTTCGCCTTCGCGGACTCCGCATTCGCCCTCGCCTGCAATCCCGCGTCGCCCGCCGACCCTGACAGCATCACCGTTGCTGCCGGCGTCGACATCAACTTCCTCAAGCCGGCCTATCAGGGCCAGGTGATCACCGCCGTCGCCGACCGCCGCTCAAGCGCGGGCCGCAGCGGCCTTTACGACATCCAGATCTTCGCTGCCGACCCCGGGACCACGCTTCCGGGTGAACTCATAGCCGAGTTCCGCGGACGCAGCCGTACCATCCCCAAGAAGTAGGAAGCAGACCATGACCCTCCACGCCCCTGAGCCCGCTGTCGCCGCTCCCGCCAACACCGTGCAGCCCGCCGACGCCATCCTCGACCCCGAGGAGACCATGTCCCGGGACGAGCTCGAGGCGCTGCAGCTGAGCCGGCTCCAGCACACCGTCGCGTACGCCTACGACCGCGTTCCGCTGTACAAGCGCAAGTTCGACGACGCCGGCATCCACCCCTCGGACCTGCGCGAACTCGCCGACCTCGGCAACTTCCCCTTCACCACCAAGGAGGACCTGCGCCAGGAGTACCCGTTCGGGATGTTCGCCGTGCCGCAGAGCGAGGTGGCGCGCGTCCACGCGAGCTCGGGCACCACGGGCCGGCCCACCGTCGTCGGCTACACCAAGCAGGACCTGGCCGACTGGGCCAAACTGGTGGCCCGCTGCCTCCGGGCCTCGGGCGTCCGCCCCGGCATGAAGGTCCACAACGCCTACGGCTACGGCCTGTTCACCGGCGGGCTCGGTGCCCACGCCGGCGCAGAGGCCCTGGGCTGCACCGTGATTCCGATGTCCGGCGGTCAGACCGAGCGCCAGATCCAGCTCATCCAGGACTTCGAGCCGGACGCCATCCTGGCCACGCCCACGTACCTGCTCACCATCGCCGATGCCATGGCCCACATGGGAATCGACCCCACGTCCACCTCGCTGAAGTACGCGGTGCTCGGCGCCGAGCCGTGGACGCAGGAGATGCGCCACGAACTCGAGGTCACCATGAACATCAAGGCCTGCGACATCTACGGCCTGTCCGAAGTGATGGGCCCCGGCGTCGCGGGCGAATGCGTCGAAACGCAGGACGGCAGCCACATCTGGGAGGACCACTTCCGCCCCGAGATCATCGACCCCTTCAACCCGGCACCGGGCAGGGAAAACGTGCTGGGCGACGGCGAACACGGCGAACTGGTGTTCACCTCGCTCACCAAGGAAGCCCTGCCGATCATCCGCTACCGCACCAAGGACCTCACCCGCCTGCTCCCCGGCACCGCCCGCCCGGCACACCGCCGGATGGGCCGCATCACCGGGCGCAGCGACGACATGATCATCCTGCGCGGCGTCAACCTCTTCCCGTCCCAGATCGAGGAGATCGCGCTGCGGATCCCCGAGCTCAGCCCGCATTTCCAGCTTGAGCTCACCCGGCCCGAGGGCCAGCGGATGGACCAGCTGACCGTGAAGATCGAGCGCCGTGACAACGTCACCGCCCAGGACAGCACGACGGCGGCCCGCACCCTGCGCGAGCAGATCAAGATCCACGTGGGTTCTTCGTGCACCGTGGACGTGGTGGAGCCCGGCTCGCTTGAGCGTTCCAACGGCAAGCTGCGCCGGATCTACGACCTGCGGCCGAAGGGGTAAGCCTCGGGTTACCCATGCTGGCCGGGATCCGCTGAAGGCGGGTCCCGGCCGCTGGTTTTAGAAAGGGGTCACGGCGTGATCGACCAGCCGAACATCATGGCGTGGTCCTCGTGCGCCAGGTTGTGGCAGTGCGCCACGTACGGGCCCACGAAGTCCCGGAAGCCCCTGTAGAGGATCACCGACTCGCCGGGATCGAGCGCCGCCAGGTCTTCCTTCGAGACGTCGTCGGGGTGTCCCGCATCCCCTCCACGGGTCACGTCTTTGCCGTTGCGCATGACTGTGCGGTGTTCCTCCATGTGCAGATGGAACGGGTGCACCCAGCCGCCGCCGCCGTTGCGGACCTCCCACAGGTTGAAGCTGCCCTTCTTCTGTTGGGCCAGGGGTGAGCGTCCTGCAGGATTTCTCAGGCTCGCGGCCACGGCCGCCGGGTCGAAGGGCTTGCCGTTGATGAGCCACTCGGTCTCCCCGCCCAGGGTGCCCCGCTTCACCTCGAAGACCATCCGGTTGGCCAGCATGGTCTGCCAGTTGCTCGGCAGCGGCGGAAGGGGCCGGAGAGCCGTGGGGATCACGCTGTCGTCCGGTGCGGTCTCGCCGATGACGAACTTGAGCACCGGCACCTTGTACTTGGGATCGGGGAAGAACCGGGACGAGTTGCTCCACATGCGTCCGTTGGGCATCTTCATCACGTTGGTCAGGTACACGACGTCGCCCTTGGTGGTCGGCGTGCCGTCCTGGTACCTCGTGAAATCGATGATGACTTCGCGCCGCTTGGCCGGCCACAGCTCAAAGGAGTCGCGCTTGAGCGGCACTGGCAGCAGCCCGCCGTCGGACGCGATCTGGGTGAACTGCATGCACTGCTGCGCGTCCGGGATGCGGTACTGGCCCTCCAGCTCGTCATCCACGTAGCCCAGCGAGGCCGACGACTTCGGGCCAAGCGTCGAACTCATCAGCTTGAACTCGTAGATCCTCGAGACCGACGCGTCCAGGAAACGGAACCGGTATTTGCGGCGCTTCACCTCCAGGGCCGGGTAGGCGGTGCCGTTCACGGTGAAGATGTCGCCCACGAACCCGTGGTTGGGGAAGTGCTTGTAGAAGGTCTTGCCCCACCACTCGGGGTGCTCTTTCGGGTTCTTCGCGGCGGGGAACTCGCCCTGCACGTCGTGGATGTCCTTGTGTATGGTTTTGCCGTCGTCGAGCCGGCAGTCATAGAAGGCCAGGGGAATGTCGTATTTGACGTCGAACGATCCATCCGGGTTATTGGTCCGGACGCCCGGAAGGTGCAGTCCCTGCTGCTCGTCGCCCATGTCCATGCCGCCCTTCGGGTCATAGATCGGGTACAGGCCCACCATGCCCTTGTAGACGTTGGAACCGGTGTGGTCCATCGTGTGGTCGTGGAACCAGAAGAAGCTCTGCTTCTCCCGGTCGTCGCCGCCGGCCGGCCAGTTCAGGTACAGGTTGTCGACAGACATTTTCGGCCGGAAACCCGGATGCTTCGGCCCGGAAACCATGGAGTAGTGCGGGTTGCCGTCGCTCTCGGGGGCGGTGTGGCCGTTGTGCAGGTGGGTCAGGAAGGACAGGTCGGGTGAACCGAAGTCCTGGCGGTCCAGGTTCAGCGGGTTCTCGTCCAGGTGGTTCTCAAACCGCACCAGGGCCGGCCTGCCGTACTCGGCGTTGATCATCGGGCCGGGGAAAGTCCCGTTGAATCCATGGATGGTGCTCAGCGGCAGCGTGCGCTTGACGCCCGCAGCAATCTTCCTGCCGAACGAGTCGAACGACACCGTCGGTTCGCCGTCCGAGTCGATCTGCAGCACCTGCGACGTGGTGAACGCGTGGGTCCGCAGCAGCACGTCGATCTTGTAGACAATGGGGTCGGGGTAGCCCAGCTTTGAGGGCCAGAGCTGGTGCTGCTCATTGCCCAGCGAGTTCTGCTGGCCCGGGCCTGGCCCCGGCGGGTTGGTCCAGGCGCTGTAAACGGATTTCGGCACCGGGGCCAGTGCCTTGGGGATTGGAAGCGGGTCGCTGAACGGCGAGATGATCAGCGGGCTCGTCGGATACTTCTCGATGTAGAACAGGTTGTCACTGAGCGTTGTCGACGTGGCAGCGAACGCGCCGTCGGCCGACAGCAGCCCCCGCTGGGCCAGCAGCGGACTGGCCCAGGCCTGTGCTGCCGCGAGCGCGGCGCCCGCTCCTCCGGCCGCACCCAGGCGTATCAGCGTGCGGCGTCTCAGCCCGTTGGTGTTTGCAGATTCCTCAGACATGGTCTGTGCCTCCTTGGCATGGGGGCGCAAGCCAACTCTGTCGCCCCGGTCAACCTAAATATGTGTGGTTTCCGAGACCAGTTCCTGACCACAAGGACCTCCTTGTCCTATGGCGTCAGCTCTTCTGCAGCGATTCCCCTGGCGAAAACTGTGGAGTTCGCACCTTGGGAAAAAGCTGATGGACGGTTGCGCGGACCCTCCGAATGGGCGGTCTGGCGGCCTGCGTGAACGCCCGGTCCCGGACGGGCTACTGGCAGTCTGTGGCGTTTTGTCGTGGCCCGTGCAGGGATTACCGAACGTTCATGAGAAAATAGCCCGTATGCCGAGTACAGCAGCCAGCACAGCAGCCCCCACCAAGCGCGGCCGTCCGGGCTACGACCAGCAGTCCGTGCTGCTGATCGCCGTCGACGTCTTCAACCGCCACGGCTACGATGCCACATCCATGGGCATCCTCGCCGAAAACCTGGGCATCTCCAAGTCGGCGATCTACCATCATGTGCCCTCCAAGGGCGACCTGCTGAAGCTCGCCCTGGACCACGCGCTCGGCGGGCTGGAGGCCATTCTGGACCAGCCGGGAGCCACCTCGGGGGCCGCGGACGCGCGACTGGAGTTCGTGCTGCGCCAGACCATCGCCGTGCTCGTGGAGCGGCTGCCCTTCGTCACGCTGCTGCTGCGGCTGCGCGGCAACACGGACATCGAGCGCAACGCCATGGAACGCCGCCGCGCCTTCGACCACAAGGTGGCAGGGCTGATCTCCGCGGCCCGCGACGAGGGATCGCTGCGCCAGGACATCGACCCCCGCACCGTCACCCGGCTCCTGTTCGGAACCATCAACTCGATCGTCGAGTGGTACAAACCGGGCGGTTCGCTCTCGCCGGAAAAGCTGTCCGACGACGTCATCAGCATGGCGTTCGACGGCCTGCACGCCAAGCCCTGAGCCGGGCCTCCCGCCGCTCAACAATTGGGCGTTGACGCCGGGTGTCCGGGGTGCCCACCCTGAATGCATGGCCACGAAACTGTCGGAGCTTCTGTTCGGCGCATTCCCTGATCTGCGGTACCAGCCCACGTCCAAAAGGATCCGGGCGGGCATCGACGGAAGTCCCGTCGTCGACACGCAGGAAGCCCTCCTGGTCTGGGAACCGAAACGCGTCACCCCGGTGTATGCCGTTCCCGAGAAGGATCTGCTGGCACGGCTAGAGCCGCCCGCGGCGGCGGGGGACGGCGGGCCGGACGAGCTTCCCGTCCGGCTGTCCGCCGATGCCCCGCAGTCGCTGGACCCGCGGACCGGCTTCCGGCGGCACACGGCGGAGGGCGAGGAGCTCGACGTCGTGGCGTCTGCGTTCAGTGTTCCCCGCGCAGCGTTCCGGCCCTCCGACCCGGACCTGGAAGGGTACGTCATCCTGGATTTCGGCGCGTTCCACTGGCTCGAGGATCACGAGGAAATCATCGGCCACCCGCGGGACCCGTTCCACCGCGTGGATATCCGCGCCACTCTGCGGCACATCGAAGTAAAGCTCGACGGCGTGCTGCTCGCCGACACCGTCGGCGCCCACCTGCTGTACGAGACGCTGCTTCCCGTGCGGTACTACATCCCGCCCGAGGACGTCCGGTTGGACCTGCTCGAGTCCAGCCCGCACCGGACCGTCTGCCCCTACAAGGGCGAGGCCAGATACTGGAGCTACCCTGAGTCGCCCAAAGGCAGGAACATCGCTTGGGCCTATGACTCGCGGTTCATCGACGCGCGGCAGATCCACGGCCTGGTCTGCTTCTTCAACGAGCGCGCCGACGTGTTCGTGGACGGCGAGCCGCAGGACCACCCGGTCACCCCCTGGTCCTGACCGCTCCCTCACCTTTCGCCGCTTAAAACCAAACCCTCTCTCACATCCTGCGGCTTTCCCCCAACCCCCTCTCACATCCTGCGGCTTTCCCCGAACCCTCTCTCACATCCTGCGGCTTTCCCCAACCCCCTCTCACATCCTGCGGCTTTCCCCCGAACCCTCTCTCACCTTTCGCCGCTTAAAACCAAACCCTTCCTCAGCTAGGTGAGGAAGGGTTTGGGGACCTGCGGCAGTGCGCGGATCAGAGCTGATACTCAGCCTGTGTTCCGAGCCTCTCGTGAATGCAGAGGATGTTGTTTTCGGTATCCATGAACCAGGCGCATTTCTCGGCGTCGGTTGTACAGATGTGGTGATCGGTCCTCAGGTCGGGGAGGTCATAGTCCTGGAACCGGACGCCCCTGGACTCCATGTCCTGGACGGTCCGCTCAATGTCAGTGACCTCGAAACTAAGTGTGGTGTGCTCGGAGTGCTTTCCATCTTTCACAGGCATCAGCTGCAGCATCGGGCCGTCAGCGTTGCCAAATAAATCGCTTCCATCCTCAGCCTTGCCGCGGTGTGGGAGGCCCAACGTTTCCGCGTAAAATCCGCGGGCGCGGTCCGGATCATCGACAGGCAGGACGGTTGTGGCTGTTCTTAGTGCTAGGGTCATTTCGCCACCTCCTACGGGGGTCATTTTACGCCCGGAAAACCCCGAAAGATCAGGGAAATTCCGCCCAACACCGCACGACCTGAGAGGGCGTCCAGGAAAAACCCGCAGCACCTGCTAGGGCGTCCGGGAAAAACCCGCAGGACCTGATAGAGCGTCCGGGAAAAACCCGCAGGAAGTGAGAGAGGATCCGGTTACTTCTCCACGAGGGTGAGGACGTCGTAGGTGGCCACGATTTCGTCGTTCTGGTTGGTCAGGACGGCGTCCCAGGCCACCTCGCCGTACTCGTCGGTCTCGCGCGGAGTGATCTTCTTGGCGGTCAGCGTCACCCGGATGGAGTCGCCCGCAGCTACAGGGGTGATGAAGCGCAGGTTCTCCAGGCCGTAGTTGGCCAGGACCGGGCCCGGCGCTGGCTCCACGAACAGGCCCGCGGCCCAGCTCAGCAGCAGGTAGCCGTGCGCCACGATGCCCGGGAAGAACGGGTTGGCTTCGGCAGCTTCCTGGTTGGTGTGGGCGTAGAAGGTGTCGCCGGTTGAGTTGGCGAAGGCCGTGATGTCCTCAAGCGCTACCTGCCGCAGGTCGGAGCGGACGGCGTCGCCGATCCGCAGGGTCTCCAGCGACTTGCGGAACGGGTGGGTGCCCTCGGTCTCCACGGTGAAGTTGCGGTCGGCTCCGGTGTGCCAGATCCCTGTCACGGCGGTCAGCATGTTGGGCGAGCCCTGGATGGCGGTGCGCTGCATGTGGTGCATCACCGAACGGATGCCGCCCAGTTCCTCGCCGCCGCCGGCACGTCCCGGCCCGCCATGGACCAGGTGCGGCACGGGCGAGCCGTGGCCCGTTGACGAGCGGGCGTCCTCGCGGTTCAGCATCAGGACACGGCCGTGGTGGGCTGCGATGCCCGTGACCAGTTCCTGTGCCACGGAAGGATCGTTGGTGCAGACCGAGGCGACCAGTGAACCGCCGCCGCGGGCGGCGAGCCGGACGGCGTCGGGAATGTCTTTGTATCCGATCACGGACGACACCGGGCCGAACGCCTCCAGCGAGTGGACCGGCTCGGCCCCCGCGTCAGCCCAGCTGAGCACCACGGGAGACATGAAGGCACCGCCTTCGACGACGCCCGTTGCGCCGTCAGCGCTGGTGACCGACGGCGAATCGAGGGTTCCGTACGCAAGCTCACCGCCGGCGTCGAGCATGGACTGCACGGCAGCCCGGACATCGGCGAGCTGTTCCAGGGAGGCGAGCGCACCCATGGTGACGCCCTCCGCCCGGGGATCGCCCAGCACCACGCGCTGCTCCAGCCGGGCGCGGAGGGCGGATACGACGGCGGGCACCAGGTCCTGCGGCACAATGGCGCGGCGGATCGCGGTGCACTTCTGGCCGGCCTTCACAGTCATCTCCGTGACCACGGACTTGATGAAGGCGTCGAATTCCGGGGTGCCCTCTACGGCGTCAGGGCCGAGGATCGCGGCGTTCAGGGAGTCGGTCTCGGACGTGAACCGCACGCCGCCCAGCACCACGTTCGGGTGGGACCTGAGGGACTGCGAGGTGGACGCCGAACCGGTGAAGGCCACGAGGTCGCGGTAGTCCAGCACGTCCAGCAGCCCTCGGACCGAGCCGGAAATCAGCTGCAGCGAGCCCTTGGGCAGGATGTTGGATTCGATGATGGCCTTCACCACCGCCGCTGCGACGTAGCCCGTGGGCGTGGCCGGCTTGACGATGGTGGGGACGCCGGCGAGGAACGCGGGCGCAAGCTTCTCCAGCATGCCCCAGACCGGGAAGTTGAAGGCGTTGATCTGCACGGCGACGCCGGGGATGCGGGTGTAGATGTGCTCGCCGGCAAACGATCCGTCCTTGGACAGCACCTCCATGGGCCCGTCCACCACCACCTGGGCGTTGGGCAGCTCGCGCCGGCCCTTGGACCCGAACGTGAACAGCACGCCGATGCCGCCGTCGATGTCGATCATCGAGTCGATTTTCGTGGCACCGGTCTGCGCGGAGAACGCGTAGAAGTGCTCGCGGCGCGCGTTCAGGTATTGCGCCAGTTCCTTGAGCTTGAGGGCGCGCTGGTGGAAGGTCAGGGTGCCGAGTTCAGTCTGGCCGGTGGTGCGGCCGTAATCCACGACGGCGGCCAGGTCCAGGCCGTCCGTGCTCACCTTGGCCAGGATCTCCCCCGTACTGGCATCCCGGACGGCAACGGCGGAAGCCGCCGAGCCGGCGTCGGGAGTCCACCAGGAATCCTGCACGAAACTGGGGACGGTTTCCACGGTGTCCAGGGTGGCTTCGGGGGCAGCGGCGGTGGTGGTCATCGTTGACGGGTCCTTCCAACGGGGGACAAATCTGATCCGGCCAGAACATTACTGACCGTCCGTTCGGTAATATGTCTACAGTACATGAATGTGCCCCGCTGCACACTAGTGCCACCGCACACTACCCAAGGAGAGCCATGAAGCCCGACGCCCCGGACGCAGAACTGACAGACCTGTGGAAGATCACCCTCGGCGAGCTGGACGAGAAGATGGGCGTGAAAATCGTCGAGGAGTCCGTCGAGCGCGTCGTGGCCACCATGCCGGTGGAGGGGAACCGGCAGTCGTTCGGCCTGCTGCACGGCGGCGCCTCGCTGGCCGTCGGCGAGGCCGTGGGGTCGTGGGCCGCGGTGATCCACGCCAGCACCCTGGGCAAGACCGCCGTCGGCGTCGATGTCTCCGCCACGCACCACCGGTCCGCCCGGAGCGGCCTCATCACCATCACGGCCACGCCCATCCACCTCGGCGGGACGCTGACCACGCACGAGGTTCTGATCACCAATGAGGCGGGTCAGCGGCTGTGCACGCTGCGGATCACCAACATGCTGCTCGCCCCGAGGGCCTGACGCCCCCGCGCCGCCCGGCGCCATCCGGACAGCCACACTTCCGGGGGCGCCCCGGCTAGGCTGATCCCGTGACCGAGCTTGGCAGCCTGACTCCCACCCTGATCGCGGTGGGCCTCCTGATGGCGCTGACGGCCGCCGTCCTCAGCGGTTTCCGGGTTCCGCATGCCTTCGCGCCGGCACTCGCCATCCTCCGCGGCGCGGCGCAGCTCGCCGCCGTCAGCCTGATCCTCGGCGCCGTGATCGCCAGCGCAGAATGGGTGGCCGTGGCGCTCGGCGTCATGTTCACCGTGGCCGCCGTTACCGCCGCACGCCGCCTCGCCTGGTCCTGGCGCCGCCTTGCCGTTGTGGCCGGCTCGATGGCCGCCGGCATCCTCGCCTCGCTGGTCATCGTCTTCGGCACCGGCGCCATCGAGCTCACGTCCCGCTACGCGCTGGCGATCGGCGGGATCGTCGTCGGCAATTCCATGGCGATTGCCGGGCTCGCGGGCCGCAGGTTCAACGAGGCCGTGATCGACCGCTGGGACCAGGTGGAGGGCTGGCTCGCGCTGGGCGCCACTCCGAGGCAGGCCACCCGCGAAATGGCCCGCGGAGCCGTGTACTCCGCGCTCATTCCCACCGTGGACCAGACCAAGACGACAGGCCTGGTGACGCTGCCGGGAGCCTTCGTGGGGGCGATCTTCGGCGGTCTTTCGCCGCTGGAGGCGGCCCGGTTCCAGATCGTGGTGCTTGCCTCGATCATGGCCGCCGGGTCGGTCACTGCCATCCTGCTCATCAGCCTGCTGGCCCCGGTCCGGGTGCGCCCGGCACCGCTCGCGTAGGCCTCAGAAGCCAGCGCCTAATCGGCTGCGGCCGGCGTACGACGGCGGCACGGCCACGGGTGCCACCGCCAGCCTTTCGAACCCGGCACCCGTTCCGTTGACTTTGCGCCGGGCGCTTTATACTCTGGCCGCTCCGGACCAGAGGCAGCGGCACTGCTGGGCCGGGCCCCATTGTCCGCCTCCCGGCAGGTGCAATCATGAGCACACGTTCCACAAAGGCTGCCGCCGCACTGGCGGCTGTCCTCTTGCTGGTCCTGCTGGTGGGCTGCGTCTCGACGAAGAATCCTGCGACTCCGGCCACCCACTACTACGTGAGCGCAGAGGGAAGCGACACCAACTCCGGGACGTCTCCAGAGTCGCCCTGGCAGTCGCTGATGAAAGTCAACGAAACGGCCTTCAGGCCTGGGGAGACCCTCAGTTTCCGCAAGGGTGACGAGTGGATCGGCAACGTCGTTTTGGACGAAAGCGGAACATCGGCGTCGCCCATCAGACTGAACGGCTACGGGAACGGGAAGCTGCCCACCATAACCAGCGGCGAGGGCGGCAACTGCTTCCGGCTGGAGGGCAGCTACATCGAGGTGGACGGGCTGCGGGCCACCGACTGCGGGTACGCGGGCTTCAACGTCTACGGCGACCACGTGGTGGTGAAGAATTCCGAGGCCTCGGACAACACCGCGGGCATCAAGGTGGGCACTGGCTCGGACTTCGGGAACTATTCCAACAATGTCCTGACGGACAACAACGTCATGAACGTCAATACGCCGGGCGGCCAGTGCGGCACTCCCGAGGCCGCCAACTGCACCGACGATTCAGGTGCGTTCGGTGTGCTGATCAACGGCAACGACAACGAGTTCTCCGGCAACACCGTCACCGGTTCCACGGCGTTCTCCTACGACTTCAGCCGGGACGGAAGCGCCTTTGAGATCTACAACGGCAGCCGCAACAACATCCACCACAACAAGGCCATCGACAACAACGTCTTCTCCGAGGTCGGGCGCTCCAACGGGGCAGCCGACGGGAACGTTTTCCGGTACAACCTAGTCCGTTCCTCGTGCGGCGACGAATGTGCCGAGGCCGCAGGCCTGATCATCCGCGGCCCGGACACGAAGTTCGGACCCACGAACGGCACCATATTCGAGTTCAACACGGTGTGGCTGGACGGCAGCCATTCGCGCGGCGTGGTGTGCCATGCGAAATGCCCCTCCTCGACCGTCATCCGCGCCAACATCCTCGTGGCGGTGCGGGACGCCCTGTGGATGGACGGGTCCGGCTGGACGGAACAGGCCAACGTGGTCAACGGCCCCAGCAACGTCCCGCTGGACAACAGCTCGACGACGGCTCCCGCAGAGTTCGTCGATCCCCCTGACGACCTCCACCTCACCGGCGGCAGCCCGGCGATCGACCGCGCGGGAAGCAGCCCTTCCGGGGTGGACCTGGACCAGGCTTCCGTTCCGCAGAACGGTCAGTGCTCAGGCTCCGGGCAGGCCGACGCCGGCGCTTACGAATACAAGCCGTCCAACTGTTAGCGCGGGGAACCCGGCCCTTCCGCGCGCCGCATGGCAGGAAGATAATCAGGTATCCGCTCTGCACACCAATGGAGGTGGTGGATGTGTCTGTGTACACAATGGGCATCTGGCTCGTGAAGCCGGGCCACGAGGACGAGTTCGTGAAGGCCTGGAAGGACATGGCCGACAAAACCCACAAGGACTATCCGGGCGGACGGGGCCTGCTGATGCGTGACCGCGATGTCCCCAACCGCTTCATCAGTACCGGGCCCTGGGCTTCGCTGGAGCAGGTGGAACAGTGGAGGTCATCGGCCACGTTTACCGAGGGTCTGGCGTCGATCCGCAACATCATCGAGCACTTCGAGCCGCACACGCTGGACGAAGCCGCCACCATCGGCTGAGCTTGCCTTGCCGCCGAGGCTAACGCCTGCCGCGGCGGCGTACGACCACCAGCACCACAGCACCGAGCAGCAGAGCCGCCCCCGCGCCGGCAACCGCGACGGGCAGGCCCGATACGCCCGTGTCGGCCAGCATCGGCGGCACCGCGTCGTTGCCCGCATTCGGGTCCGGAACTGGCGCGCCGCCGGGTCCTCCGTCCGCGGCGGGGCCTGCAGCAGGAAGCACAGCCACCACGGACGGCTCCGGCGCGGGCTTAAGCACCGCGGGCTCGCCGCCCTGCCCCGCCGCCGGCGGGGACGCCTCCGGCGACCCGGCGGGGTCCGGACTTTCGGCGGGGTCCGGGGTGCCGGCGTCGGAAACTCCAGGGGCCTGCGCCGGAGCTGTGCTGAACGTGCTCAGCTCCGAGCGGCTGAACCCGTTCAGCGTCTGCGCGGTGAACCCGGCTGCGGAGCCGGGCGCGCTGAAGGCCCAGTTGCCCGCGGCGTCGACGTCCACGTCGAACGGTTCCCTGCCCGGGAAGGTGACCCGGACCTGGGTTCCGGCCGGAACATCGGCGGCCGGGGCCGCGGCCAGCCGGCCGGTGATCCGCTGGCCCGGAGCGATCGGCCCTGGCGGAAGGGACCCGCCCATCACCGGCTTGTTCAGGAACAGCCTCAGCTGCACGCCCGGGAGGACGGACATCGAATCCTGCAGGGTGGCCGCAACGGCGAAATTCTCGGTGGACTCGGCCGAGTTGCCTGCGGAGTGCGTTCCCACGGCGTAGTTTCCGCTGATCCACGGCCCGCCGGAATCACCGCCGCTGGATTGCACGGATGTGGAGAGGAAGCCGCTGAAGGACCGAAGGTCGGCAGGGTCCCCCGAGCCCCGCCCACAATGTAAATCCCCACCTCGTCCACGGTGCCGCACGACCATCCGGCCGTCCGCCCGGAACGGCAGACGGCCTGCCCCACAAACGGCGACGCCATGCCCACGATCTTCACGGAACCTGTCCCGAGTTTGGCGGCATCCGCCCATGTGGTGGCGGCGGGGAGCGGATCGAGGTCGGGCCGGATGGACTCGATGACCGCGATGTCGTTCCCCGGCGCGCCCGGATTCTCCGGGTCCGCGACCCTCGTGTTCCCGGGGCCGCCGAACTGGCTGAAGCCGAAGGTCCCGAGCTTCCCGGTGACCGCATTGCCGGCGGCGAATCCGCCCGCGGGGTCTCCGGCCGGCAGGGTCACCTCGGCGAGCCGGGCTGCGCCGTCGTCGGCACAGTGGCCGGCCGTGAGGACCAGGGGCTTGCCATCGGGGCCGAACGCGCTGAAGCCGGCGGAACAGACCACCCCGCCGTCGAT
Source organism: Arthrobacter globiformis (assembly GCF_046536215.2). Classification (GTDB taxonomy): domain Bacteria; phylum Actinomycetota; class Actinomycetes; order Actinomycetales; family Micrococcaceae; genus Arthrobacter; species Arthrobacter globiformis_E. Next base: position 4,047,875 of record NZ_CM143421.1, on the reverse strand, counting down.
CCGGTACCCCTGCCCGCCGAAGAAGTCCTCCTCCGGGGCCAGAGGTTGTTGGCCGGATTCGAGGACGACGTTGGCATACTGCTCCACGAATTCCGACGGCGACAGTCGTCCGCCGCTCGCCCGCTCGGCCGACGCCGGAGCCTGGCTGGCCGTGGGATCGGCGCCGTCCGCTTGGGGCTCATTTACGCCGCCCGTGCGGATGATGAACTTGCCGTCCGCCTCCGCCACAGCCTGGAGCCCGGCCGGTCCCACCTCGCGGAGGTACGCCCGGTAGAGCTCCTGGACGCTCGCGGCTCGAACGGCGGTGGTTTTCGGGGTGGCACTTTCCGTGGCAGCCGCCTCCGGCTGCGACGCGAGCACGAACTCCTTGCGGTCCTCGGAGTCGGCCGCGTTGAGAGCGTCCACAGCCTTGGCCAGGGCGGGGCCGGTACCCCCAACCACGATCCTGCCGCCGTGTAGCCTGACCGCTTCAAAGCCCTGGACCCTGCGTAGCGTGTCCAGGGCCGCCGCCGCGCGCCTGCCCTGTTCCCCTGCGGCGTTGAATTCCTCGAGGGTCATGCCCAGGTCGCGCAGAACCGCCTCGGCAAGACCCGGCGGATCCGCAGCCGGGGACGGCACCGCCGGCGAGGCGGCCGTACCGGCGGCATCCGCCGTCGTCGTGCTTTCCAGGGCAGCGTAAGCGGGCACCGACGCGAGCGGTGCACCCAGCGCCACTGCGGCCGACAGGGAGAGTGCGCGCCGGAGTGCCCGGCCGGATACGGGAGAAGTCACAGGGCAACCCTAGCGCCGAGTGCGGCCAGTACTGCGTCCAGCTCCGGCCCGGTGACGCCGTTCCGCAGCAGGAAGTCGCGGGTGTTGAGCTGCCGCACGAAGTCCAAGACCTTGGCGCCGCGGGACTCCAGCAGCGGGGCGAGGGTTTCCTCGTCGAGGTAGCGTTCGTGCGGATGCGGCGGCCACATGGTCCGGTGGCGTTCGTTGATGCTGCGCATGGCCGCCTGGTAGCCGGTCACGATCTCGGAATCACTGGCGCCTGCGAGATCCTGGAGCATCGCCGCGATCATGCCGCTGCGGTCCCTGCCTGCCGAGCAGTGGATCACGACGCCGCCGGGCGCTGCCGCGACGGCTTTGAACACGGCGGCCAGCCTGTCCGGAAAGAGGCGAGCATTGGCGGCGTAGTGCGTGGGGTCGTTCAGGTAGGGGTCGCACAGGGCCTTGAACTCAGGGTTTTCCGGATCCTCGGTGGGTCCCAGGACCAGGTCGAAGGCGGCTAGCGCCCCACCCACCTCCGGATCGGTGGGCCGGCGCTGCCGTTCGCCGGGGTTCCGGAGGTCAATGATCGTGCGGACGCCGTCCCGGTAGGCTTCCTTCCAGCCCGCCTCCGTGAGCCATTCCCGCCGCCCCATCCGGTAGACGGAGCCAGCCACAAGCCAGGCGTTCACCGCCCCGTCCCAGCCGATCTGTCCCCTCGCGTTCACGGAGCCAGCTAACCACACCTCCCCCGGCGGCCGCACGGGTTCGACGCAGGTTGCGGCTGGCCGCTGGCCGAATTGCCGGGCTGCGGTATTGACCCCGGGCGTACCCTTGGACCTACCCTTGGACACCGGGGGCGCCGCTCCGCGGCCTGAGCGAATGTGGGGATTCAAATGACAGCCAAACAGCCTTTGCGACGGCGGATTGCCCGCCTCACCGGTGCCCTGGCGGCGTTGGTGCTCGCTGGCGTGACCGCCGCGCCGGCATCCGCGGACCGGTTCGATTCCTACGTGGCGCTGGGAGATTCGTATGCTGCCGGCCAGGGCGCAGGTTCATACGCGGACGCCTGCTTCCGGAGCGACCACGGTTATCCGGTGCTCCTGGACGCGTCGCGCAAGATCGTCCTGGCCGGGAATGAGGCGTGCAGCGGCGCCACAACCGCTGCCGTCCGGACAGCGCAAATCCCCTCGCTGAACAAGAAGGTGGACCTGGTGACCATCACCGCCGGCGGCAACGACCTCGACTCCATCGGCGCGCTGGTGATCTGTTCGCAGGACTCCGGTGCGGCGTGCAACGCAGCCCTGGCACAGCGGGCCGCCGTCCTGCAAACCGCCCTGACCGCCCCGGCGGCGAGCCCGTTCTTCCAGGATCTTCTGGCCATGTTTAACGACGTCAAGGCGAAGGCACCGCGGGCCGACATCTACGTGACCGGGTACCCGCTGCTGTTCGAGCCGGGCGCCGGACCCGCCGCCGATCCGATCAACGGGCTGACCCAGCAGCTGAACGCGGTCATTGCCAAGGCGGCCCAGGCAGCCGACGGCGGCCGGTCGAAGGTTGAATACGTGGATGTGTCGCGGGCATTCTCCGGGCATGGCGTCGGCTCCACGCAGCCGTGGATCGTGGGGCTGCCGCCGCTCTGCACCGCCTCTGCCACCTGCGGCAGCCAGACCGCCGACATTTTCCACCCGACGGCCGACGGCTACGCCAAGGGCTACGCCGCCTCCCTCCGGGCGGCGATCGGCTAGTTAGCGCATGGCACGGGCAGCCCGGGAGCCAGCAGGCCCAACCCGGCAGCCCGGCGGCGCCCGGCAGCCCGGGACAGCCGGCCGAACCCGGTGTGCCCGGCGGCGCGCGTGGCTAGGCTGGTGTCATGATCACAGTCTCGGGCACTGTCGCTTCTTCCCTGCCGGCGCGGACTGCGTTCGCCTACCTGTCCGCCTTCGAACACACCAGCGAGTGGGACCCGGGCACAGCGGTCATGGACAAGCTGACCGAGGGGCCTGTCGCTGTCGGCCACCGGTACCACGCCGAAGCCGTGTTCCGGGGCAAGCGCCAGCCCATCGAGTACGAGGTCATCGAACTGTTCGACAACCACATCAAGCTCCGGGGTGAACACCGGAACCTCGTGGCTTTCGACTCGATCGACGTGCGCTCGCTCAGCTCCGGTTCCGAGATCGTGTACACGGCGCAGTTCAGCATCAACTGGCCCTACAAGCTGCTGCAGCCGTTCCTCACACCGCAGTTCATGAAGTTGCGCGACCCTGCCCTGACCGGGCTGCGGCAGAAACTCGAATCGCTGTAGCCTGCGGCCCGCAAATCCAGCAAAGGAGGACCCCGTGAGCAGCACGAACCCTGACCCCCTTGAAGACCACCTCACCGGGCTGGAACCGGGCGGCGGCGTGCCGCCCGGGGAAACACCGCCCGCTGAAAGCTCCACCGGAGGACCGCAGGGGCACGACGAGGGAGGACCGCCGCGGGGAACCCAGGTGGCGGTGCTGGTCCTCATCGGAATCGTGGTGCTGCTGTGCCTGTTGTTCTTCGTCGGCTACATCGTTGGCCTGCTGTAAGCGCCCTCCTGTGAGCGCGCCGGACCGCTGAAGGCGCGCCTGCAGTCAGGCGCGCCTTCAGCGGGTCAGTCAGCCCAGTCGAAGAACCCCTTGCCGGTCTTGCGGCCCAGTTCGCCGCGGGCCACCTTGTCCCGGAGGATCTGCGGCGGCGCGAAGCGCTCCCCCAGCGTCGAGTGCAGGTATTCGGCGATGCCCAGGCGGACGTCCAGGCCCACAATGTCGGTGGTCTTCAGCGGCCCGGTGGGGTGCTTGTAGCCCAGCACCATGGCGGCGTCGATGTCCTCCGCGGAGGCCACGCCCTCCTCCACCATGCGCATCGCCTCCAGGGCGATCGCCACGCCCAGCCGCGAGGACGCGAACCCCGGGGCGTCATTGACGACGACGGCGGTCTTGCCCAGCGCTTCCGTCCAGCCTTTCGCTTGGGCCGCCAGCTCTGGTGACGTCTCCCTGGCCACCACCACCTCGATCAGGGTGGAGGCGGGCACGGGATTGAAGAAGTGCAGCCCCACGAAGCTGGCCGGCCGCTGCAGCTGGGCGGCGAGGTCGGTGACCGAGAGCGAGGACGTGTTCGAGGCCAGGAACGCGTCCGCCGCCAGTTGCGCCTCGACTGCTTTCAGGGCGCTGACCTTCAGCTCGAAGTCCTCCGGAACCGCCTCCACCACCAGTCCGCAGCCGGCGAAGGCTGAGTAGTCGGTGGATGTGCTGAACCTGGCCAGGACTTCCTCCGGGGTTCCCTCCAGGGCGCCGCGGGACGCGGACTTGGCCAGGGCGTCGGCGACCCGGGTGCGGGCGCCGGCGGCAGCATCGCCGTCGCGCTCCACCACCACAACGGTGGCACCCTTGATGAGGAAGGCGTGGGCGATGCCTGCGCCCATCCGGCCGCCGCCGAGGACTCCGACGTGCTGGGGAATGGCGGTCATGACTTGGTCCCGTCTGTGGTCTTTGCGGTGTTTTTCTTGTCGTTTTTCTTGTCCAGGAAGGCCTGCATGCGGTCGAACTTGGCCTGCGACTCGAACAGGATTCCCTGCGCCAGCTGGTCGATCAGCGGGTGCGCCTCGGCCGGGGCGTGGAACACGGACTTGGTGATCCGGACGGCCAGCGGGTCCTGCCGGGCGATGCGGTCGGCCAGCCGGTGGGCTGCGTCCATGAGCTCGGCAGGCTCGTGGAGTTCGGTGACCAGGTTGACGGCGAGGGCCTCCTCGGCTTTCAGCACCCGTCCGGCCAGCAGGATTTCCTTGGCCACGGGCTCCCCCACGAGTTCCTTCAGCCGCCAGCTGGCGCCGGCGGCCGCGAGGATGCCGAGGCCGGTTTCCGGGTTGCCGATCCGGACGGCCGGGGTTCCGATCCGGAAGTCGGCGGCGTAGGCCAGTTCGGCGCCGCCGCCCAGGCAGTAGCCGTCCAGCGCGGCGATCACCGGCATGGGCAGCTTGGCGATCCGGACAAAGATGGTGGAGTTGATGCCCTGCAGCGCGTCATCGCGGCGCCGTTCCCGCAGCTGGGCGATGTCCGCGCCCGAGGCAAAAACGCCCTCCGTGCCGGCGATGATGAGGACCTTCGGGTTCTTCTCCAGCTCGGCGCACACGGCATGGAGCTCATCCACCATCTGCTGGTCGATCGCGTTGCGGACGTCCGGGCGGTTGAGGAGCACCACCACCCGGTCCCCGCGCTCTTCGACCAGCAGGGTGCTGAACTCCAGGGTGCTCAAGTGTCCGCTCGCGCTGTCCTGGTTCGCGTTGTCGTGGGTCGGGTTGTCCCGGTTCGCGTTGTCCCGGTTTGCGTTGTAAGGCCCCGGCACTAGACGCGCTCCAGCAGCATGGCGGTGCCCTGGCCCACGCCGATGCACATGGTGGCCAGGCCGATCCGTGCGTCTTCGCGCTCCATCCGGCCCAGCAGGGTGATGGCGATCCGGGAACCGCTGGAACCCAGCGGATGCCCCAAGGCGATCGCGCCGCCGTCGTTGTTCACAATGTCCGGATCCAGCCCAAGGCGCCGCACGCTCGCAAGGGACTGGGTGGCAAACGCTTCATTAAGTTCGACGGCGCCAAGGTCACCAACGCTGAGCCCGCTCCGCTTGAGCACCTTCTGGGTGGCCGGAACCGGGCCGATGCCCATGATTTCCGGCTCGCAGCCGGCGGATGCGCCGTCGATGATGCGGGCTCGGGGCGTCAGGCCCAGCCGCTGGATGGCAGCGTCGGAGGCGACGATGATGGCGGACGCGCCGTCGTTGAGGGAGGACGAGTTGCCGGCGGTGACCAGCGAGCCGCCGGGCACCACGGGGCGGAGGCCGGCGAGAACGTCCATGGACGTGCCGGCGCGCGGACCCTCGTCGGTGTCCACCACGGTCTCGGCTTTGCGGGTCTTGACCGTCACCGGGACGATCTCGTCCTTGAACCGGCCCGCCTCGATGGCTGCGAGCGCACGTTCGTGGGAGCGGACCGCGAAGGCGTCGGCGTCCTCGCGGGAAATGTTGTCCACGCGGCCCACTTCCTCGGCGGTCTCCGGCATGGAGTACGTCATTTTGCCGTCGCGCGACAGCTCACCCTTCGTGAACAGCGGGTTCACGAAGCGCCAGCCGATGGAGGTGTCGAAGATGTCGCCGGGCTTCGCGAAGGCCGTCTTCGGCTTTTCCTGGACCCAGGGCGCGCGGCTCATCGACTCCACGCCGCCGGCCACCACGATGTCCGCTGCACCGGACTTGATCATCTGGCTGGCCATGATGATGGCACTCAGGCCGGAGGAGCAGAGCCGGTTCACGGTGATGCCCGGGATGTGCAGCGGGAGGCCGGCGAGGATGGTGGCCATGCGGGCCACGTTGCGGTTCTCCTCGCCGGCTCCGTTGGCGTTGCCCAGGATGACCTCGTCGATCGCGTCCGGATCCACGCCCGCCCGGGCCACGGCCTCGCGGACCACCAGCGCAGCCAGATCATCGGGCCGGACCGCCGAGAGCGCTCCGCCGTATCGTCCTACCGGGGTGCGGGCACCGCCGACCAGAAAAGCCTCGACCATGAGAACATCCTTTTCGCAGAAGCTGGGCGGTCGGAAGCGAATAAATTACCGACCGTTCGTTCTATAAAGATTACACGGTGCTGGCAACGGGTCAACGGGACGGGAGTTTTTGTCCATTTGTCGCGAGTTAAGGTCCCTCGAAGTCGCGACAAATGGACAAAAACTCCAAGCCTCCGGTCAAGGGTGGGGCGCGTCCGCTAATGCGAGCCGGGGAGCCGGCCCGTCAGGCGACGGTGACGCCCAGGTGGGCCGCCAGGAGTGGCGCCAGGAGCCCCAGCTGGTACTCGTCGATCACGACGCCTGCCAGGCTGCCCAGGCCGCTGATGCTCCGGAAATCCGTGCCGCGAAGGTCAAAGTCCTTCAGTTTGGCGCCGGCGAGGTCCAGGCTTCCGATAGTGCAGTTTTTCAGTGCCACCCGGGCGGCAGTGGCGGAGCCGAGGTCCAGTTCGCTGATGATGCAGTCGCTGATCTGCACGTCCGCCAGCCGCGATCCCCGCAGGTTCAGGTAGTCGATCTTGCCGCCGTCGATCCGCACGGACTGCCAGCCGCCCTCGTACAGCTCCGCCGATCCCCACCGGGGATTGCTGAAGACGACGTCATGCATGGTGGACCGGGCGGCGTTCAGGACAGGGGCGAAGGCCTCCTCGACCACACAGTCCCGGAACGTTGCGCCGCGCAGCTGGGCGTCATTGAAGGAGACGCCGGCAAATTCACACTCGGCGAAGGTGATGCCGCTGAGCTCCAGCCCGTCGGCGTCCGCGCGACTGTACCGCATGCCGTCATACCGGTCGGCACGCCTGAAGTCCGGCGCATCCTCATCCCGGAGGCCCTCCAGGTTGACCGGCACCAGCCTCGGCGGCGTCACCTTCGATGCCGCACCCTGCCGGGCCTTGCCCGCAGACCGCCCCGCCACTAGGGCTGCTCCGCTTTCGCCGCGATCTCGGCAAGGTCCTTCGCCAGGGCCTTCCGCGTCATGTTCATGCCCAGCCGCCCGAACAGGGCGAGCATCAGCCGGCTAAGCACAGTGGGCCTGAGGACCTCCGCGCCGAAGGTCATGGTCAGGTCGGTCCCGCCGCCCCGCTCCTCCAGCGTGAACCGGGAAGTGTAGTCCGCGCCGCCCTGGAGCGCCTTCACCGTGGTGCTGTGCGGCGGATCCGCCTGGGACACCCACATTTCCACGGTTTCGCGCCGGCCCATCATGGAGCGCGTCTCCTTCCAGCGGGTCCCCTCGCCGTACGGCCCCTCGCTGACCATCTGGATGGACTCGACCCCGGACAGGGTGGCCGCGGACCCTGGAACATCCGAGATCACCTGCCAGACCTTCTCCGGACTGGCGTTGACGTGCTGACTCAGGCTGATGCTGTGATCCATGCTTCGAGCCTATCCGCGGCACCGACATTTTTGGGGCCCCGCTTGAAATAGTAAGTATGCTTCGTGTTAGGCTGAAATGGCTTTGTCAGATCAACCGGCAACGGAAGGTGGTGCCCCTCATGGGTATCGGAGACAAGATCCAGAACGCTGCAGAGGACTTCGGCGGTAAGGCGAAGGAAGCCGCAGGCAACGCGACGGACAATGACCGCCTGAAGGCAGAGGGCCAGAAGGACCAGGTGGTCGCCGACGCCAAGAAAGTCGGCGAAGACGTCAAGGACGAATTTAAGCGGGATTAATACACCACCGCCAAACGGCGACGCCGGACTCCCTTGGGGGGAGCCCGGCGTCGCCGTTTTTGTGGCAAGGGCGGCACTGCCGCCCTTGCCGAGACTGCCGCCCGCCAAGACTGCGGCCCAGGCAAAGACCGCAAGACTGGCCCGTGCGAGACTGGGCCCATGACGCACGTAGACCTGGGCGGGACAGGCGCTGCCGCCGGCGGATCCAAGGTCCTTCGCGGCTACCTCGCCACACCGGCCGGAACGGGCCCGTTTCCCGGCGTCGTGATGATCCACGAGGCATTCGGCCTCAACGACCAGATCCGCCGCCACGCCGACCGGCTGGCCGCGGCGGGCTACCTCACCCTCGCCGTCGATCTCTACAGCGACGGCGGCCCGCGCCGCTGCCTGGCGGGCACCATGAAATCCATGATCACCGGCGAAGGGCGCGTCTTCGCCGACATCGCCGCGGCGCGGAGCTGGCTGAAGGCATCGTCCCTCTGCACCGGCCGGACGGGCGTCATCGGCTTTTGCATGGGCGGCGGGTTCGCCCTGCTGGCAGCCAACGACGGCTTCGACGCCGCCTCCGTGAACTACGGCCGGCTCCCCCGGGACCTCGAGCCGGCGCTCCGCGGCGCCTGCCCGCTGGTGGCGAACTACGGCGCACGGGACCGCACCCTGCGGGGCGCCGCGGCCAGGCTGGAATCCGCGCTGGATGCGGCGGGCGTCGAACACGACGTCAAGGAATTCCCGACGGCGGGCCACTCCTTCCTGAACGACCGGGAGGAAGGGCCCCGGGCACTGCGCCCGCTGACGCGGGTGATGGGCATCGGCCCGGATCCGGCCGCCGCCCCGGAGGCGTGGCGCCGGATCGAGGACCACTTCGCGAAGCACCTGAAAGCCTGATCCTCCAGCGCGAGCGGACAATTCCGGCCCTCGGGAAACGCTTCCCAGGGGCCACGAGTGTCCGTTCGCGCTCCCACCCTGGAACGACGGCGGCGGGCCGCCCTTTTCGCAAAAGGTGACCCGCCGCCGTCGTGGTTAATTCGGGAAATCAGCTGAAGAGTTCGCTCTTCGGTTCGTTGTTCTTGACCTTCTGCCAGCCCAGCCACAGCACCACGGCGAAGAACGGGATGCTGGCCAGGGTCCAAAGGCCGAGCAGGAAGACGTCCCCCGTGGCCTTGTCCGTCATGGTGTCGAAACCGATCAGCACGGTGATGGCCAGCAGCGCCACGAGTCCGGCCCAGCTGGTCCACGGCGAACCGGGCATCGGCAGGCTGGAGATGTTGCCCTTCTTCTTCCGCAGCGCGATCTGGCTGGCGAAGATGGAGCCCCAGGTGAAGATCACGCCGATCGAGGCGGTGTTCAGGGCGAGGTCGAAGGCGTGCGAGCCGCCCAGCCAGATGTTCAGCAGGATGCCCACGAGGTACACGGAGGCGATGGCCAGGATGGCGGCGTACGGCACGTGGCGGCTGGACATCCTGGTCAGCCACTGCGGGGCGTGGCCGTTGTTGGCCATGGTGCGGAAGATCCGGCCGATCGAGTACAGGCCCGAGTTGCAGGAGGACAGCGCGGCGGTGATGACGATCATGTTCATGACGTCGCCCATCCACGGCAGCCCCATCTGGCCGAAGACGGTGACGAAGGGCGAGGTGCCGGCCTTGTACTGGTCGGACGGCAGCAGCATGGCCAGCAGGGTCACGGAACCGACGTAGAAGACGACAATGCGGATCACGACGGCGCGGATCGCCTTGGGCACTTCGCGTTCCGGGTTTTCCATCTCGCCGGCGGTGATGCCCACGAGTTCGATGGCGTTGTAGGCGAAGATGACGGCGTTAAGCACCAGGATCATCACCAGTCCGCCCTTGGGGAACATGCCGCCGTCGCCGGCGAAGAGGTTGACCGGCGACGCGTGGCCGGCGCCCACCTTGGCGTTGGTGACCACCATGAACGTGCCCACGGCCAGGAAGATCACGATGGCGCCGACCTTGAGGCAGGACGCCCAGAATTCGAATTCGCCGAACGCCTTGACGCTGAGCAGGTTCACGGCCACCAGCAGCACCAGCGCAGCGATGGCGGAGAGCTCCACCGGGACGTTGGAGAAGAAGAACTGGAAGTAGAGGCCGATCGCGATCAGTTCCGCGATGCCGGTCATGGCCCAGTTGATGAAGTACATCCAGCCGGACAGGTAGGCGCCCTTCTTGCCGAACAGCTCGCCGGCGTAGCTCACAAACGAGCCCGACGTCTGGCGGTACATGATGAGCTCGCCGAGAGCCCGCATCAGCAGGTAAGCGATGACGCCGGCGATGGCGTAGGAGAAGATCAGCGCGGGACCGGTGGAGGCCAGCCGGCCGCCGGCTCCCATGAACAGGCCGACGCCGATGGCGCCGCCCATCGCGATCATGGTGACGTGGCGCCGGCTCAGGGTCTTCTTGTAGCCCTCGGCGCTGAGGGTTGGGTCGACGGCGGCGGATGGAGCCGTCGGGCTCATAAGTTCTGTGGGGGTACTTTGAGGCACAACTGTTCCTTGTAGGTCGGGGGTTGCCTGGGGTAGGGCACTGCCGGTTCCGGAACCTGGAGTTTTTGTACAGATAATTCGACTTCGGGCCCCTCCTGAGGCCCCTATGTGCACAAAAACTCGTGGAGCATCGAAGGTTCGCACGGCCCATCCATCGTACAAGATTTCCGGGCCGCCCCGTGACGCGGGCAACATTCCGCAGGCCAGAACGGGTTTTTGGGTAACCGCTCACCCGCTCCCATGCCGCGTTGCGAAACAGTAACTCGAATGGAGAAAAGGCTCCTCTGGCGCCCTGATTGCGGCTACTCTGAGCACCATGGCCGGGGATTCGTTCCCGGCCATGACGTCCGCACCGTCTCATGCGGACGCCGGCACTCGCGCCATTTTTCAGGGGGGACTATGAGAAAGAGAGCACTACTGCTGCCAGCGGCCTTGCTGCTGGCGGCCTCGGGATGTTCCGGCGGGGGCCCAGGCCCGTCCGGATCGGGCCCCAGCGCTTCACCATCGGCAACCAGTACGACGGCGGTGTCCCAGCCGCCGTCGGAATCCCCACCACCCACGACGGCACCTTCCCTGCCCACCGATGTGTCCACGTCACTGAACGCGATCGACGCCCTGCAGGAGCACACCTGCGCGGCCGGCGCGGACGGCCAGTGGACGTTCAAGGGCACCCTGGTCAACTCCTCGGACAAAGCCAAGAAGTACACGGTGGCCATTGCGGTTACCGTCGGCGCGGCGGTCCAGGGCCACACCCTGATCACGGAAACGGTCCCGGCAGGGAAATCGGCTGAGGTTTCTGCAAAGAACTTCGCCAAAACCACGGGCCAGGCCGGCACGTGCGAACCGGTTGTGTCGGTGGAGGATGCTTCGTGAAAAAACCAATATTTGCGGCTGCCCTGCTCCTGAGCCTGGCGGCCGGCCCACTCGCGTCCTCTCCGGCCCTCGCGGTCGATTCCGCGACGCCGCCCAGCCAGGCGGCCGACGCATCCTCCCCCGCTGCCGAAACCGCGGGCACCGCCCCGGAGGCCACTACCCCCGCAACTGACCCCGGCACCGACCCGGCAACTGACCCGGCCACCGATCCGGTGACGGACCCCGCGGCCTCGGTGCCGCCGTCGTCCCCGCCGGTAACGGGCCCGGCTGTAACCGGCCCCGCTGTCACAGATCCGGCCGCGGATCCTGCCATCGCGGAACCGGCCGTTACTGATCCGGTGCCGGCCCCCGACCCCGAACTTGTCACTGGCGGCGGCATCGGCGCCAAGTGGCGCAGCCTTGGCGGAGCGGCCGGCGTGCTCGGCGAACCCACGTCGAACGAGCAGTGCTCGGCCGGGCTCTGCGCGCAGAACTTCACCGGCGGCCCGATCTACTGGACGTCCAAGTCCGGAGCCCATCCGGTCCTGCTGTCCTCCGGACGCACCGGTCCGCAGTGGACAGCAGGCGGCGGCCTCGCGGCCTTCGGCTACCCCATTGGGGACGAGATCGTCCTGGGGCCGCGGTCCCTGCAGAAGTTCTCCAGCAATAAGGTGATCATCTGGACCGGCACCCGGTTCCTCGACTTCTCCACCGGGTCAGGCATCGGGAGACGGTGGGCAGCGTCGGGTGCCGAGACGGTGCTGGGCCTGCCGTCGGCCGCTGAAACCTGCGGCCTGAAAAACGGGGGCTGCTCCCAGGACTTCGACAACGGCACCATCTACTGGTCACCGCAGACGGGCGGCCAGGTCATCCGCGGCGGCATCGGCACCCGCTGGCGTGCCGCCGGCGCACTGAACGGCGTCCTGGGCTACCCCACCACCACGGAAGCCTGCGCCCAGGTGGCGGGCGGCTGCCTCCAGCAGTTCCAGGGAGGCAACATCTACTGGTCACCCGCCACGGGCGCCTGGATCACGCGCGGCGGCATCGGCACCCGGTACATCCTGACCGGCGGCAACCGGAGTTCCCTGGGCTACCCGCTGGCCAACGAAACCTGCGGGCAGCCCGCCGGCGGCTGCATCCAGCGGTTCCAGGGCGGCACCATTTACTGGTCCCCGCTGACCCCGGCCTGGACCGTCCGGGGAGGCATCGCCCAGCGGTATGCCACCAACGGCGGAGCGGGCGGCTGGCTGGGCTATCCGACGGCGAATGAAAAATGCGCCGGCGACCAGTGCATCCAGTCGTTCCAGCGCGGCTTCATCGGCTACACCAAGTCCGCCGGTACCCGGGCCTACGGAATCACAGAGTGCCAGAAGCTGAACAACGGACGGTCCCGGTACTCCACTTACGGCGCCAACCGGGTGCTGCTCACGTTCACGCAGGGCTATGGCCAGTCGTATGCCACCAACGTGTACTGCGTCCGGATGGCGGGAACGTACGTCCAGGACTGGCGGACGGACGGTTATGTGGGCGCCTCGGGCTTCAAGGCGCCCGGTGTTCCGTCGGGCCCCACCCGTTACCTGTACTCGCCCACGGGTTCGTATTCGGTGACGGAGGCGTTCGGCCTGGGCAACCCGGGAACGGCACTCCCCTACCGCACGCTGAACCCGCGCTCCCGCTGGGGAGGCAACCCCTGGACCGCGACGTACAACAAGTACTTCGAGTCCTCATCGTGGGTGGGCTGGGACGAGAACATGTGGTACTTCGCCACCCGCGCCACGCATGACTACCGCCAGGGTGTGGTGGTCAACTACAACCGGCCCAACATCATTCAGGACGCCGGCTTCGCCATCTTCCTGCACATGAACAAGGTCCCGACGGCCGGCTGCATCTCGCTGGACGACTGGGCCGTGGTGGACTACATCAGGAAGTCCCGGCCCGGCGACCGGATCATCATGGGAACATACAGCGCCCTGTTCCGGTAGGTCGCACGCGAAAAACCAACGCGGCGCTAAAACCCAGGCAGTGAGAAAACCCAGGCCCGGCAATCCGCCGGGCCTGGGTTTTCCTTGCTAGTGCGGCCTTCGGGCCGGGTGTTGCCCGGCTCAGGCGGGCAGCGCCGCCTTCTCCAGCGCGCCGTCCGCCATCGTGTACCTGAGCCATCTCCCGGAAGCGCCCTCGCCGGCCCGGCCCCGGGACCGGTCCGCGCATCCGTCGAACCACTCACCCAGGGCCCGGTCGTGGCTGACCATCACGACTGTTCCGTCGAACTCCGCGAGCGCCGATTCCAGTTCCTCCACGAGCGCGGGGGCCAGATGGTTGCTGGGTTCGTCGAGGAGCATGATGTCCTTGTGGCCGAGCAGCAGCCGCGCGAGTGCCAGCCTGCGCTGCTGGCCTGCGGAGAGGGCACCCACCGGCACATGGAATTCGCTGGCGCGGAAGAGGCCCAGCCGCAGCAGCGCCTCGGCGTGGTCGTCGATGTTCCCGCCGAGCCCGGCGGCAAAGGCCGGCAGCAGCCGGAGCGTTGGGTGCTGGGGCAGCTCCAGTTCCTGCTGCAGATAGCCGATCCGGCCGTTACGCACCACGTGTCCCGCGGCCGGCTCGAGGGTGCCGGCCAGGACGGAGAGCAGCGTGGACTTCCCGGCGCCGTTGGGACCCGTGATGAGGATTTTCTGCCCGCGGTCCACACGGAACTCCGGGACGTCCAACCGGCCAGGCACCTGGGTGTTGCGGGCATGCAGGACCCCGTCGACGCCTGCCTGGTTTCCGTTCCCGGAGTCCCCGCCGGCGCTGCCGGCGGCGCCAGCGGCGGTGGCAGCGGTCCCCTCGGGCCCGCCGTCGGAAGTCCCGCCGTCGGGCCTGCCGTTCAACGCCACGTCGAGTCCGGCGTCGAGCTTCAGGCGTTCCGGCGGGCGCTCCACGGGGTTGTCCTCCAGCCGGCGCAGCCGCTCCTGGGCGTTGCGGATCTTGCTGGCGGCGGCGCGCTCCCAGGTTCCGGTCTTGAAGTCGAAGGCCGCCTTGTCATTGTCCCGCCGGCGGGCATAGCCCATCCGGTCCGACACAGTGTCCGCCTGCCGCCGTTCAGCTGCCATGGCATCGAGCCAGCCGTGGTACTGCTGGACCCAGCGCTGGCGTTCTGCCCGTTTCTCCTTCAGGTAGCCGTCGTAGCCGTTGCCGTAGCGGTTCACCGTGCGGCGCTCGGCGTCCACCTCGATGACGGCGGCGGCGACCTTCCGCAGCAGCACGCGGTCGTGCGAGACCACCACCACGGCTCCGCGGTGCGTTGCCAGACGGCCCTCGAGCCAGGCCGTGCCGCTGGCGTCCAGGTGGTTGGTGGGCTCGTCCAGCAGCAGGATGTCCGCGGGATCGGCCAGCAGGCAAGCCAGCGCGACGCGCTCCTGTTCCCCGCCGGACAGCGACCCCAGCATCCGGCCGCGGTCCACGCCGCCCAGGCCCAGCCGGTCCAGCGCCGCCTCGACGCGGGATTCCGCGGCGTAGCCCTCGCGCAGCTGGTACTGGGTCTGCAGGTTCCCGTAGGCCTCCAGCTCTGCAGGCCCGGCCGATGCCAGGCCTTCCTCCAGCCGCTCGAGCTCGGCTTCCATCCCGCGCAGTGCGCGGAGCGCATCGTCGATGGCGTCGGCCACCGTCAGCCGGGCGGAGAGCCCGGATGTCTGTGCCAGGTAGCCCACGCGACCATGCCGCCGGGCCGCGCCTTCCGCGGGCGCCTCGATACCGGCCAGGATCCGCAGCAGGGTGGACTTGCCGGCACCGTTTTCACCGACGACGGCGGCGTGTTCCCCCGCGCCGATCACCAGTTCGACGCCGGTGAAAAGTTCGCGGTCCCCGTAGCCGTGGGAGACGCCGGACAGGTGCAGCTGTTCGGTGCGGAAATGTGGTTCAGTCATGGGAAGTCCTCGCAGTCCAAAGGGCGGCCCGGAGCCCGATACATACGTCTCGGTGCATACGCTCAACAGGGCCTGGGTCGACAGATCCAGGTGACTGGATACAGGCCGGAACATGGCCGACGCCGGACGATGTCGGCGTCGTGGTTAGGACTTCATGGGTCAAGCCTGCCCGGCGGCGGGCGGCCCCGTCAAGGTGAGCACCGCCGTCGGGCTCGCGCTGGGGCATGGCGCACTACGCTGGAGGCATGGTGAATACCAGACGCATGCTCCCTGCTCCGCGGCCGGATCTCTACCGGTTTTCGCCGCTGGACCTCACCGCCGTCGGGCTGTATGTGGCCGTCGCCGCCTTCTTCGCGCTGGCCGGGGAACTGATCCTGCCGCTGCTCCGGGCGCTGGCCCCGACGCCGGCCGTCGCTTCCTACAGCGTGAACCTCCTGTTTTACGGGTGCGTCGGAGCGCTGGCGCTGTATGCCGCCCGCGGTGTGGTGTCCCGCGACCTCAAAGTGCTTGCCACGCGCCCCTGGTTCACGCTCGCCATGGTGCCGCTGGCCGTCGTCGCGATGATGATTGCCACCGCCGTCCTGGTGACCGTGGGCGGAACCACCGAGACGTCCGCCAACCAGGCCGGGCTGCAGGCGCTCATGCGGCAGGTGCCGGCCTGGCTGATGGTGCCGCTGCTTGTCGTGGTGGGCCCGTTCGTCGAGGAGTACGTGTTCCGGCACCTGCTGATCGGGAAGCTCAGCCGGCGGGTCAACATCTGGATCTGCTGTGGACTGTCCGTGGTTCTCTTCGCCGCCCTGCACATCGTCGGCCAGGAAGCCCTCACGCTCCCCGCACTCATGCCCTACCTGGCCATGGGCGGCACCCTGGTGTTCGTCTACGTATGGACGGGGCGGAACCTGATGTTCTCCTACTTTGTCCATGCCACCAAGAACCTGCTGGCCGCGATCTTCCTGTACACCATCCCGCCGGAACTGCTGGACCAGTTGCAACGGGTCCAGAGCTAGGGTCACTGACCCGCTCCTTATCGGCCGGCACCCTATCCGGAGGCGGCGCCGCCGTCGTAGCTTGGTGCCATGGGACTCAACATTCAGATCGCCATCGACTGCCACCACCCGCACGACCTCGCCGACTGGTGGGCCGAAACGCTGGACTGGTCCGTGGAGCCGCAGGACGAGGGCTTCATCCGCTCCATGATCAGCCAGGGCTTCGCCACCGAAGACCAGACCACGACGCATAACGGCAAGCTCGTCTGGAAGGACGGCGCGGCGATCCGGCCCACCGAGGAACTCGATGCCAAGGCACCTGAACGGCGTCTGCTGTTCCAGACAGTGCCGGAGCAGAAGACCATCAAGAACCGCGTGCACTGGGACGTGCGGCTCGACGGCCGGGACAAGGATGACGTCCGCGCCGAACTGGAAGCCCGCGGCGCCACCTTCCTCTGGACGGCCAGCCAGGGGCCTCACGAATGGCACACCATGGCGGACCCCGAGGGCAACGAGTTCTGCATCAGCTGAGCCGATTACTAGACTTGGACGGTGAGCAACGATTTCCCCGCCAAGGTATCCGACGTCTTTGACCCGTCCCGCTGGCGCACCGTGTCCGGCTTCGACGACTTCCAGGACCTGACGTACCACCGGCAGGTGGAGCGGTCCGGCGACGGCACCGTGGTCCGGGACCTGCCCACCGTCCGCATCGCGTTCAACCGGCCGGAGGTCCGCAACGCCTTCCGCCCGGGGACCGTGGACGAGCTCTACCGCGCCATGGACCACGCCCGGATGACCCCGGACGTGGCCACCGTCCTGCTCACCGGCAACGGCCCCTCCCCCAAGGACGGCGGCCACTCGTTCTGCTCCGGCGGGGACCAGCGGATCCGCGGACGCGACGGGTACCGCTATGCCGACGGCGAGACGCAGGAAACCATTGACCCCGCCCGGGCCGGCCGGCTCCACATCCTGGAAGTCCAGCGGCTCATGCGGACCATGCCCAAGGTGGTCATCGCCGTCGTCAACGGCTGGGCGGCCGGCGGCGGGCACTCCCTGCACGTCGTCTCCGACCTGACCATCGCCTCGCGCCAGTTCGGAAAGTTCAAGCAGACGGACGCCACGGTGGGCAGTTTCGACGCCGGCTACGGCTCGGCGCTGCTGGCCCGGCAGATTGGCCAGAAGGCCGCCCGGGAGATCTTCTTCCTGGCGCGCGAATATTCCGCAGAGGACATGGTTCGGATGGGGGCCGTGAACGAGGCCGTCGACCACGAGCGCCTGGAGGAGGTGGCCCTGGAGTACGCCGCGGACATCGCGCGGCAGTCCCCGCAGGCCATCCGGATGCTCAAGTTCGCCTTCAACCTCGCCGACGACGGCCTGGCCGGGCAGCAGGTGTTCGCCGGCGAGGCTACCCGGTTGGCATATATGACGGACGAGGCCGTGGAGGGCAAGGAAGCCTTCCTGCAAAAACGCGACCCCGACTGGTCGAAGTTCCCGTATTACTTCTAAGCCCGCACTCGTCGGAAGGCACCCCCATGCTCCCCAGGTCCGCGCACCTTATGCCCGCACAACGCAGGCGCACGCAGTGAACATCGAGCCGGCCCTCACGGCGCTGGCGGCCGCCCTCCACGGTGAGGGTCCCGCCGTCGAACTTTCCGCCGGCCCCGACGGCGAGCCGGTGGTGACGCCCGTCCCGACCCCCGGGTTCGAGGACGCCGTCGCGGTGGTCCGCACATCCGGTTCCACCGGGACGCCCAAGGCGACGGTCCTGACGGTGGACGCGCTGGCGGCGTCGTCGATGGCCACCGCCTTCGCGCTCAAGGGCGAGGGCCAGTGGCTGCTGGCGCTGCCGCTGCAGTACGTGGCCGGTGTCCAGGTGCTGGTCCGGTCGCTGTTCGCCGGCACCCGGCCGTGGGCCATGGACCTCTCCGGGGGCTTCACCGCCGAGGCCTTCACTGCCGCTGCGCTGGAGCTGACGGACAAGATCCGCTTCACGTCGCTGGTGCCCGCGCAGCTGCAGCGCCTGCTCGCTGACCCGTCGGCGGACACGCTCGCCGTGCTGCGCCGGTTCAATGGCATCCTGCTCGGCGGCGCCCCGGCCTCTGCCGAGCTCCTCCAATCCGCGCGCGAGGCCGGCCTCCGGGTGGTCACCACCTACGGCGCTGCGGAAACCTGCGGCGGCTGCGTGTACGACGGCTACCCGCTCGAAGGCGTGGCCCTGCGGCTCGCAGAAGACGGCCGGATCCACCTGGGCGGTTCGACGCTCGCGGCGGGCTACCTGGGCGCACCGCGGCAGACCGCCGAGGCCTTCGTCGAAGAGGACGGCAGCCGCTGGTACCGCACCAACGACCTCGGCACGCTCGACGCCGACGGCCGGCTCACCGTGCTGGGCCGTGCCGACGACGTCATCATCACCGGCGGCGTCAAGGTCTCCGCCGCGCACGTGCAGGCTGAGCTGGAAAAGTCCGACGGCGTGACGGCGGCTTTTGTGGCCGGCGTCGAGTCCGCGAAATGGGGCCAGGCCGTGGCAGCCTATGTGGCAGTGGCCGGGACCGCATCCGGACCCGCTGGAGCCGGTGGTGCTGCACGGGACGGGGCGGCGTGGGCCGAGGAGTGGCACCGTACGCTGGGGCTGCTGGCCCCCAAGACCGTCCTTCCCGCCGGCGAGCTGATCATGCTGCCCAACGGCAAGCCGGACCGGCTGGCCATGATTGAACGGCTCAACGCGCTGCATCAGGGAAAATAGAGTAGTCCTGCTGCGCCGCTGCGGCTTCCGCGTGCCCAGCGCACGCCATCCTTTTTGAACGAATCACCGACCCAACACGAGGTACTCACCGTGGCCACAGCCGCACAATGGATCCAAGGCGCCAGGCTCCGCACCCTGCCGGCCGCGATCGCCCCTGTCCTGATCGGCTCGGCAGCGGCCTATGAGATGGGCTCCTTCCTCCCGCTCAATGCAGTCCTGGCGGCCCTTGTGGCGCTGCTGCTGCAGGTCGGCGTCAACTACGCCAACGACTACTCGGACGGGATCCGCGGGACGGACGAAAACCGCGTCGGCCCGTTGCGGCTGGTCGGTTCCGGTGCAGCCCGCCCCGAACACGTGAAGTATGCCGCGTTCGGTGCCTTCGGCCTGGCGATGCTCGTGGGGCTGGTCCTGGTCCTCCTCACCCAGACGTGGTGGCTGCTGCTGGTGGGCGTGGGCTGCGTGATGGCGGCCTGGGGCTACACCGGCGGAAAGAACCCCTACGGCTACATGGGCCTGGGCGACGTGTTCGTGTTCGTGTTCTTCGGGCTGGTGGCCACGCTCGGCACCACGTACACGCAGGCGGGGCAGATCGGCCTGCCTGCCGTGATCGGCGCCATCGGCACGGGACTGATTGCCTGCGCCCTGCTGATGGCCAACAATGTCCGTGACATCCCTTCGGACATCCAGGCCGGGAAGAAGACACTGGCCGTTCGGCTGGGCGACAAGCACGCCCGCGAGAGCTACGTGCTGATGCTGGCCGTGGCCATTCTGCTCGTGGTGATTTTGGCTCCCACGCGGCCGTGGATGCTGATCGTGCTGCTGCTGATCCCGGCCTGCCTGATGCCGGCCTGGCTCATGATCAACGGACGGAAGCGCAAGAGCCTCATCCCGGTCCTGAAGCAGACGGGCCTCATCAACCTCGGCTACGCCGTGCTGTTCTCGCTGGGACTCGTTCTGAGCACCGGGATGTAATGCCTAAGCGTCGCCGACCCGGGGTTCGCGCTTCTTGACGTCGTTGCGGATGGTGACGTCCGGGTGCGTGTCGACGAGGTGGTCCTCGGCCTGGGCATCATCGATCTCCCCGGCGGTGCGGATGGGCTTGGCGCGTCCGGAGAAGCGGGCGTGCAGGGACGCCGTCGCGGCATCGCGCTGCTTCTGGAAGAAGAGGTAGCTGATGGCGAAGGAAATCAGCCCCGCAAAGACGACGGCCAGAAACCACCCCAGCTGCAGGAAGACAAACAGCACAAACAGGGGCAGGAAGATCGCGAACCGGATCAGGGTGTATTTCAGAAAAGCCACTATCCAAGTTTAGCCGTCCTGCCTGAACGTATCCTGCCGGTGCCGCTGGCCCACTGGTGGATTGCCTCCCGGGGGTTTCCTGCCGTTCCGGGGTGCTTGCCTGGCGCATGGGTTAGCGTTGCCCGGGGCAGCGCCGGCGTCATCTGCGGCTCCCGTTCGGCGTTTTGCTGGCGCATGACTGTGGGCATACTGTAATCTCCGCCGGGGCGCGCGACGGCTAGACTGATTGCATGCCTCGTGTTGCACTCGCAGTCGCCATTCTCGCCATCTACGTCTACGGACTCGTGGACGTTATCCGGACCGACAAGCGTTTCACCCGCGGCTTTTCCAAGACAACCTGGCTCATCATGGTGATCCTCCTGCCGCTCATCGGCGCCGCCCTGTGGTTCCTGATCGGCCGCCCTCGGGCCACGACTGTGGCCCGGCCCGTGTACCCGCAACACCCCACCGCCCCCGACGACGACCCCGATTTCCTGCGGAACCTCGAGCAGCGCCGCCGCCAGGCCGAGGCGGAGCGCCTCCGGAAGCTTCGGGACGACGCGGCACGGAAGAACCAGGCCGACGGCGGCAGTCACCGCACGGGCACAACGGGCACAGGCAGCACGGGCGCAACTCCGGGCACCAGCAGCGGCAGTGCCAGCGGCCCGTCCGCAGGTGAGCCTGGTCCGCGCAAGCCCGGCGCCGCCGGCGAGGCCAACGCCGAGGGCAACCCCGAGGCGAAGTAGGCGTCTCACCCCTCCTTCACGTCGCCGATTTACCCGAAAGGGCCGCCCAGCCATCAGGCCGGGCGGCCCTTTTTGGTGAATCGACGGCGTAGCACGCTGTCTGTATGGCGCAGCCGCAGCAAGCCCACTATTCCTCCACACGAGTCCTAAATTGTGGACAACGGCATACAGGCCCGTCCGGGGCAGCAGAATGCTCCTATGCCCCGTCCACGCCCTCTTCCTCCCGCCCTGCAGACAGAGCCGTTCACCATTCGCCAGGCGACTGCCGCCGGTCTGACCCGCAGGCGTGTCCGGGCCCTCGAGTTGGCGAGCCCCTGCCACGGCGTTCGCTCGCCAGCGGCCGTGGAGATCACGCTCCTTGTCAGGGCGCGGGGCCTTGCACTTGCCACCGGGGCTGTCGTCAGCCACCTTTCGGCTGCTGCGCTCTGGGGATTTCCGCTTCCACTATGTTTGGAGGATCAAGGCGTGGTCCATCTGACCAGCCGGGACGGTGCCAGGGCCGTGCGCCGGAAGAACGTGTGCGGCCACCGGCTTCCGCTTCCAGAAGAGGAGATCTTCGAGGGCCGCTTTGTGGCCTGCACGTCACCGCTGCGGACGTGGTTCGACCTGGCCGGCATCCTATCCCTGCAGGACCTGGTGATTGCCGGCGACTTCCTGCTGCGCCGAAGAGATCCCCTTTCAAAGACGGAGGCAATGGACGCTTTCCTCGCTGAGAAGCAGGGCAGAGCCGGCTACCCGAAGGCAATGAAGGCCATGGCTCTCATCCGCGCGAACACCGACTCGCCAAAGGAGACCGAGCTGCGGCTTTTGCTGGTTGCCGCGGGTCTCCCCGAGCCGGCCATCAACGTACCCATGTTGGATCACCAAGGTACGCAAGGCGCTAACGAGCCGTGGCTGGAAGTCTGCCCGCTAGCCTTCGAAGATTCGCCCCTCAAGACGCCTTCGTTGATTTACCAAAAAAGGCCGCTCGGCAGGCAACCAAGCGACCCTTTTCGGTAAATCGACGGGCCCATGCGGCCCTTTTGGGTAAAACGGCCCCGAAGGGAATACCCCCTACAGCCCCGAGTAGGAGTGCAGGCCGTTGAAGAACTGGTTCACGATGGTGAAGTTGAAGACCACGCACAGGTAGCCAACAATCGACAGCCAGGCCGCGCGCGTTCCCGTCCAGCCGCGGGTGGCGCGGGCATGCAGGTAACCGGCGTAGACCACCCAGATCACGAAGGTCCACACTTCCTTGGTGTCCCAGCCCCAGAACCGGCCCCAGGCCTTCTCGGCCCAGATCGCGCCGAACATGAGGGTGAAGGTCCAGCCGATGAAGGCGATCGCGTTGATGCGGTAGGACAGGTTCTCCAGGCTCAGCGCGGAGGGTACCAGGCGCATGAACCCCAGCTTGTCCGCACCGCCGGCGGAGATGGTCTTCTGCCGGTGCGACTGCACCAGCTGCAGCGCGGACATGGCAAACGTCAGGGTGAACAGCGCCGAGGACAGCACGGCGATGGAGACGTGGATGATCAGCCAGTAGCTCTGCAGCGCGGGCACCAGGTGGCCGACGGGCGTCCAGAACGCCACGGACGCGGCCACCAGCATGATGATCACCAGGCCCACCACGAAGGTGCCGAGGAAGCGCAGGTCGCGGCGGACCAGCGCCACGAGGAACACGGCCGCCACCAGGAACGCGCCGGTGGTGAGGAACTCGTACATGTTGCCCCACGGCACACGGCCGGCGCCCACCGCGCGGGTCAGCACGGCGGCGGCGTGGATCGCGGCGCCCAAAACGGTCAGTGCCACGGCAACGCGGGCGGGCGCCCGGCGTTCGCCGTAGCGCATGCTGTCGTCGGCGGTCTGCCCGGCGGCGCCGTTCACTGCGCCGGAGGCGTACGACGACGGCCGCTCGGCACGGTCCGCCGGTCCGGACAGGCGGTCCTCACCGCTGCCCGCGCTCCGGGAGGCGCTTGATCCAACGCCGGCGCCCACCGGAACCTTGGCGGACATGCCCGCGGATGTGCTGGCTGCTGCGGCCTTGAGGTCGATCGACTTCAGGGCCTTGCTGCTCTTGGCCAGGTCCCACGCAAACGCGATGAAGGCGACGGTGTAGGTGCCGGCCGCAAGCAGCATGAAGAGCTCGCTGTACTGGCCCATGGTCTCGTTGATGGGAAACATTACTGGTCCTTCTTCGGCTCAGGGGAGCCTGCTGGTGAGGAGTTGGAAGGTGCTGTTTCGGGGTGGTCGTCGTCGAGGTTCCACTTGCGCAGCAGGTGGCTACGCAGCGTGGCAGCCTCGCCGGCCAGGCGGTGGTCCTCGCCGCGGGCCAGGAGGCCGTACTCCACCATGGTCCGGCCGTCCTCGTGGGTGCCGGTGCGGACCCAGACGCGGCGCCGGTTCACGTAGAGCGAGACGATGAGCCCGGCCACCGCAAGCAGCGCGAAGATCAGCGCGGAAAGCTGCCCGGGGTTGTGGTGGATGTCCACGCCCACGTACTTCTTCACGCCGTCGAACGTGATGGAGCCCTTGCCCTCGGGCAGCGTGTAGGTGTTGCCCGGGGCCAGCGTGATGCCGCCAGCCTTGGCATTCCGGCTGTTGAGTTCCTTGAGGTTCTTGACGTCGAGCTCGAAGACGTTCTGCGGGGCGCCCTTGTCCAGGCCAAGGTCGCCGTAGAAGGAGTTCAGGCTCAGCTGGGGGTTGATGAGGTCGGGGTCGCCGCTGAAGGAGATGCCCTGCTCGGTGACCAGCGCCGTGGGCAGGAAGAAGCCCACAAACCCGAGCTGGTCAGGCTTCGCGTCGGGCACCTTGATCACCACGGACGAGTAGTAGTTCTCGCCCTGCAGCTTGGCCACCACAGGACCCTGCATGGCCACGTTGCCGTTCCCGTCGCGGACCGTGACCACCGGGGCGTAGCCGTTGCCCGTCAGGTAGATGCTGGTGCCGCCGAGCGTGACGGGGTCGTTGACCTTGAGGACTTCCTTCTTGGCCGGCGCCCCGGGGTTTTCCTTGGTGGTGACGTCCGCGGTGAAATCGATGGGCTGGCCGAACTTGCCCTGGGATTCACGGTCGAACGTGGCCTGGAACTTGTCCAGCTGGATCGAATACGGCTGGAGCTGGCTGCTCTGGAAGTTGGTGCCGGGGTTGAACTGGTCGTAGCCCACCAGGGTGTTCACGAACGTGTCACCCTCCACCAGGATGCGCTGGCCGCTGTACCCGAACAGGCCACCGATGGCCACAGACACCAGCACGCCGATCAGCGACGTGTGGAAGACAAGGTTTCCCACTTCCTTCAGGAAGCCGCGCTCGGCCCCCAAAGACGGCCGCGCACCGTCGTCGTGCCTTACCTCAACGCGATAACCGCGTTTCTTCAGCAGCGCCGCTGCATCCTCGATGGCGTCCGACGCCGGGATGCCGGCGTCCGCCGGCACCACCAGGGTGCCGTACTCGGGCAGGCGGGACAGCCGCTTCGGCGTTCGCGGCGGCTGCGACCGCATGGCCTTGTAGTGGGCAATGGCGCGGGGCACCACGCAGCCGATCAGCGAGATGAACAGCAGGATGTAGATGGCCGAGAACCACGCCGAGGAGTAGACGTCATACAGCTGCAGCGAGTCCAGCAGCTTGCCGTAGTCCGGGTGGTCCTTGATGTACTGGGTGACCACCGAGGGGTTGGCCGGGCGCTGCGGGAACAGCGATCCGGGCACCGCGGCCACCGCCAGCAGGAGCAGGAGGAACAGCGCGGTGCGCATGCTGGTCAGCTGGGTCCATGCCCAGCGGAGCATGCCGACGAAGCCCAGGGACGGGAGGGCGGCCCCGGCCTTGGCTTCCTTCACGGCGTCCTTGGCATTCCGGCCCTTGGGCGCGGCTTCCTCGGACCCGGCGGCGTCATTCTGGGCAGGCCCGGGCTGCGGGGCGTCCCCGGCCGGGGAATTCTCGGTGGACTTCACACGCTCGCTCATCAGATCGGCAACTTCACATCGGTTTGGAACCAGTACTGCAATTCGGTGACCCAGGTTCCCCACAGACCCGTGGCCATCAGGATGCCCAGGGCAATCAGGACTCCCCCGCCGGTGCGCTGGATGGCCAGACGGTGCTTGCGGAAGAAGGACATCACGCCCGCGCCGCGGCGGACCGCCAGGGCGATCAGCAGGAACGGGATGCCCAGGCCCAGGCTGTAGACGAAGGCCAGGAACGCGCCCTTCGCGGCGAACGAGCCGCCGGAGAGGCTCAGGAGCTGGACGGCGGAGTAGGTGGGGCCGATGCAGGGCGCCCAGCCGAGGCCGAACGTGATGCCGAGCAACGGCGCGCCCCACAGGCCGGCCGGCGGTTTCGCATGGATCTTGGCGTCGCGCTGGAACCAGGAGAATCCGCCCATGAACACCACGCCCATGAGAATCACCAGGACACCCAGGATCTGCGTGATCCAGGCGTTCTGGCCGCCCGAGATCAGCGACCCCAATTGCCCGAACGCCCCGCCGAGCAGCACGAAGATCACCGAGAAGCCGAGCACGAACAGGCCGATTCCCGCCAGCATACGGCCGCGCTTCTGCTTCTGCAGGTCCACGCCCGTGAGCCCTGTGACGTAGCCCAGGTATCCGGGCACCAGCGGGAGCACGCACGGCGAGAGGAAGGACACGAGTCCGGCCAGCAGCGCCACAGGGATGGCGAGCAGCAGCGAACCGTTCAGGATGGCTTCGGCGAAGGGGCTGTTCACGGGAGGTTACTCTGCCACGGCAGACTGGATGAGAGCTTTGAGCGTGCCCTTCTCGATCTCCCCCAGCACACGCGATGCAACCCGGCCCTGCTTGTCCATGACGAGCGTCGTGGGGACGGCACCCGGGGGCACCAGACCGGAAACAGCCAGCAGCACGCTGCCGTCCTTGTCGTCGAAGCTCGGGTATGTGAGGCCAAAGGTCTTGTCGAAGGCGTCGGCCGTGGCCTTCTCGTCGCGCAGGTTCACGCCCATGAACTGCACGCCCTTGCCCTTGAACTCCTGGTGCAGGGCCTCCAGCGAGGGCGCCTCCACCCGGCACGGCGCACAGGCGGCGAACCAGAAGTTCAGCACGGTGACCTTGCCCAGGAAGTCCTTGGGGGTTACGGCGGTCCCGTCAAACAGGGTGCCCTGGATCTGGATGCCAGACTTGCGCTCGGCTGCGGCAAACTCGGTCACCGAGCCGTCGCCGGCCACGTAGTTCTTGTTGTCCCCGGCCTTGGCCTGCTTGGCCAGGGCATCCTCCTGGGCGCAGGCGGACAGGCCCAGCGTGAGCGCAGTGAGGGCCAGGCCACCGGCGGCGAGGACGCTGCGGCGGGAACTCTTGGGTGTTTCAGTCATAGCTTAGGCTCCGGGGGTGCTCGAGGCACCGGGAAGAAGGGCGGCGGCGGGCTCGCTGTACTCCACGCGCAGCAGGGTGCCGTCGTCGCCGAAAACCAGGGAGGTGAGGGAGGTCAGGGTGCATTCGCGTTTCCGCGGATCGTGCCACAGCGGCTTGCCCTCTGCGCTGAGCCGGGTGGCCCAGATGGGCAGCTGGTGGCAGACCAGGATGGCCTCGGCGCCGTCGCCGCCCAGTTCGATGGCCTTGGCGCGGGCCTCCTGGACGGCCTCGGTCACGCGGGCTGCCTGCTGCTTGTAGGACTCGCCCCAGGAGGGACGGAACGGGTTGATCAGGTGCGGCCAGTGCTTGGGCTTGCGCAGCTCGGCCTTGGTGACCTTCAGCCCTTCGAAGTGGTTTTCCGCCTCGATGATGCGGCTGTCGGTGTGGATGTCCAGCCCCAGCGCTTCCGCGGTGGGCTGGGCAGTTTCCTGGGCACGGGTGAGCGGCGACGCCACCAGGTACACGATGTTGGCGCCCTGGGCTGCGCGGTCGCGGAAGTGCTCGGCGAGCGTCTGCGCCATCTGCCGGCCAAGTTCGGAGAGGTGGAATTCGGGCAGCCTGCCGTACAGGACACCTTCGGGGTTGTGGACCTCGCCGTGGCGGAGCAAATGGACAGTGGCTTGGGGCATGTCTACCAGTTTCTCAAAGGGCAGGGGTAATGACGAAATCTTCTACACCAAGTAGAACTCAAAAATTTTTCAAAAAGTTCCCGGCCGGTGGAATAAAAGATGCAAATGCATGTTTATACTGGATGCAGCAGTTAGTTGAGACTTCAACAAAAGCTTCAACGATCACCCGAACGACCGACTGATACAAGGAGAACCACCATGGCACTTTCCACCGAACTCACCCGCGGCACCTGGACCCTCGACAACTCCCACAGCGAGATCGCGTTCACCGTCCGCCACGCCGGCATCAGCAAGGTCCGCGGCCAGTTCAAGGACGCCACCGCCACCCTGGACCTGGCCGACGACGTCACGGCCAGCAAGGTCGAGGCCACCATCCAGACCGCCAGCTTCGATTCCGGCGACGCCAACCGCGACGGCCACGTCCGCGGCGAAGACTTCTTCGACGTCGAGAAGTTCCCGGAGATCTCCTTTGTCTCCAACGGCCTCGTGGCCAACGGCGACAGCTACGAACTCCAGGGCGACCTGACCATCAAGGGTGTCACCCGCCCCGTCTCCCTCGAGACCGAGTTCAACGGCGTCGCAGTGGACCCCTTCGGCAATACCCGCGCGGGTGTTTCCGCCGAGACCACCATCAGCCGCAAGGACTTCGGCCTGACCTGGAACGCCGTGCTGGAAGCCGGCGGCGTCCTGGTCAGCGACAAGGTTGCCATCAACCTTGAACTGGCCTTCATCGCACCTTCAGCCTAGGTTTCACGGCTGGTTTCCCAGCCACGGTTGCTGACCCCGAAACGCCCCGTCCGCGGACTCACCGCAGACGGGGCGTTCGGCGTTCCGGCCTTCTGGAATTGGCAAAATCGCGGGTTTAAAGTGAGTGCCATGAGCACCCCCAGCGAAGAACCGGAACCCCGTGATCCCGGCGACGTGCCGCCATCGGGCAACGAACGTCCGACGCCGGGACAGCCCTTCCCGGGGCAGCAACCGGACCAGCCGTTCCCCGGTCAGCAGCCGCCCTCCGGCAGCGGCCGGTTCGGCTTCGAGATGCCGGCTGACCGTCCCCGGAACTTCAGCGAGATTCTCCCCCGTGGCGGCTTCACCGGCCTGTTCGACGTGACGGGCCTGCCCACGGAGCTCAAGGTGTCCTACTGGGTCTGGGTGATCGGCGGCCTACTGGGGCTGCTGGGCGGTGTGATCGGCCTCTTTGGGGTGCTGGTCCTCTTTGCGATCATTCCCGGCCTGGCCATGCTCGTGTTCCTGCTCGTGCTGGTGGCCCTGGCCGTGGCGGCGGCGGAAATTGTGCTGGCCATGAAGCTGAAGGAAGGCAAGGAGTGGGCGCGGCTGGCACTGACCATCGTGACCGGGGTGTCACTGCTGCTGGCCATCATCAGCTCGAGTTTTCCCGCAGGCCAGGACGGGAACTGGCTGGGATTCCTGGTCAGCCTGGTGGCCACCGTGCTGATGTGGGTGCCCAACTCCCAGAGCTGGTTCGCGGCAGCACGCGGCCGCAGCTGACCGGCGCCCGGCTGGACCGCTGATTTCCTGCCCGTACGGTTCCCTGCAGGCAGCGTTTCCGCAGGTTGGCACCGCTTTGGAATCCCTCTCCGGAATGATCCACCGCGCACCTGCTGAGGGGTACGGTGGGAAGTGAACCATGCTGGGGAGGGCAGGCGTCTGAACCGGTAGCCGATTCAGACGTCACTACGCAAAGGACCGCTCATGAGCAATCCTCCAGTCCCGCACTCCAATGACCCAGGCTCCAACGAACCGGGCAACGGTTCCCAGACAGGCAACGGGCAGCCCCGCTACGGTCAGAACGCGCCGCAGTACGGGCAGAACGCGCCGCAGTACGGGCAGAACGCGCCCCAGTACGGACAGGGCGAACAGGGCGAACAGGGCACTCCGCAGTACGGCCAGAACCCGCAGTACGGACAGTCCGGACAGGGCGGCGCACCCCAGTACGGCCAGAACCCGCAGTACGGACAGTCCGGGCAAGGCGGCGCACCGCAGTACGGCCAGAACCCGCCGCAGTATGGGCAACCGCAGTACGGCCAATCCCCCTACGGACAGTCGCAGTACGGGCAGAGCCCCTATGGCCAGTCGCCCTACGGTCAGTACCCGTCGGAACAGGCCCAGGCGGCAACCGGCGCAGGCGTTCCGAAGCTCGTGAACTATTCCTTCTGGCTGATCATCGCCGCAGGCGTGCTGTCGATCCTGAACCTTTTGGTCGCGATTCCCAGCCTGGATGACCCGGCCATGCGGAGCACGTTCGAGGAGCAGCTGCGCGGCAGCGGCCAGAACATCGCGTTCGAGGACGTCAAGGGCTTCATCATCGGAACCATGGTGGTCTTTGCCCTGATCGGCGCCGGCCTCTACGCGCTGGTGGCCTTCAACGTCCGGAAGGGCAAGAACTGGGCGCGCATCCTGGGCACCGTGTTCGCAGCGCTTTCCGTGTTCAGCCTCTTCCCGCTGGGCCTGAACACCCTGGTGGGCCTCCTCGGCATCGCCGCGATTGTGATGCTGTACCTGCCGGGGGCGGCGCCTTACTTCCAGAAGCCGCAGCCGTTCGCCAACCCGTCCTCGCAGCCTGGCCCGTACGGCCGCTAACAAGAAGTCTTAAACCGCCAACGGGCGCGGATTCCTGGAACGCCGGAGCTACTCCGGCTGACCGGGGGTCTGCGCCCGTTGTGCGTGGTACGCCAGGATCTGCAGCTCAGTGGCCATGTCCACCTTCCTCAGCGTCACGCCGTCGGGCACCTGGAGCATCACCGGAGCAAAGCTGAGGATGCTGCGCACCCCGGCACCCACCACCCGGTCACACACGCTTTGGGCCACGGACGCCGGCAGGGCGAGCACCACCATGTTGGTGCCAGTCCGCTCCAGCACCGTCTCGAGGTCCGCAACGTCGCTGACCCGCAGCCATCCCACCTCGTTGCCCACCACCATCTGGTCGGCGTCGAAGATGGCCACCACGTCAAAGCCCCTGGATTCGAAGCCGCCGTAGCGCGCCAGTGCCTTGCCCAGGTTACCGGCACCGACAATTGCGACTTTCCAGTCGTGCGTCAGCCCCAGCGCGGCGGCGATGTGGCGGCTCAGGTACTGCACCTCGTAGCCCACGCCGCGGGTGCCGTACGAACCCACGTGGGACAGGTCCTTGCGGAGCGTTGAGGAGCTGACCCCGGAAAGCTCAGCCAGTGATTCGGAGGAGACCCGCTCGGTGCCTTCGGACAGCAGGGAGTTCAGGGCGCGCAGGTAGATCGTCAGCCGGGCCACGGCCGCGGGCGGGATCTGCTTGCCGGCAGCCCCGGTGGGCCCGGGCAGGGCCTGGGGTGGTGAATCGAGCGAAGTCACTATCTGCTCCGTTGCGTCGCGTTGTGAGTCCACTCTAGATCCCCATCAGTTATGCCAACAAAGCCAATGCCATTGTTCGAAATCGGCTAGTCCCCCGCCATGGCACGGCGCAGGACACGCTCCAGGCGCGCCTCGTCGATCTTCCAGAAGTCGCGCTGAATGCCGTCCACCAGCACCACCGGGATCTCCTCGGCGTAACGGTCGCGCAGCTCATCGTCGGCGTCCAGCTGCCGTTCCGACCACGAAAGTCCCAGTTCCGCCGTGACCCGCCTGACGGCGTCGCGCGCCGCGGCGCAGAGGTGACAGTCAGCTTTGGTGAGGAGAACGACGTCGGGGTTTGCCATGCTTCAACCGTATCGCCGTTCCCGGCCCCGGGCGACGCGGCGGCCGTCAGGTGTGAGGCACGGCATTGACTAGACTCGTGGCATGCCCGAGGAGAAGTACGTCGCTGTGGCCCACCGTCCGGTTGCGAAGCAGCAACACGGCGAGGCAGCCTTCTTCGACGTCGACAACACCCTCATGCGCGGCGCGAGCCTGTTCCACGTGGCCAGGAAAATGCACCAGCGCGGCGCCTTCACGATTGCCCAGGCGGCGGGCATGGCGTGGAAGCAGCTGAAGTTCGTGCTCCGCGGCGAGAACCTCAACGACGTCCACGCCGTCAGGGATTCGGCACTGAGGCTCGCCGCCGGCATCACGGAGGAGGACATCAAGGCGCTGGGCGAAGAAGTCTACGATGAGATGATCGCCTCCCGGATCTGGCCCGGCGCGAAGGCCCTGGCCGAGCAGCACCTGCGGGTGGGCCGGAAGGTCTGGCTGGTCACGGCGACGCCGATCGAGGTGGCCACGGTGATTTCCACGCGGCTGGGGCTCACCGGAGCTTTGGGAACCGTGGGCGAGACCAAGGACGGCTTGTATACGGGCAGGCTGGTCGGGGACATTCTGCACGGCGCCGCCAAGGCCGTGGCGGTCCAGGGCATCGCGGACCAGCACGGGCTGGATCTGAAGCGCTGCTGGGCCTACAGCGACTCATACAACGACATCCCGCTGCTGACGATGGTGGGCCATCCCGTGGCGATCAACCCGGACGCCCGCCTGCGCAAGCACGCCCGCGAACACAACTGGCCGGTCTACGACTTCCGCTCCGGCCGCCGGGCCGCCACCCTGGGCCTGAAGGCAGCCACAGCAGGCGGCGCAGTCTACGGCCTGTGGCGGGGCTACACCCGCTTCCGCGGCCCCCGCGCCTGACGCACTTCTTTCCCAGCGACACGCAAATTACCCCTCGCGGCGGGAATTCCCCGTGCGCCAGGCACTTTGCGCGTCGCGTGGCGGTTCGCGCGACGCCAGGCACTTTGCGCGTCTCGTGGCGGTTTGAGGGGCGGGAACGCAAAAATGCCCGCACCCTCGAAAGGGAACGGGCATTGAAGCGTAGAGCGGACTCTACTTCTTATTGCGGCGCTGGTGGCGGGTCTTACGAAGCAACTTGCGGTGCTTCTTCTTGGCCATACGCTTGCGACGCTTCTTAATAACTGAACCCACGAAAGTTCCTTACAAACTAGATGCAGTACCTGTCTGATGGAGAAGGTCCGTGGACTGAGCAACAGACTGAACAACTGACAGATTCTTACAATGACGTAAAACGTTCCTTAACAGGGTACCGCTTATCCGGACCATCCCCTGACCAGCACAGTTCCCGTGGCGTGCAGCGGCCCCCAAGGCGGCTGCAGCAACCACGGGATCGGTGCGGTCAGTTTGGTCCCGTCAGGCGGTGCCCGTGTGACCGTCCACGACAGCACCCTTGAGGTACTGTTCGACGGCGGTCTCCGGGACGCGGTAGGAGCGGCCGAACCTGACGGCGGGCATCTCCCCCGAATGGACAAGGCGGTACACGGTCATTTTGGAGACACGCATTACCTCAGCCACCTCGGCCACGGTCAAGAACTTGGCGTTCGAGAAGTTCGACTCTGCGGACATTACCCATATTCCTTTGCTCTCAGCAACGACGCCGGTCTATCTGCGGTGCGCCGATGCTGAGCCATCGAACAACCGTGTTCTAGTTACTCTAGATGCTCACGTGGCCATTGTGAAAGCCCGCCGTTTCCGCGACGATGCGGCCAGCTGGTCGAGGACGGACGCCGTCACATCCCATTCCATGCAGGCATCCGTGACGCTCTGGCCGTAGACCAGGTCCGAGCGGCCTGCGGCGTGTTCGGCCACGTCGAGGTTCTGTGCGCCGCCTACGAGGAAGCTCTCCAGCATGACGCCGGCGATCGCTCCGGCGGCGGTTCCCGCGTCCTCGAGCTGGGCGCCGATTTCGAGCGCCACCTCGGCCTGGCGGTGGTGGCTCTTGCCGCTGTTGGCGTGGCTGGCGTCCACGATCAGCCGCGGGTTGAGGTTCTTGGCGGTGAGTTTGGCGGAGGCGGCCTCGACGTCGGCGGCGGAGTAGTTGGGCCCCTTCCTTCCGCCACGGAGGATCACGTGGGTGTCGGGGTTGCCGGCGGTGGACACCAGCGCGGCCCGGCCGTCGCCGTCGATCCCGAGGAAAGCCTGGGCTGCCGCGGCGGCACCGCAGGCATCGACGGCCACCTGGAGGTCGCCGTCGGTCCCGTTCTTGAAGCCGATGGGCATGGAGAGGCCGGAGGCGAGCTGGCGGTGGATCTGGCTTTCCGTGGTCCGCGCGCCGATGGCGCCCCAGGAAATGAGGTCGGCCATGTACTGCGGGCTAATGGGCTCGAGGAATTCGGTGGCGGTGGGGAGCCCCAGGGCGGTGACCTGCTGCAGGAAGCTGCGGGCGGCGCGGAGTCCGCCGGCGATGTCGTGGCTGCCGTCCAGGTGCGGATCGTTAATGAGGCCCTTCCAGCCCACGGTGGTCCGTGGCTTTTCGAAGTAGGCCCGCAGCACGATGAGCAGGTCTTCCTTGTGCTTCTCGGCCTGGCTGACCAGCCGGCGGGCGTATTCCAGGCCGGCCTTGGGGTCGTGGATGGAGCACGGTCCCACGATTACCAGCAGGCGGTCGTCCACGCCGTCCATGATGGCCCGGACCTCGTCACGGCCGCGCTCGACGACGGCGGCCGCCTTTGCGTCCAGCGGCAGTTCCGCCATCATTTCCTGAGGGGTGGGCAGGGCAGTGATCTCGCTGACCCTCAGGTTCGACGTGGACTGGCGTTTCGACGTCGGCTGCTGGGTTTCGGTGGCTGGTGCGCTCATTTTCGGGGTCCTGTTCCGGGTGGGAGAGCGGGCCCCTGATCAGAACCCGCCGTGGAAATGGCGAAGGGCAGAGAATGATCTCTGCCCTGTTGGCTCTGAAGGAAAGTTGGATGCGTGTCAGTTAGACGCGGGCCCCTCCAGAGCCAACGAAAAATACGCATACCAACGGTTAGTCATGGAAATGACCATAAACCCGCCCCGGTGGATCGCCAAATCGGCCGCGTCACATTCGGCCCGCGCGGCACCCCGGTCCGGCGGGAGCGCGAACGTACACTTGTTGCCCCCAGGAAGCGCTTCCCAAGGGCCGCAAGTGTACGTTCGCGCTGGTCCGGGGCGGTTTTGCAGTACCCCGCCGGGCTAGGCTGTGGTTTGCTCCGCCGGCTGCCTGGCCGGCTCGCCGTAGCGTTCCTGCTCGATCTGCTCCAGGCTCTTGCCCCGGGTGTCCGGCGCCCAGACGATGCCGATGACCATGGCGGCTACCAACGCCCCGATCATGATGGCGCCGACGAAGGGCACGCCGTGATCGGCCAGCAGCGTCGGGAACCAGTAGCTCAGCAGGCCGACGACGATGCGGGCCACGAAGAACAACACGCCCTGCGCGCTGGCCCGGTACCGGGTGGCGAACATTTCGGCTGCCCACAGGGCGTAGAAGGCCTGGGCGCCGATGCCGGCCGAGATGCCCCAGAGGGCGGCGAAGAGAATCAGCACCGGCATGGTCACGTGGACAAAGACCAGCAGGACCCAGGCGGCAAGGCCCAGCACCGCGCCGATCCCGTAGAGCAGGCGGCGGTCAACGCGGTCGCCGTACTTCATGAAGCCGAAGTACGTGGCAACGACGGTGAGCGTCCACAGCAGCACCTGCAGGAGGTTCTGCTCAGCGGACGACTCAACCCCGGATGATTCGTACACCCGCGGCATGAAGATGCCCATCTGGCCTGCCACGAGGTTCCAGAGCGCGTAGACGCCCACGAGGAAGAGGATTGCCTTGAGGTTGGTGGCGTTGGTCAGCAGCTCGCGGTAGTTGCGCCGTTTGACGCCGGATGCCTCCTCCAGCAGACGGGCTTCATTCGACTTCTTCCAGGTGTGGGACTCGGACAGCCGGCGGCGGATCCACCAGGTGATGAAGGCGATGACGAACAGGTGCGCGAAGACCAGCCGGCTGCCCAGCAGCCCCAGCGGAACCACGACGGTGGCGAGGAGGAAGACCAGGGCCGGAGCGAGCGACCACGCAAACTGCGCGGTGCCCACGTGCCTGGCCCGCTGTTCGGAGGGCGCCTCTTCGGCGATGTAGGTCCAGGCGACGGGCACGCCGGCTCCGACGGCGATCCCGGTGAGGATCACGCCGACGACCAGCATCCACGGGGCCACAGCAAAGATCACCAGGGCCGTGCCGATCATGTACAGGATGAGGTCGTAGGTGTAGATGAACTTGCGGCCGTAGCGGTCGCCCAGCGGCCCGCCGATCATCGCACCGACCGCGGCGCCGAACGCGTTGGCGCTGAGGGCGGCGATGAGGCCAACAATGAGGTTGCTGAAGCCGAAGTACTCCTGCCACAGCGTCAGGCTCGTCGCCAGCGCAATGATGGATCCGGCTTCGATGTAGTTGGACATGGACACAGCGACGGTGGCCTTCCAGCCGCCGATCTGCGGGGTGTTTGTCATAGTGAATCTTTCTCTGGCGACGCCTTCGGCGCCGGGCAGCCGTTTAGGGCTACCCTGATTTGACACGTTTCAAGAACCGCCTGTCACCATCAAGTCGCCGGAACGCTTGAGGTGAGGGGTTCGTAGCGGCGCAGGCTCGTTCCGGCACCAACAATCCTGCGGAGATCCGCCAGGCCGCCTGTGGCTACGCCGGCTGCCCGCGCCTGGACCAGCACGTTGCCGAGGGCTGTCGCCTCGACCGGACCGGCGATGACCCGTTTGCCGGTGGCCTGCGCGGTGAGCTGGCACAGCAGCGCGTTCTGCGATCCGCCGCCGACGATGTGCACCACGTCGGCGGCTACACCGGCGAGGCGTTCGGCGTCGCCGATGGTGCGTGCATAGCCGGCGGCGAGGCTGTCCAGGATGCAGCGGACGATCGCTGCCGGATGGTCGGGAAGGACGGTTCCGGTGTTCCGCACTGCTGCGCGGATCCGGTCCGGCATGTTGTCCGGGGCGATGAAGGCGGGATCGTCCGGGTTGATCCGGGGTCCTCCGGGCGGCAGCGCCGCGGCCGCGTCGAGGAGTTCGCCGATCTCCGGCCGGTAGCCGTCTTCGGCCCAGGTGCGCTGGCACTCGCTGAGGAGCCAGAGGCCGCCGACATTGCGCAGGTACCGGGTGGTGCCGTCCACGCCGCGCTCGTTGGTGAAGTTCGCCGCGCGGCTGGCTTCGGTGAGCACCGGATGCTGCAGTTCCAGCCCCACGAGGGACCAGGTGCCGGAGGAAATGTAGGCGAAACTCTCTTGCTCCGCAGGGACCGCGGCCACGGCCGACGCGGTGTCGTGCGAGCCGACGGCCACCACCTTCGTTGCCCCGGGCAGCCCGGTCCGTTCTGCGATTCCGGGCAGCAGGGTGCCCACGGTTTCGCCGGGCTGGATCAGCGGCGGGAACAGATCCCTGGGCAGGTCAAGGGGTCCGAACAGCTCGCTGGCCCACTCCCCCGCGACCGCGCCGAACAGTCCCGTGGTGGAGGCGTTGGTGGCCTCGGTGCGGCGCTGCCCGGTGAGCAGGAACGCGATCAGGTCGGGGATCAGCAGGGCCTGAAGCCCGTCCAGATCCGGTTCGGTGGCGAGCTGGTAGAGCGTGTTGAACTGCAGGAACTGCAGTCCCGTGGTGGCATAGAGCCGTGCCGGGTCCAGTTTCCCGTGCACCCGGGCGACGGCGGCACGGCTGCGTTCGTCCCGGTAGCTGTAGGGCTGCGCGGTGAGTTCGCCGGCCTTGGTGACCAGACCGTAGTCCACCGCCCAGGTGTCGATGCCGATGCTGGTAACCGCCTCGCCCCGCTCCGCCGCCGCCTTGCCGGCGGCAGCGAGACCGGTGAGCACCTCGGCGAAGAGGGCGTCGAAGTCCCAGCGGAGGCCGCCGTCGGACTGCACGACGGCGTTGGGGAACCGGTGCACGACATCGAGCATGGCCCGCGCCGGACCGCCGTCGGCGGCGTTTGCCCCGGCAGACCGGGTTCCGGCGCTGATCCGGCCCAGGATGACGCGTCCGGAGGAGGCGCCGATGTCGACGGCGGCGAACAGGCCGCCGTCGACATCATGGGTTGGTGCGGTGCTCACCGGAGGAAGGCTGCCGCTACGCCGGCGTCGACGGGAATGTGGAGGCCGGTGGTGTGGGAGAGTTCGTTGCTGGTGAGCACGGCCGCGGCGTTGGCGACGTGTTCGGGCAGGACCTCCCGCTTGAGGAGGGTGCGCTGGGCGTAATACTCGCCCAGTTTTTCCTCGTCCACGCCGTAGACCGCGGCGCGTTTGGCGCCCCAGCCGCCGGCGAAGATCCCGGAGCCGCGGACCACGCCGTCGGGGTTGATGCCGTTGACTCGGATGCCGTGCTCGCCCAGTTCCGCCGCGAGGAGCCGGACCTGGTGGGCCTGGTCGGCTTTGGTGGCGGAGTAGGCGATGTTGTTCGGGCCGGCGAACACGGAGTTCTTGGAGGAGATGTAGATGATGTCCCCGCCCAGGCCCTGGCCGATCATGACCTTCGCGGCGGCCTTCGCGACCAGGAAGGAGCCCTTGGCCATGACGTTGTGCTGCAGGTCCCAGTCCTTCTCGGTGGTTTCCAGCAGCGGCTTGGAGATGGACAGGCCGGCGTTGTTGACCACCAGGTCCACCCCGCCGAAGGCCAGCACCGCCTGATCGATCGCGGCGGCGATCTGGGCCTCGTTGGTCACGTCGGACTGCACTCCGACGGCGACATCCGGGCCGCCGAGCTCTTCCGCGACCTTTTGGGCGTCTTCGAGGTTCAGGTCGGCGATGACCACGCAGGCGCCTTCCGCGGCGAGGCGGGTGGCGATGGCCTTGCCGATGCCGGAGGCGGCGCCGGTGACCAGGGCGATGCGGGTAGCGTGGGACTTGGGCTTGGGCATCCGGGCAAGTTTGGCCTCCTCCAGGGCCCAGTACTCGATCCGGAACTTCTCGGCCTCATCGATCGGGGCGTAGGCGGAGATCGCCTCGGCGCCGCGCATCACGTTGATCGCGTTCAGGTAGAACTCCCCGGCGACCCGGGCGGTCTGCTTGTCCTTGCCGTAGGAGAACATCCCCACCCCCGGGACCAGCACGATCGCCGGGTCCGCACCGCGCAGGGCCGGTGAGTCGGGGGTGGCGTGGCGGTCGTAGTAGGCCTGGTAGTCCTCCCGGTACGCGGCGTGCAGCTCCTTGAGGCGGGCCACGGAGTCCTCGATGGAGGCGTCCGCGGGGAGGTCCAAGATGAGCGGCTTGACCTTGGTGCGCAGGAAGTGGTCCGGGCAGGAGGTGCCCAGCCCGCCGAGGCGCGGGTGTTGCGCGGCCTCCAGGAATTCCAGCACGGCAGGATCGTCGCTGAAGTGGCCCACCTGGGGCTTGTCGGCCGAGGCCAGGCCGCGGATCACCGGGGCCAGCGCGGCGGCCTTCGCGCGGCGTTCGGCCTCGGGCAGCGGGGCATAGCCGGGCAGCGCCGGGCCGAAGGGTTCGGCCTTGCCGTTCGCGGCGATGTACTGCTCGGCCTGGTCGATGATCCACAGCGAGTTCGCTTCCGCTTCCTCGCTGGTCTCACCCCAGGCGGTGATGCCGTGCCCGCCCAGGATGGTGCCGATCGCCTGCGGGTTGGCGTCCTTGATCTCGGCGATGTCCAGGCCCAGCTGGAACCCCGGCCGGCGCCACGGCACCCACACCACCTTGTCACCGAAAATCTTCGCGGTCAGCGCCTCACCATCCACCGCCGTCGCAACGGCGATGCCCGAATCCGGGTGGAGGTGGTCCACATGCGCGGCGTCCACGAGCCCGTGCATGGCCGTATCGATCGACGGGGCCGCGCCGCCCTTGCCATGCAGGCAGTAATCAAACGCCGCGACCATCTCGTCCTCGCGCTCCACCCCCGGATACACGTTCTTCAGCGCCTGCAGCCGGTCCAGGCGCAACACCGCCAGGTTCTGCGCCTTCAAAGTTCCAAGGTCCCCGCCGGAACCCTTCACCCACAGCAGCTCGACGTCCTCGCCCGTGACCGGGTCCTTCTCCAACCCCTTCGCCGAGGTGTTGCCGCCCGCGAAATTCGTGTTCCGCTTGTCCGCACCGAGCCGGTTCGAACGCGCGACCAGGTCTTCAACAGTCTTGTTGGCTGTGTTCTGCATGTTCATGCTTTATGCGCCCCATCCGGATTGCTGGCCGCCCACGCGGTCCTCGTTGATTTGCTTTTGGTAGCCGCTGGCCTTGTAGGCGGCCAGCGGGTCCGCGGGCAGTCCGCGGGATTCACGCCACTCGGCCAGGACCGGACGGACGTCGGTGTAGAAGGCGTCGTTGAACACGGCATTCGCGGCCAGGACGTCCCCGGAGCGCTGCGCCTCATCCAGCGCGGTGGTGTCCACCAGCAGCGCCCGTGCGGTCATCTCCTGGACATTCAGCACAGAGCGGATCTGGCCGGGGATCTTCTCCTCCAGGTTGTGGCACTGGTCCAGCATCAGCGCCACGCCGGACTCTTTGCCGAAGCCGCCGCCGCGGATCACCTCGTGCATGATGCGGAACAGCTGGAACGGGTCGGCGGCGCCCACGATGAGGTCGTCGTCGGCGTAGAAGCGCGAGTTGAAGTCGAACGAACCCAGCTTGCCCAGGCGCAGCAGCTGCATGACGATGAACTCGATATTGGTGCCCGGGGCGTGGTGGCCGGTGTCCAGGCAGACAAAGGCCTTCTCGCCCAGGGCAAGGGTCTGCGCGTACGACGTGCCCCAGTCCGGAACGTCCGTGTGGTAAAAAGCCGGCTCGAAGAACTTGTACTCCAGCACCAGGCGCTGGTCCTCGCCCAGCCGGGCGTAGATCTCCTGCAGGGACTCGGCCAAACGGTCCTGGCGGCCGCGCATGTCGTCCTGGCCCGGGTAGTTGGTGCCGTCCGCGAGCCAGATCTTCAGGTCCCGGGACCCGGTGGCATGCATGATGTCGATGCACTCGAAGTGGTGGTCGATCGCGCGGCGACGGACGGCGTCGTCCGAGGACGTCAGCGAGCCGAACTTGTACTCGTCGTCCTGGAACGTGTTTGAGTTGATCGTGCCCAGCCCCACGCCGAGGCCGGCAGCGAACTCCTTCAGCGCCGCGTAATCGTCCACCTTGTCCCACGGGATGTGCAGCGCCACCGTGGGCGCCAGGCCGGTGAGTTCGTGGACCTTGGCGGCGTCCGCCAGTTTCTCCTGGACGGTGCGGGGGGTACCGGGCGTGCCGAACACCTTGAACCTGGTGCCCGAGTTGCCGTAGGCCCACGACGGGACCTCAATGGCAAGCTCCGAAAGCCGGCCCAGAGCCGATGCTGTGTTGTTCATAATCTTTCTTTCGTCAGTGTTTGGCAGTGAAAGTTTGCAGGGAGGATCAGTGCCCGGAAGATCTAGTGCCCGACGGCGGCGGCAGCGTTGCTGCCGGTGGCTGCGGCCAGCTGCTCCTCGAGGTTGAACACCTCATCGAGGACGCGGAAGCCCTCGTCGGGCGGAACATCGCTGTCCCGGAAGAGGGTGGCCATTTCCGCCTGCCAGCGGGCATTGACGTCCGTGAGTGCCATCCGTGCGCGCACCGCGTCAAAGTCGTCGCATTCGAGGTACCCGATCAGCAGCCCGTCGGCATCCAGAAACAGCGAGTAGTTGTTCCAGCCGGCATCCTTGAGCGCGGCCAGCATCTCGGGCCAGACAGCGGCATGGCGCCGGCGGTACTCCCCCAGCAGCTTCGGCTGGACGGAGGATCGGAAGCAAACCCTCATGTTGTACTCCTGTGGACGTTTAGGGGCGGCGCAAGAAGCCGAAACCAATTCATTCGGCGCTGAATATTCGCCGTCTTTGAACTTCAACATCTTTGAATCGTTTCATTGGTACGATTCAAATTACTCTGGGAGCAGGAAGGGTGTCAAGCTTTTTCACACGGACGGGCAAATCGATCTTCGGAGGATCAGCAGAGTGTCGCGGGCAGCCAGCATCAAGGACGTCGCCAACCATGCGCAGGTCGCGGTGGGAACGGTCTCTAACGTCCTCAACAACCCGGACCGCGTCTCCAAGCGCACCAAGGACAGGGTGCTGCAGGCCATCGATGAGCTCGGCTTTGTCCGCAACGACGCCGCGCGGCAGCTGCGGGCGGGGCACAGCCGCACCATCGGCGTCGTGGTCCTGGACGTCGGCAACCCCTTCTTCACATCCCTGGTCCGGGCGGCGGAAGACGCCGCGGCAGTGAACGGCAGTGCGGTACTGCTGGGCGACAGCGGCCACGATGCGAACCGGGAATCGCACTACATCGACCTGTTCCAGGAACAGCGGGTCCAGGGCCTGCTCATTTCCCCGGTGGGGGACGTGGCCGACCGGCTGGATGCGCTGCGGCAGCGCGGCGTCCCCACGGTCCTGGTGGACCGGCTGGCCGACGAGAACCGCTTCAGTTCCGTCTCGGTGGATGACGACGCCGGCGGGTACCTTGCCGCCCGGCACCTCCTCGATCTCGGGCGCAGGAAGCTGGCCTTCGTGGGCGGGCCACTGTCGATCCGCCAGGTATCCGACCGCCTGCTCGGTGCCCGCCGCGCCGTGGACGAGGCGGCCGGCGCCACGCTGGAGGTGCTCGACTCGGACGGCCAGACGGTGCTGGCCGGACGCGGCGTGGGCAACAGCCTCGTCGACCGTGGCGCCGCGGACATGCCCGACGGCGTCTTCTGCGCCAACGACCTGCTGGCGCTGGGCGTGATGCAGTCGCTGACCATGATGAACGGCGTACGCATTCCGGAGGATGTGGCCCTGATCGGCTACGACGACATCGACTTCGCCGTGTCCGCCGTCGTGCCACTCTCCTCCATCCGCCAGCCCACAGACGCCATCGGCAGGACCGCCATTGAGCTCCTGACGGAGGAACTCGACGCACGGCACCCGCGGCACCGCGCCGTCGTGTTCACACCCGAGCTCGTGGTCCGGCAAAGCACGGCGGGCACCGACGCACCCCACTAGGGAAGCGCGCCGCACTGGCACTCCGGCCGCTTGGTCCCAGGCCGGATTGAAACGTTACGCAGGGCGGATCGAGGGAGTACACTAGGCAGCAAACGGACTCGGGAAAGCGCTTGCCAGCCCATGGCACACGCTCCCGGCAACGGTTGACGATGGCGTCGCGCAGCACCGCAGCGCCGGACAGGAGCACCATGGATACCCCGCCCACCCAGCCCGCGGCAGGCGCCGTGGACCTCGCAACCGCGCACGGCCGCGAAGCACCGGCCCGGATCGCCCTGATCGGCGTACACGGCTTCGGCGCCCACCACCTGGCGAACCTCGAACGGCTGGCCAAGGCCGGCGTGGTGGAACTCGTGGCCGTGGCCGACCCGAATCCGCCGTCCCCCGGCGCGCTGCCGGAGACCACCGCGGTCCACGCCGACCTGCAGTCCCTCCTGGCCGGCAACCACAGCCCCGACGTGGTCATCGTGGCCACCCCCATCCAGACCCACGCACCCCTGGCCCTGGCCACCCTGGCCGCCGGCGCGGACCTCTATCTGGAGAAACCGCCGGTGGCGTCGCTGGCCGACTTCCGGCAGCTGCAGGAGGCCGCAGCGGCATCCGGGCGCAGCGTGCAGATCGGGTTCCAGAGCCTCGGGTCACAGGCCCTGGCGGCCATCGAGCAGCTCCTTCGGGACGGCACCATCGGCACCCTGCAGGGCATCGGTGCCACCGGACGCTGGGTGCGGGACCGCGCCTACTACAAGCGCTCCCGGTGGGCCGGCAAGCGGAGCATTGACGGTGTGGACGTGGTGGACGGTGTGGCCACCAACCCCTTGGCGCATGCCATCGCCACCGCCCTGCGGATCGCGGGCGCCCGTACGGTGGAGGATGTGGCCTCCGTGGAGACCGACCTCTACCGCGCGAACGACATCGAGTCCGATGACACGTCCGTCATCCGGATCCGCACTACCGCCGGACTGCCCATTACCTGCGCCCTGACGCTCTGCGCCGCGGAGTCCGTGGAACCGTACATCACCCTTCAGGGCTCCGCGGGAACAGCAGTCTTCCACTACACGGAGGACCGGCTGCACATCAGCACGGCGGACGGAGAACACTCCCAGGCATTCGGCCGCGACGACCTCACGGAAAACCTGCTGGAGCACCTGGCCACGGGCAAGGAGCTCACCAGCGCCCTCAACGACTCCGGCGCGTTCATGCTCGTCCTCGAGGCTGTCCGTACGGCCGAACCGCCGGCACCTATCGGTCCGGGCCACGTGCTCTGGGAGGGCGACGGCGATGCCGCCCGTGCCGTCATTCCGGGCATTGAGGATGCCCTGGCGCGGGCCATCGGCGCGCACGCCACGTTCAGCGAGCTGGCCCTGCCGTGGGCGCGGCCGGCTGATCCCGCCGGGAGCGCCGGTACCGGCGCAGCCGTTTCCGACGCAGTCCTGTTCGACGCCGGCGGCAGGCCCCTGGCGGTGGAGCGCACCGGTGCCGGACTCAACGCGGGGCTGTCCCCTCGCCCCTACCTGCACCCCGTCAACACCCTCGGCGGCACCGAGGTGACCGACCATCTGCCCGCCGACCACCCGTGGCACCTGGGCGCCGGCTTCGCGCTCCAGGACGTCAACGGCACCAACTTCTGGGGCGGCAGGACGTACACGCGCGACGCCGGCGCATACGTGTCCCGGCCGGACCACGGCCGGATCGAACTGCTCCCTGCCAATGTGGACGCGGCCACTGCGGACGCACCGGGCACCCGGCAGCTCCGCTGGCTCGGCACGGACGGACAGCCCCTGCTGACTGAACAGCGGACCCTCGGCCGCGGGATCCTGGGGGAACGCGTGTGGCGCCTGGACCTGGGCACGGAACTGACCGCCGTCGTCGACGTTTCGCTGGGCAGCCCCGGCTCCAACGGAGC
Source organism: Arthrobacter globiformis (assembly GCF_046536215.2). Taxonomy (GTDB): domain Bacteria; phylum Actinomycetota; class Actinomycetes; order Actinomycetales; family Micrococcaceae; genus Arthrobacter; species Arthrobacter globiformis_E. The sequence continues at coordinate 4,004,327 of NZ_CM143421.1, read as the reverse complement.
CGCCGGCAGCGGCTACGGCGGCTTCTTCTGGCGCCTTCCGGCCTGCAGCGGCGCCCGCATCTTCACGTCCGACGCCGAGGGGGAACCGGCCGTCCACGGTTCCGTTGCGCCGTGGCTGGCGTGGACCGCCTCCTTCGGCGAGGTTCCCGGCCTCCGCGCCGGGCAGCCCGCCACGCTCGTGTTCGGCGCGCCGGCCGAGGCCGCCGACCCCTGGTTTGTCCGCTGCTCCGGCTACCCCGCCGTCGGGTCGGCCCTGGCATGGGACCGGCCGGTGGCGCTGGCGGCCGGGGAGTCGCTGCGGCGGAGCCTGAGCGTCTGGGTGTGCGACGGCGAACTGTCGCCCGCCGCCGTCGCATCCCTGGTGGCCTCGGCGTAAGGTCGGAACACGATCGCTGAGCCGGATCCTCCGCCCCAACAAAGGAGTCCCATGCCACCGCAAAACCCTGCTTCCCCGACCCCGGCCTGGAACAGCGGCCCCGGCCTGGCATTCGGCGGCGACTACAACCCCGAGCAGTGGCCGGCCGACGTCCGGCTGGAGGACATCGGCCTCATGAAGGAGGCCGGCGTGACCCTCCTCAGCGTGGCCATCTTTTCCTGGGCGCTCCTGCAGCCGAGCGAAGGCGAGTACGACTTCGGCTGGCTGGACGAGGTGCTGGACAACCTGCACGGTGCGGGCATCAAGGTGGCCCTCGCCACGGCCACGGCCGCTCCCCCGGCCTGGCTGGTGCGGAAGCATCCGGAAGTCCTGCCGGTAACGGCGGAGGGCACCGTCCTGGAACGCGGCTCCCGGCGGCACTACTCGCCGTCGTCCGCTGTTTACCGCCGATATGCCGCAGGCATCACCCGCAAGCTGGCGGAACGGTACCGGGACCATCCGGCGCTGGCGCTGTGGCACGTGGACAACGAGCTCGGCTGCCACGTTTCAGAGTTCTACGGTGAGGAGGACGCCGCGGCGTTCCGGCGCTGGCTGGAGCGGCGCTACGGCAGCATCGAGGCGCTGAACGAGGCCTGGGGCACGGCGTTCTGGTCGCAGCACTATGCCTCGTTCGAGGAGATCATTCCGCCGCGGAACGCCCCCACCACACTCAACCCGACGCAGCGGCTGGACTTCCAGCGGTTCAGCTCCTGGGCGCTGATGGACTACTACCGGGGCCTGCTGGCGGTGATCCGCGAGGTAACCCCCGACGTTCCGGCCACCACCAACCTCATGGTGTCCAGCGCCACCAAGCCCCTGGATTACTTCCACTGGGCGGAGGACCTGGACGTCGTGGCCAACGACCACTACCTCGTGGCCGCCGACCCGGAGCGGCAGATCGAACTGGCGTTCAGCGCTGACCTCACCCGCGGCGTTGCGGGCAACCAGCCGTGGATCCTGATGGAACACTCGACATCGGCCGTGAACTGGCAGCCGCGGAACCAGCCCAAGATGCCGGGCGAAATGCTCCGCAACTCGCTGGCGCACGTGGCCCGCGGCGCCGATGCCGTCATGTTCTTCCAGTGGCGGCAAAGCGTGGCCGGGGCCGAAAAGTTCCATTCGGCGATGGTGCCGCACGGCGGCCGCGACACCCGGGTGTGGCGCGAGGTGGTGGCCCTCGGCGAAGCCCTGAAGCGGCTCGGCCCGGTCAAGGGTTCCACGGTGGAATCCCGGGTGGCCATCGTGTTCGACTACGAGGCCTGGTGGGCCAGCGAGCTGGACTCGCACCCGAGCGAGGACGTGAAGTACCTGGAGCTGATCCGCGCGTTCCACCGCTCGCTGTTCCTGCGCGGCGTGGGCGTGGACTTCGTGCATCCAACGGCGGACCTTGCAGGCTACGGCCTGGTCCTGGTGTGCACGCTCTACTGCGTCACCGATTCCGCCGCGGCCAACATCGCGGGCGCGGCCGAGGCCGGCGCCACGGTGCTGGTCAGCTACTTCAGCGGCATCGTGGACGAACGCGACCACATCCGGCTGGGCGGCTACCCGGGCGCCTTCAGGGAACTCCTGGGCGTCCGGACCGAGGAGTTCCATCCCCTGCTCGAGGGCGGACAGGTGACCCTGAGCGACGGCACCGTTGGCCGGGTCTGGAGCGAGCACGTCCACCTCGCCGGGGCCGAGGCCGTGGCGACCTTCACCGGCTACCCGCTGGAAGGGGTCCCCGCCCTGACCCGGAGGACCGCCGGCAGCGGCGCCGCGTGGTACCTGGCCACGCTCCCGGACCGCGACGGCATCGAACGCCTGCTGGACAGTCTCCTGGCCGAAGCGGGAGTGGCAGCGTCCGCGGAAGCGGCTGCCGGCGTCGAACTTACCCGCCGGGTGACGGCAGACGGGCGTCGCTTCCTCTTCGCCATCAACCACGGCACGGAGGATGCGGCGGTGAAGGCCGACGGCGAGGAGCTGCTGGGCGGCGGACGCTTCGGCGGGACTGTTCCCGGCGGAGCAGTGGCCGTGATCGCCGAGGACTAAGTTTTTGGTCGGGAGTTTGGAGTTTTTGTCCAGATAATGGCCGCTCAAGGCCTCCGAAGTCGCGATACGTGGACAAAAACTCCACCCCCTCCCGCGCATAAACCCGCGCGGAAAACCCCGGGCTATCTCCCTTGGGAGACGGCCCGGGGTTTTTCATGTCCGCATGAAGCTAACTGCTGATGGCCGATGCCATCTCGTCCACGGCTTTCTTGCCGGCGTCATCTGCCGAGAGCCTGTTGAACAGCACCTCCGAGGTGTAGCGCTTGATGATTTCCTGGATGGCGCCTGCCCCCTTCGGCGGCGGGGCAGGAGCCTCGCCGAGTTCGTTCTTGATCTGGTCGATGAACTTCACGACCTTGACGTCCGCAGGGGTCAGCTTGGCGGAGATCGCCTTGCGCACATCGGTGTTCGGGTAGACACCCCGGTCAGCCAGGAGTGCTTGGCCGGCCTTGGCGTCATTGGCCAGGAAGTTGATGAACTTGGCGACCTCCTCAGGGTGCTTGGTCCTGGAGGAAGCCGACCAGAACTGCGAGGCCTTGTACCAGAGCTGGGCATCAGCAGCGGAGCCGGTCTTTGTGGGGAACCTGAGAATCTTCAGTTCTGCGCCCGCAGCCTTTTCCAGCGCGGGAAGCTGGTTGGACCACCAGAAGGCGAGTCCGTTCTTGCCCGTTGCGAGACCGCTCTGGTCCAGGGGCGCGGCATCAGCTTCAACAACCTCCGACGCCGAGGGTACTGCCTTGTGCTCACTCATCTGCTTGAGGAACGCCCACCAGGCCGCGATGTCCGACGGCTCAAAGCCGAGCTTGCCGTCCTGGGTGTAGAGGGACTTTCCGTTCTGCCTCAGCCATACTCCGAGGGATGCCTCATCGGTCCCGTACGCGGCCGCCCCGTAGGTGCCCTTCGGAGACTTCGCCGTCACCTCGGCGGAGATCCGTTCGAAGTCATCCCAGGTCCAGGTCGCGTCATCGGGCAGCGCCACACCCGCAGCCTTGAACACGGCCGGGTTTGCAAGGATGGTGGCTGCATTGATGCCGGCCGGGATACCCGTCAGGCCGTCCTCACTCTGCCCCGCCTTCAGGGTGGCCTCGTCGAGCTTGGAGGTGTCGATGCCGTACTTCGAGAGGTCAAGCAGGGCTCCGCGGCTGGAGTACTCGGTGATGTACTTTTCGTCCATCTGGATGATGTCGGGAGCGTCGTTGGCAGCGACCTGCGTGGCCAGCTTGTCCCAGTAACCGCTCCAGTCGCCGTACTCGGGCTTGATTTTGATGTTCGGGTTCTCGGCTTCGAAGGCCTTAATGGCTTCCTGGGTCACCTGTGCCCTCTTGTCACTGCCCCACCAGGAGAACCGGAGCTCAACCTTTCCGTCGGGGCTCTGGGCGGCAGATCCTCCGCCGCAGGCACTGAGTGCAAGGACGACGGCGGCTGCCGCAGCGACCGCTGCCCCCTTTCGCAGCCTTCGCGGGGTCTTGGATACCGTGGGCCGGGCGGTCCCGGCACCAGGGGCAGGTTTGGAGAACAGTTGCACAGTTCACTCCGATCTTCTTTGATCTTGAAGGATGAGGAAAACGCTTTCCAGCTAATATTATAAGTAGCTATCTTGTATTACAAGCATGCGTTTGGAGCGGGAGTCCTTTGCGCCGGGACTGAGGCCCGGCGTTCGCTTCCGACTACTTGATGCCGGTCGTGGCGATTCCCTTGATGAGGAATCTCTGCCCGAAGAGGAAAACCAGGAACACGGGCAGCAGGGAAACGATGGACATGGCGAAGAGCGAACCCCAACTGGTGGCGGACTGGGAATCCACGAACGCCCGCAGCGCCACGGGAACGGTGAACATGTCGGGATCCGTCAGGTAGATGAGTGCCCCGAAGAAGTCGTTCCAGGTCCAGATGAAGGTGAAGATGGTGGTGGTGGCCAGCGCGGGGACCATCAGCGGCAGAATCACACGCAGGAAGATCCGCGGATGGCCGGCGCCGTCGATCCTTGCTGCCTCGTCCAGCTCCTTGGGGATGCCCCGGATGAACTGGACCATGAGGAACACGAAGAACGCATCCGTTGCCAGGAGCTTCGGAACGATGAGCGGCCAGAAGGTGTTCACCCAGCCAATCTGCGAGAACAGGATGTACTGCGGGACGATCACCACGTGGAACGGCAGCATGATGGTGAGCAGCATGATGCCGAAGAAGATCTTCTGCCCTGTGAACTGGAGCCTGGCGAAGGCGTAGGCGGCCATCGAGCACGAGATCAGGTTGCCAAGGATTGAGCCCAGCACAACCACCGCGGAATTGATCATGTAGTGGCCGAACGGGTGGGTCAGGGCCGACCATCCGTCCGTGTAGTTGCCCATTTCCAGGGTGCTGAGCCACAGGCCGGGGTCGCGGAAGATGAGTTCATTGGCGCGCAGCGAGGAAACAACCATCCACAGCAGCGGATAGATCATGACACCGCCGGTGACGATCAGGATCGCGTGCTTGATCAGTGCCTTGGTCCGTGCGCTACGGCTAAAGGCAAGGCTGCCGCGTGATTCGCGGGTTTTGCGTGGCCCTCGGGAGTTTGTTGGCTTGCCGGCCGGAGCTTTCTTACTCGGGGCGGGCAGCGCTTCCAGCTTAGTCGTCATAGAAAACCCAATACTTTGCAGCGATGAAGTTGATGGCGGTGAATGCGCCGATAATGACCAGCAGGAACCAGGCCATGGCGGAGGCGTATCCCATATCGAACTGGCCGAAGCCCTTCTGGTACAGGTAGAGCGTGAAGAACATCGTCGAATCCGAAGGGCCGCCGTTGCCGCCGGAGACGATAAACGCCTGGGTGAATGACTGGAATGATCCGATGATCTGCAGCACCAGGTTGAAGAAGATGATGGGGCTCAGGAGCGGCAGGGTGATGCGCCAGAACTGCTGGAACCTGGTGGCCCCGTCCACCTCGGCGGCTTCGTAGTACATGTTGGGTATCTGGCGCAGGCCGGCGAGGAAGATGATCATCGGAGCGCCGAAGGTCCAGACGTGGAGCAGGATGATCGATCCCAGCGCCGTACTGGGGTCAGAGATCCACCCCGGACCCTCGATGCCGGCAAGGGCAAGCACCTGGTTGACCAGGCCGGTGGTGCCGAAGATCTGCTTCCACAGGATCGCGATGGCCACCGAGCCGCCGAGCAGCGACGGCAAGTAGAAGACAGAACGGTAGAACGGCAGGCCCCGCAGGCCCTTGTCCAGCACCAGTGCGATGAGCAGCGCAACCGCCAGCTGCAGTGGAACGCCGACGAGTACGTAGGTGAACGTCACCCCGAGCGAATTATGCAGCCTCGCGTCGGTGAACATCCGCTGAAAGTTTTCCAGGCCCACCCATTCCGGGGCCTGAATCAGGTTGTAGTCGGTGAACGAGAGGTACAGCGACATGAGCATGGGTCCGACGGTGATGGCTACCAGCCCCACCAGCCACGGCAGCAGGAAGATGTAGGCGGCCTTGTTGTCCCGGCCGCTGGCCTTCTTCTCCTCGGCAGTCTTCGGCCCCTTGCGGCGTGAGAGGGACGTGAGCTCGGTGATGGCACTCACTGCGGGCACCCCGGTCGCTGCGGCTTAGGTATGTGTTGAGCGGCCATGCGGTCTCCTTTGGTCATCGTGGCCATTCCCGCGCGGGCGGTCCGCCCCAGGTAGTCCTAGGGCCGCCCCGTGCCGCGGATTAATGCTTCGTTCAGCGGAAGGGCTTTGTGCCCTCCATCACTTTCGTGAAGCGGTCGGTACAACGGTAAACGCTTTCCAAGGTGATGTACAGATTATTTCGGAAATTCAGGAAAACGCTTTCCATGTCAGGCCAAACTATCGAAAGTCCACACTTTGACAGGTGCCAGAAAACGTTTTCTCCGGTACGGTGTTAGTGCCTGCGTTTTCCTCCCTGTCCAGCCGTACGTCCCAGCAAGGATCAGCCCGCATGTCGCAATCTTCCGCCTACGCCCCCTCCCCTGCCGCCTCTGCCGAGAGGGCAGAGAACCCGGTGCCCCGGATAGCCCTCGTCGGCGTACACGGTTTCGGTGCGCGGCACGCGGCCAACCTGGCCCGGCTGCAGGCCTCCGGAGTGCTCGATTTCGTGGCTGCAGCGGACCCCCGCCCTCCCGCAGACGGAGTCCTCCAGGACTCCGTAGCCGTCTTCGAAACCCTCGATCATCTTCTCCAGGCGGGGACCGCTCCAGATGTCGTCATCCTGGCTACCCCCATCCAGACGCATGTTCCCCTCGCCATGGCCGCCCTATCCGCAGGCGCGGACGTTTATGTCGAGAAGCCGCCGGCAGCGTCCCTGCAGCAGTTCCAGGAACTGCTGCAGGCAGCCGATTCTGAAGGCCGGCTCGTCCAGGTTGGCTTCCAGAGCCTGGGATCTGACGCGCTGCCCGCCATCCGGCGGCTTATCGCGCACGGGGAAATTGGTGATGTGCTCGGACTGGGCGCCACGGGAACCTGGCTCAGGACGCGCGGCTACTTCAAGCGCTCGCGCTGGGCCGGCAAGCGGGCAATCAACGGAACCGATGTTGTTGACGGCGTTGCCACCAACGCGCTGGCGCACGCCGTGGTGACGGGCCTCAGCGTCGCCGCTGCCCGCACCCTCGATGATGTGGCCGGCGTGGAAACCGATCTCTACCGCGCCCACCCCACGGAAAGCGACGACACGTCTGTGATCCGGGTCCGCACCGCCGGGGGACAGGTTCTCACCTGCGCACTCACCCTTTGCGCAGCCCGGCAGACACGTCCGTCCATTACTGTTTTCGGCACGGCAGGCAAGGCAGAGCTCTTTTACACGGACGATGAACTGGTGGTAAGCACCGACCTCGGCGAGCGCCGGAAAGTGTTCCCCCGCACGGATCTGCTGGAGAATCTGCTGGAGGTACGCGCCTCTGGCGGAGAGCTGCTCAGCCCGCTGTCCGGCTCGGGAGCCTTTATGGCTGTCCTCGAAGCGATCCGCACGGCACCCGCACCGCAGCAAATCGACGACAAGTACATCGAGTGGGAAGGCAGCGGCGATGATGCCCACCCCGTCGTGGAGGGAATCGCTGAGCTGATCGAACGGGCCGCCCTCGCCCAGGCAACGTTCGCCGAGCTGGGCGCTCCGTGGGCCAGACCGCTGGAGCCAGCCGCCACCTTCACTGTCGCCGGACGCGAAGTGGCAAGCTATCAGGACGGCGGCCGCATCCGTCCCAGCTCATCCCCGCGGCCGTACCTGCATCCGGTTCGTACTCTGGCCGGCACGGTGGTGACCGATCACCAGCCCACCGATCATGTGTGGCACCTTGGCGCCGGCGTTGCAGTGCAGGACGTCAACGGCATCAACTTCTGGGGCGGGCGGACGTATACGCGCGACGACGGCCGTTACGTCTGGTGCCCGGATCACGGCATGATCGTGCGCACCTCAGTGAGCAGTGACTCGTCCGGAGGTGCGCTGTCTGAGACGCTGCGGTGGGTCGGCCCCGACGGCACGGCGGTCCTGTCCGAGCAGCGGCACTGGCGGTATGCCGCCGTCGGCCCCTCCATGTGGAAGCTGACGCTGGACTTCGAACTTTCGCCCGCCGGACCTGAGCCGGTGGCGCTCGGCAGCCCGGGCTCGAACGGCCGGGAAAACGGCGGCTATGGCGGCTTCTTCTGGCGGCTGCCATCCACCGTCGGCGCGCGGGTCCGGACGGCCGCCGCGGAAGGCGGGGATGCCGTGCACGGAACGGTTGCCCCGTGGCTGGCCTGGAGCGGAGTGTTCGGCGGTGCTGGAACACCCGGCAGTGGCGGCGCAGCCACCCTGGTGTTCCTCGCATCCCCGCAGGCACCTGATCCGTGGTTCGTCCGGGTTGCCGGCTACCCGGGGGTCGGGCTCTCGCTCGCCTGGGACAGGCCGCTCACCGCCACCCGGGACCACCCGGTCCGGCGCACCGTCACCGTACTGGTCGCCGACGGAATCCTGAGCACCGCAGACATTGCACAACTCGCCGAATCTTTGGGGGAATCCGCATGAACGTTGCTGCATCCGCATCTGCGCTGGCCGCATCTGCACTTGCCGGGTCCGCACTTACCGGAGGCACACCGGCTCCAGCCCAACAGCCGGGCATCGCACTGCCCGGCAACCCGGACGACAGGGCGGCCAAACGGCAACGTGTCCTGGACATTCTGGACGTCCGTGGCCATGACGCCCTGCTGCTGACCAGCCACACCGCCCTCACGTGGTATCTGGACGGCAGCCGCGTGCACATCAGCCTGGCCGGCGATCCGATCGCCGCGCTCCTCGTGGACCGCTCCGGGGACCATCTCATCACGTTCAATAACGAGGCGGAACGCCTCGCCGCCGAAGAGCTGCCGCCCGGCGTCGAACTTCACACGGTGCCCTGGCACGGACAGTTTGCCGACGCCGTCGGTGCGCTCACCGGACCCGCCGAGCCGCTGGCAGAGAACGCCGTGGCAGCGGAACTGCGGGCGGCGCGGCAGCCGATGCTGCCCGGCGAGAGCGCCCGCTATGCGCGGCTGTGCGCCGATGCCGCCCGCGCCATGACCGACGTCCTGTCCCGGGCAACGCCGGAGACCACCGAGTTCGAGGTCGCGTCTGCCCTGGCCGCACGGATTGTCGCGGCCGGCGCCGAGCCGCTGGTCCTGCTCTGCAACGGCAGCTCACGCAGCGTGTTCCGGCACCCGCTCCCCACCCGCTCTCCCCTGGGCCGGCGCGCGATGGCCGTGGTCTGCGCCCGGCGGCACGGCCTGGTGGCCAATCTGACCAGGTGGGTGCGGTTCGACGGCGGGACGCCGGAGGAGCGGGACGCCGAGGAACGCATCGCCGCGGTCGAGGCGGACATTTTCGACGCCACGGTTCCGGGCGCCAGGCTCGGCGGCATCTTCGCCGAGATCCGGGCCGCGTACGCCCGGCATGGTTTCGGCGCCGACCAGTGGACGCTGCACCACCAGGGCGGACCCGCCGGCTACGCGGGCCGCGACCCGCGCGCCACCGCCGCGACGCATGACGTCGTGGTGCCCAACCAGACCTTTACCTGGAATCCGTCCGGCCCCGGCGTCAAGATCGAGGACACCGTGCAGCTGACGGCGGCAGGAACCCGCGTCCTGACGCACGACCCAAAGTGGCCGGCGTCGGACGTCAACGGACTCCCCCGGCCGGTGACCCTCCAGCTGTAGCTGACCCAACTAGGTAGCAGCACAGGGCGTTTCCAGACCTGGGAACGCCCTGTGCTGCTACCTAGTTGGGGTGAGGGGCACCTACGAGAGCCGGAACGCCGGGTCCGCCGGCAGGTCGAAGCTGCGGTCGCGCGGCTCGGGCAGGAGTCCGGCAGTGAAGCTGAACCCGAGGCCCGGCAGTCCGGTGCCGTAGAGGCGGCTGTCGCGGATCCGGACCGGCGGCGGGCCGGCCAGGATGCCGAGCTGTTCGAAGGAAGCGTCCTCCACGTCCTCCACGCTGACGGCCTCGGCAAGGGTCAGGGCCAGCTGTCCGGACAGTTCCGGCAGCAGGTGCGGCGCAACCCGGATGCTGTTGGCCCGGGCCAGCTCCACGATGCGGCGGAACGGCGTGATGCCGCCCACCCGGATGATGTTGGGCTGGATGATGTCCACAGCTTCGGCCTCGATGAAGTCCCGGAAACGGTAGATGGTATGGACGTTCTCGCCCAACGCGATCGGCACCGGCGACTGCCTCCGCAGCCGGCGGTAGGCCGAGAGGTCGTCGGCGCGCAGGGGTTCCTCCAGCCAGTCCAGGCCGAACGGGCCCAGCAGGTCCAGGGCACGGAGCGCGGCGGGCAGGTCCCAGCGCTGGTTCGCGTCCACCATGAGCCGGCGGTCCGGGCCAAGCACCGAGCGGACCGCGGCCACACGCTCGGTGTCCTCGGCGAGGTCCGGCTTGCCCACCTTGATCTTCACGGCCTGGTGCCCCGCGGCCACCCACCGTTCGGTCTGGGCCACGAGTTCCTCGAGGGAGTAGTGCAGGTTCACGCCAGAGCCATAGACCTCCACCGATTCCTGCCGCTGGCCCAGCAGCCCGGCCACCGGCACGCCCGCGGTGCGGGCGGCCAGGTCCCAGAGGGCGAGGTCGACGCCGGCCATCGCGATGGTGGTGAGCCCGCCGCCGCCGGCCTCATGCAGCCGTTTCCAGAGCTGGTCCCAGACCACCTCCGGGTTCGCGTCGAGCCCGGCAATGAAGGGGGCGATGTCGTGGTCAAGGAGGGCCTTGACCGCCTGCGGCCCGATGGTGGGCGTCCACGAGAAACCGTGCCCCGCACCGCCGTCGTCCGTAAAAAGGCTGGTGGCGATGATGTGGTTCTCCGGTGCATCGGCACCCCAGCTGCGCCGCAGGGGCACGGTAAGCAGGCGCGTGTGCAGTCCGGTGATCCTGGCCATCAGCGACCGGCCAGCTCGTGGCCCTTGGCCAGGATCGCCTTGAGCTCCACAAGCTGGTCCTCGGTGGGGTCAACCAGCGGGGGCCTGACCGGTCCGACGGCCAGGCCGTTGAGGCGCAGCCCGGCCTTGATCAGGGAGACACCGAAGCCGGGCGTCTGGTCGCGCAGGCGCACGAGCGGCGCATAGAAGCCCTCAAGCAGCGCCTGCCGGCGGTCCTCATCACCGCCCGCGTAGGCGTCATAGTAGGCGGTGGCGATGTCCGGGGCCATGGCGAAGGCCGCCGACGAATACAGCGGGATGCCCAGTCCCCGGTACGCGCCCTGGGTCAGTTCGGCGGTCAGCAGGCCATTGAAGAGCAGGAAGTCGTCGCGGCCGCTGGCTTTGACGGCGGAGACGATCTCCTGGGCCAGGCCGACGTCGCCGATGCCGTCCTTGAAGCCGATGACCTTGGGGTTGCCGGCAAGCAGCGCGATGGCCTTGGCCGTGAACTTTGCCGTGCCGCGGTGGTAGACGATTACCGGCAGGCTGCTCGCGCCGGCCACCGCCTCGATGTAGGCCACCACGCCGTCGGTCGGGCCGGTGACCAGGTAGGGCGGCAGGACCAGCAGGGCGTCGGCGCCCGCCTCCTCGGCGGCACGGGCCGCGGCCAGCGCGTGCCCCAGGGGGCCGCCGGCGCCGGCAATGACCGGCACCTGGCCGTTGACGGTTTCGACGGCGGCCGTCACCACGGTGCGCACCTCGTCGATGCTCAGGGCATGGAATTCACCGGTGCCGCACGCCGGGAACACCCCGCCGGGGCGGTGTTCCAGGCGCGAGGCGATGTGTTCCTTCAGGACCTCAACGTCCACTGCGCCGTCCGCGCCGAAGGGGGTGACGGGAAAGAAGAGCACGCCGTCGAGTTTCATTTGGTCTCCTGTGATCCGGGTGTGGCTGGTCCTGTGCTGGCTGATGCTGCGGTGGTGGCGCCGACGAGTTCTGCCTGGCCAAGCTCCGTGCGCCACGTGCGCCGGGGTTCCCAGCCGAGCAGGCGCCTGGCTTTGTCGATGGAAAAGGCGGGGCTGCTGCCGGCGAGCCCGGCTGCACGCGCTTCGCTGCCGGGAACGAACCTGGGCAGAAGCGTGGCCAGCGGCTCGGTGGCCAGCGCATCGGCGGCGCCCACGAAGAAGGTCTCGCCGTTGGGGATGGCGTCCATGTTCCGCAGGAGGACGTCCAGGAAGTCGGCCACGTCCCGGGCATCCACGTAGTTGAAGAGCGCCGGCGCGGACAGCGACGGGTCGGCGAGCCGCTCGCGGACCGTGTGCCCCTGCTGGGTGGGGGCGCCCGCCCACTCCTCCGGCGAGATGACGTAGCACGGGCGGAACGCCGCATAGCGGATCCGGTCCCCCTGCGCTGCGGCGAACATCTGCACCGTCTGCTCGGCAATCAGCTTGGACAGGGCGTAGGCGTTCCAGGGGCGGGGCGTGGTTTCCTCGTCCACCGGGAAGGACTCCGGCAGCCAGCCGGCCGGCGAGCCGTAGCCCAGGACGGTGGGGCTGCTGGCCGTGATGATCTTCCCGATCCGGAGTTCGGTGGCCGCACTGACCACCGCGAAGGCGAGCCGCGTGTTGGTGCTGAAAATAACGTCCTCGGGTGCACTGAAAGGCACGGCGATAGCAGCGAGGTGGATGACGGCGTCGGGCGCTGTGCGCTTTAGGAGGCGGAGCGCCTCGCCGGGGACCAGCAGATCCGCCGTTTCCTGTTCGACGCCGGCCGGGAACGTGCCGTCCGGGACGGCGTCACGGTCCGCCGAGACCACCTCATGGCCCGCTTCGGTGAGACCGGCGACGACGCTGCGGCCCAGCCGCCCGGCGCCGCCGGTGACAAGAATTCTGCTCATGGTGTTGTTTCCTGTTCCTGCTGGGTTCAGGCCCGGCCGCGGCGCAGTTCGACGCCCAGGTCCAGCTCACTGATGCGGACGGGGAGTTCGGTTTCCAGCGACAGGTTGCCCGCGATGCCCACGGACACCGATCGCAGCCCGTCCAGATAGCCGGAGGGGCGGCCCAGCGGGTCCTCGCCCGGGCCGTTGAAGAGGTCGGAGAGCAGGAGGTTGTCGCCGCCGCCGTGGCCGCCCTCGCCGTTGACGATGGGCACCTCGTAGGCGGGCTCCCAGTGGCGCTGGACCACCAGGCGCTCACCGTTGCGGCGCACGGCGTCGTCCTCCTCCACGGGCGTGGCGGACGGGTCCACCACGGTTTTCTTGTCGGTGCTGTGGACGACGGCGGCACGCTCCACCACCTCCAGCTCGGCCCGGCCTTCGGTGCCGTTGACGGCGACCCGGTAGCCCTCCCAGGGGCTGTGGGCGTTCAGGGAGTAGCTGAGTGTGGGCCCGCCGTCGTAATCCACTGTCAGCGCGAGGTTGTCCTCGATGGTGATGCCCTCGGTGAAGACGTCCTGGTCCCGGCGGTAACCGTCGAACTTCTCGTTGTCGTAGTACAGCCCGCGCAGCCGCTCGTCCTCGCGGAGGTCCAGCGCGAAGGGGTCTTTGGTTGTCCCGCCGCCGGTGGTTCCTTCCGCTTCCGGGACCGTGCCGCGCTCTGTGGTGCCACGTTCGGGCCGGGCGCCGAGACCGCGCTCCGCGGCGTTCTTGGCGCCGTAGAACCGCAGCCCGCCGGAGGCGTACACCCGCTCGGGGACGTCGTCGATCCACCAGTTCACCAGGTCGAAGTGGTGGGAGGCCTTGTGGATGAGCAGGCCGCCGGAGTTCTGCTTGTCGCGGTGCCAGCGGCGGAAGTAGTCGGCCCCGTGGACCGTGTCCAGGACCCAGCTGAAGTCGATGGACGTGACCCTGCCGATCACGCCGTCCTGGATGACATGCTTGAGCGCGCTGTTCCGGGGCGAGTAGCGGTAGTTGAAAGTGACCACCACGTTGCGGCCGGTGGCCGCCACGGCTGCCGTGATGCGGCGGCAGCCCTCCGCGTCGATGGTCAGCGGCTTTTCAACCACGACGTCGGCCCCCGCCTCCAGCGCCTCGACGATGTAGTCCGCGTGGGTGTAGTCGGGGGTGGTGACGATGACCCGGTCGATCGCGTTGGCGCGGATGTATTGGGTCAGGTCGCCGGGTTTGAACGAGTCAGCGGGGCCCGGCGCACCGAGTTCCTGGAGGAGCCGCTGGTAGTACTCCACCCGGCCCGGATTGGCGTCGGAGAGAGCCACCAGCTCGGCCACGTCCGCGTGCTGGTCGAGGATGGCGCGGATGTACATTTCCGAGCGGCCGCCCGTGCCGATCAGGGCGATGCGCGACCGCGTGGCCTGGGTTGTCGTTTCAGGCTGTGGCCGCTGGGCGGTGTCGACATTGACCATGGGTGAGCCCCTTTCCAAAGGCAGTAGGCGGGCTGCTTGACGCCCTGCCCACATGAAGGAAGAATCCTGAGAAAGCGTTTTCTCGAAACGTTATAAGCTTTGTATCAAGACACCGGCGAGCACGTCAACCATCTGTCGCGAGAGCCGGCAAGCCGCGGCAGCGGTGGAGAACAGGAAGGAAGCAGATGGGCAGGAGAACCGGCACCCGGCGGATCGGCATTGCGGACGTCGCCATCAAGGCCGGCGTCTCGCATGCCACCGTCTCCCGCGTCATGAACGGCAACTTCACCGTTGACCCGGCCATTGCCCAGCGCGTCCGGGACGCGGCGGCGGAACTGAATTACCAGCCGAATCCCGTGGGCCGCAGCCTGGCCCTGGGCAAGACCGACACCATCGGCATCGTGGTGCCCGACCTCGCCAACCCCACGTTCCAGGCGATCCTGCGCGGGCTGAGCATGGCTGCAGCCCAGGACGGCTACCGGGTGCTCATCGCCGACTCCTCGGAAGTCTCCAGCGAGGAGGCGATTCTCGCCGGGGAAGCGCGGCGGCGCTGCGACGGGCTGGTGCTGTGCGCGCCGCGCATGGGCGATGCCGAACTCGAGGAGCTGGCGCCGTCACTGCAGCCCATGGTCCTGATCAACCGCAGCACCACGGAAACCCGAGTGCCAAGCCTTGAGGTGGACTACAGCCAGGGCGTGCAGGAGCTCGCGGAACACCTGGTGGGCCTGGGGCATACCAGCATCGCCTTCCTCGCCGGCCCCGCCCGAAGCGCCTCCAACCGGGCACGCATGGCGGGCCTGGACAAGTTCCGGGCCGCACATCCCGGCGTCGAACTCCAGATGCTCGAGGGCGGCTCGAGCTTCGAAACCGGCCACGAAGCGGTGGATGAGGTGCTGGCCAGCGGGGCTACAGGCGTGCTGGCGTTCAACGACCTCGTTGCCATGGGACTGCTCAGCGGACTGCACGAACGCGGGGTCCGTGTTCCCGAGGACGTCTCCATCACCGGCTTCGACGACATCCCCTTCGCCAGGTACACCACCCCGCCCCTGACCACGGCCGCGGTTCCCATCACGGAACTCGGCGAACGCGCGTGGCACAGCCTGCGCGCGCTGATCCGCAACGCCGAGGCACCCGACGAGGAGACCAACTTCCAGCCGCGCCTGGAGATCCGGGGAAGCACGGGCCCCGCGGCGAACTAGCCACCCCCTCTGGACACCCACCTATGGAGTTTTTGTCCAGATAATGGCCGCTCAAGGCCTCCGAAGTCGTGACAAGTGGACAAAACTCCACGCCTGGCGGGCTTTTTGAGGCGTCCCGACTTAGGGTTTGGCCGGAACCAGGAGCACGTCGACGAGCTCCGTCAGTCCGCCCGCCATGTCCACTTTCTTGTCGTACAGCCACTGCAGCTGGAGTCCGTCGAACGCAGCAATGACCAGCCGGGCGAGTGACTCCGCAGCGACGTCGGACCGCACCTCCCCCGCCTCCTGGCGCCGGCCGATATCGAGCGCCAGCTCCTCGACAAGCTGGGAGTATCTGTCCTGGAAGTAGCCGTGCGAGGCGTGCCCGGGGTCATTGGCCGTCGCCGACGCCACAGCGTAGAGCGTGGTCAGGCCGGGCTCGTTCTTGTTCCGCTCCGCCACGCTCGCCAGAACCGGCAGGCCAAACTCGGCCAGCCCGCCGATTTCCCTGCTGCGCCGGTCACGCTCGGCAAGCACCGCCGTCAGCAGTTCCTGCTTGCCGCTGAAGTAGTGGAAGAGCGTGGCTTCCTTGACCCCGACAAGCTCAGCCACGCGCTTGAGGGCCGTCCCCTCGAAGCCTTCGGTAGCAAAGACGTCGGTGGCGGTCTGGATGATCTGCTCGCGGCGTTCGGCGCCTTTGGCGTACTGCCCGCGGGGCTTGGTGGGAGACATTGCGCCAGTTTATTTCACGGCTCCGGCCGCCGGGAGGCCAGTTAATTTTGACCAAAACCTAGTCACACTAGATTTTTGCGACTAGGCTTTTTCCGCACGCAATGAGGCGCCCGCATCAAAGGAGTCAAGTAAATGAACCCCACCCTCTCCGCCCACAAGACCGCCCAGGTGGACGCCGGGCTGCCGGATGACGCCGAGGCGCGCCTGCGCGAACTGGCCGGGAGCCTGAGCCTGGAGCGGCAGGTCGGGCTGCTCACCGGCGCCGATGTCTGGTCCACCCATGTCCTGCCGGAAATCGGGCTGAGCCGGATTGTGCTGTCCGACGGTCCTGCCGGCGTCCGGGGCGAAGACTTCGACGAGCGGCACGACTCCGTCTCCCTGCCGTCGTCGTCCGCCCTGTCCGCCACCTGGAGCGTGGACGTCGCCCGCCGCTACGGCCAGGTGCTGGGCCAGGAGGCGCGCCGCAAGGGCGTCCACGCCGTCCTCGGCCCCACGATCAACCTGCACCGCTCCCCGCTGGGCGGCCGCCACTTCGAATGCATGAGCGAGGACCCGCGCCTCACCGCTACCCTGGCCGCGGGCTACGTCTCCGGGGTGCAGTCCATGGGCGTGGGCGCCACCCCGAAGCACTACATTGCCAACGAGGCCGAGACCGACCGCTTCACCTCAGACTCCGTCGTCGATGAACGGCCACTGCGCGAGCTCTACCTGGCCGCCTTCGAGGACGCCATCACCGAGGCCCGCGCCTGGCTGGTCATGAGCTCCTACAACTCCATCAACGGCACCACGGCCAGCGAGCACAACCTGCTGGAAACCCCGCTGTCCACCGAATGGGGCTTCGACGGCGTCGTGGTCTCGGACTGGACCGGCGTCCGCTCGGTGGAAGCCGCGAACGCCCACCAGGACCTGGAGATGCCCGGCCCGGTGGGCCACTGGGGCGCCAAGCTGCTCGCCGCCGTCGAGGACGGCCGTGTCAGCCGCGAACGCGATCCTGGAAAAGGTCACCCGCATCCTGCGCCTCGCCGCCAGGGTCGGCACGCTCGAAGGCTTCGAGCCGGCCACCGCCTTCCCCACAGAACTCGACGGCGCCCAGATGGCCCGCGAGGTAGCAGTCCGGGGAGCTGTGCTGGTCCGCAACGAGGGCAGCCTCCTCCCGCTCGACACCAAGGCACTCGGCAGCGTCGCGGTCATCGGCCACAACGCCGAGGAGGCACGCACGCAGGGCGGCGGCAGCGCCACTGTCATGCCCAGGTACACCGTTTCGCCGCTGGAGGGCCTGCGCAAGGCACTGCCCGACGACGTCACCGTCACCTACGCCCGCGGCGCCAAGGTGGCCGAGGGGCTGCAGCCCTTCGCCCGCAGGGCACTGCACAACCCGGTCAGCGGCGTGCCCGGCATGCGCGTCACCTTCCTGGCCGCCGACGGCACGGAAATCTCCGGTGAGGACCGGCTGGCTTCGCACCTGATCTGGTTCGGTGTCGGCATCCCGGCAGGCACGGCGGCCATCCGCATGCAGACCGAGTGGACGGCAGAAACCGCCGGCATCCGCCACCTCGGCGTGGGAACGGTTGGCCACATCGCCGTCTCCATCGACGGCACCGGGGTCTTCAACGGCGAACTGGAAGACGATACCGATGTCCTGGGCGCCGCCCTGTTCGACCCGCCCCAGACCATCCACGCCTTCGAGGCCGCGGCCGGCCAGCGGTTCGCCATCGACGCCCTGTACCAGCTGCCGCCGCAGCAGGAGATCCCGCTGACAGCCATCCTGCTCGGCGAGGAAGCCATCGTCGCCGACCCCCAGGCCGAGATCCGGGCGGCCGTCGAGGCTGCCCGGACAGCCGACGTCGCCGTCGTCGTGGTGGGCACCAATGCCGCGATCGAATCAGAGGGCTTCGACCGCAAGGACCTGGACCTTCCCGGCCTCCAGAACGAGCTCGTTGAGGCCGTGGCCGCGGTCAACCCGCGCACCGTGGTGGCGGTCAACTCCGGCTCACCCGTGCTGATGCCGTGGCTGGACAAGGTCAGTTCGGTGCTGCTGGGCTGGTTCGGCGGCCAGGAATTCGGCACCGCCGTGGCGGACATCCTGCTCGGCAAGGAGGAACCGGGCGGCCGGCTGCCCACCACCTGGCCGGCGGCACTGGCGGACGTGCCCGTACTGAACACCACGCCCGTTGACGGCAAGGTGGCCTACAGCGAGGGCATCCACGTCGGCTACCGCGCCTGGCTCAGGCAGCAGGCCGTCGGTGGCGCCGCCCCGCTGTTGCCGTTCGGTTTCGGGCTGGGCTACACGACGTTCGAGCTCGGCACCGCGCACGCGCCGCAGTCCGTTCCCGCCGGCCAGGACATCGTGGTGCATGTCCCCGTCCGAAACACCGGCACCCGCACCGGCCGCGAAGTGGTCCAGGTGTACCTGTCCCGCGAGGATTCCGCGGTGGAGCGGCCCGTCCGCTGGCTGGCCGGATACGCCGGGACGCATCTGGCAGCGGGCGGCACGGACACGGTTGAGGTCAGGATCCCGGCGCGCGCCTTTGGCCATTACGACGGCGGCTGGCAGGTTGAGCGCGGCTTCTTCCGCCTGCTGGTGGGCCGGCACGCGGCCGACGATTTCCAGGCACTTGAGGTCGAGGTCCGCTAACCCTCCCTCCTTTGGAGTTTTTGTCCAGATATCGCGAGTTAAAGCCCCTTTTGCGGCCATTATCTGGACAAAAACTCCAACCACGAGAGGTCAGCTACGGCCGGGCTTGGTCCGAATCCTTCGGGCCCAGCCCGGCTTCTTTGTAGTACCCCCGGATGTGGGCGGCAACGAGCTCGGCCGCCCGGCCGCCGTCGTCCTTCCGGATGGCCGCCAAAATTTCCCGGTGTTCCGCCCGGAGCCGGGACGCGGTGGCATCCCAGTCCGGCAGGTTTGCGGTCAGCTGCCCTGCGTAGCCCTGGATGGCCTCCCGCAGTGACCCCATCATGGCGCTGACCACGGCGTTGCCGGCCGCGTCCGCCAGGGCCAGGTGGAAGCGGACGTCCAGGGCGAGGAAGTCATCGACGGCGTGGCCCTCGTCCATGTCGTCGAGCAGGGCCCCGGCGAGGTTAAGTTCGGGGGCATCCGGCCTGGCGCGGGCGGCTGCCCAGGACTCGAGCAGCACGCGCGTTTCCACCACGTCCTCCACCGGCAGGTGCTGCGTGGCCACGTGCAGCCGCAGCGCGGAGCCGAGTGCCGCCGTCGGATCCGAGATCACCACCGTCCCCGCCTCGGGGCCGGAACCCACGCCCGCCCGGACCACGCCCATGGCCTCGAGGATGCGGATGGCCTCGCGGACGGAGGTGCGGGAGACGCCGAGCTGCTCGGCCAGGGTCCGCTCGGCGGGGAGCCGGCCTCCGACGGCGAGCTGGCCACCGGAGAGCTGGTCCTCGATCCACCGCAGGACAAGTTGGTGCGTACGCATGAGCCCATGGTACTTGATGTGGTTGGACCACATGCCCTAGAGTGTGGTTAGACCACAGCGGGGAGGCTCCAGTCCAGCATCTCCCGGCACGCCCAGGGAGGAAAGCCATGACCCACACCATCCAGCCGAGCAACCCCGAGACCGCCCCGGCCCCGGACGCGACGGACATTCCGGCCACGCAGCCCGCCACCGGCGTCGCCGCGGCAGCCGCGGCCGTTCCGGCCGCACTGAAGCGCCGCATCCCGAAGTACTCGGACCTCGCCCCGCTCATGCAGTTCAAGAAGCCCGAGTTCAGCAAGGAAGCCCGGCTCAAGCGCGCCAGCACCGTCTGGGAACTGCGCGACATCGCCAAGCGCCGCACCCCGCAGGCCCCCTTTGACTACACCGACGGCGCGGCGGAGTCCGAGATCACCCTGCGCCGCGCCCGCGAGGCGTTCCTGGACATCGAGTTCCGCCCCGGCATCCTGCGGAACGTGTCCAGCATCGACCTGAGCACCGACATCCTGGGCAAGTCCTCGCGGCTTCCCGTGGGCATCGCGCCCACCGGCTTCACCCGGATGATGCAGTCCGAGGGCGAATACGCCGGCTCGCAGGCCGCCGAGGCCGCCGGCATTCCCTACACGCTCTCCACCATGGGCACGGCCTCCATCGAGGACGTGGCCGCGGCGGCACCGAACGGCCGGAACTGGTTCCAGCTGTACCTGTGGACGGACCGGGACCGCTCCCTCGAACTTATCGAGCGGGCAGCGAATGCCGGGAACGACACCCTCATGGTTACCGTGGACACCGCCGTCGCCGGCGCGCGGCTGCGCGATGTCCGCAACGGCATGACCATCCCGCCGGCGCTCACGCTGAAGACCGTCCTGGATGCGTCCTACCGCCCGGCCTGGTGGTTCAACTTCCTCACCCACGAGCCGCTGACCTTCGCCTCGCTCTCGCGGTACACGGGCACGGTGGCCGACCTCATCAACTCGATGTTCGACCCCACCCTTACCTTCGAGGACCTGGACTGGCTGCGCGAAACCTGGAAGGGCAAGCTCGTGGTCAAGGGCATCCAGACCGTGGACGACGCCCGCAAGGTGGTGGACCACGGCGCCGACGGCATCGTGCTCTCCAACCACGGCGGCCGCCAGCTGGACCGCGCCCCGATCCCCTTCCACCTGCTCCCGGAGGTCTCCACGGCGCTCAAGGCGGACAACAGCAACGCCGCGATCATGCTGGACACGGGCATCATGAGCGGCGCGGACATCATCGCCGCCCTGGCCCTCGGCGCCGACTTCACGCTCATCGGCCGCGCCTACCTGTACGGGCTCATGGCCGGCGGCCGGGCCGGCGTCAACCGTGTGCTGCAGATCCTCGAAAAGGACATGGCCCGCACTATGGCGCTGCTGGGCGTCGGCAAGATCTCCGAGCTGACCCCGGACCACGTGCGGATCCTCGGCAAGTAGCCTCCCGGCCCAACCAGGTAGCAGTTGAGGGCGTTCTGAGCGTTCAGAACGCCCTCAGCTGCTACTTACTTGGGTGCGGTTACTTTTTGCGGCCGAACTTGGGCAGGTTCGCCAGCAGGTCCGCGGCCTTCGTCGCGGCGCGGCCCACGGTGCGGCCGATCTGCTGCGGGACGGTATCGTCCTGGCCGGCGCTGCCGGGCACCTGTCCGCCGGGAACCACGACGGCGGGACTCAGCTGGCCGCTCGCCGGCCGCCCGGGTGCATGGGTGGCGTCGTCCGCCGCGTTGCCGGTGTGCGCCGCAGCAGCCTGGGTACCCGCTGCGGCGAACGCGTCCGGCACGTCCGCGGCCTGGCCGGCCGCGGCCGGCCCGGGGATTCCGGTCTGGGTTGCAGCGGAAGCTGCGGCACGCGCAGTGCCAGCCTGGGCGTCCTCGGCCTGCTGGGGTGCGGCGTCCGGTGATGCTCCGGCGGAAGCCGCGCGTCCGACGTCGAACGTCTCCAGCCAGTTTGCGACGCCGGCAAGCGGCTTGGGATTGAGCGCGTAGTAGCGCTTCTGGCCCTGCGCGCGCATGCTGACCAGGTCTGCTTCGCGCAGCACCTTGAGGTGCTTGGAGATGGTGGGCTGGCTGGCGGCGAGCTCCTCGACCAGCTCCCCCACAGCTTTGTCCCCCGACTGGAGAGACACGAGAATGTCGCGCCGCGTTGCCTCAGCAATGACGGCAAATACGTCGTCTGTCACCATGAGACCCACCCTAGCGACATATACGCCGAATGGCATCTACTATTTCGCCGCTGGTTGGCCCCGTGAAGTACTAATCGAACCAGGGGTCCAGGCCGTACAGCGGGAAGACTTCCTTACGCGTGGCCATCACGGTCCGGTCGATGTCGTCGTTGGGATCGAAGCCCACCTCCCAGGAGCGCCACCAGACGTCGGCGTCGTCGCCCATGCTCTCGGGCGTGTCCACGCCGTAGCGCTCCTGCACATACGTCCGCCACGCCTCCGGCACGGGCGTGCGGAGCGGCACCGGACGGTTCGCGGCGATGCCGATCAGGTGGCTCCACGTGCGCGGCACCACACCCGTGATGTGGTACCCGCCGCCGCCGGTGGCGATCCAGCGGTCCCCGCAGTACCGGGCGGCCAGGTTGGCGACAGCGGTGGCGGCCTCGCGCTGGCCGTCCACGCTGACGTTGAGATGGGTCAGCGGATCGAGCCGGTGCGAGTCGCAGCCGTGCTGGCTGACGATGACCTCGGGCGCGAAGGCACCCACCAGCTGCGGAACCACGGCGTGGAAGGCCCGCAACCAGCCCGCGTCCCCCGTTCCCGCTGGCAGTGCCACATTCACCGCGCTGCCCTTGGCCTCGGGGCCGCCGATCTCGTTCGCGAAGCCGGTGCCGGGGAACAGCGACATGCCGGTCTCGTGCAGCGAAATGGTGAGCACTCGCGGATCGTCCCAGAAGATGCTCTGCGTCCCGTCCCCGTGGTGGGCGTCGACGTCGATATATGCCACCCGCTGCACGCCGCCGTCGAGCAGTTTCCGGACCGCCAAAGCGGCATCGTTGTAGACGCAAAAGCCGCTGGCGCGGTCCCGGGATGCGTGGTGCAGCCCGCCGCCGAAGTTCACGGCCCGGAGCGCGGAGCCGTCCAGGATGGAGCTCGCCGCGAGGAGGGAGCCACCGGCCAGGCGGGCCGCGGCCTCATGCATGCCGGCAAAGGCGGGATCGTCCTCGGTGCCCAGCCCGTAGGACCCGTCCGCGGCGGCGGGGTCCTCGCTGGCCTGGCGCACCGCAGCCACGAACTCGGGGCTGTGGACGGTGGTGAGCTCGCCGTCGTCGGCGACGTCCGGGGCGGACAGCGTGACGTGGGCAAGGTCAAGCAGGCCCAGGCTCCCGGCCAGCCGGGCGGTGAGGTCCAGCCGCTCGGGCGCCATGGGGTGGCCCGGGCCGAAGTTGTACGCCGTCATGGCGGCGTCCCACACCACCGTCGTTGGCAGTGCGGGGAGGCTGAGTCCGGGCTGGAATGTCATTACTGACAGGCTACCGGAGCCCGGTCTGCTCCCCGGCCCGGCCACGGCGCGGGGTTTAGTGGTTTACTACTGGAGGAAGCAGAGTCAATCGAGGAACAGCCGCACATGACCCAAAGCCAGTCGAGGTCCAAGAGCCCGGCCAGCTGGCAACCCGCAACGCCGGAGCGTGAGGGCCTGTGGATATTCACGGGCATCCGTGACTTCATCGATGACATTGCCAACACGTCGCCGGCCCGGCTTGCCCTGAGCGCCTTCGTGGTGGTCATCGTCCTCTTCACCGCCCTGCTGTCGCTGCCGGCGTCCTCGGCCACCGGCGACTTCACCCCGCTGCACCAGGCCCTCTTCACCGCCGTTTCGGCCGTCTGCGTCACGGGCCTGACCGTGGTGTCCACCGCCGTGCACTGGTCCTTCTTCGGGCAGCTGATCATTCTCGTCGGCATTTTCGTCGGCGGCCTCGGCACGCTGACACTGGCCTCGCTGCTGGCCCTCATGGTGAGCAAGAAGCTTGGGGTCAGGGGCAAGCTCATCGCCCAGGAAGCCATGAACAACGCGGGCAGGCTTGGTGAGGTGGGTACGCTGCTGCGGATCGTCATCACCACGTCCGTGGTCATCGAGGCTGCCCTGGCGATCGCCTTGATTCCGCGCTTCATGGTCCTCGGCGAGCCCTTCTGGCAGTCTGTCTGGCACGGCGTCTTCTACTCGATCTCGTCCTTCAACAACGCGGGTTTCACCCCGCACTCGGACGGCATCGTCCCATACGAAACAGACCTCTGGATCCTCATTCCGCTGATGCTCGGCGTCTTCCTAGGCAGCCTGGGCTTCCCCGTGGTCATGGTGCTGCAGCAAAACGGGCTGAACTGGAAAAAGTGGAACCTGCACACCAAGCTCACCATCCAGGTCTCGTTCATCCTGCTCGCGGCCGGCACCGTGCTGTGGGCGCTCATGGAGTGGGACAACACCCGCACCATCGGCTCCATGAGCCTCGGCGACAAGATCACGCACTCGCTCTTCGCCTCGGTCATGACGCGTTCGGGCGGCTTCAACCTGGTGGACCAGAACCAGATGGAGTCCACCACCAAACTGCTCACGGACGCCCTGATGTTCGCCGGCGGCGGCTCTGCCTCAACGGCAGGCGGCATCAAGGTCACCACCATCGCCGTCATGTTCCTGGCCATCATCGCCGAGGCCCGCGGCGACGCCGACGTCAAGGTCTACGGCCGCACCATCCCCGAGGGCACCATGCGCGTGGCCATCTCGGTGATCGTCGCCGGCGCCACCTGGGTGTCCGCATCCGCCTTCCTGCTCCTGCACATCAGCGGAGCCTCCCTGGACCGGGTGCTGTTCGAAACCATCTCGGCGTTCGCCACCGTCGGCCTCAGCACCAACCTCAGCGCCGAGCTGCCGCCGGAGGGCGTGTACGTGCTGGCCGTCCTGATGTTCGCCGGCCGCGTCGGCACCGTCACGCTGGCCGCCGGCCTGGCCCTGCGCCAGCGCAGCCAGCTGTACCACTACCCGGAAGAGAGGCCCATCATTGGCTAATTCCTCAGGCGCCCCCAACCGCCCCGCCCACAACGCACCCGTCCTGGTGATAGGGCTGGGCCGCTTCGGCTCCTCCACCGCCGAGCAGCTGGTGAAGCAGGGCCGCGAGGTGCTGGCCATCGAGCGCGACAGGTCCCTGGTCCAGAAGTGGTCCCCTGTCCTGACCCACGTGGTGGAGGCCGATGCCACCAACATCGACGCGCTGCGGCAGCTGGGCGCGCAGGAGTTCAGTTCAGCCGTGGTGGGCGTGGGCACGTCCATCGAGTCCTCGGTGCTGATCACCGTGAACCTGGTGGACCTTGGCATCGAGCACCTGTGGGTCAAGGCCATCACGCCGTCCCACGGCAAGATCCTGACCCGCATCGGCGCCAACCACGTCATCTACCCCGAGGCCGACGCCGGCGTCCGCGCCGCGCACCTGGTCTCCGGGCGCATGCTGGACTTCATCGAGTTCGACGACGACTTCGCCATCGTCAAGATGTATCCGCCGCGTGAAACAGTCGGTTTCACGCTGGACGAGTCCAAGGTGCGTTCCAAGTACGGCGTGACCATCGTGGGCGTGAAATCCCCGGGCGAGGACTTCACCTACGCCCGGCCCGAGACCAAGGTGTCCGCCCGCGACATGCTGATCGTCTCCGGCCACGTGGACCTGCTGGAACGGTTCGCCGCCCGGCCGTAACGGGTCAGTAAAGCCCCACGACGGCGTGACCCGCCGTCGTCCGTAACGCACCGCCCGCCGTCGTACCTAACGCACCGCCCGCCGTCGTACCTAACGCACCGCCCGCCGTCGGAAGTTTTTGTCCAGATATCGGCCTCTAAAGGGGCTTTAACCCGCGGTATCTGGACAAAAACTCCGATGCGCCGGTGGGAAGGTGGTGTGGCGGCGGGCGCACGCCCCCAGGGTTCCCTGGGGGTTAGCCGAGCTGCTTGGTGATCTCGGCGGCGCGGTCGGCGGCAGCGCGTGCGCCCGCGGCGATGATGGCCGGCATGCCGCGGTCATCGAACGTGGCGATGGCGCGCTCGGTGGTCCCGTTGGGGCTCGTCACCGCTTTGCGCAGCGCGGACGGTTCGGCGCCGGGCTCTGCCAGCATGAGGCCGGCTCCGGCCACGGTTTCGCGCGCCAGCAGGAGCGCCAGCTCCTCGTCCAGGCCGAGTTCGACGCCGGCGGCGGCCATGGCCTCGGCCAAATAGAACGCATAGGCGGGACCGGAACCGCTGATGGCACTGAGGGCATCCACCTGCTCCTCGGGGATTTCGACGACGGTCCCCACCGCGCCGAGAATGTCTTTCGCCCGCTGGAGCTGCTCCGGCGAGCAGTTGGTGCCGGCAGACACCGAGACGACTCCGCGGCCCAGCTTCGCCGGGGTGTTGGGCATCGTCCGGATCACCGGCTGGCCCGCGGGCAGGGCAGCTTCGAGTTGGGCGATGGAAACGGCCGCAGCAACGCTGATGACGATCGTATCCGGGGCAAGTGAGCCGCTGACTTCCCGGGCCAGCTCGGCGATGCCGACGGGCTTAACGCCGAGAATCACGATGCCAGCACCCTTCGCCGCCTGCTTGTTGTTGTCGGGTTCTTCGCTGCCCGCGATGGCCGTGATGCCGGCGTGCCGTTCGGCCAGCTCCGCAGCCCGCTCCGCGCGGCGCACGGTGGCCACGATCTCCATGGGGTCCGTGCCGCCTTCCAGCAGGCCGCCCAGGATGGCCTCGTTCATTGATCCACAGCCAAGGAATGCGATTCGGTTGCTCATTGCTCCATCATTGCAGTTCAGCGCTCCGGATGCAGACCGTTGCCATTCACAGGAAGCTCACATGTTGGTCGAAGCATTCACACACCTTCGGCGCCTAACTTAGGTATTACCTCATTGAGGGTGCGAGTGATGAAGCAAGCATGGGGATGCTTGTCAGGCACCGACGGTCTGCAGCGGTTTTGCCCATTTTTCTGCAGCAGGCCGTCGGTGTCATTCTTTTTAAACGCCCATCGCGGCTGCAGAAAGATTCCCAGCCTGTATTCAGGTAAATCCCCCAGAACACCCAAACTTCCTCGCTAGAGTCGTAGACGCCTCACAGGTGCGAGTGATGGAGCCGGTCCTTCGGGACCGGCAGGGCGCCGGTCGGTTGCAGAAGTGTTCCCCCCAGCTTCTTCTGCGTAACCGGCCGGCGCTACTCGTTTAAGACGACGGGCCGCAGTTAAGAAGGCTGCCCAAAAGCGCGGCCTTGGAGGGCAGCCTACAGGGCGGGCAGCGCCGAGACCTGCGGGACGCCCACATGCGGTGCAGGTTCCAGCGGGCCGTCAAAGACCAGCTGGTCGAGCCGCCGGAGGATGAGGCCCTCGCGCAGCGCCCACGGGCAGATCTTGATCTTCTTGTACTCAAAGAGCTCCAGCGCCGCTTCAGCCACCAGTGCACCGGCGAGGAGCTGGTTGGCCCGGGCTTCGGAGACGCCCGGCAGGTGCAGCCGGTCCTCGGACTTCATGGCGGAAATCCGCTGGGCCCAGAGGCCAAGGTCCGTGCGGTTGAGGTCGCGCTTCACGTACGGTCCGGCGGCACTGGGGGCTGCCCCGGCGATGCGTGCCAAGGAGCGGAAGGTCTTGGAGGTGCCGGCCACCACGTTCGCCCTGCCCACCTCGTTGAAGCTGCGGACCACCGGTTTGAGGGTGGTCCGGATGTACCGGCGGAGTTCCTTGACGCTCTTCGCGGACGGCGGATCCTCGTGCAGCCAGTCCCGGGTCAGCCTGCTCGCGCCCAGGGGCACGGAGGTTGCCAGTTCCGGCAGCTCATCCTGCCCCAGCGCCATTTCGAAGGAACCGCCGCCGATGTCGAAGTTCAGCACGGTGCCGGCGCCCCAGCCGTACCAGCGGCGGACGGCGAAGAACGTCATGGACGCTTCCTCGCTGCCGGTGAGCTCCTGCAGGGTCACGGTGGTTTCGTGCTTCACCCGTGCCAGCACCGCGGGCCCGTTGGTGGCCTCGCGGATGGCCGAGGTACAGAAGGCCAGCAGGTCGTCGGCCTTGTGCCGCGCCGCGAACTCCCAGGCCTCGAGCACGAACTCCGTGAGCTCGTGCTGGCCGGCGTCGGTGATGTTGCCGTCCGCGTCGAGGTACTGCACCAGCGAGAGGGGGCGCTTGTGCGAGGCGAAAGGCACAGGCCGTGCGCCGGGGTGGGCATCCACCAGCAGGAGGTGGACAGTGTTTGAACCGATGTCGAGGACGCCTAGCCGCATCCTGCCATTATTCCCCCCGCCGGCGCAGCGGACGCAACCAGTCGCTTACATTGCGGGCTTTGGTTTGCGGAGGCCGCCCGGGGTTTACTCGCCTTCGAGGCCGGCGGGGTTGGGGTCCACTTCATCGGCGCGTTTGAAGTCGCGCTTGATGTTGGCGATGCCCTCGGGGTTGATCTCGAAACCGTAGGCAGCGCCGGGGTTGATGACCATTCCCAGCTCATCGCCGATGTTGGCGATGATCGCCGCGCCCTGGGTGCCCAACACGTTCGGGGCGGCCTCCAGGTACTGCGCGTCCACCCGGCTGGGGTGGGAGAACACGGCAAGGACCGGCTGGCCGTCGGCGTTGCCCAGCACCAGCGGCTCAACGTTTGAGTCCTCGCCCTCGAGCGCGTCGGAACTGATGATGTAGACCTCGTTGTTGAGGAACGACAGGATGACGTCCACCGGATCGGCGTCCGGCTCGCCGCCCCGGGCCAGCTTCTCCTCAAGGTCGTTCAGCGGCGTGATGTCTGCGGGTTCCGGCTGTTCAGTCATGCATCTACTCGACCACGTCGCAGGGCACGACGCAATTCCATGACCTTGCTGAAGCGTCGGTTGAGCCTGCCGAAACCAGGCCGGTTTCGGCAGGCCCAACCGGCGGGCGCTACTTCTTCGCAGCAGCCTTCTTGGCCGGGGCCTTGCGCGTGGTGGTGCGCTTGACCGGGCCCTTGGCCCGCTTTTCGGCGAGAAGCTCGACGGCGCGTTCCCGGGTCAGCTCCTCCAGCGAGGTGCTGCGGGGCACGGTGATGTTGGTGATGCCGTCGGTGATGTACGGACCGAAGCGGCCCTCCTTCACCACGATGTTCTTCTCCGACACCGGGTCCGGACCGAATTCGGCCAGCGGCGGCACCGCGGCGCGGGCACCGCGCTGCTTGGGCTGGGAGTAGATCTCCAGCGCCTGCTCCAGCGTGATGGTGAAGATTTCCTCTTCCGAGCCGATGGACCGCGAGTCCGTGCCCTTCTTCAGGTACGGGCCGAAGCGGCCGTTCTGCACTGTGATCGGGTTGCCCTCGGCATCCTCACCGAGGACGCGGGGCAGGCTCATGAGCTGCAGCGCCTCGTCCAGGGTGACAGATTCCACGGTCATGGACTTGAACAGCGAACCGGTGCGCGGCTTGGCCTTGACCGGCTTCTTCGGCGGCTTGGGCTTGCCGTTCTTGTAGTACTCCACCGGCAGGTTGGCCAGCTGCTCCTCGGTCATCTCCGGGATGACCTCGGTGACGTAGGCGCCGTACCGGCCGTTCTTGGCAACAACAGTGTGTCCGGTGTGCGGATCGACGCCGAGGACACGTTCCTCCGGAGCCGCGGTTTCCATGAGCTCCACGGCCTTCGCGGCGGTGAGCTCATCCGGGGCCAGGTCCTCCGGGACGTTGGCGCGGGCGGACTCCACCACTTCGCCGGTCTTCGGATCCACCGTGGGCAGCGAGCTCTCCAGGTACGGACCGAACTTGCCGACACGCAGCGTGATGCCGTCCGCGATGGGCACGGAGTTGATCTCGCGGGCATCGATCTCGCCCAGGTTGTTCACGATGCTCAGCAGGCCGGGATCGGCGTCTTCACCGTAGTAGAAGTGCTTGAGCCAGGCGGCCCCCACGGCCTGGCCGTTGGCGATCTTGTCCAGGTCGCCTTCCATGTCGGCCGTGAACTCGTAGTCCACATAGTCCGTGAAATGCTGCTCGAGGAGCCGCACCACGGAGAAGGCGATCCAGCTCGGCACCAGGGCCGAGCCCTGCTTCCGCACATAACCGCGGTCCTGGATGGTGGAGATCGTGGACGCGTAGGTGGACGGGCGGCCGATGCCCTTCTTTTCCAGCTCGGCGGTCAGCGAAGCTTCCGTGTAGCGCGGCGGCGGCGAAGTCTCGTGTCCGACGGCGATGATCTCGGAAGCTGTCAGCCCGTCACCCTTGGCGACGTTCGGCAGGCGGCGGCCCTCGTCGGAGTCGTCGTCGCCGCGGCTTTCGTCCTTGCCTTCCTCGTAGGCGGCCAGGAAGCCTGGAAACGTGATGACCGTGCCGGAAGCTGAGAACTCGGCGTCGCGGCCGTCGGAGGCCACCGCGCCCAGGCGGATGGTGGCGGTGGAGCCCTTGGCGTCGCCCATCTGCGAGGCGACGGTGCGCTTCCAGATGAGTTCGTACAGCCGGAATTCGTCGCCGCTGAGCTGCTGGGCAACCTGCGCCGGGGTGCGGAAGGAGTCACCGGCGGGACGGATGGCCTCGTGGGCCTCCTGCGCGTTGGCGGCCTTGCTGGTGTAGACGCGGGGCGACTGCGGAACGTACTCGGGGCCGTACAGCTCGGCAGCCTGGCGGCGGGCAGCCGTGACGGCCTCGTCGCTCAGTGCCGAGGAGTCAGTACGCATATAGGTGATGTAGCCGTTTTCATACAGCCGCTGGGCGATCTGCATGGTGCTCTTGGACGAGAACCGCAGCTTGCGGCCGGCCTCCTGCTGCAGCGTGGAGGTGGTGAAGGGCGCTGCCGGGCGGCGGGTGTACGGCTTGGTGTCCACCGAGCGGACGCGGAAGTCAGCGTCCTGCAAGGCAGATGCCAGCGAGGTGGCGAGTTCCTCGTTAAGGTGCGCGACGTTGCGCGAGGTGAGTTCGCCGTCGTCGTTAAAGTCCCGGCCGGTGGCGACCTTGGCGCCGTCAACGGCGGCGAGCTTGGCCTTGAACGAACCGGCGTCGGCACCGAACTGGCCGGTCAGGTCCCAATAGGACGCAGCCTTGAACGCCATGCGCTCCCGCTCGCGGTCCACCACCATGCGCGTGACCACGGACTGCACACGGCCGGCGGACAGGCCGCGCGCCACCTTGCGCCACAGCACCGGGGAAATCTCGTAGCCGTAGAGGCGGTCCAGGATGCGCCGAGTCTCCTGGGCGTCCACCAGGGCGGCATCGACGTCGCGCAGGTTGTCCATGGCACGGTGGATGGCTTCCTTGGTGATTTCGCCGAAGGTCATCCGGTACACGGGGACCTTGGGCTTCAGGACCTCCAGGAGGTGCCACGCGATGGCTTCGCCCTCGCGGTCCCCATCGGTCGCGAGATAGAGCGCGTCGGCGTCTTTGAGCTGGGCCTTGAGCTCGGCCACCTTTTTCTTCTTGTCCGGGGAGACGACGTAGTAGGGCTTGAAGTCGTTTTCGACGTCGACGGCGAACTTGCCCAGGGAGGTCTTCTTCAGGTCCGCGGGGAGCTCGGACGGCTGCGGCAGGTCGCGGATGTGACCGATGGAGGCCTCGACAATGAAGCCCTCGCCCAGGTACTTGGCGATGGTCTTGCTCTTGGCCGGAGACTCCACGATCACGAGTTTCTTGCCGGTTTTGGCCTTGCTTGGCACAGCGCTCCTACAGAAAAAGGTTGCTCGGGCAGATCAGCCCATATTGGCCTAGTTCACCATATTTTGCAGAATTCTGCGCTGTCATGTGGAAAACGGTGGCCCCCGTCACGGCCGGGACTGCCGGCCGCCCGGCGGGGTCCCCGCGCGCCGGAACAGGCCCGCCACCGGCGCCGGTCAGGTGCCCTCGCGGCCGCCCGGGGCGCCGGGCAGGGTGCGGTCGTCCGGAATCATGGACCACATGGTGGCGATCCGCTCGGCACCCGGCGGAATGCGGCTGGGATCCTCAAGTTCGTAATCCCGGAGCAGGTCAAAAACCCTTTCCGTCAGTTCGCTGCGCTGCTCGGCCGTCAGGTAGAGGAGGTTGCTGGCGAGCAGGACCGCCGACGCCGGCTCCCCGGACTCACCGCGTTGGCGCTGTTCGTCCCGAGCCCGGGCGTAGGCGCTGGCGCGGCGGCGGAACGCATCCAGTTCGAGGTCGATCACCGCAAAGTCCGGGCCCGCCACCGCCCCGCCCGAATTGATCGCAAAGTCGGTGCCCGCGGCCTTCCAGCGGCGTTCGCGGGCGTCGGCCGACGCTTCGGCCGGGACCACGATGCCCCACTTCTGCAGTGCCCGCAGGTGGTAGCTCATCGCGCTCGGGGTGAGCCCGGTCTGCTGGGCCAGTTCTGTTGCCGTGCGGCTGGACTGCGTGGAGTACAGCTCGGAGATGACCTCGAGGCGGGCGGCGTGCGCCAGGGCCCGGATCGCCTTGGGGTCGGTGATTTCCACCTTCTTTTCCGGCCGGTTTTTCCGGCGCGGCGCGGCGTCCGCCGGCGGGTTTTCCGCCGGTCCCGCAGACGGCCTGTCAGTACTCACTCCTTCAGTCTACGCAGCCTCAGGAGGCTCTGAAAGAAATGCTTGATATCCAAACTTCCCGGCCTGCCGGCTTGCCCCGGAAATACTAAGCATGCTTTGCTTACATGCGTAAACAGACCTCCCGCAAGCAGTTCGCGGCGGGGCCGCCAGTGTTGGCAGCCCCGTGAGAAGCCCAAAGGACCGCCATGATTACCCTCGACGAAGACGCATTGTTGACTGCGGGCCGGCCCGCCCTTGAAGACAGGGGCGCGGGCCAGGACGCCGGCACGGCCACCGACGGCTCCCTGCCGGCGGCAACCGGCACCCCGCGGCACTGCCGGCGGCCGATGAAGCGCCTCGATCAGGAGTTCTCCCTGGAAATGGCCATCCGGGTGGACGGCCAGCGCCTGATCCGCTCCGTCAAGGCCGTGGGTGCAGCTGACGCCGTGACCTACCGCTGCATGTGCGGCTTCACCATGGACGTCCCCGCTCCCGGGATGGACCGCGCCCTGGTTAACTGACGGACCTGCCGCGCGCCCCTCTGCCCGCGCGAACGTACAGTTGTGGCCCCGGGTCCGCTGCGATTTGGGGCCACAACTGTACGTTCGCGCTGTGGTCGGGCTGTCAGTCCTTGTCGGCCGGGAGCAGGAATCCGTCCCGGACCAGATTGGTCACCTCGGTGAGCAGACCGGCCCGGAAGGCGTCGCCGTCGAACTCCTCCGTCCCGCCGAGCAGCGCCTCAAGGGCGCCGATGATCTGACCGGCGGTCAGGTCGCCGTCGCACGCGGAAACAAAGCCCGCCAGTTCGGTGCTGAGCAGGTTGGTGCGGCGGAGGCCGGCTCCCTGGCGCAGCAGGATGACGCCGGGATGTTCTGCGCCGGGGCGCTGGTGGCGCTCCTCGGTGACGTCCTCGGCAACGAGCAGGTGGGCCGCGGACACGTCGTGGTCCGCCAACCAGTCGGCCCTTTCGACCGCTGCCCCCAGATGCGGCCCGACCGGCTGTTCGATCGGGTAGGTGATCTCCTCGAAGCGGTGGATCCGCCGCGCACCGGCTGGCCGGCGCAGGAAGATCATGCCGAAGCCGATCCCCGCGACATTCCGCGACGCGAAGTCCGCCAGATACGCGGCGTAGGCCTCCTGGTAGTGCCGGCGGTCCCGGCTTTCGGAGGCATCCTGCAGCCAGGTCTCGGCGTACTGCTCGGGACCCACCTGTTCGCGCTGGATGAACCACGCGTCCGTGGCCGGACCGGCCCAGCTTTGCGGCCGCTCATCCCAGTCCGAGCCCGCCGGGATTTCCCAGTTGCCCAAAAGCTGGGCTGTTCCGCCCGGGGCAAGCACATCAGGCAGGGAGCGGATGAGCGTCGCGACGATGTCGTCGCCCGGCAGGCCGCCGTCGCGGTAGGTGAACTGGTCGGCCGGCGCTTCGCCCGCGGTGCGCGGCGTGATGACGAAAGGCGGATTGGACACGACGAGGTCAAAAGCCTCGCCGGCAACGGGCTCGAGGAGTGATCCGAGGCGCAGGCTCACGCGCTCGTCCGGCCGGGCCGGATCGATGTCCAGGGCCCGGGCATTGAGCAGGAGGTTGAAGCGCGTGAAGGCGAGGGCGCGCTCGGAGATGTCAGTGGCGGTGACGTGGCCGCTGTGCTGCAGCAGATGGAAGGTCTGGATGCCGCAGCCGGTGCCCAGGTCCAGCGCCCTTCCGGCCGGCCGGCGGATGGTGGACTGGACCAGGGTGGTGGACGCCTGCCCGATGCCCAGGACGTGGTCGTGCCTGAGGACGCCGGGCCGCTGGTGCGCGGCGAGGTCGCTGGCTACCCAGATTTCAGCGCCGCCGTCGCCCGAGTCCCAGCCGTAGGGGCGCAGGTCCGCTTCGGCGGCCACCTCGGTGCCCGCGGCTTTCGCCAGCCCCAGCGCCACGAGGCCTTCGGCGCGGGTCCGCGGCAGCGCGCCGTCGAGCACCGCCGTTTCCTGCGGAACGGCAAGGAGCCAGAAACGCACGACGGCGGCCAGGGCCGCGGTGCGCGGCTCGCCGGCGGCTGCTGCTTCCGTCGCGATCAGTGCCGGGATGAGCTGGTCCCGGCTGAGGGCAGCGTACGCCGGGTCCCCCAGCAGGTCCGCCACGCCCTCGAGGGTGTAGCCCACCTCGCGGAGGTCCGCGGCCAGTGCCTGCAGGAGATCGGGCAGGTCGCTGCGCGGTGCGTCGGGAGTGTTGCCGGCGGTGAAGTGCGTTGGTTCGGTCACCGGCCAAGTCTATTTCCCTCTGTTTGCGGGGCACGCCTGCGTGCCTGTCCCTGCCCTCCCCTTGCGACTGGGATACCGGGGTGTGGTGACTGATTATTGTCGGCAGCTGAAGCTACAGTGGGGCCATGCTCGGAACCCAGGCAGTGGCGGCCGATCCCGATTGGCTGCGGTACGCGGCGGCATTCGCGCCGCTGCTGGCTGCTGTCATTGCCGCCTGGATCGCGTGGCGTGCGCTCGCCCAGCGGCGCGAGGCGGACCGGCGGGACCAGTGGTGGAAGCGGACCCAGTGGGCCATAGACCTCGCCATGGACCGCGACTTCAGCAGGGCCGTCGTTGGCCTGGTGGCACTGAAGCACCTTGCAGCCAGCGATCTGTGCACCGAGGAGGACTACGAGATGCTGGACAAGATCGGCGGCGCCAAGATCGATGCCCTGACCCTGTCCGAGGAAAGTGCCCGGCGGGAGGCCGCGGAACCACAGCCCCCGCCGCACGAAACTGCGGCGCCGCCCCGCGCCGCGGCACGGGCCACGGTCATTGCCGTGACCCTGGAGTCCCGGGGCGAACGGGTTGTGGCGAACTCCGCGGGCATGGCCAAAGTCCTGGTCGAGGCAGACAGACTTGTCTCTTTTGTGGCCTCGCGGCGGAGCGGGAGGAGGGGAACGGCATCCGGCGGCAGCTCAAACGGGTAAGTTTGAAGTCATGCCTGACCGTTCACCCCTGTTTTCCCGTGCCCTCGGCGGGGCGGCCGCATCCGCCGCCGTACTGCTGGCGACGGCCGCCTGCTCCCCCGTGGTGTCCGTCGAAAATGCCGATGTTCCGCAGTGGCGGGCCACCGCCCTGCCCTCTGACAGTCAGGCAGTGCTGGAGGATTCCGGCAAGATCCTCAACCGGAACAGGATCGTCCAGGAGGCAGCCAGCGTCCCGGCGGGCGACTACACGCTCACGATCACCTGCGACGGCGGCGGCAAGGCGTTCTTCGCCGTGACGCTCGCCGGCAAGGAACTCACGGAAGCCGGAGCAGCCTGCAACGGCAGCCGCGAAACCGCGAAAATCACCGTGCCGAAGACCGGGCGGATGGAGATCAGTGCCTCCAGCGTGGACGCGCCGCTCCTGTATGCCTACCACCTGGTTCCCGCGGGTTAATCCGGGGCCCGTTAGCCACGACACCGAATGGTCCCGGCAGCTCCGGGAGCGCGCTGGGAATTTTTCCTCGGGGCCGATTCCCATCTGAACCGGCTCTATACCGGCGCCGTCGGGAGGCTTAAAGTCGGGGTATGCCCGCGGTGCGGATGGCCTCCGCGCATCGTTTCTTGGGGCGGGCGCAACGCATGCATTGGATGCGGGCGCCGGCAGCCGCCGTCGTGCTTTTCTTTGTGCTGGTGGCAGCCGTCCTGGGCGGCTGCGAATACACGTATGACGACGGCCGGGGCGAACTTCCGGATGCCGCCCCGGTGGTGACGGATCCCGTGTTGCCGCGTGATCCGCTGGAGAACGTGCCCGTGTCGGGTCAGGAGCTCACCGAATGGGCGAAGGAAGTCCTGCCCGACGCCGAGGGACAGGTCTTCCACACCAGCTACGGCAGCGTTGGCCGGGGCCGCAGCAAGACCGAATCCACCAAGCAGCTGCCGGGCGGCACGTACTCCCTCACCCTCGCATGCCGGAGTGAGCGGCGGGTCTCATTCACCGTCCGCGACGCCGAGTTCGCCCTGGTGGACCTGAGTCTCCGGTGCGGCACGTCGCGCGTCAATGTGGTGCACCTGTCCGAGGACTCCGTGCTTCGGGTGACGGTGGAGGCGCGCGCGGACGCCAATTTCGCCTATCGGATCAGCCGGATCTGACGCTGTAGCTCCGGCGGGTCCAGCCTGGCTCAGGCGGCGCAGCCGGGCTCAGGCGGCGGCGCAGCCTTCCGGGCAGCGGAGGGTGTCAGGGTTGGCTGCGCACCCGGCGCAGTACAGGGTGAGCGTGCGGCAGCTGGGGTTGGAGCAGTTCTCGAACTTGCTCGTGGGCGCCTGGCAGCGGACGCACTCGCCGATGGTCTTGGCGTCCTCGCTGAATTCGAGGTGCATGCGCTTGTCGAAGACGTACAGGGAGCCTTCCCAGAGGCCCTGGTCCTTGAACTTTTCGCCGTAGCGCACGATGCCGCCGTCCAGCTGGTAAACCTCTTTGAAGCCGCGGTTCACCATGAGGCTTGACAGCACCTCGCAGCGGATGCCGCCGGTGCAGTAGGTGACGACGGGCTGGTCCTTGAGGTGGTCGTACTTGCCGGAGTCGAGTTCGGTGATGAAGTCGTGGGTGGTGGCGACGTCGGGGACGACGGCGTCCTTGAACTTGCCGATCTGTGCTTCGAACGCGTTGCGGCCGTCGAAGAATACGACGTCCTGGCCGCCGGCCTTCTTCGCGTCGACGAGTTCGTGGAGTTCCTCCGGCTTCAGATGCGTTCCGCCTCCCACGACGCCGTTATCGTCCACCTTCAGCTCGCCGGGTGCACCGAAGGACACAATCTCATCGCGGACCTTGACGCTCAGGCGGGGAAAGTCCTCCGCCCCGCCGTCGGACCACTTGACGTCGATGCCGTGGAAGCCCTTGTATTCACGGGTGGTTTTCACGTACTGCTTGACGGCCCCGATCTCCCCGCCGACGGTGGCGTTAATGCCGTCCTTGGAGATGAGGATCCGTCCGGTCAGGCCGAGCTTTTCGCACAGGGCACGCTGCCATAGCCGGACGGCGTCCGGGTCTGTGATGGGGGTAAAGCCGTAAAAGAGTACGATTCGGTTCAAAGCCACATATTTAAGGGTACTTGGTGGCCGCCCGGGGCCGGATTCGGACCGGGCAAGAGCCTCCTATCACAATTGCATAAGCAAGCGCCAAAGCCCTGTTGCTTATGACAGCGCTGGAATACGCTCGACACATGACGCCAGAAGCCATGGTTGGAGACATCACTCATCTGCTTGAAGTCTGGGTAGCCGGTTGGGCTGGTTGCCGGGGCTATGAGACT
The DNA here is from genome assembly GCF_046536215.2 of Arthrobacter globiformis. GTDB lineage: Bacteria > Actinomycetota > Actinomycetes > Actinomycetales > Micrococcaceae > Arthrobacter > Arthrobacter globiformis_E. The sequence continues at coordinate 3,967,173 of NZ_CM143421.1, read as the reverse complement.
CGCACCGAGGGACGGTTCCCCGCTGCCCTGCGTGCGGACACCACCGGGGACTGGGAATACTTCGCCTCCGATCCAACGGACGCCGAGTTCGCAGACCTGGCGGCAAAGACGGCTGAAGCCCCCAAGCGGGTCCTGACCATCCTGACCAATGATGTGGGGCGCTACAAGCTCCTGGCTGAGCAGCACCACCTCAACGCCACATCGGCGTCCCAGACCATGATGGTCGTGGATATGGAAACGCAGGACTCTGAGGACCCGTGGCTCTCGGACGACGACCTGTCCCTGAAAACGTGGGAATCCGGCGGCGTCCACTTTGCCGAAGTACGCTCGGGGGAAACGCTGGCGGTGAGCGGCCGAGTGGTGGTCATCAACGGCACCGCGGTCTTCGACAAGATCGTCACCGAACCGTCCTTCCAGCGCCGGGGTCTGGGCAGTTTCATAATGAAGGCGCTGGCGGCGCAAGCGTTCTCGCACGACGTGGAGGACGGACTGCTGCTGGCGTCCCTGGACGGGCAAAAACTGTATTCGCATCTGGGCTGGTCATCGGTGTGCCACGTGCTGATGCTCTCCGCTTCGGATGAGGGGTCCGACCTCTCCGTGGTCTGACCCGCCCCACGCATACGCGCTCCCCCGGTTCCGTCCTGGCGATTTTTGCCCGGATGAAAGAATGTTGGGGTGAACCCCCATGACTCGCTGATTCCGTTGCTGGGCCGTGGCCCGGACCCGGAGCAGCTCCGGCATGTGCGGACCATTCCGGCGCGCGCCGCTGTGCACGAACCGTGGCCGGACTGGGCGCACCCCGACCTGGTCGCGGCCTACGGCAAACTCGGCATCCACCAGCCGTACCGGCATCAGATCCGGGCAGCGGACATCGCCCATGGTGGCGATCACGTGGTGATCGCCACCGGGACTGCATCCGGGAAATCCCTGGCGTACCAGCTGCCGGCGCTGGACGCGATTCACCGGTCCGAGCTCCGTGTCCTGTCGGACCCCGGAAAAATCCACGACGACGGTGCCGTGACGCTCTACCTCTCCCCCACCAAGGCGCTGGCGGCAGACCAGCTCGCGGCGATCCGGTCCCTGAACCTCCCGACCGTCCGGGCCGAAACTTACGACGGCGACACCGACCAGGCCTCCCGCCGCTGGATCCGCGACCACGCGAACTTCATTCTGGCCAACCCGGACATGCTCCACTTCGGCATCCTGCCGAACCATGCCTGGTGGGCGGGGTTCTTCCGGCGCCTGCGCTACGTGATCGTGGACGAGGCGCACAGCTACCGCGGGGTTTTCGGCTCCCATGTGGCCAACCTGATGCGCCGGCTGCGGCGTATCTGTGCCTACTATGCGACCGATGGCAGCTCCGCGGGACCGGTGTTCATCGCGGCGTCCGCCACGGCTTCGGAGCCGGAGAAGTCCTTCGGCCGGCTCATTGGCGCCACGGTCCGCGGAGTCGCGGAGGACTCCTCGCCGCACGGGTCCACCACCGTGGCGTTCTGGGAACCTGCGCTCACCGAGGTCCGCGGCGAGAACGGCGCCAAGGAGCGCAGGACAGCCGTCGCCGAGACCTCCGACCTCCTCGCGAACCTTGTCTCATCACGGGTCCGGACCATCGCGTTCATCAAATCCAGGCGCGGCGCAGAAACCATCTCCTCCATCACCAAAAGGCTCCTGGACGAGGTTGACCCGAGCCTGCCGCAGCGGGTGGCGGCCTACCGCTCCGGATACCTCCCGGAGGAACGCCGTGCCTTGGAAAGGGCGCTGCGGACTGGCCAGCTGCTTGGCATTTCCAGCACGTCGGCCCTGGAACTGGGCATCGACATCTCCGGGCTCGACGCGGTACTGGTGGCTGGCTGGCCCGGCACGAGGGCGTCCCTCTTCCAGCAGATCGGCCGTGCGGGCCGGGCCGGCCAAGACGCCATCGCCGCTTTCGTGGCCAGCGACGATCCGTTGGACACCTATCTGGTCAACCATCCCGAAGCCATCTTCGACGTGTCCGTCGAGGCCACGGTCTTTGATCCGTCCAACCCCTACGTCCTGGGCCCGCACCTCTGTGCCGCGGCCGCCGAGCTCCCGCTCGGAGTGGCCGAGCTGCCGCTGTTCGGCGCCACTGCGGAGAAACTCCTCGGGCAGCTGGTGGCACAGGGGTACCTGCGGCGGCGCCCTGCCGGCTGGTTCTGGACGCACCCGCAGAGCGCGGCGGCCATGGTGAACCTGCGGGCCGACGGCGGCGGTCCGGTGAGCATTGTGGATGCGGACACCGGTTCGCTGCTGGGGACCATGGATTCGCCGCAGACGCACTACCAGGCCCACACCGGGGCCGTGTACGTCCATCAGGGTGACAGCTACGTGGTGGAGGACCTGAACGAGGACGATCACTGCGTGGTGGTACGCCGGGCGAATCCCGACTACTACACGACTGCCCGGGACGTCACGCAGATCGAGGTCCTCGAGACCCAGCGAACGGTGCAGTGGGGCGACGTGGCTGTGCACTTCGGCGACGTCAAGGTCACAACGCAAGTGATTTCCTTTCAGCGGAAGGCCCTCATTTCCAATGAAGTCCTGGGCGAGGAACCCCTCGATCTGGGAGCCCGGGACCTGTTCACGAAGGCCGTATGGTTTGTGATGGAGAACCGGTCACTCACGGGCGCCGGACTCATCGAAGCGCAGTTCCCCGGAGCCCTGCACGCGGCCGAGCACGCCGCCATCGGCCTGCTGCCGCTGGTTGCCTCGAGCGACCGCTGGGACATCGGCGGGGTTTCAACCGCAATCCATGCCGACACCGGCGTGCCGACGATTTTCGTGTACGACGGGCATCCTGGCGGCGCCGGTTTTGCCGAGCGGGGCTTCGAGAAGGCCAAGGTGTGGCTGAAGGCCACCAGGGACGCGATTGAGGCCTGCGAGTGTGAATCCGGTTGCCCCTCCTGCGTCCAGTCGCCGAAATGCGGCAACAAGAACAACCCGCTGGACAAGGACGCCGCAGTCACCCTGATCGATGTCCTGCTGAAGGACGCACGGGACGCGGCGGGCCCCGAAGATTCCAAGGCGGGCGCGCAGGCGTCCAACGCGGTCTAGGGTCTCCCAGCGAAGTCTAGGGCGGCGGTCCCGCCCTGGACCGGCCGGTGGCAACGCCCAGGAGTGGACCGGCAGACAGCTCCGTGGTGACTTCGACGGACTGGTCGCCTCCGGAGGTGCAGCTAACAAGCGTTGCTTTATGGCGGCCAGCTACCGCGGCAGCCACGACGCAGGGCTCACCCGGTGCAACACCGCGGAGCGCGTCCGCCGCGGCCAACGCGGCCAGGTCGGCCGCGGCTGCAGCCCTGGATGCCGCCGCCGACGCCTGTGCCAGCAGGAGGAGCACGGACATGACCATGACGACCACCATGCCCAGCCCCGCGGCCAGCACAGTGCCCGACCCGCGTTCGGATTCGACTTCGGACACGGAATTCCTGCGCTGACCGAGGGGCTGTTGGCGTCGCCGATTCACAGGGACCGCCCGACAGCAATGGTGTACGCACACCCCGCCGAGGCTGGCCGCCTTGGGAGGTTCGTTCCCGAGGTCGGTACCATTGCGGAGACCGGTGCCATCTCCGGAGGCGGTGCTGATGACGGCGTTTCGCTGCGTGCCTCGGCCCTGGCGCTCAGCGTCCACGGCACCATGCGTCCCAGGGGCCCCGCCGCCCGGTCCGACACTGTGACGCTCATCCATTCGCCGCGGGGCACCACTGCCGACGAGGCCGACGGGCCAGCCAGCTTCCGGACAATACCGTCGACGGCGCCGGGGTCTTCACCCCTGGCGAGTGCCCTGGCGCCGGCCCGGGCCGCGTCCTCCAGCCGCAACTGCGTGATTCCCGCCGCAGACCCCGCCAGCAGCATCGCAAGAAGCAGCAGGACCGCCGGAAGAGCGACCGCAAATTCAGCGGTGACTGCGCCACGGCTCTTGCCGTGCCCGCCCTCGGTGCCGCGGGCCTTCCCCTGGCCGCGGCTCCCAACCTCCTCCCCGGATGGGTCACTGTGCTGCCGGCAGGACGCAGGTCCGTCCGCCGCGAGGGTCTGCGGAGGGGGTTTCACGGCAGGGCCAGCGCCGTACGGATCAGGTTGAGCAGGAAGCCACGGACTTCGTCGCTTCGCAGGATGAACACCAGGAGCCCGGCGAAGCCGACCGCCGCCAGCGTGGCGATGGCATACTCTGCGGTCGCCATGCCCGCTTCCGAGCCCATGAGGCGCCTGCGTGGCCGTGGCTTCACCCGTGGTGCGTTGCTGGCGCCCGGGTAGATCTCCAGCACGTCGGCTTTATCGGAGTCCTGGTGCAAGGGGCGGGCGGCTTCACCCCGGGATTGGTAGTGGAGGGACATGAATTTTCCTTTCAGGCGTTGCCGGCGGATTGCCGGTGCAATCGACTCTCCCGTCCGCCGCCGGCACCGGTAAGGCCTGAACTTCGCTAAGTGGAAAAGCGACGGGTCCGGCCGCATGTGGAGGACGAGTGCGGGTGTGTCCGCAGCGGCGGCTGCGCGGCACGGCGCATGGCGGTGCGGAAGAGCTGGCACGGGGACAATGTTTTGGCGCCAGGAGAAGTGAGCTGCTTGGGGACTCAGCTGCCCGAAGGAACCAGCGCGAGCAGCACAGGCACGACTCCCAGGCAGATGAAGGCTGGCAGTGAGCAGAGCCCCAGCGGAACCACCAGCTTGACCCCGAGGGAGGCCGCGCGCTTCTCCGCGGCCCGGAAACGCTCCCGCCTCATTCTGGCGGCCTGGGCATAAAGGATGGCCGACGACGGCGCACCAGTTAGCGCTGCGAAGCCCAGGGCGTCCCGGAGGGCGAGTATTTCGGGCGAATGCACGTCTGAGCTCCGCCAGGCTGTCTCCCAGTCGGCACCAATGGCCAGGGCTCCCACGACGGGCCGCAGGGCGCGGCCGTACTCGGGCGAGGCCGCAGCAGCTACCAGTTCCAGGGCCCGTCCGATGCCAGCACCTGCGTGGAGCATGGCGGCTATCAGCTCCAGCATCATGGCGGTATCCCGCAACCCGGGTGACTGCTCCGCGTCACTCTGAGAGCCTCCGTCCCCGTCCGCAAGGCCGCTGCCCGCCGCCAGCCCACTCCGGCGGAGGAGCCCAGATCTCGCGTGAGCGGTTCCGGTTAAGGCGAGGCCTGCGGCGGCCGAGAGCGCGAGGAAGACGAGGGCAGCAGCCACAACCGATCCGCTCATTAGCCCGACCCCGTCATGCGTCGGCAACCCGGCCGGCCGGTCCTCATGGCGCAGCCGCTCCGGCCGCTGCCCGCACGAGCCTTGCGGACCAGATGCGGCCAACGACGGTCAGTCCGATGCCCGCGACCAGCGCAGCTACCCCCAACGGGGTGCCCAGCAACATCGCGAGCGGGTCCACACCGAGGCAGACACCCAGTCCGAGTCCCAGCAGGGGCAGCCAGGTCAGCAGGGCGACCGTTGCCTTCGGTCCGGCGAGCGCAGTCTGCCGGGCCGCTTCGGCATCATCTTCAACCTCCAACTGGGCTGCAAAGCGCGTCAGGACGTCAGCCAGCGGACAGCCGCTGGCCGCCGCTATCTCGAAGCAGGCCGCCAGCTCAGCCCAGATCCGCGGCTCACGGCCGCCGGCGCCTTGTCTCGACGACGAACATGCCGACCGTATCGCCTCGGCTACCGGCGCTCCCCGCAGGGCCGCTCCCCGGGCGGCTGACAGGACAGCCGCCGACCCGGGACTGAGCCGGGGCCGGCTGGGATCGTCGTCTGCGGAGCCCTGCTCGACGTAGAGCTGCCACAGTTCGTCCCACAGCCGCGAAGGAGACCGGCCACCCTTCAACAGGGCGGCCAGTTGCTGAACCACAACCGTCAGGGAGACGAAGGCTGCCCTGCGGCGACCCCGGGCGAGGCTAAATCTGCCGCCGCGCGGAACGGCAGGCCTGCCGTTCCGGGAAACACTGCCACCCGCTATACCGCCTATTCCGAAGGTGCCGCGTGCCCGCCGAAGGGGCCCATGCGCAGGGCTCAGGACCAGCCACGCGGCGAGCGCCAACGCACCAACAAAGACGGCTGTCATGCTGCCGCCCTGCGGGTTCCGCGTCGCTCACTCACGGTCCCCGGAGCCTCCTGTCCCGTCGGCCCTGCAACCGCGCCGGGGAGAGACTGCTCCGCCTCCCCAAGCCCTGACCCGGCCAGGCCCGAGTCGCGGACGGAACCGGAAACGCGGGATGGCCCGGCCAGGCCCGAGTCATGGACGGAACCGGAAGCCCGGGCCGGTGCGGCCAGGCCCGAGTCGCGGAGGGAGCCTGCATCGCTGGCTTGGTCGGCACCGGGACGGGAAGCCCGACGGAACGCGGGGTCTGACCCAGCCGGGCCCGGGTCCCGGACGGGCCCCGCATCGCCGGCAGGACCTGAACCGCGGCTGGAGTCGTGCGCATGGATGTGCTCGTGCGCGGGGATGAAGTCGCCTGCAGGGTCGGCACCGGGGATGGCTTTGTCCAGCCCCAGGCCAGGATCAAGGGCCAGCCGCTGGGCAAGGACCTCCCACGCCGGCCCGGGGACCGGCCTGCCGCCTGAAACGTCCAATGCCACAGCGACATCGAGGCCACTGTTCCGCTCGGTCAGGATGCCGATGCACGCAACATGGCGTCCGTGCCTCGACCGGGCCACGTGCACCACCACATCAAGGGCGCTGGCCACCTGCAGGCGGACGGCATCCTGTCCAAGCCCTGCCAGGGCTCCGAGGGCAGCAAGCCTGGCCGGGACCGCACCGGCGGCGTTGGCGTGGATGGTGCCGCCGCCTCCGGTGTGGCCGGTGTTCATGGCCGTAAGGAGTTCGCGCACTTCGGAGCCGCGGCACTCCCCCACAATCAGCCGGTCCGGCCGCATCCGCAGGGCCTGACGGACAAGTTCCCCGAGATCCACGGCGCCGCCTCCCTCGAGGTTCCCGTGCCGCGATTCCAGCGAGACCACGTGCGGGTGTACCGGGTTCAGCTCCGAGGCGTCCTCGATCAGGACCAGCCGCTCCCCCGGATGGCACAGCCCCAGCAGGGTAGACAGGAGGGTGGTCTTTCCGGAGCCGGTGGCTCCGCTGACCAGGAAACTCAGCCGCCGTTCCACCATGCGCTCCAGAACCCTTTGAACCAGCGGCCCGAACATGCCCCCGTCCCGGAGCTCGTCCATGGTGAAGACCTGTTCCCGCCGGATCCTGATACTGAGCAGCGTGCCCGCCGCCGAGATGGGCGGCAGGACCGCATGGACCCGGTAGCCGCCCTCGAGCCGGACATCGACGCACGGCGATCCGTCGTCCAGACGCCTGCCGCCCGATGCCACCAGCCTGGCGGCAAGGGCCCGGAGCTGGGCCTCCCCCGCGAAGGCCACGGATGTCCGTTCGATGCCGCGACCCCTGTCCAGCCAGACGGAGTCCGGGGCGTTCACGAAGATGTCCGTCACCGACGGATCCGTAACCAGGTGCTGCAGCGGCCCAAGGCCGTTGAGCTCGGCACTGATGCGTTCCGCCGCGGCGAGGGAACCGGCTGTGCCCAGCAGCCTGCCGGTGGCCTGCACTGCGGCTGCCACCCGCGACGGGGTGACCGGACCGGCATCCGCCATGACCGACTCGCGGACTGTCTCAAGAAGCCCCGCGTCCAGGACCCTGGCCGCGCGCCGCCGGCCGGGAGTCTCCGCGAGCGCGGCACGGGAAGCCGGTGCGCCGGGGAACGCTGCTGCGGCGCGGCCGCCGGTATCGGCACCCGCCCCGGGCACTCCCAGATGGGCACTCACCGGAGATCCCCCACCTGCAGATCGCCGGCGAGGAGCCCAAGCACGGAGGATGCGAAGCGCCGCACAGACTTCCGCCTGCCCTGGTCCAGCAGACGGCCCAGCTCGGTGGCCGAGGCTGTGCCCCGCACTTCCGGCATCACGCCGTGCAGGGGGAGTCCCACGGATTCGGCGACGAGGGCGGCATCCAGCGCCGCGCCGGCCTTGCCCCTGATGACAAGGGCGGATTCGACGGGCGGAAGCTCCTGCAGCAGCCGGGCAGCGGCAACTGCAGCCTTCAGTTGGGCGGGGACGACAACCAGGAGGCGGTCACAGTCCCACGCGAACGTGCGCAGCGGCTCGGCGCTGCGGCCGATATCGACGATCACCACTTCGTATCCACGTCTGGCGGCGTCGAGGACGCCTCCCACGGTGACCGGGTCCACGGGGGCTGGCCGTTCCCTGCTCCCTGGCCAGGACAGGAACGAGAACCCGCCGGCGACGGGCAAGGCGTCTGCCAGCTGCTGCGGGTCGATGCTGCCACTGGCGTCGGCGAGGTCCGGCCAGCGAAGGCCCGCGGATTCCTCCGCCGCCAAGGCCAGTTCCAGACCGCCGCCCCAGGGATCGGCGTCCACGAGCAGGACCCGTGCACCGAGTTCAGCTGCCGCCTGTGCGAGCCACGCCGCAGCGGTGGTGGCACCTGCCCCTCCGCACCCGCCGGTAACCCCGAGCACCAGGCCTCCGGCTTCCGGTGAACGTGACCGGCTGAGGTACTCGGCAAGCCACGCGGCGGCGTCGGGGAGAACCGCGACGCGTTGGGCACCCAAGGCGGCGCCCAGATGCCATAGGGTGTCCCCTTCCCCGCTCAGTCCCACCAGCACGGCTGGCGCGCGGCGCCGGGGCGGCAGTTCCCGGACATCGCTGCCGACCAGGACGTCGGCTGCGGAATCCCAGAATGGCGCGGCCTCCGCCACGTCGTCGACAACCCGGAGCCGTCCGCCTGCCGCCGCGACAATCCGTTCGACCTCGCCCCGCAGATATTCGAAGCCAGTGACGAGCAGGACGTCGCCCCCGTCAGCGGGAAGCCAGGTTCCCGGTTCGGAACCGGTAAACGGGCCGGCCGGAGCCGGCCTGCGCTGCGCACCAGGCACCTCAGCATCCGGCACAACACTGTCGGGGTCTGCGGGGGGTCGCCGGTTCCGGGCGTGGTGCCTGCTCATGCAGCAACTGTGCCCAAGAGACCGGCTGCGCGTCAGAGGCGAATGAGCGTATGTGGAAAACCATTGGCTCACAGCACCGGGCGCGGCGCCGAACAGCACGGCGGCAGGGCAGAATTGGATACATGTATCTGTTGCTCGCCGCCCACCCCGACGGCGCAGCCATACAGCAACTCACGGCGGCAGGGCACCCCCACCCCGAGAATCCAGAACCCCGGATCGTCAGCCTTTCCCCGCACGGGGCAGAGCGACCCGGCGCCGATGCAACTGCACCCAACGGCGGAGCCGGACTGGGCGCCGTCGTCCGCGAACTCGAGAAGCGGCGCCCGCGCTGGATTTGGCACCGTACCCAGGACTGGTACCCGTCGCTGCTGACGGCGGGCGTCGACGTGGAACGCTGCTATGACCTCTCCTTATGCGGCGCCATCCTCGCCCATTCCGAGTTCACGGCGCACACCCCGTATGCCAGGAACGCCGAGAAGCTCACGCAGGACGACGACCTGCAGCCGCCGCGCCTGCTCCAGCCGCCCCCTCCGCCGGCGGACCAGGGCGCGCTCTTCGATGACCCGGGCACGGCCACCGAACCGCGGCAGACCCTGGCCCAGCTGCGGGCCGAATACGCAGCCCAGCAGGAGGCCCTGTCATCGGCCGGAGCACCCGGAGCGGCCGCAGCACCAGCCGCAGGTGGCAGCAACAGGAGGCAGCGGCTCCAGCTCCTCCTCGCCGCCGAATCGGCCAGCGCCCTGGTGGCGGCCGAGATGCAGCATGCCGGCGTGCCCTGGCGCGAGGAACTGCACGAAAACCTCCTGGCCGAGCACCTGGGCCCGCGTCCGCCGCTGGGCCACCGCCCCGCCAAGCTCGAAGCCCTCAACACCGAGCTCCGGGGCCTGCTGAACGCACCCGCCCTGAATCCGGACTCGCCCCAAGAGCTGATGCGCGCCCTGCACCGCAACGGCATCGAGGTGAAGTCCACGCGGCAATGGGAGCTGAAGGAGTCCAGCCACCCGGCCATTGAACCACTGCTGGCCTACAAGAAACTGTCGCGGCTGCACACCGCCAACGGCTGGGCGTGGCTGGACGCGTGGGTGCGGAACGGGAGATTCCGGCCCGAATACGTTGTGGGCGGAGTCGTCTCGGGCCGCTGGGCGTCACGGGGCGGCGGGGCGCTGCAGATCCCCCGCCAGGTCCGCGGCGCCGTGCATGCAGACCCGGGCCACAAGCTCATCGTCGCCGACGCGTCCCAGCTGGAACCCCGTGTCCTCGCCGCCCTGGCGCAGGATTCGACCATGGCCGAGGCCGCCCGGGACCAGGATCTCTACGCTGGGATCGCGGCCAAGGGGTTCGGCGGCGACCGGAGCAAGGCAAAAATGGCCCTGCTCGGCGCCATGTACGGGGCCACCTCCGGCGAAGCGGGCCGCCTGATGCCGCAGCTGGCGCGGACGTACCCCCGCGCCGTGGGTTTCGTCGAGCGGGCCGCCCGCGACGGCGAGGCCGGAAGGACCGTCACCTCGCGCCTCGGACGCAGCGGCCCGCCGCCGTCGGAACGCTGGTTCCTCAGCCAGCGGTCCACGTCCGCGGAGGAGCAGCGCCGTGCGGACGCCATCGCCCGGTCCCGCGGGCGTTTCACGCGGAACTTCGTCGTCCAGGGTTCGGCGGCGGACTGGGCTGCCTGCTGGTTGGCGGAATTACGACGGCGGCTGCGCACCATGCGTGCCGACGGTTCAGCCACCGGGGAACTCGTGTTCTTCCTGCATGACGAGGTCATGGTCCACGCCCCCGATTCCGCTGTTGACGCCTGCATCCGCGCCATCGAGGAGGCCGCGAACGCCGCCAAGGAGCTCCTCTTCGGGTCCATTCCGGTCGAGTTTCCGGTGAGCGTCGCCGTCGTCGATTCCTACGACAACGCCAAGTAGCGCCCGGCCCGGCCCGCGGACCGAAACGGGGCGCTTGACCGCCGGCCTGCCCGGGGTGCGGCAGGACAATAGCCGCTGCCGAGTGGAAACAAAAGTCACACGGAATACAGGGTTGTACCGAGTAATGTACCGGCCAGTAGTTGGCTTTGTGTGGCGTGGGCCACTAAGGTCATTCGTGGCCGGGCAGTGGCAATAAGTTGGCCCGGCACGTGCGACGAAGCATCAGCAGGGGGTTTCCACGCCAATGGCGGGCAAGTTCGAAGTTCACCAGGATAGCGATCAGTCTTACAAATTCCGCCTCATGGACGGGGACGGAAACATCGTGGCAGAGTCGCCGCGGTTCAAGAGCGTTTCGGGAGTAGTGGCCGGCATCAACGCATTGCGTGAAAACGCCGCCACCGGCCTGGTGGTGGATCTGCGGAAGTCGCAGCACTAAAGCCGGCAGTACAGCCTAGAGGTCCAGCGGGTGAAGCCTGGTCCGGTCCCACGGAACGGCCCAGGCCAGCTGGTCGAACAGCTCGTTCAGGATCATGCCGGTAAATCCCCAGACCACGAGGCTGTTGACGGTGAACGCCGGGCTCTGGAACGTCTGGTCCAGGCGGGTCACAGCCGCCATGGTGCGGTTCTCGGGATCCAGCAGGTCCCGCACCGGTACCCGGAAAACCTGGGCCGACTCGCCGTAGTCCACCACCCGGACCGGCGACGGCGACGCCCACCAGGCAAGGACCGGAGTCACCAGGAAGTTTCCGCGCGGCAGGGCCAGCTCCGGCAGCGCACCCAGCACTTCGACGCCGGACGGGTCCAGGCCGGTCTCCTCCTCCGCTTCCCGGAGGGCAGCCTCCACCGGCGTCTCACCTACGTGGATTCCGCCGCCGGGAAAGGCCACCTGGCCGGGGTGGTCATCGAGGGTGTGGGCGCGTTCCAGGAGCAGGACGTCCAGATCGGCGGCAACGAACGGTTGGTCCGAGGATGCGGGCACATCGTCCAGAGCACCAAAAAGGATCAGGACGGCCGCCTTGCGCGCGACGGATTCGTCAACAGTGAGCTTGCGCCAGTACGGATTCCGGGCAGGACCGGTTCCCGCCCGGATTGAGTCGACGAGGTCCACCAGGTCCTGGCGTGCTGTCATTGCGGCCTCCGCTGCGATTCCATCCGGATCTCGGCGGCGCGGTGCGTCTCAGCCAGCAGCTTCGACAGGAGCTCCTCGTTTCCGGGCGCCAGTTCATACTTCAGCAGCTTCGCGGCCTTGGCGGGGTTCGTCTCGCCCGAACCGAAGCTGGGGCACCAGTTGGCCACGGCGCAGGCGCCGCAGGCGGGCTTGCGGGAATGGCACACCCGCCGGCCGTGGAACACCACGCGGTGGGACAGCATGGTCCAGTCCCGGGGCTCAAACAGCTCGGCCACGTCGGATTCGATCCGGACGGGGTCGTCCGACTCCGTCCAGCCGAAGCGCCGCGCCAGGCGGCCAAAGTGGGTGTCCACCGTGATGCCGGGAATGCCGAAGGCATTGCCCAGCACCACGTTCGCGGTTTTCCGTCCGACGCCGGGAAGTGTCACCAGGTCTTCCAGCCGCCCGGGCACCACGCCGTCGAACTCGTCCACTACCCGGTTCGCCAGCGCGAGGAGGTTCCGCGTCTTGGCGCGGAAAAACCCCGTCGGCTTGATGATGGCTTCAAGCTCCTCGGTGTCCGCTTCCGCCATGGCGCGGGCGTCCGGAAAACGCGAGAAAAGCAGTGGCGTGATCAGGTTGACCGTCACGTCCGTGGTCTGCGCGGAGAGCACCGTGGCCACGAGGAGCTCGAAGGGGTTCCGGAAGTCGAGCTCGGCGTGCGCGTATGGGTACTGTTCGGCGAGGGCCCTGTTGATCCGGCGCGCCCGGCGTTTCAGGGCGAGGGGCGACTCGCCGGAGCGGGCCGGCGGACTGGCCGCCAGCCCGCTTTCCGCGGGGATTTCGGCGGGGACGGGGTCCCCGGAAACCGCAGCCGGCGCGGGGCCCACCGGGGTGCCCGGCGTACCGCGCCGGCGCGAAGCTGAATCGGCCACGGCGGCCGGCTAGCCGCGCTCGATGTTGCTGAGGTCGCGCAGGACGCCCACGCGGCCGTCCGTGTGCTGGACCAGGAACTCGTCCCCGCGGTCCTCAAGCGCCAGGACCCAGCCACCGGGTTCTATTCCGAACAGCGGTGCGCCGGTGCGCTCGTCGACGGCGGTGCGGTGCTGTGCCACGGCGAACCAGAAGGCCTCGTGGACCTGCTCCTGCTCGGACTCCTCCGGCCGGCTCGCGGGGTCGACAGTGGCGCCGATTGGTTCCTGCGACCGCGCCTGCTCCGGCAGCTCCACCCGCGGGTGAACGGCGGTGGCAGGCGTGGCCGAGGCCGCCCGGGCCGCCTCTGCTTCCCGCGAAGCTTCTGCTTCCCGCGCGACAGCGTCGGGCTTGGCCTCGGTTGCAGGAGCTTTGCCTGCCGCTCCTGCACTGGCGGCTCCTGCCCCGGCCGCTCCTGCGGCCGCCGCTGCTGCGCCGGCCGCCGGGGCGACCGTGGCTGCGTCCGGCTGGGTCTGCTCGGCCTCCGGTATGGCCTGCTTTACGTCGGCGCCGGCGTCGGCCTTGGCAGACGGCACTGCCGCAGTTGCACCGGCGCCACCCGCCTGCGCGGGCGTTTCTGTGCCCGTGGGCACCGCGGCGGCCTGTCCCGTTTCCGGGGACGCCGCGGCAATGCTGGCCGCGTTGGCGGCGGGCCATGTTCCGGTCGCCGGCGCTGCGCCGGCTGCTCCGGCAATGGGAGCTGTAGCACCGGGAATTACGGCGCCGGCGGTTCCGGCCTGGGCCGCACCCTGCCCCGGCCGGCCGACCGCCGTCGCACCGTGGGACACAGGGCCGTGAGACACAGGGCCGCGGGATTCAGGACCCGTGCCCGCGGCAGCAGCGCTGCCGGAGAAAACGCCGGCCGAGGCGGCTCCGGCGGAGGCGCCCGCGGAAGAAGTACCCGGCTTGGCGGCGGCAGGCTTCGGTTCCTTGGGTGCTTTGGGCTTGCGGACCGGGACAGCCGAGTCACGCGCCATGATGTGGGCCGGCACCTCGGTGCGGTCCAGGAAGTCGCCCGCGAAGAACGGGATGTAACGGCCCAGCACTGTGGCGGCCAGCAGCACGAGGGAACCGATCAGCGCCACGAGCAGACTGGGCGTGTAGGCGCCGGCGACGGACAGGAAGAAGAAGCCGACGGCGAAAGAGGCAACCACTGAACCGAACTGGTCCACGGAGAGGGAGCCGATGCGGACCCTCGTGTCCGGGGCGAGCCGGCGGGCGGCGAACAGCGCGGCAACGATCAGCGGCAGCACCACGCCAAGCCCCAGGAAGAAGAGGCTTCCCAGGTTCCACAGGTTGTAGCGCACGGCGAACATCGGGATCAACGATGCAATGAAGAGAACCAGGGTGGCTGCGAAGACGGTCAGGTCACGGACGGTGAAGGGTCCAGCAACGGCCTCATTCCGCACACCCTGCTGCTTCATGAAGTTCGGCGCAGCATTGTGCGCTTCCGGCCGCCCGGACGGTCCCGCCCCCTGCGGTGCCTGGCCGGTGCCCTGCTGGGCCGTGCCCTGCTGGCCCGGCTGGCCGTGGCTTTCCTGATTCATTCTGTTCTCCTTAGCGTGGCGGCGCCCGGACTGGCGTCCGTTGCGTGATTCCGCCCTACGGCCGGAGCCTGACCACAAGCGGTCTGGCTGCCTCCGGCCACTGTCACGAGTCCATCTCAGCCTAGCCAAGTGGAGGGTGCTTCACTAGCTGACTGGCCGCGGTGCGGCGCGGTCACAGAAGCCGCACAGCTCTTCCAAAGAACCGTTCACCGCTAAATGGGCACCGTTCACGGCCCGCCATGTGACGCGGCCCACGCGCCGATGCCGGAGGCGCTAGTCTGGTTTCGGAACAGCTCTTTGCGGTTTGTCCGCGACGGGCCGTTGCCCGCCGCCATGCGACGGCCGGGCAATGGCCGGGACCGGCGCACCGCGCAGCAAAGATCGATGAATGATGAGGTTCACCATGTCCCAGGACACCCCCGGCTCGACGGCCACCGCTGCCACACCCAGCCAGCAGGGCGATGCTCTTGAAAACCTGCTGCATGAGAACCGCAAGTTTGCCCCGTCCGCGGATTTCGCCGCCAACGCCGTGGTGGGCGCCGAGGTCTATGAGGAGGCGGCAGCTGACCGGCCGGCTTTTTGGGCGAAGCAGGCCCGTGAGCTGCTGACGTGGAGCAAGGACTTCACCGAAGCCCTTGACTGGTCCAATCCGCCGTTCGCGAAGTGGTTTGTCGGCGGGGAGGTCAACGCCGCCTACAACGCGCTGGACCGGCATGTGGAGAACGGCCTGGGCGACCGGGTGGCCATCTACTTCGAGGGCGAGCCGGGCGATTCCCGCTCCTACACCTACGCCGAGCTCACCGAGGAGGTGAAGAAGGCCGCGAACGCGTTCGAGTCCCTCGGCGTGGCCAAGGGCGACCGCGTCGCCGTGTACCTGCCGATGATCCCCGAGGCCGTCATCACCCTGCTGGCCTGCGCCCGGATCGGCGCGGTGCACTCGGTGGTGTTCGGCGGGTTCTCCGCCGACGCGCTCAGGTCCCGGATCGAGGATGCCGAGGCCAAGCTCGTGGTCACCGCGGACGGCACCTACCGGCGCGGCAAGCCCAGCCCGCTGAAGACCGCCGTCGACGCCGCCCTCGAGCAGTCCGGCCACACCGTGCAGAACGTCGTGGTGGTCAAGCGCAACGGCCAGGACGTGGACTGGCACGAAGGCCGGGACCACTGGTGGGCGGACACCGTCGGAGCAGCCTCGGCCGGGCACACCGCCGTCGGGCATGACTCCGAACACCCGCTCTTCATCCTCTACACCTCCGGCACCACCGGAAAGCCCAAGGGCATCCTGCACACCACCGGCGGCTACCTCGCCCAGACCGCCTACACCCACAAGGCCGTCTTCGACCTGCACCCCGAAACGGACGTGTACTGGTGCACGGCCGACGTCGGATGGGTCACCGGACACTCCTACGTCGCCTACGCCCCGCTCATCAACGGCGCCACCCAGGTCATGTACGAAGGCACCCCGGACTCCCCGCACCAGGGCCGCTGGTGGGAGATCGTGGAAAAATACAAGGTCTCCATCCTCTACACCGCCCCCACCGCGATCCGGACCTTCATGAAGTGGGGCCGGGACATCCCGGACAAGTACGACCTCTCCTCCATCCGGGTCCTGGGCTCCGTGGGCGAACCCATCAACCCCGAGGCCTGGATGTGGTACCGCGACGTCATCGGCGGCAACAAGGCACCCATCGTGGACACCTGGTGGCAGACCGAAACCGGCGCCCAGATGATCGCCCCGCTCCCCGGCGTGACCGAGACCAAACCCGGCTCCGCGCAGGTGCCGCTGCCCGGCATCGCCGTGGACGTCGTGGACGAAAACGGCGCCTCCGTCCCGGACGGGCACGGCGGGTTCCTGGTGATCCGCGAACCCTGGCCGGCCATGCTCCGCGGCATCTGGGGCGACCCGGAACGGTTCAAGGACACCTACTGGTCCCGGTTCGAAACCATGTACTTCGCCGGCGACGGCGCCAAGAAGGACGAGGACGGCGACATCTGGCTCCTGGGCCGGGTGGATGACGTCATGAACGTCTCCGGGCACCGGCTCTCCACCACCGAAATCGAGTCCGCCCTGGTCTCCCACCCGGCGGTGGCGGAGGCCGCCGTCGTCGGCGCCACCGATGAAACCACCGGCCAGGCCGTCGTCGCGTTCGTCATCCTCCGCGGCGACGCCGTGGACTCCGGCGACCAGATCGTCCAGGACCTCCGCAACCACGTCGGCAAGGAGATCGGCCCGATCGCCAAACCCAAGACCATCCTCGTGGTCCCCGAGCTGCCCAAGACCCGCTCCGGCAAAATCATGCGCCGCCTCCTCAAGGACGTCGCCGAAGGCCGCGACGTCGGAGACGCCACCACCCTCGCCGACAACACCGTCATGCAACAGATCGCCGCCTCACTGAAGAAGTAAACGCCTAACCCGAGGCAGGGCCCGTCCGGAACCCCGGACGGGCCCTGCCTTTTCGCTCTCACGGAGGTCCCGCCGTCGGAAGCGCCGCGTGTTGTTTTGCGATCTTTCCTGTTCCCTTTTGCGAGGTTATAGTCAGTGATATGTGACACATGTCACAAGACTCCACTCCCCGGGAGAGATCATGGCACCACATCCGGAAGCGTCCACCAGCGCCGGGCCAGCCCGGCGGACATTCCTCAAAACAATGGGCATCAGTGCCGCGGGCCTGGCCGGCCTGCCGCTGTTGGCGGCGTGCACCGGCGGCAGCGGACCATCCGCCGGCGGCTCGGAATCCTCCGGGCTGACCTTCGGCTCCGGCTCCTCCGACGAGGTTCCCAAGAAGGCGTACCAAGCAGTCACCGACGCGTTCACCCAGAAGACGGGCAAGACGGTCCGCACCAACGTGGTGCCGCACAACGACTTCCAGAACAAAATCAACTCCTACCTGCAGGGCTCGCCGGACGACGCCTTCACCTGGTTCGCCGGCTACCGGATGCAGTTCTATGCGGGCAAAGGGCTCCTGGCACCGGTCGATGACGTCTGGGCCAAGATCGGCGGCAACTTCTCCGACGCCCTGAAGAAGGCGTCCACCGGTCCGGACGGGAAGATGTACTTCGTCCCCAACTACAACTATCCGTGGGGCTTCTTCTACCGGAAGAGCGTGTGGGCCGACAAGGGATACGAGGTGCCTGAAACCTTCGATGCCCTCAAGACCCTGGCAGCCAAGATGAAGGCCGACGGCATCATTCCGATCGGCTTCGCGGACAAGGACGGCTGGCCCGCCATGGGCACGTTCGACTACATCAACATGCGCCTCAACGGCTACCAGTTCCACGTGGACCTGTGCGCCCACAAGGAGTCCTGGGACCAGAAGAAGGTGACAGACGTCTTCGACACCTGGTCCGCCCTGCTCCCCTTCCAGGATCCGGCGGCGCTCGGCCAGACGTGGCAGGACGCGGCGCGGGCGCTGGCTGCGAAGAAGACAGGCATGTACCTGCTCGGCTCGTTCGTCACGCAGCAGTTCACCGATCCCGCGGTGCTGAAGGACATCGATTTCTTCGCCTTCCCGGAGATCGCGGCCGAGGGGCGCGACGCGGTGGAGGCACCCATCGACGGGCTGCTGTTGTCCACCAAGGGCGGTGGGAACGCGGCCGCTCACCAGTTCATGGAATTCATCGGCACCCCCGAGGGGCAGGACATCTACGCCTCGGTGGACGCCTCCAACATCGCCACCGCCAAGGGCGCGGACACCTCCAAGTTCACCCCGCTGAACAAGAAATGCGCGGACACCATCGCGCAGGCGAAGTCCATCAGCCAGTTCTTCGACCGCGATGCCCTGCCCGCCATGGCCAACAACGTCATGATCCCGGCCCTGCAGACCTTCCTCAAGGACGGCAAGATGGACGTCAAGAACCTTGAGGCGCAGGCCAAGTCGCTGTACGCGGCCCAGTAGCGGCCGGGGACCCTCCCATGAGCGCAACAGCACGAGACCTCGTCCCGCCGGAGTCCCGGGAACCCTCCGGTGCCCCGGCGAAGCGGGTCCGCAGCGGAAAGGTCCGCCGGCTCTCGACCCGGGACAAGGCCGTCCTTGCCTTGATGGTGGGCATTCCCACCCTCATCCAGCTGGTGTTCGTGTGGCTGCCCACGGTCATGTCCATCGGGCTGAGCTTCACGCGCTGGAACGGCCTGGCCCTGACCGACATCCGGCCGGCGGGGGCGGACAACTACCAGTACATCTCACAGGATTATCCGCCGTTCTGGCCGGCCATCCAGCACAACCTGCTGTGGCTGGCCTTCCTGGCCCTGGTGGCCACCCCGCTGGGCCTGCTCCTGGCCGTGCTCCTCGACCAGCAAATCCGTGGCAGCAGGATCTACCAAAGCATCTTCTTCACGCCCGTCATGCTGTCGCTGGCACTGATCGGCATCATCTGGCAGCTGTTCTACCAGCGTGACAACGGCCTGCTGAACTTCCTGCTCGGCACCTCCGGGACGCCGCAGGCCGTCGACTGGTTCGGGGACTCCTCGGTGAATATCTGGGCAGCCATGATCGCCGCCACCTGGCGGCACGCCGGCTACGTCATGCTGCTGTACCTGGCGGGGCTCAAGGGCGTGGACCCCAGCCTGAAGGAGGCCGCAGCAATCGACGGGGCCAACGCGGGACAGACCTTCTTCCGCGTGGTGTTCCCGGCCATGCGGCCCATCAACATCGTCATCGTCGTCATCACCATCATCGAGTCCCTGCGGGCGTTCGACGTCGTCTACGTCATCAACCGCGGCACCAACGGCCTGGAGCTCCTCAGCGCCCTGGTGATCCAGAACCTCGTGGGCGAGGGCCAGGTGATCGGTGTCGGATCCGCCCTTGCGGTGGTCCTGCTGGTCATCTCCCTCGTGCCCATCGTGTTCTACCTCAGCCGCACCTTCGGACGGGAGAACAGGGCATGAGCGCCGCCGTCTCCACCGGCACGGCCGTGACCGGGCAAACCGGACGCTCCGGCAGCAAGCCGAAGCGGCACTACGGCACGCATATCTTCCTGACGGCCATGGCGGTCATGTGGCTGATCCCCCTGCTCTGGGCCGTCTTTACCGCGCTGCGGCCGATCGCCTCGACCAACGAGCACGGCTACTTCAGCGTGGCCGGCGACTTCAACTTCGACAACTTCATCCAGGCCTGGACGCAGGGCGGCTTCGCCAAGTACCTCTGGAACTCGGTGATCATTTGCGTTCCGGCGGTCCTGCTGGTGCTCTTCTTCGCCTCCATGATGGCGTTCGCCGTCAGCCGGGTGAGCTGGAAGTTCAACGTCGCCCTGCTCATCATGTTCACGGCGGGGAACCTGCTGCCGCCCCAGGTGCTGGCCGCTCCGCTGTTCGAGATGGCCAAGCACTTCCAGGTGCCCTACTCCTTCAGCGATTCGGGCAACATGCTGAACACGTACATCATCGTCATCGCGGTGAACATGGCGTTCCAGATGGGGTTCTGCACCTTCGTGCTGTCCAACTACATGAAGGCGCTCTCCGCCGACCTGACCGAGGCCGCGCTCGTGGACGGCGCCGGCATCTGGCGGCAGTACCGGGAAATCATCACGCCGCTGTGCCGGCCGGCCTTCGCGGCCCTGGCAACGCTGGAAGTCATCTTCATCTACAACGACTTCTTCTGGCCCCTGCTGTTCATCCAGAGCGGCGACCGGCTGCCCGTCACCACGGCAATCAACAACCTCCAGGGCGAGTTCCTGAACAACTACAACCTGCTCGCGGCCGGCGCGGTCATCACGGTCATTCCCACCCTCATTGTCTATCTGCTCCTGCAGCGGCAGTTTGTTGCGGGCCTGACTCTGGGTTCCAGCAAGGGCTAGGCGATGATGGGCAGTACGAGGTTTCATCCAGCGAAAGGATCCCGATGCTTCCCGCGGCCCGCCACCAGTCCATAGTGGACGCCGTCCGGCGCGAGCGGGTGGTCCGCGTGTCGGACCTCGCCCAGCAGCTGGGTGTGTCCCTGATGACGGTCCGCCGCGACATCGAGATGCTGGAGGAAAGCGGCCAGGTGGAGCGGATTCACGGCGGCGCCAAGCTGCCCGGGGATGCCAGCACGCATGAGCCCGGGTTCGAGCTGAAGTCCACCCAGCTGACGGCGCAGAAACGCGCCATCGCGCTGGAGGCAGCCGCCCTGGTCCACGAGGGCATGGCGGTGGCCCTCAGCGCGGGCACCACCACGTGGGCGCTGGCCAAGGAGCTCGCCAACGGCCCCCGGATCACGGCGGTGACCAATTCGGTGAAGATCGCCGACCTCTTCCACCATGCCTCAGCCCCGGGCTCCGGACGCCACGCGTCAACGGTGATTCTCATCGGCGGCGAGCGCACGCCGTCGGACGCCCTGGTGGGACCGATCGCGACGGCGGCGCTCAGCCAGCTGCACCTGGACCTGCTGTTCCTCGGCGTGCACGGCATGGATGCGGACGCCGGCTACACGACGCCGAACCTGCTGGAGGCCGAGACCAACCGCGCGTTCATCGCCGCCTCCCGGAAGGTGGTGGTCCTGGCGGACCACACCAAGTGGGGCACCCAGGGCATCAGCACCATCGCCAAACTCGAGGAAGCCGACGAGGTGATCTGCGATTCCGGCCTGTCCCCCGACGCCCAGCGGATCCTCCGCGACCGGGTGGGCCGGCTTCGGCTGGTGTAGCGGCCGGCCCGTGCAGTTACGGGCAGCCGCAGGACTGCCTGACCAGGAGCTTCGTCGGGAAGACGCGGTGCTGCGCAGGCTCGCCGCGGTCCGCGCCGACGAGCGCCCGGACGGCGGCCTCCGCCATATCCCGCACCGGCTGCTCCACGGTGGTCAGCGTCGGCCAGGAGTACTCGGCGTCCTCTGACCCGTCGAAGGAGACCAGCGCAATGTCCTCCGGGACGGACAGGCCGGCCTCGTGGAATGCGCGGAGGATGCCGATGGCCTGCATGTCGGAGCTGGCGAAGATGGCAGTGGGCCGGTGACCCGACGCCAGGAACCGCTTCCCCGCGGCGTAGCCGCCAACCCGGGTGAAGGCGCTGCGGGCAATGGGGCCTTCCGGCAGCCCGGCGTCGCGCAGCGCCTGCACCCAGCCCTCTTCGCGGGCGTCCGCTTCGTTGCCGGTGGTGGTGCCCATGGCCAGGCCGATGTTGGTGTGGCCGTGGCCGATCAAATGCTCGACGGCGGTGCGCGCCCCCTTGGCCAGGTCCACGCCCACCGTGGTGATCCCGGCCGGGCTCCCGCTGTGGCTCAGGAGCACGGACGGGATCTCTGCGGACTCAAGGTCCGCCAGGTCCGGTTCGAACAGGACGCTGGCCAGCACCACCCCGTCCACCTGCCGGGCAGCCAGGTTCCGGATGTTCCGGCGCTCCTTGGCCAGGTCGCCGTCCGAGTTGGTCAGCACCAGGGCATACCCGAGTGCCCCCGCCGCGTCCTCCACGGCGTGGGCCAGCATCGAGAAGAACGGGTTGCTGTTGTCCGGTATGACCAAACCGATCGTTTCGCTGGACCCCAGTTTCAGGGCCCGCGCCGCCGCGTTGGGGCGGTAGCCCAGCTGCCGGATGGCCTCCTGGACCTTCGCTTGGGTGGCTGGCGCCACCTTCTTCGGCCCCCCATTCACCACGTAGCTGACGACGGCGGTGCTCACCCCGGCGTACCGGGCAACGTCCTTGCGGGTCACCTGGGTCCGCGGGGCGGGCACTGCCGGAATGGTCATAGTGTCCATGCTAGCTACAGCACGTCCTAGAGCGCGGCCGGGGCATCGCCGAAGTCGCGGATGGGGAGGCGTTCACCGTTCCGCCGGGCCGATTCATGGGCCACGATGCCGGGCAGGGTGTAGCGTGCGGCCGTCCAGGCATTGACCGGGGGCAGCGAGCCCGTGTTCACCGCCGTGACAAAGTCGTCCACGAGGAACTGGTGGCTGCCTTCGTGGCCGTTGGGGGCGCCGCGGAACTCCTGCGGCAGCCTCTCGCTGTCATGCACCGGCGCCAGCCCGGACACGAAGGCGTCCCGGAGTTCCGGCGCCACATTGGCGAGCGACGGATCGTCCAGGGGCACGCTGGGCCGGGACTCCATCTGCTCCGAGATGTCGTGGACATTGGCCTTGTCCTGCCACACCGTCACCTTGGCCAGCTGCTCAAAGCTGGCCTCGGTGCCGAAGAAGCGGAAGCGGGACTCACGGATGTGCGAGGGGTAGCCCACCCGGCGCATCTCGTTGGTCCGCATGGCACCGCCGTCGTTCAGTTCAAAGAGGGCCGTGGCGTTGGAGAAGTCGTTCCCGAACATGCTGATGTCCTTGTCGAACACCCCGTCCTGGCGGTCGTCCTTCACGCCGACGCAGCTGACGCTGACGGCGTGCGCCGGCAGGGCACCGAGGACCCCGCCGATCGCGTGGGTCGGGTACAGCATGGGCGGGTAGCTGGCGGTTTCCTTCCAGCGCTCCCCGCCGCTGTACTGGTAGGCGTCGTAGAAGCCCAGGTCCATGTCGTGGACGTAGTCGCCTTCCGCGTAGAACACCCGCCCGAACCGGCCGGCCGCGTGCTGCTCGCGCGCATAGACGGTGGCCGGGTTGTAGTAGCTGGTTTCACCCATCATGTAGACGTTGCGGGTCTCGCGGACGGCGTCGATGATCTTCGCGATCTCGTCCTCGGTGACGGCCATGGGCACGGCCGAGTAGACGTGCTTTCCGGCCCGGAGTGCCCGCTCCACCAGCGGTCCGTGGGTCCACCGCTGCGTGAAGATGGCCACGGCGTCGACGTCGGACGCCAGCAGCTCGTCGAAGGTGCCGATGGAGCCGGCAAGGTCATACTGTGCGACCGCCTCGGCCGCCCGGTCCGCCCGCTCGTCCACGACGAAGACCTCGCTGACCCCGGGGTGGAGGTTGAAGAGGTGGGCGAACTGGCCACCGAACTGCCCCACGCCGACTACTCCGATTGAAAACGCCATTGTTCCTGCCTTTCAGGATCCGGGCGGCACCGCTTTTCCGGCACGCGCACATGTTTGCGCCACAGTCTTGCATCAGAATCTACTCGAGTCAACGCCTGCAACGTTGGAGAAAGTTAGTCCAGTAATGGCAAGGAAACAGTCCTTGCGCAGTCATATCTACTCGTGTAGATTCGTTGGCGATTGTTAGTTCCATCACACACCCAGGAAGGGTCGATGATGACCACCCTTACCAAGAACCCCCCAGCCAGGAGCGCTCAACGGCCGGCACGGCCCGGCAGGCTCCGCCGCGGCGTCAGCCGCCTGGGCGACCTGAAGATCGCCCTGCTGTTTATCGCCCCGGCAATGATCGGCTTTGTGGCCTTCTACCTGGTGCCCACGCTGCGCGGCATCTACCTGAGCTTCACCGAATACAGCATTCTGGGCGAGCCGGAGTGGATCGGCATCAAGAACTACACGTCGATCTTCGCGGACGAGCTGTTCTGGAACGCCATGGGCGTGACCGTCCAGTACGTCGGCCTGAACATCGGCTTCCAGACCGTGATCGCCCTGGGCCTGGCGCTCCTGATGCACCGGGTGGCGAAGTCAACCTTCATCCGCGGGGCGCTGCTGCTCCCGTTCCTCGTCGCCAATGTGATTGTGGCGCTGCTGTGGTTCTGGATGCTCGACTACCAGCTCGGCATCGTCAACGAGGTCATCAGCTCGCTGGGACTGCCCCGCATTGCCTTCTTCGGCAGCGAGCAGTGGGCCATCCCCACCATCGCCGCCGTCAACGTCTGGCGCCACATGGGCTACACGGCCCTGCTGATCTTCGCCGGCCTGCAGTCCATCCCGAACCACGTCTACGAGGTGGCCTCCCTGGACGGCGCCTCCCCCACCAGGACCTTCTGGTCCATCACCACGCCGCTGCTCCGCCCCGTGCTGGCACTGGTCCTGGTGGTCACCGTTATCGGCTCCTTCCAGGTGTTCGACACCGTCGCGGTCACCACCAACGGCGGCCCGGTCAACGCCTCCCGCGTCATCCAGATGTACATCTACCAAAAAGCCTTCGGTGAGTCGGATTTCGGGTACGCGTCGGCCCTCTCCGTCATTCTCTTCCTGATCCTCGCCCTGGTGGCCTTCGTCCAGATGAAGTTCCTCAAGGGCAACGAATCGGACCTGGACTAAGGAACCCCCGCCATGACCACGCAGATTCTCAACCGCACCGCCCGGAATACCCGCAAGGCCATCAACTGGCGCCGCGCCGGAGCCTGGGCACTCGTCATCCTCGCCCTCCTGGTCACCGTCCTGCCGTTCCTGTGGATGCTGCGGACCGCACTGTCCAGCAACCACTCGCTGGCGTCCAACGCCTCGAATCTCCTTCCCGCGGACTTCAGCTGGGGCGCGTTCAAGCGGGTCTTCGGAATGCAGTCCGCCGAGGAGGCCATCGCCGACGGCGGCTCCGGAGCCAACATCAACTTCTGGCTGTACCTGCGCAACTCCGTCGTCTTCTCCACGGTGACCACCGCGGGCCAGGTGTTCTTCAGCGCGATGGCCGCCTACGCCTTCGCCCGGCTCCGCTGGGCCGGCCGGGACAAGGTGTTCGCACTGTTCCTCGCCACCATGATGGTTCCGCCCATCTTCACGGCGCTGCCCAACTTCCTGCTCATCAAGAACCTCGGCCTGCTCAACTCCTTCGCCGGCCTGGCCCTGCCGTTCCTGTTCATGACCCCCTTCGCCATCTTCTTCCTGCGGCAGTTCTTCCTGAACATGTCACGTGAGGTGGAGGAGGCCGCCATGCTCGACGGCGCCAAGCACCTGCGCATCTTCTTCCAGATCGTGCTGCCCAACGCCGCCGCACCGCTGGCCACCCTTGCCCTGCTGACCTTCATCGGCCAGTGGAACGAATACTTCTGGCCACTGCTGGTGGGCCAGGACGAGAACGTCCGCGTTCTCACCGTGGGCCTGAGCGTGTTCAAGTCCCAGTCACCGCAGGGCGCCCCCGACTGGTCCGGCCTCATGGCCGCAACCATCGTCGCCGCACTGCCTGTACTCCTCCTCTTCTTCGCCTTCGGCAAGAAGGTGGTCAACTCCATCGGCTTCTCAGGCATCAAGTAACCCCCTCCCATTTCATCCCCGGTACACAGCGTGAACCCCCACGAAAGGTCCATCATGAAGAAAACCATCGGCGCCGTCGCTGCCGCCGCAGCCATCGCCCTGTCCCTCTCCGCCTGTGGAGGCGGTTCCTCCGCCAGTTCGTCCGAGGCGAAGGGCGAAATCAACTACTGGCTGTGGGACGCCAACCAGCTCCCGGCCTACCAGCAGTGCGCCGCGGACTTCACCAAGGCCAACCCGGACATCAAGGTCAAGATCACCCAGCGCGGCTGGGACGACTACTGGACCACGCTGACCAACGCCTTCGTGGCCGGGACCGCGCCGGACGTCTTCGCCGACCACCTGTCCAAGTACCCCGAATTGGCCGCGAAGAAGCAGCTGCTCCCCCTGGATGACGCGGTCAAGAAGGACGGCGTGAAGCTGGACGGCTACAACGAGGGCCTGGCGGACCTCTGGGTGGGCCAGGACGGGAAGCGCTACGGCCTGCCCAAGGACTGGGACACCGTGGCCATGTTCTACAACAAGAAGCTCGTCAAGGACGCCGGCTACACCGAGGAACAGCTGGGCAACCTCGACTGGAACCCGCAGGACGGCGGCAGCTACGAGAAGGCCATCGCCCACCTGACCGTGGACAAGAACGGCAAGCGCGGCGACGAGCCCGGCTTCGACAAGAACAACGTGGCCGTCTACGGACTCGGCCTGGAATCCTCCGGTTCGGGCCAGGGCCAGACCCAGTGGAGCTTCCTCTCCGCCACCACCGGCTGGACCCACACGGACAAGAACCCATGGGGCACCAAGTTCAACTACGACGACCCCAAGTTCCAGGACACCATCAAGTGGTGGGCGGGGCTGGCCGATAAGGGCTACATGCCCAAGCTCGAAACCACCGTCGGCGCCAGCGTTGCGGACGCCTTCGGCGCAGGCAAGGCAGCCATCAACACCAACGGCTCCTGGATGATCGGCCAGTACACCAGCTACAAGGGCGTCGAAACCGGCATCGCCCCCACCCCCAAGGGACCGAACGGCAAGCGCGCCAGCATGTTCAACGGCCTGGCGGACTCCATCTTTGCCGGCACGAAGTACCCGGCGGCCTCGGCCAAGTGGGTCGAGTACCTCGCATCCTCCGCCTGCCAGGACGTCGTCGCTTCCAAGGCTGTGGTCTTCCCTGCCCTCAAGACCTCCTCGGACAAGGCCGCTGCCGCGTTCAAGGCCAAGGGCATCGACGTCTCGGCATTCACGCAGCACGTCAAGGACGGCACCACCTTCCTCTTCCCCATCGCTGACAAGGCCGCGAAGGTGGACGGCATCATGAAGCCGGCCATGGACGCCGTCTTGTCCGGCAAGAAGGACGCCGGCAGCCTCACCGACGCCAACGGCCAGGTCAACTCCCTCTTCAAGTAGTGGCCCAACTGGGCGAGAATCAAAGTCCAGGCATCCACACAGCACCATCCCTGCGGGGCCGGAACAGCGCACACCGCGCCCGGCCCCGCAGCACCCCACATACCTATCTGCTTTTCACGAAAGAGACTTACCTATGGATCCCCTGCACCTCCGTTCCACCGGCACCAGCCTGGTGATCAGCTTCAACAGCGGGGAAGCCGAGGTCATCCACTGGGGTGCCGACCTTGGCGGTGAGCTCCCGGACCTTTCCATCCTCACGCCGGCCATCCCCAACTCCGCGGTCGACGTCACCGTCCCGGCCGGGCTGCTCCCGCAGGCGTCCTCCAGCTGGCGCGGCCGGCCGGCCCTGCGCGGCCACCGGCTTGCCGACGGCGTCTCCGGACTCGACTTCTCCGTTCGCCTGCGCACCGTGCGCGCCACCGTCAACGGCAGCTCCGCCGCCGTCGTCCAGCAGGATGCCGACGCCGGCATCACGGTCGAATCCACGCTCACCCTCCACGACGGCGGCCTGCTGGAACTGCAGCACACCGTCACGAACACCGGAACCACGCCGTTCCAGCTCGACGAACTGGCCGCTGTCCTCCCGGTGTCTCCCGACGCCGTCGAACTTCTGGACCTGACCGGGCGCTGGTGCCGGGAACGGCACCCGCAGCGCCGCCCCATCCAGCAGGGCACCTGGGTGCGCAGCGGCCGGCACGGCCGCACCGGGCACGACTCCTCGCTGCTGTTCGCGGCCGGCACCGCCGGTTTCGGCAACCGCCACGGCCGGGTCTGGGCCACGCACCTGGCCTGGAGCGGCAACCACGAACAGTTCGCGGACACGCTCGCCGACGGGCGCACCGTGATCGGCGGCTCCGAGCTGCTGGGTCCGGCCGAGGTCATTCTTGAGCCCGGCGCACGCTACGCCACGCCCAAGCTCTTCGCCGCATATTCGGACCGCGGCCTGGACGGCATCAGCGAGGCGTTTTACAGCTGGTTCCGTGCGCGCCCGCACCATGTTCTCCCGGCTGCCGGCGGCGGCAAGCCGCGCCCCGTGGTGCTCAACACCTGGGAGGCCGTCTACTTCGACCACAACCTGGACACCCTGGTCGAACTCGCTGACTCGGCCGCCGACCTCGGGGTGGAGCGCTTCGTCCTCGACGACGGCTGGTTCCGCGGCCGCCGCGATGACACTGCCGGCCTGGGCGACTGGTTCGTCGACGAGACACTGTGGCCGGACGGGCTGACGCCGCTCATCGAGGCCGTCACGACCCGGGGGATGGAGTTCGGCCTGTGGGTGGAACCCGAGATGATCAACCTCAACTCGGACGTCGCCCGGGCGCACCCGGACTGGATCGTGGGGCCGGCCGCCGCCTCGCACAAGGACGGCGGACGGCTGCCGCTGGCCTGGCGCAACCAGCACGTCATCGACCTCGTGAACCCGGAGGCCTGGCAGTACGTCTTCGGCCGGATCGACGCGCTCCTGCGCGAAAACAACATCAGCTACCTCAAGTGGGACCAGAACCGGGACCTCACCGAGCACGGGCACGCCGGGCGTTCCTCCGTCCACGAGCAGACCCTCGCCGCCTACCGCCTGTTCGAGGAGCTCCGGAAGGCCCATCCCGGCGTCGAAATTGAAAGCTGCTCCTCGGGCGGGGCCCGCGTGGACCTCGGCATCCTGGACCGCACCGACCGCCTCTGGGCTTCGGACTGCAACGACGCCCTGGAGCGGCAGACCATCCAGCGGTGGACCGGCGTCGTGGTTCCGCCCGAACTGGTGGGCGGGCACATCGGCCCCACCACCTCGCACACCACCGCCCGCACCCACGACCTGTCCTTCCGTGCCATCACCGCGCTATTCGGCCACTTCGGCATGGAATGGGACGTACGGGAGGTGCAGGGCGGGCAGCGCGAGGAGCTCAAGCGCTTCATCGCGCTGTACAAGGAGCACCGGGGGTTGATCCACAGCGGCCGGATGGTCCGGGCCGACGTCCCCGACGATTCGCTGATGCTCCACGGTGTGGTGGCCGATGCTGCCAGTTCCGTTGTTTCGGGTTCGACGGCGGCACTGTTCGCCCTGGTGAGCACGCGCACCTCGTTCGCCGAGCTGCTGGGGCGGGTGGCCCTGCCCGGGCTGGACCCGGCACGCCGCTACCGGGTGGAGGCCATCTTCCCGGCCCCGGCGGACGCCGACTATGGCCACACCTTCACCCAGATCCAGCCGCCGGCCTGGCTAGGTTCGGGGGCGGAAGCCAGCGGACGGTTCCTGGCCGAGGTCGGGCTGCCGATGCCCAACATCAACCCGGAGCACGCCCTGGTGCTGAAGGTCACGGCGCTCTAGAAACCCGTACTCGAGCCCCGCACCGCCGGCCTTCCCGCCGGCGGTGCGGGCGCGGCGTTTCCGTAACGGCCGTGTTTCCGTAATGAAGGTCCCGCCCTCGAAAGACCGGCAGGCCGACGCGATAGATTGGCAGTCATGACTGAAGCCCCCTCTGCCACCGAAGCCGGCCGCGGCACCATCCTGGTCCTGAACGGCCCCAACCTGAACCTCCTCGGCACCCGCGAGCCGGAAAAGTACGGCACGGCCACCCTGGCCGACGTCGAACAGCTCGCCAAGGACGCCGCCGCCGCCCGCGGACTCGACGTCGAGTGCTTCCAGTCCAACCACGAGGGCGCCCTGGTGGACGCCATCCACGCCGCGCGCGGCAAGGCCATCGGCATCGTGCTGAACGCCGGCGCCTACACCCACACCTCGGTGGCCATCCGCGACGCCATCTCCGCGGTGCAGCTCCCCGCCGTGGAAGTCCACATCACCAACGTGCACGCCCGCGAGGAATTCCGGCACCACTCCTACCTCTCGGACATCAGCAAGGCCGTCATCGCCGGCGCCGGGATCCTGGGCTACCGGTTCGCCGTGGAGTACCTCGCCGACCTGAATGCCGGCAAGGCCTGACCATGCCGGCGGCGGGGTCCGCTGCCGGATCCGGCACCGCAGAGTGGTACCGGCACTTCGGCACGGTTGATGCCCCCGGTTCCTCGCCCTGCTACGCCGACTGGTCGCTGCACGTCGCCGACGATCCCGGGCTGATTGCGCGGATCGACGAGTGGCCGTACAACAAGCGCCAGCCCCTGCTGATGCTCGCCGCCGCCCGGTTCCTGGGCGCCCAAGTCTCCCCGTACCCCGAGTTCCGGACATTCCTGGACGAGCACTGGGACGCGGTCTCCCGCACCGTCCTGTCCCGCGCCACCCAGACCAACGAGGTGGGCCGGTGCGCCACCCTGCTTCCCTCGCTCGCGGCCATCGCGGCCGCCGAGGGCAGGCCGCTCGCTTTGATCGAGGTGGGCGCCTCCGCTGGGCTTGCCCTGTTCCCGGACCGCTACAGCTACGAGTACGACGACGGCTCGTCAGTTGCGCGCTTGGGTCCCGTCCCGTTCGGCGAACTGCCGGAACCTCCCGTCCTGCGCTGCCGGACAGCCGGCCCGGTTCCCCTGCCCGACAGCTTGCCTGAAGTGGTGTGGCGGGCCGGAATCGACCTGAATCCGCTGGATGTGCGGAATCCCGACGACGTCGCCTGGCTTGAGGCGCTGATCTGGCCCGAGCAGGAGTTCCGCCGCGAGCGGCTGCGCCGGGCGATCGCCGTTGCGCGTGAAGATCCGCCTTTACTGGTGGCCGGCGACCTGAACGAGCAGCTGCCCGCACTGGCCGGCCAGGCGCCGGCCGACGCCGCGCTGGTAGTGTTCCACAGCGCCGTAATGGGTTACCTCAGCGCCGACGGGCGGGCCAGATTCCGGACAGCCATGCAGGCGCTGGCACAGGACCGGGGTTGCCACTGGCTGTCCAACGAGGGCGAGACGGTGATCATCCAGCAGGACGGCTCGGCGGTTGTCCCGGAGATGGACCCCAGCCGCCTTCGCGGGAACTTCCTGCTGCTGCACAACGGCGGGCCGGTGGCCATCACCGGCCCGCACGGCCAGAGCCTGGACTGGCTGTAACCGGCTGAACCTGGTGCCGGCTGCCCTTACAGCCGGATGCCCCCCTTATTGCTGGATGCCCTTATTGCTGGATGCACTGCCCGGACGACACGGGGCTGGACAGGCCCGGCGCCTCTGCAGCCACCGGCCGGAGGTCGATCATCGGAATCGCGAAGCCCAGGGCCGCATTGGACGTTGTCTTGGCGAAGATGACACCCGCCACCTCACCGTTGGTGGTAAGCAGCGGACCGCCCGAGTTGCCGGGCTGGACGTCGCCGGCAAGCTTGTACACCTCGTCGGGAACGGGGTTGTTGCCATAGATGTCCGGCACCAGCACGGTTGAAATGCCCTGCACGGTGGCCGGTTTGGACTGATAGGGGCCGCCGTGCGGGTAGCCGGCAAAGGCGGCGGAGGTTCCTGCGGGCAGGTCGGAGCTCAGCGGCAGTGCCGCGGTGGGCAGGCCATCCACGGCCAGGACGGCGAGGTCGCGCTTGCTGTCGAAATACACCACCCTGCCGGGCATGGCGCCACCGCCGGGGACTTCCACCACCGGTTGCGAGACACCTGCCACAACGTGCGCGTTGGTCACCACGCGTCCGGGCGATACAACAAAGCCTGTTCCGGTCTGGTTCTGCCCGCACTGGAACGCGGTCCCGGCAATCTTCAGGACCGAACCTGCTGCCCTGTTCAGCGCCGGGGTGTCCGTGCTGGCGTTCGGAACCGTAACCTGCTGGTCCTGTCCGATGCCCTCGATGAGCGTCGGGATGCCGTCGCCGATAACCGCCGAACGCAGCTGCGCCATCGCGGATTTGACCGGGTTGGGCGTCAGCCCGTCTATGAAACGGATCACCTTGGACTCGGCCAGTTGCTGCGACACGAATGGCACGCCAAGGGAGCTGATACTGAAGGCCAGCATGGACATGACCAGCGCGGACACGACCAGGTTTACGCCGCCGCCGATGAGCCTGTCCACAGCCCGAAGCGGCTGCATGCGCACTGCGCTGCGGATGCTGCGCCCGATCATGGTGCCGAGCGCGTTGCCCAGGACCACCAGCAGGACGGCGGTGCCGATGATGGCGGTCAGGCGCCAACCGCTGTCCTCCACGAAGTCGCTGACCAGCGGAACGGAGAGGAAAGCGGCCACGGCGCCGGCCGCGAAGCCGGCAAGGCCGCCGACAGTCACCAGGAAGCCGTTGCGCAGGCCGTAGATCAGATAGGACAAAAGCGTGAGAATCAACGCAAGGTCCAGAACGGTCAGGCCAAACACCGGGTCTCCTCAAAAGCAGCTAAGCCCCGATTCTACTGGCGAAGTCTGACAGTTTGCCGTGGATCGGCGGAGCCTACGCTGGTCTCGCGGCGTCTTTTAGGGCGTTTCAGCTGCCAAGTACGTCACAGAACGTTGAAAATTCTGAAACAATGGCACAAGCGCCCCAGACGACACTTTTACTCAGGAGAATTCATGGACATCGAGGTATTGCGCCGCGCACCCCTTTTCGCCACGCTGGACGACGACGCGTTCCGCCTGCTGACGGACGAACTGACCGAGGTCGACCTGTCCCGCGGCGCATCCGTCTTCCGCGAAGGCGACCAGGGTGACCAGCTCTACTTCATCGTCTCCGGCAAGGTAAAGCTCGGCCGCACCTCCCCCGACGGCCGCGAATCCCTGCTGGCCATCCTCGGCCCGGGCGAGCTCTTCGGCGAGATGGCCCTCTTCGACCCCAGCCCCCGCACCGCCACGGCCACCGCCGTCTCGGAAACCCGCCTGGCCGGGCTCAAGAACGAGAGCCTGAACTCCCTGCTGCGGACCCGCCCCGAGGTCTCCGCCCAGCTCCTGCAGGCACTGGCCCGCCGCCTCCGCCGCACCAACGATTCCCTCTCCGACCTGGTCTTCTCCGACGTGCCCGGCCGCGTGGCCAAGGCCCTCCTGGACCTCGCCGACCGCTTCGGCCGTCCCGCCACTGACGGCGTTCTCGTCGCCCACGAACTCACCCAGGAGGAACTGGCCCAGCTGGTCGGTGCCTCCCGCGAAACCGTCAACAAGGCACTCGCCGAGTTCGTCCAGCGCGGCTGGCTGCGCCTCGAGGCACGCGCCGTCGTGATCCTGGACATGCAGCGCCTCCGCCAGCGCTCCCGCTAACTCAGCCGCAAACAGTTCGAGGACACACAAAAGGTCTGGGGACACGCACATTCGCGTGTCCCCAGACCTTTTGCGTGTCCGGTGGACTTTCCTACCGTTCGCGCTGGGGCTCTCCGGCTACTGTTTTGGCTGCTTCGACTTCGAGCATGAGCGTTCCGTTTTCGTCGACGAGCCGGGGCTGGTAGACGTGCGGCGTGCGCTTGTAGCTGAGGTAGGCGATGCAGCCGTTGGCCTTGGCCATCTTCTCGAGCATGATTTCCGAGCCGGGAACCATGAGCTGGCCGAGGGTGAGGCCGACGGTGTTGTCCTGGCCGACCTCGTCGCCGAGGACAGTCGTGTCGCGTTCGGCGATGACCTTGGTGGCGCACACCCACCGGCCCCAGACGCCCTTGCTCTCCAGGATGGAGGGCTGCTGGTTCATGGGGACGGTGGCCGCGAAGTACCGGGTATTGAAGCGCCGGTGCGCGAAGTCCGGGCTGAGCCAGTTCACGAGCGGCTTGAGCAGGTCGGTGCGGAGGGAGAGGCCGCGCTTGGCCAGTTCCTCGGTGAACGATTTTTCCTGCGACGCCACCGCTTCCCGGGCCTTCATCCACTCGGCTGTGGACGTGGCCTCCACAGTGGAGGACAGATCCGGGCCCGCCAGCAGCACGCCGGTCTCCTCGAACAGTTCGCGGACCGCGCCCACCACGTGGCGGCGGGCGAGCCCGACGTCGTCCGTACCCATCTGCTCAGCCCAGTGCTGGGGTGAGGGGCCCAGCCAGCCGACGGCGTCGTCGTCGGACGCGTCCAGGGAACCGCCCGGGAAGGCGACGACGCCCAGCGGCGACTCCCCCGGACGGTAACCGAGCCAGGTTTCCAGGCCCGTGGGCGAATCCCGGAGGAGTACCACGGAGGAGGCGAAACGGGGCTTGCGGGGAGTCCGCTCGCCGTGTTCGAGCCAGCTTCTTGCCGCCCCTTCAAGGTCGGGAGGAAGAACAAAGAGCCGGCGTGCTAGGTGGGGCAAAGGAACCTACTGCTCCCTAACTGAATTCGGCGATCAGTTCGACTTCCACGGGAGAGTCGAGCGGCAGGACTGAAACGCCGACGGCGGAACGGGCGTGCTGGCCAGCGTCACCGAAGACGCGGCCCAGGAGCTCGGACGCGCCGTTGATGACGCCGGGCTGGCCGGTAAAGGAAGGATCGGAGGAGACAAAGCCCACCACCTTGACGATGCGCGTGATGCGGTCGAGGTCGCCGATGACGCTCTTCACGGCGGCCAGGGCGTTCACGGCACAGACGGCGGCGTATGCCTTCGCGTCTTCCGGCGACACAGTCGGCTCGTCCGAGGTTCCCTCGGTGCCGGCGGACACCTTGCCCGTAGCTTCGAGTTTGCCGTTAATAAACGGCAGCTGCCCGGAAGTGTAAACGTGGTTGCCGGAGACGACGGCCGGCACGTATGCGGCGACCGGCGCGGCAACTTCCGGGAGGGTCAGTCCCAGCTCGGCGAGACGCTGCTCGACGGCGGACGAAGGCGCCAGATCAGCGCTGGAAGCGGTTTCCTGGGGGGTGGTCATGCTACTGCTTCTCCCTCTTAAGGTAGGCGACAAGGCCGTTGCCGTCGGGTCCGGGGACTACCTGAACAAGCTCCCAGCCGTCGTCTCCCCACTGGTCCAGAATCTGCTTCGTGGCGTGGATGATGAGCGGAATCGTGGCGTACTCCCATTTGGTCATGAAATAAAGCCTAATCGTTGCCGGTAAACTGGAGAACATGGCGACTCGTAAGAACCCCATATTCGACACGGCCACCACCCTCGGAAAAATTTTTGGCTTCCTTGGCGTGAGCGCTATTTGTGGCGTCCTCGTGGCCGGCCTGCTGGTTCCTGCAGCCGCCGTTTCGGGCAGCACAGCCAGCGGCTCGATCGAATTCTTTGACACCCTTCCCGCTGAACTCCAGGTGGACCCGCCCAGCCAGTCCACCAAGGTCCTGGCCGCGGACGGGAGCGTGATCGCCAACCTTTACGCGGAGAACCGCACCCGCGTCCCGCTGGACCAGATCTCCCCGTTCATGAAGGACGCGGTGATCTCCATTGAGGACAGCCGCTTCTACGAGCACGGCGGCGTGGACACCACCGGCATCCTCCGCGCCCTGGTCGCCACGGCACGCGGCAACAAGCAGGGTGCCTCCACCATCACGCAGCAGTACGTCAACAACGTCCTCAACGCCAACCTTGAAGCGGAGGGCAACTCCGACGAGGTCAAGCTCAACGGCGTTAACAAGGGCGTCGGCGACAAACTCCGCGAAATGAAGCTCGCGATCGCCCTGGAGAAGAAATTCACCAAGGAGCAGATCCTTGAGGGCTACCTGAACATCGTCTTCTTCAACCGTGACGCCTACGGTATTGAGGCCGCCTCCAAGTTCTTCTTCAGCACCACCGCGAAGGACCTGACGCTCCCCCAGGCTGCGCTGCTCGCCGGCCTCGTGAACAGCCCGTCGGCCTTCGACCCGATCACCAACCCGGACAACGCCAAGAAGCGCCGGGACCTGGTGCTGAGTGCCATGCTCAACCACAACAAGATCACCAAAGCGCAGTACACCGCCGCCGTGGCAACCCCGGTCAAGCCGAAGGTGACCCCGGCTCGGCAGGGCTGCGCCTACTCGCCCACTGCCCCGTACTTCTGTGACTACGTCCTGCACCTCCTGCTGAACAACCCGGCGTACGGTGCGGATGCCACCGAACGCGAGAAGAAGGTGTTCCGCGGCGGCCTGACCATCAAGACCACCCTTGATCCGAAGGCGCAGAAGGTTGCCCAGGACCAGGTGAACGCCGCCGCCGGCTCGAACCCGGACAAGTGGGGCGCCGCGCTGGTGTCCGTTGAACCGGGCACGGGCAAGATCACCAACATGGCCCAGAACACCTCATGGTTTGCGGGCAAGGGCAAGTTCGACTCGCAGATCAACTTCAGCGTCGACCAGTACGACGACCAGGGCAACGACCTGAACGGCCTGGGTGGCGCACAGCCCGGCTCCACCATGAAGCCGTTCACGTTTGCGGAGTGGCTGAACGAAGGCAAGTCGATGAACACCATCGTTAATGCCGCCCAGCGCCGGTACCCGCAGGACTTCCCCTGGCAGAACACCTGCCCCACCCCCACGGTGGGCTGGTATGACAGCACCAACGGCACGGAGGACCTGCAGAACGCCGAAGAGGGCTACTACCGGAACATGACGGTGCTCGACGGTCTGAAGAACTCCATCAACACCGCAACGTTCGCCTCGGCCTCGCAGGTTGACCTGTGCGGCATCCAGAAGGTTGTGGACGCCGTCGGGCTGCACGGCGGCCTGCCGATCCGTGACAAGGACACCAACGCGATCGTCGACGCGAATCCGAGCATCACCATGACCACCCTTGGCAACCTGCTCGGCTCCACGCAGACCGCTCCGCTGACCATGGCCAGCGCCTTTGCCACGTTCGCGAACGACGGCAAGTACTGCGCCCCGATCGCCATCACCTCGGTGACCGACCAGACCGGTGCACAGCTGCCGGCCCAGTCCCCGGCCTGCCGGGACGCCCTCAAGCCCGAGGTGGCGCGCGGCGTGAACTATGCCCTGCAGAAGGTGCTGAACGAGGGGTCAGGCTCCCTGATTCAGCCGCGGATCTCCACGCAGACCAACTTCCCGATCGCGGCCAAGACCGGTACGTCCAACAACAACGGCTCCACCTGGGTTGTCGGCCACACCATGGGCCTCGCGACGGCTGCCTGGTTTGGTGACGCACTCGGTTCCCAGGGCCGGGCGGGCCAGAACGTGACGGTCAACGGCAAGTTCTACACCGGCATCGACGGCTACATGATCGCCGGGCCGATGTTCTCCAATTTCATGTCGCAGATCGCCCCGGGCTACGGCACGGAAGCCTTCCCGGAACCGCCGTCGAACCTGCTTTACGGCACGCCGCAGTTCGAGCCCACCGTACCCAACAACCCGTCCCAGGGCGGCAACACCGGCGGAGACACCGGTGGGAACAATGGCGGAAACACGGGCGGCAGCACCGGGGGCACCGGCAACAGCAGTAACGGAAGTGGAAATGGCAACCGCCCCAAGGGGAACGGCTGACCGTGGCTGACCTTTCACGCGTGGCAAGCCGCGTCCGTGGCATCGGGCGCGGCTTTGCCGTCACCGCAGGCGCCGGGACCGCGGCCGCCCTCGCCGCCACGGCCTACGGGCTGTGGGAGAAGAACCAGTTCGTGCTCCGCGAGGAGACCGTTCCGATCCTTCCGGCTGGCCAGGCTCCGTTCCGGATCCTGCACCTGAGCGACATCCACTTCGTTCCGGGCCAGAAGGCCAAGGCGGAGTGGCTGCAGTCGCTGGCAGCGCTTCGGCCGGATCTGGTGGTGAATACGGGTGACAACCTCAGCCACCCCAAGGCCGTGGACCCGCTCCTCCACGCGCTGGCGCCGCTCATGGAGTTTCCGGGTGTGTTTGTTCCGGGCTCCAATGACTACTACGCGCCCAAGCTGAAGAACCCCGCCGCCTACCTGATGGGCCCTTCCAAGGCGGCACCGGACCGGCAGGAACTCGACTGGCCGCGCCTGCGCTCCGGCTTCGGCATGAACGGCTGGATCGACCTGACCAACCGGCACCAGTCCGTGGTCCTGAACGGCATGCGGTTCGATTTCTCAGGAGTGGATGATCCGCACCTCAACCGCGAACGGTACGCCGGCTGGCCGCGCGGCACCAGGGGCCAGAACGCCAAGGACCACCTGCGCGTCGCGGTCATTCACGCCCCGTACCAGCGGGTCCTGGACCACTTCACCGAGGACGGCGCGGACCTGCTCCTGGCCGGCCACACGCACGGGGGCCAGCTCTGCATCCCGGGGTACGGCGCCCTCGTCGCCAACTGCGACATCCCCACCTGGCGGGCCAAGGGCCTCCACGACTGGAGCAGCAATGGAAGCACGACGCCGGTCAACGTCTCGGGCGGGATCGGCACCTCGCGCTTTGCACCGGTCCGCATCGCCTGCAAGCCCGAGGCCGTTCTGCTGACGCTCACCCCGCGCGCCTGACCGCCGGCCCGCTGTCTCCCGGCGGGCTGTTGGTCCTCCGGCGACAGGTCACCTGTGAAGCGTGCCGGCCATGGCATAGGGTAGTTGCTACGGGAAACTACATCAGTTCGAGAAGCGGGCATGGCCAAGCAGAGTTCATTTTTTCGATCCGTCAGCCGTCTCTATCCGCATGTGAAGCCGGTCCTGCCGCGGCTGATCATGGGCCTGCTGTCCGCGCTCCTGGCCAGCGTGGTTGCCCTGGCCATTCCGCAGGTGCTGCGCGTCCTCGTCAACGATTCCCTCCGGCCGGGGGCCACCGCCGGAGCCGTCTGGAGCTCGGCCGGCCTTATCCTGGCCCTGGGCGTCGCCGAAGCGGTGCTGGTAGCACTGCGGCGCACCTTCGTGATCAACCCGGCCACCACCGTGGAGACCCGGATGCGGGTCTCGCTTTACGGCCACCTGCAGGACCTCCCGGTCGCCTTCCACGACCGCTGGGGCTCGGGCCAGCTGCTCTCCCGGGCCATGACGGACCTCAACTTCATCCGGCGCTGGATGGCGTTCGGGGCCATCATGCTGGTGGTGACCACCCTGACCGTGGTGATCGGCGTCGTCGTCATGTTCACCATGAGCTGGCAGCTGGCCCTGATTTTCCTCGCCGCCGCCGGCCCCGTGATGGTGTACGGCTTCCGGTTCCGGACCCGCTTCAGCAAGGTTGCCCGGCGCAGCCAGGACCAGGCGGGCGACCTCGCCACCACCGTTGAGGAGTCCGTCCACGGCATCCGCGTCCTGAAGGCCTTCGGACGCAGCCGCGAAGCACTGGAAACCTTCAACGGCCAGGCCGAGGAACTGCGTCAGACGGAGATCGCCAAGGCCCGGCACCAGGCAGTCTTCAGCATGGTGGTGACGCTCCTGCCCGAACTGGCCCTGGGCGCAGGCCTGGTCACGGGCATTCTGCTCGCCGCCAGCGGCCAGCTCAGCATCGGCTCCCTTGTGGCGTTCTTCGCCACCGCCGCGGTCATCGCCGCGCCCGTGGAGTTCTCGGGCATGCTGCTGGCCATGGCGCTGACGGCAAAGACGGCGCTGGACCGGCACTTCGAGGTCATGGACTCCCAAAACACCATCACCGGCGGGGCGGCGGAACCCCGCCGCCCCGCCGACGTCCAGGGCGCCCTCAGCTTCAACAACGTCACGTTCGCCTTCGACGATGCCCCGGACAAACCGGTCCTGAAGGACATCAGGCTGGACATCTGTCCGGGCGAAACCATGGCGCTGGTGGGCGTCACCGGCAGCGGCAAGAGCGCCATGCTGCAGCTCGTGCCCCGGCTCTACGATGTCACGTCTGGTTGCATTGAGATCGACGGCGTGGACCTGCGGGAGTTCAGCGTCGAGGAGCTGCGCACCCTCGTGTCCGTGGCCTTCGAGGACACCACCCTGTTCTCGAGCTCGGTGCGCGACAACGTGCTGCTCGGCGTCCAGTCCGGGGACACGGACACCCGGGAGAAGATCCTGGAGGAGGCCCTGGACACGGCGCAGGCGCACTTCGCCTATTCGCTGCCCGAGGGGCTGGACACCCTGATCGGCGAGGAGGGCCTGAGCCTGTCCGGCGGCCAGCGCCAGCGCCTCGCCCTGGCGCGGGCCATCGCGGCCCGGCCCTCCGTGCTGGTCCTTGACGATCCCCTGTCCGCCTTGGACGTGAACACGGAGGAGCTCGTGGAAAACCGGCTGCGGGAGGTGCTGGCCGGCACCACCACGCTCATCGTCGCCCACCGGCCGTCGACGGTGGCGCTGGCCGACAGGGTGGCGCTGCTGGAGGACGGCCGCATCACCGCCGTCGGCACCCACACCGAACTGCTGGCCGGAAA
Organism: Arthrobacter globiformis; assembly: GCF_046536215.2. GTDB lineage: Bacteria > Actinomycetota > Actinomycetes > Actinomycetales > Micrococcaceae > Arthrobacter > Arthrobacter globiformis_E. Next base: position 3,927,341 of record NZ_CM143421.1, on the reverse strand, counting down.
CAGCCATTACCGTTACGTGATCGCAAGCCTGGAAACGGAACCCCGGGACCTGGACTCTGAGCTGTCCGCCCTCGATGACGCAGAGGAGATCAGCCGATGAGCGCCACAGCCTTCGGAACCGCCAACGAGGACAACGCCAACCTGAGCAAGAGCGACAGCAAGGCAGTCCGACGCCGGTCGCTCGCCTTGCTGGGGTCGCTGATCCGTCCCGTGCGGCTAAGGTTCTGGCTCACCATCGCCACGGTGGTCCTGTCGCAGGCCGCCCGGGTGGCCGGTCCGGCGCTGATCGCGTTCGGCATCGACCACGCGCTGCCCGCCCTCCGGGCCGGCGACAACCTGCCGCTGGTGCTGACCGGCGCCGCCTACCTCATCACGGCACTCGCGGCGGCCGGGCTGACGGCCCTGTACGTGACCTCGACGGCGAAGCTCAGCCAGGCCATGCTGCTGGACCTGCGCCTGCGGGTGTTCCGCCACACCCAGCGGCTCAGCCTCGAGTTCCACGAAAAGTACACCTCGGGCCGGATCATCGCCCGGCAGACCTCGGACCTCGAGGCGCTGCGCGAACTCCTGGACTCGGGTGTCAGCTCGCTCGCCTCCGGGGCGCTGTTCATGGTGTTCACCGCCGTCACCGTCTTCGCCCTCGACTGGCGCAGCGGGCTGGTGGTGCTGGCCGCGGCCGTGCCCATGTTTCTCCTGGCCCGCTGGTACCAGAAGCACTCACAGATCGCGTTCCGGCAGTCCCGGGTGGTCTCGGCCCGGCTCATCGTGCACTTCATCGAGACCATGACCGGCATCCGGGCGGTCAAGGCCTTCCGCAAGGAGCGCGAAAACGCTTCACGCTACGGCGAACTCGCCGAGGACTACCGGCAGGCGACAGTCCGCTCCATCAACCTGAACGGCGTCTTCCAGCCCGGCCTCGTGCTGATCGGCAACGTCTGCGTGGCTGCCGTGCTGCTGTTCGGCGGCTTCCGGGTGCTGACCGGTGACCTCGCCGTGGGCGTGCTGCTCGCCCTGATGCTCTCCACCAAGCGCTTCTTCCAGCCCGTAGACCAGATGGCCATGTTCTACAACTCCTTCCAAAGCGCGCAGGCCGCGCTGGAGAAGGTCTCCGGCCTGCTCGAGGAGGTGCCCACAGTCCGGCCGCCGCGGAACGCCGTGGAGCTCCGGGACGCCCGCGGCGCCGTCGAATTCCGGGACGTCGAGTTCCGCTACGGCAGCGGCCCCCTCGTCATCCCCGCACTGAACCTCACCATTCCGGCAGGCCAGACCGTGGCGCTGGTGGGCCAGACCGGGGCCGGCAAGTCCACGCTGGCCAAGCTGATTGCCCGCTTCTATGACGTGTCCGCCGGGTCGGTGATGCTCGACGGCGTGGACGTCCGGCAGCTGGCCACCGCGGACCTGCGGCGGAACATCGTGATGGTCACCCAGGAGGCCTTCCTGTTCAGCGGCTCCGTGGCGGACAACATCGCCCTGGGCAGGCCAGACGCACCGCGTGAGGAGATCGAGGCGGCCGCGAAGGCCGTGGGCGCGCACGAGTTCATCATGGAGCTCCCCGAGGGGTACGACACCGACGTCAACAAGCGCGGCGGCCGCGTCTCCGCGGGCCAGCGCCAGCTCATCAGCTTCGCGCGTGCGTTCCTCGCCCGGCCCGCGGTGCTGATCCTGGACGAGGCCACGTCCTCGCTGGACATCCCCTCCGAGCGGCTCGTGCAGAGCGGGCTCGCTGGGCTGCTGCGCGGCATGGACGGCAAGGGGCCGGCACGCGGAACCGCCCGCACGGCGCTGATCATCGCGCACCGGCTGTCCACGGTGGAAACGGCAGACCGGGTGCTCGTGGTCCATGACGGGCAGGTGGTGGAGGACGGCACACCGGACGAGCTGATCAGTGGCCAAGGCCGCTTCGCACGGCTGCACAGCGCTTGGAAGGACTCGCTGGTCTGAGCCGGCTGGTCCAAGCCGGCGGCCTTCCCGGACCTCGATTTCACATGTTGGCCAAGTATCGGATATCCTTGTTCAGTTGCTTTCGCAGCAACGGATCGGGATGTAGCGCAGCTTGGTAGCGCGCTTCGTTCGGGACGAAGAGGTCGCAGGTTCAAATCCTGTCATCCCGACCATAACGAAAGAGGGTCTCCCCCAGGGGGAGGCCCTCTTTCTGTTTCTTCAGATACGGCTCCCGCCACCCAAGTAGGTAGCAGTTGTGGGGGTTCCCAGGGCTGGGAACGCCCTGAAGTGCTACCTAGTTGGGTGCCTGCGGGTTCAGTTGCCGTTCAGGCTCTGGTGGTTGATGTTCTGGGTCGCCTGCCCGTCACCCAGCAGCGGGACCCTGGGCTGGCGTGATCCGTCGTCCGCCAGGTAGTCGCCGCGGCTGTCGTAGCTTTGGACCTGGTTCAGGTAGCGGTGGCGCAAACGGAGGCCGACGGCGAAAAGCACCACCGACTCCAGCAGCGCCGCAATGCCGATCAACCCCCAGACGAATGTCCCGGCGTCGGCCGTTCCCTGAAACACCTCGACGACGGCGGCACCGGCGGCGGCCGCCACGATCAGCGACGTGCCTGCGATGGTCCAGAGAAAAAAGGCCCGCTGCTGGCCGTCTGCCACTCTCCGCGCTGTCCGTGCCATGGTCCCCACTCCTTAGTTACGGCTGCTGTTTCTGGGAAGAAAAACGGCCCCGGAACATGATGTGCGCATGTTCCGGGACCGTTCTCCTCATGGAAGCTGTTTACATGGGATCGGGCCAGTTGCCAATGGTGGTCTCTGACACCATGGGATCAGGCCAATTGCCGATAGTGGTCGTGTTCACGTCCTTGACGCGCATCGGATCCGGCCAGTTGCCAATGGCAACCGAGGTGCCCGCGTTGTCCGCGATCGAGCCTGCAGACAGAACGGCGGGAGCCGCAGCAGAAAATGCGAGGGCCCCCGCCAAAACGGCAGCGGCTGCTATCTTCTTCAACATGTGAGAGTTCCTCAATACGAGTCGGATTCGTTACCAAGTCAGCACAGTCCTTGTTGACATACATTGTAAAATGTTTTCCACAGAGGGTGTCAAGCATTCTGTACAAAGGCTGTCCGGAATAGGAGGAACCCCAGTGGGTAACGGATTCGGGGAGAAGCTCCGCGCTGAGCGGCTGGAGCGCGGACTGACCCAGGCCGAACTGGGCAAGGATCTCTACTCCCCCAGCTACATTTCCTTGCTGGAGACCGGCCGGCGTGAACCCACCGCCGACGTCATCGAAGAGCTCGCCCGCAGGCTGGAGCTCGCGCCCAAGGCACTGGAAGCGTGGAGCCAGCCCATCTCCGTCAGCGACGCCGAATACGTCCTGGCCGGACTCTACGCCCGGCAGGCCTGGGACCTGCGCGACTACGCCCTCGCGGCCGAGCACGCCGCCAACGCGGCCCGGATCGCCCTCGACGGCAAGAACACCAGCGCCTGGTGGAACATGACCTACATGCAGGCCGAATGCCTCATGAAGCAGGGCCAGCTCAAGGAATGCCAGAAGATCATGGAGCACCTGTCCGAGCATCCGATGGCCACCGAATCCGCCGGCCTCGGGGTCCGGGCGCGCCAGATGCTCGCCGCCCTGTGCCACGGACAGGGCCAGCTGAGCACCGCCGTCGAACATGCCGAGAAGGCCGTGGAGCTGTGCGCGCAGCTGCCCAAGGGCTCCACCCTGATCATCGGCGCGCTGCGGGCGCTGATCGGTGCTTTGGCCGAGAGCGGGCGGCTGGACGAGGCCTGGAAGTACTGCCAGGACATGAACGAGCAAATGGACGAGCACTCAATGTCCCAGCTCGCCGGCGAGGTGGCCTGGGTGATCGGGAACGTCGCCTTCATGCGGCACGACTACCCGGAGGGCATCAAACACCACGAGCGCGCCGCCAAGCTGCTCTCCCCCGCGAACGACATCGAGCTCTGGGCCCGCTTCAACAAGGCGTCGGCCGCCGTCCGCCTCTCCTCCGGAATCGTCGAGCCGGAGACCCTGTCCGCGATTGAACGCGCGGAACTGGCCCTGTCCATCGTGGGCGGCAACAAGACGGACCAGCTGGAGGTGGCGTTCATCCGCGCCCGCTGGCTCTACCTCACCGGCGACATCGTGGCCGCCGTGCAGAAGCTCCGCGACATCCACGCCGAACGCGCGGACCTGGCCCGGCACACGGCCGGCGAGGTCTCGCTGCTCCTGGGCAAGTCACTGAAGGCCGCGGGTGAGGCGGATGAGGCGCTGGTGCACCTGGAGGAGGCGCAGAAGGAGTTCAGCGCGGCCGGTGCGCAGGACCGCGTCCAGCAGGCCCTCGATGCCGTGCTGGAGATCCGGCTCGCCCAGCGCCGCGCCGCAGCTGCCGAAGCCAGCTGACACCGGAGGCCAGCTGACACCGGAGGCCAGCTCACAGCAGTAGCCAAAACAAAAGGCGCCCTCCGAAGAGGGCGCCTTTTGCTTTGAACTTCGCCGGAATCTAGCTGAACGTGCGGCCGGTCAGCTTCTCGTACGCCTCGACGTAGCGGGCGCGGGTACGCTCCACGATGTCCGCCGGAAGGGCCGGCGGCGGTGTGTCGGAGGCCTTGTCCCAGCCGGACTCAGGGGACGTCAGCCAGTCCCGGACAAACTGCTTGTCGTAGGAGGGCTGCGCCTGGCCGGGCTTGTAGGTGGCGGCGTCCCAGAAGCGGGAAGAGTCCGGCGTCAGGACCTCGTCGCCGAGGGTGATGGTGCCGTTGACGACGTCGTAGCCGAACTCCACCTTGGTGTCGGCCAGGATGATGCCGCGTTCACGGGCGATCTCCTCCGCCCTGGTGTAGATGCCCAGCGTCAGCTCGCTCAGGCGCGCGGCGATGTCGTCACCCACTATGGAGACGACGGCGTCGTACGTGATGTTTTCGTCGTGCTCGCCCACCTCGGCCTTGGCGGAGGGAGTGAAGATGGCGTGCTCCAGCCGGGAGCCGTCCACCAGGCCTTCCGGCAGCGGGATCTCGCAGACGGTGCCGGACTGCCGGTACTCCACGAGGCCTGAGCCGGTGAGGTAGCCGCGGGCGATGCATTCCACCGGGAACATGTCCAGCTTCTTGCAGATCATGGCCCGGCCCTCGACCTCGGCCGGGACGCCGTCCTCCACGGTGGACGCCAGGACATGGTGCTCCACGTCCAGCTGGTCGAACCACCAGAGGCTCAGCTGGGTCAGGATCCGTCCCTTGTCCGGGATTTCGCTGCTGAGCACGTGGTCGTAGGCGCTGATGCGGTCGCTCGCCACCACCAGCACGCATTCCTGCCCGAACTGCTCGTTGATGGAGTCGCTGGCCGGGACGTACAGGTCGCGGACCTTGCCCGAGTAGACGTGGTTCCAGCCGGGCAGCTCGATGTGCGGGGTGTCGAGGCCGCGGGGGCCTTCCTGTTCAGCCACTGTCACGCCTTCTCATCCGATGCGGAGCCGGCCTGGGCAGCCGACGGGGCCGCGACGGCGGCCGACACCTTGATCTCACCGCGTGCCGCCTTGCCTGCGATATCCGTGCGGAACTGGGCGCCTTCCAGCTGAACCAGCTCCACGCCGTCGTACGCCCGTTCCCGCGCCTCCACGAGGTCGGATCCCAGCGCCACCACGGCCAGCACGCGGCCGCCGGCGGAGACCACCTTGCCCTCGTCGTCGAGCTTGGTTCCGGCGTGGATCACGTGGACGCCGTCCAGTTCGTCCACCTTCTTGAGCCCGCGGATGCGGTCCCCCGTGCGCGGGGTGTCGGGGTAGTTTTCGGAAGCAACGACGACGGCGACTGCCGTGTCCTTGGACCAACGCAGCTCTTCTGCCTGGTCCAGTTCGCCCTTGGCAGCTGCCAGGAGGAGGGAACCAAGCGGCGTCTTGAGCCGGGCGAGCACCGCCTGGGTTTCGGGATCGCCGAAGCGGACGTTGAATTCGATGACGCGGGTGCCGCGCCTGGTCAGCGCGAGGCCGACGAACAGCACGCCGACGAACGGGGTGCCGCGGCGGGCCATCTCGTCCACGGTCGGCTGGGCGATGCGGTCGATGACCTCCTGGACGAGGCCGTCGGGGGCCCAGTCGAGCGGGGTGTACGCGCCCATGCCGCCGGTGTTGGGGCCTTCGTCGTTGTCATAGATGCGCTTGAAGTCCTGCGCCGGGGACAGTGCCACGGTGTTGCGGCCGTCGCACAGGACGAACACAGAGACCTCGGGGCCGTCCAGGAACTCCTCGATGACGACGGTTCCGCCGGCGTCGAAGCAGCTTTGGGCGTGGGCCAGGGCATCGTTGCGGTCGTTGGTGACCACCACGCCCTTGCCCGCGGCCAGTCCGTCGTCCTTGACCACGTAGGGGGCGCCGAAGGTGTCCAGCGCCGCGGCTGCCTCGTCCGCGTTGGCGGCTACCAGTGCCATGGCGGTGGGAACGCCGGCCTCGGCCATGATCTGCTTGGCGAAAGCCTTGGAGGCCTCGAGCTGGGCGGCAGCCTTGCTGGGGCCGAACACCGGAATGCCAGCCTCGCGCACGGCGTCGGACACACCGGCGGCGAGGGGGGCTTCGGGGCCAACAACGACCAGGTCGACGTCGAGCCGGGTGGCGAGCGCCGCCACTGCGTCCGGATCGTTCCCGTTGATGGCGTGCGTGGGGACGAGCTTGCTGATGCCGGCGTTGCCCGGAGCCGCGTGGACTTCCGAGACGTTGGGGTCGGCAAGGAGGGAGCGGACAATGGCGTGTTCGCGGCCACCGGGGCCAATGACGAGTACCTTCACAGTCTCCAAGGGTACTTTGTGCACCGTGCTGGCTCCTAAGCTGAGGCCCGGCCCTCAGTTGTGAGTGGGCACCAATTGCGGTGCGCCTCAGTTGTGGCCGGCGGACCATCCGGGTGGCCCGCCGCTCCGAACCCATGTCATGAAGAAGCTCATGAGGTGGCTTAGGGGACCGGCCGCACTGGCGGCCCTCGCCGGGGTGGCCGCCGCCGCCGTCGTTCTTTCCGTTGCGGAACTCGTTGGGGCGTTCTTTACGGCCCGCGCCACTCCCCTGATTGCCCTGGGCTCGACCTTCATCGACTTCACGCCGCCGTGGCTGAAGGACTTCGCGATTGCCACGTTCGGCACCAATGACAAGGCAGCGCTCTTCGTGGCGATGGGCCTGACGATTCTGGTGCTGGCGTGCGTGCTGGGCGTGGCGGCGTACCGGCGATGGGCGCTCGGGGCAGCGGGCGTGCTGTTCATGGGCGCGGTGATCGTGGCCAGCGTGGTGACCCGCGCGGGCGTCAGGCCGCTGGATGCCGTGCCGACGCTGGTGGGGACCGCGGCCGGGCTGGTTGTCCTCCGGCTGCTGGTCTCGCGGCTGTGGCGGCTGCGGGCTTTCCCGGATTCTCCGGCCGATGTGGCGGCCAAGGAGCCCGAACGCCCGGCAACGTCCCGGCGCGCCTTCTTCGGGGCCGCCGGGCTCACCGCCGCCGCGGCGGGTATCGCCGCCGCCGGGGGCCGGCTGCTCAGCACAGCGCGCAGCAATGTGGCCCGGGCGCGGGAATCCCTGCGGCTGCCGGCGCCGGCCCGGCCCGCGGCCGCGGTGCCCGCCGGGGTGCAGTCGGCCACGCCCGGCGTGACGCCGTGGCTGACGCCCGGCAATGACTTTTACCGGATCGACACCGCCCTCAGCGTCCCGGAGATCAAGGCCGAGGAATGGGAACTGCGGGTGCACGGGCTCGTGGAGCAGGAGGTCCGGCTCACCTTCCAGGACCTGCTCGACGCCGACCTGGTCGAGTCCCATGTGACCCTCACCTGCGTCTCCAATCCCGTAGGCGGCAACCTCGCCGGCAACGCCAGGTGGCTGGGACTTCCCATCCGCGAAGTGCTCAAGCGGGCCAGGCCCACCGCCGGCGCGGACATGGTCCTCTCCACCTCCATCGACGGGTTCAGCGCCTCCACGCCGCTGGAAGTCCTGCAGGATGACCGCGACGCCATGCTCGCCATCGGCATGAACGGCGAACCGCTGCCGCCGGAGCACGGCTACCCGGTGCGCATGGTGGTGCCGGGACTGTACGGCTTCGTGTCAGCCACCAAGTGGGTGGTGGACCTGGAGGTGACCCGCTTCGCCGACAGCAAGGCCTACTGGACGCAGCGCGGCTGGTCGGAGCGCGGCCCCATCAAGACCATGGCCCGGGTGGAGGTGCCCAAATCCTTCGCCACGGTGCCCGCCGGGAAGGTGGCCATCGGCGGCACGGCGTGGGCACAGACCCGGGGCATCACCAAGGTGGAGGTGCAGATTGACGGCGGCGACTGGGCTGCCGCCGTGCTCTCGGACGAGGCCTCCGTTGACACCTGGCGGCAGTGGTCCTTCACCTGGGACGCCAAGCCCGGCCCGCACTACATCAAGGTGCGCGCCACGGACGGGACCGGGGAAGTACAGACGGAGAAGCGCGCCGATCCTGTGCCCGACGGCGCGTCCGGCTGGCAGTCGGTCATGGTCACGGTTCAGTAGGCGGCCGCACCATAGACTTGGGCCATGGCCCTAAATTCGCACGCCACGTTCACTGTGGATTCCGCTGTCGAACTCGCCGTGGTTGAACGAAGCGGATTCGTGGAGTCCCGCCACATCGGGGCTGCCGTGGTCCTCGCCGCGGACGGCCACGTGGTCACCCAGCTTGGCGACATCTCCACCCCCATCCTGGCCCGGTCCACGCTCAAACCGCTGCAGGCCCTGGCGGCCATGCAGTCCGGCGTTCCCCTGCGCGGCGCCCAGGTGGCCCTCGCCTGCGCCAGCCACACCGGATCGCTCGACCACATGGACGTCGTCGAAGGCATGCTCAAGGCCGCGGGCGTCAAGGAGGACCAGCTGCAGTGCCCCACAGCGTGGCCGCAGGACGAGACGGCACGGACCTGGCTGACCCGGTCCGAGCGGGGCAAGTCCCGGCTGGCCTTCAACTGCTCGGGTAAGCACGCGGCGTTCCTATGGGCCTGCACCGAAAACGGCTGGGACACGCACAGCTACCTTGAGCCCAACCACCCGCTGCAGCAGCGCATCCGCACCGTGATCGAGGAGTACTCCGGCGAGAAGATCGCACACCTTGGCATCGACGGCTGCGGCGCACCGGTGGCGGCCATCTCACTGACCGGCCTGGCCCGCGCCTACTCGCTGCTTGCCAAGGCCCCCTCCGACAAATCCGCCAACGCCCGCGCCGCAACCATCGCCACCTCCATGCTGGACTATCCGTGGGCGGTCCAGGGCAGGGGCGAGGCCAACACGATCGTGATGGAGGAGCTGGACGTCATTGCCAAGATCGGCGCGGAAGGCATCCTGGTCATGGCCACGTCCCAGGGGGTCTCCGTGGCCCTCAAGATGCTCGACGGCAACCTGCGGGCCACCTCGCTGGTCGGCCTGACGCTGCTGGCGGCCTGCGGGGCCGTCGACATCCCGGGCGTGTCCAGCGTGCTCGAGAAGGTGGTGGAGCCGGTCCTCGGCGGCGGCCGTCCCGTCGGCAAGATCCGCCTTGGCCATGCCGTCTCGGCCCTGCTGGATTAACGTACTCATCGCTTTTCAAGGAGGAACCCGTGGCTGTTGCGCGCCGCAGAATTGACCCGGCCGAGGGCCGGGCGGCCCTGAACGAATGGGCGGCAGGTGCCGTCCCGCCGTCGGACGCTCCCCCGGCCGTTCCGGCGGGGCCGACCGCTCCGGCCGTGCCCCGGTCGGTGATTGCGACGGCGGTCCGCTACTCCCTGGAGGAGGTCACCGCCCGCGCCCCCGGCAATTCGGTGGAGGTGCGGGTGCCGCCGTTCGGCGTCACCCAGTGCGTGGAGGGCCCGCGGCACACGCGCGGCACTCCCCCGAACGTGATTGAGTGCGACGCCGCCACCTGGCTCGCGATGGTGACCGGCCGGCTGAGCTGGGCGGACGCCGTCGGCGCCGGCCGCGTTGCCGCCTCGGGCCTGCGGGCAGACCTGTCAGCCCTCCTCCCCCTCTGAGCACGGCGTTACCGGATTTGGAGCCGCCTGACTCGGTTTAAGACGCAGGACCGACATAGAGGCAGGACCGGACAAAGAGGCAGGACCCCGCCCGAGGCCGAACTGCTCAGCCAAGGACGGGATCCTGCCTCTATCCTTTGGAGTTTTTGTCCAGATATCGCGACTTCACGGGCCTTTAGCGGCCATTATCTGGACAAAAACTCCGTAGGCTATTCGTGGTTGATGGCTGCCGACGGCCTGCTCATCTCGAAGTCGGGCATCTCACCGGGGGTCGGGCCGCCGCGGAACTTGGGCGAAGCCTGGCCGCCCCCGCTGATCCGTTCCAGTTCCTGCTCCTGGAAGTCCTCCTCCACACCGAGCATGACGGCGGAATCGTGGTTGGTGATCTCGCCGCGGAACGCCCGGACCATGACGCTGCGGTCGAACTGGCCCTCCCACTTGGAGACCACGAAGGTTGCCACGCAGTTGCCGAGCAGGTTGACCACCACGCGCATGGAGTCCATGAGCCGGTCTGCCCCGAGGAGCAGGGCGACGCCGGCCACCGGGAAGATTCCGAGCGCGGCCGCCGTGGCGGACAGTGCCAGGAAGGACGACCCGGGGACGCCGGCCATGCCCTTGGAGGTCAGGAGCAGGACGCCGAGGGCGGCGAGCTGCTGGCCGAGGTCCAGATGGTGGCCGAAGGCCTGGGCGAGGAACAGCAGGGAGATGGACAGATAGATGGCCGCGCCGTCCAGGTTGAAGGAGTAGCCCGTGGGAACCACCAGGCCGGTGGTGGCCCGGGAGCAGCCCGCATTGGTCAGCTTGGTCATGATGCGCGGCATTACGGCCTCCGTGGACGCGGTGCCGAGGGCCAGCAGGAATTCCTCGCGGGTGTACTTGAGGAACTGCCACAGCGGAACCCGTGCGAAGCTCCAGGCCACGACGAACAGGAGTCCGATGAACACCACGGCGGCGCCGTAGCAGGCGGCAATCAGCATCGCGTAGGTGCCCAGGGTGTCCAGCCCGTACTGGCCGATGATGAAGGCCATGGCACCGAAGGCACCGATCGGGGCAACCTTCATGATCCAGGACATGATCTTGAAGATCAGTTCCAGGACCGTCTCCATGAGGCTGACCACCGGCTGGCACCGCTCGCGGCCGATGACGACAATCGCAGCGCCGAAGAACACCGAGAAGAAGAGGACCTGCAGCAGGCTGTTGTTGGCAAAGGCGCCAATGACGCTGGTGGGGATGACGTCCAGGATGAAGGCTGCTGCGTCCTTCGGCACGGCATGGCCGGTCTTGGCGTCCACGGCCTCCTGGGACAGGGTGCTCGGATCGATGTTCAGGCCGGCTCCAGGCTGAACGATGTTGCCGACAATCAGGCCGAAGACCAGGGCAAAAAGTGTGGCCGCTGTGAAGTAGAGAAGAGCCTTGACTCCTACCCTTCCGACCGCTTTGACGTCGCCGACGGCTGAGATTCCCGTGACGATCACGAGGAAGATCAGCGGCGCGATGATCATCTTGATGAGCTGGATGAAGCCGTCACCGAGCGGCCTCAGTTGAGCGCCTAGGTCCGGCCAGAAATGCCCGATGAGAACACCTGCCACGACGGCGATCAGAATTTGGAAGAAGAGCGACCTGTACAGGGGCTTCTTCTTCGACGGCACCGAACTCGCCTTCAGCGCCGAGGAATCTGGGATCTTCATTGATCTGTACCTATCAATTGGGAACAGCCCCGGATCGGGGTCTGTTTCCAACGTAACCCCGGTCACACTATTCCGCAAGAGGAAATCTTGTTTTCACGATGCGGAATGGATTTGGCCGGTCACAATTGGAGTTTTTGTCCACTTGTTGGGACTTTGGCGCCCTCCAGCGGCCGATATCTGGACAAAAACTCCTAGCGTTGCCAGCCCTGCTTGCGCAGCGCCTGCTTCACCCGGGAGACGACCCATTCCCGCCCATGGCGCATGTCGACGGTATTGACTTTGACCTGGCGCCAGCCCGCGTCCGACACGCGCTGGTCACGGTACGCATCCAGCGCCTGCTGCTCGGGGGTCAGGTGATGCAGCCCCTCGTACTCGATGCACGTCCGGAACCTCGGGCAGCCAAGGTCCGTCCAGACCGGCCTGTTGAAGACGTCGTCCACGCGGCAGTTGGGCGTGAACTCCGGCAGCCCGGCGTCGTCCAGCAGCAGGCGGAGCTTGCTTTCCTGCGGCGAATCGACGCCGACGCGCAGCAGGTCAAGGGCAAGCCGCGCTTTACGCACGCCGTGGATGCCTTTGGCGCCGTCCACAAACTTTCGGAGCTCGGCCAGCGGCACCATGGCCAGCCTGGGTGGCCCGAAATGCCTGGCATGCTCGCTGACGATGGCGTCGCCGGCCACCACAAGGTCGTCAATGGGCAGGACGGAGCCGAGGTCCACCCACGTCCGGGCCAGGGAAGTCAGCCTGAGCCCGTCGATCTCCACAAGATCGCCCTCGCGGATCTTGAGCCGGTGCCCGGCGATGCCGCGGCGGCGCGGCAGCGTGCCGAAGCTCTCCCTGGCGAGGTGGAGGAAACGTCCGGGCTCCCGGAAGTGCGGGCCGCTCTTCTTGCCCCATGGCACAGGTTCGACGACGGCGGTCACCGGCCCGCCGCCGTCGGGCCTGAACTCCGCCCACGGCGGCAGCGGCACGCCGTGGACTTTCGCTGCGGTGACCAGGCTCGCGAAGACGTCCGGACCAAGTGCGGTGTGCGAGCTGACGAGGGCGGGAAGGTCCGGACTGCATGACCTTGGCACGCGGATGCTCCTGCTTGGGCGGTGCATGTCGCGGGCAAAGAGCCTGCCAGCGGGGACGCCGGCCTCGGCCGCCTCGGGCACGACGAAAGGCCGGCTCCTGATTTCCTCGGGCAGCGGTGACAATCTGGTCATGCTCCATTGAGGCACCTTAAAGAGGCCGCCGGGACGTTATCCACAGGACGGACTTGGGGGCGCGAGTTTTTGTCCAGATATTCGCCGCTGGAGGGTGTTTAAGTCGCGGTATGTGGACAAAAACTCCAATGACAAAAACTCCAATGGGGAGGGCGGCCGGTGATAGGCGAGGGAGCATTAGCCGCGGCCGATGAAGGGCATTCCCGCGGCCGTGATGACCACCGAGCCCACGCTGGCCGACGGCGGCATCCCGGCCATCATCAGCACCGCACGGGCCGCGTCCTCCACCGGGAACATCGGTTCCACCCTGCGGCTTCCGTCGGCCTGGAGCGCCCCCGAGCCGACCCCGATGGTGTCCATGATTTCCGTGGCGGTGTTGCCGATGTCGATCTGCCCGCAGGTGATGCCGAATTCCCTGCCGTCGAGCTCGATGCTCTTGGTCAGGCCCGTCATGGCGTGCTTGGTGACGGCGTAGGCAACGGTCCGTGGCCGCGGTGAATGCGCCGAGATCGAGCCGTTGTTGATGATCCGGCCGCCCTGCGGCGACTGCGCCTTCATCGCCCGGACGGCCGCGCCGGCGCACAGCACCGAGCCGGTCAGGTTCACCGCAACGGTGGCCTCCCAGTCCGCCAGGCTGATCTCGTCCACCGACGCCGCCGGTCCAAAGACGCCGGCGTTGTTGAACAGGACGTCCACCCGGCCCCAGCGCCGGAGGACGGAAGCGAAAAGGCGTTCGACGTCGTCGGGCACGGTGACATCGCACGGCACCGCCAGCGCCTCCGGGTGGCCGTCCGCCGTTTCCAGGAGCTGCTGCTGGCGGCGGCCCGCCAGGGCCACCCGGTAGCCGTTCGCCAGCATCTGCCGGGCAACCGCCCGCCCGATGCCGGAGCCGGCGCCGGTGATGACGGCGACGCGGCCGGGAGTGGCTGGAACGGTCATGCTGCTTCTCCTGAAATTGTCGAAAACCTAGGCGGTCGCCGGAACGCTATCGGCCACCAGCGGCCAGCCTATGACGGTCTTGGGCCGCGGTGTGGCGTACGTCCGCACCTTGGACGTGGAGAGCCGCATCCGGACCAGGGACTCCGCGATGGTCACGGCGGACGCAACGCCGTCGACGACGGGCACTCCGGCCCGCTGCCGGATCTGCTCGTCAAGGCCCGCCATGCCGCCGCAGCCCAGGACGATGACCTCGGCCTTGTCCTCCCGGACGGCGAGCAGCGCCTGGCTGATGATGGCCTCGACCGCCCGCTCCGGCTCCTCCTCCAGTTCCAGCACGGCCATCCCGCTGGCCCGCACGGATGCACAGCGGGCGTCGAGGCCGGCCAGCTTCAGCCGGTCCTCGATCAACGGCACGGCCCGGTCCAGGGTGGTGACCACGGAATACTTGTGGCCCAGGAACATGGCCGTGCTGGCCGCCGCCTCGGTGATGTCGACGACGGGCACGTCCAGCAGCTCCTGCAGCCCCTCCCGGCCGTGCTCGCCGTAGCCGGCCTGGATGACGGCGTCGAACGGCTCCGGATAGTTGACTACCCGGTCCATCACGGCGATCGCGGCCAGGTAGCTCTCGAAGTTGCCTTCGCAGGAGTCGGCGCCGAAGCGCGGCGTGATGCCGACAATTTCCGTGCCGGGTGCAGCGATGCTGCGCGCCTGGGCGGCGATCGAGTCGGTCATGGACTGGGTGGTGTTGACGTTCGCAACGAGTATGCGCATGGTTCCTCCAGGGATGAGTGGCTCTTAGTGGGTGCTGGCGACGGCGATCGCTTCGCCGTCGGCATCCTCAAACCGCTGCCTGCGGTCGGCGATCACGTAGTAGCTCAGCGCACCGACGCCGGCGCCGAAGAACCAGGCAAACGGTGCGGCCGGCTCGAAGACCGGGAGGAAGGCGACGAGGATGGCCAGGACGGCCGCCGGCACCAGTGCGATGATGGCCCGCGGGTTGACGCCCCGCTTGTAGAAGTAGGCACCGGCCGGGTCCTCGCTGTACAGCTCGGGGACGTTGACCTTGCCGCGGCGGAGCAGCCAGTAGTCGGCCATGACCACGCCGAACAGGGGTCCGAGCAGTGCGCCGAGGCCGCCCAGGAAGTACACGATGACAAGCGGATTGTTGTAGAGGTTCCACGGCAGGATGACCAGGCCGATGGTGCCGCTGACCCATGCCGCCCGGCGGAAGTTGAGCCGCTTGGGGAACAGGTTGGTGAGGGCATACACGGGGGCCACAAAGTTGGCCATGAGGTTGACGGCGATGGTCAGGATCAGGATCGCGAGGCAGGCCAGCACCAGGAACAGCGTGTTGGGGATGCTCTGGACGATGTCCGACGGCGTTTCGATGATGGTGCCGTTGATCTTGTACTGCCCGCCGGCCAGGACCACCACGATGGCGCCGAACAGGAGCATGTTGATCGGGATGCCCCAGAAGTTGCCCTTGACGATGGACTTCTTGGACACGGCGGAGCGGGTGAAGTCGCAGAAGTTCAGCACGAATGTTCCGTAGATGGACACCCAGAGGGCGCCGCCGGCGAAGATGGTGCGCCACATCTCGCCGCCCTCGAGGCCACGGATGCCGGTCCACTGAATGGAACCGTGCGCCTCGGTGAAGACCCAGATGGCCAGCAGGACCATGGTCAGCAGGATAATCGGACCGGCAAAGGCCTCGTACTTGCGGATCATCTCCATGCCGAAGCTGACGATGACGAGCTGGACGATCCACAGCCCCACGAAGGAGATCCAGCCCAGCGTGGACAGGCCGAGGACGGAGTTGGTGTCCATCTCGTGGAGGGACGGCACCATGGCCACCAGCATGACCCGGAGCACCACCGAGGCGAGGAACGTCTGGATCCCGAACCACGCCACGGCCACCGCGCCGCGGATCAGGCTGGCGAGCTGGGCGCCGCGGATGCCGAAACTGATGCGGCTCATGACGGGGAACGGGACACCCGTTTTCTGCCCCATAAAGCCGGAGAAGCTGAGCAGCACGAAGAGGAGTGCCGCCCCGATGGCCAGGGCCGTGAGGATCTGCCAGCCTCCGAGGCCAAGGGAAAAGAGTCCGACGGCGAACGCATAGTTCCCGAGGCTGTGCACGTCGTTCGCCCAGAGGGTGAAGATGCTGTAGGCCGTCCAGCGGCGCCCTTGCCGCTGGGTGGGTGCGAGGTCGGTGTTGTAGAGGCTGGGGCTGATGTCGCGGCCGGCCGCGGCGCTGGCCGCTTCGCACAGGTCGTCGGTGGTGGCGGCGGAATGGACCGGCTGGCCCGACAGCGGTGTCGGCCCGTCCGTTTCGACGCTGACAGAAGGGGTCGTCTGCATCTGATTCTCCGGTTTCTGGGATTTTCGCGGTGGTGAGCCCTCGATCGGACGATGTTTCATCGTCGGATTATCGCTGTTATTCCACATCGCGAAATAAACTTGTTGAATAGTGAAATTATGGTATGACCTGGATCACCTTGGGGTCAAGGTGCGCCTCGATACGCAACGGTCACAATCGGCGCGTTGGGCCAGGGCGGCTCCGTTGATCACCGAGAGTGTCCGCGAGGTTTGACCCAGCTCCAATGCTCCCGATAATCTCGAATAGCAAGAATGTTTTCTCACAATACGAAAACATGAGCCCAACATTCAAAGATGAAACGAGGCTGCCGTGGCTGCAGGAGAAGATACCTCCCATATCCTCAGCGGGTTGACTAACCAGCTGCCTGATCGTGATCCGGAAGAGACCGCCGAGTGGGTTGAGTCCCTGGATGCGCTGATCAGGGAACAGGGCACGGAGCGTGCCCAATACATCATGCGCAGTCTCCTGCAGCGTGCCGGCGCGCAGAGCGTCGGGGTTCCGATGGTGACCACCACGGATTATGTGAACACGATCCCGGTGGACCAGGAAGCGCAGTTCCCGGGGAACGAGGAGTTCGAGCGCCGGTACCGGGCGTACATGCGCTGGAACGCCGCGGTGATGGTGCACCGGGCGCAGCGGCCCGAGATCGGGGTGGGCGGGCACATCTCCACCTACGCCGGCGCGGCGACCCTGTACGAGGTCGGCTTCAACCACTTCTTCCGCGGCAAGGACCACCCCGGCGGCGGGGACCAGGTGTTCTTCCAGGGCCACGCGTCCCCGGGCATGTACGCCCGGGCGTTCATGGAAGGCCGGCTCTCGGAGGAGGACCTGGACGGGTTCCGGCAGGAAAAGTCCAAGGAAGGCCACGCCCTGTCCTCCTACCCGCACCCGCGGCTGATGCCGCACTTCTGGGAATTCCCGACCGTGTCGATGGGCATCGGCCCGATGAACGCGATCTACCAGGCCCAGTCCAACCGCTACCTGCACAACCGGGGCCTGAAAGACACCTCGGACCAGCAGGTCTGGGCGTTCCTGGGCGACGGCGAAATGGACGAGCCCGAATCCCGCGGCCTGCTCCAGCTCGCCGCGAACGAGAACCTGGACAACCTGAACTTCGTGATCAACTGCAACCTCCAGCGCCTGGACGGGCCGGTGCGCGGCAACGGCAAGATCATGCAGGAACTCGAGGCGTTCTTCCGCGGCGCGGGCTGGAACGTGATCAAGGTCGTCTGGGGCCGGGAATGGGACGACCTGCTCACCCGCGACGCCGACGGATCGCTGGTAAAGATCATGAACGAAACCCCCGACGGGGACTACCAGACCTACAAGGCCGAATCCGGCGGGTTCGTCCGCGAGCACTTCTTCGGGAAAACCCCGCAGACCAAGGACCTCGTCGCGGACCTCTCCGATGACGAGATCTGGAACCTCAAGCGCGGCGGACACGACTACCGCAAGGTCTACGCCGCGTACAAGGCCGCGACCGAATTCAAGGGCAAACCCACCGTCATCCTGGCCAAAACGGTCAAGGGCTACGGCCTGGGCCCGCACTTCGAAGGCCGCAACGCCACCCACCAGATGAAAAAACTCACCCTGGATGACCTGAAGGAATTCAGGGACTACCTCCGGATTCCCATTTCAGACGCCCGGCTCGAAGAGGATCCCTACCGGCCTCCGTACTTCCACCCCGGTGCGGACGCTCCCGAGATTGCCTACCTCCTGGAGCGGCGGCAGGCTTTGGGCGGTTCCGTCCCGGAACGCCGATCCGGCCAGGGGGCCGTGGAAATGCCGGACGCCAAAACGTTCGACGTCGCCAAGCGCGGTTCGGGCAAGCAGCAGGCAGCGACCACCATGGCGTTCGTCCGCCTGCTCAAGGACCTGCTCCGCGACAAGAAGTTCGGGCACCGGATTGTCCCCATCGTGCCGGACGAATCGCGCACCTTCGGCATGGACGCCTTCTTCCCCACCGCCAAGATCTACAACCCCGGCGGCCAGAACTACCTGTCCGTGGACCGCGACCTGGTCCTGGCCTACAAGGAATCCGCCCAGGGCCAGCTGATCCACCCCGGCATCAACGAAGCCGGCGCCGTGGCAGCCTTCACCGCCGCCGGCACCGCCTACGCCACCCACGGCGTACCCCTGGTCCCGGTCTACGTGTTCTACTCCATGTTCGGCTTCCAGCGCACCGGCGACGCCTTCTGGGCCGCCGCCGACCAGATGACCCGCGGCTTCATCATCGGCGCCACCGCAGGACGGACCACCCTCACCGGCGAAGGCCTCCAGCACGCCGACGGACACTCCCCCCTGCTGGCCTCCACCAACCCCGCCGTGGTCACCTACGACCCCGCCTACGGCTACGAAATGGGCCACATCGTCCGCGACGGCCTCGAACGCATGTACGGCCACGACTCGACCGACCGTAACCTGATGTACTACCTCACGGTCTACAACGAACCGATCGTCCAGCCCGCCGAACCGGAGAACCTCGACGTCGAAGGCGTCATCAAGGGCATCTACAAGCTCGCAGCCTCCACCACCGAAGGCCCCAAGAGCCAGATCCTCGCCTCCGGCGTCTCCGTCCCCTGGGCCCTCGAAGCCCAGCGGATCCTCGCCGAAGACTGGGGCGTCTCCGCCGACGTCTGGTCCGTGACCTCCTGGAACGAACTGCGCCGCGACGGCCTCGCCGCCGAAGAGGAAGCCTTCCTCAACCCCGGCAAGGACGCCCGCCAGCCCTTCGTCACCAAACAGCTCGAAGGCGCCCAGGGCCCGGTCGTCGCCGTCTCGGACTACATGAAAGCCGTCCCCGACCAGATCCGCCAGTTCATCCCGAACGAATTCGCCACCCTCGGCGCCGACGGCTTCGGCTTCTCCGACACCCGCGCCGCCGCCCGCCGCTTCTTCAAAAACGACACCCACTCCATCGTCGTCAAAACCCTCCAACTGCTGGCGGCGAGGGGCGAGGTGCAGGAGGGCGCGCCGTCGTACGCCATGGACCGCTACAAACTCCTGGACGTGACGGCGGGAACAACGGGAGGAGCGGGCGGCGACTCCTGACGCCCTGCCGGTGACTCCCCCGCCCAAACCCGAGTTTTTGTCCAGATAATGGCCGCAAAACGGCCTTGAAGTCGCGACATCTGGACAAAAACTCCGGAGGGGGACGTTAGTTGAGCTGGCCGAAACCCGGGTCGCGGTAAAAACAACAAAAACGACGCCGGCCCTCACCTCTCATGGTGGGGGCCGCCGTCGTGCTTCTTTTGGGTAGGGTCAGGGACGCCGGCGGTCGACGACGAAGCCTGTGGCTGCGCTCTCCCGGACTGCCGTGATCCCGGCGGTGACGGCCTTGATGTTTGAGAAGCTGGGCGAAACCGCAACCACGGTTCCGTCGTCCGCCGTCAGCCTGAACCGGTACTGTCCTGCGCCTGCCGTCTCGATTACGAATGTGCCTGCCATATACGCTCCTTCCGCCAACTGCACCGTTGCAGCTGCCATTACGACCCCCAATTGCCAACACGACATATCCGACGTTAGCCGCCATTCACTGGACGAACCACCCCTACTACCGGGTAGTATTCCGCCGCGCGCCCGCTCCGGCATGATTTATGGTGATTCCATGACCGACTTCCCCCTCCCCCGGACCACCGGCGTGCTGCTGGCGGCCGGTGCCGGCACCCGCCTGGGGCGGGGCCCGAAGGCGCTGCTTCCGTTCCGGGGACGCACGCTCGTGGAGGTCCTGGCGGACATTATGCTCGACGGCGGCTGCCGCGAGGTTGTGGTGGTGCTCGGCGCGGGTGCCGGGGACGTCCGCGCCCGGACTGACCTGGCCCGGCACAGGGTGGTGGAGAACCCTGCGTGGGCCGGTGGGATGGGCAGCTCCTTCCGGTCGGGACTGGAGAGCGCGCTGGAGGAGGACCATGTGCTGGTGGCGCTAGTGGACCAGCCCGGCCTGACCGCAGAGACCGTCGCCCGGCTTTTGGGGGCGCACCGCCCGGGCCGGGTGACTGCCGCCGGGTACGCCGATGATTCGGGGAAGCTCCGGCGCGGCCATCCGCTGCTGCTCGACGCGACGCTGCGTGGGGAAGCTGCCGCGGCGGCGGGCGGCGACGCCGGTGCCCGCCGTTTCCTGCAGGCCCACCCGGAGCTGATCGACCTGGTGGACTGCACTCTGCCGCCCGGTTCAGGCCGGTCCGGCGGGGAGGACCTCGATACCCCGGACCAGCTGCACCTGCTGGGCTGAACTACTGGACCATCCCCGCCGCAAGGAGCTCCTGCAGACCCTGCTTGAAGCGGGCCCTCCCGCCGTGGGCCGGATGCCTGATTTTCGGCACGTCCAGGCCGCTGCGGCCTAGGCTCCGGTGCGCCACGTTCCCCACGGCCAGCACGGTTTCGATGGGGAAGATCCCGGTCAGGGCCTGCCAGAACGGCGTGCCCAGGGCGGCTTCCGCGGGCGTGGGTGTCCGGTTGGACAGCGGCTGTCCCGGCACGTGCGTATGCCAGGGGCAGGCGCTCCAGAGCAGCGGGAGGAAGTCGAGTTCTGCCAGCACCTCCCACATGACGGTGGCCGTGGGTTCGGCGGCGACGCCGGTAGCCTCCGGCGGGAGCACGTAACTGCTCCCCGAGCCGAACAGTCCGAAATGGTTGGCGTGCCCCTGGAACATGGTCCGGTTGGTGAAGGGAACGCCGGTGATCCGCATGCCCCTGAAACCCGGCGCTTCCCCCACCAGCAGCACCTTCGGGGCCCGGTCCAGCATGTCGCCGAGGTAGGCCGCCAGGTTCTGCCGGCGCAGGGCATTCGCCGGAACGGAGTGGTCGAAGAAGTTGGTGCACCCCGGGGGTGTTTCGACGGCGGCGAGCCGGGCAATGAAGTCTTCGATCGACGATGATCCCATCCGCCCGCCTCCCTTCAGCCCGTGGATCCAAGCAACGCGGGGTCAGATATCGCCCAATGGAGGCCCTTCATTGGGCGGTAAGTGACCCCGCGTTGCTTTTACCAGCGGCCGTGACCCCGCGTTGTAGTTACCAGCGGGGGTGGATCGCCTCGCGGAAGTAGTGGTCGTAGATCCAGCGCACGCCCTCGTCGAACTCCGGGCTGAGCACTGTGGCGGCCGCGGCGGCGTTGGCCCGGGCCTGCTCCACGGAACGGGCACCGGGGATGACCGAGGTGACGCCGTCCTGCGCCGCCACCCAGGCGATCGCAGCCTGCGCGGTGCCCGAGCCCTCGGGCACCAGCTGCTCGAACTCGGCCACTGCCTTGAGCCCCAACTCGAAGTCCACGCCGGAGAAGGTTTCGCCGACGTCGAAGGAGTCGCCGCCACGGTTGTAGTTGCGGTGGTCGTCGGCGGCGAAGACGGTTTCCTTGGTGTATTTGCCGGACAGCAGGCCGGAGGCAAGCGGAACCCGGGCGATGATGCCCACCCCGGCGGACTTCGCGGCCGGGAGCACCTCATCCAGCGGCTTGAGCCGGAAGGCGTTCAGGATGATCTGCACCGAGGCGGTGCCGCCGTGGAGCAAGGCTTCGAGGGCCTCGTCGGTGCGTTCCACGCTGACGCCGTAGTTCCGGATGGCGCCCTCGGCGACGAGCGTATCCAAGGCGTCGTACACCTCGGCGCGGCTGTATACGGGGGTGGGCGGGCAGTGCAGCTGGACCAGGTCCAGGGCGTCGGTGCGGAGGTTGCGGCGGGACCGGTCCACCCACTCGCGGAAGTTGGCCAGGTTGTAGTTTTCCGGGCGCTGTTCCAGCCTGCGGCCCATCTTCGTGGCCACCGTGATGCCCGTGCCGGGGTTGTCGGCCAGGAACGCTCCGATGGCCTGCTCGCTGCGGCCGTCCCCGTAGACGTCCGCCGTGTCGAAGAAGGTTACGCCGGCCTCCGCCGAGGCCGCGAGGATGGCCTGAGCCTGGGCCGGGTCAACGTTGCCCCAGTCCGCGCCGAGCTGCCAGGTTCCCAATCCAACGACTGAAGCGTTCCGTCCGGTCTTGCCTAAGATGCGCTGTTCCATCCCCCGACTATATGTTGCCAACCCCACGTGGGGTCACTTCGGGCCCTCCGGCGGCGCTTCATTGGGCGCAAAGTGACTCCGCGTTGCCTGGACCTGCGGGAACACGGCCTGCGGGAACGCTCGCCGGAACGAGCCCCGCCTCCTTCAGCCCCAGGTAGATCTTGTCCCGGGCGATCGGCAGCTCCGCGAACCGCACCCCGGTGGCATTGCGGATCGCGTTGGCCAGCGCGGGTGCCACGGGGTTGAAGGGGCTTTCACTCATGGACTTGGCCCCGAGCGGACCCAGGGAATCGTTGGTGTCGGCGAAGTACACCTCGCTGCGCGGCACGTCCGCGAAGGACGGGATGTGGTACTGCCGGAGGATGTCCGTGGTGACCCGGCCGGCGTCGTCCACCCGGACCTCCTCATAAAGGGCGGCACCCAGGGCCTGGGCAATCCCGCCCTCGATCTGGCCCCGGCACTGCCGCGGATTCACCACGACGCCGGCGTCGGCCGCCTGCACGCTCTGCAGGATCCGCAGCTCCCCGGTTCCGGTGTTGACGGCCACGCGGAAACCATGGACGTTGAAGGCCACCGAGCGCGGCGTTCCACCCCAGCGCCCCTCGGCCTCAAGTTCGACGCCGGCCTGCCGGGCGGCGTCGGACAGTTCAGTGAGCGGCACCCTGGTTCCCTCGCAGACGACGGCGTCGCCGTCGAGTACGCAACCGGAGGACTGGATCTGCCGGACGCCGGCGGCGAACGCGCGGATCCGGACGGCCAGTTCCTCGGCGGCGGCCAGCGTCGCCTTCCCGGCCACCACGGTGCCGGCCGAGCCGAAGGCGCCGGTGTCATGCTCGATCAGGTCCGTATCCGACTGCCGGACGGCGACCCGCGTGGCCTCGGTGGACAGCGCCGTCGCCGCCAGCTGGGCGTGCACCGTGGTGGTGCCGTTGCCGAATTCGGCGGTTCCGACGTCGGCGGCGTACGTTCCGTTGGCCAGGAGCCGGAGCCTGGAATGGGCGAAGTGGCCGCGCGGCGGCACGGTGTCGATCATGGACAGCGCCGTGCCCTCCCCCGTGACCCAGTCCGGCCCCAGGTCGTCGAGGCCCGCCGCCCGGTAGCGTTCGCGGCCGCGTTCCAGCGCGTCCTGCACCAGGCGCGTGCACTGGTCCAGCCCGTAGCTGCCGTAGTGGACGTCCTCTTCGGGTTCGGAGTGGGTGGAGAGCATGTCGTCGCCCTCGCGGACCATGTTGCGGCGGCGGAATTCCAGCGGGTCCATGCCGATGCCCGCGGCCAGTTCGTCGATGGCCGATTCAATCGCGAAGATCATCTGGCTGAGGCCGTAGCCGCGGAACGCCCCGGACGGCACGGTGTTCGTGTAGGCCGCGACCGCGTCCACCTTCTTGTTGGCGCACTTGTAGACGGCCAGGGACTCGCCGCAGCCGTGGAACATGACGCCCGGGGCGTGGTTGCCGTAGGCGCCAGTGTTGGTGAGGACGTCCAGCTGCAGCGCCGTGAACCGGCCGTCATTGTTGGCGCCGGCTTTGAGCTTGATGGTGAACGGGTGCCGTGTGGTGCTGGCGGTGAACTGCTCCGTCCGGGTGAATTCGAGCTGCACGGGCCGCCGCAGTTTCAGGGCCGCGAGCGCGGCGATGTCCTCCGTCAGCACCTCCTGCTTTCCGCCGAACCCGCCTCCCACGCGGCCGGCCACCACATGGACCCGGTCCTCCGGCAGCCCGAACAAGCGGCAGAGCGTGCGGCGGACCAGGAACGGCACCTGGCTGGAGGTTCGCACCTGCAGCCGGCCGTCGTCGTCCACGGAGGCGATGGAGGCATGGGTTTCCAGGGCCACGTGCTGGACGCGCTGGGTGCGGTAGGTCTGCTCGTGGATGAAGTCGGCCGCCGCGAAGCCCTCGCTGACGCTGCCGAGTTCGGAGTGCAGCTCGGCCACGATGTTCCGCTCCGGCCGGGCGATCCGCGCCGTGCCGGCGTCCTTGTCCCCGTGCAGGGCTGGCGCGCCGGGCAGAACGGCGTCCTGCGGCGTGAACACCGCGGGCAGTTCCTCGTATTCAACGCGCACCGCGCGGACACCCGCTTCCGCAGCACCCACCGATTCGGCGACGACGGCGGCCACCCGCTGCCCGCGGAACCTCACCACGGTGTCCAGCAGCCGGGTGTCGTCGGGGTCGTCGGTGTAGAGCTCGTGCTGGGCACTGGAGTACAGCTGGTCCGGGGCGTCCTCGGCGGTGAGGACGGCCACGACTCCCGGGACCTCCAGCGCAGCCGAGGTGTCGATGGACAGCACCCGGGCGTGGGCATGCGGCGAGCGCACGAGTTTCATGTGCAGCAGGCCGGGCAGCGTCTCGGCCGCGACGTCAAGCGTGTAGCGGGCATGCCCCGTGACCACCGCGCGGCTGGCGGGGGCCGGAACGTCGTCGCCCAGCCGGCCGGGCTCCGGGGCGGGCTGGCCCGCACCGGCAATCCCCGAGCCGGGGCCTTCCGGGGCCGGGTGGCCCTCGTGGCCGCAGACGGCGTCCGCGATGGCGCGATATCCGGTGCAGCGGCACAGGTTGCCCTTTAGGTTGCGCGGCAGGTTTTCCTTCTGCGCGTCGTCGAACGTGGCCGCCGTCATCACCATGCCGGCCGTGCAGAAGCCGCATTGGAAGCCCTGGCGGTCCAGGAACTGCTGCTGCACCGGGTGCAGGTCAGTCCCCTCGCTCGTGGCCGCGAGGCCTTCGATCGTGGTGACCGCGTGGCCCTCGGCGCGAACGGCCGGGTAGATGCAGCTGTGCACCGGGGTACCGTCCACGTGCACCGTGCAGGCACCGCAGTCGCCGCCGTCGCAGCCCTTCTTGACGCCGAAGTTCCCCTGCTCCCGGAGGAACGTGCGCAGGCACTGGCCCGGCCGCGGCTGCGCCTGCACCGGCGCGCCGTTGATTTCGATGGCCATGCTCAGGCCCCTCTCGTTGTCTGTTGCGGCGGAGTCTGCCGGGTCTGCCGTGCGCTCTGCTGCGGCGGCCAGAAGTCGCCGGACACCGCCGTCGGCGCTCCGGCTGGCAGGCCGAGTTCCGCCCGGATTTCCTCGGCCAGGCGGTGCGTCATGTCGCGGCGCCATGCGGGCAGCCCGTGGATGTCGTCGTGGTACAGGCCCGCCGGGATGGCGGCCTCAAGTTCGTCCGCCAGCTCCGGCGCGTCCGGCAGCGATTCGAACCGGAGCTGCACGGGCCGCTTGGTGGCGGCGGTGACGGTGAGCGTGAACCGGCCTCCGCCGTCGAGCCTTCCGATCAGCAGGACGCCGGACCTGCCGAGGTTGCTCAGCGAGAGGCGGCGGAACGCCACCCGGGAGGACAACGACGACGCCGGCAGGCTGACGCTGCGGAGCAGCTCGCCGGGCGCCAGGGCGTTTTGCCCGTCCCCGGTGATGAGGTCGGCCACCGGCAGCTCGCGGCGGGTGCCGCCCGGACCGAGGATGGTGGCCGTGCCGTCCAGTCCCGCGCACAGCGAGATCATGGGGCCGGCCGGCAGCGACGTGCACAGGTTGCCGCCCACGGTGGACATGTTCCAGACCTTGAAGGACGCCACGAAGGAGTCACAGCAGGGCCGGATCAGGTCCAGCCCCGGCCAGCCCTGAGCATTCACTGCCCAGCCCGCCGAGCCGCTTTCGTCTGCCAGTTTTTCCGGGAGCGCGTAGAGTTCGGCGATCGTGCAGGTGGCGGCGAGCTCGATGCCGTCCGCGGTCACCGTGACGGCCTGCCATCCGGCGGAGCCGAGATCCAGCAGGCGCCGCAGCGGCTCGGGTCCGAAGGCCGTGCTGCCGTAGGAGAAGAGGACGGTGCCGCCCGCGAGCCAGGCGTCGCCGTCGCGCCAGTCGGCGGGGTCGGTGGTGCGGACCACCGCCTCGATGGTGTTCATGTCCATGCGATCTCCTGGGATGCCTGTTCTGTAGTGAGTGCCGGTTGGTGGCTTAGCGCGGGCTCTCTGCGGCCGGCGGGAAGGGAATGGATGGGTCCGCTGCCGTCCCGCAAGGGAGTGCAGGCGGCGGCACCGGTACGGGCTGCGATCAGCTCCGCGGTAATGGAGACGGCCACCTCCGCCGGGGTGACGGCGCCGAGATCCAGGCCGATGGGCGAATGCAGCCGGGCCAGCCGCTCCGGTGCCACGCCGGCCTCGAGCAGCCCGTCGATGCGCTGCCGGTGGCTGCGGCGCGAACCCAGGGCACCGACGAAGGCAACATCAAGCTCCAGTGCTTCCTGCAGCAGCGGAATGTCGAACTTGGGGTCGTGGGTGAGGACGCAGATGACCGTGCGGGAGTCGATCCGGCCTGCGGCGGCTTCCGCCTCGAGATACCGGTGCGGCCAGTCGGTGGCCACTTCGTCCGCGGCGGCAAAGCGCTCCTGCGCCGCGAACGCCGGGCGGGCATCGCACAGCGTGACGCGGTAGCCGAGCAGCTTGGCGGCCGGCACCAGCGCCGCGCCGAAGTCGTTGGCGCCGAACACCAGCAGCCGGGCCTGCGGCAGGCGGCTCTCCACCAGCACGGTCACCGGTTCAGGCAAGGCCATCGCGCCGTCGGTTCGGTTGTTTCGGTCAGAAACACTGCAGCCCTGCGGGGGCGCCAGCCGGACCAGCCCCGTCCGGCCGCCGCGCAGCAGCGGTTCGACCTGGGCCGCGGCCGCCAGGAGTGCTTCCCGCCTGGCGCCGGCGTCCAGGTTCAGGGAGTCCAGCCCGAGCAGGGCCGCGAGGCGGGCAGATCCCGCAGCCACAAAGGTGCCAGGATCAGGAACCACGACGACGGACGGCCGCTCGGCGGCCGCGTTCACCAGAGTTCCGTTCACCAGAGTTCCGGTCACCTGGGTTCCGGCAGCCTGGGTTCCGGCAGCCCCCAATGCGCTGCCGGCAACGGCTAGACCCGGCGCGTCGATGCGCCGGATCAGGGCCAGCGGCCGTTCGGGATCCCCGGCGGCGAACGTCCGGAGCGCGCCGAACCCGGCGGCGCTGCCGTCCAGCGGCTGGATGTGGACCTCCAGCTCCCCGCCGCAGGTGAGCCCGACGGCGAATGCGTCCTCGCTGCTGAAGCCGAACGCCTCAAGGCGGGTGCCGCCGTCGGCCATCACCTCCAGCGCCGATGCAACCACGGCGCCTTCAACACAGCCGCCGGAGAGGCTGCCGAGGATCTCCCCTGATTCGGACACCAGCATGGAGGTCCCGGGCGGGCGCGGCACGGAGCCGCTGGCGGCGATGATGGTGGCGACGGCGCACCGTTCCCCGGACGCCGCCGGGCGCCAGCCGGCCAGAGAAGGCATCAGATCCAGCATGGCAGCACTCCCTCTTCCCGTGCGATGGTGCCCATATTCTCGTTCCTATTCCTGGTAGTTGAAAGCATTCGACGCCGGTCCGGTCCGGCGACGCGCAAACGGTCCGGGGATGCGCGGATTCCCGTGTCCTCCGGCCGTTTGCGCGTCGCGGGGCATTTTGCGCGTCGCGAGCGGGTCTACGCCCCGAGCAGTGCCCCGATCGGACCCCGGGCGAAGTAGATGACGAAGCCCACGGTCACCACCCACATCAGCGGGTGGATCTTCTTCGCCTTGCCGGAGGCCGCGCCGATCACCGCCCAGGTCACGAAGCCCACCCCGATGCCGTTGGCGATCGAGTAGCTCAGCGGCATGGTGACGATCGTCAGGAAGGCCGGCAGCGCCACCGCGAACTTGCTGAACTTGATCTCGCGGATCTGCGCCATCATCATCGCGCCCACCACCACCAGGGCGGCGGCTGCCACCTCGAGCGGCACCACGCTGGTGAGCGGGGTGAGGAACATGGAGCCCAGGAACAGCGCGCCGGTGACGACGGAGGCCAGCCCGGTGCGCGCCCCCTCACCGATGCCCGCGGCGGAGTCGATGTACACGGTGTTGGAGGAACCCGACGTCGCGCCGCCCGCCACCGCGCCCACGCCTTCGACGATGAAGGCGGACTTGAGCCGGGGGAAGGTGCCGTCCTTGTGCGCCACGCCTGCGCTCTTCGCGAGCCCGGTCATGGTGCCCATGGCGTCGAAGAAGTTGGTGAACACGAGCGTGAACACCAGCATCGTCGCGGCCAGGCCGCCGATCCGGCCAAACGCGCCGAACAGGTCGAACTGACCCACCAGGCCGAGGTCCGGCGCGGAAACCAGGTGTCCGGACAGCACCGGCGTGTTCAGGTGCCAGCCGCCCGGGTTGGTTTCGCTGGCCGGGCCGATGTGCAGGAAGGCCTCGACGACGGCGGCGAGCGCCGTGGTGGCCACGATGCCGATGAGCAGGCCGCCCTGGACCTTCCGTGCCACGAGGATTCCCATGACCAGGAGGCCCACGATGAACACCATGGTGGGGATGGAGGTGATGGATCCGTTGTCGCCAAGCTGGACCGGAGGCCCGCCGGCGGTGGCCTTCACGAAGCCCGAGTCCACGAACCCGATGAAGGCGATGAACAGGCCGATGCCCACCGTGATGGCGGCTTTCAGTTCCTTGGGCACGGCCCGGAAGATCGCGGTCCGCGCGCCGGTGACGCCGAACAGGACGATCAGGATGCCGTTGATGACCACCAGGCCCATCGCCTCGGCCCACGTGACCTCGTGGATGACTGCCACCGCGAGGAAGGAGTTGATGCCCAGTCCCGCGGCCAGGCCGAACGGCAGGTTGGCGATCAGGCCGAACGCGATGGTCATGACGCCGGCTGTCAGCCCGGTGACTGCGCCCACCTGCGCGGCCGAAAGCCAGCCGCCGGCGACGTCCGTGGGGGCGTTGTCCGCGCTGAAGCCGCCGAGGATCAGCGGATTCAGGATGACGATGTAGGCCATCGTGAAGAAGGTGACCAGTCCGCCCCGCACCTCGCGGCCCACGGTGGAACCACGGCGGGTGATGTGGAAGAACCGGTCAAGGAAAGAGTTCGACGCCGGGGGCCTGGGGCCGCTGCCCCGTTGCGTTTTGGCGGTGGTCTGGTGCATTTCGAGTGCCGCTGTCTGCCCTGCGCCCTGAAGCGCAGCCTGCTGTTCAGCGGTATTGTCCAGGATTGTCATCTCAGCCACCGGGCCCTAGTAGTCAATCCTGGAGTCGAGCGTGTTCCAGGTGTTGAACGGTTCCAGGATGGCCGGGGCTTCGGGGTGGCCCAGTTCGAGCTTGGAGACCGGCATCAGGGCGTGCCGGTCCTCGTTGTCGAAGTACTCGTAGAAGACGGCGTCGTCGAAGCCCACGGAGGCGGCGTCGTGCCGGTCGGCGGCGAAGACAACCCGGTCGATGCGGGCCCACAGCGCCGAGGCGAGGCACATGGGGCATGGCTCGCAGCTGCTGTAGAGGGTGGCTCCGCGGAGGTCGAAGGTGCCAAGACCGCTGCAGGCTCGGCGGATGGCCGTGACCTCGGCGTGGGCGGTGGGATCGTTGTCGGCGGTGACCCGGTTGACGCCGTCGAACGCCTGACCGTCGGCGGAGACGATCACGGCGCCGAACGGGCCGCCGCTGTTCAGGACGTTGGCGGTTGCCAACTGGATGGACCTGGCCAGGTATGCCTCGGCCGTGACGGTGGTACTCATGATGCGACTCCCTTTGCTGTGGAAGCCGGTACCCCGCGACGGAACGGAAAGGACCAAGTGCGACGGTTACCAGGCTTCAGCATGTGCTTTTGAAGGTTAAGTTGCGCCTGGTAGATAGCTTCCCCGGAGTCCGGGTGCCCGCCTTTGGCAACATCGAGATTAGCACCGGAATGTGGTCCGCGCCATAGTTTTCTGGAAATTTAATTTCGCAATGTGAAATGAATGATGCGGAGCGCCACACCGGAGCGCCGCCCAAGCTGCCACCCGGGCCTGTCACAAAGCACCGCCATTGACCGCCTCGCCGCACCCGCCCTACGCTGGTGCCGACCGCCGCCCGGACGTCACCTTGCAGGGACGTCACCTTGCAGGGCAGCACGTCCCCTGGATCAGCAGACAGGACCACTGAGCTGGCAAGTATCAGCACGCTCAGACAAGGACCCCCATGACCCAGCCCTTTGATCTTCCACCGACGCTTCCCCAGCCGGCGCCCGAATCCCGGCTCTGGATCCGGAACCCGCTGGCGGCCTTCACCGCCAACGGCCTCGACGCCTCGGGCGGCCTCGTAATCAGCGGCGGCACAATCGTGGAGGTGCTCGGCGCCGGCCAGACGCCCTCCGTACCCTGCGGACAGACCTTCGACGCCGGCAGCCATGTGGTGCTGCCCGGTCTGATCAACACGCATCACCACTTCTACCAGACACTCACCCGCGCCTGGGGTCCGGTAGCCAACGCGCCGCTCTTCCCCTGGCTGCAGAACCTGTACCCGGTCTGGGCGAGGCTGACCCCGCGGGACCTTGACCTCGCGGCCACCGTGGCCCTCGCCGAACTGCTCCTCTCCGGCTGCACCACCTCCGCCGACCACCATTACCTCTTCCCCGCCGGGATGGAGGACGCCGTCGACGTCGAAATCGGCGCCGTCCGGCGCCTCGGCATGCGGGCCACGCTGACCCGCGGCTCCATGACGCTGGGAGAGGACGACGGCGGGCTGCCGCCACGGTCGACGGTGCAGGCACCGGAGGTGGTGCTCGCCGACAGTGAACGGCTCATCCGCGAGTACCACGAGCGTGGCGACGGCGCCGTGATCCAGACTGCGCTGGCGCCCTGCTCGCCGTTTTCGGTCACCAAGGAGATCATGGCCGAGAGCGCCGCCATGGCGGACCGGCACGACGTCCGGCTGCACACGCACCTCGCGGAGACCCTTGATGAGGAGCAGTTCTGCCTCGAGACATTCGGCCTGCGCACCGTGGACTACCTGGACAGCGTGGGCTGGCTGACGGACCGGACGTGGCTTGGCCACGGCATCCATTTCAGCGACGCGGAAATCGCCCGGCTGGGAGCGGCGGGGACCGCCGTCGCCCACTGCCCGACGTCGAACATGCGCCTCGCGTCCGGCACCGCCCGGGTGCTCGAACTGGAGGACGCGGGAGTTCCCGTGGGGCTGGGGGTGGACGGATCGGCGTCGAACGACGCCTCCAACATGATCCTGGAGGCGCGGCAGGCGCTGTACCTGCAGCGGCTGCGCTACGGCGCGCAGGTTCCGGTGGAGCGGGCGCTGGGCTGGGCCACGCGCGGGTCGGCGGCTGTACTGGGGCGGCCGGACCTGGGCCAGCTGGCGCCCGGGATGCAGGCGGACCTGGCCCTGTTCCGGCTGGACGACCTGCGGTTTTCCGGCAGCCACGATCCGCTCGCCGCCCTGCTCCTGTGTGCAGCCGACCGCGCGGACCGCGTGATGGTGGCCGGGCAGTGGCGGGTGGTGGACGGACAGATTCCGGGACTGGACGTGGCTGGCCTGATCGCGGAGCATTCGGCGGCGGCGCGGCGGCTGGTGAACGGCTGACGTCCCGGCATCTCCCGCCATTTCGACGGTTCCCCGTGCAGACGACGATTCGCAACGTCTAGTGCGCACGGAACCATCGAAACGGGGCCGGCCAACTGCTACCGTGGCGGCATGACTCCGTCGAAGACGCCGGCCGAGATCCTGGACATTGCCGGCACCGAGGTCCGCATCTCGAGCCCGGACAAGGTGGTGTTCCCGGAGCCGGGGCTGACGAAGCTCGACCTGGTGCGTTATTACCTGGCGGTCGCGGAGGGCGCGCTCCGGGGTGCCGGCGGCAGGCCGATGGTGCTCAAGCGCTTCCCGAAGGGCATCGACGCGGAGCCGTTCTTCCAGAAGCGTGTCCCGGACAACCATCCGGACTTCATCGACACCACGACGCTGCACTACGCGTCGGGGACGTCGGCGGAGGAAGCCGTCATCCGGGATGCCGCAGGCCTGGCGTGGGTGGTGAATCTTGGCTGCCTCGACCTGAACCCCCATCCGGTGCGCGCCGAGGACCTCGAGCATCCGGACGAGCTGCGGGTGGACCTGGACCCGATGCCGGGCGTCGACTGGTCGCAGATCGTCGACGTAGCGTATGTGGCGCGGGAGGTGCTCGACGACATGGGGCTTGCGGGGTGGCCGAAGACGAGCGGCTCGCGGGGACTGCACATTCTGGTGCGCATCGCGCCGCAGTGGTCGTACCGCGACGTGCGGCTCGCCGCCGAGACGCTGGCCCGGGAGGTTGAAAACCGCGCTCCCGGCCTCGCCACCGCGAGGTGGTGGAAGGAGGAGCGCGGCGAGAGTGTGTTCGTGGACTTCAACCAGAACGCGAAGGACCGCACCGTGGCCTCGGCGTACTCGGTGCGGCCGCTGCCGGACGCCCGGGTCTCGACGCCGCTCACCTGGGATGAGGTCCGCTCCGCCCGGCCGGATCAGTTCACGGTGAGGACGGTGGTGGAGCGTTTCGCCGAGGTGGGCGACCCCCACGCCGGCATCGACGACGCCGTCGGAGGGCTTGACGGACTGCTCGCGCTGGCGGCCGAACTCGGCCCCGCCGAGAAGGCACCGCGCGCCGGAAACGGCTCCGGCCGCCGGCAGTCGGTGATGCCGCTCATCGAGGTGGCGCGCACCAAGAGCAAGCCGGAAGCATTAGCCGCGCTCGAGGAGTGGAAGGCCCGGCATGCTGAAGTGGTGCCGTCGCTGCATCCGGCAGATGTGCTGGTGGACGGAATGCGCGGCTCGAGTTCGCTCTGGTACCGGGTGCGGGTGAACCTGCAGCATGTCCCCGACGCGGAACGTCCTGCGCAGGAGGAGCTTATTGCCGACTACGATCCCTGGGCCGGCAAGGAGTGGCCGGGGCGTCCCGGGTCTTCGCCTGCGGACTGAGGACGCGGATACTGCCCCGCGACACAGAAATGGTCCGGCGACACCTATTTTCGGGTGTCGCCGGACCCTTTGCGCGTCCTGCGGCGATTGCTGCGTCTTAGGGGCGTCGGCCGAAGACCGGAAGCGCCCACAGCCAGCGCGACAGGCCGCCGGAGCGCCGGTCGCAGTCGGCCGGGATGTAGAAGTCGGGATCCGTGGCGCCAAACGGCAGGTACAGCTCCTGGCCGGGTGCCGGGAATTCCGCGACGTTGTTCTGATCCTGCGAGTCCATCTGTTCCTCCTCGTTTCTTGCGCTGATCCGCTCAGAAATTTCGCTTAGCGGAAATTAGTTTTTGATATGTGAAATCTTACGGACGACCAGCGGGCGGCGTCAAGACCCGCCGGCCCGGCCATCCGACGTCGTCGGTCACAAACGGTTTTTTGAATTTGTGATGTACACCACCGGAATGCTGCGCTACGCTTGAAGGCAATTCGTGGCGCACGTCACGTAACCTGGGAGCAGCAGGCAGGGTCGTAATGAGCTGGCATCACAACTGATGTCGGCTCACTTTTTTGTTTGGGTCGACGCCACAGAAACGCGTGGGAAACACGCACTTAATTTCTATGTGGGACCTTCGTTCCACATACCGGAAGTTGGGAACAGACCATGAGCAACAAGATCGTCCTCGGCCACAACCAGTACGGCAAGGCTGAAGTCCGCGTCGTCAAGATCACCCGCGACACCGACCGGCACGAGATCGAGGACCTGAACGTCACGTCGCAGCTCCGCGGGGACTTCGAAGCCGCCCACCTCGAAGGCGACAACGCCCACGTTGTGGCCACCGACACCCAGAAGAACACCATTTACGCCTTCGCCCGGGAAGGGGTCGGCTCCCCCGAGGCTTTCCTGCTCCGCCTCGGCGAGCACTTCACCTCCAGCTTTGACTGGGTTACCGGCGGCCGCTGGGAGGCAGAGTCCTACGCCTGGGAGCGCATCCAGGCACACGGCAGCGCGCACGACCACTCCTTCGTCCGCAAGGGCCAGGAAGTCCGCACCGCCGTCCTGGTCCGCGACGGCGCAGCCACCCACCTGATCTCCGGACTCAAGGACCTGACCGTCCTGAAGTCCACCCAGTCCGGCTTCGTCGGCTACCCGAAGGACAAGTACACCACCCTGCCGGAGACCACCGACCGCATCCTCGCCACCGATGTCTCGGCCCGCTGGCGCTTCAAGGCCGGCACGGACTTCGCCTCGCTGGACTTCAACAAGAGCTACGAGGACGTCAAGAGCCTCCTGCTTGAAGGCTTCACCGAGAAGTACTCCCACGCCCTGCAGCAGACCCTGTTCGACATGGGCGCCAAGGTCCTGGAAGCCCACAGCGAGATCGAGGAAATCAAGTTCTCGATGCCCAACAAGCACCACTTCCTCGTGGACCTCTCGCCGTTCGGACTCGACAACCCCAACGAGGTCTTCTACGCCGCCGACCGCCCGTACGGACTCATCGAGGCGACCGTGCTGCGCGACGACGCCGAGGCAGCCGACGCCGCGTGGTCAGGCATCGCCGGCTTCTGCTAAAACGGGCGCCTGGCCGGCCCGCGGACACAGAGGTCTCCGCGGGCCGCCGGCACCCCACAAGCACCACCGGCTCCGAGTTTTTGTCCAGATATCGCGACCTCGGAACCCCTAAACCCCCAATAAGTGGACAAAAACTCCGGTCCCAGCCGGCCACTCGAGCCACGGGGCACCAGGAACATTCCACCAAGACTCAAATTGTTAGCCAGACATTGTTAGCCAGACGAAGGCGTCTGCCATGAACCAAGAAAGTCTGCCATGAACATCACCAAGAAAAGCCGCCCAGCGGCGACCCGCCCGGAAGATCAGCGCCTCTCGATCGGCAGCACTTTCGCCTACGGGTTCCAGCACGTCCTCACCATGTACGGCGGCATCATCGCCCCACCCCTGATCATCGGCGCCGCGGCCGGCATGTCATCCCAGGACATCGGCCTGCTGATCGCCGCCTGCCTCTTCGTCGGCGGCCTCGCCACCATCCTCCAGACCGTCGGCATCCGGTTCTTCGGCTCCCAGCTTCCGCTCGTCCAGGGCGTCTCCTTCGCCGGTGTCTCCACGATGGTGGCGATTGTCCACGGCGGCGGCGGAATCCAGGCGGTCTTCGGTTCGGTGATCGCAGCCTCGCTGATCGGACTGCTGATCACACCGCTGTTCTCCAAGATCATCAAGTTCTTCCCGCCGGTTGTCACGGGCACCGTGATCACCACCATCGGCCTCACGCTGATGCCGGTTGCCGCCAACTGGGCCATGGGCGGCAACAAGGCAGCCCCCAACTACGGCAGCATGGCCAACATCGGACTCGCTGCCGCCACCATGGCGATCGTCCTACTACTGAGCAAGGTGGGCAACGCCGCCATCTCCCGGCTGTCCATCCTGCTCGCGATGGTCCTGGGCACCCTGATCGCGCTTGCCTTCGGCATGGCGGACTTCTCCAAGGTGGGCACCGGCGAGATCGTCGCGTTCCCCACCCCGTTCGCCTTCGGTCCGCCGACGTTCGAGATCGCGGCCATCATCTCCATGCTGATCGTCATCCTGGTGACGCTCACCGAGACCTCCGCGGACATCATCGCGGTGGGAGAGATCGTGGGCACCAAGGTCGACTCCAAGCGGATCGGCGACGGACTGCGAGCAGACATGCTCTCCAGCGCCATCTCCCCGCTGTTCAACTCCTTCACGCAGAGCGCCTTCGCCCAGAACGTGGGCCTCGTGGCCATCACCGGCGTCAAGAGCCGCTTCGTCGTCAGCGCCGGCGGCCTCATCCTCGTCATCCTCGGCCTGCTTCCGGTCCTTGGCCGGGTAGTCGCGGCGGTGCCGACGCCCGTCCTGGGCGGTGCCGGCGTCGTACTCTTTGGAACCGTTGCCGCCAGCGGCATCCGCACGCTCTCCAAGGTGGAGTACCGCAACAACATGAACCTGATCATCGTTGCCGCGTCCATCGGTTTCGGCATGATCCCGATCGCGGCGCCGGCCTTCTACGACCAGTTCCCGTCCTGGTTCAGCACGATCTTCCACTCCGGCATCAGCTCGGCCGCGGTCATGGCCATCCTGCTGAACCTGCTGTTCAACCACTTCAAGGCGGGCAATTCGGACAACCAGTCAGTGTTCGTGGCGGGCACCGGGCGCGTGGTCAAGGAGGAGGACCTGCACTGCCTGGCCGACGGCGACCGGTTCGAAGGCGGGAAGCTGATCGACTGCGACGGCAAGGAAGTCCCCATCGAGACATCCTCCACGTCAGAGCACTAGCCAACGCCGGCACAGCGCGAACAAGCAGGTAATGCCCTCAAATCCAGGATTTGAGGGCATTACCTGCACGTTCGCGCTTCGTGCGCGCGGAGAAAGCGCGTCAGTTTTGGTTGAGCTCGTCCGAGATGGCCTGGGCTGCTTCGCGGAGGAGCGGCACGGCGCGGTCGGCGAAGGCCTGGTCCACACGGGAGACCGGCCCGGAGACGGAGATGGCGGTGGGGGTGGGCGCGTTGGGCACGGCCATGGCGAAGCAGCGCACGCCGAGCTCCTGCTCCTCCTCGTCGATCGAGTAGCCGCGTTCCCGGATCCGGTTCAGGTCGGCAATGAGGGAATCAAAGTCGCCGATGCTCTTGGCCGTGGGCGTGGGCATACCGGTGCGGGTCACGATGCCGCGCACCACCTCGTCGTCCAGCTGCGCCAGGATGGCCTTGCCCACGCCGGTGTCGTGCGTGTGGGCGCGGCGGCCCACCTCGGTGAACATGCGCATCGAGTGCAGCGACGGCACCTGGGCCACGTAAATCACCATGTCGGAATCCAGCACGGCCATGTTGGAGGTCTCCCCCAGCCGGTCCACGAGGGACTTCAGCTGCGGCCGGGCCAGGGCACCGAGCTGCTTGTTGGCGCCTTCGCCCAGGCGGATCAGCCGCGGGCCGAGGGCGTAGCGGCGGTTGGGCAGCTGCCGGATGTACCCCAGCGCCACGAGCGTGCGCAGCAGCCGGTGGATCGTCGGCAGGGGCAGGTCCGTGGAGGAGGAGAGCTCGCTGAGCGTCACGTCGCCGCCGGCGTCGGTGATCAGTTCCAAAAGTTCAAAGACGCGCTCAACCGACTGCACCCCTCCGCTGGCCTTCTCAGCCATGTAGCACTCTCC
Organism: Arthrobacter globiformis; assembly: GCF_046536215.2. Taxonomy (GTDB): domain Bacteria; phylum Actinomycetota; class Actinomycetes; order Actinomycetales; family Micrococcaceae; genus Arthrobacter; species Arthrobacter globiformis_E. The sequence continues at coordinate 3,890,319 of NZ_CM143421.1, read as the reverse complement.
TGTTGCCTCGAATACGACAACTCTTATCCGCATCGTGAAAAAAGTTGCTTAGACAGCCAAAGATACAGCACGGCGCCCGGCCACGTCGATGGAAGCAATCAGGGCTTGTGTTTCCATAAAGTAGATAATAATATCCATAATACGAAAACATTCAGCTGACGAAACCGCCCCCACGGCGGACCTAACCAGGAGGACATTCAATGGCGAACCCGAGCCCCGGAAACTCAATCACCCTGCGCGTGGAGGCCCCCTCGAGCTTCTCCGCCACCAGCGAGCTCGCGGCAGCCGTCGGCGCGGCCGGTGCGGCGATCACCGCACTGGACGTCACCGAGTCCCACCACGAGACCCTGGTTGTCGACGTCACCTGCAACACCACCGACCAGGACCACGCGGACCGCGTGAAAGATGCGCTCAACGCGCTCGACGGCGTCACCGTCCGCAACGTCTCGGACCGCACCTTCCTGATGCACCTCGGCGGCAAGCTCGAAGTGGTGCCGAAGGTTGCCCTGCGCAACCGCGATGACCTCTCCCGCGCCTACACCCCCGGCGTCGCCCGCGTCTGCCTGGCCATCGCCGAAAACCCCGACGCCGCCCGGAACCTGACGGTCAAGCGGAACACCATCGCCGTGGTTACCGACGGTTCAGCCGTCCTGGGCCTCGGCAACATCGGCCCCGCAGCTGCGCTTCCCGTCATGGAGGGCAAGGCGGCGCTGTTCAAGCAGTTCGCCAACGTTGACGCCTGGCCGGTCTGCCTGGACACCCAGGACACCGAGGAAATCATCAAGATCGTCAAGGCCCTCGCGCCCGTCTACGGCGGCGTGAACCTCGAGGACATCGCCGCGCCGCGCTGCTTCGAAATCGAAAACCGGCTCCGCGAGGAACTGGACATCCCGGTCTTCCACGACGACCAGCACGGCACCGCCATCGTCACGCTCGCCGCCCTGGTCAACGCCCTCCGCGTCGTGGGCAAGAAGCTCGCCGAGGTGAAAATCGTGGTCTCCGGCGTCGGCGCCGCGGGCTCCGCGATCATCCAGCTCCTCAAGGCCCAGGGCGCGCAGCACATCATCGCCGCCGGCCGCTCCGGCGCCATCCACTCGGGTGAGAAGTACGACGACGAGCACCGCACCTGGATTGCCGCCAACACCAACGCGGAAGGCTTCGACGGCACCCTGCACGAGGCCCTCAAGGGCGCCGACGTGTTCATCGGCGTCAGCGCCCCGCACGTGATCGGCGAGGAGCAGGTCGCCTCGATGACCAAGGACGCGATCGTCTTCGCCATGGCCAACCCCACGCCGGAAATCGACCCGACCGTGGCCTCCAAGCACGCCGCCGTCGTGGCCACCGGCCGCAGCGACTTCCCCAACCAGATCAACAACGTCCTGGCCTTCCCGGGCTTCTTCCGCGGGCTGCTGGACGCCGGCGCATCCGACATCACGCCGGAGATGCTGGTGGCTGCCGCCGAGGCGATCGCCAACAGGGTTGCTGACGACGAGCTCAACGCCAGCTACATCATCCCCAGCGTCTTCGACCCGCACGTGGCCGCCGACGTTGCGGCAGCAGTCGCCGCCGCGGCCCACGCCGCAGCGGGTACTGGCGCCGCGGCAGCATCAGCGGAAGACTCAACAGAAGAGGCAGCGCCCGCGGACGCGGCCCTCGCCAACGCCTGAATCAGCCCTGGAAAGGACCCACAATGGCTATTACAGTCACAGACCCCCGGCCGATCGAGCGTGCGGAGGAAATTCTCACCCCGAAGGCCCTCGCGTTCGTGGAGGAGCTCCACAAGCGCTTCGCCGGCCGGCGCGGTGAGCTGCTCACGGCCCGGAAAGCCAAGCGTGAGCAGGTGGCCCGGACCGGCAGCCTGGATTTCCTGCCGGAAACCAAGAACGTGCGCGACGGCGACTGGAAGGTTGCGCCGGCACCGGCGGCCCTGCAGGACCGCCGGGTCGAGATGACCGGGCCGGCGTCGCCGGCCAAGATGGCCATCAACGCCCTGAACTCCGGCGCCAAGGTGTGGCTCGCCGACCTTGAGGACGCCAGCACCCCCACCTGGGGCAACGTCATCGACGCCATCCTCAACCTCCGCGACGCCGCCACCGGAACCCTGAGTTTCACCTCCCCCGAGGGCAAGGAATACCGGCTCCGCACCGACGCCCCGCTGGCCGTCGTCGTGGCCCGTCCGCGCGGCTGGCACATGGAGGAGCGGCACCTGCTGCTCGACGGCGAACCCGCCGTCGGCGCGCTGGTGGACTTCGGCCTGCACTTCTTCCACATCGCCAAGCAGTTGGTGCTCAACGGCCACGGCCCGTACTACTACCTGCCGAAGATGGAGAGCCACCTCGAGGCACGGCTGTGGAACGACGTGTTCGTCTTCGCCCAGGACTTTCTCGGCCTCGGCCAGGGCACCATCCGCGCCACCGTCCTGATCGAAACCATCCCGGCCGCGTTCGAGATGGACGAGATCCTCTACGAGCTGCGGGACCACGCCTCGGGCCTGAACGCCGGCCGCTGGGACTACCTGTTCAGCATCATCAAGTACTTCCGCGACGCCGGCGCCAGCTTCGTGCTGCCGGACCGCGCCACCGTGGCCATGACGGCGCCGTTCATGCGGGCCTACACGGAACTGCTGGTGAAGACCTGCCACCACCGCGGCGCCTTCGCGATGGGCGGCATGGCTGCGGTCATCCCCAACCGGCGCGAACCCGAGGTCACCGCGCAGGCCTTCGAAAAGGTCCGCGCGGACAAGACCCGCGAGGCGAATGACGGCTTCGACGGCTCCTGGGTTGCCCACCCGGACCTGGTGCCCGTCTGCCAGGAGGTCTTCGACTCCGTACTCGGCGACAAGCCCAACCAGCTGGACAAGCAGCGCCCGGAGGTTTCGGTCACGGCCGGCCAGCTGCTGGACATCGCCTCCGCCGAAGGCCAGGTCACGGAAGCCGGCCTGCGCCTGAACCTCTACGTCGCCGTGGCGTACACCGCCGTCTGGATCTCCGGCAACGGCGCGGTGGCCATCCACAACCTCATGGAGGACGCTGCGACGGCGGAAATCTCCCGCTCGCAGGTCTGGCAGCAGATCCGCAACGAGGTGGTCCTCGCGGACACCGGCAACAAGGTCACCCGCGAACTGGTCACCCGCATCCTCGCCGAGGAAACCGAGAAGCTGCGCGGCGAGGTGGGCGAGGAAGCGTTCGCCCGCTACTACCAGCCTGCCAGCAGCCTGATCGGCGACATCTGCCTCTCCGAGGACTACACGGACTTCCTCACCACCCCGGCCTACGAACTGGTGGGCTGACATGGCGGTACCCGAAGCATCGCTCACCGCGGCCGACCTGGCCCGGATCGACGGGCAGCTGGCGGACACCGACCGGCTGCTTGAGCAGAACTACCCGGGCGACGACGGCTCACGCCAGCCGGTCCACACCGTCTACGTCCCCGCCGACCGGTTCACGCCGTCGCTCGCCGCCGACTGGGGAACCCAGGCCCTGGCGACGGCGGCCGCCCACGGCGGGCTGGCCCGGCTCGGTTCGCTGCTGGGCCAGGACGCCGAACTCGCCGGGGCAGTCGCTTCCCGGGTGGAGGCGAAGCTGGGCAGCGAGCCGATCGAGGACCTCCGGCTCGACTTCGAGGACGGGTTCGGGGACCGGGGCGACGACGCCGAGGACGCCGCCGCCGTTGCCGCGGCGTCCGCCGTGGCCGCCGCAGTCTCGGCCGGCTCCGCGCCGCCGTTCATCGGGATCCGGTTCAAGTGCTTCGAGGCGCCCACCCGCGCCCGCGGGCTGCGCACCCTGGACCTGTTCGTCTCCGGCCTGGCCGCCGCGGGCGAACTGCCCGAGGGCCTGGTCCTGACGCTGCCCAAGGTCACCACCGTGGCGCAGGTGCAGGCGATGGACTACGCCGTCTCTCGCCTCGAGGAGATCCACTCGCTCCCGTCCGGCCGGCTCCGGTTCGAGGTGCAGGTGGAGACGCCGCAGCTTATCCTCGGACCGGACGGGACGTCACCGGTGGCACAGCTGCCGCATGCCGTTCCCGGGCGGATCAGCGGCCTGCACTACGGCACGTACGACTACTCGGCCTCCCTGCAGATCTCGGCGGAGTACCAGTCGATGGAGCACCCGGTGGCCGACTTCGCCAAGGAGGTCATGCAGCTGGCGGTGGCGGGCACCGGCATCCGGCTCTCCGACGGTTCCACCAACATCATTCCCGTGGGCGACAACGTGGAAAACGCGTGGCAGCTGCACGGCCGCCTGGTGCGCCGTTCCCTGGAGCGCGGCTACTACCAGGGCTGGGACCTGCACCCGGCCCAGCTGCCCAGCCGCTTCGCGGCAACGTATGCCTTCTACCGCCAGGGCCTGCCGGCTGCGGCGGCCCGGCTGCGGAACTACGTGGAGCAGACGGAAGGCGGCGTGATGGACGAGCCGGCCACGGCCCGCGCGCTTGCGGCGTTCGTGCTGCGCGGCGTGCAGTGCGGCGCAGTCGGTGCTGAGGAAGTGCTGGCCCTGGCCGGCGTCGCAATCCCCAAACTCACCGGACTGGCCCACCCACGGCTGGCCCAGACCACATCAAAGTAAGGATCCACTGATGGGCAACTACTACTACCCGCAGGGCGGCCTGCCGCCGCAGACCCACCTCACCACGGAACGGGCCATCGTCAAGGAGGCCTACACGGTCATCCCCAAGGGCGTCCTGACGGACATCGTCACGTCCAACCTGCCGGGCTTCTCCAACACCCGCTCCTGGATCATCGCCCGACCCATCTCCGGGTTCGCCACCACGTTCTCCCAGCTGATCGTCGAGATCGCCCCGGGCGGCGGCGCACCGAAGGCTGAGTTCGAGGCAGGCGTCGAAGGCGTTGTCTTCGTCACCAAGGGCAAGCTCAACCTGACGCTCGACGGCGAACTGCACCTCCTCGAGGAGGGCGGCTACGCTTATCTCGCCGCCGGTTCGGAGTGGGGCGTGGAGAACGTCTCGGACGACATCGTCTCCTTCCACTGGATCCGGAAGGCGTACGAGCGGCTGGAGGGGTACGAGGCCAAGTCCTTCGTGACCAACGAGAAGGACGTTGAGCCCACCGCGATGCCGGACACCGACGGCGTCTGGAAGACCACCCGCTTCACGGACTCCAGCGATCTGGCCCACGACATGCAGGTCAACATCGTCACCTTCCAGCCCGGCGGTGTGATCCCGTTCCCCGAGACCCACGTCATGGAGCACGGCCTGTACGTGCTCCAGGGCAAGGCCATGTACCTGCTCAACAATGACTGGGTGGAGGTGGAGGCCGGCGACTTCATGTGGCTGCGGGCCTTCTGCCCGCAGGCCTGCTACGCGGGCGGCCCGGGCGAGTTCCGCTACCTGCTGTACAAGGACATGAACCGCCAGGTCCGCCTGACGTAGCTCAATCCCCGCATCGCCGAAACCGCCGGAAGCCTGCCCGCACGCTGGAAGCTTCCGGCGGTTTCGCGCGTCTCCGGCGTTTTCGCCTCCGTCCACGTGAACGTAGCCAAACCCCTTGCGTCACAACTGGTCGCGCGGAAGCATGAAGGCATGCTGACGATCGGAACGACAGTCCTTGGCGTCGACGACGTGGCCCGCGCCACCGCTTTCTGGTGCGATGCCCTCGGCTACATCCCGCGGGACGACGGCGACGAAACCTGGGTGGTGCTGGTCCCGCAGAAGGGCGACGGCGCCCGGCTCGCCCTCATGCTCAGCGAGACCCCGGTGCAGTCCCATCCTCGCCTTCACCTCGATCTCTACGCCGATGACCAGGCCGCCGAGGTGGAACGTCTCGTCGAGCTCGGGGCGTCCCGGGTGGACTGGGACTCCTATCCGGACGACCCGGACTTCGTTGTGCTGGAAGACCCGGACGGAAACCGCTTCTGCGTGGTGGATGCGGCAGCCTGAGGACCTGAAAGGACGGACCGTGATCTTCTCGCCCGAATTCTCCCCCCGCACAGCCATCGTCACCGGCAGCGATTCCGGGATCGGCCGCGCCACCGCCGTGGCACTTGCACAGGCGGGGCTGGACGTCGGCGTCACCTGGCATTCGGACCGGGAAGGTGCCGAGCGGACGGCCGAGGAGGTCCGGGCGGCGGGCCGGAATGCGGTGGTCCGGCAGCTGGATACCACCGACCTGCTGACCTGCGCCGGCGTCATCGACGGCCTCGCGGAGGACCTGGGCGGCGTGGACGTGTTCGTCAACAACTCCGGCACGGGCGACGGCACCGGGTTCCTCGAACTGAATTACGAGACCTGGGCTAAGACTCTGGACACCAACCTGAACGGCGCCTTCCTGTGCATCCAGGCGGCCGCCCGCCGCATGGTCGACGCCGGGCGGGGCGGCCGGATCATCGCCGTCACCAGCGTCCACGAGACGCAGCCGCGGGTCGGCGCGTCAGCGTACGACGCGTCCAAGCACGGGCTGGGCGGCCTCATCAAGACCATTGCGCTGGAGCTGGCCAGCCACGGCATCACGGCCAATTCCGTGGCACCCGGCGAAATCGCGACGCCGATGACGGGTCAGACCGACGAGGACCCCCACACCAAGGACCGGCCCGGCGTTCCCCTCGGCAGGCCCGGCGACGCCCGGGAGGTGGCCGCCGTCATCGCATTCCTTGCCTCGCCGGCGTCGAGCTATGTCACCGGGGCATCCTGGGCGGTCGACGGCGGGATGCTCCAGATGGGGCCGCAGGCCGGCTCCCACATCACCGGCCACGAGTGGCGTGAGCAGTAAACCCAGTAAGAACAGGGCAGCCCTTAACGGAAAGCGGCTGACGGGTGAGTCGCCCGCCAGCCGCCGTCCCGGACCTCGCTGCTAAAGCCCGGCGTCTCTAAAGCCCGTCAGGGCTTGAGGACCACCTTGATACAGCCGTCCTCTTTCTTCTGGAACTTTTCATAGAGTTCAGGCGCCTCAGCCAGCCCCGCGGTGTGGGTGACCAGATCCATCACGCCCAGCGGATCGGCGTCGTCCTCCACCAGCGGAAGCAGCTCATCCGTCCACCGGCGGACGTTGCATTGGCCCATCCGCAGCTGGATCTGCTTGTCGAACATGGTGAGCAGCGGCATGGGGCTCGCCGTGCCGCCGTAGACACCGCTCAGCGAAACAGTGCCCCCGCGCCGGACCGAGTCGATGGCGGTGTGGACCACGGCGAGCCGGTCCACGCCGGCGGTTTCCATGGCCTTCTGCGCCACCTTGTCGGGGAGGAGGCCGAGTGCCTGGTGGGCGAATCCCGCCACCGGTGAGCCGTGCGCTTCCATCCCGACGGCGTCCACCACCGCGTCCGGGCCCCTTCCCCCGGTCATTTCCCGCAGTTCGTCGGATATGCCTTTGGCATAGTCCAGGACCTCGACGCCGTGGCGCGCCGCCATCTCGCGGCGCTCCGGCACGGGATCAACACCGATGACCCGCTGGCCGAGGTAGGTGCCCACACGGGAGGCGAACTGCCCCACCGGACCGAGCCCGAAGACGGCCAGCGTGCCGCCGGCCGGCGAGTCGGCATACTTCACGGCCTGCCAGGCGGTGGGGAGGATGTCCGAAAGGAACAGGTACCGTTCGTCGGGCAGCTCCTGCCCCACCTTCACGGGACCGTAGTCAGCGAACGGCACCCGCAGGTACTCGGCCTGGCCGCCGGGAATGGAGCCGTAGAGTTCCGAGTAGCCATAGAGCGCGGCGCCGGAGTTCTTTTCCCGGACCTGGCTGGTTTCGCACTGCGACTGGAGGCCCTGCGAGCACATGTAGCAGTGGCCGCAGGAAATGTTGAAGGGAATGACCACGCGGTCACCCTTGGCCAGGTTGGTGACTGCGCTTCCTACCTCTTCCACGATGCCCATGGGTTCGTGGCCCAGCACATCGTCCTTGTGCATGTAGGGGCCCAGCACCTCGTACAGGTGCAGGTCAGAACCGCAGATTGCCGATGACGTGATCCTCACGATCGCATCCGTGGGCTCCTGGATGACGGGATCCGGTACTTCCTTCACGCTCACCGAGCGCTTGCCCTGCCAAGTAAGTGCCTTCATGGAATGCCTTCCTGTCGCTGCACGTCGCGTCCTTTCGACCGTAGCCCGATCCGGCGCCGATGTGAAGGTCAGTATGCTTATCAATTTTTCCAGGTTACAAAAACCGGAAAGTAAGCATCCTTGCTTTTCTCTTGTTTCGGCCGGAGAACGCTCCTAGCGTAGGAACTGATCTTGCCCCCTAGGAAAGGCGCCCATCATGTCGCTCTACCAGCCCGAACCGGTGGAAATCTCCACGCGCATGCGTCCCGGCGAATGGACGGAGGCCAGCCTCGAGGAACTGGTGACCACCTACCGCGCGAAGATCCTCGCCATGGGGGCGGCGGTTTCGGAAGTGCTCACCCAGGTGGTCAGGAACGACGACGGCTCAGTCGCCGTCGCGGTGTCGTGGAACAAGGGCGCCTACGCCGACGAGCCCGGGGGCGGCGGGTTCACCAACACCGAATCCACTGTGGACACGGCCGAAGCCTGACCCGCTAACCCCCTATCCCTCGAGCAGCTTTCCGATCGCGCTGCGGCCCAGGTTGTCCAGCAGCTGCCGCGGACCGTCGTAGACCTCGACGGCCCCTGCATCGCGCAATTCCGCCTCACTGGTGCCGCCGCACGTGAGGGCAATGGTGGGCATGCCCAGCCTGCTGGCCGCCATGACATCCCACACGGCATCCCCCACATAGACCGCCCCGGAGGCCTGAACCCCCACGGCCTTCAGCGCCGCAATCAAGATGTCCGGCTCGGGCTTGCTGTTTTCCGCATCGTTGGAGCTCGTCGCCGCGTCGATGAAGTCATCCGCCGACAGGGCCGAGCGGAGTGCTTTCAGATCCTGCTCCCTCGCGGACGAGGCCAGCGCCACTGCCAGCCCGCCCTGGCTGCACCTGGCCAGCAGGTCCCGGGCACCGTCGAGGGCGCGGAGTGACGGCCAGAACGTGCCGAAAACCCCGGAATGGGCCGACAGGATATCCTCGTCAATTTCCTTGTCCCGGGAGTCCGGCAGCAGGCTGTCCACCAGGCGCGCCCCGCCCATCCCCACGCAGCGGTGGATCCGGGCCATGGGCACGTCGAAACCCGACTGGCGGAACGCCTGCCACCAGGCAAGGGTGTGGATGTAGGCCGAATCGATCAGCGTCCCGTCAACATCGAACAAGACACCCTTCCGCCCGGCCACCGGCTCCGGCCCGCCCGCCTGATCCGGCCCGTCCACCGGCCTCAGCGCTTCGCCAGCAGCGGTGCAGGCACCCGGGGAGCCGCGGGCACCCGGTCAGCCACGGCTTTCGGTGATCCGTAGCCGACGCCCACCGCCGGCTTCACCGGCTTTCGTGCCGGTTTTCCATGGCGCTTCGGGGCGGGGCGCCGCACTGCGTCCTTGCAGAGGTCGCGGATCAGGCCGGTACCGGCAATTTCCCTGGCCTGGGCGACCCCGGCAACGGCTGCACGCTTGGTCGGAAACGTGACGGACACCGCCATCAGTGCCCCCGTTCCGTCCAGCAGCCGGATCCTGTACCCGCCGTCGGGAGCGTCCACCAACTCGAAATATCCAGACATTTGGCTCTCCTCCTTCTTCACCCTTCGGTGACGTGTTTAGTAAGTATACTTACCTAACGCCGGAGGCGAGCGGCATCAGCCGGCAGCGGCCTTCGAGGGAAGCGGCTTGTCGCTCCGGCGGGGCCGCCGCTGGTTCAGCTCCAGGGCGCTGGTCACCAGCGCGAAGTGGCTGAACGCCTGCGGGGTGTTCCCCAGGTGCCGGCCGCTCTGGACGCCCCATTCCTCACTCAGTAGGCCGACGTCGTTGCGCAGCGACAGCAGCCGCTCGAACAGTTCCGTGGCTTCCCTGCGCCGCCCCGCCCCTAGCAGCGCCTCCACGAGCCAGAAGGAGCAGGCGAGGAAGACTCCCTCTCCCCCCGGCAGGCCGTCGTCGCTCACCTGGGGCCGGTACCGGAGCACGAACCCGTCCTCCGTCAGTTCCCGCTGGATGGCTTCGATGGTGCCGACCACCCGGGGGTCGTCGGGCGGGAGGAAGCCCACACGGGGAATGAGGAGCAGGCTGGCATCAAGTTCAGGCCGGCCATAGCTCTGCGTGAACGTGTTCCTGCCGGGGTCAAAGCCGTTCTCCATGACTTCGGCATGGATCGTGTCGCGGAGCGCCTCCCACCGGTCCGCGGGACCGGGAAGCCCCGAATCCCGGACACCTTTGACCATCCGGTCCGCAGCCACCCATGCCATCACCTTGGAGTGGGTGAAATGGCGGCGCGGGCCGCGCATCTCCCACAGCCCGTTGTCCGGCTGGTCCCAGGCGCCCTCGAGGTATTCCATCAGCGCCACCTGGACGTCCCAGGCTTCGTCCGTGTGCTTCAGCAGGGAGTTGCGGGTCAGGGCAAGGCAGTCCAGCACCTCACCCCAGACATCCAGCTGCAGCTGTCCCGCCGCCGCGTTGCCCACCCGGACCGGCGCCGAATTCTCGTAGCCGGCCAGCCAGGGCAGCTCCAGCTCCGGCAGCCTGCGTTCGCCGTGGATTCCGTACATGATCTGCAGGTCGGCCGGGTCCCCCGCCACGGCCCGCAGCAGCCAGTCGCGCCAGGCCGCCGCCTCGGAGGTGTAGCCGGCGGCGAGCAGGGCCTGCAGCGTCAGCGTGGCATCGCGGAGCCAGCAGAAGCGGTAGTCCCAGTTCCGGGGACCGCCCAGTTGCTCGGGCAGCGATGTGGTCACGGCCGCAACGATCCCTCCGGTGGGCGCGTAGGTGAGGGCCTTGAGGGTGATAAGTGAGCGCTGCACGGCGTCCTTGTACGGCCCGGACACCTTGCATTTGTCCGTCCATTCCCGCCAGAACCGTTCGGTGGAGTCAAGGACTTCCTCGGCGTCCACGGACCGGGGCCGGCGGACATGGCTGGGCGCCCACGTCAGCACGAACGGCACCCGCTCTCCGGCCTTCACGGTGAAGTCGCTGACGGTGTGCATGCGTTCGCCGCGCAGCGGGGCGGTGGTCACCAGGTAGGCAGAGTCCGGCCCGGCGATGGCATGGAGGCCGTGGCTGTCCCGGCGCACCCAGGGCATGATGTGGCCGTAGTCGAACCGCAGGGCGAGTTCGCTTCTCATCCTGACGTGTCCGTGCAGCCCCACGACGATCCGGACGATGTCCGCCACCTCGTCGCGGGGCGGCATGAAGTCGATGACCCGGACGGCGCCGTCGTCGGTTTCCCACTCGGTTTCCAGGATGAGGGTATGACGGCGGTAGCGGCGGCGCGTGCAGCCGCCCCCGGCCGCCGGGGCCAAGAGCCAGCGTCCCGCCTCGGGGGTGTCCAGGAGCGCATTGAAGCAGGCCGGCGAATCGAACCGCGGCAGGCACAGCCAGTCAATCGACCCTTCAGTGCTGACCAGGGCTGCCGTGTGCAGATCCCCGACCACCGCATAATCCTCAATGCGTACCATGCCCTTACAGTGCCACAGCAGGCCCCGCTGCACGAGAGGTGCCCGGGTGTAGCCTGAAGTTAGGCGGAGCGGCCGCCGGACCCAGTCAGCATTACCCAGCCAGCCGTAGCAGCCGGCATTGCCCGTCCCCGGCGGCGCCGGCACGGGGGCGGAAGTGGAGCCTTGCGTGGATAGTCCCGTGAACGAAGCCGACGTGGTGGGGCGCGTCCAGGACATGCTGCTGGACACCCAGGACGTGCAGGATTTCCTCGACGAACTGGCACGGTTCTCCGCCGAGAGCATGTCCGGTCCGCGCGGCCAGATCTATTGCGGCATCACCCTCCTGCGGCACCGTTCGGCGGCCACCGTGGCCAGCAGCGGCGAGCACGCCCAGGCCCTGGACGAAATCCAGTATCAGTTCGGCGACGGCCCGTGCCTCCGCTCCTGCCGGGAGGGCGTCCTGGTCCATGTTCCGGACTTTGAACTCGACACCGAGTTCCCGGATTACAACGACACCGTGCTGAAAAACGGCATCCGGTCGGTTCTGGCGGTCCCGGTCGAGCTGCCCGGCGCTGACGCCCGGGCCGGGCTCAATCTGTACTCCGAGAAGCCGAACGTCTTTGACCCCCGGGCCGTGGAGAGCGCCATCAGCTATGTCCGCCAGGCCTCCAAGGGCCTCCGGCTCGCGGTCCTGCTCGCCCAGCGCAACGACAACGCCGCCAACCTGAAGCGGGCCATGGAGTCACGGACCATCATCGACACCGCCGTCGGGATCATCATCGCGCAGAACCGCTGCAGCCAGGAGGACGCCATCAACCTCATCAAGTCGGCGTCGAGCACGCGCAACCTGAAGCTGCGCGACGTCGCCGCGGCCATCGTGGAGTCCGCCGGCGGCGGCACCGTGACCACCCACTTCGACTGACGGCCGACGGGTGAACATCCACATCGGCACGTCCGGCTGGAGCTACGACCACTGGGAAAACGTGCTGTACCCGCCAGGGCTTCCCACCAGGGACAGGCTGCAGCACTACGTGGCACGGTTCAGCACGGTTGAGCTGAACGCCAGCTTCTACCGCTGGCCGCGGGACACCACGTTCGCCGGCTGGCGGACCAGGCTGCCGCCCGGTTTTGCCCTGTCCGTCAAAGCCCCACGCGGGCTCACCCACGCCAAGAAGCTGTACGGCCCGGAAGTCTGGATCGAGCGGATCTCGCGGTGCTGGCACGAGCTTGGCGACAAGCGCGCGGTCTTGCTGGTCCAGCTGCCACCCGGCATGGAGCGGGATGACGCCCGCCTGGACTATTTCCTCGGCGCCATGCCCGGCTGGATCCGGGTGGCCGTGGAGTTCCGGCACCCAAGCTGGGAGCAGCCGGAGGTGTACGGGCTGCTGGAACGGCACGGTGCCGCGTACACCGTCATGAGCGGTGCCAATCTGCCCTGCAACCTGCAGGCGACCGCCCCGTTCGTCTACGTCAGGCTGCACGGGCCGGACCACCAGTACCTCTATGGCGGCTCCTACTCGGACGAGGAACTGGGCTGGTGGGCGGACAGGATCAGGGAGTGGCGCAACTCCGGCCGGGACGTCTTCGCGTACTTCAACAACGACGGCGGCGGGAACGCCGTGCGGAATGCGGCCACCCTGCGCGGCATGCTGGGAGACGGCGAGTAACAGAGCGCAGGCGGGCAGCCCATGGGCCGCTGCCCTGTGGCAGAGTGAAGGCATGGACATGGCGTCACAGGAATCACCGTTGTCAGAGGCGAGTTTGTCAGGGACGCGCGTCTTCCGCCTGGCCCACCGGCTATCCGATGCGATCAACACGGCGCGCCTGAAGGTCGCCCGGCGCTGGAAGTTCGAACCCAAGACCATCGCCTACCAGGGCTACGGGTCCACGGAGTGGGTCCGGGTTTTGGGCCGCGTCGTGCTGGCCAGCAAGCCCGTCCCCGGCAGCCGCGCCGACCATGCCGCCCGGAACGGCACCGAGAATGTGCGCGGCTGGCGCGCCTTCACCAGCGTCCCCATTCCCCGCTCGGACGTGGAAATCGAGATCGGCGGAACGGTCACGAAGGTCAAGGCCGACCGCGGCGGACTGGTGGACATCGACATTCCGGTGTCCCTCTCGCCCGGCTGGCACACCGCCATCCTCCGCTGCGAGGGCACCGAACCGGTGGAAGCCAGCATCTTCGTCATTGCCCCGGACACCAAGTTCGGCATCGTCTCCGATATCGACGACACTGTCATGGTCACGGCACTGCCCCGGCCCTTCCTGGCGCTTTGGAACACTTTTGTGCTGAGCGAGCGGGCCAGGATGGCCACCCCCGGGATGGCGGTGCTGCTGGACCGGCTCACCGTGGAGCATCCCGACGCGCCGGTCATCTATCTTTCAACGGGCCCGTGGAACGCGGCGCCCACGCTCGCACGGTTCCTGACCCGGAACATGTATCCGGCAGGACCGCTGCTGCTCACGGACTGGGGGCTGACCCAGGACCGCTGGTTCCGCAGCGGCCAGGAGCACAAGCGCCGCAACCTTGAGCGGCTGGCGGCGGAATTCCCGCACATGCGCTGGCTGCTGATCGGCGACAACGGCCAGCACGACGAGCAGATCTACTCGCAGTTCACGCAGCACAACGCGGACAAGGTCGCGGCCATCGCCATCCGGCAGCTGTCAGTGAGCGAGGCCGTCTTCGCCGGCGGCCACTCCGAGGACGGGGACCACAGCGCTTCAACGGTGCCGTGGATCTACTCCCCCGACGGCGCCGGCATAGCCCGCCAGCTCCGGCGACTCGAACTGCTCTAGCTGCACGAACTGGTGACCGGTCCGCCTAGGTGACCGGTCCGCCGTCGGGCGCGCCGCCGTCGGACATCCCGGCGTCTGTCAGCATGCCCTCAGCCACAGCGCTGTCCGGCCCGGCTGCCGCGGCGGCGACGGCGGCATCCGCCGAGGCTGCCAGCTTCCGTTCCTCCTGGAGTTCCTGGAACCAGTAGAACGAGGCCTTCGGCGTGCGCGCCTGGGTCTCGAAATCCACGTGGACCAGGCCGAACGGCTGCTTGTAGCCGCCCGACCATTCGAAGTTGTCCATGAATGACCAGACGTAATAGCCGCGCAGGTCGATCCGTTCGGCCTCGCCGCCGGGGGCCGTGGCACGGAGGGCGGTGCCGATGTGGTCGGAGAGGTAGCGGAGCCGCCGCTCGTCCGGGATGAAGGTCTGGTTGGTGGACTTGTCGCGGACTTTGACGTCCACGAAGCTCGCCCCGCCTTCGGTGATGATGACGGGCGGAAGATTCGGGTACCGTTCGGCCATTTCCTTGAGTGCGACGGCCATGTACTCCGGCTTCACGGGCCACCCGTAGGCAGTGGTTTCGGTGTCCGGCCATGGCTCGATGTGCAGCGGGGCACCGGGCGTGGCGTCCCTGAGGTCGTCCCCCATCGCCTCCGCCATGGCCGCCGGGACGGGGCTGTCGCCGCCGCCGGCCGCCACCCGGGTGGGCATGTAGTAGTTGAGGCCGTAGAAATCCAGCGGCTGGGAAATGATGGCCATGTCCTCGTCCGGATGGTCGAAGGACGAAAAGAACTTCCCGAGGCGAATGAGGTCAGGATATTTCCCGGTGAGCACCGGGTCCGCATAAAGCCGGTTCTGCGCAATGTCCATCGCTCCGGCGCTCATCCAGTCGAGAGGGTTGCCGGAGTGGGCCACCACGGGCGAGTACACGTTGGTCATGCCGATTTCGCCGGGCACCTTCGCGGCCCGCAATGCCTGCAGGGCCAGGCCGTGGCCCAGCAGCTGGTGGTGCACGGTGGGCAGGCCGTTGGCGAAGTCGGCCTTCCCCGGGGAGTGCAGGCCCAGGGCGTAGCCGTTGGTGGTCACGGTGGCGGGCTCGTTGATGGTCACCCAGCGGGCCACGCGGTCGCCGTATGCGGCAGCGGCGATGGCGGCGAACTCCCCCAGCCGGTAGGCGGTGTCGCGGTTGAGCCAGCCGCCGTCCTCATCGAGGGCCAGCGGCGTGTCCCAGTGGTAGAGCGTGACCATGGGCGAAATTCCGTTGGCCAGCAGCTCATCCAGCAGCCGGTCGTAGAAGTCCAGGCCGGCCCGGTTCACCGCCCCGCGCCCGTCCGGCTGGATCCGCGGCCACGCGAGCGAGAACCGGTAGGAGTCGATGCCCAGTTCCTTCATCAGGGCCAC
Source organism: Arthrobacter globiformis (assembly GCF_046536215.2). Taxonomy (GTDB): domain Bacteria; phylum Actinomycetota; class Actinomycetes; order Actinomycetales; family Micrococcaceae; genus Arthrobacter; species Arthrobacter globiformis_E. The sequence goes on along the minus strand of NZ_CM143421.1, from coordinate 3,874,739 downwards.
GTCCTGCGGCATGCGGTGGTAGTGGTCGCACGCCACGGCGGGGCTGTGGCCGTCCACGATCGTCCCGGGCCTGGCTGCAAAGACGTCCCAGCCGGCGGGTCCGCGGCCGTCCTCTTCGAGTGCACCTTCGATCTGGAACGCGGCGGTGGCCACGCCCAGGGTGAAGCCGGTCGGAACCATGGCGGCCAAGTCTTTGGCGGAAGGATGCATCGCTGGACCTCTGTGACGTTGTGAAAGGCCGGTGGGCCGAAACTTCAGATTGCCGGATTCTACCGCTCAGGGCGCGGCGCTGTCCGTGCCGGCGCTGCCCGGATTGATCACCGAAATCACGTTGCCGGCCGGGTCCTTGAACCAGGCGATGTCCGGGCCCATCCCGCGGGCAATTCCTTTGTCGTCCGTGGGCAGGCCGGGATCGTCGTAGATCTTGGTCTGCACGCCGGCCGCGTTGAGCTCATCAACGGCTGCCTCGACGTCGTCCACTACCAGGTTCAGGACGGTGAAGGTGGCCGGCTCGTGGTTGTCCTTGGGGTAGACAAAAATCGTGTGGCCCTCGGGCATGGACAGCTCCAGTGTGCCCATCGCGCCATCGGACACGGACAGGCCCAGCGTCTGCCCGTAGAACTCCCTGGCGCGCGCCACGTCGTCAACGCTGAAGCTGGAAAACGAATCCTTGGGCGCAAACATGGCCTTCTCCTTCGACGGCTCCGGTCCTTCGGCAGCTCGGGAGGATTGCGGCAGCTCCAGGCTGCGGCACCTCCGGACTGCGTACCTCCCAGAATGACACAGGCCGGGGCCGCTGACGAGGGGACCTTGACGGCCGCTGGTAGGGTCGGCGGCATGGATGAAAAATTGGGGAAGTTCATCGACAATTTCGCACAGCTGGTGGAAATCGCACAGTCGGGCCAGCACCGCGTCAAGGCCGGCACGCAGCTGCTGACAACCATCACCGAACATCTGGCCGTGCCGGCCGAATCACTCGCGGTGGTGGTGGAGGAGGTCCCGGCGCACCGGTTCGTCGACGCAGACATCCTGATGGCCGAACTCGCCGGCGAGGATCCTGGGTTCCGGCTGGTGGGCATCGGCGGTGGTGACCAGCGGCACCACCAGTCCCTGAGCGACATGCTCCAGCAGTCGCAGTTCTTCCCCCAGTTCCCGCTGTCCCAGCCCGATTACATCAACCTCGCGGTGGGCCCGGACGAACAGCGGCAGGCCGTGGCCCTGGGACTGTGGCTCTTCCGGCACGCGGGCAGCCCGGTTGCCGTCCTGCAGCGTGACGCGGCGCCGCGCTACGGCCGGCAAACGGCCTGCCTCGAGGTCCTGGCTGCGGATGCAAAGAACGCGGCGGACTTCCTGGCCGAGTTCGGCAGGCGGATGCAGCGCGGCAGCATCCTGAAAGGCCAGGTCATTTCGCTGGTCATGGGCGAGTACGGGCCCAGCAGCGGCGGCGTGACGTTCCATGCACGGCCGGAACTCACTGCTGCCGACGTCATCCTGCCGCAGGGGCTGCTCCAGAAGGTGGCCGATCACGCCCTGGGCATCGCCGAGCACCGGGAGTCGCTGAAGGAATACGGCCAGCACCTCAAGCGGGGCATCCTGCTGTATGGCCAACCCGGCACGGGCAAGACCCACACGGTGCGGTACCTGCTGAGCCAGAGCGCCGGCATCACGGCGGTCCTGCTGTCCGGAGGGTCCCTGGCCAGGATTTCCGAGGCGGCCGCCATGGCCCGCGCGCTGCAGCCGTCCATCGTGGTGCTTGAGGACTGCGACCTGATCGCGGAGGACCGGAGCTTCGGGCACGGGCCGCAGCCGCTGCTGTTCGAGGTCCTCGATGCCATGGACGGGCTGGACCACGACGCCGACGTCGCGTTCGTCCTCACCACCAACCGCGTGGACATGCTCGAGCGGGCCCTCGCCCAGCGCCCAGGCCGCGTTGACCTGGCCGTCGACATTCCGCTTCCCGCCCTGGATGAGCGCATCGGGCTCGTGACGCTTTATGGGCGCGGTATACCGTTCAGCCCGGACGCCGTCCGGGACGCGGCCGCCCGCACCGAGGGAACCACGGCGTCATTCGCGCGCGAACTGGTCCGCCGGGCCGTCGTGCGTGCCGCACTGGACGGTGCCCCCGTCTCGGACGGCCACCTGCTTGAGGCGGTGGAGGAACTGATGGCCGACGGCGAGACCCTCACCAGAAGCCTGCTGGGCAGCGGCCCCGCCGGCGGCGGGGACGGGCAGGGCGGTTTCGGCGGCCCCGGCTTCCCGGGACCGGGCTTTGGCGGGCCGGGCTTCTTCCCCGGGCCCGACTTTGGCGGCGTCGGCTTCACCGGACCGGGTTAGACGATATGAAGTGTGGTCGGGGTCCTACACGTCCGGGCCGGCCATTATCGCCGGGCGGTCCTGCAGCGCCAGCTTGATGTGGGTCGGTGCCATGTTCCGAGAGGGTGGCGCTGCAGGGCCTGTTCCCGGCGGTGATGTCCTTTATCCCGGGACGGGCAGGTTCTGGCAGGAGTACGAGGGGCCGGGGCCTTCTGTTTCACAGCGTCCGTGGGTTGCCATTAGCGGCTCCCGTGGCCTGCGAAGCTGCTGCGGGGTGCAATGGTAGTGCCACATGTGAGGTTGGGAGGTCCCGGCTATGTTCGAGCATACTTTCATTGGTCTTGATGTTCACGCGGTCAACGTCGTTGGGCACGCATTGAACCCGGACACTGGTGAGATCACACGGCATACCATGGCGCCTGACCCGGCCGTGGTGCTGGAGTGGGTCAGTCGGTTCGAGCCGCCCGTCAAGGTCGTCTACGAATCGGGCCCGACAGGGTTTGTCCTGGCACGCCATCTGCGGGTTGCGGGGATCAATTGCGTGGTCGCAGCATCCTCGAAGCTGCTGCGCGCACCCGGGGACCGGGTGAAAACCGACCGGCGGGACGCCAGGGTGCTGGCCGAAATGCTCGCGGTCGGTTCGGTCACCGAGGTCCGCATCCCGGACCCTGACGAAGAGTCCCTGCGGGATCTGTCGCGGCTGCGCTCCGGTGCGGCCAGGGACCTCGCGCACGCCCGCCAGCACGTGAACGCCATCCTCTTGCGCCACGGCATCCGCTATCCGAAAGCCACCCGGTGGACAAAAGAACACCGTCTTTGGCTGCACCGCCAGCACTTTGACGAACCGGCGCTTCAGTTCACCTACGAGGCCGATGTCGAGCAAGCCGAGCTGCTCGCCGCGCACCTGGCACGCATCGACAAACAGGTCGCCGCCACTGCCGGTGCGTGCCGCTATGCTCCAGTGATTGCCGCCCTGATGTGCCTTCGTGGCATCCAGCTCACGACCGCCTTCGGGCTGGCCGTGGAGATCGGCGACTGGACCCGCTTCACCGGCTCGACCATCGGGTCCTATCTCGGCCTGGTTCCCAGCGAAGAGTCCTCCGGCCCGTCACGCCACCAAGGCCCGATCACCAAGGCCGGGAACACCTACGCCCGCAAACTCCTGATCGAGGCAGCCTGGCAGCACCGACGCCCCTACGCCCGGCCCGGGGAACGGCTGCTGCGCCAGCTGGAGCTCGTCGCCCCGGCAACCCGCATCCGCGCCCTGGAAGGAAACCACCGGCTGCATCACAAATGGGAAGCCTTCGATCACCGCCACAAGATGTCAGTGAAGGCCAACACCGCAATCGCCCGCGAGTTGGCAGGCTGGTGCTGGTCACTGGCCACCCCGCTCCAGCAAAGGCAACCCATGGCAGAACCCTGACCAGAACGTGCCTCCGAAAACGGTGGAAATGCGCTGGCAAGCAACCGGAGCCAACTCGAGAATGGACTATGAGCAGGCGGATCCAACCGTCGACGCTCGACCTTAGACACCGATAACGCTCCCGGCCGAACACATCGTCATGCGGTACCCAACCCGCGAATATCAGTCTGACACTGCCCAGTCGACACAAGACCCGCCACCGCACACCCCACCAGACCGGACCGCACAGGATGAGCGGCCCCCGGAACCAAGTCCGGGAGCCGCTCATCTATGCCTCTTGACAACTGAAGCTACATATCAGTCCACCAGCGGCGGCGGGCCGAAGAGGAATTCGTTGGCGTGGGATACGGCTTTGCGGAAGGCGTCGTTGAGCAAAGCCACCAGGTTAGCGGAGCCGTCCTCGCCCGGTTCGAGGAAGCCGGTCAGGCCCGGGCGAAGCACCCAGATGTCCCCGGCCGGAGGCAGGTAAAAGACCCCAAAGGTGCGGTGCTGGTGGTCGTCGTCCGACCAGATGGGAACGACGGCCAAGGCAGCACCGGTTGTGGGATTGATCCACTGCGCGCGCGGAAGCGGCTCCTCGTGGGCCTCTGGATCCAGGAACGGGGCTGTACCCTTGCCCCAGCGTTGTTCGAAGCGCTCGTGGAAGGCCGGGATCAGGTGGGAGTCGTAGCGGCGCCAATCACTCATGGCCATGGTTCTCCTCTGAACTTCGGATCGGTTATCAGGCCCACGGTCCGCTCTCCCACCGGACAGGGGTGACACGAAACGGCGGCTCCCGGGGCCGGACTACGCGGACCGGAATGTCTTGTGGTTGCCTGGCGGAGTCGCCGGCGGCACTTGGAGTACCGGGAAACTCGGCGTCGTAGGCGGCGCGGCGCTGCGGATCCCGGAGCACGGCGAAAGCCTCCATGATCGGTTGCAGTTCGGCCGGCACCGCGTCACCGCTGGCGACATCCGGGTGGTGGCGGCGCATCAGGGCACGATAGGCGCGGGCGATTTCCTGCTGCGTCGCGCCGCGCGGAATCCGCAGCACGGCATAGTAATCCGGTGAGGGGCTTGTCATCGCTGAAGCCTGTTGCAGTTGCGTTGCTGGTTGCCGCGGCCCGGGCGGCCTGCGGGGTTCCGGCTGGAACCCCGCAGGTCGCCCTGTCTGCGCGCCGGCCGGCTACGTCTCGATCTGGTGCAGCTGGCCCTTGCTTTCGATCTCGATCTTCCGCGGCTTAGCCTGCTCGGCAACCGGGATCCGCAGTGTCAGCACGCCAAGATCGTAGCTGGCCTTGATGTTGTCTGCGTCCAGGGTGTCGCCGAGAATGAGCTGGCGGCTGAAGACGCCGCGCGGCCGCTCGGAGACCACCAGTTCAACGTTGGGCTGGGTGGCATCCCGGCGTTCTGCCCGGACGGTGAGGACATTCCTCTCGACGTTCAGGTCCACGGCGTCAGGCGAGATGCCGGGCAGGTCAAAGGCCACCACGAATTCCCCGTCTTCCTGCCACGCATCCATCGGCATGGCTGCCGGACGGGCTGCTGTTCCGAACACCTGCTGGGTGAGCCGGTCCAGCTCACGGAACGGGTCAGTACGGATTAGCATCATTTCCCACTCCCTTCAGCATGTAGGTTTTATGGCTACCCACCAGCTCATATCTATGGTGATGGATATAGATTTTTTATAGCACCAGTGACAAACTGGGGCAAGAGGAAAATCCAGGAAATCCGAACGGGGACTCACATGGCCAACCGGGGCAGCGCCGGTCGCGGGTTATACGCCATTTCCGTGGTGGCGGAGCTCGTGGGAACCGGCCAGCAAAACATCCGGCTCTATGAACGCCGCGGCCTGCTGACCCCCGAAAGGACCGACGGCGGCACGCGCCAGTACAGCGACGCCGACCTTGCGGTCCTGCGCCGCATCGCTGAACTCCTGGATGACGGCCTCAATCTGGCGGGCGTGGCCAAGGTGCTGGAACTGGAGCTGGACAACGCCCGGCTCCGCCTTCAGCTGCAACGCGCCCGCTCCCGCGGTGCCGGCCCGCAGCCAGGCACCGATCCCGACGCCGAGACGTAAAAACACCGGCGACGAAGGACCTACAGGCGGCCGCCGGCCAGCAGGAAGGAGTCTTCGAGCAGTTCGGCGAGCTGGTCGCCGTCGACCCTGGAAAGCCGGACAAGGACCAGCTGCGGCGACCGCTCATGGTGCGGTGTCCAAAAGTACGTCTCCGGATCCGTTCCGGACAAAGCCTCGCGCTCCGCTGTCTTGACCGTGAGCACACCGGTTTCCCAGATACGCGCCATCAGGGTCTTGGCGAACCACGCGGGCTGGTTCCAGCTGGGGCGCTCGGTTACACCCGGCAGGGCAAGGCAGATCCGGCGGACATCAGCTTCGTTGGCCATGCCGTCAGTCCGGGGAATCTGCCTTGGACAGCTCGCCGGTAACCCGTTCCCCGGGCACGCGGGCGGTGCGCCAGGTGTCCACGGCGATCACGGCACCGAGCACCACCAGCGAGAGCGCAACGGAGGCCACGGCGTCGCTCACCCAGTGGTAGCCGAGGTACAGGCGGCTGACGGACGCCAGAATGACTCCGATGATGGCAAAGACAAAACCGACCACCGTGGTCTTTGGTTTCCGGAGGCGTGAAAAGACCAGGAACGCCGTTATGAGCAGGAAGTCCGAGGCCCCCAGAACATGCCCCGACGGAAAGGAGAAGGTGTGGTCTGCGCCGAACAGCATCTGGTCCACCGGAGGGCGTTGCCTGTCCACGGACCTGCCGATGAGCTGCGCCAGTCCCACGCCGGTCAGCATTGCCGCCGCCAGCAGAATCGGACGCCAGGCGTGCTTGGCCAGAATGCCCCATGCCACCGTGACAACGAGGACGATGATGGGCAGCGCCACGGGCCCGAAAATGACAGCCAGGACAATCATCACCACGGTCAGCACCTGGCTGCGCGTAGTCAGGAGCCAGCTCCACGATTCTTCATCTGCGCTGGCCAGCCCGTCATGGTCCTGGACACCTGAGAGAGCAAAGAAGAAGACGGTTGCCCCCACAAGGGCAAGGATGATCGCCGTCACGTAAAGGCCTTTTCTGGCGCCGGGTTCCATATAGCGTTCTTCCACCACGAACTTGTCGTGGAAGACCCGCCACCGGCCCTGCTTGCGCGTTGATTCTTCTGCCACCTGAAAGACCACCTGTGCACTGAGGAAAACTGTCTAGATGTGAAGGTTATCCCCGGTGCCAGAAAATCCTAAGCCCCCTTACGGATGCCCTCCCCCGCTGTTACGGTAAAACTTCCAGCCCCACAAGGTCTCAGGAGACAACATGAGCACTGAAGGAACCGGCCAGGACCGCCAGAACAGCGGCACTTCACCACAGACTGATCCACCTCAGACCCAGGGCGACGGCGTCCCGGACTCCGGCTCCGGCGTCGCCGTGGGAGCGGGCGAGCCGAACACCTTCGAACCGGAAGAGGGCACGGACAGCACCGGAGCCAAAACCCCCAGCGACAGCCAGATTGCCACGGCGGAGGACACCCCGGACGTGGAGGAAACACCGGTGGATACCACCGAACCGAGCTGACCGGGCTGCAGCCCCGCCGACCAGGCAGAACCGATAGACCGGTTCCGGTAGCCCTGTCCGGAATGACAGCCGCGGTGGATAATTAGTCACACATTGAAGTGGCAACGGGGCTACGGAGGCTGCCGTGAGGATCATCGGAACGCTTGTGGTCATCTGGCTCATCGTCGGCGTGTTCGCCGCGTTCCAGCGGGGCTACTTCAGCGGCTCCCCGGACTCCTGCACGGAGGCCGGGACCGTGGCGATCACCATCGCCGCCGGACCGCTGAACTACATGGGCGCGAACCCCAAGCTGACCTGCGAAGTGCCCCAGCCGTCCAAGTAGCGTCGCTCAGCCTGGCTGCACGCCGCTTCGCCGGACGGCGTGTTACCGTTCACTCGCGATTCACGCGCGCGTCCTCGCCCGTCCAAGCTGCCTCGTTAGGTTCGGGGCCATGGACATTACGCGCAGAACACTCATCACCAGCAGCCTCGGCGCCGGCCTCGTTATCGCCCTGCCGGGCACCGCCGTCGCCGATCCCCGGAATGCCGAGGCGAGCCTTCCCACCGACCCCTTCACCCTCGGCGTCGCGTCCGGCGACCCGTGGCCCGACGGCTTCGTACTCTGGACCCGGCTCGCGCTCGAACCGCTCGCGGAAGACGGCCTGGGCGGCATGCCCTCCCGCGTGGTCACCGTGGCCTGGGAGGTCGCCGAGGATGCCGGCATGAGGAACGTGGTCCAGCGCGGCGTGGAGCAGGCCCTGCCGGAAAGCGCCCACTCGGTCCACGCGGAGCTGCGCGGCCTCAAGCCGGGGCGCGAGTACTTCTACCGGTTCCGCGCCGGCCGCCACATCAGCCCCGTCGGCCGCACACTGACCAGCCCGGCCTGGTACGAAACGCCGGCCGCCCTGGCCATGTCCTTCGCCAGTTGCGCCCAGTATGAGCACGGCTTCTTCACGGCATACCGCCGCCTCGCCGAGGACCAGCCGGACCTGGTCCTCCACCTCGGCGACTACCAGTACGAGTACAAGAAGGGCTCCTACGTGACCGCCGGCGGGAACGTCCGCGACCACGAGGGCCCGGAAACGGTGACGCTGGAGAACTACCGCCAGCGCCACGCCCAGTACAAGGCCGACGCCGACCTGCAGGCTGCGCATGCCGCCGCGCCGTGGCTGGTGGTCTGGGATGACCACGAGGTGGACAACAACTGGGCCGACGAGGTACCCGAAAACGCGGACCCGGCCCAGCTGAACGACACTGCGGCCAACTTCCGGAAGCGCCGTGCAGCCGCGTTCCAGGCATACTACGAGAACATGCCGCTGCGCGCGCCGTCCATGCCTGCCGGTGCGGACATGAAGATCTACCGCACGGTTCAGTGGGGCCAGCTCGCCAACTTCCACATGATGGACACGCGCCAGTACCGCGACGACCAGCTGGCCGGGGACGGCTGGCGGAAGAACGTCGAGGAGCGCCTGGCGGACAACCGCACCATCACCGGGGCCGAGCAGGAGCAGTGGCTGCTGGACGGTTTCCGGAAGTCCAAGGCGCGCTGGGACCTCCTGGGCCAGCAGGTGTTCTTCGCCGAGCGGGACCGCAACCAGGCCGCCGACATCGACGACATGTCCATGGACGGCTGGGACGGCTATGCATCCTCCCGCCGCCGCATCACCCAGGGCTGGGTGGACGCGAACGTGCGCAACGCCGTCGTCCTCACCGGCGACGTGCACCGCAACTGGGCCAACAACGTCAAGGTGGACTACAAGAACCCGGATGCACCCGTGGTGGGTTCGGAGCTGGTGTGCACGTCCGTCACCTCCACCGGCAACGGGACGGGTTCCGTCACAGACCCCACGATGGCCTGGAACGAGCATCTGAAGTTCTACAACGACCAGCGCGGCTACGTCCGGACCACCATCACCAAGGATTCCCTGACGGCTGACTTCCGCGTGCTGGACTACGTCAACGCCCCGGGTTCCGCGGTCAGCACCAAGGCGTCCTTCCGGATCGACGACGGCGTGCCCGGCCTCCAGCCCCGCGCCTGACCGCCCGCTCCCCGCGGGACAGCGCGAACGTACACTTGTGGCCCCTGGGAAGCGCTTCCCAGGGGCCACAAGTGTACGTTCGCGCTCAGCTCACGGCGCTCAGTCCTCGGTGGGCGTCGTGCGGTTGGAGTGGTAGGTCCGCCAACTGTGTTCGGGCGCGTAGCCGAGGAGCCGCTTGGCCTTGTCGATGGACAGCAGGGTCTCGTGCTCGCCCAGTTCCTTGGTCACCTGCACCTGCGGGAACACCTCTGCCGCCAGGCTGGCACTGGAGCGGCTCATGACGGTGTCCTCGTTGGCGACGATGAAGGCCTCGAACCCCGGCGTGCGGTAGTCCAGCGCGCGTGCCACCGCCTGGGCACCGTCGCGCGCGTCGATGTAGCCCCAGAGGTTCCACTTGCGCAGGGCGGCGTCCGAGTCGAAGGACGGGAACTCCTCGTAGTCCTCCGGGTCCATGACGTTGGAGAACCGGAGGCCAACGATGCTCAGCTCCGGGTCCCAGCGCGTCATCTGGATGGCCATCTGCTCCTCCAGATGCTTGACCAGCGAGTAGGTGCTCTCCGGGCGGGCCGGATACTCCTCGTCCACCGGGATGTAGGGAGGGTCGACGTCGAACGGCAGTCCCAGCACCGTCTCACTGGAGGCATACACAATTTTCTTGATGCCGGCCCTGCGGACCGCCTGGAACACGTTGTAGGTGGACAGCATGTTGTTTTCAAAGGTAGCGGCGTCGGGCACCAGGCCCGGAGCCGGGATGGCGCCCAGGTGGACCACCGCGTCGACGCCCTGATGCCTGTCGTCCAGGCCCAGGATGACGTCCACAACCTGCCCGTAGTTACGCAGATCCACGGCGGCAAAGCCAGGACCCCGGCTGCCGGTCCGGTCCAGGTTGAGGACCGAATGCCCGTCCGCCACAAGCCTGCGGACCACGTTCCGTCCGAGCTTTCCGCTGCCTCCCGTTACGGCAATTTTCACCGTGGCCTCCTCCTGTTGGCTGGCCGGCCCTGGCCCGGGCGGCCGTACTCCGATGGCCGCAGCGGCTTCTGCCGCCCGGCACCTTCCCCCAGCCTAGGGCCCGGGCCTGTAACCACGGCCATGGCGCGTGCGGTTCTGGTGTATATTTTCTCGGTACGGTTTAGCAGAAGGCCGTTGGATTGTTGTTCGATCCGGCACCTTGCTTGCTGCTACCGCCCCGGCCACGGGGTCCCCTGCGCTGCGCCCGCCGGTTCGTCTTGACCTGAGCGAAACGGTACCGAAAAATCGTGGCCAGCGAGTCGACCGCAAAACCTGAAACCTCAATCACGGAACACCTCAACGAGCTTGTGCTCACCAGCTCCGACGTGGGCGAATTCCTCCACGAGCTTGCCCGGATTTCCGCACGCAGCCTGTCCGAACCCGGTGACGAAGTCCTCTGCGGCGTGACCCTGTTGCGGCACCGCAAGGCAGCAACCGTGGCGAGCAGCAGCCCCGAGGCGCAGGCCATGGACGAGATCCAGTACGACTTCGGCGACGGCCCCTGCATGACGGCATCCAGGGACCAGGTCACCATCCACATCACAGACCTTGAGAAGCACGACCGCTGGGGCAGCTACGCGGAGAAGGTTCTGGGGCAGGGCGTCCGATCCATCCTCGCCATCCCGTTCGTCCTCGAGGGCGAGACCCGGGCCGCCCTGAACCTTTACTCGCACCGTCCGGGCCGCTTCGAGGGCCGGGTCCTGGAACTGGCCCAGGACTTCGTCAGCCAGACCTCAATGGCCCTGCGGCTGGCCGTGCGCTTCGCCCACTACAGCGACGCTGCCGCCAACCTCAAGGCCACCCTGGAAACCCGCACCGTCATTGACGTCGCCGTCGGCGTGATCATGGCCCAGAACCGGTGCAGCCAGGAGGAAGCCTTCGACCTGCTCAAGGCGGCGTCGAGCACCCGCAACATCAAGCTGCACAGCGTTGCGACGTCAATCGTTGACGCCCTCGGCCGGGGCCCGGCGCGGACGCACTACGAGGGCTGACATGCCGGCCTAGGGGCCGCCGAAACTCTGGCCTTGGGGGTCCTGCCCCGCAGGGCGCGCGGTACCCTCCGATCCCGCGCCGCGGGAGACGCGGATCTTGTGGCCGCCCGCAGCGGGCTCCTCGGTCAACGGAACGCGAACTTCCAGGACGCCGTCGGTGTACGAGGCACGGATGTCCTCCTGATTCACCGGGGCGGGAAGGCTTACGGTCCGTGAAAACGTGCCAAACCGGAATTCCGAACGGTACCCTTCCCGCTCCTTGTGCTCCGACTTTTCCTCACGGCGGACCGTGATCTGCAGCTGGCTTCCGGCGAGGGTGATGTCGACGTCGTTGTCGGGGTCGATACCCGGCGCTTCGGCCCGGACCACCAGGGAGCCGCTCTCACGGTATTCCTCCACCCGCAGCCAGGCGTCCAAATCTCCCTCCAGGAGACGCCGGAAGGGTTCCGGGATGTCGACGCCGGCACGCCTGAATATGTTGGTCATCGCTGTTACCTCCTGTCAGCTTCCGGCCCCATTGCAGGATGCGGAGGACCGGATCGGGTCCCAACACCAACAAAGCTACGCCCATGCGGGGCGCTTGTCTCTTGCCGAAGGCAGTCCACGGCCGCGTGAATCCTGAGAGTTTCCTTGTGAAAAACCCGGAACTTTCCCGCGGCAGCGGCCGCCGTCCGCCCTGGCCGATGCCTTTCCACCGCATGGACCCCCCAATTTCCGCCCGGCGCGTTCCCATCGAGGGGTCCCCGGAACGAGGTTTTCACAGGAGACCTGCCGCACATTGGCAGCATGCAAGAATCATGCCGCCGATGGAGGAGCCGCGATGAAGAACGCAGTGAAGACGCTGGAGGAAGACGCGACCACTTCCGGAGGTCCCGATGGACGCTAATGCCCACTCCCCTGCTGAGCCTGAAGGGGTGAAGACGGCCACGGAACCGGGCCGGTGCGCCGAGGATTCAGCGGACGCGCTGGAGGTCTTCTGCAGCGACTCGCTGAGGTCGATCGACCGGACCGTGATGCGCGCCCAGGTCATCGAGCTCATCCTGGACATCCTCGCCACCACGGATGTCCAGTCGGACGCCCGGCGCCGGCTGCTCCAGCACCTGGCCTCGCATCCCGGGTCCCCCGAGCAAGCGCTGCTGTGCCATCTGAGTGAGAACGCCTGCCTCCCGCCGGCAGCCGGCGCCTTGGAGGCGCCAATGGAAAGTGCTGAAAACCAAGCTGACGGACCAAAGCCGAAGTGGCTCCCGGCTCCGTTGCGGAACCTGTTGCGGCTCGACTGAACGGGCTGGCCGGCTCAGTTCCGGTGGTGTGCGATCAGCCAGCCGGCCATCTGCTGCGCCCGCTTGTTGGCGAGGAAGTCGCCTTCGGTCGCGGAAATGATGGAGCCCTTCATCAGGATGTGCCACGAGCGGGCAAATTCGTCAGTGCGTTCCAGGCCCGCCTCCTCGGCGAGTGCCTGGATGTGGCCGCGGATCCTGGCGAGGTAGCCTATGCTGGCCTCCCCCAGCGGATGCCCGGGACCCATCTCAAGGAGGACGTTGATGAAGGTGCACGCCTCGAAATCGTCCCGCTGGAACCAGTCGCCGAAGACGTCGAAGATGGCCAGCAGGCGTCCTTCGGGGGTGGTTCCCCGGCGCCTGGCCTCGGAGACAATCAGGTCCACGGTCCAGACTTGGTCGCGAAGTGCCAGGAATGCCAGGACCAGTGCGTCCTTGGACGGGAAGTGACGGTAGAACGTGGACTTGGCCACTCCGGAGCGCTCGATCAGTTCATTGATTCCGACGTCGCGGACACCGCGGTGCGAAAAAAGCTCGTAGGCGGTAGCGAGGATCCGGTCCACTGGTTCACTATGGCCGGTACGCACCTCTTCAGGCAGCAAGGCATCCCCGGTTGCATCAGGAGCACTCATCAGAGAATCAGTGTACCTTGGCACTGGCAGAGACAGACCTGTCTGTCTTATTGTTTTAGGAACATGACACTTCGTCTGGGAGCAGTTGCAGCTCCCCAGACAGTAGGAGTCACTGCAATGGGGCAGAAACAGGAGGGTACCGATGGACGAAGACATCCGCGCGGTGGAAGAAGCCGTGGCGACGCTGGAATCCGCAGCAGTAGAGCATGACCCCGCGGCTGCAACCCTGCAAAGTGCAGTTGCCGCGGCCGTAACGCACGGCAAGCCGATCCGTGAAGTGGCGGCAGCCGCGCACATGACCGCGCTGGAAGTGCTGGACGCCGCCGACGCCGCCACGTATCCCCAGCACGCGCTCCAGCCCTGGATGATGGCCCCCTGACGGCAGAACAAGTGGCTGCAGAACATCTTGCGGAAACTTGATTGGATCCCGGGCTAAACCTGCGGCAAGCCTGATCGGCCGGCGCCACCCTTAATGCATCAGCCCCTGGAGGAGCGATCCGTCCAGGGAAAGCATGCAACGAGGACCGCAAGGAAGCGGGGGGCCGTCATGAACCAGTCAGCAACTCTTGAAGAAGTCGTCGAAGTCGGCGGTGTCATCACCGACCGCCAGCCGCTGGACTTCTACCGGCTGGGGCTGGCCGGCTGCATCGACAGGCTCACGGTCCCCTTGCGCCGCCAGGGTACGTGCGTGCGCTGGGAGACACCGCACCACGGCGTGGAGATCTCATCCGGCTGCGCCTCCCTGCTCTACCAGTCTGCCCAGGAGGCGCTGAGCAACACGTTCAAGCACGCACACGCCACGGATGTGACTGTCCGGCTTGCCGCCGTCTTCCATGGCATCCGCCTCATGGTCGCGGACAACGGCACCGGCTTCGAATCCGTTCCGCCGGCGCCGGGAGAAGTCAACGGCCACGGACTGAGCACCATTTCACAGGCGGTCGAGGAAGCGGGCGGCACCCTGAGCATCACCTCGGCCCCCGGAACCGGCACGGCGATCACCATCACCATTCCGCTCGACTGAACCCCCTCGACTGAACCTCCGCCCGTCACCGCACACGCCTGCATCCCGGGCCTCGCCTAGGATGCTGTGCATGACCCTTCCGAACGCCGAGCCGCGGTCCCTACAGGCTTTCGAATCCGCGGAAATCCAGCAGGCCGTCGCCCAACTGCGCAGCCGACTGAGCGCCGGTACACGGCTTCTCCTCGGCGTAGCCGGCTCGCCGGGGTCCGGCAAGTCCACCTTCTCGGCCTGCCTCGCGGACGCCCTCGGCTCCGACGCCGCCCTCGTGGTGCCCATGGACGGCTTCCACCTGGGCAACGCCATCATCGACGGCACTCCGCTGCGGCAGCGCAAGGGCGCGCCGGACACGTTCGACGTCGGCGGTTACCTTTCGCTCCTGCAGCGGCTTGCGCGCCGGGACGAGGAGGTTGTGTACGCCCCGGATTTCCGGCGGACGCTCGATGAGCCGGTGGCCGCATCGCTGGCGGTTCCGGCCGCAGTCCCCGTCATCATCACCGAGGGCAACTACCTGCTCAACGACGATCCGCGCTGGCAGCAGGTGCGTGCACAACTGGACGAGGTGTGGTTCATCGACACGCCGCATGAGCTGCGCCTTGCCCGCCTGGTTGAACGGCACATGCTCTTTGGCATGGACCGTGCCGCGGCCGAGGCATGGGCCAACGGGCCAGACGCGGCCAATGCGCGCCTGATCGAAGCCACGCGCTCCCGCGCCGACAGGATCATCCCCTGGCTTTAGCTACCTGTCCTCGGCGTCCCACAGCCCCGATTCGTCCGCGGCGTCTTCCGGCTTGTGTCCGCCCTCCGGCGCCCCGCTGCCCACATAGCTGGCGGGCACCGTGCCTCCCGCCTGCGTCATCTGTTCCTCACGGATGTTGTGCGGCGTGCCGGCCTCGGGATGGGGCTGCGCCTGTTCGACGGCGTCCGGGTCGCCAGGGCCCCGAAGGTCGCTGGGCTCTTCCGGATTGCGTTTGCTGTCGGTCATGCCACTGCCTCTCACTCGGAAATGCCGGTCGCGTCCCAGTCTAGGCACAGCCGCCGGGACCGGCGCCGGAACTAGGCCAGCCGCAGCGAACTTACCAGGATCCAGAGCGTCCAGACCAGGATGAGAACGATGCCGGCGAGAGTGGGCACGGTGTTGCCGCCGGAGAAGCCTGCGGCCCCGATGATCCAGCCCTGGGCCAGGTATGAGACCCCGGATAGTCCCATGAGGTCGCCCACCGGCCGCGGGAACCCGCGCGAGCTGCCCACCGCGGCGCCAATCAGGATGAGTGCCGCCCCCAGCACGAAGCTTTGGCAGCTGCGCATCCGGGAGGAACCGTTCAATGCCAGTAGGTTACGCCTGCTCCCGGACTTCCCGCGGCGCCCATCCCAGGACCGGGGCCACGTGGCGGGCGATGTTACCCAGCAGCTTCGCGTTGTACTCCACGCCAAGCTGGTTGGGGACGGTGAGCAGGAGCGTGTCCGCCGCCTGCACCGCGGCATCCGCGGCAAGTTCCGCGGCGATGGCATCCGGCTCACCGATGTAGCTCTTGCCGAAGCGGGCCAGCGTGCCGTCGAGCGCGCCAACCTGGTCGCGGCCTTCGCGGAGGGCGCTCAGCCCGAAGTACTGGCGGTCCTCGTCGTCGGCCAGCGGCAGAACACTGCGGCTGACTGAGACCCGCGGCTCGCGGCCATGCCCGGCCGCTGCCCATGCCTCACGGAACATCGCAATCTGCTCGGCCTGCAGCTCATGGAACGGCACCCCGGTATCCTCGGTGAGCAGCGTGGAACTCATCAGGTTCATCCCGCGCTCGGCCGCCCAGACCGCCGTCTTCCGGGTCCCGGCGCCCCACCAGATCCGTTCGGAGAGCCCCTCGGAGCGGGGCTGGACGGGCAGCAGCCCGGTGGCCCCTCCGGCGTACCGCGGGTCGGCTTCCACCACACCGGCGCCGGCGATCGCCCGCCGGAACTCCTCGGCGTGCCGACGCGCCATGTCGGCATCCGTCTCGCCCTCCCACGGCGCGTAACCAAAGGCACGGGCGCCGTTGCGGGCAGGCTCGGGTGAACCGCGGCTGATGCCGAGCTGGAGCCTGCCGCCGCTGATAAGGTCCGTGGCCGCCGCCTCCTCCGCCATATACAGCGGATTCTCGTAGCGCATGTCGATGACCCCGGTGCCAAGCTCAATGCGGCTGGTGCGCGCCGCGGCGGCCGCCAGCAGCGGGAACGGCGATGCCTGCTGGCGTGCGAAATGGTGCACGCGGAAGAACGCGCCATCGATGCCCAGCTCCTCCGCGGCAACGGCCAGCTCGATACCCTGCAGCAGCGCATCACGCGCCGTCCGGGTGCGGGAACCCTGCACCGGGCCCCAGTGTCCGAAGGAGAGGAAGCCAATTCGTTTCATGCCCTGCACAACATCCCGGTCCCTGCTGCCATTCCTGCAGGCTACGCCCTGTGACGGGCCGCGCGCCGGCACTCAATCCCGTCCGGCCCGCGATCCCGATAGGTTGGTACCACCGCTTGAGGACGTCCGTTCTCACGAGACCGAAGGGAATGCTGACATGGCTTACATCACCGTTGGACAGGAAAACAGCACCGACATCGAGCTCTACTACGAAGACCACGGAACCGGACAGGCTGTTGTCCTCATCCACGGCTACCCCCTGGACGGATCCTCCTGGGAAAAGCAGACAGCCGCCCTGCTGGACGCCGGCTACCGGGTCATCACGTACGACCGGCGCGGCTTCGGAAAGTCCAGCAAGCCCACCACCGGCTACGACTATGACACCTTCGCGGGCGACCTCAACACCGTCCTCACCACCCTGGACCTGAACGACGCGGTGCTGGTGGGCTTCTCGATGGGAACCGGCGAGGTGGCCCGGTACCTCTCCACCTTCGGGTCGGCCCGCGTGGCCAAGGCCGCCTTCCTCGGGTCCCTGGAACCGTACCTCCTGCAGACCGACGACAACCCCACCGGAGTGCCTCAGTCCGTGTTCGACGGCCTCGCCGAGGCAGTCAAGGCAGACCGCTACGCCTTCTTCACCGAGTTCTTCAAGAACTTCTACAACAGCGACACCTTCCTCGGCACCCCCCGGCTCAGCGAGGAGTCCGTCCGGGCGAGCTGGAACCTCGCCGCCGGCTCCGGCGCGTTCGCCTCGGTGGCCGCCCAGCCCACCTGGATCACCGACTTCCGCGCCGACATCCCCAAGATCGACGTCCCCGCACTGATCGTGCACGGCACGGCGGACAACATCCTGCCGATTGACGCCACCGGCCGGGAGTTCAGCAAGGCCCTGCCGGAGGCTGAGTACGTGGAGATCGACGGCGCCCCGCACGGCCTCCTCTGGACCCACGGAGCAGAGGTCAACGAGGCGCTGCTCAACTTCCTGCGCCAGTAGCCCCGCGCACGGTGACGGCGGCCGGCGCCGGGACAGCCCGCCGTCGGCCGCCCTTCCGGCCTCTTTCCCGTAGCGGCCCACCGCCGTGAAACAACCGCTACCGGTTGACAATTCCGGTAAATAAGGGTTGACACCCACTTCTGGGGGTAAAATTTTGACACCGGACCCCGGCGAATTGCCTTGAAAGCGGATCCGGCTCCAGGGCCACCCGGCTCGTCCGGGTGGACGATCATAAAGCGGACATAAGTGGTTGATGGGTCTCCACGCGTCACGTGATCGGCCAGTGATGCCCGAACACACCTCGCGGGAGAAACAATGACAACCACCATGCCATCACGGCAGCGGCGCCCTCTGGCAGCCCGTCTCGCATTAGTATCAGCGGCATCCTTGAGCCTGATCGGGGGTTCCTTGGCGGTCGCGGGACCGGCGTCGGCTGCGGGCTACGACTACAAACCCGACAAAAAGATCGAGTGCTGGGTCAAGGCCAAGGACGTGAATGAGAAGGCGTACTACGGCAAGTACGCCAAGAACTCAGCGGACGTAAAGTTCGAGTTCAAAGTCTGGTGCAACAAGAAAACCGACGTGAAGTTTGACCACTGGATCTTCCAGAAGAAACACGGCAAGTGGGTGCTGATCAAGGACCGCTACGGCAAGATTGACAACGTCAAGGACAAGGTCACGAAGCACACCAAGGCCGAGGTCAAGGACACTGGCCGCAAGGGTGGCGAGGAGAAGGTGTTCCACGTCGTCAAGATCAGCTTCAAGGACAAGGACGGCAAGTACTCCCATACCGTAACCAAGAAAGACAGCGCCTACGGGACGGTCGATTTCGGCCACAGCTACTAACATTGCCAGCCGTTTCAGGCTGACCCTTCATCCAAGCAACTGAAAAGGCCGACGGCGGCACGCGGGTGCCGCCGTCGGCCTCTGTTTTGCCTGGCTCAGAGGGAACCGGTGGTGAACGACCAGCTGGCGGACTTCAGCGGGTTGCCCGCCAGGTCACGGACCGCCGCGTCGCCGCCGGTCACGCTCACCGTGTAGGCGGTCCGCGCGGCCAGGGTTGCCGAGGGGTTCAGGATCCACTGGTTCGTGGTGCCGTTGCGGGTAACAGTGGCGGTCACCTTGGCGCCGGTGGCGGTGTTTTTCAGCGTGACGGTGCCGGTGCCTGCACCCTGGATGGCCTCGCTGAAGGTCACCGCGATGTTGTTGGCGCGGCGCACCAGCGTGGCGCCAGGGCGCGGCGTCATGGCCATGATGACGGGGGCCGGGCCGGTGGTGAACGTCCAGCTGGTGGTGGCCAGCGGGGTGCCTGCGGCGTCGCGGACGCCGGCTGGCCCGCCTGTCAGGGTCACCGTGTACCTGGCGTCACTGGCGAGGTTGGCCGCGGGGTTCAGCGTGGCGGTCCGGGCGGTGGCGCTGTAGGTGACGGCCGCCGGAACAACGGTGCCGCCCGGGCCGTGCAGCACGAAGGTGCTGCCGCTGATGCCCTGTACACCGGCGCTGAAGGTGGCCGTAATGTTGCTGCCGGCCGCGACGGCGGTGGCGTTCGCGCCGGGCGTGCGTGAGGTGACCGTGGGGGCCGCGGCGGTGGTGAAGGACCAGCTGCCCGTTACGAAGGGGGTGCCTGCGGCGTCGCGGATGGCGGCGGTTCCGCCGGTCAGCGTGGCCGTGTATTTCTGCGATGCTCCGAGCAGGCCCTCGGGGTTCAGGGTTGCGGTGTGCGTGGCGGCGTCGTAGCTGACGGCAGCGGGCACCGTTGCTCCGGAGGCGTTCCGGAGGATGAAGGTGGAACCGCTCACGCCCTGGACCGCCGAGCCGAAGGTGGCGGTGACGTTGGTGGCCACGGCGGTGCCCGAGGAGTTGGCTGCCGGGCTGAGGGCCGTCACTGCCGGCGCGGTGAGGACCGCGGCGGCGGGGTCGGTGAACAGCAGGCGGTTGGGGGTTCCCGCGGTGGCGGCGGAGACTGCACCGGAGGTGGCGGCGGAAAGCAGCTTGGCCGTCACATCCGCGGGGAGCATACCCGGCGAGCGGGACAGCAGCACGGCTGCCGCGCCGGCCACGTGCGGGGACGCCATGGAGGTGCCGCTCATCAGCGCCGTGGCCGTGGTGGAGGCAGGGGAAGCGGACTTGATGCCGACTCCGGGTGCATACAGGTCAACGCAGCTGCCGTAGTTGGAGAAGGACGCCTGCTTGTCAGCGGAGTCGCTCGCGGCGACGGTCAGTGCGCCGGCCACGCGCGCCGGGGAGCTGTTGCAGGCATCGGCAGCGGAGTTCCCGGCGGCGACCACAGCAGTGACGCCGTCGTTGATGATGCTCTGCACCGCGGCGTCCACCATGGCGCTGGCGGTGCTGCCGAGGCTCAGGTTTGCCACGGCCGGGGTGCCTGCCTGGTGGTTGGAGGCCACCCACTCAAGCCCGGCGATGACGTCCGAGTTGAAGCCCGATCCGCTGCAGTCCAGCACGCGGACGGGGATCACGGTGGCCGCCTTGGCCACGCCGTAGGTCTTTCCCGCGATGGTGCCGGCGACGTGCGTGCCGTGGCCGTTGCAGTCTCCGGTGCCCAGCCCGTCGGAAATCGCCGTCCAGCCCTGTGCGACGCGGCCGCCGAACTCCGCGTGCGCAGACAGCACGCCGGAGTCGATCACGTAGGCGCTCACGCCGGCGCCGGAGGATGCCGAGGTGTAGGTCCCGGACAGCGGCAGGGCGCGCTGGTCAATGCGGTCCAGACCCCACGTTGCGGACTGCTGGGTGTCGGCGGCCGTCACGGGGGCATCGAGTTCGACGGCGGCAACGCCCGCCGCGCGCTTCAGTTCCGCGGCCTGACCCGGCGTTGCCGTCACCACGGCGCCGCGGATGGCCTTGGCGAAGGTGCGCCCTACGCCGATGTTCCGCGAGCGCAGATTCCGCACGGCCGAGGAAACGTCGGTCCCGGCGGAGTAGCGCACGATGTAGCGGGCGGGGGCTGCAGCCCCGGTTTCCGCGGCGGCGGCCGTACCGGCGTCGGCGGTGCCCGGCGTGACCCCCGCGAAGGCGGCGGCAAAGCCGGTGAGCAGCAGCGTGGCCAGGGCAGGACGGAGAACAGACGAAGCGCGAATTTTGGGGTTCCTTCGAAAGCTGAGGGCCGGCAGGAAGAGCCGGTGGACGGCTGATTCCAGTGTATTTTCCGCGGTCCCGCGCCGGAGCGGAGCTGCACGGAAGCTTCGATGAAGCTTCGGCTCCTGCGGAAAAACCGGTGTAAACCTGCGCTTTCCCTAGATCCAGTTGTTGTGTTTGAAGGCGGCGTACAGGATCAGCCCCATGCCGATCATCAGCCCCAGCGCCATGGGATACCCGAAGATCCAGTCCAGTTCGGGCATCGTGTGGAAGTTCATCCCGTAAATCGTCCCGATGAGCGTCGGCGCGAAGAGGATGGCCGCCCAGGACGAGATCCGTTTGACCTGCTCGCTCTGCGCGAAGCTGGATTCGGTGAGGCGGCGCATCTCGTCGTTCTGACGCTGGGCCACGAGTGCCGCATTGACGGCGAGGGCGTTCTGCAGCAGCGCCCGGAAGGACGCGATCCGGTCGTTGAGCCGCAGGACGTGGTCCAGCACGTCGCGGAGGTGGTCCTGGAGTTCAGGGCCAGGATGGTGGTCCGGCGCCCCGGTGATCAGGGCCTGCAGGATTCCGGCCAGCGGACCGGTGGCACGCTGCACGGTGATGACCTGGCGCGAGAGTTCGTAGATGCGGCGGGACACCTCCGGGTCCGCACCGAACAGCTCGTCCTCGATCTCGTCGATGTCGTTTTCCAGGCCTGCCGCAACAGGCTCGTACTCGTCAACCACCTGGTCCACGATGGCGTACAGCACGGCGTCGGGACCCAGGGCGAGGAACTCGGGCTGCGATTCCATCCGGCGGCGCACCCGCGCCAGGTCCGGTGATTCCGCGCGGCGGACGGTGACCACGAAATCCGGCCCGGCAAAGACGTGGATCTCGCCGAACTCCACCTTTTCGACGTCGTCGAGGTACCGTGCCGGGCGCAGCACCAGGAAGAGGGTTTCACCGTAGTGCTCAAGCTTGGCGCGCTGGTGGCCGGTCAGCGCGTCCTCGACCGCCAGGGGGCTGAGGTCGAACTCGTCCGCCACCGACCGCAGCTCATGGGGGTCGGGACGGTAGAGGCCGATCCAGGCCATGCCCTCGCGCTGCCGCAGCAGGAAGTAGGTCTCCTCCAGCCCCTCCGGATCAGCCGTCCGACGTCCGGCCACGTACACGGCGTTGTCGATAATGGCCATGACAGCGACTCCTCAGCTGGACCGGCACCCCATGGCAGTGACGTTATCCCTTCCGGGACGCCGTGCCAATAAGGGCCGCGGGCCAGGCCGCCGCGCGGGCCACTCAGATTCTGGCGTGCAGGCCGCGGCTGACCGGCCGCCCGAAGGACGCCGCGCCGAGGAATTCAACCGCCACGAACGGCTCGGACCCCACCACCCACTCATCGTGCCCCGGAGGAATCGCATATGTGTCATTGGCACGGATGAAGGAGCGTCCCCCCTCCGGTGTCTCCACCTCCATGGCACCGGAGATGCAGAACCCGAGGTGGTTGTGCTGGCAGAAGGGTGTCTGTTCCGTGGGCTTGGTGCATTCGGACCAGCGCCAGCCGGGGGCGAGGATCAGCCGGGCGACCGAGAAGTCGTTGACGCTGACCAGGTCAACCTCGGCTTTGTCCGGGCATCTCTTCTTGTCCGGTTCATCGAAGGACTTGACGGCTAGGGCAGTAATGAAATTGGCGGTCATGGACGGTACCTGCAGATTTGGTTGAGACCTGAAATATGAAGGTGGCTCCGGTGCGAAGCCCCACGCTGGCGAGGTGCGGACTGCCGCCGAGGCGTGACCGTGCAACAGCCGCATATTTTGGTGCGGCTGCCCCCTCGCCGCACGCGCACGCAACAGATCAATGTTGCGTAGTTCAACCGTAGACCTCCGCAGGCCGAAGTCAATGGGCAGCGTTGGGCGGCGAAAGATGGCCGCACGCGCACCATTTTGGCCACGGCCTCGGCGGCGGTCATCACCGCTTCGGCCATCGGCGGCACGGCCGTCGCACAGGCATCCCAAGGCGAGCGCCACTCGCCGGAAACCGCCGTCGCCGACGGGTTTGCCGCCGTCGACCGCGCTACGGCCTGGCGGCTGACCGGCAAGCTGAAGCTGGATTTCCACCCCGGGCAAGGGCAGGGCCACCTCTTGGTGGGCAACACCTGGGGTTCGCGCCGCTTCGTCGAGTGGAACCTGAAAGGCAAGGAACTGACCACGTGGCAGGCTCCGGACAACTTCATACAACGGCGAAGAGGGCAATGGCACCGAAATCCTCACCTACGAGGCCACGGTGACCCGGCGCACTAAGCGCCGTACAGCAAAACGGAAGCGGACGACGGCGGGGGCGTCCCGCCGTCGTCCGCCTGCGCTATCGCTGTGCTTACTTGCCGTAGAGCTTCACGAAGTTCCGCAGGATCTTCATCGGTTCGGTGGCCGTGTAGGTCCTGGCCTCGGCCATCAGCTGTTCGGCTGATTCGGGCGGGAAGTATCCGGCATGGCGGTAGATGTCGATCCTGGTCACCAGGCCTTCGGCGTCGAGCTCGGGGTGGAACTGAGTGGCGTACAGGTTCTGCTTGATCCGGAACATGTGCACCGGGCAGGCGGCCGAGCTTGCCAGCAGCACCGCGTGCGGCGGCAGCACCGTGCAGCCTTCCTTGTGGCCGGTGAAGGCGGTGAACTGCGCGGGCAGGCCGGCAAGCAGCGGGTCCGCCAGGCCTTCCGGGCTCAGGCTGATGGTCACCCCGCCCAGCTGCTCACCGTAGGTCCGGTCGATCACGGCGCCCTGGTGCAGGCCAAGGGTGCCCACGCCGTAGCAGGCGCCCAGGAACGGGAAGTCCTCCGCCACGATCCGGTCCAGCAGCCCGGACAGTTCGCGCTCCACTCGGTGCTGGGCCTCGCTCTTCTTCGCGGGCGGGTCGCTCGAGGTGAAGGGGCTGCCGCCGACGATGATGCCGGAATAGTCATCCAGGTCCAGCTCCGGCAGCGGCGCCCGCTCCATCCGGATCCGCTTCAGCTGGTCCGGCTCCAGCCCGCCAAAGCGCAGGTACGCCTCGTATTCGTCCTCCGCGGCGACGTCCTCGGCCCGCGAGGCGAGCAGCAGAAACGGCTTCACGGCTTACTTCAGCAGGGCGACGTCGGACACAAGGGTGATGTGGTCCAGCATGGCCGTCGCGGCGGCCTCCGAATCCTGGGCCCGGATGGCGTCCGCGATCTTGCGGTGCGAAGCCAGTGACTGCTCCGGCCGGCCGGGCTGCCCCAGCGACTCGAGCCGCGTTTCGAGGATCATCTCGGCAATGAAGGTCATGAGCTGGGCCAGCACGCCGGAGTGCGCCGCGGCGGTGATGGCCTGGTGGAACAGCTCGTCGCCATGCGCCCCCTTCGCGCCCGCAGCCACCTCCTCCGCCATGACGTCGAGTGCCTTGTCGATCGCCTGCATGTCCTCGTCCGTGCGCCGGACGGCGGCAAGCTCGGCCAGCTTGACCTCGAGCGTGCTGCGGGCTTCGACGATCTCGGGAAGACGGCTCCGGTGCTCGCGCAGTCCCTTAAGCACGGAGGGAACGTTCGGCCGGTAGACCAGGACCGCGCCGGTGCCGTGCTGGACGTCGATAACGCCGAGGACCTCCAGGGCCACCAGCGCCTGGGCAAGCGTGGCCCGCGAGACGCCCAGCCGTTCGGCCAGGTCCCGCTCTGCGGGCAGGGTGTCGCCGGGCCCCAGCTGTGCGGACTCGATGAAGTCCATCAGCTGCTCTACGAGCTGCTCGTAGAGCCGCGGGCGCGCGACGCGGGAAATCTGTTGCGTTGCGGTCTTCTTGGGCATGCGCATCCTTCCGGCGTTCTTGCATCAGCTTAGCGGAGGAGTATTGACAAAGTCACCTAGTGTCTAGGAGGCTAGGCCAGTGAGCCTGTAATCCCCATCACATCAACTCTCATCCCCGGAGGAACAACGATGTCCGCTCCCATCCTTTCCATCATCATCCTGGCGGTGATGTTCCTGCTGGCCACGGTGCTGCCCCTCAACATGGGCGCCTTGGCCTTCGTAGGCGCCTTCCTGCTCGGCTCGGTGGTCCTCGGAATGTCCACCAGCGACATTCTTGCCAACTTTCCCGGCGGCCTGTTCCTGACGATCGTCGGCGTCACCTACCTCTTCGCGATCGCGCAGAACAACGGAACCATCGACCTGCTGGTCCGCGGCGCGGTCCGGATGGTGGGCAGCAAGGTGGCCCTCATCCCCTGGGTCATGTTCGCCATCACCGCGGTCATCACCGCGGTCGGCGCCCTGTCTCCCGCCGCCGTCGCCATCATCGCCCCCATCGCCCTGAGCTTCGCCGCCAAGCACAAGATCAACCCCCTGATGATGGGCATGATGGTGATCCACGGTGCCCAGGCCGGCGGCTTCTCCCCGATCGCCGTCTACGGCGTCACGGTCAACGGCATCATCGCCAAGACGGACCTCGAGGCCAGCCCCATGGCGATCTTCCTCGCCAGCTTCGTCTTCAACCTCGCCATCGCCGTGGTGCTCTTCATCGTCCTGGGCGGCAGCAAGCTGCTCGCCACCAAGACCGGCCGGCTCGTGGAGCAGGCCGCCGAGTCCCGGATGGCCGTGAGCGTGGGCGCCCGCGCCGCCGGCGTCACCCTGCAGGGCTCCGGCTCCGACATCTCCTCCTCCGGCGTCGCCCGCAAGGGCACCTCCGGCTCCTCCGCAGCCTCTGACACCGCCGCCTCCGGCGCCCGGGCCACCGTCCCGCAGCTGGTCACGATTGCCGGCCTGATCGCGCTCGCCGTCATCTCGCTCGGCTTCAAGGTGGACGTCGGGTTCGTCTCCATCACCATCGCCATGGTCCTGGCCCTCGTCTCGCCCGCCGCCCAGAAGGGCGCCGTGAACAAGATCAGCTGGTCCACCGTCCTGCTCATCTGTGGCATGCTCACGTTCGTGGGCGTCCTCGAGGAAGCCGGCACCATCAAGTTCGTGTCCGACGGCGTCGCCCACCTCGGGATGCCGCTGCTGGCGGCCCTGCTGATCTGCTACATCGGCGCCGTGGTCTCGGCCTTCGCCTCCTCCACCGCCATCCTGGCCGCCCTCATCCCGCTGGCCGTCCCGTTCCTGTCCACCGGTGAGATCGGCGCCGTCGGCGTGATCGCCGCCCTGGCCGTCGCCGCCACGATCGTGGACGTCTCCCCGTTCTCCACCAACGGCGCGCTGGTACTCGCCAACGCCCCGGAGGACGTGGACAAGGACAAGTTCTACAAGCAGATCCTGGCCTACAGCGGCATCGTCGTCATCGCCGGCCCCGCCATCGCCTGGCTGGTCATGGTGCTCCCCGGCTGGATGTAGCCGCCCGAACGCAAATACCCCGGCCCAGCACCAGCAGCCCCTCAAGCAAGAGAAGGAACACCCAGCATGAGCCAAGAATCCACGCCCCAGCCCGAAGGCCCCCTCGCCGGCTACCTCGTGGTGGACCTGAGCCGGGCCCTGGCCGGACCGCACGCCGGCATGATGCTCGCGGACCTCGGCGCCCGGGTCATCAAGGTCGAGAACCCCGGCACCGGAGACGATACGCGCGGCTGGGGGCCGCCGTTTGTCGGCCCCGAGGACGATCCCCAGGCCACGTACTTCCTCTCCTGCAACCGCAACAAGGAATCCATCGCACTGGACCTGAAGAGCGACGACGGGCGGACGGTGCTGCGCGAACTGCTGGAACGGGCCGACGTCGTGATTGAAAACTTCCGGCCCGGAGTGCTGGACCGGCTGGGATTCTCCGCCGCGGAGATGCACGCACTGAACCCTGCGCTGGTGGTCCTGTCCATCACCGGTTTCGGCCACGACGGCCCCGAGTCCCGCCGCAGCGGCTACGACCAGATCCTGCAGGGAGAGGCCGGGCTGATGTCCCTCACCGGCTCCGGCCCGGACGACCCCCAGCGGGTGGGCGTGCCCATCGCGGACCTGCTCTCCGGCATGTACGGGGCGTTCGGCACGCTCGCGGCGCTGCTGCAGCGCGAACGGACGGGCCGGGGCCAGATCGTGCGGACCTCCCTGCTTGCCGCGCTGATCGGTGTGCACGCATTCCAGGGAACCCGGGCCACCGTTGCGGGCGAGGTGCCCAAGGCGCAAGGCAACCACCACCCGTCCATCGCGCCCTACGGCCTGTTCAACTGCCGGCAGGGCCGCGTGCAGATCAGCGTGGGCAGCGAGAAGCTGTGGCGCACGTTTGCCGCGGCGTTCGGCATCGATGCGGACCGGCCGGAGTTCGCGTCCAACGCCGAGCGCGTCCGGAACCGGGAAAAGGTCATCGAGGAGGTGGAGCGCGTCTTCGCCGAATATGAGGCGGAGCCGCTGCTGGCCATGCTGAACGAGGCCGGGATCCCGGCGGGCAAGGTCCGCACGCTGGACGAGGTCTACGCATGGGAACAGGTCCATTCGCAGGGCCTGGTGATCGACGTCGACCACAAGATCCTGGGGAACGTCACCCTGCCGGGGCCGCCGCTGCGCTTCTTCAGCGCCGCGGACACCGCGGAAACCACGCTCAAGGCTCACACGGCTCCGCCGCTGCTGGACCAGGACGGCGACCGGATCCGGCACTGGCTGGGGCTTGTTCCCGCCGACGCCGTTGCCGCCTCCGCCTCTGCGGGCGCCGCCGGGGAGGGCCGCCGAGCATGACTGCAGCCCACAAGGCCCGCCACCTGGACGCCACCGAACTCATTGCCGCCGTCCTCGACCCCGGTTCCTACCGCACCTGGGACTCGCCCGTGACGGACCCCGATCCCAGCCCGGAATACCGGCAGGAACTGGAGGCGGCCCGCGAAAAGACCGGCGTGGACGAGTCCGTCCTCACCGGTGAGGGGCTCATCCGCGGCCGGCGGGTGGCTGTCATCGTCAGCGAGTTCCGATTCCTTGCCGGTTCCATCGGCCTCGCCGCAGCGGAACGCATCGTGAACGCCGTCGAACGGGCCACCCGGGAGGGGCTTCCGCTCCTGGCCGGACCGGCGTCGGGCGGCACCCGCATGCAGGAGGGCACCATCGCATTCCTCTCCATGGTCAAGATCAGCGCGGCTGTCCGGGCGCACCGGCAGGCCGGCCTCCCTTATCTCGTGTACCTCCGGCACCCCACCACGGGCGGCGTCATGGCCTCCTGGGGTTCCCTCGGGCACATCACCGTGGCCGAGCCGGGCGCCCTCCTCGGGTTCCTCGGGCCGCGCGTCTACGAAGCCCTGTATGGTTCCCCCTTTCCGGAGAACGTCCAGGTGGCCGAGAACCTGTTCGACAAGGGACTCGTGGACGCGGTGGTCCCGCCGTGGCAGCTGTCCGACGTCGTGGACCGCGCTTTGAGCATTCTCGTCGCCGGCCCGCCGGCGCGGGTCCGTCCGCCGCGCACGCTGTCCGTGAAACCGTCCGACGCCGGCGCCTGGGAATCGATCGAAATCTCCCGGAACCCGCGCCGCCCGGACCTGCGGCAGCTGCTGGCCTACGGTGCCCGTGATGTGCTGCCGCTGAACGGCACCGGGCAAGGGGAAAAGGACCCCGGACTGCTGCTGGCGCTGGCCCGTTTCGGCCAGAAGTCCTGCGTGGTGATCGGGCACACCCGGCCCCGGCCCTCGCAGCAGACCGCCATGGGCCCGGCGTCGCTGCGCGAAGCCCGGCGCGGCATGCGGCTGGCCGAGGAACTCGGGCTGCCACTGGTGACAGTGATCGACACGGGCGGCGCGGCGCTGTCCAAGGAAGCGGAAGAGGGCGGGCTGGCCGGCGAAATCGCCCGGTCGCTCCACGACCTCATCGGGCTCAACTCCCCCACCGTCTCCGTGCTGATGGGGCAGGGCACCGGCGGCGGCGCCCTGGCGCTGTTCCCGGCCGACCGCACCATCGCAGCACAGCACGCGTGGCTGTCCCCGCTGCCGCCCGAGGGTGCGAGCGCCATCGTGCACCGCAGCACCGAGTTCGCCCCGGCGATGTCCGAGGCGCAGGGAGTCAACGTCGCCTCGCTCTACGCCCACGGCATGGTGGAGCACATCGTGGACGAGCGCGGCGACGCCGCCCTCGAGGGCAGGGCGTTCTGCCAGCGGCTGGGACAGGCCATCGAGTACGAGCTGGCCGCGCTCTCAACCGCCGGCGTGGCGGAGCTCCTGCCGCAGCGGCTCGAAAAGTACCGCCACCTCGGGGGCATGGTCCCCCTATTGGCTGTCCAACCCTGACCGAAGCCCGGGAGGATCATAGGGTCGGCCTCTTACGCTCTTGCAATGAGGCTTCTGTACATAACAGAAAGCATGCCCAACAGGGACCCTGTCCTCGGTGACGGCAGCTCGATGATTCCCTTCGAAGTGCTGGGAAACCTGCCTGCGGATGTGGCCGTGACGCTGCTGACCTTCGCAGGCCCCGTGCAATGCCCGGCAGATGTTCGCGGCCGGTGTGAGGCAGTACATGAACTGTCCCCGCGGGGGCATCCGTGGGCGTTGGCCCGGTCCGTGTTCAGCGTTCATGATGTCGGCGCCCAGGAACGTGCCACTGCCGCGGCAATCACAGCCGCATCGGAACTCTCAGCACAGTGCGACGCCACGCTGGTGCACGGGCCGCACGTCCTTTTCCTGGCCCACCATGTGCGCAGTCCCATGGTTCTGCAGACGGTTGACCCGTGGTCAATCCGGATCGGCATGGAGAGCGCCCTGGTGCGGGGATGGCGTGCGGCCTACAGAAGGTTGAAAGGAATGCTGGCCCTTCGGGCCGCACGTCAGCTGCCGGCAAGGGCACGTCTCTTGACGGTAGGCGCGCAGGATGCCGCCGAGTGGTCCAAACTCCTGGGCCGGCCGGTGCGCAGCATACCCAACGGCGCCAGGCCGGTGACCCGGACGGCGGACAGGGACGGCAGTCCCACCGTGTGTTTCGTCGGCAGCCTGAATTACGCTCCCAACATAGACAGCGCGAAGGCGCTGATCGGAAAAATTGCTCCCCTGGTGTGGCATGAGGTTCCCGAAGCCAGGTTTGTCATCGCCGGCCGCCTCCCCCCGCCGGAAATACTCTCGCTCGCCGGCCAGCGGGTGGACGTTCTCGCCAACGTCCCTTCGGTTGCCGAGGTGTTCCAGTTGGCGGACGTCGCCGCATTTCCGGACGAATTCGGAGTGGGCATCCGCAATTCTGTACGGGAGGCCCTGGCGGCGGGCCTGCCGGTCGTGGCAACGCCCGTGGCCGCCCGGGAACAGGACGCACACTGCTTGCTAACCGTGGAAGGGGATACTGGGAAGTTCGTTGAACACGTGCTGCGGCACCTGTCGGCGGAGCGCGCCGACCCGTGCAACGTTGAGGGCGATCTGGCGGCCGGCCGCACATGGAAGGCAGCAGCCCAGGACTACATGGACGAGCTGCGGGACGCCATCAGCGGGACAGTTCCTGTCCTAAAGGCCGCCGGGCATGAACTTCAGTAAGGGGAAACCGGGGGGAGCCGATCCTTCCGGAGTTGGTACAGACACAGCGGACAGCCGTCCGGCCCCTCCCGGAGAGATCGCCCGGGCAGGCGCCCGGGGCGCCCTCTGGCAGGGACTGGCATTCGCCGTCGGTAAGGCGATAGTCCTCGTCACCACCGTGGTGCTGGCCCGCCTGCTGTCCCCTGAACAGTACGGGCTGGTGGCGCTCGCCCTTGTCCTGATGGCATATGCCGAAACCGTCGCCGATGCCGGCGTGGCCCAGGCGCTGGTGTACTTGCCACGCACCCGGGACGCCGCGCGGGCGGCACTCCTGATCTCTGTTCTCATGGGCGGGCTGCTCACGGCCGGGGCAATCATTTCCGCCCCGCTTATTGCCGCATTTTTCGACCGCCCGGACGTAGCTCCCCTCGTCAGGGTCCTGGCACTGTCGCTGCTGGCGACGGCCTTGGCAGCAGTCCCTGAAGCCCTGCTCCGCCGCGAACTGCGGTTCCGGCAACTGACCGCCGCCACCGTCACCAGGGCCTGCGCCGCGGGCTCGGTCACTCTGGTGCTCGCGTTCGCGGGATACGGAGCGTGGTCACTCGCCATTGGCACCCTGGCCGGTTCTGCGGCGTACGCAACCGCGTGCTGGATCCTGCTTCGTGAGCAGCTGGACTGGCAGATATGGCGTGTCCGGAAGCAATCCCTACGGGAAAGCCTCGGCTTTGGTGCACCGGCGGCCGGGAGCACCCTGCTGGCCCGCCTGATCTTTGACGTCGATTACCTCATTATCGGCCGGGTACTGGGAGCATCCGCTCTGGGTTACTACACGCTGGCGTTCCGCTTGCCGGAGCTCCTGATCATCAATGTGTTCTTCGTCTTGTCCACGGTGATGTTCCCGCTGTACGCCCAGGTCCGCAACGATCAGGGCCGGCTCCGCTCCGGATACCTGAAGAGCGTCCAGCTCCAGTCGCTCTACGGCCTGACGGCCGGCGTGGGCCTGGCAGTCATTGCCCCCGTCCTTGTTCCTGTGCTGTTCGGGGGGCAGTGGACGGACGCCGTGCTCCCGCTGGTCTTCCTGTCGCTCTACGCCGCGGCCCGGTCCCTTGGAGCCGGTGCCAACGACCTGTACAAAGCCCTGGGCCGCCCCGGACTTTCGATCTGGATCTCCCTCGTTCGGCTGGTCATCCTGCTGCCGGTTCTGGTGCTCAGCACCCGGTGGGGCATACCGGGCGTCGCGTGTGCCCAGTTTGCCGTTGCTGTGCTGTTCGCCATCGGGATGCAGGCCGTGGCCGCCAAGGTAATGCGGCTGCAGGCACGGCAACTGCTGGCGGCCGCCCTCCCCGGCCTCGTTTGCGGAGTGGCCGTTGCCGTGACTGGACTGGCCGTGCGGGCGATTCCGCTGCCCGGCGATGTGCTCTCGGCGCTAGCCGTGATCCTCACGTGCGTCGGCGTGGTCTACGCGGTTCTGCGGTGGGCTTTCCCGTCCCTGCACGATGAACTTCTGCAGCTCGTCCGGCATCGCTAGCCGGGCCGCTGCCATGGGGCGTCCACTACGTGGCGCCACAGCCAGAAATCCCGGTCTGAGAAGACCGCCGCCCGGACCTGGCCCGCGCTCTGGTCCTCCTGAACCAGTAGCCGGTCCGCCAGCGTGGCCGCCGACCGCGCCCAGGTGGCGATGATCAGCAGCGGGATCAGGTCCTGATCGACGCCCCTCATCTGCAAGTGTTCGCGCAGTGGCTCACGTCCCCATCCGGCAGGCCCGAAGGCCTTGTCAAAAGCCTTCAGCTGATTGCTTCGCGTAAAGGCATGCTCGAAGGATTCACTCAGATACTGCAGGTAGAACACCAGATCGTGTCCGGGCACGCCGTCGGACGACGCCCGCTCCCAGTCAACCACCTGCAACTGGCCACTATCCGGAAGGAACAGGTTCGGATGGCTCAGGTCACCGTGTTCGACGACCGCCGGCAGCTGCACCGACCGCAGCGGTGCCAGAACCTTGTGGGTCCGCTCCACCAGTGATCCCACCTCTCCGTCCCCTGGCAGCATGCGGGACAGTCCGTGCAAGGGACGGCGGATTTTTCGCTCGTACCATTCCTTGTTGGAGTCCGCGGGCAACGTCCGCGGCAACTGCGACAGGAAGCTCGTACCGGCTTCCACAGCGCCCGCCAAGTCCCCGGCAACCTGCCGCGGATCCAATTGCGCGCCTGCCAAGGCGGTTTCCACCAGCACACAGTGGGGACCGACGTCGAGCAGCCCGACCACCTCCGGGATGCCCGGCATCCCGCCGCCTCCGGCGGAGCGCAACTGGCGCAACACATCTGCCTCCCGCCGGACACCTCCGTTGTCTCCGGGCCGCCGCGGGATCTTCACGACGAGGACGGGCTGCCGGGCATCACGCGCAAAGACCAACGCCACCACATGCCGCGAAGTCACGAACTGCGGCGTGAGGAGCACGCTGGCCCATTTCCTGCCGAGACCGTACCGGCCCAGGCCAAGTTCCTCGTAATGGTCCTGAAGGATCCGGTCAGCGAAGTTCATGGCAGCCGGCTCCCCGGACGGCGGCCCGTCACAGTACCCTCCGGGATGACCAGCTCGAACACCCGAAGCGCCAAGGCCAGCCGCCCAATCAACTCTTTGACGGCACCGAACGGGATGGCTTGGTGGCGAGCCAGCGTATCCCTCACTGCGGACCCTGAGGCCAGCGGCACCATACGCGATGGATGCCTGAGCCCGGGCGCATGCCACTGGACGGAGACGTCACGGAAGCCGTTGCGCACAAAAGCGCGCCTCCACCCGTACAAAGTGCGGGGACGCGTTGAGCCGGAGAGGGACCGCCTGAACTCGGCACACATCCAGCCGCCCGGCTGCATCCTCTGGGCGGCGGCCTCGAGGAGTTGCAGATCTGGTGACGAGAGCAGGACGACGTCGAACGTCGGGCCCGGGGGGCCGCCGTCGGAATCAATGCGTCCGGCGCCCGGATCGAGCAGCCGCAGGGCGGCCAGACTCTCACGGTCCACGGCGCCGCCGTAGCCCAGGTTTCGGGGCTGCACGACGGGAAGCAGGAACCGCCAGTCGAGGAGTCTCCACTGTTCCAGAGAAAGCGGCCCGGCGTTTCCCGCTTCTGTTGGCGGCGTGACGTCCGTCATCCCGGTATTTCCTTCCGCTGCTGCGGGCGCTTTCCTCCCGAACTGCCGGCTTTTCCGGCAAGGCTTCCCCACACGATGTCGGCGGCCTGCGTCCGGAGCATCTCCAGCGGTTGACACGCGTCCAGGACCCGGGATCCGGGCAGCCTTCGCGCCAGGTCCAGATAGGCGCGTCTCCGCTGCTCCAGAACTTCGGCGGAATGTTCCCCTTTCCTGGAAAACATCACCTCGCCCGGTGCATCCAGGACCATCACGACGTCAGCATTCGGGACCAGACGGAAGGCAAGGGCCGCAGCTATCCGGCCGCCGGCGCTGCTATCCACCGAGCCAGGCAGTATTGCGTCGTAGGGCAAGCGATCCAGAAGGACCAGACGTCCCCGTACCCTGTGGTAGCGCGCAACGACGGTTGCCCGGGCGAGCCTGACCATCTTCTTACCCAGCCGTCCGCCCGGAACCCTGCGGAGCAAAGGGTCCCAGGAGCCGGTGCTCCACATCCCCATGTACACATACTTTCCCGGAACAGGAAAAGTGCCTGCCAGGAGGTGCAGCAGGCTTGTCTTCCCGGCGCCGTCGGGTGCCATCACTCCCACAACCAGACCGGAGCCGGACCGCCCCTGAAGTGCCGGACCCAGCAGGCGCAGTGCCCGGTTGACGGCCCCTCGCCCCCGCGAGCCGACTGGAACCGCGGCAGTCCAGGCGGACCGTAGCTTCTCCGCCACCGCCGGGACATCGCCCGGGTTGGCCGATCGGAACGCATTCAAGACGGACGCCGCGCTTCCCTCGCCGAGTCGTTGATCGAGGAACTGGGCGACCGCATCGTCGGCAGTTGCAATCCCGGCGGCACGCCCGGCGGCCTCGGCACGGGCCAAAGGAATCTGCCCTTTGTCCATGACCAGGTGAAGCAATTGCAGCCATGCCTGGTCGGCAGGGGCCGGGAGCCACAGACCACATGTCCGAATTCGGCGTGCGAGGCTGGGTGCTCCGAGCGGGGTCCGCCATTGCTGGTACGGGCCAAACGCGATCTCGGTGACGATGTCCAATTTGACCCAAAGATCGTCAGCTCCGGCGTAACTGAAGTAGAACCGGTGGGTGCCGTGGCCTGGGGCCACTACGCGGTGGAAGCCAGCCTCCCTCATGAGGCTGTCAAGATCCGCTGGCTGTTTTTCCGCGACGAGGATGTCAACATCCCCTGCAGGACGGGCCAGGTCGTTCTCGCCACGCAACAGCATCCAAGGCGCGCCCCACTCCTCGAGGGCCTCGAAGGCCTTGGCGACCAGTGGATGAATCCCTCCCGACGGCGGCCTATCGAGTTGGTTCGTAGGCATACTGCACCACCCAATCTATCTGCAAGTGCCCATCCGGAGCGCTTTCCGGTGCGGGCGTGCCGTCCCTGGTTTCGGCCTGCAATGTCCAGCGCAGCTTCGTGAACGGCACACCGGATGGCAGCGATGTTTTGCTGACCAGGACACCGTCCCAGAACCACTTCACACCTCCTGGAGTCCATTCGGTGGTGGCCACATGCCAGTCCGTGGCATCCGTCGACGAGTATCCCCGGACAGGTGGATCGAATTCCATTCCAGACCCGTCGAATGATCCCCTGACTGCCGAAGTGGCGTAGAATTTTCTGCGGTCCAATGTCCCTTCAGGCCAGTCAATCTCGCCTTCATTCCAGTCATTGCTCAAGGGCCAGAGCATAAAGGCAACTTTATAGTCAGGCAGAATGTCCGAGCGGAAGCGAATGGAATATCGTCCGTATTTCTGGCCGGAATAGCCAAAGGGAACCACGCAGGCCACGCGCGGAATTTCATCCTTCAAGTGGAGAAACAAATCAAGCTTGCCATCGGCCACGGAAACCACTGAATCGGGGTCATAGACGCCACGTTTTGATGTATCCGGAAACCCCGAATAACCGCGCATATCTTCGCCATAAATCTCCCCAATCCGCCCCAGTGCAGCTGGAGTTGCGAAATCCTGGGCCTGGGTCTGCCGCCACCCGGGGAGATCGCCTATCGGCATATCGGCTGCATTCCTGCCGGAAGAAGCGAGGACCGTACCTGCAATTACGAGAATGACTGCCCCTCCCATCAGGTGCATGCCGGGCTTCATCTTTGTTCAACTCCAATGGGCTTGGGCATCTGGCCTATCTCATAGATTCGTACGGCTCCATTGTTGAAGACAATGTGTGCACTGCTGTCTGCAGCAAACTCCCGTTCGAGCCTGGGCAGCATGGCTGCATCGAAGAGTTGATGCGCAACAGCGTGCCGCTGCTGCCGGTCGGAGAATATAACAAAAGCCCTTTCATAGCTGCGAACTGTATTCGCATGTTTCCGCACTTCGTCGGGTGTGACAGTGTTCGTTGAGGATTTCAGGAAACTGGACAGTGATGATACGCGCCCGGACTCCAGGTAAAGCGGATAGTTGGAACCGATAAGCAGCGGGAAAAAGAAGTTTGTTTCGAAGATCAGGTCGCCTGGTTCGACTCGGGCATCAAGCCAGCGTCCTGCAGCCACGTCATCGCTGGAAACCCGGTAGTCCGCCTCCGGCTGGAAATAGACCGCAGTGAACAAGAGCGCCGTCGCCGTCAGCGAGGCACTGGCACCCAGGAGGGCTTTGCGGGTTCGTACTGGCCCTGACCAGAAAAGCCAGGCAACCCCGATGGCCAGCCACGGCAACGCGAAAAGATAGACCCGGAAACGCCCCTCGCCGCCGTACGACTGGCCGACCAGCCCGAGAACAGGCGCAACCGCCAACCACGCGACCATCACTGTTGTTCGGACCTCGCCCCGCACCAGCCGGCGAACATAGCCAGCCATCGCCAGGACACCAATCACACCCGAGAGCACCTGCGCAGCCCGTGCCTGCCATCGGCCCGCATCGGTTAGCTGCCCAGCTTGCGGGGGGTTGTAGCTGGCATTGGCAAACACATCGAAGCCGCTGAACAGCCCGTAATTCGACCGGACATAGTCGAGATTGGGAAGCAGGTACGCCACGGCGATCACCAGCAGCGCCGGCCCCAGCCATTTGGGCCTGAAGTATCCGAAAACAAAGAGCGGGAGGAGCCCCACGACGGCCAGGTAGGGGGTCAGCTGGTGGCTCACGACGATCACCGCCTGGAGGACCAGGATTCCCGCGATTGCCGCATTGCGGAGCGCCCGGCCAACAGGCGCCGCCGGCTCCTCCAGGTCCGGGTGATGCCGCCGTTTCCTGAGCCTCTCCTCGATGAAAGTCACCCACCGGACACGGGTGCCCCGGAGAAAGGTCAGTGCGGCGAGGCACACGGTCAGATACAACGTGAACGAGATGGCCTGCGGGGAGTAATAGTTCTGATTGACCCAATTGCCCAGGGTAAACACGAGCGTGGCGGTCCAGTGGAGGCGGGGGTTCCGCGTGATTGTCCTGGCGATGGCCAGGACAACCACAACATCGATGAGGGCAAAGCCGAGTTCGGCCCAGGGCGCGTAGTCAATGGCGTCCGGCAGCCCGACTGCTTCGCCGGTGAACGCACTGAGGGCGAAGAAGCCGGGCCACCGGTTGTAAATGTCGACCGACGGATCCACCCGTCCTGTAACGGCGATGAAATCCGTCACCGCGATGTGCTTGTAGGTCCAAGGTAGCCGGGGGACGCTGGAGAGCAGACTGGCCGACGCGTACAGGATTAGGACCAGTCCCGTCATTGAGACGCTCATGAGCCAGGGTGAAGCGACCCTGCGTGCCACGACCCCCCGGATGCACTGTGCAGACACAAGGGCTACGGCGACATACCAGGCCGGTCCCAGCGCCGGCAGCAGGCCCAGGTCGCCCAGCTGCCCGTCACTGGTGCCCGCCAGGCCGATGACCCAGAGCACCATTCCCACCACCACCATGAACCACGGAAGCAGGCCCCCGAAGGTTGGGCGGGCACTTAGGGCCGGGCGTCTGGCAGAAGGCAACGGCCGCCTCACGTAACCTGCCGGCACGAGCACAACGGCGGCGGACGCAAGCACCAGTGTGGCCGCGGCTATCGGACGGGGGTACCAAAACTGTGACCATACAAGCGACACGGCCAAGACGCTGTACAACGCCGCGCTGGAAACCAGCGTCCAGACCAGCCGGGCCACAGGGTCGGCCTTTGCAAGCTGACGCATGAGGGACCACCCGGGCAAAATAAGGCACGCGCCGAACTTGAAGGGGGCGGCAGCCGGGCCGCCGGCGTCAAGCAGGATGGCGGCAGCAGCCACCAGGCCGTAGAGGGCGAGGGAAGATTCCAACGGGCTACGCACCGCCCACTTCGATCCGCTCTGCAGCAGCGGTGGTGGCGCGGCGACATCAAGCTGTCCGAAACTGCTCATCTGGCATGCCACCTTTCTGGCCAGGGCTCGGCCGGCTCCGGGGACGGCGCCAGGAGGACGAGGCCATTCATTCGTCCGCGTCCTCCCCCGACCTGCGTTGCAGCAGGTAATTTATGGGCCCGATGGCAACCCAAAGCACTTCCAGCCAAAGCGCCATGGCAATTCGTGGACCCCATGAATCAAGCAGCAGGTCACGCTCCGGCGTGTCGCCGGAGGAAGGACGCCGGGCGTTCCGCCAAAAGCCGCGGACTGCCCGCGGGCTCCGGGCGAGTGCCAGTCTTGCCGTGCGCGGGTTGAGCAGAATTTTGGTGATCCAGGCACCTAAGCCGTTGCCGTAACCCTTGGCCTGGGTGCGCAGTGCCGCCAGGTCGTCGCGGTGGCGGTGCCAGACGATCGCTGAAGGCTGGAACACAAGCGAGTGCCCGCCCAGGATCACCCGCGTAAACATATCGATGTCCTCGCCGCCGCCTGTGCGGGTTCCGACGCCCAGTGACGTGTCAAAGGCGCCCAAGGCCAGTGCAGCGCAGCGATCAACAGCGAAATTTGCGCCGGTACCGAAAGCACCGACACAAAACGGGAAGGTTGGCAGGTCAACGGGCGGTTCTGCGAGCGAATATACCCTTGGTGACAGGCGCTTGGACCAGCTGACCCTGTCCTCGAAATACCCCTGGGCCTCTGAACGCATTTCGCCGGCGGGAACAAGGCCCGTGACACACTTCACGTCACCGGCCCGCGCAAAGCCGGCTGCGAGCTCCCGCAGCCACCATTTGTCGACCACGACGTCGTCGTCGGTGTACGCGACAATTTCCGACTGCGAATGGCGAAGCCCCGCGTTGCGCGCGTGGGACAACCCGGGAACCGGCTCGGTGACAAGGCGTACCCGCGGGTCTGGAAAAACGACCCGCACCAGATCACTGGTGGCGCTGTCTGTCGGTGCGTTGTCCACCACCACGACGTCAAACGTTGGGTAGTCCAGGCGTAAAACCGCGCTGAGCGATTCACGCAGCATCTCTGCCCGGTCCCTGGTGCAGATGACCACCGTGATGGCGGGCGTCGGTGCGCTATCGGGTACGGGCTCCGCCGCAGGAAGTGAGGCCGCCGCAGCCTCAAGCGCCCGCCGGTCTAAGATTCCGCCGCGGGCCTGGACGTCGACAAAG
Organism: Arthrobacter globiformis; assembly: GCF_046536215.2. Taxonomy (GTDB): domain Bacteria; phylum Actinomycetota; class Actinomycetes; order Actinomycetales; family Micrococcaceae; genus Arthrobacter; species Arthrobacter globiformis_E. The sequence continues at coordinate 3,836,028 of NZ_CM143421.1, read as the reverse complement.
CCCCGCACGGAGAGTCCTTCCCGAACGAGCAATCGCGCCCGGGAGTAACCTTCGGAGTTTCGCAGTTTGAGGACTGCATGGCCTAAGAGGCAGTCGATGTCAATCGCGCCGATCCATCTGGCCCCCTGCCATTTGGGCTTCACATGGCTCGGCATGGCCTGGACAAGTTCCAAAACAAAATTTTTTGCGGCGGGAAGAAGTTCCCTGTCCTGCTCGGCCATTTCATTTTCTTCCCGATATTTGCACGGGTGCATTAATCATGGCCCTGACAGAAGCCTTCACGGTGAATGTATCCGTTTCAGGCAGAATTATGGAAGGTTGAGGTAAAAACGCCACGAGTCTCACCACTTCATAACAATCACGATCCGGAGCCGGCGTGGGTTATGGCACCGTGCCATTCCTGACCAGTTCAGAATCCTAAGGACGATACGGAATTGTTAATGGATATTTGAGCGAGACCCTTGAAGCTTGCAAACACATAAATCTGGCACTGGACCGGTGTTGGCCAGGCCTTCTCCCCTGATTCGCACTGCGGCTGGGTATGCCGTGCAGAATAGCCTAGGGCGTCCTCAATCCATCGTCGCGAGTAGCAGCTACTCGTCTTCCCACCAGACCGACTACTTACTTTCCTGCTTTCAGGCGGACACTACTTGTTTTCCGTCAGGCAGCGAGGGCAATGATGGGGCAACCTCCTTCCAAATGCCGGAAAAATGAATATAATCGGACATCCGGGGCGCTCGATTTAATGATGGTGAAGCAAACCGAGACTTCGCTCTACCATCCGGGGCTTTGTGCCTAATTCATTCGAACGCAAACCCGAACGCTAGGAAGAAATCGGCGATGGAGAAGAATAATATTGCCGGCAGGTTTGGACAGTTCCTCGTCCTGGCTCTCATCACGTCCGGCAGCATGCTGGGGATACCCGGTGGTGCAGCGGCCGAGAGCAGTTACGGCTTCCAAAGCATCAGTTACTCGGGGGTGAGCAACCCGCCGACGTCGGATAAGCCGCAGAGCAAACTCTGGTGGAACGACGGCTCCTGGTGGGCGGACATGTGGACAACAGGCAGCGGGTGGCATATCTACCGCCTGGACAGGGGCACAAAGACCTGGGTCGACACCGGCCTGCTCAATGACAGCCGCAACACCACGTTGGCGGACACCTTGTGGGACGGAACGCATCTTTACATCGCGTCCCACGTCGTCACTGTCTCCGGCGACAACGCGACCGTGCCGTCGGAGTCAGGCCAACCGGCCAAGCTGTACCGCTACAGCTACGCCAATGGAACGTACACCCTGGACATCGGTTTCCCGTCCGTCATCTCCGACCGCAGCAGCGAGTCCATGACAATCGACCAGGATTCGACCGGGGCGATCTGGGCGACCTGGACGCAAGTCTCCGGCAGCTCGTCAACGGGCTACACGAACACGGTCTACGTCAATTATTCTGTGCCGGGGGGTTCCAGCTGGGCCCAGCCCTTCGTGATACCAGCTCCCGACGCCCACCCTGCTCCTGATGACATCTCGGCCGTCGTGGCCTATGGAAACAACAAGATTGGCGTGATGTGGAGCGACCACCTCGACGGAACGGTGTACTGGGCAACCCGCAACGACCGGACCGCCCCCGAGGCTTCCTCATCCTGGAACGTCCAGCCGGCCATCCGCGGACCAGGCCTGCCCGATGATCATCTGAACCTCAAGGCACTGCTGTCCGACAATGCCGGCCGGGTGTTTGCCGCGGTCAAGACCAGCCTCAATGATTCTTCCTCCGACCCAAACCTGCCGCAGTTGCTGCTGCTCGTGTTCAAACCCGGCACGGGGTCCTTCTCCCAATCGGTCATTTCCACGACCGGTGACTGCGTCTCGCGTCCCCAGATCCTGCTGGACACCCAAAACAACCAGGTCCACGCATTCCACACCGCACCCTCCACCTCGGTCAGCGGCTGCGCCTTTTCCGGAGTGGCAGGGAGTATCTACGAGAAAACCGCGTCCATGGACAATCCGGTCTTTGCACCGGGGCGCGGAACGCCTGTGATCCAGGACGCCGGCTCAGCGAACATGAACAACGTGACCACCACAAAGCAGGGTGTGGACAGCGTAACGGGCCTGGTGGTCATGGCGAGCGACAACGTGGCTAAGCGCTACTGGTTCGCCGACAGGAGCCTGGCTCCGGTTGTACCCCCCGTTGCGGCCTTCACTGCCACCCCGGGCTCAGGCACGGCACCGCTGACGGTGAACTTCACCGATAATTCCACTGCCGCCCCGACGTCATGGGCCTGGACCTTCGGCGACGGAGCTACGTCAACACTCCAGAACCCCAGCCACATCTATTCCGACGCCGGAAATTACGCCGTGAAGCTAACGGTCTCCAACAGCGGGGGGTCCGCGTCCACCACCTCGACGGTTACAGTTGCACCGGCCACGGCGCCGACTGGGATAAGCGTCCGGAGCTCGAGCAGCGCATTTTCAGCAACCGCAGCATCCGCCGTCACGCTGGCAGCACCGGCCGGAACCTCGGCCGGTGACGTGCTGGTCGCGTCCATCACGGCGGACTTGAACCCCAGCATGGCGTCCGCGCCGGCAGGCTGGACTCCCATGGTCAGCGCCCTGTCCATCAATAGCTCATCCACCTCCGGCGCACGCGTATTCGCATACTGGCACGCTGTGACGTCCAGCGATCCGGCAAGCTATCGCTGGACCCTGAGCACGGCGGTGAAGTGGGGCGCCGGGATGACTGCCTACCGCGGCGTCAACACCGCGACACCGGTGGACAGCACTGTTGCCACTGCCGTAGACACAAGCTACTCCGCCACGAGTATTACTGTCCCGAGCGTCACTACTGCCAGTAACGGCGCAATGCTGATCGGCGGGGTCGGCGTGGACGCCGCCGCCCCGGCCATCACCGCCCCCGCCGGCTGGACAGAGCGCTGGCAGGCCGCAGGCGGCCAGATCGCGGCACTGGCTGACAGGGCGCAGCCAGCGGCCGGCGTCTCCGGCACCGCAACCTGGACACTCGGGGCGGCCAGGGCGGCTGCCGCATGGCGTACTGCCCTTAAGCCAGCCGGCTGACGCTCCCCCGGTGAGGCAGCGCGGAGCCGGTTCTTGACAGCCCTGCCGGTGCGGTAGCTAGATGAACCTAAGCGATGGCCACCAGCACACAACCGCAACAGAGGAGCGGCAGTCATGAGCGAAAATCCGGAGATGCTGCAGCGCATCCACAGCGAAGCCCCCGCCGAAGGCGATGAAACGGCCGACCCCACCGACATCCGCATGCATTCGCAGGATCCGGCCGAGGGCGCTGACGACGTCGGCGGAACCACGTCCTGACCTGCGTCGTGATTTCGTCCGACGGCGCTGCCCGCCGTCGGGCGGTCCGGTGCAGTCACGCGGTCCGGGACACTTGAGAAAATAGCCGCATGGACGTTGCCCTGGGGTTGTTGGCGCTCGCCGCCGTGGTCTGCGCGGTTAGCGCCCTTGGCCGGAAGCTTGATATATCGGTCCCGCTGCTCCTGGTACTCGCCGGAGTGGCCGGCTCCTTCCTCCCGTTCATCCCCCGGGTCGACCTCAACCCTGAGCTGGTCCTCGTAGGGCTGCTGCCGCCGCTGCTGTATGCCGCGGCCCTGCAGACGTCGCTTTACGACTTCCACTCCAACAAAAGGGCCATCGGGCTGCTCTCGGTGGGCTACGTCATCTTCGGCACCGCCGCCGTCGGACTGGTGGTCTGGTGGCTGTTCCCTGAGATACCGCTTGCCGCGGCCATAGCCCTGGCTGCCGTGGTGGCACCTCCGGATGCGGTGGCCGCGACGGCCATTGCACGGAAGGTGGGGATGCCACGCCGGATAGTCAGCATCCTGGAAGGCGAGTCGCTGGTCAACGACGCAACCGCCCTGGTTTGCCTGCGCGCAGCCGTCGCGGCCATCGCAGGAAGCGTGTCCGCGCTGGAGATCGGTGCCGACTTCCTGCTCGCTGCGGGCGGCGGCCTGGTGGTGGGGCTCGCCGCGGCCTACGTCCTGACCCAACTGCGCCTGCGGATCCGCAACGTTGCCATCAATACCTCGACGTCGCTGATGGCACCCTTCGTGGCCTACCTGCCGGCGGAGGCAATCCACGCGTCCGGCGTCCTGGCCGTGGTGGTCACGGGCCTGATCATGGGAACCAAGGCGCCCTCCATGCCCAGCGGGGCCGCCCGGCAGAGCCAGCGGAGCAACTGGGAGACGGTGCAGTTCCTGCTGGAAAACTCGGTGTTCCTCCTCATCGGGCTGCAGGTCCGGACCATCATCGACGGCGTCCAGGATGACTCCCTGGGCGCCGCCAGGATCTGGGCCGGGTGTGCGGTGATCCTGCTGTCCGTGCTCCTGCTCCGGCCTGTCTGGGTTTTTCCGGCCACCTACCTGCCCAGGCTCATCCCGGCCGTGGCCCGTAAGGACCCGGCTCCGCCCTGGCAGTACCCCGCCATCATCTCGTGGGCCGGCATGCGCGGGGTGGTCACGCTCGCCGCGGCCCTCACCCTGCCCGAGGAGCTGGAGCACCGCACGGTCCTGATCCTGGCGGCGCTGGTGGTGGTGGGCGGGACCCTGGCGCTGCAGGGGTTCACGCTGCCCGCCCTGGTCCGGCTGCTCCGCGTAGAGGGTCCCGATCCGGGCGAGGACGCGCTGGCCCAGGCGGACCTGACGCAGCAGGCCACAGCAGCGGGGGTGGAGCGGCTGCACCAGCTGCAGACGGATGACGACCCGCCGGAGGTGGTGGCCATGCTCAAGCGGAGGACGCAGGAGCGCGGGCTGGCGGCATGGGAGCGCCTTGGGAGGCCGACGGCGGAAGCCGCCACCCCCAGCCAGCGCTATGCCCAACTCCGGCTGGCCATGCTTGAGGCGGAGCGGGCGAAAGTCCTCGAACTCAGGAGCGGCGGGAACTACCCGCACGAGGTCCTCAGCAGCGTCCTGGAGCGGCTCGACGTCGAAGAGTCGATGCTGGACGCCGTCATCGAGGAGGCCGATGTTACCGGCTCCCGCGCCGTCTCCAGGCCGGGCGGCGAGTGCGAGCACCTGGAGGCAGCCCGCGAACCCGAAGTTCCCGGCGATGCACGCTGTGACGCCTGCCTCCGCGAAGGGACCACCACCGTCCACCTGCGGATGTGCCTGGAGTGCGGCAACGTGGCCTGCTGCGATTCCTCGCCTGCCACCCATGCCTCCCGGCATTTCCAGTCGACTGGTCACCCGGTCATGCGCAGCATCGAACCGGGTGAGGACTGGCGGTGGTGCTACGTGGACGACCTGCTCGGGTAGCCCGGGACAGGATCGCCAAACGGACCTAACAGCCCCGTAACCCGCCGTTAATCCCGCTCCGGGAGACTGGAGGCCTAGGATCCGCACGACTGGCCTTGCAAATTTGGGGGCAGCCACTCGACGAGGAGCTCACCAGACATGAACCAATTCGACGACGACAGCAAGCCAGTAGCCGACGGCCCACCCTCCGTTCTTCCGGCCGGCAGCACGGAACGGCCCGATCTCAGAAGCTTCCATGTCCGCGAAGACGTGGCCTTGGCCGGCCATTGCGGCAATGTCCACCTGGCCACCGGCCGGACCTGCATCCTGCCCGAACGCCACCCGGGCTCCTGCGACTTCGTGGGCCCGGAGGATGCCAGCGCGGTGGCAGGCTAGGAGGACGGGCCGTACCTCAGCCAGCGGGCAGGTGATGATCCCCCGATGCCATCGGCACGGCCGGCACCGATTCACCCGCAAAGTCCGCGGCCGGGGTGAGGACCCAGCGTTCCCCGGCCTGTTCATAACTGATCACCATCGGCATGGCGGCCGTGCTGGCCTCATCCACGGCGAGCAGCAGTGCCGCCTGCATACGGCCGGCATGCCCGAACCGTGCGTTCGAGGTGCCCTCAAGGTCGCTGTTGTCGATCAGAATGTAGGCCTTGCCCTCGGCCACGGCCTTGATCGAATACCCGCGTTCCTCGTGGACCGATCCGCGGGATGCGGCAATCTCCGTGACCCTGTCGGCCCGCACCAGTCCATGGTTGATCGTGCGGATCCACACGTCACCCATGGCCACTCCTTTGCTGCCGTCGGGCTGGAAATTGCCTCTACTTGCAAACGGTAGTCCGTGACAGCCCGGTTGTAAGCCCCCCAAACGGTGCAACCGCCGTCGGACTCCATCCCGCCAGCAAGTTTTCCCCAAGCTCCGGCAGGGTTTTCCCAAAGCTCGTTGGGAAATAGTGGTCTGGACCAGGGATTATCCCTGGACGGTCTCAGAGCATCGCCCAACGCGCAGCGTTCGGGCGATGCCCGCGACCGCCGGGTTCCTAGGGGGAGAGATGTTTCAAACCTTTTGGCGGTTCCGCGGGGCGATAGCCCCACATGTCTGGGCGCTGGCAGGCGGTGCCCTCCTGGTGGTTTTTGTCGCCGCCATGGAAGTGGCCCTGCCGTGGCCCATGAAGGTCATCGTCGACGACGTGCTGCAGCCGACGGGCAGCTCCAAGCTCCATGAGATGCCCGCCTTCCTCGGACTGGCCGGCCTGAGCCAGCTCCAGCTGCTCCTGCTCGCCGCCTCGGCGCTGCTCGCGATGACGGTGCTGAATGCGGGGGCGGACTACCTCGGCACCCGCCTGCTCAACGGCGTCGGTGAGAGGGCAATGGCCACGATCCGGGCCGAAGTCTTCACCCATTTGCAGCGGCTGTCGCTGGCCTTCCACGACAAGCAGCGGCTGGGCGACCTGGTCACCCGCACCACCACGGACGTCGACTACGTGCGCGCCCTCATGGTGTCCATCCTGTCGGTGCTGCTGCCCAACATCTTCATCCTCGGCTTCGTGATCACCATCTGCGTGCTGATCGACCCGACCTTTGCAGTGATCGGCCTGGCGGTCTCGCCGCTGCTGTTCATCACGGTGCTCTTCTACCGGCGCCGCATCAAGGGCGCGTCGAAGGAGGCCCGCAGCAGGGACAGCGACATCGCGGCGGCGATGTCGGAGACGTTCGCCTCGGTCCGGGTGATGCAGACCTACACAAGCGAGGCGCGCCACGAGGAGGACTTCCGGACGCGGAACGACGGCCGGCGTGACGCCGGGCTGAGGGTCATCCGGCTGCAGTCCATGTTCTCGCCGCTGGTTGACATCATCGCGACCCTGGGGACGGTGCTGGTCCTCTGGATCGGCGCCCAGCGGGTGCTGGACGGGTCCCTGACGCTGGGGCTGCTGCTGGTCTTCCTCGCCTACCTCAAGGCCCTGTACTCCCCCATGAAGTCGCTGGCCAAGCTCACCACCGTCATCAGCCGCGGCCAGGCCAGCGCCGAGCGCATTCAGGAAATCCTGGACACCGCACCTGCCATCTCGGACCTGCCCGGTGCCCGGCCTGCGCCGCGGCTGGCCGGCGCTGTGGAGCTGCGCTCGGTGAGCTTCGGCTACCAGGGCGACCGGCACGTACTGCACGGGATCGACCTCAAGGTGGAGCCCGGCAGCGTCGTGGCGATCACCGGCCCAACGGGAGCGGGCAAGTCGTCTGTCGTCAGCCTGATTCCACGGCTCTACGATGCGGCGGAGGGGGAAGTTCTGCTTGACGGCATCGACGTGCGGGAGCTGCAGGTGGCCACCGTGCGCAGGCAGGTCTCCATGGTGCTGCAGGAATCCATCCTGTTCCGCGGGACCATCTACGACAACATCGCCTACGGCTCGGAGGGCGTCACCCGCGGGCAGGTCCTGGCCGCGGCCGAGGCAGCCCACGTGGACGAGTTCGTCCGCGCCCTGCCCCTGGGATACGACACCCTGGTGGCCGAGCGCGGCGTTACGCTCTCCGGCGGCCAGCGCCAGCGGATCGCCATCGCCCGCGCGCTGGTCCGGGATACCCCCATCGTCATCCTCGATGAGCCGACGTCGGGCCTGGACGCCATCTCGGAGCAGTACGTCATGCGGGGCCTCGAGCGGCTTATGGCCGGGCGCACGGTGATCGTCATCGCGCACCGGCTCTCAACCCTCAAACGGGCCGACCGGATTTATGTGCTGGACAAGGGCCGGATCGTGGAAAGCGGCAGGCACGGCGAACTCGCCGCGTCCGGCGGCCTCTACAGCCGGCTGGACAGCCTGCAGCATGCCAAGGACGCACCTGTCCTCACCCTGGTCACTGCCGAGAACCTGGTTCCGGCCGAGAACCTGCTTCCTGCCGGAAACGGCAGCCTTCAGACGGAGACGAGCGCATGAGCAGGACGAAGCCCCCGACGTACGGTGCACTGCCCTGGCGGATCGGAAACAACGGCTCCCTCGAAGTGCTCCTGATCCACCGGCCGGCCCACGGCGACTGGTCCATCCCCAAGGGCAAGGCGGACCCCGGTGAAACCGGCCGGGAATGCGCGGAACGCGAGGTGCGGGAGGAAACGGGCCTGCGCTGCCGCGTGGGCGCGGAACTGCCAAGCATCAGCTACGAGGACAGCAAACGCAGGATCAAGACCATCCGCTACTGGGCTGCCGCGGCGGGGTCAGGCCGCTTCACCCCGAATGACGAGGTCGACGCCGTCAGGTGGCTTTCGCTGCCCGACGCCTTGCGCGCGGTGACAGAACCGCGGGACAGGCCCGCCATCATCGCCCTGGGCAGCCGGCTCCAGTCGGAGCTGGGCATCCGTCCGGCGCCGAAGCGGGAGAAAATGCTGCTGCTGGTGCGCGGGGCTGAGATGACGAAACGGGACGGGTGGAACCCCGCAGCAGGCGCCAGGCCGCTGGCACCGGCCGGCGAGCAGGCGGCAAGGTCGCTGGCCTCGCTGGGAGCCATGTTTGCGTTCGAACGCATCGTTTCGGCGCCGTCGGTCCGCTGTGCCGAAACCGTCGCCGGGCTGGCACGCCGGGAATCCCTCAAAGTGGAGCTCTCGGAGCACCTGACCGGCGGCAACCTGGCGGCCACACTGGAACTCGTGGCCAGGGCCCGCGGGACGGGAACGGTCCTGTGCACGCACGAGGATGTCATGGCCGGTATCCTGGCCCACCTCATCCAACGCGACCGGACGGTTCTGACCAAGCGCTTCCGCGTCCGCAAGGGGTCGGCCTGGGTGCTGACCGGCGACCGCACCCGCTACCGTTCCGCCTACTACCTGCCGCTGTCCCCCGCGGACCTCAGCACCCCGGCAGACATCAGCATCCCCGCGGACCTTCGGGCCGCCGTCTAGCATCGTGTGCCGGCGTTGCGGGCGTACGCTCAGACAGTGGACATTGTGGAGTTCCTGTCCGCGCGCATCGCCGAGGATGAGGCCGTGGCGCGCAAGCTGCTCGACGACCGCACGACGTCGGAATCGGGCAAGTGGTACGAACGCCGCCTGCTGCTGGAGTGCGAAGCCAAGCGGCGCCTGATCGGCATCGTCGAGGCTGCCCGGCAGACGGCGCTGGCCACGCTTGTGAGCGATCCCTTCGGGGAGGAGACCGAGTGGATTCCGCAGGCGCTGGAATGGACCACCCTGTCCCTCAATGCGCTCGCGGTCCCCTACAGCGACCATCCCGACTTCAACCGGGACTGGCTCTGGTACCCGTAGGTTCCGGTCCTGGCCGGTTCAGGTGCTGCCGGTTCAGGTGCTGCCGGTTCCGGTCCAGGCCGGTTCAGGTGCTGCCCAGGATGCGGCGGGCGTCGGCCTGGGCGTCCAGCTCCTGCTGCGACACCACGGATCCGCTGATGTACCCCGCCCGGGACCGCATGGCCCGCAGTTCGGCCACGGTGTAGGGAATGCGGCGCCGGTGCGCCATGGCGTGGCAGTTGGGGCAGAGCGGCACGAGGTCGCCCACGGGATCCAGCTCGTAGCCGGGCCCCAGCTGGGCTGCCGGCACCAGGTGGTGGACGTGGATGAAGCCTTCGCCTTCCGGGCCGTAGGCGGCTTCGAAGGAAAACCCGCAGGCGGCGCACGAGGTGCCGTGGTGCGCCAGGCAGACGCGCCGGGCGTACGGGTTGCGCTCGTACCTGTTTACGCCCACCCGGACCAGGTCGTCCTGCTGCAGGGTGCCGGGCACAGGCAGTACCGGATCCATCTCGTCGGCCGGCATGCACTCAGCCCAGAGCTCGCGGATGGCGCGTGCCTGTTCCTCCGGAATCAGCCGGCAGCCGCCAGCAGGTGCCGCAGCAAGCCAGTCCGTCAGCGGCGCGCGGGCTGCCAGGACATCCAGGGGGATCTGGTCCCCAAGGGGCAGCAGCACGTCAAAGTCCACGTCAACGAAGGTCCCCGGTTCGCCTGACAAATCGGGCCCGGCAAGTGAATATGGGGCAGAGGCGATCACGCCGTGGCCAATGAGCCCGCTGCCCGCCTTTCCATGCAGCAGGAGCCACGCGTCCGCTCCCGTCGACGAGGGGCCGGTGCCGATCCCCGGCCCGATGGGCCACGCGCGCCGGTGCACGCCAGCCGCGCCCAGCTCATCCACCACCCGCGAATAGCCCGGCCAGGTATCGCCTACGCCCGGGTTCCAGCCCAGCAGAACAGCCACCATTCCTTTATCGTGCCACCTCGTGGGAGTTAAGGACTCGGGGCTTCAGGAGGAGCGGTGGCGCAGGCGCCGCCACCACGGCGGTTTGGCTTCGGGAACAGGTTCGGGCGCAGCCGCGGCCGCCGCCTCCCGCCGTTCGCGCCACCGCTGCACCTCGACGTCGGGGTCACGGGTTTTCGTCACCACCGGCGGCCCGCCCTGGAGCTGGCGGCGGGCGTCGATGACGCTGGCGTTGAAGTCCCCGACGATGTCGCGCACCTGCTTTTCCGTGTACTGCGCGTCCAGCCTGGCGTCCAGCTCCGCGTCCTCGGTGCGCAGCAGGATCGCTTTTGGTCCCAGCCCGCTGAGGTGCTCGCGCTGGATGAGGCCCCTGACCCACCAGTCGGGATCGTAGCCCTCGCCGAGCCCGGGAATCGGCTTGCCGGAGTATGTCAGGTTGTCGAACTTTCCCTGCGCCATCGCATCCCGGATCAGGTAATCGGCACGGGCCGCGTCGCTGACCTTCCGTCGTTTTTCCCGCAGTTCGGACTCCGCGGCGGACAGTTCCGCGTCCTCCTCCGCTGTCCCGCCGGAGGACCGGAGGGCACGGAGTTCGGCCGCGCGCTCTACCTTCCGCCTGAAGTCGCCGCCAGTTGAACCCGTCACCGTTTCACCGCCCCTGCCGCCGGACATTGTCCCGGTTCCAGTATTCCGGCGCGTGCCGGACACTTCAACGAAGCGTTGCGGGGAACCAGCCGGACACCCGGAAAAACGACGACGGCGGGACCTCCCGCCGTCGTCCGCCACCGGCGGTGCGTTCTGCCCGGGCATACATCGGGTCAGCCTACATTGGGCCGGTTTACCGTGGGCCGGTTTCACATTGGGTCGGGCCAGTTGCCTATATCGGCGCGCGCCGGAACGGCGGGGACCGGAAGGGCGGGGACCCCGTCGCCTTGTGGCCGCACGGCGGCAGCATCCGTGGCGGCTGCGGCCGGGCCGGAAGGTTGGTCGGGGACCGCCTTCACAGGTGCCGTGTTCACGGCCGCGGTGATGACGGAAAGTTCAGACCTCGAAATCTTCATAGGGGCCCTCGCAGGTGGGGCGGCAACATAAGGCCGGACCGGGTACTCAACCATGACTGCCGGCCGTCAGGCGAGGCTCTGGCGAGCTCTGCGTCCAACTTGGTCCGGCGGTCACCGACGTGCCGAATCAGCCGGGAGGACCGGCGGGTCCGGCAACAACCGTGGCGGCCGTCCCAGCCCAGTGTCTGCCGGCTGTTGGTGGCGCCGGCACACTTTCCACCACCCAATGAATCAACCCTATGCGCCACGGCACCGGGGGTCATCCGTATCAGGTACTCGAATTTTCGCGGCTTCCGCTACTTGGGCACGCGCGGACCGCCGGCAGCCCCGCCCTCGCACGCCGTCAATGGTTCGGCGCATGACGTCAACGGCGCGGCGTAAGTCGTCCGGCGTAATGTGCGAAATACCTGCGGGCTGACGGCTGTTGCGCCGGACATGACAACAATCGGAATCATCGGTGCAGGACACATTGGAAGCCAGGTCGCACGCAAGGCTGTGGAGCTCGGCTATGACGTGGTCATCAGCAATTCGCGGGGGCCGGAAACGCTGGCACCGCTCGTTGCGGAGCTGGGACCGCGGGCGAAGGCAGCCACCGCTGCGGAGGCCGCGGCAGCGGCTGACTTCGCGGTGGTCACGGTTCCGCTGAAGAGCTACCGGGACATCCCCGTTCAGCCGCTGGCCGGAAAGATCGTGATCGATACCAACAACTACTACTGGGAGCGGGACGGCCGCTTCCCGGCGCTGGACAACGGGGAGGCCACCACGTCCGGGCTGCTGCAGGAGCACCTTCCGGAGTCCAAGGTGGCCAAGGGCTTCAACCACATCATGGCCATGCAGATCACCTCGGACGGCACCCCGCCGGGCACGGAAAACCGCCGCGCGCTGGCCACGGCCAGCGACTACCCCGAGGCCAGCGACCTGGTGGCGAAGCTCTACGACGAGTTCGGCTTCGACACCGTCAACATCGGTCCCCTGTCCGACAGCTGGCGCGTCGAGCGCGACCGCCCGGCCTACGTGGTCCGGCAGAACGCGGCCGAGCTCGCCGAGAACCTGGCGAAGGCTCCGCGGACCATCTGACGCGCACGGTCCCAGGCCCTGACAGCCACCCCTGGTGCGCGGACCCGGCAAACTTAGGGCGGGCGGCGGCATACTCCGCCCAGAGAAGTTCGGCCGCAGAAGTGTCCGCGGCGGCAAGTTCTGCATCACTCACGCCAGCGCCTCCCTCAGCCAGCGGTCCAGCACAGGAGCCGGCGCGGCACCCGCCTGGCGGGCCGCGATCTTCCCGTCCACGATCACCATCAGCGTCGGCACCGCCTGGATGGCGAAGCGGGCGGAAAGCCCGGGCGCCTTGTCCACGTCCACCTTCACCAGCTTCACCTCCCCTGCCCGCTCATGCGCCAGCTGGTCCAGTACCGGGCTCACCATGCGGCAGGGTCCGCACCATGTTGCCCAGAAGTCCACCAGGACCGGTACGCGGGACTGTTCGGCGATGAGAGCGAAGTCGTCGTCGCCCGCCTCCACCACCCAGGGCAGGTCACGGCGGCACTTTCCGCACCGCGGCCGGCCCGCGGCGGCCGCCGGCACGCGGTTGGCCTGGCCGCAGTGGGGGCACCTGATGATTGCCTTGTTCATGCCGTCCCTAACCTCCGTTGCCCAATTCCCACGGCCCTTCCGCGTAAGGAAAATTGTGCCAAAGGAAAGAGGACGACGGCGGGTGCGTCCCGCCGTCGTCCTCTTGCGTTCTCCTCCCCGGTCAAGTTGGCCGGGAAGGATCCGGCCGGCGCGGCGGCAGGAGGTCGATGATGGGCAGGTGCCCGTCCGTCCGGATGCTGTCCCCGCCGCCGTTGCGATGGTGGTAGCCGGAGGAGAAGTGCCGGATGACGTGCACGGATTCCACCGCGTTGGCAGTTTTCAGCGTGCCGATGATGAAGTCGCGTTCCTCGTCGGTGCCGTCTGCGATCTTGTGTGTGATCTGGAACGTGAAGAGCGAAAGTCCCACGCTTTTGTCGTATGTTCCGGCTCCCACCCAGTCGACGGCGAACCCGCCGGGAAGCATCCAGCCGTCCGGGCATTTCCAGAACCGCACGTGGTGCCGCTTGCGCGGGTTGCCGTCGATTTCGCGCTGGAACGCCATGTCCTGCCTGTTGCCGAAGACGTACAGGGCACTGACCGGCGACTGCGGATAGCTCCGGCCCAGCAGCGTTGCCGTGAGGGTCCTCCAGGCTGTGGCCGGGCTGACGGGATCGGCCTCAATCCACCCTGCCGTGAGCATCGCGGCGCGCAGTTCGTCCGCCGGACCGATCACCGCGAGGTTGACCGGATCGCCCAGTACGCCGTCGCCCGTGCGGGCACGCCCGATGAAGTAGTTCGGCAGGTACAGGCTGCTGAGGATCTTGTGGACGCGGGGCAGGAAGGCGTACGCGGCAATGAGCCAGACGGGGAGGAACACCCACACCTGCTCCGGTCCCCTGGCCAGCCGGGCGAGCAGGAAGAAGTAGACGGCCCAGCCCACGGCGGCGGTGATGGCCACGTACAGCAGCCGCTGGAGGACGGCGACGACGGTGGCCCAGCGGGTGCCCCAGCGCGCCTTCCGGCCGGCCGGCCGGGAGTGCTCGGGCTCCTGCAGGGTTTCGGTATCTTCGGGAGCAGCCACCTACTTCGGCAGGTGCTCCAGCAGGTGCCCCGTGACTGCGCCGTACGCCACGTGCGGCACGATGTCGCTGACCCAGTCCGCGGCGCTCCAGGTCCGGGGATCGGTCACGCCGAGGGCGGTCATGGGAACGTTCGAGACGAGCAGGGCCGCCACCGAGGCCACTGCAACCGACCCGACGGGCCCGGTGCGCACCCCCAATGACCCCGCCGCCCCCAGCACAGCGCCCAGGCCCATGCCTGTGGCGATGCCGAGCAGCGGGCCGAGCGCCTCCACCCGGTTTCCGCGCTGGGCCTCGGTTCCCGGGATCGTCACGCCTGCCCGTTCCGCCAGCCGCTCCACCGAGTCGCTGGGCGTCGTGCTCGCCGGCCGCCCCCGCCACGCCATATCCAGGTAGCTAACGGCATTCAGAGCCGTGGTTCCCGCAGCGCCTGCGAGCGCTCCGTTCACAAGTCCTTTGAACAGGGACATCCTCAACACTCCTTCTCGCCAATTCCCAAGCAATCTCTTCCCCGAAGCTACGTCAGGTCCGCCGACCGCGGCAACGGCGGCGGCCTGCGTCGGATGCCTGCCGCCGGAGAATAATGGCAGTCGTTGTCGGCCTGCGCCCTTATGCTGTGGGTGAGTCATTTCTCGTGATGGCGACATGCAACAACCAGGGGGACACTGTTGCGTCCGGATTCCAACTGGCGGGAGAGCCCGCCGCCGCCAGATTTTGGTGTGCCCAACGGTTCCCGCGGGCCCAACGGTTCCCCGGCACCCACTGACGGGTTGCCGCCGGGCGTCCGGCGGTCCGCCAGCGGGCGCATTCCGCAATGGGCCATCGACGAGGCTTTCGGGACGCTGCAGGACCCCGCCCCATGGCGTTCGGGTCCGTCCGCCCACATGCCGCCTCCGGGTCAGGCCTACGGCCGGCGCAGAAGACGCGCGGGCAGGACACGCCTCGGCAGGCCCGGCCACGGCAGGAAGTGGGCCATCGGCGCGGGCATCGCCCTGCTCGTGGGCCTCTCCTCCCTACCGATGGTGTTCGAACGCTTCGTGCTGCCCGCAGTTCTCCCGTACCTCCCCGGGGCGCCGGTGCCGCCGCCCGGGTTCGAGGCCGCCGATGCACCGCTGGGACAGCCGCCTGCCAGCACAGGATCAAAGGCGTACGCCCTGCAGGAATCGCCCGACCCCGGCCAGCCGTTCGCCGCCTACGATCCCTGCCGGCCGGTGCACTACGTGGTCCGCCAGGACGACGCCCCGCCCGGCGCCGACCAGATGATCCAGGAGGCGGTCGCCAAGGTTTCGGCCGCCACCGGGCTGCGCTTCGTTTATGACGGCCCCACGTCGGAGGCTCCCAGCGACGAGCGCGAGATGTACCAGCCTGACCGGTACGGCAAGAGGTGGGCGCCCGTTCTGATTGCCTGGTCCAACCCTGCCGAGAGTCCTGACCTCGCCGGGGATGTCGACGGACTGGGCGGCAGCGGGTACGCGTACGTGGAGGGCCAGCCATACGTCTTGGTGGCGGGGCAGGTGGCACTCGACGCCCCCGATTTCGCCGACATTCTGCAATGGCCGGACGGACGCCGCTACGCCCGTGCCGTCATCATGCACGAGCTCGCCCACGTCCTGGGGCTGGACCACGTCAACGACCCCACCCAGCTGATGAACCCGGAGGGCGCCGACGTCACCGAGTTCGCCGCAGGCGACCTCGCCGGCCTGGCCATTCTGGGTGGCGGGGAGTGCGTCCCGGAACTCTGACACTGCCGGACGGTGGCGGACGACGGCGGGAGGTCCCGCCGTCGTCCGCCCGGGCCTGTTCTTCACATTGTCCGGAGCGGCGCAGCTGTGAAAACATGCCTCATGCGCGCCATGCAGAATTCCAGCCGATTGCAAGATGTCCGGTACGACCTCAGGGGTCCGGTGCAGCATGCGGCGAAGAAAATGGAGTCGGAAGGCCACAGCATTCTGCGCATGAACCTTGGGGATCCGGCGCCGTTCGGCCTGCACGCGCCGGAGTCCATCGTAGTGGACATGATCCACCACCTGCGCGAGGCGCAGGGCTACAGCGACTCGAAGGGCATCTTCTCCGCCCGGACGGCCATTTCGCAGTACTACCAGACCAAGGGCCTGATGGAGATCGGCGTCGAGGACATCTTCATCGGCAACGGCGTCAGCGAGCTCATTTCCATGACGCTGCAGGCCTTCCTGGAGGACGGCGACGAGGTCCTCATCCCGTCCCCGGACTATCCGCTGTGGACGGCGGCCACCGTCCTCTGCGGCGGCACCGCCGTGCACTACGTGTGCGATGAGGAGAACAACTGGTGGCCGGACATGGCCGACGTCGAGGCAAAGATCACGGACCGCACGCGGGCCATCGTGCTCATCAACCCCAACAACCCGACCGGCGCCGTCTATCCCCGGCACATCCTGGAGGGGTTCGCCGATCTGGCCCGGCGCCATGACCTGGTGCTGTTTTCCGACGAGATCTACGAGAAGATCCTGTTCGACGACAACGTCCACATCCACACCGCCTCCGTGGCCCGGGACATTCCGGTCCTGACCTTCTCCGGCCTGTCCAAGGCCTACCGGATGCCGGGCTACCGGGCCGGCTGGGTGGCGGTCTGCGGTCCGCGCTGGGCCACCGCCGCGTACCGGGAGTCGCTGGAGCTGCTGGCCTCGCTCCGGCTCTGCCCGAACGTTCCCGCGCAGCACGCGATCCAGACCTCGCTGGGCGGCTACCAGAGCATCACCGACCTGATCCGGCCCGGCGGCCGGCTGCGGGAACAGCGCGACCTCGCCTGCCGGCTGCTCAACGAAATTCCCGGCGTGAGCTGTGTTCCGGCCGCCGGTGCGATGTACCTGTTCCCGAAGCTGGATCCGGAGATGTACCCGTTCGTGGACGACGAGCAGTTTGTCCTGGACCTGCTGCAGGACCAGAAAATCCTGGTCTCGCACGGGACGGCGTTCCACTGGCACGCCACGGACCACTTCCGGTTCGTCATCCTGCCCGCGGTGGACGACATCCGCGAGGCCGTGCGGCGCATCGCCACCTTCCTCTCCTCGTACCGGGCCAAGGCCGGCCGCGCCCGCGCCATGTCCGGCAACGCCCACCACAGTCCGGACGAACTGAGCGCCTGATCTCTGCCGCCGCAGCGGCCAAGTCAAGCGGACGACGGCGGGGGTTCCCGCCGTCGTCCGCTTTTCTGTTCCCCCGCCCCTGTTCCCATGGACGGCTGCGCGACACAACCAGTAAGGTTGCTTACTAAATGCCTTGCTGCTGAGTTCGGCTGCGAACGACGAGAGACAGGACCCCGGATTGCCTGACGAACCGTTGACTGAGAAGCCATTGACGGACTGGCCACTGGCCGACACGCCATTGCCCGGCGGGCCGCTGACCGACAAGCAGGGAACCCCGCAAACAGGCGTGCCCGGCGAACTGCGCCAGGACACGTCCGTCGGCGGCAAGGACCTCACCCGCTGGCAGAGCCGGTTCGGCCGCCTCCTGGTCGGCGCCGCCCAGCGGATCAGCCAGGTCCTGGGCCCGCACGGCGCTTTGATCCTGACCCTGATGCTGGGGGCGGTCGTTGCCGCGGTGCTCACCGCCGCCTTCGCCGAGGTGTATGAGTCGGTGGTCCGGGCCGACGGTGTGGCCGGCCTCGACCATCCGGTCCTCGCGGCCGGCAAGAGCCTGCGCTCCCCCGGCCTTGACGTGGCGATCACCGCCTTCACCGACGTGGGCGGCACCATCGGCATGCCGATCCTCGCCCTGACCGTCATGGGCGCGCTTGCCTACCGGCGGCGGTCATGGACGCCCGTCATTTTGATCGTCACGGCCGGCCTGGGCTCCCTGCTGATGACCATCGCGGGGAAGCGGCTGATCGGCCGCACCCGCCCCGACCTCAGCGACGCCGTTCCGCCGTACGAACACTCGGCTTCGTTTCCCAGCGGCCATTCCCTGAATGCGGTGGTGATCGCGGGAATCGTCGCCTACCTGATCATCCTGCGTCTGAAGACGGCCCGCAGCCGCATCCTCACCGGCGCGGCCGCCGCGTTTTTCGCCGCGGCCATGGGCCTGAGCAGGGTGTATCTGGGCCACCACTGGCTCACCGATGTGCTCGCTGCCTGGGCGCTCGGCGCGGCCTGGCTGGCCCTCGTGGTCACCGCCCACCGGCTTTACCTGACAGTGCGGAAGAAGAGGACGGCTGCCGTCAGCCGATAGGCTCGGCCATCTGTTCCACGACGTACTGGACATCCACGGAGGCGCCGGTCACGGGATCGGCCATCTCCACCTTCCAGCTGCGGGCGAACTGGTTCACGCCGCCGGTCATGGCCACGGTGCCGGAGATGAGTACCGTCCCGGGGGCGTTGAGGCCGCGTTCTGTGAGGACGTCCAGCCAGTAGTCCGGCGTCAGCAGGGCTTCGAGCGAGCTGTCCTGGATGAGGGTGTCGGGGGTGTCGCCCTCCCCCACCCAGGCCTTGAGGGTGATCTGGTCCAGGTGGTTCCGGACATCATCGAGCCGCCAGGCCTTGCGGCCCAGAACGTCCGGGCTCGCGTTCTTGCTCCAGGCCACACCGTGCACCTCGAGGGCACGGTCCGTGTGGTCGCAGGCGACGGTGAGCAGCACCCCATCCGCGGTGATGACAAGGGCCCATTCGGCCTCCCCGGAAGTGCGTTCATGCTGCACCCGGACTTCCGATACCTGCTGGGCCAGATAGGGGGACACTGGATACAGGGCGGGAGTAGTGGCCGGGCCCGGAACGCCAAGTTCAGCGAGCTCAGCGATATGGGCCTGGACTTCATCCTGCTCACGCCCCGCGTAGCCGGCATTCAGGAGGTGCCTGACCTCCACATCCTGCGTGCGGCCGTCCGGTAGTTCGAAGCTCAGAGTCGTCATCGTGGATCCATCCTTTGCATTTGCTGCTGCAGAAATTTTTACAAACCGGAAACCGGAAACGGTCGCCAATGTACATCCAGTATGCGTAATGTATACATTTAACGCCAGCGTGACAGGCGTCACTCGAAAAACCTCGTGGAGGACAAGACCATGGCCAACGCTCCAGTTCCGGATCCCGGCACCGCGCCGCACCCGCACGCCACCCCGCACCCGACAGTTCACCCCAAGGGCCTGTACAAGGCCTTTGCCGCCAGCCTCACCGGCACCGCCCTCGAGTGGTACGACTTCGCCGTCTACTCGGCGGCGGCCGCCGTCGTATTTCCTGTCGTTTTCTTCCCGGCGACCGATCCGCTGACCGGGACCATCCTCGCCTTCTCCACCTACGCCGTCGGCTATGTTTCCCGCCCGGTGGGCGGGATCATCTTCGGCCGGCTCGGCGACCGAATCGGCCGCAAGAAGGTCCTGGTGACCACACTGATGATCATCGGCGTCGCCACGGTACTCATCGGCGTGTTGCCCGGCTACGCCAACATCGGCGCCATGGCCGGAATCCTCCTGGTCCTGCTACGGTTCGCACAGGGTGTGGGCGTCGGCGGCGAATGGGGCGGTGCCGTCCTGCTCTCCAGCGAATACGGCGATCCGCACCGCCGCGGCTTCTGGGCCTCCGCGGCCCAGGTGGGCCCGCCCGCCGGCAACCTGCTGGCCAACGGCGCCCTCGCCGTCCTGACCGTCGCGCTCACCGAGGAGCAGTTCCTCAGCTTCGGCTGGCGCATCGCGTTCCTGGTCTCGGCAGTGCTGGTCGGTTTCGGCCTCTGGATCCGGCTGAAGCTGGAGGACACCCCCATCTTCAAGGCGATCGAGGCCCACGGCGAACAGCCGCATGCCCCCGTCCGCGAGGTCTTCCGCAAGGAACTCCGCCCGCTGATCGCCGCCATCCTGTGCCGGGTGGGACCGGACGTCCTGTATGCCCTCTTCACCGTCTTCACGCTCACCTACGGCATCCAGGCCCTCGGCTACGAGCGCAACCAGGTGCTCACCGCGGTCCTGATCGGATCCGCGTTCCAGCTGGTCATGATCCCCCTGGCAGGCGCCGTCTCCGACCGCTTCAACCGCCGCCTGGTCTACGGCGTCGGCGCTGTGGTGGGCGCGGTGTGGACGTTCATCTTCTTCGGCGTCCTGGGCGGAAACAACCAGCCGATGCTTATCGTGGGCATCGTCCTCGGCCTGGCCGCGCACTCCTTCATGTACGGTCCGCAGGCCGCCTTCATCGTGGAGCAGTTCTCCCCCCGCCTCCGGTCCACCGGCAGCTCGCTGGCGTACACCTTCGCGGGAGTCATCGGCGGCGCCATCGCGCCCCTGCTGTTCACGGTGCTGCTCGCCGAGTTCAAGACCTGGATTCCGGTGGCCATCTACGTGGCCGTGGCCGCGGCGGTCACCGTGCTGGGGCTGGCCCTCGGCCGGGACAACGACGCCATCGAGGACCTGGACTACCGGCTGCTGCTGGAAGGCTCCGCCTCGGCACGCCAGCAGTCCGGCGCGGTCTGATTTCGAGTTTTTGTCCAGATATCGGCCGCTAAAGGCCCCGGAAGTCGCGATAGCTGGACAAAAACTCCATAGGGCGGGGTCAGGTGCGGAGGAGGATGTCGCGGGTGACGGCCAGGTGATGGTCGATGGCCTCCTGCGCCTTCGCCGCGTCTCCGGACACCAGGGCGTCGAGGATGTCCTGGTGTTCGGAGCAGACCTGCTCGCGCCGGCCTCCCGTCCGGAACAGGGCGGAAACCCCGACGACGATCTGCCGGACATGCAGTTTGCTGTAGGTCCGGGAGATGAGCTCGTTGCCCGCGGCGTCAATGAGCTGCTGGTGGAAGAGGGTGTCGAGCCGGATGAACTCCTGCGCAGCGTCGGCACCTTCGTTTGCGGGCAGCTTGGACTGCTGGTCGAGGGTGTCCTGCATCTGGTCCGCCGGCACGCTGCGGTGCTCGATGACCAGGCGGGCGGCGTGGCTTTCCAGCACGCCCCGCAGCTCCATCAGTTCCGAGATTTCGCGGCCGGTCACCGGGGGAACGTAGGCGCCGCGCTGCGGGATGAGCTCCACCAGCCCGTCGGAGACCAGCAGCAAAAGGGCCTCGCGGACAGGGGTGCGCGAGACCCCGATCTCGGCGGCCAGCTCCTGCTCGTTGAGGAACCGCCCCTGCATCTCCGGGTCGGTCAGGATGTTTTCACGCAGATAGGCGTACGCCTTCTCCCGGCCGGACGCCGCCGTCCCCGAACTTTTTCGCATACATCAGGTATACAACAGAGAAGAGCAGATCCATGCGTCTAGCAGTTGCCCAAATCGTCACCGGTGCGGACCTCACGGCCAACCTCGGGCTGATCCGAGACTACGCCACGCGGGCAAAGGCGGCCGGCGCGGAGCTGGTGGTCTTCCCGGAGGCGGCCATGCGCGCCTTCGGCAATCCGCTGGCCGAGATCGCCGAACCGCTGGACGGGCCGTGGGCCACAGCGGTACGGGCCATTGCCCGGGACCTGGACATCGCCGTCGTGGTTGGCATGTTCACGCCCGGCGACGGCGGCCGGGTACGGAACACACTGCTGGTCACCGGTCCGGGGCTCGACACGTCCTACGACAAGATCCACCTCTTTGACGCGTTCGGATTCGCCGAATCCGATTCGGTGGATGCGGGAACGGCACCGGTGACCTTCGAGCTCAACGGCACCACCATCGGCCTGGCCACCTGCTACGACGTCCGCTTCCCGGCGCTGTTCACGGCCAACGCCCGGGCCGGCGCCGCCATCAACGTCGTCTGCGCATCCTGGGGTGCGGGCGAGGGCAAGGCGGAGCAGTGGGACCTGCTGGTCCGGGCCCGGGCCGTGGACAGCACCACCTTCGTGGTGGCGTGCGGCCAGGGTGATCCGGCGACCCTCGGGCTGCCGTCAGCCGGCGCCGCGCCTACCGGGATCGGCCACAGTGCGGTGGTGTCGCCGCTGGGCTCTGCACTGGTGGCGCTGGGCGGCGAGCCAGAGCTGGCCGTGGTCGACGTCGATCCCTCCGTCATCCCCGATGTCCGGGGAAAGCTGCCGGTGCTGGCCAACGCCCGGATCTTCTAATCCTGCTCGCCTGCCGGCACCCGGTACGTGCTCTCCGGAACGTCGGTGATGAACATGTGCCCGGGGGCGTGGCTGATGGCAAAGGCCGGTTTGGACGCCATCACCGCGCTCTGCGGGGTGACGCCGCAGGCCCAGAACACGGGCACCTCGCCGGGCCGGATGTCCACGGCGTCGCCGAAATCGGGACGTGCGATATCGGCGATGCCGAGCTCCCCGGGTGAGCCGACATGCACCGGGGCGCCGTGGACCTTCGGCACCTCGGCGGTGACGCGGATGGCGGTGTCCACCAGCTCGGCCGGCATCGGGCGCATCGAGACGACCATGGGGCCGTGGATCCGCCCCGCCGGCGCGCACTCCACGTTCGTGCGGTACATGGGGACGTTGCGGCCCGTCTCGGTGTGCCGGAGCGGGATGCCCTCGGCGGCCAGCGCGGCTTCGAACGTGAAGCTGCAGCCGATGAGCACGCCCACCATATCGTCGCGCCAGAGCGTGCGGACATCCGGGACCTCGGCGGCCAGGACGCCGTCCTTCCACACCCGGTAGGCGGGGATGTCGGTCCGGATGTCGGAGCCCTTGGCGAGTGAACTTTCGTACTGCCCCGCCGGAATGACGTCGATGACCGGGCAGGCCTTGGGGTTGAGCCGGCAGAACTCGAGGAACTCGTCCGCGTAGTCCGCCGTCACCGCGATCAGGTTGGCCTGCGTGTAGCCGTCGCTCCAGCCCGACGTCGGGGTGACCAGGCCATTGCGGAACTGCCGGCGGGCCTCGGCCGGGGCCAGGATGGCATTCGTCTGGGTCATCGGGCTGCGCTTTCGGTAGGTTCGGCGGACGCCCGCAGGTATTCCTCGTCCTCGGCGACGTTCGAGTTGCGGCCGAGGGCCAGGCCCACCACGGTCAGCAGGCAGGCAACGGTGAGGTAAATGGCCACCGGGACCCAGCTGTGGAAGGTGCTCTGCAGCAGGGTGAACATAAACGGTGCGATGGCGCCGCCGATGATGCCGGCGAAGGTGTAGGCCAGGGAGCTGCCGGTAGAGCGGAGGCGCGGGGAGAACTGCTCGACGACGAACGCGGCCTGCGGTCCGTACATGAAGGAGTGGCAGAGCAGGCCCAGCACGGTGCCCACAATGAGCATCACCGGGGAGCGGCCTTCCAGCACGATGAAGAACAGGTACGCCCAGACTGCGGCGGCGACGGCTGCGATGCCGTAGACGAGGCGCCGGTTGATCCGGTCGGAGACGGCGCCCGCGAGCGGCATGGTGAAGAGCTGCAGGCCGGAGCCGATGAGCACGGCGACCAGGACCTGCCCGCGGTCAAAGCCGAGTTCCTTCATGCCGTAGGTCAGGGTGAACACCGTGCACAGTGCGTACAGGACGTCCGGGCCGATGCGGCTGAGCATGGCGGCCAGGAGCGGCCGGCGCTGGGTGGCGAGCAGTTCGCGGATGGGGGCCTTGGGCTGCTCGCCACGGGCTTCCATGGCCTTGAAGATGGGGGTGTCTTCAAGCTTCAGCCGGATCCACAGACCAAAGGCCACCAGCATCGCCGAGATCAGGAAGGCGATCCGCCAACCGTAGTCCAGGAATGCCTGCTCGGACAGGGTCAGCGTCAGGACGGCCAGCGCGCCGTTGGCCAGGAGGTTGCCGGCGGGCGGGCCGATCTGCGCCGCGGAGGCCCAGAAGCCGCGCCGGCTGGGTTCCCCGAATTCGCTCGAGAGCAGGACGGCGCCGCCCCATTCGCCGCCGACGCCCACGCCCTGCGCGAACCGCAGGAAGACGAGGATCGCCGGCGCCAGGATGCCGATGTTGCCGTAGGTGGGCAACAGGCCGATGAGGAAGGTGGCCACGCCGATCAGCATCAGGGTGAAGACCAGGATCTTCTTGCGGCCGATCTCATCGCCTAGCCGGCCGAAGATGATGCCGCCGACCGGCCGGGAAATGTAGCCCACCGCGTAGGTCGAGAAGGCCAGCAGGGTGCCGGTCACCGGGTCCGATGCCGGGAAGAAGATCAGCGGGAAAACGATGGCTGCGGCGGCGGAGTAGACGGCGAAGTCGTAGAACTCCAGCGCGGTGCCGGTGAGGCTGGCCGCGAACGCCTTGTACATGTCCTTGCGCCCGACGGCGGGCCTGGTCCCTGCGGCGGCCATTGCGGATTGATTGGCCATTTGTTCCTCCAGAAAGAGTGTGGATGCCCATCCGCTGTGGCACGGATGCGCTGGTGCTCCGGTCTGCCCGGGCCTGCGACGTTGACAGGGCGCGGGCATTGGGGCTGGTTGGCGGCTCCCCCCGGACAGCCGCCGAAAACGGGGTTTTCTGTTGGATTGTGGAAGTGTTGAACAATCCAACAGCTGACGAACAGGCTACGCGACCTGGATCACACCGTCAAGGGGCGGATACCAGCGCCGATTAAGCGCGAACGTACAGTTGTGGCCCTTGGGAAACGTTTCCCAAGGGCCACAACTGTACGCTCGCGCTCTAGGACGAGTGGACGGCGGTCTGGTGCTGTTCGGATTTGTCGAGGTAGGCCACAAGCCGCTTGGCGGCGCGCTCGTAGTCCCCGGCCTCCAGCGCCTTGCAGATCTGCTCGTTCTCCAACAGGTAGTCCTGATAGAAACCGCCGTCGATGGAGGCCTTGTGGAAGAACAGCCTCATCTCGGCCAGCACCTGCGACATGATGATGTTGAGGCGCTCGCTGCCGGCCATGGCCACGAGGGCACCATGGAAATGGGAATTGGCGCTGCCCAGCCCTTCAATATCGCCGGCCTCCGCCGCGCGCTTCCCTTCTTCGACAGCCGCGCGCACGGCCGCAATGCTTTCGGCGCTGCCGCCGCCCCGGACTGCGCTGACTTCGATGGCGCGCCGGACGGCATACACGTCATGGATGTCGCTGGCTTCGAGGCTGGCCACAAAGACGCCGCGGTTGGGCTGGCGGACCACCAGCCGCTCGCTGGCGAGCTCGGCAAAGGCCTCGCGTACGGTGTTGCGTGACACCCCGAGTTCCTCGGAAAGGGCTTCTTCCTTCAGCTTGGAGCCGGGCAGCAGTGCGCCTTCGGCGATCTGGAGGCGGAGTTCACTGGCCACGCGCGCGGCAACCGCGGGCACGGCGACGCGAAGACGGGATGCTCCTGCACTCGGATTCACTGTGGCCATACACCGAATTTACACGAACCACCCACAATCGGATTGTTGAATTGTTGAACATTTCTGCCGAAGGGTGCATCCTTGTGTAAGGACGAGTTGAGATGAGGGTCACAATGCACGCAATAGATTTGAACAGCGACGTCGGTGAATCCTTCGGGCGTTGGAGCCTGGGGGACGACGCAGCCATGATGGCCTCGGTATCGAGCGCCAACGTCGCCTGCGGATTCCATGCCGGCGATCCCAGCGTCATCCGGTCCACCTGCGAGGCGGCCGCCAAGGCCGGCGTGGTGGTCGGCGCCCACGTGGGCTACCGCGACCTGGCCGGATTCGGCCGCCGGTACATGGACGTCGACCCCCGCGAGCTGGCCGACGACGTCGTCTACCAGATCGGCGCGCTGCAGGCTCTGGCCGCGACGGCCGGCACCACGGTCCGCTACGTGAAGCCGCACGGCGGCCTCTACAACGCCATCGTCCACAACACCGCCCAGGCGCGCGCCGTGGTGGACGCGGTGAAGTCGGTGGATCCCGGCCTGCCCATCCTTGGCCTGCCCGGATCCGAGGTGCTGCGGCTCGCGGAGGCGGCCGGCCTCCGCGCCGTGTCCGAGGCGTTCGCGGACCGCGCCTACAACCCGGACGGCACGCTGACCTCGCGCTCGCAGCCGGGTTCCGTGCTGGAGGACCCGGAGTCGGTTGCCGCCCGCGTCCTGCAGATGACCACCGGCGAGGCCATCAGCGCGATCGACGGTTCCGCGCTGAAAATCAACGCCGAATCCGTATGCGTCCACGGGGATTCCCCGGGCGCGGTGGCCATGGCCGTGGCCGTGAAGCGCGCGCTCGACGCCGCCGGCATCACCATCAAGGCCTTCGTCTAGCATGAAGCGACTGTCCAGCATGAAGCGACGGATCCAGGACCCGATGGCAGACACCAATGACCCCACGCCCGCCGCGCCATCCGCCCGCCCCGGCAGGGTGCGCGCCGTGCGGCCGGTGGGAACACGCACGGTCCTCGCCGTAGTGTCCGGAACGCAGGACGTGCTCGCTCTGCAGGCCGCGCTGCTCGAATCTCCGTTGCCGGGCCAGCAGGATGTCCTGGCCGCCGCCGAAACCGTCATGGTCAGGGCCGAATCCCCGGCCGCCGCACGGCGGATCGGGCAGGCCCTCCTGGAGCTGGACCTCACGGCACCCGCCGAACAGGCGGGCGGTCTGGTGGTCATAGACACGGTGTACGACGGCGAGGATCTCGCCGAAGTGGGACAGCTGACCGGCCTCGGCGCCGATGGCGTGATCGCGGCCCACACGGGCCAGGTCTGGACGGTTGCCTTCGCGGGGTTCGCGCCCGGCTTCGGCTACATGGTGGGCGAGAACCAGTCGCTGGAAGTTCCGCGCCGGAGCTCCCCGCGCACCGCGGTCCCGGCGGGATCGGTGGCATTGGCCGGAAACTACTCGGCCGTCTACCCGCGCAAGTCGCCCGGCGGCTGGCAGCTGATCGGCCGCACCGGAGCAAAGATGTGGGACCTCGACCGCCCCGAGCCGGCCCTGGCCAGCCCGGGGCACCGGGTCCAGTTCCGCGCGGTCCGCGATGTGGTCCAAATGGCAGGCCACGAAGGCCGGCGCCCGGACACTGAGAAAAACGGCAGCCAGGCAGTCCCGGCAACCACGTCAGGGCTCCGCGTCCTGGCGCCCGGAATCCACAGCCTCATCGAGGACCTTGGCCGGCAGGGGCATTCTGCCCTCGGCGTCTCCGCAGCCGGAGCGCTGGACCGGGCCTCGCTCCGCCGGGCGAACCGCCTCGTCGGGAACGCGCCGTCGGCCGCCGCCATCGAGACCGTCGCCGGCGGGCTCAGGGTCCAGGCCGTCGGCGACCAGGTTGTGGCCGTCGCGGGGGCGCCGTCGGCACTGACTGTCGTGACGCCGTCGGCCTCTTCCGATGAGGAGGGCGGCGATACGGACGACCGGCAGCGCACCGTTCCGGTAGCCGCGCCATTCGCCCTCCTGGACGGCGAAATCCTCACCATCGGGGTTCCCGACGCCGGTTTCCGCAGTTACGTGGCGGTCCGCGGCGGCGTGGATGTCCCGGCGGTCCTGGGCAGCCGCTCCACGGACACGATGTCCGGGATCGGGCCGAAGCCGCTGGCGGCCGGCCAGCTGCTGCCGTCCGGCAGCGCGGCCGAGTCCGGCGTTGTGGGCAGTCCGGAAATCCAGCCTGACTATCCGAGCGGCGGGGTCACGGTGCTGGACATCGTCCCGGGCCCGCGCGCGGACTGGTTCGACCAGGC
The DNA here is from genome assembly GCF_046536215.2 of Arthrobacter globiformis. Taxonomy (GTDB): domain Bacteria; phylum Actinomycetota; class Actinomycetes; order Actinomycetales; family Micrococcaceae; genus Arthrobacter; species Arthrobacter globiformis_E. The sequence goes on along the minus strand of NZ_CM143421.1, from coordinate 3,808,472 downwards.
CGCCCTTGACTCCCTCTGCGCCCAGGACTGGACGGTCAAGCCGGAGTCCAACCGCGTGGGCATGCGGCTGCAGGGAACACCGCTGGAACGCAGCCGCACCGGAGAGCTGCCCAGCGAAGGAACGGTGGCGGGTGCCATCCAGATGCCGCCGGAGGGCCTTCCCGTCCTGTTCCTCGCCGACCATCCCATCACCGGCGGCTACCCGGTGATCGGCGTGGTGGTGGACCACCAGCTGGACCTGGCCGCGCAGGTCCCGATCGGCGGAAGCCTCCGCTTCCGCATCGCCCCCAAACAGACTTCACCCCAACAGACTTCACCAAGAAAAGCGAGTAACTGATGCGCAAGGTCCTCATCGCCAACCGCGGCGAAATCGCCGTCCGGATCGCCCGGGCCTGCGACGACGCACAGCTGGCCTCCGTGGCAGTGTATGCAGACATCGACGCCGACGCCATGCACGTTTCCGCCGCTGACGAGGCGTACAGCCTCGGCGGCAACTCCCCGGCGGACACCTACCTGGACATCGAAAAGCTCCTCGGCGCCGCAGCCGCGTCCGGAGCGGATGCGGTCCATCCCGGGTACGGTTTCCTGTCCGAGAACGCGGACTTCGCGCAGGCCGTGCTGGATGCCGGACTCGCGTGGATCGGGCCGTCGCCGGAGGCCATCCGGCAGCTCGGCAACAAGATCACGGCCCGGGAGATCGCTGTCCGCGCCGGCGCCCCGCTCGTGGCCGGCAGCGACGGGCCGGTGGAATCCGCCGCCGAGGCCCGCGCCTTCGCGGAGGAGCACGGGCTTCCGATCGCCATCAAGGCAGCGTTCGGCGGCGGCGGGCGCGGCCTGAAGGTGGTCCGGAACCTGGAGGAGGTGGAGGAGGCCTTCGATTCCGCCGTGCGTGAGGCCGTGGCCGCCTTCGGCCGCGGCGAATGTTTCGTGGAGCGCTACCTGGACCGGCCGCGCCACGTCGAAGCGCAGGTGCTGGCCGATACCCACGGCAACGTCATCGTCGTCGGAACCCGGGACTGCTCCCTCCAGCGCCGCCACCAGAAGCTTGTGGAGGAAGCGCCGGCCCCGTTCCTCAGCGACGGGCAGCGGACCCAGATTTACGACGCCGCCAAGGCAGTTTGCCGGGAAGCCGGCTACTCGGGCGCGGGGACGGTGGAGTTCCTGGTCGCCGCCGACGGCACGGTCGCCTTCCTCGAGGTGAACACGCGGCTGCAGGTGGAACACCCCATCACCGAGGAAACCACCGGGATCGACCTGGTCCAGGAACAGTTCCGGATCGCCGCCGGAGAACCGCTCCGCTTCACCGAGGATCCCGACCCGCGCGGCCATGCGTTTGAATTCAGGATCAACGCCGAGGACGTGGGGCGCGGCTTCCTGCCCTCCCCCGGCACCGTCAGCGAGTTCACCGCACCCACCGGCCCCGGCATCCGGCTGGACACCGGAGTCCACTCCGGTTCCTTCGTGGCGCCGCAGTTCGATTCGCTGCTGGCGAAGCTGATCGTCACCGGCGCCGACCGCCAGCAGGCGCTGCGCCGTGCCCGCCGCGCCTTGGCCGAAATCAGCATCGGCGGCGTGGCCACCGTTCTCCCGTTTCACCGCGCGGTGGTAGCGGCTCCGGACTTCACCTCCGAGGACGCCCTGGACGTGCACACCCGCTGGATCGAAACGGACTTCGCGGACCACATCCCGGCGGACCCCGGCTTCAGCCCCGCCGGCCCCGATGGCCGCCGGCGCACCATCACGGTGGACGTGGACGGCCGCCGGCTCGCCGTCGGGCTGCCGGCTGACCTGCTGGACGGTTGGGCACGCTCGGGCCAGGCGCTTCCCGCCGGCCTCGGCACCGCAGCTGCCGGCCCCTCCGACGGCGGCTCGCCCGACGGCGCTGCCGCTGACCCGGCGGAACTCCGCGCCGCCATGAGCGGCACCGTGGTGAAGTGGCTCGTGGAGCCGGGCGCCGAGGTGGCCGCCGGCGATCCCGTGGTGGTCCTGGAGGCCATGAAGATGGAGACCAGCGTCCCCGCCCACCGTGGCGGCGTCCTCTCCGGCGTCGCCGCCGGAGCCGGCGACGTGATCACCGCCGGCTCGGTCCTGGCGGTGATCGGCTAAGCCGGGCACGGCGCTCAAGGTAAAGAGGACGACGGCGGGACCTCCCGCCGTCGTCCCCTTTACCTTCGCTTTAGCCGGCCAGCGTCCTGCGCAGGATCATGGGGATGACGCCGCCGACGGCGAGGAGGTCGCACTCCAGCCCCGTCTCCACCGCGGCCGTTGCGGTGAACTCCTCCCGGCTGCCGTCCGCGCGCACAATCGCGGCGGCGATCCCGGCGCGGGGCCGGAGGCGCTCCGCGGGGGCGTCGAGCGCGATCCGGTCGCCGGGCGCGAGGCTGAGGAGCTTCCCCCTCATGTCCGCCGGCAGGACGAGCGGAAGGATGCCCATGCCGACGAGGTTGGAGCGGTGGATCCGTTCAAAACTGGCGGCGATGACCGCGCGGACGCCCAGCAGCCGCTGGGCCTTGGCGGCCCAGTCCCGGGACGAGCCCATGCCGTACCGTTCACCGGCCACCATCACCACGGAGTCGCCCGCGTCCCGGTACCGCTTCGCGGCGTCCCAGATGGGCAGGGTTTCGTTCGACGGCGCGTGGACGGTGTGCGCCACCGGCGCCTCGGGCTGCAGCAGGTTCCGTACCGACTTGTTGTGGAAGGCGCCGCGGACCATGACCTCCCAGTTGCCGCGGCGGGAGGCGAAGACGTTGAGGTCGCCCCGGTCCTCGCCCAGGTCCACCAGGAAGTCCGCTACGCCGCTGGCCGGCGGGATGGCGCTGGCCGGGGAGATGTGGTCGGTGGTGATGTCGTCGCCGAGCACCAGAAGCGGATGGGCGGTGAACGTGCCCAGGAGGCTGCCCTCGGTCATGGCGGCGAACGGGGGGCGGCGGAGGATGGTGGAGGCGTCATCCCACGGGTACTGCGCCCCGTCCGGTGCCTCCACCCGCTTCCACTGCGGGTCGCGGCTGGCGATGGCGAAGTCGCGGCGGAAATCGGCGGGGTCGTTGGCCTTGGCCACGAAGGCGTCGATTTCGTCGCGGGTCGGCCACAGGTCGGTGAGGTAGACCGGAGTGCCGTCCGCGGCCTGCTGCACGGGTTCCGCGCTGAGGTCGCGCTTCGCGTCGCCTGCCAGGGCGAACGCCACCACCAGCGGGGGCGACATGATGAAGCTGAGCTCGAGGTCGGGGTGCACACGGCCCGGGAAATTGCGGTTGCCGGACAGGATGGCCACGGGTTCGCTCACGCCGTCGGCCTGGGCCCTGGCGATCACGGGCGTCAGCGGGCCGGGGTTGCCGATGCAGGTGGTGCAGCCGAACCCCACGATGTCGAACCCGACGGAGGCGAGGTCGTCGGTGAGCCCGGCCCGTTTCAGGTAGCTGGCGGCCGCGGGTGAGCCCGGGGCCAGCGAGGTCTTGACCCAGTCCGGCACGGTCAGCCCGCGGTTGCGCGCATTGCGGGCAAGCAGTCCGGCGGCGACGAGCAGCCGCGGGTCCGAGGTGTTGGTGCAGCTGGTGATGGCGGCCAGTGCCACCGGGAAGTCCGGCAGGCCGCCGTCGCCCGGCGTAGTTCCGGCCCCGGCGCGGGCCGGGCCCGCCTCCTGTTCGAGAGCCTTGCGGATCCCGCCGTACGGCAGGAGGTCCTGCGGACGGCGCGGGCCGGCGGCGTGCATTTCGACCGCGGACAGGTCGATATCGATGACCCTGGTGTAGATCGGCGCTGCTTCGGGGTCGAACCAGAGGCCTGCCTGCCGGGCGTACGCCTCGACCAGCCGCGTCTGTTCGGCGCTGCGTCCGGTTCCGGCGAGGTAGTCGAGGACGTGACCGTCGATCGGGAAGTAGCCGGTGGTGGCGCCGTACTCGGGCGCCATGTTTGCCACGACGGCGCGCTCGCCCACGGTCAGTGTGGAGGCGCCGGGGCCGAAGAACTCGACGAATTCGCCGGTGACGCCCGCCTGGCGCAGCCGCTGGGTGACGGCCAGCGCCAGGTCCGTGGCGAGGGTGCCGGGCGCCAGCTCACCGGCCAGGCGGACGCCGACGACGTCGGGGATGCGCAGCGTGGCCGGCATCCCGAACATCACTGTCTGCGCCTCCAGTCCGCCGACGCCCCAGCCCAGGACGCCGAGGCCGTTGATCATCGGGGTGTGGCTGTCGGTGCCCACCATCATGTCCGGCACCGCCCAGCGGACGCCGTCCCGCTCGATGGTGGTCACCACGGTGGCCAGCTGCTCGAGGTTGATGGTGTGCATGATGCCGGTGCCCGGCGGGTTGATGTGCACGCCGTTCATGGCCTTCGATGCCCATTTGAGGAACTGGTAGCGCTCCCGGTTCCGGCGGATCTCGTGCTTGATGTTCCGTGCCGCCGCGTCGGAGCGGCCGTATTCCTCGACTGCCAGCGAATGGTCGATGGACACGTCCACGCGCAGCAGCGGGTTCAGGGCCATGGGGTCCGCCCCGGCCTCGGCGAGGGTGTCCCGCATGGCCGCGATGTCCACCAGGGCTGGCGTGCTGGTGGTGTCGTGCATCAGCACCCGGGTGGGCAGGAACTCGATTTCGGCCGTGCTGGTGCCTGTGGCCAGCCAGTTCCGCAGGGCATCCATGGCCTGCTCCCGCTCCCGGCCGGCCATGTTCCGCTGTACGTTCTCCGCCAGCAGCCGGAGAACCACCGGCAGCCGGTCAAACCCTGTGCCGAAGGCACTTTCGATGTCCACGGCCTGCAGGATCTCGCCGTTGACGGAGAGTGTGTTGAGGCAAGAATCCGAGCTCGCGGTGGCGGAGATACCCATTGTTTGCTTTCTGAAAGGAACGGTCAACTGTTATAGGTTATAACCTATAGTCAAGCCTTTCGAAGGGAGCATCCGGTGGCACAGCTACCCGTAGCACTGACCAAGAGCGCGTATGCCTACGAGGAACTGCGCCGCCGGATCCTGACCGGGGAGATCAGCCACGGTTCGGTGCTCAGCCAGGCCCAGCTCGCCCACGAGATCGGAGTGAGCACCACTCCGCTGCGCGAGGCGCTGCGCCGGCTCGCCGCCGAGGGCCTCGTGCAGCTGGAGTCCCACCGCGACGCCCGGGTCGCGTCCCTCACCGCCGACGAGGCCCGCGACCTGTATGTGCTCCGCGAAAACCTGGACCCGCTGGCCACCGGACTGGCGGCGGAGAGCCGGACGCCCGCCGACATCGAGGACATCCAGGCGGCGCTGAAGCAGCTGACCCCATTGCACGACGCCGCGGACCTTGATGCCATGACGGCGCACCGTGAGTTCCACCGCGCCGTGTACAAGGCCTCGCACAACCCGCTGCTGATCGGGATCCTGGAGGGCCTGTGGGACAAGGCGGACCGGTACCGCCAGATCGGCCTGCAGAGCCAGAAGGACTCCGAGAAGGACCGCAAGCGCGTCCGCGAGGAGCACATGGAAATCGCCGACGCGGTGGTGTCCGGCGATGCCGCCCGGGCCCGCGAGATCATGCAGCGCCACGTGGTGGGCAGCCTGGGCCGCCGCGCCATCGCCGTCCTCGCCGAGGGCTAGCACTGTAACCCTCTATGTGGCAAACCTCACCCGCCGTTTCGGGTCAAATCGTTTGAAATGCCTTCCCAGGCCTGTGCATCATGGAATGGAACCACGAGGGAATACGTTTTTCTCCAAATGGTTTAGAAGTTCAAACACAACAAAATCCTGGTGGACGCAATGAGGCCAAACCGGTGAGCTCGTCGAGCTGCCTAAGGCCTCCGAGCGTTCCTGGGCTGTCCTGTTCCGCGGCATCGCATAGGCGCCTTGCCCAGACACGAAAGCACTGAGAAATGACCTTTGACAACGCTGAATCAATGACGATCAAGATCTGGGACCGTTCCGCAGTGGACCACACGCTGGAGTCGCTGGTGCACGATTTTTCGAGCCGGGCGAACGCCCACAAGAATGACGTTGCGGTCCACCTGACCGGCCCGAACACCTTCACGCTCAGCCTGAACACCGCGGGCCTCTAGCCAGCACCCCGGACACAACGCAAGAGGACGACGACGGGACATTCCCGCCGTCGTCCTCTTGCTTTTGCGCTGAAATCCCCGAAAAGCCTCAGGCGCGGGCGGGCTCGGCCAGGAGGGCGTCGATCTGTCCGGCGGCCTCCTTCATTCCCTCCTCCATGCCCATCTCCATCATCTGGTTCATCTGCTCTTCGGACTCGAAGACGGACTGGACGGTCATCCGGGTGCGGCCGCCGATGTCCTCCAGCGTGACCGTCGCGTGCGCGGCGCCCACGGCCTCCACCGGCGCACCGTTGTCATCGGCGAACCCGTCGTCGAACTCAAGCCGGTTAGGGGCCTGGATGTCGGTGATGCGCCACCAGCCGCGGGGTTTCTCGCCGTCCGGGCCGGTCATGTAATACGAAGCCTCGCCGCCGGGGGTGAACTCGTAGTGGCTGAACGTCGCCGGATAGGTGGGCGGGCCCCACCAGCGCTCGAGCTGCCGCGGGTCTTCCCAGATCTGCCAGACGCGCTTCACGTCGGCGTCGAACTCTGCCACGAGGGTGAAGCTGAGCGCCTCGGGATTCTTGGTGGAACTGATAACCGTCATTGCCGGACCCTTCCTAATTCTTCAGCCAGTCCTACTCTTCAGCCAGGATGTCTGCGATCCGGGCGACGCGCTGCCGCCAGATCGCCTCGTACTCGTCAAGCAGCCGGCGGGCCTTCTCCAGGCCGTCGTGGTTGCCCCGCACGATCTGCTCCCTTCCGCGCTTTTCCTTGGTAACCAGGGAGGCGCGCTCCAACACCGCCACGTGCTTTTGAACGGCGGCAAAGCTCATGGCGTAGAGGGCCGCCAGGCCGCTCACCGAATACTCGCCCACCGTCACCCGGCGCATGATGTCCCGCCGGGTGGTGTCCGCGAACGCCTGGAAGAGGCGGTCGAGTTCGGCATTGCTAAGCTGATCTACAACCATTTGGTTGTAGGATATGACTGCCGGGAAGGGCTGTCAATGGGCTGACTCAGCAATTTCCGCAGGCACCGACCCGTCATCCTCGTACTCCACGGCGGCGGCAAGGTCGCGGCCGGCGACGTAGCCGAACGCGAGGGCCGGGCCGAGGTTGATGCCCCCGGCAGGATAGTGCCCGCCCATCACGCTGGCCTGGTCATTGCCGGCGACGTACAGGCCCGGGATCGGCCTGCCGGCCTCGTCCAGGGCGCGGGAGCGGCCGTCCACGTCCAGCCCGGCGAACGTCCCGAAGCTGCCCGGCACCACGCGCACGGCATAGAACGGGCCCTTCTCGATGGGACCCAGCGACGGGTTCGGCTGCACCGTGGCGTCCCCGCCGTAGCGGTTGAAGGGCGTGGAGCCGCGGCCGAAGTCCGGGTCCGCGCCGTCGGCCGCATGGCGGTTGAACCGCTCCACCGTCTCCCGCAGCCCGGCGGGATCGATGCCGCAGCGGGCCGCGAGCTCCTCGAGGGTGCGGCCCTTCTTCAGATAGCCGGAGCGCAGGTAGGGGAAGAGCGGCACGGGCAGCGGCTTGGCCATGCCCAGCGGGAAGCGTCGCACAAAGCGCGAGTCGGCGATCTGCCAGGCCTCCGCCTGCTCCCCCGCAGGCGTTGCCGCCAGCATCGCCGCCACGTAGTCGTAGTACCCGTTGGCCTCGTTGACGAACCGCTTCCCGCTGCGCAGCACGCCGATGCTGCCCGGCTTGGCGCGGTCCATGATGTGCGGGAACGTTCCGGTACGTCCATTGCGGTACGGCACCAAGGACACCGGGCACCAAGCGGCCGCGGATTTCACGTCTGCCCGGAAGCGGGCACCCACGGACTGGCCCAGGCTGATGCCGTCGCCGCTGGCCTCCGCAGGCGCCAGCGTCCAGTGCTCGAGCCCGGTGGGAGTGTGCGGGAACAGCTCCTTCCGGCGCTCCACATCCTGCGGGAAGCCCCCGGCAGCCAGGACCACGCCGCGTGCGGCGTTGATCCGCAGCTCCCCTTCGGGGGTTCCGACGACGGCGCCCGTCACCTTGCCGTCGCTGTCGGTCAGCAGGCGGCGGGCCGGCGTGGAGACGCGGACGTCCACGCCGAAGCGGTCCGCGGACTGCAGCAGCCGGCCGGTCAGGGCCGTGCCGTTGACCAGCTGCATGTTGCGCCGGTGGGTCAGCAGGTCCAGGATGTGCAGGCCGAAGCGCCAGCCCGCATGCAGGAGCCCGCGCGGATTGCCCCTGGACGCGGACAGGAATTTGGTCAGGTCCGGTCCTGCCATGATGCCCATTCCGAGGAACGAGGTTTCATACAGCTGGTGCCGCAGCTTGGCGCGCAGCTCCGGGCGGATCCGCCGGGCGTTCATCGGCTTGGGCCCCACCGAGCGGTGCCCGGCCCCGGCGCCGGGAAGCCCGCCGTAGATGTCGTTGATCCTGGCGCCCGGGACGAACTGCAGCGACGTCCTCTGGTGGAAGAAGCCCACCATGTGCGGCACTGCCTCCAGGAACGCGTCCACCCTGTCCGCCTGGTAGTCGGTCCCCAGGACGCTACGGAGGTAGGTGCGGAAGGACTCCTTGTCCTCCACGACGCCGGCCGCCCTGGCCAGCGGATTGCCCGGCGCCCACGCCCAGCCGCCCGACCAGGCTGTGGCACCGCCGCAGACGTCCGCCTTTTCCACCACCACAACGTTCAGCCCGTGGTACGCGGCCGTCACAGCGGCAGCGAGGCCGCCCGCGCCGGAGCCCACCACCAGGACGTCACAGTCCAGGATGGCGCGGTCCAGGGTGTCGCAGTCCAGGGCAGCGGGGGTTGGTGTTCCATCAGTCGGGAAAGTCATCTCTTGCTCCAGTAGTTCTTTCAGTGTCCGAAGTCGTCCGAGTCCAGCCGCGGCGGCGCGCCCGTGTCCAGGGCATCGATGCCGGCCATTTCCGCCCCGGTGAGGGCGAAGCCGAAGACGTCGAGGTTTTCGCGCTGCCGCCGGTCATCGGCCGACTTGGGGATCGCCGCCCGTCCGGACTGGACCTGCCAGCGGAGGACCACCTGCGCCGGCGTCTTGCCATATGCCTCGGCGGGGCCGGTGACGGCCGGGTCCGAGAGGAAGCCCCCAGTGCGGCCCAGCGGGCTGTAGGCGGTGGTGAAGATGCCGTGCCCCCGGTGGAAGGCGAGCTGGTCCGGCTGCTGGGTTTCGGGATCGATCTGCACCTGGTTGATAGGTGCTTTCAGGCCTGCTGCCTGCAGCTCCCGCAGGTGGGCCGGCTTGAAGTTGGAGACGCCCCAGCACCTGATCAGCCCCTCCTGCGTCAGCTCGATGAGCCCCTCCGCCGCCTCGACGAACCGGCCGTCGGCAGGATTCGGCCAGTGGACCAGGAAGAGGTCCAGGTACTCGGTGCCGAGCCGCCTGGTTGCCGCGCCGAAGGCCTCGCGCACGCCTCTCCGGCCGTGCCACTGCCTGTTGAATTTCGTGGTGAGGAACAGGTCCCCGCGGGCGATGCCGCTGCGCCGGATCCCCTCCCCCACGGCCTCCTCGTTGCCGTAGTTTTCGGCCGTGTCGATGTGCCGGTACCCGTTGCCGATGGCGCGGTCCACCGCGTCGGCGGCTTCCTCGCCGGTCATCGGCCAGGTCCCCAGTCCGATCAGGGGAATGACGACGCCGGGTGCCAGTTCCGCCGTCGTGCTTCCCAACGCTTCGCTTCCCAGTGCTTCGCTTTCCAGTACTCCGCTCACCGGGTTCCTGCTTTCGAGAGGTTGTCCGCTTCCTGCAGCATGGCTTCCTGCAACACGGCGTCGGCAGCAGCTTTGAGCTTCCGCGCCCAGCCCAGCTCCCCGAGCCGGGCCACCGTGCTGTCCGACGGCACTTCCACGCTCACCGGAACATCGGCGGGGAAGACATTGACGAGGTCGGCGAGGCCGAAGCCGCCTTCGCCCGGAACCCCGCGTTCCGAGCGGGACTCCGCCACCAGTGCCGCGCGGTCAGCGGGACGGGTGGCAGGCCCGTCGCAGAGCTGCAGCATCGGCACCAGATCGAGGTTGGCCTCCAAGTCCCGCCACTGCGCGGAGCCGGGGACCGCCCCGAAACGGTTCAGGTGGAGCGCGTCCACCACGATGTTGCACCCCGAGGTACGGGCCAGGGCCACCGCGGCCGGGATGGAGTTCACCGCCTGGTAGGAGATGGGCTCCAGCGTGGGGACAACGCCGTAACTGCGGCCGTCCTCCGTCATACGCGCCAGGGTGTCGGCGAGGCGCGCGGGATCGGGGTCGGACGCGGCCACCGTCAGGGATGCCGCGCCCAGCGCCTGACCGGCCGCCATCATGGCCAGCCACGCGCCGCGCTTGTCGGTGCCGTCCAGCAGCAGGAATTCGATGTCGCGGACCGTGACCCCGGTGTCGGCCATCCGGGCCAGGGTCTCCCGCAGCATGGGCGATCCGGGCTGCAGGTCGTAGGGCCGCTCGTTGGGAGTGACGGAGCGGACGCGGGCGCCGATGAAGTCGAAGCCGGCCTCCGCCGCAACGGTCACCAGCTGCGGCGGGGCGGTGTTGAGGAGGGACAGTTGGGCCAGGCCCAGTTGCCGGCGCGGTGCGCTCATGATGCTGCTCCGTTCATGCTGAGTTCGAGGGGTCGGGCAGGGTCTGCGGCAAGCGCGGCGGCGATGCGCTGCGCCGCGTCGTACCCGCTCTTCACCGCGTTGGAGGCGATGGCCGGGGTCCGGTCCACCACCGTTCCGGCCAGCGCCGCCGGCACGCCGGCCGCCCGGGCAAGGTCCGCCTCACGGTCTTCCGGCGGGACCGAAGTGTCCAGCGGCAGCACGGAACGGGACACCAGGAGGTTCCCCGGCGCGTCGAGCCATTCGGAGCCGGAACAGTCCCGGGACGTGCGGGCGATCCGGATCCGGCCGCCGTCGTATTCCTCGATCGTGGCGCCCAGCCGGATCCGCGCCCGCGGATTCTGTTCGAGCCGGGGCACGGCCAGGATCTTTGCCCGGCGCCCGGATTCCGGTGCGAGGACCTCCTGCGGCCCCACCAGCAGCACCGCGGTGCCGCGGGACGCGAGCGTGTCAGCCAGGCTCATCGCCACCGAGTCCGCGCCCCAGATGGTCACGGCGTCCGGCGCGCCGCCGCCGCTCCCGTCGGAATTCAGCACCTCCGGGTGGGCGGCGAGCCAGTCCCGCACGTCGGTCACGCCGGGCAGCTCGGCGCCGGGGAAGCCTGCCGCGGGCCGGGACCCGCCGGTGGCCAGCACGACGGCGTCGGCCCCGGTTTCCCGGACGAGCGCCGCAACGTCGCCGGGATCCACCCGCCTGCCCAGCCGGACGTCAATGCCCAGCCGCTCGTTCTCGGCGGCGGACCAGTCGGTGAAGCGGTGGAAGTCCGGAGTGGATTTCATCTGTTCGGCGAGGGCGAACTGCCCGCCCAGCCGGGCACCGCCGTCGAGCACGGTGACCTGCGCACCCGCTTGGGCGAGTTCCCGGGCGGCGGTGAGGCCTGCGGGGCCGGCCCCCACAACGGCCACCCGGGCACCCGGCCGGACGGCCGGCGTCGGAACCGGAATCCGCGAGCGCCCGACGGCGGGGTTGACGGTGCACGTGACCTGTCCCTGGCCGAGGGTGTCGATGCAGACGTTGCAGGCGATGCACGGACGGTACGACTCGCCGTGCAGGACGCCGCCCGCAAACGCGGGGTCGGCGTGGATGGCGCGGGCCAGGCTGACGAAATCGCAGGCACCGTCGCCGAGGACCTCTTCGATGATGTCCGGCGAATTAAGCCGGCCGGCCATGCCCAGCGGCAGCCCGAACTGCCGGTACGCCGCGGCATAGTCGCGGAGCAGGCCGGGTTGCCACTCGCCGGGCTGCACGATCCATTCGCCGGCGTCGTAGCTTCCGGCGGACAGGTCCAGGAAGTCCAGCCGGTCCAGGTGCGCCTTGGCCATGATCGCCACCTGGTGTTCGGCGCTGATGCCGTCCGCCGGGCCCTCGATGACGGACACCCGCACGCCCAGGATGGCGTCCGGGGCGGCGTCGCGGACGGCGTCGATGACCAGGTTCAGGAAGTGCTCCGGCGCGGCGAACTCGTCCGTGCGGTGGTTGGAGATGGGCGACATGAACTGGTGGATCAGGTAGCCGTGTGCGCCGTGGATGTTGATCACGTCGAAGCCCGCGGCCACGGCCCGGCGGGCGGCCGCGGCGTAGGACGCCACGAGCTCGCGGCATTCGTCCGCGGTCAGTTCCCGCGGAATCTCGCCGCCGGCCACCGCGCACGGGACCGGCGACGGCGCCACGTTCCTGTGCCCGGACACGGCGGTCTGGGCGGTGCGGCCACCGTGGTTAAGTTCGACGGCGGCCAGCGCACCTTCCGCGTGCAGGGCGTCGGTGAGCCTGCGCAGCCCGGGAATCATGGCGTCGGTATGCAGGCCGAGCTGGTGGGTGCGACCCTTGCCGTCGGCCCGCACGTACGTGGCTTCGGTGGTGACCATGCCGAGGCCGGCCCGGGCCCGGGTGACGAGGTAGTCGATGTACTGTTCGGTGATGTGCCCGTCGGCGGTGCCGTAGTTGCGTTCCATCGGGGCGGAGGCGAGCCGGTTGCGGAGGGTCCGTGGAGTTCGGCCGTTCCGGCCCAGGGTGAGCGGGCGGGCGGCGTTTCGTTCAGTCATGGCTTAGCCTGCCGCTTCCGCCGGCACCCGGGCGTCGGCTGAAACCACGACGTCGGCCGGCACCTCGACTGCCGACGGAGCCTGGACGTCCTTGAAGCGGACGGGACGGCCGGTGCGGGAGGACTCGTAGACCGCCAGCAGGATCCGCAGCGATTTGAGGGCGTCCCTGCCGGTGATGGCGGGCTCGGTGCCGGCATCCAGCGCCTGCACGAAGTCGCGGACCTGGCTGGTGTGGTGCGGAATGAGCTGGCCGTTGATGGTGGAGAGGTCAACGTTCGGCTCCACGCCCTCGGGGTGGACGGGCTCCACGGTGATCTTCTCGCCCACCGCCCAGAGGTCCAGCCGGCCGTCGCTGCCTTCGGGGAATTCCGTCAGCGATGCCGAGGCACCCGTTTCGCCCGTGATCCGGAGCTGGATGCCCAGGTTGGGGGACACCGCCGTCGACGCCTCCAGCGTTGCCATGGCGCCGGAGGTGAAGGTGATGACGGCGGTGGCGGAGTCCTCCACCTCGATGTAGCCGCCGTGCCGGAAGGTGTTGACCTTCCCGTAGACCTCCGCCACGTCGCCGAGGTACCACTGCAGCAGGTCGATCTGGTGGATGGCCTGCGTCATGAGGACGCCGCCGCCGTCGTTCTCCCAGGTGCCGCGCCATGCGTCGCGGGAATAGTATTCCGGCGCGCGGTGCAGCATCACGGAGCACTGGGCCATCAGCGGCCGGCCCAGCGTCCCGTCGTCGATGCTTTCACGGATCTTCTGGGCGGCCGGCCAGAAGCGGCGCTGGAACAAGGCTCCGAACTGCACGCCGGCCTCCTCGCAGGCCTCCACCATGCGCTCGGCCGAGTCCAGCCGGGTGGCGATCGGCTTCTCGCACAGCACGTGCACCCCGGCCGCCGCGGCCTTGAGCACCACCTCCTCATGGGTCGGGTGGGGCGTGCAGACCGAGACGATGTCCACGCCCAGCGCCAGGATCTCGTCCACGGTGTTCACCGCGTTGGGCACTTCCCAGGCCTGCGCCGTGGCGCGCGCCCGGTCCAGGTCGATGTCGCACACGCCCACCACCTGCACGTTGTCCAGGGCGCCGAAGGCCTCGAGGTGGTTGCGGGAGATGGCGCCGCAGCCCACGATGCCGGCTCGGTAGGTGCGGGGGGCGGTTGCTGGCGGGGTCATGGTTCCAACTTTCTTTCTGGAGGGGAGGCGGGGTGTCAGAGGGATTACCGGCGCTGGCGCGGCAGGCCGAGTTCCTCGAGGGGCGTCTTGTGGGTTTCACGGGCGGTGGCAATGGCGATGGCCGAGACTGCCAGGCAGGCCACGGTGAACACTGCCACCGGAATCCAGCCTCCGGGACCCGGCTGGGCCAGGACAGTGGCGATGGCGGGGGCGAAGCCGGTGAGGATCAGGCCCACCTGGCTGCCGATGGCCATTCCGGAGTAGCGGACCGGCGCCGGGAACATCTCGGGGAAGAAGACCGTCCACACGCCGTTCCAGCAGGAGTAGAAGACGGACATGTTCAGGAACCCGAAGACGAAAAGCAGGGCGATGTTGTGCTCGCTGATGGCCCAGAAGTAGCCGAACGCGGTGACGGCGCAGCCGAGGGAGCCCACCAGGAGCACCTTCTTGCGGCCGAACCGGTCCGAGATGATGCCGGCCAGCGGGATGGTGAACATGGACAGGCCGATGGTGAGCGCGTTGACCGTGAGCATGAGGGTCCGGTCCAGGCCGATGCCCTTGCCGGTGGCGTAGGCCAGGGCGTAGACGGTGAAGGTGGTCTGCATGACGGAGAACAGCATCACCAGGGCCACGCGCACGACGTCGCGCCACTGGGTTTTCAGCACCTCGGCCGCGGGGATGCCCTTGGGCTTCTTCGCTTCCACGGTCTCCTCGAATACGGGCGGCTCATCCAGCCGGGTGCGGATCCAGTAGGCGACCAGCAGCACCACGGCGGACAGCCAGAACGGGACGCGCCAGCCCCAGCCCAGCAGCTGCTCCTCCGGGAGGGCGGCGAGCGGAATGAACACCACCGTGGAGAGCTCCATGCCGGACGCGTAGCCGGTCATCACAAAGCTGGTGAAGAAGCCGCGGCGTCCTTCCGGGGAGTGCTCCATGGTCAGGGTGGACGCGCCGGCGGACTCGGCGCCGGCGGAGAATCCCTGCGCCAGCCGGCCCGCCAGCAGCAGCGCCGTGGCCCAGTAGCCGATCTGGTCATAGGTGGGCAGGAAGCCGATGCCGATGGAGGCCACACCCATGATCACCAGCGTGATCATCAGGGCCTGCTTGCGGCCGATCCTGTCCCCGAAGTGGCTCATGATGACGCCGCCCAGGGGCCGGGCGAGATAGCCGACGCCGAACGTGGCCATCGCGCCGAGCAGCGCAACCACCGGGTCGCCGCCGGGGAAGAAGATCTTCGGGAAGACCAGCGCTGCTGCCGTGCCGTAGATGAAGAAGTCGTAGTACTCCAGCGTCGATCCAAGGAAGGAGGCCAGGGCGGCCTTCCGCGGGGTCTTCGCCGGAAGGCTGTCCGCGCGGTCCAGGACGGCGGTCTCCGCGGCGGGGGTTGGGGGCTGGACGTGTCCCATAGGTTCTCCTCGTTGAGTTTCCAGGGCGGCCGCCACCGAGGGTGGTGGGGCCAAAGGGTTGAGCCTGCACCGTGTCCGGTGGCTGTCGCTCTGGAGGAAAACACTAGGAGCAGGGAAACGCGCCGCGGCCAAACTTCCCGTTCAACGGGATGCGCATGTGCCGGCACGCAAGCGCGGCGGGACGCCAGCGGCGAAGGTCAGGCGCCCTGAAGCCAGGGCCGCGTGCCGTACGGGCGGCGCTCGGCGCCCATGGTCCGGGACAGGCCGCGTCCCGCGGCCACGAGGACCGGAAGGACCACCTTGGGGTCCTCGTCCGCCGTCGGAATCACGACGGCGATCGCTCCTATCACGCTGTTGCCCTCGCCGAAGACGGGGACGGCGTAGGCCGTGTTTTCCTCGACCAGGACGCCGGCCATGCGGACGTAGCCGCGCTCGCGGATCAGGGCGAGCTGGGCGCGCAGGCGCGCCGGGTCGGTCTCCGTGGCGGCAGTGGTTTTCTCCAGCGGCCCCGCAAGGAACCGTTCCTGCACGTCGCGCGGCATGTGCGCCATCATGGCCATGCCGGAGGACGTGTTGTGGATCAGGAGCCGGCCGGCGACGGCGGCCAGGTTGGTGGCGGTGCCGTGCCGGTCCAGCTGTTCCAGGTAGAGCACGGTGCCGGAACCGACGTCGGGAATGGAGAGTGAAACCTGCTCACGGACAGCGGCGTGGACGCCTTCCAGGAACGGAAGGCCCCGCCGTCGGAATTCCTCAAGGGGATTGCTGCGGGACGCCAGCTCCCACATCTTCATGCCCACGCCGTAGTCCCCGGCCTCGCCGCGGTTCAGCAGCCCGCTGTCCACCAGGTCGTTGGCCAGCCGGTGGGCGGTGCTGCTGGACATCCCCGTGGCGCGGACCAGGTCGCGCAGCGACATCCGCGGCCGGCCCTTCGAAAAGGCATCCAGGATCTTCACGACGCGCTGGATCACGGATTCACCGGAGGGCGAGTTGGCCATCAGGCCCGCCGCAGCCCGGAGGCGTCCCCGCCGTAGTCCAGGCCGATCTGCCGGGCCGCCTCCTGCAGGCGCGGTACCACCGACTTTTCGATGTCCTCGGCAGGCGACCGGTGCGTCTGCAGGGAAACGTTGACGGCCGCCACCACCTCATGGCCGCGGCACACCGGCACTGCCACGCCGCGCAGTCCCTCTTCCAGCTCCTGCGACACCATGGCCCATCCCCTGGACCTGGCCCGCTCAATTTCCGCCCGCAGCTGCTCCAGACTGGCAACGGAGTGCTCCGTCAGCTTCTGCAGCTGCACCTTTTCGAAGTAGGCCTGCAGCTCCGGCTCGGCCAGGGCACCCAGCAGCACGCGCCCCATGGAGGTGGCCCACGCTGGGAACCGGGTACCCACGGTGATGGTCACGCTGAGCAGCCGGGGCGACGGGACGCAGGCGACATACACGACGTCGGCGCCGTCGAGGATGCAGAGGGAGGTGGTCTCGTTCAGTTCGGCAGCGAGCGCCTTCAGGTGCCGGTCCGCGATGGCCGGAAGCTCGAGGTTGGCCAGGAAGGACCGTCCGATGTCCAGCGAGCGCGCTGTCAGCTCGAAGTGCGCACCGTCCGCCCGCAGGTAGCCGAGGTCGGCCAGGGTAAGGAGGAAGCGCCGGGCGGAAGCCCTGGTGGTGTCTGCCGCCGCGGCCACCTGGGACACCGTCAGCCGGGGCGCGTTCGGGGTGAAGGCCCGGAGCACGTCGAACGCCTTCTCGACCGATTTCACAAAATAGGCCGGCTGTTCGTCCATGGGCTCCCTGCGCCTCAAGCATTGCTGTACCTGACGTACCAAGAATACGGGCCACGGTCCGGCCGGGCGCGGGCAAACAAAAACGGATTGTGAGCCGCTTCACTCTGCGCTATCCTTTTTCTAGTCGCATATCGCACGCTTGTTCGCGATACGTACAAATACAAGAAACCGGACCCCGTCTTTCAGTGCGGAAGGACCCCCTGCAATGACCGATCTCGCCCCCAATCTCAGCGCCGAGGCGAAGCAGTACCAGCTCAAGCGCGCCAAGAAGGCGGCCCTCGCCGCCTTCCTTGGCGGTGCGCTGGAGTACTACGACTTCTTCATCTACGCCACCGCCGCCTCACTGGTCTTCTCCAAGATCTTCTTCCCGGCGGGGGATGCCACCGTCGCCCTCATCGCCTCGTTTGCCACCTTCGGCGTGGCCTACGTGGCCCGCCCCTTCGGCGCCGTCGTCTTCGGCCACCTGGGGGACAAGATCGGCCGCAAGAACACGCTCGTCCTGACCCTGGTGCTCATGGGATCGGCCACGTTCCTGATCGGCGCGCTCCCGGACTTCAACACCGCCGGCTACTGGGCGCCCGCCCTGCTGGTGGTCCTGCGCCTCATGCAGGGCCTCTCCGCCGGCGCGGAAACCGCAGGGGCCTCGGCCCTGTCCACCGAGGAGGCTCCGGAGGGCCGCCGCGGCTTCTTCGCCAGCTTCGCTATGAGCGGCATCTCCGCCGGCATCGTCCTGGCCTCGCTCGCCTTCCTCCCCGTGGCCGCCATGAGCGAGGCCGAGCGCCTCGCCTGGGGCTGGCGCATCCCGTTCTGGCTGTCCCTCGTGGTGCTGGTGGTCGCGTACCTGGTCCGGCGCTCCCTCGAGGAGCCCGAGGTCTTCGAGGAAAAGCACGACCACGGCGAACTCGTGAAGCTGCCCTTCGCCAAGATGTTCAAGACGCACCCGGCACAGTTCTTCCAGGTCGCGCTGATGTCCTTCGAGACCGTCACCAACACGTTCATGCAGTCCTTCGGCCTGGCCTACGCCGTGTCCGTCGGCGTCCCGGCCTCCACCATGCTGTGGGTGAGCATCCTGGGCAACGTCATCGCCATGTTCAGCCAGCCGCTGCTGGCCCTGCTCTCCGACCGCTTCGGCCGGCGCCCGGTGTTCATCGCCGGCGTCCTGGGGTCCGGACTGATGATCTTCGTGTACTTCTCCGTCATCTCCACCGGCAACATCCCGATGATCTTCCTCGCCAGCACGGTAATCACCGCCGGCACGTACTCGATGTCCAACGCGATCTACCCGGCGTGGTTCTCCGAGCTGTTCAACGTGAAGGTCCGCTACTCGGGCATGGCCATCGGCCTGCAGATCGGCATCCTCTGCGCCGGCTTCACGCCGCTGCTGGGCACCGCGCTGGTCGGCGCCGACAAGGCCAACTGGGGCCCCGCCGCCTGGATCGTCGCGGCCTCGTCCCTGCTGGCTGTGGCCGGCGCGTACTGGGCCCGCGAAACCCACAAGACCCCGCTGCGGCAGCTGGGCAACCCGGTCAAGTAGCCCCACCACAACTACCCCCACGATTGGAGTTTTTGTCCATTTGTCGCGACTTTAGGGCCCTTTAGCGGCCATTATCTGGACAAAAACTCCAACCATCTAACCGCGAACGAGCAGCTGGTGCCCTCAGATTGCTAATTTGAGGGCACCAGCTGCGTGTTGGGTGCACAGGGTTCGAGGGCACAGGAGGAACCGATGGAGCTTCGGCAGATCGAGGCGTTCCTTGCCGTGGCCGAGGAACTGCACTTCGGCCGGGCAGCGCACCGCCTCCGCATGGCCCAGTCACCGCTGAGCCAGACGATCCGGAAGCTCGAGAAGGAGCTGGGCTCGGACCTGTTCGAGCGCAACACCCGCTCGGTGGCCATGACGACGGCGGGTGTCGCCTTTCTCCCCCACGCCCGCCGGATCGTCGACGAACTTGATCTCGCCCGCCGTTCCGCTGTCACCGAACCCGGGACGTTCTACGGCCGGCTCAGCATCGGGTTTTCCGGTGCGCTGAACCACCGGACGCTTCCCCCGCTGACCCGCGCGCTCCGCCACCGCTACCCGTCCCTCGACCTCACCCTCACCGGCGGCCTGCTGACCCAGGATGCCCTGCAGCAGCTCCGGAACGGTTCCCTGGACCTCGCCTTCGTCGGACTGCCGCTCGATGCCGGCCCGCTGTCCACGCGCAGCATCGCGCTCGAGCAGCTCGGTGCCACCGTGCCGGTGGACCACCCGCTGGCCGAGCGGCCGGCCGTCGGGCTCGCAGAGCTGTCCGACGACGGTTTTGTCACCATGCGCGCCGCCCAGGGGTCCACCCTCCGCGAGGCCATCTTCTCGGCCTGCGCCGCCGCCGGGTTCCGGCCGAGGGTGGCACAGGAGGTCACCGACCCCTACACCGCGCTGTCGCTCGTGGCCGGCGGAGTCGGGGTGAGCCTCATGCCTGCTTCCATTGCCGGCATCATGCCCGGGGGCACGGTGTTCATCCCGCTGACCGGCACCGCTCCCCTGCTGGAGTCGGGCCTCGCCTGGAACCCGGCCGGCATCTCCCCCGCCCTGGCCCTGGCCCTGGCCGTCGCCGAGGAAGTCCTCCCCACCCCGGCTGGCTGACCTGCCCAACCCGGCCTTCCGCCGTCGTACATTATGTGTTTTTCACACATACTCATTGACCAAATAAGTGTTGGACGCGGCACAATCCCGGTGGCCACGATGGAGAGGACATCCGCCCCCAATGATGAGGACACACCCATGGGAACCTTTGCCGTCACCTACGCCTACACCGCCAACTCGTCCGCCGGCCGGGACGAGCACCGCCCCCGCCACGTCGACTTCCTCCAGCAGCAGTTCGACGGCGGCACGCTGGTAAAGAGCGGACCGTTCGGGCCCGGGGAGGATCCGGGGGCGCTACTGATCATCGAGTCGGACTCCAAGGCCGACGTCGAGGCGCTGATGGACCAGGACCCGTTCTACCGCAACGGCCTCGTGGCGCAGCGCAGCATCCGGCAGTGGAACGTGGTCTTCGGCGCCACCACCAGCGCCGGCGCCAGCCGGAACTAGGAGCGCACCATGCTGATCGCGCGCACCGTGGCCAGGGAAACCATCCGGTACGAGGACGTTCCGGAGCCGGCCCTCGAGCCCGGCCATGCCCTGGTCCGCGTCCACAACGTCACTCTCTGCGGAACCGACCTCCACATCTGGGAGGACGACTATCCGGCCGGGCTGCCCGTCATCCAGGGCCATGAATTCGCCGGCATCGTCGAGGCCATCGGAGACAGCGACGCCGGCATTCGCGCCGGTGACCGCGTCGCCGTCAGCCCGATGGTCTACTGCGGACAGTGCAAGCCGTGCCGCCTGGGCCGGTTCAACGTCTGCGAGAACATCGGTTGCATCGGCTGCTACTCGGACGGAGCGCTCGTGGAACTGCTCAGCGTGCCGGTGGAGAAACTGTGCCCCGTGCCGGACGGCCTGGAACTGGACCTCGCCGCCATGGCCGAGCCCGCGTCCATCGCCATGCAGGCGGTGAACCGGGGCCGGCCGTCACCCGGAGAAACAGCCCTGGTACTGGGCAGCGGTCCGATCGGGCTGCTCGCCGCGCTGTACCTCACGGAGCTCGGCGTGCGCGTTGTCTGCGCCGACACCGAGCCGGACCGTTTGGAGCTGGCCTCCGCGTTGGGCGCCGCGGACACGCTGCTGGTGGATCCCCGTGCGGATTTCCCCGGCGCGGACCAGGCCGCCCGGCTGGATGCGCTGACCGATTCGTCCGGCCCGGAGCTGGTCATCGAAGCCACGGGTGTCCCGTCCTCGCTGGAGACCTCCATCCGCCTGGTGTCGAGTGCCGGACGGGTGGTCCAGGTGGGGATTTCCGCGCGGACTGCGTCCCTTCCGATGAACGCCATCCCGTTCAAGGAGATCGACCTGCTGGGCAGCCGGAACAGCCTGAACCTCATCCCGGCAGGGCTGGAACTGCTGGCCCGGCACCGGGAGCAGGCCCGCGCGCTGATGACCCACCGCTTCCGCTTCGAGGACCTGCAGCAGGCCTTCGAACTGATGCGCGGCCGGACCGAGCCGGTGGGGAAGATCGTGGTGGACATGCCGGCCGCCCAGTCCGCCCGCCCGGCGGGAACCACCTTGCCCGCGGAGGTGCGGGCTTGAGCGGGAGCAACGGCGTGAGCGGCGCACCGGCAAGCCCGCCGCTCACCCCCGCCGGGAACATCTCTGGCACCTACGACGTGGTGGTCGCGGGCAGCGGTGCGGCCGGCCTGGTCGCCGCGGTCCGGTCGGCCGACGCCGGGCTCCGGGTCCTGGTCGTCGAGAAGGCGGCCCTGCTCGGCGGCACCACGGCAGCCGGCGGCGGCGTGATGTGGGCGCCGAACAACCATCTCGCCCGGCAGGCCGGCTACCGGGACAGCCACGAGGACGGGGTCGCGTACCTGACCGAGGCCGCCGGGCACGTGCTGACCCCGGCGGAGGTGGAGTGGTACGTCAGCACGGCGCCACGCGCCGTCGCCTATCTCGACGCCGAAACCCGGCTGTCGCTGACACCGATCGCCCGCCCGGATTACCACATGGAATGGCGGGGCGCGGCCGACGGCGGCCGCGGCCTGGACAACGGCGCCTTCGACCCGTCGGAGTTTCCGGGCCTCGCGGAGGCGATCCGGCCGTCGTCGTACTTCCCGCTGCTGACCATGACCGAGCGCGATCGGCTGAACGGCCGGGCCGCGGATCCTGAACTGTTGGCCCGGCGGGCCGCCACGGGCGTGCGGACCATGGGCGGCGCCCTGGCGGGGTCGCTGCTGGCCAGCGCCCTGGACCGCGGCGTGGAGATCGCAGTCTCCGCGCCGGTCGATGACCTGGCCCGCGACGGGGACAAGTGGACGGTGACCCTCGGCGGCGCCGCGGCCAGCAAGACCATCTCGGCAGCCGCCGTCGTGCTCGCCTCCGGCGGTTTCGAATGGAACCCGCGGCTACGCCGGGCGTTCCTGCCGTTTCCGGTGACGCCCATCAGTGCGCCGTCCAACGAGGGCAACGGCCTCGAGCTGGGACTGAAGGCCGGCGCCGCCGTGGCGGACATGACCGCGATCTGGGGTGTGCCGGTGATTTCCGAGGCCGCACACGAGTACGACGGCGTGCGGTCCGGCCGGATGGGGAACGTGGAAATGACCCTTCCCGGCTCGATCACGGTGAACGCGGCCGGAAAGCGGTTCGTGAATGAGGCCCTGAACTACCATGATGCCTGCCGCGTGTTTGCCTCCGTGGACCCGGCCACCGGACGCCAGCAGAACAACCCGGCGTGGCTCGTGTTCGATGCGGCGTACTTGGCGAAATATCCGGTCGCGGGTTCATCGGCAGGCTCGCCGGCGGACTGGATGACGGCTGCGGACTCGCTGGCGGAGCTGGCCGGCCGCGTGGGGATCGACCCCGCCGGACTGGCCGCCACGGTGGCCCGCTTCAACGCCGACGCCGCGCAGGGCGTGGACACGGAGTTCCACCGCGGCGCCACGCCGCAGGACCGCTTCCTCGGCGACGCCGCCAACACGCCCAATCCCTGTCTGGCACCCTTGACGACGGCGCCGTTCTACGCGGTCCGGATTTCTGCCGGCGTGCTGGGAACCTCCGGCGGTCTCGACACGGACTTCAACGGCCGCGTCCTGGACCGGCACCGGCAGCCGATCCCCGGGCTCTATGCGGCGGGCAACGTCTCCGCAGGCGTTTTCCGCAACAACTACCCCGGCGGCGGAGCAACCCTGGGCTCGGCCATCACCCGGGCCTTCGCAGTAGGCGAGCACCTCGCCACGCACCTCTAGCCGCGAGCTACCGATGGAGTTTTTGTCCATTTGTCGCGACTTTATGGCCCTTTAGCGGCCATTATCTGGACAAAAACTCCCTAGCCAAACGGGAGGAAGGACGACGGCGGGACCACCCGCCGTCGTCCTTCCTGCGTTAAAGCGGTCCCCCGCCCAAGCTCCCGCCGCCCACCTGTGATGCAACTCATGGAAAACTCTTGACAAGCTTGTACAAGTTTTTCCATACTTGAGGAGAAGGGTTTCAACGAAGCAACTGGAGGACCGATGGCGGCAAAACTTACGGACGTCGCAAAGCTCGCAGGCGTCTCGCTCGCCACGGCGTCACGGGCGTTCGGCGACCCCGGCCGGCTCGCCGCCGAAACGCGCCAGAAGGTCATGGACGCCGCCGCCCAGCTCGGGTACGACGTCCCCGGCCTGAACGGCAGCCGCACGTTCGGCGTCGTGGTTCCGGACATCTCCAACGCCGTGTTCGCCGCACTCATCAAGGCCATCCAGGACCAGGCCTGGCACGGCCGGCACCGCATGGTCCTGGCCGACACCGGCGAGTCCTCCGCCCGCGAGCGCGACCACCTCGCGGCCTTCGCCACCGGAGTGGACGGGATCATCCTCTGCTCCCCGCGCCTCCCCTCGGACCAGATCCACAACCTGGCCGGCAACGCGCCGCTCGTCGTGATCAACGGCGAAGCGGACCAGGCAGCCCGCGTGCTCATGGAAGCCGGCGAAGGCATCCGCCAGGCCGTCGAGCACCTCCACGCCCTCGGCCACCGCAAGCTCGCCTACATTCCCGGCCCGGCCTCCTCCTGGGCCAACGGCCAGCGGCTCGCGGCCATCACCCGTCTCTGCGAAGAGTGGGGAATCGAACTGGTCACCGTGGGCAACCAGAACGCCACGGTCGACGGCGGTTTGGCCGCCGCCGCCTCGGTGGTCGCCAGCGGCGCCACCGCCGTCATCGCGTACAACGACCTCGTCGCCATCGGCATGCTCGCCGGCGCCCGGACGCTCGGCTACCACTGCCCCGAGGACATCAGCGTGGTGGGCATCGACGACCTCGACATCGCCGCGGCCGCCGAACCCGGCCTCACCTCGGTCCGGGTCCCCATCAGCCGCAGCGGCTCCCTGGCCCTCGAACTCCTCCTCGAACAGATCGCCGGCAAGCCCACCGCCACCGAGGCGGTCCACCTCAACTCGCAGCTCATCGTGCGCGGCTCCACGTTCGCCGCCCGCACCGCCGACCAGACCCTCCAGGGAAAGTAACCATGAGAATCGTCATCGCAGACTCCAACCTGATGCCCCAGCGCGCCACCTTCGAGGCGGCGCTGCCGGAAGGCACCGTCACGTCCTGGCACGACAGCTGGAACGAACACTCCGTCCTGACCGACCTCAAGGACGCCGACGTCTACGTCGGACCGAAGTTCACCGCCGCCATGGGCGCCGAAGCGCGGAACCTCCGGCTGGTGCACGTGGCAGGCGCCGGCTACGACGGCATCGACGCGGACGCCCTGCCGGCAGGCGCCGTCTGCGCCAACACCTTCCACCACGAGGGTTCCATCGCCGAACACATCGCCACCGTGCTCGTGGCGCTGCGCCGCAACCTGCTGGGCCAGGACGCCGCCCTGCGCACCGGCGTCTGGTCCTCCTCGGTCTACTCCCCCGACATCCGCCAGCCGGAAACGCTGCGCGGCGCCGTGGTGACCTTCCTCGGCTTCGGCCACATCGGCAGCGCCGCCTGGAAGCTGCTGCAGGCCTTCGGCGCGGAGGGCATCGCCATCACCCGCAGCGGATCCGTCAACGCTGCTGACCACGGCCTGCGCTGGGCGGGCGCCACGGACCGCCTGGGCGAGGCCCTCAGCGAGTCCGACGTGCTGGTGGTCAGCATCCCGCTCGACGCCGGCACCACGTCCCTGATCGGCGCGGCTGAACTGGACGACCTCGGCCCCGACGGGCAGATCGTCAACGTCGCCCGCGGTCCCGTCGTCGATGAAGCCGCACTTTATGAGGCGCTGAAGGAGCGCCGGATCGCCGGCGCCGCCATCGACGTCTGGTACCAGTACCCGGGTACCGACGGCCGCGGCGAACCGTCCTCGCTGCCGTTCGGCCGGCTCGACAACGTCATCATGACCCCGCACTCCTCCGGCGTCACCGCCGAAACCTTCCGCGGCCGCGCCCGCGAGATCGCCGAAAACATCACCCGCCTGTCCGCGAACCAGCCACTCAAGAATGTAGTGATTTCCCGATGACCCGAAAAATCGTCGACGTCGACGTCCTCGTCACCAGCCCCAGCCGCAACTTCGTCACCCTGAAGATCACCACCGACGACGGGATCGTCGGCTGGGGCGACGCCACCCTCAACGGCCGCGAACTCTCCGTGGCCAGCTACCTCCGTGACCATCTCGCCCCCGCCCTGCTGGGCCGGGACGCCGACCGGATCGAGGACACCTGGCAGTACTTCTACCGCGGCGCCTACTGGCGGCGCGGGCCGGTGACCATGGCAGCGATCGGCGCCATCGACCTCGCCCTGTGGGACATCAAGGGCAAGGCTTTGGACGTCCCCGTCTACCAGCTGCTCGGCGGCGCCGCCCGGGACAAGATCCTCACCTACACCCACGCCACCGGCTGGGACGTTCCCGAACTCCTCGACTCCGTGGACCGCCGCCGGGAACAGGGCTTCCGCGCCGTCCGTGCGCAGTCCGGGGTCCCGGGCCTGGACAAGGTCTACGGCGTCACGAAGGGCGCCGCCAGCTACGAGCCTGCAGGCCGCGGCGCCGGTCCGGTGGAGGAGGACTGGGACACCTCTGCCTACCTCCGCCACGCCCCCAAGGTCCTGGCAGCAGTCCGCGAGCACGTGGGCGCGGACCTCAAGCTCCTGCACGACGTCCACCACCGGCTCAACCCCACCGAGGCCGCCCGGCTGGCCAGGTCGCTGGAGGACGTGGACCTGTTCTGGCTCGAGGACGTCACCCCGGCCGAAAACCAGCGGCTGCTGCGCACCCTGCGCCAGCAGACCACCATCCCGCTGGCCATCGGCGAGGTCTTTAACACCGTCTGGGACTGCGAGCACCTCATCACCGAACGCCTCATCGACTTCATCCGCACCGCCGTCGTCCATGCCGGAGGCATCTCCCACGTCCGCAAGATCCTCGCGCTGGCGGAGGTCTACCAGATCAAGGGCGCGCCGCACGGCCCCTCCGACGTCTCGCCGATCAACCTCTCCGCCTCGCTCCACCTGGGCCTGGCCACCAGCAACTTCGCCATCCAGGAATACATGGGCTACGACCCCCTGGTGTCCGAGGTGTTCCAGTCCAGCTTCCGCTTCGAGGACGGCTACCTCCACCCCGGCGACGAACCCGGCCTCGGCGTTCACGTGCATGAGGAGGCGGCCTCCCGCTTCCCCTACAAGCAGGCCTACCTGCCCATCGCCCGTGAGCTCGACGGCTCCATGAAGGACTGGTAAACCATGGCCTCCATTCCCCCGCTTTCCGCGGCCACCCCCGGAATCCTCCGGCGGCCGGCCGCACCCGCCGCCGGGATCGTCCACCTGGGCCTGGGCAACTTCCACCGCGCCCACCAGGCCGTCTACACCGACGCCGCCGTCACCGCCCACGGCGGCGACTGGGGCATCATCGGTGTCGCCAGCCGCTCCAACGCCATCCCGGACGCCATGCACGCCCAGGACATGCTCTACACCGTGGTGGAAATTTCCCCCGAAGGCTCGAAGTTCTCTGTTCCGCGGGTCCACACGGACGCGTTCACCGCCGCAGCCGATCCTGGCCGGGTGGTCAAGGCGATTGGCGACGCCGGCACCCGGATCGTGTCGCTGACGGTCACCGAAAACGGCTACAACTACACCCCCGCCACCGGATCCCTGAACCTGCAGGACCCCGCCATCCGGCACGACCTCGCCCACCCCGGATCACCCCGGACACCGATCGGGCAGATCGTCCGCGGCCTGCAGCACCGGTCCCGCACCCATGCCGAACCGGTCACCATCCTCAGCTGCGACAACCTCGCCGACAACGGCCACCACACCCGGCGGTTGGTCCGCGAATTCGCCTCGCTGCTCCCGCCCGCCGAAGCCGCCGAGGCCTTGGCCTTCCTCGACACCCGCGCCAGCTTCCCCTCTTCCATGGTGGACAGGATCGTGCCGGCCACCACCGACCACTACCGCAGCCTCGTGGCGGCCAAGCGCGGCTACAGCGACCGGATCCCCGTCCCTGCCGAACCGTTCACCATGTGGATCGTCGAGGACAACTTCATCGCCGGGCGCCCGGCCTGGGAAGCGGGCGCCGCGGTGTTCTCCGACGAGGTGGCCGGCTACGAGCAACTGAAGGTCCGCCTGCTCAACGGCACGCACTCCCTCATCGCCTACCTCGGAGCCCTCACCGGCGCCGTCACCATCCCCGAATCCGTCTCGCACCCCGCCATCGAAATGGCCGCCCGCTCCGTGCTGCGGAACGAGTTCCTGCCCAGTGTCTCGGTCCCTTCGGGCGTGGACGTGGACGCCTACGAGGAACAGCTCTTCTCCCGCTGGCGCAACACAGCCCTGGGCCACCGCACCAGCCAGGTGGGCTCGGACGGATCCGTCAAACTCCGCCAGCGGATCCCGCTGCCGGCGCTGCAGATGCTCGACGACGGCCGGTTGCCACAGCTGCTGGCCCTCACCACCGCCGCATATCTCGCATGCATCGCCCCGCTTTCCGGGTTCGATCCCGGACCCCAGGCCCATGCCATGGAGGACCCGGCCCGCGGGCTGCTCTCCGGGCTGGCGGCCGAATCCCGCTCGGGCCAGGACCTCGCCCGCAGGGTCCTCGGCGACCACCACCTCCTCGGCGAGGAACTGGCCGAACGCGACGAGTTCACCGCCCGCACCGGGGAGTTCATCGACATCATCCACTCGGCAGGCCCGCTCGCCGCCATCGCGGAGGCCAACGCTGCCCTGACCCCCGCCCCGTCCCTTCAAACCACACGGAGCACGCCATGACCACCCAGGCCATACCGTCAACCAATACAGCCGGGCTCCCCACCGGCACCCAGGCCGCGGTGCTGCACGCCGCCCGCGACCTGCGCATCGAGCACAAGCCGCTGCCTGCCCTCGGCCCGAACGACCTGCTGGTCGAGATGCGCTCCGGCGGGATCTGCGGCTCGGACATGCACTACTTCGCCGACGGCCGGAACGGCACCAACGTCCTGCGCCAGCCCACTGTCCTGGGCCACGAGGGTGCCGGCGTCGTCATCGCCGCCGGACCGGCGGCGAAAGTCGCCGCCGGCACCGCCGTCGCCATCGAGCCGGCCCTGCCCTGCCGGGAATGCCCCACCTGCCTGTCCGGGCGCTACAACCTCTGCCCGGCCGGAACCTGCTTCGGCTCCCCGCCCACGGACGGTCTGTTCGCCCGCCATGTGGTGGTGCCCGAGGCCGCCGTGCACCCGCTGCCGGAGACCATCCCGGCCGAAATCGGGGCAGCGATCGAACCGCTCGCCGTCGCCGTCTGGGCCGTGGAACGGGCACAGGTCCGGGAGGGCCACCGTGTGCTGGTCACCGGCGCCGGGCCCATCGGCCTGCTGGTCGCCCAGGTCGCGGCAGCCCGGGGCGCCGCCGAGATCGTGGTGACGGACGTGAACGACGACCGCCTCGCCGTCGCCGCCAATTTCGGCGCCACCCGCACCATCAACACCGCAACCACCCCGCTGGACCTGGCGGCCATGGACCGGCTCATCGAATGCTCCGGCAACCCCCGGGCTCTGGCGGACGGCATCCAGACACTGGCGCCGGCAACCCGCGCCACCGTCGTCGGCCAGGCGAAGCCCAGCGTGGACGGCATCCCGCTCGGGTTCCTCCAGCGCTACGAGATCGACCTCGTCACCGCGTTCCGCTATGCCAACGCGTTCCCGACGGCGATCGAGCTCGCCTCCACCGGCGTTGTTGACCTGCCGTCCATCATCACCAGCACGTTCCCGCTCGACGAGGCCGCGGCCGCCCTCACGGCACCGGTGACCGACCCCACCAACCTCAAAGTACTCATCACTTACTGACCCGCTGGTTGAGCCTCCCCAACCGCTCCCTAGCCTCGCAAGCTCGGCCAGGGAACCCGGCGGTCGTGGGCCCAGCCACAGCGTGACATCCATTCAAAGGAGTTTGGAAATGACCACAGCAGCGCACGTTCCCCCAGGGAATATCGACCAAAGCAAAGTCCGGAAGGCCGCCGTCGCCGGCCTCATCGGCACCACCCTCGAACTGTACGACTTCGTCATCTACGGCACCGCCTCGGCGCTTGTCTTCAGCAAACTGTTCTTCCCCAACGTCTCCCCCGCCGCTGCGCTGATCGCCAGCTTCACCACCTTCGCCGTCGGCTTCCTGTTCCGCCCGCTCGGCGGCGTCTTCTTCTCCCACTTCGGCGACCGCCTCGGCCGTAAGTGGATCCTCGTGGTCACCCTGCTCCTGATGGGCGGCGCCACGCTGGCCATCGGCCTGCTGCCCACCTTCGACCAGATCGGCCTGTTCGCCCCGCTCCTGCTGTGCGTGTGCCGTGCAGCCCAGGGCTTCGGCGCCGGCGCCGAGCAGTCCGGCGGCGCCACGCTCCTCACCGAATCCGCCGCCCCCGGCACCCGCGGCAAGCTGGCCTCGCTGATCATGGTCGGCGCCGCTGCCGGCACCGCCCTCGGCGCGCTGGTGTGGATCGCCGCCCAGTCCCTGGCTCCGAACGACATGCTGACCTGGGGCTGGCGTCTGGTCTTCCTCTCCAGCATCTTCGTCACCGTCGCCGCCCTGATCATCCGGCGCAAGCTCGACGAGTCCCCCGTCTTCGAAGAGATCAAGCAAGCCCGCACCGAGCCGCCCGCACCGCTCAAGGAGGTCGCCAAGCACGGCAAGGCCAACGTCCTGCGCGTCATCCTGATGAACTTCGGCGTCAGCACGCAGTCCTACACCATCCAGGTCTTCATGGCCTCGTACCTGATCACCGTCGTCGGAACCGACCCCAAGTTCATCCCGCCGGTACTGCTCATCGGTGCGCTCTGCGGCGGCGTCGCGGCCGTGTCCTTCGGAATCCTGTCCGACAAGATCGGCCGCCGGCGCGTCGTCTCCCTCATCACCGGAGCGCTCATCCTCTTCCCGGCACCCGCCTTCATGCTGCTGACCACCGGCTCCCCCGTCGCCATCGTGCTGGTAA
Organism: Arthrobacter globiformis; assembly: GCF_046536215.2. Taxonomy (GTDB): domain Bacteria; phylum Actinomycetota; class Actinomycetes; order Actinomycetales; family Micrococcaceae; genus Arthrobacter; species Arthrobacter globiformis_E. Next base: position 3,778,516 of record NZ_CM143421.1, on the reverse strand, counting down.
TCATCGTGGGCTTCATGCTGGCCTGCCAGGGCGTGGTGGGTGTGCACATGAGCTACTTCCCGGAGATCTTCGGCAGCCGCTACCGCTACGCCGGCGTCACCCTGGGCCGCGAGTTCTCCTCCATCATCGGCGGCGGCATCGCACCGATGGTCTGCGCCGGACTGCTGGGCCTCTTCAGCAACTCCTGGATCCCGGTGGCCATCTATATGTCGCTGACCATGCTCGTCAGCTTCGTCGCCACGCGGCTCTCCCCGGAAACCGTCAACCGCGACCTGACCGACCCCGAGGACGCCCGCCCCGCCGGCGGTGTGGTCGCCACCCCTACGGTCGCGGCTGACCTGGCCGCCGCCCGCACCGCCAAGTAACCAGCACCACCTTTTACTGCCAGTGCACGACGGCGGCACGTGCCGCCGTCGTGCACTGGCAGGTCCGCTCCACCAGCCAAGACGCAAGCCCGCCAACTCCTAAGGAATCACATGCTCCGCCTCGAAAACCCCGGCACGGCGTCCCGGCCGGCACCCTCCGCAGTCCTCCGCGAGACCCGGGCCGTGGCCGTGCTCCGGGCCAGGCACGCCACGGACTACGCGCCGGTCATCGAGGGGCTGCAGCGCGGCGGCGTTCTCAGCATCGAGCTCACGCTCAGCACGCCCGGCGTCTGGGAGGAGCTTCCCCTGCTCCGGGAACGGTTCGGGGATACCCTCGAGATCGGCGTCGGGACGGTCACGGAAGCCTCGGAAGCCGAGACTGCCCTCGACCTGGGCGCGGCCTACATCGTCACACCGGTCACGGATGCCGGCGTCATCGCGGCCTGCGTTCGCCGCGGCGTGCCGGTCTACCCGGGCGGCCTGACACCCACGGAACTGCACACCGGCTGGAAACTGGGCGCCACCGCCGTCAAGGTCTTCCCTGCCTCCACGGTCGGAGCAGGTTACGTGTCACAGCTTCGGGGCCCGTTCCCGGACATCGAGGTGATCCCGTCAGGCGGCGTCAACATCGAGGACGTGCCCGCCTGGATCGCGGCCGGCGCCCTTGCCGTCAGCCTCGGCGGGCCGCTTCTGGGCGATGCCTTCAAGGGCGGCGACCTGCAGGACCTCACGGCCAGGGCACGGCGGGTGCGCGAGCTGATCGACCGGACCACCGAGCAGCTGGGGGCCGCCAAGTGAGCGGGTCGGGCAGCGCCGCACCGTACGTCCTCACGTTCGGCGAGACCATGGCGCTGATGCGCGCCGACCAGGTGGGCCCGCTTGCGCACGCCTCCACCATGAGCCTGGGCATCGGCGGTTCCGAATCTAACGTGGCCATCGGCCTCCGCCGCCTCGGCGTGCAGGCTGTGTGGTGCGGGCGCGTAGGGGCGGACTCCCTGGGCCAGCTGGTGGAGCGCGAGATCCGGGCCGAGGGCGTGGACGTCCGCATCGCCGTCGATCCTTCCGCCCCTACCGGCCTGATGATCAAGGAGCGCCGGACACCGGAGGCGCAGCGCGTCAGCTATTACCGTGCCGGGAGCGCCGGTTCGCGGATTGCGCCGGCTGACGTGGACGAGTCGCTCATTGCCGGAGCCGGGCTGCTGCACGTCAGCGGCATCACACCTGCGTTGTCGTCCCAGGCGGAGGCGACGCTGCGGCATGCCATCGGCGTGGCCCGGGCTGCCGGCGTTCCGGTGTCGTTCGACCTGAACTTCCGCGGCAACCTCTGGTCCGCTGAAGGTGCCGGCAGCGTCTACCGCGACATCATTCCGCTCGCGGACATCGTGTTCGCCGGCGAGGACGAGGCCTCGATCGCCGTCGGCCCCGGTGAACCCGAGGAGCTGGCCCGGCAGATTGCCGGGCTGGGCCCTTCCCAGGCGGTGATCAAGCTTGGCGCAGACGGAGCCCTGGCACTGGTTGACGGTGCCTTCTTCCGGCAGGCGGCTGTTCCCGTTTCTGTGGTGGACACGGTCGGTGCCGGCGACGCGTTCGTGGCGGGCTACCTGGCCGAACTCATGGAAGGCCGCGGCCCGGAGGAGCGCCTCCGTACCGCCGCTGCAACCGGCGCATTCGCCTGCCTCGTCCCGGGCGACTGGGAAGGCTTCCCCCGCCGCCACGAACTGGCGCTCCTGGAAGCAAAAGAGCCGGTCTCCCGCTGACAGAAGAGTTTTTGTCCATTTGTCGCGACTTCAGGGGCCTTTAGCGGCCATTATCTGGACAAAAACTCCAGATCGAACGCAAGAAGGACGACGGCGGGATCACCCGCCGTCGTCCTTCTTGCGTTTAGCCTCGCACCCTGCGCTGTCCGTTATGACTCCAGGTAGCTACGAACGCTGCTCCGCAGAGCGTCTGCGTGCTCGTAGATCTCGTCGAGGGAGTTGATGGGGATACGCGTCTCAGTCTTGCTTTCATCGAAAACACCCAGATACTTCTGGACGCGGTTGAAGTGCAATCTGGCAATCGGCTTCCGGTTGTTGTCATCGAGCAGAACCGCAAAGTAGGACTTCGCGTCGCGCTGCACGACCCTCGCAGGCTTAACATCGCCGCACACAATTGCCCGAACGATATGGAATCCTTCCAGCTCTTCCAGAGTGGTCTCGATCCCGGTCTCCATCAGGTCGTCCTCCGCCGACTTCTCGCTGGTGACAGTAGCCGCAATCTCAGGGTCACTTGCCATTGGGAAGTTTGGAGCACCCAGTGCCGTCTTCAACCGTTCGTTGACCTGATCATTGAGGAATTGCTTGGTCGCCTTCGTTACCAGGCCAGTGAACTGCTCCCTGACCTTCTGTGTGTACGGTCCCTCATAGACCTTCGCCGTCAGGAATTTGATCCAGTCATCCTCAGGCTGCTTGAACTCAGACGCGATGACCCTCTTAATTGCCCCAATGTACTTCAGTTCACCCGCGGCGCTGATGATCGATTCGAGATCGAACACGTCCTTGGACAGCTTCATCAACTCGGGAATGAGGGTCTCGTCAACCTCGTTGAGGTCCAGAACGAGGAACGGCTTCGCGTCCATGCGGTTGGGCGCGTCCAGGTCCGTAAAAAACTGATACACCTCGCCGTTGGTCAGAATGGCGATACGGGCATTCGTCACCGCGAAGTACCGGAAGAGCTGGGAGGCGTGCTCAATCCGCAAGGGCTCTTTGGACTTCTTGCATTCGATAAGGATCTGCACTGTTCCGCCATGCATGATGGCATAATCGATCTTTTCGCCCTTTTTCACACCGACGTCTGCCGTAAACTCCGGCACGACTTCCAAGGGATTGAAAACGTCATAACCAAGAATTGTCGAGATGAAGGGCATCACGAAGGCGTTCTTCGTTGCCTCTTCAGTCTCGATCTGTGACCTCTGCTGCCGCACTTTTGCTGCCAGCGCGGTCAATCGTTCAGCAAACTCCATTGTCCCCTCCAGGATCACTTCCACATCAGCACAGCAAAAAGAGCATGGCATATGTGTAAAAGCTATGTGCTATCGCGACGGGCAGCAAGATATACAAGCCACCCGATGAATCCGGGCTTGCAACCGCCTAGTTTCCCGAACCGGAAGCAGCCGAAATGACAATCAGGAGGAAGACCAGTAGCGAGAGAACGCCCGCAATCGTGTCGATCCAGCCGAGAACTTTGCCCAACGTCGCGGCGTGGTGCAAGGCTTCCGCTTTCCGCGCGTTGGAAATTGCCAGCGGTCCGAACACGATGCCGAGGAAGAAGAATCCTATGACGCCGAAGATGACGGACTTTTCTTTGAATTTGCTGCCATGGAAGAACTCAAGGGAGTTATTCTGCTGCACATTCGGATAGTTCGGATACTGGTACGGCTGGTTGCTGGGGTAAGACATGTGAGCCTTTCGCGATGTAGGCGGTTATCTTGTTGCGGGAGTGATCGCCACAGCGTGCATTGCCGGCCGTCGATTCCCCCGATGAAACGTACCTTGAGCGAGCTGCTCAAAGAGGCCTTTCAGCAAATCCTGCGGAAATCCTCCCTATAATCTGTGAAGATGTTGAGGGTGGGTCCCAATATTTGGACACAAGCAGGGGAGAACGACGACGGAACGTCCCCCCTTTGATGGCAAAGTGGGGAGATTTTGTCCATTTGTCGCGACTTCAAAGGCCCTAAGCGGCCATTATCTGGACAAAAACTCTAAGGGGAAGCGGGCGGAATCACTTGGCGAGCTGGGCCGCTCCGAAGGACACGCTGAACTGGACGCACCACAGATCCACGGACTTGTATCTGGCGAGGTCAACGCCGTCGGGGATCGTGTACACCTGGTTGCCCTGGTTCCCCTTGATCACGCCCAGGTCAAAGTGCTCGGCGGAACCGGCCGTGAACCACCCGGCCGTGCCCTCCACCACGTCCGCGGCACTGAGCCAGACGTGCACATCCGGACCGTTGGAGGTGTCGAGATACTCCAGCGTCAGAACGCGTTTGCCACCGGGCCGCTGAATGATCCGGACGGTTCCTGTCGTGGCGTGTTCGTGGCTGATGAGCGAACCCTCGGCAAGTTGAGCCGAACCCGCAGGGGACGCGGAAGCGGAGGGTTTCGCGGTGGGGGAGGCTTCGCCCGGTGACGCCGAAGCCACAGCTGTGGGCAGCTGCTCGTCCACCCGCACGTCCACAAACAGAAGCCACGGCTTGAACAGCACGAGCCCCAGCGCCAGCACGACGGTGCCCACAGCGGCGGCGATAACCCAGCGGCGCTTCCGGTTGCGGGCCTGCATGCTGCAAATCTACACCCATCGAAATGGATGAGCTTTTGTCCACGTATCGCGAGTTGAGGGGCGTTTAGCTGTATTGCCCGGACACGTTGATTGATCAGGCCGACTGGGTGGCGTTCCTTGAGCGGGTGCGGTGGCGTCGGACGGCGTCCCGGCTGGCGCATCGTGGTGAGCAGTAGCGCTGGGTGCCGTTGCGCGAGATGTCCACGATCACGTTCAGGCATGGATTCGAGGCGCAGTGCCCGAGGCGGTTGATGCCACGCGTGGTCAGATGGAGTGCTGTCCCGACGGCGAACACCGAGTGGAGGACCAGGGGCAGGTCGTCGTCGGTGTCGCGGTAATGCAGGTGCCATCCCTCGCGGTTGTGGTCGGTCAGGCGTGGGTAGGCCGCGACAGCCGCCATCTGCTGGTTCAGCAGGTGGGCGCGTTCATCAGCGGTGTCGGCGTCCACAACGGTCAACCATTGGTCGAGGACGTCTCTGCAGCGGGCGTGGTCGCCGGGCCGCTCGGGGAAGGGCATCGTCATGCCGTGCTCACGAGTGCGGGCAACTATGCCTGCGCGGTCCGAGGGCCAGTCGTTCGCCAACGATTGCGCGAGGAGTACCGCGTACTCACCGTAAGGGTTGAGATGCATAAGGCCATTACATCAGAGTGAAGCCATGATGACTCCCTTGATGATGTTTCCGGTATCCGCGCAGGCGGCCCTGGGGATGGTGACCGCTGCTCTGGCGATGGTGCTCACCCCCGGACCCAACATGATGTACCTCGCCTCACGCAGCATCGGACAGGGCCGACGCGCGGGGCTGGTGTCGTTGGCCGGAACCGGCGTGGGCTTCGCGATCTACATGCTGATGGCCAACCTCGGCCTGGCCATCGTGTTCGTAACTGTCCCGTGGGTGTTCATCGGGTTCAAGGCAGCTGGCGTCGCCTACTTGGCCTGGTTGTCGTGGCAGGCGCTCCGCCGGGGCGGCGCCGGCGTCTTCGAGGTCCGCGACCTGCCCCCAGACAGCGACTGGCGACTGTTCCGGATGGGGCTGGTCACCAACCTGCACAGGGCGTGGCCCTCGGCCTACTGCAGATCGGCGTCAGCATCACCATCAACGCGCTCATCGTGATGGGTGCCGGGTCGATCGCCGCTATCCTCGCTCGCCGCCCCGCCTGGACGATCTGGCAGCGGCGCATCACCGGCACACTGCTCGGCGCTGTCACGATCATGCTTGCTCGGGAAGTTCCTGCCCGAGCCCACATCTGAGCTGCCATGTCGCACCAAAACGCCGCACTCACGCCCCGCCATCGACTCAAGGTCGCCCAGCTCGTCGTCGAAGAAAGCTGGCCGATCAGCGAAGTCGCTGCCCGCTTCCAAGTCTCCTGGCCCACGGTCAAACGTTTGGGTCGACCGGTACCTCGCTGGCGAGCCTATGCACGACCGCTCGTCACGCCCGAAGACCTCGCCGAACAAGACGAGCAAACCGGTGACGAGGCGCTGCGTGAGCCTACGCATGCGGCTGAGGGAAGGGCCGGTCCAGCTCGCCGCGCGGCTCGGGATCGCCCCATCAACGGTCCACCGCATACTGCGATTGGCGCACCTGAACCGACGGCGGCGGCTGGCGGCATGTCGGCCGCCGCCAAGGCGAGAAGAACCCCTCAGCTATCCCGGACAAGCCGAAGAGCAAGTGGAACAACCCCAAGCTCGGCTACGCGTTCGTGCACACGGTCATCGACGACCACTCCCGCGTAGCCTACAACCGAGATCCACGATGACGAGACAGCAGTAACCGCCGTCGGCGTCCTACGCCGGGCCGTCGGGTGGTTCGCCGAGCGTGGGGTCACCATCGAGCGGGTCCTATCCGACAACGGCGGCGCATATCGGTCTTACCTGTGGCGCGACACGTGCGAGGCCCTGTCGATCCGCCCGAAGTTCACCCGCCCATGCCGACCACAGACGAACGGGAAGGTGGAGCGCTTCCACCGCACGATGGCCGACGGGTGGGCCTACGCCCGCTGCTACGCCAGCGAGCAAGAACGCCGCGACGCGCTCCCCAGCTGGCTCCATCAGTACAACCAGCATCGGCCCCACACGGCCTGCGGGAACCAGCCGCCCTTCTCACGATTGAACAACGTCCCCGGGCAGTCCATTTAGCGGCCATTATCTGAACAAAACTCGGAACCGGAGAGGGGGTTACCCGACGCGGGGCAGCGGCTCCCCCGCGGTCAGGGCTGCAGCCATCCGCGCGGTGGCCTGGGCGGAAGTGGGGAGCCTGGCCGGGTGGGACTTCAGCCAGGCCGGGATCCGCTCGGCGGGCAGGGGCTTGCTCCAGAGGTAGCCCTGGGCGAGGCGCACACCCAGGCGGCGGAGTTCGCTCAGCTGGACGGCAGTTTCCACGCCTTCGGCCACCACATCCAGCCGCAGGCTCTCCGCCATGCCGAGGACCAGCTCGATGATCGTGGCCCCGTGCGGATCGGTCCCCAGTTCCTCGACGAAGGTGCGGTCGATCTTGAGGGTCCGGGCCGAGAGCCACTTGAGGTAGCTGAGCGATGAGTAGCCGGTGCCGAAGTCGTCGATGGACAGGCCCACGCCCAGGCGGGCCAGCCGCTGCAGGGTTTCCTTGGGCAGGTCCGGCTGGTCCATGAGCACAGTCTCGGTGATTTCCAGATGGACGGCGGCCGGGTCGATGCCGGTGTCGCGGATGGCCGCCTCCACGACGTCGGGAAAGTCGCCGGCCACGAGCTGGCGGCCGGAGATGTTGACCGCCGCGGTGAAGTTCTCCGCCCCCGGGACCTGCGTGCGCCATTGCTGCACCGTGCGCAGCGCCTCGCGGAGCACCCAGGTGCCGATCGGCAGGATCAGGCCCGTCTCCTCGGCAATGGGAATGAAGGCGTCAGGCATGATCGGGCCGTGCTCGTGGTGGTGCCAGCGCAGCAGCGCCTCGAAGCCCACGGCGCCCTCCGTGGAAACGTCGATGATCGGCTGGTAGTTCAGGGTCAGCTCGTTGCGCTCCAGCGCCAGCCGCAGGTCTGACTCGAGGTCCAGGCGCCCGGTGGCCCGTCCTGTCATGCGCACGTCATAGATCGCGGACGAATCCCCGCCCGCGGATTTGGCCCGGTACATGGCGGCGTCGGCCCCCTGCAGCATCGATTCCGCGGTGTCCTCCCCGTCCGCCAAGGCGATGCCCACGCTGACATTGAGGTAGATCTGCCGGCCATCCACGTCGAACGGCTGCCGGGTCGCAGCCCGGATCCGTTCGGCCACGGCCTGGGCCCCGCTCATCTGCAGGTTCTCGCAGATCACCACGAATTCGTCGCCGCCAAACCGGCCCACCGTGTCGGTGTCGCGGACGGAGGCCTTCAGCCGCTCCCCCAGCTGCACCAGAATCTGGTCGCCGGCGCCGTGGCCGATGCCGTCGTTGATCAGTTTGAACCGGTCGACGTCGACGAACATCACCACCGGACGGGCGGTCCGGTCCAGGAACCCCTGCAGGACCTCGGTCACCATGTACCTGTTCGGCAGGCCGGTCAGGGCGTCGTGGCGCGCCTGCCACTCCAGGATCTGTTCCGCGTTCTTCCGGTCGGTGATGTCCAGGACGGTGTCCAAGAACCGGATCGGCCTGCCGTCGGCACCCTTCATGCTCCGGATGCGTGAGTGCAGCCACCGCTCTTCGCCGGTGGGCCGGATGATCCGGTACTCGAAGTCTGCGAAGCCAAGCCCGCGGTCCAGGCTCTCCCACACGTCGCGGACACGGTTCCGGTCCTCCGGGTGCGTCCGCGCCAGGATGGTTTCCCTGTCCTTCGGCCCGTCTGCCGGCATTCCGAGGATCCGGTCGAATTCCTCCGAATGCCACGTCTCGCCGGTGGCCACCGTGTGCTCGACGCTGCCAACGTGGGCCATCTCCTGGGCTGCCAGCAGCCGCTCGCGTTCTGCTTCGGCCGCCGCTTTCAGGCGCTGGATCTCCGTGACGTCCCTGGCGATGGCCGACGCGCCCACCCGGATGCCGTCCTGGTCGTAGACGGGAGACACGGTCAGTTCGACGTCGATCACCGACCCGTCCTTGCAGCGCCAGCGGGCCTCCACACCCGTGACGAACGCCCCGCTCCCCGAACGGGAGGTGACGTCCGTGCCAAAGTAGGCGCCGTCGTCGGCCGTCACCAGCCCATGGCTGTGTCCCACAGCCTCCCACGAGGTCCAGCCGAGCATCCTCGCTGCACCCGCGTTCCAGCTGGTGATCTTGCCGGTGAGGTCGGCGCCGATGATGGCATCGCCGGAGGATTCGACCATGGCCGAGAGCCGGCGCAGGATGGCCTCGGTGTGCTTGCGGTCGGTAATGTCCTTTGAAATCGCCACGACTGCCACGGGCACCGTGTGCCGTCCCCTGATCCGGCTGACGGTCGCGTGGACCGGAAATTCCCGGCCGGTGCTGTGGCGCACCCACAGCTCGCCGGCCCAGTCCCCGCCGCGGGCGATCCTGTGGGCAATTTCCAAATCCGTCGCAGCCTGGCCCCGCTCCTTGGAGCCGTCCACGATGCCCAGGTCACTGATCTTCCGTCCCAGCGCCTTGTCCGGGCCCAGCCCGTACAAACGCTCCGACGCGCGGTTCCAGTACGTGATGCGCCAGTCGCCGTCCATGCCGATGACCGACTGGCCGATCTCGTCCAGCAGCAGCGACTGCATGACTAAATCGTCGCGATGTTCCCCAGCCATAACCCCTCCGACAGGTGCTCCCCCAGATGGCAGCGCGGTCAAGACGCACTAAGAAGCGGACCCGTTTGCTTAGGGAACCGTGCACGAAGTAAATCAGCAGGACGGGGTTCCTGCAAGAGTTTCCGCTACGTGGCGGCCTCCGCCTCCGCGAGCCGGATCATGCGCAGCTCATCCCGGACCGCACGGGAAGGCCAATGGTCACCGGCCAATTCCCGGAGCCGGGCAGGTCCCGCCCCCGGGAAAAGCTTGTCCATCAGCCCTGCCGCGTGCAGCAGGCCAATCAGCGCGGCGGTTCTGGCGTCCGACGCCGATCCGTTGAGTATGCTTTCGATCCTCGCCAAAAGTGCCGCTTCCGGAGCATGGTCCTTCTCCGGATAGCGCGTGGTCCTGAAGACGCCGAGGTGCTTTTCGCCCACGTGGGTCACGATGCCGAGAGCGGCCATCCCCTCATAGACCCGGTGCAGTTCGGCCCGGCTTTCCAGCATGGCAACCCAGCGCCGCGGGCTGTGCGGGCGGGACTTGTCGTGGATCAGCTCCCACTGGTGCAGGAAGTCCGATTGCGGCGGGGCTCCCGTGGCCCGCACGTACTTCCCCTGCAGCTGGATTGCGCCCAGCAGGTCAAGCTCGGCCAGGATGGCGCCGGACAGTGCGGCCTTGAGGACGCTCGGCGGCACTTCCGGCTCCCCGTCCTTCTCTTTCGTCGCCAGCAGAAGGAACGCCTGTGGCAGGTTCAGCTCCCCGGCGCCCGGTATTTCGGTGCTCATACCCTCATGGTCGCGCGCTCCAGCCACCGCTGCAATGGACAAACACTTCCCGCAAACGAAATTGCAGAGTACATTTAATGCAATCGCCCTTGCAGAGTGATCCGGGTTACAGAACCCGCGCACGCCACAGACTCTGCCAACAGAAAGAGGCCTGTCGTGAACCCCAACACCGCCGGACTGGAAGCCAGCACCGGAACCGGCGCTGCCCCTTCCTCCCATGCATGGCTCGGCGACGCGCTTCCGGACGTTGCGCTGTCCAAGGCCCAGAGCCGGGTGGTCGATGTTATTGCGCGCAACCCGCAGCTGTCCTCGTATGCGGACATCGCCGAGATAGCCCAACGTGCCGACGTCAACAACTCGACGGTGGTCCGCGCGGCGCAGCACCTGGGCTACCGGGGCTGGCCGGACCTGCAGCGGGAACTGCGGTCCCGCTACCTGGTGATGATCTCCACCGAGGACACCCTGACGGAACACGGGGAACACCGCAGTCCCCTGCATGACGCGCTCAACCACGACATCGAGAACCTCCGCCTGACGCTGGACTCCAACACGGCCGACGACGCCGAGGCAGCCATCGCCACCATGGCCGCGGCCAAGTCCATCATCGTCCTGGGGCTGGGCTCGTTCGCCGGACCCGCCAGCGTGATGGCCCACCTGGGCTCCACCATGGGTTACCCCATCACCCTCGAGAACCGCGGCGCGGTTCACCTCGCCTCCAGCGCCAACGCCCTCGGGCCCGGCGACGTCCTGGTGGTCATCAACATGTGGCGCTCCATGCGGCAGATCATCGTCACCGCCGAAGCCGCGAAGCAGGCTGGCGCCAAGGTCATCGCCATCAGCGACATGCGCCGCGGCCGCCTGGCAGCCGTCGCCGACCACCTCCTGGTGGTGGCGTCGGAGGGCATCTCCTTCTTCCAGTCCGTCACCGCCGCAAACTCACTGGTCTACGGCCTGCTCGCAGGCATGGAGGCAGCGCACCCCGAGCGCAGCCGCGCAGCCATCCGCCGCACGCAGCAGCTCTGGAAAGACCTCGACATCTACCTCGACTGACCGGCGGCACCCGTAACCGCACCCCCCACTCGTTCTCTTCAAGGAGCAACTTTATGAACACCAGCACCGAACGCCGCGTCGCCGTCATCGGCCTCGGCTCCATGGGCGGGGCGATGGCCGCCACGCTCCACAAGGCAGGCTGGCAAGTCACCGGTTTCGACCCCTCCGAGGCAGCACGCACCGCCGCGGCCGGCGCCGGCATCGCCACCACCGCCAGCGTGGAAGACCTCGCCGGAACCCCCTATGCGGTGCTCTCGCTGCCCGCCGCGACCGTCGTTGAAGCAACCGTGCCGCAGCTCCTGGCGGCACCGGGAAGCGTCGCGATCATCGACACCACCACCTCCGAACCGGCAACGAGCAAGCAGATGGCCGAACTCGCAGAAGCCCAGGGCGCAGCGTTCGTGGATGCTCCGGTCTCCGGCGGGCGCGACGGCGCAGCAACGGGCACGCTCAGCGCCTTCGTCGGAGCAACCGACGCCGCGCTTGCCGCCGCCGAACCCGTCCTGCTGGCACTCACCGGCGGCAAGTACAACCACATCGGCGGCCCCGGCAGCGGCAACGTCGTCAAGCTCCTCAACAACGTCCTGGCGGCGGCCAACCTGGTCTCGGTAGGAGAGGCCCTGGGCGTCGCCAAGGCGTACGGCATCGATCCCGCCAAGGCGGCGGCCAGCATCAGCGACGCCTCCGGCGGCAGCAAGGTCTCCGCGAACATGTACCCCAACTGGGTGCTCTCCGGAACCCATGACTCCGGTTTCTCGCTGGGGCTGATGGCACGCGACGCCGCCCTCGCCGTGGACGTCGCCGCCCGGATCGGCGAAAATCCGGCCTTGCTGACCGCCGTCGCCGGCCAATGGCAGGACGCCCTGGCTGCCCTCGGCCCACGCGCGGATTTCACCGAAATCGCGCGGACCGTGGCCCCGGCCATCACCCCAGCCGGCGCACCCGGCAGCACAAACACCAAAAACGACACCACCGCCGTCGCCTGAGCGGCCCCAACAAGACCAACCAGAGGATCACCACAATGAGCACCGCCACAGCACCCACCTCCTCGTCAGCGGCCACCGCCCGCGCCGTCCTGGACGCAGCATTCCCCGCCGGCCTCGGAGCATTCCTTGACGGCAGGACCGTCCCCGGCAGCGGCGAGAACATCACGCTCACCGCCGCCGCGACCGGCGAACCGTTCGCCACCTACGCCGACCCAGGCGCCGAGGGCGCCAACGCCCTCCTGGAAAGCTCAGTCGCAGGGGCCAAAATCTGGGGTGAACTCAACGGCTTCGAACGAGCAGCCATCCTCCGCAACGTCAGCCGCACAGTTGAAGCGCACGCCGAGGAACTGGCCATCCTCGAATCGGCCACCACCGGAAAGCCCATCCGCGACGCCCGGGTGGAGGCCGCGAAGGTCGCCGAGATGTTCGGCTACTACGCCGGCTGGGCGGACAAACTGACCGGCCAGACCATTCCCGTTCCCGGCCCCTGGCACACCTACACCGAACGCGTCCCCTGGGGCGTCGTCGTCGCCATCACCCCGTGGAACGCACCCCTGTTCACCGCCGGCTGGAACTCCGCCGCGCCGCTGGCAGCCGGCAACGCGGTGATCATCAAGCCCAGCGAATTCACGCCCGCCTCCTCCATCCGCCTCGCCCAGCTTGCCCACGAGGCCGGCCTGCCCGCAGGCGTGTTCAACGTCGCGGCCGGGCTGGGACAGACCGTGGGCGCGGCCCTCACCAGCGACCGGCGCGTCGGCAAGGTCAGCTTCATCGGCTCCGTCCCCACCGGCCGCCGGGTGGCGGTCGCCGCCGCGCAGGCCGGCATCCCCGCGCTGCTGGAACTCGGCGGCAAGAGCGCCAACATCGTCTTCGCGGACGCCGATCTGGAACGCGCGGCCGACGGCGCCATCGCGGCGATCTTCTCGGGTGCCGGGCAGTCCTGCGTGGCCGGATCGCGGCTCCTGGTGGAGCGCAGCGTGCATGCCCGGTTCGTGGAGCTGGTGGCCAACAAGGCAGCCCGGCTGCGCGTCGGCGACCCGCTGAGCGCGGACACCGAGGTGGGCCCCATCATCACTGCGCAGCAGTTCGCCACCGTCACCTCGCTCATCGAGGCGGGAATGAACGACGGCGGACGCCGGGTCACGGGCGCAGCGCTCCCCGACGCCCTGGCCGGGTCAGCCCTCGCCGGCGGCCACTGGGTGATGCCCACCCTGCTCGACGGCGTGACGCCGCAGAACCGCCTCGAAACCACGGAGGTCTTCGGGCCCGTCGTCGGGGCTGATGCCTTCGACACGGAGGCCGAGGCCATTGCCCGGGCCAACAACACGAACTTCGGCCTGGCCGGCGCCGTGTGGACCTCCGACGTTTCCCGCGCCCACCACGTGGCACGCCAGGTGAAGGCCGGCACATTCTGGATCAACTCCTACAAAACCATCCACGTGGCCGTTCCGTTCGGCGGCTTCGGCGACTCCGGCCACGGCCGGTCCTCCGGCCCCGGCGTCCTGGACGAGTACACGCAGACCAAGGCCATCTGGGTGCCGACGCGTGCAGCAGGCGCCCCTTTCCCGTCCCTCTCCTACTAGGGCAGGCATGTTCATGGAACCGACAGAAACAGCCAGCATCCGCACCGCCCTCGCCGAGGGCGTCACCGCCTGGAAACCGCGGGCCCTGGCCATGGCGCAGCAGATCCACGCCCTCAAGGAGGTGTCCTTCGAGGAGGTCCACTCGGCCGGCGCGGCAGCGGACCTGCTGGCCGAGGGCGGCTTCGAGGTGGAACGCGGCACCGGGGACCTCCCCACGGCGTTCACCGCCACCGCCGGCAGCGGCGACCTGACCGTGGCCCTGTGCGTGGAATACGACGCATTGCCGGACATCGGCCATGCCTGCGGCCACAACCTGATCGCCGGCGCCTCCGTGGCGGCCGCCCTCGCGCTGCGGCCGCATGTCGACGAGCTGGGCATCACCCTGAAGACCATCGGAACACCCGCCGAGGAACACGGCGGCGGCAAGGCGCTGCTGCTGGAACGCGGCGCATTCGACGGTGTCAGCCTCGCCCTCATGGTCCATCCCGTCCAGGAGGGGGTGACCTACAACCCCGCGGGCACCAGCGCCCAGGCCGTGGGCCGGTACCGGGCGGTCTTCACCGGCAAGGCAGCCCATGCGGCCGCCGCCCCGCACCAGGGTGTGAACGCCGCCGACGCCGCAGTGCTGAGCCAGGTGGCCGTCGGGTTGCTGCGCCAGCAGATCCCCGGCGACCACCGCATCGCCATGTACGTCGCAGAGGGCGGACACGTCACCAACATCATTCCGGAGCGGGCCGTGGTGGAGTTCGAATGCCGCGCCTTCACACTGAAGGAATTCGAAACGCTGCTGGAACGCGTCCGCCGCTGCTTCGAAGGGGCCGCCCTCGCCACCGGCGCCACGCTGGCCTTCGAGGACACGGAACCGCTCTACGAACCACTGATCCAGGACGATGCCCTGGCGGCCCACTGGACCGAGGCCATGGACGTGTTCGGCAAGGACACCTCGCCCTCGGCCGGCATCAGCGGCGGCTCCACGGACATGGGCAACATCTCCCAGGTCATCCCGAGCCTGCATCCCTGGCTGAGCATCCCCGGCGCGGACGTCCCCATACACTCGCACGCCTTTGCCGCACTGGCAGACTCCCCGGAGGCCTACGCCGTGATGTTCGAGGCAGCCACCGCGCTGGCCTGGACCGTCGCGGCCGCGGCCACCACCCCCACCGAAAGGGCACGCCTGATCAAAGCGGCTTACCGCCGTCAGACGGTCACACAGGAAGGCACACCATGAGCACCAGCACTACACCCGCGCGGACAGACAAGGCCGGTACAAGGCTCACGCTTCCCATCGCCGCGCTGGCCTTCGTCATTGCGCTGGCAGTCCAGCTGATCGGCCAGGCCAAGATCGACGTCGGCATCGGCGCGATCGTCATCTTCCCCATGGTCTGGGGCCTCATCCTCGGCCTGCTGGTCTCCGTCCAGAAGTTCAAGCCGCTGGGCCTGGACCTGCAGCGGGTCGCCGCCGCACTGGTCGGCGTGGCCGTGCTGCTCCTGGTGGCCAGGCTGGCGTTCAACATCGGTCCCAGCCTTCCCACCCTGCTCAAGGCCGGCCCGGCGCTGCTGCTGCAGGAGGTGGGCCACCTGCTGGGCACCATTGCACTGGCCCTCCCGCTGGCCGTGCTGCTCCGCATGGGCAAGGCGACCGTCGGCGCCACGTTCTCGCTTGACCGCGAACCGTCCTTCGCCATGGTCTCCGAAAAGTACGGCCCCGACTCCGACCAGTACCGCGGCGTCCTGGCCATGTACGTTTTCGGCACCCTGTTCGGCGCCGTATACATCACGCTGCTGACGTCCCTGATCTCCAACTGGCGGATCTTCGACCCCCTGGCCCTCGCCATGGGTGCCGGCGTGGGATCCGGGTCCATGATGGCGGCCTCCTCCGCCAGCATCATCGCCGCCTACCCCGGTGACCAGGAGGCCATCCTCGGCATGGCGGCCATCTCCAACCTGATCACCACGATCCTGGGTGTCTACGTCGGCATCTACCTGGCCCTGCCCCTGGCCGACCGTTTCTACCGGGTCCTTACCCGCAAACACACCCGGGAAGAGGCTGCGGTTACGGCCGGCGCCCCGGCCCAGCATGCGGACGCGGAGCTCGGCGGCGCCGCCGCCGGAGCCGGCAGCACAGACACCGCCCGGGAAGCAGCCCAGGCCGAGGAGAACCGCCGGTTCCGCGAACGGGTGGCCGAGTCCTCGGCGGCCATCCACCTGCCGCTGTGGCTGTCCCTCTCGGTCCTGACCGTCCTCGGAATCGGCACGGCCTCGATCGCAGCCAAGGGCTTCAGCCTGACCATCGTCCTCGGCTACGCCATCATGCTGGCCCTCGTCCTGGTCAGCATTGCCCTGGCCAAGCTCACCAAGAAAATCTCGGCCATCGTCTACATCACCACCATCGGCGCCTACATCTCCAGCCCGTGGTTCTTCGGCGCCGCCGCGCTGAACGGCCCCATCAAGTCGGTCGACTTCCTCTCGATCGCCACGGTCATGCTGACGCTCGCCGGCCTGTCCCTGGGCAAGGACATCCCGCTGCTGAAAAACATCGGCTGGAAGATCATCCCGGTGGGCCTGGTCGCGGTCACCGCCTCGTTCCTGCTGTCCACGGTGATCGCCGAGTTCGCCCTCGGTCTGTGGCACTAAGGCATTGGCACTCAGCCCATAACGCGCAAAAGGAAGCGGACGACGGCGGGACCTCCCGCCGTCGTCCGTTTCCCTTTGTTTTTGGCTCTTGTCAGCGCACCAAATACGTGCGTATTGTGCGGCCAGCCGGACTTTCGGCCGCGCGGACGTTTGGCAGTATCAATCCACTGCACCCTTTATCCAAGGGAGAACCTGATGTTAGGCACCAGAAGCCGCCTCGCCGCCGTCGCACTCGCGGCCGGCCTCATGGGCATCGCCGCCCCGGCCCACGCAGCCCCCGCTACGCTCGTCAGCGCCGGGCCCGGAATCCTCGTCGCCGACGGCGCCGCCGTCGACATTCCCGTCACCTTCGTCTGCGACACCGACCCCGCCCTGGTTACCGCAGTACCGGTCATCCAGCTGACCCAAAGAGTCAGTGACGGACGGATCGCCGGCGGCATCGGAAACGCGGAGCTCAACTGCACCCGGAAGGCGCAGACCGTCACCATCCGGGTGGTTCCCAACCTGATGGCATTCAACGAGGGCACGGCAGCGGCCACCATCGTGCTGCAAAGCTGCAGCGTCCAGTTCCAGTGCTCCGCGGAAATCATCAACACCGAGGTGGACCTCGCCAAGGGCGCCGGGAACGGAATCCAGCCCCAGAGGTAGGGTCAGACGCGGTTCAGTTCCAGCCCGCGCTGTTCCAGCTCGCGGACGATGCCGTCCACCAGCGATGCCGGATCGCCGAGGATGTCCACGGGAATATGCGCCTCATCGGCACCCAGCGGCTCCAGCGTGGCAAACTGCGACGCCAGGAGGCTGCTGGGCATGTACTCGTGGGCCCGGCCGCTGATCCGGTCCGAGATGGTGGCGGCCTCGCCGGAGAGGTGGATGAATACAAGGCCAGGGGCGAAGCTGCGCAGGAGGTCCCGGTAGCTTCGCTTGAGCGCCGAGCAGGCGATGATGCGCGTGGCCTCTCCCTCGGCGGGCGTTGCCAGCGCGGCACCGATCTCGGCGAGCCATGGTGCCCTGTCCTCGTCGTTCAGCGGTGTGCCGCTTGCCATCTTGGCCTTGTTGGCGGCCGGATGGAAGTCGTCCCCGTCGAAGAAGGGCACGCCCAGGCGCTCGCTCAGCAGCGCACCGACGGTCGACTTTCCGCAGCCGGAGACGCCCATGACAACCAGGGGCGGCAGGTTCGTGATCATGATGTCCCTTCCAAACTTTCAGCCGGCGAAGTTGAGGAGGACTTTGCCTGATTGGGCGGAGTTGCGGGCGATGTCGAAGGCTTCGAGGGCGTCGGTGACGGGGTAGTCGTGGGTGATGACCGGGCCGATGCTGAGGGTGCCGTCGGCGAGGGCGGTGATGACCTCGTCGATTTCGTCGTTGAACCGGAACGAGCCTTTGAGGTCCAGTTCCCGGGTGATGGCCAGGGAGATCAGGACCGGCTGGGCGCCGGTGGGCAGCAGCCCGACCATGACCACGGTCCCGCCCCGGGCAGCGCCCTGGATCGCGGAGGCCAGGCCGTGGTGGTTCCCCGAGGACTCGATCACGACGTCGGCCTGGACCCTGGCGATCGCGTCGGCGTCGGTGGCGGTCAGGACCTCGTCCGCGCCCACGGCGGTGGCGATTTCCAGCGGCTTTTCATGCATGTCGACGGCGACGATCCGGGCCGCGCCGGCACGCTTCAGGACCGCGACGGCCAGCGCCCCGATCGGGCCACTGCCGATGACCAGGGCGGTTTTGCCGGCCACGTCCCCGGCCCGGGCCACGGCATGCCACGCCACGGACGCGGGTTCGATCAGCGCCGCGGTGCGCAGGTCCAGGGTTTCCGGGAGGGGCCGGAGCATCCTGACCGGGAGGTTCACGTACCGGCTGAACGCCCCGTCCGTGTGCGGATACCGCGCCGCGGAGCCCAGGTAGGTGCAGCCCGGGGACAGGTTCGGCCGCTCCGCCGGATACCGCGGCGCGTCCGGACCCTCACCCGGTCCCGGGGTGGCAGGATGCACCGCCACCGGCGTCCCCGCCACCGGGCCCGCACCGTTCCCGGCGGCCCTGACCACCCGGCCGCTGATCTCGTGCCCCAGCACCAGGGGCGCCTTCAGGATCGACTCCCCGGCCGCGCCGTGCAGCCAGTAATGCAGGTCCGACCCGCAAATCCCCCCGTACAGCACCTCGACCACGGCCTCATCCGGCCCCGGGGCCTGCAGCGGCAGCTCATCAACCCGCAAATCCCCCTTCGCATGCGCCACGACGGCGGGACCGGACACCGGAAGCTCGGTTTCCGCTGCTGCTGCTGTTGTTCCCGTGTGTGTCATCAGACCACCACCGTCATTCCGCCATCGATAAAGATTGTCTGCCCGTTCACAAAATCAGACCCGGACGAGGCCAGCCACACCGCCGGGCCGGCCAAATCCTGCACCGTGCCCCACCGGGCGGCCGGGGTCCGGCCCAGGATCCAGGCATTGAACTGCTCATCATCCACCAGATTCTGCGTCATCTCGGTATGGATATACCCCGGCGCGATCCCGTTGATCTGCAACCCCGACCCCGCCCATTCCGCGGTCATCGCCCGGGTCAGGTTCCGCAACCCGCCCTTCGCCGCCACATACGGGGCGATCGTGGGCCGGGCCAGATCCGTCTGCACCGAACAGATATTGATGATCTTCCCGTGACCCCGGCCGATCATGTGCCGGGCCGCCTCCCGGCCCACCAGGAACGCGCTGGTCAGGTCCGTGGAAATCACCCGCTCCCAGTCCTTCACGTCCAGATCCAGCATCGGCACCCGGTGCTGGATCCCGGCATTGTTCACCAGGATCTCCAGCGGACCCACATGCTCCTCGACCCAGGCCACACCCGCCGCGGCCGCGGCATCATCCGTGACATCAAACGCCACACTGTGCACCCGGCCCGGCGCGCACTCCCCCGCCATCGCCGCCTCCGCAGCCTTCAACCGCTCAGCATTCACACCGTTCAACACCACCGTCGCACCAGCATCCGCCAACGCCCGCGCCAACGCATTACCAATCCCCCGGCTCGAACCCGTCACCAAAGCAACCCGCCCGGTCAAATCAAAAAGTGAAGTCATGAAGAGCAGCTCCTTCGCCGCGGTCTGCGCAGTGCGCGCAATGGTTGTTCTTTGTCGTCGGTCCTGTGTCGCCGTCGTCGGTCCTGTGTCACCCGGCCCGGGCACAGTTTTGCGCGAACGTACACTTGTGGCCCCAGTCGCGCCTCGAAAAAGGGCCACAACTGTACGTTCGCGCTTGTGGCGGAAGTGGCTGCGCCCTAGAAGGGGCCGCGCTGCACGAGGTTGGCCGGGGTCTCTCCCGCGGCCAGGGCTTCGAGCTGCTGCCGCAAAAGCTTCAGGATCCGCGGCTGGAAGGCAGACGCGTTGCCGCCGACGTGGGGCGTGATCAGGGCGTTGGGCGTGGACCACAGCGGGTGGTCCTGCGGCAGAGGTTCCGGATCGACGACGTCGAGGGCGCACTGCAGCCGGCCGGACAGGACTTCCTTGGTCAGGGCCGCCGTGTCCACCACCGGACCGCGTCCCACGTTCACCACGAGGGCGCCGTCGGGCAGGGCGGCGAGGACTTCCTCGCCGATCAGGTGGTGGGTGTGGTCGTTCAGCGGCAGCACCGAGACCAGGATGTCGTGCGTGGCGGCAAGTGCGGTCAGCTCGCTGGAGGCGTGGACCTCGCCGTGCTCGTCCGTACGGGCAGAACTTCCCACCCGGGTAACCGTGACCTCGAAGGGCTCCAGGCGGCGGGCAATTTCGTGCCCGATCCCGCCGACGCCCACCAGGAGCACGCGGCGGTCCGCCAGGGACTGGCGCCGCTCCGGCCGCCAGAGGCCGTACTGCTGGTCGCGGACGGCCTGGTCGATGCCGCGCAGTTTGGCGAGGATCAAACCCACCGCCAGTTCCGCCGTCGCCGCCGCATGGACGCCCGAGGCGTTCGCGACGCCGGCCGCCGGACCGGCGGCCTCAATGACGCCGTCGTATCCGGTGGACTGGGTCTGGACGAACTTCAGTTCGTCCACCTGGGCGAGTGATCCCAGAACCGCACCGGCGTTGATGTACGGGAGGATGACGCCGTCGATCTCCTCCAGCGTCCCGCCGTCGGGATCCGACTTCATGTCCCAGACAACACCCCGCAGGCCCTCGGGAAGGGGCGAGAGATCGGCGAGCAGCTGGGAGTCGGGGAAGCTGACGGTGCGTACTGGTTGCATCGGAAACCTATCGATTCTGGAGAACTGGGGGTGGACAGGGCGGGGCCAGTTGCGGCTGGCCCCGCCTTGGGCAGCCTAGGCCGGGCGCCGGTCGAACGTGAGCCCGCCGGGGACCTGGAACGTCGGCATGAGTTCCAGCATGCCAACGTTCACGTGGCGGGGTGTTTCGATGGCGTAATCCATGGCGTTGACGATGTCGTCGGTGGTCAGGGATTCGTAGCCCTCGTAGTACGTCTTCCAGGCCTCTTCCATGGCCTCGGGCGAGCCGCCCATGTTGCGGCCGAAGATCTCGGTCTCGACGCGTCCGGGGCAGATCTCGGTGACGCGGATGCGCTTGCCGACGGTGTCGTTGCGCAGCTGGCGTGAGATCTGGTGCACGGCTGCCTTGGTGGCGTGGTAGACCGTGTGGCCGTAGAAGTTGTACAGGCCGGCGATGGAGCTGATGTTGATGACATGGCCGCGGTCGCGTTCCACCATGCCCGGCAGCACCAGCCTGGTGAGCTGGAGCAGGCCGCGGAGGTTGACGTCCACGAGCTCGTCGATGTCGCTCTCCGAGGAGTCCAGGATGTTGCCGGGCCGGGAGACGCCGGCGCAGTTCACCAGGACGTCAACTTCCAGGTTTCCGACGGCGGCCGTCAGGGCCGCGGTGTCGGTCAGGTCGACGATGTGGGGAATGGCGCCGGTCTTGTCGGCCAGGTCCTTCAGGCGTTCCTCGTTGCGGGCCACGGCGTGGACGGTGAGTCCGCGCTTGGCGAGGCGCTCGGCGATCGCGGCACCCATCCCGGTTGAGGCGCCGGTGACGAGGGCGGTTGAGTAGTCTGAAAACGGCATGTAAGTCTCCTGGTTAGGTAGTAAGTGTTAGGCGTCGCGCAGCGGAAGGTGTGCGCGGTCCTTGACGGTGCTGACGGCGGCCAGCGTGCCCAGCGCGGTGATCACCGCGTAGAAAGCAGGCATGTAGATGTTGCCGGTGGACGAGATCAGCCAGGTCATCAGCAGCGGGGCGGTTCCGCCGAAGAGTGCCGAGGAGATGTTGTAGCCCAGGCCGTAGGCCGAATACCGGACGCGGGTGGGGAACAGTTCCACGATCAGGATGTGGATCACCGCGGTGTGTCCGGCGAAGACGACGGCCATGATGCAGGCGCCCAGGATGGCCAGGGCCATGTTGCCGGTGGCGATGAGGGCGTAGGCGGGGATGCCGAGGACAGCCATGGCGATGGCCGAGCCGGCGATGACCTTCTTGCGGCCGATGCGGTCGGAGAGGGCACCCATGAACGGGATGGCGATGCAGATGACAACCAGGCTGCAGGCGGTGACCAGCAGGGCTTCGCTGATGGTGAAGTTGAGCTGCTTGCCCTTGAGGAACGTCGGCATGTAGGAGAACAGGACGTAGTAGCCGGAGCCGTTCATGAGCGGGATAAACAGGGCCAGCAGCATGGCGCGGCGGTGTTCGGCGGAGGCGAAGGCTTCCTTCAGCGGGTTCTTGGACAGGCCGCCCTCTTCCTTCAGCTTCTGGAAGTTGGGGGTGTCGCTGATCGCCTTACGGATGTACCAGCCGATGACGCCCATGGGGATGGCGACCAGGAACGGGATGCGCCATGCGAACGAGCCGAAGCCGCCGCCGTCGATCGCTGCCTGCGTGAGCCAGGGGGACATGGAGAAGGCGACCAGGGTGCCGGTGAGCAGGGCAGCGAAGGATGCAATCTGGGCGTAGGAGGTGATGATGCCGCGCTTGCCTTCGGGGGCGTGCTCGGCGAGGAAGGTCATGGCGCCGGCAGCCTCGCCGCCGACGGAGAAGCCCTGGAGCAGGCGGAGCAGCACCAGCAGGATGGGGGCTGCGATGCCGATGGCCGAGTAGGCGGGCAGGAGCCCGATGCCGGCGGTGGCGACGCTAATCAGCAGGATGACAAAGACCAACAGCTTTTGTCGTCCGATCTTGTCGCCCAGGATGCCGCAGACGACAGCGCCGAGGGGGCGGACGAAGAACGACACGGCGTAGCCGGCGAAGACGAACAGCAGGGCGTTGTCCGGGTTGCCGGGAGCCAGGAACACGAGCGCAAGCGTTCCGGCCATGAAGGCGAAAATGCCGTTGTCGTAGAGCTCAACAAAAATCCCGACGCACCCGGCGGTGACGACTTTCCGGGTCTGCCTCGCATCGAGGCGGTCGTGCAGCGGTGCACTGGCACGCGTTGGTGTAGACATTTTCATTCCTAACTTGGACTGAGTTCGAGGAGAGGTCATCGGTGATCCTTAGCTGCCGGCTGCCGGTACGAGTTCCGGCCATCCGGGCTCTTTATCGATGCCAAGGAGGGCGAAGACAGTGCTGACGCGGGAACGGAGGTTTTCCAGTTCCCGTAATGCGGCCCGATGCTTTGCCGTGGCTTCGGGGACGGTGGTCTTGCGGAAGGTGATGGTGTGCCCGGGCCGGGCCTGGGCGAGGGTGTCGAGCGAGCGGCTGGTGACCACGGCGAGGACGGGGTACCCGGCGGTGACGCCGCGTCCCCGGTGCAGCACCAGCAGCTCTTCCCTGGACGGAACCTCGATGGCTCCCACCGGAACGCCGCGCGACAGCACTTCGGCTGACGACTGGCGTTCGGGAAGCGCCCCGCCGAGGCGCAGCCCGATGTGGTTGCTCCGGGCGCTGACGGTGTATTCGGTGTTGTACAGCAGCTCTGCTGTCGCGCCGAATTCTTCGACGTCCGGACCGTCCGTGACGTCAATGACTGCCCTGCTGCTGAACTCCGGCCGGGTCAGCCCCAGCCGGAACAGCGGAAGGTCAAAGTATGGCTGCCGGATGGGTCCGACGCTCTTGGAAGTCTTCAGCTCGCTACCTTCGGTGAGCCGGAGGCCGAAGCCGATGACCGTATCGGGGGCGCAGCTTCCGAGCAGTTCCGGAGCCTCCACCGAACCGTGGACCGCCAGGTAGGCGCGGAGGCCGCCCGTGATGCGGCGGACCGCCACGGTCTCCCCCGCACGGACGGACACCGGTTCCCACTGCGGGCATTCGCGGCCGCCCACCGTGAGGGTCAGCGGTGCGCCGGTGACGGCGATGAGGAGGTCCGTGCTGGCTTTCATCCGGAAGTCGAGGGCGGTGATTTCCAGCAGTGGGGCGTTGTCGGCGTTGGCGGCGAGGATGTTCGCTGCCCGCGCCGAGAACTGGTCGAGTGCCCCGTTGACGGGGAGGCCGAACCGGGGTCCGCGGAAGCGGCCCAGGTCCGTGACCACCGAGTTTCCGGGCTGCTGGATGATCAGTGACCCGCTCATCGTGCTGCCTCCAGTTTCCGTCCCGCGTAGTCTGCGAACTCTTCCGGCTGGATCTGGCGGAACGTCAGGCGGTCACCGGGCAGGTAGGGAACCAGCGGTTCGCTGGCGGCGTCAAGGACGGTCAGCGGGGTCTGGCCGATGACGCACCATCCGCCGGGCGCCACCGCGGGGGCGATGACTGCCTGCCGGCCGGCGACGGCTACGGCACCTGCCGGCACGGACAGCCGGGGGTCCTTCAGCCGGGGAACGGGGAGCGGGAAATCGGGGCCGTCCATCATGGGTGAGCCCGCCGGGGCGCCCAGGCAACGGATGACGTAGGACTTGGCCGTGTGGAGCGCGATGATCTCCTCCACGGACAGCTGCTCGTGCTCGGCAACGCGCTCCAGGTCGGGGCCGTATTCGCCGCCGTAAACCACCGGGACGCTGAACTCGCGGGGCGTGCGGGCGGGTGCGCCGGCATGCTCCAGCTGGCGCAGGCCGAGGAGGACAAAGGCCCGGACCTGGCGCGCGGAGGTGACCCCGGGGTCAAATTCCACGAGCAGCGAGTCGTACGTCGGCACTGCGCCGTGTACGCCGTCGGCCCCTGCAGTCTCAAGCCACTGCGCGAGGGAGTGGACGGTGCTCCAGTTGGCCTCCGTGTCAGCGGAGGAGGCGACGACCCGCAGGGCCGAGTCCCCGGACTCGAAGACCTCCACGGGGATTGGGGTGGCAGCCATGTCAGGCGACCTTCGCTTTGGCGGCCAGGACCTGGGCGAGCGGGGCGATGGTCACGCCGGCGTTCTCCAGTTCGGCGCGGACCTGGCGGGCCAGCTGCACCGCGCCGGGGGTGTCCCCGTGCAGGAGAACGGTGTCGGCGACAATCGGCAGGTCCGTGCCGGCGACGGTCTCGATGAGCCCTTCGCACACCATGCGGACGGTGCGCTCCACGATGGCGGCCGGATCGTGGATCACGGCGCCGGGGCGGCTGCGGGGCACCAGGGTGCCGTCGGCCTCGTAGGCGCGGTCGGCGATGCCGACGATGCCCACCGGGAGCTGCCGTTCGGCGGCGGCGTCGGCGAGTTCGCCGTCCTGCGCCAGGACGATGAGACCGGGGTTCAGGCGGGCGGCTGCATCGGCGACGGCTGCCGCGTAGTCGGGGCGGGTGGCGACGAGGTTGCCGAGGCGGCCGTGCGGGGCAATGTGGGCGACGCTCGTGCCGTGGTAGGCAGTGAAGGCGCTCAGCGCACCGAACTGGTACAGGACGTCGTTGCGGACCTCGTCCGCCGTCAGGTCCATGGCACGCCGGCCAAAACCGCGCAGGTCCGGAAAGCTCGGGTGTGCCCCGATGCTGACGCCGCGGCGGACGCATTCAGCGACCGTGGCGTGCATGATGTCCGGGTCACCGGCGTGGAAACCGCAGGCGATGTTGGCACTGGAAACCACCTCGAGCAGGGCAGCGTCGTCGCCCATCGAGTAGGCGCCGAAGCCTTCTCCGAGATCTGCGACGAGATCAACTGTGAGTCCCATTATCTGCCTTCCTGGGGTGGTTGGCAGCGGCCCTGCCCGCCGGGGCGAAGGATCAGCTGCGCTGGTGATGAAGTGTGTCCGAACTGGCCCTGTCCTGGGTTCCCGGTTCGCTGCTGCCGGGCTACCGGCTTCTGCAAAAAAGTCTGACACCGGGATTTGGCTCACACAAAGACGTAATCGGTGTCACGGGATAGGTGGTGGTTATGACCACCGCCGCAGTGGCATCCATGACCGTCTCCTTCCCACTCAGGAGGGTTCGGGCCTTGGCGGCCCGCCCTCGTTTGCATTGAACATATGGGGCATTTATTTCCGGAATGTAAAAGAGACCGGCAATTTCCGTAAAAGTGAATACCATGCAAAATGCATCTGCCCCCATTGGGAATTTGCATGTCACCGGAGGGGATAGAATGTACGCCTAGTGAAATAGCGTTCTGGGTTCAACCTAGTGTCAGCGATGCGGATCACACAAAGACCTATTGCGTATCCCTGCATAGCAACCCGTTATGACCATCCGTGGGTTCAGGACGCCGCAACGAGAGAGGGCGGCCGTGGACACCAGGAAACTTGCGTACTTCGTACAGATCGTGGACTCGGGGAGCATCACCAAGGCCGCGGCGGCACTGCATGTGGCCCAGCCGGCCCTGAGCCAGCAGGTTTCGGCGCTGGAAACTGAACTCAAGCAGCGCCTGCTGATCCGCAGCAAGCAGGGCGTGCAGCCCACGGCCGCCGGGCACACGCTGTACCGGCACGCCCAGTCCATCCTGCGGCTCGTGGCACAGGCCCGGGTGGACGTTGCCAAGTCGGGGGCCGCCCCCTCCGGCCGGGTATCCATCGCCATTGCGCCCTACAGCATGGCCTCGAGCCTGACCCCGCAGATCATCAGCGAAGTGGCCCGGCGCTACCCGGATATCGTCCTGCACGTCACGGAAATTTACGGCGGCGTCCTGAGCGAGGCCATCAAGAACGGCCGGCTGGACATGGCCCTCATCTACGAGCCCGGCCCCATCCGCGGCGTCCTGTTCACCACCATGATCGTGGAGGACCTGCACCTGGTGGTCAACGCCGCCAGGACGGACATCGACGCCGGAAAGGGCGAGATCACGCTCGAGGAGGTGGCCCAATTCGGGCTCTTCCTTCCGGAGAAGATCCACACCCTCCGCCAGACGGTCGAGGCCGGCTTCGACAGCAAGGGCCTGAAGCTGCAGCTCGTGGGCGAGGTGGAGTCGGTGCCTTCGCTGACCCGGTTGCTGCGTGCCGACCTGGGGGCCACGATTTTGCCCAAGTCTGCTGCGGATGCACTGTTCCACGAGGAGGACTTCCGCGTCCTGCGGATTGTGGATCCCGCACTGCAGTGCAAGATCGCACTGTGCACGCCGGACCACGATCCCCTCTCGGAGGCGGCGTCGGCCGTGCTCCTGGTGCTGAAGGAAATGCTGCAGGAAATGCTCAGCAATAAGTATGGGCGCTAGGGGTTCATAGGTTCCGCTTATTAGGGCACTCATCATTTGTCTTAGTAACCCGCTCCCCGGGATTCTAATATTGGCAGCAAGCCAAGAAATTGTGGAAAAGCACTTTCCACAAACAGAATCAACGGGGAGTCTGCCATGAAAAAGCTCAGCACCATCAGGAGAACTACCGACCCGAGCCTGGGGCTCATGGCGAAAACCGGGTCCCACTGCCCCACCAACGGTTTCTGGCGGCCGGAGGACCGGTCCGCCGCCCCGATCTTCGTTTTCGAGGGCAGCATCATGCCCGTCAGCGGCGGCGGCTCGACGGTCTGGTATCTGGAGGACGCCGTTTTCGGCGCCCCGGCCTACCCGGTCCCCCACCGCGTCTAGCCCAACCAAGTACGCGTCTAACCCAACTATGTAGCAGCACAGGGCGTTCTCAGCGCTGGGAACCCCCTGAAGTGCTACCTGGTTTTCGTTCTCGGATGATTCGAGAAAACTTTTGGATCCTGCCCGCATCTGGCGCCTGATCGGCCCTTTAATGTCGGACCCCCTTGGCAGACTGTGTTCATGGAAGGCTTCGGGAATTCGGCACTGACAGCGGGGGCGCCGCGCAGCGTTGTCCTGCTGGCTGCTGCTGTTCCTGAGGCCCTTCTTGCAGGCGCCGCGGTTCTCGACGCCGATCCGTATTACGGGTTGCCTTATGACGATGATCTCGACGCCGTGTATCCGGCCTCGTTGCCGGAGGACCCGTTTCCCGAAGCCCTGTTTGCCGAGCGTCCGTTCGACGGGGACCTCTTTGACGACGGCGGTCCCTCCGGCGCCGCTACAGCCTCCGGCTGGCTTCTTCCGGCAGCTGACCTCGCGGCCGACAATGCCGGGCTGATCGATCAGGTCCGCGCGTACGAGAACGTCAAGTGCTGGGCCGCCGGGCAACAGGCAAGGCTTTCCGTCACCTTCGAGGCCCGGCTCCGGCAGGAATCCACCGACAGACCGGTCCTGGCCGCCGAGGACCTGGGCAAAGACCGCACCAAAGACCGGGGCAAAGACCGCGCCCTGGGCGCGGCCGAACAGATCGCGCTCGCCCGCGGCGAGTCCCCGAACCGCGGGCAGAGGCTCCTCGGCACGGCCAAAGCCCTGGTGCAGATGCCCCACACCCTGGGAGCCCTGGACACCGGGCAACTGAACGAAGAACACGTCACGCACATCGCAAAAGAGACCGCCTGTTTGACTGTCGCGGACCGGGCCGCTGTTGATGAGGAACTCGCCGCCGACACCGGCACCTTCACCGGCGCCGGAACCCGGGCCGTCATCGCCGCTGTCCGCGCCGCCGCCATCCGGCGCGACCCCCGCTCCGTCGCCCAAAAGGCCAGCCACGCCGTCTCCGAACGGCGGGTAAGCCTGCGCCCGGCACCGGACTGCATGACCTACCTGACAGCGCTGCTGCCCGTCCACGAAGGCGTCACCGTGTACGCGGCGCTGACCCGTCACGCCGATACCCTCCACGCCGCCGGGGACCCACGCTCCCGCGACCAGGCCATGGCCGACACCCTGGTCGAAAGGACCACCGGCACCCCCGGCGGCATCACCGGCATCGAACTCAACCTCGTCATGACCGACCGCACCCTCCTCCAAGGCGACTCCGAACCCGCCCGGATCCCCGGCTACGGCATCATCCCCGGAGACTTCGCCCGCAACCTGCTAACCCAAGGGCAAGAAGAGCCGGGTCGCGGGCCAAAAGCCGCAGACGCGGCAGCCGAGGTCGATCCAACCAGCCTGCAAGAACTCACGACCTGGGTCCGGCGGCTCTACACCGCCCCCGGCACCGGCGACCTCGTCGCCATGGACTCGAAACGTCGCCTGTTCCCGCCCAAGCTGCGCCGCTTCATCCAACTCCGCGACGACACCTGCCGCACACCATACTGCGACGCCCCCATCCGCCACCACGACCACATCATCCCCTGGCACAACGACGGCCCCACCACCGTCGCCAACGGCGCCGGGTTGTGCGAAGCCTGCAACCACACCAAAGAACTCCCCGGCTGGAAAGCACAACCCAGACCAGGACCCCGGCACACCATCGAACTAGTCACGCCCACCGGCCACACTTATCGCTCAACCGCGCCGCCACTACCGGGAAGCGGGCCAGCAGGAAGCGGCATGAACGAAACACGCCAGGCCCAACAGCCCGGTCCGGCCCCGTGACGGACGGGCGGGGCAATGCTCCGCCAAGACGATACGAATATGCCCGCTCGTCGTCGTGCTGCCGTAGTTCCGGCGACCGGAGGCACGAGGTGTAGTCGGTGCAGCTCTAGCCCACCAGGCGTCGGACGCTCTCGACGACGATCTCCCGGCAGCGCGCACGACTGGGCCGGCGCACGAGCGCGAGCTCCGGTGTGTGGAGGTGCCAGCTCATCGAGAGCGCCCGGACCTCGGTGAGCAGCTCGAGCGGTGAGTACGCCGTGGTCAGCTCCCCGGCTTTCTGTGCTTCCTCGATCTTGGTCAGCTTGGCGTTGTTGGACTCCATGATCGCTGGCAGCTTCCCGTCGGCCCGTTCCAGCTGGTACCACGTCGTCAGCCGCAGCGTGTTGGGGTAGCGCTCGTAGAGGTCGAACGCGCGGCCGGCATAGCCAGGCAGGTCAGTCGCGTCGAAGTCGACCTCGTCGACAAACGCGAGCACCCGGTTAGCAAAGACCGCGTCGAACAGCTCCTCCTTCGTGCCGAAGTACTTATAGATCATCGCCTTGTTCGCCGGTGCAGTGTCGGCGATCCGGTCGACGCGGGCACCGGCGATGCCGTACCTCGTGAACTCAGCCTCCGCGGCGTCGAGGATGCGGGTGCGGGTTGCTTCGGAATCTCTGGCCATACCCCCATCCTAAAGGAAGTAACTGGTTAGTTGCATCCAGGCATATCGGGTGCTCTACTATAGTAACCAACCAGTTAGTTCCTACGAACGGAGACCCGCATGTTCGCGAAACCGGCACCCCCGACCAACGGCGCCCGCCACAGGACGATAGTCCTCGCGGTCATTCTGGGCTGCCAGCTCATGATGACTCTCGACGCCTCGATAGTGACCACGGCGCTCACCCACATCAAGCAGGAGCTCGGCTTCACGGACTCGTCGCTGTCCTGGATCCAGAACAGCTACGTCCTGGTCTTCGGCGGCTTGCTGCTGCTTGGTGCCCGCGCAGGGGACCTCGCCGGGCGGCGACGCGTGTTCATCGCGGGCACCGCGCTGTTCACGGCCGCGTCCCTGCTGGCCGGAATCGCCCCGTCGGCCGGCGTCCTCATCGCCGCCCGCACATTGCAGGGCCTCGCGTCCGCGTTCGCCATCCCATCCACCCTGGCGCTCCTGATCACCAGTTTTCCGGCACCCGAGGAGCGTTCCCGTGCCATCGCGATCTACGGCGCAGTGATCGGCGCCGGCGCCAGTGTAGGCATCATCGTCGGCGGCATCTTCACGCAGTACATGTCCTGGCGCTGGGGTCTTCTCGTCAACATCCCGATCGGGATCCTTGTCCTGGTCCTCAGCCCGCGCTACCTTCCCGAGACGGAGCGGCGGCCCGGCCGCATCGACGTCCCCGGCGCACTGGCCATCACGCTGGGCATGTCGGCCCTGGTCTACGGGCTCGTCGAGGCAGCCGAGGCCGGATGGGACAGCGCCCAGACGCTGGTGCCGCTGGCGGCGGCGGCCATCCTCATCGTCGCCTTTGTGCTCATCGAAAGACGGCAAAAGCAGCCGATCGTGCCCCTGCGGCTTTTCACCAGCGTCCAGCGCACGGGTGCTTACCTCGGCCGCATCCTCATTGTCGGCGCGATGTTCTCCACCTTCTACTTCCTGAGCCAGTACCTGCAGACCGTACGCGGCTACAGCCCCCTGGTGACCGGCTTCGCCTACATCCCCATCACCGCGATGTTCTTCGCGATGGTCTACGTGGTCCGGTTCCTCGCCCCGCGGGTCGGCAAACCCGTCCTCCTGGTCGGATCGCTCATGGTGGCAGTCGCCGGGATGGCTTGGCTCAGCCGAATCGACGCGACCACGCCGTACTTTCCCCAGATCGTGCTTCCGCTGATCGTCCTCGGGATTGGGCAAGGCATCGCGATCATTCTGTTGACCGACTTCGGCATGGCCGACGTCGAGCCCGCGGATGCGGGCGCAGCCTCGGGTCTGGTCAACACCGCGCACCAGCTCGGCGGCTCCATCGGACTGGCGCTCCTGACCGTTGTCTACGAAGCCGCAGTCCACACCAGCCACACCCCGGTTGCGTCGGCGGCGGCACACGCCTACTCGATGGTTTTCCAGGTCGCGACGGTCTTCTACGCCGCTGCGGCCCTCATTGGCACAGGCATCCTTGTCGCCACACGCCGCACCATCCCGCAGGACGTGCCGGTTCCCGCGCCCGCCACTTCGCGCGGCTGAACCACGGCAAAAAACAGGCCACGGTGCGCCCCCAGATTGGGGGCAGCACCGCGGCCTGATCACGAAGATGCGATTATGCGTGCTCGACCAGCAGTCCCTTGGCCTTCAGGACCTCGGTGAGGTTGCACAGCTCGATGGTGGTGCCGCCGGCCTTGTAGAGGCCGATGAGCTCGCGCTCGGCGTCGTCACGTTCCTGCGAAAGGCGGATGACTTCCTCGATCTCGTCCTTCCGGACCACAACAACACCGTCGGCGTCGCCGCGGAGGACGTCGCCCGGGTAGATGATTTCGTCACCGAAAACCACGGGGTGGTTGATGGGGCCGATGGTCTCCTTAACGGTGCCCTTGATTGAAACGCTGCCGGAGAAGACGGGCAGGCCGAGCTCGATCAGGTCCTGGGTATCGCGGACGCCGGAGTCCGTCACCAGGCCCGCTAGCCCCTTGGCCTTCATGGCGTTGCCGAGGACGTCGCCGAACGTGCCGGCTTCCTCGTACTCGCCGGCCGCGGCCAGGACAACGTCGCCGGCCTGGGCGTAATGGATGGCCACCTGCAGCATGAGGTTGTCGCGCGGGGCGCAGCGCACAGTGGTGGCCGGGCCGCAGAAGGACATGCTGCGGTCGATCGGCTTGATCTTGGAGCTGAGCGCTCCCTTGCGGCCCTGTGCCTCGTGGATAGTGGCCGAGGAGAACTGTGCCAGCCGGCGGACGGCGTCGGCGTCGGGTCGTTCGATGTTGGTCTTTACGTGGATCACGGAATTTTCCTTCATTTGGTGGGGTTGGCTGTGGCCCGGGCAGGTCAGTAAGGGCCGGGGTTAGCTGAGGGCCCGGACGGCCTTGTCGATGGCTGCGATGGACTCTTCGATGATGTCGAGGCTGGTGGCGTAGGAGATGCGGAAGTACGGGCCCAGGCCGTAGGCGGATCCCTGGATGACGGCGACGGAGGCGGCCTCGAGAAGGTAGAGCGTGAAGTCCTCGTCGTTGGCGATGACCTTGCCCTCCGGGGTGGTCCTGCCGATGGCACCGCCGCAGTTCACGTACGCGTAAAAGGCGCCTTCCGGCGTCGCGCATGAAAGACCGTCGACGGCGTTCAGCGCGGCTACCGCCGCATCGCGGCGGCTGCGGTAAACCTCGACGCTCTCCCGCACGAAGCTCTGGTCGCCGGTGAGCGCGGCGGCGCTGGCTGCCTGGCTCACGGAGGACGGGCAGGAGGAGATCTGCGACTGGAGCTTGTTGATCGCCGCGATCAGCGGGGCGGGTCCGGCGGCGTAGCCCAGCCGCCAGCCGGTCATGGCGTAGGCCTTGGACACCCCGTTGACGGCGAGGACGCGGTCTTTCAGCTCCGGGGCAACCTCCACCAGGCTCGAAATCTTGCCGGAGCCGAAGTAGATCTGGTCGTAGATCTCATCCGTCAGGACGTAGACCTGCGGGAAGTTCGCGAGGACGTCCGCCAGCGCCCGGAGTTCGGACCGGGAGTACACGGCGCCCGTGGGGTTGGACGGGGTGTTCAGGATGACCCACTTGGTCCGCTCGTTCAGCGCCCCGGCCAGGGCTTCGGGGGTCAGCTTGAAGCCCGACTCCTCACGGCAGGTGACAACCACCGGCGTGCCTTCGTTCGCGAGCACCATGTCCGGGTAGGAAACCCAGTACGGCGCGGGCACCACAACCTCGTCGCCGGCATTGAGCGAAGCCATGAACGCCGTGAAGATGACCTGCTTGGCGCCGCCGCCGATGGTGATCTCGGCCGGGGTGTAGCGGGTGCCGCTGCGCAGTTCGATGGTCTGGAGGATCGCCTTCTGCAGTGCAGGCGTACCGGTGACCGAGGTGTACTTTGTCTCGCCCTTGCTGATTGCCTCAACCGCTGCGGCCTTGATGTGCTCAGGGGTATCGAAGTCCGGCTCGCCGACCGTCAGGTCCAGGATCCGGCGCCCTTCCGCCTTCAGTTCGCGAACGCGGGCAGCTGCGGCCACGCTGGCAGAAGACTTGATGCGGGACACTCGCGATGCAGGTTCAAATTCAGACATGGTCTCTTCCTAGGGAGTCAGGAGGGAGCGATACTCGTTCCTTCGACACTAGGGAACTACGGCCGGTATGGATAAGACCTAATCTGCGTGGACGGATAAGCGTCTCTTATGGACCGCCGTCGGACATCCTGCAAAAGAACACAAACCAAACTTTTTGGTTATGGCTCCACGCACTATAGGTATTTCCCCGGGTGCGTCCGCTCTGCCTAGCCTTCTAGGTAAGTCACGAACCCGAACCGAGGAGTGCTCTTGGCTGCTCTGCACCATGACGACCGCCGGGAGGGCTTCTACCGCTACCGGGGGACAGCCAAACCCGATCAGACAGCCGTCCAGGCTGAAAAGACACGCAAGCTGCTCCGGGACAGCCGGCAGCGGATTTCCTTCAATGCCACCAGCATGCGCGCCCTCTCTGTCCGGCTGAACCAGCAGATCGCGCAGGCGCTCTGCGACGGAATGAAGGTCAGCCTCCTCGCCGAGGCCGCGGAGCTGTCCCGCTGGGCGGTCCGCACCGTGGGCCTGTCGGCTGATGACCTGGTCCCATCCGGGCTGCCGGCAGAACAGCACCTGGCCGCGATCCGCCGGCTCAAGTCGGAACTGGCTGAACTTGAGGAGTCCAAGGCCGCGCTGGAAGACCGCCGCCTGAACCTCCTGGCAGCAGCACGACGGCGGGGAGTTCTGGATGACTATGAGCTCGCCGCCCTCAGCGGTTTGCAGCGCGAAACGATCCGGAAGATGACGTGGGGCGTCCAGCCGGAATCCGGTGCGATTCCGGCGTAACTCTGCGCCCGCCGTCGTACCCGTCAGACCCAACCGTCAAGCCCTAGCGGGGCCGGGCAGGCAAGCGTAGCGTCGAACTGCACGCGGTAGCTGGTTGCTCGGAGGTGGTCCCGATGGCTGGATGGAATGCTGATACGGCGGCGGGTCCGCTGGGGGCCGGGACGGTCACGCTGGTCGAGGGATCGTCCTTCTGCATCTCCTTGCCGAACGGGGACATCAGCGCCGAGCACCCGCATGGCCTGTTTGTGCAGGACGCCCGCATCCTCTCGGGCTGGAGCCTGACGGTCGACGGCCTGGCGCTCGAGCCCTTGGCGGCCGAGACGAAGGAGCCGTACCGGGCGCTGTTTGTGGGACGGGTTCCCCGCTCGGACGGCTACGCGGACAGTCCGCTGATCGTGGAACGGCTGCGGGAGGTGGGCGCCGGCATCCAGGAGCAGGTCACCGTCCGGAACTTCTCCCTCGAGCCGGTCGACTGCGTCATCGCCCTGAAGATCGGGGCGGACTTCGCTGACCTCTTCGAGGTGAAAGAGGCACGGATCCTGCGGCGCTGGGATGAAAAACGGGAGGCCGACGGCGGTTCGCTCACCATTCGCGCGGCGTGGCAGGACGTCCGGAAGGGCGTTGTGGTCCAGGCCCCGGGTGCGGACGTCACGGCGGACGCCGTGACTTACCGGGCCACGGTTCCGGCGCACGGACACTGGAGCACGGTCCTCACAGTGCTGCCCAGCGCCGAGGGAACCGATTCGGCGGTGGCCTTCGTCCATTCCGCGGGCGATGGCCTGTCGCCACGGGACCTGCGGCGGCGTGAGTGGGTGGCGAAGATCCCGATCCTGCAGATGGGCAACCGGTCGGTGGAACGCACCCTCCGCCGTAGCTATGACGACCTGGGCGCCCTGCGGATCGAGGACCCCGAGCATCCTGAGCGCGTGGTGGTAGCCGCCGGGGCGCCCTGGTTCATGACCCTGTTCGGCAGGGACTCGCTGTGGGCTTCGGTGATGGCGATGCCGGTGGACCCTTCCCTGGCGCTGGGCACGCTGCAGACCCTGGCTGACCGGCAGGGCAAAGTGGTGGATCCCATGACCGAGGAGGAACCGGGCAAGATCCTCCACGAGGTGCGGCTCGACGTGTCCAGCGGGCTGTCGCTGGGCGGCAAGTCCAACTACTACGGCAGCGTCGACGCCACTCCCCTGTTCCTGATGGTGCTCGGGGCCGTCAGCCGCTGGGGCTTCGCCGCAGATACGATCGCCGCGTTGCTGCCCCACGCTGACCGTGCGCTCGAGTGGATCATGAAATACGGGGACCGGGACGGCGACGGCTTCGTCGAGTACGAGCGCCTCAATGACCAGGGGTTGCTCAACCAGGGCTGGAAGGACTCCTGGGACGGAATCAACTTTGCCAACGGCAAACTGGCGGAGCCGCCGATCGCGCTTTGCGAGGTCCAGGCCTATGTCTACGTCGCTTACCTTTCCCGCGCCTGGCTGGCGTACGACGCCGGGGACACGGCTTTTGGGAATGAACTCACCGACCGTGCGGCGCGGCTGAAGAAACAGTTCAACGAGCAGTTCTGGATCCCGGAACGCGGTTACTACGCCATTGCCCTGGACGGCAAGAAGAGGCAGGTCGATGCATGCGCCTCCAACATGGGGCACTGCCTGCTGCAGGGACTCATCGACCAGGACAAGGCTCCAATGGTGGCCGACCACCTGATGTCCCCGGAAATGTTCAGCGGCTGGGGCGTGCGCACCCTGGCCAGCGACATGGGTGCCTACAACCCCGCCAGCTACCACAACGGATCGGTGTGGCCGCACGACAACGCCATCGTCGCCGCCGGGCTCCTCCGCTATGGCTTCGTGGAAGAGGCGCAGCGGATCGCCACCGGCATGATGGATGCGGCCGAGTTCTCCGATGGCCGCCTCCCGGAGCTGTTTTGCGGCTTCAGCCGGGAACAACTGGCCGCCCCGGTGCCGTATCCGACGGCGTGCTCGCCGCAGGCCTGGGCGGCCACGGCACCGATCCAGCTGGTGACCAGCCTGATGCGGTACGACCCCGTCGTGTCCGCCGGCGGCGTCTGGATGGATCCCGTCCTTCCCGCCGCTTTCGGGGACCTGCACATCACCAATGCTCCCCTGGGCGGCGGCCGCATCACCATCGACATTGCCGATTCCGTCCCCTCCGTCCAAGGCCTTCCCGACGGGATGACGTTCCATCAGGGGCACCGTCCCTGGATGATTGAACTCGTTGAGCAGGCCGGTCACCGGCGGAGGGAACGGCTGGAGAACTGGGGCCGATAGCCGGTACGTCGCCCCGTGTCATGCGACGCCCTCCAGGACCTTGGCGTTTTCCTGCACGGAGACGTAGCCACCCTTGAAGAAGAGGAGGGGATCGACGTCGGATCGGGCGCTGAGCGCGCGGACCGCGGCCACCACAATGGTGTGGTCGCCGCCGTCGTACTCCTGGTGCAGTTCGCAGTCCACCCAGGCCAGGGCGCCGTCGAGGACGGGGTTGCCGAGGGGCGACGGCGAGTGGTCGACGCCGGCGAACTTGTCAGCGCCGGACCGCGCGAACTGGGCCGCCAGATGCTGGTGGTCGGCGGGAAGGATGTTGACGGTGAAGCGGCCCGCCGCGCGCAGCAGCGGCCAGGTGCTGGAGGTCCGCGCCGGGCTGAAGGTCACCAGCGCCGGTTCCAGCGAAAGGGAGGCGAAGGACTGGCAGGTAAACCCGGCAGGGCCGTTCTCGGTGGCCGCGGTGATCACGGTCAGGCCCGTTGCGAAGTGGCCCAGGACGTTGCGGATCCGGCGCGGGCTGAGGTCTGAGAGTTCCGTCATGGCGAGTCCTTTCGAAGCGTGTAGACCCAATCAAGCACCTTGCCGGCCGCTTCCCAACCCCGGCTGCAACGAACTGACGCGCATGGAAACGCAGCTTCACGGCCCGAAGCGGGGCGTAACAAAACGTGGCGTGCCCGAGAGGCCAGGGAGCGGTCTGCAAAACCGTTGACGCGGGTTCGAATCCCGCCATCACGTCCACCGGAAACGCCGACGGAGGCCTCCGTCAGGCTGTCATATTCCGAATTTGCGGATCTAACACCAAATAATCACCGCAAATAGTGGAATATGGTGTCATGCCGAAAATCCGCATCTCCGAAGCAGCGCGCTTCCTGGGCGTCAGCGACGACACCGTCCGCCGCTGGACCGAGAACGGGACGCTCACGCCGGTCAAGGACTCCTCCGGCCGGCTGGCCGTCGAGGGGCTTGAGCTCGCCCACCTCGCCCGCGACCAGGCGCAGCTGCCCGAGGACCCCACCCGCGTCGGCAGTTCGGCTCGCAACCGGTTCGTCGGCCTGGTCACCGGGATCACCGCGGACAAGGTCATGGCCCAGGTGGAGCTGCAGTGCGGCCCGTTCCGCGTCGTCTCCCTGATGAGCAGCGAGGCCGTCCGGGAACTCGGCCTGGAGCTCGGGTCGGTGGCCACCGCCGTGGTCAAAGCCACCACCGTCATCATCGAAACGCCCCAAGGAAAGAGCATCATATGAGCATCCCCCGCGTGCGCATCAGCGCCGTGCTGGCCGCCGGCATTCTTGCCGCCGGGCTGGCCGGCTGCGCTGCCTCCACCACCGGCGCAGCCCCGAGCGCAGGCGCCGGCGGCACCCAGGCAACCTCCGGCACCGTGACCGTTTACGCCGCCGCGTCCCTGAAGTCGACCTTCACCAAGATCGCGTCCGAGTTCGAGGCCGCAAACCCCGGCACCAAAGTCACGCTGAACTTTGCCGGGTCCTCGGACCTGGTCACGCAGATCACCCAGGGCGCCCCGGCCGACGTCTTCGCCTCCGCCGACACCAAGAACATGGCCAAGCTCTCCGACGCCAAGCTCATCGACGGAACGGCAAGCAACTTTGCCACCAACGTCCTGGAGATCGCGGTGCCGCCGGCCAACCCGGCGTCGATCTCTTCCTTCGCGGACCTGGCGAAGCCGGGCGTCAAGGTGGTTGTCTGCGCACCGCAGGTGCCCTGCGGCTCCGCCACCGAGAAAGTGGAAAAGGCCACCGGAACCACCCTGAAACCCGTCAGTGAGGAATCCTCCGTCACGGACGTCCTGGGCAAGGTCACCTCCGGAGAGGCCGACGCCGGTCTGGTCTACGTGACCGACGTCAAGACCGCGGGCGGCAAGGTCAAGGGCATTCCGTTCAGCGAGTCGGACCAGGCCGTGAACACCTACCCGATCGCCACCGTGGGCAGCAGCAAGAACAAGGAGCTGGCCAAGGCCTTCATCGCCATGGTCACCGGGAGCGAAGGCAGGAAGGTCCTCAGTGACGCCGGTTTCGGCACCCCGTAGCAAGGCCCGGACAGCCGGCAAAACAAAGCGGCGGGACACCGGCTACACCGGTGTCCCGCCGTGGATTTTCGTCCTCGCCGCGGCAGGGGGCCTGTTTGTCCTGCTGCCGCTGGCCGCCATGGTGGCCAAGGTCAACTGGGGGCAGTTCATCCCGCTCATCACGTCGGAATCCTCGCTCACGGCGCTCGGCCTGAGCCTGCGGACGTCGGCGGCCAGCACGGTGCTCTGCATCGTCTTCGGGGTGCCGCTGGCCCTCGTCCTGGCCCGTGCCAGCTTCCCCGGCCAGCGCCTGCTGCGGGCGTTCGTGTTGCTCCCCCTGGTCCTGCCGCCCGTCGTCGGCGGCATCGCGCTGCTCTACACGTTTGGCCGCCAGGGCCTGCTCGGGCGGAGCCTGGAAGTGGCGGGAATCCAGATCGCCTTCTCCACCACCGCCGTCGTCCTCGCCCAGACGTTCGTGGCGCTGCCGTTCCTGGTGGTCAGCCTCGAGGGGGCGCTGCGCACCGCCGGCACCAAGTACGAGGCAGTCGCCGCGACCCTCGGCGCCCGCCCCACCACCGTGCTGCGACGGGTCAGCATCCCGCTGGTCCTGCCCGGGCTGGCCTCCGGCGCCGTGCTGTCCTTCGCGCGCTGCCTGGGCGAGTTCGGCGCCACCCTGACCTTCGCCGGCAGCCTGCAGGGCGTCACCCGCACCCTGCCGCTGGAGATCTACCTGCAGCGCGAAACCGACGCCGACGCCGCAGTCGCGCTTTCCCTGGTGCTGGTCGCGGTGGCCGTCGCCGTCGTCGGGCTTTCCTTCCGGCGCCCCCGGGCGCTGGCGGCAGGGGCAGGACCGGCATGACCTTCGAACTCAATGCCGCGCTGCACGCACGGGACTTCGACGTCTCCCTCACCCTCGGGGCCGCGGAAACCGTAGCCGTGCTGGGCCCCAACGGCGCCGGCAAATCGACCCTGCTGGGGATCATCGCCGGGCTCCTCCGCCCGGACAGCGGGCACGCCGTGCTCGGACAGAAAACGCTGTTCAGGCTCGACGGCGGGACGAGCCACTTCCTGCCGCCGCACACCCGGGGGACGGCGCTGCTCGCCCAGGAGCCGCTGCTGTTTCCGCACATGAGCGTGCTGGAGAACGTCGCGTTCGGCCCGCGGGCGGCCGGCGCGAACCGGGCCAGCGCGCTGCAGACGGCGCGGCACTGGCTGGCCGAGGTGGAGGCCGCCGAATTCGCGGACCGCCGGCCCGGCCAGCTCTCCGGCGGACAGGCGCAGCGCGTCGCGATCGCGCGGGCCTTGGCCACGGACCCCGAACTGCTGCTCCTCGACGAACCCATGGCGGCCCTCGACATCCATGCTGCCCCGATGCTGCGCAGGCTCCTCAAGCGGGTCCTCGCGAACCGCCGGGCCATCATCATCACGCACGATGTCCTGGACGCGCTCATGCTCGCCGACCGGGCCATTGTCCTCGAAGGAGGCCGGATCACCGAGGAAGGGCCCACCCGCGGGGTCCTGGAAAGACCGCGCAGCAGGTTCGCCGCCGGTTTGGCAGGCATGAACCTCCTTCCCGGCACCATCACGGACCGCGGGCTCACGTCCGACGGCGGACTGGACATTGCCGCGCACCCCGAGGACGGTGCCGTTCCCGGCCAGGACGGCGTCGCCGTCTTTTCGCCGACGGCGGTGTCGGTCTTCCTGGGCGCCGAGCACGGCAGCCCGCGGAACGCGTTCGCCGTCACCATCACGGACCTGGAACCCCACGGCGACCAGATCCGCGTCCACGCCGGCGGCCTGTCCGCGGACATCACCCCGGCGGCCTCGGCTGACCTCGGGCTCACTCCCGGGATGACCGTCTACTTCGTCATCAAGGCCACCGCCATTGCCGTGTATCCGGCGTAGGGTCCTTGGCTGCTCCAGTCCGAGAGCGCGAACTGGCAGCTAATGCCCGCAAAATCCCCTTTTGGGGTCATTACCTGCCAGTTCGACGGGCCAACACCCCGGACAGCGCCAGGACCAGGACGCCAGCCAGCGGGACCACAAAGAGGCCGGCCCGCAGGCTGGCGGCATCGGCGATGGCGCCCACCACCGGCGGCGAGACCAGGAAGCCCACGCGCATCAGCCAGCTGACCATCGTGAGTCCGGTTCCGGGCCGCAGCCCAGGGAGCTCGTCCGCCGCGTGCATGGCTGCGGGAACGAGGGTCGCCACGCCGAGGCCGGCTGCCGCGAAGCCGAGGATCGTCCCGGGGATGCTGGGAAAAACCAGGGCCGTGCCCATGCCGACGGCCGCGATGATCCCTCCGGTACGCGCCACCGTCCGCTGGCCGAAGCGGTCCACGAGCCGGTCGCCCAGCAGGCGGCCGATGAACTGCGCGCCGGTCAGCGCCACGAAGCCCAGGCCGGCGATGGTGGTCGCCGCTCCGAGGGTGTCGCTGAGGTAGATGGCCGACCATGAGCTGCCCGCGTCCTCCACCAGCGCGCCTGCAGTGGCGATGAGCACCAGCGCGGCCAGGACGCCGTACTTGGCCACCGCTCCACGCGATGCTGTTCCCCGGGCGGCCGCTCCCCGGGTGATCGACGAACCCCCGTCGGGTGCCGCCGTTCCGTCCGCCGCACCGGCGGCGGCAGCACCGTCGTCGTCCGTTTCCGGCCCGGGCAGGAGGAAGCGGTAACAGCACAGCGTCAGCGTGGCGAAGAGGGCGGCGGAGATCGACAGGTGGATTCCGGGCGCGAGGTTGAGGCCCGCGGCCGCGGCGCCCATCAGTCCGCCCAGCACCGCGCCGATGCTCCACACCGCGTGCAGCGAGTTGATGATGGAGCGCTGGTACAGCCGCTGGACCCGCAGCCCGTGGGCATTCTGGGCCACGTCGGTGACCGCGTCCATCGCCCCGGCAAAGAAGAGTGCGGCCGCGAGCATCGCCCAGGTCGGCGCCATGCCGGCGCACAGGATGCCCAGGCTGGTCAGGATGGTGCCCGCCACCGCAACCCGGGACGACCGGAAGCGGCGGATCAGCACGCCGGCGGCGAGCCCCGCAAGCAGTGCGCCGAGCGGGAAGGCCGCCACGGCAAGGCCGAATTGCGCATTGCTCAGGCCCAGGTCCGCCATGATCGCCGGGTAGCGGGGCAGCAGGTTGGCGAAGAGCGCGCCGTTGGTGAGGAAGAGGATGGCCACCGCGGCGCGGGCCTTGCCGTTCCGGCCGGGCGGGGCGGCGACTGCTGCGGACGGCGCCGCCGTCGGGGAGCTGTTCACTGCGGAGTCACTATTCTGTTCACGGCGTCGCGAACGGTCTCGCCGGACATGGGGTTCAGGGCCAGCGCCCGGTGGATGGACAGGCCCTCGATCAGGGCGTCCAGCATCACCGTTGTGGCGGGGTCAAAGTGCCGTTCCAGGGCGGCGCGGCTCCTGGCCATCCAGGTGTCGGTCACGCGGCGCAGGTCCGGCCGGCGCGCGGCGAGGGCGTAGAGCTCGTAGGTCAGCAGGATGTTCCGGCGTTCCCCGAGCAGCTCGCCCGTGATCAGCCCAACCACCGCTTCCCGCGCTTCGTCCTGGCTTTCGGCGCCGGCCAGCGCCGCCTCGAACCCGTCGGCCGTGTCGTCGGCGAGCTTCGTGAAGGCGGCGGCGAGCAGGTCGTCGAGGCCCTTGAAGTGGTAGGTCATCGAACCGAGCGGCACGTCCGCGGCCTGGGCGACCTTCCGGTGGGTGGTGGCGGCGACGCCGTGCTCGGCGATGACATCCAGGGCCACTTCGATGAGCCGCTGCCGGCGGTTGGGGTCGCGCCGCCGCACGCTGCCGCCCCTGGACGGGGCGGCCATATGCTGCGGGGCGCTCATATGCTGCGGATCACCCGGGCGGGATTGCCGACGGCGACGACGTTCGCCGGCACGTCCTTCGTCACCACGGCACCGGCGCCGATCACCGAGTTCTCCCCCACGGTCACGCCGGGCAGGATGATGGCGCCGCCGCCGATCCAGACGTTGTCCCCGATGGTGATGGGCTGCGCCGCCTCGAGCTTGTCCCGGCGCGGGCCCGGCTCGACGGGGTGCGTGGGTGTCAGCAGCTGGACGTTCGGGCCGATCTGCACGTCGTCGCCGATGGTGATGGGAGCGACGTCCAGGGCCGTGAAGTTGAAGTTGATGAAGGTCCGGGAGCCGATCCGGATGTACTTGCCGTAGTCGACGAACAGCGGCGGCCGGATGTCCGTGTCCTCGCCGAGGGAGCCCAGGAGGTCGGCCAGGATGCGCTTCGCCCCGTCCCGGTCGGCGGCCCACGTCCTGCCGTAGCGGTCGGCGAGCTCCATGCCGCGCGCGTTGTCGGCGGCGAGGTTCGGGTCGTCGGCGATGTACAGGTCTCCCGCGAGCATCCGCTCCTGCATCGTCCTGCTGTCGCCGGCAAAGTACTGCTCCACAATAAATCCCTCCGGAAGGCGTTATGTACAAACGTACACTGCTTGCGTACGGATGTACACAACGCCCCCCCGGAGAGGTGGGCAGGGGTCAGTTCTTGACCACGTCCAGCTCGACGACGGCCCAGGACAGCGCGGGCAGGCTCAGCCGGAGCTCGGAGCCGCTTGCCTTCGCCCCTTCCAGCGGCTTCAGCCCGACGCGGTCCGGGCTGCCCTGGCTGTTGATGGTGAAGCGGTCGCCGCCCTCCGGAATTTCCAGGACCTCCGCGCGAAGCACCTGGCGGGCGTCGAAGCCGCGCAGGGCCACCTCGACGTCGGCCGCCTCCTCCAGCCCGCGGTTCGCGAAGAACAGCGCCACCCGGCCGGTTTCCTCGTTCCACGTGGCGCTGACGTCCACGAGGTCGGTGTCGCCGAACCGGGCGTTGCCGTACTTGTCCGAGTCGACGGACAGGCGCAGGATCTGGCCCTTCGCCAGTTCCGCCATCCGGGCGAAGGGGTGGAAGATGGTCTGCCGCCAGGCCGGGCCGTTTTCCTCGCTGAAGATCGGCGCGATCACGTTGACCAGCTGCGCCTGGTTGGCGATCTTGACCCGGTCGCCGTGCCGGAGCAGCGAGTTGAGCAGCGTACCGACGACCACGGCGTCCGTCACGTTGTACTTGTCCTCGATGACCCGGGGGTGCTCGCGCCAGCCGGCCTTGGTGACGTTGTGCGGCTGGTCCTCCGTGTCGAGGCCGCGCTGGTACCAGACGTTCCACTCGTCGAAGGACAGGTGGATGTGCTTCTTGTGCTTGCCCTTGGCGCGGACGGCGTCGGCGGTGGCGATTACCGATTCGATGAAGTAGTCGGTGTCGACGGCGCTGGCGAGGAAGCTGCCGACGTCGCCGTCATGCTCCTGGTAGTAGGCGTGCAGCGAGACGTAATCGACTTCCTCGTAGGCGTGGGTCAGGACCGTCTGCTCCCAGGCGCCGAAGGTGGGCATGCCGGAGTTGGAGCTGCCGCAGGCCACCAGTTCGATGTCCGGGTCCACGAACCGCATGGCCTTGGCGGCCTCCTGGGCCAGCCGGCCGTATTCCTCGGCGGTCTTGTGGCCGATCTGCCACGGCCCGTCCATCTCGTTGCCGAGGCACCAGAGCTTGATGTTGAAGGGGTCCTTGTGCCCGTTCTTGGCGCGCAGGTCGGACAGGTAGGTGCCGCCGGGATGGTTGGCGTATTCCACGATTTCGCGGGCCGCGTCCACTCCCCTGGTGCCCAGGTTGATGGCCTCCATGATCTCGGTGCCTGCCTGCCGGGACCAGTCGACGAATTCGTGCAGGCCGAAGGCGTTGGTTTCAAGCGTATGCCAGGCGCCATCGAGCCGGCGCGGGCGGTTTTCCCGCGGCCCGATGCCGTCCTCCCAGTTGTAGCCGGAGACGAAGTTGCCGCCGGGGTAGCGGATGACGGTGGCCCCGAGCTCCTTGACGAGCTTGAGCACGTCCTGCCGGAAGCCGTTCTGGTCAGCCTCCGGGTGGCCGGGCTCGTAGATGCCGGTGTAGACGCAGCGGCCCATGTGCTCAACGAAGGAGCCGAAAAGGCGGCGGGGTACTTCCCCGATGGTGAAGTCGCGGTCGAGGGTGATCCTTGCGCGGGACATGTGGGTTATCTCCTTGGTTGTGGTTCAGAACTCTTGTCGAAGCAAAGGTGCCGGTCAGGTGCCGGCGAGTCCCGTCGTCGCCACGCCCTTGATGATCTGGCGCTGGAA
This sequence comes from Arthrobacter globiformis, assembly GCF_046536215.2. Taxonomy (GTDB): domain Bacteria; phylum Actinomycetota; class Actinomycetes; order Actinomycetales; family Micrococcaceae; genus Arthrobacter; species Arthrobacter globiformis_E. The sequence continues at coordinate 3,734,037 of NZ_CM143421.1, read as the reverse complement.
GAACAGGAAGACGAGGATGAGCGGCAGCGCCGCGAGCAGCGCGGAGGCCATGTTCTGCGCGTACTGGATGCCGTAGGCGCTCTTGATGGTCTGCAGGCCCACCGGCAGGGTCAGGATGGAGCCGTCGTTTGTGGAGATGAAGGGCCAGAGGAAGTTGTTCCAGGCGCTGATGAACACGAAGATCGCGACGGCGGCCAGGATGGGGCGTGAGAGCGGCAGGATGATCTGGGTGAAGATCCGCATCCGGCTGGCGCCGTCCATCACCGCCGCCTCCTCGAGTTCACGCGGGATCTGGTCGAAGAACTTCTTGAGCACGAACACCATGGCGGGGTGGATGACCTGCGGCAGGATGATGGCCCACGACGTGTCGATCATGTGCAGCGCCACCATTTGGTAGAACAGCGGGATGATCAGCACCGGCGGCGGGATGATGATGGAGGCGATGATCACCGTCATCAGCGCCCTCTTGCCGCGGAAGTCGATGCGGGACAAGGCGTAGGCCACCAGTGCGGAGATGGCCAGCGTGATCACGGTGATGGCCGCGGAGGTGTAGAGGGAGTTCCAGGTCCACAGCGGGATATTGCCGTCCTGGAACACCTTGACGAACGCGTCGGCCGTAAAGCCCGACGGCGGGATCCAGCTTACTTTCGGCGCTGCGGCGTCCGTTTCGCTCTTGAAGGCGGTGACCGTTGCCCAGGCGAAGGGGACGAGCCACAGGACGGCCAGGATCGCGGCGACCGCCAGGACGGCGGACCTGCCGGCCGTCATTTTCCTGCGGGGCTGGCGGAGTCTGGTGGCGGTTGGCGGTGCGGGTCGGGTGAGGGTCTGGGTTGCCATGGTTACGCACTCCTGCGGCGAGTGATGAAGAACTGCATGACCGAGACGGCCACGATCAGCCCGAAGAAGATGTAGGAGATGGCTGCGGAGTAGCCCAGCCGGTAGCCGGTGAACCCGGTTTCGAAGATGTACTGCACCACCGGCCGGGTGGATCCTGCCGGGCCGCCGGCCGTCATCTGGTACACCTGATCGAAGATCTTGAGTGAGGCCAGGATCTGCAGCAGCACGATCATCACAGTGGTCGGGGTGAGCTGCGGCAGCGTGATGGAGAAGAACTGCCGCCAGGCTCCGGCACCGTCCAGCGACGCCGCCTCGTAGTGCTGGGCGGGGATGTTCTGCATGGCGGCCAGGTACAGCAGGAAGTTGAAGCCCACCGTCCACCAGAGTGTGGCGATGACGATGGCCCACATGGCCACGTTCGGGTCGTTCAGCCAGGCCACCTTGGGCAGCCCGATCTTCGACAGCGAATCGTTGATGAGGCCCAGCTGCGGGTTGTACATCCAGGAGAAGAACAGGGACACGACGGTGGACGCGAGCAGGTAGGGGGCGAAGTAGGAGAGCCGCCACAGCCACTGGGCGGGCAGTCCGACGTTGACCAGCGCGGCCATGACCAGGGCCACGAGCACCAGCGGGACCGTGCTGATCACCGTGAAGTAGAGGGTGTTGCCGAGGGAATGCCACATGTCGGCGTCGGCCAGGGCCTCGGCGTAGTTGGCCAGGCCGATCAGGCTGTCGTTGGCGCCGGTGAGGGACTTGCCGGTGAGGCTCATGTACAGGCCGTACAGGAGCGGCCAGACGAGGAACACCAGGAAGAACGCCAGGAACGGGGCTGCAAAGCCCCAGCCGTTGAGGTTGTCCCGGGTCCGGCGGGGACTGGACCCTGTGTTGGTGAGGGCCGGGTTTCTGCGGGACTGGTTTCGGCGGGGCTGGCCGGGCACGGACGGCGCCGTCTGCTCCGCGCCCTGGGTTGTTGCTAAGGAACTCAATGGGACTCCTTTGTCGCTCAATGCTCTCGGATGCTCAGACCGGGTTGGGCCGGGAAAGAAGGGTGTTGGTGCGCCGCACAAAGGCGTCCCAGCCGTCGGCTGCCTTGTCGCGGCCGAGGAGTACGTTCTGCACGTTTTCCGCAAAGTAGGTCTGCCAGTCCGAGCCCGAGCCGCTGAACCAGGCCTCGGGGTCATAGGCGATGATGTCCGCCGCGTTGGCGTAGTGGATCTGCGGCGTGAGCTCCCGGTACGCCTGCGACTGCACGATCGGCTGGTAGGCCGGGATGTGACCGGCCTCGGCCCAGGACAGGGATCCCTTGAGGATGTCGCTGACGAACTTGTACACGTCGCGCCGCTTTTCGTCGTCGACATTCAGCTGCCGCGGCAGGACGAAGGAATGCGAGTCCGCGTACGACGCCGGGGTGCCGTAGAGCGTGGGGATGGTGGCGGCGTCGACGGGCAGCTCCGCCTTCTTGAACGTGGGCAGTTCCCAGACGCCGCTGAACAGCATGCCCGACCCGCCGCGGGCGAATTCCGCGATGCCTGTGCCGATGTCGCCGCTCTTTGCCGCGACCGTGTCATCGAAGAGTGAGGCCATGAATTCCAGGGACTCGACGGCGGCATCCCGGTCGGCCTTCATCGGCTGGCCCGGGGTGAGCTCCATGTCCGCCCCGTGCTGCTTGTAGAGCGTGTAGAACAGCCGCCACATCTGGGATCCGCTGCCGAGATAGCCGAAGGACAGGCCGTGCGCCTGCGTCACCTTCTGCATCTCGCGGGCCATGGCGAGGAAGTCCTGCGGCGAGCTCACTTCCTGCAGCTGCCCGTTGGCGCCGAGGACCCCTGCTTTGCCGGCGATGTCCGTGTTGTAGAACATGACGAAGGGGTGGGAATCCAGCGCGATGGAGAACACCTTGCCGTCATGCTGGCTCTTGTCCCAGATCCTCGGGGCGAAGCTCTCCGCCGTCACGCCATGCTCCGCCAGCAGGGACATGTCCCACGGGTCGATGAGCCCGCCCGGCGCGTAGCCGGGGACGCGGCTGGCGTGCATGATGGCCAGCTCCGGCGGCCGGCCGCCAGCCGATGCCATGGCCAGCTTGGTGTAGTACGGCGGGCCCCAGGCCAGGACAGTCGGATGGACCGTGAAGCCCGGGTTGGCCTGGTTCGCCGCGCTGATCATGGCCTGCATTTTGATGCCGTCGCCGCCGGACAGCAGGTGCCAGAACGCAATGTCCCGCACGGCTGCCGCCGAGGCGGTTCCGCCGCAGCCCGTCAGGCCGGCCGCCGCAAAAACGCCGCCCAGGGCAGCCGTCCCCACCAGCAGCTGCCGTCGGGACACCTGCCTGCCGGGCACCTGCCTTCCCGATGTCTGCCTTCCGGGGAACTGCTTCCCGGCGAAAAATTCAAACTGCTTCACCCGTCACTCCTTTGGATGGGTCCGCTGAAAGTAATCCTTGTGGCGCCGGGCCAGCTCTCTTCCGGTTGCTTCGTCCCGGGTCCGGTGAAGGCCGGCGTGTGACGCAGACCTCACATTACATCGTTGTAAAACACGGCACAAGGAAAAATTGTTAGCGCCAACAATATGATGTGATGGTCTCGCTTAGCGGCGGGTTTTCTCTAAAACGCGGTGCTGTCCCGCTCGACGATCCTGTAGTCCACTGTGACCACCCGCTGCTCGCCGGCACGGTCGGTCATCCGCTCGGTGAGGAGGCGCAGGGCCTCGCTGGCCACGCGGCGCTTGTCGAAGGAGACGGTGGTGAGCGACGGCACGGCATACTGCCCGTCGGCGATGTCGTCGAAGCCGGCCACGGCAATGTCCTCCGGAACCCTGATGCCCCGCTTCCACAGCACGCTGAGCGCACCGATGGCCATGGAGTCGGTGAAACAGAACAGCGCATCCGGGAGCGGGTGCGCGTCCAGGTAGGAGGCGAGCGCGTCCGCCGCCGTCTGGGGCGTCCATTTTTCGCAGGGGATCAGCAGCGAGTCGTCGCGGTCGAGGCCGAGTTCCCCGAGCGCGGCCTGGTAGCCGCGGGTGCGCAGCACTGCCGCTGCCGAGTGCCGGCCTTCGGCGGTTCCCAGCACGGCGATCCGGCGGCGGCCCGTCCGGGCCAGCGCGAGGGTCATGTCGCGGGCGGCGGCGACGCTGTCCACCCATACCCGGTCGGCGAGCTGTTGGGACACCTCCCCCAGCAGGACCACCGGCGGCAGCGAGACGCCCACCTTGACGGCGGTCTCGTCCAGCACCACGGGGTTGAGGATCAGCCCGTCGATGAGGTTGGACCTCGCCCGGGACATCAGTTCGTATTCCCGCCGGGGGTCGGATCCGGTTTCCTCGATCTGGACGCTCCAGCCCTGCTCGTGGGCCACTTCCACCACGTGGTGCGCGATCTCGGCGGAATAGGGCGTGGCCAGGTCAGGCAGCGCCAGGGCAATGACACCGGACCTGCCGTTGCGCAGGCCTCGCGCGGAGAGGTTGGGCACGTAGTCGAGTTCGAGGATGGCCTGTTCCACCTTGAGCCGCGTGGTTTCGCTGACCTGCACCACACCGTTCATCACGTTCGAGACGGTCTTGGGTGAAACTCCGGCATGGCGCGCGACGTCCTTGACAGTTGCGCGCACTGCTCCCCTTTCATCCACGGATGTGAACGATGTTACCGCCCGCTACCCCGCCTGGCTGGCGCCGGCCGCCAGCCCGGCCTTCCGGCGTCGGGCGTTCACCAGAATCCAAACAGCGACGCCGACGACGGCTGCCGCCACCCCGCCGGCAACTGCGGGGAGAGCGTTCCACGAGCCGGAGGATGGCTGGGCCGCGGCCATTTCCCCGGCCGGGGCGGCAGCCGGTGCCGCGGACGCAGGCGGCGTTGCCGCCGTCGAACCTTGCGACACCTCAGCCAGGGCTGCCGCGCTGAACCGGGACACCAAACCGCCGGTCGCGCCGGTTCCTGGGCTGAGCACGATGACCGAACCGTCCGGGGCCACCGCGAGGTGGCCGGGGCCGCCGTCGGTGGGGAGGGACCCCGCCACGTCCATGGTCTCCGGACGGATGACGGACAGTTTCCGGGTCAGCAGGCTCGTCACGTACAGCGAGCCGTCCTGTGCGATGGCCACGTCCTGCGGTCCGCCCTCGACGTAGATCCGCTCAGCCACGGTGCCGGCGCCGGGTTTGACGACGGCGATGTCGCTGGACTTGATGTTGGCTACATATACGGTTCCGTCAGGGCCGGCAGCGATGCCGTGCGGCTCCTCCGAGGTTCCGGTGTCCGAGACCAGTTCGATGGTCTTCGAGACGGTGGCCGCCCCGGCCGGGATCACGGAGACGGTGCCGGCAGTCTGGCTGGTCACGAACGCCGTTCCGTCCTTCGTGACCGCCACCTCCGCCGGGCCCGCCCCCACTTTGACGGTCCGGTCCACGGCTGTCCCGCTGGGCGCAATAACGGAGAGGGTGTTCCCCGCGGGGTTGGCGACATACACCGTTCCATCGGGTCCGGCAGCGAGCGGGTGAAGCCCGGCTGACACCGGAATGGACCGGGCGATGGCTGCACCTCCGGCCGGGACAACGCCGACAGCGCCCTGGTACCCGTCCGTCGTGGCCACGTAGAGCGTGCCGTCCGGGCCGAGCGCGAGCCCCGTGGCGGGGTGGCCTCCGGTGCTGATGGTGCGTGTGGCCCGCGCGGCTCCGGCGGGAACCACGAAGACACCGCCGCCCGGGCCGTAGTTGCCGAGATAGGCCGTGCCGTCCGCGGCAATCGCCACCCGCACCGGCGTGCCTACGACGTAGATTGCCTCGTCAGGCGCCGCCACGGCCGGCGCCGCGGCCAGTCCCAGGATTGCGCCGAAAACGGCGGTGAACGTGGCCCAGCGGTACTTCATGAAATTTTCCCCCAGCAGATTTTCCAATGATCGTCGGCGTAAAGCCAACCGGAAGAAGCCTACTGGTTACCGGGACCGGCCCATTGACCGCCGGCTCCGGAGTCCGAATAGTGGGGGCATGGCAACCGCGATTTCCGATGCGGAGTTCTCCAAACAGTGAGGAAAGGCTATGAGCAATGAGGCTCCAGTACTCGTCGTGGGCGGCACCGGCATGCTGGGCGGCAAGGTAGTCTCCGCGCTGCAGGCAAACGGCAAGCAGGTGCGGGCACTGGTCCGTCCCGGTTCGGACGCTGCAGGACTTGAACGCGGCGGCGTTGAGGTAGTCCGCGGGGACATGATGGACCCGGAATCCCTGCTCCGCGGCATGGAGGGTGCGGATGCGGTCATCACGACGGCGGCCGGATACACCCGGCACAGCAAGGGTGACACCGCCGACATTGATATCACCGGCAACGCCAACCTCGCCGACGCCGCCGCCCGGGCCGGCGTTCGCAGGTTCGTTCTCACCAGCATCCTCACGTGCGACCAGACGCCCGGCGTCCCGCATTTTTGGCACAAGCGGCTTGCCGAGGACCGGCTGGAGGAACAGCACGTGCCGTTCGTGGCGCTCCGTCCGGGCGCCTTTCTGGACCAGGTCGCCCGGTTCGGCGGAGACCCGTTCGCGAAACGGCGGCTGACCTGGTTCGGTTCGGACCAGGTTCCGATGACCTTCGTTCTGACGTCCGATCTCGCCGGCTACCTTGCTGCCGCCGTCGACGCGGACGTGGCGCCGGGAACGCGGATCGATATCGGCTGGGACCGCCCGGTGTCCATGCACCAGATTGCGGACATTTCCGGCCGCCTTCTCGGGGAGAGGATCAGCGTCCGCACCATCCCGGCCGGGCTCCTGCACACTGCCGGGAAGGTCCTCGGACCCGCGGTTCCCCTGGCCCGGGACATGAGCGCCATGATCGACTGGTTCCAGACCGGCAAGTACGTCGCCGACACCACCCGCCCAGCAGGAGATCTTCGGCCATCCGCCTACGGCGGAGGACGCCGTGGCCAGGTTCCTGGCAAGCCTCGGACACACTCTCCGGAAGTAGGCAGCCAGCCGAGCAAAAACGGAACGGACGACGGCGGGACGTTCCGCCGTCGTTCTCTCTCGCCTATACGTCCAGGAAGCGTTGAAGGAACGGGAGAGTCGCGAGCATGGGCTGCAGGTCGCCGTCGCTGGCGGCGAGTTCGCCGAGGTAGTCGCCGTGGCCGCCGGGCACGATCAGCAGCCGGGCACCGGGGATGGCGCGTGACATCCGCACGGCGTGGTCGGGGCTCATGACGTCCTGGTCGGCGCACAGCACCAGGGTCGGCGCTGTGATCCTGCCGAGGTCCTGCTCGGACCAGCCGGGGAAGCCGACGATGCGCTGCCGGTTCAGCTCGAACAGCCGCTCGAGGTGCCCGGGTTCGGGATTGAGGCTGCGGTCCGCGTCCCGGTAGACAGCGGGCATGTTGTCCAGGGTGGCCGATTTCATGCCCTCCCAGAACTCGTTCGGCACGGCGTCGCGGCTGAAGAACGTGGAGGCGGCGACGAGGCGGCGCACCCTGGCCGGGTGCTGCATGGCCAGGGCGAGGGCGGTGTGGCCGCCGGCGCTGAAGCCGAGCACGTCCACGGAGTCCAACTGCAACTGGTCGAGGACCGCCAGGACGTCGCCGGCGGAGTTTTCGGCGGTGAGAGGGCGGTCGGTGGGCAGGGTGCGGCCGTGGCCTTCCTCGTCGACGGCGATCACCTGCCGTTCGGATGCCAGGAGCGGGATGATGCTGGCGAAGTTCGTCTGGATGGTTGAGCCGCCGCCGGGGATGAGGAGCAGGGGCGTCTTGCCGGCGGTCGCGTTGCCATGGAGCTCGTAGTACATGCGCAGGTCGCCGTTGGCCGCGTATCCGTGGGTGAAAGTCACACGGCATCCTAACGCCGGGTGGTGACGGGCGGGTAGGGCTTCCCATCCGTTCCTTCCCCGGGTCCGAATGCCTTTCAGAGCCACAGGAGCAGCAGATGACCATCAGCATTCAGCAGGACGCCGTCGTTCAACGGGACACCGCCCGCACCGGAGCGCCTCCGCTGCAGCGGCGCGTTATTGCCACGCAGTTGGGTCCCGTCACCGTGCGTGTGCAGCAGGGCATGCAGCCGGCGAGCAGCACTGCGACGGTCTACCTGCACGGCGCCGCGGGATCGTGGACCACGTTCGAGGCACTGCTGGCCAAGGCTCCGGACTTTGACCGCGTGCTCATCGACCTGCCCGGCTGGGGTGAATCACCGGCGGCCGTCCTGCCGGAGGAGCTCAGCGTCGAAACGATGGCGCGCGCCGTCGTCGGAATACTGGACTCGCTGGGTTACCGGCGCTGGAGCCTGGTGGGCCATTCCATGGGCGGCTTCCTGGCACTGCACCTTGCCGCGAGGTGGCCGGATCGGGTTTCCGGCGTTGCAGCCATATCGGCCACCACGTTCGCGGTGGCCGGGGCGGCGCGGGGTCCGCTGCGCAGCCTGCCCGGCTTCCCGGCGTTTGTCGGGATGCTGCTGGCCATGCGCTCCATGGCAGCCCTGGGCACATCGGGGCCGTCACTGATCCGGGCCGTCGGCGCCACACCGCTGATGGGGCTGGTGCTGTCACCGCTGTTCGCCGACCCGTCAGCAGTCCCCCAGCACGTGATCCGCGGGCTTGTGTCCGATGCCCGGCCCGCCAGCTTCGCCGCAGCTGTCCGGGTTGCCGCGGACTACGACTTTGGCCAGTGGCGCGCCATCCGCTGTCCGGTGCTGGCGACGCGCGGGGACAGCGACGTGTTCACGCCGCCGTCGGACCTGTTCCGACTGGCCGCGGTGGTCCCGCACGCCCGGCTGGAAACGATCCCGCGCTGCGGCCACTTCGCCAACGTCGAGCAGCCGGCGTTTCTGCAGCGCCTGCTCGACCAACCCAGTGTTCAACTTCCGGACATTCAAGGTACGGCAGTCTCGTAATTCCGATTCAGATACCGGTGGTTTCGTAATTCCGTCACCCCCAACACCTGACGGAAGGCCCCTCCATGCACGCTCGTGCAGGCATTATCGCCGCTTCACTGATTGGTCTGCTCGCCCTCACCGGATGCTCCGGCGGGGCCAGCGCCTCCTCCGACTCCCCCGCCAAGGAACTCACGTTCGCCACTCCCCCGGGCACCGACGATCCCGAGGAGCAGCAGATCATGGCCGATCTCGCCAACATGGTGGGAGACGCTTCCGGCCGCACCGTCAAGAACCTCCAGCCGGCCGACTACCTCGGCGTGGTGGAGGCCGTGCGCAACGGCTCCGTGGACGTCGCCGTCCTCAGCCAGTTCTCCGCTGCACTCGCCTACAAGACGGACAGCGTGGACCCGCTCCTCGTCTGGGGTGCCAGCAAGGAACCGGCCAGCTTCTGCCTCACCCGCACGGACAGCGGCATCAACTCCCTGGCCGACGTCAAGGGTCGCCAGGTGGCCTTCGTGGACCCCGGCTCCACCACCGGCTACTTCATGCCGAAGTCCCTCCTGGCCAAGTCCGGCCTGACCGACGGCACCGACTACAAGAGCACCTTCGCCGGCTCCCACGACTCCGCCGTCATGGCCATGGTGAACGGCAGCGTGGACGTCGCCTGCACCGCCCGCCAGCTCTACCCCACGTTCCTCGAAAAGAAGGTCTTCACCGAGGACAAGGTCAAGATCATCGCCAAATCCGACCCCATCCCCGTCGGCATCTCCATCGTGGTCCGCAAGGACCTCGACGAAGGCACCCGCGCCGCCCTCAAGGAAAAGCTGCCCGCACTGATGGCCGGCAACGCGAAGGTGGCCAAGACGCTCGGGCTCGCCGGCGAGCCCACCGCCGACCCCGAGTTCAGCACCTACGCGCCGCTCGTGGACGTCGCCCAGTCCATCGGCGTGGACCTCGAGGACCTGCGGTGACCAGCCCCGCACTCGCCCGCCCGGCCGCCACCCCGCCGTCGGCACTGCCCATGGAACGCCCGACGGCGGCACCCCCTACCGTCGTCGGCCGCCGGCTCCGCGTTGAATACGGCAGCCAGGTTGCCCTGAACGACGTGGACCTCACCGTTTTTCCCGGCGAAGTGCTGGCCCTCCTGGGCCACTCCGGGTCGGGGAAATCCACGCTCATGAAATCCCTCACCGGCACCACTGTCTTCACTGCCGACGCCCTGGATGTCGCCGGGCGGGACGTCACCCGGCAGTCGCCGGCCGGGCTGCGGGAGCTGCGTTCCGACGTCGGCCATGTCTTCCAGCACTTCAACCTGGTCCCCCGGCTCAGCGCCCTCACCAACGTGCTCACCGGCGGACTCCACAACGCCGGGCCCATCAATCTGCTGGGCACGTTCAGCTCCGCCCAGCGGACCCAGGCGCTGGAACTGCTGGACCGGGTGGGCCTTGCCCACAAGGCGAAGCAGCCCTGCCGCAGCCTCAGCGGCGGCGAGCAGCAGCGCGTCGCCATCGCCCGCGCCCTCATGCAGCGGCCCCGGCTCATCCTCGCCGACGAGCCTGTCGCCTCGCTGGATCCCCGGCTGGCCGGGAACATCCTGGGCCTGCTGCGCGACATCGCCCGGGAGGAACAGATCCCCGTCATCGTCAGCCTGCACGTCGTGGGCCTCGCCCGCCGGTACGCCGACCGTGTCCTCGGCCTGCACTCCGGTGAGGTCGTCTTCTCCGGCTCCGCCGCCCACATCACCGAAAAGGAGGTGCAGCAGATCTATGGCACCGACACTGAGCTCCTTGAATACTGAACCGCAGCATACGGAAACACAGCAGTCTGAAACGCCGGCTCCCGCGCCTGCCGCGGGCAACTCGCTTCCGGAAGCCGACCGGCTCCGGCTGTCCCGCCCGTTCAGCCTCCCCACGGCCCGGGGTGCCGCGCTCTGGGCGATCCTCGCCGTCGTTCTTGTCTGGGCGGGCGCGGGAGCCGGACTTAACCCGGACAAGCTGGTCAGCGGCCTGCCCAACATGGGTGACTTCCTCGCCCGGCTGTTCCCGCCCACGTTCGACAAGTTCGGCGTCATCGTCAGGCTCCTCATCGAAACCCTGCAGATGGCGGTGGTGGGCACGGTCCTCGGTGCGCTGGTGTCGCTGCTGCTGAGCTTCGGCGCGGCCAGCAACATCGCCCCGCGCTGGGTGTACGCCGGCTGCCGCTGGATCCTCAACGTGCTGCGGTCCATTCCGGAGCTCATCTATGCCCTGATGTTCGTCTCCGCCGTGGGCTTGGGGCCGTTCGCCGGCATCCTGGCCATCGTGCTCGGTTCCGTGGGATCCATCGGCAAGATCTACGCCGAGGCCATGGAGTCCGTGCAGCCCGGTCCCGTGGAGGCGCTGGCGGCCGTCGGCGCGGACAAGCGCCAGATCATCACCTACGCCATCCTGCCGCAGGCCGCTCCCCTGCTGGTCAGCTACACGCTTCTCCTGTTCGAAGGCAACGTCCGCGGCGCCACCATCCTTGGCCTCGTCGGCGCCGGCGGCATCGGCCTGGAGCTGACCACCGCCATGCGCATGTACGACTACGGCCACCTCTGCGCCATCATCCTCAGCATCATCGTCCTGGTCAGCATCATCGACCGCCTCAGCGCCCTGATCCGCGCCAAGCTCAGTTAGGAACTCCCATGCAGGAAACCGTGACCCTCACCGCCGGCTCCGGGGTGGATGTCCCCGCCAGCCAGGACCTGGCATCCGACCTCACGCCGGTCAACCTCCGCGATCTCGGCGGCCTCCCCGTGGACGGCGGCACCACCCGCCACGGCGTGCTGCTGCGCAGCGACGACGTCTCCGTGATGCCCGCCGCTTTCGCCCGCCAGATGATCGACGACGGCGTCCGCGCCGTGATCGATCTCCGCTCACCGGAGGAGGCACTGCTGACCGGCCGCGGGCCGCTGACGCTGCCCGGCGTCAACTACCACCACCTCGCCCTGACCGCCTCCGTCTCCATGCCGGAGGACATCAGCCGGGAACTCATGTCCGCCTCGGCAACGCCGGAACACGTGGGCGCCTGGTACGCGGACCTGCTGGAGTCCCAGGCCCGCCAACTGGCCCTCGGCGTGACGCTCGTGGCCATGGGCGAGGGTGCCACGGTCTTTCACTGCGCGGCAGGCAAGGACCGTACGGGTGTGTTCGCCGCCGTCGTGCTTTCCCTGCTGGGAGCCTCCGCGGACACCATCTCGGCGGACTATGCGGTGACCGCCGCCCGCCTGCCCCGGCTGTACCCGCGGCTCCGGGCCATCCTGGGGCAGCTGATTCCGGAGTCGCAGCTTGCCGCCGGACGGGACGAGGGACATGGACAGGGCGCCATGATGGGCGCCCACGCCGCCTCGATGGATGCCATGCAGCGGATCCTGGCGGAGCGGCACGGCAGCGTGGCAGAGCCCGTTCGCCGGGCCGGGCTCAGTGACGCCGTCATCGGTCAGCTCCGTGCCCGGCTGGTGGAAGCCCCATGACTGAGACGCTGCTCCGGGCCGACGTGCCCGCCGGCATGCAGTCCGACCGCCGGCCTGGCCGGCCGCGCGATACTGCGCTGGAGTCGGCCGTCCTCTCAGCCACGGCGGACCTGCTGCTGGAGCGGGACATGAAGGACGTGACCATCGCCGCCATCACGGAACGGTCCGGCGTCAGCCGCGCCGCCGTCTACCGGCGCTGGGCCAGCCGGGAGGAGCTGCTCGCCGCCGCTCTGGACAGCGTGCGGTCCAGCGTCGAGCTGGTACCCGGCGCCACCACCCTGGAGACGATCCTCAACAGCTACGAACAGTCCTCGGTCGCCGTCGAGGGGCGCGTGGGCAGCCTCGTAAAGAAGCGTGTGGCCATGGGCCTGGAGAACGAGGCGCTGCGGGCCCTGTCCTGGGACCGCCACGTGTCCCGCCGGCGAGCGCCGATCGCGGACGAGATCCGGCGCGGGATGGCTGCCGGCGAAATCGATGAATCCGTGGACGTGGAGGCCATGATCGACCTCATCAACGGCCTGTACTACTACCAGTTCGTGGTGCGCGCCCCCTCGGATCCGGAGGAAGCCCGGGTACGGATCCGGGCGGCCGTCCGGCTGGTGTTCCGCGGAGCTTCGCCAGGCGTCCTTCGCCCTGATTCCAAACCTACCGGTCAGTAACGTTCGTGCCGAGTTCACCGCGGATTCATGATCCGATCAACTGTCCTTGCCTGAATGGACGGGACCATCCCCCCATTTCTTCAGGAGACATTGTGTCCCGTTCATTCACCCCGTCACGGCGCGGTGTCCTCGCCGCAACCGGCGGCGCCGTCGCGGCTGCCGCCGTCTGCGGCTGTCTTTTGGCCCCCGCCGGCCCCTCCGCCGCCGCGCCAACGGCCCCGGCCCAGGTAACCGCTGCTCCCGTGACGTCCGGCACCCTGGACCTTGGCGCCGCAGATCTCCCCGAGCACCGGACCGTAACCACCCTGGCGCCAGGCCTGACCCGGACCTCCATTACCCGCGGAACCCCCAACCCGGACCTGCAGTGGACGGCCGAGGTGGCCATCCCGTCGGCGTCCCCCGACCCCGACGCGCCCGCGTCGGCACTCTCCACCGAGGCGCAGGCCCGTTTGGTGGCCGGCAAGCTCAAGGCAGCAGGCATTTCCGCCCGTGTCGAGCATGTCCGGTCCCCGCAGCTGGCCGACGCCGGCGGGGACCTCGGCTACCGGGTGCGCGCCGGACAGTTCCCGGCCAAAGCCGACGGGTCCGCCACCGTCGCCCAGATCAAGGCCGCCGGTTACGCGTCCTCCGTGATCTACACCGGCTGGGACGGCGACGAGGGGAGCAGCAGGAACACCCGCGGACCGTGGAAGCTGGAGGTCCTCACCATTGATCCGAAGGTGTTCCGCGGAGACCTCACTTCCTCCTTCGGCCCGAACCTTCAGGACCGGGAAACCACCAGCCAGCTGGGATCCGCCGCCGGAGCCCTCGCCGCCGTGAACGGTGGCTACTTTGTGCTGGACCCGAAAGCCGGAGCCCCCGGCGACCCGGCCGGCACAGCAGTCCGGGACGGCAAGGTGCTCAGCGAACCGGTCGGCGACCGGCCCGCCTTGGTCATCGGCGCCAAGAACGGGAGTTCCATCCAGCGCCTGCGCTGGGACGGCTCGGTTACCGCCCCCGGCAACGCCGGAAAGCTGGCCCTGGACGGCATCAACCGCGTGCCCGGCCTGATCCGGAACTGCGGCGGCACCGACGATACCCCCACGTCCCTGCCGCTGCACGACTTCACCTGCACCGACGCGGACGAGGTTGTGGCCTTCACGCCCGAGTTCGGCGCCTCAACACCATCCGGGCCCGGGCTCGAGGTTGTCCTGGACGCCCACGGAACGGTCACCGCCGTCAACAACGTCCGTGGCGCAGCTGTCCCTGCCGGCGGGCACACCCTGCAGGCCACCGGGGCGGACGCGGACAGGCTCGCGGGTCTGGCCCAGGTGGGCTCGCGGCTGAAAGTCGCAACGGACCTCATCAACGGCGACGGCAAGCCCCTGAAGCCCGGCGCCACCACCGACGTCGTCAACGGCGGTCCCGTGCTGGTCGAGAACGGCAGGGAACACGTGACGGCTGCCCGGGACGGCATGGTCCGCTCCGGCGACAGCAACAGTTTCTACTACGGCTGGGTGCACAAGCGGAACCCGCGCACCATCGCCGGTGTTGACGCCGCGGGCCGCACGCTGCTGGTGACCGCCGACGGACGCCAAACAACATCCCTTGGCCTGAGCATCAAGGAAGCGGCGGACGTTGCCCGCTCGCTCGGCATGGTCAGCGCCATCAACCTCGACGGCGGCGGGTCCACCACCATGGTCCAGGACGGCCGGGTTGTGAACTTGCCCTCCGATGCCACCGGCGAACGTCCGGTGGGCGACGCGCTGCTCCTTCTGCCCGGCCGCAAGTCCTGAAGTTTTTCCATCCCCATCACATCAACGGGAGAACAACCAGGAAGCACACGACCGCAAGATCAGCGGCGAGAAATGCCAGGACACGGCGCCCGTCACCCCGGGCGACCCGCTGTATCCGCATGTCGGGAAGTACATCAAGGACCTCACCTTCGCCCAGGTCCGCGGCCTGGACTGCATCTCCCGGACCCTGGCCAAATTCCCGGGCCAGCCAGGTCAAGTTCAAGATCGAAACCAAGGTCGAGGCAGGAGCCCCCGAGCAGACCGCACCGCGGGAACAGTTCGTGGACGTGGCCCTGCACGAAATCAAGGCCGCCGACATGCAGCACCGCGTCTCCATCGAGAGCTTCGACTGGGGTGCACTGCCCAAGCAGTACACCTATCCCCCTGCTCCTGCCAGGGCCGCATAGGCATTGGCCTGCTCGCGGACCTCGGAAACGTAGTCCGCGGAATGGTTGTATGACAGAACTGCATCGGTCCAGTCCTGGCCCGCACTGAGGTTCCGGCCACCGGAACACAGATAGACAGCCGCACTGAGGGCGGCGTCGTCGATGTTCAGCGGATCGGCGGCGCCGTCACCGTTGCCGTCCTGTCCGGCCGTGCGCCAGGTCGACGGAATGAACTGCATGGGCCCCACGGCACGGTCCCAGGCGGCGTCGCCGTCAAGGGAGCCGCCGTCGGTGTCTGGGATCGGCGCAAAGCCGTCCCCGTTTAGCTGGGGGCCGACGATGGGCCGGTTTGAGGTGCCGTTGGACGTCAGGGAACCTCCGCCGTGGGTGCCGTGGCCTGACTCGATGAGGCCAATGGCCGCGACGGTGTTCCAGCCGATCGAGCAGGCGGGCTGGGCCGCATTGGCGGTGGACGCGGCGGAGGCGTAGGCCTGGAGCGCGCGGGCGGGGATCCCTGTCAGCGCTGCGGTGCTGGCAAGCCAGCCGGCGTCAGGCAACGGGGCGGCTCCCGCCGTCGAGCTCGTTGACATCGGTTCCATAACAGCGCCCGACGCCGGTGCGGCGCCGTGCGCCCTCTGCCCGCCCTCCGCTGGTGTCCCGTTCGCCGCCCCGTCTGTTTGTGCATGATCCGGCGCTGCATAAACGGGCATGGCCACGGTGACGCCGGCGGCCACGGCGCGGATTCCCTCCGACGGGTTCGGGACGGCGCCGAGCGCAGCATCGGGCGCCGGGAGCCGGACGGCCCAGATGAATGCCCCGGCGATCACGAGGATGGCCAGGCTATTGAGCAGGACCAGTGGTTTCACACGCGGCATGGACTAGCCGAACCTGCCGTTGACGTAGTCGTTGGTGCGCTGGTCCCGGGGGTTGCCGAACATGGCTTCCGTGTCCCCGTGCTCCACAATGACGCCCGGGGTGTTGTGGGCTGCGAGGAAGAAGGCACAGGTGTCCGAAACCCGGGCTGCCTGCTGCATGTTGTGCGTGACGATCACGACTGTCACCTGGCCGCGCAGGGATTCGATGGTTTCCTCAACCCTGCGGGTGGAGGTGGGGTCAAGGGCCGAGCACGGCTCGTCCATCAGCAGGACGCGGGGGCTGACGGCGAGGGACCGGGCAATGCACAGCCGCTGCTGCTGGCCGCCGGAGAGCCCGCCGCCGGGCTGGTGCAGGCGGTCCTTGACCTCGTCCCACAGGGACGCCTTCCGCAGCGAGTCTTCGACCAGGAAGTCCTTTTCGGCCCGGCTGGCCTTCAGCCCCGCAAGCTTCAGGCCGGCCACGGTGTTTTCGTAGATGGACATGGCCGGAAAGGGGTTGGCCTTCTGGAAGACCATGCCGATATTGCGGCGTGCTGCGGTGATCCGCTGGTGCGGGTCATAGATGTCCTGGCCGTCCAGGAGCACCTGCCCGGAGAGGGAAGCGCTGGGCACCATCTCGTGCATGCGGTTGAGGATGCGCAGGAAGGTGGACTTGCCGCAGCCTGACGGCCCGATCAGGGCCGTGACCGTGCCGGCTTCCATGGTCAGTGATACGCGGTCGAGGATCTTCCGTTCACCGAACCAGGCGCTGATGTTGTCCGCATCGAGGCCTGCCGCGGTGCTGGCGTCGGCCAGGTTGAAACGCTTGGGGGCCGTGTCCTGGAAGGGGCCGCCGGCGTCGTATGCGTCGTCGGCGTCGAAGACGGCGAGCGGCTGGCTGCCGGAGGCGTCCGGCACGGGATCCATGGCGGTGGTGTGCGGTTCGTGTGGCGTGTTCATTGCAGGAATGTCCCTCATAGCAGGTTGGGCAGCAGGTGGTTGATTTGGGTCCCGGTCAGCAGCGCGGCGGCTCCGAGCAACGGAGCGAACACCAGCCAGGTTTCCGCCTTGCCCCATCTGGTCCAGGACCAGACGGCGGCGAGTGACACCAGGATCAGCAGTTGGAGGAGGAGGACCAGCGTGAACAGGTCCGTGGTGTCCTGGCCCATGGCCTGTTCGGCCTCAGGCAGCGAGCCGGGCAGGATGACGGGAGCCGGCTTGTCGAAGGCCTTGGATGCGAGTCTGGCGTCCACGCGCAGCACGTCGTTGGGCATGAAGGCCGGCCCGTCCGCGGTGATCAGGGTCAGCCTGCCTTCCGTTCCGGTCGGAAGGGCCGGGGCCGTGTCACCGGCCCGGCGCTGTCCGATCACCTCGTAGGTGGCCGTGCCCTGGCCCGTGGTGACGGTGAATTTGCTGCCGGGCTGGGCGCGGGCCAGATCGCGGAAGACCCCGCCGAAGGCCCCCGAGCGGCCCATCAGCACGCTGGTGCCGGGCTGTCCGGGCAGCGGTGTGTCGCGCCGGTGGCCCACGCCGTCCATCGTCTGGGGAGCGGCGGTTCCTTCGACGATGACTTCGCGGATGTTCAGGTCCGGCATGGACAGCAGCGCGACGGGCGTTCCCGGGACCACGAGCTTTCCTTCATAGTCGGTTTGTCCCAGCGGCGCTGATCCTTCGCTGAGGGTGAGCCGCAGCTGCTCGTACAGCCGTGTCTGTGCCGTGGCGTGCTGCAGCGGTGAGACCACGATGATGTTCACCAGCTGCAGGGTGATCACCGCAGCCACCATGGTCAGTGCCATGGACAGCACCAGGGCCAGCGGCCTGGCCGGGGCCACGGCTTTCCGGGACTTGGACGGGCCGCGGCGTTTTCCGGTGCGGTCAATCCTGGTCCTGGCCGTGCGGCCTCCCGATGCCTTCGATGGTCCTGATGCGTTCGGTGGTGCCGCCGCTGCGGTCTTTTCCGGGCTGGTTACGGCGCTCACGTCGGGGAGCCCTGCTTCCCGGCCCTGGCAGACGTGGCCCTGGCAGGGGTACGCCGGCCGAGCAGGTGCGCAACCAGTGGCGGGGCCAGCACCAGGACCAGCAGGAGCAGCCCGATGACCACAAGCAGTGTCTGCGGCTGCCCCCAGCCGCTGTTGGCGGGCAGGTTGGTTGAAACCGGGGCGAGGGCCTGGCCGGCGACCGCCCCCTGTGCCTGGGCTGTGGTCCCGCAGGCGCCGGTGTCCGCGTCGCAGGAGGTCGCGGCGCTGCCGGCGGCAGCCGCGGTGTTCCCGGTGGCGGCCGGCGGTGCGGCAGCGGCGGGCGCCGCACCGGCCGATGCAGCCGCCCCCGCGGCAGTCCCGCCGGCAGTTCCGGCGGCGGCTGCGGGCGCTGCCTTGCCGCCGCCGTTTCCGTTGTTGGAACCGGTGCTTCCGGGGCCCTGGTTCTCCGCGGCGTTGGAGCCGGACCACGGAGCCTGGCAGGAAGCGTTGCAGGCGGGATCGAAGGGGGCGCTCCGGACGAGCTGGTTCATGGCCGGTGAGTCACCGGGCTTGAAGGTGGGGTTGTTGCAGGCGGGGGTACCACCGGTGCGGACGCTGGTTCTGGTCTGGTTCATCTTGTCCAGCGTGGACTTGTCGACGCCGGGGATTTTCTGGATCTGGTCCATGGCGGCGAGGACGAGGTTCATGGGCAGCGGCGAGTAGCCGAGCTGGCCCATGGGCCGCTGGCCTTCGCACAGGGCGTAGTTGGCGAAGTATCCCAGCGTGGAGCCCTGGGCGGCGTTCAGCGCCTCAGTGGTCTGCGTCGGGACGATCATGTACGAGTAGGCGGACATGGGATAGGAGCGCGGATCCCGGTACCCGTACACCCGGGACAGGTCCTGGGAGAGATAGTTGGCCGACTTGCTGTCCAGGTTGATTTTCGCCTGTGTCAGGGCGACGGCGACAGCAGATTCCGTGGGCAGCGTATAGAAGCCGGCGGCGTTCTTCACCTGTGCCGTGGGGAAATCGATGCCCTTGGCGTAGGAGTACTCGTCATAGTTGATCGTGTACTGGTTGTTGGCGGTGTAGGTGGTGACGCCCTGCGAACCGTTCTGGGCCACGAAGTTCTGCAGCTGGCCGTTGCCGATGGGGAAGAACGACGTGGCACTCCTGGGGTTGCAGCCGGTTTTCTGGCACAGCTTGGCGTAGTCGGCGGGGAACTGCCGGAGCAGCCACAGGGTGAACTGGGCGGTGGCGCCCGAACCGTCGGAGCGGACCACCACGTTGACGCGGGCGTCAGGCAGCGGGACGCCGGGGTTGTCGGCCCGGATGATGGGCTCGTTCCACTTCTGGACCTGGCCGGTGAAGATTTTCGCGATGGCCTGCTGCGACAGCTTGAGGCTGGTCAGGCGGTTCGGGCCGGTCTTCAGGTTGTACATGAACGCGGTGCCGCCGGCCACCACCGGGAGCATGGCGTACTTGAACGGCGGCAGGCTGTTGTCGCGCGGGTCGGCGGTGTCCCCCGTGTACGGGATCTCTGAGACGGCGAACTGCTTCATCTTGTCCGCGAATTCCTTGCGCCCGGTGGAGGAGCCCTTGTTCTCGTAGTCCACGGTGACGCCCTGGGAACCGACTCGTGAGACCCAGTCCTGGAGGGCGTTTCCCGCCCAGGATGATCCCGAACCGCCGATCCGGATGTAGCTCGCTGCCTGCGCCGGGGCGAGGCCGGCAAAGATCAGTCCCAGGGCGGTGAGCACCCCGGCGAGCCGCACGGCGGTTTTGGCCGGGGCGGACCTGCGGAGCAGGGTAGATCTGCGAATCATGGGTTCTCCTGCCTTTCGGCATCTGCTGCGCTGTCCAGCGCGGTCGGTTCGTCGATGGATACGGATGTCCCGCCGTCGGCTGCCCCGGATTGCCAGTCCCGGAGACTGTTGCGTTCGCCGAGCAGCCGTGAGTAGTTCGCTTCGATGCGGGGCAGGTCGCGGCGGGAGACGGCGGCCATGCGGCGCAACTGTCCGTCGGTGCTCTTGCCGGCTTCCTGGCCGCCGATCAGGCGGGCGATGATGAACAGCACCAGCACCACGAGGAGCAGGAACGCAGCGGTGGCGAAACCGCGTGAGACCATGCCCGGAACCGGTGAGCGGACCAGGTCCAGGGCCGCCAGCGGCAGCGGGGTCTGCGGGCCGGAGAACGGGTTCAGGTTCATGACGCCGGTGAACCCGGAGGTCAGCAGAACGGGCGCGGTTTCGCCGATGCCGTGGGCGGTGGCCAGGATGACGCCGGTGGCCAGCCCGGACCGGACGGTGGGCAGGACGATGTACCAGACGACGCTCCACTGTCCCGCGCCCAAGGCGAGTCCGGCCTCGCGCAGGTTGCCCGGCACCAACCGCAGCACCACGTCCGCGGACCGGATCATGATGGGCAGCATGAGCACGGTAATCGCCAGCGAGGCGGCAAACCCGTTCGTCTGCCGGGTGATGGCCATGACCACGGCAGCGTAGATGAACAGTCCGGCCACCACAGACGGCAGGGCGGTCATGGCCTCCACTACGGTCCGCACGATGCGGGCCAGCCGTCCGCCGACTTCGTTGAGAAACACGGCCGTGGTCAGTCCCAGCGGAATGGTGATGACCAGCGCGATGCCGATTTGCTGCAGCGTTCCCACCAGCGCATGCAGGATGCCGCCCTCGTCGAGGCCGGACAGGGGCCCGGCGCCGGTCATGTCCTTGGTGAAGAAGTTGAGGTGGCCGAGGGCCTCCTGGCCCCGGCCGAAGGTGAAGAAGACCACCAGGGCCAGGGTCCCCACGACGGCGGCGCCGGCGGCGCAGAGGAGGACGGTGACGAAGCCGTCCCGCACCACGGGCAGCGGCTCCCTCAGGGCCAGGAGCGCCGTGTACAGCACCAGGAACCAGAAGAACGACACGGCGAACAGCCAGCCCGGAGGGATCAGCCCGATGCCCGCGGTCAGCAGCAGTCCCATGGCCAGGGCTGCCAGGGCGGATCCGATGAGCGCGAACGTGCGTTCCCGGGCCGCGCCGGTCCGGATCCGGGGTTCGTCGGCGGCGACGTCCGGTTTGTCCAGCAGGGGCAGGTGTGTGCGGCTGTCCGCCGCGCCGTCGGAAGCGGCGGGCCGGACGCTGATTTCGTCGATCAGGGACATGTCTAACCCTCGCTTTGGGCGCCGGAACGCGAGCGGGCAATGATGGCCGACGCCGTGAAGTTGACGACCATGGTGACGATGAACAGGGCGAAGCCGGCGGCCATCAGCGCGCTCATGGCGAACTCGTTGGACTCCGAGTACTTCAGGGCGATCATCGCGGCAATGGAGTTCGCGCCCTTTTCGAGAATGTGGAACTTGATCTCGAAAACGGGGCTGATGATGAGGTAGATGGCGATGGTTTCCCCCAGGGCACGGCCGAGCCCCAGCATGGTTCCGCCGATGATCCCGCCGCGGCCGAAGGGCAGCACCACGGCCCGGATCATGCCCCAGCGGGTCGCGCCGAGGGCAAAGGCGCCCTCCCGTTCGCCGATGGGTGCACGCCGGAATGACTCGGTCATGATGGAGGTCTGGATCGGCACGATCATCATGGCTACCACCAGCCCGGCGATGAAGGTGGACGCCGTGAACGGGACGGTGTCGCGGAGCGGGCTTCCGGGGTCCACGCCCTCCACCTGGAAGATGGGGATCCAGCCGAACCAGACGGAGATCCACTTGCTGAAATCGACAATGTTCGGCTGCAGCAGGTAGGCGCCCCACAGCCCGAAAACCACGGAGGGGACGGCGGCGAGCAGGTCGATCAGGGAGGTCAGGGTGCGCTGGACCCAGCCGCGGGCAACCTCCGTGATGAACAGGGACGTTCCCAGCGAGAGCGGCATGGCCACGAGCAGGGCCACCACGGCGATCTGGACGGTGCCCCACAGGACGGCGGCTATGCCGAAGTCGTTGCTTTCCGGGGCCCAGTTCTGGGTGGTCAGGAACTTCCAGAGCCCCACCTCGTTGATGGCATGGATGCCGTTGGTGGCCAGGAAAATGCCCACCATGGCCATGACGGCCAGCACCACCATGCCGCCGGCGCGGGTGATGCTGCGGAAAACATAGTCCTTCGGTTCGAAGCGGTACTTCAGCGTCCGGGCTTCCGCCGCCTGGCGGTCGTCGGAGTAGTCGGGCAGGCAGGTGCTCATCGGCGTTTTCCTCGGGACAGAATTAGGGATGCAATGGCGGCTGCCGCGGCTAGGCCGAAGCCGAGGAGCAGCAGGTGCTGGGGCCATGCACTGCCGGTCCTTGCCGTCTGGCTTCCGGCCACGGGAACGATTTCCTGGACCGGGGCGTCTCCCGCCTGGGGCGTCTTGCCGGCCGGCGCGGCAGCGGCTTCGCCCCCGGCGGCCGGAGCCGCGCTCTCGCTGCCGGTCGCCGGCGCGGCCAGGTGCTCCGGAACACTGCTTACTGCGGAAGGCAGGATGCGGGCCAGCGGCGATACGGGCTTGGCGCCGGCCACCGGAGCGCTCCCCTCTTTGGACAGGGAACGGAGGGTCCCGGCGGCTGCTGCCGTCTGCGCTTTGAGCGCCGCGGTCAGCGGTGCGTATCCCGGGGGCAGCGTTCCGGAGCGGAAGCCCTGCTCCTGGCCGGCCGTTCCGATGTAGTCGAAAAGCCGGGCATACGTTCGGGCGTCTGCAGCCGTCACGGCCGCCGAATTAACCACGCCGTAGACGGGAACTGTGAGCGGGTACGCCCCGGACGCATAGTCGGGGGTGCTGTCAGGACCCACGACGCCGGCAGTTCCGGTGGGTTCGAAGGCGCCGGCGGCTGCCTGAAGGCTTGCGTTGTTGGCCGCGACGCAGGCAGTGCCGTCGGAACTGCACAGCTGCGCCGTCGGCAGCTGGAACCTGGCGGCAGAGGCCGCGTCCGTGATCGAGATGACGCTGCGGCTGCCGAAGCCCTGCCGGGGAACGGATTTGAAGGCCGGGGGGCTGCAGTCCGCGCACCAGTCGGTCACCGACGCCGGCTGCGCGCGGACGGTGTTCTGGGCGGCGGTGGCCATGTCCGGGACCCGGGCGAACTGGTCGCCGACGGTCAGCGCGGGCTGGTCCACGGTCTTGCCGTCGGCGAGCATCACGGCAGGCTTCTCAGCCCAGTAGGCCTGCGGATAGGGCGCACTGTCGGACGGATAGGCCGGCGCCGCATAGGTGAACGAAGCGGGGGTCTTGGTTTCGGCGATCTTCTGTTTCGCTGCTGCGTCCAGCTCGGCGGCACGGTCCTCGCAGGAGTCGTAGGTCCGCATGGAGTAGAACGGGTTGATCACCATGCCGTCGGGATCGGGGCAGCCCTGCAGGAACGCCCGGGCACTCTGGTTGTGGAGCAGCCAGTCCCACACCGCGGATGCCGCGTCGGAGCGTAGACCCTCGACGACGGGCGGAGCCAGGTTCCCCGCACTGCCGAGCCCCGTCGGGTTCAGTTTCAGGAACTCCGGGTCCTGCTGCAGGCTGTAGGTCATGGGCCGGCCGTAGCGCGTGTTGCCGGGTTTGGCGAAGGGCGCATCAGCAGCGGACGCGGGCGCCGTGTGCAGCGCATAGCTTTGGGTCAGCAGCTTGGCCACGAGCCGCGCGTTGAGCCGGAGGTTCCGCACCAGCGATCCGTTCCTGGCCTTGTCGGCCTCGAATTCGGCCTCGTTGGCGTAGCCGCAGTCGGCGGCTGAGTAGGCGGTGAAGCGGCGCGTGCAGACGTTGTCGATGGTCATGGCGACCACCACGCCGCTCACGGCGGCAGGGGCGTAAATCATGTCCTTCCTGCCGGCCAGCGGGCGGGTGGTGAAGGCCAGGGACCTGCCGCCGGCGAGCTGCGAGCGGGCCTGCAGGTCGGACATCGGCGAGAACCCGAGGGTGAAGTGCTGCCGGTCGCAGATGCCGGGGATCCACGACTTCATGGCCGACGCCAGCGATTCGGAGCCGAAGCTGAGCGTGGCTGCCTGGTCCGAGGGGCACACTGCGGCCACATCCTGGAAGTACAGGGGAACCTGGACCCGGGTGGCCCACAGGCTCGGCGTCAGGGGTCCGGCGTTGAGGATGCTGTCGATGACCTCTGTCCGCGGCACCGCGACGAGCCAGCACTTGCTGACGCTGGGGGCGTCGGGGCGGAATCCGCAGCCGAGGCCTGAGGCTTCTGCGCCGGTCTGGATTTCGAAGGTGCGCGAGCCCGCGGCCGCCACCTTGTCCGAACCGGTGTCGGCGGAGATGAAGTTGGACTGCTCGTTGGTGGAGGTCCGGCTGAAGTACGGGTTGCGGTACTCGCTGAGGTTGAAGCCGTCCGTGATGCGCGTCGTCTGCCCGTCAATGGCCAGGAACGGAGCCGGCAGGTTCATCGACGGCGACTTCCGGTCGGCCGCTTCCCAGTCGCCGCCGCGGACCAGGGGGTCGTTGAGGAGGGCGCGCTGGTGCGCCGGATTGGAGATGTCCCCGTCGGACCCGGTGGCGCCGAACTGGCAGGTGGCCGGGTCCGGCGAGGCCGCATCCGGATCGGGTTTGCCGTCCGGTCCCGGCGCACCCCAGCACTGGAACACCTGTAGGTATGTCGAGGTCTTGCCGTTGCTTCCGGCCACCGCCTTGGCCCCGGAGAAGGACACTGTCACGGCCTGGTTCTGCAGGTTGCGGGTCTGCGATACCGTGACGGCCAGGCCGCCCAGTCCGTTGCCGGCCCCGAACGTTGCCGCCGCTTCGCTGCGAAGCCGCGCACCGACGTCGGCGTAGGTCTTCCCTGCCGTATGCGGCAGCTGCTGCGCCGCGTCGCGGGGCACCACCGTCCCTGCCGGGTTGCCGCTGTTGTCCCAGTTGACCGTCACCGCAGAATCGCTCGCCATGCTGCCCTGGGCGCCCCAGTCCGAGCCCGGCACGGCGTCCGCCGCAGCACCCTGGGCGTGCACCAGCAGGGTGCCGGCCGTCAGGAAGGCGGCCAGCACCGCCGTCGGCACTTGCCGACGCCGGAAAGGGGCGCTGCCGGCGGCGGTGCACGCAGGGAGGCGGAGGAATGTCATCACGATTTGCGTCTTTCAGTACAGCCAGGATGCTGGCGGAGCCAGCTGGCAGAGTCAGGGGTGCGGCGGCGCCCCAGTAAGTATGTGGATTGACCGGCCGCCGGCGGCTCTTGGGAGGCAAAGGAACGGGAGCCGCCAGATGAATAGTGGGTAAAGCGTCAGTGCGCGGCCGGAGCGGGCCGGATGGCTCCGGCCCTGCCCCGGCCGCGGCGCCGGTTAGCGGATGATGCGGTAGGCCGAGGTTGCCGTCGCCGTCAGGTACCCGGTGCGGCTGAACTGGACCCGAAGCCGGATCTGCTTGCCGCGGTCGGCGGCCGTGAGGCGGTAGCTGGCCCCGGTCGCCCGGCTGATCGGCGCGCCGTTGCGCAGCCACTGGTAGCTGATGACCGAGGGTGCGGGTGACGGCCGCTTCACGACTGCCCGGAGGGTGGAGCCCACCGTGGTGGTGCCGCTGAAGCCGGGAGCTGCCACGGAGGTGAACACGGCCTTGGACACGACGGCTGCCGAGTCACGGTAGGTCGACAGGTAGCCGGGTCGGGCAAAGTAGGCCCGCGAGCGGATCTGCTTGCCGGTGTCCAGCGAGGTGAGCTTGTAGCTGGAGGCCATTGCGCCGCTGATGATGGCACCGTTGCGGAGCCACCGGTAGGTGACAGCGGTCGGCTTCGGCGTCGGCAGGGTCACCACGGACTTGACGGTGTAGCCGGCCGCCACGGTTCCGGAGATCTTCGGCACCACCAGGGCGCCGAAGGCACCCAGGACGGTGACGGTGCCGGAGGTCGACTCGGCGTCGGCGTAGCCGGCCTTCTTGCGTGTTGCCCGGACGCTGACCTTCTGTCCCTGGTCGGCGGCCACCTGCTTGTAGGTGGCAGCCGTCGCGCCGGCAATGGGGGAACCGTTGCGCAGCCACTGGAACGCGGTGCTGTCGGCGGCCGGGACCGCCGTGGCGGCCTTGGCGGTCAGGACATACCCGACGGCGGCCGTGCCGCTGACGGTGGGCGCCGCCACCGAACTGAAGGTGCCCTGGGCCGCGCTGATGCTCCACTGCCCGCTGCCGTCCGTGGTCAGCGTTGCCCACGCGGCGACGGGCCTGCCGTTGACGGCGTTGACGGTGGTGGTGGCGAAGTCTGCGGACTGCTGAGTGCACACAAAGCCAATGCTGTAGGTGTGGTTGGGTGCGGCCGCGGAGGCCATGCTGGCGATGGCGGCATTGGTGCCGTCGCGGAAGCCGTTCTCCAGGGTGCTCGGCGCGGCCAGGTTGCCGTTGGCGTCCAGGGACATCTGGAACAGCGGATCCTGGGTGAAGGGGTAGAGAGTCTCAACGCGAACGTCGGAGCCTGCCACTGCCGGGGTCTCGGTGCCGCGGTCGGTCAGGAACACCAGGGCACCGGACATCGTGTCAGTGACCGGGCACTGCATGTCGGTGGTCAGTTCGGCCGCGGCGAGGTCCGCCGCGGCCCAGGTGCCGCTGGTCTTGCTCGAGGTGACGGTCCCGGCGGAGCCTTCCGGGACCACTGCCTGGGCCGGGACGATGCTGCCGGTCAGCAGCAGCGCTCCGCCAAGTACGGCGACGGCGGCCTTAACGCCCCGCGGGAATGAATTGCCTTCGATGGCCATGAGCCTTCTCTTTCATGAATATTCGCCAAGCCGGCGAGAAGCTGTGAACTGGGTACGGGCCGTGACCCGGAGCAGGAGGCAGGCGCGGCCGGCCTCCGGGGAGTTCGCTAGTTGGTGTAACCGGAGGGCTTGCCCTTGGTCCAGTCGCCGGCGTACTCGATGTTCTTGAAGCCGAACTTGGTGATGATGCTCTTGGCTGCGGTGGTCTTCAGCAGCGAGGTGACGGTGTTGCGGAGGATGACGTTCCTGCCGTCCGTCGCTGTCTGAACGGACGTGGGGACCACGTTGTAGGTGTCTCGGGCGAAGGTGCCCACCGTGCTGGCGGGAACGAGCGCCGGGTTTCCGAACAGCGTTCCCGGCCGGAGGGCAGTTCCGGATGAGGCGGGGTCAACAGCCTTTAGTCCGTCGATGTCAGCCAGCACCTGGCCCGCGGTGGTGGTGTTGCCGGTGGCGCCGTTCTTCTGGGCGATCCACTGCGCGGCGGAGAAGGGGATGATGTCGCCTTCGCCGACCAGCGCTGCGCCGTTGTTTTCCGCCGACACCTGGTTCTCGGCCGGGATGCACGTGGTGCTCACGGTGATTCCGGCTGCCTTCAGGAAGAAGCTGCGGGTGCCCGAGCTCGCCTGAGGCAGCTTCGGGGTCAGCGTGATGCCGTTGATCACCGGCTTGCCGGCGGCATCGATGGTGACTCCTGCGCCCGCGGTGCAGGTGAAGATGTTCTTGATCTGCTCGGTTGTCAGGTCCAGTGGTCCGGTGCTTGCCGAGTCCTTGTAGGCCACGCTGACGGCGTCGCGGGCGAACGGGAGGAACGTCAGGTCGTTGCCGGCGACGGACGGCGATGAGGAGGACCGCGCGATGCTGATGTCCTCCGGCGCCAGCGTGAAGGCGGTTCCGGTGGTGTCCTTGTAGACGTGGTTTGCCGGGTTGTGGGCCGCGCTGAGGGCCTTGACGCCGGCGCCGGAACCGGCCGGACGGGACAGCTGCTTGCCGGTTTCCAGCGTGATGGACGCCTCCCCAAAGGCGTCATACGAGGCCACCGAGCGCAGCGGACCTGCGTTGGTCAGGCCGTTCCAGACGTCCTGGGTGGTGTCGGATCCGACGGCGGCATAGGCACGGCCGGCGGCGGCCGGGTCGGCCGAGGCGAGTGTGACGCCCGCAAGCCCAAGAGCCAGCACGGAGGCGCTGATGACCCCGGCCTTCTTGAGGGTCTTTGAATTCATGGTGTTCCCCATCTAGGAAGTTCAGTCAATTTGGCGGATCGTGGCCTGAGAAAGTCTGCGGCAGGCCCTCCCGGGGCGGCGAAGCCGCAGACAAAGGAACAGCGCACTGCGGATGAACATCAGGCGACCATCCCGGGAACTCGTCGGACGCCGCGGCAGCCGGCCATCTTCCCTTTCCACGCAGCCCCGGTTCTTGAGCGAATCTTGATGCGCGGCTGGGGGAATCTTGATCCGCGGCTGACAGCTTGATCCGGTCGAACTATGGAGGAGACCGGCTTGGTGAACGAGCGGATTGCTTTCACGTCCTTCACGAACCGGAGCGTTCCGGCCGTGGTGCGCTGGAAGGAACGCGAGGCGGAAGTACTCGCTTCCCTTCCGCAGCCTGCCCACACCCCCAGGCATGCCGGCCTGCGGGAGCGTCACTTCCCTGCAGCCCCGGTGCTCCAGCCGCAGCCGCTTCGCGCGGTGCAGCGCCTGACCAGGAGATTGCCCGGTGTCCCCGAGCCGCTGACGGTGTGGCGCCTGGTGTCCGGAAACCACCGGGAGCTCGGCCGCGGGGCCGGGACCTTCGACACCCAGGCCCTGGCGGTCACCCACGCGCAGTCCCTCATCGACGAGGCCCACCGGCTGAGCGTCAGTTTCGTGCGCCATGCGGGCACAGGAAAGCTTGGCTGGTACGCGGGGCTGGGCTACCGGCCCCTGCTCCTGGCCCCGGCGTGGTACGGGACAACCCGGGATTGCGAGCGGTCCGCTGCCACCGCCCTCGTGGCGCTGCAGGCGGCCGTCATCAGTCCTTCGGTGGTGAAATACGGGCCGCGGTATGGCGTGGATGACGTGCCGGCAGCGGCGCCGGCGCTGCAGGTGTGCTGAGCGGTCCTGCTCAGCCGCAAGCCTTGAACGCGTCGACGAACAGCCGTGCGCATTCGTTGACGTACTGCTCCAGGGGCACAAAAACGGTCCGCGAGTCGGGGTCGACCATGCGGCTTATGCTGGCGATAAACAGCCCCGCCGTTCCGCTGTCCAGCAGGAGCCGCGGCGGCGGGAACCATTCCGTGGGGGCGTCCACCAGCTTGCTGCCCTGGAAATCCCGAAGCCTGCCCAGTTGCACGTAGGGCCGCAGAGCCCGGGTAAGGGGGACTCCCGCTTTCTGGCCGGACAGCGTCAGCTCACCCTGCCGGCTGACGTTGAAGTAGACCGGACCCCGCAGATGGTACGAAACATGGTCGCCTTTGCGGCTGAACCGGGCGTCGGCGACGGGAAACGAGTCGTCGGACATGGCCGCGAATATCCCGCCCTTGTCGTAAATGACACGGGTCATTTGTCCGAGGTTACGAAGAAACGGGTCAAGCTCGTCGAGCTGACGCTGCACCATTGCATCGTCAAAGTCGTGCATGGTGGTGATGATACGCCGGGCAGGTTAATTCGGACCGCCGCGGGTTGAAGATGAATGTTGGGTGAAAGGTCCCGGAATCCCGGCCGGGTACGCGGTCCCTTGGCTATCCTTGGCCAATGGTTCTCCACGCAGCCGAGGTGCTGATCAACGCGCGGCTGTCCACGGTGTGGGACGTCCTGACGGATTCGGGCAACATGACCGTCTGGAACTCGGGCGTCACAGAGATCGACGGGGACCTGCGGGACGGCGAAAGGGTCCGCATCACCACTTCGCGGACGGGCCGCCCGGTCCGGGCACGGATCCGGCAGGATTCGGGCGAGGTCATGACCTGGACCTCCGCCCTGCCGCTGCGGCTGCTCCGGGTGGTCCGCTCATTTACCCTTATTCCCCGCTCTGGCCGGACCCTCCTGAAGGTAACCGTCGAGGCATCCGGTCCGCTCCTGCGCTGGTCCTCCCCGGCCACCCAGCAGGACCTGGACGATTTCGTGGCCGCGGCCCGGCACCGCGCCGAACTCCTGGACAGGACGTCGTGACCGTGGCGGACCAGAATGGCGCGGGGCCTTTGAAGAGCCCCGGGGATGCGCATCCGGAGTGGACCCTGCTGTACCGCAGGGGCCTGTCCCGGAAGAAAATCGCGGACCTGGCCCGGGTCAACATCTCCGCCGTCACGGCCCACCTCACGGCTGCCAAGGCCGCGGACCCCGGCCTGAAAACAGAGCACCGGGCAGCAGCCGCAACCGCAACCGGCCACGCGGCTCCCGGCATCAAACGCCTGTATCAGCTGCTCGCCATGGTCGAGGCAACAGGCCGCTACCCCTCCCGCAACGCGGAGGACAAGGCGGAACGGGAACTGGCCCAATGGCTGCGGCGCCGCCGCCGCGATGCGGACGCGGGCATCCTGAACCCGGTCATCGGCGCAGGCCTGTCCGTGCTGCCCGACTGGCGGCGAAAGCCCCGCGAGGCCAGGGAAGAGGAGAAATGGCAGGAGCACCTGGAACGGCTTGCTGCTTACCTGGCTGCGGGGAATCCTTGGCCGCGCACTACCCCCGGCGTGACCGGGCCGGAAAAGGAGCTGGGCGGGTGGCTGCGCACCCAGCGCTACAAGTTCCGCCACGGCGACCTCTCCCCCGAACGCTCAAGCGCGCTGGACGCAGCCCTGCCCGGATGGCCCACCGCCCGGAAGGCGGCTGCCGAGGCTTCGCCGCCCGACGATGTGCCCGGCTGACCGCTGTGCGAATCGGCTCAGTCGCCGACGGCGTCGCGGCCGCGCCGCACGATGAGCGGGTCGGGCTCGTAGACCACGGAGGTGTCCTTGCCGTCGTAGTCGAACTGGTTGAGGAAGAAGCGCAGGGCGTTGACCCGGGCACGTTTCTTATCGTTGGACTTGATGGTGATCCACGGCGCATCGTCGGTGTCGGTGCGCAGGAACGTCTGCTCCTTGGCCTCGGTGTAGTCATCCCACCTGTCCAGTGACGCCAGGTCCATGGGCGAGAGTTTCCAGCGCCGGACGGGGTCGATCTGGCGGATCGCAAAGCGCGTGCGCTGCTCGCGGCGGGTCACGGAGAACCAGAACTTGTTCAGGTGGATGCCGGAGTCCACCAGCATCTTCTCGAACTCCGGGACCTGCCACATGAAGCTGCGGTAATCCTCGTCAGTGCAGAAACCCATAACGCGTTCCACGTTGGCCCGGTTGTACCAGGAACGGTCGAACATCACGATCTCGCCCGCCGTCGGAAGGTGCTGGATGTAGCGCTGGAAGTACCACTGCCCCAGTTCCCGGTCGGAAGGTTTGCCGAGCGCGACTGTCCTTGCCGTTCGGGGATCCAGGTGCTCGGTGAAGCGCTTGATGGTTCCGCCCTTGCCGGCCGCGTCCCTGCCCTCGAACACAATCACGTTCTTGAGGCCGTTGTCCTGGCCCCAGTACTGGAACTTGAGCAGCTCGATCTGAAGGAGGTACTTCTCCATCTCGTATTCCGGCCGGGTCATCCGCTTCTCGTACGGGTAGTCTTCCCGCCACGTCTCCACCGCCGAGCCGCCCGGATCAATAAGCTCCGGATCATCGCCCTGCCCGCCGCTGACTGTGTATCCCGACTCCACGAGGTCATCGATGGCCTGGCGCAGGTTTTCCCGGACCCACCAGTCCTCTCCGGGTGCCCACGGTTTGGAGGACTCTGCCATCCGGATCTCCTTCACTTCAGCCAATCGTCAGCCGGATTTTAACCGGCCGGAAAAACGGGACGGTGAACAGGGCTGCGCCCCGGGCGGCTGCTCCTGCTGGCTTTCGTTGTAACGCTAGCTGCCATTTCCCGCAAGGCTGGCGCCGGCCCGGTCCCTGTTTTTACAATCGGTGATGCCGGTCTTTGTGGGGGCAAGGCACTTGGTGTTAAGCAAATGCGCCAAAGGAGTACGACGATGGTAAACATTCCTGACCTGATTGCCGCCCTGCTTCCGGACGAACTGGAACGCCTCCGATCCGGTGGCCCGGGCCACATCCTTGACGGCAGCCTGACCGCCGCCATCGACAGGGCAGCCGGCGGCACCGGCGAGGGCCGCGGCTACTACGTGGTCCGGGGACATCTCTGGCCCGTCGAAGCCCGCGAATACCATCTGCGCGAGGACGTCGCCGAGCACCTCTTCGGACCGGCCTTGAGCGCTCCGGACGCGGCTGTGACCTGACCAAGGTCAGAATCAGGACTCCCGGGGAAGCGCCGGGACAACAATCACCGGTCGGCGCTGGATGCGCACGAGCCGGGCAGACACGGACCGCTCCAGCAGCCTGCTGAAGCTTGCCCGGGCACCATTGCGGGGACCTCCGACGACGATGGCCGCGGCGCCGGTGCTGTCGGCCAGCCGCGCGAGGGCCTCCGGCACTGACCCGTTCAGCACCCGCAGGGACCAGGTTTCTCCCGGCGTGCCCAGGACCGCCTGCAGCGCCGACCGCACTTCCGCCGCCGGGAACAGCGACTCCACGTTGGGCTGCGGGTCCATTGAGGCGGCCGTCCTTGTGCGTGCGGCGTCGAATTCGGCCAGATACCCGGACGGGTCAACGAAGGCACAGACGAGGTGCGCGCCCAGCCCGTCCGCGAGTTCGGCTGCGCACGCAACCAATCCCGGCGGCGGCTCCCATGGCACGCCGACGATCAGGGGGCCGTATGTCCACGCGGACCCCTCGTAACGGCCGGAGGGAAGATCATTCATGGCGCAAGCAGGTTAATCCGTCTGTAAGCTTCCGTCCAGCGGCCGGGCACCTTCTGGTCACCGCAGCATCGTGTGCCCTCCCTACTGTCTGAGCGGTGCCATTCGCACCCATCATTCGCATCTGGGAGAACCTCCACATGAAACGCACATTTTCCGTGTCCGCATCGGCGACGCTCATCGCAGTTTCCGCTCTTGCCGGACTGGCCGCCGTTGGCTCCCCTGCCAGCGCAGCCAACAACGCCGCTGACAGCGGCCGCGTGAAGAACGTCATCTACATGGTGGGAGACGGCATGGGCCGCACCCACGTCACCGCCGGCCGCGAACGCTTCTACGGTGCTGATGGCCGGCTGAACATGGAAAAGCTGCCCGCCCACGGCTATGTCAGCACCTACTCCGTGGAGAAGAACTCCGGCCAGCCCGGACAGGCAGACTTCCGCCCGAACTACGTCACCGACTCCGCATCCTCGGCCACCGCGTGGGCATCCGGCGTCAAGACGTACAACGCCGCGCTGGGCGTGGACGCCAAGGGAACCTCCGTTCCGACCCTCATGGAAAAGGCGAAGCAGGCCGGATACCGTACCGGCAACGTCTCCACCGCCGAAATCACCGATGCCACCCCCGCCGGGCAGATGAGCCACGCCCTCGCCCGCGGCTGCCAGGGGCCCGTCTACTCCGCAGCTGCCTGCCAGGACACCGCCATCACCGGTTCGCCGCTTGCGACCAGCGACCTGCGCGTCACCCCGATCGCCGACCAGATCGCCCGCAACGGCACCGCCGATGTCATCCTCGGCGGCGGCCTGAGCCGGTTCGACACCGCTGACGAGAAGGCACTGCGCGACCAGGGCTACACGGTCCTCGGCTCCCCCGCGTCCCAGACCGTGGCAACCAAGTCGGATCTCGCCTCCGCAGCCGGCCAGAAGGTGTTTGGCCTGTTCAACAAGGGCAACCTGACCGTGGAGAAATCCAAGCAGGACAACCCCTCGGCGCCGCAGGCCCAGGAACCGACACTGGCCGAGATGACCAAAAAGTCCATCGATCTGCTGGGCTCCGGCAGCCAAGGCAACGGCTTCTACCTCCAGGTCGAGGGTGCACTCATCGACAAGCGCTCCCACGCCAATGACGCGGCCCAGACCCTGGAAGAGATCAAGGCCTTCGACGACGCCGTTGCCGCAGCCATGGACTTCGCCAGGAAGGACGGCAACACCCTCGTGATCGTGACAGCGGACCACGAGTGCGCCGGCTTCAACATCATCGAGAAGGGCTCCTTCACGAACGCCGAAGCCGCGAACCCGCCGGTGAATGTCGACGGCGGCAACACTGCCAACAACTCCACGCCCACCCGCGCGGGCGGCAACACCAAGGACGCCACCCGCTCAACGGGAATCGTCAACGGCGCCGGCTCGGGCGATCCGCACAACTTCGCCCCCGCCACGTTCCGTACTCCTGATGACGCCGCCGGCGTGCAGGACGGATCCAAGGACGCCAGCCTCTGGCTGACCTACCTTTCCGGCAACCACACCGGAGCCGACGTCCCCATCTTCTCGTTCGGCTCGGGCTCGGAAAAGCTCCAGGGCAGCGTGGACAACACCGATCTCTTCAGCATCGTCGGCGACGCCCTTCGGGTGAGCTGACCCCTTGCAGTACCGGTGGCCGGGGAGCATCCCCGGCCACCGGACCCATAACTCCATCACTGCCAGCACAGGAAACATCCACATGCACCACAAAATGAAGGCCGCCCTCGCGGGCGGCGCAGCGCTTCTGGCTGCGGCCGCTGTCCTCGCAGGGACGCTGAACCAGCCGGCAGGCCAGGCCGCCGCAGAAACGCCCCGTCCGGCAGCGACCGTCCAGGCGACACTGCCGGGCCTGGTCCCCGCGTCGGGGGAACCCGGACTGCCGGGGCTGCAGGGCGCCAAACCCGCCACGGGCCGGGCCGTCCAGGTCAAGGGACCCTTCGATGACCGGTTCGTCCTGGAGCAGCTGGCATTTACCCAGGCGGCCGCCAGCGGTTCGATCCGCGTCACCAGTGACGTCAGCGACCTGCTCGAGCTGGAGGTTCTCGCCGGCTTCTACGACGAACAGGGCAAGCTGCTGGGCACCGGACGGTACGTACACCACGCCGAGGAAGACGGGCACAGCCACTCCGGCCCGCCGTCGGAGACCGAAAAGTTCAGCATCCCGGTCCCGGCAAACCTCCGGGGCAAGGCTGTTTCCGCCGCCGTGGGCGTTCCCGTCCTCGTCAACGAATAAGTCGGTCAACGAGTAAGTCGGTCAACGAGAAGCGGGACAGCGAGCGCCACGCGGCTAGGAGGCGAACGGGTCCAGGTGCTGGCTCTTGATCTCCGGAGGCGTCGCGCCCTGGAGAACCCAACGGTTGCCGTCCGGGTCGCTGAGGAAGGCGAACTGCACGCCGCCCATGTCCTGGACCTCGCTGATGCCGGCGCCGCGCTCCACCAGTTCGGCGCGCACCGCGTCAATGTCCGGGACGACGAGCTGCAGCCCCTCCAGGCTCCCCGGCGCCATGCTGGTCATGCCCGTCCCGATGACGATCGAAGCAGCAGACCCCGGCGGCGTCAGCTGCACCACCCGCATGCCGGGGATGTGCTCCACATCGTGGTCCAGGACGAAGCCCAGCTTCTCCACGTAAAACGACTTCGCCGCGTCCACGTCAGCGACCGGCACTTGCACAACTTCAAGGCGCATCTTCATGCGCCCCACCCTACCGCCGCCCGGCCGGTGGATAGGCACATTTCCGCTGACGGAACTGACGACGGCGGGAGGTTCCGCCGTCGTCGTTTCTATACCGGGCGCCGTGGCCGGCTCAGCCGGAGGACGGGAGCGCCGGCGGCTTCGACCCGGAACGGCGTCTGGCGGCCTTTAGCCCGCGTTTCCGGGCCAGAACAGCCCGCCTGGGGACGTGGTGTTTGTGGCTCTGGCGCTCCTTCATACGCAGCGCCTTCCGTTCCTGCCTCACGGCCCGCCGCACATCCCGGTTGATCCTCGAGAGCAACAGCACCGGAACAACGAGCCACAGCAGCGCCACCGCGAACACCAACATGATCGACACCAGCGGATCCATGTAGCAAGTCTATTGAGTCCGACGCTCAATCATAAGCACCCTTATCGATTCGTTATGCGGCGGTCGTCAAAGCCGCTCAGCCCGCCAGGACCTGCAGGATCCCGAACTCCCCCACAGAGAACATCCGCGCGTTGTCGTCCGAGTTGCTCAGCATCGCGGTGGACAGGACGAGGGCCCAGCCTCGGGCGCGCGCCCAGGTGTCCCTCCAGGTGTCCCCGACCACCGAGGAGCCAGCCGGGGAGCCAAAGGCGCCGATGAAGCGCTGCCGGGTGCCGGCGTCGAACATCAACCAGCCAACGGCGAGATCGACGGCGGGGTCCCCCGCCCCCACGTCGCCGAAGTCGATCACGCCGGCCAGCGACCCGTCGGCTGCCAGCAGGATGTTGGCCGGATGCAGGTCGCCGTGGAGCATTATCGCCGGACCGCCCCAGGCAGGGGCCGCGCAGGCCTGCTCCCAGACGGCCCGCAGGTCCGCGGCCTGCGGGTAACGCTCCCGGTCCCGGAGCCGTTCCAGCACCACCGCATCCCGGTCGGGCAGCGGCACCCCGCGGACAGGATTCACCGGGACCCCCGCGTCGGCGGGAGCGTGGAGCGCCTTGAGAAAGGCGGCCAAGCCGTCAGCGGCCGCCGCACGGTCCGCCGGTCCGGCATCCACGGCTGCGGTGCCGGGAACCCACCGGACGACGCTCCACGGCAAGGGGAAGTCCGACGTCGGCCGGCCGGCATGGACGGGCACAGGAACCGGAACCTGGGACCGGCTGGCAATCCCCGGAAGGTACAGCTGCTCGTGCAGGATCAGCGGCACGGCCTCGTCCCGGCGGGGCAGCCTGACCGCCAGATCGTCACCGAGCCGGAAGGTCGCGTTGTCCCAGCCGTTGGCCACCCGCACCAGCGGGAGGCGGGCCAGGTCGGGCCGCTGGTCCCGGAGGAGGGCATGGACGACGGCGGCACTCACCTCCACCGTGGCCGGCGGCATTCCTGCCATGAAACTCCCGCCTTTCCCGCCCTCAGTAAACAGTGCCCTCCAGCAGTTCAGCGAGCCGGGCTACGGCGCGGCGCAGTTCGGGCACGCCCGCCTTCAACCCCTCCTCGGTGGCGGCTTCCACCGGGCTGGTCAGGGCAATGGATTCGCTGGGCAGCCCCGCCCTGTTGATGGCCATCGCCACCGAGAGGACACCGGTGGCGCGTTCGTCGGCCGAATAGGCGTAGTCGGTTCCGGATTCGGGCAGCCGCGCCTTGAGCTCGGCCAGGCTGAAGGTGGGCTTCTCGTGCCCGGCCGCCACCGCCCCCTGCACCACCTCCTGGAGGTGATCGTCGGGCGCGCCGGCCAGCAGAATCTTGCCGGCAGCACCGACCGTCAGGGGAAGCCGCTTGCCCAGGGGCATGTCATACCGCAGCGGGGCGTCGCCGTCGACGCGGACCACCAGGATGCGCTCGATACCCAGGCGGGTGTACAGCGAGGCGGTCATTCCGGTCTGCGCCGCCACCTGCTGGAGCACCGGACGGGACGCGGTCACCAGGGGGTCGTTCTCGATGTAGCTGCGCGCCGCCGGCAGCACGGCCGGCCCGATCCGGTACGTCTTGTCCGTCTGGCTGACCATGCCGAAGTCCTGCAGCACCCGCAGGATGCGCAGCGTGGTGGGCAGGCTCATGCCGCAGTTCCGCGCCAGATCGCTGAGCCGCTGGGGGCGGTCGGCGCGCTGCAGCTCGGCAAACACTTCCATCGCCCGCGACAGCGAGCGCATGTTGGAGGGCTTGCTGCCGTCGTCCGCTGCAGTGCCGGACTGCGCATTGGTGACCGTCATTCTTTCATTCTATGTAACTTCTCTGCCCCGCCAGCCCGCTTGACAGCACCTGTGGGCCGTGTCACTATTTCTTCTGACGTAAGAGACTTTCATTCTATGAAAGCAATTGGAAGGCATTTTGATGACAACGGAGTCGACCACGACCCAGTCCCCCACCCGGGCGAGGCCAGCGCGCAGCGTCCTGGCAGGGATCGCCGCCTTTGGGGCACTGGGCGCCTACGTACTTGTTAGCTCGGTGGGCCTCGGCCTCTGGACCTCCCTGGGTCCTGGCCCCGGGCTGTTCCCGTTCGCCATGGGTGCGGTGCTCGCGTCGATGTCGGTCCTCTGGCTCCTTCAGGAGCTCAAGCGCCCCAGCGCGGCAGGTGAGGGGGCCGACGGCGGACTGGTGCTGGCCGTCGTCGTCAGCCTTGTGCTGCTGACAGCGCTGCTGGACCTGCTCGGCTTCCAGCTGAGCATGTTCCTCTTCCTGATGTACCACCTGAAGATCCGGGGAAAGCGGCGCTGGCTGTCCGCCCTGCTCACCGCCCTGGCCGGAAGCGTCGGAGCTTTCTACGCCTTCAACTACGGACTGAACGTGGCCCTGCCTGTCTCATCTATCCCCGTCCTGAACCTGATCGGACTCTAGACATGGACACCCTCAACGAACTGCTGAACGGCTTCGCGGCCGCCCTGACCTGGCAGAACCTCATCTTTGCGTTCCTGGGCTGCCTGCTGGGCACCGTGATCGGCGTCCTGCCGGGCATCGGCCCGGTGGCCGGCGTCGCCCTGCTTATCCCGCTCACGCTGAACATGGATCCCACCGGCTCGATCATCATGCTCTGTGCCATCTTCTACGGCACGGCCTACGGGGGAACCATCACCAGCGTGCTGCTGAACACCCCCGGTGAGGCGGCGTCGGCCATCACCACCATCGACGGCCATGCAATGACAAAGATGGGCAAGGCCGGCGCTGCCCTGACCATCGCCGCCATCGGCTCCTTCGTCGGCGGCACCATTGCCACCCTCGGACTCGTCGCCGCCGCCAAGCCCCTGGGCGAACTGGGCCTCCTTGTCGGTCCGCCGGAGTTCTTCGCCCTCATGGTCGTCGGCATCTCCCTGCTCGTGGCGCTGGCCGGAAAATCGATGGTCAAGGCCCTGATCTCCGGAGCCCTGGGCCTGCTGATCTCCATGGTTGGCATCGACCCTGTGGCCGGCGCACCCCGCTTCACGTTCGGCATGGACCGGCTCCTGGACGGCGTGAGCTTTGTGGCGGTCATCGTCGGCGTCTTCGGTCTGTCCGAGATCCTGTCCTACCGCAAGGGTGAGTCCGCCGTGGTGCACGCCCCCGGATTCCGTTCGCTGCTGCCCACCGGCGCCGAATGGCGCCGGAGTGCGCCCTCCATGGCCCGCGGAACCGGCATCGGCTTCGGCCTCGGCCTGATCCCCGGCATGACCGGATCCGTCGCTTCCCTGCTCTCCTACGGCGCCGAGAAGAAGTTCTCCAAGCACCGCAACGAGCTGGGCAAGGGCGCCGTCGAAGGTGTTGCCGGGCCGGAAACAGCCAACAACGCCCACGCCAACGCCGCGCTCATCCCGCTGTTCACCCTCGGCATCCCCGCCTCCCCCACCATCGCCGTCCTCATGGGTGCCTTCCTCCAGCAGGGCCTCACCCCGGGACCGACGCTGTTCACCGAGCACTCCGAGATTGCCTGGGCGATCATTGCCAGCCTCTTCATCGGCAACCTCCTGCTGGTCCTGCTCAACGTCCCCCTGGTCGGTCTGTGGACGTCGATCCTGCGGGTGCCGGCTCCGATCCTGACGGCACTGATCCTGCTGTTCATGGTCATCGGCGCGTACACCATCAACTTCAGCGTCTTCGATGTCTTCGTGATGATCGGCTTCGGCCTGCTGGGCCTGGCCCTTCGGCACCTGGAGATCCCGCTGGCCCCCATGGTCCTCACCCTGGTCCTGGGCCCGCTGATGGAACGGTCCCTGCGCGAATCACTGGAAATCTCCCAGGGCGACTTCAGCATCTTCCTCAACCGCCCCATCTCCGCCGTGCTCATTGCAGTGGGAGTCCTGATCATCTGCAGCCCGCTGCTGAAGCTCCGCAAGCCCAAGGCCCTGATGGACGACCCCGAAACCTAAACCCGCACTCCCCCTCAACCCAACAAACAATCTCTTCGAAGGAGAAGACCCTTGTCACGCATGAACCAGTCACGCATGAAAATCACCGCAGCCGTTGCTGCTGCCGCCCTGCTCGCCCTCACCGGATGCGGCGCCAACGCCGGCGCGACCTCCGCCGCCGGCGACGACTTCCCCAAGAAGGGCAAGTCCATCGACCTCATCGTCGCCTTCTCCTCCGGCGGCGCCGTGGACACCGCAGCCCGCCTGGTCCAGCCCGTCCTGGAGAAGGAACTCGGCACCAACGTCGAGGTCATCAACAAGCCCGGCGCCGGCGGCCAGATCGGCTACACCCAGCTCACCAGCGCCAAGCCGGACGGCTACACCATCGGCGCCACCGGTTCCCCGTCCGTCGTCGTGTCCCCGCTGGACCCGGCCCGCGGCGCCAAGTACACGCGCAGCAGCTTCCAGCCGCTGGGCCGCCAGGTCATTGACCCGGCCGTCATCGCCGTCCAGCCGGACAGCCCGTACAAAACCCTGAAGGAACTGCTCGACGCTGCCAAGGCCAAGCCCAAGTCCCTCACCGCGAGCACCACGGGCCTGCAGACCGGCGAGCACTTCGCGCTGGCCCAGATCCAGGAGACCACCGGCGCCGAGTTCGCACCGGTCCACTTCTCCGAAGGCGCCTCGCAGGCCACCACGGCGTTCCTCGGCAAGCACGTGGACATCCTCGTGGCCAACGTCAGCGACGTCACCGACCTGACCAAGCAGAACAAGGCCCGAGTCCTGGGCATCATGACCGCCGAGCGGTCCCCGTCGCTGCCCGACGTCCCGACGTTCAAGGAAAGCGGATACGACGTCGAAGCGGGCACCGCCCGCGGTTACTCCGCCCCCGCCGGCCTGCCGGACGCCGTCGCCAAGAAGCTCGAGGCCGCCCTGCAGAAGGCCATCGAGGACCCGGAGGTCGTCAAGAAGATGAACGACCTCGGCCTGCAGACCAGCTACCTCTCCGGCAAGGACTACGAGACGTTCTGGGCCGGCCAGGAGGAGGACTTCAAGAAGGTCCTGCCGCTCGTCCAGAAGAAGGACTAGCCCAGAAAAAGGACTAGTCCCAACAACCGCCGATCCCAGCCCACACCAACACCACCAGGGAAGACACCGCCATGACCACCCCCGCCCTTCAGGACATCCCCTTCACCCGCCCGGACCAGGAACTGGTCGACCGGCTGGCCAAGCTGCCGGCCGCGAACATCGGTGACGCCATGGACCGGCTGGGCGTCGCCGACTCCGCGATCCAGGCAATCTGGCCCGGAGCGAAAATCGCCGGGCCCGCCTTCACCGTCTGGACCCGTCCCGGGGACAACCAGGGCATCCACGAAGCACTGAAACTGGCCCAGCCGGGGGACGTCATTGTGGTTTCCGGCGGCGGCGATGAGTCCCGCGCCCTCCTGGGCGAGCTGATCGGCGAGCGCGCCATCAACCTCGGCATCGCCGGCTTTGCCCTCGACGGCGCGGCACGCGATGCCGAGGCCCTCGGCGAGATCGGCATGCCCGTCTTCGCCCGGGCGGTCACCCCGGCCGGACCGTACAAGAACGGGCCGCACCGGATCGGCGGCCCCGTGGCCTTCGGCGGCGTTCCCGTGCTGCCCGGCGACATCATCATCGGCGACTCCGACGGCGTCGTCGTCATCCCGGGCGAGCGGGCCGAGGCCGTGGCGGAGGCCGCAGAGGCGGTCTTCGCCGACGAAACCAACCGCCGGGCGTCGATCATCGCCGCCCGCGGCCAGTAAGTAAGGAACAGTTCCATGACAAAGTGCACCATCATCGGCCTGGGCGAAGCAGGTGCGGCCTATGCGGAAGCACTTGCCGCGGCAGGACACCAGGTCACCGGGTTTGATCCCGTAGCCGCCGCCACCCCGGCGGGAACACGGCGGGCAGCCACTGCCGCCGAAGCCTGCGAGGGCGCCGAGATCGTCCTGGTGCTCACCGGTGCGGCCGCTGCCCGCAGCGTCGCCCAGGATTGCCTGCCGGTGCTCGCGGCAGGCAGCACCTACGCGGACTTCACGTCCTCTTCCCCGGCAGTCATGCAGGAGCTCGGCCAGCTGCCCACCCAGGCGAGCTTCGCCGACGTCGCGATTCTTGGACCCGTCGCCGCCCTCGGCGCCAAGACGCCGCTCATGGTAAGCGGTCCCGGATCCGCCGCCGTGGCGCAGTTGCTGACGCCGCTGGGTGTCGACGTCGAAATCGCCGACGGCGGCCCGGGGGCCGCGATGTCCCACAAGCTGCTGCGCAGCGTCCTGATGAAGGGCATGGCGTCCGTGGTTGTCGAAGCAGTCACCGCGGG
The DNA here is from genome assembly GCF_046536215.2 of Arthrobacter globiformis. Classification (GTDB taxonomy): domain Bacteria; phylum Actinomycetota; class Actinomycetes; order Actinomycetales; family Micrococcaceae; genus Arthrobacter; species Arthrobacter globiformis_E. The sequence continues at coordinate 3,692,476 of NZ_CM143421.1, read as the reverse complement.
CCGGGCGGCCGGGCTGGAAAGCTGGATCCGGGAGCAGATCTCCCGCCAGCTCGCCGGAGACGGCCAGGCCGTCATCGACAGGTTCCTCGCGGGAACGTCCAAGCACGCCGTGCGCCGGTCCCGGGAAATGCAGGACACCGCGGAATACCTTTCCGAACTCGGCGTCCCGGCGGAAATGACGGCAGCCTCAGCCGCGGCGCTGACGCGGATCGCGGCGGCACCGGCACCGGAGGCCGCCCTGCGCTGAATGCGCATGAGGCAGAATCAATAAACAGGGAGTCAACGATGAACCCGGAACCAAACCAACACCGCGAAGGAGCAGCCCGATGATCGGCATCTGGGCACTGGGAGCCTATCTGGCTGTCATCCTGCTCTGGACCACTATGATCAAGCGCAGCGTCGGCGAAGCGATGCTTCTCGGGTTCCTCGTTGTCCTACCCTTCACCGGCGCCGCCGCCGTCCAGAACGGCTGGGACGCGTTCTACGACGCCATTACGGACGAGATCGTCTATGCCACCATGGCGTTCGTCTTCATGGGGTACCTGCTGGAGCGGACCGGAGTCCTGGACCGGCTCATCGACCTGCTGAACTCGCTGATCGGCGGCGTCAAGGGCGGTCCTGCCTGGGTCTCCACGGTCGCGTCGGCCGGCCTGGGCGGAGTGGTCCACAACCAGGCCGCGATCGCCGCGACCGTGGGCTCGGTGACCATCCCGTGGATGGAGAAATCCCGGCTCGACAAGCCGTCCGCGGCAACGCTCGTGGCCGGCAACGCGGGCATGGGCATCACCTTCCCGTTCAGCGCATCCATGTTCGTCCTCGTGGGGTCGTCCACCGTGGGGCCGCTGCTCAAGGTCAACGACCTCGTCCTTCCCCTGCTGCTTGGCGGCCTGTGGTGCTTCCTGCATCGCCTGATCGTCACCTACGTGCTGATCCGCAAGAGCGGCATGGCGCCCCTCGATGCGGCGCACCGGACCCCCGTCCGCCGCGCCTTCGCCCAGGGCTGGGCCACGATGATCCTGTTCGTCGTGGTTGCCGTTCCGCTGATCCTCACCTCCGGTGCCATCGCCAACGCCCTCTCCGACTGGACGGGCTCGGACGTGGCCAAGTCCGTCAGCGTCATCGTCTGGATCCCGGTGGTCCTGATCATCACGGGCCTCATCCTGGGACGGAAGCGGCTGCCGCGGAGCGGGAAGGCCTACTGGGACTTCCTGCAGCAGTCCGCGCCGCGTTTCGGCGTCGTCGGCGTCACCGTGGTGTTCGCCTTCGCCGGCGCCAACGCCCTGGCCGCCACCGGACTGCCCAAGCAGATGACGGCACTGCTGAACCAGTTCAACCTGCCCCTGGGGCTGCTCGCCATCCTGATCGGCCTGATCGTCATCGCCGTGGCCGCCCCGCTGTCCGCGACGGCCACCATGGCCGCCGTCGGAACCGTGGGTGTGGCCACGCTGGTGGCCGCCGGCGTGCCGGCCACCACGGCGGCCGTCGCGGTGCTGGTGTTTTCCTCCTGCGAGGCGGCTGTCCCGCCCGGCGGCGCCCCGCTTTACGTGGCGTGCGGCATCGCCGACGTGGACCCGTACAAGACGTTTGCCCGCCTGTTCGTCCTCTACGCCCTGCCGCTGCTGGCCATCGGCGTGCTGATCGCCGTCGGCGTCCTGCCGATCGGTGTCCTGCCAACCTAGGGAAGCGTGGAAATGCAGAAGCTACAACACACCATCAACGCCATCTTTGTCATCAGCCTCGCGGTGCTCCTCGTCGCCGGCATCGTTTTCGTGGCGGGGCAGGCCCTGGCTCTGGTCACCGGCCAGGGCGGCTGGCTGGCAGTCCTCAACGAAGCCGTCAAGGGCCCGGCGTGCATCGCCGCGTCCGTCTGCGCCCTCGCCGGGTTCCTGCTCAGCTACAAGAAACCCGCGAACCAGAACAGCCCGCAGCAGGAAGCCCGCACCCCATGACCTCCACGGAATCCGGCACAACCTATCCCTCCTACGCGTCGTTGCTGGAGCGGGAAGGGCGCCTTGCGGGCACGTCCTGGGGACTGTTTCCCGACGCCGGCCGCGGGACCCCCTCCTTCATTCAGCCGGACACCGTCCGGGAAGCCGCCGGCTGCGTCAGGACCGGCACCGTCTTCGGCCTCGACTACCCCGCCGACGCGTTCGACCCCGGCATGTCCCTGAAGCGAAGGGCTCCCCGGCAGACGATCTACTCGGCGCACCCGGCCCACCGCGACGACTACCTCGACGGGTACTACCTGCAGGGCTCCAGCCAGATCGACGGCCTCCGGCACCGCCGGGCTGACGACGCCGGCTTCTACAACGGAACCCCCGACGACGACATCCGGGAAGGAACCTCTGCCCTCGGCATCCAGGTGTGGGCGGAGCAGCCCATCGCCGGCCGGGGCGTCCTGGTGGACCTCGACGGCTACTGCCGGGAGCAGGGCAGGCCCATCGACCACGCGGCCGGGCAGCCTCTCGGTCTCGGGCTCATCCGGGCCGCAGCCGACGCCCAGGCAGTTGCCCTCCGGCCCGGCGACGTCCTCATGCTGCACACGGGGTGGTGCGAGTGGTTCCTCGCGCTCCCGACTGAGGAAAAGGAGCGCCAGCGCGACAGCCGCCGGGCCAGCGGCATCGAGCAGTCGGCGGAATTCGTCGCCTGGGCGTGGGATAACCGGCTTTCCGTCATCGCCGCGGACAACTTCGCCGTCGAATGCCTGCCACCAGTCCCAACGAGCCCTTTCCGGGACACGGCACCCAACGACCGCGGCATGATGCACCAGCAGCTCCTCGCCAAACTCGGCCTCCCCCTCGGCGAGCTCTGGCAGCTCGGCCCCCTCAGCCGGCACATGAAGGCCACCGGCAGCTGGGACGCGCTCGTCACCATCAAGCCGCTGAACATCACCGGGGCGACAGGTTCGCCCGCAAACGCGACGGCGGTGACGTAGCTAGCGCTCCCGCCATGACGGTCCGGAGGTGAACTCCCGGGTCGCGGCCCACGTGCCGAGCAGGATGAGCCTGTCCGCTGATTCGGAGCCCTCGTCCGCGGTGTACGTGCCGATGGACAGCCCCGGCTCGCCCGGCATCTCGAAGACGTCGTACGTGAGGTCGAGATCGCCAACCTCGGGGTGGCCGTACACCTTGCGGCCGGTGCGGTGCTCGTGAACGTCGTGGTCCGCCCAGTCCTTCCGGAATTGGGGGCTGCGGGTGGCGAGTTCGCCGATGAGTTCCGTGATCTCCGCGTTGAGCGGATCGCGGCCTGCCTCGTAGCGGAGCATCGCGGCGGTCAGGCTGCAGGCCAGAGGCCAGTCGACATAGTAATCCTTCGCGCGGGAGTCGAGGAAAATGAAGCGGGCCATATTGGGCCGGTCGGATTCGAAGTGCGGCGAGAACAGCGCCCGCCCCAGCAGGTTCGCGGCGATGAGGTCCTGGCGGGCGTTATAGACGACGGCGGGCACCGCCAAACTGTCCAGCACCCGCTGGACCGACGGGCGGACGGTGACGGCCGCCGTCGTTCTTCCCGGAACGTTTGCTGCCGAGGAGGCGGGCCGCGCGAGGTCCAGCAGGTGTTCGCGCTCGACGTCGGTCAGGTGCAGTGCCCGGGCGATCGCGTTCAGCACGCTCTCGGAAGCACCGTGGATGTTTCCGCGCTCCAGCCGGGTGTAGTAATCAACGCTGACGCCGGCGAGCTGGGCGACTTCCTCGCGCCGGAGCCCCGGAACGCGCCGTTCATCGCCGAAGTCGGGCAGCCCGGCCTGCGCGAGGGTCACGTTCGCGCGCCGGGAGACGAGGAACTTCCGGATGTCGTCCTTCTTATTCATGTGTTCACGCTATGCCCAAGCGGGCAACGCCGGGAGGTCCGGACAGGGCCTCCCAGCCGCCCGACATCCATGGACTTGTTAGCCAAGTCACATTCGTCTATCGTAGTCGGGGGCCACAGCGTGGTGGCCCTTTCTAAATTGGGGAGACAACTTAGTGAATGAGAAGCTGCGGGTGCTGGTCAGCGTTGACCTCGACGGCGCCAAGGCCCAGGTAAAGACCCAGGGCCACGTAACTGTTCAAAGCATTCAGGGCCTGTACGACGTCATGAAGCGCGCCGACTCGCTGGTCCCGGGACTGGCACTGGAACTCGACATGACCCTGGCCGAGGTGGAACCGCAGGCCATGGAGGAGCTCCGCGGCTGCGCCCGTTCCCACCACCTTCCGCTGCAGGTCGATCCGCTCCAGCGCGACTACCGGTTCAGCATCCTGGCACCCAAAATCGCCGCGCCCGTGGTAGCTCTCCCGGTCCCCGCACCCGTGCTGGCAGCCGCCTGACCTCCGCCCCACTAGACCGGGCCTAAATCCCGGCGGCCCAGTCGTCGTCGTAATAGCGGCCGCGGAAGTGGGCCCGGAGGTACTCCCCCACCACGGCGGCCCCCAGGTCGCCGGTGTCGGGTGCCACCACCCGGCCGTCGATCCGGCGGGCCAGCCGCCGCACGAAACGTTCCAGCCCCGGGTCGTCGCCGAGCCGGAAGAACGTGGCCTGCGTGCCGGCGCGCGCCAGCCGGTCCAGTTCAGCAACCGTGACGCGGATGGTCTCCGCATCCGGCGGCCAGTTGAACCAGGACTCGCCGTCCGCCAGCAGGTGGGCGGTGGGCTCGCCGTCGGTCACCACCAGCAGGACGGGCTGCATCGAGGGGTGCTGGCGGAAGAAGCGGCCGGCCAGCAGCAGGCCATGGTGCAGGTTGGTCCCCTGCTCCCGCAGCGCCGGCAGTGCCGTGAGCTCGCCGATGTCCATCGACTGCGCGTAGCGTCCGAACGTGATGAGCTGCAGCCGGTCCCCGCGGAAGCGGGTGGACACCAGGTGGTGCAGGGCGAGCGCCGTCCGTTTCATCGGCACCCACCGCCCCTCGGCAGCCATCGAGAAGGACACATCGGCGAGCAGGACGACGGCGGCCTGGGTACGCGCCTCCGTCTCCGTCACCTCGATGTCCCCGACGGCGAGGCGCAGTCCCTGGCCGGGATCGCCGCCGTCGGCCATGGTGCGCCGGATCGCGTTGGTCATGGTGCGCGTGACGTCCCACGGTTCGGCGTCGCCGAACTCCCACTGCCGGCTGGAGCCGGTCTGCTCACCGGCGGCCCCGGCGGTGCGCGTGTCCCGGCCGCCCTGCCGGCCGGACAGCTGCTTGGCCGTGTCCCGCAGCAGCGACTTCCCGAGCCGCCGCATGGCCTGGGGCGACAGCCGCAGGTCGCCGTCGGCGCCGCGCCGCAGGTAGCCGCCGTCCTGCATCGCCCGTTCGATCTCGGCGAGGGTGCGGGCCGTCACCGCCGCGTTCTGCCCAAGCTGCCGGGCCAGGGCATCCAGGTCCAGGTCGTCGAGGGTCGACCCGTTGTAGGACTGGGAGAGCTGTTCGGACAGTTCGTCGAGCTCGGCGATGTCCTGCAGCACGCCGGTGCCGTCACCGAGTCCAAGTCCCTCCTGGCCCTGGAAACGTTCCGAGCCGCTCCAGTCCTCGCCGGGCCGCAGGGCGCGCAGGCTGTCGTCGAGCTGGTTGAGCTGGGCCATGAGTTCCGCCGAGCCGAACGCCTGGGCGGACAGCCGCATCAGCTCCTCGCGCTGCTCGGGGGACATGGACTGCAGCATCCGCTGGGCCGCGGCGGCACGCTTGGCGAGGGCGTCCACCAGCTCCTCGACGGACTGCGGATTCTCCGGGAAGTAGTCGCCGTGCTTGGCCATGAACTCCCGGAAGTCCGCGTCGGTGTCCTCGCCGCGCCGGTGCTTGCCGAGCAGCTCGTTGAGGTCGCGCAGCATCTCGCTCACGGCTTCGCGGTCCTCATCCGTGGCGTTCTCGAGCGCCTGCTTCATGCCGGCAAACCGCTGGTCGAGGACTTCGCGGCCCAGCAGGTCCTTGATCCGTTCGTAGGCTTCCCGGGCGGTGCTCGACTGCCAGTCATAGGACGCGAGCTCGTTGACCGCGGCCGCCGTGGACGGGGGCAGGTTCTGCAGCTGCATTTCGCGGAAGGCACGCTCGGTGTTGTCCATCATGGCGTCGCGGGCCAGTTGCTTGCGCTCCTCCAGCACTGCCGTGTCCAGCAGCTTCCTGACCTCGTTGAGCGTGCCGTCCAGCCGGTGCTGGCCCAGCAGATCCTTCCGCCGCTGCTGCACGCGCCGGGCCAGGTTGTCCAGCCCGTCGCGGTTCTGGCCGCCGCGCCGCAGGAACTCCTGCAGGGCATGCCGCGGCGAGTACCCCGCCATGACGTCCTCGGCGATCGCGTCGAGTGCCTCCGCCAGATCCACCGGCGGGGCCAGCGGGTCCGGGCCTCCTGCGTACCGGCCGTACCTGGACCGGTTGTGAAGGGTCATGATGCCTCCTGTACTGGCTAATCTGTACCCGGCCTAATCTGTTCCCGGCAGAAACCGGGCTTAGCCGTAGACCGTTTCCTCGTCGTCGGACTCCTTGGAGATCCGCCGGGCGAGGTACAGGCCCTCCAGCGCAAGTTCGACGGCGGCCGCCCGCTGGCCGTCGTTTTCCGCGCCAAGGCGCTCACCGATTTTGTCGTAGAGACTCGAGCCGTTGAGGGACGGAAGGTTCTCGAGGAACTCCCGGGCCGTGACCTGGTCCCCGGTGGTCACGGTGGTGTGGCCGTCCAGCGCGGCCACGAGCGGGCCCATGTCGATGCCCTGGAAGTGCGCCCGGACGGCTTCAGCGGTGGCGGTGCGCAGGAGGTGGTCGAGGACGCCCTGTTCACGGCCCTCCTCACCGGATTCGAACTCGATCTTTCCGGTCAGGACCTCGACGGCGGTCTCGAGGTCGATGATCCGTGCCACGGCCGGATCTTCGCCGCGCACGCTGGCCCGCCTCAGGGCAGCGGCAGCGACCGTCTCGGCGCCGGCGATGGCGAACCGTGCCGAAACGCCCGACGTCTGGTTGATGGCCGGCGACTGCCGCAGCGCCCGGGTATAGCGGGCCAGGATCTCGAGGATGACGGGCGGCACGTCGGCCACCAGCTTCCCCTCCTGCTGGATGACGGAGACCTCGTCGTCGAGCTCGATCGGGTAGTGCGTGCGGATCTCGGCGCCGAAGCGGTCCTTCAGCGGCGTGATGATCCGGCCGCGGTTGGTGTAGTCCTCCGGGTTGGCGGAGGCGACGACGAGCACGTCCAGCGGCAGCCGCAGCACGTAGCCGCGGATCTGGATGTCGCGTTCCTCCATCACGTTGAGCATCGACACCTGGATCCGTTCGGCCAGGTCGGGCAGCTCGTTGATGGCGATGATCCCGCGGTTGGACCGCGGGACGAGGCCGTAGTGGATGGTCTCCGGGTCCCCGAGGCGGCGGCCTTCGGCGACGCGCATCGGGTCGACGTCGCCGATGAGGTCTGCCACGGAGGTGTCCGGCGTTGCCAGCTTTTCAACGTACCGTTCCGAACGGTGACGCCAGGCCACGCGCATCCGGTCCCCCTCGGTGAGGGCGCGGGCGCGGGACTGCTCAGTGATCGGTTCGTACGGGTGCTCGTTGAGTTCCGAGTCCTCGATCACCGGCGACCACTCGTCCAGCAGCCCGGCCAGGGTGCGGAGCAGCCGGGTCTTGCCCTGACCGCGTTCGCCGAGCAGCACGACGTCGTGCCCGGCGATCAGGGCACGCTCGAGCTGCGGCAGGACGGTCCGGCTGAACCCGAACAACCCGGGCCAAGGGTCGCGACCGGCGGCGAGCGCCGCGATCAGGTTGTCGCGGATCTCGTGGCGCAGGTCCTTGTGGACGTGGCCGGATGCACGCAGTTCGCCAACGGTGAAGATATCGGGACGATCACTCACCCCTCTACCGTAGTCCTCGGATGTGCAGGGAATCGAGGAATTTGCCCGGATTCCCAGGTACGCGGGCCACCGCCCGGCTTTAGGCTTACTACTAATGACTGCAGCAACACCGAAAGCGCAGGCTTCGGAAGAACCATCCGCGCCCCCGTCGAAACCGGAGAGCACGCTCCTCCTTCTGGTGCGCCACGGGGAAACGCCCACCACCGGCATGGTGCTGCCGGGCCGGACTCCGGGGCTGCACCTGTCCGACCGTGGCCGTGCCCAGGCTGAACGGGTTGCGGAACGGCTCACAGGCCTGGCGGTGGACGCCGTCTACTCCTCGCCGCTGGAGCGCACCCGTGAGACGGCCGAGCCCACGGCGGCCAGCTTTGGAGTGGACGTGCGGGAGAACGCCGGACTGGTCGAATGCGACTTCGGTGAGTGGACCGGCGCGGCCCTGTCCGAACTGGCAGGCCTGCCCGAATGGCAGACCGTGCAGCACAACCCGTCGGCCTTCCGCTTCCCCGACGGCGAGAGCTTCCAGGAGATGCAGGGGCGGATCGTCGGCGCGCTCGAGGTGCTGGGTACAGCGCACGCCGGGGGCGTCGTCGTCTGTTTTTCCCACGCTGATCCGATCAAGGCGGCCGTTGCCCACGCCCTGGGAACGCCCCTGGACCTTTTCCAGCGGATCGTGATCAGTCCGGGGTCCGTCTCGGCGATTTCCTTTTCGGACGGCCAGGAGCCCGCCGTGCTCATGGTGAACTCGACGTCGGAGCCGCTGAGCGGGCTGCGGAGTTCTTGACGTGGCTGCGTGTGAACGGGAACTGACACTCCTCGCCGGGGGCCAGATCGAGCTGCTCGGACGCATTCCGCGCAGCAGCAACGAGACGTTCCTGGCGGAGATCTCCGATGGGGACGGCACCGCCTATGCCGTGTACAAGCCGGAGGCCGGAGAACGGCCGCTGTCCGATTTCGAGCCCGGACTGTACCGGCGGGAGCGGGCGGCGTACCTTCTCAGCGAGTCCCTGGGCTGGGGATTCGTGCCGACGACGGTGATCCGCGAGGAGGCGCCACTGGGCATAGGGTCGCTGCAGTGGTTCATCGACTGCGACTTCAGCGAGCACTACTTCACCCTGTACGCCGACGTCCCGGAGACCCACCGCGACCTGGCCCGGATTGCCCTGTTCGACTACGTCGCCAACAACACGGACCGCAAGAGCGGGCATGTGCTGCGCGGCGACGACGGGCGGGTGTGGGGCATCGACCACGGGCTGTGCTTCTCTGCCATCTTCAAACTGCGCACCGTGATCTGGGACTTCGCCGGCGACCCCATTCCCGAAGCCCTGCTGGAGGACATCGCCCCGCTCGCCGATTCCGTGCCCAAGGACGTGGCGGAGCTCCTCGACGGCTCGGAGGTCACCGCCCTGCAGCGCCGCGTCCGCCGCCTGCTGCACGAACCGGTGCTCCCCATCGACCGCACCGGCATGCGCTACCCCTGGCCGCTTGTGTAGCTGCGTTCTAAGCGCGGGACTATGCGTAGGGGTCAGCGATGCCGATGTACTGCGTGGTGGTGTATTCGGCGATGCCCTCGGACCCGCCTTCACGCCCCAGGCCGGACTGCTTCACGCCGCCGAAAGGAGCCGCGGCGTTGGAAATGACGCCCGCGTTGAAGCCGACCATCCCGAACTCGATCTGCTCGGAGACGCGCAGGAGCCGGTTGAAGTCGCGGCTGTAGAGGTAGGCGGCGAGGCCGTACTCGGTGGAATTGGCCATGGCGATGGCCTGGTCCTCGGTGCTGAAGATGGTGATAGGGGCCACCGGGCCGAAGATCTCGGTGCGCAGGATCTCCGCGGTGTTGGCGACGCCCGCCAGGACCGTGGGCTGGTAGAAGTAGCCGGGACCATCCACCGGCGCGCCGCCGGTCACCACTGTCGCACCGGCAGTGACGGCGTCCTCCACCAGGGCGTGCACGTCCTTGCGTGCACCGCCGTCGATCAGCGGACCCACCGTGACGCCGGCGTCCGTTCCGCGGCCGGGACGGAGGGCATTCATGGCCTCGGCGAACCTGGCGGTGAACTCCTGCGCCACGGACTCATGCACGAGGAACCGGTTGGCAGCGGTGCACGCCTCGCCCATGTTCCGCATCTTCGCCGCCATCGCGCCCTGCACTGCCTTGTCCAGGTCGGCGTCCCCGAAGACGATGAACGGGGCGTTGCCGCCGAGCTCCATCGAGGTGCGGAGCACGTTCTGGGACGCCTCTGCCATGAGCTGCTTGCCCACCGGCGTCGAGCCCGTGAAGGAGATCTTCCGCAGCCGGGAGTCCTTCAGCAGCGGCCCGGAGATGGATGAGGCCGACGACGACGAGACGACGTTCAGCACCCCGGCCGGCAGGCCCGCCTCGATCATCACCTGCGCGAAGAGCTGCGAGGTCAGCGGCGTAAGCTTCGCCGGCTTGAGCACCATAGTGCAGCCGGCCGCCACGGCAGGAGCAACCTTGCGGGTGGCCATCGCCAGCGGGAAGTTCCACGGCGTGATCAGCAGGCACGGCCCCACCGGCTTGTGCTGCACCAGGATCTTGTTCTTGCCCTCGGGCGTGGTCAGGTACCGGCCGTAATCGCGCACCGCTTCTTCGGAGAACCAGCGCAGGAACTCGGCCGCGTAGGCCACCTCGCCGCGAGCCTCGGCGAGCGGCTTGCCCATCTCGAGGGTCATCAGCAGGGCAAAGTCCTCGGCGCGTTCAGTCACCAGGTCGAAGGCCCGGCGCAGGATCTCGGCCCGCTCCCGCGGGGCTGTGCGTGCCCAGGAGGCCTGCACGGCGTCCGCTGCGTCGAGCGCTGCGAGCGCGTCCGCGCTGGTGGCCGAGGCCAGCGTGGCCAGGACCTCCCCGGTTGCCGGGTCCTCGACGTCGAACGTGCCGCCGCCGGAGGCGTCCCGCCATTCGCCGTTGATCAGCAGCCCGGTGGGCACTGACGCCAGCAGCCCGGTCTCTCGTTCGGTGGTCACAGTGTTTCCTTCAGCCACATCGGCTCCTTACTATGCGTAGCTCATTCGAGCAACAAGCGTGGGGTAATGGACGGCGGCCCATTCACGGGCCTGCTGTACGTCCTGGTGAAGTTGTTCGGTCAGGGAACCAACGTCCGGGAAGGCCCGCTGGGACCGGAGTTTGACGGCCAGTTCGACGCGGATCGTCCGTCCGTAGAGGTCCTCGTCGAAGTCGAGGAGGTGCGCTTCCAGGAGCCGCTCCCCTTCCCCGGCATAAAACGTCCGACGGCGGCCCACGGACACTGCTGCCACGGCCCACCTCTGCGGGTCTACTTCTACGAGCGCCCCCCAGACACCGTCGTCGATCCCCTCGTCGGTGAGCAGGATGTTGGCGGTGGGAAACCCGAGGAGCCTGCCCCGCTGGTCTCCGGGTTCGACGGTTCCTTCGATGACGGTCATCATGCTGCCTTCCTGTCTATATCCGGCGATGTTGCCTGGAGGGGCAGTGTCCCCTGAAGGAGCGTGTCCAGCCAGGGAACCCGGTTGGAGAACCGGCTGATCTTGGAGGGGACGGTCCAGCGGTACGCGTCGTGCTCGTCGTTGATCGTCAGCCGGCGCCGCGTGCTGACGGCGGTGAACGTGTGCACCAGCCAGGGGTTCCCGCCGTCGTCGGAAATCAGCAGCGGTTCCCCGGGCTCAAAGCCGGCCAGATCCTGGGGCGTCAGCCCCGCTTCTTCCTCAAGCTCAACCAGCGCCTGCTGCCGCGGAGACGCACCCGGTTCGAGGTACCCGGTGATGCAGTGCCAGAGGCCGCGTTCGTGTCCGACCGACTGGCTGCGTTTGAACAGTGCGATCCGGCCGCGCCACTCAACCACTACAGCCACCACGGCACGCGGCGGGCGGGCTGTGCTGGATTCTGTGCCCGGCGCTTCCAGTGTTGCAGTACTCATCCGACCCTCCTAGTGCGGCGGTTCATAGGTTGGGGAGCGTCCCAGAGGACGCTCCCCAACCCGTCGAACCGGGTACTTACAGGGTCTGGGCCGCGGCGCTGCGGTCGAGCATTTCCCGTCCGGAGAGGCGCTGGCGCCGGTGGGTGGCGAAGTAGACACCCGCGGCGACGGCGGCACCGACGTAGTAGGAGAGGTCACCGATCTGCGGGAAGGCGGCCGCGATGGGGCCGGTGTAGATCGAGGACATCCAGAACGGCGAGGAGAGCACGACGCCGGCAGCCCAGGCCACGAAGCCCCATTCGAACTTCCGGGTCTTGTCGAAGAGCTCGCGCAGGCCACGCTCGGTGCGCCGGCCGCCGAACAGGTAGTCGCACACCAGGACGGCGACGTACGGGGCGATGCAGTAGGCGGTCAGGTTCAGGAAGGCGGTGAAGCCGCTGTTGAACCCGGTCTGGCCCCACAGCGCCACGAGGTAGGAGGCCACGCAGATGAAGACGACGGCGGTGTGCCGCTTCACGGGGACGCCCATGGTCTGGATGGAGATGGCGCCGCCGTAGACGTTGAGAAAGTTCTGGGTGAAGGAGGACAGGGCGACGACGCCGAGGCCGACGGCGGCCCAGGGGCCCATGAGCTCCTTGAGCGCACCGATGCTGTCGGACGCGGTGGTGGTCGATCCGAGCAGGGTGCCCACGATGCCCATCCAGACGAGGGTGACGAAGTTGCCGGACATGGTGGCCCAGCCGGCGCCGCGCCGGTTGCCGGGAGTGTTGGGCAGGTAGCGGGAGTAGTCGGACGCGAACGGCATCCACGCGACGATGAAGGAGAAGAACCAGCCGAAGAAGATGATCCAGCCGCCGATGCCGTCAAAGCCCGGTGCGGATTCGTTGGCGGTGTTGATGACCTTGCCGTTGGCCGCTGCCACGACGGTGATGAAGACGAAGCCGACCACCAGGACAAATGACAGGATGCGCTGCAGGAAGTGGATCAGGTTGTAGCCGATAACGGCCACGCCGAGCTGGATGCCCATGAGGATCAGGGAGGAAACCCAGAACGGAATGTCGGTGAGCAGTGCGATGGCCTGGCCGCCGAGGATGACGGTGACGGCGGCCCAGCCGATGCCGGCAAACACGTTCACGTAGGCCACCGGGAACAGGTTGCCGATGAAGCCGAGCGGCCCGCGGCCCTGCATCTGCTGCGGGACGCCCAGCCGAACTCCCATGGCCGACAGGTATCCCATTCCTGCCGAGGAGGTCACGCCGGCGAGGACGATGGCCAGGACCGCGGCCCAGAAAGGGAGGCCGAAGTAGGTGGCGCTGAAGCCGAGGACGACGATGGGGAAGTTCATTCCGGCGGCGAACCAGAGGAAGAACTGGGAGCGGGGCTTCCCGTGGCGTTCGACGTCGGGGATGTGCTCGATGCCGTAGGGCTCGATTTTGGTGAGGCTGTCGCGGTAACCGCGGTCTTCGGCGACGCTGTTTTCGGCGGCGCTCATGGTTTCTGGGCTCATTGTTGTCCTATTGTGGGATGCGCACCTAGGTGCGCTGCTTGAGAGCAGATTGGGTCGGCGCGGCTGGTTTCCTGTGCGAGGGCGGTCAGCCGCGCCGGAACTTTAGAGTTGGGCGAGTTCAGCGCCGTCGAAGAACCGTCCGGCCTTGTAGACCATGGGTGCGGTGCTGCTGGTTTCCGCGTGGCGGACCCGGCAGATGAAGACCGTGTGGGTCTTGGCTTGGAAGCGCTCCTGGATTTCGGCTTCCAGGGAGGCTGCAGAACCGTCCAGGAGGGGGCTTCCCTTGGGCCCTTCATGCCAGTCGAGCTCGGCGAACTTGTCCGCGGCCTTCGAGGCGAAGACCTTCACCGTGTCCAGCTGTTCGGTCCCCAGGATGTTGATGCCGAGGTGGCTCGAGGAGAAGAGCGCAGGGTAGGTGCTGGACGTCTTCTGGACGCATACCAGCACCAGCGGCGGTTCGAGTGAGACGGAGCAGTACGAGTTGGCCGCCAGCCCCTTGGGGGTTTCGCCTTCCTTGGTGGTGACGACGGTGACGCCGGTGATGAACTGCCGGTTGAAGGCCTTCATCAGGTCCGGGTCGAGTTCCGCGAAGTCCTCGCCCTCGGCAACGGCGGGTGCTGCGATGCCGCGCAGGGGCCGGATGCCGAGGCCGGCGAGAAGTTCGCTGCCGTCCCAGGTCACCGATTCGCGGACGATCCGGCCCTCCTCGAGGACCAGGATGTTCGAACCCCGGGTTTGGACGGTGAGTCCCGTTGCCGGAACTCCGAGGTATTCATTGGTGTGCGTGCCGGTGGAGGTCCAGAAGACGGCGACGGTGCCGTCCCCTTCGACGACGTCATCGACCGTGGTGCGCAGGTCGGGGAAAGCTTCCCGGACCGCAGCGATCTCTGACTTGAGGCCTGCGAGGTCGACAGTTGCACCCGTCGCCTTGCTGGTGCGCGTGTAGCCGGCGGCTACGAGGCCATCGAGGGCATCAAGGTCTCCCTTGTCCCAAGCCGCGAGCCAAGCCGATGTGATGATCGGTTCCAAGGTCTGTTGCATACCAACGACGGTAATCCAGCTCACAACGTAAGGTCAAGAGGGCGACAGAAAATCCGCACAATCCCTAGAAACTCGCGAGTTTTCTAAAAGCGTAGCCAAACCTGTTGACGCTACTGATGCATGCAACATACGCTTTCATGTATGCAAGATGATCTCGAAGTAGTCAGGGAAGCTGCTGACCGGGACGGACTCCTGGACCGGATCCGCCGCCTCGTCCTCGGAGGCGACTTCCCCCCGGGCGCGGTCCTCCCCGAAGCCTTCCTCGCGCAGGAGTTTGACGTGAGCCGCACCCCCATCCGGGAAGCGCTCAAGCAGCTGCAGCACGAGGGCCTGGTGGAAATCCGTCCGAAGGTCGGCACCTTCGTGCGGGAACCCACCCGCAGGGAGATCATCGAGCTCTTCCAGCTCAAGGAGTCCCTCGAGGGACTGGCCGCATCCCTGCTCGCCCGCCGCGGCGAGGTCCAGGAACTGGCCGTCCTGCGGCGGAACCTTGAGGAGTCAGAAATGGCTTCGCTCACCCATGACACCGACGCCTATGCCCGGCTGGTGCATGAGTTCCACTGGACGATCGTCCGCGGCTCGGACAACCGCAAGCTTGTTGAGCACTACGAGCGGCTCATGAACCAGCTCGCCTACCAGCGGCTGGTCCTGCAAACGGTTGAACATCCTGGCCGGCTCGAAGCCTCCACCCGCGAACACCGCGCCGTCCTGGACATGATCGAACACAAAGACCCCTTCGGGGCCGAATCCGCCATGAGGAACCACGTTCACGCCTCATCCCGGGAGGCCCTGACCGACCCGGCGCAAGACCGCCGGAACTGAACCAACGACCCACGAAAGGAAGCCATGCGCTTCTCCATGATTGAAGTGATCCAATGACGAACGACAACGGGTTCGGCATCCGCAAGATCGTGTACTACAGCGAGGAAATCCTGCTCGAGAACGGCGCCTCCCCCGCCGTTCCGGCAGTCCGCGCAACGGCAGCAGCCGTCGTCAGCAACCCGTGGCTGGGCGGCAACGCCACCGACGACCTCAGCGACGAAGTGGTGCAGCTTGCCCCGGTGCTGGCGCGCAAACTCACCGAGGTGCTTGCTGCCAACCTCGGCGGCGTGGACGCCATCGAGGCCTTCGGCAAGGCCGCCATTGTGGGCACGGACGGTGAAATCGAGCACGGCGCTGCGCTCATCCACACACCGTTCTTCGGCAACCTCGTCCGCGAGTTCTTCGAAGGCGAGTCGATCATCTGCTTCGCCGACGACCGCGGCGACGCCGGCGCCTCCCTCGTCGTACCCCTGTGGCACAAGAACGCCGCAGCTACCCGCACCCACTACCAGACCATCACCACACGCATCGGTGACGCACCCCGCCCGGGTGAGATCGTCGTCGTCCTCGGTGCATCAACCGGGCCCCGCCCCCACTCCCGCATCGGTGACCGCCTCACCGACCCCATCGTCAAAGCAGACACGCTAGGAGAACTTGTTTCATGAGCATCCGTAAGATCGTCACCCTGACCGAAGACGTCCTCATCGAAGGCGGCCGCGAGGTCAGCCCGGCCGCGCGGGTTGCCGTTGTGGCAGCCATCGTCAAAAACCCCTGGGCAGGCCAGGGCTTCGTGGAGGACCTGTCCGCCGGCATCGACGGCAACGCCTCCGACATCGGCGCGCTGCTGGCGCCCCGCGTCCTCGAAGCCCTCGGCTCCCCGGCCGAGGCGTACGGCAAGGCCGCCATCGTGGGCCTGAACGGCGAAATCGAGCACGGCTCCGGGCTCATCCACACGCTGGCCTTCGGAAACCACTTCCGCGATGCCGCCAACGCCACCACGCTGCTGCCGGCAGTGGAGAAGCGCGGACCGGCAGGTGTGGTCTTCGACATCCCGCTCAAGCACATCACCGATGCCACCATCCGCTCGCACCACCAGAGCATCGAGGTGCGGATCAACGACGCACCGCATGCCGACGAGATCGTGATCGCCCTCGCGGCCGCTGCCCAGGGACGGCCGCAGCAGCGCCTGGCAGCTTTCGCCACCGAAACGAAGTAGGTGCCAGCCGCTGTGAGCCGCGACCGCATAGCCCTCATCCACGGCGTCGGCCTCGACGGGTCGATGTGGGGCCCCCTCCGCGAATTCCTGGAACCGGAATACGACGTCCAGGTCCTGGAACTGCTGGGACACGGGAGCCGGCCAAAGGCTCCCGAAGGGGTAACGCTGGCCGAGCTCGCGGCGGACGTCGCCGAACGGCTCGAGCCGGACACGCACCTGGTGGGCTTCTCGCTGGGCGCCCTCGTGGCCCAGCACGTGGCCAGGTTCCGCCCGGACCTGGTTGCCAGCCTGGTGTCGGTCGCCTCGGTGTGCAAGCGCACCTCCGAGGAGCACGCCGCCGTCATGGTGCGGCTCGCCTCGGCGGGATCCGATTTTCCGGCAACGGTGGAGGCATCCATCCGCCGCTGGTATCCGGAAGGGTCCTCCGTCCCGGCGGACGTGATCGAGGCGACGCGGGAAGTCCTGCAGAAGAACGATCCAAAGTCCTTCCTGGCCTGCTACCGCGTATTCGCCACCGCAGATGCGGAAATCGCCACCGAACTGCCCTTGATCACCGTTCCTTCCCACGCCGTGACCGGCGAGCTGGACCCGGGGTCGACGCCCGAGATGAGCGCCCGGCTGGCCGCGGCCATCCCCGGCTGCACCTATTCCGTTATCGGCGGCGCCCGCCACATGATGCCGGTGGAGCGGCCCCAGGAGCTCGCCAACACTCTCACTGCTTTCTTCAAGGAGCACTCACATGTCCACTGATCGCCGCTACGAGCACTTCATCAACGGGGAATTTGTCCCGCCGTCATCCGGCGAATACTTCGACAGCACCAACCCGGCGACCCTCGACGTGCTGTACCGGGCCGCACGGGGTAACGCGGCCGACGTCGAAAAGGCTGTCTCCGCGGCGTCCGCAGCCTTCGAGAACCCCAGCTGGCGGAACCTCAGCCAGACCAAGCGCGGGCACCTGCTCCGCCGCCTCGGTGACCTGGTTGGCGAGCATGCCGACGAGCTCGCCCGGATGGAGAGCCAGGACAACGGCAAGCTCCTCCGGGAGATGCGCGCCCAGCTGGCGTCCATGCCGGAGTATTACTACTACTACGCCGGGCTGGCGGACAAGATCCAGGGCGACACCATCCCCGGTTCCACCCCGGCCATCCTGAACTACACGCTCCGCGAACCGCTGGGCGTGGTGGGTGCCATCACGCCGTGGAACTCGCCACTGACGCTGACCACCAGCAAGCTGGCGCCCGCCCTCGCGGCCGGCAACACCATCGTCATCAAGCCGTCCGAATACACCTCGGCCACCGTCCTCCGTCTGGCCGCACTTGCCGATGAAGCCGGCTTCCCGGCGGGTGTGATCAACGTGGTCACCGGCTTCGGCGCAGAGGCCGGCGCGGCCCTGGTGGACGACGCGCGGCTGGCCAAGATCTCGTTTACCGGCAGCACCAGCACCGGCGCGCGGATCGCCTCGACGACGGCATCGCGCTTCATCGGCTCCACCCTGGAGCTGGGCGGCAAGTCGCCGAACATCGTCTTCGGGGATGCGGACATCACCAACGCGTCCATGGGTGTTGTGGCGGGCATCTTCGCCGCGGCCGGCCAGACCTGCATCGCGGGCAGCCGCGTCTTCGCGCACAAGTCCGTCTACGACGAACTGCTGGAGCGCGTCGCGAACCGTGCCCGGAGCATCGTAATCGGCGACCCGCTGCTCGACGCCACCGAGCTCGGCCCGCTGGCGTTCCAGGACCAGCGCGACAAGGTGGCCAGCTACGTCGACCTCGGCGTCTCCGAAGGCGCCACCGTCCTGACCGGCGGCGGCCGTCCCAACATCCCGCTCGGCGGCTACTTCTTCGAGCCCACCGTGCTGACCGACGTCGACAATTCCATGCGCGTGGTGCGGGAGGAGATCTTCGGCCCAGTCGCGGCGATCATGCCCTTCGAAACCGAGGAGGAGGTCCTCCGGCTCGCCAACGACACCACATACGGCCTCGCCGCCGGCGTCTGGACCACCAACCTGGCCCGGGCGCACCGGATGGCCAGCCGGCTGGAGGCCGGAACGGTGTGGGTCAACACGTACCGCGCCATGTCCCCGGCGTCCCCGCGCGAAGGCTTCAAGACCAGCGGCGTGGGCGTGGAGCACGGCATCGAGAGCATCCGCGAGTACACCCGGCTCAAGAGCGTCTGGATCAACACGGACGAATCCCCCATCGCCGACCCCTTCATCATGAGGAGCTGATATGCCTCTTATCGAAGTTTCCATCGCCCGGGGCCGGACCCCCGGGCAGCTCCGCACACTCATCGCCGAGCTGCACCGCGCCGCCGAGAACGCCGTGGGCGCGGTACCGGACAACACCACCGTCATCATCCGCGAGATCGAGCACGAGCACTGGTCCCGCGGCAACCAGACCATCGCCGAACGCAACGCGGCAGCGGCAGAAAGCAGGAGTTCCTAATGCGCTTTTCCCTCTTCGTCCACATGGAGCGCTGGGACGAGTCCGTCTCGCACCGCGAGTGCTTCGAGAACCTGACGGAACTCGCCCTCATCGCCGAGGCCGGCGGCTTCAGCACCGTCTGGATCGGTGAGCACCACTCGATGGAGTACACCATCTCCCCCAGCCCGATGCCGCAGCTCGCCTACCTGGCGGCGCGCACCTCGCGCATCCGCCTGGGCGCCGGCACCATCATCGCGCCGTTCTGGAACCCGCTCCGCGTGGCCGGCGAGACGGCACTCCTGGACGTCATCAGCAACGGCCGGATGGAAGTGGGACTGGCGCGCGGCGCGTACCAGTTCGAGTTCGACCGCCTCATGGGCGGGATGTCAGCGGTCGACGGCGGCAAGCACCTGCGCGAGATGGTGCCGGCCGTGCGTGCGCTTTGGGAGGGTGACTACGCGCACGACGGCGAGGTGTGGCAGTTCCCGACCTCCACCAGTGTGCCGAAGCCGCTGCAGAAGCCGACGCCGCCCATGTGGATCGCCGCCCGCGACATCTCCTCGCATGAGTTCGCCGTCGCCAACGGCTGCAACGTGATGGTGACGCCCCTGATGAAGGGCGACGAGGAGGTGGAGGACCTTGCACGCAAGTTCGACACCGCCGTGGAGAACAACCCCGGGGTCCCGCGCCCGGACCTCATGGTGCTCCGCCACACCCACGTCCATGCGGCCGACGAGCCGGAGGGCTGGCGTCGTCCGGCCGAGGGCATCAACAAGTTCTACCGGACGTTCGACGCCTGGTTCGGCAACAAGACCACCCCGAAGAACGGCTTCCTCGAGCCGAGCCCAGAAGAGAAGTTCGCCGAGCGCCCCGAGTTCACGCCGGAGGCCCTGCACCAGACGGCCATGATCGGCACGCCCAAGGAGGTCATCGAGCGGCTCCGGCACTACGAGGCCCTCGGCGTGACCGAGTTCAGCCTCTGGTCGGACAACAGCCTCACCCACGAGGAGAAGAAGCGCTCGCTCGAGCTCTTCATCGAGCACGTGGTGCCGGCCTTTCAGGAGCAGCCCGTAGCCGTGGCACGCTAGAGCCGGCCGCATAGCTGTGCCCGTCAGCTGTCAGTACACTGGGACGCATGACCGAGCAGGAACCGGCCCCGGTTGAGGACGCCGAGGCTCCGACTCTGACCGATCCCGACGCCGTCGATACCTCCTTGCGCACTCCGGCACAGCGGTCCCGCACCTTCGCCGGAATCCTGGTGAACACGGCGCTGGCCAACGTCACCACCAGCTACCTCTGGTTCGCGCTGACGTTCTGGGTGTACCTGGAGACGCGCAACGTGATCGCCACCGGCGTGGTGGGCGGCGCGTACATGCTGCTGATTGCCCTGTCGAGCATCAGCTTCGGCACCTTCGTGGACCGCTACCGCAAGCTCGCGGTGATGCGCTTCGCTGCAGGCTTCACGCTGGTGATGTTTGTCCTGTCCGGTGTCATGTTCCTGCTGGCACCCACCGCCCTGATCCTGGACCTGTCCCAGCCCTGGTTCTGGCTCTTCACGCTGATCATCCTGGTGGGCGCGGTGGTGGAAAACATGCGGAACATCGCGCTGTCCACCACGGTCACCATCCTCATCGAGCCGGACCGGAGGGCCAACGCCAACGGGCTGGTGGGCATGGTGCAGGGACTGATGTTCATCGTCACCTCCCTGCTCTCGGGGCTGTCCGTCGGGCTGCTGGGCATGGGCTGGACCATTGTCGTGGCCCTGGTGCTCACGGCGTTGGCGTTCGCGCACCTGCTGACCCTGCGCATGCCGGAGGAAGTGCGCGCGGCCGCCTCGGATGCGCAGGGCGGCTTCGACCTGCGCGGTTCACTCGCTGCCGTGCTGGCCATCGCCGGGCTGTTCGCGCTCATCCTGTTCTCCACGTTCAACAACTTCATCGGCGGCGTCTACATGGCCCTGATGGATCCTTACGGGCTGGAGATGTTCTCCGTGGAGATGTGGGGCGCCGTCTTCGCGCTCGGCTCCACCGGATTCATCGTGGGCGGCGCATTGATCGGCAAGTTCGGGCTCGGCCGGAACCCGCTGCGCACCCTGCTCATCGCCGTGGCCGTGATGGGGCTCCTCGGTGCGGTGTTCACGCTGCGGGAGTGGGCCTGGCTGTACATCGCGGGCATCTGGCTGTACCTGGTGCTGATACCGTTCGTGGAGGCCGCCGAGCAGACCGTCATCCAGCAGGTGGTGCCGCTGCCGCGCCAGGGCCGGGTATTCGGATTCGCCATGGCCTTCGAGTCGGCCGCGGCGCCGGTCACCGCATTCCTCATCGCGCCGATCGCCCAGTTCTGGATCATTCCGTACGCGCGCTCGGCCGAGGGCGCCGCTCAGCTGGCCCCGCTTCTGGGCGAAGGCACCTCCCGCGGCATTGCCCTGGTGTTCCTGGTGGCCGGAATCATCATGATCGCGGCTGCGCTGGCGGCTTTTCTTACGCCGGTCTACCGCCGGGTCTCGGCGTCGTATTCGCGGGCGGCTGCAAACGGCTGATCGCGACGATCCGGACGGTCACGCCCGCAAGGACCAGGACGACACCCAGCGCAATCAGGATCCAGGTGGGAACGGCGGCGGCTCCGATGCTGTGGTAGCAGGCCGCCGCTGCTCCGGCGCCGCGGTGGAGCGCGTCGAATGCTTCAGCGGAACGGCTGTCCGGCATCAGCGGGCTGCCGCACAGCGTGCCCGTCTTCTGCAGGCCGAAAACGATCCCGGCAAGCAGCACAGCGAAACCGGCTCCGATCAGCCAGAGCCAGGCCTGCCATACGGCGGAATTCCGCCGGACTGATGTAGCTCGCACGTCACTCCCTAGAAAACGGCGGTACCGAAATCATAAGGGGAATCGTCTTAAAAGCGGACGACGGCGGGACGTCCCGCCGTCGTCGTCGTTTACTTAAGCGCAGCGGGCCTGGGGCGCCTCAATGATGGCCAGCTGGCCGGTTTCAGGGACACCGGGGAACTGCACTGGCGCAGGCTCGACAGCCGCCACCGGCGGCTCCTCCTGGGAGCGCATGCGAACCAGCGCTACCGCGGAAATGAGGAACCAGGCGACGTTCGTGACCACGGAGGGCCATGCTTCGTGAAAAGCGCCATTGATGATGAAGGCGCACGAACCGAGGAGATTCGCAATCTGGAAGCCCTTGCCGGCCTTCAGCCAACCCATGGACACGGCCAGGTAGGCACTGAGAATGGCGACCGCACCTGCCCAACCAGAGATTTCCCACAGCAGTTCCATGATGTCCTTTCAGAGTTGATGCCCCGGCTGCCAATCACTGGATGGAGTGGAAATGGCGGGCTTTATGTATGTGTTTCGGAATCGGCTCCATTGCCAATGGGATCAGTGGTGGTCTGAACAGCATCTGCTCAGCCGTCCGGCGGGGCCCATAGTGGGCGGCCGGGCTGCATCCCTTACCTGTACTTTTAACAGCAATTATGAGGAAGAAGGAACTTTAGATCAATTGCATTCCACTGAAGATATGGTTTAGAACTACTTAACATGGATATCGATCCGCGCAGGCTGCGAGTTCTTCTTGCCGTTGCCCGCACCGGCGGGGTGCTCGCGGCGGCTGACGAACTGGGAATTACGCCTTCGGCCGTGTCCCAGCAGCTCAACAAACTGGAGGACGAGACGGGGCACGCGCTGGTGGTGCGCACGCCCAAAGGCTCCGTCCTCACACCCGCCGGCCTGGCGATTGCAGAAGCCGGCGAGGAGATCGAACGCGCACTCAGCGTGGCCCGGGCGCGGATAGAAGGCGGTGCCAAGATCGCAGGGGTGGTGCGGGTGGGCGGATTCACCAGCTTTGTCCGCACGGTGGTGGTCCCGCGCCTGCCCGAGTGGCGCACCCAGTACCCGCAGCTGCAGATCCGGATGATCGAGGACGACTTTCCGGCCCTGATGCGGCTACTCCGGCAGCGCGCGCTCGACGCCGTCGTGGTGGAACTCGATTCGACGACGGCCGGGAACCGTTCCCTTACCGCCGGGATGACGGAGGAGCCCCTGCTGGACGAGCCCTGGAAACTGGTGGTTCCCGCGGGTGCCCTGCTCAGCACTGAAAACATCGACCTTGGCCGACTGCCGCTGCCCTGGCTCGGCGTCGACTCATCAGCCGCCAACGCTTCGGTGCTCGGCCGGCTGAGTGAATCGACGGGCGCCCAGCTGGAGACAGTGCACCAGTACCAGGACACGCTGACCGCCCTGGCCTTGGTCGCCGCCGGTGAGGGTGTCGCCATCGTGCCCACCCTGGCGTTGAGCGGCCTCAACCAGGCCGGGGTGGACATCCTGGACGTCCCGGGGCTGGGTACGCGGCGCATCGTTTTGCGGCGGTTCGACCGGCGGCGGTCAGCCAGTACGCCGGTGGATACGGTCGCGCGCCTGCTGCGGGAATCGGCTGCGGCGTTCGACACGCGGTCGACGTCCTGAGCGTTACTTTGTCCTGAGCCTTATTTATCAGGGCGCTGGACAAATAAGCGGTGTGCGGCTATTTTCGGCAACCGGATCCAGGCATAGTGTGGAAGCACCACCGATGGAGCGGCAGGGACGCGAAATTTGCGTTTCGTTCCGCGACAAATAAAGGAGACTGTCATGTTGCTTTGGATAGCCATCATTATCGCGGTTCTCTGGCTTCTGGGCCTGCTCGGCAACATCGGCGGCGGATTGATTCACCTGCTTTTGGTCATCGCCGTGGTGGTCCTGATCTTCCACTTCGTCCGTGGCAGGTCCTCTCGCGTATAGCCTGCTCCCTCTCGGTTACCAGGTCTTCTTCTGTGCCTTGACGGCGTAGTGTCCGTCGCGCTCCGTGAACGTGACGAGATACCCGCGCTTGGCGCCGTTGACTCGCGCCTGGCAATCGGTGTGGGTGCCCACCTTGATATTCGGGAAGTTCTTGCACTCCACCCCGGTGATCTTCACTCCAGCGTCTTTGGGGTGGGCGCGTGCCATGAGCCGGGCCGCCAGGAGCTTGCCGCTGTTGGCTGCCGTGAATTTCTGGGCCGCGTTCTTGGCTGTGGCCTTTGTAGCGGCGGGCCTGGTGGGTGCCGCGGTCACCGTGACTGTTGGCGCCGGGGTTGAGGGGGCGCAGCCGGCCATCGCCAAGGCCCCAAGCAGTGCCGCTGCCGACACAGTAGTGCGTCCGATGTTCATCGCCGCCCCTTTCGATCCGAATGAACTCGTTCCGGCCGATATCAACTCTGGGACGCGTTCCTTGAGGAAAGGTTGCCGCGGGGGGACCACCGGAACCAGCAACCCGGCACGTTCCATCAGAAACAGCCCCGTATTGACCTCAACGCGCAACCGGGAAGCCGGGTGGAGTTCCCGCCCGGCTTCCTGGTGCCCCGATCAATGCGTAAGGCAGCCCCGCGGCAGCATGGTCACTGGGTGCCGCGGCTAGGTTCGGCCTCGACGTCCGTGGGTGCCGCGAGATCCATCTCGTGCAGCGGCACCATTTTGGACTTGGTGATGTAGCGGTGAACCAGCCATAGGACTATGAAGACCGGCAATCCGATGTACGAGGAAAGCACCTCCATCACCCGTCCGGCGAGCACAGCCTCGTAGTTCTGTCCTGCGATCACCAGGACCAGCAGGGCGAACGCCAGGAGTGGGCCAACGGGAAACAGGGACGCCTTATACGGCAGGTCGCTGACCTTGTTCCCCTGGGCCAGGAAGCCGCGCCGGAAACGGTAGTGGGAGACCGCGATCCCGGCCCAGACGATGAAGCCGCACAGGCCTGACATGTTCAGCAGCCAGGAGTAGGCCGCGCCCTGACCGACGACCGCGGAGAGGAATCCGAAGAGTCCCACTGCCGCGGTGGCGAGGAGCGCCGGGATGGGCACGCCGCGTGCATTGGTTCGGCCGAAGACCTTCGGGGCCATGCCGTCATGGGCCATGGCGTAGAGCATCCGGGTGGAGGCGTAGAGTCCGGAGTTTCCCGCCGACAGGATGGCGGTCAGGATGACCGCGTTCATCAGGGCCGCGGCGAAGGCGATCCCGGCGCGTGAGAAGACTAAGGTGAACGGCGACGCCGCAATATCGGCCTCACCGGATGCCAGCAGGCTGGGATCGGTGAACGGGATCAGGCAGCCGATGATGAAGATTGCACCAATGTAGAAGAGCATGATGCGCCAGAAGACGGTGCGGATAGCCTTGGGCACTTCGCGGCGCGGGTTCTTGGCTTCGCCTGCGGCCACGCCCACCAGTTCGGTGCCCTGGAAGGAGAACCCGGCAATCATGAAGACCGAGATGATGGAGACCCAGCCGCCGTGGAACACATCATCCCGGCTTTCCCAGTTACTGAGTCCCGGGGAGTTGCCGCCGAGGATGCCGACGATCATCAGCACACCGGCGATCAGGAAGAGCACCACTGCGGTGACCTTGATGAGGGAGAGCCAGAACTCCGACTCACCGAAGGACTTTGCCGAGAGGGCGTTGAGCCCGGTCAACACCAGCAGGAAGATCCCGGCCCACACCCAGCCGGGGACGCCCGGGAACCAGAAGTCCATGATGATTCCGGCCGCGACCAGCTCGGCGGCCACCGTGATGGCCCAGTTGAACCAGTAGTTCCAGCCGATCGCGAACCCAAAGGACGGGGAGACAAAACGGGTGGCAAAGGACTGAAAGGAACCGGCGACCGGAATTTTGGCCGACATCTCCCCCAGTGACTGCATCAACAGGAAGACCATCAGTCCGACCAGCGCGTAGGCGACCAGCGCGCCACCGGGGCCGGCCTGGGAAATGGTGCCGCCCGAGGCGACGAACAGACCGGTACCGATCGCACCGCCTATCGCGATCATCTGCAGGTGGCGGCTGCTTAGCCCGCGCTTGAGCTCGTTGGCGGTTTCGTTGGACCTGCGAGCTGCCCCTGTGGCTGGGGCGTATCCGGGTTGTGCCACTGCATCGTCATTGATTTCTGTGGAAGTTGTTTGCGTGAGGGAGCTGAGTCCCATGATGCCTCCGGGAAGGTAGCTGCGGTGGATTGAGCTTCCCGGCGGGCCCGGCCGGGAAGGACGGTGATCAAGCTAACACATGGACAGAATGAGCCCCCTTGCGAAGCGAATGTTGCCCGGCGAACGCTCGAAGTCTTAGGGGTCGGCCCACAAAGAGACTGACTGAGCACAAGAGTTTCTTATTCTTGTCGAAAAAACACATCATGCATGCTTAGCCATTGCTACGTTCTTCGGGACCGATCAACGGAAGGAACGAACATGTCTGTCATCGCAAGCCCCGAAGTGACATCCACCCGGGCAGAAGACCTCAAGGCGCTCCCGGCATGGCAGGCGCTAAAGACAGCCGTCATTGGACTGCAGCAGATTCAAGCCCAGGACGGTTCCGTTCCGGAACCCGCTGACCACGACCAGGCCCGCAGCAACGTCAACACCATTACCGGCGCAATCGACGACCTGCGTCCCCACCTTCCCCACGACGGGGAATACCTTGAACTGCTCGTTCAGGACTTCCAGCGGTGGGCATCTGGAGGCTTTGCCGTACCTGATTTCCTCGACTCGTTGGTAGCCTTCCATCCTGAGCAGTGGCGCATCGATGGGCTGCCGCACCTGGTGGTGTTCCCCATGTACACGCAGAACGGCAGCACCAACCGCTACTTTGAGGCCGTCCTCATCGAGGTTATTTGGCCGGATTTCGTTGCTGAACTGGAGGCAGGAAACTACTCCAACAAGCTGTTTGTCCCCATCAGCTTCGCCGATTTCACGCCCGGCTATGACACGAACTCCGCAGTGCTCTTCCCCGAGAGCGTGGCGGTCCGGAGCACCCCTTCGTTCACGTGGGGAGGCATTTTCGCAGACCGCGAAGCTGCCCGGTTCCGTCGCGTCCTCAAAGCTGCTGCCGGCATTACTGCACTGGAGCTGCCGGCTGACGCCGCGGAATTGCTCGAGGACCAACACCTCGCGGAGAAGACCTTCGTGATGTGGGACCTGATCCATGACCGGACGCACATGCGCGGTGACCTGCCCTTTGACCCGTTCATGATCAAGCAGCGGATGCCGTATTTCCTCTACTCCCTCGAGGAGCTTCGCTGTGACCTGACCGCCTTCCGCGAATCAGTCCTCATCGAGCGGGACGAAACGGCTTCCGACGACGCCCGCAAGCACGCCAAGCTGGTCCAGTACGCCGTGATCTTCGACCGCATTTTCCGCTTCGCGATCACCGGGAACCGGGTCCGCAACTACGATGCCGTGGGCGGCCAGTTGCTGTTCGCCTGGATGCACCAGCACCGGGTCCTGCACTGGACCGATGGAAAGCTGAGCATCGACTGGAAGGACGTCGCCGACGTCGTCGTCGAGCTGGGTGTCCGCATCGAGGAGCTCTACTGGCGTTCCATCGACCGGCCGAAGACCGCGCACTGGCTGGCCGCCTATCAGCTCGTCTCGGAGACCCTCACCCCCAACCCGTCCTCCGTCTGGGCCAAGGGACCGGACGCCCTTCCGCTCGACGGCCCTCCCCGGGGACTGACGGACCAGGTCCTTGATGACGAATATCCCCTGTCAATGTTCTACGAAGCACTGGAGAAGAAGATGCGCCCGGTCATTGAATCAACTGCCGGTATCACCGGCAAGAGCCCTGTGAAGACTGAGGGCGAGGCACGCGCATGAGCCAGAACCTCTCGGGGCGTACGGTCGTCGTCGCCGGTTCGACAAGCGCTGCCGGCGTTGCGGTGGTCCGCACCCTCTCGCAGGCAGGGGCACAGGTCGCCGCCGTGGATATTCTTGAGGACCGGGTGCAGGAGCTCTCTGGCACGTACGAAAACGTCACAGGCTATGTCTGCAACCTCTCAGAGCCGCAAGCCGTGGAGGACCTGGCGGAGTCGGTCCGGCAGGACCTCGGTCCGGTCGACGGCCTCGTCCACCTTGTAGGAGGGTGGCGCGGCGGCCAGGGGATCAAAGGCCAGGCGGACGACGACTGGGACTTCCTGCACACCAGCGTCCTCACCACCCTGAGAAACACGAGTCGTGCGTTTTACGATGACCTGGCTGCCTCCCCGGCCGGACGCCTGGCCATCGTTTCCGCGGAGTCCGCTTCCTCGCCAACGGCCGATGGCGCCGCGTATGCTGCCATCAAGTCTGCCGCCGAGGCATGGACGCTCGCCGTCGCCGACGGGTTCCGGCAGCTGCAGGTAGGAAACGAAAGCCTCTCCGCTCAGCACTCGGCTGCCCTGGTCCTCGTCGTCAAGGCTCTGGTCGATGACCGCATGCGCGCAGCCCAGCCGGAGCGGAAATTTCCGGGCTTCACCGATGTCAGCGTCCTTGCCGATGCTGTGGAGCGGATCTTCCACCTGGAGGCGGAACAGATCAACGGGCAACGCTTGCCCCTCACGGCCGGCCACCTTGCGGGCGCACTGTCCTGAGCCTCAGCGTCGATTCCAAAGCAGGCGCCCCGCGGTACCGGCGGGGCGTCTGCACGCCGCGACCTACCGGGGCTTCGCCTCGGACCACGGCTTGTGCTGGTGCGCAAGCCAAACCCTTTCGGGGTTCAGCGAGCGCACCAGTCGCTGTCCCTCGGTGCGGGGGTTATCAAGTTCGTCGAACCAGACTGCAGTGTCTCCAGCGATAACAGTCGGGCCTCGGTCTCCGTCGATGACAACAATCTGTGAGCCCCGGGTGTGCCCTGGTGCCGAAAGGAGTCGTAGCCCAGCAAGCAGTTCGAAGTCGCCATCTACCGGCACGTAGTGCGTCCCGGGCGCGTCCACCCATTCGGGGATGGTGTAGTCATTCTGGTTGCGGGCGTCGTCGAGTTCCTGACGCTGAACGTATATGGGCTTGCCCGGGAAGAGGTGGTTGCCTCCGCAGTGGTCGAAGTGCAGGTGGGTGTTGACGACGATGTCGACACCTCGGATGTCGAAGTCCTGCTCGTTCAACGGCCAAAGACGGGGTTCCATATCAGCGACCGCAGGATGTAGCTCGGTCAGGCCGGTGTCAACCAGCACACGCGCTTGGGGGTGGTCAATGATGTGCACGTAGACGGGCATCGGCTCGCCTTCGGGAAGCAACTCGGCCACGCGAACGGCGGTGACAGGGATAGCAGCGGCTGAATTCACTTTTACCTCAGTTCTGAAAACCGGCGATTCGTCAATTATGGTTCAGGGGCTTGCCAGGGTGAGAGCCGCGGCCACCAGCCTGGTACGTTCCGCCGGTAGTCGAGATATTGCTCGCCGTAGGTGCTGGCAAGGGTCGGTTCCTCGTAGCCCTTCACGAACGCGACGACCGCTGCGAGGACGATCCCGGCATAGAGCACGAGCCACCAACTGCCGAACAGCAGCGCCTGGGCCAGGATGATGGTGAGGACGGCCAGGTACATCGGATTGCGGACGAATCGGTAGACCCCCGTCACAACGAGCGTCTCAGTTGGAGCCACCGGAGCGGGCGTTCCGCGGTGCATCGCGAACAGTGCAAAGGCGTGCAGGAGGAATGCCGCGCCGGCAGCGATCATGAGCCAGGCGACCAGGACAACGACCCAGCCGCCGCCCCAGTCGAACCTCCGCCAGCCGGAGATGAGCCACGGGATAAGGCCCGCGACGACGCCCGGCGCGAGGAAGAGGAAGAAGACCGTCCCGATCCACGCGCGTGCGGCCGAACCTGTTTGGGTCATGCGCGTCAGAATAGCCGCACCGCACCGTGCTGTCATGGTTCGTGCCTCCACAGGCAGTCGGCTCGTGGAGCCGACGGCGGAGCTGCCGCCAGCGCTTCCTGCTATGCCCTCGCTTCGTCAAGCGAACCCGGACGGTTCGTCTCGACGGGAAGGTGTGAGGCATGGCCATACTGCGACCACCCGCCGACGAAAAGCCGGCCTTTGCCCAGCCCAACGTGCTCCATCACCAGGAGGTTGTGGCAGGCAGTGACACCGGAGCCGCAGTAAGAGATAACCGCGTCGGCCGACTCGATGCCCGCCTTCCGGAAGTTTTCCCGCAACTGCTGCGGCTGCGCCAGCCTGCCGTCCGGCTCAAGGTTCGCGCGGCACGGAACGTTTACCGCGCCCGGGATATGCCCCGGTCGCGGGTCGATGGGGTCCTGCCTGCCCTCGTACCGGTCGCGGTTTCTGGCATCCACCACCACGGCTCCGCCCTCGACGGTTTCGTCGATCCCGGCGAGCAC
This sequence comes from Arthrobacter globiformis, assembly GCF_046536215.2. Classification (GTDB taxonomy): domain Bacteria; phylum Actinomycetota; class Actinomycetes; order Actinomycetales; family Micrococcaceae; genus Arthrobacter; species Arthrobacter globiformis_E. Next base: position 3,662,634 of record NZ_CM143421.1, on the reverse strand, counting down.
TTCCGCCGGCCAAGACCGGGCCGTGAACGCCCGGGGCTGGATTGAAGGCTCTTCTGTTTCCAATGCGCCAGGGTAGGCGGCCATGCCGCCATCGAGCACCGCCGCCGGATGCCCCACGCTCCTGAGCATCCACACCAGGCGCGCCGCAATGACTCCACCGGCGTCGTCGTAGGCAACTACTACGTCGCCGTCACCGATGCCCGACGCGGACATTCCCGCGGCAAAGACCTCCGGAGCCGGCAGAGGATTCCTGCCATGTGTGCGCGAGGCCGGTCCTGACAGCCACTGGTCAAGGTCGACGAACACCGCCCCCGGGAGGTGCCCGGACTCATAGGCTTCGCGCCCGGAACTGCCGTCCAGGCACCAGCGCACATCGGCAAGGACCACAGGCCGGTCATGTGCGTGCTCTCTGATCCATTGCAGGTCGACGAATGGCGGTGTGGCGGTCAGCGAAGTCATGACAACAGCGAATCACAGGTCTCTTATTGTGAGACAAATCATCTCACAATACAGACACCCGCCCCGTCTGCCGAGATACATCGCCGGAGGGTCTTGCCAACAACATGATCACATCCTAGTCTTGTGATCATGTTCACAACGATGTGATCATCCAGGACAACTAAGGATCTTCATGCCACTGCAGAACTTCGGCCGGGCATTGCCGCGCACCCCGGCCTTGCAATGCGCTATGCGCCGGGGGAACGTTATATTCGGGCCTCGGCCCGGCAGCTTCAAAAAGAGCGGAGAACACGCATGAGTTCCACCACCCCCCTAATGACCGATCAGGTATTCAACCTTCTTCGGGATCAGATTGTCTGGGGCGAGCTGCCTCCGGGGAGCAGGCTGCAGGTCCGGGATGTTGCGGCAGCTGCGGGAACCAGCATCATGCCAGTTCGTGAGGCTGTGCGCCGCCTGGAGGAAGCCGGCCTTGTGCACACTGCACCTCACAAGGGTGCGGTGGTGAAGGAACTGAGCGTGAAGGAACTGCAGGACAAGTACGACGTTCGCCTGCTCCTGGAATGCGAGGCGGCACGGCTTGGGTGCCCGGGTGTCAGCCAGCGCGACATCGACCAGATGGACGCACTGTGTGACCAACTGGAAGCCCTTATCGGCACGGACCGCATCGCGGAACTGCTGAACCTTCATAACCAGATAGTCCGCACTCTTTATGTGAAGGGTGACAATGAGTTCCTCGTCGAGTCCATCGAGCGACTCTGGGATCAGTGCCAGCCCTTCAGGTTCTTGGGCTCACGGGAGGCCTACAAGGTCCACGACGACACCCTCTGGAGGTTTCAGCGGAAGATCGTGAACGCACTAAGGGAACGCGACTTCGACCTCGTCGTTGAGCTAACGAGAGATTGCATTGCCCACTCCCGCTCAACGATCGGGCAAAAGATCAGCACCCAGGCATCCGCCGCCTCCGGAGCCTCCGACTAAAGCGGACGACGGCGGGATCCCCGCCATGCGTCGCGCCAGCTAAAGTCCGGGCACACAACCCTGCCCGGTTCTGCCCATTGACGACCGACCTTCGTAGATAGCACGTCAATTGTTTACTAATAAGCAAATTTTCTTGCATACGTGCAAAATTGCCCCGACGCCTCAAGGAGCTCTTATGACAGTGACACAGCCCCAAACAGCCTTGGCAGCAGATCTGGAGGTGAACACGGACTCCAGCGGCCCCTTCATTCGCGTGGATAACCTCTCCAAGGTGTATGGCCCATCCAGGCCACGCTCTGCGCGCTTCTTGGGCAGGAAATCACCAGTAACATCCGGATTCCGCGCTGTTGACGACGTTTCCTTCCAAGTGAACCGGGGAGAAATCTTTGTCATCATGGGCCTGTCCGGCTCTGGGAAGTCCACCATCATCCGGATGCTGAACAGGCTCATCGACGCCACCGAAGGTTCCATCACCATAGGCGGCCAGGACGTTGGAAGCCTGCCGCCGGCTCAACTTCGATCCTTTAGGAATCAGACCATCAACATGGTCTTTCAGCACTTCGGGCTTTTCCCCCATCAGTCCTTGCTGCAAAACGTCGGCTTTGGGCTGAAGGTGCGCGGGGTCGATAGGCAAACCCGGGAAGCGAAGGCCACTGAGGCCCTGCAACTGGTGGGGCTTGGTGACCGCATCCACGCAATGCCGGACCAGTTGAGCGGAGGCATGAGGCAGCGTGTGGGCCTCGCCCGCGCTTTGGCCACGGATGCCGAAATCCTGCTGATGGACGAGCCCTTCAGCGCACTGGACCCGCTTATCCGGCAGGACATGCAGCAGCTGCTGATCGAGCTCCAGCGCAACTTCAAGAAAACCATCGTGTTCGTGACGCATGACCTTGACGAGGCCATGCACCTGGGCGACCAGATCATGGTGATGAAGCAAGGCAAGCAGATCCAGTGCGGCACCGCCCAGGAGCTGTTGGAATCACCGGCGGACCCGTACATCGAACAGTTTGTCGCTGAGGTAAACCGTGGCAAAGTCCTCCAAGCCGGCATGCTCGCCGAACCTTTCGAGGGACCGGACCCCGACGACGGCTGCCGGTCCGGGATGGCGCCGTCAACAAGCGACGCCGCCGCCAACTGGATCGGCCACGTCCCCGATGCTGCAGTGCTTGCCGACCTGCTGCCACAGTTCGCTGCCGGCGCCGGTCGACTCCACGTCACCAATCACCAGGGCCAAATAATCGGCCAGCTCACGGCGAAAAAAGTCTTCGCCGCACTGTCCCCGAAGGAGTCTGTCCGTGAATCTTAGTATCGGAAAGTGGTTCGAAGCCCTCATTGACTGGTTCCTGGCGAACCTCGGCTGGTTCTTCGACGGCACGGCATGGCTGACCAGCCAAATCGTGGGCGGAGTCGAATACGCCCTGGTCGCCCTTCATCCGCTCGTCATCGTGGCCGTCCTGGCTGCCGTGGCAGCAGTCATGACCCGCAGCCTGCCGGTCACCCTCTTCTCGACCGTGGCGTTTCTGCTAATCATCTCCATGAACCTGTGGCTTGAAACGTTGTCCAGCCTCGCCATCGTGGTGGTCTCGGTGGCGGCTGCCCTTCTGATCGGTGTCCCATTGGGCATCTGGGCAGCCCTGAGCTCCTCTGTCAGCACTTTCGTGCGGCCGGTTCTGGACCTGATGCAGGCCATGCCCGTCTTCGTTTACCTCATCCCCGCTGTCTTCTTCTTCGGAGTCGGCACAGTTCCCGGAATCGCCGCCACGATTGTCTTCTCCATTCCTCCTGCCGTCCGCCTGACCGAACTGGGCATCCGCCAGCTCGACTCCGAACTGCTGGAAGCAGCCGAAGCATTCGGGGCCAAGAAGGGCCTGACCCTGCGGGACGTCCAGCTGCCGCTGGCCTTCCCGTCCATCATGGTCGGCGTCAACCAGGTCATCATGCTGGCCCTGTCCATGGTGGTGGTCGCCGGAATGGTCGGAGCAGGCGGCTTGGGCGGTGTGGTGGTCCAGGGTGTGGCCCAGCTGGACACAGCCCGGGGTTTCGAGGGCGGCCTCGCCGTCGTCATCCTGGCCGTCTATCTCGACCGGGTCACCGGTGGAGCGAGCTCGCTGGCCGGATGGCTGCGGAAAGCCAAGCGACTCAGAACTGAACGTACTGCCCCGGCCCCGGCGGCAGGTGCACCAGGCATCAACGCTGATGCCGCCGTCGTCCACTGAATAAACCAAAACTGCAATTAGGAGATTAGCTTTGAAGCGAACCATTAAATCCGTGCTTGCTTGCGCCCTTCTTGCTGCCAGCATGAGCGCCTGTTCCGGCGTTGCTCCGGCTGCCAACAACGAAAAGACCGTCACCTTCGCTACCGTCCCGGGATTCGACGACACCGTGGCCGTCACCGGTCTCTGGCAAGTGCTGCTGGATGAAAAGGGCTACAACGTACAGACCCGCAGCGTTGACCTGGCCGCCGGATTCTCCGGCATCGCCCGCGGCGACCTCGACGGATACCTCAACACCTGGTTGCCATCAACACACGCCACCTACGTGGACAAGTACAAGGACGACCTCGACGTCGTGAAGGACAACGGCCCGTTCTTCGACAAGAACCAGCTCGTGCTCGCGGTCCCGGAATCCGTCCCGGAAAAAACCATCACCGACGTCGCCCAGCACGCCGATAAGTATGACTCCAAGATCATCGGCATCGAAGCGGGCTCGGGCCTCATGAAGCTGCTCCCGGACGTCTTGGCCAAGTACTCCGCGACGGACAAGCTCAAGATCGTCGAAGGCAGCACCCCGGCAGCCCTCGCCGCCCTCAAGAGCGGGGTCAACAGCAAGAAGCCGGTCGTCGTCGCGCTCTGGAAGCCGCACTGGGCGTACGCGTCCATGCCCATCAAGGCGCTCGAAGACGATGCGAAGGGCTGGCCGGGACCTGACGGCTCCTACGTCGTGCTCTCCAAGGCGTTTGCGCAGAAGCAGCCGGAGATCCGCGGATGGATGTCCAAGTCCAAGCTCACCGAGAAGCAGTACTCCACATTGATGTTGGCCGTCAGCGAAGCCAAGGATCCCATCGCAGGAGCCAAGACCTGGCTGGCGCAGCCAGCCAACCGCGAGGCCGTCGATGCATGGTTCAAGTAAGCAGCAAGAACACCCCCACATAGAAAGGTTCACCGTGACTGAACTGGAGAAGGGTTCCCTTCTGATCGATGGGCCCCAAGAACCGGCTGTTGCCGGATTCCCGGACGGAACCCTCACCGGGGAGCGGAAGACCTGGCAGGCAAAGCTCGGATTCCTCGTACCGAGCGGCAACACCGTATTCGAACACGACGCGAGAATCGCGCTCCCAGACTCAGTCAGCTTTCACGTGGCACGGCTCCCCCTCACCAGGGACGAACCCGAAGAGGTCGCCGCGCTGCATGAAGGCGCGCCCGCAGCCAGTGAGCTGCTCCGCCACGCAGGTGTGGATGCCATTGTGTTCGCCTGCACCGGGGCCAGTCTCTATCACGGCCGCGGATTCGACCAGGAAATCGCCGCACGGATCGGTGCGGTTGCCGGAGCGCCGGGCTTGACGACCGCGAGCGCCGTGGCCGACGCGCTGGACTCGCTCGGGCTACGCCGCGTCGTGATGGTCTCCCCGTACGAGCAATGGCAGGACGACCTGACCGTCGCCTTCCTTAAAAGCTGCGGCGTGACAGTCACCGCCACGCTCGGTCCCGCGCTTCCCGAAGCCCACGACATGGAAGCAGCAACGCCTGGGGAAATTGCAGACTATGTGAACTCCGACGTGCTGCAGGACGCCGATGGCGTCTTCATCAGCTGCACAGCCTTCCGCGGCATGGAGGCCGCAGCCCAGATCCGACGCAAATACGGGGTACCCGTTGTCTCGAGCAATGAGGCCACGTTCTGGGCAACACTGCGGATGATCGGCCTCGCCGGAGACATCTTCCCCCGGAACGGCTTCGAAGACCTCCGCAGCTAACATCTGTCCAGCAGGAGGGCCCGGACTCCTCGTACGGCCGGGCCTTCCTGCTGGCGGCTGCCGCGTGAGTCCAGCCCGTAGCATCGAAACCTAGCCGCCCTTATGGGAATGGAGACCGTCGAATGAAAGTTGGCAGGGTATCGGACCTCTATATCTATCCAGTCAAGGGCATGAGCGCGCAGCGGCTAGGCCGTACGCAGGTAAGTCCAGAGCACGGTTTTCCGTTCGACCGTGCCTTTGCACTTGCGCGCCGTGACAGCGATACCCGAAGGAACCCCGCCGAGCCGTTGCGGTCCTCACGGTTCCACATGCTTACCGCCGACCCCCGCCTGGCTGGAATTCGCACTGAATGTGATCCCGAAACAGGCCACCTAAAGGCCTACGTTGGTGACCATGTCGTGCTCTCCTGCAACATCACGACCTCCGGTGGCCGTTCCCGGGCCGCGGACCTCTTCTCAGCCGTGCTCGATCTCCCCGACGACGAGGCGCCCGTTGTCGTCCGGTCGGCGGACCATAATTACGCCTACCTGGATAGTTCGTCGTGCCACGTCATCAACCTGGCGTCAGTGCGGGACTTATCCGAACGCGCCGGCGTCGACATTGACCCGCTGCGTTTCCGGGCAAACCTCTACATCGACACCGAAACGCCTTGGTCCGAGTTCGAATGGATAGGGCAGGAACTGGCAGTCGGAGCCGATGTCCGGATCAAGCCTTCCGGGCGCGCGGCCCGCTGTGCCGCCACAGAAGTAAACAGGGTCACCGCGGTCAGGGACCTGCCAATCCCCAGGCTTCTCAAGCGCCATTACGGTCACACGGACTTCGGCATCTACGCGGCCATCACCCGGGGCGGCCTCCTCGAGCCCGGGATGACGGTCGCTCTGCCCTCTCCCGCTACAGGACATCCCCTCTGATGCACCGCGAATACGTCAAAGTCAGACTCACCGACAGGCAGCGCGTCGCGGACAACGTGATCGAATTTCGCTTCGACTCCCCCGACGGGTCCCCGCTGCCAGCCCCGTCGCCCGGCGATCACGTCGAAATCCTGACGCCGTCAGGAATGCCAAGGTGCTACTCCGCGACAGAAGGGCCTGAGGGTTCGCGCGGCGGCTGGACAGTTGCCGTTGCTTTGGACCCGGCCGGCGGCGGCGGATCTGCCAGTATGCACGCGCATGCCCAGGTGGGGGACATCATGGACGTGCGCCCGCCAGTGGGGACTTTCCCACTCACCACCGCAAATAACGCCCTGCTCATTGCCGGCGGCATCGGGATCACCCCCATCCGCTCCATGTATAACGCGATCCGGCGCGCCGGAGTCCAGTACGACCTTGTCTATCTTGCCGCCTCCCGGCCGCACGCAGCCTACGCCAGCGAATTCGTCGACGATCCCCATGCCACCCTGCATCTGAAGAATGAGCGGGGTGGACGATACGACCTCTGGGAGGTTCTTCGGGAGCCGGGAGAACGGGACCTGTTTTGCTGCGGACCGACGGCCCTCATGGACCAGGTCCGGGCACTGACCATGCACTGGCGTCCCTCACGCCTACATTTCGAAAACTTCACCGGCGTAGCACCCATCGGCGATTTCAGCGGTCCCTTCACGGCCCGGTGGGCCCCGACAGGCGACACCTTCCAGGTGCCGGAGGACGCAACCCTCTTGAATGCCATGCTCGCCGCCGGCATCGAGTGGCCGTCCTCATGCAATGCCGGGACCTGCGGCACCTGCAAGCTCACACTCATCCATGGCGACGCCGACCACCGAGACGCGATCCTGACAGAGGAAGAACAGGGCAACTGGTTCACACCCTGCGTCTCCCGCGGAGACGGGCTCCTCGAATTGGGCCCCCTCTGACTTGGATAGCAGTAGTCCGGGTAACCGCCGGTTCCAATCCACCACTTCAGATGAGAAGGGAGTCCAAGATACCTGCGGAAACGGGTACACATGCTAATTGCTGACTCCGCTTCTGCAAGTTCTTATGCCGGACAAAAACCACACGGAACTCGACTGGCTGAGTCGCGTATGACGGTCCTCCAGCGCGACACAACTGACACAGCTGCCGACAGGCAGAAATCCGCGTAACGCGCGACGGTCGGTTTCGCGTATACCCTGCCCGAGAAAAAGCCGCGGAGGGTGCCTCAATTGCCACACCGGAGCACAGGTCCGAGTGCCACCTCCCAAGGGCCCCGCCCGCCGCAAGCGCCCGCTAAACCTCCGCCGCCGGCGCCGCGAACTGCGCCTCGTACAGCCGCGCATAAGCCCCGCCCGCCGAAAGCAGTGAAGCGTGCGTCCCCTGCTCCACGATCTGCCCGGCCTCCATCACCAGGATGAGGTCGGCGTCGCGGATGGTGGAGAGTCGGTGCGCGATCACGAAGCTCGTCCGGTCAGAACGCAAGGCGCTCATGGCCTTCTGCACCAGCAGCTCCGTCCGGGTGTCAACGGAAGAAGTCGCCTCGTCCAGGATCAGCACGGACGGCCGGGACAGGAACGCACGCGCGATCGTCAGCAGCTGCTTCTCGCCGGCCGACACGTTGGAGCCCTCATCCTCGAGCACCGTGTCGTATCCCTCCGGCAGCGCACGCACGAACCGGTCCACATACGTCGCCTGCGCCGCCTCCACGATCTCGGCTTCAGTAGCGGAAGGCCGGCCGTACGCGATGTTGTCCCGGATGGTCCCGCCGAACAGCCACGTATCCTGCAGCACCATGCCCATCCGCGAGCGCAGCTCGCGCCGGGGCACTGAGGTGATGTCCACGCCGTCGAGCGTTATCCGCCCGGCATCCAGCTCGTAGAACCGCATCATCAGGTTCACCAGGGTCGTCTTGCCGGCCCCGGTGGGGCCGACGATCGCCACCGTCTGGCCGGGTTCCGCCACCAGGCTGAGAGAGGAAATCAGCGGCTTGTCCGGTGAGTAGGAGAACGAGACGTTCTCGAACACCAGCCGGCCCCGCCCGCCGGAAGCGGCAGCACCGGACGATTCCGGCGACTGCTCCTCCTCGTCCAGCAGCTCGAACACCCGCTCCGCCGACGCCACCCCGGACTGCAGCAGGTTCGCCATCGACCCCAGCTGCGCCAGCGGCTGCGTGAACTGCCGCGAGTACTGGATGAACGCCTGCACGTCGCCCAGCTGCATCGCCCCGGACGCCACCTGCAGCCCGCCCACCACCGCGATCCCCACGTAGACCAGGTTCCCGATGAACGTCAGCGCCGGCATGATCAGGCCGGAAATGAACTGCGCGCCGAAGCTCGCCGCGAACAGCTCCGCGTTCTTCTCCCGGAACCGCTCCTCCACCTCCCGCTGCCGGCCGAACACCTTCACGAGGGCATGGCCCGTGTATGTCTCCTCGATCTGCCCGTTCAGCTCCCCCGTGTGCTTCCACTGCGCCACGAACAGCTTCTGCGAGCGCTTGGCGATCAGTGCAGTCGTCACCAGCGTCAGTGGCACCGTCACCAGCGCAATCAGCGCCAGCACCGGCGAGAGCAGGAACATCATTACGAGCACGCCCAGCACCGTCAACAGCGACGTCACGGCTTGGGAAATCGACTGCTGCAGGCTCTGCGAGATGTTGTCCACGTCGTTCGTCACCCGGCTGAGCAGCTCGCCGCGCTGGATCGAGTCGAAGTACCGCAGCGGCAGCCGGTGGATCTTCGCCTCGATCCGCTCCCGCAGCCGGTACACCGTCCGCTGCACCACGCCGTTGAGCACATACGCCTGGATCCAGCCGAACGCCGATGCCAGCACATACAGCGCCAGCGCCCACAGCAGCACGTTCGCCAGCGCTGCGAAGTCGATCCCCGCGCCCGGCGTCAGCGTCATCGCCCCCAGCATGTCCGCCTGCGCATCCCGCCCGGATGCCCGCAGCCCGGCGATCACCTGCTCCTTGCTCGCCCCGGCCGGCAGGTTCTTGGACACCACGCCGGCGAAGATCAGGTTGGTGCCCTCGCCCAGCAGCCGCGGCCCCGTCACCGAAAACGCAACGCTGACGACGGCGAGCGCCAGTACCAGCGCCAGCCACGCCCGCTCGGGGCGCAGCTCCCCCAGCAGCCGCCGGGCCGACGGCCCGAAGTTCATCGCCTTCTCCGCCGGGACGTTCATCCCGGCAAACGGTCCGCCGCGTCCCGGTCCGCCGGCCGGCCGGGGAATACGTACGACGTCGGCCTGCCGGGTTCCGGGGGCGGCACCACCTCCGGGGGCCGGCTGGGTTCCGCGGGCAGTGCTCATGCCGCCTCCTCCGCCGCCAGCTGCGAGGACACAATCTCCCGGTACGTCTCCGACGTCTCCAAAAGCTCACTGTGCGTTCCGCGCCCGACAATCCTGCCCCCGTCGAGCACCAGAATCTGGTCCGCGTCCACGATGCTGGAGACGCGCTGGGCGATGATCACCAGCGTGGCACCGGCGGTGTCCCGCCGCAGCGCCTGCCGGAGCCGGGCGTCCGTGGCGGTGTCCAGCGAGGAAAACGAGTCGTCAAAGATGTACAGCTCCGGCCGCTTCACCAGCGCCCGGGCGATCGCCAGCCGCTGCCGCTGCCCGCCGGACACGTTCGTGCCGCCCTGCGAGACGGGCGCGTCCAGGCCGCCCTCCATCTCGCGCACGAAGTCCGCTGCCTGCGCGGTGGCCAGCGCGTGCCAGAGCTCCTCCTCGGTGGCGTCCGGCTTGCCGTACAGCAGGTTGCTGCGGACCGTGCCGGAAAACAGGTACGGCCGCTGCGGCACCAGCCCAATGTGCCCCCACAGCAGGTCGGGGTGCAGCTCCCGCACATCCACGCCGCCCATCCGCACCGAGCCAGAGGTGGCGTCGAAGAGCCGCGGCATGAGGTTCACCAGGGTGGTCTTCCCCGAACCCGTGCTGCCGATCACCGCCGTCGTCCGCCCTGCAGCGGCGGTGAAGCTGACACCGCTCAGGACCGGCCGTTCGGCACCCGGGTAGGCGAAGCCGACGTCGCGCATTTCCAGCTCACCGCGGGCGGTGCCGGAGGAATCGTCGGCGGCGAACAGCACCGGGTTCACCGGCTGCCGCACGGACGACTCCGTCTCCAGCACCTCCCCGATCCGGTCCGCCGACACGGCCGCGCGCGGGATCATCACCGCCATGAACGTGGCCATCATGACCGACATCAAAATCTGCAGCAGGTAGCTGAGGAACGCCACCAGCGTGCCCACCTGCATGGACCCGTCCTCAATCCGGAACGACCCGAACCAGATCACCGCCACACTGGACACGTTCAGCACCAGCATCACCACCGGAAACGCGAGCGCCATCAGCCGCCCGGCCCGCAGCGCCGTGTCCGTGACGTCCGCATTGGCGCCGGCGAACCGCTCGGTCTCCAGGTCCTCGCGGACGAACGCCCGCACCACCCGGATGCCGGCCAGCTGCTCGCGGAGCACCCGGTTGACGGCGTCGATCCGCAGCTGCATCAGCCGGAACAGCGGCACCATCCGGCTCACGATCAGCCCGACGCCGATCAGCAGCGCGGGCACGCTCACCGCGATCAGCCACGAGAGCTGGGCATCCTGCCGCACGGCCATCACCACGCCGCCGATGCTGAGCATGGGCGCGGCCACCATCAGCGTGGCGGACATCAGCACCAGCTGCTGCACCTGCTGCACGTCGTTCGTGGACCGTGTGATCAGGCTGGCCGGGCCGAACCGTGTGACCTCCTGCTCGGAAAAGCCGCCCACCCGGGTAAAGATCGCCCCGCGCAGGTCCCGGCCCATCCCCATCGCCGCCTTGGCCCCGAAGTACACCGCCGTCACCGCGCACGCGATCTGCAGGAGGGTAATGAACAGCATCAGGGTGCCGACGCGGAGGATGTAGGCGGTGTCCCCCCGGGCCACGCCCAGGTCAATGATGTCCGCGTTCAGCGTGGGGAGATAAAGGGATGCAATGGACTGCGCCAGCTGAAAAACGACGACGGCGACCAGCAGCCGCCGTTGCGGCTGCAGGTACCGGACAAGAAGCTTCCAAAGCATCCAGATGCACCCTCGCAGCAGGTCCTCGAAATGATGGGAAGGCCAGTGTACGTCCGGCGGCTTGGGACAGCCTGTAGGCTGGGGCCATCGCCGGAAATCCGGAAAAACCGCAAATTGAAGAATGGGGACTTCATTGAGCGATCAGCACTTGGGCTTTGGCGAGCCCGGAAACATCGGTTCAGTAAGGGCACCGGCGGCTGTCCGGCTCTCGGCAGCCTGCTGGGTGGCCAGCGCCGTGGTGGCCGGCATGATGCCTGTCATTCTCGAGGTGGCGGGAATCGACTTTGGCCAGTCGATCCCCGACTGGGCCGTGCCCTATCTCGTAGCGTTCGCCGTGCCGCTCACCGCCCTGCAGGTCCTGGTCGCCCAGCATCTGCTGCACGGCGCCCGCTGGGCCCGCATCCTTCTCACCGTTGCCGCCGCTTTGTCGGCGCTCGGCGCACCCGTCGACCTGACGGCCTTGATCCTTGCCGGCCTGCTCCTGACCCTGGCCGGCGCCACGCTGATGTGGCTGCCCGCGGCCAACCGGTTCTTCCTGCTCCGCCGCGTTCCCGCCTGTCCCGTGCCGGTTTCCGGCGCGGACACCCCTCTCCACAACACCGCCCTCAAAGGAGAACTTTTGTGAGTGACACGATCCTCCTACCCATTGTGGCCGAGGCCCTGGCCGCGCACGGCGTGGCCCACGAGGTCCTCGAATGTCTGCCCGAGCTGGCGGACACCGCCGAGTTCTGCGCCCACTACGGCTTCAGCCTGGAGCAGGCCGCCAACACCATCCTGGTCGCCTCCAAGAAAGTGGAGCCGGCCCGGTATGCGGTGTGCGTCGTCCTGGGCACCACCCGGCTGGACGTGAACCGTTCCGTCCGGGCGCTGCTCGACGTCAAGCGCGCCTCCTTCGCCGACGCCGAGACCACCACCGCACTGACCGGCATGCTGGTGGGCGGGGTCACCGTGCCCGGCATTTCCGGGCTGCCCGTGTACCTTGACCGCGCCGTGATGGAGGTGCCGCAGGTGGTCATGGGCGGCGGCAACAGGTCCAGCAAGATTGTCCTCGACCCGGCCGAGCTCCTGAAGCTGCCGGGGGTCGAGGTGGTGGACGGGCTCGCCACCCCGCGCAAACCGGCTGAGGCATAATGGCCACCGTGAACGAATACCCCTTCTCGCAGGTCGACGTTTTCGCCCCGGGGCCAAAGCCCGGCAACCCGGTGGCCGTCGTCCATGATGCCGACGGCCTGACCGCCGAACAGATGCAGAGCTTCGCGAACTGGACCAACCTCTCCGAGACCACGTTCCTGCTGAAGCCCACGCAGCCGGAGGCGGATTTCCGGCTGCGGATCTTCACGCCGGCCTCGGAGCTTCCCTTCGCGGGCCACCCCACCCTCGGCTCCGCGCACGCGTGGCTGGAGAACGGCGGACAGCCGCGGCGCTCCGGCGAACTCGTGCAGGAATGCGAGGTGGGGCTCGTCAAAATCAGCCAGACCGCTGACGAACAGTTTTTCGAGGCCCCGCCGCTGCGCCGTTCCGGCCCCGTGGAGCCCGAGGTGCTGGAGCAGGCCATCGCAGGCCTGGGCATTCCGGCAGAGCAGGTGCTGGACAGCAACTGGGTGGACAACGGCCCGGGCTGGCTCGGCATCCGGCTGGCCTCGGCCCGGCAGGTGCTCGACCTGGCGCCGGACTTTGTGGCCATGGGACGGCTGAACGTGGGCGTCATCGGCGCGTACGGCGACGGCGGACCGGCGGACTTTGAGGTCCGCGGCTTCGTTCCCGGCCTGGACATCCCCGAGGACCCGGTCACCGGCAGCCTGAACGCAGGCCTCGCGCAGTGGCTCATCAGCTCGGGTGTGGCGGAGGGCGACTACACCGTCAGCCAGGGCACTGTCCTGGGCCGCGGCGGCCGGCTGACCATCACCACCGAGGGTGACAGTATCTGGGTGGGCGGCACCAGCCGCACGGTGATCCGCGGCAGCGTCTTCCTGTAATTCCGTCGGCCGAATTCCACCGGCCTGTAATTCCGCCCGGCGGTGGATCCCAACTGCCCGTTCGACGAACGTGCCAGGGACGGGCCGGTGCCCCATTGCGCCTGCCCGTCCCAGTCCGTGGTCTTCGTGGGTGATCCAGATGGTGATCTTGGTATCGGGTTCTCTTACGGGGCCGCGGCGCTTCTGCACGGCCCCTGCGGAACACTGTCCCGCGCGACGCTCAAGAATGGCGCAATTTTACGTAAGGATCGCTGCAAGATCCGGCGGTGCCGCCGTCGTGCATCTGGGGGTGTGCGACGGCACCGGGACTGCTGCGGACCGGAGCAACAACGTGACGTGCGCCTCAAAGCCGCAACCTTGCCGAGACCCCGGCCGTTGGACAGGGGGACGGAAGGAGGCCACATGCTCATTGTCCTGACAGGAATCGACGGTTCAGGAAAGACGACGGCGGCCCGTTCCCTGGTTGCCGCAGGCCGGGCAGAGGGCAGGAACGCCCTTTTGCTGAGCAACTATGCGGGCCGGCGGCGGATGTCGCTGCTCGGCGCCAGGCTCGGGATCCGGCTGCCCGAACGACTGGCCGACGCGGCGGAAACCATCATGCGGGTGTTCAACGTGCTGGTGTCGCATGCCCGGGCATCGCGCTCCGAGGGGCTGGTGGTCATGGACCGGCACCTGCACTGCCAGCTGGCGCTCCGCGAAGCTCGGGGCCTGCGCCGCGGACGGCTTCTGCCCTGGCTGCTCCGCACGTTGCCGGCGCCGGACCTGGTCCTCCACCTGGACGTAAGCCCAGAAACCGCCCACCGGCGGATCATGGCCCGCGGCACGGACGAGGAATCGGTGGCCGAGCTGACCGCCCTGCGGAACGCCTACCGCGCGCTGCCCGAATACGCGGACATGGTGAAGATCCACGCCGGCGGGTGCCAGGCCGATGTGCTCGCCAGGGTGGTTGACGCCACCGGTTCGCAGCGGCTACTCAAGGTTTAGTCAAGAATTTCCGAAATGGCCGAATTTGGCGTCCCAAACGTCACGCCGGCTGTACATTTGTGCCAGCTCTCCTCTTTCCCCCCAAAAATGGAGTGCTGGAAGCCTCCGCGCTTGAGTCCTTTGATTCGCGCGGAGGCTTCACGTTTACGCCCCGACACCACAGTCCGGCACCTCCCGGTCTGGCCACGCTCCGCCGTGAAAGATATAGTAAGCATGCTGATGACTTCGGATTACCGGACCATCACCTGTTCACTTCGACGAAGGAGACACTATGAGCACGAGGGTTGAGAAGCGCATTCTGGTGAACGTGCCGGTCAGCACGGCATACAACCAGTGGACCCAGTTCGAAGACTTTCCGCACTTCATGGGCGGCGTCAAAAAAGTGACACAACTCAGCGACGACCGCCTCGAATGGGTGGCCGAGATCGCGGGCGTGAAGCGCAAGTGGGAGGCACGGATCCTCGAGCAGAAGCCGGACCAGAAGGTTGCCTGGGCTGCCACCGAGGGCGCCACCAATGCAGGCTCGGTGGAGTTCGAGGACGTGGGCGGCGGCCAGACCTCCATCAAACTGTTCATCGACTACGAACCCGAGGGGCTCGTGGAGAAGATCGGCGACAAGCTGCACGTCGTGGAGCACCAGGCCGAATCCGACCTCAAGCGGTTCAAGGCATTCATCGAGGACGAGGGATACGCCAGCGGCGCCTGGCGGGGCTCTGTCAACGAAGGCGGCTCGGTGGGCACACCGGGCGTTGAGCACGCGGCCGGCTCGCTCGGGGACAGCGGCAAGGCGGGCGTCTCCGGCAAGGTTGCGGCAGCTGCCGGGGTGGCGGCTGCAGCAGGAGCGGCGGCGGCCGTTGCCGCGGGCAGCAAGGACAAGGACGCCGACACTGTGTATGTGGTGGACGAAGCCGCTGTTGCGGATGAAACAGTTGTCCCGGTGGAGCCGGAGTACACCGAAACCACCGTTGTTACCGACACGACCGACACCCCGGGCTTCTCCGGCGGGACTGCGGCGGGCACCGTTGCAGGTGGGACAGCAGCCGGAACTGCGGCAGGCGCCGGCTCGGCGCTCACGGACGAGAGCATCGCCCATCCCTTCGACCAGACCAACGGCCTGGTTGACGACGAGGGCGACTCGGACGAGACGGCGGCGAGCGACACGCGCAGCGCCGCAGACCGGGCCGAATGGGAAGACGGCGGGCCCGGCACCGTCCCGCCCGTGGGCGGCACGTCCGGCCAGCACTAACCCGCACAAGGTCAAAACCCAAAAACGACGGCGGGGCAACCCGCCGTCGTTTTTTGTCCATTTGGTGCTTTATTTTGAGGATTGACCTGCACGGCATGCGGTGGCAACGTGGGATTCACCTTCTCTCCCCCAGTGCCGGGGGACACACGTGCAGACATTCCCTGCCCGGCCATTCCGCCGGGCCAGCACAACTAAATACCGCAACGTTGCGGCAGCGATACCGCGCGCCCGGGACATATCTGAGAATTCTTTAATATTCTCTCAATTCCGATTAAGTCTTCTCATTGCGGCTTGCCGAAATACAACATTCCCATCGGGAACCGGCAGCTGTGGGGGCCCACATGGAACGCTTAAGAATTGTTCTCTATTCACACGACTCCTTCGGTCTGGGTCACGTGCGGCGCAATCTCGCGCTGGCCCATGCCCTGAGTAACCAGCTGCCCTATCTGACGGGCCGGGACGTGACCGGCCTCCTCATTTCCGGCACCGCATTGGCTCCCGGGTTCGACGTTCCGCCCGGCTGGGACTGGGTCATCCTGCCCGGAGTGGAAAAGAGCCCCGACGGTTACCAGCCCCGCAGCCTCACCGTCCCGATGCAGGACCTCGTCTCCCTCAGGGCCGGCCTGCTCGAATCCGTGCTCGGCGGCTTCCTCCCCGACCTGGTGGTGGTGGACCGCCACGCGACGGGCATCCACCGCGAACTGGAAGTGGCCCTGCGCCATGCACGCTCGGCCGGCCCGGTGCGCACCGTGCTGGGGCTGCGCGAGATCCTGGACGCGCCCGAGGCAGCCATCGCCGAGTGGGAGCGGGCGGGCGGCGCGACCCTGGTCAATGACCTGTTTGACGCCATCTGGGTCTACGGCGACCCCGCAGTGCACGACCCCGTGGCCGCGGGGGAAATTCCGCCCTCCATGCAGGGGCTGATCCGGTACACCGGGTACCTCGCAGCCGGAAGGCCGGCGGGTCCGGGGACAGTCACCATGCCCGGCCCCTATGTCCTGACCACCGTTGGCGGCGGCGCCGACGGGCACACGCTGGCAGCCCTGGCATCGGCTGCGGAACTGCCGCCGGGCACAGAGCACCTGGTCGTGGCCGGACCCCAGATGCCGGCCGAGCAGCTCGCTGACCTGCGGCGGCGGGCACCCGGCGGCGTCAGGATTGTCGAGCGGCTCGATGACATGGTGCTCCACCTGCGCGCCGCGGGCGCCATTGTGTCCATGGGCGGCTACAACACCGTTTGCGAGATCATGAGCACCGACGTCCCCGCCCTCATTGTGCCGCGCACGCATCCGCGGTCCGAGCAGCGCATCAGGGCCGCTTCCCTGGCCTCCGCCGGGTATCTGGACTACCACGAGATCGGCTCGCTCACGCCCGGGATCCTCTCCGGCTGGCTCTCCCGGCGGCTGGGCAAGAGGGTGGACAGGAGGCGGGCGCGGCTCAACGGGCTGGTCCGCGCCCCGCAGCTGGCCGCCGAACTGCTGCAGCCCGTTCTGCTCCAGGCCGGTGCCCCGAACCCGCCCCACCCCGCGTCGCCAGGCCCCGCCGCGTCGCCGGCGTCCGCCGCGGGAGTCCGGGAAGGTGCGGCCCATGCTGCAGTCTGAGCCCGCCACCGCCTACATCCTGAAGATGTACCCGCGGTTCTCGGAGACGTTCATTGTCTCGGAGATCCTGGCCCGCGAGGCCGCCGGGGACAGGATCGAAATCTATTCCCTGCGCCCGTGCAACGACCAGCGCTTCCATCCCGAACTGGCGCGCGTCAAGGCGCCCGTGACCTATATCGTCCGCCCCAAAAGTGCCGAGCGCGTCTGGGAGACCTTCCGCGCCGCGGAAGCAGCCGGGCTCGCCCCGGCTGTGTCCCGGGTGTTCGCGGAACTGGCCACCATGGACACCAACGATGCCCTTCAGGCCATCAACCTCGCCGTCGCCCTGCAGCACCGGAACATCCGGCACTTGCACGTTCACTTCGCATCGATCCCCACCACCGTGGCGAGGCTGGCCTCGGCCATCACCGGCATTCCCTACTCCTTCACGGCCCACGCGGTGGATATTTTCGTTGAGACCCTCGACGACGACCTCCGGACCAAGTTCGCCCAGGCCCACCACTCAGTGACCATCAGCGAGTACAACCTGCGCTTTCTGCGGCGCCGCTTCCCGGACGTCACCTCCCGCCTCCACCTCGTGCGAAACGGCCTGGAATTGGACCGCTTCCCCTACCGGGACCCGCGCCCGGTCGGCCCCACCGTGCGGGTGGCCGCCGTGGGACGGCTCGTGGAGAAGAAAGGATTCCAGCATTTGCTGCCGGCCGCCGCGGAGCTGGTCTCCCAGGGTTTCCCGCTGGACCTGCGGATCGCCGGCACGGGCGTGCTGGCCGACCGGCTGCAGTGCACCATCGAAGAGCTCGGGCTGGACCGGAACGTGCAGCTGCTCGGG
The DNA here is from genome assembly GCF_046536215.2 of Arthrobacter globiformis. GTDB lineage: Bacteria > Actinomycetota > Actinomycetes > Actinomycetales > Micrococcaceae > Arthrobacter > Arthrobacter globiformis_E. The sequence continues at coordinate 3,644,626 of NZ_CM143421.1, read as the reverse complement.
CCGCAGACCCAGGACCAGGTGCACGAGCTGCTGGACTCGGCCGATGCGTTCATCGCGCCCTGCGTGGTGGGCTCGGACGGCAACGCCGACGGGATGCCCACCGTCCTACTGGAGGCCATGGCCGCCGGCGTCCCCTGCATCTCGACGGCGGTGACCGGGATCCCGGAGGCGGTCCGGAACGGGCACACCGGAATCCTGACGCGGCCCGGCCAGCCCCACCTGCTCGCCCAGGCAATCCGCCGCATCAGCTCCCCGGCCACAGACCGGGTGGCACTGGCCCGCCACGCGCGCGCCCTTATCGAGAAGGACTACGACGTGCGGCGGCAGGCAATGGCACTGCGGGCCCTGTCGCTGGACGCAAGGAGGGCGGCCTGATGCGCGTCGCCTATGTGTGCGCCGACCCCGGCGTCCCCGTCTTCGGCACCAAGGGCTCCTCGGTGCACGTGCAGGAGATTGTCCGGGCCTGGCGCCGGGCCGGGGCCGATGTCACGGTCTACTGCACCCGCGCCGGGACGGACCGGCCGGCGGACCTGGCCGGGCTTCCCGTCGTCGAAATCCCGCCACGCCGCGTTTCCGCGGCCGCCGGGGCAGGGCCTGTTTCCGGGGCAGCACCCGCTCCCGGTGCGGATCCGGCTCCCGGGGAGGAGCGGGAGCGGGCCATCGGGGAGGCGGCCGCGGCCCTGGCCGCGGCGGTGGTCAGCGACGGCTGCGATGTGATCTACGAACGCTATTCCCTGTTCAGCGAGGCGCTGGCCACGGTCACCGGCACCCTCCGTGTCCCGTCCGTCCTGGAGGTCAATTCGCCCCTGATCGAGGAGCAGCAGCGGTACCGGCAGCTGTTTGACCGCAGCCTGGCCGAGGCCGTGCTGCACCGCAACGCCCTGGCCGCGGACGCCGTCGCCTCTGTCTCGGAGCCCGTGGTGCGGTGGGTGGAGGACAGGGTGCCGGGTGCCAAAACGCTGCTGGCGCCGAACGGCGTGAACACGGAACGGATCGGGCCCCGGCCGCGCGGCCGCCGCCACCCGCGCCGGTTCACCGTGGGGTTCGTCGGCACCCTGAAACCCTGGCACGGTGTCCCCGCCCTGCTAACGGCGGTGGCGCTGGCCAACGCCGGGGCGGGTGCTGACGGGCGATGGGCCGTGAAGATTATTGGCGACGGCCCCGGCAGGCAGGATCTGGAACGGGCGGCAGCCGGGCTGGGCGTGGATGCGGAGTTCACCGGTGCGGTGCCTCCGGATTCTGTGCCCGGGCTGCTGCATGAATGCGATGCCGCCGCTGCCCCGTACCCGCAGCCCGTGCCCGGCCGGGACGACTACTTTTCGCCGCTGAAGGTCTACGAGTATCTTGCCGCCGGCATGCCGATCGTGGCGACGGCGGTGGGCCAGATACCGTCGATCCTGGAAGACGGGCGCACCGGCCTGCTCGTTCCGCCCGGCGATGCGTCGGCTTTCGCTGCCGCGCTGCTTCGCCTCGGTGCTGACACCGCGCTGCGGGACCGGCTGGGCACGCAGGCGAGGGCGGCCGCCGTCGGACTCTACAGCTGGGACGGCGTGCTGTCCCGCATCACCGCGGCCCTGCCGCGTCGCCAGGAGGTGGCGTGATGAGCGCCCGCCCTGGCCACGCTGCCCGCTCCGCCCGGCCGGCCCAGCCGGAGTCCGGGTTGCGGCGCACACTGCGGTGCGTGCGCCCTCATCTCCAGGGCCACCGCCGCCTCATGGTGGGCGGATTCGTCGGGCTGGCGTTCGACGTGGCCTTCCGTCTCGTGGAACCGTGGCCCCTCAAGCTGGTGGTGGACGCCGTGTCCCGCTCGCTGGGCGCCACACTCCACAAACCCGGCCCCTCCATGGACGCCAGCGTGCAGACGCTCATCCTGTGCGGAGCGGCGGTGGTGGCCATCAGCATCGGCCGCGCCATCTCCAACTACTGGTCCGCCGTCTGCTTCGCCCTCATCGGTTCGAGGGTGGCCGCAGACCTGAGGGCACGGGCCTTCCGCCATGTGCAGAGCCTCTCCATGCGCCACCACACCCGGGCGCCCACCGGGGACACGGTGCAGCGACTGGTGGGCGACGTGTCCCGGCTGCAGGACGTGGCCATCACCGCGGGGCTGCCCCTCATGGGCAACATGGCCACCTTGGTGGCGATGATCGGCATCCTGCTCTGGCTGGATCCGCTGCTCTCGTTGGTGGTGGTTCTGGCCGGCGGCGCCTTCGTGCTTCTGTCCCGTGCGAGCTCAGGTCCGATCACGGCGGCGGCGGGCAACTCCCGCAAAGGGGAGGGACATCTGGCCACGACGGCGGCACAGACCTTGGGTGCCATCCGCGAGGTGCAGGCCTACGGGCTTGAGGACACCATCAGCACGGGCTTCCGCAGCAGCAACCAGGCAACCCTGGGAACGGGCGTCGCGGCGCTGCGGCTGGCGGCGGGTCTGGAGCGGCGCACCGACGTGCTGATCGGCGTCGCCACGGCGGTTGTCCTGGCCGGCGGCGGCTGGCGCGTGCTGGAACACGCGATCACCCCCGGCGACCTGGTGATCTTCCTGATGTACCTCAAGACCGGGATGAAACCGCTGAAGGACGTGGCGAAACAGATTGGCCGGATCGCCCGGGCCACCGCCTCCGGCGAGCGTGTCGCGGATCTGCTTGAGGCGCAAACGGACCTGCCCGAAAAACCCCACGCCAGGTCCCTCCGGTCCACCGCCCCGGACATCGTGCTGGACAACGTCTCCGCCGGCCACGGCGAAGGAACCGTGCTCCATGGGATCAGCCTCACGATTCCGGCCGGCGAGCACGTTGCCATCCTCGGCCCGTCCGGCGCCGGCAAATCCACCCTGGCTTCACTGATCCTGCGGATGATCGACCCCAGCACCGGGACCGTCCGGGTCGGCGGTGAGGACCTGCGCGACCTCACCATCGCCTCCGTCCGCTCGCACGTGTCCATCCTGCTCCAGGACTCCGTGCTCTTCGGGTCCTCCGTTCGCGACAACATCCGCTTCGGCCGACTGGACGCCACGGACGCTGACATCGAGCAGGCCGCCGCCCTGGCCCAGGCGGACGGCTTCATCCGTGCCCTGCCCAACGGGTACGACACCGTGCTCGGGGAAGCCGCGAAGGATCTCTCCGGCGGGCAGCGGCAACGCATCGCCATCGCCCGCGCCATCCTCCGGCAGGCGCCCATCGTCATCCTGGACGAGGCCACCGCCGGGCTGGACCCGGTGTCGCGGAACTCCGTCCTCCAGGCCCTCGCCGCCCTGACCCGCGAACGCACCTCCATCACCATCACCCACGACGCCCACTCCGCCCGCTCCTGCGACCGCGTCATCTGGCTGGAGCACGGCCGCATCACCGAAGAAGGCCGTCCCGATGAACTGCTCCGGGACCCCGGCTCCCGCTTTGCGCGCTGGATCGAGGACGAGGCACCGGACCCCGCGGCGACGGCTGATCATCAGACCGGCACTGAACTTCAACAGGGGGTGCCGTGAACGACTCGCCCTCCGAGCCCGGCAACCCTGACCGGTCGCTGGCCAGCCGCGACGCCGCACTGCCCGGCCTTCCCTGGCTGCTGGACAATACCCGCCTGTCCGGGCTGCTCGGCGAAACAGTCCGCGTGACCCGCGTCCGCTACAAGCCCGGCACCTCGCTGCTGGTGGCGTTCCGCAGGATCCGCAACGGCAGCTTCGACTATGGCTGGGCCTATACCCTGGCCGCGCCGTCCACCAAACTGCTGCGCCGCGAAAGCACGTCGCGGTCCCGCGGCGGGAACATGCGCGTCCTCAGGCCCGACCCGTTGCACCCGGAGACGCTGGTGGGGGTAGGCGGCGTGGAGGACGACTGGGCCCTGCACAAGAATCTCGCCTGGCTGCGCGAGCACGGCGCCGAACGGCTGGGACTTCACCCCGGCGCCGCCGCCGGCCTGCTCGGCGGCAGCGTGCTACGCTACAAACCCGAGCGGCGCCTGGTGCTCGTCGCGCAAAACGCGGACACCGCCGTCGTTATCAAAACCGCCGCCAAGCCCGCCGGCACCGCGCAGCAAGCCCACTTCCTGGACCGGCTCGAGCGCCACGGTGTGCCGTTCCTCCCCCAGCTGGGGGACGCGGAATGCCTGGAACACGGCGTCAGTGCCTGCGTCGCGTGGGGCGGCGGTGACCTTGCAGGGCTCGACGACGATTCCGGCGCCTTCGCTGCCGGGGAAGCGCTGGCCAGGCTGCACGGCATTCCGGCGCGGGGGTTGCAGGCGGCCGGCGTCACTGAGCAGCTGCGGGCGACGCGCAGCATGGTCGCCTCCCTGGTGCCCGCACTCGAGGATCCGGCCCGGCGCATCGAGGCTGAACTCGGCTCCCTCCTGCCGGACGGCGCAGGGTCCAAAGCCCTGGTCCACGGCGACTTCTCCCCCGACCAGGTGCTGGTGGGAGGCTCGGAGGTGCGCCTCATCGACTTCGACCGGGCACATGCCGGGACGGCCGAGGCTGACCTGGGGTCATTCGCCGCGGCGGAAGAGATGGCGCTGCCGGCATCCGGGGGCGCACCTGCCGGCGGCACCGCAGGTGGCCTTGCCGGTGGCCCCAAGACGGCACGGCTCACCGAAGGCTACCGCCAGGCCGGCGGCCGGTTCACGCAACCCGGAGTGAATGTCTGGGCGGCCTTCCGGCTCTTCAACAGCAGCGTTGACCCCTTCCGCGACAGGTCCCCGGACTGGGCCGAGGACATGTCCTGGCATCTGCGGCGGGTAAGGGAGCTGATCCCATGACCTGGCATCCGCCCGTCCCCCGCAGGGTGACCGACCCTGCAGGAAAAGAGTGGCTCGTGAGCCGTTCGTGGCCCGGCGTGGCGGCAGGCCGGTACGTCCTGGAGGTGCAGTCGCCCGGCCATCCCGGAGTGCGGGGCGGGTTCTTCCGCGAAGGCCGGTTTGTCCCGGTAGACGCGGACGACTCCAAGCTTCCCGCGCTGGCCTACGAGTCGTCCAAGGGTGAAACGGTGGTCCACCGCGCCCATAAGCGGGCCGTCCTCCGTGCGGGAAACACCTACATCAAGGTGTTCCGACCGGACCAGTCGGAGGCGGCCATCATCAACCATGTGCTGGCCACTGCACCCCTGGCCGGCGGCCGCTTCAGGACACCGCTGATGACCGCGGCCCGGCCGGATGTCCTGGTCCTCGGCCGGGTGGCCGGGCGGCCGTACTACGAGCTCGGCCATGACCATGCCACTGTCCCGGACGAGTTCTTTGCCCGCATGTGGGCTGACTGGTCGCTGGCCTGGACGGAGACTGTTGCCCGTGCCGGCAGCTCAGATTTCCGGGCCAGCCTGGAGCAGCTTCCCCTGCACGACGCCGACGAGGAACTGGTCAAGTTGCGGCGGTGGATCGACCACTGGCTGCTCCACAGTGAAGGGATAAGCGAGGCAGAGCAGGGACGCGCCGCGCTTCTGGCACATGCCAACGATGTCACGGCCGCTCTTCTGGCCGGTCCCCCCGATCCCCTCGGGTGGGCGCACGGAGACCTGCATGACAAGCAGATACTCGGCACCGATGATGCCGGAACGCCGGGGCTGCTGGATTTCGATGAGGCGTGCCGGGCAGAGGCCGCCCTCGACCTGGCCAACCTGGATGTGCACCTGGAACTGCGCCGGAGGCAGAACCTCCTGAGCGGGCAGCGTTTTGCCATCGCCCACGCAGGCGTCGTGTCCGCGGCCAGCCGCCTGCACGTCAGCCCGGACCGGTTCGAGGCGTACGCCGCCTCCGCCCGGCTCAGGCTGGCCTGCATGTACTCCTTCCGCCCGCCGTGGGGATCCTGGGCGGTGAGATACCTGATGAGCCTGGGCCGGGGCCAGCCGGAACAGGCGGAGACTGGAACCTGAAATGCTGAATTTCCCAAGCCGGGGACCGGATGGACTGTCCCTGTCGGTTATCGGGACCGGGTACCTCGGGACCACGCAGGCCGTGTGCATGGCGCTGCTGGGGCACCGGGTGGTGGGGATCGACGTCGACGACGCCAAGATCCGTTTGCTGTCCGGCGGGCAGCTGCCGTTTTTCGAACCGGGACTGGACGGGCTGCTGCGCCGGATGCTGGACAGCGGCAGGCTGACGTTCACCACTGACTTCTCGGCCGCGGCCGGTGCCGACATCCACTTCGTGTGCGTCGGCACCCCGCAGATGCCCGATTCTCCCGCCGCCGACCTGCGCTTCGTGCACGCGGCCTTTGCCCGGCTGGCCCCGCATCTGCACGGGCATTGCCTGGTCGCGGGAAAGTCCACCGTTCCGATCGGCACGGCAGATGTCCTCGCTGAGTTCCTGCAGCGGGGCGCCCCGGCCGGCACCCTGGCGGAGCTCGCCTGGAACCCGGAGTTCCTGCGGGAAGGACACGCGGTGGAGGACACCCTGCATCCGGACCGGCTGGTGTTCGGTGTGGCGTCCGGCTGGGCCCGGGACCGGCTGGCCGCCTGCTACGCACCCCTCATCGCGGACGGCATCCCGGTGGTGGTGACGGACCTTGCTACCGCGGAACTGGTCAAGGCGGCCGCCAACTCGTTCCTGGCCACCAAAATCTCCTACATTAACGCGATGGCCGAGGTCTGCGAAGCCACCGGCGCCGACGTCAACCAACTCGCCACCGCCCTCTCCTACGACACCCGCATCGGCGGCCGCTTCCTCAAGCCCGGCCTCGGCTTCGGCGGCGGCTGCCTGCCCAAGGACATCCGCGCCTTCACCCACCGCGCCAAAGAACTCGGAGTCGGGCAGGCCGTCGGGTTCCTCCAGGAAGTCGACGCCATCAACCAACGCCGCCGCCAACGCACCGTGGACCTCATCACCGAGATGGCGTGCGGCGACCTCACCGGCGTCCACGTCACCGTCCTCGGCGCAGCCTTCAAACCCGACTCCGACGACATCCGCGACGCCCCCGCCCTCGACGTCGCCCGCATGCTCCACCAGGCCGGCGCCAAAGTCACCGTCTACGACCCCAAAGCCATGAACAACGCCCGCCTGGCATACCCCGACCTCACCTACGCGGAGACCCTCGAAGCCGCGGTGACCGGCGCGGAGATCGTGGCTCTCCTCACCGAATGGGACATCTTCCGCCACGCCGACCCCGCCGCACTCGGCGCTCTGGTACAGCTGCGGAACATCGTGGACGGCCGACACGCACTCAACGCCGACGCCTACCGCGCCGCCGGCTGGGACTACCGCGCCCTCGGCGCGCCTAACCGGCTGCCCTCGCGGGTTCTTCAGGGTTCAGTCGCTGTGGAGGGGCATGTGCCGCAGGGGGTGTAACGGGGCTGTGCGGTTAGAGTGCGCTGCAGTTAGAGTGCTGGGTCCGGCGTTCCGGCTGATTTGTTGCGGGTTTCCATCAGGTGCAACTGCAGCTTTGCTTCTGCTTCCCGGCGCCGTTTGGCCTGCTCGCGCATCTTGCGTGTCGCCTCGGAGCCTTCGGAGTGGATCAGTCCGGCCGTTCGGTTGCGGGGAGCGCCACCGCCGGAGGGTGCCGCCGCCATAAGTTCATCGCTCATGCCCAATGGTCACATGGGCGTGATCTTGCGGGAAGAGTTGTTGCCGGAGCGTGACCGGATCGGAACCCGGCGGCATGCATAAGGGCCGGCGGCGGTTGGGAAGGCACCCTGGGCTCGTAAGGATCGCTCACCAGGGCTCTTGCCGTCGGCCCCACCTTTATTTTACGAGCCCGGAGCCCCGCGAAACAGGGGTTTTTAGCTCTTTCGCGTTGCTGTCCCGGCAAATCTGCACCACTTTGCCACCCGACGGCGGAAGCCGCCGTCGGAATACCGCGGGAACGGGCCGCGGGCCGCCCCGAAAGTGGTGCAGATTTGCACGTACCGGTCCGGCCCTAGGGCAGCCCGGACTATCATTTCGGAAATTTCCGACATATCCTGCAGTCGTGCTTCCCGACATCTTCGGCGCCCTGGCCAATCCGTCACGGCGCACCATCCTCGACGAGCTCCGCAACGGGCCGCGGACTGCGGGCGATCTCACGGGACTGCTCGAGCAGAGCCGCTCCACGGCGTCGGAACACCTCGCCGTGCTTCGCGAAGCGGGGCTTGTCCGGGAAGAGCGGCAGGGAAGGCGCCGGATCTACCACCTTCAGGCCGCCGGGCTGGCGGAGGCGGGCGGCTGGCTGAAGCACTACGAGCACTACTGGAACCAGCGGCTTGATGCGCTGGGGAACCTACTGGACAGCAATCTATCAAACGAGGAGAACCCATCATGACCGAGAACACCATCCGCCTCACGCGGCATTTTCCGCACCCGCCCGCGGTAGTCTGGACGGCGCTCACGACGCCCGAGCTGCTCGCACGCTGGTGGGCTCCGGGCGACATTGCGCCGACCGTCGGCCACCGCTTCACGCTGGACATGGGCGCGTGGGGCACCCAGCAGTGCGAAGTCCTCAGCGTCGACCCCGGCACCGCCATCAGCTTCCTGTTCGCCGAAGGCGCCCTGGACACCACCGTCACGTGGACCCTCGAGACCGTTGAGGACGGAACGGTCCTGCACCTCGAGCACGCCGGCTTCAAGCTGGACACCCCAATGGGCCAGCAGGCCTTCGACGGCATGGGCAGCGGCTGGCCCGGAGTGCTGTCCCGGATCGACGGCGTGCTGGTGGACGCCGCACGGGCGTAGGCCGCAACAAAAACTACGGAGATCAATATCCAGAAGGGCTCGGCACCACAGGTGCCGGCCCTTCCTGCGTTTCCAGGACGAGAATCCGCTCCCCTTGACTACTCCGGCACCCCTTCTCTACACTTTTCATAAAGCAGAATCTAAATTCCACAAGGCGGAAACGGTAGAAAGACCGAGAAGCAGGGAAGATAGATCAAAGCCCCTCCCCGGAAGGACCTACGATGACGTACACAGTGAACTGCTCCATCCTCCTGACGGAGCTGCCCCTGCTCGAGCGCCCGGCAGCCGCGAAGGCCGCGGGTTTTGACGCCGTCGAGTTCTGGTGGCCCTTCGAGAGCTCCGTCCCTTCCGATGCCGAGACCACGGCTTTCGAGCGTGCCATCACCGACGCCGGCGTGCAGCTCTCCGGCCTGAACTTCAACGCCGGCAACATGCCCGGCGGCGACCGCGGACTCGTCTCCTGGGTGGGCCGCGAGGGCGAATTCAAGGACAACATCGACGTCGTTGCCGGCATCGCCGAGCGCCTCGGCTGCAAGGCCTTCAACGCCCTCTACGGCAACCGCCAGGAGGAATCCACCCCCGAGGAGCAGGACGAACTCGCAGCCAGGAACCTGGCCGCCGCGGCCGAAGGCGTGGCCCGGATCGGCGGCACCGTCCTCCTCGAACCCGTCAGCGGAGCCCCGCGCTACCCGCTCCTCAAGGCCCAGGACGCGCTCGACGTGATCGCCCGGGTCAAGGCGGAATCCGGTGCGCAGAACATCAAGCTGCTCGCGGACTTCTACCACCTGGCTGTCAACGGCGACGACGTCGCCGCGGTCATCGAAAACCACGCCAAGGACTTCGGCCACATCCAGATTGCCGACAACCCCGGCCGCGGGGCTCCCGGAACCGGCGGGCTTCCCCTCGGCGAGTGGATCGCCCGCAGCCGCGAACTCGGCTACGACGGCTACATCGGCCTCGAGTACAAGGAACCGCAGGAAACCGCCTTCAGCTGGGCGATCCGCGAGCACGCCGCCAGCTAGTTCCCACCCGCGAAAACAAAGACTTCAGAAAGAGAACCATCATGAGCAACGTTGCAGTCATCGGACTCGGAATCATGGGCCTGCCCATGGCCATCAACCTCGTCAAGGCCGGCCACACGGTCACCGGCTTCAACCGCAGCCAGGACAAGATCGACAAGCTCGTCTCCGAGGGCGGCAAGGGCGCCTCCAGCATCGCCGACGCCGTCAAGGACGCCGACGTCGTCATCACCATGGTGCCGGACTCCCCCGACGTAGAAGGCGTCGTCAGCGGCGCCGACGGTGTCTTCGCCAACGCCAAACAGGGCACCCTGTGGATCGACGCGTCCAGCATCCGCCCCGACGTCGCCAAGCGCCTCGCCGAAGAAGCCACCGCAGCCGGCATCCGCCCCCTCGACGCCCCGGTCTCCGGCGGCGAACAGGGCGCCATCGACGCCGTCCTGTCCATCATGGTCGGCGGCGAGAAGGCCGACTTCGAGGCGGCCCAGGACGTCCTGAACGCCGTCGGCAAGACCATCGTCCACGTCGGCCCCTCCGGCTCCGGCCAGACCGTCAAGGCTGCCAACCAGCTGATCGTCGCCGTCAACATCGAGGTCCTCGGCGAGGCCATCGCCTTCCTCGAGGCCTACGGCGTGGACACCGACGCCGCCCTCAAGGTCCTCGGCGGCGGCCTGGCCGGCTCCAAGGTCCTCGACCAGAAGGGCCAGAAGATGCTCGACCGCAACTTCGACCCCGGCTTCCGCCTCGCCCTGCACCACAAGGACCTGGGCATCGTCACCTCGGCCGCCCGCGAAGCCAACGTCTCCATCCCGCTCGGCGCCGTCGTCGCCCAGCTCGTCGCCGCCACCGTCAACCAGGGCGACGGCGGCCTTGACCACTCGGGACTCTTCAAGCAGGTCCTCCAGCTCTCCGGCCGAAAGTAAAGAGTTTTTGTCCAGATAATCGGCCCTAATGGCACTTAGCGGCCATTATCTGGACAAAAACTCACCACCCGCCGTCGGGAAGTACGACGGCGGCACCCACCAAACTTGCCCCGCAAAAGTCGCGGGGTTCCTGCAGCACACCCAAAAACAGACTTTTTAGGAGCACACCATGACCAAGATGCGCACCGTAGACGCTGCCATCGCCATCCTGGAAAAGGAGGGCGCCACCGAGGCGTTCGGCCTGCCGGGCGCGGCGATCAACCCGTTCTACTCCGCCATGCGGGCCCACGGCGGCATCCGCCACACCCTGGCCCGCCACGTTGAAGGCGCCAGCCACATGGCCGACGGCTACTCCCGCGCAGCGGACGGCAACATCGGCATCTGCATCGGCACCTCCGGCCCCGCCGGCACCGACATGATCACCGGCCTGTACGCCGCGTGGGCCGACTCCATCCCGATGCTCTGCATCACCGGCCAGGCCCCCGTGGCCAAGCTGCACAAGGAAGACTTCCAGGCCGTGGACATCGAGTCCATCGCCAAGCCGGTCACCAAGATGGCCATGACCATCCTGGAGCCCGGCCAGGTGCCCGGCGCCTTCCAGAAGGCCTTCCAGCTGATGCGCTCCGGCCGCCCCGGCCCGGTCCTGCTGGACCTGCCGATCGACGTGCAGATGGCCGAGATCGAATTCGACATCGACACCTACGAGCCGCTGCCCGTTGAAAAGCCCAAGGCCTCCCGCAAGCAGCTGGAAAAGGCCCTGGACATGCTGACGGCAGGCGAGCGCCCGCTGATCGTGGCCGGCGGCGGCATCATCAACGCCGGCGCCTCCGCGCAGCTGGTTGAGCTGGCAGAGCTGCTGAACGTTCCCGTGATCCCCACCCTGATGGGCTGGGGCGCCATCCCGGATGACCACGCACTGATGGCCGGCATGGTGGGCCTGCAGACGTCACACCGCTACGGCAACGAGTCCTTCCTGCGCAGCGACTTCGTGATCGGCATCGGCAACCGCTGGGCCAACCGCCACACCGGCGGCCTGGACACCTACACGGCCGGCCGCAAGTTCGTGCACATCGACATCGAGCCCACCCAGATCGGCCGCGTGTTCTCCCCGGACTTCGGCATCGCCTCCGACGCCGGCGCCGCCCTGGACGGCCTGCTGGAAATCGCCCGCGAACGCGCCGCTGCCGGAACCCTGCCGGACTACAAGGGCTGGGTTGCCGAGTGCGCCGAGCGCAAGGCCACCCTGCACCGCAAGACCCACTTCGACAACGTGCCGATGAAGCCGCAGCGCGTGTACGAGGAGATGAACAAGGCCTTCGGCAAGGACACCACCTACGTGTCCACCATCGGCCTGTCCCAGATCGCCGGCGCCCAGATGCTGCACGTGTTCGGCGCCCGCAAGTGGATCAACGCCGGCCAGGCAGGCCCGCTGGGCTGGACCGCCCCGGCCGCCCTCGGCGTCGTTCGCGGCAAGCCGGGCGAGAACGTGGTGGCACTGTCCGGCGACTACGACTTCCAGTTCATGATCGAGGAACTGGCCGTGGGCGCACAGTTCAACCTGCCGTACATCCACGTGGTGGTGAACAACTCCTACCTGGGCCTGATCCGCCAGTCCCAGCGCGGGTTCAACATGGATTACCACGTGTCCCTGGGCTTCGACAACATCAACTCCCCCGAGACCGAGGGCTACGGCGTGGACCACCTCAAGGTCGCCGAGGGCCTGGGCTGCAAGGCCATCCGCGTGACCAGCCCCGAGGACATGCCGGCCGCGTTCGACAAGGCCAAGGCACTGATGGGCGAGTTCCAGGTTCCCGTGGTGGTTGAAGTGATCCTGGAGAAGGTCACCAACATCTCCATGGGCCTGGAAATCAACGCCGTGAACGAGTTCGAGGAACTGGCCGCAACCGCCGCCGACGCCCCCACCGCCATCCTGGCACTGCAGGACTAAGCAATGCGCATCGTGATCGCGCCGGACAAGTTCAAGGGCTCACTCTCCGCCCCGGACGTCGCCCGGCACCTTGAAACAGGGTTGCGCTCCGCCACAGCGGGCCGCCCCGAAACCCTTGAGGTACTGCGGATTCCCGTGGCCGACGGCGGCGAGGGCACCCTCGACGCCGCCGTCGGCTCCGGCTTCACCCGCCGCCGCGCCGTGGTCAGCGGCCCCACCGGGCAGCCGCTGACGGCGGAGTTCGCGGTCCGCGGCCGGGAGGCCGTGATCGAAATGGCCGCCGCCTCCGGCCTCGCCGTCCTGCCGCCCTCCGCCGTGTCCAGGCACGACGGCGGGCGGCCGGGTTCCGCTTCCGCCCGGACTGCCAGCAGCCTGGGCACCGGGGAACTCATCCGCGCTGCGCTCGACGCCGGCTGCCGGCAGATCATCCTCGGCGTCGGCGGCAGCGCCAACACCGACGGCGGCGCGGGCGTGCTGCAGGGCCTCGGCGCCCGGCTGCTCGACGCCGCCGGCAACGAACTCCCGCTCGGCGGCGCCGCCCTCGCTGACCTTGCCACCATCGACTTCTCCGGCTTCGACACCCGGCTGGAGGAATCCCGCTTCGTCCTCGCGAGCGACGTCGACAACCCGCTCCTCGGGCCGGAAGGTGCCGCGGCCATCTTCGGACCGCAGAAGGGCGCCACCCCCGCCGACGTCGGCGAACTGGACGCCGCCCTCGCCAACTTCGTCCAGGTCCTCGCCGCGGAGATCGGCCCCCGGGCCGTCAAGGCCGCCAACGCATCGGGCGCCGGAGCGGCCGGCGGTGTGGGCTATGCCGCCATCGCGGCACTGGCGGCATCACGCCGTCCGGGCATCGACGTCGTGCTTGAATTCACCCGGCTCGCTGAACGGCTGGCCGGCGCTGACCTGGTGATCACCGGCGAAGGCAGCCTTGACGAACAGAGCCTGCTGGGCAAGACGCCCATGGGCGTTGCCCGCGCGGCGGCCGGAGCCGGGCTGCCCGTGCTCGCCGTCTGCGGCCGCACCACGCTGTCAGCCGAACAGCAGCGTGGGTCGGGTTTCCGGCAGGTCTACCCCCTGACGGCGATGGAGAGCAATGTAGAGATATGTATAGCCGAAGCAGGACGCCTGCTTGAGGAATTGGGTCAGCACATCGGTGTGCACCTGACCGACAGCGCTTACACGAAGGAGCCCCTGAATGTCTGAAGAACGCTTTGACCTGGTCATCCGGGGCCGGCGCATCCTCACCACCGCCGGGATCGCGGCCCGTGAAGTGGGCGTACGCGGCGGCAAGATCGTGGCCCTGGAACCGCTCGGAAACGGCCTCCAGGGCGCCGAGGTCATCGAACTCGCCGACGACGAAACCCTGATCCCGGGCCTGGTGGACACCCACGTCCACGTCAACGAGCCCGGCCGCACCGAGTGGGAGGGCTTCGCCTCCGCCACCCGCGCCGCGGCCGCCGGCGGTGTCACCACCATCATCGACATGCCGCTGAACTCCATCCCGCCCACTACCAACGTGGACGGCCTCAAGCTCAAGCGCGAGGTGGCCGAGGACCAGGCGTTCGTGGACGTCGGATTCTGGGGCGGCGCCATCCCCGGCAACAAGGCCGACCTGCGCCCGCTGCACGACGAGGGCGTCTTCGGCTTCAAGTGCTTCCTGCTGCACTCCGGCGTGGACGAGTTCCCGCACCTGGAGGCGGACGAGATGGAGGAGGACATGCGCGAGCTGAAGTCCTTCGACTCGCTCATGATCGTGCACGCCGAGGACTCGCACGCCATCGACCACGCACCCCACCCCGGCGGCGCCCACTACTCCACCTTCCTGGCCTCCCGCCCCCGCGGCGCCGAGAACAAGGCCATCGCCGAGGTGATCGAACGTGCCCGCTGGACCGGTGCCCGCGCCCACATCCTGCACCTCTCGTCGTCGGACGCGCTGCCCATGATCGCGTCGGCAAAGCGCGACGGCGTGCACCTCACCGTGGAAACCTGCCCGCACTACCTCACGCTCATGGCCGAGGAAATCCCCGACGGCGCCACCGCGTACAAGTGCTGCCCGCCCATCCGCGAGGCCTCCAACCGCGAGCTCCTCTGGCAGGGCCTGCAGGACGGCACCATCGACTGCATCGTCTCGGACCACTCCCCCTCCACGCTGGACCTGAAGGACCTGGAAAACGGTGACTTCGCCGTGGCGTGGGGCGGCGTCTCCTCGCTGCAGCTGGGCCTGTCCCTGATCTGGACCGAGGCCCGGCACCGCGGCATCCCGCTGGAGCAGGTGGTGTCGTGGATGGCCGAGAAGCCGGCCGCCCTGGCCCGCCTCTCCAACAAGGGCCAGCTGGCCCTGGGCTACGACGCCGACTTCTCCGTCTTCGCCCAGGACGAGGCCTTCGTGGTGGACGTCTCCAAGCTCAAGCACAAGAACCCCATCACCCCGTACGACGGCAAGGCACTCTCCGGCGTGGTCCGCCGGACGTACCTGCGCGGCAACGTGGTGGACGGCCAGACCCCCGGCGGCAAGCTGATCCGCCGCGGCGGCATCTGAGGGCCGCGCGGTGGCTGTGCATGCCCATTCACCGCGCGGCACGTCGGCCCGTAGTTTCGCCAAGGCCCACGGCCTGGCCGTCTGGGTAGCCCCGCCCGAAGGCCAGGACATCGATCCCGAGGTCCTGGCCCGGGCCGCCGAGCTGGTGCTGGCGCGGGCCCTTCAATTTGCTCCGGAGGCGGAAGTCCGCTGGCCCGCCGCCGGAGCTGCAACTTCCGCCGCCGGGACGCACCCGGGCACGCCCCCAGGGGAGGGGGAGGCCCCTGGTGCGCCCGACGGCGGAACTCCCGTGCCGCCGTCGGCCGGCCACGTGAGCCGCGTGGCCGTGGACCTGGCCCAGTCCGAGGTGCTGCTGGACGGCGAGCGGGTGCCGCTGACCGGCGTCGAGTTCAAACTCCTGCGCTACCTGGTGGAGCACTGCTCGCGGACCGTTGACCGGGAGGAGCTGCGGCTGTTCCTGGAGTCGTTCGACAGCCCCGGCGCCGCGACCCGTTCCATCGACGTCTACGTGGGGCGGGTGCGGCGGAAGCTGCGCGGCGGCCGGCACGCGATCGCCACGGTCCGCGGCGGCGGCTACCGCTTCATCTGCGGACCCGCAGCCACCGTGCGAGGCCCAGCGGAATACAGTATCTAGGGCTGCTGTTATCCATATCAGTCCGATCAGTCATTGTGCTTGACCAGATTTTCGCTCGACCCAGATCCATCAGAAGGAATGCCATGAGCCCCAAACTGACCACCAAGCTCCAGCCCGGAACCCAGGCGCCGGACTTCACCCTGCAGGACGCAGAAGGCAAGCAGACCGCGCTGGCCGACTACCGCGGCAAGAACGTCATCGTGTACTTCTACCCCGAGGCCGCCACCCCCGGCTGCACCACCGAGGCCTGCGACTTCCGCGACAACCTGGCGTCCTTCCAGGGCTCCGGCTACGCCGTTCTGGGCATCTCCCCCGACGCGCCGGAGAAGCTGGCGAACTTCACGGGCGACTTCGGCTTGACCTTCCCGCTGCTGGCTGACGAGGACCACGCCGTGGCCCTTGCCTACGGCGCCTGGGGCGAGAAGCTCATCGACGGCGAGGTGCACGAGGGCATCGTCCGTTCCACCGTGGTGCTGGATCCCGAGGGCAAGGTCACGCTGGCCCAGTACCAGGTCAAGGCGCAGGGCCATGTCCAGGCGCTCCGCGAACAGCTCGGCGTCTGATCCCCGACGCTCTCTCACTTAACGCAACGTTCCCCCCAACCCTCTCTCACTTAACGCAACTTAAACCGAAACGCTCCTGCAATTACTGCAGGAGCGTTTCGGTTTAAGCGGCAGGTAGTGAGAGAGGATCCCCCCCTACTTCAGAACCACCGTTACTTCAGGACCACCGTGCGGTTGCCGTTGAGGATGATGCGGCCTTCGCAGTGCCAGCGGACGGCGTTGCTGAGCGCCTTGCACTCGGTGTCGCGGCCGGCGGCAACCAGGTCCTCGGGGCCGAAGGTGTGGTCCACCTCCACCACCTGCTGCGCGATGATCGGGCCCTCGTCGAGTTCCGCGTTCACGTAGTGCGCGGTGGCGCCGACGGTCTTCACGCCGCGGGCGTAGGCCTGGTGGTACGGCTTGGCGCCCTTGAACGACGGCAGGAACGAGTGGTGGATGTTGATCGCCTTGCCGTCCAGCTTCCGCGCGAGGTCGTCGCTGAGGACCTGCATGTAGCGGGCCAGCACCACCAGCTCGACGTCGAGCTCGTCCACGATTTCCAGGAGCCGCGCCTCCGCTTCAGGCTTGGTGGCCGCGGTGACCGGGATGTGGAAGAACGGGATGCCGTGCCAGTCCACAAGGGCCTGGTGGTCGGTGTGGTTGGACACCACGCCCACCACCTCGATGGGCAGTTCGCCCACGCGGGCCCGGAACAGCAGGTCGTTGAGGCAGTGGCCGAACTTGGAGACCATGATCAGCACCTTGCGGCGGGACCCGTTCCGTTCCAACCGCCACTTCATGTTGTACTTCTCCGCCACCGGGGTGAACCCGGCGCGCAGCTGCTCCAGCGTGGACTCGTTGCCGTCGGACGCGAAGTGCACGCGCATGAAGAAGTGGCCCTCGGAGCGGTCGCCGAACTGCTTGTTGTCGATGATGTCGCAGCCGTATTCCAGCAGGAAGCCGGAAACGGCGTGCACAATGCCCGGGCCCTCGGGGCAGTCCAGGGTCAGCACGTGCTCGACGCCGTTGCCCGCCTGCCCGGAGGCGCGGTTCTCAGTCTGAATAGCAGTCATCGTTCAGCACTCAATTACATTCACAGCGAGGCCTCCTCGAGAGGTTTCCTTGTACTTGGTTTTCATGTCGGCGCCGGTCTCGCGCATGGTCTTGATGGCCTTGTCCAGCGAGACCTTGTGGCTGCCGTCCCCGTGCAGGGCCAGCCGCGCGGCGTTGATCGCCTTGACGCTGGCGATCGCGTTCCGCTCGATGCACGGGATCTGCACCAGGCCGCCCACGGGGTCGCATGTCAGGCCCAGGTTGTGTTCGATCCCCACCTCGGCGGCGTTCTCCACCTGTTCGGGCGTGCCGCCCAGCACCTCGCAAAGCCCGGCCGCGGCCATGGAGCAGGCCGAGCCCACCTCGCCCTGGCAGCCCACCTCCGCACCGGAGATGGAGGCGTTGATCTTGAACAGAATCCCGACGGCGGCCGCCGCCAGGAGGAAGCGCACCACACCGTCGTCGTCCGCTCCGGGAACAAACTTGACGTAGTAGTGGAGGACCGCCGGCACGATGCCGGCCGCCCCGTTGGTGGGGGCGGTGACGATGCGGCCGCCGGCCGCGTTCTCCTCGTTGACGGCCAGCGCGAAGAGGTTCACCCACTCCATGGCCCGCAGCGGATCGGTGCTGGCGGAATCTCTGGACAGGGTCTGGAAGAGCTGCGGCGCGCGCCGCTTCACCTTCAGCCCTCCGGGGAGGATGCCTTCGGCGGAGCAGCCGTTGTCCACGCATTCGCGCATGACGGCCCACAGCTTCAGCAGTTCCTCGCGGAGTTCCGCCTCGCTGCGCCATGCCAGTTCGTTGGCGAGCATGACGTCGGAGATCGACATGCTTTCGCGCTTGCAGATCTCCAGCAGCTCGTTTGCCGTGCTGAAGGGGTACGGCAGCGGGGTTTCGTCCGCCACCACCTTGGCGCCGGCGTCGGCATCGCCGTCAACGACGAAGCCGCCGCCGATGGAGTAGAAGCTCCGTTCGCTCAGCACCGTGCCGGCGTGGTCCAGGGCGCGGAAGGTCATGCCGTTGGGGTGGGCCGGGAGCGACTTGCGCCGGTGCAGCACCACGTCCTCGTCCCAGTTGAAGTCCACCCGGTGGTCCCCGCCGATCCGCAGCTCGGCGTCAAGGGCGGCGGCTGCCACCTGGTCGTCGGCGGTGGAGGTGTCAACGGTTTCCGGTTCCAGGCCCTGCAGTCCCAACACCACGGCCTTGTCGGAGCCGTGGCCACGGCCGGTGGCGCCGAGGGAGCCGAAGAGCTCTGCCTGGACCCGGGTGGTGGCGCTCAGCAGCCCGCCGCCCTTGAGTCCGTCGGCAAACTGCTTTGCCGCCCGCATCGGGCCGACCGTGTGTGACGACGACGGCCCGATGCCAACGGAAAACAGGTCCAGGGCGCTAAGCGCCATCAGGGCACCTCGGGGGAAGCGAACTCCCTCATGGCGTCCAGCAGCCAGCGGCCCAGGTAGTCGGCGAACGAGGCGCGGGGGAAGAGCCGGAAGCTTTCCTCGCCGGTCTTGAACAGGACCACCGGGATGTTGCCGACCTCGGTGTTCAGGGCGGTGCCGGCCTTGAGGGTGCGGGGGTGCAGGTCCAGGGCGCAGCCCTTTTCCAGCACCGAGCGGGCCCGCGGCCCGGACAGCTCGAACGTGGTGCGGTTGGCGGACAGGTCCACCACCTGGCCCGGAGCGTCGCCCAGGGCGGACTTGAGGGAGCCGATCAGGTCCCCGCCGAGGGAGTCGTGGGCGTCTTCCGGTGCCACGATGAGGAACTCCTGCGGGCCGAGCCACAGGACGCTAACGCGTTCCGTGCCGCGGACCTCGCCGCAACGCTCCGGCAGGCCGCCGGTGACGGAGGCGATCCGGGTGCCGGCCTCGGAGCTGGTGTCCACGCGGACGCCGGCCATGGTCTGGAACGGGCCCTCTTTGAGGGTGACTGTTCCCTGCACGGACCCGGTCTCGAATGCTTCGGCCAGGTGTGAGGCTGGGCTGCGGCGGATTTCCCGGAGTCCATTGATGCCTGTGAAGGCTGCGGTGTTAGCCATCTTTGCGGGTCCCTTCGGGGTCAAACAGTACGGTTTCTGCCACGACTACGTCGACGAGCTGGTTGCCGGCGGCGGCCACCAGGGTCTCGCCGATCCGGTTGCGGCCGTTCTTGATGAGGGCCAGGCCGAACGAACGGCCCAGGGCAGCGCTGTGGTAACTGGAGGTCACGAAGCCCTGCATCGGGACCGGGCCGTAGGCGGGGTTCGCCGGGATGCCCTTCTCCACCAGCTGGGTTCCTTCCGGAAGCCTCAGCGAGCCATCCACCGGCAGGACGCTGACCAGGTGCTTGCGGTCGTCGCGCTGCTGGTCCACCCGGGAGTAGGAGCGCTTGCCGATGAAGTCCTTGGCCTTGGAAACGATCCACTCCATGCCGGCATCCTGCGGGGTTACCGTGCCGTCGGTGTCCTGTCCGACGATCGGGTAGCCCTTCTCGGCGCGCAGCACGTGCATGGTCTCGGTGCCGTAGGGGGTGATGTTGAACTCGGCACCGGCCGCGGCCACGGATTCCCAGGTGTTCAGCCCGTACCAGGACGGCACGTTGATTTCGTAGGCCAGTTCACCGGAGAACGAGATCCGGCAGATGCGGGCCTGCACGCCGGACGCGAGGGTGGTTTCGCGGAAGGTCATGAACGGGAACGCCTCGGCGGACAGGCCGCCGTTGGCGGCCAGTTCCGGGGCGACCTTGGCGATGACGTCGCGGGACTTGGGTCCGACGACGGCGATCGTGCTCCACTGTTCGGTCACCGAGGTGCAGTGCACGTCGAGTTCCGGCCATTCGGTCTGCAGCCATTCCTCCAGCCAGTCCAGCACCTTGGCGGCGCCGCCGGTGGTGGTGGTCATGAAGTAGGTCTCTTCGTCCAGGCGCAGGGTCACGCCGTCGTCGAAGATCATGCCGTCCGAGAGGCACATGACGCCGTACCGGGCGGAACCCGGGGCGAGCTTCTTGAACGCGTTGGTGTAGATGCGGTTCAGGAATTCACCGGCGTCCTTGCCGCGGATCTCGATCTTGCCGAGGGTGGTGGCGTCCATGAAGCCCACGGAGTCGCGGACGGCGGCGCACTCGCGGAGTACGGCCTCGTCCATGTCCTCGCCGTTCTGCGGGTAGTACCAAGGCCGCTTCCACTGTCCGACGTCCTCGAACAGCGCGCCCTGGGCAACGTGCCACGGGTGGATCGAGGTGACGCGGGCGGGGTCGAACAGCTCGCCGCGCTGGCGTCCGGCCAGTGCTGCGAAGGCCACGGGGGTGAACGGCGCACGGTAGGTGGTGGTGCCGATGTCGCCGATGCCCCGGGAGGCCTCGCCGGCCTGGCGGAGTGCCGCGGCGATGACGCCGATGGCGTTCACGCCGGAGGTCTTGCCCTGGTCGTTGGCGGTGCTGATCGAGGTGTAGCGCTTGACGTGCTCCACGGACCGCATGCCGGCGCCGGTGGAGCGCAGGACGTCGGCCACGGACTGGTCACGCTGGAAGTCGACGAAGTGGTTGTGCCAGTCGTCCGGGGTTCCGGTCTGGCCGGGGACCAGCCACAGCTGCCGGGTCGGGGCGGAAGCCCTCGGCTCCCCCAGGGCGGAGGGCTCGACGGCGGACTCGAAGCCGGCGGCGATGGCCGCCGAAGCGCCGGCCGAGACGCCCTCGGCGAGGCAGTCAGCCAGTTCGAAGCTGCCGCGGCCGGAGCCGATGGTCTGCTGGTTCGGGACCACGGTGGCCGGCACGAAGGCGGCCAGGTCCTCGTCCCAGCGCAGCTTGCCCTGGCGCTGCGAGTGCAGGTGGACCAGCGGGCTCCAGCCGCCGGACACTGCCAGCAGGTCGGCGGCGATCTCTTCGACGCCCGAAGTGAGTTCGCCGTCGTCGTTAATGCTGCGGACGGTGACGCTGTTCAGCCGTCCGTCCGAGTCGGCTGCGGTGTTGGCCACCGCGCTGCCGATGAGCACCCGGGTGCCTGCCTCGACGGCGGCGGCAGCCACCGGCGTGAGGCTGGAGCGGGCGTCGACGACGGCTGCGAGCTTGATGCCCGCGGCGCGCAGGTCCGCGGCCAGGGCGTACGCGCTGTCGTTGGTGGTGCTGATGACCACGCGCTGGCCGGCGGCCACGGCGTAGCGGTTCAGGTAGCTGCGGACAGCCGAGGCGAGCATGATGCCCGGGCGGTCGTTGTTCTCGAACACCAGCGGACGCTCGTGGGCGCCGGGGGCCAGCACAACCTGGCTGGCACGGATGTGCCAAATACGCTGGCGGGAGACGCCGGCGGCGGCCGGGCTGGAGAGGTGGTCGGTGCGGTTCTGGACCGCGATGACGTAGTTGGCGTCGTAGGCGCCGAACGCGGTGGTGCGGTTCAGCACGGTGCTTTCGGCGCCGGAGACGAGCTCCGCCTCGACGTCGGCAACCCATTCCAGGGCGGGCTTGCCCTCGATGCTTTCGGCCAGTTCGGGGGCGGTGGATCCGGACAGCAGGGAGCCGCCGAGTTCGGGCTGGTCGTCCATCAGGATGACGCGGGCCCCGCTGCGGACAGCTTCGCGGGCCGCGGCCAGGCCGGCGGGGCCGCCGCCGATGACGAGGATGTCGGTGTGGACGTACTTCTTGTCGTACTCCGCGCGGTCATCGGCCGGGTCCAGCTTGCCGAGGCCGTTCAGGTAGCCGGCCTTCAGGCCGTCCACGAGGGAAACGGTGGTGGCGGGGAGCATGGACTCGGCGACGTCGCCGGGGAACCGTGCTTCGATCCGGACCAGGGCGTTGGGCTCTTCCGTGCCGGCCGCTAGGATGCCGCGGGCACGGTCCTCGTACAGCGAGTTGCCGGCGGCGACTCGGCCGTTGGCCAGCAGCGCGGAGGCCAGGGTGTCGCCCGGGTGTCCGGTGAATTCCTCGCCGTCCACGGTGAAGCGCCAGGAGATGCTGCGGTCGATGCGGCCGCCGGTGCTGAGGCGCGCGTTCTGGGAGGTCACTTGGTCGCTCCTTCCGGGGCGGTGCTGGGGCTGAGGGGGGTGGTGCTGGCGGCGCCGGTGCTTGCGGTGCCGGTGTCAGCTGCAGGTGGGACGGGCGCGGCGGGCCGCGGCACCCCCATCGGGTAGACGGCCTGGATGTCGTAGGTGACCGTGTCGCGGAGCATGTTGAACCACTGCCGGCAGCCGGTGCTGTGCACCCACCGTTCGGCGAAGGTGCCCTTGGTGTTCTCGCGGTAGAACAGGTACTCGGCCCATTCCCGGTCGGTGAGGTCGTTGGGGTTCTCGGGGTAGGGCACGTGGGCCTGGCCGCCGTAGTGGAACTCGGTTTCGTCCCGCGGGCCGCAGTTGGGGCAGGAGATAAGCAGCATGTGCGTCTTCTTTCTTGTGGACCGTGGCTAGTGGGCGACGGCGGCGGCGCCGTGTTCGTCGATCAGGGCACCGGTTTCGAAGCGTTCCAGGGCGAACGGCTTGTTCAGCTTGTGCGGTTCGCCGGTGGCGATGGTGTGCGCGAAGGTCAGGCCGGCAGCCGGCGTGCCCTTGAAGCCGCCGGTGCCCCAGCCGCAGTTGACGAACATGTTGTCCACGGGGGTGGTGCCCACGATCGGCGAGGCGTCCAGGGTGGTGTCCACGATGCCGCCCCAGGTGCGGAGCACGTGTGCGCGGGCAAAGATCGGGAACAGTTCGACGGCGGCGGCCATCTGGTGCTCGATCACGTGGAAGGAGCCGCGCTGGCCGTAGCCGTTGTAGGAGTCGACGCCGGCGCCCATGACCAGTTCGCCCTTGTGCGCCTGGGAGACGTACACGTGGACGTGGTTGGACATAACGACGGTCGGATGGACCGGCTCGTGCAGCTCGGAGACCAGTGCCTGCAGCGGGTGGGACTGGATGGGGAGCCGGAAGCCGGCCATTTCCGCCAGGACCGAGCTGTGGCCGGCGGCGCAGAGGCCCACCTTTTCGGTGTTGATGGTGCCGCGGTTGGTCTTGACGCCCACCACGCGGTTGCCGTCCTTGACGAAGCCGGTGACTTCGCAGTTCTGGATGATGTCCACGCCCAGCTCGTCGCACTTGCGGGCGAAAGCCCAGGCGACGTGGTCGTGCTTGGCGATGCCGGCGCGCGGCTGGTAGGTGGCGCCCATGACCGGGTAGCGGATGTTGTCGCTGATGTTCAGGATGGGGCAGAGTTCCTTGACCTGCTGCGGGTCCAGCCATTCGGCGTCCACACCGTTGAGCTTGTTGGCGCCCACGCGGCGGATGCTTTCGCGCACGTCGCCCAGGGTGTGGGCCAGGTTCATCACGCCGCGCTGGCTGAAGAGGAAGTCGTACTCCAGCTCCTCGGGCAGGATCTCCCACAGCTTCAGGGCGTGCTCGTAGATAGCGGCGCTCTCGTCCCAGAGGTAGTTGGAACGGATGATCGTGGTGTTCCGGGCCATGTTGCCGCCGGCCAGCCAGCCCTTTTCCAGGACGGCGATGTTGGTCATGCCGTGGTTCTTGGCCAGGTAATACGCGGTGGCCAGGCCGTGCCCGCCGCCGCCGACGATCACGGCGTCATAGGAGGACTTGGGCTCGGGGTTGTGCCACAGGAACTCCGGGTGTTCCGGAAGGTGGTGCGTGCTCACTGGCCTGCTCCAATCATGTCGTTTTCAAAGGCGGCAATCTCGGTGGCGCCGCTGAGCTGGGGGTACAGGGGGAACTGCTCGGCGAGCGCGGTGACGCGGGCGCGGAGTTCGACGGCGGTGCCGTCGTCGAGCGTTCCGGTGCCTGCAGCGCTGGTGAGGGCCGTGGCGATGATGTCGGCGACCTCGGTGAATGCGGCGGCGCCGAAGCCGCGGGTGGCCAGCGCGGGGGTGCCGATCCGGAGGCCGGAGGAGACCATCGGCGGGCGGGGGTCGAACGGGACGGCGTTGCGGTTGACGGTGATGCCGATGCGGTGCAGCACGTCTTCTGCCTGCTGGCCGTCCAGTTCGGAGTTCCGCAGGTCGACGAGGACCAGGTGGACATCGGTCCCGCCGTTGACCACGGTGATGCCGGCGGCTTCGACGTCGGGCTGCAGGAAGCGTTCGGCCAGCAGCTTGGCGCCTTCCAGGACGCGATTCTGGCGTTCCTTGAAGCCCTCGGTTGCGGCGAGCTTGAAGGCCACGGCCTTGGCGGCAATGACGTGCTCCAGCGGGCCGCCCTGCTGGCCGGGGAAGACGGCGCTGTTGATCTTCTTGGCGTACTGCTCCTTGGCGAGGATAACGCCGCCGCGGGGGCCGCCGAGGGTCTTGTGCGTGGTGGTGGTGACGACGTCGGCGTACGGCACCGGGTTGGGATGCAGGCCCGCGGCGACGAGGCCGGCGAAGTGGGCCATGTCCACCATCAGGTAGGCGCCAACGAGGTCGGCGATCCGGCGGAACTCAGCGAAGTCGAGCTGGCGGGAGTAGGCGGACCAGCCGGCCACGATGAGCTTGGGCTTGTGCTCGAGGGCCAGGGCTTCCACCTCGGCCATGTCCACCCGGAGGTCCGATTCGCGCACGTGGTACGGGACCACGTTGTACAGCTTGCCCGAGAAGTTGATCTTCATGCCGTGGGTGAGGTGACCGCCGTGTGCCAGGGAAAGACCGAGGATGGTGTCACCCGGGTTCAGCAGGGCGAACATGGCGGCGGCGTTGGCCTGCGCGCCGGAGTGCGGCTGGACGTTGGCGAACTCGGCGCCGAACAGTGCCTTCACGCGGTCGATGGCCAGCTGCTCGACGACGTCGACGTGCTCGCAGCCACCGTAGTAGCGCTTACCCGGGTAGCCCTCGGCGTACTTGTTGGTGAGGACCGAACCCTGTGCCTCCATGACGGCCGCAGGAGCGAAGTTCTCCGAGGCGATCATTTCCAGCGTGGACTGCTGGCGGTCCAACTCGCGTGCGACGGCCTGCTGGATCTCGGGATCGACTGCGGAAAGTCGGTCGTTCAACTGCTCAACCACGAATACTCCTTATGAAATACCACTTAGCTTGGGACTGATATATCAGTGTGAGGTCAATGGTATGATTGAGCTCACAACAGAGTCAATACCAGGAAGCAAAATGGCACTTCGCTTCCGCTTGGAGCCCATGAACGGAGTCCCGCTGTGAATGCCCTTCCCGCCATGCCGCCCGCCGAGGACGAAACGCTATCCCAGGCCGAGGCCGCGTACCGGCAACTGCGCGACAAGCTGATCATGCTGGACATCCGCCCTGGCGATCCCATCAATGACGGCCAGCTGGCGGCCGAACTCGGGTTCGGCCGCACGCCCGTGCGTGAGGCCATCAAGCGGCTGGAGGTGGACCACCTGGTGGTGTCCTACCCGCGCCGGGGAACATTCGCCACCACCGTGGACTTCACCGAACTGGCCGACGTCTCGGAAATCCGCGAACTGCTTGAGCCGCTCGCCGCGCGCCGGGCCGCCAAGCGGGCCAACGCCGCCATGCGCGAGGAACTGCTGGACGTTGCCAAGGCCATCTCGGAGCTGGCCCCCACCCCCGCGCAGTCGCGGGAGCTCATGCGCTACGACCTGACGGTGCACCGGCTAATCTACCGCGCCGCGGCCAACCCGCACCTCGAGGACACCCTGATCCGCTACGACAACCTCGCCACGCGCATCTGGTGCCTGGTGCTGGACAAGGTCCCGTCGGTGAGCGGGCACATCGGCGAGCACGTGGACCTGCTCCGGGCCGTGGCCGAAGGGGACGCGGACAAGGCGGGCGAGCTGGCGCTGCACCACGTCACGAGCTTCGAGGAAACCATCCGCAAGGTGCTGTAGGACTTTCGCGCGGCCGCCACATGCCCTTGTTGGCGGCCACCCGGGCGGCTATTCTGCCAGAAACGTCCGCCGCCAATGAGGGTGACCGCAGGGCCAGGTACCTGCCACTTCCAGGCCTGACCAGCGTTTCGAAAGAGGCACGCCGTGTCCGTTGCACCCACCCCTCAAGGCGCGTCCCGGCGTCGTCTGCTTTTTATCCTCCTTGCTGCCGTGGCGGCCATTCTGGTGGGTGTGGCCATCGCCGTTTCCGCGCCGGCACCCCGGGCGGACCGGCAGACCGCCACTGCTTCCCCGCCATCTGCGGCGGCCGCTACCCCCACTGAGGCGCCGAGCTCCGCTCCCCCGGCTTCCGCTTCCCCCACTAAGGAGGCTGCGAAACCAGCGGCCGCGGAGCTCTTGGACGAGGCCAACACGGTGTGCGAAATGCGCGTGACCGAGAAGCACCCCACCGCCGAGGTCCGGCCCGGCACCAAGTCCACCGCCGGGGCGAAGACCGGCAGCTACCAAACCACCGGCTCCTACGCTGACCCCACGGCCGGCAAGCCCGCGGCCACGGAATTCCGGTGCTCCTCGGTCAACACCGGCGGCACCTGGACCGTGAACATGGACCGGGGCTGAACCACTGGCGGACTAGAGGTTCAGCGGTTGCCGAAGGCTAGGCGCGGTTGCGGCATTCAGCAGGAGGTTGGTAATGCCCAACATCTCCTCCGTTGCGCGCAGCAGCGAGTAGTGGCTGTAGGCACCCGTAACGACCGTCCCCGGAATGATGGATGGTGCCACCACAAAGTTGGGAATGGGCGTGTCCTCGTCATACAGAACAACGACGGCGGTACGTCCGGCCTTGTAGCTTTGGCTCGCCAGGATCACCGGCAGCCACCTCGAAAGCCATGTGTCGCCGGTGGTGATGCTGCAGTCATGAGTGTCGTTGCAGACATTCGGAGTGATGAGCGAGAAGCCGGGCAGCGTGTTGTTCGTCAGGTCGTTGAACAGATTCCCGGACGTTGTGGTCCCGAGCGGGACGTTGTTCGCTGCGCATGCGGCCCTGTCGCCGGTCCCCTGGTAGTACGCCTCCGGATTGTGCCGCACCGCGTAAAGGCCTGAATCAGTCAGCCTGCAGTTCGACGGCATGTCCTCCTGATAGCTCTTCTGGGTCAGCCCGCGTGCCCGGACCTGGCGGAAGAGATTGTCGGCGGTGATGGGCGGAAGGCTCCCCGGGCTGCTGTCCGACGTCACGCCCTGGTTGCTTCCGGATGTCATTGCCAGATAGCTGGGCAGCGAAGGGAACGCGGACCCGGCGTCGCTCCAGTTGGTCAGGCTGGCGCACTTTTGGGCTGTCTGGGTCATGTACGGTGCGCTCGGGCTGCCGATGACCTGGGAGTACCTCTTGTTCTCGAAGATGATCCAGATGACGTGGTCATAGGTCGCTGGCGGAGCGGCCGTTGTTCCGCAGGGGTTGGTGCTCGGCGGCGGTGGCGGGGGCGGCGGAGGCGTGGAGCCGGTGGTGAGGACCAGCTGCGGCCGGCGGGCGGCGTCGCTGAATTCCTTTGAGTTGTAGATAACGCCATCGGAGTTCGTGCTGCTGATGCGCAATGAGTAGGTTCCGTCGCCCTTGACCAGGCTGAAGACATCCACTTCCACCCAGGTGCCGGTGCTGACGGCTCCCACGGAGGCAATGTTGGTGCTGCTTGCGGCAGGGGCGTTCGACCAGGTCACGGAGCTCTCAGCCCAGCTGTTGTCAGGCACGTGGCGGAACTGTCCGCCAGAGGGCGAGGGGTCAGCCACGAAGAGCCGCAGCTTGGCGGCCGTGACCGTGCCCCCGGTACCCGTGACGACGAATTTCAGGAACGACATCTCCACAGGGCTGTTATCGGCCTTCAGGCCGGTTGCCGTGCCGTAATTGGTGCCGGGTGTCGCACTTTTCACGACCGCGTCGGCGGTGGGCCCAAGGGTAATTGTGGCGGCCCGGGCCGGAACGGCAGTTAAAGAAAAAGTGGCCGTGAGCAACAATGCTGCAGCCGCAGAAAATGGTCGAAGATGCGTATTCTTCGAACAGGGACGATTATTCCGTAGATTGCCCCGTGGAACCACAGAGCTCAATTGGAGTTTCATGAGAAAATTCCCATCTTGGCGAGGGCATGAAATAGTGGTGCGATGTCGTCCCAGGCGTTGCCCGGGAACCGCGGCGGGCGAGGGCTTCCACGTCCCTGACCGACTGGACGGAGCGGTGCCTTTTGCCGGTGGGCTCATTATAGAAAGCGCGATAAATGGAGGGCTGTACGCACTTTTGCGTATGGTCTTTATGCAAATGCCGCTTGCCGACAATCAGTCAGCAAGTTCTGCAAAGTGATCATCACCAATTGTCATTCCAGCATTCAATATAAGAACAGCGCGAGCCGCGACCTTAATTGCTAGAATACAGGCGTGGCGCGGAATGAGGCGTTATATCGGGAGTGGCTGGAATTTGTCGGGGAATTCCTGCAGCACCCATTTGCGGCCCACCCCAATCCGGAAGAGGACATCTCGAAGCGGCTCACCGCTTCGTTCAACGCCGCATGCTGCAGCCGCAGCAGTGTTGGGCCGGACTGGGTTGACCACATGGAGGGCTGCTGGCCCGGCGATTATCTCCCCAAGCTGCCGCCGGGCCCGCGCATTCCCGATGCCACTTGGCAACCGCTCCTGCGCTGGTACGCCGTCACAGGACTTTCCGGTCCCCAGTCACTTGCCCGGGTTCCCAGCCAGGTGGCTGGCCGGCGCATGCAGTCCGAGTGGCAGGATCTGGCCAGGCCGATGGGAATCAACTACCAATTGGCCATTCCACTGCTCCTGGATGGTCCGGTCCACCGCGCCTACCTGCTGGCGAGGCCTGACCGGGAGTTCGACCAGGATGAGCTCACCCTGGCCATGGCACTTCAACCGGTCCTGACCGGCTTGTACCGGCAGCTCGCCTGGGCCTCGGAAGACTCGTCAGCAGACGGGCCGGGGCTCACCCAGCGGGAACTGGCCATTTTGGGGCTGCTCGGCCAGGGGCTGACCGCCACGTCGCTGGGCCATCATTTCAATATCTCGCCGCGGACAGCCCAAAAGCACCTCGAACACATCTACCGCAAGCTCGACGTGGGCGACCGCCTGATGGCCGTCCAGAAGGCCGACCGGCTGGGTCTGCTGGACCGGGCACTGGCGGTGGTAACAAACGGCAGGATCTGAGAAAACGGGGAATCCCCCGGACCTTCCCGGGGGATTCCACTGTCATGGGTGAATGCTATTCATGGGGTGAATGCAGTTCCTGGGTTTGCTAGTGGCCGCCGCCTCCGATCACGCCTTTCTCGACGGCCTTCGTGACGGCGTCGGCTTCGGCCTGGGTGAGGGTGCCGTCCTTGACGGCCGTGTCCAGCCTGGTCTTTAGCGCGGCAGCGCGTTCGGCCTGCTCAGCCGTGCGGATTTCCGTCAGGGCCGCGGTGACCTTGGCTTCGTCCACGCCGAGTGCCTTTGCGAGGGACTTGGCCAGGGCTGCATCCTGGGCGGTGCGGTCAGGCCTGGTGCCCTCGGTCGGTGTCGTCGTCGGCTTATTGGCCTCGCGGAACGCTTGGATTGCGTCGCTCACCTTCGTTTGGTCGACACCCAGCTTGGCGGCAAGGTCTGCCGCGATCTGGCCTCGGTCGCCCTTGTGGCCCCGGAAGCCGTCAGTGGATGCAGTGCTGTCCGTCGAGGTACTCGACGTTGCGCTGGGGCTCGGGGTAGTGGCGGCTGAGGCCATTCCGGTAACCCCCAGGCCGGCGCCCAGCGCCAGGGCGCCGGCGGTGATTCCGAGGGTGATTCGTTTGGTTCGTGACATGCTGTCTCCTTGATCGGCCGCGATGCGGCTTTTGAACGGAAGGGCATCTGTCCTAGCCCCTTCATCAAAGATCCGGCAGCAGGTTAGTTCACCGCTGTTCGGAAACTGTCAGGAGGCTGTGAACCCGGCGGCCCTACGGAACCAGTGCCGCCTCAATCGCGGCAGCAACTACCGAGGAGTAGTGTGAAGGCCATGGACGAGTCGCCTCAGGACGGTGAACATACACCGGAACTGTTCCGCAACGTGGACGGAGAAACTCTCCGGCGTCAGGTGCTGGAGATCATCAGCGATGTGCTGGCGGACTCCGATCCGCAGAAGGCCTGGGCCAGGGAGCAGTTGCTCGATCTGCTGGCAACCCACATGGATGACCCCGAACAGGCACTGCTGCACCACCTGATCAGCACCAGGAACGTCCCCGCCTCCTCACATGAGGATTCAGCGGAGGATTCTCCCGAGCACACCCCGGCCGCACCGGGAAAGAGGATGCTGCTGACAGCCTTCCAGCCCATCAGGCAACTGCCCGGCGGAGCAGTGATCGGGGTTGAGGCGCTGGCGCGGTTCGTCAGCCATGAGGGGACCAGCGCAGACGTCTGGTTCCGCGGAGCGGCGGCCATGGGGCTCGGGCCGGACTTGGAAATCGCGGCCCTGCACCTCGCCCTTTCCGCCGCAGGTGAGATTCCGCCCCACCTTTATGCGTCGTTCAACCTGAGCCCCACGGCATGTGCCGACCCCCGCGTTCAGGCGCTGATGCTGGGAGGGACGGTCGACCCGGACCGGATGGTCATCGAAATCATGGGCGACATCGCCGACCGGGAACTGGCGGGCCTCGCCGCAGTCCTGAGCCCCCTGCGCCAGCACGGCGTGCGCCTCGCCGTGGACGGCTCCGGTCCGGCCGCCACCTCGGCGAAGCAGATTCTGCACCTGCTCCCCGACGTCATCAAGGTCGACCGCGACTTCCTCGCCGGCGCCGTGGCCTCGGCAGACCAGCCGGCTGCGCCTCCCTTCGTCTTCGCACTGGCCGAGCAAACCGGTGCCACACTGTCCGCGGAGGGCATCGAAAGCCCCGAGGAACTCGCCGCCGTCGTAAAACTGGGAATCGCCAGAGGCCAGGGGTACCTGCTGGGCAGGCCCTCGGTGGACCCCCGGGACTGGGCCGCCTGGACCGGTGAGACCGATCCGCTGGAGGGGCGCCACTAGAAGTCCCCGGTCCGCACTCGGCCGGTTGCGGGAGAATCGCACCGGTTCGCTGCCTGGAGCCAAACTGTGAGTTCGCTCTTAATCTGGCCCGCGGGCTTTTTGTCTTAGCCCAGCGGGCGTAACTTTCGAGAAAGGGCCTCTTTTTCCAGGCGTCGGCGCCGGAGTTGCAGGCCGCCCGGTCCGGAAGAGGCCAACATGAAAACACGTACGCGTAATGCCGCCGTTGTGGCGGCCATAGCCATCATCCTGGGGACGGCCGGCGGTGGAACGCTCACCGCGCAGGGGCAGGCGAGGCAACTGATCTCCGACGACGCTGTGATCCTGGTGTCAACTGCCTCCCCGGACCACCACAGCCGCGGGGAACACAGGACCACCCACCGCAACAGGAACACGTCTGCGCAGGAAACGACGGCGCAGACCCGGACGCAGCAGAACCCGTCGGCCGAGGCCGGGGTGGAGGCTGCCGCCGATATGGGGGCGCGGGGCCAGGCCTCCGGCCAGTCACCAAACGGCGCGACTACGGAGGTGGTCCTCAAATCCCTGCCCGGTGTCGATTCAGACGGGGATTCTTGCTCGTAGCCGGGCCCGTTCCGGAACAACCGCCTAAACACCGAGGGCGGCCCGCACCTGTCGGTGCGGACCGCCCCGGCGGCGGGTGCCGCCGTCGGCTTTGAAGCCGTCGAATTTCGAGTCAGGAAAGACCTAGACGATGGCTGCGCGGAGTTCCTTGGCGGCCAGTGCGGGGTCGGCTGCACCGTAGATGGCGCCGCCGGCGACGGCGACGTCGGCGCCGGCTTTCTGCACGTCACCGATGGTGGCGAGCTTCACGCCGCCGGCCACGGAGAACGGAACGCGGGCTTCGGCACCGGCCTTGAGCAGACCGTTCAGGTCAAAGCCCGGCTTGGCCTGCTCGTCCAGGCCGGCGTGCATCTCAACGAACTTCGCACCCAGGGCGCGGACTTCCTTGGCACGGGTGACCTTGTCAGCGATGCCGATCAGGTCAACGACAACACCCTTGTTGTGGGCCTGGGCTGCCTTGACCGCACCGGCGATGGTGGAGTCATCGGCAGAACCGAGCACGGTGACGAGGTCGGCGCCGGCCTTGAAGGCGATGTCAGCTTCGAGCTCGCCGGCGTCCATGGTCTTCAGGTCAGCGAAGACAACCTTGTCCGGGTGCGCGTTCTTCACGGCGGTGATGACGGAGAGGCCTTCTGCCTTGATCAGCGGGGTGCCCAGTTCGATGATGTCAACGTGCTCGGCAACCTTGCCGGCCAGCTCGAGGGCAGCTTCGGTGGTCAGGAGGTCGATGGCAACTTGGAGCTTCATGATTCTTTCCTTTGTTCGTGAGGTCTTTCAGGATTGGTTTTTCCCTGGTTCCATCCTCGAAGGCCAGGCGGGTGGGCGCCACGACATAATCGGACAGTCTTTCCCACCCAAAGGGATAGGCGGCACCGCAGATTTTTATACAATGGACAGGTGTCAGTCACCGCCACTGCTCTTTCCCTGACGCCCGGCACCGCCGAAGGTGTGAAGCCTCTGCTGGAGGCGATTGCGTCCCTCTCCTCCGCACCACTGGCCGAGATTGCCCAGCGGCTGCACGAAGCCATCCTCCCCTACTTGCACAGCACCGCCCTCGTGATCTTCACCGAAGACTGCACGGGCCGGCCGCAGAAGAAGTCCGGCGACGAAGCCGTGATCAGCCAGGTTTCCATCGCCGAACTGGACGCCATCAAGGCGACGCTGTCGGGAGACGAAAAGTGGCAGGGCCAGGCGCCGATCGGCGGGCGGGAACATCCGGTCCTCGCCCTCCCCTCGCCGACGAATGCGCTGCTGGTCCTGGTCGATCCCCGGCCGGTCACCGGCGGTAGCGGTGCTGAGCCTGCCGGGCAGGAGACTGCGGTGCCGTGGCTGGTCCGCTATCTGTGGAACCTCGCAGCCGAGCGTATCCGCGAAAAGGTGGCGGATGCACCGCCGTCGTACCTTATCGAGTCCCGGGCGGCGTCAGCCGAACGGGTCAGGGTCACGGCAGAGCTGGTGGACCGGCACTCCACAACGCTGGAGACCCTGCTTGCGGCGCTGCGGGCTCCCTCGCTCGCCGACGAGGCGGCACGGAAGTCCGCCACCGATTTGGCCGCCAAGGCGTTGGTGGAACTGCGGACGGTCAACGACCGCACCACGGAACTCGTTGAGGAACCTGTTGCCACGGCATTCCAGCGCCTCCGCGAGGATCTCCGCCCGCTGATGCATTTCAGCGGCATCGACGTGCAGTTCATCGAGCCCCCGGTCAACGGCCGGGCCCTTCCCGGGGAAGTGGCGCACGCTGCCCGGGCCATCGTCAGGGGCCTGGTGCTCGCCATGGTTGAGCAGCCGGACGTGCGCCGCATCCGCACCCAATGGGATTGCGACGGCGAGAACCTCCTTATCAACGTCCGCGACGACGGCCAGGGCAATCTTTCGCGCGAGGCCCCCAGCATCGTCCGGCTAGTGCAACGGGTGGAAGTCCTGGACGGCCGGATGACGATTGACCTGATGAAGGGTTGGGGGGCCGACGTCGCCGTCACCCTTCCGTTGGACCCGCCGGAGCGCAAACTGCCCGACGTCGGCGCATGGAACCTGGGCGACCGCGAACTCGAGGTGCTGCAGCTGCTGGCCGCCGGGCAGCGCAACCGCGCCATCGCGGCCATGCTGCACGTCAGCGAGAATACGGTGAAGTTCCACCTCCGCAACATCTACCGCAAGCTCGGCGCGACGTCGCGCACCGAGGCGATCGCCCTGGCGCACAGCAACGGCCTGCGTTAGGGACTGCGCGAGGAGTGCTGCCCGGTTCCAGCTTCACTGATTCCCGGCTGTGCGACTGTGCGCAGCCTGCTACCCGGGAGTGGCGGCGCTGTGGATTGGTAGGTGTGGCCGGTGGGTGTGGTGATTTCGATGGTGTGCCGGGGTCCTGGTCTGGGTTGGGCTTTCCAGCCGGGGAGTTCTTTGGTGTGGTTGCAGGCTTCGCAGAGTCCGGCGCCGTTGGCGACGGTGGTGGGGCCGTCGTTGTGCCAGGGGATGATGTGGTCGTGGTGGCGGATGGGGGCGTCGCAGTATGGTGTGCGGCAGGTGTCGTCGCGGAGGTGGATGAAGCGGCGCAGCTTGGGCGGGAACAGGCGACGTTTCGAGTCCATGGCGACGAGGTCGCCGGTGCCGGGTGCGGTGTAGAGCCGCCGGACCCAGGTCGTGAGTTCTTGCAGGCTGGTTGGATCGACCTCGGCTGCCGCGTCCGGGGCTTTTGGCCCGCGACCCGGCTCTTCTTGCCCTTGGGTTAGCAGGTTGCGGGCGAAGTAGCCGGGGATGATGCCGTAGCCGGGGATCCGGGCGGGTTCGGAGTCGCCTTGGAGGAGGGTGTGGTCGGTGATGATGAGGTTGAGTTCGATGCCGGTGATGCCGCCGGGGGTGCCGGTGGTCCTTTCGACCAGGGTGTCGGCCTTGATCTGGTCGCGGGAGCGTGGGTCTCCTGCGGCGTGGAGGGTATCGGCGTGACGGGTCAGCGCCGCGTACACGGTGACGCCTTCGTGGACGGGCAGCAGGGCTGTCAGGTAGGTCATGCAGTCCGGTGCGGGGCGCAGGCTGACTCTCCGTTCGGAGACGGCGTGGCTGGCGCGTTGGGCGACGGAGCGGGGGTCGCGCCGGATGGCGGCGGCGCGGACAGCGGCGATGACGGCCCGGGTTCCGGCGCCGGTGAAGGTTCCGGTGTCGGCGGCGAGTTCCTCATCAACGGCGGCCCGGTCGGCCGGGCTCAGGCAGGCGGTCTCTTTCACGAAGTGCGTGACGCGTTCTTCGTTCAGCTGCCCGGTCTCCAGGGCGGCCCGGGTGTGGGGCATCTGCACCAGGGCTTTGGCCGTGCCGAGGAGCCTCTGCCCGCGGTTCGGGGACTCGCCCCGGGCCAGCGCGATCTGCTCGGCCGCGCCCGGGCCGCGGTCTTTGCCCCGGTCTTTGGTGCGGTCTTTGCCCAGGTCCTCCTCGGCGTCCAGGACCGGTCTGTCGGTGGATTCCTGCCGGAGCCGGGCCTCGAAGGTGACGGAAAGCCTTGCCTGTTGCCCGGCGGCCCAGCACTTGACGTTCTCGTACGCGCGGACCTGGTCGATCAGCCCGGCGTTGTCGGCCGTGAGGTCAGCTGCCGGAAGAAGCCAGCCGGAGGTTGTTGGAGGTGCACCGGCCACAGCGTGCCGGGGGGTAACGGCGCCGGAGGGACCGCCGTCGTCAAAGAGGTCCCCGTCGAACGGACGCTCCGCAAACAGGACCTCAGGAAACGGGTCCTCCGGCAACGAGGCCGGATACACGGCGTCCAGATCATCGTCATAAGGCAACCCGTAATACGGATCGGCGTCGAGAACCGCGGCGTCAGGGACGTGGCAAAGGGCGCCAGGAACCCCAGCAGCCAGCAGAACAACGCCGCGCGGCGCCCCTGCTGTCAGTGCCGAATTCCCGAAGCCTTCCATGAACACAGTCTGCCAAGGGGGTCCGACAATAAAGGGCCGATCAGGCGCCAGATGCGGCCGGATCCAAAAGTTTTCTCGAATCATCCCAGAACGAAAACCAAGTAGCACTTCAGGGGGTTCCCAGCGCTGAGAACGCCCTGTGCTGCTACACAGTTGGGTGGCTGGCGCTTGCCTCCGCTTGGGGCTGGTGGCAGGGTGGCGGCATGGCGATCGAAGTTCGGCCGGCGACGCAGTTTGAGGACGTGAAAGCGGTGGTGGGGCCCAAGCGGCCGGACGCGACGGTGTGCTGGTGCCTGAGCTACCGCATCCCCTCCAAACAGAACGTCGAGCTTCGGGGCACAGAGCGCGGGGACCTGGTCCGGGAACTGCTTACGGAGGATCCGCCGCCCGGCGTTCTGGCGTACGACGGCGGGGAGGTAGTTGGGTGGGCAGGTGTCCACCCGCGCGCCGATACCAGCTTTGCCCGCAACCGCCGCATCCCCCACGTGGACGATCTGGACGTCTGGTCTGTGTGGTGCATCCGGGTCCGGCCGGGGTACCGCGGCAAGGGAATCTCCCACCGGCTGCTGCAGGGCGCCGTCGACTTTGCCCGCTCCTACGGCGCGCCAGCCATCGAGGGTTATCCAGTGGACAACCAGGGCCAGAAGGTGGACCTAACCATGGCCTACGTTGGCACACGCAAGCTCTTCGAGGCGGCAGGCTTCACCAAGGCTGCCGACACCGACTCCGTGCTCAACGGCTTCCCGCGCGTGCTGATGCGCCTTGACCTGGGCTGACTGGAGGATCTGGGCTGATTGAAGGGCTCTGCGCTGAATAGACTCCCTGAGCATGATGCCCGACGGCGTTACCCGGCTTAACGCGATGTCGGCTCCGTCACACTTCCCGGCATAGGATCGGGACATGGCTTCGAACAATGTTCTGGAATCCGATGCCGACGCCGAGGGCGACGGCGGCCAGCAGGGCGGCGTCCAGTCCGTCGACCGGGCGCTTGCCGTCCTGGAGATCCTGGCCCGCGACGGCCATGCCGGCGTGAGCGAAATCGCCGAGGAGATGGGCATCCACAAGTCCACTGTGTCCAGGCTGCTCGGTTCGCTCGTTGGCAGGGAGATGGTCCACCAGAACAGCGAACGGGGCAAGTACCAGCTGGGCTTCGGCATCCTTCGCCTGGCCAGTTCCATTCCTGGCCGGCTGAGCCTGGTCCGCGAGGCGCGCCCGGTACTCGAGACCCTGGCCGAGGAATTCAAGGAAACCGTCAACCTCGCCGTACTCCGCTCCAACTACGCCGTCAACGTGGACCAGGCGATGGGGCCATCAACCCTCGCCACCT
Organism: Arthrobacter globiformis; assembly: GCF_046536215.2. Taxonomy (GTDB): domain Bacteria; phylum Actinomycetota; class Actinomycetes; order Actinomycetales; family Micrococcaceae; genus Arthrobacter; species Arthrobacter globiformis_E. The sequence goes on along the minus strand of NZ_CM143421.1, from coordinate 3,607,773 downwards.
ATGACTGGGTGGGAAGCCTGACTCCCCTGCACGCGACGTCGAGCGGTAAGGTCCTGCTCGCGGCCCTGGCCGCGGAAGAACGTGAGCGCATCCTGACGGAGACGGGACTGCCGGCCCGGACGCCGCGGACCATCACCAAACGCGACAAACTCGAAAAACAGCTGATCGACGCTGCCCACGACGGCTACGCGGTGACCCTCGAAGAGTTCGAAATAGGGCTGAACTCCATGGCGGTGCCGGTCTACAACCACCTGGGAACGGTGATCGGGGCAGTCAGCATCTCCGGCCCGGCGTTCCGCTTCGACCCGGAGAACGTACCGGGCCTCGTGGAGGGCCTGGGCCAGGCCGGCCTGCGGATCAGCGCCAATATGGGCTACACGCGGCGCTGACAAGCTCAATCAGCGGGCCAAGCCGAGCACGTACTTCTCCATGGCATCGGCGGCCGCGGTTGCTCCGCCGGAGTTGCGGACGCGCTGGCTCATCGCCGCAATGTTGCGCCGGATCTCCTGGTCCTGGCTAACCTCCGCCACCGCTTCGCGAATCGAATCCGGGGTGACGCCCTCGGCAGGAAGGCGGCGGCCCAGTCCCAGGTCCTCGACGCGGCGGGCGTTGGCTTCCTGCTCCGGCTGCAGCGGAAACGCCACCAGGGGGACGCCCAGATACAGCGCCTCCATGGTCGAGTTCATCCCCGTGTGGGAGAGGAACACATCGGCATGCCGCAGGACATCCAGCTGCGGAAAGAAGGGCCGGACCTCCACGTTCGGCGGGATTTCCCCGAGTTCGGACACCTCCAGACGGTCGCCGACGGCCATGGCCACCTGCCACTCTGTGCCGGCAAAGGCCTCCATGCACATGCGGAAGAAATCCGGCCGGTCGTTCAAGGGCGTGGTTCCCAGCGAAATGAACAGCAGCGGCGCGTCCTTTCGGCGGGGCTGCCATTCCTCCTCGCTGCCCCTCCGGCCAAGACTGGGCCCCACGAAGTGGAAACGGCCATCGAAGGTGTCCCCTGCGGGCTGGAATTCCCGCGGGATGAAGCAGATGTTCAGGGACGCCGGAGGTCCTTCCATGAAGTTGAACCCGGCCAATCCCTGCTCCCTGGCGAAATTCTCGATGAGCTCGCGGGCCTGATTCCACGCCGCCCGCATTTCCGCAGGTGCACGCGAGGGCATCAGCTCCCGCATCGAGAAATGTTCATTGGTGGCATAGGTCGGCAGCAACGCGATGTCCGGCAGATCAAGCTTCATCGCGGCCATCTTCCCGGCGAGGGTCATCGCGTCGTAGCAGACCGCATCCGGCTGATCCGCGGCGAGACGGGACAGCAAAGCGGGGAATTCCTCCCGCGCCCTTTCCAGCAGCCGGTCAAGCAGCCCCGACATCATGCCGGACCCCAGCCCGGCGAGCATGCCCGCCCGGGGCGAGCCGCCGGCGTCGTCCTTGGCGGTGCCGCCGGGAGGAGCCGCGCTGAACCGGGGAAACTGCGAAGACAGGTCCTCGCCGTTCTCGAAAAAGACTGCCCCGGCAGATTCGACGGCGGCCGCGTACTTGGCCGAGGTGGCATAGGTGACGCGGTGGCCCCTGCGGACCAGCTCCGCGACTACGGGCAGCGTGGGGTTCACGTGGCCCGTGGCTGGAAGGCAAACAATGGTGAAATGCATGACTGATACTCCTCCGCCGGGCAGCGACAGGATCATCGTACGCGCTTAAAAACCGATTGAGCCCGCCCGGATTCGGGCAGGCTCAATCAGCGGTCAGCGGTTTTAGGTGGTGGGGGTGGTTTCTTTGCGCTGGAGGGTTTCGGCGCGCTGCTCCAGTGGCGGGGTGTCGGCGGTGAGGCCGAGCAGGGCTTCGCCGGAGAGCGGGACGTCGCCGACCTTTTCCTGGACCCAGTCGTGGAACGCGCCGATGTGGTGCTCGGACGGGACCAGCACCCCGCCCTTGGCGTAGGACTTGGAGGCCATGCCCGGCTGGCAGCGTTCGCAGGCGTCGAAGTCCTGCATGTTCACCCGGTGGAACAGCTCAACAGAGGCGCTGACGTCCTTGCCGGACTCCACCACGGAGGGCAGGTACAGCCAGTCGCATTCAACGATCGTGTGGTCCGCGGACATCGGGAACATCCGGTGGATGATCACGTGGTCCGGGACCAGGTTCACGAACACGGTCGGCTTGATCGTGATCGCGTAGTACCGGCGGTCCTGGTCCTCGGCCACACCCGGGATCACGTCCAGGCCCTCGGACCCGTCCACGGTAAAGCCCTTGATGTCCTCACCGAACTCCGCCCCGTGGCCCACAAAATACTGGGCGGCCAGGCCGTCAGCGAACTCCGGCAGGACCTCGGTCAGTTCCGGGTGGATCGTGGCGCAGTGGTAGCACTCCATGAAGTTCTCAATGATCAGCTTCCAGTTCGCCTTCACGTCATACCGGATCCGGCGGCCCACGGACAGGTTCGCGACGTCGTACCCGTCGATGGCGTGCACGTTGCCCAGGCGTTCCTCGATCGCGCCCATCACTTCTTCCTCGAAGGACGGCGGTTCCTCGGCCAGGCAGACCCACACATAACCCAGGTACTCACGGATGTGGACCTTGGACAGGCCGTACTCGTCCCGGTCGATGTCCGGCATCTTGGTCAGGTTCGGGGCCGCGATCAGCTTGCCCTCGAAGTCATACGTCCAGGCGTGGTACGGGCACTGGAAATTCCGGGCCGCTTCACCCTTTTCCTCCATGCACAGCTTCACCCCGCGGTGCCGGCACACGTTGTAGAAGGCCCGGATCTCGCCCTTGCGCGTCCGCGAGATCAACACGCTTTCCCGGCCGATCTGCACCGTCTGCCACGCCCCCGGCTTGTCCAGATCCGAAGACCGGATCGCGCAGAACCACATCTGCTCGAAAATACGCTCCTGCTCCGCCCGGAAAATCACCGGATCCGTGTACAGATGACCGCCCAACGTCGGGATCAGGCTCGGCGTGGATACCTCAACAGACAATTTGCTCTCCTCAGGTTGGCACTGGCTAGTGCGCGGGAAATCTAATGAACTCTTGTAGGGGCGCCGGTTTGGCGGCCCGGTTTTTGTCTAGTGCGCGGTTGCAGCGGCGGGTGCGACGGCGGCTGCGGGCTTGGGTGCCGGCGTCACCAGGCTTCTCCGCCATTTGGTGAACAGCCGCGGCTGGTTCATGCCCAGAACCGCCACCGCGTCCTCGCCCCGGTAGTAAACAGCGAGAAAGTTGTGTTCGCTGGGGTCGCCGGCCTCGATTTCCAGGCGGTCGTGACCCGTTGAGTGGCCGGCGAACTGGATCTTCACCCCGTGCTGGTCCGACCAGAAATACGGCGGCTTCAACGGCTGCGCCGGGGTGTCGCCGTCCGCGGAGTCGCTCCCCAGCAGGGCCTGCACAGCCAGCGCCGCCCGCTCCAGGGCACCGGTCCAGTGCTCCACCCGGCGGTGCCGGTCAACAGCAGCGTCGAACCAGGCAGCACAGTCCCCCACCGCAACAATGCCCGGAACACTGGTGCGCCCCATCGCATCACACAACACCCCGCCGTCGACCTCCACGCCCGACCCGGCAAGCCACTCAACATTCGGCTCCGCACCGATCCCCACCACCACCACGTCAGCGGCCAGTTCCCTGCCATCAGCCAGGCGAAGTCCGGTCACGCTGTTCGCGGCGGTGTGGAACTCGTCGATGCCGGTGCCACAGATCAGGTTCACGCCATTGGCCTCGTGGAGGTCGGCCACCACGGATCCCATGTCCCGTCCGAGCTGGGCCGTGAACGGGACCGGCGCGTTGTTGATCATGGTCACCTCCATCCCGCGTGACGCGGCGGAGGAGGCAACCTCGGCACCGACGAAGCCGGCCCCGATCACGATCATGCGGGCGCCGGCGACCAAACGGGGGGTCAAGCCCTGGGCATCAGCCATGGTCCGCAGGTAGAACACGTTGTCGAGGCCGGTGAGGGCGGGGATCTGGCGGGCCCGTGCACCGGTCGCGATGACAATCCCGTCTGCGGTGACGGTGCGGCCGTCATTGAGGCGGATGGTCCGTGTGTCTGCATCCAGACCGGCGGCGCCGCCTCCCAGAAGCCACTCCGCGTTCAGTCCATCGTCGTCGGTCTCAAGGAAGAGGTCTTCTGCTGTAATGGTGCCGAGCAGGAAATCCTTGGACAGGGGCGGCCTGTCATAGGGACGGTGATGCTCATCGCCAATGATGACCAGCCGTCCCGAGAAGCCTTGAGCGCGGGCGGCCCGGGCTGCCGAGAGGCCAGCCAGCGAAGCTCCCACGATCGCAAGCGTCTGCATAGTTCACTTCTTTCTTAATTGCTTTATGCGCAACAACAATCACGATAAGCAACAGAGTGCTGCATCACATGCCCACTGTCAAGAAGTGACGGCGGCAACAAAAAGTCCTTGACAACGCGTGTGAGCTAGCGCACTCTGTTGCTGAAGGCGAAGTGTGTTGATTACTGCGGAACTCAGGGCAGCCCTACTGCTCCCGGCAAGAATGTCGGTCCGCATCCACGTAGCCAGGATCGTCGATGGCGACCATCCTGGCTGTCGACTCAGAGGACGAGCCAAACCTGGGGCCGGGCGCTTACCGGCGGCCGCGGCTGGGCCGTCCTCACATATTCAATTAAGGAAAACCCTCAATGACAATCAATAGTGAAGTCACTATCGATGAAAGCAGTGAAGACGGTCGGGCCTCGGGGGTGGATCCGGCCTTGGCGCAAGAACCTGAAACTCCGCAGGAAGACCTGGAAATCCTTCAGGCCCTGCGGGAAACCGAATCAGAACACGAAGAAGCCCGGCGCAGCAGCCAGCTGTTCCGGCAGGGAGGCCTCGACAAAGTAGTTTTCGGCGTCGCCGGACTGCTCACGCTGGCCTTTGTAATTTGGGGCTTTGCCGGCAAGGAGAACCTGGCAGCAACCTCCCAGGTGGTCCTTGACTGGGTCATGGAGAACACCGGCTGGCTGTTCGTTGCCCTTTCTTCGCTGTTCGTGGTCTACGTGCTGTGGCTGGCGGTCAGCCGCTTCGGGAACATTCCGCTCGGGAAGGACGCGGAAAAGCCCGAATACTCCATGGTCTCGTGGGTGTCGATGATGTTCGCCGCCGGCATGGGCATTGGCCTGATGTTCTACGGCGTGGCCGAACCGCTCTACCACTACATCTCCCCGCCGCCGGGCACCGTTGACGGCCAGACTCCCGCGGCCGTCCAGACGGCAATGGCAACCTCGATCTTCCACTGGACCCTGCACCCTTGGGCCATGTACGCAGTGGTGGGCGTTGCCATGGCCTACGGAACCTACCGCCTCGGCCGCAAGCAGCTCATTTCCACGGTCTTCACGTCGCTGTTCGGCATCCGCAGGGTGGAAGGTCCCGTCGGCAAGGTCATCAATATGCTGGCCATCTTCGCCACGCTCTTCGGAACCGCAGCATCGCTCGGACTCGGAGCGCTGCAGATCGGCAGCGGCATGGCGTCCAACGGCTGGATCGGCGGCCAGCTTGCCACCCCCGTTCTGGTGGTCATCGTGGCTGTACTTACAGCCTGCTTCGTGGCCTCGGCAGTCTCCGGAATCAGCCGCGGCATCCAGTGGCTGTCCAACATCAACATGGTCCTGGCCGCAGTCCTGGCCGTCATCGTGTTCGTGGCCGGGCCGACGCTGTTCATCCTGAACCTGATCCCGGCAGCAGTCGGCGACTATGCCCGTGACCTGGCCGAGATGGCATCCCGCACCGAGGCCGTCGGCGACGACGCGCTCCGCACCTGGATGTCCGGCTGGACCATTTTCTACTGGGCCTGGTGGGTTTCCTGGACTCCCTTCGTCGGCCTGTTCATCGCCCGCATCAGCCGCGGCCGCACCATCCGCCAGTTCGTCACCGGGGTCCTGCTGGTCCCCAGCATCGTCAGCGTGATCTGGTTCGGCATCTTCGGCGGCGCCGCAATCAACATCCAGTCCAAGGCGGATGCCACCCCCGACACCGGTGATGGCCTGGCCAAGATCGTCGACGGGACTCCCTCGATTTCCTTCGACGGCGCCCTGTTCGACCTGCTGCACCACCTGCCGCTGCCCAACGCCATTGCCGGCGCGGTCGCCGTCCTGGCGATGGTCCTGGTGGCCATCTTCTTCGTCACCGGCGCCGATGCGGCTTCCATCGTGATGGGCTCGCTCAGCTCCAACGGCGCTGAAGAACCGCGCCGCGGCGTCGTCATCTTCTGGGGCGCCCTCACCGGTGCTGTGGCCGCGGTGATGCTTCTCGCCGGCGGCGACAAACCGGCCGAGGCGCTGGCCGGACTGCAACGGATCACCATCGTGTCAGCACTGCCCTTCGTCGTGGTGATGTTCCTGATGTGCTTTGCCCTGACACGAGACCTGCGCCGGGACCCGCTGTCACTTCGCAGGCGGCTGGTGACCTCCGTCGTCGAACGGTCCATCCGCAGCGGCGTTGAGCAGCACGGCGGCGTCCAGTTCGACTTGGTGACCAAGCACGAATGTGACGAACGGTGCGCCAAGGATGAGCTCGATCCGCAGGGGGGCAGGCGTCACTAGGCTCTGAGCGGTATTAAGCAATGAGCACGGGCGGCCGGATCCGGGTGGCACAAGCCACCGGTTCCGGCCGTTCTTGCGTTGGCCCCTACCCCGCTCCGGCCGAGCTGGCGCGCCCGGCATCCTTGCCGCCCTCGCCCCCGGCCCGGTCCTCACAGAGCCGGAACGCGATGTCCGCGGCGCGGGCGGTCGCCTCCCTCGCCCCTGCAGAGCCGGCATCGTCTGTCCCGGCTTTCTGGCCCGCCACATAGCCCACCATGAAGGCCGTCACCGGCGCCGCGGCATGTATGACCTGATCCGCGGATTTGCGCGCCAGATCCAGCAGCAGTTCCTGATCGACGTCGAGATCAGGGATCTCCAACGCCCTCGCCAGCTGCTCACACCACTCCGCCAGGGTCTGCATTTCGTCATTGACTGCCATGATCTCTCCTTACACAGAACAGTTCGTTCAGCTTGCGCCGGCCGCGTTGACGCAGCAAGGCCCGGCGCCTACGATCGCTTATATATCAGTTATCTAGCTCACAAATATCAAAGGCATATCAGCCCCGCGCGTTCGGGTGGACTGTGTCAGCCGCAGAAAACCCGAAAGGAACGCGATCTTATGGTTCATAAAGTGAAGGCAGTTGTTGTCAGGGCGAAGGATGCTCCGGTGTCGGTGGAGACGATTTTGGTGCCGGATCCGGGTCCGGGGGAGGCTTTGGTTGATGTTCTGACGTGCGGGGTGTGCCATACGGATTTGCATTACAAGCTGGGTGGCATTGGTGATGAGTTCCCGTATCTGTTGGGTCATGAGGCCACCGGTGTGGTGTCTGCGGTGGGTGAGGGTGTCACGGAGGTTGCCCCGGGTGATCGGGTGATTCTGAACTGGCGTGCGGTGTGCGGGCAGTGCCGGGCGTGTGCGAAGGGCCAGCCGCAGTACTGTTTCAACACGGCCAACGCGACGCAGAAGATGACGTTGGAGGACGGCACGGTGTTGTCGCCGGCGCTGGGGATCGGGGCGTTCGCGGAGAAGACCCTGGTCGCCGCGGGCCAGTGCACCAGGGTTGATGAGGATGCCGATCCGGCGGCGGTGGGTTTGCTGGGCTGTGGTGTGATGGCCGGGATCGGGGCGGCGATCAACACCGGTGAGGTCCGGCGTGGCGAGTCGGTGGCCGTGATCGGCTGCGGCGGGGTCGGGATCGCGGCGATCGCGGGCGCGAAGCTGGCCGGGGCGACGACGATCATCGCCGTGGACATTGACGAGAACAAGATCCAGATGGCCAAGTCGCTGGGCGCCACGCACGGGTGAACTCCGCACCTCCGACCCGGTGGAGGCGATCCGGGAACTCACCGGCGGGAACGGCGCGGACGTGGTGATCGAGGCCGTCGGACGCCCGGAAACCTACAAGCAGGCCTTCTACGCCCGTGACCTCGCCGGCCGCGTGGTGCTGGTGGGTGTCCCTACCCCGGAGATGGTCCTGGAGCTGCCGTTGCTGGACGTGTTTGGCCGGGGCGGGTCGCTGAAGTCCTCCTGGTACGGGGACTGCCTGCCCTCCCGCGACTTCCCGATGCTGGTCTCGCACTACAAGGCCGGGAACCTGGACCTGGACGCGTTCGTGTCCGAACGGATCACCATCGACCAGGTCGAGGAAGCCTTCGACAAGATGCACGAAGGCAAGGTCCTGCGCTCCGTCGTGGAGATCCAGCCCGCCACCGCCACCCGGCCCGCACCAGCCCAGGGGGCATCCGCATGAGCGTCACGATCGAAAACCTCGTCACCTCCGGCACGTTCTCGCTGGACGGCGGGACCTGGGATGTGGACAACAACGTCTGGATCGTCGGCAACGATGAGGAGTGCGTGGTCATTGATTCCCCGCACGACGCGGCCGCGATCATCAACGCAGTCCGGGGCCGGAAGGTCCTGGCGATCCTGCTCACGCACGCGCACAACGACCACATCGGCGCCGCCCGCGAACTCGCCGACACCGTCGGCGCCCCGATCCACCTGAACCCCGAGGACCAGGTCCTCTGGGAACAGGTCTACCCCGGCACCACCCCCGACCGGGACATCACGGACGGGGACGAGTTCCACGTCGCCGGGGCGATGCTGAAGGCGATCCACACCCCGGGCCACTCACCCGGCTCCACCTGCTTCCACCTCGCAACCGAGGGGACCGTGTTCACCGGCGACACCCTGTTCAACGGCGGACCCGGAGCCACCGGGCGGTCCTACAGCGACTACCCCACCATCCTGACCTCCATCCGCGAACGCCTCCTCACCCTCCCCGCGGACACCATCGTCAGGACCGGACACGGCGAGAACACCACCATCACCGCCGAACGCGAAACACTCGCCAAAGTCACCCAGTAAGGGGTAGCCGGGTAAAACCCGGCACGCAGCGAACGGCCCCCGCCAGGCAGTGATGGGGGCCGTTCGCTGCGCCATTTAAGCGGCCGCACTCCCCATGTCATGTTTTTGACAATGGACTGTGACCTGACGCACGCTGTTGCATAAACCGAATCCTGTTGATTAGTACGGAACACGAGAGGATCCCCCGCGCGGTCCCACGTAGCAAGTCATAATCCCGGACGGCGCCTCCCTGGCCGCGGAGTCCGAGTACCCGCCGAACCTGTCCGCGGGGTGAAGCGCAGCCCGCTGCCTGCAAGCCCCCGCCAACACTCAGTAAGGAAACCTTCATGACAGTCAAAGGTGATGTCACAACCGATCAGAGCAGTCAAGACAGACCGTACTCCCGCCGGCTCACGGTGTCCGACGTCAATGTCGTGGACCAGCGGATGCTTAAGAAGGCCCTCGGCGGAACCATCGTGGGCAACACCATGGAGTGGTACGACGTCGGCGTGTTCGGCTACCTGATCACCACCATGGGGCCGGTGTTCCTGCCCGAAGCGGACAGGACAGTCCAGACCCTGTTCCTGCTCGGCACCTTTGCGGCGACGTTCATTGCCCGTCCGATCGGCGGCGTCGTCTTCGGCTGGCTTGGCGACAAGGTGGGGCGGCAGAAGGTGCTCGCCGCGACCCTCATGCTGATGGCGGCCAGCACATTTGCCGTCGGCCTCCTGCCCGGCTACGCGCAGATAGGCGTCTGGGCGGCCGCGCTGCTGGTCCTCCTGAAGCTCGTGCAGGGCTTCTCCACCGGCGGCGAGTACGCCGGTGCCACCACGTTCGTTTGTGAATATGCCCCCGACAAGCGCCGCGGCTTCTTCGCCAGCTTCCTGGACATGGGTTCCTACATCGGCTTTGCCCTGGGCGCCGCCACCGTCTCGGTCCTGCAGGTCACCCTCAGCGAGGCCGCCATGGAGGACTGGGGCTGGAGGCTGCCCTTCCTGGTGGCGGGGCCGCTGGGCCTGATCGCCATCTACTTCCGCAACAAGATCGAGGAATCCCCCCAGTTCCAGGCGGCCCTTGACGCAAAGACGGGGGCGCAGGAGGCAGGGGCACAGAAGGCAACCTTGGCCGGCAACAAGGCTGCCGGCGGCCCGGCAGGCCTTCTGAAAAGCCACTGGCGCCAGATCGTGCTGGCCATGATCCTCGCCGGGGCCGCCAACACCGTCGGCTACGCCCTGACGTCATACATGCCCACCTACCTGACCGAGTCCAAGGGCTACGACCCCGTCCAGGGCACGCTGCTGACCATCCCGGTCCTCGTGGTGATGTCGCTGTGCATCCCGCTGACCGGCAAGCTCTCGGACCGCATCGGAAGGCGTCCGGTTCTGTGGATCGGGGCCGGAAGCACCATCCTGTTTGCCGTCCCCGCCTTCATGCTGATCGGCATCGGAAGCGTCTGGTCCACTCTGGCAGGCCTGTCCCTGGTGGCCCTTCCCGGTGACGTTCTACGTGGCCAACCTCGCCTCCGCGCTTCCGGCGCTGTTCCCCACGTCATGCCGCTACAGCAGCATGGGCATCGCCTATAACTTCTCCGTGGCGATTTTCGGCGGGACAACGCCCTTCCTGGTCCAGGGCCTGATCGAGGCCACCCGGGACGACATGGCGCCCGCGTATTACCTGATGGCGACGTCGGTCATCGGCGCGATCGCCATCTATTTCCTGCGGGAGTCCGCCGGCCGCCCGCTGCCGGGCTCCATGCCGAGCGTGGACACCGAAGCGGAGGCGCACGAAATCATCGCCGCCCAGGACGCGTGGCGGTAGCCGCACCCCCCAACACGGATGTGTCCCCGTCGCAGGAGCGACGGGGACACATTTTTAGCGATAACGACGGCGGGGCAACGTCCCGCCGTCGTCAGCGCTGCGCACCAAAACAGCTATGCAGCAAACAGGGCCGTCCGCACGGCCTTCTCAAAGCCGTCCACGTGTTCGCGGGCCAGCTCGGCTGCCCGGGCCTCATCGCCCGCGATTACCGCTTCCAGCAGGTTGACGTGCTCGTGCACGTGCCGGGAAAGGTTGGGCAGCCGGTCCAGCACCATGCACCAGATGCGGGTTGCCAGGTTGTCGTAGCGGATCAGCGCGTCCTCCAGGTGCGGGTTTGCCGCTGCGGCGTAGATGCCCTGGTGCACCCGGGCGTCCAGGCGCAGGGTCTCCACCACAGACGCGCTCTCCACGTCGAAGGCCTCCACTTCCTCCACGATGAGACGCAGGCGGTCACGGGCCGCCGCGGTGGCTACCCGTGCAGCGCGGGAGGCCGCGAGGGGCTCCAGTTGGGCGCGGATCTCCGAGATGAATGCGAGGTCCGTAACCTCCACGCGCGTCGCGAACGTGCCGCGCCGCGGGTAGGTCACCACGAGCCGGTCCACCTCAAGCCGCTTCAGGGCCTCCCTGACCGGAGTGCGCCCCACGCCGAGCTCCTTGGCAATCCCCTCGTCATAAAGCGGGTCGCCGGGCCGGATTTCCAAGGTCAGCAGGCTGTCGCGAATCCGTTCATAGGCCACATCGGCCAGGGACCTCGAACCTCCGGCCTCCGTCACCGCCAAAGCTTCAAACGCCACCGTTCCGCCTCTCCGCTGGGTCACCTATTGACCTCATCCGCACACCAGTATACGCTGGCCATCACCCCTGATATATCAATAAGGTGATCAACCATATATCTAAAGGATGCGACATGACCGTTGTGGACACAGCCACAAACACCAGGCCGGCCGCGCAGCCCGAAGCCTCCCAGGAAACCAAAACCGGCAAGTTCGTGCTCACACTGTCGTGTGTCGAGCGTGCCGGGATCGTCCAGGCAGTGACCACGTTCCTTTTTGAGCGCGGTTTCAACATCGAAGAGCACCAGCAGTTCGACGACGGCCTCCGCCAGACGCTGCACCTGCGCACGGCCTTCTCCGGAGCCACGGATTACGATCTGCAGGCGCTCGAAGCAGAGTTCCGTCCCATCGCGGAACGCTTCGAGATGAAGTTCAACGTCCACGACGAGACCAAGCAGCGCGTTCTGGTCATGGTCTCCAAGTTCGGGCACTGCCTCAACGACCTTATTTTCCGCTGGCGCGGCGGCAGCCTCGGCGGAGACCTGGCCCTGGTGGTTTCCAACCACGAAACGCACCGGGCAATGGCCGAGGCCGCCGGCCTCCCCTTCGTCCACATTCCCGTGACTCCGGAAACCAAGCAGGATGCCGAGCGGCGCCTGCTCGAGCTCGTGGATGAGTACAACATCGACCTCGTGGTCCTGGCACGCTACATGCAGGTGCTCTCCGACGACCTGTGCCGGTCCCTCGAGGGCAGGGCCATCAACATCCACCACTCGTTCCTGCCGGGGTTCAAGGGCGCACGCCCCTACCACCAGGCCTACGACCGCGGCGTCAAGCTGGTGGGCGCAACCGCCCACTACGTCACCGCCGACCTGGACGAGGGCCCGATCATCGAGCAGGAAGTCATCCGCGTGGACCACAGCTACGGACCCATCACGCTCTCCACTGTCGGGCAGGACGCGGAGGCCCTGGCGTTGTCCCGCGCAGTGCGGTGGCACTGCGAGCACCGCGTGCTGATCGACCAGGCCAGCACCATCGTCTTCCGCTAAAGCAGCCCACTACTTAATTCCGCAGGAGAAACCACATGGCATCGACGCCACGTATTGTCATCATCGGCGCCGGCATCGTCGGCACCAACCTGGCCGACGAACTGGTCGCCCGGGGCTGGAACAACATCACGGTCCTGGACCAGGGGCCGTTGAACATGCCCGGGGGCTCCACCTCCCACGCCCCGGGCCTGGTCTTCCAGACCAACCCGTCCAAGACCATGGCGTCCTTCGCCAAGTACACGGTGGAGAAGCTGCTGTCCCTGACCGAGGACGGCGTGAGCTGCTTCAACCAGGTGGGCGGCCTGGAAGTGGCCACCACCGAAACCCGCCTCGCCGACCTCAAGCGCAAGCTCGGCTACGCAGCCTCCTGGGGCATCGACGGACGGATCCTCTCCTCCGCCGAATGCAAGGAGCTCTACCCGCTCCTGAACGAAGAGGACATCCTGGGCGGCCTCCACGTCCCCAGCGACGGCCTGGCCAGCGCCGCGCGCGCCGTGCAGCTGCTGATCAAGCGCACCGAGGCCGCGGGCGTGAAGTACCGCGGCAACACCACCGTGACGGGCATCGAGCAGTCCGGACGGCGGGTCACCGGCGTCGAGACGTCCGAGGGCGTCATCCCGGCCGACATCGTCATCTCCTGCGCCGGTTTCTGGGGTGCCAAGATCGGCGCCATGATCGGCATGGCGGTCCCCCTGCTTCCGCTGGCCCACCAGTACGTGAAGACGACGGCGGTCCCCGCCCTGAGCGGCCGCAATGAGCTTCCGAACGGGGCCTCCCTGCCGATCCTGCGCCACCAGGACCAGGACCTCTACTACCGCGAGCACGGCGAACGCTACGGCATCGGCTCCTACGCCCACCGCCCCATGCCCGTGGACGTCGACACGCTGGGAACCTATGCCCCCGAGTCCGTCAGCGAGCACAACATGCCCTCCCGCCTGGACTTCACCCTGGAGGACTTCCTGCCCGCGTGGGAGGCCTCCAAGCAGATCCTCCCCGGCCTGGCCGAAAGCGAAATCGAGGATGGCTTCAATGGCATCTTCTCCTTCACCCCCGACGGCGGCCCGCTCCTTGGCGAGTCCAGGGAACTGGACGGCTTCTACGTGGCCGAGGCCGTCTGGGTGACACACTCCGCCGGCGTTGCCAAGGCGATGGCCGAACTGCTGACCACGGGCAAGTCCGAAACCGACCTCGGCGAGTGCGACATCAACCGCTTCGAGGAAGTCCAGCTCACCCCCGAATACGTCAGCGAAACGTCGCAACAGAACTTCGTGGAAATCTACGACGTCCTGCACCCGCTCCAGCCCAAACTCTCCCCACGCAACCTCCGCGTGAGCCCGTTCCACGCCCGGCACAAGGAACTCGGAGCGTTCTTCCTGGAGTCCGGCGGCTGGGAACGGCCCTACTGGTTCGAAGCCAACGCCCCGCTCCTGAAGGAAATGCCCGCCGAGTGGCTGCCCCCGGCCCGGGATGCCTGGTCCAACATGTTCAGCTCCCCCATCGCCGCCGCAGAGGCATGGAAGACGCGCACCGCCGTCGCCATGTACGACATGACCCCGCTCAAGCGCCTGGAAGTGTCCGGCCCCGGCGCCCTGAAACTGCTGCAGGAGCTCACGACGGCGGACCTGGACAAGAAGCCCGGCGCGGTCACCTACACCCTCCTGCTCGACCACGCCGGCGGCGTCAGGAGCGACATCACCGTCGCGCGGCTGAGCGAGGACACCTTCCAGCTCGGCGCCAACGGCAACATCGACACCGCCTACTTCACCAGGGCAGCCCGGCACCAGACCCAAAGCGGCTCCGCTTCCGACTGGGTCCAGGTCCGCGACACCACCGGCGGCACCTGCTGCATCGGCCTCTGGGGTCCGCTGGCCCGCGACCTGGTCGGCAAGGTCAGCGACGACGACTTCACCAACGACGGCCTGAAGTACTTCCGGGCCAAGAACGTGGTCATCGGCGGCATCCCCGTCACGGCCATGCGCCTGTCCTACGTCGGCGAACTCGGCTGGGAACTCTACACCTCCGCGGACAACGGACAGCGGCTCTGGGACGCGCTCTGGCAGGCCGGCCAGCCCCTCGGCGTCATCGCAGCCGGCCGCGCGGCGTTCAGCTCCCTGCGCCTGGAAAAGGGTTACCGCTCCTGGGGCACGGACATGACCACCGAGCACGACCCATTCGAAGCCGGCCTCGGCTTCGCCGTCAAGATGGCCAAGGAGAGTTTCATCGGCAAGGCCGCCCTCGAAGGCCGGACCGAAGAAGGCTCGGCCCGCCGGCTGCGCTGCCTGACGGTCGACGACGGCCGGTCCATCGTGCTGGGCAAGGAACCCGTGTTCTACAAGGAACAGGCCGTGGGCTACGTGACCAGCGCCGCCTACGGCTACACCGTGGCCAAGCCGATCGCCTACGCCTACCTGCCGGCCACCGTTTCGGTGGGCGATTCAGTCGAAATCGAATACTTCGGACGACGCATCACGGCCACAGTTTCGGAAGAGCCGCTGTACGACCCGAAGATGACCAGGCTCCGCGGCTAAGCAGCCCGCAGGGCCCTCTGGGGGCGCGCAGCCCGGCCCATCCTCGCAACGGGGGCCGGGCTGCGTGCAGCCCCCTTTCCGCTCCAGCATCTACCAGCCCAGGAATGGACAAATGATCGGTTCAGAAACAATTAATGACTACCTTGGCAGGCTTGCCTCGCGGAAGCCGACCCCCGGTGGAGGTGCGGCCGCGGCGCTGCACGCGGCCCAGGGTGCCGCCCTCGTGGCGA
The DNA here is from genome assembly GCF_046536215.2 of Arthrobacter globiformis. Classification (GTDB taxonomy): domain Bacteria; phylum Actinomycetota; class Actinomycetes; order Actinomycetales; family Micrococcaceae; genus Arthrobacter; species Arthrobacter globiformis_E. Next base: position 3,592,514 of record NZ_CM143421.1, on the reverse strand, counting down.
TGGTGGCGCGGTTCAGCACCGGCGGCAAATATGAGCAGCACGCCGAGACCACCTCCAGAATCATTGCCGCCGCGGACCAGCTCATAGGCGAGACGCTGGGGCTGGCCGACGCCGACGAAGCCGCCTTCAAGGCTGTGATCGACTCCTACAAGCTGCCCGCCGCCAGCGACACTGAGCGGACAGCGCGCGCGGCCGCCATCGACGAGGCACTGGCCCAGGCTGCCCAGCCGCCGGCCCGGCTGATCAGGCTGTCGGGCGCCGTGGTGGAGCTCGCATCCGAGCTTCTGGACATCGCCAACCCGAATGTCATCAGCGACATCGCCGCGGCAGCCGACGCGGCCAGGGCGGCCGCCAGCACGGCCCGCGTCAACATCGACATCAACGTCGTGGCCATCAAGGACGCCCAGGCACGCGCCGCACTGGCGGAGCAGACCGACGGGCTTGAAGAAAAAGTCGTTCTGGCCGCTGACTCGCTCTCACGCCAGGTACGCGAAAGGATCCTCCGATGACGGCATCCCTGCTCTCCGGAAAGCCCCTCGCCCAACTGATCCAGCAGCAGGCCACCGGCCAGGCCGCGGCACTGGCAGAGGAGGGCACCCGCCCAACCCTCGCCGTCGTGGTTGCGACGGAGGACAGCTCCACGCACTGGTACGTGCGCTCCATCGAGCGCGCCGCGGAGACCGCCGGCATCGGCTGCAGGATTATCGACGTCGGCCATGACGCCACCGAACAGGTGCTCGTCGCCGTGCTGAAGGACCTCAGTGCGGATCCCGCAGTCCACGGCATCATCCTGCAGACTCCGCTGCCGGCCGGCGTCAAAACCCAGGAGCTGGTCAGGTACATCGCCCCGGAGAAGGACATCGACGGCGCCAACCCGCTGAGCCTCGGGCTCCTCGCGGTCGGGGAACGGGCCTTCGCCCCGGCCACGGCACGGGCCGTGGTGGAGATCCTGGACCACTTCGACATTCCGGTGGCCGGACGCAGCGTGGTGGTGGTGGGCCGTTCCACAGTGGTCGGCAAGCCGCTGTCCCTGCTGCTGCTGCAGAAGGACGCCACCACCACGGTCTGCCACTCGAAGTCCGGCCCGCTCGGGAAATACACCAAGTCGGCCGACGTCGTGGTGGTCGCCGCGGGCCGCACCGGGCTGCTCACCGGCACGGACGTTTCGAACCATTCAGTGGTCATCGATGTGGGAACCAACGTGCTCGCCGACGGCTCGCTCGCGGGCGACGTCGACGAAGCCAGCGTCCGTCCGGTCGCTGGCGCGCTGACGCCGGTCCCCGGCGGCGTGGGCTCGGTAACCACCGCGCTGCTGCTCCTCCACACCGCCGAAGCTGCCCGCGACCAGCTCCACGCAGCCCCGGCGCCTGCCCTCGCGCGGTAACCAGGACACTGATGGCACGCAGCACCGCGCCTCAGCCCGCCGGCACGAAGGTCGTGTCCGACTGGAATTCGCTCCAGCACGGTGATTTCGTCACCGTGCTGGAGCAGCACACGGTCCCCTACAGCGGCTGGATCGACGATCTGACCGAGGACGGCCGGATCATCTGGCTGGTTCGCGCCTTCGGCGGCGGCCGCCGCATGTTCTTCCGCGAGAACGGCGACATCGTCACCGTCGAAAGTCCCTAGGCAACGCACAAAGATCTGAAGGAAAAAGCCCATGGCCTCCAAAGCCCCCCGCCACAACATCGACGAGTCAAAGCTGACCGTCAGCAAACCCAAAACCAAGGCGGTTGGCATTCCTGCGGTGGCCAACGCCCTGAAGATTTCGCTCGAGCAGATGGGTCCGCTGCGCAGCGTCCAGACGCTGATGGCCGTCAACCAGATCGACGGCTTCGACTGCATGGGCTGCGCCTGGCCGGAACATGAGAAGCGCAATGCCGCCGAGTTCTGCGAGAACGGCGCAAAGGCGGTGGCCGAGGAGGCTACCCGCCGCCGCGTCAGCCCGGAGTTTTTCGCCAGGCATTCCGTCGCCGAGCTCAAGACCCGTGACGACTTCTGGCTGGGGCAGCAGGGAAGACTGACCCACCCGATGGTCCTGGACGAGGGCGCAACCCACTACAGGCCCATCGACTGGGACGATGCCCTGGACCTGATCGCCCAGGAACTCCGGGACATGGACGATCCGGACCAGAGCGTCTTCTACACATCCGGCAGGACCTCCAACGAAGCGGCGTTCGTGTACCAGCTACTGGTCCGCGGCGTGGGCACGAACAACCTTCCGGACTGCTCGAACATGTGCCACGAGTCATCCGGGTCCGCACTGGTGGAGACCATTGGCATCGGCAAGGGATCCGTCAGCCTCAAGGACCTGGAAACGGCGTCCCTCATCTTCGTGGCGGGCCAGAACCCGGGCACGAACCACCCACGCATGCTCAGCGCGCTGGAAAAGGCCAAGAAAAACGGCGCCGCCATCGTGTCAGTCAACCCGCTCCCCGAGGCAGGGCTCCTGCACTTCGAGAACCCGCAGACCATCTCGGGAACGCTGGTGGGCACGCAGCTGACGGACGACTTCCTGCAGATCAGGGCCGGTGGTGACCAGGCACTGTTCCAGGGCCTCGGGAAATACCTGCTGGACGCGGAACGGGCAGGCAGGAACACCCCGGGCCTGTCCACCGTCCTTGACCACGACTTCATCAGGAACCACACCACGGGCGTGGAGTCCTACCTGGCGCAACTGGAACAGGTGCAGTGGGACGACATCGTCGAGGCGACCGGCCTGACCCGGGACCAGATCAACGCCACCGGTGAGCGCCTTCTGGCCTCGGGCTCCACGATCGTCTGCTGGGCGATGGGCCTGACCCAGCACAAGCACTCGGTACCCACCCTTCGCGACGTGGTCAATGTCCTGCTGCTGCAGGGCAATATTGGCAAGCCCGGGGCCGGAGTCTGCCCGGTCCGCGGGCACTCCAACGTCCAGGGCGACCGGACCATGGGCATCTTCGAACGGATGCCCGAGGGCTTCCACGACCGGCTGGACCAGGAATTCCAGTTCCGTTCTCCCCGGGCGCACGGCTACGACACCGTCGCCGCAATCCGCGCGATGCGTGACGGCAACGTCAGGCTGTTCGTGGGCATGGGCGGGAACTTCGTGCGGGCAGCCCCGGACTCGGATGCCACCGAGAAGGCCCTCGCCAACACCCGGCTGACCGTGCAGATCTCGACGAAACTGAACCATTCCCACCTCTCGACGGGAAAGCGTGCCCTGATTCTTCCCACGCTGGGCCGCACCGAACGCGATACCCAGCGTTCCGGTGACCAGAGGGTCACCGTGGAGGATTCCATGAGCGCCGTCCATGCATCCCGCGGCCGGCTCAAGCCTGCCAGCGATCACCTGATGTCCGAGGTGGCCATCGTCTGCAACCTCGCGCACAAGGTGTTCACCGACGCGGACGGCCAGCCCCGCCCCAACACGCCGGTGGCCGACTGGCCCGCGCTCCGGGATGACTACTCCCTGATCAGGAGGCACATCGAGGCCGTCATCGACGGCTTCGAGAATTTCGAGGAGAGAATCCAGCACCCCGGCGGTTTCGTGCTGCCGCACCCGCCGCGGGACAACAGGGAATTCAAGACGACGTCCGGCAAGGCACACTTCACGTCGAACGCCCTGGAGTACCTCCGGGTCCCGTCCGGCCGGCTGATCCTGCAGACCTTGCGTTCTCACGACCAGTACAACACCACCATTTACGGCAAGGACGACCGCTACCGCGGAATCCACGGGGGCAGGCGCGTGGTGCTGGTCAACGCGGCGGACATTGCCGAGCTGGGTTATGCCGACGGAGACCTGGTGGACCTGGTTTCGGAGTTCCGCGGCACCGAACGCCGTGCCGGGAACTTCCGCATCGTCAGCTATTCGACGCCGAAGGGGTGCGCCGCCGCCTACTATCCGGAGACCAACGTGCTGGTGCCGCTGGACTCCGTGGCCGACACAAGCGGAACCCCGACGTCCAAGTCCGTCGTCGTGCGGCTGGAACCGGCTGGGGTCACGGCCGGGGAAAATCAGGCGCTTGCGCCCCTTCCGCACTGATATATCTTTACGCTATATTTGGAATATCAGGGCGGGCATAGAGCGGTTTCGTTTCCCGTAAACGGTGTTTCGGAGGCCTGAAAATACCTGGGGAGGTAAGCGCCGGAGCACCGCTTTCGGGAAACGAAACCAGCCAACTATCCAACGAGGGAACAACCCGTGACAGCTCCAGCCCTTCGAACCGCCGGGAGCCCGGGCGCGGCCGGCGGCTCTTCCGCCCACGATGAGCACACCTGGGCGGAAGCCCGCCGCCTGGCCTTTGATTGCGCCAGCCCCCTCCGAGCGGAACATGTCCCGCTCGGGGAAGCGAACGGCAGAACCTTGGCGAGCGACGTCGTCGCACTTCAGGAGATGCCCCACTACGTCTCGTCCGCCATGGACGGCTGGACAGTCAGCGGTGACGGCCCCTGGGCGCTGACGGAACCGGGGACTCCGCTCCGCAGCGGAGAGGCCAGTCCCGTGGTCACCGGCGGCGTCATCCCGCCGGGCGCCCGGGCGGTGCTCCGCGTTGAGAGCGGACGCGTTGCAGCGGATGCAGACGGCCGGGCCATATTGCTGCTGGGCGAGGCGGCTTCCCCGGACGAACCCCGCCCGGGCCAGCACATCCGAAAGTCGGGCGAGGAAGCAGTAGCCGGCGAAATCCTGATCCCTGCCGGGACAACCCTGAACCCTGCGCATATCGCACTGGCCGCCATCGCCGGGTTCGACCAGCTGACGGTCCGCGGCAAGCCACTGGTGAAAATGCTGGTTACCGGCTCGGAGGTGGTTACGGCCAGGGTCCCGGTACCGGGACAGGTCCGGGACGCCTTCGGTCCCCAGCTCAGCACCGTCATCCAGATGCTTGGCGGTGTTCCGGGACCGCTGGTCCGGATCGGGGACTCCTACGAGGAATGGCTCACGGCCTTGGGCTCCTCCGAGGCGCCGATGGGGCAATGGCCCGACGTCATTGTGACCACCGGCGGTACGGGACGCTCGGGCGCAGACCATTTCCGGGAAGCCGTGGCGGCGCTCGGCGGTCGCCTCCTCATCGACGGCATCGCCATGCGGCCGGGCCATCCGGCGGCCTTGGGCAAACTGCCCAACGGCCGGTTCGTCGTCGGGCTTCCCGGCAATCCGCTCGCCGCACTCATGGCCCTCTTCACCGTTGGCGGCCCTCTGCTGGCCGCGCTCGGCCACCAGCCGCTGCCCGGGATCAGCCGGGTGCCGTGCGGCACAACCATCGACGCCCACCGGGCATCCACCCGGCTCATGCCGTTCGGCTGGGTCAAGGATTTGGCGGCTCCCGTCCACTACACGGGGCCCGGAATGATGCGCGGACTGGCCAGCGCCGACGGCGTCATGGCCGTCCCGCCACGCGGCGTTCAGCTGGGCGAGCCGGTTCCGGCATTTGCGCTCCCCTGGCGCCCGGAGCTGCGGCCGCCGTTGGTTAAATGACGCCGGGTTGTGCGCCGCAGTCTAGGATCGAACGTGTGAAGTAAGCGTGATGGTGCAGTGCCTGACCGCTGGTCACGGCGACAACACGGGAGCACCACTGATGGCTGCAAGAGACGAAGCAGGAACCGGCAGGGATCCGGACGCGCAGGGCGGAGGCGTCCATCGCGGTGCCCGTGTACAACCACTTCGGGACGGTCATCGGGTCCGTCAGCATCTCCGGCCCCGCCTTCCGCTTCGATCCCGAAAACACGCCCGGCCTGATCCAGGGCCTCCAGGAGGCCGGCCTGGCCATCAGCGCAAAGATGGGCTACACGCACAGATGACCCCGGACCTGGGTCCGGGGTCATCACAGCGGTTTTAGGTGGTGGGGGTGGTTTCTTTGCGCTGGAGGGTTTCGGCGCGCTGCTCCAGTGGCGGGGTGTCGGCGGTGAGGCCGAGCAGGGCTTCGCCGGAGAGCGGGACGTCGCCGACCTTTTCCTGGACCCAGTCGTGGAACGCGCCGATGTGGTGCTCGGACGGGACCAGCACCCCGCCCTTGGCGTAGGACTTGGAGGCCATGCCCGGCTGGCAGCGTTCGCAGGCGTCGAAGTCCTGCATGTTCACCCGGTGGAACAGCTCAACAGAGGCGCTGACGTCCTTGCCGGACTCCACCACGGAGGGCAGGTACAGCCAGTCGCATTCAACGATCGTGTGGTCCGCGGACATCGGGAACATCCGGTGGATGATCACGTGGTCCGGGACCAGGTTCACGAACACGGTCGGCTTGATCGTGATCGCGTAGTACCGGCGGTCCTGGTCCTCGGCCACACCCGGGATCACGTCCAGGCCCTCGGACCCGTCCACGGTAAAGCCCTTGATGTCCTCACCGAACTCCGCCCCGTGGCCCACAAAGTACTGGGCGGCCAGGCCGTCAGCGAACTCCGGCAGGACCTCGGTCAGTTCCGGGTGGATCGTGGCGCAGTGGTAGCACTCCATGAAGTTCTCAATGATCAGCTTCCAGTTCGCCTTCACGTCATACCGGATCCGGCGGCCCACGGACAGGTTCGCGACGTCGTACCCGTCGATGGCGTGCACGTTGCCCAGGCGTTCCTCGATCGCGCCCATCACTTCTTCCTCGAAGGACGGCGGTTCCTCGGCCAGGCAGACCCACACATAACCCAGGTACTCACGGATGTGGACCTTGGACAGGCCGTACTCGTCCCGGTCGATGTCCGGCATCTTGGTCAGGTTCGGGGCCGCGATCAGCTTGCCCTCGAAGTCATACGTCCAGGCGTGGTACGGGCACTGGAAATTCCGGGCCGCTTCACCCTTTTCCTCCATGCACAGCTTCACCCCGCGGTGCCGGCACACGTTGTAGAAGGCCCGGATCTCGCCCTTGCGGGTCCGCGAGATCAACACGCTTTCCCGGCCGATCTGCACCGTCTGCCACGCCCCCGGCTTGTCCAGATCCGAGGACCGGATCGCGCAGAACCACATCTGCTCGAAAATACGCTCCTGCTCCGCCCGGAAAATCACCGGATCCGTGTACAGATGACCGCCCAACGTCGGGATCAGGCTCGGCGTGGATACCTCAACAGACAATTTGCTCTCCAATCAAAAACACAAACAACTAAAAATGCAGAAGGGTGGGGGCTAAAGCCCCGCGGTTGCACCGGCCAGGGCGGGTTCGTCCGCCGGCGCCAGGACTGTGGGTACGACGGCGGCTGCCGGCTTGGGCGTCGCCGTCAGCAGGGTTCTCCGCCACTTGGTGAACAGCCGCGGCTGGTTCATGCCCAAAACGGCGACGGGAACGTCTTCGCGGTAGTACACGGCCAGCAGGCTGTGCTCGGCAGTGTCCCCCGCTTCGACGTCGAGTCGGTCGTAGCCTGCGGAGTGGCCGGCGAACTGGATCTTCACCCCGTGCTGGTCCGACCAGAAATACGGCGGCTTCAACGGCTGCGCCTCGGCGTCACTGTCCAGCAGGGCCTGGACAGCCAGCGCCGCCCGCTCCAGGGCACCGGTCCAGTGTTCCACCCGGCGGTGCCGGTCAACAGCAGCGTCGAACCAGGCAGCACAGTCCCCCACCGCAACAATGCCCGGAACACTGGTGCGCCCCATCGCATCACACAACACCCCGCCGTCGACCTCCACGCCCGACCCGGCAAGCCACTCAACATTCGGCTCCGCACCGATCCCCACCACCACCACGTCAGCGGCAACATAGGTACCGTCGGCGAGCCGGAGGCCGGTCACGTTTCCTTCGCCAGCATAGAAGTCCTCAATGACGGCCGACGAGATGAGACGGACGCCCTTGGCGGTGTGCAGGCCGCCCACCACCGAGCCCAGCTCCATGCCCAGCTGGGCCGCAAAGGGAACCGGTTTGGTGTCGACCAGGGTGACGTCCATCCCGCGTGACGCGGCGGAGGAGGCAACCTCGGCACCGACGAAACCGGCCCCAATGACGGCCATTTTGCTGCCCGGCACCAGTTCCGGCGCCAGGCTTAGCGCGTCGTCGAGGGTGCGCAGGGAGAAGACGTTACTCAGGCCTGCGAGGGCCGGCAGCTGACGGGCCCGTGCACCGGTGGCGATGACGATGCCGTCGGCCTGGACAACCTGGCCGTTGGCAAGGCCGATGATTTTCGACTCAGCGTCCAGGGACACGGCACGTGTCCCCAGCAGCCATTCGGCATCGAGGTCGTCAGTTTCGGTTTCCAGGGACAGGTCCTCGGCCGTAATGGATCCGAGCAGGAAGTCCTTGGAGAGCGGCGGCCTGTCATACGGACGGTGCTCTTCATCGCCGATGATGACGAGGCGTCCGGTGAAGCCCTGGGCGCGGGCTGCCCTCGCGGCGGAAAGACCGGCCAGCGAGGCTCCCACGATCGCAAGCGTCTGCATTTCTTCACCCTCTTTCTATTGCTTTTAGCGCAACAACAATCGCTATATGCAACAGCGTGATCCAAGCCACGGTAACTGTCAAGGGGTTGGCGACTCATTAAAGGGCGGCCGCGTAATCGGACCCCCTACCCCTTGACAAAACACTGTGATCGAAAGCACGCTGTTGCATATTACGACAGCTGTTGAACTATACGGAACAAACCGCCAGCTTCATCCCTATACCTTCCCAACAAGAAAAGAGGCCCCCCATGCACAAGGCATGCCCGCTCAGCGAACTGGCACCAGGGGAAGCCCTGCGCCTGAACACCGCGCCGCCCATCGCCGTCTTCCACACCGAGGAAGGCGAGCTCTTCGCCATCGACGACACCTGCACCCACCAGGACGCCTCGCTGACCGACGGCTGGGTGGAAGGCTGTGAGGTCGAGTGCCCGCTGCACGCCTCCAAATTCAACCTCCGGACCGGGCAGGTTGATGCACCGCCGGCCAAACTTCCCGTCCGCACCCACGAAGTCACTGTTGTCGATGGCGACATCATGGTCATCGAGTCTGAAGAGGAGCCCAACCTTCCCCCCGGGCTCACCGTGAACGGCCACGTCTAAGCCGCCCTGCCACTGCATCGCTGCTGCTGCTATCCCCTAGGAGAAAATCTTGTCCACAGTCCTTGAAGGCGCGCCCGCAGCCGGTGCCAGTGCCAAGACGCGTACCGCTGAGTTTGTCCTCACCCTGGCCTGTCCCGAACGGCCGGGCATCGTCCGCGCCATCACGACGTTCCTGGCCGACCGCGGCTTCGACATCGTGGAGCACCAGCAGTTCGACGACCACGTCAGCGGCAAGCTCTACCTGCGCACCGCGTTCACCCAGAGCGGCGACGGGCTGAGCGGCGACGACGCCGCTCAGACCGCCGAAAGCCTCAGCTCCGAGTTCGCGGCCGTTGCCGGCGAGTTCGGGATGGACTTCAGCATCCACGACGGCCGCCCGCAGCGGCTGCTGGTCATGGTGTCGAAGTTCGGCCACTGCCTGAACGACCTCATCTTCCGGTGGCGGGCGGGCAGCCTGGGTGCGGAGATCGCCGTCGTTGTTTCCAACCACGAGGACCTGCGGCCCATGGCCGAGGCGGCCGGGCTGCCCTTCATCCATGTGCCGGTGACGGCCGGCACCAAGCCCGAGGCCGAGGCCCGCCTGCTGGAGCTGGTGGCCGAATACGACGCCGACCTGGTGGTGCTGGCCCGCTACATGCAGGTGCTGTCCGACGATCTGTGCACCAAGCTCCGCGGCCGGGCCATCAACATCCACCACTCGTTCCTGCCCGGGTTCAAGGGTGCGAAGCCGTACCACCAGGCCTACGACCGCGGAGTCAAAATGGTCGGCGCGACCGCACACTATGTCACCGCGGACCTCGATGAGGGTCCGATCATCGAGCAGGAAGTCCTCCGGGTGGACCACGCCCTGGATCCGGACGCGCTGGTGACAGTGGGCCGGGACGCGGAGACCCAGGCGCTCTCCCGCGCGGTGAAGTGGCACTGCCAGCACCGCGTCCTGCTCAACAAGACCCGCACGGTCGTATTCCGCTAATTTTCCGCTAACGCGAACCAGGAGAACCACTGAACATGAGCGCATCACCACGCGTCGTCATCATCGGCGCCGGCATCGTCGGCACCAACCTCGCGGATGAGCTGGCCAGCCGCGGCTGGAACAACATCACCGTCGTCGAGCAGGGCCCGCTGGAACTGGCCGGCGGGTCCACGTCGCATGCCCCCGGACTGGTGTTCCAGAACAACCCGTCCCGGACCATGACGGAATTCGCCACGTACACGGTCAACAAGCTGCTCTCCCTGAGCAAGGACGGCCAGTCCTGCTTCAACCAGGTGGGCGGCCTGGAACTGGCAACCACTCCCGAGCGCCTGGCCGACCTGAAGCGCAAGATGGGTGTGATGACCTCCTGGGGCGTCGAAAGCCGGATCGTCGACGCCGATGAATGCGAGAAGATCTACCCGCTGCTGAACACCGGCAAGCTCACCGGCGGCCGCGAGGTCCTGGGCGGCCTGCTCATCCCCACCGACGGGCTGGCCCTGGCTGCCCGTGCCGTGCAGCTGCTGATCGAGCGCTCCCGGGAGCTCGGCGTGACCTACCTCGGCTCCACCACCGTCACCGGCATTTCCCAGTGGGGCGGCAAGGTCACCGGCGTCGAGACGTCCTCGGGCGTGATTCCTGCCGACATCGTGGTCTCCTGCGCCGGTTTCTGGGGCCGTGAGCTCGGCAAGATGATCGGCCTCGAGGTGCCGCTGCTGCCGCTGGCCCACCAGTACGTCAAGTCCACCCCGCTGCCTGAGCTCAAGGGCGTGAACGAACTGCCCAGCGGAGCCCAGAAGCCCATCCTCCGCTACCAGGACAGGGACCTGTACTACCGCGAGTGGGGCGAGCGCATCGGCATCGGCAGCTATGCCCACCGCCCGATGCCGGTGGACATGTCCGCCCTGCCGAAGGTGTCCGCCGAGGAGATGTCGGACCACCGGATGCCGTCGCGCCTGGACTTCACCCTGGAAGACTTCGTGCCCGCGTGGGAAGACAGCCAGGACCTGCTGCCGGCACTGCGGAGCGCCGCCATCGAGGACGGCTTCAACGGCATCTTCTCGTTCACCCCCGACGGTGGACCGCTGATCGGCGAAGCCCCGGACCTCTCGGGCTTCTTCGTTGCCGAGGCGGTGTGGGTGACGCACTCCGCAGGTGTGGCCAAGGCCGTGGCCGAACTGCTCATCGAGGGCCGTTCCCGCACCGACCTGCACGGCACCGAGCTCACCCGCTTCGAAAAGGTGCAGACCAGCGACGAGTACGTCAGCGAAACCTCGCAGCAGAACTTCGTGGAGATCTACGACGTCCTGCACCCGCTGCAGCCCAAGGAATCCCCGCGGGACGTGCGGGTCAGCCCGTTCAACGTCCGGCAGAAGGAACTCGGCGCGTTCTTCCTCGAGGCCTCCGCCTGGGAGCGCCCGCACTGGTTTGAGGCCAACCGCCCGCTGCTGGACGAACTGCCGGCGGAGTGGCAGACGCCCGAACGCGAGCCCTGGGCCGCCATGTTCTCCTCCCCCATTTCGGCGGCCGAGGCGTGGAAGACGCGTACCGCCGTCGCGCTTTACGACATGACGCCGCTGAAGCGGCTGGCCGTCAACGGCCCGGGCGCCCAGGCGCTGCTGCACCGGCTGAGCACTGGCAACATCGCCAAGAAGCCGGGGGCCGTCACCTACTGCCTGCTGCTGGAGCACGACGGCGGCATCCGCAGCGACGTGACCGTCGCACGGCTCGGGGAAGAGGACTTCCAGCTCGGCGTGAACAGCAACGTGGACTTCGACTACCTGCGCGTGGAGGCCCGCAAGCAGTCGGCCGCCGACCCCGCGAAGTGGGTGCACGTCACTGACATCACCGGCAGCACCTGCTGCATCGGCCTGTGGGGCCCGCTGGCGCGCGAAGTGATCGGCAAGGTCAGCGCCGACGATCTCAGCAATGACGGCCTGAAGTACTTCCGCACCAAGGAAATTTCGGTGGGCGGCATCCCCGTCACGGCCATGCGGCTGTCCTACGTGGGCGAACTGGGCTGGGAGCTGTACACCACCGCCGAATATGGCCTCAAGCTCTGGGACCTGCTCTTCGAAGCCGGACAGGAGCACGGCATCATCGCCGCCGGCCGCGGCGCCTTCAACAGCCTGCGCCTGGAGAAGGGCTACCGGCTCTGGGGCACGGACATGAACACCGAGCACCACCCGTACCAGTCCGGCCTCGGCTTCTCGGTGGCGAAGGACAAGGAGGGCTACGTGGGGGCCGAGGCCCTGGCGGCGCTCAAGGAACAGCCGGCCGAGAAGGTGCTGCGCTGCCTGACGGTCGACGACGGCACGTCCATCGTGATCGGCAAGGAACCCGTGTACGTGGGCGGGGTAGCGTCCGGTTACGTCACCAGCGCGGCGTACGGTTACTCGATCCGCAAGCCGATCGCCTACGCCTGGCTGCCCGCCGCTGTTTCGGAGGGCGACGCCGTGGAGATCGAGTACTTCGGCCGCCGCGTTGCTGCCACGGTCAGCGCCGAGCCGCTGTTCGACCCCGGAATGGAGCGCCTCCGCGGCTAACGCTGTTTGAGCTTTGCCGTAACCCCGCCCTGACCCTAATTGAACTGGGCCCACGGCCGCAGGGTTCCCTGGCCGAGCTTGCGAGGTTAGGGGGCGGTTGGGGATGACGGCGACACTCCGGATTACCGGGGTGTCGCCGTCGTTGTTGCCCCTGTCCAGAGCTGGCGGGAGGGCGTAGCGGGTGAGCGTGAATGCCTTGTCATTGCCGCAGCGCCTGTCCCGGGCAGTGGGCGCGAGCCCTGTTTCGGAAAAGGTGGCCGCCGCCCAGGAGCTCGTCTACGGCCCGATACCCGCGTGGGCCCGGCGCAGCCCGTTCCATACGGATGTCCTCGGGCATTCCGCCCATCCCCCGCTTACTGACCTGACGCTTGGGTGCTGGACCGGGGCTTCCATTCTCGACCTGGCCGGTGGAGGCCAGGCCCGTCCCGGGGCCACGCTCCTGGTCGCAGCGGGGGTGCTGGCGGCCGGGCCCACCTCGATCGCGGGAGCCGGGGACTGGGCAGGGATGACGGGCGCCGAGCGCCGGATAGGCGCAGTGCACGCGCTCGGCACCGACGTTGCCATCTTCCTGTTCCTGGGCTCGCTGATAGCCCGGCTGCGCGGCCGGCATTCCCTCGGCGTGGGGCTTGGGCTGGCGGGGAACGCGGTGGTCGCAGGCGCCGGGTTCCTGGGTGGTCATTTGGCGCTCAACCGGGGCACGGCCCGTAGGACCGGCCCCGATTGAGCCCGCCAGCCGGCTGAGCCGTCGGGGTTTGGAAAGGGTCAGGACGGGGTGGCCGCCACCAGCTCAGCCTGCTCCGCAACCCCAACCGCGTGCGGCTCGAAGCGGACGAACATGGCTTTGAAGCCGGGGGTGTTGGACACCCGGGCCACGTTTTCCTTGTGGACCAGGGCGTTGGCCTCGGGGAAGTAGGCCGCGGCGCAGCCCTTGGCCGTCGGGTAGGCCACCAGCCGGAACTTCTCTGCGCGGCGGTCATTGCCCTGGAAGGTGCTCACCACGTCCACGAGGTCGCGGTCCTTGAAGCCCTGTTCTGCGAGGTCCTCCGGGTGCACCAGGATCACGCGGCGGCCGTCGGAGATGCCCCGGTAGCGGTCGTCCAGGCCGTAGAACGTGGTGTTGTACTGGTCGTGGCTGCGGATGGTCTGCAGCACCAGGTGGCCGGCCGGCGGCGTGAGGTACTCCAGCGGGCTGACCGTGAAGCGGCCGCGGCCGATGTCGGTCGCGAAGGAGCGGGTGTCGCGCGGCGGGTTGGGCAGCACGAAGCCGTTCTTGGTCCGGACCCGGGCGTTGAAGTCCTCGAACCCGGGCAGGACCCGGGCGATGTGGTCCCGGACCACGTCGTAGTCCTCGGCCATGGCCTTCCAGTCCACCGAGTGGTCCGGGCCAAAGGTTGCCTCGGCCATGCGGGCCACGATCACGGGCTCGGCGAGCAGGTGGTCGGACACCGGCTGCAGCCGGCCCTGGGTGGAGTGGACCACGGACATTGAGTCCTCCACGGACAGGAACTGGGCGCCCTTGGGGTGCTTGTCGTCCTTGTCCGTGCGGCCCAGCGTGGGGAGGATCAGCGAGGTGCGGCCGTGCACCACATGCGACCGGTTGGGTTTGGTGGAGATGTGCACCGTCAGGCCGATGCGCTGCATCCCGGCTTCCAGGGTCTCGGTGTCCGAGCAGGCCAGCGAGAAGTTCCCGCCCATGGACACGAACACGTCCACCTCGTCGCGCTCGAACGCCTCCATGGACTCGACGGCGTCGTGGCCGTGGTGCCGCGGGGACTGGATGCCGAATTCCTTGTCGAGGGCTTCCAGCAGCCATTCCTTCGGCTTCTCCCAGATGCCCATCGTCCGGTCGCCCTGGACGTTGGAGTGTCCGCGCACCGGGCAGGCGCCGGCGCCGGGCTTGCCGAAGTTGCCCTGCAGCAGCAGGACGTTGACCATTTCCTTGATGGTGTCCACCGAGTGCGGCTGCTGGGTCACGCCCAGCGCCCAGCAGAAGATGCTGGCCTTGGACTTGACCAGCATGCCGGCCACGGTCTCGATCTGCTGGCGGGACAGGCCGGTGGCGCGCTCCGTCTCGTCCCAGTCCAGTTCCTGGCGGGCTTCAACGTAGGCGTCGAAGCCATCGGTCTGCGCGTCAATGAAGGAACGGTCGACGACGGTCCCCGGGTTCTGCTCTTCGGCCTGCAGCAGCAGGTGGCCCAGTGCCTGGAACAGTGCGAGGTCGCCGCCCACTTTGATCTGCAGGTATTCGTCCGCCAGCGGCGTGCCGCCGCCCACCACGCCGGAGAGCGTCTGCGGATCGCGGAAGTTGAACAGGCCGGCCTCGGGCAGCGGGTTCACAGCCACCACCTTGCCGCCCTTGTCCTTGCATTCCTTCAGTGCGGACAGCATGCGGGGGTGGTTGGTGCCCGGGTTCTGCCCGACCACAAAGATCAGCTCGGCGTCGTGGATGTCATCCAGCGATACCGTGCCCTTGCCGATGCCGATGGTGGGGTTCAGCGCGGAACCGGAGGACTCGTGGCACATGTTGGAGCAGTCCGGCAGATTGTTGGTGCCCAGGGACCGGGCGAACAACTGGTACATGAACGCCGTCTCGTTGGCCGTGCGGCCCGAGGTGTAGAAAACGCAGCGGTCCGGCGTGCTGGCCCGGATGTGCTCCCCGATCAGCTCGAAGGCGTCCGCCCAGGAGATCGGCGAGTAGTGCGTCTCCCCCTCCCGGATGACCACCGGTTCACTGAGCCGGCCCTGGTTTCCCAGCCAGTACTCGGTCTTCTCCGACAGCTCGGCGATGGAGTGCTTGGCCCAGAACTCAGCCCCGACGGTCCGCAGCGTGTTTTCCTCGGCCACGGCTTTGGCGCCGTTTTCGCAGAACTCGGCGGCCTTGCGCTTCTTGTCCGACTCCGGCCACGCACAGCCCGGGCAGTCAAAACCGCCGCGCTGGTTCAGCCGCAGCAGCGACTGCGCCGTACGGGTCACGCCGGCCTGCGCCACGGCGCGCTCCAGCGCCACCATCACGGCTTTGACGCCGGCGGCTTCGGTCTTCGGCTTGTGGACTTCGAGCTCGTCCTCGTTGATGTCCGCGACGGGGGCGGGCTGCTTCCCGAACTTCATTGTTCCAACTTCCTTACCGGCTGAATTCGTGCCTGTTTTGATCGCCAGGAAGGCGCGCCAGGCATTCCTGGCGCGCCTTATGTGTGGCGATCTTGTCTTACTTCTTACTGTGCCACCTGTTACAGGTCTGCTTTGGCGAGGGTTTCGCGTTCGGCGGCGATGGTGGTGTTCTCGCCGTGTCCGGTCCTGACGATGGTGTCCGCGGGGAGGGTGAGGAGCCGTTCGCGGATGGAGGTCAGGATGGTGGGGTAGTCGCTGTAGGACCGCCCGGTGGCTCCGGGTCCGCCGTTGAACAGGGTGTCGCCGGTGAACACGGTCCCCTCGGTTGCGAGGTGGAAGCAGGTGGACCCGGGTGAATGGCCCGGGGTGTGGATCGCCTCCAGCACCGCCCCGGCCACGTGGAACTCGTCCCCGTCCGTGATGTCCCGGTCCGGGGTGGTGCCGGGGTACACCTGCTCCCAGAGGACTTGGTCCTCCGGGTTCAGCCAGACAGGGGCACCGACGGTCTCGGCGAGTTCGCGGGCGGCGCCGATGTGGTCGTTGTGCGCGTGCGTGAGCAGGATCGCCAGGACCTTCCGGCCCCGGACTGCGTTGATGATCGCGGCCGCGTCGTGCGGGGAATCAATGACCACGCACTCCTCATCGTTGCCGACGATCCAGACGTTGTTGTCCACATCCCAGGTCCCGCCGTCCAGCGAGAACGTGCCGGAGGTGACGAGGTTTTCGATCGTGACGCTCATGCGGATGCCCCCTGGGCTGGTGCGGGCCGGGTGGCGGTGGCGGGCTGGATCTCCACGACGGAGCGCAGGACCTTGCCTTCGTGCATCTTGTCGAAGGCTTCCTCGACCTGGTCGATGGTGATCCGTTCGGACACGAACGCGTCCAGGTCCAGGTTCCCGGCCTTGTAGTGCGAGACCAGCATCGGGAAGTCGCGGGAGGGCAGGCAGTCCCCGTACCAGGAGGACTTCAGCGACCCGCCCCGGCCAAACACGTCCAGCAACGGCAGCTCCAGGACCATCTCCGGGGTAGGGACACCCACCAGCACCACGCGGCCGGCGAGGTCACGGGCGTAGAAGGCCTGCTTGTAGGTTTCCGGGCGTCCGACGGCCTCGATCACCACGTCCGCGCCGTTCCCGCCGGTGAGTTCCCGGATCGCCTCCACCGGGTCGGAGGTGCGGGAGTTCACCCCGTGCGTCGCCCCCAGCGACTTGGCCATCTGGATCTTGTTCTCGTCAATGTCCACGGCGATGATCGTCGTCGCCCCGGCCAGCTTCGCGCCCGCGATCGCCGCGATCCCGACCCCGCCGCAGCCGATCACGGCCACCGACTCGCCACGCCGGACCTCACCGGTGTTGATCGCCGCCCCGATCCCGGCCATCACACCACAGCCCAGCAAACCCACCGCCGCCGGATCGGCATCCTCATCAACCCTGGTGCACTGGCCCGCGGCGACCAGGGTCTTCTCCGCGAACGCCCCGATCCCCAGCGCCGGCGACAACACCGTGCCGTCCTCCAACGTCATCTTCTGCGTCGCGTTGGCCGTGTTGAAACAGTACTGCGGCTGGCCCTTCGCACACGCCCGGCACTGCCCGCACACCGCACGCCAGTTCAGAATCACCCGATCACCCGGGGCAACCTCCGTGACACCCTCACCCACCGCAGACACCACACCGGTGGCCTCATGACCCAACAGATACGGGAACTCATCACCAATGCCACCCAGCTTGTAATGCAAATCCGTATGGCACACCCCGCACGTCAGAACATCAACCAAAGCCTCCCCCGGACCCGGATCCGGCACCAAAATCGTCTCCACCGACACCGGAGCATCCTTCGCCCTGACAACAACTGCCTTCACTTTATGAACCATGAGGTCACATTCCTTTCCTGGGCCCGGGGGCCCTTTGGCTGCGGCACCTCAGCCCAATCTAACCGACTTGCTGCGGTTCGAAATCCCCGTCCCGAGGACCGGACATTCCGCTCGCCGTGGTGCCGGTGTCGGCGCGGGCCGGCGGCTCCTGCGCAGCCACCGGGACCTGCGCGGGAAACTGGGCCGGGACCTGGACAGGGACCGCAGCGGCGTGCTCGGCCAGGACGCCCGTCTGGTGCCTGATCTTCAGGCGGTAGAGCAGCGCCCCGCCGCCGGCAACAGCCGCGACGAAGAGGACCCCGCCCCACTGCAGGTACCACTCGAACGGCGGCACCGAGTTGTAGATTTCGGGGCGCGGCCAGATCAGGTTCAGCGTCATGGCGCCGCCCCACAGGACCGCGAGGATGTTCACGGGCAGTCCCCACTTGCCCATGCTGAAACCGGTCTCGGAGTGGTCTCCGGCGCCCGGCCACTTCTTCACCAGTCGCTTGCGCAGCATGGGGACGGTCACCAGCAGGTAGGACAGGTAGATCAGGACGATGCTGATGCTGGACAGAATGGTGAAGATCGCGGGCTGCGTAATGTTGACGAGCAGCGGGATGACGGCCAGGACGCCGATCACGATGGCCGCCACGGTGGGGGTCTTGCGGACCGGGTCCACCTTGCTGAGCTGCCGGCTGAAGGGCAGGTTGTTGTCCCGGGCCATCGCGAACATCATCCGGATGGCGGCGGCGTGCACGGCCAGCGTGCAGACCACCACGGCAACCACGATGCACACGAGGAAGGCCTTGCCGAAGGGGCCGCCCAGGACCGAGAGCACGATGTGCTGCAGGCCGCCGTCGGCAGCACCGATCTTGGGGTCGGTGAGGTCCGGCGCGGCCAGGATGCCGAAGAGCAGGATCAGCCCGCCCAGCAGGAAGGACGCGGTGACGGCGCGCAGGATGGCCTTGGGGGCCGTGCGCTTCGGGTCCTTGGTTTCCTCGCCGAGGGAGCTGGCGGTGTCGAAGCCGTACATGACGTAGCCGGAGGCCATGGCGCCGATGAGGAAGACCCCGAAGAAGCCGAGGTCATGGCCCTCGCCGAAGCCGGCGGTATCAAAGAAGACCTCGGGCCCGCGGGCCACGTGCCAGGCCAGCGCGAGGATGAGCAGCACGGCCGCGATCAGCTCGACGAACACGCCGATGCTGTTGATTCGGGTCATGAGCTTCACGCCGAACGCGTTGATGAGGGTGGAGATGGTGATCATGATGGTGGCGAGCAGAACTCCGTTTAGGGCGAAGTCGTACGTGCCGGTGCCGTCGCCGATGATCTGGAATCCGGACCACAGCTGCGGCAGGGTAATCTGCAGTGCCAGCGCCACGGACCCCAGCGCCATGATGGAGGACAGCAGCAGGAGCCAGCCGGCGAGCCAGGCCGAGGTCCCGGAGGCGAGGCGCTTAGCCCAGTTGTAGACCGAGCCGGCCACGGGGTAGCGGCCTGCCAGTTCGGCAAAGCACAGCGCCACCATCAGCTGGCCGACGAAAACGATGGGCCAGGACCACGCGTAGGCGGGGCCGGCCATGGAGAAACCAAAGTAGAACAGTTGAAAAACGCCGGTCAGGATGGAGATGTAGCTGACGCCGGCGGCGAAGCTGGCAAACTTGCCGATGCTCCGGTCCAGGGTCTGGGCATAGCCGAACTCGTCCATGCCGCTTGAATCAGTACTCTTGCTGGGTTCCAACATCTGAACTCCTAAGTCAGAAAAGCACGATGGTGATGACCCGCGGCCGCCTTTGGACGCGGGTAACACTACACGCACGTGAAACCGAATGCAGTTGGAATCACGCGGGTGTATCGACGGGCCGGGCACCGCGCCTGCGGCGCCCGGCCGTCTCCCCCAAAGTTGATGCCTAGCCGGCTGCGCCGAACCAGCCGCTGGGGGCCGGGGCGATGTTCTGCCAGATGTGCTTGGCCTCGCGGTATTCTGCCAGCCCGGCCTGGCCGAGCTCACGGCCGATCCCGGACTTCCCGAAACCGCCCCATTCCGCCTGCGGGACGTAGGGGTGGTAGTCGTTGATCCACACCGTTCCGTGCCGCAGCGCCCCCGCGACCCGCTGCGCCTTGGACGCGTCCGAGGTCCACACGGCCCCGGCCAGGCCGTACTCGGTGTCGTTGGCGATCGCGACCGCCTCGGCTTCGGTCCGGAACGTCTCCACGGTCAGCACCGGGCCGAAGGATTCCTCCAGGAGCACGCTCATCCCGGACCGGCAGTTGCCGAGCACGGTCGGCGGGTAGAAGTACCCGTCGGCGAGCGGCCCGTCGTCGGGGATGTAGCCCCCGCACAACAGTTCGGCGCCTTCCGCGATGCCGGCCTGGACGTAGGCGTGGACCTGGTCCCGGTGTTTGGCCGAGATCAGCGGCCCGGTCTCGGCGGCCGGATCGAAGGGGCCGCCCATCCGGATTTTCTTCGCCCGCTCCACGACCTCGGCCACGAAACGCTCGGCGATGGTCTCCTCGACGACCAGCCGCGCCCCTGCCGAGCAGACCTGGCCCGAGTGCAGGAACACCGCGGTCAGGGCGTTATCAACGGCGGCATCCCAGTCCGCGTCCGCGAACACGACGTTCGGGTTCTTCCCGCCCAGCTCAAACGCCACCCGCTTCACCGTTTCCGCGGCCGCGGCCATGATCGTCTGCCCCGTGGCCAAACTTCCCGTCAGGGAGACGAGGTCGACTCGCGGGTCGGAGCTGAGCGGGCCGCCCACCTTGGACCCGGTACCGGTGACCAGGTTCGCGACGCCGGCGGGGACGCCGGCTTCTGCGAGGGTCTCCATGAGCAGGATCGAGGTGGACGGCGTGAGCTCGCTGGGCTTGAGCACGAACGAGTTCCCCGCCACCAGTGCGGGGGCGACCTTCCAGGCGGCCTGAAGGAGCGGGTAGTTCCACGGTGCAATGAGGGCGCAGACTCCGAGCGGTTCGTAGACCACGCGGCTGATGGCATCCGCCCGGCCGGTGTCGATCACCCTGCCGGCGTCCAGGCCCGCAACCTTGCCGTAATACCGGAAGCACGCGGCAATGTCATCGATGTCGTATTCGGCTTCGACAAGCCGCTTGCCCGTGTCCAGCGCCTCGGCCCTGGCGTACGCAGCCTTGTCCCGCTCCAGCAGGTCCGCAACGCGGAGCATCACCGCACCCCGCTCGATGTCCGTCAGCCGGCGCCACGGGCCGTGATCGAACGCGGCCCGTGCACTGGCGATCGCCCGCTCCGCGTCCTCCGCCGTCGACCTGGCGACCACCGCCACCTCGCGCCCGTCCGCCGGACAGCGCACAGTGGAGGTGCCGCCGTCGGACGCCTGCTCCCAGGCGCCGCCGATGTAGAGGCCCCGGGCGAGCTCCAGCTTGGTATCGACTGTCACGCTCATGCCCTTAGCCCTTCGCTGCCACGGCGGCTGCTGCCGGCGCAGATCCGCCGCGTTCCAGCGGGCTCACGCCATGCCGGTAGAACTCGGCGTGCTGCGGCGCGAGCGGGGCCTTGCCAGCAATCAGGTCGGCGGCCTTTTCAGCGAGCATCATCACCGGGGCGTAGATGTTGCCGTTGGTGACGTACGGCATGGCCGAGGCGTCCACCACGCGGAGGCCGCTGGTGCCGTGCACCGTCATGTCCAACGGGTTCACCACGGCCATGGGATCGGAGTCCGGGCCCATCTTCGCGGTGCAGGACGGGTGCAGCGCCGTCTCGGCGTCGCGGGCCACCCAGTCGAGGATCTCCGCGTCGGTCTGCACCGCGCGGCCGGGCGAAAGCTCGCCGCCGTTGAAGGGCCCCATGGCCGACTGGCCGAGGATGTCGCGGGCGACGTGGATCGCCTCGACCCACTCGCGGCGGTCCTGGTCCGTGGAGAGGTAGTTGAACAGCATCGACGGGTGCACCGTGGGATCGGTGGATTTGATCTTCAGGCTGCCGCGGGCATCGGAGTACATGGGCCCGATGTGCACCTGGTAACCGTGCTTGGCGTCCGCCTTCTGGCCGTCGTAGCGGACGGCCACCGGGAGGAAGTGGAACATCAGGTTGGGGTAGTCCACGTCCTCGTTGGACCGGACGAAGCCGCCGCCTTCGAAGTGGTTGGTGGCTGCGGGGCCCTTCCGGCCCAGCATCCACTGCAGCCCGATCCACGGCATGCGCCAGACATCCAGGGCCGGCTGCATGGACACCGGCTGGGTGCAGGCGTGCTGGATGTAGACCTCAAGGTGGTCCTGGAGGTTTTCCCCGACGCCGGGCAGGTTCACCACGGAGTTGATGCCCAGCGAGTTCAGGTGGGCTGCGTTGCCCACGCCGGAGAGCTGCAGCAGCTGCGGGGTGTTGATGGCGCCGCCGGCCAGGATCACTTCACCCGCGGTCACCTGGTGGGTCTTGCCGTTGCGGCGGTAGGTGACACCGGTGGCCACGTTGCCCTTGAAGTTCACCTTGGTGACGAGGGCTCGGGTCAGGACGGTCAGGTTCTTCCGGCCGAATTCGGGCCGCAGGTAGGCGCGGGAGGCGGAGAGCCGCTGGCCCTTGTGGACGTTCCGGTCGAATGCGGCGAAGCCCTCCTGGCGGTAGCCGTTGACGTCGTCGGTCAGCGGGTAGCCGGCTTCCTGGGCTGCGGCGAAGAAGGCCTGGAACAGCGGGTTGGTGGCGGGGCCGCGCTCCAGGACCAGCGGGCCGGAGTGTCCGCGCAGTTCGTCGTCGGGATCGGCGGCCAGCGCGTTTTCCATCCGGTTGAAGTACGGGAGGCAGTGTGCGAAGTCCCAGGTTTCCATGCCGGCGTCGGCGCCCCAGCGCTCGTAGTCGAGCGGGTTGCCGCGCTGGAAGATCATGCCGTTGATGGAGCTCGAGCCGCCCAGGACCTTGCCGCGGGCGTGCGCCACGCGCCGGCCGCCCATGTGGGGCTCGGGATCGGACTCGTAGCGCCAGTCGTAGAACGGGTTGCCGCTGGGGAACGTGAGCGCGGCAGGCATCTGGATGAAGAGGTCCCAGGGGTAGTCGCTCCGCCCGGCCTCCAGGACCAGGACGCTGCTCTGGCCTCCGTCGCTCAGGCGGTTGGCGAGCACGGAGCCCGCGCTTCCGCCGCCCACGATGACGTAATCGTAATTGGTCTGTGTCATGCAAAATCTCCTTCTACCTGGTGCAGGTCACCTGCCGGGAGCGGATTGTCCTTCGTCCGGACGCTGGCGGTGGGGTTTGACGAGATGGTCAGGGAGTGCGGCTGCTGGTGTCGTCCCTGAGCCGCAGTCCGGAAGCCGCCGGTGAAACGCCTTTATTTCCGCGGGACCCCGTTTGTGTGGTGTAGGTCATACACAAGCAGGTTAGTGCAGATTGAACAAGCGTTCAAGGTTAAAACTGAACCGATGTTCAAGATTTTTTGGGCGCAGGTCTGCCCGGGCCGGGGGAAGGCCTTGTTTTCGAGGGTTTTGTGACCGCCGGGGCTGGTAGCGGCTAGGCTGCGAAGGCGATCTGCTCTGTGCGGGCGAGGCTCCGCTGGATGGATGCCTCGTCGACGCCAAGGAGGGCCGTGAGCCACATGCCGTTCTGCACGACGACGATGTCGGCCGCCCGCTCCTTGCATTCAGCGGCGGAAAGCTCGGGCTTGGCATTACCGATCAGGGCTGCGAGCCCATCCAGATACCGGTCAAAGGCCGCCGCATTGATCAGCGCAAAGTCTTCATGGGCCTGCGCGAGCGCCCACAGGTGGAGACGGAGGGACAGGTGCTGCGTGGTCAGCAGTTCCGGGGCCGCGACGCGCCGGAGGGCTTTCTGAAGCTGTTCGTCAGGGTCAGATTCCGGGTCGGGCGCGACGAGCTGCAGATCCCGCTCGTCAATCCGGTGCAGGGCCGCACGGATCAGGCTCGACTTGTCCTCGTAGTAGTAATTCACGAGCCCGAGGGCCACCCCGGCTTCGCGGGCCACAGCCCGCATGTTCACACCTGAGATGCCGTGGCGTGACAGCAGGTCCAGCGCCGCTTCAAGAATGCGCGCCTGCCTGTCAACCTGTTCGCCGGATTTCACGGTGCCTGATTCCATTGGGCCAGACTATGGCGAAACCCGCCGTGGTGCATCTGCGGTCCACCAGTGGGATGGTCAGGGGTGCGAGGCGGCCCTGAAGATGACGCGGGCGTCCAGGCCCGGGACGCCCGGCCTGGCTTCGAGGGATGCCGCCGCGCCGCTGGCCTCGGCGAGCTGCTGGACGATGGCCAGGCCCAGGCCGCTGCCCTCGGACGTCGACTGGCCGCGCCAAAAGCGGTTGAAGGCCCGGTGCCGGTCCTCCTCGGAAAGCCCGGGACCGTCGTCGAGCACGTGAAGCTCATAACCTCCCGAGGCGCCGTCCGGCCGGACCACCAGGCGGATCTCCGAGTCCCGGGGAGCCACGGCGAGGGCGTTGTCGATGAGATTGTCGATGATCTGTTCCGCCGCGCCGGGCATGGCCCTCACCCTCGCCTCCGGAACGGAGTCCAGCACCGTCCGCACCCCGCTTTCCTCTGCCAGCGCCTCCCACTGCTCCACGCGGTTCCGGGCGATCTCGCTAAGGTCCACGTCCTCACGGTCCATATGGCGGCCGTCCGCGCGGCTCAGGAGGAGCAGCCCGTCAATGATCCGCTGCAGCCGGTACGTCTCCTCCAGCGAGTCAGCCACCATGACGCGCGCGCCGTCAGGATCGTTGCCGACGGCGTCCACGGCGTTCTCCAGCCGCAGCCGCAGTCCTGTCAGCGGGGTGCGTAGCTGATGGGACGCGTCGCTGGCAAATCCGCGCTGCTGCTCCAGCAGGTGCTCCAGCCGGTCCGCCATCTGGTTGAAGGAACGGGCCAGGGTGCGGAGCTCCGGCGGGCCCTGCTCCTCTTCGGTGCGGGTGGCCAGGTTGCCTTCCGCCAGCAGCTCCGTGGCTTTCTGCAGCCGCTCGATCCGCCGCGTCACGGCGCCGGCCATCAGGTAGGCCAGCAGCCCGGCGAGCAGCACGGTGGTGCCCGCCACCGCCCACATCACCCGAAGCTGGCCGGACACCCGGTCATCCACCACGGCGGCCGGATAGGTCAGGCGCACGGCCCCGGTGATGTTCTGGCCGCTAAGGACGGGAACCGTGACGTACACAAGGTCGAACCCCAGCGTGTCCGAGTGCCGCTGGCCGGAGGTGATCTGGCCGGCGAGCGCGGCGGAAATCTCGGGGCGCGAAAGGTAAGAGGTCCCGGTAGCCGACTGGTCGTCGTCGGACGTTGCCACCGCTGTCCCGGTGCGGTCCACAATGACGACGCGGGCGCCGCTGGCGCGCCCATAATCCCGGACGGCGGCGGTCACCGGCCCGGAGGCAGCGACGCCGGATTCCAGCAGATGGTGCGCCCGCCCGCTGAGCAGGAAGGCGTCGCGTTCCAGCGAGGTGGCGAGGCGGTCACGTTCCACCCGGACGAGGTAGCTGCCCAGCGGAATGTCCTGCACCAGCACCACCAGGAGCGTGATGGCCATGAACGCGCCAATAAGCCGCCACCTCACCCGGGCACGTCCAGCCTGAATCCGACGCCGCGCACCGCCTCGATCCAGCGGGGATCGCCGAGCTTCTTCCGGATCGCGGCCACGTGCGCGTCCAGGGTCTTGGTGGTTCCGTACCAGGTGCCGTCCCACACAGCGCGCAGGATGTCGGAGCGCTGGCATACGGCGCCAGGGTCCTCGGCCAGGTAGTAGAGGAGCTCGAACTCCTTCGCGGTGAGGTGGATTTCGGTGCCGTCCACCAGGACCCTCCGCGAGCGCTGGTCGATGCTCAGGGTGCCGATCACGCGGGTGCCGTCGGCCGGCGGGGCGGTCCCGGACTGCGGATCGGCCGTGCGGCGGGCCACGGCCCGGATCCGGGCGATGAGTTCGCGCATGCCGAACGGCTTTACCAGGTAGTCGTCAGCCCCGAGCTCCAGGGCCAGAACCCGGTCGATCTCCTCGTCCCGGGCACTGACGACGATGATCGGCGTCATGGTCAGGGAGCGGATGGACCGGCAGACGTCCGTCCCGTCCATGTCCGGCAGCCCAAGGTCAAGGAGCACGAAGTCAGGGCTGGAGGACCGGACCTCGGCGAGCGCCCCGGCCCCGTCAGCAACGTGCCGGGCCTGGAAACCGGCCCGGGTCAGGCCTTCCAGCACGCCAGCGGCCACCGATTCGTCGTCTTCAACCACCAGGATCTGCATATCCGATTATCTTCCGGCCGGAACGGTGCCGCGGCGGATAGCACGGCTTGACCAGCCTACTTCTCCGAGCTTTGACAATTCTTGGACGCTCGGAGGGCCCCGTCCACCCTCTCCGTCGCCAACTCCCCAAGCCCCGCCGCCGCCCAGACCCTCTCTCACCACCCGCAGGAAAAACCCCAACCCTCTCTCACCGATCGAGAGAGGATCGTTCAAGACACGGCAGCAAGTGATAGAGCGTCGGGAGAAACACCGCAGCAAGTGATAGAGCGTCGGGATGGGCGTTTAGGCAGGAGGATCCGGCTGGACTTGTTACCGGTGTGGCGTGACAAGTCTGTAGGGACAGGAGTTAATAGAGGCATGTCTTCAACCCCTGAGCCGCGCCGCGCCGTCGTGATCGAGGACGACCCGGATATCAGGGGCCTGCTGGTCCGGGTGCTGTCCAAGCAAGGCTTCGACGTCACCGAGGCCGGCGCCGGTTTCCCGGGCATCGAGGCGGTGCGGAACACCAAGGCGGACCTGGTCACGCTGGACCTGAACCTTCCCGACCTGGACGGCCTGGAGGTCTGCAAGCGGCTGCGTGAGTTCTCGGACGCGTTCATCATCATGCTCACGGCCAGGGTGGACGAGCTGGACAAGCTCACCGGCCTGGACAACGGGGCGGACGACTACATCAATAAGCCGTTCAGCCCCCGAGAGTTCCAGTCCCGGATCAACGCACTGTTCCGCCGTTCCCGCACCCCCGCCGCGGACGAGGCCGCCCAGAGCGACCTCCGCCGCGCCGCCGAGGTCCAGCAAAGCCTGCTCCCCCGCGAGGAGGTCCGGCTGGACGGCTACGAGGTGGCAGGCGTGTTCCGCCCTTCGCGCAGCGTGGGCGGTGACTTCTACGACTGGTACCAGACGCCTGACGGGCTGCACCTGACGTTCGCCGACGCCATGGGCAAGGGCATGGGCGCCGCCCTCATTGCCGCAACCGCCCGGGCCGTGATGCGCTCGGTCCGCCACGAGCCGGATCTCGGCAGTGCCTTCAGCCTGGCCAGCCGTTCGATCG
The DNA here is from genome assembly GCF_046536215.2 of Arthrobacter globiformis. GTDB lineage: Bacteria > Actinomycetota > Actinomycetes > Actinomycetales > Micrococcaceae > Arthrobacter > Arthrobacter globiformis_E. Next base: position 3,565,866 of record NZ_CM143421.1, on the reverse strand, counting down.
CGTCGGACCTGGACATCTCCGGGTCCTTCGTCACGCTCTTCCACGCCCGGCTGGACGCCGGTTCCGGCAAGGTCAGGTATGTCGACGCCGGCCACGGCCTGGCGATCCACCTCCAGGCCGACGGCGGTTCGCAGCGGCTTCCGTCCGCGGGCCCGCCGGTCGGGGCGTGGGGCGACGTCGGCTGGACCGAAGCGGACCTGGAACTTGCCGCCGGTGATTCGCTCGTCGTCGTCAGCGACGGCGTACTGGACGTGTTTGGCTCCGTCGAGGAGTTCACCGACGCCGTCCGCCGGTCGACGCACGGGCAGCCCACCGCGGCGGCGGCCTGCGCCGCCCTGCTGGAACTGGCCCCGGCTGAGACCGCGGAGGACGATGTCACCGCGGTGGTGGTGCGGCGCCGGACGCTAACACCGGCGGTGGCCGGTGCGGCCGGAACGGCTGCGCAGTGACACGTTTCTGGACCCGGGTGGTGGTGCTCCTGACGGTGCTCCTCGGGATCAACTACATCGCCTGGCGCTGGCTGGCTTCACTGAACTGGGAGGCGTGGTGGATCGCCGTGCCTCTCGTGGCCGCCGAGACGTACAGCCTGATCGACGTCATGCTGTTCGGCATGACCGTGTGGCGCCTGAAGATCCGCCAGGCCGCGCCGCCGCCCCCGGCCGACGCCACCGTGGACGTCTTCATCACCACCTACAACGAACCGCTGGACCTCGTGATGACCACGGCCCTCGCGGCGAAGCGCATCCGGCATCCGCACAGCACCTGGATCCTCGACGACGGCGCCCGCCCCGAGATGCAGCGCCTCGCCGAGGAGCACGGGCTGGGATACGTCACCCGCAGCGCGGACTGGACGAACATGCCCCGGCACGCGAAAGCAGGGAACCTCAACAACGCCCTGATGGTCACCGAGGGCGAGTTCCTGCTGATCCTCGACGCCGATCAGATCCCGGGGCCGGACATCCTCGACAAGACGCTGGGCTACTTCACCAACCCCAAGGTTGCACTGGTACAGACGCCGCAGTACTTCAGCAACGTCCCCGCCTCCGATCCCCTGGGCAGCCAGGCGCCGCTGTTCTACGGCCCCATCCAGCAGGGCAAGGACGGCTGGAACGCAGCGTTCTTCTGCGGTTCCAACGCCATCCTCCGCCGCGAGGCCCTCATGCAGCTGGGCCTGGTGGGATACGTCAAGGAGACGGAAAAGAGCATCCGCCGCGCACTCGCCGCATCGCAGTCTGCCATCCGCAAGGCCCGGAAGTCGGCCGATTCGGACAACCTCCTCGTGGCGCAGATGCTGGACGAGGTGGAGGCCGCCACCACGGAGGCCCGGCGCAGGCTCGACGAGGGGGAATCCCTCAGCGAGATCACCTACCGGGTGCGCCGGAAGGTGGACCAGGCCGTCCAGGCCCTCGTCCAGGCCGATGTGTCCGCGCTGCAGGCAGACCTCGAGGAAATCGCCGCCATGGAACTGGCGCACGTGGGTGATTCCGGCGTCCCCGTGGTGGCCGACGACGCCGTGCAGCGCATGTCGGCCCGGGACTGGTCGCCGCTGGGTGCCATCGAATCGGTGCAGGCCGTGCTGGACGCCCTCTCCGTGGAACGCACCGGCGAAGCCCAGCCCGTCATGCCGCTGGCCACCATTTCCGTGACCGAGGACATGGCCACCGCCATGCGCATCCACGGCATGGGATGGGAGAGCGTCTACCACCACGAGGTACTCGCCTACGGCCTCGCTCCGGAGGACCTCGCCACCATGCTTACGCAGCGGCTGCGCTGGGCGCAGGGCACCATCCAGGTGATGCTCCGCGAAAACCCGCTAGTGCAGCGCGGCCTGAAAGTGGGCCAGCGGCTCATGTACTTCGCCACCATGTGGACGTACCTGAGCGGCTTCGCCGCGGTGATCTACTTTGCTGCCCCCATCGTCTACCTGCTGCTCGGAATCCTGCCGGTCACCAGCCTCAGCGCCGACTTCTTCATCCGGTTCATTCCGTTCATGGTGGTCAACCAACTGCTGTTTGCCATCGCAGGCCGCGGCATCCCCACCTGGCGCGGGCAGCAGTACAGCCTTGCGCTGTTCCCCACCTGGATCAAGGCATGTACGACGGCGGCCCGGAACGTCTGGTTCGGACGTCCCCTTGGGTTCGCCGTCACCCCCAAGGACCGCCAGACCGGCGGCCCCAGCTGGAGCCTGATCCGGCCGCAGATTGTGGTTTCCGTTCTGCTGGCCATTTCCTCGGTGGTGGGCATCGTGCGGCTTGCCGCCGGGATGTCCGAACCGATCGGTACGCTGGTCAACGTGGCCTGGGTGGTGTTCGACCTCGTGGTCATGAGCATCCTGGTCCGGGCGGTTCTGTACAAGGGTTTTGAGCCTGACGGTTTCGAGCCGGAGGGTTTTGAGCCGGAGATCCTTCCGGCGGAGGGTTTGATCGAAGAGAGGAAGACGGATGGATCTTAGTTACGAGGTCAAGGATTCGTACGCCGAAATCAAGGCCGCCGGCCGCCTGAACATGGTGTCTGCGCCCAAGCTGCGGGAGTTCGTGGCGGACGTTGTTGCCTCGGGATCCAGCCGGATCGTGGTGAATCTTGAAGACACCGCCTTCATGGATTCCTCGGGACTCGGCGCCCTCATCGGCTGTCTGAAGGCGGCCCGGCAGGCAGGCGGCGACCTCCGCATCGCTGCCGTCCAGCCGCAGGTGAAGATGGTCCTGGAGCTGACCAGCATGGACCGGGTGCTGACGTCCTATGCCACCGCTGACGAGGCGTTCGGCAATGACTGACGTTCTGGCCCGCCGGAACTTCCGGAGCGTGGCCACCCCCGAGTCCGTCGATGCGGTGCACGGCCAGCTGGACGACCTCTGGGAGGATGCCCCGTTCGTTCCGGACATGGACCGGATGACCTTCGCCACCGCCGTGATCGAGGCCGCCGCCAACGTGGTCCAGCATGCGAAGCCGGAGTCAGCTGATCCCGTGGAACTTGGTGTGGACATCTGCATCCGGCAGTCGAGCCTGCGGGCCAAGGTCAGCGCCTTCGGCGCCGTCAGTCCGGCCATCGACGACGGCGATCCTGCCATGCCCGGCGAGGACGCCGAGTCGGGGCGCGGCCTGGCTTTGATCCGCGCACTGGTCACCACCGTGACGTTCACCCGGCAGGACGGGACGAACACCTGGATCCTGGACCGGGATCCCATCGGTTCCTGACCGCCAGGTTCCTGACCGCCTTCGCAGCTCCCGGGCCTGTCCCACTCCCAGGCCTGTGCGAATCCTTGGCTGATGCTGCGCTCCTGCAGCGCGTGCGTCGAGATCCTGACGGTACCTTGGGCGGACTATGAGACTGCCCAGATTCCTTGCCACCGTCATCGTCGTCCTCTGCGTCGCCCTGCCTGGCATCACAGCGGCCGGCATCGCCACCGCGCAGGCCGCCACGGCCGGCATCAAACTCGACACCGGCTCCGGCCCCGCCGGCACCACTGTCACCGTGACCGGAACCGGGTTCCCCAAGAAGGGTTCCGGAACGCTCAGCGCCGGGACCAACACTGCGCCGTTCACGGCCACCGCGTCCGGCTATTTCACGGCTTCCCTCGTCATCCCGGAGAGTGCCAATCCGGTGGTTCCGGTGACGGCCGTATCCGGCAGGGTGAGTGCATCGGCCCCCTTCACCCTCACGTACAGCTCCCCCTCCGCCGCCGACCCGGCTGCGCAGGTGGCACCCGCAGCCGGCCCGGGGTCTGCCGCGACGTCCGCGGCTACGTCACCGGCGCCGTCATCACCGCAGCCCAGCACGTCCGCCCTGCGGTTCGGGGTGGGCACCCCTGGCGGCCCGCTCGCTTCGGCGGAGCTGGACGAGGTGGCCGCACTGGCCGGCGAGTCGCCGTCGATCATCCTGTCCTACAAGGACTTCAACCAGGCGCCGCCGCTCGCCGAACTTGAGGCCGCCCGGAGCCGCGGGGCCGTGGTCCTGCTGACGTGGGAGCCATGGGCCTGGGGCGGAGGCACGTCCCAGCCCGCGTACTCGCTGGACCGCATCACCGCAGGCGACTTCGATCCGTACCTGCGGCAGTGGGGGCAGTCCCTGGCGGACTGGGGCCACCCGGTGATGCTGCGCTTCGGCCACGAGATGAACGGCAACTGGTACCCGTGGTCTGAGCAGCTCAACGGGAACGGCCCGGGCGACTACGTTGCCGCCTGGCGGCACGTCCACGACGTTGTCGCCTCCACCGGCGCCGCAAACGTCAGCTGGGTGTGGAACCCGAACGTGCCGTACTGGGGCTCGGCCCCGCTGGATGCCCTCTATCCCGGCGCTGCCTACGTGGACGCGGTTGCACTCGACGGCTACAACTGGGGCACATCGGCGTCCTGGAGCGCATGGGTCTCGCCGTCCCAGCTGTTCGGGCAGGGCCTGGCGGAGCTCCGGGGCCTGGCTCCGGGAAAGCAGATCCTCATCGGCGAGACGTCTTCCGCGGAGCAGGGCGGGTCGAAGGCCGAATGGACGTCGTCCCTGGTGGGTTACCTTGCCGCCCAGGGGGACGTCACGGCCCTGACCTGGTTCGACTTCAACAAGGAGACCGACTGGCGGATCAACAGCAGCCCGGCCGCGGCGGACGCCCTGCGAAGCGCCCTGGCCGCCCGCCGGGGGTAGCCCGAGGAAGTAGCCCGGCGGCAAGCTGGTCAGGCCCGGTCAGGTGGGGATGATGCGGAACAGGAACCGGGTCCTGACCATGATCCACAGCAGCGCGAGGATCACCGCGTAGGCAGCGGTGTTGAACAGCACCTGGCCCTCCTGCAGGGCCGGGATGTTGGCGATCACGGCGATCAGGGCCACGTGGATGATGAAGACGTACAGCGTGGCCCGGCCGAGGGGGATCAGGAACCAGCCCAGTGCCCGGTGCACTGGCTTCCAGTACGCCGTCAGCAGCGCGTAGGCGGCCACCACCAGCACCAGGACGTTCAGAAGCCGTCCCACGCCGAGGTAGGTCCGGCCGAAGTAGGCGTCGTACAGCGCCCGGTAGGTGGCGTCCGGCAGGACGGCCACGCGGACGTCGTAGCTGTTGGCCAGGTAGGGGTTGCCCCAGGCCAGGAACGCGAGCCCCGCGGCGAGTACGGTGCACAACACCACCACCCACGAATGGGCGGCCAGCCAGCCGATGATCCGGCGCCGGTGGTAGCCGGCCACCATGCCGAGGATGAACAGCACCTGCCACACCAGCAGCGGAAAGGAATCCTCGAACTCGGACGGCAGCAGCCGGATCCGGAAGATGGCTCCTGCCGCGTACAGGGCCGTGGTGGCGGCCAGCACCCACAGCACCTTTCCGCGCGACAGGGCCCAGAGGACCAGGGGGCTGGCCAGGAGCAGGATCACGTACAGGCCCATGACGTTGAACTGCCAGGGGCCGAACTGCAGCAGCAGGATGCCCGGAATGACTTCCGGTGCCACTGGGAAGTGCAGCAGCGAATCCATTCCTGCGTACAGGTCGTAGGAGCGGCCCGCTCCGCCGCGTCCGGCCGCCCCGGTGCCCTGGTCCACGAACGATGTCAGGGTGTCGGCGTTGATCGCGGGAACGAGGGAGATCAGGAAGACCCCGATCAGCACCGTGAGTGCCGTGGCATAGAGCTTCCCGGCGCGCTTGGTGGTGTGGTCAACCACGTCACCGAACCTGCCCCTCACCCGGGGCCCGAACACCATGCCCAGCACCAGCCCCGAGAAGAGCACAAAGAGCTCCGCGCCGGACACAAAACCCACCGCTTCCTGGGTGAACAGCTGGAACAGTGAGGTCATGCCCACGTGGTTGACCACGACGAACACAATGGCGAGGCCGCGCAGGAAGTCCACCCGGGAATCACGCGGTGAGGGGTCGCCGTAGGCCCAGCCCGCGGCCCGGGGCAGGACGCGCGGAAGCAGCCAAAGGAGGCCTACGACGGCGGCCAGGGCACCCGCCGTCGTCCACGCACCGATTCCGCCGAGGACTTTTCCTACGCCCCCTGACTCGTCGCCCCCCAGCCCGCCACGGGCCGTCACCGGCCCGGTCACCAGGGCCGAGTCCGCCAGCCTTGCGCCGGCGGCCGCGGCGACGCCGGGCTGTCCCGTCAGCCGCCAGTCGATGGCCGCCACCCCGGTGTCCCGGGTGCTGGTCCGTTCGTCCCAGACGACGGCGCCGATCTTCCCGAACCGTGCGGATGAGGCGACGTCGAGCACCTGGTTCCACCAGGCCAGCTTGATGTCCGATTCTGCCGGACCGCCCGTGGTGGAGCTGAAGAATGCGGCCGTCTGCAGCATCAGCGGCTTGCTCCGGCCCTGCACGTAATCCGCGTAAAAGTCGGTGTAGGCGCCGCGGCCGTCGCTGCCGGTCAGCATGCCTGCCAGCTCGCCGTCGGCCGGAAGGGTGTTGACGGCAGACGCGCCGCCGGTGTCGTCGTGGTAGGCGCCCAGGCCCGACCACTCCACGGCGTCGTCCCCGGGGTAGTACGGGGAGTAGGGGTCATCGGCGCTGTCCCAGCGCCCGTCGCCGTTGGTGTCCAGCAGCCTGAAGCCGTCCGACCCATGGGCCGGCGCGTTGCGGTTCTTCGCGAAGGGGTAGTCGCGGCCCAGGAAGGGCTGCCACACCATGACGGTGCCCGCGTCGTCCTGGGATTTGAAGGCCGCAGCCACGGCCCGGAAGGCGTTCCGGTAGTCCTCCGGCTGCTGGCCCCACGAGACCCAGCTGGTGTTCATGTCCGGCGCGAACCTGATGTACAGCCTGCCCTGGAAGCCGGTGCTGAGCTGTGACACCGTCCGCGCAAACGCTGCCGCGTCCCCGGCGGACACCTGGTCCAGGGCCCGCGAGGGCTTGACCGTCAGCAGGGCGTGGGCTCCCTGTGAGTCGCTTTGCCGGAAGAACTCGCGGATGTGGACCTTCTCGGATTCCTGCAGCGGGAAGGCGATGTCGTGGCCGAAGATGGCGGGCGTGGCGCCCAGGCGTTCCGCGAAACCGGCGGCGCTGTCCTCGCCCCACTCCAGTGCGGCGCCGAAGAGCGGGCGCCCGCCGGCATCGGCAGTCTCGCCGGCGGCCGGCGACGCGGCCGGCATGATGCCTGCCTGCACCGGGCCAACCGGCGCCTGGCTGGCCACGGCCGGGCTGGCCGGCAGCAGGACTGCAGGCAACAGCACGAGCAGGAGCACCAGCAGCAAGGCGCGGATCATGGCGCCGTTCACTGGACTGTTCACGGTGCGGCGGGGAAGGTGAGCACCACGGTGGTTCCGCCGCCGAGGGTCTCCGTCAGCGTCAGGTCACCTCCGTGGGCCTGCGCGATCCGCCGGCAGGTGGCCAGGCCAAGCCCGGATCCCGGGCCGTCCCCGTCCCTGTGCAGGCGGACCAGCGGCTCCAGCACGCGCTGCCTGTCCGCCGGCCTGATTCCCTTGCCGTTGTCCGCCACCAGCACCGCGGTCCCGTGGTAGTTGGAGACGGCGCTGATCCGGATTTCCAGGGGACGGTCGGGGCTGCGGTAGTTCAGGGAGTTGGAGAGCAGATTCTGCAGCAGCGCGCGCAGCTGGAGCGGATCGGCGTGCAGCTGCGCGTCGTCGGAGTCCAGCGTGGCCCCGGCGCCGAACGGGATCCCGAGATCCCGTGCGGCGTCCGCGGCGGCCCCGCGCAGCGAGACGGGCTGCGGATGCAGGGAGCCGCCCACCTTCGAGTAGTCCAGCACGTCCTCGAGCATGGCGAGCATGCGCCGGCCGCTGGCGCCGATGAGCTGCAGGTACTCGGCGGCCGGGTGCTCCGGCGGCATGTCGGGGTCGTCCTCGCTCAGTTCCACGTAGCCAAGGATCGTGGTCAACGGAATGCGCAGGTCGTGGCTGACGCGGCCCGCGAACTCGCCCAGCTTGGCGTTGCTCCGCTTTACTTCATCCAGCGCCACGTTCAGCTGCAGGGTCCGGTGCTGGAGTTCCAGCAGCTCCACGGCCTGCTGGGCGAGGAGCTCCAGCATGGCGATCTGCTCCGGCTCGGGGTTTGCCGGCGCATCGGAGAAAACGCACAGCGAGCCCAGTACGAAGCCCGAGGCGGTTTCCAACGGCACTGAGGCGTAGAAGCGGACGCGGGCGATCTCGCCGGTCACAAACGGATTATTGGCAAAGCGCGGGTCCTCGGATGCATCACTCACCACGGTGGTCTCCCGGGTCAGGAAGACCCGGGCGCACATCGAGTCCTCGCGGGAGCAGATGCCGGGCTCGACGCCCGACGCAGCGATCTGGCGCTGCTGGTCCGCGGTAATCACATTCACCACGCTGAAGGGGACGTGGCACAGCTTGGCGGCCAAGTCCACCAGGTTGTCCAGGGCGGTGCGGGCAGCGTCAGCGCGGGCGGAATCGACGCGGCCTGTGTTTATGCGGGAGGGGGTGCCGAGGGATGCGAAGGCGGCGCCTTCCTGCTCGCCGAGCAGCCCGTACGCCTGCAGCGCGGCCTGCCGGTCGATATCCTGCTCCGGGAGCGTCCGAGCGCTGATGCCTTTCATCCGTCCCCTATCACCGCGCGGGACTCCGACCCAGCGTCAAGTCCCCCCGACGCCGATACTATCCGGCCAAGCTCAGCCCCTGCTGTAGTCTCTTGACACCGGCGGACGTGCTCGGCTTCACTATTACGTATGCTGAAATAACAGTTCCATGATGCGGAACTCGACATGCCTGAAGAGGGGGTGGCGATCGCCGGGAGAGTATCCGGCCCTCCGCATAGCCGTCACCATGGATGCCAGCATCTGCCTGAGGATCACAACGTGAAGCTTGCCGAATTCAATGCCGCGGACAGGGACGCTGCCAACGCGGTCCTGCGCCCCTGCATCGACGTCCCGCGCTGGGTGGACCAAATCGCCGCCGCGCGCCCGTTCGCGTCCCGCCAGGAGCTCCTTGACGGAGCCCGCGCAGCCGCCGCACCATTCACCCCGGATGAGGTGGAAGGCGCCATGGCGCACCACCCGAGGATCGGCGAACGCCCCGCCGCGCAGACCACCGAGGCCGCCATGTCCCGTTCCGAGCAGGCTGGCGTGGACCCGGCCGACGCCGAGGTGGCCGACGCCCTGGCCCGCGGCAACCGCGCTTACGAGGAGAAGTTCGGCCGGGTCTTCCTGATCCGCGCCGCCGGACGCACCGCCGCCGAAATCCTGGCAGCACTGAACGAACGCCTGGCCAACACCCCGGCGCAGGAAGACGCCATCGTCGCGCAGCAGCTGCGGGAAATCGCACTGCTCCGCCTGGAGGGAGTGATCAGCGAATGAGCGTTTCCCACGTGACAACCCACGTCCTGGACACCGGCGCCGGACGCCCGGCGGCGGGTATCGCCGTCGTGCTTTACGCGAACGACGGCGGCAACTGGACCGAGCTGGGCCGCGGCACCACCGATGCGGACGGCCGCGCGAAAGACCTGGGGCCGGAGACCCTGACCCCCGGAAACTACCGGCTCAACTTCGCGATCGGCGACTACTACGCCCGCCAGGGCGGCACGACGTTCTTCCCGGAGGTGGACCTGGTCTTCGAGGTCACCGGCACCGAGCACTACCATGTGCCGCTGCTGCTGAGCCCGTTCGCCTACTCCACCTACCGCGGCAGCTGAAAGGAGACAGAATGCGTCTGATGCGCATTGGCCCGGCGGGCAACGAGGTACCGGTGGTCATCGACGACGACGGCCAGGCCTACGACCTGCGTCCGGTCACCCAGGACATTGACGGGAACTTCCTGCAGGCCTGGACCGGCCAGCTGGCGGACCTTGACCTGACCGGCCTCCCCCGGGTGACGGTGGACGGCAAACGGATCGGGGCGCCGATCGCCAGGCCCGGCGCCGTGATCGGCGTGGGGCTGAACTACGCCGCGCACGCCGCCGAATCCGGCCTGCCGGTGCCCGAGCGTCCCATCATCTTCTTCAAGCACCCCAACACCGTGGTGGGCCCCGACGACGACGTCGTCATCCCGCCCGGGGCGCAGCGGGTGGACTGGGAGGTGGAGCTGGGCGTCGTCATCGGCCGGCGTGCCAGCTACCTGGCCTCCGACGCCGAGGCAGCCGACTGCATCGCGGGCTACGTCCTGTCCAACGACGTCTCGGAGCGCGAGTACCAGCTGGAGCACTCGGGGCCGCAGTGGTCCCTCGGCAAGTCCTGCCCCACATTCAACCCCGTGGGGCCCTGGCTGGTGCCCGCCGCCGCGGTGCAGGCGGACGATATCCGGCTCGCGTCGTGGGTCAATGACGAGGTCCGGCAGGACAGCTCGACGGCAGACATGGTCTTCGGACCGGCCGAACTGGTCCGCCGGCTGTCGCAGTACATGGTGCTGGAACCCGGAGACCTCATCACCACCGGCACCCCGGAGGGCGTGGCGCTGTCCGGCCGTTTCCCCTACCTGCAGGCCGGGGACGTCATGCGGATGTCCGGCGGGGAGCTCCTGGGCGAACAGCGGCAGCGGCTGGTGCAGGCGGGGCCGCAGGCCTGAGCACGGCCGGCGGCCTGAACATGCCGGCGCGGGCCGGCGGCCAGGATGACAGTAGGCTAGATGGCATGTCTTCCGACCAGCCCACCCCCGAACAGCGCGAATTTCCCGACGGCGGGATTCCCGAACGGCGCGAGATCACCGTCCGGCGCGCGCCCAAGTATGTTCCCTTCCTGATCCTGGGCGGGCTGGTGGGCTTCGCGGCGGCCGCGGTCATTGCATACGCCCTGCCCGGCGATGCCAGTTACGACCGTGGCGCCGTGTACGGATTCTTCATGGTGCCGTGCGCAGCAGCGGGTGTGATTCTCGGCGCAATTGCCGCCCTGGTCCTGGACCGGGCCAGCGTGCGCCGCGCCCGCCGCGGCGTCGTCGAAGCCGTGCCGGAAACGGATCATCCCGCCGCCGGCGGGGGCACGGACATGCGCCCAACCACGGCACCGGCCCGGGACGCTGGCACCGAACCGGCCGACGAGCCGGGCCCTGCCCCGGAGCGGACGGCGGACGACGGCGGCGAGCCCGGCCAGCGGTCATAATCCGGCGGCCGGAATTTCCTTACCCCATGACGTGAGATAATCGACCAGTGGCACGCGGCGATGGAAAACTTTCTCATGATCTTCTCCCTGGCGAAAAAGGCCCGATGGACGCTTGCGGCGTCTTCGGCGTCTGGGCACCAGGTGAAGAAGTAGCAAAACTTACCTACTACGGGCTGTACGCGCTGCAGCACCGCGGTCAGGAGTCGGCTGGTATAGCCACCAGCGACGGCAAGCGGATCAACGTCTACAAGGACATGGGCCTCGTATCCCAGGTCTTCGATGAGACCACGCTTAACACCCTGACCGGGCACCTGGCCGTGGGCCACTGCCGCTACTCCACCACCGGAGCCAGCCACTGGGCCAACGCACAGCCCACGCTCGGCGCCACCGCCACGGGCACGGTGGCCCTGGCGCACAACGGCAACCTCACCAACACCGCCGAACTGAACGCCATGATCCATGAGCGCAACGGCGGCCAGCTCAGCGGCGAAATGAAGCAGGGCAACACCTCCGACACCGCACTGGTGACGGCGCTGCTGGAAGGCGAAGAGGGCAAGTCCCTCGAGGAGACCGCCCTCGAACTGCTTCCCAAGATCCGCGGCGGCTTCTGCTTCGTCTTCATGGACGAAGGCACCCTCTACGCGGCCCGCGACACCTTCGGCATCCGCCCGCTCTGCCTGGGCCGCCTGGAGCGCGGCTGGGTGGTGGCCTCCGAACAGTCCGCCCTCGCCACCGTGGGCGCCAGCTTCATCCGGGAGATCGAGCCCGGCGAGTTCATCGCCATCGACGAGCAGGGCGTGCGGTCCCGCCGCTTCGCGGACCCGACGCCGGCCGGCTGCGTTTTCGAATACGTGTACCTGGCCCGCCCGGACGCCGCCATCGCCGGCCGGTCGGTCTATGAATCCCGCGTGGAGATGGGCCGCCAGCTGGCACGCGAGAACACCCAGACCGCCGACATCGTGATCCCGGTCCCGGAATCCGGCACCCCCGCGGCCGTGGGCTACGCAGAGGAATCCGGCATCCCGTTCGCGCACGGCTTCGTCAAGAACTCCTACGTGGGCCGCACGTTTATCCAGCCCTCGCAGACGCTGCGCCAGCTGGGCATCCGGCTGAAGCTCAACGCCCTGGAGTCCGTGATCCGCGGCAAGCGCGTCGTGGTGGTGGATGACTCGATCGTCCGCGGCAACACCCAGCGCGCCATCGTCCGGATGCTCCGCGAGGCCGGCGCCGCCGCCGTCCACGTCAAGATTTCCTCCCCGCCGGTCCAGTGGCCCTGCTTCTACGGCATCGACTTCGCCTCCCGGGCGGAACTGATCGCCAACGGTGCCACCATCGAGGAGATCTCCCAGGCCATCGGCGCCGACTCGCTGGCGTACATTTCCGAAGACGGCATGATCGGCGCCACCCAGCAGCCCCGCGAGCGGCTCTGCACGGCATGCTTCACGGGCAAGTACCCCATCGAGCTGCCCGGCGCGGACAAGCTTGGCAAGAACCTGCTGGAGCGCACTGACCTGGGCGGACTGCCGGCCGCGTCCGGCGCCGCACCCGCCGCCGGCTCGGCAGCGGACGCTGCCGCTGAACCCGCGATCGAACCGGCTGCCGCCACCCCCGGCAACCCGCACAGCATCCCGGTGACCGAGGACCCCGCCGAAAAGCCGGGTGCCACCGGCTGTGACCCGGGACCGGATTCCGAGCTCGAGAACCTGCTCACCGACGCCGACCGCGTGCCCGATCTCCACCACGACGCTGCGACCGTCGGCGCTGACAAGAAAGAGTCCTGATGACTTCCGCTTCCTCCACTGCTGACATGAATGCTGCCCAGAACAACGCCGGCATCACCTATGCGGCCGCCGGTGTGGACGTCGAGGCCGGCGACCGCGCCGTCGAGCTCATGAAGGACGCCGTCAAGGCGACCCACAATGCATCGGTGATTGGCGGTGTCGGCGGCTTTGCAGGCCTGTACGACGTCTCCAGGCTCCTGACCTACAAGAAGCCCCTGCTCGCCACCTCAACGGACGGCGTGGGCACCAAGGTGGCCATCGCCCAGGCCATGGACATCCACGACACCATCGGCTACGACCTCGTGGGCATGGTGGTTGACGACATCGTGGTGGTGGGCGCCGAGCCGCTGTACATGACCGATTACATCGCCTGCGGCAAGGTGGTCCCGGAGCGCATTGCGGACATCGTCCGCGGCATCGCCGCCGCCTGCTCCGTGGCCGGCACCGCGCTGGTGGGCGGCGAAACGGCCGAGCACCCCGGCCTGCTGGGCGAGCACGAGTACGACGTCGCCGGTGCCGCCACCGGCGTTGTCGAGGCTGACGCGCTGCTCGGACCGGACCGCGTCCGCGCCGGCGACGTGGTGATCGGCATGGCCTCCTCCGGCCTGCACTCCAACGGGTACTCGCTGGTCCGCCGCGTCATCAACCACGCCGGCTGGGCCCTGGACCGCCAGGTCTCCGAACTCGGCCGCACGCTGGGCGAGGAACTCCTGGAACCCACCCGGGTCTACGCCGCCGACTGCCTGGACCTGGCACGGGCGTTCCCCGTCACGGCGGACAAGGCCGTGCACGGCTTCAGCCACGTCACCGGCGGCGGCCTGGCCGCCAACCTGGCGCGCGTGCTGCCGCAGGGCCTCGTGGCCACGGTTGACCGCTCCACCTGGGAGCTGCCGGCCATCTTCAAGCTCGTCTCCGAACTGGGCCGCGTGCCGCTGCCGGACCTGGAGCGCACGCTGAACCTCGGCGTCGGCATGGTGGCAGTGGTCTCCGCCGAAGCCGCGGACGCCGCCGTTGCCCGCCTGAACGAGCGCGGCCTGCCGTCCTGGATCATGGGTGCTGTCAGCGCCGATTCCGACGCCGTGGTCAAGACCGGCCCGGACTACGTGCAGGGCGCCAAGGGCGTGGACGGCGGCGCCGTCCAGCTGGTCAACGCCTACGCGTAACTGCGTTAAATAAGTCGTCGAGTGCTCCCCACCGGCACCCTCGCCTCGCAAGCTCGGCCAGGGAACCCTGCCGGCGTGGGCCCAACCGCCCTTTTGAATCCTCATAAGGGCGGTTACGGAGCACTCGATCAGTTTTAGACCTCCAGGACGCTGAATACTCCGCCCTGCGGGTCCCTCAGCGTGGCGATGGTGCCGCCGTCGTCGTCGAACTCCGGCTCCACCAGCACCTCGGCTCCGGCAGCGACGGCCGACAGCACCGCTTCCTTGACGCTGGAGACGCCGAAGTAAACCTGCCAGCCGCGGGCGCCGGACTCGCCGTCTTCGTCGTCCCCGTCCTCCTCCGGAGCCGGGGCGACGCCCGCCACCTCGGCGCCGTTCACCATCAGCGTGGTGTAGGTTCCGCCGTCGTCCTGCGGATATTCGGTCACCTCGTGCCCGAACAGCTGCTGGAAAAATCCGACGGCGGCCTGCGGCTCGGGCGTGATCAGTTCGGCCCAGGCGAAGGCACCGGGCTCGTTGTGCCGTCCGCTGCCGGGGTGGGTGCCGGCCTGCCACACGCCGGTGGCACCCCCGCCCGGCGGCTCCACGAACACCATGGTTCCGGTGTCCCCGATGTCCTCCGGCCCGAACTGCACCGTGCCGCCGGCGTGCAGGGTCTCCTCCGCGGCGGCCCGGGCATCCACGGCGGCGAAGTAGACGTTCCAGTGCGCGGGCCGTTCCGTGCCGCCCTGCTGCGGCTGCGGTGCCACCGTCGCCACGAGGTCGTCATCCAGGAAGGCCTTGGCGTAGCTGCGGCCGTCGGGGGTGGGCAGGTCCTCGTAGCGCCACCCGAACACGGCGGCGTAGAACGCCTTGGCGGCAGCCACGTCCGGTGTCTGGACGTCCGCCCAGCAGAGCTCTCCGAGGCTGTACCCGCTGCGCTGAACCATGCGTCCGTACCTTTCGTTGGCTGAAGTCCCCCCAGCCTAATTCTTCTAGGCCCCGGCGTGCACGGCCCGTCCGGTGAAGGCTACGAGCCGCTCCAGGCTGCCCGCCGTCTCGGCCACCTGCTGGGCCGGGGCGAAGCTGCCGCCTGCGCGCACCTGCTCGCTGATGGTCTGCTGGGCCAGCACCTCCACATAGTCGGTCAGGGCGTCGGCAACGCTGAGGTCGGTGCCGAGTGCCTTGCTGAAGTCCCAGGCGTGAACCAGGAACTCCAGGTTGAGGATGGAGGCCACCATGGCGGCAGGCAGTTCCGCGAAGCCCATGTCCACGGTCCCCTCCAGGCCGCGCCGGTAGAAGGCCTCCAGCACCGGCTGGGCGAGGTCGGCGATGCGGGCCTCCGGCGCCTTGGCGGCGTCGTCGAAGACCTGCACGCCAAGGGCCTGGCCGATGCCGCTGATGGAGCCGGCCACGTGGTCCAGGAGCTGGCCGGCGTTGTAGTCGGCGCAGGGGGTCTGGGTTTCGAGGTGGGCAGGGGTGACGGAACGCAGCACGCGCTGCAGCACCGCCAGCGTGGCGTCCGCGGCAGTGAGCTCGTTGATCGGGTCCGGCGCCGCCGCCCACTCGTCTGCACCGGCATCCCCCGCCGCGCCGGCCGCAACCAGACGGTCCAGGTAGTGGTTCCAGCCTTCGGCGTGGGCTGTTTCCTGCTGCTCGCCCAGGCCGGCGTGGGTCAGGCGGACGGACGTGCCGCCGTCGACCGGTTCAAGCGTCAGGGACACCACCGAGTCGGACGGAGCCATCTCGGCACTCTGCTCCCAGCCCCAGGTGAAGACGAGGCGTTTTCCGGGTTCAATTTCAGTGAAGGAACCGGTGGCGTGATGCCCGGGGGTGACGGTCCAGCGGTATTCGCCGCCGACCCGCAGGTCGACGCGCGCGGCAACGGTTTGCCACCGGCGGAGCCGCTCCGGCTGCGTGATCAGCGCAAACGTCTGGTCGAGGTCCAGCGGTACAACAACAGTCTTGTCGAAAGTCATGATTTTTCCTTTGACGTGGGGAGTTCGGATTGGGAGAGTTCGTGGGCGTCCGCAACCAGCAGGTCCAGCTCATGGGTCCAGAACTGGTCAAAGAGCCGGCGGAGTTCGTTCATGCCCCTCGGATCGGGCCGGTAAAACCGGTTCCGCCCTTCCTTGCGCGCGGACACCAGCCCGGCCTGTTCGAGCAGGAGAAGGTGCTGGGAGATGGCGGATCTGCTCACGGTGAATTCGCCCGCGAGTTCGGTCACGGTCTTCTCGCCCGCCGCCAGCAGCTGCAGCAACCGGCGCCGGTTCGGTTCGGCCGCGACTTCGAGGGGATCTAGCACGGTTAATACGTTAGTCACCACTAACGCATTTGGTCAAGGTATCCCCTGACGGATCCGGAAACGCAAAAAGGCCCGTTGGGCACGCCAAAATCTGGCGCGCCCAACGGGCCTGATGACTTGCGGTAACACCGGACTTTCCCTGCGCCGGATATCCGGCCACGACCGGGCGTCCGGGTCAGGCAGGGAAACGGGCAACCCGAATGCGGGAAATACCCAGGAGGTGTACGACGGCGGCGTGCAGCCAACTGCCTTGCGGCAGTTCAGCGGGAACGACTAACCGATACGACGGCTGTCTACCTCGTCGTCGTCTTCATCCAAATCGTCCGCGTACTTATCCACGTAGGCTGAATAGTCCGGCTCGACCGGTTCATTCGCGAAATGGCTCGTGGCACGACTTCCCGGACCCGTGAGCTCACGCTGTAGGGCCGAATAATCGGTGTTCGGGGAGTAGTACTTGATGTCCCGAGCCTGCTTGGTAGCTTTTGCCTTTTGACGGCCGCGCCCCATGGCGTGACCCCCTTTTGTACTTGGACCGGAGGTGGTCACCTTTGGCGATCGGTGAGGCCCCGGAATGTTTGGTCAATTTGTCGTACCCCTAGATTACATGCTTTCGGCGGCATCTGCTTGCCACGCGGGCCTCCGGCGGCCGCCGCAGCCTCCTTCTCCGCGGCAATTCGGGGCTCGCAGAGATTTTTTGTTCGATAGAGTCTCCTGAACGACTGCATTTCATGCCCGCCGCCGAGCGAACGCCAGGAAGGGGTGCCGCCCCATATGAATGACAACGATCCCAGCAACGACGGGGAACGCGGGCCGGCCCGCGCCGTCGCCGTGCAGCCCGGACCGAACTCGGCCGAGGCGGCACAAGCCCGGCCCAGTGGCGCCCAAGGCAGTGAAGCCAACGACAGCGCGGCGCAGCCCAAAAGCCTCGTTGGATCGATCCGCTCACGGCTCGCACGGCCCGAGGTCCGGCAGACCCTGCTCAAGACCGGTTTCCTCGCTGCGCTCCTCGTGGCCGGCGGCCTGCTCGTGTGGCTCCTGACCTCACTCCTCGCCGCGGCCACCCTGCAGTCCACGAACCGGCCCGAGGCGGCAGCGGCGGAGCCCTCCGCCGCCCCGCCGGCCCCGTCTCCCCGGCCCAGCCTCCCTTTGGCCAGCGTGGGCCCGCTGGACTTCCAGGTAGGGGACTGCTTCAAGGATTTCGACCCCGAGGCGTCCAAGTCGACGATTGTTGCGTGCACCACCGACCATTCCGCCCAACTGGTGGCGGTCACCCGCTACGCCGACAGTGACGGCTACCCGGGCCGGGACGCCCTGAAGACCAGGGCCAGGGAGACGTGCCAGACGGCGGCGCTGACCGCGAAGTCCAACGCCTACAACCTGAACTACCGCCTCGCCTACCCGAGCACGGCCAGCTGGGCCAAGGGCGACCGCCGCGTGGACTGCTACGTCACTGCGTCCGGCAACATCATCAAGGCAAGCCTGCTCCCGTAGCCGCTGCTAGTCCCGGCGTCGGACGGTGAGTCCGCTGCCCAGCGGCGCGCCGCCGTCGGCACCTGACAGCGCCTCCAGCCCCTCCACCGTAAGTTCCCCCAGGTCCGCCGCGGTGTCCACCAGGACGGTGTCGCCGTCGGAGATCTCACCGGCCAGGATGGCCTTGGCCAGCCGGTCGCCGATTTCGCGCTGCACGAGGCGGCGCAACGGCCGGGCGCCGTACGCCGAATCGAAGCCGGACATCGCCAGCCAGGAGCGTGCGCCTTCGGTGACTTCGAGCGAGAGCCGCCGCTCGTGCAGGCGCTTGGCCAGCTCCGCCACCTGCAGCTCGACGATGCGGGCGAGCTCCTCGACGGACAGCGGATCGAACAGCACCACCTCGTCCAGCCGGTTCAGGAACTCCGGCTTGAAGGAGGCGTTCACCGTGGCCATCACCGCGTTGCGCTTGGCGTTCGCATCCAGCGTGGGGTCCACGAGGAACTGGCTGCCCAGGTTGGAGGTGAGCACCAGGATCACGTTGCGGAAATCCACGGTGCGGCCCTGGCCGTCGGTGAGGCGGCCGTCGTCGAGCACCTGCAGCAGGATGTCGAACACCTCGGGGTGTGCCTTCTCCACCTCGTCCAGCAGCACCACGGAGTACGGCCGGCGGCGGACGGCCTCGGTGAGCTGGCCGCCTTCCTCGTAGCCGACATACCCGGGAGGCGCACCGACCAGGCGCGCGACGGAGTGCTTCTCGCTGTACTCGGACATGTCGATCCGCACCATGGCGCGTTCGTCGTCGAACAGGAAGTCCGCGAGCGCCTTGGCGAGCTCGGTCTTGCCGACGCCGGTGGGGCCGAGGAACAGGAAGGAACCGGTGGGCCGGTTGGGGTCGCTGATGCCGGCCCGGGCACGGCGCACGGCGTCGGACACGGCGGTGACGGCCTTGGACTGGCCGATCAGCCGCTTGCCGAGTTCCTCCTCCATGTGCAGCAGTTTCTGGCTTTCGCCCTGCAGCATGCGGCCGGCCGGGATGCCCGTCCACGCCGCGATGACCTCGGCGATGTCGTTGGCCGTGACCTCCTCCGCCACCATCAGGGCGGACTTGTCGGCCACCGCGGCCTCCGCCTCGGCGGCGTCGTTCAGTTCGCGTTCCAGGGCCGGAATTTCGCCGTAAAGGATCCGGGACGCCGTCTCCAGGTCGCCTTCACGCTGCGCCTTGTCCGCCGTGGACCGCAGCTCGTCCAGCTTTGCCTTCAGGTCGCCCACCCGGTTCAGGCCGGCCTTCTCCGCTTCCCAGCGGGCGTTGAGTCCGGCCAGCTGCTCCTTCTTGTCCGCCATGTCGGCCCGCAGCGCAGCGAGGCGTTCCACGGACGCGGCGTCCGTCTCGCCCTGCAGGGCGAGCTCCTCCATGGTGAGCCGGTCGACGGCGCGGCGCAGCTGGTCGATCTCCTCCGGGGCGGAATCGATCTCCATGCGCAGCCGGGAGGCGGCCTCGTCCACGAGGTCGATCGCCTTGTCCGGCAGCTGACGGCCGGAAATGTAGCGGTTGGAGAGCGTCGCGGCCGCGACGAGGGCGGAGTCGGCGATGGCCACCTTGTGGTGCGCCTCGTACCGCTCCTTCAGGCCGCGCAGGATGCCGATGGTGTCGTCCACGCTGGGCTCCCCGACGTACACCTGCTGGAAGCGCCGCTCCAGGGCGGGGTCCTTCTCGATGTTCTCGCGGTACTCGTCGAGGGTGGTGGCTCCGATCAGCCGCAGCTCGCCGCGGGCAAGCATGGGCTTGAGCATGTTGCCGGCGTCCATGGCACTTTCGCCGCTGGCTCCGGCGCCCACCACGGTGTGCAGCTCGTCGATGAATGTGACAATCCGGCCGTCGGAGTTCTTGATCTCCTCAAGGACGGCCTTGAGCCGCTCCTCGAACTCGCCGCGGTACTTCGCGCCGGCCACCATGGAGGCCAGGTCAAGGGCGATCAGGGTCTTGCCGCGAAGGCTTTCCGGCACGTCGCCGGCCACCATCCGCTGCGCGAGGCCCTCGACGACGGCGGTCTTGCCGACGCCCGGCTCGCCGATCAGCACGGGGTTGTTCTTGGTCCGGCGGCTGAGCACCTGCACGACGCGGCGGATTTCGCTGTCACGGCCGATGACCGGATCGAGCTTTCCTGAACGGGCCACGGCGGTGAGGTCGGTGCCGAACTTCTCCAGGGCCTGGAAGGTGTTTTCGGGATCGGGCGAGTTGACCTTGCGGTCGCCGCGGACGCCGGGGAGGGCGGCCGCCAGTGCCTCGTGGGACGCGCCGGCGTCGCGCAGCAGCCTGCCCACGCCGTCGCTTCCCGCCGAGAGACCCAGCAGCAGGTGCTCGGTGGAGACGAAGGAATCGCCCAGCTTGTCAGCCTCGTTCTGGGCGTTCTGGATCGCCTGCAGGGAGGGCCGGGACAGCTGGGCCTGCTGGACCGAGCTTCCGGATGTGGCGGGAAGGGCCTTGATGGCGGTGCTGGCCTGCACGCTGACGGCGTCCGGGTCCGCTCCGGTGGCGCGCAGGAGTGCGACGGCGACGCCCTCCCGCTGATCCATCAGCGCCTTGAGCAGGTGGGCAGGTTCCACCTGCGGGTTCCCGGCCGTGGAGGCATTCATGGCCGCAGCCGAAAGAGCCTCCTGGCTCTTGGTGGTGAATTTGACGTCCAAAGAGAGCTCCTTTCGAAGACGGTTTAGCTAAGTTGAGTGTACTACGCTCAACTTTGCTTTTTCAGGTCTTCCCGGCTTAGTTTTCCCACAGCGAAATGCCCTTTGGCGGGCGGGCGAATTTTCCGTGAACGGTGCCCCTTGAACTGTATCGCCGCTTGCCGAATCCCCCTAGGATCGACCTGTGGCTGCCGCTACCCCAGAGAAACTACCCCAGAGACGGGACCGGCAATGAAGAAGTTCGTAGTTCTTTACAACGCACCGCAGTCGGCACAATCCCAGATGGCGGAGAGTTCCCCCGAGGCCGCGCAGGAAGGCATGAAGGCGTGGATGGAGTGGGCGTCACGGGCCGGCAGCGGCATCGTTGACATGGGCCAGCCCCTGAGTGCCGGCAAGGAAGTGACGCAGACGGGCGCCACGGACACGAACACGCAGGTGGGCGGCTACGGCATCCTGCAGGCCGAGGACATGGACGGCGCCCTGGCCCTGCTCGAGGGGCACCCGCACCTCATGATGCCCGGCGCCAGCATCCAGGTGTACGAGACCCTCGATCTGCCGGGGATGTAACCGGCCCGCCAGGGATGTAATCCGCCCGCCCGATGTAACCGCTAGGAGCCCCGGACCCCTGAGACGCTGGTGATCCAGGCCAGGTTGCGGACCACGGAGGCGTGGTCGTTGTAGTAGCCGGTGAAGTTCGACGGGTTCGGGGCCGGCAGGATGTCCGAGGTGGACAGCACCCCCGCCAGTTTGCCGTTCACGATCAGCGGCCCGCCCGAGTCGCCATTGAGCGTGTGGCCACTCTCGGACCGCGTCCGGACTGACGGGCCGCCATAGTTGTCCACGCCCTGCCAGATCACCGACACGTCCGCCGCCTTGAGGTAGTACGACATGGCACCGGACCCCTCGGACTCATACCCCCAGCCATAGACCTTCGCGGCAGTTCCGGTGGCGGGAAAGGAACTGGACAGGCCCACGAAGGAACCGTAGTACGGCGTGGCCAGCTTCAGCAGCAGGACATCGCCGGCCGGGGCCGGGTATCGTCCGGCGACCGAACGGACGGCACCCCCGGCTCCGAGGTAGCTGGTGCCCAGCCGGACCGACCTCAGGCTCGAGGAGTTGCAGTGCTTGGCCGTGATGACCCAACTGGCGGCGATCAGGCTGCCGGTGCACCCAATACTGGTGCCAGCCGAATCGAAGGAAACTTGCGCCGCGAAGGGCGCGGCTGAAACTGTGGTGGTACTGCCGCCGGCAATCTCCCTGCTCAATGTGCCGTCGCCATGTGGCGCCGGCGCATCCTGGGCGGGCACCCCTTTGGCCGGCGCAGCCTGGGCCGGCGGCCCGCAGAGCACGGGAGCCAGCAGCGCTGCAGCCGCCGCGGCCGTGGCCAGGATTCTCGCGGTCTTCAACGTGGGGCTCCTTAGCGTGGGGTGCGGAAGGTCCACTGCGAGCGTACGGGGAGTGACAGCATTTGTCATATTCGTTACGGATCCTGTCACCGCGGCCCGTGCCGGGATCGGTGTATGGATTGGGAGCCCGGCGGGCATTACCCTGAGTGCCTATCAGTAATTACTGTTCCCCAGCCTGCAGCGGTATCAGGCTCAGTTCCGTGATGCGAGGGATCATGACTGGACTGTCGAAACAGCTGACATGGTCCGGCGTGGCTCCGGCCGTTTTCTCCCTGGCATTGCTGCTCACGGCCTGCCAATCCGGCCCGCCCGTGCCGCCGTCGGAAACGCCGGTTCCGCCCGGGACGTCCGGACCGCCGGCAACCCCGCCGTCGAGTCCCGATGAACCTTCCTCCTCGCCGACGGAGTCCGCGTCCGCCACAGCACCGCCCGCCGTCCACTTCACAGCCCAGGGCGACATGGGGCTGAGCACGGGCGCGCGGGAGGTGCTTGACACCATCAACGGCCTCCACCCTGAACTCAGCCTGGCCCTCGGGGACTTCTCTTACGAGGCAGGGCGTGAACAGGAGTTCTGTGACATGGTCACCGGCAAGCTGGGCGGGAACTTCCCCTACCAGGTGGTGACCGGAAACCACGAGAGCGACGGCCACGACGGCGACATCGCCAACATCGTCAAGTGCCTGCCCAACAGGCTACCCGGGCTCCAGGGCGAGTACGGCGTCCAGTGGTATGCGGACTATCCGGAACACGACCCGCTGGTGCGCTTCATCATGGTGTCCCCCGGCATCGAGTTCCATGACGGAAACACCCTCGACTACTCGAGGGGCAGCGAGCGCTGGCAGTGGACATCGGACGCGCTTGACGGCGCGAAGTCCAGGAAGATCCCGTGGACCGTCGTCGGCATGCACACACCGTGCCTGAGCGTAGGCAAGTACGACTGCCAGGCGGGGCGTGACTTCACCAACCTGCTCATCGACAAGAAGGCGGACCTCGTGGTGACCGGCCACGACCACAATTACCAGCGGAGCCACCAGCTGGGCCGCGGCCAGGGCTGCCCGGCGCTGGTGCCGGACACCTTCTCCGGGGGCTGCCTCACCGACTCGGACAGCGCCATGGTCCAGGGCGCCGGAACGGTCTTCGCCACCGTGGGGACCGGCGGCGTGGGCCTCTATGACGTCAACGGCCAGGACCCGGAATCCCCCTACTTTGCTGCCTGGTCCGGAAAAAACCGTGACGCCGCCCTCGGCACCCTGGACGTGACGGCCACCCGCGAACGGCTCTCAGCGCGGTTCGTTCCGGCGGCCGGCTACACCTTCACGGACAGCTTCGAAATCGGACGGAAGTAGCGGGGGCCGGAGGCTGCCGAACTGGCGCAGGCGCCCCCTAGGCCCGTTTCCAGATGGCAATCCAGTCCAGGTAAACGTGCCCGGCCGTCTCCGGCTTGGGGCAGCCGAACAGGCAGGCCTCGGTCTGGAGAATGTAGTGCATTGGAATGTTCGGAACCTTGGAGGTTCCGGCACCGATCGAGCGGCCGTCGAGGAAAAACTCCACCTTGCCCGGACTCCACTCCATCGTGGCCACGTGCCATTGCGTGAAGGTGGTGTCGGAGTAGATCACGTCGGTGGCGTAGGGATCGTTTCCCATCTTGTGCACGGCACCATAGAACTTCGTGGAAAGGTCCCCCTCGGGGTAGTCGAGCTCGCCGTCGCGGGGCCAGATGCCGCTGTCCGGCCACAGCAGCCAGGCCGTCTTGAAGCCGCGCAGCGGATCAGCCTTGAACCGCACCGAGAACCTCCCGTACAGGAAACTGTTGTCCCGGTGCGGGCTGGTGCTGCTGTTCGGAATCTTCGGGGTGGGCGCAGCCCCCATGGAAACGCCGTTCTCCGTGTGCAGGTACCAGTCCAGCATGCCGTTCTGTACGCTGAGCACCTTGGACGGGTAGTAGCCCGACTTCGAACCCCGCTGCCCGGCCGTGTCCGGCGTTCCGTCCCTGTACCCGGCGCTCCACTTCGCAGCGTACGCGGGGCCGGGAAACCCGCCGACGGGCACGTTCCCCTGGTCGAAGTCCTCCCGGAACACCTGTTTCCACCCGGGCAGGTCACCCGTGGGCAGTTCCTGCAGTTTGGGGTCGGCTGCCGGCACCGTCGCCGTCAGTGGTTTCGGCGCGGGCGGTGCGGCGGCTGGTTTTGAGGGCACCGGGGCAGCGGTGGAGGGCGGCGCACCCGCGCCGGCAGTCCGGGATGGCGCCGGGGCGGCAGCGCGCGCCGGTGCGGGCCGGGAGGACGACGGCGGCGAGGGCTTGGCAGCGTTGGCGTCCGGGGATGTCGCAGCGGCCGCTTTCGTCGCCGATGGTTCCTCGGCCGGCCCCCGGTCCGACGGTGCCCGCTGCGCCTCCGTGGCCACTGTCCCGTACACGGTCAGCGCGGCCACCGCTGCGAGCACAGCAAGGCGCCCGAGGGGACGTCGCAGATTGCGGCGCCCACGGTGCCTGCCGTGGGCTGAGTTAACCATGGGGCAAGTGTGACACCGGAGACTTGTAGCCACCTAGGATTCCGCGACCCCTAAAACTGGGGTCATTTCAAGTGACCCCAAGCTTTTTACAAGTTGGCGGGCCGACCATGTTCCGAGGGGGAGTGCAAGCAAAGTTGCCAGTACCGCAGCAGCAGGCGCTTCTATTTTCCCGTATCCAGCCGGGAGGGCTGCTCGGGAGGGGCATAGGCATACGACTCCAATGAGTGGTGAGGCTAGTGACCATCCCTATACAAGTTTCATCTGTTCGTGCACCAAATGCGGTACCGGTACCCTTGGCCTCCATCAGCGTGGTGATCCCCACCCTTAATGAAGCCTTGAACCTTCCGTGGGTCCTTCGACGCATGCCCTCGTACGTGGACGAGGTGGTAATAGTCGACGGGCGTTCCCTGGACAGCACCGTCGATGTGGCCCGCGCGTTGCGCCTGGACGTCGTGGTGGTTTCCGAACCCCAGGCCGGCAAGGGTTTCGCGGTGCGGGCGGGTCTGTCCGCGGCATCCGGGGACATCATCGTCATGCTGGACGCTGACGGGAGCATGGATCCGCAGGAAATCGGCTGGTTCATCTCGCCGCTCCAGCATGAATTCGACTTCGTCAAGGGCTCCCGGTATGTCACCGGCGGGGGCTCCGAGGACATCACGCTGCTCCGCAGTGCCGGCAACCGAGCCCTGACCCGGCTGGCCAACCTCGTCCTGCACAGCAACTACTCGGATCTTTGCTACGGCTACATCGCAATGCGGCGGGAATGCCTGCAGATCCTTGAGCTGGCGTCGGAAGGGTTCGAAATTGAGACGGAGCTGATCGTCCGTGCCTCCAGGGCCGGCCTGCGGATCGCCGAGGTACCCAGCAACGAACTGACCCGGATCTCCGGCAACTCCAACCTTCATACCTTCCGCGACGGCTGGCGCGTGCTGCGGACCCTGGCCCGTGAATGCGTGGGCTGGGAAGCCCCTACGGCGGGCGCCAGGCCCGAGTCGCTCAGGCGCGTGAAATACAGGTACCCCAGCATGACCCTCCCCCACATTCCGACGGATCCGGCGACCGTCCTTGGCCTGATTGCGGGTGATTAACGTGAACCGCTCTGAAGGGCTCCCTGCCGTTTCGGTGGTGATCTGCTCCTACACGGAAGACCGGTGGGACCGGCTGATGGCCGCCGTCGAATCCGTCCGTGCCCAAACGGTGCCGCCGCAGCAGACCATCCTGGTGGTGGACTACAACGTGGACCTCTACAAGCGGCTCATCTTCACGGTCGATGACGTCGTGATCCTGGAGAACACCGGCCCCAAGGGCCTCTCCGGGGCACGGAACACTGGCGCCGCGGCGGCGACGGCCGGCGTCGTAGCCTTCCTTGATGACGACGCAGTGGCGGCCCCGGACTGGCTGGAGCGGCTGACGGCCCTCTACGACGACCCCGACGTGCTGGCCGTGGGCGGACGCGTGGTGCCGGACTGGGAAACGGGCCGGCCGGACTATTTCGGCGAGGAGCTGGACTGGATCATCGGCTGCACGCACCGCGGCCTGCCCAAGGTGGCCGCCGAGGTGCGCAACGTCATCGGCGCCAACATGTCCTTCCGTTCCCAGGTTCTGCAGGTGGTCGGCGGCTTCAACACATCCCTGGGCCGCCAGAATTCGCTGCCCCTGGGCTGCGAGGAGACGGAGATCTGCATCCGGGCGGTCATCGGTTCACCGGGAGGCCGCGTGGTGTACGAGCCGGCGGCCCTCGTGAACCATTATGTTCCGGCCCAGCGGGGCACGCTCAGCTACATGCTGCGGCGCGCCTGGTCCGAGGGAATTTCTAAAGCCATGGTCAGCAAGATCGTCGGCCACAAGCGCGCACTGGGACCCGAAAGGCGGTACGTCCGCAGCGTGCTGCCGCGTGCCGTGGCCTCAGGCGTAGCGGGCAGGATCCGGGGAAAGGACCCCGCCGGCCTGCGCCGCGCGGCGGCCGTCATCGCCGTGCTGGCCGTCACTACCTGCGGGTACATCCGGGGACGCCGCCTGCCCCTTGATACAGCGGACGCGGGTTTCGCGCCGCACGAGCCACACGCCAGCTGGAGGGAAGTCAAATGACCAGGATGTACCCGCAGTACACGCCTGCCTGCACCGCAAAGACCACCGAGACCGCTGGAGGGCACGGGGCATGAGCCAGTCCGAAAAAGAATTCCTGCGGGATTCGGTCCCGTCCACCGGCACCAGCTTCGACGTCCACGGCCTCGTGGGTATCGACGTGGCCCCCGGAACCCCCGGCGAAGCGCAGCTGAGGGACATGCTCGCCCCGTTCCTGGGTCCGTCCCGGGCACCGCTCCGGCTGCATGTCAGCGCCGAAACGGCGGAGGTGGCGGACCAGTCGCACGCCGAGGATACCTTCCGGTTCACCGCGGAGTCGCTGTACATCCCGGCGGACCGCGTACAGGTCCAGGAGACCTCCGACGGTTACTCCGTCCAGGGCCGCGGCGAGCTGCTGACTGCCGTCATCCCGCTGCTGGACCGGCTCTGCATCCGGCAGAACGCCGCCATGATCCATGCGGCGGTGGTCGACTTCCGCGGCTCGGGGGTCCTCCTCCCGGCGTGGGGCGGCGTGGGCAAGACCAGCACGGTCGCGAAACTTGTGGCCATGCCCGGCGTGCGGTTCATGGCCGATGACTGGGCGTTCCTGGATGCCGACGGCATGCTCATGGGCTATGCGAAGCCGATGTTCCTCAAACCGCACCACCGCAGGATCTACCCCGAGGTGTTCAGCGGCGCCCGCAAGCCTCTGGCCCCGGGCTGGCTCACGAATACGGTGGCCCACCTCGCCACGGCCGTCCATCCCGTGATCGTCCGCTATCCGAAGACCGCTGCCTTCACGCGGCGCTGGTCCCCTGAGCACCGGATGGTCCATCCGGAGCTGGTCTTCGGGCAGGACGGCATCTCCTCGGCGGCGCTCACCCGGCTGGCCATTTTCCTTGAACGCTATGACGGTTCCGAAGCCCGGCTGGAAACACGCAGCCGTGAATGGATGACCTCCCGCATTGTCGGGAACTTCCATTCCGAACTGCCGGTGGTGTCACGGCGGCTGATCGAGGCACTCGGCGCCACCAGTCTGGTTCCGCTGGAGGAATTCTTCAGCCAGAAGGCAGCCGTGGTGCGGCGGGCCCTGGATGATGTGCCATGTTCCCTGCTCCGGATTCCCGCCTCGTGGTCCGCCGACCGGACATCCGACTACGTTGCCGCCCTGATCAGCTCCAAACTGGAGGAGTGATATGCGGGCCCACGTGAGCGACCTCGACGTGTCCGTAGTGGTTCCCGCGCGGAACGCTGCCCGCTGGCTGGGTGAATGCCTGGAATCCATCCGCGCCGAGAAACCGTGGGAGATCATCGTGGTGGACGGCTGCTCCACGGACAACACGGCAGAGATCGCACGGTCCGCGGGCGCCCGCGTCATCTCGGACGAGGGCCGCGGGCTGCCGGCAGCGCGGATGCTCGGGGTACAAAGCGCCAACTGCGACGTAGTGGCCCTGATCGACGCCGATGTCGTCGTTCCGGCGGGTGCGTTGGGCGGGCTCCTGGACGAGTTCAAGGCCTGCGGCTACGACGGACTGCAGTTCGGCCTGGTCAGCGAGGCGGACGGCCCCGGCTATTGGGGCGCCGCCCTCGCCTGGCACCACGTCCATAGCCGGGTGCGCTCCTGGTTCGGCGTGTGCGCCACGCTTATGCGCAGGAAGGTCCTGCTGTCCGTGGCGTTCGATGACACCTTCCGTTCCGGAGAGGACATCGAGCTGAGGATCAGGCTCGAAGAGGCCGGCTACCGGCTTGGCGTCTCGCGGACCACTTTGGTGCGGCATCGCTTCATGGATTCATTCGACGACGCACGGGACCAGTGGCTCCAGGACGGGGCCGGGATGGCCCGCACGATCCGAAAGCACCCCGGACGCGCCGGCTGGCTTGCGGTACTGCCGCTGCTGGCCACGGTCCGCGGCGTCGGCCTGTCGCTGCTCCGGGCGCCCAGGTTCCTGCCCTACTGGGTCTGTTTCCTGGTTTATAACTACCGCTCGATGCTGGGCGAGCTCCTGCGTCCGCCCGAGACCGGGCTCTCCGTGGGAGGCAATGCGGCCTGGCTTACCGCTGCCCGGGTTGCTCCGATGGCCGCGGGGTTCCTGTTCTGGGCACTGGCTGCTGTCGGGCTGCCGCCGGGGCAACTCGGCTTGGGTTCCGCGGTGGTGGCAGCGGCCCTCCTGACCGTACAGCTCGGAATGCTGGGCGTTGGCCCTGCCATTCTCACGCTGCTTCCTGCACAGCCCGACGGCGGACGCCAACTGGCCGCCAGTAGCCTCGTCACAGTCGCGGTTTCCACGCTTGTTGTGTCCGGCGCAGTGGCAGCGGTGACCTACGGGCTGGGTTCCGGCGTGGGCCTCGCGTGGAACGATCCGGTCATGACCGGGTTGTTCGCTGCCACGGCGCTGTTTGCTGCGGCCGCGTACCAGCTGGATCACGTGGGCGTCGCACAGGAACGCTCCGACCGTGCCATGGTCAGGAGCCTCGCCCAGAGCGTGGTGCAGCTGGCTGTGCTGGCTTTGGCGCTGGCCGCCGGAATCCGGGAAACGTCGGTGGTGGTCGCGGCGGTGGCCGCGGGCGCCCTGGCGAGCGTGGTCCTCGGGCTGCGCCAGCTGAACCGCGCCGGCATCTCACCCGACTGGAAGCACGGGCTCCGCATCGGTCCGGCCCTGCGGCTGCTGCGGCCGGGCCTGCCGAACCATGCGCTGATGCTCGCCGACCGCGCCCCCGGCTACCTCCTTCCGTTGATCGTAGCTGCGGTCCTCGGCCCCACCGCCACCGCATCCTGGTACATGGTGTGGATGATGGCGTCGGCGGTGTTCTTTGTTCCCCAGTCCGCCGGGTTCTCGCTGCAGACCGCGCTCGCCGGTGGCAGGTCACGGCCGGGGCTGGTCTCCGCGGCACTTAAGGCCAGCCTTGGCCTCACGCTGGCCGCCGGCGTGATGCTGCTGGTCGCCGGGCCTTATCTTTTCAATTTCCTGGGACCGGAGTATGCCGGGGCCGGCATCCTGCTCCCTGTCCTGGTGCCGGCCCTGCTGCTGGGCTGCGTCACGCAGGTCTACTTCGGCCTTTGCCGGGCACAGGGGCGCCTCGCCGAAGCTACAGCCGTCGCAGTGTCCGCCGCCGTGCTGACCGTGGCCCCCGCCGCCTTCACCGCCCAACAGTTCGGCCTTGTGGGCATCTCTGCCCTCTGGTCAGGCGCCCAGGCCGCCGCAGCACTGGCGGCCGTCTGGCGCCTTCGGATGCTGACTCCCGCCACGCCCGCCGCTGAACCGGTCCAGGTTGCATCAGCGGTCCTCAACCAGCCGACCGAAATCGAGAAGCCATGACACCTGAACCCACGTCCACGGCACCTGCGGCGCCACCGTCACCGGCCCCTCCGAAGCCGGCGCCGCCATCACATGCGCCGCACCGGCACCTCGAGCCGAAGCGCGGCGAAACCCACCACGGCCACCACGGCGAGCACGCCGAAACCAAGCACAGCGGTGCCAGGCACGGCGGGGCTGAACCGCCCGCCGTCGTGCATCACGGCCCCACCCCGCCGTGGCAACTGGTCACACTGGCTGCTTTGGCAGCCGCTGCCCTGGCGCTTGGTATCTGGAGCCTGCTGAGCGTGGACCCTGCGCGGATTGGCGGGACGGGGCTCGTGGAGGCGGTGCCGCCCACCTACTTCCTTGCCATCTTCCTCAGCCTGACCGGGTTCGTGGCAACGCTGAACCTGCGCCGGCACACCCCGACGCTGCTGGCCGCCCAGGTGGTGGTCCTCGTGGTGATCCTGCACGCCGCCGACCCCATCGTCCACGGCCTGCCCCGGCTGACGGCCAGTTACAGGCACCTCGGCGTCGCCGACTACATTGCCAGCTCGGGGCAGCTGGACACGAACCTCGACGCCTACTTCAACTGGCCCGGCTTCCTCGCCTTCCTGGGACTGCTGTCCGATGCCACCGGCGTCAGGGACCTGATGGGCATCGCCACGTGGGCACCCCTTGGAATGAACCTGCTGCTGCTGGCGCCGCTACTGGCCCTGGCCAGGCGGCTCACCTCCCAAAGCCGGCACGCATGGGCCGGTGTGTGGCTTTTCTACTTGAGCAGCTGGGTGGGGCAGGACTACCTCGCGCCGCAGGCTTACGCCTTCCTGCTCCTGGTCACGCTGACCGCCTGCCTCCTGAGCGCCTTCAGCGGCTGGGCCTGGCCCACCGGCAGCAACCGCTTTACGAGATTCCTGGCACGCCACGTGACCCGGCTGGATCCGACCGTCCCGCACCAGGGCATGTCCAGCCCGCCGCCGGTGGACACCGCAATCCTGCTGGTCGTCTGCGCCGGCCTCCTCGTGGCGATGACAGCCGCCCACCAGCTCACACCCTTCGCGGCTATCCCGATCCTCACCGTGTTCCTCCTGAGCGGACGGCTCCGGATGCCGTCCCTGCCGATTCTTTCCGCGGTGCTGGCAGTCGGCTGGCTCGTGTTCGTGGCGAGGGACTTCTTTGACGGCCACCTGACCCAGCTGTTCGGATCGTTCGGCGACGTCGAGGGCCACACCCTCGGGGCCGTGACGCAGAGGGTCGGCGGCAGCGACGACCACGTCCTGGTGGTCTACACCCGGCTGGCCGAGGTGGCCCTGGTTTGGCTACTGGCCGCACTCGGAGCCTTCATGGCGCACCGGCGGCGCTCAGCCTGGCTCACCGCGGTGCTCGGGGCACTGGCCCCGCTCACCCTCATTCCCGGCCAGCCCTACGGCGGCGAACTGCTGCTCCGGCTGTACCTCTTCAGCCTGCCGTTCGCAGCCTGCCTCGCCGTGCTGACGCTCCTGCCGGACCGTCCCGGCAAGCCCGGCTGGCGCCGTGCGTCTGCGCTGCTGGTGATGGGAGCCGTCCTGGCCTCCGCCACTGTGGTCACCAGGTACGGCAATGACAGCATGGAGAAGTTCACGCCGGACGAAATCTCACTGGTCAACCAGCTCTATGGGACGGCGCCGGAGGGATCGATCCTCATCGAGGCGGTGCACAACACTCCGTGGAAGTTCCAGAAGTACGCGGACTACAAGTACCGCGCGCTGGTTAACGCCGAGCCGAGACCCGGTGCCGAACCGCTGACCTGCGATCCGGCCAACAAGATCGCCGAGCAGTCGGGTGCCTACCTGATCGTCACGTCCAGCCAGAAGCGGGCCGCGGACCTTCTCGAAACGACGCCCCCGGGGGATCTTGACCACTTCATCGCCACGTGTGGCAGTTCCCCGGGCTGGACGAAGTTGTTCGAGAACGCCGGTGGCGTGGTCTTCCATATTCAAGGAGCAGGCAATGGCAATTGATCGCAATCACGTCGCGTGGGTGGTGGCGGCCCTCGCCGTCGCCGCGGTCCCGCTGGCATTTTTCGGTCCGGAGGGACTGCGGCTGGCCGTCATCGGCCTCCTGATGCTCGCCGGACCGGGGACCGCCCTGGTCCTGTATCTCAGGCTCGGCTCGGCAGGCAACGATGACGCCGACGGCGCCGGCGCCCACCGGTCGGCCGCGCAAAGCACCCTTCCGCTGGCCATCTCCATTGCGGTGGCGTCCAGCCTGGCGCTGTCGACGCTTGTGGCGACGGCCATGGTCTTCGCCAGGATGTGGTCCCCGCCGGTGGCGGTGCTGGTGCTGTCGCTGATCACCCTCCTCCTGCTGGTCCTCGGGGCCAGAAGGTTCCCGGTTTCCGCGGCAGGTGCGTCATGATCGTCTTTTTGGCTGGCTTTGCCACCGTTGTAGCAGTGGTTACGTGTGATGCCTTGCGCATAGTTCGGCCGGATGCCCCCCTGCCGAAAACCGCGGTATACACCGCGGCGGCTCTCCTTTCCCTAATCTGCGTTTCGCTTCTGACCAGGCTCATCCAACTGCTTTGACGGCGTTTCGCTCCTGACGGCCTGCCCGGCTGCTGGACCGGGCCCGGCACCTGGTGCCGGTGACCTTCGAAACCGAACAAGATAGGACAACCAATGAGCAAGCTGAAGAAACTGGGCACCCTGGGCACCGTCGGTGTCCTGATGACGGGCGGGCTGATGCTCGGCTCGTCCCCCGCCAACGCTGTGACCTGCAGCAACTCCACCGTAAAGCCAACAAACTCGCTGACCGGCACCACGGTGGCCGCCACGAGCTTCGAGACGGCGTCCTTCACCCCGTTCGTCACCTCCACGGCGACCACAGGGACCGCGACCATCAGCACCTCGCAGCACCGGACGGGCACCTGCTCGGCCAAGCTGCATGTGACCACCGACTCCGGCTCGGTGGCCAAGATGTCCGTCTCCCTGGGATCCACCGCTCCCAGGACGGCCAACGCCGACGGCTGGTTCAACATCACGACTGCCGGGGTCACGGGCAATGATGTCCCCTACCTGCGGTTCTTCTCGAACGGCACGCGGATCGCGGACATCTACCGCTACAACAGCAACGGCCAGCTGTGGCTGCGGGTCACGGCGCCCAACGGCACCTTCTCCTACACCAAGCTGAAGTCCTCCAGCATCCCGCTGAGCACCTGGCACCGCGCCCAGATGGAGGTCACTGCCAACCGCAGCGCTTCCACCATCAAGGTGTGGTTTGACGGAGCACTTGAGTTCTCCAGCAGCGCGGTGAACCTCGGCGTCTCAAGCCTGACGCATGTGCAGCTTGGAGCCGAGCACTCCCGCCAGATGGGCGACGAATACATCGACGACGTCGTCGTCAAGAAGACATCCTAGGCGCAGCGGGTTCCACGTTTACGGCACGGCAGGCGGTGGCCGGTAGTACGCCTGCCGTGCCGTCCTGCGCTTAACAGCCAGGCGCGGGCGCGGACTAGACTCTCCCCCATGGCCGTCTATCTCGATCCGCCGCTTTGGCCTGCCCACGAGACGCTCTTTTCGCACCTGATTTCGGATACCTCCCTGGCGGAGCTGCACGCCTTCGCCGCGGCCGCGGGCATCCCGGAGCGGGCCTTCGACGGCGACCACTACGACGTGCCGCAGCGCCGCTATGACGATCTGGTCGCCGCCGGCGCCATTCCGGTGGAGGCGCGGGTCCTGGTCCGGAAACTCATCGCCAGCGGGCTCCGGATCCCGGCTCGCAGCCGCACGAAGTCCCTCAAGACTCCCCTGCTCAACCGCTGGAACACGGTGATGCCCGGCCATGACGCCCTGTTCCTGGACCTGCTGGACCGCTGGAGCGAGAGCCACCGCAGGTACCACGGCTGCACCCACCTGCTCGCGGTGCTGGAGGCCCTGGATCTGCTGGCCGAGCCGGCGCGGCCGCCGCGGACCGTTGTGCTGGCGGCCTGGTTCCACGACGCCGTCTACCGGGGAGCCGCCGGCCAGGACGAGGAGGAATCCGCCCTGCTCGCCGAACTCCGGCTGGCCCAGGCCGGGCTCCCGCCGGCCGACGTCGAAGAGGTGGCGCGGCTGGTCCGGCTCACCTCGGATCACCAGCCGGAGGCAGGGGACGACGACGGCGCCCTCCTCTGCGACGCGGACCTGTCGGTTTTGGGCGGGGAACCGGAGCCCTACGCCCGGTACGTGGCCGCCGTCCGGGAAGATTATGCGCACATCGGCGACGCCGATTTCGCGGCCGGAAGGGCCGCCGTCGTCCGCCAACTGCTGGCGCTGGACCCGCTTTTCCACACCGAACGGGCCCGCGAGCTGTGGCTGGACGCCGCCCGGCGGAACCTGCAGGGCGAACTGGCCTGACCGGCGCTTGCGGGGTCAGCGGTAGGCGGTGATGAACGGCCGGTCCGTTGGCACGATCTGCTTGCCCAGCGGCATCAGCGAAACCGGGATCAGCTTCAGGTTGGCGATGGCCAGCGGGATACCGATGATGGTCATGGCCATGGCGACGGCCGTGACCACGTGCCCGATCGCGATCCAGATGCCGGCCACCAGCAGCCAGATGACGTTGCCGAGCAGCGAAAACACGCCGTTTCCGCCCGGCTTGTCCACCACCATCCGGCCGAATGGCCGCAGCGTGTACGACGCGATCCGGAAGGACGCGATGCCCCAGGGGATGGTCACGATGAGCAGGCAGCAGATGATGCCGGCGGCGAAGTAGCCGAGCGCCAGCCAGAAACCGCCGAAAACCAGCCAGATGATGTTCAGGAGTGTCTTCATTCGTCCATTCTGCCGGTCACGGGCCCCGAAGCGCCTCGGGATCTGCCCTGATTTAACCCTTAACCTTCAGCCTGCTAACTTTCGTCCCGGGAATCATCCGCCGCTGCGCTGAGGCGAGGGACCCCCGCGGCGGCGACCAGCAGCGCGAGCAGCCCCAGGCCCAGCGGGAACGAGGCAGCGGTGGCAACAGTCCCCACCAGGAGCGGACCGCCGGCGTCGCCGAGTTCGCGGCCCAGTTCGGCCGAGCCCATGGTCCGGCCCATCCGTTCCTTCGGCGTGCTGTCCGCCAGATGCGCAAATCCCAGCGGGGTGGCCGCGCCGACGCCGGCGCCAATCACCGCCGCGGCGATGAAGATGGTGACCGGCCCCGGCACGGCTGCCACGAGGGCCACCCCGGCGGCGGTGAGCAGCAGGCCGGTGCGCATCCCGCCGGCGTCGCCGATGCGGTGCATGTCGCGCATCGCGCCGATCCGCGGCTGGACCAGCAGCGAGGCGACGGCCAGCACGCTGACGGCTGCGGTGCCGGCCACGGGATCCAGGCCGTGCTGCACGGCGAGGGCCGGGAGGAAACCGATGGCTGCCCCCATGGCCCCCATCGAGGCCGCCAGCACCAGGGTGGGAACCAGGAACCTGCGCTCGGCAACCTGCCGGGCCAGGTCCAGCACGGTGTACCGCTGGCGCGGGAGCGGCGGCAGGTGCGGCACGGCGAAAAGGACCCACACGGCGGTGGCCGCGGCAAGTACGGACAACGCGCCGAACAGCAGCGCGAAGCCGCCGGCGGCAATCAGCCCGGCACCGAGCAGAGGGCCGATCACATAGCCGAGGCTCTTCCACGACCCGTACCTGCCGAAGAAGGTCCCGGCGTTCTTCCCCGCCGAGAGCCGGGCCACCATCGCCGAAGATGCCGGGGAGAACGCAGAGGCGGCGGCCCCCTGGCCCAGCCGGGCAAGGCCCAGGAGCAGCGGGTTGGCGGCCCACAGGCCGATCAGGGACAGCGCGGCGAAGCCGATGAGTCCGCCGACGATGACCGGCTTGGCGCCGATCCGGTCGCTCAGCGCGCCAAAGACGGGCTTGAGGAACACCTCGGAGATGTCGTAGACGGCCAGCAGGATGCCCAGGTTCAGCAGGGTCAGGCCGATGTTGCCGCTCTGGGCGCCCATGCCGGCGGCAATGCTGTGCGCGCCGAACGCGGTCACGAACCCGGCAGCGTAAAGAGGGGCCGCGGGCGTCCTGGCGCCGCGGACGGTCATTGACGGAGTCACAGGGCGGTCAGCCTTTGGCTGCCGTCACGAAGGCCCTGATCTTGGCCAGGTCCTTCACTCCCATGCTTTGCTCGACGCCGGAGGAGACGTCCACGCCCCAGGCTCCGGCATCGCTGGCGGCCTCGACCACGTTGGCGGCGTCAAGTCCGCCGGCCAGGAGCCATTGCCGTCCCGCCAGTCCTTTGCCGCGCACCGAACCGTAGTCCCAGGCTTCGCCGGAACCGGGAACAGCGGCGTCGATGAGCAGCAGGTCCTCGCCCCAGTCGGCAAACGCCTCCGGTCCGGCACCCATGGTGACGGCTCGGATGACCTTCATGCCGGCGTCGTGCGCCGTTTTTACGTCGTCGGGTGTGCGCTCACCGTGGAGCTGGATCCAGCCCAGCCCGGCGGCGCGGGCGATGGCCACGGCGTCGGCGGCGGGTTCGTCACGGAAAACACCGACGGCGGCCACCCCGTCAGGCACGGCCTGAACGAGCTGGGTGGCCAGATGCGGTGACACCACGCGCGGGCTGGCCGTCAGGACAAAGCCGACGGCGTCCGCCCCGGCTTCCACGGCCTCCCGGACAGATTCAGGCGTGCTCAGGCCGCAGACTTTGACGAACATTCACCGGCTCCTTGTTGTTGAAAGCGTCGCCCTCGACCGCAGCGATCCGTCGCCGACTTTACGCGGGGAGGGAGTGTACGGGCAACGCGCGGATAGGCTGGGCTGATGCAGATCATCCGCTTCGCCGACCTCAAACCCCAGCCCTGGCGCAACGGCGGCGGGGTCACCCGCGAGCTTGCCAGCCACAGCGGAGGCACTTCAGCTGACACCACTTCAGCGGACGACGGGGCGTTTGACTGGCGGGTCAGCCTCGCCGATGTCACCAGCGCCGGGGACTATTCCCCCTTTCCGGGGATGGAACGGGTACTGACCGTCGTCGAGGGCGAACTGCTGCTGCTGGCCGTGGACGGCACCGAGC
This sequence comes from Arthrobacter globiformis, assembly GCF_046536215.2. Taxonomy (GTDB): domain Bacteria; phylum Actinomycetota; class Actinomycetes; order Actinomycetales; family Micrococcaceae; genus Arthrobacter; species Arthrobacter globiformis_E. Next base: position 3,529,227 of record NZ_CM143421.1, on the reverse strand, counting down.
ACCCGCTGGAGAAATACCGGCCCTTCCGGTTTCCCGGCGGCGCCGCGTCCTCGTCGGCGCTGCCCACCGGGGATGTCCGCAACCTCAACGTCATCGCGCGGGAGGGCGCCTTCAAGGCGTACACCTCCATCATCGAGCTGTCCAAGAAACGGGCCCATCCCGTCTTCGAGGGCCAGCTGGGCGTCCTGCTGCAGGGACAGGCCACGGTCAGCCCGGGGAACGCCGGGCCGGACGCCGGGTCCGGCGCCGGGCCGGACAGCGCTCCCGTTCCGCTCGGCCGCTATGACGCAGTGGTCGGCTCGGACAGCCAAACCCCGGAAATCCTGGGCCGCGGGTTCCTGGCCGTGGTGTCCATCGATCCGGTAACCGGCTAGCGGCTCTGGTCGCAGGAGGTGCCGGAACCTAGACTCGGTGCCATGACCAAATCAAAATTCAGTGATCTCCTGCTGCTGCAGATAGGCAATGAATTCGCGGCCTCGCAGCAGTACATTGCCGTGGCGGTCTGGTTCGCCAACCAGGACCTCCCCCAATTGGCCAGGTACTTCTACCGGCAGTCCGTGGAGGAACGCAACCACGCCATGATGATGGTCCAGTACATGGTGGACCGCGGCGTTGCCGTTACCATCCCGGGGGTGCCCGCCGTCCGCAACGACTTCGCGTCGGTAACGGACCCGCTCTCACTCGCGCTCCAGCAGGAGAAGAAAGTCACCCGCAGCATTGAAAGCCTGTTCCGCGCGGCCCGGGCCGAAGATGACGCGCTGGGCGAGCAGTTCATGCTCTGGTTCCTCAAAGAGCAGGTGGAGGAGGTCGCCGCGATGACCACCCTGCTGAACATTGCCGAGCGTGCGGACAACACCTTCGACGTCGAGAATTTCGTTGCCCGTGAAACCATCGGCGACGGCGGCCGGGATGCCGCAGCACCGGAGGCAGCCGGCGGCAAGCTCTGACCGGAGCTCCACCCCGCGCAAGCTGACGGCGGCGCCCGCTTACCCAGGCACCGGCAGCCGGGCACCGCCGGCGGTGAGTTTTGCCACCAACGCTGGCCGCCGCCGTCGGGCGTTGCTAGGGTAAAAGCCAAGGTCCCTCTCCCCCGGACCTCCGGACGACGGTTCAGTACCCGGTGCGCGACAAGACTGGCCAAAGGATCTGTCATGTCGTGGTTCATCCTTATTTTTTCCGGAGCCCTCGAGGCGGTGTGGGCGGCAGCGCTGCACCGCGCATCCCAATCCACCGGCCGGCGCCGGGTCGCGGCCGGCGCGCTCTTCCTCGTCGCCGTCGTGGCCAGCACCGCAGGCCTCGGCATCGCGATGCAGTCCATTCCCACCGGCACCGCCTACGCGGTGTGGGTCGGAGTGGGCGTTGTGCTGACGTCCGCCTACGCGATCGTGGCCAAAGTCGAACGCCCGACGGCGGCGCGGCTGCTGCTGCTCACCGGCATCGCGGCGTGCGTGGTTGGCCTGAAGGCGGTGGCGTAATGCTCTCGAAGCCCGCCATGGCCTGGCTCATCCTGCTCGCCTCTGCCGTCCTGGAAGCTGTCTGGGCCACGGCACTGGGCCTGTCCGACGGCCTGACCCGTCCCGTTCCTGCCGTTGTCTTCGTCGTGACGGCCGCGCTCAGCATGCAGGGCCTGGGCATGGCGGTGAAGCACATCCCGCTCGGCACCGCCTACGCGGTCTGGGTGGGGATTGGCGCGGCTCTGACGGTCGGCTGGGCCATGGCCACCGGCGTCGAGCCCTTCAGCCTGCTCAAGGTGCTGTTCATCGCGGGCATTGTGGGATGCGCGGCCGGGCTCAAGATGCTGCCCTCGGGTCCTGCCCGGCGGCGCGGAGCTGACCGGGTTCCCTAGGCTGGCGTCTTTCCCAGGCTGGGCTCCTCCCTAGACTGGGCACATGGACACGCTCATTCACTCACTTCGGGACATCACCATCCGCCGGATCTCGGTCAGCGAGATGGACAACAACGTGTATCTGCTGACGGCCAAGGAGTCCGGGGCGCAGCTGCTGATTGACGCCGCCGACGACCTGCCGGCCATCCAGGGCCTGCTCGCGGACGCCGCAGCGGACACTGCCGGGGAGCCGAAGCTGGCGCTCATCGCCACCACGCACCAGCACTGGGACCACGTGCGCGCACTGCCCGGCCTCGTCGAGGCCACCGGGGCCAGGACGGCTGCCGGCACCGACGACGCCCCGGAACTGCCCGTGACGGTGGACGTCCTGCTGGACCACGGCGACGTCGGGAACTTCGACGGGTTCGACGTCACCGCCATCCACCTGCGCGGCCACACCCCCGGTTCCGTGGCGCTGGTCTACCAGGACCCGGAGGGCCCGGCACACATCTTCTCCGGCGACTCCCTGTTCCCGGGCGGCGTGGGCAACACCCAGAAGGATCCCGGGCGGTTCAACCAGCTGCTCACGGACGTCACCGAGCGGATCTTCGACGTCTACCCGGACAGCACCGTGGTGCACCCGGGCCACGGCAAACCCACCACCCTCGGCGCGGAGCGTCCGCACCTCGAGGAGTGGCGCGCCCGCGGCTGGTGAATCCCGGTTTTAAAGCACAATGCCGGCCGCTATGGGGAATTCCCTTAGCGGCCGGCATTGTGAATAGTCGGCTCCTACTGTTTAGCGGCTGCGGCGCTCGTTCGAGGCCGGGGCCGATGCGCGGCGCGGGGCCTTCCGGGCGGGACGGCCGTCACTGGAGCGGCCGTTGCCGCCCGAGGAGGAACCGCCTGCGTAGGATCCGCCGGACGTTCCGCCGGTGGTGGAGGACCAGACGGCCTTGGAGCCGCCGGTCTTGCTTCCGGCAGCGGCGCGCTGGCCGGTGGCCGGACGTCCGCTGCGCTGGCCTCCGCCGGCCGGGCGGCCGGTGCCGCCACGGGGGGCATCGCTGCGGGTGAAGCGGGAATCGCCCCGGCCCTCCGCTGCACGCCCGTCCGAACCGCGGCCGGCCGATGAACGGCCACCAGCGGCAGGAACGTCGTTGCGGTGCGTCGACGCCGTGCCACGGCTGCGTGCGTTGCGGCGGGCTGCAGCTGCCGCAGTGGCGCGGTCCTCGTTCTGTTCAATGATGCGCTCGGCAGCATCGCGGGCAGCGGCGCGGCCCTCGTAGGCTGCTGCACGGCGTTCGGCGCGCGGCAGGTCCGTGCGCGGAGCCTCGGCGGAAACCCGTCCGCGGCCGCCGCGTCCGCCCCGGCCACCGGCGGTGGGGGATGCCTGGCGGCGTGCACGCTTGCGTTCGGCGTTGGCGCCGGTGGACTTGCCGCCGCCTTGCTGCGGGGCCTTGGCCGCGAGGAGTGCGGCGCGGGTCCGGGGGTCAACCTTGTCGGCGATCTCGCCCACGAGCTCGGCCACGATCGGCGAGCTGGCGGTGACGCGTTCGAAGGTGACCTCGACGCCGGCAGCCTTCATGAGCTTCCTGACGTCTGTCTGCTGCTCGGGCAGGGTCAGCGTGACCACGGTGCCGTCGGAACCGGCACGGGCGGTGCGGCCGGAGCGGTGCAGGTAAGCCTTGTGCTCGGTGGGCGGGTCGACGTGGATGACCAGTTCGACGTCGTCGACGTGCACACCGCGGGCCGCGACGTCGGTGGCCACCAGGACCCGGACGTCACCGGAGGAGAACTCGGCAAGGTTGCGGTCACGGGCGTTCTGCGACAGGTTGCCGTGCAGGTCGACGGCGGGAATCCCGGCGTCGGTCAGCGTCTTGGCCAGCTTGCGGGCGTGGTGCTTGGTCCGCATGAACAGCACGCGGCGGCCGGCGCCGGAGGCCAGTTCAACGATCAGCTGCTTCTTGACGGTCTGGTCGTTGACCACCAGCACGTGGTGCTCCATGGTGGTCACCGCTGCCTGCGGGTCGTCCACGGAGTGGGTCAGCGGGTTGGACAGGTAGCGCTGGACGATCTTGTCCACGCCGTTGTCCAACGTGGCGGAGAACAGCAGGCGCTGGCCCTGGCTCGGGGTCATGTCCATGAGCTTCTTGACCACGGGCAGGAAGCCGAGATCGGCCATGTGGTCGGCCTCGTCCAGGACCGTCACCTCAACAGCCTCGAGGGTCAGGATGCGCTGGCGGATCAGGTCCTCCAGCCGGCCCGGGCAGGCGATGACAATGTCGACGCCGGCACGCAGGGCCTTCTCCTGGCGCGCCTGGGAGATGCCGCCGTAGATCACGGTGGTGTTCAGGCCCATGGCCTTGGCCAGCGGCTCGATGGTCGCGTTGATCTGGGTGGCCAGTTCACGGGTGGGTGCCAGGACCAGGCCCATGGGGCGTCCGGGCTTGCGGAAGTAGGCGGCCTCGCGCTCGGCGAGGCGGGCCACCAGGGGGATGGCGAAAGCGATGGTCTTGCCGGAGCCGGTGCGGCCACGGCCCAGGACGTCGCGGCCGGCGAGGGTGTCCGGCAGGGTCTTGACCTGGATGGGGAACGGGGACTCGATGCCCTGGGCGGTCAGGGTCTCGGTGAGTGCCTTGGGCGTGCCGAGGGCAGCAAAAGTAGTCATATGCGTTTATCAGGGTCTTTCAGGCGGTATCCAGCGGATATCGGCCCCCGACGCCGGTTGGCGCAGGGGGTCGCCGAAGAAAAGTCAGGTGGTCAACCGGGCTGCTGCCAGTGTTCAAACAGCGGCCGCCGGGACCAATAGCGTTCATCGACGCAGGATGTGCCTCTCACATGAAAAAAGCCCACCGTAGGCGGGCATCACTGCACATCAAGTGACACCAGTCTACCATCCGGGCGTTGCAGGCCCTATTTACCCCATTGCAGCTCCGCTTTGCCCCTTCACAACGCCACGCGATCATACGTGACGCAGCTCACAGACAACAATGGACGACATTTGAGGCTGGCATGCTGGACATATGTCGAAGACTATTGCGGCGTTACGCGTTCACCGCGAATTTCCCACTGGCGGACCTGACCCGCGGCGGGACTGCGGGAATGCGCTTTTCCGGCCGCGTCATCCTGCGAGGCATGCGGGCATGCCGCCCGCCTGCCGCATGGCGCCCCGGGCGGTCGGCGGGCATATTCAGCGCTTCGCCGCTCTTAGTCTTAACACCATCCCATTTGTTAGTTCCGTCACATCTCCGGCGGACCGACGCGGCCGGCACGGCAACCTCGCGCACGTGCCGGCACCTGTGACAAGGAAGAAGACTTGATGTCTGAACGCACCACCAGCATTTCCGTTCAACCCTCCACAGAACGTGCTGAACCCGGCCAGAGCAGGGAACCGCACCTCGCCCGCGGACTTGGCAACCGGCACATCCAACTCCTGGCCATCGGCGGCGCCATCGGCACCGGCCTGTTCATGGGCTCCGGCAAGACCATCTCCCTGGCCGGCCCGTCCGTCATCTTCGTGTACATGATCATCGGCTTCATGCTGTTCTTCGTCATGCGCGCCATGGGCGAAATCCTGCTCTCCAACCTGAACTACAAGTCCTTCAGCGACTTCGCCGGGGACATCCTCGGGCCCTGGGCAGGTTTCTTCACCGGCTGGTCCTACTGGTTCTTCTGGGTGGTGACCGGCGTGGCCGACATCGTGGCCATCGCCGGCTACGTGGACAAACTGGCCCCGGGGACGCCGCTGTGGATCCCGGCACTGATCACGCCCGTGGTCCTCATCCTGCTGAACCTTCCCACGGTCAAGGCCTTCGGTGAGGCGGAATTCTGGTTCGCCATCATCAAGGTGGTCGCCATCATCGCCCTGATCGTCACCGGCGTGGTCATGATCGCCACCAACTTCACCTCGCCGAGCGGCGCGGTGGCCAACCTGGCGAACATGTGGAACGACGGCGGCATGTTCCCGCACGGCCTGTTCGGCTTCATCCTCGGCTTCCAGATCGCCATCTTCGCGTTCGCCGGCATTGAGCTCGTGGGCACGGCGGCCGCCGAAACCAAGGACCCGGAAAAGAATCTCCCCCGGGCCATCAACTCGATCCCGGTCCGTGTCCTGCTCTTCTACGTGGGTGCCCTGGTGGTCATCATGGCCGTCAACCCCTGGCGCAGCATCGACCCCGCCAGCAGCCCGTTCATCGGCATGTTCACCCTCGCCGGCCTGGGCATCGCCGCCGTGGTGATCAACCTCGTGGTCCTCACCTCCGCTGCCTCCAGCGCCAACTCCGGCATCTACTCCACGTCGCGCATGGTCTACGGCCTGGCACAGGACGGCAACGCGCCGAAGGCCTTCGGCAAGCTCAGCGTCCGCAAGGTTCCGCAAAACGCGCTGCTGTTCTCCTGCATCTTCCTGCTGGCCGGCCTGGTCCTGCTGTACGCGGGCGATTCCGTGATCGGCGCCTTCACCATCGTCACCTCCGTGGCATCGGTGCTGACCATGTTCGTCTGGTCGATGATCCTCGTCAGCTACATCATGTTCCGCCGCCGCCGGCCGGAACTCCACGAGGCGTCCGCCTTCAAGATGCCGGGTTCAGCCTTCATGCCCTACGTGGTCCTGGCGTTCTTCGTGTTCATGCTCGTGGCGCTGGCCCAGGCCGAGGACACCCGCCTCGCGCTGGTGGTTGCCCCGGTATGGTTCCTGCTGCTGGGCGCCGCCTGGTACTTCAACCGCCAGACGCCGCTGCAGCAGGCCCGGATCGAGGAATGGAAGGCCGAGAACACCGGCATCCCCGCTGCGGCCGCCTCCGGCAAGGCCTAGATCCCGCCGCCTGGATCCCCTGCACTAAGACCGCGCTGCGGCCACTCCGGTGGCCGCGGCGCGGTTTTTCTTTGCCCTGGTTGCACCCTGCTTTCTGTGGCAGGGTATCCCCATGGACCACGAGGGGCACGACGGCGCCGCGCGCCATTGGGACGACATGTACCGGAGCAGGGCGCGCGTGTGGAGCGGCCGCCCCAACCCGCAGCTGGTGGCTGAAGCGGCCGGACTGGAGCCGGGCACTGCCCTGGACCTCGGCTGCGGCGAGGGTGCGGACGCCCTGTGGCTCGCCGAGCAGGGCTGGACGGTGACCGCGGTGGATGTCTCCGCCGTCGCACTCGAACGGGCCGGGCAGCACGCCGCGGGTTCGGCGGCCGGGAACCGCATCACGTGGCTCCAGCGCGACCTTGATGCGTGGGCGCCGGAGGAGCAGTTCGATCTCGTGTCCGCCCAGTTCCTGCACTCCACCGAGGCGCCGTGGCAGCGGCCGCACCGGGTGGCTGCGGAGGCGGTTCGCCCCGGCGGGACGCTGCTGATTGTCGGCCACCACCCCGACGGCCTGCCGCCCTGGCGGAGCCAGTCTGACGAGCGGAGCCAGTCTGCGGAAAGCCTGGCCGACCCGGACGCTGGCCACGCCGATGAGCACAGCCACTCGCACGGCGGCGACGGCCACGCGACGTCGGAGATGTTTTTCACGGCGGAGCAGGCCGCGGCCGAGCTCGGCATCGCACCGCCCGCCTGGCGCGTGGAGGTTGCGGCCAGCCGGGAGCGGGAAGCCACGGGCCCGGACGGCCAGTCGGCCACGCTCGCCGACGCCGTCCTCAGGGCCACCCGCCTGCAGCCCCCGCCCGCCTAGATTGGAGTTTTTGTCCAGATATCGCGACCTCAGGGCCCCATAACCCGCGACAGCTGGACAAAAACTCAAGCCCGGCGCACGTACAGCCATCGAGAGGAGCGCCCGGATGGCCAGGTTGGTCGCCGAGATGACGATGTCCCTGGACGGCTTCATCGCCCTCCCGGACGACTCCGTCGATGGCCTCTTTGACTGGTACAACAACGGCGAGGTGGAGGTCGCCACGGCCAGGCCGGACATGACCTGGCACGTGACAGAAGCCAGCGCCATGCACCTGCGAGGGCCGCCACCGCGCTGGCCGGGGACAAGGACGTCGGGCTGGCGGGGCCGGACATCATCCGGCAGGCCATCGACGCCGGACTCGTTGAGGAGATCCGGGTGAACCTGGCCCCGTGGATCCTCGGCCACGGCATCCGGTTCTTCGACAACCTCGCTGCCGCCCCGGTAAAGCTCGAACAGACGGCGGTGATCCAGGGCGACGCCGTGACCCACCTGTACTACAAGGTCCTCCCCCGCATCTGACCCGTTTTCATCGGAGTTTTTGTCCACAATCGCCACTTCGAGGGGGTCTAACTCGCGATACGTGGACAAAAACTCCAAGCGGGTGGGCGGGAGGTTAATGGGCGACGCGGGGCGCTATGGCCACCGCGGCTGCGGCGATCACCGCGGTCAGCACGAAGACGCCGGCGAAGGAAGCCGCCGTCGTCGTAAACGCCGTGAACACGATTCCCGTGGCGGCGAGCGCGAGAGCGCCGCCGAGCGAGTCGGAAATGGACATCGCCGAGCTGTTGAAGCCCTCCGTGTCCGGCGTGGACAGTGCCAGCGTCATCACGCTCAGGCGCGGATATGCAAGGCCCATCCCGCCGCCGGCAAGGACCCAGCCGGCAATCGCGACGGCGGGAGGCCAGCCAAGCGCTGTGGTCGCCAGCGCCAGGGCAATCGCCAGTAGCACCATCACCGAGCCGATCCGCACGGCGACAGGGCTGCCGAGCCTGCCGCCCAGACGGCTCTGCACCCCCGACGCCGCCGCCCACGCGAGGGCACCGCCGGTCAGCGTCAGGCCGGCGAAGGTGGGCGAGAACGCGTAGCGTTCCACGAGCAGGTACGGCAGGTAGACCTCGGCTCCGAAGAATCCGGCCGCAACCAGTCCGCGGATCAGGATCACGCTGGGCAGGCCCCGCCGCGCCGTAAGGGTGCCGCGCGGCACCAGTGGCCTGACGGCCAGCAGTGCGATGACGACGGCGGCCCCCGCCAGCAGCGGCCCGGCCGCCGGAAGTCCGGAGGACAGGTTCAGGCCGAGCACCGCCAGCGCGGCCAGGGCCGCCCAGGCCAGCCGTCCCGGCGCCCAGGGCACCGGGGCAGCCGGCGGGCCTGAAGCGTCAACGGACCCGTTCCCGTTCGCGTTGCCCGACCGGACGCCGCGCAGCGCGGGAAGCAGCATCGCCAGGGCCGGGATCACCAGCACCACGACGCCCAGGAACACCCAGTGCCAGCTCGCCAGCTGGGCCACCAGCCCGGCGGCGAACGGCCCCACGAGCGAGGGGATGACCCACGCGGCGGAGAAGGCGGCGAAGATCCTGGGGTGCAGGACGGCCGGATAGACCCGCGCCACCACCACGTACAGGGCCACCGTCATGGCGCCACCGCCCAGCCCCTGCACCAGCCTGCCCGCCACCACCGCCCACATGGTGCCAGCTGTACCCGCCACCAGCAGGCCCAGCGCGAAAACAGCCACCGAGGCGAGCAGCGGGCCGACGGGGCCGCGCCGGTCGGACCAGTTCCCCGCGCCCACCATGCCGATCACGCCGGTGGCCAGCGGGCCGGCGAAGGCGAGCGCGTACAGCCCGGCCCCGCCGAGCTCCCGGCTCACCACGGGCATGACGGTCGTGACGGCGAGGGACTCGAACGCGGCAAGGAACACCAGGGCACAGGCGCCCACGGTCACCAGCAGGTAGTGCCGGTGCAGGATCCCGGCACCGGCAGGGGCGGATACGGCAGATTCGCGCACGGTCAGCCCACCAGCTCCGGGGCGCCGGTGGTCACGGCAACAACGTCGCCGCTGGCCGTCGAGTCGGGATTGAGCATCCAGCCCACCCGCTTGACCGTCCGCAGCATCACCACACTCTCCACCAGTTCAATGCCGGGGATGCGCTGCTGAAGGGCCAGCTCAGCGGTCATGACGTCGGCAAGCGACTGCAGCCACATGATGATGACGAAGTTGGTGCGGCCGGTGGTGGAGGCGCTCAGCCGCACATTGCGGACGCTGCGGAGCTCCTCAGCCGCCGCTTCATGCTGGCCGGGCGGGACGTTCGCGAACCAGTGGCAGGTCACCGGAAAGCCCGAATACCGCTGCGCAATCTCGCAGCGGAAGGACAGGACCCCGCTGGCGAGCACCCTGTTCAGCTGGCGCTGCACGGTGGCCGGATGCCGGTCCAGCGCCCTGGCGATTTCCGCCGCCGTCGCCCTTCCGTCCTTCGACAGGAACGGCAGGATCGCCAGGTGGCTGGCGGGCAGCGGCTCCCCCACCGCCGCCGAGGGTGCTGACGCTGCGGCCTCGGGGCCGGCGAGCGCCCGGAGCGCCTGGAGCTGGCTGCGGTTGAGGACGTTGATGCGCCAGGCGTAGGCGCCTGTGTGCAGCCGGGTGGCCAGCGAGGTCTGGTATTTGACCAGCCCCTCGATGGCATGCAGCTTCGAGGCCACGGCGGTGAAGTGCTGCAGGGAGCCGGTGATAACCGTCAGCATCAGGTCCCGGTTGCTCGCCGCCTCCTCCACGGTGACGATCTCCGGCACCGCAGCCAGTGCCCGGGTTACTTCCGCACGGCGGTGCAGCTCGCACTCGACGTCGACGAAGGCGAGGCACATCTTCTGCGGATCCCCCATCGGATGCGCCGTCACCCAGGCGGCACCCGCAGCGGTGAGGCGCTCCCACCGCGCGGCCAGGGTGGTGGCATGCACGCCCAGCACCTCCGCGGCGTCGGCCCAGCTCAGCCGCGGTGCGATCTGCAGGGCGTTGATCAGTGCGAGGTCCTCCTCCGTGACGTCCAGCGGCCTTCCCTCCCGCGCGCTCCTGCACGAATCCTGCATATCGGGGCGAGCTTTTGCATTTTTCCAGCACTTCGGCCGGATGTGAAACAGACCACTCCAGAATAGACCCACAGCACCGGACCACCAATGAGGAGAACACGTGCCGATTGCCGCAGACGCCCGCCAGATGCAGGAAGACCTTGCCCGGTTCCGCCACGACCTGCACCGGGAACCCGAAATCGGACTGCAGCTGCCGCGGACCCAGGAAAAGGTACTAAAGGCCCTGGACGGCCTGCCGTATGAAATCACGCTGGGCAAGGACACGACGTCCGTCACCGCGGTCCTGCGCGGCGGAGCGTCCGACGGCGGTGCTTCCGCCGGCGCTTCCGGCGCGGCACCGGCCGGGCTGCCGCCTGCCGTGCTCCTCAGGGCGGACATGGACGGACTGCCCGTGCAGGAGAAGACCGGCGTCGGCTACACCTCCACCATCGACGGCGCGATGCACGCCTGCGGCCACGACCTCCACACCTCCATGCTCACCGGTGCGGCCACCCTCCTGGCCGAGCGGCGGCACCGGCTGGCGGGCGACGTCGTGCTGATGTTCCAGCCCGGCGAGGAGGGCTTCGACGGCGCCAGCTACATGATCCGCGAAGGCGTCCTGGATGCACCCGGCCGGCGGGTCGACGCGGCCTACGGCATGCACGTGTTCTCCTCCCTCGAGCCGCACGGAACGTTCTGCACCAAGCCCGGCGTGATGCTCAGCGCCTCCGACGGCCTGGTGGTCACCGTGCTCGGCGCCGGCGGCCACGGCTCCGCCCCGCATTCGGCCAAGGACCCGGTGACGGCCGCGGCCGAGATGGTCACGGCCCTGCAGGTGATGGTCACGCGCCAGTTCAACATGTTCGATCCCGTGGTCCTCTCCGTCGGGGTGCTCCACGCGGGCACCAAGCGCAACGTCATCCCGGAAACGGCCCGCATCGAGGCCACCATCCGCACGTTCTCCGAGGAGAACCGGCAGCGGATGATGGACGCCGTCCCGCGGCTGCTCAAGGGCATCGCTGCCGCGCATGGCCTCGACGTCGACGTGGACTACCAGCAGGAATACCCCCTGACCATCACGGACCAGGACGAGACACACACCGCGGAAAGGGTGATCACCGAACTGTTCGGCGACTCGAGGCTCTCGCGGTGGGCCACGCCGCTCAGCGGCTCCGAGGACTTCTCCCGGGTCCTGGCCGAAGTGCCCGGCACCTTTGTGGGCCTGAGCGCCGTCCCCCAGGGCGCGGACCACGCCGCCTCCCCGTTCAACCACTCGCCGTACGCAACGTTCGACGACGGTGTGCTGGCTGACGGTGCCGCGCTCTACGCGGAACTCGCCATTTCCCGCCTCGAGGCGCTGGCCGGCGCCGGGGTCCCCGCTTCCGTTCCGGCCCTCTAGCCCGCCCATTCCAGGGAGACAACCATGACTGCCATCATCAACGCCCAGCGCGAGGGCCGGACCTCGACCCGCAAGACCATCATCGGCACCGGCATCGGCAACGCCGTCGAATGGTACGACTGGGCCATCTACGCCACCTTCACGCCCTTCATCGCCAGCCAGCTGTTCAGCAAGTCCGACCCCGCCTCAGCCGTGCTGTCCACGCTGGCGATCTTCGCCGTCGGCTTCGTTGCCCGCCCCTTCGGCGGCTTCCTGTTCGGCTGGATCGGCGACCGGGTGGGCCGCAAGGCGTCCATGACCCTCGCCGTCGGCCTGGCGTCGCTGGGCAGCCTCATGATCGGCATCGCCCCCACGTTCGCCAGCGTCGGGGCCTTCGCATCGCTGATGCTGCTGGTGGCCCGGCTGGTACAGGGCCTGGCGCACGGCGGCGAGCTGCCGTCGTCGCAAACGTATCTGTCCGAGATGGCACCCCGGGAACACCGCGGCTTCTGGGCCACCCTGATCTACACCTCCGGCACGGTCGGCATCCTCTTTGGCACGCTGCTGGGCGCGGTGCTGAACATGGCGCTGACCACCGAGGTCATGAATGCCTGGGGCTGGCGCATCCCGTTCCTGATCGGTGCCGCGATGGGCCTGTACGCACTGATCATGCGCTCCCGGCTGCACGAGACGGACGTGTTCGAAGGCGAGACCGCCACCCAGAAGCGCGCCCCGATCTGGCCGCAGATTGTCCGGTACCGCAAGCAGGCCGTGCAGGTGATCGGCCTGACCGTGGGCCTCACCGTCATCTACTACATCTGGGGCGTGGTGGCGCCCAGCTACGCGACCACCGCCTTGAAGATCGACCGCGGCGAGGCCCTCTGGGCCGGCGTCATCGGCAACATCGTCTTCATTGCCGCGCTTCCGGTCTGGGGCAAGCTGTCCGACCGGATCGGCCGCAAGAAGGTGCTGTGGGCCGGCGCGATCGGCTCAGCCGTCATGCATTTCCCGATGACCTGGCTGCTGAAGGACTCCGCCTGGCAGCTGGCCGTGAGCATGTCCGTCATGCTCATCTTCATCGCCGCGAGCGCCGCCATCGTTCCGGCCGTGTACGCCGAGCTGTTCCCCACGAGCATCCGCACCGTGGGCGTGGGCGTGCCGTACTCCATCTGTGTGGCAGCCTTCGGCGGAACCGCGCCCTACCTGCAGCAGTGGCTGGGCACCACCATCCAGATGCCCAACCTGTTCAACGTCTACGCGGTGGTGCTGCTGGCCATCAGCGTGGCGTTCATCTTCACCATCCCCGAGACCAGGGGCAAAGACCTGGCGCACTGACCCAACTAGGTAGCAGCAGAGGGCGTTCCCCGCCGTGGGAACGCCCTCTGCTGCTACCTACATGGGCCGCCTAGCCCCCGATGAACCTGTCCCGGCCGGCCCGGTAGCCGAACACCGCGGCCAGCAATCCCACCGCCAGGAACAGGATCCCTGCCGCCGCAAACGAACCGGTGCCCTGGTGCAGCTGACCCACCAGCAGCGTGCCGGTGGAGCCGAGCCCGTAGCCCACCCCCTGCATCATGCCGGAGAGGTGGGCTGCGGTGTGCCCGTCGCGGGTGCGGAGCATGATCATGGTCAGGGCGACGGCGGTAAGGCTTCCCTGGCCCAGCCCCAGCATTCCGGTCCAAACCCACACCAGATCCAGCGGGCCGAAGATGCTCAGCGCAAAGCCGCCTCCGGTCATAAGCGCCACCACCGTGTTGATCACCCGCTGGTCGCGGAACCGGGCGGCGAGTGCCGGTGCGAAGAGCGAGCCCAGCATCTGCAGCACGATGGACACCGACACAATCAGCCCGGCCGTGCCGCCGCCCACCCCGCGTTCGCGCAGGATCGGCGCGAGCCAGGCGAAGACGCTGAAGGACATCATCGCCTGCAGCACCATGAAAATCGTGACCTGCCACGCCACCGCCGAGCGCCACACATTCACGCCCTCCCGCACCGAGGTGTGCTGCCCGTGCCGCTGCCGTGCCGCCACCGGCAGGAAAAGCAAAAGTACGACGGCGGCCGGTGCCGCCCAGAACCACAGCGCCGAAGTCCACTGCCCGGTAGCGCTGAAAACGGGGTAGGTGAAGCCCGCACCCAGCGCGGCGGATGCGCAGATGGCCGTCGTATACAGGCCGCCCATCAGGCCGAGCCGGTGCGGGAAGTCCCGCTTCACCAGCCCGGGCAACAGCACGTTGCACAGCGCAATGGCGGCCCCGCATGCGGCGGTCCCGGCGAACAGAGCCGGCAGGTGCCCGGCGCCCGGAACCTCGGCAGGCCGCAGGAGCAGGCCGGCCGTCAGGACGGCCATCGCCCCGAGCAGTACCCGTTCCGCGCCGAACCGCCGGGCCAGGACAGGGGCCAGCGGCGCAAACACGCCGAGCAGCGTGACCGGCACCGTGGTCAGCACCACCACCGCCCAGCCGGGCAGGCCGGCGTCGGAGGTCACCTCGGGAAGAACCGCCGAAAAACTGGAGAACACGGTCCTCAGGTTGAGCCCGATCAGCACCAGGCACAGGCCGAGGTAGGCCAGCGCACGGCGGCCGGTTACCTGCGTGGGCTCGGCGGCGGGAACCTCGTCTGCCTCTGCGTCCACCAGGGTGTCTGCATTAACGGCGGGACGTGGCTGCCTGCCGCCGTGTTTGCGCGAATTCTGGGCATCGATCACCCGCCCATTCTTGCAGTCGCGCTGGGCGGATCCGGGCCATCAAGCCCGGGCACCGGACTGCGGCTCCCGACGCGGGGAGGGTTATCCACATACGGTCGCTGCACGGTATCCCGGGTCACCGCGGCGCCCATAGTCTGGCCGCACGTGCGCATCCAATCCGTCAGCAGTCCGCGTCCAGGAGGACCCATGAGCATTCCGCAGGCACCCGAGTCCGGCGATCGGCCGCCGCACGGCCGGATAAATCTGAGTCCTGGAGATCGGGGCCCCGGTCCTGGGGGCTGGGGTCCCGGTCCTGGGGGCTGGGGTCCCGGCATGCAGGGATTTGGCTACCCAGGCCGGGACGGGTATGGCATGGCGGTGGCCAGCCTGGTGTGCGGCGCCCTGGTTCTGCCCGGCGCGTTCGTCACCCTGTATCCCGCGATGTTGGCCATGCTGTTCACGCGGCCGGACCGCGGAAGCAATGGCAAAGAGTGGGTGGCAAACGTCGTCTTCTACAGTTTGCCTGCCCTGTTCGCAGTGTTGGCCCTGGTCCTGGGGCGCGTTGCACTGAAGCGGTCGCTTCGGGGCTCCAGTGTGCGGCGCATCAGCGTTGCCGGACTCATCGTGGCCGGCGTTGCGGCCGTCATATTGCTCGTGCCGTTGTTTGTGGGCGAGTTTGATGCCTTCTCGTGACGCTCACCGGCTCCACTATTCTGGAAGGGATGAGCGAATCTCCCGAATCCCCCCAACCGCCGGTAAATCCGGACCAGCCCCGGCCGGTCACACCGGGAAGCCAGGCGTCCTATGGAACCTACGGCGGACGGCCGGTCAGCTTTGTCCGCCGCGGAACCCGGCTGCAGGGGCGCCGCCAGGCGGCCTGGGAGGAGCACTCCGGCCGCTGGGCCATCGACGTTCCCCGCCATGTGGCCAACACATCGGTCCACCCCGACTATTCGTTCGACGCCGAAGCCGAGTTCGGGCGCCGGGCGCCGCTGATCGTCGAGATCGGCTCGGGTCTGGGCGACGCCGTCTGCCACGCCGCAGAGGAAAACCCGGACAAGGACTTCCTCGCCGTGGAGGTCTACACTCCCGGACTGGCCAACACCATGATCAAGATCAACAGCCGCGGCCTCACCAACGTCCGTGTCGTGGAGGCGAACGCCCCCGAGGTTCTGGCCACCATGCTGCCGCCCGGCTCGGTCAGCGAACTCTGGGTCTTTTTCCCGGACCCCTGGCACAAGTCCCGGCACCACAAGCGCCGCCTGATCCAACCCGAATTTGCCGAGCTCGCCGCGAAGGCGCTGAAGCCGGGCGGCCTCTGGCGCATCGCCACGGACTGGTCCAACTACGCCGTGCACGTCCGCGACGTCCTCGCCGGATCCGAAGCGTTCGAGAACCTGCACAACGGTGAGCGCAGTGGCCCCGAGAGTCCCCTCACCCACGTGTGGCAGACCGGCGTCGAATCGCTGGTGGGCGGCGCGCCGGTCAAGGAGGGACGGGCGCCGGTGAGCACGGAACACACGGGACCCAACGAGGGCATCGACGAAAGGGGCGGCTGGGCTCCCCGCTTCGAGGGCCGCATCCGCACCAGCTTCGAAAACAAGGCGCACGAAGCCGGCCGGATGATTTTCGACCTCTGCTACCGCCGGATCTAGCCGCGCCCGGCTGCCCGGTCCATCCCCGTCCGGGGCTCTGTTCCCCGGCGCCCCGCCGTGGCACGATAAGCCTGTGGCGGAGTGCCACAGCAGCCGCCGGCGCAGAGGAGCGATCATCAAACGGGAACTGAGAAGCGCAGCCGGCAAGGCCGAGGACGTCACGAACTCCAAGCCCCTCGAAATGCTGGCACGCGGTGGATTTGCGGCTAGCGGTGTGCTCCACATCCTGGTCGGCTTCATTGCCTTCGGCCTCGCCCTGGGCCGTGGCGGCCGCGCGGATGTGAGCGGCGCCGTCGCCGAACTGGCCAGCCAGCCCGCCGGTCCGGCGCTCCTGTGGGTCAGCTTCGCGGGATGCATTGCCCTGGCCCTGTGGCAGGCCGGCGACGCGATTTTCGACTTCGAGCGGTTGCCCACCAAGCACAAGGCCGGCAAGAAGCTGCAGGCCGCGGCGCAGGCGGTGGTCTACGCCGGCCTGGCATTCACGCTCGCAGCCTTCGCGCGCGGCGCCGGCAAGGACAACCGGGAATCAACCAGCGACTTCACCGTCAATCTGATGAAGGCACCGGGTGGCATCCTGCTGTTGGTGCTGATCGGAGCGGGCGTGGCCGTCGTTGGCATCATTTACGCGGTCCGCGGGTTCAGGAAGTCCTTTGAGAAGCACATCAATCCGCCGTCTTCCCCGGGCGGGCGCAAAGCCATCATCGCCCTTGGGATGGTGGGCTATGTGGCCAAGGGCGTTGCCCTGTTTGTGACGGGCCTGCTGGTGGTCATCGCCACCGTCACCGTCCACCCCGAGCAGTCGACGGGACTCGACGGCGGCCTCCGCGCCCTGCGGGAGCAGCCCTACGGCGTGTACGTGCTGGCCGCGGTGGGCGCCGGGCTCATTTGCTACGGGGTCTTCACGGTGGTGCGGGCGCGGCTCGCCAGAATGTGACTCCGCCGGGACGGCTGACCCCACGCAGTTCAGGTGCCCGGCATGGCAATGACGGCAATGGTCTGCTGCCGGTCGTTCCGCACTTCGACGCTGGCGATGCTCGTGTACTGCAGCGGCGTGGCGCTGGTGACCCGGACCCTTCCGCTCGGTGTCGCCATCCACGCGCACGCCCTGTCCTCAACCCCGGCGCGGTCCTTGACCCACAGTGAAAGCCGGCCGTTCTGCGGCAGGCTCCGCCCGTCGACGGCCAGTTCGGTGCCCCAGGTTTTCTTCACCATGCCCACCGTGACCTGCATGCCGCTGTCCGCCTTGACCGAGTAGCTGGCATCGGGCTTGTCGGCGGGATCAAACAGCGGCGCCGCCGCGAACCCCAGTGCCAGGCAGGCCGCCGCCACCACCCCCACAAGGGCCGTCAGCCGCCGTCGGGAATTACGACGGCGGGCGGCCAGTTCGTCCAGAACGGGCTGGGGGACGGGGGCGGGGGCGGGCGGGGCGGGGTCCGAGCCGGGCCGGCGGGCCGCCGGAACGGCGAGCGCCACGGCTTCCGGGACCGGAAGGGCGTCCAGCAGTCCCGGCAGGGATTCCAGATCCGACAGTTCACTGCGGCACGTGGCGCACTGCTTAAGGTGGTCCTCGAAGCGTAGCCTGTCCGCGTCGTCGAGCCCTCCCAGCAGGTATGCCCCCAGCAGCTCATGGACTTCCTTGCCGTTCACCGTTCCACACCCATTTCATCGAGTATTGTCCGCAGGGCCTTCACTGCGTAGAAGGCCCTGGATTTCACCGTTCCGCTCGGAATGTTCAACTGCACCGCCGCCTCGCCTACCGTGAACCGCCGGTAGTGCAGTGCCACCAGTACATCCCGGTGCTCCGAACTCAGCCGCAGCAGCGCTTCCTCCATCAGCACCTTGTTCAGCAGATCGTCAACCCGTCCGGTGGCCTCCTCCGGGTCCGCGATGTCGCGGTCCTCGGCTTCCTGCGGCCGCCGCTGTGACTTCCGGTAGTTGTCGATCATGATGTTCCGGGCAGTCCGGAACAGGTAGCTGCGCATGCTGCCTGTGACCTTGGGCGCCTGTTGCCAGACGCGGAGCACTGTTTCCTGCACGATGTCGTCGGCCAGGTGCGGGTCGCGGGAAGCACTGAGCACAAACCGGCGAAGTGCCGTTCCGTGCTCGCGGTAGATCGCTGCAACCAAATCCTCATCCAGCGGCACCTTCGGCCTCCCTGCAATGACCCTATGAAGCCGGATCCGAGGGCCCGGCCTTCCTGGCAAATACGACGCCGGCAGCAGGAAATAAGTTCAATTCCGGTCAGCGTCAGATTCTTTGAACCATTCTTCACCTTTGTGCGTCATTCCAAATAGCGCCGGTCCCTCAGTCTGCCGGCCCGAGCCAAGGAGCAGCACATGAAGAAGCATCTGAGCGTTGGCCTCGCAGTTATGGCCCTTGCCGCCTCACTGACGGCCTGTGGCGGCGGATCCGGCACAACCACCACCACTTCGGCGGCGGCCCCTGCCAGCGAGTCGCCCGCGACCTCCGCCAGCGCATCGGCCACGGCGTCCTCCAGCGAGATGGCGTCGGTGGACCTCAAGACCGCTTCGTCCAGCAAGGGCAACATCGTGGTGGACGGCAAAGGCATGAGCGTTTACTACTTCACCAAGGACGTCAAGGACTCCGGCAAGAGCAACTGCCTGGGTGACTGCCTCGTGAAGTGGCCGCCGGTGATTGCCGCCACGGACACCCCCAAGGTCGAGGGTGTAACCGGCAAGGTCGGCACCATCGATACCCCTGACGGCAAGAAGCAGGTCACGGTCAATGGCATGCCCGTCTACCTGTGGGAGAAGGACAAGGCCCCCGGCGACATCACCGGCCAGGGCGTCGGCAATGTCTGGTACCTCGTGGCACCCGACGGGACGATGATCAAGTAAGGCGTGCAGGTTGGGCCGGCGCCTCTCCGTAGGCGCCGGCACTACCATCGGAGGATGGTGAATCCACACAACCTGACAGCGGAGGCCGGAACCTGGAAATCCATGGTGGACAGCAACCAGGCACTGCTGCTGCGGAAGTCAGGACATGACGTCCATTGGTGGGCGGAGCAGGGACGCTCCGCCGGAGTGAAGAGCGATGCCGAGCTGCGCGAATGGATGCGCGCCGAGCACGGAATTACGGGCTACGCCCAATACGCCGTGTCCTGGGAGATGTTCGGCTATCCCGAGTTCATGCTGCGGGACGCCGACGAACTCCTTGACGGCCAGTACAGGGACCACCCGAACCTGCGGCCCATCGTCAACACCCTCCTGGCGTGGGCCGCAGCCCATCCGGGCGTGGCAATCCAGATGCGCAAGGGCTACGTGTCGCTGCACAGCAGCCGCCGGAAGTTCGCGCAGGTGACCAGGGCGAACAACACCGCCGTGGACGTGACTCTCCGCCTTGAGGCGCCCATTGGGGAGCGCCTCAAGGCGGTCAAGGTCCGCGACGGCGATTTCTTCGACCGCAAGGTCCGGCTCACGTCGTTAGCCCAGGTGGACCAGGAATTCGTGGACTTCCTCGAAACCGCCCTCGAGCAGAACAGCTGACCGCAACGCGGGAGCTAGCCGGTGACGCACAGGGTTACCAGGGTGCCGCCGTCGCCGTCGGCCAGCAGTCCGACGGCGGTGCTGGACTCCGCGGGGAAGATCTGGTCCGTAAGGGTCACCAGGCCGTCCTGCGCGAAAACCTCAACAGAACAGCGGTCCAGGAAGATCCTGAGTCGCAGCAGGCCGGTGCTGTCCAGGACAACCGGCACCCGCTCCACGGACGGGAAGTCGGCATGGAAACCGACGTTCCCGGACGCGGTGCGGTCCAGGCTGAGCTCGCCCGTCAGGGAAGAGTAGGCAAGCACGGTCCGCTCCTGCACGCCGTCGGCCTCGCCGGCACGCAGCACCAGCCCCACCTTGCCGGCGGAACCGGGCCGGAACTCGGCGTCCACGCGCAGCACATCCCCGGAGGCCTCGGCAGGCAGCCACCGCACCCCGTCCGCAAGCCGCCCGGGACCCGCGGCGAACAGCTCCGTGCCGGAAGCGTCGAACGGGTCCACCGGGGCCTGCACCAGCACGGGGCGCCCGCCGCGGGTCTCCAGCCGGACCTCGCGGACCAGGGACATGGCGCTGCGCCAGCCCTGCGAAGGCGTCGAAGCAGCGTACTGCCAGTTGTTCATCCAGCCGATCATGAGGCGGCGCCCGCCCGGGGCGTTGCTGAACGAGACGGCGGCGTAGTAGTCCCGGCCCCAGTCGAGCCAGCCGTAGTCGTGCATCCGGCTGTCGTCGGCCTGCATGCCCTCGGTGACCGTGGTTTCGGAACGGAACGTCACGCCGTCGAACGTTCCCAGGAAGTACTGGCCCGCCGAGCCGCCGGCGATCCCGCCAGGGCTCAGATTCACCACGAGGACCCACCGGGTGTTCCCGGCATCGCCGTCCAGGGGCAGTTCGAACAGGTCCGGGCATTCCCAGACGCCGCCCGTGGCGTTGGCAGGGCCGAAGGTGCTCAGGTACTCCCACGTTTTGAGGTCGGCGGACTTGTAGAGCACCACCTCATGCCGGACTGCCTCGACGGCGGCCATCACCCAGTAGCTGCCGGCGTCGCCGTCGTACCAGAAGACCTTGGGGTCGCGGAAGTCCGCGGACGCCCGGTCCAGCACCGGGTTTGCCGCATACTTGGTCCAGGTGGCGCCGTCGTCGGTGCTGTACGCGAGGGACTGTGCCTGCCGGCCCGCCAGCGGCGATGACGGTGAGTAGGCGCTGGTGTAGACGGCCACCAGCGGCGGCACTCCCCCGACGCCGAATCCGCTCGTGTTGTGCGTATCCACCACGGCCGATCCGGAGAAAATAGCCTCCTGTTCGTCGCAGGGGATGGCCACCGGCTGCTCGTCCCAGTTCAGCAGGTCTGCCGAGGTGGCGTGCCCCCAGGACATGTTGCCCCACACGTCACCGAACGGATTGTGCTGGTAGAAGAGGTGGTAGACGCCGTTGGAGTACACCAGCCCGTTGGGGTCGTTGAGCCAGTTGCGCTCCGCAGCGTAGTGCCATGTGGGCCGGTACCGGCAGTCGAGGGCGGGCGTTGCATTCAGGGAAGTCATGGTTCGCTTTCGAACTAGAAAGGGGGCTGGGTCAGCCTTTGACGCCGCTGGAGGCGATGCTGTTGATGAAAGAGCGCTGGAACGCGATGAAGAGGACCACCACGGGAACCGTGATCAGCGAGGCGTAGGCCATGACCTCACCCCAGGAGACGTTCAGCTGGAAGAAGTACTGGATACCGATCATCACCGGGCGCAGTTCCTCGGACTGGACCACCATGAGCGGCCACAGGTAGGAGTTCCAGGCGGGCAGGAAAGTCAGGATGGCGACGGTGGCCGTGGCGGGACCGGCCAGCGGCATCACCACCTGGCGGTAGATCTTGAACCAGCCGGCGCCGTCTATCCGGGCCGCCTCGTCAAGTTCCTTGGGGATGGACTCGAAGTACTGGTGGTACAGGTAGATGGAGAACGCGTTGGCGATGAACGGGATGATCTGCACCTGGTAGGTGTCCAGCCAGCCCTTCGAGATCTCCAGGCTGAAGCCGTTGAGTTCGAAGTAGGGCAGCTGGTTCACCCACCACACCAGCGGCAGGGCTAGCGTCTGGAACGGCACGATCAGGGTGGCCAGGATCGCCGTGAACACGATGCGCTTGCCGCGGACCTGCATGCGGGACAGTGCGAAGGCGCAGAGGCTGTTGATGAAGATTCCCAGCACCACTGTCACGGCGGACACGCCGACGGAGTTGATCAGGAAGCGCGCTGCCGGAACCCGGTCGAAGACGGCGGTGTAGTTGTCCAGCGAGATGTTGCCGATGGGCAGGAAAGCCGCCACCGAGGACATGTCGCCGAAGATCTGCTGGTCCGGCTTGAGCGAGGACACGAGCATGAACACGATGGGGAACGCGGCGACGGCCGCGAAGAGGATCCGCACGGCCATGGTGCCGATCGAATTGAGGCGGAGCACGTTTTTCACGTCAGTCCTTCTCTCGGGTCAGGTAGCGCTGGACCGCGGAGACCAGCAGCACCAGGACGAAGAATACGAGCGAGATGGCGGAAGCGTAGGAGGTTTCCTGCTGCTTGAAGCCGGAGCGGACCGCCTCGTAGATGATGGTGGTGGTCGAGTCGAGCGGGCCGCCCTGCGTCATGACGCTCACCTGGTCGAAGAGGCCGAGCGCCTGGATGGTGATGGTCACCAGGACCAGGGTGCGGGTGTGCTTCAGTCCCGGCCAGGTGACGTACCGGAACTGGTGCCAGCGGCTGGCTCCGTCCAGCTGCGCCGCCTCGTACAGCTCCCCGGAAATGCTTTGCAGCCCGGCCAGCCAGATGATCATGTGGAAGCCGGCGGCCTGCCAGATGGACAGCCCGATGATGGCCGGCATGGCGGTGGAGGGGTCGTTCAGCCAGTCGGCGCCCTGGATGAGGCCGAAACTGAACGTGGACAGCAGCTCGTTGATCAGGCCGTCCTTGCGGTACATGAAGAGCCAGAGCAGCGACACCACCACCATGGACGTCACTACGGGCAGGAAGTAGACGGTGCGGAAGAAGTTCACCCCGCGGAACTTCTTGTTGATCAGCAGTGCCATAGCCAGGGCGAGGCCGGACTGTACGGGCACCACCACCACGGCGAAGTAGCTGACATTCAGGAGCGACCGCCAGAATGTGGGGTCTGTGAAGAGCCGGGCAAAGTTGTCCATCCCGACGAACTCCACCGGCCGCGGGGAGATCAGGCGGGCGTTCGTAAAGGCCAGCCCGAAGCCGAGAATCGCCGGCAGGAACACGAAGGCGAGCAGGAGGACCGCCGCCGGTGCGATCATCCCCCAGCCGCTGAGCTGTTCGCGCAGGTGGCCGGGGCGCTTGCGGCGGGCAGCGGCTTCAGTGGTGCCGCCCGGCGCTGGAACAGCGGAGGTACGGGAGCGAAGTTGGGTGGTTGTCATGGGAGTCTCCGTTGACAGTCAGTGCCGGGTGGAGGACGACGGCGGCAGGTGCCGCCCGCCGTCGTCCTCCCGTCCGGCGCGCTGGCTAGTTCTTGTAGCCGCCGTTGGACTTGATGTTGGCGTCGATCGCCTTGACCGCCTTGTCCAGGACGGTCTTGGGGTCAGCCCCGGCCAGGATGTCCTGGACGGCCTTGCCGTACTCGGTGGCGATGAACGGGTAGGCCGGCGTCTCGGGCCGCATGACGGCCTGCTGGCGGGAGAGTTCCATGAAGACCCGGTTTTCGCCGCCCTCGGCGAAGGCGGGGATCAGGGCGGCCGCTTCGTCGGTGGCCGGGATGGTTCCGGTGGCCTTGGCCACGGCGGCGATGTTTTCCGGCTTCAGCGAGTAGGAGAGGTAGTCCATCGCGGCCTCGGAGTTCTTGCATCCGCTGGTCACGCCCCACTGCCACGAGGCGCCGCCGATCTTCGGGCCGTTGCCGAGGTCCACGGAAGGCATAACGGCCAGGTCCTTGCCGAGTGCCTTGCGTGCCTTGTCCGCGGCCCAGGAGCCGGTGTAGACGATGCCGCTCTTGTTGTTGAGGAAGTCCTGGGTGGAATCCTTGCCGCTCTTTTTCGCCATGAAGCCCTGGTCGGCGAGTCCGCGGAACCACGCGGCCCATTCGACGGCCTTGTCCCCGTTGAGGGCTCCGTCCGCTGACTGGAAGCCGTCGCGGTTGACGAGGTCGCCGCCGAAGGACTGAAGCAGCGGCGAGTAGGCGTAGGGCAGCCACTCTCCGGTGCCGGCAGTCCCCATGTCGAGGGGGTACTGCCACTTGCCCAGGGCCTTGAGCTTGGTCAGCGCGTCCTGGAATTCCTCCTTGGTCCACGGCTTTTCCACCGTGGCGGTACGGACTCCGGCCGCCTTGAGGTCCGACGCGCGGGCCAGCATTGCGAGGGCGACGTCGTAGTAGCCCACCGCGTACGTTTCGCCCTCCCACTTGGCGACGGTGCTGGGCAGGTTCTTGGACAGATCGGCCGAGAGCTTCAGCGGCGTCAGGTACTTGGCCCACGCCCAGTTGGGCACGTTGGGACCGTCGATGTCCACGATGCAGGGCAGCTTCCCGGCGGCTGCGGCCGAGACCACCGAGTCGTTGTAGGAGTCCTGCGGGAATGCCTGCACCTTGATCTGCGCCTTCGCGGTGCCGCTCTTGTTGTATTTGTCGACGATGGCCTTGATCGCCGCGAGCTCGTCAGGGTTTCCCGCGTTGTGGGTCCACATGGTGATCTCGTTGCTGTCCTGGGTCGTGGCAGACGCGCTGCCCTTACCGCAGGCAGCGAGGCTGCCCATGAGTGCCGCCGCGGCTATGCTGGTGGCCAGGATCCGTGTGAATCGCTTGTTCATGAAGGTCCAGTCTTTCTGCTGATTTTGCGCGTGGATGATTGGCCCGGGGTCCGGAAGGGGCGCGGCCGCTGCAACGGCTGCGTCCCTTTTTCAGACGGACACGGGGTTTGGACGAACTGGTTGTATTGCTGGTGGTTGCTGGAATCCGGTCAGGTCCTGGGCGGTCCCACGGATCCCCGCTCGATCAGGGGACAGGCCAGCCGCACCTGTTCCGGCGGCGTTCCCGGGTTGTCGATGTCGTCAAGAACCCGGTTGACCGCCCACCGCCCCATGTCGTAGTGCGGCAGGGCCACGGTGGTCAGCCCCGGCCACAGCGAGCCCGCGATGAGCTCCAGGTTGTCGATGCCCACGATCGAAACATCCTCCGGGATGTTCAGTCCCAGAGCTGCGGCCGCCTGGTACGCGCCCATGGCCACCCTGTCGCTGAAGCAGAACAGCGCTGTGGGCCCGTCCGGCTGGCCGAGGAGCCCCAGTGCGGCCTCACGGCCGCCGGAGGTCTCCGGAACGGTGATGACGAGGTGCCGTGGATCATGGGCGATGCCGTGGCGGCGCAGGGCGTTGTGGAATCCTTCCAGCCGGCCATGGCTTGCGGGAATGTCGTCCACGTTGTTGATCATTCCGATCCGTGTGTGTCCCGCCGCGATGAGGGCTTCGACGGCGGTTTCGGCGGCGTCGACCTCGTCCGGGACAATGGAGGAGACCGCTGGATCACCGGTCACGGCGTCCAGCAGCACGGTGGGAATCGCCGAGAGCGCGGCCGGCAGCTCGACCCCTTGGTGGTACAGCCGGGCGTACACCACGCCGTCCACCTGGTGCTGCTGAAGCATAGTAATTTCGCGGTGTTCAAGCTCGCTGTCCAGCCCGGAGTTCACCACCATGACCACGTAGCCGCGTTCGTACGCCGCATCCTGCGCTCCGCGGATCATGGCCCCGGCGAACGGCGTGGTGGTGATCTCATCGCTGACCAGGCCCAGGATTTGGGAGCGCTGGTTGCGCAGCCCGCTGGCGAGCCGGTTGGGGGCGTAGCCAAGGTTCCTGGCCACCTCCCGGACGTGCTGCTGGGTTTCCGCTTTGACCCGGGAGCTGGTGGCGTCGTTGAGGGCGTGGGAAACGGTGGTCACAGAGACTCCCGCGGCCTTGGCCACTTCACGTATCCCTACTCGCGTCGTCATCGACTTCCTTTGCAAAACGTTTTGGTTCGGTGGAACTGAGAATACACAAAACGTTTTGCATGTGTCAAACGTCACTCCCCATCCGTGGGGTTCCGCACCCACATGGGTCCGGCCCGGCGCTGCCCTTGCGGGCGGCGCCGGGCCGGAGATCCTGTGAGACTGCTCCGTTACCGTCCTGTGGTGAAGCTCCAGGAGAGGCCGCTGAGCGGGTTCCCGCCGGCATCCTTGATGCTGGTGGAAATGGTGGCTGTGTACTTCGTGTTGGCCGCCAGGGTCACGTTCGGGTTCAGCGTGGCCACGTGGCTGGTGGCGTTGTAACTGACGGCGTAGCTCACCAAGGCGCCGGTGGCGGCGTTCCGGAGGGCAAACGTTCCGTTGGACACGCCGATCACGTTCTCACTGATGGTCGCCGTAACGTTGGCGACGCGGCTCACGGCGGTGGCGTTCGCCCCCGGGGACTTGGTGGTCACCACCGGCCGCGGGCCCGTGGTGAACGCCCACGAGTTGGCGGCGATCGGGTTGCCCGCGATATCGGTAATGCCGGCCGTCAGCGTTGCCGTGTGCTTCCGGTCAGCCGCCAGTGTGACGTTCGGGTTCAGCGTGGCAACCCGGGTGGTGGCGTTCCACGTCACCGGAGAGGCGATGAGCGCTCCTGCCGAGTTCTTCAGGGTGAAGGATGCCGTTCCCAGCCCTGCGATCGGTTCGTTGAAGGTTGCCGTGACGTTGGCCGTCTGGCTGACCATCAGCGAGTTGACGCCGGGCGCCTTGGCAGTAACCACCGGTGCCACGGTGTCGACCGTGACGGCCAGCGAACCGGTTGAGCGTGTTTCGACTCCGCCCGGGCTCACTTCGCCTGCCGTCACGGTGTGGCGCCCGTTGGCCAGCGTCCGGTTGGACGTGATCGAGTAGCTGCCGTTCACGACCGATGCCGAGCCGCTGGCCACGCCGTCGATGTAGAGGTTGACGCTGGCTGCGTCCGGCAACGCAACGGCACCCGTGAAGGTCGGCGTGGTGCTGCGGGTGATGTTGTCCGTGTTGAACCGGCCAGTGTCGCTCGCGGCGGTCAGGTCAGGCGTGCTCGGACCCTTGGCCAGTGGTGCGGTGCAGGGGGCGGCCGGGCCGCCGATCGCCCCGTACTCAAAGATCGTGACTTCGTTGCCGGTGGCGGCGTTGCGTCCCAGCCACATGCCCCGGCTTTCGGAGGTGTTGGCGGCTGTAGCGCGGTCGGCGTCGGTCACGCCGTCGGTGCCAACGCCGGTGAGGCCCGTCCAGGTGGCTGTCCAGGTGGTGAGGCCCGGTCCGTCATACACAACGGTGCCGTCCTCGCCCGAGCCCGGGGCGCCGGCACGCAGCGTGCGCCGCCCATTCAGTGCGAACGACTGGTTGGCTGCCACGATCCTGGCTTCCAGCTGGTCCGCCGGAAGCTGCCCGCCGCCGGGCGCAACAGCGGTGCCCTTCATGACCACGGTGCCGGCGTTGATCTTGGTTGCCGGCTGCGTGACGGTGACGTTTCCTACGAATGTCTGGTCGCCGACGTCGGGCGCTGTCAGAACACGGATCACGTCACCGGAGCGGATGTCCGGAGTGGTGCCTTCCCAGCATCCTCCGCCGGGATGGTTGACTTCAACGATGCCGCCCACCGGCACCAGGTTGGACGCCGTACCGATGACCGCGCCGCCGCGAAGCACCTGGATCGTGGGACGGTCACTGGCCGCATACCCCTCGGCCGAGACCATATCCCGCTCCGGGAAAACGGTAATGATGTGCGTTCCCGGGTCACTGATGACGGCGAAAGCCGGAACAACTGCCGCTGTTGGAACGGCCAGCGCAATCAGCGCGCCGGCCGTGACGGCCGCTGCCAGGCGTGGACGCATTCTTGCAGGTTTCATGGAAAGCTCCCCTCAAAGGCCCCAGACTTCACCCGGCTGAGACCCAGCGAGGGTGATCCTCTTCAGGTCCATGATCTGAAGAGGATGCCAGTATCCGGACGCCACCCTGCGGAAACCTTTAACCAAAACCTATGCGCCCCCTCAACAGGGCCCGCACATGGGTGGGCGGGCCGGCGCCGAAAAACGGCCGGCCCGCCCGTGCACCGCTACGCCTCTACGAGGTCCTCGTCCAGCTCCTCGAACTCGACGGCGGCCACGATTTCCTTGGTCTCCGGGTTGAGCATGTAGGCCTCATCTTCCTCCTCGATCATGAGGAAATCGCCGTGGTCGGTGCTGAAGCGCCACGCGAGCACCGTCTCGCCGTTGTGGTCGTAGTTCGGATCGCCCATCGTGATTTTCTGCAGCTCGTAACCGGCGATGTCGCACAGCTCGCGGATGATGACCTCGAATTCCGGGGCGTTCTCCAGGGCCTCTTCCTCGGCCTCGGCGCGCCGCTCTTCGAGGTCCGGCAGCGCCGCCACGCGCTTGGCGATGTGGGCGGTGAGCTCGTCGTCGTTCAGGACCAGCAGGCCTTCCTGTCCGCGCAGCCACGCCGCGTTGAGGACCACGATGTCCTCCGTCTCGAGGAGTGATTCGAATTCGGCGTCGAGGTCCTCCATGGCCTGCACGCGTTCGGGAAGCTCGCCGTCCTCCTCGGCGTCGGACTCGCCGTCCAGGTAGATGTCCGCCTCCTCCTCGGAGAGGGCATCGAAGGCCTCCGCGGTGCGGTCGAAGAGGTCAACGTGACCGGCGGCGCCCATGCCTTCCAGGCCTTCGCGGATGTAGGCGTCAAGCTCCTCGCGGTCCGGGGCGGTGAAGACATACTGCGCAAAGCCACCGCCCAGGGACTGTGTCAGGTAGAAGTCCACGAAGTAGCTGCGCAGGGCGTTGGGAGCAATCTCCCCCGAGCCGAGGAGCTCCTGGTACATGGTGTTCACCACGGCAACGTTGGAATCAACGACCTCCCCATCGCCGCCTGCGGCGCCTTCGACGGTCAGGACAACGGGGTATTCGCTGGAAGTCATGGGAAATCCTTACTGCAGAAAGCCGGTGATGCTCAGGACCTTCTCAAGGTACGCGCCGCCGGCAGCCCGCAGGTTTAGGGCGAAGTGAACGTCAGGCGAAGTTTGCCCGTACCCCGTTTGGGCACAAAACAGGGCAAAAGCAGAAGAGCCCGACGGCGGGCGGCGGCAAATTTGAGGGCCCCTCCGGCCCGACTAAGATGGATCAGATAACCTGCAGATTTTCGACCTGCCGAAAGTAGCGCGCACCCATGCCTTCCCAACCGGACGACAGTGCGGCACTGGCAATCCAGACCCCCGCGATCAACGACCGCTCCCTCGCGGCCGGGCTCGCCTATGCCATGGGCGGCCGCGTCTCCGGGATCTCGTTCGACGCCGCCACCGGCCTCATGCTCGGCAAGGTCCGCGGCGGCTCCGAGGTGCCCTACTCCACCACTGCCAAGCTGGTCCGCAAGGGCGGCGGCTGGAGCTGCACGGTGGGTGTCTGCA
The DNA here is from genome assembly GCF_046536215.2 of Arthrobacter globiformis. Classification (GTDB taxonomy): domain Bacteria; phylum Actinomycetota; class Actinomycetes; order Actinomycetales; family Micrococcaceae; genus Arthrobacter; species Arthrobacter globiformis_E. Next base: position 3,500,056 of record NZ_CM143421.1, on the reverse strand, counting down.
GCTGCCCGGTCCGCAAGGACTGCAAGCACGTGGCAGCACTCCTGTTCGCGGCCGAAGACAACCCGGCCGTGCGGGTGCAGCTGCTGTTCCCGGCCGACGTCTCGCGGGTGTCGCGGGAAAAGTCCGTACCGGCGCTTTCGGACTGGGAGCAGGCGCTCAGCCCCCTGATTTCGCAGGCCGGCCCCGCCCAGCAGGCCGGCGGCACGCCCCTGGCCCTGCAGTTCGAGGTGGAGGAACCGGCCCCGCACTTCTCCTACACAGGCCGCCGGGATCCGCTCCGCAGCGTCCGCCAGCTCAAGGCCCGCCCGGTGATCATGGGTGCCAAGGGCAAATGGATCCGCGGCGACGTCTCGTGGAACACGCTGAGCTACCTGAGCTTCAAGCGCGAGTGCAACCAGGCGCACGTGGAGTGGATGCAGACCTTTCTCGCCGCCCACACCGCGGGCGCCAACCGCGCGTACTCGTCGTCGTCCCTCTGGCTGGGGCTGAACACCTTCGCCGGCAAGAACCTGTGGGGCCTGCTGGAGGAAGCCCGGCAGCTCGGCGTCGCGCTGGTGCACAGCCGCGGCCAGGAACCGGTGAAGGTGGCGGCGGAGCCCGCGGCGGTGGGCCTCAACCTGGGCCGATACGGAAGCGGGACCCAGGACGGCGGCCTGGAGCTCGCGTCCACCATCACGGTGGACGGCACCGAGGTTGATCCGGCTTCGGTGGGCACCATCGGCCGCCCGGCACACGGCATTTTCCTGACCACCAGCGGGGACTCGCTGCCGGGGGTCGCCGCGGACGAGACCATCACGCTGGCCCCGCTGGAGAGCGGGCTGAGCGAGGAACTGCTGGCGTTCGTCACGGCGGGCAACACGCTGCACATCCCGGCACGGGATGAAGGCCGCTTCCTCACCGGCTTCTACCCCAAGCTGAAGCAGACCGCGCGCGTGACGGCGGCGGACGAATCCGTCGAGCTGCCCGAGCTTGCCATCCCGACGCTCTCGCTGCTGGCCAACTACGGCACCGACCACCGCGTGCGCCTGCACTGGGAGTGGCACTACAAATCCGGCACCATCGTCACCGCGCAGCCGCTCTGGCGCCACCCCGGCGACCACGGCTACCGTGACGATCCCGCCGAGGCCCGGATTCTGGAGGCTGTGGGCCAGCCGTGGGACGTGGTGCCCAAGCTGGGCGAGTCAGCCACCGGCGGCTGGGGCACGCCGCGGCTTGCGGCCACCGCGGAGCTGAGCGGGCTGGACACCCTGGCGTTCACAGAGGAGGTGCTCCCCCTGCTGCGGAACACGCCCGGCGTCGACGTGGACACCTCGGGCGACATCGCGGACTACCGGGAGGCCGAAGAAGCGCCCGTGGTGGCGATCTCCACGAAGGCCACGGACCAGCGCGACTGGTTCGACCTCGGCATCGTGATCACCCTCGAGGGCCAGCCGGTGTCCTTCGCTGCCCTCTTCTCCGCCCTTGCCGCCGGGCAGACGCGCATGCTGCTCCCCAGCGGCGCGTACTTCTCCCTCGACCTGCCGGAGCTGCACCAGCTGCGGGCCCTGATCGACGAGGCCCGCGCGCTGCAGGATAACAAGGACGCACCCCTGCAGATCAGTCGCTTCCAGGCCGGCCTGTGGGATGAGCTTGCCCAGCTGGGGATCGTGGACGAGCAGGCGGCCGCCTGGCGTACGGCCGTGGGCGGGCTGCTGGCGGACGGCGTCCAGGGCCTCCCGCTCCCGGCCACCCTCAACGCCGAGCTGCGCCCGTATCAGCTGGAGGGCTACAACTGGCTGAGTTTCCTGTACCGCCACAGCCTGGGCGGCGTGCTCGCGGACGACATGGGCCTGGGCAAGACGGTCCAGGCGCTGGCCCTGATGTGCGCGGCCAAGGAACACGCTGAGTCTTCCTCGGACGCTGGGCAAGCGGACCCCCAGGCAGCGGACAGCAAACCAGCGGATCCCAAAACAGCGGACGACGGCGGCACTCCCTTTTTGGTGGTGGCCCCCACCAGCGTCGTGGGCAACTGGGAGGCCGAGGCGGCCCGGTTCGCACCGGGACTGACGGTCCGCGCCGTCGGCGAGACGTTCGCCAAGAGCGGCGCCGACCCCGCCGAGGCCATGGCCGGGGCGGACATCGTCATCACGTCCTACGCGCTGTTCAGGATCGACTACGAGTCCTACGCCGGACGGCACTGGGCCGGGCTGGTGCTGGACGAGGCGCAGTTCGTGAAGAACCACCAGTCCAAGGCCTACCAGTGCGCCCGAAAGCTTCCGGCCGCGTTCAAGCTGGCCATTACGGGCACGCCGCTGGAGAACAACCTCATGGAGTTCTGGGCGCTGACCTCCATCGTGGCGCCCGGGCTGTTCGCCAGCCCGTCCCGGTTTGCCGAGTACTACCAGAAGCCGGTGGAGAAGAACGGCGACAAGGGGCAGCTGGACAAGCTCCGCCGTCGGGTCCGTCCGCTCATGATGCGCCGCACCAAGGAGCAGGTCATCAAGGACCTGCCGCCCAAGCAGGAACAGATCCTCGAAGTGGTGCTCAACCCGCGGCACCAGAAGGTCTACCAGACCCACCTGCAGCGCGAGCGGCAGAAGATCCTGGGCCTGATCGAGGACGTGAACAAGAACCGCTTCACAATCTTCCAGTCGCTGACTTTGCTGCGCCAGCTCAGCCTGGACGCGACGCTCGTGGATGAGTCCCTGTCCGGCGTGCGGTCCAGCAAGCTGGACGTGCTGTTCGAGCAGCTGGAGGACCTCGTGGCCGAAGGCCACCGCGCCCTCATTTTCAGCCAGTTCACCGGGTTCCTGGGCAAGGTCCGCGAGCGCCTCATCGAGGAGGACATCGAGTTCTGCTATCTCGACGGCGGCACCCGGAACCGTTCCGACGTCGTCAATGAGTTCAAGAACGGCGCGGCGCCGGTGTTCCTGATCAGCCTCAAGGCCGGCGGCTTCGGCCTCAACCTGACCGAGGCGGACTATGTGTTCCTGCTCGACCCGTGGTGGAACCCGGCGTCGGAGGCGCAGGCGGTGGACCGTACGCACCGCATCGGCCAGGCCCGGAACGTCATGGTGTACCGGCTGGTGGCCAAGGACACCATCGAGGAAAAAGTCATGGCGCTGAAGGCCAAGAAGTCGCAGCTGTTCGCCGACGTGATGGAGGGCGACGCGCTCTCGGGCGGTGCGCTCACGGCGGAGGACCTGGCGGGGCTCTTCAACGACTGACGTGGTGCCGGACTCTCATGCCGCGGGGGCTACCGGGGCGGCAGCCCCGCCTGCATCGCTGCGGCGGATGCCGGCCGGAGCCCGAAGGCGGCCCTCCTGCTGAACCAGCGCCCCAGGGCCTTGCCTTTGCCCTTCCACCAGCTGTCCTCGTCGGTGTCGGTACGCCACCGGTAGATCAGGACCACCAGCACGAACATCCCGGCCGTGACGTTGGGCCACACGCCGGAGGCAGCATCGAGCAGCGCCCTGACGGCGGTGGCCAGGATCGCCGGCACCACCAGGCTGCGGAAGACCGTGTTGGCCAGATACCGCCGGTGGGAGCGCGGCACGGAGAGCAGGCGGACCATGTCGGAACAGGCGCACACCACCACCACGGCCTGCCCCAGCAAGAGCAAAATGGACCCCGGCAGGGACCCGGCGAACTGCACCGCTGACGCCAGTCCGGAACTCATGGCCCGCACCCTTCCATGCCGTCTCCTCCGTCGCTTGCGCTGTTTCCTGTATCGCGTCCTGTACCCCGGTGTGTGTCTGTCCATTCAACGGCCCCGCCGGCTTTGAGTCACGGGGGTTGGCTACCCGTCTTTGCCGCCGGGACTACCCGGGTTCCCGCTGCTGTACGTACCCGGGGCCGAACCCGCCCTGGACGTGACGCTTGACACACACTTGCGGTCCATGTCATGGTTGCAACATCAGATGGTCAGACCAACTAACCATTAGCCGCCTGAGACCACCGTTGCTCCGAGGAAGAAATCCATGAACCTCCATTCGCTCCTGCAGAAGAGAACAGCCACCAGCGGCCCCATCCGGGTCGGCGTCATCGGCGCAGGCAAGTTCGCCTCCATGTTTTTGACCCAGGCCCTCAATTCAGAAGGCATCCACGTCGTCGGCGTCGCGGATATCGATGTCCCCAAGGCCAAGGGCGCCCTGCAGCGGACGGGCTGGCCGGCCGAACGCTATGCCGCCGGCAGCTTCGCCGAGGCACTGCGCCACGGCACCACGTTCGTCACCGACAGCTCCGCAGACCTGATCCGGCAGCCGCAGATCGAGGTAATCCTCGAGGTTACGGGCAACCCGATCGTCGGCACCGCCCACGCCGTGCAGAGCATCGACAACGGCAAACACATCATCATGGTCAACGTCGAGGCTGACTGCATGGTGGGCCCGCTCCTGCAGCGGCGCGCCGAGGCCGCCGGCGTCGTCTACTCCATGGCCTACGGCGACCAGCCGGCCCTGATCTGCGAAATGGTCGACTGGTGCCGCACGGTGGGCTTCGACGTCGTGGCCGCCGGAAAGGGCACCAAGTACCTCCCCGAATACAACTACTCCACCCCGGACACGGTCTGGAACTACTACGGCTTCACCGACGAACAGCTCGCCAGCGGCGACTTCAACCCGAAGATGTTCAACTCGTTCCTGGACGGCACCAAGTCCGCCATCGAGATGGCGGCCGTCGCCAACGGCACCGGCCTCACGCCCCAGGACGAGGGGCTGTTCTTCCCGCCGGCCGGCGTCGACGACCTGCCGCACGTTTACCGCGAGCAGTCCGTCGGCGGCGCCCTCACCCGCCGCGGCACCGTGGAAATCGCCTCCAGCCTTAACCGGGACGGCACCGAAGTGGACCGTGATCTCCGCTGGGGCGTCTACGTCACCTTCGAGGCCAGGACCGACTACGCCGTGCAGTGCTTCGCGGAATACGGCGTGAAGACCGACTCCACCGGCCGCTACGGCTCGCTCTACCGGCCTTACCACATGATCGGGCTGGAGCTCGGCGTCAGCATCGCCTCCGCCGTGCTCCGCGGTGAAGCCACCGGCGCCCCCACCGGGTTCCGCGGCGACGTGGTGACCACCGCCAAGAAGGACCTCAGGGCCGGTGAAATTCTCGATGGCGAGGGCGGCTACACAGCGTTCGGCAAGCTGGCTCCGGCGCGGATCTCGCTCGAGCGGAACGCCCTGCCCCTGGGCCTGGCCCACGGCATGAAGCTCAAGCGTGATGTGCCCAAGGACCGCACGGTTTCCTGGGACGACGTTGACGCCGACGAGAGCCTGCTTGCCGTCCAGATCCGGCGCCAGCTTGAGAACGAAGCCCGCGCCGAACTGTTCGCGGCCCAGCGGTAAGACGGTCAGGCCGAGCAACTACCATGAAATAGCCGCGGCCCTCTGCCGCAGGCAGAAATCTCAAAGGGGTGATCGGCGTGAGCGCAGAAGCATGGGAACCGGTACAGCGGGTACGTACCTACGAACAGGTCATGGCCCAGATCGAGGAACGCATCCTGGACGGCAGGCTCAAGGCCGGGGACAAGCTCCCCAGCGAACGTGACCTGTCCGCCCTCCTGAACGTTTCCCGCCCTTCCCTGCGGGAATCACTCAGGGTCCTGGAGGCACTCGGCATCGTCGACATCCGCCCCGGTGGCGGGGCCGACGGCGGCGCAGTCCTTGTTGATGAACCCGGCTCAGGGTTCATCAACCTCCTCAAGCTCCAGCTGGCACTAGGCCAGTTCGACCACACCGAGGTCCTCGAGACCAGGATCGCCCTTGAAACCTGGTGCTGCGAGGAGGCCGCCCAGCGGGCAACCGAGGACGACCTGGCGGAGCTGGAGCAGATCCTGGACCAGATGGAGGACCCGGAGATCTCCACCCCGGAGTTCAACCGGCTGGATGCGGCGTTCCATGTGCGGATCGCCGAATCCACCGGCAACTCGCTGACGGCACACCTGATGGGGTCCCTCCGGACGGCCATCAACCGCCAGATGATCGAGGCCTATGCCCGGCTGGAGAACTGGCGGGAAACGGCCAAGGTGGTCCGCAGCGAGCACCGCCAGATCCTTGCCGCCATCCGCCGGAAGGAAGCCGATGAGGCTCGGCGGGCCGTGGGCGACCACATCCGCAGCTTTTACGACATTGACAACGCCAAGGCTCTGAAACAGCCCAGGTGACGCCGGGGCCGGTGTCCATGGGGACAGCGCCTGCGGCAACCGCAGGGGCAGGAAGCAACCTGTCCCATATCGAAGGAGATATGAACGCGATGAGCACCCTCACGCAAACGCACGCCCAGCAGGCCAAGCACGGATCACCGGACAAACTGAAGGTGGCCATCGGCAGCGCCGTCGGCACCACCATTGAAAACTACGACTTCCTCGCCTACGGAACGGCGGCGGCCCTGTACTTCGGCAGCGCCTTCTTCCCCGGCCAGGATCCCCTCGCCGCCACCCTGCTCGCCTTCGCCACCCTGGCCGTGGGCTTCGCCATGCGTCCCCTCGGGGGCCTGATCGGCGGCTACCTCGGCGACAAATACGGCCGGAAGCCGGTCCTGGTCGGCGCGCTGCTGGTGATGGGTGCGGCGACGTTCCTCATCGGCGTCCTTCCCACGTACCAGCAGGTGGGCGTCCTGGCGCCGATCCTGCTGGTGGCCATCCGCATCATCCAGGGCCTGGCCTTCGGCGCCGAGTGGGGCGGGGCCATCATGATGACCTTCGAACACGCCCCGTGGCGCAAGCGCGGGCAGTACACCGGCATCCCGCAGGCCGGCGTCCCGCTCGGCCTGCTGCTGGCAAACCTCGTGTTCCTCGGCACGACGGGCTGGAACAACGAGTGGTCCTGGCGTGTGCCGTTCCTGGCCAGCTCCATCCTCATCATCGCCGGCATCATCATCCGCATGAAGGTCAGCGAATCCCCCGAGTTCGAAGAGACCAAGGCCCGCGGCGAACTCGTGAAGAACCCGCTGCTGACCGTCATCAGGGAGGACTGGCGCAACATCCTTCGTGTGATCGGGCTGCGCCTGGCCGAATCCGGCGGCTTCTACGTCATCGTCACCTACCTCCTCTCCTACATCAGCACCAACAAGATCGTCGACCGGCAGGTGGGCCTGACCGGCCTGGTGCTCGCAGCCGCAATCGGCGTTGCCGCAACCATCCTGTGGGGACGGGTAACGGACCGCATCGGACGCCGCAAGCTCTACCTCGCCGGCTGCGCCGGGATCATCCTGTTCGGGTTCCCCATGTTCCTCATGGTCAACACCGCCGTCCCGTTCCTCATCGTGCTGGTCTACGTAATCGGCCTGCCCGTGCTCCACGACATGCTGGCCGGCGCACAGGGCGCCTGGTTCTCCGAACTGTTCAACGCCAATACCCGCACTTCCGGGGCGTCCATCGGCTACCAGTTCTCTGCCGCGATCTCCGGCTTCATCCCGCTGATCGCGGCAGCCACCGCGGCCGCCTGGGGCTGGAGCGGAGTGTCCATCGTCTACATCGCCTGCGGAGCGATCGGCCTCATCGCGGCGCTGGCAACCAGGGAAACCTGGAGCAGCCGCGAAAAGAACGAAGTCGAGACCCTGATCTCAGCTGGCAAGTAGTACGCAGCAAGCGGACAACGACGGTCCCGGGCAGGATTTCCTGCCCGGGACCACCTGCTGTTCGGTGCCGTTCCGGCCGGGCAACCGGCGGCAGCCACTACCATTGGCCCTATGGGTGCCTACGACAGCCCGCACGGCCGGGCCGGCGCCGTTCCTCCGCGGGAGGAGATGGCGCTGGGCAGTCTTCTGGCCCTCCTGGGGGAAGGCATCTCTGCCGACAACCTGGAGCTAAAGCTCGCGGCCATGCAGGCGGAAAACCTCATCGATCCGGTTACGGCAGCGGCAGCCCGGACCCTCAGCGCCCGGCTCCGGGAAGCCAGCCGGCGGGAGGGCCTGCTACGGGTCCTGTACGACACCGCCACGGACCTCACCGGCATCCGGGACGTGGAGGCCGTGCTGAAAGCCATCGTCCGCAGAACCCGTTCGCTCATCGGCAGCGACATCGCCTACCTGAGCCTGAACGACTACAACTCCGGGGAATCGTATATCCGGGTGACTGACGGTGCCGCCACGGCCCTGTTCCGGAGTATCCGCATGCCCCTGGGCGAGGGCGTTCTCGGCGCCGTGGCCACCGGTGAAGCCCCTTCCCAATCCGCGGACTACCTGAGCGACCTGAGCAAATCTCACCTCGAGTCGAGTGATGCGGCGGTTGCGGCAGAAGGCGTCAAGGCCATCATGGGCGTCCCCTTGCGGGCCGAGGGTAAGGTCATCGGAGCCCTCCTCGTTGCGGACCGGCACGCGCACAACTTCAGCAGCGACGACGTCGCGCTCATGGAATCCATCGGCACCCACGCCGCTGTGGCCCTGGAGAACGCACGCCACTTCACCGAAATGACCGATGCCCTGGCGCGGCTGGACCAGGCTCAGCGGCAGAACCTTGCCCATGTGAAGGCGCTGGAGGAGCTTTCCTCCCTCGACCAGCGGCTCATGGAGACCCTGGCGTCCGCCAACAGCCTGCCCAACCTCATGCTGCTTTTGGCCGAGTCGATGGGCAGCGAGGTGTTCGTGGTCTCACCCATCGGTGAAACCGTAGCAGGGCTCGGCACAAATCCGGACTTCGGCAGTCCCGCTGCGTTGAGCGCCGCGGAGCTCTCCGCCGCCCGGTCGCTGCCCATGCCCTTTACCGTCAAAGGCCGCCAGTACACCGTAATGTCGGCTGTCGCCGGGGACCAGCACCTGGCGTCGCTGATCGTAGCCGGCCAGATCAACCAGGATCGGCTTGCAGTGCTGGAGCGAAGCGCCCTGGTCCTCAGTGCGGCGTTGCTCTTTGAAAGAACCTTCCAGGACGCGCAGTACCGGCTCCAGCTCGAACTCATAGACGAACTCCTGAATCCGCGGTCCGAGGACACCGAAGCGCTGAAACGGCGGGCCGGGCGCTTTGGCCTCGCGGACAATATCCCGCTGGTGGTCCGGGTGGTGGGTGTCCGGGAGGAGCAGCGGCAAAGGGCCCTCGCAGTATTGAAGCGGCATGCACAGGACCGTCCCGGGATCACCGCCCTCCACGAATCACATCTGTGCGTCATCGAGCCGCCCGCCCGCCGTGGCGGTACTTCCGCCGGGGACCAGGGCGAGGACAACGGCCAGTCCCTCGTCGATGCCCTGAAGCACCAGCGCATCGAGGCCAGCGTGGGTTCGTCCCAGGCGGTGGCAGGATTCTCCCGGCTGGCGGAGGCCCACGCCGAGGCCGATGCCGTGCTGCGCGCACTGCAGGCACTGGCGCGCAACGGCGAGGCCGCCGACCGGGCTGCCCTCGGCACGGCCGGCATGCTGCTGGGCGCCATGGACAGCCCCTTTGCCGCCCAACTGTTGGCGGCCCAGCTCGGGCCGCTGCTCGACTACGACAGCCGCCGCGGAACGCAGCTGGTTCTGACTGCCTGGACCTTTTTGGAGAATGACGCGTCCGGCACGGCGGCCGCGGAGGCCCTGCACATTCATCCCAATACGCTCCGCCAGCGGCTGGAGCGCATTGACACTGTCCTCGGTGCCAGCTGGCGAAGGGCCGGCCGCTCCCTGGACATCCATGTGGCCCTGCGGCTCTGGCGTCTGCAGTCCGCGGGGATCCGCAGCCACTAACACCAGCAGCACAGGAATGTGGCTTCAACTGACATGTTCCCGCCGCCAATATGGCAAAAACTTCCATAGGCCACCTGGCAGGGCTCTGGAACGATGAGATCTGCGGCACCTTTCGGGTAGCCGAGATCCCCATCTTTAGGAGTCAGTCACAATGTCGTGTGCGCATGCAGCGGGCATCCGTCCCGCAACCTTCGGCGTCCTGCGCTTGCCGCGGAATATCGTCGTCGGTGCCCAGCAGCGTTTTGCCATCGCCGATATCGCAGCAGAGCTCGGTGACAGCGTCCTCGTCTGCACGGACCCCAGGCTTGCAGCCTCGGACGAGCTGCAAGCCCTGGTCACGAGCCTTGAGCGCCGGAAGCTGTCCGTCCGGGTCTACGGAGAAACCCAGGCCGAGCTGCCCACCCCGGGCATCGTTTCCTGCGTCGAAGGGCTCAAGGGCCAGGACATCGACGTCGTCATCGGCTTTGGTGGCGGCAGCTGCATGGACATGGCCAAAGTGGTCTCGGTGCTTCTGACCCACGGCGGCCAGCCCAGCGACTACTACGGCGAATTCGCCGTACCCGGCCCTGTCAAGCCCGTCATCGCCCTGCCCACCACGGCGGGCACCGGGTCCGAAGCGACAGCCATTGCCGTGGTTTCCGACCCCGGACTCGGCATGAAAATGGGCATCTCGAGCCCCCACATCATCCCCTTCGCCTCGGTGTGCGACCCCGAACTGACCTACACCTGCCCGCCGCCCCTGACGGCGGCCACCGGTGCGGACACCTTCGTCCACCTGGTCGAGTCGTTCACCGCCATCACTCGGGAACCGACCCGCACGCTCGCCAACGAGCGCGTGTTCGTGGGCAAGAATGTCCTGACGGACTCCCTGGCGCTGGACGGGATCCGGCTCTTGGGCCGCAGCCTTGCCACCGCCTACAAGGATCCGGGCAACACCGATGCCCGGGCCGACATGATGCTGGCCGCGCTCTACGGCGGCATAGTGCTCAGCAACGCCGGGACGGCGGCGGCGCACGCCATCCAGTACCCCGTCGGCGCACTGACACACACTCCGCACGGCGTGGGCGTAGGCCTGCTGCTCCCCTACGTCGTCCGCCACAACTTCAGCGCCATTGAACCGCAATTGGCACAGGTTGCCGAAGCGCTGGGACGCGACATCAAGGGCCTGGACGTCCGCAGCGCTGCGATCGCCGGCGTGGAGGCCATCGACGAAGTCATCGCCGCCATCGAACTGCCCGCGACGCTTCAGGACCTCGGAGTGCAGGAGGGCGACCTCGGCCAGATTGCCAGGCTGTCGCTGAACTCCAAGCGGCTCATCGACAACAATCCGGTGCCGCTCGACCTTGAGTCCGTCACGTCCATCGTGAACGCCGCCTATGCCGGTGACCGCACCATCCGCTAAAACACTTCGCTGACGCCATCACTTGATCAAACCTGAGGATCACCAATGACACATCTCTCCGCCCAGGAACCACTCGACATCGATGAGCTGGCGGTCCCCCGCCAACTGCTCATCGCTGGCGGCTGGCAGGACGCCGCCGGCGGCCGCACCGTCGACGTCGTCAATCCCTCCGACGGCACTGTAATCACCGCTATCGCGGACGCCGACGTCGAGGACGGCCTTGCCGCCGTCGATGCCGCCGCAGCGGCCTTTCCCGACTGGGCAGCGACGCCGCCCCGGCGCCGCGCCGAAATACTGAGCCGCTGTTTTGACCTGATGATCGAACGCAGGGAACAGCTTGCCCACCTTATCTCCCTCGAGAACGGCAAAGCACTGCCGGATGCCCGCGGTGAGGTGGCATACGCGGCCGAGTTCTTCCGCTGGTACGCGGAAGAGGCAGTCCGGATCATCGGCGACGTTTCCGTCTCACCGTCCGGCGCGAACCGCATCCTTGTCCAGCACCAGCCGATCGGTGTCTGCGTCCTGATCACCCCGTGGAACTTCCCCGCCGCCATGGCAACCCGCAAGCTCGCACCGGCACTTGCCGCAGGCTGCACCGCCGTGCTCAAGCCCGCCACCCTCACTCCCCTGACGTCCCTGGCCATCGCCCAGCTCATGGTCGACGCAGGTGTCCCCGCCGGCGTCGTCAACGTGGTCACCACAAGCAAGACGGGCGACGTCATGACGCCCATCCTCGCCGACCCCCGCGTCCGCAAGCTCTCATTCACCGGCTCCACCGGCGTCGGACGCCACCTGCTGCGCCAGGCCGCGGACAACGTCCTCAAGTGCTCCATGGAACTGGGCGGCAACGCGCCCTTCCTGGTGTTCGACGACGCTGACCTCGACAAGGCCGTTGACGGCGTCATGATCGCCAAGATGCGCAACGGCGGCCAGGCCTGCACCGCGGCCAACAGGATCTACGTCCAGCGCGGAATCCAGGCGGAGTTCGCAAGCCGCCTGGCCAGCCGCATGTCCGCCCTGACAGTCGGGGCCGGCACAGACCCGTCCACCGAAGTGGGCCCGCTGGTGGACGAGGCAAGCGTCCTGAAAGTCGACGCCCTGGTCCGCGATGCCCTCGCCCAGGGTGCACGCCTGCTCACCGGCGGGCAGCTGCCGCAAGGGGAAGGCTACTACTACCCGCCCACGGTGGTGACCAACGTGCCGCTCCATGCACGCATGGTCAGTGAGGAAATCTTCGGCCCCGTGGCATCGGTCATCGGCTTCGATACCGAAGAAGAAGTCATCGCGGCCGCCAACGACTCCGAGTACGGCCTCGCCGCGTATGTGTTCACCGAGGACCTGCGCCGGGGGCTGCGGGTGTCCGAACGCATTGAAAGCGGAATGGTGGCCCTCAACCGCGGGCTCGTCTCCGACCCGGCAGCCCCGTTCGGCGGCGTCAAGCAAAGCGGACTGGGCCGCGAAGGCGCCCACCAGGGCCTGCTGGACTTCACGGAAACCAAGTACATCGCCGTCGACTGGTAAACCCGGTTCACTCCCGTTCGCCATTCCCACGCATCCCTAATTCCAACCTTCGAAAGAGACGACCAATGACGCTCTCCGCAGCAACGACCGGCAACGCACGCCGGGTGCCCTGGCGGGTATCCCTCGCCAGCTTCGCCGGAACCACCATCGAGTGGTACGACTACTACATCTTCGGCCTCCTTGCGGCCACCGGCGTTTTCAGCCGGCTCTACTTCCCCGAGCAGGACCCCGCCACAGGCCTCCTGCTTGCCTTCCTCACCTACGCGGTGGGCTTCGTGGCCCGGCCCTTCGGCGGCATGTTCGCCGGCCACTACGGGGACAAGATCGGCCGCAAGCCGATGCTGGTACTCTCGCTGCTCCTGATGGGCTTCGCCACCCTGGCGATGGGCCTGCTGCCCGCCTACGCTCAGATCGGCGTCTGGGCCCCGATCCTGCTGACCGTCCTGCGGCTCATGCAGGGGTTCGGCGCGGGTGCTGAATGGGCAGGTGCCGCCATCATCTCCACGGAACACGCCCCGGAAGGCCGCCGCGGGTTCTTCGGCAGCTTTACCCAGATGGGCGTCCCGGCGGGCATGCTGCTCGCCAACTCGTCCGTCCTGGCCGTAAAAGCTGCGGTTCCGGCCGATGTCTTTGACGCCTGGGCCTGGCGCATTCCCTTCCTGCTGAGCGTGCTGCTGATCGTCGTGGGCCTGGTGGTCCGGGCGAAGCTCGAGGACTCCGAGGACTTCAAGGAACTCGTGGCCAAGAAGCAGACCGCTCACAACCCGCTCGGCGAAGCCCTGAAGAAGGAAACCAAGGGCGTCTGGCTGGTCGTTGGCATGCGCCTTGCAGAGAACTCGGCCTTCTACCTGTACACCACCTTCTCCGTCGTCTACATCATGCGGACCTTCGGTCCGGAACGCGCTAACCAGGGCTCCATGTCCGTACTGATCGCCTCCGCCATCGGCGTCGTCGCGGTGCCGCTCTGGGCAGCACTGTCCGACAGGATCGGCCGGAAGCCGCTCTACCTGTTCGGCTCCATCGGCGGGCTGCTGTTCTTCCCGCTCTACTTTGTCATGACCGACACCGGCAGCGCCCTGCTGGCAACCCTGGCAATCATCATCGGCCTCGCGGTCTTCCACAACTCCATGTATGGCCCGCAGGCTGCATTCTTCGCCGAGCTCTTCTCCACCAAGCTCCGCTACAGCGGTGCCTCCATGGGTTACCAGTTCGGCTCGGTCCTGGCCGGGGGCATCGCGCCGCTGGTCGCCGTGGCCCTGCTCAATGCAGGCAACGGCGAACCCGGCTGGGTGATCCTGTACTTCAGCGTCATCGGCGTCATCACCGTAGCCTCGGCAATCTTGGCGCCCGAAACGGTGAAGCGGGTGCGTGGCAGCCTCGAGGCGGCACAGCGGCAGGAGTCACCGGCCGCTGAGAACGCAACTGGCAAGGCCGGCGTCCGCTAGAGGATTCGGGCATTTTGAAAAAATCAGGCGGCATTGGCAGTGTGTGCACTGCCAATGCCGCCTGTGGTTTCCCGGGCGTCAGGCCGGCGCCAGCTCTTCTGTCCGCGGCAGCGGATCCAGGTGGCTGATGCCGGTGGGCGTAATCTGCAGCACCCGGGCGGTGGCGATGTCGTAGAACAGGCCCGTCACGTGGACGTTCCCGCTCCGGACCGCGTCCTGCAGGCTGGCGTGCTGCTGCAGCCGCTCGAGCTGGACGGCGACGTTGACCATGGCCAGCTGGTCCACCGCACCGTAGCCTGCCTGCTCTGCGGCAACCTGGACGGGATGTCCTGCCTGGAACGCTTCCAGGCTCGGCCGGCCGTGGTCGAGCCAGGAATCGACCGGGCAGCGGTCCCCGGCCTTCTGCCCCTCGGCCTTCCGGTCCCCGGCAGGGCGGGCGAGCAGCGCCGTCATGGCGCCGCAGCCGGAATGGCCACAGACCACAACGGACGTGACGCACAGCTCGTCGAGGGCGAACTTCAGGGATGCCTCGACCGACGGTTCGAGCCGGCTACTCCCTACCACGTTGCCCACGTTCCGGACCGTGAACAGGTCCCCCGGGCCGCTGCTGGTGATCAGGTTGGGCACCAGCCGGGAGTCGGCGCAGGTGATGAACAGCGTGTCCGGGTCCTGGAAGGTGGACAGCTCCTCGACGTGCGGCCGCAGCAGGTGGGCGTGGCGGCGGTGGTAGCTGTCCACGCCGTTGAGCACCGAGCGCACCGCGGCCGGGACATGCCCGGCCGCGTCGGCAGCCAGTGAGGCGCTGTCCCGCTGCCAGCTCCGCCACGGTGCGAAACCGCCGCGCAGCGCGGAACGCGATGAGCCGCGTGCGGGGGTTCCTGCCAGGGCGGCGTGCAGGGTGGCGGTGCCGGTTTCCTCGATCTCGACGCTTCCGCCGTTGGTGACGTGCCGGACGCGCCAGGCCTCCAAAGTGTCGTGCACCGGGTGGTCGAGGTAGTCGACGTCGAGCTCCACCGTGACGTGCGCCGCCGGCGGCACCGCTGCCAGCACCTTGCTGAGGCGGGGGAGGGACAGGAATGTGCACGAGCCGTCGATGACCACTCGCCAGCGGTTTTCGGCTGCCGAGCCGAGGGGCTCCGCATGGATGCTGGCCCGGACCACGCGCCAGACGACCAGCAGCACGGCCAGGGCGAGCCCGATCAGCACGCCGGCAAGAAGGTTGACGAACACCACCGTGAGCAGCGTGGCGGCGTAGACGGCCAGGTCGCCGGTGACGCGTGCCGTCTGGAAATCGGCCACCTTCACCAGGCGGATACCGATCATGATGAGCAGTCCGGCCAGCACGGACTCGGGCACCAGCTGGATGACTCCCGCCAGCAGCAGGGAAAAGACGAGAACCCAGATGCCGTGGAGGATGGCGGACTTGCGGGTCCGTCCCCCGGCCTCCACGTTGGTGGCACTGCGGACGATCACGCCGGTGACGGGAAGCCCGCCCAGCATGCCCGACGTCACGTTGGAAGCGCCCTGGCCGAGGAGCTCACGGTTGAAGTCCGTACGCTCGCCGTGGTGCATCTTGTCGACGGCGACGGCGGACAGCAGCGACTCCACGCTTGCCACCAGGGCGATGGTGACGACGCCGACAGCAATGGCCGTCCACTCCCCCTGCGGCAGGTGCGGAAGGGACAGGGCGTCCAGCAGCGAACCGTCAAAGGTGATCCGGTCGACGTCGGAATTGAACGGCAGTGACAGCAGCGTGGCGGCCACGACCGCGACGAGCGGGCCGGGCACCCGGCGGATGGCCGCCGGCATGTGCTTCCACGCCACGAGCAGCGCGATCACCACGGCACCCAGGAACGCGGCCTGCGGGTCGACGGCGGCCAGGCTGTCCGGCAGCGCCAGGATGTTGTGCAGCGCCGCCTCGCCCGCTTCGCTGCCGAGCATCACGTGCAGCTGCTGCAGGACGATGATGATGCCGATCCCGGCAAGCATCGCGTGAACGACGACGGGGGCGATGGCGAGCGCAACGCGCCCTACCTTGGCCATGCCCAGCAGCACCTGCAGGACGCCGGCTGCCACGGTGATGGCGCAGGTGACCGGCCAGCCGAACTGCTCAATGAGGCCGGCGACGATGACCGTCAGGCCTGCAGCCGGGCCGCTGACCTGCAGCGGTGCGCCGCCCAGGCTGCCGGCAACGATGCCGCCGACGGCAGCCGCGATCAGTCCGGCCATGACCGGCGCGCCCGATGCCGCGGCGATGCCGAGCGACAGCGGAACGGCGACGAGGAACACCACGAGGGATGCGGGCAGGTCCCAGCGGAGGCCCGATGTCAGGCGCGCCAGGACTGGTATCCGGCTCCTGCCGGAATGGATGGGGTTTGGATCCGTGGCGGCTGGCGAGGGCATATAAGTCCTTAGCTCGTTCGAAGGGTCCTTAACCACGCTATTGACGCCCCGACGGAGGTCGCAAGCGTACCGCCCGTGAGAAGAAACACCGGCCTGACCTGCAATAAAGCCCTTAATAGAAGGAATAGTCCATTCATTTGCATAAAGCGCCGGGCAGCCCGCGGGTGCCATTCCCAGAACTCCCAAGGGCGGCGGAGCCAGTAGGAAAATCTGCCCCTGTTCAAGTCAAATGGAGGCCGGACAGGCACGGCTTCCGTTGGGTGGGAAAGATTTTACCGGCCGGAAATCTTTGCCATCAGCGCTTAAATGGCAATGGACCCATCCGGGGATGGATCCATTGCCTGTGGCTGTTCGCCGGCAGCAGGTGCTAGCGCTTGACGGCGTCCAGTTTCAGCATCTTGGCGATGACGCTGTCGAGCTCGGAGTCGTCGAAGATCTTCTTCCAGTCGTCCTTGATGATGGTGTCCTTGCCGTACTGGATGGCGATTTCGCAGGCCTCGGAGAACGGGTTGGAGCCGCGCAGGGCGTTGGTGAGGGCGATCTGCACGTGGCCGAATAGCATGGCCTTGGCCGCTTCCTCCGGCACGCCGGCGGTGTGGACGGTCTCGTGCAGCGCCTCGTTGAGCAGGGTGCCGATCATGCAGGCCACGGTCTCCACGAGAGTGGGCTCAAGGATGGCGAGCTGCTTCACGGTGACCCAGTGGACATCGATCACGGGTGCGTAGATGACGCGGATGGTGGCCTCGGCCGCAGCCTTCGTGGCCTCGGAAGCGTCCTCGTCGATTGCGGCGACGACGTTCTGCGGGGCACCCTGGCCGCCGAAGGTGTCGGCCCATTCTTCCTTGGTGGTGCGCTCCAGGAACACGGACGGGTGGCAGGGGTGGGCCACGGCCTGGACGACGTCCTCGCGCTGGGCCAGCAGGCCGGCGTAGGCGGCGGCCGGGTCCAGGGTGAGCAGGATGGCGCCGGACTTCATCTGCGGCACGACGCCCTCGGACACGACGCCCAGGACGGTGTCCGGAACGGCGAGGATCACGACGTCGGCGCCCTTGACGGCTTCGTCGGTAGCGGTGATTTCACGGCCTTCTTCGCGGACGCGGTCCTGGCCGGCGGGTGAGTTCTCGGAGTAGAACACGGTGTGGTTCGACTTCTGGAGGTTACGCGAAACGCGCATCCCCATCTTGCCTCCGGCTCCGATAACGGCGACGGTCAACTGTTCTGCAGACATTTCATTTGCTCCTTAGGAAATCGAGGCTTTGCTGGGTCCACTGGTTTTCGAGGCGGATGGTTTCGTCCTCGGAGTCCTGCCACGGCAGCCAGTGTTCGACGATCTGGTTAATGTTTCTTTTTTTGGGCTGCAGCTTCCGGGCCATGTAGTCGTAGTCCAGAAGGCCTTCCCCGAGCGGCGCGCCGGAGTATGTGAACCCGACCCACCCCTCCTTGCGGCTGAACGCAAAGTCTTTGATGTGCATGTTCAGAACATGGGGTGCGACCGCGTCAATCACCTCACGCGGTGACTCCAGGGCCGCCACGGTGTTGGCCGGGTCGCTGCATACCCCCAGGTACAGGCTTCCGACGCGTTCCACGACCTCCAGGATCCGGGCAGTGGGAACCTGTTCGTAGGTCTCCACCGCGATCCGCACTCCGGCTGCCTTGAACTCGGGCAGGACCTCGGTGAAGATCTCCACCGCCTCGTCCGCCGTCGGGGTGTGGCCCGGGGTGTTGAACATGGTCCGCAGCAGCGGCGCCCCCAGGATCCTGGCGATGTGCAGGAACCGGCGCAGGTGCTCCGGCCGGATGCCCTTGGTGCCCAGCTCGAGGCTGATCCCCAGCGAGTCCGCGGTGGCCCGCACGGCCTGCAGGTCGTCGTCGCCCATGGCTTCCAGCGGCGCGTAGTCGCAGATCTGGAACAGGTCCACGCCCAGTGCCGCGGTCCGCTCCAGCGCTTCGTGGATGCTCAGCGGCCTGCTGACCCGGTCCGAAAGCTGCCAGAAGAACGCGTAGCTGCTCAAACCGATTCTTGAACCCTGGCCAATCGTCGCGTTCATGCCCTGCCCCCGACTGGTTCCAGCAGCGCGGGTTCGGCCAGGCCCAGCCGCTGTGCTGCCTCGTCCAGGATGTCCCGCACCGCGGCGGGGTTGTGGGCGAAGCGGCCCAGGAACAGCCCGGTGACGGCGGGGCCGAGTTGGCTGATGAGGCCGGGGCCGGCGCTGCCGCCGTAAATGACCCGGCTGTCTTCCTGGCCTTCGCGACTGCGCAGGTGGGCGTCCAGTCCGGTGATGACTTCGCTGATGAACCCGGGCGAGGCCGGCTCGGCTGCGCCGATGGCCCACTGCGGCTCGTACGCCACGATGGTGCGCCCCGCGCTGCCGAGGGTTCCGGCCCGGTTCAGGACGCCGTCGATTTCCCGGATGCAGTGCTTGATCGCGTCCGCCGCGGTGCCGCGGCCGGGTTCGCCCACGCACAGCACCGGGGTTAGGCCGTTGCGGTAGGCCGCAGCGGTCTTCAGCCCGATCACGTCGTCGTCCTCGCCGAAGATGCGGCGCCGCTCGGCGTGGCCCACCTCGGCGTACCGGCCGCCGGTTTCGGCCACCATCTTGCCGCTGACCTCGCCGGTGAAGGCGCCCTCGTCCTCCCAGAAGATGTCCTGGGCGCCCGCGGCGGCCCCGGCGGCGGACAGGATCCGCGCGCACTCGGGCAGCACCGGGTGGGCCGGCAGGGCAAACAGTTCAATATCGCCGCTGCGGACAGCAGGGTGGGCCGAGGCGATCTGCGCCACGTCCCGGCACCAGTCCAGGGTGCGCTCGTAGCCGAAGTACATTTTCAGGCTGACGCCGATGATGGCCCTCGGGCGCCCGGAGCCGGATGAACCGGAGCCGCTGGCGGAGGAATTAGCAGGAAGTGACACCCTCGTAGTCCTTAATCAGGGTGACCTTCTCGGCGGAGGCCGAGGACTCGTCAAACGTGTAGGTGAGCCATTCCCTGGCGAGGCGGCGGGCGAGCTCCAGTCCCACGACGCGCTGGCCGAAGGTGAGGACCTGGGCGTTGTTGCTCAGGATGGAGCGCTCAACGGAGAAGCTGTCGTGCGCGGTGACGGCGCGGACGCCGGGGACCTTGTTCGCGGCGATGGCCACGCCGAGGCCCGTGCCGCAGACCAGCAGGGCGCGGTCGGCCTTGCCGGCGGCGATCAGCTCGGCGGCGGCGATGGCCACGGACGGGTACGGGGTGTGGCTGGTGGCGTCCACCCCGACGTCCTGCACGGACTCAACCAGTTCGGACGCTTCCAGGTCCGCTTTCAGGGCTTCCTTGTACTCGAATCCGGCGTCGTCGGAACCGATGACCAGGCGCAGTTTGGCGCTCATGCGTTCTCCTTAGTGGTGGTTGCCGCAGCTTTCGCCTCGGCGAAGGTGTTGTGGATGGCGCGGACGATCAGCGCCATGGATACGGCGCCGGCGTCCGGGGTGCCCAGGCTCTTCTCGGCGTGCGGGCGCGCCCTGCCCATCAGGGGCAGCAGGTTGGCGGTTTCCTCGGCGGCCTGCTGGGCAACGGTGGCTGCCGCGCCCCAGGCGTCGGTGAGGGACTGGCCGGAGCCGACGGCGGCGGACAGGGCATCGCGGAACGGCACCAGCACGTCCACGAGGGTCTTGTCGCCCACCTTGGCCTTGCCAAAGCCCATGATCGAGGCGGCGGCCTCCGCCACCCCGGCGGCGACAGCGCCGGCGTCGGGCGTGGTGCTGTTCCCGATCGCGTCCCCGACGGCCCGCAGGGCCATGCCCCAGAGGGCACCGGAGGTGCCGCCGGCCCGGTCGGCCCACGCGTCGGCGGCCAGGTGCAGGGTGGTCGCGGCGCCGGCACCGCGTTCGACGGCGTCGGTTGCGGCCTCGACGGCTGCCCGGACGCCGCGCTCCATGCCGATGCCGTGGTCGCCGTCGCCGGCGATCGCATCGATGCGGCCCAGTTCCTCGACGTTGGCGTCGACGACGTCCTTGGCGGCATGGAGGGCGGCCAGGACGCGGACTGCGGCGGCACGCGACTCGGCAGTGGCTTCCGGGATCACCACGGCTTCGGCGTCGGTGACGTCGAATTCAGCAGTGTCGAGGGCGGCAGCGGTGACCACGCCGCGGCGGAAGGCCGGGGCGTCGGCGGGTGCGTTCCAGAGGGTTTCGAGTTCCCCGTCCAGCCAGAACAGGGTCAGCGAGGTGCCGGCCATGTCGAAGCTGGTGACGAGCTCGCCGACCTGCGGGTCAACGGCTTCCAGGCCGGCCTCGGCGAGGAGCTGGGCGACGCGGCGGTAGACCACGAACAGTTCCTCGTACTTGACGCTGCCCAGGCCGTTGAGGACCGGCACCACTCTTGCACCGCGGGCTTCGAGTCCGTCCGGGACCTCGGTGAGGAGCTTGCCCACGAGCAGTTCGGCGAGCTCATCCGCCGTCGGAATGTCCGTTTCGTCGATGCCGGGCTCACCATGGATGCCCATGCCCACGGCCATCCGGCCCTCGGGGACGGTGAACAGCGGGGTCTCGGCACCGGGAAGGGTGCAGCCGGTGAACGCGACGCCGAAGGACCGGGTGCGGTCGTTGGCGCGTTCGGCGATTTCCACGGTGGCGTCCATGCCGTAGCCGGCCTCGGCTGCGGCGGCCGCGACCTTGAAGACCGTCAGGTCGCCGGCGATGCCGCGCCGCTTCTGCCGTTCGGCGAGCGGGGCGGAGGAGACGTCGTCGGTAACGGCGATGCTGCGGCAGTCGATGCCCTCACGGCGGAGGCGTTCCTGCGCCTGGGTGAAGTGCAGGACGTCGCCGGCGTAGTTGCCGTAACCCAGCAGGACACCGGCGCCGTTGTTGGCGGCCTTGGCCACACTGTAGACCTGCTGCGCCGAGGGGGACGCGAAGAGGTTGCCCATCGCGGCGCCATGGGCCAGGCCCTGGCCCACCAGGCCGGCGAAGGCCGGGTAGTGGCCGGAGCCGCCGCCGATCACCAGTGCCACGGTGTCCGGGGTGCTCTTCGTGCTGCGGGCCACGCCGCCGGAAACGCGCCGCACCCACCGGCCGTGCGAGGCAACAAAGCCCTCGATCATCTCGTCAGCAAACGCTGCGGGTTCATTGAACAGGCGGGTCATTTTGCGGGTTCTCCTGAGGTGACTATTGGCCGGTTGGCGGGAATCTGCTGATGCAGGGGTTTGGGTGCGGGAGTGCCATCCGGCTTCGGAGGGCACTCCCGGGCCGGTCAGGGCTCGGAGTGGTGTCCGGCGCCTGTGGGGTCCAGCGCCTCGGCGGCGATGCCCTCGCTGACCTTGCCGGAGCGGCTGAGGGCCACCATCAGGATGCAGGACAGGAGCATGAAGCCGCCGACGACGAACATCGGGACGGTGTAGCTGCCGGTCCAGTCCTTGAGCCAGCCTGTGATGTAGCCGGCGCTGAAGCCTGCCAGGTTGCCCATGGTGTTGATCAGGGCGATGCCGGCCGCTGCGGCCGCACCGGTGAGGAACTGGGTGGGAACGGTCCAGAAGTTGGGCAGCGCCGCGAAGATGGACATGGCCGTGATGGTGATGACAGCGATGGTGGCTGCCGGGGACCCGGCGAACAGTGCCAGCGGGATGCTCAGTCCGCCCACCAGGGCAGGAACCGCGATGTGCCAGGTCTTGACGCCGCGCTTGGTGGCGTCCTTGGACCAGAAGTACAGGGCGAAGGCTGCCGGCAGGTACGGGATCGCGGTGATGAGCCCCTTCTGGAAGACATCGAACTTGGCGCCGTAGAGGCCTTCGAAGCCGGAGATGATGGTGGGCAGGAAGAAGCCGAGCGCGTAGAGGCCGTAGATGAAGCCGAAGTAGATCGCGGACAGGACCCAGACGCGGCCGTTCCCGAAGACGGTGCGGACGCTGACGTGCTTGTTGCTGGCGACGGTTTCGTTCTTTTCCTTCTCCAGGGCGCCGGTGAGCCAGGTCTTTTCCTCGGTGGTGAGCCACTTGGCCTTTGCCGGGGAGTCTGCCAGGTAGAACCAGGCGATGACGCCGATGATGATGGCGGGGAGCGCAACGCCGAAGAACATGACGCGCCAGCCGGCGAGGCCGAAGAGGCCGTGCTGCTGAATGAGGAGGCCGGCCAGCGGGGCACCGATGACGGTGGTCAGCGGCTGGGCCAGGTAGAAGAGGGCGAGGATCTTGCTGCGGTGCCGCGCCGGAACCCAGAGGCTCAGGAAGAGGATGGCGCCCGGGAAGAAGCCGGCCTCCGCCACACCGAGGATGAAGCGCAGGATGTAGAGCTGCTCAACGTTGCCAACCCAGGTGAACAGGAGCGAGACGATGCCCCAGCTGACCATGATGCGGGCCAGCCAGCGCCGGGCGCCGAACTTGTGCAGGGCCAGGTTGCTGGGGACCTCGAGCAGGATGTAGCCGATGAAGAAGACGCCGGAGGCGAAGCCGAACTGCGCCGCGCCGAGGGCCAGGTCCGTGTTCATGCCGTTGGGGCCGGCGAAGGAAATGGCCGTGCGGTCCAGGTAGTTGATGAAGAACATCAAAGCGACGAACGGCACCAGCCGGATCGCCACTTTCCTGATTGCAGATCTTTCGACCACCGATTGTGTGGTGTCCACATTGACTCCTAGATGTTGGTAGCCCCGGCCGCGTCATGCTCTGGATGCCTGGGGGTTTCTCTCAATGCCTTCCGCCGGAAGGAGACCGGCATCGGCTACGCGTTGTGAGATCAACCATACGGCCGGAAAGGTAAATTGGTCAACCGGTTGATGAATTTTCTTGCTTTGCGCCGTTGCGGCCGAAAATTGGTCAGCCGGTTGCTACCCTTTGAAGATGTCCGAAAACTCCGCAGCCGCTACGGCCAAGATCAGCGCCGCCCTGGGTCCCATGGAACAGGGATCGGTGGTGTCCGAGGTCGCGGAACGCCTGCTGGCCTACTTCACCAGCGGAGACATCGCAGCCGGCACCAGGCTTCCCGCCGAACGCACCCTCGCGGCATCCCTCGGCGTGGGACGCTCGGCGGTCCGCGAAGCACTGGCGGCCCTGGAAATCCTGGGCATCGTGATCGTGCGGCCGGGCTCCGGAACCTACCTGCGCGACGGCGTCTCGGAGCTGCTGCCCCGGACCCTGAGCTGGGGCCTCATGCTGGGCGCCCCCCGCACCCGCGAACTGGTTGAGCTCAGAAGCGGCCTCGAGGTGCAGGCCGCGCAGCTGGCCGCTGAACGCATCGACGATGCCGCCCTGGGCCGCATGCGCGAGAACCTGCAGACCATGGAAGACAACCTCGAGGACCTGGCCGCCTTTGTGGAGGCGGACGCCGCGTTCCACCGCGAGATCGCTGTCAGCTCGGGCAACCAGGTGCTTCGCGAGCTGCTGCAGAGCATCCGCTCGCTGCTCCGCATCTGGGTGGACCGGGCCCTGACCGACGAGGGCCATGCCGCGGCGGCGCTGAAGGAGCACCGCGAAATTTTCACCGCCCTCGAGGCGCACGATCCCGCTGCCGTCACCGCGACCATGCGTTCCCACATGCAGACTGCCACGCGGCGGCTGCTCGCGGGGTTCGACGCCGCCCAGTAGGGGGCAGGCCGCGGCGGGGCCGCCCCGTTTGGGGGTACCCGCCGTCAGGAATCCCGAAGGACGCCGCGCCAGCCTGTGTCCATGGTCAATGCCCAAAGCGACCCGGCGGGCTCCCGCGTCAGCGAGGCCCTGATGATGCTCGACATGGAGCAGCGCGACGTCCTGCTGGCCCTGCATTATGGCCGGCTCACCGTCGCCGAGGTGGCAACGCAGTTCGATATATCCCCGGCCCTGGTCAGCCACCGGGCACTCGCCGCCCTGCGCAGCCTGCGCCGGCTGCTGGATCAGGGCACACAGGCCCCGTAGCGCATCTGGTGCTTTGCGGTGGTTCTTGACATGCTGGCCGGGCAGGCCTACAACGTGGCGTAACAGGCAGCAGCATCTGCGTTCCAGGCCTTCACTCCGCAGTCAGGAATACCCGCAACAGGAGGTCAAAGTGGCAAGTCTCATCCGCAAGAGTTTCGACTCCCCCGAGGAGACCCGGCCGTTTGAGGACGGCAAGGGCCAGCTCCAGCTGGTCCACATGGAGGGCGGCGGCGTCGGCCGGGCCACCTTCGAGCCGGGCTGGCGCTGGTCACAGCACGTGAAGCCAATCGCGCAGACGGACAGCTGCCAGGCTGCCCACAAGGGATACTTCGTCTCCGGCCGGATGAAGGTGGTCATGGATGACGGCGAGGAGATGGAGTACGGGCCCGGCGATTTCGCCGTCATCCCGCCCGGCCACGATGCCTGGACGGTCGGCGATGAGGCCTGCGTGGTGATCGACTGGCAGGGGTTTGGCGACTACGCAAAGAAGTGAGCGGCACCGTTTAGGTTAAGCGGCACCGTTTGGATTGGCTGGCGCCGGGCGTGACATCATACGGAACATGGCCCAGAAAATTGCGTTCCAGGGTGAGCCCGGCGCCAACTCAGATATTGCCTGCAAGCAGATGTTCCCCCAACTGGAGAGCGTTCCCTGCGCCAGCTTCGAGGACGCCTTCGAACTGGTGTCCAGCGGTGAGACGGATCTGGCCATGATTCCGATCGAGAACTCCATTGCAGGCCGGGTGGCGGACATCCACCTGCTGCTGCCCCACTCGGGCCTGCAGATCGTGGGCGAGTTCTTCCTGCCCATCCACTTCGACCTGCTCGGCATCCCGGGCAGCACCATCGAGGGGGCCACCGAGGTCCACAGCCACATCCACGCCCTTGGCCAGTGCCGGAAGCTGATCCGCGAGGCCCGCCTCAAACCCGTGATCGCCGGCGATACCGCGGGGTCGGCCCGCGAGGTGCGCGACTGGAACGACCCCACCAAGCTCTCCCTCGCCCCGCCGCTGGCCGCCGAGCTCTACGGGCTGGAGGTCCTGGCATCAGCGGTCGAGGACGATCCTTCCAACACCACCCGCTTTGTGGTCCTGGCCCGGGAAACGGAACTGCCCTCCCGGGAAGCCCTGCCCGGACCGGCAGTCACCAGCTTCGTGTTCCGCGTGAGGAACGTCCCCTCCGCCCTTTACAAGGCCCTGGGCGGCTTCGCCACGAACGGCGTGAACATGACCCGGCTGGAAAGCTACATGGTGGGCAACGAGTTCGCCGCAACCATGTTCATGGTGGATGTCGAGGGGCACCCCGGGGACCTGTCGCTGAAGCTGGCCCTGGAGGAACTGGACTTCTTCACCACCGAGGTGTGGATCCTTGGCGTCTACCCGGCTGCCGAACACCGAACACAGCGGGCAGCCAGCAACTAACCCGCAGTTTTGCCCTGCGGCCCGTTCCGGACCTTGAGGACCGCCCGGACCAGGAGCCCTGCCAGCAGGGCCCAGAACGCTACCCCGATGCCCAGGAAGCTCAGCCCCGACGCGGCCACGAGGAAGGTCACCACGGCGCCCGTCCGCTCGGCCGGCTCTGCCAGCGCCGAGGCGGCGGACCCGGCAAGTGTGCCCAGCAGGGCGAGTCCGGCGACTGCCTCCAGCACCCCCGGCGGTGCCGCAGCCACCAGCGCAGCGAGCACGGCGGAGAAGGCGCCCAGGAGCAGGTAGGCCAGCCCTGACACGAAGCCGGCCACCCAGCGCCGGCCGCGGTCTGCGCCAGCTTCCTCCCCGGCGGCCAAGGCGGCGCTGAGCGCGGCAAGGTTGATGGCGTGGCCGCCGAACGGCGCCGCCAGCAGCGTGCCGGCACCGGTGACCAGCATGGAAGCCCGCCACGGAGCCCGGTAACCGAAGGACCCCAGCACCGCCACGCCGGGAACGTTCTGGGATGCCATGGTGACGATGTACAGCGGCAGGGCGATCCCCGCCACCGCGCCCAGCGACCAGGAAGGCGCGGTCCACTCCATCACCGGCAGCAGGCCGTCCGCGAGCACGGCCCGTCCGTCAACAACCAGCTGGACCACGATGCCGGCGAGCGCCACGGCCAGCGCGCCGGGTACCGACCAGCGGGGCGCTAACCGTGACAGCACGAGCCAGCAGAGCAGGACCGGGACCACCAGCAGCGGGGCGGTCTGCAAAGACTCCACCGGGGCAAGGCACAACGGCAGCAGGACTCCCGCCAGCATTGCCTGCGCCAGGGGCGTGGGGATGCTGCTGACCAGTCTGCCGAGGGGGCGGACCAGCCCCGTCACGGCGATCAGAACCCCGGTCACCAGGAAGGCGCCGACGGCGGCCGGCCATCCGCCGTCGGGCAATCCGGCAACGGCCAGCAGGGCGGCGCCCGGCGTTGACCAGGCGAGGGTCACCGGAAGCCTGCTGTGCCAGGCGAGGAGCACGACGCCGGCGCCCACCACCAGGCAGAGGGCCAGCAGGCCGCTCGACGCCTGCTGCGGGCTGGCCCCCACGGCACGAAGGCCGGAGAGGACCACGGCGAAGGTCGAGGTGAAGCCAACGAGCGCCGTCACTATGCCGGCCATGACCGGCCTCATCAGCCCCTCGGAAACGGTGGCAGCGGGGTCGAGGGATGTTCTGGGTGAAGACAGCGGCATGTGAAAGTACGTTACCGGAGACTGCCCTGCCGGGACCTTGTCATCGTGTCCACCGCGATGCAGACTGTGGTGGACCACCTGCCCTGTCTGCCAGGCCGAAGGAGTCCGCCATGAATCCGCTGCATGCGTTAGTTGATGCGATTGAACACTTCGACCGGCTGGACGGGGTGGCGTCCGCCATCTCCAAGGCAGTCGGAGAAGCCGTGCAGCCACGGCCTGTCCGCAACGCCCTCAGCGGCACATCGCTGGGCCACCCGCTGCATCCGGTCCTGACCGACTTCCCCATCGGGGCCTGGACCATGGCAACTGTCCTGGACGCCGTGGGAGGGCCCGCCTCGGAACCGGCCGCGGACATCCTGGTCGCCGTCGGAATCGCAACGGCGGTCCCCACCGCGGCCGCCGGCCTCAACGACTGGTCCGACACACAGGGAAAGTCACGGCGGGTGGGCCTGGTCCACGCGGTGTCCAACGGAACGGCACTGTGCCTGTTTTCGTGCTCGGCCGTGGCCCGCGCCTCGGGCAGCCGGACCGTCGGAAAGAGACTTGGACTGGCCGGTTTCGGCGTCCTGATGTTTGGCGGCTTCCTGGGCGGCCACCTCACTTTCAGCAACGCGGTCAACGTCAACAAGACGGCAGGCAGGACCGGCCCGAAGAACTGGACGCCAGTGCTTGCGGAGTCCGAACTCCCGGACGGGGCGCACCGGAAGGTGGACGCGGGCAAGGTCTCGCTCCTGCTGTACCGCTCCGGGTCCGGAATCCAGGCCCTGGACAGCGTGTGCAGCCATATGGGCGGTCCGCTCGAGGAGGGAACAATCGCCCATGGCTGCGTCACCTGCCCCTGGCACGGCAGCACATTCCGGCTCGGGGACGGCCACATCGTCCGCGGGCCGGCAACGACGCCCCAGCCAAGCTACGAAGCCAGGGTGAATGAGGGCCAGGTTGAGGTCCGCCGGCGGGGCTAGAAGACGCGGCTGGAAGGCCAGTCCGGTACGCCCGCAGGCGGCGCGCAGTTTGCCTCTGGCGTCCACACCCGGCGGCTGATAGATTGCCCACCTCAGACCGGCAGGAGTCCTGGGGAGGGCACCGTGGGAATTACCGATCCGCATGCCATGCACATGGCCTGGGCTGCTCGTTTCAATGCCAGGGACGTCGACGGGATGCTGGAACTCTTCGAGCCGGATGCGGTGTTTGTTCCCCAGCCGGGCATGCCCACAACCGGCGAAGACAGCGTCAACGCCATGATGGGGTTCCTCCAGGCTGGGCTGCCCGTCAGGATGACTACCCGCCATGTCTACGTCCTCGGCGACATTGCCCTCGCCATCGCCGAATGGGCCATCAAGGGCACCGCGGCCGACGGCAGCAACCTGGACCTCCAGGGCACGACGGCCGACGTCCTGCGCAAAGGACGCGAGGGCTGGAAGTTCGCCATCGACAACCCCTTCGGCACCGCCTGAAGCGCGCCTTGAGGCGCTGCCTGAACCCCCGCCAAAAAAATTTTTCCGGCTGCCTGTCGATTTCCGCAAGACCCGTTCGACGGGATAGTAGACGGACGCACACGGCGTCCACGTCAAGGCAAGGAGAGAACCATGAAGTACATGTTCATCATGCGCGCCACGGACGAAGCCATCGAAGCGTCCAAGCAGGTTCCGTTCGAGGAGATCCTCAACCAGATGGGCGCCTACAACGAACAGCTGATCAAGGCCGGCGTCATGCTCGCCGGCGAAGGTCTGACCGATCTGTCCGAGGGCTCGGCCTTCGTGGTCAATTTCGACGAGGATCCCCCGGTGGTGACGGACGGCCCCTACGGCGAAACGCATGAGCTGTTCAACGGCTTCTGGATTGTCCAGGTGACCTCCAAGGAAGAGGCCAAGGAGTGGGCGAGCCGCTGCCCGCTGGGTCCCGGCTCGAAGCTTGAGGTCCGCCGGATAGCCGAGGCCGACGATTTCGCCGACTTCGCGGACAACGAGTACATCAAGAAGGAAGCGGCCTGGCGCCAGGAACTGAACCAGCCCTGAGCTCCGGCCGGCAGGAATGGAGCAGGCGGTGAATGAGGGACCGGTGGGTGCGGAGGCCGCGGGCCAGGCAGAGGTGGGCCAGGCAGACGCGGGCCAGGCAGAGGTGGGCCAGGCAGACGTGGGCCAGGAGGCGGCGGCCGCGGTCCGGCGCCGGATTGATGCCCTGTGGCGCATCGAGGGTGCCCGCATCGTCGCGGCCCTCGCCCGTGCCACCCGGGACGTGGGCTTCGCCGAAGACCTGGCCCAGGAAGCCCTGGCCGAGGCCCTGGTCCAGTGGCCGAAGTCCGGGACGCCGGACAATCCTGCCGCCTGGCTCACGGCCGTCGCCAAGCGCAAGGCCATCGATGCGTGGCGCCGGTCCGAGCGGCTCGAGGAGCGCTACCGGGCCATGGCCCGGGACCTGGAAGACGACGACGGCGTGCCCTGGGTTCCGCTGGAGGACGACGTGCTCAGGCTCGTGTTCACCGCCTGCCACCCGGTCCTCTCCTGGGAGGCCCAGATGGCCCTGACGCTGCGAGTGGTGGGCGGCCTCACCGCCGAGGAGATCGCCAGGCTGTTCCTGGTTCCGGTCGCCACCGTGCAGCAGCGCATCGTGCGCGCCAAGAAAACGCTCGCGGCGGCCCGGGTGCCTTTCGAGGTTCCCGAGCCCAACGAGTGGGGAGCCAGGCTGGGAGCAGTCCTCGGCGTCGTCTATCTGATGTTCACGGAAGGCTACGCCGCCACCACGGGGGACGCGTGGATTCGGCCCGCCCTGGCCAACGAGGCCCTGCGGATCGGGCGCATCCTGGCCGGGCTGGTCCCCCGCGAACCCGAGGCCCACGGGCTGGTGGCCCTGATGGAGTTCCAGGCCTCCCGCTTCCCGGCCCGCACCATGCCCGACGGGTCCCCGGTCCTGCTGGCCGACCAGGACCGGACCCGGTGGGACCGTGCCCAGATCGGCCGCGGCCGTGCCGCGCTGCGCCGCTGCGACGCGCTGGGGCGGGGCCGCGGCAACTACGCGCTGCAGGCCGCGATCGCCGAATGCCACTCCGTGGCGCCCAGCGTGGACGGCACCGACTGGCAGCGGATCGTGCTGCTCTATGAGGCGCTGGGCAGGATCGCACCCAGCCCCGTGGTGGAGCTGAACCGGGCCGTGGCCGTATCCATGGCCACCGGGCCGGCGGCCGCGCTGGCCATCGTGGACAGCCTCGCCTCCGGAGGTGCCCTGCGCGGAACGCATCTGCTGCCCAGCGTCCGCGGCGAACTGCTGGTCCGGCTCGGGCGGGCCGGGGAGGCGCGCTCCGAATTCATCATGGCAGCCGGACTGGCCAGGAACCAGCGCACGCGGGAGGTCCTGGAGGAACGCGCCGCGGCTATATCGCCGGCGCCCGGCACGTAGCCGTTGCCTTCCGGCTCGGCCCGGATCAGCCGCCGAAGGTGACGTCCTTGGTCTCCGCCACCCCGGCGGTCCGGCCTGGGCCTGCATGGTATTTCCAGTAGAGGTTCGTGTGCGCAATGACCTGGTCCGGCGGCGGGGCACCCCATTCGGTCAGGTCCTCCGTGGTGTGCGCGTCGCTGACCAGCGTCACGTCGTAGCCGCGGACGAACGCCCCGTGGATGGTGGACCTGATGCATTCGTCCGTCTGCGCTCCGGCGACCATCAGCCAGCCCACCGCAGCGGCGGCCAGCACCTGCTCCAGATCGGTGCCGTCAAAGGCGTCGCTGAACGACTTGTGCACCACCGGTTCCTGCTCGCGGCGGCCCAGCTCGGGCACGTATTCCCAGGCCTCGCTGCCCTTCTCCAGCCGGTCGTCTGAATGCTGCACCCAGACAACCGGGACCCCGGCTGCGCGTGCCCGGTCCACCAGCGCGGCGATGTTGGCCACCACGGCGTCCCGCTGGTGCGCCTCGGCCACCACCCCCTTCTGCATGTCCAGCACCAGCAGGGCGGTGTTGGGCCGGTCCGGAAGCGTGGTCATGATGGTCTCGGCGTGGTCATGATGGGCTCCTAGGCCGGAGGGTAGGGCCGGCGCGTTTGGTCCGGCGGGTTTGGGCCGGCGGGTTGGTGGAACCCAGCCTAGGAGCCGCCACTGCCGTTGTGAACACCCATTGCAGGCGGCGGGCGCGGGCGGAAGAATGGGCCTAGCGTGCTTTCTCGGCAGATCGGACCAAAAGCATGACCCGCATCCTGCTCATCGGCCCGCCCGGCTCGGGCAAAGGTACCCAGGCGCGGCGGCTCAGCGGACAGCTGCACATCCCGGAGATCTCCACCGGGGACATGTTCCGCAGCCATCTGGCCAACGGTTCGCCACTGGGCCGGGAAATCAAGGAATTCCTCGACGCCGGCAACCTCGTCCCGGACAACCTCACCACGGCCATGCTGCGGGAGCGGCTGCAGGAACGGGATGCGAGGGACGGCTTCCTGCTGGACGGTTATCCGCGCACCGTGAGCCAGATGGACGACCTCGACGGCATCCTCGACGCGGCCGGGACCAGGCTGGATGCCGTGGTGGAAATTACCGCCCACGACGACGAGATAGTGCGGCGGCTGCTGCTCCGCTCCGACGCCGAAGGACGGAGCGATGATACCGAGGACGTCATCCGCCACCGCCTGGAGCTGTACCGGCAGGAAACCGAGCCCGTCATCGAACGCTACGGCCGGCGCGCCCTGCTGGTCAGCGTTGACGGCACGGCGGACATGGATGCCGTCACCGTCAGCGCACTGCAAGGCATCGACGCCGTCCGTGCCCAGCCCTAGAAGACCAAGCCCAAAGAACGCCCCAAATCACCGGGCCGGTCAGCCCGCCTTCCACACATATCGCCGCTCGGGACGTCCGACGCCGTACTTGAGTGTCACGTCCACCAGCCCCTCGTCGTTGAGGTACTCGAGATAGCGCCGGGCGCTGACGCGCGACGTCCCCACCTGCTCAGCCAGTTCCGCGGCCGACACGTCGCCGCCGCCGGCGCGCAGCGCCTTCTCCACCAGCTGCAGCGTCTCGGCGCTGCAGCCTTTCGGCAGCGGCCGGTCCGCGCGTTCCAGCCCAAAGACGCGGTTGACGTCCGACTGCTCCGCCACGTCCTTGGACGAGTCGAGGCTCTGGTAGGTGTTGCGGTAGTGCTCCAGCCGTTCCTGCAGGTCGGTCTGGGAAAACGGCTTGATCAGGTAGTGCACAATCCCGCCGCGGAGCGCCTTCCGGACGGTCTCCACCTCGCGCGCTGCGCTGATCACCAGCACATCCAGCTCCGGCGCCACGTCCCGCAGCTGGTGCATCAGGTCCAGGCCGTTGACGTCGGGCAGGTGGATGTCCAGCAGCACCAGGTCCGGCTGCAGCCGCGCGGTCTCGAGCACCGCCTGCGCGCCCGTGTGGGCGACCCCGACGACGGCGAACCCCGGCGTGCGCTGGATAAAGCCGGCGTGGACTTTGGCCACCATGAAGTCGTCGTCGACGATCAGTACGTTGATCAAGGCTGCTCCTCTTTAAGCATCAGCGGTTTTGCGCGTCAGCAGTGCCGTAAACACCGCACCGTGGTCGTTCCGGACGGTCAGCCGCCCGCCGCGGCGCTGGCAGACCACCCTGGCGAGGGCCAGGCCATAGCCGCGGCCGCCGTCGGGCGAATTCTTGGTACTGAACCCCTGCCGGAAAATGTCGTCCATGACCTCCACCGGGACCCCCGGTCCCGAGTCCCGCACGTCAACCCGCACGCCGCCGTCGTCCTCCCCGATCAGTACCTCCACTTTCGCGGCGGAGGTGTTGGTGACGGCGTCCAGCGCGTTGTCCACCAGGTTGCCCACCACGGTGGTCAGGTCACGGGACAGTTCCTCATCCACCTTGCCGAGCCGGGATTCCTCGGCGAGCTGCAGGGACACCCCGCGCTCGGCGGCGAGGCTCGACTTGGCAATGAGCAGCGCGGCGAGGGCGGGATCCTCAATCCTGCTGGTCACGTCGTCGTTCAGGCGGGTCCGGTTCGAGGTGGTGCCGTTGACGAACTGGACGACGGCGTCATACTCGCCGATCTGGATCAGGCCCGAAATCGTGTGCAGCTGGTTGGCGAACTCGTGTGCCTGCGCCCGGAGTGTGTCGGTAGCCGTCCGCGTCGTGCCGAGCTCCCGTTCCAGGGATGCCAGCTCCGTCCTGTCACGCAGGGTGGTGACGGAGCCGATCACCCGTCCGTGCGAGCGCATCGGCATCCGGTTCAGCACCACCAGCTTCTCCCCCACCAGGACCAGCCGGTCCGGGCCGGGCTGGTCCTCGGTGAGGACCTCGCGCAGCATCGGCGGGACCGCGAGGCTCCCGAGGTCCTTGCCCACGCAGTCGTGCGGGAGGCCGAGCAGGCTCCGTGCGCTGTCGTTGACCACCGTGATCCGCTGCTGCGGGTCCAGCCCCACCACGCCTTCCTTGAGCCCGTGCAGCATCGCCTCCCGGTTCTCCACGAGGCCGGTGATCTCGTCCGGCTCCATGCCCAGCGTCTGGCGTTTGACGCGGCGGGCCAGCAGGAGCGAACCGGCCACGCCCAGGACGCTTGCCACGCCCAGATAGGTGAGCAGGTTGGGGACCGCGTCGCCCAGTCGCTCCAGCACGGACGGGAAGTTCCTGCCCACCACGGCGATGCCCACCATCTTCCCGGCGTCGTCCAGCACCGGCACGTGGGCCACAACGGCTTCGCCGGTTCCGGTCCCGACCACCCCGGTCCACGCCCGTCCGGACATTACCGCGCTGTCGCCGAGTTCCAGCTGGCGGCCCTCCTGGGACGGGTCCGACGACGTCACCACCGTCCGGTTGGCCCGGGCCAGCGCCACCTGGGAGGACCCGGAAATCGTGCGCACCGCCTCGGACACCGAGGGGAGAACGGAGTTGCCTTGGGGCTGGGCATCCGGCAGCAGGCTCCGGACGGCCGGGTTCGCGGCCAGCGTCTCCGCTGCCGAGAGGGCACGGCGGCCCTCAACTCGTTCAAACGCTGCCGCCGACTGTGCAAGCGAGATCGCCACCACGGCCACCAGCACGGCCAGCACGATCAGGAGCTGCAACCGAAGATACTGCCCCGCAAGGGACATTCCTCGCCGTCGAGTCATGTGCTGCTGTTCTTCCTGTGGGTCCGCGGGTGGGGTGAACTATACCTGACACGGTACCGGGCCTGGCCCTTCGTTTGTTGCCCTGTTGGAGTGCGGAAACGTGAACGAAATGAACTTAACTTTCTCTGCTTACACAAGAGTGAGCCCCGTCACGTTGGGCCCTAGCATCGGAAGCACCCCGATCAAACGGATCAAAACGAGAAGAGGAACAACATGCGCGGAATGAGCGCACTGCGCGTGGCCGCAGTAGCCGCAGGCATTGCCCTGATGGCGTCCGGCTGCGGAGCGACCGGCAAGACTGCCGCAGGCCCCTCCACGAGCGGAGCCAGCGTTGCCCCGCTTACCGGGCTGCGGATCATGGTGCCGAACACTGCCGGCGGCGGCTACGACACCACCGCCCGCGCAGCGGCGAAGGTTCTCGACGAGGAGAAGCTCGCCCCGAACACGGAGGTCTTCAACCTCGCCGGCGCCGGCGGTACGGTCGGCCTGGCGCGCGTCGTGAACGAAAAGGGCAACGGCGACCTGGCCATGCTCATGGGCCTGGGCGTCGTGGGCGCCAGCTACACGAACAAGTCCGAGTCGAAGCTGACCGACACCACACCGCTGGCCCGGCTCATCGAAGAGCCCGGCGCCATCATGGTGTCGAAGGACTCCCCCTACAAGACCATCGACGATCTGGTAAACGCCTGGAAGAAGGACCCCTCCAAGGTCAGCGTCGGCGGCGGCTCCTCGCCCGGCGGCCCGGACCACCTCCTGCCCATGCAGCTCGCAGGCGCAGTGGGCATCGACGCCACCAAGGTCAACTTCGTTTCCTACGACGGCGGCGGCGACCTGCTCCCGGCAATCATCGGCAACAAGCTCGGCTTCGCGGCCTCCGGCGCCGGTGAATACCTGCAGCAGATCAAGTCCGGAGATGTTCGTGTCCTGGCCACGAGCGGCGAGAAGCGGCTGGAAGGCGTGGACGCCCCCACTCTCAAGGAAGCCGGCATCGACCTGGTCTTCACCAACTGGCGCGGCATCGTGGCACCTCCGGGCATCAGTGACGCCGACCGTGACGCGCTGATCGCCACCTTGGAGAAGATGCACGAGTCGGCAGCCTGGAAGGAAGCCCTGAAGACGCACAGCTGGACCGACGCCTTCATCACCGGTGACGAGTTCAAGACCTTCCTCACCGAACAGGACAAGCGCGTTGCCGACGTGCTGACGAAGCTCGGCCTGGCGTGACCTCTCTGTCCACCCGCCTTAAAGGCCGCTCCGAGCTGGGCGTTGCAGCCCTGCTCGGGGCGGTCGGCGCCCTGGTCCTCCTGGACGCAGCGCGCCTGGTTGTGCCCTACTCCCAGTCAGACCCGGTGGGCCCCAAGACCCTGCCCATGATCGTGGGAGCACTCCTGCTGGTCTGCGCCGTGATGCTGGCAGTGAACGTTTTGCGCGGCGGCCGCGGCGAGGCCGAGGCCGGCGAGGACGTCGACCTGACCCACCCCGCCGACTGGAAGACCGTCCTCCCGCTGGCCGGTGCCTTCATCGCCAACATCCTGCTCATCGACTGGGCCGGCTGGGTCATCTCCGGAACGGTGCTCTTCTGGGGCAGCGTCTGGGCCCTCGGAAGCCGCCACTACGTCCGCGACGGACTGATCTCCCTGGCGCTCTCGCTGCTGACCTTCTACGGCTTCTACCTCGGCCTTGGCATCGCACTTCCCGCCGGGCTCCTTGAAGGGATTCTCTAGATGGACATCTGGTCCTCACTCATGGACGGGTTCGCTACGGCGCTGACCCCCATGAACCTCCTGTACGCCTTCATCGGCGTCCTGCTGGGCACCGCCGTCGGCGTGCTGCCCGGCATCGGCCCGGCCATGACCGTGGCCCTGCTGCTCCCCGTGACAACCGTCCTGGAACCCACCAGCGCATTCATCATGTTCGCGGGCATCTACTACGGCGGCATGTACGGCGGTTCGACGACGTCGATCCTGCTCAACACTCCCGGCGAATCGTCCTCGGTGATCACGGCTATCGAAGGCAACAAGATGGCGAAGGCGGGCAAGGCCGCCCAGGCCCTCGCGACTGCGGCCATCGGTTCGTTCGTCGCCGGCACCATCGGCACCACCCTTCTGGTGGTCTTCGCACCGATCGTCGTCCAGTTCGCCGTCAGCCTCGGTTCGCCGAGCTACTTCGCCATCATGATGCTGGCACTGTTGGCAGTCACCGCGGTCCTGGGCGCCTCACGGCTCCGCGGCTTCGCTTCCCTCGGCCTCGGCCTGGCCATCGGCCTGGTGGGCATCGACTCCGTGACAGGCCAGCGTCGCCTGACCTTCGGCCAGCCCCTGCTGGCTGACGGCCTCGACGTCGTCGTTGTCGCGGTGGCGATTTTCGCCGTCGGTGAGGCCCTCTGGGTCGCGGCGCACCTGCGCCGCACACCGCTGCAGATCATTCCCGTCGGCCGGCCCTGGATGGGCAAGCAGGACTGGAAGCGGTCCTGGAAGCCATGGCTGCGCGGCACCGTCTTCGGATTCCCCTTCGGCGCACTGCCTGCCGGCGGCGCCGAGATCCCCACGTTCCTCTCCTACGTCACCGAGAAGCGGCTTTCCAAGCACCCGGAGGAGTTCGGCAAGGGCGCCATCGAGGGCGTCGCCGGACCCGAGGCGGCCAACAACGCCGCCGCCGCCGGCACGCTGACCCCGATGCTGGCCCTGGGCCTGCCGACCAACGCCACGGCCGCCGTCATGCTCGCCGCCTTCGTGCAGTTCGGCATCCAGCCCGGTCCGCTGCTGTTCCAGAACGAAGGACCCCTGGTCTGGGCGCTGATCGCCAGCCTCTTCATCGGCAACACGCTGCTGCTGCTGGTCAACCTGCCCCTGGCACCCGTGTGGGCGAAGCTGCTCCGCCTGCCCCGGCCCTACCTGTACGCCGGCATCCTGTTCTTCGCCACGCTGGGCGCCTACGCAGTGAACCTGCAGGCCTTCGACCTGGCGATCCTGCTGGTCCTCGGCGGGCTCGGCTTCATGATGCGCCGGTACGGCCTGCCCGTCCTGCCGCTGATCCTCGGCCTCATCCTCGGGCCGCGCGCCGAAGGCCAGCTGCGGAAGACCCTGCAGCTGAGCGCGGGCGACGTCTCCGGCCTCTGGAGCGAGCCGATCGCCGTCGTCGTCTACATCATCATTGCCGTGGTCCTGGCGTGGCCGCTCCTGGCAAAGCTGTGGCGCCGCCTCCGTCCGCGGCCTGCCGGGCTGGCCATGGCCGGTGGGCCTGCGGTTGATGGCCCGGCTGCGGGACCTGCCGCCGCGCCCTCTGCTGAGCCGTCCGAAGCCGGATCCTATCTTTCACCCGCTGTTGAGGCACCTGCTGCTGTGCGGCCTGCTGCCGAGCGACGTGCTGATGCCGGCCGCCGCGGGGCGGACGCCACCCACGCCAACCACGGACAGGAGAACCCGTGAGCATCATTGTCGGTTACGTCCCCACGGCCGAGGGCACAGCTGCCCTGGACCGGGCCATCACCGAGGCGCACAAGAGCCAAATGCGGCTGGTCATCATCAACTCGTCCCGGGGAGACGCCATCGTGGACAAGCGGTACGCCCAGGCCGCGGACATCAATGAGGTGACCCAACGGCTGGAGCAGGAAGGGATTGAGCACCTGGTGCTGCAGCCGGTGCGCGGCAACGACGCGGCCAACGAGGTGCTGGATGCCGCCGAGAAGTACCGGGCCGAACTCATTGTGATCGGCCTCCGGAAGCGGACCCCGGTGGGGAAGCTGATCATGGGCAGCACGGCCCAGCAGATTCTGCTGGAGGCGTCCTGCCCGGTGCTGGCCGTCAAAGCCAGCTAGCCTCAGGAGGTAGGGGCCTGCTCCGGCAGGTTCCTACCTCTTTCATTTAAGCGCAGGTCTCATTCAGCGCAGGTCTCATTAAGCGCAGGTCTCATTTCACGGCAGAAGGACAGCATGCAGCAGCTCGCGATTCTCGACGACTACCAGGGCGTGGCCCACAGCTTTGCCGACTGGAGCTCCCTCGAACAGCGCGGCGTCGCCGTCACCGTGTTCAACCGGCACCTCGCCACTGAAGCGGAGGTTGTGGAAACGCTGCGGGATGCCAGCATCGTCATTGCCATGCGGGAACGGACACCGTTTCCGGAAAGCGTCCTCGAAAAGCTGCCCCGGCTGCAACTGCTGGTCACCACCGGCGCCGCCAATGCCTCGATCGATGTGGGGGCAGCATCACGGCTGGGGATCACCGTCTGCGGAACGGGCGGCTCCCCCACGGCCGCGCCCGAACTGACGTGGGCGCTGCTGCTGGCATTCGCCCGGAACCTGACGCAGGAGGAAGCCGCACTTCGCGACGGACGGTGGCAGACCGGC
Organism: Arthrobacter globiformis; assembly: GCF_046536215.2. Lineage (GTDB taxonomy): Bacteria > Actinomycetota > Actinomycetes > Actinomycetales > Micrococcaceae > Arthrobacter > Arthrobacter globiformis_E. Next base: position 3,461,749 of record NZ_CM143421.1, on the reverse strand, counting down.
GTCGGCTTCGAACTGTCCGGCAAGACCCTCGGGATTGTGGGGCTCGGGAAGATCGGGACGCGGATGGCCGGCTACGGCCGGGCCTTCGGAATGCAGGTGCTGGCCTGGAGCCAGAACCTCACCGAGGAGGCCGCTGCGGCGGCCGGCGCCCGGAAGGTGGACAAGGAAGAACTGTTCCGGGAGTCCGACGTCGTGTCCCTGCATCTGCGGCTGTCGCCGCGTTCGGCAGGAATAGTCGGTGAACGCGAACTGCGCCTCCTCGGCCCGGACGGCGTGCTGGTGAATACCGCGCGCGGTCCCTTGGTGGACCAGCAGGCACTGCTCACGGCGCTGCATGAGGGCTGGATCCGCGGGGCGGCGCTGGACGTGTTCGACCAGGAACCGCTCCCGGCCGGCCATCCCCTCCTCAATGCTCCGCGGACCCTGCTGGCCCCGCATCTGGGATACGTGACCGACGCCAGCTACCGGGCCTTCTTCGGTGGCGCACTCGAGGACGTCACGGCGTGGCTGGACGGCTCCCCGGTCCGGGTGCTGACGCCGTAGAAAGCTGGCGCCGGGCAGCTGCTGACCAGGCAGGGCTTGCTGAAAGCCGCTGGTAGATAGCCAGCAGAATCCGCAGCACTTGCCTAGGCTGCGGCGGGCGGAGGCCACTCGGGCCATTCACGGACAGGATCGAGCGGCAGGGGCGGGCCAAGGTCCTCGGCCATGTGCGGCTCGAAGCTATATGGCCCGGAGTTGCCCGGGTCAAAGTTCTCCGGCCCATGATTACCGGGGTCAAAACTGTCCGGCCAGGTGGGTGGTTCCCAGTCCTGGTGTTCGGCCGGGTAGTGACGCCCGGTGGGTGAGATCCAGCCTGGCGGGTGATCCTGGGTGGCGCCGACGGGTCTCCATGCCGTGGTGTGTTTCAGTCTGTGGTGCTTGGGGCAGGGCTGGCCGAGATTGGCGACGCCGGTGCCGCCGCCGGCGGCCCAGGCGAGGATGTGGTCGGCGTCGTTGTCGAGAGAGTGGTTGTTGCAGGCCGGGAACGTGCATTTGGCGTCGCGGAGGCGTAGCCATTGGCGCATCGGTTTGGTGACCCGGTAGCTGGTGCGTCCGATCTCCAGCGGCGCCCCGTCCCGCGGGTCGACCAGAACGCGGAAGAACGATGTTGCGCCCTTGGCAACGAGCCGGCGGGCCATGGACGGCGGGATCGGTCCGTAGCCGTCCATGGTGGCCGGTTCGTCGGTGTGGCCGAGCAGCGAGAACACCGGCACCGTGACCAGGACCTGGGCCTGCGGGGAGGGCACCTCGCCAGGCAGCCGATCACCAGGCAGCGAATCATCAGTGAGGACGGAGCCGGTTGTCACAGCACCCGCCGGTACACCGCCTGTTCCGTCTGTTCCGTCTATTGCGTCGGCCCCGTGGTTTGTTGTGAGCAGCCAGGTGGAAAAGAGATCGGTCCGGAGTTGGGTGAGGGTTCGGGTTTCGTGAGGCCCTTGGAGCGCACGCGCGGCGGCTGTGGCGCGGTTCCAGATCCCGGTGGCCTGGTCCGCGGGCAGGTACGCCGAGAACCAGGCCATGCCGTTCCTGTCCGGCCGGAATTCCAGGCGCCGGTCCTTGACGCTCTTGACGTGCCGTTTTTCGATGCTGTCCTGGTGGCGCCGTTCCCGCCAGTACCGGGCCTTCGCACGGAACCTCGCCGGTGCCAGCTCCCCGGCAAAGCAGCCGCGCGCCGCGTTGGGAGCATCAGGATCCAGGAAGTGGGCCTCGAACGCTGCTGCTGCTTCCGGTGACAGCCCTTCGGTCTCATCACACATGATCCGGGCGTGCTGCCACGAAATGCGGCCCAGCTGCAGGGCGGCAAGTGTCAAGGGCCGTTCCGTGGCAAGCATGTCCGATTCAACCAGCAACCGTTCGGCAGCGCCTTCGCTAATGGTCAGCGCGCCGGCCACCTCCGCCCTCACGGCCATCTGCCGGGCGGTCAAGTCCTGCGGGCTATTAATCGGGACTGCCATCGCCGCGTCCGCCGTGACGTATCCGGTAGCAAGCTGCACCTTCACCGCCGCGAGCCGGGCCTCCATCCCGGCGACCCCGGTCAGGCCGCCCAGGAATGCAGTCGCCTGCTCCCGCAGAGGGTCAACAGTATCCGGCAACGAATCCGTACCCGGGTCAGCGGCCCTCCGAAGCTCGGCAGCCAGCGCCAAGGCAGACGCACTAATAGCCTCCAACGCCTCCGCAACAGCCGTGCCGTTCTCCATACGAAGAGCTTGCCACTGGCCTATGGGAAAAACGACGCTGCACAAGCTCTATGTGGAAAACCCACTCCGGATGCCTACGGGGCACCGGAACCGTCGAGCGTAACGGTGCCTGCGTCGCCGTCGACCTTTAACTGCTGCCCGCTGGACACCCGCTGGGTGGCCACTCCCGTACCCAGGACGGCGGGGATGCCGTATTCCCGGGCGACGATTGAGCTGTGGCTCAGCGGCCCGCCCACGTCCGTGACGACGCCGGACGCCATCGCGAACAGCGGCGTCCAGGCGGGGGTGGTCATCCGTGCCACCAGCACCTCGCCCGGCCGCATGCTGGCGAAGTCGTCGGGGCCGTGCAGCAGCCGGGCCGGCGCGCTCACCTGCCCCGAGCTCGCGCCGACCCCGGTGATGACGTCCCCGGCCTGCTGCACCGAACGCGCAGGCATCATGCTGCCGAACGCCCGCTCCATCCACCGGCTTTCGGGCAGCAGCTGCGGGGCCGCCGCTTTCCGCTGGCCGCGCCACAGCATCTTGCGCTGTTCAACGGCTTCTTCCCGCACCGGCCGGTCCGTGCCCGTGATGGCCGCGCCGGGCGTAGCAAGCCCGAAGTCGATGGCGTTGCGGAGTTCGTCGAGGCGAAGCCAGAAGATGTCGGCCGGCGCGGCGATGACGCCCGAAGCCGTCAGCCGCTCCCCCAGCTCCAGCAGCATCCGCCGCATCAGCGGCCAGGCCAGTCCGACGTCGGCCAGCGCGTCCTCACGGACGGGTGCCGCTTTCTGCGCCCAGCGCAGCAGCCTGCGGAAGACAGCGCGACGGCGGGGACCCAGCCGGGCGCTGATCAGCCGGGCCTGCTCCTCTCGCCGGTCGGCGGACCGCTGCTGGCGCTCGTGCGGATCCTTGCCCTGCCCCCGCACGAAGTACCTCAGGGTTTCCAGCAGCGCGGAAGGATCATCGGCCGGCACCGGGTTGACGAAGTCCAGGTTGTAGACGGCATGCCCGTAGCGGTCCAGGTGCCGCTGGAGGCGGGAACGCCATTCGTCCCACTGTTCCGGATCGATTTCGCCGTCCACGCCTGCGGGCGGCGTGCCGCTGCGGAGGGCTTCGCCGATGGCCGCCGCTGACCCTTCGGTGACGGCGGCGGCGAGCCGCGGCCGTTCGCGGGTCCACACCGCAAGGTCGTAAAGGGATTTTTCGGCGCGGATCGGCTCGCTGTCGTAACCGAGGAGGAACACCTCTGCCGACGGATCTCCCGGCCGGCGGACGAGCTTGTCGTAGTAGCCCCGGAGCATGATCTCGCTGGTGGCGGCGATGGGGATGATGGACTGCACGGCGGTGTAGTACGCGGCGCCGGCGTCGAGCAGCGCGGAAATGCCCTCCAGCAGTTCGGCGCCCGGGCGGTCCGCCGGAGGTTTGGCCGCCCAGAACTTCACGAGCCCCCGGTACTTCGGGTGCGAGTGGTCGCGCCAGCCCTTGATTCCCATGTGGGCCTTGCCTTGGGCCAGCGCGCGCATCGCCGTCAGCGACCTGCCCATGACCCGCCGCATTCCGGCGTTGTTGTAGTAGTAGTACGCGTAGCCGTTGACCGTGGGCAGCGAGACATCCCCGGGCCGCACCACGCTCTTGCCGAATGCCTCGTTCAGCAGGGCGTTCAGCGACTTCACCACGGAGCCGTCGAAGAGGTCTGCGAACAGGGGAGACAAGGGGTCCGGCAGCTGCTCGACGATACTGGCCCGGAAGTACATCCCGTTCGGATAAGGCAGCGGCCACTCCGTCGGGGCGTCGGCCGACGGTTCTGGCAGCGCCGTGATGGGGCGGGCCTGCAGGATGAAGAAGTCCCCTGCCGCCTCCGCCCATTCGATGTCCTGGGGCGATCCGAAGTGCTTCGCTATGGCGGTCCCCTGGCGTGCCAGCGCCGCCGCTGCCTCGTCGTCGAGCACCGGCTCCCGGCGTTTCCCCTCGGGCACCGCCTGCTCCCGGGTGCCTGTTCCGTCGTAGACCGTCATGACGTCCTTGTCGGCTGTCCGGCGCTGCCCCACGCGGCCCGTCGCGGCATCCACCACGACGTCGTCAGTGGTGACGGCCCCGCTGACCACGGTTTCGCCCAGCCCCCAGGCAGCGCTGATCACCACCTGGTCCCGGCGTCCGGTAGCGGGGTTGGCAGTGAACAGCACACCGGCGGACGCGGCGTCGACCATCTCCTGGATCACCACGGCGAGGCGGACGGCGGACGGGTCGAAGCCGTTCCGTAAGCGGTATGCCATGGCGCGCGCATTCCACAGTGACGCCCAGCAGTCGATGACGGCGGCGGCGACGGAGTCGATCCCGGAGACGTTCAGATAGGTGTCCTGCTGGCCGGCGAAGCTGGCCGAGGCGAGGTCTTCAGCGGTGGCCGAGGAGCGGACCGCCACGCGTGCTGCTGCATCCTCGCCGACCGCCGTCGCCCGTTGTCCCAGCCGCGCGTAGGCGGCGCGGAGTTCGCCGCCGATCTCCTCGGGCATGGTGCTCTCGGCGAACAGAGAGCGGATCTGCCCGGCGGCAGCGTCATAGTCCTCGTTCGAGGTGCCGGCGGGCAGGGCGGCAAGCTCAAGGATGCGGCCGGCGATCCCGTTGGCGTTGACGAAATCCTGGTACGCCGCCGTGGTGAGCACGAAACCCGGCGGCACCGGGAACCCGGCCCGGGCCAGCTCGCCGAGGTTGGCGCCCTTGCCGCCTGCCTCGTCCAGATCGTTGCGTCCCAGCTGGTCAAAGTCCCTGATGTAGGTCATGACCCTGCGTCCCTTCTGCCCGGGAGCCGGGACCGCGGCATTGCGGCTGGTGACCCCGTTCCGGCACTGCACCCTATTTTTGGCGCCGGATCCGGTTCTGGCAATGGGGTCTAGCGGTCGGCATTGGCCGGAGGCGGCTGGCTAGATGTCACCGCGCGGCCGCCACACCACCACGGCCTGCGAACGGGGACGGGGCCGCTGGCCGCGCGCCAGGCTCACCACGTCGCCGGCGGTGCCGGCGGCAAAGATCCGGGACTCCAAGGGCTCACGACGGCGGGCCAGTTCCTCTGTCAGTTCGGTCACCCGGTGCTGAAGGGCGGCAACCTGGTTTTCAAGTTCCAGGATGCGCTTGATCCCCTCGAGCGAGACGCCCTCGTGGGACAGCCGCTGCACCTCGCGGAGCCGGTTCACGTCCCGCTGGGAGTAGCGGCGGGACTTGCCGGGCGCCCGGCTGGGCGAGACGATGCCCAGCCGGTCGTACTGGCGGAGTGTCTGCGGGTGCATGTCGGCGAGCTCGGCCGCCACCGAGATGACGAAGATCGGCTGATCGAAATTGATTTCCACGGCCGACACCCGCCCCTAAAGCCGGGCCTTGGCTGCCAAGCCCTGGCGGACATCCGCGCCGGCGGTGGCGGCTGCAAATGCTTTCACGGCCTCCTCGGCCTCCTTGCTCAGGTTCTGCGGAACAGCGACGTCGATGGTCACCAGCAGGTCGCCGGTGCCCTTGGACGTCTTCACACCGCGGCCCTTGACCCGGAGGGTACGCCCCGAAGGGGTGCCGGCGGGAACGCGGACCCGGACGTGTTCGCCGTCGATCGTGGGAACCTCGATGTCGGCGCCCAAAGCAGCCTCCGGGAAGCTGACGGGCACGTGGATCCGGAGGTTGTCGCCGTCGCGCGTGTAGAAGTCATGGGGCTTGACGTTGACGGTGACCAGAAGGTCGCCGTTGCCCGCCGGGCCGTACTGGCCCTTGCCCCGGACGCGGACCTTCTGGCCGTCCTTGATGCCCGCAGGCACCCTGACGTCGATGACTTCGCCGTCCGGTTCACGCAGCCCGATGGTGGTGCCGCGGATGGACCCGGCGAAGGAGATGCTGGTGGTCGCCGTCCGGTCGGCGCCCTTCTGCGGGGCCCGCTGGAAGCCGGCCGGTCCACCCCCGAAGCCGCCGCCGAACAGGTCGGCGAACTCGGGCGGTACGCCGCCGGCGGTGCTGAACCCGCCGGAGTGCCGGCCGCCGCCGCCGGTGAACAGGCCGCCGAAGAGGTCCTCGAAGCCGCCGTTCGCGGTGCTTCCCGCGCCGTGCGGGGCAAAGCGGGCGCCGCCGCCCATGGCCCGGATGGCGTCATACTGCTGCCGCTCATCAGGATCCGACAGCACGGAGTACGCCTCGGAGATGTCCTTGAACTTCTTCTCCGCAGCAGTATCCCCGGAGTTCGTATCAGGGTGGTACTGCCGCGCGAGCTTCCGGTAAGCCTTCTTAATGTCAGCGTCGGAAGCGTCCTTGGCAACACCAAGGATCTTATAAAAGTCCTTGTCCACCCAGTCCTGGCTAGCCAATGGCGTTTCCTTTCAATCTCTTCTTGCCGAGCTCTCCGTTACCGAGCTCTCCGCGATACATGGGCCCCCGCCCCTTCGCGTGGCGGCTCAGTCCTAACGGACTTGAGCCGCCACGCTCCGGCAGGCCCGATGCCACTCCCGGGGCCCATGCATCGCTCCGAGCTTGTTGATCACTCACCTTAGGTGAGATTACCGCCTAGCGGCGGACGGATGAGGGGGCCTGGGAGTGGCATCGGGCCTATCGGAGCCGGGTGGCCGAGGATCGCAGATCCTTGGCCACCCGGCGTAGGGGCGGGGCCCCCTCGTCCGTTCGGCGCGCCGGTAGCGCCCGGTGAGCAAACGTCAGGCCGGAACTGCGACGATGACCTGTGCTGCCCGGAGGACCCGTTCGCCTGACTTGTAGCCGGAGCGGAGGACCTGGCTGACGGTGTCAACCTCGATGTCGTCGCCGGGCTGCTGGATGAGGGCCTCGTGGATGGTCGGATCGAACTCCACGCCGGTCTCATCGATGCGGGTCAGGCCGTACGTCTTCAGCGCGTTCTCCAGCTTGGTGGCGATCGCGGCGAACGGGCCGTCCGCGAGGTCACCGTGCTGGCGGGCCGCGTCGACGTCGTCCAGCACCGGGAGCAGGGAGTTCAGGACGCCGATGACGGCCATCTCCCCTGCCACGGCGCGGTCGCGTTCAACGCGCTTGCGGTAGTTGACGTACTCGGCCTGCAGGCGGAGCAGGTCATTCTTCAGCTCCGCTGCAGCGGCGGCCTCGGTACCCTGCGCCACGGACTCCTCGGCGGGCACCTCAACCTGGTTGAGGATTTCCTCAGCCTGGGCGAGGGCGTCGCCGTCGGAATCGGCTTCCGGCGAGGAGGACTGTCCGCCCTCCGGGTGCCGGGCCTCGCCGGTCACCGGGTCCACCTTGCGGTGGTCCCGGATGACCGGCTCGTCGCGCTTGCCGCTCTGGTCGTGGGAAGAGGTGTGCTCTTCTTCGTTTCCGTGATGCGGCATGGTTACTTCTTCTCTTCTTCGTCGACGATCTCAGCGTCGACGATGTCCTCGTCAGCCTTGCTCTCGCCTGCGGAAGCACCTTCAGCACCTGCAGCGCCGGTGGCGCCGTCCGGGGAACCGGCCTGGGCGTAGATGGCCTCGCCGAGCTTGGTCTGGGAAGCCTGCAGCTTCTCAAACGCGGCCTTGACGGCGGCATCGTCGGTGCCTTCGAGGGCCTTCTTGAGGGCGTCGACGTCGGCCTGGACCTCGGTCTTGACCTCTTCCGGCAGCTTGTCGCTGTTGTCGGCGATCAGCTTGTCCACGGAGTAGGCGAGCTGCTCGGCGGTGTTGCGGGTGTCGGTGGCCTCGCGGCGTGCCTTGTCCTCTGCTGCGTGCTCCTCGGCGTCCTTGACCATGCGGTCGATGTCTTCCTTGGAGAGCGCGGTGCCGCCGGTGATGGTCATGGACTGTTCCTTGCCGGTGCCCTTGTCCTTCGCGGAGACGTGCACGATGCCGTTGGCGTCGATGTCGAAGGTGACCTCGACCTGCGGGACGCCGCGCGGGGCCGGCGCGATGCCGGTCAGCTCGAACGTGCCCAGCGGCTTGTTGTCGCGGGTGAATTCACGCTCGCCCTGGAAGACCTGGATGGCCACGGACGGCTGGTTGTCGTCGGCCGTGGTGAAGGTCTCGGACCGCTTGGTGGGGATGGCGGTGTTGCGCTCGATCAGGTGCGTCATGACACCGCCCTTGGTTTCGATGCCCAGGGACAGCGGGGTGACGTCGATCAGGAGAACGTCCTTGCGCTCACCCTTCAGCACGCCGGCCTGCAGGGCTGCGCCCACGGCCACAACCTCGTCCGGGTTGACGCCCTTGTTGGGCTCCTTGCCGCCGGCCAGTTCCTTCACGAGGTCGGAGACGGCGGGCATGCGGGTGGAGCCGCCGACGAGCACGATGTGGTCGATGTCGGAAAGCTTGATGCCGGCTTCCTTGATGACGTCGTGGAACGGCTTCTTGGTGCGCTCGAGCAGGTCCTTGGTCAGGTCCTGGAACTTGGCGCGGGTCAGCTGCTCGTCCAGGTGGACCGGGCCGTCCGGGGTGACGGAGAGGTACTGGAGCGAGACGTTGGTGCTGGTGGAGGAGGAGAGTTCCTTCTTGGCCTGCTCGGCAGCTTCGCGGAGGCGCTGCAGGGCGATCTTGTCCTTGGACAGGTCGATGCCCTTGACCTTGAGCTGGTTGAGCAGGTAGTCAACGACGCGGTTGTCCCAGTCGTCGCCGCCGAGGCGGTTGTCACCGGCGGTGGCGCGCACCTGGATGGTGGAGAAGTCGTCTTCGTCCTTGCCGACTTCCAGCAGGGAGACGTCGAACGTGCCGCCACCGAGGTCGAAGACCAGGATGAGTTCGTCTTCCTTACCCTTGTCCAGGCCGTAGGCCAGTGCGGCCGCGGTGGGCTCGTTGACGATGCGCAGGACGTTCAGGCCGGCGATCTCGCCGGCTTCCTTCGTGGCCTGGCGCTCGGCGTCGTTGAAGTAGGCGGGAACGGTGATCACGGCGTCGGTGACCTTTTCGCCGAGGTAGGACTCGGCGTCGTTCTTCAGCTTCATCAGGACACGGGCGGAGATTTCCTGGGCCGTGTACTTCTTGTCATCGATGGCGACGGACCAGTCGGTGCCCATGTGGCGCTTGACCGAGGCGATGGTGCGGTCGATGTTGTTGACGGCCTGGCGCTTGGCGATTTCGCCGACCAGGACTTCGCCGGACTTGGAGAACGCAACGACCGACGGAGTGGTGCGGCCACCCTCGGCGTTGGCAATAACGGTGGGCTCGCCACCTTCGAGAACGGAGACGACGGAGTTGGTGGTTCCGAGGTCGATACCTACTGCACGTGACATGTGTTGCTTCCTTCTTTCCTTGGAAACTTGGGGTCGCCCACTTCCTTGAGCGGTCTGGACTCAACTTTACTCAGAGCCGGATTTAAGTCAACCCAAAGTTGAGTCATGTGCGCTCAACTTTGCCTTAAGCGGGCAGGCCAACTAGCAAGAACCCCCGGCTACCACGCGGGACATCCGCGGAAAACCGGGGGTTCTTCAGTAAACGGCAGCCGGATTTCGCCCAGCGTGAACTGCGCCTAGCCGCCGGAGGAGGTGCCGGCGCCGCCGTAGTCGCCCTCGGGATATTCGCCCTCCTCATCTCCGGGCAGTTCCTCGCCGACGGTTCCGGCCCGGCCGTAGTCACCCTGCGGATACTCGCCTTCCTCCGCCTCGGCGGCAGGCTCGACCGTTCCCGCGTCACCATAGTCCCCCGCCTGGTATTCACCTTCGGGCTCGGCGGCAGATTCCTGCCCGGCTACGCCGGCGTCGCCGTAATCACCCTCGACGTACTGGCCGCGGTCTCCTTCGAGTGCCGGATTTCTGGAGCTGTTGTGCGTCTTGCCCGCGTTGCCGGACTCAGTGTTTTCGGTCATCGGTTGATCACTCCTTCAAAAGGACTGGGCGCACCTGGACCGGGCGCAGTGGCAGTCTACTCAGCCGGCGCGGGAGGCAACAGGGCCGGCTACAGCCCGGCGAGGTCCGCCAGAACGGCGACGTGGTGCTCGAACAGCTCATCCGGCGCGGAAAAGGTGCCGGCACCGTACTGCCCGAACACCTCAAAACTGACGGCTCCAAACAGCGACGTCCAGACGAGCGTGCCGCGGGCCAGCAGGGCGTCCGGGACATCCACCTGCAGCTCACGCCGGATTGTTTCAAGGTCGGCGGCCAGGGGCGCCGGCACCGCAGAAATCCCGCGCTCGGCAAGGCGGCCGGCCCGGTATGCGGCGTCCAGAATCCGCACCAGCCCGATGACCACCCTCGTCCCGGGTGCCGTGGTCCGCTCGGCCGGGGCCTGGTAACCCGGCACCGGGCTGCCGAACAGGAGGCCGTAGCGCGCCGGCTCGCGGAGGGCCCACCCCCGGACAGCGCCGGCCAGCGCTGCGAACCGGCCCCTGAAGTCGTCCGCCGGGACGGACTCGACGGCGGCATCCACAGCATCGCCCAGGTCGTTGTACGCGTCCACGAGCAGGAGGGTCAACAGCTCGTCGCGGCTCCCGACGTACCGGTAGACGGCAGAAGAGACCACTCCGAGGTCACGGGCGACGGCGCGCAGCGACAGTGCGGCTGCCCCGTGTTGGGCCAGGTGCTGCCGGCCCAGCCGGATGATGTCGGCAATGGTCTGCGCCCGGGCACGTTCACGCGGCGTACGGAGTTCCCCGTTGGCGGTCTCAGAGGTGGCTGGCATCAGCCCAGCATGGCATGGATCAGAGCAGTGTCAACAAATGAGAGCAGCGCTCTTGACTTTCTTGGCTATGCGCAGCATTCTTGTTTCGAGAGCAGTGCTCTCAAAGCACGCCGGACTCTCCGGTGCAGCCGCACTGCATGAAGGGGAATTTTCAATGTCAGGTTTTTACGTGGTCACCGGCGCCGGCCCTGTGGGCTGGACGGTGGCGGAGCAACTGGCGGAGCGGGGCGAGCGGGTCCGGGTCCTGACCCGCTCGGGAAGCGGTCCCGACCATCCGAACATCGAAAAGCTCAAGGTGGACGCCTCCAATCCGAGCCCGCTGACCGGCGCTTTCGACGGAGCGGCCGCGGTCTTCCACTGCATCCACGGCTCGTCCTACAGCGCCGCGGCGTGGGGACGCGAGCTTCCGGCCGCCGAACAGGCGGTCCTGGCGGAGGCAGGCGAGGCGGGCGCCGTCGTCGTTTTTCCCGAAAGCCTGTACTCCTACAGCAATCCCGAGCGCGTGATGGTTGAAGACAGCGCGCGGGAGGCGTCGGGCGGCAAACGCGGGATCCGCGCGGCGCTGCTGCGGGCGCGGGAGGCGAGCGCCACGGACACCGTCTCTGTGGTGGCGGGTGATTTCTTCGGCCCCCGGGTCCGGATGGCTAACGCCGGCGAGCGCATGGTGCCCGCCGTCCTCGCCCGCCGCCCGCTGCAGGTGGTGGGAAATGCGGACCAACCGCACTCCTTCACTTACGTTCCCGATCTGGCCGCGGCTATGATCGGCGCCGCGGGGCTGCCCGGACTGTGGAACCGGGTTTTGCACGCGCCCACCAACCCGCCACTCACGCAGCGCCAGATCGCCCAGGCCTTTGCCACCGCTGCCGGCGTGCCGCCTGCGAAGGTCCGCACGGTGCCGGGCTGGGTCCTGCGCACCCTGGGACTCTTCTCGGCCGACATGCGGGAGATCAGCGAAATGCTCTACCAGTTCGAGCGGCCCTTCGTGATGGATTCGGCGGCCAGCGAGCAGCAACTGGGGCTACACCCTACGCCGCTGGACGCGGCGGCGAAGGCAACGGTCGAGTGGTGGCGCTCGGAGCTCGCTGCCGGTCCGGGCGCCGGACGTGCGGCCACGGGAATCCCGGCCGGAACCTAGCGGACCGCCGCCTCCGCCGGCTCTTCCGCTTTGGCTGCTTCCTGCGCATCGTGCCGGCCGAGTTTGCCCGGCCACCAGATGCGCCGTCCCAGGTCATAAGCCAGGGCGGGAACCAGGAGCGAGCGCACCAGAACGGTGTCCAGCAGCACCCCGAAGGCCACGATGAATGCCAGCTGGACGAGGAACATGATGGGGATGACGCCCAGTGCCGCAAACGTGGCGGCCAGGACTACTCCGGCCGATGTGATCACGCCGCCGGTCACGCCCAGCCCGCGCAGGATACCGGGGCGGGTCCCGTGCTTGAGCGACTCCTCGCGGACCCGGCTCATGAGGAAGATGTTGTAGTCCACGCCCAGTGCCACGAGGAACACGAAGCCGAACAGCGGCACGGTGGCGTCGGCTCCGGGAAAGCCCAGGATGCTGTTGAACACGAGGGCGGAAACGCCCATGGCGGCCGCGTAGGAGAGAACCACCGAGGCAACAAGCAGGACGGGCGCGAGGACGGACCGCAGCAGGACCATGAGGATGAGCAGAATGACGGCGAGGACCACGGGGATGATCGTGACCAGGTCCCGCTGCGCTGTGGTGTTGGTGTCCAACGCGGTGGCGGTCACCCCGCCGACCAGGGCTTCGGGGTCCACGCGTTTGACGCTCTCCCGCATCGCTGCCACGGCATTCTCCGCGGCATCAGAGTCGGCGGCGAAGTCGAGGGTGGCATTGAGGAGCACCCTGCCGTCGCGCACGGCCGGGCCGGCAGGCGCTCCCGCGGCTCCCGTGATGGGCACGCTGCCCTCGGCCAGGAAGTAGGCAGCGCCCACGCCGTCGGTGGCCCTGACTGCGTCGAGGACTTCCCCGGCCTGCCCCTGGCTGGCCACGATGACCGCGGGACTGCCGCTGCCGGCGTCGAAGTGGCGTGCGAGCGCATCCTGGCCGTCGACGGCGTTGGATGCACTAAGGATGACGGCGGTCTGCGGCACACCGTTGGCTTTCAGCTGCAGGATCCCGGCCGAGGCGGCGGCAAGAAGGAGCACCGACGCCACCCACACCGTGCGGGGACGCCGTGACACCAGGGTTCCGACGCCGCGCCAAAGCCCGCGCTGGCCCTCCAGTCCGGTGGCCAGTTCCGGCTCACGGGCCTCTTCGGGCAGGAGCCTGGGCCTGAAGGGCCAGAACGCGGCACGCCCCAGGAGGGCCGAGAAGGCGGGGAGCAGGGTGAGGGCAGCCAAAAGGGAACACACGATGCCCGCCGCCGCCACCGGGCCCAGCGCCTTGTTGGAGTTGAGGTCGGAAAACAGCAGGCACAGCAGGGCGACGGCAACCGTGGCACCTGAGGCCAGGATCGGCGCGAAGGACGCCCGCCAGGCGGTGAGCGCGGCGGCGGTGCGGTTGGTCGTGTGCTCGAGCGCCTCACGGAAGCGGGCCACGTAGAGCAGTGCGTAATCGGTGGCAGCACCGATCACCAGCATGGAGAGGATGCCCTGGCTCTGACCGTTGAGCTGGATCCAGCCCGCCTTGGCCATGCCGAACACCAGCAGGATGGCGGCGCACAGTGCAAACACCGAGGTCAGCAGCACCGCGAATGGCAGCAGCAGGGAACGGTAGACAACCAGCAGGATGACAAACACCGCCGCCAGCGCCACAAGCAGCAGGATGCCGTCGATGCCCGCAAAGGCCCCCGTCAGATCGGCCGCGAGCCCGGCAGGACCGGTGACGAACGTCTGCGTGCCGTCCGGCGCGGCCGCCCGGACCTCGTTGCGCAACTTCGCGACGGCGTCCGCCGGCTCCGCTGACGCAACGGACACGATGTACTGGACTGCCTTCCCGTCCTGCGACGGCACCGGCCCCACCACCGCGCTGCCCAACTGCAGGTCTTCCAGCCTGGTTTTGAGGGCGGCGGCCGTGCCCAGCTGGGCAGGGGTGAAGGCACTGCCGCTTTCAAGAACGACGACGGCGGGCACCTCGCCGGAATCCTGGAACTTTTGCTGCCACTCGCGGGCCTCGGTGGCCTCCGCCCCGGCCGGAAGGAAGGACGCCTGGTCATTGGACGAGACTTCATCCAGCCTGCCGAAGGTGGGTCCGCCCACCCCGGCAATGCCCACCCAGCCGGCCACGAGGACCACCGGAATGAGCCACCGGAGCCAGAACGGGATCCTCGGAGTGCGGGCTGCCTGGTTCATGGGGGTGACCTCCTGGGCGTGACGGCCCCCGGGCCGCCGTCGATGATTGTTCCAGCATAAACTATCTCTACCATGGAGATATATAGCGGCTTCCCATCGAGCACGGATGCCGTAGCTGTAAACTCCGGAAGGCAACACTGAGGAGAGGAGGCGGACGTGCCCCAGCAGCATGGCAGCCCGCCCGATGGGGCGGCCCCCTCAGCCCCGGGCGGTCAGCACCCCCTGGTACGGCTGCTTCAGGAGTTCACCCTAGAAGCCAACCGCTACGTCGACTCCGCAGGCGGCCGGAACGACATGCACCGGACGGACCTCAACGCCCTCGCCGCCGTTATGAGGCACGCAGCGAACGGCGACGTCGTGACTCCGGGAACCCTGCGGAAGGAACTGAACCTCAGCTCCCCGGCCACCACGGCACTTGTCGACCGGCTGTGCGGCTCCGGACATCTGGTGCGCGTGCGCGAAGGGCAGGACCGGCGGCAGGTGCAGCTCCGGATGACGGACAAGGCGTACCGCGACGGTTCCGCCATATTCATGCCCCTGGCCCGCCACATGGGGAGGGCCATGGCCGGGTTCACGGCGCAGGAACTCGAGACGGCCGCCCGGTTCATGGACGCGATGATCGCGGCCACCGTCGAGGCCAGCCAGGAAGCTTCCGGCGCGCCATAACCACCCTTCCGCTGCCTTCCCGAAATGCGGAGAAGGAGTAGCGTTTCCCTATGAGCGCGCAGCAGCCGGAAGACGTCTACACTCACGGCCACCACGAATCCGTGGTCCGGGCCCATGCCTCGCGGACGGCGGAGAATTCGGCCGCGTTCGTCATCCCGCACCTCACCCCGGGCGTATCGGTGCTCGACGTCGGGTGCGGGCCGGGCAGCATCACGTGCGACTTCGCGCTGCTGGTCGCCCCCGGGAAAGTGACGGGGCTGGACCGCTCACCCGATGTCATCACCCACGCCCGCGAACTGGCGGCCGACCGCGGCGTCGGCAACGTGGAGTTCGTGGCGGGCAACATCTACGACCTCGACTTCGAGGACGACACCTTCGATGTGGTCCACGCCCACCAGGTCCTGCAGCATCTGACCGACCCCGTCGAGGCGCTGCGGGAAATGCGGCGGGTGGCCAGGCCCGGCGGCATCGTCGCGGTCCGCGACGCCGATTTCCATGGCATGAGCTGGTATCCCGCCATTCCGGAGCTCGACGAGTGGATGGACCTCTACCAGCGGATCGCGCGCCGGAACGGTGCCGAGCCCGACGCCGGCCGCCGGCTGGTCTCATGGGCACAGGCCGCCGGCTTCACGGACGTGGCGCCCACCAGCAGCAACTGGCTCTACGCCACCGGGCAGCAGCGCCGCTGGCAGGCCAGGGTGTGGGGCGAACGCGTGCTCCATTCGGCGTTCGCGGAACAGGCCCTCGAGTACGGCTTCGCGCAGGAGGCAGACCTCACGCGCATCTCGGCGGGCTGGCACCGCTGGGGTTCCACCGACGACGGCTGGTTCCTCATTCCCAATGGCGAGGTCATCGCCCGAGCCTAGCGGCCGGCGTCGTCCATTTACCCAAAATGGCCGCTAGCCATCGCGCCAGGCGGCCACTTTAGGTAAATCGCACGGCGGAACAGCCCGCCCCGCGGACCGACTAAACTTGATAGGTGCAATTCTCCCTGTGGCTGGCCCTCGCGGGCGCCGGCGTCCTCATCAGCTTCACCCCTGGCGCGGGCGCCATCAACACCATGAGCAACTCGCTGACCGCCGGGTTCAAGCGGTCCATCTGGGGCATTCTGGGGCAACAGGCCGCGCTGATCCTGCACGTCATCGTGGTGGCGCTCGGCGTCGGAGTCCTGGTTGCCGGCTCCCCGGTCGCTTTCAACGCCATCCGCTACGCCGGCGCCGCCTACCTGGCGTACCTCGGCATCAGGCAGTTCCTGCGCAAGCCGGACCTTGACCAGGAGAAGGTGGCCGCGCTCCGGAACGAGCCCGCCTGGTCCATGTTCCGCCGGGGCCTGTGGGTCAACCTGCTCAACCCCAAAGCCATCGTGTTCTTCCTGGCCTTCATGCCGCAGTTCATCCGGCCCGCCAACCCGCTGCTGCCCCAGTACACCGTGCTCGCGGCAACCGTGGTCCTCATCGACGTCCTGGTCATGTGGTTCTTCTTCGCAGCGGCGGCCAAGTCCTTCCAGCGCTTTACCCACAACGCCCGCGGCCAAACGGTGCTCAACAGGATTTTCGGCATCCTCTTCGTCGCGGTGGGCGTGCTGCTGGCGCTTATCCACTAAATCCTTGCCAGATGGCAATTTTGTGACACGAAGCGCGGCCAACTGCACGCAGCCTGTCGATAATAAGGGCACTTACTAGCCAAGAGGGGCTGGCATCCGACATGCTTAGCGAATGAACTCAACGACGAGCCCGTACCGCGTCATCGCCGTCTGCACCGGCAACATCTGCCGGTCGCCCATGGCCGAACTGATGCTGAGCGCCGCCTTTGCAGAAGCCGGGCTCGCCGACGCCGTGGTCGTTGATTCTGCAGGCACCACCGCCTACGAGGCCGGCCGCCCCATCGATCCCCGGGCAGCCCGGAAACTCACCGCCCACAACCTGCTCTCGGACCGGCACATCGCACGGGAATGGCAATCCGAATGGTTCACCGAACGCCACCTGATACTGGCGCTGGACGTGGACCACTACGGCTGGCTCCGGGCCTCCGCGCCGGACGACGAGTCGCTGTCCCGGATCCGCATGCTCCGCAGCTTCGACCCTGACCTGGCGGACGGCGATCCGCTCGAGCAGGGCATTGAGGACCCCTGGTACGGCGGCCACGCCGACTTCGAGGCGGTGTGGGACCAGGTCCAGGCGGCCGTCCCCGGCATCGTCCGCTACGTGCAGAACGCGATCGCACAGGACGCCTCCGATGCCGGGCGGAACGAATCCGGGCGGAACGACGCCGGCACAGGTCCGGCCCCGGTCCGGATAACTGAGCACCGTGCACGCAACGGCAAGCGCCACACCCATCCGGTCACGGGCACCCCGCTTCACAACGTCAAGGTTCAGGACAGCCAGCAGGTACGCTCTATTTCATGACCCCCGCACCTGTGATCATCGCCATTGACGGGCGGTCCGGCGCAGGTAAAACGACTTTGGCCATCGAACTCGCGGCCACGCTGCGGAACCACCACAAGGTCTCGCTGTTCCACCTCGAGGACATCTATCCCGGTTGGGACGGGCTGTCGGCCGGCATCGAACGCTACGTCACAACGGTGCTGGCGCCCCTGCGGCGCGGCGAAGCGGCCACCTGGGTGAGCTGGGACTGGAAAAACAACGACGACGGCGACCCGCGGGTCACGCTGCCGGCCGAGATCGTGATCGTCGAGGGCGTGGGGGCCGCCGCCGCAGCGGCCAGGCCGCTTCTGGACGCCGTCATCTGGGCGGACTCCCCCGACGGCGAGCGCCGCAGCCGCGCGCTGGCACGCGATGGCGACACGTACGAGCCTTTCTGGGACCAGTGGGCCGGACAGGAGGCGGAACTCCTGGCCGCGGACGACATCCCGGCGCATGCCCACGTCCGGGTCCTCAACCGCGCTGACGGCACCGCCCCCGCAGACACCCTGCAGG
The DNA here is from genome assembly GCF_046536215.2 of Arthrobacter globiformis. Taxonomy (GTDB): domain Bacteria; phylum Actinomycetota; class Actinomycetes; order Actinomycetales; family Micrococcaceae; genus Arthrobacter; species Arthrobacter globiformis_E. Next base: position 3,444,031 of record NZ_CM143421.1, on the reverse strand, counting down.
CCCTGACCTACCTCCCGGCGCTCACCACCGCCCTGGTTCCCGAGCTGTCCTCTCGGCGCGGCCTGCGCCTCCTGTCCGAACGGCTCGACGCCAGCCCCGATCCCGCCGCGCTTTTCCAGGCGCTGTACGGGACATCCCCGAACGCGGTCTGGCTGGACTCATCGCTGCGTTCGGCGGGCGCGGCCGGTCACGCCAGCGGAACTCCCGCGGCGGAACGCAGCCGTTACAGTGTTTTGGCAGACGACGGCGGCACGTTCGGCCAGTCTGTCCTGCACAGTTCCGGGGTCACACGGATCACCGCCGGCTGTGCCACCGCCAACGTGTCCGGCCCCTTCTTCCGCTGGCTGGAAACGGTCTGGGGACGGAAGGCGGTGCGCGGCCCGGAGGACTACCCGTGCGACTTCGCGCTGGGCTGGCTGGGCTACCTCGGCTACGAACTGAAGCGGGAAACCGGCGGGCAGGACGTCCCCTCGGACACGCCTGACGCGGCGCTGATCTTCGCCGGCCGCGGCGTGGTCCTGGACCACACGGACAACGCGGTGTGGCTGCTTGCCCTCGACGCGCCGGATGCCGAAGGCTGGCTCGAGGGCGCCCGCGCTGCGGTGACCGCCGCACCCGAAGCCGGCGGCAGCACCGGCGTCGTACCTCCCGCAGCCCAAAACACCATGTCTGACAACGCAGCGCCGGCATTTGCCGGCCGGGACAGCGAGGCGAGCTACAAGCGCAAGATCGCCGAAGCGCAGCACCAGATCGCCGAGGGAAATTCCTACGAGGTCTGCCTCACCACCACCCTCGCGGCGGAGGTGCCTGCGCTGGATCCGTGGGCTGCGTACCTTGCCCTGCGCCGGCGGAACCCGGCGCCGTTTGCCAGCTACCTGCGCTTCGGCGGGCTCACGGTGGCCAGCACGTCGCCGGAACGCTTCCTGCGGATTGCGTCCGACGGCGGCATGCGCGCCGAGCCGATCAAGGGAACCCGCCCCCGGGCTGCTGATCCGGACACCGACGCCGCCCTCCGCCACGACCTGGCCACGTCCCTCAAGGACCGGGCGGAAAACATCATGATCGTGGACCTGCTCCGGAACGACCTCAGCCACTTCGCCGAGCCGGGGTCGGTGACCGTCAGCCGGCTGTGCGAGATCGAAAGCTACGCCACGGTGCACCAGCTCGTGAGCACCATCGACGCCGTCCTGCTGCCGGGGTCGCCGCGGGCCGAGGCTGTGGCCGCCTGCTTCCCGGCGGGCTCGATGACCGGGGCGCCGAAGATCAGCACCATGGCCATCCTGGACCGGCTGGAGGAGGGCCCGCGCGGCGTCTATTCCGGCGCGATCGGATACTTCTCGCTGAACGGCGCCACGGACCTGGCGGTGGCCATCCGCACACTGGTGGTGCAGGACGGCGGCGAAGGCGAAACGGTGAAACTCAGCCTCGGCGTCGGCGGCGCCATCACGGCCGACTCCGTGGCACAGGACGAATACGAGGAGATCCGCACCAAGGCCTACGGCGTCCTCTCCACCCTCGGTTCCCCCTTCCCGGATTGAGTTTTTGTCCAGATATCGCGAGTTGGACGGCCTCCAAGTCGCGACAAGTGGACAAAAACTCCACACGCGCGGGTGGGTGAACGCGTTGGGGTCGGGAGGCCTTATTGGACCGTGGCCGTCAGGCGGGCCACGTTGTCCACGTACCTTGCGGCGAGGGGCCGGCGCATCCAGTCCTCAAGCTTGAGCTCGTGGGAGATGTCGCGGTAGGTGTCCTCCACGGCGCGCATGCTGTTGACGGTCTCGGCGCCCAGCAGCATCACCGAGACCTCCAGGTTCAGCGAGAAGGACCGCATGTCCATGTTGGACGACCCCAGGACGGCCACTTCGTCGTCGATGGTGAAGTGCTTGGCGTGGAGCACGAACGGCGCCTTGTACAGGTAGATCCGGACGCCGGCCCGCAGCAGGGCCTCATAGTAGGACTGCTGGGCGTGGTGGACCAGGAACTGGTCGCCCTTCTCGGAGACGAACAGTTCCACGTCCACGCCGCGCTGCGCTGCCGTGGTGATGGCGTAGAGCAGGGAGTCGTCCGGCACGAAGTAGGGGCTGCAGACGGATATCCGGTGCTGCGCCGAGTAGATCAGCGTGTTGAAGAGCCGGAGGTTGTTCTCGGTGGTGAAGCCGGGGCCGCTGGGCACCACCTGGGCCGTGACGCCGCCCGGCGACGGCTCCGCGGGCAGCTGCAGCTGGTCCTCGAGTGACTCGTCGGTCTCGCTGAGCCAGTCGGTGGCGAAGACGACGTTGAGCGTGGGAACGATCGGGCCCCGCAGGCACGCCATCAGCTCGATCCACTCCCGGCCGGCCTTGCGGTGCTTGGGGTTGTTGTAGGAGGGCTCGATCAGGTTCTGGGACCCCGTAAAGGCGACTTCGCCGTCGATCACCATGATCTTGCGGTGGTTGCGCAGGTCCGGCCGGCGCCACTGGCCGTGGATGGGCAGCAGCGGCAGCATCCGCTTCCACTGAATGTTGCTGGCCTTGAGCCGCTTCAGCAGCCGCTTGTACCCCTTCACGCGCAGGGTCCCGATGTGGTCGAAGAGCACGCGGACCTGGACGCCCCGGTCCGCCGCCTCCTCGAGGGCTGTAAGGAGGTCGTCCGTGACGTGGTCCGTGCTCATGATGTAGAACTCGGCGTTGACGAAGCGCCTGGCCTTCCGCACGGCCTCGGTCATGGCACGGATGGAGTCCGGGTAGCCGGGAATCAGCTCCACATGGTTGCCGTCCACCAGCGGGATCGACCCAAGCCGGCGGTTGAGTTCGGCCGCAGACTGGACCCACTCGGGCCCCGAATACTCACTGGCGACGGCGGAAAGCGCCGCGCTGCCGGCACGGACCCGCTCATTGACCAGCTGCTGCTGCTCTGTGCGGCGCCGGGACAGCTTGAAGTTGCCGAAGAGCAGGAAAAGGATCAGCCCCAGGGCCGGCACGAAGAAGATGCCCAGCAGCCAGGCCATGGCCGTGGTGGGCCGCCGGTTGCCCGGGATGATACCCACGGCCAGGACCCTGATGACCAGGTCCGCGCCGCTGAGCAGCAGGATCAGCCACGCCGGCAGTGTTTCCGCCAGCGGAAATGGCCACAACACAGTTGAAACCCCCGTTATTCCTTGCCCTCGCAGCCATTCGGTATGGAGCGGTGAGGCCAGCCTATCGGGCACGGGCCGCACTAAGCTTGAGGCATGACCTCTCGTACCTCCCACACAGTGCTGGTGTTCCTGGATCCGGACTATCAGAACGGCCGGCTTGCCGACCCCGAAAAGCCGCAGCTGATGGCCACTGACCTGGGTGCCACCCGCGGTGACGGGGTGTTCGAGTCCATGCTCGCCGTCGCCGGCCACACGCGGAAGATCCAGGCCCACCTGGACCGGCTGGCCCGCTCGGCGGAGGCGCTGGACCTTGAGATCCCGGGGCAGGCCGACTGGCGCCGCGCGGTGGAGACGGGCGTCGCGGCGTTCCGCTCCGACAACCCGGCGCCTTCCCCGGAACTTGACGAGGCAGTGGTCAAGCTCATCGTCACCCGCGGCATTGAGGGCGCGTCCGCCCCCACCTGCTGGGTGCAGGTCTCCCCCGTGGCCGCGGCCGGACGGCGCCAGCGCGAGACCGGCATCGACGTCATCCTCCTTGACCGCGGCTACGACAGCGATGCGGCCGAGCGTGCCCCGTGGCTCCTGCTCGGCGCGAAGACCCTGTCCTACGCCGTGAACATGGCCGCACTGCGCCACGCCCACAAGCAGGGCGCGGACGACGTCATCTTCACGTCCTCGGACGGCCGGGTGCTGGAAGGCCCCACGTCCACTGTGCTGCTGGCGAACGTGGAGAAGAACGACGCCGGAACAACGGTTAAGCGCCTCGTCACGCCGCAGCTGGACAGCGGCATCCTGCCCGGAACGTCGCAGGGCGCCCTGTTCGCCGCCGCCAAGGCGGCAGGCTGGGAACTGGGCTACGGTCCACTGAAGCCCCAGGACCTGGCCGACGCCGACGCCGTCTGGCTGATCTCCAGCATCCGCCTCCTGGCGCCGGTCAACCACATCGACGGCCGCGAAATCGGCACGCCGGCACTGCGCAAGCAACTGACAGCGGAACTGAACGAATTGTTCGCCGGCATCGAGTAGCGCCAGGGCCTCCGGGCCCGGCGCTACCGCCAGGGGCATTCCCCGCCGGGGGCGGTAGGGGTATGGTCTGCCCCAGGAGGCGATTGCATGCGGTATCCAGCGTCATGAACGGGCCCTTGGCCGGCAAGCCGGTATCCCTCTGGGTGGCCACGGCCGGGACCACCGGCTACCCCTCCCTGGACGGCGACGTCGACGTTGATGTTGCCGTCATCGGCGGCGGGGTCGCGGGACTGACGGCAGCCCTTGCCCTCAAGCGATCCGGGCAAACTGTGGCGGTGATCGAGGCCGCCCGGGTGGGGACCGGCGTCACGGGCCACACCACGGGCAAGGTGACCTCGCTGCACCGCCTCGCCTACACGGAGCTGGCCGGCAACCACGGCGACGCCGCCGCCCGCACGTACGGCCAGGCCAACCAGGCCGCGGTCGGGCACATTGCCAGCACTGTCGCGGAGGAAGGCATCGACTGCGGATTCCGCCGGGTCGCCAACTACACCTACGCGGAATCCGAGACTGCCCTGGAACTGGTCCGGGCGGAAGCCGGGCTCGCCGCCCGGCTGGGGCTTCCCTCGACTTTCACCACCGATGTGCCGCTCCCGTTCCCGGTCAAGGGCGCGGTGCGCTTCGACGACCAGGCGCAGTTCCATTCCATCCGGTACCTGCAGGGCCTGGCCCGCTCCGTTGACGGAGGCGGGAGCTTCGTGTTCGAGGACTCCCGCGCACTGTCCTTCCGGGACGGCTCCCCGGCCACCGTCACCACGGAAACCGGTACAGTCCGGGCCCGGGAAGTCATCGTGGCCACCAACGTGCCCTTCGGAGACGGGGGACGGTTCGATACACGGTGCTACCTCCACCGGTCCTACATCGTCGCCAGCCGCACGGAAGGGCCAGCCGCCGACGCCACCTTCATCGGCGCCGACGAACCCATGCGGTCGATCCTGACGGTCGCCATCGACGGTGCCGGCTACGTGCTCGCCGGAGGCGAGGGCCACAGGGCGTCCGACGGCGGCGATCCCGCCGGCCGCTACGGCCGCCTCGCCGCCTTCGCGCGCGACCAGCTCGGCGCCGGCGAGCCGGCTTTTCGCTGGTCCACGCAGGACGAAATGCCGGTGGACGGGCTGCCGTATGTCGGGCTCCTGTCACCGGAGGCCAAGCACGTGCACGTCATCACCGGGCTGCGGAAGTGGGGGCTGACAAACGGCACAGCCGCGGCACTCATCCTCACCGACGCACTCTCCGGCCGCGCCAACCCGTGGGCGGCGGTGTTCGACAGCAGCCGGAGCACACCGGCGCCGGCGTATTCACCGGTGCCCGGCGCCGCCGCTGCCGCCGCTCCAGCCGCTTCCGGCCAGGCGGGCCCGCCTCCCCGCGGCCTTACACTTCCGCCGCCGGGGGAAGGTACAGTCCTGGAGGTCGACGGCGGCCCTGTCGCCGTCTACACGGATCCCGGCGGGCAGGTCAGCGCCGTCTCGGCCATCTGCACGCATCTGGGCTGCACCGTAGGCTTCAACTCCGCCGACAAAAGCTGGGACTGCCCCTGCCACGGTTCCCGCTTCGCTCTCGACGGATCGGTCATCCAGGGCCCGGCCACGAAGGACCTCGCTGCCCGGAACCTGGCCGGCCAGGGCGAGGAGCCCGGGGCGGGCCATCCCGGGTAACCATGGGACCGGTAACGAATTGGCGCCGTTCAAATAAATGCGGGACAAGCCGATGCCCGGCGTTGTACTCTTCTTCCACGGCCACTGCCCGCGCCGCGCGGCGGTGATGGCACGTGGCCTGGTTCCGGGCTCAGCCGGAATGAGTACGTACAAAGGAATAGCCGATGTCCCGGGATGACAACTCCCTGCACACATTGACAAACTCACTACCCACGGGCTGGGGGGCCCAGGCAGCACTGCCGGGGGACATGGGGGAAATTTCTGTGCGCTGGCAAGCCCACCAGATCATTGCCGAACTGCTCGCCGAATCAGATCCGGCCACCGAGTGGACCCGCGCGCAACTGCGCGCCCTGTGCGAAGCCCACCCGGATAATCCCGAACAGGTGCTGCTCGAGCACCTGACCGCCACCACGGAGCTGGCCAACGCAGAAAACGGCGCCATCCCGGTGAGCGAGCGTCCCCAGGGCGTGGCTGCGCCTGAGCCCGTGCCCTTTACGCGGCGCAGCAGAAACCGCATTGAAGCCATCCTCGCCGACAAGATGCTGATGACCGCGTTCCAGCCGATCCGCCGGCTTCCGGAGGGGCAGGTGATCGGCGTCGAGGCCCTGACCCGGTTCGTCAGCGACGACGGTGCCAGCGCGGACCACTGGTTCAGTGAGGCAGAGTCCGTCGGGCTGGGCACCGACCTTGAACTCGCGGCCCTGCACCGGGCACTTTCCGTGGCGCAGGCCGTGCCCGACCACATGTTCATCGCCCTGAACCTGACGCCGGCAACGTGCGCGGACCCAAGGATCCCGGGGCTGCTGGAACATTCCCAGCTGGCCATGGACCGGATGGTCATCGACCTGAACGGCCCGGTCCCCCTCGACCAGTACCCGGCGCTGACGGCCGCCATCGCTCCGCTGCGGCGCCGCGGGCTGCGGATCGCAGTGAACGGCGCCGAGGTGGGCTTCACGTCCATGGACCAGGTCCTGGAACTCCACCCGGACATCATCAAGCTGGACCGGAGCTTCATCGCGGGCATCGAGGACTCCCCGGGCCAGCGCCTGAGGGCGGCCGCCATGGGTGAACTCGCCCGGTACATTGATGCGGCCATCGGCGCCCAGGGCGTGGAGACGCCGGAGGAACTGGAGGCCGTGACCGAGCTCGGCATGGTTGCCGCGCAGGGCTACCTGCTGGGCAGGCCCTCCGTCCATCCGCTGGACTGGAACGCTTGGATCCGTTCCGAAAGCGAGACCGCCGCCAGCGGCCCGGCCTCCTGAGCCAGTCCTTCGCCAGACGCTGGTCCTCCGCGGGGCGCTAGTCCTCCGCGAGATCGGCGGCCAGCCGGATGTGGTTGTCCGCCAGCCATACGGGGTTGAAGGCCTTGCTCTGGTAGTTGGCGCCCGTGTCCGGGGCGATCGCCACCACCACTGACCCGTGCGGCGCCGCCCTGGCCACCCGGAGCGCCGCCGCCACCGTCAGCCCCGACGACGGCCCGAGGGACAGGCCTTCGTCGTTGAGCAGCCGGTGCAGCGTGGTGTAGACCTCGTCGTTCGGGATCCGCAGGAACCGGTCCAGCAGGCCGCGGTCAAAGACCTTCGGCCAGTCGGGCTTGGGCCAGGAGTTGCCGACGCCGTCCACCAGGATCTGGCCCGGATGCCCGCCGCTGTAGACCGAACCGTACGGGTCCGCGCCGACCACCTCCACGTGCCCGCCGGACTTCTCCTTGAGGTACCGCCCGTTCCCGGTGATGGTGCCGCCGGTGCCCACGCCTGCGACGAAGTGCGTCACCCGGCCGCCCGTCTGCTCCCAGATCTCCGGCGCGGTCCCCTCGTAGTGCGCCCTCGGGTTGGCGGGGTTATCGAACTGCAGCGGACGCCAGGCGCCGGGGATTTCGGCGGTGATCCGGGCCGCGACCGCTCGCGCGTTCTCCGGTGAATCCGACGGCGCGCTCCAGTCCGTAAACACCACCCGAGCCCCGTACCGGTTCAGGGCCTCCAGCTTTTCGGACGAGATGGAATCGCCGGTCACCACTACCACGGGATGCCCGGTCAGTGCCCCGATCAGTGCCAGCCCGATTCCGGTGTTCCCGGAGGTGCTTTCCACGATGGTCCCGCCGGGCTGCAGCTCGCCGCTGCGTTCGGCCGCCCGGACCATGCTCAGCGCGGTCCGGTCTTTGATGGAACCGCCCGGATTCTCCGATTCGAGCTTGACGAAGACGGTGCTGCCCAGGCCGCGGCTCAGCACCTCCAAAGGCACCAGCGGAGTGTTCCCCACGCGCGCCAGTACAGCGTCGGCGTCCATGCCCGGATCCACTATCGGCGCCACGTGCCGTGGCTGGTGGCCGCTCCCTGTCAGAGTGGTCATGCTTCTCCTCCCCCGTCATCCGTGCTTCCCGCATCCGGTATCTGTAATTCGGGCAGTCCTGCCAGCAGCTCCCCCAGTGCGGCACGCGCGCTGTCCACCAGCACCGCCGCCGGAAGCTGCCCGGCCAGCAGTTCCGACAGCCGCGCCACAACGGCGCCGGCGCCTGCTCCGGGCCGCCGGATTTCGGCCTCCCGCAGGTCCGTGTCCTCTGCCTCCGCCAAGAGGTAGGAAGCCGTCAATGCCTCGATGGTGAGGAGCTTGGCCGCGGCCTCCACCGAGCGCTCCAGCTGCTGGAGTGCCAGCGGGGCCAGCGTGGAATGGTCCTCCACGTCCGCGGACAGGGTGGGCGCTCCAAGGGTGGCAGGTGCCGCCAGGAATTTCAGCTCCGCCAGCAGTCCTGCCGCCGAGTACCAGAGCAGCCCCGGCAGGTCTTCGGACGCGAGCGGTGTCCCGGCCCGGGCCGCCTCGAGGTTGAGCTGCCGGATCAGGCGCTGCGGCGGGTAGAGCTTGGCGATCCGCCGCTCGCTGCTGATTCCCACATGCGCCAGTCCCAGCCGCAGCGCCTCGAACGCCAGGGCCAGCTGCATCGGCTGGAAGTTCCCGCCGGACACCATCCTTCCGGAGGCTATGTCCGCGAGCGGGTTATCGCCCCGGCCGTTGAGCTCCACCTCGAGCGCCTCCGCCAGGGCCGTGGCCTGGGCCCGGAACGCACCGTGCGTCTGCGGCGCCGCGCGAAAGGACAGGGCATCCTGGACGGACACCTGCCGCCGCGGGTCCTCCAGCCAGCCGCCGCGGACCAGCCGCCGGACGTTGGCCGCCGAGACGCGCTGGCCGTCCACCGCCTTGGCCGACTGCACAGCCGGCGAGAACGGGCTGAGGTTCCCGCCGCCGTCGTACCTTGCAGTGGCCTCCAGCGAGAGCGCCAGCGCGGTGTCCGCCAGATCGGCGAGCCACCGGATGCGGCGGAGTTCCAGCACGCCGGCGCCGATCGAATAGGAGTTGGCGCTGACCAGCGCCAGTGCCTCGCCCGGCGCCAGGACCAGCGGTTCCAGCCCGGCGGCGGTGAGCGCCTCCGCGCCGTCCTGCAGGCCGCCGCCGGGAGCCAGCACCTGCCCTTCCCCGATGGCGACGGCGGCAACGGCCGCCAGCTGGGTGAGGTCCGACGAGCCGACGGACCCGTCACGCGGAACGGCCGGCAGCACGCCCCTGTTCAGCAGTTCGGCGTAAAACCGGGCAGTTTCCGGGCGCACCCCCGAGCCTCCCCGGGTGAAGCCAATGAGCCTGGCCAGGATCAGGGCGCGGACTTCATCGCGGTCCAGCAGCTCGCCGACGCCACTGTGGTGGTAGCGCACCACCTGCAGCTGGTAGTCGAGGATGGATTCCTGCTCCACGGCCGTGTCCCGGCCGGAGCCAAGCAGGGTGTTGAGGCCGTAGACCCGGTGGCCGGAATCGATGGCCGCCTGCACCACCTGGCGGGACAGGCCCACGAGCTCGAGGGCTTCGGCACTGAGGACCACCTCCACCGCGGGATCGGCGGCGGCCGCGGCCACGTCGTCGGCACGGATGTGGGCCGTGCCGATCAGGAACGTGCCGCGTGCCTCAGCCCCTGCCATGGCGCTAGAAGTCCAGCAGGTTCCGGCGGAAGCCGCCGTCGCCGTAGCTCGTGCGCAGCAGTCCCCGACGCCGGAGCACCGGTGCCAGCCTGTCCAGCACGCCGTGGATGGTGGCCGGGTCCACGAAGCCGGAGAAGAGGAACCCGTCGCCGCCCACGGCTGCGCCGGTTTCCTCGAGGTAGTCCGCGATTTCCTCCGCGGTGCCGATGATGCTGTCGCCGGCGCCGCCGCTGCGGGCCTGCAGGATCTGCCGCAGGGTGGAGCCCGGCGGCGCGGCCTTGGAGAAGTGCTCCAGGGTGCCCTGGTTGCTGTTGGTGCTGAGTTCGGGGAGGGGCGCGTCGAGGTCGAACTGCTTGAAGTCGATGACGGACAGGTAGGAGATGGAGTTGAGTTGGCTGTCGATGTCCCGCTGTGTAAGCTCCCGGCGCGCGGCCCGCACTTCCTCGGCCTCGGCCCTGGAACCGGTCACGGTGGGTTTGAGGACGAACAGCACCTTGACGTCGTCGGGGTTCCGGCCGGCCGAGGCGGCTTCGGCGCGGATGGAGTCCCGGTAGGCCTTCATGCCGTCCACGCCGCGGGCCAGCGCTATCGCGACGTCGGCGTTTGCTCCGGCGAAGGCCTTGCCCCGCGGGGACGCCCCGGCCTGCACCAGCACCGGTTCCTCCGGTAGCGGCGCCGTGTTCAGCGGCCCCCTGACCTTGAAGAACTCGCCGTCGTGGTGGTGGATCGGCCGGACCTTCGTGTGGTCCGCAAAGATGCCCGCCCGGGCATCCTCCCGGATGGCGTCCGGTTCCCAGCTGCGCCACAGCTTGCGGACGACGTCCACGAATTCCTCGGCCTTCTCGTAGCGGAGGTCGTGCTCGATCTGCTGGTCCAGTCCGTAGTTCTGCGCGGCAAGGTCGCTGCCGGAGGTCACCACGTTCCAGCCCAGCTGACCGTTGGAGAAGTGCTGTAGCGTGGCCAGCAGCCGGGCCGCGGTGAACGGCGGATAGAAGGATGCGCTGATGGTGGGCACAATGCCCAGGTGCTCCGTGGCAGAAAGCAGATACGGCACCAGGGCCAGCGGATCGTGCTTCGGCGCAAAGGACGCCTGCGCCAGTGAGACCTCGGCGCTGCCGCCGTAGGTGTCCGGGACGGTGAGCGAATCCTCGATGATGAACAGGTCCAGCCCGGCCCGCTCGAATTCCCTGACCGCGTGCTGGTAGGGGGCGGGCTTCTTCCAGTCATAGCCGATTCCGTAGCCGGGCGTGCCCCAGCCCTGAACCCCGAAGCCATGGCCCACAAACCATCCAAAGTGCAGCATGGGAGTCACTGTATTCGCGGTCGAATCATTCACTGTGGCCTGGTTTCATCCGGCGTTACGGCGGTTCATCTCCCGTCATTATCCTCCCGCCCACCGGCTTTGTAACCGCAACGCGGAGGGCCCACGCCCGCCGGGTTCCCTGGCCGAGCTTGCGAGGGAAGGGAGCGGGTGGGGACAGTTAGCGCCCCTTCCGCATCCCTTATTGGGCGCTAAGTGACCCCGCGTTGCTGTTGGGTGCGTTACGGAACATGACGACGGCGGCGGTGCGTGCCGCCGTCGTCAGTGTTACTTTTTTGGGGAGTAATGAGTACCGGCATTAAGCCCTGACTGGCCGGTCGGCAACCCTCCTTCCACGGCGGGGTGCCTCAGGTGAATACTCGGCATATCGACCACTTCGAGCTGCAAGCGTGAGAAAAGGAGATCCGTCGTGTCAGACGCCCCCGCCGTTGCAACGCTGCCGTCCCAGCAGGATAAACCTGAGGAAAAACTGTCCTACCGCCTGATCACGGGCCCGGACGACCGCTCATTCTGCGAGCGCATCTCGGCTGCCCTGGCGGAGGGATACGTGCTGCACGGCAGCCCGGCAGCCACCTTCAACGGCACCAGCGTCATCGTGGCCCAGGCTGTCATCCTGCCTGCCGCCATCGCCAGCGCAGATGCCGCGGTCGCCACCGCCGTGGACCGGCTGGACTCCGACGAGGACCTCAGCGCAGAAGTGTACGAGGGTCACGCATGAGCTACGCCGGAGACATCACCCCGCAGGATGCCTGGGCCAAGCTCGAGGACGGCGCCATCCTGGTGGATGTGCGCACCGAGGGCGAATGGGCGCACATCGGCATTCCGGACACCAAGGCCACGGAGAACGATCCGCTCTTCATCCAGTGGACCTTTCCCGGCGGCATTCCCAACCCCGAGTTCGTGGAGCAGCTCAAGCAGCAGGCGCCTGAGGACACCCGGGTGGAGCTGCTGTTCCTGTGCCGCTCCGGCCAGCGCTCCATCGCCGCTGCCATCGCCGCCACGCAGGCCGGCTTCACGGCCTACAACGTCCTCGAAGGCTTCGAGGGCGAGCCCGACCGTTACGGTGAGCGCACCGTGAACGGGTGGAAGAACCGCGGCCTGCCGACGAACCTGGGAAAGAACTAAGTTGACCTTTAATCACGACGCCGCCGGCTGGAGCCCCGATACCCAAGCCGTCCGCGGCGGGCTTGACCGCACCAATTTCCAAGAGACCACCGAGCCCGTCTTCCTCAACTCCGGGTTCGTCTACGAGTCCGCCGCGGCCGCCGAACGCGCCTTCACCGGCGAGGACGAACGCTTCGTCTACTCGCGCTACGGCAACCCGTCCGTGGCCACCTTCCAGGAGCGGCTCCGCCTTCTCGAAGGCACCGAGGCGTGCTTCGCGACGGCGTCCGGCATGTCCGCCGTGTTCACCGCCCTGGGCGCCCTGCTCGGCGCCGGGGACCGTGTGGTCGCCAGCCGCTCCCTGTTCGGCTCCTGCTTCGTCATCCTCAACGAGATCCTGCCGCGCTGGGGTGTGGAGACCGTATTCGTCGACGGTCCGGACCTCGAGCAGTGGAGCGCCGCCCTCTCGGTGCCCACCACGGCCGTTTTCTTCGAATCCCCGTCCAACCCCATGCAGGAAATCGTGGACATCGCCGCGGTCAGCGAACTCGCCCACGCCGCCGGCGCCAAGGTGGTGGCGGACAACGTGTTCGCCACCCCGCTGCTGCAGCGCTGCGGAGACCTCGGCGCGGACGTGGTGGTCTACTCCGGCACCAAGCACATCGACGGCCAGGGCCGCGTGATGGGCGGCGCCATCCTGGGCACCAAGGAATTCATCGACGGCCCGGTCAAGCAGCTCATGCGGCACACCGGCCCGGCACTCTCCTCGTTCAACGCCTGGGTCCTGACCAAGGGCCTGGAGACCATGTCCCTCCGCGTGAACCACTCCTCCGCCACGGCGCTGCGCCTGGCCGAATGGCTGGAGGCCCAGCCCGCCGTCAACTGGGTCAAGTACCCGCTGCTCAAGTCGCACCCGCAGTACGAACTGGCGGCCCGGCAGATGAAGGCCGGCGGCACCGTCCTCACGCTGGAACTTGCGACGACGGCAGGCCAGTCGGGCAAGGAAGCGGCCTTTGCGCTGCTGGACGCCCTGAAGATCATCGACATCTCCAACAACCTGGGCGACGCCAAGTCGCTGATCACCCACCCGGCCACCACGACGCACCGGGCCATGGGCCCGGAGGGACGCGCGGCGATCGGGCTCAGCGACGGCGTGGTGCGGCTGTCCGTCGGCCTCGAGGACCCCGATGACCTCATTGCCGACCTGGAGCAGGCGCTCAAGCAGATCTGACCATTCCAGGTTTGATTGCTGTGGTGCTTCGCCAGACCTCCCCTCGTGAGATCCGGCCCTTCGGGGCCGGATCTTTTTTGCTTCCGGCGGCGGGCTGTGAACGCGGGTTGCGCTGCGCGTCCCTTCGTTTCGGGTGTCCTTGAGAACGGCGCGGCGGCGCGGTTTAGTGGATGGACAGGCAGGGTTTACCCAGGGTTTACATGGATGGTCTTGTAGGGTCCATGTGCGCTGGGCAGACTCTAAGGACACCCATGAACCGATGAAACCCCTATCGGTTCAGCACCCCACCCAAGGACAGACGCAGCGATGCGTTCGGGGCTGCGGCCGCGACGACGCCGCGTGCAGCCTCCCTGACCGGAAGGACCGCCATGGCCGGAGTATTTGAAGTTTTTGTTGATGCAGAGTCCCAGTTCCGGTTCCGGCTGAAGGCCCCCGATGGAACCGTGCTGGCTGTCTCCGCCCCCTTCGAGGACAAGCGCGCGGCTGCGGCCGGGATCGCCAACGTCCGCGAGTGCGCCGGGACGGGGCTCATCACGGACCTCTCTCCGGCGGCACCCCAGGTGGCAGCCGGCGCCGCGGAGCACGAGGCCGCCGCCCGCGTATCGGCCCTCAAACAGGCGCCCCTCCCGGCACGGGCCGACCACCTCCGGCAGGGATTCGGCAAGAAGCGCACGCCGTCGGAGGCTCCCGGGTCGCCGCTGCGCCGTCCGGCGGCAGCACAGGCCCGGTGGACCGGCGCAGCCTAGCGGCTGAGGAGCGGTTGTCGGATGTTGAGGGCTGGCTGGGTTTACAGGTCAACGACCAGCCGGACCTCGACGTCGTCCCCCGCGGTTATGCCGGCCAGTGTCCGCACGGCCCTCTTGACCGGCAGCACGTAAGAACCGCTGCCTGCGTCCGGAAAGACCGAGGTCTGCCACTCGTGGCCGGCGATGCAGGCCGTTACCTTGACCGAGCCGAACCCTTTGCGGCGGCCCGCGGACTCCTCGCGGATCTCCTCCGCAATATCCACCGGCAACGTAATGAAGTGCCAGGCGGATTCGCCCGGATACAGCCACAGTGGAGCCGTGAAGACATATGCCTCGGTCACGGACTGAGTATGGCACGGCGTAACAGGCAGCAGAACGGTTTTACTTAGGTAAGGCTTAACTAATATCATTTTGCGGGTGACCACGCAGCTTGATTTCGCGCGGGTGCCCTTCGCCGCCGATCTCGCAGGCCACGGGGACAGGCCCGCCATTCTCACCGACAATTTCACACTCACCTACCGGGAACTTGCCGGCAGGGTTGATGCCCTCGCGCTCCGGCTGGGCACGCAGCGGCGCCTGGTGGCACTGGCTGCGGCTAACGACGTCGACTCGCTGGTCGCGTATCTCGCGGCCCTGGTCGGCGGCCACCCGCTGATCCTGCTGCCGGAGGACAAGCCGGCGGCGCTCGAGTCCCTGGTGGCCGCGTACGACCCCGACGTCGTGCTGCGCTCGGTCAACGGACAGACGCTGTTCGAGGAGCGCAGGGCCGGCACCGCCCACGAGCTCCATCCGGACCTGGCACTGCTGCTCAGCACCTCCGGTTCCACCGGCTCGCCGAAGCTGGTGCGCCTGTCCGCCACCAATCTGCAGGCCAACGCGGAGTCGATTGCCGAGTACCTGAGCATCGGCCCGGACGACCGCGCCGCGACCACCCTGCCGATGTCCTACTGCTACGGGCTGTCCGTGATCAACAGCCACCTGCTCCGCGGCGCGGGCCTGGTGCTCACCGACCTGTCCGTTGTTGATCCGTGCTTCTGGGAACTTTTCCGCACCGCCGGCACAACGTCCTTCGCGGCGGTGCCGTACACCTTCGAACTGCTGGAACGGGTGGGCTTTGCCGGGATGGACCTTCCCCGCCTGCGGTATGTCACCCAGGCCGGCGGCCGGCTCGCCCCCGAACGCGTGCAGGGCTACGCCGAACTCGGCCGCCGGAAGGGCTGGGAGCTGTTCGTCATGTACGGCCAGACGGAGGCCACCGCACGGATGGCCTACCTTCCGCCGGGACTGGCCGCCGAGCACCCCGGCGCCATCGGCATCCCGGTGCCGGGCGGCGCCTTCCGCATCGAGCCCGTGCCCGGCCTGGAGCACGGCGAACTCGTCTACACCGGACCCAATGTCATGCTCGGCTACGCGGAGACACCGGAGGATCTCGGCGCCGGCCGCACGGTCCACGAGCTCCGCACCGGGGATCTGGCCAGGAAGCACCCGGCCGGCGTCTATGAAGTGGTGGGGCGGCGCAGCCGGTTCGTCAAGATCGTCGGCCTCCGCGTGGACCTCGGCCAGGTGGAGCGAATCCTGGCCGACCTCGGCGTTGAGGCGGCGAGCGCGGGCACGGACCATGGCCTCGTCGTCGCCGTCGAGGGCAGCCACGATACGCAGCTGCTGGCCAAGGTCCTGGCGCAGGGCATCGGACTCCCCCGGGCGGCCCTGGAGCTGCACGCCGTCGAGCATCTCCCCCGCCTGGCCACCGGCAAGGTGGACTATCCGGCGGTCCTGGCACTCTCAACACCGGCGCTGTCCCACACGGGACCCGCACGCCAGCAGCCGTCCGCCGCCGGACCCGGCAACGGACCGGACACCGTGGAGCGGATCTTCCGCGACACCCTGGAGCGCACGGACATCGGCGACGGCGATACCTTCGTCTCGCTCGGCGGCGACTCGCTGTCCTACGTGGCCACGTCCGTCCGCCTCGAGCAGCTGCTCGGCCATCTTCCGGCGAACTGGCACGTGACGCCAATCCGGGACCTGGAGCAGAGCGCGGGGAAGAAGCCTGCCCGGAAGATGCGGCGGTTCTTTGCCCCGCTCGAAACCAGCATCGTGCTCAGGGCCGTGGCCATTGTGCTCATCGTCGGCACCCACGTGGGGCTGATGAAGTGGCCGGGAATGGCCCACGTGCTCATGGCGGTGGCGGGATACAACTTCGCCCGGTTCCAGCTCAGCGGGGAACGGGTCCCCCGGTTCAGGCGCCAGCTCAGCAGCCTGGCGCGGGTGGCGGTGCCCAGCATGGCCTTCATCGGCGTGGCCTATCTGCTCACCGACCGGTACACGCTGGCCAACATCCTGCTCCTGAACTCGATAGTCGGCCCCGAAGCCGTGACCACGCAGTGGCATTTCTGGTTCATCGAGGTGCTGGTCTACATCCTCCTGGGCATGACGGCGCTGCTGGCCATACCGTGGGCGGACCGGGCGGAGCGGCGGTTCCAGCTGCTCTTTCCGCTTGCCCTCACCGGCCTCGCGCTGCTCTCGCGCTATGACATCGTTGATCCCGGCATCCCCCATCCGTCGCCCACCCTCTGGCTGTTTGCCCTGGGCTGGGCCATTGCCCGGACCCGGACGTGGGTCCAGCGGTGTGCGGTATCGGTCCTGGCGATGCTCACGGTCCCCGGCTACTTCTTCGGGGACACCCACCGCGAGCTGACGCTTGTTGCCGGAATCCTGCTGCTCACCTGGCTGCCGGTCATCCCCGTGCCCAGGGGCCTGCAGCGGATCACGGTCCTGCTGGCCAGCGCCTCCCTATACGCCTACCTCGTGCACTGGCTGGTCTATCCGGTGCTGGTTGCCTTCAGTCCGGCACTGGCGGTGGTGGCATCCCTGGCGGCGGGGGTGGCCTACTGGGCGCTGTGCACGCGCGTCATGGGGCTGCTAAGCCGGAGCAGCTGGGCGTCGCTCCGCCGCCGGTTCAGCCGGTCTGCGGCCCGCTCCTGAACCGGCGGCCTGAAGCCCGCGGGATACGCGGGTCAGAGCTGGCGGACGCGCAGCAGTTCCGGTGCGTCATCGGCGTCGGGGCCGACGTACCCTTCGTCACCCTTGTGGGTGGCCCGCACGGCATGCGCGACAACGGCACCCAGCCCGCCGTCGTCGGGCTCTGCCTTGTCCAGCACCACCTGGCGGACGGTGCGCTGCTCGGCGGCGCCGGTGCCCCGCGCGAAAATCTCCCCGATGCCCTGCCGCGCCAGGTCCAGCTCCCCGTTCTCGGCCAGCACCGGTTCCAGGTAGTCCACCAGCGAGCGCACCACATCCTCGGCGGGCGCCGGCCGGAAGCTGCCGAAGTCGAGCAGCTCGCCGCGCAGGCCGAAGTTGCTGGCCTGCCATGCCGCCATGCGCAGCAGCACCGTCGGCACGGGCGCCGGCTCCACACCCTCGCGCCATTCCCGGCACGCCGATTCCACGAGGGCACGGACCAAGACGGCGATCAGGGCCGCATCCTCGGCGCGGAGGCAGACGTCCGCCACCCGCACCTCCACGGTGGGATGGTTCCGGGAGAGGCGTGCATCGAAGTAGATCATGCCCTCGTCCAGCACCACGCCGCTGTCCAGCAGCCGGGTCACCACGCGGCGGTAGGAGGACACGCTGCCGTAGATGCCGGACGGGCCCGACGACGGCCAGCGGTTCCACGCCTGCGTCCGGTAGCTCTCGAAGCCGGTTTCCAGGCCGTTCCAGAACGGGGAGTTGGCGCTGAGCGCGATCAGGACGGCCAGCTTGTCCCGGATCCTGTCCAGCACGGCCACGCCCTCGTCCGGGGATTCGATGTAGGTGTGGACGTGGAAGCCGCAGGTGAGCTGTTCCTGGGCGGTCAGGCCGAACCGTTCCAGCATCCTGGCGTAGCGCGGATCCGGCGTGGTGTGGCTGGAGAGAGCCAGCGGCGAGGTGGCGAGGGCGGCGATCCGCGCGCCGTGGCCCTGCGCGGCCTCGTCGGCCAGGGCGCGGCCGGCGCGGATCTGGCGCAGCAGTTCCGCGTGGTCCAGGCACGGGCGGGTCTGTGTCTCGATCTGCTCAAGCTTAAGCTCGGCGCTCAGGCCCATTTCGTCGTCGTCGCACGTGGTTTCGGGCTTTTTCTTCACCAGCCGGGGCTTGCCCGGGGCGTCGTCGGCGGCGAGTTTGCGGCCCGCCAACAGGGCATCGGCGAGCGCCAGCGGTTCTCCGCTGACCGGATCAACGATCAGGAGCTCTTCCTCCACGCCAAAAGTCCGCATGCCTACATTGTGCGCCAGGCCAGCGAAAACGTCCCCGACATGACGAAGCGCGAACGGACACTTGTGGCCCTTAACCGGGTGATTAAAGGGGCCGCAAGTGTCCGTTCGCGCTTCGAATCGGCGCTGCGAGGAAGGGTCAGTCCTGGAAGTACTCGATCTTGGCGCCGATGGTGTTGAGCCGCTCGGCGAGGTCCTCGTACCCGCGCTCAATGACGTAGATGTTGCGCAGTTCGGACACGCCGCGGGCGGCCAGCATGGCCAGCAGCAGGCAGGCGGCGGGGCGCAGCGCGGGCGGGCAGCCCACCTCCGCGGCACGCCAGCGCGTGGGGCCGTTGACGTAGATGCGGTGCGGGTCCAGCAGCTGGATCCGGGCGCCCAGCTTGTTCAGCTCGGTCAGGTAGATGGCGCGGTTCTCGTAGACCCAGTCGTGGATCATGGTCTGGCCCTCGGCGTTGCCGGCGATCACCGCGAAGAACGGCAGGTTGTCGATGTTCAGCCCCGGGAACGGCATCGGGTGGATCTTGTCCTCCGGTGCGCGCAGCTCGGAGGGCTTGGTGGTCACGTCCACCAGCCGGGTGCGTCCGTTGCGGGCCATGTACTCCCCGGAGACCTCCAGCTGCTGGCCCATCTGCTCCAGCGTGGCCAGTTCGATCTCCATGAATTCGATGGGCACGCGGCGGATGGTCACCTCCGAGTTGGTGACAATGCCGGCGGTGATGAGGCTCATCGCCTCGATGGGGTCTTCCGAGGGGAAGTATTCGATGTCGACATCGATCACCGGCTTGCCGGTGATCTTCAGCGTGGTGGTGCCGACGCCGTCGATCTCAACGCCCAGCCGCTGCAGGTAGAAGCAGAGGTCCTGGACCATGTAGTTGGGGCTGGCGTTGCGGATGACCGTGGTGCCGCAGCGGTGGGCGGCGGCCATGATGGCGTTTTCGGTCACGGTGTCGCCGCGCTCGGTCAGCACGAAGGAGCGGTCGAGCTCGTCGGTGGGCGGTGCCTGCACGGAGTAGAACCCTGAGCTGGCCTCCACGGACAGGCCGAACTGCCGCAGTGCCTGCATGTGCGGCTCCACGGTGCGGATGCCCAGATCGCAGCCGCCGGCGTACGGCAGCCGGTACTCTTCGGTCTCATCCAGCAGCGGGCCCAGCAGCATGATGACGCTGCGGGTGCGGCGTGCGGCCTCAACGTCCATGGACTCGAGGTCAAGGTCGGCAGGGCGGCGAAGCTGGAGGTCGTTGTCGTTGAGCCAGGTGCATTCGACACCGATGCTGCTCAGCACCTCCACTATGCGGTTGACTTCCTCGATGCGGGCAAGCCGGCGCAGCGTCGTGGTGCCGCGGTTGATAAGGCTCGCGCAGAGCAGGGCCACCCCGGCGTTCTTGCTGGTGTTGACGTCAACGGAGCCGGAGAGCGTCCGGCCGCCCTCCACGCGAAGGTGGGTCATCTGCGACTTGCCGAGCTGGACGATGCTCCGGCCGAAGATCGCCTCCAGCCGCTGGATCATCTTCAGGCTCAGGTTCTGTTTGCCCTGTTCCATCCGGGCCACGGCACTCTGGCTGGTGCCTAGTTCCGCGGCCAGCTGCCCTTGGGTCCACCCCTTCTGGCCGCGGGCGTCGCGGAGCAGGAGGCCGACATGTTCAGCGGTCTGTTGAGTCATGGATAAAAATATATCAGTTATGAGTTATTTCGTCGCCTTCTGCGGCCCATATCCGGGCGAGAAGCCCTTGACATACCCGTTACATGCATAAACTTTCAGTAACGGGTCAGCGCCGTGTGACAGAATCCGTCTCGGCCTTCCCGATCCGAGTCAAGCACCCGGCGCCCGCCTTGACCTCGGCGCGTATCCGGGAGCAAGCTAGCGGTACCTGTTGCGGCCATAAGGGAACGGGAGGCCGCCCTGTCCATTTTCAGCTCCGCTGTACTGATCGGGAGGCGCCCGGCAGGGCGCCGGGCTTCAGCGCTGCTGTCATTTGCCGTCGCAACCGCCGTGGGTTTTATCCCGGGTCCAAGGCTCGACGACGGCGCGCCGCCGGCACCCGAATCAGCGGTCGCCCAGGCGTCGCCCACGGCTACCGCCACCCCCGGCGGCGCCCCGCAGGCGCAGCCGCCCGCGCCCCGGCAGTCACCGCAGCCGGCAACCCGGAAACCCGCGCAGCAGCCAGGGTCCGGCCCCGCCCGGCCTGGCACCGAAGCGTCCGGCAACGAAGCATCCGGCACCGAAGCGTCCGGCAACGGAAGACTCCTGGGCAACGACGTTTCCTGGCCGCAGTGCAGCGACGACCTGCCCGATGACCCCGCGTTTGCCATTGTCGGGGTCAACAACGGCCTGGCAAACACCACGAACCCGTGCCTCCACCAGCAGCTTGACTGGGCGGACGGTTCGGCCGGCGGGACGGGCCAGCCACGCCTGGCGCTCTACGTGAACACGGCCAACCCCGGACTGCGGGGCTCCTGGTGGCCGACGAACAACGAATACGGCGGCCAGACCGTGTCCAACCCGTACGGCACGTGCCAGGGGCAGGAGGACGCCGCGTGCGCGTACATGTACGGCTATGCCAAGGCCTTCGACGACGCCTACCTCCGCACTATCTCCGAACCTGGGACCTACCTCTGGTGGCTGGACGTGGAGACTGGCAACAGCTGGTCCGGCGACAGGAATGCGAACCGGGCGGACCTCGAGGGCATGGCGGACTTCTTCCACAGCATCGGCGCCAGGGTGGGCATCTACTCCTCCGCCCGGCAGTGGGGACAGATCGTCGGCGAGGTGGGCTCGGCCAGCAGCCTCTACTCCCTGCCAAGCTGGCTTGCCGGGGCGCACACCGCCGCCGAGGCCGAGGACATGTGTTCGGCGGAGCCCCTCACCGCGGGTGGCAACGTGGCCCTCACGCAGTTCGTGGCCGACGGTTTCGACCACAACCACTCCTGCCTCTGAGGCGCAGCACTAGACTCGGCCCACGGATCACACCTGCCACGTCCGCCGGGCCGCACCCGGAGACGCTGAGGACCTGGCCCGGCTCCATCTGGAATGCTGGCGCGAGACCTACGCGCACCTGCTCTCACCGGGCTTCATGGCCAGCCAGGGCGTGGAAGGGCGGCTGGCTATGTGGCGGCATCTTCTGGCCGGTCCGCATGCGGCCCGGCAGTTCGTAGCGGACGACGGCGGGAAGCTGGTGGGGTTTGCCGGCTCGCTTCCGGCCGAGGACGGCGTGCGGGAGCAGACCGAGCTCTGGGGCATCTATGTCCTCGCCTCCCACCATGGCAGGGGGCTGGGCCAGGCCCTGCTCGATGCCGCGCTCGGGAACGAGCCGGCCGGGCTGTGGGTTGCCGAGGAAAACCCGCGCGCCCAGGCCTTCTACCGGCGCAACGGCTTTGCCTTCACCGGCGCCAGGGACACAATCGACGACTGGGAGGGACTGGCCGAGGTCCGGATGGCCCGGCCGGCAGCTTAACTCCTAGGAGCCTTCCAGCCACACCATGTGCCAGGTGCCGGCCCACAGCGCGGCGGCCACGGCGCCGGCGGCGATGAGGACTCCGCCGAGCACCACCCAGATGTCCAGCACGCTGTACGTGGACACACGCGCCCAGGTCCGGCTGGCGCCGCCGAACCCGCGGGCCTCCATGGTCACCGCAAGCCGTGTGGCGCGGCGGATGGCCTGGACCAGGAGGCCGAAGCTCTGCCCGAGGGTGGCCCGCACCCGCTGCCACGGATTGCCGCGCGATCCCACCCCGCGGGCGCGCCGGGCCATGCCGATGGTCTGCCATTCCTCCGCCATCAGCCCGACCAGCCGCATCGCGGCCAGGGTCCCCAGCACAAACCGGTGCGGCAGCCGAGCCTTCTGGGCCAGGGCGTCCGCCAGGTCGGTGGGATCGGTGCAGCTCATCAGCAGCACCGCGGGCAGGGCGATGGCCAGTCCCCGGAGCAGGAACCCAAGCCCCAGCTGGAGGGAACCTTCGCTCATGGACCAGAGGCCGACGTCGAGCAGTATCCTTCCGCTGTCCGGCGCCAGGATGGAAGTGCTCCACCCGCCCACGGCGGCAGCCAGGATCAGCGGCCAGCCGCGCTGCCAGAGCAGCGAGAAGGTCAATCCGGCCAGTGGAAAGACCAGCAGTTCACAGGCCAGCGCCACGGACGCTGACATCCAGTCGATGGACAACGCCAGGGCCAGGGTGATCAGGAAGACCGCGGCGAACTTGGCCAGCGGATTGGCACGGGTCAGCACCGCCCGGTTTCCGGCGAGTGCCAGTGCTTCCCTCATGTCGCCGCCTGTTCTGATGTCGGTGCGGCTTCTGATGTCGGCACGGTGTGTGATGTCGGCACGGTGTGTGATGTCGGCACGGGCCGTGGCTCGGGCCGGCCGCGCGACCCCAGCCTGAGCTCGGTGCCGCCGAGCACATGGGTGAACTCCTCGTCGTGGGTCACGGACACCACGGCCGTGCCGGCGTCGAGCAGTTCGGAAAGGAACGAGGCGAGCTCCGCCCAGGTGTTGGCGTCCTGGCCGAAGGTGGGCTCGTCCAGGACCAGCACCTGCGGGTTCGCGGCCAGGACCGTGGCCACGGACAGCCGGCGCTTCTCCCCGCCGGACAGGGTGTAGGGGTTGGCGTCCACCAGGTGCGTGAGGCGCAGGCGCTCCAGCAGCTCGTCGACCCGCTCCTTTCCGTGCCCCAGGTGGCGGGGGCCGAAGAGCAGTTCGTCCAGGACGCGGCCGGTGACGAACTGGTGCTCGGGCTCCTGGAACACCGTGCCGATCCGGGAGATCAGCTGCTCGGCCTTCCACTTGTACGGGTCGATGCCGGCGCCGCCGCTCAGCTCCACGGCCGCGGAGACCTTGCCGTCCACGGGCCGCAGCAGCCCGGCGAGGGTCAGCGCGAACGTGGACTTGCCGGCGCCGTTGGGACCGGTGACGGTCAGCGCCTCCCCCGCCCTGACCTGTGCCGTGACGTCGCGGAGGACGGGCTCGGGCGGCACCGAGCGGAAGCCGCGTCGCCGGGGCCGTTCCCGTGACACGGCGAGTTTTTCGGCGGCGAGCAGCAGCTGGCCGCCGTTTCCGCTGGACGGACCGGCGGCCGAACGGCGCCGGGTTTCGGGAACGTAGCCCGGGACCCACACACCGGCGGCAGTGAGCATCCCGCGGGCCTGTTCGAGGACCTCGTCAGGCGTCCCGTCGATCAGCACCGCGCCGTCCGTGGCGGATCCCGGCTGCAGCACCACGATGCGGTCCACCAGGTCTTTCCACGCGGCCACCCGGTGCTCCACCACCACCAGGGTGGCCCCGGTCTTGTCGAGGCAGCGGCCCACGGCATCCCGGACCTCCAGGACGCCGGCGGGGTCGAGGTTCGCGGTCGGCTCGTCCAGCAGGATCAGTCCCGGCCGCATCGCCAGGATGCCGGCGAGCGCCAGGCGCTGCTTCTGGCCGCCGGACAGGGCCGACGTCGGGTGGTTCAGCGGCAGGTGGGCGAGTCCGACGTCGTCCAGTGCCTCGTGCACGCGGCGCCAGATCTCGTCGCGGGGCACCGAGAGGTTTTCGGCGCCGAACGCGACGTCGTCGCCCAGGCGGGAGAGCACCACCTGGGTTTCCGGGTCCTGCTGCATGAGTCCGGCACGGCCGCGCTGGGCGCGCGGCGGCGCACCGTCGATGAGCAGCTCGCCGCTCTCGTCGGCGTCGTCAGGGTCCGGCGCCCCGGTGCCCCGCGGACCGCGGTCGTCCGCCGGACTGCCGCCCGAGTCGCTGTCCCCCAGCACGCCGGCCAGGGCATGGAGCAGCGTGGACTTGCCGGCCCCGGAGGGGCCCAGCAGCAGGACCCGCTCGCCGGGGCGGATGTCCAGGTCCAGGGCGTGGACGGCGGGCTTGGTGCGGCCGGCGTGGCGCCAGCCCCAGCCGCGGGCGTGTACCGCGGCGGGGCGGACGCCGCCGTCGTAATGTGCCGGCATCAGGAGAAGACGGGCTCCGTGGCTGCCTTGCGGGAGGCGAAGGAGCTCAGGACACCGGTCTTGGCCAAGCCGCGGGTGGCGACCCAGGACAGGGCACCGGCGATGACAGCGCCGGAAATGGCGCAGAACACGATGTACGCGAGCTTGTCACCGGCGGTGTACGCGATGTTCCAGCCCCACGGCGCGAAGGAGTCGTTCAGGCCGCAGAACAGGCCGGCGCCAGCACCCGCAAGCAGCGATGCCGGGAGGTTGAACTTCCGGTACACCAGGGCGGCGAACACGAGCTCCGCGCCCAGGCCCTGGAGGACGCCGGAAATCAGCACGGTGGTGCCGTACTGCGAGCCCATAAGGAGCTCGCCGGTGGCTGCGACGGTTTCGCAGAACAGGGCAGCGCCGGGCTTGCGGATGATGAGCATGCCCAGCACCGCCGGGATCATCCAGCCGCCGGCGTACAGGCCGCTCAGCGGCGGGTAGACGGCGTTGACGGGAGTGGAAATGAGGTTGGCGCCCTGGGACCACGCCCAGAAGATGACGCCGCCGGCAACGGCAATGAGTGCCGCGACCACGATGTCCGCCACGCGCCAGTTATAACTGGTCTTCTTGATTGCTGCAGTTGTCATGATGGTCCTCCTGAGGAACAGGAGGGGAAAGCGTTCCCCCGGCTGCCGGTGGCTGGACCACCTGCTGCCGGGCGCTCTGAGAACTCGACTCCCTTGCGCCGGTACTAGCCGGATCAGGTTCGAGGGTCTGCGGCTGTCCGCACTCTCAGCGCCCATCCGCGGTTGCGCTGGCAGTTGCCTTTGCATCCCGACGGCGGCGCTCCCCTGTCGTGATAAATCTGCCCTTGTGGGCTGGTCCAGTTTACACCCCGGCGGTCCCGGAATCCCGGGGCTGCCGTCACAATCCGGGACTCTTCCTGCGCCGCCCGGACTGCCGCCCGGAGTACATTGGGGCCATGACGCTACAGGACTCCGGCAGCGCTGCCCTGCCCGCCTTTGACCCCGATTCCGCCGAGGACCAGCCGGCGGGATCCCTGGAAGCCCTGATCGGTCGGATCGAGGGTGAAATCGCCGAGCTGCAGTTCCCGAGGTTCAGCAAGGACGACGCCCTGGCGCTCGGCCTGGAACTGGTGGAGCGCGGCAAGGAGGACAACCTGCCCATCGCCATCGACATCACCAAGGGCGAACAGGTTCTCTTCCACGCGGCCCTCGAGGGTGCCACCCCGGACAACGAGGGCTGGGTGCGGGCCAAGCAGCGGACTGCCGTGCGCTACGAGGAACCGTCACTGCTGGTGGGCCTGCGCGGCCGGACCGGCGGCGGGCGGATCGAGGACAACGCCTGGTTCGACCAGTCCGCCTACGCTGCCCACGGCGGGGCCTTCCCCATCTATGTCAAGGATGTCGGAGCGGTGGCCGTGGTCACGGTGTCCGGGCTGCCGCAGAAAGCGGACCATGACCTCGTGGTGCAGGCCTTGCGGGAAATCCACCGGTCCATGCGGACAGGCTAGCGCTGCATGCGGATAGGCTAGGGAAAGACCAGTGTTCACCACGCGAGGAGTTCCGGAATGAGTTTCTTGATCAAGCTGCTTGGCACGGGCATCAGCCTGCTGGCAGGATTCGCCGGCACCAAGGCCGTCGACACCATCTGGGAAAAGGTCACCGGGCAGAAGCCTCCCAAGGGGGACAAGGACGACGTCCCCACCACGCTGCGCACAGCCCTGACGTTCGCCCTCATCTCGGCGTCCGTAAGCGCGGTCATCCAGGTGCTCGCCAACCGCGGCACACAGCGGGCCATCACCCGCTTCGCCAAGACCCAGGACATCGTCTAACTGCCGGACCTGAAACGGCCTGTGGGCCCGCAACCCCCAACCGGGGTGGGGTGTCTGCCGCCACGTTTCGTGTCCGGACCGGGTTTCCCCCAGGACCGGACCGGGATTCCCCAAATTCGGCAGACCATACTGTTTTTTGTTCTGAACCCGGCAGTGCTGATGACCTCGGCCGGACTCACAACAGCCGGACCCGGCGCCGCAGACCCGCGGTGCCGGGTCCGTTCGCATCCTGCACCGCAGGCGGCCGGCCCGGGCCGCCTGGCACGCCTTGGCAAGGACAACACGGGTCCCCCCACACCGCCGTAGAAAGCCTTGGATTCCAAGGTTTTTCCAGCCTCCTGCCCGAACGTTTTTCCAACCCCCGCCGCCTTTAGTGGATGCCATCAGCGTTTCTTCGAGGAGACACAAGATGGTATCCACCCCACATTTCCTGTCGGCCCGGCGCCTGACCCCACGACATCGGGCCCCCCGCCCGGCATCCCGCCGGCGTGCAGTTGCCGCCGCCACCGCCCTGCTCCTGGCAGCGTCCGGTGCCGGAACATCCCTGGCCGCCACACAGGTGACCGTAAAGAACCCCGGCGGGCTGACCGGCGTCGGGCCCGTCAACACCGAGTACGGCTTCCCGTCCTGGTACGAGGACAGCAACAAGACCCGGGTCGAGCTCTGCCTCGACGCGGAGAACCCGCTGTGCGGGTTCCTGCCCGGTGACATTCCGGACGGGACCGCCCCCATATCCTTCCCGGACAACTTCCCGGAGGAGGCGTTCTACATGCTTGCCGGCTCCGAACTGACGCTGCCCGGCGGCGGACGCGCCGTTCTGGTCCTCGGCCTGGAGGCGGCTTTCGCCAACACGGTCACCCAAGGCGACCAGGTGGTGTTCGGCCGGCAGCGCATCGTGGTCAAGGGCGGCCCGGCCAACAGCACCCTGACGTTCCAGCACCCCTACGGCACCATCAGCATCGACACCGACGGCGCCGGCGACGGCAAACTCGTCGAGGACATCTCGCCCGCCGTGGGCAACTTCAGCACGGCACTGAAGAGCAACATCGGCCCGTTCCTGAAGTGGGATCCGGCCGCGGCACCGGCAGCCCCCGAGGGGTACCTCGGCGACCCGGCCCAGGACCACACCGTCGTCGGCAGCCCGTTCAACTACAACAAGTTCTCGGTCAGCGGCGGCGGCCTGTCCCTGGAGACGGACCAGTTCACCGTGCAGGGCAAGATCTCCACCAACCAGGGCGTCAGCGGCGACAGGGCCGTCCTGAACGGCAGCATGATCGACGTGTTCGCCAGCAGCGGTAACGGCGCCCAGCTCCAGGTCGACGGCCAGGCCGGCGTTTTCGAGACCACGCCCATGCTCAGCGACCCCGACACCGGCCGGTACTACGCCCGCGTCCAGTTCACCGGGTCCGCTCCTTCCACCGTGAAGGTCACCAACATCGGCGACAAGCCGGCCAGCAGCAGCCAGATCAGCGTCACCAAACCGAGCGGGATCATGGTCACCAAGGCGGTCTACGACGGAACCACCCTGACCGTCGGTGCCGTCTCCAGCGTCGGCTACCCGCTGACCGTCACCGGGCTGGGCACCCTGGAGGCACCGGCGACCGCCGGAGCGCCGGCTGAAAAGTCGTTCGCAGTGCTGGCTCCCCCGGCCTCGGTAACCGTGAAAACGGCTGACGGCGGTGCGGCTTCCCTGCCGGTGACCGTCTCCGGCGGCGCCGCAACCCCGGCGGGGCTGGACCCGGTAACCCCCGCACCGGACCCAGGTCCCGTCGTCGATACCGGCAGCGGTTCCGTTCCCGGCCAAACGCAGCCGACGACGGCGGTAGCCACCGCCGCTTCGACCTCCGTGACCCGCGGCGGAACCGTCCAGCTGGACGGCAGCGCCTCCACCGGCGCCGCCAGCTACAAGTGGCTCCAGGTCAGCGGACCGGCCGTCACCTTCTCCAGCGACACCGCCGCCAAGCCCACCATCACCGTCCCGTACTACGCCAGGACCACGGATACGGCACCGCTGACGGCCAAGTCCAACGATCCCATCCAGCTCCAGCTGATCGTCACAGACGCCAACGGCATCGGCAGTGCCCCGGCAACCGTGAACCTGACGGTCCAGACGGACACCGTCGCCGTCGCGGGATCCCGCCACCGGCTCGGCACCGAGCTGCGGGTCACGGGCACCTCAACACTGGCAGGCAACACCGCCGTCCTGATCCCCGCCCCCACGGTGATCATCTACGACACCACTCCCGGCCGCGCCGTCAGCAAGATCGGCACGGCCCAGGTGGACACCCTCGGCGCCTGGTCCTACCGGGCCAAGCCGGGACCGAACCGGCAGATCACCAGCGTTCTGGTCCAGTCCAGCCGCGGCGGTACCGCCACCGGGGTGCTCGCAACCCGGTAAACCCAGCAATCCGCCGCTACCGGCCAGGGCCCCGCCT
Organism: Arthrobacter globiformis; assembly: GCF_046536215.2. Classification (GTDB taxonomy): domain Bacteria; phylum Actinomycetota; class Actinomycetes; order Actinomycetales; family Micrococcaceae; genus Arthrobacter; species Arthrobacter globiformis_E. The sequence continues at coordinate 3,415,423 of NZ_CM143421.1, read as the reverse complement.
GCACAGCAGACGGGGCCCTGGCTCTTTCAGTCCTCGACCCACTCGAGCAGGTCGCCGGGCTGGCAGCCGAGCACCCGGCACATCGCCTCCAGCGTGCTGAAGCGCACGGCCTTGGCCCGGCCGTTCTTCAGCACGGCCACGTTTGCGGGCGTCAGGCCCACCCGGTCTGCGAACTCGCCCACGCTCATCTTCCGTTTTGCCAGCTCGACGTCGATGCGCACCACGATCGGCATCAGATCACGGCTTCCATGTCGGTCCGCAGCACCGTGGCCTGCCGCAGCAGCGCGCGCATCACCACCATGAGCAGCCCGATGACAGCACCGCCGACCAGCATCAGCATCAGGATCATCGGCACTCCGGGATCGTCGGCGTTCAGCACGATGAAGAGGAAGAGGCCGGCCAGCAGGACCCAGGCGGTGAGCACCGCCCACACAATCGCGTCCACCCAGGCCAGGGCCGCCTTGCTGAAGATGCGGTCCCGCTTGACCATGGTGAGGAGTTTCCAGGTGCTCACGATCACCACCTGCACGCAGGCCACCTCCACGACCGCGAAAATTGTCAGCGGCCACCGCAGGGGCGCATCGGCGGGGTTCTCCTGCGCCATGTGGGCGAACTGTCCGGGCAGGGACAGGGTCTGGAACACCAGCAGCAGGCCGAAGGCCATGACCAGCAGGATCCGAAGCGCGGCTACCGCCAGGTTTGTCTTATGCATGCATCGAGTATCGCTGGCTTCCTATCGATTTTCAATCGCTTACGACGGCGGGTGATGACCGCCGTCGTCCTCGTCCGAACCCCGGGCCGCCTTGGCGGCCTTCAGCACCACGGCCTCCAGATCGTCGGTACTGAGCAGTTCCTTGTGGAGGTGTTTGGTGCGGTAGCCGGCGCGGCCCACCATGTGGGCAGAGACAGGCACGGTGAGCAGCTGGAAGATCCAGGCCACCAGCAGCACGGGCCACACCCACCACGTGCGCAGCTGCAGCCCAACCGCTGCCAGCAGCAGGAACAGCCCCAGCACCTGCGGCTTCGTGGCGGCGTGCATGCGGCTCATCAGGTCCGGGAAGCGGAGCAGGCCAATGGCGGCGGCGAGGGACATCAGGGCGCCCACCACCATGAAGACCGCCGAAACGGCATCGATCACGGTATCCACGGCGTTGGGCTCAGGACTCATTGGGCTGCTCCCGCCTGTCGGCGACGAAGCGGGCCACCGTCACTGAGCCGATGAACCCGATCACGGTGATGGCCACCACCAGCATCAGGTTGTTCAGGTGCCGGTTCACGGCCATGTCGATGCACAGCGCCGCGCCGAGGATGGCCAGCAGCACGTCCGCCGCGAGGACCCGGTCCAGCAGCGAGGGGCCACGGGCAATGCGGATGATCGCGCCCGCGGCGGCGAGGGCCAGCGCCACGGCCGTGACGGTGAGGACCAGCTCCATCATGCGGCAACCTCCTGGTTCAGGGCGGCAAGCTCTTCCTTCGTTCCCATGATCCGGATGAGCCCCGCCTCGGTGTCGCGGACCTCCTTGCGCAGCTTGAGGACGTCCTCCCCGTTGCGGACGTTCAGTCCATGGATGTAGAGCGTGGAGGTGGACCTGTCCACCTCCACCACGAGAGACCCCGGGATCAGGGAGATCACGTGGCCGGTCGCCGTCACCATCAGGTCCGAATGACTGCGCAACGGAACGGCGACGACGGCGTTGGTCACCCTGGGCCCCTGGGTCAGCGCCAGGTAGAACACCTGGCAGCTGGCGGCCACCACCTTGCCGAGGAACACCGCCGCGAACGGAACAGCGCGCAGCACGTTGAAGCGGCCGCTGAGCTCCACCGGCGGCAGGTAGAACAGGCGTGCCACCGCAATCGCCAGCAGGGCGCCGAAGAGCAGGTTGCCTGGGCTGAAGTCCTGCCAGAGCGCTCCCCAGACGATGACCAGCCAGACCAGCAGCGGCAGTTCCTGCCGCAGGGACACCCTTTGCCGGCTCACTTTTCGCCTCCGCCCAGGGCCAGGGCCGGGACCGGCGCGCCGTCACCGAGCACCGCCTGGATGTAGGCGGACCTGTCCAGCATGGCCGCGGCGGACTGGTCCGCCACCTGGAAGAGCGGGCCGGCGAAGACCGTGAGCGCCACTCCCAGCACCACCAGGCCGAGCGTGGACCCCACCATGGTCCGCGGCAGCAGGCGCACCGCCGTCGTGCCGGTTACCGGTGCCGTACCGGGTTCCGATGCCGTCCCGGGAGCGGCTTCCGGGCTCGATTCCCGGCTCGACTCCCGGCTCGACTCCAGGGCGGGGACCGCCAGCAGGACGGGGTCGGGGTGCTCCGCGTCCTCGGCCTTGCGCCAGAACGCACGGTTCCATACGCGGGCAACGGCCAGGAGGGTCAGGAGGCTCGTCAGCACACCGCCGATCACCAGCGCGTAGGCCAGCGGCGTGCCCAGGCCGATGCCGGCCTGCATCAGGCCCAGCTTGCCCAGGAAGCCCGAGAACGGCGGGATGCCGGCCAGGTTCATGGCGGGCACGAAGAACAGCAGCGCCAGCAGCGGGGACAGCTTGGCCAGCCCGGCCAGCCGGTCCACCGAGGAGCTGCCGCCGCGGCGCTCAATCAGCCCGGTGACCAGGAACAGGCTGGTCTGGATGGTGATGTGGTGCGCCACATAGAACACCGCGGCGGCGAGGCCGGCCACGGAGGACATCGCCAGGCCGAACACCATGTAGCCGATGTGGCTGACCAGGGTGAAGGACAGCAGACGCTTGATGTCGCTCTGGGCGAGCGCACCCAGGATGCCGACCACCATGGTCAGAAGCGCCACCACCATCAGGGGCGTGTTGAGGCTGTCGCCGGGGAAGAGGAGGGTTTCCGTGCGGACCATGGCGTAGACACCCACCTTGGTGAGCAGGCCGGCGAACACGGCCGTGACGGGCGCCGGAGCGGTGGGGTACGAGTCCGGAAGCCAGAAGGACAGCGGGAACACGGCGGCCTTGATGCCGAAGGCCACCAGCAGCATGACGTGCAGGAGCGTCCTGGTTCCCTGGTCCAGTTCGGACAGCTTGATGGCAAGGTCCGCCATGTTGATGGTGCCGGTGGCGCCGTAGACCATGGCGATGGCAATCAGGAACAGCACCGATGAGACCACCGAGACCACCACGTAGGTGACGCCCGCCCGGATGCGCGGGCCGGTGCCGCCGAGGGTCATCAGCACATAGCTTGCCGTCAGCAGGATCTCGAAGCCGACGTAGAGGTTGAACAGGTCCCCGGAGAGGAACGCATTGGAGACGCCGGCCACGAGGATCAGGTAGGTGGGGTGGAAGATCGACACCGGGGCGTCCTGGTCGCCGTCGGCCATGCCCTGCCCGGTGGCGTACACGAGGACGGCGAGGCTCACCGCGGAGGACACCACGAGCATCAGCGAGGAGAACTGGTCCACCACCATGACGATGCCCCACGGCGGCACCCAGCCGCCGATGTTCACCGCGGCCGTGCCGCCGTTCCAGACGGACGCCAGGAGCAGGCACTCCAGCAGCAGGGTGAGGGAGAGCAGGCCAATGCTGACGGCGCGCTGCGCGCGCGAGTGCCGGATCAGCACGAACGTCAGGGCGGCGCCCAGGATGGGAAGTACGACGGCGAGCGGGGCAAGGCTTGCGAGGTTCACTTCGCGCCTCCGTCCGTAGCCGTGCCTTTTTCTGTGCCCGTGTTCGTGTCGGTGGGGATGTTGCCGGATCCCGGTTTTTCCTCCAGCGCCGCGTGCTCGGCCAGGAGCGTCCGTCCGCCCGCCTCGACGGTCGCCGTCGGCCCGTCCGTGGCGGAACGGTCTGCGGCAGTACCGTCCGCTCCGGCACCGTCCGGCCCGCGCATGGGCAACGGGAACTCGGAGGTTTCCACGGGGATGACGGCGTCGTCCTCGGCGTCGAAGCTGGGGGTTTCGGCCACGCGGCGGTCCTCGATGTCGTCCTGGATGTCGTCCTGGCGGGCAAGCACCCAGGTCCGGTAGATGATGCCCAGCATGAAGGCGGTGACCGCGAAGGATATGACGATGGACGTCAGGATCAGCGCCTGCGGCAGGGGGTCATTGTAGGACGCAGGGTCCGTGTCCTTGCTGAAGAAGGGGGCCAGCCCGGCGTAGCCGCCGGTGGCGAGGATCAGCAGGTTGGTGGCGTTGGCCAGCAGCATCAGCCCCAGCAGCACCCGCGTGAGGCTGCGTTCCAGGATCAAATAAATGCCGCAGGCGTAGAGGGCGCCCATGACGGTCAGCAGGGTCAGGTTAACGGTCATGCGGTGCCGCCTCGGGTTGATCCGGCCGGAACGCCGCCGGGCACCTCTTCGCTGCCCCCGTCGCCTTCCTGCGCGTCCTGCTGCGCCCCCTCCTGCAGGGGGCGTTCTTCGAAGTGCTCGTCGATCTCGGCGCCCAGGCTGCGGAGCACATCCAGCACCAGGCCGACAACGACGATGTACACGCCGGTGTCGAAGATGGTGGAGGTGACGAACTTGATGTCGCCGAAGACCGGCAGCCAGAACTCGATGATGGCGCTCTGGAACACCTGGCCGCCCAGCAGGACGGGGGCGGCGCCGGACAACGCGGCTGTGGCCAGGCCGATCCCGAGCAGGGTGCCCGCGCTGATGGGGGTGGCTTCCCGCAGTTCGAAGCGGCCGCCCGCAAGGTAGCGCAGGGTGAGGGCCAGTCCGGCCATGAGGCCGCCGGCAAAGCCGCCGCCGGGGAGGTTGTGTCCGGCCAGCAGCAGGTAGAGGGAGAAGATGATCATCGAGTGGAAGACCAGCCGGGTGACCACTTCGAAGATGATGGAGCGGCGCTCCGGCGCGAGCGTGCGCCCGGCAACGAGCCACGGGTCCCGCGCGGCCGCGGCGAACTTCCGGGTCAGCGCCAGGGCGGCGCCGTCCCGCGACGACTTGTCCACGCCGTGCCGGCGCCCGACGGTCCCTTCAGCCACGGCGGACGCCGTACGCAGCCGGTCCCCGCGTCCCCGGACGAAGATGAGGCTTGCCACGCCGGTGGCGGCCAGCGCCAGCACGGAAATCTCACCGAAGGTGTCCCATGCGCGGATGTCCACCAGGGTGACGTTGACGATGTTGAGGCCGCCGCCGCCCTCGTACGCCAGCTTGGGGAACTCGAGGGAGACCGGCGTCGCGATGCGGGCGCCCATGGCGTGGATGGCGGCGAAGACCATGGTGACACCGAAGGACAGGCCGATGATCACGCGGACCACCCGGTACTTGCCCCGGGTGCGGTCCCGCAGCTCCGCCGGAAGGCTGCGCATGGCCAGCACGAACGCCACCAGGATGATGGTTTCGACGAGCATCTGCGTCAGGGCCAGGTCCGGGGCGCCCTGCAGCGCGAACATCAGCGCAATGCCGTAGCCGGTGACGGAGACCATGAGCACGGCAAGGAAGCGCTTGTTGGCCCGGACGGCGGCGAGGGCCCCGATCACGATCCCGGCTCCCGCCACCAGCTGCAGGGGCGAGTTGGGGTCGACGAAGTACAGACCCTCGGGAAGGGGCTTGTTCGCGGCGATCAGGGCGGACAGGGGAAGCACGAAGGCGACGCTGAGGATGACGGCCAGGTAGAAATACAGCGAACCACGCTGCGTGCGGCCGGTGATCCAGACGGCGGCGTCGTCCAGGGCGCCGATGGTCAGCTGGTAGCCGCGGTCGGCGTCGAACCAGGCCGGAACGGCGCTCTGGATCCGGTCCACCGCCGCCCGCCCGTAGAACATCGCCGCGCCGGCGGCGAAGGTGACGGCGGTCAGGCCCAGGGCGGGGGTCAGCCCGTGCCACAGCGCAAGGTGACCTGCGGCGCCCGCCGCAGTGCCGGCGTCGTGCGTTCCCTCGGTGAGCGGTCCCCCGGTGAACAGCGCCGCGTACGGCTGGATCCAGGCATCCACCGGAACCGGCCACAGGCCGTAAATGATGGTGAGACCGCTCAGGACGGCAGGGGCTGCGAGGAAGGACGGCCGGATGGCCTTGAACGGGGTGCGCTCGACTCCCGGCTTCACGGCGAAGGCGCCCCACATGAAGCGCGCGCTGTAGGCGAAGGTCAGCACGGAGCCGAGCACCGTGCCCGCCAGGACCACCGCACCCCAGGGCCCATAACCGGGCTCGGCGGCGAAGTGCACGAACGCCTCGAGGACCGACTCCTTCGCGACGAACCCGCCCAGCAGCGGGATGCCGGCCATGGAAGCGGCGCCGATGCCGGCCACGATGCCGAGGGCCCGGGAGGAGCGGAAAACACCCGAGAGCTGGCGGATGTCGCGGGTGCCGGACTGGTGGTCGATGATGCCCACCACCAGGAAGAGCGTTGCCTTGAACAACCCGTGGGCGAGGAGCATGGCGAGGCCGGCCAGCGCGGCGTCGGGCTTGCCGAGCCCCACCACCATGGTGATGAAGCCGAGCTGGCTCACGGTGCCGTAGGCCAGGATGAGCTTGATGTCCGTCTGGCGCAGTGCCCGGTAGCCGCCCACCAGCATGGTGGCGAGCCCCAGACCGAGGACCACCGGCAGCCAGTAGGCCGTCTCCGTGAAGCCCGGCGCGAGGCGCGCCACGATGTACACGCCGGCCTTCACCATCGCTGCGGCGTGCAGGTACGCGCTGACGGGAGTCGGCGCTGCCATGGCGCCCGGAAGCCAGAAGTGGAAGGGAACCAACGCGGATTTGGTCACCGCACCGGCCAGGATGAGGACGACGGCGGCTCCCACGGCTCCCGCCGCCGGCCCGGACACCAGCTGCGCTGCCTGCTCGAGGATGGCCGAGATCCGGTAGGTGCCGGCGCTGGCGCCGAGCATGATCAGGCCGACGAGCATGGCCAGGCCGCCGGCGGTGGTGACCATGAGGGCCTGCAACGCGGAGCGGCGGGCGGCAAGCCGTGTCCGTGCGTAGCCGATCAGGAGGTAGGACAGGACCGTGGTGAGTTCCCAGAAGATGAACATCATCAGCAGGTCATCCGCGGTGACCAGCCCGAACATTGCCCCGGCGAATGCCAGCAGTTGCGCGCCGAAGCCGCCGAGGTAGCTGTCCTTGTCCTTGAAGTACCGGGCGCAGTAGACCAGCACCAAGGCGCCGACCCCGAGGACCAGCAGCGACATGACCCAGGCCAGGGCGTCCATGCGGAAGGCGAATTCGATGCCGAGGCTTGGGATCCACGGGACTGTTTCGGCCGGGGCTCCGCCTGCTGCGGGGGCTCCGGTGTTTGCAGCTCCAGTGTTTGCAGCTCCGGTGCCGTAGACGGCGGCGTGCTGGAACAGGAGCCAGATGAATGAACCGGCAGGTACCGCGGCCAGCGCATAGAACGAGTTGCGGCCGAACTTCCGGAAGATGAACGGCGCCACAGCGGCAACCGCAAAGTGCACGGCAAGGACTGTGATCACTGGTATCTCCGCAAAGTCAGAATTCGGTTATCAAAAGTTGGAGCAGGCGGTCATGCGTTGGGTTCGGTTCCGACAGTTTATCAAGGGGGTAATGACAGTTTTCCCAGTGATGGCGGGCCGGAAGGCAAGTTTCGCCAGTCTGCGGGAGAGTTTCCGTTCCATGTTCGCTCCGGGCGGATAGCATCGGCCTATGAACTCCGCAGCCGCATCCGAGGCGACGCAGCCGTCGTCGGACCTTGAAGCAGGCCAGCAGGCCTCCAGCAAGGGCCGCGTCCTGGCCTGGGCGGCGTGGGACTGGGGGTCCGCGGCGTTCAACGCGGTCATGACGACGTTCGTCTTCACGGTCTACCTGACGTCCCAGGCGTTCGGCGGCGAAGACCGCGCCTCGGCGGTGCTCGGCGGAGCGCTGGCCATTGCGGGGGCGGCCATCGCGCTGCTCGCGCCCGTCACGGGCCAGCGGTCCGATACCGGCGGCCGACGCAAGCTCTGGCTGGGAGTGAACACGGCCGCCGTCGCGGTCCTGACAGCACTGTGCTTCTTCGTGTTTCCGCGGCCGGAGTTCCTCCTGCTGGGGGTGTCCCTGATCGCCCTGGCCAACATCTTCTTCGAGTTCGCCGGCGTCAACTACAACGCCATGCTGGCGCAGATTTCGACGCCGCGGAACATCGGCAAGGTCAGCGGGTTCGGGTGGGGCATGGGCTACCTCGGCGGCATCGTGGCCCTGCTCATCGTGCTGCAGCTTTTTGTGCAGCCGCACTTCGAGTGGTTCGGCGCCTCAACGCAGGACGGCCTCAACATCCGGCTGGTGGCGGTGTTCTCCGCCCTGTGGTTCTTCATCTTCGCGCTGCCGGTCATGTTCGCGGTGCCGGAGCTGCCCAAACCGAAGCGCGCGGCGAGGCTCGGGTTCCTGGCGTCGTACGGGCTGCTGGCGCGGAGGATCAAGGCGATCTACCGGACCAGCCCGCACACCATCTTTTTCCTGCTGGCCAGTGCAATCTTCCGGGACGGACTGGCTGCGGTCTTCACCTTCGGCGGGATCATCGCGGCCGGCACCTTCGGCTTCGCACTGCCGCAGGTCATCTTTTTCGCGATTTTCGGCAACATCGTGGCAGCCGTGGGCGCGATCATCGGCGGCTTCCTGGACGACAGGGTGGGGCCCAAGACCGTGATCATCGGATCCCTCACCGGCCTGCTGGCAGCCGGGACAGTGATCCTGGTGCTCGGCAACGACAACCACACGTTCTTCGGCGTGGCCTGGTCCGGGGCCACGACATTCTGGGTCTTCGGCCTGTTCCTATGCCTGTTCGTCGGGCCTGCCCAGTCCTCCTCGCGCGCCTACCTCGCCCGGCTGGCCCCGCAGGGCGAATCCGGCGAACTCTTCGGCCTGTACGCGACCACCGGCCGCGCGGTCAGTTTCCTCGCCCCTGCGCTGTTCACGCTGTGCATCACCGTCGCCACTCCCCTGGTGGCCCAGGGGGAAGCGCAGCGCTGGGGCATCCTGGGCATCATGGTGGTGCTGCTCGCGGGGCTCCTGGTCCTGCTGCCGGTCAAGGCCCCGAGCGAAGCCGAGATCGCCGTCGTCCCGCAGTCCTGACCGGCCCCGCCCCTGCTCGTCCCTCAGTCCTGAGCGCGAACGTACACTTAAGCCCCGCCTGCGGGCGCGAACGTACACTTAAGCCCCCGGCAGGGCCCCGCAGATTCAATCGAAATCGCAGGTTCGCGGACTAGGCTGATGTTATGTACATGGAAGAGACAGACCTCCCGGGCTTGGGCAGGCGCAAGGACTTCATGACAGCATCCGGCCGGCGCATCGGGGTGGTGGAACTGCGCGAGGGCCAGACCGAGCTGTTCGTGTCCACGTGGGATGACCCGGACACGTGCCAGGCCTCGATTCCGCTGACCGGCGAGGAAGCGGCCTGCCTGGGGAACCTGCTGGGAGGCCAGCACATTGCCATGACACTGACCGAGGCCCACCGGGAAGTTCCCGGCATCGCCACCCGGCAATTCTCCATTGCCGCGGACTCCCCGTTCCAGAACCAGCCCATGGGCAAAGCCCGCATCCGCACACGGTGCGGCGTTTCGATTGTGGCGATCATGCGTGAAGGCGAGGTGATTCCTTCGCCGGGTCCCGACCTCCTGCTTCACCCCGGCGACCTGCTCGTCGCCGTCGGCACGCAAGAGGGGCTGGACGCTGCGGCCGACATCCTGCGCAACGGCTGACCCTCATGGACCGCGTGGCCCTGTCCCTCATCGAACTGGGGGCAGTTGTGTTCTGCCTCGGCCTGCTGGCGAGGCTGGCGGGTCGGATCGGGATGTCCCCCATTCCGCTGTATCTCGTGGGCGGGCTGTGCTTCGGCGCCGGTGGCGTCGTGGAGCTGAGCGGCATGAAGGAGTTCTCCCACCTCTCGGGTGAGATCGGCGTCATCCTGCTCCTGCTTATGCTCGGACTGGAATATACGGCGACGGAGCTCGTGACGGGCCTGCGCAGATCGTGGAAGGCCGGCATCCTCGACTTCGTCCTGAACTTCATTCCCGGCGCCGCGTTGGCTGCCCTTCTCGGGTGGGGAGTCGTGGGCGCCATGGTTATGGGCGGCGTCACGTATATATCGTCGTCGGGCATCGCGGCCAAGGTCATCACGGACCTTGGCCGTATCGGTAACCGCGAGACGCCGGTCGTCCTCTCCATCCTGGTCTTCGAGGACCTGGCCATGGCGATTTATCTGCCGATCCTCACCGCCACGCTTGCCGGGGTCAGCTTCCTGGGCGGCCTGCAGACCGTGGGCGTCTCGCTGGCTGTGGTCACCGTGGTCCTGCTGGTCGCCCTCCGGCACGGGCACCACGTCTCCAAAGCCGTGCACAGCGAGAATTCTGAGGTCTTCCTGCTGAACCTCCTTGGGGCCGCGCTGCTGGTATCAGGAGTGGCGGCGGTGCTGCAGGTGTCCGCCGCGGTAGGCGCCTTCATGCTCGGCATCGCGATCTCCGGCGCCACGGCCCACAGTGCAACACGGATCCTTGAACCGCTGCGGGACCTGTTTGCCGCCATCTTCTTCGTGGCGTTCGGACTCAACACGGACCCCACCTCCATTCCGCCGGTGCTGGCGTGGGCGCTTGTCCTGGCGGTTATTACAGCCGCCACCAAGATCATCACGGGAGTGTGGGCCGCCAAGCGTGCCGGCATCGCGCGGCCGGGCCGCTTTCGCGCCGGGGCCGCGCTGATAGCACGCGGCGAGTTTTCCATCGTCATCGCCGGCCTCGCCGTGACGTCCGGCGTGGTCACGGACGAGCTCGCCGCCCTCGCCACGGCGTACGTTCTCATCATGGCGGTCATGGGCCCGCTTGCTGCCCGCTACGTCGAGCCCCTCGTCAAGAAGTTCTCCCGCCCAGCGCGGCCGGAACCCGTCCGGGCCTGAGCTGCGTCGGGCCCTTGGCATCGAGACGTGAGATCCCGACGCTTTCGACGCCGCTAAGCGACGAGATCTCACCTCTCGGCGCGCCATCCGCACCGGACCAGCGCGTCCAGCACGCGCTGGGCGCATCCGTCGAAGCCCCAGGTCCTGACCTGCGACGCCGTGATCGTCACCGACGTCCAGCCGATCGCCGCGATGGACTCGTCCCTTCGGATGTCTGATTCGCGCTGGCGCAGTTCGAGGTGGTGCCGGCCGTCGTAGTTCACGGCCACCTTGTACCCGGGGAAGGCCATATCCGGCCAAGCCAACTCCCAGCCGGTTTCATCCATGACCACATAGCTCAACACCGGTTCGGGTAAGCGAAGTCTGCCCAGCGCCAGCCTAAGCCGGGTCTCGGGTGCCGAGTCAGCTCCCACTCTGGCCAGACCCAGCGCAGTCTTGGCGTTGCGGATTCCCCGCGCACCGCTGCCGCGCTCCACCTGCTGCTGCAGATCGGCCATGGAACACAGGGCCGGTTTCCGCGGGCCGAAGCTTCGGGACTGGCTGCAGATGAAGAAGTCGGCCGCCACCACCAGGTCCTCGAGCCCAAGAATGGCTGCGAGATCCAGCCATGTCCGCGCCGGGACCGTGATGGGAATGCCGTCGAGCTCCGTGAGGTCGGTGTCCAGCAAGTCGAGCCGGTGGCCGGCAACGCCCTTGCGCACGGGGCGGTTCCCGCCGTCGAACCGGGCTAAGTGCACCCGCAAGTCAGTCTGCACACTCCAAGGTAGCGGGCATCTCCACAGCCGTCCGGCGGTCCCCAGGCAGCAGGCAGTCGACGGACAGAGTCCGGAGAGCAGCCGGCAGGTATGCGCGAAATCCTGTTCGACGCCCCACGGAACGCGGACCCCGCGGCTTGCCACCCGAAGGTCACTGCGCCAGGCGCGCTGGGCGGCAACATCAGCGGAACGTTGCTCATCGAGCGTGAACGACCTGCCGGCGAGCAGGCCAGGCAGCGGCGGCGGCTTTCTCATGCGCCATTGTGTGCACGTCCGGGCAGGTCCCCCGCGGTTATCCACAGTGTGGAGGAGAGGTGACGCGCGCGCTCCGCCATCGAGGGGTGAGATCTCGACGCTTACGAGGCCGCAAAGCGTCGAGATCTCACCTCTCGGCGCAAAAAGAGGCCGCTAAATGTCGGTCCGGTGGAAGTTCAGGTGGCTGCGGCTGGCGGTGGGTCCGCGCTGGCCCTGGTAGCGGTTGCCGTACTCGCCGGAGCCGTAGGGGAACTCCGCGGCGGAGGTCAGCCGGAAGAAGCAGAGCTGGCCGATCTTCATGCCCGGCCAGAGCTTGATGGGCAGCGTGGCCATGTTGGACAGCTCCAGCGTGACGTGCCCGGAGAAGCCGGGGTCGATGAAGCCGGCCGTTGAGTGCGTCAGCAGTCCGAGGCGGCCGAGCGAGGACTTGCCCTCGAGGCGGGCCGCGATGTCGTCCGGCAGTGTGACGGTTTCATAGGTGGAGCCGAGCACGAACTCGCCCGGGTGCAGGATGAACGGTTCGCCCTCCTCCACCTCCACCAGCCGGGTCAGCTCGGGCTGCTCTTCGGCGGGGTCGATGTGGGCGTACTTGTGGTTGTCGAACAGCCGGAAATAGCGGTCAATCCGGACATCCACCGAGGACGGCTGGACCATCGCGGCTTCGTACGGATCGAGGACGATCCGTTCGGAATCAATTTCGGCACGAATGTCGCGGTCAGAGATCAGCACACCCTCAAAAATACCATTGCCGCTCCCCTGCCCTGCCGCTAGTGTTGCGTGAACAATCAGGCTGGCGGTCTCACGTCACACGGCCAGAAATAGAGCTGGGGATATTTTGAACAGGATTGCGGCCAAGGCCGCTGTTGCACTCGCCTGCGCCCTCGCGCTGGCGACGCCCGCGGCCAACGGCCTGCCAACCATGGCAACCGCCAGGAGTTCCGCCACGGCTGCCGCCGTGAACGCCGCCCGTGCGCAGCCTAGGACAACGCCCGACGGCGGCGGGCCGGCCACCGCGGCACCCTCACCGGGGCTCCCACTCACCGGAGCTGCTGACGCCGCCCCGCACGCCGCGACACGGACGGGGACGGGGACCCCGGCGGCCGCCACTTTCCCGGCCCCGGCGACGGTACCGGCCGCCGTCACCGCCCAGGAGGGGCCCGCCGCGCCAAGCCACATCACTCAGCCCTCGCCCGCACAGCCCGCACCCGCGCAGCCTGCTCCAACCCTGACCACCCGACCCGCAGCAGAGGGCCCGCCGGAGCCGGCCTCCATTCCGCCGCTTTCCGCTCCCGCCGATGCCTTCGCCACACCGCACTACGCCGCACCGAAAGACACGGCCCGGACGGGCCAAGGCGCCGCTGCAAAGGGCCTGCTGACACCGCAGGCCCTGGTGCCGGACAGCAACGCCGCCCAGGTGGCCTCCGTCTTCAACGCCATCAACACCTACCGGGCGTCCCTGGGCCTTCCCGCAGTCAAGTACCACGCGACCGTTGCCGGCATGGCGCAGGAGTGGTCTGACAGCATTGCGTCCCGGGAGGTCATTGAACACCGGGCCAACTTCTGGACGGATGCCCGCGCCCTGAGCCCCACCAACGGCGCGGGCGAGGTGATTGCCGTCCGCTGGGACCGCGACGCCGCCCAGCTCGTCGAGTGGTGGAAGAATTCGCCGGCGCACAACGCCATCCTCACGGACCCGCGGTTCAACGTCGTCGGCATCGGCATCACCTTCACCGACGGAAACTGGCAGACGACGCCCAACCGCTACACCATGTGGGGCGTGGTGAACTTCTTCGGCTACACGGCCCTGCCCGCCGGCACCACGGCTGCTCCGGGTGCCAGCACCCCGGGTCCCGTGCAGCCGACCGATGTGTGCGAGCCCCTGGTGAAGCACATGCCGCCCACGCTGGATCTGGCCACGGCCGCCATCAGGAGCGCCGGGGACATCGTGTCGGTGGACGCGGCGGGGCAGCTCATCAACCGGCCCGGTCTGGGCACCGGACAGTTCGGCCCGCCCGAAACCATCGGCTCCGGCTTCGCGGCCGCCCGGCAGGTTTTCGTTACCGACTGGGACCGCGACGGCGTTTTCGACGTGCTCGCGCAGTGGTCCGACGGCCGCCTCACCCTGTATCCGGGGCAGCTCGCGGGCGGGTTCCTGCCGCCGGTCACGCTGGGGCAATCCGGCTGGGCGGGCATGACCCTTGCCGTCGGCGGGTGGTGCTCCACCAACCGGCTTCCCGAGCTCCTGGCCCTCGACGCCGATGGCAGCCTCTGGCTCTACCCCAACCGGGGCACCGGCGACCTGATCCAGCGGACCCTCATCGCCTCGGGCATCGCCGCCACCCGGCTCGCCATGGTGGATTACGACGGCGACGGGTTCCAGGACCTGCTGGCCCGCCAGGGCGACGGCACAGTTCTGCTCTACCGGGGTTCCGGCGGCCCGTCCCCCAAAGCCGAAGCCCGGACACTGGTCGCGAGCGGCTGGGGCGACGTGGCAGCCATCCGCGCACTGCACGGCGTCACCGGCGCCTACTCCACCGGCCTGGTCCTGCAGCGCACCGGCATCGCCGGGCAAGCCGGCCCCGTGCAGTACTGGAACCTCGACGGCGGAGTCCTGTCACCGCCGTCGTCCGTCCCCGGCATGTGGGCGGGCCAGCAGCTGGCCCAATAAGCGCCCATCCCACCAACTCCTTGGAGTTTTTGTCCAGATATCGCGAGTTAGAGGCCCTTTAACTCGCGATATGTGGACAAAAACTCCACGCGGGCGAGCGGAAGTCTCAGTCCGCCGTCGTGCGTTGTTCGATGACGGCGGGCAGCTTGGCGAGCTGTCCCACCGCGGCCCGGAGCTGGCGCCGGTATGCCGGCCGGAGGAAGCTCCAGAAGCCGAGCGTCGGGGCCTCAAGTGCGAACCGCACCCGCGTCCCGGCGCTCTCGCTGCTGAGGTAGAAACCGCCGCGCAGGAGGGACGGACCGGCCACCACCTGGAACTGGATTTCGGCGCCCGGCCGGGCATGGGTGATCTCGTAATCGCGCGCCACCGGACGGCCATGGGGCCCGTCAACGGTGACCTGGTACCTGGCCCCCACGCTGCCGGCGCTGCCCGAACTGAGCCCCACGCTCCGGACGTCGGCCTGCCATCTGGGCAGATTCGCGCCGTCCAGGAGGAAGGACCAGACCGTCATGGCGTCGCGCGCAACGAGGACCTCGTGTTCTGCACGTGCCATGGGGATCCTTTTCCGACGTCGGGCCTGCCTTGCGTAGCCCGTTCCCCTTACTGCAGCTAACGAGATTCAGGATAGTCACCCTCGCCGATGCTGAGCCGCGCACCGCCGGGGCCTTTACCGAACAGTTACGGGAGCCAATTTCGGCAGCGTTTGCCGGCGCGCCCCGACTCGGGATCCAGATGGCCGGGGTCACGGTACAACTGCGCTAAGCTAGGTTCTGCCCCGGGCAGTTTCCGGGGCGACTGCGGCTGTAGCTCAATGGTAGAGCGCTAGCTTCCCAAGCTTGATACGCGGGTTCGATTCCCGTCAGCCGCTCCAGACCACCCTTGAGACCCCGGCCCTACGCCGCGCGGCGCACCACCCGCAGCAGTCCCCGCCGGCTCCGCAGGTCCACCTTGAGCGTCAACTCACCTTTGCGGGCAAGCACGACGGCGACAGTCGCCGCGGCGAGCGCCGGTACCCCGCCGGCCACCAGCAGGCCGGCGTGCGGATCCAGGTGCTCGGCGATGAAACCGATCATGGGCCCGCCGAGGGCCTGGCCGCCGATGAGCACCATGATGTACAGGCTCATCACCCGGCCGCGGATGCCCATGTTGGAGCTGGTCTGCACCAGCTGGTTGGACGCGGTGAGGAACATCAGGCACCAGAACCCGGACAGCACCAGTGCGGCGCCGAAGAGCGGCAGGGTGGGGACGGCGGCGGACAGGCAAAGCATCAGCCCGTACATGCCGGCCGCCAGGACCACCGACCGCAGCCGGAGCTGCCGCCGCCGGGTGGACGCGACCGCGCCGGTCAGCGCCCCGAGGGCCACCAGCGCATTCAGCATCCCGTAGCCGCCCGCGCCGATGCCGTACACGCGGTCCGCGAAGGCGGCGAGCAGCACCGGCAGGCTCATGGCGAAAACGGAGATGAACCCCACCATGAGCCAGGGCCAGTAGATGGTGGGCTTGCTCAGCGCGTACCGCAGCCCTTCACGCAGCATGCCCTTGGACTTGGGCGCCGGCGAACTGACGAACAGCTCGTCCCGGCGCAGCAGCAGGAGCATGGCCACCGTGGAGCCGCAGGCCGCGGCGTTGGCGGCGAAGGCCCAGCCGGCACCGACGGCGGTCAGCAGCACCCCGGCGATCGCCGGACCGATGAGCCCGCCCAGCTGGAAGGTCGTCGAGTTCACGCTGATGGCGTTGCGCAGGTAGCGGGGGCCCACCAGTTCGTGGACGAAGACCTGCCGGGCCGGCTGGTCCAGGACGGTGACGAGGCCCAGGACCAGCGCGATGGCGTAGACGTGCCAGACCTCGATCCTCCCCGTGAGCGACAGGGCGGCGAGCGCAGCGGCCAGGACAGCCGCGGCGGACTGGCACAGAATGAGGATCTTGCGCTTGGAGAACCTGTCCGCGACCATCCCGCCCCACGGGCCCAGCAGCAGTGAGGGCAGGAACTGCAGCGCCACGGTGAAGCCGACGGCGGTGACGGAGCCGGAGAGCTGGAGCACCAGCCAGTCCTGGGCGATCCGCTGCATCCAGATGGCGATGACGGCAATGAAGTGGCCCGCGGCGAATAGCCTGAAGTTGGGGACCCGGAGCGAGATGAAGGTGTGACGCCACGGAAGGCGTTCACTGACGACGGCGACGGGCTGGGTGACGGTGGCCAGTGGCGGCGGTGGGGGTGTCACAGGAGATTCCTCAGCTGAGCGGTCCGATGGGGGATGCCCTCAACGCTATGGCCCGCACTTCTGATTGTGGAAGACTATTGCTCCTATAACTATCATTGCTGAACGTAATGACTAACGCCGTCGAGGAGGGCGTATGTTCGAACCGGCCCAGCTCCGATCTTTCCTCGCCGTGGCCGAAACGCTGAGCTTCACCAAGGCGGCGGAGCGCCTGGGCCTGGCCCAGCCCACGGTCAGCCAGCACGTGCGCAAGCTCGAAGCCGCCGCCAAACGGACGCTCATCAGCCGGGACACGAGGGACGTCAGCCTGACGGACAACGGCGACGCCATGGCCGGCTTCGCCCGCAGCATCCTCGCCGCCCACGACGCCGCCGCCCGCTACTTTTCCGGTTCGGCCATGCGCGGGCGCCTGCGCTTCGGCACGGCCGACGACCTCGCCATCACCGGCCTGCCGCGGATCCTGCGCGAGTTCCGGCAGATCTACCCGCAGATCAACCTCGAGCTCACGGTCGGCCAGAGCGACCAGCTGTACAAGCGCCTGAACTCCGGGCAGCTGGACCTCGTCTTCGTGAAGTGGGTGGCCGGCGCCAAGGACGGCACCGTGGTCCAGCACGACACCTTTTCCTGGGTGGGCCTCGAACAGACCGCCCTGGAACCTGGCCATCCCGTGCCGCTGATCGCCTATCCCGCACCGAGCCTGAGCCGCAAGCTTGCCATCGACGCGCTCGAATCCGTGGGCAGGACCTGGCGCATCACGTGCACCACCAAGCAGATCAGCGGAGTGCTGGCGGCCGTCCGCGCCGGGATCGGGGTGGCCGTGATGCCGTCCTCGCTGGTGCCGGAGGACCTGAAAATCATCACCCGCCGCTTCGAGCTGCCGCCGGTGGGGGACGTCGATTTCACGCTGATCAGGAACCCGCTGGCGAACGCGGAGGTCATTGACGCCCTGACCCAGGCCATCATGGGCAGGACGCTGAAGAAGCCTGTATAGGCGGGCTGCGGCCGGAAAATGATTGATAACGGTTCGCAGTTGGCTTATGCTGTGAATGTTGCGGTCATGCAGCGGCTGTCAACACACAGGTTTCGAAAACGGACATGCTTTGGCAATGAAGCCCGTGTGTCCGGGATAGGTACGCCGTGACCACAGCCGCAAACCCCCGCTATACCCGCCACTCCATGACCATGGACGCCGAATACGTCGGCCAGCCCAATTGCGAAAAGTGCGGAACTGACGAGTTCATTTATCTCGAGTCCTTCGTGCCGCCCAAGCACCGCCAGGACGGCACCGTTCGGAAGCTGGGCGAAGTCGCGTACACTTGCACGCGCTGCGAGGACTTTTCCGCACACAGCGTCCCGGCATCGTGGGCACCACCCGGCTGGTATCTGGGTTAAGCAGCAACAGGCAAAGAGAACGGGCGGGCACCTTATGGGTGCCCGCCCGTTCTCTTTGTCTGGTGAGACTCGCTGGTTCAGCGAGACCCTAGATCAGTGAATCGGAGAGGTGGTTCGGGGTGCCGAACCGGTGGGCCGTGATGCTGACGGCCTGCTCGTGCAGGAACGGCAGCATTTCGATGCGGCCGGCCTCCGTCACCTCGTGGGCGTAGATGGCCAGGTCCGGCCGGCCGCCGGTCGCTTCGGCCAGGTCGGCAGCGGAGCCGCCGATCAGGCGGATGCGTCCGCCGGACAGCTTGTCCGCCGCGGCGAGGCGGCCGGCGGATGCCAGCCACGCGGCGTCGTCCTCCACCGTCACGGGGATGTCCAGCCCGGTGAGCACCGCACGCAGCTGGGCGGGAAGTTCGACGCCGGACGAAACGGTGACCGGGGCGCCGGCAAGTACGCCGGCGGCTACTGTCCGGACGAGCGCACGGAGGGATTCGCCGTCGGACAGCCGGACGGTGACCGGCAGCGGACGGTAGCGGAAGATGTTCCGCTCGGCGCTGAGGTTGGAGACGTCCTTGGCGGTGCCGAATTCGTCCGCCCAGGCGAGGGCGTCGGAGCCCAGCGCCCGCTGCAGCGCTTCGGTGTCGGCTGTGCTGAGTTCGCCCTTCACGGCGTCGAGGAGGCGCTGCACCCTGCGGTTGGCGATGCCCGCCGCGGCACCCTGGGTGCTTTCGGCGCTGGTCCAGTCGCCGAGGCCGGCGAGGTAGTTGGGCCCGCCCGCCTTGGTGCCGGCGCCGACTGCCGACTTCTTCCAGCCGCCGAACGGCTGCCGCTGCACGATGGCGCCGGTGATGCCGCGGTTGATGTAGAGGTTGCCGGCCTGGATCGTGTCCAGCCACACTCCCAGTTCGTCGGTGTTGAGGGAGTGCAGGCCGGCGGTGAGGCCGTACTCGATCTGGTTCTGGATGGCGATGGCCTCTTCCAGGGTGTCCGCGGTCATGACGCCGAGGACGGGACCGAAGAATTCGGTCAGGTGGAAGTAGGAGCCGCGCCTGACGCCGTAGCGCACGCCCGGGCTCCAGAGCCGGCCGGTGCCGTCGAGCTTGCGGGGCTCAACCGCCCAGTTCTCGCCGTCGCCGAGGGTGGTCAGTGCGTTGAGCAGCTTGCCCTTCGCCGGCTCAATGATCGGGCCCATCTGGCTGGTGGGATCCTGCGGGTAGCCCACCTTCAGGGAGGTCACGGCGTCGATCAGCTGGTTGTGGAACCGCTTGGAGGTGGCCACCGAACCCACCAGGATCACCAGCGAGGCCGCGGAGCACTTCTGGCCGGCGTGGCCGAAGGCGGAGTAGGCAACATCCTTCGCGGCGAGGTCCAGGTCAGCGCTGGGGGTGACAATGATGGCGTTCTTGCCGCTGGTTTCGGCCAGCAGCGGGAGGTCCTTGCGGAACGACCGGAACAGTTCGGCGGTCTCGTAGCCGCCGGTGAGGATGACGCGGTCCACAGCCGGGTGGGAGATCAGCTGCTGGCCGAGCTCGCGTTCACCCAGCTGCACCATGGTGAGCACGTCACGCGGAACGCCTGCCTCCCACAGAGCCTCGATCATCACGGCACCGCTGCGGCGGGCCTGCTTGGCCGGCTTGATCACGACGGCGGAGCCCGCGGCGAGCGCCGCGAGCGTGGAACCGGCGGGGATGGCCACCGGGAAGTTCCACGGCGGGGTCACCACGGTGAGCTTCGCCGGAACGAACGTGGCGCCGTCGACCTGGTCCAGCTTGCGGGCGGACTCAGCGTAGTAGTGGGCGAAGTCCACGGCCTCGCTGACCTCGGGGTCGCCCTGGTCGATGGTCTTGCCCGTCTCGCTGGCCATGACCTCGAGCAGCTCCGCGCGGCGGGCCTCGAGGACGTCGCCGGCGCGGTGCAGGATCTCGGCGCGTTCGGCACCGGACAGCGCACCCCACGCCTTCCCCTTCTCAACAGCCGTGGCGATCACGGTGTTGAGGGTGTCGGCGTCGCTGATGGTAGCCGCCTCAACCGAGGCGTTGCCCAGGGTCGACGTCGGCACCCGGTCCAGGATGGCCCGGCCCCAGTCGCGGTTGGCGGGCAGGGACGGGTCGGTGTCCGGGGTGTTCTGGAAGCCGGTACGCGGCATCAGCTCTGCTGGGTGGCTGCGGTTCTGCAGGCGGTTGGGCGGCGGCACCTCGTCGTCGAGCTCTTCCAGGGAGGACAGGAAGCGCTGCTTTTCACGCTCGAACAGCCCTTCGTTCTCGCTGAGCTCGAAGACGGCGGACATGAAGTTTTCCTGGCTGGCGCCCTCTTCGAGGCGGCGGATCAGGTAGGCGATGGCGACGTCGAATTCGGCCGGGTGCACCACGGGTGTGTAGAGCAGCAGGGAGCCGACGTCCTTCTTGACGGCTTCGGCCTGGCCCTGCGCCATGCCGAGCAGCATCTCGAATTCGATGCCCGACTCGACGCCGCGCTGCTTGGCCAGCAACCACGCGAAAGCGATGTCGAACAGGTTGTGGCCGGCGACGCCGATCCGGATGTTGCTGATCCGGTCCGGGTGCAGCGCGTAGTTGATGACGCGCTTGTAGTTGATGTCCGAGTCAAGCTTGGTGCCCCAGGTGGCCAGCGGCCAGTCGTGCAGCGAGGCTTCCACCTGCTCCATGGGAAGGTTGGCGCCCTTGACCACGCGGACCTTGATGGCCGCGCCGCCGTCTGCGCGGCGGGCGGCTGCCCATTCCTGCAGCCGGATCATGGCGGCGAGGGCGTCGGGGAGGTAGGCCTGGAGCACGATGCCGGCTTCCAGGTTCTTGAACTCGGGCTTGTCCAGGATTCGGGTGAAGACCGCGATGGTCATGTCCAGGTCCTTGTACTCCTCCATGTCCAGGTTGATGAACTTGGGCTTGGGGAAGGAAGCGGCACGGGCGAACAGCGGAGTGAGCTTCTCGACGACGTGCTCCACCGCCTCGTCGAATGCCCAGGCTGAGTGCGGCGCCACGGTGGAGGACACCTTGATGGAGACGTAGTCCACGTCCGGGCGGGCCAGCAGGGTGTGGGTTCCCTCGAGCCGGCGGGACGCCTCGTGCTCACCGAGCACGGCCTCGCCGAGCAGGTTCACGTTGAGCTTGATGCCGTCCTTGCGGATCTTGGCGATGGCCGGGCCGAGCTTGGTGTCGGTGGCGTCGACGATGAGGTGGCCCACCATTTCGCGGAGGACCTTGCGGGCCACGGGGATGACGACCTGCGGCAGGACCGGGGCCATGCGGCCGCCCACCTGGACAGCGCTGCGCATGTACCAGGGCAGGAAGGCGGGAACCTTCGGGGCGAGGGCGGCGAGGTTGCGGGCGGCGACGTGCAGGTCCTCGGGACGGACCACGCCGTCGACGAAGCCCACAGTGAAGTCCAGGCCGTTCGGGTCCTTGAGAACACCGGCGAGCTGCTCGGCGGAGGCGTCCACGGGAACCTTGCTGGCTTCGGTCAGCCAGTGGCGGACGAGGGCGATTGCGTCGGTGGCCAGAGCGGTCGCTTCAGCGACGTCGGACCCTGCCGAGGGGGTGGCGACGGCGCCGGATACAGTGGCGCCCTTGCCTGCCTGCACGCGGTGATCCGTTGCGGTGTTGGTCATGGCTTTCCTCGTTCTTTCAGTGCGATTGGATCGTCTTATTCATCAGTATGAGCCTCGCGTCCCTTAAGATAAAGCGATCTTTCCTGAGCAATACACATTAGGAATACCGATCGTTCTGTATTTGCCTCACGGCGCCCGAAACGACGCCCCTTCGCCGCCGACGCAACACGTGAGGAAGCGTTTCAAAAAACCCGGCAGGATCTGATCGAGCGTCGGGGAATTCCTTGCAGGATCTGATCGAGCGTCGCGGAGCCCAAACGCTCTCTCAGCTCCTGCCGCCTTACATCCAACGCTCTCTCAGCTCCTGCCGCCTTACATCCAACGCTCTCTCAGCTCCTGCCGCCTTACATCCAACGCTCTCTCAGCTCCTGCCGCCTTACATCCAACGCTCTCTCAGCTCCTGCCGCCTTACATCCAACGTTCTCTCAGCTCCTGCCGCCTTACATCCAACGCTCTCTCAGCTCCTGCCGCTTTTCCCCAATCGCTCCGTCGGTACCTGCCGCCAAAGGAAGAACCCTCCCGCACCTGAGTGCGGGAGGGTTCGTCGTTATGGCGCCGAAGGCGAGGGGCTACACGGGCGTGTGCATCTCCACGGCTTCGCCGTGCCGCGGGCTGTTCGGGTTCATCAGGGAGTGCCGCTTGCCGTAGCCGAAGTAAATGACCAGGCCGATCACGAGCCAGATGAGGAACCGCAGCCAGGTCTCCCAGTGCAGCTGGAACATCAGGAATCCTGAGGCGAGGACACCGAAGGCGGGAACCACGGGCATCAGCGGCAGGCGGAAGGTGCGCGGCGCCTCCGGCTTGGTGTAGCGGAAGATGATCACGGAAACACACACCACCACGAACGCGGCGAGGATGCCGATGTTGGTGAGGTCGGCGACGGCTTTGATCGGGAACACGCCGGCCAGCAGCGCCGAGGCAATGCCGCCGATCCAGGTCACGCGTTGCGGGGTGCCGTGCCGGTCGGTCTTCGAGAACCAGCCGGGGAGGAGCCCGTCGCGGCTCATGGAGAACCACACGCGGGTGACGCCGAGGAGGAAGGTGAGCATCACGGTGAGGATGGACAGCACGGCGAACACCGAGATGATGGTGGCGATAACGGGAAGGCCGACGCCCTGGAACGCCGAGGCGAAACCGGCGGCAGGATCGATGTCCTTGTAGTTCTGCATGCCGGTAAGCACAAGGGTGGCGGCTACGTAGAGCAGCATGGCGATGATGAGGGACAGAACGATGGCCTTGGGCATGTGCTTCTTGCCGTCGGTTGCCTCTTCAGCCGCGGTACTCATGGCGTCGTACCCGAACACGGCGAAGAACACGGTGGCCGAGCCGGCCACGACGGGGCCAAAGCCGCTGGGCATGAACGGGGTGAAGTTCTGGGTGTTGATGTAGAAGACGCCCAACCCGATGATGAACAGGATCAGGACAACCTTGATGGCCACGGCGATCAGCTCAAACCGGCCGAAGGTCTTGGTGCCGCGGGAGAGGATCCAGGTGACCAGCAGACAGACGAGGATGGCGGGGATGTTGATGATGCCGCCCTTGCCCTCGTCCACGGTGGACGTCATCCAGGCGGGCATGTGGATCCCGATGCCGGACAGGAAGGCGTCAAAGTAGCCGGAGATGCCGATGGCCACCACGGCCACGATCGCGATGTACTCCAGCAGCAGGTCCCAGCCGATGAACCAGCCGATGATTTCGCCCAGGGCCACGTAGCCGTAGGTGTACGCAGAGCCGGCACGGGGAATCATGCCGGCGAATTCTGCGTAAGACAGGGCCGCGGCAGCCGAGGCCAGGCCCGCAATCAGGAAGGAAATCAGCACCGCGGGGCCGACGCCGGGGGTGTCCGCGCTGCCGTGCGCCACAAGGCCTGCCAGCGAAAAGATGCCGACGCCGATGATGCCGCCGACGCCGATGGCGGTCAACTGCCACAGCCCGAGGGACTTGAATAGGCCGCTGTGCTTGTTCTCTACTTCGATGTCGTCAATGGGCTTGCGCCTCAGGATTGACTGCGAGGGATCTGTTGTACTCATCGGGACTCCTGCGTAGGTGCGGCCCCATCATTTCGCCCTGTGATGGGGGTAACTCAATCTGTTCAGTATGCAAGCAGTGTTGCATTAGATAAAGTGCATACTTCTAACCAGTATTCATTAGTCCGACTATTCATTTGTGCAATCCAAGGAACAGTCCATGCTTGATGTCCGCCGATTGAGGCTGCTCCGCGAGCTGAAGATCCGGGGCACGCTCGCCGAGGTGGCAGCAGCCCTGCAGTACAGTCCATCCTCAGTTTCGCAACAATTGGCCCTGCTTGAGAAGGAAGTGGGGGTGGAACTGCTCAGAAAAACCGGCCGCCGCGTGCAGCTCACCCCGCAGGCCGAGGTTCTCGTGGCGCACACAGCCCACCTGCTGGAAACCCTCGAGCAGGCCGAGGCGGATCTGGCCGCCTCCCTGACCACCGTCTCGGGCACGGTACGGATCGCCGTCTTCCAGTCCGCAGCCCTGGCACTGATGCCGGACGCACTGACCCGCCTCGCCGCGACCTACCCCGAGGTCCGGATCGAGATGACGCAGCGCGAACCCGAGACGGCGCTGCATGAGACGTGGGCGCGCGACTTCGACCTGGTCATCGCCGAGCAGTACCCCGGCCACGCGGCGCCCCGCTACCCCGAACTGGACCGTGTACGTCTCACCGGGGACGCCATCCGCCTCGCAGTGCCGCCGCCCGCCCCGGGCAGGGCGAACGTCGAGTCACTCGCAGACACCGCGGAAATGCCCTGGGTGATGGAGCCGCGCGGCGCGGCGTCGCGGCACTGGGCCGAACAAGCTTGCCGGAGCGCCGGCTTCGAGCCGGACGTCCGCTTTGAAACAGCCGACCTGCAGGCCCAGATCCGCCTGATCGAGTCCGGAAACGCCGTCGCCCTGATGCCGGATCTGGTGTGGACCGGCCGGGGCACCACGGCCAAGCTGCTGGACCTTCCCGGCAAGCCGAGGCGGACGGTCTTCACCTCCGTGCGGCGCTCCGGTGCGCAGCGGCCCGCCATCCTCGCGGCCCGGGAGATCCTTGCCTCCACTGCCGCCTCCATTGCGGCCGCCCAGGAAATCGACACCGGAGCGGACGCCTCCGGCGCCCCGGCGGCAACCCCCGCAACCACAACAACAGGCGGCGAAGCCGTGTAGCGGGGTGTTCCCTGGCTCACAGCCAAGCGTTGACCCCGGCGCTAGACTGTTGACGTTATGAATCGCACAATGTTTAAGTCCAAAATCCACCGGGCCACTGTCACGCACGCGGACCTGCACTACGTGGGTTCGGTCACCGTTGACCTGGACCTGCTCGACGCTGCCGACATCCTGCCCGGCGAGCTCGTGGCCATTGTGGATGTCACCAACGGCGCCCGCCTCGAGACCTACACCATCGCGGGCGAGCGCGGCTCCGGCGTCATCGGGATCAACGGCCCGGCAGCCCACCTGGTGCACGAGAACGACACCGTCATTCTGATCACCTACGCGCAGATGACCACCGACGAAGCCAAGGCCTACCAGCCCAAGGTTGTCCACGTGGACAAGGACAACCGCATCATCCAGCTGGGCAATGACCCCGCCGAGGGTCTCACCCCGGGGCTGCTGCGGCCGCCGTTCGCGCTCAACAACGCGGCGCTCAGCTAATCCAGGCTCACAGCGAGATCCCTGCCACAACGTGAACCGTGGCTGAATAAATCTGATTAGGCTGGGATGGTGGATGCCACCCCCTGCCTCAGCCTGCCCCCGACGGCTACCCCGTGCTAGGCGTCCTGGCAGGCTTTTTCGTGGTGTGGTCCATCATCCTGGTGGGCATGTTCGTGGGCAGGCGCAAGATCCTGGGCGAAAATGCCCGGCAGGTCCTGAGCGGGCTGACCTTCTTCGTGGCCAGTCCCGCGCTGCTCTTCGAGACCCTGAGCCGGGCGAGCCTGCGCGACGTTTTCGCCGCCCCGCTGCTCGTGGCGGCTGTCGGCGCCGTCACCACCGCGGCACTGTTCTTTGTCATCGTCAGGTTCCTGCTCAAGCGCAGCATTCCGGAATCGCTAATGTCGTCCATGAGCTCCTCGCTGGCCAACTCCGCGAACCTGGGCATCCCGATTGCCGTGTACGTCCTCGGCGACGCCAGCCATGTCGCTCCCCTGCTGATCTTCCAGCTGGCGTTTTTCACGCCGATGTTCCTCATGGCCCTCGATGCCACCACGAGCTCGCACCGGACCACGCCGCTGCGGTTCGTGATGCTGATCCTGAAGAACCCGATGATCGTCGGTTCGGCGCTTGGCCTGCTGGTCGCGGGAACGGGATTTCAGGTCCCGGCGCTGCTGCTGGAGCCCATCCACCTGATCGGCGGCGCCGCAATTCCTGCCATGCTGATGGCCTTCGGCATGAGCCTGAACGGGTCGAAGCCGCTGCAGGCGGCCGCCGGCCGGAGGACCGATGCCCTGCTGGCCAGCGGCTTCAAGCTCTTCGTCCACCCGGCAATCGCCTATCTCTTTGCGCGCTTCGCCCTCGGGCTGGACGGCCCGGCGCTGTTCGCCGTGGTGGTGACGTCCGCCCTGCCCACCGCGCAGAATGTGTTTGTCGCCGCCAGCCGGTACAAGGCCGGGCTCACGGTCGCGAAGGACACCGTCCTGATCACCACCATCGTGGCCGTGCCTGCGATGATCGGTGTGGCCCTGCTTCTGGCATAACTGCCGCCCATCCCAAAGCCCCGTGCCTGACCGCTCCGCGGCTGCCGCCCGATTTGGAGGAACCTTGAACACCACCCTGGACACCGTGATCATCGGAGGCGGAGCCATGGGTTCCGCTGCCGCATGGGCGCTGGCCGCCCGCGGCCGGGACGTGACCCTGCTCGAGCAGTTCACGCCCGGCCACCACAAGGGTGCCTCGCACGGCGCCACCCGGAACCTGAGCCTTGCCTACGCCGAGCCCGAGTACATAGCCATGCTGGCCGAAACGCTGAAACTCTGGGCCGAACTCGAAGACGAGAGCGGCGAGCAACTGCTGGCGCGCACCGGCGTCGTCAATCACGGCCCCGGCCCCCGCCTCGGTGAGATCCACGCGGCCCTGGGCAGCGCCGGCCTGCGCGCGGACTTCATCCCGCTCGCCGAAGCCGGCGAGCGCTGGCGCGGCATCCGCTTCGACCAGCAGGTGCTGCACATGCCCGACGCCGGCCAGCTCAACCCCGAGGCCGCCCTTCCGGCGTTCCAGCGGCTCGCGGCAGGCAACGGCGCGGCCATCCGGCACGGCGTGAAGGTTGTGGGGCTGGACATACTCGACGACGGCGTCCGGCTCACCGTGGACGACGGCGGACGCACCGAGGTGCTCACCGCCCGGCAGGTGGTGGTCACCGCAGGTGGCTGGACCTCCAAGCTGCTCGCAGGCTCAGTCGCCATCCCGCGGCTGACCGTCACCCAGGAGCAGCCTGCCCACTTCGGCATCACCGACGACGGCGCCATCTGGCCGGGCTTCAACCACTTCCCGGGCGAGGACGGGGACTATGCGGGTTTCTACTCCCCCGTGTACGGCATGCTGACCCCCGGCGAAGGCGTCAAGGCGGGCTGGCACGGAGTGGGGCCCGTGGTGGATCCGGACCGGCGGTCCTACCTGCCCGAGCCGCGCCAGCGCGCAGCCCTGCAGCAGTACGCGAGGGACTGGCTGCCCGGCGTGGACGCCGACGCCATGACCGACATCAGCTGCACCTACACCACCGCCCCGGACCACAACTTCGTGCTTGACCGGATCGGCCCCGTGGTTATCGGGGCGGGCTTCGCGGGCCACGGTTTCAAGTTCACGCCGGTGGTGGGCCGGATCCTCGCGGACCTGGCCACCGGTGAGAGACCGGCGCCGGCCATCTTCGCTGCCGCCCGAGCTTAGGTTCAGCTCCGCTGGTGCCCATCCAGGAGCCGGGCGCAGCGGATGAACCCGAGGTGTGAATACGCCTGCGGGTGGTTCCCCAGATGCGTCTCGGTGCCCGGATCGTACTCCTCCGGAAGCAGCCCCGTGGGGCCAAACAGGTTGACCAGCTGGTCGAAGAGGTCCCAGGCGTCGGCGATCCGGCCCACCGCCACGTACGCCTCGATCAGCCAGGTGGTGCAGATGTGGAAGCCGCCCTCCAGGCCCGGCAGGCCGTCGTCGTACCTGTACCGGAAAACCGTGGGTCCCACCCGGAGTTCCCGCTCCACGGCCGCGACGGTGTCCAGGAATCTCTGGTCGCTGACGTCGAGCAGTCCGGACAGTCCTATGTGCAGCACAGCGGCGTCGAGGTCCGGGCTGTCGTAGGCGACGGTGTAGGACGCGGCGGTGTGGTCCCATCCCTCACGGAGCACCTCGTCCCGGATGGTGGCGGCCGTGTCCGCCCAGGCAGGGTCGGGGCTGCGGCCATGCCGGGCGGCCGCGCGCAGGGCCCGGTCCAGGGTCACCCAGCACATCACCTTGGTGTAGACATGGTGCCTCGGCGCGCGCCGCGCCTCCCAGATGCCGTGGTCCGGTTCGTGCCACCGCGCCAGCACGGCGCTGGCCATCTGGACCAGCAGCTCCCAGTGCCCGTCAGCCAGCGAACGTCTGGACTCGCTCAGCCCGTGGATCAGCTCCGCAATCGGGCCAAAGACATCGAGCTGGACCTGGTGGTCCGCGGCGTTGCCGATCCGCACGGGACGCGAACCCGCGTATCCGGGAAGGCTCTCGATGATGGCCTCCGTGGACAGCGGGGCACCGGTGACGGAATACAGCGGATGCAGCCATTCCGGCCCGGGGGCGTTCGCCAGGATCCCGGTCAGCCAGCTGAGGAAACCGTCGGCCTCCGCCGTTGATCCCAGGTCCACCAGGGCGTTGACGGTCATGGATCCGTCGCGCAGCCAGCAGTAGCGGTAATCCCAGTTGCGGGTGCCGCCGATGCCCTCCGGAAGGGACGTGGTAGGGGCCGCAAGCACCGCGCCGGTGGGCTCATGGACCAGCGCGCGCAGCACCAGTGCCGAGCGCCGCACGAGGGACGGCTTGACGGACGGCAGGCTCAGGCCCTGTACCCAGCGCCGGGAATGATGCGCGACGGCGGCCCTGCGGTCCGCTTCACCGGTCCCGTCAGCGTGCTGGGGCTCCGTATCGCCGCACCTGAGGTTGAGGACCACCGGTCCGTGCTGCAGATTAACCTCGGCGGTGGCTGTTGCGTGCCGCCCGTCCGAAGTGATGGCAAACGTGACGTCCGGCGCCAGCAGGATGATGGGGTCGGAGGTGCCGACCACGTGGAGCTCGCTGCCGCGGGCCTCCATGCTGAAGGGCGCATTGGCGTAGTCGGGCCGGGGTGCGAAGACGATCCGGGCCGCCCCGGTGCCTGACAGCACCCGGACCAGGCTGGTGATGCCTTCCGGGGCGGGCTCAAGATAATCGGTGACGGTGACGTCCGCCCACCGCGTTTCCACGATCATGGTGCTGTCCACGTACCGCTGGCCAAGAACCCGCGATGCCTTGATTGGTTCCACCGAGAAGTGCCCGGCGGCGTCGCCGCCCAGGATGTGGGCAAAGAGCGAGCCCGAGTCCGGCAGGGGATGGCTCATCCAGCAGATCTTGGCCTCCGGCGTCACCAACGCGGTGGAGGAGCCGTTCCCGATCATGGAATGCCGCTCCAGGCCCACGGCGTCCTCGCCGAAAAGCCAGGCCCGGCGCAGCTCGAAGAGGATGCCGAGCACACGTGCGAATGATTCCGGATCCTTCAGCCGGTGTTTGGTCTCAGATGGCATGTCCCCTACCCACAGCCCCATGTCCGGACCGCGGAGTGTGGCCATGGCCAGTTCGTCGCTCACCGCGTCCCCGGCGTACAGGGCGGCGCTCACCCCCAGGCGGGCCCTCAGGTGGTCCAGGGCATCGGCTTTGGAGGGCTGCAGCACGGAGAGGTCCAGGACAGAGCCGTCCACAATGAAGAAGAGCCCGAGGGCCCGGGCAACTTCCTCCGCCTTCCTGGCACACCGGGCCACAACGTCCGGGGCGGCGGACCGGGTGTGGACAGAGACGGCAACGGGCTTTCGTTCGATGCTGATTCCCTTGTAGGCGCCCACCGCTTCGAGCAGGGCCTGGTTGGCCTGCTGCAGCACCGACTCGGTGGCGAGGGACAGTCCGTGCGCGAACCCCATGTCGAACTCCGCACCGTGCGAGCCCACCAGGTGGACTTCGGCGGGAAGCCTGGAGACGGCGGCGAGGTCACGCAGGGACCGGCCGGAGATGACCGCAGCGTGCGTGTTGGGCAAGGCTGCCAGGGCCCGGAGGGCGATGGCCGCGCTGCCCAGCGGCAGCGTCTCCGTGGAGATGCCCTCGGCGGCGCACAGGGTTCCGCCGTAATTGCAGGCGACGAGCAGCCCCGGCGTCCGGGCCAGGATCTTCAGTTCGCCGAGCAGCTGGGGCGTGAGCCCGTCGTCGGCCGCCTCCGACTGGACGAAGGCCCGCAGCAGGCCCAACGGAAGGGATTTGGTCAGTAGTGCGGAATCGGCCACCGTCTGGTTGAGCGGAGTGGGCATGCGCGGCAATCCTTCGGATGATCCCCAATCGGACTTGGACACCTAAAGTGTCCGGCGCAGCCGTTTCCCCTGAATATCCCGGTTATTGCGTTCGTGTTACTTTGCGGGCCCTGCCCTTGCGCGCCGCCGGTCAGCAGTTGGGCGAATCGTATTCGTAGGCCCCGGCATCAGCAGCGGCCGTTCCGGCGCAGTCCCCGTTCTGCACGGCGGGGGCCTTCAGAAGGTCCACCGTGTAGGTCGTGGTGCCGGCCCTGTCGATGGCAGGACTGGTGCCCGTCAGGCGCAGGTCCGCCGGAGCACTCGCGAACCGGACCGGCGCCGTCGTCGACGTGCTGTTCGGGGTGACGTTGACGGGGCCGTTCAGGACATTCTGCTTCTCGGTCCAGCCGGAACCGTTGATCCACAGGGAGTTCCTGACGCCCACCAGGATGTTGGCGCGGATGACCGTCGACGCAGGGCAGGTCGCGTGGCACACGATCGCCTGCGACTGCGCGCCGGTCAGGTAGACCGTGTTGAACTCAAAGACGGTGCCGTTGGAGGGACCGAACGACGTTCCGTTTCCGCGGGCAATCAGGCCCTTGGCCTCGGAGCAGTTGGCGCCGCAGGTTGAGCGGATGAGGTTGTACCGGAACGTGTTGCCGTCCGCCGTGCCCGAGGACTTTCCCAGTTCGGAGAAGTTGTTGTTGTCCAGCGACACATTGTGGTGAATGTTGTTCCGGTTGCCGTTGTAGATCTCGAACGCACCGCCGTCCTGGTTGTAGTCATAGGACTTGCCGGTGGACCCGCTGACGGTGTTGCCGGAAAACTCGTTATCGCTGCCGTTAATCAGTACGCCAAAAGCCCCCGAATCATCGCTGCAATTCACTGCGGCCGATGTCCCGCAATTACTGCCCGGCGTATTTACATTCATCACGTTGTTGTTGGTAAGCGAATTTCCCGTGTATTTGCCGAAGTCGGAGCCGGTTCCGACCTTCAGCCCCACGGCGTTGTACGAGGCGCTGGTGTTCCGCACCGTATTGCGGTCTCCGGTGACGCTGACTCCGGCGTAGCCGCAGGTCACGGCGCGGAAGCCCTCAAGAATGGTGTAGTTGCCGTTGATCCTGATGCAGTTTCCGGATTTTCCGCCGGTGACGATGGGGGCGTTGCCCGTGCCGTAGCTGTTCAGCGTGATGGGGGCGGCGGAGGTTCCGCTTTGAGCGGTGACGATGCCGCCGCTGAAGGTGTCGCCGCGGCGGAACCTGACCGTGTCGCCGGGCTTGAGAACCGCCTGGTTGACCTTTGACAGCGTCTCCCATGCCGAGGTGCTGGCCGTGCCGGAGTTGCTGTCACTGCCGGCGGCGCTGACATAGTACGTGGTGCCCGCGGCCGACGCCGGAGCAGCAGCTCCGGCAATCAGCCCGCTGACCATTAGGCAGGTCGTGAGAACGGCCGCGGCCGTGGACTTGATCTTCAATTTTTTCCCCAGGCATTTAAGATGGCGGCCTGGGTCGGTAGTGATTTGAGACCGCTACATTCAACCCAGCCGGCAACAAGTGTTTGTATTTGAGACCCTTGCGCCCTTAAAGCTAGGTTCCGCCTCCGGCGGAGTCAACAGATATCAGTTGAAAATTGGGGCCTTGGCTCAGACGCTCACCAGGCCGGCTACCTCTGCAAGGAGCTCCACCGAGCGCAGCCGCTCTGCGGTTCCGGTGCTCTGGTGCGCCACGATGAGCTCGTCGGCGTCGGCGTGCCGGGCAAAGCCGTCCAGGTAATCCAGCACGACGTCCGGGGTGCCCACGGCTGAGTACTTCATCATCTGCGACACATGCTGTCCCTGCGGGGAGTCCAGAATCATGTCCGCTTCGTCGTCGGTGAATTGCCGGCCGCCGCCGAAGAACAGGGAGACGCGTGCCCGCATCGTGGCGCGCAGGATCTCCTGGGCGTCCGAGGCAGCATCGGCAGCCACCACGTTGACGCCGGCGATGACGTGCGGCGCGGACAGCTGCTCCGACGGCTTGAACTCCCGGCGGTATACGGCGACGGCGTCCTGCAGCGCATTCGGCGCGAAGTGGGAGGCGAAGGCGTACGGCAGCCCCAGCTGGGCGGCGAGCCGGGCCCCAAACAGGGAGGAGCCCAGGATGTAGAGGGGCACGTTGGTTCCCCTGCCCGGCGTAGCCTCCACGCCCTGCACGCGGGTAGGCCCGGTGAGGTAGCCCTGGAGCTCCAGGACGTCCTGCGGAAAGGTGTCGGCCGAATGCGGGTCACGGCGCAGGGCGCGCATGGTGTTCTGGTCGCTGCCGGGCGCACGGCCGAGGCCCAGGTCGATCCGGCCGGGATGCAGCGTCTCGAGCGTGCCGAACTGCTCGGCGATGGTGAGCGGGGAATGGTTGGGCAGCATGACCCCGCCGGCGCCCAGTCTGATGCTTTGGGTGTGCGCGGCAACGTGGGCGATCAGCACAGACGTGGCTGACGACGCAATGGAGGACATGTTGTGGTGCTCGGCGTACCAGACGCGCCGGTAGCCGAGCTTTTCCGCCAGCTGTGCCATGGCGACGCTCCCGGCAAAGCTCTCCGCCGCCGTCTGGCCCTTGCCGATGGTTGCCAGGTCGAGGATGGAGAGGGGAACAGTCACGGCAGGATGGCCTTTCGTCGGGGTCTGCGGCTGCCGGGCCCGCGGGGGTCCGGCACGTTGGGAACAACGACGGCGGAGCCCGGGTTATTTCTTTCGCGCCGGTGACGCTGTCCACATATCCCGCCCATTGACCTCCCGCTATGCTGGCGGCATGGCCAACAAGTCCACCGCAGATAAAGTAGCCACCATCCAAAAGGGATATGCCCTCGAGGGTGCCACCATCGAGCTGGGCGCCGCCATCGTCGACGGCGAACTGCACAAGGACGCTCCGGTCCGGCTGCCCCTGTCCATGATGAACCGGCACGGGCTGGTGGCGGGCGCCACCGGCACGGGCAAGACCGTCACCCTGCACATGATGGCCGAGCAGCTCTCAACAGCCGGCGTGCCCGTTTTCCTGGCCGACATCAAGGGCGACCTCTCCGGGCTCGCCACGGCTGCCGCCGGCAGCGACAAGCTGGCCAAGCGAACCGAGAGCATCGGGCAGGCATGGTCCGGGAAGACGTTTCCGGTGGAGTTCCTGGCCCTCGGCGGGGACGGCGACGGCGTCCCGGTCCGCGCCACGATTACCTCGTTCGGGCCCATCCTGCTGTCCCGCGTCCTCGAGCTGAACGACACCCAGGAATCAAGCCTCCAGCTCGTGTTCCACTTCGCGGACAAGAACAACCTCGAGCTGGTGGACCTGAAGGACCTGCGCGCCGTCATCCAGTTCCTCATCTCCGACGAGGGCAAGGAGGCGCTCAAGGAACTGGGCGGCCTGTCCAAGGCCACCGCAGGCGTCATCCTCCGTGAGCTGGTGACCCTCGAGGCGCAGGGCATGGAGCGGTTCTTCGGCGAACCCGAGTTCGACACTGCCGAGCTGCTCCGGACGGCACCTGACGGGCGCGGTGTCATCAGCTGCCTGGAGCTGCCCACGCTGCAGACCAAGCCGATGGTCTTCTCCACGTTCCTTATGTGGCTACTCGCCGACCTGTTCGAGGACCTCCCCGAAGCCGGCGACCTCGACAAACCCAAGCTCGTGTTCTTCCTGGACGAGGCACACCTGCTCTTCAGCGATGCGTCCAAGGCCTTCCTGGAGGCCATCACCACCACCGTCCGCCTGATCCGCTCCAAGGGCGTGGGCATCTTCTTCGTCACGCAGACCCCGAAGGATGTTCCTGCGGACGTCCTCGGGCAGCTGGCCAACCGCGTCCAGCACGCCCTCCGGGCGTTCACACCCGAGGACGCGAAGGCCCTCAAGGCCACCGTCTCCACATTCCCGGTCAGCGACTACGACCTCGAGGAAACCCTGACGTCCGCGGGCATCGGCGAGGCCGTCATCACGGTCATGAGCGAGAGAGGCGCCCCGACGCCGGTCGCCCTCACCCGGCTGCGGGCACCGGAATCCGTCATGGGTCCCAGCAGCCCCGACCTGGTCAGGAGCACCGTGGCGGGATCGGCGCTGCTCGCGAAGTACGGCACTGCGGTGGACAACGTCTCAGCGTACGAGAAGCTGACAGGCAAGACCGGCGCGCCTACGGGCGCTGCGGCACCCGGGCAGCCCCCGGTGCCGTCGCCCGAAGTGTTCGTTCCCAGCAGTCCTGACCCAACAGCCATCGACGACGAAGCCCGGTGCATCGAGGAGGAGATCCTCGGCCGTCCCAGCAGCAGGCAGCCGCACAGCCAGCCCAGTACCCGGCAGCCCGACAGCATGCCCGGTCCCCCGGCCAGGCGCCAGGCTCCCCCGTCCGGCGGCATGATGGACGACATCACCGGCGCCCTCGGCGGGGTCCTTGGCAGCGGCCTGAAAAGCATGGCGCGGTCCATGGGAACGCAGCTGGGCCGGGAGCTCCTGCGGGGCGTTTTCGGCACCTCGTCCCGGCGCCGCCGCTAGCGGAAGGCAGCGCCGGAAGCGGCCGGTGAGCCCCCGCCGTCGGACATTCCTGCACCCTGGCTGAGCGTCACGGGGACCGCCCCTACTCCAGAGTTGCCTGGCGTTGCAGGTAACGTGGGGTGCGTGCAAATGAGTCAAGCGTTGGTGAAGACGGCGGCCGGATGGCTGCTGGGCCTCATGCTTGCCATCGTTGGCGCCATCATTTCGGTCAATCTGGTCAACTCTTCCGTGGCCAGTCCGCAGCAGCCCGTGCGCGAATATCTTGAGGCCCTGCAGCACGGCGAAGGCGAGCGGGCGCTGGGCCTGCTCCGCGCGTCGGTGCCGGACGCGGACCCCTCCATGCTCGACGGAACGGCCCTGCAGACGTCGGCGTCGCGGATCACGAACGTCAAGCTCGGCGCCGCAGTTGCGCGCGGCGGCAACCGGGTGATGGTGCCGATGGACTACACCATCGACGGCAGCCAGCTGCACACCGAGTTCCTGCTGGAGAGCACCGGCACCGAATGGCTGTTCTTCCACAAATGGTCTTTCGTGCCCACCACACTGCCCACCGTGGACGTGACGGTGGTCAACTCCAGCGAGGCAACAATGAACGGCGTGCCGGTGAACATGCCCGGCGGCCACAACAGCTTCTCGGTGTTCTACCCGGGTGAGTACGAGGCGTCCCTCAACGGCCAGTACTTCGCGGCTCCGCCCACCCGGGCCACGGTCTCCGGGCGGGAGGCCCCCGCCGCGCCGCTGAACCTGCTGACGCATGCAACGGACGAGCTGAACCAGGCGGTATCCGCCCGGGTCAAGGAATTCCTCGACAAGTGCGCGGCGGAAGCCGGCCAGCAGCAGCGGCTCCAGCCCGACTGCCCGTTCTACCACGTGACCAACAACCGTGTGGTGGACGGGACCATCAAGTGGAGCATCACCGAGTACCCGAAGATCACCATCGAACCGTTTGACGGCAAGTGGGTGGTGGCGCCGCTGGACGGCAAGGCCAAGATCACCGCCCAGCAGATCGACCTGTTCACCGGAGCCGTCTCGCCGCTGGACGAGGAGCACGACTTCAGCTTCACAACCCGTTTGGACATCGACGGCGACACCATCAAGGTCACGCCGCTGCTCACCTTCTAGGCCCTGCCCTCCGCGGTCGGCTGGGCTGGCCCATCTTCACCGGCCAGTCCCCCATCATTACGGCCTCAGCAACCGCGTGTACGGCCCGAAACCGGGCTGGTCCGGCTGCGGCCAGCGTGATGAACCACGGGCTAGGACCTCCCGCACCTGCGCCAACATCGCTTCCGGCGCGTGAACGACGTCGTCATAGAAGAAGCGAAGGACCGGCAGTCCCCGCACGGCGGCGGCATTGTCCCGCCGCCGGTCCTTCTTGAACTGTCGCGACTCGAGGTGGAAGGCGACTCCGTCGAGTTCCACGATGAGGAAGCCTTCCAGCAGGAAGTCCACGGTTCCGATCCCATCGAGCCAGACCTGGGCCTCGGTGGCGATCCCCGCCTCACGGAACAGAACGCGGGCCAGAGTCTCCAAGAGTGAATCGGAGCCCCGTTCCACCCTTGCCAGTACGTCCCTGGCCTTCCCGCAGCGGTTACCGGTGAGATGCCCGCGCAAAAATGTGGGGTCGATGTCTCCGCGGTTGTATGCGCACTCCACCATCACCAGCGATTCCAGAGGCGGCAGGCAGAGCAGGGATTGGAGCAGAACGTCTGGTAGCGGGGCGACGGTTCCGTGGCGTCTCGGTTGCGTCAGGGCAAGTCGGTGACTGACGCAACCGTCTGCTGCCCGGCCGTTGCTGTGCCAGTAATGGGGCTGCGTTGCCGGACGGAGCTGCCACAGACCGAACCTCGGAGCGGCTGAAATGCAAGTCAGGAGGCCACGCACACGTCCCGCCGCCACCAGTTCAGGGTCCGCTCCGGCCACGGCAAGCAGCCCGCGCTCAAGCCGCAAGACCGCACCGCCCCGGACTGCACGGCGAATACTTACCTCTGAGGCACCCCTGGCCAGCACGTCCCGCGTCAGCAGCACTCCGCCAGCGGATTTGATGATGTACGCGGGATCCACACCTCCACCCTGCCTGCCGCAGGGCCCCCGTGTGCGGCGTTATATGTTCTATGTGAACAACCGCTGTTCCCCGGTGGCCGGGCAGGCCCAGTTTTGGACCCGATCCAACGACGGCGGCCCGGCTTTCGCGTCACAAGGGCGGAAAACCGGGCCGCTTCAGCCGTGCGGAGCCTTAGGGGGACCTCAGTCCATGCCGCGGAGGTCCAGCACCAGATCCGTGTCGCCGTCGGCCTGCAGCACCACGGGGATGCCCCAGTCCTGCTGGTAGAGGTGGCACGCGGCGTGGTCCGGGATCTCGCCGTCCTCGGTTTCCGGGCCGTCGCAGGCAGCTGCACGGGCCGTAATGTGCAGCACGCCCTCCGGAACGTCGGAGGCCAGCTCGAGCGTACGGAGCAGGCCCACGGAGGTCCCGCCGCCGGACACCAGCAGCTCAGGCGGGGTGGAGGAGATCTTCAGCTGGGTGGGGTCGCCCCAGCGGTCATCGAGCTTCTGGCCGGTGGGCGCCGTGAAGCGGACCGTAAGCTCCAGCAGGCCCGGCGCCACAGGGCTCTTGGGCCGGTGCGTCTGGGCGGCACCCTCGTCCACCTGCTGCGCTTCCTTGG
Organism: Arthrobacter globiformis; assembly: GCF_046536215.2. GTDB lineage: Bacteria > Actinomycetota > Actinomycetes > Actinomycetales > Micrococcaceae > Arthrobacter > Arthrobacter globiformis_E. Next base: position 3,378,085 of record NZ_CM143421.1, on the reverse strand, counting down.
GGATGGGCACGTACACGAGCTGGTGCTTGTTCGCCTCGACCACCACCAGCAGCGGCTCGGAGCCGGCCGTGTGGGTATGGTCGACGATCACGTCGGACGGCTCGGCCAGGCCCCGCGCCAGCGTGGACACGGTTCCGGCGGCCGGGTCGTAGCGGCGCACAGCACCGTTGTAGGTGTCGGCGATCGCCACGGAGCCGTCCGGCAGCACGGTGACGCCCAGCGGGTGCTGCAGGCGCGCCTCGGACGCCTCGCCGTCACGGAAGCCGAAGTCGAAGAGTCCCTTACCCACGGCGGATTCAACGGTGACGGTTCCGTCGTCGTCGATCACCAGCTTGCGCAGGGCGGAGGTCTCGGAGTCGGCCACCCAGATGTTTCCGTCGGCGTCCTCGGCCACACCGGACGGCTGCGCGAACCATGACTCGTGGGCGGCGCCGTCGAGCAGGCCTTCCAGCCCGTTGCCGGCAACGATCGAGACATCCCCGGTGAGCGGTTCGTAGCTGAAGATCTGGTGCACGCCGGCCATGGCGATCACCACGGCGTTCAGCTTGCTGGACCAGACGACGTCCCACGGCGAGCTGAGGGCAACATCCAGTGGGTGGTCGCCCAGCCGTCCGGTGAAGCCGGCCGCGTCCTCGTCCACGCGGGCGGGGCCGGTCTCAAGGAGCCGCTGCACGCCGCTCCCGACCAGGGTGGTGACGGTTCCGTCTGCGAGCGACAGTCCCCGCAGGCGGTGGTTGACGGAGTCGGCAATTACGACGTCGTAGCCCGTCTTCGCTGCCACGTCTTCCGGCAGCAGGACAAGACCCTGGGGTTCGTTGAACCGGGCGGTGCCGGCGGCACCGTCGGCGTGCCCCTTCTCCCCGGAACCGTACGTGTTTAGCACGGTGTGGAAGTCGGTGCCGAGCTCCAGAACGCGGTGATGGCCGGTGTCGGTGACCAGCCAAGTGCCGGCGTCGGACGCGGTGCTGGCGGCAGCACCGGCGTCGGACGCTGAACCCCGGCCGGACGGAAGGTAGAGGGCCTTGCCCGGGAACCGCAGGGTTCCCGACGTCGGCTCCGGGGCCACATAGGGGCCGCTGCCGCGGTGCAGGGTGCCGCGGGCCTCGTGCTCTGCGATCAGCTCGGGAATGAGCACGCCCAGGCCGTCAGCGTGGCCTTCGCCCGACAGGTGCGCCACGATATAGCCCTCGGGGTCGATGACCACCAGTGTGGGCCAGGCGCGGGCCGTGTAGGCCTTCCAGGTTTCCAGCTCGGGGTCGTCAAGGACCGGGTGGTGGATCTCGTAGCGCTCCACGGCGGCGGCCAGCGCGACAGGATCGGCCTCGTGCTCGAACTTCGGGGAATGTACGCCCACGGTGACCAGGACGTCGGAGTACTTTTCCTCCAGGGGCCGGAGCTCGTCCAGCACGTGGAGGCAGTTGATGCAGCAGAAGGTCCAGAAGTCGAGGAGCACGATCTTGCCGCGCAGGGCTTCCAGGTCCAGGGACTTGCCACCGGTGTTCAGCCAGTTGCGGCCCACCAGTTCGGAGGCGCGGACCCGGAGGTGGGTGCGTACGGTTTCGCTCATCAGCGTCCTTCCAGCTTTGAGTTGCGTTCAGCCAGCTTGGCGTCGCGTTCAGCCAATTTGGCAAACATATCGTTGTAAGCGGTGAGATCGGCGTCGTTATTCCTGTCGGCCGCCCGGTCGGTGCGCCGAGTTTCGCGTTCGTCGGACCTTGACCACATGATGGCGACGCCGATCGCCACCAGCACTGTGGGCACTTCGCCGATGCCCCAGGCCACGGCGCCGCCCATCTGCTGGTCCAGCAGGGCAGAGGCCCCCCAGGTGCGGCCTAGGTTGCCGAAGTAGTCCGCGGCCAGCAGGTTGGTGCCGCCCATGATGGACACGCCGAAGAAGGCGTGGAAGCCCATGGTGGCGAGCAGGAGCAGAAGCCGCAGGGGGTACGGCGCGCGGCGCGGCAGCGGGTCGGTGCCGATCATACTGAGCACGAAGATGTAGCCCGTCAGGGCAAAGTGCAGGTTCATCAGCTCGTGGCCCACGTGTTCCCGCATCGCGAGGCTGAAGGCGTCCGAGTAGTAGAACAGCACGATGGAGCCGGCGAAGTTGGCCGCCGCGAACAGCGGGTGGGTGACCACCTGCGAGAACTTCGAGTGTACGAACAGCAGGAGCCATTCCCGGAGGCCGCGGGACCCGTCCTTCCTCGCCGGAAGCGCCCGGAGCGCCAGCGTCACGGGGGCGCCGAGCACCAGGAAGATCGGGGCCACCATGGTGAGGGCCATGTGGTCCACCATGTGCGCCGAGAACAGTACGCGGCCGTATACCGACGGCGGTCCCGACGTGATGTAGGTCAGCACCAGGACGCCGATGATCCAGTTCGTGGTGCGGAACCAGGCCCACTTGTCGCCTCGTGCGCGGACCTTGGCCACGCCCAGGAGGTAAGACACGAGGCCGAAGATCCCGACGGCGATCCAGAGCCAGTCCAGACGCCATTCGGTGAACCAGCGTTCGGGCGTCAGTTCCGGCGGCAGCTCGTAGCCCGAGAGGATGAAGGCCGGGGATGCATCCGCGGCGTAGGTGGTGGGCTCCGGGGGCGCTGAACGGCCCAGCGCGACGGCGATGCCGGACGTGGCGCCCATGATGAGGAGTTCGATGAGGATCAGCTGCCAGAGGACCCGGCGTGCGGACAGGGACGCCCCGGCCCGGGCCAGCTGCGGGATGACCCACTGCCGGTGCATGAAGCCGATTCCGCCCAGTACCAGTGTGGCGGCCGACTTCGCCAGGATCAGCTGCCCGTAGGCCGAGTCGAACAGGGCAGTCCAGCTGGTCACGCGGATGCTGGCATTGATGACACCGGATGCGAAGACCAGCGCGAAGGCGAAACCGGCGAGCGAGGAGAACCGGCGGAGGACCGGTTCGGTGATGTCCTGGCCGCCCGGCTGGGACACCTGGCCGCTGCGGGCCACGTTGCGGGCCAGGCTTCGAGGCGCGAGGCTGCCGGAGAGGAGGGCGAGCAGGATGATGCCGCCCACCCAGACGCTGACGCCCACCAGGTGCAGGCCCAGCGAGTTGATGGCGCCCTCGTGGTCGCTGGAGCTGGCGGAGTGGCCGATCAGGGCGGTGGGAATTAGACCGATCAGCGCCAGCAGCAGCGTGAACGCGAGACCCGTCAGCGACCGCACGCCGAAGAGGGCGGTTGTCACGACGGCGGCGATGATCGTGACTGCCAGCCAGGCGCGCCCGGTTTCAATGTCAGTCATGAAGTACACGAGGGCACGGGTGAATTCGGCATCCCCGGAGATGCCCTGGCCCGCCACGTCGGAGTATGTCAGCACCAGGACGGCGATGGCGGACAGCGTCCACGCCACGCCTGCTGCAGCCGCAATGGCCAAGGCGCGGGTGAAGGCCGGGTGCTCGGGAACATCGGCGTCCTTCGAGCGCGCGTCACCGAGTCTGTGCGGCAGGATGCCTGCGGCGAAGATGAGCCCGCCGATTACCGTTGCCAGGGAGACGTTGTGGATGGCCTTGCTGACCGGCAGGCCCCACCGGACCAGCGCACCGGGGTCGGAAACCTCGCGGGCGGCTGCGGCACCGGAGAAGAGCAACGCGGCCACCAGTCCCAGGAAGAGGGCACCGAGCCCGGCCAGCTGCCAGGTCCGCTGAATGCCGAAGGCACTGTCAGTGGCCCGCGTGCCCGAATCGGGTGCGGGTTGCGGAGTCAGGGGTTTTGCTGCTGAGGGCACCTATCCATTGTCCGCTACCGTCGCCAAGGCGGCGAATCGGGGGTTTGCCGGATCCGGGGTTAAAGCAAGAGGAGCGGCACCCGCACGGGGTGCCGCTCCTCTGGGCTGGGTAAAGACTACTTCTTGGAGACAGCGGCCTTCAGCTTGGAGCCAGCGGTCAGCTTGACGCTGTGGCCTGCGGCGATCTGGATGGTCTCGCCGGTCTGCGGGTTGCGGCCAGTGCGGGCTGCACGGTCGGTGCGCTCAACTGCGAGCCAGCCCGGGATGGTGATCTTCTCGCCGGCGGCGACAGAAGATTCGAAAACCTCGAACAGTGCATCGAGCACGGAGTTGACGGCTGCCTGGCTGGTGCCGGCCTTGCCTGCTACCTCGGAAACAAGTTCACTACGGTTCTTAGCCATGTATGTCCTCCTGGACGCTTTTGATTCTGGATCCTGCATGCGGCGTGCGTGCAAGCCACTGTTCGAAAACTTACCAGCTTGCACCCCTGAGGGGGACAAATTCCGCGTGTTTCCGCGACTTTTTGACCTAAATCACCGGTATTTCGAGGATTTCCAGTCGAATGGGGCCTCCATCAGGGTTCCTCGCTGGCCATTGGCGCCTGATGGTTGACGAGACACCGGTCCCTGGCTGCTGCGGCCCCGCCCCGGATGACTTATGCCAGGTCAGCTTAAATGCGGGAGAGCCCCGACCGTGTGGTTGGGGCTCTCGACCGTTTTTTCTCTAATGGTTGTCCGGCGGTGACCTACTCTCCCACACCCTCCCGGGTGCAGTACCATCGGCGCTGTGGGTCTTAGCTTCCGGGTTCGGAATGGGACCGGGCGTTTCCCCCACGCTATGACCGCCGTAACCCTTGCTCCCGGCACCGTGGGGCGATGGGCCCTGGTGTGGGAAATCTGTGGTGTTACAACTGTGGTGTTGTATTCAGTTATCTTGGTTCCCGTGAAACCCGTGGGCGGGTTTGTTGGTTGGGAACCACATAGTGGACGCAAGCATGCATTGATTCTTGTGTGGTGTAAGTTGTTGGCCTATTAGTACCGGTCAGCTTCACGAGTCGTTAGTCCTCGCTTCCACATCCGGCCTATCAACCCAGTGGTCTGGCTGGGGGCCTCTCACACACAAGGTGTATGGAAATCTCATCTCGAAGCGAGCTTCCCGCTTAGATGCTTTCAGCGGTTATCCCATCCGAACGTAGCTAATCAGCGGTGCACTTGGCAGTACAACTGACACACCAGAGGTTCGTCCGTCCCGGTCCTCTCGTACTAAGGACAGCCCTTCTCAAATTTCCTGCGCGCGCAGCGGATAGGGACCGAACTGTCTCACGACGTTCTAAACCCAGCTCGCGTACCGCTTTAATGGGCGAACAGCCCAACCCTTGGGACCTACTCCAGCCCCAGGATGCGACGAGCCGACATCGAGGTGCCAAACCATGCCGTCGATATGGACTCTTGGGCAAGATCAGCCTGTTATCCCCGAGGTACCTTTTATCCGTTGAGCGACGGCCATTCCACAATGTACCGCCGGATCACTAGTCCCGACTTTCGTCCCTGCTCGAGATGTCTCTCTCACAGTCAAGCTCCCTTGTGCACTTACACTCGACACCTGATTGCCAACCAGGCTGAGGGAACCTTTGGGCGCCTCCGTTACTTTTTAGGAGGCAACCGCCCCAGTTAAACTACCCATCAGGCACTGTCCCTGACCCGGATTACGGGCCGAAGTTAGATGTCCAAAGTGACCAGAGTGGTATTTCAACGATGACTCCACCCGAACTGGCGTCCGGGCTTCAACGTCTCCCACCTATCCTACACAAGCCACTCCGAACACCAATACCAAACTATAGTAAAGGTCTCGGGGTCTTTCCGTCCTGCTGCGCGTAACGAGCATCTTTACTCGTACTGCAATTTCGCCGAGTTTATGGTTGAGACAGCGGGGAAGTCGTTACTCCATTCGTGCAGGTCGGAACTTACCCGACAAGGAATTTCGCTACCTTAGGATGGTTATAGTTACCACCGCCGTTTACTGGGGCTTAAATTCCAGCTTCGCCGTGAGGCTAACCGGTCCTCTTAACCTTCCAGCACCGGGCAGGAGTCAGTCCGTATACATCGTCTTGCGACTTCGCACGGACCTGTGTTTTAGTAAACAGTCGCTTCCCCCTGGTCTCTGCGGCCCCGATCCCCTCCCACCAGCAAGTGGTGTTCAAGGTTGGGCCCCCTTCTCCCGAAGTTACGGGGGCATTTTGCCGAGTTCCTAACCATAATTCTCTCGATCGCCTTAGTATTCTCTACCTGATCACCTGTGTCGGTTTGGGGTACGGGCGGCTAAAACCTCGCGCCGATGCTTTTCTAGGCAGCATAGGATCACCGAATCCCCCCTTTACGGGAGTCCCGTCAGATCTCAGGCACATGAACAGCGGATTTGCCTACCGTTCGCCCTACATCCTTGGACCGGGACAACCATCGCCCGGCTCGGCTACCTTCCTGCGTCACACCTGTTAATACGCTTGCCTCCCAGGATCAGGTCCCGCGCTCCACCAAAACCCTTCACCCACAAGGGGCGTCGGGCAGGTTTCGGGCGGTTAGTATCCCCTGTTCAACATGGGCGGTTTTTCGCCGGTACGGGAATATCAACCCGTTGTCCATCGACTACGCCTGTCGGCCTCGCCTTAGGTCCCGACTTACCCAGGGCAGATTAGCTTGACCCTGGAACCCTTGATCATCCGGCGGACGGGTTTCTCACCCGTCTTTCGCTACTCATGCCTGCATTCTCACTCGTGTAGGCTCCACCGCTGGTTTACACCGCGACTTCACCGCCCACACGACGCTCCCCTACCCATCCACACTCCTGAACCACAAAGGCTTGGAAAATATGTGAATGCCACAACTTCGGCGGTGTACTTGAGCCCCGCTACATTGTCGGCGCGGAATCACTTGACCAGTGAGCTATTACGCACTCTTTAAGGATGGCTGCTTCTAAGCCAACCTCCTGGTTGTCTTCGCAACTCCACATCCTTTCCCACTTAGCACACGCTTAGGGGCCTTAGTTGGTGGTCTGGGCTGTTTCCCTCTCGACTATGAAGCTTATCCCCCACAGTCTCACTGCTGCGCTCTCACTTACCGGCATTCGGAGTTTGGCTGACGTCAGTAACCTTGTAGGGCCCATTAGCCATCCAGTAGCTCTACCTCCGGAAAGAAACACGCAACGCTGCACCTAAATGCATTTCGGGGAGAACCAGCTATCACGAAGTTTGATTGGCCTTTCACCCCTACCCACAGCTCATCCCCTCCATTTTCAACTGAAGTGGGTTCGGTCCTCCACGACGTCTTACCGTCGCTTCAACCTGGCCATGGGTAGATCACTTCGCTTCGGGTCTAGATCACGCCACTGCAACGCCCTGTTCAGACTCGCTTTCGCTACGGCTTCCCCACACGGGTTAACCTCGCGACGTAACACTAACTCGCAGGCTCATTCTTCAAAAGGCACGCCGTCACAACTACAAGGCTGCTCCGACGGATTGTAAGCACACGGTTTCAGGTACTGTTTCACTCCCCTCCCGGGGTACTTTTCACCTTTCCCTCACGGTACTGGTCCGCTATCGGTCATTAGGGAGTATTTAGGCTTATCAGGTGGTCCTGACAGATTCACACGGGATTTCTCGGGCCCCGTGCTACTTGGGATACTCATCAAAGGCGGCGCACAGCATTACGGTTACGGGGCTCACACCCTCTACGGCCGGCCTTTCAAGACCGTTCACCTATACCAGCACTCACACCTCCCCGGTCCGGCAGAACCAGGACAACAAGTCCCACAACCCCGCCCATGCAACGCCCGCCGGCTATCACACATGGAAACGGTTTAGCCTGATCCGCGTTCGCTCGCCACTACTAACGGAATCACTGTTGTTTTCTCTTCCTGCGGGTACTGAGATGTTTCACTTCCCCGCGTTCCCTCCACGCACCCTATGTGTTCAGATGCGGGTCACCAGATCACTCGCGCGTCTGGCGGGGTTTCCCCATTCGGACACCCTGGGATCACAGTCCGGTTATCGACTCCCCCAGGCTTATCGCAGATTCCTACGTCCTTCTTCGGCTCCTAATGCCAAGGCATCCACCGTGTGCTCTTAAAACTTGACCACAAAAGATCAAAAACATTTTCTCGAGAGAACCACAGAAACCAACCACACCAACAACACCCCAAAGGGCACCACCAGCGCAGCCAGATCCAGGTTCAAATATCTTGGAAATTGCTTCTTATAAAAGATGCTCGCGTCCACTATGTAGTTCTCAAACAACAACCCCGTACCACACACCCCACACACCCCGCGCCAACAGCGCAGACAACCGTGTGATCGGTGCAGCCAGGAAACCAGAAACAAACGTCCCGGAAAAGAGTTACCCTCCCCGGTCCTGTTGCCTCAGGACCCAACAGTGTGCCAAACACTAAACCACGCAACCCCCGCCCCCGCCGTTCCAGGACAGACCCCCCAAAGGGAACCCGACCGTACTGAACCAGGACAAAAACCACGCAGCCGCTATCCGTTGATATTCCACCCATGAGCACCCGCCACAAAACATCCGTTTGTGCTGCGGGCCTTTACTCCTGACAACACCCACCCCCGGCACATACGTCCAGGAAACAGTGTTGTAGGTGCTCCTTAGAAAGGAGGTGATCCAGCCGCACCTTCCGGTACGGCTACCTTGTTACGACTTAGTCCCAATCGCCAGTCCCACCTTCGACGGCTCCCTCCCACAAGGGGTTAGGCCACCGGCTTCGGGTGTTACCAACTTTCGTGACTTGACGGGCGGTGTGTACAAGGCCCGGGAACGTATTCACCGCAGCGTTGCTGATCTGCGATTACTAGCGACTCCGACTTCATGGGGTCGAGTTGCAGACCCCAATCCGAACTGAGACCGGCTTTTTGGGATTAGCTCCACCTCACAGTATCGCAACCCTTTGTACCGGCCATTGTAGCATGCGTGAAGCCCAAGACATAAGGGGCATGATGATTTGACGTCGTCCCCACCTTCCTCCGAGTTGACCCCGGCAGTCTCCCATGAGTCCCCACCACTACGTGCTGGCAACATGGAACGAGGGTTGCGCTCGTTGCGGGACTTAACCCAACATCTCACGACACGAGCTGACGACAACCATGCACCACCTGTGAACCGGCCCCAAAAGGAGAAACCACATTTCTGCGGCGGTCCGGTCCATGTCAAGCCTTGGTAAGGTTCTTCGCGTTGCATCGAATTAATCCGCATGCTCCGCCGCTTGTGCGGGCCCCCGTCAATTCCTTTGAGTTTTAGCCTTGCGGCCGTACTCCCCAGGCGGGGCACTTAATGCGTTAGCTACGGCGCGGAAAACGTGGAATGTCCCCCACACCTAGTGCCCAACGTTTACGGCATGGACTACCAGGGTATCTAATCCTGTTCGCTCCCCATGCTTTCGCTCCTCAGCGTCAGTTAATGCCCAGAGACCTGCCTTCGCCATCGGTGTTCCTCCTGATATCTGCGCATTTCACCGCTACACCAGGAATTCCAGTCTCCCCTACATCACTCTAGTCTGCCCGTACCCACCGCAGATCCGGAGTTGAGCCCCGGACTTTCACGGCAGACGCGACAAACCGCCTACGAGCTCTTTACGCCCAATAATTCCGGATAACGCTTGCGCCCTACGTATTACCGCGGCTGCTGGCACGTAGTTAGCCGGCGCTTCTTCTGCAGGTACCGTCACTTTCGCTTCTTCCCTACTGAAAGAGGTTTACAACCCGAAGGCCGTCATCCCTCACGCGGCGTCGCTGCATCAGGCTTCCGCCCATTGTGCAATATTCCCCACTGCTGCCTCCCGTAGGAGTCTGGGCCGTGTCTCAGTCCCAGTGTGGCCGGTCACCCTCTCAGGCCGGCTACCCGTCGTCGCCTTGGTGAGCCATTACCTCACCAACAAGCTGATAGGCCGCGAGTCCATCCAAAACCACAAAAGCTTTCCACCCCCCACCATGCGATGAGGAGTCATATCCGGTATTAGACCCAGTTTCCCAGGCTTATCCCAGAGTCAAGGGCAGGTTACTCACGTGTTACTCACCCGTTCGCCACTAATCCCCGGCGCAAGCACCGGATCATCGTTCGACTTGCATGTGTTAAGCACGCCGCCAGCGTTCATCCTGAGCCAGGATCAAACTCTCCGTTGAAAACAAACAGACACAACCAGGCCCCACGGAAATAACGCGGAACCAGGCTGCACAAAATTTGAAACCAGCCAAAAACACCAGACCACACCACGGGGGTGACATGGCCCGGCAATTCAACCAATTCATAAAAAATCGGTATCAACAAACTTTGGCACACTATTGAGTTCTCAAACAACAGACACACCCGGCACCACCCAAACCAAACATTCAGGATCGCTCCGGAGCAACTTTTCAAAGTTACCCGGTTTCCCTTCCCGACGCAAATCCGTGTTTCAGGATTCTCATCGGCAGGAAAACCAGCCCCACCACGCTCAAGCGACCGAAAGAGTCGCTGGATTTTGGTCTTGATTTTGGGGGTTTGGCCGCCCGCGGTTACCAGCTCTTCGCTGTCTCCCTCGCGGCGACTTGGAAAACATTACACCCACCCCGCCCCTACCGCAACCCGGCCAAAAACGCGCAGAACGCGCGGCGTAGCCCTTGAATTGCCGGGGTTTTTGGGACGTACACGGCGGTCAACGGCGCCGCCCAGGGCCCGGATCAGTTTTATGGACCGCGTCACAGTCGGGCCGGCCCGCGCGGACCGGCCCCTGTCCGCCCCCACGCACCGGGAGTCCCCCGGTGCAACCGCACCTCCCGGCTGCCGGCCCGATGCCGGCGGCCGGCACCATGTCCCCGCAAAACCCAGCCTCCACAAACCACACCCACAAACCACAGGCGCGATACGTCCGGGAAGCTGCTGTGGTGAAGTTCCTCACCGAAACACCCGGGACCGGCGCGGGACCAAAACACCTGGGGTCACGGGCAGGAACAGCCGCCGCCACCCGGCCCGGCCTGGAGTGCGGCGCAGGACATGGGGGACGAAGGATCTGCAGAACGGGATCCGCGGTACCACCGGCCCAGCTGCCGGCACGGCCGGTTGCTGGCGCCACAGCCGCTTATTCGCGCCGCGGCCGGAAGTGGCGCCCCGGCGGGCAGTTACCTGCCCGAGCCGGAAACGTCCGGCGGGCACGGCCCTTAAACGGGCTCGGGCCCCGACGCGGATGTCGGGGCCCGAGGCCGGTGAAGGAGGGTTTAAATGCGGGAGAGCCCCGACCGTGTGGTTGGGGCTCTCGACCGTTTTTTCTCTAATGGTTGTCCGGCGGTGACCTACTCTCCCACACCCTCCCGGGTGCAGTACCATCGGCGCTGTGGGTCTTAGCTTCCGGGTTCGGAATGGGACCGGGCGTTTCCCCCACGCTATGACCGCCGTAACCCTTGCTCCCGGCACCGTGGGGCGATGGGCCCTGGTGTGGGAAATCTGTGGTGTTACAACTGTGGTGTTGTATTCAGTTATCTTGGTTCCCGTGAAACCCGTGGGCGGGTTTGTTGGTTGGGAACCACATAGTGGACGCAAGCATGCATTGATTCTTGTGTGGTGTAAGTTGTTGGCCTATTAGTACCGGTCAGCTTCACGAGTCGTTAGTCCTCGCTTCCACATCCGGCCTATCAACCCAGTGGTCTGGCTGGGGGCCTCTCACACACAAGGTGTATGGAAATCTCATCTCGAAGCGAGCTTCCCGCTTAGATGCTTTCAGCGGTTATCCCATCCGAACGTAGCTAATCAGCGGTGCACTTGGCAGTACAACTGACACACCAGAGGTTCGTCCGTCCCGGTCCTCTCGTACTAAGGACAGCCCTTCTCAAATTTCCTGCGCGCGCAGCGGATAGGGACCGAACTGTCTCACGACGTTCTAAACCCAGCTCGCGTACCGCTTTAATGGGCGAACAGCCCAACCCTTGGGACCTACTCCAGCCCCAGGATGCGACGAGCCGACATCGAGGTGCCAAACCATGCCGTCGATATGGACTCTTGGGCAAGATCAGCCTGTTATCCCCGAGGTACCTTTTATCCGTTGAGCGACGGCCATTCCACAATGTACCGCCGGATCACTAGTCCCGACTTTCGTCCCTGCTCGAGATGTCTCTCTCACAGTCAAGCTCCCTTGTGCACTTACACTCGACACCTGATTGCCAACCAGGCTGAGGGAACCTTTGGGCGCCTCCGTTACTTTTTAGGAGGCAACCGCCCCAGTTAAACTACCCATCAGGCACTGTCCCTGACCCGGATTACGGGCCGAAGTTAGATGTCCAAAGTGACCAGAGTGGTATTTCAACGATGACTCCACCCGAACTGGCGTCCGGGCTTCAACGTCTCCCACCTATCCTACACAAGCCACTCCGAACACCAATACCAAACTATAGTAAAGGTCTCGGGTCTTTCCGTCCTGCTGCGCGTAACGAGCATCTTTACTCGTACTGCAATTTCGCCGAGTTTATGGTTGAGACAGCGGGGAAGTCGTTACTCCATTCGTGCAGGTCGGAACTTACCCGACAAGGAATTTCGCTACCTTAGGATGGTTATAGTTACCACCGCCGTTTACTGGGGCTTGAAATTCTCAGCTTCGCCGTGAGGCTAACCGGTCCTGTTAACCTTCCAGCACCGGGCAGGAGTCAGTCCGTATACATCGTCTTGCGACTTCGCACGGACCTGTGTTTTTAGTAAACAGTCGCTTCCCCTGGTCTCTGCGGCCCCGATCCCCTCCCACCAGCAAGTGGTGTTCAAGGTTGGGGCCCCCCTTCTCCCGAAGTTACGGGGGCATTTTGCCGAGTTCCTTAACCATAATTCTCTCGATCGCCTTAGTATTCTCTACCTGATCACCTGTGTCGGTTTGGGGTACGGGCGGCTAAAACCTCGCGCCGATGCTTTTCTAGGCAGCATAGGATCACCGAATCCCCCCTTTACGGGAGTCCCGTCAGATCTCAGGCACATGAACAGCGGATTTGCCTACCGTTCGCCCTACATCCTTGGACCGGGACAACCATCGCCCGGCTCGGCTACCTTCCTGCGTCACACCTGTTAATACGCTTGCCTCCCAGGATCAGGTCCCGCGCTCCACCAAAACCCTTCACCCACAAGGGGCGTCGGGCAGGTTTCGGGCGGTTAGTATCCCCTGTTCAACATGGGCGGTTTTTCGCCGGTACGGGAATATCAACCCGTTGTCCATCGACTACGCCTGTCGGCCTCGCCTTAGGTCCCGACTTACCCAGGGCAGATTAGCTTGACCCTGGAACCCTTGATCATCCGGCGGACGGGTTTCTCACCCGTCTTTCGCTACTCATGCCTGCATTCTCACTCGTGTAGGCTCCACCGCTGGTTTACACCGCGACTTCACCGCCCACACGACGCTCCCCTACCCATCCACACTCCTGAACCACAAAGGCTTGGAAAATATGTGAATGCCACAACTTCGGCGGTGTACTTGAGCCCCGCTACATTGTCGGCGCGGAATCACTTGACCAGTGAGCTATTACGCACTCTTTTAAGGATGGCTGCTTCTAAGCCAACCTCCTGGTTGTCTTCGCAACTCCACATCCTTTCCCACTTAGCACACGCTTAGGGGCCTTAGTTGGTGGTCTGGGCTGTTTCCCTCTCGACTATGAAGCTTATCCCCCACAGTCTCACTGCTGCGCTCTCACTTACCGGCATTCGGAGTTTGGCTGACGTCAGTAACCTTGTAGGCCCATTAGCCATCCAGTAGCTCTACCTCCGGAAAGAAACACGCAACGCTGCACCTAAATGCATTTCGGGGAGAACCAGCTATCACGAAGTTTGATTGGCCTTTCACCCCTACCCACAGCTCATCCCCTCCATTTTCAACTGAAGTGGGTTCGGTCCTCCACGACGTCTTACCGTCGCTTCAACCTGGCCATGGGTAGATCACTTCGCTTCGGGTCTAGATCACGCCACTGCAACGCCCTGTTCAGACTCGCTTTCGCTACGGCTTCCCCACACGGGTTAACCTCGCGACGTAACACTAACTCGCAGGCTCATTCTTCAAAAGGCACGCCGTCACAACTACAAGGCTGCTCCGACGGATTGTAAGCACACGGTTTCAGGTACTGTTTCACTCCCCTCCCGGGGTACTTTTCACCTTTCCCTCACGGTACTGGTCCGCTATCGGTCATTAGGGAGTATTTAGGCTTATCAGGTGGTCCTGACAGATTCACACGGGATTTCTCGGGCCCCGTGCTACTTGGGATACTCATCAAAGGCGGCGCACAGCATTACGGTTACGGGGCTCACACCCTCTACGGCCGGCCTTTCAAGACCGTTCACCTATACCAGCACTCACACCTCCCCGGTCCGGCAGAACCAGGACAACAAGTCCCACAACCCCGCCCATGCAACGCCCGCCGGCTATCACACATGGAAACGGTTTAGCCTGATCCGCGTTCGCTCGCCACTACTAACGGAATCACTGTTGTTTTCTCTTCCTGCGGGTACTGAGATGTTTCACTTCCCCGCGTTCCCTCCACGCACCCTATGTGTTCAGATGCGGGTCACCAGATCACTCGCGCGTCTGGCGGGGTTTCCCCATTCGGACACCCTGGGATCACAGTCCGGTTATCGACTCCCCCAGGCTTATCGCAGATTCCTACGTCCTTCTTCGGCTCCTAATGCCAAGGCATCCACCGTGTGCTCTTAAAACTTGACCACAAAAGATCAAAAACATTTTCTCGAGAGAACCACAGAAACCAACCACACCAACAACACCCCAAAGGGCACCACCAGCGCAGCCAGATCCAGGTTCAAATATCTTGGAAATTGCTTCTTATAAAAGATGCTCGCGTCCACTATGTAGTTCTCAAACAACAACCCCGTACCACACACCCCACACACCCCGCGCCAACAGCGCAGACAACCGTGTGATCGGTGCAGCCAGGAAACCAGAAACAAACGTCCCGGAAAAGAGTTACCCTCCCCGGTCCTGTTGCCTCAGGACCCAACAGTGTGCCAAACACTAAACCACGCAACCCCCGCCCCCGCCGTTCCAGGACAGACCCCCCAAAGGGAACCCGACCGTACTGAACCAGGACAAAAACCACGCAGCCGCTATCCGTTGATATTCCACCCATGAGCACCCGCCACAAAACATCCGTTTGTGCTGCGGGCCTTTACTCCTGACAACACCCACCCCCGGCACATACGTCCAGGAAACAGTGTTGTAGGTGCTCCTTAGAAAGGAGGTGATCCAGCCGCACCTTCCGGTACGGCTACCTTGTTACGACTTAGTCCCAATCGCCAGTCCCACCTTCGACGGCTCCCTCCCACAAGGGGTTAGGCCACCGGCTTCGGGTGTTACCAACTTTCGTGACTTGACGGGCGGTGTGTACAAGGCCCGGGAACGTATTCACCGCAGCGTTGCTGATCTGCGATTACTAGCGACTCCGACTTCATGGGGTCGAGTTGCAGACCCCAATCCGAACTGAGACCGGCTTTTTGGGATTAGCTCCACCTCACAGTATCGCAACCCTTTGTACCGGCCATTGTAGCATGCGTGAAGCCCAAGACATAAGGGGCATGATGATTTGACGTCGTCCCCACCTTCCTCCGAGTTGACCCCGGCAGTCTCCCATGAGTCCCCACCACTACGTGCTGGCAACATGGAACGAGGGTTGCGCTCGTTGCGGGACTTAACCCAACATCTCACGACACGAGCTGACGACAACCATGCACCACCTGTGAACCGGCCCCGAAAGGAGAAACCACATTTCTGCGGCGGTCCGGTCCATGTCAAGCCTTGGTAAGGTTCTTCGCGTTGCATCGAATTAATCCGCATGCTCCGCCGCTTGTGCGGGCCCCCGTCAATTCCTTTGAGTTTTAGCCTTGCGGCCGTACTCCCCAGGCGGGGCACTTAATGCGTTAGCTACGGCGCGGAAAACGTGGAATGTCCCCCACACCTAGTGCCCAACGTTTACGGCATGGACTACCAGGGTATCTAATCCTGTTCGCTCCCCATGCTTTCGCTCCTCAGCGTCAGTTAATGCCCAGAGACCTGCCTTCGCCATCGGTGTTCCTCCTGATATCTGCGCATTTCACCGCTACACCAGGAATTCCAGTCTCCCCTACATCACTCTAGTCTGCCCGTACCCACCGCAGATCCGGAGTTGAGCCCCGGACTTTCACGGCAGACGCGACAAACCGCCTACGAGCTCTTTACGCCCAATAATTCCGGATAACGCTTGCGCCCTACGTATTACCGCGGCTGCTGGCACGTAGTTAGCCGGCGCT
The DNA here is from genome assembly GCF_046536215.2 of Arthrobacter globiformis. GTDB lineage: Bacteria > Actinomycetota > Actinomycetes > Actinomycetales > Micrococcaceae > Arthrobacter > Arthrobacter globiformis_E. Next base: position 3,362,051 of record NZ_CM143421.1, on the reverse strand, counting down.
TCTTCTGCAGGTACCGTCACTTTCGCTTCTTCCCTACTGAAAGAGGTTTACAACCCGAAGGCCGTCATCCCTCACGCGGCGTCGCTGCATCAGGCTTCCGCCCATTGTGCAATATTCCCCACTGCTGCCTCCCGTAGGAGTCTGGGCCGTGTCTCAGTCCCAGTGTGGCCGGTCACCCTCTCAGGCCGGCTACCCGTCGTCGCCTTGGTGAGCCATTACCTCACCAACAAGCTGATAGGCCGCGAGTCCATCCAAAACCACAAAAGCTTTCCACCCCCACCATGCGATGAGGAGTCATATCCGGTATTAGACCCAGTTTCCCAGGCTTATCCCAGAGTCAAGGGCAGGTTACTCACGTGTTACTCACCCGTTCGCCACTAATCCCCGGCGCAAGCACCGGATCATCGTTCGACTTGCATGTGTTAAGCACGCCGCCAGCGTTCATCCTGAGCCAGGATCAAACTCTCCGTTGAAAACAAACAGACACAACCAGGCCCCACGGAAATAACGCGGAACCAGGCTGCACAAAATTTGAAACCAGCCAAAAACACCAGACCACACCACGGGGGTGACATGGCCCGGCAATTCAACCAATTCATAAAAAATCGGTATCAACAAACTTTGGCACACTATTGAGTTCTCAAACAACAGACACACCCGGCACCACCCAAACCAAACATTCAGGATCGCTCCGGAGCAACTTTTCAAAGTTACCCGGTTTCCCTTCCCGACGCAAATCCGTGTTTCAGGATTCTCATCGGCAGGAAAACCAGCCCCACCACGCTCAAGCGACCGAAAGAGTCGCTGGATTTTGGTCTTGATTTTGGGGGTTTGGCCGCCCGCGGTTACCAGCTCTTCGCTGTCTCCCTCGCGGCGACTTGGAAAACATTACACCCACCCCGCCCCTACCGCAACCCGGCCAAAAACGCGCAGAACGCGCGGCGTAGCCCTTGAATTGCCGGGGTTTTTGGGACGTACACGGCGGTCAACGGCGCCGCCCAGGGCCCGGATCAGTTTTATGGACCGCGTCACAGTCGGGCCGGCCCGCGCGGACCGGCCCCTGTCCGCCCCCACGCACCGGGAGTCCCCCGGTGCAACCGCACCTCCCGGCTGCCGGCCCGATGCCGGCGGCCGGCACCATGTCCCCGCAAAACCCAGCCTCCACAAACCACACCCACAAACCACAGGCGCGATACGTCCGGGAAGCTGCTGTGGTGAAGTTCCTCACCGAAACACCCGGGACCGGCGCGGGACCAAAACACCTGGGGTCACGGGCAGGAACAGCCGCCGCCACCCGGCCCGGCCTGGAGTGCGGCGCAGGACATGGGGGACGAAGGATCTGCAGAACGGGATCCGCGGTACCACCGGCCCAGCTGCCGGCACGGCCGGTTGCTGGCGCCACAGCCGCTTATTCGCGCCGCGGCCGGAAGTGGCGCCCCGGCGGGCAGTTACCTGCCCGAGCCGGAAACGTCCGGCGGGCACGGCCCTTAAACGGGCTCGGGCCCCGACGCGGATGTCGGGGCCCGAGGCCGGTGAAGGAGGGTTTAAATGCGGGAGAGCCCCGACCGTGTGGTTGGGGCTCTCGACCGTTTTTTCTCTAATGGTTGTCCGGCGGTGACCTACTCTCCCACACCCTCCCGGGTGCAGTACCATCGGCGCTGTGGGTCTTAGCTTCCGGGTTCGGAATGGGACCGGGCGTTTCCCCCACGCTATGACCGCCGTAACCCTTGCTCCCGGCACCGTGGGGCGATGGGCCCTGGTGTGGGAAATCTGTGGTGTTACAACTGTGGTGTTGTATTCAGTTATCTTGGTTCCCGTGAAACCCGTGGGCGGGTTTGTTGGTTGGGAACCACATAGTGGACGCAAGCATGCATTGATTCTTGTGTGGTGTAAGTTGTTGGCCTATTAGTACCGGTCAGCTTCACGAGTCGTTAGTCCTCGCTTCCACATCCGGCCTATCAACCCAGTGGTCTGGCTGGGGGCCTCTCACACACAAGGTGTATGGAAATCTCATCTCGAAGCGAGCTTCCCGCTTAGATGCTTTCAGCGGTTATCCCATCCGAACGTAGCTAATCAGCGGTGCACTTGGCAGTACAACTGACACACCAGAGGTTCGTCCGTCCCGGTCCTCTCGTACTAAGGACAGCCCTTCTCAAATTTCCTGCGCGCGCAGCGGATAGGGACCGAACTGTCTCACGACGTTCTAAACCCAGCTCGCGTACCGCTTTAATGGGCGAACAGCCCAACCCTTGGGACCTACTCCAGCCCCAGGATGCGACGAGCCGACATCGAGGTGCCAAACCATGCCGTCGATATGGACTCTTGGGCAAGATCAGCCTGTTATCCCCGAGGTACCTTTTATCCGTTGAGCGACGGCCATTCCACAATGTACCGCCGGATCACTAGTCCCGACTTTCGTCCCTGCTCGAGATGTCTCTCTCACAGTCAAGCTCCCTTGTGCACTTACACTCGACACCTGATTGCCAACCAGGCTGAGGGAACCTTTGGGCGCCTCCGTTACTTTTTAGGAGGCAACCGCCCCAGTTAAACTACCCATCAGGCACTGTCCCTGACCCGGATTACGGGCCGAAGTTAGATGTCCAAAGTGACCAGAGTGGTATTTCAACGATGACTCCACCCGAACTGGCGTCCGGGCTTCAACGTCTCCCACCTATCCTACACAAGCCACTCCGAACACCAATACCAAACTATAGTAAAGGTCTCGGGGTCTTTCCGTCCTGCTGCGCGTAACGAGCATCTTTACTCGTACTGCAATTTCGCCGAGTTTATGGTTGAGACAGCGGGGAAGTCGTTACTCCATTCGTGCAGGTCGGAACTTACCCGACAAGGAATTTCGCTACCTTAGGATGGTTATAGTTACCACCGCCGTTTACTGGGGCTTAAATTCTCAGCTTCGCCGTGAGGCTAACCGGTCCTCTTAACCTTCCAGCACCGGGCAGGAGTCAGTCCGTATACATCGTCTTGCGACTTCGCACGGACCTGTGTTTTTAGTAAACAGTCGCTTCCCCTGGTCTCTGCGGCCCCGATCCCCTCCCACCAGCAAGTGGTGTTCAAGGTTGGGGCCCCCCTTCTCCCGAAGTTACGGGGGCATTTTGCCGAGTTCCTTAACCATAATTCTCTCGATCGCCTTAGTATTCTCTACCTGATCACCTGTGTCGGTTTGGGGTACGGGCGGCTAAAACCTCGCGCCGATGCTTTTCTAGGCAGCATCAGGATCACCGAATCCCCCCTTTACGGGAGTCCCGTCAGATCTCAGGCACATGAACAGCGGATTTGCCTACCGTTCGCCCTACATCCTTGGACCGGGACAACCATCGCCCGGCTCGGCTACCTTCCTGCGTCACACCTGTTAATACGCTTGCCTCCCAGGATCAGGTCCCGCGCTCCACCAAAACCCTTCACCCACAAGGGGCGTCGGGCAGGTTTCGGGCGGTTAGTATCCCCTGTTCAACATGGGCGGTTTTTCGCCGGTACGGGAATATCAACCCGTTGTCCATCGACTACGCCTGTCGGCCTCGCCTTAGGTCCCGACTTACCCAGGGCAGATTAGCTTGACCCTGGAACCCTTGATCATCCGGCGGACGGGTTTCTCACCCGTCTTTCGCTACTCATGCCTGCATTCTCACTCGTGTAGGCTCCACCGCTGGTTTACACCGCGACTTCACCGCCCACACGACGCTCCCCTACCCATCCACACTCCTGAACCACAAAGGCTTGGAAAATATGTGAATGCCACAACTTCGGCGGTGTACTTGAGCCCCGCTACATTGTCGGCGCGGAATCACTTGACCAGTGAGCTATTACGCACTCTTTTAAGGATGGCTGCTTCTAAGCCAACCTCCTGGTTGTCTTCGCAACTCCACATCCTTTCCCACTTAGCACACGCTTAGGGGCCTTAGTTGGTGGTCTGGGCTGTTTCCCTCTCGACTATGAAGCTTATCCCCCACAGTCTCACTGCTGCGCTCTCACTTACCGGCATTCGGAGTTTGGCTGACGTCAGTAACCTTGTAGGGCCCATTAGCCATCCAGTAGCTCTACCTCCGGAAAGAAACACGCAACGCTGCACCTAAATGCATTTCGGGGAGAACCAGCTATCACGAAGTTTGATTGGCCTTTCACCCCTACCCACAGCTCATCCCCTCCATTTTCAACTGAAGTGGGTTCGGTCCTCCACGACGTCTTACCGTCGCTTCAACCTGGCCATGGGTAGATCACTTCGCTTCGGGTCTAGATCACGCCACTGCAACGCCCTGTTCAGACTCGCTTTCGCTACGGCTTCCCCACACGGGTTAACCTCGCGACGTAACACTAACTCGCAGGCTCATTCTTCAAAAGGCACGCCGTCACAACTACAAGGCTGCTCCGACGGATTGTAAGCACACGGTTTCAGGTACTGTTTCACTCCCCTCCCGGGTACTTTTCACCTTTCCCTCACGGTACTGGTCCGCTATCGGTCATTAGGGAGTATTTAGGCTTATCAGGTGGTCCTGACAGATTCACACGGGATTTCTCGGGCCCCGTGCTACTTGGGATACTCATCAAAGGCGGCGCACAGCATTACGGTTACGGGGCTCACACCCTCTACGGCCGGCCTTTCAAGACCGTTCACCTATACCAGCACTCACACCTCCCCGGTCCGGCAGAACCAGGACAACAAGTCCCACAACCCCGCCCATGCAACGCCCGCCGGCTATCACACATGGAAACGGTTTAGCCTGATCCGCGTTCGCTCGCCACTACTAACGGAATCACTGTTGTTTTCTCTTCCTGCGGGTACTGAGATGTTTCACTTCCCCGCGTTCCCTCCACGCACCCTATGTGTTCAGATGCGGGTCACCAGATCACTCGCGCGTCTGGCGGGGTTTCCCCATTCGGACACCCTGGGATCACAGTCCGGTTATCGACTCCCCCAGGCTTATCGCAGATTCCTACGTCCTTCTTCGGCTCCTAATGCCAAGGCATCCACCGTGTGCTCTTAAAAACTTGACCACAAAAGATCAAAAACATTTTCTCGAGAGAACCACAGAAACCAACCACACCAACAACACCCCAAAGGGCACCACCAGCGCAGCCAGATCCAGGTTCAAATATCTTGGAAATTGCTTCTTATAAAAGATGCTCGCGTCCACTATGTAGTTCTCAAACAACAACCCCGTACCACACACCCCACACACCCCGCGCCAACAGCGCAGACAACCGTGTGATCGGTGCAGCCAGGAAACCAGAAACAAACGTCCCGGAAAAGAGTTACCCTCCCCGGTCCTGTTGCCTCAGGACCCAACAGTGTGCCAAACACTAAACCACGCAACCCCCGCCCCCGCCGTTCCAGGACAGACCCCCCAAAGGGAACCCGACCGTACTGAACCAGGACAAAAACCACGCAGCCGCTATCCGTTGATATTCCACCCATGAGCACCCGCCACAAAACATCCGTTTGTGCTGCGGGCCTTTACTCCTGACAACACCCACCCCCGGCACATACGTCCAGGAAACAGTGTTGTAGGTGCTCCTTAGAAAGGAGGTGATCCAGCCGCACCTTCCGGTACGGCTACCTTGTTACGACTTAGTCCCAATCGCCAGTCCCACCTTCGACGGCTCCCTCCCACAAGGGGTTAGGCCACCGGCTTCGGGTGTTACCAACTTTCGTGACTTGACGGGCGGTGTGTACAAGGCCCGGGAACGTATTCACCGCAGCGTTGCTGATCTGCGATTACTAGCGACTCCGACTTCATGGGGTCGAGTTGCAGACCCCAATCCGAACTGAGACCGGCTTTTTGGGATTAGCTCCACCTCACAGTATCGCAACCCTTTGTACCGGCCATTGTAGCATGCGTGAAGCCCAAGACATAAGGGGCATGATGATTTGACGTCGTCCCCACCTTCCTCCGAGTTGACCCCGGCAGTCTCCCATGAGTCCCCACCACTACGTGCTGGCAACATGGAACGAGGGTTGCGCTCGTTGCGGGACTTAACCCAACATCTCACGACACGAGCTGACGACAACCATGCACCACCTGTGAACCGGCCCCAAAAGGAGAAACCACATTTCTGCGGCGGTCCGGTCCATGTCAAGCCTTGGTAAGGTTCTTCGCGTTGCATCGAATTAATCCGCATGCTCCGCCGCTTGTGCGGGCCCCCGTCAATTCCTTTGAGTTTTAGCCTTGCGGCCGTACTCCCCAGGCGGGGCACTTAATGCGTTAGCTACGGCGCGGAAAACGTGGAATGTCCCCCACACCTAGTGCCCAACGTTTACGGCATGGACTACCAGGGTATCTAATCCTGTTCGCTCCCCATGCTTTCGCTCCTCAGCGTCAGTTAATGCCCAGAGACCTGCCTTCGCCATCGGTGTTCCTCCTGATATCTGCGCATTTCACCGCTACACCAGGAATTCCAGTCTCCCCTACATCACTCTAGTCTGCCCGTACCCACCGCAGATCCGGAGTTGAGCCCCGGACTTTCACGGCAGACGCGACAAACCGCCTACGAGCTCTTTACGCCCAATAATTCCGGATAACGCTTGCGCCCTACGTATTACCGCGGCTGCTGGCACGTAGTTAGCCGGCGCTTCTTCTGCAGGTACCGTCACTTTCGCTTCTTCCCTACTGAAAGAGGTTTACAACCCGAAGGCCGTCATCCCTCACGCGGCGTCGCTGCATCAGGCTTCCGCCCATTGTGCAATATTCCCCACTGCTGCCTCCCGTAGGAGTCTGGGCCGTGTCTCAGTCCCAGTGTGGCCGGTCACCCTCTCAGGCCGGCTACCCGTCGTCGCCTTGGTGAGCCATTACCTCACCAACAAGCTGATAGGCCGCGAGTCCATCCAAAACCACAAAAGCTTTCCACCCCCACCATGCGATGAGGAGTCATATCCGGTATTAGACCCAGTTTCCCAGGCTTATCCCAGAGTCAAGGGCAGGTTACTCACGTGTTACTCACCCGTTCGCCACTAATCCCCGGCGCAAGCACCGGATCATCGTTCGACTTGCATGTGTTAAGCACGCCGCCAGCGTTCATCCTGAGCCAGGATCAAACTCTCCGTTGAAAACAAACAGACACAACCAGGCCCCACGGAAATAACGCGGAACCAGGCTGCACAAAATTTGAAACCAGCCAAAAACACCAGACCACACCACGGGGGTGACATGGCCCGGCAATTCAACCAATTCATAAAAAAATCGGTATCAACAAACTTGGCACACTATTGAGTTCTCAAACAACAGACACACCCGGCACCACCCAAACCAAACATTCAGGATCGCTCCGGAGCAACTTTTCAAACTTACCTGACCCGGCGAAGCTTTGCAAATCAGCGTTACCGCGGATTTCCGCTTGCAGGAAGGTCCCCAACCCGTCCACAGCACACCGCTAAGCGCACCATTTTCCAGGCCATTTGAAAGGGGGTCGGTCGCTATCTTTCCGCTTCAGCGGCGGCGACTCGAAGAACATTACACGGCCCCGAACCCAACCGCAAATCGGCCGGACACTGCACTAAAACCGCGATAATTCGCGGCGAACGAGGCGCGGGCACCGAAAAGGCGCCGTCCGCCGTCGTAATTCCGCTCTATGCGGTGCGTCACCCCGTCAACCGGGAGCCAACAAAGAAGCCGATGAAAGCAAGGCAGGCGTGTTTAACGCAAAGGAGGGCCGGCAACCAATGTGGTTGCCGGCCCTCCTCAAGCAGCTGGAATCAGCGGTGCTGGATTACCAGGAAGACTTGGTGATGCCCGGGAGCTCTCCGCGGTGAGCCATGTCGCGGAAGCGAACACGGGAGATACCGAACTTCTGGAAGGTACCGCGCGGACGGCCGTCGATGATGTCGCGGTTACGCAGACGGATCGGGGAGGCGTTGCGGGGCAGCTTCTGCAGGCCGAGGCGTGCAGCTTCGCGTGCTTCGTCAGTCGCGTTCGGGTCAACCAGGGTCTTCTTCAGCTCGAGGCGCTTTGCAGCGTAACGCTCAACGATGACCTTGCGCTGCTCGTTGCGAGCAATCTTGGACTTCTTAGCCATGTGTTTAGCGCTCCTCTCGGAATTCGACGTGCTGGCGGATCTTGGGGTCGTACTTCTTCAGGACCAAGCGGTCCGGATCGTTACGACGGTTCTTACGGGTTACGTAGGTGTAACCCGTGCCCGCGGTCGACTTGAGCTTGATGATCGGACGTACGTCCTTGTCCTTTGCCACTAGAGCTTCACTCCTCGTGCCAGGATGTCGGCGACGACAACGTCGATGCCGCGTACGTCGATGGTCTTGATGCCCTTTGCAGAGACCTGCAGAGTGACATTACGGCGCAGGGACGGAACCCAGTAGCGCTTCTTCTGGATGTTCGGGTCGAACCGGCGCTTGTTGCGGCGGTGCGAGTGCGAAATGCTGTGTCCAAAGCCCGGCTCGGCTCCGGTCACCTGGCAGTGTGCTGCCATGACGACTCTCCTCTAAAAAAATGAATGAAACGGCTGGCAGAGTTCTGCTTCACCGTGCGGCAGGCGGCGTCCGGATCCAGCCTCACGTGTCCGCGCGCGTCAACACCGGCGAACCGGGCTTACTGCGGCGGAATACGATGAGCCACGAACACCAGGCAATGGAAGCCACTGCGAAGTGCCGGGATACTGGGCGAATACAGGAATGCACGCAACTTGAGCCCCTAACTACCGGCCCGAAGAGACTGTGAATACTGCCTACAGCCACCGCAAACCGGAGCAATTGCACACGCTCCGCGCCACCTAGCGCCAATCAAGTCTACGAGACACGCGAATTAAAGACCAATCCGGTGGGAAACGGTGCTATAGAGCAGCCCAGTCAAACGTCGGCGGGGCTTTCTTTCAAGACATATCCGGGAAGAAGGCTCTTCACAGCAAAGTCAAAGGCTCGAGGCGGAATCTTGAGCCATGAACACACAGCTCTTGCCCTCCCCCGGGACCGGCACACCGACACGTCCGGACCACCGGCCTGCTCCGGTTCGGGAGACCGGCCGCTTCGCCGGCCAGCACCGGCGCAGGCTCCTCCGTGCCGATGCCCTGACAGTGGCGGCATGGTCCTCGCTGGCCGCCGCAGTTGCACTCTGGCTTGCCGACGGCGGCCTGGCGACGGCGGCCTCGCCGGCCGGCGTGGTCACAGCACTGGGCATTGTTGCCGGCCTTGCCGGCATGGACCTCGTGCTGCTCATGCTGGTGCTGGCGGCCAGGATCCCGTTCATCGACGGCGCGGTGGGGCACGACCGGGCCCTGGAGTTTCACCGGAAGCTGGGGAAGCCCTCGCTGTATCTGTTGCTGGCGCACGGCCTCCTCATCGCCGTGGGTTACGGCATGGCAGAGGGGCTCGACCCGGTCAGCGAAGCTGTGGCGCTGTGGGTGCTGGTGCCGGACATGTGGCTCGCGTTCATCTCCCTGGCCCTCTTCATCGCGGTTGTTGTCACGTCCCTAGTGGCGGTCCGGCGGCGGTTCCCGTACGAATTCTGGTACGCCGTGCACCTGCTCACCTATGCAGCCGTGCTCACGTCGCTGCCGCACCAGTTCAGCGTGGGCGGCCTCTTCGCCGTCGGCACCTGGCAGCGCTGGTACTGGCTAGCGATCTGCATCGTCACCGGGGCCGCCCTGCTGTACTACCGGATCCTCCAGCCTATGCGCGCGACTTTCAGGCATCAGCTCACAGTTGAGCGCGTCACCGCTGTGGCTCCCGGGGTGGTCAACATCGAAATGGGCGGCCTGCAGCTCGGTTTGCTGGCCGGCAACGGCGGCCGGTTCTTCATCTGGCGCTTCCTCGCCCCGGGCCTGTGGTGGCACCCGCATCCGTTCAGCCTGTCTGCGGAGCCGGTGCGGACCGGACCTGACGGGCACGGACGGCTCAGGATCACGGTTCGTGATCTCGGCCGTGGCTCGGCGCAACTGCTGAGGCTGCGCCGCGGAACGAAGGTAGCCGTCGAAGGGCCCTACGGACTCTTCAGCTCCGCCGCACGGAGCCAGGATCGCGTGGTCATGATCGGGGCCGGCATCGGCATTACTCCGCTGCGGGCCCTTCTGGAGACCACGCCTTTCGCCCCCGGCCAGGCGACGGTCCTGCTCCGCGGGCACAGCAACCAGGAGCTCTACCTGGGCGCGGAAATCCTCGAACTCTGTCGGCAACGCGGCGCCACCCTGTTCCACCTCACCGGCGGACGGGACCCCGGCTCACCTGACAGCTGGCTTCCGGCCGTCGAACACCGCGCCGGGTACGCGCTGGCGGACTACGTTCCGGAAATCGCCTCCGCCGACATCTATGTGTGCGGCCCCTCGCGGTGGGCGGGCAACGTCCTGGACGCCGCCCGCGCCGCCGGCGTCAACGAAGATCAGCTCCATCACGAAAGGTTCGACTGGTGAGAATCAGAGCAGCAGTTTCAGCCGCCTTGGCTTCGGCCGGCATCCTCCTGGTCGGCTGGCAATCAGGTGTCCATGTGGCCGATACCCGCAGCGCGGTCGCGGCCGCAGCTACGGGAAACCAGGCGTCGGGGACAGGAACGACGGACAGCAGCGGGGCCGGATCGTCAGGTTCCTCGGCATCCTCCGGAACGACAGACAGTTCCGGGACGGGCAGTTCGGACTCCACAGGCACCTCCGCCGCAGCGGGCGCCGCGGGTGCGGCGGCCAAGGCCGGCGGAACGTACGACGGCGAGGTGGTCCAAACCCGCTTCGGTACCGTGCAGGTCCAGATCACCGTGAAGTCCGGGCAGATCACCGATGTCACGGCCCTGAAGCTCACCGACGCCGAGGGCCGGTCCGTGCAGATCAGCAACTACGCCGCACCGATTCTTCGGGACGAGGTAATCCAGGCACAGTCCGCCAATGTGCAGACCGTGGGTGGTGCCACCGTGACCAGCGATGCCTATCTCACCTCCCTCCAGGCGGCCCTCGATGCAGCAAACCTCTGAGACGACACACCGTCTCCGGGCCCGGACCTTCACCTGCATGGGGACTGTCATCAGCCTGACCGTCCCCACGGACGCGCACAAACCACCCCAGGCTGCGGCGGATGAGCTGGAAGCGGCCACCGCCGTCGTCGAACGCCTTTTCACGGAACTGGACAGCATCTTCAGCCTCTACCGCCCCGATTCGGAGGCGAGCCGGCTGGCCCGCGGCGAACTCCCGCTGCCGGCGGCGTCGGCGGAAATGCGCGCGCGGTACGAGGAGACGGCCGAATGGAGGCTCCTCACCGAGGGTGCGTTCACGCCGGAACGTCCGGACGGGGCACTGGATCTCAGCGGAATCGTCAAGGGGCACGCCATCAGGGAAGCCGGCACGTCGCTGCTGGCGCTCGGCATGGCCAGCTGGTGCCTGAACGCCGGCGGTGACGTGCTGGTCAGCGGCTCCCCCAACCCCGGCACGGATGCGCCCTGGCGCGCGGGGATCGTTGACCCGGCGGACCGGAGGACCCTGCTGGCCGGATTTCCGCTGGGCGGCGGTTTGGTGGCTTCGCCTCCGCTGGGTTCGCCTCCGCTGGGTGGAAAGACGGCCGACGGCGGGACCCGGGTGGCGCTGGCCACCTCCGGTTCCGCTGAGCGGGGGGACCACATCTGGAGCGCCACCCCCGGCGCCGTGGAATTCCTCCAGGTTTCCGTCGCGGCGGCAGACGTGGTCACGGCCGATGTGCTGGCAACCGCGATCATGGCCGGCGGGGTCCAGATGTTGAACCGGGCCACCGCCATGTGGGACATCGAGGCGCTGGCCGTCCGGGCAAATGGCGATCTGCTGGCGACGCGCGGGTTCCGGCGGAGCTAGAGCCGGGTGAGTTGGGCGTACCTGGGCTGGAGGTTGTCACCGGAGGACTTGCCCGTGACCCGGCGGACCACCCACGGCGCGGCGAATTCCCGGACCCAGCGCGCGTTGGCCCGCAGCGCCTCCGCCTTGCTGAGCTCCGGGACGGGGGTCATGGGCGGAACCTCGATGGAGTGCTCGTGTTCGAGGACCGTCAGGACGCGCTTGGCCATGTTGGCGTGGCCGGCGGCGGACATGTGCATCCGGTCCTTCGCCCACATGCCCCAGTCGTAGTACTCGTTGAAGCGCCAGTAATCCACCAGCAGAGCACCGTGGTCCCCGGCGATTCCCCGCACGAGTTCGTTGTAGATGGCTGTACGCCCCCGCATGGTGCCGAAAACCTTCGAGCCCCGCGCGTCGAAGCCCGTAAACAGGACCACGGTGGCGCCGGTGGCAGCGAGCTTTCCGACGGCTTTTTCGTAGTCCACGAGCAGGTCGTCGATGTCGATTTTGGGCCGGAGAATGTCGTTGGCGCCGGCGTAGAGGGTCACCAGGGTGGGCCTGAGCGCAATGGCGGCGTCCACCTGCTCGGCGAGGATCTGCCGCAGCTTGCGGCCGCGGATGGCGAGGTTGGCGTAGCCAAAGCCGGGGTCAGCCAGGGCCAGCTGCTCCGCCACCCGGTCAGCCCAGCCGCGGACCCCGTTGGGCCGCGTGGGGTCGTCGTCGCCAACGCCCTCCGTGAAGGAATCTCCGAGGGCTACGTAGCGGGCCGTGAAATCCATGGGAGCAAGTCTGCCACCCGTTGCCGGGAGCAACCAAGAGCGCTCCGCTACTGCTGCCGCTCGCGGAGGATCCAGTGATTGCTGTCCAGGCGGGCCACAATCTTTTCACCGATGCGGGCAAGGTCCGCCACGTCACGCTCAGTCAGGGCGTCGAGGAACAGCGAGCGCACGGATTCCACGTGGCCGGGGGCCAGTTCCACGATGGTGGACATGCCCTCTTCGGTGAGGTGTGCGGTGGTGACGCGGGCGTCGCCGGGATGCGGCCGGCGTTCCACCCAGCCGCGGTTCTGGAGCTTCGTGACCACATGGGACAGCCGGGAGAGGGAGGCGCTGGTCCGGGCCGCCAGCTCGCTCATGGGCAGGAAGCGCCCCTCGGCCTCGGAGAGCATCGCAAGCACGTTGTAGTCGAACAGCGATACCTTGCCTGCGGCATGCAGCTGGGTATCGAGCGACGCGGGCAGCATGGTGTTGATGCTCAGCAGGGCAAGCCATGCCCGGCGTTCATTGGCGTTGAGCCAGCGCGGTTCGGTCATTACTCCATCCTAGGAGAACTGACGCTTGACGGTTCAAGGCCGGTTGCGGCGGCGGCGAGTCGCCGGGGGCCGAGGCGCTGGCGGTAGGCTGGCGGTCATGTACGTAGTTTCCCTGACCTACAAAGTTGCCCAAGAGATCGTGGACCAGCACCTGGACGCCCACGTTGACTGGCTGAAGGATGCCTTTGACGAGGGCGTCTTCATCGCCGCCGGCCGCAAGGTTCCGCGGACGGGCGGCGTGCTGCTCTCCAGGGCCGACCGCCCGACGCTCGATGAGTCCTTGGCCAAGGACCCGTTCAACGTGCACGGCGTTGCCGACTTCGATGTCATGGAATTCGCCGCCAACCGCACGGCGCCGGGGTTCGAGAACCTGCTGGACTAACCGCGCGGCTCCATCAGCTTTTTCAGGCCGCCTTTCCGCGGGACCTTCACCGGCTGCGGCCAGCGGGGGCTAAGGTTGTCGCCCAGTGTGACGCCGCGGAGCTTCCGGCCAAACAGCGGCAGCACCCAGTCATTCACCCAGCGCCGCTGCCTCCGTTCCCAGTCGCGCAATGTCATCCGGGCCGGCGGTTCCCATTCCTTGAGGCTGATCTTGTGCGGCACACCCAGGTGGTCCAGGACCTGGGCGGCGAGGTATTTGTGCCCGGCTTTGGACATGTGCAGCCGGTCTGTGTCCCACATCCTGCGGTCATGGAAAGCCTCGAAACACCAGTAGTCCACGAGCACGGCCCCGTACTTAACCGCGATCTCACGGACCCGGCGGTTGTACAGGGTGTTCCGCTTCTTGAGAGGTTCGAGCACCGCGGACACCTTGACGTCGAACCCGGTGAACAGCACCAGGGTGGCACCGGTGGCCGCCAGCCGGGCCACCAGCTCCTCGTATTGGGCCAGGAGCTGGTCCATGTCGGTGCCGAAGTCCAGGATGTCGTTGCCGCCGGCATAGAGGGTGATGAGCGTGGGCTCCATGGCCAGGGCCTGCTCCAGCTGCTCATCCACGATGTGGCGCAGCCGCTTGCTCCTGATGGCCAGGTTGGCGTAGTGCCAGCCGGGTTCCGCCTTGGCCAGCTTCTCCGCCACGCGGTCCGCCCAGCCGCGCACGCCGTTCGGCATCCGGGAACTCCGGTCGCCCACGCCTTCGGTGAAGGAATCCCCGAGGGCAACGAAAACCCGCCGCCTGCCCCGGTCCGGAAGCAATGGAGAGACACCCACCCGGACAAAGTACACACGCGGAGCAACACGCAGGGAAACCGAAGATGAACACCGACGCTCTCTCACTTCCTGCGGGAATTCACCAAACCCTCTCTCACCGTTCGCTTTCCGGTGAGAGGGCGTCGGGGAAAAACCAGCAACAAGTGAGCGAGCGTCCGTGCGTGCGCGGCAGGACGTGATAGAGCGTAGGGCAGGCCGGCCGGCTGGCAAGGGTCAGAGTTCGGCTTTGCCCTGACGCCAGTACCCCATGAACGCCACCTGCTTGCGGTCGATGCCGACGTCGCGGACCAGGTAGCGCCGCATGTCCTTGATGACCCCGGCTTCCCCGGCGATCCACGCGTAGAACGGCAGGGCGCCCGCGGGCTTGTCGGGGTTCTTCGTGGCGCTGACGGCGGCGGCATCTAGGCGGGCCGGGGTTTCCCACAGGATTTCCTGGTCCACGTTCACGTCGTCAGGCTCCGGCCCGGCAGCATCGGCGGACTTGATGCCCACCCAGCCCGGCACGGGAACCGCCGCCCGCACCGCTTCCTGCAGAAGGTCGCCGTGCGGCCGGGACCTGCCGATCGAGGCACCGCGCGCCAGCCACGTGATTTCGACGTCGGCCGCCGTCTCCAGGTCCAGGAAGTCGCCGGCCTCCGGAACTTCCAGGAAGGCATGCCCGGTCATGTAGTCGGGCAGGCTTTCGAGGATGGCGCTGATCGCGGGGACGGCAGTCTCGTCGCCTGCCAGGAGCACCCGCCCGGCCAGGCCCGGCCGCCATTCGATGCCGGAGTACGTTTCCGCGGTGACGCAGTGGGCGGCGCGGTTGTTCGGCCCGATCAGGGTGATGGCGTCTCCCGGCGTGGCCGTCAGCGCCCAGTTCGCCGCGGGACCGCCGTTGCCGTCGGCGTCGAAGTGCATCACGAAATCGACGTCGATCTCAGGGTAGACGGCGTCCAGCCGGGCCTGCCGGACGGTGTAGGTCCGCATGGAGCCGCGGGTGGCCGGATCCATGGCCAGCCACTCCTGGTACCAGCCGCTCTCCTCCATCCGGAACGTCGGCAGCGGAAGCCGGCCGCCGTCCGGCGCCAGGGACGGGATCATGAGTTTGATTCGCAGGTCCAGGCTGTCGCCGTGCACGCCGAAGTCGCGCAGCGAGTAGCCGCCGAACGTCACGCGCCGGAAGTTCGGGCTGAGCTCCTGCACGGCCGAGACGGTGACATCAAACGCCAGCGTCATCGGCTCGGTGGCGAGGCCGGGACGGTCCGCGGCAGAGGCGCGGGAGGAGGTGCGGGAGGAAGTGTTCTGTACTGCGCTCATGAGGCCATCTCCAGGGTCGTCGTCGGAAGGGTCGTGGTGGGAACTTTTGGGTCGGCGTGGTGCCTGCCGAGCGGAATGATCAGCGGCGTGCCGGACACCGGATCCGGCACCACCCGGGATTCCAGTCCGAAAACGTGACGGACCAGCTCTTCGGTTATCACGCTGGACGATGCGCCCTCGGCCACGATCTGCCCGGCCTTGAGGGCGATGACATGGTCCGCGTACCGGGCGGCGAGGTTGAGATCGTGCAGCACGATCGCCACCGTGGTGCCGCGCTGCCGGTTCAGGTCGGTGACCAGATCCAGCACCTCGACCTGGTGCGCCAGGTCCAGGTAGGTGGTGGGCTCGTCGAGCAGCAGGACGTCCGTCTCCTGGGCGAGTGCCATGGCGATCCACACCCGCTGGCGCTGCCCGCCGGAGAGTTCGTCGACGTTCCGCCCGGCAAGCTCCAGCGTCTCGGTGGCTTCCAGCGCACGCTGCACCGCGGCGTCGTCCTTCTCCGACCAGCTGCGGAAGAAGCCCTGGTGCGGGTACCGTCCGCGGCCCACCAGGTCACGGACGGTGATGCCGTCAGGCGCCGTCGGGTGCTGCGGCAGCAGGCCGAGGGTGCGGGCCAGCTCCCGCGCCGGGCGTGAGTGGATGTCCTTGCCGTCGAGGGTGACCGTGCCGCCGGCGGGTTTCAGGAGCCGGGACAGGCCGCGCAGCAGCGTGGATTTTCCGCAGGCGTTGGCACCCACGATCATGGTCACCCTGCCCTCGGGGATTTCCGCCGTGAGGTTTTCCACGATCCGGCGCTGGTCGTACTGCAGCGTGAGGTCCCGGGCTTGCAGAACAGCCATCAGGCATCCTTTCGGTTGGACGTGACCAGGAGCCACAGCAGGAACGGGGCCCCGAGGGCGCCGGTGACGACGCCGACCGGCAGGACGGTGCCGTCCAGCAGCAGCGGGGCGATATTGGCGGCGACGTAGTCGGCCGCCAGGACAATCAGGGCGCCCACCAGGGCCGACGCCGGGAGGCTGGCTTTGCCGGTGAAGCGGCGGGCGATGGGGCCGGCCAGGAAGGCGACGAACGCTACCGGCCCGGCAGCCGCCGTCGCCACCGCGGCCAGCGCGACGGCGGTGAGGACCAGGCCCAGCCGGGTGGCACCCACCCGGATGCCGAGTCCGGCGGCGGCGTCGTCCCCCAGTTCGAGGATGCGCAGCGGCCCGGCCAGCAGGGCGGCCACCGGAACGAGGATTATCAGCGTCAGGGCCAGGACGCCCGCACGGTCCCAGCTGGCGGAGTTGAGTGAGCCGTTGATCCAGATCAGCGCCTCCGCGGCGGTGCGGATATCGGCCCGGGTCATGAGGAAGCTGACCAAGGCGTGCAGCGCGGCGGCGATGCCGACGCCGGCCAGGATGAGGCGGCTGCCGGCGGCGTTCCCGCGGCTGGCGCCGGCCAGGGATCCGCTGCGGGAGATGCCGTAGATCACCGCGGCCACCGCCATCGCACCGCCGAGGGCAGCGCCGGACACCGCGGCACCGGAGGCGCCGAACACCACGATGGCCAGGACAGCTGCCGCGCTGGCACCGTAGCTGATGCCGATCACGTCCGGGCTGGCGAGCGGGTTGCGGAGCATGGTCTGGAACAGTGCGCCCGAAAGCCCGAAGGCGAGGCCGATCAGCGTGCCGATGACCGCCCGCGGCAGCTTGGCCTCCATCACGATGAAGCTGGCACCGGGGATCTTCTCGCCGCCGGTGAAGTGCGCGGCGAGGATCTTGAAGAAGTCGGGGATGGTGACGGTGTAGCTGCCCAGCAGGATGCTGGCGGCCAGGAGAACCACGACGCCGGCGGCCAGTACCGCTGTCCGGTTCAGCAGGCGCCGGTTCAGCAGGCGGTTCGAAGCGCGAACGGGCAGATAATGCCCTTTTTCCGGGGTTTTGAGGGCATTATCTGCACGTTCGCGCTCGTCTGTGGTGGCGGTGGTGGCGGGGTCCAGAGTCACAGGCCTGCCCCCTTGCCGCGGCGGACCAGCCAGACGAAGACCGGCCCGCCGACCAGGGCGGTCATGATGCCGGCCGGGACCTCGCCGGGAAGCAGGACGACACGGCCCACCACGTCGGACACCAGCAGCAGCGCGGGCGCGAGCACGGCGGAGAACGGCAGGATCCAGCGGTAGTCGGGGCCGGTCAGGAAGCGGACTGCGTGCGGGACAACGAGGCCCACAAACCCGATGGGGCCGGCGAGCGCCGTCGCCGACCCGCACAGCAGGACGATGCCCAGCGCGGTGACCGCCCGGGCCAGGCCAACGTTCTGGCCCAGGCCGCGGGCCACGTCGTCGCCGAGCGCCAGGCTGTTGAGGACCCGTCCGGCCAGGAGCACGACCAGTGCCCCCGCAGCGAGGAACGGCAGGCCGGGCAGCAACACGGACCAGTCGCGCCCCGCAATGCCGCCCACCTGCCAGAAACGGAAGCGGTCCAGGGTGTCCTGGCTGGAGACCAGGATGACGTTCATCAGGGAGAACAGCCCTGCGCTCAGGGCGGCGCCCGCCAGGGCGAGCTTGACCGGCGTCGCGCCGTCCCGGCCCATGGAGGCAATGAGGTAGACGACGACGGCGGCAGCCGCCGCGCCGATAAACGCGAACCAGATGTAGCCGGTCAGCGAGGAGATGCCGAAGACGTAGATTCCGGTGACCACGGCCAGGGCGGCGCCGGCGTTGACGCCGATGATGCCCGGGTCCGCCAGCGGGTTGCGCGCCACGCCCTGCATGGCGGCACCGGCCAGGCCCAGCGCAGCACCGGCGAGCAGGCCCAAAACGGTCCGCGGGATCCGGGCGTGCACCACGGCGTGGTCGCCGTTGGCCGGGTTGAACTGGGTCAGGGCCTGCCACACGGTTTCCAGGGACAGGCCCCGGGCGCCCACGGCAAGTGAGGCGCAGCAGACAACAGCGAGCACGACGACGGCGGCCAGCAGCCAGGCGGGGCGCGGCCCGGGAGCCGTCCCCTTCCGGGGAGCGCGAACTGGCAGGTAATGCCCCATAACGCCGGGTTTGGCGTCATTAGCTGCCAGTTCGCGCTGGGAGGAGGCCGTCGTCGTGCTTGGTGTCATGGCCGGTAATTACTTGGCGGCTGCGTCAGCGCCGGCTGCGAGCTGCGGCAGGAACTTGTCCAGGGCCCACGGCAGGCTCAGCGGGGACGACGCGGAGATCGCCAGTGTCAGGGAGTTGTCCGAGTCGGCAACCAGGGCGCCCTTCTTGACTGCCGGGATCTGGCTTAGCAGAGGATCCTTGACGATCTGGTCCTTGGTCTTGGCATCCGGAACCCAGGTCACGAAGACGTCGGAGTCCAGCTCGTTGGCCTTCTCGGCGGACCATGCGGTGAAGAACTCCTTCGAGCCCTTGGACTTCTCCTCCACAATGGCGGCCGGCTTCATGCCGATCTCGGTCAGGAAGCGCGGGCGGTTGTCGGCGGCGAGGTAGACGTTCACGCCGTCGCCCTTGGCCGGCTCCAGGTTGCCGTAGATGAAGCTCTTGCCCGTGATCTGCGGGTACTTGGCGGCCTCGGCCTTGATGGTGGCCTCGGTGTCGGTAACGAGCTTCTCCGCTTCGGCGGTCTTGCCGAGGGCCTTGCCGATCAGGGTGGTGGCTTCCTGCCACGGAGTGCCGTACGCGAGCTCAGGCTGGGCCACGACGGGGGCGATTTCGTTGAGCTTCTTGTAGTCGGCGGCTTCGAGGCCGGAGTAGGCGGCCAGGATGACGTCCGGGTTGAGCTTGGCGATCTCGGTGAAGTTGATGCCGTCGGCCTCGGAGAACTGGACCGGGGCCTTGTCGCTGCCGAAGGAGGCACCCAGCTTCTCGAGGGCTGCGTCCTTCCACGGGGTGGAGCCCTTGTCGTTGTTGCCCCACTCGTTCTTCGGGACGCCGACGGGAACCACTCCGAGCGCGAGGGCAATGTCGTCATTGACCCACGAGATGGTGACAACGCGCTTGGGCTGTTCCTTGATGGTGGTTTCGCCGAAGACGTTCTTGATGGTCACAGGGAACTGGGCGCTGGCGGAAGCAGAGGATCCGGTGTCTGCAGACGTAGCGGCCGGACCGGTGGAGCAGGCGGTCAGGGAAAGCGCGGCGGCGGCGAGGACGGCGGTGGCCTTGCCTGCGGTTTTGAGCAGCGAGCGGCGCGTGGTGCCGGCGGCAGCGGAACCGCGGGGAGCGGCCAGCGGGCCGCGGAAGAGGGGGGAAGTCACGGAACTCCTTAGGTGAATGAAGCGAACCTAAGTAAGGCTAGCCTATCCTTCTGCAGATTACGAAAGGTTTGCGTCACGTAATTCCACCGAGTGGCCAGACTAACGCCCCGGCCCCTTGCGAGCCAAGGGTGAACAATGGTTCACTCGAAGGAGTAAACGTGCGTTCACCCTGACGCCGCGCAACAACTCCCCCACAAAAGGCCTGCCGCACATGACAGCACCCCCTGCCCCGAAGCCGACCCGCAGCCCCTCCGCCATCACCACGGTCCTGGCGCTCAGCGGCACGCTTGTGGCGCTCATGCAGACTCTCGTGGTGCCGCTGCTGCCCGATTTTCCGCGGATCCTCTCGGTCACTCCCGACGACGCGTCCTGGCTGGTGACAGCCACGCTCCTCGCCAGCGCCGTCGCCACCCCGATCGTCTCCCGGAGTGCCGACATGTACGGCAAGCAGAAGATGATGGTCATTTGCCTGGCCATCATGGTGGCCGGTTCGGTCATGGCCGCGCTGGGCGGGACCTTCCTGTGGCTGATCATCGGGCGGGCGCTCCAGGGGTTCTCCGCGTCGCTGATCCCGGTGGGGATCAGCATCATGCGCGATGAGCTGCCCAAGGACAAGATGGGCTCCGCGGTGGCACTCATGAGCGCCACCCTGGGCATCGGCAGCGCCATGGGCCTTCCGCTCGCTGGCCTGCTGTATGAAAGCCTGGGCTGGACGTCCATCTTCTGGGTTTCCGCGGCTGCCGGCACGCTGCTGCTGCTCGCCGTCGTGCTTGTGGTTCCGGAGTCCAAGGTGCGCACTCCCGGCCGCTTCGACTATGCGGGCGCCCTGGTGCTCTCGGCCGCGCTGGGCTCGCTGCTCCTGGCCATTTCCAAGGGCGGCGCCTGGGGCTGGGGCTCGGAGCCCGTGCTCCTGCTGTTCCTCGCGGCGGCGCTGCTGCTGGCCGCTTGGATTCCCTACGAGCTCAGGGTGGGCCAGCCCATGGTGGATCTTCGCACCACGGCGCGGCGGCCTGTCCTGATGACCAACCTCGCGTCGCTGCTGATCGGGTTCGCGATGTTCGCCAACATGCTCCTCACCACCCAACAGCTTCAGCTCCCCGGCGCCACCGGCTATGGCTTTGAACTGAACGTGATCACGGCCGGCCTCTGCATGGTGCCGTCCGGGCTGGCCATGGTGGTGTTCGCCCCCGTGTCCGGCGGCATCATCCGGCGCTTCGGCGGCAGGTCCGCCCTGATGGCCGGCGCGGGCGTGATGATCGTCGGGTACGTGGGGCGGGTGTTCTTCTACGACTCCATCATCTGGGTGATCATTGGCTCCACGGTGGTCAGCGTGGGCACGGCCATTGCCTACGCCGCCATGCCAACGCTCATCATGGGAGCCGTCCCGATCACGGAAACCGCCTCCGCCAATGGCCTCAACAGCCTGGTCCGCTCCATCGGCACATCCACCTCCAGCGCCGCCGTTGCCGCCGTGCTCACCTCGGTCACCATCCCGCTCGGCGCCGCCCGGCTGCCGTCGTTCGATGCGTTCAGGGATGTGTTCTGGATGGCCGCCCTGGCGTCCGCCGCCTCTGTCCTCGCCGCAATCTTCATTCCCCGCGTCACCACGCACCGCCCCGCGGCGCCGGCGGCAGCGGAGCTCGTGGTGCAGGGGCGCGTCCTGGCACCCGACCACCGCCCGCTCACTCCCGCCGTCGTCACCGTCCTCCAGACGGAAGGCGAGCCGGTGGACTGGAGCCGGGTGGATACCGACGGCAACTATTCGGTGGCGCTGCCGGGTGCCGGGAAGTACCTCGTGGTGGCCAACGCGGCCGGCTGGGCGCCGATGGCGGAGGTCTTCGACTTCGACGGCCGCACACTGAAGCAGAACTTCCACCTGCACGAGCGGCTGGAAATCAGCGGCCGGGCGGCCGTCGGCGGCGCGCCCGTGGCCGGCGCCGTGGTGACGCTGCTGAACGCCACCGGCGAGCATGTGGGCACGGCCCGGACGGACGACGGCGGCGTGTACACACTTCCGCTGCCCGCCGCCGGACGCTACATAGTGACTATGCTTCATCCCGTGACTCATCAAGCCGTGGCGCGGAAGCTCGCCGTCGACAACCGGTCCATGACCGTGGACCTTACAGCCGAACACTTCGCGAAACGCAGTGGCGCGGACCCGGTGCGGGCATGAGCAGCCCCAGCCAGGAGTCCATCCTCACTGCCGCGGGACGGCTGTTCGGCGAACGCGGCTACCGCGCCGTGACGGTCCGCGACATCGCCGCGGAGGCCGGGGTTTCGGCCGCCCTGGTGATGAAACTGTTCATCTCCAAGGCCAAGCTGTTCGCCGCTGTACAGCCGGACGAGTCCCTGCTCACCGAACTGACCGTCCCGGCGTCCGAGCTCGGCGGCGCCCTCGTCTTCCGCGTGCTGATGCGCCGGGAGCGCGGCATGCAGGAACCGTGGGCGATCATTCCGATCAACGTCCACGACGCCCCCGATCCGGAGGCGGCACGGAACGAACTGCGTGAACGCTACGTCAGCAGCATCGCAAAGCTGATCGGGGATACGACGCCGGACCGCCGCTATGCCTCGACGGTCACCGCGCTGATGACCGGATTCGGCGAAACCGTGCGGACTTTGGGACTCTTCGACGGCTGGGACTTTGACGAGCTGGTGGCGTACTACGGCGGGATCGTCCAGGCCCAGATCGACGCCTGCACGGCCGCACACCCGTAAACGCAAATCCGCTGGTTAAGCTTGCCAGGTTTCTCCCCAACCGCCCCCTGGCCTCGCAAGCTCGGCCAGGGAAACCGGCGGTCGTGGGCCCAGCTCAACCGGCGAAGGCTGAGGTTACCTGTACGAGATGCTCAGCAGCAGGGCCTTCAGGGCCTGCCCCTCGGCGCCCGCCAGCCAGGACTTGGCCGCGGCGTCATTGGCGAAGGGCTTCTCGATGAACTTCACGTCCGCCAGGATGACGCCGTCCCCGGTGCGGATGATGCCGTCCAGCGCGGCGCCCTGCCCCGGCTTGGGAGCTCCTGCCGCCAGGTGCATGCGGTAGGTCGCGTTGCTGTCCATCCGGTCCACGTAGAACGCGTAGTGGGCAGCCGGAGCGGGCTGCGCCGCGAGTCCCGGAACCGGCGCGGACTCGAAGACGGTGCGGTCCACGGGGTGGGAGACGCCGTCGGCAATCTTTCCGGAGTACACGCTGGCCTGCTCGGTGCCGCTGGCGTCAATGACCGTCGCCGTGGCCGACTCCGACGGCGAGCCGCCGCCGGTGAAGAGCTCAACCTTCCAGTCGGCCGGGTATTTGAAGGAGACGTGCCCGTTAGGGAAGGTGTAGGTCTTCAGTTCGGCAGGAGCCGGAGCGGACGACGGCGTGGTCCCCGGTGAGGCCACACCGCCGGCGCCGCCCGCTGAAGAAGCCGAAGGGCTTGCGGAGACCGAAGGGCTGGCTGAAGCTGTTGCGGTCGCGGAGGCAGCCGGCGCGGAAGCGGCCGGGGAGGATGACGACGGAGCCGCCGAGACCATGGCCCCGCAGCCCGCCAGGGAAAGGGCGGCGGCAGCAGCAAGGGCAGAGACGACAGGGGCGCGGAACGCAGGACGCATGGTGGTGCCTTTCATAAATGACGCCGTCAGGCTCGCAGGGGCTGCTCTGCCCGCCGCTGGGAGTGTCCATGACCCTGTGGAGCATTTGGCGAAGACTGGTGGAGTCCCCACAGTGGCACGCCGAAACGGCACTCCACTAGGGCCGGGCCAATAAGTCCATCGATTTGTTATAAACAGGGCCAAAGCGTTACGGACTAACGCAGGACGATATCCACGGGATTGGCCTCCGACCGCCACTGCCCTTCCGACCCCGGTTTCGGGGTGATAACGGGGGCGGTGAGCACGCCGGAGCGGTTGGTCCGCCTGTCCCGCAGGATCTCGGTGACTGAGCCCAGGTGCCGGGACAGGTCGATGACGTTCTCGGGTGCCGCCAGGAGCAGCTGGAAGCCGAACTCGTGCAGCGCCTTGATGCCCGCACCGGCGAATTCCTCGGACGCCAGCACGAACGCCTCGTCCATCATCACCGTTCCGTACGTGGTGAAACCCTGCTCGGCGATGCCCAGCTGGTAGCTCAGCGCCGCGGCCATGATGAACGCGGTGAACCGCTGGCGTTCACCGCCGGACATGGAGCCGGTGTCGGCGTGCATGAAGACCTCGGTGCGCTTGCCGCCCTTCTTTCCGGGGGCATCCACCTCGCGGTGCTCCTTGCACTGGATGAACAGATGGCCGCGCACGTCCAGCACCTCGGCCCGCCAGCGCCGGTCCTCGGGAGTCTGCGACCCCAGCCTCTTCACCAGCGTCTCCAGGGACTTGTAGCGGGCGGTCAGTTCGGCGTCGTCGTTCTGGCCGGCGTGGGCGGTGTCCGCCTTGCCGTGCCGGGTGTGACGCGTCTTCAGCGCGTTCTGGATGGCGTCCTTGAACTGCTTCGCAGTGGCCGGGAGGGTTTGCTTGATATCGAGTTCCAGGTAGCTGCCCTCGTGGAAATTCACCTCGGACAGGATCCCGTTCAGCGGCAGGATCCTGCTGGTGATGGAACGGCGCTCCTCGTCCAGCAGGTGCAGCAGGGTGCTGAACGACTCGTGCGTGCGCTGGTTGAAGAACTGCCGGAATTCGGCTTCCTGGGCGGGCAGACCGTCGTTGATGATGGCGTGGTACCGGGCCTCGAACTCGCCGACGGCGCCGATGGACGTGCCGTGGTCGGCCGAAATGGCGGTGCCCCAGTCGCGGACGAAGCCTTCGAAGATCCGTGTGAGCCGCTCCGACGTGCCCTGGGCGCGGGACTCTGCGGCGTGCAGGTCGCCGAGCAGCTGGGTCCGCACCCGGCCGGCGAGGTTGTCCAGCTCGTGCATTTCCGTGACGTCGCCGAAGTCGGCGAAGTACGGCGCCAGCGCCGCGGTGGTGGAGTCCGACGGCGGGGCCTGGTTCAGGCGGGTACGTGCGGCTTCCAGCAGTGAATCGGAGGCGGTGAGCTGCTGGTCCAGCGCCTTGTACTCACTCTGCAGCACCGCGGCGGCCTCGGTGCTGGACTGGTGCTTCTGGCGCGCCGCCTCGATGTTGGCGCGCAGCGGTTCCAGGTCAGCCTGGGCGGCGAGGGCGTCCTTGAGCCGCTGTTCAATCCGGCCGAGCTCGTCGGCGGCGACCGCTGCCGAGACCTGTTCCCACGGCCGGTCATCCTCGGCCACCCGGCGCAGGGCCTCGAGCTGCCGTGACATGCCCTGGTGCGATTCCTCGCGGCTTTGGGCCAGCTGCGCCGCCTTGGCCAGTTCCTGGCGCAGGTCTTCCGCCTGCCCGGCCACGAGCTCCAGCTTGGAGGCGTTGTCGAACCCGAGCACGTAATCGTGCCGGCTGGTGAACCGGTCGTCCTTCTCCACGGTGTGCCGGTTGCGCTTGACCACGCCGCCAAGGCTCAGGCCCCTGTCCAGCGCCGCCAGTTCGTCGGGGTTTTCCACGCACGGATACGCGAAGTCGAGGGCGATCCGCTCACGGATCCACACCCCGGCTTCACCGTTCGTCCCGGTGGTAAGGATGTCCAGCTTGGTCAGCAGATCGCCGTCGGCCACGTCCTCTACAGCGAGTGCCGCTCCGGCGAGCGGCTTGGACACGTCCACCGCGCGCAGGGCGCCTCGGACCGTGTGGTCGTTGAGGTAGCGGGTGACGGCGGCGAAGTGCTCGCCGGGGACCAGGAGCGTGGTGGCCAGGTTGCGCAGGGCACGCTCCGCGGCGGGGCGCCACTGCTCCTGGCCTTCGGCGAGGTCGATCAGCTCGCCGCCGAACGGCATCTGCTCCTCGGGGATGCCGGTGGCGGCCGCAATGGCGGCCCGGTTTTCAATGCTCGACGGCGGCAGCAGGGACTTGCGCGTTTTCAGCGACACCAGCTCCTGCTCGGCCGCGGCCAGCTCGCGCTTCTTCGTGGCGTGGGCGTCGAAGGCCTCGAAGCGGAGCTCCTGCAGGGCCGCGGAGTCGTCCTTCAGCTCGGCCGAGCGGGTGGCCGCCTGTTCGTGGGCCTGCTCCCAGCCCTCTGCCGTCCAGTCCAGGTCCAGCCCGGCATCCGTCAGCGCCTGCCGGGCCGCCTCCTCCACCTGCTGGCGGAGTTTCAGGCCCACCCGGGCGTTCTCGAGGGACTGTTCGATCGAGGAGATGGCGTTGCCGCCCTGGTTGTTGTAGTCCGCCTCGAGCTGCCGGAGCTCCTTGGCCAGGCCGTCCCGCACGCCGCGTTCCGCCGCGAGCTCCTTGGCCTTCGCCTGGGCGAGCGCCTTGAAGCGGGCCAGCGTTTTCTCGTGCACGGACACCGCAAGCTGCTGCCGGTAGGCCTCGAACTCCTCGCCAGCGAGCTCGCGGAGCCGATTCGCGTCCAGCAGCGACTGGGCATATTCCCGGTTCAGCCCCGGAACGGGGGCGAGCTGGTCGCGCTGCTGCCGAACGTCCTCCAGCCGCTGCCGGATGGACATGAGGTTGCTGAATTCCTCGACGACGTCGTCCGCCGCGGCCAGCGTGGCCGGGGCGTCCAGCACCTGGTCGCGGAAGAACGTGTTTACGCTGCCGCCCAGGCCCTTTCCAGCCTGGATGACGCGGAGCAGGGGCAGCGCCTGGTCCGAGTTGATGCCGAGGAGCCGCCGGAACCGCTCCGCAAACGCCTTGTGCACGTCAAAGACCTGGGCGTCCGGGAAGATGTTCTCCAGCGCGGCCCGGGTGAAGCGCTTCTCGGCGATGTCCTCGATGGCGGGGAGGTCCAGCGGCCTGTTGTCGATCAGGTAGTACCGGCCAACGCTCGACTCGGTGCCGTTCTTGGGCAGGTCAAACAGCGCCGACACCGTCACCTTGGTGCCGGCCGCGTTGTCGAACGTCAGGGCGACGGCGGACCAGGTGGCACCGGGGCGCTGGAACGCACTGGCCGAGCCCTCCCCCACGGCCTTGTCCCCCACCTTGCCGCGCATGTACGTGAACGTGGTCCGCTTGTCCTCCACGGCGCCCGAGCGCTGGGCCGCGGCCTCGTTGGAGCGCGGCCGCGCGTCGAACACCCGCAGCATGGCGTCGAACAGCGTCGACTTGCCCACGCCCGAGTTGCCGGTCAGCAGCGTGCCGTTGCGGTCCACGTGCATCGTGTGCGCCCCATGGAACGTGCCCCAGTTGACCACCTGCACCAAAGCCAGGCGCATCTGGCCCGGGTTAACGACCTCGCCCAGCGGAAGCATGCTCGCAATACTCACTTGGCTGCCTCCTCGTCGGTTGCCGGCTTGCGGGACGTCGACGGCAATGCCGCCCCCGCCCCTTCGCCGGACGGCTCTGCTGCAAGCAGCAGAGCATCCGGCTCCGACAGGCCCGATGCCACTCCCGGGGCGGCATTGCCGTCGCCGTCGTAAGCTCGCGCGTCACCTTGGGCGTCGTCGTCGGCGTCTTCCGAAGCGTCCGCGGCGTCGACGTCGAGTTCTATAAGGGGTTCTGTACCTGACGGGTCGGCGGTGGCTGCTATTAGGGCCTCGATTTGGGCGGGGATGTCACCGATGTTGTCGAAGGGGAGGGCCAGGGGGAGGGCGTTGGAGATGGTGTAGACGTCGTCCAGGCCGGTGGTGAGCAGGAGCTGGCGGGCCAAGAGTTTGGTGATCGCGCGGTTCACCACGTCCGAGTCGCGCAGGGCGTCCTGCTGGCCCGCGGGCTGGTAGTGGGCCACGAGCTCGGCGATTTCTTCCTTCGTGATGGTGGGGTCGGTCTGCGCCGTGACGTGGCGGTCCAGCAGGAGCCGCAGGCGCAGCAGCACGATCGTTTCCACCCGGCTCAGGGCACGCTGCTGGCGCAGGATGCTGGAGCGGGCGCTGCCGCCAATCGCCTCGGGGTCAACGGGACGCAGCACCGCGATCTTGCGCTCGTGGTCCAGCTGCAGCGTGAGGAAAAGCTCGGAGAGCCGGCTGCGCAGGATGAGCTGGTTGTCC
This sequence comes from Arthrobacter globiformis, assembly GCF_046536215.2. GTDB lineage: Bacteria > Actinomycetota > Actinomycetes > Actinomycetales > Micrococcaceae > Arthrobacter > Arthrobacter globiformis_E. The sequence continues at coordinate 3,334,316 of NZ_CM143421.1, read as the reverse complement.
AGCAGCGTTGTCCAGAGTTTCTCGTCGCGGCCGCCGTCGACGTACGGCCCCTTCAGCAGCTTCACCAGGGCCTGGCGCACCTTCATGGGCAGCACGCCGGTGTCGCCCGGAAAGAGTGCGGCGCCGTCCACAAAGGTGTCGCGCGGGGTTACGCCGCCGCTGACTGAGCTTGTCGAAATCGCGGTTGTTTCGGCAGGCTCAACCAGCGGGGTTTCGGCGGGCTCGGCCGCCGGGGTCCCGGCGTCCGCCGTCGTAATCTCTTCAGTCATCGCTAATCCTTCTTGAGCGTTACCACCGGCAGGTACGCCTTGCGGGTGGTGCCGTCTATCTGTTCGAAGTCGAGGGCCTCCCACGCCAGCTGGTCAAAGCCGGCGCCGTTGTGGAGTGCGTGCGAGAGGAGCGCACGGATGGAGTTGATGTGCTGCTCCTCCGGCGGAAGCTGCTCCCACGCCTCGGCGAGGGTGGACGCCCCGGCTGCCGCGGCGCGGATCGATTCCGGCCTGGCCTTGGCGGTCCTGGGCGAGCGGACGCGGTCCGAATCGCTGAATGCGATGGGATCGGCGAGCTTGGGCGGGGCAGCGAACTCGTCCGGGTCGAAGAGCTTGACCATGGCGAGGGATTCGAACCCGGCATTGAACAGCACCGGACCGCGGACCAGGCCAGGCCGTTCACGCTCGTAGGGCATGGACCGGATGGCCTGCTCCGCTTCACGCAGCACCTTCCGGAGCCGCACCGACTGGCGGAAGTCGTCGCTCTGGACGTACGTGTTCAGGCTCTCACTGAGTTTTCCGTAGATGCGCTGGATCTGGCTGTGCTGCTGCCGGAGTTCCGCCACCAGGTTTTTCAGGGTTTCGCGGTCTTCCGGCGACAGGTCGTCCGCGAACTGGCGGCTGAGCACTTCGCCGATGGCGGACCGGAAACGGAGCTGCTGCTGCGGATCCTCGAGGAACGCCGTGAAGGAACGGAAGGTCCTGCCCTCCGGGCTCTGGCGCAGCCTCTTGTCCGCCTCAAGCACCTGTGCCATCGTGGCCCCCTTGGTGAGGGATTCCTCGATGATCTGGTTCCGGAGCTCGCCCACGAGCTCCTCGATCCGGTCACGCATCTTCTTGTAGTCCGCGGGCAGGCTGGCGGCGAGGTCGAGGATGTTTCCGGCCGCTTCCACCGCCTGGTCGTCGTCGAGGAGGCCGTCGAAGTCGCCGGAGCTGATGTCCTCGATCAGCTGCTGCCGTTCCTCGATCTCCTCCTCCAGCGCTTCCAGCCGGGCGCTCTGGTCCGGGTTGGTCTCGTTGGCGAGCTTTTCCACGTCGCCCAGGAGGGTGCCCAGCCGGGACCCGTTGAGCGTGGACCGTTCGCTGGAGAGGCTGTCCAGGAACGCCAGCACGCGGGCGGCGGGTTCGGTGACCTCGTACACGATCTGCCCGGACTGGTTCCGGCGCGTCAGGAACTGCTTGCGCGTCCACTCGTCGCCGAAGGACTTCCCGTTGGCATGGCCGCCCAGCGCCGGGTCCTGCCGGCGCAGCTGTTCAAGGAAGGAGTCGACGTCGGCGTGGAACTCCTCAAGCGGAAGCTGCGGCCGGGTGCGGGTGAAGGACGCCTGCAGGACCGCGATCACCCACGGGGCGGAGCGGGTGAGGGCCCACGCAGGCCCCTTGGTGAGGAGCTCAAGGTCCCTGAGCCTTGCGCTGATCGCGTCAGCGGAGGACGTAGCGGACCGGGGCACACACTCTCCTTCAGCAACTGGGGGATGGTCTGGGCACGGGAAAACCCAAAAACTGGCAACTACAAGGTTAACGCAGAGCCGCCGGCCGGTCCGCGCGGCGGCCCTCCGGGGGGGGTGGAGCAGGCAGCTGGCTGGACCGGGTTGCCCGTCAGGCAACGTTACGGGTGTGACAGATGAGGTTTTCGCAATCACTCCGTGACCTACGCAGGAGTATTGTCTCGATCCCGTATCAAGGCGGCCACAGCATGGCCGGGAGGCTGGAGGAAGCTTCACTCCTGGCCCTAGTCTCGAGCTACTGATCCATCCGCAGCAACGGCGCAGGGGGAAGCATGCAGTTCGACTTGAGTGCAGTGGAGACAGGCACGCTGGTGTTCATCGGTACGCTGGTGTTCGCCTTGGCGCTTGTCTTGTTCGTGGCGGCGGCGGCCTTCGCCGCGCTCGTCCTGGTGGGCGTGGGAAGGCTGGCCTGGCTGGTCGTTGCTGCCGTGCTGCTCCGGACCGTCCACGCCATCAACCACGCCTGGGACAGCCTGGTGCACCACGCCTCCGCAGTCGAGTTTCCCGCGGAATTTCAGGGGCAGCCGTCCCCTAGCACCGGAACCTACCCGCGGGTAGCATTGAGGGACAGCTGAAGGGTTCTCCACCCGCGGCGGACCCAGGGCTTTGAGCCGGTCATCCGGTTAGAGGAGATGCCCCGTGAGCTCCGCCACTGACAGCCAGGCGACTGAACGCCCGGCCCCTGACAGCACGTCACCACACACCACAGCTACCGGCACCACGGCTGCGGACGGCACTGGCGCCGTCCCGCCGGTGGACAGTCCAGCGTCCGAAACACCTATTGCTCCCGAGAAGATCGGTGCGGGCGCGTCCGCCGAGGACGCCCGCGCCATCGCCGAGGCAGCACGCGAAACCGAGTGGGCCAGGCCCAGCTTCGCCAAGGGCCTGTACCTCGGCAGCTTTGATCTGGGCCTCATCCATCCCTGGCCCGCCGCCAACCCCGATGACGTTGAGCGCGGCGAGGCCTTCATGGCCCGGCTGACGGAGTTCTGCCGCACCATGTCCGGGCGGACGATCGAACGCGACGCGAAAATTCCCGACGAATACCTGCGCGGCCTGGCCGGGCTGGGCGTGTTCGGCATGAAGATTCCCCAGGAGTACGGCGGCCTGGGCCTGTCCCTCGTGTACTACGGCAGGGCGCTGGCGCTGCTGGGATCCGTGCACCCGAGCCTGGGCGCCCTGCTTTCCGCCCACCAGTCCATCGGCGTGCCGGAGCCGGTGAAGGTGTTCGGCACCCCCGAGCAGAAGCGCAAGTACTTGCCGCGCTGCGCGGAGGGGGCGGTCACCGCATTCCTGCTGACCGAGCCCGACGTCGGCAGCGACCCCGCCCGGATGGGCAGCACCGCTGTTCCCACTGCCGACGGCGAATCGTACGTTCTGGACGGCGTCAAACTTTGGACCACCAATGGCGTGATCGCCGAGCTCGTGGTGGTGATGGCCGTGGTGCCGCAGCACACCGATGCGGACGGCGCCGTCCACAAGGGCGGGATTACGGCGTTCGTAGTGGAAATGGACTCCCCCGGAATCACGGTGGAGAACCGCAACGCCTTCATGGGCCTGCGCGGCATCGAGAACGGCGTGACCCGCTTCCACCGGGTCCAGGTGCCGGCCGCCAACCGGCTGGGCCGCGAAGGCCAGGGCCTGAAGATTGCGCTCACCACGCTGAACACCGGCAGGCTCTCGCTGCCCGCACTGTGCGTGGCGACGGGCCGCTGGAGCCTCAAGATCGCCCGCGAATGGTCCAATGCCCGCACCCAGTGGGGTCGCCCCGTAGGCAAGCACGAGGCTGTGGGCAAGAAGATCGCGTTCATCGCCGCCACGGCGTTCGCCCTTGACGCCGTGTTCGAGCTGTCCGCAGAGATGGCCGACGCCGGGCAGAAGGACGTCCGCATCGAGGCGGCGCTGGCCAAACTGTGGTCCACCGAGATCAGTTACCGGATCGCCGACGAACTCGTGCAGATCCGCGGCGGCCGCGGCTTCGAGACAGCCGAATCCCTCGAGGCCCGCGGCGAGCGGGCCGTCCCCGCCGAGCAGCAACTGCGCGACCTGCGGATCAACCGCATCTTCGAGGGATCGTCGGAAATCATGCGTTTGCTGATCGCCCGCGAGGCCGTGGATGCGCACCTCGCCGCGGCCGGGGACCTGGCCTCCGCGGAGGCGAGCCTTTCGGACAAGGCACGGGCCGCCGTCGGCGCTTCCGGCTTCTACGCAAAGTGGCTGCCCAAGCTGGTGGCGGGCGCCGGCATGGATCCGCGCTCCTACAGTGATTTCGGCCGGCTGGCCAAGCACCTCCGCTTCGTGGAGCGGTCCTCGCGCCGGCTTGCTCGCCAGACCTTCTACGGCATGGGCCGCTGGCAGGCCCGCCTCGAGCACAAGCAGGCGTTCCTGGGCCGGATCGTGGACATCGGGGCCGAGCTGTTCGCCATGGCGGCCAGCTGCTCCCGCGCCGAGATGTTGCTCCGGACCGCACCTGAACGGGGCGCCACCGCCTTTGAACTGGCCGATGCGTTCTGCGAGCAGGCCCGCGTCCGGGTGGACGAATACTTCGACCAGCTGTGGCGCAACACCGACGACGGCGACCGTGGCATCGCGCGCAAAGTGCTCGCCGGCGACTACACCTGGCTTGAGGCCGGCGTGCTGGACCAGTCCGAGGGGACCGGCCCGTGGATCGCCGATGCATCCGCCCGCGAGTCGACCAAGGAGAACCTGCACCGCGCCTACCGCTGACCTCTGAGCACCAACACGGCCTCTGACAAGGGAAGACGCGCCACACCAAGATACTAAGCATCCTTGCTAATGCCCATTGAACGGAGTTAGCTAGAAACTGAGGCCAGTGCCTTGGCCTCGGCATTGCGTTGCCCGGCTTAGGCCCCTGAGTCCGGGTCCGTTCAATGAAAGCGAGTCGCTGATGAGCAGCCCAACCGGCTCCGGGGACAGACGCCCCCGGCGCACTTCCTCTGAATCAGTCATGTCCGAAACCAACAGGCCGGATCCCGACAGGCCCAATCCGAACAGGCCAGAACACGGCACGGCCGACGCCCCGACCGAGGCCACTCCTGTCTACGATGCCACCCAGACCCGGCGGTCGGACCGCGCCGGCGTCACCGGTTCGGGCGTCACCGGCGCCGGCACCGGCTCCGCGACGGACACGCACACCCGGGCCCTCCACACGACGGACGCAGACGCGCCGTATGCCGAGCGCGACTACACACCCGGCGATGAACACGACGGCCGCCCGGACACGGCACGGCCCGACGACCCGGCCTTTGCCACCCGGGAAATGGCCGCGGCCCGTGAAAGGGAGGCGTTCGGCGGCATCAAGATCGGCTCGGCGTTCTTTGGCTGGCTGGCCGCCACGGGCATGGCTGTGCTGCTGACCGCCCTAGTCGCTGCGGCCGGGACTGCCGTGGGACTTGCCACGAACACCGACGTGAATGCCGCCGTGGGCCGCGCCGCCTCGAACCAGACAGTTGGGATCGCGGGCATCATCATCCTGCTGGTCATCCTCTTCGCCTCCTATTACAGCGGCGGCTACGTCGCCGGCAGGATGGCCCGGTTCAATGGCGCGAAGCAGGGGTTCATGGTCTGGATCTGGGCCCTGATCGCCGCTGTGCTCGTGGCTGTACTCGGCATGATCGCCGGCGAGCAATTCAACATCCTGGCGCAGCTGAACAGCTTCCCCCGGATTCCGGTCAACGAAGGCCAGGTCACCACCACGGGCATCATTGCCGCCGTCGTGGTCGCCCTGGTGGCGCTGGTCGGTGCAGTCCTGGGCGGCATGGCCGGCATGCACTTCCACCGCAAGGTGGACCGCGCCGGATTCACCCCTACGGCAGACTATGAAGAGCACTGAGCCAGGAACCTGCCGCTACCGGTAAAGCGCGACGGCGTCCACATAGAACCAGCGCCGGTCTTCCCTGAGGAAGCGGCTGGTTTCGTGATGGACGCCTCGCTCTCCGTCCTGACGGAAATGCGCCTTGAACTCCACGACGCCCTCAGTATCGAGCGGGCCGCCCCGCTCGACGGACACGATGTCCAGCCGCCGCCATTCCAGGCCCGGATCGAACTCCAGCTCCGCGGGCCGGGTGCTGGAATGCCATGTTTTGAGGAGGTAGCCGCCATCCAGCAGGACGAAGGCCGAGTAGCGGGAACGCATCAGCTGCTCGGCGGTGGCTGCCTCGGCCGTTCCGCTGTGGAACCGGCCGCAGCAGTCCGCATACTGCTCCCCGGACAGGCACGGGCAGTTACCGGAGAAGGGTTCTGGCTCGGTCATGGCATCCTTGGGAACTTGGCGGCGGCTTGCAGGATCAGCCTATCGGCGCAGTGATCAGGCCGGGTCCTATAACAGCTTTGAAACAACAGTTGCCGGCACTTGTCATGAGGGCATGTCGGCAGCAATTAGTCCGTATGGTGGTTAGGGGCTGTTTTCCGGCGTGACCACCGGCTCGATCACTGGGTGACGGACCGGGCGCCGAGGGTAAGGAGGGTGAAGTGGAAGATCCGACAACGATTGCACTGAACCTGACCTTTTTTGGCACTTTGGGTGTTGCCTTCCTGATGTTCATCGGCCTGTGCATCAGCGTCATGCTCACGCTGGTGATCGCGGGGCTGGGGCGCCTCGTGGCGCTGATCGTGATGGCGCTGTTCGGCCGCCTCCCCAAAAACGAGACCATCGAGATCGTGCGGCTCGCCGCTGACGGAACCCCGCTGCCCGCGGACGCCGAAGCGGTGCCGGCGAAAGCCAAGGCGAAAAAGGGCGCCAAGGCCCCCCGGCCGGTCCGCGAGCCCAGGGCACCGATCGACTGGAAGAAACTGCGGACCCGCGCCGGCCTCCAGGACGCGCTCCGCTCCGCCGTCGTACACCATCCCCTGGTGACGGCCGCCCGGCCGGTGCCGCCCGTCCTCGCGAAGGACTGGGCCGACGCCGTAGCTGCCGCCGACGCCCGCGCGGTGGCGCGTGCCCGGGCCGCCGCGCCGGAAGTCAAGGTCACCGTGCGGGATCTGCCGCCGCCGGACGTGGCCGCGGCCAGCGTGACCGAGGTTGCGCCGCTCGTCGAGTCTGCCCTGCGCGACGACGCCGTGCCCGCCGAGCCGTCCGGCACGGGCCCCGCAGGTACCTCTGGCAAGGGGGCTGCCAGCAAAGGCGAAATGGTGCGGTCCGCTTTGGCGTTGTCCGCCCAGCCGCCACGTCCTGCGCGCAAACCTGCCGTTGCCGGACATGTCACCGTCCTGGACACGGGTTCCATGACGTCGCTTGCGCAGCACCCGGACGCCCGCACCCGCGCCTGAGCGCACCGGTTCAGGCGCCCGGCGCCTGGGGCCGCGAGATAAGCCGCCGGCATCCCTTACCCTGAGCAACCATCTCCGCTAGCGTGAAGCTCATGGAATTCAGATACCTCGGAAACAGCGGCTTCAAGATTTCGGAAATCACGTTCGGCAACTGGCTCACGCATGGCTCCCAGGTGGAGAACGACGTCGCCACCCAGTGCGTGCGGGCGGCGCTGGACGCCGGCATCAGCACTTTCGACACCGCGGACGTCTACGCCAACACCGCGGCGGAAACCGTTCTTGGTGAAGCGCTCAAGGGCGAACGACGGCAATCCATTGAGATCTTCACGAAGGTGTTCGGCCCCACCGGCCCCAAGGGCAAGAACGACCTCGGCCTGTCCCGCAAGCACATCATGGAATCCATCGACGGGTCGCTCAGCCGGCTGCAGACGGACTACGTGGACCTGTACCAGGCGCACCGCTACGACTTTGAGACGCCGCTCGAGGAGACGATGCAGGCGTTCGCGGACATCGTCCGGCAGGGCAAGGCCCTGTACATCGGGGTCAGCGAGTGGACCGCCGAGCAGCTCCGCAACGGCCACGCCCTGGCCAGGGAACTGGGCTTCCAGCTGATCTCCAACCAGCCGCAGTACTCCATGCTGTGGCGGGTCATCGAGGAAGAGGTGGTCCCGGCGTCGGAGGAATTGGGCGTCTCCCAGATCGTCTGGTCCCCCATGGCGCAGGGTGTGCTGAGCGGCAAGTACCTGCCGGGCCAGCCGCTGCCGGAGGGCAGCCGCGCCACTGACGACAAGGGCGGCGCCAAGATGATCCAGCGCTGGATGCGGGATGACGTCCTGGCCGCAGTGCAGGAGCTGAAGCCGGTCGCCCAGGAGGCCGGCCTGACCATGCCGCAGCTGGCGGTGGCCTGGGTGCTGCAGAACCCGAACGTCGCCTCAGCCATCGTGGGCGCCTCCCGCCCTGAGCAGGTGGCCGACAGCGCCGCGGCCGCCGGCGTGCGCCTCGACCCGGACGTCCTGAAGAAGATCGACGCCGCCGTCGGCTCCCTCGCCGAGCGGGATCCGGCCCAGACAAAGTCCCCCGCAACCCGCGAGGCGTAGGAGCACCCATGACGGATCTTCCGGACATTGCGGTCACCGGTGCCACCGGGGTCCTGGGCGGCATGGTGGCCCGCCAGCTGTCTGACGCCGGGTTCTCCCAGCGCCTGCTGGTGCGCGACCCCCGGCGGGCTCCGGAGCTGAAGGACGCTGCGGCGGTGGCGGTCAGCTACGGCGACCCCGTGCTGTCCCGCCCGGCCCTGGAAGGGGTCAAGGTCCTGTTCATGGTGTCGGCGGCGGAGGCGGAGGACCGGCTGCAGCAGCATTACGCCTTCGTGGACGCCGCCGCGGAGGCGGGCGTGCAGCACATTGTGTACACGTCGTTCTTCGGGGCGGCGCCGGACTGCACCTTCACGCTGGGCCGCGACCACTATGCCACCGAGGAGCGGATCAGGGCGTCCGGCATGGGCTTCACCTTCCTGCGGGACAACTTCTACCTGGATTTCCTGCCCATGCTGGCCGGGGAGGACGGTGTCATCCGCGGTCCGGCGGGCGACGGCGTGATGGCCGCCGTCGCGCGGGAGGACATTGCCCGGTCCGCGGTGGCCGTGCTGCGCGACCCAGCCGTCCACGCCGGGGCAACCTACGACCTGACCGGACCGGAGGACATCTCGCTGGCCCATGCGGCCGAGGTGCTCACGCGCGCCACGGGCAGGACCGTCACGTACCACCGCGAAACCGTGGAGGAGGCGTTCGCCTCCCGCGCCTCCTACGGCGCGCCGGCGTGGCAGGTCGAGGCCTGGGTCAGCACGTACACGGCGATCGCCGCCGGCGATCTGGCGGGGGCGACACCGGACGTGCACGGCCTCACCGGACAGGACCCGATGTCGCTCGAGGAACTGGTGAAGCTGCCGCAGCTGTAATGGGCGGCAGCGGGGCGGTTGACGGCCATATGCGCGCGGCGTAAACCTGTGAGGAGGAGCACGCCCATCAGCAGCTGCGCCACAGAAACCGCAGCACCGAGCAGAATCGCCAGGCCATGTCCAAGCTGATCTACCGACGCCGACCGTCCGCCCGCCCCGCGCCCCACACCGGAGTCACAGCGCATTCCGGTGAACCCACCCAAGGTCCGCTCACCAGGGAAGAGCTGCAGCTCGCGGCGCGGAACCACTCGATGCCGCTCGAGGCACTGCGCGAGGACGTGACTCCGCCGGGGCTGCATTATGTGCTGACGCACTTCGACATTCCGCAGGTCAGCGGCGCCTGGCACCTGCGGATCGGCGGCGCCGTGGAGCGGGCCATGGAGCTGAGCCTCGCGGCGCTGAAGCGGGATCCGGCCATCAGCGTCCAGGTGACCATGGAATGCGCCGGCAACGGGCGGTCGCTGCTGAGGCCGCGGCCGCTCAGCCAGCCCTGGACGATGGAGGGTGTAGGGACGGCCGTGTGGACCGGCGTTCCGCTGGCATACCTGCTGGCCCAGGCCGGCGTCGAGCCCGAGGCGGTCGAAGTGGTGTTCACCGGCCTTGATGCCGGGATCCAGGGCGGCGTCCGGCAGCAGTACGCCCGGAGCCTGCCGATTTCGGAGGCCTCGAGGGCCGACGTCGTCCTTGCCTACAAAATGAACGGCAATGACCTGCCGCCGCAGCACGGCTACCCGCTGCGCCTCGTGGTCCCCGGCTGGTACGGCATGGCCAGCGTCAAATGGCTGCAGTCGATCAAGGTGGTCACGACGCCCTTCCAGGGCTTCCAGCAGTCGGTCGCCTACCGCTACCAGCACAACGCGGACGACGCCGGGACCCCGGTTTCGCGGATCAGGGTGCGGGCCCTGATGGTTCCACCGGGCATCCCTGACTTTTTCACCCGCCGCCGGTACCTGCCCCGCGGGCCCGTCATGCTCCAGGGCCGGGCGTGGTCCGGCGAGGGCGCCGTGACGAAGGTGGAGGTCGGCATCGACGGCAAGTGGGTACCGGCGCAGCTGGACAAGCCTGCCGGCGCCTTCGCCTGGCGCGGCTGGAGCCTGCCCTGGGTGGCGGACCCCGGCCACCACGAACTGGCCTGCCGGGCCAGCGACGCCACCGGCGCCGTGCAGCCGCTGGAGCAGCACTGGAACTACCAGGGCATGGGCAACAACACGGTGCAGCGGGTGCGCGTCATCGTCCAATAGCTGTCAGCGGCGCCTCAGCACCCTTCGTAGTCGCTGAGCACGTCCAGCTTCCCTGCCGACGCCGACTCCGGGTCGAAGGCGTAACCCACCCATTCCCGGGCCAGCCTGCGCGCCAGTTCCAAGCCGATCACGCGCTGTCCCATGGTGAGGACCTGGCAGTTGTTGGAGAGCACGGACCGCTCCACCGAGAAGGAGTCGTGGGCGGTGGCGGCCCGGACGCCCGCCACCTTGTTCGCGGCGATGGCCACGCCAATCCCCGTTCCGCAGAACAGGATGGCGCGGTCTGCCTGCCCGTCCCGGATCATTTCGCCGGCCGTAATGCCGACATGCGGGTATGGCTTGCTGAACACGTCCGGCACGTCACCGCGGTTGACCCCGATGTCGATCACATCGGCCACCCGGGGGTCAGCGCGGAGGTCCTCCAGGACGCGGTTCTTGTAGTCCACGCCGGCCTCGTCGGCGCCCACGATGATCCGGAGTGCGGGTACAGCTGCTGCTTCGGCGCTCATACTGCGGCCTCCTCTGCAACAGAAGAAGCTGCTTCACGGACCAGGTGTCCGCCCAGGACGGTGAAGATCATGGCCAGCGACGTGGCTCCCGGATCGGCGGTGCCGAGGCTCTTTTCCGCGAGCGGCCGGGCGCGGCCCTTGAGCGGGCGGAGCGTGGCGGTGGCTGCGGCGGCGGACGTTGCAGCCGCGGCGGCTTCCTGCCAGGCGTCCCCGGCCGCTGCACCTTCCTCCGTCCGGCGGGCCAGGGTTTCGGCGAACGGCAGGAGCGCATCCACCATGGTCTTGTCCCCCACTTCGGCCTTGCCCAGGTCGGTGATGCGTCCGGCGAATGCCGTCACGGCGGCCGAAAGCTCCGCCGATCCGGGAGCCTCGCTGTTTCCGAGTGACTCGCCGAGGGCGCGCAGGCCCGCTCCCCAAAGAACCCCCGATGTTCCTCCGGCCCGGTCCGCCCAGGCATCCCCGGCGGCGGCCAGGACGTCGCCCGCGCCGGCACCCTGGGCGAAGGCGTCAGCTGCGGCGGCCACGGCTGCGTCTACGCCCCTGACCATGCCGCGGCCGTGGTCTCCGTCGCCGGCGATGGCATCCATGTCGCCCAGCCGCGGCTCTTCCGTGTGCAGGAGGTCGCGTGCCGCTTCCAGGCCGGCGACGCACGCGGATGCGTACTCACGGGAGGAAGCGGTGGCTGTGAACTCAACTGCAGTGCTGTCGCCGTCGGACTCCTCGGCGGCGAGGTCGCTGCCGGCCTGCACCGCAGTGTTTCCGCGGCGGTATGCCGGGGTCTCCGCCGGCGCTGCCCAGAGCGGCTCCAGTTCATCGTCCAGCCAGGTGACGGTGAGGGACACCCCGGCCATGTCCAGGCTGGTGACCAGCTCGCCCACCTCCGGCAGCACCAGGGTGTAGCCGGCGTCGCGGAGCAGCGGGGCCACGGTCCCCCACAGGACGAACAGCTCCTCATGCTTGGTGGAGCCCAGGCCGTTGAGGATCACGGCGATGCGCTGGCCCGCCCCGTCCGGCGTTTCGGCCAGCACACGGGTCACCAGTTCGCGGCCCAGGTCCGCGGCCGGCGGAAGGTCCGTGTCGAAGAGGCCGGGCTCACCGTGGATCCCGAGTCCCAGCCCCATCTGCCCCTCGCCCAGCGAGAACAGCGGCGCGTCGGCGCCCGGGAAAGTGCAGCCGGCAAACGCGCTGCCGATGGTCCTGGTGACACTGTTGGCCTTGCGGCCCAGGCGGACAACTTCGGCCAGGTCCGCGCCAGCCTCAGCGGCGGCCCCCATGACCTTGAAGACCGTGAAGTCCCCGGCGATGCCGCGCCGCTTGGACGCTTCCGACGGCGGGGCGCTGGCGACGTCGTCCGTCACCAGGACGTTCTCGACGGCGATGCCCTCGGCGGCCAGCCGCTCGCTGGCCATGCCGAAGTTCATGACGTCACCGGCGTAGTTGCCGTACGTGAACACCACACCGGCGCCGCTGTCCGCCGCCTTGGCCACGGCATAGGCCTGCTGGGCGGACGGTGACGTGAAGATGTTTCCCACCACCGCGCCGTCGGCAAAGCCCGGACCGATGAGCCCGGCGAAGGCCGGGTAATGGCCCGAACCGCCGCCGGCGAGGACCGCCACCTTCGGTGCCGCAGGGCGGTGGCGGCGCACGGCGCCGCCGGGAACCTGGCGGACCAGTCCGGAGTGAAGATCGCAGAAGCCGGCAAGGGCTTCCTCGGCGAATTCCGCTGGATTGTTGAAGATTCTGGTCATGGTTGGCTCTCTCTGCGGCGGCGTGGGGCGGGGGTGCTGGGCGGGTTTGCGGCGCTCTTGAGGCGCTTTAGTGCATGTGGCTTCCGCCGTTGATGTCGATGGTGGTGCCGGTCAGGTAGGCGGATTCCTCGGAGGAGAGGAAGGTGATGACGGCGGCAACTTCCTCGGTGGTGGCGTTGCGGCCCAGCGGGATGCCGGCGTTGATGGCGTCTTCCTGCTCCTGGGTGCTGCCGACGCGGATGTTGGTGTCCACGGCGCCCGGGGTGATGGCGTTGATGGTCACTCCGGAGTCGCCGAGTTCACGGGCCAGGGCCTTGGTGAAGCCGAGGATGGCGGCCTTGGCTGCGGAGTAGGGGACCTTGCCGAAGACGCCGCCGCCGCGCTGGGCGGAGACGGAGGACATGTTGACGATCCGGCCCCAGCCGTTGTCGATCATGTCCGGCAGGAAGGCCTTGGTGACGAGGTAGGTGCCGGTGGAGTTCACGGCCATGACCTTGTTCCAGAGGTCGAGCGTGGTTTCGAGGAAGGGCACCGGCGAGGTGATGCCGGCGATGTTGGCCAGGGCGCCGACGGCGGGAAGGGCGCCGCTCTCGACCTCGGCCGACACTGCCTTGTACGCGGCGTTGACGGACTCCTCGTTGGCAACGTCGATCTCGTAGCCGAACGCCGGGACATTGAATTCGTTGCCGATCTCGGTGGCGACCTTCGCCGACTTCTCGCCGTCGAGGTCAAGGATCACCACGCCCCAGCCCTGGCTGGCGTAGCGGCGGGCGGTGGTGATGCCGATGCCACGGTCCGAGGTGGCTCCGGTGAGGACGGCGGTGCGCTGAATGGCGGTCATGATGGCTCCTAAGTGGGTTTTTGTGAGGTTGATCAGATGAGGTCGGTGATGAAGCTGGCTGCCTTGGCGGCGGCCGCCGGGCGTTCGTCGTGGGTGATGTCCCGGGTCTCCAGTTCCAGGCTGAAGTGCCCGGTGTAGCCCTGCTCGGCCAGCGCCCGCAGCCCGGCCGCGAAATCGGCCCGGCCGTTGCCGATGCTGAGGTTGATGTTCCCGGGCACGGCATCGCGCAGGTGCACGTGGGCTATCCGGCCTTCGTGGCGTGCCAGGTACTCCAGCGGGTCCTCGCCGGCGGCGACGATGTGGCTGAAGTCCATGACGATTCCGACGCCGGAGCCCGCCAGCCGCTGTGCCAGCAGTTCTGCGCGTTCCAGGTTCCAGCAGAACCGCAGGAAGTGCAGCGATTCGGTCCAGAGTTCGACGCCGAACCCGGCGGCGCGTTCCGCCGCCCGGATGAGCTGCGCGGCAACGGTGTCCAGGTCCTCCTCGAGGCTGCGGACCGGCTCATGGCTCAGCGCACCGCAGGGAAGGACCAGTGCTTTGGCCCCGGTCTTGGCGGTGAGGGTGAGCAGGGCATCAAGGTGCCTGTCCCGCTCAGCCTGCCGGCCGGCGTCGAGCACGGCATTAAGGTCCCCGATATCCCCGTTAACGGAGCGCACCCGCAGACCGGACGCGGCCACGTCGCCGGCCACGGCGGAGACGGCATCCGCGTCGAGTTCAAACGGAACGTGGTCGCAGACGCCCGGGAGTGCGCCAAGGTCGATTTCGGCGAAGCCAAGCCCTGCGATGGTTCGCAGGGCCGCTGGCAGGTCCTGGTGTCGGAAGCTGATTGATGAGCACCCGAGTCGGGAATGGAACATCGTCGTTGATCCTCTGGTCGTGCCCGGCAGGCTGTAGTGATGGACACCACACTAACCGGGTCGACTGTTAACAGTCAACTCCTGACGGTGACTGTTGACAGTCAGCCATGACGTGGGTCACACTGGACACATCTTGTTAACAGTCGACAGCGCTGGAGCTTCTTCAGCCGCTCTTCGAAAGGGAACCACCATGAGCAAAGATGCTCTGACCATGCGCGGTCCGGTCCACGGCACCAAGGACGCCAAGCGTGTTGCCATTGGCTCGGGCGTCGGCGCCGTGATCGAGACCTACGACTTCATCGGCTTCGGCACCGCTGCCGCACTGTACTTCGGAACCGCCTTTTTCCCGGGCAGCGATCCCGTCACCGGGACCCTGGCCTCGTTTGCCACCCTCGGCGTCGGCTTCGCAGCGCGTCCGCTGGGCGGCATCATCGGCGGCCACCTGGGCGACAAGGTTGGCCGCAAGCCCGTTCTGGTGGCCTCCCTCATCCTGATGGGCCTGGCCACCTTCGCTATCGGCCTGCTCCCCACCTACGCCGCAGTCGGACTGCTCGCCCCGGCGCTGCTCGTGTTCGTCCGCATCGTCCAGGGCCTGGCCTTCGGCGCGGAATGGGGCGGCGCAATCCTCATGAGCTACGAGCACGCACCCTGGAAGACGAAGGGCAAGTACACCGGCATTGTCCAGGCCGGCTTCCCGGTAGGCCTGCTGCTGGCCAACCTGACCTTCCTGTTCAGCGTCCAGCTGGGCGGCGAGCTCGCGTGGCGCATTCCGTTCCTGGCGAGCATCCTGCTGGTGGTTGTCGGCCTGATCATCCGCTCCAAGGTTCCCGAGTCCCCGGTCTTCGATGAGGTCAAGGACCACGGCGACATCGTCAAGTCCCCCATCGTGGAGGTCATCAAGACCGACTGGCGCAACATCGTGAAGGGCATCGGCCTGCGCATCGCCGAGACCGCCGGCTACGCAGTGTCCATCACCTACATGATTTCCTACATCAACAGCCAGCACCTCGCCGACAAGTCGCAAACTCTGATTGCCCTCTGCATCGCGTCCGCCATCGGCATCTTCGCCACCCAGGCCTGGGGAGCCCTGACCGACAAAATCGGCCGCCGCCCCCTGTACATCTGGTCCACCGCATTCGCCGTGCTGTTCGCCATTCCGATGTTCCTGCTGGTCAACACCGGCCTGTTCGTCTTCATCATCGCAACGATCGTCATCTCCTACGCGGTCTGCCAGAACTCCCTCGCCGGCGCCCAGGGCGCATGGTTCCCCGAGCTCTTCCAGGCCAAGACCCGTGCTTCCGGCGCCTCGCTGGCCTACCAGATCTCCGCCATGGTCTCCGGCTTCACCCCCTTCATCACCACCCTGCTGTTCGTCAGCTTCGGCTGGATCGGCCCGGCCCTGCTGTTCGGCGCCTACGCCCTGATCGGCCTCTGGGCAGCCATCTCCACCCGGGAAACCTGGGGCAAGCGCGAGCGCGAGCTGGCTGATGAGATCACCAAAAGCACCCCCCAGTCGGTGAACGCCTAATGACCGCCGTCAACGAAACCATCCCGCAGGAACTGCGCACCCAAGCACTCCCAGAGAAGGAACCAATGACCCAGGAAACTGCAGCCGAACGACTCGACCGGGTCAGCGCCGCCGCCTACCGGATCCGGCACCACGCCCTGAACATGGGCGAGGTCCAGGGCCAGGGCTACGTGGGCCAGGCGCTCGGCGCGGCGGACATGCTCGCCGTCGTCTACGCCGACCAGCTCCGGTTCCGCGCCGAGGACCCGCACTGGGAGGGACGCGACCGCTTCCTGCTCTCCACCGGCCACTACGCCATCGGCCACTACGCGGCCCTCGCCGAGGCCGGCATCGTCCCGGTCGAGGAACTCGAAACCTACGGTTCCGACGACTCCCGGCTCCCCATGTCCGGTATGTCCACCTACACCCCGGGAATGGAAATCTCCGGCGGTTCCCTGGGCCACGGACTGACCATCGCCGTCGGCATGGCCCTGGGCCTGCGCTACCAGGCCTCGGACGCCAGGATCTACAACTTCCTCTCCGACGGCGAACTGGACGAAGGCTCCACCTGGGAAGCCGCCATGGGCGCCCACCACCACCAGCTCGGCAACCTGACCGCCATGGTGGACATCAACGCCCTGCAGGCCGACGGCAAGACCGACACCGTCCTCCGCACCGAACCCATCACCGAAAAGTGGGAAGCCGCCGGCTGGTACACCCAGCGGGTGGACGGCAACGATGTCGCCGCGCTGCTCGCCGCGTTCGACAACGCCGCAGCGCAGGCCGCCACCAGCGGCCGCCCCTCCGTGATCCTCTGCGACACCAAGGTGGGCCGCGGCGTGCCGCTGCTGGAGGAACGGGAAAAGGCGCACTTCATGCGCATCGAAGAAGACGAATGGCAGACCTGCCGCGAGCAGCTGACCGCAGGATACGAAGGAAAGGCCGCCCGATGAGCACCACCGCTGTGAAGGCCACCGGCACCGCCCCCAGGCTCAAGACCTCGGCCATGATTGCGTCCTTCGCCGATCCGGGCCAGAAGACCGCCTCCGCCCCGTTCGGGCATGCACTGGTCAAGGCCGCGCAGGAGAACGACAGGATCGTCGGCCTCACCGCAGACCTGGGCAAGTACACGGACATGCACATCTTCGCCAAGGCCTTCCCGGAGCGCTTCTTCCAGATGGGCATGGCCGAGCAGCTCCTCTTCGGCGCGGCCGCCGGCCTTGCCGAAACCGGCCTGGTGCCGTTCGCCTCCACCTACTCCGTGTTCGCTGCCCGCCGCGCCTACGACTTCCTGTGCCTGGACGCGGCCGAGCCCAACCTGAACGTCAACATCGTGGGTGGCCTCCCCGGCCTCACCACCGGATACGGCCCCAGCCACCAGGCCACCGAGGACATGGCGATCTTCCGCGGCATGCCCAACCTGACCATCGTGGACCCGTGCGACTCGATCGACATTGAGCAGGCCGTCCCGCAGCTGGCCGCCAGCGAAGGACCCACCTACCTGCGCCTGCTCCGCGGCAACGTGCCCACGGTCCTGGACGAGTACGACTACACCTTCGAACTCGGCAAGGCCAAGGTCCTGCGCGGGGGCAACGACGTCGTCTTCGTCTCCAGCGGCCTGATGACCATGCGCGCCCTCCAGGCAGCCAAGGCGCTGGCGGAACACAACGTGGACGTCGCCGTCGTGCACACCCCCACCATCAAGCCGTTCGACGCCGAAACCGTCCTGGCCGAGATCAACACCGACCGCCTGGCGGTCACGCTGGAGAACCACAGCGTGGTGGGCGGCCTGTTCGAAACCGTTGCGTCCGCCGTCGTGACCGCCGGCCTGGGCAAGCGGGTGGTGCCGGTGGCGCTGCCCGACGAATTCCTCGACGCCGGCGCCCTGCCCACGCTGCACGAACGCTACGGCCTGTCCGTCCAGCGCATCGTGGCGAAGGTACTCGCCGAACTCGGCTAGACCGGGTTTCGGCCCCGAAAGAACGCCGCCACGGCAGGAGCGCAGGCACAATAGCTGGCCCAGCGCTCCTGCCGTGGCATCATTGTTAACACGGCAACTGTAAACAGTTGACCTCTGACCTTGGGGAGAATCCGATGGCCACAGCAGCCCTTCTGGGACTGGAAAAGAAAAGCCTCCGCGAGCAGGCGCTGGCCGCGTTACGCACCGCCATCACCAGCGGAGCGCTCGAACCCGGCCGCCACCTGGTGGAAACCGAGCTCTCCGAGATGCTGCAGATCAGCCGCGGCACGCTCCGCGAGGCCCTGCGGCAGCTCCAGCAGGAAGGCCTCGTGTCCGCGGGCGCCCGCGGCAGGCTCTCCGTCCGCCACCTGGATGCCAAGGAAATCCGCGACATCTACGCCGTCCGCGCCGCGCTGGAATCCCTCGCTGCCCGCACGCTCTGCGAACTTCCGGACCGCCAGCACGTCATCGGCTCGCTCCGCACCGCCATCCAGGCCATGGACGCGGCAACCCACGGCACCATGGAGGAGCGGGTCGAATCCGACCTCGACTTCCACCGCACCATGTGCCGCCTCACCGGCAACGAGACCCTGCTGCACTCGTGGGAATCGCTGGAAGGGTCCATTCGGATGTCCATCATGTTCGCCGGGCTCGACAAGGGCGTGCGGAACATGAGCGTGGACCGGCACAACGACATCGTCGCCGCCATCGAAACCGGCGACGCCACCCTGGCCCGCAACACCATCCTCGAGCACATGGACTCGGCCGCGGCCGTCCTCGTCGCGTAGGTTCCGCGCGACTCCGCGCCGAGGGGTGAGATCTCGACGCTTAGGCCCGCCGAAAACGATGAGACCTCACGTCTCGGCGCGCCAAGCCACCGGTCCGGGCCAGCAGCCGCCCGGCTATACTCGGCGGCAACCATGAGCAGCCTTCCCTCAGCCCCCAGCTCCGTCCGCGTCGACGCCTGGCTGTGGGCCATCCGCGCCTACAAAACACGGTCAGCCGCCACCGCCGCCTGCCGCGCCGGGCATGTCCGCATCAACGGGAACCCGGCCAAGGCCTCGCAGTCACTGGTGCCCGGCGACACCGTCCGCGTCCGCCAGCCCGGCTATGAACGCATCCTGGAAGTGCGCCGGCTCATCGCCAAGCGCGTGGGCGCGGAGGCAGCGTCGCACTGTTTCACGGACCACACGCCTCCCCGGCCGGTGGCCCCGGCGCTCGGGCTGCCGCAGCGGGACCGCGGGACCGGCCGTCCAACCAAGAAGGACCGCCGCGAAATGGAGCGCCTGCGCGGGCAGGGCTGACGGGGACCGGGCTGGCGTCGGCCGCCTCAGTCCTTGACCTGCTCCCGGCCTTCCCGCACCTCGAACTCCCCCACCTCCAGGTCGGCGGCACCGAAGGCGGCCGGCAGCAGGGTCAGGTGGACGGCCCCTGAGGACGTCGCCTTGCTCCCGGCCAGGGTGAAGGCCGACGGCGTGATGCCGGGTTCGAAGAGCCGCTTGCCCTGGCCCAGGACCACCGGGAAGATGATCAGCCGGTATTCGTCCACCAGGCCGGCGTCGTGCAGGGCACGGACCAGCCGGTAGCTGCCGTGGACCTGGAGCTCCCGGCCCGGGCCCGATTTGAGGTCGTCCACGGCCTCGAGGAAATTCGCCGGGAGGATGGTGGTGTTGTTCCAGGTGGCCTCGGTGAGCGTTGACGACACTACGTACTTGGGCAGGCTGTTGAGCGCCTTGGCCACGGCGTCGTCCGGGTCCGTGACCTGCTCCCAGTAGGGCTGGAACATCTGGTAGGTGGTGCGGCCCAGGAGGATGGCGTCGGCTTCGGCAAACCACCCATTCACGATTTTGCCCATGTCCTCGTCGAAGAGCGGGACCACCCAGCCGCCGAATTCGAAGCCGCCGCTCGTGTCCTCCTCCCTGCCGCCCGGGCCCTGCATGACGCCGTCGAGGCTCACGAAGGTGTGAACGGTGAGTTTCATGATGGCCCTCTAGGTGGAGTGGCTGGTGGGCTGAAGGCCGGGGCTTCGCCCGGATCGGCTGGGCCCATGTCCAGCCGGAACGGAGGGTACTCGTCCCGCATCAGCGCCACGTAGGCCAGGACGCGGTAGACCCAGCGGTTGAGGCCAATGAGCAGGTCGAACAGGGTCCGGAGGTACCTGCCGGTGAACAGCAGGATGACCCCGGCAATGAAGGCCAGGAGCGAGAGCAGGGAAACCGCACTGCCTGCCGAGTAGCGGCCGGCACCGGCGAAGTCGTCGTCCGACGCCGCCACCCAGGTACGCGAGGATCCCACGAGCACGCCCACAATCACGAGGTGCGGGATGGCGAGCAGCCAGGACTTCACCAGCACGAGGCCCCGCGACAGGTGGTCCGGATAGTCCACCTCGAAGTCGGCCGGATAGTCGGTGCGGGCCAGGGTGAAGGGCGGATAGCGGTCCGTGCCGATCGCCGTGAACGCGTAGAAGGACACCCGCCAGCTCCAGCGCAGCACGCCCACGTTGAAGTTGAACAGCGAGCGCGGATAACGGGCGGTGAACAGGATCGCGAACCACGCCACGATGCTGGTCACAATCAGCGCGAACCAGAGGAAGAACAGGACGATCAGGTGCGGGATGGCGAGGAACCATTTGACCAGCCACATCCACCGGGATAGCGCAGGGTCCACGTGGCCGGTCAGGCGGGCCGGGTACCTCGGGTTCTCAAATTGGTCGACGACGGCGGGCGGCGGCGGTGCGCCCGCCCCACCGCCGGGGGCGGGATAGCCAGGTGCCGGATAAGCAGCTGCCGGGTACGGGCCCGGCTGCGCGCTTGGAGGGCCTGCGGTGCCGGGAACACCTGCGCTGCCCGGCGGCACGGCCGCATAGCCGGGCGGGACGGCTGCACCTCCGGGTGGCACCGCCGCGCCGGGCGGTACGCCCGGCCTCTCCCCGGGTACGGAAGAGCTGGCGAACGGACCGGTGGCGCCGGCAGCGGCGGGAAGTCCCGCCGTCGGGGTTTCCGCTGACGGGGCCTGCCCTGCAAGCGGATGACCGGGCGGATAGTGGCCGGTTTGGTACTGGGGTTGATACTGGCCCGGCGGGTAGGAGGACGGTGGAACGTGCGGCGGCGGCCCATGCCGTCCCAGGCCCATGGCACCTGCGACGATCAGCGGGACACCGATGACCAGCAGCACGATCCCGGCGATGAGCAGCCACAGGAACAGCGGCAACAGCAGGTCTGAGCGGACGCCGGCCTGCAGATCCACGGACACCGGGGCGGTGGAATCGGCGTTCATGACCACCACGGTCCAGCTGCCGGGGAGGATGTTCCATTTGAGTTCCTGTGTACCGGTGCCCTCGGCGGAGGCGACCCAGAAGTTCTGGGCTCCGGGGCGGGCCGGGGTCCGGGTGCCGGGCACTTCGGTGTAGTCGACCCTGAACGGGCGCAGGTTCAGTTCCCGGATCTCCGAGCGCTTGACCCCGTCGAGGTAGCGCGCCGCGTCCTGCTGCGGTGCGACGCCGATGAAAATTCCCTTGCCCGGGCTGGCTGCCGACCCACGGAGCAGGATGCTGCCCGCCGTGTCCGACGGAATGACGTCCGGCAGCCTGCCGCTGACCATGACGTCCAGCCCGGCGGAGGTGATGGCGGAAGATGCCGCATCGAACCTGTGCGACTGGGTGGTGAAGTAGCCTTCGTCGCGCTGCTGGAAGTTGAGCCAGCCAACCCCGGCTGCGCCCGCCAGCAGCCCCAGTCCCAGGAGTGCGGCGAGTGTGCCGAGGACGAGCATCACCATGCGGCCAGGTTTCATGCCGGTTCCTTATCTCGGGCCCTGCGGCGGGCTGCCGCCCGCGGTTCGGCATCGCTGGGTTGGGCGGCGCCCGGTGCCACGGCAGCTGCGTGGACGTCGCCTGACTGCGCGGAGCGCGACCGCGCCGTGCGCGATTGAGCGGCACGTGGTTTCGCCGTGCTTAACTGCCCTGTACCTGGTTGCTTCGCGCTTGGTTGTGCGGGGCGTGGTTGTGCGGTACCTGATCGCGCGGCAGTGGGTTGCGCGGTGCGTGAGCGGGCGGCGGGTTGCTCGGGGCTGCGTTCCGGGGTTCTGCGTGCCGGGGCCTCAACGTGTTTATGGTCAGGATGCTTGTGGTCACCGTGCTGATGGTCACCGTGCTTATGGTCACCGCGTCCGTGGGTGAATGACGGGTGCTGGTGGATGCCCGGCCGGGGGTCCAGAATGCTCAGCCGGCAAGGCTTCTCGGACGTGCCTTCGCCGCTGAGCTGGGTGAGCTGGGCGGGATCATGCAGCGCGGTGATGGTTTCCGTGGCGGCACGGGCCATGGACAGGTCCAGAATGATTTCCTTGCCCGGCAGCAGAGTCCTGGCGCGCCGCGCTACAACGTAAAGCGCCCGGATGTTGGCCGGCGTCAGGGTCCCGCGGACCTCGATGCAGGCGCGCTCCATGTTCGCGTCAATGTGGACCACGACTTTAAGGCGGTGATGGCTGGCGGTGATGTCCACGGCGCTCACGTCCCCCTGGCGGGCAGCCGCTGCCCACGTTCACCCGGCCGGAACATATGACAGGACCGGATATTCAAGTTCATGCGTACAACGCCTCCCCGACTTCATCGTCGGAACCGTGTCACGTCCAGAATGCACCCTCCGGCCAGCGCTGGGAAGAGGCGTGGATTGGCGGCGGCCGAATAGCTGCCTAGCCTGTTCGTATGCCTTCCAGCCGCCACCATCAAAGCCAGGACCACCCAGCAGCCCAAAACCCGATCCCCGCGGACATGGTGCTGGCCGCCGTGCGGCTGCCCGGCCACACAGGCTTCTCCGACGTGCATATCCGCAACGGCCGCATCGACGCGATCACCCCAGCCGGGGACCGCCACGAAGATTTCATGGCAGCGGGTGCCCAGGTGCTGGATCTTGAGGGTCGTTTCGTCATTCCGGGACTGTGGGACGAGCACGTCCACATGACCCAGTGGGCGCTGGCCGCCAACCGGATCGACCTGTCCGGCGCCGCTTCGGCGGGGGCCGCCGTCGAACTTGTCCGGAAGCGGATTACGGCGGGCCCCGAACCGGACCCGGCCGTGACGGTGGTGGGCGCGGGGTTCCGGGACGCCGTGTGGGGCGACGTCCCCAGCGCGCAAATGCTTGACGACGCCACCCGGGGAGTGCCCACGGCCCTGATCAGCCACGACCTGCACTGCGTCTGGCTGAATTCAGCGGCCGCGCGGCGATATGGTGTTGAGCTCCCGGCAGACGGCCTGCTCCGCGAGGAGCCGGCGTTCGCCGTCACGCGCGAACTCGGAATGCTGCCCGACGCCGTCGTGGACGGTTGGGTGAATACGGCCGGCCGGGAAGCCGCGGCCCGCGGAGTTGTGGGCGTCGTGGATTTGGAGATGACGTGGAACCGCGACGTCTGGCTGCGCCGGATCGCCGGCGGGCTCAACGTTCTGCGAGTGGACGCGGGCGTGTATCCGGAGGACCTGGAGCGGGCGGCCGCTGCGGGGATGCGGACAGGGCAGGAGATCGACGGCGGGGCGGGACTTTTGCGGGTGGGTCCGCTGAAGGTGCTCATCGACGGCTCCCTCAACACGCGTACCGCCTTCTGCGTGGACCCGTATCCGCACGGCGGGCACGGCATCCTGACCGTGAGCGAGGCCGAACTGGTTGCCTTGCTCGGCAGGGCCCGGGAGACGGGCTTTGTACCGGCGGTCCACGCCATCGGCGACGGCGCCAACCAGGTTGCGCTGGATGCCTTCGCCGAAGTAGGGACCGGCGGCCGGATCGAGCACGCGCAGTTTGTGCGGCAGGAGGACTTCTCACGGTTCGGCGGGCTCGGCCTGACGGCCAGCGTCCAGCCCGCCCACGCGCTCGATGACCGCGACGCCGCCGACGCGAACTGGGCCGGCCGCACTGACCGGGCCTTCCCGCTGCGCTCACTGCTGGACGGGGGTGCGAGGCTGGCACTGGGTTCCGATGCACCGGTGGCTCCGCTGGATCCGTGGCTGGCGATGTCCGCGGCGACGGCGCGGGAGCGGAACGACGGCCGCGGCCCGTGGCACCCGGAGCAGGCCCTGACCCGGGAGGAAGCGCTGCTCGCGTCGACACGGGGCCGCGGCCGGATCCGGGCCGGGGACGTGGCGGATATTGCCGTGCTGGATGCGGATCCCCTCACCGCCCCCGATGCCGTGTTCGCCGGAATGCCTGTCGCTGCAACGCTCGTGGCAGGCCGGTTCACGTTCCGGGGCGCCGGGGTTTAGAAGTCCTGTTCGGTCGGCGCAAACTCCCCCACCCACCCTTACCGTCAAAAGCGTAGAGTGGCCTAAGACGCCTGATTCTTGGACGCCATGCAGCTAAGGGAGAAATCGTGACGATTGACTGGGACGAAAAGAAAGCCCTGCTACAGGAACCGAACATCGCAGCAGTGACCCAACTGTGCGATGAACTCATGGAGAAGAAGCCGGGATCGACCGTTCCTTATATCGACCCCGTCCATGACGAGGACGAATGCCGGATTGTCAGCCTCCAGGTCAGCCCGGGCAAGGGAACCGAGTCCGGCTTCGTATCCCATTTCAATGACGACGAGGCCGCCCGGCGCGCCACCCAGATCTACGAACTCGCCGAACTGGACCCGCGCTACGTCATGCCGTGGAACGCCTACCCCTGGGTGCGCGACCCGGACATGCCCTCGGCCCTCAGCGTCCAGGAAAAGACGGACGGCCTGCGCCCCTTCCGGCAGTTCATGAAGATCAACAGGCGCGTCTCGGCCATCATCGCCCACGGGACCGATGCCGCCACCTTCCTGACCCTCTTCGAGAAGACGTACCACTCCTCACTTAAGAACAACGGCATCAAAATCTATAAGGCCAGCGCGCTCGGCGGGCGGGCCTTTGCTGTTTCCGAGGCCAAGCAGGAAGAGCTCCTGACCAAGAGCGTGGACGTCTACAAGGACGCCATGCAGCGCGCGGGCATCCAGCACCTTTAGCTTCCGGATTCCGGCCCGGTAACCGCGTGCTCGACTGGCTGCTCGATTCCGACCCCTCGATCAGGTGGCAGGTCCTGCGCGACCTGACGGAGGCTCCGGCCGAAGACGTGCACGCCGAACGTGCCCGCGTGGCCACCGAGGGCTGGGGCGCGCGCCTGCTCGCCCTCCAGGGGAGCGACGGCCAGTGGGACGGCGGCACCTTCTTTCCGGTGCCGTATAACGGCTCGGAGCCGGGCCAGCCGTGGACCGCCACCACCTACAGCCTGCTGCTCCTGCGCGATCTGGGGCTCGACCCCGGCAGCGAAGAAGCCCGCGCCGCGGTCGTGAAAGTCCGGGAAAACAGCCGCTGGGAAGAAGGCGGCCAGCGGTTCTTCGACGGTGAGGTGGAGCCCTGCATCAACGGCAAGGCCGTGGCCCTCGGAGCCTACTTCGGCGAGGACGTCGACGGGATCGTCCAGCGGCTCCTCGGCGAGCAGCTGGACGACGGCGGCTGGAACTGCGAGGCGGAGCGGGGGTCCGTCCGCTCATCGTTCGCGACCACCATCAACGTGCTGGAAGGGCTGCTGGAACACGAACGGGCCACCGGCGGAACTCCGGAGTCCGTTGCCGCGCGGAAGCGTGGCGAGGAGTATCTGCTGGAACGTGGGCTGCTCCGGCGCAAGAGCACCGGAGAGCTGGTGGACCCGGACTGGCTGCGGTTCTCCTATCCGACCCGCTGGTTTTATGACGCGCTCCGCGGCCTCGACTACTTCCGCGACGCGTACTTCCAGGACACATCCATCCCGGACACCTCCCTCCCGGATGCGGGCGGACCGCCCGATACCCGCCTTGCCGAGGCCATCGGCCTGCTCCGCTCAAAACGGCAGCCCGACGGGACCTGGCTGCTCGAGAACACCCACCCCGGCCGCATCCACTTCGCCATGGAAGACGGGGACGGGCGCCCCAGCCGCTGGAACACGCTTCGCGCGCTGCGCGTACTCAACTGGTACGACGGTTTTAGCCCTCCAGCAGCCGCCGGCGGTGCTTCAACTCCTTGACCCACGCCCTGGTGACCATGTCCGGAAAAGGCGAGGCGCCGACGTCGTACTTTGGAGCGGTGTCCTTGGAAGCGGCCGCCTTTGGAGCGGTGTCCGGTGAAACGAAAGCCGTGGCCGCAAAGGCAGTCCCGGCCTCCAGGTCCGCGAGCAGCGGGCCCGCGGCCTTCAGCGCCAGGCCCACCGCCTGCACGGCGGTGCGCTCGGGCAGCCCGAGGCCTGTGGCCCAGGCCAGGAAGTGCTTGCGGGAGATGCCGCTGCGCTTTCCGCCGAGCGTGAGGGCCAGCGTCTTGTCCCCGTAGACCACTGTGGAGGGGATGTCGTAGACGGGCGCGATGGACCACTCCCCGTGCGGCTGCTGCACCATGGACACGTTCTTCGCGTGCAGGTCGCCGTTGCCGCTGAGCAGCGCGAAGGCGGCCTGGATGGCAAGGTTCCGCAGCGCCGGCAGCGGCGCCGCGCAATATTCGGCGAGCGCATGGCACACCGTTCCGAACCCCACGTTGTACTTGTCCGCCGGGTACAGCTTCAGGACCTGGGCACCGTCCTCGACGGCGAGCCGCTGCACCGCGTCCTCACCTGCACTGCCTGGCCCGCCTTCACTGCCTGGACTGCCTGGCCCGCCTTCCAGCGGCACGCGGTCGAACCGCTCCACCAGCAGGCCCGGCCGGCCGGCGACGTCGCGCATCAGCTGGACGTGGCTCAGCGGAATCCGCAGCTTCGCTGCGTAGCGGAACATAATGAACTCGTTCTCCACCACGTGCGGGAACTCGGGGGCGTTGAGCTTGAGGATGAAGCGGCGTCCGGCGCTGGCGACGGGCATGGAAATCATCCCGGCGGACAGCTTGTCCTGCACGCCGGCGAGCGCCACCGGATCGATCAGGCCGGAGTCCCCCAGCAGCTCGTCGAAGTCCACGGGCCTGCGCGGGTCCACCTCGACGGCGTGCTCCTCCGGGTCAAGCGGCTCGCCGTGGCCCACGATCTGCACATCGCCCACCGGGTTGCCGCCGGCGGCGATGAGCAGCGAGAGGTCGTCGTCCGCGCTGGTCTTGATGGACCGGCGCAGCGCATTCAGCCGCCGGCCCTCCGGGAGCAGCCCGGTGAAGTACGGCGGCGCCGCCCCTGCCCCGGAGAGCACCGGCTCCGCGGTGAGCGGCAGGGAACTCGCCACGGCGGGGCGGCCGCTCGCCAGGTAGGCGGGCAGGTAGCTGAACCTGGTGCCGCCGTCGTGCCGTTCCAGCCGGGCCGCGAGGACGCCGCGTTTGTAGATGTCCGCGATGCGGTGCCTCACGGCCGGCGCTCCGGTTCGGGTTCGTTTCCGGGGATGGCCGACGGCGGGTGCGTCACCAGGGTTTGGGCGGCGTCCCGGGCCCGGATTCCAAGATTTAGCTCCAGGCCAAGCGTCTCCAGCACGGCCAGAAGGGTGTCCAGCCGGAGGGTCGGTTTGCCCTGCTCCACGAAGCGGACCAGACGCTCTGAGACCCCGGCCATGTCCGCGAGGTCCTGCTGGCTCAGGCGGAGGGCGTCACGGCGGGCGCGGACAGCTGCCGCAAGCTCCACTGCAAAATCCTGGGCCACATCCGCTCCCGCGCCGGTACGATCGTGCCGTTTTCGTTTCCATCCACATCGTACTCCTTCATTCCAGAAATGAGCAGGATGCTATCGGAACGCTCGTACCGGTTTCCAAAGCGTCTGGTACGGCTCATGCACCGGCGGGACGCCAGTACCGCAGCCCGCCATCGGTCGTGCCGTCGCAGCCGACGTCGACCACTGCGTACGGGAACGCCCGACGGTCCGCCTGGTCAGGTCCGTGACCGCGGACGTCCGAACTCCAGGTGCCGGTGTTGACGTACCGGGTGGGGCACGAGCCGAGCGGCGACTCGGCGGCGCGGTGGGTGTGGCCCGATACGTACCAGGCCACCCCGGCGCCGTGCGCCTCGAGGGTCCGTGCGACCCGGCCCGCTGCGGCAGGAGTCCTCTCACCCGTGACTCGACGACCGGCGGCCGCGAGCACCATGCGGGTCGCGGCGACCGGGAGCGCCGACAACGTCCGGAACCTGGACAGGCGCGCCAGGTCCCGGACCGCCACCCATTCCAGCGCGAGCCGGAGTGACTCGGCCTGCAAGAGCTGTTCGTACGCGAGCGCGCGGACGCGGCGTTCCGCCCGCTCGGACGCCAGGCAGGCCCGGACAACGGCCCCGGCACGGCTCAGGCGCGATCTCGACGGATCGGCGTTCCAGGCGGCGAGTGGCGGCAGGTCCAGCCCGTCGGTCCCGGTGTCGGCCGCGCGGAGCACCTCCGGTATTCGATGCAGCGCGTGGTGCTGGTGCCCATGCTCGGCCACGAGCACACCGGGCACATGCAGGAACCACGGGTACACACGGACCCGCGCCGGCTCGGCGGGCGACAGCAGCTCCGACAGTCGGGCGGCAACGGCGGGGCGGGCCAGCTCAACGTCGTGGTTGCCGCACACGAAGTGCAGCTGCACGCCGCGCGCCGCGCACGCCTCCAGCGCACAGAACGCCTCCGGGTGGCGGGCGAGGATTGCGTCGAGCCGGGCCAGGCTCTCGTCCTCGGTGAATCCGACCAGCTCGAAGGTGTCACCGACAAAGGCGACATGCTGCTGCGGGCCGTCGTCTGCGAGCACCTCGTGGCGCAGGAAATCAGACAGCGCCTTGCCTGGGCACCGGGGGTCGTCGCCCGAGGGGCCCAGGTGGACGTCACTGAGGAGCCACCAGCGCGCCGCGTAGCCCGTGCCCGTACCGGCAGTCCCGGTATTCGCGGAAGGAAGGGGAGCAAGTACATCGTCCACAGGACGGCTGGGGCTCTGCAGCGCCATATTCAGCAGGGAAGCCTGCAGCGCGGGGGCTACCCGGTGCCTGGCAGGGCGCATCGAGCCTTGGCCTCGATGCGGCGCGAAGAGTCCCGGCCAATTGAGGTACCCGGCGATGTCCGGGTCGAGTGCCTGGGTGCGGGAGAACGTGTCGGCAATGCCGAGCTGACGGAACGCGAGCTCACCCTGCGGTGCGTCCGGCACGAACGCTGCAGCCCCGAAGAGCACGAGCACGAGCACTGCGGCGGCCCACATCATGCACCGGCGGCGCGACGGTCCGGCAGCATCACCCCGCAGCGCTACGAGGAATGCGACGTTCACAATGAGGACCCCCGCGCAGAACGAATAGGGCATCACGGCGAAGAACCCCAGCCCGCTGTTCACGGGCACGGCCACCGTGGAGGCGGCCCCCGCGGCAAGCGCCAGCGCCACGACACCCGCCAGCGTGCACCACAAGTCACGGGTCTCCCGGCGTCCCTCGGTGCGGCTGGCCGCACCGAGGATGCCGGTCATCGCGCGTCCTGCGTGGCGCGGCGGAGGACGGTGACCAGCCTGATGCCGGCCGCCGCGGCCCCGATGGTGAGCACTACCAGCCATGCGAGGGCCATGGCGCTGGCCCCCCGGTCAGCTGCCGACAGCGCGGCGGTGCAGAGGGCGACTCCGAGTGTCACTCCCACCACAATCGCCTCCGCGTAGCGGCCGCGGGCCCGGCATGCGGCGTTGTAGGCCTGCAGCACCGCGTAGGGCACCAGCCCGGCCGCCAACCACCGCAGAGCACCGGCCGACGAATCGGCGTACCGCTCCCCCAACAGACTGAGCAGCGGGTGGGCGAGGAGGACGAGGATGGCGGCAGCCACGCCTCCCAGGGCCAGCGACCACCGGAGACTCGCCCAGGTGGTGGACACCAGGCGGTCCGCGTCTCGGACACCCTCGGAGAACTGGACGATGCCCATCAGCACCGGAGCGGTGTAGGCGGCCCAGGCCATCATCCATGCGGGATACCAGTAGGCAGCGGCCTCCGGCGCCACCATGTGCGCGAGCAGGAGCGGCAACACCAGCCCGGGGGCGCGCTCGGTGAGAGTAAGGAGCTGGTGCGGAATGCCCAGCGCCAGCAGCGGACCGCCGCGGGCCCGCCGCAAGGACGGCCGCGGCCGGTAGCCGACCAGTCGTCGCAGCTGGACCGCGCCAACGACGCACGCCACGGTCGTCCCGAGCGTCCAGCAGGCCATCAGTACGTCGGCGGGCGCGCCGTGCGCGCGCCAGGCCACCAGCGCTGCAGCCCCGAGTGCGACGCCGCCGCCCAACGAGTACCTCAGGGTCGCACTGGCGCCCCGCCCTAACGCCACAAGCGCCTGGTCCAGCACGATGACTAGCGTGCCGGTGACGGCAGCCACGAGGAACGTGGCCCAGAAAAGAACAGATGCTGAGGCCGTGTCCGGCGCTATGGCCGACTGCAGCACGAGGTAGCCGAGGGCCAGCACGGTGCCGGCGACCCCAACGATGGCAAATGCCGCGTCCAGCACCCGCGCGGGCGGTTCCCCCCGCCCCACCGAGACGATTACGGCCGACCCGGCTCCCAGCACCGCGAGCTGCGTGCAGATCATCACCGCCGAGACCGCGGCCGTGGTGAGCCCGACCTCACGGTCGGACGTCGCGCGCGCGGCCACAATCCAGAATGCGAAACCCGCACCCGTCTGGGCGGCCTTGGCCGCGACGAGTCCGAGCGAGCTGCGCAGGGCGGAGTGCCGGACGGCCGGGGCGTCCGGGACTGCTATCCCCCGCTTGGCCTTCACGACGTAAGCCCCCTGGCCACGCCCACGTAGTTCCACCAGCAGAAGGCCGCGTAGTAGGGCACCCACCGTGGCTGACCCGAAGCCAGGCTCAAAGCGCTGCCCCGGAGTGCCGCGGCAGCAGGCAGCAGCGCCAGCCTCGCACCGCGCCAGCCGTGCTTGCGGATCATCCGTCCCAGTCCCGTTCCGTCCATGAGGAACTGGTCGAGCGCAAAGTCGAAGTCGTCTGCGGCGAAACGGTGTTCGACCAGGACCCGGCGTGACACCGCCGTTCGCAGCCCGGAATCCCGCATCCGCCAACGCAGCTCGATGTCCTCGCCCGACTTGAAGGAGTCGTCGAACCCCACTCCCAGCATCAGGTCCCTGTCGACGATGGTCGCCACGAGCCCGAACCAGTGGCGGCTACGGCCGGTGCGATGGTGATTCGCCAGCGCCTGCCCCCAGAAGCCGGGTCCGGCGACACTCTCGAGGCCGGCCTGGAGGGCGTCGTAGCCGCCCTCCACGAGCTCCGTGAGCAGGTCGGCGACCCCTGTGGGCCCGAACACGACGTCGGCGTCAACGAGCAGGACCCAACGGGTATTGCTGCTCCGCACACCGAGCGTCCGGGCCCATGGCAGGCCGCGTCCGTCGTCGCTGACTACGCGGGCACCGGCCTCGAGCGCGATGGGTACGGTGCGGTCGGTGGAGCATCCGTCCACCACGATGATCTCGGCGACACCGGACTGACGCAGGGCCTCCAGGCAACGCGGGAGCAGGTGCTCCGCGTTGCGGGCCGGAACGACCGCGGTGACCTCAGCAGGGCTGCGACCCACGGTATCCCCCTCAGGCCAGCTCGTCGAGGACCGACGGCAGCAGCTGCTCGAGATACCGGACGATGTCGTCCGACGCCTCGTCCGCCGAATATGCCGATGGCACCTGGAGCAGATGGCAGGGCCGTCCGTCCAGTGCCTTGCTCAGCACGAGTCCCTTCGCCGCGAAGTGCTCGCGCCACGGGACGACGGTCGTGGCCGCCAGGCCGGTCACGACCCGTTGCGAGAAGCCCGCCATCTCGATGTGGAAGTTGCCGAGCATGCGGTCGACCATCCACTCGCTCGTCCGCTCGACGAGCCGGGACCGGGCGCCCTCGAAGCGCTCGACGTAGACGGCGGCCGCGAGCGGGGCCGCCGTCGTCAGCTCCCGCCCCGGGAACGCCGTCCCGGGCTCGACCATGCGGTGCTCCGGCGACCATCGTCGGGAGAAGTCCGCGAGGCGCGGATAGCGGATGACGTAGGGGTGCACCACCGTGGTGAGGCGGCCGACGCTCCCCGAGAGCCGCGAGGGGATGAGGGGTTTCCGGACACCTTCGAACAGGTGCGGGTAGATGGCACGGTGGTGCGGCTTGATGAACATCGGCTTCGCGTAGCCCAGGAGCGTTGCGTCCTCGGCAAGAAAGGCCCAGTCGTCGCCCATGAACGACCACCCTTCGCGCCGCATCAGCTTGGCGACGGTGCTCGTCTTACCGGTCCCGCCGGCGGCCGGAAGCGCGATCGCGTGGCCCCGGTAAGCCATCGTTGCCGCGTGGATCATGGCGGCGCCCCGGCCCACCATGGCGGCGTCGAGAACAGGGACCACGGAGGTCAGCAGCTCACCCGGCCCATGAATGCGCCACTGCCCTCCGTCCCTCACCACCTGGACCCGGTCGTCCTGGAACCGCACGCTGGTGTCCGTGTACGCAAGCTCGTGCTCGACCAAACCCGCATCCGGCATCGGCTCCGGCCGGTCGTTGACGACGATGTCGGCCGGGCGCTCGGTGTCGCTGGCGAAACACGCCAACATGCTCTGGAGCTGGGCCGCCGCCGGGGCCTTTGCGTCGACGCGGATCGTGACGCGGCCGTGTATGTCGAAGTGCAGTGCCTTGCTGTGCGAGGTGCGCATGATCGTCCCCTGTCTCTGTGGTGTCGGTCTGATGGAGTTGCTGGTGTGGACGGCGTCGGCCGCGTGTCCGCCTACTGGCTCATCGTGAGCACCAGCTTGGGTGCGGCGGTGCTGCCGGCCTCCCTGGAGTTCAGGTCCAGGCCGTCTGCGCTGCTGGAATCCATACCCAGCGAGAGCTGTTGGCCGAGCTCGCCGGCCAGGCCGCCGACCGTCAGCGGAACGCTGTAGCTGGTGTTGACCGCCGTCGGGCCGAGCGTGCCGAGGGTGGTGGCGCCGAGCGCCGGACGGGTGCTGTAGGTGATTCCGCCCTCGGTCCAGCTGTCACTGGCGACCAGCTTGACGGCCTGCCTTCCGGTCGAGGCATTCCCGGCACTGCGCAGCTGAAGCGTCGCGCTTTGCAGCGTCCTGCCCGCATAGGCCGACAGGTCGAACTTCAGGTACGTGGTCTCTACCGGGCTGTTGTCCGCGACCAGCGTGGTGCCCGAACCGAAGTTCGTCCCCGTGGCCCCACTCGACACGTAGCTGTCAGCGGTGGCCGTTAGCGTGACGGTCTCCGACGTGCCGCCGCCCACGGCAGCAGTGGTGAAGGTCCATGTCCTGTCCGACGCCAACGCGTTACCGGCAACGTCCTTCACGCCGCTGGAGCCGCCCCTGATCGTCGCCGTGTATGTCCTGCCCGCCGCCAGGGAGGCATCCGGGTTCAACGTCGCAACCCTGTTCGTGCTGCTGTACGTCACAGCGGCCGGCACCGTCGTCGCCCCATCCCTCAACGTGAACGTGCCCGCCGTGACCGTCGACGCGTCCATCGCTTCCGAGAATGATCCCGTCACATTCGCCGTCACCGCTGCACCGGTCGCACCGGCAGCCGGAGCGGTACCTGTCACCGTCGGAGCCGTGGTATCAGCGCCGCCGCCGCTTGGGTCGTAATAGTGCCAGTACCGGCTCGTGGCGTTCACATCGGCGAGCAAGAGGAGCCCGCTGTTGGCCGTGCGCCGGGCCGCACTGTTGAGGTTCTGCTTCGTCGACGTCACATTGTGGACATACTGGTCCGCGTCCACGATACGGGCCGTCTTCGCGGTGCTGAAGCTGATGTTGCTCAGGGGCGCGGACTTCTCGTAAATCGCACCCCCCGAGCTGGTGCAGACACCGGCGTTCGTCGTGCCGCTCGGCTTCGGATAGGTGGCAAAGGTACGCAGCCTCTGCGTGCTCTCATCGATCATGACGACCACCCGGTTCGGGCACTCGGCCACAGTGGCAATCGTGTGCGCCGACCACGCCGTGCCATTGAATGCCAACAGCTGGATCAGCGGCTGGGACGCCGAGGTGAACGACGTCTTGATAGCGGCGAAAACCTGACCGCTCGAGGAGTCCAGCCATTTCAGGTTCATATGGTCATCACCGCTGCGCTGCCCCGACACCGCCGCGACAGGAGTGGTCCAGGTTGTGCTCGACGCTCCATCGACGTGGGAGCTCCAGTACATGCCGTCAGTGGCGTCGCCGACCTGCCGGCTCCACATCAGGCCCATCTTGCCGGGTCCGAACGCGATCAGGGCTGAATTGTCGTCCACAGACACATTGCCCAATGACGCAGGATGCGCGAAGGGCGTCCCCCACGTCGTGCCATCCGTGCCAGTGACGTTCAGAAAGATCCGGTTCCCCTGCTGCCAAGTGGCCCACACCCGACCCGTCGAATCCTTGTCGATGGACATGGTTTCAACTTTGTTGTTGTGGATCCTTGTGGAACTCAGCAGCGAGTAGGTCTTGGTGCTCGAGTTGTAGCTATAGCGCCGCATCATGGACGGGAAGTTCGCTTCAGCAGGCAGACCGTCATTAACGAACCGGTAGCTCGCCACGAACAGCGTCGTACCGTCCCACAACACATCATGGTGGGTGCTCGACTGCGTCTCCGTCGTCACGCCCGTATTGACCCACGAGCTGGTAGCGGAATTGAACCGGAAGATATGGAAATCCTGGCTTGCGGTGTCCCACAGGTTCCCCCACCAGAGCCCGTCGTTGAACCACAGCGCATTCGTCTGCCGCTTCGTGCCCGTCGGCGTCCCTGTCCCCGAATGCGAGAGACCCTCAACGCCAACATCACCCACAGCAGCCGACGCCGGGAGCGGCACCACCAGACCACCCGTCGCAAGCAGCAGCGCTGCCAGCAGTACATGGAGCCATGGATTCCGCGTTTTTCTGCGAGCCTGAACGCCGGTATGCATAGGGATGGTCACTAGCCTCACCACTTAATGAAGTTGTTTGCCTATGCCAATCCCGAGCAACCTTCCCGGCCGGATACGAGAAGTCGAAGCGCCTGCTGCTGCGATACTGGCAACTTGCGTGCACTCCCCCTCGGAACATATTCAACGGGACAACTTGTAAAAAGCTTGGGAGTGGCCGCCAGAACCCCCCGTTTTGTCGGCCTGGGCAGGCGAAATATTCTGCGCGAAATGGGCTAAGACCTGGGCGCGAATGCACTCCGGTTGACACCTGCCTGTGACCCGTGCCATATTCTTAATCGTGAACCTGTCAGACAGCCGGACAGCCGGACAGCTAGGAGGCCAGAAGAGCGATGGCCAACCCAGCGGCGCAAGCATCTTCCCGCTGGCACGCCTCAGCGCGGCCGAAGCTGTCTTCAACGCAATCCGCGGCGACATTCAAAGCGGCAATCTGGCTGTGGGCGCCAAGCTCAGTTCTGAAGCCGCCCTGGCCTCGCAGTACGGGGTGAGCCGCTCCGTGATCCGCGAGGCCCTGCGCTCCTGCACCGCCCTCGGCCTGACGGTGACCAAGACCGGCCGGGGCACGTTCGTCGTCGCCGACCACGTGGCCAACGACCTCGTCCTGGGCCAGTTCTCCGCCCGGGACCTCACCGAGGCCCGCCCGCATATTGAAGTCCCCGCCGCCGGCCTGGCCGCAGAGCGCCGCACCCCGGAGGACCTGGAAATCCTCCGCGGCATGATGGCGTCGATGGCCGCGGAAACCGATCCCGAATCCTGGGTCGCCCTCGATTCCAGCTTCCATGCAGCCATTGCCCGCGCCAGCGGCAACAAGGTGTTCGAAAGCGTGGTGGCTGACATCCGGGACGCCCTGGCCCACCAGTCCGAAACCCTCAACATGGTGGCCGACCGGCAGCACGCCTCCGACGTCGAACACCGCCTCATTCTCGACGCCATCGAAGCCGGCTCCGCAGCTGACGCCAGCGCGGCCATGGGCGAGCACCTGCGCGCCGTCGGCGAAGCCCTCGACTCCATCCTCAACAAGTAAGCCCCCGGCAGGCAGCGGACCCGGGTTTCCGGTCGCGCCGAACCGGCCAGCCGCACCCAACGCCGCCACGCCACAACCAACTCAAGTCAACACGCAACCCAGAGGACGCCATGCCTTCCCCCGCCATGCCGGCAAGCCATTACCCTTCCGCTCCGCCCGCCGCAGCGATCCTGCCGCGTCACGAGCCCCTCGCCTTCCAGACCCGTGACGGCCTGGTGGAAAGCGTCCACTACGGCTCCCTGATCGCCACCGCCCCCGGCGGCCACACCCTGCTCTCCGCCGGCGAACCCCAAACTGCGTTCTACCCCCGGTCCTCCCTCAAGCCGCTGCAGTCCGTGGCCATGGTCCGCGCCGGGCTGGACCTGCCCGCCGACCTGCTGGCCCTTACCGCCGCCAGCCACTCCGGCGCAGCCCGGCACCTCGACGGCGCCAGCCGCATCCTGGAACTCCACGGCCTCACGCCCGCCGCCCTCGAAAACAGCTCCGACCTGCCCTACGGCGTCCCCGAGCGCGAGGAATACCTGCGCGAGGGAGGCCGTCCCACGCAGCTGGCCCAGAACTGCTCCGGCAAGCACGCCGCCATGGCCGCCACCTGTGTCATCAACGGCTGGCCGGTGCAGGGCTACCTGGACCCGTCCCACCCGCTGCAGAAGCTCGTGGCCGAAACCGTCACCGACCTGACCGGCGAAGAACCCGCCGGAGTGAGCACCGACGGCTGCGGCACCCCGCTGTTCGCCCTCACGCTCGCCGGCATGGCCCGCGCCTTCGGCCGCCTCGCCTCGGCTGAACTGGCCGACGGTGCGTCCGCCCCCGAAAGCCCGGAAGCCGCCGTCGCGCATTCCATGCGCCGCCACCCGGAAATGGTGGCTGGCCAGGGCCGCGACGTCACGGACCTCATGCGGCTCCTGCCCGGCGCCCTCGCGAAGGACGGCTTCGAAGGCATCCAGCTGGTTGGGCTGCCGGACGGCCGCGCCGTCGCCGTCAAGATTTCCGACGGCGGTGACCGGGCCAGGATGCCCGTCACCGTCCGCGCGCTGGAAGCGCTCGACGTCGACACCTCCGCCTTGGCCGGCATCGCCACCGGTGCGGTCCTTGGCGGAGGCCGCCAAGTGGGCCTGCTGCAGGCCGCAGACTTTTCCATCCTGTCCCCGACCGACGACGTTCTTTAAGGACTGCACCACATGACCGAAACCCAAACCCTGCCGGACGCCCAAACGCTGGCCGTCCGTTCTGAGCACGATCTGCTCGGTGACCGCGACATCCCCGCCGGCGCCTACTGGGGAGTCCATACCCTCCGCGCCGTGGAAAACTTCCCCATCACCGGGCAGCCGCTTTCCAGCAACATGCACCTGGTCCGCGGCCTCGCCGCCGTGAAACTCGCGGCGGCCCGCACCAACCTGGAACTCGGGCTGCTGGACGCCGAACGCGCCGCCGCCATCGAACAGGCCTGCGCGGACGTGATGAACGGCGAGCTCAGCGAGCAGTTCGTCGTCGACGTGATCCAGGGCGGCGCCGGCACGTCGTCGAACATGAACGCCAACGAGGTCATCGCCAACCGCGCCCTGGAAATCCTGGGCCACCCCAAGGGCGACTACGCCCGGCTGCACCCCAACGACCACGTCAACCTCAGCCAGTCCACCAACGACGTCTACCCCACCGCGGTGAAGCTCGGCACCATCTTCGCCGCCCGCGAGCTGCTCTCCGCGCTGGCCGAACTCGAGGAAGCGTGCGCGGAGAAGGCACTGGAGTTCCGCACCGTCGTCAAAATGGGCCGCACCCAGCTCCAGGACGCCGTCCCCATGACCCTCGGCCAGGAATTCGGCACCTACGCCGTCACCATCGTCGAGGACCGGCAGCGGCTGGCCGAGGCGGACCTGCTCATCCACGAAATCAACCTCGGCGCCACCGCAATCGGCACCGGCCTGAACGCCCCCGCCGGCTACGCCGAGGCCGCCTGCCGGCACCTGGCCGAGATCACCGGACTGCCCCTGGTCACCGCCGTGGACCTCATCGAGGCCACCCAGGACGTGGGCGCCTTCGTCCACCTGTCCGGCGTGCTCAAGCGGGTGGCCGTCAAGCTCTCCAAGATCTGCAACGACCTCCGCCTGCTCTCCTCCGGACCGCGTGCCGGCCTCGGCGAGATCAACCTTCCCGCCGTCCAGTCCGGATCCTCCATCATGCCCGGCAAGATCAACCCCGTCATCCCGGAAGTGGTCAGCCAGGTCGCCTACGAAGTCATCGGCAACGACGTCACCATCACCATGGCCGCCGAAGCCGGACAGCTCCAGCTCAACGCCTTCGAACCGGTCATCGTGCACAGCCTGCACAAAAGCATCACCCACCTCGAAGCGGCCTGCCGCACCCTCACGGCCCGCTGCGTCCGCGGCATCACCGCCAACACCGAACGGCTGCGCCTCACCGTGGAACAGTCCATCGGCCTGGTCACCGCCCTCAACCCGCACCTCGGCTACGCCACCGCCACCGCGATCGCCCAGGAAGCCCTCGCCACCGGCCGCGGCGTCGCCGAACTGGTCCTGGAACACGGCCTCCTCACCGAAACCCAACTGCAGGAACTCCTCAGCCCCGAACGCCTGGCAAACCTCAGCAAGTAATCCCCAGCCGCCCCTAACCTCGCAAGCTCGGTTAGGGAACCCCGCGGTTGTGGGCCCAGATTCCTTCCCCCAACAGGAAATCAAAGGACTCCCATGAGTAATCAACCCATCACAGACCACACGGTTCCGGCCCAGGCACACGCCACCGAAAACCTTCTCCATGCCGAGGACAAGGGCTACCACAAGAGCCTGAAGCCGCGGCAGATCCAGATGATCGCGATCGGCGGCGCGATCGGCACCGGCCTGTTCCTCGGCGCCGGCGGCCGGCTCAACGCCGCCGGCCCGTCCCTGGTCATCGCGTACGCCGTCTGCGGCTTCTTCGCCTTCCTGATCCTGCGCGCCCTCGGCGAACTGGTGCTGCACCGGCCATCCTCGGGCTCGTTCGTCTCCTACGCCCGCGAATTCTTCGGCGAAAAGGCAGCCTTCGTCTCCGGCTGGTTCTACTGGATCAACTGGGCCACCACCACCATCGTGGACATCACCGCCGCCGCGCTCTACATGAACTTCTTCGGCAACTACGTCCCCTGGATGGCCGACGTACCACAGTGGGTCTGGGCACTAACCGCCCTCGTCGTCGTCCTGGGCCTGAACCTCGTGTCGGTCAAGGTCTTCGGCGAAATGGAATTCTGGTTCGCCATCATCAAGGTCGCAGCCCTCGTCGCGTTCCTCATCATCGGCACCTACTTCGTCATCTTCGGCACCCCCGTCCCCGGCCAGGAAACCGGATTCAGCCTCATCACCGACAACGGCGGCATCTTCCCCAACGGCCTGCTGCCCATGATCATCCTCATGCAGGGCGTCCTCTTCGCCTACGCCTCCATCGAACTCGTCGGCACCGCCGCCGGCGAAACCGAAAACCCCGAAAAGATCATGCCCAAGGCCATCAACTCCGTGGTCTTCCGGATCGCCGTGTTCTACGTCGGCTCCGTCATCCTGCTCGCCCTGCTCCTGCCCTTCACCTCCTACCAAAAGGGCGTCAGCCCCTTCGTGACCTTCTTCGGCTCCATCGGCATCCAGGGCGTGGACGTCATCATGAACCTCGTGGTCCTCACCGCCGCCCTGTCCTCCCTCAACGCCGGCCTCTACTCCACCGGCCGGATCCTGCGCTCCATGTCCGTGGCCGGCTCCGCCCCCAAATTCGCCCAGCGCATGAACAAGGCCGGCGTCCCCTACGGCGGCATCGCCATCACCGCCGGCGTCTCCCTGCTCGGCGTCCCACTGAACTACCTGGTCCCCTCACAGGCGTTCGAGATCGTCCTGAACATCGCCTCCGTGGGCATCATCGTCACCTGGGCCACCATCGTCCTCTGCCAGATCCAGCTCAAGCGCTGGGCAGACAAGGGCTGGCTCAAACGCCCCTCGTTCCGGATGTTCGGCGCACCCTACACCGGCTACCTGTCGCTGCTGTTCCTCGTCGGCGTGCTGGTCATGGTCTTCATCGACTCACCCCTGACCCTGGTGGTCACGCTCATCGCCATCGCACTCAT
Organism: Arthrobacter globiformis; assembly: GCF_046536215.2. Lineage (GTDB taxonomy): Bacteria > Actinomycetota > Actinomycetes > Actinomycetales > Micrococcaceae > Arthrobacter > Arthrobacter globiformis_E. Next base: position 3,294,730 of record NZ_CM143421.1, on the reverse strand, counting down.
GGTCGCCGGCTGGTACGCCTGCCGCAAACGGATCCACGAGATCGCCGAGGCCCGCGAAGGCTTCACCGGCATGTCCCCCGTCATCGCCAACCGCCCCGGCCCGGGCGGCGCAGACCGGATCTAACCAGCCGGATCTCCTCCCCCGCAACAACAGCGCCGGCTGAGCGCGAACGGACACTTGAGGCCCCAAGTCCGAGGGCCCCAGGTGTCCGTTCGCGGTTAAGCAGTTCGCGGTTCAGCAGTTCGCGGTTCAGCAGTGCCGCCTTTCCTGACTCCTATTGACGCCCCGTCGGTGCAGGTCTAGTCTCAAGCCGCACCTTCGCCTTCATCATCGATCCACGAGCAGCTCAAGGGAGAGTCATCATGCCGGAATTCATGGACGTCCACCGCAACATGAAGGGGATCACCAAGGAAGACCTGCTGGCGGCCCACAATGCCGACCTCGCCATCCAGGACGACGAAAAGGTCAACTTCAAGTCAGCCTGGGCGGACCCGGAGTCGGGGCTCGTCTACTGCCTCTCGGAAGCGCCGTCGGCCGAGGCCGTGCAGCGCATTCACGAGCGGGCGGGCCACCGCGCAGATGAGGTGCACCCCGTTCCGCTGAGCGTCTGAGCGCCGCCGCGGGCCGCGGCCGCGCGTTTCTGCACCACTTTCCCGCGCCCGCGGAGCCTGCGGCCGCGCCGATGCGGGTGCGCACACACGGGCGCCGGGTGAAAGTGGTGCAGAACTGCCCTTCTCCCGGCCAGGCAGACCCCTTCTGCCACTAATCGGCCTACCATGGAGGCATCCGGGGCGAGGCCCGCGATGAGCGGCGCCTCTCCGGTGCGTCGAAGGGGCCCGGCCAATGGACGTCGTTGTCATCGAAACCCCGCAGCTCGGGGACCGCAGCTACCTGGTCCATGACGGCCGCGTGGCGCTGGTGGTCGATGCCCAGCGGGACACGGACCGGATCGAGGCGGCCGCCAAGAAGGCCGGGGTGCAGATCACCCACGTGGCGGAAACCCACGTCCACAACGACTACCTCACCGGCGGCCTGATCCTCGCCCGCGAGCACGGTGCCAGGTACCTGGTGAACGCCGCGGACCAGGTGGCCTACGAGCGCGAGCCGGTTGAGGACGGCCAGACCCTGCAGATCGGGACGCTCACGCTCCGCGCCGTGGCCACTCCCGGGCACACCCACACGCACCTGTCCTACATCGTCACGGACGGACGGGCCCGGGCCGTGTTTTCCGGCGGCAGCCTGCTCTTCGGCTCCGTGGGCCGCACCGATCTCCTCGGCCCCGAAGACACCGCCGGGCTGACCAGGGACCAGTACGCATCCGTCCACCGCCTCGCCGACGAAGCCGGACCGGATGCCGCGCTCTACCCCACCCACGGGTTCGGCTCGTTCTGCTCGATCGGGCCAGCCACGCGCGCGGAGGCGTCAACCATTGCGGAGCAGCGGGAGACCAACCACGCACTGGCTGACCCGGACCCGGAGCACTTCGCGGCCGAACTCATGGCCAACCTCTCCGCCTACCCTTCCTATTACGCCCACATGGCCCCCATCAACATGACCGGCCCCGAACCGGCGGACCTGAGCCTGCCGGAGTCACCCGGCGCCGGTGAACTGGCGGAGCGGCTGGCGAGGGGCGAGTGGGTGGTTGACCTGCGCCACCGCGTGCTGTTCGCCAGCAACCACCTGCAGGGCACCGTCAGCTTCGAATACGGCTCGGGGCGTAGCTTCAGTTCCTACCTCGGCTGGGTCCTGCCCTGGGGTGAGAAGCTGACACTGGTCGGCAGCAGCGAGGACCTCCAAAACGCCATCCGGGACCTTTCCCGCATCGGCATCGACCGCCCCGACGCCGCGGTGGGAACAGAACCCGGCGAACTCTCCCCGGGAGCCCCGGTCGCCTCCTACCCCCGGGCGGGCTGGCCCGCCGTCGTCCATGAAAAGCCCGACGGCGATCCCGTACTGGACGTACGGCGCGCAGACGAGTTCGCGTCCTCCCACGTTGCGGGCGCCATCAACGTTCCGCTGCACGAGCTGCTGGACCGTTTGGGCGAACTGCCTCAGGGGTGCCTTTGGGTGCACTGCGCCACCGGTTACCGCGCCGGCGTCGCGGCGAGCCTGCTGCAGCGGGCGGGGCGGGATGTGGTGCAGATCGATGCCAGGTTCCGGGACGCCGCGGCCGCCGGGGTGGCCCTGCAGATGCAGCCGCTGCAGCGGCGGTGGCCGTATCCGTGACCGGGGCGTCCGGTTCAAGTTGCAAAGTCGAGGGTGCAAAGGAGAACAGCGATGGATGCTGAAGGCAAAGTGGTTGTGGGCGTGGACGGCTCGGACTCCTCGGTGGAGGCCCTCCGGCTGGCGGCCCGGCTGGCACCGAGCCTGGGCGCCCGCGTCCATGCCGTGGCGTGCTGGCATTTCCCGGAGATGTACGCCGGGTACATCCCCCCGGATTTCGAGGCGTTCGAAACCTCCGCCGCCAACAGCCTGGCCCAGTCCATCGAGAAGGCATTCGGGCCGGACGTCCCGGAGACCCTGACCAGTGAACTCGTGCGGGGACCGGCGCCGGCCAAGCTGGTGGAGGCGGCCGCCGGCGCGGCGATGCTGGTGGTGGGACGCAGGGGCCACGGCGGATTCATGGGCCTGCACCTCGGCTCGGTCAGCACCGCGTGCGTGGCGCATGCCGAATGCCCGGTCCTGGTGGTCCACACCAAGGATGACAACCACCGCAACCACCACTTTCGGAGGGGTGCCGCATCCAGGGACGCGGGCAGGGACGCCGCCAAAGACGCCGCGAACAGCTGACAGCCCGCGTAACGCAACGCACCTGCAACCCCGTGCCGGCGCGCCATCGCCTATGCTCGCCTCAGCAGCCCTAAAGCAAAACCAGGCAGCGCAGAACTGGCTCAACGTCGAACCACGGGAGAGAACCTCATGACCAACTGGCGGATCCGGGACTTCCACTCCGCGGACCTTGACGGCATCCTGCACCTTTGGGAATCGCTGAAGGCCACCAACGTCGAGCCGGTCTATGCCCTCTCCGAGGTGCTGGCCTCCTGCGAAAAGGACCACGCCGTGGTGGCGGTGCTTGGCGACCAGGTGGTGGGCGCCGCCGTCGGACGCGCCGCGCATGACCAGGGCTGGGTGGTGTTCCTGGCCACGCTGCCCGAATTCCGCGGCCGGGGCATCGGCACGTCCCTGCTGGCCGCCGTCGAAAACCGGATGGCGCCGCACGGGCTGAACAAACTGTCCGCCCTGATGCCCGAGCTGGAGACCCGGGTGGAGGCCTTCCTTAGCCGCGGCTTCGTGCTCAAGAAAAACCTGCGCTACTTCGAGCGGACCATCCCCGTGCAGCGGCAGGAACTCGAGCCGCTGGGCCTGCTCGGCGGCCGCATCCTGGCCCGGGACCTGTGGGAAAACGTGGCCGGCATGCGCCGCGAGAAGGAACTCCTGGAACGCCGGCTGGTCCTGCCGCTGGCCGAGGCCGACCTCGCAGACGAATTCGGCGTGGTCCCGCCGCGCGCCGTGGTCCTGTTCGGGCCGCCCGGCACCGGCAAAACCACCTTCGCCAAGGCCATCGCCTCCCGGCTGGAGTGGCCCTTCGTGGAGGTCTTTCCCTCCCGCCTCGCCGCCGACCCCATGGGCCTGGCCGGCGCGCTCCGGGAGACGTTCCTCGAAATCTCCGAACTCGAGCATGCCGTCGTGTTCATCGACGAGGTGGAGGAGATCGCCTCCCAGCGCGCCGGGGACCCGCCCTCCCCTTTGCAGGGCGTCACCAACGAGCTGCTCAAGATCATCCCGGCCTTCCGCGAACAGCCCGGTCGCCTGCTGGTCTGTGCCACCAACTTCATCCGCGCCCTGGACTCCGCGTTCCTGCGGCACGGCCGGTTCGACTACGTCATCCCCATCGGCCTGCCCGACCGGCAGGCCCGCGAAGCGATGTGGCAGCGCTTCATCCCCGCCGCCGTCGTGGACAACGTGGACGTGGAGCAACTGGTGGACCGCACCGAGGGCTTCTCCCCGGCGGACATCGAGTTCGCCGCCCGCAGCGCCTCACAGCGTGCGCTGGAAAAAGCGGTGTACGACGACGGCGGGCTGGCGTCCGGGGGCGGCGTTTCCGTCCGTGAGGCGGTCCGGAAAGGCCCCGCCACGCAGGACTACCTCGACGCCATCGCGGACACCCGCACCACCGTCAGCGACGAGGTCCACCAGGAGTTCCTCGAGGACATCGACGCCCTCGGCCGCGTTTAGCCCCAGCCGTGCCCTTAAAGCAACGTGGGGTCAGATATCGCCCAATCGGGGGCCCGCATTGGGCGATATCTGACCCCGCGTTGCAGTCATTGCCGAGACCATTGCCGAGTCGAGGAGAGCCGTGATCCTGTTTCTGACGATCGTCAGCGGCGTGGCGTGGACCGTCGTGTACGCCGAGGCGATCCGGCTGGGCTTCCGGCAGCGCACCTATGCCATCCCGGCGGCGGCCCTGGCACTCAACTTCGCCTGGGAGGCCATCTACGCCTTGCGGTCCGTGGCCACGGGAGTATCGGCGCAGGGCGTCTTCAATATCGTGTGGGGCCTGGCGGACGTCCTCATCGTCTACACCTTCCTCAGGTTCGGGCGGGCCGAGCTGCCGTCCTGGGTCACGCGGCCGCTCTTCCTGGCCTGGGCGGTGCTGCTGGGCGCCACGTCGTTCGCGGTGCAGCTGCTGTTCGTGGCTGAATTTGGCTGGGACGACGCCACCAAGTACGCCGCGTTCCTGCAGAACCTGCTGATGTCCGGCCTGTTCATCGCGATGTTCGTCTCGCGCGGAGGCGCCCGGGGCCAGTCACTCGTCATCGCCGTGGCCAAGTGGATCGGCACCCTTGCCCCCACGATCGTCTACGGCGGATACGGAAACTCGCCCCTGATCCTGGGGCTCGGAACGCTGTGCAGCGTGTTCGACCTTGCATACATTGCCCTGCTCTGGCGGGCGGGTAGACGCGCTACTGTTTGAAGCATGCCCTCAAATCCCCTCCGGCACGCCGTGGCGCGCATGGGCGGCCGTGATCCGCACCAGCCGCACCGGACGGCCACCCCTCTGGAGCTCTTCTTCGACCTGACCTTCGTGATCGCCTTCGGCGTGGCCGGCAGCCAGTTCGCGCACGAGATCGCGGAGGCACACTTCGCCGCCGGGCTGCTCGGTTTTTCCTTCGCGATGTTTGCCGTGATCTGGGCCTGGATCAACTTCACCTGGTTCGCCAGCGCCTACGACACCGACGACTGGGTGTTCCGCGTGGTCACCATGGTCCAGCTGGTGGGCGTCCTCATCCTGGCCATGGGGATCGAGCCCATGTTCCACTCCCTCGTGGAGGGGAAGCACGTGGACAACACCGTCATCGTGGGCGGCTACATCATCATGCGGCTGGCCCTGATCTCCCAGTGGCTGCGGGCCGCCCGGCAGGACCCGGCCCGGCGGAAGACCTGCCTGCGCTACGCCGGATACCTGGCCGTGGTCCAGCTGGGATGGATCGCGGTGCTGTTCATCCAAGCGGACGTGCCCACCACGTTCCTGATGATTGCGCCGCTGTATGTGCTGGAACTGGCCACCCCCTATGTGGCCGAGCGGAATGCCACCACCCCCTGGCACGCCCACCACATCGCCGAACGCTACGGCCTGCTGGCCATCATTGCGCTCGGCGAATGCCTGATCGGCGCCGTCGAGACACTCCGGGCCATCGTGGCCAACCACGGCTGGTCGGTCGATGCCGCCCTGGTGGGTTTCGGCGGCAGCGCACTGGCCTTCGGGATGTGGTGGATCTACTTCATCCTGCCCGCCGGCCGGGCCCTGCACCTGCAGCGGCACCGCTCCTACTTCTTCGGCTACGGCCACATCCCCGTCTTCGCCGCGATCGCCGCCACGGGTGCTGGCCTGCATGTCGCCGCGTACTTCATCGACCATGCCGCGCACATCAGCGCCGCCGTCGCCGTCGCCAGCATCGCTGTTCCCGTCGCGGTCTTCAAGGTTTCGCTCACGGCACTCTTCAGCGTCATGACGTGCGTCGACCGCACACTCATCGCCGTCACCACCGGGGTGGTGGCTGTGCTCGCCGGGGCCGTGGCTCTGGCGGCGGCGGGCACCTCTGTTCCCGTCTGCCTGCTCATCATCGTGGGCGCACTCGGGACCTCCATCGTCATCGATGAACGGCGGAGTACGGACCTGCTCCACTCGGCGCTGGAGAAGCTGGAGCAGCGGGCCAAAAGCGCCTGACACGGCAGCTACGCCCCGGGCCACACCCACGGGTCACGCGGCAGGCCGGCAGGCGAAAAGGCCGCAAGGGCGGCGTCCAGGGAAGCCGCGGGAAGGCCCAGTGACTCCAGGATCGTGCGCTGCACGGCCTCTGCGGAGAGTCCGACGTCGGCCAGGTCACCCAGGGTGACCGCACCGTCACGCTTGGCCAGCCGGGCGCCGTCAGCGTTGACCACCAGCGGGACGTGCGCATATTCCGGAACGGGCATATTCAGTAGGGAGGCGAGATATGCCTGCCGGGGCGTGGACGGCAGGAGATCGTCACCGCGGACCACCTGGTCTATGCCCTGTTCGGCATCGTCCACGACGACGGCCAGGTTGTAGGCGGTCACGCCGTCATTCCGGCGCAGGACGAAGTCATCCACCACTCCGGTGAACGTCCCGTGCAGGACGTCCTCGACCGTCCATTCGGCGAAGGAAGACCGCAGCCGGATCGCCGCCGGCCGGGTGGACCGCTTGAAGTCAAGCTCCGCCGCCGACAGCCCCCTGCACGTTCCGGGGTAAGCGCCCTGGGGCGCGTGCGGCGCGGATGGTGCCTCCTGGATCTCCCGGCGGGTGCAGAAGCATTCGTACGTCAGTCCGGCCGCGGCCAGCTGTCCGAGGGCCGCGGTGTACAGGGGCTCGCGGTCCGTCTGGCGCACCACCGCGCCGTCCCAGGTCACGCCGACGGCGGCCAGGTCCCGCAGCAGCGCGGCCTCGGCCCCGGTCCGTGCGCGGTCGAGGTCCTCGACGCGGAGCAGGAAACGCCGTCCGGTGGAACGGGCAAAAAGCCAGGCCAGGATCGCCGTCCGAAGGTTCCCCACATGCAGCTCCCCGGACGGGCTGGGGGCGAAGCGGCCAGCAGAAGTCATGCCCTCCACCCTATGCTCGAACAGCACAAGAGCCCCTCAGCTACCGCGCACTCCGGGCGTTGGCCGGGAATCGGTGGCTCAGGGGCTCTTGCCGTGCCTGCCCCGGACGGAACTCCGCCAAGGAAATCGAGGCACTTCCTGCAGAAAGACGAATGTGTGAACAAGTGTCAATCAGCGGCTGCCTCCTTGCGGGAAGCGTGGTCCAGGAGGCCGGGTGGTGTGCCGGGAGCCTGTAGCCTGCCGGCTTCGGGGGTAACCGTCGCCTGCGTTGCCACTATCTGAGCAGGAGACCTACAGTAGGCGCAACGGGCACGGCAGGGACTGGTCAATCTGACCGGTCCTGCACCCGGAAATACGACAGGAAGTGATCAGATTGCAGCAGCTCGACGCCACGGACCGGCGGATCCTTGCCGCCCTGGACGAGGATCCACGGCTGCCCATCATGGTCCTGGCCCAGCGGCTGGGCCTGGCGCGCGGAACTGTACAGTCGCGCCTGGAACGGATGACGGCGTCGGGCGCTCTCCGGCCCAACAGCAGCCGAGTGCTACCGTCGGCCCTGGGCCGCGGCGTTGCCGCCGCTGTCAGCGCCGAACTGGACCAGAGCCACCTCAACGAGGCCATCGCCGCGCTGCGCGAGATCCCCGAGGTGCTGGAATGCCATGCCCCGGCCGGCGACACGGACCTGCTGATCCGGGTGGTGGCCACGAGTCCTGATGACCTGTACCGGGTTTCCGAGGAGATCCGGCTGTGCCCTGGCATCGTGCGGACGTCCACCAGCATGTTCCTGCGCGAGGTGATTCCCTACCGCACCACGGGCCTTCTAGGGCACTGATTCCGGCCCTCCGGAGCGGCGCTCCGATATTGCGCAAATCATTGGGGAAAACTGCGGATATTCCGGCGGCTGTCCTGCGGTGGCAACTGTAACCTGATTCAGCATCTGCCGCGGCGCTGGGCAACGCAGCGGGTGCAGTGTTCACTCAGGGTCTCCGCCGGGGGGTCGGTCTCAATAAGGAACTCAATGCGCTCTTTTTCCCGTTCAATCGCGTCCGTCACCGGCCTGCTGGTGTTCGCCGCGGGCCTCGTCTCTCTTCCCGCCACCGCGATGGCAGCCACAGATCCTGCCGGCAACGGCACGTCACTGCCCGTCGACTCGAGTGACGAACGGGTGCACCACGGATACGAAACGGCGCCGGGCGTGCCGGCGGACGGGCCGCCCTCCGGGCTTGCCCTGCAGACCGAGGCCGGCGGAACGGCCGCAGCTGCGCTCAGCGTCAAGGTCGTCGTCGCCACACTGCTGGACAACAAGGCCGTGGTTCCCATGGCCCAGGCCGAAGCAGCCGTGACGGCATCCAGCAATTACTGGAAGGCGATGTCCGGCGGCCGGATCTCCATGACCGTGACCGAACGCGCCACGCTGGCGTCCAAGACGGCGAGGTCGACGGACTCCTACTACGACATGATCAACAAGATCACCACCGAGCTGAAGTGGACCTACGGCGCCAACAAGGGCCTGGTGATCTTCGTCCCCAGCGCCACGCTCTCCGGCGGTGCCCTCGGCGCCGGCTTCAGCAGCACCGGCAACAGCGGGCGGGTCCTGATGCCGCAGATCAGCGGCTTCACCAACAGCGTGATCGCCCACGAGTTCGGCCATGTCCTCGGATCCATGCACGCCGACGCCCTGCAGTGCAGCAGCGGCATTTCGGACGTGGGCACCACGAGCACCGGGCAGTTCGCCGACTCCTCCTGCTACATCCGCGAATACGGCGACAGCACCGACATCATGGGCCTGTCCAGCTACAACATGCCGGTGATCAGCTCGCCGTTCTGGGATTCCAAGGGCCTGGGCGCAGCCACCGACATCCGCGACCTCGGCGTGGCATCCGGTGTGAAGAGCTACACGCTGAAGCCCTGGGGTGACACCACGCTGCCCTACCGCGCGGTGAAGTTCACCGACCCGGTCAGCAGGGAGGTCTACTACCTGGAGCTCCGCCAGCCCGCCGGGTACGACGCCTACCTTGCCAGCGGTCCCGCCGGCAACCGGGGCGTGAAGGTGGTCCAGCGGGGCGGCGCCACCCCCTCGTCCTCGCTGGTGCTGATGCCCTCCACCGTTCCGTTCACCGGCTACTACGCCACCAACCACTCCTGGCAGGCCGGCAGCACGTTCATCACGCATGCCGGCACCCGCGTCACGGTCAATGCCGTCACCGCCACCTCGGCCACCGTCACCATCGACGCCGACCTCGCCCTGCACACCAGGATCCAGTTCTCGGCCGGCGACTTCAACGGCGACGGCAAGGCGGACATGATCTCCCGCGAGGCGGACGGTTCACTCCTGCTGCTCCCCGGCCTCGGCGGAAACAAGCTCGGAACCGCCGTGAAGATCGGAACGGGCTGGAACGGCTTCAACATGGTCTTCGGGAACGGCGACTTCGACGGCGACGGGAAGACGGACCTCATTGCCCGGACGTCCAACGGGGCGCTGTGGCTGTACCCGGGCAGCGGCACCGGCGGCTTCCAGGCCCGCAAGCAGATCGGCGTGGGCTGGGACGGCTTCAAGCGCATCATCGCCCCCGGTGACTTCAACGGCGACAGGCGGGCCGACCTGCTGGCCATGCGCGCCGACGGAACGCTGTGGCTGTACCCCGGCAACGGAACCGGCGGGTTCCTGGCGGCCAAACAGGTCGGCTCCGGCTGGCAGAGCTTCACCGCCATCACCGCAGCGGGAGGGCTCGGCACGGGCCCTGGCCTGCTCGCCCGCTCCAGCACCGGGACCGTGTACCTGTACCCGGGCAACGGGACCGGGGGCTTCCTTACGCGCAGCACGCTGGCCACCGGCTGGGCCAGCACGGACCTGATCGCCGGCCAGGACTTCACCTCCGACGGGCTCACGGACATCCTGTCCGCCAGCACCAGCGGTGCGATCACCGCGTACGCGGGCAACGGCGTCGGCGGTTTTGCGACCAAGCTGAAGATCGGCACCGGCTGGGCCGGGTTCAGCCAGGTCTGGGAAGCCGGCGATTATGACGGCGACGGCAAGCCCGACATCCTGGCCCGCACGGCCCAGGGCGTCCTGCGGCTCTACTCCGGCAACGGATCGGGCGGGTTCCGCACGTCCCGGCAGCTCGGCACGGGATGGCAGGTCTTCGACCAGGTGGTCTCCGCTGGCAACTTCAACGGCGCAGGCGGCCCCGACCTCCTGGCCCGGAAGCCTGACGGTTCGCTCTGGCTCTACCCCACCAACGGAACGGGTCTCTTCCAGGCACCGAAGAAGATCGGCACCGGCTGGCAGGCCTTCGCGCGGATCATCGCCCCCGGCGACTTCTCCGGGGACGGCAAGATGGACATCATTGCTCAGGAGCCGGACGGCAGGCTGTGGCTCTACCCCGGCAACGGGACGGGCGCCTTCCTGGCCCGGAAGCAGATCGGTTCCGGCTGGGCAAGCTTCACCCAGGTGGTTGCCGGCAACGACTTCAACGGCGACGGAAAGGCCGACCTGATGGCCCGCGCGTCGGACGGCACGCTCTGGCTCTACCCGGGCAGCGGCGCCTCCGGCTTCCTCGCCCGCACGCAGCTCGGCACGGGCTGGAACGCCTACACCACCATCGCGAGCGTGGGGCGCTTCGCCGGAACGGGCAACCCGAACGTCGTTTCCGTGTCGGCTGACGGAGCGCTCTGGCTCCACACCGGCACCGGGAACGGCGCCTTCCAGAACGTCGTGCTGAACCCCCGCTGAGCACGGGGAGACAGTCCAGCGCGAGCGGACACCTGAGGCCCCTGATCCATGCGGATCGGGGGCCTCAAGTGTTCGTTCGCGCCGTTTGTTTTAAGGACGTACGACGGCGGGCGGCCGGCTCAGACGGGCGGGCCGGCGTTCGACTTCAGGTTCTTCATCACCAGGGTTGAGGTCAGCCGTTCCACGCCCGGAAGGACTGTCAGCTCGCTGTCGTAAAAGCGCTGGTACGAGGGCAGGTCTTCCGCGATCACCTTGAGCAGGTAGTCCGGGGAACCGAACAGCCGCTGCGCCTCCACGATGTTCGGGTTCTCCGCCACCCGGTTCTCAAAGATCTCCATGGTGGGGCGGTCCACCTGCCGCAGGGTCACGAAGACAATCGCCTCAAAACCCAGCCCGACGGCGGCCGGGTCGATGTCCGCTTTATAGCCGCGGATCACGCCGGACTGCTCAAGGTCGCGGAGCCGCCGGTGGCACGGCGCCACGGTCAGGCCCACCTTCGCTGCCAGTGCCGTGGCAGTCATTCTGCCGTCTTCCTTCAGGTAGCGCAAAATACTTCTGTCGATATGATCGATCACGCAAAAATCTTACTCCCAGGGCCGCGATCCGCGCGAAATTTTGAGAGCACATCTGGCGCCATTTTGCCTAGGCTTTTCTTACCGCCAAACACGCAGGAGCCCGCATGAATCCCCAGTTTTTCCTCGCCTTTATCGTGGTCGCAGCCGCCCTCGCCTGCACCCCGGGAGTCGACTGGGCCTACTCCATCACAGCCGGGCTGGGCCGCCGCAGTTTCGTGCCCGCCGTCGCCGGGCTGTGCAGCGGCTACGTCCTGCACACTGTCCTCATGGTGGCCGGGCTCGCCGCCGTGCTGGCCAGCATGCCGGGCCTGCTGGGCTGGATCACGGTGGCCGGCGCCGTCTACCTGCTGTGGCTGGGAACCGTCACCATCAGGTCATGGCGCGGCGCGAGCTTCACCGCAGCGGCCGCCGCCGGTAATCCGGGGCAGAACCAGCTCCGGTCCTTCCTTCAGGGCATGGGGACCAGCGGCATCAACCCCAAGGGGCTGCTGTTCTTCCTGGCCCTGGTGCCGCAGTTCGTCAGCGCCGACGCCCCGCTGCCGGTGCCGGTGCAGTCCGGCCTGCTGGGCCTGACGTTCGTGCTGCTCGCGGCCCTCGTGTACACCTGCGTGGCCCTGCTGTCGCGGAAACTGCTGCAGTCCCGGCCGAACGCAGCCCGCAGGGTCACGCTGACCAGCGGCATCATCATGGTGCTCCTGGGTGCCGCGCTGCTCTCGGAGCAGCTGCTTCCGGCCCTCGGCAGATTCGCCTAGGGTATCCAAACGCCGGGCGGGCCTGGCTCAGACCTTTTGCTCCATGAACCACTCGGTGAAGCTGGACGCCCGCCCGCCGGAATCGAGCCGGACCACCCACAGGTTCTCGTAGCTCGGGCGGTCATCGAGGTACGTGGTGCGGCCCTGCACGAATGCGAGGTCGCCGTCGGACCCCAGCAGCGACCATTCAAACCGCCAGTCTCCGGGCTGGTCCGCCGAGCCGATCCAGCGCTCCACGATCTGTGCCCGCCCCCGCCACGGGTCGGGATCGTAGGGCCGCGTGGCGTACACGGCCTCCTTGGTGAAGAGCGCCCCGATGTCCTCGGGGGCATTGCTGGTCCACGCCGCGATGTACCTGTCCATCCACTGCCTGATTGCGTCAGTCATGGGTCCGTTGTAGCGCGGCGCCGCACCGCCCACAAGAGCGTGTACTAATCAGGAGCCGGCCGCCCGCATAGGCCCGGCGGCTGCCCGGCAGGCAGCCACTGCCTCAGTCGCCGCCGAACTGCTTCCATTTCTGTTCCCACGTCCGGCGCGCCTCGATGTCCTTGCGGATGACCTCAAAGGTTTCGAGCTCCGCCTGTTTGCCGCGCTGCCAGTCCCGGGGGTTGAGGGACTTCCGCCCGTTGTCCAGCAGGATCAGGGCGCGGTCGGTCAGGGCGTCGTTGCGCAGTGACATGCTGGTCTTCTGCCGCCGCAGGACTTCCTTGAGTGCCTGCTGGGCCTGGCTGTGGGCCCCGAGCCGGCGGAGCGAACGGGCGCGGATCAGGAGCAGCGCCGCGGAGAGGTCGTCGGCGTTCAGCAGGCCTTCCGTCCAAACCACCACCTCCTGGTCCCGGCCCAGCGCGGCGGCGAGCGCGCATCTCGCCAGCGCGGTGGGCAGCGACGGCGGCAGCCTGGCCAGTGTTTCAAAAGCCGCCTCGGTCTGCCCCGTTTCCCGGAGGGAATGCGACAGCGCAAGGAAAACCGACTCCTCGCTGAACAGCACCGGCACCACGATGCGTTCGGCAACCTCCACCCGGGTGACCACGCGCGTCAGGTAACTGGCGGCGAACTGGTTCGCCTCGTCGTCGTTCCTGATGGAAAGCCCGCGCTGCAGGAGTTCCGCGGCCCGCAGGTAGCCGCCCTGCCTGTAGGCGAGGAGACCGGCCATCACGCAGCACAGCCCGGCCCAACCGGGATAGGCGCGGCCGGCGGCAATGAGCGCGTTGGGGTCGGTGTTGGAGAAGATGGCGTCATACACAGTCCGGGCAGCCTTGCCGGGCAGCAGCTTGAGCCGCGGGACGCTGCCGTCCACGCTGATCCGGGAGTCGCCGCCGCCAAGCATTCCGTGGATGAGCCCGCCCATGCCCTCCGCTATTTCGCGCACCGGGGTGCGGACCCTGCCGCCGCCGAAGGGCGTGAGGTCGCGCGTGTCGCGGTAGATCGGTCCTGAAAACTCCCCCGCGCTCATTCCTCCATGCTAATGGCGGCCCGGAATTAAGCCGAAGCGGCGCCCACCCACACGCCCACCACCCAGGTGCTTGCGGCGAGGCAGGCCAGGCCGAACTCCGCGAGCATTCCCAGCCCGGTGGCCTTCAGGGCCGCCCAGCTGGAGCTCAGCGCCGCCCGGAAGTTCCGCGTTCGCTGGATTTCGCTGAGCAGCAGCCCGACGGCAAAGCCCACGAACAGGCCCACCACGGGAATGACGAACATGCCGGCAGTGCCCAGCACCACCCCGAGGGCGACGCTCCGGTTGGGGATCCGGTGCTCCTTCAGTTTGCGGCCGGCAAGGACGGCGCTGGCCGCCATGCCCGCCAGCACAAACACCATGCCCACGGCAAAAACTACCCAGCCGGTCACGCCTTCCCCGCCCCAAATGGCCCACGCCAGCAGGCTCAGGCCGACCAGGAAGCTGCCGGGCAGGACGGGGATGATGGTGCCGGCAACGCCAACCAGGATGGCCAGGCCGCAGAGGACGGTCACGAGGGTCTGGGCGTTCATGCCCCCAGTCTAGGGTCCGGACTTTGCCGGGAACGACGACGGCGGCGCCTCCCCAGCACGGGAGGCACCGCCGTCGGGCATTAGTTAGCCCTAGTTGGCTTCCGCTTCGACTGCCGCGGCAACCGCGGCCGTCACGGCCGGCGCAACGCGCGGGTCCAGCGGGCTGGGCACGATGTAGGACGCGGACAGCTTGTCGTCGGCCAGTTCGGCAATGGCGCGGGCCGCGGCCACCTTCATCGCCGGGGTGATGCGGCGCGCACCGGCGTCCAGGGCGCCGCGGAAGATCCCGGGGAACGCCAGGACGTTGTTGATCTGGTTGGGGAAGTCGCTGCGGCCGGTGGCCACCACGGCGGCGTACTTGGACGCGACCTCGGGCAGGACTTCCGGGTCCGGGTTGGACAGCGCGAACACGATGGAGCTGTGGTTCATCAGCTTCAGGTGCTCCTCGTCCAGCTTGGAGGAGGACACGCCCACGAAGACGTCGGCGCCCAGCAGGGCCTCCCCGGGGCCGCCGGAGATGCCGCGCGGGTTGCTGCGCTGAGCCATCTGGGCCTTCTTGCTGGCGGGGTCGGCGGTGATGTCGGCGCGCTCGGAGTTGATGACGCCGCGCGAATCCAGCAGCACCACGTCCTCGATGCCCGCGGTGAGGAGGATTTCCGCGATGGCGATGCCTGCGGCGCCGGCGCCGGAGATCACCACGCGGAGTTCTGCAAGGCCGCGGCCGGTGACCTTGGCGGCGCCGGTCAGTGCGGCGAGGACCACGACGGCGGTGCCGTGCTGGTCATCGTGCATGACGGGGCAGTCCAGGGCCTCGATGAGCTTTTCTTCCAGCTCGAAGCAGCGCGGGGCGGCGATGTCCTCGAGGTTGACGGCGCCGAAGCTGGGGCGCAGCCGGACGAGGGTCTCAACGATCTCGTCCACGTCGGTGGTGTTGAGGACCAGCGGGATGGAGTCCAGCTCACCGAAGGCCTTGAAGAGGGCGGACTTGCCCTCCATGACGGGCAGCGAGGCGCTGGCGCCGATGTTTCCCAGGCCAAGGACGGCGGTGCCGTCGCTGACGACGGCCACGAGGCGCTGGGCCCAGGTGTGGCTCTTGGCGAGCTCCGGGTCAGCGTGGATGGCGCGGCTGACCTGGGCAACGCCGGGCGTGTAGGCGATGGAGAGGTCGCGCTTGTTGCTGAGCGGAACGGTGCTGGCGATGGACAGCTTGCCGCCCTCGTGGGCAGCGAAGATTTCCTGTTCAGTCAGCTCTGCGGCTGCGCTGGTGTCGTTCGGAGCGATGGTTTCAGTGGACACGTCGTTGTCTCCTGTGGCTAGCCGTGGGCGCACGGCACAGTATGGCTCGAGCATCGGGGCTCAAGATGGTCAGGTACGCGCTTTGCTGGCGGCCCAAGGGTGCGGGTTCCGCCGGAAAGCCTGGGGAGGTGCGGGGTACTGGCCACTCCGGTAGTGCCATGTTAGACAGGACAAAGGCCCACTCAATGCCATTTGGGGCCCTCTGGGCCGAATTGGGCGCCTTTAAACCTGATTTGTGGCTCATTTCACCGTTTTTCGCGGCTTTTGTGACCTGCCGGTCTAGACCGGTTACGCGGTATTCCGCGCCAGCCGGGGTGCCGGCATCAGCAGCGTGCAGGCCTTCTTGAGATCTTCCTCCGCCTCGAACAGCGAGAGCCTGCGGCACCGCACCGCCTGGACTAGACCGGCGACCGTCAACAGCACCACCCTTGCCACGGCTGCGTCCCCGCAGACGGAGGTGACGGCGCGTTCCGCGAGGGAGTCGATCTCCCGCAGCAGTCCGGTGGTGTCCCGGTCCTTGAGGTAGACGCCCTGGCTGAGGCACTGTTCCACCGCGGGCTGCATGACACGCATGTGAAAAATTTCCATCGCCACACCCGAAAGCGCGTGGATGCGGACGGCGCCCGGACCGGTCCCCGTCTTGAACTCGCCGAGCTGGTGCCGGTAGAGGGCAAGCATCAGGTGGGTGGCGGAGGGAAAGTAACGGTACAGGGTTCCGAGGGGGACGTTGGCCTGGGCGGCAACCTCGGACAGCGTCACGGACTTGAGGCCCTTGCGGGCGAAGCCGGCAGCAACCTCCAGGATCCGGTTATAGCGGCGCTGCTGCCGGGGAAGGGTAGGTGGGGCGGCCATGGGCGGAAGATCAGGCATAGAGTCAAGCATCATCAGTCCGGAGGTTGAGATTCCTGGTGCAGTCAGGAAGAGCCCCATTCCCGGTCCTGCCGCGAGTCGCACTCAACTATACGGCACCCATCCTTTGGGTTCCCTGGGAGCCGGCCGTGCCGCCGGCGGGGGCTTACAGGCGTTAGGTCGCTTGGAGCTGTCCGTGCCATAACGCCCCGCCGAGCCTGCAAGGCCGACAATGTCAGCGGCGCGGAGTAGTCTCATCTCACTGGTCTTGTCCGGCCGCTTCAGGCCGGTTTCATCGCCGGTCTTTGTTCTGGTCTTTTGGGGGAAATTTGGGGTCTTTTTCTGCTGTCATGCCGTCAGTCCGTGCGCGCGGTTGCGCTGGCTTGGACGGGAGTCCGCGTGCGAAGCTCCGCCGCCGCCTGGGGTTCCTGGTCGCCTTTGCGCTGGTGGCGCTCCTGCTGGTGCCTGCGTCGCCTGCCGCCGCTGCCGATGAACCCGCGTTGCTGTCCTTCGAGCGGACGTCGCCCGCTGTGCTGGAGGCCGGCGGGACGGTCAGTTTCAACTTCACGACGTCGGTGCCCGTGAAGCGCGTGATGGTCGCACTTACAGACAGGGCGGGAAGCCGAACCGCCAACTGGTTCGTCAACGAGGGCAGCCTCTCCGGGACGGCCTCCGTGGTGGCCGCTGCCGACGCCTGGCCCAGCGGGCCGGTCCAGGTCAGTTACGTCGCCCTTGACCTCGTTACCGGGGCAGACCAGTGGTACTACCGGGATAGCAGGACCGTGCCGGATATGGCCGTCCCGCCGGAACTGGGGCCGCTTTCAGTGCGCGACTTCGAGACATCCAATCCAGGTCTCGTCTTCCAGGAGCCCCGCCTGACGTCCCTGGCTCCGGCATCCAGCGCACCTTTCACGCCGGGACGTGCCGCAAGCGTGAACTTTGAGCTCACGCAAGGCGCCAAAGAGGTTCTGCTGGTCTACACGAACACTGTCGACACCTCCCAGCAGGTGCTCACGTGGGAAGGAACGGGTTCCCCCGGCCCGCTCAGCGCCGCGGCCACGGCCCCCGTTACCCAGGACTGGACGTCAGGACGGTATGAGATCGACTACGCCCGCGTCATCTACCTGGGCGGGCGAGGGGTCACACATTATTACCGTTCTGGCAGCATCACGAGGACTCCCAACATTCCGACGTCAGACGAAGCCACAGCACGGGTTTCCGATGCCGACTTCAGCGTCGACAATCCGGCGAAGGTTCTTGAGACCATGCACAACACCACACTGCCGCGGATCGCTGGCGGCGCCCCGGTAAAGGCAACACAGTGGTCAGTCGATTATGGACAGTGGGATGCAACCACGGCCGTGACTCATAGCTTCCAGTGGCTTCAGAACGGCATAGCCATTCCGGGAGCGACTTCCAACCTCTACCACGTCGGCAGCCTGCCGGTCGGCACCAAGATCTCGGTGCGCGCTACGGTCCGTGCGCCCGGCTACCTGCCCGCCACCGTGACAACAGCCGCGGTGGCGGTTGCCCCGGCGCCGCCTACTCCGCGTCCTGTGCAGACGTACCCGCCGGAAATTGTCGGCGACTCCTCCATTGGCGGCACGATACGGGCGGTACCCAGCACTTCCAGCGTCTTTCCATCCGGAGGCACGCCCACCTACACCTACGCCTGGAAGCGCAACGGCGCCGCCATCCCCGGCGCCACCCGCGGCAGCTACGTCCTCGTACCTGCGGACAAGGGCAAGACCATCACCGTTGACCTGACTGTGGCGTACGACGCCGTCAGCAAAACCAAGGTGACAGGCAAGCTCCGCTATGTAATCGCCAACAAGCCCAAAGCCCGCGGGTTCAACGCAGACGGCACCACGGACTTCTTCGCCCGGGACGCCGCAGGCAACCTGTACCTCTACCCCACCAACGGAAAGGGAAACTGGCTGCCGCGCCAAAAGATCGGCACCGGCTGGAACGGGTTCGACAGACTTCTGGCCACCGGCGACTTCAATGGCGACCTCAACAATGACGTCATGGCCCGTGATCGCTCGGGGCGCCTGTTCCTGTACCCCGGCAACGGAAAAGGCGGCTGGCTTGCGAGGTCCCAGGTCGGCGTCGGCTGGGGCGGATTCAAGGACATCATCGCACCCGGCGACTTCACCGGGGACGGCTCCAACGACATCATCGCCCGCGACACCGCCAACCGGATCTGGCTGTACCCGGGCAACGGCCGCGGCGGGTGGCTGGCCAAGTCCGTCATCGATACCGGCTGGGGCGAGATCAATCCGATCGCGGTGTCTGCCAAGCTCTCGGGATCCAACGTGGTTGATGTCATTGGCCGCGACACGGCCGGCTTCCTCCGTCTCTTTCCGGGCAACGGCAGGGGGCAGTTCGCCCTCGACGCCCCGAGCCATCACTACCAGATTGGGCAGGGCTGGGGCGGTGTGCGCCGTTTTGACGCCGCCGGCGATTTCAACGGCGACGGCGACGAGGACATCTGGGGAATCAACGGTGCAGGGGCCCTCACTATGTACTATGGCAACGGACATTACGTTTCCACGCACGGCATGGACAACAGCTCAGGATTCAAGGGTAAAGCCGTCGTCGGCACTGGCTGGGGCGGCTTCACGGCCGTATTTTAAGCTGCCAGCAGGAATGGTGCCCAGCCGGTTATTGGCTAGTCGACGCCCTTGATCTTCACCACGAACACGGCGCCCAGCAGCCCGATGACGGCGGCGGCCACGTAGAGGGACACGTAGCCGCCCCAGAGGGTGACAAACGGCCACGCCAGCGCGGGGGCGATGACCTGCGGCAGGGAATTGGCGATGTTGATGACACCCAGGTCCTTGCCCCTGTCGGCAGCGTTCGGGAGCACCTGCGTGATGAGGGCGAAGTCCACTGCGAGGTAGGCCCCGAACCCGATGCCCAGGACACTTGCGCCCACGATGCCGCCCGCCCAGGTAGGGGCGAAGGCCAGGATCAGCGACGCCAGCGCGATGATCGCGGACGATGCGATCACCAGCGGCTTGCGCTTGCCCATCCTGTCACTGAGCCTGCCGCCAATCACGCTGGTGATGATCACGAACACGGCGTACAGACCGGTCAGCACCAGAACGCCGAAGGCGGGTTCGAGGCCCGTGGTCTCCTTCAGGTGCACTGCGTCGGCCAGGAAGAACAGCAGGTAGAGGGTGACCATGTGGTTGCCGATGTTGACCAGCAGCCGGGTGATCCAGGCCCAGGCGAAGTCGGGGTGCCCCAGCGGCCTGATGAACCCGAGCAGAAAGCCGGCCCAGTTCATCGGCTGTGCTGCCCTCGCGGGGAGGGGGTCGTCGTCGCTCTTGACGAGGTACATTACGACGCCGGCCACGAGGGCCGCCGCGCAGACGATGTAGCCCAGCACGAAGTTTCCGCTGACGACGGCGGCAATCACGGCGCCGACCAGGATGCCGGCCGTCTGCCCCATGGCCGCCAGGCCGCCGACCGTGGCGCGCTGCGGGACGGGCACGCGATCGGGAACGGCTGCCGTGATGGCGGCGTAGGCGCCGTTGCAGCCGGCCTGGACCAGGCACCAGAGCAGCGTCATCACCGCCACGTTCGGCGCTCCCGCCAGCCCCACCAGCGCGGCGGCACCGAGGACGGCGCCTGCCAGAACCCATGGCACGCGCCGGCCGAACCGGGATGCAGTGCGGTCGCTGAAGGCGCCAAAGAGCGGATTGGCCACCAGCGACACCGCGGCGCCGGCACCGGTGACCAGCGCGAGGATGGCTTCCTTCTGCCCGGGGTCGAAATGTGCCGCCTGCTGTCCGAGGAGCACCTGGATGGGCCCGAAAAATGCCGCGTTGATCCCGAGGTTGACCAGTACCACGCCCGTGATCCAGAGGGACCGGACCCGGGTGGTCGGTTCGGTGAGCGCGGCGGACTGCCGGGCGCCCACCAGGGCTGGATCGGGCACCGCACCGGGCATGTCGGACAGGCTCATATCGGTCTCCCCCTGGAACATCGTGATGATGGAATCAGACTATCGTGGGAGCCAACAGCAACGCGGGGTCACTTAGCGCCCAATCCGGGCGCCACATTGGGCGCTAAGTGACCCCGCGTTGCTTTAGACCGAGGCCAGAGACTGCCCTAGGAGAACCAATGACCGCTTCGCCTGCCAATGCCGCCGTCAACACCGCCGACCTCTATGACGAGCGCGGCGAGGAACTCAACTCCATCTCCCTGCAGTTCCAGTCGCTGGGCGGCCACACGCATTTCAGCGGCCCCGTCCGGACCATTCGGTGCCTGGAGGACAACGCGCTGGTCAAGTCCGTCCTGGCCACACCCGGGAACGGCGCCGTACTGGTCGTCGACGGCGCCGGCTCATTGCGGACCGCCCTGATGGGGGACCTGATCGCGGCGAGCGCCGTGGCAAACGGCTGGGCCGGCGTCGTCATCAACGGCGCTATCCGGGACCGTGAGGCGATCGCGGAACTGCCCATCGGCGTCAAAGCCCTCGGCAGCAACCCGCGCAAGAGCGCCAAGGCCGGGGCGGGAGAGACCGACGTGGACGTGCTGATCGACGGCGTGACCATCCGCACGGGCGCCACGATCTGGTGCGATCCGGACGGCATCCTCATCGAGCGCTAGGACGCGCCGCGAGAAGTGAGATCTCGGCGCTTAGACGCCGTCTAAGCGCCGAGATCCCACCCCTCGATGCAGCCCGAAGAAAATTCCGTTGCTCCGGGGAACAAAGCAGCAAGTAACATAGTTACTGAAAGCAACTATCAAATGCGATCCCCCTTTCTCTTGACCCTGGAGCAGCCATGTCCAAAACCACCGCAGGACCCGCGCCCGGAGAGGCCCTGACGCAGCGGCAGACCATCACCGTCATGGTGGGGCTGATGCTCGGCATGTTCCTGTCCTCGCTGGACCAGACCATCGTGTCCACGTCCATCTACACCATCGCCAACGATCTCGACGGGCTCTCCCTGCAGGCCTGGGCCACCACCGCGTACCTCATCACGTCCACTGTCACCACGCCGCTGTACGGCAAGCTCAGCGACATCTTCGGCCGCCGTCCGCTCTACCTCGCGGCGATCGTCATCTTCCTGGCGGGCTCGGCGTACGCCGGTTCGGTGCACTCGATGACCGAACTGGCCATCGCCCGCGGCATCCAGGGCATGGGCGCCGGCGGCCTGCTGGCACTGGCGCTGACCATCATCGGCGACATCGTCCCGCTCAAGGACCG
This sequence comes from Arthrobacter globiformis, assembly GCF_046536215.2. GTDB lineage: Bacteria > Actinomycetota > Actinomycetes > Actinomycetales > Micrococcaceae > Arthrobacter > Arthrobacter globiformis_E. Next base: position 3,273,201 of record NZ_CM143421.1, on the reverse strand, counting down.
GGCCAAGTTCCAGGGCTACTTCATGTCCGTGTTCGGCATCTCCTCGGTCCTTGGCCCGGTGGTGGGCGGCGCCTTCGCCGGTTCGGAGAGCATCCTCGGCTTCGACGGCTGGCGCTGGGTCTTCTTCATCAACCTGCCCATCGGCCTGGCCGCCCTGGCCGTGGTGTTCCTCTACCTCCACCTGCCCGCCAAGCACGTCAAACAGCGGATCGACTACTGGGGCGCCGCAGCCATTACCCTGGCCATCGTGCCGCTGCTGCTCGTCGCCGAACAGGGCCGCAGCTGGGGCTGGACCTCGGCCAACTCCTTCATCTGCTACGGCCTGGGCGTCCTCGGCATCGTCGCCTTCCTGCTGGCCGAACGCCGCGCCGGCGACTACGCGCTCATCCCGCTGCGCCTCTTCCGCAACGTCACCTTCGGGCTGTCCTCGCTGCTGAACTTCATCATCGGCATCGGCATGTTCGGCGCCATCGCCATGCTGCCCATGTACCTGCAGCTGGTCAAGGGCCTCACGCCCACCGAAGCCGGCCTGATGATGATCACCTTTACCATCGGCATCCTGACCGGTTCCATCACCGCCGGCCGGACCATCTCGTCGTCGGGCACCTTCCGGATCTTCCCGATCCTGGGCACCGCCATCCTGACCGCCGCCGCCGTCGTCATGGGGCTGTCCCTCGGCGCCGACACCGAGCTCTGGGTCCCCGGCGTGATCGCGGTCTTCTTCGGCCTGGGCCTGGGCTTCTGCATGCAGCCGCTCACCCTCGCGATGCAGGTCTCCGTGCCCTCGAAGGACATGGGCGTGGGCACCTCCACCGCCGCATTCTTCCGCTCCATGGGCGGCGCGGTGGGCACGGCCGTGTTCATCTCCATGCTGTTCAGCCTGGCCGCGGACAAGATCGCCAACGGCATGAAGGACGCCATGCAGAACGCCGACTACATCAAGGTCCTCAAGGACCCCGCCGTCGCCGCCGACCCCGCCAATGCCAAGCTGTATGACTTCTTCAAGAACGGCGCCAGCAACGACTCCCTTAACGACACCAGCTGGCTGCACTCGGCGAACCCGGTGCTCACCCGGCCCATCACGGAAGGCTTTGCCCAGTCGATCGACGCCGTCATGCTCACCGCCGCGATCCTCACCGGCATCGCCTTCCTCATCAGCTTTGCGCTGCCGAAGAAGAAACTGACGGACCCGAAGTCCGTCATGAAGGAGCCGGCGGCCGCCCACTAGGCACCGCTTACCCGCATCTGCGTCACGGCAGGCACCTTTTCGGGGTGCCTGCCGTTTCGTTTCCCCGGAATCCCGGGCCTTCTGCGTCCTCAGAGGGCCAAAAGCTGCGCTGCGTGACGCGGTGTCCGGCCAACTCTGCGGCCGTAAACGGCACCCAAACGGACGACGACGGCGGGACCGCCCGCCGTCGTCGTCCTCCGTCCCGGAGTGGATCAGCAGGCGGTGACGTGGCACACTGTTAGGCGCGTGTGCGCCGGCCGACAGGGCCGGTTTCCGCAGCCGACGACGTTTGCACCGCATCCACCCACCCCCAAACCAAGGGAGAACCATGTCCACCGACAAGCAGACAACCGCCAAGATCCCCAAGCGGGTGATCTGGCTGGCGCTTGCCGGCGCCGTGGGCGGCTTCCTGTTCGGCTTCGACTCCTCCGTGGTCAACGGCGCCGTGGATGCCATGAAGGACGAATTCGCGCTCAGCGAGGCCGTCACCGGATTCGCCGTGGCCGTGGCGCTGCTGGGCTGTGCCGCCGGCGCGTACCTGGCCGGCAAGGTGGCGGACCGCTACGGCCGCATCCCTGCGATGAAGCTGGGGGCGCTGCTGTTCCTCATCAGCGCCATCGGCACCGGCTTCTGCTTCAGCGTCTGGGACCTCATCTTCTGGCGCCTGGTGGGCGGTCTCGGCATCGGCCTGGCCTCGGTGATCGCACCGGCGTACATCTCCGAGATCTCGCCCCGCCACGTCCGCGGCCGGCTCGCGTCCCTGCAGCAGCTGGCCATCACCACGGGCATCTTCGCCGCCCTGCTGTCCGACGCCCTGTTCGCCACGTCCGCCGGCGGTGCGCACCAGGCCTTCTGGCTGGGCATCGAGGCGTGGCGCTGGATGTTCCTGGCCGCCGCCGTTCCGGCCGTGTTCTACGGCGTCATCGCGTTCACGCTGCCCGAGTCCCCGCGATTCCTGGTGGTCCAGGGCAAGGAGGACCTGGCCCGGAAGGTCTTCGACTCCATCGCCCCGGATGAGGACACCGACCGCCACCTGCGTGAAATCCGCGAGGCGATCGAGGAGGACCAGCTCGCCGGCCGGAAGGGCTCCCTCCGCGGCAAGGCATTCGGGCTGCAGGCAGTGGTCTGGATCGGCATCACGCTGTCCGTGCTGCAGCAGTTCGTGGGCATCAACGTGATCTTCTACTACTCCACCACGCTCTGGAAGGCGGTGGGCTTCCAGGAGAAGGATTCGCTGACCATCTCGGTGGCCACGTCCATCACCAACATCCTGGTCACGCTCGTGGCCATCGCCCTCGTGGACAGGATCGGCCGCCGCCCCATCCTGCTGGCAGGGTCCGTCGGCATGGCCGTTTCGCTCGGAGCCATGGCCCTGGCGTTCGCCTCGGCCACGGGCACCGGCTCCGACATCACGTTGCCCGGCGCCTGGGGCCCCGTTGCCCTGGTGGCCGCGAACGTGTTCGTCATCAGCTTCGGTGCATCCTGGGGACCGCTGGTGTGGGTGCTGCTGGGCGAGATCTTCCCGGCCCGGATCCGTGCCCGTGCACTGGGCCTGGCCGCCGCCGCGCAGTGGATCGCCAACTTTGCCATCACGCTGAGCTTCCCCGTGATGGCCGCAGGCTCGCTGCCGCTGACGTACGCCATGTACGCACTCTTCGCGGCAGCCTCGTTCTTCTTCGTCATGTACAAGGTGCCGGAGACGAACGGCATGTCGCTGGAACAGGCTGAGACCCTGTTTGTTCCGAAGGGGTCCGTCAAGGTCTGACCGGCTCTTGGCTCCTCCGGCATGAAACGGAAGACGCCCATGTTCCCTGCGGACTGTGTCCGGGGAACCTGGGCGTCTTTTGTTCTGTTTCTTGCTAGACCACGTGCGGCACTCAGACCACGTGCGGCACTCAGACCACGTGCGGTTCGTGGGCGGCGAGGTAGCGGCGGCCGCCGGCCACCACGGCCATGGCGACGATCATGGCCACCGCGCCGGCGAAGAACGGCATCTGCGGGCCGAAATGCTCCCCGAGCTGCGCGGCAGCGAACGGCGCGAGGGCGCCGCCCATCCAGCGGACGAAGTTGTACCCCGCCGAGGCCACCGGGCGCGGCGAGTCCGAGACGCCCATGGCCAGCTCGGTGTAGATGGTGTTGTTGATGCCCAGCAGCGCCCCGGAGGCCACCACCAGCGCAACAACGGCGGGCACTGAATGGCCCGCGGCCAGCCCGAGGCCCGCCAGGTCCAGCATCAGCAAACCAAGCGTCCCGAGGAGGACCCTTGTGGCGCCGAAGCGGTTCTGCAGCGCCGGGGCCACGAAGACGGAAAAGACAGCGACGGCGACTCCCCAGCCAAAGAACACCCCGCCGATGCCGTACGCGTCCATGCCCAGGATGAAGGGGGTAAAGGCGAGCACAGTGAAAAAGCCGTAGTTGTAGAACAGGCCGCTGGCCGCCGTCGTACGCAAACCCTTGTTGCCCAGGGCCCGCAGCGGATCGGCCAGACTGACCTTGCGTGCGGGCAGCGGGGTCTTCGGAAGCAGCGCGGTGAGCGCGATGAACGCCGCCGCCATCAGCGCGGCCGTGCCGAAGAACGGGGCACGCCATTGCCAGCCGCCGAGGAGGGCGCCAAGGAGCGGGCCGAGCGAAATGCCAAGCCCAAGGGCGGCCTCATAGAGAATGATCGCCGTGCCGGCGCCGCCGCTGGCCACGCCCACAATGACGGCGAGCGCGGTGGCCACGAAGAGGGCATTGCCGAGCCCCCAGCCGGCCCGGAATCCCACCAGTTCGCTGACGCTGCCGGACAGCCCGGAGAGGGAGGAGAACACCACGATCACGGCCAGTCCGGCCAGCAGCGTGCGCTTGCCGCCGATCCGCGAGGAGATGAAGCCGGTGACGAGCATGGCCACCGCGGTGATCAGGAAGTAGCTGGTGAAGAGCAGTGAGACCTGGCTGGGGCTGGCGTCCAGGTTCTTGGCGATGGCCGGCAGGATGGGGTCCACCAGGCCGATGCCCATGAACGCGAACACGGCCGCCAGCGCTGTGGCCCAGACCGCCTTGGGCTGTTTGAGGAACGAGGCCTTCTCGGCCTCGAGGGTGGATTGTGGTGCCGGCAGTGTGTCTGCGAGCTGGCCGTCCATGGAGGGAACTCCTAAGTGTCGCTGTGTTCGGTTCTGAGCCGCTGGATCAGTTGGTGATTATCAGTCGTGGAACGTGCTGTTGATCTTTTCGATGACCGGAAGGGCGGCCGCCAGGGCACGCCGGTCGTCGTCGGTGAGGGATTCGAGGATGCCCGCCATCACGGCGTTCCGGCGCTGGTTGGCGGATTCGACGGCGTCACGGCCCTGGGCGGTCAGCACAACACGCACCGCCCGGGAGTCGTCAGGGTCCGCCTCCCGGCGGACCAGCCCTGCCCGCTCGAGCTTGATGATCTGCTCCGTGGCGCTCGGCACCCTGACCCCCAGGTTCCTGGCGATCTCGCCCACCCGGACGCCGTCGTCGAGCAGCATCTTGAGCGTGCTCAACTGGGCGGCACTGAGTTCACCATCCGCATCGAGGCGGCGGACCAGGTACACGCTGTGCCGCAGCGCCTCGCGGAAGTCCTGCGCCAGCTCCTGGAGTTCCGGGGCATTCTTCGCATTCATACTTAGGTATCCTAATAGTTAGGTTACCTAAATGCAATAGCATGCGTCATCGAAGCCCCTCACCCTCGGGCTATTGGCTGGCGAGACCGCTGCATAAATCCGGGGGACTATTACCGGGGCCTAGCTCGCCGGGCGGTTCACGATCGCCTCGGCGTGCTCAGCCACCCACGCGACCAGGGGCAGCAGCAGCGCGGCCAGCTCCTCCCCGCGGCCAGTCAGGCTGTAATCCACGCGGGGAGGAATGATCGGCTGCGCGTCCCGGCGGACGAACCCGTCGGCTTCGAGGGTCTTCAGCGTCTGGGCGAGCATCTTCTCGCTGATGCCCTCGGCACGGCGGCGGAGTTCGCTCCAGCGCTGGGGCCCCTCGGAGAGTGCCACGAGGATCAGCACGCCCCACTTGCTGGTGACGTGGTCCAGCACGGTCCGGCTGGGGCAGCCCGCAGGAAAGATCCCGTCGGCGAAGGGAAAAGCGGGGACCTGCGCAACGGTACTTACTTTCATGACAGTACCTTACCTGAAAGTGCGTACTCTCTTTTGGGAAGCATTCGGGAATGGGCGCGGTTGGCACCACTGACAGTCACCTCAGAAAGGACCAAATCATGACCATCGTCATCACCGGAGCCACCGGCCAGCTGGGCCGCCTCGTCGTCGAAGCACTGCTTGACAGCGGCCTCCCCGCGGAGCAGATCGTGGCCGCAGGCCGGACCGTGGACAGGATTGCCGACCTCGGCGAGCGCGGCGTCCAGGTCCGCAACATCGACTACAGCCAGCCGGAGTCGCTGCGGCAGGCGTTTGCCGGAGCGGACAAGGTTCTGCTGGTTTCAGGCAGCGAGGTGGGCCAGCGCGTCGAGCAGCACCGGAACGCGATCAACGCGGCCAGGGACGCCGGCGTCGGCCTGATCGGCTATACGAGCATCGCCAACGCGGACACCACCGAAATGCAGCTGGCCGCCGAGCACCTGGCCACCGAAGAGATCCTCCGGGACTCCGGCGTCCCCTTCGTCCTGCTCCGCAACGGCTGGTACCTGGAGAACTACACCGGCCAGCTTCCCGTTCAGGTCCAGCATGGCGCCGTGTTCGGCAGTGCCGGCGACGGCCGCGTCAGCGCCGCAGCCCGGGCCGACTACGCGGCGGCGGCAGCGGCCGTGCTGCTCCGGGACGACCAGGCCGGCAAGGTTTACGAGCTGGGCGGAGACGACGCCTTCACCCTCAGCGAGCTGGCCGGCGAAGTCAGCGCAGTGTCCGGCAAGCCGGTGACCTACACGGATCTGCCCGCGGAGAAGTACACCCAGGTCCTCGTGGAGGCCGGACTGCCGGAGCCCTACGCAGCCATCCTGGCCGATAGCGACCTCGGCATCGCCCGCGGCGACCTCCTGGTCACCAGTGGAGACCTCAGTGCCCTGCTCGGACGCCCCACCACGCCGCTGCGTGAGGCTGTCCAGGCAGCCGCGCTGAGCCTCCAGGCCAACTAGCCACAACTCCCTCTCACCTCCTGCAGGTTTTTGGGCAACCCTTCCTCACGTCCTGCAAGTTTTCACCACACGCCCGATCACATCCTGCAGGTTTTTGGGCAACCCTTCCTCACTTGGCGGCAACAGGATTCCCCAGCCCCGGTCCCAGGTGAGGAAGCGCCGCAGGAAAAGCCGCAGGATCTGATAGAGCGTCGGGAGAAAAGCGGCAGGATCTGATAGAGCGTCTGAATACAGGTCGGTTAAAGGCACGACGCCGGAACTCTCCTTGAGTTCCGGCGTCGTGCCTTTTCGCCGTGTTCAGCTTCGCCGTGCGCAGCTCCGCCGCGCAGAGGCCGCGGCGGCTGAAGGCTACGCCGGGGCGGTGACGTCCTCCGCCTTGCGCTCCTCGACGAGGCCGCAGACCGCGGCGAAGAGCGGGTGGTCCTGCGCCAGCCCGGTGATGCGCTCCGTGGCGGCGGCCGGCTCGGACGAGGCCAGGATCTGGCCCAGCTCCACGGCCTCGGCGTCGGCGGGGTCGTTGAACCGCAGGGCGGCCGCGATCGCACCGAGCAGCGCCTCGGGGACAATCCCGCGTTCGGCCAGTTCCGCAGCAGGGCCGATGAACCGCTCGTGCCGGCTGAGCTTGCGCAGCGGCGCACGCCCAACCCGGTTCACGGTGTCCGGCAAGTGCGGGTTGGTGAAGCGGACCAGGATCTTCTGGACGTAGGCCTCCTGCTCGTCGTAGCTGAAGCCGTGCTTGGACACGAGCAGCTGCTTGGTCTCGTCGAGCACGGCGCGCACGTCTGCGGCAACGTCCTCGTCGGCCATGGCGTCGGAGATCTTCTCCAGCCCGGCTTCGAAGCCGAAGTAGGCCGCGGAGGCATGCCCCGTGTTCACCGTGAACAGCTTGCGCTCGATGTAGGGGCCAAGCTCGTCCACGAAGGTGGCGCCCGGAATCACCGGCGCAGCCCCGGCGAACGGGGTGCGGTCGATGACCCACTCGTAGAACGTCTCCACCGTCACGTCCAGGCCCTGGCCCGGCTCCTGGTTGGGCACGATCCGGTCCACGGCCGTGTTGGCGAACACGGCCGCGTCCGCCAGTGATCCGGCGGCCTCGTCCCAGGACTCGACGATCGACTCGCGCAGGATGTTCGTCGCGTTGATGGCGTTCTCGCAGGCCATCACCTGCAGCGGCGCCAGCCCCGCGGCCCGGGCGGCGATTCCCTTGGCGATCGCGGGGGCCACGAACTTCAGGATGTGCGGACCCACCGCAGTGGTGACAATGTCCGCCGTCGCGATTTCCTCGATCAGCTGCCCCTCCTGGGTGCCGGAGTTCACCGCCCGGAAGTTGTCCACCGTGCGCACCGCGGGGTTCTCCCCCACCTCGTGCACGCTGTAGCTCTCCGCCGCGGCGAGCTGGGAAATCAGGGCGTCCGCAACGTCGGCGAACACCACCTCATACCCGGCGTCGTGCAGCAGCAGCCCGACGAACCCCCGACCGATGTTGCCGGCCCCAAAATGTACAGCCTTCACTACGCGTTGACCTTTCCGAACAGTTCCAGGACTTCGTCCACGGACGTGGCCGCCTCAAGCTGCGCCACCTGCGCCTTGTTCGTGAACACCTTGGCGATCGAGGACAGGATGTGCAGGTGCTCGTTGTTCACACCGGCCACGCCCACCACGAACTTGACCTGCTTGCCGTTCCAGTCGATGCCCTCGGGGTACCGGACCACCGAGACGGCCGACTTCCGGATGTGGTCCTTGGCGGCGTTGGTGCCGTGCGGGATCGCCAGGAAGCTGCCCATGTAGGTGGAGACGGATTCCTCACGCTCGTGCATCGCGCGGATGTAGTCCTCGTCCACCGCCCCGCGCGCCAGCAGCAGCTGGCCCGCCTCGTCGATCGCGGCATCCCGGGTGGAGGCTGAGCCGGTCAGGACCACGCTCTCGGGCACCAGGATGTCCGACGGCGCTGCTACAGTTTCGGGCGCCGCGGCAGCTTCAGCCGTGGTCCCGGCCGCTGTGGCAGCCGGGGCTGCGACCGTGGCCGCCCCGGCGGCGGGAGCCGCCGTTCCTTCAGCGTTGCTGCGTTCAACCATCTCCACGATCTCGTCATAGCGCGGGCTGTTCATGAAGTTGTCCACGGAGACGTGGACGGCGCTGGACGTGGCCGGTTTGGCACGCTCGGTCAGGTCCTGGTGCGTGACCACAACGTCGTAGGTGTCGTTGAGGTTGGCGATGGACGCGTTGGTGACGTTGACCTCCGGGAACCCGGCCGCCTTGATCTTGTTGCGCAGCACCGAGGCGCCCATGGCGCTGGAGCCCATGCCGGCGTCGCACGCGAACACGATGTTCTTGATGGGGCCGGTCAGGACGCCCACTCCGCCTCCGGAGCCGGCCCCGGTGAGGGTGGAGGCGACAGAGCTCTTCTTACCCTTCATTTCCTCCATGCGGCTGGTGGCCGCGCTGAGGTCGTCCTCGTCACTGTGCTTGGTGGTGCGCAGGATCAGCGAGGAGACCAGGAAGGACACCGTTGCGGCCAGGATGACGGAAAGGATCACACCGAAGTAGCTGTCGCGCGAGGTCTGGGCGATCACCGCGAAGATCGATCCTGGTGCCGCCGGAGCGACAAGGCCGGAATTGGTGATGGCCAGCGTTGCGATGCCGGTCATGCCGCCAGCGATAGTGCCGAGGATGAGCAGCGGGCGCATCAGGACGTACGGGAAGTAGATCTCGTGGATGCCGCCGAGGAACTGGATGATCAGGGCACCGGGGGCGGAGGCTTTGGCTGCCCCGCGTCCGAAGAAGATGTAGGCGAGGAGGAGACCCGCACCCGGGCCGGGGTTTGCCTCCAGCAGGAAGAGGATGGACTTGCCCTGGTCCAGGGACTGCTGGATGCCCAGCGGGGTCAGCACGCCGTGGTTGATGGCGTTGTTCAGGAAGAGGACCTTGGCGGGTTCGATGAAGATGGAGGTCAGCGGCAGCAGGCCGTTGTGCACCAGGAACTGGACGAAGTTGCCGGCGGCCGTGCTGAACGCCTGGACCAGCGGTGAGATGCCGTAGAAGCCGAGCAGGGCCAGCAGGCCGCCCCAGATGCCGGCGGAGAAGTTGTTCACCAGCATCTCGAAGCCGGGGCGGATCTTGCCGTGCCAGATCGCGTCCAGGTGCTTCATGGTCCAGCCGCCCAGCGGGCCCATGATCATGGCGCCGATGAACATCGGGATGCCCGCGCCCACGATCACGCCCATGGTGCCGATGGCGCCAACGACGCCACCGCGGACGTCATAGACCATCTTGCCGCCGGTGTAGCCGATCAGCAGTGGCAGCAGGTAGGTGATCATCGGGCCGACGAGGCCCACGTTCGGTGCCCCCGCAGCGTTGGTGCCGAAGCCGCCGAGGGCGGGGACAGGGATCCAGCCCTTCTCGATGAAGAGGGCCGTGATGAGGCCCCAGGCGATGAAGGCACCGATGTTGGGCATGATCATGCCGGACAGGAACGTCCCGAACCTCTGGACGTGCACCCGCGCACTGGTTTTGGGTTTTGCAACTGTCTCTGTTGCCATGTGATTTCCTAACGTGGTCCCTGCGGCACCGCAGGATGGTCCGATAGTTTCGTCTAGCCGGTGGAACTGGTGGAGATCCGGTGGAGCCATTCGAGAAAAAGCTTGAGTTCCGAGCTGGTGAGCTGGTCCGAGTGGGATGCCTGCAGCGCCGCGTTCAGCGCAATGGCAGCCACCACCACCGACGACTTCCCGGAATCCTCCGGTCCGGCATCCCGCCCCTGGTCCCTGGACACCGCAACGATCATGGCGTCCCGGGTCATCGTGGACAGCTCCAGGTTCCGCTCCGCGGCCGGTTCTGCGATCAGCATGAGCGTCACGCCCACGTTGGCGGCCAGGATGCTCCTGGCGGCTTCGCGTGGCTGGACGTTCAGCTGGCCGGCCGCAGCGGCCTTGTTCAGCATTTCCTCCAGGAGACCCTCCGCATCGGCAACGATGGCCGGGCGGCTCTCGGGGCGGATGTTACCGAACATGACCAGATAAAGTTCGGGCTGCTTGAGCCCGAACTGCACGTGGTTGTCCCACATCCGCCGAATGTCCACCAGCGGCTGTCCGGACGGGGCGAAGTCCCTCTCGCCCGCCACATACTCCTCGAAGCCCGCGGCGACAACTGCGTCAAACAGGCCCTCCTTGTCACCGAAGTGGTGATAGAGGGTGGGCGCCGTGACGCCCGCCAGCTGCGTGATCTGGCGGGTGGAAACAGCAGCCCCCGCGGAGTTGGCCAGCAATTCGGCTGCCGCACGCAACAGCCTCATTTTGGGCGGAAGCTGGCCATCGAAACTCATAACCGCTACCCTAGCACCTATAGCAACGCTATATGAACTGAATCACATACAATTTTTTTCAGGCACCGCAACGCACATCGGACGTAGCCGTTCCGAGCATCCGGGCTCCCGCCCGGGCAGACACCGGCGGGCCTGGCTACCGGCAGAGAACGAGGACCTTCAGTGCAGAACTTCCCAGGAGTAGGCGTCAGCCCCGGCCGCATCATCGGCACCATCCGCCAGATGCCCAAGCCCATCAGCGAACCTCCGGCCGGCGAGCAGCTGGCTGCCGGCACCACACCCGAAGACGCAACGGCAGCACTGAAGGCTGCAGCGGGTGCCGTCCATGATGAGCTGAGGGCCCGCGCGGACCACGCCACCGGTGATGGCAAGGCCGTCCTGGAAGCCACGGCCCTGATGGCCAAGGACACCATGCTGATCAAGGGCGCCGCGAAGCTGATCGCCCGCGGCACCTCGCCGCAGCGGGCCATCTGGGAATCCGGCTCGTCGGTTTCGGAGATGCTGCACAACCTCGGCGGCTACATGGCCGAACGCGCCACCGACGTCCTGGATGTCCGCGCCCGCATCGTGGCCGAACTCCGCGGCGTCCCCGCCCCGGGCATCCCGTCGTCGAACGAACCGTTCATCCTGGTGGCCGAGGACCTGGCCCCTGCCGACACCGCCACCCTCGATCCCAACAAGGTCCTCGCACTGGTGACCGCCGGCGGCGGTCCGCAGTCCCACACCGCGATCATCGCCCGCTCACTGGGCCTGCCCGCCGTCGTGGCCGCCGTGGGCGTTGACGAACTCCCGGACGGCACCGAGGTGTATGTCGACGGCGCGGCCGGTTCCATCACGGCCAACCCGGACGACTCACTGCGCGCCGCCGCCGAGACCTGGGCGGCCACGGCGTCCCTCCTGGCCGAATTCAGCGGGACGGGTTCGACGGCGGACGGCCACCTGGTGCCCCTGCTCGCCAACGTGGGCGGCGCCAAGGACGCCCAGGCGGCGGCCAGGCTCGGCGCCCAGGGCGTGGGCCTGTTCCGCACCGAGTTCTGCTTCCTGGAACGTGACACCGAGCCCACCGTCGAGGAACAGGCCGCCGCGTACAAGGGCGTCTTCGACGCCTTCCCGGGCAAGAAGGTGGTGCTCCGTACCCTGGACGCCGGCGCCGACAAGCCGCTCCCCTTCCTCACCGACTCCACCGAACCCAACCCGGCCCTGGGCGTGCGCGGCTACCGCACCGACTTCACCACCCCGGGCGTCCTGGACCGGCAGCTGGAGGCGATCGCGAAGGCCGAACAGGAGTCGGAAGCCGACGTTTGGGTCATGGCTCCGATGATTTCGACGGCGGAGGAGGCGGCCCGGTTCGCCACCATGTGTGCCGAGGCCGGCATCAAGACGCCCGGTGTGATGGTGGAGGTTCCGTCCGCCGCCCTCACCGCCGACACCATCCTGCGTGAAGTGGGCTTCGCCAGCCTGGGCACCAACGACCTCACCCAGTACGCCATGGCCGCCGACCGGCAGCTGGGTCCGCTCGCCGGGCTGAATACGCCGTGGCAGCCCGCCGTGCTGCGCCTCGTCGGCCTGACTGTCGAGGGCTCCAGGGCAGAGGGGCACAACAAGCCAGTGGGCGTCTGCGGCGAGGCCGCAGCGGACCCGGCCCTCGCCGTCGTGCTGACCGGCCTGGGCGTCACCACGCTGTCCATGACCGCCCGGTCGCTGGCGGCGGTGGCGGCGGTACTGAAGACCGTCACCCTGGCGGAGGCGCAGGAGCTGGCCAAGCTGGCCCTGTCTGCGCCGAGCGCAGTGGAAGCCCGGGCTTGGGTCCGGGAGAAGCTGCCCGTCCTGGAAGAGCTCGGACTGTAGTCCGGCCCGCCTGAACGCAGGCAACACCAAACGCCGGCAGGCGTCCGGAGCTTCGGGCGCCTGCTGCCTGCGTTTGAGGTTTCAGGCGGTAGATCCGCCTGCCGCCGCGGAGCCTTCGGCAGCGGTTCCGGCCCAACTCAGGATGATCCGGGCAACATCTTCTGCAGCGGTCTCCTGAACCACGTGCCCGCGTCCGTGCACCTCGGCGAACGCACCCTCCGGCGCCTGCGCGGCGAGGAGTTCGCACCACGGCCGACGGGCAATCGGATCCGTTCCGCCGCGGATTACGAGCACCGGCTGCGCCACGCCCCGGATCCGCGCGTCGAGCGGGTACCCCATCATTTCGGGCAGCTCGGTCAGATACCACCGCATGCCCGTCCGGAAATAGTCGGTAAAGACCACGGCATTGGCGGTGGGCGGTTCGCTGAACAGCGCGTCCCGCGTCAGTGCCAGCGCGTGCCAGGCGGCACTCCTGCGCGCGGGATCAACCACAGGACCCATGAGCACTGCCCGGGCCACCAGCTCGGGGGCCTGCAGTGCCAGCTCCACTGCAAACTGCGCTCCCATGGAGTGGCCCACCACAATGCAGGACTCCACGCCGCGGTCCGCCAGGACCGCCGCAACGAAGGCCGCATATTCGCCGACGGTCACCCGGCGCCCGGGCCGGGGCGTACCGCCGAAACCCGGCAGGTCGAAGGAGTGGACGGCAGCGCTCTTGGCAAGTTCTACATGCAGCCGCGCAAGGTAGCGGTGGGAGACGCCGATGCCGTGGAGCAGCACGTAGGCCGGCCGGCCCGCGCCCGGCGTCGCGTTCGACGAATACAGGCGCCCGGTCAGGCCGTTCGCCGTCACTGCTGCTCCACCGGCAAGTCTCATCCGCCGAGCATATCCAACCCGCTCCAACCCACGGCCCCGCAGCGGCTAGGCTTCTGCCATGGCTCTGATTGCTCCCCGGGTGGCGCCCGCCCTTCCTGCCGACGACGCGCTGGCGCTGCAGCGCGCGCTCGACGGCGCCACTGACATCACCGTGTTCGTGGACGGCACCGTCCACCGCCTCCCGCCCCAGGCGAGGGACGCCGTCGTCGACCTGCTGGCAAGGTTCAGCCGCGGCGAAGCGGTGACCGTCAGCAGCGTGGAGGAAATGCTCACCACCTCGCAGGCGGCCGAACTGGCCGGCATCTCCCACACCTACCTGCGGAACATGACGGACCGGGGCGAGATCCCGGTGGAATACCGCGGCACGCACCGCCGCATCCGGCTGGCCGCCATCATGGGCTGGCTTGAGGGGCAGAAAAAGAAGCAGGCGGCAGCTGACGCGGCCGGAACTTCCGACGGCGGGACTTCCGACGGCGAAACCGGCAAGTAGCGCCGTGCTGGCAGTGGCGCAAAACGTTAAACGTGCAAAGATTGAGGTAATCGGATAAGAGCCGGCGACCGACGCCTCGGAGATCGGCGCCGGTGAAGTCAAAGCTAATAACATCAAAGCCACGGACGGCGGGAGGCCTGGGCATGGAAAGTGCGGTAATTTCCACCTCCGCGCTTGACCTGCTGCTGCTCCTGCGCGGAAGCGAACCGGAGGGGCTGGGCCGGGCGGACCAGGTCTCATACCAGATCGAAACAGCCATCCTGATGGGCATTCTCACCGAAGGCGACAGGCTGCCCACCGAATCCGTGCTTGCCGGCGAGCTCGGCATCTCCCCGATCACCCTTCGGCAGTCCCTCGCAGCCCTGCGGACCAAGGGCCTGATCGAAACCAGCCGGGGGCGCAGCGGCGGCAGTGTCATCCGCCGGCAGATCGAATTCACAGACTCGCAGCTGCAGGACAAGCTACGGGAAACCAGCACCGAGGCGCTCCGGGACCTGGGCGACCTGGGGGCCGCCATCGCGTCAATGTCCGCCCGGCTTGCCGCCGGCCGTGCCGATCCCAAAAATGTTGAGCACCTTGAAGATCTGGCCAGGCGCCACCGGGACTCCTCCGATGAGCGGGCACGCCGGCGCATGGACAGCCGGTTCCACGTTGCCGTCAGCATTGCCGCCCAGTCCAGCAGGCTGACCTCGGCCGCCCTCCAGCTGGAAGCCGAGCTGATGACCCTGTGGTGGGGCCGCTCCGGCCAGGCCGGCAACAACAGCAAGTCCGTGGAAGAACACGCCGCAATCGTCGATGCCATCAGGGCGCGGGACGCTGACGCGGCGGCCAGCGCGGCAGAGCGCCACAGCCGCAACGAAACCGAACACTTGATAGAGCAGCATCTCAGGTTGACGATGCGGCCCAACGAAGGTGCGTGACGTGGAGACCGTAGAAGAAGCCCTTGAGCGGACGGCCACCGCGCTCTCCTCCAGCATCAGCCGCGTTTTCGTCGACCTGGAAAAGATCGCGGGCACCGTCACGGCCGCGGCGGCAGCGGCATCGGGCGTGCCCCGCCGCAGCGAATTCCTGTACCTGAAGCAGGAACTCGCCAACTTCATCAAGCAGCACTCGGACATCATCGTCGGAGCCGGCATCGCCTACGCCCCGGGAAGCCTCCGGGAAGCAACCCACTGGCTGGAATGGTGGCGGACGCAGCGGACCGGCGAACCCCGCTTCGTCACCCACGACCTCAACCCGGACTCGCTGAACTACTACGACTACACAACCCGCGACTGGTTCACCATCCCCTCGGCCAGCGGGCAGCCCGTGGCAGTCGGCCCCTACGTTGACTTCGGCGGCATCAACGTCAACATCATCACGCTCTGCGTTCCCGCGCCCACAGCCCAGGGCATTCAGATCCTGGGCTGCGACCTGACCCTGGCCAACCTGGAGGGAATCTTCCTCCGCGCCCTTCAGCTCCGCGAGCCGGTGGTGGTTCTGCTGGGGCCCAACGGCCGCGTCATCGCATCGAACAACGCACGGATCGCCACAGGAACCCTGTTCCTGGAAGAGGACATGGCACGGGCCGACATCTCGGTGGACGTTTCGCCCGCCAACCCAACCCGCCTGCCCTGGAAGCTGATCACCCTCCGCGACTAATCCCCCCGCCGACATGACGCGCTGATAAGGATCAAGCAACGATCCAGCGGAACCAGGGCCTCCGGCCGGCGCGCAGGGTTACTCTTTATTCGTGGTGAGATTCAGGGGGTTGCACATCGTGGCGGGCATCGTCGCAATGTGTGTGGCCGCTGCCCTGGGAAGCATCATGGGCCTGAACAATACGGCGGTTTTTACCTCCAGCTGCGTGGTCTTCGTGGCCGTATCCCTGTGGGTCCAGAGCCGCGTGGCCAAGCTCCGCGCCCCCCTCCAGGGGCTCCCGCAGCACCTTCCCGAGGGCGTTCCGCTGGAACGGACGGCGGAGCCGGCTGCCGGGCTTCCTGCTGAACCGGCGGCCGCGCGGGTGCCTGAACGAGCCGCCGAGCGTGCGGCCGAGGAGCTGCCCAGCGGCGAAGGCACCGCCGCCTAGGCGGCTGCTAGATTCTTGGCCTTGAGGCCCAGCGCCGCGCCTTCAGGGCAGCGTGCAGCTCCAGCCGCACCATCCCCTTGAGCGGATCGACGCCCAGCAGCTGCCGGATGCGTCCCAGCCGGTTGTAGATACTGCTGCGGTGCAGGTGCAGTTTTTCGGCGACGTCCTGGACGGACCCGTCATTGTCGTACAGGAGTTCCAGCACAGGCAGCAGCTCCCCGTTCCGGTCATGGTCCTCAAGGGCCCGGAAATTCACCGAACTGGCATCGCTCCAGACCCCCGCCCCGCCGCCGGCCGATGCCAGGAGCTGGTAGACGCCCGTGGCGCGGCAGTCCACCAGCTCGCCGAGCCGCGGATCCACGGCGGCCGCCAGGGCCGCAACCTTGGACTGCCGGTACGCCTCGGCCAGGTCTTTGATGCGGCCGAAACCTTCACTGGTTCCCAGGATGATCCGCTCCACGGACCTGCCCGAACGCTTGGCGAGCTCCAGCTGGTAGTGCACCAGAACCTGGGCCTGGCTGGCGCGCCCCGTGGACTCCCGGAAGAGAACCACCGAATGGGTCTCAGCACCCGCGCTGAACAGGACAGCGTCCACGCCGATGGTGGCCTGCAGTGCCGCGGCGCGGTGGATGAGTGTCGAGGCGATGGGATCCGGACCGGCCATCCAGCCATCCGCATCGAGGACCGTCACCAGCTGCCAGGGCCCGCGGTCCTGCACTTCCTTCCACCCCGCCACGGCAGCAACGGCGTTGGCTTCCCCGGCACAGGCGGCGAGGAATTCGCGTTCGCGGCTGCGCCGGAACTCGGACTCGGCGGTGTTGGAGTCCAGCAGCAGCCCGGAGAGGACATCCAGATCGTCCCGGACGCCGGGCAATTCGGCGAGGATCGCCGTCGCACTTTGATCCTCAACGTCCAGCTGCACCCACAGGTAACCCACCCGGAACCCGCGGACCAGCAGCGGGACACAGACGCGCCCCAGCATCCCCAGTTCCTCGTTGGCGGGCACCACAACGGGCCGCACCGCGGTGGCGATGCCGTGCGAGAGCTGCCAGTTCTTGACGTCCAGCGGTACCCGCTTGCTCAGCAGGAAGTTCACCCGCACCCGGTCCGCATGGGACTGGTTGGAGCTGTAGGCAAGCAAAAGGCCATCGAGGTCCTCCAGGGAAAGCCCGCGGCCCAGTTTGAGGGCCACCCGTTCCACGAGTTGTTCCACGTCCTGCTGCATGCTGACAGACTACGTCCCCCGGCGGGTCTTCCGCGAACGGACATCAGGCGACACCTGACGCTCCGGCGGTCGACATTAGTCGAGCTGCCGCGTTGAAAAACCCCGGAAACACGCGGTTTTGCTCCGGCGGAGGCAGCCGGTTCCTGTAGTGCGCCTCACAGCCGGATCTATTCTGGAATCACAACTTCCCCCACACATTCCGGCCTTGCAGCCATCGAATCTGGAGCCCAAAAATGATCATCGGTGTCCCCAAAGAGATCAAGAACAACGAATTCCGCGTCGCCATCACGGCCGCCGGCGTTCACGAATTCCGCACCCACGGCCACACGGTCCTGGTGGAGCGCGGCGCGGGCCTGGGTTCCGGCATCACCGACGAGGAATACGCCATCGCGGGCGCCGAGATCGTCGCCGACGCGGACGAGGTCTGGTCCCGCGCGGACATGGTGATGAAGGTCAAGGAACCCATCAAGGCCGAGTACCACCGCTTCCGCAAGGGCCTGATCCTCTTCACGTACCTGCACCTGGCCGCCGAGCCCGAACTGACCCGGGAGCTCATCAACTCCGGCGTCACCGCCATTGCCTACGAGACCGTGCAGGAAGGCCGCACCCTGCCCCTGCTCGCCCCCATGTCCGAGGTGGCCGGCCGGCTGTCCGTCCAGGTCGGTGCCACGTCCCTGATGGCGCCCGCCGGCGGCAAGGGCGTGCTCCTCGGCGGCGTCCCGGGCGTCCGCCCCGCGAAGGTCGTGGTCCTCGGCGCCGGCGTCGCGGGCACCAACGCCGCCGCCATGGCCCTGGGCCTCGGCGCCGACGTCACCATCCTGGACATCAACATCAACCGGCTGCGCGAACTCGACGCCCAGTACCAGGGCCGGCTCAAGACCGTGGCGTCCAACAAGTACGAGATCGAAAAGTCCGTGGTGGACGCCGACCTCGTGATCGGCTCCGTCCTGATCCCCGGCGCCAAGGCCCCCAAGCTGGTGACCAACGAGCTCGTGGCCCGGATGAAGCCCGGTTCGGTGCTCGTGGACATCGCCGTGGACCAGGGCGGCTGCTTCGAGGACACCCACCCCACCACGCACCAGGAACCCACGTACAAGGTCCACAACACGATCTTCTACTGCGTGGCCAACATGCCCGGCGCCGTTCCGAACACCTCCACCTACGCGCTGACCAACGTCACGCTCCGCTACGGCGTTGCCCTGGCGAACCTCGGCGTCAAGGCAGCCTTCGAGAAGGACCCGGCCCTCGCCGCCGGCCTGAACATCGCCGCCGGCCACGTGGCGCACCACTCCGTCTCCGAGGCACACGACCTCCCCCTCGTGGCGGACTGGCACGAGCTGGTCTCCGCGTAAGTTTCATCGTCGATTGCTCCGTAACCGCCCTTCTGGACCCCCAAAACGGCAGTTACGGAGCAGTCGATTGGTGTTTAAAGCGCCCGCGCCTGCTCGATCAGTTTGAGGACCTCGACGGGGCCGGCCGGGTCTACCGGGACGGGAAGGGCCGAGGCGGTGCCGCCGTCGGAAATCTTGGCCGCGAGGATCCGGTAGAACTCCGGGTAGTTCCCGCGCTCGGTGGGCAGCCGGTCAAGGTGCCCGTCGCGGCCCAGCTGCCCGGCCCATTCGGGGGCCTCCACACCGTACTCGGCATCCAGCGGGCTCCCGCCGGCCACGATGTAGGGCTCCTGCGGGTCCACGCCGTGCTTGGTGTAGGCGCCACCGGAGCCTAGGACCCGGTAGCGCGGGCCCTGCTGGGCGCAGAGCATGTTCATCCAGTGGTGGCTGAGCATTCCGCTCTCGTGCCGCAGCACCACGAAGCAGTCGTCATCCGTCTTTTCGCCCGGCCGGCGGGCCAGAAGCTCGGCATGAACCACTTCGCCCGGGCCGAAGAGCTGCAGCGCCTGGTCCAGGAGGTGGGTGCCGAGGTCGAACAGGACGCCGCCGCCATCGGCCGCCGTCGCCTCCGCCTTCCAGGCCTTGGAAACTTCGGGCGACCACCGTTCAAAGCGTGACTCGAACCGCGTCACCTCACCCAGCACCCCGCCGTCGAGCAGTGCCTTGACTGTGAGGTAGTCCCCGTCCCAGCGCCGGTTCTGGAAAACTGTCAGGACCCGCCCCAGCCGCTCTGCGAGCGCGATCAGCTCCTGCCCCTGCGCACTCGTCACGGCGAACGGCTTGTCGACGACGACGTCGAGCCCGGCCTCCAGCGCGGCCTTCGCCAGCGGATAGTGTGTGGCCGGCGGAGTCCCCAGCACCACAAGGTCAAGGTCACTGGCCAGCGCAAGGACGGCGTCGCCGTCGGGCACTGTTTTCACGCCGGGGTATTGCCCAACGGCGGCCGCCTGCCGGGCGGGGTCGGAGGTGGCGATCACGTCCAGCGAGTAGCTGGGATCCGCCGCGATGAGCGGCGCATGGAAAACCCGGCCGGACAGGCCGAAGCCCACCACGGCGGTACGGATGGGAGTGGAGGAATCGGTGCTCATGGTGCCACGCTACCCCCGGCGCCGCCGCCCGCCACACCTCCGACGACGCGGGTGACCAGCTCGCGCCACGATTCCTCCAGCCGCTCCGGCGAAACGTGCTGCACGCGGACGGCATGCAGCAGCCGTTCGGGGTCGAGGGTTGCGCTGAGGGACATGGCCATCAGCCACGGGTCCGCGTCGAAGCCCGCCGAACGCAGCAGGTGCTCAATGTGCCGGTGCCACAGCACGGCCGCGGGGGCCTCGAACCTGTTGTGCAGGGATGCCTGGGCGGCCCTGGCGAGCTCACCGTATTCCAGGACGTAACGGATGCGTTCGGCACCGAAGGCGATCAGCCGTTCCCTCGACGGCGCACCGGGCCCAAGCGGCGGCGGCCCGAACATGAAGCGGCCCTGGAAGTCGGCCTCGGCGTCGCTGAGCAGGGTCATCATGAGCCCGGCGCGGCTGCCGAACCGGCGGAACACGGTCCCCTTGCCGACGCCCGCGCGCTCCGCCAGCTTGTCCATGGTCACGCCGTCGGCTCCGCATTCCTCCACGAGCTGCCGGGCAGCGCACAGGAGCAGCTCACGGTTCCGGGCGGCATCGCTGCGTTCCGCACCGGGGCCGGCAGGGGGCCCGGACGGTGACCCCGGGCCGGGCGATGACCCGGAGCGGATTGGGATGAGGCTCACACCAAGCATTCTAGACCCGGGAATAATATCCGGACCGTAGTCCGTTTAGTCTGGATGAAGGCAGCACACGCCTCAACAACCACTCGCCGCGGAGCATTCCGCGGCAAGACCCAAGGAGTTCACATGTCCAAGAGCACCGTACTCGCCCTGGTGGGAAGCCTGCGCGCCGACTCCCACAACCGCAAGCTTGCCGAAGCCATCCAGCTGAACGCCCCCGAAGGCGTCGAGATCGTGATCCACGAGAGCCTGGGCAACATCCCGTTCTACAACGAGGACATCGACGTCGAAGGCCAGGTCCCCGCGGCCGCGACCGCCCTCCGCGAGGCAGCCGGCCAGGCTGACGCCCTGCTGCTGGTCACCCCGGAGCACAACGGCACCATGCCCGCCTCGCTGAAGAACGCCATCGACTGGCTGTCCCGCCCGTTCGGCGCCGGCGCCCTCGCCGGGAAGCCCACCGCCGTCGTCGGCACCGCCTTTGGCCAGTTCGGCGGCGTCTGGGCCCAGGACGAGGCCCGTAAGGCAGTCGGCATCGCCGGCGCCCGCGTCCTGGAGGACGCCAAGCTCGCCGTCCCCGGCTCCATGGTCCGATTCGCCGAAACCCACCCGAAGGACGACGCCGAGGTCGTTGAGCAGATCAAGGAGCTCTTCGTCGCACTGTCCGCCGTCGAGCCCGCCGGCGCAGCCGCCTAAGCGTTCCTCCCCCTTCGCTCGCCCCCGGCCCTCCAGCGGCCGGGGGCGTGCGCTGTTTCCGGGCTCTGCGCGCCTGGCTCTGCGCACTGGCCTCCGGCCAGGCCCGGCCGCAACCAATCCGTGACTGAGCTGCGGCCAAACTGACACCCGGGCACCGTTCCACGGCCCGCCGGCCCGCCGTAACGTTGATGTACGGGACGTGCCGGGGCAGGGAGAGCGGTGCAGTCATGAAGTCGAGCTGGGGAGCCAGACCGCTGACGACGGCGGTCGCCGCGTTCTGCCTGACGCTCCCCTTGTGGCTCGCCTCCTGCGCTCCCATCCAAAATGCGTACGACGCCGGGCCCGCCCCCGCGGCGGCACCGGAACCCCGCCCGGCGCCTCCCGTGAGCCCGCCCGAGGAAGCCGGCGCGCCCACCGCCTCCGGATCCGACGGATCCGGGCCGGGCTTCTCCACCCAGGGTGGCGCAGGCACCGGCACCCCCGGCACGGGAACAGCAGGCGGGCTCTCCGGGCCCGCTCCTGCCACCGGTCCGGCGCTTCCGTCCGCAGGCGCCAACCCCGCCGGCACCTCCGCCGGCACCTCCGCCGCCGGCGGCCTCGGCACCGGCGTCGCGGGTCCGGACACCCAGGCACAGCTGCCGGGCGGAACCGTCCAGCAGCCCGCGCCAGCCTCGGGAGCCGCGGCCGGCCCGGCTTCAGCCGCCCCAACGCCGGGCTCCACTTCCCCTGGCGGGCCGGGCGCAGGCACAGGCACAGGCACAGGCGGAGCCTCCGGCGCCGCCAGCGCCGGCACTGCGGTTTACTATGTGGCGATCGACGACGGCGGCAGGTCCGGCGTGCGCTTCGGCTGCAACGACAGCCTGGTGGCCGTGCACAATACCGACTCGACCATTACTGAGCCGCTGCATGCCGCCATGAGCAGGCTGCTGTCAGGTCCGGGCGCACCGCCTGCGAGCGGTCTCTACAACGCGCTGTCCGCTTCTTCACTGCAGTACGTGTCCGGTTACCTGGACGGCACCACCGTGGTGGTGAACCTGACCGGGGCGGTCCAGCCCGGCGGCGTCTGCGATCTTCCGCGGATCGAAGCGCAGCTCACCCACACGGCCGTCACGGCCGTGGGTGCCGTCCGGGCGGAAATCTACGTCAGCGGGGTGCCGCTGGCCGACGTTCTAGGCCTCCACTAGCGCTGATCAATACCGGGCGCCGGTTCCCTTGGGCCGACCTCCGGAGAGCCCGTCTCCGGAGAACCTGCCTCACCGGAACAAGGCGTCCATCTCAGCGTGGCTCGGCGAACCCGCAAGTTCCGACCAGTTCCCGTCACCCAGGATTTCGGCGGCCACGCGGGACACCGTTGCGTACGCCGCCTTCGCCGCATTGCCGCCGATGCTGACCCGCCGCACACCGGCGTCGTGCAGTTCGCCCACCGACGCCGATCCGACGCCCGCCAGCGCGTTCAGCGGCGCCGCTATCCGCCTGCTCAGCTCATGCAGGATGTGGAGATCCGTCACGCCTGGCACGAAAATTCCGTCAGCCCCCGCCGCGAGATAGCCCTCGGCCCGTGCCAGTGTCTCCTCGAAGGCGGCGTCCCCGAACTGCCCGGAAAGGTACGTGTCCGTCCGGGCATTGATGAAGAGGTGCACCCCGGCCTCTGCCGCGATACTGCGGACCAGACCGATCCTGCGGGCCTGCTCCTCCACGGCCGTGAGAGTCGCACCGCCCGAGTCCTCGATGTTCACGCCCACGGCGCCGGCCGCCAGCACTGCCGTGACGGTCTCCCGGAGCAGGCCGTCGTCGAAAGTGCCGTCCGCGCCCGCATACCCGGCCTCAATATCCGCCGTGACCGGAATGCTGGTGGCGGCGGTGATCCTGCGGAGCGCGTCAAAGGCCAGGCCGGGCGGCACGTGGCTGCCGTCCGGAAAGCCGAGGCTCCACGAGATGGCCGAACTCGAGGTGGCAATCGCCCGCGCCCCGGCCTTCTCCACCAGCCGGGCCGACGCGGCATCCCACACGTTCACGAGCACCAGCGGAACAGGACCGCCCGCGTGCATCTGGCGAAAGGCGTCCGCCTGCGCATCTTGGGAGTCCGCAGGTCGGGACGGTGCGGGCTGGGACTCCGCCGACTGGGACGGTGCGGGCGTAGGCTCGAGTGACGTCATGGCTCCATTCCATGCCTTGCCCTGCCGAAGGTAAAGGCGTCCGCGGTCACCAGTTGATAATCGCCCGCAGAATTTAGTCAACAGCTGTTGCCTAATCAGCAACCAATGGCTGTACTCTGGGATTGTGACCCACGAAACACTCGACGCCGCAGCAGCCGTCCTCCCCGCCGAAGCCATCGATGCCATCGAGCGGGCCGCGACCTCGGCCCACCGCCACGACGAGCTCTACTCCGAGCGCGCCGCGAACATCAAGCAGTCGGCGGTCCGGGACGTTTTCGACATCTCCATGCGGCCGGGGCTGGTCTCGCTGGCCGGCGGCAGCCCCTACCTGCAGTCGCTGCCCATGGAAAAACTCGCCCAGACGGCTGCGCGGATCATCGCCGAGGACGGCCTCACCGCGCTCCAGTACGGCGGGGGCCAGGGCACCGAGGAACTGCGGACGCAGATCTGCGAAGTCATGGCCGCCGAAGGCATCCTGGACGCCCGGCCGGAGAACGTGGTGATCACCGCCGGCTCGCAGTCCGCCCAGGATGTGGCCACCAAGGTGTTCTGCGACCCCGGCGACGTGGTCCTCGTGGAGGAACCGACTTACGTGGGTGCACTCAACACGTTCGAGGCCTACCAGGTCCAGGTGGAGGCTGTTCCCATGGACGACCACGGGCTGGTGCCTGACCTTCTCGAGGCCAGGATCGCGGCGCTCCAGACTGCCGGGAAAAACGTCAAGTTCCTCTACACCATCCCGAACTTCAACAACCCGTCGGGCATCACCCTGGCGCAGGACCGGCGGCAGCAGATCGTGGACATCTGCCGCCGCGCCAACATCCTGGTACTGGAGGACAACCCGTACGGCCTGCTGCGGTTCGACGGGGAACCGCTGGCGCCGCTGCGTGCCGGCAACCCGGACGACGT
The DNA here is from genome assembly GCF_046536215.2 of Arthrobacter globiformis. Lineage (GTDB taxonomy): Bacteria > Actinomycetota > Actinomycetes > Actinomycetales > Micrococcaceae > Arthrobacter > Arthrobacter globiformis_E. The sequence continues at coordinate 3,249,145 of NZ_CM143421.1, read as the reverse complement.
CATCTACATGGGCTCGTTCTCAAAGATCTTCGCCCCGGGCCTGCGGATTGGCTGGGCCCTGGTTCCCGCCCACCTGCAGCGACGCTACTACCTCGCCTCCGAGGCGGTGACGCTCTGCCCGCCCACGCTGAACCAGATGCTCGTCTCGGCCTATCTTCGGGACTACGACTGGAAGGGCCAGATCGAGACGTACCGCGGGCTGTATGCCGAGCGCTGCCACGCGATGCTGGCGGCACTGGAGAAGCACATGCCCGAGGGACTCAGCTGGACCCGGCCGCAGGGCGGATTCTTCGTCTGGGTGACGCTGCCGGAGGGCGTGGACACGTATCCCCTGCTGCACAAGGCGATTGATGCCGGCGTCGTCTTCATTCCCGGCGCGGCCTTCACCCACTCGGACGCCCCGTCGAACAGACTCCGCCTGGCGTTCAGCGCCGTTCCGCCGGAGGCCATCGCCGAGGGCGTGCGGCGCCTGGCGCCGGTACTGCAGGAAGCCATAGACTCGCTGGACTGAGCTGCGGCCGCGAACGGAACAGGCCACGAACGAAACGTCAGGTTAGTCGCGACATTCAAAGGAGATCAGGCCATGGCCGGAACGATTGTTGTTGGTGTGGACGGAAGCGGTACCGCCCGCAAGGCAGCGGAGGTGGCACGGGATTTGGCTGCCGCGCTCGGCGCCAGGCTCCACGTCGTGTCCGCGTTCGATACCGACCGGACCGAAGTCTTCGGCAGCGGCAGCGACCGGTGGATCGTGTCGTCCGCCGACGACGCTGAAAAGGTGGCCCGGGACGTGGCCTCTGCCCTGGCGGGCGGCGACTTCCAGATCACCTATTCCTCCGCGCGCGGCAAGCCGGCCGAAGCCCTGGTCAGGGAGGCGGAGCGCCTGGACGCGAGCATGATCGTGGTGGGAAACCGCCGCATGCAGGGCCTCGGGCGTGTGCTGGGCAGTGTGGCGAACAGCGTGGCCCACAGTGCTTCCTGCGACGTCTACATCGCGAATACGTACGGCGCCGACTGACCGCAGTTGGCCTGACTTGACGCGGATCACCCGGGCTGGTGGGCAGTCTCACCCCGTTTTCCGGCAATCCCGCATGCCCTGAAAGATAAAATTGGAGTTGCCCCCGATGGTGCGGACAAACCCAAATCTACCTTTCAGGGGAACACTGTGCTTACTCTCCAGCGTCGCCACCTCGTCGGCCACGACATCCTTCTTGCCCGTCACGGCAACCACATCAGCGCCATGCGCGTGGACCGCTCCGCCGGCCGCGTGATCGCCCTCCTCGACGACGGCTCCGTGGACAGCGCCCCGAACCTGATCTCCCCCGACCTCCAGCTGCCGGACACGCTGAAGAGCGTTATCCGCGAAGACTGGAAGTTCCTCACGCTCGTGAGCTCCGGCATCGCCGCCGTCTGCGGTGTCATGCTGGCCGCCGCCGTGAGCATGGCAGGCATGTCCGGCGATCCGGCCATGGCCCAGCTGCTGGCCAACTCCTACGCCGCCTACTAGGCCAGCCTTCGGCGCCAGCCCTGTTACCTGACTCCGCCGTCAGCCGATCCGGGCCAGCACCTCGCGCAGCAGCCACCACAGGCCGGCGGTGACCCCGCCCCCCACCAGGGCGCCCGCAACAACCTGCGCCACAGTATGGGCGCGCAGCACCACCCTTGACCAGCCGACTGCGGGAATCAGCAGCAGCAGCGGAAGCCACTGGACACCCAGGATCAGCACCGAGATGACGGTCGTCAGTGCGATGGCCCCGGCGTGGCCACTGATCTTCCAGAACAGGCTGATGGCGGCCAGCACCACCACGCCGCCTACTATCGCGAGCACCACCACAATGACGCTGTACGGTGCCCTGATGGCCAGGAGCACTCCCAGCCCCGCGAGCAGCGACACCACCGTCATCGCAAGCACCGGCGCGCGCTGCTTGCGGTCGCTGACGTGGTGGTCTGTCACCTTGCCCAGCCGGACCAGAAGGACGACGGCGGCCAGCGGCAGCACGCACACAAACAGCACCGCCACGGCACCGAACCAGACGGTGCCCGGAAAGCCGGGTTCCATCGCCGGGCTGAGAAGCAGCAGCAGCGCCACGGTGATGGGCGGCTGAAGGGCCTCGGTAATGACCCGGGCCACGCGGTTCTTCACGCGGATGCTGGCGATCCCGCGATCCTCACCCATGGGAACCCCGTCCCTGCCTGTCCGGTCCATCCCCCCTTTCCCCGGAGGGTACCCCTCCGGGGCCCGTCAGTCGAGCAGCAGGTCAGTCGAGCAGCAGGGCGGGCTCTTCGAGGATGGCAGCGACGTCGGCCATGAAGCGGGCGGAAAGGTCGCCGTCCACGACGCGGTGGTCGAAGGATCCGCCGAGCGTGGTGATCCAGCGCGGAATGACCTCGCCGTCCAGGACCCACGGCTTTTGCTTGATGGTGCCGAACGCCACGATGGCCACTTCACCCGGGTTGATGATGGGCGTTCCGGTGTCGATGCCGAGGGCGCCGATGTTGGTGACGGTCAGCGTGCCGCCCTGCATCTGCGCCGGCTGGGTCTTGCCGGCCCGTGCGGTGGTGGCGAGCTCGTTGAGGGCCAGCGCCAGTTCCTTGAGGGACAGGTCCTGGGCGTTCTTGATGTTCGGAACCATCAGCCCGCGCGGTGTGGCCGCTGCGATGCCCAGGTTCATGAAGTGCTTGATGTGGATTTCGGCGGAGTCGCTGCCATCCGGGTTGTCCACCCAGGTGGCGTTGACGCTCGGGTTCCGCGCCGCGGCCCAGATGACGGCCTTCGCCAGGATCAGCAGCGGGGAGACCTTGATGCCCTCAAAGTCACGCGAAGCCTTGAGCCGCTTGACGAACTCCATGGTGCGGCTGGCATCCACGTCCACGAAGATGCTCACGTGCGGCGCAGAGAACGCCGACTCCACCATGGCCTTCGCGGTGGCCTTCCGGACGCCCTTGACCGGGATGCGCTCGACCCGCTGCTCCTGCGGACGGCCGGACGTGCCCCAGAAGGTGTCCGCCTTGTCCAGTTCGGCATCGCGCTGCGCCTGGTAGCTGACCAGGTCCTCCCGCGTCACCTCGCCGCGCGCGCCGGTGGCCACGACGTCGGCCAGGTCGATGCCCAGGTCGCGGGCGATCTTGCGCACCGGCGGCTTGGCCAGGACCCTGTTCATGAGCCCGGAAATGGCGCCGCCAATGGTCGGCTTGTCGGACTCGAGTGCAGGAGTCCACTCGGGCCGCCTCGCCGGGACAGGTCCGGCCACCGGCTCTGCGCCGGCAGGAACGTCCAGGAGAACGTCCTCCGCGGAGTGGGGCTGGACAGGCTCGACCTCCGGTGCACCGTGGACCGCATCTGCCGGTATCGCCGGCCGCGTCAGGCGCGGGCGCCGCTTCACGGCGTCGGCCTTCGGACCCGAACCCACCAGCGGACCGGCGGCAAGGCCGCCGGCGGCGGAGCCGGTGTCTGTCGCGAGCCTTCCGTACATCGGCGCGGGCGCGTCGGCAGGTGTGGGGTCGCCGTGCATGCTGTCAGAGACGCTGATGATGGCCGTCCCGACGTCGACCGTCGCCCCTTCCGGGACCAGTAGCTCGGTGACGGTACCGGCGAACGGCGACGGGAGCTCCACGAGGGACTTGGCCGTCTCGATCTCGCACAGGACGTCGTTGATGGCCACCTCGTCCCCGGGCTTGACCTTCCACGAAACGATCTCTGCCTCGGTCAGGCCCTCACCGACGTCGGGGAGGTTGAACTTGTTAAGCGTCATGGGATCCTCGGGTTCGAAAGCTCGGGCGCTCCGGGAGGTGCGGAGGCGGTGGGCGAAAGAGTCGGCTGGCACTGCTGCGCCACGGCGTCAGTACGCGAAGGTGCGGTCCAGCGCCTCAAGGATGCGGTCGATGTCCGGCAGGTAGTCCTCTTCGATCTTGGCCACGGGGTACGGCATGTGGAAGCCCCCGACCCGGATGACCGGCGCCTCCAGCGACAGGAAGGCGCGTTCGCTGATCCGGGCGGCGATTTCGCCGCCGATGCCGCCGAAGGTGGGTGCCTCGTGCGCCACGACCAGCCGGCCCGTTTTCTTGACGGAGGCCTCGATGGCATCGAAATCGATCGGCGAAATGGAGCGCAGGTCGATCACTTCGATGCTGCGGCCGTCCTCGGCCGCGGCGTTGGCGGCGGCGAGGGCCACGGGGACGAGCGGGCCGTAGACCACCACCGTGGCGTCGGTTCCCTCCCGGACCACGTGGGCCTTGAACGGGTCTTCAGCGGCGCCCGCCGATTCGGTGTCCACCTCGCCCTTGAGCCAGTAGCGCCGCTTCGGTTCGAAGACGATCACCGGGTCCTGGCAGTTCACGGCCTGCTGGATCATCCAGTAGGCGTCATGGGGGTTGGACGGGGTGATGATGCGCAGGCCGGGGGTGTGCGCGAACAGCGCCTCCGGCGATTCCGAGTGGTGCTCGATGGAGCCGATGCCGCCACCGTAGGGGATGCGGATGACCACGGGCACGGTGAGGTTGCCGTTGCTGCGCGAGTGGATTTTGGCCAGCTGGGTGGTGATCTGGTTGAAGCCGGGGAAGACGAAGCCGTCGAACTGGATTTCGGCAACGGGCAGGTAGCCTCGCAGCGCCAGACCGATCGCCGTGCCGATGATGCCGGATTCTGCCAGCGGGGTGTCCACCACGCGGTCGGCGCCGAATTCGCCGATCAGGCCGTCGGTGACGCGGTAGACGCCGCCGAGCGGGCCGATGTCCTCTCCCATGAGGAGGGACTTGGGGTTGTTGCTGAGCGTGGCGCGCAGGCCTTCGTTGATGGCCTTGGCAATGGTCATGGTGGTCATCAGCGGCCTGCCCCTTCTCCCTCGTCCTCGCCGGCAAAGCCCGCGCTGTACTCTTCGAACCACTCCAGTTCCTCGGCCACGAGCGGATGCGCCTCGACGTAGGTGTTGGCGAAGGCGGTCCTGATGTCCGGGGCGTCCGACGCGTAGGTGGACTTGCGGATGTAGGCGGCGAGTTCGTCGCCCTCGGCGGCAACCTTGGCGAAGAACGCGTCGTCGGCCATGCCCTCCGCGCGCAGGTACTTCTCCAGCCGGTCCAGCGGGTCCTTTTCGCGCCACAGAGCCTCTTCCGAGGACTCGCGGTACTTCGTGGGATCATCGGCCGTGGTGTGGGCACCAACACGGTAGGTGAAGGCCTCAATCAGGACCGGGCCGTTGCCCTGGCGTGCGTGCTCCAGCGCCCATTCGGTGACGGCGTGGACAGCGATGACGTCGTTGCCGTCCACGCGGATGCCCGGGAAGCCGTAGCCCTTGGCGCGGTTGGACAGCGGAATGCGGGTCTGCACGGCGGTGGGCACGGAGATGGCCCAGTGGTTGTTCTGGCAGAAGAAGACCACCGGGGCGTTGTACGAGGAGGCGAAGACCATGGACTCGTGGACGTCACCCTCGGAGCTGGCACCGTCGCCGAAGTAGACCATGACGGCGGCCTTCGGCTCGGCCGAACCTTCCACGCCCTGGGCGCCTTCAAGCCGCTGCGCTTCGGCGAGCTTCTGGTCGCGCTGGATGCCCATGGCATATCCGACGGCGTGCGGCGTCTGCGCAGCCAGCACCAGCGTGTACAGGTGGAAGTTGGTGTCCTTGGGGTTCCAGCCGCCGTTGGAGACGCCGCGGAACTGCTTCAGCAGTTCGGCCAGGTCCACGTTGCGGGTCAGGGCAACGCCGTGCTCGCGGTAGGTGGGGAAGATGTAGTCCTGCGGCTGGCTGGCCCGCCCGGATCCGATCTGGGCGGCTTCCTGGCCGGTCAGCGGAACCCACAGCGCCAGCTGGCCCTGCCGCTGCAGGGCCGTGGCTTCCTGGTCAAAGCGGCGGATGGAAGCCATGTCCGCGTAAAAACCCCGGAGCTTTTCGGCGTCTAGACGCGCGGCGTACTCGGAGAACACGGAGTCCGTTCCGAGCGTGCCATCGGGGCCCAGAAGCTGGACCATCTCGGTCGGAGGCACGCCCAGGGCAGCCTCGGCCTGCGCCTCGAGCTGGTCGTCCAGTTCCGTTCCATCGAACTCGGTGGAGGGCAGATGTGTTGCGCCCATACCGTCTCCTTGCCTGCCGCATCCGGATGCGTTGCAATGTCGCTGGGATATATGCCTCGTCGGGAATGCATTCCCGCCGAGGCATATATATTTGGCTTACTGTTCCTTACTTTATCCGGCGTAGGTAGAGCCGGCTGTTTGTTAAGCGCTAGGAACGGCGTGGCGGTTTTGTGTAGACCGCACAGAGTTCCAGGAATCGCGTATTCGCTTCCACTTCGCCGATGCTCACCCGGACGCCTTCGTTTCCGAAGGCCCGCACAGACAGCGCCCGTTCCCCGGCGAGCTGGGCAAACTCCGCGCTGTTCTCGCCCAGATCGAGCCAGACAAAGTTCCCCTGGGCCTCCGGAACGAACCAGCCGAGGTCCCGCAGGCCGGCCGTCACGCGGTCCCGCTCGTCCACGAGGCTTTGTACCCTTTCTACAACCTGGTCAAAATTCTGCAGCGACACCACGGCGGCCTGTTCGGCGATCTGGGAGACCGCGAACGGGGTGGCGGCGACGCGCAGGTGCTGGGTGAGCTGGGGCTGGGAAACGCTGTAGCCGACACGGAGGCCGGCAAGGCCGTGCGCTTTGGAAAACGTCCTGAGCACCACCACATTGGGGTACTTGCGGTACATCCGGATGCCGTCCACGGCGTCTTCAGCCCGGACGAACTCCTGGTAGGCCTCGTCGATGACCACCACAACGTCCGAGGGGACGGCCTGGATGAAGCGCTCGGTTTCCTCGGCGGTCAGAATCGGGCCCGTGGGATTGTTGGGAGTGCACAGCAGGATCACCCGGGTCCGCGCGGTCACGGCTGCGGCCATGGCGTCGAGGTCATGGCGCCCGTCGGCCGTCACGGGGATCCGTACGCTCTCTGCCCCGGCCAGCCCGACACAGATGGGGTATGCCTCGAAGGACCGCCACGCGTAGATGACTTCGTCAGGCTTGCCGTCGTCGTTCTGGCCGGCGAACGTGCTCAGCAGCTGGGTGAGGGCGCCCAGGCTGCCGGCACCGGTGACGATGTCCTCGGCCGGCACGTCGAGGAACCCGGCGAGCGCGGTGCGCAGCTTGGTGCTGAGCGGGTCGGGGTAGCGGTTGAAGTCTGTCTGGGCGGCAATGGCCTCCACCACGGCCGGGATGGGCGGCAGCGGGTTCTCATTGGACGACAGTTTGTAGCTGGCAAGGCCGTCGACGGCGACGGGCGGCTTGCCTGCAGCGTAGCGGGGCAGCCGGTCAACCACCGGTCGGGGCCTCAGGCCCCCCGCCATAGTCTCTGATGAAGTCATGCCACCTAGCCTATGCCCCTGACTGCCGGCCTGACCTTGCGGTGTGAAAGCATGGGCGCATGCGGTCTTTCATCATGCGCGTGATCATTAACGGGCTGGCGCTGTGGATTGCCAGCTGGCTTCTGCCCGGCCTGGACATCTCCACCACAGCCACCACGGAAGCAGTCGCCAAGACCGGAGTGAACCAGGGAACCGACGCCGCCGGCATTGTCCTGGCGTACCTGTTCATCGGGCTGATATTCGGCCTGGTCAACGCGTTTGTGCGGCCGGTGGTCAGCTTCCTCTCCCTGCCCATCACCATCCTGACGCTGGGGCTCTTCACGGTGGTCATCAACGCCGCGATGCTCTACCTCACCTCCTGGATCAGCAGCTACACGCCGGTGCACTTCACGATCGACTCGTTCTTCTGGACGGCCGTGCTGGCTGCCATCATCATCACCATCATTTCGCTGGTGGCAGACCGGCTCCCCGGCGCCCGCCACCGCTGACCCGGCCAGCGCTGCCGACACCCCCGCCGGCTGGCGGCCCGCCACTGCTTGCGCCATCTGGTCCGCTGCCGATGACGGGAAAGATGATCCTGCCCGGTCCGGGCAGTGGCGGCTGGACGGCAGGCATGGGCGGCTTTGGCGCCCGGACCAGCTGGAATCGGGTGGCCCTGGCCGTTCCTCCTGCACCCACGACGCCGGCAAGCACGCCGGTGGACGCCACCAGCGAAGAATCAGGGCTCGCGGCGACAGCCCGCGCCCCGGCCTCGTAGTTGGTGAGCCGGTGGCCAGGTCCGAGGCCGGCATCCTCACCGGGCGGCGTCCTGACCACGCCGTTCAGCGTTACCGTGACCCGGTCCCTGGTGTCCGGGTTGGGAAGGCCTTCGCTGCCCGGAACCCAGTCCTGCCGGTGCTCCAGATGCAGGCTGCTGACGCCTGGCGCCGGGTTTATCGCCCCCACCGGCGATCCCGCCGTCAGCACGTACTTGAGGTTGTACTCGGCCAGGAAGGCCTTGTCCCGGCTCAGGTTCATCGCATGGATGCCGCCCTGGCTGTAGCCGACGGCCACCACCTGGTCCCCAGCCTCTGCCCCTGCCTCGTGAAGCGCCGCCCGGATGGCCCCGGCCGTGTACTCGGACCCGTATCCGAACGCTTCGCCGATTCCGGCCTCATCGAAGGGGTTGGGACCGCCGGTGTTGCCGGGCTGGGTTCCGGGAATGATCACGATGAACGCGTCCCGGCCCCCGGTGGTTGTCTGGATGACCTCGATCTGGCCCGGGCCGGCTTCCTCCACTTCGCCTGCCCGCGCAAGAAGGCCTGCAGGGGACGCATCCAGGTCGATGTCGGCGGAATCCTCTTTGAGTGCCCTGACCGGCCGCGGCCTGAGTTCCGGCAGAACGCGGTCCAGGAGCATCCGCGCAAGCGTGGGGACACTCGACCCCGCCATGCCGGACGCGAGCGCCATCTTCACCGCGGCGTCCATGGGGCTCAGCCGTACTCCCAGGAGGGCTGCCAGGGCGGTGCCGGCTGCGACGCGGTCGCTCGACACGATCGCCTCGGTGCTGGCCGTGTTGGGGCGCCAGTCCCCGGCCAGGGCAAGGTCGATGAACTGCCGCACCGCCAACCACGGGGAGTCCAAATGGAGCTGGGTCATGAGGCTGTTCGCCATCTCGGCGGCGCTGTACTCGAGCTGGCAGGCACGCACGCCGCCGGCCAGGCGCTCCAGTTCATCCCGCACGGCCGCCACGGAGCGCCGCCCCTCCCAGACGGCCGCCAGGGCCCCGGCGCCGCTGGCGGGATCGTCCCGCTGGTAGCTTCCCAGCGATTCCCAGACCCTGTAGATGCCCAGCTCCACGGCCGCCAAATCCCCGGCGAGCGTCTCCAGCTCCCGCGCCCCCATGTCCAGTTCCTCAAGCTGGAACGAGATACCGCCCACTCCGCCGCGCACGGAAAGGACCCCGTTGGACGCCGGTTCAGCCGGACGGAGCTGCCCGCCGGTGCCACCCGGGGCGGCCTCGGCCATCAGTAGCCCCCGGAGGCAGGGAGGGCCGCCCCAGCGACGTTGACGGAGTGCCGCCGCAGCGCGAGGGCGGCGGCAAGCACTCCTTCCCGGGCCCCGGCGAGGGCAATGGCGTGCCCCCGAAGGCGGGACCGGTAGGCCTGGCCGGCGGGCGACTGCCAGTCCATGAGCTGGAGCTGCGAAAGCCTGGCCTGTACGGCATCGACCTGTTCCGCGCAGGCCTCCATCCGCCCGGCCAGCAGCTGGACTTCAAAGCCGCGCGACGAACATGCCGCGGCGTCAGCCGCCGTGATGCCGGCGCTCATCACCGTGATGCTGGCGCTCATCCGGATACCCCCATCCCTGTGGCCCGGCGCTCCGGCGCCCGGCCCTTCCTCGCTTCCTGACCACGACGCTAGGGCGCCGTCCGCCCCCGACGGAACGGCCGGCGTCGTCCATGTGGACAAGTGCATGCGGGGCGGGGCTGTGGAGGAGAAGTCACACCGACTCCCGCGCTTCGGCGGGCACAGAACTTCATGAAAGAATCAGGTCATGCCTGAAACTGCCGCCACAGCTGACACCCGTACGCCCTCCGGACGCCTCGCCCTCGCCGCGTCAGGGGAACAAATCGCGCTCGGCCCGCTGGACGGCCGCTACAAGTCCGCCGTCGCTCCCCTCGTTGACTACCTGTCCGAGGCAGCCCTCAACCGCGACCGCGTCGCCGTCGAGGTGGAGTGGCTCATCCACCTGACCGGGGACAACGTCCTCCCCGGCGCCGGCCCGCTGACCGAGGACCAGCAGGAGCAGCTGCGCGCCATCGTCACCGAATTCGATGCCGCCTCCGTCACCGAGCTGGCCGAAATCGAAGCCGTCACGGTCCACGACGTGAAGGCCGTGGAGTACTACATCGGCCGCCGCCTGCCCGCCATCGGCATCGAAAACCTGACCGCCATGGTGCACTTCGGCTGCACCTCCGAGGACATCAACAACCTGTCCTACGCCCTCGGCGTGAAGGGCGCTGTGGAGGACGTGTGGCTGCCTGCCGCCCGCGCCCTAGTGGCCCAGATCAGCAAGATGGCCGAGGACAACCGCGCCGTTCCGATGCTGTCCCGCACGCACGGCCAGCCCGCCACGCCCACCACCCTGGGCAAGGAACTCGCCGTCATCGCGCACCGCCTGAACCGTCAGCTGGAACGCGTCGCCAGGACCGAATACCTCGGCAAGATCAACGGCGCCACCGGCACGTACGCCGCGCACGTGGCCTCCGTCCCCGGCGCCGACTGGCAGCAGGTCGCGAAGTCGTTCGTGGAGAAGCTGGGCCTCACGTGGAACCCGCTGACCACCCAGATCGAAAGTCACGACTGGCAGGCGGAGCTGTATGCCGACGTCGCCCGCTTCAACCGGATCCTGCACAACGTCTGCACGGACATCTGGAGCTACATCTCGATCGGCTACTTCGCGCAGATCCCCGTGGCAGGCGCCACCGGCTCCTCCACGATGCCGCACAAGGTCAACCCGATCCGCTTCGAAAACGCCGAGGCCAACCTGGAGATCTCCTCCGGCCTCCTGGACGTGCTGGGCTCCACCCTGGTCACCTCCCGCTGGCAGCGCGACCTTACGGACTCCTCCAGCCAGCGCAACATTGGCGTCGCGTTCGGCCACTCGCTGCTGGCCATCTCCAATGTGGCCAAGGGCCTGGAACGGCTCGACGTTGCAGAGAGCGTGCTCGCCGAAGACCTCGACACAAACTGGGAAGTCCTCGGGGAAGCCATTCAGATGGTGATGCGCGCGGAGGCGATTGCCGGCGTCGAAGGCATGGAGAACCCATACGAGCGGCTCAAGGACCTCACCCGGGGCCAGCGCGTGGACGCCGCCCGGATGCAGGAGTTCGTCCAGGGCCTGGGCCTCTCAGCAGAGGCAGAGGCGCGGCTGCTCGCTCTGACCCCGGGCAAGTACACCGGCATCGCGGACCAGCTGGTGGACCACCTCAAATAAGTACGACGGCGGTGCCGGGCTTCGCTGCCCGGCACCGCCGCCGTTTCCGGCGGCTTCCGCAAGAAGAAGCCGGACCCGCCAAGGCGGCCCGCGCCGCCTACCTTTCCCACTGATGACAAGGAACGCGACACCATGAGGCTGCTGCTCATCCGCCACGGCGAAACTCCCGGGAACGTGCTGGGGCAGCTGGACACCGCGCACCCGGGCCCCGGTCTCACCGAGCTGGGCGAGCGCCAGGCGGAGGCCCTGCCGCGGGCCCTGGTGAACGAGCCGATCAGTGCCCTCTACGCCTCCACCCTGGTCCGGACCCAGATCACGGCCAAGCCGCTGAGCCGGGAGCTCGGCCTTGACGTGAAGATCCTCGATGGCATCCACGAGATCGAGGCGGGTGCGCTGGAAAAGCTGACGGACCATGAGTCCCACCGGCGCTACATGAGCACCGTCTTCGCCTGGACGGACGGCGATTTTGACCGCCGGATGCCCGCCGGGCCGAACGGCCACGAGTTCTTCGAGCGCTATGACGCGGCCATCGCCAAGGTGGCCGCGGAAGCCGCCGGTGCCGGTGCCGTGGCCGTCGTGAGCCACGGCGCCGCCATCCGCGTCTGGGCGGGCCACCGCGCGGACAACATCGACATGGAATTCGCCGCCCGGCATGTGCTCGCCAACACCGGCATCGTGGCGCTGGAAGGCGATCCCGACGCCGGCTGGAACCTGATCCACTGGGACGCCAGCCCCGTCGGTGGGCTCGCCCTTGCCGACCCCACCGCCGAGGACCCGATGGGAAAGACCACAGGCTAGACCCGCCGCCGTCCACATACCCTTGTCCACATAGCGGAGCCACGTACTGGACGGGCGCCCGAGGACGCGGCCATCATGAAAGCAGGCGTCGGGACAGGACCGGCAACCGCGACTTGCGGCGGTGTCCCGCACGGTGGAGGCGCACTGCCATGGCACAAGAAACGGTGCCGCGGGGCGGGGACCGGGGGGACGGCCCCTACCTGCCCGGCGAATCGTTCCTGACTGACTACTACGAGCACGTGTCCGGGGAGGACATCGGGGATTACAGCCTCGACATCCTCCGGGAGCGGGCGATGTACCACCTGTCCGTGGCCGCGGAGCGCGCCCCGGGGCAGGCCGCCGTCGGGGTTTTCAGCGACCTCGACGCAACAATCGTGGCCGTCGTCGCGGACGACATGCCGTTTCTGGTCCACTCGGTCACGGCGGAACTGACGCGCGAGGACGCGGCGATCCGGCTGCTGGTGCACCCCACGTTCGAGGTTCTGCGGGACTCCCGGACCCATCAGCTCCTGGACCTGCGGCACGGACCGTCGAGGTCGGGACTGGCTGTTCCCGGGACGGCTAACCAGTCGCCGCCGGACGCCGGAGCCTCGGATGACTGGACGGGCAGCGACTCCCTGGTGGCAACTGAGACGTGGGTGGCGGTGGAGATTGACAGGCTCCCGGACTCCTCCGGGCAATCCGGGCGATCCAGCGCCGATGAGCTCACCGCCAACCTGTACCGGGTGCTGGACGATGTCCGGGCAACCGCGGCGGACGCGGCCGCCATCCAGGAGGCGGTGACCGCTGCCATTGTCTCCGTTGATACTTTCCCCGCGTCCTCCGCTCCGCCGCCGGACCAGGTCCGCGACCTGCTGCGGTGGCTGGACGACGGCAACTTCACGTTCCTGGGATACGAGGACCGCCCGGGCCATGTGGAACACGCAAGCCACGCGCTGGGGCTGCTGCGCCGCCACCTTGCGGGTGACGGCGGCCGGATAGACAATAGCGAACAGCCATACGACGGCGGCGGACAGGTTTTCACGCTCACCACGTGTGACCTGCACTCGAGCGTGCTGCGGGCCTCCTACCTGGACGAGCTGCGGCTCCCGATTTTCAGTGCCGCGGGAGAAGTCAGCGGTGAGCGGCGCTTCGTGGGCCTCTTCACGCCGGGCGCTTCAAGCCAGTCGGTCCGCCGGATTCCGGTGATCCGCGACAAGCTGGCAGCGGTGCTGGGGCATCTCGAATCCGCGCCGCGGTCACAGCGGAGCAGGGACGTGCTGGCGGTCCTGGAATCATTTCCCCGCGACGAGCTGTTCTCGATCGGCGTCGATGATCTGACCAGGCTGGCTGCCGACATCCTTGACCTGCAGCAGCGTCGCCGGACCCGGCTGTTTCTGCGCCCGGACAGCCCCGGACGCTTTGTCCACGGCCTGGTGTTCCTGCCGCGGCGGCGCTACAACACTGCAGTCCGGCTCAGGATCGAACACGAACTCCGCCAGACCTTCCGGCCGCAGGACATGGAGTTCGAGGTGCGGCTGGGGGATTCCCCCATGGCAAGGGTTTTCTTCCGGATCCTGCTCGCCCCCGGCGCCGCACCGGATGTCGATGCCGCTGGTCTGGAACAGCGGGTGCTGCGGGCCACGCGCTCCTGGGCTGAGGGGCTCGACGAAGCACTCAGGGACCGTTTCCCCGGTCCCGAGGCATCCACACTCTCGGCACTGTGGTCAGCTGCCTTTCCGCCGAGCTACCGCGCAGAATACGGCGCGGACCAGGCCATCCGGGACATCAGCAGGTTCGAGGAGTTTGACCTGGACGGCGGCGGTGGACGGGACCCGGACGATCCGGCCCTGACGGTCCATCCCCCTTCCGGGCCTGACGGCGCCTCACCCGCTGCTGCCCCGGCCTCCCGGATCCGGCTCTATCTCACCCGGCCCCGCAGCCTCACGACCTTCCTGCCGTTCTTCCACAATCTCGGCATCGAGGTGCTGGACCAGCGGCCGTTCGGCCTGCGCCGCGATGGCCGCGACTTGCACCTGTACGACCTCGGCGTGACGTATCCCGACGACGTCGACCCCGCCCAAGTGGGTGGCCTGCTGGCGGATTGCTTTTCGGCGGCGATGAGGGGGGACATCGAGTCCGACAGTTTTGATGCCCTGGTGATCCGTGAGTCGGTGCCCTGGCGGCAGGTTGTCATCCTGCGCAGCTACGCCAAGTACCTGCAGCAACTGGGCACCACCTATTCCTATGGGTTCATCGCGGAAACACTGCTGGCCAACGTCCGGGCCACCCGCGCCCTGCTGGAGCTGTTCGCCGCCAAGTTCGATCCGGACCTGACCAGCGCCGACAGGCTCCGCAGCACCGCCTCGTCACGTCAGGAACTTCTGGCCGCCATCGATGACATCCCCGTGCTCGAAGCCGACCGGCTGCTGCGCACGTTCATGAACCTCGTGGAAGCCACCCTGCGCACCAACTACTACCAGGGCAAGCCGCATCTGAGCATCAAGCTCAACCCGGCGGCCATCCACAGTTCGCCGCTGCCACGGCCAAAATACGAGGTCTGGGTGTACTCGCCCCGTGTGGAGGGCGTCCATCTCCGTTTCGGGGCACTGGCGCGAGGCGGGCTGCGCTGGTCGGACCGGCGCGAGGATTTCCGAACCGAGATCCTCGGCCTGGTGAAGGCGCAGGTGGTCAAGAATTCGGTCATTGTGCCGACAGGCGCCAAAGGCGGTTTCTATCCCAAACGGCTGCCGGATCCGGCGGCTGACCGGGCAGCCTGGCTCGCCGAGGGCCAGGAGTGCTACCGGATCTTCATCCGCGGCCTGCTGGACCTGACCGACAACCTGGTCCAGTCCGCCGTCGGAACGACCGGTGACGACGGCCGGGGGACAGTTGTCCCGCCCGAACGCGTGGTCCGCCATGACGCCGACGATTATTACCTTGTGGTGGCTGCCGACAAGGGCACCGCTTCCTTCTCGGACACGGCAAACCTGCTCGCCGGTGAATACGGATTCTGGCTGGGTGACGCCTTCGCCTCGGGTGGTTCGGTGGGCTACGACCACAAGCAGATGGGCATCACCGCGCGCGGGGCGTGGGAGTCGGTGAAGGAGCATTTCAGGGAGCTGGGGCTGGATACCCAGAACGAGGATTTCACTGTGGCGGGCATCGGCGACATGAGCGGCGACGTCTTCGGGAACGGCATGCTGCTCTCCCCCCACATCCGCCTGGTGGCGGCCTTCGACCACCGGCACATCTTCCTGGACCCCGACCCGGACGGGGCGGTCTCGTTCCTCGAGCGCTGGCGGCTCTTCGGACTGCCCCGGTCGTCCTGGGCCGACTACGACGCTGCATTCATCAGCGAGGGCGGCGGCGTCTACTCCCGCCACGCCAAGTCGATCATCGTGGCGGAGCCGGTCCGGCGCGTCCTGGGGCTGGAGCGCGGCACCACCGAACTGGCACCGCAGGAACTCCTCCAGGCCATCCTCCGGGCGCCGGTGGACCTCCTGTACAACGGCGGTATCGGCACCTACGTCAAAGCCAGGACGGAGGCAAACGCCGACGTCGGCGACAAGGCCAACGATCCCATCAGGATCAACGGCTCCGAGCTGCGGGCCAGGGTGGTGGCCGAAGGCGGGAACCTGGGGTTGACCCAGCGCGGCCGCATCGAGGCAGCGCTGGCTGGAGTCCTGCTCAATACGGACGCGATCGACAACTCAGCCGGGGTGGACTGCTCCGATCATGAAGTCAACATCAAGATCTTCCTTGACCGGGTGATTGCCGCCGGCCGGATGGACCCCGCTGAACGGACCGGCTTCCTGCATTCCCTCACGGATGAGGTGGCCCGGCTGGTCCTCAAGAACAACACGGACCAGAACGTGCTGCTCCTCAACGACCGGCACCTGGTGTCCAACTGGAGCCCCGGTTTCGAGCGGGCCATGGACTGGCTGGAGACCGCCGCGGACCTCGACCGCAGCATCGAAGCGCTGCCCGGCACCGAAGAACTGCACGACCGGCTCCGTACCGGCCATGGGCTGACCGCCCCGGAACTGTCCGTCCTTGCCGCCTACGCCAAGATCGAACTGGCCGCCGACCTCGTCGCCAGCGACCTCGCCGACGACCCCTGGTTCCACGGCGTGCTCCGGAACTATTTCCCGCGCCGGCTGTCCGAGCGCTTCGCCGCCGAGCTGGAGACCCACCCGCTGCGCCGGGAGATCATCTGCACCGTGGTGGCCAACGACATGATCAACCTGGGCGGCATCACCTTCGCCTTCCGCGCCATCGAGGAAACGACCGCCACCCCGGCTGCCGTCGCCAAGGCCTTCGTGGTGGCGCGTGAGGTGTACGACCTGCCGTGGATCGTGGACCGGATCGCCGCCCTGCCGCCCGGGTTCCCCACCGAGCATGCTGCCGAGGTCGCGCTGCACATGCGCCGGATACTCGACCGGGCCACCCGCTGGTACGTGACCCACGAGCACCGGGACCGGCCCGTCACAGCGTCGCTGGCCCGGATCATGCCGACGCTGGAGCTGCTCCGGACCCGCACCGTGGACTACCTCCGCGGCTCGGACCTGGACCGCGTGCAGGACCGCCTCGCCCACTGGGACCAGGTGGGGCTGCCGCATGAGCTGGGGCAGCGGGCTGCGGACCTGCTGGAGAGCTTCGGGCTGCTGGACATCTCGCTGGTGTCGGAACAGATCCGGGAACCCGTCACCACGATCGCCGACCTGTACTACACCGTGTTCCAGCGCATCGGCGCCGCCAGCCTGCTGCTGCGCATCACGGACCTGCCACGTCAGAACCGGTGGGAGGCCCTCGCCCGGGCAGCCCTGCGTGACGATGTCTATGCGGCCGTGGCGGATATGACGGTCTCGGTCATGCAGCACACTCTCGACGCCGACCCGGCCACCCCCGACCCGATTGGACGCATCGTGGCCTGGGAGCGCGGGCACCAGGAGCAGCTGGCCCGGATCAAGGACACGTTCGCCGAAGTGACCAAGCCCGGGCAGGTCGACATCGCGTCCATCTCGGTCGCCCTGAAGCTCCTGCGGACACTGGTGCGGCCGTAAGAGCGCGGTCATACGGCACGCACGGCGCCAAGTGTTCCCACGGCGCTTACCGGCAGGAAACACCGCGGTAACGGCGCGCTCCTAGCCTTAACTCGCACAACCCTTCGGCGAATCGAGGCACAGATGCAGACCAATCCCAGGCTCAACATCCGGAAAGTCAGCTGGTCTAACCCTGTGGGCGCCGACCTGCGCGCGGCACAGCAGGCCGAACTGGACGCCCGATTCGGATGCGCCGACCATGAGCCGGGACCCAAGCCGTCCGAAGTGGACACGGCCGTGTTCCTCGTGGCCTACGACAAGGGGTCGGGCCAGCCGGTGGGCTGCGGCGGCCTGCGGCTTCTCGACTCCGAGACGGCGGAGATCAAGCGCCTCTACGTTCTCCCCTACACGCGGGGCTCCGGCGTGGCCAGCTCCATCCTGGCCGCCCTCGAGGCCGAGGCCTTTGCCCAGGGGATCACCCGGATCACGGCGGAGGCCGGCTCGGCGCAGACTGACGGCCGCAACTTCTACGCGAACTCCGGCTTCGATCCGGTTCCCAACTTCGGTCCCTACATAGGCGTCGAGCACTCCTACTGCTTCGCCAAGCTGATCAATTGCCACAGCGCAGCGCACACAGCCATGGCCTGAGCGGGCGCAGCGACGGCGGCCGTCACACTCCGGTGGGGCGGGCCGCCGTCGGCTAGTCTCGCGCTATGGAAACCAAAGACATTACGTTCCGCACCCGCAAGTGGGTGCGGCCCGAGGACCTCAACGCCAACGGCACGCTGTTTGGAGGCAGCCTGCTGAAGTGGATCGACGAGGAAGCCGCGATCTACGCGATCCTCCAGCTGGGCAACGGCCGCGCGGTCACCAAGTACATCTCCGAGATCAACTTCGTCAGCTCTGCGGTCCAGGGCGACCTGATCGAGATGGGCCTGACCGCCACGCGCTTCGGCCGCACGTCGCTGACCATGCGCGCCGAGGTCCGCAACATGATCACCCGGCAGAGCATCCTCACGATCGAAGAGATCGTGTTCGTGAACCTCAGCTCCACCGGCAAGCCGGAACCCCACGGCTACACGGAGATCACGTACGACCGCGACCGCATCCCCACACACCACCTCACCGAAACGCTGCAGCAGGACTAGCGCGTGCCGCCAGAGCTACCGGGAGGCCAGCCGCAGCAATCCGTCGCGCAGCGGCTGTGACCGTTCGGCGAGGGCCACGCCCGCCACGGCCGAGGAGGCCAGCCGCAGCAGCTGGGTCTTGAGCGCGCGCTGCCGGTTGTAGGCCTTCAGTGCGTCTTCCGGCGGACGGGCGTTGAGGAGTTCGGCCAGCGTGACGGCGTCCACGAGCGCCTCGCATGCACCCCGGCCAAGGTTGGGTGTCATCCCGTGCGCCGCGTCGCCCGTCAGGACGGCCCCCGGCCGCACAAAGCTGCCGAGGTTCGGCGTGGTCCAGATCCGCTGCGCCAGTGTGGCTTCCGGCGTGGCCTGCTCCAGCACCGTCCGGACGGCCGGCGCACGTGCGCCGAAGCGCTCCCTGGCCTGCCGCAGTGCTTCCGCTGCATCGACACCTGCCGGGCCCAGGCTGGAGCGGAACGAGGCATACCAGTACGTCCTCCCGCCGGACGCGGGCGTGATGCCGAACAGCTGTCCGCGTCCCCAGTATTCCCCGCCGGCGTCCGCCTGGACGGGCACGGGCAGGACGCCGCGCAGCGCCACGTAAGGCGTCAGCCTGGCCTGCGACCTCG
This sequence comes from Arthrobacter globiformis, assembly GCF_046536215.2. Lineage (GTDB taxonomy): Bacteria > Actinomycetota > Actinomycetes > Actinomycetales > Micrococcaceae > Arthrobacter > Arthrobacter globiformis_E. The sequence continues at coordinate 3,230,264 of NZ_CM143421.1, read as the reverse complement.
CGCCCCAGAAGAAGCGGCGGACCACGCTGTGGACGCCGTCGGCACCCACCAGCAGGCCTGACGCCAGCGGTCCGGTAGCGGGAATCCCGTCCACCCTGCCCTCGACGCGGCGTACGGAGGCGGGCACGGCGCCGTCGAGGATCCGGATGAGGTCAGCCCGTGAGACGGCCAGGACCCCGCGCACCTCGGGGGCCACCAGCGCTGTGCCCGCCGCGTCGCGCAGGGCCATTCCGCGGAAGGCCGTGCCCGCCTCCCTGATCTGCGGCAGCACCCCCAGCACCGCCAGGGCCGCCTGCGCCTCCGGCCACATGGCCAGCGACGTCTCCACCGCCGGTACGCCGGGCCGCTGCTCGTGGACGGTCACGTCGAAGCGTTCCGGGTCCAGGCCCGCCCCGAGCGCAAGGCCGGCAATGCCGCCGCCGATGATGCTTATGGCTTCCATGGACCCGATCTTAAGCCCGACGGCGGGACGCCGGCTGGGCGGGCTGGGAGGCTTAGGCGGACGGCCAGCCGGTGTAGGCCTCGGCAAGGTATGCCTGGCCGTGGCGCGAGGACACCACCGAGTTCAGCTCGCCCAGCTGGCGTGCCCGGGCGAAGTCGCCGGCATCGGCAGGGGTGTGCAGCATCGTGGTCATCCAGTAGGAGAACTGCTGGGCCTTCCACACCCGGTCGAGGGCGCGGTCGCTGTAGGAATCCAGCAGCGCCGCGGAGCCGCTGTTGTAGTAGCTGTCGAGCCCCTCGAACAGCACCTTCACGTCGTGGATCGCCAGATTCAGGCCCTTGGCACCCGTCGGCGGCACGGTGTGCGCGGCGTCGCCGGCCAGGAAGAGCTTGCCGTGCCGCATGGGCGTGTGCACGAAGCTGCGGAACGGCAGGACCATCTTGTCGATGACCGGACCCTCCTTCAGCTCGAAGCCGTTGCCGTTGACCCGGCTGCGGAACTCCGCCCAGATCCGCTCATCGTTCCAGTCGGCCACATTTTCCTTGGGGTCGCACTGGAAATACATCCGCTGCACGGTTTCGGTGCGCTGGCTGATGAGGGCAAAGCCGTTCTCGGAGTTGGCGTAGATCAGCTCGTCGGAACTGCGCGGCGCCTCGGTGAGGATGCCGAACCACGCGAAGGGGTACTCGTGGAAGTACCACTTGCGATTCGCCTCGGGAATCTGGAAACGGCAGTGGCTGCGCGAGCCGTCGGCACCGGCGATGAAGTCGGCCTGCAGCTCGTACTCCACGCCGTCGGCGTCAGTGAACCGGACCTTGGGCTTGTCCTCGATGTCGTGGATGGTGGTATCGGTAACGCTGTAACGCACGTCGCCGCCGTCGGACTCCCGCCGCGCGGCGAGGTCCATGAAGACGTCGGTCTGCGGGTAGAGCCAGACGGACTCCCCCACGAGTTCCTTGAAGTCGATGCGGTGGCTTTCACCGTTGAACCGCAGCTCGATGCCGTCGTGCCGGTCGCCTTTGCGCAGCACGCGGTCGGACACGCCGCCGTCGACGAGCATGTTCACGGTGCCGTGCTCCAGGATGCCGGCGCGGACCGTCTCGGAGATTTCCTTGCGGCTGCGGATTTCGATCACGGTGGATTCGATGCCGGCCTTGGCCAGCAGGTGGGACAGCATGAGTCCCGCGGGGCCGGCGCCCAGGATGGCCACCTGGGTGGTGATGATCTGTCGTGCCATGGTGTTCCTCGCTCCGTTGCGTGGCCCGGAAGTCCGGGCGAAGGTGGTTGCTGGCTAACAGTGTGCGCCGGGAAGTGTGGGCGGCGTTACATCAATTCCGCTGAATGGAATGTGTTAAGAGCCGGGAAACCTAGCCGGTACCCTCACTGAGCCGCCGCGCGATGCCGCGCGCCGCCGTCTGTAGAGCCGGGACCAGTGCCTGCATGCGCATCTCCCGGAGGGGAACCACGACGCCGATCGCCGCCACCGCGCGCTTCTGGCCGTCCAGCACGGGAACAGCAATGCCCCAGGTATCGGGATCGATCACGCCCGCCAGTTCGGCGAAGCCCTGGTTCGCGGCCTCCGCCAGCAGGGCGCGCACTTCGTCCTGCCCCACCTTTCCGGCAGGATCCGCGAACTGGTCCAGGTACTCGGTCTGGACGGTCTTTGGCTGGTGGGCCATCAGGGCCAGCCCTGCCGACGACACGTGCACCGCCATCCGGCCGGCGATCTGGGCCCGGTTGGCCACGGACCCCCGGCGGGACAGCCGCTCAACGAACAGCGCTTCCCAGCCATCGAGCACCGCGAGGTTCACGTTCTGGTTCAGCACATGCTGGATGTCCTCCATGAAGGGCATGGCTGCCTGGCGCAGGGCCAGCGTGGGCGAATTGCGGTTCACCAGCTCCCAGAGCCGCAGGCCCAGCTGCACCGAGCCGCCCGGGCCCGTTTCCAGGAGTCCGTGTGTGGCCAGCTGCCGCACCAGGCGATGGGTGGTGGTGAGGGGAAGGTCCGCGCGTTCCGCCAGTTCGGACAGCTGCAGGACGGTGACGCCGGCCGGGAACGCCGCGATGACGCGGACCACGCGGTCCACCACCGAATCCCCCGACACTGAATTGGCCACCGCATCCCGCTTCCATTGAATGGTTGGAGTTGTCCCAGATTACACCCGGCACCGTATGCCTCCAGGACCGAAACCGGCCTTCCCCCGCATAACCGGCCCGGGGCGGCACCCGGCCGGGAGGCCGCCGTCGAACGCTCATCAGCCAGCCTCTGGCGCGAACGGCGGCGGCGGGTAACCTAGGGACAGTAAGTTCACTTACCATCCTTGGAGGCTGACCCCATGACGGACCGGATCGCAGATATCTGGGGCGAACGGACACCCCACGGAAGCGGACAGGCATGGCCCGAGCGCGTGGATCAGGTCCTGGCCGAGGGGCTGACCGACGGCGACGTGGACAGCTGGGTGCAGTCGGCGTGCGTCCTGTGCAGCAACGGGTGCGGGTGCGACATCGCCGTCAAGGACGGGAAAATGGTGGGCATCCGCGGCCGCGCGGTTGACAGGGTGAACCGCGGGCGGCTCGGACCCAAGGGCCTCTATGGCAGCTGGCAGGGCGAGGAGCACCGCGACCGCCTGACCCGTCCAATGATCAGGGTTGCCGGCGAACTGGTCGAGACGGACTGGGACACCGCGATGGGCCGCATCGTGGAGCGCAGCAAGGAGCTCCTGGCCAGCAAGGGCCCGCTGAGCCACGGCTTCTACACCAGCGGGCAGCTGTTCCTGGAGGAGTACTACGCGCTGGGCATGCTCGGCAAGGCAGGCATCGGCACGCCGCACATGGACGGCAACACGCGCCTGTGCACCGCCACCGCCGCGGCCGCGCTGAAGGAATCCTTCGGCGCCGACGGGCAGCCCGGCAGTTACACGGACGTCGATGAGTGCAGCGCCGTTTTCCTTTACGGCCACAACATGGCGGAGACGCAGACGGTGCTGTGGTCGCGCGTGCTGGACCGGCTGGACGGGCCGAACCCGCCGAAGCTTGTGTGCGTTGACCCGCGCGACACCGAGGCGGCCCGCCGGGCCGAGGTGCACCTGGCGGTCCATCCGGGCACCAACCTGGCGCTGATGAACGGCCTGGTCCGCGAGCTCTTCGTCAACGGCTGGATCGACGAGGCGTACATCGGGCAGCACACGGCCAATGTGGACCAGCTGCGCAGCGTGGTGGAACCCTGGACTCCGGAGAAGGTGGCTGAAACCTGCGGCGTGGACGCCGCCGATGTGCGCCGGGCAGCGGAAATCTTCGGCACCGAAGACAGGGTGCTTTCCACGGTCCTGCAGGGCTTCTACCAGTCCGCCCACGCGACGGCGTCCGCGTGCCAGGTCAACAACCTGCACCTCCTGCGCGGCATGCTGGGCAGGCCCGGCTGCGGGCTGCTGCAGATGAACGGCCAGCCCACCGCCCAGAACAACAGGGAATGCGGGGCCGACGGCGACCTGCCGGGCTTCCGTAACTGGGAGAACCCGCAGCACGTGGCGGACCTGTCCCGGCTGTGGAACGTGGATCCCGGCATCATCCCGGACTGGGCCCCGCCGACGCACGCCCTGCAGATCTTCCGGTACGTCGAGCAGGGCTCCATCGAACTGCTCTGGATCTCCGCCACGAACCCGGCCGTGTCCATGCCCCAGCTCGAACGCATCCGGCACATCCTGGACAAGGACAGCCTGTTCCTGGTGGTGCAGGACATCTACCTCACCGAGACCGCGCAGTATGCCGACGTCGTCCTCCCCTGCGCCGCGTGGGGTGAGAAGACCGGCACCTTCACCAATGTCGACCGGACCGTCCATCTGTCCGAGAAGGCCGTCGATCCGCCGGGCGAGGCACGGAGCGACCTGGACGTCTTCCTCGACTACGCCCGCCGGATGGGGTTCACGGACAAGGACGGGCGGCCGCTGCTGGACTGGTCGGGTCCCGAGGACGGCTTCGAGGCCTGGAAGGAATGCTCGCGCGGCCGCCCCTGCGACTACACCGGCCTCAGCTACGGCAAGCTCCGCGGCGGCAGCGGCATCCAATGGCCCTGCACCGAGGAGAAGCCTGGCGGCACCGAACGGCTGTACACCGACGGAGAATTCCCCACCGCGCCGGAGTACTGCGAGTCCTTCGGGCACGACCTCCTCACCGGTGCCACCACCGGCGAAACGCAGTACAAGGCGACCGTGCAGCCCGGGAAGGCCTGGCTCAAGGCCCTCGACTACACACCGCCGCACGAGGAGCCGGACGCCGAGTACCCGCTGCGGTACACCACCGGCCGGACGGCGTACCACTTCCACACCCGGACCAAGACCGGCCGCAGCCGCCGCCTCAACGCCGCGGCGCCCGAGCCGTGGATCGAGATGTCCGTCGAGGACGCCGCGCGCGCCGGGTGCCAGGAGGGGGACATCGCCCGGGTGACGTCCCGCCGCGGCAGCCTCGAGGTTCCGGTGCGGGTCGGCGACATCCGGCCGGGCACCGTCTTCGCGCCGTTCCACTACGGCTATTGGGACACGTCCGACGGCGGTGCTGGCACCGGCAGCGGGAGCGGGGATCCCGCCGTCGTGCTTAAGCCCGACGGCGGCAGGCACCGGGCCGCGAACGAACTCACCATCACCGAGTGGGACCCGGTGTCCAAGCAGCCGCTGTTCAAGAACGCCGCCGTCCGGGTGGAGAAGCTGCGCAGCGGCGACGGCCCGTCAAAGGCCCCGGACACCACCGCATCCCGCCGCGCCACAGGAGGCCAGCGATGAAACTCCCTGTCTACATCGGTCTGCTGGACGAGGCGGAGGCCACGCTCGCGTCGTCGTTCCGGGTGGTGGCGGACGGCCACGGCGACGAACCTGACGTGCACTTCATCCTGCAGACGTTCGCCAAGAAGTGTGACGCCCACCGGGACGCGCTGAAGCCGGTGATCGACCGCTACGGCGAGGACGTCGAGGGCGAGGAGGAGCACCGGCTGACCGCCAACGGCGTGAAGGAGGTCCGCTCCGGACCGCTGGCGCTGATGCTGGATCTGCAGGACCTGTACGTGCTGGTCAACCACATCGACGTCACCTGGATGATGGTGGGGCAGGCCGCCAAGGGTGACCGGGACAAGGAACTCCAGGGCATCGTGAAGCAGTGTGAGGGTGACTCGGAACTGGAGATCCGGTGGCTGCAGACGAGGATGAAGCAGGCCGCGCCGCAGGCGCTCCTGGTCGCGGAGTAGCCCGTCGCCGGGTAGCCCTTACCGCGCCGCTACCCCCGCCGAAGTCCGCCGCGAAAGCCGGGACCACACGGCGGGGGCCAGCACCACGGCAATTCCGACGGCAGCGCCGATCACCGTCTCCACGATCCGGTCCCGGAGCAGGATGCCGGGCGCGGCCGGGGAGACGAGCAGGGTGGAGGTCAGCGCCAGCGGCGTCACGAAAACCTGGGCCAGCACGTAGTTCCGGGCGATGAAGAGCTCGGCACCGAACTGGCAGATGGCGATCACCAGGACCGTCTGCCACGGCACCGGCTGCAGCAGCAGGATCCCCGCCAGGATAATGAGGCCCAGCACGGTGCCGATGATCCTCTGGACGCCGCGGGCGATGCGGTGCCGCGTGGTGCGTCCCACCAGCGGAACCACCGCCGCTACCATGGCCCAGTAGTTGTGCCCGAAGCCGAGCAGCTGGCCCACAAGGGTGGCGAGGGTGCCCGCGAGCCCTGCGGCCACGAGGTAGCCCACCGCCTCGAGCCCGGCCGCGCGTTTCTCCTCGGCCGTCAGCCGGACGGGCGGAGGCATCTCCCACGGCGTCCGGTGGCTTCGCAGCACGCGGGAGGACAGGCCGACGGCCAGGCAGAAAAGGGTGGTCAGGACGGACACCAGCAGGCACTGCCACAGCGGCGGCTGGCTGGGAATGGACGCGATCGCGGCGAACGCGAAGATGTGGAACAGCGAGCCGGCCGGCCGGTGCCGCCACCGGGCAATCACCCATGAACAGCCGCCCGCCACCGCGGTGGTGGCCAGCACCTGCAGCCAGGTGCTCGCCTCCGGGGACATGCCGCCGGCGTGCACCACGCGGGCGGTCAGCGTGGCCAGCAGGATCACCAGGAGCATGAGCGCTCCGGCCCGGACCTGGATGAAGAACCGCTTGCGGTGCAGTTCGCCGCGGCCGTAGATGCCGGTGAACGCGCCGAAGGAGGCGAAGATCGCCAGGTCCAGGCGGCCCAGCAGGACCAGGGTGATCAGCGGCACGAACACGCCCACGGCGCAGCGCATGGCAACGTGATGATCCTTGTTTGCCGGGGCAAGGGTGAACATCTCGGCCAGCAGCTTCACGGGGAATCGCGCCTTTCGTTGCAGTCTGGAACTGACGACGGCGGCACTGGCGTCCGCTTCCCAGTTTAAGGCGGGCGGCCCCCGCGTTTCCCGTAGAGGCCGCCTGCTGCGCTGTTGCGTTCGTCTCTACCTGGTGGCGTTGGTGCGTGCGTCCACGGTCACCACTTCGAAGGTCTTGGCGTTCGGCACGCCAAACTTGGCGTTCACGGCGGCGAGGGTGTCGTCAAAGAGGGCGGCCGTCGTCGGGATGTTGAAGTGCGGGCTGGTGATGACCTCCCGCAGCTTTGCCGTCGACTCGTGGAAGTTCACGCGGAGCCGGCTGATCTGGTTGGACATGTTCTGCACGGCCCAGACGGTGTCGCCCTTGACCAGGACGCCGTCCACATTCGGGACCTTCACGCCGGTGATCTCGGTGCTGGCGCCGGTGCGCGGGCTGACCGTGTACAGCGCCGCATTGCCCGAGTGGGCGACGACCAGGCGGCGGGCGTCGCGGGAGTAGGCGATGCCGTTGAGGTTGAACTGCTTGCTGGTGTCCGCAGCCGGGCCCTTCAGGGCCAGCGTGCGCACGGAGCCGAGGTCGCCGTCGTCGTCCACGGGAATGAAGTACAGCTCAGCCTGCCGCGAATTGGTGAACCAGGCGCCGTGGTCGGTGAGCGCCACGTCGTTGATGAAGGCTTCCTTGTTGGTCAGCTGGTAGGTCCTGACCGTCTTGCCCGTGTCGGTGTCGTACACATAGGCCTGGCCCGTGGGTCCGCCGGCCACGAACAGCAGATCATTGTGCCGGTCCGCCTTCATGCCCACGGCCACCCTGCCGTCGGGAGCATCGATGAACCTGGTTGCCGTGTCCTTGCGGATGTCGCCGCGGTAGATGTCCCCGGTGACCAGGTCGCCGGCGAAGAATTTGGTGCTGCCGGCCGCCGCGATGCCTTCGGCGCCCTTGGCCCCGTCCAGCAGGATGACCGGGGCAACGTCATCGGACCGGGCCTCTCCGGCCGAGGCGACGGGTGCGGGGACCAGGAGCGCGGCGAGGGCGAGGAGCCCTACGGCGGCACGGCGGCATGAACGACCTGAACTGATGCTGATGGGCATGACGGTGCTCTCCACGAGTCGGTTTTTCCGTGCGAGCAGGCCGTTGTACGGGAGCTCCGCACGCTGGTCCCTTCAGTGTAGGGACCGGACCGGAGGCTGGCCATAGCCCGTCAGCACCCCCGCAAGCACCCCCGAGTTTTTGTCCAGATAATGGCCGCAAAAGCCCCATCAGAGGCCATTATCTGGACAAAAACTCCATGCATCCGGGAAGGTTTCGCTGGATCGGAACGCGGGGGCAATCATCCCGTAACAGCCGCGGGGCAGGCTGGCACCATGAAGCCCCACGCTCCGAAACCCCTCCTGCGGAACCGCCACGCCCCGAACACCGCGGCCGAACTGAGCTGCGAGGTCTGCGGCCAGATGCCCGAGCCCACCAAGACACGCCTCACGGTGGCCAACGTCGCCGTCATGCTTCCCATCGAACTGCTGGTGCATGCGCTGGTGGTGCAGACGCACCTGCCCTACCTGGCCAAGGTGCTGGTGCTGACGCTGACGGCCACCGTCCTGGTGATCTGGGTGGCCGAGCCGTCCGCCGCGCGCATCCTGCGGCGGTGGCTCCACGCGCCCGCGCTGCGTCACCGCCGGCGCCTTGGCACGGCGCCGGCACTGTGGCGGGCCCGGATTGTGCTCCGCGACGAGCCCGGCTCCCTGAAGCGGATCACCAGGTCCCTGGCGCTGCTGGACACCAACATCCTGGGCATCCACGTCCATCCGGTCCGGGGCGGGGTGATGGATGAATTCGTGCTCTCCGCCCCGGGCGGGGTCGGCGAGCGCCAGCTGCTGGAGGCCCTGATGGACGGGGGCGGCCGGAGCGCGCAGGTCTGGCCAACAACAGCCCTGGCCATGGCTGACGGACAGACCAAGGCACTGAGCCTGGCTGCCCGGATCGCCGCCACTCCCGCGGAGCTCCCGCTGGCCGTGGCGGAGCTGCTGTCCGCCCGGATCCTCGAAGCCGGCAGCGAGTCAGCCCGCGCCTGCGCTGAAACGAACGACGCCGGCACCCTCCTGAGAATCCCGACCGCCTGGCACGGACCCATCACCTTCGTCCGTCCCGGCGAGCCGTTCACGCCGGCCGAATCGGCCCGCGCCCACCGGCTCGCGGAGCTCGCCGAAATCCTGGCTCACCGGGAGGCCGGGCTTATTTCCGGACCGGGCGGGTCCCCAGGAGCATGTTCAGCCCCCTGCCGATGAGGGTGGTCATGACCACCGCCGCAGCAACCGACGCCAGCTGCGGCGGGGTGGTGAGGATGCCGAGGCTGATGATCAGCGTGGTCGCCCCTGCCGGCGGATGCGGCATGCCGGTCCACGTCAGCACCAGGGTGGTCAGCGCCACCGACAGGGCCCCGCTGATGACATGCAGCGCCGTCAGTCCGCCCACGGGAGCCGAGGGCTGGTCCTGCAGGCCAAAGGCGTAGAGGCACAGGGCTCCGGCCAGCAGCCCCACCCCGTGGCCCGCGAGAGCGTTGACGGGCCTCGAAGCCTCCTGCTCGGGGGACTCGAAGAACAGCATCACCGTGGGGCCGAGGCTGGGGAAAAGCCACGGAAGGTGGAGAAGAACGCCGACGACACCACAAAGTCCCAGGACGACGATCACCAGGGCAGCTGCGTACACACCGGCCCCGAGCCCGTGCCATTGGCTTTTCATTCGCTCGAGCAAGGAAGCCTGTGCCATCGCCGATCCTCCCGAATCCGTCAGCGTCGAGTCACTTAACGCCAGTCCCTCAACGCCCTGCCGGCGTTGTTGTGACCCGTACCCCGCCAGGCCCGGACTTACCCCCTCAGGACCGTGGCGTCAGAACCCGGAGGGGTGGCGGGGCGTGTAGCTCTCTTCGAGGCGCCGGATTTCCGGTTCGGTGAGTTCAAGCTCGACGGCGGCAGCGGCGTCGTCGATATGGCGTTCCTTCGTCGCGCCAACGATGGGTGCGGTGACCGCGGACTTGCCCGCGCTCCAGGCCAGGGCGATCTGCGCCATCGGCACGCCGCGTTCGTCCGCTACGGCGGCGACCGCGTCGACGATCGCCTTGTTCGCCTCCTCGTCCTGCTTGTACAGCCCCTTGCCGAACTCGTCCGTGTCCTTCCGCGTCCCGGATCCCGCGGCGCCCCACGGCCGGGTCAGGTTGCCGCGTGCCAGCGGGCTCCAGGGGATGACGCCCACGCCGGTCGCCTGGCAGAACGGGTGCATTTCACGTTCCTCCTCCCGCTCCAGGAGGTTGTACTGGTCCTGCATGGACACGAACCTGGTCCAGCCGTTCAGCTCCGCCACATGCTGCATTTGTGCAAACTGCCAGGCCCACATGCTTGACGCGCCGATGTAGCGGGCCTTGCCGGCCTTCACGACGTCATGCAGGGCTTCCATCGTCTCCTCGACGGGAGTTACCGGGTCATGGCGGTGGATCTGGTACAGGTCCACGTAGTCGGTGCCAAGCCGGGTGAGGGACGCGTCGATCTCGTGCATGATCGCCGCCCGGCTGAGGCCGGCCCCGTTGCGGGCCTGCCGCATCCGGCCGTGGACCTTGGTGGCGATCTGGATCTCTTCCCGGGGCGCCAGTTCCTTGAGCAGGGTGCCGGTGATCTCCTCGCTCGAGCCGGCCGAGTACACATTGGCGGTGTCGAAGGTGGTGATCCCGGCCTCGTAGGCGCGCCGCACGAACGGCCTGGCTTCGTCGAGGCCCACGCTCCACCCGTGCGAGCCCTTTCCCGGGTCCCCGTAGCTCATCATGCCCAGGACAACGGCACTGATTTCCAGGCCGGAGTTTCCAAGTCGGACCGTCTTCATGCGGTGCTTCCTTTCGTGTCAGCAGTTCCCAGCCTGCAGTCACAATTCGTTTTTTCGCGGGCCACGGCCATCTTCACCGAAAACCCTTGACAGTGTCCCACGCCACTCCTTACCTTGAATTTGGGATCCCAAAACGGGATCCCAAATGACAGGACCCCACCGCCGGCCCAAACCAACTCCGCCGGCCCGGGATTCCTGCCAAACCGCGGCCGCACCGCCCCACTACATCCCCCCATCCCCTGTCCGCACCCTTCCCGCAAAGGAGAAGCTGTGTCTCTCCCAGATACTGAAGCAGTGACAACCCAGGCCCAATCCCCCGAGTCCCGCGGCACCAAGCCCGGCAAGGACGGCGTGCAACGGCGCACCAATGTCCGCTGGAAGCTGTTCCTGCTGCTGCTCATCCTGGTTGCCGTCAACTACATCGACCGCGGCTCCATTTCGGTGGCGCTGCCCATCATCCAAAAGGAGTTCAACCTCGCCCCGGAGCTCGTGGGCCTGCTGCTCTCCGCATTCTTCTGGACCTACGCCCTGATGCAGATCCCGGTCGGCCTGCTGATCGACAAGTTCGGTCCGCGCAAGGTCATGACCGCATCCTGCGTTGGCTGGGGCGCGGCAACCGCCGCCTCCGGCATGGCCGGCGGCTTCCTCAGCATGTTCATCGCCCGACTGGGCATCGGCGTCACCGAGGCCGGCGTGATGCCGGCTGGCGGCAAGCTGAACGCCATCTGGATGCACAAGTCTGAGCGCGGCCGCGGCGCAACCATCCTGGATGCAGGGGCTCCCCTGGGCGCCGGCCTGGGCGGCATCCTCATCGCCGGCCTCATCGCCTCCACCGGCAGCTGGCGGACATCCTTCGTCATCGCCGGCGCCGCCACCGTCCTCATGGGCCTGGCCGTCTGGTGGTACGTCCGCGACAATCCCCGCCAGCACCGCGGCGTCAACGCCGCCGAGGCCGACTACATCGAGGCCTCGCATGCAGCGGAGGACGCCGAAGCCCAAAAGGAAGGCAGCAAGGGCAAGCGCGCACTGCTCCCCTACCTGAAGTTCCGCTCGTTCTGGGCCATGTGCTTCGGCTGGCTGGGCTTCAACGGCGTGTTCTACGGCCTGCTCACCTGGGGCCCGCTGTACTTGGCCCAGGCCAAAGGCTTCGACCTGAAGACCATCGGCTGGTCCACCTTCGTGATCTTCGGCGCCGGCTTCGTCGGCGAGATCCTGGGCGGCACCATCGCCGACAAATGGCGCGCCTCCGGCGCCTCCGCCAACCGCGTCATGCGCACGCTGCTGGGCATCTCCAGCGTCGTGGTGGTGGGCGGCCTCATCGGGGTAACCGTCGTCGCTGACCCGACCACCGCCGTCGTCCTTCTCTCCGTGGTGATGTTCTTCCTCCGCTGGGTGGGCCTGTTCTGGAGCATCCCGGCCATCTTGGGCGGCCGCACCAACGCCGGCGTCCTCGGCGGGGCCATGAACTTCAGCGGCAACATCTCCGGCTTCGTCACCCCGATCGCCGTGGGCCTGATCGTCGGCGCCACCGGCTCCTACACCTGGGCGCTGCTCTACTTCGTGGGATCCGCGATCATCATGGGAGCCTCCGTGCTCACCCTGAACTACAACAAGCGCCTGCCTGTCTAAGCTGGGCAGCAAGCCTCGCTTCCCGCCCGCCGGGAACGCAAAGTCACCCAGAATCCGAATGGAGCACCATGCTTACCGCAGAAGAGACCCAGGACAAGGAACGCCCCCTCCGCGAGGCCGTCCGGGACACGCTCCGCACACGGATCTTCGAGGGGCATTACGTTCCCGGCACCCGGCTGGTGGAACGCGACCTCGCCGCGGAGTTCAATGTTTCCCGGCTTCCCGTCCGGGAGGCGCTGAGGATGCTCCGCCAGGAAGGGCTCATCAGCGACCGCGGGGCGCGGGGCGCGGAAGTCAGCACGCTCAGCGCCAAGGACGTCGAGGACCTCTTCGACGTCCGGCAGTCCCTGGAGGTGCTGGCCTGCCGGCTCGCCGCCATCCGCGCCACGGGCGAGGACCTCGGCCGGCTAAAAGGCCTGCTGGACGAGGCCGACGGCTGCCTCGCCAGGGGTGCCGTGATCGAGGCGCACCGGGCCAACAGCGAATTCCACGACGCCATCACCGGCATCGCCGACAATAACTTTCTCAAATCCGCGCTGGAACCCCTGCAGGGACGCATGCATTGGCTATTCCGCCACGTCAGCGACCTGCCGGAACTGATCCAGGAACACCGCGACCTGTACGACGCCATCGCCAGCGGCGACCCCGACCGCGCCGCCGCCCAGTCGGCCTCTCACATCGGCAAGTACCGCGAACAGTTCCCGGAGGACTTCCAAAAGACGGAACCAACCCTGCACCGGAAGAAAAAATGAAGCTTCTCGTCATCAACCCGAACATCAGCGAGGACGTCACCGCGCTGATCGAGTCCGAGGCCCGGCGTTCCGCCTCCCCCGGCACCAGCCTCGTGGTCCGCACGGCCGGCCACGGTGTGGAGTACATAGAAACCCGTTTTGAGTCACTCATCGCGGCGGGCGCCGTCGCCGAGATCATCGCCGAACATACGGCGGGCGCCGGCGCCGCTACCGCTGATCCCGACGGCGCACAGATCGACGGCGTCGTGGTGGCCGCCTTCGGGGACCCGGGAATGCCGGCCCTGAAGGAACTGGCCGACGTGCCCGTCATCGGCATCACCGAGGCCGCCCTGTGCGCCGCGGCGCTGCAGGGACACCGTTTCTCCATCATTGCCATCTCGGACCGGATCCGCCCCTGGTATCTGGACTGCGTGGAGCGGTTCGGCCTCGGCGGGCGGCTGGCCTCGATCCGTTCCATCAACGAGACCCTGAACGCCATCGGCTCGGTACAGCAGGACTTCAAGGAAACCCTGCTGGCACTCAGCCGGCAGGCGGTCGCGGAGGACGGGGCCGACGTCGTGATCCTCGCCGGAGCGCCCCTGGCTGGACTGGCCCGCGAGCTCCGGGGCCAGATCCCCGTTCCCGTGGTGGACGGCATCTCAGCCGGCATCCGGATGGCCGAGGCCGTGGTGGGCCTCCAGTCCGGCCCGCACCGTGCCGGGGCGTTCGCACCGCCACCGGTCAAGGCGCGCAAGGGCTTGTCGGAAAATCTCGACGCCGCCCTGACCGCCGCCCAGACGGCGTCGAACGCCGCGGCGCCCAGCTAACCCCGACGCCCAGCTAACGCCGGCGCCGCCACACAACAATCCCCAGCAATCTTCGCTTCCCAGTCAGGAGGACAACGATGTCCCGCATCCCCGAACTCGTCATCGCCAACGGCACCGTAGTCAACAGTTTTGGCCGCCGGTCCGCCCACATCGTGGTGGTGGACGGCAAGATCAGCCAGCTGGTCGACGCCACAGAACCCGCGCCCGACGCCGAACGCACCATCGACGCCGCCGGCCTGCTGGTGATCCCCGGCGGCGTGGACGGGCACTGCCACGTGGCGCAGGTGACCGGCCGGTTCCGCACCCTGGACGATTACCGGACCACCTCCACGGCTGCCCTGTGGGGCGGCACCACCACCATCATCGACTTCGGTATCCCCCGCGACGCCCGCGAAACCCCGCTGGCGGCCGTGCTCAACAAGAAGGAACTGGCCCGGGAGTCCCGGTGCGACGTGGCACTGCACGGGTCCGTGATCAGCTGGGACGAGACCGTGCCCTGGCAGCTGGAACAGCTCGCCGCCGAGGGTGTCCGCTCCGTGAAGATGTACACCACCAACCGCGGTACCACCATGGCGGACGGCGACACCATCCTGAAGGTGATGCGCGAAATGGTCCGGCTGGACGGGCTCACCTACATCCACGCCGAGCACGATCCGATCATCGCCGACTGCACCCAGCAGCACGCCGACGACGGCAGGATCGGCATCGAGCACCTGCACCGCACGCGCCCCGAGCTTGCCGAGGAAATCTCGGTCAAGGAAACCCTCGCCATGGCCCAGTACACGAAGGCCCCGGTGTATTTTGTCCACCAGTCCACGCCGGGAGCGGTCGACCTGGTCACCGAGGCCCGGGAACGCGGCCAGGAAGCCTACTCGGAAACGTGCCCGCACTACCTCACGCTCGATGACACCGTTTACGGCTCATCTTTCCCGGAGTGGTACGCCTGCTGCCCGCCGATGCGCAGCCCGGAGACGGTCGCGGCGCTCAAGGAACGTCTGGCCGCCGGCGCCATCCACACCGTCTCCTCGGACCATTCCTGCTACGACCTGACCCAGAAGCGGGAACGCACCGACGACGTCCGGGCCATGCCGCACGGCCTCCCCGGCGTGGAGACGCGCATGCCCGTCACGTTCACGGCAATGGCCGAAACCGGCAGCAGTGTGGAGGACTTCGTGGAGGTCTTCTCCGCCGGACCGGCGCGCATCAACGCGCTGCCCGGCAAGGGCTCCATCGCCGAGGGCTTCGACGCCGACCTGGTGCTCTTCGACCCCGCGGAACAGCGGACCGTGGACGGCGGCGCGCTGCACATGGGCACCGACTTCTCGCCCTTCGACGGCCGCACGCTGGCGGGCTGGCCCGCCGTCGTGGTTTCCGGAGGCCGCGTGGTGCTGGACCGGGAGGGCTTCCACGATCCGGGCGCCGTGGGCCGCTTCGTGGCCCGCAACGGGTTCCGGGAACACGTTGCCGCCGCTGCCGTCCCGTCAGCCGCGACCCTCTAGGAGCGATTCATGACCTCACCTCTCCGCCCCACCCGGATCGGCATGATCGTGCCGTCCTCGAACACCTGCCTGGAACCGCAGAGCTACCGCATCCTGGGCGACCGCACCGACGTCACCATCCACTTCACTCGGATCCCGGTCACCCGGATCGCGCTGGATGATTCCTCGGACAGGCAGTTCGACCCCGCCGTCATGCGCGAGGCCGCAAGGCTGCTGGCGACGGCGGACGTGGACGTGATCGCCTGGAACGGCACCTCAGGCTCGTGGCTGGGATCCCCGCACGACCGCGACCTCGTCCTGGAAATCACCGACGCCACCGGCATCCCCGCCACGACATCCACGCTCGCGTACCTCGAGGCGTTCCGGTCCTTTGGTACCGAGCGGATCGGCCTGTTCACGCCCTACACGGAGGACGTCAACGAGGCCATCATCAGGTCCTATGAGCGGGACGGCATCAAAACCGTCAGCCACCGCTGCCTGGGCCTGAGCGACAACGAGTCCTTCGGCCGGGTCACCGACGATGAGATGCGGCCGGGCTCCCTGGAGCTCGCGGCCGACGCCCCGGATGCGCTGATCTACCTCTGCACCAACCTGTACGGGGCCAACATCGCGGCCGAAATCGAGGCGGGCACAGGGGTTCCCGTGCTGGACTCGGTGGCCGTGACGCTGTGGCACTGCCTGAAACTTGCCGGCTCCCCCTTGCTCGCACCAAGGTGGGGCAGGCTCCTCGGGGACTGACGCACCTGTCCATAACCGGCCAGGCGCACCCCAAGCCCGGGGCGCCCTATTGTTCGGAACGGACCATGCCCGGATCGGGTCTACATCCGGACTTTGAGCGCCCCGGGCTCCACCCAGATGGACAGGTGCTTGACGGCACCCACGTGGTCGCCGTCGAGCTGGAACTCCTCCTCGTGCTCCAGGGTCACCTCGATTTTCTTGCCCTGGAAGTACTCGGCGGATTCCTTCTTGTTCTTCCTGCGGCCGAAGATCCCGGCCGCAACGCCCAGCCAGCCGAAGTGCCCGCGGGGCGCCAGGATCAGCAGGTCCACGATCCCGTCGTCGATCTTCGCCTCGGGAAAAATCTCGATGCCGCCCATGATCCGGCCGCAGTTCCCGGCCATGACACTGCGGATCCGCCGCTTGACCGGTTGCTTGTCGTCCACCTGAATGGTGGCCCTGACCGGTTTGCCCGGCAGCTTGCGGATCCCGGCCTCGACGTACGCCAGCCAGCCCATGCGATCCTTCAGCGCGTCCACCGTGTCCGCCATGATCGCGGCGTCGTAGCCCACGCCGGCCATCACCAGGAAGACGTTCTCGTCGTCGGACCCGTCAAAGGTGGTCCTGGCGACGTCAACCGTGCGGTCCGTGCCGTTCAGGATGTCGTAGGCGGCGGATACGGGGTCGGTGATGTCCACGCCCATGTTGCGGGCCAGCAGGTTGCCGGTCCCGAGCGGGACCATGCCCATCGGCGTATTGGTTCCGGCCAGCGCCTCAGCCACGCACCGCACCGTACCGTCGCCGCCGGCGGCAATAACGACGTCGACCCCCGCCTCCAGCGCCTCGCGCGCCTGGCCGACCCCCGGGTCTTCAACAGTGGTTTCCAGCCACAGCGGCTCGGCCCAGCCCTGCGTTTCGCACAGCCGGACCAGCGATGCGCGGAGGTCGGCGCCAACAGCCTTGGCGGGGTTGACCACCACGGCGGCCCGTGGCGGCGAGGAAGCATTCTGGGCTGTCATGGTGTCCTTCGGCTGCTGCGGGCGGGCCCGAAAGCCCCGGAACTCAAATCGTAACCGCGTTCCGGGGATATGGGCACGAACCTCGGCTGGTCGACGCGCAGCCCCTCATCATTCCGTCTGGAGCCGGCCGGCGCTGCGGCGGTCCAGGACCGATGCCGCGGCAACGGCCAGGATGAGGGCGGCGGCAAGGAACAGGGGAACCTGCGGCTCCCCGGTAATCACGACGCCGGCCGCGGCCGTTCCGGCGGACCCGGCGGCGATCTTGAGGGCACCAACCCAAACAAACACCTGCCCCCGGAGCTGGGGCGGAGCAAACTCGCTGCGGGCGGCAAGGGTCGCCGCGAAGAAGAACGAGTTCATGACCCCGGCGGCCGCGTATGCCGCCACGGCAGGCGCAAAGGAACCGGACGACGCGGCGACGGCGAGCGCCGCGGCCACCAATCCGGCGAGGCGCGTGACCAGCCGGTCCGCGTCGCCTCGCAGCGGACGGCACATCACTCCGGCCGAACCTGCCAGCCCGCCCAGCCCGTAGGCGGCCGTCAGCACACCGGCGGCGGCCGGCTGTACGTGGAACATGGCCGTGGAGGCGACGGCCGCGATGGGAAGCGCGGCCACTGAGAACGCCACCGTCACGGTCAGGTACAGCATCCGCCGAAGACGGCCCGTGACAGCCATAAGCCGCAGCGTCTGGGCCGGCCGCGGAACCTCGGCTGCGGCCGCTGCCGGAGGAGCGTAGGGCAGCAATCGGACGACGGCGGCAGCCGCGAAGGTGCCCGCCGCCAGGATGAGCGCGGCTACAGTGGGACCGGCCCAGGCCGAGACAGCTGCCACGGCGCTCGGGCCGATCGTCCCGCCAATTCCGTACGTGGCCACATCCCAGCCCTGGGCGCGGCGCTGGCTGACCCGGTCCGGACCGGCGATCGCGGGAAGGCGGCTGCTGATGCCGCCGGTCAGCAGGGGGCCGACCAGTCCCGAAGCCACCAGCAGAACGCCGGTCACTGCCGGCCACGTCACCGGATACAGCAGCACTGACGCCGCCAGCGTGGCGCCATGGATGGTGCACGCGCACGCGATCAGGACGCGGCCGTCACGGCAGGAATCCAGACTCCGAGCCACCAGCGGCCCCAGCAGGTGCGGGGCGGTGATGCAGGCGCCGAGCAAACCGGCAAGCCAGCCCGGCGCCCCGCTGGCGGTGACCAGAAGGACAATGGCCACGACGGCCCCGCCGTCCGCGGTGCGCGCCAGCGTCGCGGCCGCCACATAGCGGGCCAAGCCTCCGCCGGGCCGGGCACGTTCCGGTGCCGGCTGTCGCGGTGCTTCGTGCTCCGCGCGCGTGTCTTGCTCCGCCGTGCCGCGGTCCGGGCTGCCCATCCGGCCCACCTGCTCAGGCGCCCAGGCCGCTGAGCCGCAGGGCTTCCTCGGTCCTGGTGCGGTCCTTACCGGCCAGGCTTTTCAGCGGACGGGGCAGGCACGGCGCCTCCACGAAGCCAAGCACTTCGGCCATCGTGGCAGCGACGCGCAGGCTCCCGTACTCGCGGAAGAGCGCCCACACGGGCTCCAGCGCTGCAGAGGCTTCCAGCGCCAGCTCGCCCTGGCCGGGCTGGGCCGTCTGGCTGGCTCGGGAGGCCTGGGCGAGGTCAACGATCATCCTGGCGGTCTTCGGAAACAGGCCTCCGACGACCGAATACCAAACGTCGCACCCTGCGACCAGTGCCTCCGCCGCGGCCCAGTCGCCGCTGATGCCCAGGGAAAAATCCCGGGGAACTGCTGCCCGGAGCCGGGCAATGCGGTCGGCGGCCTGGCCCGGCGCAGGGGGCGGAAACTTGATCGACGCAATGCCCGGAAGTTCGGCGATGCGTCCGTGGAGTTCATCGGTGAAGGTGAACCCGGTGGTGGCAGGGTTGTCGTAGACGGCGATCGGCAGGTCTGATGCAGACGAGACCTCGCGGTAGAGCCCGTAAACCTCATCCTCGGTCAGCCGCTGGTACGACACCGGCGCCAGCAGCAGGCCGGATGCGCCCGCACTGTGGGCATCTTCGACGCACGCCAGCACGTCACGGGTGCGCATCGCACCGACACCGGCCACCACGGGGGTTCCCTGGGCAGCGTCGACGGCGGCCTCCACCACTTTGAGGCGTTCCTCCCGCAGCAGGTAGGTGTAGATGCCGGTCGAACCAAGCACGCCGATTGAGTCGGCGCCGGCGTCGACGCACCGCCCGACCAGGCGAACCAGTGCGGCGTCGTCGACGTTGTCCCCGGCGAGCGGAGTCAGGGGAAATGCACACAGACCGTTAAACACGACGGTCTCCTCTCTCAATCGAGTTTGGATCCTCCCCTCATGCTCACAGCCGGATTGGTCCTAGCATAGATCCAAGAATCCACGATCCAGGAGGACCAAGATCGAAGCCGAACTGCCGCTGGTCCTTGACCACCGGAGCCGCGTTCCACTGGCCGCCCAGCTGGTCGGCCGGCTGCGGGCCGCCATCCTGGACGGCACTCTGAGGCCGGAGCACACCCTCCCGGCGTCGCGGCGCCTTGCCGCCGGACTGGGCGTCTCCCGCGGAGTGGTGGTCCGCGCCTATGAGCAGCTCGCGGGTGAAGGATATTTGGAGAGCCGCGGCTCGGGCGGCACCCGCGTGGCGGTACGCTCCGACGGCCGGGGCATGGCGTCGGCAGGCGCCCAGGCGGCATCCGCCATGGCGCAAACCGCAACGATCGACCTCACGCCGGGACGGCCGTCCGGCGCCCCGTTCCGTGACCGCGACTGGCGGGCCGCCTGGCGCAAGGCCGTAGCCGAGCCGGTGGAGGTTGAGCTTCCGGCAGCCCTGGGTACCCCCGCGCTTCGCACCGCCGTAGCCGATCACCTCGCCGCGTCCCGCGGACTCTCGGTGAGTGCCGACGACGTCGTCATCACGGCGGGCACCAGCGACGCCCTGCAGCTGATCGTCGCAGCACTCCGCGGCCCGACGGCCCCGCCCCGGGTGCTGATGGAGGATCCCGGGTATCCCACGGCCAGGCGCGTGCTTTCGGCGGCGGGAGCCGCGGTGCAAACCCTTCCGGTTGCCGACGACGGGCTGGAAGCGGCCCAGCTTGCAGCCCTTGCTTTCCGCCCCGAGGCCATCCTGGTGACACCCAGCCACCAGTACCCACTGGGCGGCCGGATGCCGGTGAAAGAAAGGCTGGCCCTGCTGGCCTGGGCCGAAGCCAACCGGGTGCTCATCCTCGAGGACGACTACGACAGCGAATTCAGGCACCGCAGGATGCCCCTTCCCGCCCTTGCCTCGCTGCCTTCGTCCGCCGAAGTCGTCCTGGTGGGCACCTTCTCAAAATCGCTGAGCCCGTGGCTTCGCTGCGGCTACTTGGTGGTTCGCGGCACCTCCGGGCAGCGGCTCAAGGACGCCCGGCATGACCTCGGCACCCCCGTTCCCGGCGTCATGCAGTCTGCCTTGGCCAACTACATCTCCGGCGGCGGCCTCGCACGGCACATCGCCCGGGCACGCCGCCAGTACGCCCACCGCCGTGAACTGTTGCTCGACCGCCTGGGAGGACGGGAAGACGTTCAGTTAGCGGCTCTGGATGGCGGGCTGCACGCCGTGATCCGGCTTCGGCCGAACATCCCTGCCGAGCGCCTGGCGGAGGAGGCACTCGGGCTGGGAGTCCGGGTGGTGACACTGGCAAGCTACTTTGCAGAGCGGACGCCGGAGAACGGCCTGGTCATCGGGTACGGCGCCCCGACTGATCTGGAGCTTGGCCGCGCGCTGGACATCATCGCCGGGCTGCTCGACCGAATGGCCGGCAGGTCGGCGTAGTAACGCTACCCAGAGCGTCAGGCTCCGGTCGCGAGGACGGCGGCCAGGGTGAGCATGAGCAGGGCGACCCCGCCGTCGAGGATCCGCCACGACGCCGGCCGCGCGAAAAAGCCGCTGAGCCCGCGCGCCCCGTAGCCGATGAGGGGAAACCAGAGGGCGCTTCCGGCTGCAGCCCCCGCCCCGAAGAGCCACTTGCCCGAATCACCATGGGTGTTGGCCAGCGAGCCCAGCAGCACCAGCGTGTCGAGGTAAACGTGGGGGTTGAGCCACGTGATGGCGGCGGCGGTGAGCACGGCAGACCAGACGGTTCCGCCGCCCGGGGAATCTGCCGCCTTGAGCACCCCGGGCCGCAACGCCCGGCGCGCGGCGAAAACCCCGTACGCCAGGAGGAACGCGACACCGAACCACCGCACTACAGCGAGGAGGACGGGCGCTCCCTGGATGAGCGTGCCGATCCCCGCGACGCCGGCCAGGATCAGGACCGCGTCACTGGCGAGGCAGACCACGACAACAGGAAGGACGGCCTCGCGCTTGAGGCCCTGCCGCAGGACAAATGCGTTCTGGGCTCCGATGGCGACGATGAGGCTGAGGCCGGCTCCGAGCCCGGTCAGAAAGGGAAGCATTCTTCGAAGGTACGGCCGGCAAATATGAAAAGCAATTCACTTTTTCTGCAGTTCCATTAGAATATCTTCATGGAACTGGACCAGCTCAGGGCGCTTGCCGCCGTCGTCGACCACGAGACCTTCGACGCAGCGGCGGGGGAACTCCGGCTCACACCCTCAGCCGTGAGCCAGCGGATCAAGGCACTCGAGCGCTCCGTGGGCAGCGTTCTGGTGCGGCGCCTCAAGCCGGTGCGGCCGACGCCGGCTGGTGAGCAGCTCCTCCGTTCCGCGCGGCAGCTCCTGCTCCTCGCCGACGAGGCGGTCCTCGCCCTGCGCGGCCCGGAGCCCGCGGAGGGGGACGACGGCGGGCAGCACAGTGCCGAGCGGCTGCGGGTCCCCATCGTGGCCAACGCGGACTCGATCGCGACGTGGCTTCCGCCGGCCTACCGGGAGATTGCGCTCGGCGGCCGCGTGGCCCTTGAGCTCTTGCGGGACGACGAGCACGCCACGGCCGACCTGCTGCGGTCCGGCGACGCCGTCGGGGCGATCACCGCGGATCCCCGGCCCGTGCAGGGCTGCACCATCCGGCCGCTGGGCACGATGGTGTACCGGGCCAAGGCGTCGCGCGAGTTTGTGGCGCGCTGGTTCCCCGACGGACCCACCCCGGAGGCCCTCGCCGCGGCCCCCGTCATGCAGTACGACCGGAAGGACACGCACCAGCTGGCCGTCCTTGCACGCATCGCACCGGACGCCACTCCGCCGCAGCACTTCATCCCCGATTCGGTCCAGTACGTCGAGTCGGTCCAGGCCGGCCTGGGCTGGGGCATGGTGCCGGACCAGCAGGACGCGGAGGGCTCCCTCGTGGAGCTCGATCCGGCGTGGAGCGAGGACCTGCGGCTCTACTGGCAGGTGTGGACGCTGGACTCGCCGGGCCTCGCGGAGGTGACGGACGCCGTCGTCCGCGCCGCCAAAGTGCTGCCGCCGCACCGGAACCCGGCACCGCACCAAAAGTAGGCCAAATGCAGCAGCGGCGGGTGCCGATGCACCCGCCGCTGCTGTCTGAAGTGTCGCGCCCTAGGCGTTCACCCGGACGTAGGTGGAGCCGGTGAGCCAGGAAGCCGGGTGCACGATGGTTTCGTTGACGCCGTTCATCCCGCTGCTGATGGCCTGTCCGCCGCCGATGTACACGCCGACGTGTCCGCCGCTGACCATCAGGTCCCCGGGCTGCGGGGACGAAACGGGCGTGCCGTACTGGTAGAACTGCGCGGGCGCGAGGTCGCCGACGGACTTGCCGACGGACCGCAGGGCCTGTTCCACCAGGACGGTGCAGTCCTGGGTGGCACCGAGCTGCGCCCGGGCGGAAGCCACAATGGCTGCGCCCACGCCGCTGGCCGGGGCCGTCGATGCTGCCGGGGTAATCGACGCAGAGGCGTTGTAGATGCCCATGCCGGTGGGTTCGGGAACAGCCGGGGCTGCCGGAACGGCCGGTGCCGCGGGAACGTCAGGAACAGCGGGCGCTGCCGGAGCGGCAGGTGCTGCGGGCGCTGGCGCCGCGTCAGGCCCCGGGATCAGGATCTGGTCGCCGGGGTAAATGACTGAAGCCAGGGTCAGGCCGTTCTCTGCGAGAAGTGCATCGAGGCTGACGCCGTGGCGTGCCGCGATGGCGCCGAGGGTATCGCCGGGCACAACGGTGTGCGACGCACCGGCCACAGCAGATCCGGCATCTGCCGGGGCGGGCACGACCGGGGCGGCCTGGGCGGGCGCAGCGAGCGCCTGGCCGGCGACGGACTGCACCGCAGCCCCGGCGGGGGCCGTGGCGGACTGGGCAGCGCCGGCCGGAACCTCGGGCGCGTAGGCACCTGCATGGGCAGGCGCCCCGGCGCCGAACAGGAGACCGGAGGCGACGGCGGCGGCGGCCGCCGGCTTGGCGACCGAGGCGGCATTGGACTTGAGCGAATACTGCAGGCCCTGCACGGCGATGGACGTCGTCGGGGTGGCGCGGTGGCGCGCGGGCGTGGACTTACGTGACATGGTGATGTGCCTCTCCCATGCCTGCGGGGTTAGCTGTCGGGTTCGGGTGGGAGTCACCCGGTCCTGCCCGCTGCTGGGCGGTGCGTCTGGACTTAACCCCAAGGCCTTGACGCGCAAGGCCGGTACTAACGTGGTTCCCCCGTCCCTGCCAGTGTCATAGCGAACGGATCCCGGTCAGCGGCAGGGCTCGGCATTCTGCCCGGGAATGCCCTGAGCGGAACCAGGGCACCGGCCGAGGCTATCGCACCTCCACACCAAAAGTCACATTTCGGTAACGGCCGCCGTCGGGAAGAAGGTTAGGAAACCAACACCCTACAGGGCCTTCACCGCACCCAGCACCTTCGTCAGTGACTCCTTCGCATCGCCGAACAGCAGCGTGGTCTGCGGCTCGAACATGAGATCGTTCTCGATCCCGGCGAATCCGGGCCGCATGGACCGCTTGAGGAACACCACCTGGCGCGCATCCGCCACCTCCAGGATCGGCATGCCGTAGATCGGCGAGCCCGCAGTGGTTTTGGCGGCCGGGTTTACGACGTCGTTCGCGCCTACCACCAGGGCGACGTCGGCGGTGCGGAACTCGGAGTTGATCTCGCCCATTTCCTTGAGCGATTCGTAGGGCACGTTGGCCTCGGCGAGGAGCACGTTCATGTGCCCGGGCATGCGGCCCGCCACGGGATGGATGGCGAAGTCCACCCGGATTCCGCGGGTCTCGAGCGCCTGCGCCAGTTCTGCCGCCGTGTGCTGCCCCTGCGCCACGGCCAGCCCGTAGCCGGGAACGATGATGACGCGCTGCGCGTAGCCCAGCAGCACCGCCACGTCCTCCGGGCTGGACGAGCGGACCGGACGGTCGCTCACGGTGGTGGAGCCCGCCGTCGAACCTCCCCGGAACGCGCCGAACAGGATGCCGGCCACGCTGCGGCCCATGGCCGCAGCCATCGCGCGGGTGAGGATGGTGCCCGACGCGCCCACCAGCGTGCCGGCCACCACCAGGAGCACGTTCCCCAGCACCAGCCCGGATGCGGCAACCGCCAGGCCGGTGAACGCGTTGAGCAGGGAGATGACAATCGGCACGTCGGCGCCGCCCACCGGCAGCACCAGCAGCACGCCTGCCACCAGGCCCAGCAGCAGGAGGAGCAGCGCCAGGACGAGCGAGCCTCCCGTCACCACGGCGACGGCGGCACCAACCGCGGCGAGCAGCACCGCCCCCATGAGCACCGGCAGCCCGGGGAACACCACGGGACGGGTGGTCATGAGCTCCTGCAGCTTCGCGAATGTCACGGCCGAGCCGGCGAAGGACACTGCCCCGACCAGCAGGGTGAAGACGACGGCGACGCGCACCCAGGCATCCTCCGCATGCGGCAGTTCCAGCAGCGCCACGAGCGCGGCGGCGCCGCCGCCCACCCCGTTGAACAGGGCAACGAGCTGCGGCATCTGGGTCATCTTGACGCGCCTGGCCACAGGGGCGGCCACCCCGGAACCGACGACGATGGCGCCGAGGATCAGGGGGACGTTGTCCAGCCGCGTAGAGAAAAAGACGGTGACGACGGCGACCAGCGCTCCGAAGGCGCCGATGAGGTTGCCGCGGCGGGCGGTGCGCGGGGAATTCAGGCCCTTCAGGGCCAGGATGAAGAAGACGGCTGCCGCGAGGTAGAGCAGGGCGGTGACATTGGGGTCGAGGAGGGTCACCGGTTGGCCTCCGTGCTCTCCCTGGTTTCACCCTGAGTCTCGTTCGGGGCGGGTTTGGCCGGTTTGTCCGGCCTGCGGCCGCGGAACATCTCGAGCATGCGGTCGGTCACCACGAAGCCACCCACGAGGTTCGCCGTGGCAAGAACGACGGCGAGCAGCGCCACCGCGAGGACCCAGGGGTGCGTCGCCTGGCCGGCGACGATGATGGCGCCCACCAGGATGATCCCGTGGATCGCGTTCGCGCCGGACATCAGGGGCGTGTGCAGCGTGCTGGAAACCTTGGACACCACTTCGAAGCCGACAAACACCGCAAGCACGGTGATGGTCAGCAGGCTGATGCCGTCCATCAGATCACCCCTTCGTTCTCCGACGCCTTCACTGGGTCATCCGCCAATTCGTCTGCGAGGTCGTCGTCCGTCTCTCCGGCGAGCGCCGCGAGCGCCTCCGCCGTCGGCGGATGCCGCACCACGCCGTCGTGCGTCAGGCAGGCACCTGCGATCACGTCGTCGTCGAAGTCCGGGACGACCGTCCCGTCCCTGGTCATCAGGGCCAGCAGGTTGGCCACGTTTTTGGCATACAGCCGCGAGGCGTCCGTGGGCATGGCGGACGGCGCGTCCTTGAGTCCGACGACGGCGACGGTCCCCTTGCCGTCGGCGGTGGGGACGTGGATGTCCCGGCCGGGGACGGAGCCCTCGACGTTGCCGCCGGACTCCGCGGCGAGGTCGACGACGACCGATCCCGGGCGCATGCCCTGCACCATGTCGCGGGTCACCAGGAGCGGCGCGTGCCTGCCGGGGACGGCCGCGGTGGTGATCAATACGTCGGCATCGGCGACGTGCGGTGCCAGCAACTGGCGCTGCAGGGCACCGCGGTCGGCGCTGAGTTCGCGGGCGTACCCGCCGGCTGCCTCGGCCGTCTCCAGGTCCAGTTTGATGAAGGTGCCGCCCATGGACGTGACCTCCTCGGCTGAGGACGGCCGGATGTCGTTGGCGGAGACGCGCGCGCCGAGCCGCTTCGCCGTGCCGATCGCCTGCAGCCCGGCGACGCCGACCCCGAGCACCAGCACCTTCGCGGGCGGAACGGTTCCGGCGGCGGTCATGTAGAGCGGGAAGAACCGCGGCAGGCGGATGGCGGCTTCCAGGACACAACGGTAGCCGGCCACGAGGGCCTGCGAGGAGAGGGCATCCATGGACTGGGCCCGGGAGATGCGCGGCACGAGTTCCAGCGCGAAGGACGTGACCCCGCGTTCGGCGAGCGCCCTCACGGTGGCGAGTTCGGACGACGGCGACGCCAGGCCAACGGTGACGGCACCGCGTTTCAGGGCTGCCGCCGTCGGAAGTTCCAGCGGACGGACGTGGGCGAGGATATCCAGCCCCGCGGGATCGAGGTCGGCAACGATCTGGGCGCCTGCCTGGCGGTATTCCTCGTCGGCATGCCCGGCGGAAACGCCCGCCCGGGATTCCACCAGCACCTCCAGGCCCAGTCCGGCCAGCTGCTTGACCGTTTCCGGCGTCGCAGCGACCCGCCGTTCGCCTTCCCGGCGCTCCCGCGCTATGCCCAGCTTCACCCGCCACGTCCTTCCAACGGGTGCAGCGGCGCCTGCTGCCGGAGTCCCGGAAACTCCCGGGTTCCCGGACCTTGGGGCCCGGACGGACGGAGCGGCGCTGCTGCACGTAGTTGGCTAGAGTCTATGGCCCAAGGGCGCGCGGCGGGAGGGTGACGGGCCGCTTAGTCGTTGTTGATCCCGGCGGCCCCGAGTTCGCCGCGGACCAGCCGGCGCACCACCAATGTCACCGCCCGCTGGAGAAGTCCGACGAGATTCGCTCGGCGGTGGCCACGATTTCCTTCCGCACGGATTCAAGGTACGCCTCGCGGTCCGGCTTGGCGGCCACGGACTGTGCCTGCAGGGAAACGTTGACGGCTGCCACGACTTTGCGGCCGTGGTAAACGGGCGCGGCCACGGACATCAGCCCCAGTTCGAGCTCCTGGTCCAGGAGGCACCAGCCTTGGGCGCGGACCTTGTCGAGGACTGCCAACAGGTCCTTCACCGTGCCGACCGCGCGCGGGGTGAGCGGCTTGATCTCCGCCGCGGCCAGGTAATCCTTCAACTGCTCCGGCGGGAGCCCGGCGAGCAGCACCCTGCCCATTGACGTCGCATAGGCGGGGAACCTGGTGCCCACGGTGATGCCGATCGTCATGATCCTGCGGGTGGTGACTCGTGCGATGTAGGCGATGTCGGTCCCGTCCAGCACCGCGGCCGACGTCGACTCCCCCAGCTTCAGCGACAGCTCCTCAAGGTGAGGCTGGGCCAGCTGCGGCAGGGAGAGCCCGGAAAGGTAGGCGTAGCCGAGCTGCAGGACCTGGGCCGTGAGCGCGAAGGTCTTGCCGTCGGTCCGGACGTAGCCGAGCTCCACGAGCGTGTGCAGGAAGCGCCGGGCGGTGGCACGCGTGAGATCCGTTCGGGCAGCCACCTCGGTGAGCGTCATGTCGGCGTGCTCGGTGTCGAACGCGCGGATGACCGCCAGCCCGCGCGCGAGCGACTGCACGTACTGGTCACTGGCCGCCGGGGCCGCCCCATCCTTCGGCGGGCGGGCCGCCCGGGGCGTGGTCCCTGCTGCTGCGTCGGTCATGGTTACCAATCCTAATCGGCGCGAACGGACACTTCCGGCCCCGCCCCCCCACGCGCGAACTGGCAGCTAATGCCCTCAAATCCTGGGTTTGCGGTCATTTGCTGCCAGTTCGCGCTGTGGAAAAAGCGTTACTGCTCGACGGCGGGGGCTGCCGTGAGCGGGACGGGCACCAGTGCCTGGAGTTCTTCGAGGGTGCAGCCGAAGGTCTCGCGGACGCGGACGCCGTCCGGGCCGGTGAGGAAGACGGCCTTGTCGGTGTACACGCGGGTCACGCAGCCCACACCGGTGAGCGGGTAGGTGCAGGCTTCCACGATCTTGGAGGCGCCTTCGCGGGTCAGAAGGGTCATCATCACGAACACGTCCTTGGCGCCGGTGGCGAGGTCCATCGCGCCGCCCACGGCGGGGATCGCGTCGGGTGCCCCGGTGTGCCAGTTGGCGAGGTCACCGGTCGCGGAGACCTGGAACGCGCCGAGGACGCAGATGTCCAGGTGCCCGCCGCGCATGATCGCGAACGAGTCGGCGTGGTGGAAGTAGGACGCGCCCGGGAGTTCGGTGACGGGGATCTTCCCGGCGTTGATGAGGTCCTCATCGATCTGGTCGCCAGTGGCCACCGGGCCCATGCCGAGCATGCCGTTCTCGGTGTGGAGCGTGATGTTCTGCTCGGGCTTGAGGTAGTTCGAGACCAGGGTGGGCTGGCCGATGCCCAGGTTCACGAAGGAACCTGGGGCGATGTCGCGGGCGACGAGCCGGGCGAGGTCGTCGCGGCCCAGCGGGGTTTCGGACGTCCGGATGGACGTTTCTACAAGGCTCATCTCAGGCCACCTGTTCCTTCAAGTCGCTGCCGGCGGCGGTCGGCACGCGGACGATGCTGTTGACGTAAATGCCGGGGGTCACGATGTTTTCCGGGTCCAGCGCACCCGTGGGCACGATCTCGGACACCTGCACGATCGTGTGCTTGGCGGCGGCGGCCATGATCGGGCCGAAGTTCCGGGCAGTCTTGCGGTAGACCAGGTTCCCCACGCCGTCGGCCTTCAACGCCTTGATCAGCGCCACGTCGGCGTGGATCGGGGTCTCGAACACCTGGCCGCGGCCGTCGATGATCCTGGTTTCCTTACCCTCGGCCAGCATGGTGCCGTACCCCGTGGGCGTGAAGAACCCGCCAATCCCGGCACCCGCGGCGCGGATCCGCTCGGCCAGGTTGCCCTGCGGCACGAGCTCGAGTTCGATCTCCCCGGCCTTGTACTTCGCGTCGAAGTGCCAAGAGTCGGACTGCCGCGGGAACGAGCAGATCATCTTCCGGACCCGGCCCTCCTTGATCAGCAGCGCGAGGCCCTGGTCGCCCTGGCCGGCGTTGTTGTTCACCACGGTCAGGTCGGTGGCGCCGGACTCAAGCAGCGCGTCGATCAGTTCGAACGGCTGCCCGGCGTTGCCGAACCCGCCGATCATCACGGTGGAGCCGTCCTTGACGGCTGAGACGGCCTCGCCGACCGTGTCGATGAAGTTCAGCATCGCCTATGCCTTTCCGTTAGCAGAGGAAGTAGCGGTTACGTTTTCCAGCACGACGGCCAGGCCCTGGCCGACGCCGATGCAGATCGCCGCGACACCCCAGCGCTGGCCTGAGGCCTGCAGGGACCGGGCCAGGGTGCCCAGGATCCGGGTCCCGGACGCGCCGAGCGGGTGGCCCATCGCTATCGCGCCGCCGTGGCGGTTCACGATCGTGGGGTCGATGCCCCAGGCATTGATGCACGCCAGGGACTGGGCGGCGAACGCCTCGTTAAGTTCGACGGCGCCCACCTGGTCCCAGCCGATGCCCGCCTTCGCGAGGGCCTTGTTCGCCGCCTCCACCGGGGCGAAGCCGAAGAACTGCGGGTCGTTGCCGTGCGCGCCGCGGCCGGCGATCCGGGCCAGCGGCTCCAGGCCCAGGATCGAGGACGCGTTCTCGGACCCGATCCACGCCGCGGACGCACCATCGGACAGTGGCGAGGCGTTCCCGGCCGTGACCGTGCCACCCTTCGTAGCACCGGACGCGGCGTCTGCAGCCTCGGCACGGAACACAGTCTTCAAGCCGGCCAGCTTCTCCGCCGAAGAACCCGGCCGGATGCTCTCATCACGGACCAGGTCCGTGCCCGGAACCGGGGCCACCAGGTTGTCGTAGAACCCCTCGTCCCACGCCGCGGCCGACAGGTTGTGCGAGTTCGCGGCGAACTCGTCCTGCTGCGCCCGGGTCACCCCGTACTTCTCACGCAACCGCTCGGTGGCCTCGCCCAGGGAGATGGTCCACTCCTTCGGCATCGCCTTGTTCACCAGGCGCCAGCCCAACGTGGTGGACGCCAGGGTCATGTCCCCGGCCGGGTACGGCTTCTCCGTCTTCGGCAGCACCCACGGCGCCCGGCTCATCGACTCCGCACCGCCCACCAGGACCAGGTCGGCGTCGCCGGCGTTGATCTGCCGGGAGGCAATGATCGCCGCGTCCAGCGACGAACCACACAGCCGGTTGACGGTGGTGCCCGGGATCGAAACGGGAAGACCTGCCAGCAGCGTGCCCATCCGGGCGATGTTGCGGTTCTCCTCGCCGGCGCCGTTGGCGTTGCCGAACACCACCTCGTCGATGCGCTCCACGTCCAAGCCGGGAGCCCGGCGCACGGACTCGCCGATCACATGGGCGGCAAGGTCATCCGGCCGAACACCGGCAAGGCCGGAGCCGAACTTCCCGAACGGCGTGCGTACAGCGTCGTAAACAAAAGCCTGGTTCATGAATTCCTCGAATGTTCTGGCCCAACTAGGTAGCACTTCAGGGGGTTCTGAGGGCTGGGAACGCCCTGTGCTGCTACCTAGTTGGGTGGGGTGGGGGTGTTGGTGGGCCCGGGGCTGCGGGTGCGGGGTGCTTAGTGCGGGTTTGCTAGTGCGGGGTGTCCGTTGCGGCGCCGTCCGTGGCTGCGTTGTCCATTGCATGGAACACCTGCTGGGCCGTCTTGAAGGCGGTGTTGGCGGAGGGGACTCCGCAGTAGATGGCAGTCTGCAGCAGGATCTCCTTGATCTCGTCCCTGCTCAGGCCGTTGGTGATGGCCGCGCGGATGTGCATGGCCAGTTCCTCCCAGTGCCCGTGCGCCACCATGGCGGTGATGGTGACGGCGGAGCGCATCTGGCGCGGCAGGCCCGGACGGGTCCAGATGCCGCCCCATGCAATGCGGGTGATCATGTCCTGGAAGTCCTCGGTGAAGGCGTCCTTCTTGGCATTGGCCCGGTCCACGTGCGCGTCGCCGAGCACTTCGCGCCGGACCACCATGCCGCCGTCGTAAATCTCCTGGCTGGTGGCGTCCGGCTGGACCACACCGTTGCGCTCGGTGCCGGCCGTTTCGGTGCCGATAGCTTCGGCCCTGGCTCCTTCAAACGTGGTCATTTCGCTCCTCCGCGGGTTTCGGTCCAGGAAATGAGGCTCCGCATCAGTTCGGCCACGTGGGCCGGCGCCTCGGCGGGTGCCAGGTGCCCCACGCCCTCGAGCGTGACTGCGGACGCGGTGCCGCCGCCGGCGGTGATGCCGGCGGCCACCTCTTCGGCGAACGACGGCGGCGCAACAGCATCGTGAGCGCCGGCCACGGCCTGCGTGGGGACGCTGATGCTGCCGAGCTGGTCGCGCACGTCGAAGCCGGCCAGGGCCTCGCAGCAGAACGCGTAGCTGAAGCGGTCGGCGTCGCGCAGGGAGTGCAGGAGGCGGCTGCTGACTTCGGGTTCGCGGTCCATGAATCCGGGGGCAAACCAGCGTTCGGCCGAGCCCTGGATCATCACCGGCGTACCCTGGGCGCGCACGGTCTCGGCGCGTTCCAGCCAGCCCTCGGGGGTGCCGATCTTGGCACCGGAGCACTGCACGGAGAGGCTCTTGAGCCGGTGGCCATGCTTGATGCCCAGCTGCAGGCCGGTGGCCCCGCCCAGGGACACGCCGGCGTAGTGGAACTTCTCGCCGGGGGCGATCGAGTCAACAAGCTCGACGACGGCGTCCGCCAGATCGGCGACGCTGAACGTTTCAGCGGCCGGGGCAGAGACGCCGTGGCCGGGCAGGTCCCAGGCGACGACGTCGTAATCGTTGCCCAGGAGCGAGCCGGACTGGGTCCACAGCACCGAGGAGGTGCCGAGCGACGGCCCGACGATCAGGAGCGGTTTGTCCCCCAAGGCGCGCTGGGGGGAAAGCAGCACTGCCTTCACTGCTGGTTTAGCCACGGGAATCTCCGTTTCGGTCGGGTTCGGTTGAAGTAAGCGCAAAATCCGGGAAAGCTGCCAGGATCCGCCGCGAAATCTCGGTTGCCTGGCCGAGGTAGCTGGCGGGGTTGAGCAGCTCCTCGAGCTGTGCGTCGGAGAGCCTGTCCCCGGGGACGGCCTCGCGCAGCAGCCGGCGGTACGTGGCGGCCTGTTCGGCCGGCGGCGCCTGCAGCGTCTTGTCGACGACGGCCTGCAGCTGCTGCTTTCCGTCCCCGTTGGATCCCGCAGCGCCGGCTTCCCCGGCGGGAAGAAGCGGTGCCACTGCGGCGGAAACACCCTCGCTGAGCAGCAGCGGCCCGGACAGGTCAAGGTTCCGCCGCATGCCGTCGGGGAAGACCTGCAGGCCATCCGCGAGTTCCCGCACATGGCCGGCGGCACCAAGGGCCAACGCGAGCAGCTGGCGCAGGGCCGGCCATTCGGTGTGCCACGCACCGTCGGGGCGTTCGTCGTTGAAGGTGGCCGCGGCAAGATGCAGCTGGGCCGCCAGGCCGGGGGCCTGCAGGGCCGCGCTGCGAACCAGCACGGACAGCACGGGGTTCTGCTTCTGCGGCATCGCGGAGGAAACTCCGCGGCCCGGCGCGCGGGGTTCGGCCACCTCGGCCACCTCGGGACGGCTCAGGAACAGGACGTCCGCGGCGATCTTGCCAAGCGCGTCCACCACGGAGGCAACGGCGTCACCGAGCGAGGTCACCGCGAGCCGGTTGGTGTGCCACGGTGCAGGTGCGGCGGCGAGTCCCAGCTGGGCTGCCAACGAGTCCGCGAGTGTAAAGGGGTCAGTGGTGGAACTGGAGGTCAGCACAGTCCCGGCAGCGAGCGTGCCGGCCGCGCCGCCGAACTGCACGGGCAGCTCCAGTGCACCGAGCCGGCGTGCCGCGGCCGCCAGGCCATGGAACCACTGCGCGGCCCTCAGCCCGAACGTGAACGGCAGCGAATGCTGGGTCAGGCTCCTGCCGACGCACAGCGTGTCCGCATGCCGTTCCGCGAGCCGGGCGAGCGCCGCCGTAGTGCCTTTCACGTCGGCGATCAGCGCCTCAACGGTATTGCGGGCCACCAGCATCAGTGCGGTGTCCAGCACGTCCTGGCTGGTCAGCGATGTATGCACGGCCTTCGCAGCGCCGACACCAGCGCCGGAAGTATCCAGCGCTTTGACCTGGGTGCGAAGGTCGGCCAGCAGCGGGATCACGGGGTTCCCGCCTCCCTGCGCACGGCGGGCGATATCGGCAAGAGCGTACCGGGAGGCGTCGGCGGCGTGGGCCACCACGGCAGCGGAACCGGCGGGAGCGAGGTCATGGTGCTCCAGCACCGCAGCCCAGCCGGCCTCGACGGCGAGAATCGCCGCGAGGACGGCCCGGTCACCGGTCAGGGCCGCCACCAGAGGCGACGCCGACACGGGACTGAGCAGGCCAAAGTCGCCAACCCCGCCGGGGCCCGCTGCCTGGAAGCCGGTCACTTTGCGGCGCCCCCGGTGCCGGTTCCCTCGAAGTCGAGGAAGACGGTTTCGCCCTCGCCCTGCAGGCGGATGTCCCACGTGAGCCCGCCGTCGGCGTCGCGGCGCGCGATCAGCGTCTTGCGGCGCTCGGGGTCCAGCGAGGACAGCAGCGGGTCCTTCGCCAGTGCTTCCTGGTTCTCCGGCAGGTAGACGCGGGTGAAGAGGCGGTTCATCAGGCCGCGGGCAAAGACCGCGACGGAGATGAAGGCCGCGGCGCCGGGCTCGGTGGGCCCCGGGTTCACTGTGGTGAAGGTGTAGACGCCGGTGTTGCCCACGGCGCTGCGGCCGAAGCCGGTGAAGGTGTAGCCGTCGCGGACCAGCGAGCCGGTCCGGTGCACGATGTTGCCCTCGGCGTCCGGCTGCCAGATCTCCAGGATGGCGTCCGGAATCGGGTGCCCGGCGCCGTCGTAGACGGTGCCCTGGAGGCGGATGGAGCCGGCGGATCCGGGGGCCAGCAGCTCGCGGTCCTTGTTGTAGGGCAGTGCGTAGCCGTAGAACGGGCCCACGGTCTGGCCCGGAGTGGGAACAAGCTTGGTGGAGTTACTCATGGTCGTCGCCTTCCGCGCCCAGCGCCTCGTTCTCGGTCCAGGTCCGCTTGGAACCCGTCAGGACGATGTCCCAGTTGTAGCCCAGCGCCCATTCCGGCTGGGTCAGCTCGTGGTCGTAGGTGGCCACGAGGCGGTCGCGGGCGTCCTGGTCCACGATCGACTGGTAGATCGGGTCCAGCGGGAAGAGCTGGTCGCCGGGGAAGTACATCTGCGTGACGATGCGCTGCGTGAACTCGGTGCCGAACAGCGAGAAGTGGATGTGCGCGGGGCGCCAGGCGTTGAGGTGGTTCTTCCACGGGTAGGCGCCGGGCTTGATGGTGACGAAGCGGTAGGAGCCGTCCGGGCCGGTGATGCAGCGGCCCACGCCGGTGAAGTTGGGGTCCAGCGGCGCGGGGTGCTGGTCGCGCTTGTGGATGTAGCGGCCGGAGGAGTTGGCCTGCCAGATCTCCACCAGCTGGCCGGCAACCGGGCGGCCGTCGCCGTCGAGCACCTTGCCCTGGACGATGATCCGCTCGCCCAGCGGCTCGCCGTTGTGCTGGATGGTCAGGTCCGCTTCCAGCTCGTGGACGTCCTGGTGGCCGAACGCCGGGGAGTACAGCTCGATGGTTTCCGGGTCAGCGTGGTGCAGGCTCTTGGTGGGGTGGCGCAGGAGGCTGCTGCGGTAGGGCGGGAAGTCCAGGCGCGGCTGGGTTTCCGGCGCCGCACCGTCCTTCAGCGCCCGGGCGTAGGCGTCTCCGAGGGACTTGATCTCCGCGGTGAGATCCTGCTGGGTTTCCACGCGCGGCTTCCCTGCCGGAGCGGCCGTCGGGGCGGCCGGGGTTGCGGGTACTGCGTCCGACAGGTCCTCGGTCAGCGCGTCGGCGTTGTACGTTGCGAGATTCACGTCTTCAGGCACAGCAGCCTCCTTTCAATCTGTGGTTGGGCAATCAGCGGTTGGGCAATCAGCGGTTGGTTTGGGTCAGGCGGTGCAGGTGGTCGTACTGGACGGCGTGGCGCACCGGCGCGTTGGGCGCCCCGTAGCCGTCGTAGCTGCCGCGGCGTTCCACCATTTCGAAGAACACGCTGCCCACCGTGGCGGTGTAGAAGTGCAGGAATTCTCCGTCGGCGTCGCGGTCGTACAGCAGGTTGAGGTCCCGGAGCGTGGCCAGGAAACCCGGGTCGAGGTCGAAGCGGGCGTCCAGGTCCTCGTAGTAGTTCTCCGGGATCTGCAGGAAGGCCAGTCCCCGGTCGCGGGCTGCGCGGGCCGTGGCCACCAGGTCATCCACCGCGAAGGCGATGTGCTCCTGGTAGGTCTTCCGCGGCGCCGTCCCGGACTCCGCGCCGTCCTGCTGGATGACCGGGGCCAGGTTCAGCACCAGGCGCACGTCCCGGTCCGAAGTCTGCATGACCTGCGACCGGACCAGGCCGCTGGGGCTGGCCACCTCGGCGTACGGCTGCGGCTCCAGCGCCAGCGCGCTCGTGTAGAAAAGGACAGCCTCGTCGAAGTGCTGCCACGGCTGGGCCAGGTTCACGTGGTCGATCACCGCGGTCCGGGCGCCGAAGGGCACCTCGAGCCCCTCACCGAATTCGCGCGTCCAGGCCGCCGTCCCGTCGGGGTTGCCCTGGCACAGGAAGATCTCGGTGGAGTCGGGGGCGGCGAAGCCCTGGAAGACTTCCTCGTTGGCCTGGCTCTTGCGCGGAACCACGGGGGCCTTGAGCTGCTGGGCGCGGGCCGAGGCAATCACCGGGGAGTCGACGTCGAACCCCAGCGCGGCGATGGCGGGCTCGGCGGCTTCGGGGGCCTGTTCGTTGATGATCACCCGGGCGTGGCCCATGGTCCAGAGCTGGACGTCCTTGGTGCGGTGGCGGCCGTTGAACTCGAAGCCGAGCTGGCCGAGCACCTTTTCGAGCACCCCGGTGTCCGCGGCCTTGACCTCGGCGAAGTTGAAGCCGGCGGGTTCCGCCACCTGCGGAAGGGTGGCCAGTTCCATCGGATAACGACGGCGGGCAGAGGCTTGGGTGCCGGCGGCACCGGCAGTGCCAGCGGAGGCAGCGTCCAGCCACTTGGCGCTCTGCTCCTCCAGCCAGATCAGCGAGCGCATGGCGTCGACGGCGGTGCGTTCGACGTCGGACTGGCGGAAGACGTCGTTGAAGACCTCCAGCGACACCGGGCCTGTGTAGCCGGCGCGGACCACGTGGCCCATGAACTTGGCGAGCTCGAACTGGCCCTCGCCCGGGAAGACGCGGTAGTGCCGGCTCCAGGAGAGCACATCCATGGAGAGCTTGGGGGCGTCGGCCACCTGCACGAAGAAGATCTTGTCCGCGTTGATGTTCTCGATGGGCGCGGTGTCCCAGTCCCGGGACAGGATGTGGAAGGAGTCCAGGCAGGTGCCGAGGTTGGGGTGGTCCACCGTCTCCACGAGCCGGTGGGCGTGCTCGTAGTCGTTGACGTACTTGCCCCAGGCGAGGGCCTCGTAGGCGACCTTGACGCCGTGCTCGCCGGCGAGGTCAGCCAGGGCGGAGAGCTGCGCAGCGCGGAGGTCGTCGTCGTCGATGGTGGCGGTGGCGACGTTGGTGCAGACCAGGATGGTGTCCATGCCCAGCCGGGACATGAGCCGGAACTTGGCCTCGGCCCGGCGGAGGTTGGCCGCGAGCAGGTCCTCGGTCACGCTGTCGAAGTCGCGGAAGGGCTGGTAGAGGTCCAGCGTGAGGCCCAGGTCGGCGGCCATCTTGCGGACGTCCTCGGGGCTGAGCGACGAGGTGACCAGGTCCTGCTCGAAGATCTCGATGCCGTCGAAACCCGCGATGGCGCAGGCCTGCATCTTCTCCTTCAGCGTGCCGGAGAGGCAGACGGTGGCGATTCCGGTGCGCATCAGACGGCCACCTCTTCGGCCGCGATGAGCTCGAGGAAGTGGGCGCGCATCCGTTCGGCGTCGGGCTCGAGCCCCGTAAAGATCCGGAACGCGTCGGCGGCCTGGCCCACGGCCATGCGTCCGCCGTCGAGCACCTGGCAGCCCTTGGCCCGCGATTCGCGGACCAGCTCGGTTTCGATGGGGCGGTAGACGATGTCCGCCACCCAGTGCCGGGGCTCGACGAGCGCCATGTCCAGCGGGGTGCCGGGGTGGGCGGCCATGCCCACGGGGGTGCAGTGCACCAGACCGTCGGCGGCGGGCATCAGCTGCGGCAGCTCCGCCGTCGTGCGTGCGGTGACGGTGCGGTCCGGGAAGAAGCCGGCCAGTTCGGCGGCACGTTCGGCGCAGCGCGCCGGATCCATGTCCACCAGTTCCAGCGTCTGCACGCCGGCGGTGAGGAGGGCGTAGGCGACGGCGGATCCGGCACCGCCCGCTCCCAGCTGCACCACGCGGCCCAGCCTGGCATCTGGAAGTCCGGAGGCGAGGGCGGCGGCAAAGCCGGAGAAGTCTGTGTTGTGGCCGATGAACCGGCCGTCCTGGATGACCACGGTGTTGGCGGCGCCCAGGCGTTCGGCGTCGGGGGCGATCTCGTCGAGGTGCTCGAGGACCAGCTGCTTGCACGGGTGCGTGATGTTGAGGCCGTTGTACCCCATCCGGTAGGCGCTCTGCAGCAGGTCGCCTACGGCGGCGGCCGGCAGGTCGAGCTCGTGGAGGTCGATGGGCCGGTACAGGTAGCGGACGCCCTGGACGTCGCCTTCGCGTTCGTGCATGTAGGGCGAGAGCGACGGCATCACGCCATCCCCGATAAGTCCTATGAGGTAGGACTCGGTTCGATTGCTCATGCGTGCGGCTCCTTTGACAACGGCACTCGGCGGGTGCGGGCGTCTGCTGCGTCGCGTGCTGGCCGGGTGATATGGATAACGGTACAGGAAAAGTTCACATGCTGCACTCTTGTTCTAGATGCGAACAAAAAAGTTTCGGATCGCATTTTCCGAACGGTTCAGCGCTGGGGCAGACGGGCGGAAAGCTCGACGGCGGCGGCCTGCAGGAGGGGGACCAGCGCTTCCATCGCCTCCATACTGAGCCGGAAAACCGGAGCGGCCGTGGCCAGGGAGGCAAAGGCAATGCCCTGGGAGTTGAAGACCGGCACGGCAATGGCCCGCATGCCGAGCTCATTTTCCTCATCCATCACCGCGTAGCCCTGCCGCCGGACTTTCTCGATTTCGGCGCGGAAGGCGTCCCGGTCGGTGATGGACAGGCTGGTCAGCGGCTCCAGCGGAAGCTCCTCCAGCAGCCTTTCCCGGTCCTCATCCTCAGCGAACGCCACGAGCGCCTTGCCGACCGAGGTGGTGTGGAGCGCACCGAGAAAGCCGGGGTCACTGGTCACACGGAAAGTCTGCGGACCGTCCACCTTGTTCACGGTGAGGTGGTGGATGCCGTCCCGGACAGACAGGATGGTGGCCTCGCCCGTCTGCTCAGTAACCTTGCGCAGGACAGGCAGCGCGGTGCCGGCGAAACCGTGGTGGTTGGAGACCGCCTGGCCCAGCTGGAAGATGCGGAGGCCCAGGTGATAGCGGCGGCCATCCGGCTCGTAGTCCACAAAACCGTCGCGGGTGAGCGAGCCGAGGAGCCGGTAGGTGGTGCTGAAGGGCAAGTCCGCGCGGCGCGAGATCTCCGCAGCGCTGGCGCCGCGGGGCTCATCCCCCAGCAGCACCAGCAGGCCCAGGGCCTTGCCCACCATGTCGGTGCGGGACTCCCCCTTGGCGGGCTTTGCGACTTCGGGGGCTACTGCTTCAGCAGGGGCTGCTGGGTCAGCGGGGGTCTCTGGGGAGGCGTCTTCGCCTGTGGCTTCCTTCACACTCATAGCTCGATGTTGCCACAATGTGAGAGCTATTTCTAGATCGTGAGCAGGTTTCTTGACAGGTGACTGTCCTCACAGCCATCATTGCTGTATCGCACAGGTAGCTCTCACCATGTGGCTACTGAGCTCCGGGTCTCCCCAGGGACCCCCAACCGCCCCTCCCCCACCCGGACGGCGGCCCGCGATCCCCCGATTTATCCCGCGACAACGTCGTCCCCCTGAAGGAACACCATGAGCCAGACCATCCCGTCCGCCGCGCCGGGCACTGTTGCCCCGGCCGGGACACCGAAGAAGGCAGCCCTTGCCAGCTTCCTCGGCAGCGCCGTCGAGTATTACGACTTCTTTATCTTCGGCTCGGCAGCCGCCCTGATCTTCCCGCACGTGTTTTTCCCTGACGCGGACGCCAATGCCGCCATCATGTCCTTCGCGACGTTTGGTTTCGCTTACATCGCACGGCCCGTCGGCGCCGTCATCCTGGGCCACTTCGGTGACCGGGTGGGCCGGCGCAAGGTCCTGATGTTCACCCTGGTCCTCATGGGTGCCTCCACCTTCCTGATCGGCTGCCTGCCGGACTTCAACACCGTGGGCTGGTGGGCTCCGGCGCTGCTGGTGCTGGCCCGCCTCTGCCAGGGCCTCTCGGCTGCCGGTGAACAGGCCGGCGCATCCTCCATGACCCTGGAGCACGCTCCGGACAACCAGCGCTCCTTCTTCACCTCGTGGACCCTGACCGGCACGCAGGGAGGCCAGATCCTGGCCGCGCTCGTCTTCATTCCGGTCCTCGCCCTGCCCGATGAGATCAAGTACGGCATCGGCTGGCGGGTCCCCTTCTGGCTCAGCGCCGTGGTTGTCATGATCGCGTTCTTCATCCGCCGTTCCCTGCACGAGCCGCCGGCCTTCGAGGCAGCCCAGAAGTCGGCCCAGATCGCCAAGCTCCCCGTCGCCGACCTGCTCAAGGCCCACTGGCGCGATGTCCTCCGCGTCATCTGCTGCGCCTTCATTGCCGCCGTCTCCACCGTGTTCGGGACCCTCGCCATCAGCTACGCCAAGACCGTCGCCGGCGTGGACGGCACCATCACCCTCTGGCTCGTGGTCGGCGCCAACCTCGTCGCCCTGGGCACCCAGCCGCTCTTCGGCAAGCTGGCCGACCGGATCGGCCGGAAGCCGGTCTACATCTACGGTGCCCTGTCCAGCGCGGCCCTGGCCCCGCTGTTCCTGCTGAGCCTCGAGTCCGGCAACGTGCCGCTGATGTTCCTGGCCGCCATCGCCTTCTTCTCCTGCGGCTACGCAGCCGCGAACGCCGTCTGGCCGTCCTTCTACGCCGAGATGTTCAGCACCAAGGTTCGGTTCTCCGGCCTGGCCATCGGCACGCAGCTTGGCTTCCTCATGGCCGGCTTCGCCCCGGCCATCGTCGCGGCCATGGGCGGCATCAAGCCCGGCGGCTGGGTGCAGATCAGCATCTTCACCGCGGTCATCTGCGTTATCGCCGCCGTCTCGGCCCTCACGGCCAAGGAGACCTTCAAGGTTCCCACCAGGGAGCTCGGCCTTAAGTAGCTCAACACGGTGCGTCCCGCCGTCGTGACCCGGTTTGCCCCCCGAACCGGGTCACAGCACGGCGGGTCGCGCCGTTTTGGGGAAATTTAGTTTGAAAGAAGGTCACGACGGCGGGCCGCCCCTCAGGTGGCGAGCACCTCGGCGAGGTCGAACTTCACCGGCTCATCGAGCTGTTCGTAGGTGCAGGACTCCGGGTCACGGTCCGGCCGCCAGCGAACGAACTGGGCAGTGTGACGGAACCGCTCGCCCTCCATGTGGTCGTACTTCACTTCCAGCACCCGTTCCGGCCGCAGCGGCGTGAAGGACAGGTCCTTGCCCGCGCTCCACCGGCTGCCCTCCGCGTTGCGGGGTGTGCGGTTGCCTTCCTCCTGCTTGGCCCAGGCCCACGGGTGCTCCTCGAAACTGGTCACCAAGGGCTGGAGTTCCTCGAAAAGCTCCTTGCGCCGCTTCATCGGGAACGCGCCAACGACGCCCACGCTGGCGAGTTCACCGCCGGGCTTGTACAGGCCCAGCAGCAGCGAGCCGATCGCGTCAGGGCCGCTCTTGTGGACGCGGTAGCCGGCCAGGACGCAGTCGGCGGTCCGTTCGTGCTTGATCTTGAACATCACGCGCTTGTCCGGCTGGTACGGACCGTCCAGCGGCTTGGCAATGATCCCGTCCAGACCGGCGCCCTCGAACTGGTGGAACCACTTTCCGGCCAGTTCCGGGTCCTGCGTGGCGGCGGTCAGATGGACCGGGGCGCCGGCGGAGGCGAAGGCCCGCTCCAGGGCCGCCCGCCGCTCGGCGAAGGGACGGCCGCTGAAATCCTCGTCTCCGAGGGCCAGCAGGTCGAAGGCCACGAACTTGGCCGGCGTCTGTTCGGAGAGCATCTTGACCCTGCTGGCCGCGGGGTGGATCCGCTGCTGCAGGGCGTCGAAGTCCAGCCGGTCCCCGGACGCGCCCACCAGGACGATCTCGCCGTCGATCACGCATTTGGGCGGCAGGTTGGCCTTCAGTGCCTCCACGAGCTCCGGGAAGTAGCGCGTCATCGGTTTCTCGTTGCGGCTGCCGATCTCCACGTCGTCGCCGTCGCGGAAGATGATGGAGCGGAATCCGTCCCACTTCGGCTCGTAGCTCAGGCGGCCTTCGGGGATGGCACCGACCGACTTGGCCAGCATGGGGGCGACAGGGGGCATGACCGGCAGCTGCATAGGCCCCATTCTTGCCCGGGACCCTGCCGGACGCCACCCCCATGGCCCGGCGCGCCTCCGCAGGGCCACCCCCCCGAACACGCCGCCCTCGACACGGCCCCCGCCCGCCGGTAGACGTTCAACGATGGCAGCTATCGGTTTCCACGCATCGCATGAACAGATCAGCCCCGGCCAGCTCCTGAAGGACGTCCGGCTCGCCGAGGAGGCGGGCTTCGACGCCGCCATGTGCTCGGACCACATCGAACCGTGGTCGGCGCGGCAGGGGCACTCGGGCTTCGCGTGGTCCTGGCTCGGGGCTGCCCTGGCCACCACCGGCCTGCGCTTCGGCGTGGTCACCGCGCCGGGCCAGCGGTACCACCCGGCCATCATCGGCCACGCCTCGGCCACCCTGGCATCCATGTTTCCCGGCCGGTTCTGGATGGCGCCGGGCAGCGGCGAGAACATGAACGAGCACGTCACCGGCGATCCCTGGCCTCTGAAGGAAACCCGGCAGCAGCGGCTGGAGGAGTGCGTGGATGTCATCCGCCGGCTGCACGCGGGCGAGGAGGTGACCCACCACGGCCTCGTCACCGTGGAGCAGGCCCGGATCTGGGATGTGCCCGAGCCCCCGCCGCCGCTGATTGCGCCGGCCATCAGCGTGGAGACGGCCCGCCGCGCCGCCGGGTGGGCTGACGGCCTCGTCACGGTGAACCAGCCGGCCGAAAAACTCACCGAAATGCTGGCGGCGTACCGGGCCGGGGGCGGCAAGGGGAAGGCCGTGCTGCAGATCCACCTGTCCTGGGCTCCCCAGGAGGAGGACGCGGTCGCCATTGCCCTGGACCAGTGGCGTTCGAACGTCTTCGCCCCGCCCATCCCCTGGGACCTGCCGACGGCGGCGCACTTCGACGGCGTCAGCACCGACGTCGGGGAAGCCCAGGTCCGGAAGTCGGTGAACATCTCCGCCAGTCTGGACCGCCACGTGCAGTGGCTGGGCGAGTACCTGGACCTTGGCTTCGACGAGCTGTACCTCCACTTCGTGGGGCAGGAGCAGGCGCCGTTCATCGACGCCTTCGCGGACAGCGTCCTGCCGCAGCTGCGGAAGGTGCCCGTGGCATGAACATCGCGGAGACATCGGACCTGTGGTGGAAAACCGCGGTCGTCTACTGCCTGGACGTGGAGACGTTCTTTGACCACGACGGCGACGGCACCGGGGACTTCAGCGGCCTGACCCAGCGTGTGGACTACCTGGCCGCGCTGGGCGTGAACTGCATCTGGCTCATGCCCTTCTATCCGTCACCGGACCGGGACGACGGCTACGACGTGACCGACTTTTTCGACGTCGACCGCCGGCTGGGCACGCTGGGCGACTTTGTGGAGTTCATCCGCACCGCGAAGGACCGCGGCATCCGGGTGATCGCGGACTTCGTGGTCAACCACACCTCCAACCAGCACCCCTGGTTCGTGGAGGCCCGCAAATCCGTGGACAACCCGTACCGGGACTACTACGTCTGGCGCAGCGATCCGCCGCCGGACACGTCCTCCGAGGTGGTGTTCCCGGGCGAGCAGACCTCCATCTGGACCCAGGATGACGCCACCGGCGAGTGGTACCTGCACATGTTCATGGAGCACCAGCCGGACCTCAACGTCA
The DNA here is from genome assembly GCF_046536215.2 of Arthrobacter globiformis. GTDB lineage: Bacteria > Actinomycetota > Actinomycetes > Actinomycetales > Micrococcaceae > Arthrobacter > Arthrobacter globiformis_E. The sequence continues at coordinate 3,187,038 of NZ_CM143421.1, read as the reverse complement.
CCAACCCCAAGGTCCGCAACGAGATCGCCAAGGCCATGGGCCTCTGGCTGGAGCTCGGGCTGGACGGCTTCCGGCTGGATGCCGTGCCGTTTTTCCTGGAGACCCGCGGCGCGCCCAAGGACGAGGCCGCCAACATCAACCCGCACGACTACCTCAGCGCCCTGCGCAGCTTCGTCAACCGGCGCAACGGCGGCGCGGTGCTGCTGGGCGAGGTGAACCTGCCGTACAAGGACCAGCTGGAGTATTTCGGCGGCGCCGAAGGCAACGAGCTGAACATGCAGTTCGACTTCATGTCCATGCAGCACATCTACCTGTCGCTCGCCAGGCAGGACGCCCGGCCGCTGGCCGAAACGCTGAAGACGCGTCCGCGGCTCCATCCCGACAACCACTGGGCGATGTTCGTGCGCAACCATGACGAGCTCACGCTGGACAAGCTCAGCGACGGCGAACGCGAGGAGGTGTTCGCCGCGTTCGGACCGGACAAGAACATGCAGCTCTACGGCAGGGGGCTGCGGCGCCGGTTGCCGCCGATGCTGGACGGCGATGCCGACCGGATCCGGATGGTCTACTCGCTGATGTTCTCGCTGCCGGGCACGCCGGTGCTCTTCTACGGCGAGGAGATCGGCATGGGCGAGGACCTGCGGCAGAAGGGCCGCGCCGCCGTCCGCACGCCCATGCAGTGGAACGACGAAAAGAACGGCGGCTTCTCCAGTGCCAAGGTGTCCGATCTGGTGGTCCCGCTGCCCCGCGGCGAGTACGGCCCGGAGAAGGTCAACGCGGCCGGCGCCAAACGGGATCCGGAGTCACTCTGGAACTTCATGGCCACCCTGATCCAGCGGTACCGCGAATCGCCGGAGCTGGGCTGGGGCGAGTTCGCCGTCCTCGAACAGCCCGAGCCGGCCGTGTTTGCGCACCGCTGCAGCTCGTCGGAGGCCACCGTGGTGCTGCTGCACAACTTCGGCGACGCGCCGGTCAAGGTTGCCGCGAACGTCGGGTCCGGGGACAGCCCGCCACGGGCGTTCCGGGACGCGATCCTGCTGGACCTGTTCGACGGCGGGAACGTTCCGTTGGAGGCCGACGGCGGGTTCACCGTTGAGCTGGGACGGTACGGCTACCGCTGGTTCCGGGTCCACCGGCCCGGTGACCGGCTGGCACCCTGACTTCAGAGATCCCCTGCCGGCCCGGCCGGGCCCCTACTGCAGGCTGCGGCGAAACACTTTCACCTCCCACGGGCGCAGGGCGAACGGCTGGCGTTCGCCGGCGTCGGCGCCGGTGTCCGTGTCGGGCGGATAGTTGCCCAGCACCAGGTCCGGCGTTCCCCCGACCCAGGTACCGCCGTCGAGCGCGGCCGTCCGGCCGGTCCCCGAAAAGTTGGCCAGCACCAGCAGTTCCGCCTCCGGAAGGGAGCGTGTGAACGCGTAGACGTGTTCGTCGTCGGGCAGCAGCATGCCGAAGTCACCGTAGGCGACCACGGGGTCCGAGTGCCGGAGGGCGATGACCTTGCGGTAGAAGCTGAAGACGGACCCGGGGTCGTCAACCTGGGCGGCGGCGTTGATGGTGTTGGCGTTCGGGTTCACGGCGATCCAGGGCGCCCCGGTGGTGAAGCCGCCATGCCGGCTGGCGTCCCACTGCACGGGTGTACGGGCGTTGTCCCGGTTCAACGGCGCCAGGGCGGCGAGGACCTCGGCGTCGGTGTGGCCCAGGTGCGTGGTGGCTTCGCGGTGGTGGTTGAGGACTTCGATGTCGCGGTAGTCGCTGATGGCGCCGAACGCCATGTTGGTCATGCCCAGCTCTTCGCCCTGGTAAACGTACGGCGTGCCGCGGTGCAGGTGCAGGACAGCGGCCAGCATCTTCGCCGACAGTTCCCGGTACCGGCCGTCATCGCCGAACCGTGAAACGGCACGGGCCTGGTCATGGTTTCCCCAGTAGAGGCTGTTCCAGCCGCGTTCCGCGAGCCCTTCCTGCCAGCGCCCCAGGGACTTCTTCAGGTCGGTGAGCAGCAGCTTCTTGGGCCGCCACTTGTTGCCGCCCTCCTGGTCCAGCGCCACGTGCTCGAACTGGAACACCATGTCCACCTCGCGGCGGGCGGGATCCGTGAACAGCGCCGCGTCCCCGACGGTGACGCCCGGCATCTCGCCCACGGTCAGCAGGTCCTTGTCCCGGCCCGCGAAGACTTCCTCGTGCATCTCCTGCAGGAACTCGTGGATGCGCGGGCCGCAGATGAAGTGCGGGCCGCCGTCGCCGTAGAGCATGCCTTCGGCCTGCGGACCGTCGGGCAGCGACTGCTGTTTGGAGATGAAGTTGATGACGTCCATCCGAAAGCCGTCCACGCCGCGGTCCAGCCACCAGTTCATCATGTCGTACACGGCGGCCCGCACCTCGGTGTTTTCCCAGTTGAGGTCCGGCTGCTTGCGGGAGAACAGGTGCAGGTAGTACTCACCTGTCTCCGCGTCGTATTCCCAGGCCGGGCCCGAGAAGGCTGAGCCCCAGTTGTTGGGTTCTGCGCCCGGTGTTCCGGGCTCAGGCGTTCCGGGCTCAGCGCCCTCACGCGGCGGCCGCCACCAGTACCAGTCCCGCTTGGGGTTGTCCTTGCTGGAACGGGATTCCACGAACCACGGGTGCTCGTCCGAGGTGTGGTTCACCACGAGGTCCATCACCAGCTTCATGTCCCGCGAGTGCAGGCCGTCCAGCAGTTCGTCGAGGGTTTCCAGCTCGCCGAACACCGGGTCGATGTCGCGGTAGTCGCTGATGTCGTAGCCGTTGTCATCCTGCGGTGAGCGGTACACCGGGGACAGCCAGACGACGTCGACCCCCAGCTTCTGCAGGTAGTCCAGCTTGCCGATGATCCCGCGCAGGTCACCGATGCCGTCGCCGTCCGAGTCAGCGAAGCTGCGCGGATAGATCTGGTACACCACCGCACTCTTAAACCACTCCCTGCCGGCCCGGTAGGGCGTCTCTGCCTCGGTTTCCTGCGTGGTCATCGCTGGCTCCTCCTGGTCGACGGTGGCGGGCTGCTGGCCCACTGAAAGTCTTGTTCCAGAAGAATCCGCGGTCAATGGCCTGACTCAATGGACCCGCTCAATGGACTGGCTCAATGGATTGGCTTGGGGGAAGTGCCCGGCCTGGCCCATGCTCAGTCCGTTTCCGGGCCGGCGCAGTAGAAGCAAATGTTCGCGTCGCAATCCTCGGCGGTTTCTGCTGTGGATGACGCGTCGCGGGCAGCTTCGGCGTAAAGAATGGCAGTCATGGCGCTGGCCTGTGCTTACTCGCCGTACATCAGGCTGTTGAGGAACGAGTCCAACTGCTGGCGCGTCGCGCCCTTGTTCCCGCGTGCCGTGACCGGGTGGGCCTGTGCCAGGTAGAGGCCTTCCCAGGGGGAGCACACCAGCGCTCCAGGCTCGACGGCGGTCTGTACCGCCGCCGTCGGGGCGGCCACTTCTGCGCCCGGACTGTCTGTGACGGTCAGGGGCTCGGCGGGCAGCGGCCCGGCGGCCCGCTGGGCGTGGCCGTGTCCCCAGCCGAATGCACTGGCAATTGCCCGGTGACCTACTGAGATGGACATGGTTCCTTCCCTTCTGCCTTGCGGGCCGGTACTTCCGCGTACCGGCCGACGTCTTTGTCTGAAGCTGAACCGGATCTGAAGTTCATCGAGACCTGAACAGTTATATATTGAACGTGACGTTCATTTTATGAACGTATAGTCATTGTGGCACGGCTCACCTTCCGGCGCAATAGTTACGGCCGCCGCCGAGGAAGCATTTCCGGGGTGGCTAGCGCGCGCTGTCCGACGTCGCGGCCCGGACCACCACGGGCCTGTCGGAACTGCAGATCATGACCCTTCCCCGGCCGGCCGACTGGATCACCCAAAAGACACTGCGGTCCACGGCGATCATGTCGATTTGCCCCGAGATGATCCTGCCGTCGCGCAGAAGCACCCTGACGGCATCATCCCGCGAAAGCTTGGACCAGTCGGGCACTGGCGCGACGGGCAGGCGGGTTGTGTGGCGGGCTGGCGTATCCGTATGTAAGCGCATGTTCCTGGTCCGGGGATAGGGGGTAAGGGTGCATATCAGACGTTCATTCAATGAACGTGGCGTTCAGCATAAGAAGTGATCCACTTCACCGTCAAGCCCACCACCGCCCGGAACTACCGCCGCGGACGCCGCAACTGCCCCCTTGCAAAATGCCGTGACAGGGGCCACAATGGAGCTACGTTCATAAAATGAACGTAGCGTTCAAAACTTTAGATCTGCAACTATCCCGGATGGCCAAAGGCGGCTCACCGGTATCCGAAACCTACGGGAACCCTGGTTCCCCCAGCACCCGCGAGGAGCCCACCATGAGCACCGTTCACCGCATCCTTCTCATCGCGTTCGCCCGTCCCGCCACCGGGCCCACCGTCGGCGGGCGCAGGCGGGCAGGCGCCGCGGGCGCCGCGGGCGCCGCGATCCGGCAGTCCATGGGCCCCGACGTATTGACCTGCACCCCGTGGGCAGGCCTGTACGTTGAAGGCCCCGACGCGTCCTAAGCGCCACGCAGAGGTACGACATGACTCACTGGCGCCAGAAGGCAAGGCGCAAGACCCCCAAGATGGTCGCGGAAATCCTCCGTGAACGCGATGAACGGCGCACCGCAGCCCTGATCGCCTGCATCACAGAAGTGAGCAGCAGCGAGGGCCCGGACGGCGTCACGCACGGCGTGGTGGCCGAACGCGCGGGAGTCCCGGTCCGGTACGTGGAATGGAAGTACCCGTCGCGCGAACACCTGATCGCGATGGCTGGCAACTAAGCCCCTAGGCGGTCAGCTGAGAGCCGCGACACGGCGCTGATGACCGGCAGCGAAGCCCTAGGAGAGGGCCTTCGCCACCTCGTCGGCGGCCTTGTGGAGCTGGTCGACAACTCCGGGCAGCTTGTCCGACCTGAACCGCTGCACGGGTCCCTGGGCAGCGAGCACGCCGATCAGTCCGTTTGAACTGTCACGCACCGGATAGGCGACGGCGAAAAGGCCCTCTTCAAGCTCCTCATCGATGACTGCATAGCCCTGTTGGCGGACCTGGCGGATCTCCTGCAGGAGCGCCTTCCGGCTCGTGATGGTACGGGCGGTGTAGGACTCCAGCTTTTCGGGCAATGACGCCGCAATTCCGTCGTCGCTGAGTTCAGACAGCAGCAGCTTTCCGGTGGCACTGGCATGGGCGGGGTAGTTCCCGCCGACGTACAGGTGGGTAGCGTTCAGGTAGCGGGAGCCCGAGGCTTCGGCGATCACGTCGTAAGACGTTTCACTCCGGACCATGGCAAAGCTCATCGTCTCCTTGAGCTTCGCGGCGTATTCGTCCAGGATCGGCTGGATCCTGGCTACAGCACCCGTGTAAGGGTCGGCCAGCCTGCCCAGCTTGGCCATCTGCCAGCCCAGCAGATAGCGGTTGTCCACGCGGTCCACAAAGCCCGTCTGCTCAAGGCTCAGGAGCAGCCGGAAGGCGGTCGGGCGGGTCATGCCCACTGCCTGGGCCAGCTCTGTGACGGTGATGCCCTGCCGGTGGCGGCCCAGTTCACTCAAAAGGACGGTCGCCTTAATGACGGACTTGTTGGTCAGGTCCACCGATTCATCGGCAGCTGCCGCCTCGGTTCCTTGTGCGTCGTCTGCTTCTGCTGCGCTTCGTCCCGCCGCCATATCTGCTCCCGGTTCGCGTTCGCTCACGGTCCGAAGCCCGTGCTGTCCCCATCCATCCTATGCGCTTTTCAAGTAGCGAACGGGGCGTTCACCCACGGCTCAACGGCTCAGCCCAGGGCTCAGGGGACCAGGAGGACCCCGCCGGTGGTTGCTTAGCTCATGACCATCGGGGCGGTCAGTCCTCGGGCAGGATCGCGGAAGCTGACCCACGCACCCAGGTGCGTCCCGCGAACTGGCAGCTGTTGCCCTCAAAATCTCTCCGAGAGGGCATCAGCTGCCAGTTCGCGCGAGTGTCCTGTTGGTTTGGGACTACCGCACCAATGCTTTGCCCTGCGGCGCCGAGGTGTCGCTCAGGCTCAGGCCCTTGGTTTCCGGAGCGAGGTACTGCGAGATGACCGCACCCACCACACAGATGCCGGCGGCGATCAGCATGGTGGTTCCCACGCCCAGGCCGTCGACCGACATCGGCAGGATGAACGTTCCGGCCGCGGCACCGATCCGTGAGAACGCCGTGGCAAAGCCGACGCCGGCGCCGCGGATTTCCGTGGGGAAGACCTCGCCGGGGTACACGCCGGTCAGGGCCGTGGAAATGGCGTTGAAGAAGGAGAAGGCGATGAAGCAGACCAGGATGACCAGCGGCGAGACGTGGGAGAACAGGCCGATGATCACCAGGGCGACGGCGGCGATCCACATCGGCGGGATGGACAGTTTGCGGCGGCCGACGCGTTCAATGAGGAACATCGCAGCCAGGGAACCGGCCACCACCACGCCGTTGAGCAGCAGCGCCCCGGCCAGGCCGTCCTCAACACCGAGGCTTTCCAGCACGATGGGTGCGAAGGTGGCGATAGCGAAGTAGGGGGTTACATTGCAGACCCAGTACATGCAGACGAAGATCGTGGAGTTGCGGTACTGCGGGGAGAAGAGCTTGCCGAAGTTGGGGCGCTCCGGCTTCTCAAACGCGAGGTCCCGGACGTCGGCTTCCTCCATGTACTGCTGGGCAATGGCGAGCCCCTCCTCGGTCCGCCCCTTGCTGATGAGCCAGCGCGGGGATTCGGGGGAACCCAGCCGGAGCAGGAAGACGATCAGGGACGGAACCGTGCTCATGCCCAGGATGATGCGCCAGTCCGCGTGGATGGCTGTGGACAGGTAGTAGCCCACCGCGTAGGAGATCAGGTAGCCGACGTACCACGCGACTTCCTGGAAGGCCATGAGCTTGCCGCGCAGCCGGGCCGGGGAAAACTCGACCAGGAGGGGCCAGCCGATGGCGTAGTCGGCGCCGATCGCCATGCCCATGAGCAGCCGGATGATGAACAGCTGCCAGGCGTCCGCGACGAAGAACTGCGCGGCCGAGCCGGCCAGGAAGATGGCCAGGTCCACGATGAACATCGGCTTGCGGCCGATCTTGTCGGCCAGGTACCCGCCGATGGGGCCGCCGAAGAAGATGCCGATCAGGGCCGAGGCGCCAATCAGGCCCTGCCAGGTGGCCGACAGGCTCAGGTCCGACGTCAGCGCCGGCATGACGAGCCCGATGCCGCCCAGGATGAACCCGTCGATGAACATGCCGCCGGCGATGACTCCGCTGAGCTTGTACAGGAACCGCTTCTTCTGCGGATCCTCAACGGCCGGCGACTGCAGCGACGGCCCGGGGGCGGGTGTAACAGGTGTATTCACGATGGACTTCCTTGTAGATCGTAAAAATCGAAGGGGAGCGGACGCCGGCGGTGTCAGCACGGCGGCTGTTTGGGGGGAAGGCTGAAGAGAGCCACAATCAGTTCGTTCATCTTTCGAACGTCGTGGTCAAAAATATGGCATGCGCCACATTCGGTGTCAATAGCCCGCGCGTAATCTTCCCGCCCAATAAGCGCACCCTTGACAGTGAGCTGGCTAACATCTTAAATTGAACGCAGTGTTCAGTTTATGAACGTCAGCCCCAAAGTTGTCGCCTAGTCCGGCACGAGTCCAAGGAAGCACCGCTGCCATGAAAAATGAACCTCTGAGCCTTTTCGCCTTCGACGTCTTCTCCCCCACCCACCTGACCTCGGGTACGTGGCGCGCTGAAGGGGACCAGGGCCACCGATACACCGATCTGCAGTACTGGACCGGCGTCGCACAGATGCTCGAGAAGGCCGGCTTCGACGGGATCTTCTTCGCGGACAACGTCGGCTACCACGACGTCTTCCGCGGCAACGCTGATGCCGCGCTGCGCGACGCAGCCCAGGTGCCGATCAACGACCCGACGGTGCTGATCAGCGGCATGGCCGCGGTGACGAAGCACCTCACCTTCGGGGTGACCTGCTCGGCCACCTACGAGCCGCCCTACCTGCTGGCCCGCAAGTTCAGCAGCCTGGACCACCTCACCGGCGGCCGCGTGGGCTGGAACATCGTGACCTCGTACTCCGAGGCGGCCGCCCGCAACCTGGGCAAGGAACAGCAGCTCTCCCCCGAGGAGCGCTACGACATGGCCGACGAGTACATGGAGGTCGTCTACAAGCTCTGGGAAAGCTCCTACGAGGAGGACTCCGTGGTCCGGGACGCCGACTCGGCAACCTACATCGACCCGGCGAAGGTCCACCCGATCAACCACGCCGGCAAGTACTTCACCGTCCCCGGTTTCCACCTGTGCGAGCCGTCCCCGCAGCGCACCCCGGTGCTGTTCCAGGCCGGCTCGTCCTCCAGGGGCATGGAATTCGGCGGCAAGCACGCCGAAGCCGTCTTCATCCAGTCCACCTCGGTAGAGGGCGCCAAGCGCACCGTCGCCAAGCTCCGCCAGGCAGTGGCCGACGCCGGCCGCGACCCCCGGGACGTCAAGATCGTCATCCTCCTTACCGTCATCGTCGCCCCCACCGACGAAGAAGCCCAGGCCAAGTACCAGAAGGCCGTGGACCTGGCCCCGGTCGACGCGATCCTGGCCCGCCTCAGCGGCTGGACCGGCATCGACATGTCCGAATACGACCTCGACACCCCCCTGGCTTCCGTCGGAACCAAGGCGGGCCAGTCCATGGTGGACATGTTCTCCAAGGCCGACCCGGACCGGGACTGGACCCCGCGCCAAATCGCGGAATTCCTCGCCGTCGGCGGCACCGGTTCCACAATCGTCGGCTCCCCGGAGACGGTGGCCGCCGAGCTGCGCCGCTGGCGCGACGAGGCCGACATCGACGGCGTCAACCTCAGCTACGTCACCAAGCCCGGCGGCTGGGAGGACTTCATCGAACTGGCACTGCCGGAACTCCGCGCCCAGGGCATTGTTGCCCCGGCACGCCCGGAGGACCAGGAGCCGGTGACCCTGCGCGAAAAGCTCTTCGGGCAGAAATACACGCTGGACGGCCACCCCGCCACCGCGCAGCGGGCCGCGAACCTCAGCCAGGCCGCCCGCTAAGCGCCGCCACCCATCAACGAACCATCAACGGAGATACTTCAATGACTGAACAGACAGACGTCGTCGTCATCGGTGCCGGTCTTGCCGGCCTCGTCACCGCCCGTGAACTGAGCAACCGCGGCCACAGCGTGGTTGTCCTGGAAGCCCAGAACCGTCTTGGCGGCCGCCTGTACACCGAGCGCCGCCTCGGCCAGAACCTGGAGCTCGGCGGCAACTGGCTGCACTGGACCCAGCCCCACGTCTGGGCCGAGGTCACCCGCTACGGTCTGGAGGTCTCCCGCGGCCCCCGCTCGGAGGAAACCTACTGGCTCGCCGGCGACGAGGTGCGCCGGGGCAACCTGGATGACTTCATGAAGCTCATCGATCCTGGCATGACCCGGCTGCTGGAGGACACCGTCAAGTGGCTGCCCCGCCCGGACGCGCCGCTGACCGTGGAGAACCTGGCCGAGGTGGACCAGTACAACCTGCAGGAAATGCTGGACAAGCTGGACCTCTCCGAGGACGAGCGGAACGCCAACGAAGCCGCCTGGGTGGGCCACTTCAACGCACCCCTGGACCAGTGCGCCTACGTCAATGCCCTGCGCTGGACCGCCGGCTCCTCCGGCCACTGGCACCTGATGCACGAGGCCTCCGCCATCTACCGCCTGAAGGACGGCAACGACGGACTGGTCAACGCCATCGCCGGGGACAGCACCGCCGACATCCGGCTCAACGCCCCGGTCACCTCCGTCCGGCACGACGCCGACGGCGCCACCGTCACCTACGGCGACGGCCAGGAAATCCAGGCCAGGAAGGTGGTCATCACCCTGTCGCAGAACATTCTGCACAAGCTCGACGTCGAGCCCGCCCTGTCCGAGGGCAAGCTCGCCCCCAGCCGGGAAAAGACCGCGTCCCAGGGCGTCAAGGCCTGGATCCGGGTCAAGGGACCCATCAAGCCGTTCTTCGCCTACTCCGCCCAGGACAAGCCGCTCTCCGTGATCCGCACCGAGTTCGTCGGGGAAGACGACGCCGTGCTGGTCGGCTTCGGAGCCGACGCGAACCGCATCGACGTCACCGACCCCGTCCAGGTCCAGGAAGCCATCAAGGTCTGGCGCGACGACCTGGAAGTCCTCGAAGTCACCGGCCACAAGTGGGGCGAAGACCCCTACGCCGAGGAAACCTGGCAGATCCAGCGCCCCGGCCAGCTCACCAAGTACCACGCCGCACAGCAGGCCAGCGAAGGCGCACTGCACTTCGCCAGCAGCGACACCGCGAACATCTGGGCCGGTTTCTTCGACGGCGCCATCGAGTCCGGCCTCCGCGCCGGCCGCAACATCCACACCGAGCTGCGCGCAGAAGGGAAAGCACTGTCATGACCGCTCCCGTACTGGAAGGCCGCCGGATCGATTCCGACACCTACCGCGCCGTCATGCGGCACCTGCCCACCGGGGTTGCCGCGATCTGCTCCACCGATCCCGTGACCGGGGCCCAGAACGGCATGATCGTGGGAACGTTCGCCTCACTGTCCGTGGAACCGGCACTGGTGACGTTCAGCGTGATGCACTCCTCCACCAGCTGGCCCAGGATCTCCGAAGCGGGGACCTTCAGCGTCAGCCTCCTCGCCGCGGACCAGCAGCAGGTCTGCCGCGCGCTCTCCGCCAAGGGCGAGGAGAAGCTCAGCAGCGTAGCCTGGTCGGAATCCGCGTGGGGCACCCCGCACCTGCACGGCTCCCTTGCGTGGTTCGACTGCCGCGTCGAGCAGCAGTTCACCGCAGGGGACCACGTCGTCGTCATCGCCAGCGTGCTGGCCATGACCCCCGCTGAGGGGGCATCCGCTCCGCTCATTTTCCACGGCGGCCGCTTCGGCAGCTTCCGCGAAACCGCCTGATTCACTCCACCTGATCCAATTCACTTGATCAAGGACCACTGACATGGATATCACCCCCACCCCGGCCGCCACTCCCGTGGCCGACATCACTCCCGCCCTGTACCGCCAGATCCTGGGCAAGCTGCCCACCGGCGTCACGGCCATCACCGGCGTCAACGACGACGACGAGAAGCTCGGTCTCGTCGTCGGCACCTTCCAGTCCCTGTCACTCGAGCCGCCGCTGGTCATGTTCTGCGTGGACAAGTCCTCCTCCAGCTGGCCGAAGCTGCGCAAGCTCCAGAGATTCACCGCGAACATCCTCTCCGACGACCAGATCACCATCTGCAGGTCGCTGTCCCGCAAGGGACCGGAGAAGTTCGAGGGCCTGCCCTGCTCCACCGGCCCCCTCGGCACCCCGCACCTGAACGGTGCAACCGCCTACATCGACTGCGTCGTCACCGCCGAAGTCGTCGTCGGCGACCACTACATGGTGGTCGGCTCCGTGACCAACATGGAAGAGGGAAGCGGCGACGCCCTGCTGTTCAGGGGCGGAAAGTTCGGCCAGTACCTGCCCATCGAAATCCCGGCACCTGTGCCGGCCGCGCCTGCGGCACCGGAAACCGAACCTGCAAGGAGCGCATCATGAGCCGCCGCGACACCATTCTTAAGGCCTGGAACGGCGCCTGGGGCGACGGGGACCTGGCCGCGTTCGAGCAGCTCCTCGCACCGGGCTACGTCCGGCGCTCCAAAACCGGGGCCGAGGACTACGCCAGCCTCCGCAAGACCATCGAGGCGATGCACACCGCCTTCCCGGACTCCAGCACCGAAATCCTGGAAATCATCGAGGACGGCCCCAAGGTGGCCGTGCACTGGCAGACCACCGGCACCCACACCGGCGAGTTCATGGACGTCCCCGCCACCGGCCGCAGCATCGCCGTGACCGGCGCATCCTTCCTCCGTTTCGACGGCGACAAACTCGCCGAGGAATGGGTGGTCTGGGACCCGCGTGAGCTGCTTTCCGCCCTCGGCATCTGGCACCTCGGAGCCGGCAACGCCTAACCAGGCACCGCCGCACCAGAACCACCCATCCCCACTCCCAACCGCCCAGGAGGGCGCATTATGACACTCCAAGGACATTCCCTCATCGCCGGCGAGACCGTTCCCGGCACCAGCGGCACGGCCCACGGCTTCAACCCCGCCACGAACGAACAGCTGGAACCTGCCTACACCCTGATCAGCGAGCAGCAGCTCAAGACGGCCACCGACGCGGCCGCCGACGCCTTCGACTCCTTCAGCACCCTCGCACCGGAGCAGCACGCCCGGTTCCTGGAGGCGATCGCGGAGAACATCGAGGCCATCGGTGAGGAACTGATCGTCCGCGCAGGCCAGGAGACCGGCCTGCCCGCCGCACGCCTGCAGGGCGAACGCGTCCGCACCACCGGCCAGCTGCGGCTCTTCGCCGAGGTCATCCGCCAGGGCGACTTCCGCGGCGTCCGCATCGACCCGGCGATCCCGGACAGGGCACCCCTGCCCCGCGCCGACATCCGCCAGCGCCAGATCCCGCTCGGCCCCGTAGCCGTCTTCGGTGCCAGCAACTTCCCGCTGGCCTTCTCCGTTGCCGGCGGAGACACCGCGTCCGCGTTTGCTGCCGGCTGCCCGGTGATCGTCAAGGCCCACAACGCCCACCCCGGCACCGCCGAGCTCGTCGGCCAGGCCATCATCAAGGCCGTTGCCGACCTCGGCCTGCACCCGGGTGTCTTCTCCCTGATCTATGGCTCCGGCGCCAGCATCGGCCAGGCCCTCGTGGCCGACCCCGCCATCAAGGCCGTCGGCTTCACCGGATCCCGCGCCGGCGGCACCGCCCTCATGCGCACCGCCGCCGCCCGGCCCGAACCGATCCCGGTCTACGCGGAAATGTCCTCCATCAACCCGGTCTACGTTTTCCCCGGCGCCCTGGACGGGGACGTTGAGACCCTGGCCCAGGGATACGTCACCTCGGTCACCGGCAGCAGCGGACAGCTCTGCACCTCACCGGGTCTCGTCTTCGTCCCCGAAGGCGACGCCGGAAACAGGTTCGCCGCGGCCGTCACCGACGCGATCACGCAGCTGTCCGGGCAGACCATGCTCAGCGGCGGCATCGCCTCCGCCTGGGAGCACGGCCACAACGCGCTCGAGGCTGCGGCCGACGTCGAACTCATCGGCCGCGGAACGAAGGGCCCGACCGAAAACGCGCCCGCCCCGGCCGTGTTCGGTGCCGACCTGGACGCCTTCACGTCCAATCCCGTCCTGCACGAGGAAATCTTCGGCGCCGCCAGCCTCGTGGTCCGCTACAAGAACATCGACGACCTGGTCCGGGCCACCCGGCTGCTCGAGGGCCAGCTCACCGCGTCCCTGCACATCGCCGAGGACGATTACACCGCCGCAGCACCGCTCATCCCCGCCCTGGAGCGCAAGGTCGGCAGGATCATCATCAACGGCTGGCCCACCGGCGTCGAAGTCGGCCACGCCGTGGTCCACGGCGGCCCCTACCCGGCCACCTCGGACTCGAAGACCACCTCGGTGGGCACGCTGGCCATCAACCGGTTCCTGCGCCCGGTCGCCTACCAGAACTTCCCGGAGCAGCTGCGCCCGGCACCGCTCCAGGACGCCAACCCCTGGCAGGTCAGCCGCCTGATCGACGGCAAGCCCGAAAAGGCCCAGTAACAGCCACACACTTCCGGCCCCGGACAGGCTCCCGCAACAGACACCGTCCGGGGCCGGAGATCCACCTGCCGGCGGGCGCTGCATTCGATGTAGCCGCCTTAGCCCGGCATCTCTGACCCAACCAAGCCATTCATCCAAAGGACAAACGGTGCGCCTGGCCAACATCGCGAACCGGCTGACACTCGTCACGCCGAACAATGAAGTCATCGACCTTTCGCAGGAGTCGCGCGGCCGTTTCAGTCCTTCCATCCAGGAGTGCTACGAACGCTGGGATGAGCTCCTCGGGTTTGCCCGCTCGCTCGGCAGCACGCCGGGAAAGCCCGTGGCCGAGGTCCCGCTCAAGGACTTCGGCAACCCGGCGCCCCAGCCGCGGCAGGTCTTCGCGATCGGGCTCAACTACGCCGCCCACGCAGCGGAGGCCTCACTCGCAGTGCCCGAGGACCTCACCGTCTTCACAAAGTTCGCCAGCTCCCTCGCCGGCCCGTACGGCACCGTCACCCTCCCGCCCGGAACCGTGGACTGGGAGGTCGAGCTCGTGGCAGTCATCGGACGCGGCGGGTCGCACATCCCGGCGGACAGGGCGTGGAGCCACGTCGCCGGAATCACCATCGGGCAGGACCTGTCCGAACGCACCATGCAGTCCGCGGGACCGGCGCCGCAGTACAGCCTGGCCAAGTCCTTCCCCGGCTTCGGGCCGGTTGGTCCGCTGCTGGTCACCCCTGACGAGTTCGAGGACCCGGACAGCATCGAACTGGGCTGTGCCATCAACGGCGAACAGGTCCAGAAGGGGAACACCTCGGACATGGTCTTCCCGGTTCCCGAGATCATTGCCCGCCTGTCCAGGGTCACGCCGCTGTTCCCCGGGGACGCCATCTTCACCGGCACGCCGCCCGGCGTTGGAGTCGGCCGAGTACCCCAGCGCTTCCTCGCCCCCGGCGACGAACTCGTCACCCACATTCGCGGCGTCGGCGAAATGCGCCACCGGATGCAGGCGTCATCCTAGGCTCCCCGATGGCGCGCGGAAACCGCCTCGGCGCCGGAAACTAACCGGGCGCTAACGGGCAGGAAACGCGTGCGCAACATTGCCGCGCCACACTGGTTGTGCCGGCAATTGCAGGCACCAGCTCCAGCTCAGGAGGCCACGCCATGTTGAAGGAAGCCAAACCCCACATCACCCGGGTCCGCGCCCTGGACCAGCTGCATCGCGGCGACGAGATCGAGGCCCGCCTGTCGGTTGGCCCCAGCTATGACGACGTCATCATCCGCCGCGGCAGCGTCCAGGAGACAGCCCCGGGCATTGGCGTCGTGTGGATCATGGATCATCACACGGGCATGCGCAAGGCCATCAATACGGACGAATGCAGCGTTTGGCGCGTCGCCTGAGCTGCCTAGCCGCCGGCCACGGACTGGATGATCAGCACCTCCTGGCCGGCAGAAACTTCCGTTTCCAGGCCGCGCAGACGCCGGACCTCCTCACCGTTCACGTAAATATTCACGTAGCGGCGGAGCGCACCCGTCTCGTCCCGCAGCCGCCTGGCAAGCACCGGGTAAGTCCCGGTCACGGAATCCAGCAACCGGCCCACAGTCACCGCCCCGTCGGCGGGTGTAGTCAGTATGGACTGCCCGCCGGCGAGCGGCTGGAGGACGCTGGGAAGGACCACGCTGATCTCAGCCACTGCACACCCTCATGCGCCAGTCCCGGCAGCGACCGGGGCCCCGGCCACAACGGCGGCGCGGACGCACAGCACATCCGGCAGGTGGGACGCCACCTCCGCGAAGGTTTCGCCTTCGTCGGCGCTGGCATACACCGCACCCCCGCGCGTTCCGAAGTACACCCCGGCAGGCTCGGCGGAATCCACGCTGGCCGCGTCACGGAGCACGGCATTGAATTCTGACTGCGGCAGGCCGGCGTCCAGGCGCTTCCACGTGGAACCGGCGTCGTCCGTACGGTGCACGGCGAGCTTTCCGTCCGGCGGGATGCGTTCGCCGTCGGCCTTCAAGGGAACAACCCAGGCCGTGCCCGCGCGCCTGGGGTGCGTCAGCATGACGAACCCGAAATCGGCCGGCAGGCCGTCCGCTATCGATTCCCAGTTCTCGGCATTGTCGTCGGTGCGGTACACGCCGTGGTGGTTCTGCGCGTAAAGTCGGCCTTCGACGGCGGCATCCGCCGCTATCTTGTGCACGCACTGGCCGAATTCCGGGTTGGGATCGGGCATGAAGTAGGCGGAGATGCCTTTGTTGCGCGCCTCCCAGGACGCCCCGCCGTCGAGCGAGCGGTACACGCCCCCGGTGCTCATGGCGACGTGGACGTTCTCGCCCGAGGGGTTGACCACGATCGAGTGGGCTGCTGCGCCGCCATACCCGGCTCCCCACTCGCTGCGGTGCGGGTGGTCCCAGAGTCCGCGGTTCAGCTCAAAGTGCTCGCCGCCGTCGGTCGATTTCCACACTGAAATCGGCTCCGCGCCGGCCCAGACGACGCCCGGGCGGGATTCGGCGTCGGGATAGATCTGCCAGATCCGTTCCACGGCGGCGTCGGTGCCTTCGGGGAACCTGATGGCGCCCTGCTCGGGCTCGGTCCAGCTGGCGCCAAGGTCATCCGAGTGGGCTACGTACGGACCCCAGTGCTCGGACCGCACCCCCACCATGATGCGCGTGCGGCCGTCCCGCGTATCGATGCCGATGCTCGGTATCTCGCTCATCAGGAAATGCGGGCCGGAAAAGGACCACTGCTTCCGGTCCTGGCTGGTGGCCAGCCAGAGGCCTTTTTTGGTCCCGATTGCTAACACGAAACTCTCTGAGGCATTCATGGACCCCATGCAACCACTCGGGCGGAGGGGCTGCAATGGTTTTGGCCGCCACGGGTTTGGCTGGATTCCTGGCTGAGGCCGGGCCTAGGACCCGACTTTCGCGCCGTCTTTTGCGGTGCCGTCATTGGGCGTGCCGGTCTTTGCGGCCCGGCGGTTTCGCCACCACCGGCGAAGCAGGTCCGCCGCGGCCAGGATTCCGGCCAGGGGCGTCAGGACGGCGGCGGCGTAGACGAAGAGCAGCCAGGTGAGCGTGGCGATCGGGGGCTGGCTCCGGCTCAGCAGTGACAGGCCGCCGAACAGGCCCGCAACCCAGAAGAGCACCACCAGCGTCAGCACGGCCGCTGCCGGAAAGTACTCGTTCCGCACCACCCTCTTCAAGGTTTCCACCACTGATCCTCCTGTGCCTTGCATCCCCATGAGACCAGTATGCGACGGAGACCCGCTGCGACGGAGACGGCACGACGAACGTGTGATGAACACAACCGCTGCCTGGCGCGGCTGCATTCTGTCAGTCCCGGGAGCTACACTGAACTATCGAACATATATTCGAAAAAAGGTGTGTTGTGGGGGCGATCATTGGTCCCCGCGTGATAGAGGCGGGACTTTCCCTGCGGCTGGTGCTGGTCTCCCCCGTGGCCGTGGCGGCGGGATTTCCGTCCCCCGCCCAGGACTACTTTGACGGGCGCATCGACCTGAACGAGCACCTGATCAAGGACATCACCAGCACCTACATCGTTCGGGTATCCGGCGACTCGATGGAGCAGGCCGGCATCAGCGACGGCGACGAGCTGATCGTCAACCGGGCATTGGAACCGCGCGACGGATCCGTGGTGGTCGCCGTCCTGGACGGCGAGCTCACCATCAAGCGCCTGAAGATCACCGCGGCCGGCGTGGTGCTCCAGGCGGCCAACCCGCTGTATCCGGACATCATTGTCCCCGCCCTGGCGGACCTCACCATCTGGGGCGTGGCCACGAGGTGCCTCCACCATGTCTGAGGCCCGGCAGCAGATTGCCCTGGTGGATGTGAACTGCTTCTATGCCAGTGCGGAGCGGGTCTTCGACCCCTCGCTCGAAGGCAAACCGCTGGTGGTGCTCTCCAACAACGACGGCTGCGCCGTGACCCGCAGCCCGGAGGCCAAGGCCCTGGGTATCAGCACCGGCGAGCCGTGGTTCAAGATTGCGCCCCGGGCCAAGGAGTGGGGGCTCGTTGCCCGGTCCAGCAACTATGAACTGTACGGCGACATCAGCGCCCGGGTCATGGAGCTGCTGGGACGCTACTCGGCCTGGCTTGAGGTGTACAGCATCGACGAGGCGTTCCTGGGCATCAAGGGCAGTCCCGAACAGATGGTGGATCTCGGCCGGACCATTAAGGCCGCGGTCCAGCGCAACGTGGGGGTGCCCGTGTGCGTCGGCATCGCCGGCACCAAGACGCTGGCCAAACTGGCCAACCGGTGGGCCAAGAACAACCCCGCCCTTGGAGGGGTGTGCCGCTGGGAGTCGATGCCCCCGGAGGCGCGGGAACTGCTCATGGCCCGGCTGCCGGTCTCCGAGGTCTGGGGCGTGGCGGGCCGGCTGGAAAAGCGGCTGAACGCCATGGGGATCCGCTCCGTCCTGGAGCTCAGCCGGGCGGATCCGGTGATGGTCCGCGAGCGCTTTTCGGTGGTGCTGATGCGCACCGTGCTGGAGCTGCGCGGGACACCGTGCATACCGCTGGAGGAGGAGCGCGCGGGCCGGGACCAGCTGATCTTCTCCCGCTCGTTTTCCACTCCCCTGACGTCGGTCCCCGAATTTCGCCAGGTTCTGAGCGTTTATGCGCAGCAGGCGAGTGCCCGGCTGGCCCGTCACCACCTTCAGGCCAAAGTCCTCACAGCCTTCGCCGGCACGTCCCACTACAACCCGAAGGACAAGTCGTTTCCCTCGGTGTGCGTTCCGCTGCCCATGCCCACCTCGGACCCGGTGCTGCTCACCAGGGCGGCCCACGCCCTGCTTCCAGTGATCCAGGAGGGCGTGAAATACGCGCGGGCAGGCATCATGGTCACCGACCTTCGGCCGTCCGGCAATCAGCAGCCGCTGGAGCCCTTCACCAACCCGCACGAGGAGCGCGGGATCGGCCCGCTGGTTGAGCAGATCAGCCGCAAGTACGGAAGGGGCACGATCGGGCTCGGGTTCGCCGGCCTGAGGAGCGGTCTGGACTGGAGCATGAAGCGCGGCATGCGTTCGCCGCGCTACACGACCCACTGGGACGAGTTACCGGTGGTGCGCGCGGCCTGACCGGCCCTGACGCATGCGCCGGGGCCGGTCAGACCGGCAGAACCAGTCAGTCCACAAACTCCGACTGGGTCTCGATGAAATCCCACTCGGCTTCGGTCAGGACCGCCTGCGGGGTGTCCGGGTGCGGGCCGCCAGCCTGGGCAATCCCCTCCATCACGAACGCCGGAACATCGCCGGCCCGCAGGTTCTCGCGAAGCCACTCCTTGCTTTTCAGGTCCAGATCAAGCCACCACATGTGAATCTGCATGGGACGCCGCCTTTCTACGTCTCCAAACTAGGCTCACCCGGCGCGGGATTCAAGGGAGAAGTCACGCTCTTCCACCCGCGCCCAGGACTGCGCCGCAGGCCCGAAAACCGGCGCTGAGCTGGGCGAAGGCCCTGTGCCGCTATGGCCTTTCCCGACGCCGCGGGCACACAATTGACTATGGATGCAGAGCACTTCAGCGGCCCGCCTCCCCTTCTTGTGGGCATGGTTCCCGGCCAGCATCCGGAGGTCCTCAAGACCGCCGTCAGCCTGGCCCAAAAGCTGTCCGCCCCGCTGCTCTGCGCGTACGTGGACGAGGCAAGCTATTTGGTCGAATGGGACCCCGCCCGCTCCGCACACCGCCTCTCCCTACATCCGGACAGGGACGACGACGACATCCGCTCAGTTACCACGGAGCTGAAGTCGGCCATCACTTCAGCCGTCCAGGACGGCGGGCCAGCATGGACCTTGCGGACGCTGGCCGGGGACCCCGCCCGCGCGCTCGGCAGGCTGGCATCGGAGGTCAATGCACCCATGATCATTGTGGGAACGCCGGAGCGCGGCTTCGGGCACCGCATAACGGAACTCCTGAACGGCTCCGTGGCCGCCTGGCTCACCCACCACCAGAGCCGGCCTGTCCTGGTGGTGCCGTTCCGGATGGCGGCGCATCAGGACCGCCCGGAATAAGCGGGCCGGAGGCCTGCCACCAAAGCGCGGAAAAGTAAAGTCAAAGTAGTTATTCGAAGCGGTGGCCAACTTGGCTACCGGCAAGTAAGCTGAACACGCAGGCTGATCAAGAGCCCGCCCAAAGACTGCTCCGGAGTGCGTATCCCCCAATAACGCGCTCCGGAGCTTTTTTGTTGCCCACAGCTTCCGGACCTCCCCTTCAGGGCATCCGCCCGCTCGGGGCCATGACTCCCCCATCCCAGGACCAGCGGTTTCCGCATCCTCGTGACCTCCCGCACACCTTCCTTGACGGATACCCCCTAGGGGTATAACTTGAGGGAATGGAGACTTCCGAAGGACGGACGCCGGCGGCGTCCAGCGAAGAAGCGATTGCCGACTCCGCGCAGCACGGCTACACAGGGGACAAAGACGCGTACCTGCGCCGGCTCCGGCGGATTGAAGGGCAGGTCCGGGGAATCGCGCGGATGGTCGAGGAGGACAAGTACTGCATCGACATCCTGACGCAGGTCGCGGCCGTGACCAAGGCCCTGCACGCCGTCAGCCTGGGCCTCGTGGAAGAACACATCGGCCACTGCGTCGTCGGGGCGGCCTCCGAACCTGACCCTGACCTCCGGGCCGAAGCCATCGACGTTAAGGTCAAGGAGGCGGCGGGTGCCATCGGGCGCCTGCTGCGCTAGCGGCACAACCACCACCCACCAAGCTGGCCCACCCAGTCAGCGCAGCAACGAGGAGCCAGCAATGAGCACCATCTCCACCAAAGTCCACGTTTCCGGCATGACCTGCGGACACTGCGTGTCCGCCGTCAGCGAGGAGCTCGAGGCGCTGGCCGGCGTCGAGGAGATCGACATCGACCTCAATGCCGGCGGCATCACCACCGTCACCATCACCTCCACGCAGAAGCTCTCCCCCTCCGAAATCGGCGAGGCAGTGGCTGAGGCGGGCTACCTGGTGGTGGCCAACGAGGCCTAACCCCGCCTCCCATTCACACGCAGCACCAAACACCAGGCAGAGCACGAAGCATCACCACAGAAGGACCAGGCATGGGCACCGAACACCTTCCCGCAGGCAACCCCCGCAGGGTGATCGAACTGGACGTTGAGGGCATGACCTGCGCCTCCTGCGTGAACCGCGTGGAAAAGAAACTCGCCAAGCTCGAAGGCGTCGAGGCCACGGTCAACCTCCCCCTGGAAACGGCCCACGTAACAGCCCCGGCCAGCATCACGGACCAGCAGATTACAGACCAGGTAGCCTCAGCCGGCTACAAGGCAACGGTCAAAGTGGTCACCGAGAAGGACAGGGCGGAGCATGGCGGACCGTCGGAGGACAGTGCCGCGCACGAAGACCACATGGCCCACGGCGGCAAGGCCTCGGAGCTGAAGCCGCGCCTGCTGGTCGCGGCGGTCCTGACGGTGCCCGTGTTCCTGATCTCGATGTTCCCGGCGTTCCAGTTCCCGGATTGGGGCTGGGTGGCCGGCGCCCTGGCGCTGCCGGTGGTCAGCTGGGCGGCGTGGCCGTTCCACAGGGCGGCCGCCATCAACGCCCGCCATTTCGCCTCCACCATGGACACCCTGGTGTCGCTCGGCGTGATCGCGGCCTACCTGTTCTCCGCTTGGCAGCTCCTCGCCTTCCCCCGCCTGACCGAGCACCCCGGCATGGAAGAGATGGGGGGCGCCGGGTCCGGCGGCCTGTACTTCGAGGTGGCCAGCGTGGTCACCACATTCCTCCTGTTGGGCCGGTTCCTGGAGGCGAACGCCAAGTCAAAGGCCGGCGACGCGCTCAGGGCCCTCCTGGACCTCGGCGCCAAGGACGCCTCCATCCTGCAGGACGGCGCCGAAGTGAAGATCCCGGCGAGCCGGCTGGCTGTCGGGGACGTGATCGTGGTCCGTCCCGGCGAGAAGATCGCCACCGACGGCGTGGTGGTGGACGGCGTCTCGGCGGTGGATGCCTCGCTGGTCACCGGCGAATCGGTTCCCGTGGACGTCGGGCCGGGCAGCCTTGTCACCGGCGCCACCATCAACACATCCGGCCGGATGCTGGTCCGGGCCACGCGCGTCGGCGCCGAAACCACCCTGGCCCAGATGGGCCGGCTCGTTTCGCAGGCACAGACCGGCAAGGCCCCGATCGCCCGGCTTGCCGACCGCATCAGCGCGGTCTTCGTGCCCGTGGTCCTGGCCATCGCCGTCCTCACCTTCGCCGGCTGGCTGCTTGCCGCCGGGCCGGACATCACGGGCCCCGAACTCCGTGCGGCCTTCACCGCCGCGGTGGCCGTGCTGGTCATCGCCTGCCCCTGCGCCCTTGGCCTGGCCACCCCCGTGGGCCTGCTGACCGGCACGGGCCGCGGGGCACAACTGGGCATCCTCATCAAGGGCCCGCAGGTCCTGGAAGACACCCGCACGGTGGACACCATCCTGCTGGACAAGACCGGAACCGTCACCAGCGGGCAGCTGTCCGTGGACGCGGTGGCGGCATTTGCGCCGTTCAGCGGGCCGGACGTGCTGCGTCTGGCCGGAGCGGTGGAGTCGGCGTCGGAGCATCCGATTGCCGTGGCCATCGCCGCCGCCGCAAAATCCGCCGTACCGGCCATCGGCCTGCATGCAAACCCCAGCCAAAGCGGCAGTTCAGGGAACGACGGCGCCGGCCTCCCCGCCGTCGTCGGCTTCCGCTCCGCCCCCGGCGGCGGAGTGGTGGGAACCGTTGACGGCCAGCTCGTCGCTGCCGGCCGCAGCGGCTGGCTGCTGGAGAACGGAGTCGAGATCACTCCGGAGCAGGATGAGGTGCTCCGCAACGCGGAAGAGTCCGGCGCCACGGCCATCTGGGTGGCCGTGGACGGCGAAGCTGCCGGCATCATCGAACTTCGGGACACGGTCAAGGAGGGATCGGAGGCCGCTGTCGCGCGCCTCAAGGCCCTGGGACTGCGGCCCATGCTGCTCACCGGCGACAACGACGCCGTTGCTGCCCAGGTGGCTGCCGCCGTCGGAATCGCCGCGGACGATGTTTTCGCCGGAGTCCTCCCCGAGGGCAAGGTGGAAGCCGTCCGCAGGCTGCAGGCCGGCGGCGCGACAGTGGCCATGGCCGGCGACGGCGTGAACGACGCCGCAGCCCTGGCGCAGGCCGACCTCGGCATCGCGATGGGTTCCGGCACGGACGTGGCGATCGAGGCCGCCGACCTGACCGTGATGGGCAACGATCTGGGGCAGGTGGCCACCGCGATCGAGCTGTCCCGGCGCACGCTGGCCACCATCAAGACCAACCTGTTCTGGGCCTTCTTCTACAACGCGGTGGGCATTCCGGTGGCTGCCCTCGGACTGCTCAATCCCATGGTGGCCGGCGTGGCCATGGCGGCGAGTTCGGTGCTGGTGGTGGCCAACTCGCTCAGGCTGCGGCGCTTCGGCAAGTAGTACCCGCGGCGGGTGACCGGACCTAGGCCGTCCCGAAGCGAACGGCCGCGCGGGCCTTCGCCTTGGCCGCTTCCTCATCCCGGTCCTTCGCGGGAGCGTGCGTCACCAGGGATTCGAGCAGGTGCTGGGTCACGTGCGCTATCTCGTGCACGGCGCGCTCGAACGCCTCCTCATTGGCCTTGGAGGGCTTGGTGCTGCCGCTGATTTTTCGCACGTACTGCAGCGCCGCGGCGTGGATCTCCTCGGACGTGGCGTG
This sequence comes from Arthrobacter globiformis, assembly GCF_046536215.2. GTDB lineage: Bacteria > Actinomycetota > Actinomycetes > Actinomycetales > Micrococcaceae > Arthrobacter > Arthrobacter globiformis_E. Next base: position 3,163,783 of record NZ_CM143421.1, on the reverse strand, counting down.
CGGTTCGTAGTTGTGAAGGGTACGGATATTCCGGCACATACCCCCATGCTAGGCTCTGGAACGCCGAGGATCGACCCTTCCGGACCCGCTTCAGGCGGGGCGTGTGGCCATGGGGAGGGCTCCATGGGGAGCGCTGCCCATCGACACTGTTCCGGGCCGGAGGATAGTTTTTAGGCAATGGATCTTCCGGACGAGCCGGAGGCCGCTGGGGATGCCGACTGGATCGGGTCCGTTGATTAAAGGAGAAATGTAATGGCTATTTGGGGTGCAGACATTGCGCAGCTGAAGAACTTGGGCACCAAGCTTCAGGCTGGTTCGAATGAAATCGAGAAGCAGAAGTCCCTGCTGACCAAGGTGCTCGAGGGCACCGACTGGAAGGGCCCGGACGCCGAAAAGTTCCGCAGCGAGTGGCACGGCCAGCACGCCGCAGCCCTTGCCAAGGTGGCGCAGGCCCTGGACGAGGCCGGCAAGCAGGCCAGCCGCAACGCTTCCCAGCAGGAGGAAGCCTCCCGCTAACCCGGGAACACCGGAGGGCCGGACGCACCATGCGTCCGGCCCTCCGGCATTTAACCGGTAAAGACCTAGGGGACGGGTTCGACGTCGTTCGCGTGGTCAAGCGGTCCGGTCGCCGCCGCCGGCGCCCCGGTTTTGGCTCCCCGGAGCTCATCCAGCCGGACGCAGAGCACGCCGCCCACGATCAGGAGTCCGCCTGCGAGCTGGATTGCACCAGGCAGTTCGCCCAGCAGCAGCCATGCCCAGATCACGGCAAACAGGACCTCGGTGAGGGAGACGAATGAGGCCACCTTGGTGCCGAGCGCGCGTGCAGCCATGATCCCGGAGACGTAGGCCAGGACGGTGGCCAGCACCACAAGACCGCCCAGCGGGACCCACCACGGGGTGGTTAAGGGGCCGAGTTTGGTGTCGGCCGTGCTCATGGCCATCGGGAGGAGGCCGGTGGCCGCCATCAGCCACATGACCGCGGCACCGGTCAGCAGCCCGCCCGATGCGAGGACGATGGGCGGCAGCGTGTCGTTCTGCTTGGCCGTGAGGAAGAAATAGATGGCAAGGCAGACGGCCGCGGCCAGGCCCCAGAGCACGCCGACGGCGTCCACCTTCACCGCCCCCGTGAGGTCCAGGACGAGGACCAGGCCACCCAGGGACAGGAGCGTCCCGGCGATGGTGAGGGCGCGCGGCCGCTTCCGGCTGGCCACCCAGAGCCACAGCACGATCAGCACCGGCCCAAGGTATTCGAGCAGCAGTGCCACGCCAACCGACAGCCTGGCCACGGCGTTGAAGTAGAACAACTGGCAGCCTGCGACGCCGATCAGGCCAAACAGGAGAATCGTTAGCCAGTTCGACCGCAGCTGGTGCCACCGGCCCCGGAGCGCCAGCACAGCGGGGATCGCGAGGATGAGCGCGGCGCCTGTCAGCCGGGCGGTGACGGCAGCCCCGGGCGTCCAGCCGGTTTCCAGCAACGCCTTGGCGAAGGAGCCGGACAGCCCGAAGATCGCAGACGAAAAAAGGGCGATACCCAGTCCTGACGCAAGGAAGCCGGTGGCCGTGGCCTCAGCGGTAGGGGCAGGAGCGGAAGGCTGCACGGGAGCGGGAGCCGCAACCGGGGCCGGAAGGCGGGCCGGAGCCGGCGCCACGGAAGTGAGCGCCGTTTGGGCGCGGTTGTTCGATACGGGCACGGATGCCTCCCGTCAGGAGTAAAGTGGGGTATTGGTCCTGACACTACGCCCCGGCACTGTAAGGAGTCAAGGTGGTCTTTGCCCCTGACACGGAACTCTCGCTGCGCTTTGTGGTGAACCTCATCAACTCGGCCGCCAACGGCGAGGAAAACCTGCCCACGGTAGCGGATCTGGATGAGTTCCTCCGTCAGGAGGGATTCAGCGGTGCCCGCACGCACGATGCCGCCGAGCTGGCCAGCGTCCACGAACTGCGCACCGAACTGGCAAGGCTGTGGACGGCCGACGAGGACACTGCGGTGGACGGCGTGAACCGGCTCCTGCGCGAGGCCCACGCCCTCCCCCAGCTGCTCAAGCACGACCAGTGGGACTGGCACCTCCACGCCACCACCCGCGAAGCACCGCTGGCGGACAGGATGGGCACCGAGGCGGCCATGGCCCTCGTGGACGTGATCCGCAGCAAGGAGATGGACCGCATGCTCGTGTGCGCGGCCGATGACTGCGACGCGGCGGTGCTCGATCTCAGCCGCAACCGGTCCAAGAGATACTGCGATACCGGAAACTGCGCCAACCGCGCGCATGTGGCGGCCTACCGGGCACGGCGCGCCAGCGGAGAATAACCAGCGCCAGGGGAGAGTAATCAGCGCGCGCGGGGAATAATCACACCCGCGGAAAGCAAGCCGCGCCGGCGGCTTGCCGTCGGGCGCTAGGAGGCTCCGCCGTCGGGCCCGGACTCACCGGGTGCGGCAGGACCCGCAGTGCCCGGAGCATCCGGACCGCCCTGGGTCCCCTGCCCGCCGTGCCCCTGCGAGGACTTCCGCGCCGAGCTCAGGTTCACGCCCGAGCCCTTACCCAGGTGGGCCGCGTTGTCCTTGTAGCTCATGGACAGCATCGCGGCGATGACGAGCGTAACAATGAAGGCGATGCCGGCGCCGGTGAAGGCCAGGTCGAACCGCGGCGACCGGGCGCTGCCGCCGGAGGCGAAGATCAGTACCGCGAAGAAGGCGACCACAGCCCAGAAGGCGGAGAACATCAGGGGTCCCTTGACCGAGGTCCGCAGATTGCGCGGTTCTCCTGGTTTCTGGTGTGCCAAGGTGATTCCTCCCGTGCGGGCGGCGCGATGCGGCCTGCCCGCTGTACTGTGTGGTGTTCTGAAGGGCTGCTGGCAGCCAACGGCTGTTCTACAACGAGTAGAACCTTTAGTACTAGTTTACGGCCTTTGACGCGTCCGTCCGCGCATCGTGCCGGAGCGAGAGGCCTGCCAGGATCCACAGCACACCCGAGATGATGGCCCCGCCACCGGCAACCCCCAGCAGCGCGTGCGGGCCAAGTTCCACGAAGAACGGCAGCGTCGCGGCCGTGCCCAGCCCGATGACGCCGGAGGCAAGCCAGTCGCGGGCCAGGACATGCCGTCCGCGGAACCTGATGCCCAGGTAAAGCTCGGCTGCCGACGCCACGGCCAGGCCCAAGGCGCCGATTACGGCGAACACCAGGCTGCCGTGCAGGAACAGCAGGGCCACGCCGGCACCGGTGAGGGCTGCGCCGCCGGCGGACAGAAGCCGGCCGGCCGGTGCGTCACGGCGGAAGCCGGTCAGCGGAATGCCCCAGAGCAGGATCAAGCCGGTGGCCAGCAGATACACGCTGCCCGTCAGCGACATGCCCGTCACGGAAGGAGCCGCCCAGAACACTGTCACGGCACCGAAGACCAGCGCGGCGGCGGCCCGCAGCAGGGCGGGTTTCCACAGTTCCGCCGAGGGGGCAGGCACGTCGGACTGGGCAGGGGTAGCGGGGGAAGTCACCGCTCCAGTTTAGTGCGCCAGCCTGTGCCGGCGAATCCGGGCCTGTTAGGAGCCGAGCACCATCCAGCGGTCTGTCCTGGCCCGCAGCCCCAGCGTTACGGCGCGGGCGCACATGTAGCCCAGCGAAAAGGCCACCCACACCCAAACCAGCGCCGCCGCGCCGTCGGCCCCGGCCAGCGGCACCGCCAGCAGCAGCGGAAGGTACACCGCAAGATTTACGACGCCGGCAATCGCCAGATACTTTGCGTCGCCGGCGCCGATGAGCACCCCGTCGAGCACGAACACGTACCCGGCCAGGGGCTGGCCCGCGGCCAGTACCCAGAGGGCCGCGGTCAGCACTGACTGGACGCCGGCGTCGGACGTGAAGAGGGCACCTGCGAACGGGGCCGCCACGGCGAGCAGCACGCCGGTGGCCACCCCGAAGCCGGCACCCCAGCGGATCATGGTCCGGGTCAGGATCCTGGCCTTGCCGGGATTGGAAGCGCCCAGCTCCTTGCCGATCAGTGCCTGCGCGGCGATGGCCAGGGCGTCCAGTGCGAAGGCGAGGAAGGTAAAGACAGTCATGGCCAGCTGGTGGGCGGCGAGGTTCACGGCCCCCTGGGCCGTGACCACCAGGACCGTGGCGAGGATGGCGGTGCGCAGGCTCAGCGTCCGCAGCATGAGCCAGGAGCCCACCTTGGTCATGGCCCGGATCCCATGCCAGTCGGGCAGCAGGCTGACGCCGTGGTGACGGGCGTTGCGCTGCACCATCACCAGGTACACTGCGGCCATGGCCCACTGCGCAATGCTCGTTCCCACGGCCGATCCGACCACAGACAGGCCGAGGCCGTAAACCAGCACCAGGTTCAGCACGATGTTCAGCGTGAATCCCGCCGTGGCCACCACCAAGGGCGTCCGGGTGTCCTGCAGTCCCCTCAGCACGCCTGTGCCGGCGAAGATCAGCAGCATGGCGACCAGCCCGGGCATGGACCAGCGCAGGTAATCGACGGCGAAGGTGCGGATCTCCGGGCCCGGCCCCATGAGCCCGATCAGCGGCTCCGCGGCAAGGAACCCGGCCAGCGCCAGTACGGTGCCCAGCAGCAGGGCGAGCCAGACGCCGTCGCGCCCGGCGGCCAGCGCCCTGCCAAGCTGGCCGTCACCGACTGCCCGTGCCACTGCCGGGGTGGTGGAGTAGGCCAGGAAAACCATCAGCCCAACGGCCGTATGCAGCACCGCCGAGGCCAGCCCGACGCCGGCCAGCTGGGCAACGCCGAGGTGGCCGACGATCGCCGAGTCGGCAAGCAGAAAGAGCGGTTCGGCGATCAGGGCGCCAAATGCCGGAACGGCAAGCCGGAGGATTTCACGGCCGTGGCTCTCGGGTTTTGGGGTGGAAACGGTGGCGGAAGGCGATTGGGGCACGGTTTCAGCCTAGCTGGCACAGAAAAGATAACCACGACACATTAGTTGACACTTCAACAAAACTTCGGGACAGTGGAAGGGAAGCTTCATCCGACGCGCTCCGGACCGCGTGCCCAAAGAGACAACCCCCCAATCGATCCGAACGGTGAGAATCTCCATGAACCAGTCCACCCAGACCACCACAGCCCTGACGATCCTGCGAGTGATCGCCGGATTCCTCTTCGCCGCGCACGGCTGGCAGAAGTTCAGCGAATTCACCATCGCCGGCACGCAGGCATCCTTCGCCAAGATGGGGGTTCCGGCCGCCGAAATCGCCGCCCCGGTGGTCGCCACCCTGGAACTCGCGGGCGGCATCGCCCTCATCCTTGGCGTGCTGACCCGCGTCTTCGCCGCCCTGCTCGCCCTGGACATGCTGGGCGCCTTCTTCCTGGTCCACGCCTCGGCCGGCGTTTTCGCCGCCACCGGCGGCTACGAGCTGGTCCTCCTGCTGGCAGCCGGAGCCGCGGCCATCGCCCTCGCCGGAGCCGGCCGCATCTCGGCGGACGCCGCCCTGTTCGGCCGCGCCGATTCAAAGCTCAAGGTTCTCGCGTAACATTTCCGGGCGCCGCTTCACGGCGGCGAGTGTCCAGGAAAACAACAACGACGGCGGCTGCCCGCCTGGCGCTTCGGCGCCGGGTGGGCGGCCGCCGTCGTTTTTCCCCTGCTTCAGCCGGTGACGCCCGTCAGTTCATCGGGTGTATGGGGCAGCGAAGCCGTGCGGACCACCTTCCCCGTGTTCAGGTCGACGGCGTGGAGTTTCCGCGAGGCCGGCTCGGTCACATAGGCGGTGGAGCCCTGGACGTACAGGGTGGGCCGCGGATCCTGCCAGGCCCCGGGCTCCTGCCAGGCCGGCACGACCGGCACCGTTGTCACGATTGCACCGGTCAGCGGATTGAGAACATGCAGCCCGCCGTCGGTGCCGAGGACCAGCGCCTCCCCCGCCGGACCGCGTCCCAGCGACCGGAAGGAATAGCTGGTGCCAAGATCCACCAGCCTGAGGGCTTTGGTGCCGGTGTTCACCAGCGAAATCCGCGTGGGCCGCTCCAGGACCGCATCCTTGTCCGCCTTGTAGTCCCCGAGCACCACGGGTGACGCCGGCGAACCGGCCTGGTTTCCCATCCGGCCATAGGCGTCGGGGCTGGAGGTCTTGGAGAACCTGCCGTCCTTGAATACCAGCATCCCGTCCTCACAGCCGAAGGTCACGGTATTTTCACCCGCCACTGCCTCACCGTGGACGCCGGGGCAGTCCTGGCTCCGGAGGACCTCCTTGCGGCCCCGGCCAGCGGCCCCGGAGGAGGCGCCCCCCTCGGAAGAAGCGGCAGGACCCAAAAGCGCCACGGCGTTGCGGGAGTTCTCGTTTCCCACGGTCACCAGCAGCCTGCCGTCCTCCAACTCCACCGCAACGCCGTGGTGGGCCTCGGGTGCGGTGTAGGTCGTCGTCTTCGGAAGGCCGCCTTCGGCAAGCGCTCCGAGGGCGGCTGACTCGAACGACTCCACCTTGCCCGACCCGTCGCTGAACAGGACGGTCCTGCCGGCGTGCCGCACCACATGGCCCGGCTTGCTGGCCCCGAACGCATGGTCCGTCAGCGCGGGCCGGGCGGCATAGGAATGGCCGTGGTCGCCATGCCGCTCAGTCCATGCGCCGGCATCGAGGACGCGGAACGAGTCGCCCGCCGCAACCAGGACGTGGCGGCCGTCCCCGGCAGGGCTGATGCGGTTGTAGCCCTCCAGTGCAACATCGCCCGCGGGTTCAAGGGTGGCCGCATCGAGCACGCCGGCACCGCCGGCGTAGGTGTAGACCAGGCGCGGCTTGGGGGCGCGGAGCTCGGCGGGTTCTGCGGCCTCCGTCTGCGGCGAAGGATTGACGGAACTTCCGGCGGAAGTTGGTGCGGAACTTTGCGCAGAATCTTGCCCAGTGCCGGCTGCGCAACCTGACAGCAGCAGGGCGGCTCCGCAGGCTGCGGCCAGCGGCGCAGCATACGGCGCCCTGCTGCGGTGAGTAGCCGGCGTGGTGGGCGGTCCTGCGAAGGGCCGGGCCAAGGGCCGCGCGAAGGGCTCGTGGGGGCGGCCGCGGTGGCGCCCGGGTGTGGCGTCGGGAAGTGCAAATCGTCTCATCAACATGGGACTAATGATAATCATTATCGTTAGTGGAATGGCCAATCGGTCTTGTCAATGACGCCAACGCCCGGCCTGAGGGCCTTATGGCGACCGTGCGCGCCTTTGTGAAGGCCCGGATCTGCCGTTCGGACGGCGGTCAGTAAACTGCGAGCATGAGCGAGACTGCCGCCAACTCAGTAACCCTCCGCTTCCTGGCCGCCCCCATGGACGTGGGCCACAGCGGATCCGTTGACGCCGGAACGGTACTCGAGTGGGTGGACAAGGCGGCCTATGCGGCTGCCGTAGGCTGGGCCAAGTCCTACTGCGTCACCGCCTATGTGGGGAACATCCACTTTGCCGATCCGGTGAACATCGGCGACATGGTTGAGGTAACGGCCACCATCGTCTACACAGGCCGCTCCTCCATGCACATCCGCACCGTGGTTTCCTCCGGGGACCCCAAGGGCGGACCGGCCACCATGCGCAGCCAGTGCATGGTGATCTTTGTGGCGGTTGGCGAGGACGGGAAACCCGTCCCGGTGAAGCAGTTCGAGCCGGCTACGCCGGAGGAACTGGAAGAGCGGGACCACGCCCTTGCCCGGATCGGGATCCGTGAGCAGATCGTCAAAGCGATGAACGCCCAGGAATATACCGATGCCGGCACGGCCGAGCGCGTCGTCCTGCGGTTCATGGCGGCGCCCACCGACGTGAACTGGGGCGGCAAGGTCCATGGCGGCATCGTCATGAAATGGATCGACGAGGCCGCATATGTCTGCGCCTCACGCTACTGCGGCCGGGACACGGTGGCCGTCTTCTCCGGCGGGGTCCGGTTCTACCGGCCGCTGCTGATCGGCCACGTGGTGGAGGTGGAGGCACGGCTGGTCTACACAGGCACCAAGGGCATGCACATTGCGGTACACGTCCGCTCGGGGGACCCCAAGGGCCGCGAGCTGAACCTCACCACCTACTGCCTCACCGTAATGGTGGCCCGCGACGCCGAGGGCACCTCGGTCCCGATCCCCGCATGGACCCCGGTGTCCGAGGAGGACAAGCGGCTCCACGCCCACGCCCGTGAGCTACTGGAAATCAGGGCAGCAGCCCCCGGAAACAGGCTGCCCAACCACCTGCTGCAGTCACAACCGCACTAGCAGCGGCATTAGCAACAGCAGCGCAGCCTAGAAGCCGCCGCCTCCGCCGGCGTCCCCCGCCATGTTGGCGAACCGCGAGTAGTGGCCCTGGAAGGCAACCACGATGTCCTTGGTGGGGCCGTTACGGTGTTTCGCCACGAGGATGTCTGCCTCACCGGCGCGCGGGGACTCCTTGTCGTACACGTCCTCGCGGTGCAGCAGGATTACCATGTCGGCGTCCTGCTCGATGGACCCCGATTCGCGCAGGTCGGAAACCATGGGGCGCTTGTCCTGGCGCTGCTCGGACCCACGGTTCAGCTGCGACAGCGCGATGACGGGGACCTGGAGTTCCTTGGCGAGCAGCTTCAGCGCACGGGAGAACTCGGAGACTTCCTGCTGGCGGGACTCCACCTTTTTGCCTGAACTCATGAGCTGCAGGTAGTCAAGGATCACCAGCTTGAGGTCGTGCTGCTGCTTGAGGCGGCGGCACTTGGCCCGGATCTCCATGAGGGACATGTTCGGACTGTCGTCAATGAACAGCGGGGCGTCATTCATCCGCCCCATGGTGGTGGCGATCTTGGACCACTGCTCGTCCTTGATGGTGCCCTTGCGAAGGTCCTGCAGGCCGATGGTGGCCTCGGCCGAGAGCAGACGCATGGCGATCTCGTTGCGCCCCATTTCGAGCGAGAACATCACCGTGCTCAGGTTGTTCTTGATGGCGGCCGAGCGGGCAAAGTCCAGCGCGAAGGTGGACTTACCCACGGCGGGACGGGCGGCGATGACGATCATCTGGCCCGGGTGCAGGCCATGCGTCAGCTCGTCCAGCTCGTAGAAGCCGGTGGGAACGCCCACCATGCCTTCGCCGCGGTGGCCGGAGGCCTCAATTTCATCCACCGTGGACTCCATGACGTCCTTCAGGACGACGTAGTCTTCGGCCGTACGGCGTTCGGCGACCGCATAGACCTCCGCCTGGGCCTGGTTGACCAGGTCCTCCACCTCGCCGTCCTGCCCGTAGCCGAGCTGCACGATCTTGGTGCCGGCGTTGACCAGCCGGCGGAGCACGGCGCGCTCGGCCACGATCTCGGCGTAGTAGCCTGCGTTCGCGGCCGTGGGCACCGTCTGAATGAGCTCATGGAGGTAGGCGGGGCCGCCGATCCGGTTGATCTCGCCGCGCTTGGTCAGTTCATCGGACACCGTGACGGCATCGGCGGGTTCACCGCGGCCGTAGAGGTCGATGACGGCCTCGTAGATGGTTTCGTGGGCGGGGCGGTAGAAGTCCTGCCCCCGCAGGATCTCAACCACGTCCGCAATGGCGTCCTTGGAGAGCATCATGCCGCCCAGGACGGACTGTTCGGCGGGGATGTCCTGGGGAGGTTTGCGGCTGCCTTCGGATTCGCGGGTACCTTCTATTGAGTCCAGGTGCGTAACTGACAAAGCTGCCGTCCTCCATTGTGTCCGCAGCCCGTGCAGGGAACTGCGGCGCGTGTGCCGTGTGCCGTGGGTGGTCCGAGCTGCAGAAATCTGCTGCCCGGGCTGATGCAACTACACCAGCAGGCCCTGACATTTTTCAGTCCCGGCCGCTGAACCCCGGCGACGCCTCATCCACAGGTTTTCCACAGGGCAGCACGAATCTCCCGGAGTCCGGCTGTCCGCCGGCTCCGGTCTTCAGGCCGGAAGGGAAAACCCACCCGAATGGGGTGTCTCCGCAACGTTAGCGCCCAGCCGGCCACTCACAAAGCCCGCAGTTCCGCACCTCTGTGGATAACGTGTGCACAAGATACTGATGCTTGTGCACAGCCTGTGGGGGAAGCTGTGGATAGAAATTTTCTTTCCGGCATATATGGCCTCTGACCTGCGGAAACGTCCGAATTTTCCTGTGGACAAATTTAATTTTTACGCCAACCTTCATCCACAGCCTTAACCGCCCGCTGGGGATACCGGCCGGTAAGTCAGCCTCTGGCAGGAGTTTTCGCCGCCTTTATATCCTGTTTGTGATACGGGTCACCGGCATATGCCTGAATCCGTCCCCGCATGCATGCCGGCTGGACGATTCTTCCCTCCCAAGGCCGCAACCGGCGCCGCCGCAGGGCCGCACTATGCGCGGCCGGGCATATGCTGTGGATAACGCGGATGTGGCGTTAAGCTCTAGGTATGGGCGACGTTCTGACAGTCTTGGTTCCTGCCCTTGTCCTCGCCGCAGCCCTCTGGGCGTTTGCCACGGCACTGAAGCCGCGCGACGGAGGAATGTCCGATGCTGACCGCTACCAACTGGAGCTGGCCCGGCGCTCCCAAGCCCACTACACAGCCCAGGTTCAGGCGGCCCTGGCAGCCCGGGCCCGCATGGAGGCGGCAGCCCTGCCCAGCCAGAACAGGCAGCAGCAGATCCAGCAGCATGAGCATCGTCCGGCAACGCCCCCGGGCCATCCTGGTCACGATCCCGGCCGCCAACCTGACTACCCGCACGGCTCTTATCCCGCGGCGCCTGTGCCCGGAACCATGCTGAACCCGCAGCTGGTGTTACAGCTGCAGACCCTGGTGCGCAACGGGCAGAAGCTCCAGGCCATCAGGCTTCTGCGCCAGGCCACCCACTCCAACCTTTTGACCGCCAAGCAATACGTAGATCGGCTGTAACCATGGAATCGCTCCTGATCCCCTTCCTGATCCTCGTGGCCGTGGCTGTGGCCGTGGCCCTGACGGCGCGGACGTTGAGCCGCCGCCGTACAGTCACGGAGCCCGCCAAACCGCCAGCGGAGTCCGCAGAGCTGGCCAGGGAAGCCGCAGCCAAGCTGTCCGAGGACGAACACCGGCGGTTGTATGCGCTCATCGCCCAGGGCCAGGCCATGGCTGCGATCAAGCTGTACTACGAAGTGTCAGGACAGGGCCTGCGCGCATCACGGGACGCGGTGGCCGCGCTGGCAGCCCACCCGCAGCCCTTCCGTTCCCCGGCCCAGGTGCCCAGCGAACCCGAGGACGACGACGAGCCGCCGCAGCGGTTCCCGTACCGGTACCGGGCCATCGCCAGCAAGGGCGATGTCACCCGGGAGGTCAGCAGCAACATGCTCAATGACGAGATCTACGGCCGCATCCGCACGCTCGCGAAGAGCGGCAACATCGAAGCAGCCGCCACCGCGCTGACCCGGCACTCGGACATCACCATGAAGCAGGCGCGCGAGTTCATCGCACTGCTGGACGACTGACCGGCTCCGCTAGCCACGGCGCAGCAAACGGCAGCGGGTGGCTGGCTAGAAGTCGAACAGGTCCCCCAGCCAGCCTTCCTTCTTCTTGTTGCGGCGGCGGTCGTAGTCGCGGTCATATCCCTTGCCGTAGCTGCGGTCGTCGTAACGCGGCTGGTCACGCCGCGGTTCGAAGTTGCGGTACAGCGGCGGCGGAGCCATGCCGGGTGCGGGTGACCCCGGAGCAGGGGTAACGGGCGCAGCAGGTGCCGCCGGCGCTCCCGCGTTGACCCGGTCGATGATCTTGTCCAGTTCGCCGCGGTCCAGCCACACGCCCCGGCATTGCGGGCAGTAGTCGATTTCCACCCCGCTGCGTTCGCTCATGACCAGGTCTGAAGAATCAATGGGACATTTCATGCCCGGCACAACGAGCGGGTGCCGCGATTAGTTCGCCCTACCGCCCGCCCGAGATCCCGGCCAGCAGCTGCTCAAAGGGCAGCGACTCCAGCGGGGCAGGCTTGCGGCCGGGCTGGTCGCCTTCCAGGAGACGGCTGAACTCTGCCGCCGCCCGTTCGATCCGCGCCGAAAGGGGCGTTCCGCCGTCGTCCGTGTTTCCCCAGTCCTGGGGGCCGGCGAAGACGGCGGTGGCGGCGGTCCGCGTGCGCAGGTAGCTGAACAGCGGGCGCATGGCGTGGTCCAGCACCATCTGGTGGCGGTCCGTTCCGCCGGTGGCCCCCAGGAGCGCCGCCTTGCCGTCCAGGGACTTGGGATCGAGCACGTCAATGAAGGACTTGAACAGCCCGCTGTAGGACGCGCTGAACACCGGCGAGACCGCGATGATGCCGTCGGAGGCCTCGACGGCGGCAATCACTTCCGCCAGCCGGGGCGGGGCAAAGCCAGTGACGAAGTTGTTGGCGATGTCCACGGCGAGGTCGCGGAGCTCGACGACGTCGGTGGCCACCTCGTAGCCGGCCGCCGTCAGCTCGCGTGTGGCGGCGGCGGCCAGCTGGTCGGCCAGCAGGCGGGTCGACGACGGCACTCCCAGGCCGGCGGACAGAACGGTTATGCGGCGGGTCTCCATGGCGGTCTCCTCTGATTGGCGCTTACATGCATTTGCATCTACTCGCTCAACCCGGCAGGTCCGGCCTTTATTCCGCTGCCCGGCAGACGGTTCAGTACACTGCCTCCATGGCGGAGAACAAGACACAGGTGACAGGGGTTTCGGCGGACGACTTCATCGCGGCTGTGGAGCACCCCGTACGCCGGCAGGACGCCGTGCGCCTCCGTGCCCTCATGGCGGAACTGACGGGCGAGGAACCGGAGATGTGGGGTCCCACGATCGTCGGGTTCGGCAGCGTGCACTACAGGTACGCCACAGGGCGGGAGGGGGACACTGCCGCGGTGGGGTTTTCGCCCCGCAAAGCGAGCCTCTCGCTGTACGGCCTGACGAATGCACCGGAGGCGGCTGCGCTCCTCGGCCGGCTGGGAAAGCACAAGGCCGGCGCCGGCTGCCTCTACATCAACAAGCTCGCCGACATCGACGAAGCCGTCCTGGCCGAATTGATTAGCCTCGGCTACCGCCACGGCACCACAGTCCTGCACAGCCGCTAGCGAGCCCGCCTGAACGACGAAGCCCCCGCCGTCGGCTTCCCGGAGGAATCCGACGGCGGGGGCCGTCAGCAGTTCAGGACTGCGGAGCAGATCCGGCGAAAGCCGGGACTGCTACTTGCCTGCGACTACGTCGAGTTCGATCACAGCGGCAACGTCGTCGTGCAGACGGACGTTGGCCTGGTAAGAACCGACCGACTTGATGTGAGCCGGCAGTTCAACCTTGCGCTTGTCGATGCTGCCCAGGCCTGCGGCCTCAACAGCGGCGGCAACGTCGGCCTGCTTGACCGTGCCGAACAGGCGGCCGCTTTCGCCGGCCTTGACAACCAGCTTGACCGGCTTGGCGGACAGAGCGGCGGCCTGCTTCTGAGCATCTTCCAGGGAAGCGTGCTCGCGGGCAACGCGGGCAGCCTTGATGGACTCAACCTGCTTCTCGCCACCCTTCGACCAGGTCAGGGCGAAACCGCGGGGCAGCAGGTAGTTACGTGCGTAACCGTCCTTGACCTCGACAACGTCGCCAGCAGCACCGAGACCGGTTACTTCGTGGGTCAGAATGAGCTTTGCCATGTTAGTTAATCCCTTTCCTTAGCCCCGGCCAGCGCCGGAGTAGGGCAGCAGAGCAACTTCGCGGGCGTTCTTGATTGCCTGGGCGATCTTGCGCTGCTCCTGGACCGTAACGCCGGTGACGCGACGGGCGCGGATCTTTCCGCGGTCGGAGATGAACTTGCGCAGCAATGCTACGTCCTTGTAGTCGATGACAGTGATGTCAGCGGCCTTCAAGGGGTTGGACTTTGGTTTGGGCTTACGGAGTTCAGCCTTAGCCATCGTGGAGCTCCTATTCTAGGGAGCCCGTGAATCGTGATCCACGGGATGGTGGTGGTCCGACCGCGGCGTGCACAGAACGTTCCATATGGAACGCTGTGGCGCATGCTGCGCCGGACCTTTGTTTATGTTTTAGAAGGGAGGTTCGGAATCCGGGCCGTTGCCCCAGCCGCCGCCCGCATTGCTGACTCCGGGCGTGGCCCAGGGGTCATCCTGCGCTGCGGGCTGCTGGTTGCCGCCCCAGTTTCCTCCGGTGTTGCCGCCCTGGTTTCCACCCTGGCCGCCACCGAATCCACCGCCACCGAATCCGCCGCTGTTGCCGCCGCCGAAACCGCCCTGGCCGCCGGAGCGCTGGGTGCGGTTGACCTTGGCATTCGCGTAACGCAGGCTGGGGCCGATTTCGTCGACCTCGAGCTCGATAACGGTGCGCTTCTCGCCTTCTTTTGTTTCGTAGGAACGGCTCTTCAGGCGGCCGGAAACAATCACACGGGTGCCCTTGGTGAGCGACTCGGCGACGTTTTCTGCTGCCTCGCGCCAGACCGAAGCGCGGAGGAACAGGGTTTCCCCGTCCTTCCACTCATTGGACTGGCGGTCGAAGGTGCGAGGCGTGGACGCGATGGTGAAGTTCGCTACTGCCGAACCTGACGGTGTGAACCTCAGTTCGGGGTCATTGGTGAGATTACCGATGACCGTAATAGTGGTTTCGCCTGCCATCTACTGCCTCCTTGTTCGTTCCTGCGGGGTAAAGAATGAAAGTTGGGAGCTGAAATTACTCAGCAACAACCTTCTGCTCTTCGGGGCGGATGATCTTGGTGCGCATGATGGTCTCGTTGAGACCCAGCTGGCGGTCAAGTTCCTTGGCGGTAGCCGGCGTCGCGGTGAAGTTCACCACGGCGTAGATACCTTCGGACTTCTTCTTGATGTCGTAAGCCAGACGGCGACGGCCCCAGATGTCAACCTTTTCGATGGTTCCACCATCGTTGGTGATGACGTTCAGGAACTTCTGAAGCGACGGCTCTACGGTACGCTCTTCGACCTCGGGGTCGATGATTACCATCAATTCGTAAGGACGCATATGTGAACCCACCTCCTTTGGGCTAAGCGGTTACGGTATTTCCGTAACAGGAGGTTCATTTGCGATGCCGTGCACGCCCGCGTCTAAAAATGGACCAGGGCGCAGCACAGACTTCACTATCTTAGTGCATCGGGGAGGAATTCCGCGATTCGGACAGGTCCTAGGCTACTGGGCCCCATGACGGGCAGGAAGTGCCTGGCCGCCTATGTGGAAAACCGGGCGGAATACTGGACCCATGACGATTCTGAAATCCGTGCTCCTTTTCACCCTGGCCGCCGTGGCCGAGATCGGCGGAGCCTGGCTGATCTGGCAGGCCGTGCGGGAAGACAAGGCGTGGTGGTGGGCCGGACTCGGGATTGTGGCGCTGGGGCTCTACGGTTTCGTGGCCGCGTTCCAGCCTGATGCCCACTTTGGCCGGGTCCTCGCGGCATACGGCGGAGTCTTCATCGTCGGGTCCCTGGCGTGGGGCGTGCTTCTGGACGGCTTCCGGCCCGACCGCTGGGACCTCATCGGTGCCGCCGTCTGCCTCGTTGGCGTCGCCCTCATCATGTTCGCTCCCAGGCAGGGCTGAACCGGAAGCATGACACCCAACCAAAACCATCCGCCCGGTCAGGCCGTGAAGGCCAACCGGGCGGATGGTTCAAAAGGGAAGGATGGGGGCGGAATTACGACGCCGGGCCGGACCCCACGCCTGCGTCTGCGGTTTCGGCGGGCGTTGCGGAAGCGGCAGGCACCTGAGCCTGCCCCGGACCGCCCTTGCGGTAGCGCCACACGCCGATGCCGACCACCACGACGGCCAGGGCCACGGAGAGCAGGAGCGACTCGCGGGTGGAGTCCAGGATCACCATGCCGATGATGAGAGCCACGATGCTTCCGATTGCCAGCCAGGTGAGGTAGGGGAAGAGCCACATCTTCAGCGTCAAGTCCTTGGCCGCGGCGCCCATCCGGCGGCGCAGCACCAGCTGGGACGCGGCGATGACCAGCCAGACAAACAGGGCGATCGCGCCGGAGGTGTTCACCAGGAACAGGAAGACGGTGTCCGGGGCGATGTAGTTCAGTCCCACGGTGATGAAACCGACCACGGTGGAGGCCAGCACCGCAGCTGCGGGCACACCGCGCCTGGAGATGCGGGTCCAGGACTTCGGGGCGTCGCCGCGCTGCGAGAGCGAGAACAGCATGCGGCTGGCCGTGTAGAGGCCCGAGTTCAGGCAGGACAGCACAGACGTCAGGACCACGATGTCCATGATGGTGCCCGCACCGGGGATGCCGAACAGTTCGATGACCGCGACGTACGGACTCTTGGCCACGTTGGCGGAGTTCCAGGGGAGCAGCGTGACAACAATGGCGATGGAGCCGATGTAGAAGACGAGGATCCGCCACACGGTGGACCGGACGGCCTTCTTGACCGCCTCCACCGGGTTCTCGGATTCACCGGCCGCGATGGTGGCGATCTCCGCCCCGAAGAACGCGAAGACCACCACGAGGATGCCGGCCAGGACCGCTCCCGGGCCGTTGGGCAGGAAGCCGCCGTTGCCCGTCAGGTTGCTCAGTCCCGGCGCCGGAACGCCCGGAACCAGACCGAGGATCGCAGCCACGCCAAACAGGAGGAACAGGATGATGGCGGTGACCTTGATGGAGGCGAACCAGAACTCGAACTCCCCGTAGGACTTCACCGAGCCCAGGTTGGTCAGCGTGAGCAGGACCATGAGCACCAGGGCCCAGACCCACTGGTCAATGCCGGGCACCCAGCGGTGCATGATCGCGGCCCCGGCCGTGGCTTCGATGCCCAGCACGATGATCCAGAACCACGCATAGAGCCAGCCGATGCTGAAGCCCGCCCAGCGGCCGAGCGCCTTGTCCGCGTAGGTGGAGAAGGATCCGGTTTCAGGGTTCGCGGCCGCCATCTCGCCCAGCATCCGCATGACCAGAATGACCACGATGCCTGCGGCCATGTAGGCCAGCAGGATGCCGGGACCGGCCTGCTGGATGGCCGCTCCGGAGCCGACGAACAGGCCGGCGCCGATGACACCGGCGATGGCGATCATGGACAGGTGCCGGGGTTTTAGGGATTTCGACAGTTGTTGGTCAGCGTGCATGGCTGCGCCATCCTCGTTTTGATTGCAGGTTTTGGGCGGTGGCCGGGCGGCAGCGTCTGTGCCGGGGACCACACTGTGCGTTTCACACTAAGGGAGCCGGGGGCAGGTCCGGGCTGTGCAAAGACACAGTTTACGGCAATTCAAAACGGGCACATTTCCAGCCATGCACCACAGCATGCAACAAAAGTTGTCCAAAAGGCACTTTTGTAACCGGGCGGAAATCTGTCACCCGCGCGCTAGGAGTGCGCCGCGGCTCCGAAGAACAGCTCAGTCACCCGTGCCAGGCGGTGCGGGTCCTCAACGCCGCAAAGCTCCCGGGCAGAGTGCATCGACAGCAGCGGAACACCCACGTCCACGGTCCTGATGCCCAGCCGGGTGGC
Source organism: Arthrobacter globiformis (assembly GCF_046536215.2). Taxonomy (GTDB): domain Bacteria; phylum Actinomycetota; class Actinomycetes; order Actinomycetales; family Micrococcaceae; genus Arthrobacter; species Arthrobacter globiformis_E. The sequence goes on along the minus strand of NZ_CM143421.1, from coordinate 3,146,481 downwards.
CGTCAGCGGGCCGATCGTGGAACCGCACGGCATCACGTTGTTGGAGACAAACTCCTGGAAGGGAACCCCGGCCTCGCCGCACAGCCGCGCCCAGAGCGCAGCTCCGGCGGCGTCGGTGGCGTACCGCTGGTTGGCGTTGATCTTCAGCAGCGGCCCGCCGTTGAGGACGGGGCGGTTGACGGGATCGTGCCGTTCGGCATAGTTGGGGTGGACGGCGTGGCCCGCATCGGCGGAAACACAGAACGACGCCGCGAACGCCTGCCGCCGCTGGCTCGCCGAGGCGCCCAGGCCGTCCGAGATCCGGACCAGGATGTCCTCCAGGACCGGCCCGCATGCCCCGGACCGGGACGCCGACCCGATTTCCTCGTGGTCGAAGGCGGCGAGCACCGGAATCGGTGCGGTCCCCCCGGAAGCCGCCGGGCCGCCGTCGGAAGCGTCAGCGTGCGCGATCAGCGCGGTGATTCCGGCGTGCGTGGCGGACAGGTTGTCCAGGCGCCCGGAGGCGAAGAACTCACCCCTGACCCCGAAAACCGCAGGCGGCTGCGTGTCCGCGATGACGACGTCGTACCCGCCGATCCGGGCCGGGTCAACCGGTCCGGCATCGCCGGAAACCCGTTCGGCCAGCACCGCCAGCAGGTCCTCGGCGCCGGGATCGCCGAGCCCGAACACCGGATTCATGTGCTGCTGCTTGTCCAGCGTGAGGCCCTCGTTCACGGCCCGGTCCAGGTGGATGGCCAGCTGCGGAAAACGCAGCATCGGGCCGGTGGCCGTCAGGTGCTGCGTGCCGTCGAGCATTACGAGGCGCCCCGCCAGCTGCAGTTCCCGGTCCAGCCACGAGTTCAGCAGCGGCCCGCCGTAGACCTCCACGCCGGCCTGGAGCCAGCCGAACCGGCCCGTGGTCGGCCTGGGCTTTAGCTTGAACGACGGCGAATCCGTGTGGGCGCCCAGGATGTTGAAGCCGGTGGTGGGGCCGGCATCAACAGGAGTGACCCAGGCAATGAGGGCACCGTCCCGGACGATGTAGAACTTGCCAGCCGTTGCCTCCCACGGCTGCAGCTCGTCCAGGCCGGTGAAGCCTGCTTCCGTGAGGCGCCGGGCGCCCTCGTGGGCGGCGTGAAAGCTCGACGGCGAGGCGCTGACGTAGTCGCCCAGGTCCCGGATGTGCTCTGCGGCGGAGGAATGGAGAGGCATGGCTCCGAGTCTAGCGGTGCGCTAGATGGTGACGTTGAGCCCTGCCGTGTACCCGGCGGCGACGGACCCGGACATGGTGGCCAACTGGTAGATGCCGCCGTCCTCGCCGAACACGTTGTCCGATCTCAGCGTGGTGTTTGGGAAGTTCCGGGCGCTGGTTTCGTAGCCCGTGGAGGCATAGACCTCCCGGCAGGCGGCATCGGTCAGGGCGATCTGCGAGACGGCGAGCACCTGGCCCGCCGCCGTGGCGTTGTTCATGGACTCGAACACCTCAAAGTGGATGTGCGGCCAGCGGCCGTTGTAGGCGCCGGGGTAGACGGTCTTGAAGGTGACCTGGCCGTTGGCGTCCGCCTCCTGCACGCCGCGCAGGAAGTTCTCGTTCTCCAGCCCCGAATCGTAGAGCGAGTACCTGCCCTGCTTGTCGCAGTGCCAGGCGTAGACGGCCGCGCCGGCCAGCGGGACACAGCCGTTGGCGTTGTCGAGCAGGGTCAGCGTGACGGTCAGCGGCACGCCGTCCGTCTTCGTGGCGGACGTGCCGAAGCTCGAGGTGATGTCCTGCCGGACCACGCCGGAGGCTTCCAGCACGTTCGGTCCGTTGGAGCCATCGCCGGGGTACGGTCCGGCCGTCTCCTGCGGAATCTCCACGCCGCATTCGGCGATGGCCCGGGTCACGGTGGGCGACGCGGACGCCGTTGAGCCGGCGGAAGCCGACGACGGCGATCCCGACGGTGCGGACGACGACCCGCCGGGCGTGCAGGCCGCCAGCGCGGCGGCCGTGCCGGCGCCGAGGAACATGCCCAGCGAGCGGCGCGACATGAGCGTGGAGAGGTCGAACTCCAGGCCGCGGTCATGGTTGGGATGCGGCTCGTGCCGGGGCGGCTGTCCCTCGGGTGTGACTGTCATGGCACCATCCAACTCCAGCAGGCTATGACGTGCATAGGGCCTCCCTGTGCGGGAGCTGTGCCTGCATCCCCGGCCGGTCGTGTCAGTAGTCCGGGTTGCCCTCAGTAGTCCGGGTTGCTGGGGGTCACCAGGCCGGTCTCGTAGGCGTAGACCACGGCCTGGACACGGTCCCGCAGGTGCAGCTTGGTCAGGATCCGCCGCACGTGGGTCTTCACCGTGGCCTCCGAGAGGAAATAGCGGTGCGCGATCTCCGCGTTGGACAACCCCTCGGACATCGCCTCCAGCATCTCGGTTTCCCGGGGCGTCAGGTCCTCCAGCAGCGGGTCGCGTGAAGCAGGCACCGCTGCCGGCGGGGCCTGCGTGCCCAAAGCATCCGGCGCGGGGGCCGGTCCGGCGCCGCGGACGTACGTCTCCAGAAGCCGCTGGGTGACGCGAGGCGCCACCACGGCATCCCCGCTGGCCACCACCCGCACGGCCTGGACCAGTTCGGCGGGTGCCACATCCTTCAGCAGGAACGCCGAGGCACCGGCCTGGAGCCCGGCGAAGGCGTACTCGTCCAGGTCGAAGGTGGTCAGGATGATGATCCTGGCACGTGCGCCTGATCTGGTGATGGCCCGCGTGGCCTCGATCCCGTCGAGGGTGGGCATCCGGACGTCCATCAGCACGACGTCGGGATCGAGCCGGCCCACCTGGCGGACGGCGTCGGCCCCGTCGGAGGCCTCACCCACCACCTCGAGGCCGTCCTCACCCTCGAGGATGAGCCGGAAACCCATCCGCAGCAGCGGCTGGTCATCCGCCAGCAGGACGCGGAGTCGCCCGGATTCGTTCATTCTTTCCCCCATGTGCCGTTCCCCGTGTTGCCGTTCTGCATCCGGCCGTCCTGCATCCTGCCGTTCAGTGCCAGGACCGCCCGAACGTGCCAGCCACCGCCTGCTGCCGGCCCCGCCTCCACCGTACCGCCGTAGATTCCGGCCCGTTCCTTCATCCCGGTCAGGCCTTGGCCCGTCCCGCCCGGGGTGACCATGTCAACGGTGCCCCGGCCGTCGTCGAGCACGTCAATGGTGACCATGGAATCCTCGCGCACCACCAACACGTCCACCCGGCTCAGCGCCCGGCCGTAGCGCAGTACGTTGGTCAGCGATTCCTGCACGATCCGGTAAACCGTCAGCTGGAGCGCCACATCCTCGGGCAGTGCCGGGCCCGTGTGCGAGTAATGGACCGGAAGGCCTGCGGTCCGGAAGCCGTCCAGCAGCTTCCCGAGACTGGCACCGTCCGCGAGGGGCTCACGGGGCGCCTGGCCCCCGGTTGCGTCATCCCGCAGAACCCCGAGCACCCTGCGCATGTCGGCCAGTGCGGCACGGCCGGTCCGGGACAGTTCCGCGAGGACCTCCGCCGCACGTTCCGGATCACGGCGGACCACGACGGCGGCCCCGTCGGACAGGGCGACCATGACGGTCAGCGAATGGGCCACGACGTCGTGCATCTCCCGGGCGATCCTGTTGCGTTCGTTGACCGAGCCCAGGCGGGCGGACTGGGCCGCCCATGCCGCGATTTCCTGCTCATGCTCGCGCCGCTGGCGGACCGAAATTCCGATTCCGGTGGCGATGATGTTGGAAAACGCGATGCTGGTGCCGGCCGCAATGCTGGTCACGAGGTGGAACTCCTCGGGCGAGACCGGACGGTTCGGCAGTTCCCGCTCCAGCGGCCCCACCGCGGACAGGAAGTACAGCAGGGCCAGCGGCGCGGTGGCCACTGCCATGGTTACCAGGGCAAAGCGGCGGGTATGGACCACGGCAACCGCGTACAGCGAGAACCACAGCCCCGCCGAAACGTTGGATCCCCACGGGTGCAGCAGGGTCACGCCGACTTCGGCCACCGCGACGAACGCCACCACGGTCACCGGGCGCCGGCGCCGCAGGAACAGGGACAGCGCCACGGCGGCGAGCAGCCCCACAGCGGCCCACCTGCCGGCATTCACGGCGTCGATCACGGTGGGCACCACCAGCACCGCATAGCAGGCGACCACCACGGCATCCATTACCCGCGGCCGCCGGTACAGGTAGCGCCGGAGCAGGCCCCGGCGGCGGGCAGCGAGCTCGGCAAAGGACGCGTCAGCCTGGGTGGCTGGCGCGTCCCTTCCGGAAACCGTGTCAATCATGGGGAGAGCCTGGATGCGGCTAGACGTCCCGTTTCTTCAGCAGGACCATGGCCAGGACCACCGGCACCACCACCCAGGCGCCCAGCACCAGGGCCGCCTGCCAGACCTCGAGCGTGTCCGGGACATGCTCCACGGCGGTCAAAGGGTTGATCGTGTTTCCGGGGAGGTACTTGCGGGCCTCCTCGAAGAAGTCGCCCGGGATGAGCTGGAACGCGATGGGTGCCACGAAGAACAGACCGACGAGTGCCATGATGCCGCCGGCCGAATTCCGCAGCAGCGTGCCGAGCGCCATGCCGATGGCGGCCACCGCGGCCACGTAGGCGCTGGTGACGAGCAGCAGCTTGACGGACTGCGAGCTGGCGAGGTCGAGCTTGAGGCCGAAGTTGTCCAGGATCGGCACCGCCACCAGGCCGGCGATGTAGGTGGACACCGCCGTCAGGGCAAAGGCACTGACGACCACTACCACGAGCTTGGCGACGAACGCCGGGAGCCTCTTGGGCACGGCCGCGAAGGTGGAGCGTGCCATGCCGGTGGTGAACTCCGAGCTCATGAGCAGGACGCCCAGTGAGCCCAGGATCAGCTGCGCAAAGGATACGCCGGAGGTGGGGACCGTGACGGCGAGGTCGCCGCCCTGTGCCGCGATGGCTGCGGCTGCCTCGGGGTCGGAGGCGGCCTGGTCCGCGAACTGGCCCGTTCCCCAGGCGGACAGGGCGCCGAAGCCCACCATGACGACGGCCGTCGAAGCGAGCAGGATCATGGTGGACAGGAGCGTCCGGAATTTGATGAATTCCGAGTTCAGGACGCGGAAGAAGCTCGGACCGGGACCAGGGCCAGCTGCGTGGCGGATGGCGGCGCGGCCGGGACCGGGCTGGGTGGAAGTCGATGTGCTCATGGCGTCAGTTGCCTCCGGACTGGGCGGGAACCGGGGCTCCCGTGGTGATCAGCGAGTGGTATTCGACCTCGTCCTTGGTCAGCTCCATGTAGGCCTCTTCGAGGCTCGCCTGGAGCGGGGTGAGCTCGTAGATCAGAACCTGGTTGTCCAGTGCGGTGCGGGCGATCTGGCGGGGATCCAGGCCCGTGACCTCAAGGAGTTCGTGGTCCTGCAGCTCCACCGAGACCCCGGTTCCGGCAAGGACGTTCATGAGACGGTCAGGCTGGTCGGAGCGCACGCGGGTCCGGCTCTGGCCCTTGCCCGTGATGATGTCCTTGATGGGCGCGTCGGCGATGATTTTTCCGCGGCCGATCACGATCAGGTGGTCTGCGGTCAGGGCCATCTCGCTCATCAGGTGGCTGGAGAGGAACACCGTGCGTCCCTCGGAGGCCAGATACTTCACGAGGTTCCGCACCCAGACCACGCCTTCCGGATCGAGGCCGTTGACGGGTTCGTCCAGGATGATGGTCTGCGGATCGCCGAGGAGCGCGGCGGCGATGCCCAGCCGCTGGCCCATGCCGAGGGAGAACCCCTTGACCTTCTTCCGGGCCACATCAGCGAGGCCTGTCATGTCGATGACCTCGTGCACACGCTTCCGCGGGATGCTGTGCGTGGCAGCCATGGCCAGCAGGTGGTTGTACGCGGAGCGGCTCGTGTGGACGGCCTTGGCGTCCAGCAGCGCGCCGATTTCGCGGAGCGGTGCCGTGTGCTTGGCGAACGGCACGCCGTTGACGGTGACCGTTCCCGCCGTCGGGGTGTCCAGGCCCATGATCATGCGCATGGTGGTTGACTTGCCGGCCCCGTTGGGTCCCAGGAAGCCGGTGACCTGGCCGGCTTGGACGGTGAAACTGACGCCGCCGACGGCGGTTTTGTCGCCGTAGACCTTCGTCAGGCCTTCTGCCTCAATCATGGAAGCTTTCCTTTGCATAGCTGCGGGCGTGCTGTCTGGTGTGCACGTTCCACGCTACCGATGCCGTCTGCCGAATTCGCCGGTCTCAGGGATGATTCAGGGGCGAATCAGGGTTCTGCCCGTCATCCGGTGGGATGAGCGGATGCGTCCCCTTCCCGGCGTCAGCTGTCTTCCGCCGGGGAGTAGTAGCGCAGGGCGGCACGCTTCAGGGTGAACTCGGCGGCACGGACACCGGGCATGGCTTCGCCGTCCACGGCGAGCACCATGGGTGCCGTGCCGCATTCCACGCGGACGCGGGTGGCTTCGGTCAGGTGGGTGATCCTGGACGTCGCCACCGTGCCGGTCAGCACTGACCAGAGCATCCGCAGCCGGGCGAAGGACTCGTCGGCGGTTATCATCCTGACGTCCAGCACGCCGTCGTCCAGCACCGGCCGGAAGAGGGGGGCGTGGTCCCGCGGGTAGTAGCGGCCGCGGCCCAGGTACATGATCCACAGCCTGTGCCGGACGCCGTCGACGATGAGCGTGATGGGCTTCTCCATGGCGAAGGTCCGGAACATCGCCACCACGCCGGCGAGCGGCTTCCCCAGGGCGGGCTGGAGATGTTCCCTGCGCCGCACCAGGTTCGGGTAGAGACCGATGCTCGCGGTGTTGAGCATGATGAGCTCCACCTTTTCCGGATCGTCCGCGAGGCCGCGTTCCACTGCAACGGCGCCCACGTCGGCCAGCGCCGCTTCGCCGCGTTCCGCCGCAGCCACCGCCTCCACCAGGGAAGGCGTTCCGGCGTCCCTGGCGAAGTGGTTGAGGGTTCCGCCGGCCAGGACCAGCAAGGGAAGATCACGTTCGACGGCGGCAGCGGCAGCAGTGCCCACCGTACCGTCCCCGCCCCACACTCCAAGGGCGCGGATGCCCGGCACAGCGGCTGCCTCCGCCATCCGCTCGGCGACATCGTCATCCGGTGCCATCAGCGTTATATGCGCGAGAGGGAATACTTGCTTCAGGGCTGCTGCGGTTTCTTCCGTGAAGGAACCGCCCAGCGTGTTCACCGCGATACTCAGGCCCTCGCCCTGCGGGACCTTGGCCGCGTCCACCCGACGCCTGGCGGTGGCAGGCATGGGTGGCCGGACCGGCCACCACTTCCTCGTCACGAGGGCCGCGCCGGCCCCGATCGCCGAGCCGAACAGCACATCGGAGGGCCAGTGCGCACCTGTATGCACCCTCGAGTATGCAACGCCGGCCGCCACCGGGGCGACGACTGCTCCGAGCGCGGGCTGCACCAGTCCGGTGCCGAGCGCGAACGCCACTGCCGAGGCGGAGTGGCCCGACGGCATGGACGAACTGGTGGGCTGCGGATGGACGAAGCGGAACACTGGCAGATGCTCGGGCAGCGGCCGGGCGCGGGGGAGCAGGGTCTTGAAAACGAGGTTGGTCACGGCTGACGCCACGCCCTGGGCCAGCAGCCCATGGACCGCCGCGCGCCTGGTGCGTCCCGGGATGGCGGCCGCCACGGCGGCGACGCCAAACCAGAGTTTTCCCTTGTTGGCGGAGGCTGAGAGCCGCCGGAAGAAGGTGTCATGGTGGCCGCCCGGGAAGCCGGAGACAGCCCGCATCAACGTGCGGTCCAGGGCGGCAACCCAGCCCGGTCCGCGGCGCAGCATTCGTCGCATTTCCCCACCCTACCGCCCGGTACAGGCGTGTGTTCCCGCTACGGCAGATTTCCGCCCCGGCGGGTCATTCGCCGCGGGTCATTCCCTGCCGGGAAGCGGTTTGGCGACGCCGGCGAGCAGCAGGGCGACCAGGATAGGCACACCGATCGCCAGCAGTGCCAGGTGGATTCCAGTCAGGTCCCCCAGGTAGCCAAGCAGCGGGGGGCCGGCCAGGAATGCAACGTAGCCAATGGTGGAAACCACCGCGACCCTGGCCGCCGCATGCCGCGGATCGTCCGCCGCTGCCGACATTCCCATCGGAAACGCCAGCGCCGCGCCCACTCCCCACAGCGCTGCCCCGACGGCGGCCAGCCAAAGGTTTCCGGCGAACACGAACAGTGCCAGGCCCAGGGCGGCAGCCGCCATGCTTCCGCGGAGCACTGCCACCCGGCCGTATCTGTCGATGACACCGCCGCCGAAGAACCGCATGCCGGTCATGGCCAGCACAAAGAGGGCAAAGAGCAGCGCGCCCGTTGACTCGGAGCTCCCCAGCCCGTCCACTGACGCCTTGGCGATCCAATCGTTGCCGGCCCCCTCGGTCAGCGTGGCGCCGAGGACCACCACGCCGATGAGCAGGGTGCGGCCGTCCCGCCAGGCCGATGGTCCGCGGGGAACCTTGGCTTCGCCGTCGGCCGGCTTTTCCGGTGCGGTGTGAGGGAGGAAATAACGGGGGACCACCAGCGTCAGCACTGCCACGGCGGCGGCGATGGCCAGCAGATGCTGGGGCAGGCCGACGCCCAGTCCGGACAGGCCTGCACCGATCAGCGCACCCACGAAAGCACCGCCGCTGAACGCCGCGTGGAACTTCGGCATCACTGTCTTGCGGAGCCGGTGCTCGACGTCGGCCCCTTCAACGTTCTGGGAGACGTCCCACAGCCCGACGCCCATGCCGAAGAAGAGGAGCGAGACCGCTGTGCCGGGCACTGACTCAGCGAGCAGCGACACAGAGACTCCCACACTCGCCAGCGCGGCCAGGAGCCCGCTGGCGCGGACGCTGTTGGCGGTGCCGATCCGGGTGATGACGTGGCCGGCGGTGGGCAGCGCGATCAGCGAACCGACGGCGGTGCACAGCAGCAGGGTTCCCATCTGGCCCGACGAGATCCCCAGGATCTGCGTGACAGCCGGGATGCGGGCGGCCCAGCTCGCAAAGACCAGGCCGTTCGCACCGAAAATGATGAACGTGGCCAGGGCGGCGGCGGACACCTGCCGGCCGGCAAGCTGCTGGGTTGTGGTCATTCGACAACTCTAATGCCGCCGCCAACGCTCTCTCACGTCCTGCAGCAAACCGGCCAACGCTCTCTCACCGGGTGCGAGAGCGTCGCGGCAAAACGTGCAGGAAATGAGAGTGCGTCAGGGGTCAGCGGGCGCGTTCCACCCGCTTCTCGTCCCAGACAGGCTCGGCGGACTCGTACACCTTGCCGTCGGAGCCGAAGACCAGGAAGCGGTCGAAGGTCCGGGCGAACCAGCGGTCGTGGGTGACGGCCAGGACGGTGCCTTCGAAGTGGTCGATGGCCCGCTCCAGCACCTCGGCCGAATGCAGGTCGAGGTTGTCGGTGGGCTCGTCCAGGAGCAGCAGTGTTGCCCCGGACAGCTGCAGGAGCAGGATCTGGAACCGTGCCTGCTGGCCGCCGGACAGCGACTCGTACTTCTGCTCCGACTGTCCCGCCAGCCCGTAGCCGTCGAGTGCGCCGGCGGCGGCCTCGCGGCCCAGGCCGGAACGGTGCTCATCGCCGCGGTGCAGGATCTCCAGCAGGGTCTTGCCAAGCAGGTCGGGCCGGACGTGCGTCTGGGCAAAGAACCCGGGCCGGATACGGGCGCCGAGTTTCACGGTGCCCTCATGGGGCACTTCGGCTATTTCGACGTCGGACACCGGAAGGTGTTCCCGCTCCGGATCGGTGCCCCCGGTGGCCAGCAGCCGCAGGAAGTGTGACTTGCCGGAGCCGTTCGAGCCCAGCACGCCCACCCGGTCACCGAACCAGATCTCGGTGGAGAAGGCCCTCATCAGGCCGGTCAGCTCCAGCTTTTCGGCCACGATGGCCCGCTTGGCGGTGCGGCCGCCCTTGAGCCGCATCTGGACGTTCTGTTCGATCGGCAGTGCTTCGGGCGGGCCGGCCTCGAGGAACTTCGCCAGCCGCGTCTGGGCGGCGTGGTACCGGTTGGCCATGTCCGAGCGGAAGGCGGCTTTGTTCTTGTACATGTTGACGAGTTCCTTGAGCTTGGCGTGCTCCTCGTCCCAGCGTTTGCGAAGCTCCTCGAAGCGCGCGTTGCGGTCCGCCCGGGCCTCCACATAGGAGCCGAAGCCGCCGCCGTGGATCCAGGCGCCTGCGCCGTTGATGCCCGGCTCGAGCGTGACGATGCGGCCGGCGGCGTTGTTCAGCAGCTCGCGGTCGTGGCTGATGAAGAAGACTGTCTTCTTCGATTCGTTCAGCTTCTCCTCGAGCCAGCGCTTGCCGGGGACGTCGAGGTAGTTGTCCGGTTCGTCGAGGAGCAGCAGTTCGTCGGGGCCGGCGAAGAGCGCCTCAAGAACCAGACGCTTCTGCTCACCGCCGGACAGCGTGGACGCGCGGCGGTGCTGGGCACGGTCGAAAGGCAGGCCCAGCGCGGCCATGCAGACCTCGTCCCAGACGGTTTCGACGTCGTACCCGCCGGCGTCCCCCCAGTCCACGATTGCCTGGGCGTAGCGCATCTGGGTGGGCTCGTCGTCGTGCTCCATCATGGCCAGCTCGGCCTCATCCACGGCGCGGGCGGCGTCCGCCAGCGCCGGAGGTGCGGCGGACACCAGAAGGTCGCGGACCGTGGAGCCGTCGCGGACCTGCCCCACGAACTGGCGCATGATGCCCATGTTCCCGGAGCGGCCGACCACGCCCTCGTCCGGGGTCAGGTCCCCGGCGATGATGCGGAACAGGGTGGTTTTGCCCGTGCCGTTGGGTCCGATGAGCGCCGTCTTGGTGCCGTCCGGGACCTTGAAGGTCACCCCGTTCAGCAGCTGGGTGCCGTCGGAGAGGAAGTAGTCGATGCCGGAAACGTCAATATGGGCCACCGGGCAATTCTCCCACGCCCGCCCGCCGGAGTTTTTGTCCAGATATCGTGCCCAAAAGGGCCTTAAAGTCGCGACAAGTGGACAAAAACTCCAGCGCGGGAGGGGGACGCGCGCGGGGTGTCAGCCGGCGGCGGTCAGGAACTTCTTCAGGAGCGGGCCGGAAGTGGTGGCGCCGAGCCCGCCGTCCTCGACGAAAACAGCCACGGCCAGGTCCCCGTGCACGGCGATGATCCAGGCGTGGGTCTTGGGCGGCTTGGCGTTACCGAACTCGGCGGTGCCTGTCTTGGCACCCACGGGCTCGCCGGGGACATCGGCCAGGAAGCCGGCGTGGCCGGAGGTCACCACCGCACGCATCATGTCCGCGAGGGACGCAGCTTCCGCCTTGGTGACGGGGGTCTGGACGGTCTTGTTGGGCGCTTCCGCTGTAACGGTCGACGACGGGGCGGAACCTTCCGGGGTCGGCGCCGGGCTAGCCGACGCCGATGCGGAGGGAGCGCTCTCTTCCACCAGGACGGGGGAGACGGGTGCGCCCTTGGCCACCGAGCCTGCCATCACGGCCGCCGCCAGCGGCGACATCAGGACCCTGCCCTGGCCGATCATGGCCGCCGCGTGTTCGGTGCCCTCGGCCTCGCCGGGAACGGAGCCCATGAAGGCCTCGGCGCCCAGCTTCGGCGCCTCCACGGCGACGCCGAGGGAGGTGGCGGCCGATTCCAGCTGGGCCTGGGTGACCTTGTCCCGGGCGGCAATGAAGGCGGTATTGCAGGAGTGCGCGAAGGCGTCACGCAGGGTTACGGAGCCGAGGGAGTCCTTGGGGTAGCCCTCGGCGTTCTTGAATTTCCGTCCGTCCACGGTGAGCGTAGGCGTGCATTCGACGGTCGAATCGGGGGTGAATCCGTTGCGGATCATGGCAAGGGAGTCCACCACCTTGAAGGTGGATCCCGGCGCGTACTGTCCGAGCATGGCCGTGTTGTAGCCGTTGCTTCCGGGTCCGGATGCGGCGGCCAGCACGGCTCCCGTAGAGGGCCGGAGCGCCACGATGGCGGCCGCCGGCTTGATGTCGGCAAGGGTGTCCTCGGCAAGCTGCTGCAGTTTCGTGTCGAGGGTGGTTTGCAGCGGCGTGCCGGGAACTGGCTTCACTTCGAAGACAGTGCGCCGCGGGTCCGTGGGCGCGGCCTGGATCTCTTCGCGGGTCAGGTCGGCGCGCTGCACGCGGACAACGGTGCCGTCCGTACCCCGGAGCTGGGCGTCGTACTGCTGCTGGAGTCCGCCCGTGCCGATGACGTCACCCGCGGTGAGGGTGCCCTTGGACTTTTCGATCTGTTCAGCGCTGGCTTGGCCAACGGTGCCAAGAACGGCCCGGGCGAAGTTCCGCGTCGGTGCCAGCGGCAGTTCGTCCGGGATGGCCCGGCCTCCCGGGATGGCCTCGATCTGGGCATCGGTGACGGCCCGGTCGCTGGTGTTGCGCAGGGTGATGGCGGGAACGAACGCCTCGGCGCCGGACGCCTCGACCTGCTGCACGTAGGCTGCGGGATCCACGCCCACCAGCTTGGCGAGCTTGGTGGCCGAGTCTGCGGCATCGGCGCCGCCCAGCTGGGGCTTGTCGATGCCCACGTTGACCACCGGGCGCAGCGTCACGAGCTTCTGGTTGCCGGCACCGAGGATGTCGGCGCGCGGGGACGACTGGGTCGCCTTGCTGAGGATTTCCCCTTCGGCCAGGTTCGGGACCAGCAGCCCGGGCGACCAGACGGTCAGCCATTTGTCACCGGATTTACGCAGGTCGGCTGAGACGGTGTACTTCCACTCGCCGGTGGAAATCTTCCAGCTGTAGTTAAGCGGTATCCGCGCAGTGTCGCCGTCAAGCGTCAGTTCACCGGCTTCGACGGACGGTTTGGCAGGCGCCAGTGCCTTAAAGACCTGGTTGAGCTGGTCGTTGGCCACCGACGAGTCACGGCCGTCGAAGGCCACCGGGCGCAGGTCCAGGCCCGCGACGGCCGAGGCCAGCTGCTTGGCGGCTGCTTCCGCGCCGCCGCGGCCGTCGTCGCACGCCACCAATGAACCGCTAAGTATGAGACCGGCAAGGACAAGTGAAATTTTTTGAGTGTTCCCCACCGCGCTATTATCCCCCGGCGGCAATGGCTCGCCAGCCACGAATCAACGCCGCCACAGCCGCGGGCGGCGCCCGCGGCCCGCCCCGGCTACAGGCCCAGTGCCGGGACCTCCAGCCCGAAGATGTCCTTGAGTGCATATTTGGCGGCGCGGAACCCGGACATGCCCGTGACGCCGGGTCCGGGCGGCGTGGAGGAGGAGCACAGGTATACGCCGCGTGCGGGAGTGCGCCAGGGAACGGGCGAGACGACCGGCCGCTGGATCAGGCCGCGGGGGTCCAGCAGGCCGGCGCTGAAGTCGCCGCCGACGTAGTTCTCGTTGTAGGCGGCCAGTTCTGCCGCCGTCGTGACCTTGTGCCGCAGCACGATGTCACGGAAGCCGGGTGCGAAGCGCTCCAGCTGGTCCATGACGGCCTGGCCCATGTCCACTGTGGACCCCGCGGGAACATGGCAGTAGGTCCAGAGGATGTGCCTGCCCTGCGGCGCGCGGCCGGGATCGACCACGGACGGCTGCGAAACCAGGACGTAGGGCTGTTCCGGGTGCCTGCCGTGGGACACGGCGTTTTCCGCGTCCGCCATCTCTGCCCGGGTGCCGCCCACGTGCACCGTTCCGGCCCCTGCCAGTCCTGCAGCGGTCCACGGCACCGGCCCTGAGAGGATGAAGTCCACCTTGCACGCACCGTTCCCGAACCGGAAGGACTCCAGTGCCCGGCGGTAGGACGCGGGCAGGCGGCTGCCCGCGATGCGGGACAGGGCTGGGGGAGCCACGTCCAGAAGTACTGCCTTCGCCGGCTCGAGCTCCGCCAGCGACGTGACCCGGATTCCCGTCTGCAGTTCGCCGCCGTGGGCTTCGATGTCGCCGGCCATGGCCTCGGCGATGGCCGACGATCCGCCCACTGGAATCGGCCAGCCCCCGCTGTGCGCCAGCGCGTTGAGCAGCAGGCCGGCACCCGCTCCGGACAGGGATGGGAGGCGGCCCACCACGTGGGCTGCCACGCCGCTGACGAGGGCGGGTGCCAGGTCCTGCCGGAAACGCAGGTTCCAGAGAGCCGATCCCTGCTCAAAGGTCCGCAGTCCCAGAACGGCGGCGGCCAGCGGGTCGCCGGGAACGCGCAGCAGCTGGTCGGACGTGGTCTGCACTATGCCGTCGATGTGCCGCACCAGCGGAGCGAGGAGCCTTCGGTAGGCGTGCCCGTCCCTGCCCAGCTCGTCGGCGGTCCGGTCGAGTGAACGGTATGCCAAGGCGGACCGGCCACCGTCCAGCGGTGAGCCGAACTGTACCGGCGGGAGCCGCAGGTCCACACGGCGCGCCAGCTCGAACGCCCGGAAAAAAGGCGAGGCCAGGGCCATCGGGTGCACGGCCGAGCAGACGTCGTGCCAGTGCCCTTCCTCTATGACCTGTGACGTCCGGGACCCTCCGCCGAGCTGGTCCGCGGCCTCGTACACGCGCACCTTGAGTCCCGCCCGCGCCATGACGACGGCGGCGGCGAGTCCGTTGGGTCCCGAACCAACGACGGCGACATCAGACATCGCGGGCAACCGTTCGCCACGGGACCAGGGAAGCAGAGGGACGGAACGGATCGATCCGCAACCAGTCCGGGGCACGGTCGAAGGGACCGCCGTGGGGGTCGTCCATGTCGTGCCGCCGGATGGGATCATACCGGGGGTCCCATACGTCCCAGGCGACCCGCAGCATGAGATATGCCGTTGCAAGCATATGAGCGGCGACGGCCAGGACGTAATAGGGCATGTCGATGTTGTGCTGTGAGACGCCACCGCTGGTCACTTGGCCAAGATACATCCAGATGGCCGCCCAATGCAGCCCCTCGATGCCCTGCCAGATCAGGAAATCACGCCACTTCGGCCGGGCGAGGGCCAGCAGCGGCACGAGCCACAGGACAAACTGGGGCGAGTAGACCTTGTTGGTGAGAATGAAGGCCGCCACGATGAGGAAGGTCAGCTGTGCAATCCGCGGCCGCTGCGGGGCGGTCAGGGCCAGGACCGCAATGAGGACGCAGGCCAGCAGGAACACGTTCAGCGCCAGCGTGTTGATGACCTCCGGGGTGAGGAGCGTCCAGCGCACCCGCCCGGCCACCAGGTTGTACGCAAACCAGGGTGAGCTGTAGCCCGCCGGGCGGTCCTGGGTGAACTCGAAGAAGTACTTCCAGCCGGCCGGGTCCCGCGCGGCAATGGGCAGATTGACGGCAAGCCAGGCTGCGGCGGCTGACACCGCCGGGATTACGAAGGCCCGGATCTTCCCGGTGCGCAGGGCCAACAGGAAGATGGCACCGAAGACCAGGACGGGGTACAGCTTGGTGGCGGTTCCCAGGCCGATCAGGATGCCGGCAAATACCAGCCGTTCCCGGGACAGAAAGTACATGCCAAGGGCCAGCATGGCCACGGCCCACATGTCCCAGTTGATCACTCCGGCGAGGACGATGCCCGGCGCAAGGGCCACCATGGCCGCGTCCCAGGGCCGCCGCCGGGTCATCCGGGCCGTGGCCAGCACGGTGACGATCCAGACGGCGGCAACCAGGGTTGCGTTGACGTCGAAGTAGCCGAGGATCCGGGCATCCGTGACTCCGTCGCCCGGCACCAGATGGGCCGTGATGCCTGCAATCAGACCCATCAGGACCGGATACTCGAAGAGGGCACCCGGGGTGAAAAACGGAAAAGCCCCGTCGCCAAGGCCCCGGTTGCGGAACAGTTCTGGGAAATCTGAGTAGCAGGTCGCGTAGAACTGCGACGGCGTCTCCCAGCCGTTCACCCGGCAGTAGTCCTTGATGATGATGGCTGCCAGGGCGGCCAGCACGGTCAGGACGATCAGTACGCGTTCCACCGTGAAGAAGCCGGACGCGACCACCCCCGGGGCAGACCGCTGGCCCAGGGGCCCGCCGATGAGCTCGGTAAAGTTCCGCAGGAAGCGGTCGCTGCGGCTCGGCACCACCAGGCGCGCGAGCTTTCGATCGGGCGGCGGCTGTGTCTCCTGCATGGTCTCGAGCTTACCGGTGGGTCGCTGGCCGACGGCTGCGGGCATACGGTTAGCGCAGGCTGATCATCTGCTCGTGCATGAGCGTGTAGACGTCCTCCCGCTTCCGGTCCAGCATCTGTCCGTCGAACTGGGGCTGCTGGACCGCTGCCGAACCAAGGCCGAAAAGGAACTCCTGAAGTTTGCGGAGCATAATTTCACCTCCTTTCAGGAAATGAGGAAAAGAATCCGGGCACGGCAATTAGAGCCATTCAGGCATGCAAAGAAATGACCGTAAACGGACAAAGAAATGCCCGGCAAGGAAAAGAAATCCGCAAAAGCGGTAAATTGGCCCACGAAACGGTGGCGCGGCAATCCCCAACAAGAAGCAGGGTTCGGAATTATGGGGAAGCTGCGCAACCGCGTGGTTCCGCTACATCAGACCGCCGGGGTCAGGGTTCCTGAGAAAGCAGCAGAATCAGCTGCCGATCTCCTCACCGCTCTTCCGCGTCAGCGGGAGAGCGGCCGGGGAGTCAGAATTGGGCTCGGGCGAGTCCGTGAAGAGGGCGCGGGTCAGCAACGAAGGCCGGAAACGCGATGATGGTCATCTTCCATCCGCTAGTCAAAGTAATCATTTTCCCAACCTCCTTTTCTGCTATGCCGCTGTTCCGGCTGACTGGCCGAACAGCGTGCGCCAAGACCCCGGCAGATCGCTCTGGGGTCAGGAATAAAAGTACACCAGAAATGCCGGGGCTGACTACTTATTTTTCAAAAATTCGAAAAACAAATCCAAAAAGGACGTTTTTACAGGCCCCAGCGGAGAATCACGGGGGTCCTTTTGTCCCAGCCGAGGGTGCAGACTTTGGCTGTTCCGAGAAGGAAATGCCGGCCCTCAGTTGGATCGAGTTCGAGCCAGCGGGCGGTGAGGATCCGGGAAAAGTGGCCATGGGCCACAATGAGGACGTTGTCCAGTCCGGACTCCAAAACCCGGGCAATGATCTTGTCTGCCCGTGCCGCGACATCCTCCAGCTTTTCGCCGTTGGGGACCCCGTGCGTCCAGATGAGGTAATCGGGGTTGTCCTTGCGGATCAGGTCGGAGCTGATGCCTTCGTAGTCGCCGTAGTCCCATTCGACGGCCAGCGGTTCGTGGACGGCGTCCGGGAATCCGGCGAGTTCCGCGGTCCGCCGGGCCCGGCGCAGCGGGGAGGTCAGGACCAGGTCGAAGTCGACGGTGTCCAGGATCCGGCGTGCCTCGACCGCCTGCTGTTCACCCTCCACTGTCAGGGGCAGGTCTGTCAGCCCGGTGTACTGACCGCTCTTGGACCATTCGGTTTCGCCGTGCCGCAGGATCCAGAGCTGGGGGCGGGCGATGTTGGCGGCGTTCACTTGGACTCCTCGGTTAGGGAAGATTCGACGTCGGCGGGAGAAGCGGCAGATACGGAAGTAGCAGCTGACTCAGGCTGCTCAGCCCACCAGGCCCGCAGCCGGGACTCGGCGTCGGCATGATCGAGCGGGCCATTTTCCATCCGTTCCTCCAGCAGGAACTTGTACGCCCTGCCCACGACAGGCCCGGGCTTGAGGTCCAGCAGGGCCATGATCTCGGCGCCGTTGAGGTCCGGCCGGACCGCGTCCAGGGATTCCTGCTCACGGAGGGCGGCAATGCGGGATTCGAGGTCGTCGTAGGCGAAGGAGAGCCGGTCGGCCTTGCGCTGGTTGCGGGTGGTGACGTCGGAGCGGGTCAGCCGGTGCAGGCGCTCCAGCAGGGGACCGGCGTCGGTGACGAAGCGCCGGACTGCGGAATCGGTCCAGCCGGCGTCACCGTAGCCGTAGAAGCGCATGTGCAGCTCGACGAGGCGGGCCACTGCCTTAGTGGTGTCGTTGTCGAAGCGCAGCTTCTTCATCCGCTTAGTCGTCAGCTTCGCCCCCACCATGTCGTGGTGGCGGAAACTGACCGCACCGCCCGGTTCGAACCGGCGCGTAGCCGGCTTCCCGACGTCGTGCATCAGTGCCGCAAACCGGAGGACAAAGTCGGGGCCGGGGACGGCGCCGTCGGAATCCGTCTCCAAAGCCGCCGCCTGCTCCAGGACCTGGAGGGAGTGCTGGTACACGTCCTTGTGGCGGTGGTGCTCGTCCGCTTCCAGCCGCAGTGCGGACACCTCGGGCAGCACGAACTCAGCCAGGCCGGTATCCACGAGCAGGTCGATGCCCACGCGCGGGTGCCGCCCGCAGACGAGCTTGACCAGCTCATCGCGGACGCGTTCGGCCGAGATGATGCTGATGCGTTCGGCCATCCGGGTCATGGCAGTGCGGACATCGTCCCGTACAGTGACGCCCAGCTGGGATGCAAACCGGGCGGCCCGCATCATCCGCAGCGGATCGTCGGAGAAGGATGCCTCGGGAGCACCCGGGGTGGCCAGCGCCGAGGCGTGCAGGTCACGGACTCCGCCGAAAGGATCCACAAGCTCCATCGACGGCAGCCGCAGGGCCATGGCATTGATGGTGAAGTCGCGGCGCAGCAGGTCGTCTGTGAGGGAGGACCCGAAGGCCACCACAGGTTTCCGCGACTCGGGGTCGTAGGCCTCGGCGCGGTAGGTGGTGATTTCAATCTGGAATCCGGCCTTGCGCATGCCGATCGTTCCGAAGGCGCGTCCGATCTCCCAGAAGTTGTCCGCCCACTTCTTGATCAGCGCCACTGTCTGGTCCGGCGTCGCGTCCGTCGTGAAATCGAGGTCGGGGGAGGTGCGGCCCAGGAAGAGGTCCCGGACCGGGCCGCCGACCAGCGACAGCTCATGACCGGCATCCACGAACCGCTGGCCGAGCTCCAGGACCACCGGGTCCACCTGGAAGTCAACGGTGTGAAGATCAGTCTTTTGATGTGCGTGCGCCATAGTTACTTAAGCTTGTCAGAAAACCGAGCCCCACCGCACCAAATCCCGTCATTGTGCGACGGCTCCGGCGAACCCGGTCACATGCAGTCCACCTGCAAGCCATGTCCCGGTCATCACGGCGGGGCAAGAGTCGTTAGAGTGGACTGCATGGCCCATCCAGTACCGAGCGCTCCCGGCAGGAGGACGAACCCACCGTTGCCGTCGGCAATCGGTGCCCACGTCGCGCCTGCACCGCACTCGGCCCCGGCCTCGCTCCCCACTGTGGAGGAGATCTCCGCCGGCGGCGTCGTGGTGGACACGTCCGACGACGAGCTGAGGGTTGCGATTATTGCCCGCCTTAATAGGGGCGGACGGCTGGAGTGGTGCCTCCCCAAGGGCCATCCGGAGGGCCGGGAGAACAACGAGGAAGCCGCGGTCCGTGAGATCGCCGAGGAAACCGGCATCGACGGTGACATCCTGGCCCCGCTGGGCAGCATCGATTACTGGTTTACCGTCAGCGGGCACCGCGTGCACAAGACAGTTCATCACTACCTGCTGCGCGCCACCGGCGGCGAACTCACCATCGAAAACGATCCTGACAAGGAAGCGGTTGATGTTGCCTGGGTTCCCATCCACGAGCTTGCCCGCAAGCTTTCGTTCCCCAATGAACGCCGCATCGCCGACCTGGCACGCGAAGTCCTTCCCGAGCACCTCTGACCGTCCGGCAATGCCTGCGAGGTACCCCCTTGCGTGCCGCAATATCAGCACCCGGGTGAGACGATGAAGACGATGTCAGCAGCCAATCCGTCCTCCGACCAGCCCGCGCAGCCGGGCGAAACACCGCCCGGTGAAACTCCGCCCGGTGTGACGCCCGCCAGCGAGGCAGCCTCCAGTGCCGCACAGCCCGGCGAGGCCCGTTCCAGCGCCATCATGGCCGCCGGGACGCTGGTGTCCCGTGTGCTGGGATTCGGGAAGACCTGGATGCTCGGCGCGGCCCTCGGACTGGGCTCGACCGTTAATGACACGTTCATCAACGCCAACAACCTGCCCAACCTGATCTTCCTGCTGGTGGCCGGCGGCGTCTTCAACGCCGTGCTGGTGCCGCAGATCATCAAGGCGAGCAAGGCCGCGGACAGGGGAGCCGACTACATCAGCAGGCTGCTCACGCTTGCAGTCATCGTCCTCCTGTCGCTGACCCTGCTGGTCACCCTGTTGGCGCCCGCCGTCATCGAACTCACCACGCAGGGCTACTCGCCCCAGCAAAAGGCACTGGCCGTTACCTTCGCCTTCTGGTGCCTGCCGCAGATTTTCTTCTATGGCCTGTATGCGCTGCTGACCCAGGTCCTCAACGCCAACGGTGCTTTCGGCCCGGCCATGTGGGCGCCCATCCTGAACAACATCGTGGCCATTGCCGGCCTCGGCATGTTCATCTGGATCTTCGGTGCCAACAATGTCAACCGGCATTCGCTGGATAACTGGGGTGCATCCCAGACGTTCTTCGTCGCCGGCTTCTCCACCATCGGCGTCCTCTCCCAGACGGCCATCCTCCTGGTCCCGGTGTTCCGGCTGAAGCTCGGGCTCCGTCCGCGTTTCGGCTGGCGCGGGGTGGGGCTGGGCCACGCCGCGAGACTGAGCGTGTGGACGCTCCTGACGGCCGCCGCCGGCCAGCTCGCGTTCCTGTACGTCATGCGCATCGCCACCATCCCCGGTGCCGAACGGCTGCGGCTGCAGGAGGCCGGCGACCCCGCCGGTGACATGCTTCCGGGCAACGCGGTCCTGGAAGTGGCGAGCCAGCTTTACCTGCTGCCGCACTCCATCATCGCGCTCTCGCTGGCCACCGTACTGTTCAACCGCATGACCCGTGCCTCGCAGGACGGCAACCGGGCGGCACTTCGGGATGCCCTGTCCCACGGCCTACGGACCATGGCCGTGGCCACGGTGTTCGGCGCGCTGGCGCTGTTCGCCCTCGCCGGCCCGCTGGGCATGTTCTTCTCCGGCGGTGCCCGCACGGACGGCGTCATGCTGGCCCAGACGCTCACCATCCTGGCGCTCAGCACGCCGTTCATGAGTGCCAACTTCATGATGTCCCGGGTCTTTTACGCCAACGAGGACGCGCGCACGCCTTTCTATATCCAGCTGGTGCTGGCCCTGGTGAATGTGGTGGCCGCGTTCTTCATCCAGTTCCTTCCGTTCGACCAGATTATTTTCGCCATCGCCGTCCTATACACCGCGGGGAATATTCTCTCGGTGGTCGTCTCCGCCATTTTCCTGCGCCGGCTGCTGGGACACCTGGACGGTCCGCGGATCATCACCTCGTACATCCGCATGGGCTACGCCGCGCTCGGCTCGGCCGTTGCCGGCGCGGGGGCACTGTGGCTCATGGGCAGCTACAGCCCGGTCGGCTTCGCCTGGAGCAGCCGGCCCGCCGCCCTGGTGACCATCGTCGTCGTCGGCCCCGTCATGCTGGCCGCCTATCTGGTGCTGCTGAAGCTGTTCCGGGTCACCGAACTGCGCGACCTGCTGCGCCCGCTGCTGGGACGGCTGGGCCGTGGTTCGGCTGCACCGGCGGCTGCTCCGGCTGGCCCCGCAAGCGCCCGGGCTTCGGCTGCCGGTGCGGCCGCCGGCGCTGCGCCGTCTCGGCGTCCGACGCCGGAACGGGCCACAGTCTCCTCGGACACCGGCCTGATTCCCCGGATTTCCGGCGAGTTCGATTCCGCCTCCTTCCGTGCCGGGCCTGCGCCCCAGCCGGAACCGGAAGATTACGACGGCGCCACTTACCTTCCCGAGGAGGATGTCCCAGGGACGGCCCGCGGGAACGCCCTGCGCGGGGAGATCCCGCTTCCTGGCCGCCGGACCTACCAGGGGACCCCCGGCCAGAACCCGCATTTCCCGTCGCGGCGGCGGAGGAAAAAGTAGCCCCGACGGGAGTCTGCCAGCCCCGTCTTCCGCGGCCGTTGCACAGCATCGGCTAGGATCGAGGGGAACAACGGTAGTTGCAGACCAGGGGTCCGCCGGTGCGCCGGAGGCCTTCCCGGGCGACGCATCGCCACGGCCAGAAGCAATTCCCGGACAGGCTAGGAGGAACACGTGTCCCACCCGATCGATGTCGGATCAGTACTTGGCGGCCGCTACAAGGTCACGGCCACAGTGCTGAGTTCGCATGACCAGGATCAGGTGCTGGACGGTGTGGACCAGGTGCTGAACCGTCCGGTCAGCATTCTTGTGGCCGGTCCGTACAACGCCGACCAGGTGGCCCAAAGCGCCCGCGAGGTGGCCACGGGGGAGCGCCCCGGGAACGTGCAGATCCTTGACCTTGGAGTCAGTGACGCCACGACGTACCTGATCACCAACCACACCTCTGCCGCTGACCTGCTGGACCTTGTGGTCGCCTCCAACCCGCCCTACGTGGAGCCGTTCTTCACAGACACCCTGGGCAGCGAGATCTTTGGCCAGGCACGCTCCCACGAACCCGAAACCTACGACGAAGACGACGAGGTCGAAGCCGGGTACATCAACTACAACGGCGAGCAGAGCTACAGCGAGGGCCAGTCCCGGCCGGGCGGGCAGTACCCTGCCACCGCGCCGAGCCCCGCCGCCAGCCGGTCCGGCCACGGCGGCGTGGCTTCCGGCGCTGCGGCTCCCGCGCAGGCCCCCACGGCGCCCGTGCGGAAGGCTCCCGTCGTGCCGCCGCTCCCGGCTGCCCGCCCCGCCGCAGGTCCGGCCGCTGGTGCAGCTGCCGCGGCTGCCGCCGGCGCGGCAGCCGGTGCTGCTGCTGGTTCGCGCGGCAACAGGCAGGGGGTCCCGGAGACCACTGCGCCGCAGCCGGTTCAGCCGGGTAACGGCCGCGAGCAGAAAGCCGGACAAGAGGCCGTTCAGCACGACAACGTCGAGCAGGCACTCCTGCAGCGCGACACCAACCGTTCCGGAAACGCCGCACGCGGCGCCGCCGGCGCAGGCGCAGCTGCTGCCGGTGCCGCAGCTTCCGGTGACGGCCACAACTCGTCCAAGGTCTCGCTGTGGTCCGAGAACGACTATGACTATGTCCCCGAAGACGAGTACGGCGACGAGGGCAACAACGCGCAGGAGCAGGATCGCCGTGCCGGGAATTTCCCTGCCGTCGCCCGCACCGGCGCAGCTCCGGCTGCCGATTATTACGACGATGAAGACGACGAGCCGCAGAAGGAACCGCGTTCCATGCGCTGGCTTGTCGGTGGTCTTCTCGCGGCCGTCCTGATCGTCGGGCTCATCTTCGCCGTGACCAACCTCGGCAGCCTCTTCAGGAGTGCACCGCAAACGGAAGCGACCCCCGGAACCTCCGCACCGCCGTCGGCCGCTGCCCAGCCGAGCACCGGAACGCCGACCAAGAGCACCGCTCCGGCGGCAGGACCGCCGGCCATAGAGGGGATCACCCGCCAGGGCAACTTTGATTTCGCCGCGACGTACGACGACGACCTCGGCAAGGCGTTCGACGGAAATGCTGCCAGCTACTGGTCCGACATGGAGTTTGCCACCGAGGACTGGGGCGGTCTTGCTCCCGAGGGTGTGCCGCTGGTGGTCAAGCTCAAGAGCCCTTCCCAGGTCTCCTCGATCACCCTGAACCAGTTGGGTGCCTCTGGCGGAAGCATCACGGTGTACACGAATGACCGCCCGTCGCTGGACGGTGCAAAGCAGGTGGGAACCAACAGCTTCACTTCGCCGGACCTCACCATGCCGCTGGCCGAACCGGTGACGGCCCAGTACGTGATCATCTCGATCAAGAACCTTCCCAAGCTCGCCGCCCCGAAGACCCGCTTTGGCTACGGCCTGCGGCTCGCGGAGATCAAGGTCCAGTAGGCGCTACCGCCGTTCGGCAGTCACGTTCCATTAAGGCGTAACCGGCATGCCCTGAGGTGGCCGGAGGCGGTACCCTTGTGGAAAGTCCCGTGGCGGTGTTTCCGTGCAGGCACGGGCGTTTCCGTCTGCCTCCAAACACGTTTGGAATATTCCACACTGCCAATCAGTTGTGCCCTGTGGCTGGCCGGAAGGCTGGCGCATCGACAAAGGAAGAGGTTCACCGTTCAGTGAGCACCGCAGAAAACAGCACGTCAGAAGTACGTGATGTCATCATCGTCGGCTCCGGCCCCGCAGGCTACACAGCCGCCGTATACACGGCCCGCGCCAACCTCAAGCCGCTGCTGCTTGCTGGCTCCGTCACCGCGGGCGGTGAGCTCATGAACACCACCGACGTCGAGAATTACCCGGGCTTCCCCGAGGGCATCATGGGGCCGGACCTCATGGAGAACTTCGAAAAGCAGGCCGCCCGCTTCGGCACGGAGATCCAGTTCGAGGACGTTACCGCCCTGGACCTCGACGGCGACATCAAGACTGTCACCATCGCAACGGGGGAGACCTTCCGCGCCCGCGCCATCATTCTGTCCACCGGTTCGGCGTACCGCGAGCTCGGCCTGGCCAACGAAAAGCGGCTCTCCGGCCACGGTGTCAGCTGGTGTGCAACCTGCGACGGTTTCTTCTTCAAGGACCAGGACATCGCCGTGATCGGTGGCGGCGACTCGGCCATGGAGGAAGCCCTCTTCCTCACCAAGTTCGCCAAGTCCGTGACCGTGGTGCACCGCCGCGACACGCTGAAGGCCTCCAAGATCATGGGTGACCGTGCCCAGGCCCACGAGAAGATCAACTTCGTGTGGAACACCGCCGTCGAGGACGTCCTCGGTGAAGACAAGGTCACCGGCCTGAAGCTGAAGAACCTGGTCGACGGCACCGAGTCCGAACTTGCCGTGACCGGCGTCTTCGTGGCCATCGGCAACGATCCTCGCACCGAGCTGATCGAGGACAGCCTCGAAATCACGGATGCCGGGACCATCGCCGTCGAGGGCCGCAGCTCGCGTACCAGCGTCAAGGGGGTTTTCGCCGCCGGCGATGTCGTGGACCCGACCTACCGCCAGGCGATCACTGCCTCCGGCTCCGGCTGTGTCGCGGCGATTGACGTCGAGCACTACCTCGCAGACCTTCACGCCTGACCGGCGCGGAAATTCATCCGAAGAGAGAGACAAGGGTTATGAGCAACGCAAAAGATGTAACTGACGCAAGCTTCAGCACTGACGTACTCGCTGCTGACAAGCCGGTAATCGTTGATTTCTGGGCTGAATGGTGCGGTCCGTGCCGGAAGCTGGGCCCCATCCTGGATGAGATCTCGGTGGAGTACGGCGAGAAGGTCAACGTCGTCAAGGTGAATGTCGATGACAACCCGGCCATCGCCGCTGAGTACGGCATCACCTCGATTCCTGCCGTCTACCTGTTCCAGGGCGGCGAAGTGAAGAGCACGGTCATTGGCGCCAAGCCGAAGCAGTTCTTTGAGAAGGAATTCGCGGACGTCCTGTCCTAGAGGCATCGCGCCTCTGTGGTGGCTGCCTGCACGGTAACCGTTCAGGCAGCGCCGGCACCAATTCGCGAAGAGGTGGCCATCGCTCCAAGGGGAGTGGTGGCCGCCTTTTTGTTCGCTCCCGAGGGAGTGCAGTCGCACATTCGGCCCGCGTCGTATCTCTTTCTCCTGGTACTTCCTCAATTGACGTCACGTGGATTTAGAAATAGCGCTCTGTCGGTTGTATTCCGAGCCTTTCATCTCTCAGAACCCCTCAGCTGAAGTGGACTCGGTGAAGCCAGCGTCCGGCACCGCGCCCCAGCTGCTTTCGAAGCCGATTCCGTCCTGGAGCGTCGGAATTGGCCCAAGTGCAGCGGATGTTTCACGTGAAACGACGGCAAGCTGATAGTTTGGGGCCGCGCAACTGACTGCTGCGCGGACGTTCCCACTCCTTAGCAATTGAACCCGTTTTGGCAAATGAGCCCGTACCTCCTCAGCGCCGTGCCGCCTTCCTTCAGATGAATGCCACGCTGAACTGCCTGCGCTTTACGCGGGATCAGTCGACCTACCGCGTGAAGGTGGTGTTTGGCGATCGGGGAGTATTTGCCGGTCTCTGGTTGGCGGCGAGCACGGCGGGCATCTACCATCCTCATAGCGAGGCCAACGTGTCGATTGCCTCCAGAGTCGTTCCTTCTTGCCGGGAACAGGATGATCCTCGCTGGCGCGCACAAGCCGCGGGTCCATGGTGATGCAGATTGAGGTCTCATCAGGACGCCGCCAGGCACGCTGCCAAATTGTTGCCAGCCTCTCAAGCGGCGTGACATCGCATTCATATGCGCGGTCCCTCTGCTTCAGCTCCTCCTGTGCGCACTGCGCTGACCTAGTCCACGTGGGGCGTCATGGGTCTCGCACCCAGAGTTTGCCGGTCCGGGCACGGCCACTCGGGGTCGTTTCACGTGAAACAAGCCCGGTCCACTCGGGTCCTAACCCCTGCGACACTGGCAGCGTCGCCCGCCTAAGAAGGGACGAGTCGAAGCTATCGGGCCACTGTCTCTCCGCACACCGCCTACGGGGAAGTTCAACGCCAACCCAAGAACTTCTTTTGTATGATTGGCTCTCGGATGGCCCAGGCGCGGTTGATGTGGGAGCACAACTTAAGTAGCGATATATAGCGAGTTAAGTCGGTAGAGCCCATGCATCGTGCGTTGTTCCCCAACCGACCGACCAAAAAACGCCTGCAGGAACGCGAAATGGATTGCAGGCCTTCTCTGGTTAGCACCACCTGCGCTCCCCGATTCCCAGGTGGGAATCCGAAGACTCCTGACGAGGCACTTAGCGCCCGTTGCCCAGGCTCCATTCGCACAGCGCCGCGTCGATTGCGCGACGGCGACACTCATTCCGGCAGACGACGTAACTTGCTGGTGCGTGAATTCGACGGCATCCATTTCCCTGTACGCCGGCCGTAGCGGGAAACTTTGCAAGCTTCAGGTCCGACCATCGACGGACGTGCCGCACACCGTCGGTACCTCAGCGTCAACGACACCAGCGCCACCAGCAAATTGCGCGTCCTGTTTTCAGTGAACACCACCATAGGGGAGCAGAGCGGTTGCACAAAAGTGGACCCGCCGTTGACCGCAGCCGCCCTGGGGAGTTCTCTAATGCCTTTCGGCTGCTTTTGGAATCCTCAGACGTCATTTCAGCGTGATTTGGTACCAAGCGTGCTGCATCCCTGCACTAAATGCCCCTTATGGAGAATCAGGTCCCGCGAAGTCAGGGGGCCATGCGCGCCGTCCAAGGCTTTTGCGCCCGGCGCCGCCAAGTCCTTTGGCTTCTGGCCGCTAGTCTCCAGCTGTCACCGACGCCACCGCTCGCTCCGAAAACCGCTTCTAAGTTTCACGTGAAACAGGGCACGTTCACCGTCCTGTGCTACCGCTGCATTGTCCCCGTTTCACGTGAAACACGGCCCTACTCAGTCGTGGCCGCAAAATGGGCGCTGGATGCAGAACTAGTACACAGTCGAGTCGTGCATGGCCTACCGCCAGGCGACATTCCCCGCTCCACACCCCTGTTTCTCAACGTGTCCGCACTTTAGCCCGCTTCTTCAACGCGGCGGTGGGGACCCGTCGAAGACAGGTTTGCGCGCACCATCCACGGAACATATGACGGAGCGAAAGAGACAATTGCAACGTCATCCTGTGAGTCCGCAGCCGGTCACCAGATCAGTATGGACGCCAAACATTCGTGGAATCACTGTGAGCCGGAACCGCGCAAAGAACAACCCCGAGAACGAGATGGGGGCTAAACCAGTACTCGAGGTTTCACGTGAAACCGGTCGACAAATCTGGCATCCACGGGCCGCATCGTGCAGGGCGAAGACACCATGTACCAGGTGGATGACCCACTCGCCGGCACGACGGGTGGCGGGCGCACTGTGGCCGGATCGCTCGAACAGGCATGCTGGTCAAAGCGAACCGGAGTACTACGACCCGCCGAGGATTACGCGCTGCTGGGCAGTTGCTTAGACCGAGGCCGAAGCGGAGACAGAAGCGGAGGACAGCGCCTCACACCACGGACTTGGATTCCCGGCGATCATAACAGGACCCCACGACTCGGCCGAAGCGGTCAGGCACAAGTCGCAATGACGGCTCAGACCTCCACTCGATCGCCTGCAGTCCGAAGGCCGGCGGCTCGGCCAGCCCCTAGAAGGGGCAGGCCTGGAACACCTACAAAGGGGGCCGCTGCGCTCACCGGGTCCACCCGCTTGGGCCCACGAATTTGCCACCTCCCTACTGGCACCCCCAGCCATATCCCTAGCGACATTAGACAGTATGCTTACGGATTGTCTGCACTTGTCCGATGAACTTTGAAGCCCGCGGAGGTAAGTGCCGGCAAGCGTACGCCGAAAGAGAGACAGTCTGAGGATCCCCTGACTTCATAACCACAGCTCATCACCCAAAGGGAAGAGCCATGGCAAAGCATGTAGCTAGTCGGAGGATCCAAGCATCTACGGGACGGTATTCTCCTTCAGCGCAACACACGGGCCACATCGGAACCGACGCCCAGGAAACAGCACCTCAACCACGCTCAGTCACGAGTCCGCGCCAGTCACGGAAATCCGTATTCAGACAGTGCCACCGTCAGCGGCGCGCTCATTTCCTTTCCAGGCCCGGAGCCGTGCGTTGTCCTTCGCGCGGATATGACGATGCGGGCGTCCGATGTCCCACTTTGCGGTCACCTGTTGGTGCTCTTGGTCAGGAGCCTGCTGAGTCGAGCACACGAGCCTGACGGCCAGAGGTGCCGCACGGACGGCTGGCTACATACCTAGAAGCTGGGAACGGCCATCATCCATCGTGCGCCACAGATCACCATTGGAAATGGAGTCGCTCCTCGGGAAGCTCAGCACCCTCGCCTAGGTCGCTGTGGCGCATCGAGAAATGTCCAGCGGTCGGTATGTTGGTGGCCCGTCATGTGCTGATGTATGGAGTCTCACCATGACATTATTCACACGTTTATCCACAGCGGAATCCACAGGGTTATCCACAGCCAGATGAGTCGGCCTGTGGATTAGAGTCGGGGGCCCGTGAGCAGAATCACAAGGCGCCGCTCCTTGAGCACTGGGGCTGTCGAGCCCCGCGGGCCCACCTGTGGTGGAAGGAGCCGCCGATGTGCGCGGAATCGGCTAGGCAAAATGGACCTCGCACCACCAAATATGATTGACGACCGTGGCAGAATGCGTGCGTGCTGCGATGTGGCACGCGGAAGCACCAGCGGGTACGGGTGTTTCACGTGAAACACGGCCAGCAGTCGCGAAGGGGGTCACTACCCGGGAAGGTCGGTGGCTCGGTCGGTCCAGATGCGGGAGCCCGCAAGCTGTGTCATATCCCCAGCTTTACCCACAGGGTTATCCACAGCCTTATCCACCGGGTTATCACCAGCTAAATATGCTCGCGGACAACTGACAAAAACATGGTCGCGCATGCGTCCGTCGGGCCCCTGAGAGGCAAACACCGTGAGCGCTAGACCGGGCTGGGTACTCCACTATTGCTCGCAAACTGACTGACAGCTGCAGCACTGGTGGTCAGATGCTGAGTCGGGACGGACTTCGGCGCCGGCAGGGAAGCGAGCATGGGGAAGTGAGACAGCATGCCGAACAGCAGGCCGGCCGAGTTTGGGGGTTGGAGCAATGGTACCGATATGGCTCGGAGGGCACGGTCTACTCCAGCGTGGCCAAACGCCGCGCAGAGCACCGAGAATCCGTGTCGTCGCTAATCGGCCACTTGGCATTGTTCGTGAGCTTCACGTGCCGCCGGCCGCGGCTCTTCTGCTTCGCAATAGAGAGGCAACTCCGTGAGGGACCAATAGTTCGAGGCGTGGGGGCTCCCGGCCTTCTGGTCGTTGCGCTCCATGTGTCCCGTGGTCCGACATTGACTGTCCAGTCCCTGACAGAGTGGGGCGGCTATTCCAACGGCGCCGCAGGGCTCGGCAGGCCGCCTTTAGCAAAGGTGCGCGTTTCACGTGAAACTGTCGTCGGCCCTACCGGGGCTGAGGTGAGAGCTGAGCGAGCATCAGCAGTTTGGTTGGGCCCATTAGCCTGGGTAACCGCGGACCGCCACCAGGCCCCCTAGGCCTGCGGCGCGCCCTCTGGGGAAAACGACACGCGCGGGCGCCAGCGTATCTCGCCTGCCGACACGCAAGGGCTGCCAGGCTGCCAACATCCTGCGGGGTGAAGGCGGGCGATTAGCGTTTGGTCCGTTATGCCCGCGTTATCGACCGACGATCCACGAATGGGCACCGAGCCCTCAGCCCAGCGAGGCGACAAGCTGCGACCGCGAGCTCAAGCAGCACACCCTCGAATCACCAGCCGCTTTTGACGAAGCAACTGGCCCTCCTGGTTCGGTCGAACTCAGCCTCCGTAATTGTTTGTACCGAGTCGACACTTCCTTCTGACGCACTTGGGAGGGTTGGGCACGCCGGGACGCTCACAGTTGCGTCCTCCTTCGCGACGGCGCCTTACCGCAAACACAAGTGCCCTAGCATCAATGCTTCCCAGAATCGCAGCCTTTGCGCCTGTCTCAGCAGCGCAAAGAAGCCAGTGGGGAAGCCGCCAACTTGATATCCGGGTTCGGTGCATGACCTTCTCGCCACGCGCCACTTGTTTCACGTGAAACGTGGGCGCGGCAGCGCGTCTCCCCAGCCCCCCCCAGAAGGGTGCGAAACCAGCGGGGATGCGGCACCAAGAAGGGCTGGGCCGTCAGTGAACGGACAGCGAAGCCATTTCGGCCAGGCTGCCGATCTCGGTCTGCAGATGGCCTAGTGCCTGGACGGAGACGCGCTAATGCGGGACCGCCAAGATGAGCGAAAGTGACCGAGCATCCACAGGCCGGGGGAGCGGTGGGGAGTTCAGAAAATATAGGCAGCGTCGCTTACCGCGCGCCGATCGACTCCGATGGACTCCGGACCATATGGATACGCACTAACGTTCTGCAGGACCGCATCGGGTTCCAGCGTGATATGGGACTCCGAAGTGCCTTGAGTAGCTATCAACACCTGCGGCCGCTATCCCTCACGGTCGGCGGGACAAACAAGAACGGCGGGCGCTATTCAATCAACAAGCTGTGTGGGCGTACTGACCTTCGCCGGAGCCGACGCCCTGCGTCAATTGGAGCTGGTTTCACGTGAAACATGCCCTCCAAAACCGGGAAGCTCAGGGAACAAACGGGCAATTCAGCTCCACAACATCAACGCGCCTGACGGCGCATCCGCATTTTGCGGCGCTTCAGGGCCGTGCACGGCGCCGCGGGCACATGGAACATAGACGCCAGTGCAGTAGAAGGGGGAGTGGCTTCTGCACATGCTCCAGGCTTCGATAACAAAAACCCTGCGAATCATGCGGATTCGCCACCCCACATGGGCTCGTGCGCGTTGTGAACGGGCCACCAAAGAAGATAAGGATATACAACGGCGCAAACCCCCAGGAGGTCAACCACGGCTGCCAAAAGGCCGGCGGGCGGGCTAACGCGCCCATGAGCGCGGTCAAGCCCGACGCAACAAGGCAGAGCCAACGAGGAGGCTGTTCAGACCGCCTAGAACGCTCTGAAATCGCCCCTAGATACTATAGGCGCCCCAAAAGCCGCCCGCGCATCTGCCCACAAACGTACAGACTTCCACGGGCCCGTCAAAAACTTCCCCGTTGTACCCAATTAGCTGCAGGACGACACCAGAACGCTCAGGTCTCCAGACTCCCGCGCATTTACGATTCTTCCAGGTTCACCCCGCGGCCACATGCCCCACTCACGTGAAACGGCCAGGCAGCCATCAAGCCGCCTGATTCAGCCAAGCGGCCCTAGATACCGCCGTCGAAACAATCCGCGAACAGCAAAGATGAACAGCAAACAGAAAAGGGCCCGTTCACCTGAACGGGCCCTGATCTTCGACTGAGTTCTTAGTTGTCGCTTCCTGGTGCGAGAACGTCCATGATGCGGTTGAGGTCCTCAACACTCGCGAACTCGATACTCACGCGGCCCTTCCGCGCACCAAGTGAGATCTTCACATTGGTGTCGAGCCTGTCGGACAACGAGGAGGCCAGGTAGTCCAGACGCTCGTGGCGTGCCCCCGGGCGGGGAATGTTGTTCTTGGCCGGTGTCGCGGGTTCCCGGTGGAGCGTGACTGCTTCCTCGGTGGCGCGAACAGACATGCCCTCGGCCACAATCTTCTGCGCGAGGCGCTCCATGGACGCTGCGTCGGGAAGCGAGAGGAGAGCCCGGGCGTGGCCGGCCGAGAGCACATTGGCGGCGACACGACGCTGCACCAGCGGCGGGAGCTTCAGCAGCCGGAGGGTGTTGGACACCTGGGGGCGCGAGCGGCCGATGCGGTCCGCCAGCTGCTCGTGCGTGGTACCAAAGTCTTCCAGGAGCTGCTGGTACGCCGCTGCTTCTTCGAGCGGGTTCAGCTGGCTGCGGTGCAGGTTCTCCAACAGGGCGTCGCGGAGCAGGTCGTCATCCGTCGTGTCACGGACAATCGCCGGGATCGTGGGGAGTCCGGCAGCCTGTACTGCACGCCAGCGGCGTTCACCCATGACCAGCTCATACGGTTCTCCACCCTCTTCGGTTGAAGTACGCACCACAATTGGCTGGAGGACGCCTATTTCGCGAACCGAGTGAACAAGCTCCGCCATATCGTCCTCATCGAAGACGGTACGGGGCTGTTTGCGGTTGGGATGGATGTCCGTGACCGGGATTTCGGCAAAGCGGACGCCCGGCACCTCGACGAGTTCGACGTCGTTATCCAGGACAACGGCGGAGTCCGCCTTTCGGGGATCGGCGGCAGCCTTCGGTGTATCCACGGCGTCCGGCCCAGCAGGTTCGGACTTCGCGGCCGATGCCGCACCAGAGGGCTTGACTGCACCAGTGGGCTTGGCACCACCGGCGGACTTCGACGCACCCGCACCAGAATCCTTGGCGGGCGTCTTCGCCGTGGACTTCGCAGCCGAGGGCCTCGCCGAATCCGAAGCGTCGGCACCACCTTCGACCGCGGCTTCGGCCTGGGCCTCAGCCTTCCGGCCGGACCGGCGCGCCGGCGCGTCATCGAGGACAGACATGTCGGTCTCTACGGCAGGAACGGGTTCGGCCGTTTTCCGCGCCTCCGGGAAGAAGAGATCCACAGGGCGCGACGGAGCTGCTCCGTTACCCGAAGCGCCTGCGGAAGCGGAACTTGGAATGAGTGCGCCAAGACCGCGACCGAGCCCGCGTCGCTTATCGCTCATGGATGATTCCCTCCATCGGAAGAGCCCGGCTATGCCGGGCTCCGGCTGTTGCTGTGTTTGGAAAATTCTAACGCTCAGCGATTTCCGCTGCGGCTTCCAGGTAGGACAACGCGCCGCTGGAGGATGGATCATAGGTCATGACGGTCTGCTGGTAGCTCGGCGCTTCGGAGATGCGCACGGAGCGGGGAACGACGGCGTCGAGGACCTGGTCCGGGAAGTGCTGCCGGACTTCAGCTGCGACCTGGGCGGCCAGGTTGGTCCTGCCGTCGTACATGGTCAGCAGGATGGTGGAAACTTCAAGATCCGCATTCAGGTGCTTCTGGATCATCTCGATGTTCTTCAGCAGCTGGCTCAGGCCCTCGAGGGCGTAGTACTCGCACTGGATGGGGATGAGAACCTCGCCGGCCGCGCAGAACGCATTGACCGTCAGCAGACCCAGGCTGGGCGGGCAGTCGATGAAGATGTAGTCCAGCCGCTGCTCGCCCTTCTTCTGCCGGGCTTTGGCATAGACATCGATGGCTCGGCGGAGGCGCTGCTCCCGGGCCACCAGGGAGACCAGTTCGATCTCGGCACCTGCCAGGTGGATGGTGGCCGGGGCGCAGATAAGGTTGCTAATGTCCGGGCACTGGGCCACCACATCCTCAAGCGCCACATCGTTGATTAGCACGTCGTAGATGCTGTCGACGTCGGCGTGGTGTTCAATGCCCAGTGCCGTGGATGCATTGCCCTGCGGGTCAATGTCAATGACCAGGACGTTCAAGCCGGCGGCAGCCAGGGCCGCAGCGATGTTCACGGTGGTGGTGGTTTTTCCCACGCCACCTTTTTGGTTTGAAACCGTGAAGATTCGCGTCTTCTCCGGCTTCGGCAGATTACGGCCCAGGAGCCGTTCCCGCCGCCGGTTCTCGTGCGCGAGCTCCCGGGCGATGGGGCTCGAGTCATCCAGGGTGTCCAAGACGTTGCCGCGGGCCGCGGTTTCACGTGAAACCTTGGCGGCAACAGTTCCTGCAACCGGATTGAATTGATTTGCCGTGGTAGCGACCGGTGATACGCCAAAGGCACGCGCCGACCCCAGGGACACGAACGGGGGGATCCGCTGCGTGGAGGTTTCGCTACTGGTCACTGGGACACACTCACTCTCGTTCGGCTTTCACTGCCGTTCTCTAGCCTAACCGCTACACCCTATGGACCCGCGGCACCGTGCGGGGCTAGGCGCTCTTTTGGGTCTTCTTAACTACGATCCGCACCACCGTGGTGGGTTCTTCGAGCAGGTTTTGTCCTACTGTGACAACGGATGTCTCCACACCGCCGAGCTTGCGGATGGCCTTGGCCGCCTTCTCGATCTCCTCGGCAGCACTGCGGCCCTTGATGGCCACGACTTCACCCTCGCCGCCTAGCAGCGGGATAGTCAGGCCGGCAAGGTTGCTCAGGGCGGACACAGCCCGGGCGGTCACGACGTCGGCCGTCACCATCCCCACAGCCAGTTCAGCACGCGTGCGCATAACGGTTACGTTGCTCAAGCCGAGGTCGTCAACCACTTCCTGCAGCCAGATCACCCGGCGCTCCAGCGGTTCGATGAGGGTCAGTTCCAGGTCCGGACGGGCAATGGCCAGGCACAGGCCCGGCAGGCCGGCGCCGCTTCCGACGTCGGCCACGTGGCTGCCCTGCGGAATTTCGCTTTCAATCACCGCACAGTTCAGGACATGGCGTCCCCAGAGCCTGGGGATTTCCCTTGGGCCGATGAGACCGCGCTCGGTCCCGGAGGTCGCCAGGTGTTCGACGTACCGTTCAGCGAGGCCAAGGCGGTCACCGAAGATCTTCTCCGCCGCCTGGCGCTCGGCTGCAGTCATTTCAACCATCAGTAAGTCAGCCAACGGTTCAGTCGGCGGAAACGACGATGTGCCGGCCTGCACCCTCGCCCTCGGACTCGCTGACGAAGCCAAGGTCGGCAACGGCGTCGTGCACGATCTTCCGTTCGTAGGCGCTCATGGGCTCCAGGGCTACGGCTTCACCGGTCTCCTTGACGGAGGCGACGGCGTCCTCTGCGATCTTCTGCAGGTGGCCCGCGCGTTCCTTGCGGTAGCCGTTGATGTCCAGCACCAGGCGTGAGCGGTTCTCCGTCGCGGAAAGAACGGACAGACGGGTCAGTTCCTGCAGGGCTTCCAGCACCTCGCCGTCGCGGCCCACGAGGCTCTCGAGCCCGGCGGACTCTTCCTCGGTCACGATCGAGATGTAGGTGCGTCCGTTGCGGACCTCAATGTCAATGTCGCCGTCGATGTCGGCGATGTCGAGCAGTTCCTCAAGGTAGTCGGCGGCGACGTCGCCTTCTTCTTCCAGGCGGCTTGCCGAGGTGCCCTTGCCCGCGTTCACGGTGCCGGCAACGGAGTCCTGGTCTTCGCTGGGATCAGCGGAAAGTGCGTGTTCAGAGCTCTCAACAGACATTACTTCTTCTTCCTGTTCTTACGTTGTGGCTGAGTGCGCTGCGTCCGGGCCTGCGCAACTGCAGCGGCGGCAGCTGCTTCCGCTTCGGCGTCGGCCTTCTTGCCGCCCAGGATGGGAAGGGCCGGAAGGCCCTTGGCGGCACGGCGCTCCGCGAGGGCCTTGGCGGCGGGGGATCCCGGCGTCGGCATGCGGCGGATGACAAAGAACTGCTGGCCCATCGTCCACAGGTTGGTGGTGGTCCAGTAGATCAGGACACCGATGGGGAAGTTGATGCCGCCCACACCGAAGACGATGGGGAGGATGTACAGCATCATCTTCTGCTGGCGCATGAACGGGCTGGCCATGGCCTCTTCGGACATGTTCTTGGCCATGATCTGCTTCTGCGTGATGAACTGCGAGGCCGTCATGGCGAGGATCATCACGATGGAAAGGATCCAGACCGCAACCACGTTGCCGCCGGGGGGCGTGCCGTGAAGGAGGGTCGCGGACAACGGAGCACCAAAGATGCTGGACTCGTCGAACTGCCTGACCTGCTCAACACTCATGGCGCCAATGCCCTGGCCGCCTGCCTTGGCGGAGCTGATGCCGGAGAGCACCTGGAACAGCGCAAAGAAGAATGGCATCTGGATCAACATCGGGAGGCAGGCAGAGAACGGGTTGGTGCCGTGCTTCTTGTACAGGGCCATCTGCTCCTGCGCCATGGCCTGGCGGGAAAGCTGATCGGTCTTGCCCTTGTACTTGTCCTGCATCTTCTTCAGGTCGGGCTGCAGCAGCTGCATCCCGCGCTGGGCCTTGATCTGCTTGACGAACACGGGGATCAGCGCAGCACGGATCACCAGCACCAGCCCGATGATGGACAGCGTCCAGGTCCAGCCGTTCGCGGCCGGCAGGCCGATGAAGCTCAATCCGTCATGGAAGCCGACCATAATGACTGAGACCAGCCATTTGAACGGGGCCATGATTGTTCCAAAGAAGTCCATACGATTTCCCTATTCGTCAGGCCGCAGCGCGGCCTTCTTCATCAGTCTGAGCAGCCAGGTACTTGTCCGGGTTGTTCAGCACAACAATTCTGGGGGTCTGGTTTTCAGGCCATTCCCGGCGGCCGGCGGGGACATGGTCCACACCGCCGGCGTTCCACGGGTGGCAGCGTGCCAGGCGCCTGGCCGCGAGCCAGCTGCCCTTGACAGCGCCGTGGACGGTGACGGCTTCAAGCGCATAGGCCGAGCAGGAGGGAAAAAAGCGGCATACCTGGCCGTACAAGGGCGAAACCACCTTGCGGTAGGCCAAGAGCAGAAGAATGAGGATGTTGCGGGGCAGGTTCCAGATGAAGCTGCCCACGGCCGCTGCTGCGGACTTGGCGGGACGCTTGGGAAAACGGACGACGGCGGCAGTCGGGTCAAGCACGCTGTGTCCCTTCCTGTGTTGTCGCGTCCGGTGGCGTTCCAGCCGGCCGTTTTCCGGTCACCGCCGGAAGGCGGCCAGCCAGCCGCCTCATGGTGTTTTCCAGGGCGGCGTTGTAATCCGCCAGGAGTTCATCCCAGCTGGCTGTTGCGGAGGCGGGCAAAGCACGCACCACAATAGCGAATCCGGTGCCGTACTCGCGCAGCGAGACAGCGCCGGCTTCTCTAAGTCTCCTCTTAACGAGGTTCCTGGCAACAGCGTTCCCGACAGCTTTGGAAACGATGAACCCGATCCGGCTGGGTTCGTCGGCTCCGATAGTTGCCGTATATAACACTACGTTCCGGCGTCCATTGCGGACGCCGGAACGTACAGTTGTTGAAAAATCGGTTGAAGTCCTCAGGCGGTTACGGGTGGCAAGCACCGCTAATCTCGCAGAAGGAAGAAGACCGACAAGTCAGTATTTATGCCGACAGTTCGGTGCGGCCCTTGCCACGGCGGGCGGCCAGGATGGCGCGGCCGGCACGGGTGCGCATACGAAGGCGGAAGCCGTGCTTCTTGGCCCGACGGCGGTTATTCGGCTGAAAAGTCCGCTTGCTCACGTTAGTTACTCCAGTGGATCAAAGGTGCGCCCACCCGATCAGTAAGGGGAAGAACTGGCCGACGCTAAGTTTTGTATGTGTCTGCTTCCCCAGGTTTTTCCGAACACGCGAAGTGTCCGGAAGTCCAAAATAGGGTCAGAAAGCAGGCACAAAGGACTCCACAACGTTAGGGCAAAACGCCGACGCGAGTCAAACCAGCAGGCCGCCCGGCGTGTTTCCCCAGCTGTGGCTAACCGGGCGCCGGACCTGTGGATGAAGCGGCTCACAAACGCCGTTTTCGAACCACAGCGGTGTAATTATCCACAAGGCACTTCCCAGCTATCTTCTAGGCTTTTCATCCCCTAGAGTGTCTCAGTAGCCGATTATCCACGGACTGTGCATAACCCTGTGGATTAAGCCGGGCCAGCACCCTGGTTCCGGGCTTGCGGCTGCATGTAATGCAGGCAGCAAGCTTTGAGGAACCAAATTTGATGACAGTAGACGAAGCCAACCACGCCAACACTGTCGGAAGTTCCTGGCGGCGCGTGGTGAATCTTCTCGAACAGGACGACCGCGTCTCGCCCCGGCAACGCGG
This sequence comes from Arthrobacter globiformis, assembly GCF_046536215.2. Classification (GTDB taxonomy): domain Bacteria; phylum Actinomycetota; class Actinomycetes; order Actinomycetales; family Micrococcaceae; genus Arthrobacter; species Arthrobacter globiformis_E. The sequence goes on along the minus strand of NZ_CM143421.1, from coordinate 3,108,572 downwards.
CTTTGTCATCCTCGCGCAGGCCCAGGGCCTCATCGGTTCCACGCTCCTCGTCGCAGTCCCCAACGAACTGACCCGCGAAGTCCTCCAGACGCAGGTCAAGGACGCACTTGACGACGCGCTCCGCAACGTCTTCTCGGACGACATCCGCTGCGCTATCGACGTCGACACCGATCTGGTGCCCATCCACGACGAGCCGGAACCCGCCGTCGAGCTTTCCCTCGCAAACGATCCCTCCATTGAGCAGAAGCCGCAGCCCATGCTGCCGAGCACGTCGCACGAATTCGGCCGGCTCAATCCGAAGTACGTTTTCGACACGTTCGTGATCGGATCCTCAAACCGGTTTGCCCATGCCGCAGCCGTCGCCGTCGCAGAAGCCCCCGCGAAGGCCTACAACCCGCTGTTCATCTACGGCGACTCGGGTCTGGGCAAGACGCACCTGCTGCACGCCATCGGCCACTACGCCCGGCGCCTCTACAGCGGCATCCGCGTCCGGTACGTCAACTCCGAGGAATTCACCAACGACTTCATCAACTCGATCCGCGACGACGAAGGCGCCAGCTTCAAGACGACGTACCGCAACGTCGACGTCCTGCTGATCGATGACATCCAGTTCCTGGCCGGCAAGGACCGGACGCTGGAGGAGTTCTTCCACACGTTCAACTCGCTGCACAACAACAACAAGCAGGTGGTCATCACCTCGGACCAGCCGCCCAAGCTGCTGGCAGGTTTCGAGGACCGGATGAAATCCCGCTTCGAGTGGGGCCTGCTGACGGACATCCAGCCGCCCGAACTCGAAACGCGTATCGCCATCCTCCGGAAGAAGGCGCTCAGCGAAGGCCTCTCGGCCCCGGACGACGCGCTGGAGTACATCGCTTCGAAGATCGCCAGCAATATCCGCGAACTCGAAGGCGCCCTCATCCGCGTCACGGCATTTGCCAGCCTCAACCGCCAGCCGGTGGACGTGGCCCTTGCGGAGATGGTGCTCAAGGACCTCATCACCGACGACGGCGCCCAGGAAATCACCTCGAGCCAGATCCTGCAGCAGACGGCGGACTACTTCAAGCTCAGCATGGAAGAGCTCTGCAGCAAGTCCCGGACCCGGACGCTGGTGACCGCACGGCAGATCGCAATGTACCTGTGCCGCGAGCTGACTGACATGTCGCTTCCCAAGATCGGCCAGGAGCTCGGTGGCCGCGACCACACCACCGTGATCCACGCCGATCGCAAGATCCGTGAACTCATGGCCGAGCGCCGTGTGATTTACAACCAGGTTACGGAGCTCACCAACCGGATCAAGCAGCAGCAGCGCGACTCCTGATCCAAGGTTCTTAACCTTATTAACAGGTGCGTGTGGATAACCCTGTGGACAGTTAAGGGGACAACCGCGGTTAATGGGCTTAAAACCCTTAAGGCGTCTGTGGATCACCGAAACGGGCCAAAAATCTTGTCCCCATCCACAGCCTGTTTAAAACCTGCCGAACCCACAGTCCATGAACAGGGCTTAACCGCGGATCCGCGCCGGGAAACCGGGTTATCCACAGTTTCCACAGCAGTTATTAACACTACTAATCCCAAAAAATTGAAATCCCTCAAACAACAATCTCGTTCCCGGACCTCCACCGCACCGGCCGATGGCCCGCCGAAGGGCCGCCGGCTGAGCCGGCATCAATGCCGGGGATGGGGAATGCCTGTAGTTCCGGCTAAGCTGTCTGCAGCGCTCCCATCCCTGGGTCTGTTTGCGGTCGGCCATGCGCGGACCATGCAGGTTCCGGGACTTGGGGGCAACGGTCTTGTGGGCTCCTGGCGAGTTCCCGTTCAGAAAATGGCAGCAGCAATGAAAGGCGGCACCCTTCCGTGAAGTTCAGAGTCGAACGGGACGTCCTGGCAGAAGCCGTCACATGGACAGCCCGGTCGTTGTCTCCGCGGCCGCCCGTACCCGTGCTGTCCGGCCTCCTTCTCAAGGCCGAATCCGGGACCGTCAGCCTGTCCAGCTTCGATTACGAGACCTCCGCACGGCTTGAGATTCCTGCCGACATCAGGGACGAAGGCACCATCCTGGTTTCCGGGCGGCTCCTGGCCGACATCTGCCGCAGCCTGCCGTCAGCGCCGGTGGACATCGAGACCGACGGCAACAAGGTGACACTTACCTGCCGCCGAAGCAGCTTCCACCTCGCCACCATGCCCGAGGCCGAATACCCCCCGCTGCCTGCACTGCCCACCATCACCGGAACAGTCGCCGGCGACGCGTTCGCCCAGGCGGTGTCCCAGGTGATCATCGCCGCCAGCAAGGACGACACCCTTCCGATCCTCACCGGCGTACGGATGGAGATCGAGGACGACCTCATCACTCTCCTGGCCACGGACCGTTACCGGCTCGCCATGCGCGAGGTTCCCTGGAAGCCCGTCACTCCGGGCATCTCCACCAGCGCCCTGGTCAAGGCCAAGACCCTCAACGAGGTTGCCAAGACCCTGGGCGGCAGCGGTGACATCAACCTCGCCATCGCCGACGACGACAGCCGCCTCATCGGCTTCGAAAGCGGCGGGCGCACCACAACGTCGCTGCTGGTCGACGGCGATTACCCCAAGATCCGTTCGCTGTTCCCGGATTCCACCCCGATCCACGCCACCGTTCAGACCCAGGAGCTGGTTGAAGCCGTCCGCCGTGTCTCGCTCGTCGCGGAACGCAACACCCCGGTCCGGCTCGCGTTCACCCAGGGCCAGCTGCACCTGGACGCCGGCACCGGCGAGGACGCTCAGGCCTCCGAAGAACTTGAGGCACAGCTGTCCGGCGATGACATCACCGTCGCGTTCAACCCGCACTACCTGGTTGAAGGCCTCAGCGTGATCGAAACCAAGTTCGTGCGCTTCTCCTTCACCACGGCACCCAAGCCGGCCATGATCACGGCGCAGAATGACGTCGACGGCGAAGATCAGGACGACTACCGCTACCTCGTAATGCCGGTGCGCCTGCCTAACTAAGCCACACGCCCAACTGGGTAGCAGCTGAGGGGCTTCTGAACGTCCAGAACGCCCTGATCTGCTACCTAGTTGGGTCACCAGCCCCCAACCATCCGCGCAGAAAAGAGTTCCCACGGTGCATATCGGACTGATCGGCCTTGGAAAAATGGGCTTCAACATGCGCGAACGGCTGCGCAAGGGCGGGATCGAGGTCACCGGCTTCGACCGCAACCCAGAGGTCACCGACGTCGCCTCCACGGACGAGCTCATCGCGGCAATTCCCGCGCCGCGCCTCATCTGGGTCATGGTCCCGGCGGGTGAAATCACCGACGCCGTCATCACCGAGCTCGGTGCCAAGCTGCAGCCCGGCGACATGGTGATCGACGGCGGCAACTCCCGTTTCACCGAGGATCAGAAGCACGGCGCCGCCCTGGCCGAAAAGGGAATCCGCTTCGCTGACTGCGGCGTCTCCGGCGGAGTCTGGGGCCTGCAGAACGGTTACGGACTCATGGCCGGCGGCGACGCCGAGGACATCGAACGAGCCCTTCCGGTCTTTGACGCACTCCGTCCGGAAGGTGACCGCGCGGACAGCTTCGTCCATGTGGGCGGCGTCGGCGCGGGCCACTACGCCAAGATGGTGCACAACGGCATCGAGTACGGCCTGATGCAGGCCTACGCCGAAGGCTACGAACTGCTCGCCGCCAAGGAAATCGTCACGGATCTGCCCGGAACCTTCCGGGCCTGGCAGAAGGGGACGGTCGTCCGGTCCTGGCTGCTGGACCTCATGGTGAAGGCTCTGGACGAGGATCCCGGACTGGCCTCGATCGACGACTACGTCGAAGACTCCGGTGAAGGCCGCTGGACCGTGGAAGAAGCCATCGCCAACGCGGTGCCGGCCCCGGCGATCACCGCTGCGCTGTTTGCCCGCTTCGCCTCCCGCGAGGACAACTCGCCGGCCATGAAGATGGTGTCCGCGCTGCGCCACCAGTTCGGCGGGCATGCCACCCGGCCAGCCAAGTAGTGTACCTAGAACACCTGTCCCTGACGGATTTCCGCAGCTACGCCCAGGTGGATCTCCGGTTTGACCCGGGCGTCACGGTCCTGGTCGGTTCCAACGGAATCGGCAAGACCAACCTGATGGAGGCCATCGGCTACCTGGCCACCCTCAGTTCCCACCGGGTCAGTGCCGACGGTCCGCTACTCCGGTTCGGAACCGACCGCGCCCTGATCCGCGCGAAGCTGGTCCGGGGCGAACAGTCCACCATTCTTGAGCTGGAGATCAACGGCGGCCGCGCCAACCGCGGGCGGATCAACCGCAGCAACCCCGTCCGTGCGCGCGACCTGCTGGGCATCTGCCACACCGTCCTGTTCGCTCCGGAGGACCTGGCGCTTGTGAAGGGCGATCCGTCAAACCGCCGCCGCTTCCTGGACGAGCTTCTGGTGAGCCTTATTCCCCGGCACGCCGCCACCCGCAGTGATTACGACCGGGTGCTCAAACAGCGCAACGCACTGCTGAAGTCGGCCCGTGCCGGAAAGTTCACGGCTGGCCACGAGGCGACCCTCGATGTCTGGGACCAGCACATGGCCCGCGCCGGCGCGGAACTGCTCCACGCCAGGCTGGAACTTGTCGAGCGCCTCCGGCCGCACCTCAACAACGCGTACGCCCAGCTCACCGACGGCTCCAAAGCCGCGGATGCGATCTACCGGTCAACGCTGCAGAACATGATGGACGACGACGGCGAGCCGGCCGCCGCTTCGGCGGCACCGTCCGCCCCGGGCAGCCAGGCGGAGGATCTTCGCCAGCTGTCCGTGGAAGAGCTCGCCGAACGCTACATCCAGGCCTTGGCGGCGTCCCGCCGCAAGGAACTCGAACGCGGCATCTCGCTGGTGGGTCCGCACCGGGATGAGCTGGAACTCGTGCTCGGACAGGCCCCCGCCAAGGGCTACGCCTCGCACGGCGAAACGTGGTCCATGTGCCTGTCCCTCCGGCTGGCGTCCTACTACGTCATGCTCGACGACGCCCGCACCGGAGGGTCGGCGCCGATCCTCATCCTGGACGACGTTTTCGCCGAACTCGATGTCCAGCGGCGGCGTAAACTGGCCGCAATAGTTGCCGGCGCCGAGCAGGTGCTGGTGACCGCCGCCGTCGACGCCGACATTCCGGACGAGCTTGCGGGCCGGCGGGTGAAGGTCATCCCGGGAGGAATCGATGAACAGGGATAAGGACGGCGGCCTGCAGCCGGGCCGCGATCCCGATGAAATCGATGCCGCCCAGGCAGCGCTGAACAGGATGCGTGAGGCAGCGGCCGCGCGGGGCGAAATCCGCCGGAAGGCGCCGCCGGCAGGTGCCGGCCAAAAACCGCGCACCGCAGCCCAGGGCACGCGGGGCTTCAGCCAGTTCCACTCCACCGGCCGCGATCCCCTCGGGCTGGGAAAAGTCGTGGGCCGGCTGGTCGCCGAGCGTGGCTGGACCTCGCCGGTCGCCGTCGGCTCGGTCATGGCCGAGTGGCCGGCGCTGGTGGGACCGGAAATCGCCGCCCACTGCACCCCGGAAAGCTTCACCGACACCACCCTCCACGTCCGGTGTGATTCGACTGCCTGGGCGACTCAGCTCCGGTTGCTCAGCATGAGCCTGCTGGAAAAGTTCCGCACCGAACTCGGTGATGGCGTGGTCACCAGCATCCAGGTGCTGGGCCCGGCGGCACCGAACTGGCGCAAGGGCGGACGCACCGTCAACGGACGCGGGCCCAGGGACACCTACGGATAGCGTCGACAGCTGCGGTTCCGATTGTGCCTTCTGAGAACAAAGCTCAAACGGCGTGCAGGGCGCTCAAACCGCCGTCGGCCGTATAGGAGTCCAAAACGGGGACTGCTGGAGCCTTGCAGGCGGGGCCAATGGCCAGCGAGAGGCACATTGGGCCGCGTCGGCGCCCCGCCAATGCGGGGATCGACCACGTTTCACGATAGAATTCCTCTAGATAACTGGGCGCCGGTGAAACGTTGACTGAGTCCGTTTTCCCGCGCTTTTTTTCGTGCGGGAGCGGTACCGCAAGTCAACCGAGCAGCCGGCGCTGGCAGTGACGTGCCTTTTGGCGGACGCCTTCCCCGGCGGACGGCGGAGGCCGGCCATCATCGAACATAGAGGAGTCGAAAGCGCCTGTGGCTAACGACAATGCAGATATCGAGGCAGTGGAGCCTGTAGCGGAGGATGCCCGGACGTCCGGCACTCCGGCGGAGACTGCTACACCGCGGGAGTACGGCGCCAGCGACATCACCGTTCTTGAGGGCCTCGAGGCCGTGCGGAAACGGCCCGGCATGTACATTGGCTCCACCGGTCTGCGCGGCCTGCACCACCTGGTGTACGAAGTCGTGGACAACTCCGTGGATGAGGCCCTCGCAGGGTACTGCACGCACATCGAAGTGGTTCTGCAGGCGGACGGCGGCGTCAAGGTAATCGACGACGGCCGCGGCATCCCGGTGGACATCCACCCCACCGAGGGGAAGCCCACCGTCGAGGTGGTCATGACCATCCTGCACGCCGGCGGCAAGTTCGGCGGCGGCGGTTACGCGGTGTCCGGCGGCCTCCACGGCGTGGGCATTTCCGTGGTCAACGCCCTCTCCACCCGCGTGAACACCGAGGTCCGCAGGCAGGGCCACGTCTGGCGCATGTCCTTTGCCGACGGCGGCAAGCCCCAGGGCGCCCTGGTCCAGGGTGAGGAAACAGAAGCCACCGGAACCACCCAGACCTTCTACCCGGATCCGAGCATCTTCGAGTCCGTGGAATTCGACTTCGAGACGCTCCGCGCCCGTTTCCAGCAGATGGCCTTCCTCAACAAGGGGCTGAAGATCACCCTGACGGACGAGCGCCAGTCCGCAGCAGGAACGGATGAAGCCGGCGACCTGGACCTGGACGGCGTGCTGACTGAGGGCGAGGTCCTCGCCGACCACCGCACCGTGGTCTACCAGTACAACGAGGGCCTCCTCGACTACGTCAAGCACCTGAACTCGAGCAAGAAGGTGGATGTGGTCCATGAGGACGTCATCGCCTTCGAGACCGAGGACACAGAGCGGCACATCGCCGTCGAGATGGCAATGCAGTGGACCACGGCGTACTCCGAAAGCGTCCACACCTACGCGAACACCATCAACACCCACGAGGGCGGCACCCACGAAGAGGGATTCCGCGCCGCAATGACCTCGCTCATCAACCGCTATGCGCGGGAGAAGAGCATCATCAAGGAAAAAGAGGAGAACCTCACCGGCGACGACATCCGTGAAGGCCTGACGGCAGTCATCTCCGTGAAGCTCTCCGAGCCCCAGTTCGAGGGCCAGACCAAGACGAAGCTCGGCAACTCCGAGGTCAAGGGCTTCGTCCAGCGCGTGGTGACCGACCAGCTGGGCGACTGGCTGGAACGCAATCCCGGCCCCGCCCGGGACGTGATCCGCAAGGCGATCTCCGCGGCTCAGGCACGCATGGCTGCACGCAAAGCCCGCGACAACGCGCGCCGGAAGAGCCCGCTGGAGTCCTTCGGCATGCCGGGCAAGCTCTCCGACTGCTCCTCGAAGGATCCCTCGAAGTGCGAGGTGTACCTGGTGGAGGGTGACTCGGCAGGCGGCTCGGCCAAACGCGGGCGCAACCCCGAAACGCAGGCCATCCTGCCGCTCCGCGGCAAGATCCTCAACGTGGAGCGGGCACGCCTGGACAAGGCACTCGGCAACAACGAGGTCCAGTCCATGATCACGGCGTTCGGCACGGGCATCGGCGAGGACTTCGACCTCAGCAAGCTGCGCTACCACAAGATCGTGCTGATGGCCGATGCCGACGTGGACGGACAGCACATCACCACGCTGCTGATGACGCTGCTCTTCCGCTACATGCGCCCCCTGATCGAGAACGGCTATGTCTACCTCGCGCAGCCGCCGCTGTACCGGATCAAGTGGTCCAACGCACCCCACGACTACGTCTTCAGCGACCGTGAGCGCGACGCCGTCCTGGTCTCCGGCCAGGCAGCGGGCCGCCGCATTCCAAAGGAAAACGGCATCCAGCGCTACAAGGGCCTCGGTGAAATGGACTACACCGAACTCTGGGACACCACCATGGACCCCGACCGGCGCACCCTCCTGCAGGTGACCATGGAGGACGCAGCCGCCGCCGACCAGATCTTCGCCGTGCTGATGGGCGAGGACGTCGAGTCCCGCCGAAACTTCATCCAGCAGAACGCCAAGGACGTCAGGTTCCTCGATATCTAGCGGTTTTCACCCGTGATATTCCAGAACCGACATATACCTGAAACGGAAAATACAGACTATGAGTGACGAAACACCCGAGGTCCCGGCCGAGTCTCCGGACGGCAAGGAGCCGGTGCTGGAGGGCGACGTGCTGATCGACCGCGTGGAGCAGGTGGACCTGCAGACGGAGATGCAGCGCTCCTACCTCGACTACGCCATGGCCGTCATTGTCGGCCGCGCGCTGCCGGATGTACGTGATGGGCTGAAGCCGGTCCACCGCCGCGTGCTCTACGCGATGTTCGACGGCGGCTACCGTCCGGACCGCGCCTTCAACAAGTGTGCCCGCGTGGTGGGCGAGGTCATGGGCCAGTACCACCCGCACGGTGACACGGCGATCTACGATGCGCTGGTGCGCCTGATCCAGGACTGGACCATGCGGTACCCGTTGGCGCTGGGCCAGGGCAACTTTGGCTCGCCCGGCAACGACGGCGCCGCGGCCCCGCGGTACACGGAAACCAAGATGGCGCCGCTCGCCATGGAGATGGTCCGCGACATCGACGAGGAAACCGTCGATTTCCAGGACAACTACGACGGCAAGAACCAGGAACCCACCATCCTTCCGGCGCGGTTCCCCAACCTGCTGGTCAACGGGTCCTCCGGCATCGCCGTCGGCATGGCCACCAACATCCCGCCGCACAACCTCCGCGAGGTGGCCGACGGCGTCCAGTGGTACCTGGCCAACCCGACCGCCAGCCGCGAGCAGCTCCTGGAGGAACTGCTGAAGCGGATCAAGGGCCCCGATTTCCCCACCGGCGCCACCATCCTGGGCCACAAGGGCATCGAGGATGCCTACCGCACCGGCCGCGGCTCCATCACCATGCGCGCCGTGGTCAACGTCGAGGAGCTGCAGGGCCGGACCTGCCTGGTGGTCACCGAGCTGCCGTACCAGGCGAACCCGGACAACCTGGCCATCAAGATCGCCGAACTGGTCAAGGACGGCAAGGTCCAGGGCATCGCCGACCTCCGCGACGAAACCTCCGGCCGCACCGGCCAGCGCCTCGTCATCGTCCTGAAGCGCGACGCCGTCGCCAAGGTGGTGCTGAACAACCTCTACAAGCACACCCAGCTGCAGGAAAACTTCGGCGCGAACATGCTGGCGATCGTGGACGGGGTGCCGCGCACCCTCAGCCTCGATGCCTTCATCCGCCACTGGGTCACCCACCAGCTGGATGTCATCGCCCGGCGCACGCGCTACCGCCTGCGCAAGGCCGAGGAAGAAGCACACATCCTGCGTGCCCTCCTCAAAGCACTGGACATGCTGGACGAGGTCATCGCCCTGATCCGCGCCTCGAGCACCACCGAGGCTGCACGGGACGGCCTCATGCAGCTGCTGGACATCGACGAGATCCAGGCCCGCGCCATCCTGGACATGCAGCTCCGCCGGCTGGCTGCCCTGGAACGCCAGAAGATCCAGGACCGCCACGCCGAACTCGAAGCGATGATCGCCGAATACAACGCGATCCTCGGCTCGGAGGAACGCCAGCGCACGATCATCAGCGAGGAACTCGCCGAGATCGTGGCCAAGCACGGCGACGACCGCCGCACGCAGATCCTGATGGGCTACGACGGCGACATGTCCATGGAAGACCTCATTCCCGAAGAGGAAGTGGTGGTCACCATCACCCGCGGCGGCTACGTCAAGCGCACGCGGAGCGACAACTACCGTTCGCAGCAGCGCGGCGGCAAGGGCATCAAGGGTGCCCAGCTGCGCGGCGACGACGTCGTGGAACACTTCTTCGTCACCACCACCCACCACTGGCTGCTCTTCTTCACCAACTTCGGCCGGGTGTACCGGGCCAAGGCCTATGAGCTTGCCGAGGGCGGCCGCGACACCAAGGGCCAGCACGTGGCAAACCTGCTGGCCTTCCAGCCGGACGAGCACATCGCGCAGGTGCTGGACCTGAACGACTACCAGCAGGCGCCGTACCTGGTGCTCGCCACCAAGCGCGGCCTGGTCAAGAAAACCCGGCTCGAGGACTACGACACCAACCGCTCCGCCGGCGTCATTGCCATCAACCTCCGGGAGGAGGACGAACTGGTTTCCGCCCAGCTGGTCTCCGAGACGGACGACCTCATGCTGGTGTCCCGCAAAGGCCAGTCGATCCGCTTCACGGCCACCGACGACGCGCTCCGCCCCATGGGCCGCGCCACGTCCGGCGTGACTGGCATGAAGTTCCGCGAGGACGACGAACTGCTGGCCATGAATGTCGTGGCCGAGGGGTCCTACGTCTTCGTGGTGACTGAAGGCGGCTACGCCAAGCGCACCGCCGTCGAGGAATACCGGCTGCAGGGCCGCGGCGGCCTGGGCATCAAGGTGGCCAAGCTGGCCGAGGAACGCGGGGATCTTGTGGGCGCCCTCGTGGTCCAGGAGGAAGACGAGGTCCTGGTGGTCATGGGCGGCGGCAAGGTGGTCCGTTCATCCGTGGCGGGAGTCCCTGCCAAGGGCCGCGACACGATGGGCGTCATCTTCGCCAAGCCGGACAAGAACGACCGCATCATCGAGGTTGCCCGCAACACCGAACGCGGCCTCGAAGCCGAAGTTGAAGCCAGCGCCGAGCGCGAGTCTGAAGCCGACCACGCCGACGAACCGAGCGCGTCAGAAATCTTGGCTATCGCCGCTGATGACGTAACGTTGGCTGAAGATGCCGGGCCAGACGAGGAATCCGCAGAGGCGGCTTCAGGACTGGCCGATGAAGCAGAAGGAACGTCCGGCGATGCTGAGGCGAACGAAGACAACACCGGAGGTAACGAGTGAGCAATTCCGACTCATTTCCCAAGCCGAGCAGTAATGGTCCCGGCGGGATGCGTCAGCCGGCCTCCGCTCCCCGGGTGAACGCCCCGGTGCGCCCCCAGCAGAGCCCGGCCGCGCCGTCGGGCGCCCCGGGACAGCGTCCGGCAGGTGCGGGGCAACGCCCGGCCCCCACCGGGCAGCGCCCGCAGGGCCAGCGGCCGGCCGCGCCGGCACAGCGCCCGGCAGCCCCCGGACAGCGGCCCCAGGCCGCCCAAAGCGCCCAGGGCGCGCCCGGGCTGGTTAAGCCCGCTCCGAAGGCGAAGGTGCGCCGCGCCCGGCTCCTGGTCAGCAAGGTTGACCCCTGGTCCGTCCTGAAAATGGCGTTCCTGCTGTCTGTCGCGCTCGGCATCGTCACCGTCGTGGCGGCCATCGTGCTGTGGACCGTGCTGGACCTGACCGGCATCTTCGACCAGGTGGACAGCCTGCTGGGAACCCTCGCCGGTTCCGAAGGCGGCGGCTTCGAACTGAAGAAGGTCGCCTCGCTCGGCCAGGTGGCGTCGTTCGCGACCATCATCGCGGTCGTGAATGTGGTGTTGCTCACGGCCCTGTCCATGCTGTCAGCTGTGCTGTACAACATCTCGGCAACCCTTGTGGGCGGCATCGGCGTGACCCTGACGGACGACTAAAACCCCGTATTTCCGCGGGAAAAACCCGCTGGAATGCCTCGATTTGAGATCGGGCCGGGATGTGCTGTAGAGTCATGTCTCGGCCCGATGAGGCATCGGGGCGTATAGCTCAGGCGGTTAGAGCGCTTCGCTGATAACGAAGAGGTCCCAGGTTCAAGTCCTGGTACGCCCACGGAACCTGCACAGGTCCAAGTAGAGGTTTAGGTCGGATTTTCAGGAATCCAGCCGGAACGGGGTGCGTGTGAAGAAGTTGCTGGTTATTGCAGCTGCGGTCGCAGGCGTCCTCTTCTACAGGAAAAAGGTGCAGGAATCCGAAGCCCGGAAAACAGTCTGGAGCGAAGCAACCGACAAGGTTGAATAGCCCGGATCCCGGTGCGGAGGCCGGTCAGCCGGCCTCCGGAACTAGGGTATGATGGACGGGTTGCTTCTTATGGGGGCATGGCGCAATTGGTAGCGCACCTGCTTTGCAAGCAGGGGGTTCGGGGTTCGAGTCCCCGTGCCTCCACCATAAGAAAGGTCCCGGTCGGAAACGGCCGGGACCTTTTGCTTTGCCCTGGTTTCGGCAGGCATCGGCAGGCACCGGCGGGGCACTCCCGGCCCACTACTGTTGAAGCGTGAATCTCTTCTTTGCAGCCTTGGGCGTCCTGGGCGTGGCTTCATCCGGACCGCTCATCGCCGCCACGCTTGGCGCCACCACTGTCACGGCCCTCGCCATCGCCTTCTGGCGCAACGCCATCGCGGCAGCCGTCATGGCCACCCCCACCCTGATCCGGGAGCCGCGCCAGTTCGGCCGCATCGGGCGTTATGAGTTCCGCTGGTCGCTCGTCGCGGCCGTAGCCCTCGCCCTGCACTTCGCCTGCTTCATCACGTCCCTGCAGCTGACCTCCGTGGCCGCAGCTACGGCCCTCGTCTGCCTGCAGTCCGCCTGGATCGCCATCATTCAGCTCTTCCGCGGCGTGCGGCACCGCTGGCAGGTCCTGGTGGGCCTGGGCATCTCGTTCGGCGGCGTGGTGGCCATCACCGGCTTCGACATGGGCACCTCCGCCGACGCGCTGCTGGGTGACCTCCTGGCCATGGCGGGCGGGCTCCTCGCCGGCATCTACACGCTGGCCGGTGGCCGGGCCCGGCAGAGCATGACCACCGGCACCTACACGGCCCTCTGCTACGGCATGTGCGCTGTCCTGGTGGCCGTACTGGCAGTCTTCACCAACCAGCCACTGACCGGGTTCGACGCCGGCGGCTGGCTGGGGATCCTGGCCATCACCGTGTGCGCCCAGCTCGTGGGACATACGGCATTCAACCATCTGCTGGCCACCATGAGCCCGCTGCTGGTGTCCATGGTCATCCTGCTTGAAATACCCGGTGCCGCGCTCCTGGCCGCCGTGTTCCTGAACGAGACTCTCCCTGCGGGAACGTACGCCGGGCTGGCGCTCATCCTCGTGGGCCTCGCCGTCGTCGTGGCCGGACAGCGCAACGGTAAAGCCGGGCGGGGCAAGCCGCCCGAGGAACGCCCGCTGGCGGAGCTGGGGGCTGACTGACCGCGGCGGCCGGTAGCCGCCGTGCTACTGGCCGCCGCGGCGGACCGGCTGGCTGGTGTTGACGGTGTGGATGGCGCGCAGTAGCTTGGCCGGAAAATACACCGAGAAGAACACCACCATCGGCGCCTTGAGGGCCATCTTCTTCACGTTGTGGGCCTTGTACGTGCGGTCGAAGCGCGTCACGTAGTACCTGTAGTCGCGGGGTGAGTCCTCAAGCCGGCGTGCCGACATTCCGGAGACCATCTGCGGCCAGTAATGGACCTTGAGGTCGTGGTCCGCGAGATGCAGGGAAAGGTCGATGTCCTCGTGCATCTCGTCCTTCTCATCCCGGCAGGTTTCACTGCGGATGGTCTCCCAGGCGGACCGGCGGAGGGCCATGTTGGAGCCGAACAGGAAGTGGTACTGGTGCTTGGCCAGCTTCAGCATCAGCTGGCGCATCTTGTCATCCGCCTTCAGGCCAAAGCGGCGCATCGGCATGTCGTAATAGACCACGGGCCCGGTGGCGGCGGATGTGGACAGGTCCTCGAAGGCCTTCTGCACCTGCTCCACCCAGTCAGGTTCAACCACCGAGTCGGCGTCGATCCGGCCCAGGATGTCCCCGGTGGCGTGGTCCAGGCCAAAATTGCGGGTGGGGATGAGTCCCTGCTCCCTGTCCTGGCTGAGCAGGATGATGGGGCTCTCGGGGTACTCCTGCTGCATCTGCGTGACGATCGACGCCGTGCGGTCCTTGGACATGTTGTCCACCACGATGATTTCGTGCGCCGGAACGGACTGGTACACCGCCGCGATCAGGCACTGCCGGATGACACTTTCCTCGTTGTAGGCCGGGATAACAATGGATACGCGCGGCTCAGTGTCAGTCAAGGCATCCTCTGCGGATCTATCGGGTGACATCACCTCAAACTTAGCACCGCAGAGACAACAGGAGGGGTCCCGCCGCAGCGGAACCCCTCCTGTTGCTGCCCCTGCGGGCACTTGGCTAGGCCTTCTTGTCGGCACCGTTCTCGATGTTGGATGCGATGTTCTTCACCGCGGTCTTTTCATCGGTGGCAACGTCAGCGGCGTTGGAACCAGCGTCGCCGGCAACGTGCTTTGCCTTGTCGGCGGAGGCGTCGGCGGAAGTCTCGGCTTCGTCCTCGGCGGCCAGTGCGAAGGCGGCATCCAGCGGCGTTTCAGCGGAATCCGAAGCAGAACCGCTGGCGGGGGCTGCCGGAACGGGAGCCGGGGTGGCGGCGGCCGACCCAACACCGGTGGCGGAGGCTGCCGGCGTGGTCGCAGCCGTCGTCGACGGTGCCGGCGTCACGGGGGCGGGAGTCTTCCAGGGGTCCTCGACCGGCTTGGAAGCCTTCCACGCCGCAACGCCGGCGGCCACGGCCGCGGTGATCACACCGATAATGAGGAGGCCGCGCTTCTTCGGCTTCTGGGGCTCCACCACCAGCGCCTTGCCCGTCACTGCCCGGCTGGCCTCGTTGGCGGCTGACTTGAGGTGGCCGCCGGCCACGTGGGCCTGTTCCTGGATAGTGTGGATGATGCCCACGTCGCCGAGCTTCTGGGCCACGGCGTCAACACGGGCCGGGGTGTTTTCGAGCGTCCTGTGGACAGCCTCGGATGCGGATCCGATCTGGTCCGAGAGCCGGGGCAGGTACTCAACCACCACGCGGTCGCGTGCGTTCGCAATGACGGGGGTGGCCCGGTCCAGCGCATCGTGCAGCCGCGGCGGCGCGCCTTCCACGACGTCGTGGATCTTCGGGGCAAGCTGCGCCAAGCCGTCCTGGAGCCGCGGCGTTACCGTGGCGACGCCGTCGGCAAGGTTGTGGGCTGCCACCTTGAGCCCCTCTTGGATCTTGGGGGAAGCGGTGTCAATGCCCTGCTGGAGGCGGGGAACTGCCCAGTCCACCGCTGCTTCCACGCGGTCTTTTGCGTTCTCGACTGCAGAACTGACCGACAACTCCAGTTCGCGGGCAATACGATCCGATTTCTTCACAACTACCTCCCGATTAATGTGACGGTTCTGTTGTTAGCCTACGTGCACGAATAGCCGGGCTGCTATCGTTCCGGCGGATTCACGGTGGATTTCACCGAACGCGGAACTGTCTTTGGCGCCCGGGTTAGCGTTGACCCGCCGTGAAAGAATGACCGTATGACTGCCTCAGCAACTGCAAAAGCAACCATCCACACCAGCCTCGGCGACATCGTTGTGAACCTTTTCGGCAACCACGCGCCCAAGACTGTCAAGAACTTCATCGGACTGGCCACGGGCGAACAGGCCTGGACCCACCCGGAAACCGGCGAGGACAAGACCGGCACGCCGCTCTACAACGGCACCATCTTCCACCGCATCATCAAGGACTTCATGATCCAGGCCGGCGACCCGCTGGGCCGCGGCACCGGCGGACCGGGCTACCGCTTCGACGACGAGATCCACCCCGAGCTGAGCTTCAGCGCCCCCTACAAGCTGGCCATGGCCAACGCCGGCATCCAGATGGGCAAGGGAACCAACGGTTCACAGTTCTTCATCACCACCATCCCCACCGACTGGCTGCAGGGCAAGCACAGCATCTTCGGCGAAGTTGCCGACGACGAGTCCAAGAAGGTTGTGGACGCGATTGAGGGCGTCCGCACCGGCATGGGCGATCGCCCGGTTGAAGATGTGACCATCAACAGCATCGACATCGAGCAGCTCTAGCCACGTGAGCTACGGAATTCCGGCGGCGGAGCCGTCAGCGCAGGTACCGGTGTGCCCCCGGCACCCGGACCGGCCCTCGTATGTCAGCTGCCAGCGTTGCGGGCGGCCGGCATGCCCCGAGTGCCAGCGCGCGGCCGCCGTCGGATTCCAGTGTGTTGACTGCGTCAACGAAACAAAGCGTGCGACGCCGGCAGCACGGACCGTTTACGGCGGTGCCGTTGCGTCCGGCAAACCCGCGGTGACGTACGCGATCATCGCCTCGTGTGCCCTGCTGTTCGTTCTGCAGTGGGTGCTTCCCGGCAACGCCGTGTACCGGACCCTCGCCTACGCGTCGGTCTACGCGACACCCGAGTACGGGGTGTTCCAGCCGTGGCGCATGCTCACCTCGGCATTCCTGCACTCCCAAGGTTTCCTGCTCCATATCGTCCTGAACATGTACACGCTGTGGATTTTCGGCCAGGCGCTTGAGCCATTGCTGGGCCGGATCCGCTTCCTTGCCGTTTACCTGCTGTCCGCCATCGGCGGGTCGGTGGGATACCTGCTGCTGACGCCGATCCTCCCCGAGGGCGGTCCCGTGGGACTCGTGGGCGCCTCCGGCGCGATCTTCGGGCTGTTCGGCGCCATGCTGGTGGTGCAGCGCCACCGCGGCGGCGAGACGAGACAGCTCTGGGTGCTCATCGCGATCAACGGCGTCATCGGCTTCATGGTGCCGCAGATCGCCTGGCAGGCACACCTGGGCGGCTTCATCACCGGTGCCCTGTGTGCCGCCGCCATCGCCTACGCTCCACGCGGCCCGCGGCGCAACATCCTGCAGGCCGGCGGGCTGGCCCTGGTGATGGGCCTGCTGGTGGTGGCCTCCTGGTACCGGGTGATCGTGGCGTCCTGACGCTGGGCCGCGGCACCCCGCGCCCTCCAGTCCTCTCCCCCGCAATGCCCTCGCTTTCCGAAGCGGGGGCATTTTTGTGTATACGGGCCGGGGCGGGTGCCCTTGGGTGGATTCCGGGAGGCCGCACCCGGTCTGCGGGACCCGCAGGGTTTTCCACAGCGGTTATCCACACTGTTAATAACTTACACAGCTGTAACTCATCGGCCCGGCCCCGAGATGGCGGGCTGCTGAGCGATTTCCGGACAATGTGCACGCTGCCGTCCACACCTGTGGATAACTTCGCAGCCTACGGCTGTGGTTAAGTGGACAACTTCACCGAAAGTTCACCGCGTGACGGTGTTCCGGGCACAAATAGACATCTGGACACCGGTCGAGCCCTGCAGCGGCCTTCCTTTCAACAGGGTTATTCACACTGTTAATAACTCACAGGGGTGTCATTCCACCGGTAAAAAGCCCCGCAACGCCTAGTTTGTGCCGATCCCGCGGACTATCCCCACAAGTTTTCCCCACCTGTGGATAACTTGTGGGTAGTCGCCTGTTGCTAAGTGGATAACCGGCCGAGTATCCACACCCGCCCGTGTAGTCTCTATGGGGTGAGTACCCACAGCCACATCTTCTTGGACAAGCACCACCCCGCGGCCTGGCGGGCCCTGAACGGGCTGGGGCTGAAGGCCAAGGAAGCGATGCTGGAAGCCGGCCTGGACGCGAAGCTGATCGAACTGCTCAACGTCCGCATATCGCAGATTAACGGCTGTGCCTACTGCCTCGACATGCACGTCGCCGATGCCGTCAAGGGTGGCGAATCCACCCAGCGCCTGGCCGTTCTTCCAGCCTGGCGGGACACCGCTGTGTTCCAGGACCACGAGCGTGCCGCGCTGGCCCTTGCCGAGAGCGTCACGGTTCTCCCGGACGCCCGTACGCGCGGCCTGGAGGACGCGTACGCGCGGGAGCACCTTACCGAGGAGCAGTATTCAGCGGTGAGCTGGCTGGCTATCGCGATGAATGCCTTCAACCGGGTTTCCATCACCAGCCAGCATCCCGTGAAGCAGGAAAAGGGCTGAAAGCCGGAGTTTTCCACAGTCGTTTCCACAACTGTTAATAACTTCGAAAATGCAAGTTTCGGCCCTCCGGCGGTGCCAGCCGGGGTTGTAGCGGGTTCTCGCCGGGCGGCGACCGCCGAAGTTATCAACACTGTGGATATCTTTACCAACACGTGTGGACCGGCCGGTGCGGGAAGCTAGCGTGCCCGGCAGCGTGTCCCGAAGAAGCTAGGCCCAGACTCCTGAGGTTCCCCGTCGGTGGCTGTCCACAAGGTGCGTGTCCACCATGCCGATCGCTTCCATCAGGGCAAACATGGTGGTGGGCCCCACGAAGGCGAAGCCCTTCTTCCGCAGTGCCTTGGAAAGGGCGATGGACTCAGGGGACGTGGTGGGCACGTCGGCGTAAGTGACGGGGGCGGGGGTGGAGGTTGGCCGGAACTTCCAGACAAAGTCCACGAGGCCGCCCTCGTCCCGCAGCGCGAAGGTGGCTTTGGCATTGGTGATCGCGGCACGGATCTTGAGGCGGTTGCGGACGATGCCGGGATCCTGAAGGAGGCGTTCGACGTCGTCCTCGGTGAAGGCGGCCACGGTTTCGGGGTGGAAGTTGTCGAAGGCAGCCCGGAACGCGGGGCGTTTGCGCAGGATTGTGGCCCACGACAGGCCCGCCTGGAAAGCTTCGAGGCTGATTCGCTCGTACATGCCCTGTTCGTCCCGGACGGGCAGGCCCCACTCCGTGTCGTAATACTCGCGCAGAAGGGGATCCGTGGACGCCCACAGCGGGCGGGCCAGGCCATCCTCGCCGATGATGATGCCTTCTGCGGTCATGGGTGTTGGCTCAGGAGCGCCAGCGCGTGGTCATCAGGAAGCCCACGATCGCAATGCCGAACCCGGCCAGGATGTTCCAGGACTGCCACGCCTGGACCGGCAGCTGCCCCTCGCTGATGTAAAAGGTGATGATCCAGAGCAGGCCGATGATCATCAGGCCGAACATGACGGGCTTGAACCAGACGGGGTTCGGCTTGTAGGCGGCCTGGGCGGAAACGGGCTCGGCCGGGCGGGCAGGCTTCTTACGTGGCTTTGACTCGGGCACATGTCCTCCTTAGCTGCTGAATCAAGAGGACCGACCCCGGCTTGATATCCTGCTGTGAGGGGATAGCCGGCGGTCTGCACACTCTTGGTCAGGTCTGAAGTCTTACTAGCAGCCAATTCTAGCTGTAGTTCAGTCCGCACCGGTGCCCCGCAACCGCCTTGGAGGAGATCGCGTGGTAGTGCAGGAGAAGGTGACGGCCACCGGCAAGCCGGCGACCGGCGTCGTAATCCTGCGGAAGGCCGTGCAGATCTTCGGCGAGCTGCTCATCACCGCCGGCATAGTGCTGCTCCTGTTTGTCGCATGGCAGCTGTGGTGGACCAACGTGGAGTCCGATGCCAAGCAAAGCGCAGCCGTCAGGGACTTCGCCCGGGACCTGGGCGGCCCGGTGACCCCCGCGCCTGCGCCGTCTGCGACGGGCGGCACGGCCTCCGCCGGCCCGAAGGACTACGGAGCGCCCGTTGTGGGAGAGGCCCCCGGACACGGCGGCACCATCGGAATCATGTACATCCCCCGGTTCGGCGAAACCTACACCCGGCCCATCGTCGAAGGCACCAGTGCGGACGTCCTGGACACCCTGGGCCTCGGCCACTACGGCAACACCTCCATGCCAGGCGCGGTGGGCAACTTCGCGGTGGCAGGCCACCGGCAGACACACGGCGCCGTGCTGGACAATATCCACACGCTGGTTCCCGGGGACAGGATCTACGTCCAGACACGGGACGGCTACTACATCTACGTCTTCCGCAACAACCGGATCGTCCTGCCGACCGAAGCCGATGTCCTCCTGCCGGTGCCCAACCAGCCAGGAGTGCGCCCCACCGAAAGACTTCTCACCATGACCAGCTGCAATCCCCGCTTCGGCTCCGAGGAACGGATCATCGCGTACTCGGTGCTGGACCACTGGCAGCCGGCCTCGGCAGGACCGCCTGCCGAGATCGCAGCCCAGGTGGCCCGCGCGAGGGGGGAAGGCTAGGCATGTACGGCTGGATTTTCCGTCATCTCCCCGGCCCGCTCTGGCTTCGCGTCCTCACGTCGCTGGTGCTGGTGGCAGGCGCTCTGTTCCTGATGGTCGAGTTCCTTTTCCCCTGGATGTCCCAGTTCACCCAATTCACCGACTCAACGATTGGTGCGCCGAAAAACCCATGAGCACAGCAAAGATTCTCGTCGTGGATAACTACGACAGCTTCGTCTACACCCTGGTGGGGTACCTCCAGGAGCTGGGCGCCGAGACAACAGTGGTCCGCAACGACGATGTGACCCTCGCCGAAGCGATCGAAATGGCAGAAACGCGCGACGGCGTACTCATCTCGCCCGGCCCGGGATCGCCGTCGGAAGCGGGCGTCTGCATCGAGCTGATCCGGTGGTGCGGCGAGAAGACGAAGCCGATGTTCGGCGTGTGCCTGGGGCACCAGGCCCTGGCCGAGGCCTACGGCGGAACGGTGACCCACGCGCCGGAGCTCATGCACGGCAAGACCTCCCTGGTCCAGCACGACGGCGCCAGCGTTTTCGCCGGCCTGCCCTCCCCCGTGACGGCCACGCGCTACCATTCCCTGGCCGCTGTCCGGGACACGATTCCGGAGATCCTGGAGATCACGGCGGAAACCGCCAGCGGCGTCGTCATGGGGCTGCAGCACCGCACCGCACCGCTGTGCGGAGTCCAGTTCCACCCCGAGTCCGTGCTGACCGAGGGCGGCTACCAGATGCTGGGCAACTGGCTCGAGTCGCTGGGCATGAAGGGTGCCGCCGAAAGGGCCGCCAAGCTCAGCCCGCTGATCCAACACTAGCCGGATTCGGCACTGGCCCGAACCAGTACCCGGGCTGGTGCGGCGCCGGCCCTGCGCCAGTTCTGGCCCTACTTGCCCTTGGTGGGGCTCGGTGTAGGCGTCGGGGTGGGTGTGGGCTCCGGAGCCGGAGCCGGGGCCACGGCCACCGTCACGGTGATGGCCTTGCCCTGCTCCACCAGCGAATTCAACGGATCGCTCTGGCCGGTCACCTTGCCGGGCTGGACCTGGGAGTTCTCCACCTCACGGATGACGGCAACCAGGCCGAGTGCCTTGAGCGCCGCCTCAGCCTCGGCGCGGGTCATCCCGCGAAGCTCCGGCATGGCCACCTTGCCGGTGGACACCAGGATCTCGACCGTGCTCCCCACCGCCACCTGCTGGCCCGGGGCCGGCTTGGTGGTGATCACCAGGCCCGCCGGAACGGTGGCGCTGTTGACCATGGTGGTGGACGGGGCGCCCACCAGTCCCGCCTGCCGCAGGATGTCGCGGGCGGCCGCCTCCGTCCGTCCCGGCAGCGTCTCCGGGATCTTGACGGCACTGGGGCCCGCCGAGATGTTCAGGACCACTTCCGAGTTCGGTTCCAGCGACGAACCCGCAGGCGGGGCGGTGCCAATGGCAGTGCCCTTGGCGATCGAGTCGTGCTGCACCCGCTTGATCTGTGGCCGCAGTTTCGCGTCGTAGAGCGTCTGTATCGCCTCGGATTCGGAGAGCTTCTCCACCGAGGGAATGGCGACGCGCGCCGGCTCGGCAGGCGGCTGGTTGAGGAAGTTGTAGAACCACAGGCCGCCGCCGGCCAGCACCAGGAGGGTAAAGATCACGAACGTCGTGATCCAGGCCCGACGGCGGGACTTCTGCAGGCCGGACCGCTCCCGTTCGCGGGGTAGCCCGAGCGGCAGCTCGTCGTGCTCGGCCGTCTCGTAGACCGCCGCGGCCTCGGCCGGCAGCACGGATTCGTCATCACCGGCGTCCCGGGAACGGCGAAGCCGGCCCGTGGGAGCGTCGTCGAGGAAGCTGGCTCCGGTCATGGAGAACGCTTCCGTGGCCGGCGTGCGGTGCGGCTCCGGGATGTCATTGGGGTCGGTCGGCGCCTCGCTGGGCGACAACGCCGGAACGGCGATTCCGTTCTTCGCGGCGCGCAGCGCACGGCGGAAGGCCGCGGCATCCTGGAAACGGTCCGCACGGTTCTTCTGCAGCGCCTTTTCCAGCACGCTGTCCAGCGCATCGGAGACGTCCGGATTGAAACTGCTGGGCGGTTCGGGCTTCTCCCGGACATGCTGGTACGCCACGGAGACGGGGCTTTCACCCACGAACGGCGGGCGGCCGGTCAGGGTTTCGTACAGCAGGCAGCCTGCCGAGTACAGGTCGCTGCGGGCATCGACGGCCTCGCCGCGCGCCTGTTCCGGCGACAGGTACTGCGCCGTGCCCACCACGGCCTGCGTCTGGGTCATCGTCGCGGAGGAATCAGCCACTGCGCGGGCAATGCCGAAGTCCATGACCTTGACCATGTCCGAGTTCTCGCAGTACATCACGTTGGCCGGCTTGATGTCCCGGTGCACGATTCCGGCCTTGTGGCTGTACTCCAGCGCGGACAGGACACCCAGCGTGTAATCCACCGCCTGGTCAATGGTGATGTCGCTGGCCCGGATCAGGTCGCGGAGGGTCTTGCCGGCCACGAACTCCATGACGATGTAGGGAACGCGGACCTGGTCGTGCCCGTCGCCCGGCACAGTATGTTCGCCGGTGTCGTAGATGGCCACGATCGAGGGATGGTTCAGTGCTGCGACGGCCTGGGCCTCGCGCTTGAACCTGGCCTGGAACTGGGGGTCCCGGGCCAGGTCGGGGCGGAGCAGTTTGATGGCGACTGTCCGGCCCAGCCGGGTATCCAGGCCACGGTGCACATCGGCCATGCCCCCGCGGCCGATGAGTTCCCCGAGTTCATAGCGTCCGTTCAGGACACGCTGACTGGTCACCGGGATGTTGTCTTCCCGGTGTGACGGAGTTCGTGGCGTGGTCACGGCTTACCTTCCAGTTGGCGGGCCGCTTGGAGTTGGCGTGGGTGTGGGGATCAGCGGTTCGGCAAGGTGGTAAGTGACGACCGACCCGGCGTCGACCTCCCGGCCGCTGTCGGGCTCGGTCCGGACCAGCGTTCCGGGGTCCTGGCCGGGGTCGCCGGCCTCGTCAGCGCCCTTTTGCCAGCGCAGCCCGGCCTTCTCGATGGCTGCCTGGACCTCCTTTTCAGTGCTGCCCGTGCTGATGTCCGGGACCCTGATCTTCTCAGGGCCCTTGGAATAGGTGACAGTGACGGTGTCACCGGCCTGCAGCGGGCCCGACGGGTTGAGGTCCGTGACCGTGCCCGGGGCGGCAGGGTTGAACACTTCCTTGCCGTCCACCTTGAGGCCCAACGCGATCAGTTCGGTGCGTACCTCACTGAACTGCTTGCCCAGGTACGCCTCAGGGATCACGTTGATGGCCGCGGGAGTGGTCTGCGTAGGCGTCGGGGTCGGCGTCGGGGTTTCCGAGGTCTGCGTAGGCGTGGGCGTTGCACTCGTGCTGATGCTGCGGCTCGGTGTGCTCGACGTGGTGGCGGCCGGGCTCTTGGTCGGGAACAGGAAGCCCGCCTGGCTCAGCAGGATACCGGCGACGGCGAACAGCACCAGCAGGATGAGGGCGATCAGCGGCCAGGTCCACGGGCTGCGCTTCCGCCGCTCGGGCTCATCCTCTGGTTCGTCGTCGTACTGTTCCGGTTCCTGGTCCCAGGTGCGTTCGGCTGCCAGGGCATCGGCACGCGACAGCGTGCTCCCGGCACGTGTGGGGGCGGCATCCGGGTCACCGGCCGCCGCAGCCGCCGCCCCGCCGGCGGCAGCGCCGGCGGCCGCAGCGCCAAGCACGGGCAGGGCGGAGGTGGCTGTCGTCGAGCTCTTCTCCGAGCCGATCACGCCGGTGGGCGCGGTGGCGATGTTCACAGGGGCCGTCATGGCGCCGGTGCCGCCTTCGTACAGGAGCATGCCGGGGACGGCGGCGTGGGCCGCAGAGATGTCACCGTTGCGGATGGCCTCTGCCGCCTCGGCCAGCTTGATGGCGTTGGCCGGCCGGTTCTTCGGATCCTTGGCCAGCATGGACATCAGCAGTGCACGGACCGGCTTGGGCAGCGACTCCGGCAGCGGCGGCGGCGCGTCGTTGACCTGCGCCAGCGCGATGGCGATCTGGGATTCGCCGGAGAACGGCCGGTGCCCGGTGAGGCACTCGTAGCCGATCACTCCGAGCGAGTAGATGTCCGAGGCGCCGGTGGCGGTCTGGCCGGTGGCCTGTTCGGGGGCGAGGTACTGGGCGGTGCCCATGACCTGGCCGGTCTGGGTCAGCGGCACCTGGTCGGCCAGGCGCGCGATGCCGAAGTCGGTGACCTTGACCCGCCCGTCAGGGGTGATCAGGAGGTTTCCGGGCTTGACGTCACGGTGCACCAGGCCCTGGGCGTGGGCCACGGACAGGGCCCGCGCCGTCTGGGCCATGATGGACAGCGTGCGGTCCGGCGAGAGGACCTGCTCGTGCTCGATGATGCTGCTCAGCGGCTGGCCGGGGACCAGCTCCATCACCAGGTAGGCGGAGCCTTCCTCCTCGCCGTAGTCGAAGACGTTGGCGATGCCCACGTGGTTGAGCAGGGCGGTGTGGCGGGCCTCGGCACGGAACCGCTGGAGGAAGCCGGGGTCACCCGTGTACTCCTCTTTGAGTACCTTGATGGCCACGATCCGGCCTAGGATCTGGTCCTTGGCCTTCCAGACTTCACCCATGCCGCCGATCGCAATACGCGTGGTCAACTGGAATCTGCCGCCGAGGGTGATTCCCGATGTAGGCCTCACTTATTCAACACCGCCTCAAAAATCTTCTTTGCGTTCGGACTGGTTAGCTGTGCTCCGGTGGTGATGTCCACGCCCTGCATGACAACGGTGACGGACACTTGCGGATCGTTGGCCGGGGCGAACCCGGTGAACCAGGAGTTGTTCAGGCCGTTCCCGAGCTCGGCGGTGCCGGTCTTGCCGGCCACCTGGACACCGGGAACGCCGGCACCCGAGGCGATGCCCTCGCTGACCACGCTGGTCATCCATTCGGTGATCTGCCCGGCGATCTCGGGCGTCGTGGAGGTCCGCAGAGCCACCGGCTTCGGTTCATCGATGACCCTGAGGTCCGGGGAACGGACTGCCTTGATGAGGTTGGGTGCCATCTGCACCCCGCCGTTGGCGATGGCCGAGGTCATCAGTGCAATCTGGAGCGGCGTCGCCCGGACGTCGCGCTGGCCGATGGCGGACTGCGCCAGTCCGGCGGCGTCGAGATCCGACGGGAAAACGCTCTTGGCGTAGTCCAGCTTGAGCTGGTCGCCCAGCTCCTGGTTGAAGCCGAACTTGCTGGCTTGCTGGGCTATCGCGTTTTCGCCGAGGTCGCGGGCAATGCTGGCGAACGGGGTGTTGCAGGACTGCTGCAGCGCGAACGCGAAGCTGGCTGTGTTCCGGGTGTAGCAGTTGCCGCCGGCGTAGTTGGGCAGCTGGTACTGGATCCCCGGGAAGCTCATCTGGGCAGGGTTGGGCAGCACGCTGTCGGCGTTGTACTTGCCGGAGTTCAGGGCTGCTGCCGTGTCCACCAGCTTGAACACCGAGCCCGGTGCCAGCAGGGCGCCGGTGGGGCCGCTGACCGAGGGGTTCAGGTTTACGCCGGGGACCTTAATGGCGTCGTTGTAGGCGGCCTGTTCCTTGGCAACGTCCTGGGTGGCGATCAGGTTGGGATCGTAGGACGGCTTGCTGACCATGGCCAGGATGTTGCCCGTCTTGGGATCGGTCACCACGATCGAGCCCCGCTGGCCGTCCGGGATCAGGTCGTACGCCAGCTTCTGGATCTTGGGGTCGATCGTCAGCTCGACGGACGCGCCCTTGGGCTGGTTGCCCAGAAAGAGCTGCCCGATCCGGTCGAAGAACAGCTGGTCCGAGCTTCCGGCGAGCTGGGCATCCATGGCGCCTTCGAGGCCGGTGACCCCGTAGCTCCGGGAGAAGTATCCGGTCAGCCCGGCATACAGCTCGGGCTGGTTGTACTTGCGCTGGAACTTGCAGGACTCGTTGCCCGGCACGGATTCGGCGATGGCCGAACCGCCCACGAGGATCGCCCCGCGGTCATTGCAGTAGTTCTGCAGGATGGCCCGCCGGTTCCACGGGTTGGCTTTGAGCTCGTCCGCGCCCACCACCTGGACGTAGCTGATCGCACCGAAAATCAGGGCGAACATCGCGATCGCGGCGATCCATGAATGTCGAATGGCCTGGTTCACAGGTGTTTCACCGCCTCGGTGGGAGCGTCTGGGAGGGTCTGGGTGGCGTTACGGTCCTGCCGGCTTCCTGCGGCGGTCACCGGCTTCTGCGCCTCCGGTGTCCGGCCGGGCTGCATCGGCGAGGTGTCCACCGGGCCGCGGGCCGTGTGCGAGATCATCAGCAGCAGGCCCACGATGATCCAGTTGGCCAGCAGCGAGGAGCCACCCGCGGCGAGGAACGGCGTGGTGAGGCCGGTGAGCGGGATGAGCCGCGTGACGCCGCCGATCACCACGAAGCACTGCAGGGCCACGGCGAAGGACAGGCCGCAGGCGAGGAGTTTGCCGAAGGCGTCGCGGGTGCCGAGGGCCGCGCGGAAACCGCGGGTGAAGAGCAGCAGGTACATCATCACGATGGCGAACAGGCCGATCAGGCCGAGTTCCTCACCGAAGGAGGCGATGATCATGTCGCTGTTGGCGAACGGGACCAGGTTGGGCCGGCCCTGTCCGAGGCCGGTGCCCACGAGGCCGCCGCTGGCCATGCCGAACAGGCCTTCCACGATCTGGCCGCTGCCGCCGGGGGAACGGCCGAAGACTTCCTCGGTGAAGGCGTTGAGCCAGCTGTCGATGCGGAGGGCAACGTGCGAGAAGACCTTGGACGCCACGAAGCCGCCGCCGAGGATCAGGGTGAGGCCGATGACCACCCAGCTGATGCGGCTGGTGGCCACGTAGATCATCACGATGAACAGGCCGAAGAACAGGACTGACGATCCGAGGTCGCGCTGGAAGATCAGTACACCGATGCTGACGAGCCAGGCGGTGATCATCGGGCCCATGTCCTTGAACCGCGGGAACTGCATCGGCCCGATCTTCCGGCCGGCCAGCATGATGAGGTCCCGGTTCGAGGAAAGATACCCGGCAAAGAATATGGCGAGGGTGATCTTGGCGACCTCACCGGGCTGGAACGTCATGGGTCCGAGGCGGATCCACACCCGGGCGCCGAGGATTTCGCCGGCGGAGATGCCGGGAACCAGCGGCAGGATCAGGAGCAGGGCACTGACGGCCAAGGAAATGTACGTGAAGCGGCGCAGCACGCGGTGGTCCTTGAGGAACCAGATCACGGCGATGGCAACGGCCATGGCGATGACGGTCCACCGCAGCTGGTTGTTGCCGGTGTCCTCCCCGGGGGCGTCCAAGCGGTGGATCATCGCCAGGCCGAGGCCATTGAGGGTAATCACCAGTGGAAGTATTACCGGGTCGGCATATTTGGCACGGAGCCGGAGAACCACGTGGAACACGAGGGATGCGACGGCCAGCAGGCTGGACTGGAACCAGAAGTCGGTGTCCAGTGACGTCTGTTCATCGATGCTGATCAGTGCGTTGGCGCCGATGCTGACCGACAGGGCGAGCACGAGCAACAGCAGTTCCACGTTGCGCCGGGGTTTGGGCATGGTGTCGGCGTGGCTCATTGGCCCCCCTCACAGGTTGCGGTTGGGGTGGGTACGGCCGAGGCTCCGGCTGTTGCGGTCGGCGAGGCCGTCGGCTTGGCGGTGGAGGTCGCCTTCGGTGACGCTGTTGCCGTCGGCTTCGGTGTGGCGGAAGCCTTCGCGGTAGCCGTGGCCTTGCCTGTCGCCTTCGGCGTGGCCGAAGGAGTGGCGGTGGGCGAGGGAGTCAGGCACTCATCCGACGGCGCGGTGCTTCCCGTGCGCTCGAGGTTCTTCACGATCCGCTGGGCATCGTAGAGATCCCGCGCGGGGACCGTCTGGCGGACCCGCTGCTGCGAGAACTGCGGCAGCGAGTCCATCTTGATGTCCGTGACCGCTTCCAGGGTGGAAAGCTGTATGGGCCCGAGGCGCTGGGATACCCCGTTGAAGATGGCCACCCGCTGGTCGAACTCGCCGATGTAGTAGCGCGTCTGGGTCCAGGCGTAACCGAGCCAGAGGCCGACGGCGAGAACCAGGAGTGCCGCGCCGGCAATTCCCAGGGTGAGCCAGCGGCGGGGACGCCTGGCCGGCGCGAATTCGTCGGCCTCGTCGCGGGCCTGGTCCGCCTTGTGGGTCAGGACCGTGGCGGCGCGGCGGGCGACGGTGCGGCCGGCGATGGTGGGGATGGAACCGGTCTCGGCAGCAGCAACGGCGGCGCCGACCAGGATGTGCGGCCGGGAGGAAAGCTCCTCGCGCAGCACCTCGGCGGAAAGATGTTCACCCAGATGCGGGTCTGTGCTGGTGGAAGGCTCGTTGGACGGCTTCTCTGTGCCTTCGGCTGCGTCACCCTCGGCTGCGCTAGCCTCGGCTGCGCTGGCGGACGCGGGCGCGGACGCGGGCGCTGCGGCAGCCGGGGTGGCAGGAGGTGCGGCGTCCGGCTTCGCTTCGGCTGGTACGGCGCCCGGCGCCGCGGCGTCGGGCCCGGCAGGAGGAGCGGCGGCAGCTACATCGGGGGCCGCAGCCTTGGTCCCGGTAATCGCTTCCGGTTGCCCGGTGTCAGGCACGATGTCGACGGCGGCGGTACTGACGTCGTCGGGCGTTTCCTCCACGATCTCCACCATGACAACGGTGACGTTGTCCGGCGCGCCCGCCTCGAGGGTGAGGTCGACGAGGGTCTCGACGCATTCGTGGAGGTCCGGGGTTTCCCGCACGGTGCGTTCCACGACGTGGCCTGCCACGTAGTTGAGGCCGTCGGAGCAGAGCAGCCAGCGCTCTCCGGGCTGCACCTCGATCGTGGCGAGGTCCAGTTCGGGGCTGGCATCGACGTCGCCGAGGACACGCATCAGGACGTTCTTGTGCGGATGCGTTTCTGCTTCCTCGGGGCGCAGCCGGCCCTCGTCGATGAGGCGCTGGACGAACGTGTGGTCCACGCTGATCTGTTCGAACTCGCCGTCGCGCAGGCGGTAGGCGCGGGAATCGCCGATGTGGGCAAAGTGCAGCTTGCCCTCGGCGAGCAGCAGGGCAGTCACTGTGGTGCCCATGCCCGCCAGCTTGGGATTGATGTGGACGAGTTCCGAGAGCAGCGAGTTGGCGGTCTGGATCTCGTCGGCCAGCACGGTGCCGGCGTCGTCGTCGTAGTCATCGGTGTCCAGGTGGATCATGTCCAGGACAGTGGCGGCGGAAGCAACATCGCCGCCGGCGTGGCCGCCCATGCCGTCCGCCACGACGGCCAGATGCCGGCCCACGTAGGCGGAGTCGTCGTTCTTCGCGCGGATGCGGCCGACGTCGGAGCGCGCCGCGTAGCGCAGGATAAGGGGCCGGGGCGAGGCTGGAACCTCGTCCGCGGGCATGTCCGGAGCGGCCATGGCTACGGCCTCAATTCAATGACCGTCTTGCCGATTCTCACGGGTACACCAAGGTCCACGGGCAGGGCCCTGGTGAGCTGCTGGTCGGCCAGATAGGTGCCGTTGGTGGAGCCGAGGTCCTCGATGAACCAGCGGCTTCCCTGGGGAAAGAGCCGGGCGTGCCTGCCGGACGCATAGTCATCCTCGAGGACCAGGGTGGCCTCCTGTGCGCGGCCCAGCAGGATGGGGCTGGCAGCCAACGGGACCGTACGGCCCTTGAGCGGGCCTTCGGTGACCAACAACTGGCGTGCCTGTTGCTTGACCGGCGCCGGAGCCGGTTCGGCGAGTTCGGGATTCTTGCGCACCTGCCGTGCCGTGGGGGCCCCGGTGGCGGCCTTGCGGCCGATCATGAGGTCCCGCCGCATGGCGGAGACGATGCTGAAGATGAGGACCCAGAGAAGAAGCAGGAACCCGAAGCGCAGGGCCGTGATGGTCAGTTCGCTCATGGGCGGCCGCCATTGTTGGCGGGCAGGAGGCGGAAGATGATTTTGGTCCGTCCCATCGTGATGGTGGAGCCGTCGGTGAGCTCCATGCTGCCGGCCACTTTGTGTCCGTTGACATAGCTGCCGTTGGTGGAGCCAAGGTCGACGGCGGTGGTGGTTCCGCCCTGGGTCTGGATTTCCAGATGACGGCGGGAGACTCCGGTGTCGTCCACCAGGATGTCAGCCTCTGATGAACGGCCCAGGACGACTGAGGGAGCATTGAGTGAATACCGCTGGCCGTCAATGTCCAGGACAGGCTGCAGGCGGACCGGCTGGCGGCTTGGCGCTGCCGGGACGTTGGCCCGCGGGGCGGCCGGGGCGGCGCCGGATGACTTCTCGGTTTTTGAGGTGATCTCGAAGTCTCCGGCCCGGTGGGATTCGTCCCGCCGGAACGAGATGCGGACCGGACCCTGGAGGATGTAGCCCTGGCTGCGGACGTGGTTGATGACGACGTCGCAGAGTTCCTCGGCCAGCGGCGTTCCCCATTCCTGGGCGCGCTGGAAATCCTCGTCGCTCAGGAGGACATCGAAAACGTTGGGCACCAGGGTGCGGCCGGCGGCGATGGTGATGGCCTTGTGGTCCACTTCGCGGCGGAGGCGGCTCGCGATTTCCACGGGCTCAACCTGCGCTTTGGAGCCGGTGGAGAAGACGCCGCGGACGGCCTTTTCGATGCCGCGCTCGACCTTGTCCAGCAAACCCATGGTCTTCTCCTTTCCTTGCTGCTGAGGGACAGCACGTCCCGTGGAACTCGTTCAGGCAACGCAGTCACAACAAAACACCGTGCCCGCCGGAAGCGGGCCCCTATGTATCCGATACTACTTGCCACGTCTGCGAAAGACCTTAATCCACAACGTGCCGGGAACCCGATTCGTTCACGTTTCCCCGGTGAATGTGGGCGCGATCACAGGCACGGATCCTCCCTCGGCCGCGGTCTCAGGGGTCTTCCTAACCCCTGTCCTGCCGGGGATAACCGTGCCGAAAAGTGGCTCCGATGCGCCGATTAGGAATTTGCGGGGAATGTCCGTTATGCTTGATCTCGCTGCTTTTACGAGGTACAAACCGGACTCCGGTTGGCCGAGTGGAAGAAGTTGCGCGCGAGTGGCGGAACGGCAGACGCGCTGGCTTCAGGTGCCAGTGTCCGAAAGGGCGTGGGGGTTCAAATCCCCCCTCGCGCACGCATCAGAACCCCGGGAAATCAATGATTTCCCGGGGTTCTTTCTTTGTTTTGGCCGGCGCCCTCTAAGCCCGGTTACCGGGACCCCTTTTACCCCGCCGCCAGTGCTGCGTTGACAAGCTTGGCGAGCTCCGGCGCCGCACCTGCTGTCACGCTTCCGGCGGCCCCGGTTTTCACGGCCGTGGCCGCCAGCGTGCCTTTAACACCCGTAACCGTGAGTACGGCCTGTTTCTGGCCATTGGGGAGGGTCTGGGTCTGCAGCGCGCTGACCGACTTGTCAGCTTCCACCGCCACATCGATCGGCTTCATGGCACTCGTGATTTTCTGCCCCTTCAATTCGAACGTATAGGTTGCGCAGTCGCGGACCGCTGTATCGCTCTTCTCGAACTGGGTTGTCATGACTGCGGGATCCTTGACCGCGAAGACCGTCACCACCGTTGCCGTCTTGGCCTCCGCCGCGAGGCTTGCGCCCGCTGCGTAGGTGCTCCCCTCGGGCACCTGCGTGTTGTTGTCTGCCAGCACCCCGCAGGCCTTCGGCGTAATGACGGCGTTCTTGAGCAGTTCCCGGGCGACGATCAGGCCCTGGTCCACCTGGGCGGCGGGAACCACGGTCAGGGCCTGGCCCTGCGCGTCCTTAAGCCCCGTGACGATCGCCGTGAGGTCCTCGTTGGTGTAGGCCTTCGCCGGAGACGTTGATGCCGGAGACGTTGGTGCGGCAGGCGCGGAGGATGGCTCTGCCGTGCTTGAGGGTGCGGGGCCGCCGCAGCCCGCGAGGAAAAGGGCCGCTGCTGCGGCGAGGGAGGTTGGCGCGATGCTTCGTTGCATGAGTGGATCCCCGTTCCCTGTGCCGGGTGACCCGCGGGTTTTCGCAGGCTTATCCCGGAAACCGCCCCAGCCGGGGCCGGAGCGCAGGGAGCAGCGTTCGGTTTTGCCCGGCCGCGTGCGATTGCTCCGAGCCTACGACGCTTGTCCCTTCAAGGCCAGAGCGCCGGCGGCCCAATCCCAGACGCCGCGGGCGAGTGCCGGAATTCCGGCACCCGCCCCAAGGCAATGGATGGCCTACTTCGCGGTTGACGGTTCCATCCGGGTTGCGCCCGGCACCGCTGCCTTCTCGGTAACGTCGCCGGCCGGCTTCCGCTCCTTGAGGAAGTACACCAGGATGGCAGCCACCGTTGATGCCGCGGCGAGGGCGAACAGGCCGGGCACCACGCTTCCGGTCTGCTCCTTGATGATGCCGAATCCGAACGGTGCCACGAAGCCGCCGAGGTTACCCAGCGAGTTGATGATGGCGATGGCGGGGGCGAGGACTAGCGGGTGCAGGGCCGACTGCGGGATGGTCCAGAACAGCGGCGACGCGCTCTTGAAGCCCATGGCTGCGATGGCGAGGAACACCAGGGCAAGGACCGGGGTTGCGACGGCTGCCGCGAGGGTGCCGACGGCGGCCACGAGGAGTGCGGCGACCAGCAGCGGGCGCTTGGACTTTGCCTTGTCCTGCCACTTGGCGGCGAAGTACATGGCGAAGACGGCGCACACCCAGGGAATGGAGGACAGGAAACCGACGCTCAGGTCCGTGGTGCCGGGGATCTGCTTGACGATGGTCGGCAGCCAGAACGTGTTCGCATAGATGGAGAGCTGCACCGAGAAGTAGATGCCGCACAGCAGAAGGATCTGGGGGTTCAGGAGCATCTTCCAGCGGTTGACCTTGCCGCCCTGCGTGCCGTTGGCCGTCGTGTGC
Source organism: Arthrobacter globiformis (assembly GCF_046536215.2). GTDB lineage: Bacteria > Actinomycetota > Actinomycetes > Actinomycetales > Micrococcaceae > Arthrobacter > Arthrobacter globiformis_E. The sequence continues at coordinate 3,075,887 of NZ_CM143421.1, read as the reverse complement.
TGGGCGTCCTCCTGGTCGATGGTTGCGGTGAGGGCGGACTTCTCGCCGGCCGTGAGCCACTTGGCGTCCTGGATCTTCGCGTCCAGGAAGAAGAACACGATGATGCCGACGACGACGGACAGCACGCCTTCGAAGCCGAACAGCCACTGCCAGCCGCGCAGGCCCAGGACGTCATGCAGGCTCAGGAGCAGGCCGGCGATGGGGCCGGACAGGGCAGCGGCCACAGACGAGCCGGCGATGAAGACGGCGGTCGCCTTGCCGCGCTGGCCGGCGGGCACCCAGCGGGCGAAGTAGAAGATCACAGCAGGGAAGAAGCCGGCCTCCGCCGCACCCAGCAGGAACCGCAGAACGTAGAACATCATCTCGTTCTGGACGAACGCCATGAGGAAGGACACGATGCCCCAGCTGACCATGATCCGGGTCAGCCAGATCTTGGCGCCGTACTTTTCCATCATCACGTTGCTCGGAAGCTCGAAAATGGCGTACGCGATGAAGAACAGCCCGGCGCCGAAGCCGTAGGCCGCGGCACCGATGCCGACGTCAGCCTGAAGATGGTCCTGCGCGTAGCCGATGTTGGACCGGTTCAGCTGGTTGCACACCAGCATGACCAGCATGACGGGCAGCACGCGCCGGAAAAACTTCTTCATGGCCGAAGCCACATCCGTGACAGCGATGTCTACAGACTGCATGGGGGGAATCCTCTTTGATAGAGCAGCAAGATCACGCTGTGGGGACTACGGGGCAGGCCGTTGTGGTCCTCGCCACAGCACCTGTTAACTGTAAGCAGTTGCTTTCATGCCCGTCCAACACACATATTGCATGGCGTGATACCCGCAGGGAACCACCGTCGCCGCGCCTACTCGCGCGCCCGGCTCCTAGTCCCGCCCGGCCCGGAGCCTGCGCCGCGAGTTGGCCAGGTGGTTGCGCATCGCAGCGGACGCCGCGGCGCCATCGCTGTCCGCGATGGCGGCAAAGATGGACCCGTGTTCGTGGACCACCTGTTCGAAGTGGTCCCGGGCGTAATGCTCGACGCCGGTCATCAGCCGGGTGCGCGGCATGGCGATCATCGTCTGGCCCAGGGAGGCAAGGCAATCCGTGTAGAAGGGGTTTCCCGAGGCTGCGGCGACGGCCTTGTGGAACTCAAAGTCCGCCTTCATCGCGTGCGCCGGGTGCTCCACGCTGTCCGTAAAGTCCGTCAGGGCCTGCCGCAGGGCGTTCAGCTGCCGCTCGGTCCGGTTGCCGGCAGCCAGCGCCGCCGCTTCGGTTTCGACGCCGATCCGGAATTCCAGCAGGTGCAGCCGGTCCTCGGCGGTGACCACAGCCCTGGCGGGCTGGCCCGCCGTCGGACCCGCCGTGGGCGGGGTCAGCGCAAAGCTGCCCCGCCCACGTTCGGTTTCCACGAGGCCTTCGGCCTGGAGCCGCGTGAGCGCGGACCGGACGACGGTCCGGCTGACGCCGAATTCCCCGATCAGGGTGTTTTCGCTCGGAAGCTTCTCACCGGGCTGGATGACGCCGTCGACGATGCGGGTGCGAAGGTCGGCGGCGAGGTCCGCGGTCAGGTTCCGGCTCATGGATTCAAGGTTACGCGCCGAATTCCGCGGTCTCGGTGGTCCATGCGCGGGCCTGGTCGCTGAGACTGACGCCGAGGCCAGGACGGTCCGGAACGATCATGCGGCCGTCCTTGGTTTCCAGTCGCTCGTTGAACAGCGGGTCCAGCCAGTCGAAGTGCTCCACCCACGGTTCGCGCGGGTAGGCGGCGGCCAGGTGCAGGTGGATTTCCATCGCGAAGTGCGGGGCGAGGCCCAGGCCGCGTTCGTCCGCGAGGGCGGCCAGCCGGAGGAACTGGGTGATGCCGCCGACGCGCGGGGCGTCGGGCTGGATGATGTCGCAGCCGTTGGCGGCGATGAGGCCCTTGTGCTCGGCCACGGAGGCAAGCATTTCACCGGTGGCGATTGGGGTGTCCAGGACCTGGGCGAGGTGGGCGTGGCCCTCGAAGTCGTAGGCGTCGAGCGGCTCTTCGATCCAGATCAGGTTGAACTCCTCGAGCTGGCGGCCCATGCGCAGTGCCGTGGCGCGGTCCCACTGCTGGTTGGCGTCCACCATGAGGGGCACGTCCCAGCCGATGTGCTCGCGGATGCCGGCCACACGGCGCAGGTCTTCCTTGGTGTCCGGGAGGCCCACCTTGATCTTGATGCCGCCGATGCCTTCCTCGACGGACTGTGTGGCGCGGGCCTTCACCTCGTCGAGGGTGGCGTTGAGGAAACCGCCGGAGGTGTTGTAGGTCTGGACGGAGTCGCGGTAGGAGCCCAGGAGCTTGGCCAGGGGCAGGCCGGCGCGCTTGGCCTTGAGGTCGTACAGGGCGATGTCGATGGCGGCGAGGGCCTGGGTGGCCACGCCCGAGCGGCCCACGGAGGCGCCGGCCCAGAGCAGCTTGGTGTAGAGCTTGCCGATGTCGTTCGGGTCCTCGCCGATGATGCCTTCGGCGACTTCCTTGGCGTGCGCGTACTGGGCCGGGCCGCCGGCGCGCTTGGAGTAGCTGAAGCCGAGGCCGGTGTGGCCCTGTTCCGTGGTGATCTCGGCGAAGAGGAAAACCACCTCGGTCATGGGCTTCTGCCGGCCCGTGAAAACCTTGGCGTCGCTGATCGGGACGGCCAGCGGAAGGCGGGCGGTGGAAAGTTTGACGTGCCGGATGAGATCGACGGTGCTCATTGGGTTCTCCTTGGAAGTAGGGGCAACATCGCCCGCTCACATAGGATACAAGTTAGATACTTGTAGTACAAGTGACTGTCCCATATCGTGGTACAGGGGAAATACGGCGCGCAGATCTGCCCCCGCCCGTAGTCTGTTTACATGCCTCGTTTTGCGCTTGATATCGACTCCGTCCCCCGTCCCGATCGCTCCCAGTTGCTGCTGGATGCGGTGAACCACCGGGTGGTCATTGCCGATGGGGCGATGGGAACCATGCTCCAGGACCGGGAACTGTCGCTGGAGACGGATTTCCAGGGGCTGGAAGGCTGCAACGAGATTCTCAATGACACGCGTCCGGACGTCATCGCGGACATCCATGACGCGTACTTCGCGGTGGGGATCGATGCCGTCGAGACCAACACCTTCGGTGCGAACTGGTCAAATCTCTCCGACTACGGCATCGACGACCGGATCGAAGAGCTCGCCCGGAAGGGTGCGGCAATCGCCAGGGAACGTGCCGAGGCTGCGGAAGCCGCTGACGGACGGATGCGGTGGGTCCTGGGCTCAATGGGGCCGGGCACGAAGCTCCCCAGCCTGGGGCACACCAGCTACGACTACCTCAAGCAGACGTTCGCGCTGCAGGCCGAAGGCCTCATCGACGGCGGAGCGGATGCGTTCCTCGTCGAAACGAGCCAGGATCTCCTGCAGACCAAGGCCGCGGTCAACGGCTGCAAGCAGGCGATCGTGGCCCGCGGCATCCGCCTCCCGATCTTCGTCGAAGTGACCGTCGAGACCACCGGAACCATGCTGATGGGATCCGAAATCGGCGCAGCCCTCACCGCGCTCGAGCCGCTCGGCGTCGACGCCATCGGCCTGAACTGCGCCACCGGGCCGGACGAGATGAGCGAGCACCTGCGCCACCTGGCCAAGCAGTCCTCCGTGGCGATCGCCTGCATGCCCAACGCCGGCCTGCCCATCCTCGGCGCCAACGGTGCGTACTACCCGCTTTCGCCCACGGAACTCGCCACCTCGCACGAGCAGTTCGTACGGGAGTTCGGCCTGGGCCTGGTGGGCGGCTGCTGCGGTACGACGCCGGAACACATGGCCGCCGTCGTCGAACGTCTTGCGCCCTTCCGCACCAGCGCCGCCGTCACCAGCGGCGGGAGGGGCGCCGAGGGCGAACGCCTTCCCACCGAGCGCGAAGCAGGCATCGCTTCCCTCTACCATCACGTGAATTTCGACCAGGAGTCCGCGTACCTCGCCATCGGTGAGCGCACCAACGCGAACGGCTCGAAGGCGTTCCGCCAGGCGATGCTCGAGGAGCGCTGGGACGATTGCGTTGACATCGCCCGCGAGCAGGTCCGCGTCGGCGCGCACCTGCTGGACGTCTGCATCGACTACGTGGGGCGCGACGGCGTGGCCGACATCAAGGAGGTCGTCTCACGTTTCGCGTCGGCCTCCACGCTCCCGCTCGTCATCGACTCCACCGAACCGCCCGTCCTGCAGGCCGGCCTCGAACTCATCGGCGGACGCCCGGTGGTCAACTCCGTCAACTACGAGGACGGCGACGGCCCCAACAGCCGCTTCGCGCGCATCATGCCGCTCGTGAAGGAACACGGCACGGCGGTGATCGCCCTGACCATCGACGAGCACGGCCAGGCGCGCACCACCGACGGCAAGGTGGCCATCGCCTCGCGCCTCGTCGACGCCCTGGTGGGCGAATGGGGGATGCGCGTCGAGGACATCATCGTCGACGCGCTGACCTTCCCCATCGCCACCGGCCAGGAAGAAACCCGCCGGGACGCCATCGAAACGATCGAAGCCATCCGGCAGATCACCACGAAGTACCCCGGCATCCAAACCACCCTCGGCGTCTCGAACGTGTCCTTCGGCCTGAACCCGGCGGCGCGCATCGTCCTGAACTCGGTGTTTCTGCACGAGGCAGTGCAGGCGGGCCTGACCAGCGGCATCATCGACGCGGCGAAAATCGTGCCGCTCGCTTCACTCCCGGAGGACCAGCGCAAAGTGGCTCTGGACCTCGTCTGGGACCGCCGCGAGTACGACGCCGACGGCAACCTGACGTACGACCCGCTGGCCATCATGCTGGACCTGTTCGCCGGCGTCGACACCGCAGCGCTCAAGGACCAGCGCGCGGCGGAACTCGCGGCGCTGCCCACCGGGCAGCGCCTGGAGCGGCGCATCATCGACGGCGAAGGCAAGGGCCTTGAAGAGGACCTGGACCTGGCCCGCGCCGAGGGGCTGACCCCGCTCGGCATCATCAACGACTACCTGCTCGAAGGCATGAAGGTGGTGGGCGAGCGGTTCGGCGCCGGTGAGATGCAGCTGCCGTTCGTGCTGCAGTCCGCGGAGGTGATGAAGACCGCGGTGGCACTGCTCGAGCCGCACATGGAGAAATCGGATGCCTCTGGCAAGGGCACCATGGTGATCGCCACCGTGCGCGGCGACGTGCACGATATCGGCAAGAACCTGGTGGACATCATCCTCACCAACAACGGCTACAAGGTGATCAACCTCGGCATCAAGCAGCCGATCGCCGACATCATCGCCGCGGCCGAGGAACACGACGCCGACGTGATCGGCATGTCAGGCCTGCTCGTGAAATCCACGGTGGTGATGAAGGAGAATCTGGCGGAGCTGCAGTCCCGTGGCCTCGGGAAGAAGTGGCCGATCATCCTCGGTGGCGCAGCCCTGACCCGTGCCTACGTCGAGCAGGACCTGGCAGGCCAGTTCGAGGGCGAGGTGCGGTACGCGAAGGACGCCTTCGAAGGCTTGTCCCTCATGGAACCGCTGGTGCGTGTTGCGCGCGGTGAGGCGCCGGACGCCGTGGGCCTTCCGCCCCTGAAGAAGCGCCTCCACCGGACGGGTGCGAAGGTCACTCTGACTGAGCCGGAGGCCATGCCCGGGCGGTCCGACGTCGCCGCCGACAACCACGTTCCTTCGCCGCCGTTCTGGGGCACGCGCATCGTGCGCGGCGTCTCGCTCCACGACTTCGGTGCCTTCCTCGACGAGCGCGCCACATTCATGGGGCAGTGGGGGCTCAAGCCCGGCCGCGGCGACGACGGCGCCTCCTACGAGGAACTGGTGGAACGCGAGGGCCGCCCGCGGCTGAGGTACTGGATGGACCGCATCCTCGGCGAGGGAATGCTCGACGCGTCAGTCGCATATGGCTACTTCCCGGTGGTCTCCGAGGGGGAACAGGTGGTGGTGCTGCACCATGGAGAGGACCGCGATGGCGTCCTCGGCACCCCGGGCCTGCTCGCCCCCGACGGCGGATCAGGCGGTCCGCTCGGCACCGAGCGGCTGCGTTTCGATTTCCCGCGCCAGCGCCGCGACCGGCACCTGTGCCTCGCCGACTTTGTGCGGTCGCGCGAATCGGGGCAGATCGACGTCCTGCCCGTGCAGTTGGTCACCGCCGGCGGCAACGTCGACCAGGTGACCGCCAAGCTCTTCGCCGGCGACCACTACCGCGATTACTACGAGCTCAACGGCCTGGTCATGCAGCTCACCGAGGCACTCGCCGAGTTCTGGCACGCACGCATCCGCTCGGAGCTGGGCTTCGCCGCCGAGGACCCCAAGGACAAGGCCGGCCTGTTCAAGCTCGATTACCGCGGTGCGCGGTTCTCGCTCGGCTACCCCGCGTGCCCGGACATGGAGGACCGCCGCAAGGTGGTGGAACTGCTGAAACCCGAGCGGATGGGCGTGGTCTTGAGTGACGAGCTGATGCTGCACCCCGAACAGTCAACCGATGCATTCGTGTTCCACCACCCGGAGGCGAAGTACTTTAAGGTGTGAGCCGACGCCGGTCCGGGTCCTGCGTCGGTTGGGCCCGGGCGGGTTGCCCGCCTTGGCTTCCGCCCGGGCCGGCGACCGGCTTGACCCGCCGCAGGGCGGCGAGAATGGCCCTGCCCACCACAGTGATGCCGATGATCGTGGTGACGGCGCGCAGGGTGTCCCATCCCGCCGTCGAGGTCAAAAGCGAGTAGAGCAGGAAGCTGCTGAGATTGGTGGCCAGCGGCGCGCCGGGCGTGTACGAGATGCCGGTGCCGGCGCCCACAGCGAAGGGCCAGAACCACAGATTGGTCAGCAGGCCGAACACGTAGGACGCCAGGATGCCGTAGCCGCACAGCATCCACAGTTCGGCCCGCCCCCGCACCCGGCCGGGGAGCAGGCCTGCCCCGGCGGCCACCCACGCGCAGGCGAAGATCTGGAACGGTGACCATGGCCCGATGCCGCTCCACAGGGCACTGGAGACGGCGATGGTGGCGGCGCCCAGGAGCATGCCGAAGCGGGCACCGAAGGCCCGGCCGGCCAGGATCAGCAGGATAAAGACTGCCTCCACGCCCCCGACGCCGGTGCTTGCCACCCGCACCGCCGAGCCGATGGCAGCCAGAACGCCGAGCAGCGCCACCGTATGCGCGGAGCGGACCGAGCCGTCCAGGGACACCACGATGGCGACGACGGCAAGGGGTGCCATGGCCAGCGCCGCGTAGGGGACGGCCGCGGCGGCATCCTCCGGAAGGGCGGCAGCGAGCAGGGGCCAGCAGAATGCGCCGAGGGCCAGGAGATTTGCCGCGGTGAGAACCGTGAGCTCCACAGCCCGCGGCAGCCGGAAGCAGCGGGCTTTTCCGGCCGCGGGAAGGTTGGCTGGACGGGCGGTGAATGGTACTGCTGCGGGGCGGTGGGTTGGTTCGCTGCCGTGCGCTGTTTCGCTGCGCTGTGATTCGACGACGGGCGCCGTGGCGGCGCTGGCCGGCGCGGCTTCTGTCACGGAGGAGGGGGTGACACCGTCGCGCATCGGCAGGATCCGGGCTCCGAGGCCGTGGGCGAAGTCGAGGTCGTGGGTGGCGATCAGGACCGCCGCGCCGGCGTCGGCTGCGGCCCGCAGCGCCGCCGCGACTGCTGCGCGCGCCACGGGATCGAGTCCGCGGGTCGGCTCGTCGATCAGGAGTACCTGGGGGTCGTACGTGGTCTGCAGCGCGATGGCCAGGATCCGGCGTTCACCTGCGGAGAGGTCCCGGGGATGCTCGTGTCCGATGGGAACCCGGACGTCCCCGCGCAAACGGGCAAGGCGTGAAGCAGCGTCGCCGGGCGCCGGTTGGGCGCCGCTCTTTCGGCGCGCCTGGCGCCGCTCTGCCGCGCGGAGCTCGGCAGCGACGGTATCCCTGGTGAAGAGGTCGTCAGAGGCGTCCGGGACGAGGGCTATGCGGCTGCCGTCGGCTGTGTTTTCCCTGGGTGTGCTTTCCCCGGGCGTGCCTTCACCGAGGGCGAGTGCCACAAGGAGGGAGGACTTCCCGGCGCCGTTGGGCCCCACCAGGGCGACCACTTCACCGCGGTGCAGGGAGAGGGAGGCGTCGTGCACGAGTGGCTTGCCGCCGCGGTGCACCGCGAGGTTTGTGGCAGTGAGCACGGACGCGTGCTGTACCGGCGGATCCGCCGGTTGTGCCGGCGTCGGATGCTGGGCGACCGGATGCGAAGGTTGGGGCACTGCCCCTGGTACCAGGGCGCCGTCGTCGATGTTCCACCACAAGTCTGCAACGGGTACCAGCGGCTCCGCCCGGTGCTCCGCCACGATGACGCAGACGCCGGCGTCGCGGGCGAGGCCGTTGAGCACGGCGACGACGCGTCGGCGTGCTGCGGTGTCGAGGTCGGCGAGGGGCTCGTCCACGAGGAGGAGGGCCGGATGCTCCACTATTGCGGCGGCGATGGCTACGAGCGTTGCCTCACCCGCGGAGAGGGTGCTGAGATTCCGGTCCAGCAGCGCCGACACCCCGACCCGCTCCGCGACCTCCCGCACCCAGTCTTTGGCGGTGGCGGGGGCCACGCCGCGCAGCTCAAGTGCGAGGGAGATTTCGTCCCGGACCCGGGTGGTGGCGAATGCGGCGCGGGGGTTCTGCAACACGACGCCGACGAGGCGGGCAGTGTCGCGCGGCGGCGCGGTGGCGCGGTCCGTTCCGCCGACCCGCACCGTGCCGGAAATGTCTCCGCCGTCGACGTGGGAGAGGAGGCCCGCGATGCCCCGCAGGATCGTGGACTTGCCGGAACCTGTCGGCCCGGTGATGACCGTGATTGACCCACTCGGCGGCGCAAAATCGGCGACGCGCAGCCGCGTGTTTGCAATGCGGAAATGTGCGTCCCGGACGAGGACCGGCGGTTCGCCGCCGAGGGCGGGCTGGTGTGCTGCCCGGCTGCCGAAGCCGCGCAGCTCCAAGGCGGCGGCGACCCGGCTGGCGTGCTCGAGGGTGCGCTCGAGCACGGGAACAAGGGCGCGGGGTCCGAAGCGTTCGCCGCGCAATCGGAAGGCCAGGCGCACGGAGTTTACGGCGTCGGCGAGGGCCGGCAGCGCCGCCCAGGCCACCACAAGCATCCGGGCTATGCCCTGCATGGGGCCGCCGCGGGCCAGGTGCACGAAGCCGCGGGCGACGTCCACCCAGGCGTTGAGGACCCCGAAAGCGAGGATCATCCCGGCAATCGGCAGGGCGGACAGGACCGCCTCCCAGAGGCCAGGCGCCGTTACCGGACCGAGGAGGACCACATGGGCGTACGGGGGAGGCAGCGGCACCGGCGGCGTGTCGAGCAGAACGGGGCTGCCGATGCCCGCCCCGTTGAAGAGGATGCGGTAGACGACCCGCGCCGCGATGAAGACGGCGGCGAGAGCCGCCGCGGCGCGTAACGGCGCGGGTCGAAAGGTCACGCCGCGGGTGCTGCCGGTGCGCCGTCGACCGTGTAGAGCAGTTCCAGGCTCTGTCCCGGGCTCACCTTGAGGGTGGCGAGGCCTTCCTGTGCGTAGGCCCAGGCGCCGGTGGCGGGCTTAACCCAGAGCGACCAGTAGGCGAAGGCAGCCGGCATCTTCTTGCAGTCTTCCTTGTACGTGCCGCCCTTGTGGGTGATGTCGAGGTCTGCGGCGGGGACACCGTTCACCCGGCACACCAGTTCCTTGGGGTATTGCTCGGTGCCCTCGGTCTTCACCTTGGCATCGTCGAGGACCTTGGACGCGAGCGTCGGCCCGCTCGCAGGCACGCAAACTGAGGTGTCGGCGGCGGCCTGCTTCAGGGCGCCGGAATCGACGATGACCTTCACGCCGGCGCAGGGCTCGGCGGCCGCGCTGGCTGATGCTGATGCTGATGCCGATGCGGTGGAAGCAGGGGCGGAGGTAGCGGGCTGGGTGGCGGCGGGCGCGGAACACGCGGCGAGAGTAAACAGGAGACCGGCGGCGGCGAGGGAGCTCGCGGCGGCGGTGCGGATCTTAGTCAAAGTCACCAGTCAAGGGTAGGTCGTTGCCGGTCCGGATCCGGATGCTGTCGCGTTGTGTGACGCTGTCGTTGCGGCACCGGCGTGGCCAACGCTGTGGCGCCTACTCGGTGTAGCTCTTGAGGCACCGCCAGCGGGCAGTTTCGCGGGCAGGGCATACGCGAATCTTGAGGGCAGTGTTTACGCGGAATTCCGGGAGTGGGGGAGTAGCTCGGAAGTGTCGCGTTGGAGGACCGTCATATGCGACAGAAGTAGCGTCCAGCAGCCACGGTTCCAAGCGCCGTACTTCCGCTGAGGACCATTAGAGGTGTCAGGCTCCTATCTGCCTCGTTTACGACGGGAGGGTGAGCGTTACGGTGGTTCCCTGGCCCGGCGCGCTCCGCAGGCTGATGGAACCGCCGTGGCCCTCCACGATGGTTTTGCTGATCGGCAGCCCCAGGCCGGCGCCCGGAATGGCCGTTTCGCGTGAGCGGGCAGACCGGAAGAACTTGGTGAAGGCCTGCTCCTGTTCCGGGCCATCCATGCCAATGCCGGTGTCCGCGATGGAGCAGACGACGTGGCTGTTTGCCCGGTAGGCACGGGCGGTGACCTTTCCCCCGTCTGGCGAGAACTTGATTGCATTGGAGACCAGGTTGCCGAAGACCTGGCGGATCCGGCCTGGGTCGATGCAGGCGGCCAGGGGTTCCTCGACGTCGAGGACCAGCTCCACACCGCAGACCGCCGCCTTGGCGCGCGAGGAGGCCACGACCCCGGCCAGCAGTGCGGCGACGTCGGCATCCTGCAGGGTCAGTTCGATCCGCTCCGAGGCGACTGCGATCAGATCGTTCACGAGGCCCAGCAGGTGGTGGGCGTTGCGCTCCACGATCCGCAGTTCCTCCTCAATGCCCTCGTGGCCGGGCTCGTCGAGGACGAGCTCAAGGTAGCCCAGGATGGAGGTCAGCGGGGTGCGGAGCTCATGGGAGACGGTGGCCACGAAGTTGTCCTTGGCGGAGAGCGCACCGATCAGTGCCGTGACCTCGGCGAAGGTGATCACCGCACCGGCATGGTTTCCGTTGGTGGAACTCATGGTGCGGGCCGTGACGGAGTAGGCGCGCATCTCCTCGCCCTCGCCTGCCCCGTATTCGCCTGCCCAGTACAGCTCGTCGGTGAACGTCTCGCCGCCGGCCGCACGCGCCGTCGGGAAGCGTTCCGGCGGCACCGGTGTGGTGCGGTCGGCCTGGAACAGCCGTGGCCGGGTGCTGGACGGGGCCAGCACCGACAGGGCTGCTACAGACAGTGCTGCGTCCGTCTCCAGCGCTTTGTTGGTCAGTACGTCCTTGCCGTCCTGGTCCACGACCCACACGGCCACATTGACCGTGGATAGTACGGCGTCCAGGAGCCTCTGCCGGCGGATGCTCTCGGCGGCTGTGTCCGCCAGGGCTTCGTCCTTCCTGGCCAGGGTCTGGCGCTGGCGGTACAGCGTGCCCGCCAGAACATGGGCGGTGACCGCGATGGCGGCCATGACCAGTGGCAGGAAAATCGTCCGGATGATCGGCCCCTGCGCGGGCGGGGTGCCGAAGGCCGCAGCGGGCAGCAGGGTGCTCAGGAGAGTCGCAGCCACGGCGAGGACGACGCCGGCGCGGTTGCTGTCCACGGACAGCCAGATGACGGGAAACACCAGCAGCAGGCTCAGGACGTTGAAGTTGGGACCGCCCGCCTCCCGCGTGAAGCCGATGGCCAGACAGTCCAGCACGGGAATCACGGCGTAGGCTCCCGCCGGAAGCCTGCCCCAAGGCACGGCAATGCTCAGGACGAAAAGGGTCGCGTGGGCCAGCAGGGCGAGGCGGAAGCGTGGATCCGCCAGGGTCTCCGGGTAAAAAACCGCGGCGGCTGCAACCACCAGCAGCACAGTGATTGAGAGGGGGCAGCTGCCGCACGATTACGCGGCCGCGCTCCCCGCGGCGAAAGAAGGCATCACCCCGGTCTGACAGTTCAAACCTGTCGGCCAGTTCTGGGCCGGCGCCAGGCCGACGCTCGGGCTGGACATCCGGTTCCCCTACACGACACATCAGTCTCTTCCCCCCGGAGCAGGACCAAGTAAGGCCCCGGCTGCTTGAAGGGCGCTGGTCACAGAGTAACCCGCAGGAGGCGGGTGGGCACCGACGTTTCACACTTAGGTTCGACGCTGGTGGAACCGATCGGCGTTGAAGGCTTCGCAATCTCATGGTCAAAACGGGCTCTGAGAAGCCGCTCCGCTGCACCACGTGTCCGCCGGGGAGGTTTCGCTTCCCTACTGATCATCCTGTTAGAGGTTGCGGCATCCTGGTGATGGTCAGACGGGCACGGCATGTAGGACATTCAAAGCGTGGCAGTCACCATTCGGGTGGGCTTGCTGTGCTCAGGCTCTGCTGCCGGGTCTGGTTGTGAGTCTCGCGCTCCCGCGTATTGAATGCTGCTTGGGTCGAATCCATCCGAACAAGGTTGAAGGCGATTAGCCCGAAAATTTTGGGCGGTCCGGTCAGCCACGGCCGTAGGTGCTGTCCTGCTGATCACTGCCCGACCTGTCCGGCGCTCTGGAGCTACGGTTCACAGCCACTCTGCTCCAGGGACATGACCAGTGTCTGTTCTGCACCTTATGAAATGTGTGGATGTTCGTTCGGATCTGGGCCGGGTTGTTACCCCTATTTGCGGGGGAAAGCATCGCAGCTGCTTTCTCCGACGCTCCGGCAAGCCAACCACGCTTTAATCGGTCCCGCTCCTGCACCTTCGCCTACTGCCTAGTTCACCGCGACGAAGTTTGGGCCGGTGCCGACGAAAATAGCCTTACCGATCAAGGAACGCGCGTTCATAGCGGGCATGGGCCTGAGGCGGTGTGCTTCGCAAACCCAGACGGGACGTTTGTCCCAGTCAACGGTTCAGGACAAAGGGGTAGGACACTAGTGTTAGGAACAGGCCCCCACCCGGGCGAAAACGGGATACTGGAGAGTGAGCTATGCGGATACCCGCGGAAGAACGAAAAGAACAACTAATTGCGGCGACCGTTGAACTGATGCGTCGTGAGGGCGTTCAGGCCGTGACCGTCCGGGCGATCGCCAAGGAAGCCAACGCGCCCCTGGCTACGGCACATTATTGCTTCACTGGGAAAGACGAGATTCTGGACGCGGCCGCCGAGGCGTGGCTGAAGAATTTGAGTCTTTTTTCCAGTGACGTCCCGGTCGATCTGGGGTTGCGTAAGGCCGTGGAACAAGTCGCGGAAGGCTACTGGCGGGCGCTGGAAGAGGAGCCGGCCAACCTTCTTGCTGAGATCGAAATGATTCTGTGGGCAACTCGCAATATCGCCGTCAGCCCGCTTGCCGCGAAAATTTATCCCGCCTACGAAAAAGAGCTGGGAAACATATTCTCCTCCGCGGCAACAAACAGCGGCGAAGAGTGTCTCATCAGCTTTGCCATGCTTGCGCGGTCCTTCCTGATGATCTACGACGGAGCGGTCATTCAGTACCTCACCGACCCCGAGGCTGCCGATCACAGGGTCATGTTCTTCATGATGCTGGATGCACTTCTGCTCAAGGCCGGCGTCTAGACTTCGCCGATATCGGAGCGGCGACTTCGCCGCCCCGATATCGGTTCGCTTTCGTTGTATTGAAGGCTGACGCGGTTTCTAACCGGGTTCTATGGCGCTGCAGAGCTTCCGGATTGCGGGAGGCGGTGGTTCTGATGGCCCGTGTCCGGGTTAGTCCTCGGCGCGGGTGTCCGTGCTGTGGGCGTCTTGGGGGTTCAGGTGGGTGAGGAAGCCGAGGTGTGCTTCGTACCGGGCCAGGACGTCGTCGATCATTTGCTCGTGCGTTACGCCCATTAGGTCATAGCCCTCGGAGCCGGTCGCGGTGAAGACTTCCACGCGGTAATAGACGTCGGTTTCCGGGAACATCCGCCCACCGAATACCGGCATGTGGGCTTCAACGGCCTGCACTTGATAGAGGAAGTCGGGATGGTCCGGGATGTTGACTACCATGGCGTAACTGGAAATGCCTGTCTGGTCGTTCGGGACTATGTCCATGGTGGCCTGGTGGCCCTGCTTGGTGAACTCTGCGATAAGTTCGGTCAGGGCTGGTTGCACAGTGTCTTCCATGAACTGGGCTGCCTGCTTTTTCGAGGGATAGGACCATATTCCGGCGAGCCTGTGCCGCCAGGTGCGTTCGGGCACGTGACCGCCGTCTGCTGCCGTTGACCGTCGGCGTAGTATCCGGCCTTCACGTTGGGCGCGCTCGATGCGCAGTGCCTTCGTGAAGGAGGCCATGATCAGCCAGGCGATGATGGTCACGGGCAGGGCGAAGATGAGTGTGGCGTGTTCCATGGTGGTCACGCCGCCTGCTACCAGCATCGCGATGGTCAGCAGTGCGGTGACCAGGGCCCAGAAGATTCGGAGCCATTTGGGCCCGTCCTGGGATGGGTCGGGGATGGTGGAGGAGAAGTTGGACATCATCATTGCGCCGGAGTTGGCGCTGGTGATGTAAAACAGCATGCCGGACAGGGTGCCCAGGCCAATCAGGAAGGGGGCTCCGGGGAACATGCCGAGCAGCGCGTACCAGCCCTGTTCCGGGCTTTCGGTGGCGAGTTTGGCGAATGCGGTGTTTCCGCCCAGGACTTCGTGCATGGCGCTGTTGCCGAAGATGCTCACGACCAGGAAGTCGCACAGCACCGGGGCGGTGATGGCGGCGATTACGAACTCGCGCAGGGTCCGGCCCCGCGAGATGCGTGCGAGGAACAGGCCGACGAACGGGCCCCAGGCCAGCCAGAAGGCCCAGAAGAACAGGGTCCAGCCGCCCATCCATTCCGATCCGCCGTGTTCGTAGGCGAATGTCTGGAGTGTGCGGCCGGGCATGGTGACGATGAATTGGCCGATGTTCTCCACCAGGGAGTTGAGCAGGAAGGAGGTCTGGCCGGTCACCAGGATGTACAGCAGCAGGGCTGCCGCGCACCAGATGTTGAGCTCGGCTATCCAGCGGATTCCTTTGTCCACACCGGATGTGCATGCCCCGATGGTCAGTACGACGGCGACAATCACCAGCGCGATCTGCAGGGCCAGGCCCTGCTCCAGGCCGAACATGATGGAGAAGCCGACGTTCAGCAGCACGACGCCGATGCCCATCGCCGTGGCGACGCCGAAGACGGTCCCTACCAGGGTGATGATGTCGATCGTGTCGCCGACCCCGCCGTGGACGCGTTTGCCCAGCAGGGGATACAGGGCTGCCCGGATCGACAGGGGCTTGCCGTGCCGGTAGGCGAAATACCCCATTGCCATACCAAGCAGCGAATACATGGCCCAGCCTGCCATCCCGTAGTGGAACATGGTCCACACCACGGCATCCTGGGCGGCCGCCGCCGTCTGGCCTTGGCCTGAGGGGGGCGACATGTACTGGGTGATGGGTTCGGTCACGGAGTAGAACAGCATGTCTATGCCCACGCCGGCCGCGAACAGTTGGGCCACCCATGTGAAGAGTTTGTATTGGGGGCGGGAGTGGTCCGGGCCCAAGCGGATCGAGCCGACCTTGGACAAGGCGACCCACAGGACAAAGCCGATGACGACGGTGACGGTGAGGACGTAAACCCAGCCGAGGTTTTCCGCGGTCCAGCCCACCACCGCCTTCATGGTGTCCTCCGCGTTACCGGGCGTCAGGATCGCCCAAATGGAGAATGCCAGGGTGATGGCTGCAGCGATGATGAGGACGCGCCAGTTGACCTTGGGCCCGCGGTCCTTAGTGACTTGGGCGGGCGCCGTGTCAGGGTCTTTCTTGATCATGGTGATGCTCAACGATCCAACTCCAATTCTGGTTCTGTGCCACGCGCAGCAGCACATCCTGTGATGTGTTCGTGGCCCTTTCGTCGTCCGCCAGAAAACCGGCGCCCGGGGAGCCTCGGGATTACTAGGGGTGCATGCGGCAAGCAAACTAGGTCCACATGTTCCAATCGCATTCCGGCCCGGGGGCGGGTTCGCCGATTGATCTTCGCCGGCTCACGGCTGCGGAAGGCTTTTAATCCACCAGGCACGCCAGGCGGCTACGCGGTCGTGCCTGCCACCGGACTGCGTCGAGGGCGGCGTGGCATCCTTGTTGGCCCATCAGGCAGGGTGTGGCGTAAACGAAAGGGACCGGTCTGATGCCGGCTCCCGGTCACGGATAGTCCGGACTCTCACCACAAGCGTCCGTCACGACTTTGCGTTTTCCACTAGTGCCTATTTCCTGGCAGTGGCCGCCCGCAAACGTTTCTGGCACGCGTGACCGGCCCTAGGGTGCGAAGGTGCGGTCGCCGGTAAAGAACCCGAGACCGTACTCGGGCGTCTCGAACTTGACTGTCGTTCCCTTCGGGAAGAACAGCACATCGCGCTCCTTGGCGTGGGTGACTTCCCCTGTGGTCTGGTCGGTGAGGATGAACTCACCGGCGATGACGACCTTCATCTCGTCGTAGGTGTACGTGTACACCAGGGGTTCGGAAGCCTTCAGTTCGAAGAACCCGGCGCTCATGACCGACCCTTCGGGGTTGTGGAGGGAGTCGCCGATGGCGGCGACTGTCCCAGGCTCGTTCATCGGCGGCAGACCGACATAGCCGTTTACTACCTTGTGGATGGATCCGGCCTTGCTCAGTGTTCCTACGAGGGTTTCCATGTCACTCCTGTGTGAATAGCTTGATGTGAATGATGTGTCAGAACTGTTCATCGTCGTCAGAACTGATCACCTTGGTGGGCGCCAAGTGAGACTGTGCTGAAGATCAACCAAAGTCCGGTCAGGAATTTGGGAGGATCGTCCGCTAACCCGGCATCCCCTACTGTTGAGGGTCGGGTGTGGCTCATCTTCGAGCCTCTTCCGTGTGATGCCAGTCACTTAGTTCGTCCCCAAAACTGTGACATGGACGCAGGTCTAAGTCAACGGTCCATGAAGAAAGAATCGAGTTTTGCTGAAGTATCGTCCGGACCGCGGCCGTGCGAAGGCTCCCAGTGCGCGGATTTTCGGCCGTTCGGCGACTAAGGGAAGTGGGACTGTTGACTGGGACGAGTGTCCATGTAAGAGTACTGGCAGGCGAAGTGATCCACATCACGAGTGCGCCGGCGAGCTTGATGACATCACCCGCAATGCGGGTTCCCACTGAAGAAATGGTTTAAGACAATGGCGACCACCACCCCTCAGCCCTCGACAGTGACGACGGGGGAAGCAATCGATTTTTGGCCGGTACGGTCCATGAAGGCCATGAAGGACGAATGGCAGGGATTGAGCTGCAGGTTCATCAATTCCCATCCATCAGTAGGCCGGTGGGACGATTTCATACTTTCGGAGTGGGAGCTGCATTCCTGCGCCTGGGAGGACTTCCACCCCCACACCGAGACCAACTTCGTACTGGAAGGCGAACTCCACATCGAAAGCGACGGCAAGACCGTCATCCTGAGGCCCGGAGACGCGGCGCGGGTAAATCCCGGACGAAAGGGCAGATATTGGGCCCCCGTCTACGCACGCATGGTGACCATTTACGGCCCCAACCCCGAAGGCCTGGAATCGCACTCCTTCAGGTACTCCGAAATCTGATCCTAGAACACCCGGTCCAGCCCTCGGCTGATCATCTCGCCGGTTGCGCGGTGCGGGGAGCGGACACGCCCTTCTTGAGTTCGAAGCCGGAACCAGCCCTCATCCAGGGAGTGGTCCCGAACCTCCTTATCAGGCGCTTTGGTCACCTTGGCGCCACACCTTGAAAATCCATTCCAGAAGCGACTAACAGCCACTAACAGCCCGACGAAAGGCAAGATCCATGACTGAAAAGACGGCCTCGATTCCAGCACACCTGATCCGTGACGCACGGAACGTTACGGTACTCGACGATTGGGGCCCATGCCCTGAAGCGACCGGACAGCTGATGGACACCCGCGGGCGCTACCTGTGGAAAGACGACAACGGCTCCGAATCCGGCATCTGGGAATGCACCCAAGGACCCTCCCGCTGGGTCCTTGAAACGAACGAATTCGTACACGTTCTCTCGGGTTCGATGACCATCACGCCCGACGGCGGAGAACCTGAGCTGGTCGGCCCCGGCGACACGGTTTTCATCCCCCGCGGCTGGAGCGGCAACTGGGAACTGCACGAGACACTGCGCAAACTCTATGTCATCTTCTGAGGCAGCCGCAGGCTGCATGAAGGAGTAGCAGCATGATTTTCGATCCGAAGCTAGTCGTTCGTGACTGCGCGGACCTGTCCGTCGGCGAGCAGATACACGCCTGGCAGGCTGGCAAGATATTTCAAACGGGAATCATTACCGACCTCTTCCCCGCCATGGGGCTGTTCTGGATTCGGGAACGGGCACTGGGTGAACGTCGACTGCTGGACATGAACGACCTCCAAATCACCCGCATGCCGCATCCCGCGCCTCAGAAACCCGAGCCTGCAGCCGCGTGAAAGGCCACTGGAGTCCGGCCACTCCTGCGATGGCTCATCCCATCCAGCCCTTCCGGCGCTTCCTCTCTTCAGGCTCCGCGATGGACTGGTCGTTTCCGGCCGCATCGGTGCCGGCTCTAGACGGGAAGGTCGCCAAGGGATAACGGGCTGTCAGCGGCCATGAAAAACTGCCCGTAGGCGGCCACGGAAATGCCCACTGACGGCCAGTAGCACTGCCCATTGGTGGCCATGAGATCTGCCCACTTCCTTACTGAACCTGCCGCGTCTTAAGCGGTGGGGGCCTCTCCCCGGGATTTGATGACGGTGTCTAGTCGCACCAAATGTCATCCCAGGAAGAGGCCCTGTATGAAGCATGACGGAGAAATCATGGAAATTCTTGCTGCCTACGATCTGACTGGATCGTTGCGCGCCACGGCGGAGCTCACGGGCTGCTCGCACCACACTGTTGCCAGGCATGTCGCGGCGCGGGACGCCGGCCGGCCAATCGCCGAACCTGGGCCCCGGCCAAGGGTCACGGACGATTACCTGCCCAAGATCGAGGAATGGATCGAGACGTCCAAGGGGCGGATCCGCGCCGACAAGGCCCACGCGAAGCTCCTCGCCATGGGGTATGCGGGCTCGGAGCGGTCCACCCGCCGTGCGATCGCGCAGGTCAAGGCCGCGTGGCGGCTGGGACACACCCGCGTTCACCGGCCGTGGATCACCGAGCCAGGAATGTGGCTGCAGTACGACTTCGGCGACGGACCACGGATCGGCGGAGTGAAGACCATCCTGTTCGTTGCCTGGCTGGCGTTCTCGAGGTTCCGGATCGTGATCCCGCTGCGGGACCGGACCGCGCCGAGCGTGTTCGCCGCTCTGGACCGCTGCTTCCGGATCCTGGGCGGGGCACCGA
This sequence comes from Arthrobacter globiformis, assembly GCF_046536215.2. Lineage (GTDB taxonomy): Bacteria > Actinomycetota > Actinomycetes > Actinomycetales > Micrococcaceae > Arthrobacter > Arthrobacter globiformis_E. The sequence goes on along the minus strand of NZ_CM143421.1, from coordinate 3,056,627 downwards.
CCTACGTCCTGACGGACAACGAGAAAACCGTGACCACGGCCCACGTGGCCGGGGTGCCGGTGCGGAACCAGCAGACCCTGGACTTCGCCCGCCACTACGGGGTCACCGTGCTGACCTGCCAGCCGGCGGACCCCGCCACGAAGGGAGGCGTCGAAGCGTCCGTGAAGCTGGCCAAGGCCGATATCGTTCCCAAAGAGACCAACCTGCGGGCGGACTACAGCTCCTTCACTGAACTTGAGGCCGCCTGCGAGGCGTTCATGGACGAGGTGAACAACCGGGAGCACCGCACCATCCGGCGCAAACCTGCAGCGGTGCTGGCAGAGGAACAGCTCCGGCTGCACCGGATCCCGGACACGGCGCACACGGTCGCGTTCGGACTGGCCCGCACGGTTCCGGGGAACACGCCGATGGTCACCTTCGAGAACGCCCAGTACTCCGTGCCCGCGCATCTGCTCGGCGCGAGGGTGTTCGTCCGCTCCCACGGCACCGAGCCCGATGAGCAGGTCATCATCGTCCACCACGGCCCCGCCGGCCCGGTCGAGGTCGCCCGCCATCACCGGGCCAGGCCCGGCAGCCCCGCGATCATCGATGAGCACTTTCCCGGGACCAGGACCAGGATCCCGGGCGACTACGCCGTGAAGGCACGCAACGCCGGTGAGGCCGAATTCCTTGCCATCGGCGAGGGCGCCAGGTCCTGGCTCGTGGAAGCCGCCGGGACCGGGACGGCCCGGATGAACGTGAAAATGGCTGAGGCCGTGACGCTGGCCAAAATCGCCGGCGCCGAGGCGGTGGACCGGGCCCTGGGCGACGCCGCCCTGCATGGCCGCTTCGCTCACGGCGATCTGGCTTCGATCCTCAACGCCAACATCCGACGCACCACCACCCACGCCGCGGACGAGACCCGGTCCCTGACCCAAGGCACCAGTGCCTGGGCCGGCCTGGGCACTGAACCCGCCCCTGTGAAGGAGCCGAACCGATGAGCCCTGTCAGCACCACGAACACCACCGCGCCGCCCCTGCCGGCCGAACTTGAAGCGTTGATGCGGCAGCTGAAAATGCCCCACGCCCGCGCCCTGGCCCCGGAACTCATCGCGACCGCACGAGCCCAGCGCTGGGAACCGGCAGAGATCATCAAAGCCCTGTTCACCGAAGAAACAGCCGGCCGGGCCCGGTCCATGCTCGCCACCCGGCGCAAGGCAGCAGGCTTCCCCACAGGGAAAACCTTCGACGCCTGGGACCCCACCGTCTCCTCCATCCCCGCGCCGACCCAGCAGGCCCTGCGCACCCTGGAATGGATCAGCCGCAGGGAGAACCTGGTCGTCTGCGGACCGTCCGGCACCGGAAAAACCTTCTTCCTCGAAGCCCTCGGCCAGCAAGCCGTCGAAGCCGGCATGCGCGTGGCCTGGTTCAGGCTCGAGGACCTCGGCGCCCTGATCCGGGCCCACCGCACCGACGACAGCGTCACCCGGGCCGTGGCCAAATCCTGCGCGCCGAACTCGTCGTGATCGATGACATCGGGCTCCTGCCGGTGGCCACGGACGCCGCCGAAGGCCTCTACCGGGTCGTGGACGCAGCCTACGAAAAGCGCTCCGTCGCGATCAGCTCGAACCTGCACCCGGCAGGCTTTGACGAGCTCATGCCCAAAACCCTGGCCACCGCCACCGTGGACCGGCTGCTGCACCACGCCCATGTCTGCCAGACCAGCGGCGATTCCATCCGGCTCACCCAGGCCCTCACCGGAAAAGGAGTCACCCAACTGAACTGACACGACCCCACGATGGCCAACCCCGCCGAAACCTTCAGTGGGCAGATCTGTTGGCCATCACCGGGCAGTTTCACTGGCCACCAGCGGGCACATTAACTGGCCGCCGTTGGGCAGAAACTAATGGCCATTGACAACGGGCCATCGCAGGCAGTCAGGCAACGTCGTGCCATGCAACGCGCCGAGGCGGCATGCTCGCATCGCCTGATGCACAATCCGCCAACTGCAGCACAACGTGCGGGCTCATCCGGGACCGCCGTCGGGCCTTTTCGAGGCCCAAAGTCTTGGCGGTTACCCCGCCCCAGAAAAAGCCCGCTGGCGGTAGGCCAAGAGCGACACTGCCTCGCATGCCCGGTTTGCCCCAGCTACACGTGTCGTCTGCAGAATCCAGTCATTTCAGGTCAGGGAACGCGCATTCATAGCCCGCGACGTGGCTGTGGACGGCACAGGTTCGAAAATCGAGCCCTCTTTCGGACTCGCGGACCCCAACCGAGAGATAGCCGAAAAGCAGGATCATCTATTCACACCCCCGAATTGGGCTAGATGACGGGGGGAGCGGATGCGAGGTGTCGCGCTGGAGGACCGGTCTACGCGACTGGGCGTGAGATTGAGGACCATGACCTACGACAAGGTGCGTCAGTAATACAGCCAATCAGGTCCTATCTGACGCTTTATTGTTTTCATCTGACGTCAGGTTGCTGTGTGCCCCAGCCGGGCCTTGGATGTTATTTCACACGGATAGTCCCTTCTGTTATCCGAGGTACTGGGAGAAGCCGAGTGCCAGCGCGGCTAAGATACGCACGGGATTAGCTGCCGAACTAAGGACATTACTGACATATCACAGACGTAGAGATTTCCGTTGGCAATCACGCGTAATCCTTCTCAACGACCTTGTTTGCAAGCTGCGTGGCGGACAGTCCCAGGCCGAAACCCCTTTCCGTTCTGCCCGTACCAATATTCGTTTTCCTCTCGAAAAGCCAGTTGACGAATGTTGAGGGGAAGGTGTGGTATGGGACCAACTTTTGTTCGCACCTAGCGCTGGAACGTTGGGAGATCAGAATGTCTCGACACGATTTCGATGGTGACGGACGTGCCGCGTTAGGTTCGGACGTCGGCGTGCGCAAGTACGCGATCGACTCCGTGATGCTTGCCGGCAGTGCGAGTGTGAAGCGACTGGTCATGGACATGTCAAACTCAGAGCACGCAACCCTCAAGGTCCGGGCAGAATCCGGGTACGCGATCAAGGCAGGTGACCAGTGAACGTGGTCAGTAAAGGTGCACCGGAGGCTGACATTCTCAGCCCTGACTTCTACGTGCAGATCCCTGCCTACCGTGACAATGAACTGTTTCCCACGCTACGTTCACTGTACGCCCAGGCAGCCAAGCCGGGACGCCTTCGTGTGCGGGTCATGTGGCAGAGAAAAGTGCACGTAGACCTGCCCATCGACGTCCAAGGGCTTCCGGGGCTGGAGGTGGAAGAAGTTGATGCCGCGAGCAGTGAGGGCTGTAACTGGGCACGGCGCAGGCTTCAGCGTGCGTGGCGCGGGGAGCGATACACTCTCTTCATCGACTCGCACCACCGATTCGTCGCAGGGTGGGACGATCTCGCGCTCGAGATGCTCGAAGAGTCACGTGGCGAGAATTCTACGAAGCCGGTGCTCACCGGGTACCTGCCGGGCTATGACCCTGCCAGCGGCTATCGCCGCACTCGTCGGCCCCTTCGGCTCTACCCGTACGCGCGTGACCAGGGCGTGTTGACCCGGCTCAAAGGCGAAATCATGACTGACTTCGAAAGACTGGTGAAACCGGCGCCGGCGGACTTCGTGTCTCTTCACTTCCTTCTCGCCGACGGGTCTTTCAACAATGATGTCCCGTTCAACCCGGCGATCTACTTCTTCGGCGACGAAGTGCTGACCAGCGTGCGCGCATTTGCCGCGGGGTATCGCCTTTTCCATCCCCAAAGGGTAGTCGGGTGGCACGCGTACAACCGAGACAGCCGGGTGACCCACTGGGTCGATCACGACGGGTACGAGGCTCGGCACGAGCATTCGCTAGCAGAACTGCGACGCACATATCGCGGCGAACGAGACATCTCATCCGCTGAAGTCGCTGCATTCGAGGACCACGTTAATCTTTCGCTGGTGATCGACTGATGCTCGGCACCCCTGTAACTCTGGAGAGAGGCACAGTCACGTGTGTGGACGACTTCCTGAACGTGGAGGAGTGCGCCCGCCTCACGGACGATCTCCAACACATCTACTGGTGGGACAGCCCTGTCATCCGGCTCGACTCGCAACGTGGGTTAGTGTCTGGACACTCAATCAGTCGGACTAGTTCGACTACGGACGAGACTTGGCTGAGCGACGAATCTCGCGAGGTGCTGCGCAGCGTCGAGCAGAAGCTGGCCGTCGACTTCCGCGTACCCATTGAGCACTTCGAGCCGTGGCAGCTGGCCAGGTACCGGAAGGGCGAGCGATTCGAGGAGCACCACGACAGCGGCTTCTTCACTGGTGACCAATGGGGCGAGCGCACGATTTCCGTGCTCATTTACCTTAGCGCTTCCCCCACTGGGGGAAGCACGTACTTCCCCGCCCTCAAGCAACGCTTCCAACCCGTGACCGGGCGGCTGTTGGTCTGGCCGGATCTTCTTCCCGACGGCTCCGTCGATCACCGCATGCGTCACATCGCGTGCCCTGCCAGGCGTGTCAAAACGATTGTCTCGACGTGGGTGCGTGAGCTTCCGACGAAATGAACACTGAGGAGTAAGGACGTGCACTAATGCCGATCTCAAAGCGAGAGAACCGCGTGATTCAGCAGGTTGTCAAAGCCCACGGCACGGTGATCGACCTCGAAGCCCAGCCGGAGCTTCTTGTCGAGATCGTTCGCAAGTGGGGCTTCGACCTGCTGGAGGAGATTCCGGATGCTGGAGTGCGGCCCGGGGGCGTGGGCCCCACGAGTCTGGAAGCCGGTCCGGGACTGGAAGACGTGCTCAAGGAAGTCCTCGCGCTCCGCAGGCAAGTCGACAAACTCGGCCGCCAGATCACAGGTTGAGAACGCACAGGTTCCCCGCTGCCACATGCCGAGTTTGCCGTGCGGACAGTTCACCGCTAATGGGTATTCCGTCAAGCTGCGGCCGCGTCAGCATTGGCGAATCGTCGATGCATTCACCGAGTCGTGCAAGAGCCCCCACTAGACTGTCAATCCTGCAGTCATCGATTCTCCGCTCTGGCTGCCAACACCCTGAAATTCCCAACTGCTTCCACGTTGAGCAATGAGTTGCAAGCCTGCACTGATCCGCCCCAAACCATCAGGGTCCACGGCGGTCAAAGTAGCCCATGAGCCCCACTGGCCGCCGATTTTTTGCCGATCCCGTAGTGTGACCACTTCCCCAGGCCTGAACCCCGATCCCCCCACGGTCACTGAAATGGAGCTGCCGAAATTGGATGAGTCTGCTTCAACCGAAAGAAAGGGGCGCCCATTGCTGGCGACACCTCCTCCATGGCCGGACGGCACTGCCTTCTGAACCAGATTATTGACCAGCAGTTCAAGGGACTGAATCCTGTGTAAAAGATCCGCTCCTTGAACGATGATGGACCCGCTGACAGCTACATTGCCTGCAAAGTATCCTGCGTGACCGCGAGTTCCGCGTTTCTCGGCGTAAATGGCGGCACCATCGCTAGTCTCATTCCTGTGGAAGGCAACGATTGCGGCATGATGGGTGGATGCAGTTTCGGAATGAACTCCTTCATTGGTTGCACTGTCGGCCCAAATTCCAGGGCCGGATTTACTGCTGGCACGGACTCCGGCTCCAGATTGGCTATCGCCATGAACTCCGATACCGCTGACACTCACCCCTCCCGTACCTGTAAGGACCTTGCTGGCGCCGAATACTCCTACTCCTGATTCAGAATCACCGCGAACTGCTGGGCCAGCCTCGCTCACGCCGTGCACACCGATACCGCTCGTGCTAACGCCTCCAAGGCCGCTGGAGCTTTCACTCTTCCCCCAGACACCGACGCCCGAGGTTGACGTTCCAACGACGCCAGTTCCAGATACCGTATGTCCCAAAACTGCGGTCCCTTTTGCGTTATGCTGACCCTCTACCGCCGGTGTATTGGCATCGTCGCTGACGCCACTAAACGTTGTCATTTCCTTCACCTTCTCTATGTTTTCTGCCTTCTTGGAGATGGATGAACTCCAAAAGATGCATTTATCGTTATTGAGGGAGCTGGGCAGGCACACATCGCAGTATGGCCGTGTTCTTAAGTTCTCCGACCGCGACAACGTCTACCGAAATGTCCGATAACGCGATTCGTCCCTTTGCTCAGGCAATCGTCTTGTTGATAGGGGTCCGTTCTGCACCCGAACACTTCGCACTTTTAGCTCCTACGAAGATGATAGGAAAGTGAGAGTCTTGGCAGGGCAAGTTTTTCCTTGCTGGAAACGGCCCTTGACGAGCAGGGATTGACTGTTCTTCTGACCAGGCACATCTTTGTTACGAATAGGCTAAAGGCCACTGAGACTTCAGGTGGAGGTCCGTCGTGAATATTGATCTCAGCTGCGTGGAAAGCTTTGTAGTCTTGGCTGGCGAACGTCATTATGGTCGCGCAGCTAGCCGTCTAAGCATGAGCACTTCGGCCCTGTCCAAACGCATCAGCCGGCTGGAGAAGTCGGTTGGGACGCAGCTAGTTGAACGGGACACCGGCGGGTTCGTGGACCTCACACGTTCAGGGGACCGTTTCCTCGCCCGCTGTGATCCTTTGCTGCGCGCCGTTCGCGATGCACGCCGAGACGCTCTGCAGGCATCCGAATCCGCGGTTCTCCGTGTCGGGATTCCTGGGGCGCCTACCGACCACTTCCCGCCGCAGGCTTGGCGCATGGTTTCCTTAGGGCTCAAACAACTTGTTCCCGGATGTCGGCTGGAACTCAGGGACGTGCCCTATGGGCGAGTCGCGCAAAGTCTTCTGTCGGGCTGGATTGATGTACTCCTGAGCTCTTCGCTCGTGGGCTCACCTTTAGTGAACCGGTTTGATCTCGTCGCTGAGCAGATAGGCGTGTCGGGTAGAGTGCTTCATGTTCCCCCTGGGCACGAACTGGACGGCGCCCTCACAACTACAGTCGCCGAGATTGCCGACTTTGCTTTTGTTCGGGAGCCTACAGCTCCAGACTATTGGATGGCTCCGTGGCTCCTTGGCGACCTTCGCGGGCCAAAAGAGATACGTGCCGTTGACGTGCCCGGCCGAAGGATCGGGGACATTGATCGCGCTGTGCATCAGCGCGTAGCTGCCGGTGTGTTCTCCGCCATAACGCCTCTTTCATTCCCTGATCTGATCGTCATACCCATCAAGGACGCACCCCTTGTGCCTTTCTATGCCGTTAGACGGCGTCAAGACGATCGCGACGCAGTTTTAGGCCTCCTGCAAACACTCCGAGTCCTGTCGGCGGCTTTTGCCGTGAATCATTCGGCGACTCGATCTCAGCCCTCCATGCAGGACCTGAATGCCTGGTGGGTGGCATGGACAATCGCATCCGCAGGGGATCCGTCAGCCCTCGGAACTCTGCCTAGGGCATAGAGCATCCGAACAGGCGGCGTCCTGCACTCAGCACGGCGGGAGATGCAACAGCGACTGGCCGTCGCTCTAGGGATTCCACAAATTCTGTTGCCGGTCAGGTGGATTCTTGCGCTACGGAGCATCTGAAAAGCCTTCGGGTCCTCGTCGCCGAGCAGGTCGTGTTGGAGCCCTAGCAGGAACATCCCAAGATTCGCTTGGCCCTCTGATCGGATTTCCGCAGCCCAGGTCTCCGTCTCCCCCCCACAGCATTTCAAACGCCGATAGCCGCGATTCCGTCAAGCTGTAAGGACGGTTAGGCCAAAGCATAATCATGTATTTCAATTTTTGGGATGCTCGTGAATGCTTTGGTTATGATGTGGACATGGAACCAGCTCTGAATCCCTTCGCTCCCGGCTCTGGAGTCAAGCCCCCGGCTCTTGTTGGCAGGCGGCCTGAGATTGATGCGTTCGATCTCCTAGTGGCAAGGGCGAAGGCCAACGCTGTTGGGGACCGTGGCATTCTCCTGACAGGGCTGCGGGGAGTGGGCAAGACAGTGCTCTTGAACGAGTTCTCGGAGATGGCGCGGCGCAACGGCTGGCTCGTGGTGCAGTTTGAGGCTCAGCCCGGGGAAGGCGGCCCCGAAGCTGTCCGGAAGAAGCTTGCCCGTGAGCTCCAGCTAGGAGCTCGCCGGCTTCGACAGACTCCCGCATGGTCGCACCTTCGCAGCCAGGGCTTGGGGAGTATCTCCAACATCTCCGTGTCCCTTGGACTCCAGGGACTCACCGCTGACCTGAAATTCGCGGCCGGGCGGGCCGACTCCCGCGTCCTCGACATCGATCTAGAGGAAATGATCGAGGACGTCTCGATATCCATGAGGAAGGCCAGGGCCGGTTTCGCGCTGGTGATCGATGAGATGCAGGACGTCGACGCGGAGCTGCTGGGTGCGCTGTTGACCGTCCAGCACGCCGCAGGTCAACGCGGCTGGCCCTTCTACATTGTCGGTGGAGGACTGCCGTCCCTGCCGGGTCGGCTCAGTGAAAGCCGCTCTTACGCCGAACGGCTGTTCCACTACCGCATGGTCGGCCAACTCGATCCGGGCGCAGCAGCGGAAGCGCTCACCGTTCCGATCGGCCGACTCGGGGGAGTCCTTCGAGGAGAAGCTCTCGATACGGTCCTCGACGCCGCCGGGGGCTACGCCTACTTCCTCCAGGCCTATGGACGCACACTCTGGGAGACAGCTTCCGAGAAAGAGATCACCGTCGGAGACGCCCGCCTCGCCGTCGAGCTCGGAACGGCAGACCTGGACCACGGCTTCTTCGTCGCCAGATGGCAACGGGCAACACCTGCCGAAAGGAACTACCTACGCGCAATGAGCCAGGACGGCGAAGGCCCCTCCACCACCGCCGACCTGAGCGGCCGGCTCGGAAAGGACCACAGCTCCCTCACCAGCCAACGCGGCCGCCTCATCGAAAAGGGCATCATCTTCGCCCCCGAGCACGGACAGATCCAATTCACCGTCCCCGGCATGGGAGCATTCATTACCCGTCAGAAGGAGTGACCAGAAACCTCTTCGCCACAGTCCACTACGGCTGTCAGGTTGGGGTGTGCCTCCCTCTGACTGAGGGCCTCGAGACTGTGGGTTTCCGCGCTATGGCGGTCAGGAGGCGTCCGTCGTCCCTCCATTCCCGGGTTTCGGATGCTACATATGCGACGCGAGTCGTCTGTCATCTGGACCCAGTTCGCCCCCGAATCACGTCATTCTCCCAGGAGCTTCCCAAGGATCCGGAGACCAGCATGTGTCCGTCAGATTGAACTCGGACCTCCCGAAGCGTTCGAGTGCAAGGTCCAGCTCTCCCCATGTCTCGGCGGACACTTGAGCAACGGCGGACCGAAGAAAGGATTCGATATCGCGCCGGTCGAACTTGGCAACAATCACCTGACCATGTCCGGCTATGTAGGGCTGAAATCATCCGGAGCGTCAGTTCCTCGACCGTTGTCACGGCTACCTCATATCGCAGAGCAGCAGCCTGCCCGGGCGATGTCACGTACATCGCTAGGAGAGTCGGGAAATTAGGGGCAGCGTTGTCATCCTCGATGTCGAGCCACCTAAACTGCCTTACTTCCGCGAACATCATCTAGATCCCCTTCCAGACTGCGTAGGGCCGGCCATGGGAGCGTAATACAGCTCTGTGCCACCTAGCATCCCAAGCTGCGGAGGATGTCGCCTCGAGAGCGCCATGGCTTCACTTTACTGGTTCCTTTAGGCCTGGGGCTTTGGTCCGTTTTTTCTGCCATAGGGGTTAGTCCTTGGTGCTGAAGGCGGCGTCGAAGCTGGTCTGCGACGCCGGGAAGTCGAACTTCTTGAGGGCGGCGAGGGCTTCGGGGGCGCCGTGGAGGCGGTCCATGCCGGCGTCTTCCCATTCGATGCTGATCGGGCCGTCGTAGCCGATGGCGGTGAGGGCACGGAAGGAGGATTCCCAGGGGACGTCTCCGCGGCCTGCGGAGACGAAGTCCCAGCCGCGGCGGGGGTCGCCCCAGGGCAGGTGGGAGCCCATGACGGTGTTCCGGCCGGTGGGGCGGAGCTTGGTGTCTTTGCAGTCGACGTGGTAGATCCGGTCTTTGAAGTCCCAGATGAAGGAGACGGGGTCGATGCCCTGCCACATGAAGTGGGAGGGGTCCCAGTTCAGGCCGAACGCTTCGCGGTGGCCGATCGCTTCGAGAGTGCGGACGGTGGTCCAGTAGTCGTAGGCGATCTCACTGGGGTGGACCTCATGGGCGAAGCGGACGCCGTTTTCGTCGAAGACGTCCAGGATGGGGTTCCAGCGGTCGGCGAAGTCCTGGTAGCCGGCGTCGATGACCTTTTCCGGGACGGGCGGGAACATCGCGACGTATTGCCAGATGGAGGAGCCGGTGAACCCGACGACGGTGTCCACGCCGAGGGCTTTGGCGAGCCGGGCGGTGTGTTTCATTTCCTCGGCGGCGCGGGTGCGGACGCCTTCGGGGTCCCCGTCGCCCCAGACCTTGGATCCGACGATCGCTTCGTGGCGGAAGTCGATCGGGTCATCGCACACGGCCTGGCCCTTGAGGTGGTTGGAGATGGCCCAGACCTTGAGGTTGTATTTGTCCAGGATGGCGAGTTTGGAGTCGACGTAGCCGGGCTCGTCCCAGCGCCAGGCGTCCAGGTGGTCGCCGGAGACGGCGATTTCCAGGCCGTCGTAGCCCCAGCCGGAGGCGAGCCTGGCGACTTCCTCGAAGGGGAGGTCGGCCCACTGGCCGGTGAACAGGGTGTACGGGCGGGACATGGTCAGGCTCCTTCAGTGGTCAGCGCAGCCTGACGCACGTTCGTCAGCACGCTCTTGTTGTTGGCTGATTCTTCGACGGCTGCGAGGACGCTTTGCACCTGAAGTCCTTCTTCGAAGGACGGCGAGGGCGACTCATTGTTGTCAATGGCGGCTAGGAAGTCGCGGATCTCGTGCGTGAAGGTGTGCTCCCAACCGATGATGTGGCCCTGCGGCCACCACGCCTCCAGATAGGGGTGCTCGGGTTCGTTGACGAGGATCCGGCGGAAGCCCTGCTCCCGGATCGAATCACTTGCATCGAGGAACATGAGTTCATTCAGGTTCTCTAGATCAAAGGTCAGTGAGCCTTTGGAGCCGTACATCTCGATGCGAAGGCTGTTTTTTTGGCCGGTAGCCACCCGGGAGGCTTCCACGGATGCGCTGATCCCGCCGGTCAGTCCAAGGGTTGCCCAGACCGCATCGTCGACGCTGACTTCCTCAGGGCCGTTAGGTCCGGGACGTTGCGTGACAAAGTTACGTAGAGTGCCTGTCACTTCCGTGACGGTCTGCGCGGTGAGGTGCTGGATCTGGTCGATGGCGTGGCTGGCAATATCACCTAGGGCGCCGGACCCGGCCGTTTCTTTGCGCAAGCGCCAGGTCATGGGGACTTCCGGGTCGGCGAGCCAGTCCTGCAGGTAGGCGGCCCGGACGTGCCGGACGGTGCCGAGCCGGCCTTCCGCGATCAGTTCGCGGGCCAACGCCAGGGCCGGGACGCGGCGGTAGTTGAACCCGACCATCGACTGGACCCCGCGGGTCCGGGCCGCCTGCGCCCTGGCGGTCATCGCCTCGGCCTCAGCCAGGGTGTTGGCCAGCGGCTTCTCCACGAGCACATGCTTGCCCGCCTCCAGGGCGGCGATGGCGATCTCGGCATGCATCCAGCCCGGGGCGCAGATGTCGACGATGTCGATATCGTCCCGATCCAGCACGGACCGCCAGTCCGTCGCGGACTCGGCCCAGCCATACTTAGCTGCAGCTGCGGCAACCTGTCCGGCGTCCCGGCCGACTAGGACCTTCATCTCGACGGGGGGTACATCGAAGAAGCTGCCGACATTCCGCCAGGCGTTCGAGTGGGCCTTGCCCATGAACGCATAACCGATCATTGCCACGCCGAAGGTTTTGCTCGGATTATTCGGGTAAGACATGCTTTCCGTTTCTTTCTGCGAACAGTAGGGGTCGTTGGCGAGCTGGCACAGCCCAGCTTCAATGGCACGGGGACTGAGACGGTGCTCTTTGCCAGCCCGCCTCGCTCAGGCCATGGGGCGGCGGGGAACGGGAGGGGACTGTCCCGGTCGTAGGAGGGTGCGGGCGAGATGGCCCGCACCCTCCTAAATCAATCCCTACTTGGTGATCGTGGACAGTTCGGCGACCGTTGGTACGTCCACCCAGGCGCCCTTGTCCGCTGATGTGACGATAGCGTCGTCGATGAGCGCGGTCTGATAGCCGTCGGCGAAGTTCGGGCTCACGCTGCCGCCTTCTGCGATGGCTTTGAAGAAGTCATGCGCTTCGATGATCTTCGTTTCGCCATAGCCGATACCCAGAGCCGGGATCGGCCAGAGCCCGTCCCCGTAGGGATGGGCGGGGCCGGTGTAGACGGTCCGGAAGCCGCGTCGGTCGTTCTGATCGGAGGCGAAGCAGACCTGCAGCTCGTCGCGGCGTTCATAGTTGAATGCGATGCTGCCTTCGGTGCCGTGGATTTCGAAAGTGATGAAGTTATTGCGGCCATAGGCATTGCGGGTGGCCTCGATCGAGCCGACGGCGCCGTTGGCGAAGCGGACCATGGTCATCACCTCGTCGTCGACGTCAACCTCGCCCCGGGGTCCTTCACCGCCGCGGACGTTCCCTAGCGCGTCGGCGCCCCCGGTCTGCAGCGGACGTTCCGGGATCCACGTTGAGAGGACCGAGTTCACGGAGGCGAACTCACCGACAAGGTAGCGGGCCATGTCAACGACATGGGTCGCGATGTCGCCGAGGGCCCCGGACCCGGCGATGTTTTTCTGGAAGCGCCAGGACAGTGGCGAGTTGGGGTCCGCGGACCAATCCTGGAGGTATGTGCCGCGGAAGTTCAGGATTCGCCCGATAGCGCCCTCCTCGATGTACTTCTTGGCCAAGGCGACGGCGGGAGTTCGGCGGTAATTGAAGGCCACCATATGGACGATTCCCGCGTCCTTGACCGCGTCGTACATGGCCTTGGACTCCTCACCCGTGCGGGCCAGAGGCTTTTCGCAGATAACATGCTTGCCGGCTTGGGCTGCGGCGATGGCGATCTCGGCATGCAGGTGGTTGGGGGTGGCAATGTCGACGACATCAATCGCCGGGTCATCCACGATCCGGCGCCAATCGGCGGTGGAGTTTTCAAAACCGAAGCGGCGGGCGGCCTCGGCGGCGAGGGCGTCATTGGCTTCAGCGATGGTGTGGCGGATGGGGAGGGCCGGTGCGGGCCAGAAGAACATGGGCATGGCCGAGTAGGCCAGGGAGTGGGCCTTGCCCATGAAGCCGCCTCCGATGAGGCCGACGTTAAGGTTTTTCACGATCGTGTTCCTTTTCTGAGATGCGTTGGGGTTAGGGGAGGAGCTCTTCGAGGTATTGGCGGCTGATCTCAGCCGCCTCCCTTGGGTTGCCGTCGTACTCATCGAGCTCAACCATGAGCCAGCTGTCGTAGCCGCTCTCTTTGATGGCTTGGACGATGTCTGGGAAGTCCAGCTCACCCTGCCCGAGGGGCAGGAAGGAGAAGGGGTCCTTTCGCAGATCCTTGAGGTGGACGTGGCGGATCCGCTCGGGGTACTTGCGGATGACAGCGGCCGGGTCCGCCCCGCCTGCCGCGAGGTGTGCGGTGTCCGGGCAGAAGCCGATCCGGGTGAGGGGCATGAGGCGTTCCAGCTCATCCGGGCTCTCGACGATGGTGGTCAGATGCGGGTGGTAGGTGGCGGTCAGCCCCGCGGTCTCGGCGATGTCGGTGACGCGGTCCAGGGCCTCGCCGAGGCGCCGGTAGTCCTCGTCCGTGGTGCCCGCGGCGCGCCGGGCGCCGCCTCCAACGACGAGGCGTTCGGCCCCGAAGGTCGCGGCGAGCTCGGCGGCACGCTGGATGCGGTGCAGCTCGTCGGGCAGGATGTCCGCGTAGACGAAGTTTGCCCCGGTGTAGACGCTGACGAGGGAGACACCGGCCTCTTCGAGAATGCCGCGGAGCTGCTCCGGGTTGTCCTCGTAGTGGGCGAGGTTTCCGTCGAACATTTCCACGCCCTGGTATCCGGCCGCGGCGATGTCTTTGACGGCGGTGTCCATTGACCCGTGCGTCAGATAGAAGAGGTCCTTGACGCTGGTCACGCCGACCGGATGGCCGACGACGCCGCCCCAGGTAATGGTGCAGTATCCGAGTTTCATGGTTCTGCCTTTCAAAGGAGAATGTTGCGAGGGGCCTGCGTATGCGGGCCAAGGCGACGGCAAGGGCAATGCCCTCCTGCTGTCCGAGCGCCCCCAGGATCAGGGGTCGTTGATCAGGAGCCCCGGCTCTTGCGGGAAGAGGAGGCGCAGTCTGCCGTAATGTGCTCCGTGAACGTTTACGATTCAGCCTCCGCATCCACGGAGTATCGGGGGAACTATTGCTTCGCCACCGACGTGCAATTCGAACGATGGCGAAGCAGCGCTGGGAGTTGCAGCGGGCAGTCGGGTGCGTCGTTTGGCGCAGTCGCCCGCAGGTTGGCCCGCCGCCGGAGCGGCGGGGGTGGCTCCCGGAGCCGGTGTTCAGGAGGGGTGGGCTGTCATTTCCGTTGCTGGGCTGTAGCCTGTGCCTGGGCGTTGGCTTCGCGGATCCGGTCGGTCATGTCGGTGTAGAACTCGTCCTTCGGGTCCTTGATGCCCCAGCCGCGGCCGAGGTTCTCGATGTAGCCGCACCAGTGCCAGCCGATGATCCAGGGCTCGGCCATCACCTTGGCGAGCCCGTTGGCGTAGTCCGCGCCGCGCTCGGCGTGGGTGGTCATGTCGCTTGTCCGGTGGGGGTTCATGTCCGTGGGTACCCAGTTGCCGATGTCTGCGATGACCACGGGCTTGCCGGTCAGTTCGTGCCAGCCGCGAAGGTCTTCGATCATGGTCTTGTATTCCTCGTCCGACTTCCCGGTGAAGTACTGGACGGAGAGGACGTCCACAAAGGGGACCATTGCGCGCAGCGCCGCTTCCGGGATGCCTTTATTACCGTTGTAGCGGTCGCCAAGGATCAGGTGGTTGGGGTCGTAGCGGCGAATCGCCTCGGTGATGGTCTTGTAGTACTGGGTTGCGACCTCGAAGAGCTTTTTGTCGTGCTCTTCCTGGCTGAGCCCCTCGAATCCGGGCCAGAACCTACCCGCGGCGTGGGGCAGCCAGGCTGGGATGTCCACCAGAAAGTAGCCGATCAGGTTCCGGCTGTTCTTGTGGTCGGAGACCATCCGTCGGGCGATCCAGTCGGCGTACTTCTGGAAGTCTTCCCCGAAGACGTCCCGGAAGGCGGGGTGGCCGTTCCAGTCCTCGATCTCCTGCACGCGGATTTGCACGACGTAGGGCATGCCGGAGTCCAGCAGGTGCTGGTCGGGCCAGGGGAGTGAGTGGCCAAGGTCCACGGGGTCCCCGAACCAGTCCAGGGCCTCACCCCAGCCGCCGCTGATGTACTGCGACGTCCACCCGATCGTGTTGAAGTTCAGGTCTTGGAGGTCCTGGACCACGCCCTTCGTCCAGGCCTCGCGCGAGCCGTACTTGCGATCGAAGATCTCCGCGTTGTGCGGGTAGCGCAGGTCGGTGTCGTCGATGTGGTTCAGGGCGAGGGAGAGGAACGGCTTGCCCTCGGGGTCAACGAAGCTCCACGCTCCGTCTCCGTTCTGGGCTACCTGGAAGAATCCGTTGTTCTTTGCTTCGGCTGACATTTCAATCGTTCCTTTGCGGGTTCTGCTATTTCTTGCTGAGGGACACGGCGGCGATGATGATGGCTCCCTTGATGATCTGCTGCACCGAGGAATCAACGCCCATGAGGACCAACCCGTTGTTCATCATGCCGATGATCAGGGATCCTGCAAGGGCTCCGATAATCGTTCCCCTGCCGCCGAAGAGGCTGACGCCTCCAAGGATGACGGCGGCGATGACATCCAGTTCGAGGCCGACGCCGACATCCGGGCGGGCGGCGTGGGCGATGCCGGTGAACAGGAGCGACGCAACACCAACGAGAGCGCCAGTGATGACGAACGACAGGATCACGGTGCGGTGCGTCTTGACGCCGGTGAAGCGCGCCGCCTGTGGGTTCCCTCCGGTGGCGAAGACCCGGAGCCCGAAGACACTCTTGTGCAGGAGCACGAAGCCGAGTGCAACTATCACGATGGTCCAGACGACGGCGATGGGAACGCCCAGGATGCTGCTGTCACCGAAGATGCTGAAGTAGGGCCGGTTGGCGATGAGCACGGGGCGGGTGTCCGTGATGAGCAACGCTATCCCGCGGGCGACGCCGAGCATCCCCAAGGTGACCAGGAAGCTGGGTATCCCGAGCTTCACAGTCAGCAAGCCGTTGACGAATCCAAAGACGACGCCGACGGCGATGGCCGCCAGAGCCCCGAGCACCCAGAAGTTGGACAGGTGCTGGAGCGCCAAGGCTGAGGCCATTCCGGAGAGCGCGAAGACGCTTCCGACCGAGAGGTCGATCTGGGCGTTGACGATGACGAGCGTAACTCCGACGGCGATGATGGACACGATCGCTGTTTGCCGGCCGACGTTGGCGAAGTTCTGCACGCTGAAGAAAACAGGCGAGGCTATGGAGAAGAAAATCACCAGGGCCACGAGCGCGATATAGACGAAGTATTCGCGGACAAAGTCCATGGCGGACCGGCCGCCCCATTGCGGTTTGGTCAGGCTAAAGCTGTTGGTGATCGCGCTCATGGCTCTCACGAACCCTTTCATTGAGTCTTGAATAGATGTACTGGTCAGTCATGCCGGGGGTGACTTTCTCCGGTTCGCTCATGGATGTTGAGGTCATGAAGTAGATCTCGTCGCACAGCTCCTGGAGCTCGACGAAGTCGGAGGAGGCCACGACGATGGCCGCTCCCTCTTCTGCGAACCGGTGGATGACCCGGTAGATCTCCTGCCGTGCTCTGACGTCTACGCCCTGGGTCGGCTCGTCCAGGAGCAGGAGGTGCATCCCCGGCTGGAGCCACTTGGCGAACACGACTTTCTGTTGGTTGCCGCCGGACAGTGTCTGGACGGGGCTGTCGATCGAGTTCGCTTTTACCTGAAGTGTCTCCACGAGGCCGCGGATCAGTGACCGTGCCGCCCTGTTGTCGACGAGCCCGCCCCTCCGCAGTGACTTGTAGTGGGCCAGGGTCAGGTTTCGCTGGATCGAATGCTGCAGCACGACACCCGAGCGGTGTCTGTCCTCGGGGACGAGCGCGACCCCGGCGCTGAGCGCTTCCCACGGGTGCTTGAAACGGACTGTCCTGCCATCGAGCATGACTTCCCCGGCGGTGCTGCGGCGCATGCCGCCGATGGTTTCCAGCAGCTCGGTGCGGCCGGTCCCGATCAGCCCGGCGATGCCGATGATCCGCCCAGCCTCAGCGGTGAAGCTGATGTCTGAGAACCGGTCCCCGGCCAACTTGGATACCCGGAGTTTCGGTCCGCTGGAGGAGTTGGGCAGCAGTTCGGGACGGGCGAACCTGTCGAACGCTTCCTTCGGCGGCCCGGGTTCCTGGGGTTCGACGCCTGTGATCTCGCGGACCAGCGAGCTCATCTCCATATCGGCTACGTCGGCGGTCAGCACCTTCTTGCCGTCGCGGATGATCGTCACCCGGTCGGCGAGTTCGAAGACCTCCGTGAGGCGGTGGGTGACATAGATGATGCCCACGCCGGACTTTTGGATGTCGCGGATGCTCTTGAACAGCAGCAGCTCATCGGCCTTGGTCAGTGTCGACGTCGGCTCGTCCAGCACCAGGACGCGGGCGTTCCGGTGGATGGCCTTGGCGATCTCGACAAGCTGACGGGAGGCGACGGAGAGGTTCTCGACCAATTCCTGAGGTGGCAGGTGCAGCCCGAGCGAGTCGAGGAGTTCCTGGGCTACGCTGTTCATCTTCTTCTTCTGGACGATCCCGAAGGCGTTTCGGAGCTCGTTGCCGAGGAAGATGTTCTGGGCCACTGAGAGTGACGGGACGAGGCTGAGCTCCTGGAAGACGGTCGCGATGTCCGACTCGACGCGTTCGCGTCCGTCGATTTCGACATGTCCTTCGTCCTGTGGCTGGACGCCGTCGAGGATCTTGATCAACGTGGATTTGCCGGCGCCGTTGGGGCCCAGGAGTGCATGGACCTCGCCGGGACGCAGATCGAAATCGACGTCCTTCAGGGCATAAACTCCGCTGAAAGCCTTGCTGACGCCACGGGCTTGAAGAATTGGTTTGGCGTAGGCCTGCCCTGCTTCGCCCACTTCGGTCGCCGTTTTCATGTCGGTGTCTTCCGTGGGTGTTTGCTTGTTAGTGGCCATGTCACTGGCCTCCGCAGATTCCCGAGGACTTGCATGCGTCCAGGACTTCCCGGGGCGGCTTGGCATGGAAGATCGTTTCGTATTTCTCCAGGAGGTTCCCGGGCGTAACGGCGACGGCCGGAAGAGCAACCCAGGCCGGTACCTTGTTGCCGATCAGGGCGTGCGCGGCAGCCATGCCCTCGGCGACTCCTTGGTTGTAGGGCTCCTGGGCACCAATGGCCTTGATGTAGCCGCCGCTGGCCATCTCTACGGCGACTTCGGTGCCGAGGTCGATTGTCGTGATCGGGACGTTGATTCCTGCGTTGCGGAGGGCGGCGACGGACTGCATGGCCGGTGAATCCCAGATGACAAAAAGCCCTTTGACGTCAGGGTTCGCGGTCATGAAATTGGCTGCGGCCGGTCCGACGGCATTGGTGTCCGTGAAGCCGACTTCCTTGATTTTCACGTCCGGGCGGTTCTCCTTGAACCATTCTTTAACCCGCTGGGTGCGCTGGTTCGTGGTGTAGAAATCGACAGCGAAGTCCACGATGCCGGCTGTCCCGTTCTGCGGGATGAATTCCGAGAGGGCGGCCGCGGCAATTTGTCCGTTGCCCTGGTTGTCCGGGGCGATCACTGCCTGATAGTCCGAGGGGTAAGAGAGCCCGGAGGCGGGCATGTGGATGAAGACGAGTTTGATGCCGGCGTCCGCGACCTTTTTGTAGGTCTGGGCGGTGGCTACATCGTCAGTGGGGATGCTGATGATGAGGTCCGGTTTTTTGGTGATGAGGTTTTCGAGGTCGGCAATCTGCTGCTGGACTTTGAATTTTGCATCGGTGACTCCGATGACTTTGACGCCGAGGTCGCCCAGGGTTTTTTGGATGCCTTCGATCGTCAGCCGGGACCAGTCGATGTCCATGGTGTTCATCGAGATGCCGACGGTGAACTTGCCCTCGGCCACTTTCTTCTTGTCTGCGTCGCTGAGTTTGAGTGCGTCCGCAAGTGCTGGCTTCTCGCCGTTCTTGCCCTGACCGACGATTCCGGCGGGGGTGATGGATGCGGCGTTGACGGCTGTGCGTTCCGGGGATGTTCCGCCGCCAGCATCGCTGGAGCATCCGGACAGCGAAATGGCGATCGCGGTGAGCAGCCCGGCCGCGGTGGAGAGCGTCTTTCTGCGTGTCATTACAGTTGGTCCTTTTGGTGGCCAGGGAAGCCTGTGGCGGACTTCAACCTGAGGGGAATGAAATGTATTGAGGGAACCGAGGTCGCCGGTTGCGCGTCGTCCTCGTGTTTGGACTTCTAAGGCCGCGCGGGACGGCCGGGCGGCCGTCCCGCGCGGGTGTTGCTGTTATTCCTTGAAGAACTGCAGGTAAGCCTCGGCCAGGGCCTCCGGGTCCTCTTCTGCCAGCTGGTGGCCCCAGGGTAGGATCACGCCTCGCACGTCCTCGGCGACTTCGCGCATCTGCCGCTCGTTGTCGGCTCCGATGAAGTACTCGCTGCCAACGGCCAGGACCGGCATGGTCAGTTTGGTCTTTGCGGCCTCGCGGTTCTGTTCGGCGTCCTCGAGTGTGGCCCGGTAGATGGCGAACATGCTCCGCAGGCCTCCAGGAGAGGAGTAGCAGCGCACGTACTCGTCTAGAGCATCGGGGGTGATGGCCTGGGGGTTGTGAGTCTCGTGCTTGATGAAGTAGTTGAAGTACTCCCGTTCCTTGCCAGTGATCAGCAGCTCCGGGAAGTCCGGCACACTGTAGAAGTTGATGTGCCAGAGCCAGACGTAGGTGCTGACGTTCTCCTTGGTCAGGAAGGAATAGTCCTCGAGCCCGAAGCCGGGCAGGATCATCTCCTGGTAAACGAGTTTCTTCACCCGCTCCGGGTACTGGGCTGCGACCTGGTAAGCGGTCGAGGCGCCCCAGTCTTCGCCGACGAGGTAGAAGCTCTCGTAGCCGAGGTGCGTGGCAAGCTGCGCGATGTCTTCGGCCATGTTTTTCATGTCGAAGCCGCCCTGTGGGTGCTCGGAGTCGCCCAAGCCCCGGAGGTCCGGTGCGATGACCGTGTAGTAAGGGGTCAGCAGAGGAATGATGCGGCGCCAGTGGTAGGACGTCTTCGGCACACCGTGCAGCAGGAACAGCGGCTCACCTTCGCCGGCGATGGAGTAATGGAGCCTGACTCCGTTGACGAAAGCGCGTCCGTGCTTTGCAGGCACTCCATTGTGGTCCTGAATGATTTCCATGATCTACAGCTCCTGTTTTCTTGTCGGTATTTCGGGATATTGGGTTGTTGGGGTTACCCGCAGCCCTCGGTGGACTTGCAGGCCTCTGCGAGCTGGCTGGGTGGATCCTGGTGGTAGACCTGCTTCCACGCCTGGAGGACGTTGTTCTGGAGAACCGGAACTGCGGGGAAAGCAAGCCAATTGGGAGCGGTGCCGCCCAGGAGCACCTTGATGGCCATGTCAGCCTCGGCGAGGCCCTGGTCGTAGGGAACCTGGGCCCCCAGGGCCTTGATGTTGCCGCCGGTAGCGAGGTCGGCCGCCACATCGGAGGCGATGTTGACTGCGGTGATTGGCATCGTTTTGCCCTGGGCCCGCAGGGCCTGGTCAATGCCCACTGCCGGGACTTCCCATTCAGTGAACATTCCCTGGACGTCCGGGTTCGCCGTGAGGAAATTCCCGGCGTCCTTGCCTGAGTTAGCCGGATCGAGGAATTCGGCGACCTTGATCTTGATGTCGGGGCGGTTGGCCTTCATCCAGCCGACGAAGCCCTTCATGCGTTCCTTGGTCACAAAGAAGTCGACTCCGAAGTCGAGCACGCCGACGGTTCCGCCTTGCGGGATGTGCTTGGCCAGTGCCTCGGCGCAGACGGCGCCGTTGCCCTGGTTGTCGGAAGAAACCATGCCCTGGTAGTCCTTCGGGTACTTCAGTCCCGTGGGCACGTTGTCCATCATGATGAGCTTGATGCCGGCAGCCCCAATCTTGCGATAAGCCTCGGCCGTAGCGGTGTCGTCCACCGGGATGCTGATGATCGCGTCCGGTTTCAGCTGGATCATGTTCTCGATGCTTGATACCTGCTTTTGGACATCAAAGTTGGGATCGGCCACGCCAACAACCTCGGCGTCGTACTTCTTCAACCGGTCGGTAATGGCCCGAACCTGTTCGGTGGACCACTCGATGTTCATCGTCTGCATGACGATGCCGACCCGGAATTTCCGCTGCTTGGCCTGATTGACTTCCGCCTCGGTCAGTTTGATGTCGTCAAGGGTCCCGGACTTTACACCGTTCGGCCCGCGTCCGACGATGTCCTTGGGCACGAGGTCTTCTGCCTTGACCTGTGCGAGTGGGTTCTGGCTGCCAGCGGGCGCTGCCCCCGTGTCCGAGGCGCAGCCAGTAAATAATGCAGCGATCGTGGCGAGGGCAAGGGCCCCGGCTGTTGCTGACCTTCTCATTCTCGTCTTCCCTTCAGTTGGTCGTCGGCGACCCCGGTGGTGCCCGTTTCGGGCATGGCTTTTCACGGTGGGGATATTGGAGTCTTGTGGGGTGGGGCGGCTCAGGCGAGGGCGGTCGCCAGAGCAGGGGGCAGCGGAGACAGTACGAGCCCGCCGGCGGCCGATGCCGCGCGGATGGCCGCAGCCTTGTCGGAGGCATTCAGCAGGGCCTCCGCATGGGGTTTATCCAAGAAGAGGCCCAGGGAGCACGGTCCGTAATGGGTGTGAACCCACCGCACTGCATCGCCCGCCACTGCGGCCATGTCCCCCCGCAGCTCAACGGCGTCGCCGTCCACTGTTGTTACTGACACAGGCAGACCTGAGGAGTCGACAGCGACGACCAGGCTTGCCCATAGGACGCCGGCCTCGAAGACGCCGACGACCGCCGCGGAGCGGTGGGGTACGAACATTCGGATGCCGAGCGCGAGATCTTCGCGTGTGCATCCCGTATCCGCTAGGAGTTCTTCGGCGTGCGTCCACTGGGCGCCGCCGATGTTGTGGGGCTCGAGGTCGGTGCGGAGCGCGAGGATCTGCTCGATGTAGTCATGCATCCTGCACTCCTTTCCACTTCTTCGTGAACGTTTACGGTTTCTATCGTGAACGTTCACGAGAGTTGTGTCAAGAGTCACATCGGGAGATTTTTAGTGGAAGGATAATTACAGCTTTAGAACTTCGTGGCTCTGTAAGCTTAATTAGGCAGTCAGGCTTCCCGTGCGGCTGGAGGGATAGACAGGAGAGTTCGTGGCAGGAGCAATCAGGCAAAAGGACGCCGAAGCAAGGCCACCAGAATCACCTTCGCGCCGCAAGCCGAACATCAATGACGTTGCACGGATTGCGGGCGTCTCTTACGGTACGGTCTCGCGGGTGCTTAACAATGCGCCCGATGTCAACGCCGCAACTCGCGAACGGGTGCTGCAAATTATCAAGGACATCGGGTACCGCCGCAATCGCGCGGCGACCACGCTCGTAACGAGCCGCTCGACGTCCATCGGAATCCTGACTGACGGCTCGCCCCGCTTTGGCCCGGTCGGGACGCTCATGGCCCTTGAGAACACCGCCCGGAAGAAGGGCTATTCGACGAACGTCGTCACAGTGGAGGCGCCCTACGAAGATTCGGTGCACAAGGCTCTGGACACCTTGGACGACATCGGTGTGGACGGAATCATTGCCATCGCGCCGGTCGTATCGATGGCCTCGGCCGTCTGGAGCGCCTCGGTCCGGGTTCCCGTCGAGATGATCGCCGCCGGAGCGTCTTCGACACCCAATGTCTTCACGTACTCGGAGAACCAGGAGCTGGGGGCGCGCATGGCGACACAGCACCTCATCGACCTCGGCCACACCGACATTGCCCACTTGGCGGGCTCGATGGAATGGTTTGATGGCCGGGTCCGCAAGCGCGGATGGGAGGCCGCCCTGCGAGATGCAGGCCTCCGCCCGGGGCTCTGCCTTGAGGGTGACTGGAGCCCAAAATGGGCCTACGAAACGGGCTTGCGGCTCGTGGAGGAGGGCAACATCCCCCAGGCTATTGTCGCAGCGAGCGACCACACAGCCCTTGGAGTGATTCGGGCCTTTGCTGAGAAGGGTGTGCGGGTGCCCGAGGATGTTAGCGTTGTTGGCTTTGACGACATCGAGGGATCGGACTATTTTCTGCCTCCGTTGACGACAGTGCGACAGGATTTCACTACGCTCGCGGCAGCCAGCATTGACGTGCTCCTGGGCGCGATCGAAGGCCGGGAGGTTGACCGCGATCCCAGTCCGCCGACGCTCGTCGTCCGTCGAAGCTCCGCCCCTGCCCGTAACGCCGGTCGCTAGCTCACGGGGTAGGCGGAGGAGAACGACCCCAAGCAGACCTGAGCAAGCCTACGTTTCAAACGAAACCCCGGGCACCGCCACAGCGGCGCCGGAGTGCGCACTCGCTAATCCACGGCCGACAACGCGCCCCTGCCCGGGCGTTTTTGAAACGCCGATAATGGAGATTATGTCAACCTGAACTCTGCGTATCTCATCAGATGAATCAATTCGCACTGTTCGCTCTCAGTTTTTTAGCAACATTCACAACGACTCTGGCGATCCACGGATCGAGGTCATCCGTCTCATGCAAGTTGGCATCTCGGTCCCCTGACTGACCCGGCTCAATGGGCCGCGGCCCGACGCAAAACACTTACTGTATTGCCAATCATGAGTGAGGCGCCGGCCGCCGGATCCGTCTCCCTCGAGTTGGCGCCAGGTCAGCGTCCTTGGGCCATGCCTAACCGTGGTTCCCTAGCCGGCAAGCCAAGGGATCTCGCAGGTTCCTTCCGGACAGCTACTTCCCGAAGTATTCGAGCTCGGCCTCTATCTCCTGGGTCTTTGTGGGACAGAAGTAGGCGTTGGTCAACCGGACGACTTCGATGCCACCCCCATCAGCAGGGGTTCCGCCGCCGATACTGCGGACAGCGATGCCGAGGCCAGTACGATCCTGCTCGCAGATCTGCTCCTTCATCCACGAGGCGTAGCTCTGCATGTTGTCTGGCTTGATGCCCAGCTTGGTCACGTCGGCCTCGTAGGAGCCAGTTGTCGCGATTGGCTTGGAGATGGGGGCAGCAGTAGTCGCGGCGCCATGCGATGCCGATGCATTTGAATCTGCTGTGGGAGAAGTTGTCGCGGCTGTCGTTCTTGGTGATGCCGCTTCTGGAGCCCCATTGGCGCATCCTGCCAGGCCCAGCCCCGTCGCCATCATGAATATTAGCGATGCCTTCTTCATAAATCCCCCAAATTCTCAAATTGCCCTGCAAGCGAGGCCTTCAAGACAGCCTATAGGGAGGCGAGCAGCCTGCGGCGGACGACTAGGATTTTGACCCTTTCACGTTGGCACTGCGGACGCCCGCGGCGAGATGGCTTTTACTCATCGTGCAGCGACTAGCATCAAATTTG
Organism: Arthrobacter globiformis; assembly: GCF_046536215.2. Taxonomy (GTDB): domain Bacteria; phylum Actinomycetota; class Actinomycetes; order Actinomycetales; family Micrococcaceae; genus Arthrobacter; species Arthrobacter globiformis_E. The sequence goes on along the minus strand of NZ_CM143421.1, from coordinate 3,032,136 downwards.
GCGAATTGCTCGGCCGTTGACTGGCCGAAGCAACCTACACGGCAAAGCGGGGACAGGCACATCGAATGGAAGAAGCAACGCTATTTTGGACGATGATCTCGGCGATTGCCACTGCAATTGCTGCTGGAGCCACCGCAGTATCTGCGGTGGTCATCGCGGTACAAGCAGTTCAAACAAAGAGGTCAGTGGAAGAGGCAAAAAGGTCGGCTGACGCGAGCGAAAGAGCGGTGAACGCGGCAAATGAGGCCTTGCAGCTCACCCGGCAGCAAGCTAAGCACTCTGAAATCATGGCAGGGGAAGCCATACGTTCCCGAATGGAAGCCCAAGGTCCCGCAGTCTCCGTCTCCTTTAGCGATGTCGATGATGATGGACGGCCACTGCCCTTCGGGTACGCGATAGGGTCGAAGCTAGACGATGACAATTACCAGCAGGTAGAGCCAGGCCACGTGTTCTTCGAAACGCGAGATGACGACCAGTGGCTCTTTGCTGTTGTGCGGGTGGCCTTCAGCAACAACGGCCCGCATCCTGTGACGGTTTCGACTCACACCATGACGCGGCAGTTCAGGAATAGGCAGCTTTCGCTTGCCAATCGCCATGTGCGCCTAGAAGGCGCTGGAAGTACTGGCCGTACAGATGGCGGCTTCATGCCAATTGGCGCCCCAGTCAGCCAATGGGTGTGGGTAATTAGACAATCTCAAAGAGGTCATCAAGTAGGCGGGTCTACAGCATGGTGGACCGAAATCGACGGAGAGGCTGGGATTCAAATCACCCAGACTCTCAAGATCATGGGAACGCTACTGGAAAGTGGTGACCGGCAGGGTGAGTGGCGCCTTAGGGGCTTTGGCCCTGACGTGAACTACCCATCGTCCTTTGTCCTTGAGCCCCAGAAACGGCACTACTATATCGGCATTGACCCCACTGGCAAGCGGCACGCGTTACCACCGCTCGAGCCGGAGGAGTTGGCGATCGACGCTCCCTAGCTGTTTCCAACCGTCGCCAAGTGGCGGTTCTTAGCGGAGTAGATTGCGCCCTGCGATGCTGGGAAACAGTGATGCCCGCGACAATTGACCCCGCGCCCGTACGCCACCAGTAGCGTATGAGGCCGATCATGGTAACAAGCTGGTATCGGGCATCAAGTGGAAGCCGGTGAGGGTGCAGGTGCGCATGGATACGGCCGCGGTCACGCGATGATCGGGGCGGAAGCCCAACGTCGTGCCTCCGCCCGACCATCTAGACAAACCCCATCCCCAACGAACCCTGCACAGGCCGCCGGCCGGTAGCATCGGTGGCATGAACACGGACGACAGCGCGGCACTGGCGGAGCTCTTCGCGAACGCGGACCGAATCAAGGGCCTCACGCTGCAGGACCTTGGCTATGTCCCCCATCCCGGTGTGCTGTCTGAGGAAGACCGTGCCCAACTGGATTCACTAACCCTGGAGTGGATGGCCGAGGTACCCGGCGCCGAGCGTGACCGCGGGCTGGTCCGTGCCCGCCTTCTGGCTGGTGCGATCTGGCATGCTTCCATCGTCCTCATCGACGAGCTCTTCCAGGACGTCGCCGCCCTGTACGAAAAGGAAGCCATCACGCGGGAGGACATCGACGAAACTTGGGTGCTGTGGAGCCTCCCACCCCAATACGCCACCAAGTACGACGGACTATTCGCCCGGCGCTTCCTCGTCATGGCCTCCGACCTGACCACCAAGCTAACCGGCCACTGGACCATGCCCAGCTGCGTCGCCCAAGAACTCGCCGTGCGATGCCTGCTCGACAAAATCGAGGTCGTCGCCGATACCTATGACCTTGACCTGGAGCCAGGATGGCGAGGACGGCTCACCGACCGGATGCTCGAAGACACCGACAGCGAACTGCTCTACGACCCCAGCCTTGACGGCTTCCAACACGACGAAGAACTCACTGCAGCATTCAGGCTCGCACCAATGACACTCGAGCACTGGTTCGAACCGTTCAACGAGGAAAGCCAGGTCGCACCCTACGCCCGCGAACATTGAAGGCCTCCTGCTGCAGCGGGTCGCGGGCTAGCAATCGCCAGATTTCTTTCATCCAACCTGACAGTCCCCACGTCGCGACTGACAACTGGATTGAGAACGAGCACACCTGGCCCTGGTAACAGGCGTCGAATGCGCCCAGGTTTACGAAACGGCGGTTATCGGCGTTTAAACCACGGGAGTAGAAAGTAGCTGCGAGAACTCCCGGCCTCGGACGTATTGGACGTTTCGCACGCAACGCGGCCAGTTGGATACCGTTCCGCCGGCCTGCCTGCTGCGAAGGCCATGTCGAGCATGGGGCCCAGGCCGTCCCCGCCGCCCCTATGCCTTCAGGGCCAAAGGCTTACAGGGGTCATGAACTCCAACCCGCCATAGCAGTTAGCCGGCACGGGCGGTACGGCCGCGAGGAAAGTTCGGGCGGCTCAGGGGTTTTTCTCGACCCGGTGCCCGGTACCTTGGACGCCCAGGCGGTATCCCAGCCAGAAGGTCAGGACCAGCAGACCTACAGCAATGAGCAGGTATCCAGCCCACGCTCCGGTGTCCATCAGGACTATCTGATCCGACACGAACGTCTGCTCGGAGTCGCCTACAAAGGAGAAATCAACGGTCTGCTCCCGAGGCGCCAGAACGAAGGCCGCCCCGGCGACCACCGCGGATGCTGCAAGCACAGGCACCAGCGGCTGCCGCCAGCGGCGTGACTGGATTGATGGACTGTTGCCGTGGTCTTCCCCCATGGTCATGACATCACCCTACTGCCGCTCTGTGCGCTGGCGGGACAGCCTGCAGGCCGTGGCTGCACGACGGGCGCAGTTCCGGTCGGCGTGACGGCACACCGACTGCCGGTCGATGGTCGGGCAATTCGAAACGGAGGCAAACCGTCTCTACCTGCATCGGCGTAAAGTTGTAATCGGCCGGCGGCGGACAGCCGACTGGCGTCCCCCCACGCCAGCGGCCCCCAGCTCCGTCGTCGGTCCGCTGCTCGGTGGCAGCGGTGTTAACCCAGGCCAGGGACGTGGGTGGACTACCCTACGGAGGGCCCGCTTCAGGTTGACGAAATCCTGGTTGTCGGCGTTTTTGGAACACGCCGGGGAGAACCGTGACGGAGTTGGGTTCCGGCTATCGCCGGCGGTGTTTCGTCGTGGGCCCCGAACTTAGAAGAGCTTTTCCAGCGCCCGGTTCGCGGCGGGGATATCCAGGCTGCTTGAGGTATTGGCTGGCTTTCGCCGCGATGCCAGGCTGGTGCGGAGCTGGACGAGGCGCCTGTGCCGCCGTTGATAGCACACGCCGCAACGTTGGAAGGGTCGGCGTCGGGACAGGGTCCACGACTGAACTGCAGGCCCATTACGGGCCGCCGGCCCGCTCGATTGGTGACGCCCGGAGTCTTCGCTGGTCCTCAGGTTGCTGTGGAAGCCGTCAGTGGCTATCCCGCTGGTGCATCCCTGACGCCGGTGCCCGGGTCCCTGACAGGTTGCTGGCTGACCCTTGCGCGTTGTTAACAGGAGTGCTAAAAAATCTATATCAGCGGATAAAGATGTCTGCACTTGGTTGATGATCAAGGAGGTATGTGATGTTGATGATGAGCGATCCGTTCCGGCAACTGGACCGGCTGGCCCAGCAGGTGCTGGGCACGTCGGCGCACCCAGCGGCCATGCCCCTGGATGCCTGGCGGGAAGAGAACGAGTTCGTGGTCGCGGTGGACCTGCCCGGCGTGGACGTGAACTCGATCGATGTGGATGTTGAGCGGAACGTCCTGACCATTCGGGCTGAACGGAAGAACGGCGCCCCCGAAGGTGCCGAGATGGTGGCCGGTGAGCGGCCGCAGGGCGTCTTTAGCCGGCAGCTGGTCCTCGGTGAAGCGCTGGATGCCGACAACGTGAAGGCCGGGTACGACGGAGGCGTGCTGACCCTGCGCATCCCGGTCGCTGCCAAGGCCCAGCCGCGCAAGATTGAGATCACCAGCGGCCAGGGCACGCAGCAGCAGATCGGCGCCTAGCATCGGCGGCCAGGGCGGCCACGCCCCGCACGGTTTCCCGGTACCCGTCACCCGGGGAACCGTGCCGCCGCGCCCGGCCATGAGCCGGTACCCCGGGGGCATGAAAGGAAGGAACTTTCGGGACAAGGAGGAGCTCTGCTGATGCCAGTCACACGCAATGTTGCCTGGGACGGGCGTTTGGAATCGTTCAAAGGCAGGGACACCGTGCAGTACGTGCTCGCGGCTGCCTCCATGGCCAGCGCGTGCGCTGCCTGCCGGGCTCCGCTGGAGCCAGGTGAGCCGCTCTCCCTGCTCGTGAACGTCACGGAAAGCACCGCTCCGGACGGAACAAAATACGTTACCTTCACCGACTGTGTCTGCCACAGCGGCTGCAGCGGCCCCGGCCTGAGCGTCGAGCGTGGTCCGTGGGCTCCCAGCGAGCTCACCCCCGTGGCCGCCCGGATGGTCCTAACACAGGACTCCGATGGCGTGAAGGGTCGGCCGGTGCCGGTACTGGCCTACACCCTGGTCCCGGTCGTGGCCTTCCGCGAGGGCGGCGGCGACCTGACCTCTGCCCTGGTCTCGGTGCTGCTCTTTCATGGCTTTCAGCTGGCCTTGGGCCCTGACTTGGGCGGCATTGTCGGGGACGTGGCGGAAACGGCGGCCAGCTGCACGGTTGCCGTGGACCCCCAGGGCCTGGTGACCTTCAGCATCGGCGGCAGGCTGCTCTTCCGGGACCGGCTCCGCCCCGAAAATCCGGATGATGCCTTGTGGATGGAGGCTGTGCGCAGCGGCGAGCACGTCCTGGTCATCAGCGGGGACAACCTCTTCATTACCAGCGGCGGCCTCGACCTGCGCCACGCTGCTGCGCAGGGCACCCTGGTCATCGGCGCGGTCCGGGTCCACCGGCAGGCACCTCGGTTCGCAGGGTAGAGGCCGGCCGGTTCATCGCTATAGCTTCAGTCCACGAGTGGGGGCGGCCCGAAGAGGAATTCGTTGGCGTGGGCTACGGCTTTGCGGAACGCGTCATTCCGCAGCGCGACCAGGTGCTCGACGTCGTCAGCGGCTGGTTCCAGGAATGCGGTGAAGCCTGGCCGGAGCATCCAGATATCCCCTGCCGGGGGCAGATAGAACACCCCGAAGGAACGGTGCTGGCTGTCGTTCTCGTCCGTCCAGATGGGCACCACGGCCAGGGCGGCGCCGGTGGCCGGATTGATCCACTGCGCCCGAGGCAAGGGTTCCTCGTGGGCCTCGGGGTCCAGGAAGGGTGCCGTCCCCTTGCCCCAGCGCTGTTCGAAACGCTCGCAAAAGGCCGGGATCAGATGTGAGTCGTAACGGCGCCAGTCACTCATGGTGGTAGTTCCTCCTCGGGGGCGTGCTTCGTGTGCTCTTGAGTTATCGGCTGCTCTCCCACCGGACCGGCGTGACGCGCAGTGGCGGCTCCGGGCGCCGGATCACACGGACCGGGATCACCTGCGGGCCGCCGCTGCGGGGCCCTTCCGGTTTCCGGTGTTCTTCCCGTGGGTGCGGCTCCTGGCCGGCCGCCCCCTGGCGCGACTGCGCCTTGCTTTCCCCGACCTCGGGCCCGGTACGCCTGCTGCGGGCGGCTTCCCGGTCGTAGGCGCGCCGGCGCTGAGGGTCCCGGAGCACGGAAAAAGCCTTCATGATGAGCTGCAGTTCTGCCGGCACAGCGTCCGCGCTGCCCATATCCGGATGGTGTCGGCGCATCAGGGCCCGGTAGGCGCGCGCGATCTCCTGCGGTGATGCGCCACGGGAAACGCGCAGCACCGCGTAATGGTCCGGGACAGGTACGGTCATCAGCTGAACACCCCCGACCCCCGAAGAGCCGGCGCAGGGCCGTGGCGGCAGTTCCGGCGGCAGCCGCCGGGGGCGGCTCCGGCTGTGGCCCCGGGGGCCAGGGACCGGGCGGCCGCCCCCTCGCGCGCGCCGCAGGGCTATGATGCGATCTGCTGTTGCTGGCCCTTGCTTTCGATCTCGATCTTCCGCGGCTTGGCCTGCTCGGCAACCGGGATCCGCAGCGTCAGCACGCCGACGTCGTAGCTGGCCTTGATGTTGTCCGTATCCAGGGTGTCTCCCAGAATGAGCTGGCGGCTGAAGACACCGCGCGGCCGTTCGGAGACGACCAGCTCCACATTGGGCTGGGTGGCCTCACGGCGTTCAGCCCGGACGGTGAGGACATTCCTTTCGACGTTCAGGTCCACGGCGTCAGGCGAGATGCCGGGCAGGTCGAACGCCACCACGAATTCCCCGTCTTCCTGCCACGCATCCATCGGCATGGCTGCCGGACGGGCTGCTGTTCCGAAGACCTGCTGGGTGAGCCGGTCCAGCTCACGGAACGGGTCAGTACGGATTAGCATCATTTCCCACTCCCTTCAGCATGTAGGTTTCATCGCTACCCACCGTGACTATCTGTGACGGTGGATATAGATTTTTTATAGCACCAGTGCCAAACTGGTGCAAGAGGGGGAGCCAGCCATTTTCTGACGGGAAGCCAGATGACGAACCAACGCAGCAACGCGCGCGGCCTGTACGCGATTTCCGTGGTGGCGGAACTGCTTGGAACAGGCCAGCAGAACATCCGCCTCTATGAACGCCGCGGCCTGCTCACTCCGAAACGGACCGAAGGCGGGACCCGCCAGTACAGCGAAGCCGACCTCGCCGTACTGCGCCGCATCGCTGCACTCCTGGAGGAAGGACTCAACCTGGCCGGCGTCGCGAAAGTGCTCGAACTGGAATTGGACAACGCACGCCTCCGGCGCCAGCTCAAGCGCGCCCGCGCCGCCGCCCGGCAGGACGGCCACAAGGAATGAACCATCCAGACCACCCCAGGCCGCCGTCATGCCAACGGCGCTGGCAGCGGCCCGGGGGAATCATCAGGTTGTCCTCCGTTGCGGCATCTGCCTGCAAAGGTGGACATAGGGGCGTCTAGGACAGCCCCTCGATACCGGGTGCCGCCACAACGGTTCCCGTGCCGGAAGGTTCCGGCTGAGCAGCTCCAGCAGCTCGCCCTGGTCCAACTCCGTCGCCGCACTGACGTCAGCAAGGGTCGCATCCCCCGTGCGCAGCAGCGCCGCGGCCGACTCCCGCAGCGTCCGGCATGCCGCGCCCAGGGTGATTTCTGCGGTGGCTATGACCGCCGCCAGCGCCCGCAGCCTCTGAAGTTCCGGATTCATGCCCTGCCGCCCCCTTCGTCTGAACCTGTGCGGACCAGCGCCCGCGAAACGTCCAGGCGTGCACCCGGTGGGGATCGAACCCACGACCCGAGGATTAAAAGTCCCCTGCTCTCCCGGCTGAGCTACGGGTGCCAGCACCGCCCGCACGCGTCCTCCCAGTTTTCACATTCACCCCGTGATCTATGCCATTAACCATAGATTTTCTAGCACTCACGTACGGCGCGCAACCGTTCTTCGGTGAAAAAATAGGCCGGAAAACACTTGCGCGGCCCCGTGCCCGGTGCTATTTAAATCTATGTCAGCCAATATAGATACGGATCGAGAGTGAACCAGGGGGAGTCAGTAGCCGCAGTTTCGACGCGGCCCAACAGACCGGCACGGGACACCCGGTACACGCCAACGCTGCCACATCGGGCGGTCGGGCATTCACCGAAATGCAACGCCACCGCGCCTTGCAGCGCACATGCAGCGGCAGCGCACGGACCGTCCCAAACCGGCGGTCCCTGGCCGCCCCGGCGGCCAGGGACCGTTCTAAACCAGAACCGTTCTGACCTACCGTGGCTCCGCAAAGGAGGTGCCCGCAGTGGACGATGAGGGCCGGCCGGTTGCCTACACCGCGCTGCCCAAAGGGATACCCGTCACCACCCAGTCCGGACGAGCCCTCGGGAAGCTGGAACGGATCCTGGATGACAACGGGGACATCTTCCACGGGATCGTTGTGTCCACCGGCACAGGCCCGAAGTTCGTGGCCCGGAACATGATCGAGCGCATGACAACCACCCATATCCGCTGCTTCCTCACCGACGAACAAGCCCGGGAACTGCCCCCGGCGCCGTCAATCCGGCGGCCGAAGGCCAAAGCATGGTTTACCCGGAGGGCCCCGTAACCCGCCCACACATCCACCACGATGGCGCCCCAACGGTGAACCCGGGCATCCGAAGCCCAGCGGCAGCCGCAGCACCAAACCTAACCCAACCGGGGATCACTCGGGCCAGTCGAACCGCGACCTCGCCCACCCGGGGACGGACGCAGGGCTGGGCCGCCGTCGGGAGATTCCGGCGGGCGTTTCTCGTTTCTCAGCACCACAGAATTCGCAGGCCAAGCGGTTCAACGCGCCGAGGGATTGGCTCGTCAGCCCGCTCCCCCGGTTGACTGAATCTCCATTATCGGCTCTCAAGGGCGGCGGGTGGGAAAGTGACTGAAAAGTTGCCCTGGCTGAGCGGGATTCCGTCGGGACGTTCCTGCCACTCGCCTTGATTGTGGCATTGGCATTGTTGCCTGTCGTCATGAAGACGGCTGTTCCTTCGGCCAACAAATCGTCTAGGAAGGCAGGCGGTCCTTGGGAAAACCTTGCAACAACAGCCCCTGTTAGCCCCTCAAATAGGGGTGACGGGGCGCCAAGCGAAATACTAAGCTCCCGATGTGGCCGCCGCGACGAAGCGGCCAGAGGACGTACAGACGTACAGACGCCCCTACGCGGGCTGATTCAAACGTCTCGGTGTCGCGTGCCAATGGCGGCATGCACATCGCCACCTGCTGGGGGATTGGCGGATTCACAACTGCAGCATTTTTATGCACCGCTGAGGAATCATCATGAAAAAAATTTTGCGGGCGCTCGTGTCAGTCGCCCTTCTCGCTGGCCTAACCATGGTCGCGCCACAAGTGGCCACCGCCCAGGAAACAATTGGTCCTTTCCCGGCATGTCCGAACTTCGATGTCTCCCTCACCATCTCCGGCGGAAACCAAGCACTACGTCAAACACGCGTGAAAGACGGCGTGATCTACACCGTCACCGCAGGAAGCGGAACAACGATCATCTTCAATGCCGTGGGCAAGAAAGGAACCATACTCAAATCCGTGACGTTCGACACGAAAGGCTCCGTCACCAAGACGGCCACAAGCGGTAACCTCACAACCTTCCAGATCACCGGATTCGGGACGCTCCTTCTCTTCCCCACGGATCCGGGCGGCCCATCGACAACGGTCTACAACGGCAAGGTTACTTTCACCCTCGACCAAACCGGGACGCTGGTCAGCACCGTAGTCAACAGCGGGCGGACGTTCGACATCTGTGCGGCACTGTCGTGACAGTGCCGATTTGACCGCCAGCCACTATCGTCGATAGCACTGGGTAAGCGGTCCTGGTGTCCGGGGCCGCTTGCTTTCATGAATCCCGGAGCTTCATTGTCCTGATGATCAGCATGGGCCATGCATGCGCCTGTAGAAAGACCTGCACCACCCATTGCCGATCAGATGAGTCACGACCGCCGGGTGGAACGGCCTGCACTTACTCTGCCAGCCAGTCCCAGACCAGCCACCCCAATCCTCACAGGCGTTTTAAGTAGGACGAGGCTTCCGCCCGGACATGCAGGAGGCGGACAACGAACTGCTGGGCAAGGCACGAATCTTCGTTGACAACCACCAATCGGCAGCGGCGGCAGGGGACATCCTCATCCGCTTGAGGCGGGCGTGATCGACAGGGCACGCATCGAAGGAGACCTGTTCGACCTGACCCAATTACCGGCCTTCGAGCGCCGGCGGGATGACATCACCGTGTACAAGAACGCCGGTGGAGCGCATCTGGACCTGATCGTCAGCCAGCATGTAATTGCACGTCTAAGCTGACTCACCGCGCGCAGAGACACGCAAAGAACGAGTCCACGCCGGGACGGTAGGACGTGCTGAGCAACTGCCCCCGCAAAACCCGCAAATCCAGTTGGTCACGCAACTCCCGCCCCTATTCCGAGGTGACACCCCCGCCGCTACTATGGCGACATCACGTCTGTCCATTAGATCTATGGGGAGAAATGAAAACTTCTCGGATCGCCGCCGGAATCGCCCTCTTGGCACTAGTGCTCACGGCATGCGCCGGCCCGCAGCCCCAAGCAGAACCGGTCTCAGTTGCACCGGCACCGGCAGAGGCGCCGGCGCCGAGCGCAACACCTATCCCCAAGGCGGCCGTTGCCGGCATTGCGAACGAACGCGGCCAGGTGGTCCAGGAGATCGGTGAAACGGGCGTACTCGTTACCGATGGATATGACGCCCCTCCTACGATGACCTTCAAGGTGACGTCCATTGAGCCGGTCACATGCGACGCTCCTGACGCACCCACGCCACAGGGAACTGCCGTCGCGGTGGCCCTGGAGATCGTCACCTCCCCAACGTTTTCCGGACCGCTGGAAGTCAAAGGCCAGCCAGGGATGATCAGTTTCCGCCCGCACTACTGGAAAGGCTATGCCTCCAACGGTGCGCAGATGAACACCGTTGAGTCCTCCATCGAGCACAGCTGCCTTACCGACAGAACAAAGCTTCTGCCCGATTATTTCGGCAAAGACCGAAAGCTGAACGGCATGGTCATCCTGGATGTGACCGCACCGATCGGTGAGGTTGCCTGGATTCCGAACGGCATCGGCGGCTGGGCCTGGGAGTACCCCGGGGAGGAACCCCGGGACTGAGCCGAACGTCCCGCAGCCCTACGCCGCAGCCCACGCGACCACCAGCAGCGCGCCCACGCACAGGATGGTGGTGCAGAGGATCACGTCGCGGGCCACCGTCATGCCCCGGCCGTAGGGGGAGGCGAAGAGGAAGACGTTCTGCGCGGTAGGCAGCGTCCCCATGATCACGCTGGCCAGCAGATGCTGCCCCGACAGGCCAAACACATAGCGTCCCAGCAGCCACACAATCAAAGGCATGCCGGCGATCTTCAGGAAGGTCGCCACGAGCGTTTCAACACGGCCGTCGTCCTTCTGCAGCGGCGCCCTCCCGGCCAGTGACAGGCCGAAGGCGAGAAGCACCATCGGGACAGCACCGCCGGCCAGCATGTCGATCGGTTTCTGTAGCAGGTCCGGGGCCTGCCAGCCCGTCAGCGCAACCACCACGCCAAGCGCCGATGCGATGATCATCGGGTTGGACAGCGGCTGGAGTAGCACTTTCTTCCACGAGATCCGGGCGCCGGAGAACAGCCCAAGAAGCGTGAGGTAGAACGGGGCCATGACCAGGAGCTGCACCAGCAGCACGGGCGCCACGTGCTGGGCGGTTCCGACGGCGTACAGCGAGACCGGGATGCCGATGTTGTTGGCGTTGGCGTAGCTGCTGGCCATCGCGCCGACGGCGGTCTCCGCGGCCGGGCGGCGGAAGAACAGGAAGCTCAGCAGCCAGTAAAGAAGCCCCACCGCCGCTGCTGAAAGCAGCGCCAGCGGGGCGTCGGTTCCGAGGGCGGCCCGGATATCGGAGCCGGCCACCACGGTGTAAAGCAGGGCAGGGTTGGTGATGTAGAAAGCTGTGCGGGTCAGTGCCGTCTGGACCTCGGGCCCCAGAATGCGGAACCTGGCGGCGAAGTACCCCACGGCGATGACTGCAGAAACAACGAGTATTCCGGAGACAACGCCGCCCACTCTTGACCCTTCTGTTTATGTGCGCTCCGCACGGCCGCCCCCTCGAGCGGAGTGCCGGCCGTGCGGAAGTCTACTTGAGCTACCGAACCAGGCAGGGCCGCTTCGGGTCGAAGGACCAGCCGTCGATGTAGTACTGCATGCCGATGCTGTCGTCGCGGGCGTCCAGGCCGTGCTGCAGGTACAGCTGGTGCGCCTTGTCCAGTGCCTCGCGGTCCAGTTCGATGCCGAGCCCGGGCGCGGCCGGAACCTCGATGGCGCCGCCCCTGATCTGGAGCGGGTTCTTGGTCAGGCCCTGCCCGTCCTGCCAGATCCAGTGCGTGTCCAGCGCGGTGATCTCGCCGGGGGCTGCCGCGCCGGTATGCGTGAACATGGCCAGCGAGATGTCGAAGTGGTTGTTCGAGTGCGAGCCCCAGGTCAGGCCGAACTCGTTGCACAGCTGCGCCACGCGGACCGAGCCGTGCATGGTCCAGAAGTGCGGGTCCGCCAGCGGGATGTCGACGGCGTTGCTGCGGATGGCGTGCGCCATCTCGCGCCAGTCCGTGGCGATCATGTTGGTGGCCGTCTTCAGCCCGGTGGCCCGGCGGAACTCTGCCATGACCTCGCGGCCGGAGAAGCGGCCTTCAGCACCGCAGGGGTCCTCGGCGTACGCCACGACGCCCTGCATCCGCTTGCCCAGCCGGATGGCCTCCTCGAGCAGCCAGCCGCCGTTCGGGTCCAGCGTGACGCGGGCATCGGGGAAGCGTTTGGCGAGTGCCGTGACCACGTCCACTTCGTCGTCGCCGGACAGCACGCCGCCCTTGAGCTTGAAGTCGCTGAAGCCGTAGCGCTCCTGCGCCGCTTCGGCGAGGGCGACGACGGCTTCCGGAGTCATGGCCTCCTGGCGCCGCAGTTCCTCCCAACGGTCCGACGGCGCGTCCTCCACGAGGTACGGAAGATCCGTCCGCTTGTGGTCGCCGACGAAGAACAGGTAGCCGAGCATCGGCACGGACGTGCGCTGCTGGCCGTCGCCCAGCAGTTCGGCCACGGGAACGCCCAGGAACTGGCCGTGCAGGTCCAGCAGCGCGGACTCGACGGCGGTGACGGCGTGGACCGTGGTGCGCAGATCGAAGGTCTGCAGGCCGCGGCCGCCGGCGTCGCGGTCCGCGAACTCCGCAGCGATCTCGCGCAGCAGGGAGCGGTAGCGGGCCACCGGCTTGCCGGCGATCAGCGCGCCGGCTTCCTCGATGGTGGTGCGGATCTTCTCGCCGCCGGGAACCTCGCCGAGGCCGGTGCGGCCGTCCGAGTCGGTCACGATGACCACGTTCCGGGTGAAGAACGGCCCGTGAGCGCCGCTGAGGTTCATCAGCATGCTGTCGTAGCCAGCAACCGGAACTACTTCCACGCGGGCAATTGTCGGCTGGGCGGTCATGCGTTGACCTCGGCTTTCTCTCCAACGGGAACAACTTCGCCGTCGATGCGGCGGTTCAGCTGCCACGGGTTGGCGTCCTTCAGTGGTGCGGGGAGCAGTTCCTGGGGCAGGTTCTGGTAGGCGACCGGGCGGAGGAAGCGGTTGATGGCGAGGGTGCCGACGGAGGTGGTGCGCGTGTCGGAGGTGGCGGGGAAGGGTCCGCCGTGGACCATGGCGTGGCCCACTTCGACGCCGGTGGGCCAGCCGTTCACGATGATTCGTCCCACCTTCTGTTCCAGCGCGGGGATCAGTTGCGCCGCCGTCGGGTAGTCCTCTTCGGTGAGCTGCAGGGAAGCGGTGAGCTGGCCCTCGATCCGGTTGGTGGCCTCGATGAGTTCCGCGGCGGTGGAGTAGCGGATCACCAGGGAAGCCGCGCCGAAGATCTCGGCGTGCAGCACCTCGTTGGTGATGAAATCGCGGATTTGGGTGCCGTAGATGGCCGGTGCCGGGGCATTTTCGGTGGGGCCGGGGGTTCCGGTCCCGACGGTCGTCACGTTCTCGGCGGCGCTGAGCGCCTCCGTGCCGGAGGTCCAGGAGCCGGCGATGCCCGCGGTGAGCATCGTCTGGCCGGCGCAGGCGGAAACGGCGCGTCCGACGGCGGCAGCCAGTTTGTCGCCCGCCTCGCCGGCGGGGGCGAACAGCAGGCCGGGGGAGGTGCAGAGCTGGCCGGAGCTGCCGGTCACGGCGGTGACGTACTGCTGTGCCAGCGCGTCGATCTGTTCGGCGGAGCCGTTCAGGGCGCCGGGGAACACGAACACCGGGTTGAGCGAGGACATCTCCGCGTACACGGGGATCGGCTCCGGGCGGGCGGCGGCGGTGCGCATGAGGGCGACGCCGGCGCTCTGGGAGCCGGTGAAGCCCACGGCCTTGATGGCGGGGTCGGCCACGAGGGCCTGGCCGATGCTGCTGCCGGGGCCGTAGATCAGGGAGAACACGCCGGGGTGCAGGCCGAGGTCGGTGACGGCCTTGGTAATGGCCTTGCCCACGAGTTCACTGGTGCCGGGGTGGGCGTTGTGCGCCTTGAACACCACGGGGCAGCCGGCGGCGAGGGCCGAGGCGGTGTCTCCGCCCGCCGTCGAGAACGCCAGCGGGAAGTTGCTGGCACCGAACACGGCGACGGGGCCGAGCGGGATCTGGCGCTGGCGGATGTCGGCCCGGGGCAGCGGCGTGCGGTCCGGGAGGGCGGGGTCGATGCGGACGCCACGGAAGTCGCCCTGGCGGACCACGTTCGCGAAGAGCCGCAGCTGGCCGGTGGTGCGGGCACGTTCACCCGTGAGGCGGGCGGCGGGCAGGCCGGTTTCCTGGCCGGCGCGGACGGTCAGTTCGTCGCCGATCGCTTCGATGTTGTCCGCGATGGCGTCCAGGAACGCGGCGTGGGTTTCCGGGTCAAGGGTGCTGAACGACGCGAAGGCCTCGGCGGCCGCCGCGGTGGCGGCCGTGAGCTGCTCCGCGGTGAGCAGGGTGTAGGCGGGCTCGAGCTGTTCGTTGCTGGCCGGGTTGAAGGCGAAGGTGGTCTTGCCTTCGCCGGCAACGGTCTGTCCGGCGATGAGGGAGTGTCCGGTGAGGGTCACGGTTGGTTCCTCCTGGGTAAAGGTGGGAGACGGCTGACTAGGAAACCCTGGCGATGAGTGCCTTGAGGTCGGCCAGGTCCTTTTCGGCCATGTTCTGCAGCGGGGGACGGACGCCGCCGGCGGAACGGCCGATCGCGTCCAGCCCGCCCTTGACGATGGAAACGGCGTAGCCCTTCACGCGGTCGCGGATGTCCAGGTACGGGATGACGAAGTCGTTGAGCTTCTGGTTGACGGCCACACGGTCGTTGTTGCGGACGTCCTGGTAGAAGTCGAGCGCAAACTGCGGAATGAAGTTGTACATGGCGCTGGAGTAGGTGCTCATGCCCAGCTGCAGGAGCGGCAGCGCGAAGGTCTCTGCCGTGGGGAGGCCGCCCAGGTAGAACAGGCGGTCTCCGAGCTTGGCGTAGACGCGGGCATCGTGCTCCAGGTCGCCCACGCCGTCCTTGAAGCCGATGAGGTTCTCGTGGCGGTCTGCCAGGGTGGCCACCGTGGTGTCCTTGTAGATGGCGTTGGCGCGGTTGTAGATGATGACGCCCAGCGACGTGGCGCTGCAGACGGCGCTGACGTGGTCGATCAGGCCGCCCTGGTCGGCTTCGGTCAGGTACGGCGGCAGGAGCAGGATGCCCTCGGCGCCGGCGGCCTCGGCAGCCTTGGCGTTCTCGATGGCCTGGGCGGTGGAACCGCCGGCGGAGGCCAGGACGGGGACGGTGTTGCCGACTTCCTCGACGGCGGCACGGACCACGCGGGCCGACTCGGCCGGGGTGAGCGAGAAGCCCTCACCCGTGCCGCCGGCGGCGAAGAGGCCGGCAACCGGGTAGCTGGCCTGCCAGGCCAGGTGCTTGCGGTAGTTTTCCTCGTCGAACTGCAGCTCTGCGTCGAAGGAGGTCACGGGGAAGGACAGCAGCCCGTCCTTGAGGGTGTTGGCGAGTTCCTGGGGTGAAAGTTTTGCCACGGGATGTCCTTGGAGTCGGTGCCGGGAATGGCGGGGGTGGTGTGGTTCCTTTCAGACTAGGACTCCCGTCTATGCCTGTCTAAGTGCATTTTTGTATCTATTGATACCCTCAGCGCATTGAGCACGGGGTGCGGGGGTTAGCTGGCCGCAAACTCCAGGTCGCGCAGCAGCCGCACCAGCGCAGGGTTCTTTGCGTCCCGGTTCCAGATGGCATGGAGCTCCACCGGCTCCTCTTCGCTGCTGGCCAGCCGCAGGAACGAAACTCCGCGGATGCCCAGTGCTGTGGCCGAGTGAGGCACGAAGGCCACCCCGCGCTTGGCGGCCACCAGCGAGACCATGGTGAGGATCTGGCTGACGGTGTGCACCACGTTTTCATGCCGGATGGCGTGCAGCCGGACCACGAGGTCGTAGAAGTACCTTGCCTCCGTAGGGGAGTGCATGATGAGCGGCTCGTCCTTGAAGTCCTCGTTCCGGATGTCCCGCTTGAGGTCCGCGAGGGCGTGCGATGCGGGGACGGCCAGCACCATCGACTCGCGGTACAGCAGGTGGGAGTCGAAGACCCCAGTGTCAAAGGGTGGACGCGCCAGGCCAAGGTCCAGTTCGCCGGTGAGCAGGCCCTGGATCTGTTCGCCCGTCACCAGTTCTTGGAGGTCGATGTCCACATCGGGCACGATGGCGCCGATCTCCTCCAGCAGGGGGCCCAGGATGCTGAACCCGCTGGCGGCCGTGAAGCCGATGCGGAGATGGCCCTGCCGGCCCGAGGCAATACGCCGTGCCGTCACGGGCGCCCGGCTGGCCAGTGCCATGAGCCTGCGGGCCTCCTCGAGGAAGGCCCGTCCGGCGGCGGTCAGCTCAACCCGGCGGTTGTCCCGCTCGAGGAGTTCGGCCCCCACCGTCTTCTCCAGTTTCTGGATCTGGCGGCTCAGCGGCGGCTGCGTCATGTTGAGCCGTTCCGCGGCGCGGCCGAAGTGCAGCTCCTCGGCTACGGCAATGAACCCCGTCAGCTGGTCGAAGGTAAACGTGATGCCCTCCCGGTATTACTTGATGCATATTTGGGCTTAGACATGCATCATAACGCCTCCCTACACTCGACCTAGCGAACCGGCAGTGACCCGGTTCACACAGACCTACGGGCTGAGGCAGCCCGCAGTGCAAACGAGGAGTTTCAATGATGCACTTCCCCACCCGCCGCGCCGTTCTCGGAGCGGCGTCCGCCATCACCCTGCTGGCCATGACCGCATGCGGCAACGTTGCCGGCGGCAGCAGTGATTCGTCGAAGTACCCCAACGGCCCGGTCACCCTGACCGTGGGACAGGCGCCCGGCGGCAGCACCGACCTCATCGCGCGGGCCGTCTCGGAGGGCGCCGCCAAGACACTCGGCGCCCCGGTTCCCGTGGTCAACAAGCCCGGCGCCAACGGCGCACTCGCCAGCAAAGAGGTCGCCGGCAAGCCTGCCGACGGCCAGAACCTGCTGCTCCTCACCGCTTCCCTGATCACCATCACGCCGCTGGCCGTGACCCAGGACGAGGCCGTCAACATCGATGACTTTGACATCATCACCGGCCTGTCCCAGGACGACTACGTCCTCGTTGCCAGCGAAAAGTCCGGCTTCAAGTCCATCAAGGACCTGACCTCGGCCGGCCGCAACATCACCTACGGCACCACCGGTGTCGGCACCGGCAGCCAGCTCGCCCAGACCGTCCTGTTCAAGCAGGCCAACGTGAAGGGCACCGACGTTCCGTTCGACAGCGGCAAGCCCGCCCTGACCGCCGTCCTCGGCAACCAGGTGGAAGTCACCACCATCCAGCTTGGTGAAGCGATGCCGCAGATCAAGGCCGGCAAGGTGTCCCCGCTGCTCGTCTTCTCGGAGGAGCGCAACTCCTTCCTGCCGGACACGCCCACCGCCAAGGAGTCCGGCTACGACGTTCCGGTGGCCCAGTACCGCGCTGTCGCCGCACCCAAGGGAACCCCGAAGGAGGTCAAGGACAAGCTGATCGCCGCCATCCAGGACACCCTGAAGTCGGACTCGTACAAGGAGTTCAACAAGAAGAACATGCTGACTCCGAAGGAAATCTCCGGTGAGGAAGTAGTCACCCAGTGGAAGGACTACGCAGCCAAGTACAAGGCCCTGGTGGAGAAGTACGACATCAGCCTCGCCGGGAACAAGTGATTCCAGTGCAGGCAGCATCACCGGTCGAACCCGATGATCTGACGCCCGAACAGCTGGCCGCCCAGTGGGAGGAAGAAAAGCCCCCGGCCGCCGGGCCGCTGGCCAACGTGGGATCCTCCCTCGTGGTCATCGGCGTCGGCGTCGGAGCTGTGGCCCTGTCAGTCGCCATGGGCCTCGGCACCCCGTCCGCTCCGCAGCCGGGCCTGTGGCCGTTCATGATCAGCTGCGTCATGGTGGCCCTCGGGCTGTTCCAGCTCATCATGGGACGGCACAACCGGGACGCAGAGAAGTTCACCCGGATGTCCATGGCCCCGCTGACCGGCCTGGTCACCCTGGCCGCCACGGTGGCCCTGATGCCGCTGGCCGGCTTCGAACTGCCGGCCCTGGTGCTCTGCATCATCTGGATGCGTTTCCTCGGCGGCGAAACCTGGCGCTCCACGCTCCTGGTGAGCGCCGTCGTCGTAACGGCCTTCTACGTCATCTTCGTGACTGCGCTCAACACGTCCATCCCCCACCTCTTCTAGGAGACCACCGTGGATTTCCTGAATCCCGTGATCAACGGATTTGCAGTCGTCCTGGAGCCAATGAACCTCCTGTACTGCCTGATCGGCGTCGTCATCGGCATGCTGATCGGTGTGTTGCCCGGTCTGGGGCCCGCGGCAACCATCGCCATCCTGCTTCCGCTCACCTACAACGTTGAGCCCGTCACCGCCATCATCATGCTCGCCGGCATCTTCTACGGTGCCCAGTACGGCGGCACCATCACCTCAGTGCTCCTGCGGCTGCCCGGCGAGGCGTCCTCGGTGGTGACCGTCTTCGACGGCTACCAGATGGCGAAGCAGGGACGGGCCGGCACGGCCCTGGGGCTGGCCTCCATCGGCTCGTTCATCGGCGGCACCGCGGCCATCATCGGCCTGACCTTCCTGGCCCCGGTCGTGGCGAGCTTCGCCCTGGACTTCGGTCCTGCGGAGTACACAGCCCTTGCACTGCTGGGCATCCTGCTGGTGGCCACCATCAGCAGCGGTTCAAAGGCCAAGGCGCTCATCGCGGCCGCCCTCGGACTGCTGCTGGCGACCGTCGGCCGGGACATCTTCACCGGTGAAAACCGGTTCACTTTCGGCGGCCTGGAGCTGGCCGACGGCATCGACTTCGTGCCGATCGCCATGGGAATCTTCGGCCTCGGCGAGATCCTGTACAACCTCGAAGAGCGCCACCGTGCCGCAAAGGCGCCCTCCGCCGTCGCCAACGTCTGGCCCTCGCGGGGCGACCTCAAGCAGGCATCAGGCGCCATCGGGCGCGGCTCGGTCCTCGGCTTCTTCCTCGGCATCCTGCCCGGCGGCGGTGCCACCATCGCCTCGATGGCCTCCTACGCCATGGAGAAGAAGCGGGCCAAGCAGCCCGAGCGCTTCGGCAAGGGCGCGCCGGAGGGCGTGGCCGGGCCGGAAACCGCCAACAACGCCGCGGCGACGTCCTCGTTCATTCCGCTGCTGACCCTCGGCATCCCGGCCAACGCCACCATGGCCCTGATGTTCGGCGCACTGCTGATCCAGGGCGTCACACCCGGACCCCAGCTCGTCGAACAGGACCCGGGGCTGTTCTGGGGCGTGGTGAACTCCATGTACATCGGCAACATCCTGCTGCTGATCATGAGCCTGCCGCTGGTGGGGATCTTCGTGAAGATCCTCCGCGTCCGCGCCGCCATCCTGGCGCCGATCACCGCGCTGATCACCCTGCTCGGCGCGTACACGATCAACAACAGCATGTTCGACGTCACGCTCGTGGTGGTCTTCGGGATCGTGGGCTACCTCATGAAGAAGTTCGGCTTCGAACCGGGTCCGCTGGTGCTGGCCTTCGTGTTGGGTTCACTGCTGGAAAGCTCCCTGCGCCGTGCGCTGCTGGTGTTTGGCGGCGACCCGCTGGGCTTCTTCAGCCGGCCCATCTCCGCCACGCTCCTCATCGTGTTCGTCGTCGTCGCCGCGCTGCCGGGAATCCGCTCGGCGCTGGCCAAGCGCAAGGCCATCGTCCCCGCGGGAACCGCCGCCACTGAAATCAAGGAGAAGGTATGAGCATCATCGTTGGATTCGTCCCAACCCCGGCAGGGGAGGCCGCCCTCGCGGCCGGGATCGCGGAAGCACGCCTCCGCGACCAGGATCTGGTGATCGTCAACTCCGCCCGTGAAGGCGCCTTGGTCGATAAGTCTGTTGCCCCGGATGATGTCCTGGCCAAGGCCTCGAAGCAGGCAGCGGACGCAGGTGTGACGGCCCGGGTGATCCAGCCGCCGTACCAGCATGACCTGGCGGATGAGTTCCTGGACGTCGCGCGGGATGAAAACGCCTCCCTGATCGTCATCGGGCTGCGGCACCGGACGCAGGTGGGCAAGTTCATCCTTGGCAGCCACGCGCAGCGCATCCTCATGCAGGCTGACCGTCCCGTTTTGGCCGTGAAGGCCGACGGCGGCCAGTTTTAGTTCCAGAATCACCGCTTGGTAAGAGGCGGGCCGGCACCCGAAAGGATCCCGGACCGCCTCAGCCGTACCCGCACTCCTCCGCAAGTCCGCCACAAGCCCCCAAAGGAGTTTTTGTCCAGATAATGGCCGCTAAAGGCCCCGCAACTCGCGATATCTGGACAAAAACTCCCATCCGTTGCTCCGTAGGTGCCCTTATGGAGCGTGAAAAGGGCACCTGCGGAGCAACCGATGTGCGGGATTTCCAGAGGAGCAGCTCCCGGACTGTCAGCTGAAGCCGGATCGTGCCGGCGGGCTTAAGCTGATACCAAAGGGTCCCTTCCAGCGCCGGGGAGCTCTGCATGGACAACAATGAGACCGCCACCGTGATGGGTCATGACGTCACCACCATCACCTGTGTCTGCGGCAACACGGTCAGCCAGGCGGGACTGATCCAGGCCAATTCAGATGGCGTCCCCGTTTACGCCGGCGGAAAAACTCCCATCCCCGATACTCTGGCGGAGTGGCCCTCGGACGAGGATCTCTACACACTCTGTCCCTCATGTGGCCGTGTGTACCGCGATGCCACAATCGAAGAGACCGGGACCGCTCCCGTTGCTTTCCGGGTGGATGTCACCGCTGCCCCCATTGCAGAGGCAATCCGGGACCACTGGAACCTCAGTTCATAGGCCGCGCCCGTAAAACAGTCGATATTCCCGCCGTCGTCGGCATAGGGTGGGCGGAGCGGACAAGCGTGAATACTCTCGAAATGCCGGGGTACGGAAAGACTGAAGAACACCCCCGGGGGGAGGTGCCACGCAGGAACCACCGATAAAGGAGCAGTCTGTGCGGGAAGCAAGCTTCAACCAGAGCGTTTCAGCAGCCGACGAGTTTGACGCCGAGACCAACGGATTCGGGCCCGGCGCAGCAGCGGCCCCGGCCGGGGAGGCGGACCCGGCTGACTCAGCAGCCGAGGCGGACGAGACGGTAGAGGCGACCGAAGCGCCGGAAGCTACCGAAGCCGGGGACATCACCTACGACGAGCAGTTCTATCCCGCCCGGCCCAAGGCACTCAGGCCGATCGCCCGCCGTCGGCAGTTCTTTGCCGACCGCCCATCGCTCGAATTCGACGGGCGCAACGCGGCCTATGTTGAATGGCTGCGCAACCAGGCGATGCTGGGCGACGCGAACGTGATGGCCCGGCAGCTTTCCGGGCAGGCCAGCATGTGGCAGAACTCGTACGCCCATCCGAACCCGCGGGCCGCGGTGGAACGCGCGCCCGTCTGGTTTACCGCCTACCCGCTCTCCTTCATCACGCGCCCGGGCCAGTCCTTCCTTTCGGCCCTGGGCGATCCCGAGCTGTGGGACGCGTTCCGGGAGATCGGCATCAGGGGCCTGCACACCGGGCCCGTAAAACTCGCCGGCGGCATCAGCGGCTGGTCGCAAACGCCGAGCGTGGACGGGCACTTCGACCGCATCAGCATGGCGATTGACCCCGTGTTCGGCACCGAGGACGAGTTCCGCAAGATGTGCGAGGTCGCCGCCGACCACGACGGCACCGTCATCGACGACATCGTCCCCGGCCACACGGGCAAGGGGGCCGACTTCCGCCTGGCCGAGATGAACTTCCGCGATTACCCCGGCATCTACCACATGATCGACATCCCGGAGGAGGACTGGCACCTGCTGCCGGACGTTCCCGCCGGCGAGGACTCGGTCAACCTAAGTCCGGACGCGGAGCAGGCCCTGCAAGAGGCCGGGTACATCATCGGCCGGCTGCAGCGGGTGATCTTCTACGAGCCGGGCGTCAAGGAGACCAACTGGAGCGCCACGCGGCCCATCGTGGACACGGCCGGGAAGACCCGGCGCTGGGTCTACCTGCACTACTTCAAGGCCGGCCAGCCGTCCATCAACTGGCTGGACCCCACCTTCGCGGGCATGCGGCTCGTGGTCGGGGATGCGCTGCATTCGCTGCTCGACCTGGGCACGGGGGCGCTCCGGCTGGACGCGAACGGGTTCCTGGGCGTCGAGAAGAGCGCCGAGGAGCAGCCGGGCTGGTCCGAGGGGCACCCGCTGTCCGAGGCGGCCAACCAGCTGATCGGCTCCATGATCCGCAAGGTGGGCGGGTTCTCCTTCCAGGAACTCAACCTGACCATCGACGACATCAAGGCCACGTCGGAGTCGGGCCCGGATCTCTCCTATGACTTCGTCACCAGGCCGGCGTACCACTACGCGCTGGTGACGGCCGATACCGAATTCCTGCGCCTGACCCTGCGCCTCGCCATGGAAATCGGCGTGGATCAGGCATCACTGGTCCACGCCCTGCAGAACCACGACGAACTGACCTACGAGCTGGTCCATTTCGCCGCCGGCCACAAGGACGACGTGTTCGAGCTCAACGGCCAGGAGCTCACCGGCGCCGAAGTTGCCGAGCATGTCCAGCAGACCCTGCGGGAGCGGCTGACCGGTCCGGACACCCCGTACAACGCCCTGTTCACCACCAACGGGATCGCCTGCACCACCGCCAGCTTCATCATGGCCGCCCTTGGCATCCAGGACCCGGAGAACCTCACCGACGAACAGCAGGCCCAGGTCCTGGACGTCCACATCCTGCTGTCCATGTACAACGCCCTGCAGCCCGGTGTGTTCGCCCTCTCCGGCTGGGACCTCACCGGCGTCGCCGCCCTCGACCGCCAGAAGGTCCGCGAGCTCACCGCGCAGGGCGACACCCGGTGGATCAACCGTGGCGCGCACGACATCATGGGCACCAGCCCCGAGGCGGAGGCCTCCTCCGCCGGCATGCCGCGTGCCCGCAGCCTTTACGGCCCGCTGCCGGACCAGCTCAAGAACCCGGCTTCCTTCGCCCGGCGGCTGCAGAAGATCCTTGCCGTGCGGGAAGAGAGCGGGATTGCCACCAGCACCCTGCTGGACGTGCCGGAGGTTTCCCAGCGCGGGCTGCTGGTCATGGTCAACCGGCTGGGGGACGGGAACCTGCAGGCCACCGTGCTCAACTTCTCCGGCCAGGACATCGCGGGCAGCATCCAGTCCACGCACCTGGTTCCCGGCAGCAGCGTCCACGACCTCTTCAGCGGCGAGGCCGTGGGGCAGGTCGACGACCTGCACAGCTTCTTTCTGGAGCTGGGTGCCTATCAGGGCACGGCGCTGCTGCTTAAAGAAGGCGAGAAGGACGACGACGGCGACGCAGCGTGAGCGGCTGAGCCAGGTTCTCCCGGGGTAAGGCAAGCGGAAGCCCCGCACCGTTCAGTTCCTGAGCGGTGCGGGGCTTCTTTGGCGAATCCTCCGGTCTGGGGTATCCGGAGTGCTCCCCTAAAGCTACCGGCCAGTAACCAGAAGTCAAGAGGCGGTCACAATCACGAGGCGGCTATCGGATGGTCCGCCGCCGTGACGTACGATACGAGTCACATGCGGTTGCTGCCCGTCGGGTGCTGGGCGCATCTGATGCTGGGGGGCGGATGAAAACAGGCGTGACTCGAAAAGCGGACGGACCGGGCGCCCGGCAGGGCCCGCGGCGGTCCCTGCTGTGGCTTATGTGGCTGCTGCTGGCCCTATACCTGACCGGTCTGCTGCTGGACACGGACGGCTTCAGTCCGGTTGAGAACTTCTGGCTCGGTGTGCCCGCGGCCTGGGCTCCCGCAGCAGTAGCCGGCCTGGCGGCGTACCGGGCCAAGTCGCACCGGTCATTGGCCCTGGTGGCGATGGCTCTGGCCGCCTTTGCCGCC
Source organism: Arthrobacter globiformis (assembly GCF_046536215.2). Lineage (GTDB taxonomy): Bacteria > Actinomycetota > Actinomycetes > Actinomycetales > Micrococcaceae > Arthrobacter > Arthrobacter globiformis_E. The sequence continues at coordinate 3,008,246 of NZ_CM143421.1, read as the reverse complement.
GGAAGCACCATCTATGTGTCCGCGCTCGCGGGGGCCACTTCGCTGCCTTTCCCGTCACCCGCTGATATTGGCTACCTGCTGTTCTATCCCCTCGCCCTGAGCGGGCTGTTCGTCTATCTGCTCCCGTTGCGCCAGCGGCTCGCCCGCTCGGTGCTGCTGGACGCCGTCGTCGGCTCGCTCGGCGCGGCCTCTGTCCTCGTGGTTCTGCTCAGCCCGCTGCTGGCGGCAGCCGGCGGCTTTTCCTCACTGGCTACGGCCGTGGCGGCAGCCTACCCGCTCCTTGATCTCATCCTCCTGGCGGTGACCGCCGGAATGGCGGCAGTCCCAGGCCTTGCCACGGGCCGCAGCGGGGCAACGCTGATGCTGGGACTGATGGTGTTCTCTGCCGCCGACGTCGTCTACGTCTACAGGCTTGCGACTGACACCTACTACCTGGGCACTCCGCTGGATGCGGGATGGACAGCAGGTCTGTGCCTCATCGCCACCTGGGCGGACGGCTTCGCCCGGCAGGAAGAACGGGCCCAGGGTGCCAGCGAAGGCTCGTGGACACCTGCGGTGCCGTTGGCTGCCACCGCCGCGGGACTCGGGGTGCTGGTCGTGGGCACCGGAGTTGAGATACCGGAACTTGCTGTCGGGCTTGCCGCGGCAACCCTGGTGTCCGCGGGCATCCGGACGCAGATGGCCTTCCGCCAGCTCGTCACCCTTGCCGAGGTGCGCCGGCAGTCGAGGACGGACGAGCTGACGGGCCTGCCGAACCGGCGGGCTCTGTATGCCGACGCTCCCGCCGTGCTGAAGGCGCGGCAGGGCAACCCATGCGCCTTTCTGCTGCTGGACGCGGACCGCTTCAAGGAGATCAACGACAGCCTGGGGCATGACGTCGGAGACCGGCTGCTGATCCAGGTCAGCGAACGGCTTCGCCGCTGCCTGCGCCCCGGCGACCTGATAGCCCGGCTGGGCGGGGACGAGTTCGCCATCCTCCACCTGGACGCCGGCGAAGAGGAGGCCATCCGGTTCGCGGACCGGCTGCGGGCTGCCCTGAGTGAACCCCTGACCCTCAGAGGCATTGCCCTCCAGGTCGGCGTCAGCGTCGGCATCGCCATGTCCCCCGAACAGGGGGAGGACCTCAAGACACTGCTCCGCAAGGCGGACACTGCCATGTACCGGGCCAAATCGTCCCGCAGCGGCCGGCATGTGTACGCCAGTGAGGACAACAGCCCCGGGGAGGAGCGGCTGCGGATGCTGCAGGAGCTTCGCGCCGCCCTGGTCGAGGAGGAGCTCGTGCTGCACTACCAGCCGAAGGTGGATGTGCTCACCGGCGAGCCGAAGGGTGTGGAGGCCCTGGTCCGCTGGAACCATCCCCGGCACGGGCTGCTGTGGCCGGGCTCGTTTCTTCTCCTGGCAGAGGAGAGCGGGCTCATGAACGCCTTGAACGACCGCGTGCTCACCTTGGCGCTGGACCAGGCGACGGTCTGGCATTTGCAGGGGCGTCCGATGACGGTGGCGGCAAACCTCTCCGCCAGCTCACTCATCGATGCAGAGCTTCCCGGCCGGATTGCCGGCATGCTCACGAAGCGGGGTTTGCCGGCGTCGGTCCTGATGGTCGAAATCACCGAGGATTTCATGATGCCCGACCGCGTCCGTGCCAGGGACATCCTGGCCGGATTGCAGGCCAGCGGCATCCGGGTGGCCATCGATGACTTCGGCACCGGCTACAGCTCGCTGGCCTATCTTCGCGACCTGCCCATCAACGAGCTGAAACTGGACCGCTCCTTCATTGTTTCGATGACCGAGGACCCCCGGGCGGCGGCCCTGGTGGCCTCCACCATCAACCTCGCGCACAGCCTCGGGCTGACCGTCGTCGCCGAAGGGGTGGAGGACGGCGACGCGCTGGACCAGCTGGGCCGCTACGGCTGCGACCAGGCCCAGGGATTCCATATCCTCCGCCCCGTGCCGCCCGCCGAGCTGGACGACTGGTTCAGCACGTCCCCGCTGGACAGCGGGCTGTCCTCGGCGTGACCGGCTCAGCCTGCCGTTGCCGGCTCAGCTGCGCAACTGCCCCGACGGCGTCGTGTGGTCAGGCCAGGATTTTCTTGTGGAAGAACACGAGGTAGTCGCCCGTGGCGTCCTCGAATCCGAAGTCCTTCCAGTACTCGCGCAACGCCGACTTGGCCTGCGCGTATTCGTCCGAGTCCTCCGGCGCGGACTCCTCGCCGTCCGCCGGCGCGGCGTGGACCACCACCAGGTTCACGGACCGGCCAACAGTTTCCACGATGGCGTTCAGCACCGAATAGCCGGTCCTGCCGCCCCGGTACTCGGGGAAGATCTCGAGCGAGGAGACGATCATCAGGTCGCCGCCGTCCTGCAGGTACTCCCTGATCAGGTCCGGGCGGTCCATGGTGAGCATTTCGACGGCCTTGGCCATTTCCTGGTCGGCCTTGCCGGTGGTGAGGAACAGGTTGATCATGCCGGCTTTGGGAACAACCTGGACGACGGCGCTGCCGAGCTGCCGTTCCTCGCCGCCGCCGGGGGTGGGAACCGGGCAGCTTACGGCGACTTCCCAGCGCAGCGGGTAGTCCACTGGGTCATGCTCCAGCCCCGGCGTACCGCGGTACCGGAGCTTGTACTCAAAGTACAGCGATTCCGGGTCGATTACGGTCATGGCGCCGTCCTTGAGCTCGCAAAGTTGCGTGTTAAGGAATTTTAGTCGCCCTGGGCAGCATGAGGAATGGACGGCATGAGGAATGGGCGGCGTGAGGAACGGGATCAGCCCCGCAGCGCGCCCAGCCCGCTGATGAGTGCCTCCAGGCCGAGGCTGAAGGCGACGTCGGCCGGCCGTTCGTGGCCCTGCTCGGCCAGGCTCCGGACCGCGCCGGTGAAGCTGGGCGTCTCCTCGGCCATGGTTCCGGGGTCGAAGATGTCCGCCGGCGCCGTGACGTCGTAGGCCGAGCCGAAGATGAACGACTCCAGCGCGACGATGGAGGAGACGATCCGTTCCTCCGGAAAGCCTGCATCGCGGAACCCCGCGCTGACCGTCTCATACATGGCCAGGGTCTGCGGTGCGTCGGTGACGGGCAGCACGGCAATGACGGGTATCAGCGGGGTGTGCTCGGAAAAGACGTCCCGGTAGCTCCACGCCCACTTTCGCACGGCGTCCTCCCAGGGACCGCCGCCGAATGCCGAGACGTCCACGAGTGATGCCAGGTGGTCCTCGACGAGCAGGAGCACGTCCCGCTTGGATTTCACGTGGTTGTAGAGGGCCGACGGCGCCACGTTCAGTGAGCGGGCCAGTGCGGCCATGGTGAGGCCGTCGTAGCCTTTCTTCTCAATGAGCCGCAGCGCGGCTTCCGTGATGCCGCCCTTGTCCAGGACGCCTCCCACAGGGCGCCCGGCGCGGCGCCGGTTGCCCTGACGATCTGCTGCTGAGCCAGCCGTTGCTGAACCGGCTGTTGCTACGGCTGGTGATGCCGGCATGGTGACCTTTCTGCGGGTGAACGTCCTTTCGCATTATTCCACCAGCCTCTTCCGCTCCTTCGCCAAAGGCTCTATAGTTCTTATAAATGAATGGCATTCATTTAGTGGTTCGCATCAGTTACGCGGCCACAGAGAGAGGACATCATGCTGAATCTTGACCGCGACGTAGTGATCGTCGGCGCCGGCCCCTCCGGCCTCACCGCTGCCCGCGAACTGAAAAAGGCGGGCCTGAGCGTCGCCGTGCTCGAAGCCCGTGACCGCGTGGGCGGCCGGACGTGGACCGACACCGTGGACGGTGCCATGCTCGAGATCGGCGGCCAGTGGGTCTCGCCGGACCAGACCGCCCTGCTGGCCCTGCTGGACGAGCTCGGCCTGGACACCTACCCGCGCTACCGCGACGGCGAGTCTGTCTACATCGGGGCGGACGGGACGCCGGTCCGCTACACCGGGGACATGTTCCCGGTCAGCGCCACCACGGCTGCCGAAATGGACAAGCTCATCACGCTGCTGGACGAACTGGCGGCCGAGATCGGCGCCACCGAGCCGTGGGCGCACCCCAAGGCGCGGGAACTGGACACCATCTCCTTCCACCACTGGCTGCGCCAGAACTCCCCGGACGAGGAAGCCTGCAACAACATCGGGCTCTTCATCGCCGGCGGCATGCTCACCAAGCCGGCGCACGCCTTCTCCGCCCTGCAGGCAGTCCTGATGGCCGCCTCCGCCGGCTCTTTCACCCACCTGACGGATGAGGACTTCATCCTGGACAAGCGGGTTATCGGCGGGATGCAGCAGGTTTCCCTGCTGCAGGCAGCGGAACTGGGTGCCGACGTCGTCCTTAACAGCCCCGTGCGCACCATCAACTGGGAAGCCGACGGCGAAAACGGCCACCGCGTCACCGCCGTCTCCGACCGGGCCACGGTGAACGCGCGTTTCGTGATCATGGCCGTGCCGCCCAACCTGTACTCCCGGGTCTCCTTCAACCCGCCGCTGCCGCGCCGCCAGCACCAGATGCACCAGCACCAGTCCCTGGGCCTGGTCATTAAGGTCCACGCCGTCTACAGGACGCCGTTCTGGCGCGAGGACGGGCTCTCCGGCACCGGATTCGGCGCCGGCTCGCTGGTCCAGGAGGTCTACGACAACACCAACCACGGCGACACCCGCGGAACACTCGTGGGCTTCATTTCCGATGAGAAGGCCGACGCAGTCTTCGAACTGAGCGCCGGGGACCGCAAGAAGGCCGTCCTGGAATCGATCGCCGGCTTCCTGGGGGACAAGGCGCTGGAGCCTGAGGTGTACTACGAATCCGACTGGGGCTCAGAGGAGTGGACGCGCGGTGCCTACGCCGCGAGCTACGACCTGGGCGGCCTGCACCGCTACGGCAAGGACCAGCACGCCGCCGTCGGCCCCATCTACTGGTGCTCCTCCGACCTCGCCGCCGAGGGCTACCAGCACGTGGACGGGGCGGTCCGCATGGGCCGGGCCACGGCTGCCCGCATCGCCGGGGCCGCAGCGGCGGCGCCTGAACTGGCGGACGCAACGGCCGCCGTCGGCTAAAAAAGCGGCGCCGCATCTGTGGCCGCACCCCATTCAACGATGAATGACACTCCGGAGAGGCAATCCCATGAGTACAAAAGCCCCCATTAGCCGGGGCACGCATAAAAGCCTGAGCGAAAAGGGACTCAAGGCCGGGTCCGTCGGGCTGATCGGCGCCGTGGTGATCGGGGTGTCCTGCATCGCGCCGGCGTACACGCTCACCGCGGCCCTCGGTCCCACCGTGTCCGAGGTGGGCGTGCACCTGCCGGCGGTCTTCCTCGTGGGGTTCATCCCCATGCTGCTCGTGGCGCTCGGCTACCGGGAACTCAACAACGCAATGCCCGACGCTGGAACCTCCTTCACGTGGGCAACGCGCGCCTTTGGCCCGTGGATCGGCTGGATGGGAGGCTGGGGGCTGATCGCCGCCACCATCATCGTGCTGTCCAACCTGGCGGCAGTCGCCGTCGACTTCTTCTACCTGATGCTCGCCCAGCTGCTCGGCAACCCCGGGATCGCTGAGCTGTCAAAGAACCTGCCGCTGAACATCGCCACCACTTTGGTGTTTATTGCGGCGGCGTGCTGGATCTCCTACCGCGGCATGGAAACCACCAAGGGCGTCCAGTACGTCCTGGTGGGGTTCCAGCTGCTGGTGCTGGGATGGTTTGCCGTCTCCGCATTCGTGCACGTGGCCAACGGGACCGCCTTCGACGCCATGGCCATCTCACCGGACTGGTTCAACCCCTTCGCCGTCGACTCCTTTTCCGCCTTCGCGGCCGGGGTGTCACTGTCGATCTTCATCTACTGGGGCTGGGACGTGACCCTGACCATGAACGAGGAGACGCGGAACCCGGAGAAGACCCCCGGGCGGGCGGCGACCGTGACCGTCGTCGTTATTGTGGCCATCTACATGATGGCCGCGCTGGCCACGCTCTCCTTCGCCGGCGTCGGGGAGGCCGGCCTGGGCACCGGCAATCCCGAGAACCAGTCAAGCATCTTCGCCGTCCTGTCCGGGCCGGTCATGGGGCCGTTCGCCATCCTGATGTCGCTGGCCATCCTCAGCAGTTCCGCTGCCTCGCTGCAGTCCACCTTCGTCTCCCCGGCGCGGACGCTGCTGGCCATGGGCCACTACAAGGCCTTGCCGGGGAAGTTCAGCAAGGTCAGCCCCACGTTCAAGTCGCCGAGCTATGCCACAGTTGCGGCGGCCGTCGCGGCGGCGGCGTTCTACGTGATCACCCGGACCACGTCCGAGAACGCGCTGTGGGACACCATCACGGCGCTGGGCATGATGATCTGCTTCTACTACGGGATCACGGCGCTCGCGTGTGTCTGGTTCTTCCGCGCGGTGGCCTTCAGCAGTGCACGGGCGTTCCTCTTCAAGTTCCTCGCGCCGCTGCTGGGCGGCGTGATCCTGCTGGTGATGTTCGTGAAGACGGCCTACGACTCCATGGACCCGGAGTACGGTTCCGGCTCCTCGGTGGGCGGCGTGGGCATGGTGTTCATCCTGGGCATGGGCGTCATCCTGCTCGGCGTGGTCAGCATGCTGGTGATGGCCAGGATCCGGCCGGAGTTCTTCCGGGGCGAGGTGCTGGCGCGGGGCCTCTGACTGGAAACTAAGCACGCTTACCAATAGGGTGGTGCCAGGGCACTGACCCGGTTCAACTGAACGTACTGAGAACGTACTCGAGCAGAACGAGGTGACAGCATGACGGGCACGGAAAGCATCAGCAAGGTCACGGACATCATCAACCATTCCCATATCGGAATGTTCACCACCCTCAACGGGGAAGGCGCCCTGGTCAGCCGGCCGCTGGCCGTCCAGGACGTGAAGGACGACGGCGACATGTGGTTCTTCACCGGCGAGGGAACCTCCCAGGTGGCGCACGTTTCCGCCGACGCCAGGGTCAACGTGTCCTTCGGCAAGGGCACCGAGTGGGTCTCGGTGGCCGGGACCGCCGAAGTGGTCCGTGACCGGGCCAAGATCCGCGAACTGTGGAACCAGTCCGTCGAGGCCTGGTTCCCGGACGGCCCGGATACGCCGGAGGTGGTCCTCCTGCACGTGGATTCCGACTCCGCGGAGTACTGGACCAGCCCCGGCGGCACCGCGGCGACCGTCCTGCAGTGGGTCAAGTCGAAGGTCACCCACAGCCGCGTGAGCGTCGGCGAGAGCGGCACCGTCGAGCTGTAACCCCCAAACACCAACGCGGGGTCACTTATCGCCCAATCCGGGCCTCGGAAAGGGCGATATCTGACCCCGCGTTGGTGTTTCTAGGCTTCCGGTGCCGTCTCCTTGACCTTCAGCGGTTCGATCCTGCCCATGATGAACAGGTAGTTGGCGGCGCCGACCAGGGACACCGCGCCGATGACCGCGAGCGGCGCGACGAACGATCCCGTCTGGTCCACCAGTACGCCGATCAGGATCGGGGTGAAGATGCCGGCCAGGTTGGAGGCGAAGTTCTGCAGGCCGCCGATGGATCCCACGTGGCGGGAGCTGGGGGCGACGTCGGCCGGCAGCGACCAGATGCCGGTGGCGGCCACGGTCAGGCTGGAGTAGGCCACGGACAGCAGGGCGAGAGCCATCCAGGCTTCGGGCACCAGGGCTGCGAACATGATGACCGAGCCGCCGGCCAGGCCGCCGGCGATGGCGGTCTTGCGGACCTTGGTCACGGATGCCCCAGCCCGGACCGCGCGGTCGGCCAGGTAGCCGCCGAGCCAGCCGAACAGTACGGCGCAGATGCCCGGGATGGCGCCGAAGAAGCCCAGCTTCAGGAGGTCGAAGCCGCGTTCCTTTACGAGGTAGCTGGGGAAGAACGTGATGAAGAAGTAGATGGCGCTGTTCAGGCAGAAGAAGCCGAACATCATGCTGAGCACGGTGCGGTACTTGAAAAGCGATCGCCACGGGAGCTTGGCGGCGCCGGCATTGTCGCTGGCTTCGCCGCGGGCTCCGCCTTCGCGGATGTAGTCCACCTCGGCGGCGTTGGCGCCCCTGTGCTCCTCGGGGTTGCGATAGTACTTCCACCAGACTGCGGCCCAGATGATGCCGGCGACGCCGATGATGATGAACACCGCGTGCCAAGAGGTGAGGGCAACGATCAGGGTAACGATGGGCAGTGCGATCACCGCGCCAACCCGCGAACCGGAGTCCCAGATGCTCGTGGCGAAGGCGCGTTCCCGGACCGGGAACCAGGTGGCCACCACCTTGGCTGCGGTGCTGGGCGCCGGGCTCTCGCCGATGCCGAGGAGGAACCTTGCGGCGAACAGTGACCAGAAGCTGGACGCGGCGGCCGTGACCATGGTGAAGGCGGACCACCAGACGGCCGCCAGGGAGAAGGAACGGCGGGGACCCACCTTGTCCACGTACCAGCCGGCGGCGAGCTGGCAGAAGTCGTAGGCCCAGAAGAAGGCTGCGAAGATGAGTCCCTGCTGGGTGGCGGAGAGCTCAAAGTCCTTGCCCATGAATGGCAGGGCGACGCTGAGGCTCGAGCGGTCGAGGTAGTTGATGCTGAGGCCCGCAAAGGCGAGCCAGATGATCACCCAGCGCTTTCTGGTCATCAGGCGGGGTGGCGTGGCGGATGATGTGGCGGCGGTCTTGCTTCCGAGCGCAGTCATGCGGTCTCCTTCGACGTGAACATGGCTTCGGGTGCTGTGGGCACCGGCGGGAGGGGGAGACGCCGAAGAGGTCGGCGCCAAAATCATATAGGAATCTGGTTAATCATATAGATCATGTGCTGCGGATCAAGGGGCAGCCGAAAAAAGTTTGCCAGGAGGTGCCGGGGCCCGTGGCTTATGATTCCCCCAGCGACTCCAGTCAGACCAGAATCAAGAGGTAACCGCGTGCCACCACGTCAATCGTCCGATACGTCCCGCGGAAAGGCTGCCGTCAGCGACGTCTACGCGTCCATGCGGGCGGCCATTCTCGAGGGTGAGATGGCCCCGGGCGCACGCATCAACATCGACGCTGTCTCACGCAGTCTCGGCGTCTCCCAGACGCCGGTTCGCGAGGTGCTCCAGCGCCTGGAAGGCGACAATCTGGTGGTCTACAGCCCCGGCCGTGGGTACAGCACCACGCCGCTGCTGGATCTGGCCGAGCTGCGCTCGCTGTTCGAGTTCCGGCTGCTCGTGGAGCCCTGGGCTGCGCGGGCGGCCGCCGTAGACCGGCTGGCCAATCCGGCGGCTGCCCTGGAGAAGGAGCTCGCCGGCTTCAGGAAGGCCATGAAGGTCACCAAGGACCTGCGCCAGGATCTCGTGGCGCACGACACCCGCTTTCACGACACCATCCTGGCTGCCTCCGGGAATTCCGTCGTCCGGCATGCCTTTGCGCAGACCCACTGCCACCTCCATACCTTCCGGCTGTATCCGGCGGACGTGGACGGCGCCATCACTGTGGCGGAGCATTCCGCCGTCACGGATGCCATCGAGGCATGTGATCCGGAGGGGGCGGAGGTGGCCATGACCCGGCACATCCGCAACTCCTTCGACAGGTTCGCGCAGGCCTTCGAGGGCGAGCTGGCCCCGCTGGAGGACGTCGGCCCGCCCGGAAAGCGGATCATCAAATAGGCGGACCTGCAACGGTCCCCGGGAAAGGCCCTGGCCCTCGTGGCCGGGGCTTTTTCGCGCCCGAACGCGGGTGATGTCCGGATCCCGGCGCGGAGAGGGGCTTGATCTGGATCACAGTTCCTATATGATTATCGAAATTCATATAGGAATCGCCAGATCCAACCCAGTTCCAGACCCGAAAGAAGCACCATGCCTTCCATCACCTCCATCAGCACACAGGACGTCCGGTTCCCCACGTCCCTGGAGCTTGACGGCTCCGACGCGGTCAACGTCGACCCCGACTACTCCGCCGCCTACGTCGTGATCCGCACCGACGTGGGCGACGAAGGCCACGGCTTCGTCTTTAGCTGCGGCCGCGGCAACGAGATCCTCACCGCCGCCATCGACGCCTACGCCCGCCTGCTTGTGGGCCGGGATATCGACGAACTGATCTACGACCTGGGCGGCGCGTCCCGGCGCCTGGTCCACGACTCACAGCTCCGCTGGCTGGGACCCGAGAAGGGCGTGACGCAGATGGCCTGCGGCGCCCTGGTCAGCGCCCTGTGGGACATCCGGGCGCGCCGCGAGAACAAGCCCCTCTGGCTCCTGCTCAGCGAAATGAGCCCGGAGGAGCTGGTGAGCGTCGTCGATTTCACCCACATCCGCGACGCCCTCAGCCCCGAGGAGGCGCTGGAGATCCTGCGCGCCGGACAGGAGGGAAAGGCCGCCCGGATTGCCGCGCTGAAGGCGGACGGGTTCCCGGCCTACACCACCTCGCCCGGCTGGCTCGGCTACAGCGACGAGAAGCTGGTCCGGCTGAGCAAGGAGGCCGCCGCCGACGGCTTCTCCATGATCAAGCTCAAAGTGGGCGGCGACATCAGCGACGACCGCCGCCGCATGGCCCTCGCCCGCGAAGCCGTGGGCGACCTGCCCATCGCGATTGACGCCAACCAGCGCTGGGAGGTCTCCGAGGCCATCAGCTGGGTCAACGAGCTCGCCGAATTCAACCCCTACTGGATCGAGGAGCCCACCAGCACCGATGACATCCTGGGCCATGCCGACATCCGGAAGGGCGTCGCGCCGGTCCGGGTGGCCACCGGTGAGGCCGTCGCCAGCCGCATCGTGTTCAAGCAGCTGCTGCAGGCCGGCGCCATCGACGTCCTGCAGCTCGACTCCACCCGCGTGGGCGGCGTCAACGAGAACATCGCCAACCTCCTGCTCGCGGCCAAGTTCGGCGTCCCGGTCTGCCCGCACGCCGGCGGAGTGGGCCTGTGCGAACTGGTCCAGCACTTCTCGTTCTTCGATTACGCAGCGGTCAGCGGCAGCCAGGAAGGCCGCATGATCGAGTACGTCGACCACCTGCACGAGCACTTCGCGGAGCCGGTCCGGATCATCGGCGGACGCTACGCCGCGCCCGTTCTTCCCGGCACCGGGGCCGAGATGCTCAGCGCCTCCCGCACCCGCTGGGAATTCCCCGCGGGATCCGGCTGGCAGGAAGTGGGCACCCGCGCCGCGGTCACTGGCGCGGCCCTCGCTCCCGCCGGTGCCGCCCGATGACCGGCGCAAGCACTGCGGTCATCGCTGACGCCACCACTGTCGACGAACTGAACGAGGCCGTCGAGGCAGCGCAGTCCGCCTTCGAGGGCGGCCGGACCGCGGCACCGGCCACCCGGGCCGGCTGGCTGGAGGCCGTGGCCGCCGGGCTGGAGCAGGACGCCGCAACCCTGGTGGGCATCGCCGCCCGGGAAACCCACCTGGGCGTTCCCCGGCTTGAGGGGGAGCTCAAGCGCACAGTCTTCCAGCTCCGGCTCTTCGCGGCCGAGATCCTGCAGGGCGAGCACTTCGACGCCACGATTGACCATGCCGACCCCGGCTGGGGCATGGGTCCCCGCCCGGACCTGCGGCGCTACAACGTCCCGCTTGGCGTCGTGGGTGTCTTCGGCGCGTCCAACTTCCCCTTCGCGTTCAGTGTGATGGGCGGTGACAGCGCGTCGGCGCTCGCCGCCGGCTGCGCCGTCGTGCACAAGGCGCACGACGGCCACCGGGAGCTCGCGGTCCGCACCGCCGAAACGGTGACGTCCGCGCTGGAAGCCGCCGGGGCGCCGTCGGGCCTCCTCTCCCTGGTTTCCGGACGGCGGGCCGCCGAGGCGCTGGTGGACCATCCGCTGGTGAAAGCCATCGGCTTCACGGGTTCGACGGCGGGCGGCCGGGCACTGCTGGACCGCGCCGCAGCGCGGCCCGAACCCATCCCGTTCTTCGGCGAACTGGGCGGCATCAACGCCGTCTTTGTCACGCCGAACGCGTGGAAGGCCCGCCGCGAGGAGATCCTCACCGGCTACGCGGCATCCTTCACCCTCGGCATGGGCCAGTTCTGCACCAAACCGGGGCTGCTGTTCGTTCCCGCCGCCGGATCCGCCGCACAGGCCGGGAAGCTCCAAAACACCCTCGCCGGGGCCCTCGCGGATTTCGCTCCGGCGCAGCTGCTCAGCGAACGGCTGCACGCCGGCTACGCCGACGCGGTCCGCCGCCTCAGCGCCAGCAGCGGGGTAGACGTGCTGCTCGAGGGCGACTTCGCGGCGGCCCCGGCGCCCACCGTCCTGCGCACCACGGCCGACGCGGTGCGCAGCGATCCCGGCATCCTGCGGCAGGAGATGTTCGGCCCGGCCAGTCTGGTGGTTGAGTACGCGGACGAGGCTGAGCTTCCGGGCCTCGCCGAGCTGCTCGAGGGGCAGCTCACCACTACACTGCAGGCCGAAGAGCACGACGACGTCGCCGGGCTCGCCGCCCGGCTCACCGACATCAGTGGCAGGGTGCTGTGGAACGGCTGGCCCACCGGGGTCACCGTCAGCTACGCCCAGAACCACGGCGGCCCTTATCCGGCCACGACGGCGGCCACCACGTCCGTGGGGACCGCCGCCATCCGGCGCTTTCTGCGGCCGGTGGCTTACCAGTCGTTCCCCGCCGGCCGCCTGCCGGAGCCGCTGCGGGACGGCAATCCGTGGCACGTTCCGCAGCGGGTGGACGGCGTCTGGCACCGGCCGTCCGACGCCGGTGCCGGTGCTGGTGCGGCGACCGGGGGCCGGCCGTGACCGGGTCGCCGCTGAATTCTGTCCTGCCGGACGATGCCGGCCAGGCGCTGCTGGTTGGCCGGATCTGGGACCCCGCCACCGGCGGTCCCCGCGTGGTGGCACTCAGCGGGGACTCCGCCGTCGACCTGACCGGTCTAGCCGGCACTGTGTCGGAACTCCTCGAACTGGCTGATCCGGCCGCCGCGGTCCGGGCGGCACTCCTTGACCCGGCGGCGGGGCAGCGGTGGGCGACGGCCGACGTCGTCGCCGCTTCGCTGGCGGGCGACACGGCGCGCCCGCACCTGCTCGCCCCGGTTGACCTGCAGGTGATCAAGGCCTGCGGCGTGACCTTCGTGGACAGCATGATCGAGCGCGTGATCGAGGAACGGTGCGCCGGTGACGCCGGGCGGGCGGCCGAGATGCGCGAGCTTGTCGGGAAGGCGCTCGGCGGAAGCATCGCAGCGGTCCGGCCCGGGTCCGCGGAGGCGGCGGAGGCCAAGCGGGTGCTGATTGCCGAGGGCCTGTGGTCGCAGTACCTCGAGGTGGGCATCGGGCCGGACCCGGAGGTGTTCACGAAGGCGCCGGTGCTGTCCTCGGTGGGCCTGGGCGCGGGCATCGGGATTCCGGTGTTCTCGTCGTGGAACAACCCGGAGCCTGAACTGGTCCTGATTGCCACGTCCCGCGGCGAGGTAGTGGGCGCCACGCTCGGCAACGACGTCAACCTGCGCGACGTCGAGGGCCGCAGCGCCCTGCTGCTGGGCAAGGCCAAGGACAACAATGCGTCCAGCGCGCTGGGGCCGCTGATCAGGCTTTTCGACGGCGCCTTCACCCTGGATACGCTGCGCGCGGAGGAGATCCTGCTGCGCGTCGAGGGCCCGGACGGCTACCTGCTCGAGGGGCGGAACACGCTGGCGAGGATCAGCAGGCCCTTCGAGGAGCTCGTGGCGGCCACCCGCGGCAGGCACCACCAGTATCCGGACGGCTTCGCCCTGTTCACGGGCACGCTGTTCGCGCCGACCCAGGACCGCGACGAGCCCGGCCAGGGGTTCACGCACAAGCACGGGGACGTGGTGACCATCCGCAGCCGCCACCTCGGCGCCCTCATCAACACCGTGGGTGCCGCGGAGGAGCTGCCGGAGTGGACCTTCGGCCTGCGGCAGCTCTTTGCCTACCTCGAGGAGCAGCGCCAGGCGAGGCAGCGTCAGGCGGAGCAGTGCCAGATGGAGCAGGCAGCCCTCGGCGGCTGAGCCTTACAGCAACGCGGGGTCACTTATCGCCCAATCCGGGCCTCGGAAGCGGCGATATCTGACCCCGCGTTGCTGTTACTTGGTGGAGTCTCCCTGCAGGGTCAGATGCAGGAGTAGTCGTAGTCGAAGCCGCCGGAGACGTACTGCGTGAGCGAGACTGTGCCGCCACCGGTCAGCGGCGCGCCCGAGCAGTTGCGGCTGGCCGCGGTCAGGGTCCGTGCCCCGGCCAGCCAGCTGGGCAGTGTGTACAGCGGGCTGGCGGACGGGACGGCGCCGGCGATCTGCGACCACTGCGTGGCGGTGGAGTAGATGCCCGTCTTCGCGTTGATGCTGCCGAAGAAGGCGACCATTCCCTCCAGGTCCGCCCGGTTGGCCACCTTGTCGCCGGACCAGGAGTTCCCCGTTTCCACATCCAGCCACCAGGTGTAGCTGGAGGGGTTGCTGACGCCGCGGATGTTCGCGTCGTCGTAGGCCTTGGCCCAGCCGTACATGTAGGAGCAGGCAGGACCGACGTCGTTCGCCTTGCAGTCGCCGTACGGGTTGAAGACCTTGGTTCCGGCATAGGTGTTGCTGGTGGGCCACCAGCTGCCGGCCAGTCCCGGGTTGGCGGTGTTGACGTACAGCTGCACCTTCGGTTGGCCCGTGGTGCCCGACGAGGACCCGGCCCATGTCAGCTGGGTGGCCAGGCACGGGTTCGTGGTGTTTGCCAGGCCGTTGTTGACCCCCACAATGCCGAAGGCCTGCCCCTTCGGCAGGGCCTTGCCGCACTGGGGCCACGAGACGTCATTGCCGACAGACGCATTGGGGGCGGCCTCGGCCGGAACGGCCTGAAGCATCAGTATGGCGGTGGCGGCCAGCGCCGGAAGCCATCGGAATTTGGACAGAAAAGATCGAGTAGCGGACATCATCGGCCTTCCTCGCGCGGTGACAGAACGAAGAAACAAGCATCGGTTCCGCCGGCGGCCGAGGTCAAGAGGCCAGGCTGACCTGTGTTTTCAGCGGCCGCCCTTTTGGGTGTAGTCCGCGGCGTCGTAATGCAACCGCAGAGCAGTAATTTTGCCGTCGCTGATGCTGAAGAATTCGGCGAACCGCACTGTCCCGCCGGGCATCCGCGCGTCGTAAAGGATCGCCGACCCGTCCAAGCCGTGGACTTCCTGGATGACATCAATGTCTGAGACGTTGGCGATGAAACCCTTGACCCCCTGACAAAAGCCTCCCGCGCCTGTGCGTTTGCCGGCCAGCGGACCTTCGAACTCCAGGCCGTCCGCGAGGAGCGTCCGAAATTCGCCGCCCGGATCGTAGGCCTCGATTCCTGCACCGAGGATCCGGTAGTAGGCCTGCAGCACTCCGGGTGCGTCGCCTCTCAGCGTGGTCACTGCTGCTCCCTGGCGGACTGCCAGCTGACAGGCAGCTCCTTGACCCCGTACACGATGGTGCTGTCCATCCGTTCGAGGTGGGCTCCCGGCGTGAGGGCCAGCCCGGGGAGCCGCTCCAGAACGGACTGCAGCGCCACCCTGGCTTCGAGCCTGGCCAGCGGGGCACCGAGGCAGAAGTGAATGCCGTGACCGAAGGCGAGATGCCGGTTTGGCGTCCGCTCCACGTCGAAGTGTTCGGGACGCTGGAATTGGCGCGTATCGCGGTTTGCCGAACCGATCCAGGCAACCAGTGGGGCGCCGGCCGGAACCTGAAGGCCGCCCAGCGTTGTCTCGCCGGCGGTGACCCGGTACATCGACTGGACGGGGGAACGGTAGCGGAGCACCTCTTCGATGGCCTGGGGGAGCAGTGCCGGTTCCGCGCGGAGCCGTTCCATCGTTCCGGGGGCCTCGGTGAAACACAGGACCGCGTTGCCGATCAGGTTGGTGGTGGTCTCATTGCCGGCCACCAGGAGCAGGCTGCAGAAGCCCAGCAGCTCGGGAACGCTCAGCTTCTGCCCGTCGATCTCGGCCACCAGCAGGCTGCTGATCAGGTCATTCCCGGGCTGTCTCCTGCGGTGCTCGATGAGGGCGAGGAAGTACTCGGCCATCTCCCGGTTCGTGGTGCTGTGGTCGGCAGTCCGGGCTCCGGACTGCGTCTGGCTGACGATGACATCGGACCAGTTTTTGAAGCGGTCGCGGTCCTCGGCGGGGATGCCCATGAGCTCGGCGATGACGATCACCGGGAGGGGGTAGGCCAGCTCGGCGATGAGGTCGGCGGATCCTTTGGACTCGATCCCGTCCAGCAGCTCCTCCGTCAGTGCCGAGATGCGCGGGGCGAGCCCGTCCACTGCCTTCGGGGTAAACGCCTGGGTCACCAGGGAGCGCAGCTGCCGGTGCCGGGGCGGATCGGCCGTGATCAGGCTCGCCGCAAACAACTGGCCCGTCTCGGATGGATCGTCGCCGCCCATTCTCGAAGAGAAGGTGCCGTGTTCGGACAAAACCCGCTGGACGTCGTCGTACCTGTAGACATGCCAGCTTCCGGATTGCTCGTCGTGGTAGACGGGGGCGGATTCCCGCATCCGTTCGTACTGCGGGAAGGGATCCAGCGAAGACGCATCACTGTTCACGAAGTCCATGGCGCAGTCTATTCCGGGGAGGCGCCCGCCGTCAGTAGCCTGCGCCGGAATCAGCCAAACATCCAGGCCGCGCCCAGAAGCAGCGGGATGGCCAGGGCCGATGTAACTACCGCCGTGGTCTGCGCAAGGTTCTGGCCCACACCGTACCGGACGGCGTAGAGGACCACGTTCTGGCCGGTGGGAAGGATCGCGCAGGCCGTGACGACGAAGGTGCTGAAGGTATCGAGCCGGAACACGAACACGGCCAGCAGCCAGGCGAGCAACGGCTGGACGGCCGACTTGAGAATCACCGCGAACAGCGTCGGGACGCGGTCCAACGTGCCCTGCCGCGGAGACAGGCCGTGGAGTGACATGCCGAAGATGATCAGCATCAGGGGCACCGTCAGCTGGGCCACCAGCTTCAACGGATCCAGCACCAGGGCAGGAAGTTCAATCCCGGCCGCGCTGACGATGACGCCGAGAATGGCCGCCACCGTGACAGGGTTGCGCAGTGGGGTGGACAGGATGCTCCACACAGAGGCCCGTTTCCCGGCAGGATCGGTCAGGTCCAGGATGGTCAGCGCCACAGGGGTCACCAGCGCCAGCTGAAACAGCATGATCGGGGTGACGAAGGTGGCACTCCCCAGGATGTAGAGGGACAGCGGAACGCCGAGGTTAGTGGAATTGACGATTCCCGTGGCCAGCGCGCCGACCGTGGTGCGCCGGACGCCCCACCTGCCGATCGCCCCGCTTAGCGCGAACAGCGCCATGCAGCACAGTGCCGTCACGACGGAGATGAGGCCTGTCTGGCTGAGCACTTCGGAGATGTGCCGGGAGGCGATCGTGGAGAACATCAGGCTTGGCAGCCCCACCATGAACGTCAGGGTGGACAGGACCTTCGTTCCGTGCGGCCCGAGGGCGTTCGTCCTGGCCAGAATGTAGCCGACGAGCAGGACCATGCCCACCACAAAGAATCCCTTTAAGACTCCGTCCAAGCCGCTGTCCTCAATCGTCTTTATCAGCTATTACGACGCCGGGCACCCGGCTCTTATCTAAGACTACAGTGTTATTTAGTGGCTTCGTTGGTGCGCAGTCCCTGCAGGGCGCTCCAGTACAGGCGGCTGCACCGCTGCACGAGTTGCTCGTCCGGCATGCCTTCCACAGCCCGGAAATCCATGATCTCCCTGGAGTTGAACAGGGCGTTGAACAGGGACAGTGCGTAAGGAAGCTGGCTTCCGTCGATGTTGGCTTCCTCGAGCAGCTGACGGACGGGCGGTCCCCAGACCCGTTCCAGGGCGCGGGCGTGGGGTTCGCCCGCCTGCAGCCTTGTCAGGAACCCTTCGCGGGAGCGGACAAGGACCATGGCGGGGCCGTATTCCGCCACCACCCTGAGCCATTGCGCCATGGTGTCCTTGAAGAGGTCCATTCCGCTGCTTTCCAGGGTCTTCGTGGACTCGTAAAGCTCGTCGATGACGCTCAGCATGAACTTGCGGTGCAGCTCATCGAGCGTAGGAAAGTACCGGTAGGCAGTCGCGAGAGAGAGTCCTGCGCGTTCGGCCACGGCGGGCATTGTTGCCGAATCCGGATCCTCACGGAGAAGTTCGCCGACAGCCACAACGAGTTCCTGCTGGTTGCGGATTGAATCCTGCCGGAGGCGACGCTGCCGCGGCGCAGCTGCTGGCTTCATGCGTCCTGCTCCTCCGCGGGGTTGGTGTCCGTAAGCCGGTCGCGGCTCTGTTTAGACGATAAGCCAGCGACCAGGCAGACAGAAAAGGCTGCGCAGGCGGAAAAGACGGGCACACAGAAAAGACGGGCCCCAAAAGCGGGCCCGCCTCTTCAGTACTGCGGCCCTGCTACAGCCCGAGGCCCCCAAGCTTGTCGCCCAGCCCGCCCGGAAGCTTGCCCAGCAGGTCGGCGGGGTTGATGCCGAGCTGGGAGAGCAGCCCGGAGTGCTGGTCCGTGTCCACCTGGTCGGGCAGCTGCGAATCGGCCTGGGCGGCCTTGTCGTTGTCGCCCTGGGACCTGAGGAATTCGAGGATCTGGGACTTGTCGATCTGCATGGCGTTTCTCCTTTGCGATTCCGGAACTGCTAAGGGTGCTTATTACCTTTCCGGAAAAAAGCCCGCCGAACAAGGCCCAACCAGTGCCGGGCAAGGAACCCAGGACCGGGGCAGCGGAACTACGCCTGCCTGGTCCCGGCCGCAGTGGCCAGCGAAGCCAGGCCCTTCTCGAAGTCACCGCCCACCAACTTGTCCATGTTCATGAACACTGCAAAGACCTTGCCGATGCCCTTGTGCTCGCCGGTCATGGCCCAGGTCACACGGGTGCCGCCGCCCTCCGGAACGAACGTGAAGATGGTGGGGTTCACGCCTGGGAACGGCTTGGTGAACTCCAGCCGGATCCTGATCACGTCCGGCTCCTGCGCCTCGACAATTTCCATGTTGCCGGCGCCCGCCTTGCGGTTGCCGCTCCAGGCGTACCTGGCACCGGCGCCGGATTCCGCGCCCGAGTAGGTGCGCTTCATGTCAGGATCGACGGTCTCCCACGGCGACCACTTGGGCCACTCGCGGAAGCTGTTGACCAGCGGAAACACATCCTTGGCGGGGGCAGGGATCACTGTGCTGCGCGTCACTGAGTATGTTGACATGGCCCCATCCTAAGGCCGCGCCCTCCAACCGGCCCGCTGCAACCCGGGGGACACAGCGGGCCGTTCCATCGGCTGCCGCTAGCTGTTGGCGATGGCGTCGCCAGAGCCCTGCGGTCCTCCGCGGCCGCCGGGACCGCCGAAGTCTTCCTGCGTGCCCGTGACCGCGAAGTTCGCATGAAGAAGCACCGTGGCACGGGTGGCGTCCAATGGTGGCGCCGGGCTGGGCGGCCTTGACGGCCGCCTCCACCTTGGCAGCGGTATCGCCGGTCAGGATTTCCCCACGGCAGGCCGCAGAGTTGCCGGGACTCCCGCGGCGGTTTCCGCGCAGTCCAGCGCCCGGCCGAGGCGATCGACTGCGTGCGGATACTCAGGAGAGGCAAGGGTTTTCAGCGTCTCGGCCTCCCGCAGGGCCTTCACAAACGCAGCGGTTTCGGGCCGCCGGACGTCCGCCAGGTCCGGGTAGCTGATGGCCAGTGCGGGGTCGAGTTCGTAGCGCGCCCAGCGTCCCATGATTTCCTCATGCACGACGGCGGCCGCCCGGCACCGCGGGCCGTCCACCCGGCGCTGCCGCCGGGCGTCGTGCCAGGAAAGCACCGCAGGGCTGCTGCGGTAGGCGGCGATGCCGCTTAGCCCCGCCACGGCGGCCAGCGCCAGGCCGGCCGGCGGCGAAGCCACCGCGGGAATGAGCAGCGCCGGGGCGATCACCACTGCGCCGCCGAAAAGGTCCCAGAAGAGCAGATCTGAACTGTCGCCGTCGGACGTCCTTAAATGGTGGCGCACCACGAAAACCGTGCAGGCGACGGCGGCCACCAGCACTGCGCTCCAGAGGACCAGCTGCAGCAGCCCCAAGGGGGCGGCTTCGGAAACTGCGGGCACCACTGCACCTCCCAAGGACGGGCGCTGCCCGGCAATTCGGGCCGCACTTAAATTGCAGCCCCTGCGGAAGCCCCGGTCAATGGGTGCAGCTACGGTCATTGGGCCGGGTTTGCAGCGGCGGCGGTGCGGCGTAGCGTAGGCGGCATGCGACTCAAAATGTGCAGCATCCACGTCCAGGACCCTGCCGCTGCGCACTCCTTCTACACGGAGACCCTCGGCTTCGACACTCTCATGGCCATGCCCGAGCACAACCTCTTCATCGTCAAGGACCCCGGTGCGGCCGGCACCGTGGGCCTGCTGCTGGAGCCCAGCGACAACCCCATCGCCTCCGCCTACAGCAAGGGACTGTACGACGCCGGGATCCCCGCCATCGTCTTTGGCGCACCGGACGTCCGGGCCGAGTATGAGCGGCTGGCCTCCGCCGGCGTCCGGTTCCGCGGCGAGCCCGCCGAGGACCCGTCCGGAATCTCCGCAGTGTTCGACGACGGCTGCGGCAACTACATCCAGCTGCACCAGGACTGAAACCGCCGCCGCCGGAAAAGGAGCAGAATGGACGCCGCCGACGCCCTCAACGAGATCGCCTTCTGGCTCGAGCGCTCCGCAGCGCCGACGTTCAAGGTCCAGGCCTTCCGGAAGGCGGCCGGCGTCATCGGGGGACTGACGCCGGACGAGGTGGCGGAGCGCGCCCGGGACGGCCGGCTCAAGCGGACGAAGGGGATCGGGGACACCACCTTCACCGTGATCCGGCAGGCTGTGGACGGCGACGTCCCGGAGTACCTGGAAAAGCTGCGGCAGGGCGGCGCTAAACCGCTCGCCGCCGGGGGAGACGGGCTGCGCCCGCTGCTCCGCGGCGACCTGCACAGCCACAGCGACTGGTCCGACGGCGGTTCCCCGCCGGAGCTGATGGCCGGTGCCGCCCGGCACCTGGGCCGGGAATACCTCGCCCTGACGGACCACTCGCCGAACCTCAAAATCGCCAACGGGCTGAGCGCCGAGCGGCTCAGTGAGCAGCTGGATGTGGTGGCAGGGCTGAACGGCGATGCCGACGGCGGCTTCCGGCTGCTGTCCGGCATCGAGGTGGACATCCTGGAAAACGGCGAGCTGGACCAGACGCCGGAGATGCTGGACCGGCTGGACGTGGTGGTGGCCAGCGTGCACTCCAAGCTCCGCTCGGACCGGCGCACCATGACCGAGCGGATGCTCGGCGGCATCTCCGATCCCCACACCAATGTGCTGGGCCATTGCACCGGCCGCCTGCTGCAGGGGTCGCGCGGGACCCGTCCCGAGTCTGAATTCGATGCCGAGCGGGTCTTTGCGGCGTGCGCTGAAGCCAATGTCGCCGTCGAAATCAACTCCCGGCCGGAACGGCAGGACCCGCCGGACAACCTGATGCAGCTGGCGCTCGCGGCCGGCTGCCTGTTCAGCATCGACAGCGACGCCCATGCCCCGGGCCAGCTCGACTTCCTGCAGTACGGCGCCGAACGGGCCGAACGCAACGGTGTTCCGGCCGAACGGATCATCACCACCTGGCCGCTGGACCGGCTCCTGGAGTGGCTGAACAGCAGGAATTAGCGGCGCGGACCCTTGCTTAAGAATTTAGTAAGCATAATGACTATGCATGGACGGAGTGGTACACCTTAATTGTTCCGTCGCGGAACCCGGGCGGACCCGTCTCTCCTTGCGAGGTGCACCATGACCGCTATGAATCCGGCGAACCACCTGGACGAACTGGGCCACCGGACCCTGAGAAAAGTGCGCGGCCGCCTCATGCCGCTCATCGTGCTGCTCTACTTCGTGGCGTACCTGGACCGGAACAACGTCGGTTTCGCCAAGCTGACCATGAGTGCGGACATCGGCCTCAGCGCCGCGGCCTACGGCCTCGGTGCGGGCATGTTCTTCATCGGCTACGCGCTGCTGGAGATCCCCAGCAATGCCGGCATGTACCGGTTCGGCGCGCGGAAGTGGATCGCCCGCATCCTGATCTCCTGGGGCATCTTCGCCACCGCCATGGCACTGGTGAACGGGGAGACCACCTTCTACGTCATCCGCTTCCTGCTCGGTGCGGCCGAGGCCGGCTTCTTCCCCGCCATCCTCTTCTACCTGACCCTGTGGTTCCCCGCCCCGCAGCGCGTGCTGGTGCTGGGCATCTTCATCCTCGCCCAGCCCGTCTCCAACGCCCTCGGCGCACCCGTGTCCGGCCTGCTGCTCCAGATGGAAGGCGTCGCCGGGCTGCACGGGTGGCAGTGGCTGTACATCATCGAAGGGATCCCGGCCATCCTCCTCGGCCTGCTCACCCCCGTGCTCATGACGGACAAGCCAAGCCACGCGCACTGGCTCGCCGCGGACGAGCGGGAATGGCTCACCCGGACCATGGACGAGGAACTCGCCCACAAGCAAAAGGGCCAGCCGCACCACTTCCTCGCCGGCCTGAAGGATCCCCGCACCATCGCATACTCGGCGCTGTACTTCGGCCTGGTCTGCGGCATCTACGGCCTGGGCCTGTGGATGCCCACCATCGTCGCCGCCCTCGGCAAGTTCAACACCACCCAGGTGGGCTTCATCGTCGCCATCCCGTACACCATCGCCGCGGTGTTTGTGTACTACTGGGGCCGGCGTTCCGACCGCACCGGCAACCGCGTGCTGCACGCCAGCATCAGCATGGTGATGGCCGCCGTCGGCCTGGTGGCTGCCGGCAGCCTGGTGCAGGTCAACGCCATCCTGGCCATGATCGCCCTGACCCTCGCGGCCATGGGCATCTACTCCGCCATCGCACCGTTCCTGGCGATGCCGTCCACGGCGCTGGTGGGAGCCGCCGCCGCTGCCGGCCTCGCCATGGTCAACTCACTGGGTAACCTGGGCGGCTTTGTGGCGCCGTACATCGTGGGCGTGCTCAATGATGCCAGCGGCGACAACCGTTCCGGCCTGCTCTTCCTGGCCGCCTGCCTCGCTGTCACCGCCGTCGCCACCTACCTGTACGCCCGCAAGCGTCCCGAGGGGCACGTGAAGCCGGGCACGCACGCTGCGGTGGGTGAGGAAGCCGTGGCCGCTGACGAGTTCGGTGATACGAAGTACTGACGACGCGAGTACCAACAACAACACGCACCAAGAGGGGATCACAGAAATGACGCACCACGACACGTTCCCGGCCGAACGCACCGCGGTGCTGACCGGGGCCGCTTCTGCAC
The DNA here is from genome assembly GCF_046536215.2 of Arthrobacter globiformis. Lineage (GTDB taxonomy): Bacteria > Actinomycetota > Actinomycetes > Actinomycetales > Micrococcaceae > Arthrobacter > Arthrobacter globiformis_E. The sequence continues at coordinate 2,985,156 of NZ_CM143421.1, read as the reverse complement.
GGGGCATTGGCCGGGCGACGGCGGAAATGCTCGCCAGCGAGGGCTGGTCCGTGGCCATCCTCGACATCGACGGCGACGCCGCCCGGCGCGCGGCGGAGGACATTTCCTCCGTGTACGGCGTCCTGGCCAGGGGCGTGGGCGCCGACGTCTCGGACCAGGCCACCGTGAACGCCGCCATCGACGAGGTGGAGGCCAACATGCCGCCCATCGTGGCGCTCGCGAACCTCGCCGGCATCAGCTCGCCCACCGAGTTCATGGACGAGACGCTGGAGGCATGGGAACGGGTCTTCCGGATCAACATGACCGGCACGTTCCTGGTCACCCAGCGCGTGCTCCGCGGCATGATCGAGCGCAGGCTCGGCCGGGTGGTCAGCGTGTCCTCCATCTCCGCCCAACGCGGCGGGGGCACCTACTCCAAGGTGGCGTACAGCGCCTCGAAGGCGGCCATCATCGGGTTCACCCGGGCGCTCGCGCGGGAGATGGGCCAGCACAACATCACCGTCAACTGCATCGCCCCCGGCCCCGTGGACACCGACATCATGGGCGGCACCCTCACCGACGAACGCAAGGCGGACATGTCCCGGGACATCCTGATGGGCCGCGTGGGCACGGTCCGCGACATCGCCGCCCTCATGGCGTTCCTGATGGGGGAGGACGCCGGCTACATCACCGCCGCGACCTACGACATCAACGGCGGCCTGCAGATCTCCTGAAGCACTCAGGCCGCGGGGCTGGGCGACATCTCGGCCGCCTGGCGCAGCGCCTCGATCATGCTGCGCACGTCCACGATGCCCTTGCCCGCGATGTCGAAGGCCGTGCCGTGGTCCACGGACGTGCGGATGACGGGCAGGCCCACGGTGATGTTGACGCCTGCCTCGATGCCGAGGACCTTGATGGGGCCGTGGCCCTGGTCGTGGTACATCGCCACGATGAGGTCGTAGTCGCCGCGCCCGGCCAGAAAGAACGCCGTGTCCGCCGGGAGGGGTCCGCGGGCGTCGATGCCGTCGGCCTGCAGCTTCTCGATGGCCGGGGTGATCTTCTCGGCCTCCTCGCCGTAGCCGAACAGGCCGTTTTCGCCGGCGTGCGGGTTGATCGCGCACACGCCGATCTTCGGGGTGGCGATGCCGGCGCGCTGCATGGCGCTGTGGCCGCGGCGCACGGTCCGCTCCACCAGGCCGGGCTCAATCCTGTTGATGGCATCGATGAGGCCGATGTGCGTGGTGACGTGGATGACCTTGACCTTCGGCGTGGACAGCATCATGGACACTTCCTCGATGCCCATGAAGTGCGCCAGCAGCTCCGTGTGGCCCGGGTAGATATGGCCCGCCTTGTGCAGCGCTGCCTTGTTCAGGGGTGCCGTGCAGATGCCCTGGACCTGGCCGGCCATGCCCAGCTCGCAGGCGATCCGGATGTAGTGGTAGGCGGCGTTGCCGGCCTCGGCGGACTCCTGGCCCCACGGCAGGTCGGCCGGAAGCAGCTTGGGGTCGATCACGTTGATCCGGCCCGCTTCGAAGACGGCGTCGCCCACCGATTCAACCTCGACGATGTTGGCTTCCACACCCAGCGCCTTGGCGCCCAGCTGCAGCCGGTATACGTCGCCGATGACGACCGGGCGGCAGTCGCGGTAGGCGTTTTCGTCGAGGAGGGCACCCACGGTCACCTCGGGGCCCACGCCGGCGCCGTCGCCCATGGTCACGGCGATAAAGGGCCGGGTGTCCTGTTCGGTTGCGTTCACTGCAGATGTCATTGGAGCTCCAGGTTCGAGGGAGGGATGGGAAGTGCTGTTGGAAGACCGGAGGTCTTTGATGGCTGAGTAAAGCTGGACGAGGGCGTCGTTGTCGCCGAAGCTGCCGGGTTTGGTGCCCACCAGCCGCCCGTCGTCGGAAAGGCTGACCACGGCGCCGTGCTGGACTGACGCCAGCGGGGTCAGCGCGCGGATACCGAGGGCGTCGAGGACCTCACGGGCCGTTTCGCCGCCGGTGAGGATCAGGTCTGCGGTACCGGCTGCCGCGCCGGCTGCCAGCCGCGCCAGGTTCCGCACGATCCTGCCCGACTCTTGCGGATTGACGACGCCGGCACTGACAGTCACGGCTGCCGGTTTGCCTGCCGCCAGCAGCAGCTGCGCCTCGGTGAGCCGCGGGCGGAAATCCTCCGGACGCTTCAGCTCGTCCGGCGCGATGCGCAGGGCGGTGAAGCCGCCGGCTTCCAGGTTCCGCAGCTGCGCCGCGGCCTTTGCCGAGGCGGAGCCGACGGCGGCCAGCAGCGGCCGGGGTCCGCCCACCGTCGTCTGGCCGAACGGCTCCTGTTTTTGCGCGTTTCGCGCAGAGCTGTTGCCCAGTTTCGTGGCCAGCAGCAGCGCCATGCCCCCGGTCCCTGCCAGCACTATGCGCCGCCCGCCGGCACTGAAGCCCACATCCAGGAGCGCGTCCGCGACGGCTTCGAGGTCGGCGGAAGTCTCGCCGTCCACAATCACGGTGGCGGGGGCGGCGCCGGAAGCAGCGCCGGAAAATGCCTCCGCGAGGAAGGCCGCCAGGCCGCCCGACCGCAGCATGGGCAGCTCGGCAAGCTGTACCGCGGTGCCCAGCAGCTTCGCGAGGTCGCCGGGCGGGGCGGCTGCCTCCGCCCGCCACAGGTCCGTCCGGTCCAGCCGGATACCGCCGGCAAAGGGCCTGCCGCCTACGACGGTCCGGTTCAGCTGGGGGAGCGCACCGGCGACCACAACGTGGTGGCCCAGGGCCGAGACCGCCGCGAGTTCCGGGCCGATGTTGCCCCGCCACAGGGAATCGATTTTCTTGAACAGGACGCCTGCGTCGGCGGCGGCGGCGCTGTCAAAGACGGCTGCGGAAGCCGCGGCTGCGGACTCCGGGGCCACGGCCCGCGAGTGGGTGTCCACCACCACAACGTCCGGGGCGCCTTCGGTGTTCGCGTCCGCGGACAGGAGGAGCCGCGTGTCCAGCCCCTGGGCTGCGAAGCATTGCCCTACTTCTGCTGCGCCGGAAAAGTCGTCGGCCTGGATGAGGACTGCAGTCACGTCGTCCTCCCTTCTTTGGGTTGTCGGTAGCACCATGATGGCATGGTTGCGCGAATTGCGCTAGGGCGGTTGCGCATTTCGCGCAGAGGTGGCAGAGTGATCCATGTAACACGGCGCAGGCCATCCGGCCGCCAGCCGTCCCATTCAACCGAGAGGTCAACGATGACCGTTCTTCCTCAAGGAAGTGAGATCTCACGGCGCCGCCTCCTGCAGTTTGGCGCAGCCGCCGGATTTCTCCTGGGCACAGGCTCCATGGCCGGGTGTGCCGGCCCCACGGGCCTGCCGGGACCCAGCACCCTGACGCTGGCCCTCAACAGGTCCCTCGTCAGCCTGGACAACAAGCTCAACCAGTTCGACGCCGCTGTCACCGTCCAGCGTGCCGTGCGGCAGGGCCTGACCGCCATCGGCCCCGAAACCAAGCCGATCCTGGTCCTCGCGGACCGCTTCGAGATGACCTCGCCCACCGCGTGGACGGTGCGGCTGCGCGAAGGCGTCAAGTACTCCGATGGCACGCCGCTAAAGATCGAGGACGTCGCCACAGCCCTGAAGATGTACCAGCAGGTGCAGGGCTCCTTCGTCGCCGGCTTCTTCCCCGAATTCCCCACGGTGGTGCCGGTGGATGACCGGACGTTCCGGATGGAATCCAAGAACCCCATTCCCATCCTCGACTCCCTCATGAGCATGATCCTGATCAGCCCGGCCGCCAAGAACAAGCCGGAGGAGCTGCAGGAGGGCGTGGGCACCGGCCCGTACGTGGTAACCAGGTTCAACCGCGGCGCCGGCACCTACAGCCTCAAGCGCAACGAGAACTACTGGGGCCCGGCCCCCAAGGTGGACAACGTCGAAGTCCGCTTCCTGCCGGAGGAATCCAGCCGCGTTATCGCGCTGCGCAGCGGCGAGGTGGACGTCATTGACTCCATCACGCCCGACTCGCGCGAACAGCTTGCCGGACTTCCCGGCGTCGTCCTGGCTGAGGCGTCAAGCCTCCGCCTGAACCAGATCTTCTACAACTTCCGCAAGCCGTCCAGCCACCCGCTGTCCGACGTCCGCGTCCGCGAAGCCCTCAGCTGGGCGGTCGACGGCGGGGCGCTGGTCAAGGACGTGCTGGTCGATTCGGTCAGCGAAGCCGAAGGCGTGGTCCCGTCCAGCCTCACCGGCTTCGCCAAGACCGGCAACTACACCTATGATCCGGAAAAGGCCAAGGCCACGCTGAAGAGCCTCGGCGTCACCGACCTGAACCTGAAGATCATCTGGGAAACCGGCGAGTTCGCCTCCGACACCTCCGTGATGGAGGCACTGGTGGAGATGTTCGGCAACATCGGCGTGAAGACCCAGCTGCAGCAGTTCGAGCCGGGCGGCAACATCCTGGCCTGGCGCCAGGGCAAACAGGGCGACTGGGACCTGCTGGGCAACGGCTTCAGCAGCCCCACCGGCCTGGCCATCACCATGATGCAGGGCATGTACGCCGGCACCGCGGAAAAGGAAAAAACCCGCGACACCTACCAGGGCTACGTGATTCCGGACGTCCAGGCCAAGATCCAGGCCGCCTCCTCCGAGGTGGATCCCGTCCGCCGCGGGCAGCTGCTCGCCACGGCGCAGAAGGCCATCTGGGACACCTGGCCGTGCGCCTGGGCCTTCGTTCCCAAGTCGGTGCTGGCCCACCAGAAGCGCGTGGCGGGCCTGGCCCTGGCGCCCACCAACTCCTACCCCCTTGTTGACGTCCGGCTGGAGGCCTGAGCCATGACCACGTACATCCTCAAGCGGCTGGGCCAAGGCCTGCTGACCGTGTTCCTGACGGTCTCCACGGTCTTCATCCTGATCCGCCTCGCTCCCGGTGATCCGGCGGTGTCCTACGCCGGACCGCTGGCCACCACCGAGCAGCTGGCCAAGGTCCGCGAACAGTTCGGCCTGGACCGGCCCGTGCTGGAGCAGTACTGGATCTTCCTGCAGCAGCTGTTCACCGGCAACCTGGGCACCTCCTACTCCTTCCAGGCGCCAGCCATGCAGGTGGTGGCCGAGCGCATGCCGTACACGCTCACCCTCGCCACCGCCGCCATCCTCCTCACCGCCGTGATCGCCATCCCGCTGGGCGTGTGGATGGCCCGCCGGCCGGACACCAACCGGGAACTCGGCGTCAACGTCCTCACCATCGCCGGGCAGTCCATGCCGGACTTCTGGACCGGCATCATGCTCCTGACCGGCTTCGCCGTCCTGATTCCGCTGTTCCCGGCCTCGGGCTTCGCCACCTGGGGCGGACTGGTCCTCCCCACCGTCACCATCGCCATCCTGCAGATCGCACTGATCTCACGGATGGTGCGGCGGGAGATGACCGCCAACTTCGCCGCCCCTTACCTGACCGTGGCGCGGTCCAGGGGAGTGGGCAGCCCGGCGCTGACCTGGCGCTATGCCATGGGCAACTCCGCCATCCCGGTCTTCACCGCCCTGGGCACCCGCTTCGCGGCCATGCTGAACGGCGTGGTGGTGGTGGAAGTCGTGTTCGCCTGGCCCGGCGTCGGCTCCCTCATTGTCCGGGCCCTCGAAACCCGCGACTACCCCCTCATCCAGGCGACCGTCCTGCTGACATCCCTGCTGGCGGTGGCCGTCCAGCTCGTCATCGACCTCGCTTACCCGCTTCTTGATCCCCGCGTTCGTCTTGGAAAGGCGGCAGCAGCATGAGCATCAGCGACACCGCAACACCGGCGGCCTCCGCCGCACAACCGTCCCGGACGCCCTCGCCCAGCGCCGTCACCAAGGAACTCGTGGCGAAGGCCGGTGCCACCCGCCGCCGCAACGCCGCCAAGTGGAAGCTGCGCATCGGCGCCGTCTGCACGCTGCTCGTGATCATCCCCATCCTGCTGGCCCAGGTGCTTCCGCTGCCGGACGCCAACCACCAGGACCTCTCCGCCCGCCGGCTCGCCCCGCTGGTGGACGGCCACCTGTTCGGCACCGACCAGTTGGGCCGCGACCTGCTCTCCCGCGTCCTGCACGGCGGCCAGGTGTCCCTGACCATCGGCATCCTGGCCGTGGTGGTCTCCGGCGCAATCGGCATCATCCTCGGTGCCGCCGCCGGCTACTTCGGCGGCTGGGTGGACACGGTGGTCTCGCGCCTCCTCGAAGCCCAGATGTCCCTGCCGCTCCTGATGATGCTGCTCCTTGTGGTGGCACTCTTCGGCCCGTCCATCCCGGTGATCACGTTCGTCATCGCGATCGCGCAATGGCCCGAAGTGGCCAGGCTGACCAGGTCCATGGTGCTGGTGGAACGCGAAAAACCGTACGTCTCTGCGGCGCGCATCCTCGGCCTGCACCGCATCCAGATCCTCATCCAGCACATCATCCCCAACGTCATCAAACAGGCAACCCTCGTGGTGCTGCTGCTCCTGGCCCAGGCCGTCCTACTCGAGAGCGCGCTCAGCTTCCTCGGCGCCGGCCCCCAGCGGCCGTTCGCCACCTGGGGACGCATCATCTCCGACGGCCAGGACTACATCACCACCTCGTGGTGGATGGTCACCCTGCCCGGCCTGGTGATCGTGCTGATGGTGGTGGGCGTGAACCTGCTGGGCGACGGCCTCCGCGACCGTCCCCGCCGCAAGAAGAAGGGTGCCTGACATGAACGCCAATAAAGAGCAGGCCCTCCTGGAGGTCCGCGACTTCCAGGTGGAGCTGATCACCGACGCCGGCATCATCCGGGCCGTGGATTCGGTGAACTTCAGCATCCACCGCGGCGAGACGGTCACCATCATCGGTGAGTCCGGTTCGGGCAAATCGACGACGGCGATGGGCATCCTCCGTTTGCTCCCGGACGATCTGGCGGTGCTGTCCGGCACCGTGCGCATCGACGGCGTGGACGTGGTGGCCGTACCCAAGGCCATCGACAAGGTCCGCGGCCGGACCCTCGCGCTCATCCCGCAGGACCCGATGACCGCGCTGAGCCCCGTGCATTCCATCGGCAGCCAGCTCTCCGAGGCCATCCGGATCGCCGGCGCCGCGTCCAAGGACAAGGACGCCGTCCGCGCCCGCGCCATCCGGTTGCTGGAACAGGTGCACATCCCCACACCGGAGGTGCAGCTGAAGAAGTACCCCCACCAGCTCTCCGGCGGCATGCTGCAGCGCGTCCTGATCGCGATCGCCCTGGCCAGCGAACCGCAGCTGCTGGTTGCCGACGAACCCACCTCGGCGCTGGACGTCACCGTGCAGGCCGGCATCCTGGACCTCCTGCTGGAGCTCCAGGAGCAGCGCGGCATCGGCATCCTGATGATCACGCACGACCTCGGCGTGGCCCGGCTCATCTCGGACCGCATCCACGTCATGAAGGACGGCTCCTTCGTTGAGTCCGGCGATGTCCAGCAGATCGTGGAGCAGCCGGCCACGGAGTACACCCGCAGCCTGCTGGCAGCGGTCCCTGTGCTGGGCCCGTGGGACGAAACCCCGGCCGGCAGCACCGACCCGAAATCCACGACGTCCACTACCAGCACGGCCGGCGACGCCGCCCTGACCAGCACCGGAGGCCAGCATGACTAAGCCGTTCCTCTCCGTCGAGAACCTCGTGGTGGACTACCACGTGCCGGGCGGAACGTTCCGCGCCGTGGACGACGTCTCCTTCTCCGTGGACAAAGGCAAGACGATCGCCGTCGTCGGTGAATCCGGCTGCGGAAAGTCCACGGTGGCCAAGGCACTGATGCGCCTGGTGACGCCGGCCAGCGGCCGGATCGAACTGGACGGCACGGACCTCGCCGCGCTCAGCGAGGCGAAACTGCGGCCGCTGCGCTCCAAGTTCCAGATGGTCTTCCAGGACCCGTACGGCTCGCTGGATCCGCACCTCACCGCCCAGGAGATCGTGGCCGAACCGCTCAAGCTGCAGGGTGTGCGGTCCAAGGCCGAACGGCACAAGGAAGCCGCGAAGCTGATCGACCAGGTGGGCCTGCCGGCCAAGTCCCTGGACCGCCACCCCGCCGAGTTCTCCGGCGGCCAGCGGCAGCGCATCGGCATCGCCCGGGCGCTCGCCTCCAAGCCGGAACTGCTGGTCTGCGATGAGGCCACGAGTGCGCTGGACGTGTCCGTCCAGGCCCAGGTGCTGCGGCTGCTGAAGTCCATCCAGGACGAAACGGGCATCACCTACGTGTTCATCTCGCACAACCTTGGCGTGGTGCAGGAGATCAGCGATAGCGTCATGGTCATGCAGCGCGGCAAGCTCGTCGAGCACGGAACCACGGCGCAGGTGCTCACCGCGCCCAAGGAGGACTACACCCGCAAGCTCCGCCGTGCCGCCCTCGACCCGTCCACCATGCGCGGCCTCAAGCCCCGCCACGTGGTCCGGTCACTGGCCCTGAAGGGCGCCTGACCCGGCTCCCTGATAAGGCTCCCTGGCCCGGCCCCTCAACCGCCCCGAACCCAACCCATACTGCAACCACGGAGAATTAACGCATGAGCAAGCAGCCAGAAGGCACCCCGGTGGAAGGACTGAAGCTTCCCATCTCGCGGCTGGTCCTGGGCACCATGACGTTCGGCGACACCGCCGATGAGGCCACCGCCGGACGCATGGTGGAGGAGGCGCTCGACGCCGGCATCACCACCATCGACACGGCCAACGCCTACGTGGGCGGCGTGACCGAGGAAATGCTCGCCCGCCTGCTCAAGGGCCGCCGCGACGAGGTCATCCTTGCCTCCAAGGCCGGCATGCCGCACGCGGACCACGGCGAGCACACGCCGCTGTCCCCGCAGGGGCTGCGCAACAGCGTGGAGGGCAGCCTGCGCCGGCTTGGCGTGGACAGCATCGACCTGTTCTACCTGCACCAGCCGGACCGGGCCACCCCGCTGCAGGACACCCTGGCCACTGTGGCTGCGCTCAAGGCAGAAGGAAAGATCGGGGCGCTGGGCGTCTCCAACTTCGCCGCCTGGCAGATCGCCGACGTGATCCACACGGCCCGCGAGGTGGGCGCGCCCACCCCCGTGGTGGCGCAGCAGCTCTACAACCTGGTGGCGCGGCGGGTGGAGGAGGAATACCTCGAGTTCGCCGCCACCCACAAGGTCCACACCATGGTCTACAACCCGCTGGGCGGCGGCCTGCTTACGGGCAAGCACAGCTTCGAGGCCAAGCCGTCGGAGGGCCGTTTCGGGGACTCCAAGCTGGCCGCCATGTACACCCAGCGCTACTGGGACAAGCAGCTGTTCGACGCCGTCAATGCCCTGGCCGGCATCGCCGAGGGGGCAGGCATCAGCCTCGCCGAGCTGTCCCTGCGCTGGCTCGCCTACCGGGACGGCGTCGGCTCGATGCTGCTCGGGGGTTCCAAGGTGGAGCAGCTGCGCTCCAACATCGCCGCCGTGGCCAAGGGCCCGCTGCCGGAGGACGTCACCGCCGCGTGCGACGCCGTCGGTTCCGGGCTGCGCGGGCCCATGCCGGCCTACAACCGCTGATAACCCGCCCACCCCGCTGATTTTCCGAACCTAAGGCAGAAGACACCCCATGACATCTGAACTCGCAACCGAATTCGCCCGCAAGGTCCGCGCCCGTGAGCAGGCCGTCGGCTACTGGGCCGTGCTGGACGCGCCCGTGGCAACCGAACGCATCAGCCGGCTCGGCTACGACTACGTGGCCCTGGACGCGCAGCACGGCCTGCTCGGCTACTCCGGCGTGCTGAACGGCCTGATGGCCATCGACGCCGGGCACACCGCCGTCGGCATGGTGCGGGTCGAGGCCAACGACTTCACCGCGATCGGCAAGGCGCTCGACGCCGGCGCCGTCGGCGTGATCGTCCCGCTCGTCAACAACGCGGCCGACGCCGCCGCGGCCGTCGCGGCCGCCAAGTACCCGCCGCTGGGCGGGCGGTCCTACGGGCCCATGCGCTCGGCCCTGCGGATCGGCCCGGTGCCCGCCGAAGCCAACGCCGCCACCCTGGTCTTCGCCATGATCGAGACGCCCGAGGGGCTGGCCAACGTGAAGGAGATCTGCGCGACGCCCGGCCTGGACGGCATCTACGTGGGCCCCTCGGACCTGGCCATCGCCGTCGGCGGCGCCTTCCCGGGCGATCCCGCCATCGAGGCAGAGTTCAACGCGGCGCTGGAAACCATCGCCGACGCGGCAGCCTCCGCAGGCATCGCCGCCGGCATCCACACCGCCGCGGGCGAGATCGCCGCCCAGCGGCTGCGCCAGGGCTACACGTTCACCACCGTCGCGTCGGACCTGACCCACCTGGAGCTGGCCGCCAAGGCGCACCTGGCCGCCGCCAAGTCGGAGGGCTGAGGAATGCAGACCACCAGCGCCGGCTACAGCACCATCACGCCCGACGGCGCCGTGAAGCGCGCGGACGGCGCAGACTTCGCGTACCTGCCGGCGCCCACCGTGCAGAGCCACGCCGCCAACCTCCTGACCCTGCCGGACGGCCGCCTCGGCTGCGTGTGGTTCGGCGGCACCCAGGAGGGCGTGCCGGACATCTCCATCTGGTTCTCCACCCTGGAGCCCGGTAGCCCCCAGTGGTCCCCGGCGCAGCAGCTGTCGGACGACTCCACCCGCTCCGAGCAGAACCCGATCCTGTTCACCGCGCCCGGCAACCAGCTCTGGCTCCTGTACACCGCGCAAAAGGCGGGCAACCAGGACACGGCGGAGGTCCGCCGTCGTACTTCAACCGACAGCGGCCGCACGTGGGGACCGGTGGAAACACTGTTCCCCGCCAACGAAACGGGCGGCGTCTTTGTCCGGCAGCTGCCGGTGCTGCTGCCGTCCGGCCGCCTGATCATCCCGATCTTCCGCTGCATCACCACGCCGGGCGAGAAGTGGGTGGGCAACAGCGATGACAGCGCGGTGATGATTTCCGACGACGGCGGCACCACCTGGAGCGAGCACATCCTGCCGGGCAGCCTGGGCTGCGTCCACATGAACATCCAGCCCGTGGCCGACGGCTCGCTGCTGGCACTCTTCCGCAGCCGCTGGGCCGACTCGATCTACGAATCCCGCTCCACCGACGACGGCACCACCTGGAGCGAGCCCGTCCCCACCGAGCTGCCCAACAACAACTCCTCCATCCAGTTCGCGGCGCTCGCCGACGGCCGCCTGGCGCTGGTCTACAACCACAGCCGCGCGGAGGAGAACACCGAGCGGCGGCTCTCGCTCTACGACGAAATTGACGACGACGGCCTGGCCGCCGAACAGGGCCAGCTCGCCGAACCGGACCCGTCAGCCGGCGCCGGAACGGACGACGGCGGGCGGCGCGCCTTCTGGGGGACGCCGCGCTCGCCCATGACGCTGGCCATCTCCGAGGATTCGGGGCGCAGCTGGCCCATCCGGCGGAACCTCGACGTGGGGGACGGCTACTGCCTTTCCAACAACTCCCGCGACGGCCTGAACAGGGAGTACTCCTACCCGTCCATCCACCAGGGATTGGACGGTGCGCTGAACATCGCGTACACCTACTTCCGGCAGGCCATCAAGTACGTCCGCGTGGACCCGCAGTGGGCTTATGAGGGCAGCACGACGCCGGGAGGAGACGAGCAGTGACCGGCTCCTGCCACGCGGTGGTCACGGGCTGCAGCTCCGGCATCGGCAAGGCGATCGCAGAGTGGCTGCTGGCCGACGGCTGGACTGTCACCGGGCTGAGCCGCAGCGAAACCTCGCTGGGGCCCGGCTTCCGGTGGCTGCACGCGGACCTGTCCGACCCGGCGTCGCTGGCGGAAACGGCGGCGGGGATTGACACCGCCGACGCGCTGGTGCACGCCGCCGGATACCAGCGCACCGGGCCGCTGGGCGAACTGGACCCGGAGGCCCTCGCCGGCATGTTCGCCGTCCACGTGGGGGCTGCCAGCGCGCTCGCCAACGAGGTGGTGCCGCGGATGCCCGACGGCGGCCGGGTGCTGCTGATCGGCAGCCGGACCTCCACGGGCGCGGCGGGCAAGAGCCAGTATGCGGCCACGAAGGCGGCGCTGATGGGGATGGGCCGGACGTGGGCGCAGGAGCTTGCCCCACGCGGCATCACGGTGAACGTGCTGTCGCCGGGGCCCACGGACACGCCCATGCTGGCCGACCCCGGCCGGGCGGCCACCCCGCCGAAGCTGCCGGCGCTCGGCCGGCTGGTGGATCCCGAGGACGTCGCGGCGCTCGCCGGTTTCCTGCTCGGGCCGCACGGAAAGTCCATCACGGGCCAGAACTACGTGATCTGCGGCGGCGCCTCGCTGTGAGGCCTGGGACGGACCGGGCCCTACGATAAAGGTCAGCGTGTAAGGAGAGCCACAGATGACCACCGCCAAAGCCAGGCGCGAAGAGATCTACCACCTCGCCGTCACCACCGGGCTGGCGTCTGTGGAGGAGCTGTCGCGTCATTTCCTCGTCACCGCCTCCACCATCCGGCGGGACCTCGCCGTCCTGAACGAGGAAGGGAAGCTGGCCCGGACCTACGGCGGGGCCGTGGCGCTCGGCGCGCACCCCGAACCGTCGCTGCGGCAGCGGACCGGCGAGGCGTACGAACAGAAGCACGCCATCGCGGCCTGGGCCGCCGCCGAGGTCAAGGACGGCGAGAATATCCTGCTCGACGGCGGTTCCACCGTGGGTGCCTTGGCGCACGCCCTGCGCGGCCGGGAAAACCTGTCGGTCACCACGCCGGGAATCAACACCCTGCAGGAGCTCGCCGACTCGCCAGGCATCCAGGTGGACTGCCTCGGCGGCCGGCTGCGCGGCGTCAGCCAGACGTTCGTCGGCCCCCTCGCCGAGGCTGCCCTGGAGCGCATGAGCTTTGACCGGGTGTTCCTGGGCGCGGACGCCGTCACCGCCGACGACGGTCTCTGCGAGGCGGACCACGCCCAGACCCGGCTGAAGGAGCTCATGGCCCGGCGCGGCGACGCGGTTTACGTCCTGGCCGACTCCGGCAAGCTGGGGAAGCGCCCCTTCCACGCCTGGGCGAAGCTCGCCCTGCCGTGGACCCTGGTGACCGATTCCGGCGCAGACCCGGGCCAGGTGGCGCTGTTCAAGGAGACCGGTGTGCAGGTGCAGCTGGTGCCGGTCCAGGCCGGGCAGCAGGCCTCGGCGTAGGGAAACGCCGGTCTGACGGGAACACCGGCGTGCCGGCAGTTGTTATTGCCGGCAGTTGTTATTAAGAGTGACCGAAAATGAACACTGCACATACCGCCTTGATCGTCCCGCCCCGCCTGGGCGAACCCCTCCGGGTCGTACCCGTGGAAGGGGCGGACAGCCTGAAGGACCTGCTCGGGGGCGACTTCGAGTCCGTCGCCCGGGGCGACTGGCACCTCTATCTCAACGCCGAGGGGACCTCGGCCAACCTGCCGGTCAACCTCCGCGCCGACCAGCTCATGCACGACTGCGGCCTTGACCTCGCTGGCGCCGCCCGCGGACCGGCGGTCATCGTCGGCCGTGATGCCAAGGGCAAAGACACCAGCATCCCGGAGCACCTGCTGCGCCTTGCCGCTGAGCTCTTCGGGACGCCGCAGGCAGCCTGAGACGCGCGCTTGATTTTTTGCTTCCCCGAACAACCGGGCCTTTTGACGTTTAGCATTGTGGAATGACTGAAGCGAGCGAAGATTCGGCCGTCCTGCAGCTGCAGGACATCCTGATAGGCGCCGAAAGCGTTGATGGCTTCCTCTACGGGCTGGCCACGTTTGCCGCATCCACACTCACCGGTCTGGCAGGTACCGGCATCGAATGCGCCGTGACCCTGAAGCGGCACCGGCACACCGCCACTGTTGCCGGCAGCAGCCCCCGGGCGGTGGAGCTGGACCGGATCGAGCAGGCTGTGGGCGACGGTCCCTGCATCCGGGCGCTGTTCACCATGGCCCCCGAACTTCTCGACGACGTCCACACGGACGAACGGTGGCCGGAATACCAGAAGCAGCTGGCTGAGCACGGCGTATATACAACGCTGGGGGTTCCCCTGGACATCGGCGAAGGCGCCAGCGCGGCAATCAACTTTTTCGGCCCCGCACCGGGCCTGTTCACTGCCGAGCTCTTCGAGCGGGCGGTTGAGTTCGGCGAGCTGGCCAGCCGTACCCTGCACCTGTCTGTCCGGATCGGGTCCGCCCAGGCCAGGGCGCAGAACCTTGAGGCAGCCATGCAGAGCCGCACGGCGATCGACGTTGCCTGCGGCGTCATCATGGCGCAGAACAGGTGCTCGCAAAAGGAAGCAATGGACATCCTGGCCAAGGTCTCGAGCAACCGGAACCAGAAGCTGCGCGACGTGGCCGTGGAACTCCTGGGCAGGCTCTCCGGATCAGGTGTCGAGACGCACTTCGAGTAGGTCTTCAGCCTGCCCTGGCGGCGCTACTTGCCGCCCTTCCCGATCATGGACGCCGGAGGTTTGGGGAACGGTTTGGCCGGATACATCTTTGCCACCTTCAGCATGTAGTTGGCCCACTGCGGCCCGGCGATCATGTAGCCGTCAATGCGGTCATAGTGTTTGCCGTTGATGGTGATGTTCCTGCCGGGCCGTTTCTGGCCGTTCAGGGCATCACCGAAGAAGGACGCTGTGACGATGCCGCTGGTGTAGCCCAGAACCCAGGTGGCACCGTTGCTGTTGTTGGTGCCGGTCTTGGCCGCCACGGGGACCTTGCTCTGGACTTTGGGGTTGATGTAGACGCCTGAACCCTTTTTGAGCACGTCCTGCAGGACCGAGTTCACACCCCGCGCGATATTCGGTTCGACGGCGGTCCGGCACGCCGGCCGCTGGCTGGCCAGCGCCCGCCCGGAGAAGTCGGTCACGCGCAGGATGGCCATCGGTGCGCAGTAGCGGCCGTCGGCGGCGAAGGTGGCGAAGGCGGTGGCAAGGTTGAGCGGTGAGACGGCGGTTCCACCGAGCACGTTGCCCAGCTGGTGCATGTTGATCCCGGAGCCGTCCAGCCCGCTGTGCAGGCCCAGGGCGTCAACCATCTTCTGGATGCCGCAGATGTCCAGCTGCGCGACTTCGGCGAAGGTGGCCGTGTTGATGGAGTTATACAGCCCGTAGTTTGCGGGCATCCTCCGGTAGTAGCCCTCCGACGCGTTCTGCAGATCGTCGGCAGTTTCGAGGCCGGCGGCGCGTTGCCTGCTGCTGTAGCCGCCAACCACCCTGGCGCACGAGTCCCGCCAGCCGAACCCCAGGGGGTACTCCCGGCGTGTGGCGTCCACCTCTTCGGTGATCTTCCGTCCCTGGTGCAGCCACTCAGCGAACGTGAACGGCTTCATGGTGGAGCCGGGCTGGAATCCGCCCGCACCGTTGAGGTCGTTGCCGTTGGCGTCCTTGGCGTCCACGTTGAAGTTCAGCTGGGTGTCGAATTTACCCGGCAGCGGGAGGAACACCGTGTTCTGCGCCATCGACAGGATCTTGCCGGTGCCGGGCTGGAGCGTCAGCAGCGAAGCCCCCCACTTGCCCTGGTTGGCCCCGGCGGTGGAATCCACCTGCGCCTGGGCCGCCGCCTGCAGCCGGCTGTCCAGAGTCGTGGTGATGGTCAGCCCGCCGCGGAACAGCTTCTGCTCCCGGGCCTCCGTGTCGGCGCCGTACGCCCGGTTGTTCAGGATCAGGTGGGACACGTAATCGCAGAAGTAAGGGGCGATGGTGGCCGCGGCGCAGCCCTGCTTGGAGCTGCGGATTTTCAGGCCGACGCCGGAGGCGGCCGCGGCGTCGTGGTTCTTCTTCGTGATCTTGCCCTGCGCCAGCATGGCGTCCAGGACCAGGTTTCGCCGCTTGAGTGAGTTCTCCGGGTTCGTCACGGGATCGTAGAGGCTGGGGCTGTTGACGAGCCCTGCCAGCAGCGCGGCCTGCGGGAGGCTGAGCTTGCTGGCCGGAACGCTGTAGAAATGCTGCGCGGCGGCCTCGATGCCGTAGGCGCCGCGGTTGAAGAACACGATGTTCAGGTAGCCCTCGAGGATCTGGTCTTTGGTGAACTTCTTCTCCAGCTCGATGGCGAGCTTCATTTCCCGGACCTTGTCGCCAATGGTCTTCTCCCCGCTCAGGACCACCTCATCCTCGCGGCCGGAGGTTACTTTGGCTTCGTTGGCCACGTTGGTGACGTACTGTTGGGTCAGGGTGGACGCGCCTTGCCGGCCCCCGCCGGAGACGTTGCTCACCAGTGCGCGCAGGACACCCACGGGGTCGACGCCGCTGTGTTCGTAAAAGCGGCTGTCCTCGATCGCCACTACGGCGTCTTTGATGTACGGCGACATCTGCTTCAGTGGCACCCGTACCCGGTTTTCCTCATAGAACGAGGCGATCAGTTTGCCGTCCGATGTCAGGATCCTGGTGGTTTGCGCCGGCGGACGCACGGCAAGGTCGGAAGGCAGGCCATTGTAGAAGTTGAGGGACCCGTTCACGGCTGCGCCGGCGGCGGCAAGCTGGGGAACGAAGTACGCGGCAACGAGGGCGCCGCAGACGCAACTGAGGACTACGAACCCCAGCAACCTTGCCAGGGCCGAATGGGATCGCGATGCCTTGCTTTTGCGTACCATCACCACGGTTCACACCCCAAAAAAGCGTGCTTACAGAATACGCTTTACGTGACTGCCGGGCCAGAGCGGGGCCGCCACGCCGCGGGCTCAGGGCAGTTCGATATTCGTCAGCTCTGAGCGGCTGCCGTTCGGTTCCTCGATCAGGACCAGCGAGCTTACCTTGGGGCAGTAGTACTTGTGTTCCCGTGAATTGAACTCCAGCGGAGTCCAGTCGTCCACCTTGACGCAGTCCGTAAAGGTGCCCATTTTCGTGGTGACGGTCTGGCCCGTGGCTATGGTGTCCCGCATGTCCTCGGCATGTCCACGGTAATACTCCTGCCGGTAGGTGTCGCCCACGCGCTGCTCGGCCTTCATCCAGATGCCGGCCTTTGCCCCGTCCTGGCCGTGGATGAAGCTGCCGGAGTGATCCTTCAACTGGCCGTCCTTGAAGTTGTTCACGTCCTCGCCGAAGTACCACACGTCGCCGTTCCTGTGCTGCGCGAGGTAGTCCCTGGTCTCCTCGACAAGCTGCCCGTTCTTGAACTCCTTGTCCAGGTAGATGACTGTTTCGACGCCCTCAATGACCCGCGTCTCCTTGAGGATCTCGATCTCGATCCTGTTGTCGCCGGCGCCGTACGTCATCTTCTTGCCGACTGGGAGCGCGAAGTACTTGTTGGTGATCTTCGTCGTGAAGTCCGCCGGGGTGATCTGCGGATTGTAGTCAGCAGCCATGCTTCTCTGGTTATTGAAGTAAAAAAATGCCGCCCCGCCAGCGACCAGCAACAGAACGATGATCCCCAATACGATGGTTCTTGGCTTCATGGCCCGTCCCACTCCTCGTTGAGTAGAAACCTTCATGCGGCCCGGTGCATCTGCTGCCTGCCCGGTCCATAGGAGAAAGGTAGTCCTGTCAGGCCGCCGGGGACAGAGCCAGCGCAAATCCATTCAGCTGAATGAGGCAGCCGCTACCTTTTCGCCGTTGAAGTATTCGAGCTGCCAGCCGTCGACGGCGTGGTGGTGGGCCAGGTTGAGCACGGCGTTGTCGATGCTTTGCAGGGTGCTGCCGGTGGCGCGGCTGAGGGCCAGGCGGAGGAGCGTGCCGCGCGCTACGACCAAAACGCGGCGCCCGCGGAACTCCTCGGCCAGTGCTTCCAGGGCGGCCAGGCCGCGGGAGGCCGCGTCGTCGTCGCTCTCTGCCCCACGGAAGCCGTCCGGGGTGCGCAGGGCCTCCAGTTCAGGGCCTGCCTGCAGTCCCTCGGCGTCGCCGAAGCTGCGCTCCGTCAGCTCCGGCACGTGGCGGCTCACTGTGAGCCCCAGGCCGGCGGCGATCAGTTCCGCGGTCTCCGCCGCGCGACCCAGCGGCGAAGATACGACCGTGTCCCACTCCTGCCCGGACAGCACGGCGACGGCGTCACGCGCCTGGCCGCGGCCGACGTCGTTCAGCGGAATGTCGCTGGACCCCTGCAGCCGGCGCTGCGCGTTCCAGTCTGTCTGGCCGTGGCGGATGAGGGCGAAAGTCGTGTGGGTCATGCCTTCCATTGTGCCCGACAGCAGGGAGGCGACTTGAGCCGCCGCCTTACAGCCCGAACGGGCCGAACCGGCCGGCTGCCACGCCTGCGGCGAGGACGGCGAGGAAGAGGAGTGCGAGGATCGAGGTGATGACCCAGAGGGCGATGTTCATGGTGTGTTCCTTCTTTGAGGTGCGGTCAGGCGGCCGTGCTGGAGCGTCCGCCGTCTGCGAGCATTTCGCGGACCAGGGGCACGACCTTGCTGCCGTAGAGTTCCACGGCCTTCAGGCGGGCGCTGATCGGCTGGGCTCCTGAGGTGAAGATGAGGTCGAAGCGGCCGACGTCGAGGGCGGCGACCGTACGGGCGATTCTCTTGGCGACGGTCTCGGGTGAGCCGACGTACATCGAGCCGTGCCGTGTCTCTGCCTCGAATTCCTCTCGCCGGACGGGGGGCCATCCGCGCAGGGCGCCGATGCGGTCCCGGACCACCTTGTAGTGGGGCCAGAAGATTTCCTTTGCTTCGTCGTCGGTATCGGCAATGAACCCGGGGGAGTGCATGCCCACCGGCCACGCGGTGGTCCCGAATTCCCCGGCCGCCCGCTGATAGAGGTCGATGAAGGGCATGAACCGTTCTGGCTGTCCGCCGATGATGGCCAGCATGAGCGGGAACCCGTATCTGGCCGTGCGGACGACCGATTGCGGCGTGCCTCCGACGCCGACCCAGGTTTTCAGCCCACTCTCGGTTTTGGGGTACACATCGGCGTCCGCCAGGGGAGCGCGCGTGGTGCCGCTCCAGGTCACGGGCTTTTCGAGGAGGAGCCGGGCGAAGAGTTCAATCTTCTCCTCGAACAGGATGTCGTAGTCCTTGAGGTCGTAGCCGAAGAGCGGGAACGACTCCGTGAAGGAACCGCGGCCCAGGATCACCTCGGCGCGGCCGCTGGAGAGCGCATCCACGGTGGCGAACCGCTGAAAGACCCGTACGGGATCGTCGGAGCTGAGTACCGTCACGCCGGAACCCAGGCGGATCCGTTCGGTGCGGGTCGCCATGCCCGCCAGGACGGTTTCCGGCGCTGAGACCGAATATTCAGGTCGGTGGTGCTCACCCACCGTAAAGGCGTCGACGCCGAGCTGGTCTGCGAGTACCGCCTCGTCCAGCAGCTGCCGGATGGCCCGTGCATGGCTCACGGGTGCCCCGGCGTCATCCATGGGCACGTCGCCGAACGTGTCCAGGCCAAAGATCACTTCGCTCACGACTCTCCTCTAATTGACATGTCAATCACTTAATTGACGTGTCAATGAACGTGTCGCCGGGTGACTACGCCGTACTTCTGGCCCTCAGCGAAGCCGACGAACACCGGCTGCGCTCCTCGGTACTCGCGGACGGCATCGGATGGGAGCGAAGCCGGCTGTCCCACCACCTCGGCCGCATGGAAAAGCGGGGACTTATCCGCCGCCACCGGTCCGGCTCCGACAGCAGAGGTGCTGAAATTGAACTGACGGACGACGGCGCCAGGACCTTCCGCAGCTCCTCGGCATCACATTTGCGGCTGGTCCGCCAACTCTTCATTGACGCGCTTGCACCGGAGGACCTGGAAGCCGCGGGCAGGGTGGCAGCGCGTCTGCGGCACCACCTGGCTGAGATCGCCCTAGAGCCCGGGGCTGACTAGTGCCCTGAGGGCTGCCTGATGCCAGGCCTGCCGGGGACCGGCAGGGGCTCAGCCGAACAGGACCGCGGCTTCGTCGTAGCGCTTCTGCGGAACAACCTTCAGCTGGCCCAGGGCCGCCTTGAAGCCCACGTGCTCGATGTCCGTTCCCTTCTGGGCCACCATGGTGCCCCAGAGGCCCTCCACCACCAGGTGGACGGCGGCCATGCCAAGGCGGGTGGCCAGGACGCGGTCGAAGGCGGACGGGACGCCGCCGCGTTGGATGTGGCCCAGGATGGTGGCGCGGGTTTCGATGCCGGTCCGGGCTTCGATTTCCGGGGCCAGCTGGTCGGCGATGCCGCCCAGCCGCGGCCTGCCGAAGGTGTCCAGTCCGCGTTCGGAGTGCGGGGTCTCCATGTGCTCCGGCATGAAGCCTTCGGCGACTACCACCAGCGGCGCGCGCCCGCGGGCATGTGCTTCCTTCACCCACTGGGCGATCTGCACGACGCTGACCTTCTGCTCCGGAATGAGGATGGCGTGGGCGCCTGCAGCCATGCCGGAGTGCAGCGCGATCCAGCCGACGTGGCGGCCCATCACTTCTGCGACCATGCAGCGGTGGTGGGACTCGCCGGTGGTCCGCAACCGGTCGATGGCCTCGGTGGCGATCTGCACGGCGGTGTCGAAGCCGAACGTGTAGTCCGTGGCGTCGAGGTCGTTGTCGACGGTCTTGGGGACGCCGACGATCTTCAGGCCGGCGTCGGTGAGGCGCTGGGCGGCGGCGAGGGTCCCCTCACCGCCGATGGCGATGATGGCGTCGATGCCCAGCCGGTCCATGTGGGCCTTGATGACCTCAGGGCCGCCGCCGTTCTCGAACGGGTTGGTCCGGGACGTGCCAAGGATGGTGCCGCCCTGCTTGGCGATGCCCCGGACCATGGTGCGGGGTAGATCGATGACGTCACCCTCCACTACGCCGCGCCACCCGTCGCGGAAACCGACGAACTCATGGCCGTGAACCGCGATGCCCTTGAGGACGGCGCCGCGGATCACCGCATTCAGGCCGGGACAGTCGCCCCCGCTGGTGAGGATTCCGATCTTCATGTTTCGGCTCAAATCGCAGGAGTGGCCGATTCCACGGCGGCAAGCACCGACATGGCCTCCTCAACGACATCCGCGGCGGGGAACGACGGCCGGTTCACGCCGGCCATTTCCTCCAGAACGCGGACCACCTGGCAGCTGTAGCCGAACTCGTTGTCGTACCAGACGTAGAGCACCAGGTTCTTGTCGTTGGAGATGGTGGCGAGGCCGTCAACGATGCCGGCGTGGCGCGAGCCCACGAAGTCGGTGGAGACCACCTCGGGGGAGTCGATGTAGTCGATCTGCTTGCGCAGGTCCGAGTGCAGCGCCATCCCGCGGAGGTAGTTGTTGACCTCGTCCTTGGTGGTGCCGCGTTCCAGGTTGAGGTTCAGGATGGCCATGGACACGTCCGGGGTGGGGACCCGGATGGAGCTGCCGGTGAGCTTGCCCTGCAGTTCGGGCAGCGCCTTGGCCACGGCCTTGGCGGCACCGGTCTCGGTGATCACCATGTTCAGCGCGGCGGAGCGGCCGCGGCGGTCGCCCTTGTGGAAGTTGTCGATCAGGTTCTGGTCGTTGGTGAACGAGTGGACCGTCTCGACGTGGCCGTGGACCACGCCGTACCTGTCGTTGAGGGCCTGCAGGACCGGGGTGATGGCATTGGTGGTGCAGGAGGCCGCCGTCACGATCCGGTCCGAGTCGGTGATGTCACGGTGGTTGATGCCGTGCACGATGTTCTTCAGGTCGCCCTTGCCCGGTGCGGTCAGCAGGACCCGGGCAATGCCCTTGCTCAGCAGGTGCTGGCCGAGGCCCTCGGCGTCGCGCCAGCGGCCGGTGTTGTCCACCAGGATGGCATCCTTGATGCCGTAGGCCGTGTAGTCGATGGTGGCGGGGTTGTCCGAGTAGATGACCTGGATCTGCACGCCGTTGGCCGTGATGGTGTTGGCCTCGGTGTCCACCCGGATGGTCCCCTCGAAGGAGCCGTGCACCGAGTCGCGGCGCAGCAGGCTGGCACGCTTGGTGAGGTCGTTGTCGGAGCCGCGCCGGACCACGATGGCACGCAACCGCAGGCCGTGGCCGCCGCCGGCCTGTTCGATCAGGAGCCGCGCCACCAGGCGGCCGATGCGGCCAAAGCCGTAGAGCACGACGTCGGTGCTGGCGCGGCTGCCAGCCCCGCCCTTGCCCACTACCTCAGCCAGTTCGGCACGGAGGAATTCCTCCAAAACCATGCCCCCGCCGTCGGACTTGAACTTCTGGTTCAGGCGGGCAATGTCGATGGCAGCGGCACCCAGGTCCAGCTGTGCCAGCGTGTTCAGCAGCGGCGCCGTCTCCTCCAGGGGCAGCTCGTCCTTGCTGATGCGGCGCGCGAAACGGTGGGCCTTCAGGATGCTCATGGTGGACTTGTTGATCAGGCTGCGGCCATGGATGCTCGTCACCACGTTGTTTTCGCGGTAGAGCCGGCCGATCACCGGGATCATGGCCTCGGCGAGGGCCTCCCGGCCCATCCAGGCATCAAGACAAGAATCTGAGGTTTTTAGCATCGGGCTGCCTTTCCAAAGGGGTGGGTCTGTTCTTAGCTTCAGCTCCTGAGATGGTCTGAGAGGGGCTTGATATCCATCGTCCCGCCATCTTTGGGTAGGGGAAACGCTAATTCAGGATGGTTTTTACGACCCTTTTGGGTAGGGTGGCCGGGTTATGCGGTGGTGGCGAACATGAGGGCCATGGTGGTGGCGCTGAGGGTTTCGAGGGCGTGTTCTGTGCGGGTGGAGGGGCGTTTGGACCCGTGGTGGTTGGTGGTGGTTGTGCGGTTGCGGAGCAGGAGGATGAGGAAGATCAGGGCGGCGGTGGCGAAGAGGAGGGTGAGCAGGAGGCCAGGGGTTGGGCCGAGTGCCGGTGCGGTTGTTGCTGTTCCTGTTGTTGCTGGGGTGTGGGGTGTGGTGGTGATGGCGTGGTGGCTGGCGTGGTCCATGGGCATCTGCATGGGTGCTCCGCTGGCGGGGTGGGTCATGGTGGTGATCATGAGGGCTGCGCCGGTCATCGTGAGGGCGTGGTAGGCGCATTTGATTCGGCCTTGGGTGCCGGCGCAGAGGAGTTTGTATTCGGGGCGGGCGACGGCCTGGATGATGAACCAGAGGGCGGCGCCGGCGAGGAGGCCGATTTGGGCGAGGAGTGTGGTGGGGGCCAGGTTCCAGAGCATGGCTGCCATCAGGGTGTTCATGAGGGCGTGCAGGGTGTTGTTGACCCGGTCGGTGACGTGGCCGGATCGTAATGCCTGCCAGAGGTGGTAGGTGGTGCCGGCGAGGAGGACGGCGGTGAGGGTCCAGGTCATTGCGGGGAGGTGGAACACGCGGATCACGCCCTTTTTGGGTGGGGAAAGGGGTAGGTCCCCGGTGCTGCCCGTGGGCAGCATCGGGGACCCGTTTGGTGGTGCTGGTTGTTCTTCGGCTCTTGGTTTTGCGGAGCGTGTGTGTGGTTAGTGTCCGTTGCTGGTGGAGCAGTGTCCGCCGTTGGTGGTTCGGGTTTCGGTGGGGAGGTTGAGGGTGGGGTTTTGGTTGAAGAAGCCGTGGGGTTCGAGCATGAAGCCGATGTTCTGGCGGGGCATGACGGGCCAGTCTTCGAGGCGGACGACGTGGTGCATGCCGAAGGTGTACCAGACGACGAGGTCCTGATCGACGATGTTGCGGTCTTTCTGGGTCCAGATGTGCAGTCCGTCGTCGGCGCCGGTGGCCTGGTTGGGGTATTCGCCGGCGGCGAAGCGTTCGGTCCGGTCGTAGGCGGTGACCCAGAGGTTGTTCCGGGCGAACTGGGCGCGTTTGGAGACGTAGGACTCGTCGCCGGCGGCGAGCTGGATCCCGTCGGTGGGGATGAGCCGGTAGGCGACGGGTTCGTCGACGATGTTTTTGGAGTCGTGGTTGACGATCTTCCAGAAGCGGTGTTTGGCTGAGTCGGTCTTGCGGATCGCTGCCTGCTCGGTTTCCAGGAGCCGGTCCACGGCCTTGAACGCGGTGTGGGTCGGGTTGTGCTCGGGGTATTCCATGTCGACTTCGTAGACGGCGTTGTTGGGTCCGTCGATTTCGAAGTCCATCCGGACGTTGAACATGTGCTGGTGGATGGGGGCGTAGAGGCCGTCGTTGTTCAGGGACTGCCCGTACGGGCTCTTCTCACCGGGGGCCTGGCCGGCGGTGGAGAGGATGCCGGTGGCTTTGACGAGGAACTCGATGGACCCGTCGAGGAAGAGGTGCCAGTAGAAGGCGTATTCGTAGTTCGCGACCGTGGCGATGAAGGAGATCACGAGCTTGCGGTTCCGGCGGGTCTCGGCGGTCCCTTCGCGGAAGTCGAAGTGCTTCCACAGGATCGAGTCGTCTTCCTCGTGCATGCAGATCGCGTTCTCGATGGTCCACGGGTTGCCGTGGGAGTCCACGCTGTTGCCGTCGAAGTACTTGATCTCGCCCAGGCAGTCACAGCCCAGGGTCAGGGAGTTGGCCATGTTGCCGATGTTGTACTCACCGGAATCGAACGCGTTCTTCTTCGCCTGGACCGGGGCGGTGTCACCGTACGGGACGACCATTTCCGAGAGCGAGGCGCGGTTGATGACCGGGCGTTCCACGCCCTGGTCCTTGAACTTGAGCTGGTGCAGGACCAGGCCCTCACGCGGGGTGAACCCGACCCGGAAGGACCAGTCGGCCCACTGCACATGGTTCCCGGTGACCTGGAACGAGGCGCCCTCGGGCTGGGTGATCTCGATCGGCTTCAGGTCCGTGCGGGCCGGGCCGACGTACTTGGGCAGGTAGTTGCCGCGCGCGGCCGGGACCGGGATCGCCTGGTCGTCCTCGAGCTTGACGACCTCGCCGGCGTTCAGGTCATAGAAGACAATGAAGTTCTCGATCGGGTGCGCGTACGGGCTGTCATCGGCCTCGTCCCGGACGAAGACCAGGGCACGCATCAGGCGCCGGCCCTCGTTGTCCTCACCGAAATACCCCACGCTCCACGGCTCGAAGCACACCAGGTCCAGATCCGTCAGGCCACGCTTGGCCAACGCAGCGATCACGTTCGGGTCTTTCCGGCACGCTTCCTCGCACTCGGCGAACTCATCCAGCATGAACGGCGGCTGGACATTCTCCGCCAGCTGAACCCACGACTCCACCGTGCCGGTCTCCAGGTTCACCACAGCCTCGAACGCACGCGCCGCGGCACGGTCCACCAGCACAGCGTCCGCCTCACGGACCACCCGCACACCATTGCGCAGGTCCTCCTTGGACGGCTCCCGCAGCTCAACGCTGATAAAACGGAACGACTCCGCCGCAGCAGGGCCCTCCTTCAACACCGCCACCGCACGGGAAATCTCCCCTCGCGACAACGGATCCAACGGGTGCGAAACACCCACAACAGTTGAAGTTTCAATGTCAAGAGTCATGCTTTTACTCCTTGATAAGTCCCAAACAGGAAGAGGATGCCTACGTGGTGTTGCTTTCAGGGGGCCGGCCAGGCTCTGCTCCGAACCCTCCAATGTGATGCCGGCCACATAAATTCCGTCCGTGTAGAAAAAGCTACGGCATCTAAATCATCTAGTCCAGCCCTTTTTAGGAATTACTTCCTCGGGCTGCAGTTATTGCGTGTCGGGCTGGGATGAGGGCGGCGTTAGCCGGCCAGCAGCCAGTCGGATGCCGCCTTGCGGTAACGGACGATGCCTTTGTATTCGGCCATGTCATCCGGGAGCTCGGCCAGGACATGGCCGAACTTTTCGCGCCAGGCGGGAACCATGGCGATGTCCCTGAGGGGCAGGAGGTAGCTGCGGATCAGGAACAGCAGGACCCCGGTGTGGGGGAGTCGGATCAGGTGCTGGACTTCGACGCGAAGATGGAGCTTGTCCGGCATGTCGGGGTCCGTGGCGATGGTTCCGCGGTCCGGGCCCCACTCGGGGTAGGTTTCGGTGGAGGTGTCCAGCCGGTTGCCCACGGTCATGGTCCAGTTGGTGCGGCGGAACTGTTCCCCGGGCTGCAGGCGCATGAGGAACTGCTCGGCGCGGCTGATGATGTTTTCTTCCTTGACCCGCGGGACGGGGCCGTGGATCTCGAGGAAGCTCATGCCGACGTCGAAATTGAAGGACCAGTCGGCGGCGAAGGTGACCAGGCCGGCGTCGAGCCACATCGTGTTGTCCCGAATGTCCAGGAGCACGATGTCGTCCTGGATCTGGGTGCCCAGGAACTTCATGGGGCCCATGGGCAGCGAGTCGTCGTCGCCTACGGTGAACTCGATGTCGAGGTTCTGCAGCTTGTTCTGCCAGCGGCAGGCGTTTCCTTCGCGGTGGAAGGACATGATCTCCGGGTATTCCGCCGCCATGGCGGGAAGCAGGGTGGCGATCGTGTCCCAGACGGCGGGCCGCATGTGGGGCAGGACCTGCATTCGCGAGGGGTCCTTGGACAGGATTCGGTCGCGGTCGGCCAGTTCCTGAAGGTAGAACTCGTCGATGTCGATGAGGCCGGCGCCCCATGCGCCGGCGTCCGTCGGCACGTTCTTGTTGGCCGGTTCCACGTTGGCGCTGTAGCGGTACTGGTCGCCGGTAAAGGGGAAGGGGAAGCGCCTGATGCGTTCCGGGAGCGTGGCGGTGTCAGTGTCTTTGTCGAGAGTGATACTCAAAGGTCCAACTCCAATTCTGGGTCTTCGCTGCGTGAAACACAGCACATCATTGTGGTGTTCTCGGCCTTTTCCTGGTCTGTCAGGTAGAGGTCCCGGTGCTGCGGGGTTCCCCGGAGGACCGGCAGGACGCATTCGCCGCAGATGCCTTTGCGGCACATGTTGGGGATGGTTTTTCCTGCCTTTTCGAGCGTTTCCAGCAGCGATACGCCAGCCGGCACATCCAGCTTGAGTCCGCTGCGGACCAGGTTCACCGTGAACGGCTCGCCATCGTCCAGTTCGGCCGCGCCGAAGGCTTCCGAGTGCAGCCTCGCCGGTGGCCATCCCAGCTCCCGTGCCTGATCGAGGACTGCATCCATGAAAGCGACCGGGCCGCACACATAGAGGTGGGTTCCCAGGCTCTGGGTCATGAGCTGTTCGGTGAGGACCGCATGGAAACTGTTGCGGTCGCTGCATTCGGTCAGGCCATCTCCCAGCAGATCCCGGGCTTCCTCCACGTGGGCTCCGGCCCCGGGCCGGTACACGTAGATCAGGGATGAGGTGGTACCCCGGTCGGCGGCTGCACGGGCGTGCGAGAGGACCGGCGTGATGCCGATGCCCGCGGCGATCAGCAGGTGGTGGGTGGCTGTTGAGGCCGGGGCGAAGGCGCTGCGGGGCCGGGAGACGTATACCCGGTCGCCGACGTCGAGCTGGTGCATGGCTACCGAACCACCCGCTCCGTCCTCGACCCGGAGGACGGAGATGTTGTATTCGGACGGGCCATTGCCCGAGCCGGTGAGCGAATACGCATTCACGCCGCTGCCGTACTGGACCACCAGATGGCTGCCCGGGACATAGGGCGGAAGGCGTGCTCCGGACGGGTCAGCCAATGTGATGCTGACAATCGATTCCGTCTGGGGACTGACGTCGGTCACTTCCAGCTGGAGGCCACCTTCCACCGCCGGGTGGGCAGTGATCGGGAGCGCCGTGATAGTCATGATGCCTCCTCGGCGTGGGCTGCGTACCCCAGGTACGCACCCATTCGGCGGGAAAAGTGATCTGTAGTGGCCAGGCTGGTGGCGCATCCCTGGCACTGCACCTCGGAGCCGGCTGGCCGAAAGGTTGTGGTGGTTGCGTGGCAATGCGGGCAGTAAATTACCCGCGGGGCGGTCTCGTCACTCAGGAGGGTGAGCTCCTCCTGCTGCAGCCCGCATTCCGCGGCGGCGGCCGCGGCTGCACGGATGTCCGCCGGAGGGCCGGCGAGTACGAGGCGGACTCCAACGTGGGAACGTCCGAGTGCGGACCTCAACTCCGAGAGGGCCTCGTGGTTTGCAGCTTTGAAACGGAGATCATGCCTGGGCTGGACACCGGTGTGTTGACCCGCGGTGTCACCTGTGGCGCCAAAAGACGCACAGATGACACCGCGGAAACCAGGTTCCAGGCCTGTGCCTGCTGCCGGCGGCATGGACGCGGAACGCATGGTCGGTCCTTACGGTGCGAAGGAGCGGTGGCCGGTGAAGAACCCCAGGCCGTACTCAGGGGTCTCGAACTTGACGGTGGTGCCCTTCGGGAAGAACAGCACGTCGCGCTCCTTCGCGTGTGTCACTTCGCCTGTCGACTCGTCGGTGAGGATGAATTCGCCGGCTACGACGACCTTCATTTCGTCGTAGGTGTACGTGTAGACCAGGGGCTCTGAAGCCTTCAGCTCGAAGAAGCCGGCGCTCATGACCGAGCCCTCCGGGTTGTGCAGCGAGTCACCGATTGCGGCGATCGTTCCAGGCTCGTTCATGGAGGGCAGACCGACGTAGCCGCCTACTACCTTGTGGATGGATCCTGCCTTGCTGAGTGTTCCTACGAGGGTTTCCATGGGTCTCTCCTGAGTGGATAGTGGTGAAAATGGTTCGTCAGAACTGTTCGTCTTTGTCAGAACTGTTCGTTGGCGGGGTGCATTTGAAGGTTGCGCTGAAGGTCACCTCAAACCCGGTTAGAACTCCGGGTGGGGACCTGCAAACCCGGCATCCTCTGTCTCCAGAGGGTCCAGCCGAGCTCTGCTCCGAGGTCTGCTGGTGTGATGCCGGTCACGCATCTTCGTCCCAAAAGCAAACCTACTCCTCGTAATTCATCTAGTCCAGCTTTTTTTATATAAATCTGTGCATTGGGTCACTATTACGTTTGAGGCCGCGGAATCGTGGGCATCGGGCCCGCACTTGTGGTCCTTTGGAACCGCACATGCCGGGCGGAGGCGGGCCCAGTGACCCTAGGCGGCTAAAACCTGGATTTTGGGAAGTATTGGCTGGGCCGACGAGAGGGCAGCAGCACCGGACGGAGTCGGACGCAGAAAGGACAGGAAGGCGAGACCGTTCCAGTAACGGTCTCGCCTTCCTGTCCCTATACGGTCACATCATTGCGGGCTGGAAGCGTTCTCCAGATCCGCGGCATCATGATTTAACGCGCGAGCCGTGGCCGCTTTTTGGTTCGCGCGCCTCGTTTCATTCTGGGAGTAGAACCAGATGGGTATGTACAGTGCCAGCACGATGAAGCCGACCCAGGTTGGGGTCCAGCCGATCTCCAGGCTGTTCAGGTAGACCACGCCGGCCAGGCACAGCGGCAGATTGAACAGGCCAAAGAGCATGGCGACGTTTTTCCAACCTCTGGGTGCCTTGAAGGGCCGTTCCAGGGCAGCGAAGGCAGGGTGCTTCTTTGCCCTGACATAGGCGAACAGGCTGATGCCGTTGGCGCAGGTGTAGCCAATGGCCGAAGCCGCGACGATTGCCGCGGGGTTGCCCATGAAAATCAGCACCAGGTTGAAGGCTCCGATGACCAGCATGGCAATAAACGGAGTGCCGTGGCGGTTCGTTTTGCCGAGGGACCTCGGGAGGTTCCCTTCAACTGCCATGGAGTGCATCGCGCGGGAGGAGCCCAGATAAGCGGTCTGGATGATCAGGACCATGGCGGCGATCAACATGATGATGGTGATCATAGAGCCGGCCTCGCCGAAGACGGCATGGGCCACCGGAATCAGGGGCGACACCGGTTCGTCCAGAACACCGTTAATGCCGAGCACGCCGATAACTGCAGCCTGGACCAGCACGAACGAGAAGAAGCAGATGATGCCGCAGGCAAAGAGCGCTTTGGAGACATCCTTGGCCGGGTTTTTGTACTCCGGGCCGTAGATGGCTGCCGTTTCCCAAGCGCAGGCACTCCACTGTGCGATGGCAAAGATGCCCAGGAGGATCAGGATGTGGTGCATGTCCCAAGACCAGTCGGCGGGCAGCCAGCTGCCGGTGATATTTGTCAGTTCAACGTGTCCGGTAGCGAAAGGCGCCACGGTCAGGACAATCAGCGGTATCAGGGAAAACGCAGCCAGGATGTAGCCCAGGGTGGCGCCATCCTTGAGGCCGAACCAGTTGACCACAAACAATCCACCGAAAATCACCAGGCCTGTCATCAGGGCGAGCTGATTCTCGGTGAACGTCTCGCCCAGCACGGGAAAGAGCCCGTGCAGGTAGCTGCCCACCAGGATGGAAAAGATCGCCAGTACGGGGGTCCAGGCGAACCAGTAGCTCCAGGCGCTGAAGCCGCCGATCAGCTTGCTCTTGTCGTACTTGCCTTGGTAGTTCTCAGTGCGAAACACATGCTGCGCAAAACCCGGAAGGCCGGAAGCCTTGGGAAATGTGGTGGCCATTTCAGCATAGGCGGCGTTCTGAAAGAAGCCCTGAATGACCGACAGCCCCCAGATGAGGATTGCTGCGGCCGACAAATACATCGGAAGGTAGCCCAAGGAGGGCAGAATCAGCAGAGGCACACCCAGCGCAATGGCCAGGCCCTGCTTCCAGTCAATCGACCTTTCCAGGCCGTCGCCCCCATCAATACGATTTTCACTCATAACAATCTCCCTAAAACAACGTAAAAGTTGTCAGATTCTTGTCCAGGTCCTGCGTAGCTGGCAGGCCGGCTGAGGAAGCTCTTCCCGAATGCGACACCTTCGTCCGGGTTCCGCTGCTGGTTCAGGTGTAGTTCGCCAGTGAACTGCCTGAAAGCGAAGCCGATATCGGTGAATCCCTCTCCAACCTCGGCGGGCCGGCTAAGAGCGCCGGATTCTTCGAGCTGAAGGCTTCCGAGCCTGCGGCGCACCCCACGCCTTAGGCCCTCCTGTGAAACAGATCACTTCGAAGATTACTCCTTAAAGCTGCAATGCAATAGCTTTTTTTGGATCAACGCGGCGCTTCGTCTTAGCCGCTTGCCTTGGGGTAGTGCCAGCCAAAGGCGGTGTTCTCCGCTTAGCCGGGCACGTCGGCGTCGTGCGTTTGATAGAGGATTTAGCGGTACTCCGGCAGGGGCGCGGCCGCCTCAGGATTCGTCGCCACGCATAGATCAGGTGGTTAGTCCGGGCGTGCCGCCGGCTTAATAAAGTTCCAGTTCTGAGGGTTTTCCATCGTTTCGCGGGGTGCCGCCACGGCCGCCCTGCTTGAGGAGACTACGGCGCTGCGGTGTAGATCAATGACAGCCCCAGGTGCGGGACATCCAGGGCCATCCGCTGCTGCTCCGGAGATCCGGACTTGATCCGCTCGCCAACCAGGTACATTCCGGAGTTGCCGAGAATGACGCGGTTGCTGGCGTTGACCAGGGCGGCATCCCCCGGGATGACGCGCAGGTGGGGCATGATGAGGGGCTCCAGGTCCTTGATCCGGATGTCGCATCCCGTAACGCCCGTGAAGGTTCCGTGGACGGAAAAGGGCGCGGTGAACGTCAGGATGTATTCCTCGAAGCCGAGATAGTCGATGTACGGGCCCCAGAGGGTCTGTTCACCTGTGGAAGCGGCAGTCGAGAAAAAGGGCAGCTTCTCATAGTCGTAGAAACGGTTGCTGCCCGGAGTCAGGTCAAAGTCCAGCCTTCCGACTGCCCCGGTTGCCTTGCGGGACCACCATTCCAGGGCCCGGCCGCCCTCCTCAACGGATTCATGGGCGAAGAACGTCCCGGCGCCGACGGCAAAAGCGTTCTTCGCCAGGAACTCCTGGGAGAGTTTGTCCAGCCCCACCAGGGCAGCCTTGTCGACCTTGGATTTGCCGACGAGATTTCGTTCAAGCAGCGAGGCAACCTTTTTGGAAAGTTCCTCGATCTCCGCGGAGACGCCGTTGGTCCACGAAGTGAGGGCATTGGCAGCATGTACGACTTCAGTGTCGGGCTTCATTGGATTCCTGGATTGATTGGCTGTAACCGAGGGTCAGTTTCGTGTCTATGAGGTGGAAAATATTCCGCCTGATGTGCTCAAGTGCCAGTTTCTGGGCTCGTTCGGGTTGGTCCTGGGCCACTGCCCGGACCAGCTCCAAGTGTTCTGCGGTTGCCGTTTCGGGGTCAAGTGCTACGCCGAGGGGGGCCCACAGCTGTTGAACTGACTCCTCCTGAAGCCGGATTTCGGCGTTCGCCAGCCTCGGTGACTGCGCTGATACTGCCAGCTCGATGTGGAAGCGGCTGTCGGCCGATGCGCGGACCTCCGGGGTCCTGGCCAGAACCAATGCGCGCGCCAGCTCCTGGAGACGCTCGAAGTCATGCGCTTCCGCGCGTTCACAGGCCAGCCGGATAGTGGTGGCGGCGATGGCCGAATGTTCGTCTCCGATGTCGCGTATTTCCGAGATCGACGTCGAGAGAAACCAATCCCGGATTGCGTCGGTCTGGCTCTGGGGCTGGCGGACGACAAAGGATCCTCCGCTCCGGCCCCTGCGCGTTTCAACGATTCCGCGGTCGCGCAGCTCGCCCAGAGCCTCGCGAAGGGTGGCGCCGCCCACCCCGAACATCTCCGAGAGTGATGCTTCGGGGGGCAGGCGTTCGCCCACCTTGAGCAGCCCGAGCGAGATGGCCGTGGAAATTCTGTCGACGATCGCATCGGCCCGCTCGATCTCGGGCAACGATCGATATATCTGCGACTCGAAGGGGGTCGGCGAGGACAAAAGTCTGCGCTCCGAAGATGGGCTACGGGTTGGGCCTAATACTACAGTCCGGGAGTACTTCAAGAGCTTTGATATGCCTTGGAGCCTTTTGCAATTTCGGTGTCGCTCTACCCCGTTCCCGAGCCCGACCAATCCTTAAGGGTAGTCAGAACCGTCAGAAAACAGTGTTACCCCTGCCCGTTCGCTTCGCAATCATGGATATCAACCAGAAAGCATCCACTCGGCCGACACAGGCCGATGGCCGAATCGAAGGGAACAATCGTGAATCCGACAGCAACCGCGACGAGCACTGTCTACAGCACCACAGACGACATTGTCCGCAACCTGTCCCTCGTCCGGGACGAGATCGCGGCCACGGCGGCCAAAATCGACGAACAGCAGGTAGCCAGCCTGGCACGCCACATCAGCCTGACGGGCCGCATTTTCGTCGCCGGAGCCGGCCGCAGCGGTCTGGTCCTGCGCATGGCCGCCATGAGGCTGATGCACCTGGGCCTGAACGTCCACGTCGCCGGCGACACCACCACGCCGGCCATCGCCTCCGGCGACCTGCTCCTGGTAGCTTCCGGTTCTGGAACCACCTCCGGTGTGGTCAAGGCAGCGGAAACCGCAGCGAAGGCCGGAGCGCGGATTGCCGCGTTCACCACCAACCCGGACTCGCCGCTCGCTGGCCTTGCCGACGCAGTAGTGGTCATCCCCGCCGCCCAGAAGACCGACCACGGCACCAGCGTTTCACGCCAGTACGCCGGGTCCCTCTTCGAGCAGGTACTTTTCGTTGCCACCGAGGCCATCTTCCAGTCGCTGTGGGACAACGACGCCCAGCCGGCTGAGGAGCTGTGGCTGCGCCACGCAAACCTCGAGTAACAGATTTTCCACACCCAACATTTTCCACACCGAACAGCAGTTCCCTTACAGAAAGAAACACACCATCATGAAGCTCCAAGTTGCCATTGACCTCCTGACCACCGAAGCTGCCCTCGAGCTGGCCGGCAAGGTTGCCGAGCACGTTGACATCATCGAACTGGGCACCCCGCTGATCAAGGCAGAAGGCCTCTCCGTCATCACCGCCGTGAAGAACGCGCACCCGGACAAGGTTGTCTTCGCCGACCTGAAGACCATGGACGCCGGCGAGCTCGAAGCCGACATCGCCTTCAAGGCCGGCGCCGACCTCGTCACCGTGCTCGGTTCTGCCGATGACTCCACCATCGCCGGTGCGGTCAAGGCAGCCCAGGCCCACAACAAGGGTGTTGTCGTTGACCTGATCGGCATCGCTGACAAGGTCACCCGTGCCAAGGAAGTCCGCGCCCTGGGTGCGAAGTTCGTTGAGATGCACGCCGGCCTGGACGAGCAGGCCAAGCCGGGCTTTGACCTGAACGGTCTGCTCAAGGCCGGTGCCGAGGCCCGCGTTCCGTTCTCCGTGGCCGGCGGCGTGAAGCTCGCCACCATCGGTGACGTGCAGAAGGCCGGCGCCGATGTCGCCGTCGCCGGCGGCGCCATCTACGGTGCAGCCGACCCCGCACTGGCCGCCAAGGAACTCCGCGCAGCCATCGTCTAGGTCGCCGATTTACGGTGGCGTCCCGCGCCCTTGCGGCTGCGGGACGCCACCTACGGAGTTAAGACCCATCTATGGAATCAGCTAACCCCGGGGAATAGGGGTTGCATGTCGGGGGACCCTAATCCCTGGGAAGGAAACTGTTCATCATGTCTAGTCAGGCCGCCGAGTACGTGGAAGTTCTCGTTAATGACCCTGTTCGACTTTACGAGTTGCTCGACGATGCAGAGGCCTTGCTGCGCCGGGCGCCCCAGCGGTTTGCCGGGATTCTGGTCACCCGCCATGATCCTGGCCGGTACACGCTCACGCTTAGCGACACCGTTCCCTTTGGGGAGACTCGCGAGCTAGTTCTCTCGTGACCGTCAGTCGACGCGCACTGCCTGTCGATAGTTAGAAGGCAACAATGTCTGTTACTTACCCTGATTCGAGTGTGAGGTCCGGGCAGAATCCGCTCCGGGACCCGCGCGACCGCCGGCTATCCCGGGTGGCGGGCCCATCGTCCCTGGTGCTCTTTGGCGTAACCGGCGACTTGGCACGCAAGAAGCTCCTGCCCGCCGTCTATGACCTGGCAAACCGGGGACTCCTGCCGCCCAGCTTTGCGCTCGTGGGGTTCGGCCGGCAGAACCGGACGAATGAGGAGCTCACGGCCGCGATAAAGGAGTCAGTCAAAGCATATTCGCGGACGCCGTTTTCCGAGGCGGTATGGGACCAGCTTTCCGAGGGCATCCGCTTCGTCCAGGGCGAGTTCGACGACGACGCCGCCTTTGGGCGGCTTTCCGCCACCCTGGCCGAACTGGACGAACAGCGCGGTACAGGGGGCAACCACGCGTTCTACCTTTCTATCCCTCCGAAGGCCTTCGAATTGGTCTGCCGGCAGCTCTCGAAGCACGGACTGGCACAGGCCGAGGACGGGAAGTGGCGGCGGGTGGTCATTGAAAAGCCCTTTGGCCACGACCTCGAATCAGCAAGGCAGCTGAACAACATTGTCGAGTCGGTGTTCCCGGCCGATTCCGTATTCCGCATCGACCATTACCTCGGCAAAGAGACGGTGCAGAACATCCTCGCCCTGCGCTTCGTCAACCAGCTCTTCGAGCCGCTCTGGAACGCCAAGTATGTGGACCACGTCCAGATCACCATGGCCGAGGACATCGGCACCGGCGGCCGGGCGGGCTATTACGACGGCGTGGGCGCAGCCCGCGACGTGATCCAGAACCACCTGCTGCAGCTGCTCGCGTTGACAGCCATGGAGGAGCCCATCTCCTTTAACGCCGCTGACCTGCGCGCCGAGAAGGAAAAGGTCCTCGCCGCGGTCCAGCTCCCGGAGGACCTGTCCACTCACTCCGCCCGCGGGCAGTTCAGCGGGGGCTGGCAGGGTGGCGAGGAGGTCCAGGGATACCTCGAAGAAGAGGGCATCCCGGCGGACTCCGCCACCGAAACGTATGCCGCGATCCGGGTGGACATCAATACCCGGCGCTGGAACGGGGTGCCGTTTTACCTGCGCGCCGGCAAGCGGCTGGGCCGGCGCGTCACGGAGATCGCCGTTGTGTTCAAGCGGGCACCAAACCTGCTCTTCCATGGCCACGGCGACGACGATTTCGGGCAGAACGCCGTGGTGATCCGCGTCCAGCCCGACGAAGGCGCCACCATCCGGTTCGGGTCCAAGGTCCCCGGCACACAGATGGAAGTCCGGGACGTGACCATGGACTTCGGCTATGGCCATGCGTTCACGGAGTCCAGCCCTGAAGCCTATGAACGGCTGATCCTGGACGTGCTCCTCGGTGAGCCGCCGCTGTTTCCCCGCCACCAGGAGGTGGAGCTGTCTTGGAAAATCCTGGACCCGTTCGAGAAGTACTGGGCCTCGCTGCCCGACCAGCCCGATCCGTACGCGCCCGGAAGCTGGGGGCCGGCCTCGGCTGACGAACTGCTAACCCGCGACGGACGCACCTGGAGAAGGCCATGATTGTAGAACTCCCCAACACCACCACGTCGACGGTTGCCAAGAAGATCCAGTCCCTGCGCGCGCAGGGCGGCGTGATCGCCCTTGGCCGCGTCCTGACCCTGGTGGTCATCACAACGTCAGGGCTGGAAGAGGAAGCCATCGAGGCGGCCAATGAGGCAAGCCGCGAGCACCCCTGCCGGATCATCGTGCTGGCTGCCGGTTCGCCGGAGGAACCCACCCGCCTGGACGCCCAGATCCGGGTCGGGGGCGACGCGGGCGCATCGGAGGTCATCGTGCTGCGCGGCTTCGGTGAACTCGCCGAGGAAAGCGAGTCCCTCGTTGCCGCACTGCTGCTGCCCGACGCCCCGATTGTGGCCTGGTGGTCGAACGGGGCACCGCCGAATGCCAGCCAGACCTCTATCGGCCGGATTGCGCACCGCCGGATTACGGACTCGGCCAATGAGGCGGACCCGCGGTGGGCGCTGGAGAACATCCGGAACACCTATCGGGCAGGCGATACCGACCTGGCCTGGACCCGGCTGACGAACTGGCGGATCAAGCTCGCTGCAGTTCTGGATCAGGCCGACGACACCCCGATTACCGCCGTCACCGTCGAGGGCGCCTCAGACTCGCCGAGCACCATCCTGCTCGCGGCGTGGCTCACGCAGGCCCTGGACGTGCCGGTCAGCATCCTCGCGGACGCCCCCGGCACCGGCATCCGCGGCGTCCAGCTGATCAAGACGTCCGGCAATATCCGGCTGTTCCGGCCCGGACACACCGTCGCCGAACTCACGCAACCGGGACAGCCCGCGCAACGGATTTCCCTCCCGCGGCGCAGCCTTCGTGACTGCCTCGCAGAGGAACTCCGCCGCCTCGACCCCGACGAAGTCTTTGGCGAAACGGTCCGCGGTCTGTCTGATTCTCCAGTGCATCAAGTAGGCCATTACGGGCCGGGGAACGCCGACCTGGATTCGTTCGTCCCGGAGCGCCTCACCATTGACGAGGCCGTCAGCAAGATGGCGGTATCTGCATGAGCGTCCGAGTAGAGAACCTCGTCACGTCCGGCACGTTCTCGCTAGACGGCGGGACCTGGGATGTGGACAACAACGTCTGGATCGTGGGCAACGATGAGGAGTGTGTGGTCATTGATTCCCCGTACGACGCGGCCGCGATCATCAACGCAGTCCGGGCCCGGAAGGTCCTGGCGGTCCTGCTCACGCACGCGCACAACGACCACATCGGCGTCGCCCGCGAACTCGCCGAGACCGTCGGTGCCCCGGTCTGGCTGAACCCCGAGGACCAGGTCCTCTGGGAACAGGTCTACCCCGGCACCACCCCGGACCGGCAGATCAGCGACGGGGACGAGTTCCACGTCGCCGGGGCGATGCTGAAGGCGATCCACACCCCGGGCCACTCACCCGGCTCCACCTGCTTCCACCTCGAAACAGAAGGGACCGTGTTCACCGGCGACACCCTGTTCAACGGCGGACCCGGCGCCACCGGCCGCTCCTACAGCGACTACCCCACCATCCTGACCTCCATCCGCGAACGCCTCCTCACCCTCCCCGCGGACACCATCGTCAGGACCGGACACGGCGAGAACACCACCATCGCCGCCGAACGCGAAACCCTCGCCAAAGTCACCCAGCAATAAGTAAAAGAAAAAAGACACGCTCCCATAGCTAATGCGCGCCAGGAATGCCTGGCGCGCATTACGTGCTGGCCATCAGAACAGGAAAGGTGCCAGCCGCAAGGTCAGCTCGCGGGCCGCTTCGGCGTGTTCGCGGGTTGCGGTGAACCGCTCCGCCGGGCTGGAGAGGCACAGGGCTGCGCCTGCCACCCCGTTGGGCAGTCGTACGGGGAGGGCCAAGCTGGCGGACCCCTGTTCTAATTCGTTGATTTCCGATGCCTCGCCTTGGAGCCTTATCTCCGCGAGCTGTTCTTCCAGCTGAGCACTGTTGGTGATGGTCTGCGGTGTCAGTCTTACCAACGGCCCTTTCGGGAGCGGGGAGGTCGAATCGCCAAGTTCGGCAAGCATCAGCTTTCCTGCGGCGGAGGCGTGCGGATACCGGAGCATTTCGAAAACAGAATGGAGCGGATAATCCGGGTCCTCATCGGCCACCCTGAGTGCAGCGCTCCGGAACATGAAGAGGTGCACTGCGAAACGGTTCCCGCCGCGGAATTCCTGTATCAGGCCGCGGGCTGCCGTGGGCACGGTTGGGGGAGTCGCAGCCGTAATCAGCCCCGTAATCGCCTGACCGAGCGCAAACCCGCGGAGGTCGGAGGTGCGGGCCAGATATTCGTCCGCGACGAGCGAATTCAGGATCCGGTACGCGGTGGCCTGGGGCATCTGCAGCGCATCGGTGACCTCTTTGGCCGTTGTCCCGGTGCCGTACCGTGCCACGATTTCCAGGATCCTGAGCGGGTTTGACGTTGTGCTGGGTCCGGAGTGGGTGGGCCTGTAGGTCATGGGGTGGCCCTGCCATTAAAGAGGTCCAGTTCCCGGGTTTCGTCGTAGATCCCCACCGACGCCAGCCGTCCCGGTAACCGGAGGCGGAGGAACGTGGCGTACAGGCCACTGGCCAGGAGGACGCCGGCGTAGATGACGGTTTGCAGGCTGCCTGTGCGGATCGATGCCGCCGCGGCCGTCCAGAAGACCGCTCCGAGGGCCACGGTGGTCACGGCTCCCACGATCCAGCTGGAGAAGGTGCTCTCGCCTATCCGGCGAAGGAAGAAGGGCATGGACGCGCTGGCAAGGATGTAGGAGCCCAGGTATCCATATGCGCCCAGGGTGAAGAGGTTCACGAGGCCCCGTTCCGGACTGGCGCCGAAGATGGTGACCGCGATGGGAACGACGGCGACTACCGGCATTACGACCATGATTGCCATCGAGGGGGTCCGGAAGACGGGATGCGTCCTACCGACCAGCCGCGGCGCAACCCCTTCCCTTCCCATGCAGAAGAAGATCCGGGCGAGGGCGTTCACGGATGCGATCGCGCAGCCAAACCAGGATGCTGCGATTCCCAGGTCGAGAACGGCGGCAGACACAGGGGAAGACTGGGAAAACAGGTCAGACAACGGTGTGGAGCTGGCGGCAACATTTAACGGAGCATCCTTGAGTGCTGCGTCCTGGGCGGTCACTGCCAGCAGGCAGAGCACGCCCATCAGGATGGGGGTCCACGTGATGGCCCGGGGGACGGTGATGAAGGGCCTGTGCGCCTCGCCGCCCAGCGTGGTCGGGCTTTCGAAGCCGACAAAGGCACTTACGGCCACGACGATTCCGATCGGTAACGAATCAAAGTCTCCGTTCCACGCAAACACGCTGCCAAGATCGGCGCTTGGTGCGTTGAAGGCGAAGTAGACGATCATGAGGACGGCGAGGACACCGATCGAAATGGACTCCAGCAACACCGTGAACCACGCCGATACCCGGATCCCCCTCACCATGAGGAAACAGGCGGCGGCCGCGGCGGCAATGATGACCGGCACTGTGAAGGCCCTGGAATCCGCGACGGGAACGCCGAGGTTGTCGAACAGCTTGACGACGTATACGCCAACAAGCAGCAGGCTGGCCATGGCTATCAGGCCGTAACCAAACATCGCCGACCAGCCGGCGGTAATTGCCGTCCGCTGGCCAAGTCCCTTGGCGGTGTAGCTGTAGAGGCCGCTGACGGCAGCCATGCGCTGCGCCATCGGTCTCAGGGAGAACGAAACGAGGACCATGACTGCCATGGCCGCACCGAACGTCACCACAAGATTCGGTCCGCTGGACCCAAAGACGAGTCCCGGAAACACAAGGGCCGGAATGACGGACATGGCACCCGCAGGCGCCACGCCGGCAACTGCCTGCGCGAAGACCGGCAGGAAGGAAAGTCTCCGGCGGCGCAGGCCCTCCACTGGGGAGCGGGGGGTGATGAAGCGATCACCGCGAGCAGACACTGGGTACCAACTTTCCCTCGGACAGGCAGGTGTGCCTTGCTCACGAGGGGACGCAAGTCATCGGGCCCACGCTGCAGAACATTAGCATTTCCGGGCTCCTGGCAACAGTCTCGGCCGTGTTTCCGAATGTTTCCAACATGTTAACTGCGGTGGGAATTAATGCCCCGGAATTTCTCAAGTAAATCTTTATGAATTCCTCGCCTAAATGAATTCCCTGACGTAGTTTTGCTTGTGAAAGGAACGCAGGTGACCGGAATCACACCGCTGATCTGCACCAGGGATGACCAGCTCTGACGAAGACGAACAGTTCTGAGAATCCGTGGACCTTTGTGTGTCTGTTGGCCCCAACACCACCGACCGGGCCGGGCACGAGATCCAGGCCGCGTGTGGGTCAGCAACCACCATGACTACCCCTCGGCTTTTCAAAGCCCGTTTCCGGGGCGCTTCGGCTCCGAGGCCATAGGCGTCCTCATCCTTTTCCAAGGACTTATTAAGGAGTTAGGCATGACCATCGATACTGAAACTTCAACTGTTGTGGGTGTTTCGCACCCGTTGGATCCGTTGTCGCGGGCGGAGATTTCCCGTGCGGTGGCGGTGTTGAAGGAGGGCCCTGCTGCGGCGGAGTCGTTCCGTTTTATCAGCGTTGAGCTGCGGGAGCCGTCCAAGGAGGACCTGCGCAATGGTGTGCGGGTGGTCCGTGAGGCGGACGCTGTGCTGGTGGACCGTGCCGCGGCGCGTGCGTTCGAGGCTGTGGTGAACCTGGAGACCGGCACGGTGGAGTCGTGGGTTCAGCTGGCGGAGAATGTCCAGCCGCCGTTCATGCTGGATGAGTTCGCCGAGTGCGAGGAAGCGTGCCGGAAAGACCCGAACGTGATCGCTGCGTTGGCCAAGCGTGGCCTGACGGATCTGGACCTGGTGTGCTTCGAGCCGTGGAGCGTGGGGTATTTCGGTGAGGACAACGAGGGCCGGCGCCTGATGCGTGCCCTGGTCTTCGTCCGGGACGAGGCCGATGACAGCCCGTACGCGCACCCGATCGAGAACTTCATTGTCTTCTATGACCTGAACGCCGGCGAGGTCGTCAAGCTCGAGGACGACCAGGCGATCCCGGTCCCGGCCGCGCGCGGCAACTACCTGCCCAAGTACGTCGGCCCGGCCCGCACGGACCTGAAGCCGATCGAGATCACCCAGCCCGAGGGCGCCTCGTTCCAGGTCACCGGGAACCATGTGCAGTGGGCCGACTGGTCCTTCCGGGTCGGGTTCACCCCGCGTGAGGGCCTGGTCCTGCACCAGCTCAAGTTCAAGGACCAGGGCGTGGAACGCCCGGTCATCAACCGCGCCTCGCTCTCGGAAATGGTCGTCCCGTACGGTGACACCGCCCCGGTCCAGGCGAAGAAGAACGCGTTCGATTCCGGTGAGTACAACATCGGCAACATGGCCAACTCCCTGACCCTGGGCTGTGACTGCCTGGGCGAGATCAAGTACTTCGACGGCAACAGCGTGGACTCCCACGGCAACCCGTGGACCATCGAGAACGCGATCTGCATGCACGAGGAAGACGACTCGATCCTGTGGAAGCACTTCGACTTCCGCGAAGGGACCGCCGAGACCCGCCGGAACCGCAAGCTCGTGATCTCCTTCATCGCCACGGTCGCGAACTACGAATACGCCTTCTACTGGCACCTCTTCCTCGACGGGTCCATCGAGTTCCTCGTCAAAGCCACCGGCATCCTCTCCACCGCCGGCCAGGCCCCCGGTGAGAAGAGCCCGTACGGGCAGTCCCTGAACAACGACGGCCTCTACGCCCCCATCCACCAGCACATGTTCAACGTCCGGATGGACTTCGAAATCGACGGACCCAACAACGCCGTCTACGAAGTCGACATGGAATACCCCGAGCACAACCCGACCCACACCGCGTTCAAGGCCGTGGACCGGCTCCTGGAAACCGAGCAGGCAGCGATCCGCAAGACCGACTCAGCCAAACACCGCTTCTGGAAGATCGTCAACCACGACTCCAAAAACATCGTCGACGAACCCGTCGCCTACCGGCTCATCCCCACCGACGGGATCCAGCTCGCCGCCGGCGACGAGTCCTACGTCTCCAAACGCGCCCAGTTCGCCCGGAACAACCTCTGGGTCACCGCCTACGACCGGACCGAACGCTTCGCCGCCGGCGAATACCCCAACCAGGCCACCGGCGCCGACGACGGACTGCACATCTGGACCCAGAAAGACCGCAACATCGTCGATCAGGACCTCGTCGTCTGGTACACCTTCGGCATGCACCACGTCGTCCGCCTCGAAGACTGGCCCGTCATGCCCCGCCAGAACATCGGCTTCATGCTCGAACCCCACGGCTTCTTCAACCAAAACCCCACCCTCAACCTCCCCACCGAAACCCGAAGCACCAACGGCGGACACTGCAGCATGGGAGGAGAGCGATGAGCCGGCAACAAGCTACCGCAAGCTCCAGTACCCCCAAGTCGGGGAAGCTGAAGGCCAACACCCTGGGGCTGTGGGATGTGGTGTTCATGGCGGTCGCGACGTCAGCACCCATCACGGTGATGAGCGGCAACGTCCCGATTTCGGTCGGCTTCGGTGTCGGTACCGGAACCCCGGCAACATACATCTGGGCAACGGTGATCCTGTCGGTCTTCGCGATCGCCTATGTCACGATGGCCCGTTACGTGACCTCTACGGCCGCGTTCTACGGCTTCATCTCCCGCGGTTTAGGGCGCGTGCTCGGCCTCGGAACCGGTTTCATGGTGACCTTCGGCTACATCGTTTTTGAGGCCAGCATCATCGGTATTTTCTCGTACTTTGGCCATCTGGCCTTCAAGGATCAGCTGGGCCTGGATATCCACTGGGTAGTCTTCGCTGTGGGCGGCCTGCTCATCATTGGGTTCCTGACCTTCTTCGAGATCAGCATGGCAGCGAAAATCCTGACGCTGCTGTTGTTCACGGAGATCGCGATCCTTGCCATCATGGCTTTCGGCGTGCTCTTCAAGGGCGGAGGGCCCGACGGGTTGATGCCGGAGACATTGAACCCGGCCATTGCATTCTCGCCCAACGGGCTGCAGGTCGCAGCGCCCGGGCTGGCCATGTTCATCGCATTCTGGTCCTGGACCGGCTTCGAGTCGACTGTGATGTACGGGGAGGAATCCAAGAACCCGAAGAAGATCATCCCGATCGCCACGATGATCGCGGTCACCGGCGTTGGCGTCTTCTACACGTTCGTCTCCTGGATGTCCGTCGCCGGCAACGGCGCCCAGGGAGCCATCGCCCTGGCGCAAAGCTCCAACCCGCTGGACATGTTCTTCCACCCCACTGACGTCTTTGTCGGCCATGGCTGGGTCCTGGTCATGGAATGGCTGATGATGACCGGATCCTTCGCCTGCGCTATGGCCTTCCACAACGCGGCATCACGCTACATGTACTCCCTCGGACGGGAAGGCATCCTGCCTGGCGCACTTGGCAGGACCCACAAGAAGCACGGATCGCCCCACGTCGCGTCGTTCCTCCAGACAGGTATCGCCATCCTGTGGATCCTCGGATTCTGGTTCTTCAACAAGGACCCCTACCTGGATGTTTTTGCCCTTCTGGCGATCCTTGGGACATTCATGCTGGTGATTGTGCAGACCGTAACCATGGCGGCAGTGTTCAACTACTTCCGCAAGCACCATCCGGAAGAAAACTTCTGGCGGGTCAAGGTCGCCCCGATCATCGGCGGGGCCGGGATGCTGGGGGTGGTCATCATGATGTTCATGAACCTGGACACGGCTGCCGGACCCGCATCGTCGTCCCTGCTGTTCAAGCTCATCCCTTATATCGCCGCCGCGCTCTTCCTCACCGGCGCAGGCCTGGCGCTGCACTTCCGGAAGACCGATCCGCTCAAGTACGAAACCATCGGCCACGTCGTTCTTGCCGAGGATGGCCACGGCCCGGTCCTGGATGAGGAAGATCCGGAACCGTTGCACCCGATCGATCTCGACGACGTCAGGGAGATGGAGCGCCAGCACGCCACCGGCGACCTGGACCTGGAACTCGACGAACTCGAACGCGAGAAAAAGCTGGAGCTGGAGAAGGAATAGCACCGGCATCCGGTCCCCGATGCTGCCCGACGGCGGCATCGGGGACCGGCCCTGTTCCCCGCCCAAAAGCTTTCTCCCCCGAAATCTTCGGTCCCCGGTGCTGTCGGCACCCGCACCGGGGACCGAAAACCAAATCCCCACCTCAACCCAACCCAGTAGGGCGTGATCCGCGTGTTCCACCTCCCCGCAATGACCTGGACCCTCACCGCCGTCCTCCTCGCCGGCGGCAGTTACTACCTCTGGCAGGCATTAAGATCCGGCCTCGTCACCGACCGGGTCAACAACACCCTGCACGCCCTCATGAACACCCTGATGGCCGCCATGCTCTGGAACCTGGCCCCCGCCACGCTCCTCGCCCAGATCGGCCTGCTCGCCGGCGCCGCCCTCTGGTTCATCATCCAGGCCGTCGCCCGGCCCGAATACAAACTCCTCTGCGCCGGCACCCAGGGCCGGATCAAATGCGCCTACCACGCCCTCACCATGGCCGGCGCAGCCCTCATGATCGCCCTCATGACCCACCCCGCCAGCCCCGCCACCGGCCAAACAGCCATGACAATGCCCATGCCGGCCGGCCACCATGCGATGACAAGCGCACCGCACAGCCAAGGAATGGCAACAGGAACAGCAGCTGCGGCACCAGTACTCGGACTAACACCCGGCGTCCTGCTCACCCTCCTCTTCGGAGCCGCCGCCCTGATCTTCCTCATCCTCCTGCTCCGCAACAGGGCAACCACCACCAACCACCACCCCGGCTCAAGGCGCCGCTCCACCCGCACAGAACACGCCCTCGAAGCACTCAGCGCCACCATCATGGCCCTCATGTTCGCCACCACCGCATAACCCAATACCAGCAGAGTAAGAACGACGGCGGCACCCTCCTCGGGTGCCGCCGTTTCGCGTGCTGCCGTGTTTCCGAATGTTTCCAACATGTTAACTGGGCTGGGAATTT
Source organism: Arthrobacter globiformis (assembly GCF_046536215.2). Taxonomy (GTDB): domain Bacteria; phylum Actinomycetota; class Actinomycetes; order Actinomycetales; family Micrococcaceae; genus Arthrobacter; species Arthrobacter globiformis_E. The sequence goes on along the minus strand of NZ_CM143421.1, from coordinate 2,940,482 downwards.
ATGCTCCCGAATTTCTCAAGTAAATGTTTATAAATAACTTTCACAAACGAATTCGCTCGCGTAGTTTTGCTTGTGAAAGGAAGCAGGTGACTGGCATCACACCCGCTCACCCGCGCCGGGGATGAACAGATCTGCCAAGGACGAACAGTTCTGGGAATCCACAGGACCCTTTTCTGCCTATCGCCCCCCAACGGCAATACCACCAGGCTTCGGGCCATAGGCATCCTCTTCCTGTTTGGGACTTATCAAGGAGTAAAAGCATGACTCTTGACATTGAAACTTCTGCTGTTGTGGGTGTTTCGCACCCGTTGGATCCGTTGTCGCGGGGGGAGATTTCCCGTGCGGTGGCGGTGTTGAAGGAGGGCCCTGCTGCGGCGGAGTCGTTCCGTTTTATCAGCGTTGAGCTGCGGGAGCCGTCCAAGGAGGACCTGCGCAATGGTGTGCGGGTGGTCCGTGAGGCGGACGCTGTGCTGGTGGACCGTGCCGCGGCGCGTGCGTTCGAGGCTGTGGTGAACCTGGAGACCGGCACGGTGGAGTCGTGGGTTCAGCTGGCGGAGAATGTCCAGCCGCCGTTCATGCTGGATGAGTTCGCCGAGTGCGAGGAAGCGTGCCGGAAAGACCCGAACGTGATCGCTGCGTTGGCCAAGCGTGGCCTGACGGATCTGGACCTGGTGTGCTTCGAGCCGTGGAGCGTGGGGTATTTCGGTGAGGACAACGAGGGCCGGCGCCTGATGCGTGCCCTGGTCTTCGTCCGGGACGAGGCCGATGACAGCCCGTACGCGCACCCGATCGAGAACTTCATTGTCTTCTATGACCTGAACGCCGGCGAGGTCGTCAAGCTCGAGGACGACCAGGCGATCCCGGTCCCGGCCGCGCGCGGCAACTACCTGCCCAAGTACGTCGGCCCGGCCCGCACGGACCTGAAGCCGATCGAGATCACCCAGCCCGAGGGCGCCTCGTTCCAGGTCACCGGGAACCATGTGCAGTGGGCCGACTGGTCCTTCCGGGTCGGGTTCACCCCGCGTGAGGGCCTGGTCCTGCACCAGCTCAAGTTCAAGGACCAGGGCGTGGAACGCCCGGTCATCAACCGCGCCTCGCTCTCGGAAATGGTCGTCCCGTACGGTGACACCGCCCCGGTCCAGGCGAAGAAGAACGCGTTCGATTCCGGTGAGTACAACATCGGCAACATGGCCAACTCCCTGACCCTGGGCTGTGACTGCCTGGGCGAGATCAAGTACTTCGACGGCAACAGCGTGGACTCCCACGGCAACCCGTGGACCATCGAGAACGCGATCTGCATGCACGAGGAAGACGACTCGATCCTGTGGAAGCACTTCGACTTCCGCGAAGGGACCGCCGAGACCCGCCGGAACCGCAAGCTCGTGATCTCCTTCATCGCCACGGTCGCGAACTACGAATACGCCTTCTACTGGCACCTCTTCCTCGACGGGTCCATCGAGTTCCTCGTCAAAGCCACCGGCATCCTCTCCACCGCCGGCCAGGCCCCCGGTGAGAAGAGCCCGTACGGGCAGTCCCTGAACAACGACGGCCTCTACGCCCCCATCCACCAGCACATGTTCAACGTCCGGATGGACTTCGAAATCGACGGACCCAACAACGCCGTCTACGAAGTCGACATGGAATACCCCGAGCACAACCCGACCCACACCGCGTTCAAGGCCGTGGACCGGCTCCTGGAAACCGAGCAGGCAGCGATCCGCAAGACCGACTCAGCCAAACACCGCTTCTGGAAGATCGTCAACCACGACTCCAAAAACATCGTCGACGAACCCGTCGCCTACCGGCTCATCCCCACCGACGGGATCCAGCTCGCCGCCGGCGACGAGTCCTACGTCTCCAAACGCGCCCAGTTCGCCCGGAACAACCTCTGGGTCACCGCCTACGACCGGACCGAACGCTTCGCCGCCGGCGAATACCCCAACCAGGCCACCGGCGCCGACGACGGACTGCACATCTGGACCCAGAAAGACCGCAACATCGTCGATCAGGACCTCGTCGTCTGGTACACCTTCGGCATGCACCACGTCGTCCGCCTCGAAGACTGGCCCGTCATGCCCCGCCAGAACATCGGCTTCATGCTCGAACCCCACGGCTTCTTCAACCAAAACCCCACCCTCAACCTCCCCACCGAAACCCGCACCACCAACGGCGGACACTGCTCCACCAGCAACGGACACTAACCACACACACGCTCCGCAAAACCAAGAGCCGAAGAACAACCAGCACCACCAACCGGGTCCCCGATGCTGCCCACGGGCAGCACCGGGGACCTACCCCTTTCCCCACCCAAAAAGGGCGTGATCCGCGTGTTCCACCTCCCCGCAATGACCTGGACCCTCACCGCCGTCCTCCTCGCCGGCGGCGCCCTCTGGTTCATCATCCAGGCCGTCGCCCGCCCCGAATACAAACTCCTCTGCGCCGGCACCCAGGGCCGGATCAAATGCGCCTACCACGCCCTCACCATGACCGGCGCCGCCCTCATGATCACCCTCATGACCCACCCCGCCAGCCCCACCAACGGCCAAACAGCCACGCCCATGCCGGCCGGCCACCACGCCATCAACAGGCACAGCAACAACCGCGCCAACCGCACAACCACCACCCCGGCTCAAGGCGCCGCTCCACCCCGCACAGAACACGCCCTCGAAACCCTCAGCGCCACCACCATGGCCCTCATGTTCGCCACCACCGCATAACCGGGCCCAGCCAGAACGACAAACGGCGGCACCCTCTCGGGTGCCGCCGTTTTCGAGTGCTGCCGGGTTCCTAGGCTGTCACCGGAGCCCGTGGTTGTGTGCCAGCGCGATCGCCTCGGTGCGTGAGCCGACGTCGAGCTTCTTGAAGAGGTTCCGCACATGGAACTTGACCGTGTTCTCGCTGATGCCCATTGCCGCGGCGATGGTGCGGTTGCGGTTTCCGGCGGCGAGGTGCTGGAGTACTTCAAGTTCCCGGGCGGCAAGGTTCCACCCGGCGACATCCCCGGCCGGGCGCGTGGGTAGGTCGAGGGGTAGGGAGACGAAGACGTCTGCACCCCAGCCCGGCATGACGTCCATCCGCAGCTGTCCGGTGAGCGCCTGGACCCGGCGGTCGAGGCGGGTGATGCTCGGCGAGTCGGCGGCGAGTGCACCGCGGCCGTCGTCGCGCACGTTGATCAGCAGGTTTTCGCCGTCGCAGTCCCACTGCGTCCGGATTCTGCTGACCTCGGGTTGCTCCATCATGGCCAGCACAAGTCCGCGGACCACTGCCCTTGCCGCGTGGGCGACTTCGCCGGGGAGGGCCCGTCCATTCAGCGGCGGTTCGATGAACTCGGCCTCGATGCCGCTGTAACCGGTCAGCGGCCGCAGGTCCTCGCGCAGGCGTTCGAAGGCCTTGGCAACGGGCTCTTCCACCAGGTCGGTGGTGCGGTCACTGAGGGTGCGGAGCCGGACCAATGCCTTGGCGGTGAGGTCCGTGACGGTGGTGCGGGCGGCTGCGTTGTCCATCGAGGAGGAGCGCAGGGCCGCCAGGAGGGTCTCCAGGGTGGTGGAGTGCAGGTCAGTCAGTTCCGCGGTGACGCGGATGCGTTCGGCTGAGGCCGCCCGGGATTCCAGCAGGTACGACGGCGGCGCATCGGCCACCTTCTCCTGGATCCGACGGGCAGCAAGGCCCCACAGGTACGTCACCAGGTCCAGGCCGGCGTTGTCCCCGGCATCGGCCGGCTGGGGATCCGTGAGGACGAGGAGGGCCTGGCTGGACGCGTGTTTCAGGGCGAGTGCAGGCCGGGATTTGCCGGCCAGCTCGGCTTCGCCGAACCAGGGGGTCTCATCCGAAAGCGTGGCACGGAGGGTGTCCAGTTCGGCGATGGAAACGTGGGAAATGATTTCTTCGGCACCGGCCTTCTTTTGCGGCCGCCCCGTGCAGTCCTCTGTGAAGATAACCAGCGCGCTGCTTCCCAGATAGGGGAGCAAGGCATCACGCAGCCGCTCCGCTATCTGAAGCAACGGGGCATCCGCTACTGCGGCCACGGAATGCAGCAGCGGCCACGGCAGGTCTGAAACGGGCTTATTGGACGCCTTCGTGGGCTGGTCGGTGACTGCGCTCATTCGGACAGTTTACCCACTACCCAGTCCGAAAGTGTAGTAAAAACCGTCAGAAAACAGTGTTACCCCTACCCATTAGTTTCGGAAATATTGGTGGCAACCGGAAAGCATCCGTACGGCCGCCGCAGGCCGACGACCGAATCAAAGGGGATTAATTGTGAATCCGACAGCAACCGCGACGCGTATCGCAGACAACACCACCACACTTGACTGGACGTCCGAGGACCAGCGTGCGGTGGACACCCTCCGGGTTTTGGCCGCCGACGCCGTCGAGAAGGTCGGCAACGGCCACCCCGGCACCGCGATGAGCCTCGCGCCCGCAGCGTACCTTCTGTTCCAGAAGCTGATGCGCCACGACCCGCGCGACCCGGAGTGGATCGGCCGTGACCGGTTCATCCTGTCACCGGGGCACTCCTCGCTGACGCTGTACAGCCAGCTGTTCTTCTCCGGCTACGGCCTGGAACTGAAGGACCTGGAAGCCCTCCGCACGTGGGGTGCGCTGACCCCCGGCCACCCGGAATACAAGCACACCCCGGGCGTGGAAATCACCACCGGCCCGCTGGGCCAGGGCCTTGCCTCCTCGGTGGGCTTCGCGTACTCCCAGCGGCGCCAGCGCGGCCTGTTCGACGCCGATGCTCCCGCCGGCACCAGCCCGTTCGACCACACCATCTGGGTCATCGCTTCCGACGGCGACATCCAGGAAGGCGTGACCTCCGAGGCTTCCTCCCTCGCCGGCCACCAGGAACTCGGCAACCTGGTTGTCATCTACGACGAGAACCACATCTCCATCGAGGACGACACCGACATCGCCTTCACCGAGGACGTCCTGAAGCGCTACGAAGCCTACGGCTGGCACACCCAGCGTGTGGACTGGACCGAGTCGGGCGAGTACGTCGAGGACGTCCAGGAGCTCTACTCCGCACTCCTGGCTGCGAAGGCCGAAACCTCCAAGCCGTCCATCATCTCGCTGCGCACCATCATCGGCTACCCGGCCCCCAAGAAGCAGAACACCGGCAAGATCCACGGTTCGGCCCTTGGCGCGGACGAGGTCGCAGCCCTGAAGGAAGTGCTGGGCTTCGACCCCGCCAAGTCCTTCGAAGTGGACGCCGACGTGCTGGCCCACGCCCGGCGTGTGGTGGACCGCGGCGCGGCTGCCCGCCAGGAATGGGAAGAGTCCTTCTCCGCGTGGCAGTCCGCCAACCCGGAAGCCGCCGCCCTGCTGGAGCGCGTCGAAGCCCGTCAGCTTCCCGCCGGACTCGACGCCGCGCTGCCGGTCTTCGAAGCCGGCAAGGACGTTTCCACCCGCGCCGCCTCCGGCAAGGTCCTGAACGCCATCGGCCCGGTCATGCCGGAACTCTGGGGCGGCTCGGCAGACCTCGCCGAGTCCAACAACACCACCATCGAGGGCTCGCCGTCGTTCATCCCGGCCTCGCGCTCCACTGAAGCGTGGAAGGGCAACCCGTACGGCCGCGTCCTGCACTTCGGTATCCGTGAGCACGCCGCCGCGTCGATCGTGAACGGCATCAGCCTGCACGGCAAGACCCGCGCGTTCTCCGGCACGTTCCTGATCTTCAGCGACTACCAGAAGCCGGCCATCCGCCTCGGCGCGCTGATGGGCGTCCCGTCCATCTATGTGTGGTCGCACGACTCCATCGGACTGGGCGAAGACGGCCCCACCCACCAGCCGGTGGAACAGCTCGCCACCCTGCGTGCGATCGTCGGCCTGGACGTCGTCCGCCCGGCCGACGCCAACGAGGTTGGCGTCGCGTGGAAGACCATCCTGCAGAACCACGAGAACCCGGCCGGCATCGTCCTGACCCGCCAGAACGTCCCGACCTTCGCCCGCGGCGAGGGCGCTGCCCAGGGTGACACCTTCGCCTCCCCGGCAGGTGTGGCCAAGGGCGGCTACGTTCTGGCCGAGGCATCCAAGGGAGGCCAGACGGTAAACCCGCAGGTCATCCTGATCGCCACCGGCTCCGAGGTCCAGCTGGCTGTCCAGGCCCGCGAAGCACTCCAGGCCGAAGGCATCGCCGCCCGCGTGGTCTCCATGCCGTGCGTTGAGTGGTTCAACCAGCAGGACGCCGCCTACCGCGAGGCAGTCCTGCCCGCAGCGGTCAAGGCCCGTGTGTCCGTCGAAGCCGGACTTGCCCTGGGCTGGAAGGAATTCGTCGGCGACGCCGGCCGCTCCGTCAGCCTCGAGCACTACGGCGCATCCGCCGACTACAAGCGCCTGTTCCAGGAATTCGGCATCACCGCAGAAGCAGTAGCGGCCGCCGCCAAGGACTCCCTCGCCGCCGCAGCCAACTAACTCTTGAAGGAAGAAACAAGCCATGACCAACGCAACACCCACCGCACAGCTTTCTGAAGCAGGTCTGTCCATCTGGCTGGACGACCTCTCCCGCGAGCGTCTCGACAGCGGCAGCCTGCAGAAGCTCATCGACCAGAAGAACGTCGTCGGCGTGACCACCAACCCGTCCATCTTCCAGGCCGCGATCACCTCCGGCACGGACTACGACGCCAAGATCGCCGAACTTGCGGCGCAGGGCGCGGGCGTCGAGGAGACGATCTTCGAGATCACGACGACGGACGTCGCCGACGCCTGCGACCTCTTCGCCCCGATCGCCGCCGCCACGAACGGCGTCGACGGCCGCGTCTCCATCGAAGTTGATCCCCGCCTGGCCTGGGACACCGAAGGCACGATCGCCGAAGCCAAGAACCTGTTCAAGAAGGTCGACAAGGACAACGTCCTGATCAAGATCCCCGCCACGCTCGAAGGCCTCGCAGCCATCACCGCGGTCCTGGCCGAAGGCATCAGCGTCAACGTGACCCTGATCTTCTCGCTGGAGCGCTACCGGGCAGTCATCAACGCCTTCCAGGCCGGCCTCAAGCTGGCCAGGGACAACGGCCATGACCTGTCCAAGATCCACTCGGTGGCCTCGTTCTTCGTCTCCCGCGTGGACAGCGAGATCGACAAGCGCCTGGATGCGATCGGCACCGACGCAGCCAAGGCCCTCAAGGGCAAGGCCGGCGTTGCCAACGCCCGCCTCGCCTACCAGGTCTACGAGGAGCTCTTCTCCACCGAACGCTGGGCGGTCCTGGCCGAAGCCGGCGCCCGTCCGCAGCGTCCGCTCTGGGCCTCGACCGGCGTAAAGGACCCGGCCTACCCGGACACCCTGTACGTCACCGAGCTCGTCGCTGCCGGCATCGTCAACACCATGCCGGAGAAGACCCTGGACGCCACCTTTGACCACGGTGTGGTCAAGGGTGACACCATCACGGGCACGTACGGGGAGGCGAACAGGGTCCTCACTGCCCTCGAGCACCTCGGCGTCTCCTACAACAACGTCGTCGCCCTGCTGGAATCCGAAGGCCTGGACAAGTTCGTGGCCAGCTGGAACGAGCTGCTGGCCGACGTCAACAACGCCCTCACTACTGCACGGAAGGCGTCCTAGCCGCCCGGCTATCCGCCATCCGTCGTGACTGCGTGGGGACCCCTTTGGGGGTCCCCACGCAGCTCTCACCCAGATCACTGAAAGGCAGATATCATGTCCGTTTCACCCCTGAATTGCTGCATCAACCCCAGCATCCTCTCGGCCGACTTCGTCAACCTCGAAGCCGAGCTGGCCCGCATCAGCAACGCCGACGCCGTGCACGTGGATGTCATGGACAACCACTTCGTGCCGAACCTGACCATCGGCCTGCCGGTTGTGGAACGGATCCAAAAGGTCAGCCCCGTGCCGCTTGACGCGCACCTCATGATTTCCAATGCCGACCGCTGGGCGCCCCATTTCGCCGACGCCGGCCTCGCCTCCGTGACGTTCCACGTCGAGGCGTCCGACGCCCCCATCAAACTGGCCCGCGAACTTCGCGCACGCGGCTCCAAGGCAGGCATGGCACTGCGCCCGGCCACGCCGGTGGAACCGTACCTGGACATGCTCACCGAACTGGACATGCTGTTGCTCATGACGGTCGAGCCGGGCTTCGGCGGCCAGGCATTCCTGGACGTCGTGCTGCCCAAGATCCGCCGCGCCCGCGCCGCGGTCGAGGGGGCCGGGGTGAACGTGGCCATCCAGGTTGACGGCGGCATCACCGAAGAAACCATCGTCCGCGCCGCAGAGGCCGGCGCCAACGTCTTCGTGGCCGGATCGGCCGTGTACGGCAAGCCGTCTCCCGAGGACGCCATCGAGTCGCTGCGGGCAAAGGGCCAGCTCGCCTTCGGCCCGGCAGCATCGAGCCCCAACAACGTCGTATTCCAGCAAGCCTAAAGGACCACTCATGCGCGTTCATATCGCAACCGACCACGCCGGCATGGAGCTGAGCTCCCACCTCATCACGGCCCTGTCAGCCAGCGGCTACGAGATGGTGGACCACGGTCCTGCCGCCTACGACGCCGAGGATGACTACCCCGCATTCTGCATCAACGCCGCGGCCGCCGTCGTCGCCGACCAGGCCGCGGGCGTGGACGCCCTGGGGATCGTGCTGGGCGGCTCAGGCAACGGCGAGCAGATCTCGGCGAACAAGGTCAAGGGCGTGCGGGCAGCACTGGCCTGGAACCTGGACACGGCCAAACTGGCCCGTCAGCACAACAATGCCAACGTTGTCGCAGTCGGCGGACGCCAGCACAGCGTCGAGGAGGCCACCGAACTGATCAAGGCGTTCCTGGCCGAACCGTTCACCAACGCCGAACGCCACGAACGCCGCATCGGCAAGATCGCCACCTTTGAGTCCACCGGCGAGGTTGTCGAATAACATGCCAATTGCAACCCCAGAGATTTATGCCGACATGATCGACCGTGCCAAGAAGGGCGGCTTCGCGTTTCCGGCGGTCAACGTCACGTCTTCGCAGACCCTGAATGCTGCGTTGCGTGGTTTCGCGGAGGCCGAGTCTGACGGCATTGTGCAGGTTTCCACCGGCGGTGCCGCGTACTGGTCCGGTGCGTCGACGAAGGACATGGTGGCCGGGTCGCTTGGTTTCGCGGCGTTCGCGCGTGAGGTGGCGAAGAACTACAACGTGAACATCGCGCTGCACACGGACCACTGCCCGAAGGACAAGCTGGACGGGTTTGTGCTGCCGCTGCTGGCGGCGTCGGAGGCGGAGGTCAAGGCTGGCCGGAACCCGCTGTTCAACTCGCACATGTGGGACGGTTCGGCCGAGACGCTGCAGGAGAACCTGCGGATCGCCCGTGAGCTGCTGGCCCGCACGGCCGCGGCGAAGATCATCCTCGAGGTCGAGATCGGCACGGTCGGCGGCGAGGAGGACGGTGTGGAGCACGAGATCAACGAGAAGCTCTACACCACGGTGGAAGACGCGCTGGCCACGATCGATGCCCTGGGTGCGGGGGAGAACGGCCGGTACATCACCGCTTTGACGTTCGGGAACGTGCACGGTGTGTACAAGCCGGGCGGGGTGAAGCTGCGTCCGGAGATCCTGAAGGACATCCAGGCCCAGGTGGGTGCGAAGATCGGCAAGGAGAACCCGTTTGACCTGGTGTTCCACGGCGGGTCGGGGTCATCTGACCAGGAGATCGCGGACGCTGTCTCGTACGGCACCATCAAGATGAACATCGACACGGACACGCAGTATGCGTACACGCGTCCGGTGGCGGACCACATGTTCCGCAACTACGACGGCGTCCTGAAGGTCGACGGCGAGGTGGGCAACAAGAAGACCTACGACCCCCGCGTCTGGGGCGCCTCCGCCGAAGCCGGCCTCGCCGCCCGCGTCGTCGAGGCAACCCAGCAGCTCGGCTCCGCAGGCCAAACCTTCTAACCCTGAAAGTGATCACATGAATAACACATCAGCAAACAACGGGCCCGAAGCCGGCGCTGTTTACCGTGTCCACATCGGTACCGATCACGCAGGCCTGGAATTGAGCCGCACGCTGCAGCATGAACTGGCAAGTCTCGGGTTCGACGTCGTGGACCACGGCCCCACCGAGTACGACGCCCAGGACGACTACCCGGCTTTCTGCATCAGTGCCGCCGAGGGCGTCGCCCACGACATCAGCCACAACAGGCCAAGCCTCGGAATCGTCATCGGCGGCTCCGGCAACGGCGAGCAGATCGCGGCGAACAAGGTCAGGGGCATCCGCGCGGCTTTGGTCTGGAACGAGTCAACCGCCCGCCTGGCCCGGCAGCACAACGACGCGAACGTCATCGCCCTCGGCGCCCGCGAGCACACCCCGGAGGAATGCCGCCGGCTCGCGGTCCTCTTCCTGCAGGAGCCTTTCACCCAGGACTCCCGGCACAAGCGCCGCATTGCGCAGATCGCGGACTACGAAACCTGCCTCACCCCGCTGGCATGCGAGATCAGCCGGAAGGACGCGCTGGCACGCATGGAGCGCAACGTGGGAGTCCCGCAACCCGTTTAGCCGGCTGATACCCGGTAGTGAAACCCCAGCCGTTCCTCAACGGCCCAGGCTTCGTAGGACGCCGCCTTCTCGAAAAGGCGGCGTCCTTCTATCGCTGAGCGGATCCAGAGGATCCCGCCGTCGTCCGTCACGTCGTCGACCATCCCGCTGCAAACGGCGACGCCGTGTGCGCGAATCTCCACGCTGGCGCCGCGGAGCAGCCCCCAGTCGTCAATGCGCCGGACGTTGAGCATGCGGCTGAAGCTCATGGCTTTCCTTTCCTACCGGACGTAGTCCGCGCCGGTGATGTCGATGGTGGCTCCGGTGGTGTGCCGGGAGCGGCCCGAGGCCAGGAATGTGATGACTTCGGCCACGTCCTCCGGCGGTGTGACCTCACCGAGCGGCAGGGCGCTGAGCATGGGGTCGTCGGGGGAGATGTGCGCGGAGATGTCGGTGGCCACCCAGCCCGGCGCGACAGCGTAGGCGAGGATATTGTCCTTCGCATAGCCGCGGGCGATGCCCTTTGTGAGGGCGAGCAGCCCGCCCTTCGCCGCACCGTAGGCGAGGTGCTCGGCGTCGTCCCCCCGGTGCGCCGAGCGGCTGGTGACGTTGACGATGATCCCGCCGCCCCGTTCCCGGAACCCCAGGATGGCTTCCCGGCAGAGATCGGCAGGGGCGAGCAGGTTCAGCTCATGGTTGGCCTGCCAGCCCTGCTGCCACGCGGCGTCGTCACCGATGTCCGACGCCAGCCAGGCACCGGCGTTGTTGACCAAAACGTCGACGCCGGCCCGCCAGTCCGCCGCTTCGGTCCAGACCCGCTTGCGCTCGGCCGGGTCCCGAAGGTCCCCCTGGACCAGCTTCACGCGCTCGCCGAGCCGGTCCGCTGTGGCTTGCGCTGAGTCCTTGTCGTTGCCGTAATGCAGCACCACGTGGGCGCCTTCGCGGTGGAATGCCACCGCCGTCGCGCGGCCGATGCCGCGCGAGGCGCCGGTGACCAGGACGGTGCGGCCATCCAGCATGCCGCTCATGCGACTGCCTGCGCGCCGGTGATTTCGACGACGGAGCCGCAGATATACGGCGCCTCGTCCGAGGCGAGGAACGCCACAAGCGCGGCAACTTCCTCGGGCTTGCCGATGCGCCCGAGCGGCACGAGCGCGTCGAGGTCGGCCACGGTGCGGCCACTGCGTGCCAGCCCGGATTCGAGCATCGGGGTGTGGATCTCACCCGGTGCTACGGCGTTGACCCGGATGTTGTCCGGGGCGTAGTCGCGGGCCAGGTTTTTGGTGAACGCGACGACGGCGGCCTTGGACACGTTGTACGCCAGGTGGCCCGGAGCGGGGTAGAGGCCCCACTGGGATGCGGTGTTCACGATGGCGCCGCCGCCGGCCTCGATCATGTACGGGAGGACAGCCCGGCAGAGGTGGAAAAGAGAATCGACGTTGACGGCGAAGGACAGGTCCCAGTCGTTTTCGCTCAGCGAGAGCAGGTCACCGCGCCGGTTGACGCCGGCGTTGTTGACCAGGACGTCGAGCCGGCCCCGCGCGTCGATGATGCGCTGGACCGCGGCCTGCGAGACCTCCGGGTCCAGGAGGTCGAAGACCAGCGGCTCGGCGGAAAGGCCTTCACCAACCAGGGTGTCGGCGATTTCCTTGGCCGCTGCCTCGTTGACGTCGCAGATGAACACGTGGGCGCCCTCGGTGGCGAGGCGCCGGCCGATGGCCGAGCCGATGCCGCCGCCGGCACCGGTGACCAGCGCCGTCTTGCCGCTGAAGCGGCCGGCGAGTCCCGTCGTCGTCATTCCTTCAGCCCTCCAGCGAGAAGATGGTGCGGTGCCAGGGTTTGGCCTGTTCTCCGGTGAGGTCGAACATGACGTGTTTGACGACGGTGTATTCGTCGAAGGAGTAGGTGGACATGTCTTTGCCGAAGCCGGACTGCTTGAGGCCGCCGTGGGGCATTTCGCTGATGATCGGGATGTGGTCGTTGACCCAGACGGCTCCGGCGCGGATTTCGCGGGTGGCGCGCAGGGCGCGGTAGACGTCCTTGGTCCATGCTGAGGCGGCCAGGCCGTAGGGGGTGTCGTTGGCGAGGGTGATGGCTTCGTCGTCGGTGTCGAAGGGGGTGACGGCGAGGACGGGGCCGAAGACTTCGTCGCGGAAGATCTCCGAGTCGGGGGTGGCGTCGGCGATGAGGGTGGGGCGGTAGTAGGAGCCGTTGGCCAGGTCGCCGTCGGGGATGCCGCCGCCGATGACGCGGGCGTAGCTGCGCGCCCGGTCGACCATGCCGGCGACGGTTTCCTGGTGCCTGCGGGAGACGAGCGGGCCGAGGTCCGTGGCGGGATCGGTGGTGGGGCCGAGTTTGACCTTGGCATACAGCGCCGCGACGCCTTCGATGAACTGCTCGTAGAGGGAGCGGTGGACGATGGCGCGGGTGGCGGCGGTGCAGTCCTGGCCGGTGTTGATCAGGGAGGCGGCGACGGCGCCGTGGATCGCGGCGTCCAGGTCGGCGTCGTCGAACACGACGAAGGGTGCTTTGCCGCCGAGTTCGAGGTGGACGCGTTTGGCGGTGGTGGCGGCGGCGTCCAGGACGGTGCGGCCGACGGTCGTGGAGCCGGTGAAGGAGAGCATGTCGACGTCGGGGTGGCGGAGGAGTTCGGCGCCGACGGTGGAGCCGCGGCCGGTGAGGACGTTGATGACGCCGTCCGGGACGCCGGCCTCGGTGGCGGTTTGGGCGAAGAGGAGGGTGGTCAGCGGGGTGATTTCGGCGGGTTTGAGGACGATGGTGTTTCCGGCGGCGATGGCGGGCAGGATCTTCCACGCGGCCATCTGGAGGGGGTAGTTCCAGGGCGAGATGGAGCCGATCACGCCGATCGCTTCGCGGCGGATGGAGGAGGTGTGGTCGGCGGAGTATTCGCCGGTGGCTTTGCCTTCGAGGTTGCGGGCGGCGCCGGCGAAGAAGGCGATGTTGTCGATGGTGCCCGGGACGTCGAATTCGCGGGTCAGGCGGATGGGTTTGCCGGCCTGGCGGGATTCGAGCTGTGCGAATTCTTCGGCGCGCTCTTCCATCAGGGCGGCGAATTTGGTGAGGATGGCGGAGCGTTCGGCCGGGGTTTTGGTGGACCAGGCGGGGAAGGCGTCCCGGGCGGCCTGGACGGCCTGTTTGACCTCGTCGCTGCCGGCAACGCTGAGGGTGGCGATCACGGTGCCATTGGACGGGTCGATGACGTCCACGGTCTCCCCGGTGCTGCCTTCGAGGGTCTTGCCGTTAATGAACTGGCTCACAACTCCTGCTTTCAAGTCGTTTGGAAAGAATGTGTGGTTGGCGCGGCGTGCTTTAGGCGCCGGGGGCCCAGATGTCGCCGACGGTGTAGCCGGCGGGGAAGGGGTCGGTGGGGTCCAGGATCCATTGGCTGTGTCCGGTGACCCAACCCCGCCCCGTGACGGTGGGAAGGGCCGCGTCCCGGCCGCCGACCGTCGTCGTGCCTGTGAGGCGGCCGATGAATTCGCTGCCGATGATGCTGTGGTGCGAGAAGTCCTCCCCGATCTCGAGTTGGCCGCGGGCGTGCAGCGCGGCCATCCGGGCACTGGTGCCGGTGCCGCAGGGGGAGCGGTCCAGCGCCCCGGTCCAGGTGGAGGGGTCGGAGGGGACGAGTTTGCCGTTGGAGAGGACCACGGTGTTGCGGTCCTGCCGGCCCGGGACCCGGTCGCCGGTGTGGAGCATGACCAGGTTCACCCCGGAAATCAGCGGGTTCTCCGGATGGCTGACATGGATCTGTTCCAGGGCGGCCATCTTGATCAGGGCGCCGGCGCGGGCGAGGTCCTTGCCGTTGTCCGGGTGCAGCTCCAACCCGACGTCGGCAACGCGGGCCTGGGCGAAGAACTGTCCGCCGAACACGACGTCGACCGGCACCGTGCCCAGTTCCGGAACCTGGAGCGGGAAGTCGAGTTCGACGACGAACGCCGGGACGTTCACGACGGTCACCGACAGGACTTTGCCCTCATGGACCTTGGCGACCGCCTGCACCGTCCCGACCGCGGTGTCGATCGTGACTGTCGTTTCGGGGCCGCGGGCCGGGACGATGCCGGCCTCCAGGACCGCGGTGACGGCGCAGATCGTGTTGGACCCGGACATCGGGGTGAAGCCGCCCTGTTCCAGGACAACGATGCCGAAATCCGAGCCCTCGTTCACCGGGGGCAGGATGATCACAGAGCACAGGCCCGGGTAGCCGCGCGGCTCATGGAGCATGAGCCGGCGCAGCCAGTCCAGGTGTTCCTTGCAGTACTGCAGCCGCTCCACCATCGTCTCGCCCCGCACCAGCGAGGCGGCGGAGGTCAGGATCCGCCCGGGCTCGCCCTCCGCGTGCACCTCGATCGCGTCCAGGGCGAGCCTGTGGGTAGAGGTTGTGCTGCCGGTGGTGGAGCGGGTGCTCATGCTGCGACTGCCGGGAGGACGCCCGCGTTCTGCAGGATGCCGGCGAAACGCTCACGCTCTTCGGCAGGCAGCGGCAGGATGGGCAGGCGGGCGGGGCCGACGGGGTGGCCGATGAGTTCCAGTCCTGCCTTGATCCCGGCGACGTAGTTGACGGACTCGAGGAAGTCGCTGATGGCCCAGAGGTGCTTCCACAGTTCGCGGGCGCGGACCAGGTCCTTCTGTTCGGCCAGTGCCTCCCAGAATTCGACGGCGAGTTCGGGGACGACGCCCGCGGTGCCCCAGACGGAGGCTTCGGCGCCGGAGGCGATGCCGAAGAACGTCAGGGTGTCCCAGCCGTTGAACGCCTTGATGCTGCCGGTGTGGTTGGCGAGGAGCTCGGCCAGGCCGACGGCGTCGTCGGAGGTGTTCTTGATGTAGTCCACCCCGTCGATCTGGCCGAGTTCGGCGAGTTCGGAGGCGGTCAGGCGGATGCCGGTGGCGCCGGGGACGTTGTAGTACACGATCGGCAGGGTGATTGAGCCGGCGACGGCGGAGAGGAAGGCCTTCAGGGTGGTGAAGTCCAGCGGGTCGTAGAACGGCGGGACGAGCATGATCGCGTCGGCGCCGACGGTTTCGGCGTGCTGGGCGAGGTCGATCGCGGCCTGGGTGGAGAGCGCGCCGATGCCGGCGACGACGGGGATGCGGCCGTCGGCGCCCTTGACGTAAAGCTCGATCACCCGGCGGTACTCGTCCGCGGAGAGGGTGGTGAATTCGCCGGTGGTGCCGGTGGGGACGATGCCGTGGATCCCGGCCGTGACCAGCCGCTCGACCTGGTGCTGCAGGGCTGCCTCGTCGATCGCGGCGCCGTCCTCGGTGAACGGGGTGGTGACGGCGGCGAGGATGCCGCGGAGGTCCTTCTTCGTGCGTGATGACATGTCTTCTGGGTCCTTTCGGGACGTTTATGGAAAATGGGGAGGTCTTAGAGGGCCGGGACCGGCTGCCGGCGTTGGACGCCACTGAAGCGGTCGGCCCTGAAGGGCTGAAGGGTGGGCGCCATGCGGCCGTGCACGATCAGGTCCGTCAGGGCGGCAGCGGTGCCTGGCGCGAGGGTGATGCCCATCATTCCGTGGCCGGTCGAAACATAGGTGTTGTGCAGATGCCCGAGGTGGCCTATGACCGGCAGGCCGTCCGGTGTCATTGGCCGCATGCCGGCCATCGGCGTCGGCTTCGTGGCGGGCGGCTCCCAGTTGCGGAAGTACTTCGCGGGGGCACGCAGGATCGCGTCGACCCGGACCTGGTTGATCTTCTCGTCCAGGCCGCCGAACTCCATCGTGCCGGCAAGGCGCAGGCGTTCGTTGAACGGGGTCACCGCGACCTTCGCGTCCCAAAGGTTCACTGCGCTGCGCAGGCCCAGCGCGGGCACCTCAACGCTGTAGCCCTTACCCGGACGCACGGGCAGCACCACGCCGAACTGCTTCGACAGGTTCCCGCTCCAGGCGCCGGCGGCCAGGACGAAGTTGTCCCCGGTGTAGCGGTTTCCGCCGCTATGCACCGCGGTGACCCGATCCCCGTTCCGCTCCACCGCATCGATCGGTGAGTTCTCGACGATCTTCACGCCCATCGCCACCAGCCGCTTGTGCAGCGCGGCAGCCATTGCGCCCGGATCCACGTGCCGTTCCTGCGGGAAGTAGATGCCGCCAAGGACTCCGTCGGTGAGCAGTGGCTCGTGCTCATGCACGGCGTCCCGGTTCAGCACCCGTGGTTCGCGCCCGTACTGCGACGCCAGATCCAGGTTGTCGATGTGGTGGTCGAAGTTGTCCTGCTCCATGAACGCCATGAGCAGTCCGTCCGTGTGCATTTCGAAGTCCATGCCGTCAGCGCGGTAATCGTCAAAGATCTGGAGGGTGTCGGCGGCGAGGCGGAGATGACCCTCAAACCCGGCGCGCTGGTCCCGGGCGTTGGACTTGCGCCACATCCCGAACATGAACTTCAGGAAGTCGGGCCGGAGTGAGGGCCTGATGTAGAGCGGGCTGTCCGGGCGGAGCATCCACTTCATGGATTTGAGGACGACGCCGGGCCCCGGGACGGGTGCCGATTCGGCCGGGCAAATCCACCCTGCGTTGACCTTCGACGCGCCCAGGCCCGTGGCCCGGGCATCGATGACGGTAACGATCTCGCCCTCGCGGGCGAGGTGGTAGGCCTGCGTCAGGCCGATAACGCCGCCGCCAATTACAACGGTGTGCACTGTAGTTTCCTTTCTTGGCCCGTTTTAACCCGGTTGGGCTAGAAACGGACGGCGTCCACGAACTTCTTGAGGTCTTCGTTGTCGCACTTGTCGAATGCGGCTTCCGGAGTGGCGTTGACGGCGATTTCACCGTTGTGGAAGAACACCACGCGGTCGGCCGCCTTGGAGGCGAAGGCCATGTCATGGGTCACGAGGGCTACCGCGATGCCGTCCTCCTCCTTCAGGCGGCGCAGGACGTCCAGGACCTCGGCCGCAACGGGCGGGTCAAGGGCGGAGGTGATCTCGTCGCAGAGCAGGAGCTTGGGCTTCATCATCAGGGCCCTGGCGATGGCGACGCGCTGCCGTTCACCGCCGGAGAGCCGGGTGGGTTTGCTGAGGATGTGGTGTGCCATGCCCACTTCCGCCAGCGCCGATTCGGCGCGGTCCCGGGATTCGGAGGCGCTGGCGCCGCGGACCTTGCGGGGTGCCAGGACCAGGTTGTCCAGCACGTTCATGTGCGGCCAGAGCGTGTAGGTCTGGAAGACCATGCCGACTTCGGAGCGGACGCTGTCCCATTCCTTGGTGCGCTGCTGTTCGGTGAAAACGGTCTGGCCGTCGACGATGATCTGGCCTTCATCGGGGTCGGTGAGTCCGGCGAGGGCCCGCAGCAGGGTGGATTTGCCGGAACCGGACTTGCCGATGATGACGGTGATGTCGCCCTTGTTCATCTGGAAGTCGACGTTCTTGAGGATCTGCCGGGGACCGAAGCTCTTCTGGAGGCCGCGGGCCTCCACCAGTACCTGCCCGCTGCCGGTGCGGCCCGCGATCTGCTCCAGAGTTGTCATCTGGGTGCCCTTCCGTTCGCTTCCATCATTGTCCTTCTGCTGGCGGGTGGAAAGCTGCGTGCTGGATGCCGAATGGCTCATGCCGGCACCGCCGTCCGGGAGTCTTTTGCCGGTGAGCTCGGCGTCCCCGTGCCTGTCGTCCGGGACCCGGGCATCATGCGGGAGACGAGTTTCCGGGACGGCGGGGCACCCATTCCGGAGCTGTTCTGCATCCGGCGTTCCAGGGCGCTCGTTGCCAGGGATACCGGGAAGGCGATCGCGAAGTAGACGAAGGCCGCCAGGGTGAAGACTTCCAGGGACCGGTACGTCTGCGAGGAGATGGTGTTGGAGATGAACATCAGGTCCGCGACGGCGATGGTGGAGACGAGTGCCGTGTCCTTGAACAGCGAGATGTTCAGGGACAGGATCACCGGAAGCTGCTGGCGCAGGGCCTGCGGGACGATGATGTAGCGAAGCTGCTGGAAGCGGCTCAGCTGGAGCATCCGCCCGGCCTCGACCTGTTCCACGGGCACGGACTGGAATCCGCTGCGGTAGGCCTCGGCCATGAAAGCCGTGAGGTTGGCCGTCAGTGCGATGACTGCCGAGACCTCGCCGGGAAGGGTGACCCCGGTCAGCGCCGGCATCGCGTAGAAGATCCAGAACAGCTGGACCAGCAGGGGTGTGCAGCGGAAGACCTCGATGTAGGCCTGGGCGGCCCAGCGGATGACCTCGATCTTGGACATGCGTCCCACGGCCACGGGGACTGCCAGGACCATGCTGATGGCAATGGTGATGAGTGTGATCTGGACGGTGATTCCGAGGCCCTGCACCATTGCAGGTACTGCCCGGGCAACCACGTCCCAGTCGAAGTTGTAGTTCATGATGTCTTGGCTCCTTGCCGGGTGACTTCTTGCCAGATCATTTCCTGGCAGGTCACTTCTTCTGGAGGTCGCCGAGGTTGTCCACCTCGAAGTAGTTGACCTTGGAGTAGGCCTGGGCGAGTTTGCCGCTCTTCTGTGCGCGCTCGATGGCGATGTTCACAATTTGCATTGAACGGGCGTCGACGGTGGCGGGTACGCCATAGGCTGCGGTGCCTGAGTAGATCTCCGGGTCCGGGACGACGATCTTCAGGGTCTTGTCTGCCTGGGCCTGGGATTCAGCGGTGGGAAGGTCCGTGAATTCGGCGACCGCACGGCCGGCCTGGATGGCGGAGATGGCGTTCGAGTAGGAATCCATGGGCATGATCTTGGACGTGAGGCCCTTCAGCGTCGCTTCCGGGGCTGCGCCCTGGGCGGTGGCGATCTGGCCGCCGCTCTGGATGATCTGGTCAGAGGTGGTGTGCGGCGAGTTGGCCTTCACCACGAACACGCCGGGGTACTCGTAGACGGGGTTCGTGAAGGAGATCGCCAGTGACCGCTCCACGGTGTAGTCCAGGTTGGCTGCGAAGTCGTAGCGGTTGGCCTGCAGGCCGGCCACGATGTTCTTCCATTCCGCGGCCACCGGCACCAGCTTCACGCCGAGCTGCTTGGCCAGTTCCTCCAGCGGAATGAGGTTGGGGCCGCCCAGCGTGCCGTCGGCCTGCTGGACAGTCATGGGCGGAGCGATTGCAACGCCGACGCGGAGTTCGCCGCGCTTCTTGATTTCCTCGATGAACGTGCCCTGCGCCGAGCCGGTGGAAGCGGCCGCGCTGTTGCCGCGGAAGCCGCTGCCGAAGAAGCCTGCGGCTGCGGACAGAACGGCGATGGCGAGGACAGCAAGGACGATCTTGCTTGTTTTGGTCATTTTTAAACCCTCTTTACGGGAATGGGGTTACCGGGCCGGGAGGCATCAAGGGGCCATCCGCAGCTCGAAGGAAATTTGTGGCCGGCTGCCCGGGGGCTGCCGTTGGGGAGGTGAGGGACGACGTTTGCATTGGGCCGTCGTCGTGGTTTGGTTGTTTTATTGTCAAACAATCTGCTTGCTGGTTCAACAGTAGCGTTGTGACCCCTGCCACGTCCAGTACTTTTTCCGCGGACCTTGCGTTAGGCGGAAATATTGCGGCAGGAATTACGACGGCGGCACTCGCCGCGCTGCTCTGGGTGCAGGCAACAGCCATGAGCAGGCCTCCAACGGCGCTTACCCCTGGGCTGGACCCACGCCACCGAGCTGGCAGAAATCGGCAATGCCGACTATCCGCCCAACGAACCAAAACCCCCACCCTTCTGGCAGGGCGGGGGTTCGGGTGATTCAGCTGTGCGTTCGCGCTGGACCGCGGCAGCTCAGTCCAGGGCGAAGACCTGGCCGGTCTGGATACCTTCGACGGACTTCACGTAGGCGCGGCCAACCTCGTCGGCGGGCACCTGCGAGAAGCCGGGGAAGAACTCGTGATAGCCGGAAGCCTCGGCCAGGACTGTGGGGCTGACGGCGTTGATCCGGATGCCCCGGGGGAGTTCGGCGGCGGCAGCCATCACGAACGACTCGAGCGCGCCGTTGGCCAGCGATGCCGCGGCGCCGGTCAGGATGGGCTCGCGGGCGAGGACACCGCTGGTCAGCGTGAAGGAGCCGCCGTCGGCAATGTACTCGGCGCCGAGCTGCACCAGGTTGACCTGGCCGAGGACCTTGTCCTCAAAGCCGGACCGGAAGTCCTTGTCCGTGAGCTCAGCCAGCGGCTTGAAGGGTACCGACCCCGTGCAGGAGATAACGGCATCCACGGTGCCCACCTGATCGAACATGCGCCGGATCGAGTCGGGTTCGGCCAGGTCCACGCTGATGTCGCTCGAACGGGATGCTTCGATAACTTCGTGCCGTCCCTTGAGGGCTGCGACCGCTGCGGATCCGAGCAGGCCGTTCGCGCCAACGATGAGAATCTTCATGGGCTGATGCTCCTTCTACTTCTTATCCGACTGGGGTGCGTCCGCACGTTGCTTGTCCAGCAGCGCGATGAGTTCCTTCGCGCTGTCGATCGTGTGTTCCTTGAAGGCCTTCCGGATGACCTCGAGGTCCTTGGTTCGGATAGCCTTCACCAGCTTCTCGTGCACGCGGTGGGCGCGGACGGGGTCCGCGCGCGTGGCCTGGTCCTGGGCGAGGATGATGGTGACGTGGGCTTCGGTAACCGGCCAAAGACGCAGCAGCAGCGCGTTCTCGGAGGCGGCCCACAGCTTGCGGTGGAAGGCCACGTGGCTTTCGTGCCGCACCACAGGATCGGGGTCCATCTCCACGCGGCTGTATTCGGCCCAGCTTTCCTCAACCATGCGCATGCGGCGCCCGGTCTCGTCTTCAATGATCGCGGCGACGGCGAGCATGTCCAGGGCCATGCGGGTGTTCGCCAGGTCCATGATGGCGGTCGTATCCAGCGTGGCCACGCGGAGCCCGCGGTAGGGTTCCTGCACCAGGAGGCCCTCCTGCGCCATCTGGTTCAGTGCCTCGCGGACCGTGGGCCTGCTGACGTTGAGCCATTCGGAGAGTTGGACTTCCGTCAGCTTTTCGCCGGGCTTGATGGTGCCGAGCACCACCGCGCGGCGGATTTCGTTGACCACGCCGTCCCGGCGGGAAACAGAGGCCACGGGCGACATTCTCACAGGCAGGGATATCGGCTCGGGTGACAGGTGCGTTTCCGCCATGCGCTTCCCCAATTGCTAGTTTCTGGTCTGCCTTGCTTTGCAGATTGTCTGACAAAGCCTACCGGCTACGCGCGCGCGCGTAAATGGGGCGGCGGGAGTTTTCGCTGCGGGGCCTTGCGGGCGTGGTCAGCCGTTCCGGCCCGGCAGCCACAGCGACGGTGCGCCGGCGACCGCCGGCATGACGCTTCCCTGCCCCACGAACCGCGGGGCCGGACCGGATGCCGGGGCCGGGCCGGGTGCCGGGTCCGGGCCGGGCGCTGAGCCGGAGGCGGCCGGCTCGGACGCCAGCGGGTACCACCACCCTGTCTGGGGGCAGTGCTCGCCGGTGCGGACCGCAGCCCGGCTCGGGACGGCGGCGGTGGCGGCAATGGAGACGGCGGCGGGACGGCGTCGTTTCATGGAGGCTCCTCTTTACAAGACACTCAGGTGGGGTGGCTGGTGACATCACCGTAGGACCGCACCGGCCGCCGTCGGGCGTATACATATGTCGATCCGTACCTCCGGGGCGTGACAAATGTAGGGCGCTGGCCGCCTCGCGGCCCAACTACCGTGGCTAGCAAGCCGCTCCGGCGCCCCTGCCAACAACCCTGAAAGCGAGAAGCAGCGTGTCAGAAAACAGCGTTTCAGAGAACCAGGAACTTCCCGTACTGTCCCACTGGATCGGCGGAGAAGAAGCCATCTCCTCGGGTGATCGCACCGCGCCGGTCTTCGACCCCGCCCGCGGCATCGAGACCAAGCGCGTGGCCCTTGCCAACGCCGGCGACATTGAGGCCGCCATCTCCTCCGCGCAAAAGGCCTTCCCGGCCTGGCGCGACCTGTCCATCACCAAGCGCCAGCAGATCATCTTCCGCTTCCGCGAGCTGCTGAACGAGCGCAAGGGCGAGCTGGCACAAATCATCACTGCCGAGCACGGCAAAGTGGTCTCCGACGCGCTGGGCGAAATCACCCGCGGCCTGGAGGTCGTGGAACTGGCCACCGGCTTCCCGCACCTGATCAAGGGCGAGCACTCCGAGAACGTCTCCAGCGGCGTGGACGTGTACTCCACGAAGTCGCCGCTTGGCGTGGTCGGCATCATCAGCCCGTTCAACTTCCCCGCGATGGTACCGCTGTGGTTCCTCCCGATCGCCATCGCCGCCGGCAACGCCGTGGTCCTGAAGCCCAGCGAAAAGGACCCGTCGGCGGCTAACTGGCTCGCCGAGCTGTTCACCGAGGCGGGGCTGCCGGACGGCGTCTTCAACGTCCTGCACGGCGACAAGGAAGCCGTCGACGGCCTCCTGGAGCACCCGGACGTGAAGGCCATCTCCTTCGTCGGCTCCACCCCGATCGCCCAGTACATCTACGAGACCGCAGCCCGCAACGGCAAGCGTGTCCAGGCCCTCGGCGGCGCCAAGAACCACATGCTGGTCCTGCCCGACGCCGACCTCGACCTGACCGCCGACGCCGCCATCAACGCCGGCTTCGGTTCCGCCGGCGAACGCTGCATGGCCATCAGCGTCCTGGTCGCCGTCGAACCCGTCGCCGACGCCCTGATCGAAAAGATCACCTCCCGCATGTCCACGCTGCGGATCGGCGACGGCCGCCGCAACTGCGACATGGGCCCTCTGGTCACCAGGCAGCACCGCGACAAGGTGGCCTCCTACATCGACGTCGCCATCGAGGACGGCGCCAAGGTGGTGGTGGACGGCCGCGGCATCAACGTTGACGGCGACGAGAACGGCTTCTGGCTTGGCCCCACCCTGATCGACGACGTCCCGGTCACCTCCCGCGTCTACACGGAAGAGATCTTCGGCCCCGTGCTGGCCGTGGTCCGCGTCCGCAGCTACGAGGAGGGCCTGGACCTGATCAACTCCGGCGCCTTCGGCAACGGCACCGCCATTTTCACGAACGACGGCGGAGCCGCCCGCCGCTTCCAGAACGAGGTCGAGGTGGGCATGGTCGGCATCAACGTGCCCATTCCGGTCCCCGTGGCCTACTACTCCTTCGGCGGTTTCAAGGACTCGATCTTCGGCAGCTCCAAGGCGTACGGCCTGCAGGGCTTCCAGTTCTACACGCGCGAGAAGGCCATCACCTCCCGCTGGCTCGACCCCAGCCACGGCGGCATCAACCTCGGCTTCCCGCAGAACTGATGGAGCGTTGGGGGAAACCCCGCAGGATGTGAAAGAGCGTTGGGGGAAACCCCGCAGGATCTGAGAGAGCGTTGGTGGGGGGGGCCGCCCCGTCCCAACGCTCTTTCACTTAATACCGGTTTCCGGCGGACGCTCTATCACTTATTACCGATTTCCCCTGACGCTCTATCACTAATTACCGGTTTCCGGCGGACGCTCCCGCACTTGGGCCTCTTCGAGGAACTGCACCGCGGCGAACAGCTCCAGCCGGTCGCGCATGCCGTCCAGGTTCAGCCCGAGGATCCTGCCGGCGGCATCCACCCGGTTCCGCAGGGTGTGGCGGTGGACGCCGAGACGCCGGGCTGTCTTGTCCCACACACAGTCGTTCGCGAACCACTCCCTTACCGTGGCCAGCAGCTCCGTCTGCTCGGCCGCGTCGTGCGCGATGAGAGGCTGCAACAGTCCGCGTGCCACGGGTCCCGCCTTTTCCTCGCGCAGCAAACCCAGCATCCCGCCGTCGGACAATTCGGAAAATTCGACGGCGGTCCTCCCCAACTCCGCAGCGCGCCCCAGTGCGCGGCTGGCTTCCTCAAGGGCGCCGGAGAGCCTCTCCATGGACGTTTCGGAAGAAACGCCGCAGGCACCGTGGCGCTGCAGCAGTTCCAGGACCTTGTCCTGGTGCTGCCGGCCGGCCAGGACCACCAAAAGGTCGCCGCGGAGCGCATAAAACACGGCGCCCCGGTAGTCGTCGGCGAGCAGTTCGAGCGCCTCGAGCAGGTTCGGGGCCGGGTTCTCCTGCCGCGAGGCGGTGACCAGCAACGGTTCCCGCGGCAGCTGTCCCCACACCTGACGGGCCGTCCTGACCGCGACGTCGGTGCTGCCCGCCAGCAGCTGCTCGAAGACACCCGCGCGGAGATGACGGCGGGCGGTGTCCAGGGTGCGGGCCTGCTCAAGCGCCAGGCTGGCGAGGCCGATCACGCTGTTGACGATGTCCGTCCTGGCCGGGTCCAGGGGCTCGATGGCGCCCAGGGCCAGAGCGCCGCGGAGGCTGCCCTTCCGGCCAAGCGTCTGCAGAGTCACCGACTGGCCGCCGATGTCCAGGTGCGAGGCGGAACGCGTCCCCAGGTCCAGGGCTTTGCGGACCTTCGCCGTGACCTCGGCGGCGATGTCAGAGGGAACCGGACGGTTCCTGGGCATCCGGACGTAGTTGCCTGCTGCGTCATAGAGCGCCACCCAGCTGTGCAGTTGGCGTTCCAGCTCCCCGAGGATCGAGGTCAGCCCGTCCGGGCGGAGGGCGGCGCGGGAGATGGCGCGCTGCGCCTGCAGCGACCATTCCGCCCGGGCATGCTCTTCCTTGGCCAGATAGTCGGCCACCATACGGATGATCGCAATGAACGGCGTCCGGTCGGGAACCTCCAGCAGCGGCAGCCCGTGGTTCAGGCAGGCTTCCTCCAGCGCCGGCGGCAGCGTCCCGTGGATCACCTGCGTGGCGAAGCCCAGGCCCGCGATGCCGTGCCCCACGAGGCGCTCCACGTACTCCTCGTAGATGGAGCCGTTGGGCACGTCCAGCGGAAACTGGGTCCCGTCGGTGAGCAGCAGCTGACCGGCGTCGAGGAACGGCGTGGGGTCGGCGAGGTCTGAGCTGTGGACCCAGGAAACCGGTTCGTCGAGCTGGGCAGAGCCGGGTTCGGGCGCCACGAGGCGAAGCTTCAGCGCGCGGCTGCGGAGGAGGACGTTCAGGCTTGGCGGCATGCCGGACCCCTAGGATGTGAAAACGTCGAATGGGATTGGACTGATTGTACAAAGGTATATGGGGTCGCAGTGCGCGTGGACCGGATGATGAAGGAACTCCCCAATCCATCCACCGAGAGGAACCGTCATGGTCGCCAGCCAGGCAATCCTGGACTCCGCAGTCACCAACACTGTCTCCAATGCCGACGTCGTCGCCCTGGACCGGGCGAACGTCTTCCACTCCTGGTCGGCGCAGAAGTCCCTAAACCCGATGGCCATCGCGGGCGGGGCCGGCAGCACGGTCTGGGACCACGACGGCAACACGTACCTGGACTTCTCCAGCCAGCTGGTGAACACCAACATCGGACACCAGCACCCCAGGGTCATCGCGGCCATCGCGCAGCAGGCAACGAGCCTGGCCACCGTGGCGCCGGCGCACGCCAACCACGTCCGCGGAACGGCTGCGGCCAAGATCCTGTCCCACGCCCCTGCCAACATGGAGAAGGTCTTCTTCACCAACGGCGGCGCGGACGCGAACGAGAACGCCATCCGCATGGCCCGCCTGCACACCGGCCGGGATAAGGTCATCTCGCGCTACCGCTCGTACCACGGCAACACCGGTTCGGCGATCGTTGCCACCGGCGACTGGCGCCGCATTCCCAACGAGTACGCCCGCGGCCACGTTCACGTCTTCGGCCCCTACCTCTACCGCTCCGAGTTCTGGGCGGAGACCCCGGAACAGGAAACCGAGCGCGCCCTGCACCACCTGCGCCGCGTCATCCAGGCCGAGGGGCCGCAGTCGGTCGCCGCGGTCCTGCTGGAAACCGTCCCCGGCACGGCAGGCGTCCTGGTGCCGACGCCGGGCTACCTCGAAGGTGTCCGTGCGCTGTGCGTTGAGTACGGCATCGTGATGATCCTGGACGAGGTCATGGCCGGCTTCGGACGCACCGGCGACTGGTTCGCCCTCGACGCGTTCAACGTCACCCCGGACCTCATCACCTTCGCCAAGGGCGTGAACTCCGGCTACGTCCCCGTGGGCGGCGTCATCATCTCCGGCGAGATCGCAGCCACCTTCGACGAGCGCGTCTTCCCCGGCGGCCTCACGTACTCCGGCCACCCGCTTGCCGCCGCCTCCGTCGTCGCGTCCATCGAGGCGTTCGAGGAGGAGGACATCGTCGGCAACGCCGCACGGATCGGCCGCGACCACCTCGAGCCCGGCCTTCGTGCGCTGGCCGAGCGGCACGGCGTCATTGGTGAGGTCCGCGGCCGCGGCGTGTTCTGGGCGCTGGAACTCGTCCAGGACCGCGCCACCCGTACGCCGGTTCCCGCCGAGTACATGGGACGCCTCAAGGCCGAACTGCTGCGCCTCGGTCTGCTGCCCTTCTTCGCCGACAACCGCATCCACGTGGTTCCGCCCGCCGTCGTGACGCCCGAGGAAGTGGCCACGGCCCTGGACATCTACGACCAGGCGCTGACCGCCGTCGAACTCTAACGAGGGAGGAGTTTTTGTCCATATATCGCGACTTAGAGGGCCTTTAGAGGCCATTATCTGGACAAAAACTCGGGAGACTAAGGCAAGTACGACGCCGGCCGGTCACTTTTCGTGGTGACCGACCGGCGCCGGGTTTTATCAAGAGCCGAACTGGGCGGGGCCGGCGTGGCGGTGCGGAGCGATCAGTCCGCTGGCCATCCGCCGGGCGCGGTGGCCCGAATGCCGGTCGGTATCGGCCCGGCACGGTAATAGGACCGGGGCAGAAGGGCTATCCTTCTGCCCCGTCATTCACAGCGGCTTGTTATCCTCGGTGTCCGCCTCCGGGTCCACGTCGTCCCCGTAATGGGTGGCGGCAGCGAGCCCGGCCACCTGCTGGTCCGCGTTGGTCTGGCCCGGAGGCAGCCGCTTCCCCTCGCTGTTGGTGGTCTCCTGGTCGGCGCCGGGCACCACGTCTTCCCGGAGGTGCGAATCACGGGGCAGGTCTGAGTTTTCTTCCTTGTCCGTCATGACCTCAGGGAAGCAGCTACTCCGGGCCGCCGCAAGGGCAAGGCTGGGTCACCAGCACCTAGAAGGGCGGGGGTTCGGGTGCTTTCGGCGGATAAAGGGCATTGCCGAAGTCTGCTGGTTTGGTGTTGTATTTCCGGCCCAGGGGTGATCGCCATTGCAGGTTTCCGGTTGGGGTGGATTGTGTGTAGGTCCAGGCGCCGATGGATTTGAGGGCGTGGTGTTTTGGGCAGAGCATGGCGAGGTTGCCGGGGTCGGTGGTGCCGCCGTTTTGCCATTCGATGGTGTGGTCGGGTTCGCAGGCGGTGGCGGGCCGGGGGCAGCCGGGGAAGCGGCAGGTTTTGTCGCGGGAGTTCAGGTAGCGGCGGAGTGCTTTGGGTGGTCGGTAGGCGGTGCGGCCGACGCCGAGGGCCTGGCCGGTGGTGCAGTCGGTGAAGAGCCGTTGCCAGGTGGGGGCGAGGGCGGCCAGGCGCCGGGCGGTGGCGGCATCGATGGGGCCGTAGCCTTCGAGTTCGGCTGATTCGGGCTCGGCTGCGGCGAGCTCGTTGCTGAGGATGTGCCGGACGGGGATGGTCACGATGATCTCGGCGCGGAATGCTCCGGTATCCGGGCCATGATTTTCGCCCAGGAATCGGTGGGTGAAGGCGTCGGCGCGGAGCTCCGGGAGCGTGTTGTGGTCGGGAGCGGCGTCAGCCCCGGGGACGGGGCCGGGTTTGGTGGCGTGTGCGTGGGCTTGCCGTGCGTGCTGGTCGAGTCCGCTGTAGATGGCGAGTCCGGTTTCGGCTGTCAGGCGTGCGGTGAGGGTGCACATGCCGTCGGGTTCGGCCGTGAACCAGACTCCGCGTTCGCGTTGGGCGGCTTCTTTGCGGGTGGTGAGGCTTTCGGGGTGGAGTCGCTCGCGCAGCCGCCGCAGGCAGGAGCGGAACTCGGACGGGGTGCGGCGGCGGCCGTGCCGGGTCCGGGTGCGCTGCAGGGCGATGGTGGCGAATTGTTCGGACTGTGTGGCGGGGAGGGAGCGGGCCTGGTCCAGGATGATCCGGGCGTGGGCCTCGGAGATCTCCCCCTGCTCGACCGCTTCGAGGACCTGCCAGTGGGAGGTGGCCAGGTCAGCGGCATCGTTCAACCAGCGCGCGGCGGTCCCTTCGGCGAGGGCGCACGCGGCGCCCACTTCGGACACGGCCAGGGCGTGGGCCTCGTCCCCGCCGAAGCGGACCGGCTGGCTCTCATGACGGGGGGGTGGCTCTTCGCCCATGGCTTCCTCAACCCGCGCCAGGGCGCTCATTTTCATGGCTGTTGCCCAGGCGATGACCCGATCGGCCGACTCCACCACGCCGAGCGCCTGATCGGCCGTCAGGAACGACGGGAGCGGAACGCTCAGGGTGCCGGCCAGCAGTGAATCCTCCCGGTCCGCGAAGTCCACAGCCGGAACCCACACCCCGTCATCGCTGACCGCCATAACTTCCACGCCGCACCCCCTCCGGAAACCCCGCCGGTATTTCCCCTAACCGGACAATTCCAGAGTATGGGGAGGGTCTGACATTTTAATGCTGAGCCCGGGTAGGGGCCTCAAGTGTACGTTCGCGCCGAGGTGGGGGTACCGGCGCTGGGCCGTTTAGGCCGTGGCTTCGTCGTCCAAGTTGGGATCAGCCGTGAGCGTGTGGTCGGTCTGGGCTGATTCGATGAGCCGCGTCATGGCAACGTGGATGTCCTCCGCCTGCGCGCGGGTGAGGCCGAGCTTGGCCAGCATGGTGCCGGGCACGCCCATGGCCTTGTCGCGCAGCGCCGCACCTTCCGGCGTCAGGCCCACCGCAAGGGACCGTTCATCGCCGGGAACGCGGCGGCGCGTCACGTACCCCAGGGCCTCGAGGCGCTTTAGCAGCGGGGACAGGGTGGCCGGAACCAGGAGGAGGGCATCGCTGATTTCCTTGACTGAACGCGGACTCTTCTCCCACAGCGCCAACATCACCAAGTACTGCGGGTGGGTCAGGTTCAGCTCCTGCAGCACGGGCCGGTAGGCGCCGATGACGGTGCGCGAGGCGACAGCCAGAGCGAAGCAGAGCTGCCGCTCGAGCAGGAGGTCTTCGTCGCTCCCTAAGGGGGAAGTCATGAAGCCATGATATCGAAGTGCCGAAACCGGTTACTGGAACACCGCCTACGGGAACATGGCGAGGAACAGGAACGCGGCGAACAGCACCAGGTGGATGGCCCCCTGCAGCCGCGTGGCGCGGCCGGGCACAACGGTGAGTGTTCCCACGATGACGGTCAGCAGGAACAGGACTATCTGCGTGCCGCCGAGCCCCAGCGTCAGCGGTCCCTCCAGCCAGATGCTGGCCACGGCGATGGCGGGAATCGTCAGGCCGATGCTGGCAATCGCCGAGCCGTAGGCCAGGTTGAGGCTGATCTGGATCCTGTTCCGCGAGGCGGCCCGGGTGGCGGCAAGACCCTCCGGCAGCAGCACCAGGAGGGCGATGACAACGCCCACGAAGGACTCCGGGATCCCGGCCCGGGTGACGCCCGCCTCGATGACCGGGGATACGGTTTTGGCCAGTCCGACGACGGCGACCAGCGCCGCGCACAGCAGCGCCAGGCTTGTGTAGGTGGCTCGGTTGGTGGGGGCTGGGCCATGCCCATCGTCCTCGCCGTCGTCGTCGGAAACGACGGGAAGGAAAAAGTGGCGGTGGCGGACGGTCTGGGTCAGCACGAACACGCCGTACAGGGCAAGCGAGGCAACGGCAGCGAAGCCCAGCTGCAGGGGCGAAAATTCAGGCCCGGGGCGTGAGGTCGTGAAGGTGGGCAGGACCAGCGTCAGGGTAGCCAGCGTGGTGACCACTGCCAGGGCCGCACCGGCACCCTCCGAGTTGAACCGCGGAATGCCGTACCTGCGGGCGCCAACGAGCAGGGCGATCCCCACGATGCCGTTGGCTGTGATCATGACGGCGGCGAAGACAGTGTCCCGTGCCAGCGAATGGCTTCCCTCGCCACCGGACGCGATCAGCGTGACGATGAGGGCCACCTCAATGATGGTCACGGCGACGGCCAGCACGAGCGATCCGAAGGGCTCGCCGACGCGGTGCGCCACCACTTCGGCGTGATGCACCGCGGCCAGGACCGCACCTATCAGGACCACCGCGATGACGGTGGCCAGCGCCGGCCCGGGGGAGACTCCCCAGGTCACGGCCAGCACGATCAGGCCGACGACGGGGACGACGGCGGTCCAGGACGATCGGATCCGGGCCAGCACAGCGCTATCTTCTCAGTGCTGGCCCTTCAGAGCTAGCCCTCTGGTGCTAGCCTTCACACTCCGAGCAGTACTTCTTGCCGTCCTTTTCGCGCGCGAGCTGGCTGCGGTGGTGGACCAGGAAGCAGGACATACAGGTGAACTCGTCTTCCTGCACCGGAACAACCTGGATCAGCAGCTCTTCGTGCGACAGGTCGGCGCCGGGAAGGTCGATGCCTTCGGCGGTGTCCGCTTCCTCCACGTCAAGCAGGGCAGTCTGCGATCCGCCCTGCCGGGACTGTATAGCCTCCAGGGACTCGTTGGCCGGCTGGTCCTCTTGGGCCACGCGAGGGGCGTCGTAGTCAGTTGCCATGGTTCTTACTCCTTCGGCTGTGCGCCGGACGACGCACATTTCGCAGGACTCAACGAGTGGGCGCCGCCAGGTATTCCCGGAAACCGGGGACGGGTTAAGGTCCCCAAAGTTTAGAGGATGATTTCGCGGGTCATGCCGAAGGGGACCTGGTCGGACAGCGTGGCGGTGTAGCTCCCTGGCTTGTTGCGGGTGACCATGATCCCGTGTGTACCGGTGAGAATGGCCGCCTCCTGAAGGCACTTGACGGCGGCATCGAGCCGCTCGTCGAGGATCTTGCGGTCGTCTACCTGGATATCGATGGTCTGGGTGGTGCTGGGCATGGGTGTCCTTTAGGTGTTAATAAGTTTGAGCTGTGCAGAGTTTTTTGGGCCGCTCGTGAATCGGCGGCAGGGCACTTCGGGCTGTCTGCGTATGCGGCGACTGCCGGATGCCAATATGTGCGGCCTGTAGGCCGCTGGTGCACCGCCCCCACGGGCTCTGATGGAAGCCTGTCCACGCGTACGGTTCGCGTGATTATGTCGGTGCTCTGCGAAAAATTAGACCGTGAGCCCAAAACTTTTGTCAAGACACGCCGGTGGCAGCCCCAGTGGTTCGGGTGCCCAAGTAGTTAGCGGGCCCCAAAACCCAGGAACCTAGGCTCCTTCCCGCACCGCTTCTTCGATCCGCCGTGCTGCCCGAACGACGACGGCGCCGTGGTCCTGGCCCGGCGACCCTGTGACCCGGGCAAGGGGCATGGCGAGGCAGACCGCGGCGATGATTCCCTCCTGCGTCTGCACGGGCGCGCTGATGGAACCGAGGCCCGGCGTCCGGGAGCCCACAGATTCAATCCACCCGGACGAGGCCAGCTCGGCCAGCACGTCGTCGTCGGCGGCGAGGAGCCGGCCGCTGGAACCGGCGGGCAGCGGGAGCCGCGAGCCCGGCGGGAGGGTGGCCCGCAGTTCGTGCCGACTGTCCGCGCTGAGGAGGCAGACCCGTTCGTCCCCGCGGCGGACCCAGAGCTGGGCGGTCTCGCCGGTGCTGTCACGGAGCTCATGCAGCACTGGCAAGGCGGCGTTCTCCAGGGCCGATCGGACGAACCGCTGGCCCAGCCGGAAGGTGCCGTCCTCGGTACGGCGGAGGAAGCCATAGTCCACCATCTGCAGGGCCAGGCGGTGCGCAGTGGACAGCGACAGGCCGGTCCGCCGCGACAGTTCACTGCCTGATACGGCGGACCGGCCCACCGCGTCGAGGATCGCGGCGGCGCGCTCCAGGGTGCGGTTGCTTCCGTTCTGTTCAGTAGGCGGCATATGGCCAGCTTATGACGGTGGCTCAGCCCTTGGCGGCCACAGACTCCCTCATGTACTCGGCAACCACCTTCTGCGAGATGGCCACATCCAGAACGAACACGCCGTCGTCGTGCGTGGCAAGCCACTGCTCAAGCTGCCCCAGGTCTGCCAGCGTCCGGGCCTTGGCCCCCTCCGCACCCAGGGCGCGTCCGACGGCGGCAAAGTCCACTTCGTCGATCAGCATCGCCTGGCTGTGCAGCCCCTTTGCGGCGTACTGGTGCAGCTCCGCACCATACGCCGAGTCGTTCAGGACCACCACCACACCCCTGCGGGTGGCCCGGAGGAACGTCTCGAAGTCGGCCAGCCCCATCAGCCCGCCGCCGTCGCCGCTGACCAGGACGGTGGTGCGTTCCGGACGGGCCGCCGAGACGCCGGCGGCAGAGCCGAAGCCCATCCCGATGGACTGGAAGGCCGTCCCCACCAGGACCATGGCGTGCGGGTCCGGGACAGACAGGTACATCGGTGCCCAGCCGATGAAGTGCCCGCCGTCCATCACCACCGAGCGTTCGGCGGGCAGGATGCGGTCCAGGGCAGCGACGACGGCACGCGGGTTGAGCCGCCCGTCCGGGCCGAACTCCACCGGGTCTTCGCTGGGGTGCGATGAGCGGAAATCTGCGCCGGACACTTCCGGGACAGCGTCCCGCCAGGTGGGCGATCCTGACGCCGGCACCCGTTCCAGCAGGCCTTCGACGAACGGCAGGATGTCGGCCCGGACGTATTCGGCGCCGGCGTTCTGCCCGCCGTCGGGCTCGTTGTCGAGGCGGATGATCCTGGCATCCGCCGGGAACAGGGTCCCGTAGCGAGTCTGGAAGGTGTTGAGGCTCGCCCCGGCCACCAGGACGACGTCGGCCTGCCGGGCCACGTCGAGGCGGTGGCTGCGGGTGAAGCCGCCGGCGATGCCGAGGTCCCACTCGCTGCCGAAGGCATTGGCGGCCATCACCGAGGTCATGAACAGGGCACCCAGCCGGTCGCCGATTTCACGGAGCGGGGCGACGGCGCCGGCCAGGAGCACGCCGCGCCCGGCCAGGATCAGTGGCCGCTGCGCCGAACCGAGCAGCTCCGCCACCCGGTCCAGATCGTGAGGCTCTGCGGGCCACACGGGCTTGACGGGCAGCGGCTGCAGCGGCACCTGGGACGACAGGGGAGCGGTGGCGAGGTCGTACGGAATCGCCACCACCACAGGCTGGACGGACTGGAGTGCGAGGTCGAAGGCGCGGTGGGTGACCGCGGCGGCGTTGTCCGGGCGGGCCACCAGCGTGGTGACGCCGGCGGCTTCGGCCGCCTTGGCCTGGTCGATGTCGAAGAACCGGCGCCCTCCGGCAGGGGCGTCTCCAACGACGAACACCAGCGGGATGCGGGCCAGCCGGGCCTCGGCGAGGGTGGTGTAGGCGTTCGTGAACCCGGCGCCGTAGGTGGTGGTGGCGGCCGCGACGCCTCCGGTGGCCCGGTGGTACGCGTCGGCCATGGCAACGCTGGCCGCCTCGTGCCGGGCCGACGTGAAGGGAAAGCCGCCGCGGGTGAGCCGGCTGATGAGGTGGGCGTTGCCGTTGCCCATCAGCCCGAACAGGTGCCCTGCCCGCTCCGCCAGGACGTCCGCGATGGCGGCGGAGACGTGGCCCTCGTCGGGGAGAGCCGCATCGGCGGGGCGAAGAGCGGTGTGAGTGGTGGTCATTGGCTGTCCTCGCGTTCGTTGGGTGGGAACCGGTCAGGCCGGCAGCGCCGCGGCAGTGGCGTCCCGGTGCTTCAGGGCCAGTGCGGCGTACGTGACGGCGTTCTGCCGGCAATGCTCGATTTCCTCCGCCGTGAGCGGGCGGCGCACCTTGGCTGGGACCCCCGTCACAAGCGAACCGGGCGGCACTTCGGTGCCCTCCAGGACGAGCGCGTTGGCCGCCACCAGGGAGCCGGCGCCGATGACGGCGCCGTTGAGGACCGTGGCGTTCATCCCGATGAGCGCACCGTCGCCCACTGTGCAGCCATGCAGCACCGCGCCGTGCCCGATGCTGACGTGGTTGCCGACATGTGCCGGAAAGCCGGGGTCGGCGTGGACGACGGCGATGTCCTGGACGTTGCTTCCCTCGCCCACGGTGATGTCCTCCATGTCGGCACGAATGACGGCGCCGTAGAAGATTCCCGTGCCTGCTCCGATGGTGGCGGATCCGACGACGGCGGCGGTGGGCGCTACCCACGCCCCGCCGTCGATCGCGGGGGAGCGGCCGTCGACGGCCAGGATGTTCGAGCTCATGGTGGCCCTTTCTTAGGTGAAGGAACGCGTCTTAGGTGAGGAACGGGACGATCAGCGACGTCACGAACAGGACGAGCGCCCCGCCAAGGCGGTTGGTGAGGGCTGCGAACGGCATGAGGTGCATGCGGTTCGCTGCGCTCAGCACGGAGACGTCGCCGCTGCCGCCGGTGTCCGCCATGACCAGGCCTGGTGTGATGGAGGCTTCGACGAAGTTGAACTTCACGAGCCAGCCGAGGACGCCGGAGGTCAGGGTGGCGATGATGACGGTGCAGATGGTGAGCAGGATGAACAGCGGGTTGCCGAGCGAGGCGAAGACCTGGGTCATGTCGATGTAGGTGATGCTGACGCCCACGAGGAGCGCCGGGACCAGGACGGCGCCGATCAGGTCGCCCCAGTCGGCGGTCGAATCCTCGACGTCCTGCGGGAGCAGCCCGAAGATCTTGACGGCGGCCGCCGCGATGATCGTCCAGGCGTACGGGTGCAGTCCGGGGATGAAGGCGGCCATGAGGTTGCCGAAGACAAAGAGGCTGCCGGCGATCAGGAGGCCCTTGCCCAGCGCGACGAACGAGGAGGTGTCGCGTTTGGGCGGCAGGGTGAGCTCGCCGCCGCGGCCGGTGATCCGCAGCAGCTGGCCGTGGCCGTTGAAGCCGACGAAGAGCTGCTTCTTGCGCTTGCCCAGGCCGTTGTAGATGCCGGCAATGAGGATGCAGACCACGTTGGCCATCACGACGGCGGACATCAGGTCGCCCATGAAGGTGGCGGAGTCGCCGCCGGTGGCCGTGGCGTACATCTTGGACATGGGCAGCGCGCCGACGCCGAGGCCGCCGGCCATGATGGGCGCCGCGATGAAGAGGATGCCGTTGATGAACCCGAAGCCGGTTACCGCTCCGAGCAGCCCGACCAGGACGAACGTGGCGATGAGGCAGCCGATGAGAGGGACGGCGAACCGCGGACCTGCTTTGAGGAGCAGCGCCCGCGGCATGCCGAGGATGGAGCCGGCGATGATGCCGACGACGAAGAAGTCCAGGAAGCCCTGGCCGTCAACGAAGTTCTTCACCACGCTGACCAGGTTCTCCGGCATAAAACCCAGGAACACCAGGGTAGCGGGGACGAACGTGCAGAGGATGGTCGGCAGGCCGAAGTCCCGGACCACCGGGAACAGGTTGCCGATCCAGATGAAGAGCCCGCCGAGCAGGATGGTGGCGGCGAAGCCCACCACCATGGTGTCCGGGAGGTTGCCAGTGATCGCGGCGGTGAGGACCAAGCCAGCGAGGACGACGTAGAGGGGAGCAGGGACACTGGCGATTTTGAACCCCGGCCGGCCGGGGGCGGTCTCGCTCATGGCGGTGTCCGTTGGTTTGCTGGTGAATTCCGTGGTGCGTGGGCTTGTAGACATCATCGTCTCCAAAACGGTGAGTAGGAACTGTTGGTTGGGGAACGTCTTAGCTGGGAGATTTTCAACGGGCGGGGTCGAGCACGCCGACTGCCGGGGAAAGGGCGACGACGTCACGCGCGAGCCGGACAGCCTCGCCGAGGCGGTCCTCGTCGATGCCGGTCTGGTGCCCGGCGTCGTGCAGGTGCCGGACGAGTTCCTCGGTGGCGATGTTGCCGTGCGCCCCGGGGGCGAACGGGCAGCCGCCGTAGCCGCCGAGGGCGGCGTCGAAGCGGAGGACCCCGGTGTCCACCGCGGCGCTCGCGGTGGCCAGCGCCTGGCTGTGCGCGTTGTGCAGGTGCAGGTAGTACGTGAGGTCCGGTTCGGCCTCGCGGACGTGCTGCAGGCTGGCCATCACCTGGTCGGTGGGCGTGGTGCCGAGCGTGTCCGCGAGCCCGACGTCGGTGATGCCCATGTCCTTGAACGCCCGCACCACGCGCAGCAGGTAGGCGGGGTCGATCGTGCCCTCGAACGGGCAGGTGAAGGCGGTGGAGATGCCGGCGAAGAACCGGGCTTCCGGAAATTCCGCCACGGCCGCGCCCAAGCTGGCCAGCGCGTCCTCGATGGCTTGGCCGGCGTTGGCGTTGCTGTGTGCCTGGCTCGCCGAGGTGACCACCTGGATATCGGTGGCGCCGGCGTCCACGGCCCTCTGGATGCCCCGGCCGTTGAGCACCAGGCTGGTGTAGGTGACGCCCGGAACTGCCGGCAGCGAGGAGACGAGGCCAGCGGCATCGGCCATCTGCGGTACCCGTTTCGGGTTCACGAAGGAGGCCACCTCGATGCGCTTCAGCCCGGCGCCGACGAGTGCCGCGGCGATCTCGAGTTTGTGCGCCGTGGAGACGATGACGGGCTCGTCCTGGAGTCCGTCGCGCAGGAAGACGTCGGTTACTTCTACCCTCATGGTCAGCGCACCTCCTGCAGTCCGAGTCCGGCGATCTGGTCGGCGTCCATGCCGGCAAGGTCCTGCAGGACCTCGGCCGTGTGCTGTCCCAGTTCCGGGCCCACCCAGCGCACGCGCCCCTCGTGGCCCGGGATCTTCGGCACCACCCCGGGGAACCGGATCAGCTCGGGCTCGTCCTCGATGACCACCTCATGGGTCTGGATCATGTCCCGCGCCAGGTAATGCCGGTCGACGGCGATACTGGGGGCGTCGTACACGGGACCGGCGGGGACACCGGCGTCGTCCAGCTTGTCCAGCACCTCGGTGAGCGGCATGCTGCCGGTCCACGCGGAGATGGCACCGTTGAGCTCTTCCTCGCGTGCGCCGCGGGCCTCTGTGGTGAGCAGGGTGGTGTCCTCGGCGAGGTCATCGCGGCCGATGGCGCGCATGAGCCGGATGAAAACGGAGTTCGAGTTGCCGCCGATGACCACCTCGAGGGCGTCGCCGCACAGGTAGGAGCCGGTAGGAACGACGCCGGGCAGCGCACCGCCGGTGCGCTGCCGGATCATGCCGTAGGCGTCATAGTCCGGGACCAGCGATTCGAGCAGGCTGAAAACCCCTTCATAAAGGGCGACGTCGACAACCTGGGAAGTTCCGGCCCCCAGTCCGCGGGCCTTCTGCAGCATCAGCATCAGGGCACCGATGACGCCGTAGAGTCCGGCGACGGTGTCGCCGACGCTGGCCGCCGCGCGGCCGGCGGGGCGGTCGGGCTCGCCTGTGATGTAGCGCAGGCCGGCGAAGGATTCCGCCGAGCTGCCGAAGCCTGCACGGTTCTTGTACGGTCCGGTCTGGCCGTAGCCGGAGATCCGCACCATCACGAGCCCGGGGTTGAGTCCCTGCAGCACGTCCGGTCCGAGGCCCCACTTTTCAAGGGTGCCAGGGCGGAAGTTCTCGATGACCACGTCGCACTGGGCGGCGATCTTCTTGACCGCCTCGCGCCCCGCCTCGGAGCGGAGGTCAAGGGCCACGGATTTCTTGTTGCGGCCGATGGTGCGGAACAGCATGGAGGTGGTGCCGCGGGTCTTGCGCCAGTCGCGCAGTTCGTCGCCGCCCTGAGGCTTTTCGATCTTGATGACCTCTGCACCGAAGTCGCCGAAGACGCGGGCGGCGAACGGGGCGGCGATGAAGCTGCCCAGCTCGAGCACGCGGATGCCGCGGAGGGGGAGGGCATTGCCCTCAATGTGTAGTTCGTCAGTCATGTTCTTCCTGCCTGCACTGTTGGCGGTTTCCCATTCTGTGGGAAGTACTTGTCATTAGGCGGAGAAACGATAACAGGGTTGTGTGACCTGCGCAACAGGGTTGTGACGCCTTTGTGCGCCGGGTGGGCAGGCGGGCGGTGCCGCCGGGTTAGGCTGTTCCGTGCTTCGTCTGAAACGCCTCGCGGTTCTTGGCCTTTTCGCGTTCTGCGCCATCACGGCGTGCGCGTTCTGGCTGCTCGGTGCGACCGGTGCGGGCGTGTCCGGGGCGGGGACGCGTGCAGCCCAGCCGGCCCCGCCGCAGGCGGCGGGGAGATTCTTGCCTCTGGCCAGCGGGAGTGCGCATGCCGTGAACATCACCAGGACCGTCGACCCGGGCTGGCTGGCCCGGACCGCTGTAAAAACAGGAATCCCCGCACGGGCCCTCCGGGCGTACGTCGCCGCGGCAGGCATGGCGAATGCCGACGCGCCGGGGTGCGGGATCGGCTGGAACACGGTGGCCGCCGTCGGATTTGTTGAATCTGTGCACGGCGCACTCGGCGGCGGCCGGCTTACGGCTTCGGGGGAGGTGAGCGGCCCGATCGTCGGGCCCGGTCTCAACGGCGACGGTTTCGCCGCCATTCCCGACACCGACGGCGGCGCGCTGGACGGTGACGCCCGCTGGGACCGCGCCGTCGGACCCATGCAGTTCATCCCCTCCACGTGGAAGCTCGCAGGGCGGGATGCGAACGGGGACGGGGTGGCCGATCCGCACAACATC
Organism: Arthrobacter globiformis; assembly: GCF_046536215.2. Classification (GTDB taxonomy): domain Bacteria; phylum Actinomycetota; class Actinomycetes; order Actinomycetales; family Micrococcaceae; genus Arthrobacter; species Arthrobacter globiformis_E. The sequence goes on along the minus strand of NZ_CM143421.1, from coordinate 2,901,661 downwards.
GACGACGCGGCACTCAGCGCCGCCGGCTACCTGTGCACCGGCGGCCGCGACCTCACCGCCGCGCAGGGATGGAGCGACGCCATCTGGTCCTACAACCAGTCAGAGGCCTACCTGGGGCAAGTGGGCGAAAAAGCTGTCGAGTACGCGGAGCGGGCCGGGTAACATCCTAGATCCGGTGCGGGGATCCCAACTCCACGGGTTCCTCATCCATCAGGTAGGCGGATTCGGAGTGCGCGGCGATGTCGATGCCGCGGAGTTCGGCAGCCTCGTCGATGCGGAGGCCCATGGTGCTGTTGAGGACCTTGGCGATGACCCAGGTTGCCGCAAAAGAGTAGGCGAGTGTGGCCACCGTTGCCAGCGTCTGGATGCCCAGCAGGTCAAGCCCTCCACCGTAGAAGAGCCCGTTGACCTTGTTCGGGGCGGCGTCCGTGGCGAAGAAGCCGATCAGCAGGGTTCCGATAATGCCGCCGATGAGGTGCACGCCCACGACGTCGAGTGAGTCGTCGAACCCGAGGCGGAACTTCAGTTCGATGGCCAGGGAGCAGACGGCCCCGGCGATCAGTCCGATGGCCAGTGCGCCGAGCGGGCTCACGGCGCCGCACGCCGGGGTGATGGCGACGAGGGCAGAAATCAATCCGGACGCGGCACCCATGCTGCTGGCCTTGCCGAGCCTGATGCGTTCCACCAGGGTCCAGGCGAGCAGGCCGGCTGCCCCGGCCACGGCGGTGTTCAGGAAAACCACCGACGCCGAGTGCCCGGCAGTGAGGGCGGAGCCGGCGTTGAACCCGAACCAGCCGGCCCACAGCAGCCCCGCTCCGACCAGCACCAGAGGACGGCTGTGCGGCCTGACGTGCTCGCTCTTGGGCCACCCGGCGCTGCGTCCCAGGACGAGTGCGAGGGCCAGGGCGGCGATTCCGGCATTCATGTGCACGGCTGTGCCGCCGGCAAAGTCGATCGCCTTGAGATTGTTGACGATCCAGCCGCCGGTGACGGAGCCGTCCGCGGAGCTGAAGGCGAAGACCCAGTGGGCCACCGGGAAGTACACCACCGTTGCCCACAGGGCCGCGAACATCATCCAGGCGCCGAACTTCATCCGGCCGGCGGCGGCTCCCGCGATGATGGCGGTGGTGATTCCGGCGAAGAATAGCTGGAAGGCGGCGAAGAGAGCCGGCGGGATGGCGGCGCCGGGATCCTCGGCCAGCAGCTGGCCCATGCCGAAGTACTCGGTGGCGTCGCCGATGAGGCCCGCCCCGCCGAGGGAATTGCCGAAGACCATCGAGTAGCCGAAGACTGCCCAGAGGACAGCGACCACGCTTACGCCGCCGAAGCACATCATCATCATGTTCAGGATCCGGCGGGAACCCACCATGCCACCGTAGAACAGGGCAAGCGCGGGGATCATCATGCAGACCAAGGCGCTCGCGGCGAGAATCCAGGCAACATCTCCAGAGTTCATGGGGGCTCCAATCAGGGAACTTGATAAGTAACGGCGTGAAACCATGATTCACCGCAGTGAACCATGGCGGGTTTCGCCCGCGTTAATTCCACGTGCGCTCACCGCCTCTGGCCGTCTTTCAGATTTAACAAACAGGGCGCACTTTTGTAACATCAGCTTGGCTACTGTGGTTCAACACCGTTTCACCGAAGGTAACACCGAACCGAACAGGACAGTTCCGATGACAAGCCTCGCAACACCTGAAGTAGCAACGGAGCCCGCCGTTCCGCTGGAAGCCGGCCGGATCTCCCTTGCCGACGTCGCCAAGGCCCACGATGTCCGCTTCCTGCTGGCCACGTTCGTGGACATGACCGGTAAGCCGTGCGCCAAGCTGGTGCCGGTCGAGGCCGCCGGCGAGCTCGAATCCGGGGCCATGGGATTCGCGGGCTACGCAGCCGGACTGATCGGCCAGAAGCCGCAGGACTCAGACCTCGTTGCCGTTCCCGACCTCGCATCCTTTACCCCCGTGCCGTTCATCAAAGAGGGCCTGGCGCTGATCCACTGCGATCCCTACGTGGACGGCAAGCCCTGGCCCTACGCACCGCGCGTCATCCTCAAAAACACCCTCGCCCGCCTGGCAGAGAGAGGGATGCAGGCAAAGATCGGCGCCGAGGTGGAGTACTTTCTCGTCAACAAGAACGCCGACGGCACGCTGAGCACAGCCGACACCCGCGACGATTCGCCCCGTCCCTGCTACGACGCCCGCGGCGTCACCCGCATGTATGAGCACCTCACCTCGATCTCCACCGCAATGAACAGCCTGGGCTGGGGCAACTACGCCAGCGACCACGAGGACGCCGCCGGCCAGTTCGAGCAGAACTTCAACTATGCCGACGCCCTGACCACTGCCGACCGCGTGGTCTCCCTGCGTTACATCCTGAACATCCTCGCCGAGCAGCGCGGCATGACCGCGACCTTCATGCCCAAGCCCTTCACCGACCGCACCGGCACGGGGCTCCACTTCCACCTGTCCCTGTGGTCAGGCGCGGACGCCCTGTTTCCCGGGAACGACGGCGACCGCGGCCTTGGGCTGTCAGAGCTCGCCTATTCATTCATCGGCGGCCTCCTCGAACACGCCCCGGCCCTGCAGGCCTTCCTCGCGCCGACGGTCAACTCCTACAAGCGGACCGGCGCCACCACCAGCTCCTCCGGGGCAACGTGGTCACCCCGGAAAGCCTCCTTTGGAGGCAATGACCGCACCCACATGGTCCGCGTTCCGGATGAAAAGCGGATCGAGCTGCGGTCCGGGGACGGCTCGGCCAACCCCTACCTGGCCATCGCCACCACCATCGAGGCAGGGCTCGACGGGATCACCAGCGGAGCGGACCCCGGAGCCCCATCCGGTCCGGGTGAAGCGCGCCCGGATGCCCATTTGCTGCCGGCAACACTTCTCCACGCCGTGGAGGCCCTGCGCCGGGACCCCGTCATCCTCTCCAGCCTCAGCGGCGACCAGGAGATTGGCCAGTACTACGCCGATGCCAAGGAAGAGGAGTTCCTGACCTGGCACAACCAGGTGAGCGACTGGGAAATCCGGACGTACCTGACCTCGATCTGAAACCAGCCCCACCTAGAAAAGGACACACACATGTGCGGAATCGCCGCGCTGCAGCTGCGCAACCCCCTGCTGCATTCCCAAATGGGCAGCCTTCTGTCCTCGATGCTGTGCCAGATCGTGGACCGCGGCCCGGACTCGGCCGGCCTCGCCGTCTATGACACCCCGGGCCTCGTTTCCGGCAACACCTCCACGCTCAGCCTCCTGGGCAAGGAACATGCCCTGCCGACGGCCGGAATCGCCGCGGCACTGGAAAACCTCCTGCCGGCCTCCGCCGGGACGGCCGTGAAGGTGGTGGGTGATACCACCTTCGTCAGCTCCGCCGTCGACACCGGGCTGCTCGCCAAGGCGGTGCGCGAAACCCTTCCTGAGTCCACCATCATCGGCCGCGGCGAGCACGTGGCGGTGATGAAGAGCGTGGGCCATCCGATGGAGATCGCCGCCGAGCACGGGCTGGAGGCCATGGCCGGCAGCCAGGGCCTGTCCCACACCCGGATGGCCACGGAATCGGCCGTCACCGCAGGCGGATCCCACCCGTTCTCCGTTGCCGACGACCTGTGCCTGGTCCACAACGGCTCGTTCTCCAACCACGCCACCATCCGCCGGGACCTGCTGCGCGAAGGCGTGGAGTTCGACTCGGACAACGACACCGAAGTCGGCGCCCGGTACATCGCCTCCCGCCTCAAGCAGGGCGACACCCTGCAGGAGGCCCTGACCAATCTCGGCAAGGTCTTCGACGGCTTCTACACGCTGGTGGTCACCACCGCCGACAGCATGGCAGTGGTCCGCGACCCCATCGCCTGCAAGCCGGCCATCATCGCCGAAACCGACGATTACGTGGCCATGGCGTCCGAATACCGTGCCCTGGCATCCCTGCCAGGCATCGACTCAGCCCGCATCTTTGAACCGGAACCCGGAAAGGTCTACACATGGTCACTCTGATCGAAACCCAGACGCAGGATTACGCCACGGTCACCGATGGGTTTTCCACCCGGGTGGACCTCGCCGACAGGCCCGTCCGTGAGCTCAACCAGGCCCTGCACGATGCAGCCGACGGGCAAACCTGGACCGTTGAGAACCCTGGCGGGAAACACAGCCTCGCCGTCGGCATCAATGCCGCGGTGTCCGTCACCATCAACGGCCACGCCGGCTACTACGCTGCCGGGATGCACCAAAAAGGCGACGTGACCGTCAACGGCAATGCCGGCGTCGGACTCGCCGAGAACATCATGTCCGGAAGGGTCCACGTAACGGGTGACGCCTCCCAGTCGGCGGCGGCCACGGGCCACGGCGGACTCGTGGTGATCGACGGCAACGCCGGAGCCCGCTGCGGGATCTCCATGAAGGGCGTCGACATCGTGGTGGGCGGCAACATCGGCCACATGTCCGCCTTCATGGCGCAGGCCGGACGGCTCGTGGTCTGCGGCGACGCCGGCGACGCCCTCGGCGACTCCATCTACGAGGCCCGCATCTACGTGAAGGGAACCGTGGCCTCCCTCGGCGCGGACTGCATCGAGAAGCCGATGAAGGCCGAGCATCTGGAGGAGCTCGGCGACCTGCTCGCCGCCGCCGGGCGCACCGACAACCCCGCGGACTTCAGGCGCTACGGCTCGGCGCGGAACCTCTACCACTTCAGCGTCCACAACTCGACGTCTTACTAAAGGACAACGCCATGACCATCACCTCCCTGACCCAGGCCGCCCCGGCAGCCTCCCCCGCACGGCAGGTCGAAGAACTGGGCCTTCGCGAATCCGCCACGTTCGACCGCGCCACCATCGCCGACATCCAGCGCGCCGCCGCCACCGGTGTCTACGACATCCGCGGCTGGGGAGCCAAGCGCAAGGTCCCGCACTTCGATGACCTGCTGTTCCTGGGTGCCTCCATGTCCCGCTACCCGCTGGAGGGCTACCGCGAAAAGTGCGATACCGACGTCGTCCTCGGCGACCGCCACGCCTCCCGGCCGCTGCACCTGGAGACCCCGGTGACCATCGCCGGGATGAGCTTCGGCGCCCTGTCCGCCAACGCCAAGGAGGCCCTGGGCCGCGGCGCCAGCGAGGTGGGCACCTCCACCACCACGGGCGACGGCGGCATGACGCCCGAGGAGCGCGGGCAGTCCAAGCACCTCGTGTACCAGTACCTGCCGTCCCGCTACGGCATGAACCCGGACGATCTCCGCAAGGCCGACGCCATCGAAGTGGTCCTCGGCCAGGGCGCCAAGCCCGGCGGCGGCGGCATGCTGCTGGGCCAGAAGATCACCGAGCGCGTGGCAGGCATGCGCACCCTGCCGGTGGGCATCGACCAGCGCTCCGCCAGCCGCCACCCGGACTGGACCGGACCGGACGACCTGGAGATCAAGATCGGTGAGCTCCGCGAGATCACCGACTGGAAGACGCCCATCTACGTCAAGATCGGAGCGTCCCGGCCCTATTACGACACCGCCCTGGCCGTAAAGGCCGGAGCCGACGTCGTCGTCGTCGATGGCATGCAGGGCGGCACCGCCGCGACCCAGCAGGTGTTCATCGAAAACGTCGGGATCCCCACCCTGGCGGCCATCCCGCAGGCGGTCCAGGCGCTGCAGGAGCTCGGCCTGCACCGCAAGGTCCAGCTCATCGTCTCCGGCGGCATCCGCACCGGCGCCGACGTCGCCAAGGCCATGGCCCTGGGTGCCGACGCCGTCGCCATCGGTACGGCGGCGCTGATTGCGCTGGGCGACAACGATCCCCGGTACGCCGCCGAATACGCGGCCGTGGGCTCCGCGGCGGGCTTCTACGACGACTTCCAGGACGGCCGGGATCCCGCCGGCATCACCACGCAGGACCCGGAACTCGCGTCCCGGCTCGACCCCGTCGCCGGCGGCCGGCGCCTGGCCAACTACCTGCGCGTCCTCACCATGGAGGCCCAGACCATCGCCCGGGCCTGCGGAAAGTCGCACCTGCGCAACCTTGAGCCGGAGGACCTTGTGGCCCTCACCATCGAGGCGTCGGCCATGGCCCGCGTCCCGCTAGCAGGGACGAGCTGGATCCCCGGCGCCGGGTAGCGGCGCCCCCAGGCGGAGCCCGCGGGTCCGGGTGCAGGCTCCGCCTATGATGGCTTGATGACGGATCAGGCTGGCGAAGCGAGGGATATGGCCGCGGAGAACACCGACGACGGCGTGGCCGGCAAGCTGGAACGGATCATTGCCGGCCAGGTCCGCCACTACCGGACGGCGAACGGGCTCTCCGCCTCGGAACTGGCCTCACGCACCGGCATGTCCAAGGCGATGATCTCCAAGATTGAAACCGCCAGCACGTCCTGTTCGCTCACCACGCTGCAGCGGCTGGCGGACGGGCTGAAAATTCCGGTCACGGCGCTGTTCCGCGGCGCGGACACGGACCGGGACGCCACCTTCACCAAGAACGGCCAGGGCAGCCTGACGGTGCGCAGCGGCACCCAGCACGGACACGAATACCGGGTGCTGGGGACCCTCAAGGGGCGGAGTGACGCCCTCGAGCCGACGCTGGTGACACTGACCGACGCGTCCGACGTCTTCCCGCTGTTCCAGCACCCCGGCACCGAGTTCATCTACATGCTGGCCGGCAGGATGGTGTACGGCCACGGCGCCTACGAATACACGATGGAACCCGGCGATTCCCTGCTCCTGGACGGCGAAGGCCCGCACGGTCCGCTGGAGCTGCTCGACCTGCCCATCCGGTTCCTGGCCATCGCGGCGAGATAGGGCCTAGTCCGCGAGGATCTGGTAGAGAGCGCGGCGGGTCTCATCGATCTTTTCCATTGCGGCCGCACGCTGTTCCTCGGTTGCCGCAAACCGGAACTGGTGGATGACGCCCATGAGCTTCTCCACGCTCTGGTGGAACACCGGTCCGGAATCCTCGGCGTTGGTGTTCCACGCCCGGTCCAGTTCCTCGGCGTGCTCGGTTACGTACTGCCGCCCCTGGTCAGTGAGGGCGAACTCGGTGCGGCGGCCGTCGCCCACCGGGGCAATGAGCTCCTCGTCGACGAGCTGCTGCAGCGTCGGGTAGACGGAGCCAGGGCTGGGCCGCCAGGCGCCGGACGACTTCTCGGCAATGGTCTTGATGATTCCGTAGCCATTGGACGGAGCTTCCGCCAGGAGCGAGAGGATCGCGGAGCGGACATCGCCCCTGTTGGCCCGGCGTGAACCGCCGGGGCCAAAGCCGGGGCCGAATCCGCGGCCGGGGCCGAACCTGCCGTGTCCATGCGGCCCGCGCCGGCTCCTTCCCCGCTCGAAGCGCCCCGCCTCGGGGCCGAAATCCGCAAATCTGTGATGTTCGTGAATGCCTTTCATGGTGGCATCGTCCTTTCGTTGAGTATCACTTCGACTTGAAGCGATACTCAACGATATATCGGTACATATCGGCCGTCAATGATTTTTTGATGCCCGCACGGTGCAACGGATGAGAGTTTTTGTCCAGATATCGCGAGTTGAGGGGTGGCAAAGTCCCGTTATCTGCACAAAAACTCTTGGGGTTTCATGCTTTTTCCTTTAGTGCTCCCGGGTCTGCAGGCCTGATGCTGTGCGCTTCGGTGGCGGCCCAGCTGGCGAGCAGCCGGAGGCCGTCCTCGTCCGGGGTTCCGGGTTGCGCGCTGTAGGCGGTGAGGGTCAGGCCGGGCGTTGCCGGAAGTTCCATGGCGTCGAAATTCAGGCGCAGATTGCCGACGGCGGGATGCCGGAACTCCTTGAATCCGGTGCTGTGCAGGCGCACGTCGTGCCGCGCCCAGCGGATGCGGAATTCCTCCGACCGTGTGCTCAGCTCGCCCACGAGGTCGCTGAGGTCCTTGTTGTACGGGTCGCGGCCGGCCTCGGTATGCAGCAGCGCGGCGCCGGTGTCCGCGGCTTTGTCCCAGTCGGGGTAGAGGTTGCGTGAGCGCGGGTCCAGGAACTGGAACCGGGCGAGGTTCACCGGCCGGACGGGGGAGAGGAACGCTTCGAAGTAGAGTGCCCGGCCCAGGTCGTTGATCGCGAGGATGTCCAGCCGGCCGTTGCGGACGAAAGCGGGGATCCCGCTCATTGAATCGAGGATGGTCTGGACGCTGGGCTGCACGGCCGTTGCAGGTTGCCGCCTGGCGCGCCGCGCCGGGCCGGCGGCCCGGGCGAGGTTGGCCAGGTGCTGCCGCTCAGCGGCGTCGAGCTGCAGGGCCCGGGATAATGCATCCAGCACAGTCTCGGAGACGCCGGCGAGGCCGCCGCGTTCCAGCTTCGTGTAGTACTCCATGCTCACTCCCGCGAGCAGGGCGACCTCTTCACGCCGCAGCCCGGGCACGCGCCGGATGCCGCCGAAGTTCGGCAGCCCCGCGGCCTCGGGAGTGATCCTGGCCCGCCGTGACACGAGGAACTCGCGGGCTTCCTTTCGGTTATCCATGCCCACCACGTTAGGCCCGGACGCAGGGCCGGTGGCAGTCCCTGCCAGTACCTGCATGAGCCCCTCAGGCCTCCCGCCGGCTCACCATCTCGTTGATCCAGATCGGAGCAAAGGGCGACGTGCAGTTCGGCGGCGTCGGGTAGTCCTTCAGGACTTCCAGCCGTTCGCCGATGTTGATGGCGCGGGCCCGGTGGTCGGCGTGTTCGATGCCGATCTGCGCCAAGGTGTGGTTCATGGCCCACTGCAGACGGTCCGGGGCGGCCTTCATTTCCGCTTCGATGGTGTCCAGGAGCCCCGTCAGGTCGAGACCCTCGGGCTTCTTGGCGACCCGCTCCGTGGTCAGGGCCCAGCCGGCGCTCGCGACCACCGGGTCCGGATCGTCAGTCCACGCGAGGCGCAGCTCTTCGGCGTGCGGGCTTTTCTTCACCACGTAGTTCACCAGCCAGTCGTGCACCTTGGGTGCCCGGGCCTGGCGCAGCATGGTGTCCAGCTCCTGCAGCTCGAAGGACTTTGGCCGGCAGATCAGCAGCGACAGCAAGCGGGCGGCGGTGTTATCCGTGGCCCACAATTCACGGGCCAGCTCGTGCTGGGTCTTCAGCCGCTTGGCGACCGCGCGCAAGGCCGCGAGGTTCACGCCGTGGTCGTCGCCGCGCCTCTGGTTCGCCTCGCGCATCTTCGGATCCTCGAGTGCGGCCACTTCGGACATCACTGCGTCGATCGTTGCCTCTGCCATCACTGCTCCTGCTCGCCGGCCCTTCGGTCGTATTCTACGGTCGCGGACTGAACCGCCCGTTGCACTTGCCTCAGTGCCTGTTCACTTGCCGGACCGCTGCGGTTCGCTTCCGGACCCTAGCCTGTCCCGGGATAACCGATGGACACACTCAAGATGGACAAACTCAAGGAGAAGCCATGCGATCAATCACACGCCGGTCAATCAAGCGCCGATCAATCACACGCCGGGCGCTGGCAGGTGTGGGCGCAGCCCTGATGGCGGGATCGGTGCTGGCACAGCCGGCGCTCGCTGCCAACGACGATGCCGCCACGAAGGGCACCTTCAGCTTTGCCGTTATCGGCGACGTGCCCTACGGCGATGCGGAGTTCCAGGCGTTCCCGTCCTACATCCAGGACATCAACGCCCACCAGGAGCTCTCCTTCGTGGCCCACCTCGGGGACATCAAGAGCGGCTCCACCAAATGCACCGATGAGTATTTCGCCGCGATCCGGAAGAATTTCGACACGTTCACCCTGCCCCTGGTCTACACGCCCGGGGACAACGAATGGACCGACTGCCACCGGACGAACAACGGCGCCTACAACCCTCTTGAAAGGCTGGACCAGGTCCGCGACACCTTCTTCCCGAAGCCGGGCACCACGCTGGGAACCCCGATGAAGGTCAGCTCCCAGGACCGGCTCGGCTTTCCCGAGAACGTGAACTTCAGCAGGCACGGCATCGCCGTCACCGCCGTGAACATCACCGGCAGCAATAACGGCCTCCTGCCCTGGTCAGGGCTCGGCAACACCGCACCCACCGCCGAGCAGGCGGACGAGGTCCGGGTCCGCACCGCGGCGGACATCAAGGAACTGACCGAGACGTTCCGGAAGGCCCGCGAGGACGACGACCGGGCCGTCGTCGTCATGACGCAGGCTGACATGTTCGACCCGACCGTCACCGCCCCCACGCAGGCAAACTACAGTGCGTTCACGCCGCTGGTCCAGACGCTGATCCGCGAATCCAACGCCTTCGGCGGTCCGGTGTACCTGATCAACGGCGACAGCCACGTCTTCAACCAGGACTACCCGCTGGCGGCCGGCTCCCCGTGGCTGGACTTCTACGGCCAGGACACGGCCGCCAAGAACCTGACCAGGGTCACCGTTGACGGATCGGACAACGCCAAGGACTGGCTCAAGGTCACCACCACCAGGCCAGGTGCATCGCGCGTCCTGTCCTTTGAACGGATCCCCTTCACCAACGCTGTGTCCTAAGGGACTACAGCGGGAATTACGACGACGGCGGGTCGCCCTTGCGGGGGCGGCCCGCCGTCGTCGTCGTGCCAGCAAAAAATGCAAACGGTTTACCGTTGACAGATTTACCTGACGGAACGTATGGTGAACGTCACGTTCAACTTTCGAGCATCGCAAGTTGGCCTTCCCCCAATTACGGACATACGAACAAGGGAGTTCCGTGAGCACTACTACGGAAGAAGGCGTGGGCCCCGTGCCGGCGCGCAAGGAATCATTGCCCGCGACGATGGCGGCGGTGCTGCTGACCGGCCATGGTGGCCTGGAGAAGCTTGAGTACCGCACGGACGTTGCCGTTCCTACCCCGGGTGAGGGGGAGGTCCTGATCCGGGTCGCGGCGGCGGGCATCAACAACACCGACATCAACACGCGGATTGGCTGGTACTCCAAGGCCGTTGATTCGGGAACCAATGTTGGCGGCGCTGCTGGGTTCGCTGAGATCACCGATGACGACGCCGCGTGGTCGGGTGAGGCGCTGACCTTCCCCCGCATCCAGGGTGCCGACGTCGCCGGGCGCATTGCCGCCGTCGGCCCCGGCGTGCCGGCCGAGCGGATCGGTGAGCGGGTGCTGGTACGGAACATGCTGCGGACCTATGTCGGCTACCGCCCGTACGAGTGCTGGACGTTCGGCAGCGAATGCGACGGCGGTTTCGCCCAGTTCGCCGTCGCCCCCGCCCGCGAAACGTACGCCGTGAACTCGGACTGGTCCGACGCTGATCTGGCCGCAATCCCCTGCGCCTACTCCACCGCGGAAAACATGCTGCACCGCGCCGGCGTCGGCCCCGAACGCGTGCTCATCACCGGAGCCTCCGGTGGCGTGGGACTCGCCGCCGTCCAGCTCGCCAAGCGCCGCGGCGCCACCGTGACCGCCGTCTGCTCCGCATCCAAGGCCGAGCAGGTCCGGGCCGAAGGTGCCGACCGCACCATCGACCGCGGCACCGACCTCGTGGCCGAACTGGGACGGAACTCTTTCGACGTCGTCATCGATATGGTCGGCGGCGCGCAGGCAGGGCAGCTGCTCGAACTGCTGCGGGCCGGCGGCCGGTACGCCATCGCCGGTGCAATCTCCGGCCCGCTCGCCGAGATCGACCTGCGCACCATCTACCTCAAGGACCTGAGCCTGCTTGGCTGCACGTTCCAGGAGGACGAGGTCTTCGAAAACCTCATCAGCTACATCGAGGCCAACGAGATCCACCCCGTGGTCTCCAAGACCTACCCCCTCGCCGACATCGCCCAGGCCCAGGAAGACTTCCTGTCCAAGAAGCACACCGGCAAGCTCGTCCTCCTCCCGCCGGCCGTCGCTCCGGCCAGCCCCAACCAGACGGAAATCTGAGACATGAAAATCGAACGCATTGAACTTTTCCAGGTGGACCTGCCCTACTCGGGAGGCGTGTACCACCTGTCCGGAGGCCGTACCTACGAATCCTTCGACGCTTCCATCGTGAAGATCACGGCCGACGACGGAACCACCGGCTGGGGCGAGAGCACCCCGTTCGGTTCCACCTACATTGCCGCCCACGCCCTGGGCACGCGGGCCGGCATCACTGAACTCGCTCCCCACCTGCTGGGCCGCGACCCCCGCCGGGTGGACCGGAACTATGACCTGATGGACGCCACCCTCGTGGGGCACAACCACGCAAAAACACCGCTGGACATCGCCTGCTGGGACATCTTCGGCAAGTCGGTGGGCCTGCCCGTCTACGAGCTGCTGGGCGGCGGCACCGGGACCCCGATGGTGATGATCTCCTCCATCCACGTGGGCGATCCCGAAGAGATGCGCGCCCGGGTGGCCGACCACCGTGCCCGCGGCTACCGCGGCCACTCCATCAAGATCGGAACCCCGGACAGCGAAGGCGGGCCCGCCCTCGACGCCGAGCGCATCGCCGCCTGCCTCGCCGACCGGCAGCCGGGGGAATTCTTCCTCGTGGACGCCAACGGCGGCATGACCCCCGAATCCGCGCTGCGGATGCTGGCGATGCTCCCCTCCGGCCTGGATTTCGTCATCGAGGCACCCTGCGCCACCTGGCGCGAAACCATGTCGCTGCGGCAGCGCTGCCGGTACCCGATCATCCTGGACGAACTCGCGCAACAGGACAGCGACCTCGCCTGGGCGATCGCCCACGATGTGGCGGACGGCCTGGGGCTGAAAATCTCCAAGGCCGGCGGACTCACCCCGGGACGGCGCCAGCGGGACGTTGCCCGCGCCGCCGGACTGACCGTCAGCGTCCAGGACACGGTCGGATCCGCGATCGCCTTCGCCGGCATCGCCCAGCTGGGCGCCACCGTTCCCGAAAAGCTGCTCCGCTGCGTGCTCAACTGCGATGACATGGTCACCCTCAAGACGGCGGAGTTCAACTACATCCAGCGCGACGGCGGAATCCTCCCGCCCGAAGCGCCGGGCCTCGGCATCACCGTCAACGAAGACGTCCTCGGCGAACCCGTCGCCGTCTGGGGCGACTAGAGGGGAACTCAGCCGGGAAGCCTCGACGTGATTCGCTAGAATCAAACGGGCTCACGAGAGGTGGAAGTATGGCTGTGGCGCGACGCGTCGCCCGGGCGGAGGCACTGAGCGAGCAGGTGGTGGCGGCCTTGCGGTCCGACATCCTGACGGGCGACCTTCCTCCCGGGGAGCTGCTGGTCGAGGCCGCACTCGCGGAGACCTTCGGCGTCAGCCGCGGCCCGGTCAGGGATGCGTTGCGTACGCTGTCCGGCGAAGGCCTCATCGCAGCGTCCGGCAGGAGCTACCGGGTGGTCGGCCTGGATGAGCAGGACCTCCACGATCTCTTTGCGCTCCGCGAACTGCTCGAGGTTGCGGCCGCACAGCGGTGTGCGGTCTCCGACGCGGACGGGTTCCGGAAGTCGGCGGAGGCAGCCCTGGCCGACATGCAGCGTGCGGCCGACGCAGGGGACGCCGACGCGTTCGCGCGTGCGGACGTGGCGTTCCATTCCGCATTTTTCACCTCCTGCGGCAACCGCCGGCTGCTGGCAGTGTGGGAGCAGCAGGTGCCCACCTTCGGGGAGCTGTTCCGTTTGACCACGGCCCTGGACGAACCCCTGTCGCGCTCCGTGGAGTGGCACCGCCCAATGCTCGACGTCATTTCAGGAGGGGATCCGGAGGCCATTGCAGCCGAGGTCCGCAAGCTCGTGGTGGGCGGCGAGCAACAGATCATCGCCGCCCAGCGCAAGCTGCTCGAACAGCAGGCCGACGCCTGACCCCAAGGCGCCGGATCAGGCGTAGGAGGCCACCGGCCCGCCGAGCACTGACTCATCGGGCGTAACGCCAAGACCGGGTCCCTCGGGCAGGGCGATGTGGCCGCCCACGACCTTGATTCCGTTCTCCGGGTCGAAGTGGCCGTCGATGTATGGCTGCGCGATCCACACGCCCTCGTTCAGGTGCGGCCGCACGGTGGCCCCGACATGCGCGCACGCGGCGGCGATGATGTCTCCGCCCCAGGCGTCGTCCACGGTGTGCGGCAATGACAGGGTCTCGCAGATGTCCCGGACCACAGTCATTGGACGGATTCCGCCGATCCTGGTGATCTTCATGCCGAACCCGTCAGCCAGGTTCGCCCCCACCACACGCAGGACGGTGGGCAGGTTCTCCGTCACCTCGTCGAGGTAGACGGCGTGGTTCAGCTGTGGCCGGACCCGGGCGATTTCCTCGATGGTGTTGCACGGCTGTTCGATGATGAACGGAATGTCCGGGCATTCGAGGCTGAGGCGCAGCGCGTCGCGGCCCGTCAGGCTCCGGTTGGCGTCCACGGCGAGCCGGACCTTGTTGCCCACCCGCTCCCAGACCTTGCGGATCACTTCGATGTCGATTTCCACGGGACGGTTGCCGACCTTGAGCTGCAGCCGCGGATAGCCTTCCGCTGCCCGCTCGGCAGCCTGCGCGGCGACCTGGTCCGGTTCCCCGACGCTCAGGGCGTAGTAGGAGGGGATCCGTTCGGTTTCGACGCCGCCGAGCAGGTCAGCGACGCGTACGCCATAGTGCTTGCCGGTGAGGTCGTGGGCGGCAATGTCGATGGCCGCCTTCGCGTAACCGTGCCCGTTCAGCAAAGAGTCCATCCGGCGGTGAAGCCCAAGCAGGTTGGTCGGGTCGGCGCCGATGAGGCCGGGAGCCATCTCCATCAGGGCGGCGCGGGCACCCTTTGCATGGTGCGGCTGGTACACGGGGCCGACAGGACACGTCTCGCCCCAGCCCACCAGGCCGCTGTCCGTGGTGATCCGGACAAGGGTGCTGTCAACGTCCTTGATCTCGCCGAACGACATCCGGTAAGGCCCGTTCGCCACGGGAAGGTTGTAGGAGTAGACGGAAATTTCTGAAATGCGCAATTTTCTTCCTTAAACGTCGGTGTCAGTGGGCGGAAGGAGGACGAGCTTGCCGGTGTGCCTTTTGGACAGGAAGTCTTCCTGGGCCTGGGCGATCTCGGCGAGGGGGTAGGTCTTGGAGACCACGGGGTGGATCTCGTTGGCCTCGATGTAGCTGATGAGGTTCTCGAAGACCTCGTCCTCCTGGAACGTGCAGCCGAGAAGCTGCAGGTCCTTGAGGTAGACGGTGCGCAGGTCGATCTGGGCCAGCGGGCCGGAGATTGCGCCGGCGATGGCGTACCGGCCGCCGGCCCGCAGCAGTTCGAGCAGCTGCCCGGCCTGCGCGCCACCAACGACGTCGATGACGGCGTCGAAGGAGTTCCGTCCCAGCCCGGCCACGAGGTCGGTGCCGCGGTCGATGGTGCGGTCGGCGCCTTCTGCCCGGACCTGCTCCGCCTTGGATGGGGAGCAGACGGCGGTCACGGTGGCGCCGCGGCGCTTGGCGAGCTGGACGGCGGCGAGTCCCACGCCACCGGAGGCTCCGGTGATGAGCACGCGTTCGGCGCCGACGCCGGCGCGGTGCAGCATGTTCTCCGCGGTGGAGTAGGCGCACGGGATCGCGGCCAGTTCGGCGTCCGACCAGTCCGAGTTCACGGCGTAGGTTTCGCGGGCGGGGGCGACGGCGAACTGGGCGAATCCGCCGTCGCAATCGCTGCCGAACGTCCAGCACTCGTACGGGCGGTAGCCGACATAGGTCCGCAGCAGATTCCGCACGAGGACACGCTGGCCGATCCGTTCGGCCGGCACGCCGGGACCGACGGCGGCAATGTAGCCGGCGACGTCGGCACCCTGGATGCGGGGGAAGGTCAGCGCCTCGCCCGACCATGATGCGTCCGAGTCCGTGATCTCAGCGAACCCAGCAGCGCCGCCAACATTGGTTCCGGAATCAACGGCCTTGGAGTACCAGCCAATCCGCGTGTTGATGTCGGTGTTGTTGATGCCCGCCGCCGCGACCCGGATCAGGACCTCCCCCTCACCCGGGGTGGGAACGGCAACGTCCGTGCGGTACTCAAGCTTCTCCAGGCCGCCATGGCCGGTCAGCAGCACCGCCGCCATTGTTTCGGGCAGTGATTCAGTGCGGGCTGACATCAGCCCTCCTCTCGTGCGGGCACCAGCAGCATGGTGGAGGTGTCGACCCGGTCGTTGGTGTCCTGGCCTTCGGCGAGGGCTGCCGCTTCGCCCTGGCTGGTTACGACCGGCACGGAGCCGAGGAGCGGACGGGCGGCCGTTTCGCGCATCTTCAGCAGCGCCAGGAGGGCGACGGCGGAGAAGAACATGACGTAGAACGCCGGTGCGTAGGAGTTGCCGGTGGCCTCGACGAGGATCTGGCTCACCAGCGGGGTGGTGCCGCCAAACAGTGAGATGGCGACGTTGTGTGTCAGGCCCACGCCGCCGTAGCGGGAAGCCGTGGGGAACAGTTCGGACATCGCGGCGCCGGTCAGGGCCAGGAAGAACGCGCTGGGCAGGGAGACCATGAACAGGGCCAGGTACAGCGACCACACTTCGCCTATGTGCATCAGGGCGAACGCGGGCAGGAGCAGGACGAGGTTGCCGAGCGTGGCGATGGCGTAGACGGGGCGGCGACCGATCCGGTCCGACCACCGCGCGACCACCGGCACGATGAGCGCCTGCAGCAGGAGGATCACCACTGTCGCCACTGCGGTGTAGACGGTGGCCATGCCCACCTGGGTTTCCAGGTACGTCGGCATGTAGCTGGTGACGGTGTAGGACGAGGTCCCGTCCGCGGCGATCAGGGCGATGCCGACCAGGATCTGCGGCCAGTACAGCCGGACGATGTTGGTGAGGTTCTGCCGGACGAAGAGCGGGTTGGTGTTCTCGGTGGCGGTCTTTTCCTGCGCCACCTCAAAGCTGGGCGACTCGGGGATGCGCTTGCGCAGGGAGATGGCGACCAGGCCCAGCGGCAGGGCGAGCAGGAAGGGGATCCGCCAGCCGCCGTCGAGCATTGCCGACTCGCCCCACACGGAGGTGGTGACCATGGTGGTGACCGCGACGACGGCGGCGCCGGCGGCGAAGCCCAGCTGCGCTCCGGTGTTCAGCAGCGCCGTCCAGAAGCCGCGGTGCCGGTCCGGGGAGAACTCGGCCACGTAGGTCGCGGCGCCGGAATACTCGCCGCCCGTGGAGAACCCCTGCAGCATCTTCAGCAGGTACATCGGGACGAGGACCCACAGGCCCACCTGCCCGGCGGTCGGCAGCATGCCGATGACAGTGGTGGCCGACGCCATCAGGGCCATGGTGAAGAAGAGGACCTTGCGGCGTCCGATCCTGTCTCCCAGCGGACCCAGGATCATGCCGCCAAGCGGCCGCACGATGAACGAGACCGCGAAGCCCAGCAGCGTCACCAGCAGCCCCGTCCGCTGGTCCATGCCCTCGGTAAACACGCTGGTCATGGTGATCGCCAGGTACCCGTAGATGCCGATGTCGTACCACTCGATGAAGTTGCCCACGCCGGCGCCGATCTGGGCCTTGCGCAGTTCACGCTTGTCGACGACGATGCAGTCTTCCGCCCGCAGCCGGCGGGAGGTCTGGGGTGATGTTGGGAGTTGTGTGCTCGGATAATCGGACATCTTTGTCTTTCGTTTGTGTGGCTACTGGTTGGGGGGCCCGGCGAGGTCAGACGAGGCGTACGCCGTCGACGAGGCGCGGTGCCGCGAACGGGTTGTCCTCCCGCAGCTCCGGGGGAAGCAGGTGCTGCGGGAAATTCTGGAAGGCCACCGGGCGGAGGAAGCGGGTGATGGCCGCGGTGCCGACGGACGTCGATCCGGGCACGGTGGTTGCCGGGTACGGTCCGCCGTGCTGCTGCGCGTAGGTGACGGAGACACCGGTGGGCCACTGGTTCCACAGCAGCCTGCCGGCCTTCTCCGCCAAAACTGCTACAAGGTCCTGGACCTCGCTGGCAGGCTCCGCCTGCAGCGTCGCGGTCAGTTGCCCCTCGAAGGTCTTCGCCGCCTCGACGAGTTGGGACTCGTCGTCGTACTCGACGACGAAGGCGGCGGGGCCGAAGCACTCCGCCTCCAGCGCTTGGGGGTCGGCCAGGAGCCGCTCCACGCCGGTGCCGAGCAGCACGGGTGCGGGAGCGCCGGAGCCGGCCGCCGCGGTGTTCAGCACCTGCACGCCGTCGATGCCGGAGAGTGCCTCCAGAACGTGGTTGAAGCCCGCCTCGATCCTGCCGTTCAGCATTGGCCCGACGGCCGGCAGGGACGCGTTCCGCAGTTCCTCCACCATGCCGGTGCCGCGGGGGACGAACATGATGCCGGGCTTGGTGCAGAACTGTCCGGTGCCCAGGGTGAAGGATTCGAGGAATCCGGCAACGATTTCCGCGGCGCGGGCCTGCGCCGCATCACGGGTGACGAAGATCGGGTTGGTGCTTCCCAGCTCGCCGTAGAACGGGATGGGGTCCGGGCGCCCGTTGGCTATGTCCTGGAGGGCGCGGCCGCCGGGAATGGAGCCGGTGAATCCTGCCGCCTTGATCCGGCTGTCCGCCAGGACCGCGGTCCCCGCGTCGCGGCCGAAGACAACGCTGAGCAGGTGGGGATCCACGCCGGCCGCCTTGAGTGCGTCCTGCACCACGGTCCCGGTCAGCCCGGACAGGCGCGGATGGCCCTCATGGGCCTTGACGACGACGGCGTTCCCGGCCGCCAGGGCCGAGGCGGTGTCGCCGCCGGCCACCGAGAAGGCAAACGGGAAGTTGCTCGCGGAGAAAACAGCGACCGGTCCGATCGGCCGGAGGGACCTGCGCAGGTCCGGGCGGGGTGCTCCCATCGGCCACTCGGGATCGGCGTGGTCGATCCGTGCATCGAGGTATCCGCCCTCGCGCAGCACGGTGCCGAAGAGGCGCAGCTGGAAAGCGGTGCGCTTCAGTTCGCCGCGCAGCCTTGCCTCGGGCAGGTGCGTCTCCTCGAGGGCCACCGGCACCAGGCGGTCCGCGGCTTCTTCCAGGGCATCTGCCACGCGGTCCAGGACGGCCGCGCGGCCCGCCGGCGGTGTGGCCGACCAGCCGGCGTGGGCGGCGGCGGCCGCCGAGAGGATCTCTGCCGTTGCGGCGGCTGAGGTCTCCTGCGTGTCGATGTGAGTGACCGTCATCTCGGTGAATTCCCTTCGGGGTGGTTGGTGTGAACCCCGGGAATGCCACCCTCAGATGCGGGTCGCTATCCCTGCGGTGCGGGGTTCATGCGCTGCTGCACACGTTCTGCAACAGCAATCAGGCGGGCCGGCAGCTGCGCCTGTGTTTCTTCGTTGTCCATGCGGTGGCGGGGGCCAACGACAGAGATGGCTCCGACGAGAGTCCCTACCGAGTCCCGCACGGGGGCGCCAAAGGCGATGATGCCGTCCTCAAGCTCCTCGACCGTGCTGGCCCAGCCTCGTTCCCGAACGGCCTCCAGCTCCCTGGCCAGGTCCTCGTGCTTGGTGATCGTCAGGTCCGTGAGCGCCTCCAGCTGCTCTCCCAGCGCCAGGCGCACCTGTTCCGGCGTCAGCTCTGCGAGCAGCACCTTCCCGGTGGCTGAGGCGTGGTGCGGCCACCGCATGCCGTACATCTCGGACATCCGCATCCCCAGGGAACGCGGCGATGTCTGGAGCACCAGGTCCAGCTCGTACAGGCCGTGCCTGAGGCTGAACGTGACCGTCTCGCCGGCTTCGTCGGCAAATTCCTCGAGGACGTCCTTGATCCGGGGCACCAGGCCGGAGGCCGGGTTGACGGACTGGGCGATGCGGCCCAGGTCCCATCCCAGTGTGTACAGCGTGTCCTGCCGGTCCACGATCCCTTCCTCCTCCAGCGTCATCATGAGGCGGAAGGTGGTGGCGCGGGCCAGGTCGATCTTCTTGGCGACGTCGGTGACCGTCATGGGGGTCTCCGACGCCGCCAGAGCGCGCAGAACCCGGATGGCCCGTGTCACCGAGCGGTTCGCTGCGAATCCCTGCTGGGGTGGGTCCTGCGTGGTGCTCATCGTCGGTCAGGGCCTTTCGGGTAGAGGTCTTTTCAACCCTAACCGGCGGCGGTGTAGTCGAAGCTGACCTCTCCCCACCCTTCAAAGCGGCCGGTGATGCGGGTGCCGGGGACCATCCTGGCTGCGGCAAGGCAGCTGCCGGGAAGGATCAGCTGGCCGGCCTTCAGGGTGATGCCGTACTCCGCGACCCGGCGGCACAGCCACACGAGGGCGGAGATCGGGCTGCCGTAAATGTCCGCGGTGTTTCCCTTGGCCACGACCTCACCGTCGAAGGTGATCTCACCCGGAGTGTCGGAGAGGTTCACATCGCTGAGGCTCCGCGGCTGGCCGCCGAGGATGACGCCGGCGCTTGAGCCGCTGTCGGCCAGCGTGTCGAAGATGCCGATGTTCCAGTCGCGGACCCGCGAGTCGATGATCTCCAGTGCCGGCACCACGAAGTCGGTGGCGGCAATGATGTCGGCAACGGTCACGTTGGCGCCGCCGACGTCGCGCTTGAAGACGAAGGCCGGCTCCAGTTCGATGTACGGCTCGATGAATTCGGCCTCGGAGCGGGGCAGGTTCTCCGGGTAGAACTGGCTGGCGAGCAGGTAACCGTAGTCGGGTTCATCGACGCCGAACTTTGCCTGCATGGCCTTGGCGATGTTTCCCAGCTTGAAGCCTGCGACGCTGTCGCCGGCGGCCACCTGGCGGCGGATCACTTCCTCCTGGACCCGGAAGGCGTCAGCGACGGTGGGCCCGTCTTCGGCCCGGATCAGGGTGTCGACCGGGGTCCGGGCCGCCTTGGCGTCAAGGATGCGGTCTGCGGTCTCGAGGATGTTAATTGGCATTGTTCTGTACCTTTCGGCGGGGGGAGCGCTGGTCACCGAGGTGCCAGATGCTCATGGAGGAAAGCATTTCGCGGGGATCCCACACCACCGATTCGGAGGTGATCACCCCGTCCTGATGGCTGATGAACGAGGCACCCTGGACGGTCACCGTGCGGCCCGTCGGGGGGACGCCCATGAAGTCGCCGGTGTGCTTGCCGGCGGTCTCCCAGTGGATGGCCACGAGGTTCTCGTCCTCGAGGGCACGCAGGACCGTGACCTGGAAGTCGCTGAAGGCGCGGTGGGATTCCTGGATCTGCTCCACCACCTGGGCCAGCCCTTCCGGGCCGGTCTTCGACTGCCGGACATAGTCCGGGGCGACGAGGCGCTCGAAGGCTTCCGTTTCGCCGGCACCCCAGGCCTTAGTCCAGGCCTCGGTCACCCGGTTAAGCATGCTGGTCATGTCGCTACGCCTTTCCGGCCGGGGCGGCTGCTGCGGCCGGGGCGGCTGCTCCGGCAGGGGCGGGGGCGGGCCACTGGTTGAAGTCGCCGAATTTGCCGCCGCGGAACAGCAGGGCCTCCCCAACGCCTGGGACGAGTTCCTCGATGGAACCGACGATCATGTAGTGGTCGCCGGCCACGACCTCGGAGAGCACTTCGCAGTCGACCCAGGCCGTGGCGCCGGAAATCCGGGGGGTGCCGATGGGGCTCGTTTCGTAGTCGACGCCGTTGAACTTCTCATCGCCCTTGCGGGAGAGCGCGCGGCACACGGGCAACTGCTCCGTGGAGAGGATGTTGGCGGTGAACCGGCCCAGGGACCGGAGCGTGGGCCAGGTGCTCGAGGACTTGTCGACGCAGAACGTGACGAGGGGCGGATCGAGGGACAGCGACTGGAACGTGCCGACGACGAATCCGCGGGGAGTGCCGTCCTCGGTCAGACCAGTGATGGCCGTGACACCCGTGGGCAGGGCGCCGAAGACCTGGCGCTGCACGGCGGGGTCGATGGATGTGGTTTCGGCGGTAACGATGATGGACATGGTTGACCTCCTTTACTGGGCCTGGGTGGTGAGGGAGTGGTGGTAGGCGGCGCCCGGGTGGTCCGAAGCCAGCCGGGCCTGTCCTGCGCCGAAGAGGCCTTCGCGCAGGGTGTCGCCGTCGTAGGAGGTGCGCATAACGCCGCGGGCCTGCAGTTCGGGAACGACGTAGCGGACGAAGTCCTCGATGTCCCGGAACTTGACCGCGTGCGAGATGTTGAAGCCGTCCGCTCCGGTCTCGTCGATCCAGGACGCCAGTTCGTCGGCCACCGTCTGGGGGCCGCCGACGATCACTGGCGAGGTGCCGCCGATGCCGTTGTATTCGGCGATGTCGCGAGGGGTCCAGCGCTTGTCCGGGTCGATCTTGGTGAAGAAGTTGACCATGGTCTGGCCGGCGTTGGTCTGCACGTTCTCGAACGGCTCGTCCGGGTCGAACTGGGCCATGTCCAGGCCGGTCCAGCCGCTGTAGCGGGCCATGGCGCCGTCGTAGTCAACGTATTCCTGGTACTCGCGGTACTTGGCCTGCGCCTCCTCGTCGGTGGCGGCGCTGATCACGGTGACCATCTGCAGGATGGCGATGTGGGAGGGTTCGCGGCCGACCTCGACGGCCTTGGCGCGCAGCGCGTCGATCTGCTTCTTCAGGCCGGGCTTCGTCGCGGAGTTCATGAAGACGGCCTCTGCGGTCTTGGCCGCCAATTCCACGCCGCGGGGTGAGCCGCCGGCCTGGAAGATCACCGGGGTGCGCTGGGGGGACGGTTCGCAGAGGAAGATGCCCGGCACGGTGAAGTGCTTGCCCTCGTGGCCGATCTGGTGAACGCGGCTGGGGTCCACATACGTCCCGGTCGCCTTGTCGCGCACGACGGCGTCGTCCTCCCAGGAGCCTTCCCAGAGCTTGAGCGCCACGTCGATGAATTCCTCGGCGATCTCGTAGCGGTCGTCGTGCGCCGTCTGGGTGCCGGTTCCGAGGTTGCGGGCGGCGCTGTCGGAGTAGGACGTGACGACGTTCCAGCCGATGCGGCCACGGGTGAGGTGGTCAAGCGTCGAGAACTTCCGTGCCAGCGCGTACGGGTGGTCGTAGGCGGTGGAGGACGTCACGCCGAAGCCCAGGTGGCGGGTGCCGGCAGCCATCGCAGGAATCAGGTATGCCGGGTCGTTGGCAGGAATCTGGGCTGCGTCCCGCAGGGCCCCGTCCACCTCGCCGCGGTACTTGTCGTGGTAGCCGTTGTTGTCGGCAAAGAACATGCCGTCGAAGCCGGCGCGTTCCAGCATCTGCGCGTATTCGACCCAGCGCCGGACATCCAGGTAGTCCGCCCCGCCGTCGTTCTCATGGCGCCACAGGCCGGCCGAAAGATGCGCCGGTCCGTTGAAGTCAAAGGCAAACACCTTTATTTGCTTTGCCATTCCATTCCCCTTGTGTGTGTTCATTAGATGAACAGAGTATTTATCTGTTGAACACTAAGGTAAAGTGGTGCGAGACACATCGTCAAGTCCCCTCCCACTTTCGAGAAAGGAAGTGCAGCATGAAGATTCCCGGTGAGACGAGCAGGCCCAGCCCGCTCACGGCACCAGAACTGAACCTGACGGACCGCGGGCGCCGCGGGGTCTGGATCGACCTGCAGGACCCGGCCTCGATCGAGCTGATCTGCGCGGAGGGTCCGGACTGGATCTGCATCGACGGGCAGCACGGGCAGCCGGAGTTCCCGGATTTGCTGGGCCTGATCGACGCGGCCAACGTGTTCGGCGTCCCGGCCATCGTTCGGGTGCCGGGACACGACGTCGGCAGTGCCGGCCGGGTGACCGACGCCGGCGCCCAGGGCATCATCTTCCCCACGGTGGAGGACGGCGCCGCGGCGTCGGCGCTGGTCTCGGCGCTGCGCTTTCCCCCTCGCGGCGGGCGCAGCTACGGACCCGTCCGGCGCTCTCCCCGGTACGCGAAGCCAACCCCCGGTGTGGCGGCGGACGATCCGCTGGCCATCCTCATGGTGGAGACCCGGGCCGGCTACGACAATCTCGACGCGATCCTGGCCGCAGACCCCGACGGCATCTTTGTGGGCCCCTACGACCTCTCGCTGAGCCTCGGCGTTGACTTCGACACCCTGATCTCCACCGACCCGGACGGCATCCTGCGCGATATCGCCGGGCGGTGCGCCGACGCCGGCATTCCGGCCGGAATCTACTCTGGTTCGCCGGAGCTGTCCGCGGCGCCGGCCAGCTGGGGATACAGCTTCATGCCCATCGCCTCGGACTACTCGCTGCTGTCCACCGCGACCCGCGGCGTCCTGGCAGAGCACGCCGCCCGCTACGAGACCGTGAGCCTGTAGACAGCATGGAGCTCGAAGGCAAAGTCGCGCTGGTCACCGGCGGCGGGCAGGGCATAGGACGCGGCATCGTTGACCGGTTCCTGGAAGAGGGGGCGCAGGTCGCCGTCGTCCAGCGCCGGGCACTGGGGGAGGAGCTCCTGCGCCAGCCGGGCATTCTGGGCATCCAGGCAGATCTTGGCGACCCCGCCGCCATCAAGGAGGCTGCCGACCAGGCCGCCGGGCACTTTGGCGGCATCGACATCGTGGTCAACAACGCCGGCATCATGTTCGAGCGCAGCGTCGCGGACATCAGGCTGGACGAATGGGACCTGATGATGGCCATCAACATGCGTGCCCCGCTGTTCCTGGCCCAGGCTGCCCTGCCCCACCTGCAGCGGCGGGGCGGCGGAAGCATCATCAACGTGGGGTCCATCGAAGGACTGTCGGCGAATCCGCTGCACGCTGCCTATTGCGCGTCGAAAGCCGGCGTCCACGGCATGACGCGCGCCATGGCGGTGGATCTGGGCAAGGACGGCATCCGCTGCAACGCCATTGCCCCCGGGTGGATCGCTTCGGAGTTGAGCGAAAACTACCTGGGGTCCCAGCCGGACGCGGCCGGCGCCCGGGAGGCCCTGAACCGCTTGCACGCCGTCGGGCGCGTGGGCCAGCCCAGCGACGTCGGGGACCTGGCCGTTTTCCTGGCCGGCGACCGGTCAGGCTTCCTGACCGGAGAGATCCTGGTGCTCGACGGCGGCAGGACGGCAAAGCTGCCGCTGCCCTTTTAGGGCTACCCAGGCTCTGCCTTGGACACTTAAACAGCGGTGGTGCCCGGCCCCTCAGGGGGCCGGGCACACCGCTGTTTGGCCGGCTCTACCGGGCCTTGTTGTGCATGACGTGCTTGGTGCGTGAGTAGTCGTCCAAGGCGTAGGCGGAGAGGTCGCGGCCGTAGCCGGAGCTCTTGAACCCGGCCCAGGGCATTTCGTTGGCCAGCGCCAGGTGCGAGTTCACCCAGACCGTGCCCGCGTCCAGGCGCGAGGAGACGTCGTGGCCCCGCTGCGCGTTGAGCGTCCACACCGACGCAGCCAGGCCGTACGGCACACCGTTGGCCCGCGTTACTGCCTCTTCTTCGGTGGAGAAGGTTTCCACGGTGACTACCGGTCCGAAGATCTCCTCGAGCGTGCAGGCCGCGCCTTCCGGAACGTCCACGAGAACCGTCGGAGCAATGAAGTAGCCCTGGCCCTCCAGGGCGCCGCCGCCCAAAGCCGCGCGGGCGCCGTCGGACTGTGCCCGTTCAAGGTGCCCCACAACGCGCTCGTAGTGGGCCTTCGAGATCATCGGACCGATTTCGACGTCGGACCCAGCCGTCGGCTCGCCGACCACCAGAGTGCTGACCTGCTGCACAAGCAGTTCGGTGAAGCGCTCGGCAACCGATTCGTGCACCAGCACGCGGGTTCCGGCGCCACATTCCTGGCCCGAGTTCCAGTATCCGGCCGCGCGCAGGGACTCGGCTGCAGCGGCGAGATCCGCGTCCTCGAAGATGACCACGGGGGCCTTGCCGCCCAGTTCCAGGTGCACGCGTTTGACGGTGTCGGCGGCGGCGCGGGCTACGGCACGGCCGCTGTTCACCGAACCGGTCAGGGCGATCATGTCCACCTGCGGGTGTTCGGCCAGGCGCTGGCCAACCACGGGACCGAGGCCCGTGACGATGTTCAGCACGCCCGCGGGCAGCAGGTCCGCGGTCAGCTCGGCGAACTTCAGCGTGGTCAACGGGGTCTGCTCTGAAGGCTTGAGGACGATGGTGTTGCCTGCGGCCAGGATGGGTGCGATCTTCCAGACCGCCATGAGCAGCGGGTAGTTCCACGGAGTAACGACGCCGACGACGCCCAGCGGTTCGCGCAGGATCACCGAGAGGTGGTCCTGGGCGTATTCGCCCGCGGCGATCGAGGTCTGGGCACGGACAGCCCCGGCCATGAAGCGGAACGAGTCGATCGAGGAGGCGACGTCATCCTCGGACACCATGAGCGGCTTGCCGCAGTTGGCGGACTCGATCCGGGCCAGCAGGTCCGCGTTCTCGGACAGCCGGTCCGCGATGGCCAGCAGGATCTCTGCGCGTTCCTTCGGAAGTTTTCGTCCCCATGCCTGCTTGGCCTCCAGTGCTGCAGCGACCGCGACGTCGACATCCGCCGCGGTGCCTTGCGGCACCTCGCAGAGGGTCGCCTCAGTGCACGGATCGACAATCGCCTGCGTCTCACCGCTTGAACCGGCTTGGAACTGTCCTGCGATGAAGTGCTGGGTGGGGGGAAGCTCGCCGGCGGCGAGCAGCGGTGTGGGCTCGGTGGGCCGGCGCACGGCGCCGGAAATGGTCTCGGTGGTAGAGGTCATGATCACTCCTAAGTAATGAACGGGATAAGGGTCAGGCGTACGCAGCTTCGAGCTGCAGCTCGGCAATGAGTTTTTCCAGGCGCGCCACGGACACGGGGTCCAGGTCTTCGGTGGGGCGGCGGGGCGAGCCGATCGGGTGTCCGAGCAACCTCAGGGCCGCCTTGACCGACGGCACGAAAGGCGAGGACAGGACGGCGTCGATCAACGGATAGATGCGGTTCCATTTAGCCCGTGCAGCAGTGAAGTCACCGGCCGCGACCGCCCGTTGGGCGGCCACGATCTCCCGCGGCACGATGTTCGCCGTGCCCGCCATGACGGCAGCCGCACCCTCGGTCAGGGCAGCCAGGATCAGGCTGTCCCACCCGATGATGGTGGAGATGTACTCGCTGTGGTGGTGGATCAGCTGGGTGGCCTGCCCCATGTCGCCGCTGGAGTCCTTGATGTATTGGATGTTCTCCACTTCGCGGGCGAGCTTCCCAACAAGATCGGGCTCAAGGTTGATCCCGACGGGTCCAGGCATGTTGTACAGCATCACTGGGCGCTCCACAGCCTCAGCTACGGCGCGGAAGTATCCGTTGACCTCGGAAATCGAGGGCGCGTCATAGTAGGGGGCGACCACCATGAGCACGTCCGCACCGCATTGCTGCGCGTGGAGGGACAGGTTGATGGCCTCCTGGGTGCTTGTCGCGCCGGTCTGGGCCACCACCGGCACCCGGCCCGCGGTGTGCTCGACGACGGTCTCCACTACCAGGCGCCGCTCGTCGGCGCTGAGCGCCGCGAACTCGCCCGTGGAGCCGCAGGCCACCACCCCATTGACCCCGGCCTCAATTGACCGATCCACAAGGTACCGCAACATCGCGACGTCGATCCCGCCGTCGGACGTGAACGGCGTGGCAAGCGCGGTCAGTACACCGCTGAGCTGAGTGGACATCACTGGAACCAGCTATCGGCGTCCTTGCGATTCTGGGGTGTCTCAAGCCACTTCTTGGCGCCTTCCACCGGATCCTTGGCCTGGCTGACTGCGAGCATGAGGCTCGCGAACTGGTCATCGGTGATCTTGAAGTTGGACATCCACTTGACGACCTCGGGGTCCTTCGCTGCGAACTTCTTGGACAGCACCACGAATGAACCGTCCGGCTTGGGCCAGGCGCCCATGTCATCCGTCAGCACCTTGATGGGCATTTCGGAAAAGGCCCAGTGCGGCGTCCACAACGTTGCTACGAGCGGCTTGTTCTTCGCCGCGGCGTCCTTGAGTGCCGCGAGCGTTGCAGGCGTACTTCCCGCCACGATGTTGAGCTTGTCCGTTGCCCCGTATTTATTCAGCACGTCGGGGAGGATCTTCATCTCGCCCGAGCCTGCTTCAATGCCGACAATCTTCGAATCGTATTTGGCAGCGTTCTGGACGACCTCCGAAATGGTGTTCTCGGGGACAGACTTCGGCGCGACCAGGACCAGGCGGTCGTTCGCGAAGAAGGGCTTGTCCAGGATCTGCAGCTTGTCCTTGTACTTGTCCACGTACGTGCCGTGCGTTGACGGCAGCCATGCGTCCAGGTAGCCGTCCAGGTCACCGCGGGCGACGGCGGAGAAGCCGGCGGCGAGGTCCACCTGCTTGGTCTGGAGGGTGTAGCCGTGCTCGCTGAGCAGTTGCTGCCACAGTCCGTTGACGGCGACGGTGTCGTCATACCCGGCCACTGTGGCGACAGTGATGGTCTTGTCACTGGCCGCGGAATTGCTGGCGGTGGTGCTGACTCCGGAGCATGCGGCCACGGAGGCGGTGAGGAAGGCACAGGCCAGGAAGGCCCCGATCTTCTTGTTCAATGTAGGTCTCCAATATGAGGGGTGGGCGTGGGGAGGATTAGTGGGCGACTGCGGTTGCGGGTGGTTTGGCTGCCGGGGTCGCGGCCGCAGCCTTCTGTTCTTTGCGGATGCGCCTGCGGCGAAGGACGTCACCGAGGGACTGGGCGCCGCTGGTAACACGGTCCAGGTAGACGGCGAGGATCACGACGGCGACTCCGCCTTCGAAGCCGCGGGCGGTGTCGAGTTGGGCAACGCCCTGGACGACGACACCGCCCAAGCCCCCTGCCCCGACGAGTCCTGCGACAACCACCATGGAAAGGGCGAGCATGATGACCTGATTGACGCCGGCCATGATGGAGGGGAAGGCCAGCGGCAGCTGGACGTCTTTGAGGATGATGCTTCGCTTAGCCCCGAACGCCGTGGCGGCTTCGAGGAGTTCGACGTCGAGCTTGCGGATCCCGAGCTCGGTCAGGCGCACCGCCGGAGGAATGGCGAACACGATCGTGGCGGCGATGCCGGGGACCGTGCCGACGCCGAAGAAGAAGACCGCCGGGATGAGGTACACGAACACGGGCATGGCCTGCATGAGGTCAAGGATCGGACGCACGATCGCGCTCACCGTGGAGTTCAGGGCCGCCCAGATCCCCAGGGGGATGCCGATGGCAAGGGAGAACAGCACCGACACGAGCACCACGGCAAGTGTGGACATGCTCTCCACCCACAGTCCGATTGAGAGGATCAGCAGGAACGCCAGCACGGAGAAAACGGTCAGGCCGAGGCTCCGTGTCAGGACCGCTGCCAGCCCCGCCAGGATGACGATGATCACGAACGGGTGCAGACCGACCAAAGCGTCCTGCACGCCGCCGACGATCCCGTTGACCAGCCAGGCAGCGCCGTCGAAGAACCATCCGAAGTTGGCCAGCATCCAGTCGATGACGGACGCGAACCAGTCGCCTATGTTAAGACGCATAGCTGTTCCCCTTGGGTGAAAGTGCCGCAAAGACTTCCCTTGCGGTCAGGTGTCCGATTGATTCCCCCTGGTTGTCCACGACGATGACCCGGTCCGCGCCTGCTGCGAAGACCGGCAGCACTTCGTGCAAGACGGTGCCCTCGGCGACCTGTTCGGCGTCGTTGCCGTAGGGGGCGGAGTCTTGTGATGGTGTGGTGTGCCGGGCGATCATGCCGGCGGTGACGACCCGGCTGCGGTCGACCTCGGCAACGAACTCCTCGATGTAGGGATCGGCCGGTGCTTCGAGCAGGTCCAGCGCTGTGCCGGTCTGCATGTTTTTGCCCTGCTTCATCACCATGATGCGGTCTCCGAGGTACATCGCTTCGTTGAGGTCGTGGGTGACGAAGACAATGGTCTTCTTGAAGTTGCGCTGCAGTTTGACCAGGAGTTCCTGCATTTCCTTGCGGATGAGCGGGTCCAGGGCGCTAAACGGTTCGTCCATCAGCAGGATTTCGGCGTCCGTGGCAAGCGCCCGCGCCAGCCCGACGCGCTGCTTCATGCCGCCGCTGAGCTGGTCCGGCATCGCGTGGATGCGGTCTCCGAGGCCGACGAGTTCGAGGGCCTCGGCGGCCTTTGCCTCCCGGGTCTCCTTGTCCACGCCGCGCACCTTCAGCCCGAAGGCGACATTGTCGACGAGCGATTTGTGCGGGAAAAGCCCGAAGTGCTGGAAGACCATGTTGATGGTCTGGTTCCGGTAGGCCCGCAGATCAGCCGACACCAGGCCGAGGACGTTCTTGCCATCGACGGTGATGGCTCCGTCCGTGGTGCCGATGAGGCGGTTGAGCATGCGGATGATGGTCGACTTCCCCGAGCCGGAAAGCCCCATGATGACGAAAATCTGTCCCCGCTGTACCTCGAAGGACACGTCGTCGACGGCGGTGAAACCTTTCGGCGCGGACTTCTTTAGCAGCCCCAGGCGCTGGGACTTGCCAAGACGGTAGACCTTGGTGAGGTGGTCGACCCTGATAAAGGGCGCTTCGGCGTTCATGGTCTCCCCGCCGCGTTTCGTTGCGGGCGCTGTTGTAGGCACGGTGCTCACGCGTTTCTCCTGACCTGCTCGCCGAGGTGCCAGATGTTCATGGAGGACAGGAGTTCCCGCGGATCCCACACGACTGATTCCTCGGTGATGAGTCCGTCCCTGTGGCGCAGGAACGACGCGCCGTTCACCGTCACGGTGCGGTTGGTCGGCGGAACTCCCATGAAAGTTCCGGTGTGCGTGCCGATGCTCTGCCAGTGGATGGCGACGAGCTCCGAGTCTTCGACGGCCTGCAGCACGTTCACGCGGAAGTCGGAAAATGCGGCGTGCGACTCCTCGATCTGGCGGATGACCTCGGAGAGCGCTTCCTCTCCGCTCTTGGAATGGCGGCGGTAGTTGTCGGCCACGATGCGTTCGAAGGCACCTGTGTCCCCGTCGCCCCAGGCGCGTGCCCAGGCTTCGGTGATGCGCGTCAACATAGTCATCGCTCTTCTGCTTTCTTCATAAAGCTCTGTTCCTTAGTTCACTAGATGAACAACCCGGTTACTGGATGAACAACAGATTAGAGTGGCCTAGCTCACAGCGTCAATACGTTTGGTGAAATTCTGAACACTTAGCTCAAAATGTGAACGGATGCGCGCGCTTTATTAACGCCAGTCGATGAAGAAATGAAGGTGCTGCGGGCGCGCGAAACCGGCGCCCGGCATCCGGGCAGGCGGGGCCAGAAATTGCCCACGGTTTTGGGCGGGGAGGAGCCTGTTTTAGGCGCTGGCCGGCAGGGTGCTGGTCAGCTGGTGGGTCAGCCGGCCGGCGGTTTGCAGGAGGAGCTCCCGGGACCGCTCGATGGTTTTTTCGCCTGCGATCCGGTGCTTCGGGCCCACCATGGCCAAAGCCGCGAACATTTGGCCGACGTTGTCGCGGAGGGGGACGGCCATGGCAATGATGCCGTCCTCGAGTTCATCGTCGATGTGCGCCCATCCTTCACGGCGGACGCGGTCGAGCTCCGTGCGCAGCTGCGCCTGGTCCGTGATGGTCCGTGACGCGAGCTTGGGCAGCTCCTCGCCCATGACACTGGCCACCTGTTCCGGGGGGAGTTCGGCAAGCAGAAGTTTCCCGGTTGCCGTGGCGTGGTGGGGCCACCGCATGCCGCGCATGTCCGACATCATCACGCCAATTGACCTCGGGGCTTCCTGCAGGACGAGGTCGTATTCGAAGAGGCCCTGGCGCAGGCTGAGGGTGACTGTCTCCCCGAGCTGCTCGGCAAGCGCGTGCACCGTGTCCCGGACCCGGGCAACCAGCCCGGCCGCAGGGTCTGCAGACCTTGCAACGCGCGCCAGGTCCCAGCCCAGCGAATAGTGGGTGTCCATCCGGTCCACGAAGCCCTCTTCCTCGAGGGTCAGCAGGAGCCGGAAGACCGTCGGCCGGGGCAGGCCAACCATCTTGGCCACCTCCGTGGCAGTGGTGGCCCGTGAGCTGGCGGCCAGGGCCCGCAACACGCTGATGGCGCGCGCCACCGACCTGTTGGCACTGACCGTGCCTTTGGACCGGGACTCCGGCTGACTCACAAGACGGGCCTTCCGAGTAGTTTTCCCTTCAGGCTAGTACATGGAACACCCGATATAGTGGAGGGCATTATGGACGACCCTCCTTCACATATGCCCTGGCCCCTCACCCACTTGACCGGCAAGCCGGTTAGCACGGGAGAGGGGCGCCCCCAATGAATGAATGGATCATGATCGGGATCGGCCTGATCCTGACAGTCGGCACCGGATTCTTTGTGGCATCCGAGTTTGCCCTGGTCAATCTTGACCGCAACGACCTGGAAGCGCGCCAGGCCCGGGGTGAGAAACGCCTTGCCCCCACCATCAAAGCCCTGAAAATCACGTCGACGCACCTTTCCGGTGCGCAGCTGGGCATCACCCTTACCACCCTCCTGACCGGTTACACCTTTGAGCCGGCCATCAGCAGGCTGCTGAGCGGGCCGCTGGCGGCGGCAGGGTTCCCGGCGGGCCTCGTGCCCGGTGTGGGTGCCGTCGTCGCGATTTTCATCGCCACCATCTTCTCGATGGTGATCGGCGAGCTGGTGCCCAAGAACTTCGCGCTGGCACTGCCGCTGGCCACCGCCAAGGTGGTGGTCCCGTTCCAGGCCCTGTTCACTGCGGTCTTCAAGCCCGTCATCCTCCTGTTTAACAACACCGCGAACGCCGTCATCAGGTCCTTCGGCATCGAGCCCAAAGAGGAGTTGTCAGGTGCCCGCAGCGCCGAGGAGCTGAGCTCGCTGGTCCGCCGTTCCGCGCTGGAAGGCGTCCTCGACCTCGACCACGCGGCCCTGCTGCACCGGACGTTGCGCTTCTCCGAGCACAGCGCCGCCGACGTCCTGACCCCGCGCGTCCGGATGACCGCCGTGAACACCGATGACACGGCCGAGCAGATCATCGCGCTGGCCAGTTCCACCGGCTATTCACGGTTTCCCGTCATCGGCCGGGACCGGGACGACGTCCTCGGCGTGCTGCACGTCAAGCAGGCCTTCGCCGTGGCCCTCGGGGAGCGCGCCAACGTGCTCGCCGCCGACCTGATGATCGAACCGCTCATGGTCCCCGAATCCATGGGCGTCGACTCCCTCCTGGTGCTGCTCCGCAAACAGGGCCTCCAGGTGGCCATCGTTTCTGACGAGCACGGCGGAACGGCCGGCATCGTCACCTTGGAAGACCTGGTGGAGGAAATCGTGGGCGAACTGGAGGACGAGCACGACCGCGCCCGCGTGGGCGTGGTCCGGACCGGCCGCTCCATCACCTTCGACGCGTCGCTGCGCCCTGACGAGCTCCTCGACCGGACCGGCATTGCCGTGCCGGACGGCGAGGACTACGACACTGTGGCAGGTTTCGTCGCGGACCGGCTGGACCGCATCCCGGAACTCGGCGACGAGGTGGCCATCGACGGCGGCACGCTCCGCGTGGAGCGGGTGGCCGGCACGCACGTGGGGCGCCTGAAGTTCACGCCGGAGGAATCGGCAGAGCCGCCCAAGAGCGCGCACGACCGGATCATCGACAGCCTTACACAGGAGCTGACCCATGAGTGAGTATCTTCCGGGCATCATCTGGCTCGCCGTCCTGCTGGTGGTCAACGGCTTCTTCGTCGGCGCCGAATTCGCCGTCATCTCCGCCCGCCGGTCGCAGATCGAGCCCAAGGCGGAGGCAGGCAGCAAGGCCGCGAAAACCACCCTGTGGGCCATGGAGCACGCCACGCTCATGCTGGCCACCAGCCAGCTGGGCATCACCGTCTGCTCGCTGGTGATCCTGAACGTTTCCGAACCGGCGATCCACCACCTGCTGGAGATCCCGCTGGGACTGACGTCCCTGTCAGGTGAGGCGATCGGCATCATCGCCTTCGTGGCGGCGCTGCTGCTGGTGACCTTCCTGCACGTGGTCCTCGGGGAGATGGTCCCCAAGAACATCTCGTTCTCGGTCCCCACCCGCGCAGCGCTCATCCTTGCACCGCCGCTGGTCATGGTGGCGCGCGTCTTCAAACCGGTGATCTGGACCCTGAACGGCATTGCCAACTCCATCCTCCGCCTGTTCCGGGTGGAGCCCAAGGACGAGGCCACCAGCGCCTACACCCTGGACGAGGTGGCCAACATCGTGGAGCAGTCCACCAGGGAAGGCGTCCTGACGGACAACACCGGCGCCCTCAGCGCGGCCTTCGAGTTCACCGAAAAGACCGTGGCCGACGTCGAGGTTCCCATCGCGGAGATGGTGCTCCTGCCGGCGTCGTCGACGCCGGCGGACATCCAGCGGGCGGTGGCCGAGCACGGTTACTCCCGCTACATCCTGACCGACGGCGACGGCGACCCCTCCGGCTACCTCCACCTGAAGGACGTCATGGACCTCACCTCGGCGGAGAAATTCAGCCGGCCGGTGCCGGAGAAACGCATCCGCCGGCTGGCCTCGACCTTCCGCGGCAGTGAGCTCGAGGATGCCCTCGCCACCATGCGCCGCACCGGCGCCCATGTGGCCAGGGTCTTCGATGCGCGGGGGAACACTACCGGCGTGCTGTTCCTCGAGGACATCATCGAGGAACTGGTGGGCGAGGTGCAGGACGCCACCAGCAGCTCCTAAACAATAGAACCCGGAACGCAAAACGGGTCCGGTGGCTGACGGCTGATGCCGCCGGCCACCGGACCCGGTGGTTAATGCTGGCTCTACTTGTTGGCTACCGCCTTGGGACCTGCGGTGCCGCCGAGCGTGGATTCAACCCACACGGTGCCCGGGTTGGTGGTGCCGGCGGCCGCGTTGCGGAGCCGCAGCGTGTAGACGCCGCCCGTTGCCGGTGCCACGGCCGCGGTGACCGCTGCCTGGCCGAGGACCCGGCCGGTCGGTCCGCCGACGCGGATGGTGACGGTGCCGCCGACCGCGGAGCTGGTGCCGTCGATCCGGAGGTCGCCGGTCTTCCACTGGGCGACGCCGATGGTCACCCGGTCCGTAACCGGTACGACCTTGACTTCATCGGTCCGGACCGTCGTGCCGACAGTTACGGTGAGCCGGAACGTGAGCGCGTTGTTGGTCATCGGGGTCCTGAAGACCGGGAGGCTGAACGTCGGCTTGAGCGTGGTGGCCCCGTTGAGCGTGACCTGGTCCGGATCGGTGGCGCCGCTCAGGACCTGCTCCCACTTGTAGGTTGCCCCGGTGGTGGTGGAACCGGTGCCGTCAAGGGTGACCGTGGTGGCCGTGGTGCGCCGGACAACGTTCTGGTCCGGGCCGGCCACTGCGACGACGGCGCCCTGTGCGGTGACGGAGGTGGTCTTGGCCGATTCGGGGCTGCTGCCGTTGGCGTTGCTGGCCTTGATGGTGAACTGGTAGGCGGTGTCTCCCGCGAGTCCGTCGTAGACGAGGGACGTTGCCGTGCCGGCTGCCGTCTTGGGGGCGCCGAATGCCGTGCCGTCAGCGGTGTACGCCTGGAGGGTGTAGCCGGTGATCGTCAGGCCCGGGGCGCCGGGATCCGGGGCGGTCCACGTCAGTGTGGCCGTGCCCTGGCCCACCACGGGTGCACCGGAGAAGGCGGGTGTGGCGGGAACAGGATCATTCGTGACGGTGAAGACGGCCTGGCTGATGGTGGAGACGTTGCCCGAGGGGTCGAACGCGGCAAACCGCAGGGTGGTGGTGGCCGGGATGTCCATCGGGCCCGTGTAGCGGATGGCCGTCGCGCCGAGGACGCCGCCGGAGAGGACCGGATCGGAACCGTCGGTGGTGTAGTAGATGTCGCTGCCCGTCTCGTTGGAGGTCAGCGTGACGCGCTGGGCGACCGGGGAGGTGCCGCCGTTGGGGGTGGCGGATACCGTCGGAGCCGTGGTGTCCGTCACCGGGATGGCGTGGGCGGCGGGGTAGGTCTCGCCGACGCTGCTGACGCCCACGACGTACACGTCGTAGTCCTCGCTGGCGGTGAGGCCGGTGATCGTGGTGCCGGTGGCGGCCTGGCCGGAGATGCGCTTGCCGATCTCCACCTGCTCGTTTGCGGTGACGGTCTTGGCGACTGCAACGGCACGGTAGCCGGTGATGGCCGGGGTTCCGGGGATGGCTTCCGCCGGCGTCCAGTTCAGCTTGATGCCGCCCGAAACCTTGGCGGCCGTGATGCCGGAAGGTGCGGGGGGACCGGACTGCAGCGGGCCGTTGGGGCAGCCGCCCATGCCGGGGCCGCCGGGCTCGCCGTACTCGGCGATGGTCAGGCCCTGCCGGTTGGCGTCTGCGTCTTCGAACTCCCAGGCCATGGCGCGCTCGCCGAGTCCTGCGTTGGCGGCGATTTCGGCGGTGGCGGCGTCGTCGAAGTTGTAGGTGGCCGTGAAAGTGTCGCCCAGGACTTCCAGCCCGGAGGAGTAGCCGCCCTTGGGGGCCGGGGTAAGCGGGCCGGGGACGGCGCGGATGTCGCGGCGGGCCACCGTGGTGTCCCTGAGTGCCGGCTCAATGATGCGCTGTTCCAGCTGGGCGGGGTTGACGCCCGGGCCGATGTGGCCCTTGACGGTGAGGGTGGTGCCGCTGAGCGCGGCATCGCCGGTCACGTAGGTGTCCTGGACAGTGGTCTCGCCGGCGGCTGTGGCGCCGAACCGGAGCGAGACGACGTCGCCGGGGAGGATGTCCGGGGTGACGTTCAGGCCGGTTCCTGCTCCCCAGCAGTACCCGCCGGGGTGGTTGACTTCGAAGGCCACATCGCCGGCCGCGACCACGCCTTGCGCGGAGCCGATGATCTTGCCGGCCCGCTTGACCTCGACGGTGCCGGTCTGCCCGAGGTGGTCCTGGTAGCCCTCAAGGGTGACGAAGTCGCGGTTGGGGAAGACGACGATGTTGTCCGGGAAGGTGGGGACGGCGGCGCTGGCGGCTGGAATGGCGAACATGGAGGTTGAGCAGATGACCGCGGAGACGGTGGCAAAGACACCGGCTCTGCGGGCGCCGTGAGAAGTGTGCGCTCCCGGCTCGCTTTGTGCTGATTTCATGATGACCTCATCGATCCGAGGTGCGCGACCTTCACGCACAATCACAGAATCAAGAAGGCCCCTTGGGGAAACGCTGTGCGGTTTGGCTCGGAGAAACATGCCGCAGCACCGGATTGACCGTACTTTTTGGGCCCCCCACGTGGAGGGGCCCATGAGGGCGACGCGGGTGGTTTGCCCACGTCAGCGCTGGCATTCCGGGCGTTTAACCGGCCGGAGGACGTGCACCCCGCAGAGGGGTGGGAACCCCCACTTCCCCCTGTGCGGGGGGATCAGGTTTCCGGTTTTCCCCAAGGGGGCGGCCGGAAACCGGGCCATTCTCAGTTTTGGCGTGCCTTTTTTGCTGCCTTCTTGGCAGCCTCGTCCTTGACCCGCTGGGCCTCGGCGCGGACGGCGGCGTGCGTGGCCCGCTCGGCGACCAGCCATGCGGGGGGAGCCTGCAGCAGCGCGGTGATTTCCGCCGTCGTCAGCGCCTCTTCGACGCCGCCGCGGGCCAGGCCGCTGATGGAGATGTTGAGCTTCTGCGCTACGACCGGGCGGGGGTGCGGGCCGTTGCGGCGCAGTTCGGCCAGCCACTCCGGCGGGTTGGTCTGCAGCTCGGCGAAATCCGCGCGGCTGATGGTTGATTCCTGGAACTCCTGGGGCGTCGCGGGCAGGTAGATGCCAAGCTTCTTGGCAGCGGTGGCCGGCTTCATGGACTGGGAGTTAGCAGAGGTCATGCATTAAGGGTATCCGGCCGGGCCGGTTCCCCCGACCAGGCCCGGGAGCCTACGCGCGCCGCGCTGTGGGTGCCGGTGGCAGTACTGTGAAGGTGTGCCCGCTGAAGATGACCCCGCCCTGGACCCGGCCGCGCCGGAGTCCCCGCCGCGCGAGCTCCGCTTTGCCTACGTTGCCGGCGTGACGCCGGGGAAGTGGATCCGGCGCTGGGAGGAACGGATGCCGCACGTTCCCCT
This sequence comes from Arthrobacter globiformis, assembly GCF_046536215.2. Classification (GTDB taxonomy): domain Bacteria; phylum Actinomycetota; class Actinomycetes; order Actinomycetales; family Micrococcaceae; genus Arthrobacter; species Arthrobacter globiformis_E. Next base: position 2,864,150 of record NZ_CM143421.1, on the reverse strand, counting down.
GCGGTCGTTCATGTCCGACGGCGGCACGCAGCTTTCGGTGCTGAGTGACGGTTCGGCGGACCTCAGCTTTGTCCGCCTGCCGGTGGAGCGCGAAGGCCTGAACGTCATCCCGCTGTACGAGGAACAGCCCGTGGTGGTGGCACCCAAGGGCCACGAGATCACCGTGTTCGAGGTCGTTGCGCTGGAGGACCTGGCCGAGGAAACCTTCCTCGACGCCGATGAGCTGGGCGGGCCGGAAACGGCCCTACAGGTGGTGGCGTCCGGCGCCGGCCTGCTGATACTTCCCATGTCCGTGGCGCGGCACTTCAACGTCAAGGACACCGTGGCCCGCCGGCTCACGGGGGCGCCGGGAACGCAGATCGCCCTCGCCTGGCCCAGCGATGCCACGGACGAGGTCATCGAGGAGTTCATCGGCATCGTCCGCGGCCGCACGGCGCAAAGCTCACGGCAGCCGTCCGCCCGGCAGGAGAAAGAAAAGAAGGCTCCCAAGCCTGACCGCCGCGGCAGCGGTGCAGGGGCAGCCGGCAAGAAGCCGAAGATCGCCCAGCGCTACGCCCCCAACCCGGACAAGGGCCGGGGCCGTGGCTCGCGGAAAAAGGGCAAGCGGTAGCGCCGTCCGCAACGTGTGCCGACGGCGCTACCGTTTATTGCTGGCGCTTCAGCTGTTAGCGGGTGCCGGTGGTGAAACTCCAGGCTGTGCTGGCCAGGGGAGTGCCGGCCACATCCCGTACTGCCGCGGGTCCGCCCGTGATGGTGGCGGTGTACCTGGTGCCCGCAGCAAGCGTGGCTGCCGGGTTGAGGATCCACTGGTTGGTGGTCCCGTTGCGGGTGACGGAGGCTGCCACAGCGGCGCCGGTGGCGGCGTTCTTCAGCGTGAAGGTGGTGGTGCCGACGCCGTTGACGGGCTTGCTGAACGTTGCCGTGATGTTGGCCGTCCGCAATGCCCCGGTGGAGTTCACGCCAGGAGCCCGGGAGGACACGGTGGGGGCGGCGCTGGTGGTGAACCGCCAGCTGGTCGAGGCCAGCGGCCGGTTGGCCAGGTCGCGGATGGTGGCCGTGCCGCCGGTCAGGGTGGCGGTGTAGGTTGTGCTCGGGGTGAGCAGGGCGGTGGGGTCCAGCGTCGCCCGCCGGGTGGCCTGGTCGTAGGTGACCGTCGCCGGGATCGTGGCCCCGGCGGCGTTCTTCAGCGTGAACGTGCTGCCGGAGACGCCCTGGACGAACTCACTGAAAGTGGCGGTGACATTGGTTCCGGTACCCACACCGGTGGCGGCCGAGGCGGGTGCCCGGCCCGTGACGGTTGGGGCCACCGTGTCGGCCGGTCCGATCTGCACGGTCCGGCTGGCGACTGCGCTGACGTTGCCGGCGGCATCCGTTGCGCGGACGTTGAACACGTACGTCCCGTTGGCCTGCGCATCCCAGGTCTTGGGTGCCGCGCAGGTGGGGTCCCAGTCGGTGTTGCTCGGCAGCAGCTGGCATTCAAACCTGGCACCGGCTTCGCTGCTGAAGTTCAGCGTGGGCGTGTTGTCGAGGGTGGGGGTTGACGGAAAGGGTGCGATGACCGAAGCCACCGGCGCGGCGCTGTCCACGGTGAACGTCAGCGTCGGGGAAATCAGGAACTGCGGAACGCCTGCCGGCACAACTCCGGTCAGCGGGTCCGGGACGTAGGCCGGATTGGCGGTCCGGGACTGAATCCTGTGGACGCCCTGGCCGAGCGGTGCCAGCCGGGCGGAGTAGTTTCCGCCGGCCAGGGTGGTGGCCACGGGGGTTGCCGCGCCGTCCACGATCAGCTGCACGGGTGCGGTGCTTCCCGCGGGCAGGGCCCCGGTGAAGGTGGGCGCCGTGACGTTGGTGATGTTGTCCGTGGCGGAACGTCCGCTGTCACTGGCTGCCGCCAGGTCCGGGGTGGCGGGGGCGCCGTCGGACCCTTCAGCGATCAGTCCCTGCACGGTAAATGTGCTGACGGTCAGGGTGTTGATCCCCGGGCCGCCGGCGTTGGGGCCGGTGATGACGACGGCGTTGGTGCCGGAGGGTGCGCCGGTGACCGCCCGTGCTGTGTTGATATCGCCCAACGTGCCGGGCGCGGCGCCGACCTGGCGGAGGAAGGTGGCCGTGCTGCCGGCCTTGTAGTCGCCCAGGAAGGCGGCGCCGACTCCGGCCCAGTCGCAGGGTGCCGTGGGGCTGGGCGCGCACACGCCGGAGTCGATGGTGGTCTTGATCCTGCCGAGGGAGGCGTTCTTGGGGTCAGGCGCGGCAGTCAGAACGTTCACGCCGTACGGGTGGGTGATGGTGTATGAAGCATTGGGGACGAGGTTGTCTACGAGGAAACGAAGCCGCGCGAATCCCATCTGCTGGCCGGGTTCCACCACGCCGTTGGTGTGGGCGCCTTCGAGGCCTGCCTCATAGAGCCTGAGGTTGCCGCCGGTGGCGGACGCGTTGAACCAGAACGCCTCCTCCGGGAAGTTGTCCGGATACGACGCCGGTGCAGCGGGGTCCGGCGGCTCGGAGAGGCACCCCGCGCCTGCCATGTAGCAGAGCTGCAGCTTCACCGTGCCATCGGAAAACCAGGTGGGAAAGCCGTTGGACGGATCCACGGGTCCCACCCCGGCAGTGGCGGCGCTCGCCGGCACCGCGGCCAGCGGCGACAAGGCGGCGGTCAGCAGGGCGGCGGTGGCAGCGGCTGCCAGTCCGCCCCTGGTGCGTGTGCGGTGGAATTTCGGAAACATGGTGACTCCTTCGGTGGTCAAGATGGCCCCCAGAACCTCTTAGGCCAGACCGGGTGATTTCCCCCGGCCACCGCAAGCTTCAAATAAAGACCTTGGATAAAAGCCCGGCAGGTCCACCCTCAAACGAGCCCCCGTTCACCCTTGTGGGGGGACTACCCCGGCGCTTCCTTGGCCCCCGCAGTCGCGGAGGTGCGCCAGCAGTGCCTGTTCCGGGCGTCCGGGGTTCGCGCCAAGGTGCCGCAGCAGCGCCATCCGGACGTCCGTGTCCGTGGCCTCGTCGGTGAGGACATGGCTGATCACGCCCATGATCTGGCGCCGAAGGCCTTCCTCCTGCATGGGACCACGCTCCTTTGCTCCTCAGCCCAGTCTGCCGCCGGTCCGTTGTGAATAACCGGGAGCCTGCACGCCGGTCCGCAGATGCGGCGGCCATACCGAGGGGGCCGGCCGCCGCTCCCACCTATTCAGGTGGGACGGGCGCCCGCCGGCGCTGCTTCCCAAGGTTTTCTGGAGTCACGCGGCGCACCATGGCTGTGTTTCCACTTTTGGCCGGCGTCAACGCCGCCGCCGAGGCCATAACAACCAGCTGGGAGGACGTCATGGCAACAACACGGAGGGACGTGTTGAAACTAAGCCTGTTAGGCGGCGCAGTCGCCGTCACAGCATCAAATGCGGGGCCGGCGCTCGCCGGTGTCCCCGGCAGTGTCTCCGGGCGCCGGGGAGCGGACGATGTTGAGACGGCGATCACCACGCCAAGCAGGCTCGCCCCGGCAAACATGCCGGTTCCGTTTACCACCGTCTTCCGGCGGCCGCCGGAACTGCTTCCCTACGCCACTGGCCGGGACCGCGACGGCACGCCGTTTGCGAAGTATGCCCTAAACCAAAAACTGGGCAGGGCCCAGATCGCGAGGGGCCTCAGCACCACCCTGGCGGGGTACAACGGCGTTTTCCCGGGCCCCACCATCCGCGTCCAGCAGGGAACGCGGAGCGAACTGAGGATCAGCAACCGCCTGCCCGCCACCGGCCTGCTGTACCCGAACACGTTCAACACCGTCACCCACCTGCACGGTTCCGCGTCGCTGCCCCAGTACGACGGGTACGCCAACGACCGCACCGCACCCGGCAGGGTGAAGAACTACCACTATCCGAACTGGCAGGCGGCGCGGACGCTGTGGTACCACGACCACAACCACATGCTGACGGCGCAGGGCGTCTACTCGGGGCTCGCCTCCATTTACTCGATCACCAGCGCCGGTGAGCGGGCGCAGCTGCCGCAGGGCGAGTTCGACGTGCCCATCCTGGTCTCGGATGTGATGCTGAACGCCGACGGGTCCCTCGGCTACAACGACAACGGCCACGCCGGCCTGTGGGGCGACATCATCATGGTCAACGGGGTGCCGTGGCCCACCATGAAGGTCAAGCCGCGCATCTACCGGTTCCGGTTCCTGGTGGGCTCGATCACCCGCTCCTACCGGTTCGCCCTGTCCAACGGCGACCCGTTCCATGTGGTCGGCACGGACGCCGGGATGACCCCGAAGGTGCAGGCGGTGTCCTCCTGGCGGCAGGGCACGGCAGAGCGCTACGAGGTGCTGATCGACTTCCGGAAGTACAAGCCGGGCCAATCCGTGGAGCTGCGGAACCTGAGCAACAAGAACAACGTGAACTTCGCCAACACCGGCAAGGTCATGAAGTTCCAGGTTGTAGCCGATTCCCCCGCCCAGCCCGGATCCCACACCATCAGCTCCATCCCCACCACGCTGGACCCCGGCCCGCACCCCACCAGGGCCATCGGCGGGCTGGACACCATGAAGCTGACCCCTGACATGGCCGTTGCCAAGAGAATCCTCCGGGTCCAGCGGCAGAGCGGTGAATGGACCATCAACGGTGAGACCTGGGACGACGTGGAGAAATCCAACTTCACCCGGTGCTTCGCCAATCCGCAGCGCAACCAGGTGGAACAGTGGACCATCGTCAATGAGTCCGGCGGCTGGTTCCACCCGGTCCACATCCACCTGATCGACGGCAAGATCATCGGCCGCAACACCAACGGCGGCAAGCCCTTCGCCTGGGAAGGCGGGCCGAAGGACGTCTTCTACGCGGGCGAAAGCGAGTCGGTCACGGTCCTCATGCAGTTCGACACCGGCAAGCACGTCGGCGGCCGGTACATGGTGCACTGCCACAACCTCGTGCACGAGGACCACGACATGATGGTCCAGTTCTCCGTGGGCGACCTGCGGAACAACGATCCCATCAACGCCGACAAACCCGTGCTGGAGACCCGGCCGGAGGGGTACTATGCGTCGAAGTACAAGCTGGCCTACCCGGCGGGGACGTGACATGAAGCGGACGCTCCTGATCGCACCGGCGGTGCTCCTGGCCTTCTCCCTGGCCGGCTGCACCGGCGGTGTCCAGGCCAGCCCCACGGCAAACCCGGCGCCCCGTCCATCCGCAAGCAGCGCCGCCGCCGCGGACCGGGTCCTCGCGCAGGCGGAGGAAGGCCAGGACCTGGGCAATGGGCGGCCCACCGTCAGCTATGACGGGCTGATGGTCCGGCGCAGGGTGGTGATCGCCGTCCATACCGGGCTGGACGCCGACATCGCCGGCATCCGCAAGCGGCTGGACGTCGCCGCCGCGGCTCGGGGCACCGCCCTGTCCGCCATTTCGCCTGATGTGCTGGAACCAGCTGTGCTGCAGCAGATGGTTCCGGAGGTCATCGTTGCCCTTCCGTCAACGGCCACGTCCGACGACGGACGGACCATTGTGCGGGCAGTCACCGAGGAGGACACCGGGAAACTGGGCGTGAAGAACTTCTACGTCCTGCCGGTCCTGGTGCATGACCTGCGCTTCAGTGTCGCCACGGCGGACCCCACCGCAGTGTTGGCCGCGGTGGACAGGGAGGGCATCGTCTCCGACGCACTCGGGAACTACAGCACCGTGGCCCAGAGCGGGCAGCTCAGCATCAGCTACACGGGCCCGCTGCTGGGAGACGAAACCGTGGAGAGCGTCCGCGCGGGCATCAGCAGGCAGGCGAAAGTTCCTGCCGCCGAGGTGACCGTCGGCCCAAGGTCGGCGTCCGGAACCGGCGTGGACATGGCCGCCGAGCCGCCGTGGGACGCGGAGCAGCTCGAGGGCCAGGCAATACATCCGCATACGGAATGATTAGGAGATAACAGTGAGGAGCATGTCCAGCCCCACCATCCGGGACGTTGCCGAACGGGCCGGGGTCTCACTGACGACGGTGTCCTACGTGCTGTCCGGAAGGAGCGGAGGCACCACCCGGATCAGCCCGTCGACGCATGATCGCGTCCTGGCCGCCGTCGACGATCTTGGCTACGTGCCCAACCAGGCGGCGCGGGGAATGCGCCGCGGCAGGACGGACCTGGTGGCCATCGCCATTGAGGACCTCGAATGGCCGGCGGACCGGGCGCTGGCCACGGCCGCCGCCGCGATACTTCCGCGGCACGGCTACCAGCCGGTCATCCTGCTCGGCCAGTCGTGGCGCAAGTTCATGCTGGCCGGCGGAGCCGACGGCGTGATCGTGGGCGTCCTGCCTTCCACTGAGGAGGAGGACTACGCCATCGCCGAGCTGACCAGGCGCGGCATCGCACAGGTGGTCATCTCTGAATCGGTGCAGGCCGAACAGGCGGTGGCGCTTCTCGTGGACCGGATGGCGGCATACGCGGCCAAGGCCGCGGAAAACCCGTCGTGGAAGCGGCTCAGCGGACATGCCCTCTTCGGCGGCGGTGCACTCCAGATGCTGAACGAGATCCTGTCCGCCGCCGGCGCGTTTGCCGAGCAGATCCCCGTTTTCTAGGAACCCGTCTTCCAGGGGCCGGGTGCCGGCGGCCGCGTAACAATCGGCACTTCGCCCTGCCCGGGTTCGGTGCAGGGCGCGGGCGGCTCCAGCCCGTCATGGTCCGTAGCCTGCCGCAACATCAGCCGCCGCCGGGGCCGGTTTCTGTCGCCATGCGTCATCCAGTGTCCCCGGAAGACGCCCGCCATTACGCACTGTTTACTCTGAAGTCCCTGCGCGTCCCCGGGCCGCCCATCCGCGGCGCCGGCCGGCAGGTTACGCCCCGTTTCCCCTCGTGACCGTGCCCTTCAGGCGGTGGTCCATCTCTGCTCTCATGGTGGACACCAAACGCCTTGAACGACCTGCTGAAGGGAAGCACGCCATGACCTCCGGAACCGGGCCGATACCGAAAATCAGCCTCCAAAACATCACCAAGAAGTTCACGGTGCGGCCTAGCAAGGACAACCCGGAAGGCGCTGTCCTTACCGCCCTGGACGGCATCTCCCTTGACGTCTCCGCAGGCGAATTCATCACCCTGGTGGGCCCTAGCGGCTCCGGCAAGACCACCCTCCTGGATCTTCTGGCCGGCCTCACCAGGCCGGACACCGGCCAGGTGCTGGTGGACGGCCGGGAAGTGTCGGGCCCGGGCCGGGACCGCGCCGTCGTCTTCCAGCAGTATGCGCTGTTCCCCTGGCGCACCGCCGCCGCCAACGTGTCCTTTGGCCTGGAAGGCGTGGGCAGCGACGGGAAGCGCTATACCCGCCGGGAGCGGGCCGAGAAGGCGCGGGAATACCTCGGGCTTGTGGGCCTCGGCGGGTTTGAAGACCGCTACCCGCACGAGCTGTCCGGCGGCATGAAGCAGCGCGTGGCCATCGCCCGCAGCCTGGCCTACGAGCCGGACATCCTGCTGATGGATGAACCCTTCGCCGCGCTGGACGCCCAGACCCGCGAGCAGCTGCAGACCGAGCTGCTCCGGATCTGGGCCACCACGGGCAAGACCATCATCTTCATCACCCACGGCATCGACGAGGCCGTGTACCTCGGCCAGCGCGTGGCCGTGCTCAGCTCCCGGCCGGGACGGCTGAAGGAAATCGTGGACATCGACCTCGGGGACCGCTCCGGTGACGAGGACGTCCGCTCCAACCCGGCCTTCGTGGAACACCGGCACAAGGTCTGGTCGCTGCTGCATGACGAGGTACGCCGTGCCCAGGAAGCAGGGCACGCAAAGATCCAGCCCGACGGAACGGCGCCGGACGAGACCAGGACCATCACCACCGGAAAGGCAGCCTGATGAGCACGCCAACACTGACCAAGGAAACGGAAACCCGCAGCGGTCCCGCGGCGGCCGCCGGGGAGGCAACAGCGGAGCGGACTCCGGCGCTGCGTCCCGGGCCGGGCAAGACACCGGCGGCCAGATTGCGCCTGTACGCCCTGCAGGGCGGCAAAGCCGTCTGGGGCGCCGGGGCCATCATCCTCTTCCTGCTGCTCTGGGAACTGGGACCCACCTACCTCGCGCCGGCATCGACGAGGGTGTTCCTTCCGCCGCTGCACGTGGTGCTCGAGGCGCTGGGCGCACTTATCGCAAACGGCCAGCTGCAGAACCACCTCGCCGCCAGCCTGAGCCGCTCCGCGAGCGGCTTCGGCATCGCCGTCGTCACCGCCGTGGCCCTCGGGCTGCTCGTGGCCTGGTACGGCGCCCTCGACCGCTTCCTCAATCCGCTGCTGGAGGTATTCCGGAACACGGCCGCACTGGCCCTGCTGCCGGTGTTCACGCTCTTGCTGGGCATCGGCGAGACGTCCAAGATCAGCATCGTGGCCTACGCCGCGTTCTTCCCGGTGCTGCTGAACACCATCGCCGGCGTCCGGACCGTTGACCCGCTGCTGATCCGGGCCGCCCGCTCACTGGGGCTGTCCAACTTCCAGCTGTTCCAAAAGGTGATCCTCCCGTCCGCCGTACCCACCATCTTCACGGGCATCAGGATGGCCGGCACGTCCTCCATCCTGGTCCTGATCGCCGCCGAGATGGTGGGGGCCAAGGCCGGGCTGGGCTACCTGATCGTCAATTCCCAGATGAGCTTCCTGATCCCGGACATGTACGCGGGCATCCTGACCGTGTCCCTGCTCGGCCTGGTGGTCAACTACCTGCTGGTCGCCGTCGAACGCCATTTCTCCCGCTGGCGGACCGCCGTCGGATCCCGGACCGCCTGACCCGCCCTCCCTACCCAAGGAACCAGACCATGCCTGAACGCAAGCTCCACCTGAATGCCTTCCTGATGAGCACCGGACACCATGAGGCGTCCTGGCGCCTCCCCGAAAGCGACAGCTTCGCCGGAACGCAGGTGGCACACTTCCAGCAGCTCGCCCGCACGGCCGAGCGCGGCACCTTCGACTCGATCTTTTTCGCCGATTCGCCCGTGCTGCACGGCGACGTGCGCCAGCGCCCCTACGGGACGCTCGAGCCGACGGTCCTGCTAAGCGCCATAGCCGCCGTGACCAGGCGGATCGGCCTGATCGCCACCGCCTCCACCACCTACAACGACCCCTACAACCTGGCCCGCAGGTTCGCCTCGCTGGACCACATCAGCGGCGGCCGGGCCGGCTGGAACGTGGTGACGACGGCTGGCGAGGCCGCCGCGCGGAACTTCTCCCTGGAGGACCAGCCCGCGCACTGGCGCCGCTACGAGCGCGCCGCTGAATTCCTCGACGCCGCCAGGAAGCTCTGGGACAGCTGGGAGGATGACGCTGCGGTGGGGGACAAGGCCGACGGGATCTGGGCGGACAGCTCCCGTGTCCACGCCATCAACCACACCGGCCGCTATTTCCGGATCCAGGGTCCCCTGGACGTGCCGCGCTCACCGCAGGGCCACCCCGTCATTGTGCAGGCCGGCTCGTCGGAGGATGGCAAGGACTTCGCCGCCCGCTACGCCGAGGCGGTGTTCACCGCGCAGCAGACCCTTGCCGAGGCACAGCGCTTCTACGCCGACCTGAAGCGGAAGACGGCCGCCGTGGGCCGGAACCCGGACCACATCAAGATCCTGCCCGGCATCGTCCCGGTGATCGGCTCCACCGAGCAGGAGGCGCGGCGGCTGGAGAAGCAGCTCGATGAGCTCATCCATCCTGAGCACGCGCGGAAGCAACTGGCCGGCGTACTGCGTGTCTCGCCGGAATCACTGCCGCTGGACGCGCAGCTGCCCGAGGACCTGCCGTCGGAGGACGCGATCGAGGGCGCCAAGAGCCGGTACACGCTGATTGTGGAACTCGCCCGGCGCGAACGGCTCACCGTCCGCCAGCTCATCGGCAGGCTGGGCGGCGGCCGCGGCCACCGCACCTTCTCCGGCACACCCGAGCAGGTGGCGGATGCCATCCAGGAGTGGTTTGAGAAGGGTGCTGCCGACGGCTTCAACATCATGCCGCCCGTGCTGCCGTCGGGCCTGGACGCCTTCGTGGACCACGTCATTCCGATCCTGCGGTCCCGCGGGCTGTTCCGCCGGCAGTACTCGGGGAACACGCTGCGTGAGCATTACGGACTGCCGCGGCCCGTTAGCGTCTTTGCCCCGGCAGGCGCCGGGGAAGCCGTCCCTGCCTAGGCTTCCTGCTGCGCGGGCTGTTCCGGAGTCCTGGCCAGTTCCTGCTGTTCGGGCAGCGGCTTGCGGGCCAGCCAGGCTGCGACGATGGCGCCGGAGATGTTGTGCCAGAGCGAGAAGACGGCTGACGGCAGCGCTGCCAGCGGCGTGAAGTGGGCGGTGGCCAGCGTCGCCGCCAGGCCGGAGTTCTGCATGCCGACCTCGAACGCGAGTGCCCTGCGCGCCTTGGCGTCCAGGCGGCCCAGCCTGCCGGCCAGGTAGCCGAGCCCGAGGCCGAAGCCGTTGTGCAGCACCACGGCCAGGAACACAATGCCGCCGGCGGCCAGGATCTTGCTGGCGCTTCCCGCCACCACCACCGCCACGATCAGGGAAATTACGACGGCGGACGCCCAGGGGAGCGCCGGCAGCGCCGTGGCGACGAGGTTCTTGAGGAACAGCCGGGCCAGGAGGCCGGCAACAACCGGCATCAGCACGGTCTTGACGATGTCCAGCACCATGCCGCCGGCGTCGATGGTCAGGAAGGAACCGGCCAGGAACAGCACCAGGACGGGCGTGACCACCGGGGCGATCAGGGTGGACACGCTGGCAACCGCCACGGACAGGGCCACGTCGCCCTTGGCCAGGAACGCCATCACGTTGGAGGCCGTGCCGGAGGGCGCGCAGCCAACGAGGATCAGGCCGACGGCGAGTGCGGGCTCCAGGTGAAGAAGGGTGGCGATCGCCCAGCCGGCGCCGGGCATGATCACATAGTGGGCCACGATGCCCAGCACCACGGCCCAGGGCCTGCGGGCAACAGCCGCGAAGTCCGGCGGGGTCAGCGTCAGGCCCATGCAGAACATGATGATTCCCAGCAGGTACGGGACGGCCGGCCCGAGGGGTTTGAAGGCGCCGGGAAGCAGGAACCCGGCAATGCCGGCTGCGAGCACCAGGAGGGGGAAGACGGTCACCGCGACGCGCGCAATCCTGGCTTCCGCGGCGAGGGCCGGGTTCAGGGGTGCGGCGCCGGCCGCCGTGGCCGGGGGAGCGGATACGGGGTCTTTTGTTGCCTCAAGCATTCAATAATGCTGGCACCGGAGCGTCGCAGCGGCCAATTCGTGACAGATGTCAGACAAATGTGTCGTTTCCCCGGGAAATTTCTGTGCGCCATGGCGGGACCCTGATCGCTCTCGGTGCGATACTGGATTGCACTGGATCGGCATTCAAGGGGACGGAATGATCCTAGACACGGCAACACTGCGGGTTGCCTTCGCAGCGATGGCCCTGGTCCTGGCGCTGCTGTTCTACTTTTCAACGTTCCGCAGCACCCGCTCGCCCTACAGCGCCTGGTGGTGCGCCGCCCTGCTCCTGTTCCTCTCCGGCTCCGCATCTTTCCTGCTCAACGGCACGCCGCAGCAGGTGTGGGCCAATCCGCTGGGCAACTTTCTGTTGGTGTCCGGCGCGGCGGGTGTCTGGGCGGGGGCCCGATCCCTGCGGAACCTGAAATACAACCTGTGGGTGTCCGTGGCGCTGCCCGTCATCGCCGGCGCCGCAGCCGGTGTCGACAGCCCGGGAACCAACACGTGGGCCGGAGGTGCTGTGTTCCTGGCCTCCATGGCCGTGCTTATCGGACTGGCGTCGCATGAACTGTGGCGGCTTGAACCCGGGTACTCCCGGGTGAGGATCCCCATGGCCATCGCGGCCGGCGGGGTGGCCTTCTTCTATTCCTGCCGCCTGGTGGTGTTCCTCATCCAGGGACCAAACGGTCAGGTTTTCACCACCTACTTCGGGTCCGCGGTGACCACCATGGTCACCATGGTGCTCCTGGTGGTGGTTTCCTTCAGCATGGCGGGGCTGAGCACCGAGCAGCAGACCCGGGCGCTGCGGACGGTCGCCACCCAGGACGGGCTCACCGGCCTGCTCAACCGCGGCGCTTTCCTGGAGGCGGCGGCCGAAGAGCTGGAACGCAGCAGGGCCGCCAACAGCGGCGGCTCGCTGATCCTCGCGGACCTGGACCACTTCAAGTCGGTCAACGACACCTTCGGCCACGCGGCCGGAGACCTGGCGCTGCAGGCGTTCGCCGAGGCGTGCAGCGCATCGGTCCGGTCCACGGACGTCGCGGGGCGCTACGGCGGCGAGGAGTTCATCCTGCTGCTTCCCGGTGCGGGCCCCAAGAGTGCCGAAATCATCGCGGGTGAAATCAGCAGGAGGCTGGCGGAGCAGCACATTCCGGAGCTGCTCCGGATGCCGACCGTCAGCTACGGCATCTCCACCTACAACGCGAAAACGGCAGACCTCGACGAGGTGATCGCGGCGGCCGACGTTGCCCTGTACGAAGCCAAATCGCAGGGGCGGAACCGCACCGTCAGGGGCTGAAATGGAACCGGCGCCCGCTTGGACCAGGCGCGGGATCATTAAAAGCAGGCACCGGATCCGGAATGCATGGGGGACAATCCGGACCCGGCGATCCTGACTCGCAGCCGGAGACTGCGGTCTTTCATCAGGCACAGCCAGTGTGTTCCGCCATCCTTGGAGAAAGGTGGGAGCACCTTGGGGGGGCCGTGTTCCGCCGCCCCCAAGGCAGCGGAACACGGCGGTTTTTTCGGTTCTGCCAGCCGTGCGCCGGCTAGGCCGCGCGGACGAACGTGACGGGACCCGTGGCGGTGAGCCAGGACAGCGGGTGCGCCATGGTGGCGTTGATGCCGTTCATGCCGCCGCTGATGACCTTGCCGGCGCCGGCGTAGATGCCCACGTGGCCTGACTGGACCACCATGTCGCCGGGCTGCGGGGTGGAGACCACCTTGCCGTGGCCCAGGAACTGCATCGGCGCGAGGTCACCCACACGGATGCCGGCGGCGCCGAGGGCCTTCTCCACCATGGCCGTGCAGTCCTGCGTGATGCCGATCTGGGAGTAGGCCGAGGCCAGCATGGTTGCGTTGACGCCGGCGGCAGCCTTGACGGGTGCCGCAGGGGCCGGGGCCGCGGCCTTGACGGTGACCTTCGGTGCGGGCGCGGCCGGTGCGGGTGCAGCCTTGGGAGCCGGGGCGGCCACAGGCGCGGCAGCTTTCTTTGCGGCAGGCTTTGCGGCGGCCGGCTGTGCGACGGCGACAGGTGCTGCCGCCACGGGGGCCGGGGACGACTTGACGGCGGTGCGTTCAAAGTCGATCTTGACGCCGGAGGCGGCGCTCAGGGGAGCCTGGACCTGGCCGGCTGTCGCGAAGACGCCAGCGGGAGCCTGGGCCTGCTGGGCCGGAGCGTTGGCGGCATTGGCCGCGACGGTGCCGGTGAAAGCCAGGCCGGATGCTGCAAGGATGGCCGCAGCACGGCGGCCAGAAATAAAGCGGAACGACATGAAGAAGCCTCTCCCGATGCCTGCGAGGTGAGCTGTCGGATTCGGATGGGAGGCACCCGGCCGCGGTCCTGAGCGTGGTCAGGAGCTGTGCGGCTTCACCCCAAGGCCTGCTTCGAGCAGGCCGAAAAGTGGTTTCCCCGTCTCTGCCGGACATGGGTCTTCGGTTGGTTCCTCGGGCTGCGGCAGAGTTAGGCAATCAGCGCGGGAGTGCCTCATCGGTGAAAAAGGCACGTTTTCCACCGTACGGGAGGCCTCATTCAATGTCACATTAAGGTAACGGGGCCGTGTCGTTCACGCCGCGTTGGTCCGCGTCATGTATGGGTTTGTGGTCCGAGTGGTGTGGTGAATCTCACTCTGCGGCGTTGAGTTTACCGGCGAGTCGTTCCCGCATCTGAATGCTGGCGGAGTTGAGGCCGATCAGTTCCACCTCGCGGCCGTGCCTGCGGTATTTCTCCGTGACGGAGTCCAGTACGGCGATGGTGGAGGCATCCCACAGGTGGGAGGCGTGCAGGTCGATCACCACGCTGTCGATGTCCGGCTCGGCGTCGCGGGCGTAGTTGAACTGCGTGTAGAGGTCGTTGGAGGAGGCGAAGAACAGTTCGCCGTCCACCGTGTAGGTGGCCACCGTCCGGCCGTTGAGCTCCACTTCCGTCCGTTCCACGGTGGCGAAGTGGGCCACCCTGCGGGCGAACATCGCCATCGCTGCCAGCACCCCGACGCCGACGCCGATGGCCAGGTTGTGCGTGACCACCACGGTGCCCACCGTGATCAGCATGACGGCGGTCTCCGATTTGGGCATCCGCTTCAGGGTTGCGGGTGCAACAGAGTGCCAGTCGAAGGTGATGGCCGAGACGAAGACCATTACCGCCACCAGAGCGGCCATGGGGATGCGGCCCACGATGTCGCCCAGGGCGACCACCAGCACCAGCAGGAAGGCGCCCGCGAGGAACGTGGAGACCCGGCTCCGGGCGCCGGAGCCCTTGACGTTGATCATGGTCTGGCCGATCACGGCGCAGCCGCCCATGCCGCCCAGGAACCCGGTGACAATGTTGGCCACGCCCTGGCCCCAGGATTCGCGGGTCTTGTTGGAGCGGGTATCGGTGATGTCGTCCACGAGCTTGGCCGTCATCAGGGATTCCAGCAGCCCCACGAGCGCCATGGACAGCGAGAACGGGGCGATGGTCTGGAAGGTTTCCCACGTCAGGGGCACATTCGGAATGAACAGCGTGGGGAGGCTCTCCGGCAGCTGGCCCTTGTCCTGGACGGTGGGGACGTCGATCCCGGCGACCACGGCGAGGACCGTCAGGAGGACGATGGCCACCAAAGGTGAGGGCACCGCCGTCGTAATCCTGCGGAAGCCGACGACGATCAGCAGGCCCGCGGCGACCAGCGGATACACGGGCCAGGGCACGCCGATTAGTTCCGGCAGCTGGGCCATGAACACCAGGATGGCCAGCGCGTTCACGAAGCCCACCATCACCGAGCGCGGGATGAAGCGCATGAGCCGGGTGACGCCCAGGACGGCGAGCAGGATCTGGAACACCCCGGCGAGGATCACCGCGGCGATCAGGTGGTCCAGGCCGTGGCTGCGCATCAGCGGTGCGATCACCAGGGCGACGGCGCCCGTCGCGGCCGAGATCATGGCGGGCCGGCCGCCCACGAAGGAGATGGTGACGGCCATGGTGAAGGAGGCGAACAGTCCGATCCGGGGATCCACTCCGGCGATTACGGAGAATGCGATGGCTTCCGGAATGAGGGCAAGGGCCACCACCAGCCCGGCAAGGGCCTCGGTCTTGAGGCGCGCCGGGGAACGGAGCGTGGCCCGGACGGACTGGAGCTGTTCGGGCTTCATGGAACTCTATTTCTTGGTCTGGCGGTAGCGCTCGATCTGCTTCAGCCGCCGCAGGAGGCTGTCGCGCCGCGGGTGGGGAACGGCGTCGGGCGCCTCGGCGGTGAGGTCGATGTGTTTGGTGCCGTACTGCCACAGCAGGAGGTCATCCAGGAGGCGGTCCGGGCCGGGGGAGTAGCGGTGGTCCAGGGCCTTGCGGACCTCGGTGATCCGGTTGGCGCTGAGCAGTCCGGCAAGCTGGACTGTCTGCTTGAGTCCGTGGGCCGCCAGGAGTTCGGCCGCCCATCCCCAGTCATCATCTACTTTACGGTCTACGTGCGGAAGCAGGGTGCGCCAGACGTCCCGGATGCGGTTGGGGGTGAGCTGCGCCGCGCCCTCGCCGTCCACGTCCCAGTAGCTGCGGACCTCCTCGTAGCGTTCATGGAGGTCGGCGAAGGCGCTCTCCACGGTCTCCAGCATGGCGGCGGTGGCGGTGAACTGGCGGTCGAAGTGCGGTGTCCAAGCACGCGGGTCCTCGGCCTTGAACCGGATGTCGTGCTCGATCTCGCTCCAGGCATGCGCGAAGACGGTGCGGATCTGGCATTCGAAGAAGTAGCTGCCATTGGGCGGGACCTCGGGGTTGAACACCTGCTGGTAGTTCTTCACGACGTCGTTCTGGATGGTGCGCAGGATCAGGTGCCTGCTGGAGTAGCCGTACGTTCCGGACTCAATGGAGCCGATGTCCTTTTCGCGGTCCCCGCGGCAGTCGAAGAGGTTCCGCTGGCGCTTGATCAGGTTGGCCACCAGGGCGTTCTCCGCAGGCAGCTTGGTGATCACGCGCACGCCCACCATGTCGTTGAGGGTCCGGAACGGGTCCGGGAACTTCAGGAGCCGCGGGCCGCCCGGCTCCAGCGGTTCCTCGGTCCGGGAGATCTTCTCGCGGAAGGAATCCACCGATTTGGTGCGGCCGGTGACGAACAGCGGCGTGACCTCGGTGTCCTTGAGCATGGTCCGCAGGATCTGCAGGACTTCCCGGGTGACCAGCTTCAGCGCAGGCCGGACGCGCTCATAGAGTTCCACGCTTTCCTGCACGGAGTCGCGCTGAGTGACGTCCAGGCGATCCCAGTTGCTTGCCATGGTTCCAAACTATCAAGGCGGTGCGACAGCGCGCCGGTGACACCCCTGCCACTGCAGCCCCTTCTGCCCCATGGAGGCGGTGCCCATGTAGGCTCGGGACATGGGTTTTGTGGATCCTAGGAGGATGCAGTGAAGCGGCAGAAGTACCACTACGGTGACCACCCCAGCCAGTGGGGTGAGCTCTTCCTGCCGGAAACACCTGCCGCACGCAACGGCCGGCCGCCCTCCCCTCGCGGTGTCGTTGTTGTGATCCACGGCGGCTACTGGCGCTCCCAGTACGGCGCCGAACTGGGCGAACCGCTGGCGAAGGACCTCGCGGCGCACGGCATTGCGGCCTGGAATCTGGAGTACCGCCGGGCGGGCAACGGCGGCGGCTGGCCGCGGACCTTCGAGGACGTCCTCGCCGGGATCGACAAACTGCGTGAGGTGGCCAGCGAGCACGACCTCGACCTGAACCGCGTGGTGGCGCTGGGCCATTCGGCAGGCGGGCACCTGGCCGTCTGGGCGGCCGGCCGGGACCGGCTCGCGGGGCTCGGTGCGGCCGACGCCGACCGGCAGGTCGACCGGAACCTCAACGGTGAAGCCGTACACCTGACAGGCGTGGTCAGCCAGTCCGGGCTGCTCAACCTCGCGCAGGCGGAGTGGCTGGACCTCAGCAACGGCGCCGTCAGCAACTTCCTGGGCGGCTCCGCGGAACGGTACCCCAAGCGGCACAAGTACGCCGACCCGATGAGCGCCGTGCCGCTCACCATCCCGGTCTACGCAGTCCACGGGCTCGACGACGACACCGTGCCGGTCAGCCAGTCCGAGGCCTACGCCACGGCCGCCCGCGCAGCCGGGGCACCGGTCCAGGTGGTCAAGGTGCCGGGCGACCACTTCTCGCTGATCGACCCCAAGACCCCGTCCTACCGGAAGTGCCGCGAGCTGGTGCAGGAGCTGCTGCAGCTCTAGGCCCTTCGGCGTTGGCCGGGGAACCCTAGGCGTCCGGCGGGGTGAAGCAGCGCTCCTCCCCGGCCCTGTCCAGGATGGCGTCGATGGCCTGCTGCCCCTTGCCGAACCACGCCTCCCGGACCTGGATCTGCTGGCAATCGATGCCGATCAGGCTTACCAGTCCGTCCGGCGCCACAGCCACACCCACGAGGTCATCCCAGGTGATGCTGGCGGTGTAGTCCGCGGAGAGCGTTACGCCCTTCTCTCCGACGAACAGCTTGCTGCCGCCGGGAACTCCGTAGAGGGCGCCGCGTACGCTGCGCCGGAACTCCCTGCCGCCCAGCCAGTCGATGGTGCGGTCTGAATCGGATCTGATGGAGTCATCGTCCGGCCGGGTCCCCTCCGGCATCCCGAAGATGGCTGTCGCTTCGAGGCTGGCCAGGGCGGCGCGGCAGGCTTCGGCGGTGACGCCGTGAGCCAGCGCCAGCTTGTCCGGCGGAGACACCGGTTCCCGTCCGAGCAGGTGTGCTTCGGCGGCGGCGACGGCCATCTCAATGGCTGACGACGAATCCTCCAGATACTCCTGAAATTCCTCCGCGTCCGCCTGGAGTTCCCCGGCTGTGGGGCCGTTGAGCCGAAGGTCCCGCAGGATGGCCATGAGGCCGAGCCGTGCGTCGTCGGCATGCTGCGGTGTCGGATCGGTTTCGAAGCACAGGATGCCCGTGTCCCCGCTGTCGAGGAAATGCATGACGTCGACGTCGTAGACCCAGCCCTGCTCCTGCCGCAGAGTGCGGTGGGCGCGGCGGCAGGCGATGCGCGACACGGTGCGGGCTGCCTCCCGCAGGGCTTCCGTCCCGGCAGGCACTTCGAATGAGAGGCCAAGACGGGGCCACCCCTGCTCGAACCACATCGGCAGCGAAGCGGCCAGGGCCGCCGGGCTGTGCGGCCGACGTGGAGATCCCGCCGGAAGGTCAAGGCGGAGTCCCTCTGGCGGCGCGCCACTCAGGGCCAGCGCCGCGTTGCCCGCCGTGAAATGGCTTCGGAGCAGCTGCAGGACTTCGTCCGGTCCCAGCGTCCCGAGCGACGGCGGTGACACGTCTGTCAGGCCCAGGGAGGACAGCCCGAAGCGGTGCCGCAGGTGCTCTGCCGTAGCTGGCGGAACCGTCGTGGAAGCCTCGGCGGCCAGAATTTTCTTTTCTATTTCGAGCCGGCCGAGATCAGGCACTGACAGGAAGGAGCAGACCGCGGCGAGAAACGTCGCCACGGTCTCAGCCTTGCCGCTGCAGGTAAACGAGGTGAAGGTCGGCCCGACCGTGGCATTGTGACTATGGCGCCGCAGGTCGGGGACGCCTGACATTGCCAGATGCTCCACCAGGTGCGTGAGGCCGGTGGTCATGAAGGTTTCGTCTCTGACTCCCGCGCGGAAAACCAGTTGCGCTGTGAGTGGCTGGGCGCCCTCGACCCAGAACACGGGAACTCCACGGAGTTCCGTTCGTTGCAATGTCATGGGGTAGATCGTAAATGCGCTGCCGGCGATTGGGGGCAGCGGCGCACCCGTGCATTGTCTCCCGCTGTATCCACACTCCGGCGGTAAGTATGCTTATCATCAACCGCGGATGCCGCAGACGCCACAACGGAGGGATATTGCCTTGTCTGACCCCACCATCGCCCGGATCTGCACGCTCACGCCGTCGCCCTCGCCATCCAGCAGCGAACTCATCCGCAAGGCGCCAAAGTGGACGCCGGTTGCTAGCGGCACCGGCATGGGGGACTCTTGTAGTTGGGGGACAGTCAGCACATTTCGATCATGGGTTTCACTAGGAGATACACATGGGTGAACCCGGTAAGAAGCGGACGGCGTGATCCGGCTCCGCAAATTGGCGCGCGCGGCGTCCGTCCTGACAACTCCCTTGGCCCCGGAGGACATCCTCGCGCTGTTTGACCCGGTGTTCTCGGCCCGGCAGCTGCGCGGCGTGGTCACCAAAGTCGTCCCCGAAACGGCGGATTCAGCCACCATCCATTTCCGGCCCGGTCGCGGCTGGAAGGCCCACAAGGCCGGCCAGTGGGCGCGCATCGGCGTGGAACTGGACGGCGTCCGGCACTGGCGCTCCTATTCGCTCAGCGCCCCGGCTGGCGAGGACCCCGCCATCACGGTCAGCGACATGGGCGCCGTGTCCGGCGTCCTGGTCCGCACCACCCGGCCCGGCGACGTCCTGTTCCTGGCCCCGCCGCAGGGTGACTTCGTCCTCCCCGAACATCCCCGGCCGCTCCTGATGCTCACCGCCGGCAGCGGCATCACCCCCGTGATGTCCATGGTCCGCACGCTCGTGCCGCACCGCCCCGACGCCGACGTGGTCCTGATCCACTCCGCCCGCAGACCGGAGGACAGTATCTTCCGCGAGGAGCTTTCCGAGCTCGCCGACCAGTTTCCCAACTTCCGCGTCACGCACTGGTACACGGGGGAGCGCGGCCGGGTGGACTTCGGCTCGGCCGCCGGGCTGGACGCACTCTGCCCCGACTGGCGTCGCCGGGCTGCCTACGCCTGCGGCCCGGAAGAGTTCCTCGACGATGCCGAAGCCCTGTGGGCCGCCGAAGCGGCCGCCCACCCCAAAGACCCCAAGTCAGCCCGCGCGGACGGGGCCACCGGCCCCTTCGCGGCGGACCCCGTCAACCTCATCATCGAACGCTTCAACACCAGCCTGCTGGGTGGTGAAGGGCACGACGGCGGTTTGGTCACCTTTGAAGCCTCCGACCGCGAGGTGGAGGCCGACGGCGACACCCCCCTTCTCGACGTCGGCGAAGACGCCGGCGTCCTCATGCCCAGCGGCTGCCGCATGGGCATCTGCCACAGCTGCCTGCTGCCCCTGCGTGCAGGGCAGGTCCGGGACCTGCGCACCGGCGAAGTCCACGGTGAACCGGGCCAACTAATCCAGACGTGCGTTTCGGCAGCTGCCGGGCCCGTTAACCTCGACATCTGAGGAGCATCACCAGCATGACTGCAATATCCGATCGCACAGCCGCGACTGCAAGGTCCACCGGTGGAGCCGCCACCGACAAACCCGTCACGAAGCCGCGGCCCGGGGCCCTCGCTGCCACCGGCCGGCCGGCGGTGCGCCCGCCCGCCGCGGCGCACCTGACGGACGAGCAGGTGGCAGAGCTCGGCCGTGAGCTGGACGCCATCAAGGACGAGGTCCTCGCCAAGCGCGGGGCCTCGGACGCCGCCTACATCCGCCGGATGATCAAGATCCAGCGCGGCCTGGAGATCACCGGACGGGCAGCGCTGCTGGGCAGCCGCAACAAGGCGGCATGGGTGGCCGGCACCAGCCTGCTCAGCCTCGCCAAGATCCTGGAAAACATGGAGATCGGCCACAACATCCTGCACGGCCAGTGGGACTGGATGCGCGATCCGGACATCCACTCCACCACGTGGGAATGGGACTTCGTGACCCCGGCGCGCTCCTGGCAGCACACCCACAACGACCTCCACCACCGCTGGACCAACGTGGTGGGCAAGGACAACGACGTCGGATACAACCTGCTGCGCATGGACGAGGACCAGCCCTGGACCCCCCGCGCCCTGGGCAACCCGCTGTACAACGCCATCCTCGCCCCGATTTTCGAATGGGGCATCGCCGTCTACGACCTCGAGCTGGTGGAGTACAAGGAGGGCAAGAAGAGCAAGGAGGCCATGACCCGCGACCTCAAGGCGCTCGGCATCAAGGCCCTCAAGCAGTTCACCAAGGACTACGCCGCCACCCCGGCCGTGGCCATGCTCACCGGCTCGGGCAAGCAGGCCCTCCTCGGCACACTCACCGCCAACGCCGTCCGCAACGTCTGGGCCCACGCCGTGATCTTCTGCGGACACTTCCCCGAGGGGACGGATACGTTCACGGAGGAAATGGTGGAGGGCGAGACCCGCGGCGACTGGTACGTCCGCCAGATGATCGGCTCGGCCAACATCTCCGGCTCCAGGTTCATGCACATCATGACCGGCAACCTGTCCCACCAGATCGAGCACCACCTGTTCCCTGACCTGCCCTCCAACCGGTACGGGGAAGTGGCGCCCAAAGTGCAGGAAATCTGCCAGCGCTACGGCCTGCCGTACACCACCGGGCCGCTGCTGAAGCAGGTGGGATCCTCCTGGGCGAAGGTCTTCAAGCTCGCGCTGCCGGGAAAGAAGGCCTAACCCACGGCGGCGAACCCGAGCGCCGGGCGGCGTTCTCTGGCAGAGTATGACCATGCTCACTGTTATCGGCGAGGGCCTCGTTGACGTGGTCCAGCGCAGCTCCGGAATCGAAGCCCATGTGGGCGGCAGCCCGCTCAATGTCGCCGTCGGGCTCGCCCGGCTGGGGCACCCGGTGCAGTTCGTCGGCCGGTACGGCCGGGACGCCTACGGTGAGTCGGTGGCCGCCCACCTGCGGGCGAGTTCCGTCATGCTCCCGCAGGCCCCGGACGGCCTGCCCACCAGCGTTGCCACCGCCCTGGTGGACGACGACGGCGCCGCCACCTACACGTTCGACCTCGCGTGGGAGCTCCCCGGGCTGGGGGAACGGCTGCCGTTCATGCTGCAGGGAACCACGCTGCTGCACACCGGCTCCATCGCCACCATGCTGGCGCCCGGCGCCGCGGAGGTGCTGGCCGCCGTCGAGCACGCCCACCCGGCGTCGACCATCAGCTTCGACCCCAACTGCCGCCCCAGCATCATCACGGACGCCGACTACGCCCGCCGGCAGGCGGAAAAGTTCGTGACCCTCTCGGACATCGTCAAGGCCTCCGACGAGGACCTCGCCTGGCTCTACCCCGGCGTGGACCCGCTGGAGTCCGCGCGCCGCTGGCTGAAGCTCGGTGGTGCCGAGGGGCCCGCCGTCGTGGTGGTGACGCGCGGCGCAGCCGGGCCGTGGGGGATCACTGCGGCAGGGGAGGCAGAGTTTGCCGCGCCCCGCGTGGAGGTGGCGGACACCGTTGGCGCAGGGGATTCGTTCATGGCCGCGCTGCTTTCCGGCGTGGTGGACCGCGGCCTGGACGGCGCCCAGAACCGGGCTGACCTGCGGGCACTCCCGGCCGAGGGGCTCACCGCCCTCCTGGCGCACGCCTCCCGCGCGGCCGCAGTGACCGTGTCCCGCGCCGGCGCCAATCCGCCTACCCGGGCGGAGCTCAACCACGTCGAAGCAGCAGCAGAGGAAACCGAAGTTCCCACCACCTGAGGAGCAGCCATGACATCGCCGGGCCCTTTTTCAAACCTGCCGGACGTTCCCTCGTTCGGGCTCACCAGCCGCTCCTTTGAGGATGGCGGGACCCTGGCGCCGCCGCAACGCAGCGGCAGGATGCACGCCGGCGGCGCCGACGAGTCCCCACAGCTGAGCTGGACCGGGGCACCGGACGGCACCCGGAGCTACGCCGTGACCGTGTTCGATCCGGACGCGCCGGGCGCCGGCGGATTCTGGCACTGGGCCGTCCTCAACCTCCCCGCGGACACCACCTCCCTCGCCGAGGGGGCCGGGGCCGAGGGCGGGCCGCAGCTCCCGCCTGCCGCCGTGCAGCTGAAGAACGACGGCGGCTTCCGCGGCTACCTGGGTGCGGCCCCGCCGCCGGGGCATGGGCGGCACCGCTACGTTGTTACTGTCTACGCGCTGGACGTTGAGGAACTGCCCGGAGGGGCAGGGGCGAAGCCGGCAAGGCTGGGATCCGAACTCGCCCGCCACCTGCTGGGCACGGCGACGCTCACCGGCGTCTACCAGCGCTAGGGCCGAGTAGGACTATTGACAGGACAAAGTCCTGCTTTTATTCTCAATTTGTGGAGCGCTCCAAGTGCGCTCGGTCACATCCACTTCTCCGGCCGGGAAGATCCTGTGGTGTGGTTCCCCTAATCATCTGGACGCGATCGAAGGAGATCACCAGTGAAGAAGTATTTTTGGCGCCGCGCAGCGGTGGCCGCGGTTGCAATCCCGATGCTGGCTTTGACGGCATGCTCCAGCCAGGGCGGAAGGGCGCCGGAAGCCAACAGCGGGGGCGGCGGGGGCCAGGCCGTGTCGACTCCGCGCCTGAAGATCGCCCTGGTCACGCACGCTCCGGCGGGCGACACCTTCTGGGACACCGTCCGGAAGGGCGCCGAGGAAGCCGCGGCCAAGGACAACGTGGAACTCCTCTACACGAACGATCCGGAGGCCGGCCGGCAGGCGCAGCTGATCCAGCAGGCCGTGGACCAGAAGGTGGACGGAATCGCCGTCACCCTGGCCACGCCCGGCGCGCTGAAGGATTCCCTCAAGAAGGCCTCTGACGCCGGCATCCCCATCGTGAGCCTGAACGCCGGCGAGGACGTCTCCAAACAGCTCGGGGCGTTTACGCACTTCGGCTCCAACGAGCAGCTCGCCGGCCAGGCCGTGGGCGAGAAACTGGCGGCCGAGAACTTCAAGCACCCCATCTGCGTGATCCAGGCGCAGGGGCATGTTGGGCTGGAGGCGCGATGCGCCGGCGTGAAGTCAAAGGTTCCCGGAACAGAGATTCTTTACGTGAACGGCGCCGACATGACGTCCGTCGAGTCAACGGCAACGGCCAAGCTGCAGGCAGCCAGGGACGCCGACGTCATCATCGGCCTGGGCGCGCCCATCACGCTGACCCTGCTGAAGTCCGTGGCCACCGCGGGCAGCTCAGCCAAGGTGGCCTCGTTTGACCTGAACAAGGAACTTGCCCAGAAGATCGCCGACGGCACCGTGCTGTTCACGGTGGACCAGCAGCCGTGGCTGCAGGGCTACGAGTCCGTGGACGCCCTGTGGCAGGTCAAACGGGGCGGCTTCAAGCTCGGCGGCGGACAGCCAGTGCTCACCGGGCCCACCATCGTGGACAAGGCCAACGCCGCGGACGTCGTGAAGTTTTCCGACCAGGGAATCCGCTAACCTGACTGCCGCTGGTTGAGCCTGCCGAAACCCACGCTCAGTCGCCCGCGACGAGGTGCCACGGGGGAGTGGTGAGGTCCGCCACCGGCACGGGGACTGACCGGGGTCCGCTGCGGGGCCCCTCGAAGCGGGTGCCGGGGGCAAACCGGGCGCTGTTGGAGGCCACCACCTTGCCGGTCTCGGTGATCAGAGCGACGTGTTCGTCCCGGCGGCCGAGGTTGAGCAGGAATGTGCGCTCGATGGACTCCATGGAGAGGTCCGCCCCGGCCACGGCCACCGTGCGTTGCTCATGCTGTACGGGCAGCGACGCGGTGACGATCTTGATGTCAGCTCCGCCGAAATCGATGTAGGGGCCAATGAGTTCGGGCTGGCCGGACGCGAGCGGCCGCTCGTACCAGGTCATTTCGGTGTAGTCGTAGTAGTTGATCGACGCGGGATTCAGGTTGTGCGGGATGAACACCAGTTTTCCGCCCACCAGGCTCCACCACTGGTGCCACGCGTCGGCGTCGGTGAACAGCCCCGGGGTGACGGACACCCCGGCGCTGTCCACCAGGCCCGCGTGCCGCGTGACGATGTCTCCGACGACGGGCCGGAGGGACTCGAGTTTGGTCCTGGACGTGCCCGGGGCCGCGAGGATGTCCGTCGTGGCGCCGGCCAGGACTGACAGGTCGGCGAAAACCCGCTCCAGGCTCTGGCCAAGGGCGCGGGCGGTCGACTGCAGGACCTCGTTGATGGGCTTCACCGCTGGTCCGCCAGGTCCGAGGTGAGGATGGCCAGGCGCTGGTTGATGATAAGGGCGCCTTCCCGTTCGAAGTGCGCGATGGCGGTGTTCTCCGCGGCGGCGGGGTCCCCCTGCTCGATGGCGTCCAGGAGCGCCCCGTGTTCCTCGACGGCGGTCGGCTGGCCGTCCAGCCACGCGTTGCCCCACGTCAGCGGGGACAGCTCGGCGTGGATCTGGATCAGCAGGGCGGTGAGGCGGCGGGACTGGGCGGCGACACCAAGGCCGATGTGAAGCCTGGCATCCGCCTGCCGAAGCATGTGCGGCTCCGAGCTTGAGGCGAAGCGCTGGGCGAGCTTCCGGAGGCGCCGCACGTCCTGCTCATCGGACCGCCTGGACGCGAGCCGCGCTGCCGAGCCGGCCGTCGCGGCGGCGAGGTCGATGAGGTCGCGCAGGTCATCGCTCTTGTGCCGGCGCAGTTGCTGGGCGATCTCCGCTTCCCTGACCGGAAGCACTCCCGCCACGTAGCTTCCGCCGCCGCGCCCGCGGCGGGTGCCAAGGAGCCCTTTGCTCCGCAGCACGGCCAGGGACTGGCGCAGGGTCAGGGGTGAGACGCCGAGGTGCTCGGCCATGACCGATTCCGGCGGGAGCCGCTCGCCCGGGTTGAGCAGCCCCATGCCGATGGCGCTCTCCAGTTGCAGGGTCACCTGCTCCGCCCGGCCGGAGATGTCCTGCCCCTGGGGCCGGACCTGGGCCGCCATTTCCAGGGCGCGGAGGGATACGGAACCGCCGTCGTCCCGCACTTCTTTCGCCATGGTCCGGCCTGCTCCTCCTCGTGCGATGTGTGACCTCAACAGTTAACAATAAGTTTTAGACTATCGATTTTCTCCCAGCCGGCTCGACCGTTCGCAGGAAAACAAGAGCGTGCCGCCCAGGTGGCTGACCCACTCTGAACGGCACGCTCTTCTGGTTGAGGCCGCTAGTTTGCCTGCAGGGCCGGCTCCTCCTTGCCGGCTGCCGCTTCGGGCTCGCCGCCGGCCTGGGCCAGCGTCATGCCCTTGGTTTCTTCGGCCATGAACAGGCAGACGAAGAATCCGATGGCGGTCAGCACCGCGGCGACGAGCATGGTGGGGCCGATGCCCCAGTAGGCAAGGCCGAACGGCAGCGCGAAGGTTCCGAGGGCCGCGCCGATGCGGCTCACGGCGGTGGTGATGCCGACGGCGCTGGCGCGGACGTGGGTGGGGAAAATTTCGCTCGGGTAGGCCCATTCGAGGATGCTGGGTCCGCCGGAGAACAGGGCGTAGGCCACGAAGCAGCCCACAATGATGGCCACGGGAGCCGACGGGAAGAGCCCCAGGATGAACAGCGGGATGGCCATCAGGGCGAAGCACCAGATGATGAGCGGCCGGCGGCCCCAGGACTCGATGAGTTTGAGCGCCGGGATGCAGCCGGCCAGGAACACCATGTCGATGATGACGGAACCGAGGTTGGAGAGATTGCCCTCGCCCATGCCGAATGCTGACAGGATCGTGGGGCCGAAGGTAAAGATGGCGAACAGCGGGCCCACCTGCAGGGCATAGAAGGAGCTGCAGAAGATGATGCGCTTGAGGTAGGGCCGGCGCAGCAGCACGCGGAGATCCACCTTCTTCTTGGTAACAGGGGCTTCATCAGCCGTTTCAAAGACCACGTGGTCGACGTTGAGCTGGTCCGAAAGGGCGGCGCGAAGTGCCAGTTTGGCGTCTGCCTTGCGTCCGTTGTGCAGCAGCCAGCGCGGGGACTCCGGTGTCCCGAGGCGCATGAGCATGACGACGGTACCCAGCACGGCTGCGGTGAGCAGGATCCAGCGCCAGGAGCCGGCACCGAAGACTTCGAAGATGGCGAATCCGACGAGGGATGCCAGGGCTGCGCCGATGAACCAGCCAACCTGCAGGACGCCGAGCATCTGCCCGCGGCGCTTCCGCGGGAGCCATTCGGCCAGGAGGGAGTTGGCGATCGGGTAGTCCGCGCCGATGGCCAGGCCGGCAATGAAGCGCAGGATGATCAACTGCAGGGAATCCTGCACGAAGAACTGCAGCACTGACACGATCACCAGCGCCCACAGGTCAATGGTGTACATCAGCTGCCGGCCGATCCGGTCGGTCAGCGGGCCCAGCAGGACTGCGCCAAAAAAGATCCCGACGAGGGCCGAGGCGCCGATCAGGCTGGTCTCCAGCTCCGTTGTGTGGAAATCGGCCGAAATGCCCACCAGGGCGATGGCAATGATGCTCAGGATGTAGCCGTCAAGGATCGGCCCTCCCATGCAGGCAGCGACGAGCTTCTTGTGGAACCGCGTGAACCGCGCTTCATCGATGGCGACGTGTATGTTCATGAATCCTTCTCACGGGCTGAACGAAGTGGGAATCAGGTGCTGGATCAATCGTCGACAGGTTGGCAACACTTGATATATCAGGAGCGTAATGTGGGTCCCATCACAGGTCAATAGAAATTTGAAGGTTACGTCGCGCTGATGTAGCTGCTGAATCCGCTGACGTGGCCGGCCATGAGGGCGGCCGCCTTGGCCTCGTCCTTGCCGAGGATCGCCTGGATGACGCCGTCGAGCTCCACGATGTGCTGCAGGATCAACGGCCGCCGCTCCAGCATCACGCCCTGGATCCGGGTCCAGAGATTGGCGTAACGGATAAGGATTTCCTCCATGTGGCTGTTGCCGGCGGCCCGGTAAATGAGCTGGTGCACGGCCAGGTCCAGGCGCATCAGGTCGCTCTGGTCCACGGTGGCCGCCTCCAGCCCCCGGATCACCCCTGAGTACTTTTCAAAGGTCTCAAGCGCGTCCGGGCGCGCCTTCCTGGCGGCCAGTCCGGCCGCCACGGGTTCCAGCGCCTGCCGCACCTCGGAAATCTCCTCAAGGTCTGCGAGATCGACCGGCGCGGCGAACGCGCCCTTCCGGGCATGCGAGACGATCAGATGGTCATTCTCGAGGCGCTTCAGGGCGGCCCGGATGGGGGTGCGCCCCATCTGCATCTCTTTGGACAGCTGGGTTTCATTGATCGACGCGTTGGGCCGGATGCCCAGCATGATGACCCTGTCGGCTATCACCCGGTAGGCCACATCCTCCAGCGACTCATCGGTGCCGCCGGTCTTCCCGGCCATGGGGATGTCCAGCATTGAGTCCCACCTTTCTCCCCGCCCGCGGAGCGTCCGGCGCGTTGGACCTGCATTCCAAAGTCACACCTACGATACCTGCGGGCCGTGTGACTCAGGCAACGGCGGAAGCCTGCCGGTTGAATGCCGGCAGGCTTCCTGTCCGTGCGGGTAGTGCGCGTCCGGCCGTCAGGGGCTGACCAGCGATGCGGCCAGGGCTGCGTCCGCTTCCTTCAAAACCTTGGCGGCGACTTCGAGGCCTTCGATGCGGCCGAGTTCGGTGTCTTCGTGTTCGATGTTGACGAGCATGTCCGGGTCGACGTCGTGGAGGGCGCGCAGGAACTCGGTCCAGTAGGCGGTGTCGTGGCCCTTGCCGAGGGCGACGAAGTCCCACGCGGCGGGCCTGGGCCATTCGTTCGCCCACTCGTCACCGCCGAGGTTGGTGCGGTTTTCCTCGGGGGAAAGCCGGCGGAAGCGGTTGTCCAGGACGCCGTAGATGGCGGCGGTGTCCTTGTTGACGCGCACGTCCTTGGCGGCGGCGTGGAACACCAGGGGCCCGAGTTGGCGGACGACGGCGATCGGGTCCATCTGCTGCCAGAACAGGTGGGAGGCGTCCAGCTCGACGCCGACGTGGGTGGCTCCGGTGAGTTCGACGAGCTTGTGGACGTCGGCGGGGTTGAAGACGAGGTTTTGCGGGTGCAGTTCCAGGGCGACCTTGACGCCGTGGTCGGCGGCGAGCCGGTCCGTTTCCTTCCAGAACTTGGCGGCGACCCCCCACTGGTAGTCCAGGACGTCCAGGGCCGCGGAGTTCCACGCGTTGACGATCCAGTTGGGCACGGTGGCGCCGGGTTCCCCGCCGGGCAGGCCGGACATGGTCACGACGCGGTCCTGGCCGAGGCGGTGGGCCAGGCGGATGGAGCGGCGGATGTCCTCGGCATGCTTGTCGTCGATGGCGCGGTTGGGGTGCAGCGGGTTGCCGTTGCAGTTCAGCCCGGCGATGGAGACGCCGGTGCCTTCGAAGATGGCGAGGTAGTCATCGCGGGCGGCGTCGCTTTCGAGGATGTCATCGAAGGTGGGGACATGGACCGCGGGCAGGAACCCGCCGGAGTTGATTTCGATGCCGGTCAGGCCGAGATCGGCGACGACCTTCAGGGCCTCGGGCAGTGGGCGGTCGTGCAGGATCGCGTTGTAGACGCCGAGCTTCATAGCGTGATCTTCTTTCCGTTGTTCAGGGCCGATTCGGTGACCGCGGCGAGCAGTTCCATGTTGCGGACGCCTTCGTCGAAGGTGGCGCAGCGCGGCAGGGATTCGGCTTCGCTGAGGCCGGCGACCTCGTCGAGGAACGCGCGGGACTGGTAGGCGAAGGCGTCGTTCTGGCCGAAGCCGACCTCGGGGGCGTCCATGGCCAGGCCGCCGGCGATGTAGGGGTGGCCCGGGCCGAGGATGACCTGGCGGTAGCCGCTTTCGTGGTCGGAGCCGTCGTTGAGGAACAGCTGGACCTCGCCGGGGCGGCGCTGGTCGAATTTCGCGGAGCCGTTCTCGCAGAAGACCTCGAAGTTGAGGCTGTTGGCGTGCCCGGCGGCGACGCGGGAGACTTCGAAGCTGCCGGCGCCGTTTTCGAATTCGGCGTTGAAGGCTGCGTAGTCGTCGTTTTCCACGGCTTCGTAGGTGTCGCTGACGGCGGCGTGGTCGTGGCCCATGACGGCGCCCAGCGGCAGGGGCCGCTTGTCGATGGCGGTGGTGAGGCGGCCGCCGCTGATGGACTTGATGTCGCCGCAGAGGAACTCGGACACGTACGCCAGATGGGATCCGACGTCGGCCAGGGCGCCGGAGCCGGGGCCGCCCTTGTAGCGCCAGCTCATCGGGGCGTCCGGGCTGAAGCCGTAGTCGGTCCAGTAGCGGCCGCTGAAGTGCAGCACCTTGCCCAGGGTTCCGTTGCGGATGAGGTCGCGGATGTAGGCGATGCCCGGGGTGCGGCGGAAGGTGAAGCCGATGCGGGCGATCGAGGAGGCGCTGCGGGCGGCGTCGGCCATGGCCCGGGCGTCCTCCAGGGTGTCGCTCAGCGGCTTCTCGCACAGCACGTGCTTGCCGGCGGCGAGCAGGCCCTCCACCACTTCGCGGTGCAGCGAGTTGGCGATGACAACACTGACGACGTCGATGTCATCGGCCTCGGCAATGGCCTGCCATGAGGTGTCGTTGCGCTCGTAGCCGAAGCGCCGGGCGGCCAGGGAGCCGAACTCCGGGTTCACGTCGCCGATGGAGACCAGCCGGATCGGCGGCAGGACGGGGCTGTACAGGGCGGAAGCGGTGCGGAAGGCGGCGGCGTGAGCCTTGCCGGCCATGCCCGCCCCGATAACGGCGACGCCGAGATCTTTGGGCATTGGTTTTCTCCTTTGAAACGGGCTTTGCGGGCTCAGCCGCTGTGACGTGTGACGCATAATGGAGCGCTCCACAAACACGATAGGGGCCGAAGTTTGTCCTGTCAATATGCTCAGGTATCCAAAAAGAGGCGACCGATGGGTGACAATGGCAGGGTGACCCAGGAGACGGGCAAGCGCCCGAACATTTACGACGTTGCCTCCGCGGCCGGGGTATCAAAATCCCTGGTCTCGCTGGTCCTGCGAGGGGCGCCGGGCGTCTCCGCCGCCCGCCGTGCCGCCGTCGAGGAAGCCATTCAGCGGCTGAACTACCGCCCGAGCCGGGCGGCAGCGACCCTCGCCGGAAACCGGTCCCGGACCATCGGCGTCGTCCTGGATGACTACCGGAACCTCTGGTTCGTCGGCCTGCTGGGCGGGCTGCACGATGAACTCGCGCCCCTCGGCTTCCGGGTGGCCGTCGCCGACCCGTCGTTCAACGCCCACCTGGACCGGACGCCGGTGGACGGCCTCATCTCGCTGCGGGTGGACGGCATTGTGATTGCGACCGAGCCCACGGAGGAGATGTTCGCCGCCGTCGACGTTCCTGCGGTGGTGGCCGGCAACCGCGACGTCGTTGTCCCGGGGGCGGACATCGTGGCCAATGACGACGAAGCCGGCGGACGCCTGGCCACGCAGCACCTGATCGGGCTGGGGCACAGGGAAATCGGCCATGTGACCGGCGGGGGCGGCGCCGCGCGCCTCAGGGCGCAGGGGTTTGCGGCTGCGATGCGCGAACACGGGCTGCGGCCGCACACGGTGCAGGGCCACGGGCTGACGATGGAGCCGGACGGCTACGAGGGGGCGCTGACGCTGCTTGACCGGAACCCCGGGCTTACGGCGATTTTTGCGGCCAACGACGTGATGGCGATGGGCGTGGCGGCCGCGGCAAGGGACCGGGGCCGGCGCATCCCGGAGGATCTTTCCCTGATCGGCTACGACAACTCGCCGTTGGCCTCGGCGAACCTGCTGCGCCTGACCACCATCGACGGCCGCAACGGCGAGGTGGGTGCCGGGGCCGCAAAGGCCCTGCTGGACCGAATGAAGGAACCGGAGCTGCCGGTGCAGACGAAGCTCGTGGACCCGGAGCTGGTGGTCAGGGCTTCGACCGCGGCCCCCGCCTGAGCGGCGGACCCTCGCCCGCACAGGCGAGGGGCCGCCGTCGTTCTTTAGGCCGGAGCCCTTAGGTCAGAGCGCGCCCTGCGCGCTGGTGCCGGCGGGGATCGCGGCCAGCCGCGTCACCTCCACCGGTTCCGCCAGGAGTCCCTCGAGGGAGGCGTTCAGGCGCCTGACCGGCTCGCCGGCGCCGTGGGCATCGAGGAGTTCGGCGCTTTCCCACTTTTCGATCATGACGATCTGGCCGTTCGGGGCTTCGTGGATGGCGTACAGGATGCAGCCGGGCTCGTCGTGCACCTCCGCGATGGCGGGGGAGAGGGCGGCCACGACGTCGTCGAAGGCGCCTTCCTTGGGCGTGAACATGGCGGTGACAACTACGGTCATGGGTTTTCCTTTTCCTTATCTGGTTGCGGACTTGCTGGTGACGAGGCGGGCCGGTGCGGCGCAGCTGCTGCGCGGCACGAAATCCGCCTTGACTTCGATGGTTCTGGCGCCGGCGGGCAGCCGGCCCTGCATCCGTCCGAGGACGAGCTCGAGGGAGTGCACCGCGAGCATGCCGATGGGCTGCCGGATGACGCTGAGGGGAGGGCTCGTCAGTTCCGTCCACGGGTTGTCGTCAAAGACGATCACCGACAGGTCGTCGGGGATCCGGGCGCCCATCTGGACGAGGCGCCGGACCGAGCTTTGCACCTGGGCGGTGTTGGCGACGATCAGCCCGGTGGGGGCGTCCGGGGACGCAAGGAGGGAGCCGACGGCGTCGCCCCCTCCATCTCCGCGGAAGGGAACGTCGCGGACCAGCATGGGATCGAGGCTTATCGACGCGTTTTCGAGGGCGGTCCGGTAGCCGCTGATCCTCGAACGGCCCGTGGAGGTGCTGGCCGGTCCGGTGATTAGCCCGATCCGCTCGTGGCCGAGGGCGAGGAGGTGGTCGGTGGCGCGCCGGGCCGAGTCCGAGTTTTCGATGCTGACGACGTCCACGTCGCCAAGCTCGGCAATGGCGCGGTCAACGAAAACCACGTTGACCCCGAGGTCACGCAGGCGGTCCCATTTCTCTACGTTTCCGCCCGTTGGCGTGGCAATGACGCCGCCCACGGAACGGTCCAGGAGCGTATCGAGCGATTCAGCCTCAAGGTGCGGGTCCTCCTGGGTGGTCATGACCACCACCTGCACGCCGTGGCTGCGCGCCTCCCACACCACCCGGTCCGCCAGTTGGGCGAAGAACGGGTTGGCAAGGTCCGTGACCACCAGGCCGACGGTGAGGGCGTGGCCGGCGCTGAGTTCGCGCGCAGCCGCCCGGGGGCGGTAGCCGAGTTCGCTGATGACATTCAGGACCTGTTCGCGCTTGGCCGGCGCGACCGGGCCGGAGTCGGGGTTCAGCACCCGCGACACCACGGACACGGAGACTCCCGCTGCTGCCGCCACATCGCGGATAGTGGGCGCCTTCTTCAATGCTCCTCCTTGCGGCCGGCGGGGTTCACCGACATCTGTTGACACAGCTTAACACTGACTGGTACAAAAGTGGAACCGGTTCCACTCGGTAACCCAGATCACAGCAGCTACGACGAAGAGGTGCTCCACCGCCCGGTGTGAGGTCGTCTCCCTTCGGTCAGACATCAATCAGAGAGATCCCCATGAACCTTCACAAGCTTCTTAGCGACCGCGAGAACCAGGGCCGTCCCATCCGCGTGGGCCTCATCGGGGCCGGCCGGTACGGGACCATGTACCTCGCCCAGGCGAACAACATCCCGGGCATCCATGTTGTGGCGATCGCTGACATCAATGTGAAGCGGGCTGAAGGCGCCTTCGAGCTGGTGGGATGGCCCCGGAACCAGATCGCCCCGGACATCGCCACCGCACTGGAGAACCGCTCCACCACCATCGTGGCAAACGCCGACGAACTGTTCGACGTCGACATCGACGTCATCGTTGAAGCCACCGGCAACCCGATCGTCGGCGTGAAGCACGCGCTGCGTGCCATCGAAACGAAGAAGCACATCATCATGGTCACGGTCGAGGCCGACGCGCTCGCCGGTCCGGCCCTCGCCAAGCGCGCGGAGGAGGCCGGCGTCGTGTATTCCATGGCCTACGGCGACCAGCCCGCCCTCATCATGGAACTGGTGGACTGGGCGCGGACCAGCGGCTTCGACGTGGTCTGCGCCGGCAAGGGCGCCAAGTACCTGGAGCACTACCACGAAATGAACCCGGACAACGTCTGGGAAAACTGGGAGTTCTCCAAGGAGCTGACCGACTCCGGCCAGCTGAACCCGTACATGCACACCTCCTTCCGTGACGGCACCAAGGCCTCCATCGAGATGGCCGCCGTCGCCAACGGTGCCGGCCTCACGCCGTCGGACTCCGGACTGACCTTCACCCCCGGTGACGTGGAAGAGATCGCCACCATCTGCCGGCCGGCCGACGTCGGCGGTGCCCTGGCACACGAGGGAAGCGTGGACGTCATGTCCAGCGTCAACCGCGACGGCAGCTGGATCAGCCACAACACCCAGGAAGGCGTCTTCGTCGTTGTCAAGGCCACGAACGGCTACGTCTCCGGCTGCTTCAACGAATACCCGTGGCACCCGGACCCCACCGGCCAGTACGCGGCCCTGTACCGGCCGTACCACTACGTGGGCCTGGAGCTGAACATGTCAATCGCCAACGCGGCCCTCCGCGGCATTGCCACCGGCTCGCCCGTCGGCTTCTTTGGTGACGTTGTTGCCACCGCCAAGAAGGACCTGAAGGCCGGCGAATTCCTCGACGGCGAGGGCGGCTACACCGTCTGGGGCAAGCTCGTCTCGGCCAGGCACTCCGTGGAAATCGGCGCCCTGCCGGTAGCGCTGGCGCACCACGTCGAACTGCGTGCCGACGTCGCCAAGGGCGCCACCGTCCGCTGGGAAGACGTCATCATGGACGACTCGCTCTCCCAGGCCCTCGAGCTGCGCCGCGAAACCGAGGCGCTGGTCACCGAAGCCGCGCTGACCTCCTGATTCACCAAGCAACCCACAAGACTCCTTCCAATGAAGAAAGGCATCACATGAAATCGAAGACCCGCGCCCTCACCGGAGTGCTGGCATGCACCCTCGCCGCCTCCGTCCTGGCCGGCTGCGCCTCCGGGGCACCCGGCGGCGGTTCGCCGGTGGCCAAGATCCAGCTGTCCATCCCGGATCCGCTGACCTCCTCGGTGGGCGTCTCCGCCCAGCACTTCGCCGACCAGGTGAAGAAGACCTCCAACGGCTCCGTGGTGGTCACGGTGGTTCCGAACGGAACGAGCTTCAGCGGGGACCAGAACGCCGCCGTCACCAGGCTGCAGGGCGGCTCACTGGACGCGCTGATCCTGTCGACGTCGGTCTACGCGTCCGTGGTGCCCGAGATGAACGCCATCAGCATCCCCTACCTCTTTGACGACACCAAGGAGGAGGCTGCGTTCCTGGCGGGCAAGCCCGGCGACATGCTGAAGGAGAAGCTCAAGGAGAAGAACACCGTCGCGCTGTCCTTCCTCACCCGGACCGGCCGCCAGATCACCAACTCCGAACGCCCCATCGAGCAGCCCTCCGACCTGAAGGGCCTGAAGATCCGCGTGCCGGGCAACCCGCTGTGGACGGACTTCTTCGGCAAGCTGGGCGCGAGCCCCACCACCATGGCGTTCTCCGAGGTCTTCACCGGCCTGCAGACCGGAACGATCGACGGCCAGGAAAACCCGATCGAGGTGCCGTGGACCAACAAGTTCTCCGAAGTCCAGAAGTACGTCTCGCTGACGCACCACATCAACGACGCCTGGGTCCTGGCCCTCTCCGCCAAGAAGTGGGACTCGCTGAACGAGGACCAGAAGAAGATCCTGACGGACGCCTCGGTTGAGACCGCCACCTTCAAGGAGGGGTATGACGCTGAGCAGTCGGAGAAGCAGCTGGCCGAGCTGACCGCCAAGGGCATGAAGGCCAACGAGCCCACCGCCGCCGGACTTGAGCAGTTCAAGGCCGTGTCCAAGAGCCTCTACCCGGACTTCTCGAAGCTGATCGGTAAGGAATTCTTCGACCAGGCGATCGCCGCAGCCAAGTAACCCCTGTTCGAGGGCCGGAGCGCAGTCCGGCGCCCGGCCCTCGACCCGCAACCCCACATCCCGCACTCAGCATCCCGCTCTCAACGATGACAGTCTGGAAAAACATGGAACATACACTCGCCCCCAAGGAACTCGAAGAGGTCCTTCCATCCGACGCGGAAGAGATCCTTCATCACGGGCACGTCGCGCCGCGCTGGAGCGGAGCCGTCTGGCTGGACAAGGCCTTGGAATGGACCGTGGGCGCGGCGATCCTCGCCGAGCTCGTGGTTATCCTGCTGAACATCATGGTCCGGGTCATCACCGGGGATTCCGTGCTGTGGACTCAGGAAGTCTCCGAAATTGCGCTGCTGACCATCGCCTTTGTGGGCGGTGCCATCGCCTATCCCAAGGGCGCCCACATGTCCGTCCAGGCCCTGGTGATGCGCCTGCCGGCGAGCTGGAAGCCGTACCTGGCGGCGCTCGTTGACTGCCTCGTCTTCGTCATGAGTGCGGGTGCCTTCGCGCTCTTCATCCCCACCCTGGTCCAGCAGCTCGAGGAGAAGACCCCAATCCTCCAGCTGCCGGTGTTCTGGGTGTCCCTGCCCTTCTCGGTGGGCATGGTGCTCATCGCCTGGTTTGCGGTCCTGAAGCTCTCACGGCAGCCCCGCCGCGCCGTCCTGCTGGCCGTGGGCATCACCGCGGTCCTGGCCGCGTCGGTCCTCTTCGCCCAGCCGCTCTTCTACTACGCCTCGCCCAACCTGCTCCTCGGCGTCGTGCTCGTGGCCCTGTTCGCCCTGCTGTTCCTTGGCCTGCCCATCGCGTTCGTCCTTGCGCTGGCCTCGGGCATCTACCTCTACCTGGGCGGCATCTCCGAGGTCAGCGCCATCCCGATCGGCATGGCCTCCGGCGCCAAGGGCTTCGTGCTGCTGGCCATCCCGTTCTTCATCCTCGCCGGAACCGTCATGAACTCCGCCGGCCTGACGCTGCCGCTCGCCAAGCTGGTGGACGCGCTCATCGGGCACCTGCGGGGCGGCCTGCTCCAGGTGGTCGTCGTGACCATGTACATCTTCTCCGGCATCTCCGGCTCCAAGGTGGCGGACGTCGCCGCCGTGGGCACCACGATGCGCGGCATGCTCGAGGAACGGAAGTACCCCCGCGGCGAGGTTGTCGCGGTGCTGTCCGCCTCCGCCATCATGGGTGAAACCATCCCGCCGAGCATCGTGCTGCTCATCCTCGGCTCCATCACCACCATCTCCACCACCACGCTGTTCCTCGCCGGCTTCGTTCCCGCCGCATTCCTGGCCCTAGTGGTCATGGGGCTCGTCTTCTTCCGGGCCCGCAAACAGGGCGGGGTGTCCAGTCCGAAGGCCACCTGGCGTGCCCGCGGCTCCGCCACCTTCTTCGCCATCCCCACCCTGCTGCTCCCGGTCGGCATGGTGGTGGGCATCCTGAGCGGCTTCGCCACCCCCACCGAGGTGTCCTCGGTGGCCGTCGCCTACGCCTTCGTGCTCGCCGCCGCCTACCGGCGCGGCAGCAAGCGGCTGCTGGGCGATACCCTGCGGGAAACAACGACGACGGCGGGCATGGTCCTGTTCATCATCGCGGCCGCCTCACCGCTCGCCCAGACGCTCGCGCTTGCCGGGGTGTCCCAGCAGATTCACGACCTCATGTCCGGCCTCGGCGACTCGCCCATCCTCTTCATGCTGTTCACCATCGTGCTGCTGATCATCATGGGCCAGCTGCTGGAGGGCCTGCCCGCAGTGCTGATCTTCGCACCGCTGCTGCTGCCCATCGCCACGGATTTCGGCGTGAACCCGGTGCAGTACGCCATGGTCCTGATCATCGCCATGGGCATCGGTTCGTTCGCTCCGCCGGCCGGCGTCGGCTTCTACGTGGCCTGCGCAACCGGCCACGAAACCGTGGAAAGGAGCCTCAAGCATTTCTGGCCCTACCTCATCGCGGTGTTCATCGGGCTGCTGGTGCTTGCCGCCGTCCCGTGGTTCAGCACCTTCCTGCCCGCCATGGCCGGCCTGATCCCCTTCTAGCCACGTGAGCACAGTGATAAAAACCCACAACGAACTGACGTCCGTTGCCCTGCTGGGCACCGGACCGATGGGCGCCCCGATCGCCCGGAACATCCTGGCCGCCGGCGTTCCCCTCACACTCTGGAACCGCACCGCCGATAAAGCCAGGGCCATCGGCGGGGGACGGGTGGCCGGCACGCCGGCGGAAGCTGCGGCCGGCGTCGTCCTCACCGTCCTGCCGGACCTGCCGCAGGTCGCGGACCTGCTGGCCGGCGAGGACGGCCTGCTGGCCGGATGGAAGGTGGCCGGCATCGCGGAACCGGTCCTGGTCATTCACGGAACCGTGTCCCCGGTGGCCGTGGCCCGGTTCGCCGAGGACTGCAGGAGCCGGCACGGGGTGACGGTGGTGGACGCGCCGCTCAGCGGCGGAACCATCGGGGCCGAGGAAGGCCGGCTCAGTACCATGGCCGGCGGTCCGCGCGACACCGTTCAGCGACTCCTGCCGCTGTTCGGGCTCTACAGTTCCACCGTCGTCTGGTTCGGCGAAGCCGGCGCCGGATCCACCGTCAAGGCCTGCAACCAGATCGTGGTGTCGGCCACCGTCACGGCGCTGGCCGAGGCGATGGCCGTGGCAACCGCAACCGGGCTGGATCCGGCGAAGGTGCAGTCCATCCTGGCCGGCGGGCTGGCGAATTCAGAGGTGCTCCGGCAGAAGGGACAGCGCTGGATCGACGGGGACTTCGAAGGCGGCGGCTCCGCGAAAAACCAGCTGAAGGACCTGAACTTCATCGCCGAGATCGCCAAGGACGCCGGGCTGGAGCTGCCGCTCTCCGGCAGTGTGCGCGGCGCCTTCGAGCGCATGATTGACGCAGGCGACGGCGACCTGGACCACACCGGGATCTACCGGACGGTTCTGGGGCAGTCAGCGTAACGCACGCTACCCGCCGCTGAGGCGTTCGGCGTGCTCGGCCTCGGACGGGTCGAGCACGCCGGGGCCGCCGCCGAGGAACGCCCAGCGGCTGGTGCGGCCGTCCGGGCCGGTGAGGCTTCCCTGGCGCAGCGCGCTGTCGATGCGGCTGCGGACCAGCGCCTCATTCGCCGGTTCCGTGGCGAAGATGATCCGCAGCGTGACGGTGTCCCCGTCCTTCTCCGGCCGGGTGTGGTGTGGCGCGAGCGGGCAGGGCGGCTCGTGGTCCCAGCTTCCGCACAGCTCGCGCGTGACCGCGGCGCCGAGGGCGGCTATATCAGGGGCCGGCATGCCATCCCCTGCGGGTTCCAGGGCGACCGTGGCCAGGTGAAGGTAAGCGGATCTCACGGGCGCAGTCCAAGGTGCTCGAGGAGTGCGTCGAGGATGGGCAGCTGGCCCTTGACCAGCTTTGTGCGGGCTACAGGTTCGCTGATCCATTCGGCGCGGTCTATCTCGGGGAAGTCCTGGACGGTTCCGGACCCCTTGGGCCACTCCAGCGGAAACGTGTTGCTCAGGATTTTCTCGGGCTTGAAAGCGGATTCGGCCGCGAATGCGGTGATGAGCTTGCCCGAGGGCTGCCGGAAGGTGCCGAGCAGCACGTAGTCCGCGGCCGGCGCCGGGACGCCCATCTCCTCGGCGAACTCACGCTGCGCCGCCGCCAGCGGATCCTCGTCTTCAAGGTACTCGCCCTTGGGAATCGACCATGCGTGCTGGTCCTTGCGCTCCCAGAAGGGCCCGCCCATGTGGGCGATCCACACTTCCACGTCCGCCCCGCTGTTCTGCCGATACAGCAGGAGGCCTGCACTCCTGACCGCCATGATGCCCTCCTGCCCCAAGGCTACCCCCGGCCTGTGCTTTGACCGCAGGCCTACGGAAGCGGTGGTCCGTCCTGTAGGGCCGTGATGTGGCGGTGTGCCAGCTTCATGAACTCCCGGGTGGCCGGGGACAGCGCGCCGTTCAGCCGGGTGATGAACGCAAAATGCTCGTGGAAAGCAGGTTCCAGCGGGACGTGCCCGAGCCCGTTCTTCCGGATCATGGACTTGGCCACGTGGAAGGACACCAACGAGTCGCCGACGCCCTGGGCGGCCAGTTCCACGGCGTGGGTCTGGAACTCCACCTCGGCGATCGGGTTCAGGCTCACCCCGGCGTGCTGGGCCCGTTCCGTGATGGAAAGCCGCAGCGGGTCCGAGGTGGCATAGCGGGATTCGGACAGGATCAGCGGGGCCTCCGCCAGGCGTTCGATGGTCATCGCGCCGGTGAGCCGTCCGGGTTCGGCGCTGACGTAGACCACCTCGTCCCGCAGCACCGGCTGCCCCACCGACAGGCCCCGGTCATCGACCGGGAGCTGGACCAGTCCGGCCTCAAGCTCGCCGGCCCTGACGGCGTTGGCAACCTCGGAGGAGTTCAGGCCCGCCACCCTGATCTGGACCAGCGGGTATTTGCGGTGGAAGTCGCGGATCAGGCCGGTCAGCAGGTACAGGTGGGCGCTGTTGAAGGTCCCGAAGGACACCGTTCCGCCCTGCAGGGCGCGGACCTCCCGCACCACGTCGGCCAGGTTCTCCACCTCGCCCAGTGCGCGCTCGGCATGGGGCAGCAGCAGGCGGGCGGCCTCGGTGAGCTGGAGTTCCCGGTTGGTGCGGGTGAACAGCTTCACCCCGAGCGTGCTTTCCAGGCGCCGGATCTGTTCGGACAGGCTCGGCTGGGCGATGTGCTCGGCCTCGGCGGCGGCGGACAGGGTCCTGTGTTTCGCCGCGGACAGGAAGTAGCGGAGCTGCTGCAGGGTCAGGTTAGACATAGGCATTTCCTTGAGGAATGGTCGGAAAGTGAGTCTACACCTCGAGGAGATTCCTCCCTACTGTGGAATGCATCACAGCCGAGGACGGCCGCCTCGGTGAGCAAACCCCCTGACTTAAGGACTTCCGCTCATGACTGCCATCTCTTCAGCCTCCGGGCACCTGATCGACGACGGCCCGCTGACCCGCTACCACCGGCGGCTCATCGCGGCCTGTTCGGGAGGGCCGTTCCTGGACGGCTACCTGCTGAGCATCGTCGGCGTCGCACTCGCCGGAGCCAGCGCGGAACTCGGCCTCGGAGCCGGCGAGCTGGGCCTCGCCGGGGCCGCCTCGCTGGTGGGCCTCTTCCTCGGCAGCCTGCTCCTGGGGCCGGTCACCGACCGCATCGGCCGGCGCGTGATGTACACCGTGGACCTGCTGGCCATGATCGCCGCGTCCGTGGCCTGCCTGTTCATCAGTGACGGCATCCAGCTGATCCTGCTGCGGCTCGTCGTCGGCCTGGCCGTCGGCGCCGATTACCCGATCGCGACGGCGCTGCTCACCGAGTGGCTGCCCCGGAAGCGCCGGGGTGCGGTGATCGGCTGGCTGTCCACCATCTGGCTGGTCGGCGCCATCACGGCCTACCTCGTCGGCTTCGCACTGACCAGCGCGTTCGGCCAGGAGGCCTGGCGGTGGATGCTGGCCAGCGGCGGCGTGTTCGGCATCATCGTGATGCTCCTCCGCCTGGGTGCCCACGAATCCCCGCGCTGGCTGGTGGCCAACGGCCGGATCGAGGAAGCACGCAAAGCCGTCTCCGACGCCCTGGAACGGGACGTCACCACCGAGGAAATCCTCAGCCTGGCGCAGACCGAGGAAGCGGAGACGAAGGCCAACTTCGGTTCGCTGCTGAAGAAGCCGTTCCTGCGCCGGACGCTCTTCTGTGGCCTGACCTGGATGTGCATCGCGCTGCCGCAGTTCGCCCTCTTCACCTACGGCCCCATCATCCTGGGCCAGTTCGGCCTTGGCCACGGCGGAGCCGAGGAAACCCTCGGCCAGATCGTGCTCAACCTCGGCTTCCTCATCGGGTCGCTGCCCGCGCTGCGCTGGGTGGAAAGCGTCGGCCGCCGCCCGCTGATGATCTGGACCTTCGTGGCGGCGGCCGCCTTCCTCCTGCCCCTGGGCCTCTTCCCGCAGGGTCCCGGCTGGTTCGTGATGGTCTTCTTCTTCCTGTTCACGCTGGCCAGCGGCGCCGGAACCATTCTGGTGTTCATCTACCCCAACGAACTCTTCCCCACCAGCGTCCGCGCCTCCGCCGTCGGCCTGGCCACCGCCATCAGCCGCATCGGCGCCGCGGTGGGCACCTACATGATCCCGGTCTCCCTCAGCGGGCTCGGCGCCGGACCCACCATGCTGATCGGCTTCGGACTCACGGTCCTGGGGCTCGTCATCAGCATCACCTGGGCAGAGGAAACCCGGAACAAGTCCCTCTCCTCCCTCAGCACCAAGGTCATGGAGACCGTCAAAATCCCGGGCTGACAAGCCGCCACCATTTCCCGCAACCAGCGGACAGCACAAGCTAAGGAACGAACATGAACACAGCACCCCGG
The DNA here is from genome assembly GCF_046536215.2 of Arthrobacter globiformis. Lineage (GTDB taxonomy): Bacteria > Actinomycetota > Actinomycetes > Actinomycetales > Micrococcaceae > Arthrobacter > Arthrobacter globiformis_E. The sequence continues at coordinate 2,822,148 of NZ_CM143421.1, read as the reverse complement.
GTCGCCTTGATCACCGGTGCCGGCAGCGGCATGGGCCGCAGCACGGCGGAAGTCTTCCTCAATGAGGGCTGGCACGTCATCGCCGTTGACGTTGCCGCGCCCGATTTCAACGGCCACTCCGTCCGGGTGACGCCGCTGGTTGCGGACGTGCGGGACCGCGCGTCCCTGGAAGAGAAGCTCGACGGCGTCCTGCCGGGCCTCGGCGGCGAGATCCATGCGGTGGCCAACATTGCCGGCGTCTACCCGCCGTCGACCCTGGACTCTTACACCGAAGAGCTCTACCGGCGGGTGTTCGACGTCAACGTCCTGGGCGTCCTGAATGTCATGGCAGCGGCCAAGCGGTCCATGCCCGAGGGGTCGGCGATCGTGAACTTCGCTTCGGTTGACGGCTTCCAGGTCTCGCCTGGGCAGCTGGTTTACGGGGCCTCAAAGGCCGCCGTCATCATGATCACAAAGGCCACTGCGCTGGAACTGGCCGACCGGAAGATTCGCGTCAATGCCATCGCGCCGGGCTGGGTCAACACGCCCGGAAACGCCGCCACTGGCCGCATGGAAGCCGCCGCGGCCTCGATCCCGGTGGGCCGGGTGGCCCAGCCCGAGGAAATCGCGAAATGGGCGTGGCTCCTGACGGGCAGTGACGCGGCCGGATTCATGACCGGCGAAACCGTCACGCTGTCCGGCGGCGACGTCATCCGCTGACCGGACATCATCCGCTGATCCACCACTGACCACGAAGGAACCCACCACCATGACCCGCTACTGCGTCATAGGCGCCGGCGCCGCCGGCCTCTCCGCCCTCCAGCAGCTCCGCCAGGCAGGCTTCGACGTCGACTGCTACGAAAAGACAGACCGCGTCGGCGGCCACTGGCACACCGACTATGAGGCCCTGCACCTCATCACCGCCCGGGACATGACCCACTTCGAAGACTTCCCCATGCCGGCGCACTACCCGCACTTCCCGCGCCGCGACCAGGTCCGCGAATACATCGAGTCCTACGCCCGGGAACACGGCCTCTACAGCGTTATCCAGTTCAACACCGAAATCCTGGCCGTCAGCCCGGTGGAGACAGACAGCCCGGTCGGATCCGCCGGCTGGCAGGTCACCACCTCCCGCGGCACCGCGTTCTACGACGGCGTGATCGTCGCCAACGGCCACCTCTGGGACAAGAAGGTCCCGTCGTTCCCCGGTGACTTCGCGGGCAAGCAGCTGCACTCCAGCGAATACAGCAACGTGGCCGACATCGAAGGCACCCGGGTCCTGGTCGTCGGGGCCGGCAACTCCGGCTGCGACCTCGCCGTGGACGTCGCCCAGCATCGGCTCGAAGCAGACATCGTGATCCGCGAAGGCACCTACTTCCAGCCCAAGGCGTACTTCGGCAAACCCCGCCAGGAACTGGACTTCCTCAAGCAGTTCGCACCGGACGAGGTGGACCTCATCAGCCGCCTCCTGGCCAGGGTGTCCATCGGCGAATGGAGCGACTACCCCGGCATGCCCGAACCCAAACACCGCACCCTGGCCGAGGGAAGCACCGTCGTCAACAGCCTGTTGCCGTACTGGGTCCAGCACGGCCGCGTCGGCATCGTGCCGGGCATCGAACGGTTCGAGGGCAAGGCCGTCCACTTCACGAACGGCACGACCAAGGAGTATGACACCATCCTGTGGGCCACGGGGTTCCACTCGAGCGTCCCGTTCCTGGACAGCAACCTTGTCCCCCGGCGGAAGGGCGCCCCGATCCGCTACGGGGCGGGGATCATTCCCGAGGGCCTGGAGAAGCTGTACTACGTGGGCATGATCGCTCCGCGAGGACCCCAGATCCCCGTTTACGGCATGCAGTCGAAACTGGTCGCCACCATGATCGGCCTCCACGAACGCGCAGGCGACGGCGGAGCGAACATCGGCGCCTACATCTCCGGGCTGCAGGAATCCGAAGACCGCATCGACATCGTCCGCGCCATCTGGGAAGACCAGATGAAGGACACCGGGCGCCTGCTCGCCGCCTTCGAGTCCATCAGCGTCCCGGCGGAACCGGCCGGGGCGGGCGCGCCATGAAAAGACGCCCCATGAAAAGAATCGGGCACCATCCCAGGGTGGCGGGCACGCCGCGCTGCACGGCCAACAGTGCCGCGCTTCAGTCAGCGGGCCACCTGATCGTTGACTCGCTGCTGGCGCACGGGGTGCAGCGCACCTACGTGGTACCGGGGGAGAGCTTCCTGGATGTGCTGGATGGCCTGCATGGCTCGTTTATCCACACAGTGGTGTGCCGGCACGAGGGCGGCGCCGCGTACATGGCCGAGGCGGACGGGAAGCTGCACCAGGTGCCCGGGATCGCCATGGTGACCCGTGGCCCGGGTGCCGCCAACGCCCATGTCGGTCTGCACACCGCCTGGCAGGATTCGACGCCGATGGTCCTCTTTGTGGGGCTGATCCCGTTTGCGCACCGGGACCGGGAGGCGTTCCAGGAGTTCGACATCAAGGCCTGGTTCGATTCGGGTGCGAAGCGCGTGATGGTCCTGGACAACGCCGAACGGGCGTCCGAAATCGTGGCCGAAGCGATGTTCGCCGCCATGAGCGGCAGGCCGGGTCCCGTCGTCGTCGGCCTTCCTGAGGATGTCCTCCGGCACAAGGTGCCGGCGGTGGTCCATCCGCCCATTCCGGTGGCGGCGGGCGGCATGACGGCGGCGGATGCGGACGCGCTTGCCGCCGCCCTTGCCGCGGCGGACCGGCCGCTGTTCGTCACTGGCGGCAACGACTGGACGCAGGAGGGGGCGGACCGGCTGACGGTCTGGCTGGAGCGGCACCACATCCCGGCAGCGGCGGAATGGCGCACCGAGGGGACGGTGCCGTTCGACTCGCCGTCGTATGTCGGGCCGATCGGGTACGGCCGGCCGCGGCCCACCTACGACCTGCTGGAGGAAACCGACCTGCTGGTCTTCGTGGGCACCGTGCCGGGCGATGTCATTACCGACGGGTTCCTGTGCCGGCAGGACTGGGCCAAGGAGAATTTCCTGGTGACCATCGATCCGTCCCTTCGCGGACGGTCCGGGCCGGTGTCCCACCAGATCGTGGCCAAGCCGGACGCCTTCGCCCGGGACCTCGCCGCACTGGAGGTGCCGGTCAGGGACGAATGGAAAGCCTGGACGGCACGGATGCGCGCCGAGCAGGAGTCCTTCGCCGCGCTTCCGCCGGCGGTACCCAGCCGCGGCCCGGCCCGGATGGACACGCTGATGGCCAACCTCGTTCCGCTGCTGCCGCGGGACGCGGTGGTGACCTTCGGCGCCGGGGAACACACCAACTGGGCGCACCGGTACTTTCCGACCCGGCGCTACGCGTCCATGGTCAGTGCCCGCAACGGCTCCATGGGCTACTCCGTGCCGTCGGCCATCGCCGCGTCGCTGGCCGGCCCCGGACGGCGCATTGTGACCATCGCCGGTGACGGGGAGTTCCTCATGAACGGGCAGGAACTCGCAACCGCCGCACAGTACGGGGCCACACCGCTGGTGATCGTGATGGACAACCAGGAATACGGCACCATCCGTACCCACCAGGAAAAGCACTACCCGCACCGCGTCTCCGGCACCCAGCTGAAGAACCCGGATTTCGCGCTCATGGCCCGGGCGTTCGGCGGGTTCGGCGTCAGGGTGGACCGCGACTGCGACGTGCCGGCCGCCCTGGCGGCGGCGCTGAACGCCATCGACGCGGAGGGCGTTTTCGCGCTCATCCACCTCGTCGTCGAACAGCGGGTCAGGGCTTACTGAACGGAACCGGCCGACCGCCGGTTGCGTCCGGCGAGCAGAATGGCCGCCACGTTGGTGGCGATGATGACCGCAATGCCCAGCCACTCGTGCAGCACCAGGAACTGGCCCAGCACGACAGCGCCGGAGACGGCGGCCAGCAGCGGGTTGATGCTCATAAAGACGCCGAAGATGGCGACGACGGCTGAGCCGAGCCTGTGATCGGGATAGGGGCATGGGTGGGAATCTTGTCGTGCTCCCTTGGCATTACGAGAACTGGCCAAACGCGCTTGGTGCGAGCCTGACGAAACGGGAGCCGGCGCGAGTAGTGCGACCGCGGCATGCCGGGGCATGCCATCGACGCGCCAGGACCGACTAACGCCGATAGTTGCTTCTAACCTATCCAATTCACGGACATCGCTTCTGGTTTACCATCCCTCGGAATGCTGCCCGGTGTAAATGCCAGGACTGACCCCATTCCCAGCTCGTCAAAGGTTCGACGGTCCCACATTCCCCGAGCGTGGAAGTAATAGCGCTCGGAAGCTGACCGGAGAAAACCGAATCCACGCTCGGCAAGGTGCTCGACCGTTCCTATGCGACGGAGCGAATGTCCCGCATCGGCCCGAAGGCGTCTGTCTCTTAGACCATCTGCCAGGGTGACTAGACGTGCGGCAATGTAGTTATCGGCGCAGTCCCCTGCGCCGCGTCGGGTCATTTCCTCAGCCCACAAGACTAGGTCTAGCGTCCCAACTAGGAATTCGTCGTCTTCCAAACTTTCCGTAGCCGCCACCGCGTATTCAACGTCTTCGGCCACTTGCGCCCAATTTTGGTTTTCGGAGAGCGTCTGGACTTGAAAGGCACAGGCGCGCCAGAACACGTAGGCGGCATCTTTGGCGTCCGTGTTCGCGGCTCCTGTTGTTACCGCATATGCGGCGGCGTCCATCGCAGATCGCAGATCCCCAGTACTTATGTGGGCATCAGCGATCGCTAGCTGCAGTACAGGTGAGTTTGGGTCGAGGTTGGCAGCCCGCTGTAGTTCTCGCAGCCCATATGACGGATTGAAGCCCGAGCGGACGAGGAACTCCCCGAAGAAATAAGCGACATATGGGTCTTCGGGAGAAAGATCCTTCGCCCGCGAGTAGGCTTCATAAGCCTCACCAAAGTTCGTCGATCTTTCGTGTATGTGAGCCTCAACCCGGGCAGCTTCGTGATATCCAGGCGCTAATTCTGCCGCTTCAGCGCAGAGCCTAAGTCCGTCATCGAAGCGTCCTTGTTCTGCGAAGTCCAATGCTTCGCGCAGTTGTTTGGCCGCTGAGTAATCACCCACACCTCGGACGTCTATAGTCTCAGGGCTGAAGGGATCGAGCGCGTGGGCGGCTTTTAGCCCTCCACCCAACGTGTATAGCTGTTTCTGCTTTTGCGTAAGCAGTTCTCTTTCCGACCCGTCAATGGATAGAGAGCGCCTGAGGTAGGCGCGAGCAAAATCGCTTAATTCCAAGGCCGTTCCAGACGCCCCACTCCGTACCTGTGTCACGAAGTTGGTCGTTGTCAGTTCAAGGATGACCTGCTGGATTTGCGCCGAATCGAGATCGGTCAGAAATGCCAGTTCGGCCATGGTGTGTGAGCCAGGGACTACAAGCATTGCGCGGAGGGCGGCCCTAGCAGTTTCGCCTAGGTAGTCGAAAACGTTCGACATGCAGTAATCAAGGACCAGCCCATTGTCACTCAGAAGACGCTCGGGGAGTTGACCTGACTGTAGTCCTGAGATGAACCATTTGATGTAAGCCGGATGGCAATTCATCTTCTTTGCCCAGACGGCCAAGTCGTCGTTGCTGGCGATGGCGTCCAGATCGATTCCCCGTGCCCGAGCAAGTATGCGCATCAACTTCACGGAATCATCGAGTGAGAGCCCGATCAACCTGAAGGGGTTTTCTGTTTTGACACCTATGCGGCTCGTGATGAGAACTTTACTGCCTAGCGGAATTTCTCGGAGGAACTGAGGAAATTTTTCATCGAGTACAGTTTCGACGTTGTCTAGAACGAGAAGTGTGGGAAAGCTCTCCAGTACTCCCAATAGTTCATCGATTGCCTCAGTAGACTCACCGGATCCGCCCAGCGCCTCAGAAGCCGAAGCGAACAAGCCGAGTGAATCTTCGACCGCCGACTCAATTCGTACAATTTCAGTAGACGTCAACTGCGCGTTTTTTGCAGTGACCCATACGATCGCTTCAAACGGGCATGCCTTCTGTTCGATCAGGTCATAGCAGATCTGCAAGGCCAACGCAGTTTTACCGATTCCTCCGTCTCCGAGGATCGAAATGACCGGCCAAGAGCCCCTTAAGGCCCGCATCAACTGTTTCCGCTCATCTTTGCGCCCCAGTAGAGACGTTTCATCGAAGTCAGGCGCCGGCAGGTTATTCGCCACTGATGTGTCAGGATCGATTATCAGTTGCGAGGCGGCACGAAAGATATATCCAGGATCTGATGTCAGTTCTTGTTGTGTTTCCCTAATTCTTGTCCATTGCCATCCGGCAAGTTTCGAAAGTTCAGTTGCGAAGTCGACAACGGTGGGCAGATCATCGATATCCAACGGGCGGTTATGCGCAACCCGGTTGCGGATTCCGGTGATCCGGCCAACTTCCGCAGACAAGCTCTTCAGGCCATCCCGGAGGGAGTGTGGTAAGAGGTCGCCTATCGAATTAGTGAGCTCGTAACTGTCGTGGAAGTCAAGGTAAGGAAGCAACTGAGACAGCGTTTGCGGCTCGCTTTCAAGTCCGTCCCTCCGACGCCGCTCATGCGCTATTTCCAGGAGTTTGTTTTGGAGGACATTAAGTGGGTCTTCGTCCCCGGCAAAATGATCAACGATGGAACGAAACTCATCTTCGATGCTGGCGAGCAACACGTAGGCGGTGCGGCTGGAAACACTAGACATGGACAGACGCTACCATTGTTCTGGCTGTAATAGCCGGCATTCCTGGACGTGCGCCGTCCATGCCTCGATGTTTATGACGCCTCAACCCAGGCTAAGACAAAACTGATCGCTTAGTGGGGGCGAACCAAGTAAGACCCACGCTCGTAACCCTTCGCGTAAAGCCAACATTGTCGTGCCTTCTGGATTGAAGTTGACGGGCATGGCCGGCGAACAATAGCTGCCGCACTTTGAGATTACGTCTCTTTCGCGCTTTTCCACGTTCTGAGGGGCGCCCCGCCCATCTCCGTGTTCCTCGCGCACTGGAAGGACGACCCGTCGGCGCTCATCCCGGAGTTCGCCCGCCTGGCCAGCCAGGCGTATGACGACGGCGGCTAGGTTTCGACAGGATCAGCCAGCGGGTTCAACCGGCGACCCATTCGCCGTCCTTCATCACGGCGGCCACCTCGAGCTCCGGGGTGAGGACCACCAGGTCCGCCTTCCGGCCGGCTTCGATGCGGCCGACGTCGGTCAGTCCCAGCATGTCCGCCGGGTTCTGGCTGGCCGCGCGGACGGCGTCGGCGAGCGGGATGCCGGCGTCGTGGACAGCGTGCCGGACCGCGGCATCCAGCGTGAGGATGCTGCCGGCGATGGTGCCGTCGCTGACCAGGCGCGCCTCGCCGCCGGCCACCCGGACGTCCAGCCCGCCCAGCTGGTACCTGCCCTCCTGCGCGCAGGCCGCGGCCATGGCGTCCGTGACGAACACGGCGCGTGCCGGGCTGGCGGCGATAAACCGGACCAGCGACGGGTGGAGGTGGACGCCGTCGGCTATCACCTCGGCAAACACCGCGGGGTCCTCCAGCAGCGCCAGCGCCGGGCCGGGCTCACGGTGGTGCAGCGGCCGCATCGCATTGAAGACGTGCGTCCCGGCAGTGGCCCCGGCCGCGATCGCTTCGCGGGCCAGGTCGTAGCCGGCGCCGGTGTGGCCGACGGCCGCGACGGCGCCGTAGCCGGTGATCTGCCGGATCGCGGCCAGGCCGCCTTCCAGTTCGGGCGCGACCGTGACCATCCGGACGGCGCCCCGGCCGGCCAGCATGAGCCGGTCGACGGCGGCCGGTTCCGGGGCGAGCAGAAGGTCCTCGGCGTGGGCGCCCCGGTGGTCGGGGCTGAGCCACGGGCCCTCCAGATGGATCCCGGCCAGGACCCCTTCCTCCACCAGCGCGGCCAGCGCCGCCACCGCCTTCTCAAGCTCGGTGAGCGGGGCGGTGACCAGGCTGGCCATCAGCGTGGTGGTGCCGTGCGCCCGGTGCACCCCGGCGATCCGCACCGCGGCGGCAGCGGGGTCGGCGTCGTTGAAGCTGAAGCCGCCGCCGCCGTGGATGTGCGCGTCCACAAAGCCCGGTGCGAGGGTGGCATCCGGAAATCCGGCGTCGGGCTTCCGCGGCGGCAGCCCGGGACCCGCGGCGGTGATCCGGCCGCCGTCGGTCTCCACCCAGCCTGGCTCCAGCACGGTGTCCGGCAGGATGACCCGTGAAGCGGAAATGAGCGTGGGACTCACCAGGTTTCCGTGATCTTGCGCAGGCCGCGGGGAGCGTCGGGGTCCCGGTGGCGGGCTGCCGCCATCGCGTGCGCCAGCCGCTGAAGGGGCATGATCTCCAGGATGGGCGAGAGCTGTTCGTGGACGGCCGGCAGCGGCACCACGTGGTTCCCGGACCGGGCGGCGCCGGCGTCACCCACCAGGCAGACGTCCGCCCCGCGTTCGGCGAGGCGGTCCAGGACCGGGTGCAGGGCGCGGCCGCCGGCGCCGGGCGAGGTGACGGCGAAGACGGGCCGGTCGGCGTCGATCATCGCAAAGGGCCCGTGCAGCAGGTCCGCGCCGGAGAAGGCATGCGCGGCCAGGTAGGACGTTTCCATCAGTTTCAGCGCCGCCTCCCGTGCGGTGGGGTAGGAGAAGCCGCGTCCGGTGGTGATGATGTGGTTCACGAAGCGGTAGCGGTCTGCAACCTCCAGTATCTCCGGCCGGGCCAGCACATCGGCGGCGAGACGCGGCAGGTCCGCTGCTTCCGCGCCGTTTCCTCCGGCCCACGCGTCGATCAGCTGCCACAGCGCCAGCAGTTGCGACGTGTAGCTCTTGGTTGCGGCGACGGTGCGCTCCGGCCCGGCCAGGATGTCCAAGTGGTGCCGGGCGGCGGCGGCCAGCGGCGAGGAAGGCGCGTTCGTGACGGCCACGGTGAGGGCGCCGCCACGGGCGGCAGCGGCGGTGGAGTCCACCAGATCGGGGGAGCCGCCGGACTGGCTGACCGCCAGCCACAGTACCCCTTCCATTTTCGGTTCGGCGCCGTACACCGTAAGGCTCGACGGCGATGCCAGGCCCGCCGGCAGCCCCAGCACCGTCTCGATGAGGTACTTCGCGTACAGGGCGGCGTGGTCGCTGGTGCCGCGGGCGGCCAGGAGGACGTACCGGATGTCCGCGTCGCGGAGGACGTTTGCCAGGCGGGTGATCGCGGGGCGCCCGTTCTCAAGCAGCCGGGCCAGCGACTCCGGCTGTTCCAGGATTTCGGCGGCCATCAGGGAACCCGGAAGCGGCGGTGTGGCGGTTGCGGGGGTGGCGACGGTGGTGTGCGGGGCGGTCATGGGTCTCCTTGGGAATCGGCGGGGTGGGTATGCAGGAAAGGGGGATCAGGCGGGGATTGTGGTGGCTGGCCGGTGCGGTGTGCCGGCAAGCTGGCCGGCCAGTTCCACTGCGCCCCAGGCGGGTGCGCGGTCCAGCACGCGGACGTCGGTGAGGCCGCCGGCTGCCAGCAGCTCGCGTACCCTGGTGGCCAGTGCCGGCTGGTTGACCAGCATGCCGCCGGCCAGCAGCACCGGGGCATTTTCCGCAATGGTGTCCAGCCGCCGGTTTACCGTCAGGGCCAGGCGGGCGAGATGCAGGGCGGCGTCGTCGGCGATGGCGGCACTCGCAGCGTCCGAGGCTGCGAGGCTGAACACGATGCCCGCCAGTCCGGCCCAGTACCGCCGTTCCGGCCGGCGGTAGAACAGGTCCAGCAGCTCGCCGGGTTCCGCGGCTCCGGTCTGGTCCAAAAGCCGGGACGTCAGCGGCCCGGCGGGCAGGCCGTCGTCGGAATCCTGCAGGGCGTTGCGGACCGCGCTGCGGGCCACGGCGTAGCCGCTGCCTTCGTCGCCGAGCAGGTAGCCCCAGCCGCCGGCGCGGGCCTCCCGGCCGTCGCCGGCCTTGGCCCATGCGGCGGACCCGGTGCCGGAGATGAGGACGGTGCCCGCGGTGAGGCCGCCGGCCGCGAGGATAATGCGGGTGTCGTGGTCCACGTGGATCCGGGCTCCGGGAAAGCGGCGGGAGAGCAGGCCGGCCAGCAGTTCCCGGGCGGCCGGTGTGTCCGCCCCCGCGGCGCCGGCGAACACGGTGTCTATTCCGTGGTCTGCGGGATCGCCGATGCCGAGCTGTCCGGCGAGGTCGTCCAGCGCCTTGGCGGCTTCGTCCGGTCCGACGGAGGCGACGTTCGCACTGCCGGCCGTGCACTCGGCGAGCTGCCGCGGAACTGCTGTCCCGCCGTCGTCCTTTACAGCAGCGTCTGTTCCAACCTCCGCCAGAATGGCGTGGGTCTTGGAGCCTCCGATGTCGAGGCCGAGGACAAGCCGCATCACTTGGCCGCCGGCTTGCTGCTGCTGTCGGTGCTGCCGGTGGCTTCCGGCCAGCGGGCGCCGTTTTCCCAGTAGTGGCGGATTTCCTCGAGGTTGCGGCCCTTGGTTTCGGGGGCGAGGCGGTGGACGAAGATGAAGCCGGCGATGGCCAGCGCACCGAACACCGCGAACGTGCCGGCGCCGCCGAGCCGCTGCAGCATGGTGAGGAAGAAGGCCGCGACGATCACGTTGGCCACCAGGTCCGAGGTCAGCATGGCGCTGGCGCCCAGGGAGCGCAGCCGGGCCGGGAAGGATTCGCCGGCGTAGACCCAGACCAGTGCGCCGAAGCCGAAGGTGAAGCCCACGGTGAACAGGAGGACCCCGAGGAAGCCGACCACGGTGAGGATTCCGCCGAAGTCGCGCCCGGCCATGAAGACGCCCACCAGGATGGCGTTGGCAGCGATCATCATGCCGATGCCGCCGAGCAGAATGGGGCGGCGGCCCACGCGGTCCACCAGGGACAGCGAGACGAACACGGCCACCAGGGAGGCAGCCTGGACCAGCGCGGGCAGCAGCAGGAGGGCGGCGTTGCCGGTGAAGCCCATGGCCTCGAAGATGCGGGGGCTGTAGTAGACCACGGCGTTGATGCCGGTGATCTGGATGAAGAAGCCGAGGCCGACGACGAACACGGTGGCCTTGAGGTACGGCGAGCGGAGCATCTCGCGCAGGCCGCCGCCGCGCTCCTCGCTGATGGCGCGGCGCATGTCCGCCAGCTCGGCGTCGACGTCGGCGTCCGGCTCGATCGAGCTGAGGGTGCGGCGGGCGTCTTCGGTGCGGCCCCGCATCATGTACCAGCGGGCGGTGTCGGGGAGGCGGAGGGTGACGGCGAGGACCGCGAGGGCGGGGACGGCGGCCAGGCCCAGCATCAGCCGCCAGTTCTCGGTGGAGGACAGGACGTAGGCGGCCAGGTAGCCGATGATGATGCCGATGACGGTGGCCACCTGGTACGCCACGAGCAGGGCGCCGCGCACCTTGGGCGGCGCTGACTCAGCCACGAAGACGGGCACCACCACCACGGAGATGCCGATGGTCAGGCCCAGGAGCAGGCGGGCCACGAGCAGCATGGGCACGTCGGCGGCGAGGGCGCTGAGCACCGCGAACGCGGCATACGCCCCGGCCACGCCCACCATGCAGGCCTTGCGGCCCAGTTTGTTGGCGAGCCAGCCGCCGAGGACGGCGCCCAGGACTTCACCGACGACGACAGCGGTGGTCACCAGCTCCTGTTGGCTGGTGGAGAGCTGGAACTCCTTGGTGATGAACAGCAGGGCACCGGCGATATTCGACAGGTCGTAGCCGTAGATTATGCCGATGGTGGCGGCGGTGCCGCCGACCAGAAGGCCGAGGCGGGGCGTCTGGCGCAGGTCTTGCAGGAACGACATCTTTGGGTCCTTGGAAGTGGGGTGGGGGATTGGTTCTTGGTTCGAAGGATTGGTGTAAACCAATTTCACTCATTTTGGCCTAGACCAATTTTCGTGTCAATAGGTACCATCAGATTCATGGAAACCTCCGCGGCCGCTGCCCTGCCCAAGTACTACGTACTCAAGGAGCAGATCCTCACCCTGATCGAGGACGCGGTGCCCGGAACGCTGATCCCCACCGAGCGCGCCCTCGCCGAGCAGTACGGGACGTCCCGCACCACGGTCCGGCAGGCCATCGGCGAACTGGTGGCCGAGGGCCGCCTGGACCGGACGCAGGGGAGGGGGACCTATGTGGCGCCGCCGAAGGTGACGCACGTCCGCCAGCTCACGTCCTTTTCCGATGACGCCGCGAGCCAGGGCCTCACGGCTGCGGCCCGGATCGTGGACGTGAGCGTTTTGCCGGCTGATCCGGCCACAGCGCGCCGGCTGGCGGTGGATCCGGGTACGGAGATCCACCGGGTGGAGCGGATCCGGCTTGTGGACGGCGAGCCGCTGGCGCACGAGATTGCGTTCCTTGCCGGGCCGCTGCCGGACCTTGCGCGGACCGTGGCGGAGCGCGGCTCCCTGTACGCTGCCCTGCGCGAGGATTACGGAATCCGGATCGCCGAGGTGGAGGACACCGTGGAGACCAAGCTGGCCGGACCCGCGGAGGTGCAGCTCCTCGACGTCGAAATGGGCGCGCCCATGCTGCTGGTCCACCGGCTCGGGTTCACTCCGGAAGGGCGGCCCGTGGAATGGACCGAGTCGGTGTTCCGGGGTGACCGCTTCCGCTTCGTGGCGCGGATGCACGTCTGAGCTGGGCGTTTGTTACGCACAACTGCGGAAAGTTAAGCAGTGTTGCGTTGCACGACGGCGGGTGTCGCCGGGCGTTGTGAAGCAAGTTACTCGGTGGTTGTGTAAGTCCATAATCAGCGACGGGGCGGCGTAACGCCCTCCCTGGATCGAGGGGGACATGATCACAGCATTGGTTCACAGAATCCGTACGCAATGCGGCCCGGAGCTCAACACGTTCCGCAGCCAGGTGCACGCACTGGCGAGTCAGGAGATCGGTTCCGGAGGCCTCGACGCGGCGGCCACCACCATGGCCCGCCGGCCGTGCCTGGCCACCCCGGGAGTTTCCGTGGACATCGTCGGCTTCACTTGCCCCCGTTCATCCGAGGGAAGGCCTTCGGTGCGCGTTGCGGTGTCCCTGAGCCTGCAGCCGGGCCGGAGGGCCTCGGCCGTCCACTGGGAAGAGGCCCATGCCTGGGCCGGAGCCGTGGCCAGCGGGGAATGGGCTGCCGCCGAGTATGTCGGAAGCCAGGAAAGCCCGGACGGGATGGTCTTTCACTACGCCCTGAAAACCGCCGAGGACCCGTACGCCGTGCCCGAGTATTCGGCAGTGCCGGAATATGCGGCGCCGGAGTACTCGGCGGACTATTCGACGGCGTTGTAACGGCGTCGCGACGCTGCCGCCACCTCCGGCGCGAACTGGCAGGTAATGCCCGCAAATTTCGGATTTGCGGGCATTACCTGCCAGTTCGCGCTCTCTGCGGGCTATGGCTTGAAACAAAAGGATCCGGCGGGAATGAACTCCCGCCGGATCCTTTGTGTGTTGCCGTGCTGCCGTGTTGTCTGCCTTGCCGGGCTACTCCTTGCCAGCTACTCCTTGCCCAGGCCTGCGGCAGAGGTCTTTTCGCCGGTGACCTCGTTGAGCTTGGTCAGGTCGAAGATGCCACTGATGTCGGCCTGCTTGGTGGTGCCGGCGTCCACGCCGTCCTGCAGCAGCTTCTTGAATGCTCCGGCCAGCGGGTCCACCGTGAACACGATGTTCTTCAGCGAGCGGTCAATGACTTCCTGCGGGAGAGCCTTGCCGGCAGCTTCCTTCAGGGCGGCGTTCACTTCCGTGGCCTTCTCGGCGGCGGGTGCGTCGTTGAGCCACTTCACGGCCTCGACGTGGCCCTTGAGCAGCGCTTGCACGGTCTGCGGGTGCTCCGCGGCGAACTTCTTGTTCACGATCAGGATGGTGGTGGGGAACTCGCCCGGCTTGCCGGTCAGCGACCCGTCCCACAGGTCCTTCTCGTCCACCAGGACCTTCGCGCCGGCCTGGAGCACCAGGCGGGAGGCCCACGGCTCAGGCAGCCACGCGCCGTCGAGCTTGCCGTTCTGGAAGAGCTTCAAGGTCTGGGCGTTTTCGGTGGGGTTGATCGCAACGTCCCCGCCGCCGTCGGTGTTGGTCTTGTAGCCCTGCTTGCCCAGCCAGGCGCGGAGCGCCACGTCCTGGGTGCCGCCCAGCTGCGGCGAGGCGAGAGTCTTGCCCTTCAGGTCAGCCGCGGTCTTGATCTCCGGCTTGACCACCAGCTGCGCGCCGCCGGAGGCTGCGCCGGCGATGATGTTGATGGACTCGCCCTTGCTCTTGACGAACGAGTTGATGGCCGGGTTCGGACCGATGTACGTGGCGTCAATGGCGCCGGCATTCAGCGCCTCAATGGCGGCCGGACCGGCGTTGAAGACCTGGGTGCTCAGCTTGGTGGCGCCGAGTTCCTTGGCGATGAAGCCCTTCTGGACGCCGACCAGCGCGGTGGCGTGGGTGATGTTGCCGAAGTAGCCCAGCTTCAGCTCCGTGGCGGGGCTGGTGGCGACGGCCGCGTTGGCGGAACTCGGGGCGGAGTTGTTGGCGGCCGTGGTGGCCACGGCGACGCCTGCACCCAGGACGGCAAGGATGCCGGCGGCGATGCCGATCTTGAGGCCGCTGGGGCGCTTCCGGCCGGCGGTCTGGCCCGCGGCGATCCGGGTGGAGCCCGGATTCTCGTTTGAAGAAGACATGATGTTTCCTTTTCGGATGGTGGAGCGGAGGGGATGGCGCTGAGCGTTGGATTGAGATTACGGACGCCACTCCGGCGGCCACAATGGCAGTCGACGCAGGCGTTCACCCGGCGTCGCAATCGTTCATCCGGGCAGTCTCATAGCTTCACCGGGCGTCGCGGAGCGTAAAAATCCGGGGCTAAAGACCCTCCGCGGCGGACTTCAGGGTTTCCAAAACGGCGGGCAGAAGGTGCTGCTGCCGGCCCCAGACGGGATCGAGGAGCTCGACGTACCAGGAGTCGGCCAGCAGGAGGGCGAGCGTTTCGTTGCTCTCGCGTGCCCAGTCCTGGATCTGCTCCGACTCGACCGGGTTTTCGCTGCTTCCCAAAACGGTGACCACTTCGCCGTCGTGCAGTGTGACCGGAACGGAGGCCTGGCTGACCTCTCCCGGTGCGTGCGCGATGGCAATGAATTCCGTCCCGGCCGAGAGCCGCAATAGCAGGGCCGCCGACTCCGCGGAGCAGAAGCCGGTGACGTACTCCCGCTGGGCATGGCCGGCATCGGGGCCGAGGCCGGGCTGGGATTCCTTGGTGAACAGTCCGCTGCGGTTGAGCTCGGCCAGTTGGCCTGCGATGGGCCGGGTCTCGTCGTCGAAGCGCGGGGTGAGGGTTCCGGGCTGGTATTCGCTGGTGCCCTCAAGCCACCGCGCGGTCAGTTCCCCAGCGGCGGCCAGGGTGCCTGCCTGCCGCCACACTTCACGGTCTGCGAGGAGCCTGCCGTAGCTGTCACGTTCGGTGGTGAATTGATCGCTCATACTCGATGCTAGGCGCGGTCCCGGGGTGTCCGGCAGGCTGAATGACGACTTCGGACGCCGTGTGAATCGCGGTTACGCCGTGTATCTTCCGGTTTCTCCGCGCTTTGACCGCCGCTTTTTGCCGCCGGATAGTTGCTGCCACAACCTTCGCATTCACTACTTTCCATTTCCCAGGGGGCAACCATGGTCCGTCAGTCTCTCAAGTCCCACACGGGCACATTCAAGCCGGGCTTCAAGCCGGCGGTGGGCCTGGCTCTCGCCGCCACGAGCCTGCTGGCGCTCTCCGCCTGCTCCGATCCCGGGGCTGCGGCCGCCACGAACGCGCCGGCCGCCACCAACACTGCCACGTCGGCTGCCAAGACCTTCAACCTGACGCCCGAGCAGGACCGTTTTCCCGTCACCGTGGACAAGGCGGCTGCTGCGCTGGTTCCGGAAGCCATCAAGAAGGACGGAAAGCTGACGGTTGCCGTAAGCCCGTTCGCGCCGCCGCTGGCGGTCTACGCCACGGACAACAAAACTCCGGTGGGCAACGAGGTGGATATCGCCGTCGCACTCGCCCAGGCGCTGGGGCTGGAAGCCGAGCTCGTGCCCACCGCCTGGGCCGACTGGCCCCTCGGCGTCGAATCGGGCAAGTACGAGGCCGTCCTCTCCAACGTCACCGTGACGGAGGAGCGCAAGCTCAAGTTCGACTTCGCCAGCTACCGCGACGACAAGCTCGGTTTCTACGCCAAGAGCGGCAGCGACATCACCAAGGTCGAATCCGCCGCGGACGTTGCCGGCAAGCGCGTCATCGTCGGCTCGGGCACCAACCAGGAATCCATCCTGCTGCGCTGGGACGAGGAGAACAAGGCCAAGGGGCTGAAGCCGGTTGAGTTCCAGTACTACGACGACGACTCCGCCTCGAACCTGGCGCTGCAGTCCGGCCGCGCGGACCTGACGTTCGGGCCGAACGCCACCGCCGCCTACAAGGCCGCCACCGACGAGAAGACCAAGCTGGTTGGCCTGGTGGACGGCGGCTGGCCGCTGAAGGCGAGCATCGCCGCCACCACCAAGAAGGGCAACGGCTTTGCCGCGGCTGCCCAGGCCGGCCTGAACCACCTGATCGAGGACGGCACCTACGGCAAGATCCTGGACCGCTGGGGCCTGTCCTCCGAGGCCGTTGCCAAGTCAGAGCTGAACCCGGCGGGCCTGCCCAAGAGTTAGGTCCTTCATCGATTGCTCCGTACCTGCCCTTATCGGACCTGAAAACGGCAGTTACGGAGCAGCCGATGGGTTTTCCGGCTCATCCTGTCGGTTAGCTGGCCGGGACCACCTTGAGCGCGGAATTCCACTGGTACTCGGGCAGCTGGTCGTTGGCCGAGAGCAGTATGTGCAGGAACCCGGCCTGTTCGAGCTGGCGGGCCCGGCGCTGGGGGCCGACGACGACCGGCCGAAGGCCGCCTGCCGAAGCAAACTCCGCCACGGCCCGCACTGCGTCATCGTCGTCACCGGCGATGAGGACGTCGAGCTGCTGGCCGGCGACGTCGCCGGTAGCCAGCGTTCCGGCGAAGGTGGTGTTGAAGGCCTTGACCACTTTGGCTCCGGTGGATTTCTGGAGCTCTTCGGCCGCGGAGCTGCCCTCGGGGACGCTGAGGCCTTCGAAAGTGGACATGTCCACCGGGTTGGTGATGTCCACGTACACCTTGCCGTCCAGTGCGCTGCCGTATTTGGCCACGACGGCCTTGGCGGGATCGTAGTAGACGGCGGGAATCACGACGGCGCCGCTGAGCTCGTCGCCCACCACGCCGGTGGTCACCTGGCCCCCGAGCTCGGCCGCGAGGGCATCGGCTTTGGCCTTGTCCTCGTGGGCGAGCAGCTGGACACTCTTGCCGCCTGCAATCGCACGGGTCGCGAGCCCGCGGGCCATGTTGCCGGTTCCGATGATGGTGATGTCAGCCATTGTGTTCTTCTTCCTCTATTGGGCGAGACACGCACTGCGGTCCTTCGCAGCTCCACCCAGTGTCCTTCCATGGATTTGAAGCGTCAACAAAATTTCGGGGTTTATTTCGCGCCCCAACCCTGTAGGTTTGACGAGGTACTGAAACCGGATAAAGTGTATGCAAATGCATGAAATATCCGTTCGACGGCGTCGGGCCGCCGGTGCGAGGCCTGCTAAGGAGTCCCATGCTCGACCCGTTTTTCCTGGATGAATCTGAGCCGGCATGAGCAATCTGGAAACCTTCCCCGAGGAGATCGTCTGCACCGAGGGGGACCACGCGGAAGCGGTGGAATTCCTGGCCCCCCGGAGCGTTCCCCTGGGCGGGCCGCGGGCCATGCCGGTGCGCCGGACCCTGCCCCAAAAGCAGCGCAGCCTCATCGGTGCCTGGTGCTTCCTGGACCACTACGGCCCGGACCTCGTCCCGGAGTCGGGCGGCATGAGAGTCCCGCGCCATCCCCACACCGGCCTGGCGACGGTGAGCTGGCTCTTCACCGGCAACGTGGCCCATCGCGACTCGGCGGGGTACGAGGCGATTGTCCGTCCCGGACAAGTCAACCTCATGATCGCCGGACGGGGGATTTCCCATCAGGAGTTCTCCACCCCGGACACCGGCGTACTCCATGGCGCGCAGCTTTGGTACGCCCTACCCGAGGAAACCCGGAACATGGCCCCGACTTTCCAGCACTATGCGCCGGAGCCGGTGCACGGAGAGGGCAGCGAGTTGCGTGTCTTCCTCGGCTCGCTGGCAGGGTCGTCCTCGCCCGTCAACACCTACACACCGCCGCTGCTGGGTGCCGAGGCGGTGCTGCACGCCGGCGGACGGCTTGACCTGGACCTGGACCCGTCCTTTGAACATGGAATCCTGCTCGACACCGGTGACGTTTCCCTCGACGGGACGGCCATGGCGGTGGACCACCTGCATTACCTGCGCCCCGGCCGGACCAGGATTGCCCTGGAGGCCGGGCAGGCGCCGGCCCGGTTGCTGATCCTCGGCGGAGAGCCGCTCGGTGAACGGATCGTCATGTGGTGGAACTTCGTCGGGCGCACCCACGAGGAAGTGGTCGCCTACCGTGCGGCCTGGCAGGCAGAGATCGGCGCCGAGCCAGCCGACCCTCCTCGGGAGGATACCTACCCGGACGGTGCCCCGTTCCCCCGCTTCGGGCCCTTCCCGGAAGGGTATCCGGCGCCACTGCCTGCCCCAGCACTGCCCAACGCCCGGCTTCGGCCGCGCGGCTAATAGACCATCCAGGAGGAGACCATTGGAACAAGCAACAACCCTGACCGTCCGGAACGTCCCGCAGCGCCGCCGCTACGAGCTCAGCGACAGCGACAAGGTCATCGGAAAAGCGCACTACCTGCCCTATGACGGGGGACAGGGGCCCGAGCGGATTTTCTACCACACGACCGTCAGCGAGGAGTACGCCGGGCAGGGCCTGGCCGCCCGCCTGGTCCAGGAAGCGCTGGACGATACCCTGGACGCCGGGATCGCCGTCGTTCCCGTTTGCCCGTACGTCAAGCTCTGGCTGCGCAAGCACCCGGACTACCAGCAGCGCGCCGCCGCGGTCCGCCCCGAGCATCTGGCCGCCCTCGAGAACGCGCAGCGGTAACGGCAGCAGTGTTCGCTGGCCCGCCGTCGTCCTTTACGGCAGCCGGCCCGGCCGGAGCACGCTTGGAATGCCCGCCTGGTCGGGCTCCAGTGGCACCGGGCTGACCAGGACGGCCGGCCCGCGGTGCAGCACGCCGTCGGACAGTGCCCGGCAGCGCATGCCGCCGCGCCCGCGCATGGCGGCATGGGCGCCGGGCGCGAGCATGCGGTCCATCCACGCGCAGGGGTGGGCGGGCCGGCCGCCCCTGAACCGCACCACATCGCCCTGGGATTCCAGCGCGAAGTCCTGGCCCAGGAGCGGGGCCAGGTGCGCACCCCGGAGGATCACGTTGCGCCGGGTCAGGAGGGGGTCGAACGGTCCGGCGTCGAGTTCCGCGGCCATCGCCTCGAGGGCCTCGACGGCGAATAGCGTGACTGCAGCGTCCATGTGCGCGGCCTTGCCGAAGAAGCGGTCCCCCACGATGCCCTTGCCCGCCACA
The DNA here is from genome assembly GCF_046536215.2 of Arthrobacter globiformis. Classification (GTDB taxonomy): domain Bacteria; phylum Actinomycetota; class Actinomycetes; order Actinomycetales; family Micrococcaceae; genus Arthrobacter; species Arthrobacter globiformis_E. The sequence goes on along the minus strand of NZ_CM143421.1, from coordinate 2,802,733 downwards.
ACCTCAACCCGGTCGGAATCCGCCGTCGGAACATCAGCGGCGCCGTCACGCGCACGGCCGAAGTAGGCGTGCGCCGGCGAAACGAGAAGGTGCAGGACGTCCACGTCGTACCGGTAGGTTGCCGTCATGCAACCAACGCTATACCCCGGGTCAGGGCCGGGTCAGGGCCGGGTCAGGGCCGGGTCAGGCCGGAGGTCAGGCGGGCCTCGCGAGCAGGGAGCTGGCTTCCTGGCGGGTGGTTCCGGAGTCCTGGATGCCGTCGGCGATGTGGGCGAGTTCGGCGGGGATGTCGCGTCCTTTTTTGCGCATGGCGGTGGCCCAGAGCCGGCCGGCGCGGTAGGAGGAGCGGACCAGGGGGCCGGACATGACGCCGAGGAACCCGAGTTTTTCGGCTTCGTGCTGGAGGTCGACGAATTCCTGGGGTTTGACCCAGCGGTCCACGGGGAGGTGCCGTTCGCTCGGGCGGAGGTACTGGGTGATGGTGATCAGGTCGCAGCCGGCCTGGTGCAGGTCGGCCAGGGCTTCGGAGATCTCTTGCCGGGTTTCGCCCATGCCCAGGATGAGGTTGGATTTGGTGACCATGCCCAGGTTCCGGCCCTGGGTGATGACGTCCAGTGAGCGTTCGTAGCGGAACGCGGGGCGGATGCGCTTGAAGATCCGGGGCACGGTTTCGACGTTGTGCGCGAACACTTCGGGTTTGGAGTCGCAGATCGCCTTGATGTGCTCGGGGTTGCCGGAGAAGTCCGGGATGAGGAGTTCAACGCCGGTGCCGGGGTTCAGTTCGTGGATCTTGCGGACCGTTTCGGCGTAGAGCCAGACGCCTTCGTCCTCGAGGTCGTCGCGGGCGACGCCGGTGACGGTCGCGTAGCGCAGCTGCATGGCCTGGACGGAGCGGGCGACCTTGGTGGGTTCGAACCGGTCGACGGGGGAGGGTTTGCCGGTGTCGATCTGGCAGAAGTCGCAGCGGCGGGTGCATTCGGAGCCGCCGATGAGGAAGGTGGCTTCCTTGTCTTCCCAGCATTCGAAGATGTTGGGACAGCCGGCCTCTTCGCAGACGGTGTGCAGGCCTTCCTTCTTGACCAGGTTTTTCAGGCCGACGAACTCCGGGCCCATCTGGACCTTGGCCTTGATCCAGTCCGGTTTGCGTTCCACCGGGGTGGCCGCATTGCGCTGCTCGATCCGCAGCATTTTCCGGCCTTCAGGTGCCAGTGTCATTGTTCTCTTTCCCTTAAGTACTGAATCAGCAGGCCACGACGTTGACCGCCAGGCCGCCCATGGCGGTTTCCTTGTATTTGGAGCTCATGTCCTTGCCGGTCTCGCGCATCGTCACGATGACCTCATCCAACGAAACCCGGTGCGAGCCGTCGCCCCACAGCGCCATCTTGGCCGCGTTGATCGCCTTCGCCGCGGCGATCGCGTTCCGCTCGATGCACGGCACCTGGACCAGGCCGCCGATCGGGTCGCAGGTCAGGCCCAGGTTATGTTCCATGGCAATCTCGGCGGCGTTCTCCACCTGCGCGGGCGTGCCGCCCATGACCTCGGCGAGCCCGGCAGCGGCCATCGACGACGCCGACCCCACCTCGCCCTGGCAGCCCACCTCCGCCCCGGAAATGGACGCCTGTTCCTTGTACAGCACCCCGACGGCACCGGCGGCGAGCAGGAACTTGACCACGACGTCGTCGCGGTCTTCCTGGGTCGCCTTATCCATGCCCGGCGCGAAGTGCAGCGCGTAGTAGAGGACGGCGGGGATGATCCCGGCGGCGCCGTTCGTCGGAGCGGTGACCACCCGGCCGCCGGAGGCGTTCTCCTCGTTGACCGCCAGCGCGACCAGGTTTACCCATTCCTGCCAGTACTTCGGGTCCCGGTCCTTGTCCTCCTTCAGGAGGCGTTCGTGCCAGTCGGGAGCACGACGGCGGACCTTCAGCCCGCCCGGCAGCAGCCCCTCACGCTTCAGGCTGACTTCGACGCAGCCTTCCATCACCGAGTAGATGTGCAGCAGGCCTTCCCTGATGTCCCCGGCACTCCGGCTGTCCTCTTCGTTGACCATCATCACTTCGCTGATGCTGAGGGAGGTGTTTTGGCAGTGCTTGAGCAGTTCCGCGGCGGTCCGGAACGGCAGCGGCAGCTCCTTCTTGGACTCATCCAGTTCCTGCTGCGCGGCCTCTTCCTCGCCCTCGCGGACAATGAACCCGCCGCCCACGGAGAAGAACGTCGCCTTCCGGAGCTCGGAGCCGGCCGCATCAAAAACCGTAAAGGTCATGCCGTTGGTGTGCCGGGGCAGCACCGTCAGCGGACGCAGCACCATGTCTTCGACCCCGTATGGCAGCGGCACGGACCCGGCCAGCTGCAGGGTCCCGGTCTCGGCGATCGACGCCAGCCGCTCCTCAACCTCATCGGGCAGGATCAGCGTACCCCTCCAGGCCCAGCAGGACCGCCGTCATGGTGCCGTGCCCGTGCCCGGTGGCCGCAAGCGAGCCGTACAGGTCCACCCGCAGCGCTGCCACCTCCGCCAGGTTCCCCGAGGCCTTCAGCTCCTCCGCAAACACCGCCGCGGCCCGCATGGGTCCAACGGTGTGCGAGGAGGACGGGCCAATACCGATCGAGAAGAGGTCAAAGACGCCAACAGCCATGGTCGGTTCCTAACTGGATAGTTGTGGTCGGTTCGGGCTGGGGAGGGTTTGAGGTGCTGCGGGTGGAGTTTTTGTCCAGATAATGGCCGCAAAAGGGCCTCGAAATCGCGATATCTGGACAAAAACTCCAGCCTTGAGCTGGGGCTAGAGTTCGCCGCCGTTTGCTGCTGCGTATTCTTCGGCCGACATCAGCGGGCCCTCGTCGGTGACGGCCACCTTGAACAGCCAGCCGGCACCGTAGGGGTCGCTGTTGATCAGGGCCGGGTCCGCGACGACGCCGTCGTTGATCTCGGTTACCTCACCGGTGACCGGTGCGTAGAGGTCGGAGACGGACTTGGTGGATTCCACCTCGCCGCAGGTTTCGCCCGCCGTGACAGTGGAGCCGACCTCGGGCAGGTCAACGTACACGATGTCGCCCAGGGCGTCGGCGGCCACAGCAGAAATGCCGATCCCCACCGGTCCCGAGCCGTCAGAGGCAACCCATTCGTGCTCGGCGGAGTACTTCAGTTCAGCAACAACTTTGCTCATATCAATTCCTTTACGTGTCGAAACCTGGGTTACTTGGTGCGCTTGTAGAACGGCAGGGCGACGACCTCGAAGCGCTCCGCTTTGCCGCGGAGGTCCACATCGAGGACGGTGCCGACCGAGGCGTGTTCGACGTCGACATATGCCATCGCCACCGGGTAGCCGAGGGTGGGGGAGGGCTGGCCGGACGTGACCTCGCCGACCAGCGTGCCGTCCTTGAGGACCGGGTAGTGGCCGCGGGCGGCGCGCCGGCCCAGGCCCTTGAGGCCCACGAGCTTCTGGCCAATGGCGGAACCGACGCCGGCCGCCTTGAGTGCGGCCAGCGCCTCCTTGCCCACGAAGTCGCTTTCCTTGGCCAGCGAAACCACCGGGCCCAGCCCCGCCGCGTAGGCGTTGACGCGGCGCGAGAGCTCGTTGCCGTAGAGCGGCATCCCGGCCTCCAGGCGCAGCGAGTCGCGGCAGGCCAGGCCCGCCGGGATCAGCCCGTGTCCGGCGCCGGCGTCCAGAAGGGACTCCCACAGTCCCGCCGCGTCCTCGTTGGGCACGTAGATTTCGAAGCCGTCCTCACCCGTGTAGCCCGTGCGGGCCAGCAGCAGGGTCTGGACAGTGCCGTTGACTGTGATCCCCACCTCGACGGCGGCGTAGTACTTCAGTTCGGTCACCAGGGAGTGCTGACCGGCCGGGACGAGCCGGAGCAGGATCGCTTCCGCGTTGGGCCCCTGCACCGCGATCAGCGAGATGTCGCCGGAAACGTCCTCGACGGCGACGTCGAAGTTCCCGGCCCGCTCGGCGAGGGCGGCGGCCACCTTCGTTGCATTGCCGGCGTTGGGGACCACCAGGTACTTTTCCTCCCCGCGGCGGTACGAAATCAGGTCGTCGATGATGCCGCCGTCGGCGTCGCAAATCAGCGAATACTTGGCCTTGCCGACGGCGAGGGCGGACAGCCTGCCGGCCAGGGCGTAGTCCAGGAAGGCCCCGGCATCCGGACCGGTGACCCGGATTTCGCCCATGTGGGAGAGATCGAACAGGCCGGCTGCGTTGCGGACGGCGTGGTGTTCGGCGAGCTCGGAGGTGTACTTCAGCGGCATCTGCCAGCCGCCGAAGTCGGTGAAGGAGGCGCCGGCTTTCTTGTGCTGGTCGTAGAGGGCGGTGTAGTTCTCGGCCATTGGTCAGTCTTCCAATCCGGTGATTGAGCTTGTCGAGATCTCAAAAGATTCGATCGGAGGGCAGGAGCAGACCAGGTTCCGGTCGCCTGCGGCGCCGTCGATGCGGCCCACCGGCGGGAAGTACTTGTCCTGCCGGAGCGACGGAACGGGGAAGGCGGCCTGCTCGCGCGGGTAGGAGCGCTCCCAGCTGGAACTGACGACGGCGGCTGCCGTGTGGGGTGCGTTGCGCAGCGGGGAGGTCTCCACGGTGAAGTCGCCGTTGGCGACCTGCTCGATCTCGGCGTGGATGGTGATCATCGCGTCGATGAACCGGTCGATCTCGGCAAGGTCCTCGGACTCGGTGGGCTCCACCATCAGCGTGCCCGCCACCGGGAACGCCAGGGTCGGAGCGTGGAAACCGAAGTCGATCAGGCGCTTGGCCACGTCCTCGGCGGTCACGCCGGTGCGGGCCGTGAGCTCGCGCAGGTCCAGGATGCATTCGTGCGCCACCAGCCCGCTGTCTCCCGTGTAGAGGACCGGGAAGAACTCGTTCAGCCGCGACGCGACGTAGTTCGCCGCGAGCAGCGCCGACTTGGTGGCCTCGGTCAGACCTTCGCCGCCCATCAGCTTCACGTAGGCCCATGAGATCGGCAGCACGCCGGCCGAACCGAACCGGGAAGCGGAAATGGCAACGCCGTGCCCTGCTTCAGGGGCGGCCTTGTTGGCATCCCCCGGCAGGAACGGGGCAAGGTGCGCCTTCACGGCAACAGGCCCGACGCCGGGCCCGCCGCCGCCGTGCGGGATGCAGAACGTCTTGTGCAGGTTCAGGTGCGAGACGTCGCCGCCGAACTTGCCCGGCTGCGCCAGGCCCACGAGCGCGTTCAGGTTCGCCCCGTCCACGTAAACCTGGCCGCCGGCCGCGTGGATGGCATCGCAGACCTCGCGGACGTCACCGTCGTACACCCCGTGGGTGGACGGGTAGGTGATCATGATCGCCGAGAGAACGTCCTTGTGTGCCTCGATCTTCGCGTACAGGTCCGTATGGTCGATGGTGCCGTCGGCGGCGGTGGCCACCACAACCACCTTCATGCCGGCCAGCACGGCCGAGGCCGCGTTGGTGCCGTGCGCCGACGCCGGGATCAGGCAGACGTTGCGCTGCTCATCGCCGCGGGAGAGGTGGTAGCCGCGGATCGCCAAAAGTCCGGCGAGCTCGCCCTGGGACCCGGCGTTCGGCTGGATGGACACCTGGTCGTAGCCGGTGATCTCGGCGAGGTCGGCTTCCAAACCATCGATGAGTTCGCGCCAGCCCTGGGTCTGGGAGTCCGGGGCGAACGGGTGGATCGAGGCGAACTCCGGCCAGGAGATGGCCTCCATTTCAGCCGTCGCGTTCAGCTTCATGGTGCACGAGCCCAGCGGGATCATGGTCCGGTCCAGGGCCAGGTCGCGGTCGGAGAGCTTGCGGATGTAGCGCAGCAGCTGGGTTTCGGAGCGGTGCGTGTTGAACACCGGGTGCTGCAGGTAGCCGGAGGAGCGCAGGACGGCTTCGGGAAGTTCAAAGCCCGCTGCGTCCCCGACGGGACCGGCGCCAAAGGCCACGGCCACCGCGGACAGCACGTCCGCCGTCGTCGTCTCATCAACGGAAACACCCACGGTGTCCGCGTCGATGAGGCGAAGGTTGATGCCGCGGGCCTCGGCAGCGGTGATGACCTTGGTGGCCTTGCCGGGCACGCGCACGGTGAGCGTGTCGAAGAAGGACTCGCTGACGAGTTCCCGGCCGGCAGTTTTGAGCGCGGTGGCGAGGATCCGGGCGTTGGTGTGGACGGACTCGGCGATGGCCTTAAGGCCGTCGGGGCCGTGGTAGACGGCGTAGAACGAGGAGACGATGGCGAGCAGCGCCTGGGCGGTGCAGATGTTGGAGGTCGCCTTCTCGCGGCGGATGTGCTGCTCGCGGGTCTGCAGCGCCAGGCGGTAGGCGGGGGCGCCGGCGTTGTCCTTGGAGACACCCACGATGCGGCCCGGGAGCGTGCGCTCCATGCCCGTGCGCACCGCCATGTAGGCCGCGTGCGGGCCGCCGAAGAACAGCGGAACGCCAAAGCGCTGGGCAGTTCCGACCGCGATGTCGGCGCCCTGCTCGCCCGGAGGCGTGATCAGGGTCAGGGCCAGCAGGTCGGCGGCCACCGTCACCAGCGCACCGCGTTCCTTGGCGGCGGCGATGACGCCTGACTGGTCCCACACCCGGCCCGAGACGCCCGGCTGCTGGAGAACGACGCCGTTGATGTCGCCGTCGGGCAGTCCCTGGGAAAGGTCCGCGACCTCCACCTCAAAACCGAGCGCCTCGGCGCGGCCCCTGACGACGGCGATGGTCTGCGGGAGGCAGTCGGCGTCCAGGACCGTCCTGCCGTCCTTGGCGTCCTTGTTCTTATTGGCCCGGCGCATCAGGAGCACGGCCTCGGCCACGGCGGTGGCTTCATCCAGCAGGGATGCGTTGGCGACCGGCAGCGCCGTCAGGTCCTGGACCATGGTCTGGAAGTTCAGCAGCGCCTCGAGCCGGCCCTGCGAGATCTCCGGCTGGTACGGGGTGTACGCGGTGTACCAGGCTGGCGCTTCGAGGACGTTGCGGCGGATGACCGGCGGCGTCACGGTGTCGTAGTAGCCCTGGCCGATCATCTGGACGGCGGTCTTGTTCCTGGCTGCCAGGCGGCGGAGCTCGGCCAGGACCTCAACCTCGCTCAGCGCAGCGGTGAGGCGGAGAGCGTTGTCCTGGCGGATGGACGCCGGAACGGCGGTATCAACGAGGCCATCGACCGAGTCGTAGCCGACGTTCTTGAGCATGGTGTCGATATCGGCCTGGCGGCGGGCGCCGATATGCCGGTCGGCAAACGTTGATGGAAGCGATTGAATCGTCATGAGGAACTCCAGGTCTGGCCGGCCACGGGTGGCACGGCATGGATTGGGTTCCTCCCCGCTCTGTATTGGACCTGAGAGATTCCGCGGACAGGGAGCTCCGCTTGCACCGTCGGTGAGCCCGGTTGCCCGAACTGCTTTCCAGAGTTGCCTAGCCGCGGCGGTACGGGGGCCTGAGAGATTCCTGGGGAGGATTTGCTCCTACGGCGCCTGCCCGGTGGTTACTGGGAGGACTCTCCCGCCACGGTTCGAAAGGCTATGAAGATGTGGGTGATTCGGCTCACAAGCTACAGGACAATTCCGCGCATGCCAAATCCGGGGCCCGTTTGACATTTCTTCGTGACCGAGACCACACTGATCCGGTGGCCAGCGGGGCTACGCCGACCGGCCCGGACCGGACGGACGGCAGCCGCCGGCACGGACAATTTTTTCTCGACATAACTGAAAATGCTTACGATCTGCGGCGGGAGAGCCCTGCCGGTACGTTCAGCAGGCGCCGTAGGAGCAAACCCTCCCCAGGAAACTCTCAGGCCCACGTACCGCCGCGGCGAGGCAACTCTGGAAAGCAGGCAGGCACGTCCTGTCTCACCGACGGTGCAAGCGGAAGACCATGTCCGCGGAATCTCTCAGGTCCCATACAGAGCGGGGAGGAACCGAATCAGTGTGGCCATCCAGGGCCACTTGAACGATGGAGTTCCTTATGACGATTCATCCTCCTGCCTCCCCAGCCAGTTCGTCGGCCGGTGAGGCTCCCCGCCTGGAGCGGCAGCTGAGCAACCGGCACATCCAGCTCATCGCCATCGGCGGAGCCATCGGCACGGGCCTGTTCATGGGCTCCGGCAAAACGATTTCCGCGGCCGGACCGTCCGTGATCTTCGTGTACATGATCATCGGCTTCATGCTCTTTTTCGTCATGCGCGCCATGGGTGAGCTGCTGCTGAGCAACTTGAACTACAAGTCCTTCAGCGATTTCGCTGCCGACCTGCTGGGGCCGTGGGCGGGGTTCTTCACCGGCTGGACCTACTGGTTTTGCTGGGTGATCACCGGAATCGCGGACGTCATCGCCATCGCAGGGTACTCCCGGGAGCTCTGGCCGGGACTGCCGCTCTGGATCCCGGGTCTGGCGACCGTGGCCGTCCTGCTGCTGCTGAACCTGACCACCGTTAAGGCGTTCGGCGAGACCGAATTCTGGTTTGCCCTCATCAAGATCATCGCCATCGCCGCCCTGATCGTAGTGGGCATGTTCATGATCCTCACCGGGTTCCAGAGCGACGCCGGGCAGGCGAGCTTCACCAACCTGTGGAGCCACGGCGGCTTCTTCCCCAACGAGTTCATGGGCTTCGTGGCCGGTTTCCAGATTGCCGTGTTCGCCTTTGTGGGCATTGAACTGGTGGGCACCACGGCGGCCGAGGCCAAGAACCCCGAGAAGAACCTCCCCAAAGCCATCAACTCCATCCCGGTCCGCGTCCTGCTCTTCTACGTGGGCGCCCTCATCATCCTGATGTCCGTCACACCCTGGACCCAGTTCGCCGCCGGCCACAGCCCGTTCATCGCGATGTTCTCGCTGGCCGGACTCGGGGCCGCTGCCACGGTGGTCAACCTCGTGGTGCTGACCTCTGCCATGTCCTCGGCCAACTCCGGGATCTACTCCACCTCGCGCATGGTCTACGGCCTGGCCCAGGAAGGCGACGCACCGGCCGCCTTCGGCAGCCTGTCCCGCCGCAAGGTCCCCAACAACGCCCTGTTCCTGTCCTGCGTGCTGCTGCTCTCCGGCGTGGTGCTCATGTACGCCGGCCAGGACGTCGGCAAGGCGTTCGACATGGTCACGACCGTTTCCGCGGTCTGCTTCGTCTTCGTCTGGTCGATCATCCTCGCCAGCTACATCGCCTTCCGGCGCCGCCGGCCGCACCTGCACGACGCCTCCAGGTTCAAGATGCCCGGCGGCATTCCCATGGTGTGGGTGGTCTTCGCGTTCTTCGCCTTCGTCCTGTGGACCCTGACTACCCAGCCGGACACCCTGACCGCGCTGCTGGTCACGCCCGTCTGGTTCGTCCTGCTCGGTGCGGCCTGGCTGGTTCTGCGCCGCCGGCCTGCCCACCTGGCCCGCTACGCCGCGTTCCAGGAGGAGCTGCAGGCTGAGGAGACCGCCGCCCGCGAGCACGCCGGCGGGCGCCTCGAGGAGAAGGAAAGCGTTCAGGGATGATCAGGACAGAGGAACGGCCGACGGCGGAACGCCAGGTCCGCGGGGCCCGGACTCCCGCGACGGACAGTGAGTTTGTGCTCACCTTCCATTGCCCGGATGCCCTGGGAATCGTCCAGTCCGTTGCTGACTTCCTGCTCAGGCAGGAGTGCTACATCGTTGACCTCAAGCAGTTTGGCGACCGCACCGCCGGGCACTTCTTCATGCGGGTCCACTTCGCCGCAACGGGTGACACGGCGGGTGACATCACGGGTAACGCGGCGGGTGACGCCGCCGCCGTCGAACAGCTCCGGGACAGCTTCGCGCCGCTGGCGGGACAGTGGGGCATGGACTGGCGCCTGGAGCGCCATGGCCGCAGGCAGCGGATCCTGGTGATGGTGTCCCGGTACGATCACTGCCTCAACGACCTCCTGGTCCGCGCCCGCAGCGGAGAACTGCCGGTGGAGATCGCGGCCGTGGTGTCCAACCACCCCGACCTGGAGGGGCTCGCGGCCTGGCACGGGGTCCCGTTCCACCACATCCCCGTGACGCCGGAGACCAAACCCGAAGCGGAAGCCAAGCTCCTGGAACTGGTGGACGCGTCCGCCGTCGAACTGGTGGTTTTGGCCCGCTACATGCAGGTCCTCAGCGACTCTGCCACCGCCCGGCTCGCCGGCAAGGCCATCAATATCCACCATTCGTTCCTGCCCAGCTTCAAGGGCGCCAAACCGTACCACCAGGCGCATGAGCGTGGAGTGAAGACGGTGGGGGCCACGGCACACTACGTGAATTCGGAGCTTGATGAGGGGCCGATCATTGCGCAGCAGGTGATCGAAGTGGACCACACTTACACGCCCGCGGACCTGGTGTCCGTGGGCAAGGATGCCGAGTGCAAGGCCCTGACAAACGCTGTGCGCTGGCACGCCGAAGGAAGAATCATCCTGTCCGGAAACCGCACGGTCATCCTCCGCTGACATGCCCAACCAGACCTGGAGTTGCTCATGACGAACCCATTGCCTGTGCCGAACCAATTGCCGGCGCCGTTCCAACTGCCTGTGCGCCTGGAGATCATCCCCACGGACGGCATCATTCCCAAAGTCCGGGCGCACGTTCCCGCTGGCTCAACGCTGACGGTGACCTGCCTCCCGCACCACGGGGTTGAAGCCACCGTGCGGGCCTCGGTCCGGCTTGGCGAGCTGGGCTACAACGTGATTCCGCATCTGGCGGCACACAGCCTCGGGAGCCGCGCCCAGCTGGCAGGCCTGCTCCGCGACTGCGGGGCAGCCGGGATCACGGAGGTTTTCGCGATCGGCGGCGATGCTGCGGAGGCGGCAGGTCCCTACGGCACCAGCGGCCGGCTCATGGAGGACATCGCCGACCTGACCGGCGGGACCATGGCCATCGGCGTCGCCGGATACCCGGAAGGCCATCCGAAGTGCAACGAGCTGCAGATGCTCGACGCACTGCTGGAGAAACAGCATCTCGCCTCGAACGTGGTGACGCAGATGTGCTTTTCGGCGCCCAGGATCGGCTGGTATGCCGAACTGCTGCGCCGTGAAGGCGTCGACCTTCCCATCTGGGCCGGCGTTGCCGGGGCTGTCCCGCGGGCCAAGCTGATCTCGCTGGCCACCAAGATCGGGGTGGGTCCCTCGCTGAAGTTCCTGAACCGCAAGGGTCCGCTCGCCCGAAGGCTCCTGAACGCCGGCAGCTACTCATCACGGTCCCTGGTTTCCGAACTGTCGGCACTGGAACCTGCACTAGAGGGCATCCACCTCTACACCTTCAACAGCGTCGACACCCAGCCCGCACTGAACTGGAGCGGCGGGGAGGACGCCAGGGCCTCCTGAGCCCGGTCCCGTAACCAGAGCCCGAACGTACAGTCGTGGCCCCTTTTCCCCGGGAATTGGGGCCACAACTGTACGTTCGCGCTTTTTCTTGCCCGAAACATCTTGCATTGTGGGTTGAAACCCATAATATGGGAATAGCAAATGTGTCGCTCCTCACGCCCGACCCTGCTCCCAAGCCTTCAGTGCGGAAGGCCCAACGATCGGATTCCCCCTCATGCCAGACATCGCTGTCCTGATCAACACAGCCGTCGCGGTGCTCGCCGCCGTGCTGCTCATTGTCCGTTTCAGAGTCAACCCCGTCATCGCCCTGGTGGTCAGCTCCGTATACCTTGGCCTCGCCGTCGGCCTCGGCGTGGAGAAGACCGTCAGCACCATCACCGCCGGATTTGGCGACATCATGGTGGACGTCGGCCTGCTCATCGCGTTCGGCGTCCTCATGGGCTCCATCCTTAACCAAAGCGGAGCCATCCGGCGCCTCGTGGAGCACCTGCTCCACACGTTCGGTCCCAAGCGCCTGCCCTACACCATGGGCCTGGCCATCGGAACCTTGCTGCAGTCCATCTTCCTGGACGTCCTGCTCGTCATCTCCGCCCCGCTGGCCCGCAAGCTGGCACCCAAAATCGGCAAGCTCGGCACGGCACGCATGGCCACAGCCATGGCCATCGCCCTCGAATGCGGCATCGTCTTCACGGTCCCCGGCGTCGCATCGCTGGCCCTGGCAGGCCTCCTCAACGTGCCGCTCGGCAAAATGCTGCTGTTCGGCCTGCTGCTGGTCATCCCCACGATCATCATCGCCATCGCCATGATGACGTTCCTCTTCCGCCGCGGCTTCTGGAACGAGGCCAAGGATGAGGACCACACCTTCGTCGCCGAGGAAGACCGGGAAGGTGAAGAGGACCAGTACGACGGCGGTGCTGGCCGCCCGGTTGCCGCCGGCAACGCCGCCGGTCCGGGCACCAACGGAACCGAGGGCCCCAGCGCTGCCCAGTCCACCGGAAGCGTCGCCGTCGCGGAACGCGATCCCAAGCAGCTCCCGCTGATTGTCCTGTTTGCGCCCCTGCTGACCTCGCTGCTCCTCATCGGGGCCGGTGCCATCCTGCAGATCCTGAAGATCGACCTGCCCTGGCTGCAGCTCCTCGGCGAACCGGTCATCGCCCTGCTGATCGGCCTGATCGGCACCTGCCTCGTCACCCGCTCCGCCATCGGGCAGAAGCGCGTCGAGGAGGCCATCGCCGTCGGCTTCAAGGAGAGCGGCCAGATCCTGATCCTCACCGGCGTGGGCGGGTCGCTCGCCGCAACGGTAAAAGCGGCAGGCCTCGGCGACATCCTTGGCGGCTTCTTCTCCGCAAGCACCGTCGCCCCGCTCCTGGTGGTCTGGGGCATCGCGGCTCTGCTGCACATCGCCGTCGGCTCCGTCACGCTGTCCGCCATCACCGCCGCGGGCCTGCTGGCCCCTATCGCACCCGTCATCGGCCTGGACCCCGTGCTGCTGGCACTGTCCGCCGGCGCCGGTTCACTGTTCATGGTCCACGTCACCAGCAACACGTTCTGGCTCCTGCAGTCCCTCCTTGGCCAGAGCGTACGGGGTGCGCTGAAGTCGGTGACAGTCGGCGTCTCGGTGGCCTCCGTCGTCGCAATCCTCCTGATCATGCCCATGAGCCTGCTGTTCTAATCGAATCTGAGAACCCCGAACCTGATACCCCCGCTGAACCCGAGAACACCGCGCGTTTCCGGCGTACGCCCACGAAAGAAGAAGACACCATGACACCACCACGCATCGCGCCCCTGGAAGGCATCCGCGTCCTGGAACTCGGAAACTACATCGCCGCTCCGACGGCCGGCCGGCTCCTCGCCGACTTCGGCGCCGAGGTTATCAAGGTGGAGCGGCCCGGAACCGGCGACGAGCTGCGCAATTGGCGGCTGCACAAGGGCGACACCTCCATGCTGTACCGGACCATCAACCGCAACAAGAAGTCCGTGGTGCTGGACCTGCGGACCGAGGCCGGCAAGCAGGCGGTCCTGAAGCTCGCCGCGAAGTCGGACATCCTGCTGGAAAACTTCCGCCCGGGAACGCTGGAGAAGTGGGGCCTCGGACCGGAGGTCCTCAACGAGGCCAACCCGGAACTCATCATCACGCGCATCTCCGCCTTCGGGCAGACCGGTCCGCTGTCCGAGCGTCCGGGCTTTGCCGCCGTCGCCGAAGCGTTCGGCGGGTTCCGGAACCTCGTCGGGGACCCCGACCGGCCACCTGTACGTGTCGGCGTCTCGATCGGGGACTCCATCGCCGGCCTGTACGCCGCGTTTGGGTCGATGATGAGCCTCTACCAGCGTGAAGCGCGGCGCGGGAATGCGGGCAATGGAAACCCGTCCAGCGCTGTGCCGCTCACCGAGCGGGTGATCGACGTGGCCCTGAACGAGGCCATGTTCTCCATGATGGAATCCCTGATCCCCGACTACCAGGCCTACGGCGTGGACCGGCGGCGCGTGGGCGGCCGGATGGAAGGTATCGCGCCGTCAAACGCCTACATCTGCCGGGACGGGGCCAGCATCGTGGTGGCCGGCAACGGTGACTCGATCTACCAGCGGTACATGCAGACCATCGGCCGCCCCGACCTGGCCGAGGACCCCGCGCTGCAGAGCAACGCCGGCCGGTGGGACCGCCGCGAAGAGCTGGACCATGCCATCGGCGCCTGGACCGCGGAACTGGATGCCGCCGACGCCCTGGCCGCCCTCGACGCAGCCGGCGTTCCGGCCGGGCCCATTTACACGGCGGCGGACATCAGCAACGACAGCCAGTACGCTGCCCGCAACATGGTCCAGAAATTCGACGTCTCCACCGGCGAGGAGGTCCTGCCCGGCGTCGGCTTCCCGGGAATTGTTCCGGTGATCGGCAGCGAATCGCTCCCCATCCGGAACCTCGGCCCGGACCTGGGCGAAAACACGGCAGAAATCCTCTCGGGGCTCCTCGGCATGGAGCCGGCAGAGATCACAGCGGCCACCGGCCGCGAGGAGGCGCTCCAGGCATGAACCAGCACTACGAAACCAATCTCGCCTCGACCCTGGGCAACGCCATCCTCCGGGACGTCACCCTCCGGGACGGGCTGCAGCTCACGGGCAAAGTCCTCTCCACCGAACGGAAGGTGGAAACCGTCCGGGAACTGCTCCGGCTGGGCGTGCCGGCCATCGAGCTGGGCTCCATGGCCCGCCCGGACCTCGTCCCCACCATGGCCAACACCCTCGAGGTGGTCCAGAACCTCACGCCCGAGGAGCTGGACAAGTGCTGGATCTGGGTGGCCACCCCCGGCCACGTTGCCAAGGCCTCGGCTGCCGGAGCGCGCAACTTCCAGTACTGCATCTCGGCGTCGGACTCGCACAACCAGGCGAACATCGGACGCACCACGGAGGAGAGCCTCGCCGCGCTGCCCCAGGCAGTGCAGTACGCGCAGGAGGTCAACGGCCAGATCCAGCTGTGCATCGCAACGACCTTCACCTGCCCGTTTGAAGGAACCGTGCCCGAGCAGCGCATCCTGGCGATCGCCAACGACCCCCGCGCGGAGGGAACCACGGACATCGTCCTCTGCGACACCCTGGGCCAGGCCATCCCCGCCCAGGTGTCCGGCCTCATCCAGCGCGTGCGTGCGGAGTCCCCGGCCCGGCGGATCGTCTATCACGGTCACGACACCTGGGGCCTGGGCGTGGCCAACACCCTCGCCGCCATCCAGGCCGGCGCCGCCATGGTGGACGGCGCCCTCGGCGGACTGGGCGGCTGCCCCTTCGCCCCGGGCGCCAGCGGCAACACCTCCAGCGAGGACATCCTGTTCGCCACCCGCCCCGAGTGGGTGACTCCGGAAACCTTCGCGGACCTCGTTGTCCTGTCCGAGAAGCTGCTCGCCGAACTGGGTGAACCCAACCGCTCCAAGGCGGCGCAGGGCGCCAGGTCCAAGGCCCCGGCGTTCGGCTGGGTCATTCCGTCGGAAGGCGAGTAGGGATGGGCAGCCGTTTCCTGGTGACCACCGCCATCCCGGACCCGGGGCTGCAGCTGCTGTCCGACGCCGGCAGCGTCACCGTGCTGCCGTCCCCTCCCGACTACGAGACGCTGGCGGCGCTGTGCGCCTCAGGGGAGTACGACGTCGTCCTCACCCAGCTGCGCGACGTCATCGACGAGCCGCTGCTGGCCCGCGCGCGGGTGAAGGGCGTGTCCAACTTCGCGGTCGGCTACAACAACATCGATGTGGACGCCGCCACCCGGCACGGGATCCTGGTGGGCAACACGCCCGGGGTGCTGACGGATGCGACGGCGGACATCGCCATGCTGCTCATCCTCGGCACCGCCCGGCGGGTGGTGGAGGCGGACCGGCTGGTGAGGGACGGCAGGTTCCACGGCTGGGAACCGGAGCTGCTGCTGGGCCGGGACGTGTCCGGCGCGGTGCTGGGCCTGGCCGGCTTCGGCCGGATCGCCCGCGCCACCGCACGCCGCGCCCTGGGCTTCGGGATGGAGGTGCTCTTCGCGCCGCGGCCTCCCGGGCACCGGCCCGTCAGCGACGGGGAGCTCGGCGAGTTCGCCGGCAAGGTGCGGCAGGTTTCCTGGGATGAACTCGTGGAACGCAGCGACTTCCTGTCCCTGCACGTGCCGCTCAACGACCAGACCCGGCATCTGGTGGACCGCGCCGTGCTGGAGCGGATGAAGCCGGACGCCATCCTGATCAACACCGCCCGCGGGCCGGTGGTGGACGAGGCCGCCCTGGTCGCGGCGCTCCGGGACCGGGTCATCGCCGGCGCCGGGCTGGACGTGTTCGAGGACGAGCCGCGGCTCGCGCCCGGCCTGGCCGAGCTGCCCAATACGGTGCTGCTGCCGCACGTGGGCAGTGCCACCGTCCCGGTCCGCAGCGAGATGGCCCGCCTCAGCGCGCTCAACGCCGTCGCCATCGCCGAGGGACGCACCCCGCCCCACGCCGTCAATACCCTTACCGGCGCATGACCGTCCTGGTCGCCCCGGACAGCTTCAAGGGCACATACTCCGCGGCGGAGGTGGCAGCGGCCATCGCCGCCGGCATCCGTGCCGCCGGCGGGACGGCGGAAGAGCTGCCCGTCGCCGACGGCGGTGAAGGTACGTTCGACGCGCTGTGCAGCAGCCTGGGGGCCACGGCTGTTTCCGTCGCCGCGCAGAACCCGTGGGGTGAGCCGCTCACGGCGACCGTCGGGCTGTCACCGGACGGAACCGCCGTCGTCGAACTTGCCCAGGCCAGCGGCCTGAACGTGCCAAGCAGCCGCCCGCGGGACGCGGTGTCGGCCAGCACGTACGGCACGGGCATGATGGTTGCCGCCGCGGTGGACGCCGGCGCCACACATGTCATGGTGGCGGCGGGCGGCTCCGCCACCACAGACGGGGGCGCCGGCGCCATTGAAGCCATAAACGACGGCGGCGGCCTCCGGGGTGCCCGGCTCACCGTGCTCTCCGATGTCACGTCGACGTTCCTGGATGCGCCCCGAATTTTCGGGCCACAGAAGGGCGCCAGCCCCGCCGACGTCGGACTGCTGGAACAGCGGCTCAGGCAACTGGCGGACTCGTATCCGCGCAACCCGGCTGGCGTGCCGCGCACCGGGGCGGCGGGCGGCCTGTCCGGCGGGCTGTGGGCGCACTTCGGCGCGTCTCTTGTGTCCGGGGCCGACGCTGTCCTGGATGCCGCGCAGTTCGACCTGCACCTGGAAGCCGCGGACGCCGTCGTGGTGGGCGAGGGGCGGCTCGATTCGCAGACCGGGGAGGGCAAAATCATCTCGGCCATCCTGGAACGGGTGCGCCGCTCGGGGCGGAGCATCCCGGTGGTGGCCGTTTAAGCCTCGCCGGGGAACCGGCCGCCGATCAGCCGTGTCATGTGTTCGGCCGCTGCAAGCAGCGGCTCCACCCAGGCTTCACAGGTTTCCAGCGGCATCCGCAACGTCGGACCGCTGATGGTCACCGCGCCCACCAGCCCGGCCGCAGAGTCGAAAACCGGGGCGGAAAGCCCGGAGGCCCCGTCCTCCCGCTCACCCACCGTGATGGCAAAGCCGTCTGTCCGGGTCTGCTTCACCACGCTCACCAGGTCCTCGGAACTGGTGATGGTGGACTCGGTGATCGGTTCCAGCGGATCCTTGAGAACGGCGTCCATGAGCTCGGGATCCCAGGCGAGCAGGACGCGGCCGGCCGAGCCTGCGTAGAGCGGGAGCACCTTGCCGAGGTGCATCTCACGGCGCAGCGCATGGCGGGTTTCCGCCATGGCCACGCACACGCGGTAATGCTGCTCCGCCTTGAAGAAGCAGGCGGTCTCGCCGGTGGTGTCGCGCAGGGTCTTGAGCAAGGGGCTGAGGACGTCGATGACTTCCATGCCGCGGGTGGCCGGCGCCGCCCAGTACGCCATCCGCATGCCGATGCGGTAGGCGTCCTCCTCCCGGTCCAGGAAGCCCTGGGAGGTAAGGTTCGTGACCAGCCGCTGGACCGTGGACGTGGGCATCCCGGTGTATTCCCGGATGTCGCTCAGCGAGAGCACCGGCCGGGAGAGCGAGAAGGCATCCAGGATCGACGTGATCTTCGCCAGGACGAGCAGGGGGTTGCTGCTGGATTTCGCTGAAGCATCGGCTGCCGACATAGGACTCACGCTAGACGGTGGCTTCACCCCGGTCCAATCACCCCGCCTAATCTGCAGCCCGACCCCCTGCAGGTAGATTGAACAGGTGACCTTGACGTTGAAAAAGGCCGTCGCCTCCGACGGTGCGGAGCTCGCCTGGGCAGAGGAAGGCCAGGGCGAACCCCTGCTGCTGGTGGCGGGCCAGGCCACGGGAATGTCCGGCTGGGATCCGGTGGTGCCGGCCTGGCCCGTTCGTTCCGGGTCATCCGCTTCGACCACCGCGGCATCGGCGCCAGTACGGAAGGCCGCCCGGAAAACTACACCACGCGGGCTTTCGCCGCGGACGCGGTTGCGGTTCTCGATGCCGCCGGCGTCGCCAAGGCGCACGTCTACGGTCACTCGATGGGCGGCCGCGTCGCCCAGTGGATGGCGGTGGACTTCCCTGCCCGGGTGGCGTCGCTGGTCCTGGCGGCGACGAGTGCCGGCGAGGCCGGGGGAGTGGGGCGCGATCCTTCCGCCACCGCAGCCCTCGTCAGCGGAGACCCTGCGCGGATGGCGCCCTTGTTCTTCAGCCCCGCCTGGGCGCGGGTCAATCCGGCGGCCGTTGCGGCGTTTTTCCGGGTCCAGGCGTCTGCGGCGGTCAAGAGCCGGCATTTCCGGGCGAGCCGGCTGCACGATGCCTGGGACGTCCTTCCCGCCATCCAGGCCCCGGCGCTGATCATCCACGGCAGTGAAGACGCCCTTTCGCCCGTTGCCAACGCCGTCATGATGGCGGAGCGGATTCCGGACTCGCAGCTGATCCAGGTCGACGGCGGCCGGCACGGTCTGCACCTGGATGACGTCCGGGTGCAGCCCTGGATTGAGGACTTCCTGTCATTGGCGCTCCCCGCCGGGGCTGCGCACTGAACTCCGGCGGAAAAACTCCCATCGATTGCTCCGCAGGCGCCGTTTTGGAGTGTGAAAAGGGCACCTGCGGAGCAATCGATGGGGGTTCTAGAGGAGCAGCTCCCGGACGGTCAGCTGGAGCCGGATGGCCCAGGCGGCAGCCGCCGCTGCCTCGGCATCGCGCTCACGGTCGTCGCTGCCCCCGTCGCCAGCCACGTGCCTAAACTTCCAGTCCGACGGCGGTGTTCCCGACGGCGGTGCTCGCATGGGAGTCAGCCGGCCGGACCGGCGTCGCCAGGCCGAGGTTCTCGCGCAGCGTGGTGCCCGCGTACTCGGTCGGGTAGACGCCGCGCTCCTGCAGTGCCGGGACGAGGTGGTTGACGATGTCGTCCAGGCCGGTGGGGATCAGCCACGGCGAGATGTTGAAGCCGTCCACTGCACCGGTGCGGGCGTACTCGGCCAGCCTGTCGGCCACCTCCGTATAGGAACCAGTGAAGCTCGAGTCCCCGCGGCTGGTCCGGGCCGAGACGAACTGGCGGATGCTCAGGCCCTTGTCCCTGGCCTCGGCCCGCCACTGGTCCGCCAGCTGCTTCGCCTTGGCGCCATGGAAACCGCTGCCGCGGGTTTCGGAGGTCTCCTCCACCACGGGGTCGATGTCCGGCAGCGGCCCGTCCGGATCGTAGGCCTGGAGCTCGCGGCCCCAAAACTGCTCGAGGTAGGCGATGGCCTGCTCGGGGCCGATCTGCAGGCTACGCACCCAGTCCTTCTTCTCGAGTGCTTCCTGCGGGGTGGCGGCCAGGATGAACTCGCTCGCGGGCATGATCTTCACGTCGTTCGGGCCGCGGCCGGCCTTGACCGTACGCTCGACGATGTCGCGGCGGAAGTCCAGGGCATCGTCGAGCTTCGGGTGGGCGGAGAAGATGACGTCGGCCTGCCGGGCAGCGAAGTCGCGGCCCTCGGGCGAGTCGCCGGCCTGGAACAGCACCGGCCGGTACTGGGCGCTGCGCGGCAGCCGGGGCACGTAGTCCACCGTGTAGTGCTTGCCCTCGTGGTGCACGGGCCGGGCCGAACCGGGTGCGGCCCAGGCGGGGGCGGCAGGGCTCGACGCGATGGCGCCGTCCTCCCAGGAGTCCCAGATCCGCTTGGCCGTGTTGACGAACGCTTCGGCGTGGACGTAGCGGTCGGCGTGGTCCAGGTAGCCGCCGCGGCGGAAGTTCGCACCCGTCCAGGCGTTGTCCGTAGTGACCACGTTCCAGGCCGCGCGGCCGCCGGAGAGCAGGTCCAGGCTGGACAGCCGGTGTGCCAGGTCGGCGGGATCGTTGTACGTGGTGTTCTGCGTGGCCACCAGTCCGATGCGGCTGGTCACGGACGCCAACGCGGCCAGCATGGTCTGCGCGTCCGGCCGGCCGACGACGTCCAGCGCGTGCGGGCGGCCGAGGTGCTCGCGGAGACGCAGCCCCTCACCGAGGAAGAACGCGGCGAACAGGCCCCGTTCCGCGGTCTGGGCGATTCGGCGGAAGGACTCGAAGTCCGTTTGCGACCCGGATTCCGGCGACTTCCAGACCGTGCCCGAGTTCACGCCCTGGAAGAAGATGCCGAGCTGAAGCTGGCCGGAGGGCACGAAGCCGTTGCCGATGTGTGTGTCTGTCATGGGTCTCTCCCTAGTTCTGTGTGCCGGCATGCCGGCTGGACGGACGCTGCCGGCCCAGCAGGTCCCGGAAGGTGGAACCCGGCTGCTGCGGTGCGAGCAGGCCCCGGCGCCGGAGGGCAGGAAGCACCAGCTGGGCCAGCTCCTCCAGGTCCACGTCCAGGACCGCGGGGAGGACGCGCACGCCGTCGGCTGTCTCCAGAATGGAGGCCAGCAGGTCGGTGAGCCCCGCTGCGGTGCCGACGAAACGGGCACGGCTGCTCTGCCAGGGCGTGTGCGCATCGAGTTCGGCGAGCCGCCCGGCGGCGCTTTGCCCGCGGGCGTCGAGGATGATGTCGAGCTCGGCGATGATGGCCGCTGCGGGAGCGGCGGCGCGGGCCTCGGCGATCTCGCCTGCCAGCAGCTCGGGCGTGGGCGCGGAGACGAGGACGGCATCCGCCGCGCCGGTAGTGAGCTGGTCCGCGTCCAGCAGGCCGGCCGGCGCCAGGACCGGCAGCTGGCCCTGCAGCGGACGGGGAATGATGGACGGCCCCTTGACGGAATAGCCGCCGTCGCTTTCCGCGGCACCGGTGCTTTCGAAGTCCACATAGTGCAGCTTGTCGACATCGATGTACCGGCCGGTGGCGACGTCGCGGATCACAGCGTCGTCCTCCCAGGAGTCCCAGAGCCGGCGGCTGACCTCGATGGAATCGGCGGCTTCCCGGCCCACGGCGTCAGAGGCGACAACAGAACGTCCGACGGCGGCAGCATCCGCCGCCCGGTCCGACGCCGCCACCAGCCACCCGGCGCGGCCGCCGGACACATAGTCCAGGCTGGCCAGCTGCGTGGAGATGTGGAACGGCTCCGTGTACACGGTGTCCACCTCGGGGACCAGCACGATGGAAGAGGTAACGGGCCCGGCGAAGGCCGCGCGTTGCAGCGCGTTCAGCCGGCCCGGGATGTCGCGGCCGCCGGGCCCGGAAGATGCAGGGGCCAGCGATCCGTCCGCGAACGTGGCCACGTGGAAACCGGCCGATTCGGCGGCCAGCACCGTGGCGCGGACGCGGGTGCCGTCGAGCAGTTCGGCGGGGGTGTGCCGGGCCTTGCGCCAGGCGGCGGGGTGCGCCCCATCGCCGTCGAGTTCGATGGCCAGGAAGGAATTGGCTGCGGTGCTCACTGTCCGGCCTGCCTTTCGTGGGGGTTCTGTTCGCCCGCTTCGATGGCGACTGCCAAGCGGTTTTCGGCCGGCGGCAGCGGGCAGGTGGCGAGGTCGGTGTAGGCGCACGGCAGGTTCACGGCGCGGTTGAAGTCCAGGACCACGCGGCCGTCGGCGTCCGGCGCGCCCACCGTGAGCGAGCGGTTCGCCGCGTACGTGGTCCTGCCGGATGTGGCGTCGGTGAACAGTACGGACAGGGTGCCCGGCGCGTGGCCGTTGAAGGCCGTGAGGGTGAGGTCCTGGCCGTCCAGCTCGAAGCGGATCTCGCCGGGCGCTTCGTACACGTGCACAATGCCCTCGACGGCGGCCCCCACCGTTGTGGGCCGCGGCTCGTCAAAGGCCACGTACACGCCCCCGACGGCGAAGCGCGGGTCCGGCGCGTAGGCCGGCGTGCCGCGGTACCCGTTGAGCAGCGGGTTCTCCGGGTGCCGGGGGCGGACGATGTATTCGCCGCCGCGCTTGGCGAGTTCGACGACGGCGGGACCCGCCGCGAGGTTGATCCCCTCACGCTCGGCGATGGGATCGAAAACGACGGCGGTGCTTCCGTTCTCAACGGTGCTGCCGTTCAGCTCCCGGCCGTCCCGCAGCAGGCTTTCGCCGGCCTCCAGAACCACCGTGACGGCGTCGTCCTTTACGCTCCAGGTGCCCGGAACACCCTCGAGCCGGGCAGGTTCCGCGCCCAGCCAGTGCAGGTGGGTGACCGCGAGGAAGCCGTGCGGATCGGCACGGCGGCGCTCATGCGCGGCGTGCCACTGCTCCCATTCGGCGGCGAAGGCGGCGCCGGTTTCAGTGTGCGTAGACGTAGGCATTCGGACTCCTGTGGTTGCTGTGGTCGGTGGTGACGGCTGAGGCGGCATCCGGTTCGGTGGCTCCCGCAAAGCCGGGGCGGCCGCCGAAGGGATCCGCGGACTCCCAGAGCGTGGTGGGGGCTGACGCCCGGACGGCCGGGATGACCTCGAGCGCGAACCGCTCCAGGATCTCCAGCTGCTGCTCGAAGGGGAGTGTGGTGGGCAGCGAGATGGACTGCAGATCGTGCCCGTACAGCGCGTGGTAGCTGAGGATCTTGTCGATCACCTGTTCCGGGCTGCCGACGAGGGCGGGGCCCTCCGACACCGCGTGGTCGATGTCCCGGAACGGCGAGTTGTTGCCGGGGACGTTGCGCGCGGCCGTGAGTGCCTCGTACACAGGGCCGTATTGGCGCTTGGCCTCCTGCGTGGTGCTGGCGATGAACACGCCGCCTGCCCCGCTGCCCGAACCCAGGTAGCGGTGCCGCGGATCATGGCCGTGCCGCTCGTACTCCGCCACGTAGTGGTCGATGAGCACCTTGTAGTTTTCCCGCGGCTGGATGGCGTTGGCGGTGAACAGCGGGTCGCCCCAGCGGGCTGCCAGCGCCGCGGACGTCAGGGTTGTAGCAGACCCGTGCCAAATCCGCGGGGAACCGGCGTAGGGGCGGGGCGTGGTGGTGGTCGGATCGGTGAGTGCGGGGCGAAAGCGGCCGGACCAGGTGATGTCCTCCTCGCGCCAGAGCCGGCGCAGCAGGGCGTACTTCTCCTCCAGCAGGTCCCACTGGTCCGCCAGGTCCAGGCCGAAGAGCGGGTACTGCAGCACCTCGTTGCCCTTGCCGATGACCAGTTCCAGCCGGCCGCGGCTGAGCTGGTCGATCGTGGCGTAGTCCTCGGCTGCGCGCACCGGGTCCAGCACGGACAGGACTGTGACGCCGGTCTGCAGCCGGATCCGGGAGGTGACGGCGGCGATGGCGGCGAGCACCGTGGTGGGAGAGGAGGGGATGAACTCCCCGGCGTGCCGCTCTCCCACGGAGAAGCTGTCGTAGCCGAGCTCCTCGGCCCGCCGGGCGGTCTGCACCACCTGGTTCAGCCGGTCCGCGGTGGACACGATCTCGCCGGTGACCGGGTTCTTCAGGTGCGGAATGATGTCCAGGACCTGGAACTTCACTTTGAAGCCCCCGTCTGAGCAGCCCCCGTCCGGGTGGAAGCGAAGTTGGCCTCGGTCACGGTCTTGGATTCGGGCAGGGCTTCCTCGGACAGTCCCCAGCGGTCCAGCACCTTGCCGTAGGAGCCGTCCTTGATGGCGGAGTTCAGAGCCTCGGTGATCACCGGCGCGAGGCCGTTGCCCTTGAGCGTGGTGGCGGCCACGAGGGTCTCCGACGGCCAGCCGGCGTTGACCTTGCCGACGATCTTCAGGTCGTCGCGGGTGTTTTCCCGGTAGACCGTCGAGGGGTAGGGCGCGATGTTCAGGTCGGTCCGGCCGGAGGACAGGGCAAGGATGGTGTCTGCGTCGGAGGAGTAGTACTGCAGGCTGGCAGGTTCCTTGCCCCTGGCCTCAAGCTCCTTGTTCCAGGCCAGCAGGATCTTCTCCTGGTTGGTGCCCGAGCCTACGGAAACCTTCAGGCCGGAGATGTCGTCCGCGCCCCGGATGTTGTAGGTCGAGGACTTCTTCGCCTCAAAGCCCATGTATGCTGCCCGGTAGCTGGCGAAGTCGAAAAGCTTTACCCGGTCCTTGTTGATGCCCACGTTGGAAAACACCGCTTCGAAGTCGCCGGACTGCGTCTTCAGCGGCCAGTTCTCCCAGGACGTGACCTGGATGTCGAGCTCCAGGCCCAGCTTGTCCGCCACCAGCTGGGCGATGTCCAGCTCGGAGCCGATGGGCGTCTTGTCGTCCGTGGCGTGGAAGGACAGCGGGATGGAGCCTGCGGTGGTGGCCACGGTCAGCTTGCCGTCCCTGCCGATCAGCGCCGGCACCTTGGCGGCCAGCGCGGCGTCCTTGTCGGCGCGGATCCGCTGTTGGTCCGGTGAGGTGTTGTACACGACGCCGTTGCGGCCCGCTGTCGTTGCCGCCCCGCCTGTGGCGGAACCGGCAGCCGAGGCACCGGGGTCGGAGCAAGCGGACAGGGCCAGTGCGCTGGAAAGCACGACGGCGGGAAGCGCGGCGAGGCTGCGCCGGCTGCGGAAGCGCGGGCTGCTTGGGCGGGGCGGGGCGGAGAGTGCCATGGGAATTCCTTAGATATTGAAGGCGGGCTCGATCACCTTGGAGAAGAAACTCCGGGTGCGTTCTTCCTGCGGGCTGGTGAAAATGTCCTGGGGTTTGCCCTGTTCGACGATCTGGCCCTGGTCCATGAACACCACGGTGTCCGCCACGTCGCGGGCGAAGCCCATCTCGTGCGTGACGATGATCAGGGTGGTCCCGGACTTGGCCAGCTCGCGGATCACGTCCAGCACCTCGTTGACCAGTTCGGGATCAAGGGCGGAGGTGGGCTCGTCGAAGAGCAGGATCTTGGGGTCCAGCGCCAGCGCCCGGGCGATGGCGACGCGCTGCTGCTGGCCGCCGGAGAGCTGGCGGGGGTAGGCGCCGGCGCGGTCCCGCAGGCCCACCCGGTCCAGGAGTTCCAGGCCGCGCTCGCGGGCTTCGGCCTGTGACTTCCCCTGCGCGACGACCGGCGCCTCGGCCACGTTCTCAAGCGCCGTGAGGTGCGGAAACAGGTTGAAGTTCTGGAACACCATCCCGATTTCGGTGCGCTGCTTCAGGATGTCCTTCTCGGGCAGCTCGTGCAGCTTGTTGCCCCTGACCCGGTAGCCCACCAGCTGGCCGTCGATGGCGATGAACCCGGCATCCACCTTCTCCAGGTGGTTGATGGTGCGCAGCAGGGTGGACTTCCCGGAACCGGAAGGGCCGACGATGACGGCCACGCCGCCAGGCTCCACCGTCAGTGAGATGCCCTTCAGGACCTCGGTGGGACCAAACGACTTCCGGACCTTGGTGATCTCCACCAGCCCGCGGGTGGCGGCGGGTGCCTCAAGAGTTGTGCTCATCGGAGTCACTTCCTTCCGGTGGTGTTGAGCGGTGCGTGCGTGGCGAAGAACTTCCGGGCCTTCTGCAGCGGTGTGAGCGGCAGGGTGCGGACGGCGCCCTTGGAGTAGTGGCGCTCGATGTAGTACTGGAACACGCTGAGCACGGAGGTGATCACCACGTACCAGAGCGTGGCCACGAGCAGCAGCGGCAGGACCTGCTGGGTGCGGTTGTAGATGACCTGGACGGTGTAGAAGAGCTCTGAGTAGGCAAGGACGTAGACGATCGAGGTGCCCTTGACCAGGCCGATGATCTCGTTGAAGGCCGTGGGCAGGATGGCGCGCATGGCCTGGGGCAGCACGATCCGGGTGGACCGGCGCCAGGCGGGGATGCCCAGGGCGGCCGCCGCCTCGAGCTGGCCCTGGTCCACGGACAGGATGCCGCCGCGGATGATCTCGGCCGAGTAGGCGGCCTGGTTCAGCGTCAGGCCGAGCACCGCCGCCGCGAACTGGCTGATCAGGGTGGTGGTCTGTGCCTCGAAGAAGCGGATGTCCGTGAACGGGATGCCCAGGCTGATCTTCTCGTAGAGGTAGCCCAGGTTGTACCAAAGCAGCATCTGGACCAGCAGCGGCGTGGACCGGAAGATCCAGGAGAACGTCCAGGACACGGAGACCAGCAGCGGCGAAGCGGACAGCCGCATGAGGGCCAGGATGAAGCCCAGGATGAAGCCGAGCGCCCCGGAGATGGCGGTGAGCTTGAGGGTTTCCACCAGGCCGTTCACCACGGACTTGGCGGTGAACCATTGGGCCACCACGCCCCATTCCCAGCGCGGGTTGGTGGCCAGCGACCACGCGACGGCGGCCACGCCGAGGGCAACGATTAGGGTGCCCACCCAGCGCCAGGGGCGGCGGGCAGGAACCAGACGGTAGTCGGCGTAGTCGACGGCGGCACGCAGTTCGGCGGGGCCGGCCGGCACCGCCGGTGCCCCGCTTGCGGACGCCGCGCCGGCGGCCGGTGCGTCAGTGGCGGCCTTTGTGTCAGTGGGGGACGGTGCCTCAGTGGGGGACTGGGACGTCCTTGTAGCTGCTGAACTCATGCGCCATCTCGCTTCTTCCGGTTGGTATTTCTGGGGTGGTTGGCTGCAAATCTAGGTGCGCTCGGAAGGCCGGGCAAAGCCGCCTGTTGCATTCGTTCACGCGGCTTAGCGGGGCGTCATGAGACGAATTCTTGCGCCGATTTACGGGCCATTACGCGGGGTGAACGGCCGTGACAGCGCCCTCGACCAGCGGTTTGTCCAGACCCTAGATTGAGGGCCCAAGCCCTTCCCCAGTGGCCCTTTCCAAGGGGCCCTTTCCCACCAGGAGTTTCCGATGCCAGCGCAGCACCCATCCGTGGTTTTCATCGGCGGTGGCCCGCGCACGGCCGGAATCCTCGAACGGCTCGCGGCCAACAGGCGGGGGCTCGCGGGCGGCCCTATGCGCATCCACATCGTGGAGCCGTACGAACCCGGCTCCGGTCGGATCTGGCGCTTCGACCAGGAACCCGGCCTGATGATGAACTCCACCGCGGCGGATGTCACGATGTTCACCGACTCCTCCGTGCTGTGCGAGGGACCGCCCATCGACGGCCCCGGCCTGGCCGCGTGGGCTGCGGGCGTGCGCGACGGTTCCATCACCGACGTGCCCGCTCTGCCGCCACACGTGCGGGAACAGCTGCGGTCGCTGACGGGCAGCTCCTTTGCCACCCGGCAGCTGCAGAGCAAGTACCTTGAGTGGTTCTACCGCCGCGCCGTCCGCGCCCTCGGCAGCGACGTCACCGTCACCGTCCACCGCGACACCGCGCTCAGCGTCGAACCAGTTAGCGTCGAACCACAGGACGGCGGCGGGTACAGCGTGCGGCTGGCCGGCGGCGCGACGCTGCACGCCGACGTCGTGATCACCGCCCTGGGGCACACCGACGCGGAGCCGGATCCCCGCTCCGCCGCCTGGAGCGATTTCGCGGCCCGGCACGGCGGGTTCCACGCGGCACCCAGCTACACCACCGACGTCGACTATTCCCGGATCGCCCCGGGCCAGGACGTCATCGTCTCCGGCATGGGACTGGCCTTCGTGGACCTGCTGGTGCTGCTCACCGAGGGCCGCGGCGGCCGTTTTGAAGAGACGTCCGACGGCGGGCTGCGCTACCTTCCGTCCGGGGCCGAGCCCAGGCTCTGGGCCGGGTCACGCCGCGGCGTGCCGTTCCACTCCAAGATTTCCGTGGCCCTGCGCGGCGAACCGGCGGCGGCGCCCCGGTTCTTCACGGCAGACGCCGTGGGCGCGCTCCTGGCGGAGCACACGGAACTGGATTTCCGCGCCCACCTCTGGCCGCTGATCGCCAAGGACGCCGGCTACGGCTACTACCGGGAGCTGTTCACCGGCAGCCCGGAGCGGGTGGCGCTGGGCTGGGACGAGTTTGCTGAGCGGTTTGCTGCCGTGGATTGGTACAGCAGCGCCCGCAGCGAGCTCGTCGCCGCGGCCGTGCCGGACGCGGAGCTGCACCTGGACCTCGAACGGCTCGACAGGCCGTTCAGCGGGCAACTTTTCTCCGGCCACGACGACGTCCAGGACGCGGTGGCCGCCTACATCGAGCATGACCTCGAGCTGCGGACGGGACCCGACCACCCGGAAACGCTGGCGCTGTTCATGGCACTGCTGAAGGTGTACATGGAGCTGGGCGGGATCGTTCCGCCCGAACGGCTGAACGCCCGCTCACAGGAGGACGTGCATGGCTGGTGGCACGGGTTCTTCAGCTTCGTGGATTCCGGCCCGCCGCCCCGCCGGCTGCGCGAAATGCTGGCCGTCCACCGCGCCGGGCTGCTGCACTTCCTGGGGCCGGGGCTTGCCGTTGCCGCCGACGACGCCACCGGCGAGTTCGTGGCGACGTCCGCTCAGTCACCGGTGAGCCTGCGGACGAAGGCCTTCATCGAGGCGCGGCTGCCCGGCCCCGCCGTGGCCCGCTCCGCCAACCCGCTGCTCCGCTCGCTGCACGGCACGGGCCTCGGCGCGGAGCAGCACCTGCTCACGTCCGACGGCGGCCACTCCACCGGCCGGCTCCTGGTCACCTCGGGCCACCGGATCGTCGGCCGGAGCGGTGAGGCCCGGAGCCGCCTGTTCGGCATCGGCCCCGGGACCTCCGGCTGGGGAGCGGGCGCGTTTGCCCGGCCCGGCACCAACGCGGCGCCGTTCCGGGAAAACGACGCCCTCGCGAGAAAAATCCTTGAAGCGGTCTCCGGCGCCGGCCGGCCCCGCGCCGCTGCCGCCGTCGGAAAGGCCTGAAAGATGCAACTGGAAGCAACGCCCTCCACCCTCACCGTCCTCGAACTGCCCATGCACGACCCCCGGGTCCGGCCGCTCCTGGACGAGCTCGCCGTCGAGTACGACACCCGCTACGGCGACCTCTTCGGCCGTGGCGCGGCCGAAGAGGAACTGAACAGGTACCCGGCCGAGGAATTCGAGGCGCCGGGCGGGGCCCTGCTGATCATCCAGGAGAACGGCGAGTCCGTGGCCGGCGGGGCATACCGCCGCTATGACGCCGAAACCGCCGAGTTCAAGCGGATCTGGACGCACTCCGCCCACCGGCGGCGGGGACTGGCCCGCCGGGTGCTCGGGGAACTGGAGCGGCTGGCCGCGGAGCGCGGGTACCGCGGCGTCTACCTCACCACGGGCCCGCGCCAGCCGGAGGCCAAGTACCTGTACCTGAACACCGGGTACACGGCCCGGTTCGACCTTGCCGCCGACCCCGAGACCATCGGGCCGCTGGCGTTCACCAAGGACCTGTCCGTGCTGGCAGGGGACCCCGCGTAGGTGCCGCTTCAGGACCGGGGTGAGGCGCCCAGGTTCACGGGGTCTTCATCGGTCAGGTAGGCAAACTCGGAGTGGGCTGCGATGTCGATCCCGCGCAGTTCGTCCTCCTCGTGGATGCGCAGGCCCATGGTCATGTCCACCACCTTGGCGATCACCCAGGTCAGGCCGAAGGAGTAAGCCAGCACGGCAACGGTGGCGATTGACTGGATGCCCAGCTGGCGCAGCCCTCCGCCGTACAGCAGGCCGCTGACGCCGTTGGGTGCGCTGCTCGTGGCGAAGATGCCGATCAGCAGAGTACCGATGATGCCGCCCACGAGGTGCACGCCCACCACGTCGAGCGAGTCGTCGAAGCCGAGGCGGAACTTCCATTCGATCGCCAGCGAGCAGACAGCACCGGCGATGGCGCCGATGGCCACGGCACCCAGCGGGCTGACCGCGCCGCAGGCGGGCGTAATGGCCACGAGGGCGGAAACCAGCCCCGATGCGGCACCCATGCTGGTGGTGGCGCCGTGCCTGATCCGTTCAACGACGGCCCAGGCGAGCAGGCCGGCGGATGCCGCCACGGCGGTGTTGAGGAACACCACCGAGGCCGAATGGCCGGCGGCCAGCGCGGATCCGGCGTTGAACCCGAACCAGCCCACCCAGAGCAGGCCGGCGCCCACCAGCACCAGGGGACGGCTGTGCGGCTTGGAATGTTCCATCTTGGGCCAGCCGGAGCTGCGGCCCAGAACCAGTGCCAGGGCGAGGGCGGCGGCGCCGGCGTTCATGTGCACGGCGGTTCCGCCGGCGAAGTCGATGGCCTTGATGCCGTTGGCGATCCAGCCGCCCGTCACCGAGCCGTCCGCGGAGTTGAAGGCGAACACCCAGTGCGCGATGGGGAAGTAGACCAGCGTGGCCCACACGCCGGCGAACACCATCCAGGCGCCGAACTTCATCCGCCCGGCGGCCGCACCGGCAACCAGGGCGGTGGTGACGCAGGCGAAGAACAGCTGGAAGGACGTGAACAGCGCCGCCGGCAGGGCGGCATCGGGATTATCCTGCAGCATTGGCTCGAGGCCTGCGTACTGCGTGACATCCCCGATCAGGCCCAGGCCGTTCACGGAACTGCCAAAGGCCATCGAGTATCCAAACAGTGCCCACAGGACGGCCACAAGGCTCGCCCCGCCAAAGCACATCATCATCATGTTCAGGATCCGGCGCGATCCCACCATGCCCCCGTAGAAGAGGGCCAAAGCGGGAATCATCATGCACACCAGTGCGGAACTTGCGAGGATCCAGGCAACATCTCCAGCGTTCATTTCGAACTCCACTCAGGAAATCGGTGGGTGGCATTTTTGCTGAGACCCGGACGAATGCCGTTTGTCCCCACAACATAGGACTCCGGAAACTGCCTTGGGTTTCGGGAATGTAAATTGCTTGTAACCGCTGCCGCGCACCACGTAAGGCGACGGCGGCCCCCAAAAAACCGGGGACCGCCGTCGTCGTTCGATTGAGCTGAAAGCGCGCCTAATGCGTGGTGCTGTGGGTGGTGTTTCCTGAGGTGTCCACGTCGCCGAGCAAGCCGGGCACGGCGCCGGCAACGCCCAGGGATCCGACGGCGATTACCGCCACCACGGCCAGGGCGCGGAGGTGGGCCGACGCCGTCGTCCGCCCCTCCGGCCCGGTGTCATCCCTGGGCCCGGTGTCATCCCTGCGCCTGGCGCGGAGCAGGACGACGGCGATCACCAGGATGCCGAGCTCGAGGAGGGACGCTGCCATGTCGGCCAGGCCAAACGGCTCGGCCACGTTGGAGTTGGGGCCGAACGGCAGCCCGGTTGTGCGGGACCAAGCCCACAGTGCCAGCGGAACCACGGCGGCGGCAGCGATGGCAACGAGGACGTTCTGCCCCGGCCGGCCCAGCAGCAGGATACCGGCGGCCACCTCGGCCATGGCCAGGGTGAGGAAGAAGGCGCTGGCCACCACCCAGTGGTTGAGGTGGTCCGGTATGACGGCCAGGTGGATGGCGGCGCAGCCGAAGAGTGCCACCGCGGCCAGCGTGAGCCGGAGGTCCGTGGGGACAGCCCGGGCACGGGCGGCCCGCACCCGGCGGGGAGCACGCCCGGGGGACGCCTTCGGCCGGCGGCTGACGTCCAGCCGCCCGCCCCGGATCGCCACCGTCCACCCGGTGACCACGATGTTGGAGACCAGCAGCAGGCCGACGCCGTAGCCGAAGGCGGCCACCTGGAGTCCCAGCGAGGACTGGTCAAGCTGATCGACTGACTGTGCGGAGTTTGAATGGTGCAGGTGGCTCATCAGGTCGTGCTGCAGGGCGTAGTCCCAGGCCTGGCTGGCGGCCAGCGTGAGGGCCCCGGCCAGGGTGCCGGCGGCGGCAATCAGCAGGGCCGTGGTGAAGAAGGCCTTCTTGCCTGCCAGTACCGGCCCGAACCACCGCAGTGCCAGCGTCACGGCCGCAATGACAGCCGCCACGAACAGCGGGACCAGGAGGGCGGACTCCCGAAGCCAGCTGATGAACGGTTCCTGCGTACGTTCGATGGCTCCCACGGCGCCCCTGAGCGACACCATCCAGAAGCCGTCGGCGTAGGCCATCATCGCCGCCAGCGGGATGACCGTCAGCCACGGGACCGCGGGGCGGGCCGGCGCCTGGGCGCCGGTCCCGCTGCTGCTCCAGCTGGCGGTGCCCGCCGGCACCGCTGTCATGGCGTGATCTCCCACCCGAACATCATGGCGTGGTCCTCGTGCGCCAGGTTGTGGCAGTGCGCCACGTACGGTCCAACGAAGTCACGGAAGCCGCGGTAGATAATGGTCGACTCGCCGGGATCCAGGGCCACCAGGTCCTCGCGTGACACATCATCCGGATGGCCCTTGTCGCCGCCGCGCGTGACGTCCCTGCCGTTGCGCATCACCACCCGGTGTTCCTCCATGTGCAGGTGGAACGGATGGACCCAGCCGCCGCCGCCGTTGCGGATTTCCCAAAGGTTGTAACTGCCCTTCTTCTGCTGGGCCAGCGGCGAGCGGCCTGCGCGGTTCTTAAGGCTGGTGGCGACGGTGTTCGGGGTGAACGGCGTGCCGTTGATGAGCCACTCCGTTTCGCCGCCGCCGGAGCCGCGCTCCACCTCGAAGATCAGCCGGTTGTCCAGCATGGTCTGCCAGTTGCTCGGCAGCGGCGGGAGCTCACGCATCATTCCCGTCGGGATCACGCTGTCATCGGGGGCGTCGTCGCCGATCACGAACTTGAGCACCGGAACCTTGTAGGCGGGGTCGGGCGCGAACCGGGATGAGTTGCTCCACATCCGGCCGTTGGGCATCTTCATCACGTCGGTGAGGTAGATGACGTCGCCCTTCGTGGTGGGGGTGCCGTCCTGGTACCTCGTGAAGTCGATGACCACTTCGCGCCGCTTGGCCGGCCACAGTTCGAAGGAGTCGCGCTTGATCGGGAACGGCAGCAGGCCGCCGTCGGACGCGATCTGGGTGAACTGCATGCACTGCTGCCCGTCCGGAATCCGGTACTGGCCCTCCAGCTCATCACCCTTGTAGCCGAGCGAGACCGAGGTCTTCGGCCCCTTCGTGGAGCTCATCAGCTTGAACTCGTAGATCCGGGCGATGGACGCGTCCAGGAAGCGGAAGCGGTACTTGCGGCGCTTGACCTCCATGACCGGGTAGGCGGTGCCGTTCACGGTGAAGATGTCGCCCACGAACCCGTGGTTGGGGAAGTGCTTGTAGAAGGTCTTGCCCCACCACTCGGGGTGCTTGGCCGGGTTCTTGGCGTCCGGGAACTCCTTCTGGACGTCGTGGATGTCCTTGTGCATGGTGACGCCGTCGTCCAGCCGGCAGTCGTAGAAGGCCAGCGGGACGTCGTAGTCCACGTCGAAGGAGCCGTCCGGGTTGTTCTTGCGGACGCCGGGGAGCCGCAGGCCCTGGGTCTCATCGCCCATGTCCATGCCGTTTTTCGGGTCATAGATCGGGTAGAGGCCCACCATGCCCTTGTAGACGTTGGAGCCCGTGTGGTCCATCCGGTGGTCGTGGAACCAGAAGAAGCTCTGCTTCTCGCGGTCGTCGCCGCCGGCGGGCCAGTTCAGGTACAGGTTGTCGCAGAAGGACTTCGGCAGGTAGCCCTCGTACTTGGGTCCGCTCACCATGCTGTAGTGCGGGTTGCCATCGGACTCCGGCGCCGTGTGGCCGTTGTGCAGGTGGGTCAGGAAGGACCAGTCCGGCGAGCCGAAGTCCTGGCGGTCCAGGTTCAGCGGGTTCTCGTCCAGGTGGTTCTCGAACCGGACCAGTGCCGGCCTGCCGTATTCGGCGTTGATCATCGGGCCGGGGAACGTCCCGTTGAAGCCGTAGATGGTGCTCAGCGGCAGCGTGCGTTTGGTTCCGGCCGGGTAGGTCTTGCGCTTCTCGTCGAAGGAGATGGTCGGGCGGCCGCTCGCGTCGATGGGCAGCACCTGCGAGGTGGTGAACGCATGCTGCCGCAGCAGGATGTCGATCTTGTAGACGAGCGGGTCCGGGTAATTCAGCTTGGAGGGCCAGATCTGGTGCTGCTCGTTCTTGAAGGAGCTCTGCTGGCCCTGGCCGGGTCCGGGCGGATCGCTCCACTCGGTGTAGCCCTTTGTGAAGCCGTCCCCCACTGCCGGAGTCGGGGCCAGTGCCTTGGGAATGGGCAGGTGGTCCGTGAACGGCGACAGGATCAGCGGGCTAGTAGGGAATGCCTCAATGTAGAACAACAGGTCGCCGAGGGCGGTGGACGAGGCGCCGAACGCGCCGTCGGGCGAAAGGAGTCCTTTCTGCGCGAGCAGCGGGCCCGCCCAGCCCTGGGCGGCCACGAGGGCCGCGCCGGCACCTCCGGCCGCGCTGAGCCGCAGGATATTGCGGCGGGACACTGTGTTTGTCGGCACTGTGTCTGTCGGCACTTCGTTTGTGGTTGCGGTTTCTTCTGACATGGGTACGCGCCTCCTTCGGGGCAAAAGAGTGGCCTGCTGGCCCCGGTATTCGAGCTTTATCAGGGTCTTTTCCCGGCGGTTTCTGCACCGGGAAATCCTGGCCTTGCGGAAGCTGGCTGCGCTTGTCGTTGCCCCGCGCAACTACAGTGCGGGCAGGGGGTTGGGAAAACATTGGACGAATGCCGTGTATACCCCCTCAAGAAGATGGGTATAAGGGGGTGGCCGTTCCAAGGCTACGGCCCAGTAAATAAAAGGAATTGGCCGGAAATCGGCCGATTTGGTGAAACGATCGATCAGGCGCCGGGTTAAACGATCGATCAAAAACCCAGGCTAGAACAGCGGGGCGAGCCCGTTCCAGCCCGCGCTGATGCGCATCCGCGAAGCGAATTGCCCGGTGCCCAGGCCGGGATAGAGCCACAGGACGCCGGCGGCGTCGCGGGCCAGCAGGTCCGGGTTGCGGTCGCCGTTGAAGTCGCCGGGACTTACGACGGCGGTCATGGCGTTCCAGCCGACGCCCACCCGGACGCGGGGGAGCCAGCCGCCCGTGCCGCTGCCGCGGTACAGCCACAGGACGCCGGTGGCCGCCTCGCGCGCCAGGACGTCGGCGGCGCCGTCGTTATTCATGTCGCCCGGGCCCACCAGGGCATTGAAGGCATCCCATCCGGAGCCCACACGGATCCGCGGCAGGAATGCCCCGGTGCCGTTGCCGCGGTACAGCCAGAGGAAGCCGGTGGCAGATTCGCGGGCGAGGATGTCCACGCGCTGGTCGCCGTTGAAGTCACCCGGGCCGACGATCGCGCTGAAGCTGTTCCAGCCGGTGCCGAGCCGGATTCGGGGGAGGAACCCGCCGGTGCCGTTGCCGCGGTACATCCAC
This sequence comes from Arthrobacter globiformis, assembly GCF_046536215.2. Lineage (GTDB taxonomy): Bacteria > Actinomycetota > Actinomycetes > Actinomycetales > Micrococcaceae > Arthrobacter > Arthrobacter globiformis_E. Next base: position 2,767,719 of record NZ_CM143421.1, on the reverse strand, counting down.
AGGAACCCGGTGGCGGACTCCCTGGCGAAGACGTCCTGCGGGCCGTCGCCGTTGAAGTCGCCGGGCGTCTCAAGGGCGCTGAACACGTTCCAGCCGGTGCCGATCCGCACGCCGGGCAGCCGGCCGCCGTGGCCGTTCCCCGGGTACAGCCGCAGTTCGCCGGAGGCGGTCACGCGGGCCAGACTGTCCGTATTCCAGTCGCCGTTGAAGTCGCCGGTCGACCTGGACAGGGTGGACGCCGGAACAGGCAGGGTAGTGAAGGCGTAGGGATCGCAGGTGAGGTCGTAGTCCCGAACGTCGTCGTACCACTGGGACAGGTACACGTGGCCGCCGGAGAAGCTGGCGGTGCGGCAGAGGTTCTGGGCTTCGCCAGGGAAGTCCAGCCGGCCGGCGGTGGCCCACACCGGAACGCCGGCGAGGCGCCAGGAGCCGGTGATGCTGGCCCAGCCGGAGGCGAACGAGTACAGGCCATACGAATAGCCAGAGTCGCGCAGCCCGCGCATCAGGCCCTCCACGATGTACCGGTTTTCGCGCTGCTGCGCTGCGCTCGCGGTGGGCCACGGCTGGGCCGGGCGGGGTTCGACGTCGATCCACACCATGCGCGGCGCAAACCGGGCCCGCGCCAGGCTGGCAACCGCGAACTTCGCCTCCGCGTAGCCGACGTTGGACAGCTGCCCCGCCCGGGTGGCTGCGGACCACGGCCCCTGCGACCGGTAGGTGGCGAGCTGGGCGGCGGTGGGGAAGGCCGCCATCGTATAGGCCTGCGCCGGCTTGCGGTTGCTGGACGCCCAGGTGACCTGGCTGGCGAGGCACGGGTTCTCCGTGAAGGGCAGCCCCTTCGTCAGGCCGATCACCACGAACTGGGACGACGCCGGCGGAAGCGGCAGGCCAAAGCCGCCCACCGCCGTCGGGCATTGGGGCCAGGAGATGTCGTGGCCGTTGAGCGATACGGCGCGTGCCGGGGTGGCGCCGGGCAGGTAACTGAAGAAAAGGGCGAACAGGAGCAGGAGGCCCGTCAGCATGTGCCGTGCGGATAGTCCGCCCCCCGAATGATGAACTTTGCCGTCCATCGCCAGCGCTCCTTTGCTCCCATCAGTTTACGTCCGGCCGCGTCCGTTCGTGCTGCGCCCATTCGTGTTCAGGGCGGTGGGTCGCGCACAATTACCCCATGGCAAAAAGCAATGCCCGGCTGCCCCGGCTTGAGGATGTGGCGGAGCGCGCGGGTGTCTCGCACCAGACTGTGTCCCGGGTGATCAACAACCATCCCAACGTCAGCAAGGCCACGCGCGAGCGCGTCGAGGCCGCCATCGCCGAGCTTGGCTACCGACGCAACACCGCGGCCCGGAGCCTGGTCACACGGAAGTCGCAGACCATCGGCGTGCTGGGCAGCGAGTTGTCACAGTACGGTCCCGCCAACACGCTGCTGGGGGTGGAGCAGGCCGCGCGCGACGCCGGCTATTTCGTGAGCATCGCGGCCCTCCGCTCGGTGAGCCGGGAGGCGATCTTCGATGCCATCCGGCACTTCCTGGACCAGTCCGTGGACGGCATCGTGGTGATCGTGCCGCATTCCGAGACGCTCCTGGCACTGGCCGAGCTGAACCCCGGCGTGCCGGTGGTGGCCGTGGGGTCGCTGGGCAGCGAGGCGGTGAGCGGCGCCATGGTGGACCAGAAGCGGGGGGCCGAGCTCGCCGTCGGGCATTTGATTGAGCAGGGCCACCGCCGGATCGGCCACGTGGCCGGCCCGCAGGACTGGATCGACGCCGTGGCGCGTGCCGAAGGCTGGAGTGCGGCGCTGCGTGAGGCCGGGCTGGATGACAGCCTGGTGGTCGAGGGGGACTGGAGCGCGGGCAGCGGCTATGAGATCGGCCGGAAGCTGGCCGCCGAACGGACCGCCACCGCGCTGTTCGTGGGCAACGACCAGATGTCCCTGGGGTTGCTCCGCGCGTTCAATGAGGCCGGCGTCCGGGTCCCCGAGGACGTCTCCGTGGTGGGCTTCGACGACCAGCCGGAGTCGGGTTACTTCACCCCGCCGCTCACCACAGTGCGCCAGGACTTCGAGGAACTCGGCAGGCGCTGCATGGACCTGATGCTAAGCGCCATCGCAAACGGTGACACGGTGAGCACCACGGTGGTGGAACCCGAGCTCGTGGTCCGCCGGAGCACCTCCGCGCCTGCCTGAGGGCAGGGATCCCCAAATCAGTGATCAGCGGCACTTGACGCAGTAAGTTGTTAGCGCTCACAATAGTTTCAGCCCGATAAGCAGCGGGCCATCATTTGGAGGATTCATGGACGTCACAGCAGACGGCAGCGAAAACTATGTCATCGGGGTGGACTACGGCACCCTGTCCGGCCGGGCCGTGGTTGTGCGGGTCCGGGACGGCAAGGAACTGGGCAGCGGCGTGTTCGACTACCCGCATGCGGTGGTCACCGAGGCGCTTCCGGCAGACGTGGCCGGCAATGGAGCAGCCCGCCTGCCCGGGGAATGGGCACTGCAGGTTCCCAACGACTACCGGGACGTGCTCCGGCATGCTGTTCCCGCCGCAATCGCTGACGCCGGGATCGACCCGGCCGCCGTCGTCGGGATCGCCACGGACTTCACGGCCTGCACCATGGTGCCCGTCAAGGCTGACGGCACCCCGCTGAACGAGGTGCCGGGCTTCGCGAACCGCCCGCACGCCTACGTGAAACTGTGGCGCCACCACGCCGCACAGGGCCAGGCCGACCGCATCAACTCGCTGGCCGCCGAGCTGGGCGAGTCCTGGCTGCCCCGGTACGGCGGGCTGATCTCGTCCGAGTGGGAGTTCGCCAAGGGCCTCCAGTTGCTGGAGGAGGACCCCGAGGCCTACGCCGAAATGGACCACTGGGTGGAGGCCGCAGACTGGATCGTCTGGCAGCTCTGCGGCAACTACGTCCGCAACGCCTGCACCGCCGGGTACAAGGGCATCTACCAGGACGGCCACTACCCGTCCGATGACTTCCTCGCCGCCCTGAACCCGCAGTTCAAGGACTTCGTCAGCACCAAGCTGGACCACACCATCGGCCGCCTGGGCGACGCCGCCGGCTACCTGACCGCCGAGGCCGCCGCCTGGACCGGGCTGCCGGAGGGCATCGCCGTCGCCGTCGGCAACGTAGACGCGCACGTCACCGCCCCGGCAGCAAAGGCCGTGGAACCCGGCCAGCTCGTGGCCATCATGGGAACCTCCACCTGCCACGTCATGAACGGCGCCGAACTCCACGAGGTGCCGGGCATGTGCGGCGTGGTGGACGGGGGCATCGTCGACGGGCTCTGGGGCTACGAGGCCGGCCAGTCGGGAGTGGGTGACATCTTCGGCTGGTTCACCAAGTACGGCGTCCCGCCGGAATACCACCAGGCTGCCGCCGGGGCTGGGCAGGGCATCCACGAATACCTGACGGACCTGGCCTCCGGGCAGGCGATCGGCCAGCACGGACTGATCGCACTCGACTGGCACTCCGGCAACCGCTCCGTGCTGGTGGACCACGAACTGTCCGGCGTGGTGGTCGGCCAGACCCTGGCCACACGGCCCGAGGACATCTACCGGGCCCTTCTCGAGGCCACCGCCTTCGGTACCCGCACCATCGTCGAGGCCTTCCGCGATTCCGGCGTCCCGGTCAAGGAATTCATCGTGGCCGGCGGCCTGCTGAAAAACCGGCTCCTCATGCAGATCTACTCCGATGTGACCGGCCTCCAGCTCTCCACCATCGGCTCCACCCAGGGCCCGGCACTCGGATCGGCCATCCACGCCGCCGTTGCCGCCGGAAAGTATTCCGATGTCCGGGCCGCCTCCGCGGCGATGGGCGCGGCGCCCGGCGCCGTGTACACCCCCATCCCGGAAAACGTCGCCGCCTACGACGAACTGTTCCGTGAATACCGGACCCTCCACGACTACTTCGGCAGGGGAACCAACGACGTCATGCACCGGCTCAAGGCCATCCAGCGGAACGCCGTCCAGACGGCAAACATCGAATCCCTGACACCTGAGGAGGTTTCGGCATGAGCGCCCTGCTGGAAACCATTGCCCGCGTCCGCCGCGAGGTCTGCGAACTGCACGCCGAGCTGACCCGCTACGACCTCGTGGTGTGGACCGCCGGGAACGTGTCCGGCCGGATCCCCGGCTACGACCTCATGGTCATCAAGCCCTCAGGCCTCTCCTACGACGCCCTGACCCCCGAAACCATGGTGGTCACGGACCTCTACGGCACCCCGGTCAGCAGCCTGAGCGCGGATGCCGACGGCGTCCCGGCCCAGTGGGAGAACCCGGGCCTCTCGCCGTCGTCGGACACCGCCGCGCACGCCTACGTGTACCGGAACATGCCGGACGTCGGCGGAGTGGTCCACACCCACTCCACCTACGCCACGGCCTGGGCCGCGCGGGGCGAGCAGATCCCCTGCGTGCTCACCATGATGGGCGACGAGTTCGGCGGCCCCATCCCGGTGGGCCCGTTCGCGCTCATCGGCGACGATTCGATCGGCCGCGGCATCGTGGAGACCCTGCAGGGATCCAACTCCCCGGCCGTGCTGATGCAGAACCACGGCCCCTTCACCATCGGCAAGGACGCCCGCTCAGCGGTCAAGGCCGCCGTGATGTGCGAGGAAGTGGCCCGCACGGTCCACATCTCGCGCCAGCTCGGCGAACCGCTGCCCATCGACCAGGGCCAGATCGAATCGCTTTACGACCGCTACCAGAACGTCTACGGACGCTAGGTCCAGCACCCGCCCCCAGCAACACCGCCGCCGCATGCGGCCCCACGACTTTCAAAGGAGACACCAATGTCCAGCGCCAACAACACCTCCCTCGAGCACTACGAGGTCTGGTTCCTCACCGGCAGCCAGCACCTCTACGGCGAGGACGTGCTGAAGCAGGTGGCGGCCCAGTCGCAGGAGATCGCTGCCGCGCTGAACGAGTCCTCCGAGGTCCCGGTCAAGCTCGTCTGGAAGCCCGTGCTGACGGATTCGGACGCGATCCGCCGCACCGCGCTGGAGGCCAACTCGGACGATTCGGTGATCGGCGTGACGGCGTGGATGCACACGTTCTCCCCGGCCAAGATGTGGATCCAGGGCCTGGACCTGCTCCGCAAGCCGCTCCTGCACCTGCACACCCAGGCCAACGTGGACCTGCCCTGGGCGGACATCGACTTCGACTTCATGAACCTGAACCAGGCCGCGCACGGTGACCGCGAGTTCGGCTACATCCAGTCCCGGCTGGGCGTGCCGCGCAAGACCGTCGTGGGCCACGTGTCCAACCCGGAGGTGGCCCGCCAGGTGGGCGTCTGGCAGCGGGCTTCCGCCGGCTGGGCCGCCGTCCGCAACCTGAAGCTGACCCGCTTCGGGGACAACATGCGCAACGTCGCCGTCACCGAGGGCGACAAGACCGAGGCGGAGCTGCGCTTCGGCGTCTCGGTCAACACCTGGTCCGTCAACGAGCTCGCCGACGCCGTCCACGGCGCCGCGGAGTCCGACGTCGACACCTTGGTCGCGGAGTATGAGCGGCTTTACGAGGTGGCACCGGAGCTGCGCTCCGGCGGTGCCCGGCACGAGTCCCTGCGCTACAGCGCCCGCATCGAGCTCGGGCTGCGCAGCTTCCTCGAGGCCAACGGCTCCGCCGCCTTCACCACATCCTTCGAGGACCTCGGCGAGCTGCGGCAGCTGCCGGGCATGGCCGTCCAGCGGCTCATGGCCGACGGCTACGGCTTCGGCGCCGAGGGCGACTGGAAGACCGCCATCCTGATCCGTGCGGCCAAGGTCATGGGCGCCGGACTGTCCGGCGGCGCCTCCCTGATGGAGGACTACACCTACCACCTGGCGCCGGGCCAGGAGAAGATCCTCGGCGCGCACATGCTGGAGGTCTGCCCCTCGCTGACCGCCTCCAAGCCGCGCGTCGAGATTCACCCGCTGGGCATCGGCGGCAAGGAGGACCCGGTCCGCATGGTCTTCGACACCGACGCCGGCCCCGGCGTTGTCGTCGCCCTGTCCGACATGCGCGACCGGTTCCGCCTTGTGGCGAACGCCGTGGACGTCGTCGACCTCGACGAGCCGCTGCCCAACCTGCCGGTGGCGCGCGCCCTCTGGGAACCGAAGCCTGACTTCGCCACCTCCGCCGCCGCCTGGCTGACCGCCGGGGCCGCGCACCACACCGTCCTCTCCACCCAGGTGGGCGTGGACGTGTTCGAGGACTTCGCCGAGATCGCGCAGACCGAGCTGCTCACCATCGACGAGGGCACCACGCTCAAGCAGTTCAAGAAAGAACTGGCCTGGAACGCCGCCTATTACCGGCTGGCCGGAAGGCTGTGAACCAAACCCGGCATGTGACGATCCAGACTAGTGCTGTGACCGAATACAAAATCCGCGCAGGGGAGTACACCGCCACCATCACCGCACAGGCAGGCGCGCTGCGGGAGCTGCGCCACCGGGACCGGGACCTCATCGTTCCGTTTCCGACGGGCGGGCCCATCCCCGACTACCGCGGCATCGTCGCGGCGCCCTGGCCCAACCGGATCGCCGACGGCCGGTACACGTTCGACGGGACCGGCTACGAGGTGCCGGTCAACGAGCCGGAGCGCGGCTGTGCGCTGCACGGGCTGGTGTTCCCGCTGGACTGGGACCTGGAGTCGCAGGACGCGTCCTCGGTGACGCTGTCCTGCACCCCGGAACCGACGGCGGGCTACCCGCACGAGGTGCGCATCGCCGTCGAATACCGGCTGGACCCGGACGGCCTGCACAGCCGGGTCACGGCGTCGAACCTTGGCGCCACGGCGGCGCCCTACGGGGTCTGCCCGCACCCGTACCTGGTGGCCGGCCCGGCACCCCTCGACGAGTGGACCCTTGAGCTCCCCGCCGGGAAGTTCCTCGAGGTCACCCCGGACCGGCTGCTGCCGAAGGAAACGCGCACCGTGGAGGGCCACGGCTTTGATTTCCGGACGCCGCGCACCATTGGCGCCACTGAGATCGACCACGCCTTCACGAACATAGCGTTCGACGGCGCCGGCCAGGCACGCGTGCTGGTCCGGGATCCGGGTGGTACGGGCGTCGGAATGGCCTGGGACCGCACCTGCCGGTGGCTGCAGATCCACACGGCCGACAAGCAGCCGCCGGCCCCCAACCGGCTGGGCCTCGCCGTGGAGCCCATGACCTGCCCGCCCGACGCCTTCAACAGCGGCGTGGACCTGATCCGGCTGGAGCCGGGCGCCACGCACGAGGCATCCTGGAGCATCTTCGCCACGTGACAGCAAACACCACGAAATGACAACAAACACCGCGTCGCGTCCTCCCGTGATGGAGGACGTGGCGCGTCTCGCCGGGGTGTCCCACCAGACCGTCTCACGCGTCCTGAACACCCACCCGAACGTCAGTGCCCGGACCCGCAGGCGGGTGGAACGCGCCATCGCCGAGCTGGGCTACCGCCGCAACACCGCGGCCCGCAGCCTGGTCACGCGGCGGTCCCAGGCCATCGGCGTCCTGGGCGCCGGCACGGCGCACTACGGTCCGGCCAATACGCTGCTGGGCGTCCAGCAGGCAGCCCGCAACGAAGGCTATGCCGTCAGCATGGCCAGCCTCAGCGAGGTGACGGCCGCCGGAATCCACGACGCCCTCGAACACTTCCTGCTGCAGTCCGTCGACGGGATCGTGGTGATCGTCCCGCACGAGACCATGCTGGAATCGCTGCACACCATCGCGCTGTCCGTGCCGCTGGTTGCGGTGGGCTTCGGCGCGGATGAGCAGCTGACCGTGGCGGCTGTGAACCAGCGCGTGGGGGCGGCCCTCGCTGTACAGCACCTGGTGAACCTGGGCCACACGTCTATCGCTCACATTTCGGGCCCGCGGGACTGGATCGACGCCGCGGCCCGGACCGAGGGCTGGCGCAGTGCCCTTGGCCAGGCCGGGTTGCAGGAGGGCGTGCTGATCCAGGGTGACTGGAGCGCCGAAAGCGGCTACCGCGCCGGACTGGAGCTGGCGGCCGCCGGCAACGTCACTGCCGTGTTCGCGGCCAACGACCAGATGGCCCTGGGTGTACTGCGCGCCTTCAGCGAGGCCGGCCTGCGCGTGCCGGCGGACGTCAGCGTGGTGGGCTTCGATGACCAGCCCGAAGCCGGCTATTTTGTCCCGCCGCTGACCACGGTGACCCAGGGCTTCAAGGAACTCGGCGCGCGCTGCATCCGGATGCTCCTCTCCGACATGGCCCACGGCCCCTCGGGAGCGGCTTCGGTCCTTAACCCCAAGCTGGTGGTGCGGGGTTCCACGGCGCCGCCCGGCCGGTGACGCCCGGAACTCCAGCCCGGCCGGACAGGGGGTGCAGCGGGGCCTCCCTCAGTTGCCGGTCCAGCACCTACCGTGGAGGTTATGAGTTCGAAGGATGAGGTGCGGGAGTTCCTGATGTCCCGCCGCGCAAACGTCACCCCCTGGACTACTACACCCGTCTGGAACGCGGGAACATCCGCGGCGCCTCGGAGCACGTGCTCAACGCCCTCGCCAACGCCCTCCGGCTCAACGACGTCGAACGGGAGTACCTGTTCGGGCTCGCCCGCACTGCATCGGCAAATACGCGGGCACGCACGGGGCAGAAGACCACTGAAACGGGGGTGCGGGAATCGGTGCAGCGCGTGCTGGACAGCATGAGCATCCCGGCGGTGGCGTGGAACGCGCGGCAGGACGTGGTCGCAGCGAACCTGATGGGCCGGGCGCTGTACTCGCCGCAGTTCGAATCGGACAGGCCCAATTTCTCGCGCTTCATCTTCCTGGATCCGCGGGCGAAGGACTATTACGTGGAGTGGCCGATGATCCGGCGGTACAACGCGGCGATGCTGCGCCTCAACGCCGGGCGCGACCCGCTTGACGCGGACCTGACCGCCCTGATCGGAGAGTTGTCCACACTCAGCCCCGAGTTCCGCGCGAACTGGGCTGAGCCTCGCCACCTACAGCGTGGACGAGGGCAGCGAATCCGCCGAAAAGTACGCGCTCCTGGCCAGCTGGGCCGCCACCAATGAGGCCATCGCCGCCCACCGCCCGGCACCCCCAGTAAAAGCGTCACCAAAGATCGGAGAACAATGAAAGTCATCGTCATCGGCGGCAGCGGCCACATCGGCACGTTCCTCGTGCCGCGGCTGGTCCGCGCCGGCCACGAGGTCATCAACATCAGCCGCGGAACCTCCAAAAGCTATGCGGAGGCCTCCGAATGGGAGCAGGTCCGCCAGGTCACCGCCGACCGGCAGCAGGAGGACCGGGACGGCACCTTCGGTGACCGGATCGCGGGACTGCAGGCCGACGTCGTGGTTGACCTGGTCTGTTTTACGCTCGGGTCCGCTACGTCGCTGGTCAACCGGCTCCGCGGCGAGACCGGGCACCTGCTCCACTGCGGCTCCATCTGGCGGTACGGCAAGAGCCTCAAGCTGCCGATCGCCGAGGGGTCCGGCTCGGCCGCCGCCCCGTTCGACGAGTACGGGATCCAAAAGGACCGCATCGCGCGGATGCTCAAGGAAGAGACGGCCGACGGCGGGCTGGTCACCACGTCGCTGCACCCCGGCCACATCGTCGGTCCCGGCTGGCACCCCACCGGGCCGCTCGGAAACCTCGACCCGGCCGTCTGGTACACCCTTTCTGCCGGGGAGCCGCTGCGGGTCCCCGGCAGCGGTGCCGAACTGATGCACCACGTGCACGCCGACGACGTCGCCCAGGCGTTCGAGAAAGCCATCAGCAACCGGGACGCGGCCGCCGGCGAGGACTTCAACATCGTCGCCCCCACCGCGCTCAGCGTCCGCGGCTACGCCGAGATCGCCGCCGGCTGGTTCGGGCAGGCCGCAGAGCTGGAGACGGTCACGTGGGACCGGTTCCGTGAATCGACCACGGCGGAGTACGCCGACTCGAGCTGGGGCCACCTGCACCGCAGCCACTGCTTCACCATCGAGAAGGCCAAGGCGCTCCTGGGCTATGCACCCCGGTACGAGCCCGAACAGGCTGTGCTCGAATCCGTGACCTGGCTCATTGACCACGACCAGCTTCGGGTCGCCCGTCCGTTGGGCGCCCTGGCCGGCTGAACCGCCGTCCGGCTAATGCGTTAAGTGGCGAACCCCTCCCGCGGTGTAAACCGCGGGAGGGGTTCAGCGCTGCTGGCTGCGGGCCGGCGGCTAGGCGTTGCCTGAGTCCCGGCTGCCGGCGGCCACGGGCGTGGCCGATTCGGCCGGTGCAGGAGCCTGGGTTTGTGCAGGTGCCTTGGTTTCGGTGGCGGGCGGGGTGGTCCTGAGCTTGAAGCGCTTGGCGATGGAGGATCCGCCGCCGGCACGGTTCTTGTTGAAGATGTCGAACCCGACGGCGATCAGGAGCACCAGGCCCTTGATCAGCTGCTGGTAATCGGTGCCAAGGCCCAGGATGGACATGCCGTTGTTCAGGACGCCCATGATGAGGCCGCCGATCATGGCGCCCGCCACGGTGCCGATGCCGCCCTGGACCGCCGCGCCGCCGATGAAGGCTGCGGCGATGGAGTCCAGCTCGAAGCCGGTGCCGCCGGCGGGCTGGGCGGAGTTCAGGCGGGCCGTAAAGATCAGGCCGGCCAGTGCGGCGAGGACACCCATGTTCACGAACAGCCGGAAGGTCACCGCCTTGGTCTTGATGCCGGAGAGTTCCGCGGCGTGCAGGTTGCCGCCGATGGCGTAGGTGTGCCGGCCGAAGATGCTGTTGTTCATCAGCGCCGAGTAGGCGATGACCAGGGCCGCGAGGACGATCAGCACGATGGGGGTGCCGCGGTAGCTGGCGAGCAGGAACGTGATGACAAGCATCAGCAGGGCGATGAACGCGGTCTTCGTGGCGAACCAGGCCATGGGCTCGTTTTCCAGGTTGAACTTGCGGCGGACCCGGCGTTCCTTGATGGACTGGAACAGCAGGGCTGCGGTGCCGCCGACGCCGAGGATCACGGTGAGCCATTCGAGCACGGAGGTGCCGCCGGAGATGTCCGGCAGGAAGCCGCCGCCGAGGGCGCGGAGCTCATCCGGGAACGGGGTGATCTGCTGGTTCTTGAGGGTGATCAGGGTCAGGCCGCGGAAGATGAGCATGCCGGCCAGGGTGACGATGAAGGCCGGGATGCCGACGTAGGCGATCCAGTAGCCCTGCCATGCCCCGACCAGGGCGCCGACGAGGAGGCAGGCCGGGATGGCCGCCCACCAGGCCCAGCCCCAGTGGACGATCATGACGCCGGCGACGGCGCCGATGAACCCGGCGATGGAGCCGACGGAAAGGTCGATGTGGCCGGCAATGATGACCATGACCATGCCGATGGCCAGGATGAGGATGTAGCTGTTCTGGACGACCAGGTTGGTGACGTTCTGCGGCTCCAGCAGGATCCCGTCGGTGAGGACCTGGAACAGCAGGACGATCAGGATCAGGGCGACGAAGATGCCGACCTGGCGGAGGCGGCTTGCCAGGAAGCCGAGGGATTCTCGTAGGGCGGACATGGCTCGTTATTCCTTCTCTTGGGTCATGTAGTGCATAAGGGTTTCCTGGGAGGCCTCGGCGATCGGGACTTCACCCGTGACGTGGCCGGCGGACAGGGTGTAGATCCGGTCGCAGATGCCCAGGAGTTCGGGGAGCTCGGAGGAGATCACAATGACGGCTTTGCCCTGGGCGGCGAGCTCGGCGATGATCGTGTAGATCTCAAACTTGGCGCCGACGTCGATGCCGCGGGTGGGCTCGTCCAGGATCAGCACATCGGGGTCGGAGAACATCCACTTGCTCAGGACCACTTTCTGCTGGTTGCCGCCGGAGAGTTTCCCGGTGATGGCCGCGACGGACGGGGCCTTGATGTTCATGCTCTTCCGGTAGCTGTTGGCCACCGTGGTTTCCTTGTTCCTGTCCACCCAGCCGCGCTTGGCGAGCTTGGGCAGGGCAGCCATGGAGATGTTCCGCTTGATGTCCTCGATGAGGTTAAGCCCGTAGTGCTTGCGGTCCTCGGTGGCGTAAGCGATGCCGTGGCGGATGGCCTCCGGGACGGTGGAGGTGTTGATTTCCTTGCCGTACTTGAAGACCTTTCCGGAGACGGCGCGGCCATAGGTGCGGCCGAACACGCTCATGGCCAGTTCGGTGCGGCCGGCGCCCATGAGGCCGGCGAGTCCCACCACTTCGCCCTTGCGGACGTTGAGGCTGGCGTTGTGCACCACGGTGCGGCTGTGGTCCTGCGGGTGCTGGACCGTCCAGTCCTCGATGCGCAGCACTTCCTCGCCGATCTGCGGTTCGCGCTCCGGGTAGAGGCTGTCCAGGTCGCGGCCCACCATGCCGCGGATGATGCGTTCCTGGGTGATCTGGCCCTGGTCCACGCGCAGGGTTTCGATGGACTTGCCGTCGCGGATGATGGTGACGGCGTCCGCCACCTTGCGGATTTCGTTGAGCTTGTGGCTGATGATGATGCTGGTGACGCCCTGGCCCTTCAGGTGCAGGATCAGGTCCAGCAGGTGGTCCGAGTCCTCGTCGTTCAGGGCCGCGGTGGGCTCGTCCAGGATCAGCAGCTTCACTTCCTTGGACAGCGCCTTGGCGATTTCGACGAGCTGCTGCTTGCCGACGCTGATGTGCTGGATGGGGGTGACCGGGTTTTCGTCCAGGCCCACCCGGGCCAGCAGCTTGGCGGCCTCAAGGTTGGTCTTGCGCCAGTCGACCCAGCCGCGGGAGGCCATTTCGTTCCCCAGGAAGATGTTTTCCGCGATGGACAGGTACGGGCTCAGGGCCAGCTCCTGGTGGATGATCACGATGCCGCGCTTCTCGCTGTCGCTGATGGACGCGAAGTCGCACGGTTCGTTCTCGAAGAGGATGTCCCCCTCAAAGGTGTTGTGGGCGTAGACGCCGGAGAGCACCTTCATCAGGGTGGACTTGCCTGCCCCGTTTTCGCCGCAGATCGCGTGGACCTCGCCGCGGTTCACGTCCAGGGTTACATTCTGGAGGGCCTTGACGCCGGGGAAGGTCTTGGTGATCCCGCGCATCTGAAGAATGGGTACGTTCATTGGTTATTTCCCGCTGATCTGTTCGATGAGCTGATCTGGTTCGGTGGGTCGATCTGTTGGGGTGCGGGGGCGCCTGCCGCTGCAGGCGCCCCCACCGTGCTCTTACTGGAAGGGTGCTGCTACTTGATGTCGGCGTCGGTGTAGTAACCGGAGTCGATCAGTTCCTGCTTGTAATTGTCCTTGGTGACAATGACGGACTTCAGCAGGAAGGCCGGGACCACCTTGACCTTGTTGTTGTAGGTCTCGGTGTCATTGGTCTCGGGCTGCTGGCCCTTCAGGACGGCGTCAACCATCTTCACGGCCTGCTCGCCGAGCTTGCGGGTGTCCTTGAAGATCGTGGAGTACTGCTCGCCGGCGACGATGGACTTCACCGACCCCTTTTCCGCGTCCTGGCCGGTCACTACCGGCAGGGCGCCCTTCGAGTAGCCGCCGGTGCTGGTCAGGGCCGAGATGATGCCGATCGACAGGCCATCGTAAGGTGACAGCACGCCGTCGAGCTTCTTGCCCGAGCCGTAAGCGGCGGTGAGGATGTCTTCCATCCGCTTCTGGGCGGTGGCCGCCTGCCAGCGGAGGATCGCTGCCTGCTCAAACTTGGTCTGGCCGCTGGGCACCTTGAGGGTGCCGGCGTCCAGGTACGGCTTCAGGGTGTCCATGGCGCCGGTCCAGAAGAAGTTGGCGTTGTTGTCGTCCGGGCTGCCCGCGAAGAGTTCAACGTTGAACGGACCCTTGCCCTCTACCTTCTTGCCGGAGGCATCCACCAGGCCCAGCCCGGTCAGCAGCGACGTTGCCTGCTGGACGCCCACCTCGTAGTTGTCGAAGGTGGTGTAGTAGTCCACGTTCGGGGTGCCGTTGATCAGCCGGTCGTAGGCGATGACCTTGACGTTCTGCTCCTTGGCCTTGGCCAGGACGTCCGTCAGCGTGGTGCCGTCGATGGCGGCGATGATCAGGGACTTGGCGCCCTTGGTCAGCATGTTTTCGATCTGCGAGACCTGGGTGGGGATGTCGTCGTTGGCGTACTGCAGGTCCGTCTTGTAGCCGAGCTTGGCCAGGGATTCGGAGACGTTCTTGCCGTCCGCGATCCAGCGTTCCGACGTCTGCGTCGGCATGGAGATTCCCACCAGGGCACCGGCAGCGTCGGCGCTGCTGGAGCTGGTGGCGGCGCCGGGGCGGCTGCCGCAGCCGGTGGCCCCCACCGTAACAGCCAGGACGACGGCGACGGCGCCCAGGAGTTTCTTGATTCTCACGTTATTCTCCTTCCGTGGCCGGGTTGGGCCACGAATCTGCTTGAGCGGAAAGCGTATGTACTTTCCGCCGGGACCGGCCACTTGTGTCCGGCGTACCGAGGCCGTTCCAGAGGACCGGCGTCGGAGGCTGTCATCACCGGAGCGGAGACCCCGGTTGCTCCAACATTTCTGTTAGCGCTAACAATCGTGGATAATATTATCCCCGCCGGGGCTGTGAAGCAAGACACAGATTTAAGAGAACGACGGCGGTGCCTGGCCGTGCTTTTGGCCCGCCTTCCCCGGCTGTTTACGCCGGCCAGCTGAGTAGGTAGACTGGTCTACCTGCTTACTGTTTCTGTAGGAGGTTCACCGGTGGCTTCAGCTGAAGGGCCGTCCGTAAAGCGGCCTGCCCGCGCTTCGCTCCTCGACGCTGCGGCGCGGCTCTTCTACGCCGACGGCGTGGCGGCCACGGGCATCGACTCCATCACCGCGGCGGCCGGGGTTGCGAAGAAGAGCCTGTACAACAACTTTGCGTCCAAGGCGGACCTGGTGGCGGCCTACCTTGCCGCCCGGCATGAGGAATGGCTCGCCCTGTACCGGGAGCGGGTAGCTGCGGCGGACACCCCGCAGGAGCGTGTCCTTGCCGTGTTCGACGCCTATATCGACCACGCCAACTTCGCGTATGAGCACGGTTTCAGGGGGTGCGGCCTGCTCAATGCTGCCGCTGAACTGCCCGCGGCGGCTCCCGGGAGGCAGGCCGTGCGGCAGCACAAGGAAGAGGTCGAGGGTCTCCTGCTCAAGCATGTGGCCGAACTGAAACCGGGGGAGGACGGCGCCGCGGCCGGGGTGGCCCGGCATCTGGCGTTCGTGCTCGAAGGGGCCATGGCCAGGGCCGGGCTTGAGGGCGAAGACCGCTGCCTGCGCGAGGCGCGGGCGATCGCTGCCCGGATGGTGGAGGGGCTGTGAACGCGGTGCTTGGCCGGATGAACGGGCCTCTTCTGGGTGCATTTTTCGTTGTGGGCGCGTCGACGCTGTGGGGCACCACCGGAACGGTGGCGACGTTCGCGCCGTCGGTAAGCCCGCTGGCGATCGGTGCCGTGGCCATGGGCGTGGGCGGACTGCTGCAGGCGCTGTACGCGGTGCAGCCGATCGCGAGCCACTGGGCCAGCCTCCGCGGCAGGTGGCTGCTGGTCTCCCTCGGGGCCGCGGCGGTGGCGGTGTACCCTCTTGCCTTCTACAGCTCCATGCACCTTTCCGGTGTGGCGCTCGGTACGGTCGTCTCAATCGGATCGGCCCCTCTGGCGTCGGCAGTCATCGAGCGCCTGGCAGAGCGGAAGGAGCTGACCCGCCGCTGGATGCTCGGCGCGCTGATCGGGGTGGCGGGCGCCGGACTCCTGTGTTTTGCCGGTGACAGCGCGGAGCGGCCGGGCGCTGTTGCCGAAGCCTGGGCCGTGCCGGCGGGGGTCCTTCTGGGTCTCGTGGCCGGCGTGACCTACGCGCTGTACTCGTGGGCTGCCCACCGCCTGATCAGCGGGGGAGTGTCATCCCGGGCCGCCATGGGTGCGGTGTTCGGGCTGGGCGGAGTGCTCCTGATGCCGGTACTCGCCGTGACCGGCCGGCCGCTGCTCGAGTCCTGGGGCAACTTCACGGTGGGCGCCTACATGGCGCTTGTGCCGATGTTCGCGGGCTACGTCCTGTTCGGCTGGGGACTGGCGCGCGTCCGCGCGAGCACCGCCACGGGCCTGTCCCTCATGGAAACCGTCGTCGCAGCGGTGCTGGCCGTCGTCGTCGTGGGTGAACGGTTGCCTGCACTGGGCTGGCTCGGCGTCGCCATGGTGCTGGCGAGCCTGTTCGTCCTGGCTCCCCGGCAGGCGGGGAGCCAGAGCGGTGACCGAAGCGGTCAGGCGTGTGCCTCGGCGAGAACCGAGGCCCGTTCCACCGTGGGGCAGTAGATCTTTGCGACCCCGTTCTCCGGCGCCTCGTCAACGCCGAGGAGCATCCGCACCCCCGCGGCGCCGAGTTCGTAGTGGGGGAGGGACACCGTGGAAAGCGGGGGCCGGAGGTGGGCGGCGATCACTTCCTGGTTGTCGAAACCGACCACAGCCAAGTCGTCGGGGATGGACAGCCCGTGTTCCCGGAGGCCGTCATACAGTCCCATGGCCATGCGGTCGTTGTAGCAGTAGACCGCGGTGACGCCGAGCTTCAGAAGCTCCCCGGTCGCTCCGTATCCGCCTTCCTGGTCGGGGTAGGCTTCCAGGACCAGGTCCGGGTCGAACGGTATGCCCGCTGCCCCGAGTGCTTCGCGGTAGCCGTGGAGCCGCCCGTCTTTGGCCGGGGCGGGAGTGGTGGCGTTGATGAAGGCGATGCGACGGTGGCCGTGCCGCAGCAGGATCTCGGTGGCTGAGCGGCCGCCCTGTTCCTCATCCGGCACCACGGCCCTGGCGCCTGGCTCGGTGGCGAAGCAGTTGACCAGGACGAAGTCCGCTTCACGCAGCGGGGCCGGGATGTCGGCGGAGCGGTGAAACCAGGTCGAGTACAGGATGCCGCGCACTTTGTATTCGAGCATCATCGCCATTGCGTCTTTTTCGAGCTCCGCGTTGCCCTCGGTGTTGGCGATCAGGAGGGCGTATCCGTGCTTCCAGGCCTCGTCCTGTGCCCCGTGGATGATCTGGCCTGCGAACGGCGTGGTGGCAACGCCGTCGGCGACTAATCCGATGAACCGTGAGGTTCCGCTGACCAGCGTCTGGGCCATCGCATTGGGCCGGTATCCCAGTTGGTGGATGGCGTCGCGGACCCGTTTGCGGGTCTCGGCCGCGATGCGGGCGTCCTTTTTCTGGTTGACGACCAGGGAAACTGTGGCGGTGGAGACACCGGCTGCTTCGGCGACCTCGCGCAGGGTGACGGGGTGCGCACGCTCGGCGGCCCTGACAGACCGCGCCGCAGGCGCGGGATTGCCCGTCTTTTTCTCCTTTGAAACCATCTGCCCTCCTTTTGGAGTATATCCGTCAGCCACGGCCGTCATCCCTTGGTCGCTCCGCTTTCCAGGCCCTGGATCATGGCCTTGTTGAGCACCAGGAACACCAGCAGCAGCGGGGTGATGGTGACGCAGACCGCCGCGAAGGTTGCGGTCCAGTCGACCTTGCCCATGGCGCCGATGTAGTTCTGCAGGCCGAGCGGGATCGTCTTCAGTTCCTCGGACAGGACGAACGTGTTGGCGAAGATGAAGTCGTTCCAGATGAAGATGCTGTTGACGAGCACCACGGTCACCACCGTATTCAGTGACAGCGGCACGGTGATCAGGCCGAAAATCCGGTACGGGCCGGCGCCGTCCAGGGAGGCTGCCTCATATGTTTCGCGGGGTATGTACTCGAAGAACGAGGAGAACAGGTACACGGACATGGGCAGTGAGAACCCTGCCAGCGGGATGATCATCGCCTGGTAGGTGTCGAGCAGGTTGACCGTGGAGTAGTCGATGAACAGGGGGACCAACGCGATCTGGACGGGGACGATGATGCCCACCAGGAACAGTCCGCGGACCAGGCGGCTGAGGCGGAAGCCGAGCACCTGGATGGCGTACGCGGCCATCATGCCCAGCAGCACGATCAGGATGTTGGCGCCCATGGTGACGATGAAGCTGTTCAGGATGTTCTTCCCGAGGTCTCCGGTTTCAAAGGCCCGGGCGTAGTTTTCGAGGGTGAGTGCCTTGGGCAGGGCGAAGGGGTCTCCGGTGGCGAAGTCGTGTTCGCTGCGCAGGCTGGTCAGGAACAGCCAGGCGAGGGGGTAGACCTGGGCGACGACGATGAGGGTGATGAGCACGCGGGACAGGGTCCGGGCGGCGCTCGGGCGGCGGCGCCGCCGCGCGGCGGGCGGTGCAGGCGCCAAAGCCGACGACGGCGGCGGGGCGGGGGCTGTCTGGGTGATCATGACTCTGCCTTCCGCTTGAGCATGAAGAGGATGAGGCCGACGGCGACGAGGCACTCGATCACGATGAACACTGAGATGGTGCTGGCGTATCCGAAATCGGTACTGGTGAATGCTGTTTTGTACATGTAGGTGGTCAGGAGCTCGGAGGACTGCCCGGGGCCGCCGTTGGTCATGAGGTAGGGGATGTCGAACCCGCGGAGCCCGTAGGTGGTGGCCATGATGGTGGTGGTGATCCAGACCGGGCGGATGTACGGAAAGCGGATCTTGGTGAAGAGCGTCCACCGGGAAGCGCCGTCGAGGACCGCTGCCTCTTCGAGTTCCTTGGGCACGGCGATCAGGGCCGCATAGATGATCAGCATGTAGAGGCCGGTGAACCGCCAGCCTTCGGGCGCGGATACGGCGGCGAGCACCGTGCTGACGTCGGAGAGCCAGGCGCGTTCCAGGCTTCCGAGGCCGATCCACTCGAGGAGCTGGTTGAGCAGTCCCACCGGGTCGATCGAGTAGATGCGCACGAACAAGAAGGCGATCGCAACGGTGGAGATGACGGCCGGCAGCAGGTAAAGGGTCTTGATCAGCTCCCGGCCGCGGCGCAGGGACGTCAGCAGGCTGGCCACCAGGAGGGCTCCGCCGAGCTGCAGCACGAGGCAGATCGCAAGGTATCCGAGGGCGTTGAAGAAGGAATGCCAGAAAACGTCATCTGCGGTGAACATCCGCACATAGTTGGCCAGGCCGACGAATTCCATGTCGCTGATGCCGTTCCACGAGAAGAAGCTCAGGAAGAGGGATTGGAGTATCGGGAAGAGCACGGCTGCGCCGTAGAGCAGCAGCGGCGGGAGCAGGAACACCAGGACTGAAAGTCGTGACCTGTTGGGAAGCATGGCGGGGCCTTTCGGGCGGGGGACCGGGGTCCCCCGCCGCTTGGGTTTACTTGAAGAACTTGGGTGCGTTCTGTGCGACGGTGCTGTCCATCGTGCTGGTGAACTGCTCGGGCGTGATGTCGCCCTGGACGAGGAGCACGAGCTCCTGCTGGAGCCGGCCGTTGGTGGTGGGGTCAAGCTGGGTGTCCCACGGCATGGCCTGCTTCCCGCCGAGGTCGCCTGCCTTCTCGATGGCCTTCTTGTACAGCGGCGTGGCGTTGGCGGGTATGGCTGTCTGGACGTCCGTCGTCGGGGAAAGGGCCCCGGTTGCGGCGTATTGGGAGGGGTATTTCGCCAAGGCGAATTTCAGGAAGTCGCTCACTAGCGGGTCGTAGGTCTTGGCGTTTACCGCCATGCCAATACCGGACGGGGAAACGTATTCGTTGGCAGCGGTGACCGATCCTTCCGTCACCGGAAGGGTTGTGAAGTCGATGTCCTGGCGTGCCGCCGGGTTCAACTTGCCGGTGGCGAGGCTGGGCAGTTCCCAGGTGCCGATGTTGTACATGGCAGCTTTGCCGGAGGTGAACTGGTTCTGCGCGTCGGAGTAGCCCTGCGAGGAAAAGCCGTCCTGGAAGCACTTGGCCTTGCCCAATGCAGACATCCACTGAACGGTCTTCTGGCCGGCGGGATCAGAGAATTTGGCGTCGCCCTTCTTTAGCTTCTGGACGAAGTCCGGCCCGGCTGCCCGGAAGGGCTGATAGGCGACATAGCGTTCCAGCGGCCACTGGTCCTGTCCGTCGATCGCGATGGGGGTGATGCCGGCCTTGCGAAGGGTGGTGCACATCGCTGGGATGTCATCCAGCGACTTCGGGATGGACACTCCTGCCTTCTGCAGCAGCGCCTTGTTGTACCAGATGAACTCCAGCTCGAACTGGAAGGGAATCATGTAGAGGGATCCGTCGTCGAACCTCTGGTAGTCCAGCGCGGCAGGACGGTAGGTGTCGTAGACGTTCAGCGTCTTGAGCAGCTTTTCGGCGTCGAGCATCTTGCCCTGCTTTGCCAGCTGTTGGGCGAACGGGGTGGCATCGGTGTCGAAGAGCTCCGGGAGCTTGTTCGCGGCGGCCAGGGTTTCCAGTTTCTGGATGTAGGAGGGCCGGTCCGGAGTGGTGATCAAATTCAGTGCGAAGCCCGGGTGGTCCTTGGCGTAGTCGCTGGCGAGCTTTTTCATGATGTTGATGACGGCACCGTCGGCCGGCCGGGACAACAGCCACGATATTTCGCGGGGTTTGATTTCCCCGGTCGGTGTGACGTTGGAGGGGCTGCTGGCACCTCCGCCGGCGCAGCCTGCGAGGGCCAGGGCGGCGACGGCGGCCACGGCAGCCGTTCGGAACAGTTTTTTCATTGCGGCAATCTTCCTTGATTGGAATGGTTACTTAGGGGTGAAGGGCTAGGGAGTGCGCTGGCGGATTTCAAGTTCGGTGAGTGTGGCGGATCCCTCTCCGGCGAACACGCCGAGCAGGCCGTCCGCCAGGTCGTAAATTCTGGTGCTGAGGGCCACCTGCCGGTCCAGGACTGCGACACACAGGTCTCCGTCCGCGACGACTTCGAGCGTGTGCTCGCCAGGGCTGAGGTCGCACGGGCGCTCCAGTTCGATATCGAAGGGAACGTCGCCTGAGACGTGCCACTGTGCATCGCCGGTGATATTCCGGGGCCAGCGGTCAAACACCATGCGGCCGCGCTTCGGCTCAAGCCTGATGATGTAGGACCGGTCCCCGTCGGCGCTGGATCGCAGCAGCAGGCCGCATTCTGTGGTTCCGGCCTCGATGTGCAGGACGGCCCTGACGTAGAACTGGCGCGGTACGTTGTTGCGGGTCAGGATGGCTTCGTATCCGTCCGGGACCGTCAGGGTGGCGGGAAGTTCCCGGTCCACCTCAGCAGGGACCTCGTCCCAGAAGCTTTCCACGAGTTCGTCAGGGAATGCGAACGCCAAGGTGCCGTCCGCGTTCTGGCGGGCCTCGAGCACCGACATGGTGCCCGCCCACTGCCAGGGGCCGTCGTCGCGGGCGTTCTCTTTGCTGGCGATCCAGCCGAAGAAGAAGCGCCGGCCGTCACGCTCGGCAGATTTGGAGGCGTAGAAGGCGCGCCCGTCGATGCTGTCCAGATCCGGCACGGTCCAGGGGCCGTCGGGGCTTTTGGCCATTCGGTACCTGGTGGTGAACGACTCGGAGAACTCTGAGTAGACCATGTACCACCAGTCGCCCCAGGCGAAAACGTCCGGGCACTCGTGGGTGATGTAGCGCCGCGGATCCCAGAACGGTTCGGTGTGCTTCCAGTTCATCAGGTCCGAGGACACGCACTGGGCGATCACCCCGCGGCGGCGTTCCGGCCCCTCGGCGTGCCGTGCGGCCAGCAGCATCCGCCATTGCCCGGCTTCCTCGTCCCGGAAAACAAAGGGGTCACGCCAGTCTCCGGTCTCGTAGCCTTCCGGGGCCCCAAAGGTCAGTTCCGGATGCTTGGTCCAGGTCTTCATCCCGTCGGTGCTGGTGGCATGCATGACGAGCTGCAACGGAAGGCCTTCCGCGCCCAGGTTCGCCGGATTTTGTCCCGTGTAAAACAGGTGGTGGACGCCCGTTTCGTCGACGGCGATGCTGCCCGTGTAGGCGTTGAAGTCCAGGTCATCAGTGGTTCCGTGGGCGAGGGACACCCCATGGTCCTGGAACTGGATGAGGTCCTTGGTGGTGACGAGGTTCCACGAGGTTCCCGGTTTCGGTTCGGAGCGGACCTCGTGGAGATAGAACAACCAAAACTCCCCGTCCTTCTGGAAGGGGATAAGGTCTCCAACCCATCCGTCGGCGGGCTGGAAGAAGACTGGGTGATTCATCGGCGTTAATGTCCATTCTGCTAAAGCGCTTGATCAACCGCAGACTAGCTTGGAACCGGTCAGGTGATCAAGCGTTTTAGCAAAATAATCAGGTGGCCCCCTGGCTCCGTGGTTTGGCTGGCTTAAACGCTTGACCAAGCTGCGAGTTCGACGTCGACGGCGGCCGGATCTGTGTTACGAACATGTTTCCAACAGATTTCCAACATGTTAACTCAGGTGGCAAAATAGGTGGACGAATTTCTCAATGAGATTTCATAAATGGCTAGCAGAACCGAATTAGGCGACGTACTTTTGACATTAGAAGGAATGCGGGGCCCGGAGCAGCGCAGCCCTGAAAGTCCAACCGCTTGGCTAGTATGAAAGGAACGGCAATGACACGCGAGGAAGCCTTCGCAAGATGCACGCCGGACTCGTATGTCGAGTTCTACGGCGGCCGGTGGCTCGTCGTGCCATTCGCCCAGGTGGAGCAGCCGGTCTTCTTCGTTTGCTCACCAGCGACGCTCCGCAGCAATGTTTGAGTTGGGATGGGCCGCGCGAGAGGTGCGGGAGGCCTGCCAAGATTAGGTATTAATTCAAGCCTCATAAAAACTAATTAACCGGGAATGCATCTGCGCCTAATCAAATCTAGTCAAATATATTCCGGGCATTTGAGCGGTGTCTTTTCAAGACACCGCTCTGCCCGTTTCCGGGAACACCCGTCTCCGGGAACACCCGTCTCCGGAGCGTCAGGCTGCCCGCTGATCCTCGAAGCCCGCAACTTCAAGCCCGCGCGCGGCGCTAAAGGCGCCCACGCTCTCCGGCGAACAAACGAAGAACTCCGGTTGCTCAACCGGTGCGAACGGAACGACGAGCCAGCGTCCGCCGTAAAACTCGACGTACGAATCCGGAGGGCACCGTGCGTAAGCTTCTTCCCGGGTCATGGTCTTTCCTTTCAAATAGAACTTGAACCAGCCGTTGCCGGTACTTTCTGCCTGACATCCATGATTCCGAAGCAAACGGGCAGGGGTAACGCCGTTTTCTGACGGTTCTGACTACCCTTTCGGGTGGGGCCGGTTGAGAGCCGAAAAAACAGCAGGGCCGGCGGGGGAACCGCCGGCCCTGCCCAAGTGCCTTGAAGGGCTAGGAGCGCAGGAAGAACGTGGCCGCCGGCCGCTCGTTCTTGCCCACCTTCGCCACTGCCAGGGCGCCCTGCCGGAGCACCAGGTAGGAGCCCGGGAAGTCCACGGACTCGAAGGACACGCCGGCCGCATCCGACAGGCCACCCCGCTGCAGGAAGGCCGACGACGACCCCTCCGTGGCAGCGATGGTCACCGCTGCTCCCTGCACCCGGAAGTAGCGGCCCTTTGCCAGGACCGGTTCAATGACCACCGAGTTCTTCTTGGCGTACCCCGGCGCGATGCGGAACTGGGATGAGCCCAGGGCGGGGGAGGAAGCGGCGGTGACGGTCACGCCGTCGTGCGCGAGAAAAGTACCCGCAGCGGAGGCGGGCTCCAGGCGGACCGGCAGTTCGCCGTCGCCCACCGGGACACCGAAATTCGGTGTGCCGTCCGCGTTCCAGTACAGCCGCTGCACCCGGGCGTGCCGGTTGGGGTCGTAGAGCGGGTCGCCGACAATGGCGCGGTAGGACCGGGCGTGGTAGACCAGCACGTCGTTCCCGCCCTCATCCACGGTGAACGAGTTGTGGCCGGGGCCGTACTGCTTCGAGCCCTCGGTGGTGACAAAGACGGGGGTGGGGGTCTTGGTCCACGAGGCTGCGTTGAGCAGGTCGGCGGTGGCGTCCGCCGTGAGCAGGCCCATGCAGTAGTTGGCGTCCGTGGCGCTGGCGGAGAAGGTCACGAAGATGCGGCCGTTCCGCTTGATGACCGCGGGGCCTTCGTTCACCTTGTAGCCCCGGGTTTCCCAGTCCAGCGTGGGAACGGCGATCCGGACCGGCGTGCTCGACAGCGTGGACGGCGACGACATGGACGCGATGTACAGGCTGGAGTTCACGCCGGTGTCGCTCTGCGCCCACAGCAGGTAGCGCGTGCCGTTGTGCTCGAAGGTGGTGGCGTCCAGGGAGAAGGTGTCGGCATGCGTGTACACGCGCACCGGCGGTCCCCAGACGGCGGTGGTGGGATCGGCGTCGTCGGTGGAAATCACGTAGATCCGGACCCGGAAGACGTCGCTGCTGTCGCCGGCGGCGAAGTAGATGTGCCACTGGCCGTCGAAGTGGTGCAGTTCCGGTGCCCAGATGTGGCCGCCCATGGTGCCGGCGGCGGGCCGCGTCCAGACGACGGCTTCGGTCGCGCTGCCCAGCCCGGCGATCGTGGGGGAGGAGCGGACAATGATGCGGTTGTACTCGGGTACGGAACCGGTGAAGTAGTACCTGCCGTCCGTGTGCTTCATGAGCCACGGGTCCGCCCGCTGCGGCACCACGGGGTTGATCAGCGGGGCCGGATCGACGGCGGCGGCAGCGGCGGGCGCCGTCGCCAGTGCCCCGCCGCCGGCTCCCGCGACGGCGAAGGCTGCCGCGGCTGCGGTGCCGGTGCCGAGGAAGGACCTCCGGGAGAGCTGGCGGTTGACGGAATCATTCATGCTGAAATGTCCTTTCGACGTGCGTGAGGTGCCGCTGTGTGAGGGGAGGTGCGGGGAGGTGCGAGGCAGGTAAAGAGTCAGCCGGCTTTCCGGGCGAAGAGCCGCTGCAGCAGGATGAAGACGAGGAGCAGGCCGCCGATGACGATCTTGGTCCACCAGGAGCTGAGCGTGCCGTCATAGGCGATGAAGGTCTGGACAATCCCCAGCACCAGCACGCCGACGACGGATCCCAGGACGTAGCCGGTGCCACCGGTCAGCAGCGTGCCGCCGATGACCACCGCGGCGATGGCGTCGAGCTCCATGCCCTGCGCCGCCAGGCTGTAGCCGGAGAGGCTGTAGAAGGAGAACAGGATGCCGGCGACTGCGGAGCATAGGCCGCTGAGGGAGTAGACCAGGATCTTGGTGGTCTTGACCGGCAGGCCCATCAGCATGGCCGAGTGCTCGTTGCCGCCGATGGCATAGACGGTCCGGCCGAAGCGGGTGTGGTGCAGGACGAAGAAGGCAATGGCCACGATCCCGAGCGCCAGCAGCACGCCGGGCGAGACGAACAGATCGCCGGGCAGCGGGATCTGGGCCTGCGCCATGCCGGTGAAGAAGCCCTCGGTGACCGGGATCGAGTCGAGGCTGATGACGTAGCAGAGGCCGCGGGCCAGGAACATGCCGGCCAGGGTGACGATGAACGGCTGGATGTCGAAGTACTGGATGATCAGCCCCATCAGGAGCCCGAGCCCGCCGCCGATGAGCAGCACCAGGACGATGACCGCGCCGGCGTTCCAGCCCTGCTGCAGGAGCGTGGCGCTCACCATCATGGACAGTGCGACGACGGCCCCGACGGAGAGGTCGATGCCGCCTGTGAGGATCACGAAGGTCATGCCTACGGCGAGCACGATGAGGAAGGTGTTGTCGATAAAGAGGTTCAGGAAGACCTGGCCGGAGAGGAAGCTGGGGTACATCCCCGCCCCCACGGCGAACATGGCGATGAACAGACCCACCGTGGCCAGCGTGGGCGCGTAGCGGGCGCCGCCGCGCAGGCGGCTGCGTGCCGGTGACGGCTTCTTGACGGTCAGGGGCGTGAGCGTGGACAGCGGGGACATCAGACGGCCACCTTTTCCTTTGCGGCTTCTTGTGCGGCGGGCTTGGGTGCTGCCTTGAGGCGGCTGAGGAGGTTCCGCGCCTTGGGCGCCTGCAGGAGGCACACGGTGATGACCACCAGCGCCTTGAACACCAGGGTCACCTCCGGCGGGATCCCGAGGGTGTAGACGGTGGTGGTCAGCGTCTGGATGATGAAGGCCCCGACGACGGTCCCCACCAGCGTGTACCGCCCGCCCGCCAGTGAGGTGCCGCCGATGACGACGGCGAGGATCGCGTCCATTTCGATGTACAGCCCGGCGTTGTTGGCGTCGGCCGCCGTGACGTTGGAGCTGATCATCAGGCCGGCGATGGCGGCGCAGACCGCGCTGAAGACGTAGACGATCCAGATGATGTTCCGTGACCGGAGCCCGGCCAGGCGGCTGGCCACGGGGTTGATGCCGACCGCCTCGATCAGGGTTCCCAGCGCGGTGCGCCGGGTGAGGGCGGCGGCCAGGACGAAGACGGCTGCGGTGATCAGGATGGAGATCGGCAGGGTGAACAGGTAGCCCGCGCCGATGGATTTGTAGTGGTCGTTGGACACCGAGATGATCTGGCCGCCGGTGATGAGCTGGGCGATGCCGCGGCCGGCCGTCATGAGGACCAGCGTGGCGATGATCGGCTGGACGCCGATGGTGGAGACCAGGAATCCGTTCCAGACGCCCAGGGCAAGGGCGGCGACGACGGCGATCAGTACCGCCGTTGCTGCCGTCACCGGGGATCCGGGGTCAGGCGAGCCGGCAATGTAGGTGCACGAGGCGGCGCCCGCGATCGCCACGACGGCGCCGACCGACAGGTCAATGCCGCGGGTGGCGATGACGAGCGTCATGCCGAGCGCGATCAGGATCGTGGGTGCGCCGTTGCGCATGATGTCGATGAGGCTGCCGTAGAGGTGGCCGTCCTGCATCCGCAGGCCCAGGAAGTCGGGCCGGAAGATCTGGTTGAGCAGCAGCAGCGCTGCCAGCGCGATCACCGGCGGCCATGCAAGGCGGTGTTTCAGAAGGGATTTCACTGGGCACCTCCGGCGATGACCGTCATGACGTCTTCCACGGAGACGCCGTCGTTGTTAATTTCGGCGACCATCGCCCTGTCCTTGATGACGGCGATCCGGTCGCTCACACGCAGGACTTCCTCGAGCTCGGAGGAAATGAACAGGATGGACATGCCGTCGGCCGCCAGCTGGCTGACGAGTTTCTGGATCTGGGTCTTGGCTCCGATGTCAATGCCGCGGGTGGGCTCGTCGAGGATCAGGAGTTCGGGCCGGGTGACCAGCCAGCGGGCCAGGAGCACCTTTTGCTGGTTGCCGCCGCTGAGGTTGCGGATGAGCGCATCGGGGTTGGCCGGGCGGATGTCGAGGGCCTTGATGTACTCGGCCACGAGCTCGTCCTGGACCTTGCGGGGAATGCGGCGCGCCCAGCCCTTGCTGGCCTGCATGGCCAGGACCAGGTTGTCGCGGACGGTGAGGTCGCCGATGAGGCCTTCCTCCTTGCGGTCCTCCGAGCAGAACCCGATCCGCCTGTCGATGGCAGTGCGCGGGGAGCGGACCTTCTGGCCCGCCCCCTTGATTTTGATGGCGCCTTCGTCGGCCTTGTCAGCGCCGAAGAAGAGCCGGGCGATTTCGGTCCGGCCGGCACCGAGGAGGCCGGCCAGGCCAACCACCTCTCCCGGGTGGATGGCCAGGTCGACGCCGGAAACCGAACCCTTCCGGCCGAGCCCCTTGGCTTCGATGAAGGGCGTCCCGCCGGTGCCGGTGCGCGCTCGGGTTCGGGCGGTGGCCTGGTCCAGTTCGGCGAGGGCTTCCATGTCCTTGCCGATCATCTTGGAGATGAGGCTCATCCGGGACAGGTCCCGGGTCAGGTATTCGCCCACCAGCTTGCCGTTGCGCAGGACCGTCATGCGGTCGGAGATCTCGTAGACCTGTTCCAGGAAGTGGGAGACAAAAAGGATCGCCACGCCCCGGTCGCGGAGGTCCCGAATGACCCGAAACAGCTGGTTGACCTCGTCGGCGTCCAGGCTCGACGTCGGTTCGTCCAGGATCAGGACCTTGGCGTTGATCTCCACAGACCGGGCGATCGCGATCAGCTGCTGGACCGCGATGGAGTGCGTGGACAGCAGCGAGCCGGGGTCGATGTGGTCCAGCTGCAGTTCCGAGAGCACCTCCCTGGTCCGTGTCCGCACGCCCTTCCAGTCGATGGAGCCGCGGCGGCGCGGCTCGCGGCCAAGCAGGACGTTTTCCTCAACGGTGAGGTTGGGGCAGAGGTTGACTTCCTGGTAGACGGTGCTGATGCCGGCCGCCTGGGACTCGCCGGGGGACGGGAACCGCTTCGGTTCGCCGAGCACCGTGATGGTGCCGGAGTCGATGGTATACACGCCGGTCAGGGCCTTGATCAGCGTTGACTTGCCGGCACCGTTCTCACCCATCAGGGCGTGGACCTCACCCGGGAAGAGGCGGAAGTCGACGCCGTCGAGCGCCTTCACCCCCGGGAATCCAATAGCTATGCCGGCCATCTCGACGACCGGAACGATTTCGTTCATCCTCGTGTCTTTCCTGTGATTGGTGTCCCGTGCGGCGGCGGTGATCCGCCGCCGCACGGACGAACAGGTGCGCCGCGGCTTAGTACGGGCGGCTGGCCAGAACCTGCTTGGCCTGTTCCTGCGTGAAGGTGGTCTCCTCGGTGACGACGCGCTCGGGGACGCTCTCGCCGGCGATGACCTTCTTGGCCAGGTCCATGAGCTGGTCACCAAGCATGGGGCTGCACTCGACGATGTAGTTGATCTTGCCGTTGCTCAGCGCGGTCATGCCGTCCTTCACGGCGTCGATCGTGATGATCTTGATGTCTTTGCCGGGAACCTTGCCGGCTGCTTCGATCGCCTCGATGGCGCCCAGGCCCTCGTCGTCGTTGTGGGCGAACACGACGTCGATGTCGGCGTTGTTCTTGAGGAAAGCCTCCATGACCTGCTTACCGCCGCTGCGGGTGAAGTCGCCGCTCTGCGAGGCGACGATCTTCAGCTTCGGGTCAGCCTTGATTGCCTCCGCGAAGCCTTCCTTCCGGTCGTTCGCGGGGGCGGATCCGGTGGTGCCCTGGATCTCGACGATGTTGACAGTGTCGGTGGCGGACTTGGAGTCCTTGACCAGCCAGTCCCCGGCCTTCTTGCCTTCCTCCACGAAGTCGGAGCCGAGGAACGTCTTGTAAAGGGTCTTGTCCGAGGAGTCCACCGCGCGGTCCGTGAGGATGACCGGAATCTTCGCGTTCTTGGCCTCCTTCAGCACCGTGTCCCAGCCGGACTCCACCACGGGGGAGAAGGCGATGACGTCGACCTTCTGCTGGATGTAGGAGCGGATCGCCTTGATCTGGTTCTCCTGCTTCTGCTGCGCGTCGGAGAACTTCAGGTCGATGCCGGCCTTCTTGGCGGAATCCTGGACAGACTTGGTGTTCGCGGTGCGCCAGCCGCTTTCGGCACCTACCTGGGCAAAACCCATGGTGATTTTGTCTCCGCCGGAGTTGCCGCCAGCGCTGCCGGCGCCGGCGGTTCCGCCGCAGGCAGTGAGGGTAAGCATCGATGCGGCGGCCACCGCAAGCAGGGATTTCTTAAACACAACATCCTCCCGGAAGCGTTAGTTACATGCAGGCGGGAGACTTCATACACCGCCGTTGCTGCAAGTGAGCTGATGCGCTCTGCGAATCATTGTGAACGCTAACAAATTCGATCGTCAAGTAGCCCGGGTCACAATTTCGCACGCGCCGTGGATAGCGTGTCGATTTTGGGAATGCCCTTTACAAGAGCGGAAAGATGTCGAATACTCGACTCCGGCCGGCACTTTGTTAGCGTTCACATCAGGTTGTCCACATCAGCTTGTCCACACCGGTCGCCGTCGAACCGTTCAATGGAGAAAGGCCATCCCTTCCATGCCATCTAAACCCTCAAGCCCCGCCAAACGGGCCTGTACCCTGGTGCTCACCGGGTCGCTGGCGGCCGCGCTGCTGTCGTTGGCCCCCGCCCTGGGCGCCAATGCCGAGTCCGGTGAGAACCGCACCATCAGCATCAACGCCGCCGGGTCAGGGCCGGCGATCGACCCCACCATGTATGGAGCCTTTTACGAGGACATCAACCAGGGCGCTGACGGCGGCATCTACGCCGAGCTCGTCCAGAACCGGTCGTTCGAGTTCAACTCCGCGGACAACCGCGCCTACACTCCGATGACCGCCTGGGAAACCCTCAAGCGGGGCAGCGACGGAACGGTCGCCGTCGTCAATGACAGCAACCGGCTGAACGAAAACAACCGGAACTACCTGCAGATCGACGCCACCGCGGCCGGCGCGGGAAGCGGCGCCGGAGTGGGCGTGCGCAACAGCGGCTGGAACGCCGGGCAGAAGCTCGAGGCGAAGAAAAAGTACAACTACTCCGTCTGGGCGCGCACCTCCAACCCGTCCGGTTCCACCCTCGCCGTGACGCTGGAGACGCCGGAGGGCACCCGCCTGGACATCGCCACCATCAAGGTCAGGGGTGACCGCTGGGCCAAGTACAGGGTCACCCTCTCACCCAAGTCCTCCACCGGCGCCGGCCGGCTCACCACCCTCGTCCAGGGCACGGGCACGGTCCGCCTCGACATGGTCTCGCTGTTCCCGCAGGACACCTGGAACGGCAGGGAAAACGGCCTCCGCAAGGACCTCGCCGAGAAGATCAATGACCTGCACCCCGGGTTCCTGCGCTTCCCGGGCGGCTGCATCGTCAACACCGGAAGCTACGACACCTACTCGGCGCCCAACTTCACGCGGGCCCGCACCTACCAGTGGAAGGACACCATCGGTCCGGTGGAGCAGCGGCCCGCGAACCGGAACTTCTGGGGCTACAACCAGACGTACGGCCTGGGGTACATGGAGTACTTCCAGTGGGCCGAGGACATGGGGGCCGTCCCCGTGCCGGTGGTCCCGGTCGGCGTGACCGGCTGCGGCGACAGCAACCGCGCCCCGGACCAGGCAACACTCGACCGGTACATCCAGGACACCCTGGACCTGATCGAGTTCGCGAACGGCGACGCCAGCACCGAGTGGGGCGCCAAGCGCATCGCCTACGGCCACCCCGCACCGTACAGGCTCGACCGCATCTCGCTGGGCAACGAGGAGTACAAGCCGGAGTTCAAGCAGTACTTCACCCAGTTCTACAACGCGGTCCGCAAAGCCCACCCCGAGATCAAGATCATCGGCAACACCGGCCCGTTCAGCCAGGGCCCGGAGTTCGATGACCTCGCCAGCTTCAACGCCCAGACCGGCGTGGACCTCGTGGACGAGCACTACTACAACACGCCGTCGTGGTTCCTGAACAACAACCACCGCTACGACTCCTACGACCGCAACAGCTACAAGGTGTTCCTCGGCGAATACGCGTCGCAGGGCAACAAGCCGGAGAACGCCTTGGCGGAAGCCTCGTACATGACCGGCCTGGAGCGGAACGCCGACGTGGTGAAGATGGCGTCCTACGCGCCGCTGATCGCCAACGAGGCCAACACGCAGTGGAGCCCGGACATGATGTTCTTCAACGGCACGTCGGTGCGGACCACCCCCAACTATGAGGTCCAGAAGCTGTTCATGAACAATGTGGGCACGCAGGTGGTGCCCAGCACGCAGGAGAACCCGGCCTCCACCGTGGTGCCGATTTCCGGCAAGATCGGCCTGTCCACGTGGGCCACCTCCGCAAAGTACGACGACGTCAAGGTCACCGGGGCGGACGGCGCCACCCTGTTCAGCGACGACTTCTCCGGAACGGCGGCTGCATGGTCCGGCAACGGCACCGGGTCCTGGTCCATCAAGGACGGCGGCTACGTCCAGTCGAGCACCACCGCGCAGAACACCATGGTGACCGCCGGCAGCGCCGACTGGAGCAACTACACACTAAGCACCAAGGCCACCAAGCTGGCCGGCTCGGAAGGCTTCCTCGTCTCCTTCGGCGTCAAGGACACCGGCAACTACTTCTGGTGGAACCTGGGCGGCTGGAACAACTCGAAGTCCGTCGTCGAGAAAGCCGTCAACGGCGGCAAGTCGAACGTCATCGAAAAGAACACCGTGATCGAGACCGGGCGTGAATACGACATCCGGATCGAGGTGTCCGGGCGCACCGCCAAGCTCTACCTGGACAACGTCCTGTGGGGCACGGTGGACGACACCCAGGCTGACCCCGTCTACTCCGTGGTCACGAAGGACGCCAAGTCCGGCGACACCATCGTGAAGGTGGTCAACACCTCCGCGGACAAGGCCCCGGTTGACATCAAGGTGGCCGGCGCGGCCAACGTCAGCACCACGGCCGCCGTCACCACCCTCACGCAGACCGCCGACGGGCAGAACCTGGCCCCGGCCGCGAGCACCTTCAGCGGCGCGGGAGCGGCATTTACCTACGAATTCGCGCCGAAGTCGGTGACCTTCATCCGGCTGGCGGACGCGGGCTCGCGCAAATAGGCAACACTCCGAAGCCTTTGGCTTCGACCGGGAAGGCCCGGCTGGACCACACAGCCGGGCCTTCCC
The DNA here is from genome assembly GCF_046536215.2 of Arthrobacter globiformis. GTDB lineage: Bacteria > Actinomycetota > Actinomycetes > Actinomycetales > Micrococcaceae > Arthrobacter > Arthrobacter globiformis_E. The sequence continues at coordinate 2,735,621 of NZ_CM143421.1, read as the reverse complement.
CTTACCCGGCCACCCGGCGTCGTCCGTTTTGTTTGACTCCCATTCCAGCCAGCGGCCTCCGGGCCGCCCGAACGAAAGTGTTCCAATGCTCCCAACACACTCACGGGCCCGCACGGGTCCGGCCATGACAGCGGCGGCCGCGCTGGCGGCTTCCGCCGCCTTGGCGCTCGGCGGGCTGGTCGCCGCGGCGCCGGCCCACTCCGCCGTCGACGACGGACTGGTCCTCAAATACAACCTGACGGAAACCGCCGGGACGGTGGCGGAGGACAGCTCCGGCAACGGCCGCAACGGCACGATCACCGGGGACGCGACCCTGCTGGGCGGCGAAGGCCTGCAGCTCGGCGGCACGAACGCCCATGTCCGGCTGCCGAACGACGTCATGCGCGGGCTGGACTCCATCACCGTCTCCACCGACGTGAAGATCGCGGCCGACCAGGGCGCCCCGTACTTCATCTGGGGCCTGGGAAACACCACCAGCGGCACCGGCAACGGCTACCTCTTCACCACGGGTAACTCGTACCGGACCTCCATCGCCAGCGGCAACTGGGCCACCGAGCAGACCACCAGCGCCAACCGGGACCTGGCCCGCGGTGCCTGGAAAACCATCACCTACACCCTGAGCGGCGGCACCGCCGTCCTCTACGAGGACGGCGCCGAGGTGGCCCGGAAGACCGGCGTTACCATCACGCCGGGAAGCATTGGGGGAGGAACGACGACGGCGAACTACCTCGGGCGGTCGGTCTACACCGGCGACAAGTACCTCAAAGGCCAGGTCCGTGACTTCCGCATCTACAACCGTGCGCTGTCGGCCGACGAGGTGCGGGAGCTCGGGTACGTTTCCCCGGAGCAGCGGGTTGCCCTCGACCTGCAGGAGCTTTCGTTAGGGGACACCTCCGCCGTGACCTCCAGCCTGAAGCTGCCCGCCACCGGCCCGAACGGCTCGGCCTACACCTGGTCCTCCTCGGATCCGGCCACGGTCTCCGCCCAGGGGGCGGTCACCCGCCCTGCCAACGGATCCGGAGACGCCACCGTGACGCTGACCGCCACGGCCACGTCAGGTGAGGTATCGGCGTCGAAATCCTTTACCGTCACGGTGCCGGAGGACATCAGCGACGACCAGAAGGTCACCGAAGCCGCCGCAGCACTGACCGTGTGGGATGCTGACGCGGTCCGCGGGAACATCACCCTGCCCACGGCGGGGCTGTACGGAACCGCCGTCGAATGGAAGTCGAACGACCCCGCGGTCATCACCGCCACCGGCGAGGTCACCCGGCCCGCCTACGGCAGCAAGGCCGCCGTGCTCAACCTGCAGGCAACCGTGGCCCTGGGCAAGGCCAAGACCAAGAAGAAGTTCCGCGTCACGGTGCTGCCGCTGCCCAAGACCGAAGCCAAGGAAGGCTACGCCTTCGCGTACTTCACCGGCAACGACCTCGCCGGCGAGAACATCTACATGGCCGCCAGCCGCGGCAACGACGCACTCAACTGGGATGAGCTGAACGGCGGAAGCCCCGTCCTCAAGTCCGGTCTCGGCACCAAGGGCCTGCGCGACCCGTTCATCATCCGTTCCCCGGAAGGCGACAAGTTCTACATGATCGCCACCGACCTCTCCATCGGCAGCGGCACCAGCTGGGACTCCTCCCAGCGCCAGGGCAGCCAGTACATCGAGGTCTGGGAATCGACCGACCTGGTGAACTGGTCCGCGCAGCGGCACGTGAAGGTTTCGCCGGACACCGCGGGCAACACCTGGGCGCCGGAAGCGCACTACGACGAGAAGATCGGCGCGTACGTGGTTTACTGGGCCTCCAAGATCTACGCAGAGAACGACCCCAACCACACCGGCGGCACGTACAACAAGATGATGTACTCCACCACCCGGGACTTCAGGACGTTCACCGAGGCCAAGGTGTGGAACGATCCCGGCAACTCGGTCATCGACTCCACCGTCATCAAGGAGGGCGACACCTACTACCGGTTCACCAAGGACGAGGGCCAGGTCTCCGGCTGCCTGGACATCATGCAGGAGAAGTCGGGCGACCTGCTCGCCATCGACGTGCCCGCCACGAACCCGCGCAACTGGACGCTGATGGCCAACTGCATCGGCAAGAACGCCGGCACGGGCGGGGTGGAAGGCCCCACCATCTTCAAATCGAACACCGAGGAAAAGTACTACCTGTTCGTCGATGAATTTGGCGGCCGTGGCTACATTCCGCTGGAAAGCACCAGCCTGGAAAACCCCGACTGGAAGCTCTCCACCAACTACGAGCTGCCGCGGGCTCCGCGCCACGGCACGGTCCTGCCCGTCACCAAGACGGAGCTGGAGCGCCTGCACAGCCAGCTCTGATTCAGCTCGACTTGTTGGAGTTTTTGTCCATTTGTCGCGACTTCAGGGGCCTCCAGCCCGCGATATCTGGACAAAAACTCCTCCGCAGCGAGGGAGCCCCGCCTGAACTTTGGCAGTTCGCGCGGGGCTCATTGGCTTTTATCTCTTGCCGTACTTCTTGTGGACAGCCTGCTTGCTGACGCCGAGTGCGTGCGCGATCGCCTCCCAGGACAAACCCGCGAGCCTGGCCCGCCGTACCAGCGCAGCCTCCGCCCGTCCGATCTCCCGGTGCAGCTCAGCCACGGCCTGCAGGCCGTCCACCGGATTGTCGCCGTCCATGGATCCCACCAAAGTTTTCAACCGGTCCACCTCCATGGCGTCAACCTTAGTTGACGCCAGCCCGGCCGGTCAACGAAAGTTGACAACCCTCGCAGGGTTGTGGTGGCTGTCACCTTATTCGTCAACCGGTTGACCAATGAGGAACAATGGGTGGGGATAGGGCTATCGCCCACCACCCCCCCAAAAAATTCTTGTAATACGTCCTGGAGAAAATATGCAAAGCGCCGGCATGATGGCCCTCTTCCTATCCCGCTCGGACAGCCTGGCCACGAGCGCCCTGCCTGGAGCCCCGACGGTCACCGAGGAGCAGGCGCCGCGGTCAGCTGCCTGGAGCACCTTCCGGGGCAGGACTGCCAGTGCACTGCACCGCCTCGCCTGGGCTGTTGAGCCGAAGGTGCCCGGCAGCCGCTGACCCCGGCGATAAACTCCGGGAGACGACGTCGTACCCCAAACCTGCATCCTGCGGAATTGGGGTGCCCGGCACCCCAAGGAGTGAGGCATGAACCATCCGGTTCCCAACCCCGGTACGCATCTCCGGCTCGTCTGGCCTGAATGGCAGGGAGCCGGAACCTCCAGCGTCCGGGCGCTCGCGCCGGAGTTTCCCTTCGGCGCCGCCCGCCGCGGCTACACTGTGGGGACCAAAGTCCTCCAGACGGTATTGCCTGACCACCCTTCTCGGCGCTGATCGACAAATACGGCGACGACCTCGCCATTCTCTGGATCGACTCCCACCCCGACATGGGAACAGGGGAGGGCGCCTCCCCCGGCTATCACGCGATGGTGGTTTCCGCCCTCACCGGCCACGGCGACCAGGACATTCTCGACCGGCTTCCGGCGACGATTCCGCCCGGCCGGGTGGCGCTCGTCGGCACGCATGACTCTACCGATGATTCCCTGCCCACGGTTGCCGACGAATGGGGGCTCACAGTGTTCCCACCGGACCAGCTGCGGCGTGACAGCACGGCCCTGATCGAATGGCTGCGAGGCACGGGCGCGTCCCGCGTCGCTATCCACTTCGACGTCGACACTGTTGACGCGAACGAAATCCAGCTCGGCCTCGGTGCACCTCCAGCAGATCCTGGCCGGTTTTCCGCTTCTTGGCTAGGCGCTGCAGGCGCCTGGGCGGCCTAGAATCACTTCTAGTGATTTCTGCCCGCCCTCACGCTTTGGAGTTTCAATGATCCGGAAGGCTGTTGCCGGAGACGCCGCCGTCCTTGCTGACTTGGCGGCCGCGACTTTCCCGCTCGCGTGCCCGCCCGGATCCTCGCCGGAGGACATCCGGCTCCATCTCAAACGGACACTCAGCGAGGAACGGTTCGCGGAGTACCTCGCCGACGGCAACATCGCCATCCTGGTGCTTGACGAGGACGGCCGGCTCGACGGGTACACCCTGCTCGTCGACCGGCAGCCAACAGACCCGGATGTGCTCCGCGCCCTGGGCGGCCACCGGTCCGTCGAGCTGAGCAAGTGCTACGTGCACCCGGATCACCACGGCCGGGGCGCGGCCTCCACGCTGATGCGGGCCTCACTGGCGTGGGCCAAGGACCAGGGCGCGGCGAGCGTCTGGCTCGGGGTCAACAGCCAGAACGCCAAGGCCATCCGCTTCTACGAAAAATCAGGCTTCACCAGGATCGGGACGAAGTCATTCACCCTCGGCGACTCGGTGGAGAGCGACTTTATTCTGGAGCACTTGCTCCAGGCGCAGGGCTGACCACGCGGCTCCTCCGCGGGAAGGACGCCAGAAGCTGTTGCCGCATGGTGAGCCGGCTGCTCCGGACCACCACGAACACGCCGAGCAGTCCGGCCAGCAGGACGACGGCGCCGCCTGCGGCCACTGACCAGCGGGCGCCGAAGGTGCTGCCGAGCCAGCCCATGAGCGGTGCGCCCAAAGCGGTGCCGCCCTGCAGGGTTGCCAGGTAGAGGGCCAGGACGCGGCCCCTGAACTGCGGTTCCACCGAGAGCTGGATACTCGTGTTGCAGCTGTTCAGGAAGGTCATTGAGGCCAGGCCCACCGGGACCAGGATAGCTGCGTACAGCCAGAACGACGGCGAGACGCTGCCGATGAGTGTGAAGAAACCGAGCCCCAGTGCCCCGCCGAGCAGGAAACGCAGCCGGGGGCCGGACCGGCGGGCGGCCAGCAGCGCTCCGGCCAGGGTCCCGACGGCCATGATGGAGCCCAGGAGTCCGAATTCACCGGGACCCATGCCGAATTCCGAGGTGGACATCAGTGCGTTGGTGATGGGGAAGTTCATGCCGAAGGCGCCCAAAATGCCCACCAACACGAGGATCAGCACCAGATCCGGGCGCCTGCGCACATAGCCCAGCCCCTCCGCGACCTGGTGCTTGCTGCGGACTGCCGGCGTGGCCGGGGCCAGCCCTGCTGTGCGGATCCGGGCGAGCGAGATCAGGACGGCCGCGAAGCTGGCGGCGTTAAGCAGGAACACGGGGCCGGTGCCAACCCAGGCGATGAGAACGCCGGCGATCGCAGGTCCCGTGAGCCGCGCGGTGTTGAAGGATGCGGAGTTGAGGGACACCGCATTGGCGATGTCGTCCTGTCCCACGAGTTCGGAGACGAAGGCCTGGCGTGCCGGCCCGTCAATGGCGCTGGCCAGCCCAAGGCAGAGTGCTGCTGCATACACCTGCCACAATTGGGCCACGCCGGTCACCACCAGGAGCCCGACGGCCAGCCCGCACAGGCCCATGGCCGTCTGCGTCCACAGCAGGATCACGCGTTTCCGGTGCCGGTCGGCCAGGACCCCGGCGTAGGGGCCAAGCAGCAGCATGGGTAGGAACTGCAGGGCCGTGGTGATGCCGACGGCGGTCCCGGAATGATCCGTGAGAACCGTCAGCACCAGCCAGTCCTGCGCGACCCTCTGCATCCACGTTCCGATGTTGGACACGAGCGCACCGCTGGCCCAGAGGCGGTAGTTGGGGTTCTGCAGGGCCCGGAAGGTGGCGCTCACCGGCCGCTCATCTCCTGCATGATCTGCGCGGCGCGGCTCAGGGTCAGCCGGTCCTCCGGACTCAGGCCGGCCACCCGTTGTGCCAGCCAGGCGGTCCGCTGTTCCCGCGCCTCCTCCAGGACGTCCACGCCGGCCGGGGTGATGCCCACCTGGATCTGGCGGCCGTCCTCCGGATGCGCTGACCTGGACACGAACCCCTGCTCCGCGAGGGCATTCACAATCCGGGTCATCGACGGGGCCTGCACGTGCTCCCGTTCCGCCAGTTCCCGGGGTGTGCGGGGGCCGTCGCTGTGGAGCTGGGCCAGCACCGTGTACTGGCCAGGGGTGATGGTCTCGCCCGTTGCCTCGACGCGGAGCCGGCGGGAAGTCCGCATCACGGCAGTCCGGAGATCGATCGCCAGGACATCGGGGCTGATGGAACCGGCAGCTTCTGCGTCTGTCGCGTGTGTTGGTGGCATCTGACGCCTCCTAGAGGTGGTGATTAGCGCAGCTAATTAGCACTGCTAACTATTATCTTCCGAAGTCGGCGGTGCCGCAACCGCCGGCCGTGTGAAGTCTGTCTATCGGGAGCCGGACATGAGGCGCAGCATCTGGCCGCTGGCATCGCTTCCGGGGGCCGGTGTATACACCACGAGGTGGAGATCGGGCCGGTCCGAGGGGGAAAGCTGGTGGTGTTCCAGCTGGAGGATTCCCACTGCCGGATGGTGGAAAAGCCGCTCGCGGGACTCGAAGCCGAGGATGTCGTACCGGTCCCAGGCCGCCCGGAATTCGGGGCTGGCCTCCTGGAGCCGTTCCACCTGGTACTTGATATCCGGATCGCCGAGGCGCTGTCCGGTTTCGGCCCGGAATTCCGCAAGGAAGCGCTTGCTCGTCACCTCCCAGTCGGGGAGCAGGTCCCGGACGCAGGGGTCCGTGAAAACCAGCCACAAAAGATTGCGGTCCGGAGCAGGAACCTTTGCGATGTTGGGATAAAGCGCCGCGTAGGCCGTGTTCCAGCCTGCGACTCCCCAGTCGGGGAACAGGGCGAAGGCCGGGTTGGGATCCAGTGCATCCATCAGCCGCTGAACGTGGGCCGGCGCGGAGGCGGCAGCGGAGCTGGCAGGCGCAGTTGTTGCGTAGCCCCCGAGCGACAGCACGTAGGCGAGCCCGGTGTCCGAAAGATGCAGGGAGCGGCAGATGGACTCCAGGACCTGCCGGGACGGACTGATGTCCCTGCCCTGCTCAAGCCATGTGTACCAGGTGACGCTCACCCCGGAGAGGAACGCGATCTCTTCCCTGCGGAGGCCGCGCTCGCCCTCGCGCTTGCGGGCTATGGGCGGAAGGCCGTACTCGGCCCGCACTGCCTGGTCCCGGCGGGCCCTGAGGAAGAGGCCAAGCTCCTTCCGTCTCTCTGAACCCTGCACCCCCCAATACTATTACTCTGGTACTCCTACTACTAGTATCAGGACCATCTTCCGCTTGCCTGAAGGGTCGAGCAGGATGGTACCCATGCCTGCACTACGCTCTAAAACAGTCACCCACGGCCGCAACATGGCCGGAGCCCGCGCACTGCTGCGCGCCTCCGGCGTCGCCAACTCGGACATCGGCAAGCCGATCATCGCCGTGGCCAACTCCTTCACCGAATTCGTCCCCGGCCATACCCACCTCGCCCCCGTGGGCCGGATCGTCTCCGACGCGATCCTCGCCGCCGGCGCCGTGCCGCGCGAGTTCAACACCATCGCCGTGGATGACGGCATCGCCATGGGCCACTCCGGCATGCTCTACTCCCTGCCGTCCCGCGACCTGATCGCCGACTCCGTGGAGTACATGGTCAATGCCCACTGCGCCGACGCCCTGGTCTGCATCTCCAACTGCGACAAGATCACCCCTGGCATGCTCATGGCAGCCCTGCGCCTGAACATCCCCGTGGTCTTCGTCTCCGGCGGCCCCATGGAAGCCGGCCGCGTGACCCTGACCGACGGCTCCGTGCGCTCCCTGGACCTGGTGAACGCGATTGCCGACGCCGTGGACGAATCCATCTCCGACGCTGACATCAACCTCATCGAAGAGAACGCCTGCCCCACCTGCGGTTCCTGCTCCGGCATGTTCACCGCCAACTCCATGAACTGCCTCACCGAGGCCATCGGCCTCTCCCTGCCGGGCAACGGCTCCGTGCTGGCCACCCACACCGCGCGCAAGGCGCTGTACGAGAAGGCCGGTGCCACCGTCGTCGAGCTCGTCAAACGCTATTACGACGGCGACGACGACTCCGTACTGCCGCGCTCCATCGCCACTGCGAAGGCCTTCGACAACGCCATGGCCCTGGACATCTCCATGGGCGGCTCCACCAACACCATCCTGCACCTGCTGGCCGCGGCCCAGGAGGCGGGCGTGGACTACGGCCTGGCCGAGATGGACGCCAAGTCCCGCCAGGTGCCCTGCCTGGCCAAGGTGGCGCCGAACGTCGCCAAGGACAAGACCTACTACATGGAGGATGTGCACCGTGCCGGCGGCATCCCTGCCCTGCTGGGCGAGCTGAACCGCGGCGGCCACTTGCACAAGGACGTCCACTCCGTGCACTCCGGCGACCTGGATGGCTGGCTGGACGACTGGGATATCCGCGGCGGCAAGGCCACCGAGGAAGCGAAGGCCCTGTGGCACGCGGCTCCCGGCGGCGTCCGCTCCTCCACCGCGTTCTCGCAGTCGAACGAGTGGACCTCCCTGGACACCGACGCCGCGGAAGGGTGCATCCGCTCTGTGGAGTACGCCTACTCCAAGGACGGCGGACTGGCCGTGCTCCGGGGCAACGTGGCCGTCGACGGCGCCGTGGTGAAGACCGCCGGCGTGGACGAGTCCATCTGGACCTTCTCCGGCCCGGCAGTGGTGTGCGAGTCCCAGGACGAAGCCGTGGAAAAGATCCTGAACAAGGGAGTCAAGGAAGGCGACGTGGTGGTTATCCGCTACGAAGGCCCCAAGGGCGGCCCGGGCATGCAGGAAATGCTCTACCCCACGTCATTCCTCAAGGGCCGCGGCCTCGGCAAGAAGTGCGCCCTCATCACGGACGGGCGCTTCTCCGGCGGCACCTCCGGCCTGTCGATCGGGCACATCTCCCCGGAGGCTGCCTCCGGCGGCGCCATCGCCCTGGTGGAGGACGGCGACATCATTAGCATCAACATCAGTGAGCGCTCCCTGGAGTTGCAGGTCTCCGACGAGGTCCTCGCCGAACGCCGGGAGAAGCTCCTGGTCAACGGCGGTTACAAGCCCAAGGACCGGGACCGCCAGGTTTCCGCCGCGCTGCGCGCCTACGCCGCCATGGCCACATCCGCGGACAAGGGCGCCGTCCGCGACGTCTCCCTCCTGGAGTACTAACCGGCAAAGGTTGCAGGAGGCCGGGCCCCGTTCGCTTATGCGGGCGGGGCCCTTCCGGGTTTAGTCGCCGGCTAGTCCGACCCGCCCCACAGGGCCTTCCGCAGCAGCATCCTCAACTGGCCGGATTCGGCATCGGAAAGTGCCGCGAGCTGTTCGTGCTCACAGGCCTCCAGGGCCGCCCGGGCTTTCATATGGATCCGGCGGCCCTCCGCGGTGGAAACGATGATCCTGGCCCGCCTGTCCTGCTTGCCGGTCGAGCGCTCCACGTGTCCCCGGCGTTCGAGGTCGTCCACTAGGCTGACTACCTGGCTGGGATCCAGGCCCAGGAATGTGGCGAGTTCCCGCTGGGTCGGCTCCAGTCCGCTGCAGGCGAGCGTCAGAATCCAGAACGACCGTTCCCGCAGCCCAAAGTCCCCGAGGGCCTTGTTGTTAACCGCGGACCCCGCCACGTGCAGCTTGGCCAGCAGCAGGCCGGTGTCGTTGCCGGCCTTGGCGGCCGCCAGCCGGGGCGTTCCGGCTTTAGTGTCGTGCATCGCGTTGCCTGCTCCGGTAGTGGTGAAAAACAATCATTGATCATATCAACAATCGATCATTACCTTTGAGTCGCATGCGGTGCCGCCGTGCTCGCCCGGATGACCAGCTGGGTGGGCACCAGAGTGACGCCGGGTTCGGTGGTGTTGGTGCAGATCTGCTGCAGGACGTTGTCGACGCAGCGTTCGCCGACATCGGCGAAGTTCTGGTGGACTGTGGTGAGCGGGGGAGCATAGGAGGAGGCTTCCGGGACGTCGTCGAAGCCGACCAGGCTGATGTCCCCGGGGACCGATTTTCCCTTTTCGCGGAAGGCCCGGAGCAGGCCGAGGGCCATGTGGTCGTTGGCCGCGAACACGGCGGTGCAGCCGGGTTCGTCGGCGAGCCGGAGCCCGGCGGCGTAGCCGGAGTCCGCCGACCAGTCGCCGCGGAGCACCGGCGGGACGGGGCGGCCTGCGGCGCTGAGGGTGCTTCGCCAGGCGGCTGCCCGGCGTTCGCTGGCGAAGGACTCTTCCGGGCCGGCGACGTGCCAGACGGTCTCGTGGCCGAGATCCAGCAGGTGCTGGACGGCCTTGCGTGCGCCGTCGGCCTGGTCGGTGTCCACCACGCTGTAGCTGTCGCCCGCATCGGAATCTACGACGACGACCTTCACCCCCGGAGGCAGCGTGACCGTCGCGGCGTCCAGGAGGTGGACCTCCATGATGGCGATCACCGCGTCAACGGCGAGCTCGCCCATCCGGGAGAACGCGCCCTGGATCCCGGCCTGCGTTGGTGCCGTTACCGGGATCAGCGTGATCGCGAAGTCCTGCCGGGCCGCGTGCAGTGCGATGGCCTCCAGGGTGCGCATGTTCCCCAGCGAGGACAGCGAGAACGTGATCACCCCGATGGTGCGGAAACTCCCGCGCTTCAGCGCCCGGGCGGCGCTGTTCGGCCGGTACCCCAGCTCATTCATCGCCGCGATGACCTGACGCCGCGTGCTTTCGATGACGTCCGGGCTCCCGTTGGACACGCGCGACACGGTTTGGGACGAGACTCCGGCCAGCTTGGCGACGTCGGCCATGGACACCTGCTGCTTACGCTTCGCCGGGGGCAAATTGTGGACCGGGGGTTGACCGGGTTCGTGCTCCATGTCACCATCGTACCAATCATGTTTGCGCAAACATTCACAAAACCGCACATCAATGTTTACGCAAACAGAACACTAAACCGCCACCCTCGAGGTGGCGCAGCCCTACAGAGGACTTTTCATGACAATGACGTCCCCGCAAGTCGAGACGCGGGCCGGACAGGCTACACCGGCAGGCCGGACCACCCGCCGCGCCGGCCGTTCAGCCAGCCGCCGCTCGTGGGCCGGCTGGTGTTTCATCGGCCCGTTCATGGCCGTGTTCGCCCTGGTTTTCCTTGCCCCGATCGCCTACTCCATCTACCTGAGCGTCTTCCGCAACCAGCTCATCGGCGGCACCGCGTTCGTGGGCCTGGACAACTATGCCCGGGCGTTGGGGGACCCGCAGTTCTGGTCCGCACTGGGCCGGGTCTCGCTGTTCCTGGCAGTCCAGGTGCCGGTCATGCTGATGATCGCACTGGTTGTTGCCCTCGCCCTGGACAGCGGGCGGCTCTACGGAAGGTCGTTCTTCCGGATCTCGATTTTCCTCCCCTATGCGGTGCCGGCCGTCGTGGCCACCCTCATGTGGGGCTTCATGTACGGCACCCGCTTCGGCCTGGTGGGCAACATCAACCAGGCCTTCGGCCTCAACCTGCCCAGCCCGCTCTCCTCGGAACTGGTGCTGGCCTCCATCGGGAACATCGTCACCTGGGAGTTCATCGGCTACAACATGCTGATTTTCTACTCCGCGTTGACCGTCATCCCCAAGTCACTCTATGAGGCTGCCGAGATCGACGGCGCCGGGCAGCTGAGGGTCATCACCGCCATCAAGCTGCCGGCCATCCGCGGCGCCATCGTGGTGGCCAGCATCTTTTCCGTGATCGGCAGCTTCCAGCTCTTCAACGAGCCCAGCATCCTCAAGGGCCTCTCACCCAACACCATCTCCACCTACTTCACACCCAACCTGTACGCCTTCTCCCTGTCGTTCTCCGGGCAGCAGTACAACTACTCCGCCACGGTGGCGATCATCATGGGGCTGATCACCATGGCCATTGCCTACGCCGTCCAGGTCCGCGGCATGCGAAAGGAGCGCTGACCATGAGCGTTCAGACAGCGGCCCGCCTCGGCAGCGCCGGCGCAGCCACGTCACCGGCAAGGCTCCGCACCCCGCGCCTGCGGTCCCCGCGCACAGCCGGATCCCGGCGCCCGGGCCGGAGCGTGGCGCTGACCCTCCTGATGGGCCTTGTCCTGCTGTACAGCCTGGCCCCGCTGTTCTGGCTCGTGGTCAACGCCACCAAAACCCAGGACGGCCTGCTCAATTCGTTCGGGCTGTGGTTCGACGGCGATTTCGCGCTCTGGGACAACATCGCCCGGACAGCAACGTACGACGGCGGGATCTTCCTCCGCTGGTTCGCCAACACGGTCCTCTACGTCGTGCTCGGCGCCGGCGGCGCCACATTCCTCGCCGTCCTCGGCGGCTACGCGCTGGCCAAGTTCGACTTTCCCGGCCGGAAGGCCGTGTTCGCGGTCGTCATTGGCGCGGTGGCCATCCCCGGCACGGCCCTCGCGGTTCCCACCTTCCTCATGTTCAGCCAGATGGGCCTCACCAACACCCCCTGGGCCGTGATCATCCCCTCGCTGATCTCGCCCTTCGGCCTGTACCTCATGTGGACCTTCGCCGCGGAGGCCATCCCCACCGAGATCATGGAGTCCGCCCGTATCGACGGCGCCAGCGAGGCCCGCACATTCTTCCAGGTCTGCCTGCCGCTGCTGACCCCGGGCATTGTCACCGTGCTGCTCTTCACCATGGTGGCCACCTGGAACAACTACTTCCTGCCGCTGATCATGCTGAAGAACCCGGACTGGTACCCCCTCACCCTGGGCCTGAACGCCTGGAACGCGCAGGCCGCCACCGCCGGCGGCGAAGCCATCTTCAACCTCGTGATCACAGGTTCCCTGCTCACCATCCTGCCCCTGATCGCAGCGTTCCTGCTGCTCCAGCGCTACTGGCAGTCCGGCCTTTCCGCCGGAAGCGTCAAAGAATAACGCCCGTCCCCTCCCACCAACAACGCAGTTAGAAGGAAGACATGATCAAGACCCTGACCCGCCGCGGCCTGCTGCAGACTTCCGCCGTTGCCGCCGCACTCGCCCTCGGACTCACCGCCTGCGGAGGCGGCGGCAACGCCGCGCCGCAGCAAACGGTCAACAGCGACGCCGTCGAGCAGGCCCTCCAAAAGGGCGGCAAGCTGACGGTGTGGGCCTGGGACCAGTCGCTGAAGAAGGTCGCGGAAGGCTTCGAGGCCAAGTACCCCAACGTGGAGGTCAACCTGGTCAACGCAGGCACCGGCAACGACCAGTACACCGCGCTGCAGAACGCCATCTCCGCAGGCTCCGGCGTACCCGACGTCGCGCAGATCGAGTACTACGCCCTCCCGCAGTTTGCCCTCAGCAAGTCCCTGGCTGACCTCGGCCAGTTCGGCGCCGCGGACCTCAACGGCACCTTCACGGCCGGTCCCTGGTCCTCGGTGCAGGCACAGGGCGGCGTCTACGGCCTCCCCATGGACTCCGGGCCCATGGCCCTGTTCTACAACAAGGAACTGTTCGACAAGTACGGCATCGCGGTGCCCACCACCTGGGAGGAGTTCCTCGAGGCCGGCCGCGCGCTGAAGAAGGCGGACCCCAAGGCCTACATCGCCAACGACACCGGCGACGCCGGATTCACCACCAGCATGATCTGGCAGGCCGGCGGAAAGCCCTACCAGGTGGACGGCACCAATGTCGCCGTGAACTTCTCCGATGCGGGCTCCACCAAGTTCGCCGAAACCTGGCAGAAGCTCATCGACGAGGACCTCCTGGCCCCCATCAGCTCCTGGAGCGACGAGTGGTACAAGGGCCTCGGCAACGGGACCATCGCCACCCTCTCCACCGGCGCCTGGATGCCCGGGAACCTGGTCTCCGGCGTCGCCGACGGTGCCGGCAAATGGCGGGTCGCGCCGTTGCCGCAGTGGGAGAAGGGCGCCAACAGCAGCGCCGAAAACGGCGGCAGCTCGCTGGCCATCCCCGCCGCCAGCAGCCAGGCAGCACTGGCCTACGGCTTCCTGAAGTACTCCAACGTTGAGGAAGGCGTCCAGGCCAGGATCGACGGCGGGGCGTTCCCCGCCACCGCGAAGGACCTCGCGTCCGAGAAATTCCAGAACACCCAGTTCAAGTACTTCGGCGGCCAGAAAGCCAACCAGATCTTCGCCGAATCGGCGAAGAACGTTCCCGCCGGCTGGTCCTACCTGCCGTTCCAGGTCTACGCCAACAGCATCTTCAACGACACCGCCGGCCAGGCCTACGTCTCCGGCACCAAGCTCAAGGATGGCCTGGCGGCGTGGCAGAAAGCCTCGGTCAAATACGGCACCGAGCAGGGCTTCAGCGTCAAGGAATAACAGCCCACCCCTAACCCACGCGCACCCAAAAAGAGGAACTCCATGACCCAAACCACCCACCACCGCTGGCTGCGCTGGCCGTCCCCGGGCACCAAGAGGCTGGCCTTCGGTGCCGACTACAACCCCGAACAGTGGCCGCGCGAAGTCTGGGCCGAGGACGTGCGGCTCATGAAGGAGGCCGGGGTCAACGTCGTCTCCCTGGCCATCTTCTCGTGGGCACGCATCCAGCCGGCCCGGGACAGCTGGGACTTTGACTGGCTCGACGACATCATCAACCTGCTGCACGCCAACGGCATTGCCGTGGACCTCGCCACCGCCACGGCCTCCCCGCCCCCGTGGCTGGCCGCCGAGCACCCGGAAATCCTGCCGGTCACCCAGAACGGCGAAACCCTGTGGCCTGGCGGCCGGCAGCACTGGCGGCCCACGTCGCCGGTGTTCCGCCAGCACGCACTGGCGCTCGTGCGCACCATGGCCGAGCGCTACAAGGACCACCCCGCCGTCTGCGCCTGGCACGTTTCCAACGAGCTCGGCTGCCACAACGTCTATGACTATTCCGACGACGCTGCGGCCGCCTTCCGCCGCTGGCTCCAGGACCGCTACGGCACACTCGAGGAACTGAACACCGCCTGGGGGACCGACTTCTGGTCGCAGCGCTACTCCGACTGGAACCACATCTTCCCGCCGCGGAAGGCTGCGTCCTACCCGAACCCCACGCAGCAGCTGGACTTCAAGCGCTTCTCCTCGGACTCGCTGCGGCTTTACCTCCGTGCTGAGCGCGCGATCCTGAACAGCATCACCCCGGACATCCCCGTCACCACCAATTTCATGGTGATGGGGGAGACGAAGGGCATGGACTACGCAGCCTGGGCCGCCGACGTCGACTTCGTCTCCAACGACCACTACGTGGTTCCCGGCACGCAGGACCACGACGAGCTGTCCTTCTCCGCCAACCTGACAGGCAACATCGCCGGCGGCAACCCCTGGTTCCTCATGGAGCACTCCACCAGCGCCGTCAACTGGCAGCCGGTGAACACACCCAAGAAGCCCGGGGCCCTCGCCCGGGACTCCCTGACCCACGTGGCCCACGGCGCGGACGCGGTCTGCTTCTTTCAGTGGCGGCAGTCCCGCGCCGGGGCGGAAAAATACCACTCCGCGATGGTGTCGCACGCCGGCAGCGACAGCAGGCTCTTCCGCGACGTCACCGCCCTGGGCCGGACACTCGGTGAACTTTCGGCGCTGACCGGCAGCCGGCGCGAACCGGCCCGGGCCGCGATCCTCTTCGACTGGGATTCCTGGTGGACCAGCGAACTGGACTCCCACCCGAGCGACCGGCTCCGCTACCGGCAGGAGGCGCTGGACTGGTACTCGGCGTTCCTCGCCAGCGGCATCCGCGCCGATGTCCTCCCGGTGGCGGCTTCGCTTGACGGCTACCAGTTGGTCATCGCGCCGGTCCTGCACGTGGTGCCGGCGGAGCTGCGCTCGCGCCTGACCGCCTTCGTCGAAGCAGGCGGGCATCTCGTGACCACCTACTTCTCCGGCGTCGTGGACCAGAACGACCACGTGTGGCTCGGCGGATATCCCGGCGCCCTCAGCGATCTGCTGGGTATCCGGGTGGAGGAGTTCGGGCCGCTGGCCCCCGATGCAGAGGCAATGCTCGACGACGGGTCAACAGGCACGCTGTGGGCGGACTCCGTCGCCACCACCTCCGGGGACACCAAGGTCCTGCGCCGGTTCACCTCCGGTGACCGGGCCGGCGAACCCGCGGTGACCCGGCGCAGCGTGGGTAGCGGATCCGCCGGCTACGTGGCGACGCGGCTCGGACCCGGCGGGCTGGTCCGGGTCCTCCAGGAATTCGCCGGTCTGGCCGGCGTCGAGTCCGAACTGCCCGCGGACCTGCGTGGCGCCGTCGAACTTGCCGTCCGCACCGGCGAGGACGGGCGCTTCCTTTTCCTGATCAACCGCACGGACCAGGCCGTCGACATCTCGGCCGTTCCCGGAGCCGTCCTCGCGGGAACGGCCCCGGCCGACGGCGCTGCCAAGCTCGCCGCCCGCGGCGTGGCAGTCCTGCACACCCCCAACTAAAACAGCAATCCCCAGAGATCAGCACTTCACCGCACCGAAGGGAATTCAATGACGAACAGATCCAGACGGCCCTGGGCCGTGACCGCCGCCGGCGTCACCGCGGCGGTCTTCTGCGCAGGGCTCGTGGCCGGACCTGCGCTCGCGGCCCCGGCGCCGGCCAAGGCAGCCGGCGAACCCGTGCCGGCCGGCGCCGTGACCGTGCGGCCGGACCCCTCCTACCAGGGCGAAGCCTTCGAAGGCTGGGGCACCAGCCTGGTCTGGTTCGCCAACGCCACCGGCGGCTATCCGGAGGAAATCCGCAGCAAGCTTGCCGACATGGTCTTCGGCGATGAGGGGCTGAACCTCAACATCGCCCGCTACAACATCGGCGGCGGCAACGCTCCGGACGTGAAGGACTACCTGCGGGCGGGCGGCGCCGTGGAGGGCTGGTGGAAGGCACCCGAAGGCACTACGCGGACGGACAAGGACTGGTGGGATCCGAAAAATCCGGAGCACTGGAACCTCGACGCCGACCAGACGCAGCGCTGGTGGGTGGACCGGATCAAGAACGACATCACGCACTGGGAGGCGTTCAGCAACTCCCCGCCCTGGTTCCAGACGGTCAGCGGCTATGTCTCCGGCGGCTTCAACTCCTCGCAGGACCAACTGCGGACCGAAAGCGTCGACGATTTCTCCTCCTATTTGGTGGGCGTCGTCAAGCAGCTGGAAAAGGCCCACGGCATCAAGATCGACACGATCGACCCCATGAACGAACCGAACACGCCATACTGGGGGACCACCCTGAATGCGGCGGGCCAGCCTGTCGGCGGCCGGCAGGAAGGCGCCCACATGGGGCCTGAACTGCAGCAGAAGGTGGTCCAGTCCCTGGCCAAGGCACTGGCCGGTGCGGACACCGGTGCCGTCATCAGCGCCATGGACGAGACCAACCCCTCGACCTTCGCCAGCAACTGGAACAGCTACTCCGCCGACGCCAAGGCGGACGTCGCGCAGCTCAACGTCCACACCTACGGGACCGGGCAGCGGACAGCCGTCCGGGACATCGCCAAGGGCGAAGGCAAGCCCCTCTGGATGAGCGAAACCGGCGGATCCTGGCTGGACGGGCAGAACTTCACCAGCATGCAGCCGGGCCTCGGCCTGGCCCAGCACATGGTCAACGACCTCCGCGAGCTCGAGCCCGAGGCCTGGGTGTTCTGGCAGCCCGTGGAGGATTACAACAACATGAAGCCCGGCGGCGAAAGCGCCATCGGATCCAACTGGGGCGAGATCCAGCTGCCCTTCGACTGCACCGCCGGCGACACCCTGCAAAGCTGCCCGATCTACACGAACACCAAGTTCAACACCGCCCGGAACTTCACGCACTACATCAAGCCCGGAGACCGCCTGGTCAAGGTGAACGACACGAACAGCGCCGCCGCTGTCTCCGACTCCGGAGCCACGGTGGTGCACGTGAACGACAGCAAGCAGCAGCGCCAGGTTGCCCTGGACCTCTCCGGCTTCGAAGCCGTCCAGGGGAACGCCACCGTGACGCCGGTGACCAGCGACGTCTCCGGCGCACTGGTGCAGGGCGCGCCGGTCGCCGTCGGAAAAGACCGCACGGCGGTCCTCACGGTGCCTGCCGAGTCCGTCACGACGTTCCTCGTCAACGGTGTGCACGGCGTGGCCGAGGACGCCCCGCTGATCCAGGCGGACCACGTCTACAGCCTCCGGGGCGTTGAAAGCGGCAAGTCCCTGGCTCCGGCGGCGGACGGCAAGGCCGTCATCCGCTCCGGTTCCGCCGCCGACCAGCAGTGGACCATCCGCCGCCTCAGCGGCGGGAACAGCAGCCGCGCCCGGTATGCACTTGAAACGCCCGACGGCGGGCGGCAGCTCGCCGTCGTCGACGGAACACCGCAGCTGGTTCCGGCGGAGGAAACGCCGGCTGACGCCTTCCAGTGGACCATGTCCACCACCGGCGACGGCACCTACACGTTCGTCAACGCGGCAACGGGCCGGCTCCTCGAGGTGGGCGGGCACGCCACCGCGGACGGATCCCCGGTGACGCTGTGGACCGCCAACTCCGGCGAGAACCAGCGCTGGCGGGTCACCGACGAAACCGTTCAGGGATTCCAGAACGTCGCGGCGTTCACAGTTCCCGGAACGGACCCGCAGCTGCCCGCCACGGTGGTCCCCGTCTACCGTGACGGCGCCCGGGGCGAACTGCCTGTCACCTGGGCGATGCCGCCGGAAAGCCGGTGGAGCAAGCCCGGAGCCGTTGACGTGCGTGGAACGGCGACCGACGTCCTGGGAGCCGCGCATCCGGTGACCGCCAAAGTCACGGTCGACACGCTGGTGGCGACGCTTCCGGCGAGGGCCAAGACGTATGCCGGTGGAACGCCCGTGCTGCCCGCCACCGTGACGGCGGTGACTGCCGCCGGCAGCAAGGTGGAACGGCCGGTGGTCTGGAACGCGGCTCCCGCGTTCACCGAAACTGGCGTGGTGAGCGTTGCCGGCACCGCCGACGCGGCTGGCGGCCGCACGCTGCCTGCCACCGTGCGCGTGCAGGTCACGGCGGGAACGGCCGACAATGTTGCGGATGACCCCGGCACCACATTCAGCGCCACCTTCACCGAGCCCGGCTACAGCACGGCCGGGCTGGGCAACGGCAACCTCACGGACAAGGCCTGGTCCAACTGGAAATCGGGCACCAAGAACACCACCGACACACTGTCCGTGGGTCTCGCCAGCCAGAAGACAGTGACCGGCGTGAAGGTCCACTTCTACCGTGACGGGTCCACCGACAGCTACGCCCAAAGCCTCCAGGTGCAGACGAAGGCGTCCGACGGCACGTGGAAGAACGCGGGCGCGGCGGTCCAGGTCCCCGGCGGCAGCCCCGCGCCGGTGGTCACGGTTCCGGTTGCCAGCGCGGACACCAGGGACGTGCGGGTGGTGCTCACTGCCCGGCCCAACACCCACATGACGGTCAGCGAAGTGCAGGTGCTGGCGCTGGCTCCGGGCCAGTCCTCCGACGCCGCGGCAGCCGGCATTTCCGTCAACGGCCAGCCCTTGGCCGGCTTCGACCCCGGCGTCACCTCCTACCGGACCGGTGGCCAGGGGCAGCGCCAGGCGGTCACGGCCACCGCGGCAGACCCCTACGCCACGGTCACTGTGCGGCAGGCTGACGCGCAGTCCGGCGCCGCCGTCGTGACCGTCCGGAGCGAGGACGGCAGCCAGACCCGGACCTACGAGGTCGTTTTCGGCCGGTAAGTCCGGTAGTTCATGGCAGGGCACCGGGTGCATCCTTAGGGGTGCACCCGGTGCCCTGCCTCCGTTTTCCTAAGCCGTCGCGGTGGCCCTATTCCGCGGCTGCCCCGAAGCCGGTGGGATCGGCCAGGAACCGGGCAAACCCGAGTTCCGCCGCACCGATCATCATCAGGTTCGACCCCAGCGCCGCGGGGTGTACCTTGACCTGGCCGGCAGGGCCGTCCATCGCCTGGGACAGCAGCAGGTCATCGAGGGCGGACGGCGCCATCGCATAGAGGACGCCCAGGAATCCGTCGAGGATGATCACCTCCGGGTTGAAGGTGTTGACGGCATTCCGCAGCGCGATGGCCAGGTAGCCCAGCTGCCGGGAGATCTCCTCCGCGACGGCGGGGCTGCTGGAATCGCGCAGGGCCTGTTCCAGCTGGGGCGTGTCGCCGCCGCCGAGGCCCAGGAGCTCAAAGAGCCGGCCCTGCGACACCTCGGTTTCCAGGCAGCCGGTGGCGCCGCAGTGGCACTGCGCGCCGGAGCTGCGGACGAAGGTGTGGCCCAGTTCCCCGGCGTAACCCGAGGCGCCGCGGAGCAGCATGCCGTTGGAAATGATCCCGCCGCCGATGCCGCTGGCCCCGCCGTTGAGGTAGATGAGGTTGTCCCGCCCGGCGCCGGCCCCGAAGATCAGTTCCGCCTCGGCCGCGAGTGAGGCATCGTTGGCGGCCTGGCAGGCGTAGCCGGTGGCTTCGCTGAGCATCCGCGCCACCGGTTCGTCCCGCCAGCCCAGGTGCGGCGCATGGGTGACCGTTCCGTCGTCGGGGTTTACCAGACCCGGCACCGCCACCCCCATGCCGGTGATCCGGTAGGAGTGCTCCAGCTCCGTGCGCATCCCCTCGATCACGGCGGCGGCGATGTTGACCGCTTCCCGGGCGCTGGGAATCCGTTCAGTGGCGAACCGGATCTTCTTCTGGACGATGCCGCCGAGGTTGACCAGCCCGATGGTGACGGCGTCGATCTCCGGATAAACAGCGAGCGCCGCGATGGACGGGCTCGGCCGCACCTCGGGGCTCGGCCGGCCCACCTGGGACTCGCCGGTTGGGGCGGTCTCGTAGACCAGGCCGAGCGACGCGAGCTGGCCGATCAGGGTTCCGACCGTTGACCTGTTCAGCCCGGTCCGTTTCGTCAGCTGCGCCCGGCTGAGGACACGGTGGTGGTGGACCAGGGACGTGATCAGCGCCAGGTTGTTCCGCCGTGAGGGGTCCAGCTCGCTGGGCGGGGCTGCGGGGACGGCCCGTTGGCGGGGGGATGACATCATCGGAACGATATCAGCCGCCGAAGACCTTGGTGTCGAGGAACCCGTTGCGGAACTTCCCTTCGGGATCGAGGCGGTCTGCGAGAGCCTTAAAGTCCTCGAAGCGCGGGTACAGCGGCGCGACGCGGGAGGCATCGCCGTCGAACAGCTTCCCCCAGTGCGGACGGGCGCCGAACGGCGCCAGCTCGGCCTCGATCACCGGGAGCACGGCCTCGACGGCGGGCTGGTCCTGCCGCCAGGTGAGGTGCAGGCCGATGCTGTCGGTTCCGTAGTTCGGGCTAAGCCAGAGGCTGTCCGCGGCCATGGTGCGGATTTCCGAGACCAGCAGCAGCGGAGTCACCAGATGGGACAGCCTGCGCATGGCCCGGATGGCGTCCACGGCGTGCTCGCGGGGAACGAGGTACTCGGTCTGCAGCTCGTCGCCCTTGCTCGGCGTGAATTCCATCCGGAAGTGGGCCAGCCTGTCCGACCACGGGCCCGGGACGCCCAGCTGCTGCGTGCAGGTGCTGCCCGATACCCCGGGGATCGGGTGCCGGGCGTCAGTTGCCGGGGTGCCGCCGAAGAAGCTGGTGCGTTCCGCTGCCGCTTCGGCATCCGTCCTGGCCTTGAGCCAGGCCTGTCCGATCCGGTCGCCGCTCCAGTCGGTGAAGAGGCTGACGCTGTAGGCCGAGGAGGTGACGCCGTCGAAATTCTCCAGCACCAGGTCCCACGGGAGGTCCTCAAAGACCGTCTGCGCCACTGGGAAGTCAGGTTCGACGTCCAGCGTCAGGCTGCTGACCACGCCCAGGGCGCCAAGGCTCACCACCATGCCGTCGAAGTCGGGGGTTTCGCCACGGCGGGCGCTGAGGATCCCGCCGTCGGCGGTCACCAGGTCAAGACCGGCGACGGCGGTGGCCAGGTTGCCGTTGCGGTCGCCCGATCCGTGTGTGGCGGTGGCAACGGCCCCGGCCACCGAGATGTGGGGGAGGGAGGCCAGGTTGTGCAGTGCGTAGCCCTGCCGCTGCAGCTCCGCCGCCAGGGTCCCGTAGCGGGTGCCGCCGCTCACGGTCACCGTCATGTTGGCGGTGTCCACCTCGACGGCGGGCGCGAGGTGCTCGAGGGAGACCAGGACGCCCTCGGTGTCGGCGATGCGGTTGAAGGAGTGCCGCGAGCCGAGCGCGCGAAGCCTTGACGCGCCGGCCACCAGGTCCTGGAGCTCCTGCACCGTCCGCGGCTCGCGCACCTCGGCGGCGGCGTACCGGAGGTTGCCGGCCCAGTTGTACTCCTCGGTGTGCAGCTCAGTTCCTGCTTCGCTAACCATGGCCTGCCTTTCTTTTGATGTTTTAGAGAACATAACACCGGCCCGCGCCCCGGCGGTAGGGGTCTTGGATATCTCGCTGGGCTAGTTACTCCTGAAAAAATGGTTGACAGCTGCCCAAAACCTAATATGTTTGTTTGTGGAACATTTACCGGATCTTCCCGCGGGACAGGTCCCTCCAAACCAAACGGGAGCACTCAATGGCGATTCAGCCCACGCGTGATGACAAGTTTTCCTTCGGCCTGTGGACCATTGGCTGGGAGGCGCAGGACCAGTTCGGTTCGGCGACCCGGCCGCCGCTTGACACCGTGGAGGCCATCAACCGGCTCAGCGATCTGGGTGCCTATGGCATTACCTTCCACGACAACGACCTGTTCCCTTTCGGCTGCTCCGCGGCTGACCGGCAGCGGGAGATCGACCGCCTGACCGGCGCCCTGAAGGCCACCGGCATGGTGGTGCCCATGGTCACCACCAACCTGTTCAGCCACCCGGTCTTCAAGGACGGCGGCTTCACCAGCAACGACCGGGGCGTGCGCCGCTTTGCCCTGCGCAAGGTCCTGGAGAACATCGACCTCGCCGCCGAACTGGGTGCCGAGACATTCGTGATGTGGGGCGGCCGGGAAGGCAGCGAGTATGACGCCGCCAAGGACATCCGCGGTGCCCTCGAGCGCTACCGCGAGGCCGTGAACCTGCTGGGCGACTACGTGACGGACAAGGGCTACAACATCCGCTTCGCGATCGAACCCAAGCCCAACGAACCGCGCGGCGACATCCTGCTGCCCACCCTTGGCCACGCCCTGGCGTTCATCGAGACCCTCGAGCGCCCGGAACTGGTGGGCATCAACCCCGAAACCGGCCACGAGCAGATGGCCGGGCTGAACTTCACCCACGGCATCGCGCAGGCGCTGTACCAGGGCAAGCTCTTCCACATCGACCTCAACGGCCAGCGCAGCATCAAGTTCGACCAGGACCTGGTGTTCGGCCACGGCGACCTGCAGAACGCCTTCTCGCTCGTCGACCTGCTGGAAAACGGCGGTCCGCAGGGCGGCCCGGCCTACGATGGCCCGCGCCACTTCGACTACAAGCCCAGCCGCACCGAGGACATCAACGGCGTCTGGGATTCCGCGGCCGCCAACATGCAGACCTACCTGCTCCTCAAGGAACGCGCCAAGGCCTTCCGCGCCGACCCCGAGGTGCAGGCTGCGCTGGAGGCGTCACGTGTTTCCGAGATCAACGTCCCCACCCTGAACCCGGGCGAAGGCTACGAACAGCTCCTCGCGGACCGCTCGTCCTACGAGGATTTCGACGCCGACGCCTACTTCGGCGGCAAGGGCTTCGGTTTCGTGAAGCTCCAGCAGCTCTTCATCGAGCACCTGCTCGGCGCCCGCTAGTACTGTGACGGCTGCTCCCATGTCGCTCGTTGCGGGGATTGACTCCTCGACCCAAAGCTGCAAGGTGGTGGTGCTGGACGCCGCGACCGGCGCCTTGGTCCGGGAAGGCCGTGCCGGCCATCCGGACGGCACGGAGGTCCACCCGGACCACTGGTGGCGGGCGCTTTCCGAAGCGCTCGACGGCGCCGGCGGACTTTCCGGGGTCAGCGCGCTTTCCGTGGGCGGCCAGCAGCACGGCATGGTGCTGCTGGACCGGGAAGGCAACGTGCTGCGGCCGGCCCTGCTCTGGAACGACACCCGATCGGCTGAGTCAGCCGCGGCCCTCACCGACGAAGTCGGGGCAGAGGACTACGCGAAGCGGACAGGCCTGGTGCCCGTGGCCTCCTTCACGGTCACCAAGGTCCGCTGGGTCCGGGACCATGAGCCGGACATCGCCGGCCGGGTGGCCGCCGTCGCACTTCCGCATGACTGGCTGACGTGGCGCCTGCGGGGTTACGGCCCCGCCGGCGCCAGCCCGCTGGGACCCGACCTGGGTCAGCTCACCACCGACCGCTCCGACGCCAGCGGTACCGGCTACTGGAACCCGGCGGCCGGCACCTACGATCTGGAGCTGTTCCGCCTCGCGTTCGGCCGCAGTGCCGTCGAGGCCGGCGGCCATGCGTTTGGTGCGGCGGGGCCGTCAGCTCATGCTGGGGATGCCGTGATCCTGCCCCGGGTCCTGGCCCCCGGCGCATCACCCGGCGAGGTCCACCCTTCCGTGGTGGGGGACGCTGCGGTGGAGGGACAGCAGGCTCCGCCCATAAGACTCGGGGCGGGCGCGGGGGACAATGCCGCAGCGGCACTGGGCCTGGGCGCCCAGGCGGGTGACGTCGTCGTGTCCGTGGGCACCAGCGGGACGGTGTTCGCCGTCTCCGATGAGCCCATCGGAGACCCGAGCGGGACGGTGGCGGGCTTCGCGGACGCGAGCGGTCTCTTCCTGCCGATCGCCGTGACCCTCAACGCCGCCAGAGTGCTGACGTCGATTGCCGGGCTGCTCGGTGTGGACTTCGACGAGCTCTCCCGGCTGGCTCTTGAAGCAGAACCCGGGGCGGGCGGCGTGGTCCTGGTGCCGTACTTCGAGGGTGAACGGACGCCCAACCTGCCGCACGCGACGGCCAGCTTCTCCGGGCTGTCCATCGCCTCGACCACCCGCGGCAACATTGCCCGGGCAGCCGTCGAAGGGATGCTGTGCGGGCTGGCCGGAGGGCTGGACGCGCTCCGCGGCCTGGGCCATCCGGCCGAGCGGCTTCTGTTGATCGGCGGCGCCGTGCAGAACCCCGCCGTCCAGCGGATCGCCGCACAGGTGTTCGACCTGCCAGTCATGGTTCCGAGCCCCGGCGAATACGTGGCCATGGGCGCGGCAGTGCAGGCGGCCTGGGCGCTGACAGGGGAGCGGCCGGCATGGAACGTGTCCCTGGACGGCCATCCCGAGCCGGATTTCCGGCCTGCGATCGCGGAACAGTACCGGGCGGAGCAGCGCAAGGTGGCCGCGGCCGCAGGCTGAGCCTGCTGGCGGTTGAGCCTGTCCCCAGTCGGTTGAGCTTGCCGAACCTCTTCGTACCCGCCCAACTAGGTAGCATTTCAGGGCGTTCTCAGGCCCGGGAACGCCCTGAGATGCTACCCAGTTTCCGCTCGCCCGCGAATTAGATAAGTTTTTTGAATTCCGCCCGCTCTGGTGCCGGCTCGGCAGTTAAATGTCGTACCCCCTCCTCAGACTGTATCTATGGATGGAATTGGGGAATCGGGGCTGGCTTTGGCAGCGGTGCCGCACGGCGGCGTCCTGCAGGCTGCTGCTTTTCCTGACGCCGATTTCCACTTCCCTGACGCCCCCAATCTCGACGCCGATCCGTACTCCGGGTTGCCATATG
The DNA here is from genome assembly GCF_046536215.2 of Arthrobacter globiformis. Lineage (GTDB taxonomy): Bacteria > Actinomycetota > Actinomycetes > Actinomycetales > Micrococcaceae > Arthrobacter > Arthrobacter globiformis_E. The sequence continues at coordinate 2,710,373 of NZ_CM143421.1, read as the reverse complement.
ACGATGATCCCGACGCCGTTTATCTGGCATCGTTTCCGGAGGATCCCTTTCCCGAGATCCTGTTTGCGGACCGTCCGTTCGACCGGGACCTCCTTTTCGACGACGGCCCTTTCGACGATGGCGGCCAGGACAGCGGAACTACGCCCGGGTGCTTTCTCCCGGCAGCTGACCTCAGGGCTGACAGTGCCGGACTGATCGACCAGATCCGCGCCTACGAGAACGCCAAGTGCTGGGCCGCCGGGCAGCAGGCGCGGCTGTCGGTGGCCTTCGAGGCCCGGCTCCGGCAGGAATCCACCGACCGCCCGCCCCTGGCCGCGGAGGACCTGGGCAAAGATGTGGGGAGGGCCCGCAGCAAAGACCGGAACCTGGGTGCGGCCGAGCAGATCGCGCTGGCCCGGGGCGAGTCGCCGCACCGCGGCCGCCGGCTGCTCGGCATGGCTAAGGCCCTGGTGACCGAGATGCCGCACAGCCTCGCAGCCCTGGATGCCGGCCAGCTCAATGAAGAGCGCGTCATGTATGTCGTGAAGGAAACGGCCTGCCTGACCGTCGAAGACCGGACCGCGGTCGATGAGGAGCTCGCCGCCGACACGGGGACCATCGACGGGGTTGGGACCCGCGGCGTTGTCGCTGCGGTCAAGGCCGCCGCGATCCGCAGGGACCCGCGCTCGGTCACCCAACGGGCCAGCCGCGCCGCCTCGGAACGGTCCGTGAGCCTGCGCCCGGCACCAGACTGCATGATCTACCTGACAGCCCTGCTGCCCGCCCACGAGGGCGTCGCCGTCTACAAGGCCCTCACCCGGCGGGCCGACGCCCTCCGCTCCGCCGGTGATCCCCGTACCCGGAACCAGGCTATGGCCGACACCTTCGTCGAAGCGATCACCGGCACGCCCGGCGGGATCACCGGCGTAGAAGTCAGCCTCGTCATGACCGACCGCACCCTGCTTCAGGGCGACAGCGAACCCGCGCGCCTCACGGGCTACGGCGTGGTCCCCGGCACGTGGGCGCGGGAACTCATCGCGCAGGGACAGGGACAGGAAGCCGTGGAACGAGAAGGTGCCACGAAGAACGAGGGGAACCGGCTGAAGATCTGGCTCCGCCGGCTCTATTCCGCCCCCGGAACCGGCGACCTGGTGGCTATGGACTCCAAACGGCGCCTGTTCCCGGCCCCGCTGCGCCGCTTCGTCCAAATCCGCGACGACACCTGCCGCACACCCTATTGCGACGCCCCGATCCGCCACCACGACCACATCATCCCCTGGCACAACGACGGCCCAACATCACTAAGCAACGGCACCGGGTTGTGCGAAGCCTGCAACCACACCAAGGAACTCCCCGGCTGGACAGTGAAACCCGGCCGGGACCGAGACACACCATTGAAATCACCACACCCACCGGCCCCACCTACCGCTCCACGGCACCACCGCTGCCGGGTACAAGGCTGCGGATCAGCGAACCGCCGGGAACTTAGGCCTGAACGGACAGGGCTGCCCGTTAACCGGTAAAGCTAACCGGTAAAGCTGCCCCTTAACCGGTGAAGCGGCGGCGGAAATAGCCGCCGCCGCTTCACCCCCAAGGGTGGAGTGAGCTCCTACGAGCTGACCTCGGCGACCTGCGCCGTAAGCGTCGTCAGTTCCACAGCCTCAGGGCGTGCCGCCGTGCTCTGGATCTGCACCATTGAGCCGCTCTTGGCTGACGCGAGGACGGACTCCATGACCTCGAGCGCGTGGTAAGCCAACTGGCCGCCGGCCCGCGGTTCGGAACCCGGGGGAGTGGCTGCGAGGTCTGCGATTCCGAAGCCGCGGCCGGAATCCACGTAGCCCGCAGATACCGGTAGCGTCTGCCAGTCATCGGCTCCCAGCGCGAAGAGCTGCACGTCGCCGTCGAAATGGTTGGGGTCCGGCACGGCCAGTGAACCGCGCTCGCCGTGGATTTCGACGTTCGGGCTCTTGGTTTTCACGGCGTCGAAGCTCATCACCAGCGTGGACAGCGCCCCGGAGGCGTGCACCAGCACGCCGGTTACGTGGGTATCAGTCGTGACCGGAACGGTCTCGCCTTCCCGGGGGCCTGAGCCGATGGTCCGCTCCAGACGGGTGTGGCTGGCGGCGCCCATCACCGAAACGACGGGTCCGAGCAGGGTGACCAGGGCCGACACATAGTACGGACCCATGTCCAGGAGGGGGCCGCCGCCGGGCTGGTAGTAGAAGTCAGGGTTGGGGTGCCAGCGTTCGTGCCCGGGGGTGACCATGGTGGCAGTGGCGGAGATCGGCCGGCCGATCAGGCCGTCGTCGATCGCCTTGCGGGCTGTCTGGATGCCGGTGCCCAGCACGGTGTCCGGTGCGCAGCCGACCTGGACGCCGGCCGCCTTGGCGGCGTCCAGCACTTCCCGTGCCTCAGCGGTGGTGGCCGCGAGCGGCTTTTCGCCGTACACGTGCTTTCCGGCGGCGATGGCTTTGAGCGCGACGTCGGCATGGGCGGCGGGGAGGGTCAGGTTCAGGACCAGTTCGACGTCGTCTGCCGCCAGCAGCTCCTCGACCGTGAGTGCGCGGACACCTTCGTAGTCGTCCGCCACTGCCTGCGCGCGTGCAGGGTCGAGGTCCGCGACGGCCACGAGGCTGACCTCGTCCAGCCGGCGGAAGTTCGCCAGGTACTGTTCCACGATCTTGCCGCAGCCGATGATTCCTACATTTAGCGGCTTGCCCACAGCATGCCCCTTTCGATGATGGTGCGGACGTTGGTGTCCTGGAGGATCTCTACGCGGTGGCCGGGGGTGGCGACGAAGATGCGGCCCTTGCCCCACTGGCGGGTCCAGATGGCCGGCGAGGTCACTTCGCGGTGCCACGGGTCCCATTCGCGGACCTTTTGGGTGGTGGTGGCGAGGACGTCGATGTAGTCGTCGGCCAGGACCCAGTACTGCTCGGTGACGAGGTCGAAGTCGCCGATGCCTTCCGTGATGGGGTGGTCCTGCGCCGCGGGGAGCATGTCGACCGTGTAGGGAACATAGTTGTCCGCCTGCTCGCCCTTGCGCTCGTCCGGGTGCTTGCCGGGGTGGCAGGCAAACTGCCCGCCGATCAGGTGCAGGTAGTCCGAGGTGTTCCGGTAGGAGTCGGCAATCCCGCCGTGCCAGCCTGCCAGCCCGGTGCCGTTCTCGACGGCGGTCCGCAAGCCCTCGAACTCGTCCTTTTCGATGGTGGACATCGTCACGCACTGTACGATGAGGTCCACGCCGGCCATAAAGCCGGCATCGGCGTAAATTTTGGGTGATTCCTCCACCCGCACCTCGTAGCCCTGCTCTTTCAGGTACGGGATGAACAGTTCCGTGGCTTCAATGGGCTGGTGACCGTCCCAGCCGCCGCGCACCACCAAGGCAGTCTTGTTCTCGCTTGTCATGGTTTCCTTGTTTGTCTGTCGGCTTTGTCAGGTTGGTTGGCTGTGGCTCAGCGGGTGCTGAAGGCGGCGTCGAACGCAGCGGCCGGCGGGCTGATGGCGGCGAGGTCTTTGACCATGGCCAGGGCCTGGGGCGCGCCGACCAGCCGGTCCATGCCGGCGTCTTCCCATTCGATGCTGGTGGGGCCGTCGTAACCGATGGCGTTCAGTGTGCGGAAGATCGGTTCCCAGTTGACGTCGCCGTGCCCGGCGGTGACGAAGTCCCAGCCGCGGCGCGGATCCGCCCACGGCAGGTGCGAGCCGAGCCGGCCGTTGCGGCCGTTGAGCTGCCGCACGGACTCCTTCACGTGCACATGGAAGATCCTCTCGGCGAAGTCCTGCAGGAACATCACCGGGTCCAGGTCCTGCCAGATGAAGTGCGAGGGGTCGAAGTTCAGGCCGAAGCCTTCGCGGTGCCCGATCGCTTCCAGCGTGCGCTTGGCCGTCCAGTAGTCGTAGGCGATTTCGGAGGGGTGCACCTCGAGGGCGAACCTGACCCCGACCTCGTCGAAGACGTCCATGACCGGGTTCCACCGGTCGGCGAAGTCCTGGTAGCCGCGTTCGATCATCGCGTCGGATGCCGGCGGGAACATGGCCACGCACTTCCAGATCGATGACCCGGTGAAGCCGGTGACGGTCTTGACCCCCAGCCTGGCCGCGGCGCGCGCCGTGGTCTTCATCGCTTCAGCGGCCCGGCCGCGGACGCCTTCGGGGTCGCCGTCGCCCCACACGGCGGGGGAGAGGATGTCGCGGTGCCGCTCGTCGATGGGGTCGTCGCAGACCGCCTGGCCGGTCAGGTGGTTGGCGATGGCATGGACCTTGAGGTTGTGCTTGTCCAGGATGTCCAGCCTGCCCTGGAGGTAGGCATCGTCCTCGACGGCGCGCTCCGGATCGAGGTGGTCGCCCCAGCAGGCGATTTCCAGGCCGTCAAAGCCCCACTCGCCGGCGAGCCGGGCGACTTCTTCGAAGGGCAGGTCGGCCCACTGGCCGGTGAACAGGGTAATGGGGCGGGTCATGGTGCAACTTTCTGCCAGCGGCTGTCGTCGGACGCGCTGGCTTCGACGGCGGCCAGTACCTTCTGCACCTGCAGGGCCTCGGCGAACGACGGCGACGGCTGGCGCTCCTCGCTAATGGCGTTGATGAGGTCCACCACCTGGTGCGTAAAGACATGCTCGTAGCCGAGGCCGTGGCCGACGGGCCACCAGTTGCCGGTGTACGGGTGCTCCGGTTCGGTGACCTGGATCCGGCGGAATCCGGCGTCCGGTTCTTCGGCGGCGTCGTAGAAGGAGAGGGAGTTCATGTCCTCGAAGTCGAACGCCAGCGAACCCTTGGTGCCGTTGAGCTCGAGGCGCATGGCGTTCTTCCTGCCCAAAGCGAAACGGGTGGCTTCAAACACACCAACCGGCCCGCCGTCGGAAGCGCCGCCGTCGGAAGCGCCGCCGTCGAAGCGGGCGCTGAAGATGGCTGCGTCATCCACCGTGACCGGTCCGAACTCCACGTCCTCGCCGGTGGCGCCGTGCCCGCCGAGGCCAACGAAGTCCCCGCCCACGGGGCGTTCCTTCACGAAAGTTTCGAGCAGGGCCGAAACCCCGGTGATCCGGCGCCCGGTGATCCACTGCGCGGCATCGATGCTGTGGGCGCCGATGTCCCCGAGCGAACCGGAGCCGGACTTTTCCTTGTCCAGCCGCCAGGTGAGCGGGGCGGTGGCATCACTGAGCCAGTCCTGCAGGTACTGGGCCCGGACATGGCGGATCTGACCCAGCCGTCCGGCGTCGACCATCCGCTTGGCAAGCGCCAGTGCCGGGGTGCGGCGGTAGCTGAAGCCGCACATCGAGTACACGCCGCGGGCAGCTGCGGCGTCGGCGGCCGCCGTCATCCGTTCGGCTTCCTCCACGGAGTTGGCCAGCGGCTTCTCGCACAGAACGTGCTTGCCCGCCTCCAGCGCCGCGATGGCGATCTCGGCGTGCGTGTTGCCGGGGGTGCAGATGTCGATGAGGTCGATGTCGTCCCGCTCGATCAGCCGGCGCCAGTCAGTCTCGGTACTGTCCCAGCCGAATTTGCCGGCGGCGGCCCGGACGCCCTCGGCGTTCCGGCCGGCCAGGGCGGACAACTGCGGCTGCACCGGCAGATCGAAGAAGCGCGGGGCCGTCCGCCAGGCGTGGGAGTGTGCTGCGCCCATGAAGGCGTACCCCACCATCCCGACGCGCAGGGGCTTACGGTCACTCATTGGTTGGTTCCTTTCACTTTCGCTCTGCGGAGCGGGTCACTTGCTGAAGCCGGTTATTTGCTGAAGCCGGCGGTCAGGCCGCTGAGCAGCTGGCGGCGTGCCATGACGTAGAGCACCAGCAGCGGCAGCGTGGCGAGGACCACCGACGCGAGCACGGCGGGGATGTTGGCGGTGAACTCGTCCTGGAACGTCCACAGGGACAGCGGCAGCACGCGGGTGGAAGGGCTCTGGGTGAGGATGAGCGGGAAGAGGAAACCGTTCCAGACGTGCAGGGCGTTGTAGATGCCCACAGTGACCACTGCCGGGCGCATCAGCGGCAGCGCGAGCCGCCACATCATGGTCCAGTCGCTGCATCCGTCCAGCCGCATCGATTCGAACAGCTCATTGGGGACATCCCGCATGAAGTTGGACAGGATCAGGACGGAGATCGGAATGGCAAAGGCGATGGAAGGCAGGATCAGCGCCAGGAGGGTGTCGTACATGTGGGCCCGGGTGATCATCCAGTAGATCGGGATGATCGTGGCGTGCAGCGGGATGGCCAGGCCCAGCAGGAACAGTTTGTTGGTGGAATTGAGGAACCAGCCGCTGCCGCGCACGATGGCATACGCCGCCATGAAGGACACCAGCAGCGCGGGAATCACGCTGCCGATGGTGACGATCAGGCTGTTGGCGAAGTACTTGACGAAGTCCTTCTCCAGGACCAGCTTGTAGTTGTCCAGCGTCGGCTCAGTGGGCGGCATCAGCGGGTTGGTGGTGAAGAACCCGGCCTGGTCCTTGAGGCTGGTGATGATGACGTAGTAGACGGGCAGGATGATCACGGCGAGCCAGATCCACCCGCCGAATGAGCCGAGGAAATTGGGACGGCTGCCTGCCCCCTTGCTCCGCCGCGTGACGGGCTGCCGCCGGGTGGCCGGAGCCGCGGGAGGGACCGCGAGCTGGGTGGTTGAGGCCATGTCAGGCTCCTTCAAGTTGGCTTGCGCTGCGGTTGCGTCCGCCGAGCCGCTGCAGCAGGAGGGCCAGGACCAGGCCGATGACGACCAGGATGACGCCGAGGGCGCTGGCCGCACCCATGTCGTTGGCCTTGAAACCGGTCAGGTACATGTGCAGCGGGAGCAGGCGGGTGGAGTAGCCGGGGCCGCCGGCAGTCAGGACGAAGACCAGGTCGAAGTAGGCAAGGGAGCCCACCACCATGAGTGTGGAGGAGGTGATCATGGTGTACTTCAGCTGGGGCAGCGTGACGTGGAAGAACTGCTTGACCCGGCCTGCCCCGTCGATCTGTGCCGCCTCGTACAGTGAGGCGGGGATCTGGCGGACGCCGCCTTGGTAGATCAGGGTGTGGAAGGGGACGAACTGCCAGGCGATCACAAAGACCACCACAAACAGCACCAGGTCCGAATTGCCGAGCCAGTCCTGTGCAAGGGCGGGGATGCCCAGCCCAGGTCCCATTCCGAAGTTCGGATCCAGGAGGGCCTTGAACGCGATGGCGACAGCTGCAGACGAGAGCAGCAGCGGCACGAAGTACAGCACGGCCAGAGCCGCGCGGTACTTCTGCGCCCCCGAGGTGAAGACTCCCAGCAGCAGGCTGATGGGTGCCTGCACAATGAAGGAAAAGACGATGATCTTGGCCGTGACCGCCAACGCGTTGCCGGTCACCGGATCGGTCAGGACGGACGCCCAGCTGCCAACGCCATCCAGCCGGATTTCACCCAGGCCGTCCCAGCTGGTGAAGCTGAGGAACAGAACCCCGCCGAGCGGGATCACTGCAAAGACCAGGAAGAAGACCAGGGCCGGCGCGGCCAGCCACCCCGACGGACCCTTGCTCAGGGGCCGCCTGTCAAGGGTCTGCCGGGAGGTGCTTGTAGTCGAAGCCACAGTTACTTCGCCACCGTCGCGTTCATGGTGTCCACGAACTGCTGGGGAGTGATTTTCTTCAGGAAGATCTGGTCCAGGTTGGAGAGCATGGCGTCACCCTGGGCGGGGCTCAGTGCCTGGTCCCACGACATGGTGAAGGTGGGTGCGTCCTTGGCCAGGCCATAGGCGAAGGCCAGGAAGTCCTTGTCCGGGGACGCCGCAAGCTTGGATTCGATGCCCTTGACCACCGGCACGGCGCCGGAGTCGATCAGGTCCTGCGTGTTCTTTTCGGTAAACATGCCGTCCTTGATGTAGTTCAGCGCCGCTTCCTTCTGCGATGCGCTGGCCTTGGAGGACACGGACCAGAAGTTGGACGGGTTGCCCACAACGTTCGCCGGGTCGCCCTTGCCGCCGGAGACGGCGGGAAATGTGGTGAAGCCGAGCTTGCCGCTGGTCACAAAGTTCCCGGCGTCCTTCTTCATGCCCTGGTAGATCCAGCCGCCCTGCAGGATCATGGCAGCCTTGCCCGTGTACAGGAGGGCCTGGTCGGCACTGCTGTCGGCGGCGATGGAGGAGAAACCGTTGATGAAGCCGCCGGCGTCGACCAGCTCCTGGATCTTGGTCAGCGCCTCCTTGACGGCCGGGTCGGACCAGGCGTTGGGCTTGTTCGCGGCGATGTTTGCGAAGACCTCCGGGCCGCCGATGCGTTCCACCAGGTACTCAAGCCACATCAGGTTGGGCCATTTCGACTGGCCGGCCAGCGAAAACGGGGCAATGCCGGCGGCCTTGAACTTCGGCACCAGCGCCATCAGTTCGTCCCAGGTCTTGGGCGGCTGGGCACCCACCTTGTCGAAGACTTCCTTGTTGTAATACAGCACGACCGGCTGGGCGTTGTTGTTGGGGATGGCGTAGGTCTTGCCGCTGATATCGCCGTTCTTCAGCACAGACGGCAGGTAGCGGTCCTTGACCTGCGGGTTCTTGTCCAGGAAGCTGCTCAGATCCTCAACCTGCCCGGCATCGACGTAGGACTTCAGCACCCCGCCGCCCCAGCCGTAGATGAAGGTGGGGCCTTGGCCGGCACCGACTGCGGTGCGGACCTTGGTCTTGTAGGCGTCATTCGCGAAGAACTCGATCTTGATGCTCTGGCTGTTGTGGGCGCTGTTCCACGCATCAACAGAATTCTGCAGGGGCACCTGGTTCCCGCCGGTCAGTCCCCACATGGAGGCGGAGTCGGCGCTGACGGAGCTGCCAGCCGGGCCGCTCGAGCCGCAGGCGGCGAGGGAAAGGGCAAGGGCGCCGGCAGTGAGGGCTGTACCTGAGGTCTGCAGTCTGCGAAATTTCATTAATCTTCCGTTCATCCTTCGGGGGCGTCGTTGGCTCCCAGGCTTGAAACCCCATCTCCGCTGTGAGACGGGAACGAATTTGAAGTTCGCTTCTCGAAACTTTTCGATAAGCGTTCGATACGATGCAAACGTACTAGTGATCGCCATCACGGTCAAGAGTCATTTTGCGGCAGGGAAAGCGCAGAACCCCGCTAATAGTTGACGTTCCGCGGGGAGTCGGCGAGACTTCTTACGGCGAAACATTTTCGAAAGGCGGAATGGCTGTGTCCCTCTCGACACCACCGAAGAAGACGACGCTGGCGGCTATCGCCAGGCTGACGGGGGTCTCCACCCCTACCGTCTCCAAGGTCGTTAACGGCCGCGAGGATGTGGCGGAAGAAACCAGGGCCAAGGTGCTGGCCGCACTCGTGGACGCTGGCTACCAGTCGCCCCTGCAGCGCCGGATCGTCACTCCCGAACCATCAATCGTCGAAGTCTCATTTGATGCCTTCACGCCGGCCTACTCGACGGCTGTCCTCAACGGGATCCTGGAGTACGCAGCATCTGTTGGCGTGGAGGTCCTCATGAGCACTGCGAGCAGCGGGGCTATTCCCGGCCTGAGCCCCGAAAAGCGCGCTGAGCGGATGGTTGCCCACGGCAGGATTGGGCTGATCCTCGTCACGTCCGACTTCAGTGAGGCGCAGCTGACCGCCCTCAGGCGGCGGAACATTCCCGTGGCCGTGGTGGACCCGCTGAATCCTCCGCCGGCGGATGTTGTCAGTGTCGGCGCCACCAACTGGGCGGGAGGCAAGGCCGCCGCCGAGCACCTGCTCAAGCTGGGGCACCGGGACATCGCCTATCTGGGCGGGCACGAGACGGCCGAATGCAACCAGGCCCGCCTGCATGGCTACATGTCGGCGCTGGCCTCGGCGGGCGTCCAGGTTAATCCGGACTACATCATTCACGGAAAGTTCAGGACGCATCACGGCATAGAGGGGCTCCGGCGCCTGATCGCGCTGCCAAAGAGGCCGACGGCGATATTTGCCGGAAGTGACAGTGTGGCCGTTGGCGTGCTGCGGGAAGCCCGCCAGCATGGCATCCGTATCCCGGAGGACCTGAGCCTGGTGGGTTTTGACGGAACCACGCTGGCGGAAGATGCTGTTCCGTCGCTGACGTCGGTTTCGCAGCCGCTGCACGAGATGGGCAGGGCGGCGCTGCGGGCTGTCCTGAGCCAGGCGCGGGGAGAAGAGCTGGACTCCCACCGCGTTGAACTTGCCACCCAGCTGGTGGTGCGGGAGTCCACCGCTTCGCCGCGGGAAACCGGCGTTCGGAAAGACGGCACCCGGACGGACGGTGCCCGCAAGGGAATGGCCTCGTAAATCCGGCCCCGTAAAAATCCGGCCTCGTAAATATCGGATTATCTCGCACAGGCTTCCGCCCGGCAGCCTCTTGCGGGTTATTCTGTGACCAGTGCCCTTCAAGCAGCCGGAGGCTTTACTTCATGCTGCTCCGGGGGGAAGAGACTGATGAGTCGTTTACGGGAACCGGACGTCCAACCGGAGCTTCGTCCAGGCGGCGGCACTACTGGCTCTGAACTGGCAGACAAGTCTGAACCGGCCGCAAAGTCAGAACTGACTGACAAGTCTGAACTGGCCGACAGGCTGGATGCATTCTTCGGCCGCCTTGGGAAGCGCGGGCGCGTCGTAGTCCGGCAGTTACCTCTTTCAGTCACTGTGCTGCTGGTGGTTGCAGCGGCCGCCGTCTTTCACCCCGAGACGCTGGCCGCAACCCCCTTCCGGCTCGCCCTGCTGGCGCACACCGCCCTTTTTGCCCTCAGCGTCGCGGTCCCCTGGGGCAGGCTCCCGAGGGGAGCCTACGCAGTGATTCCGGTTCTGGACTGCGTGGCCATCGGCTTCACGCGGGAGGCCGGCGGCCCCAACTTCAGCTTTCTGAGCCTCCTGCTGGTGTTCCCCGTGATCTGGCTGTCCGTGGACCGCCGACGGGCGGGCGTTGTCCTCGCCGTGGCCGGCGCCATGCTCAGCGTCGTGCTGCCCTCGGCAGCCTTCGGCATGGCGCCCACCCAAGGCTCGGTCCTCCGGGCGATTTTCCTGCCCCTGGTGATGGCCGCCATCGCCGTCACGGCCCATGTGATGGCGGGCGTACTCCGCCGCCAGCGCCAGACCCTGGTCAGGAAGGACGCAGCCCTGGCGGACACGGCAGCCGAGAGTATCCGCCGCCAGCGGCTGCTGGATGCTGTGCTTTCCACGGTCAATGTAGCCGTGTGGGTGGTGGACCAGGACGGCCGGGACGTGCTGACCAACAAAGCGCTGAAGACGGATGCAGCACTGTCCGGTGCAGCACCATCCGGAGCAGCACTGACGGGGCCGTCCCCGTCAGGCAACCGGCCGCGGCTGTTCCTGGCTGACCGCACCACTCCTGTGCCGCCGGAAAACTTCCCGACGGCGCGCGCGGCCGCCGGCGAGACGTTCACCGACGAGCTGTACTGGGCGGGTGAATACGACTCGGGCGACGGCGGGGAGATGCGCGCCTACTCTGTCACGGCCCGCGCCATGAGCTCCGCCAACGGAAACCATGCCGGTGCCGTGATCACCTTCGCCGAGGTCACAGCACTGATCCGTGCCCTGTCGGCCAAGGACAACTTCGTTGCCACCGTCTCCCACGAGCTCCGTACCCCGCTGACGTCCATTCTCGGCTACCTTGAGCTCGTCCTCGACGAGCCCGGCCACGAGGACATTGCAGAGGAACTCCGGATCGTGCAGCGCAACGCCCACCACCTGCTGGGCCTCGTGAACGATCTGATCGCCGTTGCCTCGGAGCGGATCGAACTGACCCTGCAGGATGCTGACGTGGCCGGCCTGCTGGCAAGCGTCGTGGCCTCCTCGCGCGCCAAAGCCACGGTCAGCGGCGTGGAACTCGTGCTCGACGTCGAGGAACCGCTGACCGCCCGCGTCGATCCCGGGCGGATACGCCAGGTCTTCGGCAACCTGGTGTCCAACGCGATCAAGTTCTCGCCAGACGGGGGACGCGTTATCGCCCGCGCCTACCGGGCGAACAGCCACGTTGTCTGCTCCATCGCGGACACCGGCGTTGGCATGGACGGGCAGGAACAGGAGCAGGCGTTCACCAAGTTCTTCCGGTCCGCCCGCTCCCGCGAAACGGCCGTCCCCGGTGCCGGTTTGGGGCTGCCGATCAGCAAAACCATCGTGGAGGGCCACGGCGGTTCCATCAGCCTGCAGAGCGCGCCGGGCAAGGGGACCACGGTGACGGTGAGCCTTCCTGCTCGTGAGGCAGCGCCGGCTGCCGCGGAGAGCACCCGGCCCGCCCAGTAAACTTGCACCATGCGGTTGGTAGCGAGTGACATAGACGGAACGATCCTTGGGCACGACGGAAAAATCAGTGACCGCACCGTCCGTGCCTTCCACGCCTGCCGGCGGGCCGGCGTCGAACTTGTCTTTGTTACCGGCCGCCCGCCGCGCTGGCTGCACCCGCTCGAGGAGCAGCTGGGCCACACGGGGACGGTGATCTGCTCGAACGGCGCCGTGGTGTGGGACCTCGAGGCGGACAAGGTGGTCTCGGCGCAGACCATGGCCATCGACGACATCTTCGAAATCCGCCGCATCATCAAGAAGCTGCGTCCCACTGCACTCTTCGCCGCAGAGACCCTGTCCGGCTTCCACCTCGAGCCCGGCTTCATTGAAAACGGCTCGAGCGAGCTGCTCTCCGAATTCACGCCTGCCCCGCTGGACTCGACGCTCACGGCGGAGGACGCCGTCGTCAAGTTCCTGGCGATTGTCCGCGAAGGCACTGCCGACGAGTTTCTCGCGGAGGTGGGCCCCGCCGTCGGAAACCTCGCCTCGGTGACGCACTCGGCGCCCACCGTCGCCATGCTGGAGCTCGCCGTGCCGGGGATCAACAAGGCCGTCACGCTGGCCGACTACGCCGCCTCGCTGGGGATTGACGCCGCGGACGTCGTGGCGTTCGGCGACATGCCCAACGACATCGAGATGCTCCGCTGGGCAGGACACGGCTACGCCATGGCCAGCGGGCACCCGGAAGCGATCCGTGCAGCCGGCCAGCAGGCGCCGCACTTTGACGACGACGGCGTGGCCCAGATCCTCGAGGAAAGGCTCGCCGCGCTGGGCCTCCAGTTGCCGTAAGCCGGCCGTCGCCCGCCCGCCACCGAACTCCCGGCTGGCGGTCAACTTGCGTTCATGTCCGCATCATAGGGTGTGGCCTGTTGGGTGAGTGACCGATAGGGGACATCGTGGCCAGGAAAAAGATCAACAATGCGGAGGCTCCGCTGCGCCCCGTGGAACCGGCACCGCACTGGTCGGCCCTTCGTGAGGGAGACCGGGTCAACGTCCGGCTGGCGCCGGGATTCGAAACCGGCGGCCGCGTCTCGGCCGTCACGCCGGACCGCACCGTGGTCTGGGTGGATCTCGACGGCGGCCGCGGCCGGACGCTGCTGCACTGCAGCGACGGCGTGGAGATCCTGCCCGCCTGAGGCTGGCCTATTAAGTAAGCTTCGGGGATGACGGGAACGCTGCCGTACTTCTCCGCTGCCGGGGCTGAATCCGGGGCCGGGCCGCGCCGGCCGGTTGCCATGGCCCACCGCGGATTTTCGCTGGCGGGCCTGGAGAATACTTTGGCGGCGTTCCGCGCCGCCGTCGAACTTGGCTATTCCCACCTGGAGACGGACGTCCACACCACGTCCGACGGCGAGCTCCTCCTCCTCCACGACCGCACCCTGGACCGGGTCACCGATGGCCGTGGCAGCATCCACGACCTCACCGCGGACGAGGTGCGGCGGGTGCGGATCGGCGGGACAGAGCCCGTGCCCACCTTCGACGAACTTGTGGCCGCGTTTCCGGATGCCCGCTTCAATCTGGATGTCAAGGACTGGCACTCCGTGCCCAGCGTCGTGGCCGCGATCGAGCGCCATCAGGTCCACGACCGCGTGCTGGTGGCCAGTTTCTCCGACCGCCGGCGCCGCGCGGTCCTGAAGCAACTCAGCCGCAGGACCGCATCCTCGGCGGGAACCACGGCGAATGCCCTCTTCCTGGCGCTGGCGCCGCTGATGTCAGTTCCCGCGCTTGGACTGCTCGTGCGGGCCGTGCTGCGCCGGGCCATGCGCGACGTCGATGCCCTGCAGGTGCCGGTCCGCTACCGGGCAATACCTGTCGTCACGGCGGAATTTGTGCGCCGGGCACATCTGCTTGGGCTGCTTGTGCACGTCTGGACCATCAACGACCCCGCCGAGATGCAGCGGCTGCTCGATCTCGGCGTGGACGGGATCGTCTCCGACCGCGCCGACCTGCTGAAGGACGTCCTGCAGGCGCGCGGGCAGTGGGGTTAGCCGGGCAGTGGGGCTAACCGCGTGGCGGGGTTAGCCGCGTCCCAGGCCGGTTCCCGGGTCCTCGTCCCCTTCGGACGGATCAGCCCGCAGTTCCTCAGGGTCGGGGTCGGGAAGCCCGGCCGGACCGGGGACGCCGCGCGCTGCTTCCGGAGCGTCCGTGGTGCCTGCCGCGCCGATGCCGCCGGACGTCGCCGCTCCGGCTGACTCGTCGGCCGCGTCTGAGCCGTACGCGCTCGTGGTGTCGGAGGTGCCTGCCGTGCCCTGGCCCCCGCCCGTCCCGGTGCCGGGGCCCTGCGGTGTGGAGGTCGTGTGGACGCCTGCCCGCGGGCCGGCTTCGCCGTCCCTGGCGTTGGAGCCTTCGCTGATGGAGGAGTGGACCTGGATGTCCTCGTCGGACGCCCCGGGCTCAGGGGCGTGGGCGTAGTCGGTCGGCTCGGACGTCTGCGCCAGGTCCTCCATCGCGTTTTCCGCTGCTTTGCCAATGCTGTCGCCGATTCCCATCAGTTTGCTCCTTCGATACGTTCCGGCAGGGGCCGGACTGTGCGGCATCTGACTGTTCCAGAATTATCAGCATGCTTACAATTAGTCCAGTGTTGCCGGACGGGTCCAGGGTTTGCCAGACCAGGGCAGCATGAGTCCGTTACCGAAGTCCGCCGCCGCGGCGGCGGCCTGAATCAAGGAGGACCGCAGGAGCATGAGCAGCTACCACCCCGAAAATGACCCGGCCAACCCTGACCGGGACGCCGCCAACAAGAACGCCGGCGGCGACTCGGCCGCCACGCCCAACCCCGACCCCTTGAACGGCAATGTCACCGGCCTCGAGCCCGGCGGGGGAGTGCCGCCGGGCGAGACGCCGCCCGCCGAAGACCAAATGAGCGGCGACCAGGGGCACGACGAATAACCAAGGACACGCCGATTAAACAGGACGACGATCAGAAGGAGTGTGCGATGGCTGACCGGCTGGTTGCCGACGTAATGGTGGAGCGCCTCAAAGCGTGGGGCGTCAACAGGGTCTTCGGCTACAGCGGGGACGGCGGCGTTCATGGCCGTCGGGCACGCCAAATACACCGGCCGGGTGGGCGTGGTGACGTCCACCCAGGGGCCCGGCGCGGTGCACCTCCTCAACGGGCTCTACGACGCCAAGCTGGACGGTGTTCCGGTGGTGGCCATCATCGGCCAGCAGAGCCGCAGCGTGCTGGGGTCGGCCTACATGCAGGAGATCGACCTGCTCACGCTCTTCAAGGACGTGGCCGCGCAGTTCGCGCAGATGGTCAGCACCCCGGAGCAGCTTCCCATGGTGCTGGACCGCGCCTTCCGCACGGCCCTCGAAACCCGCACGCCGTGCGTCGTGATTGTGCCGCACGACATCCAGAAGGCCCCGGCGCCCGAGCTCAACCAGGAGCACGGCATCATCGTCACAGCGCCGGAATGGCAGCCCGCCCGGGTGCTGCCTCACGATGACGAGCTGGCCAGGGCCGCCGGGGTGCTGCGGGCCGGCAGCAAGGTGGCGTTCCTGGTGGGGCAGGGTGCCAGGAATGCGCGGGCCGAGGTGGTCGCCCTGGCGCAGCAGCTGGACGCAGGCATCACCACCAGCCTCCTGGGCAAGCCGTACATGGACGAGACCCTGCCGTTCGCCGCGGGCACCATGGGGCACCTCGGTTCCACCGCCAGCGCCTACCTGATGGCGAACTGCGACACCCTCCTGATCATCGGCTCCAACGATCCCTGGACCGAGTTCTATCCCAAACCCGGCGCTGCCCGCGCCGTCCAGGTGGACATCGACGGCCGGAAGGTCGGCAACCGCTACCCCGTCGAGGTGGGCCTCGTGGGCGATGCCGCCGAAACCCTCGCCGCGCTCGCCGAGCTGCTGGACAGCGCCGACGGGCAACCGAACGGGCAGTCGGACGGGCAGCAGTCGGCGGATGCCCGCAAGCAGTGGCGGGCGGACGTGGAGGAGAAGGTCCGCAGCTGGCGTGCCCTCTCCGAGGAGCGCTCCCGCGTTCCCGCCAAGCCCGTCAACCCGGAGCTTGTGGTCCGCGAGCTCGGCGGCCGGCTGCCGCGCAACGCGCAGGTGAGTGTCGACGTCGGGAGTTGCGTTTACTGGTACGCCCGCCAGCTGGTCCTTCCGGAGGGAGTGCCGGCGCACCTTTCCGGGACGCTCGCCAGCATGGGCTGCTCGGTCCCGTACGGGATCGCTGCCAAGCTGGCCCGGCCGGACAGGCCCGTGGTGGCGCTGGCCGGGGACGGTGCCATGCAGATGGCCGGCATCGCTGAGCTGGTCACGGTGGCGCACCGCTGGCGGCAGTGGTCCGACCCCCGCTTCGTGGTGTGCGTCTTCAACAACCGCGACCTCGCCGAGGTCACGTGGGAGCAGCGGGAAACCGAGTCGGAGCCGAGGTTCCCGGACAGCCAGGAGATTCCGGACTTTCCCTACGCTGGCTATGCGGAGCTGCTAGGGCTGACCGGGATCCGTGTTGAATCACCTGGGCAGCTGGCCGGAGCGTGGGACCGGGCGCTGGCTGCGGAGCGCCCGGTGGTGATCGAGGTCCTGACCGATCCGGATGTGCCCCTGCTTCCGCCGTTCCCGGCCGGTGCGGAAAAGCTGGACGGCATGCGGTCGGCCCTTGCTGCCGAGGGCGGATCCGGCGAAGGTGCGGCAGCCTTGCTGGAGACGTACGCGGACCAGGAGGAGTCCGGCAGCTGACCGACCGGACTGTGTGACTTCCATTACGGGGTAGGCAAGCGCGTTCCCGGGCGGGAATGGCAGGATAGGGGGCATGCGTATCCTCATCGCCCCTGACAAGTTCAAGGGATCACTCACCGCCGTCGAAGCCGCCGCCGCCATCGCCGAGGGCGCACTCCGTGTCTACCCGGACGCCGT
Organism: Arthrobacter globiformis; assembly: GCF_046536215.2. Classification (GTDB taxonomy): domain Bacteria; phylum Actinomycetota; class Actinomycetes; order Actinomycetales; family Micrococcaceae; genus Arthrobacter; species Arthrobacter globiformis_E. The sequence goes on along the minus strand of NZ_CM143421.1, from coordinate 2,693,292 downwards.
GACCACCCAGTTCCCGGTGGCCGACGGCGGCGAGGGAACCCTGGAAGCCGCCGTCGCCGCCGGCTACGAGGAGCGGATCAACGCCGTTGTTGGTCCTATCCTCGCCCCGATCGGCGCCGCATGGGCGCTCCGGAAGGACGCGTCCGGCGCCACCACCGCAGTCATCGAAACCGCACAGGCTTCCGGCCTGGCCCACATGGAGCCGACGCCGGAGAACTCCCTGCGGGCGCACAGCTACGGCTGCGGGCAGCTCATTGCCGCTGCCCTGGACGCCGGCGCCACCGAGATCGTGCTGGGCGTCGGCGGCTCGGCCATGACCGACGGCGGCAGCGGCGCCCTGCGCGCCCTGGGCCTCAAGCCCCTCGACGCCGCCGGAAACGTGGTGCCGCTGGGTGGCGGCTCACTGGCCGACGCCGTTTCCCTGGACGTCACCGGACTGGATCCGCGGCTGTCCGCTGTCAGGTTCCGGATCGCCGTCGATGTCCAGAGTCCGCTCTACGGCACCACCGGCGCTGCCCATGTCTTCGGCCGCCAGAAGGGCGCCGATGACGACGCGATTGAGAAGCTCGACGCCGGGCTGCGAAACTGGGCGTCCCTCCTCCGGGAGGCGACGGGCCGGGACGTCAACGTCCCGGGCGCCGGCGCCGCCGGCGGATTCCCGGCGTCGTTCCTGGCCTTCACCCAGGCCACGCTGGAAGGCGGCTTCGCGCTGGTTGCGGCGCTGACGGGGCTGGCCGAGAAGCTTGCCGACGCCGACCTGGTGATCACCGGCGAGGGGTCCATGGACTCCCAGTCGCTCACCGGCAAGGCGCCGATCGCGCTGGCCGAGGCCGCCCGGGAGCGCGGCATTCCCGTGGTGGCGGTGGCAGGACGCATTACTGTCACGCCGGAGGAACTGGCCGAACACGGGGTGGTGGCCGCGGCCCAGTTGCTGGACGTCGCGCCCAGCCCGCAGGACGCGATCTCCGACGCCGGCAAATATCTTGCGTGGGCCACGCGCCAGGTGCTGGAAGGGGCCTGAGCTGCTGAAGGGCGGCTGAGGCCTGGCCTCAGTCGCCCTCCCCCTTGGCCTTGCGGTGCAGGTACACGGGTACATAGGCCAGGAGGATGGCCAGCACGGCGAAGAGCACGCCGCCGGCAATGAGGCCAACGGTGCGCCCGGCCGTCACATCGAATACCAGAGCCGCGGTTCCCACGCTCAGGGCGGCCACTCCGCCGAGGGCGATCTTGGTGATGTTGTCGGCGCTGCTGACCAGGGTTTCCTTGAGCCGCTTGCGGAACAGCCGGCGGTGGACGCTGACGGGCAGGAGGATGAACGCGGTGGTCAGTGCAGCCAGGCCCACGTTCACGAGGTAGAGCCTGATCTGGAAATCGTCGAGGGTCTGGAATCGCTGCTGGAACGGCAACGTCAGCAGGAAGCCGGCCAGGATCTGGACGCCGGTCTGCAGGACTCTCAGCTCCTGGAGCAGCTCCCCCCAGTTCCGGTCCAGCTGCTCCTCGCGGGTCTCGTTCCGGCCGCTGCCGGCCCGGGCGTCCGGATCGGTCATGAACCCTCCTTTGTCGGCCCGCGGCGTGCGCGCTTGCCTCAAACCTAGGCTCAAGTCTGCCCTAATTCAACAAATGCTAAGTTTACTGACTAGCTTTGCGTCAGGTGGTGGACTTGCTCCTCAAACCTGCGTTAGGTTCGAACAACCGGCAGCCCGACAACGTGAGCAGGTGGACAATGAGCGACCCAGCAAAGCAGTCTGACCAGCCCGGTGATCCCCGGAGGACGTACCATTCAGGGCCCTTTCCCAGGCAGGAACAGAAGCAGCCGGGCCTGACCGCGCCGATGGATCCCCAGCCGGACCACGGCGAGCTGAGCTACGAGGGCAGCGGGGCGCTGGAGGGCAAGGCGGCGCTTATCATGGGCGGCGATTCGGGCATCGGAAAGGCTGTGGCCATCGCCTTCGCACGCGAGGGGGCCGACGTCGCCATTTCCTACCTTCCCGAAGAGGAGGACGACGCGCAGGACACCGCCGAATGGATCCGCAAGACCGGCCGGCGGGCCCTGCTCCTGGCCGGTGATGGCAGGAACGAGGACTTCAGCACGGCGATAGTGCAGGACGCCGTCGCCGAGTTTGGCCGGCTGGATGTGGTGGTGCTGAATGCCGCGTACCAGAAGAACCGCGACAGCCTCGAGTCGTTGCCCACCGAGGAATTCGACCGGGTCTTCAAGACCAACCTGTACTCGCTGCTGTGGACTGCCAGGGCCGCCGTGCCCCACCTGAAGGCCGGTGCCTCGATCATCACCACGGCCTCCATCCAGGCATTCAATCCGTCTCCCGGGCTGATTGACTACGCCATGACCAAGGCGGCGCAGGTGGCGTTCACCAAGGCTCTCGCCCAGGAACTGGGGCCCAAGGGGATCCGCGTCAACGCCGTGGCGCCCGGGCCCATCTGGACGCCGCTCATCCCGGCCACCGAATGGCCGGACAAGCTGCCCAAGTTCGGCCAGGACACCCCGCTGCAGCGTGCCGGGCAGCCCGCCGAGCTCGCCCCCGCCTACGTGCTGCTGGCGTCCGACGCCGGTTCGTACATGTCCGGGGCGGTGGTTCCCGTCACCGGCGGCAAGGGCCTTTGAGCCTTCCCTGCTAAGCCCGGCAATTCCCAGCCAGACATTTCCCAGCAAGCCATTTCCGAGCCAAGCAATCCCCACCAAGCAGGAGACCAAGCAGGAGGAACAGATGAGCCAGGACAACCAGCACGCAGCCCCGGAAGAGGAAGCGGGAGGCTACGGCACCCCCACCGTGGAACAGGAAACCGGCGGCCAGCAGTTCGCCCAGCCACGCGAGGAGGAGGACTTCGACGCCGCGGGCCTGAACCAGAACAGCCCGGAGGGGGAGACCTTCCAGACCGGCACTCCGAACCTCAGCCACTTCGCCGAGGAGGACCAGGACAGCTCCGGCGAGCCCGGGGCAGGACGGTTTGGCGGCACCGACGAGCAGCTCCACGCCGAGAGTGAAAGCGGCGAGGCCGGTTTTGAGCCCGTCCCGGGTGAATCGCCGCTGCCGCGCGATCCGGACGCCTCGCCCGGGGCCGGCGCCGAGGACACGGCCGTGCCCTCGGCGGACGCCGAGATCGACGAGGGCAACGCTGACGAATCCAGTGCCGGGCAGTTCTCCTCGGAGCCCAGCCAGGAGGCCGGGGGCATTCCGGACGGCAGCGGGAACGACCTGCCGAAGGAGAAGTCACCCAACGACGACGATGAAACGTTCGACGCCGGGTAAGACTGCGTCCATGTAGCCCGGTGCCCGCATTTTTGCACCGCTTTGGAGACGGCAAGGCCCTGGCACCCCTGGAATTCCCGGGTGCCAGGGCCTTTTGCCTGCCTGAAGTGGAGCAGAAATGCGCCGGGTTGGCCGCTGAGACCACCCGGGAAGTGACTAGCGCTTCTTGGGCTGCCTCTTTGCCGCGGCATTGATGGCTGCCTTGGCGGCGGGCGGCAGTCCCTGCTGTTCGGTCTCGGGCTCGGCAGCCGTGCCGCGCGCCTTCGCGATGGCCCGCATGCCGTGGTAGATCACCAGGGCCGCGGCGGACCCGAGCGCGATGCCCGTGAACTTCAGGTCCCCTACGGTCCAGGTGTAGTCCGCGATGCCGATGATGAGGGACACGGCGGCCGTGGTCAGGTTGACCGGGTTCGAAAAGTTGACCTTGTTCTGGACCCAGATCTTCACGCCGAGGATGCCGATCATGCCGTACAGCATGGTGGCGGCGCCGCCCAGCACGCCCGGCGGGACCGTGGCGATCAGTTCGCCGAACTTCGGCGAGAAGCTCAGCAGGATGGCGAAGATGCCGGCCACCCAGTATGCGGCAGTGGAGTAGACCTTGGTGGCCGCCATGACACCGATGTTTTCCGCATAGGTGGTGGTGCCGGAGCCGCCGCCGAAGCCGGCAAGCACCGTGGCGGCACCATCGGCCAGCAGGGCACGGCCGGAGACGCCGTCGAGGTTCTGGCCGGTCATCGCGGACACCGACTTCACGTGGCCGATGTTCTCGGCAACGAGGACCAGGACCACGGGAACGAAGAGGCCCACCACGCCGAGGTGGAACTCGGGGGTCTGGAAGTGGGGGAGGCCCACCCACGCGGCGGCGTCCATCTTGGAGTAGTCCACCTCGCCCCGGAGCATGGCCACGAGGTAGCCCACAACCACGCCCACCAGGATGCTCAGGCGGCCAATGATTCCGCGGAACAGGACGCTCACCACAATGATGGTCACCAGCGTGATCAGTGCCGTCACGGGGGCGGCGTCAAAGTTGTTCTTGGCGGCCGGAGCCAGATTCAGCCCGATCAGGGCCACGATGGCGCCCGTGACGATCGGGGGCATCAGCCGGTTGATCCAGCCGGCGCCGAACTTCTGCACGACCGCCCCGACGACGGCAAGGGCAGCGCCGGCCAGCACCACGCCGCCGAGCGCCCCGGGGATCCCGAACTGCTGCTGGGACGCCGTGATGGGCGCGATGAATGCGAAGCTCGAGCCAAGGTAGCTGGGAACGCGGCCCTGGGTGATCACCAGGAACAGGAGCGTGCCGATGCCGGAGAAGAAGAGGGTGGTGGCCGGCGGCATTCCGGTGATGATCGGCACCAGGAAGGTGGCGCCGAACATGGCCACAACGTGCTGCATTCCCACGCCGATGGTCAGCGGCCACGCGAGCCGTTCGCCGGGTGCCACCACCTCGCCCGGACGCACTGCCTTGCCGTTGCCGTGCAGCTTCCATTTGATTCCGAGCATGCTCATTGGCGGGGCCTTTCGGAGGGGAGTGTGCCCGCTCGCCGGGCTGGATCTTCAGGAGCAAGAATACCCCGCCGGACGCGGGCGCGAGAGGGCTTCCGCTCAGTAGTGCCGGCAGTACTTTGCACCACGCCGGGGACGCCCTGGTGTGTCAAACGTCACGCCGTCTATTTGGCCATTCCGGGAAGAGCGTCCCGCTGAATCGGGTTGAACCCAACGAAAGCAAACAAGGACTGCCCGACGCCGCCCGCAGGGATGTCGGCCTAGTGAAAGGGGCGCGAATGACCATCGCCCATGAAGAAGCAGTGATCGATTCCGCCGCCGTGGATGCCATCTTCGCCGAAGCCCGCACCGCCAATGCCTTCACCGGTGAGGTCAGCGAGCAGCAGGCCCGTGCCATCTACGAACTCACGAAGTTCGGCCCCACGGCCTTCAACTCCCAGCCGCTGCGCGTCACCTATGTGCGCTCGGAAGAATCCCGCGCCAAGCTCGTGTCCACGCTGTCCAACGGGAACCGGGCCAAGACGGCCTCCGCCCCTTTGGTTGCGATCCTGAGCTACGACACCGCCTGGCAGGAGCAGTGGGACAACTTCCTCCCCGGCTACAACGCCCCCAAGGCCATGTACGACGCCTCCCCGGACCTGGCCACCTCCACGGGCAACAACAACGCCCACCTGCAGGCCGGCTACTTCATCCTGGCCGTGCGCTCCCTCGGTTTCGCCGCCGGCCCGATGACGGGTGCGGACTTCGCCGCGATCGACGCCGAGTTCTTCCCGGCAGGTGACCAGAAGAGCTTCCTGGTGGTCAACATCGGCCAGCCCGGTCCCGAGGCCTGGGGCGAAGCGAAGCCCAAGTTCGCCTACGAAGACGTCGTCCGCACGGTCTAATCACCGCTTTGATGGCCCGGGCCTAATCGCTCCGGACACGGAATGCCTCCGGCAATATGGGGGACATTCCGGAGGCATTCGGGACAGTATTTTTGCAGTTCAGAACTGCAAGGCATGCATCCGGGCCAATTCCAATATTAGTCCTGTTTGGTCCTGTTGAGCCGGTCCGTCCTGCCGCAAGATGCGCTCGGGCAGCAGCAGGAAAGCGCCGGATGGCATATAGCCGTCCGGCGCTTTCTGGTTCGCGGCTAACCCGACAGAGTCCTAGGAAATGACGCCGTCCACCAGGGCCTTGGCTTCGGCCTGGACCTGCTTGAGGTGGTCGGCGCCCTTGAAGGACTCCGCGTAGATCTTGTAGACGTCCTCGGTGCCGGAGGGGCGGGCCGCGAACCAAGCGTTCTCGGTGACCACCTTCAGGCCGCCGATGGAGGCGCCGTTGCCCGGCGCCTTGGTCAGCTTCGCCGTGATCGTCTCGCCGGCCAGCTCGGTGGCCGTGACGTCCTCCGGGGACAGCTTGCCGAGCGCGGCCTTCTGGTCCCGCGTCGCTGCGGCGTCGATCCGGGCATAGACCGGAGCGCCGAACTGGTCCGTGAGTCCCTTGTAGAGCTGCGACGGCGACTTGCCCGTGACAGCTGTGATCTCCGAGGCCAGCAGCGCCAGCAGGATGCCGTCCTTGTCCGTGGTCCAGACGCTGCCGTCACGCTTGTTGAAGGAAGCACCGGCCGATTCCTCGCCGCCGAATGCGCCTTCGCCGGACAGCAGGCCGGGCACGAACCACTTGAAGCCCACGGGCACCTCCACGAGCTTGCGGCCCAGGCCGCCCGCCACGCGGTCGATGATCGAGGAGGACACCAGGGTCTTGCCCACAACGGAGTCCGGGTTCCAGCCGCTGCGGTTCCGGTACAGGTAGTCGATGGCCACCGCGAGGTAGTGGTTGGGGTTCATCAGGCCGCCGTCGGGGGTGACGATGCCGTGGCGGTCGGCGTCGGCGTCGTTACCGGTGGCGACGTCGAAGAGTGCGGACCTGTCCGCACCTACAGCCATCCGGTTGATGAGCGAGGCCATGGCCGACGGTGATGAGCAGTCCATCCGGATCTTCTCGTCCCAGTCCAGCGTCATGAACGCCCACTGCGGGTCCACCGTGGGGTTGACCACGGTGAGGTTCAGCTGGTGGCGTTCGCCGATCTCGCCCCAGTAGTCCACGGACGCGCCGCCCATGGGGTCGGCCCCGATCCGGACTCCGGCGTCGCGGATTGCGTCCAGGTTCAGGACGGAGGGCAGATCGTCAACGTAGCTGCTCAGGAAATCGAACTTTCCGGTGGTTTCGGCCTCGAGGGCCTGGGCCAGCGGAATCCGCTTCACTCCCCGGAGCCCGTTCTCCAGCAGTTCGTTGGCGCGGTTGGCGATCCAGCCCGTCGCATCGGTGTCGGCCGGGCCGCCGTGCGGGGGGTTGTACTTGAAGCCGCCGTCGGCCGGCGGGTTGTGGCTGGGGGTGACAACAATGCCGTCGGCCTGCGGGGCTCCGGCGGGGGCGTTGCGGTTGTACGTGAGGATGGCGTGGCTCAGTGCAGGGGTGGGCGTATAGCCGTGCCGCGCGTCGATGAGGACGTTCACGCCGTTTGCCGCCAGCACCTCAAGGGCGGAGTTCTGGGCCGGTTCACTCAGTCCGTGGGTGTCCTTGGCCAGGAACAGCGGGCCGGTAATGCCCTGTCCGGCGCGGTACTCCACGATCGCCTGCGTGATCGCCACGATGTGCCCTTCATTGAAGGACGCTTTGAGGCTTGATCCGCGGTGCCCGGAGGTTCCGAAAGCCACACGCTGGCCGGGATCCCCCAGGTCAGGCTGGACGTCGTAATACGCGTCGAGCAGTGCGGTCAGGTCAACAAGGTCTTGGGGTTGGGCAACTGTGCCCGCTCGGCTAGCCATGGCACCAGCATGCCAGACGACGGCGAAGGGCAACACGGAGTGTCCGGAATCCGGCCCCTGTGACGCAGAATGTCACGAAATTCCCGGACTACTTGCATTTATCGGCGATAAAAAACTGAGTAGTGCCGGAAAAGTACTTATATACCCGCCCCTGGCGGGGCTGTTACGTTCGAACGGCAGGAACGTCCGGTGCCATGTACGACGCCGGGTGTCCGGACCAGCGGAAACATCCCGGAAGCCTGTGGCTGATTTGGCTGTGCCATCCTTTGGCGGTAATTCGGTCCGTTGGGGCCGGGGACTTTATCCGGCTTTTGGGCCGGGTCATTTACGGCGGGCACAATTGGTCCGGTTGAAATCGGCCGGTCATTTAGAAAACGAGCGAGCAATGCAGGGGTGAACAATGGGGGCTGGAGATGCAGCATTCGAAAGGACGAGGCTCGCCTCCGAGCGGATCGCGCGGCTGAAGCGTGACCTCGCCCCACTCGAGCGGCGCGTCGCTGGCGGCGCGGGCCAAAATGTATGCCCTGCTCCTCCAGACAGGGAGCTAAACAGCCATCTCGTGGCCGACAGGCTTGCCCGGCTGGGGCCATACGGCTGGTTCCTCCTGCACGACGTCCATTGGCCCGGCCGCCCGCTGGCCCGGCTGGAGCATGTCCTCGTGGGACCCGGTGGCGTGGTGGTGGTCAGTGCCAAGAACTGGTCCGGCGGCGTCGACGTCGTGGATGGTGCGCTCCGGCAGAACGGTCACGACCGGTTCCCGGCGGTGGAGACTGCGCTGGCGCAGGCAGCAGCGGTGGCCGCAGTCCTGCCGGCGCCCAGGCGGAGGCTGGTACGGTCCCTGATCTGCCTGACGGCCCAGCCTGACCTGCAAGGCACCACCGCGTCCGGTATCGAGGTGCGCGGAATCGACTGCTTCGCGGCCGCCGTCACCGATCTGCCTGACGTGCTGGACGCTCCCTCGGCCCTGTTGCTCTACGCGGAGCTCGGGCAGCTTCTCACCCGTCCACAGGTGCCGGGGAGCGGCGCCGTTCAGAACCCCGCATACCGTCCGGCCGCTGGTCCACCCAACACAGCCCGCCCGGCTGCGCCCCGCCCGACCACAGCCCGCCCGGCCCGCAGGCATCCCGCTCAGATCCGTTCCGTTCAGCCGCGATACGTGTACGGCAGGGAGCAGCGGCCGGGAACTGTGCTGCGCGTGGTGGGAAGGTCGCTGGTCGCGGGGCTGGTTTCCGCGGCCCTGCTGGCGCCGCCCCTGTGGCTGTTGTGGGAGCTGCTTCCAAAGTGAGTGAGCTTCCCAATCCATTGCCGCGGTGGCGGCGGTAATGTTCTGTTGAGGACCAAATGAGGGGGATTCCATGACAGAGCCGCGTCCCGGAACCGGCGACGAGCCGGCACCGGACACCCACCAGCAACCGTCGTACAAAACCCAGGGCCCGGACATCCCGGCCCCGCCACTGTACGATCCGCCGCTGTACAACCCGGCGGGCCAGCAGTACGGCGGGCAATACGGTGACGCCGGCAAGCAGTACAGCCAGCCGGCCAGCCCTTACGGCCAGCAGTACGGCTACCAGTACGGCCAGCAGTACTCCAGCCCGTACGGCCAGCCGTCGTACTACGGCGCGGTACCCCAGCCAAAGGGTCTGAGCATTGCCAGCCTGTGCTGCGGCATCGCCGTCTACCTGGGCTTCGGGTTCTTCATCCTGCCGCAGCTCGCCGCCGTGATCCTGGGCCACCTGGCGCTGCGCCGGGAACCGTCAGGCCGCGGTTTCGCCATTGCCGGGCTGGTGATGGGGTACCTGGGCCTGGTCCTGACTGTCCTCGCGATCGTGGGGATCACCATCCTTGCGAGCGTCGCCGGCACGTCCAGCACCGTCTGACCCGCTGGTACCCCAGCTTTAGAACCCCAGCTGGGCCGCCACCTGCAGGAGCAGTGCCTCCGAGCCGGGCCGCCCAATCAGCTGGATGCCCATCGGCAGCCCCGCCCCGGGGCTGCCTCCGGTCCAGTGAACGGGAATGCTGACGGCCGGCAGGCCGCACACATTGACCATGGACGACCACGGCGCGAATTCGCACTGCCTCCGGTAGTCGCCGTCGGCGTCGCCTGCCCACTCAGGTGACGGCCACCGGCCGTCACCGTGGCCCGACCCGGTGAACCAGCCCACGGGGCGCGGTGTCTGCGCCAGTGCAGGTGTCAGGATCAGGTCCCAGGCCGAGTACTGCGCCAGGGTGTCGCGCTCGAATTGCCGCAGGAACGCCAGGCATTCGTTGAGTTTGGCGGCGCTCCGCTGCTGCGCTCGCCGCCGGAAGGTCCGCGTCAGGGGCGTCAGGAGGGCCTCGCGGTGCGGCGCGATCCGGGCCGCACCCACCCCTGCCGTCCAGGCGGTGGTGAACGCGTCGGGATACCGGTTGTCGTACCGGATCTCAGCCTCGGCAACGTCGTGCCCGGCACCGGTGAGCAGCCGGACGCCGGCGTCCAGCGCGTCCAGTGCCTCCGGATCAGGGGTAAACGGGAAGATCCCGCCCCAGGGGCTGTCCAGGCTGACGCCGATCCGCAGCGAAGCAGGGGCGCGGTTCACGGCATCGAGGTAACCCGTCCCGTCCGCGTTTCCCGCGCCCTTGATGGCCACGGCATCCAGCAGCAGCGCGGCGTCCGCCGCGGTGCGCGCCAGCGGTCCGGCCACCACCAGACCGGCGGGATCCCCGCTGCTTTCACCCGCCGGGACCACGCTCCGGCCGGGTTTCAGGCCCAGCAGCCCGCATGCCGCCGCCGGAATCCGGATCGACCCGCCGCCGTCGCTTCCGGGCGCGAACGGCACCAGCCCCGCCGCCACCGCAGCGGCGCTGCCGCCCGAGGAACCTCCCGAGCTCCTGCTCAGGGCATAGGGATTGCGCGACGGCGGTGCGATGCGGTTTTCGCTGTAGGCCGTCAGCCCGAATTCGGGTACCTGGGTCTTGCCCAGGGAGATGGCGCCTGCACCCCTGAGCGCCGCGGCGAGGGCGCCGTCGGCCGGTGCCGGACGCCGGTCCAGCGCTGCGCTGCCGTGGGTGGTGACCACTCCGGCAACATCGGTGAGGTCCTTGAACGCGACCGGCATGCCATGCAGCGGCGGGAGCGGCTGGTCCGGCCGGTGCCGGGCGAGCAAGGCGTCGGCGGCGACGGCCTCGGTCACCGCCCTCGGGCCGGTGACGGTGATGAACGCGCCCAGCCTCGGGTTCGATTCCTCGATCCGGGCCAGGAAATGCTCCGTGACCTCGCGGGCGGAGAGTTCTCCGGAACGAAGCGCCGCCCTCAGCTCGACGGCCGGCAGGCGGTGGATGTCAGCCAGGCGGTGTGGGGCGGACACTGTGCTCCTTTGCTGTGCTCCTGTTTAACCGGCTCGCGGGCTTCGGACCAGCGTAACCTGTGCCGGCCGACGGGTGCGGGGCGGTGTGCTGGCGATACGCTGGAGCTGAAAGCTTGACCAAGGAGAGGACTCCCATGAGCGACTTCGATACCGTCACCGTGAAGGACGTCCCGGCGGACGCCACCATTCTGGACGTGCGGGAGGACTACGAGTGGGCAGCAGGCCACGCTGAAGGCGCCCTGCACATCCCGATGGACCAGCTGCCCGGACGCCTGGACGACCTGGACCCGGACGAGGACCTGTACGTCATCTGCCGGACCGGCGGGCGTTCCTTCCGCGCGGCGCAGTGGCTGGTGGGCCAGGGATACTCGGCCGTGAACGTGGCCGGCGGCATGGACCAGTGGCTGGAATCCGGCAAGCCGCTGGTGTCCGACAACGGACTCAAGCCTGTGATTTTGTAGGCCTTCCGCCGTCAGTCCTAAGCCGCCGGTCCGCCGTCGTCCGTCCCGTCCCATCCCCGCAAAGGAATATTCATGCCCGCCGCCCGCCGCACCTACACCTTCCTGGGTCCCGAGGGCACGTTTACGGAGGCGGCGCTCCTGCAGGTTCCTGATGCCGCCGAAGCAGTGCGCATCCCGTCCTCCAACGTCAACGCGGCGCTGGACAGGGTGCGGGACGGGTCCGTGGACGCCGCGATGGTGCCCATCGAGAACTCGGTGGAGGGCGGCGTCACCGCCACCCTGGACGCCATCGCCACGGGCCAGGAACTGCGGATCATCCGCGAGGCCCTGGTGCCCATCAGCTTCGTACTGGTGGCGAGGCCCGGCGTCGAGCTTTCGCAGATCCGCCGGGTCTCCACGCACGGGCACGCCTGGGCGCAGTGCCGCCTGTGGGTGGACCAGCATATTCCCGGAGCGGAATACATCCCCGGTTCGTCCACGGCCGCCGCTGCTATGGGCCTGCTCGAGGATGACGCACACTACGACGCCGCCATCTGCGCACCGATCGTCGCGGCGGAGCAACCCGGGCTGCAGGTGCTGGCGGAGAACATCGGTGACAATCCCGGCGCCGTGACCCGGTTCATCCTGGTCAGCCGTCCCGGCGTCCTGCCGGCCCGGACCGGCGCGGACAAGACAACGGTGGTGGTTCCCCTGCCCGAGGACCGGCCGGGTGCGCTGATGGAAATCCTGGACCAGTTTGCCACCCGCGGCGTTAACCTGAGCCGCATCGAGTCCCGGCCCACCGGCCAGTACCTGGGCCACTATTTCTTCAGCATCGACGCCGACGGCCACGTGGGCGATGCGCGCGTGGCGGACGCCCTCGCCGGCCTGCACCGCATCAGCCCCGCCACGCGGTTCCTGGGCTCTTACGGCCGTGCCGATGAGCAGGCTCCGGTGGTGCCGGAGCACACGTCCGACGAGGCATTCCGGGCGGCGCGTGCATGGGTCAACGGGATACTCGCGAGCGACTCCCTCGGCGCGGAGACGCCGGGGGAAGCTTCGCCGTCAGCGTAGATAAATGCCCCTCGGGGCACTTCCCTGCCCCTGCTGCTGTGCGTATGCTTGCATGATCAACAAAGGGATGGCCCCAACGAAAGGAGCGGGTCATGTCGGACAAGAATGACAATGACGGCCAGGGAATGATCGTCAATCCCAAGCCCACAGCCGAGAACCAGGACTGGGATGGGGACGAGGCCGACCGTGCGGACCGCCTGCGCTTCGAGGAGGAGCAGGCCATGATCCGCGAACAGTCCGAAGCCCGGGCAGCCGCCAAGGCCGCTGCCGAGTCAGCCAAGCACGCCGGCACAGCGCAGTCGGCCTAGGCGCGCGGTCGGCCCAGGGCGCAGTCAGCCCAGCCGCGCCGTTTCTTCCCTGACCCGCACCAGCAGCGATCTCGGCTCCACCTGAACTGTCACCTTCGTGGCGTCCCCGGACGTGTCGCCGTCGAGTTGGGTGGGCATGGGTTCGGGGCACTTGATGACCACCTTGCCGGAGCGGTACACGCTCATGACGGGCAGGTGCCGCTTGTGCTTGAACAGGATCTTGGCGTACATCGCCAGCCAGCCCACCGCGCTGCGGGGGCTCATGACCACCACGTCCAGCATCCCGTCGTCGATCATGGCCTGCGGGATGAAGTCGATGCCGCCCGGAACCAGGCCGCAGTTGGCAAACAGGATGCTGCGGATCTTCCGGGACTGGTCCGGCTGGTCGTCCAGCGAGATGGCGACCTTCTTCCTGCGCCCGGGGAGGTGGCGGACGCCGGCCTCCGTATAGGCCAGCCAGCCAACCGCGCGCTTGAGGTCAGCGTTGGTGTCGCCCACCACCTCGGCGTCCATGCCGATGCCGGCGATGACGAGGAACGAGTGGCTGGAGGAGTGGCCGGTGAGTGAGTTCTCGATCTCCATCCGTGCCGTGTCGATGAACCGCTGGTGGCCAAAAAGTGCGGTCTGGATGCTGCCGTACAGGTCGTAAACGTCCAGGTCCACATTGCGGGCCAGCAGGTTGCCGGTACCCAGCGGAACCAGGCCCATCGCCACCCCGGTGTGCGCCAGGGCCTCGGCCGCAACGCGCACTGTACCGTCGCCGCCGCCCACCAGAACGACGTCGGCCCCGTACTCCAGCGCCGCCCGGACCTGCGAATGGCCAGGGTCCTCCGGCGTCGTTTCGAAGAAGCGGGGCTCTTCCCAGCCGGCGGCCAGGCAGGCGCGCTGGATAGTGGCGCGGGCTTCACCGGCTTTGGCTTTGACGGGGTTGAGGATGACGGCGACGCGCTGGCGTTCCAGGCCGTGTTCGTGGGCTGCTTCACGCACGGCGCTGCGGATGTGCAGGGCCTTCAGCCTGCGCACGCCCCACCAGCTGGAGACGGCGAAGGCCAGGGCTGCAGCGATCAGGACGTAAAGAAGCAGGTCGCTCATGGTGCTCCAACACTATCCCGCCCGGAGTGTCCCGCAGATTCGATACCCTTGTCTGGTGATCGACGTAAAAGACCTCAGCGAAAATCCGGACAAGTTCCGCGCCAGCCAGCGCGCCCGCGGTGCGGACGAAACCCTGGTGGACGCGATCATCGACGCAGATGCCGCGCGCCGCACGGCACTGATCAGCTTCGAAAACCTCCGCGCCGAACAGAATGTGTTCGGCAAGAAGGTGGCGCAGGCCAAGGGCGAGGAAAAGCAGGCGCTGCTTGCCGAGGTCCGCGAGCTGGCGGGTGCAGTGAAGGCCGCCTCGGCCGAGGCCGACGCCGCCCAGGCCAAGCAGGAAGAACTGCTGCGCACCATCCCCAACCTCATCGAAGACGGCGTGCCCGCCGGCGGCGAGGACGACTACGTCGTGGTCAAGACCGTCGGCACCCCGCGCGAATTCCCGGACTTCGAGCCCCGCGACCACCTCGAGATCGGCGAGCTGATCGGCGCCATCGACATGGAGCGCGGCGCCAAGGTCTCCGGCGCGCGCTTCTACTTCCTCCGCGGCGTGGGCGCCCGTCTGGAAATGGCCCTGCTGCAGATGGCCATGGAGCAGGCCATCGAGGCCGGCTTCATCCCCATGATCACCCCCACCCTGGTGCGCCCCGAGACCATGCAGGGCACCGGGTTCGATGTAAAGCACGACGCCGAGATCTACCGTCTCGCCGAAGACGACCTTTACCTGGTGGGCACCTCGGAGGTGCCCCTCGCCGGGTACCACGCGGACGAGATCCTGGACCTCTCCGCCGGCCCCATCCGCTTCGCCGGCCAGAGCTCCTGCTACCGCCGCGAGGCCGGCTCGCACGGCAAGGACACCCGCGGGATCATCCGCGTCCACCAGTTCAACAAGGTGGAGATGTTCATCTACACCACGGTGGAGGAGGCCGCGGCCGAACACGAGCGCCTGCTGGCCTGGGAAGAGCAGATGCTGGCCAAGTGCGAGCTTCCGTACCGCGTCATCGACACCGCCGCGGGCGACCTCGGCATGTCCGCGGCCCGCAAGTTCGACTGCGAAGCCTGGGTCCCCACCCAGGGCGCGTACCGCGAGCTGACCTCCACGTCCAACTGCACCACCTTCCAAGCCCGCCGCCTCAACATCCGTGAGCGCGTGTTCACCGAGGACGGCACGCCCAAGGGCACCCGTGCTGTGGCCACGCTCAACGGCACGCTGGCAACCACCCGCTGGATCGTGGCCCTGCTGGAACACCACCAGAACGCTGACGGCTCGGTTAACGTGCCCGCGGCCCTGCAGAAGTACCTCGGCGGCCTCGAAGTTCTGCCGGTTCTCTAGGCACCAACCTGTTGCGCGGGTAAATACTCACACCGGGGACAACCTGTGAGTATTTACCCGCTGTTCACGCGCTGCTGTGCTCTGCGTCCTAGCTGGTGTCAGGGGCATCTGCTCTACTAGGAAGCATGACTACACTGACTGAATCCTCAGCCGTCGGCATCGAAGACCGGCGAGAAGCACAACAGAAACTCATGATCGCCCTGGACGTGGACGGCACCCTCGTGGACCACGATGGCCACATGTCCGCCCAGGTCCGCGACGCCGCACAGGCTGTGGTGGCGGCCGGGCACGAGGTGATGATCGCCACCGGACGTTCGCTCAACGCCACGCTTCCCATCATCGAGCAGATCGGCCTGGACCGCGGCTACGCCGTCTGCTGCAACGGCGGTGTCACGCTGCGCCTGGACCCGGGCCTGCCCGACGGCTACGACATCATCCACAAGGCCACTTTCGATCCCGGCCCGGCGCTCCGCGCCCTCCGCAAGCGCCTGCCGCTGGCGAAGTACGCGCTGGAGGACGAGGACGGCAACTTCCTCTCCACCGAGCGCTTCCAGGATGCGAGCTTCGGCGTCGAGGCCATCGGCGTGGACTTCCAGACCATGCTCGAGGCCACGGCCGTCCGCGTTGTTGTCTTCAGCGCGGAGAACACGCCGGAGGAATTCAATGAAGCCATCGAGCACATCGGCCTTGCCGGCGTGACCTATTCCGTGGGCTGGACCGCGTGGCTGGACATCGCCGCGGCCGGCGTCACCAAGGCCAGCGCGCTGGAGAGCCTCCGCAGCCGCCTCGGCGTTGATCCCGCCGCCACGGTTGCCATCGGCGACGGCCGGAACGATATCGAGATGCTCGGCTGGGCCGGCCGCGGGGTGGCCATGGGGCAGGCTCCGGAGGAAGTGGTGGCCGCCGCGGACGAGGTCACCAAGTCGGTCTACGACGACGGCGCTGCCCACGTGCTGCGCGGCCTCCTGTAAAGGGCGTTTAGCGCACGTCGAGAATCAGCGAGAGCAGCCTGGCCGCCGCCGGCCGGGCTGCGTGCTCCTCGTTCCACTGCGACCTCGCCACAGCCTTGCTGACGGCCTGGGAGGTAATGCCGAGTTCCGCGGCCACGGTCTTCTGCTGGCCGCGCACCCCGGGGGTCATCAGGTCAAGCACACGCCACTCGGCCTCGCTCCTGTCCCGGACAATGTGGCCCAGCAGGCGGAGCACCGACTCCGACTCGGCCGCCACATCCGGCAGGGGGCCCTCCACGGCCACCGGGATGCGCTCCTTGCTGTTGCGGAGGCGGTCCACGGCACGGCGGGCGTAGATGAGGCCGTGCCCGCTGGCATCCTTGATCTGGTTGGGCAGCGGCTCATTCACCGGGCCCACGCCGATCCCCACGTACCAGCTTCCGCAGCGGAGTGCGATCAGCGCGGCATCCACAGCCTGGTGCGGGCAATCCACGATGCCCTGCACCTCGTCCTCGACGGAGCGGTCAAAGTCCAGTCGCGCCGGGATATGCCGTAGGTCCTTGAGGAGATGCGGGACCCGGTCGCCGTCGCGCCGGCTGTCTGTTTGATTGATAGTCAGCGTGAACATGGTGGACATCAGACTACCCGGTGGTAGCTGCGAGGCAAGCTGGGAGCCGACGCCACGTTACGGAACTCACGTCAAGCGCGAACTGGCAGCTGATGCCCGCAAAACCCGGATCTGAGGGCATCAGCTGCCAGTTCGCGCTATAAAGAACGACGGCGGGAGGTGAGGTTCATCGCGAACCTCACCTCCCGCCGCCGGTCACTGCGCTGGGCCCACGCCGTCAGGGTTCCCTGGCCGAGCGAAGCGAGGTTAGGGAGACGGTGGGGACTAGTGTGCTGCGGGCACGTAGCGCTTGATGGAAGCCTCGAGTTCGGCTTCGGCAGCTGCGCGGTCGGCCCAGCCTTCGGCCTTGACCCACTTGCCGGGCTCCAGGTCCTTGTAGCGTGTGAAGAAGTGCTCGATTTCCTTGATCAGGAACTCGTTAACGTCGCTGACTTCCTGGATGTGGTCGAACCGCGGGTCGGCCGGAACGCAGAGGACCTTGGCGTCGCCGCCGCCGTCGTCGGTCATGTTGAAGACGCCGATGGGACGGGCTTCGACGATGACGCCCGGGTGCAGATCGAAGTCCTGCAGGAGCACCAGCGCGTCCAGCGGGTCACCGTCTTCGCCGAGGGTGTTCTCGAAGAAGCCGTAGTGGGTGGGGTACTGCATGGAAGTAAAGAGGACGCGGTCCAGGCGGACTCGGCCGGTCTCATGGTCGACTTCGTACTTGACGCGCGATCCCTTGGGGATCTCGATGGTCACGTCATGCTTCATGGAATGCTCCTCGACGATTGCTTGGTGTTCGCGGCACACGCGATGATCAACCGAAAATGGACTGTCGGTGCCGCCGACTACTATTGAGGATATAGCGAGAGGCCCAGGTTTCAGGAACTAATGGGGTAATTTCAGGACTTTGAGGACCAGCAGTATGAGCGGCACCAGGGGCACGGCGAGCAGCCGCGGCAGGCTTTCCACCATGGTCCGGAGCTGGCCCACCGTCCTGATCACGGTGCTCCTTCTGGCGCTGGCTGTTCCCGCCGGGATGCTGATTGCGCCTGCGCTGTCCGGCCCGGGCCTGCCCACTGCCGAACCCGCCCACACACCCGCCTGGCAGCTGGTCCCGGAACGGCTGTCCGTCCCGCAGGGCATCGATCCGCTCAGCACCGCGGCACCGGTGCCGGTTCCCGCCAGTGTGGCGGCCCGGCTGGACCCCGTCCTCAAAACCGACGGCGGCGGAACGTTCACGGCCGTGGTCCAGGACGCCGCCACCGGCAAGGTCCTCTATGACCGGGACGGCGCCGCCGACAGGATCCCCGCCTCCAACATGAAGCTCCTCACCGCCGTCGCCGCGCTGCGGGGGATCGGACCCGAGGAACGGTTCAGCACCAAGGTGGTCACCGGCCCGGGCACAGCAACCCCGGGGGCAACTGGGGCGGCAACGTCCGTAGTGCTGGTGGGCGGCGGGGACGTCCTGCTCGGCGCCGGCGACTCCGCCGAGTCCAAGGTCCTGGGCCACGCCGGGCTCGCCACGCTGGCCAAACAGACTGTGGATTCACTGCGCAAGGGCGGCTTCAAGGGTGAGGTCCAGGTGCTGGTGGATGATTCCCTCTTCACCGGTCCGGCGCTGAACCCGGCCTGGAGCCCGGATGACGTTGCCGCGGGCGAGACTGCCCCGCTGTTTCCGCTGGCTTTGAACTCTGCTCGGTTTGATCCCGCCGACACCACGGCGCCCCGGCCCCAGGACTCCGCCATTGCCGCGGGGGAGGCGTTCGCTGCCGGCCTCAAGGCGGCCGGTGCCGCCGCGGGCCTCACGGTGGCACCCGCCGTCGTACGTCTTGACGGAAAGCCGACGGCGGACGCCAAAGTCCTCGGCCAGGTGCAGTCCGCGACGGTCAGCCAGCAGGTAGACCTCATGCTCCAGACCTCGGACAACTACCTCGCCGAAACCCTGGGCCGCATGACCGCGGCGGCGGGCGGCCAGCCGGCGACGTACGAGTCGGCCAAGGCCGCAGTGCTGGGGCAGCTCGCCGGGCTCGGAATCCCCACGGACGGGATGCTCGCCGCCGATGTGTCCGGCCTCGCCCTGGCCAACCAGGTGTCCGCCCGCCAGTTCTCGGAGGTGGTTCGGGCCATCACCAACGGCAAGGACACCCGGCTCAGGGCCGCGCTGGCGGGGTTCCCGGTGGCGGGGCTGACGGGCACGCTCGGCGACAGGTACATCGACGAGTCCACGGCCGAGGGCGCCGGCCTGGTGCGGGCCAAAACGGGAACCCTGAACACGGTCATCGCGCTGAGCGGGTACGTGGTGGACGCCGACGGCCGGCTCCTGGTGTTCTCCTTCATCGGCAACGGCCTGACGCCGGGAGCGCAGGGCAACAAGCCGGCCCTGGACACGGCGGCCACGGCGCTGGCCGGTTGCGGCTGCAGCTGATTCGCCGGTCAGCGAACTTAAGGCGCGCTGCAAGGCACGTATGTTCTGATGGAGCGTATGGAGTCCACTGCAAGCCAGTCATCCGCCCCTGCCGAGGCCCTCATCAACTGGGACCTCGCCGCGTCCGCAGCAGCACGGCTGGCTCCGCCCGGCCCGTCCCTAACCGCCGCCGAGATCGGCGACGCCGTCTCCCAGCTCCGTCAGCTGGCGGACGCCTCCGTTCCGCACGTCCACCAGATCACAGGGCTGGAGGCCGCACGCGACCTCCGTGACTCATCAGTCCTGGTCGTGGACCGTGCCTCCTGGGCGAAAGCCAACACGCAGAGCTTCGCCGTGATGCTGAAACCCGCCATCGAAAAGATGCTCGAGAACCGGCGCGGCACCATCAGCCCCGGGGCCGCTTCCGTCAGCGGCGCCATCACCGGCAGCCAGCTCGGCGCCGTGCTCGCCTTCCTCTCCAGCAAGGTCCTGGGCCAGTACGATCCCTTTGCCGCCCTCGCCGAAGGATCGCAGGCGCCGTCCGGCGGCCGGCTGCTGCTCGTGGCGCCCAACATCATCGCCGTCGAGCGCGAGCTCAACGTGACCCCCGCGGATTTCCGGCTTTGGGTATGCCTGCACGAGCAGACGCACCGCGTACAGTTCGCTGCGGCACCATGGCTCCGGCACCACATGCTGAACGAGATCGACAACCTCAGCGGTCACCTGCTGGGTAACGTGGACTCCCTGATGGAACGCGCCTCAGCGGCCGCACGCTCGCTCAAGGACCGGGCCGCCTCCGGCTCCACTCCCGGCCGCGGAGCCATTCTGGACCTCCTGCAGGACCCCGAGGAGAAGGCCTCGCTGTCCCACCTCACGGCGGTCATGAGCCTGCTCGAGGGCCACGCCAACGTGGTGATGGACGCCGTGGACGCCAGCATCGTCCCGTCCGTGAAGACCATCCGGCAGCGGTTCAACGCCCGCGGCAAGGACCGGGGCGTGATCGAGAAGTTCATCCGCAGCCTGCTGGGACTCGACGCCAAGATGAAGCAGTACAGCGACGGCGCCAAGTTTGTCCGCGCCGTGGTGGACGTGGCCGGGATGGAGGGCTTCAACCGGGTCTGGGAGGCCCCGGCGAACCTGCCCACCGAAGAGGAGATCCACAACGCCAGGATCTGGCTCGACAGGATGGGTTTCTAGGTTTCCGTGCAGCACCTCCCCAACACTGCCGGCGGTACTTCCCCTGTTCCCGGCGGGCCCGTCCCTAGCGGAAGGCGGCGGCCGGGCCGGCTGGCGCCGGTCCTCGGCACGGCACGGAAAATGCTGCAGGATGCGCTGGCCGACGCCGGCTACCCCGAACGCGTCCTGGTGGCCTGCAGCGGCGGCCCCGACTCCCTGGCCCTGGCCGCTGTGGCCGCCTACTTCGCCCGGCGCGGCCACGTGGACGGCCGGCCGGTTTCCGTCGGCGCCGTGATTATTGACCACCAGTTGCAGCCAGGCTCCGCCGATGTTGCCGCGCGAACCGCAGGGACCCTCCGGGAACTCGGCTTGGACCCCGTGCAGGTCCGGACAGTGGACGTTGCCGCCACCGGTTTCGGGCCGGAAGCTGCAGCCCGCGATGCCCGCCATGCCGCACTCGAGGCCGCCGCAGGGGAGTGGGAAGCCGGCGCCATCCTCCTGGGGCACACCCTCGATGACCAGGCGGAGCAGGTGCTGCTGGGCCTGGCGCGGGGATCAGGCACCCGGTCCCTGGCCGGGATGCGGCCTGCGCGGGGGAAACTGCTGCGGCCGTTCCTTGGCCTGCGCAGGGAAGACACCCTAGAGATCTGCCGCGCGGAGGAGCTGGAGCCCTGGCACGACCCCAGCAACGCCGACCCGTCCTTCGCCCGTTCGCGGACCAGGGTGGAGGTCATGCCGGTGCTGGAGGACAAACTCGGTCCGGGGGTGGCCGAATCGCTGGCCCGCACGGCCGCCATCCTGCAGCTGGATGCCGACTATCTGGAGGACGTGGCCAACAGCACGTACGAGTCCCTGGTTGAGCACGACGGCCGGGACGCCAGCCTCCCGGAGGCTGCCCTGACTGACCTGGCCCCGGCCATCAGGTTCCGTGTGATCGCAAAGGCGGCTGCCGGCGTCGGCGGTCAACAGCCCAGCTATCAGCGCCTTTTGGCGGCGGAGGCACTGCTGCGGCGGAAGGGCTCGGCCGGTCCGGTGGAACTGCCCGGCGGGGTCAGCGTGTACCGCCTTTCGCTTGCCGAGCTGCAGGATCGGGAGCGTGCCCGGGGCGAAGGCGGGACGGAAGGCGTTCCCCGCGAGGCCGCCCGCTGTGGGAAGCTTGTATTCCGGCTTCATAAACCGTCCCGCAAATAGTCGCCCCCGCATCTACACAGGAGCAATTGGTGGATTCATCCGACGTCCAGGCAGACCTCAAGCACGTTCTCTACACCAAGGAACAGATCCAGCAACGCATCACCGAGCTCGCGGCCGAGATTGACAAGGACTACGAGGGCCGCGAGATCCTGATCGTGGGCGTGCTCAAGGGAGCCGTCATGGTCATGGCCGACCTGGCCCGGGCCCTGCACTCGCACATCTCCATGGACTGGATGGCTGTCTCCTCCTACGGCTCCGGCACCCAGTCCTCCGGCGTGGTGCGCATCCTCAAGGATCTCGACACGGACCTGATGGGCAAGGACGTGCTGATCGTCGAGGACATCATCGACTCCGGCCTCACCCTGTCGTGGCTGAAGACCAACCTCGAATCCCGCGGCACCGCGTCGGTGGAAATCTGCACCGCCTTCCGCAAGCCCACCGCCGCCAAGGTGGAGATCGACGTCAAGTACGTCGGCTACGACATCCCCAACGAGTTCGTGGTGGGCTACGGCCTGGACTACGCCGAGAAGTACCGCAACCTGGACTTCGTGGGCACCCTGGCCCCGCACGTCTACGAGTAGGCCTTCCGCTGCCCCGGCCGGCGCCGCATTTTTGCACCGCTTTCGGTGACCGCGCCGCCGTCGAGTCCTGAGAACACGGGCCCGACGGCGGCGCGCGCTGCTTAAAGCGGTGCAGAAATGTCCGGCAGGCCATCGGGTTAGCTCGGCAGGCCATTGGGTCAGCAGGGCATCCGCGGGGGAGTGGCGAGGGTCAGCCGGATCTGCGCCAGCATTTCCTCCGGCCGGTGCAGCACATCCTCGTAGAGGTAGCGCAACACCCGGTAGCCGGTGGCCGCGCCGACGTTGTTCCGCCGAATGTCCTTCTTGAACTGGGGCTTGCTCAGGTGGAATCCCACGCCGTCGATTTCGACGATCAGGCACCCGTTGAGCAGGAAATCCACATAGCCGATGCCCGCCAGGTAAACCTGCGTGCGCACTTCGAAGCCGTGCCGCCGGAACAGTACCCGGGCCACCGTTTCCAGCAGGGAATCCGATCCGCGTTCCACGAGGTCGAGTACCGCGCTCGCCCGGCCGTTCCGCGTTCCGGGGAGTAGCCTGCGAAGGAAATCCAGGTCGATGTCGCCGCGGCCAAAGGCACATTCCACCATGACCAGGGCCTCCAGTTCGGGAAGGCACTGCAGCGCGTGGACGAGGACATCCTTCAGCGGGAGAACCGGCGGATGAAGAGTGGAGATGTTGCCGCTGAACCTGTGCGGCAGGACGCGGCCCTCCAGCCTGCGGTGGCAGGCAGCGAGGTGCGGCTGGCCGGGAGTCCGCAGGGTCCAGAGTGCGTAGTGTTCCGCGGCGGAGATGCAGGTGACCGCGGCGTTGGCTTCGTAGGCGCGGACAAAGTTTTCGTTCGCCTGCGGCAACCGATAGATGCCGTGGCGGGGATTCTGCATGATCCCGGAGTCCACCGCCCGGCCAATCTGGCCCCTGGTGAATCCCGCCCGCCGCAGGTGCGCCAGCCTGGCCACACCTCCATGCCGTGCGAGGAAGTCCGTGGGCTGCATGTGGTCCAGCGTGCCGCCGCGGGGATGCATTCCGGCAGGCAGAGCCCCGCGTATGTGGATAACCGGTGCCGCGGAGAAGCTGTGGAGGGCCGGTGGCCGCCAGCCGGCCCTGCATTTCTGCACCACTTTGGCGGCAGCTCGAGGGGCCCGGCCCAGCAACGCCGCGGAGGGGTTTTCCGGGCAGCCTTGAAAGCGGTGCAGAAACGCCGGCCGCCGCCCGCCGGGGCCGCATCCACAGACGCATCCCCGGCCCGACCAGCCACTACGCCCTGAGGGAACTTTTGTATTACACCGTGCGTGAATTACTCCTGACGGTGTATAGCTAGAAGCGACGCAGCACCACACGCGCGCAGTCCTCGCGCCGTGCAGCACTACCAGGAGGGACGGGGCCAGCCCCCGAACAGATGAAAGCTAAGAGTTTCTTCAAGGGCCCGGGCATTTGGATCATTGTTGTGGTCGGCATGCTCCTGCTGGCCTTTGCAACGTTGGCTCCGGGCGGCTCGACGCGCATCGACACGCAGCCGGGCCTCGAGCTCCTCGCCCAGAGCGGCAAGGTGGAACAGGCCAAGATCTTCGACGGCGAAAACCGCGTCGACCTGGTGCTGAAAGACAACCTCGTCATCGACGGCCAGGACAAGGGCAAGAACGTCCAGTTCTTCTTCGTCAATGACCGCGGCCCCGACGTTGTCAAGGCCGTGACTGCTGCCAACCCCTCCAAGGGCTACACGGACCAGCCGGTGGAGAGCAACTGGCTCTCGGGACTCTTCTCGCTGCTGGTGCCGGTGCTGCTGCTCGGCGTCCTGTTCTGGTTCCTGCTGTCCCGCATGCAGGGCGGCGGCTCCAAGGTCATGCAGTTCGGCAAGTCCAAGGCCAAGATGGTCAGCAAGGACATGCCACAGGTAACCTTCGCCGACGTCGCCGGTGCAGACGAAGCCGTCGAGGAACTGCAGGAAATCAAGGAGTTCCTGCAGGAGCCCTCCAAGTTCCAGGCCGTCGGCGCCAAGATCCCCAAGGGCGTGCTGCTTTACGGCCCTCCGGGCACCGGCAAGACTCTCCTGGCCCGCGCCGTCGCAGGCGAGGCCGGCGTGCCGTTCTTCTCCATCTCGGGTTCTGACTTCGTGGAAATGTTCGTCGGTGTCGGTGCGTCCCGCGTCCGCGACCTCTTCGAACAGGCCAAGTCCAACTCGCCCGCCATCATCTTCGTCGACGAAATCGACGCCGTCGGCCGCCACCGCGGTGCCGGCGTGGGCGGCGGCAACGACGAACGCGAACAGACCCTCAACCAGCTGCTGGTTGAAATGGACGGCTTCGACGTCAAGACCAACGTCATCCTCATCGCGGCCACCAACCGCCCCGACGTGCTGGACCCCGCATTGCTGCGTCCCGGCCGCTTTGACCGCCAGGTCTCCGTGGAAGCCCCGGACCTGATCGGGCGCGACCAGATCCTCCAGGTCCACGCCAAGGGCAAGCCCATGGCCTCCAATGTGGACCTCAAGGCCGTGGCCAAGAAGACCCCCGGCTACACGGGTGCAGACCTGGCCAACGTGCTCAACGAGGCCGCTCTGCTGACCGCCCGCTCCAACGCCAACCTCATCGACGACCGCGCACTGGACGAGGCGATCGACCGCGTCATGGCCGGCCCGCAGAAGCGCAGCCGCGTCATGAAGGAACACGAGCGCAAGATCACCGCGTACCACGAGGGCGGCCACGCCCTGGTGGCAGCCGCGCTGCGGAACTCCGCCCCGGTCACCAAGATCACCATCCTGCCCCGCGGCCGCGCCCTGGGCTACACCATGGTGGTCCCGGAGAACGACAAGTACTCCGTCACCCGCAACGAGCTCCTGGACCAGATGGCCTACGCCATGGGCGGCCGCGTCGCCGAGGAAATCGTCTTCCACGATCCGTCCACCGGCGCCTCGAACGACATCGAGAAGGCCACCTCCACGGCCCGCCAGATGGTCACCCAGTACGGCATGAGCGAGCGCGTCGGCGCCGTGCGCCTGGGCCAGGGTGGCGGCGAGCCGTTCCTCGGCCGCGACGCCAGCCACGAGCGGAACTACTCCGACCAGATCGCCTACATCGTGGATGAAGAGGTCCGCCGCCTGATCGACCAGGCCCACGACGAGGCCTACGCCATCCTCACCGAAAACCGGGACGTCCTGGACCGCCTGGCCCTGGAACTCCTGGAACGCGAAACCCTCAACCAGGCCGAAATTGCCGACGTTTTCCGCGACATCCGCAAGCGCGACTTCCGCGAGGTCTGGCTGTCCAAGGAGACCCGCCCGGTCTCCACGGCCGGTCCGGTGGAAAGCCCGCAGGAGCGCGCTGAACGCGAAGCCCAGGAAGAAGCCAAGGAAGCCCGGCTCGAGGAACCACTGGATGCAATTCCGCCGCACCCGCAGGGTGTTCCGGAGGACGCCTCCTTTCAGGGCGGAGTAACGGAATCAGGTCCAGACGGTCACCACGGCTAAGCTCTTTGGTGTGACTCACTTCGACGACGACGACCTCACCGCCACCGCCGACCACTCGGCGGTGGACGGATCAGGCCACCACCACAAGGTGGACAGGCCCCGGATTGAAGCAGCCGTGCGGGAAATCCTGCTTGCCATAGGGGAGGACCCGGACCGGGGCGGGCTCCAGGACACGCCCAAGCGCGTGGCCAAGGCCTACGCCGAGGTGTTTGCCGGCCTACACCAGGATCCGGGCAGCGTGCTCGGCACCACCTTCGACCTCGACCACGAGGAACTCGTGCTGGTGAAGGACATCCCGTTCTACTCCACCTGCGAGCACCACCTGGTGCCGTTCCACGGCGTCGCGCACGTGGGGTACATCCCCTCGCACGACGGCAGGGTGACGGGCCTGAGCAAGCTGGCACGCCTGGTGGACATCTACGCCCGCCGCCCGCAGGTGCAGGAGCGCCTCACCACGCAGATCGTCGAAGCCCTGGTCACATTCCTCAAGCCGCGCGGAGCCATCGTGGTGGTGGAATGCGAACACATGTGCATGTCCATGCGCGGCATCCGCAAGCCCGGAGCCAAAACCGTCACAAGCGCGGTTCGCGGGCAACTTCATGACCCGGCCACCCGTGCCGAAGCCATGAGCCTCATACTCGGAAGGTAAAAAACAGACTATGGATTCCCTAGCTGCAGCACCTGGAACCGGCCCCGCAACCTCACCCCTGCCCATCCTGCGCAAACCGCGGCCGGCAGCCAAGTTCGAAGCCCTGCCCACAGACCGCACGCTCGTCATGGGCATCCTCAACGTCACCCCGGATTCGTTCAGCGACGGCGGCAAGCACGCGACGGCGGATACCGCCATCGCCGCCGGCCTCCGGATGTTCTACGCGGGAGCCGACATCATCGACGTCGGCGGCGAATCCACCCGCCCCGGCGCGGACGAGGTCAGCCCGGAGGAGGAACAGCGCCGGGTGGTGCCTGTCATCGAAGCCCTCGTGAAGGCCGGCGCCCTGGTCAGTATCGACACCACCCACGTCTCCACCGCCGAGGCCGCGCTGAACGCCGGCGCGGCGATCATCAATGACATCTCCGGCCTCAGCATCGAACCCGGCATGGCCGAGCTCGTGGCGAAAACCAAGGTGCCCTACGTCCTGACCCACCGCCGCGGCGACGCCAAGACCATGACCTCCCTGACGGAGTACGAGGACGTGGCCAACGACGTCGTCGCCGAACTGAACGGCGTCCGCGACAAGCTGTACGCGGCCGGCGTGCTGCCCGAGCAGATCATTGTGGACCCGGGCATCGGGTTCTCGAAGACTGACGTGCAGAACTGGGAACTGCTGCGGAACCTGGACCGGCTGGACGCCATGGGCCACAAGGTGCTGGTGGGCGCGTCCCGCAAGCGCTTCCTCGGCACGCTCCTGACGGTTTCCGGCAAGGCGGCGCTCCCGGAGGAGCGCGACGCCGCCACAGCCGCCATCACCGCCATCAGCGCCGCCCGGGGTGCGTGGGCCGTGCGCGTGCACGACGTCGGACCCAGCCTTGACGCCGTCAAGGTGGCCGCCCGCATGGCGGCCCCGGACCACGGCCACTGACCAGGAAAGGCCGAGCAGAACAGCCATGGACAGGATCTCGCTGACCGGTGTCACCGCCACCGGCTACCACGGGGTGTTCGATTTTGAGCGCCGCGAAGGCCAGCCGTTTGTGGTGGACGCCGTGCTGCACCTGGATTTCAGCCAGGCGGCAGAGTCGGATGACGTCCGCGACACCGCCCACTACGGCGAGGTGGCCGGACGGATCACCGACTGGATCACCGGCGAGCCGCTGAACCTGATCGAGGGACTGGCGGTGCGGATGGCCGAGGGCCTGCTCCAGGAATTCAAGGTCCAGGCAGTGGAGATCACGGTGCACAAACCGAAGGCACCCATCGAGGTTCCCTTCGGCGACGTCGCCGTCAGCGTCTACCGGGAGCGGTCATGACTCCGGCCCCCGCACTGCACGAGAAGCCGGTGCACGAGCAGCCGGCACCAGCGACGACGGGCTACACGCGGGCGGTGCTGGCACTGGGCAGCAACCTCGGCGCCCGGAACGAGACGCTGTCCGAGGCCGTGGCGGACCTTGTGGACCGTCCGGAGGTCCGGCTGCTGGCCGTGTCACCGATAGTGCAGACCAAGGCCGTCGGCGGCCCCACCGGGCAGCCGGACTTCCTCAACATGGTGATTTCGGTCGAAACGTCCCTGGCACCGCTGGAACTTCTCAAGCACTGCCAGTCGGTGGAGAACAAGCACCACCGGGTGCGTGAGGTCCACTGGGGCCCGCGCACGCTCGACGTCGACGTCATCGTCTACGGCGACATCGAGAGCGACGATCCTGTGCTCACGCTGCCGCACCCGTTTGCCGCGGTGCGCGCCTTCGTACTCTTCCCCTGGGCCCAGATGGACCCCGCGGCGACCCTGAACGGGCAGCCGGTGGCGGAGCTGGCCGCCAGGGCCGCCGACTTCCCGGACCTGAAGCCGTTCGACGGCTTCGGGGACTTCGACGGTGTGCCCGACGGCGGGACGGTGGAACAGCCGTGAAGCCCGTGAGTCCGCTGCTGCTCGCAGTCGTGGGCATTGCCCTGGCCATCGCCGGCTGGTCCGCCGCCGTCCTGACGGTCCGTTACGGCATGGCCACACCGGTCCTGCCGGCCACGGCCCTGGTCACCATGGGCATCATCGTGGCGCTGACCCTGGTGCTGGGCATCCGCGTGCTCCGCTGGCGGAACGGCAAGAAGAAGAAAATGCTGAACCCCATCCTGGCGGCGTGGACGCTGGTCCTTGCCCAGGCCTGCGCGTACACCGGCGCGATGCTGCTGGGCTGGCACGCCGGGATCTTCCTGGACCAGCTGCGGTTCTGGAGCATCCGCAGCGGGCTGGACGTCACCTGGCTCTCCCTCGGGATGGCCGGCGGCGGGCTGGTCATGATCGTGGTGGGGCTCGTCGTCGAACGCTTCTGCAAGATTCCGCCGGAGGACGGCGAGACGGAGGCCGGCGAAGGCCTGCCGGGCCACGGCCGGGGCAAGGCCAAGGGAGAAGGCGAGTATGCCTACCGCGGCGATTGATCCCCCCGGGATCACCTGGCTGCGCGTGTCCCCGAAGTACGTCACCGTCCGGCTCGTCGAGTGGGCGGTCGGCAACCTGGTCATGGTTGCCGTGCTGAGCCTGCCGCTGGTGTTCGTCCGGCTCGGCTGGTGGCGGTGGCCGCCGCTGTGGCTGGCGATCGGCATCCCCGCCTTCATGCTCCTGCTGGCGCTGTGGCGCCTGGTCCTGATCCCGCGGCAGGTGCGTGCCATCGGCTACGCCGAGCGCGACGACGACCTCCTCATCCGCGGCGGCATCTTCTTCCAACGCGTCATGGTGGTGCCGTACGGACGCATGCAGTACGTGGACATCAGCGCAGGCCCGGTGGAACGCGGGCTGGGGCTGTGCACCCTGAAGCTGCACACGGCCTCCGCCGGAACCAACGCCGGCATTCCCGGCCTTCCGGCGGCGGAAGGCGCCCGGCTCAGGGAACAGCTCTCGGCACGCGGCGAAGCCAGGCTGGCCGGGCTGTGAGCGCCGGCGGCGCTTCCGGAAAGCCCGACGGCGAGTGGCTGCGTGTGCACCCGGCCACGCCTTTCGTGCGGGGCTGGGTAGCTCTTGCCGCCATCGGCTACTTCTTCGGGCGCGACAGCTTTGAACGGCTGCTGCAGGGCCAGCCGCTGATCGATGACCGCATCGCCGGCCGCGCGCCGTGGCTCCTGGGCGGCGGGGCGCTGATGCTGGTGCTGGCGGTCCTCGGCTTCATCCTGTCCTGGTACTTCACCCGCTACCAGGTGGCGGAAGGCTACGTCAGGGTCAACACCGGCTTCCTGTTCAAGCAGCAGCGGCAAGCCCGGCTGGACCGCGTCCAGGCCATCGACATCGTCCAGCCCCTGCTCGCCAGGATCTTCGGCCTGGCGGAGCTCAAGTTCGAGGTCGCCGACGCCGGCGAGTCCGCCGTCCGGCTGGCTTACCTGCGCATCGACGACGCCCGCCAGCTTCGTGCCACCATCCTTGCCCGCGCGTCGGGAGTCCGGATGGACCCCGGGCACCCCGAAGCAGCCGCCCCCGAGGCGCCGGAGCAGCAGGTGCTGCAGGTCCCGCCGTCGCGCCTTTTCGGTTCGCTCCTGCTCAGTGAGCAGAGCGTCTTTGTGGTCCTTGGCGCCGCGGCATCGGTGATGATGTCAGCGCTCACCGAGAACAGGGCCTTTTTCCTGTACCTGATTCCCGCGGCGCTCGGCCTCATGGCGGCCTACTGGAACTCGTTCACCAAGGGCTACAACTTCACGGCGGCCATTTCCCCGGACGGCATCCGGCTCCGCTACGGGCTGCTCGACACCCAGGCGCAGACACTGCCGCCGGGCCGGATCCAGGCGCTGAAGGTGGCGCAGCCGCCGCTGTGGCGGCTCTTCGGCTGGTACCGGATGCAGGTCAACGCCGCCGGCTATGGGGCCGCCGGGGTGAACAACGGCGAGGCCGGCGCCCGCACCACGCTCTTGCCCGTGGGGAAGATGGACGACGTCCTGAATATGATGGCCCTCGTGCTGCCTGACCCGGGAACGGCCGATCCGCTGCGCGTCTTCCACCAGGGCGTGAACGGCCTGGATTCCGACGCCGGATTCGTCACCACGCCGCGCCGGGCACGGCTGCTCGCACCGCTGGGCTGGCGTCGCAACGCTTTCGCGGCCACGGACACCGCGCTGCTCATGCGCTCCGGCCGCTGGTGGCGGCAGCTGGTGGTGGTGCCGCACCAGCGGACCCAGTCGATTGCGATGCAGCAGGGGCCCCTCGCCCGCTGGTTCGGGCTGGCCGACCTCGTGCTGCACACCACCGCGGGCCCGGTGGCGCCGCGCGTGATCCAGGCGGACATCCGGGAGGCGCAGGCACTCTTTGACGCCCAGGCAGCCCGCGCCCGCGCAGCCCGGCGGCGGCAGACCAGCGAACAGTGGCTGGCCCAGGTGGCCCCGGCCCTGTCCCCGGCGGTTGAGCCCGCCCCGCCGGTTCAGCCCGTCGAAACTGAGCCGGCCCGGCTGGTTGAGCATGCCGAAAACGGGCCCGCCGGCCTCGACCAACATCCAACCCCAGCACCCCAACAGGAAGGCCAGCAACGTGGCTAAGCCAGGACGCCTCGGCGTCGGAATCATCGGCGCCGGCAAGGTGGGCGCCGTCCTCGGTGCGGCGCTCCGCGCGGCCGAGCACGCCGTCGTCGGGGTTTCCGCCGTGTCCGACGCGAGCCGGGAACGGGCCGAAACGCTGCTGCCCGGCGTTCCCGTCCTGGAGATCCAGGACATCGTGGAACGCTCGGAACTGGTGCTGCTGGCCGTTCCGGATGACGCCCTCGCCGGGCTCGTGGAGGGGCTCGCCAAGCTCGGTGCGTGGCAGCCCGGCCAGCTCGTGGCGCACACGTCGGGCCGGTTCGGCGTCGGCGTGCTGTATCCGGTCCGGGCGGCCGGTGCCGTGCCGCTGGCCCTGCACCCGGCCATGACCTTCACCGGCATGAGCCTGGACCTGACCCGGCTGCTGGACTGCACGTTCGGGGTCACGGCGGACGCCGCCATGCTCCCCATCGCCCAGGCGCTCGTCGTCGAGATGGGGGCCGAACCGGTGGTGATCGCCGAGGGCGACCGGACGATCTACCACGCCGCCCTTGCCCACGGTTCGAACCATTTGGTCACCCTCGTGGCGCAGGCGTCCCAGCTGCTGGCCGAGGTGGGTGTCGAGTTTCCGGACCGCATGCTCGGGCCGCTGCTTCGTGCCACGTTGGAGAATGCGCTCGCCTCCGGGGAGTCGGCCCTGACGGGCCCGGTGGCGCGCGGGGACGCCGGAACCGTGGAGGCGCATGCCCGGGCGCTGCGGGAGCACGACGCCGGAACCGGCGGCGACGTGCTCGCGGCGTACCTCGCCATGGCCCGGGCCACGGCCAGACGGGCTGAAGGTCGGGGCCTGCTGAAGCCGGATCAGGCGGACAATATTCGTATCGCACTTGAGGGCACGGGCGAGGATGGCACCGATGACGGCCGCTGATGGAAACGGCCGCAGGGCCAAGAAGGGGACACTGACATGGCAATCCGACTCGTAACGACGGCGGACTCCCTCCGTGCGCAAAGCCGGCTGCTGCTGACGCAGAAGAACGGCTCGTCGCTGGGCCTCGTGCCCACCATGGGCGCCCTGCATGAGGGACACGGGCGGCTGGCGCGGGCCGCCGTCGAACAGAACGACGTGGCGGTGGCCACCATCTTTGTGAACCCGCTGCAGTTCGGCGAGGCGCAGGACCTGGACCGCTACCCGCGGACCCTCGAGGCGGACATGGCGCTCCTGGAAGAGCAGGGCGTGGACCTGGTCTTCGCGCCGTCGGTCGAGGAGATGTACCCGGGCGGGCAGCCGATGGTCCGGGTCACGTCCGGTCCGCTGGGGGAGAAGTGGGAGGGGGCGTCCCGGCCCGGGCACTTCGACGGCGCGCTTACCGTGGT
Organism: Arthrobacter globiformis; assembly: GCF_046536215.2. Taxonomy (GTDB): domain Bacteria; phylum Actinomycetota; class Actinomycetes; order Actinomycetales; family Micrococcaceae; genus Arthrobacter; species Arthrobacter globiformis_E. The sequence continues at coordinate 2,661,221 of NZ_CM143421.1, read as the reverse complement.
GGCCAAGCTGCTGCACCTGGGCATCCCGGGCACCGGGCTGCCCGGCGGCAGCGCCTTCGTGGCCGGCTCCGGCGGGGGGCTGCCGGCGTACCGGGCCTACTTCGGGCAGAAGGACGCCCAGCAGCTGGCCCTGGTGCGCCGGATGGTGGCCGACCTGAACTTCCCGGTCGAGATCGTTGCCGTGCCGACCGCACGCGCCGCCGACGGACTGGCGCTGTCCAGCCGGAACCGCTTCCTCTCGGACGAGGAGCGGGAGGCTGCGCTGGTCCTGTCCCGGGCGCTGCACCTCATTGAGGAGCGGGCCAACGCAAACGAGGCCCTCGATGTCGAGTCGGCCAGGGCCCTGATCGAATCCCAGCCCCTGGTCCAGCTCGACTACCTCGACGTCGTGGATCCCGTCACGCTCGAGCCGCTCGCGGAGAACTGCCACGAGACACCCTTCCGGGGTGAAGGGCTGGCACTGGTTGCCGCGAAGGTGGGCGCCGTGCGGCTGATCGACAACGTGCCGCTCAATTCCTGACGGTAAATCTGCCTAATTCCCCGTGTACGGGGAATGGCTCCGGCCACTACACTGTTGGAGTCTGCAGCGGCGCTGACCGCCAGCCACCACATCCAACTCTCCTGAGGGCCTCGCCATGTCTACCAACGTCACGTCCGATTCGCACGGCGAACCCGTCCAGGAGCCGGCCGCTCCCGTTGCAGCCCCGAACGCAGCACCATCCCCGGCGTCGGCCCCGGCCTCGGCACCGGCGTCGGACAGGATGTCCCGCGAGTCCGTGACGGTGATCGTCACGCTGCTGGTGGCCACCTTCGTGGTGATCCTGAACGAGACCATCATGAACGTGGCCCTGCAGCGGCTCATGGTGGACCTGCGCGTGGATGCGCCCACCGTGCAGTGGCTCTCCACCGGGTTCATGCTGACAATGGCGGTGGTGATCCCCACCACCGGCTTCATCCTGCAGCGGCTTTCGACGCGGTCCGTCTTCCTCCTGGCGATGGGCCTGTTCGCCGGCGGCACGGCGCTTGCCGCGGCGTCGCCCGGCTTTGAAGTCCTCCTGCTGGCACGGATCATCCAGGCCGGCGGCACCGCCATCATGCTGCCGCTGCTGATGACCACCATCCTCACACTCGTGCCGCTGGCCCGCCGCGGCGCCGTCATGGGCAACGTGAGCATCGCCATCTCCGTTGCGCCGGCCATGGGGCCCACCGTCTCGGGGTTCATCCTGCAGCAGTTCTCCTGGCGCTTCATGTTCATCTTCGTCCTGCCCATCGCCCTGGCGGCGCTGGCCATCGGTGCCAGGTTCCTGACCAACGTCGGCGAGACCGAGAAGTCCCGGCTGGACTTCCTTTCGGTGGTGCTGACCGTGCCCGCCTTCGGTGGCCTGGTCTACGGCCTTAGCCAGATCGGCGGCGGACACGGCGGCGGCAGCGGCCCAAGCACGCTGGCCGTGGTGGCGCTGGTGGTCGGCGTGGCCGGCCTTGCCGCGTTCACGTTCCGGCAGCTCCGGCTGCAGAAGTCGGAGTCTCCGCTGCTGGACCTGCGGGCCTTCAACTTCCGGATGTTCACGGTCTCGGTGCTGCTCATGGTGGTGTCCATGGTGGCCCTGTTCGGCGCTGTGATCCTGCTGCCGCTGTACTTGCAGGAAATCCGCGGCCTGCAGTCCCTCGAGACCGGCCTGGCGCTGCTGCCCGGCGGCCTCGCCATGGGCCTGCTCGGACCGGTGATCGGCCGCCTGTTCGACAAAGTGGGGCCGCTGCCGCTCACGGTCACCGGATCCTCGCTCATGGTCCTGACGCTCTGGCAGTTCGCAATGCTCGACGCCGGCACTCCGGTCTGGTGGATCGTCACCCTGCACGTCGGGCTCAGCTTCGGGCTGGCCCTGCTCTTCACGCCCGCGTTCACCACCGGCCTGAACCCGCTGCCGCCGCACCTGTACTCGCACGGCTCGGCCATCATGAGCACCCTGCAGCAGGTGGCCGGCGCGGCGGGCACTGCGCTGCTGGTGTCCATCTTCGCCTTCGTTTCCGCAGGCTCCGGCCTCGTTGCAGGCATGAACGCAGCGTTCCTGACGGCAACCGTCATAGCCGTTGCCGCCGTCGTCCTTTCCACCATGATGCGGAAGACTGCCGGCGCCGAAGGAACACCCGCCGCCCACTGAGAGCCACATAAAGCAACGCGGGGTCACTTACCGCCCAATCCGGAGGGTTTATTGGGCGCTAAGTGACCCCGCGTTGGTTTGTCAGCCGGCGAAGAAGTCGCTGAGTTCGGTGATAAGCCGGTCGGGGGCGCGGTTGACGCCGTCGTGCCCGAAGCCCGGCAGGATGGTGTAGCTGGAGCCGGAGAGCACATCGTGGATCTGGCCGCAGGCCACGCCGAAGTAGGCCGGGCTCTTCTCGCCCACGATGATGAGCGTCTCCAGCGGCAGCGCCAGGAAAGGCTCGGCCGGCATGTCCGCGGCGATGATCGCCTTGATCTCCCGGACGCCGGTGCGCATCATTTCGCGCATCTGCTTGCCTACCGTCGTTCCCGCCGTGAGCTTGTTAGCGAGGGTCATCATGGACAGCGGCATGCGGGACGAGAAGGCACTCTCGGCCTCGAGCCCGCGGAGCAGGACGGCGAGGGCACGGTCGTCGTCCCCGGCCGCCGTCGCCCGCTCGTATTCGGTGGTCCAGTCTGCCGTGACGCTGTGGTTAACGGAGACGGCGGGGTCGTAGACGGCGAGGCGCTCCACCGGGAGGGTCCGTGCCGCGTGGATGGCCACGGCGCCGCCGAAGCTGTGGCCGAAGACGTCGGTGCTGTCCGTGTGCTTCATGACGGTATCGAGGTCGCGGATGTCGACGTCCAGGGTGTAGTCCCCGGCCTGTTCGGAGGACAAGCCCCGGCCGCGGCGGTTGAACGTATGCACCGGCCGGCCGAGGGAGGCGCTGAGTTTCTGCGCGAAGCGGGTGTAGTCCGCCGCCGTCACCATGGAGGCCGTGACCACAACCACGCCGGAGCCGGCCGAGGCCAGTTCCTCGCCCGTGCTGAACAGCTCGAGCTTGCCGCCGTCGGGTGTGCTGATGATCTCGCGAGTCATGGTCCGAGCCTATCGGAGGCCGGCCCGTGCTGACAGCCGGAACCTACTTGCGCCGGCGCTTCCGGCTCAGTGGCCGGACGCTTCCGTCGGTGCCGTTGAGGAAGCGCGCTATCCGGAGGGCCAGGCGCTTGCCCGGCCGGATCGGACCCTCGTGCAGCTGGCCCGGAACCACGGCGAAATCGATCGCCGGCACCGCCGACGCCAGCTGCCGGCCGGTGTCCGCAAAATATCCCGGGCTCCAGCCGCCGCTGAGCATCAGCGTGGGGGTGGTCAGTTCGGTGAAATCCGCGAGCTCCGCGTCGGCGTCGAGCACCGCCCGCATCTCCTTCACGGCCGTCGGCAGCAGCTCCCGCATCTCCGCGCCGACGTTGGTCCGGGCCGACATGATGCTCAGCATCCGCAGCGCGCCGAGCGGCAGGTAGGACAGCGGCCCGGCCGTGGCCAGCCCCTGCACCAGGTGCGCCCAGGCGTGGTTGAGCTGCCCCTCCGTCACGGCCTGCTCCAGCTCCGGCCGCCAGCGGTGGTTCAGGTTGCCGGACAGGGACACCGCGGCGTCGTACGTGACGAGCCGGCGCAGCGGCATGTCGCGTGCCGCCTGAAGAGCCACGAAGCCGCCGAAACTGTGCGCCACCACGTCCTCCGAGCCCGTCGTCTTCATCACGGCGGCCAGGTCCCGGATCTCGGTTGCCACAGAATAGTCGTCCGGCTGCGGCGCGGACCCGGCGCGGCCGCGGCGGTTGTAGCAGTGCACCGGCCGGCTCAGCAGGAGGCTCAGGTTGCGGGCGAACGGCCGGTACAGCGCGTCGGTCACCAGCGTTCCGTGGATTATGACGACGCCGGGTGCGGTCACCGGGGCCGGGTCACCTTTCGCGGAGGTGCTGCCGCCGTTTGCCGTGGTGAGTGCGGCGGGCCGGAAGGAGTGCACCTCAAGCCGGCTGCCGTCGTCGTCCGTCTCAACTGTCCACGTCTCCACAGCCCGAGTCTATGCCCCGGTAAACCCGGTAAACTTGATGACTGTGACTTCCCAAAACACCCCCGCCCCCAAGAATGCCCCCGAACCGCTCGACGCCAGCGAACAGATGCGCATCCGCATGGAGAAGCGCGCCAAGCTGATCGAACGCGGGCAGGAGGCGTACCCGGTGGGTGTTGAGCGCACGCACTCGCTCAGCGAAATCCGCGAAAAGTACGCTCACCTGCAGGCCGACGAGACCACCGGCGACGTCGTTGGCATCACCGGCCGCGTGGTGTTCGTCCGGAACACCGGCAAGCTGTGCTTCGCCACGCTGCAGGAAGGCGGCACCGACGGCAAGGGCACCCGGCTGCAGGCCATGCTCAGCCTCGCGAACGTGGGCGAAGAGGCCCTCGCCGAGTGGAAGGCGCTGGTTGACCTGGGCGACCACGTCTTCATCAGGGGTGAAGTCATCTCCTCACGCCGCGGGGAACTCTCGGTCATGGCCGAGTCCTGGTCCATGGCGTCCAAGGCGCTGCGCCCGCTGCCGGTGCTGCACGCCGAACTCAACGAGGAAACCCGCGTCCGCCAGCGCTATGTGGACCTGATGGTCCGCGACGAGGCCCGCGAGATGGTCTACACCCGCGCCGCCATCACCCGCTCCATCCGCGAGACGCTGTTCCGCCACACGTACGTCGAGGTGGAAACGCCCATCCTGCAGCTGGTCCACGGCGGCGCCCTGGCCCGGCCGTTCGAAACGCACATGAACGCGTTCGACCAGAAGATGACCCTGCGCATCGCCACCGAGCTGTACCTCAAGCGCGCCGTGGTGGGCGGCATCGACCGCGTCTACGACATGGGCCGCGTGTTCCGCAACGAGGGCGTGGACTCCACCCACAGCCCCGAGTTCACCACGCTTGAGTGCTACGAGGCCTGGGCGGACCAGTTCGTCATGGCCGAGCGCATCAAGGAGATCATCCTGGACGCCGCGGACGCCGTGGGCGCCGGACGGGTACTGCAGACCGAGGCCGGGGAGATCAACCTCGACGGCGACTGGGCCTGGGTTGCTGTTTACCCCGGGCTTTCCGACGCCGTTGGGCAGGAAGTCACTCCTGACACTCCGCTTGAGGTGCTTCGGGAGATCGCCGGGAAGCACGACGTGAAGGTCGACCCCAAGTGGGACGCCGAGAAGCTGGCCGTGGAACTCTTCGGCGAAATCGTGGAACCCACCCTGCTGAACCCCACGTTTGTCTACGACTACCCGCCGTCCGCCCAGCCGCTGGCACGCCCGCACCGCGAGGACGGCCGGCTCATCGAGGCCTGGGACCTGATCATCGGCGGCATGGAACGCGGCACCGCCTTCTCCGAGCTCATCGACCCGGTCATCCAGCGTGAGCGCCTCACCGAGCAGTCCATGCACGCCGCCGCCGGCGACGTCGAGGCCATGCAGCTGGACGAGGACTTCCTCCGCGCGCTGGAGTACGGTGCGCCTCCCATGGGCGGCATCGGCCTGGGCATCGACCGCCTGGTCATGCTCTTCACGGGCGCAGGCATCCGCGAAACCATTCTCTTCCCGCTGCTCAAGCCCGAAGGCCACTGATGATGGACTACGTCGCGGTACTGCTGCCCTCGCTGGTAGTCGGGCTGCTCTTTTGGTTTGCCATGAAGTCGATTTTCAACGCCGACAAAGCAGAACGCCAGGCCGAAGCGCGCGCGCAGGCTGAAGCCGATGCCCAGGCGGCAGCCACGGACGATTCCCCCGAGCCGCCGGGTAAGCCCGAGCCGCCGAGTAAATCAGACAAATAGCAGGCGACTTTTAATACCCTTCGGTTATCCCCAAGGAACTCTTGCGCGTTTTGACGCGTTGCCTTATTGGGAGAGATACTTCAGGTGGAAACATCCTGCTTTTCTGATTACACGTCCTTTCCAAAAGAGAGATTTTTGATGGCACAGAAAGTCAATATCGTCCTGGTGGACGATCTGGATGGGGGATCTGCGGACGAAACCGTTCGCTTCGGCCTGGATGGCGTCGGTTATGAAATTGACCTGTCCTCAGCCAATGCTTCAGAACTGCGGTCATCACTGGAACGCTTTGTTTCAGCCGGCCGTAAAACGTCCGGCGGCCGCCCTACCCGCGCCAAGGCACCGGGTGGACGCAGCCAGGACTCTGCCCAGATACGCCAGTGGGCGCGGGACCACGGTTACACCGTAAACGCGCGCGGCCGTATTCAGGCAGAAATCCAGGAAGCCTACCAAAAGGCCAATTCCTAGTACGGAGCCCTGACAATCCGTTAGGGCAAAACGTTCTGAGCATATGTGCGGCGCCCCCGGCTGACGGGGGCGCTTCGCTTTAACCGGCAGTTGCCGCCGGCATTAATCAGAACCGCCGTTAATCAGAACCGCCGCCCTGCCGGGTAATCGGGTCTCCGGGTCTAATCCCCGGCCATTGGAACATTCCGTCATCCGTGATTTCCGACACCCGCCCAAGGGAAACGGTAATTGCCCGCCGGGCGGTATCCGGGTGCTATTCAAGGCCTTCTCCGGCATTGCTCCGGCAACGCTGCTACGGCAGCTGCGTGGACCAGTGCAAGCCCCCCGGTTTCCCCTGTGGCGAACAAGCTCCCCAAGTCAGGGTTCCCCCACGTAGCATCAAAGTACGTCGTAGCTAGGAGTGTGGCGAAATGTTTGAGCGATTTACGGACCGTGCCCGTCGCGTAGTTGTGCTTGCCCAAGAAGAGGCACGCATGCTGAACCACAATTACATTGGTACCGAACACATCCTCTTGGGTCTGATCCATGAGGGTGAGGGCGTTGCCGCCAAAGCTCTTGAGTCCTTGAGCATTTCGCTCGACGGCGTCCGCGAGCAGGTGCAGGAGATCATCGGCCAGGGCCAGCAGGCGCCCTCCGGCCACATCCCCTTCACGCCGCGTGCAAAGAAGGTGCTGGAGCTCTCGCTGCGCGAAGCCCTTCAGCTCGGCCACAACTACATCGGCACGGAGCACATCCTGCTGGGACTCATCCGCGAGGGTGAGGGTGTGGCAGCGCAGGTGCTGGTGAAGCTCGGCGCCGACCTGAACCGGGTCCGCCAGCAGGTCATCCAGCTGCTGTCCGGCTACCAGGGCAAGGAAACCACCGGCGCCGGCGTCGGCCAGAGCCAGGCAGAGGGTACCCCCGCCGGCTCCGTGGTGCTGGACCAGTTCGGCCGGAACCTGACGCAGGCTGCCCGCGAGAACAAGCTGGACCCTGTGATCGGACGCGAGCAGGAAATGGAACGCGTCATGCAGGTCCTTTCCCGCCGCACCAAAAACAACCCCGTGCTGATCGGCGAACCCGGCGTCGGCAAGACCGCCGTCGTCGAGGGCCTTGCCCAGGCGATCGTGCGCGGCGACGTGCCGGAGACCATCAAGGACAAGCAGCTTTACACGCTGGACCTTGGCTCCCTCGTGGCCGGCTCCCGCTACCGCGGTGACTTCGAAGAGCGACTGAAGAAGGTCCTCAAGGAGATCCGCACCCGCGGCGACATCATCCTCTTCATCGACGAGATCCACACCCTCGTGGGTGCCGGTGCCGCCGAAGGCGCCATCGACGCAGCCTCGATCCTGAAGCCGATGCTGGCCCGCGGCGAGCTGCAGACCATCGGTGCCACCACGCTGGACGAGTACCGCAAGCACATCGAGAAGGACGCAGCCCTCGAGCGCCGATTCCAGCCCATCCAGGTCAAGGAGCCGTCGGTTGCGCACGCGATCGAGATCCTCAAGGGCCTGCGGGACCGCTACGAGGCGCACCACCGCGTCACCATCACCGACGGCGCCCTCGCCTCGGCTGCGAACCTGTCCGAGCGCTACATTTCGGACCGCTTCCTGCCGGACAAGGCGATCGACCTCATCGATGAAGCCGGTGCCCGGCTCCGCATCCGCCGCATGACCGCTCCGCCGGAGCTCAAGGAGATGGACGAGCGCATCTCCGAGCTGAAGATGGAGAAGGAGTCCGCGATTGACGCACAGGACTTCGAGGGTGCTGCCGCGCTGCGCGACAAGGAGCAGAAGCTCATCACCGAGCGCTCCGAGAAGGAACGCCACTGGAAGACCGGCGGCATGGACGACATCTCCGAGGTGGACGAGGACCTGATCGCCGAAGTCCTCGCGAACTCCACGGGCATTCCGGTCTTCAAGCTGACCGAGGAAGAATCCTCGCGCCTGCTGAAGATGGAAGACGAGCTGCACAAGCGCGTCGTCGGCCAGGACGAGGCCATCAAGGCGCTGTCCCAGGCCATCCGCCGCACCCGTGCCGGCCTGAAGGACCCGAAGCGTCCCGGCGGCTCGTTCATCTTCGCCGGCCCCACCGGCGTCGGCAAGACCGAGCTCGCCAAGGCCCTCGCCGAGTTCCTGTTCGGTGAAGAGGATGCCCTCATCACGCTGGACATGTCCGAGTACTCCGAGAAGCACACGGTGTCGCGCCTCTTCGGTGCCCCTCCGGGCTACGTCGGCTACGAAGAGGGCGGGCAGCTGACCGAGAAGGTCCGCCGCCGTCCGTTCTCCGTGGTCCTGTTCGACGAGGTGGAAAAGGCCCACGCGGACCTCTTCAACTCGCTGCTGCAGATCCTGGAAGACGGCCGCCTGACCGATTCCCAGGGCCGCGTGGTGGACTTCAAGAACACCGTGATCATCATGACCACGAACCTCGGAACCCGGGACATCTCCAAGAGCGTGGCCACCGGTTTCCAGTCCGGCACGGACACCCAGACCGGCTACAATCGGATGCGGGCCCGGGTCACGGAGGAGCTCAAGCAGCACTTCCGCCCCGAGTTCCTCAACCGTGTTGACGACGTCGTGGTGTTCCCGCAGCTGACGCAGGACGAGATCATCGAGATCGTGGACCTGTTCGTGACCCGCCTGGAGAAGCGGCTCAAGGACAAGGACATGGGCATCGAACTGACCAAGGCAGCCAAGGTGCTCCTGGCCACCCGCGGCTACGATCCCGCCATGGGTGCCCGGCCGCTGCGCCGCACCATCCAGCGCGAGATCGAGGACCAGCTCTCCGAGAAGATCCTGTTCGGCGAGCTGCACCCCGGCGACATCGTGGTGGTGGATGTGGACGGCGAAGGCGACGACGCGAAGTTCACCTTCGCCGGCAACGCCAAGCCGCGCATCCCGGAAATCGCCCCGAGCGCGTAACTGCCGGACTCCTAGCCGCACTCCAGCGCCAAGAGGCCCCGCCCGCCCCGAAAAGGGGCAGGCGGGGCCTCCTGCTGTTGGCGCGGTGGCGGCCAAGGTCTGAAAGTACTGTTTCACTAATAGTGAACCCTCCTGTGATCCACGGCACAGAAGGTGTTGAATCGGCACATGTCAACTGAAGATGCAGCGATCCTGCGCGACCAACCGGCGACCCCCTTCCACGACCTGGACCACTACCTGGCGATCCCGCGCGTCAGTGGCCTGGCTCTCAGTCCCGACGGCCGGCGGCTGGTGACCACGGTCGCCACGCTCAACAGCAAGGGCACCGAATACGGCACGGCGCTGTGGGAGCTGGACCCGGCCGGCCAGAAGCAGGCCCGCAGGATCACCCGCAGTGCCAAGGGTGAGGCCGGCGCCGCGTTCGCGGCCAACGGCGACATCTACTTCACGTCCGCCCGGCCGGATCCAGACAAGGAGGCCGACGGCGATCCCGTCAGTGCGCTCTGGGTCCTCCCCGCAGACGGTGGCGAGGCCCGCGTGGTGCTGTCGCGGGCCGGCGGCGTGGACAGGGTCATGGCGGCCAGGGATGCAAACGCGGCCTTCGTCACCGCGTCCGTCCTTGCCGGCTCCGGCGACGAGGAGGACGACGCCGAGCGCCGCAAGAGCCGCAAGGACAACAAGGTGGCGGCCATCCTGCACAGCGAATATCCGGTGCGCTACTGGGACGCGGACCTCGGCCCGGCCCAGCCGCGGCTCTTCGCGGTGGAGCCTGGGCCGGAGCAGGAGTCCGGCAAGCCCGCCACCGTGGACAGCGCGGCGCCCCTCACTCTGCGCAACCTCACCCCGCAGGCAGGGTCCCGCCTCCGCGAAGCCGTCACCGTGGTCAGCCCGGACGGCAAGACCCTCTACACGAGCCTGGCCAAGCCGCTGCCGAAGGCGGACCTGCGCTCGGTCCTGGCCGCCGTCGACGTTGCCACCGGCACGGTGCGGATCCTCCTCGACGGGGAGGGCGTGAACTACTTCCCGGGGCCGGTCAGCCCGGACGGCGGCACACTCGCCGTTGTCAGTGAAACCGACACGACTCCCCAGCAGGCCCCGCAGCTTAAACTGCACCTTCTCGACGTCTCCGGGGAGGCCGGCCGGGAGGACCTGGAGCCGCTGGCCCACGGCTGGGACCGCTGGCCCCACCCGGAGGCGTGGCTCCCGGACGGCTCGGCCCTCCTGGTCACGGCGGACGACGACGGCGCGTCGCCGGTTTTCAGTGTCAGCGTTGCGGCAGGTGCCGCCCGGGGGAGTGCCACCCGGGTGACACCGGACGCGGCGGCCTATACCGACGTCGTCGTTTCCCCCGACGGACGCAGCGCTTACGCGCTGCGAAGCTCGTACGAGTTCCCTGCCGAGCCTGTTCGAATCGACCTGGCCAGCGGGGAGGTGACGCGTCTGCCCTCGCCTGCGGAGCGGCCGCAAACCGAGGGGTCGCTGGAGCGGGTGGAGACGACGGCGGCCGATGGCTCCAGGGTGCCGGCCTACCTGGCCCTGCCAGCGGGGGCCTCCGCCGAGAACCCCGCACCGCTGCTGCTGTGGATCCACGGCGGCCCGCTGGGATCCTGGAACGCCTGGACCTGGCGCTGGAATCCCTGGCTGCTCACTGCCCGGGGCTACGCCGTCCTGCTGCCGGATCCCGCCCTGTCCACGGGCTACGGCCAGGACTACATCCAGCGCGGCTGGGGCGGCTGGGGCAAGGCGCCCTTTACTGACCTCATGGCTATCACGGATTCGGTGGTGCAGCGGCCGGACATCGACGAAAGCCGCACGGCTGCGATGGGCGGGTCGTTCGGCGGTTACATGGCGAACTGGGTGGCGGGGCAGACGGACCGCTTCAAGGCGATCGTGACCCACGCCAGCCTGTGGGCGCTGGACCAGTTCGGGCCCACCACCGATGCGTCGCAGTACTGGCTCAAGGAAATGACGGCGGAAATGGCGCTGGAGAACTCCCCGCACCTGCATGTCGAGAAGATCCGGACGCCCATGCTGGTGATCCATGGCGACAAGGACTACCGGGTGCCCATCGGGGAAGGCCTGCGGCTCTGGTACGAGCTGTTGTCCAAGTCGCAGCTCGCCTCCGACGAGAACGGGCAGACCAGCCACCGGTTCCTCTTCTACCCCGACGAGAACCACTGGATCCTGCAGCCGCAGCACGCCAAGGTCTGGTACGGGGTGGTTGAACACTTCCTGGCCAGGAACGTCCTCGGCAAGGATGTCGGGCTCCCGGCGGACCTCGGCCTCTAGCGGTAAATGTCGCAGCCTCCGACCGGTGGTGAGCATCCCCGTAAGATGGGGCTGTGACTGACTCCTTCACTGTTCGCCCCGCCCGGACCAGCGATGTGGCTGCCATCAAGAGACTGGTGGCGCCGCTGGCGGAGGAGCGAATACTGATGGCCAAGGAAACGGTGGCCTACTACGAGAGCCTGCAGGAGTTCCTGATCGCCGAGTCAGCGGCCGGCGAGGTTATCGGCTGCGGCGCCCTGCACGTCATGTGGGAGGACCTTGCGGAGGTGCGCACCCTCGCCGCCTCGGATGCGTGGCGCGGCAAAGGTGTGGGGCACGTCCTGGTGGAGAGCCTCCTGAAGCAGGCCGGGGCGCTGGGCGTCTCGCGGGTGTTCTGCCTGACCTTCGAGGTGGACTTTTTCAAGCGGCACGGCTTCGAGGTGATGGCCGACCAGTCGGCGGTGGACCCGCAGGTGTACTCCGAGCTGCTGCGCTCGCATGACGAAGGCGTGGCCGAGTTCCTGGACCTTGCCCGCGTGAAGCCCAACACGCTAGGCAACACGAGGATGATCAAGGCTCTCTAGAGCCCGCCGCTACCTCCTCGCGGGATTCCTCGCCCGAATTTCGGAGCGGGATTCCGCGGCGTGCCCTCCGGGCTTGCCGCGCGAACTGATCAAGATCCGCTCAAAGTTCCGCCGCAATATTCCTTTTATTTTATAAATTTGCTGGATAAACTATTGGGGAACCGGAAGGGACAGCATTGGGGGCTGTCCCTTCCGCCGTTTGCGAACTACCGCGCAGCCGGTGCCGGTAGTAGGGTCAAAGCACATCCTGACCGATGTCAATGAAGCACCGAGAGCCCAGGAGCCGGCCGTGAAAAAGCTCATCAATGATCCCCGCGCTGTTGTGGATGAATCCGTGGAAGGATTCGGTCTTGCCCATGCAGACCTTGTTTCTGTCAGCGCCGACCCCAAGTACGTCACACGCAAGGATGCCCCCGTTGCCGGCAAGGTTGGCCTGGTATCGGGCGGTGGCAGCGGGCATGAACCGCTGCACGCCGGCTTTGTGGGGCGTGGCATGCTCGACGCCGCCGTGCCCGGCGCCGTCTTCACCTCACCAACCCCCGACCAGATCATTCCGGCAACGCTCGCCGTGAACTCCGGCGCCGGGGTGGTTCATATCGTCAAGAACTACACCGGCGACGTGCTCAACTTCGAGACGGCGGCCGAGATGGCCCAGGCCGAGGGCGTGGAGGTCCGCACCGTGCTCGTCAACGACGACGTCGCAGTGGAGGACTCGCTGTACACCGCAGGCCGCAGGGGAGTGGGCGGCACCGTCCTGGTGGAGAAGATCGCCGGGGCCGCGGCGGAACGCGGCGACGGCCTCGATACGGTGGCTGCCATCGGCGACCGCGTGAACCAGAACGTGCGGACCATGGGCGTCGCACTCACGGCCTGCACGGTGCCGCATGCCGGGTCCCCGAGCTTTGACCTTGAGGACAACGAGATCGAAATCGGCATCGGGATCCACGGCGAGCCGGGCCGGCACAAGATCGCCATGGAAAACGCTGACGGCATCACTGGCCGCCTGCTGGAACCGATTCTCAGCGACCTCGGAACGGCGTCGGGGGAGAAAGTGCTCCTGTTCGTCAACGGCATGGGCGGAACGCCGCTGAGCGAGCTGTACATCGTCTACCGCCGCGCCGCCCAGATCCTTGCGGACAAGGGCCTCACGGTGGAGCGGTCCCTTGTGGGGAACTACATCACGTCCCTCGAAATGCAGGGCTGCTCCATCTCCGTGCTGCGGCTTGACGACGAGATGACCGAACTCTGGGATGCGCCCGTGCACACGCCTGCCCTGCGGTGGGGCGTGTAGCAGTGGGGCTGGACGTGACCTGGGCCGTCAGGTGGCTGACGCTGTCCGCCCAGGCGATGGCGGAACACCGCGTGGAACTCATCGAACTGGACAGGGCGATCGGCGACTCTGACCACGGCGAAAACATGGACCGCGGCTTCCAGGCTGTCCTGGACAAGCTGGCCGAGAGCCCTCCGGAAACCCCCGGCGCAGCGCTGAAGCTGACGGCAATGGCCCTGATGTCGAAGGTCGGCGGTGCTGCCGGTCCGCTCTACGGCACGGCTTTCCTGCGGGCCGCGACCACGCTGGGGGATACCGCGAATGTGGACGCTGCGGCGCTCGCCGCCGCCCTGACGGCGGCGCGGGACGGCATCGTGGCCCGTGGAAAGGCCGAAGCCGGCGACAAGACGATGGTGGATGCCTGGACCCCGGCCGTTGACGCAGCTGCAGCAGCAGCGGCCGACGGCGACACGCTGGCAGTGCTCATTGCCGCGGCGGAGGCTGCCGAGGCCGGCGCCGTGGCGACGGATCCGCTGGTGGCGCGCAAGGGCAGGGCCAGCTACCTCGGGGAGCGAAGCGCGGGCCACCGGGACCCCGGGGCGGCCTCGAGTGCCCTCATTCTCCGCGCGGCCGCCGGAGCCGCCGCATGACGGTGCGGATCGTGGTGGTTTCGCACAGTGACAAGATTGCCGACGGCGCCGTGGAACTCGCGGCCCAGATGGCGCCGGACGTGATGATGGTTCCGGCCGGCGGGACGTCTGACGGCCGGATCGGCACCAGCATGGAAAAGGTGATGGCCGCGCTGGAAACTGCTGCCGGGGCCGACGGGGTGGTGGTGCTGACTGATCTTGGGTCGGCCGTGATGACGGCGGAGTCAGCCTTGGAGTTCGCCGAGGGCAGCACCCCGGTGCTTCTGGCCGATGCCCCGATTGTGGAGGGCCTCGTGGCGGCGGCGGTGGCTGCCCAGGGCGGCGCCAGCGTTCATGCCGTCCGGCGTGCCGCCGAGGCCACGCATGGCTACCCGGCGTCCCGTCCCAAGGCCGAGGACCACCTGACCGCCGGCGTCCAGGCGGCGGCCACGCAGGCAGCGAGCTCTCAGGCCGGAGGCGGCCAAGCCACGGGCGAACCGGCAGCGCAAGAGCTGGCCACCCCCGACGCCAGCGGTGATTTCCAGCTCGTCAACCTGGCGGGCATGCATGCCCGGCCAGCTGCCAAGATAGCCGGCGGCCTGTCGGCACTGGATGCGGAGGTGACGGTGAACGGGGTGGACGGCGCTTCCATGACGGGGCTGATGACGCTGGCGGCCGGGAAGGGATCGGTGCTGCACGTGGAAGCCTACGGACCCGATGCCGAGCGCGCCGTGGCGTACGTGGCGGGACTGGTCAGCGACGGTTTCGGTGAACCCTGAAGTGTCCGGGCCAGGCTGTACTACCGGTCCTGCCTGAGGCCCGCCGCATCCAGCACAACAGCAGCGGAGATAAACCGTCCGCACTGCTCGCCAAAGGGGTAGCTGGCCTTGGGCTCGAAGCGCAGGGTCCGCGTTGGCATCGGCTTGCCATTCGCGTATTGCCCGCTGGCGGTGACGTCGATGGCGGAGTCGGCCAGGGTTCCCAGTTCGAGCAGCCCGCGCTGGGTGCCGTCCGGCTTGGCCGTTGCCGAGCACGCGCCGTCGGGCCTGGCATCATCCGTGCAGCCCTGGTCGACTGCGACGGTGCCGGGCATGAGGTGCAGGGTGTCCTCCTTGCACTTGCCGTCCTGGCAGGCCTTCAGGTGCAGCGTTTTCACCTGGGGCGAGTAGTCTGCCGCCACGGTGACGGCGACCCCGGATACCTGGGCGATGGCCGGGCATACCGTTTCGAAAGCATGGCAGCCCGAGAGGAGTGCCGTCGTCGTGATTGTGGCCAAAAGTACCCCTGTCTTGCCCATGTCTTCAGGGTAGATCCGCGCTTCGGCGGCGGAACCGGCGGGCGCAAACTGGCGCCCTCATCGTTATCCGGATCGCCGCTGTGGGTGCCTAATTGAGACCAAACCCGTGCGGCGGGGCCCAGTCCCTGGGTCAGGCGGGCAGCCGGTAGCCGCCCTGGTGCAGCTCCGCCAGGCCGTCCGCGAGGAGGCCCGCCAGTGCCCGTTCCAGCTGCTCCGGCGCGCAGTTCAGCCGTTGCAGGGCCGCCAGTGGCACGCCGATGCCGGACGCCTCGAACCCGAGGTCTGCCGGAGCCTGCTGGAACATCTCCGCCGGCACCGGTGCGTCAGCCAGGCGGAGGACGGCCATCACGCCGCCGCGGACCTGGCGGTCGGTGCCGTGCCACGCCTGGCCCTTGGGCGTGTACGACGGCGGCGGCTCGCCGGCGGCGAGCCAGGCACACCGGTGGCGCACCGGGCACGCCGCGCACTTGGGTGAACGCGCCGTGCACACCAGCGCCCCCAGCTCCATGACCGAAGCGTTCCAGCGGACGGAAGTGCCGGCGTCGGACGGCAGCAGCTCCGCGGCAAGCCGCATCTCCGCGGCCGTCAGCGCGGGGGCGGGCAGGGCGGCGCCGGAAAAGAGCCGCGCGTGGACGCGCCGGATATTGGTGTCCACCACGGTCTCGCGGCGGCCAAAGGCAAAGGCAGCGACGGCGGCCGCAGTGTAGCTGCCCACGCCGGGCAGGCCGAGCAGCTCGGTGTAGTCGGACGGGACCTCGCCTCCGTGGTCACGTTCGATGGCGGCGGCGGCGGCATGCAGCCTGAGCGCGCGCCGCGGATAGCCGAGCCGGCCCCAGGCGCGGACCGCTTCACCCGCGGATTCCCGGGCCAGCGCGGCAGGCTCCGGCCACCTGCGAATCCACTCTTCCCACACCGGCAGCACCCGCACCACGGGAGTCTGCTGCAGCATGATCTCGCTGACCAGCACGCCCCAGGGCGTACGGTCGGGCGCGCGCCACGGCAAATCCCGGGCCTCGGCGTCGAACCAGCCGTCCAATGTTGAGTGGACGTCCGCCAGCTCGGCGGAGGCCGGTTCGGCAGCGGCTAAACCGGGCCCGGGCGCGGCAGGGCTGGGCGTGGCGGGATAAACGGTTGTGGTTTTGATGCCAACACTCTAGTTGAAAACCCCGCCGGCGGTTCCCGGCCGGGTACCGTCAGCTCGCCTCCTGCTCCACGGGAGGCAGTCCCTCCCGCCGCCCCGGCAGCCGCCGAACATGGCCGTGCAGGGTTTCCCCGCCGCGGCCATTGGGCGCCGGAACAGCAAGGGCCACCACAAAGCTGGCACTGTTCGGATCCACCGAGCGGATGGTCAGGCTCCGCGTTCCTTCCGGTATAGAGGGCGCAAAGAACTGCAGCTGGCGGGAGCCGACGGTGGCCACCTCGTCCAGCTTGTACTCTGTGCCAAAGTGGTCATGGATGACGATTTCGGGGGTTTGCGGCTCGTCTTCATTGACTGAGGCGAGATGCAGGTTCACCACGATTCCGGTGTCCCAGATCTCAACCGCAAGCACCGTGAACTCAGTCCCCTGGCTCTGATGTTTGCCAAACGTCAGCGGCAGAAGGACGCGTTCGAGGTGACCGCCAGACACATGATCTACCATCACTTGGTCCTCTCCTACTCGGCCCGGTAAGTGGTAACCGGGATTCAATTTTAGTAAGTGTGCTGACAGTTGTCACCCAAATTTACGTTACGAATTGGACATGGTGCGGCCGGGGCGGCGTGGTGGTGCGGCAGAAGCCCGGGCGTTCCCTAGCCTAGAAGGATGGGCAGGCAAGACACTCCGAATTCCGGCGCGGGCAAGAACCGGTCACCAAAAACCGCGGCACAGAAAACGGCACCCGGGAAAACGGCACCGCGCACCGGGCGCAAGCCGAGCCCCGCCGTGTACCGCCGGCGTCGGCTCTTCGCCGGAGTGGCGCTGCTGCTGGTCCTGTGCCTGATCGCCGGCGGTGTCGCAACGCTCACCAGCCTGCTCGGCGGCGCCCAGCAGGCCTCGTCCGCGCAGGATGCGTCCACGGAAGGCACCAGCGCGGCCCAGCCGGCCGCAACGCCGTCGGCCAGCCCGTCGGCGACGCCCTCAGCCTCGCCCACCTGCGACCAGAAGCTCGTGACGGTCAAGGCGACCACGAACAAGACGTCCTACACCGCGGATGAAAAGCCGGTGCTGAGCCTCACGGTCACCAACGGCGGAAAGCTTCCGTGCAAGGTGAACATCGGCACGTCGCAGATGGACTACCTGGTCACCAGCGGTTCGGACCGGGTCTTCTCATCCGCCGACTGCCAGGCGGCCAGCACGGACCTCGTCAAAACCATCGCGCCCGGCAAGAGCGAAACCGCGAACTTCCCGTGGCCGCGCAACCGCTCCGTGCAGGGTTGCGAACAGGTGGCCGAGGGCGCGGTTGGCGGCGGGTACTACGTCTTCATAGCCAAGCTTGGCGCGAAGGTCAGCGCGCCGACGGTCTTCCAGCTCAGCTGACGGATCTAGAGGAACCTGTCCAGCAGGCTGGCCTCGGCCATCCGGCTGAGGCCCTCGCGGACGGTGCGGGCGCGCTGGTCGCCGATGCCGTCCACGGTCATCAGGTCGTCGATGGTGGCGGCCATGAGGTGCTGCAGCCCGCCAAAGTGGTCCACCAGCCTGTCCGCGACGGCCTTCGGCACGGCCTTGAGCCCGGAAAGGAGCCGGTAGCCCCGCGGCTGCACCACGGCGTCGAGGGTGTCCACGCCGCCGGCGAAGCCGATGATTCCGGCGATCTTGCTGAGGTCGATCAGCTCGGTGGGGCCGAGGTTGAGGAGGGCGCTGACCGCGCCGTCGATGTCCTCCGGGGACGCGTTCGGCCCCGCGTAGTCGCGGATGATGATGTCGCTGCCCGGGCCGCGGCCCACGGTGAGCTCGTCCAGCTGCAGGGACAGGAGCCTGCCGTCCTCGCCCAGCTCCAGCACATACTGCGAGATCTCCTCGGAGATCCGGCGCACCATCTCCTGGCGCTGCAGGGTCACGGCCACATCACGGACGGTCACCATGGCCTCGATCTCCAGGGCGGAGAGCGAGCTGGTCACCTGGTCCAGGCGTGAACGGTAGCGTTCCAGCGTGGCCAGGGCCTGGTTGGCACGGGCCAGGACCTTTTCGGAGCCCTCGAGCACGTGCCGCAGCCCGTTGACGTACAGGGCGATGATCTGCATGGACTGGCTCACCGAGATCACGGGAACGCCGGTCTGGATGGCGACGCGTTCGGCCGTCCGGTGGCGGGTGCCGGATTCCTGGGTTTCGATGCTGGGGTCCGGCACGAGCTGCACGGCCGCCCGGAGGATGTTGCCGGCGTCCCTGTCGCAGATGATGGCGCCGTCCATCTTGGCCAGTTCCCGGAGCCGGGTGGGGGAGAAGTCGATGCCGATGTCGAAGCCGCCGGAACAGATGGAGTCGATGGTCCGGTCCGAGCCCAGTACGATCAGCGCGCCGGTGCGTCCGCGGAGAATGCGTTCCAGGCCGTCGCGCAGTGCGGTCCCCGGGGCCACCCTCCCCAAAGTCGCCTTGAGCGATTCTTCAGGGCTGCGAGCCATAGATATTCCCTTCAAAGGTGCAGGCGGGGCCTGCAGGTTTGCCGGTTGGGACTGGTCCGCCGGCAGGATCAAAAGTACTCGGTTTCCCGCATGCACCATCCTAGAGGTAGATTACCCCAGCAACCGCACGGGCAAGCCTTAAAGTGCCCCGTCGGAGGCCTGCGGAAGCGGCATCCGGAGTGCGTCCGACGGCGGTTGGCTGAGGGGCACTTTTGGCCCGCCTTCGGTGCGGATTCCGCCCCTGCGATAAACTTGGAGCCTTGGCTGGCAGGTTTCGCCGCCACATTTTCCAACCCAGGATCCCCAGCGGATCGCAGTGAAAGTAGCACCGTGTCCCAAGAAGTGCAGAGCCCCGCCCGAGTGCACGAGATCCACAAGCAGGCCTCCCGGCGCCGGACGTTCGCCGTCATCTCCCACCCTGACGCCGGCAAGTCCACGCTCACCGAGGCCCTTGCCCTGCATGCGAAGGTGATCGGCACCGCGGGCGCTTCCAGCGGCAAGGCCAACCGCAAGGAAACGGTCTCGGACTGGATGCAGATGGAGAAGGACCGCGGCATCTCCATCAGCTCGGCCGCCCTGCAGTTCTCCTACCGGGACACCGTCATCAATCTGCTGGACACCCCCGGCCACGCCGACTTCTCCGAGGACACCTACCGGGTTCTCGCCGCCGTCGACTGCGCAGTGATGCTGGTGGACGCGGCCAAGGGCCTCGAGACCCAGACCATGAAGCTGTTCGAGGTCTGCAAGCAGCGGAACCTCCCCATCATCACGGTCATCAACAAATGGGACCGCCCCGGCCTGGACGCGCTGGCCCTCATGGACGAGATCACCGAGCGCACCGGGCTGCAGCCCATGCCGCTAACCTGGGCCGTGGGCATCTCCGGGGATTTCCGCGGTGTCTGGGACCTTCGCAACGACCGGTTCGCGCGCTTCCAGCGGAACAACGCCGGCGCCAGCATCGCCCTCACCGAATACTTCACGCCCGAAGAGGCCGCCGAAAGCCAGGGCGGCAACTGGACGGACGCCGTGGACGAGGCGGGCCTGGTCATCGAGTCCAACCTCGCGTTCGACGTCGAGAGCTTCCACGCCGGCAAGGCCACGCCCATCCTGTTCAGCTCCGCGGCGCTGAACTTCGGCGTCAAGGAACTCCTGGACGCGCTGGTGGACTTCGCGCCGCCGGCCGCGCCCCGGCCGGACATCGAGGGCAGCCCGCGCGCCGTGGAGTCGCCGTTCTCCGGCTTCGTCTTCAAGGTCCAGGCCGGCATGAACAAGGCCCACCGCGACCACGTTGCCTTCATCCGTGTCTGCTCCGGCGTTTTCGAGCGCGGCATGGTGGTCACCCAGACCCGGACCGGCAAGTCGTTCGCCACGAAGTACGCACAGCAGGTGTTCGGCCGCGAACGCGAGGTCATCGACGAGGCCTACCCGGGCGACGTCGTGGGCCTGGTGAACGCGTCCTCGCTGCGCGTGGGGGACAGCCTCTTCCTTGAGGAAGCCGTGGAGTTCCCGGCCATTCCGCTGTTCGCCCCCGAACACTTCCAGGTTGCCCGTTCCAAGGACCCCAGCCGCTTCAAGCAGTTCCGCCGCGGCATCGAGCAGCTCGAGCACGAGGGCGTCATCCAGGTGCTGCGCTCCGACGTCCGCGGTGACCAGGCGCCCGTGCTTGCCGCCGTCGGACCCATGCAGTTCGAAGTGGTGGAGGACCGCATGGCGCACGACTTCAGCGCGCCCATGCGCCTGGAACGCCTGCCGTACTCCATGGCAAGGATCTCGTCGGCGGATGCCATGGCTGCGCTGGCCAACGTACCGGGCGCCGAGGTGCTGCTGCGGTCCGACGGCGAATACCTGGCACTCTTCAACGATGTCTGGGCCCTGCGCCGCATCGAGAAGAACCACCCCGATCTCACGCTGGTACCCATCGGGACGCACAACCCCGCTAAGTAGCGGCATCAACGGGGGCTCCGGCTCCCGAACCCCGACGGGGGGCTCCGGCCGCCGAACGGTCTCCCAAACAACGAAGCAAGGTATCGCCGTGTCCACAAACCAACAGTCTGCAGTCCCATCAGCCAGGGTCGTCGTGACAGGCATGGGCTCCATGAACCCGCTCGGGGCCACCGTGGCCGGGACCTGGGAGGCGATGCTGGCCGGACGCTCGGGCATCGCTGCGCTGGAGGACGGCTGGGCTGAGGCCCTGCCGGTGCGCATCGCCGGGCGGGTCACCGCCGACCTCGGCGCGTTCCTCAGCACCCGGGAGCTGAAGCGGATGGACCGCTGCGGCCAGCTGGCGCTCGTGGCCTCGCGCGAGGCGTGGGAGCAGGCCGGGAAGCCCGCCGTCGAACCGGAGCGGCTCGCCGTCGTGATCGGCTCGGCGTACGGCGGCATGGACACCGTGCTCGCCCAGGTCAGGGAGCTGGACAACGGCGGCCCGCGCAAGGTTTCCCCGCACACCCTGACCCGGCTCATGGTGAACGGGCCGTCCGCGTGGGTTTCCATCGACCTCGGTGCCAAGGGCGGGGCACGCACTCCGGTGAGCGCCTGTGCGTCCGGGGCAGAAGCGATCGCCCAGGGTGCCGACATGATCAGGTCCGGGGCGGCCGACGTCGTCATTGCCGGCGGTGTGGATGCGTGCGTCAATGACCTGATCATCAGCGGGTTTTCCCAGATCCGGGCGCTCTCCACGCGCAATGGCGATCCGGAGCGGGCTTCGCGGCCGTTCGACCGGGACCGCGACGGGTTCGTGCTGTCCGAGGGTGCGGGGATCGTGGTGCTGGAGAGCGAGAACCACGCGCGCGCCCGCGGCGCGAAAGTGCTGGGCGGCATTGCCGGGGCAGCCGTGACCTCGGACGCGAACGACATCGTGGCGGCCGATCCGGACATGCAGGTGCGGGTCATGGAGAAGGCCCTTGCCTCAGCCGGCCTCCGCGGCACGGACATCGGGTTCGTGCACGCACACGCCACCTCGACGCCGGTAGGGGACCGGCTGGAGGCGCAGGCCATCAAGGCCATTGCCGGCGGCCAGGTGCCGGTGACTTCCACGAAATCCCTCACCGGCCACCTGCTCGGCGGAGCGGGTGCGCTGGCCGCCATCGCCACGCTGCAGGCACTCCGGACCGGCGAGCTGCCCGGCACCTACAACGTGGCTTCCCTTGATCCCGAGGTGGACCTCAACGTCATCACCGGTACCGTCAGTGGCAGCACCGCGACGGCGGGGCTCGTCAATGCGTTCGGGTTCGGCGGGCACAGCGCGGCCCTCGTCATCACCAGCGCCTAATCTTTTGCGCTTCCTGGCCCGGACCAGGGCTGCGGCAGGAGCTGCCCGTAGACTGGCCGTGACGCCCGCGCTGCCCCGCCGATCCTGTGGAAAGGACCGCCAATGATGCCCCGTGCCTCGTTCCGGCTTTTCCGAACCGGGCTGATTGGCTCCCTCGTTATCGGGTTTGCAGCAGGCGGGCACCTTGCAGGCGGCGGCATGCTTCCTTCCGCGGCCATCCTGGCGGCGCTGTTCGCCGTGACCCTGGTTCCCGTCGCCGCACTGACCAGGTTCCGGCTCTCCTGCCCGGCCCTGGTTGGCCTGCTGGGTTCCGGCCAGCTCTGGCTGCACTGGGCCTTCGATGCCCTGGGCGGCGCGCGTGGTGCCTCACCGGCGTCCGCTGCCGTGCTGCCGGGCCATGCCAGCCACACGGGTCCCGCCTTGGCGCCGGCATTCCTGAATCCTGATGCACTGGGCGCAGCAGGCCCGGCCGCCGCAGGAAGCGTCCATGCGGCGGCTACCGACGGCGTCATGTTCGCTGCGCATGCCATCGCCACCGTGTGCACCGCCGTCGTGCTGGCCCGCGGCGAACGCGTGCTGGCAGCACTTGCCTCGTGGCTGCAACCGCTTTTCCGCCGGCCGGAGCCGGCCGTCATCCTTCCCGAGCGAATCCCCGCTCCTTTGCCGGTGCCGGCCGTCCTTCCCCGGACGCGGGCCGGCGTGCGCCTGCCAGCCCGGCGCGGGCCGCCGGTGCCTTTGGCCGCCTAAACGGGCTCCCAACAGAGCGGGCCGTTCCATTCCGGACGGTTCGCTTTTCAGGTAGGGTCCGACGGCGGCGTGCAGCTACCAGCCCATGACGCCCCGAAGCTTCAGATCGCCTTGAGGGCACATGGGCCCCTGACTGATTTTCCTGAAAGGCAAGACCCTCATGAACACCTCCATTCGCCGTGCCCTTAAGTCCGCGGCAGCTGCCTCCCTCACGGCAGGCCTCCTCGCCGCCGGTGCCGCCGCAGCCTCCGCACACGTCACGGTTGACCCCTCCGCGACCGCCGAGGGCGGCTTCACCAAGCTGACATTCAGTGTTCCGAACGAATCCGGCACGGCCAAGACCAACCGGCTGGAGGTCAAGCTCCCCACCGACACCCCGCTGACCTCGGTGTCCGTGAAGCCGATGGACGGCTGGAAGGCGCAGGTGGTCACCACCACGCTGCCCAAGCCCGTGGAGATTGCCGGCGCAACAGTCACCAAGGCACCCACCAGCGTGATCTGGACCGCGGATAGCGCCCACCAGATCGGGCCGAACGAATTCCAGACCTTCACGCTGTCCGTCGGCCGGCTACCGGCCGCGGGCACCACCCTGATGCTGCCCGCGGCCCAGGGCTACACCGACGGAACCACCGTCAACTGGGCGGATGCGGCCGAGGCCGGGCACGACCACGCCTCCGCCACCTCTTCCGCGAGCCCCTCGGCGGCGGCTTCCTCTGCCGCCGCCCCGGCACCGGCGGAGGCGGAGGAACACCACCCGGCGCCGTCGTTCGTGGTCACTGCGGCGGAAGAAGGGTCCGCAGGTGCGGCGCAGGGCGCTGAACCGGCCAGCTCGGCGTCGGAAGCCACGGAAGCCACGGAATCCAACGGCGGCCAGGCCGTCGGCTGGATCGGGCTGGTGGCGGGTCTGCTTGGCCTCGCCGCGGGTGCCACGGCCCTGGCCCGCACGCGCGCGGTCAAGAAGTAGCCCAACACTCCTTTCAAAAAAGCAGCGGCCCGCACCGTCACCTGGAACTGCCAGGGGACGGTGCGGGCCGTTTTACTTGTCCGGCCACGGGACAGTCAGGGCATAAGGCTCAGCAGGTCCAGAACCTCGGTCAGGTGTCCGACTTCCCTTACGGAAAAGCCGGCCGGGACCAGGCCGGGACCGGTGGGGCTGGCCGGAACGACTGCGTGCGTGAAGCCCAGCCGGTGGGCTTCATGGATGCGCTGGTTGATTCCCGGCACAGGGCGGACCTCGCCGGCCAGCCCCACCTCACCGAAGGCGATCAGGCGCTGCGGCAGCGGTTTCTTGTGTTTCGCGGAGGCCACCGCCAGCGCGACGGCGAGGTCGGTGGCCGGCTCGCTCAGTTTCACGCCGCCCACCGTGGCCACGTAGGAATCGTCCTTCTGCAGTTGGCAGCCGGCACGCTGCTGCAGGACCGCCAGGAGCATGGACACCCGGGAGCCGTCCAGGCCGCTCGTTGCCCGGCGCGGCTGTGAGTTCTGAGTCTCGGCCATCAGCGATTGCACCTCGGCCAGCAGCGGCCGGCGGCCCTCCATGGTGACAGTGATGCAGGTGCCGGATACCGGCTCCTGGGTGCGGGTGACGAATAGCCCGCTGGGATCGGCGAGCCCCAGGATGCCGTCCTCGGTGAGGTCGAAGCAGCCCACGTCATCGGTGGGCCCGTAACGGTTTTTGACCGCCCGCAGCAGCCGGAGCCGGGAGTGGCGCTCACCCTCGAACTGGCAGACCACGTCCACAAGGTGCTCCAGCAGGCGGGGCCCGGCGATGGAGCCGTCCTTGGTCACGTGCCCCACCAGCAGCGTGGTCATGTTCCGGCGCTTGGCCGCGGAAATGATCGAGGCTGCCACCTCGCGGACCTGGGAGACGCCGCCGGCGCTGCCCTCAACGTCCGCGCTGCTGAGCGTCTGCACGGAGTCCACCACCAGCAGCTTCGGCTCCACCTTTTCCACCTGGCCAAGCGCCTGGCCGAGGTCGGTCTCCGCGGACAGGTAGAGGGTGTCCGCGATGGCGCTGATCCGCTCCGCGCGCAGCTTCACCTGGGCCGCTGATTCCTCGCCTGTCACGTACAGGACGCTCTGACCGGTGCGGGCGAACTTGGCGGCCACATCCAGCAGCAGCGTCGACTTTCCCACGCCCGGCTCGCCCGCGAGCAGGATCACGGCGCCGGGCACCACGCCGCCGCCAAGCACGCGGTCGAGTTCATCAACGCCGGTGGGCAGGTAAGCGGCGGTGGTGGCGTCAACCTCGGCAATGGGGCGGGCTGGCTCCAGAACTGTAGTGGCCGCCGTCGTACGTGCTACCGCGGCGCCGGTTTCCTCAACGGTGCCCCACGCCTGGCACTCACCGCACCGGCCCACCCACTTGACCGTGGTCCAGCCGCATTCCGCGCATTTATAGCCCGGCGCCTTGGAAGCCCGGGAAGTCTTTGTAGCCATTGCTCCACAGTATCCGTCGGGTACGACAATATTTGCGCGCCTACAGCGGGGGCAAAAGGTCACGCGCCTCGCTGGAATCGATGCCGGCGGCTTCCAGCAGGTCCACCATGAGCGGCCGGAACAGCATCACCACTGTCTCGCCCTCGAGCTTCTGCACCTTCAGCACCCTCGGGTGCAAGCGCCCGGCGATCTCGCCCAGGTCCTGCCGTGCGCTGCGCAGGTGGGCATGGCGGGCACCCTCCTGCACCTCGGCTAGGCCCAGTGAAAGCTCTTCCACGGCCGCGGCCGTCTCCTGCAGCACCTCGGCGATGTTCTCCGTGGCTTCGTCGGACAGCGCGGCGTGGTTGATGGAACTGGTGAGCCGGCGGGCGAAGACGCGGCTGTTGCGGAGTGCAAGGTCGATGTACTCGAGTGACTGCTCCAGCCGGTCGAGTTCGTCCCGGTGCCGGCGGTAGGCGGGCGCCAGCGTGGCCACCTCGCCGGAGGCCCGCAGCGAGTGCCGCATGGCGTCGACCAGCGGCTGGCTGTTCCGGCCCCGGACCAGGGCATGCCAGGCCCGGGTGGAGTCGCTGTCCACCAGGGCTGCGGCGCATTCCCGCAGCACTTCGGCGAGTTCGTGGAGCAGCTTCTGGACGTCCTTGCGGGGTTCCCTGCGGGGATCCTTGGGCGCCAGGATGGTGACCAGCAGTGCCACCACGCCGCCCACCACTGCGTCGATGCTGCGGGTGAAGGGACCGCCCGCAGGCGCCGGCAGCAGCACCACCAGCAGCGACTGCAGCGCCAGCTGCGTGGTGAAGATGTTGCCGCTGTCCAGGAAACGGGCCAGCAGGATGGAGACCAAAAGTACGACGGCGGCCTGCCAGATCCCGGCCCCGAGCCAGTGGAGCAGCATGTCGCCCACCGCGATGCCGATGGTGCAGCCCAGGCCCACCTCCATCACCCTGCGCATGCGCAGATCGCGGGAGAATCCGAGGGCAATCAGGGCGGACGTGGCCGCGAACAGTGGGCCGGTATGACCCAGGACGTACTCGGCAAAGGCGTAGGCGGCAACGGCTCCGAAAGTCATCTGGATCGCGGGGACCAGTGAATTCCGGCTCCGGACCATCCCAGTCCTGATCCTGCCCCGAAGGAAGCGTCTGCTGGCGGAGAGTCCGGTCTGGGGCATGGCTTCAGTCTATGGCCGGAGCCAGTGCAGACCGGGAACCCGACGCCTCGGTGACAAGCCACCCGGATAGCCAACGAGGGAAGCCGAAAAACGGCAGGGCCGCCGTCGCGTTGGTGCGACGGCGGCCCTTTTGTCCTGCGGTGTTCCGGTGAGCCGGTTAGCCGTTGATGATTTGGGGGACGCCGAGGGCTTTGAGGCCTTCGACGCCGAATTCGAGGCCGTAGCCGGATTGTTTGGCGCCGCCGAAGGGGACGCGGGGGTCGACGGCGCCGTGTTTGTTGATCCAGACGGTGCCGGCCTGGATGCGGGCGGCGACTTCGCGGGCTGCGGGGAGGTTGGGGGACCAGACGGAGGCGCCGAGTCCGACGTCGAGGGCGTTGGCCATCTCCACTGCCTCGTCGATGGTGGTGTAGCGGATGATGGGCAGGGCGGGGCCGAATTGTTCTTCGGTGACGAGGGGGTTGTTGTTGTCGATGTCGGCGACGAGGGTGGTGGGGTAGAAGTAGCCGGGCTGGCCGGGGTCGGGGTTGCCGCCGAGCAGGATCCGGGCGCCGGAGTCGCGGGCGGCTTGGACGAGGGTGGCGACGATGTCGTATTGGGCTTTGTTTTGGAGCGGGCCGAGGACGTTGTTTTCGTCCAGGCCGTTGCCCATGGGCATGGTTTTGGCGATGGTGGTGAGTTCGTTGCAGACGGCGTCGTAGATGTCGTTGTGGACGTAGAGGCGTTTGAGGGCGGCGCAGGTTTGGCCGGTGTTGATGAACGCGCCCCAGAACAGGTCCTGGGCGATGGTTTTGGGGTCGGCGTCGGGCAGGACGATGCCGGCGTCGTTGCCGCCGAGTTCGAGGGTGAGGCGTTTGACGGTGTCGGCGGAGGATTTGATGATCGCTTTGCCGGCGGGGGTGGAGCCGGTGAACATGATTTTGCCGACGGCGGGGTGTTCGGCGAGGCGGGCGCCGACTTCGCGGTCGCCGGAGATGGCGGTCAGGACGTTCTCGGGGAGTTCTTCGTTGAGGACCTTGATCAGGGCCAGGACGGAGAGCGGCGTCATTTTGGAGGGCTTGACGACAGCGGTGTTGCCCATGCGCAGTGCGGGGGCGATCTGCCAGATGGTGATCATCATGGGCCAGTTCCAGGGGCCGATGGCGCCGACGACGCCGATGGGCTTGTAGTGGAGTTCGGCGTAGGTTTCGCCGTCGTCGACGATGACTTCGGGTGTGAGTTCGGTGGCGGCGGTGGCGCGGAGCCAGGCGGCGCAGGCGCCGACTTCGAAGCGGGCGTTGGGGCCGTTGAGGGGTTTGCCCTGTTCGCGGGAGAGGAGCTGGGCGAGTTCCTCGGCGGAGCGTTCGACGGCGTCGGCGGCCTTGAGCAGGGCGGCGGACCGGGCGTCGTGGCCCAGTGCGGCCCAGGCGGGCTGGGCGGCGACGGCCGCGGCCACCGCGGTTTCCAGGTCCTCAACGGTGTGGACCGGCGCCTCGCCCACGACGCCGCCGGTAGCGGGATCGTACATGGTCCGGCTGTCCTGACCGGGGCCGGCGGTGACGGACGCGAGGAGGGCATCGTAGGTTTCCAAGAGGTACTCCACTTCGAGTAGGAAAGTGCGCTCAGCCGGGCGGCGAGGCGGGCATATCTAAGTGTTCTCCGCGCCCGGGGCCGCTGGCTTGTCTTTGGGTGCAGAACCCTTGACTTGGGGCGAACTGACTGGCTGGACTGCCCCTCTGGCAACTCCCGTCGATTGCTCCGTAGAAGCCCTTTTCATGCTCCAAAACGGCGTCTACGGAGCAACGGATGGGAGTTTTTGTCCAGATATCGTGGGATTGCCGGCACTCGATGGTGGTGCCGATGATGGTGGCGATCGCTACGCGGCGGTTATCCGTTGCCGAGCCGCGCTGCCCGTGCTGGACAGTACTCAATGCTTTTTCCTTCAGTTGGCGTAAGGGTCGGCGATGCCGATGTATTGGGTGGTGGTGTATTCGGCGATGCCTTCGGAGCCGCCTTCCCGGCCGAGGCCGGATTGCTTGACGCCGCCGAAGGGTGCTGCGGCGTTGGAGATGACGCCGGCGTTGAAGCCGACCATGCCGAATTCGATTTGTTCGGCCACGCGCAGGAGCCGGTTGAAGTCCCGGCTGTAGAGGTAGGAGGCGAGGCCGTATTCCGAGGCGTTGGCGAGCCGGATGGCGTCCTCTTCGGTGGCGAAGGTGGTGACGGGTGCGACGGGTCCGAAGATCTCCTGGCGGAGGATGGCGGCGTCGTTGGGGACATCGGCGAGGACGGTGGGCCGGGAGAAGTAGCCGGGACCGTCAACGGGTGCGCCGCCGGTGACGGCCGTTGCTCCGGCGTCGACCGCGGCCGTGACGAGGGCGTGCACATCGTCGCGGGCGCCGGTGTCGATCAGCGGGCCAACATTTGTGGTCGGTTCGGTGCCGCGGCCGGTGGTCAGGGCGCCCATGGCGGCGGCGAACTTCCGGGTGAATTCGGCGGCGACGGTTTCCTGGACGAGGAAGCGGTTGGCTGCGGTGCAGGCCTCGCCCATGTTCCGCATCTTGGCGGCCATGGCCCCTTCGACGGCGGCGTCGAGGTCGGCGTCCTCGAACACGATGAAGGGTGCGTTGCCGCCGAGTTCCATGGAGGTGCGCAGGACGTTCTGCGCGGCGTCGGCCATGAGCCGCTTGCCGACGGGGGTGGAGCCGGTGAAGGAGACCTTCCGCAGGCGCGGGTCGGCGAGCAGCGGCCCCGAGATCCCCGAGGCGGAGGAAGACGAAACCACGTTCAACACCCCGGCGGGGAGGCCGGCGTCGAGCATGGTCTGGGCGAAGTACTGGGCCGTCAAGGGGGTGAGCTTGGCTGGTTTGAGGACCATGGTGCAGCCGGCGGCGATGGCGGGGGCGACCTTGCGGGTGGCCATGGCGAGCGGGAAGTTCCACGGGGTGATGAGCAGGCAGGGGCCGACGGGTTTGTGCTGGACGAGGATCTTGTTCTTGCCCTCGGGCGTGGTGAGGTACCGGCCGTAGTCGCGGACGGTTTCTTCGGAGAACCAGCGGAGGAACTCGGCGCCGTAGGTGACTTCGCCGCGGGCCTCGGCCAGGGGCTTGCCCATTTCCAGGGTCATCAGCAGGGCGAAGTCCTCGGCACGTTCGGTGACCAGGTCGAATGCGCGGCGCAGGATCTCCGCACGTTCCCGGGGCGCGGTGCGCGCCCAGGAGGCCTGGGCGGCGTCGGCCGCGTCGAGCGCGGCAAGGGCGTCGTCGCTGGTGGCGGAGGCGAGGGTGGCGAGCACCTCCCCGGTGGCGGGGTCGTGCACGTCGAACGTGCCGCCGTCGGTCGCGTCCACCCATTGGCCGTTGATGAGCAGGCCGGTGGGGACGGACGCGAGCAGCGATGTCTCGCGCTCCGGTGAGATGGCAGGGGGCAGCGCAGAAGTAACTGTCATGGGAGAGAGTCCTAAAGAGGGGAAGAGTCAGTAGCTGGCCGGGGTGCCGCCGTCGGAGGGCCGGACGTACTCCGCGGCGAGGGCTTCGGAGCCGCGGGCCAGGAGGGCGACGTCGGCGCCCACCAGGATGAAGTCGGCACCTGCCGCGAGATAGGCGCGGGCGGTGGCGGGGGCGAAGGCGTTGACGCCGATGGGTTTGCCGGCCGCTTTGGCGGCGGCGAGGCAGTGTTCGACGGCGGCGCGCACCTCGGGGTGTTCTTGCTGGCCCAGCAGCCCCATGGACGCGGCGAGGTCGGATGGGCCCACGAAGATGGCGTCCACGCCGTCGACCTTCAGGATGTCCTCCACTGCCTCAACCGCGGCCGCCGACTCGATCTGCACCGTGACGCTGATGGTCTCCGATGCCCGGGCGAGGTAGTCCGGGACGCGGTTCCAGCGGGCCGCCCGGGCGAGTGCGGAACCGACGCCGCGGACCCCGTGGGGCGGGTAGCGGGTGGCGGCCACCGCGGCTTCGGCTTCGGCGACGGAGTTGACCATGGGGATGAGCAGGTTCTGCACGCCCAGGTCCAGGTACTGCTTGATCAGCACGGTGTCGTTCACGGGCGGCCGGACCAGGGTAGGGACCGGGTAGCCGTGGATGGCCTGCAGTTGGGCGAGGATGGATTCGAGCCCGTTGGGGCTGTGTTCGGCGTCCACCAGGAGCCAGTCCAGGCCGGACCCGGCGCAGAGCTCGGCGATGAGGGGGCTGCCGGAGCAGACCCACATCCCGGCCAGCGGCCGGTCAGTCACGGCGAGGGCGGACCGGAAGGTGTCTTCTATTCGAAGCGGCATGTGACGCTCCCGAGGGGTCCGTAGTCGGCGTGGACGGTGTCGCCCTTGTAGACCCAGAGCGGGCGGGTGAAGGAGCCGGCGAGGATGATGTCGCCGGCCTTCATGGAGTCCCCGTGCGCGGCGATCTTGTTGGCCAGCCAGTGGACGCCGTTGGCCGGGTGGTCCAGGACGCCGGCGGCCACGCCGGTTTCCTCCACGGTCTGGTTCTTGTAGAGGATCGCGGAGACCCAGCGGAGGTCGACGGCGTCCGGCTTCACCGGGCGGCCGCCCACCACCATGGCGCCCATCGCGGCGTTGTCGGAGATGGTGTCCACGATGGTCCGGCCCTCCATCTCGATCCTCGAATCGAGGATCTCGAGGGCCGGAACCACGTAGTCGGTGGCGTTGAGGACGTCGAAGATGGTGCAGCCGGGGCCTTTGAGCCCGTCCTTCAGGACGAACGCGAGCTCCACCTCCACCCGCGGGTGGGTGTACCTGTCCCATTGGACGGAGCAGCCGGTTTCCAGGACCATGTCATCGAAGATGGCGCCGTAGTCCGGTTCGGTGATGCCGGTGGCGGCCTGCATGGCCTTGGAAGTGAGGCCGATCTTGCGCCCCACCAGGGTCCGGCCGGCGTCCTCGTTGCGGCGCCGCCACAGCTGCTGCACCGCGTAGGAGTCCTCCACCGTCATGTCCGGGTAACGGGCAGTCAGCCGGGGCAGAGGGGTGCGGGTCCGGCCGGCTTCCACCAGCTCGTCCGCGATGGCCTCGATCGTCTTCGCGTCCAGCATCGGTTAGACCTGGGCTCCCAGCTTGAAGCCCTCCACCGCGGCGGAGGTCTCGTCCTTGCGGGTGTAGGAGAAGCCGTCGGCGCCGACGGTGACGGCCATTTCGGAGGCGTCGGTGCGTTCGATGACCGGTTGCGGGTTGCCGTCCAGGTCCAGGACCAGGGAGGCCTCGGTGTACCAGGACGGGACGACGGGGTTGCCCCACCAGTCGCGGCGCTGGTTGTCGTGGACGTCCCAGGTGATGGTGGGGTTGTCCGGGTCGCCGGTGTAGTAGTCCTGGGTGTAGATCTCGATGCGGTGGCCGTCCGGGTCCAGGATGTAGAGGTAGAACGCGTTGGAGACGCCGTGCCGGCCGGGGCCGCGTTCGATCCGGTCGCTGATGCGCAGGGCGCCCATTTTGTCGCAGATCTGGATGATGTTGTGCTTCTCGTGCGTGGCGAAGGCGACGTGGTGCATGCGCGGGCCGTTGCCGCCGG
The DNA here is from genome assembly GCF_046536215.2 of Arthrobacter globiformis. GTDB lineage: Bacteria > Actinomycetota > Actinomycetes > Actinomycetales > Micrococcaceae > Arthrobacter > Arthrobacter globiformis_E. The sequence goes on along the minus strand of NZ_CM143421.1, from coordinate 2,629,252 downwards.
TGAGGGCGGTGTCGTGCACGGTCTGCTTGCGGTGCATCCAGGCGGCGTAGGTGACGCCGTCGGAGTCCTTGATGTCCTCGGAGACGCGGAAGCCGAGGTCCTCCAGGTAGGCGCGGCCGCGGGGAACGTCCGGGGTGACCTGGTTGAAGTGGTCCAGGCGCACCAGTTCGCCGGCTGAGTACAGGTCGTAGCGCTGGGTGAGGCGCTCGACGTGCTCGGTCTCGTAGAAGAACTCGTACGGGAAGCCCAGCGGGTCCTCGACGCGGACGGAGTCACCGATGCCCTTGGTGAAGCCTTCCTTCCGGCGCTCAACGCGGCAGCCAAGCTCGCGGTAGTAGGCCTCGGCTGCGTCCACCTCGGCGGGGGACTTCACCCGGTAGGCGAAGGCTGCCACGGCGGCGATGGGGCCCTGGCGCAGGACCAGGTTGTGGTGGATGAACTCCTCCAGGGAGCGGAGGTAGATGGTGTTTTCATCCTCTTCGGTGACGTGCAGGCCCAGGACGTCGACGTAGAACTCGCGCGACTTGGCGAGGTCCGTGACCACGATTTCCATGTAGGCGCAGCGCACGATATCCGGTGCCGGAACGCTGGGGGTGGGAACGAAGTTGGTCATGATGTTCTCTCTTCTTTGAAAGGGTGGGTAGCGCTTAGGCGCCGAATTTGGGGGTGTGGACGGAACCGAGCGAGATGTGCACGGCCTGCTGGTCGGTGTAGAAATCGATGGAGCGGTAGCCGCCCTCGTGGCCCAGGCCGGAGGCCTTGACGCCGCCGAACGGGGTGCGCAGGTCGCGGACGTTGTGGCTGTTCAGCCACACCATGCCGGCCTCCACGTTCTGCGAGAAGTTGTGGGCCCGGGTCAGGTTCTGGGTCCAGATGTAGGCCGCCAGGCCGTACTTGGTGTTGTTCGCCAAAGCCAGCGCCTCGTCGTCGTTCTCAAACGGCGTGATGGCGACGACGGGACCAAAGATCTCCTCCTGGAAGATCCGGGCGTCGGGGGAGACATCGGCGAAGACGGTGGGGGCGATGTAGTTGCCCTCCGGCAGGGCTTCCGGCCGTCCGCCGCCGGCCAGCAGCCGGCCCTCGGACTTGCCGATCTCCACGTAGGAAGCCACCTTCTCGTAGTGCTCCGGGTGGACCAGAGCCCCCACCTGCGTCTTGGGATCGTGCGGATCGCCCACCACGATGTTCCTGGCGCGGGCGGCGTACTTCTCGCAGAACTCCTCGTAGATGGCGCGTTCCACCAGGATGCGGGAGCCGGCGGTGCAGCGTTCGCCGTTGAGCGAGAAGACCCCGAACAGGGCGGAGTCGATCGCGGCGTCCAGGTCGGCGTCGGCGAACACGACGCACGGTGACTTGCCGCCGAGCTCCATGGAGAGGCCCTTGAGATTGGCGGCCGCGTTGCGGAAGATGGTCTGGCCCGTGGTGGTCTCGCCGGTGAAGGAGATCAGCGGAACGTCCGGGTGCTTGACCAGTGCGTCGCCGGCTTCCTCGCCCAGGCCGTTGACCAGGTTGAAGACGCCGTCCGGCAGGCCTGCTTCCTTGAAGATGGTGGCCCAGAGCGACGCGGACAGCGGGGTGAATTCGGCCGGCTTGAGGACCACGGTGTTGCCGGTGGCCAGGGCCGGGGCAAGCTTCCAGGACTCGAGCATGAACGGGGTGTTCCACGGGGTGATGAGCCCGGCGACGCCGATCGGCTTGCGGTTTACGTAGTTGATCTGCGAGCCGGGGACCTTCATGGCGTCGTCGAACTGGGCCACGATCAGATCCGCGAAGAAGCGGAAGTTCTCCGCCGCACGCAGCGCCTGGCCCTTGGCCTGGGTGATGGGCAGGCCGGTGTCGAAGGTTTCCAGTTCGGCGAGGCGGCTTTCCTGGGCCTCGACGGCGTCGGCGATCCGGTTCAGGACCTTGGCGCGCTCGCGGGGCTTCATCTTGGGCCACGGGCCGCTGGTGAACGCCTCGCGTGCTGCGGCAACGGCGAGGTCGATGTCTTCCCTCTGGCCTGCCGCGGCGGTGGCGTAGTTCTGATTGGAGACCGGGTCCAGGACGTCGAAGGTCTTCCCGCCCACGGAATCAACGAACTTGCCGTTGATGAAGTGCTGGATGTGGGTGGGCAGGTCCTCGGGAACGTAGTGCTTGGCTGCCGTTTCTACAGGGGTCGTCATCGTTGGTTTTCCTTACTGTCTAGAGCAACGCGGGGTCAGTTACAGCCGAATGCGGGGCCGTTATTGGGCGCTAAGTGACCCCGCGTTGGTTTGGGAGAGGTATGCGTCCAGGGTGGCGCTGCGGTGGAGTCGTGCTGCTTTTTCGATTGTGTCGGCGTCGGCACCGGTTTCAATGAGCCGGAGCAGGGCCTCGTGTTCGTCCACGGATTCGTGGGCCCGGCCGGGAACAAAGCGGAACGTTGAGGACCGCAGTGATGCCAGCCGGTTCCAGCCGCGGTGGACAAGATCCAGGATGTGCGGGTTGGGGCAGTGCTCGAACAGGACGCTGTGGAAGTCCTGGTTGAGCCGGGTGAAGCGGACGGGGTCGAAGTGCTGCAGGCAGTCGCGCATCTCGGCGTTCACGGCGCGTGCACGGGCAATGTCCGCCTCGCCGACCAGCGGCGCGGACAGCGCCGTGGCCGCACCCTCCACGATGCTCAGGGTCTGCATCGTGTAGAGGTACTCGGTGGGGTCGATGCCCGCCACCGTGGCGCCGACGTTGCGTTCGAACTTCACCAGGCCTTCGGCCTCGAGCCGGCGGATCGCTTCGCGGACCGGGACCACACTGAAGCCGAGGTCCTTGGCGATGGCGGCCAGGACCAGCCGGTAACCGGGCGTGTAAGTGCCTTCCACGATCCGGGCCTTGATGGCCTGGTAGGCCTGTTCGGACTTGCTGCCCGCGGTGCCTTCAGAAATGCCCGCGGGGGCGGCGACTGTTTCAGTCATTGGCCTTGCCTGCTTCCCATCGCTTCCCATTCCAAATACTTGGCGCGCCATTCCGCGTTGAGCGGGTAGAGCCCGTCCACGCTGTGTCCCTGCTCCACCATTTCGGCGATGAAGACCTCTTCGCGTTCCTGGGCGATGGAGTCGTCGGCCACTTCCTCGGCGATGGCCGGCGGGATCACCAGGATGCCGTCGGCGTCGGCCACGATGATGTCGCCGGGCTGCACGGTGGTGCCGCCGCAGGCGATGGTGATGTCCGTGTCCCACGGGATGTGGCGGCGGCCGAGGACGGCGGGGTGCGGGTTGGAGTAGTAGGTGGGCAGTTCCATGGCGGCGACGGCGGAGAAGTCACGGACCCCGCCGTCGGTGATGATGGCGGCGGCGCCGCGGACCTGGGCGCGCAGGGCCAGGATGTCGCCGATGGTGCCGGTGCCCTTCTCGCCGCGGGCTTCCATGACCAGGATTTCGCCCTCGTTGACGGAGTCGATGGCGCGTTTTTGGGCGTTGAAGCCGCCGCCGTGCGTCTTGAAGAGGTCTTCGCGGTTGGGCACGTAGCGCAGGGTCCGGGCCAGGCCCACCACCTTGCGGTCCGGGCGGGTGGCGGTGAGACCGTCGATGCTGACGTTGTTCAGGCCGCGCTTGCGCAGCTGGGAGGACAGGGTGGCGGTGCAGACGCTCTCCAGCTTGGCCTTCAGCTCCGGGTTCAGGACGGAGGCGGCAGTCTCTGAAGAAGTAGCCGGCAGCCCTGCCGCTTCCCGCGACCCGTACGCCTCTTCCCGCTGCAGATCATCGGCCTTCGGCTGGGCACCAAAGTCAGCGAACGCCGTCGTACCTTCCTTAACGGTGGTGGTGAGGCGTCCGGTGCTCAGCCCGCCGTCGCTGCCGTTCGAACCGACGGTACTGACTTCCACCTCCAGCACGTCGCCGGGTACGGCGACGGAGGCGCCGGCGGGCGTGCCGGTGAGGATGATGTCCCCCTCCTCGAGGGTGAGCAGCTGGGACAGATCCGCCACGAGCCGGGCGAACGGGAAGAGCAGGTCTTCGGTGGTGTCGTCCTGGACCAGGTCGCCGTTGTGCCAGGTGCGGATGCGCAGTTTGGCGGGGTCGACGGCGTCTGCCGGAATCAGTGCCGGGCCGACGGGGGTGAAGCCGTCGCCGCCCTTGGAACGGAGGTTGGAGCCCTTGTCCGCGTAGCGGAGGTCGTACACGCCCAGGTCATTGCTGGCCGTAACGGCGGCGACGTGGCTCCACGCGTCCCCGACCTCGACGCGGCGGGCGGCCTTGCCGATGATGATGGCGATCTCGCCCTCATAGCCGAGCAGTTCGCAGCCGGCCGGGCGTTCGACGGCGGTACCGGTCAGGGACAGCGACGACGACGGCTTCAGGAAGTAGGAGGGCTGCGCCGGGGTCCGGCCGCGCTGGGCTGCCCGGCTGGGGTAGTTGATGTGCACCGCGATCACCTTGCGCGCTGCTGCAAAGGTGTCGTCGTTGACCTGCTCCAAAGCGTTCTCCTCATCAGGTACGAAATCGTATACGAAACATACTGGACCGCTTCCGGCGAGTTCGTCAACCCCTGTTTTTCGCGGCGGGGGACTTCTTGTAACCCGGGTCATGTGTGACGTACAGTACTGAAGCATAACCACAGTTTCTATTATCGAACCATCTGTTCTGATATAGAACACAAAGAATGGCGTAAGCCAGCCACACAGTGAAGTGAGGAAAGCCCGTGCAGTTCCACCACCACGGTTACGTTTCCGGTGACCCGCGCATCCAGCCGGCCGCCGGCGTCGGCATCAACCGCCCCGAAGAGCTGCCTGACGAGGTCGACGTGCTCATCGTGGGCTCCGGTCCCGCGGGCATGCTCGCCGCCGCCCAGCTGTCGCAGTTCCCGGACATCACCACCCGCATTGTGGAGCGCCGCCCCGGACGCCTCGCAATCGGCCAGGCCGACGGCATCCAGGCCCGCAGCGTGGAGACCTTCCAGGCCTTCGGCTTTGCCGAGGAGATTACCGCTGAGGCCTACCGGATCACGGAGATGGCGTTCTGGAAGCCGAACCCGGAGAACCCGAAGCACATCTACCGTGCCGCCCGCGCGGTCGACGATGAGATGGGCATCAGCGAATTCCCGCACCTGATCGTCAACCAGGCCCGCGTGCTGGACTACTTCGCCCGGGTCATGGCCTTTTCCCCGACCCGGATGACCCCCGACTACGGCTACGAGTTCCGCAACCTCGAGGTTGCGGAGGCGGGGGAGTACCCCGTCACCGTGACGCTGGTGCACACCACCGGTGAACTGGCAGGCCAGGAGCGCGTTGTGCGCGCCAAATACGTGGTGGGTGCCGACGGCGCCCGCAGCAGGGTCCGCGAGTCCATCGGCTGCACGCTCGCCGGAGACCAGGCCAACCACGCCTGGGGCGTCATGGATGTCCTCGCCTCCACCGACTTCCCGGACATCCGCACCAAGTGCGCCATCCAGTCCCACGACGGCGGCAGCATCCTGCTGATTCCGCGCGAGGGCGGCCACCTGTTCCGCATGTACGTCGACCTCGGCGTCGTGCCGGAAAACGACAACGGCGCCATCCGCAAGACCACCATCGAGCAGATCATCGCCCACGCGAACCAGATCCTCACCCCCTATACCCTCGACGTCCGCAACGTCGCCTGGCACAGCGTCTACGAGGTGGGCCACCGCCTCACCGACAGGTTCGACGACGTCCTGCCCGCCGAACGGGACACCCGCACGCCGCACGTGTTCATCACCGGCGACGCCTGCCACACCCACAGCGCCAAGGCCGGCCAGGGCATGAACGTGTCCATGCAGGACGGCTTCAACATCGGCTGGAAGCTCGGCCACGTGCTCGAGGGCCGCAGCCCGGAGTCGCTGCTCGCCACCTACTCCGCTGAGCGCCAGGTGGTCGCGAAGAACCTCATCGACTTCGACAAGGAATGGTCCACCCTGATGGCCAAGAAGCCCGAGGAGTTCGACGATCCCTCGGAGCTCGAGGACTTCTACGTGCGCACCGCCGAATTCCCGGCCGGCTTCATGACCGAGTACGCGCCGTCGATGATCGTGGCCGAGGCCAAGCACGCCGGCCTGGCCGCGGGATTCCCGACCGGCAAGCGCTTCAAGTCCGCGCCGGTGCAGCGCGTCTGCGACACCAACCCGCTGCAGCTGGGCCACCAGGCAACGGCCGACGGTCGCTGGCGCATCTACGTGTTCGCCGACGCCGCCGAGGCCGGCGCCGCCTCGCCGACCGCTGACTTCGCGCAGTGGCTGGCGAACTCGCCGGAGTCCCCGCTGGCCGCCACGCCGGAGGGTGCCGACGCCGATGCCTGGTTCGACGTGAAGGTCATCTACCAGCAGGATCACCGGGGCATCGACATCAACGCGGTTCCGGCAGTGTTCAAGCCGGAGGTAGGGCCGTTCAGGCTCACCAACCTCGAGAAGGTCTACGGCACCGACCCGAACGCCGACATCTTCGAATTGCGCGGCGTGGACCGTGGCGGCGTTGTGGTGGTTGTCCGCCCGGACCAGTACGTGGCGAACGTCCTGCCGCTGACCGCGACGGCGGAGCTCGGGGAGTTCTTCGCGGGCATCCTCCCGGCCCGCCGGGCTGAGCGGGGTCAGACCGAAGCGCCTCCGGCCGAAACGCTGCAGTCCGCCGGCTCGGGGCTGGTCGCCAACCTGGTGTAGGAACCTGCCACTCCCCAAAACACCGGAGTCGAAACAACAGAGTCAGAACGCCAGAACCAGAACACCAGAGTCCGGATCCTTTGCGCCAAGGGATCCGGACTCTGTTGTTCCACGGGCTTGTTCTGTTGTTCCGGGAGCTTGTTCCCGGGTGCCGCCTCAGCCGAGCCCGCGGTGCGCGGCCCACATCCCGGCCGCGTGGCTGGCGGCTTCGGCGATAAGCACCGCGAGCTCCGGCCGGTCCGGGCGCTCACATCCAGAGCGGGATCGCTGCTCATGGACACATGGTCTCACGGCGGCCCATCGTGGCACGCGGGCCCGCAGCGGCACGCGGGGGGCCAGTGGCCGCAACCTGCTTGACGGCACGCTGCCGCCGCGGGACCCTCTGAACAAAGACCGCGCCGAATAAAGACCGCGGCAGCCGACCAGTGCGCTGAGGCACAACAACTGATCGCTGCCAGACAAGCCCTGTCCGGCCGGGACTGCCAAGCTGGATTCAGCGGTGCGAGGCCATTGCCGGCACCCCTCTCCAACGCTCATGACCGTTAAGAAGGATCCAATGAGTATTTCAAATTCCGAGTCCCGGACTGCAGAAGCAAATCCGCGCAAGGAGCAGTCCACCGCCCTCCGCGCGGGCAGCATCGGCGTCCTGGGCATTCTCTTTTTCGTTCTTTCGGCCCAGGCCCCGCTGACCGGCATCGTCGGCGCAGCGCCCCTCGCGGCTGCACTCGGCAATGGCGCCGGGGCACCCGGTGCGTACCTCGTCGTGGGCATCGTCATTGTCATCTTCGCCGTCGGCTTCGTGGCCATGAGCCGGAAGGTGCAGGCCAACGGCGCCTTCTACGCCTACATCACCGCCGCCTTCGGCCGGAAGACAGGCACAGGCGCCGCCTGGCTGGCGCTGCTCGCCTACAGCACGGTACAGGCCGCCATGTACGGGCTGTATGGCGCGGCTTTCTCCGGCCTGCTGGGATCCGCCGGTGTGGCCGTTCCCTGGTGGCTACTGTCCGTTGCCACCATGGCAGGCGTGCAGGTGCTTGGTTCGAAAAACATCGAACTCGGCGCCCGCGTCCTGGCAGTCCTGGTGGGCCTGGAAGTGGCGATTCTGCTGCTGTTCGGATTCACCGTCCTGCTGAAGGGCGGAGGCCCGGAGGGCCTCAACATGGCAGCCTCCTTCTCCCCTGAAGCGATCGCAAGCGGTGCTCCCGGCGTTGCCATCATGTTCGCCGTTGCCTCCATGTTCGGCTTCGAATCGACGGCCATCTACTCGGCCGAGGCCAAGGATCCGCACCGGACGGTGGCGCGGGCAACGTACCTCTCCGTGGGTATCATCGCGGTGTTCTTCTCCTTCATCACGTGGATGCTGGTGAGCTTCTACGGGCCCTCGCACGTGATCGACGCCGCCGGAGCCGCCCTGGAGTCGGGCGACGCGACCTCCTTCGTGATCGGTCCGCTCGTCGAGCTGTTCGGCCCGTGGGCCGGCGTGACTGCCGGGATCCTCCTGGTGACCTCCCTGCTTGCAGGCATCATCGCCTTCCACAACGGCATCAACCGCTACCTCCACTCGCTGGCCCTGCGCGGATCCCTGCCCGCTGTCCTGGCGCGGACCAACAAGCACCGCGCCCCCGCGTCCGCGGCCTGGGTCCAGACAGCGGTGGCCGTGCTGCTCGTGGGCCCGTTCGCCGTCCTGGGAATGGACCCTGTACTGACGCTCTTCTCGTGGTTCAGCGGGCTCGCCGTGGCTGCGCTGCTGGTGCTCTACATGCTCTGCTCCCTGGCCGTCGTCGCGTTCTTCCGCCGCGAACGGGTGCCCGGACAGCTCTGGCAGACCCTCATCGCGCCGGCCCTTGCTTCGCTGCTGCTGGCGTGGGTCCTCTACCTGGTGGTCGGCAACTTCACGTCCCTGATCGGCGGGAGCGCCGAAACGGCCGTCGGGCTGCTGGTTGCCGTGCCCGTCATGTTCGTGGCCGGAGTGGTGGCGGAAATCGCGGTGGAGAAACGGGCCGGCACCTCGGGGCTTCCGTTCACTGATGAAGCGGCCGTCAGCGGCAACTAACGTCCCGTTGTCCCGCACGGCTCGTTAGGGATAACGACGACGGCGGCGGGCTGGCCTTCCAGCCCGCCGTCCCGCCGGGCATCCCCTCGGGCGTCCCGTCTGGCGAGCCCGGCGGCGAGGGCGAGCAGCGCCGCGATAGACGCCGCGGCTCCGCCGGCCACTGCGGTGCCGCCGGGCCATTGCCCGGTGATCCCGAGCAGGGCCGGCACCGTTGCGGTCGCCTGGCTGGCCAGGACCAGGGACCAGCCGATCAGCGGCGACAGCCGGCTATGGCCCAGCGCCAGCGAGACGAAAAACAGCATCCACAGGTAGGACCAGCAGAGCCACAGCACCGCCAGCAGCGGATCCCCGGGGAACCAGGCCGCGGCGAGCACGAGGCCGCACCCGGCCACCATTCCGCAGAACCAGCCAAGGCCCCTGGACCCCAGCCCCAGCAAGAACTCCAGCCCGACGTAAACGTAGGTCAGGCCGAACAGGAACATGCCGGACGCCGAAAGCAGCAGCTGCACTCCGCCGTCGGGCTCCGGAGCCGTAACGCCGGGAGCTGTGACGCCCAGATACGTGATGCCCAGGACCAGCTGAAGGCTGCCGATGAGCAGGCTCAGCACGGCCGCATCCCGGCGGGGGAGGGCTCCCAGGGTGGCGAGCCCGTTGATCAGCAGCGCGGCGCCTGAGAGCAGAAGGCAGACATAGGCCATCAGCCGGCCGTCCTGGGGAAAGACATTGGTAAACCATCTCTCATAATGTGGAACTTTACTGTCACAATACGGAGAATAAGGGATGAATCCCCGCCTGCCTATCCGGCCGCGGTCTTAATCGGTTAGGTTGAAAGCTCAACCATAGGACGGCGGACTGCGCCGCCGGCCGCCGAAGATAGGACGTTTCATGGACGCACGGCTGGAGGCTGTCAGGGATACGGTGCTGGCGCGGAATCCGGGCGAAGCCGAGTTCCACCAGGCGGTGGTCGAGGTGTTCGAAAGCCTCGGCCCGGTCCATGACCGGCACCCGGAGTTCCTTGAAGCCGCCATCCTGGAGCGGCTCTGCGAGCCCGAACGCCAGATCATCTTCCGGGTGCCGTGGACGGATGATTCAGGCCGGGTGCAGATCAACCGCGGCTTCCGCGTGGAGTTCAACTCGGCGCTCGGCCCGTACAAGGGCGGCCTCCGGTTCCATCCCTCCGTTTACCTCGGGATCGTGAAATTCCTCGGCTTCGAGCAGATTTTCAAGAACGCGCTCACCGGCATGCCGATCGGCGGCGGCAAGGGCGGCTCCGACTTCGACCCCCGCGGCCGCAGCGACGCCGAAGTCATGCGGTTCTGCCAGTCGTTCATGACCGAGCTCTACCGCCACATCGGCGAGTACACCGACGTGCCGGCCGGCGACATCGGCGTGGGCGGACGCGAAATCGGGTATCTCTTCGGGCAGTACAAACGCATCACCAACCGCTACGAATCAGGCGTCCTGACCGGCAAGGGCATCTCCTGGGGAGGTTCGCTGGTACGGCCGGAGGCCACCGGCTTTGGCACCGTGATCTTCACGGAAGAGATGCTCAAGACGCGGGGCTCATCGTTCGACGGGCAGCGCGTGGTGGTTTCCGGCTCCGGCAACGTGGCCATCAATGCCATCGCGAAGGCCCAGGCCCTCGGCGCCAATGTCGTGGCCTGCTCCGACTCCTCCGGATACATCGTGGACGAGGCGGGGATCGACGTCGGGCTGCTCCGGCAGGTCAAGGAAGTGGAGCGCGGCCGACTCAAGGACTACGTTCTCCGCCGTTCCGGCGTCGCCTACGTGGAGGCGGGCTCCGTCTGGGACGTCGACGCCACCGTCGCCCTGCCGTGCGCCACGCAGAACGAGCTCGACGGCGGTGCTGCCGCGCGGCTCGTGCGGAACGGCCTGGTCGCCGTCGGCGAGGGCGCCAACATGCCCTCCACCCGGGACGCCGTGGCGGTGTTCCAAGAGGCGGGGGTGCTGTTCGGGCCGGGCAAGGCCGCGAACGCCGGCGGTGTGGCCACGTCGGCGCTCGAGATGCAGCAGAACGCGAGCCGCGACTCCTGGTCCTTCGAGCACACGGAACAGCGGCTCACGGACATTATGGTGGGAATCCACCACCGCTGTGCCGCCACCGCGGATGAGTACGGCGACCCCGGCAACTACGTGCTGGGCGCCAACATCGGCGGCTTCGTCAAGGTGGCGGACGCCATGCTGGCGCAGGGTCTGATCTAGGCCCCGGCTTGCTTAGGCGCAGAGTCTGATCTAGGCGCCCCGGCGCCAGTCGCTGGGTGATTCGCCGAAGGCGTCCCGGAACGTGCGGCTGAAGTGCGCCGCGTCCAGGAATCCCCACCGCGCCGCCACGGCACCCACGGAGGAGCCGGAGTGCAGCGGATCCCGAAGGTCCCGGCGGACCCGTTCCAGCCGGCGGCTCCGGATCCAGCTGGCAACGGTGCTGCCGGACTCGTGGAAGACGTTGTGCAGGTGGCGGGTGGAAATGAAATGGGCGGCGGCAATGCTGGCCGGCGACAGCTGCGGGTCAGCGAGGTTCGCATCAATGTATTCGCGGACCGAGGTGGCCAGCAGCGCCTGGGGCTTCATGCTGTCCGCAGCCAGATCCAGTTCCGAGTGGAGCATGGTGGCGACGAGACCCAGGGTGTTGGCAGCGAGCCGGGAACCGCTGGGCCCGCTGAGCGCGTCCAGGTTGCCGGCGAGCTGCGTGATGAACGGTCCCACGATGCCCGCGAGTCCGGATTCCCCGGGCATGCGGACGGCCGACAGCTGTCCCACATAGTCCGGCGGCAGCGACAGGGAATCGTGCGGGAACATGACCACCATCATGCGCGCCGCATCCTCGAACGCCAGCGTGTACGGGCGGTTGGTGTCGTAGATGGCCAGGTCGCCGGGGCGGAGTACGGCTTCCCGGTTGTCCTGGATCAGGAGCCCGGTGCCCTCCAGCTGGAGGTTGAGCTTGAAATAGCGCTGGTCGGACTGTGCCAGGAGTGCCGGAGTGCGGTGGACGCTGTGCCCCGACGCCGAAACTTCCACGATGCACGTGCGGTCCAGCACCCTCGAGCGCATGCGGCCGCGGAACTCCTCGGGCCGGTCCGTTTCGGCGGCCAGCGGCACGAACGACTGCGCGACGAGGTGCCGCCAGTGGTCAAAGGAGGTGGCCACGCTGGAGGTGAGGTTCTGGTCCGCGGGGCGGGCTGTGGTTGCTGGCATGAACATTCCTGACGCCGGTTGGCTGTCTGTTGCGGGTCCCCAACACTGTGTCGTGGAACACAGTCATTTCAGGTTAGCGGCGAAATCCTGCCCTGTCATCTTTTTTCAACACATGGCGAAAAAAGATTCCGGAAACACAAGCCGTCCGGCCCTTTACCTGTTCTTGCCCCGGGCCGCGACCACCCAGCGGTCCACGAGTTCGCCGCCGCGGACCACGGCGACGTCGTCCACCAGGTTCATTGCGAGGCATACGTGGTTGGGGATGACCCGCAGCCTGTGCCCGATGGCCGGTACGGTGTCGGGCTCAAGCCACTCGACTGTCGCGTGGTGTTCGGACAGTGCGGTGATCCGGGCCTCGGGATGGTCCATCAGCCGCCCGAAGCCGCTTGCCCACGCGGGCCGGTCGCTGCCGAGAACCTTGCTGCCGGCGTCGATGATGAAACGTGCCGGCCCGTCCGCAGCGGCTGCGTGGTGGCTGACCACGGTGGCCGCCACTGTCAGTGCGATGTCCTCGGCGGCGCACCGCTGGAGCTCCAGCTGCTGGGCGTCGCCGAAGACGTAGACGCCCGGGCGCACCTCGGTGGCGGCCGAGTTTTCGGTCAGCATCGCCGTCGGGGTGGAACCGCCGCTGCGGCAGGTGACGTTGAATCCTGCCGCCGTCAGAACCTCGGACGCCTGATTCAGGGCCTGCTGCTCCTGCCTGGCCGCTTCGACCGGCATGCCCGGTGCGTAGCTGTGCCCCGGAAAGGTGAAGACTCCCGCGACTTTCAGCCCGGCGCGCGCCGCTGCTTCGGCCACCGGCGCGACGGATCCCGGGTGCACGCCGCTGCGGTGGTGGCCGCTGTCCACCTCCACGAGGACGCTGATGCTCGGCGCGGCACTTCCCAGGCCGGACCCGAGCGCCGTTGCGCCTTCCACCGAGTCCACGCCGACGGCGATCTGCGCAGCCTGTGACAGGCGCCGGAGCCGCTCGGCCTTCTGCGGAGACATCCAGAGCGGGTAGGCGATGAAGAGGTTGTTGACGCCGGCGGCGGCGAACACCTCAGCCTCGCCGATGGTTGCCACCGTCAGCCCGGAAGCTCCGGCCGCCATCTGGCGGGCTGCGATTTCGGGAATCTTGTGGGTTTTGGCGTGCGGCCGCAGGCCCAGGCCCCGTTCCCGGACGGCTGACGCCATCCGCTCGATATTCCGGTCGAGGATGTCGACGTCGATCATGATGTCCGGAGTATCGATTTCCTGTGGGATGGTCACAGCCGCTGTCTCCTGGTTGTTCTTGCTCAATGCGGGCCCGTCAGCAGGGAAAGGTATGCCTCAAGCTGTCTGTCCAGGCCGAGCTCTGTCTGGCCTTCTGGGAGCAGCGCCGCCGCGATCTGGGCGCCCAGCAGCATGTTGAGCAGCTGGCCGGCGAGGCTGTCGTCATCGACGGCGGTGCTCACATCCCCGGTATCCCTGGCCTCGGCGAGGTGGCGCCGGATCGTATCCAGCCACTGCTGCATCGATTCCCGGTGGATCTGCGCCTTGCCGGGATCGTTGATGGCCTTCTGCCAGAAGGGTATGACGATCCGTGCTTCATTGATGCGTTCCTCATCCAGCGGGAGCACTTCGATGCAGAAGGCCCGCAGGGCCGCCAGCCCCGAAAGCCCCGAGGTGACTTCGGCGATGCGCTCGTTGGTCCGGTTGAAGACGTGGCCGAACGCGAAGGTGAGCAGCGTGTCCTTGGTGGGAAAGTATGGCTTCAGCGCCCCGTTGGCGAAGCCCGCCTCGGTGGCGATCTCCCGCATTGTGGCGCTTTCGATTCCCATCCTGGCGATGATCCGCCAGGTCGCATCGACGAGTTCCAAGCGGCGCTCGTCGTGGTCAACAATCTTTGGCACGCGGCCGCTCCCCGATAAATATTTTCGCCCAGACTCTTGTGAGCCATCTTACGTTCGCTTATTCTCTACAACTATAGAAAATAAAAATCCGACCCGCCAGGGTCCCGGACAAAGGCCGCTATGACGCTCTCCATGACAGAAACAGCCAGCCCGTTCCGCCTTGCCTCGGCCGCGGACATCAGCGAGGTGCAGGGCATTCTTCGCTCCGGCGGCCTCCTTGGTCCGGAGAAGCGCATTGCTTATCTGGGCCTGCTGGATCCTTCCCGCGGAAGCGCAATCGCCCGCGGTGCCGGGAGTGAGGCAGAGGACCGCCGGTTCCGGATCTTCATCCACGATGTCTCCGGCGCCCGGCCCCAGGACGTCACTGTCTCGGTCACCAGCGGCACGGTGATCTCCGCCGTCGAAATCGATACCGCGGCCACCGGCGAACTGCCGGTCCTGGAAGAGGAGTTCGAGGTGGTGGAGCAGCTCCTGGCTACGGATGAGCGGTGGCTGAAGGCCCTGGCCGCCCGGAACCTGGACGTCAGCAAGGTGCGGGTTGCGCCGCTGTCCGCCGGGGTCTTCGAGTACGCGGAAGAGAAGGGCCGCCGGATCCTGCGCGGGCTCGCCTTTGTGCAGGACTTCCCGGAGGACAGCGCCTGGGCCCACCCGGTGGACGGGCTGGTGGCCTATGTGGACGTAGTGAGCAAGGAAGTCACCCAGGTGATGGATACCGGCGTCTTCCCGGTCCCGGCAGAGCACGGCAACTACACCGATCCCGAGCTCACGGGTCCGCTCCGCACCACGCAGAAGCCGATCAGCATCACCCAGCCCGAAGGCCCCAGCTTCACGGTGACCGGCGGCAACCACATCGAGTGGGAGAAGTGGAGCCTGGATGTCGGCTTTGACGTCCGCGAGGGCGTGGTGCTGCACAACATCGGTTTCCGGGATGGGGACCGGCTCCGGCCCATCATCAACCGTGCGTCGATCGCCGAGATGGTGGTCCCGTACGGGGATCCGTCCCCGATCAGGTCCTGGCAGAACTACTTCGACACGGGGGAGTACCTCGTGGGCCAGTACGCCAACTCCCTGGAACTGGGCTGCGACTGCCTCGGCGACATCACCTACCTCAGCCCGGTCATCAGTGACGCCTTCGGCAATCCCCGCGAGATCCGCAACGGCATCTGCATGCACGAGGAGGACTGGGGCATCCTGGCCAAGCACAGCGACCTCTGGACCGGGATCAACTACACCCGCCGGAACCGCCGCCTGGTGATCTCCTTCTTCACCACCATCGGCAACTACGACTACGGCTTCTACTGGTACCTCTACCTCGACGGCACCATCGAATTCGAAGCCAAGGCCACCGGCGTCGTCTTCACGTCCGCGTTCCCGGAAGGCGGCTCGGACAACATCTCCCAGCTCGCGCCGGGCCTGGGTGCGCCGTTCCACCAGCATATCTTCAGCGCCCGCCTGGACATGGCCATCGACGGCTTCACCAACAGGGTGGAGGAAGAAGAAGTGGTCCGCCAGGCCATGGGCCCGGGCAACGAGCGCGGCAACGCCTTCACCCGGAAGCGCATCGTGCTCGCGCGCGAGTCCGAGGCGGTCCGTGAGGCGGATGCCCGCACCGGCCGGACCTGGATCATCTCCAACCCCGAATCCCGCAACCGCCTGGGCGAGCCGGTGGGCTACAAGCTGCACGCGCACAACCAGCCCACCCTGATGGCCGACCCCGGGTCCTCCATCGCCCGGCGGGCCGCGTTTGCCACCAAGGACCTGTGGGTCACCCGCTACGCCGCGGACGAGCGCTACCCGACCGGCGACTTCGTCAACCAGCACTCCGGCGGCGCCGGCCTGCCCGCCTACATCGCCCAGGACCGCGACATCGACGGCCAGGACATCGTCGTATGGCACACCTTCGGCCTGACCCACTTCCCGCGCGTGGAGGACTGGCCCATCATGCCGGTGGACACCGTCGGGTTCAAGCTCCGCCCCGAAGGCTTCTTCGACCGCAGCCCCGTCCTGGACGTCCCCGCCAACCCGAATGTGCAGGCCGGAGGCCACTGCCACGCTGACGCCGGGGAGCCGGCCGATTCCTCCTGCCACGGCTAGGCTCACGCCGTGACCGCGCTGCCGGGATGGGGCCGCACCGCCGGACCCATCCGCGGCAACCGCTCTTTCGCCACCGGCCGCCATGTCCTGCACTCCCGTGCCGTCTCGCTGGTGACCGCCGCGTCCTGCGTGGTGCACCTGTGGCTGGTCGCCGGAAACCACCACGGACCGTGGCTGGGCGCCGTGATGCTCGCGATGGTCGGGGTCTGCCTGCCGTGCGCCGTGCACCTGTGGCGCGGCGGCCGGGAGAAGGCCCTGCGCCAGGTCATGGCCTGTGCCCTGGCCATGACTGCCTTGCACGCCGTCCTGCTGCTGGGCGGCTCCGCCTCTACCGGGGGCGGGGCGTCCGGTCACACCCACGCCGGAGCGGCGGCTGGCGCCGGGCTTCTGGGGTCAGGCGCCTTGGGTTGGGGCGCCTTGGGTTCGGGCGCAGGGGGCCTGCTGGCCGTTGTCGTCCTGGAAATTACGACGGCGTTCCTCGCCGCGACGCTGCTGGCCCGCCTTCGCTCCGTCCCCCGGACTGCGGCTCTGTTCCATACTGAAATGGAGCCCTGACGGAAAGCCCGTTTGCGGATGATGGAGTGCCGATGATCCTGCTCGATTCACTGGAGCGCCAGATTGTGGCTGCCCTGCAGCTGGATCCCCGCTGCCCGTGGCGCAAGATCGCCGCTGTCCTGGGCGAGCCGGAGCGCACCGTGGCCCGCCGCGGGGCGCAGCTCCTGGAATCCGGTGCTGTTGCCGTCGCCGCCGTGCGGCCGCATCCGGCGTCGATGCTGGTGGAAATGCGCTGCACGCCGGGCACGGCCCGCGCCGCTGCGCAATCGCTGGCGCAGCGCCCCGACACCACGTTCGTCTACACGGTCACGGCAACGGCGACTGCGTGGCAGAGATCCTCACGGATCCGGACCGAATGGGGGACATCCTTTCCGACGAACTGCCCTCCACAATCGGGCTGCGGCACTCCGTGAGCTATCCGGTGCTGCGGTACTTCCGGACCATCCAGGGCTGGCGGCCGGAGATGCTCACCGCGGAGCAGGCGGACGCCCTGCGCTCGCCGGTCGCTGCGGACACCGGCGTGTATGCGGTGCGGCAGCCCCTGAACCGCCAGGACACAGAGCTCGTGGAGGCACTGTGCGCGGACGGGCGCATCAGCTTTGAAGCGCTGGCCCGGCGCGTCGGGGTCTCGGAGGCAACTGCCCGCCGGCGCTGCGAATGGCTGCTCGCCAACAACCAGGTCCAGCCCCGCGTGGTGGTGGAACCCGCCGCGCTGGGGCTCGCCGTCGAGGCCCTGCTGTGGATCCGGGCCGCGCCGCACGAGGTGGAGCAGCTGGGCCGGAGCCTGGCCGGGCTGCCCAGCGTTCGCTACGCGGCAGCGCTCGCCGGCGACTACCAGCTCGTGGCCGACGTGACCGTGCCCGACCAGCCGTCGCTGTACCGCCTGATAACAGCTTCCGACTGGGGGGCGCAGGCCTCGGGCGTTGACGTATCCATACTGCTGGACGCCCGCAAACGCGGCGGGCGCGTCATGCGCCCGCCGCGGACACCGGCCTGATTCCACCCAGGTCCGGCGCCACCGCGGCGTACCGGGTCTGCTGCTCGAACGCCCTTGCCCAGCGGAGCAGCTGCACGTCGGTGTAGTGGTTGGAGGCGAGCTGCAGCCCGATGGGCAGCCCGGAGCCGCTGAACCCGGCCGGCAGGCTCAGCACCGGCAGGCCCGTGGCCGAGAGCAGGCACGCCGACCGCATCCAGTCCAGATAGGTTTCGGACGGGACGCCGGCCACCTCCTGCGGGTAGCGCAGGGACGCATCGAACGGCAGGACCTGGGCACACGGGCTGGCAAAGATGTCGAAGCGCCCGAAGAATTCCTGGACGCTGTATTCAAGCCGGGTGCGGGCGGCGTTGGTGGCAATGATGTCTTCGGCAGTGAGAGCCAGGCCCTTGCCGACGTTCCACCGCACCTCGGGCTTGATGAGCTTGCCGGATTCGGCGACCAGACCGCCCAGGCCGGCCGCGAAATCCAGTGCACGCGTGTTGCCGAAGACAAGATCCGCCTCGCTTAAATCCGGGCACGCCTCCTCCACCACTGCACCCAGTTCCTCAAACACCGCGAGCTGGCGTTCCAGGTGGTCCGCGATCTCGGGTTCCACCGGAACACCAATGCCAAAGTCCCGTGACCAGCCGATCCGGACCCCGCGCATGTCCGTCTCCAGCCCGGCCCTGAAGTCTGCCGGATCCACCGCCTGCGGGTGGGGCACGCGCGGATCCCGTCCGGCGGTGACCGACATGAACAGCGCGATGTCCTCCACGGTCCGCGCCATCGGGCCGGTCCGTCCCAGCCAGGACCAGGCGTTGATATCGGACGGCACTGGAATGACGGCCTGGGACGGGCGGAAGCCGACGATGTTGCAGAAGGACGCCGGGATCCGCAGCGAGCCGCCCATGTCGCTGCCGTCACCCATAGGCTGCACACGGGAACCCACGGCGGCGGCCACCCCGCCGCTGCTTCCGCCTGCGCTGAGGGCCGGCGCATACGGATTGGTGGTGGTGCCGAAGAGGTCGTTGAAGGTGTGGGAGCCCGCCCCGAACTCGGGAACGTTCGTCTTTCCCGTGCTGACCACGCCGGCTGCCTTGAGCCGGGCGATGATGAGGTCGTCCTTCGCCGGCACGAAGTCCTGCAGCACCACCGAGCCCTGGGTGGTGCGCATTCCGGCGGTGTTGTTGGTGTCCTTGTGGGTCAGGGGCAGCCCGTGCAGGGGCGGCAGGTCAGCGCCAGATGCTGTGAGCTCGTCGGCGCGGGCTGCCAGCTTCGCGGCGCCCTCGGCGTCGAGGGTCACCACCGCGTTGATCCGGGGGTTCACCTCGGCAATGCGTTCGAGGTGGCAGTCGAGGACCTCCCGCGCCGAGATCTCCCGGTTCCGGATGGCGGCAGTGAGCTCGACGGCGGAAAGTTCGCTGATGGCGTCAGACATGGTGCTCCTTGGGGCGGCGGTTGAAGAGTGCGCGGATGTATTTCCCTGAAGTGTGGAGGACCGGGAGCGTGAGCGGAAGGCATCGGCGAATGAATCCGCGCCGTGACTGATCCGGCCAGAATTTTGGCTGATTCCGCCATCCCTTGCCGTCCTGGGCCGGCGTCCCGGACAGTATTCCTAACCTGCTGGCCGATCGGTCGGAGGTCCAGATTCCGCAACGCAGCGGTTTTGCCCGCGGCATCAGCAGCGCCGGCCCACTGCGGCCCTAAACAGGAGGCTCCCATGCACGCACCCCTGGCTCCCACCGGCTCAACGGACATCCTTGCAATCGCCAACGCCCCGGTCCTCTGGCTCTGCGTGGCCGGTGTCTTCGGCGTCATCGTGGTCCAGTCGCTGATCTTCCTCCGGGCAGTGCGGCGGGCAGCGCCCTCGGTGCAGATGACACCGGGTGACATCAGGACGTCCTTCCGGTCCGGTGCTGTCTCCGCGATCGGACCGTCGCTCGCCGTCTCGCTCGTGGCCATCGCGCTGTTGGCACTCTTCGGTGCACCCGCCGTGCTGTCCCGGATCGGACTGATCGGCTCTGCCGCCTACGACGTCTCGGCCGCCGGCATCGCGGCAGGCACCATGGGAGCCAAGCTTGGCGACGGGAGCTACACCCAAAGCGTGTTCGCGGTGGCGTTCTTTGCCATGAGCATCGGCGGAGCCATGTGGATGATCGCCACGCTGATCCTCACCCCGCTGCTCCGCCGCGGCGACGCCAAGGTCCGCGCCATCAACCCGGCGGCCATGGCCATCGTCCCCGCGGCGGCCCTCATCGGAGCCTTCGCGTGCCTGGGCTTCACGGAGCTGCCAAAGTCCGGCACCCATGTGGTCACCTTCGCCGTGTCTGCCGCGGTTATGGCGCTGTCCCTGCTGCTGGCCAAGGCGCTCGGCAAGAGCTGGCTGCGGGAGTGGGGCCTGGGCATCTCGATCGTTGCCGCCCTTGGCGCGGCACTTCTCACGTCCGCCGGCTGACCCTATGTCCGGCACAACCCGGACCGCCCCACCCGGACCAGCCCGCAGTTAGCCACTAGTTGCCGTTCACCCCTAGTTAAGGACAGGAACCATGACAGCCACGAGCACCGCACCCGCCGCCACGGACCAGGCCATGGCCGAGTTTGACCGCACCACCTCGCGCTGGGGACGCGCCACCATGATCGCCGGCCTGCTGGTTTCCGTCGCCGGCCCCCTGTACCTCGTCTTCGCCGGCGGACTGGACATCGCGCCCGCGCAGCTCTGGATCGCGTTCGCCGCCGTCGCCGCCACGTTCGGCATCATCTGGATCGTGGAGCCGCTGACGTATTACCCCATCCTCGGACAGGCCGCGATGTACCAGGCCTTCATGATCGGCAACATCTCCAACAAGCTCCTGCCCGCCGCCCTGATCGCGCAGACCAACATCGGTGCCAAGCCCGGAACCCGCCGCGGCCAGCTGGCCTCCGTCGTGGCCATCTGCGGTGCGGCCGCCGTCCACCTGGCCTCACTCGCCATTTTCGTGGGGCTGCTGGGAAGCTGGCTCATCAGCGTTATCCCGCCTGCCGTCATGAACGTGACCCGGCTCTACGTGCTGCCCGCGGTCCTCGGCGCCGTGCTGGTCCAGGCCATCGTCTCCATGAAGCAGCCCAGAACAACGGTTATCGCCCTGGCTGTGGCAGCCGCCGTCGTCTTCCTTGTCCTCCCGGCGGTCCCCGGACTGGCCATGGTCTCCACCGCCATCGCCGTCCTGGGGACGGTGCTGCTGGCGTGGTTCCTCCGGGGCCGGCAGCCTGCCCCGGCCGGCCGTCCGGCGCAGCCGATCCACCTCGAGTAGCCGGTCGACCTCAACCAACCCAAGCGCCACAGTAATAGCGCCACAGTAATAAGGGTGCGTTCCGCGGGGTCCCGGCGGAACGCACCCTTATTACTGCGAAAACGGGTTCACGGTGCCAGCCGGCGGAACTCCGAGCCGAAATGCACCAGCGGGTCCGGTGCCTCGGAAGGTTCCGCGCCGCTGCCCATGGCCACCACCTCGCCCACCACAAGCAGGTGCGTGGCGGCGGAATGGACCGACACGGTGCGCAGCTCGAAGAAGGCGAGGCACTCATCGATGACCGCAGCTCCGGTGGCCGGTCCGCGGCGGAAGGGGACCTGCGCCAGCAGCCCGTGCAGCGGTGTCCCCGGACTGGCCAGCCACGTCGCCGTGCCCTGGTGCTTGCCGGACAGCACGCTCAGTGCCCAGGTGCCTGACTCCTCCACGGCCTCGCCTATGCGGGACTCCGCGTACAGGCTGACCAGCATGGTGGGCGGGTCGTAGGAAACCGAGAGGAAGCCGCTTACCGTGGCGGCGTAGTCACGGTTCCGCAGCCGGGTGGAAACCACAGCGACGCCGGCGGTAACGTCCGCACTGAGCCTGCGGTACAGGTCCGTGTCGGCGTCCGACGGCCCGGCGCCCAACAGATGTGCCTCAAGCTGACCTGACGTTTCCATGAGCCCCATCGTGCCACGTGGGGCGGTTGTTAACGCTGTTAAGAGTGTGACGAAACCACTACGACTGTGGCGCATCCAACGCAATGGCAACCCAGTATCTGTAAGCCAATGGCCCGCCGTCGTTAACCCTCCGTTCACCTCGGACCCCAAAACTTGTTACCTGCGGCCCATAACTTCAATGAAGGTACAAAAAGTACGTAGCTCACGTTCGGACGTCTCCGGTCCGCACCGCATCGAAAAACCCTGGAAGGGGTACACCCAGTGAAGGCACTCCGCTTCGGCCGCCACGCGGCAATCGCTGTTATCGCCGCTGGCGCACTCGCGCTCACCGCCTGTGGTTCAGACAACGCCACGAACACCGCCCCGTCAGGCAGCGCCTCCGCCGCCGGCACCAAGGTAACCGGCACCCTGACCGGCATCGGCTCCTCCGCGCAGGGCGCGGCCATGGACGTCTGGAAGACCAACTTCGCCTCCGCCAACCAGGGCGCCACCGTGCAGTACTCCCCGGACGGCTCCGGCGCCGGCCGCAAGGCCATCCTCGACGGTTCGGCACAGTTCGCCGGCTCCGACGCCTACCTGAAGGACGAGGAACTGGCGTCCGCCAAGAAGGTGTGCGGCCCCGAGGGTGCCATTGAGATCCCCGTCTACATCTCGCCGATCGCCATCGCCTTCAACCTGCCGGACATCACCGAGCTGAAGCTGGATGCCCCCACCGCTGCCAAGATCTTCCGCGGCGAGATCGCCAAGTGGAACGACCCCGCCATTGCTGCCCTGAACCCGGACGCCAAGCTCCCGGACCTCGCCGTCACCCCGGTGAGCCGCTCTGACGACTCCGGCACCACCAAGAACTTCACCGAGTACCTCTCCGCTGCGGCTCCCGACGTCTGGAAGGACAAGGCCGACGGCATCTGGCCTGCATCCCTCAAGGGTGAGAACGCCAAGGGCACGTCCGGCGTCGTCAAGACTGTCACCGACACCCCCGGTGCCGTGACCTACGCCGATGACTCCGCCGTTGGCGGCAAGCTGGGCATCGCCCAGATCAAGGTCGGTTCCGAGTTCGTCAAGATCTCCCCGGAAGCTGCCTCCAAGGCAGTCGACGCCGGCAAGGCAGTTGAAGGCCGCGCCGACACCGACGGTGCCATCAAGCTCGACCGCACCACCACCGAAGCCGGCGCCTACCCGGTAGTCCTGGTTTCCTACCACATCGTCTGCTCCACCTACGACAAGAAGGAAACCGTCGACCTGGTCAAGGCTTTCGAGACCTACGTAGTCTCCGAAGAGGGCCAGAAGGCTGCTGCCGAGTCCGCCAAGTCGGCTCCGATCTCCGCCACCCTGGCCGAGAAGGCCGTCAAGGCCATCGAATCCATCAAGGTCAAGTCGTAACCTTTGACCTGAACGCCGAAGTTCCCCGCCCAGCCGCCAGGCAGGGCGGGGAACTTAGCCGTGTTACACGCGGTTTCAGCACGATCCATATCTCTGCACCACCAACACCGAAGGGCCGGGTATGACCACCACCTCCCTGACCAGTTCCCGAGGCGCCGGCCGCGCCGGGGACAAAGTCTTCTCCGGAGCGGCCCTCGCAGCAGGCTGCCTGATCCTTGCCGTACTGTTCGGCGTGGCTCTCTTCCTCGTCATCCAGGCCATTCCCGCCTTTACCGCCCCCGCCGCGGACATCCAGGGCGGAGAGGGCTTCTTCGCCTACATCTGGCCCATTGTGCTCGGCACACTGATCGCGGCCATCATCGCCCTGGCCATCGCCACGCCGGTGTCCATCGGCGTCGCCCTCTTCATCTCGCACTTCGCCCCGCGCGGCCTCGCGTCCGGCCTCGGCTACGTGATCGACCTGCTCGCCGCGATCCCCTCGGTCATCTACGGCGCCTGGGGCGCGGCCTTCCTGGCCCCCCAGATCTCGCCCGCCTACGGCTGGCTCGCCGCGAACATGGGCTGGCTGCCCATCTTCCACGGACCGGCCTCCGCCACGGGCAAGACCATCCTCACCGCCGGCATCGTGCTGTCCGTCATGGTCATCCCCATCATCACGTCGCTGTCCCGCGAGATCTTCCTCCAGACCCCCAAGCTGCACGAGGAAGCAGCCCTTGCGCTGGGTGCCACACGCTGGGAAATGATCAAAATGTCGGTGCTGCCCTTCGCCCGCCCGGGCATCATCAGCGCCGTCATGCTGGGCCTCGGCCGAGCCCTGGGCGAGACCATGGCCGTGGCCTTGGTGCTGTCCTCCGGCGCACTGACCGCCAGCCTGATCCAGTCCGGCAACCAGACCATCGCCGCCGAGATCGCCCTGAACTTCCCGGAGGCCAGCGGCCTCAAGGTGAGCACGCTGATCGCCGCGGGCCTGGTCCTGTTCGTGATCACCCTCGCCGTCAACATGATCGCCCGGTGGATCATCAGCCGGCACAAAGAATTCTCGGGAGCCAACTAAATGACCTCCACCCTGACCCCGGTCCGCAAGCGGTCCGCCCTGACCAAGGGCCAGCTGCCCAAGTACGCCCCCTACGTGGTCCTGGGCGTCGCGCTGGTCCTCGGGGCGGCCATCCTCGCCCTGATCGGATTCAACGCCTTCGGCTGGGGAGTTGTGTCCGCCATCCTGTTCGCCGCGGGACTCGTCGGCTGGAGCGCCGCCGTTGAGGGTGCGCGCAAGGCCAAGGACAAGCTGGCCACCTGCCTCGTGGTGGGCGCCTTCCTCGTGGCACTGCTCCCGCTGATCTCCGTCATCTGGACCGTCATGGTCAACGGCATTCCGGGCCTGCTGAACCCCGGCTTCCTGGGGACCTCGATGAACGGCGTCACCGGTGTCTTCGACAACCGGGCCGCGGAAGGCACCGGCCCGGTACTCGGCGGCATCTACCACGCCCTCATCGGCACGCTGCAGATCACCCTGCTGGCCACCGTAATCTCCGTACCGGTGGGACTCCTCACGGCGATCTACCTGGTCGAGTACGGCAACGACCGCCCGCTGGCCCGCGCCATCACATTCTTCGTGGACGTCATGACCGGCATCCCGTCCATCGTGGCCGGCCTCTTCGCTGCCGCGTTCTTCTTCGCGGTGGTCGGTCCCGGTACCAAAACGGGCGCCGTCGCCGCCGTCGCGCTGTCCGTGCTGATGATCCCGGTGGTGGTCCGCTCCAGCGAGGAAATGCTGAAGATTGTGCCCAACGAGCTCCGCGAGGCCTCCTACGCGCTGGGCGTCCGCAAGTGGCGGACCATCCTCAAGGTGGTCATTCCGACGGCGATCTCCGGCATTGCGTCCGGCGTCACCCTGGCAATCGCCAGGGTCATCGGCGAGACGGCCCCCATCCTGGTGACCGCAGGGTTTGCGACGAGCATCAACAACAACGTGTTCGGCGGCTGGATGGCTTCGCTGCCCACGTTCATCTACACGCAAATCCTGAACCCCACCTCGCCGTCCAACCCCGACGCGTCGTCGCAGCGGGCATGGGGTGCGGCCCTGGTCCTCATCATCCTGGTGATGCTGCTCAACCTTGGCGCCCGCCTGATTGCCCGGGTCTTCGCCCCGAAGACAGGCCGCTAGGCCGGGCCGCTACCGGCCACCTTTCCTCCCCGGTCCGGGCGGCCGGGCTCTAGACTTCATTTCATACCAGCAAGTTAAGGAACATCATGTCCAAGCGCATCGACGTCAAAGACCTGAACGTGTACTACGGCAATTTCCTGGCCGTGGAGGACGTCAGCATCAACATCGAGGCCAAGTCCGTCACGGCGTTCATTGGCCCGTCGGGCTGCGGCAAGTCCACCTTCCTCCGCACGCTGAACCGCATGCACGAGGTGCTGCCGGGCGCCCGCGTCGAGGGCGAGGTGCTGCTCGACGGCGACAACCTGTACGGTCCCGGCGTGGACCCGGTGACGGTGCGTTCCCAGATCGGCATGGTGTTCCAGCGGCCCAACCCGTTCCCCACCATGTCCATCCGTGACAACGTCCTGGCCGGCGTGAAGCTGAACAACCAGAAGATCTCCAAGGGTGAGGCCGATGCCCTGGTGGAGCGCTCGCTCCGCGGCGCCAACCTCTGGAACGAGGTCAAGGACCGCCTGGAGAAGCCGGGTTCGGGACTGTCCGGCGGCCAGCAGCAGCGTCTCTGCATCGCCCGCGCGATTGCCGTGGAGCCGCAGGTGATCCTCATGGACGAGCCGTGCTCCGCGCTGGACCCGATCTCCACCCTGGCCGTTGAGGACCTCATCAACGAGCTCAAGGACCAGTACACCGTGGTGATCGTGACCCACAACATGCAGCAGGCCGCCCGCGTCTCGGACAAGACGGCGTTCTTCAACATCGCGGGCACCGGCAAGCCGGGCAAGCTCATCGAGTTCGCCGAGACCAGCACCATCTTCAACAACCCGAGCCAGAAGGCCACCGAGGACTACGTCTCCGGCCGCTTCGGATAAGCCCCACCGCCACCCTAACCTCGCAAGCTCGGCCAGGGAACCCTGGCGGCGTGGGCCCAACCACCGCCACCCTAACCTCGCAAGCTCGGCCAGGGAACCTTGGCGGCGTGGGCCCAACCACCGCTCCGCTAAAGCAACGCGGGGTCACTTAGCGCCCAATCCGGACCTCCGGAAGGGCGCTAAGTGACCCCGCGTTGCTGTATTACCGCGCTGCTGTATCAGGCGGCGATGAGCGGGGACAGCGCCAGTTCGAGGACGAAGGCACCCGCGGCCGTGGCTGCCGGCGTCAGGACCCACAGCGACAGGATCCTGGTCATCAGCTTGCGGTGAATCGTGGCGAACTGCTGGTTCTCACCTGCGCCGAGCACTGAGGACGTGACCGTGTGGGTGGTGGACACGGGCCAGTGCAGCCCGATCGCACCAACAAACAGCAGGAGCGCACTGAAGCCCTGGGCCACCACGCCGCGCAGCGGATCGATCCGGGTGAGCCGGTAGCCAATGGTGTGCGAGATGCGCCAGCCGCCAAACATCGTGCCCGCTGTGATCGTGGCTGCGGACAGCAGCGCCACCCACAGCGGAAGCGAACCGCCGTCGGAGTAGCCAGCCGCCAGCAGCGCCAGGATGAGTACAGCGCTGACCCGCTGACCGTCCTGGAGGCCGTGGCCAAAGGCGACGGCGCCGGCGGCGATGGCCTGGGCGGACCGGAACCGTTTGTTGACCACGCTCGGCTGGGTGTAGCGGGCAGCCCAGGTCACGGGAAACACCAGCAGGTAGGCGGCGACGAACGCAATGACAGGGGAGAGGACCAGGGGGAGGACCACCTGGAACAGGAGCGACTGGTCCACGCCGCCCACGGAATTGCCGCCCACCACCACGCTGGCCGTTCCGGCTCCCGCCAGGCCCCCCACCAGGGCATGCGTGGAGGAGGATGGAACGCCACGCCACCACAGGAAGATGCCCCAGGCGCACGCGCTGGCAAGGCCGGCGGCGATGATGGTCAGGCCGCTGTTCCCCGGCGGGAGGGCCACCCAGTTCTGGCTGACGGCCACCGCCAGTCCGGCGCTCAGCAGGGCGCCGATGAGGTTGAATAGCGCGGCCAGGAGCACCGCCACTGTGGGGGTCAGGGCGCGCGTGCGCACGGCCAGGGCCACGGAGGTGGAGACGTCCCGGAAGCCGTTGACGAAGGAAAACGCCGCGGTGAGGAGCACCACCAGGGCGAAGATGAACAGCGTCACCTCATGATTCCTTGACGATGATGCTGCCCACCAGGGTGGCGATCCTGCGCATGTCCTTGGTGACGTCCACCAGCTGGTTGGCGATGTCCCGGTTGCGGGCGTACTGGGCAGACTTCATGTCCTTGAGCATGTCCGCGACCCACACACGGTGCGTGCGTTCGGCCCGTTTGGCCAGCCGCAGCACCTCGATCCAGTAGTCCTCAAGGTCGTCCAGGTTGTTCAGGCGGCGCATGGCGTCAGCCGTCAGCTCGGCCTGCCGGCTGATGATTTCCAGCTGGTCGGCGGCGCGCTTCGGCAGCCGGTCCAGGTTGTACAGCGCCACCAGCTCGGCCGCGGCGTCCAGTTTTTCAATGGCTTCGTTCAGGCTCTGCGACAGGGCGTACATGTCCTCGCGGGGGAGCGGATTCACAAAGCTGGTGCGCATGTGCGTCAGGAGGGCGAAGTGCAGCTCGGCCGACTTCGCCTCGTGGTTGTGCATGTCCTCCACCAGCCGGTTGTGTTCGGTGGCCGGGGCGCCCAGGATTTCCGCCATGGTGGCGCTGGCAAAGACGATCTGCCGGGCGAGCTGCGAAAGAAGGTTCAGGCCTGCGGGTTCCTGGGGAAAAAGGCGCAGCTTCATGAGTACCGGTCTCCGGAGGATTGTCAGGGCGGGACGCCGCGGGAGTTTTGACTTGACGTCCGAGCCGCAGCTAGTCAGTACTTTACCGGCACCTGCGTTGGGGCATAAAAATGGTGCCGAACCGGATACGCCTCTCGGCGGTAGGCCGCTCTAGGCGGCTAAATGTTGAAGCCCGGGGGTTTCGCGGTTCGGCACCTATTTCAGTGTTCTACTTTGGCTGGGCCAAGTCAACATTGACAGATCGGGCCTGATGGGTCAGTCGAGCTCACCCAGCCGCCAGGCATTGGCGGCGTGTTCGAGGTCCTCTGCGGTCTTCACGAGCAGGTGGGAGTTGCGCGTCAGCTTGCGCGCATGGCTCTCGTTGGAGTGCTCCGCGCCGTCCGCGAGCGTGGCCTGGCCGAGCGCCACCACGCGGCAGAACGCGGCGGACCGCTCCAGTGCCACATCGAAGTCGCCGTCAAAGGCACCGGACAGGATGGCATCCGCCATGTTCTTCATTTCATCGGCACCAGGCGGCTCGGCCGCGCCGGCTACCACGTTGGATACCTGCGCGGTGTCCTTGCCCGCCTTGAAATAAACGGAGATGCGCTCGGGATCCTGCACTGTTGCCGCGCGGAGGGCATAAAGCCGCCACAGCGCGCCGGGCAGCGACCGGGCCGGGCTTTCGGCCCACATTTCCGCTATGGCCTCCAAGCCCTGCTCGTCGGCCAGCTTGACCAGCCGATTGGTGATGACGGGATCATCGCTGTCCCGCCCGTGGCGCACCAGGGCCTGCGCGGCCAGGTGCGCGGCTTCCGAGACACGCGCCGGATCGGCGCCGCCTGCGAAAGGTTCGAAATCAATGGGCGCAAAAGGCTTCGGTTTATGGTGCCGCTCCGCCCCGCCCGGGCCGCTGGTTCCTGCTTTCTGGCTCATGGTCCCACGCTACTCCTGCATGGAACCGGAATCGAGCGTCCGCTGCAGTGCCCGGGCAGCGTCCCTCCGCAGGCCGAAACCCTTGCCGCGACCCGGCAAAGACACGTTCGACGACGGCGGCGCGGCGCCGTGCTGAAGTCGCCACCGTCTGCGGTACAGTATTAAACGTCCAGAAATGGACTGGAGCTGTTTCGCGCTTGCAGGCTGTTGAGGCCCGCATTCCAGCAGGCAGTTTGGGCCTTTAGCTCAGTTGGTAGAGCATCGGACTTTTAATCCGTGGGTCGTGGGTTCGATCCCCACAGGGCCCACTCTTTTAGCGAAGAGTGGAAAGTCCCCGGCTTCCTGGCAACAGGAAGCCGGGGATTTTTTATGTCCGGGACCCCCTATGTCTCTGCCGCGCTCGGGCAAATCCGCTAACTCGCTGCCGGCAGGGTGTCCTCCGGGACCTGAAGGCCCTGCGGCTCCCGTGCGGGGCATCCCGACGGGGCCTTTTCTGCTTCTGCAGACCTGGTCCTGCTCGCGCCGGCCGCCGGCGCTTCCACGCCCGCCGTCACGTCCAGCCCGAACAGCGTTTCAAGGGCGGCGGTGTACTCGTCCTGCCGACCGGCTGCCGCCAGCTCGCGCGCCCTCGAGGTGGGCACATGCAGGAGTTGCCGCACCACCCGCCGCAGGGCGAATTCAACCGCTTCCGCCGTGGCCGTGCAGCCGTGCTGGCTCTTCACCTTGGCCACTTCACCGGCCAGTACCGACTGCATGTGCTGGCGCAGCGCCACGATCGCCGGATCCAGCAGCCGCGCCTGCCGGTCCTCATCAAACTTCAGGCCGGCCTGCCGGACCAGTTCAACGGCCTGCCTGACGACGTCGGTTTGTTCACTCGGCGAGGCCAGGCGCACATGCTCCAGCGTGATGAGGTCAAGCCCGGGCAGCTCGCCGAGTTCCGGTTCAAAGTCCCGGCTGAGGGCGAGGTCGACGACGACCGGCGGAGCGGCAGCGCCCTGCCGGAAGGCCAGAATATCCTCGGCGCTGAGCCTGGGGCCGCGGCCGCTGCAGCCGATCACCACATCCGCCCCGCGGACGGCTGCGGGCAGTTCCCCCAGGGTCAGGCCGGTGGCACCCCGGGCTGCCGCAAAGGCCTCGGCCCGTCCGGACCAGGAGAACACGGACACCGCCGTGCACGCCCTCGCCGCCAGGAGCGCAAGGGTGGATCCAGCGTAGGCGCCGGTGCCGATGACCACCACGGACAGGCCGGACAGGTCCCGGCGTCCCAGTTTGGCCAGGGCCAGGTCCAGTGCAACGGACACCATGGAGCGGCCGGCGTCGCCCAGAGCCGTCAGCGATCCAACGTCACGGGCGGCACGGGAGGCTGCCTGGAAGAGCCGGACCAGTGGTCCGCTGGCCGACCCGGTCTCCTGGGCCGAGGCAAGTGAGCGTCGCAGCTGCCCGGCGATTTCCCGTTCACCCACCACAGCCGAGTCGAGGCCGGCACCCACCGCGAAGAGGTGCTCGGTCATGGCGGTGCCCGTCAGGCAGTCAAGTGCCCGGCAGAGTTCCTCCGCGGACACAGCCGAGCAGCTGCTGATCGTGTCCAGAACGCATTTTTTGGTGGTGTCCGGATCCGCGCCCGGAGCAACGTCGCAATAGACCTCAAACCGATTGCACGTGGAGAGCACCACCGCTCCCGCCACGCCGTCCAGGTCCGCAAGAACGTCTGAAGTGATGCGGACGGGTCCCGAACCGAGCCGGGCCAGGAACTCAAGGCCGGAACCCCGGCTTTCCCCGTTGCCGACCGGTTCGGGACACCCGTCTCCGTGCCGCGGAACTGTTCCCCGGTACGGTGTTCGGGCGTGATGGGAGACCACAAGAGCAAACTGCCGTTCTGACGGGGCCAATCCTTCGACGGATCCCCCTGCACCCTGCAACAATTCGGCCCCCTTCAGCCGCAACGTTCCCCACCCTGTCCTGCCGCGCCACTTGGCGGCCGCCCCGGGCAGTGGCACCGCGCGGCCACCGTTTCCGGACCGGTCCCGCCGGTGGCCGCCGCTAATTCGGACACCGCCGGTTGTCGCTGGGACCAGGCGCCGTTGCCTGGCCCCAGAGCCAAGAGACCATGCAGAAAGGGTGGGGGACCCACCTTGGAAAATTCTTGGCGGGCGGGGCGGCCTGCATTCTGCAACGATGTACCTGAGAGATGCCCGAGAGGTACGTCTGCCGCGAAAGGGACCCTGCATGGCCGTGACAATGAACGATGTTGCCCGCGCGGCCGGGGTGTCCCTGAAAACCGTGTCGAACGTGCTCAACAACTATGAGTTCATCAGGCCCGCCACCCGGCAGAAGGTGCTGGACGCCATTGCCGAGCTTGGGTACGAGGCCAACCTGACGGCGCGGAGCCTGCGGTCCGGAAAATCCCGGATGCTGGGCCTCGTGGTGTCCGACCTCTCCGTGCCGTACTACGCGGAGCTCGCTTCAAAGCTCATGACCGCGGCAGCCGCCAGGGACTACCGTGTCCTGGTCGAACAGTCGGCGGCCACCCGGGCCAACGAGCTTGTTGCGCTGCAGGGATCCCTGAGCCAGCTGACGGACGGGCTCCTGTTTACTCCGCTGGTGCTCGACGCGGACGCTGTGGCCGCCGCCAGGCGCGGAACCAAGCCGCTCGTCATGCTCGGCGAGCACATCGACGACCCCCGGTTCGACCTGGTCACCATGAAGAACGTCGGGGCAGCCAAGGCCATGACAGCCCACCTGCTGGCGGGAGGCCGGCGTCGTATTGCGGTGATCGGTGCCTCTCCCGCGGACCGGGAGGGCTCGCCAGGACTGCGGCTGGCCGGATACCGGGAGGCGCTGGCAGATGCTGGAATCGACTTTGACCCTGCCCTGGTCGTGCCCGCGGAGTGGCGCCGGGACGGCGGTTCGTCGGCGGTCGCACGGCTCGTGGACAGCGGCAAGCCCTTCGACGCCGTCTTTGGATTGAACGATGCCCTGGCTCTGGGTGCCATGCACGAACTGCTGCTCCGCGGCGTCAGTGTGCCCGGGGACGCAGCCGTGGCCGGGTTTGACGACATCGATGAGGCGCGGTTCTCGTCCCCGTCGCTGACCACGGTTGCTCCGGGCATGGACGAGATCGCCGAGCGGTCCGTGCGGCTGCTGATCGACCGGATCGAGGGGACCGAGAAGGCCGCCGGGAGCGTGCATGTAAAAGCAGAATTTGAGCTGAGGGTCCGCGCCTCGGCCCCTTAGACTTCGTAGTGCACGAAAGGTGGATCAATGATTGCCCTGCTCATCATCGACATGCAGAACGCGTACTTCGAAGCGCCGGAACTGGCAGCTGAGAAAGAGCGGCTGGTCACCTCCTGCAACAGGCTGCTGGAGGGATTCACGTCCAGCGGGCACAAGGCGCTGCTGGTTGGCACCGAGCACGAGCGGGACAAGTCCACATGGACCCTGAGCATGCTCGACGACGACCAGGGCTTCATTTTCCGCGGCAGCAAGCAGGCCGAGGCTGTGCCAGGGCTCGCCACCGACCGCCTGCCGCAGCTGAGCAAGACGCGGGACAGCGCCTTTATGGGCACCAACCTGCTGTCCCGGCTGCGGAACTGGGGCGCCGACGAAGTGGTCCTGGCCGGTGTCTCCACGCACAACTGCATCGCCCAGACCGGGGCGGACGCCTTCGCCCACAACATCCGGGTCACGTACGCGGAGGACGCCATGGCGTCGGAAGACAGCCAGGACGCCGCGGACATGCTGCGCATCCTGTCCAGCACATACCGCCAGCCGGTCGAGTCGAGCGATGAAATTCTCGCCCGGCTCGGCGCCGCTGGGAGCAGGACCTGACACTTCCGAAACGTGGGTGAAACGAAAGGGGCCTAGTGTGGGTCCCACGCCGACCCACAGGCCGTTGAAGGGATTCTCATGCATTTGCTGCCTCGTGAGCAGGAAAAGCTCATGATCGTGGTCGCCGCCGACCTCGCCCGACGGCGGCAGGCGCGCGGACTAAAACTTAACTACCCGGAGGCCGTGGCCATCATCAGCTACGAGCTGATCGAGGGTGCCCGGGACGGCCGCACCGTTGCCGAGCTCATGAGCTATGGCACCACGCTGCTCAGCCGCGACGACGTCATGGAGGGCGTGCCGGAGATGATCCACGACGTCCAGGTCGAGGCCACCTTCCCTGACGGCACCAAGCTCGTCACCGTCCACAATCCCATCCGATAGGGGCGCCATGATTCCAGGAGAGTACGTCCTGCGACCTGAACCGGTGGTCATCAACGCGGGCCGGCAGGCGACCGACGTCGTCGTGCTTAACACGGGCGACCGGCCCGTGCAGGTGGGCTCGCACTACCACTTCGCGGAGGCGAACCCGGCGCTGGAGTTCGACCGTGACGCCGCCCATGGGCGGCGACTGGACATCCCCGCCGGCACCGCCGCCCGGTTTGAACCCGGCGACCGGAAGACCGTCCGCCTGATCCGGTTGGCCGGCACCCGGGAGGTCTACGGCCTAAGCAACGCGGTGAACGGCAGTCTCGACGGCGGCCGGGACGGCACTGAACAGGCAGGGGAACGCCGATGAGTTTTGAACTGTCCCGCAGGCAGTATGCGGACCTGTACGGCCCGATGGCGGGCGATGCCATCCGCTTGGCGGACACCGAGCTGTTCCTCGAGATCGAGAAGGACCTGACAAACTACGGCGAGGAAGTGGTGTTCGGAGGCGGCAAAGTCATCCGGGACGGCATGGGCCAGAACGGCCAGGCGGTCCGCGACGATGTGCCGGACACGGTCATCACGAACGTTGTGGTGCTGGACTACACCGGCATTTACAAGGCGGACGTCGCGCTGAAGGACGGCCACATCTTCCGGATCGGCAAGGCGGGAAACCCGCAGATCGCCGACGGCGTGGACATTGTCATCGGGGCCAGTACAGAGATCATCGCGGGGGAGCGCAAGATCCTCACCGCGGGAGGAGTGGATACACACATCCACTTCATTTCCGCGGACCAGGTGGCCGCTGCCCTCTGCAGCGGCGTGACCACCATGGTGGGCGGCGGCACCGGACCTGCCGAAGGGACCAAGGCCACCACAGTCACCCCCGGCAAATGGCACATCCAGCGCATGCTGCAGGCCGCCGAAGGGCTTCCCGTCAACATCGGCCTGCTCGGCAAGGGGCACGCCTCCGCCGTCGAACCGCTGGCGGAGCAGATCCGCGCCGGAGCGGTGGGCCTGAAGGTTCACGAGGACTGGGGTTCCACCACGTCCTCAATCGACACCTCACTGAAGGTGGCGGACGAGTACGACGTCCAGGTTGCCATCCACACGGACACGCTGAACGAATGCGGCTTCGTGGAGGACACCATCCGGGCCATCGACGGGCGCGTCATCCACGCGTTCCACACCGAAGGCGCCGGCGGCGGGCACGCGCCGGACATCATCAAAATCGCGGGCCTGCCGAACGTGCTTCCCGCCTCCACGAACCCCACGCTGCCCTACACCCGCAACACCATCGAAGAGCACCTGGACATGCTCATGGTGTGCCACCACCTCAACCCGGACATCCCGGAGGACGTGGCCTTCGCCGATTCCCGCATCCGGGCCGAAACCATCGCGGCGGAGGACGTCCTGCAGGACATGGGGATCTTCGCCATCACGTCGTCGGACTCCCAGGCCATGGGCCGCGTGGGCGAGGTGATCACCCGCACGTGGCAGGTGGCGGACAAGATGAAGAAGCAGCGCGGCGTGCTGAAAGATCCCGACGGCGGGACGCACGGTTCCGCTGCGGGTTTGGGTTCGGAGAGCGACAATTTCCGGCTCAAGCGCTACGTGGCGAAGTACACCATCAACCCGGCCATCGCCCAGGGCATGGCTGACTCCATCGGCTCCGTCGAGGAGGGCAAGTTCGCCGACCTGGTGCTCTGGGATCCGGCGTTCTTCGGCGTGAAGCCCGAACTGGTGCTCAAGGGCGGCCAGATCGCCTACGCCCTGATGGGCGATGCCAACGCGTCCATCCCGACACCCCAGCCGCGCACCATGCGGCCGATGTTCGGCACGCACGGCAAGGCCCTGCAGAAGTCGTCCATCACCTTCCTCTCCCAGGCAGCCATCGACGCCGGCGTGCCGGCGGAACTCGGACTGGAGAAGGTCATCCGGCCGGTCTCCGGCATCCGGACGCTGACCAAGGCGGACCTGAAGTACAACGACGCCACGCCCGATATCGAGGTGGACCCGGAAACGTACTCGGTGACTGTGGACGGCGAAGAGGTCACCTGCGAACCGTCGGACGTCCTGCCCATGGCGCAGCGATACTTCCTCTTCTAGGAGCTTCAGATGATCATCGAGAAAGTCCTCGGCAACGTTCACGATTTGCCTGCGGAGTCCTACTTCGGCCTGCACCGGGAGAAAGTGGTGCTGCCCAGCGACCAGCTGGTCAAGCGGATTCAGCGGGTCACCACTGACCACGGCAACGAGATCGGCATCCGGCTTCCTGCCGGTTCTGCCGACCTCCGCGACGGCGACGTGCTGCACGTGGCCGACACCAACATGGTCGTGGTGTCCGTGCTGCCCTCCGACGTCCTGGTGATCGCACCACGGACCATCCACGAGATGGGCGTCGTGGCGCATTCCCTCGGCAACCGGCACCTGCAGGCACAGTTCTTCGACGCTTCCTCCGAGTACGGTGCCGAAGTCATGGTGTGCCAGTACGACCACACCGTCGAGGACTATCTCAAACACGTCGGAGTGCCCTACGACCGGCAGGAGCGCGTCATGCCAGTGCCTTTTCGCCATGCTGAACACACGCACTGACTCCTATCAGCTGGCGCTGGGGCAGCTTACTGATTCCTCGCTTCCTACTGGGGCTTTTGCGCACTCGCTTGGGTTTGAGACCTATATCGAGCGGGGGATCGTTCTTGATGAGGGGTCTTTTGGGGTGTGGCTGGCTGCGTTTTTGGGGCAGCAGCTGACATATTCGGATGCCTTGGCGATTCGTTTGCTGTATGAGGGCGTTCCCGTCCTGGAACTCGATGGGTTGCTTACTGCTCAGCTTTTGCCTCGGCAGGTGCGGGAGGCGAGCGTCAAGATGGGCGGACGGCTGCTTGAGATCGGTGCGGAGGTGTTTCCGTCGGAGGAGCTGGACGCGTACCGGGCGATGGTGAGCGGGCGCCGGGCTGCCGGCCATCAGCCGCTGGCGTTCGCCGTCGTCGCCCGTTCCCTGGGGGTTCCACAGGAGGAAGCGATTGCCGCGTACCTTTTCGCCGCCGTCACCTCCCTGACGCAAAACGCCGTCCGGGCCATCCCGCTCGGGCAGGCAGCCGCACAGCGGCTGCTGCGGAACGCGCACGACGCCGTTGCTGCCGCCGTCGAGCGCGCCGCCCGCCTGACGCCCGACGACTTCGGGGCGGTCAGCCCCGGACTGGAGATTTCGCAGATGAGGCACGAACGCCAGCGTGCCCGGATGTTCATGAGCTAACTGTGCTTTTTGACTTAGGAGGACAACATGACTGAACCCATCAGGATCGGCATCGGCGGACCTGTCGGCGCCGGGAAGACCCAGCTCGTGGAGCGGCTGACGCGGCACATGAGTGCGGAAATCTCGATGGCCGCCATCACCAACGACATCTACACCATCGAGGACGCCAAGATCCTGGCCGCCAACGGCATCCTGCCCGAGGACCGCATTATCGGCGTCGAAACCGGCGGCTGCCCGCACACCGCCATCCGCGAGGACACATCCATGAACACCGCCGCCATCGAGGAGCTCAAACAGCGCCATCCGGACCTGCAGGTGATCTTCGTGGAGTCCGGCGGCGACAACCTCTCCGCCACCTTCAGCCCCGAGCTGGTGGACTTCTCCATCTACATCATCGACGTCGCCCAGGGCGAGAAGATCCCGCGCAAGGCCGGCCAGGGCATGATCAAGTCCGACCTCTTCATCATCAACAAAACAGACCTTGCGCCGCACGTCGGAGCCGACCTCGCCGTCATGGAACGCGACTCCAAGGAATTCCGCGGCGCCAAGCCGTTCTGCTTCACCAACCTCAAGACAGACGAAGGCCTCGATGCGGTAATTCACTGGATCCGACACGAAGTCCTGATGCTCGACTTGGCCCAGTGATTAGTACCAGGGCGCAGGAGCCTCAAGGCGACTTAACCGCTGAGGCGGCGAGGCCGGATTTTGGGGCCGCGGCGTGGTGGGCACCGCGAAGCGGGCACGGCCCCAAATCCGGCGAAGCCGCCGGACCCAGCCCGGAACCAATGGGCGAGCTTGAGCTGCAAGTTGCAGTGCGTGCCGGGAAGTCCTTTGCCTCGCACCAGTTTCATCGGGGTGCCTTGCGGGTGCTGCGGCCGCACTACTTGGATGAGTCCGGGCAGGTTTGCTACGTCGTCGTCAATCCTGGCGGGGCTTATTTGGGGGCCGATCTTTATGTCATCGATGTGGAGGTGGGGGACGGGGCTGACCTGCTGCTCACCACGCAGTCGGCCACCAAGATCTACCGGACCCCGGGCTCGTTTGCCGAGCAGCGGACGACCATCCGGCTGGGGGAGGGGGCGCGGCTGGAGCTGGCGCCGGACCAGGTCATCGCGTACCGGGAGGCCAGCTACCGGCAGAACACCCACATCACGCTCCGGCCGACGTCGAGCCTGCTGCTGGCGGAAGTGATCACGCCGGGCTGGTCCCCGGACGGTGCCTCGTTTCGGTACGAGGAACTGCGGCTCCGCAACGAGATCCACGTGGAGACCGAGGAGGGCGCCCGGCTGCTCGCCCTGGACAACCTGCTGATCCGCCCGCCGCTCGGCGATGTCACCGGCACAGGCTTCATGGAGGGCCACAGCCACCTGGGCTCGCTGGTGGTGGTGGACGCCCGGGTGGACCAGGCGCTCGCCGACGAACTGCACCAACTGGCCGAAAAGTTCGACGCCTACACAGGCGTCTCGCTCAGTGCCACAATGGACGGCATCACGGCACTGGTGCTCAGGTCCCTGTCCAACAGCACCGAAAAACTCAATACGCTATTGGGTGGCTGCAGCGGCCTTCTCCGCCAACGCTGGTATGGCCAGGCGCCCCTGAATCTGAGGAAGTACTGATGACTGCCTTGACCCAGTTCGCCGCCATGTACCGCGAGCGTGAGCAGCTGCCGCTCCGGACACGCCTGCTGGCCACCTTTGGTGCGGTGGGCATCCTCCACCTCGCCGCCGTCGTGCTTCTCCTTGCCGGCACCGCCGCAACGGGGCAGCCCCGGGCGTCCGGACTGGTGCTCACGGCTTACCTGGCCGGTATCAAGCACAGCTACGACTGGGACCATATCGCCGCGATCGACAACTCCACGCGGAAGTTCGTGGCCCAGCGCCAGGACCCCACGAGCGTGGGATTCGCCTTCAGCCTGGGGCACAGTTCGGTGGTGATCCTGGCCGGGGCGCTGGTGGTTTCCGGCGTTTCGCTGGTGGGCAGGGTCATGACCGAGGGCAGCAGCGGGAACCTGGTTCTGGGGCTGATCGGCAGCGGTGTTTCCGGCCTGTTCCTGCTGGCCATGGGCATCTTCAACGGCTCGGCGTTCCTCGGTGCCGCCAGGTCCTACCGCAGGGTCCGCAGCGGTGGAACGGTGCTGCCGGGTGAGCTGGAAGCGAAGGGCTTTGTGGCCCGCCTGATGGCCCGGCCGCTGTCCAGGGTGCGGCGGCCCAGGAATGTGTATGTGATCGGATTCCTGTTCGGGCTGGGTTTTGATACCGCCACCACCATTGGGCTTCTGGTGATGACGACGGCGGCTTCCCTGGCCGGCGTTTCGCCCGCCGCGCTGCTGGCGCTGCCTCTCGCGTTCACCGCCGCCATGACCCTGTGCGACACGACGAACGGCGTGGCCATGATGCGGATGTACAGGTCAGCCATCCATGACCCGGTGCGCAAACTCGGGTTCAATGCCGTCATCACCGGGCTCTCGGCGCTGTCCGCTCTTTTCGTCGCCGTGATCACCCTCGGCGGCTTCGTCAGCGATGCTTTCGGGCTGAGGGACCCGCTCACGGCCTGGCTCGCCGGCATCGACCTGGGCGACGCCGGGCTGCTGCTGGTGGCTGCATTCCTGCTGCTCTGGGGCGGAGCAACACTGCGGGCACGCCGGAAAGCCGTCTAGTCCGCGTCGGCCACGATCCGCTTGTAGAGTTCCTTCAGCCCGCCCACCGTGCC
This sequence comes from Arthrobacter globiformis, assembly GCF_046536215.2. Classification (GTDB taxonomy): domain Bacteria; phylum Actinomycetota; class Actinomycetes; order Actinomycetales; family Micrococcaceae; genus Arthrobacter; species Arthrobacter globiformis_E. The sequence goes on along the minus strand of NZ_CM143421.1, from coordinate 2,590,579 downwards.
GATGACCTGGCCGAGCATGAGTCCGTCCATCACGGCAAGGCTGCACAGCTTCACGATGTCCGCGGGCACCCACAACGCCACGATGCGGCTGCGGAAAATACTGAAGACGATGTAGGCGACCAGAATGATTCCGCCGAGGATGTCCAGTTTGCCCACCACAGTCCTGGCGGCCCGGTCCCATTCCAGCCGGAACATGCGGCTGGCCACGAGTCCGACGGCGATGCCTCCCACCAGCCCTGCCAAGGCCGGCGGGACCGCCTCGGGAGTGGCCAGGAAGAGCTCAACGATCACCACCACGAGAAGCACCACAAATATGACCGCGAAGATCCGCATCCGCATCCGGATCTTTTTGTCGACGTGGCGCCGGGCCATGTCCCGCCGCTCGCCCCGGGGGATGCGGGTGTGTGGGCGGGAGACTTGGGCGGGTTGGCCACCGTCGAAGGTGCGGCGGCCGTCCGGGTCGCTCATGCGGCCCAGTCTACGCCCGGGGCAGCTTAGTGCCACATGTACCAAAGCAGCCCGGATGTTCCGGCTCGCCGAGCCTACTTACAGGCTGTCCCTACCTGCCGAGCCGGGCGCGCAGGCCGCCGATCACCACGTCCAGGCCGAAATCGAAGGCGTGGCCGCCCCGTTCCTCCGAGGGGCCGGCGTTGCCGAGGGCGCGCTTCAGGGTGGGATAGCCCTCCGCCGGCGGGTCCCACACCACTTCCGGCGCCGCCAGGTCCAGTGCCGCGCCCAGGGCGAAGCTGTCGATCGTGGAGATGCCTGCAACGACGTCACGTCCGCGGAATCCCGCGCTCTCCAGGGCCAGGGCCAGGTCCTCGTACATGCCGATGACCGCAGGATCGGTGATGGACTGCAGCACCAGCAGCGGGGCCAGCCGCGGATGGCGCGCGAAGGCGTCCCGGTACGCGCGGATCAGGACACGCAGCGCGCCTTCCCAGTCGCTGTGGTCCACCGGCGGGTACGGCTCCTCGGTGATGATCCTGTGCCGCAGCAGTTCCAGGATCTCGTCCCGGCCGCTGACGTGGTTGTAGATGGAGGACGGGCTGACACCGATCTTTTTCGCCAGCTTCGGGAAGCTGAAGTCGCCGCTCTCGTCGACCAGCTCCAGCGCGGCCGTCGTCAGGGCCTCCACGGATATCAGCGGAAGGAGCGGGCGCCCCATGGAATCTCCTGTCTGCAGCTCTGGAACATCGGAACCCAGCCTAGTCTCCGCCGCGCGCCCGAGCCGCTTTTGCGAAAGCTATTGTGCTCCGCGCCACACGCCCTCATACTAAACGAAAGCCTTTCGTTTAGTCGGGCTTCCCAGAAAGGACGGACCAGTGCCGGATATCCAAACCAGACCTCCGGCGTCGTCTGCTGACGGCGCCCTCAAGCGCAATGCCCTGGGCACGGGCGGCATTGCCTTCCTCGTCATTTCGGCGGCAGCGCCGCTGACCGTCATGGCGGGCGTTGCCCCGGTGGCCATCAACGTCGGCGGCATCGGCGCCCCGGCCGGCTACCTCATGGCAGGCCTCGTGCTCACCCTCTTCGCCGTCGGCTTCATGGCCATGACCAAGCACGTGAAAGCGGCAGGCGGCTTCTACACCTACATTTCCCTGGCCATGGGCAAGACGGCGGGACTCGCCTCAGCAATCCTGGCGATCGTCTCCTACAACTGCCTGCAGATCGGCGTCTACGGCCTCTTTGCCGTCCAGACCCACGACATGCTCAAGGTGGTCTTCGGGCTCGAGGTGCCCTGGCCGGCGATTGCCCTGGCCGCGGTGGCCGCCGTCTGGTTCCTCGGCTACCGGGGCATCGACGTGGGTGCGAAGGTGCTCGGCGTGCTCCTCGTCGCCGAGACCGGCATCCTGGCCCTGATGGGGGCGGGCATCCTCGGCAGCGGCGGCGCGCACGGCATCAGCGTGGGCTCCTTCAGCCCGGAGAACGCGTTCGGGCCGGGCGTCCTGGCCATCCTCGGCATCTGCTTCGCGGCCTTCATGGGCTTCGAATCCACCGTGCTGTACCGCTCTGAGGCCCGCGACCCGGACAGGTCGGTGCCCCGCGCCACCTACATCGCCGTCGGCTTCATGTCCGTGTTCTATGCCTTCATCGTCTGGGCCGTGGTGCAGGCCTACGGCGAAGACCGTGCCGCCGAAGCCGCCGGGGAGCTGGCCGGCGGAATGTTCTTCCAGACCATCAACCACTATGTGGGGCCCTGGGCCGAGGTGGCGATGTACATGCTGATCGTCACCAGCGTCTACGCGTCCCAGCTGGCCTTCCACAACGCGATCAACCGCTACGTCTACATGCTGGCGCGCGACGGCGTGCTGCCGTCCTTCCTGGGGCAGACCCATCCCAAGTTCAAGTCCCCGCACCGGGCCGGGCAGGTCCAGACTCTCCTCGCTGCCGCGGTCATCACCGTCTGCGCCATCCTGAACGCCGACCCCTACCAGCAGCTGCTGATCTGGGTGAACACCCCGGGGATTTTCGGCATCGTCGGGCTGCAGGGACTGGTGTCGGTAGCGGCGTTCCTCTACCTGCGGCGGAATCCCGACGCCGTCACGCACCGTCTCATGGTCCCGCTCAGTTTGGCGTCGGCCATCCTGCTCTTCGGCGTGGTGCTGCTGATCGGGTTCAACATCGAACTGCTCACCTTCGCCGATGCCCTGACCAACACCGTCCTCATCCTGGTGACCCCGCTCGTCTTTAGCGCCGGACTCCTGGCCGCCCGCTGGGTGCGCCGCCACCGGCCGGAAACCTTCGCCCAGATTGGAAGCTTCGAAACCCATGAATCATGATGTGATCATCCTCGCCGGCACCGTCCACACCATGGACGGTCTGCCGCCGGGGATCCCGGCGCCGCAGGCCGTTGCCGTCCGTAACGGCGTGATCGCCGCCGTCGGAAGCCGTGCGGATGCCGCCGGCTGGCAGGCCGCGGAGGTCACCGACTTCGGTGACGCCGTGCTGACACCCGGCCTGGTGGACTGCCACATGCATCCTGTGTTTGGCGTGGAGCTGACCCGGGGGTGCGACCTGTCCGGCGCCGCGGACCTGCCTGCGGTGCGCGCGCTCCTGCGTGCCGAAGCGGACGCAACGGCGCCGGGCGGGTGGGTCCGCGGCTGGGGTCTGGACCCCAACGTGTTCGGATCCACGGCCGCCCACCGCGACCTGATAGACGACGCCGTCTCCGGACGCCCGTGCCTTATCCGCCTGTTCGACGGGCATTCCGCGCTCGCCAGTTCCCGGGCCCTCGAAATCGCTCGGGTCACCGGGCCGCGCTCTTTCGACCAGGCCGCCGAGGTGGTCTGCGACGCCAGCGGCAGGCCCACGGGGCTCCTGCTGGAGTCGGCCGCCGTCGACCTCCTTGCCAAGGTGATGCCCGCCGAGTCCTTCGGCGAACGGAAGGCGCGGCTTGCGGAACTGCTGGCGCAGTTCTCACGGTCCGGCCTGACCGGGGCACACGTGATGGACTGCAGCGACGATTCGCTGGAGCTTTACCGCGCGCTCGAAGAAGAGTCCGACGGCGGCCTGCCGCTGCGCCTCCGGATCTCACCATGGTGCATGCCCGGCACGGGTGAACCGGAATGGCGCGGGCTGGCGGAACAGATCGGTACCGGCGGGCGGCGCTGGCAGGTGGCCGGCATCAAACTGTTCGTCGACGGCACGGTGGACAATGGCACGGCGTGGCTGTTTGAACCCGATGCCTATGGCGAGTCGGTGGCACCGTTCTGGCCGCGGCCCGAGGAATATGCCGAGGCCGTCCGCTACTTCGCCGGGCGCGGCATCCCCACCGCCACGCACGCCATCGGCGACGCCGGGGTGGCCGCGGTCATGGACGCCTTCGAGTCCCTGCCCTCTGGCACGCCGCCTGCCGTTCACCGGATCGAACACCTCGAAACCGTTCCGGACGAACTGATCGGCAGGTTCTCCCGCTCCGGCCTCATCGCCAGCATGCAGCCCACCCACTGCACGCACTACTCCCGCGCCGACCACTCGGACAACTGGTCCACCCGGCTTGGCACGGAACGGGCCAACAACGCCTGGCGCTGCGCCGACCTCCGTGCCGCCGGAACCACCCTGGGCCTCGGCTCCGACTGGCCGATCGCCCCGTTCGAACCGCTGCCCATCCTGGCGGACGCGCAATTACGACGGCGGTCGGGCCGCCCGGGCGAACAGCCGATTATGCCCGGCCAGGCCCTTACGGCCCGGCAGGCGTTCGAAGGCTACACCTCGCACGCCGCCCGGGCCGCGGGGGAGGAAGAGATCTCCGGTTCCATCACGGTGGGCAAGCGCGCGGACTTCACGGTGTTCGACGCCGACCCGCTGGCTGCTGATCCGGATGACCTCGCGGCGGCCCGGGTGCTGGCGACCTTCGTGGACGGGCAGGTGCAGCATTCGGCGGCGACCAGCCTGCAGCTGCCCTAGGAGGGAATGGGCTCCAGCCGCTTGCGCAGCAGGCAGAACTCGTTGCCCTCAGGGTCTTCCAGGACGTGCCAGTGCTCGTCGCCGGTCTGCCCGACGTCGGCGGGACGGGCGCCGAGCGCGAGCAGCCGCTCCAGCTCGGCGTCCTGGTCCCGGTCAACGGGGTTGACGTCGATATGCAGGGGGAGCCGCCCGGTCCGCGGATTGCTGCTGGGGCTCAGGATGATGGTGGGCTGCAGTCCGCCGAACCCGGCGTCAGGCGGGCCGATCTCGATGTACCCGTCCTCCCGGTCCAGCTCGACGTAGCCGAGGACCTCGCTCCAGAACCGCGCGAGCAGTTCGGGGTCGGCGCAGTTGAGGACAAGTTCGCTGATACGGCATGCCATGGACCTCAGTGTACGGCGGGCACCGCCATCTGGCCGGGCATACTGTCCTCGGGCAGGTCCGCCAGGAGCTCGGCTGCCGTGGGCGGGTTGGCTCCGGGGCGGCGCACCGTGATCGCGGCGGCCTTCGAGGCCGTGCGGCCGAGTGTTTCAAGCACGGCCGGGGCCAGGCCGTCCGATCCGCGTGCCAGCAGTCCGTAGATCAGCGCCGACATGTAGGAGTCCCCGGCACCGATGGTGTCCGCCACCGCGGACCGGATCGCGGGCACCACCAGCTGCAGCTCGGGTGTGGCAAGCAGCGATCCTTCTGAACCCCGGGTGACCACCGCCAGCCCGGCGCCCAGCCGGAGGATCCGGGCCGCGGTGTCCTCCAGTTGCAGGTCCGGGTAGAGCCAGCGGGCATCCTCGTCGCTCAGCTTGACCACGTCCGTGAGCGGAACCAGCTCCTCGAAGATGGTCCGCGCCTCGGCCTGGCTGCCGAGGAGGGCCGGGCGGATGTTGGGATCGTAAGTGACCAGGCATTCGCGGTGCGACTGCTCCAGCAGAGCCCGGACGGCTGCTGCGCCCGGCTCCAGGAAGGTGGCGATCGAGCCGGTGTGCAGCACCTTCGGCAGGGAGGCCGGGGCCACGTCCGCCGGAAGTTCCCAGCGGATGTCGAAGTCGTAGCTGGCGGAGCCGTCGGCAGCCAGCGTCGCGGTGGCCGTCGCCGTCGTTCCCGGCATCCTGGACCCAGGCAAAAGCGCGACGCCGGCGCGCTGCAGGTGGGCCTCGATGGCCCGGCCGCGGCCGTCGTCGCCAATCGAGGTGAGGAGCGCCGTCCGGATGCCGAGCAGGCCCAGCCCGTAGGCAACGTTCGACGGCGATCCGCCGGGGTGCTCGACGGTTCCGTTCGCGGACGCAACGACGTCCACCAGCGCTTCACCGATGACGATGACTTCCGGCGCTGCCGCGCCGGTTCCGGTGTAAGCAGGTCCGGGGTTGGTTGTTGGGATCACGGTGGGCCTTTCATGGAGCCGTCCGCGGGCCGGCTTGGGCCCGCGGACGGAGGTTGGTGCTGGATTGTGGTGCTGCTTTGGTGGAGCCGGGTGTGGAGCCGGTTCAGGCCGGTCAGGCTGTGGCGGCACCGGTCATGATCGCCACGGCGTCGGTCATGCTGTGAGACTGCGGCGTGATGGTGGCCGCGCACTTGCCCAGCCGCTGGATGTGGATGCGGTCCGCCACGTCAAACACATGCGGCATGTTGTGGCTGATCAGGATCACCGGCAGGCCCCTGTCCCGGAGGTCCCGGACCAGCTGCAAAACCTGGTTGGACTCCCGGACGCCGAGTGCCGCCGTCGGCTCGTCCAGGACCACCACCTTGGAACCGAACGCCGCGGCGCGGGCCACGGCCACGGCCTGGCGCTGGCCGCCGGACAGGTTCTCCACCGGGACCGTCACGTCCTGGAGGGTGGAGATGCCCAGCCGGGTCAGTTCCTCCTTGGCCTTGCGGCGCATGCCCTTGGTGTCCAGGACGCGGAAGAGCTTGCCCAGCGGGCCGGCAAGGCGTTCTTCACGTCCCAGGAACAGGTTGGAGGCGACGTCCAGCGCCGGCGACACAGCGAGGTTCTGGTAGACGGTTTCGATGCCGTGGGCGCGTGCGTCCTGCGGCCGCTTGAAGTGCACCGCCTGGCCGGAGACCTTCAGCTCGCCGGAGTCGGGCACCTCGGCGCCGGTGAGGCACTTGATGAGGGTGGATTTGCCGGCGCCGTTGTCGCCGATGACCGCCAGGACCTCGCCTGGGTAGAGGTCCAGGCTGACACCGTCCAGGCCCACGACGCGGCCGAAGGTCTTGACGAGGTTCCGGGCCTGCAGGATCGGCTGCCGCACCGCCGTGCCGGAGGGCTGGATTTCAGTGGCGGTCATGATTTCACCTTTCGGATCCACTGGTCGATGGACACAGCGAGGATGATGAGGACGCCAACGGCGAGGGTCTGGTACAGCACGTCGAGCCCGGCCAGGGACAGGCCGTTGCGGAACACGCCCACGATCAGCGCGCCGAGGAGGGATCCCCAGACGGAGCCGCGGCCGCCGAAGAGGCTGGTTCCGCCGATCACGACGGCGGTGATCGAGTCGAGGTTCAGGTCCACGCCCGCGTTGGGGCTGGCTGCGTTGGTGCGGCCGATCTGGAGCCAGGCACCGATGGCTAGCACGGCCCCGGCGGCGAGGTAAACGCTCATGAGGACGCGGTTGACGGGAATGCCGGCCAGCCGGGCGGCTTCCTTGTCATCGCCCACGGCGTAGACGTGCCGGCCCCACGCGGTCTTGCCCAGGATGAAGGCCACCGCGCCGTAGAGCAGGAGCATCATGACCACGCCGGTGGAGATGCGGACGGGGCCCAGCGGGAACGTGCTTCCGGTCCAGGTGAGCAGGTCCGGCATGCTGGACCCGCGGACGGTGGAGCCGCCGGAGTACAGCAGGGTGACGGCGATGAAGATGTTCAGGGTGCCGAGGGTGACGATGAACGGCGGAAGCCTGAACCGGGTGACGAGGAAGCCGTTGAGGGCGCCCGCCCCAAGGCCCACCACCAGCCCGGTCAGCAGGGCCAGCGGGCCGGGAATGCCGCTGCCCACCGCCAGCTGCGCCACCACCATGGACGAGAGGATCATGACGGCACCCACGGAGAGGTCGATTCCCGCGGTGAGAATGATGAGCGTCTGCGCGATCGCCAGGGTCCCCACCACCGAGACCTGCTGGGTGATCAGGGAGAGGTTTTCGAACCGCAGGAACCTGTCGTTGAGGAGCCCGAACACCACCACCGCCACGAGCAGCACGATGGCCGGACTGAGCGCGGGGTACCGGTGCAGGACGTTGCGGATGCGGCTGAGCGGGGTCTGGCGGTCGAGGAATTCCTCGGCCAGGTCGGCGTGCCCGGCGGCGGGCGGGCCGGCTGTCTGTTGCTGGGTCATGTTCGCTCCTGTCATGTCCGCTTACTTGCCCCAGCAGATCTTGGAGGCGTCCGACGTCGTGATGCTCTTGACGCCGTCGGCGGCCTTGTCCGTCACGAGTTCCACGCCGGTGTTGAAGAAGTCCAGGCCCTCGGAGTTGGACGGCTTCTTACCGGTCTTGGCAAGATCCACGATGGCCTTGACGCCGAGCTCGGCCATCTTGACGGGGTACTGCTGGGCGGTGGCGCCGATGATGCCGGATTTGACGTTGTTGACGCCGGTGCAGCCGCCGTCCACCGAAACCACCAGGACATCCTTCTCCTTGCCGGCGGACTTCAGGGCTTCAAAGGCGCCGGCGGCTGCAGGCTCATTGATGGTGTAGACGACATTGATGTTCGGGTTCTTGGCGAGCAGGGTCTCCATGGCCGTGCGTCCGCCGTCCTCGGCACCCTGGGAGGCCTGGCTGCCGACGATTTCGTAGTCGCCGCCCTTGCCTCCGGTGTACTTGCCGGTCTTGGCCTCGTCGCCGTTCTTCTTCTTGTCCGCGGTGTCGATGCCGAGGCCGGTGAGGAAGCCTTGGTCGCGGTTGTAGTCCACCGAGACCACCTTGTCGTCGAACAGGTCCACGAGGGCGATGGTGGCCTTCTTGCCGTTCAGCTGCGCGGCCGTCCACTTGCCGATCAGTTCACCGGCGGCAAAGTTGTCCGTGGCGAAGGTGATGTCCGCGGCGTCCGCGGGGTCCGGCGGGGTGTCGAGGGCGATGACGAACAGGCCGGCGTCCTTGGCCTTCTTCAGCGCGTCAACGACGGACGGGCCGTTGGGTGTGATCAGGATGCCCTTGTCACCCTTGGAGATGGCGTTTTCGATGGCCTGGATCTGGGTGTCCTCATCGCCGTCGGCCTTGCCGGCCGCGAGCTTGAGGTCCACGCCGTCGGCCTCGGCGGCCTTCTTGGCCCCGTCCTGCATGGACACGAAGAACGGGTTGGACGTGGTCTTCACGATCAGGGAGACGCCGACCTTTTCGGACGAGGAGCCTCCGGCGGAGGTGGCGGTGGAACTTCCGCCGCAGGCGGTGAGGCTGAGCGTGCCGAGGGTCAGGACTGCGCCGACGGCGAGCAGCCGGTGGGTAACTGTCCGCGGGGCTTTGGAACTCAACATTGAATCTCCTGGTATCGGGGCATTTGGTGTGCCTGACAACGATGTCAGGCATCATGTAATCAACGTCACAGGGTAGAGTCAAGGCAAATGCAATGATGAAGGACGGATTAATGACAACGATGTCTAATCGTTACCAGGCCGAGGGGTCCAAAAGCCGCCCCACCATGCGCCACGTCGCGGCGCTGGCCGGCGTGGGCATCAAGACGGTGTCCCGCGTAATGAACGATGAGCCCGGCGTCTCGGAAGCCACCCGGCAGCGGGTACTTGGCGCCTCGCAGCAGCTGAACTACCAGCTGGACATGGCGGCGGGCAGCCTGCGGCGCGCCGGCCGCCAGACGTTGTCCATCGGGCTGTTGCTGCCGAGTGTGGCCAACCCGTTCAGCAGCGAGATCCACCGCGCCATGGAGGACGCCCTGGCTGCCCGCGGAATCGCGGTGTTCGCGGCCAGCCTGGACGACGACGCCGAACGGGAGAAGGCCATGGTGACTGCCTTCCTGGGCCGCCGCGTGGACGGGCTGGTGCTGACGCCCATCGCGAAGAGCCAGGCGTATGTCATTCCCGAGCATTCCCGGGACCTGCCCATCGTCTTTATCGACCGCGAGCCCGTGGGCGTCGAGGCGGATGCGGTGGTCACGGACAACGCCGTCGGCGCCGCCAAGGCTGCGGCGCACCTGATCGCGCACGGCCACACCCGGATCGCGTACATGGGTGACCGCTCCGACATCCAGACGGCCCGGGAGCGGCGCCGCGGGTTCGTCGAGGAACTTGGCAGGGCGGGGATACCCACGTCCACGGTTCCGGTCCGCGAAGGGCTCCACGACGTGGAGTCGGCTCGCCTGGCCACGCTGGAGCTGCTCAGTGCGGATGATCCGCCCACCGCCATTTTCTCGAGCCAGAACCTGGTGACCTTCGGCGCCATGCGGGCCCTGAAGGAGCTGGGGCTGAACAGGCGCGTTGCCCTCGTCGGCTTCGACGACTTCACCCTGGCGGACATGATGGAGCCGGGCGTCACCGTGATTGCACAGCACCCCGACCGGATCGGAAAACTGGCCGCCGAACGCCTGCTGGCCCGGATTGACGGCGACCACGGCGCCGCGCAGACCTACATTGTCCCCTCCGAGCTCATCACCCGCGGCTCCGGCGAGCTGCGCCCGCCGGAGTAATCTGCCCAGGATTAAGCCTGCCCGGAGGGCTAAAGCCGCCCGCCGCACTAAGACTGCCCGATCCCCACGCAAATCCATCCCGACAGGAGAACCATGACCAAGACGCTCTACGCCGAATTCACCGTCAAGCCCGGCAGCGAAACCCGGGTGGCCGAAATGATGCGCGAACTCACCGAGCAGGTGCGCAACGAGCCCGGCAACCAGCTGTTCCTGCCGTACACCCGGGAAAGCAACCCCCGGGAGTACTTCGTGTTCGAGGTCTACCAGGACGCGGCGGCCTTCCAGGAGCACATCACGGCGGACTACGGTGCCCGGTTCAACGGGGAGCTCGCGGACCACATCGAGGAGGACGGGTCGGTGCTGACCTGGCTGCAGCCGGTCCACTAGGCCACGCGCCGCCCCAACCAGTACACCGCAACGCAGGGAATGGCCGGTGTCCGCAGGTTCTGCGGACACCGGCCTTCCGTGCGTTTCGTTACTCGACGCCGGCAATTACTTCCGGTACTCGGCTTACTTCCGGTTCTTGGCGGGCGCCTGTGCAGCCTGGAACATGGACTGGCTGAGCGGCGTGACCGTCAGGGACTTGAGCCGTGCGGTTCCCCCTTCGGCGAAGAGGGCCACCTGGTTGGGGACCTGCTGTGACGGGACCTGTTCGGGGAAGACCTGGTCCGTGATGGTCCGCAGGCCGTTCTGGGCGAACACCTCCACCGATGACCTGTCCACGTAGATCCGCAGCGTCACGTTGCCGCTGGCGTCCACGGCCACGGGGGCGGAGTCAACCGAAACGAAGAGCGGATGGAAGTCCGTCATGCCGGAGTTGCTCCGGTCCACATACAGTTCACCGGTTGCCTTGTCGTAGCCGATGACTGTCGACTTGCTGCCGTTCCCCAGCACGGTGATCCCGGCCTTGGACGCTGATCCGGGGGAGAAGGTCACGTCGATCCGCTGCACGTCGCCCGATGCCGCTGCCGGCAGGGCGTGAGTGCCGGCGGGAATGTTCCGGGCCCGCTTTTCGGCGTAGCTTTCCTTGGTGCCGAGGCCATCCACCTGCTGGACGGCCTTCTGCGTCAGCCGCGGACCGCTGGCAGTCTGCGTCAGAGCCACTTCACGGGGCAGGGACATGGCGCTGCGCCAGGGCGTGGTGGGAATGTTGTTGGCGTAGTCCCAGTTGTTCATCCAGCCGAGCATGACGCGCTTGTTCTGCGGCATGTTGTTGAAGGACACGGACGCGTAGTAGTCCCGTCCGTAGTCCAGCCAGTCGTAGGTCTGGACCCGCGGCGTGGCGGGCCGCGGCGAGGCGATGAACTCGTCCGCCAGGATGTGGCCCCAGCCGAAGCGGTTGTTGTCCACCACCCGGATGCTGGCCTGCCGTCCCCTGAACTCGGACACGTTCCACGACGCCCAGTCCAGGACCTCGCTGTTGGCGCCGGTGGCTGTCCTGACCACTTTGCCGTCCACCACGAGGTTGACGGTGGTTTCATCGGAACGCGGCACGGCGGCATGGTCAGTCAGCATGACGTGGTCCAGTGTGAGGTGCCCCCAGCCGCCGGTGGCCTGGTCCACGATCCGGAGCTGTGCCTGCTGTCCGGCGAACTCGGACACGTCCCAGCCCTTCCAGTTCAGGGCGCCCGCGTCATCACCCGCGAGGCTGCGCACCACGTTGCCGTTCACCAGCAACTGGGCTTCCAGCGTCTGCCCGGAACCCGCCGTGCGGTGTCCGCCGCCCACCAGCATGCTCATGAAGTTCCGGGTTACCGTGAACGACGGCGATGTCAGGGTTCCCTGCCGGTCGTCGCCGGGTGCGCCGCCCGTGTCGAACGTGTTGATCCGCTTGGCGCCGATATAGAAGTCGCCGCCGGAGGTGGACGGCTGGAACGCCGGTGCCAGATCCCCGGTTCCTGTCCACCCGGCGTCGGCCAGAGTGGAGCCGTCCGGGACCTCAAAGCCGTTGAACAGCAGGTCCCCGGGCGGCGGGGTGTTGTCCAGCTTGTCCGAGACCCGCGGATGCTGTCCGCCGCCCACCAGGAAATTGAGGTAATCGCTGTCCACGGTGAACTGCGGCGAGGTCATCGACCCCACTGGCCAGTCGCCGTCGTTGAATGAATTGATCAGCCCGGCGCCGGCAAAGCCGCTGACGCCGTTCTGCCCGGCGAGTGTGCCGGCCGCGGGTGCCGCGCCGAACGGGCCGTCCTTCGGGTTGCCGGGCTCATTGTTCACGGTCCAGCCGTTGTAGGTGCCGTCGTTGAAGCCTGCCAGGGGAGTGCCCGCGGGCAGCGCGTCGCTGGCCTTCGTGGTTTCCGACGTGAAGGTTGTGCCGTCGAAATTGCCCACGAAGTACTGGCCGGCGGAGCCTCCTGCCACGCCTCCCGGGTTGATGTTGACCACCATCACCCACTTGATGTTCGCGGGGTCGCCGTCGACTGCCAGCGGGAACAGATCGGGGCATTCCCAGAGGCCGCCCGTGGCGTTCGCGGGACCGAACTCGCTGAGCTGCGTCCAGTCCTTGAGGTTGCCGGACTTGTACAGCACCACCTTGTGCTCGGTGGCCTCGACGGCGGCCATCACCCAGTAGCCGCCCCCGCCGGGGGCGTCGTACCAGAACACCTTCGGGTCACGGAAGTTCGCCGAGTTGCGGTTGAGCACCGGGTTGCCGCTGTACTTGGTCCAGGTCTTGCCCTCGTCAAGGCTGTAGGCAAGGGACTGGGCCTGCAGTCCCTTGTGCGGCGAGGCGTCCTTGTAGGCGCTGGTGAAGACCGCCACCAGGGGCGGGTTTTGGGCAGTGCCCAGACCTGAGGTGTTGTTCTTGTCCACCACCACGCTGCCGGAGAAGATGTCCTGCTGGTCGTCGGTGGCGATCGCCAGGGGCTGCTCCTTCCAGTGCACCAGGTCCGTTGAAGTGGCGTGTCCCCAGGACATGTTGCCCCACTGGTTGCCCGACGGATTGTGCTGGAAATACAGGTGGTAGACGCCCTTGTAGAAGACCATCCCGTTGGGATCGTTCATCCAGTTCTGCTGCGGCGTGAAATGGTAGGCCGGCCGGAACTGTTCGTCGCCGGTTGCATCCGCCGCCGTTGCGGTCCCTGCTCCGGCCAGTACCGCGGCCAGGCTGAGACCCGCCACGGTCAGTGCCGTGCATAGCTGTAGTCTGCCGATTTTTCTCTGCTGCATTGTGCTGGTGTCGCCCTTCATCGCGCGTGCCTTTCCCCATGTCACATAGGTAGACAACGTTGTCAGTGACTGGAACGCTAGGGGATGTCCACAAGACAAGTCAACGGATCCGACGGCGGTACATCGGCCTGCCATTGCACGAGTGCCTTGGCTTTGCATGCACGACACCGTTGTCAGATTCGTGATGCTCGAGTTCGCCGGAAGCGCCATTGTTAGGGTGGAATCATGAAACGAAGCCTCCTCGCCCTGTCCATGCTCCCTGCCGTTGTCCTGCTGGCGGGTTGCGCCCAGGCCGGGGAAGCAGCCCAGAATGCGGCGAGCTCGGCGGTGTCCCAGGCCGCCAACGCGGCGGCCGAACAGGTGAAGGGCCAGATCTGCGCCATCATCGAGGACGGCCTGGTAAGCGCCTCGGACAAAGCAGCGCTCGCGGGCCTCGTCGCCGGGGCGGAGACAGCCGGCGTGCCCGCCGAAATCACCGGACCCCTGAAGGAGATCGCCCAGGCCGGCGACCAGGTTCCCAGCGTTTCCGTCCGGGAGCTTCAGAAGGCCTGCGCCGCCGCTTGAGGCCTGGGCGCCAGCGGAGCCTGCAATAATCGGAACCAGCAGTTGCGGGGGCGCTGAAAACGGCCGGCCGTGACGGGCACCAGCGTTAGTTTCGGGCCGATTACAGCAGACGAGGCGGACATATGAACGTTCCCAGCCAGCAGCACGCGACTTCCCATGGGATCTCTTCCCCTGCAAAATCTTCCCCGCAAACCTCGTCCCCCGAAACGTCGGTGAGCAACGGAAAGCCGGCGGCCAATACCGCGGTCAATCCCGAGCTGCTGCGCTGGCTCGCGGAGGCCTACGGCGTTGGTACGTCCTACCAGGGGTGGGACGGGCAGCCGCATGAGGTAGCAGCCGAGACACTGGTCCGCGTCCTGGCCGCGCTCGGCGTCCACGCGCACACCGACCAGCTCATCGAGCACGAACTGGCGGAGGCGGAACTGGCGCCCTGGCGCCGGATGCTGCCGCCCGCCGTCGTACTTCAGGACGGCACGCCGGGGCAGGTGAGCGTCCATGTCCCGCACGGTGCGCCCGCCCGGATGTGGGCCGTCACCGAGGACGGGCGCGAGCTGGAGGCCGTCCAGGAGGACGTCTGGGTGGAACCCCGCGAGGTGGACGGCGTTCTGACCGGCCGGGCCACGTTCGCCGTGCCGCAGAACACCGGACTGGGGTGGCACACGCTGCGAGCCGAGGCAGCCGGCGTGGTCGCGGAGACCACGCTGGTGGTGACCCCCGCGCGGCTGTCCACCGCAGCCGACCTCGAGCAGCGCCGCGGCTGGGGGCTGGCCACGCAGCTGTACTCCGTCCGTTCCAAGCGGTCCTGGGGCGTGGGCGATTTTGCCGACCTAGCGGAGCTCGCAGCTGTGGCCGGCGCACGGGGGGCGGACTACGTGCTGGTGAATCCCCTGCACGCCGCCGATCCCGTGCCGCCCCTGGAACCGTCGCCGTATTCGCCGTCGACCCGCCGGTTCTTCAACCCGCTGTACCTGCGGATCGAGGCCATTCCGGAACTGGCATACCTGAAGCCCAAGAAGCAGCTTCTCGTCCACAGCCTGATGAAGCAGGCGCGGAAGCTGAACAAGGACGCCACGCGGCTTGACCGGGACAAGGTCTACTCCGCCAAACTGGCCGCGCTTGAGCTGATCGCTGCCGTCCGCCGTTCGCCCTCGCGGCACCTCGCGTTTGAGGACTATTGCCGCAAGGCCGGCGCCGGGCTGGATGACTTTGCCCTCTGGTGCGCCATCCGTGAAGACCTCGACGCCGACGACCCGTTTTGGACCGACCCAACGGCTGCGCTCGGCTCGCCTTTGGCGGAGAAGCTCAGGGGCGAGCTGGCGGAACGGATCGAGTTCCACCGCTGGCTGCAGTGGCTCTGCGATGAGCAGCTCGAATCGGCGCAGCAGGCTGCCCGGAACGCCGGCATGCGCCTGGGCGTGGTGAATGACCTTGCCGTCGGCGTGGACCTGCAGAGCTCCGATGCCTGGACACTGAGCGGCGTTCTTGCCCCCGGCGTCAGCGTGGGCGCGCCGCCGGACATGTACAACCAGCTGGGCCAGGACTGGCACCAGCCGCCGTGGCACCCCACCCGCTTGGCCGAGGCCGGGTACAAGCCGTTCCGGGAGATGCTCGCCACCGTGCTGCGGCATTCGGGCGGCATCCGGGTGGACCACATCCTCGGCTTCTTCCGGCTGTGGTGGGTACCCGAAGGGAACTCTCCGGTTGACGGCGCCTACGTCCGGTTCGACCATGACGCCATGATCGGCATCCTTGCACTCGAGGCCCACCGTGCCGGCGCCGTTGTGATCGGCGAGGATCTGGGCACTTTCGAGCCGTGGGTCCGGGACTACCTCGCCGCACGCGGCATCCTGGGCACCTCGATCCTGTGGTTTGAGAACGACGGCGACGCCCCGCTGCCGCCCGAACGGTACAGGCTGCAGGCGCTCTCCAGCGTGAACACGCACGACCTGCCGCCCACGGCCGGTTACCTCGCCGGCGACCACGTGACGCTGCGGAACGCGCTGGGGCTGCTGGAGCGTTCCGCGGAGGAGGAGCGCCTGGAGCACAACGCCAAGCTGGAGAAAATGATCGACCTGCTCCGGCAGCGCGGCCTGCTGTCGTCCAACGACGCCGGCTCCGAACAGGAACGCATCGAGGCGCTGCACCGGCTGCTCGCGCAGACCCCGTCGGTCCTTCTCGGGGTGGCGCTTGTGGATGCGGTGGGCGAACGCAGGGTGCAGAACCAGCCCGGCACCACCTCCGCCCAGTACCCCAACTGGCAAGTGCCCCTGGCTAATTCCGACGGGGACCCTGTGCTGATCGACAGCCTCGAGGGCGACGAGAGGTTCAACTCCCTGCTCGCCGCGGTCGAGGAGGCCATGCGGGCCTAGCCGGCTGCAATCACATGCGTGGTGTGGCTGTACCGGAAGGTGACCGGTCCGCCGTCGTGGCTCAGCACGATATTTGAACCGTTCGGAGCGCCATCCTGGCCGTAATTCTCATCCCAGGAGCCGTTGATGGCCGCCTTGAATTCGTACTGCCCGGCCGGAAGGTCTGCCGTGAGTTTCCACAGCCCGTCAGCCGGATCAAAGGCCATGAACGCGGCCTCACATGCCGGCTGCCAGTCGTCCGGGCAACCCATCTCGCTGTTCAGGCTTCCCGCTACGGTGACCGAGTCCGGTTGCGGGGCGGCGCCCACCACCACGGTCCGGACATTGCTCACCACGTTCGATCCGTCGAGCTTGGCCCGGTACCGCACCTCGGTTCCGTCGGCGAGGTCGAGGGCGGCCAGGTCGTCTGTCACCGTGTACGCCGGGGACGAGTCATCGCCCGAGCCGATGGCTGTCCATGGCCCGCCAGCGACGCTCCGCTCGAAGCGGACCACGTGGCCGGACTTCTCCGGGTCGGCCGTGGCAACAACGTCCACGTTCCCCTGGACGGTGCTGCCCTCGGCCGGCTGCTGAATGGTCAGCACCGGGTCCGGCACCACAGCGGACCGCGAGGCGCTGACCGACGAGCGGCCGGCGTTGTTGAGGACCACCGCCCGGTACTCCACAGCGGTGCCGGGGTTCAGTCCGGAGACATCGTGGAAGATCCGGTACGGCGCGGTGTCGTCGGTGCCCACGCGCTCCCATTTGCCGCCCGGCGTCCTGGCCTCGAAGGTGACCTCATAGAACGAGCTGCCGTCGACGTCGGCCGCCACCCGGATCCGGCCGTTGTCCCCGGCGGTGGTGGCGGTGGCCGCGGCGGAAACGGGGGCCTGCAGCGTGACGGCGGGGGCAGCCTTTTCGCGGGGAATCCGGCCTGATGACTGGTAGACGACGGCGGACAGTGGCGGCACAGTGACGGTCAGCTTGCCGTCGGCTGAGGTCCTGGAGTTTTGGGCTGCGTCGCCGTAGAGAAGGCTGTAATTGCGCTTGGCGATGTAGGTGGGAACAGCGGCGGTCTGCGGCTTCTCGCTGTTGTTCAGCGCCACCACGTACTCGCGCTGGTCCGTGGCATCGGTGCGCGAGAAAGCGTAGATGCCCGGTCCTTCCGCGGCGTACCGGTGCTGGTGGGCGCCGTCGCGCAGGGCGGGGTGCTCCTTGGCCAGCTGCGCGAGCTCGCGGATCTTGGCGTAGAGGGGATGCCCCATGTTGAAGTTATCGGTGGCGTGCGTGGCATCCGTGCCGAGCAGGTCATCGTCAAGGTAGTCGGGCACCTTGCTGGCGAACAGCGTCTGGCGGGCGTCCTGGTCCCCGCCGGGGCCGGTGAAGCCCTGCTCATCGCCGTAATAGACCACGGGATTTCCGCGGGAAAAGTACATGAGCTCGTGGGCCAGTTCGTCCCGGGCCACCCGTTCGGCGTCGGTTGATCCGGGGTTGTCGGTGCTGATGAAGCTGCCGATCCGTCCCATGTCGTGGTTCCCCAGGAAGGTGGGCAGCTGGTAGACGTTGGAGTCCGCGTCGGTGTACCAGTCATCGCCGGCGAAGAAGGTCTCCAGCTCCCTCGCGTCCTGGCCTTTCGAGGCGAAATTGCGCGCCGCGTCCTGGAACGGGAAGTCGAGCACGGCCTGCATCCTGTTGCGGGTGGTGAACTGGCTCGTGAAGCTCGTGGACGTGTCGAAGACCTCGCCGAACATGAAGAACTCGTCCTTGCCGTGCTCCCTCGCGTAGGCCAGGATGTCCGGCCCGAACTGCTGCCAGAATTCGTCGTTGACGTGCTTCATGGTGTCGATGCGGAACCCGTCCACACCGAAGTCGCGGATCCACGTCTCATAGATGTCCGTCATGCCGGCCACGACTTTCGGATGCTCCGTGAACAGGTCGTCCAGGCCGAAGAAGTCGCCGTAGAAGGAGTTTTCGCCGGCGAAGGTGGTGTCGCCGCGGTTGTGATAGAGCGTCGGGTCATTGAGCCAGGCCGGAACCTTGAGGTTCTTTTCCGCCGGATCAAGCACCGGTGTGTACGGGAAGGAGGTTTCGGCGTCGAACTTGGGGAAGTCGGCCTGGCCTGCGAAGTCCCGGTCATCGAAGGCTTCGCCCGAGGCTGTGCGGTAAGGCTCCTTGTCCTTGGAGACGTAGCCGGTGCGGGCGCCCTCTTTGTAGCCGATGACGTCCGCAGTGTGGTTGGTGATGATGTCGAAGTACACCTTCATGCCGCGGGAGTGCGCCTCGTCGATGAGTGCCTTCAGCTCGGCGTTGGTGCCCAGGTGCGGATCGATCTGGGTGAAGTCCGTGACCCAGTAGCCGTGGTAGCCGGCGGAGTTGTCCTCGGGCTGGACCGCTTTGTTCTTGAAGCTCGGGGTGAGCCAGATCGCCGTTGTTCCGAGTCCCTGGATGTAATCGATCTTGTCCAGCAGGCCGTTCAGGTCCCCGCCGTTGTAGAAGCCCTTGCGGGCGGGGTCGAAGCCGGAAACCATCGGATCCGGTCCCAGGCCGCCCTGGTCGTTGCCGGCATCGCCGTTGCTGAATCGGTCCGCCATGACGAAGTAGAAATTCTCGCCCGTGACGGGAGTCCGGAGCGAATGGGTCCCTGTTCCCGGTTTGGTGTCCGGTTTGGTGCCCGGCTTGGCGTCCGACGGCGATACGGAGTTTTCGTTCGCACCAGCGGCTTGGGTGGGTGCGTGGGTTGGTGAGGCGTCTGTGGCCGCTTGGGCTGGCAGGGCTGACGAGGCCAGCAGGACGAGCGCGCCGGTTGCCGCCAGGGCTGCCCGCGTGGGTTTGATGGGACCGCTGGTGCGGCGCGGGGAATGCAGGCGAGGGACGGTGAACATGTTGGACCTTCCGCAAAGCAGCGTTGCTTGTCCGGGTGGGGAAGCCCGGAATCCGTTAGGGTGTCGACTGGTCCTAGGCAGGCCCGATCACCAACAGCAGCTCCTTGACGGGGCCGTATTGGGAATGACTGATCCTGTATTGGCTTTGTCGATTGCGGTTTAGCTTGCCACAATCAGCGCCGTGGGGGAACCCGCGACGAGACGCTGAACAGGGCCCTCCGGAAGGCCGGTCTGGTGGTTCAGGAGGAAGGTCGTGATGTCGTGGGAGCGCTCATGGGCAACGTGAAGCCATCCGCTGCGGACCAGGTGGTGACGGGGCCAGTCGCCGCCGCTGGCGAAGTCGCCGAGCGGGCGAAGCAGGCTGCCCTCGGCTGATGAGTCCACCTCCAGCACGCTGATGCGGTTGGAGCCCCGCACCCCTGCATACGCGAACCGCCCGTCCGCCGACAAGGCAATTTCGGCCGCCGAGTCGCCGTCGTTGGCGCCCTCGAACGTCGCTGATCCCTGCCCGATAACCTCGAACTTGCCCGATGCCGAGGCTGCCCGGGCAGCGAAGACCTCGATCGAATACTCGGATACGACGAACACAGTTCCATCGGAGTGCTGCACCAGATGGCGAGGGCCGCTGTTCTTTGGCAGCACCACCTCATGATCCAGCACCAGGCCAGTCCTGGGAACGTGGTTCCAGACGCGGAGGAGATCGTGGCCGAGGTCGGTGGTCATGATGCGGCCATCGGCGAGTACCAGGCTGGCGTGGGCACGGCTGGGGCGGTCGTCCCGGTGCGGGTCGCTGGAAGGTGCCGCCGGAAAACGGCGGGCGATCCCGCCGTCGTCCGTCAGTTCGTAGAGCAGCACTTGGCCGTCACCCCAGCAGGCGACGACCAGGAACTCGCCCTGCGGATCGACGGTGACGTGGCACGCAGCTTCGCCGGCGGCCCAGGGCTCGCCGATGGCTTCGAGCCCGAATTCTCCACGCCGCCGGTACGCCTGGACGGTTTTGGCGTTCTCACCGACGGCGTAAACCATCGGCAGCTGCAGGTGTACCGCAACGAACGACGGCGAGTCCGCCTTTGCCGCTGTCCCGCGCCAGACGAGCGTCCCATCAACGTTGGCCGATACGGCACCGATCCCGGCCCCGTGGCCGCCGCTGTCCGCGGTGTACGAGCCGGTCCAGATGAGCGTGTGGTTTTCGCTGTGGGTCATCGTTCCATCCTGCCAATAATTGCCGGATTCGGCGTCGGATAACATGGGTTTTGCAGAGCCGATTGAGTGCCGGGCACGCTTAGATGCGCCGGTTTAGTACTACCCGGGAGGTGAGAACAATTCACGCAATGCCAGCTTGGGTTCTCCCTGCCCGCCGCCTTACGGACCGCCAAGGTTAGAAGGACGTATGCACGGAGCGCCCATCATTCAGCCGAAGGACGCCTCCATGCCTGTTCAATCACCGCTTTTACGCACCACCGTCATCAGCAGGCTGCGCTCAGCCGGCTGTGTCTTTGCCGAGGACGAAGCCGACCTCCTTTTTTCCGCAGGCCTTGCCCCCGATGAACTAATGCACGCTGTGCAGCGGCGGGTCGACGGGTTTCCGCTTGAGCACATTCTGGGCTGGGCCGAGTTTTGCGACTTGCGGATCCGGGTCGAGCCCGGGGTCTTTGTGCCGCGCCGACGGACGGAACTGCTGGTTCGGGAGGCTGCCAGGCTCCTGGGGGCCGCGGGGCCAGGGCCGGCTGAGTCGGCCGAACCTGATGGCATCGTCCCGCCCGTATTGCCATCGATGCGTCCGGTTGTTGTTGATCTATGCTGCGGCTCCGGCGCCGTGGGTACGGCGCTGAAGGTACGGGTGCCCGACGTGGAGGTGCACGCTTCCGACGTTGACCCCGCGGCGGTGCGCTGTGCCCGCCTCAACATTGTGCCGGCGGGCGGTGCAGTCCATGAGGGCGACCTTTACTCGGCGCTGCCTGTTCGCCTTCGGGGCACCGTCGATATCCTCGCGGTCAATGCGCCTTACGTGCCGACAGCTTCCATCAGCAGCATGCCGCACGAGGCCCGCGTTCACGAACCGCGGGTGTCGCTCGACGGAGGGCCGGACGGCCTAGACATCCAGCGCCGGGTGATCGCGGATGCCTCGGCCTGGCTCAGGGCAGGCGGGCACCTGCTCATCGAAACGAGCCGGCTGCAGGCTCCTCATACTGCAGCGGCCATGGTTCATGGGGGCCTAAGTCCGCGGATAGCCACGTCGGCTGAATTGGACGCGACAGTGGTGATCGGGCAGCTGCTGTAACCCCCTTGGGGACGCAGTGCCTTCCACATTTGCTGCGAAGTCACGCTCTTCCCGTCGACGCTGGCGTTCCTCGGGTGTTCCGCCGGCCCGGTCTGTCTGGCGGGCGGGTTCATGTTTTGTGGTGGTGGTTTTGTCGGGGTTGTTGGCGGGGGTCGATGTGGGGTGGGGGTATGAACCAGGGGACGCCGTTTTTGACGTGGATTTTCCACTGTTCCTGGTGGATCAGATGGTGGTGGTGGGTGCAGAGGAGGACGCCGTTGTCGGTGCTGGTGGGTCCGCCGCGTGACCAGTAGGTGATGTGGTGGGCTTCGCACCAGGGGGCCGGGATGGTGCAGTTGGGGAAGGCGCAGCCTTGGTCGCGGGCGTTGAGGGCTTTGCGGATGTGGGGCGGGAAGATTCTGGTGGTGCGGCCGATGTCGAGGATGCGTCCGTGGCTGCCGAGGAGGACGGGGATGATGTCGGCGTCGCAGGCGATTTTGCGGATGGTGGAGGCGGTGACGGGGCCGGTGTAGGTGAAGGTTCCGCTGCCGGTGGCCGCGCTGGCGGGCTCGTCGGTGGGCTTGCCGGGGAGTGGTGTGGCGAAGAGGTCGGTGCCTGCCCGGTTGATGCCGGCCGGGTCGGTGCTCGCGGGGTTGGTGCTGGGGCGGTTGTCTGTCGGGGCGTCGGGTTCGATTGTCGGCGGGGTGTCTGGGCTGGTGTCAGGTTCGGGCCAGGGCTCGGTGGGCTGCCAGGTGCCTGGCAGGAGGGTGGGGCCGCTGGGCTGCCAGGTGTCTGTGCTGGTGCCGGCCGTAGGTTTGGTGTTGTTGGGGGCCGCTGGTTCGGTGTCGTTGGTTTGCCAGATGCCTGGGCCGGTTGGCGGGTGGGTGGTGGCTTGCCAGGGGGCGGGTGTTGGCCGGGGGCTGTCTGTGGGCCGGGCATCGGGTCGGTTTCTGTTGTAGCGGGGGCCGCGGGTGGCGGTGGTTTGGATGCTGTTGAGGAGGTCGCGGTAGCCGACGGTGACCATGACTTGGGGGCGGAGTCCGCCGGTGGCGGGCAGGGTGCCGGCGGCGAGGGCTGCCTTGGACGCGCCGACGAGTCCGTCGAGGCGTTGCTGGGCGGGGGTGCGTCGGTCCAGGTCGGGTTCCGGGGTGGGGGCGTTGAAGGCCGCGTCGGGGTCGACAGCGGCACTGTCGCCGTTGGTGCTGCGGCTGTCGCCGCTGCCGCTGCCGTTGCCGTTGCCATTGCCGTTGCTGTCGGTTCCGCAGGTGGTGGTGTTGGGTGTGGTGGTGCGGGGGTTGGTGGCGGTGTTCATGACGGTGGTGAGGACTTCGTATTGGTCGGTGGTGGCGCGGATTTCGAGGTGGTGGAGGCCGCCGCGTTTGTGGTGGAGGAAGACGCCTTGGCGGTGGCGGAGGTTTTCTTCGGAGGGTTCGGTGCCGTCCTGGTCGAGGGCGTCGATCCAGCGGTGGGCGATGCGGGTGAGGAAGTCGTGGTCGTTTTCGATCGCGGTTTGGGTGAGGTTGTGTTCCATTTCGGCGATCAGGGCGGGGTTGGGGATGTGGCGGACTTTGTCCAGGGCGGTGGTGATGGTGGTTCCGGCGCGGGAGGAGATGATGCCGGCGGTGAGGGCGGAGGCGGTTTCTGCGCGTTCGGGTGGCATGGGCCGGCCGGCGAGTCCGGTGCGGGGGAGGGTAGCGTTGGCGAGGGCGAGTCGGCGGCGGGCTTCGGGGGTGCTGATCCGGAGCCGGGTGCGGAGGAACTCGGCGGTGTTGTGGGCTCCGTCATCGGACGGGGACCAGCCCACCGCAGAGGCAGACGCTGACGCTGCCGGGGCTGGAGCGGGTTCGGGTTCGGTTCTCCAGCCGGTGGTCCATGCGGGCGCTTTGCTGGTGGTTTGGGCGGCGTTGATCGCCTCGGTCCGGGTCCGGTCGACCGTGCCGGCGGCGCGGACCTGGAGGTGTTCGACGCGGCGGGAGAGTTTCTCGGTCAGTTCCGCGAAATCGGCCGCCTCAAGGAAGTTGGCCGCGGCCAGTTCCTCCGGCGCTGCAGCGGTTGCCGCGTCCAGCAGGACCAGCGCCGCCTTCAGGTCAGGCGTTGCCAGCGCCGGGGACGCCAGCCCAGTAGTTGTCTCGGCAACCGACGCCGGGCCGTCCGTTTCCGGACGCTGAGTTGCAGGGCCAGAGCCCACCGCAATGGCCGCGGCAACACCGCCCTCGGAAGCCCGGGCATCCGAACGGAAGCCGGCGGCAGCACCGTCCTCGGAATCGGTCTCTATTGACGCGGCCTTTACAGGTGAGTCAGAGCGGGAACCGGCGGCGGGCGATTCGGAGGGTACGCTGCGTAGCCGGCGGCCAAGCGGCAGGGCGGCAGCGCTCGGGCCCGGGACGTCAGTCCCGGCTGCGCTGTCCGCTCGATCCTCCCCAAAGGCTTCCATAGGAAAACTATCTCAACGGGGTCTGACATTTTTGGGTGGGACCGGAAGCACTGCCCGCCGCGAAGCACGGCCAGGCGCAAAGCCGGCGGCAGCACCGCCGTCGGACGAAGATGTGTCCGCAACGGCGGTGCCGGATCCGGCAGAAGCCGGACGCCCGAAAGCGGGGACTCTATACAGCTGGGCAGCACTCAGGCCGGGCACTGCTGCCCGGCCTGGCATGCCGTCTGCATTTCCCCCGATAGCTTCCATAGGAAAACATTGTCAGAGGGGTCTGACATTTTAGTTTCGTGCCGCACCGCCAGGGATGCGGGCTCAAGGAGCCAACCTCGGAGCTACTGCTTCTCCGGATTCACGTTCGTGGCGGCTCCGGCGGGCGTTGCACCGCCCTCGTCCGTCCAGTCCTGGCCCGTGCTGGCGTTGAGCGCCGGATCGGACTCCACATCGGAGGTGCCGAGATTGACCGTTTCCGGATGCGTGCTGTGGGCGGGGACGTGCCCGCTGTCTGCGGAAGTACCGGCAGCAGACGCAGTGCCAGCGGTGGAAGTACCAGCGGCATCCGCGTGCGTGTCGCGATGCATGGCCGAGCCGAGTACGGTTCCCGCCCGGCGCGCGGCCTCGGCCAGTTGGTCCCCGACCTCAGGGGCCTTTTCCTTGACGGCTTCAGTTGCTGCCGTGACCTTGTCCTGGACGGGCTTGCTGTCCCAGATGCCGGCGGCCCGTGCTTTGAGCTTGTCGTACGCTGCCCGGCCGGACCTGGATCCGAGCACGTAGCCTGCAGCGATTCCGGCGCCGAAGAGAAGTTTGGATTTCATGATGATCTCCTACTCTTGAGGGGGATCTGTACGATTTGGTTCGGCCCGGTAGGGCCTGGGGTAGGAAACCGGCCCCGGGCGTTCCCCGGAGCCGGTTCCGGCGCTGCTTTATCCAGCGACTCTGTTTAGCGGGCTGTGCGCCTGGTAATCATGCCGTAGACCAGCAGGACAATCAGTGCGCCGCCGATCGCGAGCAGCCAGGTGGACAGCGAGAAGAACTCGTTGATACCCACTCCAAAGAGCGCGCTGCCGATAAAGCCGCCGAGAATTGCGCCAACCACGCCGAGCAGAAGCGTGATAAAAATGCCGCCGCCCTGCCGGCCGGGGAGGATGGCCTTAGCAATGGCTCCGGCGATAAGGCCAAGAATCAGAAATGCGAAAAAACCCATCTTTTATCGTTCCTTCTTCATCTAGAGGAGTTACCCGGATTGCCGGGTACGCTTCGTCCTTCTGCTCAATACTAATCATGCTTACTATTTTTTTGCCAGTCGCCTTCCCGTGAGGAGCGGATGGCAGTATGCGCCCGGGGCCGGGCGTTAGTGGCCTTGGACGTCGGAGTTTACGCCTGCCTCGGGGCCTTCATCGAGGGTGCTGATGGCGGTCAGATCTTCCTCATCCAGGGCGAAATCGAAGACGTCGATGTTCTCTTTCATCCGCTGTGGGTCAGCGGACTTGGGGATGGCCACGAGCCCCTGCTGGACGTGCCAGCGCAGCACCACCTGGCTTACAGTCCGGCCGTGCTTGCCGGCGATTCGGTTCAGGACGGGCGCGGACAGCAGTCCCGACCCCGCGCCCAGCGGGCTGTAAGACTCCGTGACGATCCGGTGCCCGTCGTTGTAGGCGCGGTCCGCCGAACGGGTCACCGACGGGTTGAGCTGGATCTGGTTCACGGCCGGGACAACATCGGTCTCCCACATGAGCTTTTCCAGATGGGAGGGCTTGAAGTTCGAGACCCCGATCGACCGGGCTTTCCCTTCGCCCTGCAGCCGCTCAAAAGTCTTCCACGTGGAAATGAATTCTCCGCGGCGGGGGAGCGGCCAATGGATCAGCAGCAGGTCCACGTAGTCCAGGTTCATGCGGTTCAGCGACCCCTCGAGTCCGGCCGCGGCCAGGTCCCCGCCCTGGAATTCCCCGTCCAGCTTGGTGGTGACGAAGAATTCCGTCCGGTCCAGTCCGCTGGCGCGGATTCCGGATCCGACGCCGGCCTCGTTCCCGTAGCGCACGGCCGTATCGATATGCCGGTACCCGGCTTCCGCAGCGCGTACGACGGCGTCGCTCACCTCCCGGTCGTTCAGCGGCCAGGTGCCAAGGCCGATCTGAGGTATCCGGTTGCCGTCGTTCAGCTCGATGACTGGTGCGAGTGCCATGCGGATGAGTCTTTCCTATCGCGGCCAGTTTGCCCAGCCCCTTCCTGGCTGCCTCGGCCGCTCCTTTTGCTATCTTCCGAGGTCAGGCCGGGGATGTTTATGGGCCGCCTGTTGTTACGATGAGCGCAAGGAGGCACATGCAGCTCTTGCTCGGTAGGCGCGCTGTGGTGGACGTAGCCGTTGCCACAGCTGGTTTCCTTGTGTCCGGAGGCTGGATCCTGACCTCTGCAGGTGCTGGAGTGTCCTACTTCGTTGCCGCCATGGCTGCCGGCCTTGCGGTGGTGGGAAATGCCGCGGCTTCGGTCCTCAACCGCAGGCCCAGGCTGACAACGGCTGCGGACCGCGTTACGCTGCTTCGCGCTGTTTTGGTGGCATGTTGCGCGGCGGCGACGGTCCCGGCGCTGTTCGGCGGGGTTGGGCCCGGCACGCCGGTAGTTGTGCTGGGTGCGGCGGCCTTTCTCCTTGACGCGGTGGACGGCGCCGTTGCGCGGCGACTTGCCTGTGTGAGCCCGGCCGGAGGCCGGCTGGACGTCCAGACCGACGCAGCGCTGGTGCTCGTCCTGTCGTGTGCGGCGGTGCCCATAGTCGGTCCCTGGGTGCTGGCCATCGGGCTCATGTGGTACGCGTTCGTCGCCGCCGGATGGTTCCGGCCTGAGCTGAAACGAACGCTGCCTGTTAAGAGGCTGCGAAAGGTTATCGGTGCCTTCCAGCCTGCCGCCTTGCTGCTGGCGGTGACGCCTGGGGTACCCGTCGGAGTCGGCATGAGCGCCGTTGTCCTGGCGCTTGTGGCCTTGGTGGCCTCCTTTGGCCGGGACGTCGTCGAACTGGAGCAAAGCCACCGCAAGTGGACCGGCCGGCACTCCAGCACCGAACTGGTGAACTAACGGCGGGGCCTGGCGCTCTGGACTAGCCGTGCTCTGGACTAACCGTGGCTGCGCTGGTAGTCCTTGGAGAGGCCCGGCAGGAGAAAATCCTTGCCCCTCCAACAGCTAAGGATCCAGACCATGAGCGAGACGCCCGCCGATCCGGAGCAGAACCCGTCGGAGCAGAACCCCGCGGACCAGCCCAGGAACGGTACGCCCGAGGGATTCCCCTTTGACCCCAACCAGGACCCGCCCCAGGAGGAGCCCGCAGTTCCCCATCAGGACAACCCGGGACCACCCACGGGTCCGGACGGCGAGCCTGACGAGCCGGCGCTCGAGGATCCGCAGCGGCCGCCCGCCCGGTAGAAGTATCTGCACCGGCGAGGCTGTGCTGATGCCCAGCCGGAGGGCAGGATTCTATCCATTCGTCCATTGGGCCGTTGTGGCGCGTTTCCTAGCCTTGGAGGAGAACTTCTCCCAGCCCTCCGACCCAAGGATGACCTTCAACGATGAAACGCATCGCACTGCTTCGGGAACGCCACACACCCTCCGCTCCGACCGGAACCCATTGCCCGGCGTCGGGAATGTGGGCCCCGGCAGACTCGCCGGACGAGGCGCACGCCTTTTTTGAAGGACAGGTGTTTCCCGCATTCCGCGGGACCCCCACCGTGTGGCGCCGGAGTGCTACCGGCCAGGATTAGGAACACGCAAGGCGGCGCCGGCTGAATGACAGCCGGCGCCGCCTTACTTAATTCCGCTGCCGCGGGGTCAGTCCCGCCGCCGCAATGATAAATGCCGTGCCGTGAAATCTAGTCCCGCTCCAGGCGGAACCCGAGCTTGAGGGTGACCTGCCAGTCCGCAACCTTGCCGTCCTCGAGGTGGCCGCGGATCTCCTTGACTTCGAACCAGTCCAGATTGCGCAGGGTTTTTGCGGCGTCGGAAATTCCATTGCGGACGGCCGCGTCGACGCCTTCGGTCGAGGTTCCGACAATTTCAGAAATGCTGTAGGTGTTATTAGACATCTTCGCTCCTCATGATCGCCATCGATACCCGGCTGCGGGCCGTTCCTGCAGAGTATCGGACGGGGCGCCCGGGAACTAGGCTTCCAGCACGTAGCTTCTGAGGTCGTCCAGGGTCTGCTGCATGTGGGCATCCATCGCATTGCGTGCCTGCTGCGGATCGCGGGCGGCCAGGGCGTCGTAAATGTTCTGGTGGTGCCCGATTGCATGTTCCTGGATATCAGGCACCTTCGAGGTTTCGGTCCGGCCCTTCTCGAGGACGCGGTGCAGCGGTTCGAAGAGGACGGCCACGAACACGTTCTCGGACGCCTGCAGAATCTGGTCGTGGAAAGCCAGGTCGGCGGCAACAAAGCTCGCCACATCGTTGCCCTGGTGCGCCTTCCGCATGTCCGCCACGCAGTCCCGAAGGCCCTCGAGCTCGGCATCGGTGATCCGCTGGGCCGCCAGTTCGCAGGCACCTGTTTCCAGCATCCGGCGCAGCTCAATCAGCTGGACCGCGGCGGCCGGGCCGTTCTGCCCCTCGGATGCGGCCCGCAGCACTGCCTCAAGCGACGACCACCGATTCAGCGGGTTCACGAACGTGCCGCGGCCGCGTTCCACGCTGAGGATGCGCTGCGCCTCGAGGGTCTTCATCGCCTCCCGGACCGTCATGCGGCTGACGTCGTGCCGTGCGCTGAGTTCCAGTTCTCCCGGCACGCTGCTGCCCGGTGGAAACTCGCCGGCGATAATGCGGTCAAGGAGTTCGTCGGCGACGACGCCCACCAGTGATTTGCGTGCCATTTCTTCCGTTCAGCGTGTGCGGCCTGCTACAGCCGGGGATGTCTGCCAAAAGTGTACTTGCGCACGTGCTGTGCGTTATGCCACACTAGCACCAAAGAACAGATGTCTGACATCTGACAAATATCCGCAAGACAGTTTCGACACAACGGAGTGCACAGTGCCCCTCGAATCCGACGTCCTGGCCGCCTTTCCCGCCGAGCTCCAGATCCCTGCCCGGCAGGTCGCAGACGCCGTTGCCGCCACGGCCGCCACGTCCCCGCGCGTTCTGGTGGTGCTCGACGACGACCCCACCGGCACGCAGTCGGTTGCGGATCTCCCTGTGCTCACCCGCTGGGAAGTCGAGGACTTCCAGTGGGCTCTTCATCAGGGTAAGCCCGCCGTCTACGTGCTGACGAACACCCGCAGCCTTGATCCCGAAGAAGCGGCCGCCCGCAACGAAGAGGTGGTTCGCAACGCCCTGGCTGCTGCCCGCGACGGCGAGGGCGAGGTCCGGCTTGGCTTCGTGAGCCGCAGCGACTCGACCCTCCGCGGACACTTCCCGCTGGAGCCGGACGTCATTGCTGCCACGGTGGCAGCCGAAAGCGGAGAGGCCACGGACGGCGTCGTGATGGTTCCCGCATTTCCCGACGCCGGCCGCATCACCATTGGCGGTATCCACTACACGCGCGGACCGGGGACGGGGCAGCTGACCCCCGTTGCCGAGACGGAGTTCGCCAAGGACGCCACCTTCGGCTTCGCCAATTCCGAGATGGCCAAGTACGTGGAAGAGAAGTCCCAGGGCCGGTTCGCCGCGGACTCCGTGATCGTGCTGGACCTGAACATCATTCGCGCCGGCTCCGCCACCGGGGAGGCCGAGGTATCGGCCAAGGCCATCGCCGACGCCATCGAGCCGGCCACGCAGTCCACGCCCATCGTGGTGGACATCGTCACCGAAAACGACATGCGCGCACTGGCCCTGGGCCTGGAGGAAGCCGAACGCCGCGGCAAGAAACTGCTCTACCGGGTTGGCCCGCCGTTCATGCGCGCCCGGATCGGCCAGGACATCCGCCCCGAACTCAGCGGCGAGGAAGCCTACGCGGGCAACACCCCGTCCGAAGCCGGCGGCCTGATCGTCGTCGGCTCCCACGTGGGCGTGACCACCCGGCAGCTCAAGGTGCTCACCGACCGGCACAGCAGCGCGCGCATTGTGGAGATCGACGTCGAAAAGCTCCTGGGCGAGGAGGCATCCGCCTACCTCGACCAGACCGTCGACGCCGTCGTGGCGGCGCTGCGCAGCGGCGACGTTATTGTCCACACGAGCCGCCTGCTCATCAAAACCGATGACCCGGCCGAAAGCCTGCGGATCGCACGCACGGTGTCAGCCGCCGTCGTCGCCGTCGTGAACCGGACACTGAAGACCTTCCCGCCCCGCTTTGTCATTGCCAAGGGGGGCATCACGTCCTCGGACGTTGCTGCGCACGGGCTGGAGATCCGGCACGCGATTGTCCGCGGGCCCATGCTGCCCGGCATCGTGAGCCTGTGGGAGCCGGTTGACGGTCCTGCCAAGGGGATCCCGTACATCGTCTTTGCCGGCAACGTGGGTGACGACGAGTCGCTCGCCCAGGTCACCAGCAAGCTCAGCAACACATTCTAGGAAGAAGAAAATGACCTCGAATTACACAGTCACCGTCCTCGGCCTGGGTGCCATGGGGCTGCCCATGGCCACCCGCCTCGCCAGCCAGCTGACCGTCCACGGGTTCGACATCGCCGAACCGCGCCTGCGCCTGGCCGAAGAAGCCGGCGTAGAGACCTTCGCGTTCGCGCGGGACGCCGCCCAGGACACTGACGCCCTGCTGCTGGCCGTGCGCAACAGCGAACAGCTCGACGACGTCCTGTTCGGCGGGAACGGCGTGGCCTCGGTGCTGAAGCCGGGCGCCGTCGTCATCCTGACCAGCACCGTTGGCACCGAAGCCATTCCGTCCACCGTCGCCCGCCTGGCCGAGTTTGGCGTCGGACTCGTGGACGCCCCGCTGTCCGGCGGGCCGAAGCGTGCCGGCGAGGGCGACCTGCTGATCGTCGTCGGAGCCGAACCCAAGGCTCTGGAATCCGCGCGCCCGGTCCTGGAACTGCTCGCCTCCACGCTGACGGTTGTCGGCGACAAGCCCGGTGACGGGCAGGCGCTGAAGACCGTCAACCAGCTGCTGTGCGGCATTCATATCGCGGCGGCGGCCGAGGCCATGGCACTGGCCGACGCCCTGGGCCTGGACCAGGCGAAGACCCTGGCCGCCCTCGAGGCCGGCGCCGCGGGCTCCTTCATGCTGTCCAACCGCGGACCGCGGATCCTTGAGGCGTACACCGAGGACGGCGCCGAGGTGCTCAGCCGCCTCGACATCTTCGTCAAGGACATGGGCATCGTGGGCAAGGCCACGCGCAGTGCCGGCCTGGCGACCCCTGTTGCCGCCGCCGCCGAGCAGCTGTACCTGCTGGGCCAGGCCCACGGGCTGGCCGCCGCCGACGACTCCGCCGTCATCAAGGTGGTTGCCCCCACCAAGCGCACCGCCGGGGAAGGCTGATGCGGGCACGACTCGATGAGCTGGTGGTGACCGCCCTCAAACGGGGGTCGGCCGTGCCGGCGTTCACCTGCTATGACTTCACCACTGCACTGGCGGTGGTGAGCGCCGCGGAGGAAGCCAAGCGCGGAGTGATCCTGCTGGTGGCGCCCAAGACCGCCGCCACGGCCAACGGGCTGCGGCTCATCTCCGCGCTCCGGGGCCTGGCCGACGCCGCATCCGTGCCGGTTGCCGTCCAGCTGGACCACGCCTCCGATCTTGAGGTCATCACCGCCGCCGCCGCTGCCGGTGCGGACTCCGTCCTGGCAGACGGGTCGGCGCTGCCCTACGAAGAGAACATCGCCCTGGTGTGTGCAGTGCGTTCCGCCCTGGAGGCCCAAGGGCACTCCGGCGTGGTCCTGGAGGCCGAACTCGGCGGCCTGGCCGGCGACGAGGACAAGGCCTTCGGCAACGAAGGGGACGGCGCCGGCAATGAGGTTGCCGGCCTCACCGATTCCGCCCAGGTGGAGGACTTTGTGGCCCGGACGGGCGCGCAGCTGCTTGCGGTGGCCGTGGGCAACGTCCACGGCAAGTACAAGGGCGAGCCACGGCTGCGCTGGGATGTCCTGCAGGACATCGCTGTACGGACCCACATTCCGCTGGTGCTCCACGGCGCGTCCGGCATTCCGGCGGACGAACTGGCCAAGGCGCCCGCCATGAACGTGGGCAAGGTCAACTTCAACACCGAGCTCCGCACCGGCGTCCTGGCCACGCTCGAGGATCAGCTTCCCGCGCACCGGGCCGACGGCGAGAACCTGCAGGGGCTCCTGGCCAATTGGAACGCAGCCGCGAAGGACTTCGGCACGAGCACGTTGGCGATCCTCAGCCGCTGATCCCGCTCTCGAGGGAGTTTTTGTCCACGTATCGCGACTTCGGGGGCCTTTAGCGGCCAATATGTGGACAAAAAATCCAGTCCGTTCCAGATGGTTGGGCGCTTCATGCGGGGCAAGTTGGCGCACAATGGAAAGCACAACGACGTAAGCGAGTTCCAGTGGTGGGGGCGCCATGAAGAATTCCACGGAGCCGGCGGCGGGGACGGACATTGCCGAGCCCGCCCGGGACCTGGCCATCGATCTCGCGCGCTTCGTGTGCCTCGCCCTGGTGGTGGTGGGTCACTGCATGATGACCAGCCCGGTCCTGCATCCCGACGGCACCGTAACCACCGAAAACACGCTGGCCGAGCAGGATTGGTTCGAACCGGTCATCTGGGTCTTCATGGTGATGCCGCTGTTCTTCGTGGCCGGAGGCATCACCGGGGCGCAGTCCTGGCGGCGCATGCACGCCCGCGGCGGCAGCGGCTTCGAGTTCGTCCAGTCCCGGCTGCTGCGCCTGGTCCGCCCTGCGGCGGCCCTGCTGGCGGTAATGTTCGTCGGCCTGTGGGGCGCGCTGCTGGCCGGTGTGGATCCGCAGGTGGTGCAGCTGCTGGCCAGCGGGGCCGGGATGCCGCTGTGGTTCCTGGCTGCCTAT
Source organism: Arthrobacter globiformis (assembly GCF_046536215.2). GTDB lineage: Bacteria > Actinomycetota > Actinomycetes > Actinomycetales > Micrococcaceae > Arthrobacter > Arthrobacter globiformis_E. Next base: position 2,557,992 of record NZ_CM143421.1, on the reverse strand, counting down.
CTGGCGGCCCAGCTGAATATTCCGCTCCTGGTGGGGCTGCACCGGCGTGCTCCATGGCTGACGCTCCTGGGGCTGGTGGCGCTCGTGGTGACGGTGGACTGCTTCCGCGGTGCTTTCCCGACGCTCGCTTACATCAACATGGTGTTCGTCTGGTGCGCAGTGCAGCAGCTCGGGTTTTTTCTGGCGGACGGCTGGCTGGACCGGTGGAGCAGGTCGCAGCTGGTGGGGCTGGTCGCCGCCAGCAATCTGCTGATGCTTGTCCTCGTGATGCTGGGCCTGTACCGGGACAACATGCTGGTGAACCTGAATCCGCCGAACCTGAGCCTGGTCCTGCTGGGCGTCTCGCAGGCGGCGGTACTGCAGCTCGCCCGGCCGCTGCTGAACGCGGTGGCCGCCGTGCGCTGGATCAGTGCGGTGGTGGCCGTTGCCGGGCGCCACGCCATGACCGTCTACCTCTGGCACCTGCCGCTGCTGGCGGCCATGACCGGGCTGCTCTTGCTGACGGACTTTCCCAAGCCGGCCTCGGGCACCGCCGAATGGTGGTGGTCGCGTCCGCTCGTCTTCCTCGGTGTGGTCCTTCTCCTGCTCCCTGCCGTTCTTCTGTTCGGGCGGCTTGAGGAACGGCCGACGCCGGCCATGCACTCACGAGGCCGGGCACCGGCCGCCGTGGTGACCGCCGTCGTCGTCGTTTTTGTGCCGGTGGCGGACGCCGCCGTCAACGGCCTGACGCTGGGACTGCTGGGCGGCGGTGCCGCCTGCTTTGCGATGGCGGTGCTGCTGCTGGGGCGCGTTCCCGCCCGCGGCACCCGACCATTGCCAGCACAGCCTTTAAGTGCCAATGTCGAACCATGACGGAGAACACGGCAGCCACCGAGGACCATTTCACCCCGGACGTCACCACCTTCCGGAACGATGCGCTCCACCGCTACGAATTGCACGTCGGCGGGAAGCTGGCGGTGGAAGTCAGGTTCGAAGACAAGCCAGGGCACGTGGATTTCATCCACACGGAGACGGCCGAGCAGTTCCAAGGACACGGACTGGCCAAGGTTCTTATCCACTTCGCCCTCGACGATGTGGTGGCGTCGGGCAAACGGATCATTCCGCATTGCCCGTTTACCGCCCGCTACCTGCGCAAGCACGAGGTGTACACGCAGTGCATCGACTGGCCTGAGGCGGCCGCGCCCAAGCTTCTGGGCACCTGACGCGTCCCGCGCGGGGTTCGTAACCCCGCGATACCTGGGAGACCCCGATACTTGTGACCGCGGGGACATTTCCGTACGATCGGGCAGGGCTATGCAGTTGGCCCCTGGACTCTCTTTTTTGGGGATCTCTTGGAATCAAAAACTGCGCGTGCCGGTGCGATGACCGACGACGAACTGCGCGGCCTCCTGGACGGATGCCTCAACGACGCCGTTGACCCGGCTGCAACCCTCGCGGCCGTGCCGGATGCGGAGCTGGCCCGGCTGGCGGACGGCCTGTACCGGCATTTGGACACCCCCAGTCCTGCTTTTGGTGCCCGCTTCTGGTATCTCCAAGTCGCCGAGGAACTGCGGCTGCGCCGGGTAGGTGCGGCTGCCCCGGGCGCCGGGGCTTAACTGTCCGTTGGCCCCTTGGGCTCCGTTCGCCGGGTGGGGGATTACGACGGCGGGAGCTGCGTTGCGCGGTTCCGTTGCCATTGCGCTGCGTGCCAGACAAGCAGGCCGAGAAGTCCGACGAGCCCGGCGAACAGGATCTGCGGCGCGAACGTGATCCACATGTAGCTCACGGGCATGACCTGCGGTTCGGTGCCGGAGTTCAGCGACTCCTGCGCAATCGTGAAAACACCGAACGGCGACACCAGCAGGATTGCCTCAAACACCCACAGCGCAACGATGAAGGGGTTTACGGCCAGTCTCCGCTGCCCGAAGCCGGCCGTGCCTGGTTGCCGCTGTCCCAGTCGGGGCTGACCTGTCGCGGGCCCGTATTCGGTGGGATTTCCCTGCGCATCCACTTCCCGAAAATGTATCGGATCATGCTCGCTGCCGGACATGTCCCCCTGCTTCCTGCTGTGGTCGACGGCTTGTGGCAGAACTCTACTCCGCCAGTCCCGCGCTGTCCCGGGCGGCCATTATGTGGTTGCCGGCAGCCGTTCGAAAGTCAATGACTCCGGATTAACGGCCAAAAACCCCGAGTTCATGCGGATTCTACAAATACATCACAAAAGTTTGACTAAAAGGCTTGCCTAAGTAAGGCTTACCTTGCTTGGCGCCCACTGCTGGTGGGCGCGCCTCACGCCGACAAGAAGGATGACCCATGACGCTGCTGCCCGATGTGGACGAACCACTCGCGGACTTCAATACCGGAACTGGCCTGCGTGCCCAAGAGCCGTGTGCCCAAGGCCCCATCGCGCTGGACCCCTCCGGCCTGGATTTCGGGTCCGGCGTGGAACTCGCCCTCGCCGCCAGCAACCAGCTCTTCAACTCCCGGAACGCGCCGCGCTACGTTGCCCAGGTGCTGCAGGGTGTCAACGCCGTGGCCACCAAGCTCGAGCGGACCTCGCAGCCGTTTACCGGGATCGGACCGGCCGAGATGAAGCGCCGCGTCGACGCAGTGGACCTGGAGCGGCCGCTGCCGGACACCGCGGCCGCACTGGAGGAACTGCAGCACACCTACCTGCGCGACGCCGTGTACTTCCACGATGCCAAGTACGCCGCGCACCTGAACTGCCCGGTGGTCATCCCCGCGCTCGTGGGGGAGGCAGTGCTCTCGGCTGTGAACTCGTCGATGGACACGTGGGACCAGAGCGCAGGCGCCACCATGATCGAGCGCCGCCTCATCGACTGGACGGCTGAGCGCCTCGGCCTGGGAGAAGAAGCCGACGGCGTGTTCACGTCCGGCGGCAGCCAGTCCAACCTGCAGGCGCTGCTGCTCGCCCGGAACCACGCGGTGGCCCGGCTGCGGCAGGACCCGGCGAACGAGGGGCTGCGCCTCCCGCTGCTGCTCGAGAAGCTGAGGATCTTCACCTCGGCGGACAGCCACTTCAGCATCCAGAAGTCCGCCTCCATGCTGGGGCTGGGGTTCGATGCGGTGGTGTCCGTAGCCTGCGCAGCGGACCACCGGATGGACCCGGCCGCCCTCGCCAGCGCCCTGGCCACGGCCCACAACGAGGGACTCATTCCCATGGCGGTTGTGGGTACGGCCGGGACCACCGACTTCGGCGCAGTGGATCCGCTGGCCGAGCTGGCCGCCCTCGCCGGAGCCTACGGTGCGTGGTTCCACGTTGACGCTGCCTACGGCGGCGGGCTCATGGTTTCCAACCGGCACCGCCGCCTCCTGGACGGCATCCGGCTGGCGGACTCCGTCACGGTGGACTTCCACAAGACCTTCTTCCAGCCCGTCAGTTCCAGCGCGCTGCTGGTGCGCGAGGGCGCGATGCTCCGCCACGTCACCTACTACGCCGACTACCTGAACCCTGAAACCGCGGCGCGCGCCGAGATCCCCAACCAGGTGGACAAGAGCATCCAGACCACACGCCGCTTCGACGCGCTCAAGCTGTGGCTGACCCTCCGGATCATGGGCGCCGATGCCGTGGGCGCGCTGCTTGACGAGGCCATCGACCTGGCTGCCCGCGTCGGCTCGGTCCTCGCGGCGGACGACGACTTCGAACTCGCAGCCGAGCCCCAGCTGAGCACTCTGGTTTTCCGGTACCGTCCGGTCCTCGCAGATGGAACACGGCTGTCCGAGGACGCGGCCGACCAGCTGAACCCGGCCATCCGCTCGGCAGTGTTCGCGTCGGGCCAGGCCGTCGTGGCGGGCACGAAGGTGGCCGGCCGGCACTACCTGAAGTTCACGCTCCTCAACGCCGAGGCGACGCTCGAGGACATCGGCGAGATCATCGCCCTGCTTCGAAGCTCGGGCGAACGTCTCCTCGCCGCGGATCTCCCGAGCGCCGGCTCCGAAGCAAAGGCGGAGGCACACGCATGAGCACCCCAGCCTCGAGCAGCTCGACATTTAGCACCTCCAACAACGGCCGCGTTTACGACTTCGCCGGCATCGGCGTCGGGCCTTTCAACCTTGGCCTCGCCGCGCTGAGCGAACCGATCGACGGCCTGGACGGTGTGTTCCTCGAGCGCCGCGAATCCTTCGACTGGCACCCCGGCATGATGCTGGAGCCTGCGCACCTGCAGGTGCCGTTCATGGCCGATCTCGTGACGCTGGCGGATCCGACGTCCCCCTACTCGTTCCTGAACTTCCTCAAGCAGACCGGGCGGCTCTACCGCTTCTATATCCGCGAAAACTTCTACCCGCTGCGGGCCGAGTACAACCAGTACTGCCAGTGGGTGGCCGGCCAGCTGCCGTCGGTGCGGTTCGGCACGGACGTCACCAACGTGACGTACGACGGCGGCGTGTACACGCTTTCGGTAGACGGCCCGGCGGGGCCGGAGGTGCTCCGTGCGCGCCGGCTGGTGCTCGGCACCGGAACATCGCCGTACGTACCGGAGGCATGCCGCGGGATTCTGCGGGCCGGGCGACCGGCCCTCCACAACGCGGAGTACCTGGCGCGGAAAAGCGAACTCCAGCAGCGGCGGAGCATCACCATCGTCGGCAGCGGCCAGAGCGCGGCGGAGATCTACTACGAGCTGCTCCAGGACATCGACGCGCATGGCTACCAGCTCAACTGGGTCACCCGTTCGGGCAGGTTCTTCCCGCTGGAGTACACCAAGCTCACGCTGGAGATGACCTCGCCGGAGTACGTTGACTATTTCCACGGGCTTCCGCAGGACCGGCGCGACTCCGTCATCAAGAACCAGAAGAACCTCTACAAGGGCATCAACTCCGAGCTCATCGACGCGATTTACGACCTCCTGTACACCAAGAGCCTCTCCGGCATGGTGGACACCCGGCTGCTCACGCATTCCACCGTGACCGGTGCCCGTTGGGACTCCTCCGCCGGGACCCACACCCTGGAGCTGTCCCACGGGGAGCAGGGCGCGGACTATTCGCTGGAGACGGAGGCGGTGGTCCTGGCCACCGGATACGCCTACCGCGAGCCGGCGTTCCTTGCCGGCGTGCAGGGGCGCATTGCCCGGGACAGTGCCGGAAGGTTCGCCGTGCAGCGCAACTACAGCACCGGCGTCGAGCCCGGCGAAATCTTCGTGCAGAACGCCGAACTCCATACCCACGGCTTCGTCACGCCGGACCTCGGCATGGCCGCGTACCGGAACTCGTGCATCCTCCGGGAAATCCTGGGCCGGGAGGTCTACCCGGTGGAGCGCAGCATCGCTTTCCAGGAGTTCGGGGCGCCCGCTGCAGTGCCTGCTGGAGTATCCACGAACATGGGGGTGCCCGCATGAGCTTTACGTTCCGCTGCCTCGATCCCGAGGCCGACGCGCCGCTCCTGCACAGCTGGGTCACCCGCCCCTACGCCTCGTTCTGGGGGATGCTGAACGCGACAGTCGATGACGTCGTGGCGGAGTATTCCAGGATCCAGTCCAGCGGGCACCACCACGCGCTGCTGGGAATCGACGGCGGCGTTCCGGCCTTCCTGATAGAGGAATACCTTCCGGCGTCATCGCCGCTCAACAGCGTCTACGCGGTCCAGCCCGGCGATATCGGCATGCACCTGCTGGTGGCCCCGCCGCAGGGGACACCACGCAACGGCTTCACGGCCGACGTCATGGAGTCGGTCCTGGACCGGCTCTTCCACAAGCCCGGCGTGGAGCGCGTTGTGGTGGAACCCGACGCCCGCAACACCAAGATCCACGTACTCAATGCGCGGCTGGGCTTTGAGCCCGCCGGCGAGGTGACCCTTCCGGACAAGCAGGCCATCCTGAGCTTCTGCACCCGCGAGTCGTTCCACGCCGCCCGCGCCGCCCGTTCAACCCCGATCCGCGAGGAAGCATCACTGTGACCACCCTTGAATTTGAATCCGTCCTGACCGCAGGCAATGCGGCCCCCCACCTCACGCCGGAACGCTGGGCCGCAGCCAACCGGCACCTGGTCCGCAAGGCGCTCGCCGAGTTCTCGCACGAGCGGATCCTCGTTCCGGAACCGGTGGGCGGCGGCAATGACAGGAACAGCGACGGCCGGTACCGCGTCCGGAGCGATGACGGCACCGCCGAATACCGGTTCTCCGCCCGGATCCTGCAGCTGGACCACTGGTCCGTCGATGCCGCCTCCATTACCTGCAGCCGCGACGGGCAGGACGCCCCGCTGGACGCGCTGACCTTCATCACCGAATTCTCCGGCACGCTGGGCATCCGCCAGGAAATGCTCCCGGTCTACCTCGAGGAGATCAGCAGCACGCTCTCCAGCCACGCCTTCAAGCAGTGGATGGGCCAGCCGTCGTCAGCCGAACTGGCAGCCGGCGTGACCCGCGGAGCGGACGCGGCCACGGACTTCCAGACGATTGAACGCAGCATGACCGAGGGGCACCCGTGCTTCGTGGCCAACAACGGCCGGCTGGGATTCGGCATCGGCGACTACCGCGCCTTTGCCCCGGAGGCAGGAGCCCCGGTGCAGCTGGAATGGATCGCGGTGCACCGCAGCAAGACAGTCTTCACGTCCGGCGAGGGGCTGGGGTACGCCGCCCACCTGGAGGCCGAACTGGGGGCCGGCGCCCTGGCCTTCTTCGACGCCGAGCTCGGTGCCCTTGGCCTGGACCCGGACCAGTATTTCCTGATGCCTGTGCATCCGTGGCAGTGGGAGAACAAACTGACGGTCACGTTCGCGGCCGACATCGCCCAGCGGCACATCGTCCACCTCGGGATCGGGGCCGACAGCTACCAGGCCCAGCAGTCCATCCGCACGTTCTTTAACACCAGCGCACCGGAGAAAACGTACGTAAAGACGGCCATGTCGGTCCTTAACATGGGGTTCATGCGGGGGCTGTCGCCGCAGTACATGAAGGCAACGCCGGCGATCAATGACTGGCTCCAGGACCTGATTGACCGGGACGAGGCACTGCAGGCCCGCGGGCTCAGCATGATCCGCGAAGTGACGGCGATCGGCTACCACAACAGCTATTATGAGGCTGCCGCCGCGAAGGGCTCGCCGTACCGCAAGATGCTTTCAGCCCTGTGGCGGGAGAGCCCGCTGCCGCTCCTCAAGGACGGCCAGCAGCTGGCCACCATGGCCTCGCTCCTGCACGTCGACGCCGCCGGCAAACCCATGGTGTCCGCGCTGATCGAGCAGTCCGGGCTGGAGCCCGGCGCGTGGCTGCGGCAGTACTTCGAGGCATACCTCGTGCCGCTGGTGCACTGCCTGTACCGCTACGAGCTCGCGTTCATGCCCCACGGCGAGAACGTGATCCTGGTCCTCGAGAATGGCGTGCCGGTCCGCGCCGTCATGAAGGACATCGCCGAGGAGATCGTGGTGATGGGGGACAGGCTCGACCTTCCCGAAGCGGTGGCCCGGATCAAGGTGGACGTTCCCGACGGCGACAAGGTCCTGTCCATCTTCACGGACGTGTTCGACTGCATCTTCCGCTTCCTCGCCGCCCTCCTGGAGGAAGACGGCGTACTCAGCGGCGAGGAGTTCTGGCGCACGGCGGCGGAAGCCGTCCGCGGCTACCAGGCCGAGCACCCGGAACTCGCGGACCAGTTCGCGCGCCATGATCTGTTCGCCCCGGACTTCGAGCTGTCCTGCCTGAACCGGCTGCAGCTGCGCAACAACCAGCAGATGCTGGACCTGGCCGACCCGTCCGGTGGCCTGCAGAAGGCCGGAAGGCTCGCGAATCCGCTGGCCAAATTCGCCTGAGCTCCGGGCCGCCGGTGCAGCTGTTTTCAGCGTTGCCGCGGGCTTAGGCTGTTGCCATGACGCCCAACACCGCCAGACCCACAGCCCTCGTCACCGGCGCCACCGCAGGACTGGGTGCCGAATTCGCCCGCCAGCTTGCCGAAAAGGGGAACAACCTCGTGCTCGTGGCACGTGACACGGCACGGCTGCAGGCCACGGCGGACGAGCTGCAGCGGCGGTACGGGACCGCGGCTGAGGTGCTGACCGCGGACCTGACCGACGACGGCGGCGTGGCCGCCGTCGTCGGACGCCTTTCCGACCCCTCACGGCCAGTGGACGTGCTGGTGAACAACGCTGGCATCGGGCTGCTGCACAACTTCGACGAGAACCCGATCGAGGACGAGAAGAAGCACCTGAAACTGCACGTGGAAACGGCCATGGAGCTCTGCCACGCCGCCCTCCAGGGCATGCTGGCGCGCGGCTCCGGCCGGATCATCAACGTGGCCAGCGTGGCCGCTTTCCTTCCCCGAGGCTCCTATTCGGCGGCGAAGGCCTGGCTGCTCAGCTTCAGCCGCTGGGCCAACCTCGCCTATTCGCCCCGGGGCGTGAAAGTGACTGCCGTCTGCCCCGGATTTGTCCACACCGAGTTTCACGACCGGATGGGGATGGACAAGTCCGTGGCCCCGGGCTGGACATGGCTGCGGCCCGGGCGTGTGGTCCGGGAAGCACTGGCGGACAACGAGCGCGGGAAAGCTGTGTCCATTCCCACCAAGCGCTACAAGGTGCTGGCAGCCGTGGTCCGCGTGGTGCCGGACAGGTTTACGGCCGGGCCGCCGCGCCGGCCGCAGGAGCCGGGCGTCGGTTCCGGCGCGAGCGGATAAGCACCACCACGAGGATTCCGGTGCCGGCCCCCACCACGGTTTCGACGGCGCGTTCGACGATGAGAACCTGCGGATCCGCCGGCGATGCCAGCTGGGTCATGAGCAGGATCACCGGAGTGAACCAGACCATCGCCAGCCCGTAGTGCCGGGTCATGAACAGCTCAGTGCCGAACTGGAAGGCGATCACCAGCAGCGCCAGCACCGCGGCTTCCGCTCCCGGGAAAAAGTGCAGCGGAGCCCAGGGTCCCGGCAGAAGTACGACGGCGACCAGCACCAGCCCGAGGAACGTCCCCATGATCCTGTGGATGCCCCGGTGGACGCTGCTGGGCAGGTCCGCGCCCGCGAGCGGAACCGCCGCGGCCGCCATCGCCCAGTGCGGGTGGCCGCTTCCGGTCAGGACGCCGACGGTGCCGGCGGCGCCGACGGCCAGCACGTAGCGGGAAGCGTGCAGGGCCGCCCGGCGGCGCATGGCTCCCCGCAGCCGGGCGGACGGCCGTGCCGCGCCGCGGTGCCACGCCCGGCCGCGGACCCAGCCGCCGAATCCCACGAGCAGCGAGAACGCAGAAGAGCCGGCCGCGATGAGCAGCGCAACATACCAGGGCACGGCGGCGGGAACGGAGGCGCAGGCGCCCAGGGCGAGGATGCCGAAGAATGGGCCGTTGGGCCGGAGATGGACCTTGTCTGAATAAACGGAACCCACGCCGGCCAGGATGGCTTCGATGCCAACCAGCCACCAGGAGTGCAGGCCGTTGACCGAAAGGGTCACGCCCACGGTCACGCCCGAAAGCAGGACCAGCGCCGCCTGCAGCTGGTGCTTGAGCCGGAGCTGGTGGGGCTCGGAGCGGCCGTACATGCCGGTGAGCGCGCCGAACACGGCATAAATGGTGAGCTCCGGCCGGCCGAGGAGCAGCAGGACGAGGGAGGGGACGGCCACGCTGATGGCCACGCGCCACGCAGAGAGGTGGTCGTTGTTCGCCGGTCCCAGGCTGTGCAGCTGCCGCAGGTGGTGTACCACTGACTGCACCGGAACGACCCCCTTCACCCTATGAAGGTAGCACCGCCGAAAAGATCTCACCGCGGGCTGCGTCACAAAGTGAGGGAGGCAACAGGGCCGGGTTTGCCCGGCAGCTGTGCAGCCGGCGGCCCTGCAGGAAGCGCGAAGGCCCGCCCGGCGTGCCCCTGAAAAGGGGTTGCCGGACGGGCCTTCAATCGCGTCAGACTTCAGCAGCCATAGGCGGGCTGCGGCGGTGTCAGGTGCGCGCAGGCACCTTGTTCAGTTCGTCGTCGAGTTCCTTGTCCAGATCACTGTCCTTCGCCAGGGCACTGTTGAGTTCGTCGATGGTCTCGAACGGCAGTTCGTCGAGGTCGATCAGCGGGTTCTCGTCCTGGGTGGCCACCAGCTCACGGGCCTCCGCCGCGGTGTCCACGCTGGGCATGGAGCCGGGCAGCGGGCGCTGGGCGGATTCCTTGAGGAAGTAGATGGCCACGGCGCCGACAGCCGAGGTGGCCATCAGGTAGTAGGCAGGCATCATGTCATTGCCGGTTGCGTTGATGAGGGCATCGACAATGAAGGGCGTGGTGCCGCCGAAGATTGCCACGGAGAAGTTGTAGGCAATGCCCATGGCGCCGTAGCGGCTGGCCGTGGGGAACTGCGCCGGCAGCGCGGAGGCGAGGTTCGCAACGTAGAAGGTCACGGGGAACGCGATCAGCGACAGTCCGGCCAGCGTGGACCAGATACTGCCGACGCCGATCAGCATGAAGGCCGGGGCTGCCAGCACCACGGTGCTCACGGCGCCGATCCAGAGAACCGGGCGGCGGCCGATGCGGTCGGAGAGCTTGCCGGTCAGCGGAATGCAGAGGCTCATGACCACGAGCACCGGGATGGTGAGCAGCGTGCCGTGGACGGGGTCGTAACCCTTCGACTCGGTGAGGTACGTCGGCATGTAGGACGTCAGCGCGTAACCGGCGGTGTTGGCCGCTGCCACGAGGATCATGGCCACGATGATCGAGCGCCAGTAAGCCTTCACAATGCCTACGGGACCCTTTGCTGCAGCATCATCAGCGGCGGCAGCATCCTTGGCGAGTTCCTCCTGGGCGTCCAGGGTGGCCTGGAACTGGGGGGACTCCTCAATCTTGCTTCGGAAGTACACGGCGATCAGGCCCAGGGGACCGGCGATCAGGAACGGCAAGCGCCAGCCCCAGTCCTCCATGGCGGCCTGGCCCAGCGTCAGCTGCAACACGGACACCAGCGCGGCGCCCATGGCGAAGCCGAGGTAGCTGCCCATGTCCAGGAAGCTGGCGAAGAAGCCGCGGCGCTTGTCCGGCGAGTACTCGCTTACGAAGGTGGTGGCGCCGGCGTATTCGCCGCCGGTGGAGAAGCCCTGCACGAGCTTGAGCACCACCAGCAGGGCCGCTGCCCACATGCCGATCTGCGCGTAGCCGGGCAGCAGGCCGACGGCGAAGGTGCTCGCGGCCATCAGCATCAGCGTGGCCGCGAGGACCTTCTGGCGGCCGATCTTGTCGCCAAGCCAGCCGAAGACTACTCCGCCGAGGGGCCGGGCGATGAAGGTGGCAGCGAACGTGCCCAGGAGGAACAGCGTCTGCACGCTCTTGTCTGCTTCCGGCAGGAACACGGGCCCCATGGTGGTGATGAGGTAGCCGAACACGCCGACGTCGTACCACTCCATGGTGTTGCCCACGATGGTGCCGCCGAGGGCCTTCTTGAGCATGGGCTGGTCGACGACGTTAACGTCGGATACCTTGAGCCGGCGCCGCGCGAGCAGCTTTGGTTTCTTCGCACTCTGGGGTGCGGCCTGGTTGGTTCCGCTGGCGTTCCTGGCGCCTGCTGAAGAGTCGGTCGTGCTTCGGTCTGTGGGCATTTGGGCAACTCCTGTGGAGGTCATTTGCTTGCGACTTATAGCTGCCCCGCTCCGGGCAGGCCTTCAATTTTACGGGATTTCCATGGATTTCGAGAGTTCGGTACCGTATGATCGCCCGGTGTGGGGGGCCTAACGGGGCTGAAATCAGATTTGTTTTGGGCGATCTGGCCCCGTCATCCTGCGGATTTTTCGCCGCCGGGGCGATCGTTATCAAACATTTTTCTGGAGCAGGGCTTTTCGGACCCGATCTTGTGCCGAATCCGGCACTGCCGGGCGGGCCGAGGACGGCCCCGCCGGAGGGCTGAAGGAGCCACGCACGGGTGCCGATTGAACCGTTCAACCGCTGGGCTCGTCTCAATGGTTAGGTCCCGGCTTAGGACCCGGGACTCATAACTCCAGACAGTTCACAACTTCCAGACAGGGTGTTCGCCATGGACTACGAGATCAACGGTCTGCCGCTGCACGTGTTGCTCGTCCATTGCACGGTGGTCTTCGTCCCGCTGGCGGCGCTTTGCACCCTGCTCAGCATTCTCTGGCCGGCTGCCCGGCGCCGCTTGGGGATCGTGACGCCACTGGTTGCCCTGGTAGCACTTGTCCTGGTGCCGGTCACGGCGGCGGCCGGGCAGTGGCTGCTGGACCGTGTGGATGCAACCCCGCGGATCCTTGCCCACATGCAGATTGCCGGGTCGCTCCTGCCCTGGGTAGTGGGCGTGTTCATCGTGGCCCTCGCCCAGTGGCTGTGGTTCCGCTACGGCACTGCGCAGGCAGCGGGGATGAGGCGGCGAATGGGCACCGCCGGATCCCGTATCGCAGCAATTGTCGCCGTAGCGGTCGCCCTGGTTCTCTGCGGCGGTGCAGTCGCCGCCGTGGCGCTGATCGGCGAATCGGGGTCCAGGGCAGTGTGGGAGGGATCCTTCCGGACCGGGACCGACGACTGACGGCCGGCCGGCGCCTAAGAAGTCTCTTCCCGGACGGCGTGATTCTGCCTAAGGTGGACCCATGGGAACACTGATCTTCGAGTAATGGACGCGCCATGGCGGCCAAATTCCAAGGTGACCAGTCCAGTGTCAAGACCCCTCCAGGGTTGACCAACCGATTGCCGACCGGTCCTTTTGGCCGCTGTGCCCGGCAATCGCCGCCGCAATCAACTCCGCCTGTTCAGGGTTCTGCCTCCGCAATGCTTCGTCGCAGAAGCAGGGCTTTTTTGCCATCCGGTACCGGCGGAGTCACAGATCCAATATGGGGAACACTTCATTTCATCGCGGAAAGGAAGAACAAATGGCCGACTCCTACAACGGAAGCAGCATCAAGCCGGACGTCGCTGCGCATCTGGCGGAATCCATGGATATGCCGCCGCTGCCCACTCCCGAGACCCTGGCCGTGACCTCGGCAATGGGCGGGTCAAAGCAGTGGCCGGACGGCAACGGCAAACGGCGCCACCCCAAGGAACACGGGGCTAGCCCCGGCCGCCTTGGACAGGGCGCTGCTGTGACGGCAATCCACCGGACCAGCCGCCCGCAGATGCCGCATTCGTCCTGACCAGCTGCAATCATAAAACCGCCTGGCGACGCCCAATATTGGGGGCGTCGCCAGGCTGTTTCATGCTTCCCTCACGACCTCCTCCGGTTCCTTGTCCAGCCGCCAGCCGCGCCACACCGGGTGGCGGAGTTTGCCGCTTCCGGTCCACTCACCGAAGGTCACCTCACCCACCAGGTCAGGGTTTACCCACCGCGCGTCCGCCGCGTCCGCAGAGGGAACGTCATCGAACGGCGACGTCTTCCGTGCCAGTCCCTCCACCTTTTTCCGCAGCTCCTCCAGTTCACGCATGCTGAAGCCACTTCCCACTCGGCCTACATACCGCAGCGTCTTGCCCTCGGGAATGCCCACCAGCAGGGAGCCCACTGTGTTGGACCTGTCGCCCCTGCCGGGACGCCAGCCGCCCACCACCACTTCCTGGGTCTGCTCGATCTTGAGTTTGATCCAGGTGTGGGTCCGCTGCCCGCTCACGTAGCGGCTGTCCGCCCGCTTGGCCATCACGCCTTCAAGGCCCAGCTCGCGGGCGCTTTCCAGGATGTGTTCCACCCGGTCGTTCAGGGTCTCCGACAGTTCCACCGGGCAGTCGCCGGGCTCGAAGAAATCCGTGAGGCGTTCCCGCCGCTTCCGTAGGGAAAGCCTGCGCAGGTCGTCGCCGCCGTCGGCCAGCAGGTCAAAAAGCATCATCCGGACGGGGATGGCGGCGCTGGCCCGTTTCACGTCGCCCGGTTTGGTCAGCTTCATCCTTCCCTGCAGGAGCCCGAAGTCGGGCCTGCCGGAAGGCCCGACGGCGATGATCTCGCCGTCCGCGATAAAGTCCTGCGGCGGCCAGCAGCTCCGGTCGGTGAATTCGGGATAGCTGGCCGACATGTCGTTGCCGTTGCGGCTCAGGAGCCTGATCCGGTCGCCGTCCGCCACCACCAGCGCGCGGATGCCGTCCCACTTGAGTTCGAAGAGCCAGTCGCTGCCGTGCAGGTCCGCCGGGGTGCCCGCCGACGCGAGCATGGGGGCAGGGTCCTCCTGGAGCGTTTCTCTCCGGGCTGGCACCGGTCTGGAAGCCGCCGCGCGGGCGGGGCCCGCCGGCTCTTGGGCGGCAGCCGGTGCCTTGGCGCTGGCCCCTACCTTTGCGGTGGCCGGCCTTTTCCGTGCCCCCGGAGCCCTGTCCATCAGATGGATGAGCCACTGTGACTCCTCGCCGTGGCCCTTCCCGGTGTGGATCAGGGCGAACCTCCTGGTGCCGCCCAGCCCGCCGCCCTCACGGCCCGTCAGCGTGGCGATGACTTCCTTGCCGTTGACCCATTTTTCGAGCTCATAGACGCCTTTGTCCCAAATGCTCACGCTGCCGGCCCCGTATTCGCCCTTGGGGATGTCGCCCTCGAAATCGGCGTAGTCCATGGGGTGGTCCTCGGTCTGTACCGCCAGGTGGTTCCTGTCCCCGGATTCCGGCACGCCCTTCGGCAGCGCCCAGGAGACAAGCACGCCCTCGTGCTCCAGCCGGAAGTCGTAGTGGAGCAGGCTGGCGTGGTGCTCCTGGATGACGAAGATCTCCTTGCCCGCCTGCGCCGCAGCGCCGTTGGCTTTTGCCGCGTGGTGCTCTTCCGCGGTGAACGGCTCCGGCGTCTTGCCCTGGTCGCGCAGGGACCGGTACTTGTTCAGCCGGGGGTCCGCGTGCCCGCCACGGCGCTCTCCGGCCGCTTTCGGAGCCGCTGGCGCTGCATGGACGGAGGCTGCGTGGGCTGGGGCAGGGTGGGCGGTGGCGGCGCTGATCGGGGCGAAGGGGTCCTTGCCGGCGGCCACCCGGCGCATGACCTCCTCGTAGTCCAGGTGCTTGAGGGACGGCGAACTAAGCTCGCGCCAGGTCCGCGGAGCCGCCACGGTGGGGTGCAGGCGCCCGCGAAGCGAATAGGGAACGATGGTGGTCTTCGCGGCATTGTTCTGGCTCCAGTCCACCAGGACCTTTCCCGTCCTGAGGGTCTTCTTCATGTCACTGACGGCGAGGTCCGGGTGGTCGGCCTCCAGCGCCCGGGCCAGCTCACGGGCGAATGCTGACACCTCATCCGAGGTCTGCGTCCCGGTCAGGACCGCGTACAGGTGGATCCCCTTGCTGCCGCTGGTGACCGGAACGGGGTCAAGCCCCACATCCTGCAGGATGGTCCGCGCCAGCTTGGCCACCTCCACGCATTCGGGCAGCCCGGCTCCTTCCCCGGGATCGAGGTCCAGGACCAGCCGGTCGGGCGGCAGGGCGCTGCCGTGGGAGTCCACCGTCCACTGCGGCACGTGGATTTCCAGCGAGGCGATCTGCGCGAACCACGTGAGGGTGGCCGGATCATTGACCAGCGGGTAGTAGTTGGTGTTGGTCTTGTGCGTGATGGCAGCGCGCGGCACCCAGCCGGGGGCGGAATCGTCGAGGTTCTTCTGGAAAAACATCTCGCCGGGATGGCCTTCGGTTCCTACCCCGTGGACCCACCGCTTGCGGGTTGCCGGGCGGTTCCTGGCGGCGGGGATCAGCACCGGGGCCACAGCGGCGTAGTAGGCAATGACGTCCGCCTTGGTGGTGCCGGTGGCCGGATACATCACCTTGTCGAGGTTGGTGAGGGTCAATTCGCGGCCGCCGACCCGCACGCGTTCCTTACCGCCGGCCATGGGGCTTCACCTCCGGCGTTGTGTGCTGTTGACTTGTCCCATGAGAGCGATCTGGAAAGGCGCCATCGCGTTCGGGCTGGTCAACGTCCCGGTGAAGGTCTACAGCGCCACCGAGGACCACGACATCAGCCTCCACCAGGTGCACAATGCCGACGGCGGCCGGATCCGCTACCAACGGCGCTGTGAGGTCTGCAGCGAGATCGTTGACTACTCGGACATTGAGAAGGCCTACGAGGACGACGGCCGGACGGTGATCCTCACCAAGGAGGAACTGAAGTCCATTCCTGCCGAGAACAGCCACGAAATCGAAGTGGTGCAGTTCGTTCCCTCCGAACAGCTCGACCCCATCATGTTCGAGAAGAGCTATTACCTCGAGCCGGACTCCAAGTCTCCCAAGGCCTACATGCTGCTGCGCAGGGCCCTGGAGGACACCGAGCGCGTGGCCGTGGTGCAGTTTGCACTGCGGGACAAGACCCGGCTGGGTGCCCTGCGGATCCGCGACGACGTCCTGATGCTGCAGGCGCTGCTGTGGGCGGACGAAGTCAGGGAAGCGTCGTTTCCGGCCCTGGACACGTCCATCCGGATCTCCGCGCAGGAACGAGAGATGTCCGCCGCGCTGGTAGAGTCCATGGCCTCGGACTTCGAGCCCGAGCAGTTCACCGACGACTACCAGGCGCAGCTCCGGCAGCTCATCGAGGCGAAGCTGGAAAAGGGCGATGCGCTGGACACGGAAGAGACCTTCGGTGCCGAGGCCGAGGGCGGCACCGGCGAAGTGATCGACCTGATGGAGGCCCTGAAGCGCAGCCTCGACAAGAAGCGCGGGGGAGGGTCGGCCGCACAGGAACCGTCCGAAGACGAGTCGGAAGAGGACGAGGAGTCCGAGCCCGCCAAGCGCCGGAGCGGGAGCACCGGCGGCGGCCGCGGCACCGGCGGCAGGAGCAGCACCAGCCGGAGCAGCACCAGCCGGAGCAGCACCGCCAAAAAGGCCGCCGAGGATTCCGACGCCGAAACAGCCGGGAGCGGTACGGCCAAGAGGGCTACTGTAAGCGCCCGCAGCAAGACCGCCGCCGCTTCGAAGACGGGCACTGCTGCCAAGGGCGGTAGCGCTGCCAAGACGGGTACTGCCGCGAAGACCGGCACGGCCTCCAAGACCGGTACCGCTGCGAAGACCGGCACGGCTGCGAAGACCGGTACCGCTGCCAAGTCCACCACGAAGACCGCGTCCACGGCGAAGACCGCGCGGAAGGGCGCCTGACAGGGCGGGCGCCTCGCCGCGCGGCTGTACGTGCACCGGCTCAGGAGTTCCTGAGCGCGGAAATGAGTTCGCTCTTTTTCTTTCCTGAGTACCCCTTGAGGCCGATTTCCTTGGCTTTGGCCTTGAGCTGGTCCACTGTCCAGTCATCGTAGGAGCCGGACTTGCCGCCCTTGTGGCCCACCTCGGACCGGCCCTTCTTGGCTGCCGCGTTGGAGACGCGGGCGGCCTTCTGCTTCGAGGCCCCCTCGTCGCGGAGCTCTTCGTAGAGTTTTGGATCCTTCAGGCTGGGGTTCTTCTTCTCTGGCATTGCTACCTCCCTGGTGGAACTGCCGGTCGTTAGGGGAACGATCGGTCGCAATGGAACGGTCAGGGTCAGTGGGATCCCGGGCTGTCCACTTCGCCCCGGTCCACGGCGGCACGCCAGGCGCCCGTCTCGATGCCCCGGGTCTCGATGAACTCCTTGAACCGCACCAGGTCGGAGGACACCTGCTGCTCATCAACGTGGGCGGCGGCGCCGGCCCTCTCCAGCAGGCTCTCCGGCTCCCACTCGAGTTCCACGTTCACGCGGCAGAGATCCTCGCCCAGGTTCTCGAATGTGACCCTGCCGGCGTTGCGGGGCTTGTCCTTGCTGACCCAGGCGATGCACCGGTCCGGCGTCTGCTCAAGGATCTGCGCATCGTATTCGCGCTTGACGCCCGCCACGCTGGTACGGAAATGGAGGGAGGTTTCGTCGATCTGCTCGACGGACTCGACGCCCTTCATGAAACGGGGAAACGATTCGAACTGGGTCCACTGGTTGTAGGCGGTGCTGACCGGCACCTCGACGTCCACGCTTTCCTGCAAGGTTTCCACTCCGTCATCCTCCTTCAGGCCGGCTGTTCCGCCGGTCATTCGAATGGCTGGCCACAGTTCCAAGCTAGTGGGACGCAGAATCAAAAACAAGAAACTACTAAGTTTGCTTACTTACGCGTAACAGCCCCCTGATCAGGGACGATGCCCGCAGACGGCAACGGCCGGCTTCCGCGGCAGTCCCCAAGGGGAGCTGATGCGGAAACCGGCCGTAAAAGCCCAGGTGCCTGTAAAGCCCAGGTGCCGGTAAAGCGCGCGGGCCTATTCGGCGTCGTGATCCGTTTCCAGGATCTGGACCAGCCGCTCGAGTGCGGCGTCCGCGCCATCACCCTCGGCCCGCAGCACCACAACGTCGCCGTGGGATGCGCCAAGGCTCATGAGGGAAAGGATGCTGGCTGCGTCCATGGCCTCGTCGGCCGGCTCCCCTTCGCGGGCGATGGTGATGTCGAGGTCAAACTCGCCCGCGGCTTCGGCGAAGATGGCGGCGGGGCGGGCGTGCAGGCCTACGCGGCTGGCGACGGTTGCGGTACGTTCGGACATTTCTGCTCCTTGCAATTGCAGTGCGGGTTGGGTGCTGAAGGACAGCGGGATCAGACAGTTACAGGGACGGTCTCCACCGTATCAACGGCCTTGCGGGCAGCCCAGCGTTTGAGGGCCACCACGATGAGCGCCGCGACCACCATGCCGGCCAGGATGGAGACGATGAACATCACCACGTTGCCGATGGCGAAGAACACGAAGATGCCGCCGTGGGGTGCCTGTGACGTGACGCCGAAGGCCATGGTGAGCGCGCCGGTCACGGCGCCGCCGATCATGCTGGCGGGGATGACGCGGAGCGGGTCGGCTGCCGCGAACGGAATGGCGCCCTCGGAGATGAACGAGGCACCCAGCAGCCAGGCCGCCTTGCCGTTTTCACGCTCAGCCAGGCTGAAGAGCTTCTTGTCCAGGACGGTGGCCAGTGCCATCGCCAGCGGCGGCACCATGCCGGCGGCCATCACGGTGGCCATGATCTGCCAGGGTGCCTGGTTGGTGGCGCTGCCGGCTCCCAGGCCGGCGACGGCGAAGGCGTAGGCCACCTTGTTGACCGGGCCGCCGAGGTCGAAGCACATCATGAGGCCGAGGATGATGCCCAGGACGATGGCCGAAGCGCCGGACATGCCGGAGAGCCAGGTGTTCAGCCCGACGGTGATGGCGGCAATCGGTCCGCCAAGGAAGAGGAACATCGCGCCGGAGGCAATGATGGAGGCGAGCAGCGGAATGATGACGACGGGCATCAGGCCGCGGAGCCAGCGCGGCACCGACCATGTTCCGATCAGGTGGGCGATGTAGCCGGCGAGCAGGCCGCCGACGATGCCGCCGAGGAAGCCGGCACCCATGAAGCCGGAGACGGCACCGGCAACGAAGCCCGGTGCAATGCCCGGACGGTCGGCAATTGCGTACGCAATGTAGCCGGCGAGGGCAGGAACCAGGAAGCCCATGGAGAGGGCGCCGATCTTGAAGAAGACGGTGCCGAGGTACAGGGCGAGGTTTCCGTCGGGAAGGTTGACCAGGGAGTTGTTGGCCAGGATGTCGTTGGCCTTGGTGCCCAGGGCGATGTCGAACCCGGCGAGCAGGAAGCCCAGCGCGATCAGCAGGCCGCCGCCGGCCACGAACGGAATCATGTAGCTCACGCCGGTGAGCAGGGCCTTCTTCAGCTTCTGGCCGATGTGCTCGCCCTTTTCGGCGGCTTCACGCTCGGCCTGCTCCTCCGCACCGAAGTGCGGAACGCGGTGGGCGTGCGGGTTGTCCGCCGCGTCCAGGGCTTCCTGGACCATCTTGGCGGGCTCGTCGATGCCGCGCTTGACCGGGGCGTTGATGACCGGTTTGCCGGCGAAGCGCTCCTTGCCGCGAACGTCCACGTCGACGGCGAAAATCACGGCGTCGGCAGCGGCGATGACGGCGGGGTCCAGCGGCTTGGCGCCGGAGGAGCCCTGGGTTTCGACCTGCAGGTCTACGCCCACTTCCTTGGCTGCGGCCACAAGGGAGTCTGCCGCCATGTAGGTGTGCGCGATGCCGGTGGGGCAGGCCGTGACGGCGACGAGGCGGCGGGGTGCACCCGAAGCAGCGCCTGCAGCACCCGCGTCCGCACCGGTGGCAGCGGCCGTGGCCGGGGCAGCAGCTTCGGGCGCGGCAGCCGGCTTGTCCGCGAGGGCGTTGTCCACGAGCTCCACGATTTCCTCCCGGGAGGTGGCGGCGCGGAGCGCACCCGTGAAGTCCTTCTTGATGAGCGAGCGGGCGAGCTTGGACAGCAGCTTCAAGTGCTCCTGGTCGGCGCCGGCCGGTGCAGCGATGAAGAAGATGAGGTCGGCCGGGCCGTCCTTGGCGCCGAAGTCGACGGGCTGGGACAGGCGTGCCATGGCGAGGGTAGGTTCGGTCACGGCGGCCGAACGGCAGTGCGGGATGGCGATGCCGCCGGGAACGCCGGTGGCGGTCTTCTGTTCGCGGGCGAAGGCGTCGGTGAAGAGGCCTTCGACTTCGCTCGCACGTCCGTTGGCGGCAACACGGCCGGCCAGGTGCCGGATCACGTCCTCGGGCGAATTGCCCAGGTTCTGGTCAAGCTCGACCAGGTCCGCGGTGATGAGCTGAGTCACTGTCAATCCTTCCGGAGGGCCGTGATGGTTACGGCGTCGGGGGTTGTTTGGTGGACTGCCGGGACGGTGGAGCCCGGCAGGGAAGCGGCGGCGGCGCCATGCGCCACAGCCTGGCGGAGGCAGTCAGCCGGGGCGGCACCCTGGCTGGCGGCCAGCAGATAGCCGGCCAGCGACGAGTCACCGGCGCCGACCGTACTGACTGCGGTGACCGGCGGATGCGTGGCCAGCCACGCGCCGTCGGCCGTCACGAGGACAGCGCCCTTTGAACCGAGCGTTGCCAACACGGCCCCCACACCGGAACGCACGACGGCGGCAGCTGCCGCCGCGGCAGCATACGGGTCCGCTTCGAGTTCCTCAGCCGTGCTCACCGAGGAAAAACCTGCTGCTGCGGCCAGTTCCGCCAGCTCCTCGGCATTGGGTTTGAGCAGGTCCGGCTTCCCGGACGCCGCTTCTGTTGCGTCGCCGGCCACCGCCGCTGCCAGGGGCGCGCCGGAGGAGTCGACAGCAATCATCGGTACGCCCGCGCCGGCGTCGGCATTGCGCAGCCGACGGGTCACAGTGGCGTAGAAATCAGCCGGGACGCCGGGCGGAAGCGATCCCGCCAGAACCACCCAGCTGGCTCCGCGCGACCGTTCCAGGAGCAGGCTGATCAGTGCCTCCTGGGCCTCTTTCGCGAGGACCGGGCCGGGTTCGTTGATCTTGGTGGTGACGCCGCCCGGCTCCGTCAGGGCCACGTTGGTGCGCAGCGGTTCGTGGATGTCCAGCGACGCGAACGGAACGCCCTCTTCCCGCAGGCCCGCCAGCACGGGATCGGATTCGGCGCCGGGCAGCACCGCGAGTGTCTCCAGGCCGGAGGTCACGAGGGCGCGGGAGACGTTTACGCCTTTGCCGCCGGATTCCTGGCGGACTGAGACAGCGCGCTGCACTTCGCCCCGCTCGAGCGGGCCGGGCAGCGCCACCGTACGGTCCAGGCTCGGGTTGGCTGTGAGGGTGACAATCATGCGACTACCACCTCCACGCCGGCCTCGGCGAGGGCCGCAGCGAGTTCGGAGCCGGGTTTGCGGTCAGTGATCACGGTATCCAGATCTTTCAACGAGGCGAACTGGACGAGCGTTTCCGCTTCCAGCTTGGACGAATCGGCCAGCACCACAATGCGGCGCGCCGAGTGGACGAAGGCAGCCTTAACAGCGGCTTCTTCAGGGTCTGGTGTGCTCAGGCCGAAGCTTGCGTGGATGCCGTTGGTCCCCACAAAGGCCATGTCCGGACGCAGCTTGCCGGCGGCTTCCACCGTGCCCTGGCCCACCGCTGCCTGCGTGAGCCCGCGGACCCGGCCGCCCAGGATCTGCAGGGCGATGCCGGGCGTGCTTGCGAGCTTGGCCGCGATGGGGACGGCGTGGGTGATGACAAGGAGCTCCTGGGTCGGATCGGCCGTCTTGGCCGGAGCTGCGGCGCCGCGGCGGGCCAGGAGGTCGGCGAGGACTTCGGTGGTGGAGCCGGCGTCGAGGAGGATGCTGCTCGAGGGACCCTTCGGGAGGAAGTCCAGGGCGGCCTCGGCGATGCGGAGCTTCTGGGCCTGCCGCTGGATGGTCCGCTCGAGGATGCTCTCCTCCGTGGTGCTGAAGCGGTCAGCGGAGACCGCCCCGCCGTGCACGCGGCGCACCGTGCCGGCCGATTCCAGGGCGGCGAGGTCGCGGCGGACGGTTTCGGTGGTGATGCGGAAGCGCTCGGCGAGGTCGGTCACGCTGGCGCGGCCGCTGGCTGCAACGAGCCCGGCGATCTGCTGCTGACGCTCCTCGGCAAACACATACCCTCCATTGCGTAGTTACTGCTGCAGTGCGTCGGCACTGCCTTTCCGGGTCCTTTGCTGATCAGTGACCGCTGTCACAAATCTGCAAGTACTTGACTTTATCTTCGTTCATGTTGGTTTGTCAACGAAAAAAACCACAGAAAACCAAAAGCCGGACCAGACCCGAAGGTCCGGCCCGGCCATGCCTGGTGGTTCCACTGCTGCACGCCCTGTTATGCAGCCCGACGGATTCGTGCGGCTCTAGAGGCCGTTGTCGCGGCTTTCGTTCCGGGTGATCCTCTCGCCTGTATTGGGGTCCACGACGGAACGTGTCTCGCTGACGCGGCGGCTCCTGCCGGGAGAAGCGATGACCAGTGAGGCGATGAGGCCGATGACGCCGACGGCCATCAGGATGTAGCCGATCAGTGTCTGATCCACATAAGGGATGAGGCCTGGCGTGATGGCCCAGGCGAGGATGGCACCCAGGGCGATAAGGAAGATGGCGGAACCGATTCTCATGACTTGCTCCTTGCGTTCGCGTACTTCTCGCGGCGTGGTCCGGTTGTTCGTCAATTGCTAAGCATGCTGTCAAGCGTCAGGCTACATCCCGGTAGGTCGTGTTTCAATCAAATCCGCAGGTCAGCGGCGGGCGGCCATCTTGGTGAGTCGCTAGGCTGATCGGATGGAGACGGTTGTATGGTCGAGGCCGGAGGAGGAGCGCGCCGGCACGCCGCTGCTGGTGATGATGCACGGCTACGGTACGGATGAATCCCGGATGGTCAATCTCTTCGACTATCTCCCCAGGGAGTTCACCTGCGCGGCGCTCCGGGCGCCCATGCCCATCGCGAACGGCTATGGCTGGTTTCTTCTGGACTATTTCCTGACCAACGATTTTGCCGACGTCATCACGGCCGCCAATTCCGTGTTCGCCTGGATCGACTCGGCCAGGACGCTCCACAGCAGTGTGAGCCTGCTGGGCTACTCGCAGGGGATGGCCATGGCGAGCACGCTCCTGCGCCTGCGGCCGCAGGACTTCCCGGCCGTGGTGGGGCTCTCCGGCTTCGTCCTGGACAACGACCTGCTGGCCCTCAGTGAGTCCCTCGATGAGCGGCCCCCGTTCTTCTGGGGGCGGGACAAGGCCGACCTCGTGATCAACGGGGAGGCTACCGCCTATACGGAGGAATGGCTCAACACGCACACGCGGCTGACGGCGCGGACGTATCCCGGAATGGGCCACGCCATGTCCAAGGCCGAGATGGTGGATGTCAGCGCGTTCCTGCGGCACTACGTCCTGAGCTGACCCGGGCTGACCCGGCCTGCGCTGGGGCGGCGCCTCCCGGAACCAGGCGGGAGAAATAAAAACAGTTGCAGGGTAAATCTGCAAGCGCTTACACTCTTCTTCGGCCGGGACCCGGCCGGCAGGTGTCCACTCGGCGGTGGGCGGCTGGCAGTGCATCACTCAAGAGTGTTCGAAAGGGCAGGACCGCGCCATGCATCCTTGCGCCACCCGTCCCGCGGGGATGATCCGCTGGCTTGCCCTGAACCGCGCGCACCTTCATCATGGACGTAGGCAAAAAACCGTGCGCCCGCGCATCGACGTATTCTGCCGGGCCCGCAACGCCGCGGTGCAGGTGGCGGAACCGCGCGAATTCACGCGCCGGACATAACCCGGCCGGCACCGAACCGGCCGCCAGAAGTGGTAAGCCGTCGCAGGCGGCCAGGGCAACGCCGCCCGGGTCCGCGAAACTGCCGGCCCGTCCTGCAAACTGCAGAATCACCCTCAAGGAACCGTCGGGCCCGCGGCGCGCTCACATAAAGGTGCTGGGCCGAAGGTCTTGAGCGGCAGGTTCTGCAGGCACGCACTACACCCTTTTGGTCATTGGCGACCACGTTCCTGGTAATTCCCAACAATTCCCAGCAAATTGCTGTCCGAACCCCGAAAGGACACGGAGCAAAGCATGACCGAAACCCTGAACACCAGCTCTGGCAGCCGGCCCAACGGCTGGACCGGCGCCGCCGCCATCCTCTTCGACCTCGACGGCGTGCTCACGCCCACGGCCGTGGTCCACGAGCGCGCCTGGCAGGAGCTGTTCGACGGCTACCTGGAGACCGTTCCCGAAAAGGACGGCTACCGGGAGAGCGACTACTTTGACCACATCGACGGCAAGCCGAGGTTCGACGGCGTCCGGGACTTCCTGACGTCCCGCGGCATCACCCTTCCCGAGGGCCCGGCCGACGACGATCCGGACAACATCACGGTCCAGGGCCTGGGCAACCGGAAGAACCGGATCTTCAACGACATCGTCAGCGCCGGGGTGGAGCCCTATACGGGTTCGGTGCGTTTCCTTGAAGCCGCGCTGGACCGCGGACTGAAGGTCGCCGTCGTCTCCTCCTCACGGAACGCCCCTTCGGTGCTGCGCGCGGCAGGGCTGGCGGACCGTTTCCCGGTGGTCGTGGACGGCGTCGTGGCCGCTGAGGAAGGGCTGCCCGGCAAGCCGGACCCCGCCACCTATGAGTACGCCGCCCGGCTCCTGGACCTGCCCAGCGAGCAGTGCGTCGTCGTCGAGGACGCCGTGTCCGGCGTGCAGGCGGGCAGGGCCGGCAGTTTCCACTCCGTCATCGGCGTGGACCGCGGGGCGGGGCGGCAGACGCTGCTCGACGCCGGCGCCACCCTCGTGGTCAGCGACCTCGAGGAACTTCTCTAGTTCCGGTTCCAGTACCGCGGTTCCCAGGCCGCCAACCCGGGGTCCCCAGCCCCGACAGAATCTCCAGCACCACTTTCAACCGTCTAAGGAACGCCACTCATGGCACTCATCACCGCCGACCGCGTCCGCTTCCCCAATGATCCCTGGAAGCTCGTGGAGACGAGCCACGAACCCGGCGACGCCGGGACGCTTGAGACGCTCTTTGCCCTTGGCAACGGACACCTCGGTGTCCGGGGTGCCCACTGGGCCGCAGCCGATGCCGAGCTGCCCGGCAGCTTCATCAACGGCTACCACGAGATCTGGGACATCAAGCACGCCGAGAACGCCTATGGTTTCGCCCGCACTGGCCAGCGCATCCTCTACATCCCGGATGCCAACAACTTCACGGTCATCATCGACGGCGAAATGCTCAGCCTCGCCGAATCGACAGTGCTGGACTACCGGCGGTCCGTGGATTTCGCCACCGGCATCTATGAGTGCAGCATCGTCTGGCAGTGCCGCTCAGGCGCCACGGTGACCACGGTGGAGCGCCGGGCGGTGGGCTTCGAAGCGCGCGGCAGCCTGGGGATCTCCCTGGAGGTTTCGGCTGACCGGGCAGTCTCCGCGGACGTCACCTCCTCGGTCATCAACCGGCAGGACCAGCCGGTGGAGGACCACTCCACGCACGACCCGCGCCGCGCAGGCCGGCACGCAGGGCGTGTCCTGCTGCCCCTCAGGATGGAAGGCGGCGACGGTTCGCTGCGCCTGTCCTGGGAAGCCGCGGAGTCGAAGCAGCGGGTGGGGATCGCCGTCGACCATTGGACGTCCGCCGGCCACCAGCCCTTCGACACCCTCGTGGACCAGGACGACAGCAGCGTCCGCTATGTGCTGGCGATTGCCGCCGACGAGCCGTTCCGGCTTGAAAAGAGCGTCAGCTACGCCGTGGCCCGTGGCACCCGGACTGGCCTGCCCGGCGCTGCGGACGCGGAGGCGGGGGAGGACCCGGCCGACGCCGCGGAGGCCGGGCTGAAGCCGGCTGCCGACGTCTTCGCCGAAAGCGAGGCGCACTACCGGAGCTACTGGGCATGCGCCGACATCCAGGTGGGCGGCCAGCCGGAACTGCAGCAGGCCATCCGCTGGAACCTCTTCCAGCTCGCGCAGGCCACCGCCAGGGCGGGCGTCGCCGGCATCCCGGCCAAGGGTGTCACCGGTTCGGGCTACGACGGGCACTACTTCTGGGACCAGGAGGTTTACCTCCTGCCGTACCTGACGTATTCAAACCCCGACGGCGCGCGGCAGGTTCTGGAGTTCCGTCACGAGATGCTTCCGGACGCCAAGATCCGAGCCAAGGAGCTCAGCGTGGACGGTGCGCTGTTCCCCTGGCGCACCATCAACGGCCTGGAAGCGAGCGCGTACTACGCTGCCGGCACGGCGCAGTTCCACATTGCCGCCGCCGTTGCCTTCGCCACCAACAGGTACGTCTGGGCCAGCGGTGACTCCGAGTTCTGCGCCGGAATGGGCGCCGACCTGCTGATCGAAACCGCCCGCATGTGGGTTTCCCTGGGCTTCTTCGGCAAGGACGGCCTGTTCCATATCCACGGTGTGACCGGGCCGGACGAGTACACGGCGGTGGTGAACGACAACCTGTACACGAACGTCATGGCCAGGTTTAACCTGCGGGCCGCCGCTGCCCTGGACCACCCGGCAGTGGACGACGCCGAACGGGAGCTGTGGGAGGCGGCCGCGGAGCGGATCCAGCTGCCTTTCGATGAGACCTTCCAGGTGTACTCGCAGGACAACGACTTCATGACCCTGGAGCCGTGGGACTGGACCACGCCGCGCTCCAAGTACCCGCTGCTGCTGAACTTCCACCCGTTGGTGATCTACCGCCACCAGGTGCTGAAGCAGGCGGACACGGTGCTGGCAATGTTCCTGCAGTGGCAGGAGTTCACCGCGGAGGAAAAGCGCCGCGCCTTCGACTTCTACGATCCCATCACCACGGGGGACTCCACGCTCTCGGCGTGCGTCCAGGGGATCATGGCTGCCGAGGTGGGTTACCGCAGGGCTGCCCTGGAGCACTTCACGAATGCCGCGTTCATCGACCTGGACAACTCGCACGGCAACACGATCGACGGCGTCCACATCGCCTCCACCGGCGGTGTGTGGAGCTCGCTGGTGTGCGGCTTCGCCGGACTCCGTGACCAGGGGCCGATGCCGTTCTTTGATCCGCGGCTGCCCGAGGAATGGGAAAGCCTGCGGTTCCACCTGAAGCTGCAGGGCCGCCCGCTCCTGGTGGAGCTCGACCAGGACGCCATCACGCTGACCGTCCTCGGCGGCGAAGCGCTGGACATCGACGTGCGCGGCGTCCGGTTCAGCGTGGGTTCCCAGCCGGTGCGCGTGCCGCTGGAGCCGGTGCACGTCCCCGAGCCCTCAGTGTTTCCGAGCGGACCGCCGACGGCGAGCATCCCGGTGGTGCGGGCCCACTAGGGGCCGCCGGGCTAGGGGTGCGGCGGTTTGGTGGCCCGGTTAGATGGCGGCCTCGGCCCCGGCGGGCAGGATGCCCTGGGGGTCGAGCGGATGGGCGATTTCGTCCGCCGACATCCGGGCCACCAGCAGCGCCACCACCGCCATGACCGGACACACCCCGCCCGCCACCAGGAAGATCAGCCAGATCGGGAGCACGGCAGCGGCGGGGCCGGCCAGCGCCATCGACACCGGCATCAGTGCCAGGGACACAAAGAAGTCCAGGCTGGAAACCCGCCCCAGCAGGTGCGGCGGCACACGCCGCTGCAGCAGTGTGCCCCAGATGACCATGCCCACACTGCCTGTGGCGCCGAAGATGAAGAGCGCCAGGGCCAGCAGCCAGAAGCTGTCCATGAGTCCCACGGCCGCGAGCGGCAGGGTGCCGGCTCCCCAGCACACCATCATGACGGTCAGATAGCGGCGCGGGAGCCGGACTGACGCCGTGACCAGCGAGGCCACAGCGCTGCCCACTCCCATGACGGCCAGCAGGAAACCGAACATGCGGCTGTCGCCGCCCAGCTGGTCCCGGGTCACGAAGGGCAGGAGCACCTCGATGGGGCCGATCAGGAACAGCACCGAAATGCAGGCCCACAGCAGTGTCCAGAGGAGCCACGGCGTCTGCACGGTGTAGCTGACGCCCTCGCGGAGGTCGGCAAAGAAGGAGGTCTTGGCCGGTGCCGCGGCGGCACCATCCTTCGCCCCGTGAGAGCCAGGCGCCGCGAGGGCGTGCTGGCCCAGGAAGTTCAGGACGATGAACGCCAGCAGGTGGCAGACGGCAACGCCGGTCACCGCATGCGACGGCGAGAGGGCGGCCACCACGACGCCGGCCACGGCCGGACCCGCCGCCTGCTGCAGCGTGGGGCGCAGGGTTCCCTCCATGCCGTTGGCCGCGAGCAGGTCCTCCGGCGGCAGGATCCGTGGCAGGATCGCCGAATACGCCGGGAAGAAGAACGCCGCCCCGACGCCAAGGACGAACGCGCCGGCCACAAGGTGCCAGAGCTGAAGCCAGCCCGCCATCGCCAGCCCGCTGACCGTTGCGATCACGGCAAGGTTGGTCCCCTCGACGGCGATGATCAGCAGCCGCTGTGGAACCCGGTCCGCTGCGATGCCGCCGGCCAGGACGAACGCCACGAGACCCACGCTGCCTGCAGCGGCCACGAGGGACAGTTCCAGCGGGCCGCCGCCGATGTGGATGACCTGGTAGACCATGGCCACGGCCCACATGCCCGAACCGAAGATGGAAATGGCGAGGGCGCCGATCAGCACGCGGTATTCGCGGTGGGAAAAGGGCCGAAGGGCGCGGGGGAGGGGCACACGGCAATCTTAGGCCGAGCCTCCGGCGCATGGAACGCGTCCTGGGGGGATAGGCTCTAGCCATGGGGAACACACCGGCCAGGCCGGGGCGGCGCAATGTGGCGCTGATCGGCGCAAACTTTGGCCTTGCCCTGCACCCGGTGGACCGGAACGGCGTTCATATAGCCGGCGAACCCGCCAGCTGCTTCGCCTCTTTCTGGGTGGCTGACTGGTCCCGGTGGGGAACCGGAACGGTCCTCATGGTGGCCACCCTCCAGGGCTGGCGGAGTTACGGCTCCAACGAATTCTTCGCCTCCTCCCTCGCCACCGAACTGACGCGCTTCTTTCCGGAGGCCGCGCGCTTCCCGCTCGGCGCGGTCAGCCACACCCAGGACGAGTTCGACGTCGAACTGGACCTTGAGCGCGGATTTCGCGCCACCGGGCGGCGGGCCGCGCTCGAAATCTCCGGGGTGCTGGACCGCCGGCAGTTCTCCGCGCCCGACTTCCAGCTGGGTCCCGCCAGCGCCTCGATGACCAACGTCTACCACCCGTGCAGCGGAGGCAAACTCTCCGAGTTCGGCGTCGAATGGCCCGGCGCGCCCACCGTCTACCCGGGCCCCCGCGGGCCTTCCTCGTCCGCGTACATGGCCGTGGCCGAGTCCTGGGCGCTGTGACAGCCACCGGGTGATCAGCATGCTTGGTATGTTGGAGTGTGGCCTAGTGTTAAGGCTAGACGGCGGTCTCTGGCCGCCGGTTGTTCCGACGTAGAGGTGATGATGGCCAAGCGACGCAACCCCGCGATGAGAATCGCGCAGGAAACAGCCCACAACGCCGTGTTCGATGCCCACGGCAATCCCAAACCCGGGGTTCACAACGTGCTGCTCCGGGCCGTGGAGATCCAGCGTCCGCTGGTGCTGGCGTATATCCGCCGGCTCCAGCGCCGCAACCCGCAGGCATCCGCCGCCCAGCTCGCCGACATCCTGGAACGCGACTATCTCCGGGCAGTGACCGGCGGGGGCGCGCTGGTCGGGGCTACCGCCGTCGTTCCCGGGGTCGGCACGGTGGCGTCGCTGGGCCTCTCCGCCGCCGCCACCGTCGGCTTCCTCGAGGCGACAGCCCTCTACGCCACCTCGCTGGCCGAACTCCACGGGATCCGGATGACGGACCCGGAGAAGGCCAGCACCCTGGTGATGGCCGTGATGCTCGGCGAGGAGGGGACCGCGCTGCTTGGTTCGCTCAGCGGCCAGGCCATGGGCAAGGGCAAGGGCGCCAGCCAGGCCTGGGGAAATGTGCTGTCGGGCAGGATGTCGTCCTCCGGGTTTGGTTTCATCCGGGAGCGCATCCAGAAGGCCTTCCTGCGGAGCCTGCTCAGGCGGCAGGGCACCGCCCTGTTCGGACGTGCGCTGCCGTTCGGCATTGGGGCCGTGGTGGGAGGTGCCGGTAACCTCATGATGGGCCGGGCCGTCGTCGTCAACGCGAGAGAGGCCTTTGGGCCGATGCCGGACACAGTGCCGGGCGAACTCACGGAAGGTAGTACAGGTGGATCTGAACGCTGACCTCGGGGAGTCCTTCGGCTCCTGGACCATGGGTGATGACGCGGCCATGTTTGAGCTCATTACCAGTGCCAACGTGGCCTGCGGCTTCCATGCCGGAGACCCCGTGACCATGCTGGACAGCTGCCGAGCCGCCTACGAACTGGACGTCAGGGTAGGCGCGCACGTTGGCTACCGTGACCTCGCCGGCTTCGGCCGCCGCTCGCTGGACATGTCCTTCGACGAGCTGTTCGGCGACGTGCTGTACCAGCTCGGCGCCCTGGACGGAGTGGCGCACGCCGTCGGGGCCTCGGTGGATTACGTCAAGCCGCACGGCGCCCTCTACAACCGGACATTCCACGACGCCGAGCAGGCATCCGCGCTGGTGGCAGCCATCCAGGCCTACGATCCCGGCATGCCCATCCTGGGGCTTCCCGGATCCGAGCTGCTGAAGCAGGCCGGGGACGCCGGGCATCCCGTCTTCCGTGAGGCCTTCGTGGACCGCGCCTACCTGCCGGACGGCACGCTGGTGCCGCGCTCGCAGGAAGGTGCCGTGCTGCACGACATCGGACCGATCGTTGAGCGGGCCGTGCGCCTGGCGCTGAAGGGGGAGGTGGTGGCGGTGGACGGGACCGTGGTCCGGGTGGACCCGGATTCGCTTTGCATCCACGGCGACACCCCGGGCGCCGTGGACATGGCCGCCGCTGTCCGCGCGGGCCTGGCGGACGCCGGAGTGGAATTGGCGTCGTTCGCCTAACCGTTGCATGGGGCATAGCCGGTCAGCAGTGCCCCGGCCGTTCAGCCGAACGTCAGGTGGGCCACCGTGAAGATCGCGAGCCCGGCGAGGGAGCCCACTACTGTGCCGTTAATCCGGATGAACTGCAGGTCTTTGCCCACCTGGAGCTCGATCTTCTGCGACGTTTCCTCGGCGTCCCAGCGGGCCACGGTATCCGTGATCACCCCGGCGATGTCCGACCGGTAGGTGCGGACCAGATACCCGGCGGCATCCCCGATCCACGCGTTGACCTTGCCTGCCAGCTCTTCGTCGTTGACCAGCCGGGTGCCGAAATCGCGGACGGCCGCCTTGAACTTGATGGTCAGTTCGCTGTCGGGATCGTCGACGGCCGTGAGCAGCGCGCCCTTGATGGTGGCCCAGGTACGGGAGGCCAGCTCCCGGACCTCCGGGTCGCCCAGCACCTGCGCCTTGATGCCTTCAGCGCGGGCGATCATGGCGGGATCGTGCTGCAGGTCCTGGGCCAGGTCCGTCAGGTACTTGTCGATGGATAGCCGGACCTGGTGCTGCTGGTCGTCCTGGACCGCGCGGGTGAATTTCAGCAGTTCGATGTAGACCTTGTCGCCCACCAGGCCGTCCACGAAGCTGGGCACCCACTGCGGGGACCGCTCGGTGACGAGCCGGCTGACCGTCTGGTGGTTGGCGGCCACCCAGTCCGCTGCCCGGTCCACGAGGAGGTCCACCAGCTTGTGGTGGTGCCCGTCGGCGAAGATCCGCTCAGCCATGCGTCCCACGGGCGGTCCCCAGGGGGGAGCCAGGAGGTGCTTGCGGACCATGCCCTCGATAACTG
The DNA here is from genome assembly GCF_046536215.2 of Arthrobacter globiformis. Lineage (GTDB taxonomy): Bacteria > Actinomycetota > Actinomycetes > Actinomycetales > Micrococcaceae > Arthrobacter > Arthrobacter globiformis_E. The sequence continues at coordinate 2,526,205 of NZ_CM143421.1, read as the reverse complement.
CCTGGACGTCGTCGTCGTTCAGCACTTTGAACGTGCCCCGGATGACGGCGGCGCCCTCCTTGGCAACGCGCTCGGCGCCGCCCGGCCCCGACAGCCAGCCGCCCACCTTGCCGGAGATGTTGATGCTGGCCAGCTTGTCCTGGACCACCTGTTCGGAAAGGAAATTGGTCTCCACGAACTCGCCCAGGGATGCGCCGATCTGGTCCTTGCGGCGCGGAATGATGGCAGTGTGCGGGATTTTCAGCCCCATGGGGTAGCGGAACAGGGCCGTCACCGCGAACCAGTCGGCCAAGGCGCCCACCATGCCGCCTTCCGCCGCCGCCCGGACGTACTCCAGCCACGGGTACTGCTTCTGCAGTGCGAAGGCCACGACGAACACCACCGCCATGGCGATGAGCAGGCTCAGGGCCACCAGCTTCATCTTCCGCAGCGCTGCCGCCTTTTCGGCGTCGCCCGCCGTGAAGTCACGTACGACGGCGGGACGCGCCGGGGTCCGGCCGCCGGGTCCGCCGTTCCGCTCGGGGCTTTCCCGGAGCTTTCGCTCCGCCGCCGGATCCTGCTGGGTGGTTGGCTCAGAGTTCACCTGCATGTGCCAAGCCTAGCCCCGCTTTGGCGGCCGCGGTCGGCTAACGTGTGACCATGACAGCCGACGAGTCAGCCCTTACCCGTCCCCTGGTCTACGCCCACCGTGGTGCCAGCGCGGATTTCGCCGAGCACACCCGAGCCGCCTATCTCCGGGCGCTCGCCGACGGAGCCGACGGCGTGGAATGCGATGTGCACCTGACCCGCGACCAGCACGTTGTCCTGCTGCACGATTCGAACCTGGACCGGACCTCCGACGGCACAGGCCCCGTGGCCGAACGGACCGTCGACCAGTTGCGGCTGCTGGATTTCTCATCCTGGAAAGGCGTCCGGATCCCCGAGGCCTACGGGCCCAGATCCGAGCAGTTCCTGACCCTGCCGGACCTGCTGGACCTGCTGCGGAATGCCGGCCGGGAGATCGGCCTGGCCATCGAGCTGAAGCATCCCAGCCCCTACCAGCTGAAGCTGGAGGACAGGGTGCTTGCGGTGCTGCGCGCGGAAGGCTGGGACGCCGCGACCTCCAGGCTGGGCAACATCCGGGTAACCTTCATGAGCTTCAGCCCCGACTCGGTCAGGCACCTTCGCAAAGCCGTCCCGGCGGAGTTCATCTGCCAGCTCGTGGACGACGTGAACGTCACCGGCATCCGCGAGGAACTGGGCCTGGGGCCATTCACGGGCAGTGCCGTGGCCAACGTGATGAAGGCCGCGCAACTGGAGGGCGAGCGGATACTCAACGACGGCGAAGTGGCCATGGCCGGGCCCGGCATCGACTACGTCCGCCGGCACGCCGGCACCGTGCGGCGCTGGCTGGATTCCGGCCGCCGGTTCCGGGTCTGGACGGTGGACGAAGAGGACGACGTGGCCCTGTGCCGGGGGCTGGGCATCCAGGAAATCACCACCAACCGGCCGGCGCGGGTCCTGGCCCAGCTCCAGCAGCCGGCCCTGGCGGCAAGCTCGGCGATCCAGGCGCAGCCGCCGCTGTGATTGAGTGGTGGCATGCCCATCACCTGGCCCCCTAAACTCCTGCGTTCCCCTGCGGTCCGTGTTGGCCTGTCCATCAGCGTTGCCACCGGCCTTTACGGAGTGTCCTTCGGAGCGCTATCCGTGACCTCCGGCCTGGACTTCTGGCAGACCATGGCACTGAGCCTGCTGCTTTTCAGTGGCGGCTCGCAGTTCGCGTTCATCGGGGTGGTTGCCGGCGGCGGCTCCGGCCTCGCGGCCATGGGGGCCGCCACCCTGCTGGGAATGCGCAACGGCATTTATGGCATGCAGCTCAACGTGCTGCTCCGGCCGACGGGGTGGCGCCGGTACGCCGCCGCCCATGTGACCATCGACGAGTCCACGGCCACCAGCACCGGGCAGTCGGATCCTGACGAGCAGCACAGGGGCTTCTGGGCCGCGGGCGTCGGGATCTTCGTGCTCTGGAACGTCTTCACCGCGGTGGGTGCCCTGGCCGGAGATGCCCTGGGTGACCCTAAGCAGTGGGGGCTTGACGGCGCCGCCGTCGCGGCTTTTCTTGGCCTGCTCTGGCCGCGGCTGAAGGGCCGGGAGCCGGTGGCGATCGCGGTCGTCTGCGCGCTGGCCACCGTGCTGGCCGTGCCGTTCGTGCGTGCGGGCGTTCCCATCCTTATTGCCGCTGTGGTGGCTGCGGTGATCGGCTGGTTCAGCCACGGGCGCCAGGACGAGGGGCTGGAACCGGATATCGACCCCTACGCGGAGTGGCATCCCAGCCACCACCCGCGCTCCGGCCAGCCCACGGCTGCCAGCCATCCCACGGAGCCCCGACCCAACCAAGATCCCCGACCCAGCCAAGATCCCCGACAGGACAGAGGCAACGGGACCAACGCCGGAGGTGCCAAGTGAGCCTGTGGGTGTGGTTGCTGCTGTCCTGCCTCTTCGCCTACGCATGGAAGCTGGTGGGCTACCTCCTCCCGGCCAGCCTGCTGCAGAATCCCCGGATGTCCCGGATGGCCGGAACCATGACCATCGGATTGCTGGCCTCCCTGACGATCGTCAACACCCTGGCGAACGGGCAGGCCCTGGCTCTTGATGCCCGGCTGGGCGCCTTGGCGGCCGCCGCTGCGGCCCTGTTCCTTCGGGCGCCCTTCCTGGTGGTTGTGCTGGCAGGGGCGGGAGCCGCCGCCTTGCTCCGGCTGGCCGGCTGGAACTGACGCGGCTGGAACTTAAACGTCAGGAACTGCCGGCGGGCCGCCGTCGTCGTTTAGGAGTGACGTCGCTTAGGAGTGATGGAGGTCACATGCGTTGTATCCTCGAATGAAGAGGAGTGGTAAAAATGAAGGCCGTCAGCAGACTGTCACGTTCCCGCGCCACGGATGCGCCGTTCGAAATAAAAGCCCCGGTGGACATCGTCCTCGAGCACTTGCGGCAGGTAGGGCCTGCGGTAGCCTCGCTGCGGAATGAATCCTCACGGCTGGCTGGCTGGGGAGAGGAACTGGCCCGCCGCCTGCTGTCCGGGAACCGCCTGGTCACAGCCGGAAGTGCCGGTTCGGCGGCGGAAGTGCAGCAATTCACCGCCGAGCTGCTGGGACGCCACGCGGGTGAGCGCCAGCCGTTTTCCGTCATCGCCCTGCGGTCCGGTGTGTCAGCAGGGGCTGCCCCGGTCAGCGCCATCGAAATTGCGCAGGGGCATGCGGACGAGGTGGCCAGCCAGGTGCACGCCCACATCCGTGCCGGCGACGTTCTGCTGGTGGTCTCCGCCAGCGGGCACCGGCATGCCCTGCTGGAGGCGACGGCGGCAGCCCGGGCAGCCGGCGCCACCGTCTGGGCGGTCACCGGGGCAGCCCCCAACCCACTGGCCCAGGCTGCCGACGAGGCTATCTGCATCAACTCGCCCAAGCCCCAGGTGCGGGAGGCGCAACTGATCGCCCTCCAAGCCATGAGCGAATGCCTGGCCTCGGCACTGCACGCCTTGTCCGCCCGGCCGGAGCCGCGCAGGTGACGCTGAAGCGCAGCGCCACTCTGCCGGCGCAGCGCTAACCAGCGCGGTTGAACCTTCGAAAGGGAGAGAGCCAGGCGGCCGGATTTGATCTACCCGGATTTGATCTACCCGGATCTGATCTACGCAGCCCCGTACGCGTGCGGGGAAACGGTCTCGGACCGCCGCGCGAGTTCTTCGGTGGCCAGGTCATACCAGTCCTGGGCACCGAACACGGGCGTCGGCGTGTCGAGGTTCCGGTAGAGCGCGTCCACGATGATGCTGAGCTCATCGGTGGAGGCCGCCGTAATTGTGGTTTCAGGATCCGTTGAATGTTTCATGAAGTGCGCTAGTTGCGAGCGGTTCATGATGCCACGGCCGGTCTGAATTGAACACATGCAGGGAATGACATGGTGTGCTCCGTATATGGAAACTGCCCGAGGCTGACTTCCTAACCCACCGGTGTGCCTAGCTTACTGTGCGCGGCCGGTGTGCGGAATAAGCGAGCTGCCACCCGCTGCTCGAACTGCGAGCGGCTACTCGAACTGCGAGCGGCTACTCGAACTGCGAGCCGGGGAGCGGCACTTGCGGAGGCAGCGGCCTGGCGGGCCGTTCCGCGCGGATCGCGTCCTCCACGAGGGCAGCCGGCCGGCGCCAGGCGTCGGATCCGGGCTCCATGGTGTCCACCACGCCGATCAGCATTGCGAGCAGCCGCACCATGTCAGTCAGCGAGATGTCCACCCGCAGCGTCCCCTGGTCCTGGCCACGGTCAAGGAGAACGCCGACAGACTCGATCAGGCTTCCGGTAATGCCGGTGAGCAAATCCCGCCTGCCGGCCACGGCGCCGAGCAGATTGGCATTTTCACTGGCCGCAGTCATCACTGCGTCGATGACCCGGAACAGGCCTTCCGCCGCATCGCTGCCCGCAAGGGCAACGTCGATAACCGGATCCACATTGAGCCGGAGCTGGCGGTTGAGGGCAGCCAAAACCAGCTGCTCCTTGTCCGAGAAATTCCGGAACAGCGTGGCTGGACCCACTCCCGCCGTGGCGGCAATGGTCTGCAGCGGAACGTCCGGGCCGTACTGCCGGAAACACTCGCGGGCGGCGTTAATGATCTTGTCCACATTGCGTGCAGCGTCAGCACGGAGTGGCTTGCGCTCTACTGCGAGGTTCATGAAAACAAGGTTAGCAACGCTGTGTCAGCCTGACTCCGTTACCCGTTGGTAGCACCGAATATGACACAGGACACGTTCCGGCCGGCGCATCCGGCCGTGCCAGACTGGACCCATGTTGCTTGCATTTTCAGTCGCCCCGTCCGGAATACCCGCTGATCCTGCCTATGCCGCGGCGGGCGCCGGGGACGCATCAGTGCACGACGCCGTAGCTGCCGCCGTCAAGATCGTCCGGGAGTCCGGGCTGCCCAACAGGACGGATTCCATGTTCACCACCATCGAAGGTGAATGGGATGAGGTCTTCGACGTGGTCAAGCGCGCCACCGAGGCCGTGGGGAAATTCGGCAGCAGGGTGTCCCTGGTGATCAAGGCCGACATCCGGCCGGGCTATTCCGGCGAGCTCACCGCGAAGGTCGAGCGTCTGGAAGGTGCCTTGGACGGTGCCAATGGTGCGTTGGACGGCGGCCCGGACGGTCCCCGGGCCGAGGGCAGCTGACGGGAGCCTAGCCCGGCCGGGCGCTTGCTGGAAGACTGTGCCCATGTTTGAGCACAAGCCGCGGCCCGAGTGGACGGCCGTAGAAGAATACCTGTCCGACGTTGTCGTCCACCCCGACGATGCCGTCCAGCGAGCCGTGCGGTCCGCCGAGGAAGCCGGGATGCCGCCGATCGAGGTGACCCCGAACGCCGGAAAGCTCTTGAAGCTGCTGGTGGCGGCGTCCGGTGCCCGCAAGGTGCTGGAGATCGGCACGCTGGCCGGGTTCAGCACCATCTGGATGGCCCAGGGAATGCCCGACGACGGGCGGCTGGTGACGTGCGAATACCTCCAGAAACACGCCGATGTTGCCCGGGCCAACGTGGACGCCGCGGGCGTGGGCCACAAGGTGGAGATCCGGACGGGCGCGGCACTGGACACGCTTGCGGCCCTGGAAGCCGAGGGAGCCGGGCCGTTCGACTTCGTGTTCATCGATGCGGACAAGGAAAACAACCCGCAGTACCTGGAGTGGGCGGTGCGGCTGGGCAGGGCCGGAACCAGCATCGTGATGGACAACGTTGTGTGGGAGGGCGTGGCGATGGACCCGTCCATTGATGAGGTCAACGCCCCTGGAATCATCGGCGCACTGACGATGATGGGGGCGGACAGCCGGCTGGACGCCACTGTCATCCAGACCGTGGGATCCAAGGGCTGGGACGGCTTCGCGCTGGCAGTGGTCCGTTAGCAGCGCAGTGGTGCCCACAGCAAAGCACCGCCCGCGTACTGGAGGTACGCGGGCGGTGCCTTTCTTGCTGGGCGCTTTTGCCTGTAGCTGACTACTGGATCGAGTTCATCACGTTCCAGCCGGCGCCGGCCACCGTCTTGGTGACGAGGGTGGTGCCGTTGCCGCGGTACAGGAGGAGGCTTCCCCTTGAATCACGGGCGATGATGTCTGCCCTGCCGTCACCGCTGAAGTCGCCGGGAGCCACCAGGGAGCTCAGGCCGCCCCAGCCGGTGCCGATCTGGGTCCGGGCGAGGAACCCGCCGGCGCCGTCGCCCCGGTAGAGCCACAGGCTGCCGGCAGCGTCCCGGGAGACGATATCGGGCTTGGCGTCACCGTTGAAGTCGGTGCCCAGGACGGTGTTCTGGCTGTTCCAGCCGCTGCCGATCTGGATCCGTCCGGAGAGACCGCCGTTGCCGACGCCGAGGTAGGCGAAGAGCCCGCCGGCGCTGTCGCGGGCCACCAGGTCGGGCTTGCGGTCACCGTTGACGTCGCCGCCGGCGGTGATGGTCGTGAAGGAGTTCCAGCCCGTGCCAATCTGGACGCGGCCGGAGAAGCCGCCGATGCCGTTGCCCTTGTACAGGTACAGCAGGCCGGTCGAGGACCTGGCGATGACGTCGGCCTTGCGGTCGTTGTTGAAGTCACCCGCGCTGATGATCGACGTCATGGAGTTCCAGCCGGTGCCGACCTTGGTCTTAGCACCAAATCCGCCGGTGCCGGTGCCGCGGTAGAGCCAGAGCGTTCCGGAGGAGTCGCGGGAAACGACGTCCGCCCGGCCGTCACCGTTGAAGTCCTGCACCTTGCGGTAAGGAGCGGTGACGGTGGTGCCGATCTGCACGGTGCGGCTGGCCAGCGGGCTGACGTTGCCGGCGACGTCCGTGGCGCGGACCAGGAAGTTGTACGTGCCGCTGACCTGTCCGTCCCATGTCTTCGGTGAGGCGCAGGTGGGATCCCAGACCGTGTTGGTCGGCTGCAGCTGGCATTCGAACCGGGCCTGCGGGTCACTGCTCGTGAAGTTCAGGGTCGGGGTGTTGTCCAGGCTCGGCGAGGACGGGAAGGGGCTCACGATCGAAACCGGAGGAGCAACCGTGTCCACCGTGAACCTGAGCGTTCCGGAATTCTGTCCGCCGGCTACAGCCTGCACAGAGTGGGGCCCGTTGGCCAAAGCGGGCAGCGTCAGGGAGTAGGTCGATCCGGTAAGGGTGGCAGCACGGGGAGCGCCGCCGTCGACGATGAGCTGGACCGGGCCAGCGGTTCCCGCGGGCAGCGTGCCCGTGATGGTTGGCGTGGCCACCCGCGTGATGTTGTCGGAGTTGGAGCGGCCGCTGTCGCTGGCTGCGGCCAGGTCAGGCGTGTTCGGGCCGCCAACGGAATCCGTCGCGATCAGGCCCTGGACCGTGAACGTATTCACGGTGAGGATGTTGACCCCGGACCCGCCGGCATTCGGTCCGACGACGCGGACAAAGTTGTTGCCGGAGGGGGCGCCCGTGACGGTCCGCGCGGTGTTGATGTCGCCCAAGGTGCCGGGGGCAGCGCCATCCTGGCGGAGGAAGGTCGCTGTGGTCCCCCTGCCAAAGTCGCCCAGGAAGGCGGCACCCACGCCGGCCCAGTCACACGGTGTGGCAAGCGAGGGGGCGCAGACGCCCTGGTCGAGGGTCTGGTTGATGACACCGTCCGCGTCCGCCGTGAAGGTGTGGAGGCCGTACGGGTGCGTGATGGTGTAGCTGGCATTCGGCGTCAGGCCGTTGAGCCGGAACCGCAGCCGGCCGAAGCCCATCTGGTCGCCGTCGACCACCGGTCCGTTGGCGTGCGCGCCTTCGAGGGCGGCCTCGTACAGGCGCAGGTTGCCGGATGAGGCCTCGGCCCCGAACCAGAATGCTTCATCCGGGAAGTTGTCCGGGTAGGACGCCGGCGCGCTTGGGTCAGGCGGCTCAGTGAGGCAGCCCTGCCCTGCCTGGTAGCAGAACTGCAGCCGGACAGTGCCGTCCGAGAACCACGTGGGGAACCCGTTTGCGGGGTCAACCGGACCCATCCCGGCCGTTTCCGCGTGGGCGGGAAGAGCGCCGAGGGGTGACAGGGCAGCGGCGAGCAGGGCGCCGGCAACGGCCGGGGCGAGACGCCCGGCGGTGGTGGAGGGCTTGCGCTGCGCTGACCGGGAGCGCGTGGCTCCGTCAGGCATTAAAGGCCTCATCGCGGAATGCGAGGACATGGTAACTCCTTTTTGGACACTCGATTTATGGCCCCCAGTACCTTCAAGGCCAAGCCGGGAGGTGCGTTCCCAACTGCGTCAAGCGTGGACGCCGCACCTTGGGCAAAGGTCGGATTTAGCCGGTGGGGAGCGGTCTCTGCGAGGCCCCAAGCCGTTGCGCTTCCCCCGCAGCGATCCGGAATGGTGCGGATGTCGGGTGGGAAGGCCGAATTTGACCATCGATTTGAGGGGGCCCAATTGGGGGTGCTCCCTCAGAACCCCCACCGCTCCCAGCCCGGTCCGGCTTTTTCCAAGTAGGCCGGGCCATGCTCGAACCATCCCAAGTTGGTCTCAACCATCCCTTTCGAAAGGAGGCCCGGTAATGACCGTGTCCAGACGAAATGTCCTGCTACTGGGCGGCCTCGGCGTTGTTGGAGCAGGCGTTCTTTCGCTCCCGCGGGGCGAGGTGGAGGCCAAGTCCGCCAGCCGGCTCAGCAGCGCAGAGATGCCCAAACCCTTCCAGTCGGCGTTCGTGAAGCCGCCGGTGCTCGCTCCGGACAAGGTGGAGGTGGACCCCGCCGACGGCAAGCCCGTCAACTACTACACCCTGACCGAGAAGGCAGCCATGGCGTCCATCCTGCCGCGGCTCCAGACGCCGATCCTGGGCTATAACGGGATATTCCCCGGCCCCACGATCAGCCTGGACCAGGGAACCAAGGCGGTGGTCCGGGTGCGGAACCAGCTTCCCGCAACGCACCCGAACGACGGCCACGTGCTCTCCACGTCCACACACCTGCACGGCTCAGCCTCGCTGCCCCAGTTCGACGGGTATGCCAGTGACGTCACCCATACCGGGTTTTTCAAGGACTACCACTACCCGAACTTCCAGCCCGCCCGCACGCTCTGGTACCACGACCACGGGGTGCACTTCACGGCACAGAATGCCTACTCAGGCCTGGCAGCCCAGTACCACATGCACGATCCGCTGGAACGGCAGCTGCTCCCGCAGGGCGACTTCGACGTGCCGCTCATCATTTCCGACGCGATGTTCGCCGCGAACGGAGCCCTGGGCTATGACGACAACACCCACTCGGGCCTTTGGGGGGACGTCATCCTGGTCAACGGCAAGCCGTGGCCGGTCATGCAGGTCCAGAAGCGCATCTACCGCTTCCGGGTCCTGAACTGCAGCATTTCCCGATCCGTGCGGCTCACGCTGAGCACCGGCGACCCGCTGATCATCGTGGGCACCGACGGCGGCCTGATCCCTGCGCCCCAAAAGGTGGCCAACTACCGCCATGGCGGAGCGGAACGGTACGAGGTGCTCATCGATTTCAGGAAGTACAAGACCGGCCAGCGGATCGAGCTGCGGAACCTGTCCAACCCGAACAACGTCGACTACGACTTCACCAACAAGGTGATGGCCTTCGACGTGACGGACGAGCCCGTCAACACCGCTGACGCCACCTGGAACACGGTGCCCGCCCAGCTGGCGCCCGGAAATGAGGTCATGGCGCTGACCGAGAAGCAGGCCACCAAGGTACGGAAGTTCCGGGTCAAGCGGAACGACGTCACGAACATGTGGACCATCGACGACGACAGCTGGCAGGACGTCATCGCCAGCGGCTACAAGAAGGTGGCCGCGGAGGTGGACCTCAACGCCGTCGAGGTCTGGGAAATCGAGAACAGGTCCGGCGGCTGGTTCCACCCCGTGCACATCCACCTCGTGGATTTCAAAATCCTGAGCCGCAACGGCAAGGCACCGTTTCCCCAGGAACTTGGGCCCAAGGACGTGGTCTACGTGGGAGAGGGCGAGACTGTCCGCCTGGTGATGAAGTTCGGTCCGCACCGGGGCCGCTACATGGTGCACTGCCACAACCTGCCCCACGAGGACCACGACATGATGGTTCAGTTCCGTGTGGGGCTGAAGGAAACCGACAACGATCCCAACGACCCCATGACGGCGGCGCTGCCCCAATGGGACGGCTAGCGGCGCACAGGGCCGACCCAAAATCCAGGGCAGTCCCTGACAGTGAAGCCGTCACCGGGAACCCTGCCGGATCCGTCCGGCGGGGTTTTCGGGGGAGGACAATTACGACGGCGGTGCTGCTGGCCGCCGGTCTGCTCGCCTCCCGCCTGTGGCTGGTGGAGCCCGTGACGGTTAGCTCCGAAAGCATGGAGCCGGCGCTGCGCAAGGGGAGCACGGTGCTGATGTTCAAGCCCGGGCCGGCGCTCGGATCCCTCAGGGCCGGTGACCTGGTGGTGTTTACAAGCCCCGAGGACGGGAACCCCGCCGTGAAGCGTGCTGTTGCCTTCGCAGGGCAGACAGTTGCCATCGAGGACTCGGTGCTGGTGGTGGACGGTGTTCCGCAGGCCGAGCCGGGGATCGACCACAGCCGGATCGACGGCACCTACTTTGGTCCGGTCACGGTGCCGTCCGGCCACGTCTTTGTCCTGGGTGACAACCGGGCGGGTTCCATCGATTCGCGCACCTACGGGAGCGTGCCGCTGGAAGCGCTGCAGGCCACGGTGCTGTGGCCCTTCGGCCGCTGACGCGGCACTAATGCCCATCCTCCTGCCAAAACCGTCCGCGCCCAAAAGGTAAGTATGCTGGGAATCATCCTGGCCGGCTTCCCGGCTGGCCAGGCATGGAAAAGCACCGGTGACGGCAGCGGAGGAAGACATGAAAGCATCCGAGACTCTGGCCAGCAATCTTCAGAAGGTCCTCACCGACCTGATCGAGTTGCACGTCCAGGGCAAGCAGGCGCACTGGAACCTTGTGGGCACCAACTTCCGGGACCTGCATTTGCAGCTGGACGAGATCGTGGACAGCGCCCGGCTGCTCGCCGACCAGACCGCTGAGCGCATGCGGTCGCTCCACGCACTTCCGGACGGCCGGAGCGGTACTGTCTCGTCCGGCACCAGGCTGGACCAGTATCCCGCCGGCCTGACCGTCACCAAGGACACCGCCAAGCTCATTACCGCGAGGCTGGAACAAACGGTCAAGACCATCCGCGGTGTCCACGATGAGGTGGATGAAGAAGATCCCACGAGCGCGGATCTCCTGCACGAGGCCATCACCAGGCTGGAGCAGCTGGCCTGGATGGTGAACGCGGAAGTGATGCCGGTGTCGGCGTCGGTGACCGCGCCGGAGCAGGAATAGCAGCGTCATGACCAGGCGACCCCAGCCCGTCCGCCTCAGCCTGGCGCCGGACAGGAAGGCAGGCGGCGAACCTAAACCTTCGCTCGACCTCGAACGGTTGCTGGACAGGATTGCTTCGAGCGTTGGGGATATCCCCGCCCTGCTGGCCATCGCCCAGGAGGCCGGCCGTTCCGCACCGAAGCCCGGTGGCGGGCGGACAGCCCAGCTGTGGGAACTGCTGGCGTCAGTGGCCGCGGTGGACGTGGCCGCAGCCAGGGTGTTGGAGCCGCACCTGGATGCCGGCGCCATCCTGTCCCAGGCGGGAACACCGGAGACATTCACCGGATCGTGGGGCGTGTATGCGGCCGAGGCTCCCGGCACGCGGCTGACGGCCGGGCCGGCGCCCGCCCCGAATGATGGACCATCCTCTGGCGGGGCAGAACCTGGGAATTCCGCGGGCGTGCTGCTGACCGGCTCCAAGCCCTGGTGCTCGCTGGCCCAGTTCGTTGACCACGCCGTAGTGACAGCGCACACCGAAACAGGCGGCCGGGCCGCCTTTGCCGTCGACCTCCGGGCCGCCGGCGTCACGTGCGATGTGCCGGAATGGACCAGCCGCGGACTGCGCGAAATCCCCAGCGGAACAGTCCACTTCGACCGGGTGCCGGCCATGCCGCTCGGCGCCGACGGCTGGTACTTCCAGCGCCCCGGTTTTGCCTGGGGCGGTATGGGCGTGGCCGCGTGCTGGCTGGGCGGCGCCGTGGCGCTCGGCCGGCAATTCGAAGCCGCTCTCCTGCGGGGCGCCAAGTCCCAGCGCGAGCCCGACCAGGTGGCGCTCGCGGCCCTGGGCGAAGTGGACCGGATCCTGACCTCCACGATCCAGTACCTCGCCCGGGCGGCGGACGCCGTGGATGTCCCGCTCAACGGGAGCGCCGTTGGCGGGTGGAGCGAGGCACTCCGTGTCCGGGGAACTGTTGCTGCCGCCGTCGAACGCGTCCAGCTCCTGGTGAGCCAGAACCTGGGACCCGGCCCCCTGGCCTTCGACGAACGGTACGGCAAGTGCATGGCGGACCTGTCCCTCTACGTGCGGCAGCACCACGCCACGCGCGACGACGCCCAGCTGGGCGCCCTCACGCTCGAGGGGGAGCACGCATGGTGAGCTTTTCGCACACGGATGCCGGCACGGAGGAGGCGGCCTGGGCGGCCAGCGGCCTGGACGCCATCGGCGAACTGCCGCTGGATTCGGCCGAGCTGGCACGGATGGAGTTCGTTGTCCTGGTGGCCCATCCGGACGACGAATCCCTCGGCGCCGGAGGGCTGCTGGCGCGGCTCACATCGGCCGGTGCACGCGTTGAGGTGCTCCTGTGCTCGGCCGGGGAGGCGTCCCACCCGGACTCACCCACCACGACGCCGGAGCAGCTTGCCGCCGTCCGCCGGGCGGAGTTCGGGGCGGCCATGGCCGCGTTGGGACTGGCGGAGCACTGGCAGTTCCTGAACCTCCCGGACGGCGGGCTGGCCGGGCATCGTGCCGTCATTGCCGAACGCCTGGCGGACGCAGTTGGGCAGCGCAATGTGGTCATCGTTGCCCCGTTCCGCGGGGACGGACACATCGACCACGACACCCTGGGAGCCGTGGCGGCCGAGACCGCCGCCGGCGGCGGCCACGGGCTGCTGGAATACCCCATCTGGTACTGGCTGTGGGCCACGCCCCGGGACACCGCATGGCAGAACTGGGTGCGGCTGCCACTGGGCCCGGACGAACGGCGGGCCAAGCGCGACGCCCTGCATGCCCATGCATCCCAGCTGCAGCCGCTCTCGAACCAGCCGGGCGACGAGGTGCTGCTGTCGGAACAGTTTCTTTCGCATTTCTCCCGGCCGTTTGAGGTCTTCGCCTGGCAGCCCCCGGTGGCCGGCAGGCGCAGCGCCCGCGACGCAGAGGCCGTCTTTGACGCCCTGCACCGCAGCGCCGAGGACCCGTGGAGGTACCAGGACAGCTGGTATGAGCAACGAAAACGCGGCCTGACGCTCGCCGCGCTCCCGGAACAGAAGTACGACGCCGGCCTGGAGGCCGGCTGCTCGATCGGCACCCTGAGTGCGGAGCTGGCAAAGCGGTGCGGGAGGTTTTTGGCCGTGGATGCCAGCGGCACCGCTGCGGCGCGGGCAGCCGAGCGGCTTGCCGGGTACCCGGGCGCTGAAGCCCGGCAGCTGACCCTGCCGGACCAGTGGCCGGCGGGCAGCTTTGACCTGATCGTGGTCTCCGAGATGGGCTACTACCTTTCGGCCGCGGAACTGAAGGAGCTGTTCACCCGGATCTCCGCGTCCCTTCTTCCGGGCGGAACGCTGCTGCTCTGCCACTGGAGGCATCCGGTTTCCGGCTGGGAGCTCGACGGCGACGCCGTCCACGCGATGGCACGGCGTCAGCTCGGGTGGCCGTCGGCGAGTGTTTACCGCGAGCGGGACTTCGTCCTTGAGACCTTCGTCGCCCCGGAGGCTGCGCGTGCTACCGGGCCGGAGGGTGCGCGTGACGCCGGGTAGTTCCCGGCCGGTCATCAGCCGGGTCGAGGTGGTGATGCCGGTCCATGACGAGGAGCACCACCTTGGAGCTGCCCTTGATGCGCTCGGAGTCGCGGCCCAAACGCTGGCGCAGCACCGCCCGGGGATGGCCGTGGGCATCACTGTCGTCCTGGACCACTGCACCGACCGCTCGGCGGAGATCGCCGCCCGCTTCGCCCGCTTCGCCCGGTCGTACGCAGGAGCAGGCGCCGGATCGAGTGCTGGCGTGCGGGTGCTGCACCGGCGGTTCCGCAATGCGGGAGCCAGCAGGGCTGCGGGGGTGGCAGCTGCCTTGGGGGCGGTTAGCTCGGACGGTGTGGAAAGCGCGGAACTTCTGGAAAGCCCCGGCCGCTTGGAAAGTACCGGCCACGTGGAAAGTACGGGGCTTCTGGAAAGTACGGGGCTGCTGGAAAGTACCGGCCTCGTGGAAAGCCCGGAACTTCGGGAAGGTACGGGGCTGCTGGAAAGTACCTGGCTGGCGAATACGGATGCCGATTCCCGGGTTCCCGGGGACTGGCTCGTGCGCCAGCTGGAATTTGCTGACGCCGGCTGGGACGTGGTGCTGGGCTCCGTGGAGCCCGACTCCACCGGAATGGATCCCGAGCTTCTGCTCGGCTGGCGCCTCCGGCATCCGTTGGAGGAAAGGCACGGCAATATCTACGGTGCCAATCTCGGCGTGCGCGCTTCGGCGTACCGCCGGGCTGGCGGATTCCCGCCGCTGCGCTCCTCCGAGGACCGCGCCCTGGTGGAACAGCTGCGACGGCGGGGCTTTGCCGTCATTGCCACGGACAGCACCCGTGTGCTGACTTCCGGACGGACCGCCGCCCGGGCGCCCCACGGTTTCGGCGCCTACCTCCGTGCGCTCAGCGTTGAAGCAGCAGCTGCGCTCCGGAGCAGCTGAACGCTCCGGAGCACTGAACAATGAGCAACGGCAGCGAAACTTGTCGGTAAGAAACTGAGTCGGTAAATCAGCTGCCGGAAGGGCAAGGCTGGGTCACCAGCACCTAGAACGGCGGGGGTTCGGGTGCTTTCGGCGGATAAAGGTCATTGCCGAAGTCTGCTGGTTTGGTGTTGTATTTCCGGCCCAGGGGTGATCGCCATTGCAGGTTTCCGGTTGGGGTGGATTGGGTGTAGGTCCAGGCGCCGATGGATTTGATGGCGTGGTGTTTGTGGCAAAGCATGGCTAGGTTGCCGGGGTCTGTGGTGCCGCCGTTTTGCCATTCGATGGTGTGGTCGGGTTCGCAGGCGGTGGCGGGGCGGGGGCAGCCGGGGAAGCGGCAGGTTTTGTCGCGGGAGTTCAGGTAGCGGCGGAGTGCTTTGGGTGGGCGGTAGGCGGTGCGGCCGACGCCGAGGGTCTGGCCGGTGGTGCAGTCGGTGAAGAGCCGTTGCCAGGTGGGGGCGAGGGCGGCCAAGCGCCGGGCGGTGGCGGCATCGATGGGGCCGTAGCCTTCGAGTTCGGCCGTTTCGGGTTCGGCTGTTTCGGGTTCGTTGCTGAGGATGTGCCGGACGGGGATGGTCACGATGATTTCGGCGCGGAATGCTCCGGTTTCCGGGCCATGATTTTCGCCGAGGAATCGGTGGGTGAAGGCGTCGGCGCGGAGCTCCGGGAGCGTGTTGTGGTCGGGAGCGGCGTCAGCCCCGGGGACGGGGCCGGGTTTGGTGGCGTGTGCGTGGGCTTGCCGTGCGTGCTGGTCGAGTCCGCTGTAGATGGCGAGTCCGGTTTCGGCTGTCAGGCGTGCGGTGAGGGTGCACATGCCGTCGGGTTCGGCCGTGAACCAGACTCCGCGTTCGCGTTGGGCGGCTTCTTTGCGGGTGGTGAGGCTTTCGGGGTGGAGACGCTCGCGCAGCCGCCGCAGGCAGGAGCGGAACTCGGACGGGGTGCGGCGGCGGCCGTGCCGGGTCCGGGTGCGCTGCAGGGCGATGGTGGCGAATTGTTCGGCCTGTGTGGCGGGGAGGGAGCGGGCCTGGTCCAGGATGATCCGGGCGTGAGCCTCGGAGATCTCACCCTGCTCGACCGCTTCAAGGACCTGCCAGTGGGACGTGGCCAGGTCAGCGGCATCATTCAACCAGCGCGCGGCGGTCCCTTCGGAGAGGGCGCACGCGGCGCCCACCTCGGACACGGCCAGGGCGTGGGCCTCGTCCCCGCCGAACCGGACCGGCTGGCTCTCATGACGCGGGGGCGACTCTTCGCCCATGGCTTCCTCAACCCGCGCCAGGGCGCTCATTTTCATGGCTGTTGCCCAAGCAATGACCCGGTCGGCCGACTCCACCACGCCGAGCGCCTGATCGGCCGTCAGGAACGACGGGAGCGGAACGCTCAGGGTTCCGGCCAGCAGTGAATCCTCCCGGTCCGCGAAGTCCACAGCCGGAACCCACACCCCGTCATCGCTGACCGCCATAACTTCCACGCTCCACCCCCTCCCAGACACCGTTCCGAACGCTGTGCCGGCATCCCCTTACCGGACAATCCCAGACTAGGTGGAGGGTACGACAATTAACCCCGTCGGCTGTTTTTCGCGGTAGTGCGCGCGGCACTGCACCCGGCGCCCCGCCCTTGCCGGCTACCGGTCCTTGTCCCGGAAGCCAGATGCTTCGCTGCTGCCTTTACGGCCGCCGTCGTGCGTGGCGTCCTGGCCGTTGCTGTCCTTTTCACTGCCGTCTGCGCCGTTGTCCTGTTCGCTGTATTTCTCGCGCAGTTCGCGGCCCAGCCGGATGTCTTCCTCTTCCTTCTCCTGGAGTTTGTCGCTCTTCTTGGTGTCCCGGGGCGGGAGCTGGAGCGTTTCCTCGGCTTCGATGCCCGCCTGCAGCTGCCGGCCACGCTCCATCTCCGCATCGAACTCGGCGCCGAAAAGCAGCGACATATTCAGGATCCAGAGCCACAGCAGCATGACGATCACACCGCCGATGGCGCCGTACGTCTTGTTGTAGTTGCTGAAGTTCCCCACGTAGAACCCGAAGCCCACAGAGGCCACCACGAAGACCAGCAGGGCTATGAGCGAACCAAGGCTCATCCAGCGGAACTTTGGCTGACGCACGTTCGGGGTGGCGTAGTAGAGGATCGCAATGACCACAATGACCAGGGCAACGATGACAGGCCATTTGGCGATATTCCACACGGTCAGGGCCACGCCGCCGAGGCCCAGAACATTGCCGATGGCTTCGGCCACAGGGCCGCTGACGACCAGCATCACCGCTAGCAGCGCAACGATGATCAGCGAGACCACCGTGACGCCGAGCATGGTGCCGCGGAGCTTCACGAAGCCGCGGCCCTCATCGACTTCGTAAATCCGGTTCATCGCGCGGCCGAAGGCTGTCACATATCCGGAGGCGGACCAGATCGCGGCCACGATACCAATGACGAGCGTGAATCCGGCGGCCGGTGACGTGGTCAGTTCCTGGATTGGGTCGCGGATCATTTCCACAGCCTGACCCGGTGCCACGCCTTGAACGATTTCCAGGAGTGCCGACGTCGTCTTTTCCGCCTGACCGAAGATGCCGAGCAGGGAAACAAGGGCGAGCAGCGCGGGGAACATCGAAAAGATCGCATAGTAGGTAAGCCCTGCGGCGAGGTCAGGGCATTGGTCGCCCGTGAATTCGCGCATGGTCTTGCGGGCTATGTACTTCCATGATGGCTTGCCTAGGTCCGGGGGGCTGTCAGGTTTCCGGTCGTCTTCCGGGGCAGGCGCCCTGCCCGCCTTTGCTGTGCTGGTTTCCGGGGCTTCTTTCGTAGCCATGAGGCATCCTTTCGTTCGCGGGCGGGACGTGTTCCGGCGTCGCGGATCGTTTCCTGCCCGCTATCAGGGGTTCGGGCTCGCGGGGCGTGCTACAGGTCTCATCAGGGTCAGTCACTCACGGTGCGTACGGGTGCCTACTGTCCGGGCGCCCTGGGTGGACTGCGGCGGTCCAGGGTGAGCGGGTCGCTCCCCAGCGGATCGTCTGCCGGCTGCTTCCCGCCCAGCGGATCGTCCGCCATCCGGGTGTCCGACTGCGGGGTCTCCACCAGCTGGCCGGAAGCGAGGGGGTTGGGGTCCTGCCGGCTGCTCTGGGCGCCGGCCCGGGTCTTCTCCGTGGCGGGCAGGGGAGCGTCGGGCGGGGGAGCGCCTGCGCCCTGCGGCCGTTCATTCTCCGTCATGGTCGATCCCTCTCCAACATGTGGCTTGCCGGGTCACGCCGGCAATCGCTCGCTATAAAATAGTAAGCATGGTTACTATTAGATCGTAAGTACCCTGATCGCCGCTAGTTCAATCGGCCGCCTTCCGACAGTGCTACGCCGGGTGCCGGCGGCCGGACCTGCCGGATAATGACGTGCTGGAAAAGAGAGAGGTGGATCCACGGTGGACCCAACTGCCTGGATTTGGATCGTCGTTGTAATCGTCGTCATCGCACTCATCGCGGTGCTTCTGATGTCCAGCCGCAAGCGCCGGGAGGCCTTCCGGCAGAAGAGGGATGAGCAGAACCGGCAGCACGCTGCCGAGATCCGCAGGAAGGCGGAGAACGCCGACCTGGAGGCTCGCGAAAACGAAGCCCGGGCCATGCATGCCAAGGCCGACGCCGAGAAGGCGCAGGTCGAGGCGGCGCGGCTTCGCCAGGAGGCGGAGCAGCGGCAGTCAACCGCGCAGGACCTGCGGACGGACGCCGAAAAGCACCAGTACAAGGCGAACGCCCTGGACCCGGACGTGGACGAGGCTGGTAACCGCCGCACCGATGCACGGACAGATGCCGGGCGCGACGATCTTCGGGATAAGGGGGCCGGCGACGCGCGGGACACTGATACCCGCAACGCCGATGCGCTCAACACTGATACCTGGGCCGACGATGCCCGGGCAGATGACAGGCGGACCGGCGACGCCCGGATGAATGAGCGGGACCTGGGCGGTGGTGAGCGGGGTGCCGGCAGGCAAGCCGGAGATGTGCACGAGGCTGACGCACGAAATGCTGACGCGCGCAACGCCGACGCTACCCGGCGGAACACCCCGCGCGAGTAGCCGCCGTCGACCGTTAAACCTGAAAGCCACGCCAGCTGTAACGGGCGGCCGGTGAACTAGCGCCGGCGCATGAGCGTCAGGGCGTTGCGCCGCGGCCTAAGCGGGGGAGACGCCGGTACGCCGGCGCCTCTTCCCATGCCGTCAATCACCTCGCGGATGGCCTCCAGCGACGGCGTCTGCGGCTCCCAGCCGAGCTCCTCCCGGATCCGCCGCGTGTCCATGACCGGTGCGCCGGCCGCCATCTCCACCCATCCCGAGTCCGTTTGCTGCAACCGCAGCCGCCACGTGGCGCCAACGAAGGCGTGCAGTGCGCGGACCGGAACGGGGAGGATCCTCTTGGCGGAGAAAAGCCTGGCCAGGTTCTGCGGCGTGACCACCGGCTCGGCCGCCACATTGAACGCTCCGCTGGCCCTGCGCTCAAGTACGCGCCAGTACGCGTCCGCGACATCGTCGGCATGCACGGCCTGAAAGATCAGTTCCCCGGGAATCGGCAAAATTGGCAACGCCGGCCGGCGCGGGATGAACCTCGGGTGAACCCACCCCAGGAAGTACCTGCCGATTTCGCTTCCGGCCTGGCTCTGGAAGATGAGCCCGGGGCGCAGCCTGGCCACGGCAACTGACGGATTGTCTGCCGCGAAGCTGTCCAGAAGCCTTTCCTGCTCTGCCTTGTGCCGGCTGTAATGCGAACCCTCCATGCCTCCTGCCGGCCAGCCTTCGTCCACCCGGCGGTCCTTTGCGGACCTGCTGTACGCGCCCACCGAGGAGGCGCACACTATGTGCTTGACTCCTGCCTCCCGAGCGGCTGCCAGTACGTTTGCGGTGCCCGTGACATTCGTGCGATGCAGCTGCGGGAGGTCCCGGTTGGGCTGGATCTGCCAGGCCAGGTGCACCACCGCATCGGCGCCGGCGAAAGCCCTCGCCAGGTCCGCTGCCGCCCCCTCGCTGCCTACGTCCAGGGCATGCCACTCGACGCCCGCGTACGGCGGCCGTGACGTGTCCGGCGCACGGCGGCTGACGCCCACCAGCTCCAGCCCGCCCGGCCGCTCCTGGCCGGCTCTTTGGAGCCTCCGCAGGAGCGCTGTCCCTGCATTGCCGCTGGCGCCCGTGATCGCGATACGCATGAAATGCCTCCGTCCGATGCCGTGGAAAGTGTGCCCTGCAAGGTTTTGCCGTGGAACGTTGCGGCCAGGTGCCCGACGGCGGACCGTGACCGAGGTGCTTGTTCGACCCTATCGCCTCAGGGCCATTGTGTAATAAGCACGCTTATGATTTCCTACTTCTAAGTCTTGCCGCAGGCTTTCTCGACCTCCGATCGAAGGAACCGACGACAATGCCAGAAACCCCGCCCTCCTTGTCCACGTCCTTCCCCACGCACGCAGCACACCACT
Organism: Arthrobacter globiformis; assembly: GCF_046536215.2. GTDB lineage: Bacteria > Actinomycetota > Actinomycetes > Actinomycetales > Micrococcaceae > Arthrobacter > Arthrobacter globiformis_E. The sequence continues at coordinate 2,506,012 of NZ_CM143421.1, read as the reverse complement.
CAGCTGCCCAGCCAGCGGCCCCGGGAGCGGGCCAAACGGGGCGGCTGCACGATGCCTTCCAGAACCAGCTGGTACTCAACTACCTGGACCTGGCGGAGTCGCTCGCCTCGCGGTATGCAGCCCGCGGACGGGAGCGCTCAGACCTGGTGCAGGTGGCTTATCTGGGCCTCGTCAAGGCCGCCCGTGGCTTCGATGAGGAGAAAGGCGAAAGCTTCCCGGCCTACGCGGCACCCACCATCAGCGGCGAACTCAAGCGCTTTCTGCGGGACCGGTGCTGGACCGTCCGGCCGCCGCGGCGCATTCAGGATGTCCGGACGCAGCTCCTGCACACTGCCCCCGACCTGTCCCAGTCGCTGGGCCGCGTTCCCTCGGCGCAGGAACTGGCGAGCGAACTTGGCGTCACCCCGGCGGAGGTCCGGGAAGCGCAGGCAGCAGGCAGCAGCATGCATCCTGACTCGCTGGACAGCCCGGATCCGTGGGGCGGGCCGACCATGGGCGAGGGGCTGGTCTCACCGGACCAGCCGATCGAGCACCTGGAGGAACTCGTGTGCCTCAATGAGGCGATCCAGGAGCTGGACCCTGACGACCGGGAAATGCTGTACCGGAGGTATTACCGCGAGGAGACCCAGGTGGAACTCGGCAGGCGGTTCGGCATCTCCCAGATGCAGGTGTCCCGGCGGCTGTCCCGGATCCTCGTCTGGCTGCAGCGCCGGCTGCTTGACGAGGATCAGGCGGGCCGGAGCTGCCCCACGGCCGCGAGGACATGCTCCACGGAAACCGCCAGCAGGGCAGGATCAGGAGTGGCCGCGAAGGTGTCGCCACGCCGCGCCTGAGCATCGGTCAGCACAATGTGCGGTCCCGGTGGCGGCCCCCAGACCTCGGCCGGTGCGGGACCAAACAGCACCACCGATGGCCGCGAATATGCGGACGCGAGGTGCGCCGCACCGGTGTCCGCTGACACCACCAGCCGGGCACCCGCGATGACGGCCATGAACTCGGCCAGCCGCAGGCGCCCCGCCAGGACCCGGGCCTCCGGGAGCCCGGCGAGCCGTGCAACATCCAACGCCCGCGGCCGTTCAGCCGAGCTGCCGGTGAACACCACTTGGTGGCCGTCCGCCGCGAGCGTGCGGGCCACGTCGGCAAAGCGGTCCTCAGGCCACAGCCGGCTGCCGTAGGCGGCCCCCACGTGCAGCACGGTGGCGCCGGGACAAGGACTGGAAACAGCCGGCGGCAGGAGCCGGAAATCGTCCGGCTCCGCATTGATGCCGTGCCACTGCAGCAGCCTGGTCCACCGCTCGCGCTCGTGGATTTCCTCGAGCCAGGCCGGTCCCGGCCGCTCGGGGGTCCGGTGGCCGACGATGGTCCTGGGCCGGACGGCCGCGAGCCGGGCCTCGCTTTCGGGTCCGCTGCCGTGCAGGTTCACGGCGATGTCCACCGTGCCGGCCTCGATGGGAATCGGGACGTCCAGGCCATGGGTCGGCAGCAGCTCATAGCCGCCCACCAGCTCCAGTGCATCCGCCAGCCAGTCCTGGGCCGCGTAGAGCAGTCGGTGTTCGGGGTAGGCATGCCGCAGCGCGCGGAGCGCCGGCACGGCAACCAGCAGGTCGCCCAGCTTCAGGGCCCGCAGGACCAGCAGGACCGGTTGTTCTTGCTTGCCGTTCGGTGCTTCCACTGCCGTCCTTCTGCTCCTCGGGTGGCTCTGCCAGGGCGCCTGTCGAGGAGTCTAGCCGAGAAGAAGTGGGCGGCCGGTGGTTTAGGTCCCTGCCGGCCGGGGAACGGAGGGGGTATGGCAACTAACGCTTTGACGCTCAAGGCTGTGCTGTTCGACCGGGACGGGACGCTGGTGGTTGACGTGCCGTACAACGGCGACCCGCAGCTGGTCGAGCCGTACCCCGGCGCGCGGCGGGTTCTCGACGGACTGCGCAGCCTGGGCCTGGCCACCGGCGTACTCAGCAACCAGTCGGGCATTGCCCGCGGCCTACTGACGGCGGAGCAGGTGGACAGCGTGAACGCGCGGGTGGAGGACCTGCTGGGGCCATTCGACGTCTGGGAAATCTGCCCGCACGGCGCCGGCGACGGGTGCCTTTGCCGGAAGCCGGCGCCGGGCATGATCCACAGCGCCTGCCGGCGCCTTGGCATTGACCCGTCCGAGGCGGCGTTTATCGGCGACATCGGCAGCGACGTGGAGGCGGCAGCGGCCGCCGGTGCCCGGGGTGTCCTGGTTCCCACCCCGCAGACCAGAACCGAAGAGGTCGAAGCGGCCCCCGAGGTGGCCGCGGACCTCGGTCAGGCCGTCGCCCTGCTGCTCCAGGGGCCGATTCAGAGACCCCTGCTCCCGGAACAGCTGCTTCAGGACCAGCTGCTTCAGGGACCGGCATGACCAGGGTCCTGGTGGCCAGGCTGGACAGCGTCGGCGACGTTCTCCTGGCCGGCCCGGCGGTCCGGGCCGTGGCGAACGGACGGCGGGCCGACGGCGGCAGCCCCAACGACGTCGTCGTGCTTTGCGGACCGCAGGGCCAGTCGGCGGCGTCGCTGCTGCCCAGGGTGGCCGATGTTTTTGCCTGGGATGCGCCGTGGATCAGCAATCCGGCACCGCAGGTGACCGGCCCGCACCTGGACTCGCTGGTGGGCTTTGTCAGGAACTCCCGCATCACCGAGGCGGTCATCCTGACGTCATTCCACCAGTCGCCGCTTCCCCTGGCGCTCCTCCTGCGGCTGGCCGGCGTGGAGCGCATCACCGGCGCGTCCACCGACTACGCGGGATCACTCCTGGACGTCCGGCTGAGGCCCGGCGAGGACTTTCCCGAGGACCAGCCGGAGTCCGTCCGGGCGCTGGGCATCGCCCGGGCGGCCGGCTTCCAGCTCAAGGCCGGCGACGACGGAAAGCTCATGGTCAAGGACGCGCCGGACATCCGCCACCTCGTCGGTGACGGCCCCTACGTGGTGGTCCATCCCGGGGCCACGGTGCCAGCCCGTGCCTGGCCGCCGCTTCACCATGCGGCGGCGGTGGAACTCCTGGAGGGGGCCGGACACAGGGTGGTGGTGACCGGCGGGCCGGGGGAAACCGCCCTCACCGCAACGGTGGCCGGCCCTTCCGCCATCGACCTGGGCGGCCGGACGGACCTGTCCACCCTGTCCGGGGTCCTGGCCAACGCTGACGTCGTGGTCGCCGGAAACACGGGGCCCGCCCACTTGGCCGCCGCCGTCGGAACCCCCGTGGTGAGCCTGTTTTCACCGGTTGTCCCCGCCGTCCGCTGGGCGCCCTACGGCGTTCCGCTGGAACTGCTGGGGGACCAGAACGCGCCGTGCCGGCTCAGCCGCGCGCGGGACTGCCCGGTGCCGGGACATCCCTGCCTCAGCTCGGTCCCGCCCGAGCAGGTGGTGGACGCGGTGGAACGCCTGCTGAGCGGGGTCTCCTCGCTCAGCACACGGAGAAAGGTCCGGAAACAATGAGAATTTTGCTCTGGCACGTGCACGGATCGTGGACGGACGCCTTTGTCCGCGGCCGGCACGAGTACCTGCTGCCGGTCCTGCCCGGCGGCGGTCCCTGGGGACTGGGCCGTGCGGGCCGGGACTGGCCCGCTTCCGTGCGGGAAGTGGCGCTCGCGGAGCTTGACGCCGGCAGCATTGACGCCGTCGTGCTCCAGCGGCCGGAGGAAGCCGCGGAGGTGGCGCGCGTCCTGGGCCGCCGGCCCGGCGTTGACCTTCCCGCCGTGTACGTGGAACACAACACGCCCAAAGGTGATGTTCCCTTCACCGTGCATCCGCTCGGCGAGCAGCGCGACATCCCGATCGTCCACGTGACCCACTTCAACGAGCTGTTCTGGGACAGCGGCCGCGCCCCCACGAAGGTCATCGAGCACGGTATCGCGGACCCCGGCTACCTCTACACGGGCGAGGTCCCGGAGCTGGGCGTGGTGGTCAATGAACCGGTGCGGCGCGGACGCGTGACCGGCACGGATCTGCTGCACCGCTTTTCCACCGCAGCCCCGCTCCAGGTCTTCGGCATGGGCGGCGGCGGGCTGGCCGAGGCCACCGGAATTCCGGCAGTGCGCCTCACCGTCCGGGGTGACCTGAAAACCGCGGAGCTCCACTGGGAGCTGGCGCGCTGCCGGGCATACCTGCACCCGCTGCGGTGGACTTCCCTGGGGCTGGCGCTGCTGGAGGCAATGCACCTCGGCATGCCGGTCCTGGCCCTGGCCACTACCGAGGCGGCGCGGGCCGTCCCGCCCGAGGCAGGCTGCATCTCCACCGACGTGGAGGAGCTGAGCCGGTGTGCCCGGAGGCTGGTCAACGACCCGGAGGAAGCACGACGGCGGGGCAAGGCTGCGCGGGAGGCAGCGCTTGAGCGGTACGGACTCGAGCGGTTCCTCGCCGACTGGGATGAGGTGCTGGGGGAACTGGCGGCATCGGGGGATGCAGCTTTGAAGGGGTCCGGACCGGATGCCCTGTCCGCGGCGCGAGAAAGGAATGTCCATTGAAGATCTCAATGATTTCGGAACACGCCAGTCCTTTGGCAGCGCTTGGCGGAGTGGACGCGGGCGGCCAGAACGTGCACGTTGCCGCCCTGTCCTTGGCACTGGCCCGGCGCGGCCACCGGGTGACGGTCTACACCAGGCGTGACGCGCCCGAACTGCCGGCGCGGGTCAGGGTGCATCCCCGGCTCGAGGTGGTCCACGTGGACGCCGGTCCGGCCGAACATGTGCCCAAGGACGATCTGCTGCCCTTCATGGCCGCCCTCGCGGACGGGGTGGTCCAGGACTGGGGCGACTCGCCGCCGCACGTGGTGCATGGCCACTTCTGGATGTCCGGCGTCGCCGCGCTGGACGCCGCGCGCCGCGCCCCGGGCGGTTTCCGGGTGCCCGTGGTGCAGACCTTCCATGCGCTGGGCACCGTCAAGCGCCGCCACCAGGGCGCCGCCGATACCAGCCCCGCCGAGCGGCGCTTCCTTGAGCCGTCGGTGGGCCGGTCGGCGGACCGCATCGTGGCCACGTGCTCTGACGAGGTCTTCGAGCTGAGGGCCATGGGGATCGATACGCGCCGGGTTGCGATCGCTCCCTGCGGCGTGGACCTGGACCTTTTCTCCAGCGAGGGCCCGGCCGACACTCCGGCGCGGTCCCACCGGATCCTTTCCGTGGGCCGGCTGGTTCCCCGCAAGGGCGTGGACCTAGTGATCCGGGCGCTGCCGCATCTGCTGCAGGCGGGGTTCGACGACGTCGAGCTGCTCATCGTGGGCGGCGGCGCGGAGGCGGGCGGCCAGGATCCGGAGGCCCGCCGGCTGCTGGACCTTGCCCGTGAGCTCGGTGTGGCAGGCCATGTGGAGCTCCGGGGCCAGGTGCCCAGGGACGCCATGCCCGGCATTTTCCGAAGTGCGGACGCTGTGGTGTGCACACCCTGGTACGAGCCGTTCGGCATTGTTCCGCTGGAGGCGATGGCCTGCGGCGTTCCGGTCGTCGCCGCAGCGGTGGGCGGCCTGACCGACAGCGTGGTGGACCGGGGGACCGGCCTGCACGTGCCGCCGAAAAACCCCGAAGCCATCGCCGAAGCCATCGGCACCCTGCTGGCAAGCCCGGACCTCCGCGCCAAACTCGGGCAGGCCGGCGAGCAGCGGGCGAAGGCCCGGTACTCGTGGAACAGGGTGGCTGCCGAAACCGAGAAGGCCTACCAGCTGGCCGTAGCAGGCACTGTGGAAACAGGCAGCCTGGAACCGATGGAAGGAGCGGCACTGTGACTTCGGAATCCCTGCGGGAGGCCGAACTTCCCACCATGCCCCGGGTGGGAGCGCCGCCCGGTTTCGCCGGGAACCCGGCCGGGCAGGAGGCCGCCCTGGCCTCGCGGGATGCAGTGCGGACCCACCTGGAAAACGTCCTGCCCGCCCTGCGGTCCCTGGAAAGCCAGGCTGACAGGCTGGCCGGCTGGGGCGTGGAGCTTGCCCAGCGGCTGCTGAGCGGGCAAAAACTGCTCGCTGCCGGGAACGGCGGGTCCGCCGCCGAGGCGCAGCACCTGACCGCGGAGCTGGTTGGAAGGTTCGACGGCGAGCGGATGCCCTTTTCCGCGATCTCCCTGCATGCCGAGAGTTCGGCCGTCACGGCCATCGCCAATGACTACGGCTACGCTGAACTCTTTGCCCGGCAGGTCCGGGCGCATGGCAGGTCGGGCGACATTCTTGTACTGCTGTCCACGAGCGGCCGGAGCCCCAACCTGCTCCGGGCAGCCGAGGCGGCGGCCAGGCTGAATGTGACCACGTGGGCCCTGACCGGTCCGGCGCCCAACCCGCTGGCATCCTGCTGCGACGACGCCGTGGCTATCGATGCCATCTCGGCAAATGCGCAGGAAGGGCACCTGATTGCGCTGCACGCCATTTGCCGTGCCTTCGAAGCCGAGGTGGCCCGCAGGGGCCAGAGCGTTCCCGGGCCGGAGGCTGATCGCGGATGAGGATCACGGTGGTGGGTGACGTCCTGCTGGACGTGGACCTCTCCGGTGAGGCAACCCGGCTGTGCCCCGACGCGCCGGTTCCGGTGGTGGACGTCTCCGATGTCCGGCGCCGGGCCGGCGGTGCCGGGCTCGTGGCCCGGATGCTGGCCCACGACGGCCACCGGGTCACCCTGGTGACGGTGCTTTCCGACGACGACGCCTCCCTTGCGCTGGAAGGCGCGCTCGCGGGGGTGCGGGTGGTCTCCGGGCCCTCCGGCGCGCGGACACCGGTGAAGACCCGGGTCCGGGCAGGGCGCCAACCGGTGGTGCGGGTGGATGAGGGGTGCGAACGGCCGGAAGTGCCTGCGGCCACCCCGGGCATGCTCAGGGCTTTGGACCAGGCCGAGGTGATCGTCGTGGCCGACTACGGCAGGGGCGTGGCCGCCAACCCGGAGATCCGCGGGTTGCTCGAGGCCCGCGCCGCCGACATTCCGATCGTGTGGGATCCGCACCCTGCCGGCGCTGTCCCGGTCCGGGGCGTGGCGGTCGTGACCCCCAACCTGTCTGAGGCTGCCAAGGCTGCGGATTCCGGTGGAGCGGGTCCGGGCGCCGGAACGCCCGCGGCGATTGCCGCCGTCGGCAAAACACTGCTGGAGCGCTGGCACAGCCAGGCGGTCCTTGTGACCATGGGGGAGCGGGGCGGACTGCTGTCCCGGCCCGGCACGTCGCCGGTGACCATCCCGGCGCCTGCCACCGAGGTCGCCGATCCCTGCGGCGCCGGCGACCGGCTCGCGGCCAGCCTGGCCGTGCACCTGGCGGAGGGCCGCAGCCTCAACACCGCCGCGGAACTCGCCATCAGTGAAGCTGCCGCCTTCCTCGGCGCCGGCGGCGTGGCTTCCCTGCCGGACCGCCACCGGCCCGTCTGGCACCACAGCCGCGAGGAGGACGCCGTCGGCCTCGCCCGGCGGGTGCGCGCCAACGGCGGAACAGTCGTGGCAACCGGAGGCTGCTTCGACCTGCTGCACGCCGGCCATGCCCGCACGCTCTCGGCCGCCCGGGACCTTGGCGACTGCCTGATCGTGTGCCTGAACTCGGACGAGTCGGTGCGCCGGATCAAGGGCGAGCAGCGGCCCATCGTGAGCCAGCAGGACAGGGCCGAACTCCTGCTGGCGCTCGAGTGCGTGGACGCCGTCCTGGTTTTCGGGGAGGACACCCCGGAGGCCTGCCTGGAGACGCTGCGGCCGGACGTCTGGGTGAAGGGCGGCGACTACCGCGCCTCCGAGCTGCCGGAAGCCGCACTGGTCGAGAGCTGGGGCGGGCGCTGCGTGACGGTGCCGTTCCACCAGGCCCGGTCCACCTCTGTCCTCGCGGATGCGCTGGCCAAGGTCAGCTGAACCGAGCAACAACGTTTGAACCTGTCCCAAGCGAAAGGAACACCATGACTGAATCGACTTTCCGGCCCGGCCGGGTCCTGGTAACCGGCGGTGCCTCCGGACTGGGGGCCGCCGTCGTCGATGCCGTACTGAAAGCCGGCGGAACCCCGGTGGTGCTTGACCGGGATATCCGGAACGTCTCCGCGGCGAAGGCGTTCGAGGTGGACGTCTCGGACCGCGTCGCCGTTAGCGAGGCCGTGCGGCAGGCGGCCGAGACCCTGGACGGGCTGGACGCAGTGGTCACGGCGGCCGGCATCGACCGTTGCGGCAAGCTGGAGGACGTGGCTGCGGACGAATGGGAGCGCGTCATCGGCGTCAATCTGATGGGCACGGTTTCCGTGGTCCGCGCGGCCCTCCCGTACCTCAAGGAGTCCCGCGGCCGGGTGGTCACCATCGCGTCTACGCTGGGCAAACGCGCACTGCCGGAAGCCACCGCCTACTGCGCCTCAAAATTCGGCGTCGTGGGCTTCAGCCATTCCCTGGCGGCAGAAACGGGCGGCGAGATCGGCGTGACCACCATAATCCCCGGCGGCATGAAGACCCGCTTCTTCGACGACCGCGCCGAGCAGTACAAGCCGCAGGACGACTCACGCCTGAACGACCCCGGCAACGTGGCGCAGGCGATCCTGTTCGTCCTGTCCCAGCCCGCCGGCTGCGAGGTCCGCGAAATGCTTATCTGCCATGAGGAAGAGGGCTCATGGCCGTGAGCTGGAGGACGTCCTCGTAAACCTCCGAGGGTTCGACGGCCTTCACGGTGGACTCGTCATGCGGGCACCGTGGGGCTGTCCACCCGACCTGGGTGACGTCCACGCCGCACACCGGGCAGCGCGTGACCCAGCCCAGACGGACGCGGTGCCTGCTCCGGCCCAGCGGCGCGGCGTTGATGGCATTGCCGGCCCAGTAGATGCCCACCGTTGGCGCGCCGAGGGCCTGGGCCAGGTGGCGCGGCCCGCTGTCGTTAGCCACCACGACGGCGCTCCCCGCCAGCAGCGCCGCCAACTCGCCGAGGCTGAGATTGCCGGCCAGTGACCCGACGGCGGGGCGGAGTTCCGGATCATGTTCGACGGCGAGTTCCACCACCGTCTCGGCCAGCTCCTTTTCGCTGCTGTCGCCCACCACAAAAACCCGGAAGCCGTCGTCGGCGGCCCTCCGGGCCACCGCGGCGAAACGCTCGGCCGGCCAGCGCCGGCGCGGGTCCGTCGCGCCCGGATGGATGACCAGCGTGCGGCCGTACCCGGGCCCGTTCCCCAAGGCCAGGTCCTGCTCGGCCTGCTGGCCAAACTCCGGCAGCGCCCGGAGCCTGGCCTCGAGCTCACGGGGAGGGGCACCGGCGAATCCCGCCACCTCGAGGGCCCGGAGCGGCTCGTGCTGGTAATACACGTAGGGCACGGTCCGCTCCAATGGAGCCGCGTCCGGGGTCCTGGTGCCCACGGTGTGGCGTGCGCCGAGGCGGAGCAGGAACGGATTTGAGTACCGGCCGCCACCGTGCAGCTGGACGGCCAGGTCAAAGTTCCTGGCGCGCATCGCCGCAAAGAACCGCTCCAGTTCGTGGTGGTCCTCAGGCCCCGGCCGGACGCCTTCGGCAAACGGGAGAATCACGGTCTCATCCGCCGGACCCGCGGTCTGGGACAGCAGCTCAGCCTGGACCGGCGTGCACAGCAGGGTCACGCTGGCCTCAGGGTAGGCGGCCTTCAGCGCTGCCACCGCAGGCAGGGCATACATCAGGTCACCGAGTCCGCCGCCGCGGAGAACAGCGATGCTGGCTACGTCGCTGAAGGCTTCCAGCACAGGGCCGATTCCGTGCCCCGTGATGCGTGCTCCGCCGAAGTCGGCGTTGAGGAGTTCCATGCAGTCAGCCCTCTCGGTTCCGGATCGTTCAGGTCGGGATGCGTTCAGGTCAGGTTCAGTGGGGCCCACCCTACGGTGCACCGGCCCCGGATTGCCAGCCCGAAAAACCCCGCCCGGCAGCCTGGTGCGGACCCGGCCCGCGGCTGTCAAAACTCCTGCCGCAGATGCGTGTAAACCCTTCGGCGCCGGGGTACGGATCACCTCAGAGAGGGCGGGAAGGGACGCCCGGCAACACCGAGCAGCATGCCGAAAGACCAGTGCCTTTGAGGCCAGGCGCCTGCAGCCCAGGCCAATCCCCAGTGAGGAGCCACATGCAATCGACCATCACCAGCGAGCTGGCCAGTGCGGAAGACATGCTCACCATCCTGAACCCGCGGACAGGGGAAACCGTCGGCAGCCTTCCGGTCGCCGGCGCAGCAGATGTGGCCGCAGCCGTGGCGGCTGCCCGCGCCGCCCAGCCGGGCTGGGCGGCCACACCCCCGGGGGACCGGGGCAAGCTGTTGCGTGAGGCTGCCCGGGCGCTGGAGGCGGCTGCTGCCGGGCTGGCCGAACTGAACGCACAGGAAACCGGGCGCCCGGTGGAGGAAGCCCTGGCCGGCATTGCCGCCGGTGTGTCGACCCTGGAGCAGTATGCGGAGCTGGGGCCCGTACACCGCGGGCACAGCCTTCGCGGCAACCCGCTGGCCGCGGACTACACCGTCGCCGAGCCCCGCGGGGTGGCCGTGCTGCTCACCCCGTGGAACGACCCCGTGGCCGTGGCCTGCGGACTCATCGGCGCTGCCCTGGTCACCGGGAACACGGCCATCCACAAACCCAGCGAGCGCTGCCCGCACGTGGGAAAGCTGCTGGGGGAGGCGCTGGCGCCGGTCTTCCCGCCCAACGTGCTGGCCACGCTCACGGGAGGGGCCGACGTCGGGACCCTCCTCACCCAGCAGCAGGACGTTGACATGTTCGCCCACGTGGGGTCCAGCGCCACCGGTGACCGGATTGCACGGGCGGCGGTGCTGACGGGCGCGTACGTCATTAGGGAAAACGGCGGCAACGATCCGCTGCTGGTGGACGGCGACGTCGATCCCGACTGGGCCGCGGAACAGGCAGCGATCGGGGCCTTCAGCAACAGCGGCCAGATCTGCACCTCCGTGGAGCGCATCTACGTCCATGCGTCCATCGCCGAACCGTTCTGCCTGGCACTGGTGGAGCAGGCCAGGGAGCGGAACCGGGATAACCGGCTGGCGCCGCTCGTGGACACCCGGATGCGGGACGCCGTCCAGCGGCACGTGGCCGAGGCGCTGCAACTCGGGGCGCGGGCCGTGGAGGGCGGCTCGGTTCCGGACGGGCCCGGCGCCTTCTACCCGGCCACGGTCCTGGTGGACTGCATAGAAGCCATGGACGTCATGTCCGAGGAAACCTTCGGCCCGGTGGCCCCGGTGCGCGTTGTGAACAGCTTCGAGGAAGGGCTCTCCCTCGCTGCGGCCGGCCGGTATGGATTGGCGGCAACCGTGCTGACCGGCAGCATCGCCCACGCCCAGCAGGCCGTCGCCACGCTGCCGGTGGGGACCGTCAAGGTCAACGAGGTGTTCGGTGGCGCACCTGGCGGGGCCGCCCAACCCCGCGGCGAAAGCGGGCACGGGTTTGGCTACGGCCCGGAACTCCTGGATGAATTCAGCCGGGTCAAGGTGGTCCACATCGCTGCGCCGCTCACCCCTGCTGACCGTGAAACCAACAGGGCGGCGTCGTGACCGCGGCGGAACATTCCGAACCCGTGCCCTCCGAAGCGGAACATTCCGAACCCGTGCCCTCCGACCCCGTTCTTTCCGACCCCGTTCTTTCCGAACAGCGCGGCCTGGCGGCGTGGCTTCCCCGGCGACTGGCCGAGGAGCAACCGGCCATCACGGTCGTGGGCGACTTCATGCTCGACGGCTGGTGGACCGGCTCCATCGACAGGATGTGCCGCGAGGCCCCCGCCCCCGTGGTGGACATCGCGCGGCGCGACTTCGCCCCCGGCGGCGCCGCCAACACCGCGATGAACCTGGCCGCCCTCGGCGCCCGCGTGAGCGTGGCTGGAATTATCGGAACGGACGACGCCGGCACGGAACTTAGGCGCCAGCTGGTCGCCGCCGGGGTGGACACCGCCCTCCTTGCCGGGCACCCGGAGATGGTCACCACCACCAAGATCAGGATCAGCAGCGGCGGCCAGGTCCTCCTTCGCTTCGACGACGCCGCGGCAGCTGTCCCGCCCGACGCCCTGGCGACGTTCGAGGCGTCGGTGGGTGCCGCCGTCGGACGCCAACATGCGGTGGTGATCTGCGACTACGGGACGGGAGTCCTCGCAGAACCGGTTCGCCGCCGGCTCATCGAATCGCTGGCGGACCGCGGGCCGGACACGCTGGTGGTGGTGGACGCGCACGATCCCCGACCGTGGGCCGGACTCGAGCCGGACCTCGTCACGCCCAACGCGCAGGAGGCCGCCCGGATGCTGGACCTCCGGCTGGGCAGCGGGCCCGGGCGCGCAGATGTGGTGACCGCGCACGGCGGCGAGCTGCTGCAGGCGACGGGGGCACGCGCCGTCGTGGTCACGCTGGACCGGGACGGCACTGTCCTCATCCCGGCCGCCGGAAACCCGCACCGGACGTGGGCACGGCCCGCCACCGAGAAGCAGGCCTCTGGTGCGGGCGACACCTTCGTGGCGGCGCTGACCCTGGCGCGTGCCGCGTCGCTGCCCCTGACGGCCAGCCTCGACCTGGCCCAGGCCGCAGCGGACGTGGTGGTGCACCATCCGGGGACATCGGTGTGCGGCACGGACGAGCTGGGGCGGTACCTGGAAAGCTTCGCGGACACCGCGCTGACCGCCGACGAACTGGAGCGCCACATCCGTGCCCACCGCAGCGACGGCCAGCGCGTAGTGCTGACCAACGGCTGCTTCGACGTGCTGCACCGCGGGCATACGCGCTACCTGAACCAGGCCAAACAGCTCGGCGACATCCTGGTGGTGGCGCTCAACAGTGACGACTCCGTCCGAAAGCTCAAGGGCCCGGGCCGTCCCATCAACAGCGTGGCCGACCGGGCCGCCGTGATCGCGGCCCTGAGCTGCGTGGATTACGTCACCGTCTTCGACACCCCGACGCCGATTCCCCTGATCGAGCAGCTGCGGCCGGAGATCTATACCAAGGGCGGTGACTACACGCCGGAGATGCTGGCCGAAACGGAAGCGGTGGAGGCCTACGGCGGCACAGTGACCATCCTCGACTACGTGGCCGAGCGCTCCACCACGGCGATTGTGCAGCGCATCCGCAATGGTGAAGGCGCGGCCGTGCCGGAGGGGTAGGGGCCGCCGATGGAGCTGTGCCCGTAGAGATCAAGGGCACCTTGCAGTCAACTAGGCTTGAAGGATGACGGAAGCGGCGGAGAACTGATGGCACGGCGCACCAAGTCAGGCGGGAAATCGGGCGGACGGAAAGCCATAGCGGCGGCCCCGGCGCTGCTGGACCCGGCCGGTAAAGCGGCTGCAGACGGCCCCGTTGAAGGCGTCTACTACATCGACACCGGCGACTGCGAGCTCATTGCCGACCAGGACAACTCCACCGGCTGGCTGCTGCGCATCAACGGCGTGATGAGTTCGCACATCGACCTCGCCGATCCGCTGTTCCTCGACTTCGAGTACATGCGCTGGATGTCCGCCCTGATCGAAACCCGCTGGCCGACGGAGACCAAGCCCCGGCTGCGCGGCCTGCACCTCGGCGGCGGAGCCTGCTCACTGGCCCGGTACTTCCATGCCGCCTACCCGGACGCCCGCCAGGTGGTGGTGGAACTGGACGGGAAGCTCGCCGAGTACGTCCGCGGCTGGTTCGATCTTCCCAAGGCCCCGCTGCTGCGGCTGCGCGTCGGTGAGGCCCGTGCGGTGACGGAAACCCTGACCCCGGACACCCGCGACTTCATCATCCGGGACGTCTTCGCCGGTGCGCTGACCCCTCTCCCGCTGACCACCGCCGAGTTCAACCGGCAGGTCCGGCGGGTCCTCGCGCCGGGCGGCATCTACGTGGTGAACTCAGGCGACGGCCCGGACCTGAAGAATGCCCGGGAGGATGCCGCCACCATCGCTGCCGCGTTCGAGCACACCCTCATCATCGCGGACCCCGCCATGCTCAAGGGGCGCCGCTACGGCAACATGGTGATGGCCGGCAGCGACCAGCCGTTCGACGACGATCCGCAGCTCGCGCGGCGGCTCCTGGGCGGGGCGGTGCCCGCACACATTTGGGACGACGCCAGGGTCCGGGCCTTCGCCGCCGGGGCCCAGGTGCGGCACGACCCTGTGCCCCGCAGAGACGCCCACCCCAGCCCGGACGCCACCGGCCCGCACGCGCAATCCAGCCCGGACGCCACCGGCCCTCAGCCTTTGGTCAGCAGCTGAGCCGAGCCACCCGACCGGGACGCTCTCTCACTACCTGCCGGTTTTCCCGGGACGCTCTCTCACCGCCGCGTCACCGACCGAGTGGCGCGCCCCTGCCCGAGGAGCCACTCCCGGTGCGCGGTGGTCTGTTCGCGCAGAGCCGTCACCACGGCGGCGACGGCGGGCCTGCGCATCGAGTCGGGCCGCAGGACCATCCAGTAGGGGAGCCGTTCGGCGATGTTCCCCGGCAGCAGGCGCACCAGGTCCTCGTGCCGGTCGGCCATGAAACAGGGGAGGAACCCCACCCCGGCGCCGGCCCGGGTGGCCTCCACGTGCACGAACACGTTGGTCGAGCTGACGCCGTCGCGCATGGCCGGCACCAGCCGCCGCGGTGCATCAAGATCGTCCACCTGCAGCATGGAGTCCACGAAGTAGACCAGCGGATGGGCGGTCAGGGCCTCCACCGTTTCCGGCATCCCGTTGGCCTCGATGTACTGCCGGGATGCGTACATCCCGAGCTCATACTCGCCCAGCCGGAACGCTTCGGCCCGGTGCACCTGCGGCTCGCCCACCACCACTTCGATGTCCAGTCCCGAGCGCTGCTGCAGCGCCCGGCGCGTGACGGTGACGATTTCGACGCTGAGCCCCGGGTGGTCCCTCCTAAGCCGGGCCACCGCCGGAGCGGCTATGTACGCGCTGAAGCCGTCGGTCGCCGTCATGCGTACGACGCCGGTAATTGGGTCAGGCGCGCGGCCTGACGGTCCCAGCGCACGCACCGCCGTTTCCACCTGCTCTGCCACCAGCACGGCCTGGGCGCCGAGCTCGGTCAGCTCCCAGCCCCCGGACGCGCGGGCCAGAACACGGCCGCCGAGGGCCTTTTCCAGTGCGGCGATCCGGCGTGAAACGGTGGTGTGGTTCAGGCCCAGGACCTGGGCCGCCGTCGTGAACTTCGCCGAGCGGGAGACGGCGAGCAGCACCAGCAGATCATCCGGGTTGGCATCCATATCTGCAATTTTGCACGAATCCAGTGCCCGATTAGTCATTGAACCGCGTTCCTTCTGCAGGAATACTCGGGTGAATCGGAAGTGCCGCACGAGTTGGAAGTCAACGGCGTGCGACACGTGTCAACGTGGACACTTGGAGGAGCAGACTGTGGACGCACAAGGTCCGGACGTGGAAAAGAACCTGAACGGCCGCAAGGCCCTGGTCACAGGCGGTGCCAGCGGCATCGGCGCGGCGTGCGTACGGGAACTGGCCGCCAGAGGCGCCAAGGTGGTGGTGGCCGACGTCGACGAAGCCGGCGCCGCGGCCCTCGCCGACGAGGTGGGCGGCACGTCCTGGGCCGTCGACCTCCTGGACGTCGAGGCGCTGGCCGCGCTGAGCCTGGACTGCGACATCCTGGTCAACAACGCCGGCATCCAGCGCATCAGCCCCATCGAGGAGTTCGATCCCGTGGCGTTCCGGCGGATCCTGGCGCTCATGCTCGAGGCGCCCTTCCTGCTGATCCGTGCCGCGCTGCCGCACATGTACGCCAATAACTTCGGGCGCATCATCAACCTGTCGTCGGTGCACGGGCTCCGGGCCTCGCCATTCAAGAGCGCCTATGTCTCGGCGAAGCACGGCCTTGAGGGGCTGAGCAAGGTGACGGCGCTGGAAGGCGGCGAGCACGGCGTCACGTCCAACTGCATCAACCCGGGCTATGTGCGGACCCCGCTGGTGGAGAAGCAGATCGCGGACCAGGCGCGTGTCCACGGGATTCCGGAGTCGGAGGTCCTCGCGAAGGTGATGCTCACCGAGTCCGCGGTGAAACGGCTGGTGGAACCCGAGGAGGTGGCCTCGCTGGTTGGGTGGCTGTCTTCCAACGCCGCCGGCATGGTCACCGGCGCCAGCTACACGATGGACGGCGGCTGGTCCGCCCGCTAGCTCTTGGAACCTGTCAGGGCGAGGGTGCCGCCCAGCCCGATCATCATCACCCCGCCGGTAGTCGTCACGGCTGCCACCCGGCGGGGTGAACGGGCGAACCATTGCCTCGCGGTGCCGGCTGCGAGTGCCCAGATGCTGTCCGAGACCAGCGCGATGGCCAGGAACGTGGCACCCAGCAGGGCAAGCTGGAGGGGAATGACGCCGGCACCGTGGTCTACGAACTGCGGGAGGACGGCCACGAAGAACACCACCGACTTCGGGTTCGTGGCCCCGACAACGAAGCCTTCACGCAGGATCCGACGGGTTGTCGCCGGCCTGGACGGGTCAGTGGCAGCATGGCCGCCCCGGCGGTGGAGCACAGCCTGGATTCCCAGATAGATGAGATAGGCCGCGCCGGCAAACTTGACCACCGTGAACAGCAGCACCGACTCAGCCAGCACCACGCCGAGTCCCAGCGCCACCCCTGCGATCTGCAGCAGTTCCCCGACCGCATTCCCGAGGACACTCAGCAGACCGCCCCGCCGTCCCAGGGCCAGCGACCGTCCGATGACGAACAGGACGCTGGGGCCAGGGACGGCGATCAGCAAAGCCGAGACCAAGGCAAAGGCCAGGAGATTCTGCAGCGGGAGCATGCCTGATCGTAACGCCGCCGGCCGGCAAACAGCCAGCACCGATGTGCTCTAAGCGGCTGGCAAATAGCCGACGGCGCCACAGTCGACGGCGCAACAGGCGAGTGAGCTTAGCCGAGTGGGCTTAGCGGCGTTGGCCCGGCGGCTCCTCCGTGATCGGGTTGCCTGAGGCCCGGATGTACTCCTCCACGGCCGACTCCGGCACGCGGTAGGACTTGCCGAACCGGTCCGCCGCCAGCGTTCCGGCCCGGACCATCCGGTAGACAGTCATTTTGGACAGGCGCAGGGCCGCGGCGACCTCGGCAATGGTGAGGTACGCGGTAGGCAGGTTGGCGATGGACATGGGTTCGGCTCCTGTGGGTCGGACGGCTGGACTGGCGGTGACCCGCCTAGTCCGGCCGCCTCAGTTGCCGGTAGTCGTAGAAGTACACCCGGTCCGAGGACCGGATCCCGATCGACCTGCCGTTCTTGGCCACCACGGTGCCTTCGCGCCTGCCGTTGAACGGATCGTCGCCCACCAGGACGTCGCCGATCTTGTACGGAACCGCGGCCGTCCGCGCCCGCTGCAGGGTCTGGGCCAGGAAGCCCGGTGACCGTCCGGACTGAATATGTGATGCCGGTGCCCCGGCCTGGATTTCCAACATGAGGACCACTCCTTCACAGTGTGACCAATCGTCGAATCACTGGCGGCGCGGGTCCGGGTCATCATCCGGGGTCAGATCCCCAGCCGGCTGGCACCGTGTAGTCCACTGTAGGAAGGAATCACATACGTCACACGAGTAACATCTACCTCATTTATCACATCAGGCACTCGTGAAACAGTCTCTGATTACCTGTCTTTACCCATTTTTACTACTTGTTTTTCTCTATTCCAGCCTGGCGCGCGGATTCGCGGGGAATCCTACTCAGTTTTGGCGACCACCGGCAGCGGCGAGGTTTCATCGTCAAGGTGGGCCCGGCGTCGTCCGTTGCCTTTGACCCAGAGGCGGTAGGCCACCACCAGCAGTCCCAGCCACACGGCCCCCACGTAGAGCGCCACGCGGGTGTCCTCGAAGAAGCCAAGCACCGCGATCACCAGCGCCATGAAGCCGATGGTGAGAACGGACGCCGCCGGCCACCAGGGCGAGGGAAATTCCGACGCCGGCAGGCCGTTCCGGGCGATCTCGCGTTTCATCGCCACGTGGGAGGCCAGAATCATGACCCACACCCAGACCGTGGCGAAGGTGGCGATGGACGCGATGAGCAGGAAGACGTCTTCCGGGATGACCGCGTTCAGGACCACTCCCACGAGGAGTATCCCGGCCATCATCACCACGGTCATCCACGGCACGCCATGCCGCGAAACACGCCCGAAGCTCTGCGGCGCGTGCCCCTGCTTGGCAAGGCCGAAGAGGATCCGGCCGGCGCCGAAAATGTCGCTGTTGATGGCGGAGAGCGCGGCGGTGATCACCACGGCGTTGAGGATGTGGGGTGCGGCGGGAATGCCCAGGCCGCTGAAAATCTGGACGAACGGGCTGCCGTTGCTGCCGATCTCGTTCCACGGGAAGAGGCTCATGAGCACGCCCAGGGTGAGCACGTAGAACAGCAGGACGCGGACCGGCACGGTGTTGACGGCCTTCGGGATGACCTTCTTGGGGTCGGCAGCCTCGCCGGCCGTGATGCCGATGGTTTCAATCCCGCCGAAGGCGAACATGACGACGGCGAACGAGGCCAGAAGCCCTTCGAAGCCGTTGGGGAACAGGCCGCCGTGGTTCACCAGGTTGCCCAGGCCCGGAGCTGCTGCCGAGGCGTCGCCGTTCTGGAAGCCGAACGCAAGGATGGCCGCGCCGCCCGCGATCATCGCGATAATGGCTGAAACCTTGACCAAGGTGAACCAGAATTCCAGTTCGCCAAAGACCTTCACGCTCAGCAGGTTCAGCGCCGCGAGGAGGAAGATGATGGCCAGGATCCAGACCCACCGCTCCACGGACGGGAACCAGAAACCCATATAGATGCTGAACGCGGTGACATCGGCGATGGCCACGATCGCCATTTCGAAGACGTAGGTCCAGCCGGTCACGAAGCCTGCCAGCGGGCCAAGGTAGCGGCTGGCGTACTGCCCGAAGGATCCCGAGACCGGGTGCCGCACGGCCATTTCCCCCAGCGCGCGCATCACCATGAACACGGCGGCGCCGCCGATCATGTAGGCGAACAGCACGGCGGGGCCGGCCTTTTGGATGGCCGAGGCCGAACCGTAGAACAAACCGGTGCCAATGGCGGAGCCCAACGCCATGAAACGGATGTGGCGGACGTTGAGGCCGCGGTTCAGAACGGATTCGACGGCGGTTCCGACGGCGGTTCCGACGGCGTTGCGGGCGTTTCCGACGGCGGTGCCCGCCGCGGTGCGCCCGGTTGGATTGCCGGCGGTGCTGTCGTCGGTGGTGCTGTCAGGCGCCGCCGTTTCGGCTGTTGATTGGGCTTGTTGCATGCCAATACCTTCTCGTCATTGGGAGGGGGATCGCTATCCAGCACACCACGTCGGCGGGGGCTGTGATGAGGCTCACCGGCTCTTGGTGTCTTTGATTTCAGACTGTGCGGCTGCAGGCTGTGCGCTCGGAATTTTGGCGCCATACGATGGTGCCCCGAGCGCGAACTGGCAGGTAACGCCTTCAAATGCCGGTTTTGAGGGCGTTACCTGCCAGTTCGCGCTTTGTTTATCCCGACGCGTCAGCGGTAGCCGGTGGGATCCGCAGGCAGCCCTGCCTCCTGGACCTCCACCAGATAACGCCAGCAGTCCGGCCGCGAGCCGTCCACGTCGGTGAAGCCGTACTCAAGTGCAAGGCCGCCCGAGGAGAAGGAACCGCCGGTCCGCCGGTGCACGTCGGGATCGGCGGCGAGGGCGGCGACTGCACGGCCCACAAAGCGCGGGCTTTCCGAGATGGCGGCGAAGTGCGGATTCGTGGCCGCCGCCTCGCGCCAATTGGCTTCGGTCACGCCGTAGTGTTCGAGCATCATCTCCGAACGCATCCATCCCGGCGTCAGCGCCACGGCCGTGCACCCGAACGGCTTCAGCTCCTCGGCCTGGCTGAAGGCGAGCCGCAGGACGGCGGACTTGGCGAGGTCGTAAAACGCGGAGAGCCGGTAATGCGCGGCGTTGTATTCGCGCGTTCCGTCCGTCATTTCCACCACCAGTCCGCCCGGCTGCCGGATGAGCAGCGGCAGCGCGAAGTGGCTCGTGATCAAGTGCGTATCGACGGCGCCATGCAACATCCGCAGACCGCCGTCAAGGTCATGCTCCCACAGGGGCGTGTTCCACTGGATGAGGTTTTCACCGCCCCAGATGTCGTTCACCAGGATGTCCAGCCGGCCGTGCTCGTGATCGATCCGGCCGACCACCGCTTCCACCTCCGCGGCGTGGAGATGGTCCACCGCCACTGCGATGCCCGTCCCGCCGGCGGCGCTCACCATGGCTGCCGTTTCCTCGATTGTTTCCGGGCGGCGATAGTCGGTCGGACGTCCGTCCCTTCGCCGTGCGGCCGGTGCAGTAGACCACCGCGCCGGCCTCACCCAGGGCCACAGCCGTGCCGCGGCCTGCCCCTCGCGTGGCCCCGGCCACCAGGGCCACCTTGCCCCGCAGCGGATATTCCATGGACAAACGCTACATCCGGGGACAGGAAAGCGGGATGATGGGGCTGATTGGGCATTTGTCCGGTATTCCAGACAGCGGCAATTGAGAAGGAGCGCCGCAGGGCACTGGTTAGGCGCAAGCTTAAGTACGGGATCCCGGACACCATTCGGATAAACGCCGAAAAGACGAACCCCGAACAGACAAGACCCCAAAGACAGACAACGACGAAGCCTGGAGGGCACATGGCAGGCACGATGGCCGCAACCGCGGCGAAGCAGCCGGAATCAGCAGTGAAAGCGAAGGTTCCTGCCGCCGAAAACACCCTGCGGATCCTCAAACTGCTGGCTTCCAAGCGGGGCCCGATGGCGGCGTCGAACATTGCCACGGCACTGGGGCTGCCCCGCTCGAGTGTCTACCACCTCCTGGGCGTCATGGAGGCAAACGGCTTCGTCCTGCACCTGCACGAGGAGCAGCGCTACGGCCTGGGCATCAGCGCCTTCGAGCTCAGCTCCGCGTACTCGCGGCAGGAACCGCTGTCCAGGTTGGGGCGGCCAATGCTCGCCTCCCTCGTTGATGTCCTTGGCGAAAGCGCACACCTGGCGGTCCTGCACGGCCGGGACGTGCTCTACATCGTGGAGGAGCGCGCCAAGAACCGGCCATCCCTGGTGACCGACGTCGGTGTCCGGCTGCCCAGCCACCTCACCGCCAGCGGCCGGGCGATCCTCGCCGCGCTGCCGAAGTCGCAGGTCCGCGCGCTCTATCCGAACGCCGCCGCCTTCAGTGCCCGGCACGAGGTGGAGGGCGCCATCATGAAGTACTCGGCCCTCTCATCGCACCTGGACCAGGTGCGCCAGCGTGGCTACGCCACGGAACACGGCGAGGTGACACCGGGCTTTGGTTCCATCGCCGCTGCCGTCACCGATCACCTGGGATGGCCGACGGCGGCAGTCGCCGTCACGTTCCTGGAGGACAAACTGCCGGAGGACCAGTGGCCGGTACTCGCCGCCCGCGTGCAAAAGGTCGCCGACGAGCTCTCGGTGCGGATCCACGGCCGCCCCGGGACGCAGTAGCCCAAGTAAGTAGCAGCACAGGGCGTTCCCGAGGCTCAGAACGCCCGGATCTGCTACCTAGTTGGGTCTGGGATACCGGACAGTACCCGCCGGAAACCCCTGTCTGGCCCGCTCAGAAGGGGCTTTAGTTGATACAGAAGCACTTCCGCTCGAACCCTTGAGCAACACCACAGAACTTCCGCAACACGCAACAGCACATACCCCGCAACACGAAGGAGCCACCATGGCACCCGCCGATTTCACTACCGGTGCCCGTCCGGTCAAAGCAGCCCGCGGCACCGAGCTCACCGCCAGGTCCTGGCAGACCGAGGCGCCCCTGCGCATGCTGATGAACAACCTCGATCCCGAGGTGGCCGAACGCCCGGATGACCTGGTGGTCTATGGCGGCACCGGCCGGGCCGTGCGTTCCTGGGCTGCGTTCGATGCGATCACGCGGACCCTGGAAACGATGGAGAAGGACGAGACCCTGCTGGTCCAGTCCGGCAAGCCGGTGGGCGTGTTCCGCACCAACGAGTGGGCACCGCGGGTGCTGCTGGCCAACTCCAACCTTGTTGGTGACTGGGCCACGTGGCCCGAGTTCCGCCGGCTCGAGGCCGAGGGCCTGATGATGTACGGGCAGATGACGGCCGGTTCCTGGATTTACATCGGCACCCAGGGCATCCTGCAGGGCACGTTTGAGACGTTCGCCGCGATCGCCCGCAAGCTTACCGGGGACGGCAACGGCACGCTGGCCGGGACCCTGACCCTGACCGGCGGGTGCGGCGGCATGGGCGGGGCGCAGCCGCTGGCCGTGACCCTGAACGAGGGCGCGTGCCTGATTGTCGACGTCGACGAGACCCGGCTGCGCCGCCGGGCCGGCAAGCGCTACCTGGACGAGGTGGAGACCGACCTGGACGCCGCGATCGCCAAGGTCATGAAGGCCAAGGAAGAGCGCCGCGGCTGGTCCGTCGGGTACGTCGGGAACGCCGCCGAGGTGTTCCCGGAGCTGCTGCGCCGTCACCAGGCCGGTGAGCTGGCCATTGATATCGTCACGGACCAGACCTCCGCGCATGATCCGCTGTCCTACCTGCCGGAGGGCATTTCGGTGGAGGAGTGGCACCGTGAGGCCGAGGCCGACCCGGAGGGGTTCACGAAGAAGGCGCAGGCGTCGATGGCCAGGCACGTCCAGGCGATGGTGGAGTTCCAGGACGCCGGCGCCGAGGTGTTCGACTACGGCAACTCGATCCGCGACGAGGCCCGCAAGGGCGGCTACGGCCGGGCGTTCGAGTTCCCCGGCTTCGTGCCGGCCTACATCCGGCCGCTGTTCTGCGAGGGCCTGGGCCCGTTCCGCTGGGTCGCGCTCTCGGGTGACCCGGAGGACATCGCCGTCACGGACAAGGCCATCAAGGAGCTGTTCCCGGAGAACCAGCACCTGCACCGCTGGATCGACGCTGCCGGTGAGCGGGTGGAGTTCGAGGGCCTGCCGGCCCGGATCTGCTGGCTGGGCTACGGCGAACGCGCCAAGGCCGGTCTGCTCTTCAACCAGCTCGTGAGGGAGGGCAAGGTCAAGGCGCCCATCGTGATCGGCCGTGACCACCTGGACTCGGGCTCCGTCGCCTCCCCGTACCGGGAAACCGAGGCCATGGCCGACGGCTCGGACGCGATCGCGGACTGGCCGCTGCTGAACGCGTTGATCAACACCTCCTCCGGCGCCACTTGGGTCTCGATCCACCACGGCGGGGGAGTGGGCATCGGCCGTTCCATCCACGCCGGGCAGGTCTCCGTGGCCGACGGCACCGACCTCGCCGCCGAAAAACTCGCACGGCTCCTCACCAACGACCCCGGCATGGGCGTCATCCGCCACGTCGACGCCGGCTACGACCGCGCCATCGACGTCGCCAAGGAGCGCGGCGTCCGCATCCCCATGAATGAAGGCAACTAACACCATGACCACCATTACCCACGAACCGCTCACCGTCACCCTCGGTGCCAGCGGTGCCACGCCCGAGGACGTCGTCGCCGTCGCACGCCACGACGCCAAGGTGACCATCTCCCAGGAAGCCCTGGACACCGTCGCCAAGGTCCGCGCGCACATCGACGAACTGGCCCACAGCGACGTGCCCGCGTACGGCATCTCCACCGGCTTCGGCGCGCTGGCCAACCGCCACATCCCCGGCGAGCTCCGCACACAGCTGCAGAAATCGCTGATCCGCAGCCACGCCGCCGGCATGGGCCCGGCCGTGGAACGCGAAGTGGTCCGCGGCATCATGTTCCTGCGCGCCAAGACGCTGGCATCCGGCCGTACCGGCGTCCGGCCCGTGGTGCTGCAGACCATGGTGGACGTGCTCAACGCCGGCATCACCCCGGTGGTCCGCGAATTCGGTTCGCTGGGCTGCTCCGGGGACCTCGCACCGCTGTCGCACTGCGCCCTGGTCCTCATGGGCGAAGGCGAAGCCGCCGGTCCCGACGGCGAACTGTACGGCGG
Source organism: Arthrobacter globiformis (assembly GCF_046536215.2). Lineage (GTDB taxonomy): Bacteria > Actinomycetota > Actinomycetes > Actinomycetales > Micrococcaceae > Arthrobacter > Arthrobacter globiformis_E. The sequence continues at coordinate 2,482,237 of NZ_CM143421.1, read as the reverse complement.
CGCGGGCCAGCGCACGGTTGCCGAGCTGCTCGCCGCGCACGGCATCGAGCCGGTCACCCTGGCCGAGAAGGAGGGGCTGGCTCTGGTCAACGGCACCGAGGGCATGCTGGGCATGCTCCTGATGGCCATTGCGGACCTGCGGCAGCTGCTGACGACGGCGGACATCACCGCCGCGCTCAGCGTCGAGGCGCTGCTCGGCACGGACCAGGTGTTCCTGCCTGAGCTGCACGCCGCCCTCCGCCCGCACCCGGGCCAGGCCGCCAGCGCCGACAACATGCTCCGGGTCCTGTCCGACTCGGCCATCGTGGCTTCGCACCGCGTGGGCGATTCCCGCGTCCAGGACGCCTACTCCCTGCGCTGCGCACCCCAGGTTGCCGGCGCTGTCCGGGACACGGTGGACCACGCCGAACTGGTGGCCTCCCGTGAACTCGCGGCCGCCATCGACAACCCCGTGGTCCTGCCCGACGGCCGGGTCAGCTCCAACGGCAACTTCCACGGCGCCCCGGTGGCGTACGTGCTCGATTACCTCGCGATCGCCGTCGCGGACCTCAGCTCCATCGCCGAGCGGCGTACTGACCGCATGCTGGACCCGGCCCGCTCGCACGGCCTGCCGGCATTCCTGGCCGCGGATCCGGGCGTGGACTCGGGCCTCATGATCGCCCAGTACACCCAGGCCGGGCTGGTCTCGGACAACAAGCGGCTTGCGGTTCCCGCATCCGTCGACTCCATCCCGAGCTCGGCCATGCAGGAGGACCATGTGTCCATGGGCTGGCACGCTGCACGCAAGCTCCGGAAGGCCGTGGAGAACCTGCGCCGGGTGCTCGCGATCGAACTGGTGACATCGGCCCGGGCGATCGACATGCGTACCCAGCTTTCCGGCGGCCAGCTGACGCCGGGACCTGCCGGGGCGGCTGTCCTCGAAGCGCTGCGGACCGTCGTCGCAGGTCCGGGCACGGACAGGTTCCTTTCACCGGAACTGGAGGCCGCGGACCGGCTGGTTGGCTCCGGCGCGGTGCGCACGGCGGCCGAATCCGCCGTCGGCAATCTCGCCTGACGGTGAACAATGTGCACCGCCGGCAGACAATTGCCGGCGGTGCCGAAATAGTCTGCAACGCGCGCCACACAGCCCGGCGAGTGTAGTAGAACTAAAGGTGTAGTAAAAGTCACATCAAAGATGCTGTGGCGTAAGAAGAACATCCACAAAGGGGTAGAAGTTCAAATGAAAGCACGCGGGGCAGTCCTCTCCAGGCGCATCGCACACGCAGCTACGGTTTCCGACTGGGGATCGCTGCACGTGGGTGAGCGGATTGAGATCATCAAGCATGCGCACGTCATTGCGGCAGGCGAGGTGGAGGAAATCTCACAGAGCGGCAACGTGCTGTGGCTGACCGGCTCGGCCGGGCATGAGTCCCAGCTCTTTATGAAGTCCGACGGCGTGCAGGTGCGCCGGATGTAGTCCGGCTCAAGCCGTGCGGTAGAACGCACACCAGAAATAAAAAAGCCCCCGACCTTGGATCATTCGGCCAGATGGCCAGCATGAGTTCAGGATCGGGGGCTTTTTCGCGCCTTAGGCTGCGATGTCCTCGTGTGTTTCACCGAAAGGAACAGACTCGTCGAGGGCCACCGTGTAACGGCCCGGCTCAAGGCGCGTGACCTTGATGCCGCAGGTGCCTTCCTGGGCAGCCGTTTCGATCAGCGCCTCTACCGCGCTTTCCAGGCCGTCGTGGACCTGGTCCGCACTGGTGAACGCCAGGTCGATGGACCGGGCATCCGCCGAGCGAGACGCGCTCATGGGAGCGGTTGGGCGCTCCATGGTTGCTGTGCTCATGTACTGACTTTCTATGGTTCTTGCCGGGGGGGCAATAGACCATTCTACCGGGAACAGGCCCAAAGGTAAGATGACTGTCATTTGACAAGAATATTTACGATAGTTGTCTTATCAACCATTCTGCCCTTCCGCCGCTCTGCAAGCGATTCTGAGCGGCGCCGGAGACACCCTCTGTTCTGCGTCGCGCGCTAGTGTTGGTCAGGTCCGAGATGCCGACGGCGCAGGAGGCGACCGTGTTTGAAGGTGCCAGCATCATGTTCGCCGCGGCGGGCGTCGCCGTCTTCGTTGCCGCCATCCTGCCCAAGGCGCTGCGCAACGCGCCGATCTCCATGCCGATGGTCTTCCTGGGTGCCGGGGCGGCCGCCTTCGGCCTGCTTCCCAACCTCCCGGACCCGAACCCGGTCCAGCATCCCGAGCTGACGCTCCACCTGACCGAGATCTGTGTGATCATCTCGCTGATGGGCGCCGGGCTGGCGCTGGACCGATCGGTGGGGCGGCGGAACTGGGCCACCACCTGGCGGATGCTCGGCATCGCCATGCCCCTGTGCATGCTGGGCCTGACGCTCCTCGGACTCTGGCTTCTGGGCCTGGGACTCGCCGCCGCGCTCCTCGTGGCCGCCGCCCTTGCCCCCACCGATCCGGTCCTGGCCTCCGAGGTGCAGGTGGGTGAGCCGGCCGACGAAGAGGTGGGCACCGACCAGGAGGACGAGGTCAGGTTCGCCCTGACCTCGGAGGCGGGACTGAATGACGGGCTGGCCTTTCCCTTTGTGTACCTGGCCATTGCCATGAGCCTCGTGGGGACCGCGCCGTCGGCCTGGTTTCCGGAATGGTTCGGCGTGGACGTCCTCTGGCGCATCGGCATGGGCGTGCTGCTGGGCTACGGTACGGGCAAGGCGCTGGCCCTGCTTTTCTTCTCCGCCCGGCACGACAGCATCCGGCTGTCCAACCACTCCGAGGGCTTCGTTGCGCTGGCCGCCACCTTCCTGGCCTATGGCGTGACCGAGATGATCGAGGGCTACGGGTTCATCGCGGTGTTCGTCTGTGCCGTGACCATTCGGGCGGCGGAGCGCACCCACGGCTATCACCGCATCCTCCACTCCTACGTGGAACAGCTTGAGCGGCTCCTGACGGTGGTCATCCTGGTGCTCCTGGGCGGAGCGATCGCGCGGGGCCTGCTGGCCGGCGTCGGCTGGGCCGAGGTGGGCGTGGCGCTGGCCTTCCTGGTCATGGTGCGTCCGCTGTCCGGCTGGCTTGCGCTGGCCCGCGGCAAGACCGGTCCCCGCGAAAGGATCGCCATTTCCTTCTTCGGCATCCGGGGCATCGGATCCCTGTATTACCTTGCCTACGCCCTGGGCCAGGGCAGCTTCGGGGACCAGGGGCAGCGCCTGTGGAGCATCATCGGGCTGGTCGTGGCGATGTCCGTGGTGCTGCACGGGGCCACCACGGCACCGGTCATGAAGCGGCTGGACCGGCTCCGCGAACGCAGGGCGGCCGAGAAATTCGGCGACGAGGGCAAGGCGCCGCACACCCCGGTCTGACCCTGCGAAGCACGCATCAAGCCGGGAGCGGCGAGTATTCTACTTTCCGGCCGATCATGTGGTGAGCTTGGATCATGGCAGGCAGAAGGTTGATATCCCGTTTGGCTCTTGCACTGGCAAAGTTGCTGGGGTTCGTGGTTGTCAGCTGCCTCTGCGGGGTCCTCGTGGCCAGTTTCCTGGTGCCCGGGGCCGCACTCGCCGGCACCTCGGTCAGCAAGTCGATCTCCTACTTCAACAGCCTGCCCACGGAACTCGCCGTGCCTGCGCCGTCGCAGACCACCCGCATGCTGACCGCGGACGGCAAGCTCATCGCCACCTTCTATTCGGAGAACCGGGTCCGGGTTCCGCTGAAGCAGATGTCCCCGTTCATCCGGAAGGCCGTCGTCGCCATCGAGGACAGCCGCTTCTATGAGCACAGCGGCGTGGACACCCAGGGCGTTCTCCGCGCGCTGACCAGCAACCTGACCCGCGGCGACCGGCAGGGCGCCTCCACCCTCACCCAGCAGTACGTCACCAACATCGTCAACGAGTCCCTGATTTCCGAAGGCCGTGAGGACCAGGTGGTGCTCAGCGGCCAGAAGACCATGGGGGACAAGCTGCGGGAGATGCGCCTGGCGATGGCCCTGGAGAAGAAATTCACCAAGGACCAGATCCTCGAGGGCTACCTCAACATCGTCTTCTTCAACCGCAGTGCCTACGGCATTGAGGCGGCGGCGCAGTATTTCTACAGTGTTCCGGCCAGCAAGCTGACCCTGCCCCAGTCGGCTCTGCTCGCCGGCCTGGTCAACAGCCCCAGCTTCTACGATCCCGTCACCAACCCCAAGAACTCGGTGAAGCGCCGCAACCAGGTCCTCGGCGAAATGCTCAAGCAGAAGATGATCACCAAGAAGCAGCATGACGCCGCTGTGGCCTCTGGCGTCGGCCTGAAGGTGCGGCCATCGCGGCAAGGATGTGCCGCTGCCACCATGGCACCGTACTTCTGTGACTACGTGACTCATTTGTTCCTCAACAACCCTGCCTACGGCGCGGACACCGAGGCCCGCGAAAAGCGGCTCTTCCGCGGCGGACTGACCATCACCACCACGCTGGACAGCCGGCTGCAGGCCAAGGCCCAGGCGCAGGTGAACGCCACCGCCGGCGCCAATCCGGACAGGTGGGGCGCCTCGCTGGTCACGGTCCAGCCGGGCACCGGGAAGGTCCTGGCGATGGCGCAGAACACGGTGTACCTGCCCCAGCCCGGCAAGTTCAACACCCAGCTGAACTTCAACGTGGATGCCAAGGACCCCAACGGAAACGACCTCAACGGCGCCGGCGGGTTCCAGCCGGGCTCCACCATGAAGCCCTTTACCTTCGCCGAGTGGCTGCACCAGGGCAAGACCATGTCCACGGTGGTGGACGCCTCGAAGCGCGAATACCCGCTGGGATTCCGCTGGCGGGACTCGTGCGGAAAGGTGGCCGGCGCCTACAGCACCAAGCAGCGGCGGGCAGGACTCGAAGCGGCCGACGACCTGCAGAACGCATCCGAGGGCTACTACCGGAAGATGCCGGCCGACTACGGCCTCTACAACTCCATCAACACGGCCACGTTTGCCGAGGCCGCACAGCTGGACTTCTGCGGGATCCAGAACATGGTCAACGCCGTCGGACTCCGCAGCGGGCTGGACGGGACACCGGTCAACATGCACCAGCTGGGCAACCTGCTCGGCGGCACCGAGGTGGCCCCGCTGACCATGGCCAGCGCCTTCGCCACGTTCGCCGCCGACGGCCGGTATTGCGTGCCGGTGGCCCTGGCCGGGGTGGCGGACGTGGCGGGCAAGAAGCTCCCGGCGCAGGCCCAGAAGTGCAGCGAGACCGTGGACAAGAACGTGGTCCGCGGCGTCAACAAGGCCCTCCAGGACATGCTCAACAAGGGCTCCGGCATCTACATCAACCCCAAGGTCCAGAAGAGTGTGCCGGTGGCGGCCAAAACGGGCACCAACAACAGCAACAGCGCCACCTGGGTGCTGGGCTACACCACCGGCCTGGCCACGGCCTCGTTCTTCGGCGATGCCCTCGAGGGCCAGCAGCGCCCGGGCCGCAACCTGACCGTCAACGGCAAGTTCTACGACCGCATTGACGGCTACATGATCGCGGGCCCGCAGTGGGCGAACTACATGCTCCAGGTGGCGCGGCTCTATCCGGCTGCCGCCTTCCCCAAGCCGCCGGCGTCGATCGTGAGCAAGCCCGCGGCTAAGCCCAAGCCTGTGGCAAAACCCAAGGCACCCGTCCGGCCTGCCCCGAAACCCACGGCCAAGCCCAAGCCGAAGGACTAGCGGTTCTCAGCCCAGCAGGATGCTGACCAGCCGCGCGGCCACCCGTGCCGTCCGGTTGTCGATGTCGAAGGCCGGGTTCAGCTCGGCCACGTCCGCGTGCAGGAGCTTGCCGCTGGCCACCACCTGGCGGCAGACGGCACTGATCACCGGCAGCGGAACACCGTACGCGGCGGGGGCGCTGACGCCGGGCGCCACTGCCGCCGGCAGCACATCCAGGTCGATGGTCAGGTACAGGACATCGATCCCGCTGAGGAAATCCGCCACAAAGGCCTCGGCCGCGCCGGCGGTGCAGTCCTCGTCCAGCAGGTACTTCACTCCCAGCTCATCGGCGGTGCTGAACAGCGCGCGTGTGTTGTTGGGTTCGGAAATTCCGACGACGGCGTACTTTAGTTCGCGTCCCGCGGCGGCTTCCGCGCGGGCCATCTGGAGGAACGGGGTTCCCGAGGTGGGCGCCGCCTCATCCCGGAGGTCGAAGTGGGCGTCGAGGTTGAGGACGCCCAGCCGCTGGCCGTCCCGGACCGGCCTGGACCCGGCCACGCCGAGGTAGCTGGCGTAGGCGGTTTCGTGGCCGCCGCCGAGTAGCAGCGTGAGGCGGCCGGCGTCGAGCAGCGCCGCAACGGCGAGGCCTGCGCGGGCCTGGCCGGCCTCCAGTCCGCCGTCGCGGACCACCACGTCGCCGGCGTCGGCGACGGGCCGTTCCGAATGGAAGGCGAGGGGTCCCAGCGCACTGCGGATCGCTGCCGGGGCGGCAGCGGCTCCGGTCCTGCCCTTGTTCCGGCGCACGCCCTCGTCGCTGCAGAAACCGAGGATCACGGCGGGGCGCTGTGCTGATGCCGCGGTCTCCGCGGGCGTGTGCAGTGCGGGCTTGTGCAGTGCGGGAGTGCCATCGGCAGCAGGCGTTACGGCCTGCCACCACCTGAGGTGGGCTTCGCCGTCGCCGTCGTAGCGGCCCGTCCAGGGGCGTGGTTCATCGTCAACGGTAAGCGCGGGAAAGTCCATGCCTCAAGCTCACCGTACGGACCCGGCGAAAGCCAGCAGCGCCGCCGTCGTACTGTCTGGAATACCGGAACCGCGGGATGGCACTTGGCGCGGTGCTACATGCCCAGCGCCTGTTCGATCGGGCCGATCCCGAAGAACACGACGAAGGCGGCCGCGACGGCCCACATCAGCGGATGCACCTCGCGGGCGCGGCCCTGGAAGGAGCGGATGAGGACGTAGGAGATGAAGCCGGCGCCCAGGCCGTTGGCGATCGAGTAGGTGAACGGCATCAGCGTGAAGGTGAGGAAGGCGGGCAGGGCGATGCCCCAGTCCTGCCAGTGGATCTTGCCGATCTGGGCCACCATCATGAAGCCCACCACCACCAGCGCGGGGGCCACGGCCTCGAACGGCACGAGGTTGATCAGCGGGGTGAAGAACATGGCCACCAGGAACAGCAGGCCGGTGACGATCGAGGCCAGGCCGGTCCGTGCGCCCTCGCCGATGCCGGCGCCGGACTCGACGAAGATCTGGTTGGAAGACACAGAAGCACCGCCGCCCACGATGGCGCCGAGGGCATCCACCTGCAGCACGCGGTCAACGTTGGGGATGTTGCCTTCCTTGTCCACGGTGCCGGCCTCGTTGGCCAGGCCCACCATGGTGCCCATCGCGTCGAAGAAGATGCTGAGCAGGATCACGAACGCGAGCAGTGCCGCGGCCACAATGCCCAGATGGCCAAAGGCGCCGACCGGGTTGGCCTTGCCGATCAGGGAGAGGTCGGGAGCCGACCATTCGGTGAATTTGGGGGCAACCAGGGACCAGCCCTGCGGGTTGAAGTTTTTGCCGTCGAAGCTCGGGCCGATGTGGAGCGTGAACTCGAGGATGACAGCCAGGATGGTGGAGGCGACGATGCCGATCAGGATGGCGCCCTTGACGTTGCGCACCAGCAGGGCGATGGTCAGGATCAGGCCGAACACGAATACCAGGGTGGGCCAGCCCAAAAGCTTGCCGTCAAAGCCGAGACCCACCGGGACCGTGGTCCCGGCCGCGTCTGGAACGCGCCGGACGAAGCCGGCGTTGACCAGGCCGATCAGGGCGATGAACAGCCCGATGCCCACCACGATCGCGGTCTTCAGTCCGTCCGGAACCGCACGGAACACGGCGGTCCGGAATCCGGTCAGGACCAGGATCATCATGGTGACGCCGGAGAGGACCACCAGTCCCATCATGTCCGGCCAGGTCAGCCCCGGGTTGGTGGCCACTGTCACGGCCACGAAGGCGTTGACGCCCAGTCCGGTGGCCATGGCGAAGGGGTGCTTGGCCCAGGCGCCCATGAGGATGGTCAGGATGCCGGCCACGAAGGCGGTGACGGCTGCAACTGCCTGAAAACCGAGCGTGGCGCCGGAGGAGTCCGCGACGGACAGGATGAGGGGGTTCAGCACCACGATGTAGCTCATGGCAAAGAAGGTGGCAAAACCGCCGCGGATCTCGCGGGAGAAGTTCGACCCCCGTTCGGATATCTTGAAGTACCGGTCCAGTGCAGAGCCCTGCTTGAGCATTAGTCCTCCGGTGAGAGTGTGGGGGTTACTTGAATCCTAGTAGGTTGCCCGGTGCCGTCCCAGCAAATTCGCCTAGTCTGTAAGGAAGTCAACACTAGGAGTAGTCCGCCCATGCGTTTTCCCCGCCAGCTGCTGTCCGCCCTCCTTGGCGCGCTCGCGCTCGTCGCCATGCTCCTGACGGCCGGCCCCGCTTCCGCGCACGACGCCGCCGAATCCAGCAGCCCGGCCGACGGCGCCACGGTGGCAGCAGCTCCCGCCAAGGTCTCGATCACCTTCAACAACACCCCGCTGGGGCTCGGCTCCCAGGTCAAGGTGACGGACGCCGCCGGAACCGACTGGGCCGACGGCCAGGTGCAGATCGTGGACAACGTGGCCTCGCAGAAGCTCCGGGAAGGTGCGCCGGCCGGGAAGTACACGGTGGTGTGGCGCGTGGTGAGCTCGGACTCCCACCCGATCGAGGGCACGTTCGCCTTTACTGCCACTGCTGCTGCGGCGGGGGCAACGTCCGCGCCGGTCCAGACCGTCGGTACGCCTCAGCCCGGCGCCACCCAGGCCACGGGAACCGCGCCGGATTCCTCGGAGCCCTTCCCCTGGAGCATCGTGGTGTTCGCGGCCGTGGCCCTCGGCCTGCTCGTCACCCTCGGTGTGCTGGCCCGCCGGCGGCTCAGCGTGGGCGACGACGACGTCGACGGCTCCTAGCAGCGGCACATCCTGCCAAACTGGGGCACATTGACCCGCGACACGCCGTGTTTGGGCGGATTGAGGCGCGAAGCGTGGCCAAAGTGCCCCACGACGGCACCGGGAGCCCGTCCACCGGGGCAGAAGAAAGCCCGACGGCGGTCCCGCCGCCGGGCTTGCTAGTCACCGAAGGATTAACTCAGATGGCAGGCAGCGCCGGGAAGCTTCCGGTCAGGACCGAGGGCACGCTGTCCGGGTAGACCTTGGCCGAGATCGCCTGGCCAACCACCTTGGCTTGGCGCAGCACCTCCTTGGGCGTCGGCGTGATGAGCTCGCCTACGCCCACCAGGTAAATGCCGATGGCGCGCATGGCCGCGACGAGGTTGGTGCCGATGGAGATGCCGAGGTCCGTGAGCATGCGCCGCAGCTGGCTGTGGGCGCAGCGCGTGAGCACAATGTGGTCGGCCAACAGCACGCCGTCGGGGGTGTGCACCGCCCAGCGGTGCAGTGAGGCTTCCGCTCCCGGCCCCATCTTGTCGAGCAGCACGGCTGACGTGTCGCTGCGGATGTCCAGCCGGTGGCTTGAGGCGTAGTTGCGCAGGTGCCGCAGAATCTCGTTCCGCTCCTGGATGGACGCTGCCTCGGCGTCGTCGCACCGCTGGTGCGTGGATTTCTGGGACTGGCCGCCGGGGGATTCCAGCCGGCTGACGATGATTGAATCAACGCCACGGCGCCGGAGTTCCGTCGCTATGGCTAAACCGGGAAGCCCGGTGCCGATGACCACAGTGGTGGTCCGTTCTGCGCCGCTGAGACCAGGCATGCGTGACACTACTTCCTCCTCGAGATTTTCGAAGCGCAGGGCATCATCGCCCATGCACCGTCCACTGCCCCAGCAAGCAGACACAACCCATTTCCGGCTGTGCGGTGGAGCACAATCCGGACCGATGGTGCCTCGACATTACAGAATTTTTTGGTCGCTGGGTACCCCTCCCGAAACATTGGTTTGCGGGGCTTTGCACAGCGTCACCGGAGCACCCGGAACCGTGCCGGAAGAGCACCGAGGAAGTTGCCCGCGGAGCGCCCCGAAGGGCCGAAAAACACGCTGCCGGGATGACCGGCAGAGCCCCGGGGGCCCGCTTGCTAACAAGTCGCCGACCGAGAATAGTTGGTCCTAAAGGCGGGCTGTGCATAACCGGGAACCGGACGGCCTGCCGGTGCCGGCTAGACGGGCCGCTTCTGGCAGAATAGCCGCATCATCAGGCAGTATCGCGAGGAGGCGGACCGCATGGACGCACACGATTTGCATCCCGACCCGGCACGGGATGGCGGTGCCCGGCACACGAGACCGGAAGGAATCGTGGTCGGCGTCGATGGTTCGGACCACGGCCAGTGCGCCCTCGTGTGGGCTGCCCGGGAAGCCGAACGCCGACGTCGTCCCCTCCACATCGTCACCGCCTATTCGGTGCCCATCTTTGCGGCCTCCGGACTCGACGGCGGCTATGCCACCGTGGACGACTCGGTGATCCGCGAAGGCGCCGAGGCTATCCTGCAGCACGCCGTGGACAAGGTGTCCGGCTACAACATCAGCGTCAGCGCCTCGGTAGAGAACGGGGACGCCTCCGGCGTGCTGCTCGACCTGTCCGAAACCGCCGAGCTGCTGGTCTTCGGGACGCGCGGCCGCGGCGGTTTCGTCGGCAGGCTCCTCGGCTCGGTGAGCAGCGCCCTCCCGGCCCACGCGAAGTGCCCCACGGTCACGGTTCCGCTGATCTGCTCCGACCGCCTGGGCGAGACCACGCAGGACAAGCACATCCGGGCTGAGCAGGCCAAGGCCGGACACGGCCCGGTGGAAAAGGTAGTGGCCGTGGGCGTGGACGGATCCGAACAGGCCCGCGTCGCCGTCCTGGAAGCCGCGGAGCAGGCCGAACGGCTGGGTGCGCCGCTGCGCGTGATCTGCGCCGTGCCGCAGTACAGCGGATCCCTGGCCTGGGTTCCGGCCCCGCTGGACCGGGAAGCGCTGTTCGCCGATATCCAGGTCCAGCTGAAGGCCGGTGTGGCCTGGCTGCAGAGCCACTTCCCGCGGCTGGCCATCGAGACCCGGCTGCTGGACGGTTCGCCCGTGGACGTGCTGGTGGAGGCCAGCCGGCATGTTGAGCTGATCGTGGTGGGAACCCGCGGCCGCGGCGGCTTCACCGGCATGCTCCTGGGCTCGACGTCGGACGGAGTCCTGCACCATGCCAAGAGCCCCGTGATGGTGGTCCCGGACCGGGAAGACCGCCGGCTCGCCGACCGCGCCAGCTTCGGACCGATGCTCGGCGCCTCGTAGCGCATGAGCGGCCTGGTGCTCGGCCTCGGGGACCTCAGCGCCTCCATGCTCCCGCAGGTTGGCGGCAAGGCCGCCAACCTTGGCGAGCTGCTGGCGGCCGGCCTCCCGGTGCCCGACGGGTTCTGCCTGACCACAGAGGCTTATGTCCAGGCCGTGGAGCCGCTGGGGCTCGGTGAGGTGCACATCGCCCTCCAGGACACCCCGGCCGATGACCTGGAATCCCTCGCGGGCCTGGCTGCCAGGGCCCGCAGCCTGATCACGTCTGCAGAACTCCCGACGGCGATCGCCGGGGAGATACTCACCGCTTACCGGGCGTTGGACGGCGTTCCCGTCGCGGTAAGGTCCTCGGCCACGGCCGAGGACCTTCCCTTCGCCAGCTTCGCCGGCCAGCAGGACACCTACCTGAACGTCATCGACGCCGTGGCGCTGCTGGATGCCGTCCGGAAGTGCTGGGCCTCGCTCTGGACCGACCGGGCGGTAGCGTACCGCGCCAGCCGGAACATCGACCCGGCTACGGTGGCACTCGCCGTCGTCGTCCAACGCATGGTGAACGCCGAGGCGGCGGGGGTGATGTTCACCGCGAATCCGGTCACCGGCAGGCGCCGGGAGGCGGTGATCGACGCGAGCCCCGGGCTCGGCGAAGCCGTGGTGTCGGGTGCCGTCAACCCCGATCACTTCGTGGTGGACACCGGATCCGGAGCTATCCTGCAGCGCCGCCTGGGGGACAAACGGACGGCTGTCCGGCCGCTGTCCGGGGGAGGTACGGAATTTGTCGAGCAAAGCGCGGACGGCCAGGCGTGCCTGACCGACGCGCAGATCAGGGAACTCGCGGCGCTGGGGAGCAAAGCCGAGGCCCACTACGGCGCCCCGCAGGACACGGAGTGGGCGCTCGACGGCGCGGGGAAAGTCTGGCTCACCCAGTCCCGGCCGATCACCACGCTTTACCCGCTGCCGGAGAAGGCCCTTCTGGCCGAGAAAAACAGGGAACGCCGCAGCCCGAAGGGCGAACTGCGTGTCTACCTGTGCTTCAGCCTCGCCCAGGGCCTCACCCGGCCGCTGACTCCCATGGGACTTGCCGCCCTCCGGCAGGTCGGCTCCTCGGTCGCTGCCGCCGCCGGCTTTGACGTTCCGGACCCCCGCAGCGGCCCGCCGCCCTATGTGGAAGCCGGGCAGCGGATTTTCATCGACCTGACCGCCGCCGCCCGGAGCACCGTTGGCCGCCGGATCATCCCGAATGTCTTCGACGTCATGGAAGCACGCTCCGCAAAAGTCCTGCGCAGCGTGTTCGACGACCCGCGCCTCTCCATCACCCGCCGCACGCCCTGGGACCTCCTCAGGCACGTGGTCCCCATCGCTGCCCGTGCCCGCGTGCCGGAAGCAGCGGTCCGGGCGCTGCTCCGCCCCGAGGCCGCCCTCAAACGCCTGAACCGCTTCACCACGGAGTTCAACGCGACGCTGGAACTGCCCCGGGGTGCTTCCCCCCGGGCGCGGCTTGACCACGCCGAGGGGATACTGTCGAGGGTCTTTCCCAACCTTCCGGCCGTGCTCCCGCTGGCCGGCCTGGGCTTCGCCATGCTCAGCCTCGCGGGGAAACTCCTCGGCGCCGGCAAGCTTTTTGGGTCCGGCTCCGGCGACGACGCGGCCGGCGAGGGCAGCGCCGGCGCGAAACGAAACATCGACCTCCAGCCCGTGCTCCGCGGTTTGCCGAACAACGTGACAACCGAGATGGACCTGGAGTTGTGGCGGGTGGCCACAGAGATCAAGTCAGACGCCGAAGCGGTGGCCGTCCTCACCGGGAATCACCCCACGGTGCTGGCCCAGCGCTTCGCCGCGGGCGACCTTCCGGCCGCGGCCCAGACGGGCCTGGCGGAATTCCTCGCACGGTACGGGCACCGGGCTGTCGCCGAGATCGACGTCGGCATGCCCCGCTGGCGGGATGACCCCACCCACATCCTGGGCGTCCTGGCCAACTACCTCCGGCTGGAGGATCCTGAGCGGGCTCCCGACCGCCAGTTCAGCAAGGCAGCAACCGAAGCGGATGCACAGATCGAGCGACTGGTGGCCGAGGCCACGGCCCGGGGGCGGCTGCGCGGCATGGCCGCCCGGGCGGCGCTGCGGCGGGCACGGCTCTTCGCCGGGCTGCGGGAGCTTCCCAAGTTCCAGATCGTCCTGGCGCTGGCGGAAGTCCGGAAGCAACTCGCAGAAGTGGGCACAGTGCTGGCGGAACAGGAACGGATCGCCCGGGCTGAGGACATCTTCTTCCTGGACTTTGCCGAGGCCAGCCGGGCGCTGGACGGTGCGGACATGCAGGATCTCGTGGCGCAGCGGCAGGGGGCCTATTACCTGGAACTGGAGCGGCGCCACATTCCCCGGATGCTGCTCTCAGACGGAACGGAACCCGAAACGCTGCTCACCGCCGTCGGAAGCGCGGATGCCGGGGCACTGTCCGGCAGCCCGGCGTCGGCGGGCACGGTGACAGCGCCCGCCCGCGTCATCCTCGACCCCGTCGGGGCCCACCTGGAACCGGGGGAGATCCTCGTGGCACCGTCCACCGATCCGGGCTGGACCCCGCTGTTCCTCACGGCGGGCGGCCTGGTGATGGAGATGGGCGGCCCCAACTCCCACGGCGCCGTGGTGGCCCGGGAGTACGGCATCCCTGCCGTGGTGGGTGTGGCTGACGCCACCTCGCTGCTCAGGACGGGCCAGGAAGTGACCGTCGACGGCGGCGCGGGCACCGTGGTGCCCGGCGCCTGAGAGTTCGGGGCTACTGCCGGTCCGGTGCCGGCTTCCCGCGGCGGATGTGCCGGACCACGAGCCAGATCACGAAGATGGCCAGGGCGGCATAGACGGCGTAGTTGAGGTAGCGCGAGTACTGCTCCACCATCGTGTACTGGCGGCCCAGCAGTACGCCGAAGCCGATCAGCGCACCGTTCCAGATACCGCTGCCGGCAATCGTGAAAATGCTGAAGGTGCCCAGATGCATCCGCTCGGCACCCGCCGGCAACGAGATGAGGCTCCGCACTCCGGGCAACAGCCGGCCGAAGAAAATGGCCGACCTGCCGTGGCGGCGGAACCAGCCGTCCGCCCGCTCGAAGTCCTCCCTGTCCACCAGCGGCAGCTTCGACAGCCAGCGGATCGAACGCTCCAGCCCCACCTTCGCGCCCAGGAAATACAGCGCAAGGGCGCCCAAATAGGCCCCCAGCGTGCTGGTTACGAAGACCAGGACCAGATTGAGGGACCCCTGCCTGGTCAGGAACCCGGCGAGCGGAAGGATCACTTCGCTGGGAATCGGCGGAAACACCGTCTCGAGGAAGGTAAAGAGTCCCACACCCCATTCCCCGAGCGAATCGATCGCCTGGGCGGCGAAGCCCACGATGCCTGTCAGTTCGTCGGCCGGACTGGATGTGGCACCGGGAATGCGCATTGGCGAGGGCTCCTGCAAGCTGGAAAACGGCGTCCCACCCAGTCTGGCCCACCAGGGGCGACAGGGAAAGCGGGCAGCCCCGCCGGGGCTGCCACATAAGGGGCCGAGGCGTACCCTGAGGGTATGAGCTGCGACGTCGGAGCGGAGTTGACATGACTGCCACCTGGCTGCGGTGGACACCTGCCGTGGCCGTACCTGCTGTTATAGCTGCCGGAGTCCTGGCGGGGTCCTTGCCCGCGAGCGCCCGGGATCCGCTGCCGGAGAAGACGCCGGCCCAGGTGCTGGCCATGATCGGACAACACCAGGCCAAGTCCTTTTCCGGCACGCTTGAACAGTCCTCCGAACTCGGCCTGCCCGATGTTCCCCAGGTGGGCCCCACCTCAGGCGCAGGAACCGGGTCGCTCGCCGAACTGCTGACCGGGCCGCACAGCGCCCGGGTCTATGTCGACGGGGCAACCAAGGCCCGCATCCAGGTGATGGACCGGATGGCCGAGCGCGACGCCGTCCGGCAGGGCAACGAGGTGTGGCTGTACAACTCCAAGGACAACACGGCCACGCACCTCACGCTTCCGGCGATGCCTTCGAAGGAATCCCGCAGCCATGACATGCCGGCAGGAGTGGCCACGCCGGAGGAGCTGGCCGCGAAGATGCTCGACAAGCTGGACAGCAGCACCGAAGTGGCGGTGGCTGCAGACACCGAGGTGGCAGGCAGGGCCGCGTACAACCTTGTGCTCACACCGCGCTCGGACGTGACCCTGGTGGGTTCGGTGGCTGTGGCCGTCGATGGCGAGAACGGCATGCCGCTGAGCGTGGAGGTCCGGGCGCGCGGGCAACAGGAACCTGCCTTCCGGACCGCGTTCTCCAACCTGACGCTTGGCGCTCCCGACGCGAGCCTGTTCAACTTCTCACCGCCGCCGGGTGCCTCGGTGAAGGAACTTGCAGTGCCGGCAACCGGCCATAAGAAGGATATGGCTGACAAGAACCGGGCTGACAAGAATTGGGACCATAAAGACCTTCGCGGACACGCCCCGACGGTCACCGGAACCGGCTGGGAACGGATCGTCGGCATCCCGGCTCCCTCCGCTTCCGCCCCCTCGGCGTCGCCTGAATCCGGGAGGCAATCCGTGGACAAGCTGCTCAACGACCCCCTGCTTCGCCAGGCCACAGTGACGGTCCAAGGCGGCCGTGCCATCTCCACATCACTGGTCAATGTCCTGCTCACGGATGACGGCCGGACATTCGTCGGGTCCGTGCCCCTGGAGCGGCTTCAGGCCGCCGCAGCCGCGAAGTGACAGCCGCTGGCCGCGGCCCGGGCTCCGCAACCGGCGCGCGTGGGACCCGCGTACCGGAGCCTGTCGCCCCCGTATTCGGGGCAACACCGGCAATAGAGACCAAAGGGCTGAGCAAGCGGTTCGGCCACCAGATGGCGGTGAACAGCATCGACCTCATAGTGCCCCGGGGTTCGGTGTTCGGTTTCCTCGGTCCCAACGGATCCGGAAAGACCACCACCATCCGCATGATGCTGGGCCTCGCTGCAGCCACCGCGGGGGAGGTCAGGGTCCTGGGGCTGGATATGCCGCGGCAGCTGGACGAGGTCCTGCCGCGGGTGGGTGCGCTGGTGGAGGGGCCGGCTTTCTATCCGTTCCTGTCGGGCGCGGCAAATCTGCACCGCTTGGATGCAGCGGACCGCCACGCCGCGCCGGCCACCCGCCGTGCGCGGGTGGCCGAAGCGCTGGAACGCGTCGGGCTCTCCCACGCTGCCCGGAAAAAGGTGCGGGCCTACTCGCTCGGCATGAAGCAGCGGCTCGGAATCGCCAACGCCCTGCTGGCACGGCGCGAATTGCTGGTCCTGGACGAACCGACCAACGGGCTGGATCCGCAGGGCACCCGCGAGGTCCGCAACCTGGTGCGGTCCCTCGCCGCCGACGGTGCCACTGTCTTCGTCTCCAGCCACCTGCTCGCCGAAGTGGAGCAAATCTGCACGCATGCAGCCATCATGAGCGCCGGCCGGCTGGTGGCGCAGGGGCCGCTGGCCGAACTCCGCCAGGCCGGCACCGCGCAGCTCCGACTTGTGACGCCCGACGCCGGTACGGCCTCGGGTGTTTTGGCGCGGTTTGGCTTGTCCCCGGTTGTGGGACATCCCGACGGCGCGGACGCAGTGATCACGTCGAGTCTGCCCGTTGGGGCAGGACTTGACCGTCCAGCAGGGTTTAACCGCGCAGCAGGACTTGACCGCGCAGCAGGGCTCTCCGGTCCTGGGCATCACCAGGCAGCGGCAGGTGAACCATCCGCAAACGGAGGCGTGGCACCGGAAGCGATCGTCGCCGCCCTCGTGGCCGACGGGGTGCGTGTCCGCGGGTTCACGGTGGAGCGTGGCAGCCTGGAGGACCGGTTCGTGGCTTTGACGGGGGAGGGCTTCGATGTCGCACAGTGACCGGCCGCCAGTGCAGGAGCCGGCAGTTCAGCGACTGACGGTGCACACCAGCCTGGCGCCGGGGACCCGGCGCCGGGCGTCCAGCGGTTCCCTGCTTGCCTCGGAGCTGAAGCAGCTGTTCCGCCGCCGCAGAACCCAGGCGATGCTCCTGGCACTGGCCGCCATCCCGGTGGTGATCGCCGTCGTCGTCCGCGTTTCCTCAGCCGTTCCCCCGGGACGGGGACCGGCCTTCCTGGACCGGATCAGCCAGAACGGGCTGTTCGTGGCTGTCACGGCGATGCTGGTATCGGTTCCGCTGTTCCTGCCGCTGACCATCGGCGTGGTCGCGGGGGACACCATTGCCGGGGAAGCCGGACTGGGCACGCTGCGGTACCTGCTGGTGGCCCCTGCCGGAAGGGTGCGGCTGCTGCTGGTCAAGTATGCCGGGGCCGCGGTGTTCTGCATTTCCGCCCCGCTGGCCGTGGCGCTCGCAGGGGCCGGCATCGGTTGGGCGCTGTTCCCGGTGGGGCCGGTGGCCCTGCTCTCGGGTGACCTGGTGGAACCGGACGAGGCGCTGGTCAGGATGCTGCTGATCGCCGCCTACCAGGCCGTGTCCCTGTTGGGTTTGTCGGCCATCGGGTTGTTCCTCTCCACGCTGACCGACGTGCCGGTGGGCGCCATGGCCGCCACCATCGTCCTGTCCGTCGTGTCGCAGGTGCTCGACCAGCTGCCGCAGCTGGAGTGGCTGCACCCGTGGCTGTTCACGCACTACTGGTTCGGCTTCGCAGACCTGCTTCGGCAGCCCATCGGCTGGGACTCGTTCGGTGACAACGCGCTGCTGCAGTTGGGCTACATCGCGGCGTTCGGCGCGCTCGCGTATGGCCGGTTCGTCAGCAAGGACGTGCTGTCCTAGCGATTGCTCCCGCCGGCAGAGTCCCAGCTATAGGGTCTCCGGTCAGTAGCGCGCAGCAACCGGGTAGAGCTGCATGCCGGCCATCATGCTGAGGTCCGTCACGGTGATGCCCGCGGACGGGTTCAGGGCCTGGACCACCCGGCCGCCGCCCAGGTAGATCGCCACATGGTAGAAGCCCGGGGCCGAACCCCAGACCAGGAGGTCCCCGGGCTGCGCCTGGGACAGCGGGACATGGACAGGTGCCTGGGCGAACTGCTCCGCAGCCGTGCGCGGAAGCTGCTTTCCGATGGCCGCGAAGGCGTTCTGGACCAGGCCCGAGCAGTCGAAGCCGTAGGCGCCGGTCCCGCCGTATTGGTAGAAGTACGGGGAACCCACCTTGCCCATCGCCACCGAAATGGCCGCCTGGTTCGAACCGCCCGGCGACGGCGCAGGCTCAACGGGTGCAGGCCGGGGCGCCGGCTGAACCGGGGCAGGTGCCGGCTGAACCGGCGCAGGTGCTGGCCTGACGGGCGCCGGCCGTGCCGGCGCGGGAGCCGGGCGGACAGGAGCCGGAGCAGGCGGCGCCGCCGGCGAAGGTGCCGAGGGAACCGCCGGGGCGGCAGGTGCCGGAGCGGCTGATGCGCCGGGAGTCTGGGCAGGCGTCCGGGAGGGCGCGGAGGCCGACTGTTGCGCCGGCGCCGCATTCCCGCCGTCGGAACCCTCGGCAGCCGCCTTGTCCGCGGCCGCCTGGTCTGCGGCGGCACGTTCAGCAGCAGCCGTAATGGCGGCGAGCCGTGCCTGCTGGCGCTGGCGCTCCAGGCCGTCCACCCGGGCAGACTCGAGGGCTGCAGTTGTGTGGCGCAGCGAGGCAAGCTGCCCCACGAGGACAGTCCGCTGGGCTTTGGCGTCCGCCACCGCCTTCAGCTGTGCCGCGTTGGCCTGGTCTGCCGCTGCCTTGAGCGTCTCAGCGGTCTTCGCCGCGTCGTCTGCCGCGCGGCGGGCGTCAGCGGCAGCAGCGGTGAGTGATTCGGCAGCGGCGGCGGTGGTTTCCGCGGCGGCGAAGGCCCTGCTCCGGCCGGCAGTGAGGGCCTGCAGCGTTGCGGCCTTGGCGAGGACGTCGCCCGTGCCCGTGACCAGGCCACTCAGTTCCGGATTGAGGCCGCCGTTCCGGTACAGGTCCCCGGCCAGTTCGCCCACGGCCTTGCGGCTCTTGGATTGTTCCTTGTTCGCGGCAGCAGCCCTGGCCGTGGCCACCGCGGCCGCGTCCGACCTCGTGTCCAGCTCCACCAGGGCGTTGCTGTAGGCGTTGTTGGCTTCGAGCGTCCGTGCGAACGTGACCTCCTGGGCTGCCGCAGCGTCGGCCAGGATGCCCTCGATGTCGGCCACCTTTGCCGCCGTCTTACTTTCACTGGACTTGGCCGCGGCGATGTCTTCGGCGGAGGGGATTTCCGGCGCCGCCGGAACTGTCAGGGCTGTCACTCCGGCAACTGCTGCTGTCGGCGTAAGCGCGAATGCCCGGTCACCCCGCGCAGGCGCTGCAAGGGTTCCAAAGAGGACGACGGCGGTGCACAGGACAGCCGCTGTGCGGCCGGGGCCGGTCAAACTCATTCATAACCTCGCAAGTCAGGGCGGGGCGAACGAGTCGGGAGGCAGCACGGAAGTGCCCCTCTGAAGATGCCCAGCCCTCTGAGGTTAGGTGCCAGCTTGCCACTTTGGCAACACTGGTCACATCAATAACATAAACAACACCAGTGTCATTTCCGTGGAGATTGGCGAGCGTGTCGCGGAACGGTGCTCCGCCGTGGACGCACCCTGGACAGGCGGGAAGCGGGCTCAGGAACGACGGCGGGGAAGTGGCGCGATTCAGGCGGGCTCCGGCGATTCGTGCTAGTCCCACCCCAGTTCGTGAAGCCGCTGGTCGTCGATTCCGAAGTGATGGGCAATCTCGTGGATGACTGTTACCGCGACTTCCTCCACCACATCCTCGCGGGAGGAGCATATATCCAGGATGGGTTTGCGGTAGATGGTGATGCGGTCCGGAAGCGATCCGGCGTCCCACCAGGAATCGCGCTCGGTCAGCGGAACCCCCTCGTACAGTCCCAGCAGCACCGTGTCCGGGTCCTCGCCGGGCTGCGGGACGTAGTCGTCGTCGATGAACACGGCCACGTTGTCCATGGCCCGTGCCACTTCTGCCGGAAGCTGGTCCAGGGCGTCGCTGACAGCGGCTTCGAAGTCGGCCTCGGACATCTCGAAGCCGGAGGGGTCGCCGGCCCCGTCCGGCACGATCGGGAGGCCGGGCGGCAGGTTTCCGGGCATATCCAAAACTTTAGCGGGATCTCCGCCGGGTCAGCCCCACGCCGAGCAGGCAGATGGCGCCGCCGACGAGCCCCCAGACTGTCGGGATTTCGCTGAGCACCAGCCACGAGATCAGCACCGTCGTGCCCGGCACCAGGTACGTGGTGGCAGCCAGCTTGCCGGCCTCGATCAGGGAAAGGGCGTAGGCCCAGGTGGTAAAGGCGATGGCGGTGGGGAAGATGCCCAGATAGACCAGGCCCAGGGTGGCGGGCAGCGGCGCCGCCTGCAGTTCCTGCCCCAGCTGGCCGGCGAAGGGCAGGCAGCAGACCAGACCCACCATGATGCCGAACCAGGTGGCCTGCCCGGCCGGAAACTTCCGCAGCACGGGCTTCTGGATGATGACGCTGACCGCCGCGAGTGCAGCGGCGAGGAGGCAAAGCAGCACGCCTGCCACGTCCGCCGTCGAACGTGTCCCCGACCCCAGCGCGATGACCGCGACCCCGCCGAACGCCACCAGGCTGCCGATAATCAGCCAGCGCGGAAAGCCCTCCTTGAGGATGATGCCTGCCATCACGGCCACCAGGATGGGATTCACATTGATGAGCAGTGCGCTGGTTCCGGCGTCGAGCGAATGCTCCGCGGCGTTGAGCGCCACGTTGTACCCGCCGAACCACATGACGCCGTAGGCGAGGATCGGCCACCACTCCCGTCCCCGCGGCAGCGCCCGCAGCCTGGGCAGCACCACCGCGCCAAGCACGACGGCGGCAATCGCCAGCCGCCCCAGCGTCAGGGCTCCGGGCGAGAAGCTCGGGCCGACGGCGCGGATGCCCACGAAGGCGGAGGCCCAGAGCGCGACTGTCACCACCACGGCGGTGACGCCAAGTGCGCTCACGGAAGGGGCGGGCTTCTTCGTAGCGGGATCTTCAGAGGACTGTGGGTGCAGGGGGCTGGTGCCGGCGGTGGATGCCATGGTGCCAATCTAGCCCCGTTGCCCGCGCCGTGGCTGGCGGAAATCGGCCATGTCTAGCCAAGAAACTGCCATTGTGGCGCGCCCTGGTTTCCTTGCCGTTGGGGGGTCCTCAGGGCCGATTTTGGATATTCGGGGGAGAGGCTCTATAGTTTTACAGGTCCAGTTCGGAGGAACACGAAAGGACAAGAACGAAAGGCTTCGGCCCTTTATTTTTGCCCTTGTTCAGCCAGATTGAG
The DNA here is from genome assembly GCF_046536215.2 of Arthrobacter globiformis. Taxonomy (GTDB): domain Bacteria; phylum Actinomycetota; class Actinomycetes; order Actinomycetales; family Micrococcaceae; genus Arthrobacter; species Arthrobacter globiformis_E. Next base: position 2,460,794 of record NZ_CM143421.1, on the reverse strand, counting down.
TCCAGGCCCCCATCGTCTAGCGGCCTAGGACACCGCCCTTTCACGGCGGCGGCACGGGTTCGAATCCCGTTGGGGGTACGCAAGGAAGTGGTCAAAGCAGGCAAAAAAGTCTGGTAGGCTGGAGTCCTTGAAAAAACGCGGTAGCGATACTGCGGAAAGCAAGATAGCAAGGCCCTGTAGCGCAGTTGGTTAGCGCGCCGCCCTGTCACGGCGGAGGTCGCGGGTTCAAGTCCCGTCAGGGTCGCTTTGATTGCCGGAAGAAATTCCGGCCGTCATGGTGACACGTCACCTAGGCTCTGTAGCTCAGTTGGTAGAGCGTTCGACTGAAAATCGAAAGGTCACCGGATCGACGCCGGTCGGAGCCACCAGCTAAAACCCCGCTGTTCCCTTGGGAACAGCGGGGTTTTTTCATTTCCCGGGGTTTGCGGGTTCTCCGACCCGGTTCACCAGCCTTTCTCTTTCCCTCGCAAGCCGCCATGGGGCACTTTGGAGGCATCGGCGTCGTGATTTCCGGCTGCAGCGGCGTGTCGCGGATCAGAGTGCCCCGTTTTGGCCGGCCGCGCCGGCAGTCCGGGGTGTGAGCAATGCCATTGATGACGCGCTTGTGAAGCCACATTTGATTCCGCTCCTGAAGTGGGGCACGCGCGCGCAAAGGAGATGTAAGCGCTTGCACCACAGGGGCGCCGCCGGCAGACAGCCCCCGAAAACCGTGTTGAACTCGGCTGACAACGTTGTCTACCGTTGGGTGTGGGCCGCGAAATGTATGACATTTCCGATCACCCAACGGGGGTCCTACCCAAACCCCCTTTTCTCCCTCGACACAACGGCGTCCTCGATGACGCATGCCGTGTCAGCGGGGTCTCCGGAGTCCGGGGGACAAGGGCAGCCGCCCGTCTTCCACGAAAGTAACTCCGCGAGAAGAGCAAAAAATGCACAAGCACCCCAACACCCCCCGGATGCTGCGGTGGCGCCCTGCCGCCGCAGCTCTGGTGGCCACTGTCGCCGCCACGGCCTTCCTCGCCGTGCCCTCGGCGCAGGCCAACGAGCCGTCGGATCCGCCGTCGAGCACCCAGATGCCGGCGCCGACTCCGGGCTTCCCCCTGCCGACGCCCCACACCCAGACGGCACATGACCCGGCGTCGGACTTCACCTCAAAGTGGACCCGTGCGGATGCCAAGCAGATCATGGCGCAGAGCGACTCTAAGGTTCAGCCCGGCCAGAACTCCATGAGCCCGGACGTCACCATGCCGGAAATCCCCGAGGACTTCCCCGCCATGAACGACGACGTGTGGGTCTGGGACACCTGGTCGCTGACCGACGAGAACGCGAACCAGATCAGCTACAAGGGTTACGACGTGATCTTCTCGCTCGTCGCTGACCGGCACGCGGGCTACGGCTTCGACCAGCGCCACTGGAACGCCCGCATCGGCTACTTCTTCCGCAAGACCAACGCCGATCCGGCCAAGGACAAGTGGAACTACGGCGGACACCTGTTCCTGGACAACACTTCCATCGGCAACACCGAATGGTCCGGCTCCACCCGCCTGATGCAGGGCAACCACGTGAACGTGTTCTACACGGCCACCACGTTCTACGACGTCAAGGAGCGCAACGCCGGCGGCGGCGGCATCGCGCCGGACGCCGTCATCGCCAAGGCGCTCGGCAACATCCACGCCGACAAGAACGGCGTGACCTTCGACGGCTTCCAGCACACCAAGCTGCTCGAGCCGGACGGAAAGCTGTACCAGAACAAGGCACAGAACCCGGGCTTTGCGTTCCGCGACCCGTACACCTTCGCCGACCCGGCACACCCCGGCAAGACCTACATGGTGTTCGAAGGCAACACCGGCGGCAAGCGCGGCGACTACCGCTGCAAGAACGAGGACCTGGGCTACGCCAAGGGTGACCCCAACGCCGAGAACCTCGACGAGGTCAACAGCAAGGGTGCCTACTACCAGACCGCCAACGTCGGCCTGGCCGTGGCTGACAACAAGGACCTCACCAAGTGGCACTTCCTGCCGCCGATCCTGTCCGCCAACTGCGTCAACGACCAGACCGAGCGTCCGCAGATCTTCATCCAGAACGAAAACGGCAAGAACAAGTACTACCTGTTCACCATCAGCCACCAGTTCACCTACGCTGCAGGCATGCGCGGCCCCGACGGCGTCTACGGCTTCGTGGGCGACGGCGTCCGCTCCGACTACCGGCCGATGAACAACAGCGGCCTGGCCCTGGGCTCGCCGACGGACCTGAACCTGCCGTCCGAGTCCCCGGAAGCCCCGACGCCGAACCAGAACGGCCGTCAGTTCCAGGCCTACTCGCACTACGTGCAGCCGGGCGGCCTCGTTCAGTCGTTCATCGACAACGTGAACGGCGTCCGCGGCGGCTCCCTGTCGCCCACCGTGAAGATCAACTTCCGGGACGGCGTATCGAAGGTCGACCGCACCTTCGGCAAGAACGGCCTCGGCCCGTTCGGTTACCTGCCCACCAACGTCCACGTTGGCGGCAACGGCCTCTACAAGTAAGCCGTCACTGAAGCAGTAACCGGGAGGCGCCCGGACCCTGACGTGAATCTGGGTCCGGGCGCCTTCTGCCGTGTCGGCAACTCTGTATATACAGGGCTAATTACGCGCGCGACTGCAAAAGTGCACCCGGCCTGTCAACTTGGAAAGAGGCATGCCGGCCGGGCTAGACTCGCACGCCGGGGGACGGGGCAGGCGTTCTTCGGCTGCCCAGCCAGGCCGCCGCAGGCGGCAAAACCACTCCAGGAATGGAAACCGTGAAACATCTTGCCCGCCCGCTGTACGCCACCGCCCTTCTTGCCCTAGCGGCGCTTACCGGCTGCTCCGCGCCCGCCGCCGGCAGTGCGCCGTCGGCCTCTGCAACGTCCACGACGGCGGCCAGCAGCGCCGCTCCGACCGCATCCGCGAGTGTCGCCTCCGGTCCGTACGGCGGCTACGCCTCCGCGGCCGAGGCCTGCGACGCCATTTCCACGCAGGCCACCGGTGCGTCCCTGCTGCCCCTTTCTGCTGCCCAGGGCAAGACGGCGGAACTGGAGCAGAAGAAGGCGGAACTGGCCGAGACGGCCCAGCGGGCGCCGGAGGCCCTGAAAGCGGACTTCGCGCGGCTGAAGGACGTGGCCCTGGCGGGACTCACCGACCAGAGCGTGTACTCCAACGGCAAGTTCGAGGCCGCCATGGCCCCCGTGACCAGCTGGCTGTCCGCGAACTGCCACTAGGCTGCCGGGCGCCCGGGCTCAGCCGGGCGCCGCGGGCCCGGAGACGGTCCCGGCCCCTGACGTTGTCGGGCCTAGGGGATAGGGTTGTGTTCAACAGAAGGGGAGTGCTGATGGAATACCCGAATCCACAAACCGCCGCCGTTCGAGCGGACCCTGCCCTGACGCCGGCCGCAGCCGGGGGACGGACCGTAATCTCCGAGACCGCCGTGGCCAAGGTTGCCGGCATCGCTGCCCGGGCCGTGCCCGGCGTGTACTCGCTGGGGACCGGCTCCTCCCGGGCGCTCGGGGCCATCAGGGATGCGGTGGGCAGCTCCGACCATGCCGCAGGCGTGCACGCCGAGGTCGGCGAAACCCAGGTGGCAGTCGATATCACCCTGGTAGCGGTCTACGGCGCTCCGCTGCATGCGCTGGCCAACCAGGTGCGGGCAGCCGTTTATGCAGCCGTTGAGAAGCTGGTGGGCCTGCAGGTCATCGAGGTGAACGTCGAGATCAACGACGTTTACATTGCGCCGCCGGTGAAGCCGACGGGTGCGCCCGCCGTCGCCGAGAGGGAGGCGGTCCTGTGAGCCCCACTGTTGTCGGAATCGCCGTCGGCGCCTTCGTGGCGTTCATGTCACTACAGTTCGGCCTGTGGGGCTTCCTGATCTCCCTGCTGTTCATGGGAATCGGCGCGCTCCTGGGCCGCGCCGCGGAAGGGAAACTGGACCTGCGCAGCGTCATCGATGCCATCAGCGGCCGGCGCTCCTCCTCATGAGCGGGGCAGCCCACATGAACGGGGCAGCCGACATGGGCGGGGCAGCCGACCGGAGCAAGGCAGCCGAGGCAGCTACGCCCAGCCGGCAGTACAGCGGCCACAACAGGATCAGCACCCAGGCGCTTACGAGCCTGGCCAGGGCCGCCGCCGCAGAGGCCCTGGGCATCCATGCCCATGACGTGCGCGCCGACTGGACGGACGACGGCGGCCTGCTGGCTTTGTCGCTCGTCGCACCCATCAGGGTCCCCAGCCTGACGGCCGTGCTCCGGGATCCGGGGCGCGTCCAGTCTGTGGGCGGCTCCATCTGGGACAGGACCGTGCACGCCCGGACCGCCATTCTCACCAAGGTCACCGAACTCAGCGGTGCGAGCCTGAGCAGGGTGGACATCCGCATCAGCGGGGCCAACGTCACGGAAGGGGGCAGGGTTCGGTGAGTTCCGTCGTCGAACAGCAGCATGAAGCCGGCGGGGACCCGGCGCAGGGCGGCTCCGGGGCGGCGCACGCCGCCGCCATCGACATGCGCCGCGTCCTGCACCGCGAGACCCATGCTTCGCGGGCCGTCGCGTCGGTCATCGCCGGGGCTCTGGTCATCGTGCTCTGCCTTTACGCGCTCCTTGAATCCGCGGTACGCGCCATTGGCCAGCCGCCCTGGCTCATCGACCCGCAGACGGCAGCCGAGCGGATCGTGGCACTCCCGTCGGGCGTGCCGCCGCTGCTGCTGGGTGCTGCCGGAGCCGTGACCGCCGCTGCAGGCCTCTTCTTTTTCCTGAACGCGGTCCTGCCCGGGCGCCGGGCCAGGCATCTGCTCGCCGACCGGCGGATTGCTGTGGTGGTTGATGACGAGGTCATCGCCGCGGCGCTTGCCCGGAGCGCCCGCCTGGCGGCCAATGTCACGCAGGAACAGGTCATGGTGGTGGTTTCCCAGCGGCAGGTAGTGGTCAACGTCCGCCCCACCTCCGGTGTGCCCGTCAGTGAGAACGCCATCCTGCAGGCGGTGGAGGACGAACTGCAGGCGATGGGACCGTCGCCCATGCCGCAGGTGACCGTTAATCTGTCGACCTCCGGGGTGGTGGGCGCGTGAACGGCACACCCAGGCTTCTGAACCGGATCCTGCTCGGCATTCTTGGCCTCAAACTGCTGGTGATCGGCGTGCTGCTGGTACTCCTGGCGGCGGTCCCCGCCGTCGCGGTGTGGTGGCACTCCTGGTCCAAAAGCGTGTCGGACAACGCCACGGCGGTCTTCGAGGGCACACAGTTCCCCGGCCGGCAGGGGAGCTGGCTGTGGATCGTCCTGGCCCTCGCGGTGGTGCTGCTGATCGGCCTCATGGTCGCGTGGATCGCCCAGCAGGGCAAGGGCCGCACCGACCTCCTGCTGGCAGCAGAGGACCCGGGCGGGGTTCCCGGCGACATCCGGATCGGCGGCGGAGTGGCCGAACAGGCACTTAAGAACGCCCTGGCCGACCGTCCCGACCTCGCCGGAGCCACGGTCTCGATCTACGACGTGAAGGGCCAGCCCGCGCTGAAGCTGCGCCTGCATCCACGGCCCGGTGTTTCTCCGCAGGCCGTCGCTGCCGAGGCGGCGGACCTGGTTGACGCCCTCAGCGCCGTGGTAGGCCAGCGCACGCCGGTCCTGGTGCACATCGCGGCCGGGGCGCGGACCCGCTTCAGCCGCGCCGAGCGGGTCCGCTAGCTCTTTCCGCCGGAAACGGCCGGCCTGCTTAGCCGGCCACGAGGTAGGCCGCGCTGTTGGGTGCGACGACGGCGTCGTCAGCGCCCGATTCTTCGGCGCCGGATTCCTGGGCGCTGGATGCCGGTGCGCTGGACAGCGCCACACGGTAGCCGTCCGGGATGGGCGTGGGATCCGCCCCCGTGTTGGCGACCACCAGGACGTCCCGGTTCACGAAGGCGAGGACGCCCAGCTCGGGATCGTGGTTGTCCGCCCAGCAGAATGTTCCGGACCCCAGCCCGTGGCTCCGGCGCGCCGCAAGCGCCGAGCGGTACAGCTCCAGTGTCGAGCCTTTGACGCCGTCCTGCCGGTCCGCGGCCAGATCCTCGAAGGATTCGGGCTGCGGCAGCCACGGGGCGGCCGGATCCTTTGCTGAGGAGGCCGCCGCGAAGCCGTACCCGGGGGCTCCGGATTTCCACGGGAGCGGCACCCGGCAGCCGTCCCGTCCGCGCTCGATGCCGTTGGTCCGGAAGAACGTGGGGTCCTGCCGGGCCTCGGCCGGCAGCGTGGTGTGCTCGGGGAGGCCAAGCTCCTCGCCCTGGTAGATGTACGCCGAGCCAGGGAGGGCAAGGGACACCAGCGTGGCGGCACGGGCACGGGCCAGGCCCAGGGCTGCATCGGGCTGCTCGTCCTCGGCGGCGATGCCCTTCGGGAAGGTTGTGGGGTCCTGCAGGCCGAAGCGGCTCGGATGGCGCACCGTGTCATGGTTGCTGAGTACCCAGGTAGACGGCGCCCCCACGGACGCGGCGGCCTGGAGGGAATCCTCGATGGCCACCGCCATCCGCTGGGCGTCCCAGCCGGCCAGGAGGAAGTCGAAGTTGAAGGCCTGCTGCATCTCGTCCGGGCGGATGTACCGGGCGAGCCGCTCCGCGGGTTCAACCCACGCCTCGGCCACCAGCATGCGGTCGCCGTCGTACCCAGCCAGGACCCGGTTCCAGTCCCGGTAGATGTCGTGGACGCCGTCCTGGTCAAAGAAGGGCGACGGCGGGTACAGCGGCGATACGGGCTCGTGTTCCGCGGCAGAGCCGGCGGCGTTGCCCGTCGGACCCGCCGGCGCAGCGTGCGCGGTATGCGGCTCAACTGCCTCGCCGTGGGCGCCCGGGGGATCCGTGACGTGGGCGGCTTCTGCGGCGCCTTCCACCATGGCAGCCACGCCTTCCCAGTCCGGAAGGCCGGCCTCCTTCACCATCCCGTGGGCCACGTCCACGCGGAAGCCGTCCACGCCCCGGTCCAGCCAGAAGCGGAGCACGGAACGCATCTCCTCCCAGACCTCGGGATTTTCCCAGTTCAGGTCCGGCTGCTTCGTGTCGAACAGGTGGAGGTACCAGTCCCCGGGGGAGCCGTCCGCATTCGTGGTCCGCGTCCAGGCCGGCCCGCCGAAGATGGATTTCCAGTTGTTCGGGGCGATGTTGCCGTCGCCGGAGCCGGGGACCCCGTCCTTCCCCGGCCGGAACATGTAGCGCTCCCTGGCGGCCGAGCCGGGTTCCGCCGCCAGCGCCTCCTGGAACCACACATGTTCATCGGACGTGTGGTTGGGCACCAGGTCCACGATCACTTTCAGCCCGCGGCTGTGGGCCTCGTCCAGCATGGCGTCGAAGTCGGCCAGCGTGCCGAACGCCGGGTCCACCTGCCGGTAATCCGCGACGTCGTAGCCGCCGTCGGCCTGCGGGGACCGGTAGAACGGCGAGAGCCATACGGCGTCGACACCGAGCTGCTGCAGGTAGGGCAGGCGTGCCGTGACGCCGGGCAGGTCACCCATGCCGTCACCGTTCCCGTCAGAAAAGGAACGCGGATAAATCTGGTAGACAGCAGCGTGGGCCCACCACGCTGCTGTCTCGGAAGCCGGCGTGCTGATCGGGCGGTGGGTCATGGTTGCCTCTCCGGTAACAATTAGGTGTAAACGCTTGCATATCTTCGGGCAACGTTACTAGTGTGACAGTCACCACATCAACCGCACGATTGATTTCCATGTCACTCAGCGAGGAGTCTCCAGCCAATGAAAACCCCTAAGTTCTTACTCCCGGTTGCCACTGCCGGCGTGCTCGCTCTGACCCTGTCTGCCTGTGGCGGCGGCGGCGGGGGTAGCACCACGGGCGGCGGTGCCGGGGGAGGCGACGCCGCCAACAACCTGGACGGCCGCGGCCCCATCACCTACGTGCAGGGCAAGGACAACAGCAACGTTGTCCGCCCGCTGATCGAGAAGTGGAACGCCGCCCACCCGAACGAGAAGGTGACCTTCAAGGAACAGACGGACCAGGCGGACCAGCAGCACGACGACCTCGTGCAGCACTTCCAGGCCAAGGATGCCAGCTACGACGTCGTTGACGTTGACGTGGTGTGGACCGCGGAGTTCGCAGCCAAGGGATGGCTCCAGCCGCTGAAGGACAAGATGGCCTTCGACACCGCCGCGATGCTGAAGCCGACCGTTGACAGCGCCACCTACAAGGGCACGCTGTACGCGGCACCGCAGACCTCCGACGGCGGCCTGCTGTACTACCGCAAGGACCTTGTCCCCACCGCCCCCAAGACGTGGGACGAGATGATGGGCATGTGCTCCATCGCCAAGCAGAACAACATCGGTTGCTACGCCGGCCAGTTCAGCAAGTATGAGGGCCTGACCGTGAACGCTTCGGAGGCGATCAACTCCGCCGGCGGCTCCGTCCTGGATCAGGACGGCAAGCCCAGCCTGAACACCGCCGAAGCCAAGGCCGGCCTGGAGAACCTGGCCAAGGCCTACGCCGACGGCAACATCCCGAAGGAAGGCATCACCTTCCAGGAGGAGCAGAGCCGCCAGGCGTTCCAGAGCGGAAAGCTCCTCTTCCTGCGCAACTGGCCCTATGTTTACAACCTTGCCACCACTGAAGGTTCCTCGGCCGTGAAGGACAAGCTGGGCATCGCCCCGCTGCCCGGCAAGGACGGCCCCGGCGCCTCCTCGCTCGGCGGCCACAACCTCGCCGTCAGCGTTTACTCCAAGAACAAGGCCACTGCCCTGGACTTCCTGAAGTTCATGACGTCGGAGGAAACCGAGAAGTTCTACGCCACCCAGGGTTCGCTGGCGCCGGTGCTCGGTTCGCTTTACACGGACCAGACCCTGGTGAAGAAGCTCCCGTACCTGCCCGTGCTGAAGACCTCCATCGAGAACGCCAAGCCGCGCCCGGTCACCCCGTTCTACCCGGCGGTCACCAAGGCGATCCAGGAAAACGCGTATTCAGCCATCAAGGGCGAGAAGCCCGTGGACACTGCACTGTCTGACATGCAGAAGTCCATTGAATCCGCCGGTGCAGGATCGTAGTTCTGCCATGGCAACCGAAGTAGGCTCGACGCCGGTCAAGGCACCGGCGTCGGGCGGCACCCCGGTCCACCACGGCCCCAAGGGCGTGGGTGAGGACAACAAGATTCTCAGTCAGGGCAAGTGGGCCTCGTGGCTCCTGGCCCCGACCATCATCGCCCTTGCCGTGGTGATCGTGTACCCGATCATCAGCGCAATCGTGATGTCCTTCCAAAAGGACGCCGGCCTGGATCCTGCCACCGGCCTCTTCACCGCAGGCGGGCCCGCCGGCGTTCAAAACTACGTCAACTGGATCGCCCAGCAGTGCGCCACCCCGGACGGCGGCTCGGTCGCCTGCCCGCCGGGCACGCTCGGTTCGCAGTTCTGGTCCGCCACGGCAACAACCTTCTTCTTCACCGTCGTTACCGTGGCCTTCGAGACCGTCCTGGGATTCTGGATGGCAATGATCATGGCCCGCACCTTCAGGGGCCGGAGCATGGTCCGTGCCGCTGTGCTGGTGCCGTGGGCCATCCCCACCGCCGTCACCGCGAAGCTGTGGTTCTTCATCTTCGCGTTCGAAGGCATCGCCAACAAGCTGTTCAACACCACGATCCTGTGGACGGGCAGCGAGTGGCCGGCGAAGTGGGCGGTGGTCATCGCGGACGTGTGGAAGACAACCCCGTTTATGGCCCTGCTGATCCTCGCCGGACTCCAGATGATCCCGGCCGAGGTCTACGAGGCCGCGAAGGTGGACGGCGCCACCGCATGGCAGCGGTTCCGGCTGATCACGCTGCCGCTGGTGAAGCCCGCCCTGATGGTGGCCATCCTCTTCCGCACGCTGGATGCGCTGCGCATGTTCGACCTCCCGTACATCCTGACGGGCGGCGCGAACAACACCACCACCCTGTCGATCCTGGTGATCAACCAGATCAGACAAGGGTTCAATGCGGCCGCAGCGTTGTCCACTATCACCTTCATCATCATCTTTCTTGTCGCGTTCATCTTTGTCCGGTTCCTCGGCGCAAATGTTGTTGAACAGAGCGGCGCCACAGGTAAGGGGAAGAAATGACCGCCGCGACAACCTCCGCCACCGGCCTGCGGGCGGAGCAGGACAGAGGCCGCCGCAAGGCGCAGAACAAGGAAAAGTGGGCGCAGGGCAGGACCTACATCAGCGCCGCCGTCATCCTGATCTGGTGCCTGGCACCGGCGTACTGGATGGTGGTGACGGCGTTCCGCGAGGTGGGCTTCACCTACGACACCTCCATCCTGCCCAGCCATGTCACGCTGGACAACTTCAACACCGCGTTCGACACCTCGTTCGGCAACCGGTTCGGCCAGGCCCTGCTGAACAGCGTCTTCATCGGCGGCGTCGTCACACTCGTGTCGCTGATCATCGGTGTTTTCGCGGCGTACGCACTCGCTCGGCTGAACTTCAGGTTCAAGTTCCTGGTGCTGGGCTTCATCCTGGGAGCGTCCATGTTCCCCGGCGTTGCCCTGATCACCCCGCTGTTCCAGCTGTTCACCAACATCGGCTGGATGGGCACCTACCAGGCGCTGATCATCCCTAACATTTCGTTCGTCCTGCCGCTGACCGTCTACACCATGACCTCCTTCTTCCGGGAGATGCCGTGGGAGCTGGAGGAGTCGGCCCGGGTGGACGGCTGCACGCAGGGCCAGGCCTTCCGCAAGGTCATCATGCCCCTCGCCGCACCGGCCATCTTCACCACGGCGATCCTGGCGTTCATCTCCTCGTGGAATGAATTCCTGATCGCCAGCCAGCTGTCCAGCGATGCAACCCAGCCGGTAACGGTGGCCATCGCCAACTTCGCCGGCGCCCAGCCGAACCAGGTCCCGTACACGGCCATCATGGCCGCGGGCACCATCGTCACCATCCCGCTGGTCATCCTGGTGCTGGTGTTCCAGCGCAAGATTGTTGCCGGCCTGACGGCGGGCGCTGTCAAGTGACGCACGGAGCAGCGCCACAGAACGGGAAGCCGGAGCCGGTCGCGCCCAAGCGCGTCCGCTCCGGCGAGGACTTCGACATCATCATCGGATTCCTCGGCTTCTGGGCTGTGGTGCTGCTCGTCGTCACCGTCTGGATGGAGGTGACGGCGCAGCCCGCTGTCTGGTGGGCGCTGGGTCTGCTGGCCACGCTGCTGGCACTGTATGGCATGGTCAGGCTCCGCAGGCGCCTTCCGGCCCGCACGGCCACGCGCCGCAGGTGAGGCCGGCCGGACTAAAATGGATTCTTGCCGCCGGGCAAACAGCATGGCGGAGATCTGCATGAGGGGATAGAGAGGACATCGTGGCGCGCACTACTGAACGGGCACAGCGCGGTGGCCACTCAGGAGTCAGCATCGAAGACGTGGCCGCGGCCGCAGGTGTATCCACGGCAACCGTGTCACGGGCCGTCCGCGGGCTGCCCCGCGTCTCCCCGGCCACCCGGGAGAAAATCCTGGAGGTGGCCGCGGCGCTCGGTTACGTCGCGTCGTCGTCGGCGTCCGGCCTCGCCACCGGGCGCACCAAAACCATTGGCGTGCTGGCTCCCTTTGTGAGCCGCTGGTTTTTCTCGAAGGCCATCGAGGGTGCGGACCGCGAGCTGCACGCCCGGCAGTACAACCTCTCCCTGTTCAACCTCGGCGGCCACGGCAGCCACCGCGAGCGGCTCTTCAGCAAGACCATGGTCTACAAGCAGATCGACGCCCTCCTGGTGCTCTGTATGGCACTGACGCGCGATGAGCTGGACCATCTGCAGAAGATCGACATTCCGCTGGTGGTGGTGGGCGGCCACGTCGAGGAATGTGCCTACATCGGCATCGACGACTACGCCGCGGCGTCCACCGCGGTCAAGCACCTGATCGGGCTCGGCCACCGGGACATCGCGCTGCTGCACGGCGACGACGAAACGGACCTCAACTTCGACGTTCCCCGGGTCCGCATCCTTGCCTTCCAGGACGTCATGTCAGCCGCGGGCCTGGAAGTCCGGCCCGAGTGGGACGAGTGGGGGGACTTCACCGTCCGCAGCGGCCAGGAGGCATTCCGGCGGCTGTGGGCCCAGCCGGGCGAGAAGCCGACCGCCATCTTCTGCGCGTCGGATGAAATGGCCATGGGGGTCATCTTCGAAGCGAACCGGGTGGGCGTCCGGGTGCCCGAGGACCTGTCCGTGATCGGCATCGACGACCACGACTTTTCCGACGCCATCGGCCTCACCACGGTGGGGCAGCGCCCCGATGAGCAGGCGGAGCTTGGCACCAAGATGCTGCTCGACGAACTCCTGGGGATCACCGGTTCCGTGCAGTCCTCCGTCGCACCGCACCGCCTGATTGTCAGACGCACGACGGCGCCGCCCCGGTCTTCCTAGCAGCGCACCTTTCACAGCGGGCACCTTGGGTGCCCTGCCGCTTAGGAAGCCCGGGCCAGCTGGCGGATCGGGATCCAGCGCGAGGCAAGCCGGCGGTAGGCGGCGGCCGCGCCGGTCATGTCGCCCTCCGCGAGGCATTCGATCCCCAGCCGCACGTCCATGGGAGAGTCGTCCGGGTAGACCTTGTCCGCCACTGCGCCGTAGTCCAGCTCTACCATGGAGTCCGCGTGGAAGAGCTCCAGCCATTCGGTGAGCTGCGTCAGGTCGTCCAGCATGTCCAGGTCGGGCGCTGCGAGGGCCAGGTTTGCCACGGCGTAGCGCACCCGGTCGAGGGCATCGGAGATCGGCGTCCATACCCGCACGGTGAGGATCCTGCCCCCGGCCTCGACGACGTCCTGCGGGTCGGACTCGAGGAACAGCGAGAACCAGCTGAAGGGGATGCCCCAGGTGGAGGCGCGGGTGTGCACGCGGGTGACGCCGTCGCGTGCGTTGACCAGGTCGATGCGTTCCTGGTGCCGGTCGCGCTGCTCCTCGGGGATCAGCAGCTCGGCCAGGGGCCCGTGGATGCCCTCGATCAGCGCGTTTGCCGCCAGCCCGGCCCGAAGCACCAGTTGACTGGGGCAGTAAAGCAGCGCGACGCCGTCGGCCGTTTCCTCCTCCGAGCCTTCCTTGCCGTTTTCCTCCACGGGGACGCCCGGAGCGCGCGTGACGCGCACCAGGTCGGTCCGCCCGGTGGGGAACGGATCGCCGCCGGGCCGGGTGATCCGGCCCAGGGAGGCCAGCAGCTCCGCGTTTTCGACCGCGGCGCGGGACACCGCCCGCTCACCGGCTGACTTGATGGCGGGGCGCTGTTCCTCGGGAAACGCGTCCAGCGGCTCATAAACGCGCAGCGTGGAGGAAAACGGGAGCCCGGCCTGGCCCCGGTATAGGTTGCCCGTCATGAATCCCTGCCTGTCATCAGCCGTCGGCCTCCATCAGTCGGTCAGTTCCACAATCACCGGTGCGTGGTCGGATGCGCCCTTGCCCTTGCGTTCCTCGCGGTCGATCGACGCTCCGGAAACCCGCGAGGCGAGGGCCGGCGAGGCGAGCACGAAGTCGATCCGCATGCCCTCCTTCTTGGGGAAGCGCAGCTGGGTGTAGTCCCAGTACGTGTAGACGCCCGGGCCAGGGGTGTGCGGGCGCACGACGTCGGAATAGCCCGCCGACTCGAAGGCGCGGAACGCGGCGCGCTCCGGTTCGCTGACATGGGTGTAGCCCTGGGTGAGGAACAGGTCGATGTCCCAGACGTCGTCGTCCGTGGGGGCGATGTTCCAGTCGCCCATCAGCGCCACCTGCTTGGACGGGTCCTCGGAGATCCATTGGGCAGCGTGGTTCTTCAGGGAATCAAGCCACTTGAGCTTGTAGGGCATGTGCTCGTCGTCGAGGGAGCGGCCGTTGGGCACGTAGAGGCTCCACACCCGGACTCCGCCGCAGGTCGCGGCCATAGCGCGGGCTTCCTGGACCGGATCCTTGCCTGCCTTGCCGAAGTGCGGCTGGTCCGTGAAACCGCGTTCGACGTCCTCCAGGCCAACCCGCGAGGCGATAGCCACACCGTTCCACTGGTTGACGCCGAAATGCGCCACCTCGTAGCCCATGCGCTCGAAGAGCTCCCACGGAAAGTTGTCGTCCTTGCACTTGGTTTCCTGAATGGCCAGGACGTCACAGTCGGAGCGCTGCAGCCACGCCTCCACACGGTCGGCACGGGCACGCAGCGAGTTCACATTCCAGGTAGCTATCTTCACAGTCCTAACTTACCGAACTTGGCCGCGGATGGGACTCCCGGCGGCGGCGGCCCGCGCGGTTGCCAAGCCCGCCTTTGGGACTCTGGAATTTAGTAGGAAGTCCGAGTAGATTCAGCACCAGAGATGACCGGGGTCATGCAAAGGAGCATCCATGGTTCGCGAACTTTCCCACTACATTGGCGGCCGGCGGGTCGACGGCACGTCCGGCCGGTACGGCGATGTCTTTGATCCCTGCACCGGGGAGGTCCAGGCGAAGGTGCCGCTGGCGGCCGCGGAGGAAGTCCGCAACGCCGTCGCGAACGCCGAAAAGGCCCAGCCGGAGTGGGGCGCCATGAACGCCCAGCGGCGCGGCCGCATCCTGCTCAAATTCGTGGACCTCGTCAACGACAACATGGATGAGCTCGCGGCCCTGCTGTCCTCGGAGCACGGGAAGACCCTCGCCGACGCCAGGGGCGACATCCAGCGCGGCATCGAGGTGGTGGAGTTCGCTGCCGGTGCCCCGCACCTGCTCAAGGGCGAGTTCTCGGACGACGCCGGCTCGGGCATCGACGTGCACTCCATGCGCCAGCCCTTGGGCGTGGTTGCCGGCATTACGCCGTTCAACTTCCCAGCCATGATCCCGCTGTGGAAGTCAGGTCCGGCGCTCGCGGCCGGCAATGCGTTCATCCTCAAGCCGTCCGAACGCGATCCGTCCGTGCCGCTGCGGCTGGCCGAGCTCTATTCCCAGGCGGGGGTGCCGGACGGGGTGTTCAACGTGGTCAACGGCGACAAGGAGGCAGTGGACGCGCTGCTTGAGGATCCGCGGGTGCAGGCGATCGGCTTCGTGGGTTCCACCCCGATTGCCCAGTACATCTACGCCACAGCGGCGGCCCACGGAAAGCGTGCCCAGTGCTTCGGCGGCGCCAAGAACCACATGGTGGTCATGCCGGACGCGGACCTGGACATGGCCGCCGACGCCCTGATCGGGGCCGGCTACGGGTCGGCCGGCGAACGCTGCATGGCGGTATCCGTGGCCGTCCCCGTCGGGGAGGAGACCGCGAACAACCTGGTGGCGCGGCTGCAGGAGCGGATCAAATCCCTGAAGGTTGGCCACAGCACGGCCAAGGACTCCGACTTCGGTCCCGTGGTGACACCGGCCGCCAAGGAGCGGATCGAGGGCTACATCAAGTCCGGCGAGGAGGAGGGCGCCTCGCTCCTGGTGGACGGCCGCGGCCTGGCCGTGGACGGCTACGACGGCGGCTTCTGGGTTGGCCCCACGCTGTTCGACAACGTCACCAAGGACATGAAGATCTACCGCGAGGAGATCTTCGGCCCCGTGCTCAGCGTCCTCCGCGCGTCCGACTACGACGAGGCCCTGCGGCTCTGCAGCGAGAACGAGTTCGGCAACGGCGTGGCCATCTTCACCCGCGACGGGGATGCCGCCCGGGACTTCGCCAGCAGGGTACAGGTGGGCATGGTAGGCATCAACGTCCCCATCCCGGTGCCCATTGCCTACTACACCTTCGGCGGCTGGAAGGCGTCAGGATTCGGCGACCTCAACCAGCACGGCGCCGATGCGTTCCGCTTCTACACCAAGACCAAGACCGTGACCTCGCGCTGGCCCTCCGGCATCCGGCAGGGCGCCAGCTTCATCATGCCGGAAGGAAGCTGATGACTGAACCTGCCCCGAACTCGACGCCTGCACCCTCGGAACCGGACGCGGTTCCCGATCCGGAGGTGCTGTTCGAACAGCGGGGCAGACTGGGGGTGGTCACGCTCAACCGGCCCAAGGCCGTCAACGCGCTCACTGCGGGCATGGTCGCCGCCGTCCTGGAGCAGCTCACCGCCTGGGCGGACGATGACACGGTGGCCACGGTGCTGGTCCGGGGAGCCGGCGACCGCGGACTGTGCGCGGGCGGGGACATCGTGGCCATCTACCGGGACATCCTCGCGGGCGGCGACGAGACGGCCGGCTTCTGGGCGGACGAATACCGGATGAATTCGCTCATCGAGAAGTTCCCCAAGCCGTACGTGGCATTTATGGACGGCCTGGTGCTGGGCGGCGGCGTGGGCATCTCCGCGCACGGCTCCCTCCGCATCGTCACCGAACGGACCCGGACGGGGATGCCGGAGACCACCATCGGGTTCGTGCCCGACGTCGGCGGGACCCTTCTGCTGTCTCGCTCACCCGGGGAATCGGGCACCCATGCAGCCCTCACCGGGGCGCACCTGAGCGGGGCGGACGCCCTGTTCCTTGGACTCGCGGACCACTTTGTCCCCTCGGGCAGCCTCGCGGAGCTCGCGGCGGCGCTGGAAACCGAAAGCGCGGAAGCCGCCGTCGTACGTTTTGCCGAAAAGCCGCCGGCCTCGGCGCTGGAGGGGCAGCGGGACTGGATCGACGCCTGCTATGCAACGGACGACGCCGAGGACATCGTCCGGCGGCTGCGCGCCGCGGGCGGGGAGGCCGCGGCGGCCGCCGACACCATCGAGGCGAAGTCGCCCACCTCGGTCAAGGTGACCCTGGCGTCGCTGCGCAGGTCCCGCGGCCTGACGCTCGACCAGGTGCTGGCCGAGGAGTACCGGGTGGGGCTGCATTGCCTCGCCGGACCGGATTTCCGCGAGGGGATCCGGGCGCAGGTGGTGGACAAGGACCGCAACCCCCGGTGGCAGCCGGCCACGTTGCAGGAAGTGCGCGCGGACGACGTCGAGCGCTACTTCGCGCCGCTGGGGGACCGGGAACTGGTGCTGTGGGAGAGGGAGTCGGACCATGCCTGAAGAAGCAACTGTGCCTGAGGAAGCAACCGTGCCTGGCGTATCGCGGCCTGAAGGTGCAAAACCGCGCATTGCCTTCCTGGGACTTGGCCACATGGGCGGTCCCATGGCGGTCAACCTGGTCAAGGCAGGCTACGACGTCATCGGCTTCGACGTGGTGCCAGCCGCGCTGGACGCCGCCCGGGAGCATGGCATTACGGTTGCCGCGAGTGCCGCGGAAACCATCCTGGGGGCGGACGTGGTGCTCACGATGTTCCCGAGCGGGCAGCATGTGCTGGACGCCTACCGGGGCGCGGACGGGGAGCCCGGGCTGCTGGCCGCCGCGGCGCCGGACACCATGTTCCTGGACTGCTCCACCATCAACGTGGACGAGGCGCGGGAGGCCGCCAGGCTGGCGCTCGACGCCGGGCACCGCTCCGTGGACGCTCCGGTTTCCGGCGGCGTGGTGGGGGCCGAGGCCGGGACGCTGACGTTCATGGTGGGAGCGCTTCCGGAGGACTTTGAGACGGTGCGGCCCCTGTTCGACGTCATGGGCAAACGCGCGGTGCTGTGCGGAGAACACGGCGCCGGCCAGGCCGCAAAGGTCTGCAACAACCTCATCCTGGGCGTCTCGATGATCGCCGTCAGCGAGGCGTTCGTGCTCGGCGAGAAGCTGGGACTGACGCACCAGGCCCTGTTCGACGTCGCCTCCGCGGCGTCGGGGCAGTGCTGGGCCCTCACCACCAACTGCCCCGTCCCCGGGCCCGTGCCCACCAGCCCGGCCAACCGCGACTACCAGCCGGGGTTCGCCGGAGCCCTGATGGCCAAAGACCTCCGGCTGGCGCTGAACGCCCTCCAGTCCACCGGCGTGGCTGCCCGGATGGGCCCCCTGGCCTCCGAGATCTACGACGCCTTTGCCGCGGAGGGCGGGGCGGGCAGGGATTTCTCCGGCATCATCACCGACATCCGGGACAAGTCAGGACAGTAGGCTTAGTTTCAGGACTTACCAACGTTGCAGGACGCACCAACCACGTGAGGGGAATGGATGACGCACGACTACGGGAACATTCTGGTGGAGCGCCGCGGGCGCGTCGGCCTCGTCACCCTGAACAGGCCCGAGGCGCTGAACGCCCTGGACAGGACCACCCTGGAGGAACTCGTGTCCGCGGTCTCCGCCATGGACACGGATCCCGGGGTTGGCGCCGTCGTGATCACGGGCTCGGGGAAAGCCTTCGCCGCGGGCGCCGATATCAAGGAGATGGCGGACAAAGGCTACCTGGAGATGTACGACGCCGACTGGTTCCGCGGGTGGGAGGACCTCACCCGGCTGCGCATTCCGCTGATCGCGGCGGTGTCCGGTTTCGCGCTGGGCGGCGGCTGCGAGCTGGCCATGATGTGCGATTTCATCATCGCCGGCGACAACGCCAAATTCGGCCAGCCGGAGATCAACCTCGGCGTCGTGCCGGGCATGGGCGGATCCCAGCGGCTCACCCGCGCCGTGGGCAAGGCCAAGGCGATGGACATGATCCTCACGGGCCGGTTCATCGATGCGGACGAGGCAGAACGGTCAGGCCTGGTGGCACGCGTGGTGCCCGCCGCGGACACCGTGGAGGAGGCGCTGAAGGCCGCTGAGGTCATCGCGTCCAAGTCGAAGCCGGCCGCCATGCTGGCCAAGGAAGCCGTCAATGCGGCCTTCGAGACGGGGCTGGCGCAGGGTGTGCTGTTTGAACGCCGGCTGTTCCATTCGCTCTTCGCCTCCGAGGACCAGAAGGAAGGCATGGCCGCTTTCACGGAGAAGCGCCAGCCGGAGTTCAGGCACCGGTGAGCGCCGGGCTGACCGGGGAACGCACCGTCAAGGGGACTTCCCTGCGCGTTGTCCCGGCAGCCATGGTCTCGCTGGCGGGCTTTGTCCTGTTCGCGCTGGACCAGAGCCTGCCCGGTTATGCCCTGCTCGCGGCGGCGCTCGTGGTCGCAGTCCTGATGGACCGCCTGCTGTTCCGCGACCTGAGCTTGATTGCGGCCGGGGTGGCCATCATCAGCGCCGTGCCGATCACCACCGACGTCAGCACCTCGCACATGATCGTCATGGGCTCGGCCATGATCGCGGCGGTGGGGATCCCCTACGCCGTCTCGCGGTTCGTCACCAAAGAGCATGCGGTGGTGTTTCCGGTCCGGACCGGGCAGAAATGGACGCATGCGGAGAAGTGGTACCTGCCCGCCGTCGTGGTGATTGGCTACGCCCTGCTGCCCGTCTACATGATCCGGACCGGGGTTTATATGAACTGGCCCGCCGTGCACGACCCCGAGGGCATCGCACGGCTGTTCGTCGGCACCAACGCCCTGGGCATCTGGGATGAGCTGTTCTTCATCTGCACCTGCTTCGCGCTGCTGCGCCGGCACCTGCCCGACTGGCAGGCCAACCTGCTGCAGGCTGTGCTGTTCACGTCCTTCCTGTGGGAACTGGGGTTCAAGGCCTGGGCGCCGTTCTTCATCTACCCGTTCGCCCTGCTGCAGGCCCGCATCTTTACCGCCACCAAGTCCCTGTCGTACATCGTGAGCGTGCACCTGCTCTTCGACTTCGTGCTGTTCCTGGTGCTGCTCCACGCGCACAACAGGGCGTGGATCGATATCTTCCTCTACTAGCCCGCTCCTATTTACTAGCCCCCTATTTCCTAAATCCGGCCACACCCACACGGCCCATCGAGTTTTTGTCCAGATATCGGCCTCTAAAGGCACTTTTGCCCGCGATATCTGGACAAAAACTCCAACCGGGGCAGGGGACGGACGCAAAATTGCCGCCCGGATTTCACCCGCAGTTAATCGTAATGGCCTAGCCTTGCACTTCAGGCAAAAGTGTTTATTCAGGCAAACGTTTGAAAAGGGGAACGATCGTGGCCGACATCGCTGCTGTACTGGGACGGCTCACCGCAGCCGAGCTTGAAGAAATCCACGCCACAGGCCCGCAGGGACACCTGAGCCGCCGGATCGTGGAGGCGCTGGACAGGGCTGCCGGCGGTCCCGGCGGCGGCCGTGGCTATTACGTTCCGGCCGGAAGTGTCAGCGGAACCGGCAGCCCGCACGTTGTCCTGAGGAGCGACGTCGCAGCCTGGCTTTTCGGGCATTCCGCACCGGCCGCCGTCGCCGATCCGGCCTAAAAGCCGGGCTGGTTTAGCTAGCCTGCGGGCCCTGCTACGGGCGTAAGGGCGGATGCCGGCGTCGCGCCGGGGGCGCCGTCAGATTCGCCGTTTTGCTGCCGCAGGCCGCCGTCGAGGATGGTGCCCAGCAGGCCGCGGGCCGCCTCGAGGACTTCACGTACCTCGGGGGACGTCAGTTCGTAGAACAGGCGGCCGTCCTTCCGGGACGGAACGATCAGCCGCTGGCGCCGCAGGATGCCGAGGTGCTGGGAGAGGTTCGAGGCCTCGAGGCCGGTGCAGTCCCGCAGGTTGCTCACGGTCACCGGGCCGCTGACCAGCATCTCCAGGACCAGGATGCGTGCAGGGTGGCCCATGGACTTAAACAGGTCGGCCTTAACCTCGGTGTGGATCACGCCGTCGGGCATGTCACCCATTATGGATTCCTTCCACTGTTGCTTGCCAGATGTTGCAGCCAGATATTGCCCGGCCCGCCAAACTGGTGCCCCCAAGGCGTATAGACCTAAGTATAGAGACAGAACGGTCTGTCCCCGACGAACCGGGTGATTTTTTGTCAGGAGCCCGTCCTGCGGGGCGTGCGAAGGCAGGGCAGCGGTACTGGACAGGCCTTGCCAAAGACCCGTAACTAGTTCACAATTTCATAAATTCCTCAATTACCGCCCCGGCTCATCCGCGGGAGCGGCAAGGAGAGAAACCTCAGCTGCTTCCGGCGACGACGGCGTCCCGGACGCCGTGTTCCCGGATCCAGGAGGGCTAAATGGCTGGCATGTTCGAACTCTTCACTGACGCAGAGGCTTCATTCAGATTCCAGCTCACCGCCCCGGACGGCACTGTCATGGCCGTGTCCCGGGCTTTTCCCAGTAAGGCGGCCGCGGTTGAGGGCATTGCCGCCGTGCGCGAGTACGCCGGAATGGGGCATGTGAAAGAGCTGGCCACGGCACCGGCGGAACGCCACTTCGGTTCGCGCCCGCACGCTGCTGTCCGCCCCCTGTCCAAGCGCATGCCCCTCCAGTGCCAGGGGTTGGCCGGGTAGGGCGACAGGGCGCCGCTATGAGCCTTCCGAAAACCGTGCGGGCGTACTCAAGCGCCGTTGGGCCGGACGGCTGTGTTGCCGGCACGTTCCACTATGACGCCATTTCGGGGCGGCTCGAGTGGTCGGACGAGCTGTACACGCTCCACGGTTACCGCCGCGGCGAGATCGTGCCCACCGTGGAGCTTCTCTACGCCCACAAGCACCCGGATGACAGGGACCGATGCCACGACATCTTTACGGCGGCCTGCGAGGCGGGCGGATTCTTCTGCACCTACCACCGCATCATCGATGCGCGCGTGCGGGAACACCGTGTCCTCACCGCCGGCGAGGCGCTCGTCCAGGACGGCAGGCTCGTTGCGGTAGAGGGGTTCATCGTGGACCTGACCAGCACGCTGCACTGGGAAACGGAACAGGCGGCACGGGAAGCGGTTGAAGGTGCCCTCGGCACGCGGAGCACCATTGAACAGGCGAAGGGCATCCTGATGGGCGTCCTGCGGATTGGTTCCGACGCCGCCTTCGAGCTGCTGGCCAAGTACAGCCAGGACACCAACATCAAGGTGGCCAGCACTGCCGCCGACCTCGTGCAGCTCGCCAACAGCCCACAGCAGGCGGCCTTGCTGGACACTTTCGTCCAGGAGCTCCAGCGGCCGTCGGCAAGCCACCCGGACCGGCAGCCTGTGAAGCCGGTCAGCCCGTAAAGTCGCCGGCGCCGCGGCGGAAATCGCCCAGGATCCTGATGAGCTGGTCTACGTCCTGTTCACCAAAGCCGGACCGGGCGAAAACCTCTGTGTTGAGTACCGCCGTCGCCCGTTTTGCCAGCGTGCGGCCCTCGGCCGTGAGCTCGATGAGCGTGGTGCGCCCGTCGGTGGGGTGCGGTGAGCGGACCACCAGTCCCGCGGTCTGGAGGCGGTCGACGGCGTTGGTCACCGAGGTGGGATGGACCTGGAGCAGGGCGCTCGCCTTGTTCATGGGCAGGGCGCCGCTCCTGGCGAAGCTGAGCAGCGCCAGCAGCTCGTAGCGGGCGAAGGTCAGCCCGAATGGCTTCAGCGCCCCCTCGATGCGTGCCAGCAGGATCTGCTGGGTGCGCATGATCGCCGTGATGGCGGCCATCGGGGCGGCGACGTCACCCCAGCCGTGGGTCTCCCAGTTGCGCTGCGCATCGGCAATCGGGTCACGGGGCAATGGCGGGCTCACGGTTCAGCCCTGGCTTTTCAGACCCGGAAAATCCGTTTCGGAGTACTCCGTGCCCAGGCGAAGGGGAGCGCCGGCCGCACTGTGCTGCGTGCCGTCCGCGTGTCGGAGTTCCTCGCTGTGCCGGATTTCTTCATTGTGCCGCAGCTCGACCCGGCGGATCTTGCCCGAGATGGTCTTCGGCAACTCGGCGAACTCGAGCCGGCGGATGCGCTTGAACGGCGCCAAATGGTCCCGGCAGTAGCGCAGGATCTCCTCGGCGAGTTCGGGTCCCGGCTCGTGGCCGGCCGCCAGCACCACAAACGCCTTGGGCACGGACAGCTTCATCGGATCGGGGGAGGGGACGACGGCGGCCTCCGCCACCGCCGGGTGCTCGATGAGCACGCTTTCCAGCTCGAACGGGGAGAGCCGGTAGTCGGAGGACTTGAAGACGTCGTCGTCGCGGCCCACGTAGGTGATCACGCCGTGCTCGTCCCGGCTGGCCATGTCACCCGTGTGGTAGTAGCCGCCGCGGAAGGCCTCGGCCGTCTTTTCCGGGTCGCCGTAGTACGACTTCATCAGCCCGGCGGGGCGGGGATTCAAACGGAGGCAGAGCTCGCCGTCGTCCGCTTCTTCTCCTGTCGCCGGATCGACGAGCACCACGTCGTACCCCGGCAGCGGCTGGCCCATGGCGCCGATCTTGACCGGCTGACCGGGGGTGTTGGCCACCTGCACCGTGGTCTCGGTCTGGCCGAAGCCGTCGCGGATGGTCTGTCCCCAGGCGCGCTGGACCTGGCCGATGACCTCCGCGTTGAGCGGCTCGCCGGCCGACACAACCTTGGTGGGCGGATTCTTCAGGAGGGTGAGGTCGGCCTGGATGAGCATCCGCCAGACGGTGGGCGGTGCGCAGAAGCTGGTGACCTTCTCGCGGTCCATCTGCTCCATGAGGGCCCTGGCGTCGAAGCGGTCGTAGTTGTAGACGAACACGCATGCCTCGGCAATCCACGGGGCGAACAGGTTGGACCACGCGTGTTTTGCCCAGCCCGGCGAAGCCACGTTGAGGTGCACGTCGCCCGGTTCCAGCCCGATCCAGTACATCGTGGACAGGTGGCCCACCGGATAGGAGGTGTGGGTGTGTTCCACGAGCTTGGCCTTGGAGGTGGTGCCCGAGGTGAAGTAGAGGAGCAGGGTCTCGTCCGCCAGGGTGGGGGCGTCGGGCGTGAAGTCGCCGGGGGCGGCGGTGGAGTCTGCATACTGCAGCGCCGCCGCGGCGGCGGCGCCTGGGCTGGTGCCGGCGTCGGGGATTTCTATGAGCCGGTAGCTGCCTGGCACCTCGGCAAACTTGCCGAGGTTTGAACTGCCGACGGCGGCCCAGCCCGCTTCGCCGCGCTCCACCCGGTCCTTCAGGTCCGCGGGACCCATGAGGGTGGTGGTGGGGATCAGCACGATGCCCAGCTTGATGCCGGCCAGTACGAGTTCCCACAGTTCCACCTGGTTGCCCAGCATGATGATCATGCGGTCGCCGCGCTTCACACCCTGGCTGCGGAGCCAGGTGGCGACCTGGCTGGAGCGGGCCGACAGCTCGCCGAAGCTGCGGCGCGTGGCGGAGCCGTCCTGCTCCACGATCACCAGGGCCGGGTTGTTGCCGCGTGCGGGATCGGCAGCGATGCCGTCAAACCAGTCGAGCGCGAAGTTGAACTCAGTGGGCCGCGGCCATTCAAAGCTGGTCCTCGCCTGCCGGTAGTCCTGGCGCATGGCGAGCAACTGGTCCCGTGCGGCACGGAAGTCGTCGGTGACTGTCATGGGGCACCTTTCGCCTGGGGATTCACGTCCTAGTGATCCACATCACTGTGCAATATACTAGGACATCCAAGGGTTTGGAAGAGCGAAGGGATCTATGCCCGTGCAGCCACAAGGACGTGACAGCGGACAGCCCACAGAGGTGACAGCGGGGGAGGCCACGCCAGGGGAACCGGGCAGCGCGGCGCCGCCGTTTGCCGATGCGGACCTCATGTACATAGCGGACCTCCTGCCGCCGGCCGAGCGGACGCGCTATCTGGAGATCCGGGAGTTCCTGCAGTCCCGGGTTCGCGCCCAGTCCATCGAGTACTGGAACCGGGAAGAGTTCCCGTTCGGGCTGCTCGCGGAGCTGGGAAAGCACGGGCTTGGCGGCCTGCAGACGGACGGGACATCCACTCTCTTCAAGGGCCTCATGTACGTTGAGGTGGCCCGGGCCGACGTGTCCCTGTCGGCGCTGGTGGGCATTCACAACGAACTGATCGTCGGCATGATCGACGCCCTCGGGTCCGAGGAACAGAAGCAGCGGTGGCTGCCAGGCCTGACCGCCTTCACCCAGCTGGGGGCCTTCGCGCTGACCGAGCCGGAGCACGGTTCGGATATTGCAGGCGGACTGGCCACCACGGCCCGGCGTGAGGACGGCGAATGGGTCATCGACGGCGCCAAGCGCTGGATCGGCGCCGGAACCATCGCCGACTTCGCGCTCGTGTGGGCCAGGGACGCGGCCGACCAGCAGATCAAAGGCTTTATTGTCGAGACGGACCGCCCTGGCTATACGGCCACCAAGATCAGCAACAAGATCGGGCTGCGGATCATGCAGAACGCCGACATTCAGTTGGACGGCGTCCGCATTCCGGAAGCCAACATGCTTCCCGGGGCGACCGACTTCACCAAGGCCAACGAGCTGCTGAGGGATTCCCGGGCCTGGGTGGGCTGGCAGGCTGCGGGCATCCAGCTCGCAGCTTTTGACGTTGCCCGCTCCTATTCGCTGCAGCGCCGCCAGTTCGGCAAGGAGCTGGCCCGGTTCCAGCTCATCCAGCAGCAGCTCGCCGAGATCCTCGGCAACGCATCGGCTTCGCTGGCCCTGATGGCGCAGCTGGCCCGGATCCAGGAGGAGGGGCGGCTGGAAATGGCCCAGGCGGCGATGGCCAAGGCCACCACCACCCGGCTGGCCCGCGCTTCCGTGGCCTTGGGCCGGTCCCTGCTGGGCGGCAACGGCATCAGCAGCGACTTCGAGATGGGAAAGCTGTTCGGTGACGCCGAGATCCTCTATACCTACGAAGGCAGCTACGAGATCAACTCACTGATCGTGGCCCGCGCCGTGACCGGGAAATCGGCGTTCGTATAGGCCGGGCCGGCAGGCCGGGGCGCTAGCCAGCCAGCGGGTCAGCCAGCCCTGTCACCCAGCCAAACGCTACCCGGCACGCGCGGCCGCTTTCCGCGCGGCGGCCTCCAGCTGCTCCAGGTAGGCGGCCTGCTCGGCCGATCCTCGTTGCGGAAGATTGGGGTCGTTCGGCCCCTGCCCGGCCGAGCCGTCAAGAAGTTCCCGGATGATGTCCGCATGTCCCAGGTGCTGCGCCGTCTCGGCACACATGTGCACCAGCATCTGGTGCAGGGTCACATGCCGGCGTTCTTCCCGCCACCAGGGCACCACCCCGGGAGCGTCCAGCGGCAGCGCCTCGATGGTCGCGTCCGTGTGCGCCGCCGAGAAATGGTGCAGCTCCACGATCTCGGCACGTGTCTGCTCAGCGGTAGCCCACATGTCCGCGTCAGGCGCTGCACCGTCGTCGAACCAGGGCAGCTCCCGGTCACTGGCCCGGCCGAACACCTCGCCGAAGTAGCCGAGTTCCACGCTGGCCACATGCTTGACCAGGCCCAGGAGGTTGGTGCCGGTGGGCGTCATCGGCCGCCGGACCTCATACTCGCCCAGTCCGTCGAGCTTGGCGAGGAGCTGGGCGCGCCGTGTCCGCAGGTAATGGTGCAGGGTCGCTTTTTCATCCATGGCGGCACTCTACCGGGCATCACAGCATCAATCAGCGGCAATTCTGCACCACTTTGCGACGCCTTCGGAGGCGTGCTCCCGGGAACGGCGCGGGACCGGGGCAGCTTTGCGACGGAAAGCGGTGCAAATGTGCTGCGCCAAAAGACTGCCGACAGCAAAAACTCCCCTGTGCGTGCCGGGCACGTACAGGGGAGTCCTTGATAAGCCGTTACAGCGGGCGGATGTTCTCTGCCTGCGGACCCTTGGGGCCCTGGGTCACTTCGAATTCGACCTTCTGGTTTTCATCCAGGGAGCGGTAGCCGCTGGTGGCAATTGCCGAGTAGTGGGCGAATACATCTGCCGATCCATCATCCGGAGCGATGAAGCCGAAGCCCTTTTCGGCGTTGAACCATTTAACTGTGCCTGTTGCCATTGCTACTTCCTTTGTAACCCTTTTCTGGTCCTGCTCCGACAGCAGGCAGAGACGGAAACTGTTGTCCGCTGTCTCCAACCTATGGGCCATCCGCCGGGCGTGCAATACCTGCCGTCATCAGGAGTCCCACCTGTAACGGGAGATTTAGTCCGCAAACGCCAGTTGGAGACGCAGTTTCCCTGCCCTAGGCTGTGGTCTCCTTCTCCTGTCCGGTGTCCTCCCACATCACATCGAGATTGCGGAAAACCGGCGGACCATCGCACAGGGCCGCCATCTTCGCGGCGAAGTCGGATGTTTCAGGCCGGTTGGAGTTCTCCATCGCCGACTCGTAGGAATCGAACTCCACGATGGTGAAGTACGTCCCGGGACGGTCCCGGTCCGCAGTGGCGCTGATGCGGCGAAACGTCGGTGCGGTGGTTCCCTCGGTTCTCGACGGGCGGCCCAGCGACTCGATCTCCTCGATGCGTGAGGTCTGGAATTCGATGATCTGCACAAACCCGGCCATGACGGCTCCCTCGACGGCGGTG
This sequence comes from Arthrobacter globiformis, assembly GCF_046536215.2. Taxonomy (GTDB): domain Bacteria; phylum Actinomycetota; class Actinomycetes; order Actinomycetales; family Micrococcaceae; genus Arthrobacter; species Arthrobacter globiformis_E. The sequence continues at coordinate 2,433,844 of NZ_CM143421.1, read as the reverse complement.
GTGTCTGATGCGGATCACGGTAGACCTGGTGCCGGGCCCGCGCAACCGTTCTACGGCGTCAGGAGCACCTTGATGGCCCGGCGCTCATCCATCGCCTTATAGGCTTCGGGCGCGTCCTCCAGGGGCATCTCGACGTCGAACACCCGCCCGGGATTGATGGCGCCGGACAGCACATCCTTGAGCAGCTCTGGAATGTAGGTCCGGGCGGGAGCCATTCCGCCGGACACGGTGATGTTCTTGTCGAACAGGTACCGCAGCGGAATCTCCGCGCCGCCTGTGGGGACCCCGACGAAGCCCAGGGCGCCGCCGGGCCGGACGGAATGCAGTGCCTGCTCCATGGACTCCTTGGTGCCCACGCATTCGAGCACCGAATCGGCCAGCACTCCGCCGAGCAGTTCACGGACCTTGGCGACGCCGTCGTCCCCGCGTTCCTCCACAATGTCGGTGGCACCGAACTCACGGGCAATGGCCTGCCGGTCGGCGTGGCGGGACATCGCGATGATCCGCTCGGCGCCGAGCCGCTGGGACGCCAGGACGCCGCAGAGCCCCACAGCGCCGTCGCCCACCACCACAACGGTCCGGCCGGGACCCACCTGGGCGCTGACGGCGGCGTGGTGCCCGGTGGCCATGACGTCCGAGAGGGTCAGCAGGCTGTTGCGCAGCTTTGCGTCCGGTTCACCCATATCAGGCACCTTGACGAGCGTCGATTCGGCGAGCGGGACGCGCACGGCCTGGCCCTGGCCGCCGTCCACAGCGAATCCGGCGTCGTCCTTTCCGCCCCAGCCGGCGAGGTGGTCGCAGGCAACGGTGACGCCGTTCAGGCACTGCGGGCACTGTCCGCAGCTGACCACGAAGGGGGCGATCACAAAGTCGCCCGCCCGGAGCGTGGACACGTCGGCGCCTGTGCTTTCCACGACGCCCACGAATTCATGGCCGATGGCGGAGGCATGGCGGACGGGCTTCACGCCGCGGTACGGCCACAGGTCCGAGCCGCAGACGCAGGCCGCCGTCACGCGGACCACGGCGTCCGTGGGGAGCTGGATGGCCGGGTAGTCGCGGTCCTCCACCCTGATGTCTCCGGGTCCGTGGATGATGGTGGCGCGCATGGCTGCTCCTCTCGAAGGGCGGGGCTGGACGGGATCGAGTCTAGCCCTGCTGCCGGGAGCGTTGCTTTTAGAGCACACGGCCCATCAGGCGGCTAGCGCATCCCCTCGCGGCGGATGGCGGTGGCGATGGCAGCGGCCCGGGTCTCCACGCCCAGCTTGGCGTAGATGTGGGCGAGGTGGGTCTTGACGGTGGCCTCGGAGATGAACAGCCGCTGCCCCAGTTCCCTGTTGCTGAGCCCTTCCGTGAGGAGGCTCAGCAGCTCGGCCTCCCGCGGGGTCAGGACCTCGTCGGGATTGCGCAGCTGCTGGAACAGGCGGGAGGCCACCGGCGGGCTCATGACGCTTTTGCCCTGGACGGCGCCCCGGACGGCGGCGAAGATCTCCTCCGGCGCGGCGTCCTTGAGGAGGTAGCCCATGGCCCCGGCATCCACGGCGCGGACGATGTCGGCGTCGGAATCGTAGGTGGTGAAGACCAGCACTGCCTGCCGGCGGTTGCGTTCGCGGAGCTTCCTGATGGCCTCGATCCCGTCCATGCCCGGTCCCATGGCCAGGTCCATCACCACGACGTCGGGGGTGTGCGCTTCCACGGCGGCCAGGGCTTCCTCGCCCGAGGAGGCTTCGGCAACCACCTCGATGTCCGGCTGCGTCCCCAGCAGGGCCTTCAGCCCGCTGCGGACCACGAGATGGTCGTCCACGAGGATCACGGTGATTGCGCTCATTCTTCCCCCTTCACCGGCAGGTGTTTGACCGGCACTTGCGCCGCCACAACAGTTCCCTCGCCCGGGGCGCTTTCCACCGAGAAGGCGCCGCCCAGCTGCTCCACCCGCTGCCGCATCGCCCGCAGTCCGTACCCTCCGGCGTCCGACGGCGGTGCTACCGCCGCCGGATCAAAGCCCGTGCCGTCGTCGTAAATGTCCAGCGTGACCGCGTCCGGCAGGAAGCCGAGGGTGATGGTCGTGGTGCTTGCCGAGGCGTGCAGCTTGATGTTCGCGGCCGCGCTCTGCACCACCCGGAGGAGTGCGTGGCGGACCTCGGCGGCGACTGCCCTCGGTTCGCCGGTGACCAGCAGCCGGGCATCCGGCACGTACAGGGCAGCGGCCTGGAGCAGGGCGTCAGGCAGCGGCGAGGCGTCGAGGCCGGGGGAGGCAAGTTCGTGGACCAGGCTGCGGGTATCGGAAAGGTTCCGGCGCAGCAGCTCAGTGGCCTGCCGGAGGTCCTGCCGGGACGCCGGCTCCGGCCAGGCGCGGTTTGCCGCCTCGAGGAGGAGAAGGCTGCTGGCGAGGCCCTGCGTCACGGTGTCGTGGATCTCCCGGGAAACACGCTCGCGTTCGGCGATGGTGCCGGCGCGGCGCTCGCTGGCGGCCAGCTGCCCCTGGGCGAGGGACACCTCCGAATGCAGGCGGCGCTGCTCGGCGGCATCGTGCTCGATGCGGTCGTAGATGAGGGTCAGCAGGACGCCTACGGCGAGCGGGCCCAGGAGCATGGCCAGGTCCGTGCCGTCGCTGAGCCGGAACAGCCCCGCGGCGGTGGCTGCCGCCGTCGCCCCCGCCGCAGCGTAGGCGACGGCGCCGGTGAAGGCGATGCGGCACAGGAAGAACAGCGCAAACGAGCACCAGGCGAAGCTGGGCGCGGAGACCACCAGCACGGCCCAGACGGCCACGAGGACGAACATCCACAGTGCCCAGGGCCGCCGGCGCTGCGCGAGCACGGCGATGACCGCGTAGAGGGCGCAGGCGGCGGCGGCAAGCGCGAGGACCAGCAGGTTGTCCTGGGCACTGTGCCGCATCACGTAGCGCACCACCGAGGCGACGATGAGCACGGCGAAGCCCAGATGGACTGCGGCGTCTATCCGTCCAAGCCGGCTGCCCGGAATGGGGCCGGTGCGTGCATGGGGAAGTGCCGGTGCGGCGGTGGGGGCTGGGGAGGGCATGGCGGGTCCGGTTCCGGTGGGTGGCGTGCTACGAACCATGCTATTGCCCGCGCCGTTGCTGGTCTCTCAGCCTTTTGGCTGATACCGCCAGCCGGAAGGACCACCCGGCTCCACCTGATGGCCTGATGCGCCCCCGGCGGCGCAGGTCCACCATGGAAATGCAGCCGTTTGGCTGCCCGAAACCACCGGATACGCAACCACCGGATTCCGGTCCTGACATACCCAGCCGGCCCCCCGCCGCCCACCGAAGGAGAACCCCGTGAAGAAGTCCCAGAAGATTTTTGCCGCCGCGGCAGCCGGAGCGCTCGCGATCACCGCCGGTGCCACCGCCGTCGCCAACGCCGGGTCAGGGTCTTCCCCCGCTTCGGTCCAGCCCGCGGCGGCCGCAATACAGCCCGCCGCGGCGCCGGCAGCCGTGCCCGCCGCCGATGTCCAGCCGGGTGCGGATAACGTCGTAACCCAGAACCGGATCACCGTTGGCGCCTCGGCGAAGGCGGTGGGCGCTGCGCTCGCCAAGTGCCAGGCCGACAAGCTGCCCTTCGTGACCGTTGCCCTGGTGGACCGCTTCGGCACCGTACAGGCCCTCCTGCGCGGCGACAACGCCGCCGAGCACACCATCGAGTCCGCCAAGCAGAAGGCGTACACCGCAGCAGCGTTCGGCAGCCCCACGAGCGAACTCGCCAAGCGCATCAGCGGCAACGGGCCGAGCATCGCTGACCTTCCCGGCACCCTCTTCCTCCCGGGCGGCGTCCCGCTGAAGGTCAACGGGGTCTCCGTGGCGGGCATCGGCGTCGGTGGCGCTCCGGACGGCAAGCTCGATGAAGCCTGCGCCGAGGCCGGCGCCGCCGCAATCGCCGTCAAGTAGGTTGCGGGCTGTGGGTGGTGGGGACGGGTTCGACGGCGTGCGCCGGGAACGGCGTGAGGCCAGGGACGGGTACGACGGCGGCAGGCCGGCCGCCGCTCTTCCGCTCGCTGGCGCGGCGGTACTGGTGGCGTCCCTGCTGGCGGGGTGCGCCTCCGCTTCCCCATCGGCCGTTGAGCCGGCCTCAGCCAGTTCAACAGGGGCCAGTTCAACACCGGGAAGTTCAAGCCTTGGCGGTGCAACGAAGGAAAGCCCGGCGGGTGGCTCTGGCGCGGGCGGCACGCCGCGGCCGCCGTCGTCTGCTCCCGCCCCACGTCCCTCCCTGTCCCCGGCCGAGCAGGGGAGGCTGGACCAGCGGCTGGTCCGGGCCGCGAAGGCCAACGATGCGGCGCTTGTGGCGCAGCTGATCAGCGAAGGCGGGAACGTGAACGCCAAGGACCCGATCCAGGATTCCGCGTTCCTGTACGCCGGTGCTGAGGGCTTCAACGAGATCCTGCGGCTGACCCTGGCCAACAGTGCGGACGTTCGGAGCACCAACCGTTTCGGCGGTACCGCGCTGATCCCGGCCAGTGAGCACGGGCACGTGGAGACGGTGCGGATCCTGATCGCCGCCGGTGTCCCCGTCAACCACGTGAACAAGCTCGGCTGGACGGCGATGCAGGAAGCCATCCTCCTGAACAACGGAGGCCCGAGGCAGCAGGATGTGGTCCGGCAGCTGCTCGATGCCGGGGCGGACCCCGGCATCCGCGACCCGCAGGGCAGGACGGCTTTGGAGAACGCCGAGCGGCTGGGCCTTGCCGAGATCGCCCGGCTGATCCGCGGGCGGGGCTGAACGCCGGCTAATCAACAGCGCCGAACTGGCCCGGTTTTGGGACCGTCAGCCGCAAGGGTTCGGCCGTTTCACCGCGCCTTCAGCGACAAAGCCGGGCCGGTTCGGCGAGGTCCGCGGCCACGGCGAAGTCCGCTTCCGTCTTCTCCCGGATTTCTTCCATGGTGACACCGGGGGCGAGCCGGGCGAGCGTCAGCTGCCGGCCGCCGTCGTCCGTCTTGGGGAGATCGAAGACGGCGAGGTCGCTGATGATCCGGTCCACGACGCTCACGCCAGTCAGGGGCAGGGTGCAGTCGGGAACGATCTTGGCTGAGCCGTCTTTGGCGTTGTGTTCGGTGAGGACTACGACGCGCGGTGTCCCGGCGACGAGGTCCATGGCGCCGCCCATGCCTTTGACCATTTTGCCGGGGATGGTCCAGTTGGCGAGGTCGCCGTTGCCGGAGACCTGCATGGCGCCGAGGATGGCGACTTTGACGTGTCCGCCGCGGATCATGCCGAAGGAGGTGGCGGAGTCGAAGATGCTGCCGCCGGGCAGGACGGTGACGGTCTGCTTGCCGGCGTTGATCAGGTCGGCGTCCTCCTCGCCCTCGTACGGAAACGGTCCCATGCCGAGAAGTCCGTTCTCGCTCTGCAGGACAACCCGGACGCCATCGGGCAGGTTGTTGGCCACCAGCGTGGGGATGCCGATGCCCAGGTTGACGTAGTCGCCGTCGTTCAGTTCCTCGGCCGCGATCGCGGCCATCTCATTCCGGGTCCAGGCCACGGGGATCTCCTTTTAGTTGTTGACGAGTTCGGGGCTGACCTGATCCGCACGGGCGCGGACGGTTCGCTGTTCGATGTCCTTGGCCCGGTTGCTGGCCTGGACCAGGTGCTGGACGTAGACGCCGGGGGTGACGATGTTGTTCGGGTCCAGGGCGCCCGGTTCGACAATGACCTCCGCTTCGGCGATGGTGACGGCGCCCGCGGTGGCCACCACCGGGTTGAAGTTCCGGGCCGTATAGCGGTAGATCAAGTTGCCGTCGGCGTCGGCCGTGTGGGCGTGGACCAGTGCGACGTCGGCGAGGATGGCCCGTTCCCGGACGTATGTTTCGCCGTCGAACACCTCGTGCGGCTTGCCCTCGGCCACCAGGGTGCCCACCCCGGTTTTGGTGTAGAACGCAGGGATGCCGGCCCCGCCGGCGCGCAGCCGCTCGGCCAGCGTGCCCTGCGGGGTGAACTCCACCTCGAGGACGCCAGCGAGGTACTGCTCGGCGAAGAGTTTGTTCTCACCCACGTATGAGGCGATGACCTTGCGGACCTGGCCGGCCTCGATCAGGACGCCCAGGCCCTTACCGTCCACGCCCATGTTGTTGGACACCACGGTCAGGTCCTTCACGCCGGAATCGCGGACGGCCTCGATCAGGTCAGCCGGGATGCCGCTCAGCCCGAACCCGCCCACGGCAAGGGTGATCCCGTCCCGCAGGACATCGTGCAGGGCTTCCGCGGCGCTGGATTTCAGCTTGGACATCGCATCTCCTCGTTGAGCTGTGGTGCAGTCCACTTTATGGACGCTAGTTCTGAGTGTGGAGCGTAGGCGGGCTGTTATGACGGTGTCAAGGTTCCTTTACCCCTGCATGGCGCGGCTCTTACACTGTGGACGGTAAGCTGGAAAGTGTCCACATTATGGATGATCAAGGAGCGATTGTGAACCAGGCACCGGTCCAAGGCGCGCAGGTCGTCAGCCGCATCGCAGGGCTTCTGCGCATTGTGGGACGGAAGCCCGAAGGAAGCCCGCTGGTGGAGCTGGTGCGGGACTCGGGACTGACCCGCCCCACAGTGCACCGCCTGCTAACGTCGCTTGCGGCCGAGGGGCTCCTCGACCACGACCCCCTGAGCGGGAACTGGGTGCTCGGCCCCGAGGCCCTGCTGATGGGCTCGGTGGCGGCCGCGCGTTTTCCGTTGGAGGACCTCGCGAGGCCCAGCCTGCGCCGGCTTGCCGAGGAAACCGGTGAGAGTGCCTTCTTCTCGATCCGGCGGGGTGGCGAGACCGTGTGCCTGCTGCGCGAGGAGGGCAGTTTCCCCGTCCGCTCCTTCGTGCTCCACGAGGGTGTGCGTTTTCCGCTGGGCGTCGCCTCGGCCGGAACAGCGATCATGGCGTTCCTGCCCGAATCAGAGCAGGAGCAGATACTGGGGGACTGGGCTGCCCACGCCGGCAAATACGCCAGTGGGCACCCCGAGGATGTGGTCCGGGACAGCTTGCAGCAGACCCGCCGGCGCGGCTACTCCGTGAACCCGGGCCTGGTGCTGGAGGGCAGCTGGGGGATGGGCGCGGCGGTCTTTGACCAGGCCGGCCGTCCGGCCTGGGCGCTGTCCCTGACCGGGATCGAGCCACGCTTCCGTGAGGACCGGCGCGATCTGCTGGGCCGGCTTCTGCTGGAGGAGGCCCACCGGCTCACCGTCCGGCTCGGCGCGGGACAGCGCCGGCGGCAGAACTAGCCGCAGCACCTCGCCGGGCGCAACGTCCTCGGGCGGGACCGCTGAAACTGTTGTGGTGCCCGCTGCCCGTGCCTAACCTTGCAGAGGGTCCACCCCGCAGGCGGAAGCCGCCCGCGGACCGGCCCCGCCCTGCAGACGGCGCTGTCTGCAGAAGAGCTGGACAGCATCGAAGGAGCCAGAGCCATGAGCACACGGGTCTACTTTGAGGAATACGGCGATCCGCAGGTCCTGAAGGTGGGAACGGAGAAGCTGGCCGAACCGGGTGATGGCCTGGTGCGGGTGGAGTTCCGGGCGGTCAGCGTCAACCCCGTGGACTGGAAGCTCGTGGCCGGCTACCTGAAAAAGTGGGTCCCCCTGGACTTTCCGGCGGTGCCGGGCAGCGAGGCGGCCGGCGTCGTGACCGCCGTCGGGCCCGCTTTCGAAGGGTTTGCGGCAGGTGACGAGGTCATCTGGAATGGGATGCTGGGCGGCTACCGGACGGAATTCGTGGTGCCCGCCGACCAGCTGACCCCCCTGCCGGCCGGCGTGGACTTCGAGCAGGCTGCCTGTATCCCGGTAGCAGGCGGCACGGCGTACTCGGCCCTGAAGCAGCTTGCCGTGGCAGCAGGGGACACGGTGCTGATTCATGGCGCCGCCGGTGGAGTTGGCTCGGCCGCGGTCCAGATCGCGCAGGCCTTCGGCGCGCGGGTGATCGGCACGGCGTCGGAGGCCAACCAGGAGTACCTCAGCGAGCTGGGCGCCGAACCCGTGACGTACGGCCCCGGGCTCGCGGACCGGGTCCGGGCGCTGGCCGAGGACGCGGGCACGGTCACGGCGGTCCTGGACACCGTGGGGAGCGAGGATTCGCTGGCAGCCACGGCCGAGCTGCTGCAGGGCACCGGGCGGGCGGTGACCACCGTTCCGGGCGAGCAGGCAACGGCCGCCGGGCTGGCAGCCGTACAGCAGGTGGAAGGCCGGATCGCGGAGGTGGGGACGCTCGCCGCCGAAGGGCAAATCACCTTCACGATCGGGCACCGGATGCCGCTGATCGAGGCTGCCGACGCGCTGGAAATCAGCCGCGGCGGCCACGGCCGGGGGAAGATCCTGCTGCTGCCGTAGGGCTGGACGCCGGGTGGGCGGTCCGGCGTCCGGGAAGCCTGGAGCCCTGCCCGGGCCTAGAGCCCTGCCCGGGCCTCTTCCGGCCCCTCGTGCTTCCACCAGGTGTCGAAGATGCTGACCGGAACGGTCCGCTTGTGCCGGGTCCGCAGGTACTTCTGTTCGATCAGTTCCGCGGCGCTGTCGCCGACCTCGCGGCCCTCGAGGTAATCGTCGATCTGGTCGTAGCTCAGGCCCAGTTCGTCCTCGTCCGTGCGGCCGGGCCGGTCGTCCAGCAGGTCGGCGGTGGGCACCTTCTTCCACACGCGCTCCGGCGCGCCGAGGTGCTCCAGCAGGGCCCGGTTCTGCCGTTTGTTCAGGCCGAACAGCGGCAGGATGTCGGCCCCGCCGTCGCCGTACTTGGTGAAGAACCCGGTGACCGATTCAGCGCCGTGGTCCGTGCCGATGACGAGGTAGTTGTGCTCCCCGGCCAGGGCGTACTGGGCGATCATGCGCGTGCGGGCCTTGGTGTTGCCCTTGTGGAAGTCGGAGATTCCGTTGCCGACAGTCTTCTCGAACTCGTCCTCGAAGCCGTCCACGGCGGCGGAGATGTTGAAGGTCCATTCCTTGGAGGCCTTGATGAAATCCAGCGCCGCCTGCGCATCCTCCTCGTCGTGCTGGACGCCGTAGGGGAGACGGACCGCCACGAACTGCGCGTCCGTGCCCTCCGCCTGCAGTTCCTCGACCGCCAGCTGCGCGAGGCGCCCGGCGAGCGACGAGTCGAGGCCGCCGGAGATGCCCAGGACAAAGCCCTTGGTGCCGGTGGCCTTGAGGTACTCCTTGAGGAAAGTGACGCGTTTGCGCACCTCCTCTGCGGGATCGATCCGGGGCTGGACGCCCATTTCTTCGATGATCTTGGCTTGGAGTGTGCGCATGGAACTCAGCCTAGTCAGCGGAATCCGCAAGGCTCAACTGTTTCCGCCCGCGTCCCCCCGGCTGCCACCCTGCGGCTACCGCCCGGCCGGTGCCGCCCTGCGGCTACCGCCCGGCCGGTGCCGGGCCGGTGGAGCCCCGGACCGTCAGGTGCGTGGGCATGACGGAGCGGCTCCGTGCGACGCCGCCGGCCAGCGGGTTCAGCTGGGCCAGCAGCATGGAGACGGCGACGCGGCCCGCCTGCTCGATGGGGGAGGCCATGGTGGACAGCGGCGGGTTGCAGAAGTCGGCGCCGAAGATGTCGTCGCAGCCCACGATGCTCATGTCCTCGGGCACCCTGATGCCGCGTTCGCGCAGGCGCTGGAGCATTCCGATGGCAATGAGGTCGTTGAAGACGATGCACGCCGTCACCCCGCTGTGCACGGCGGCATCGGCGGCGGCGGCTCCGGACTGCGTCTTCGGGGCGAAGGGTCCCAGCCTGCGGACCTCCACGCCGCGCTCCTCGGCAGCCCCGGACAACGTGTCCCACCGCCGGGTGCTGGACTGGGAGGTTGCCGGGCCGGCGATGTAGGCGACGCTGCCGTGGCCGAGCGAGATGAGGTGGTCCAGGGCCTGGGTGGTGGCCGAGGGCGTGTCGATGATGACGGCGGGAACGCCGGCAACGTCGCGGTTGATGGTGACCATCGGCATCTTCTCGGCGGCGGCCAGCAGCGCGTCGTCGGTGAGCCGGGACGCTGCCACCACCACTCCGTCAGCGCTCTTGCGCAGCTGCTCGACGGCGCTGGCCTCCACCTCGTCGGATTCCTCCGTGTCCACCAGCAGCTGCGTGTATCCGGCCGCCTTGAGCTGCAGCTGGGTTCCCCTGATGAGGTCGAAGTAGAACGGGTTGGTGATATCCGGCACCAGCACCCCGACGGCGCCGGTCCGGCCGGAGCTCAGCGCTTTGGCCTGGCTGTTGGGAACATAGCGGAGCTGGGCGGCCGCCGCTTCGATCCGCTGGCGTGTGCGGATGTTGACGCGGTCCGGGGTGGACAGTGCGCGGGAAACGGTGGAGGCCGCCACGCCGCAGAGCGCGGCAATATCGTGGATGGTGGCCGGCCGGTCCACTGCCGCTGGTTGCGTCGCAGCCACGGCGCTCCTCTCTGAACGTACGAGCCACTTGAATTGGCGGCTCTCTCCGCAGGCCCGGGCCCTCGCGGCACGGGTCGAAAATGGCGGGTCTGTGACTGGCGGCACAGGTCCGTTGAACAAAGAATGCCACAGGTTGTCAAAGTTTGGCAATCGGTTGTCATGAGCGTGCCACTGGACCTAGACTGGCTCCGACACTGTTGTGAACTGCGTCACCGCGCTTAGGCCGGGAACGGACCGGGAACGGACTGTACCGGGACCGGACTGCCGCGCGGCGGCCGCGAAAACCAGGAGACCCCGCGTGAGCAAAACCCCAACCACCGTCTGGCCGCTATCGGGATTCGGCGACGAGATCGACCCGGACCCGGCGGTGCAGGCCGCCGTACTGCTTGCCCTGGGGGCCAGCCACATCGAGGTCCGCAGCGCCTGGGGCACCAACGTCTCCGAGCTGGACTCCGCACAGGTTGCCCGGCTCAAGGAAATCCTGGACAGCAAGGGCCTGAAGGTCTCGGCGGTCGCCAGCCCCATCGGCAAGGTGGACGTCAGCCTCCCGGTGGAACACGAGCTGGACCGGCTGAAGCAGATCATCTCCGTGGCCCGGGGCCTGGACGCCCGGTACATCCGGATCTTTTCCTTCTACCGGGCGGAGGGGCAAAGCCCCGAGGACGTCCGGGAGGACGTCCTGGCCCGCATGGGTGCGCTTGCAGCGCTCGCCGGGCAGTCCGGCGTCGTACTTCTGCATGAGAACGAAAAAGGGATCTACGGCGATACACCGGAACGCGTGCTGGACATCATGCAGTCAGTGGATTCGCCGGCCCTGCGCATCGCCTGGGACAACGCCAACTTCGTCCAGGTGGGCGTCAAGCCCTACACCGACGGCTACGCCATGCTGCGCCCGTACCTGGAGTACTTCCAGGTCAAGGATGCGCTCTCGACCACCGGCGAAGTGGTGCCTGCCGGCGAAGGCGACGGCGAACTCGAGGCCACCATCGCGGCCCTCAAGGCGGACGGTTTCACCGGCTTCGCCTCGCTGGAACCGCACCTGGCCAGCGCCCACGAACTGGGCGGCTTCTCCGGCCCGGTGGCTTTCGGAACCGCTGCCCGCGCCTTCGCAGCGCTCGCCGCGAAAAACGGAATAGAACTGTCTTGAGGACGACGTCGGCCGTCATCGGCTGTGGCGATGTCTCCTCTGTGCACTTCGAGGCATTAGCAAAGCTCGACGGCGCCACCTTGGTGGGCGTCTGTGATCCGGACCCGCAGCGGCTGGCTTCCGCGATGGCCGCCTACGGCGTCCCCGGCTTTGCGGACCACCAGAGCCTCATCGAAGCCGTCCGCCCGGACGTGGTGCACATCTGCACCCCGCATGACCGGCACGCGTCGGTCGCGGCGGACTGCCTGGAGCGCGGCGTGCACGTCATCGTAGAGAAGCCGCTGGCCCATACGCTCGCGGAGGGACGGCGCCTGGTCGAAGCCGCCGCTGCCGGCAGGGCGAAGATCGCGGTGTGTTTCCAGAACCGGTACAACGCGACGTCGCAGGCCATGCATTCGCTGCTGTCCACAGGCGGCCTGGGGCGCGTCCTGGGGGCTTCGGCCACGGTGACGTGGCAGCGCACCGCGGAGTATTACCGCGACCGGCCATGGCGGGGGAGCTGGGCAGGCGGCGGGGGAGGCCTGATGATGAACCAGGCCATCCACACCGTGGACCTGCTCCAGTGGCTGGTGGGTGACGTGACGGCCGTCAGCGGCAACGCCTCCACCCGCTTCCTGGGCGGAACCATCGAGGTGGAGGACACTGCGGAGTTCGTGGCGGAACACGCCAACGGTGCGCGGAGCGCGTTCTATGCCACTCTGGCCCATGCCACCAACGCCCCGGTCACCCTGGATGTGGTCACGGAGGAGGCCGTGTTGAGCCTGCGCGGCGATCTCACTGTTGCCTACGGGGACGGGCGCGTTGAGGTGGTCCCGGAGCGCCGCAGTGAGTCGGGCGGCCGGTCCTACTGGGGCGTCTCGCACGAGTTGCTGATCAGCGATTTCTACGCCCGGCTGGGCGATGCCGATCCCTTCTGGATCAGTCCCGCGGAGGCCGTAAAGTCCTTGCGCATCGTCAAGGACGTGTACCGCCAGAGCTACCCGGAGTCCGCTGCCAGGGTCTCCTGATGGTCTGACTTGGCAACCGGCTGCATTGCTCTCTGTCTTACCCTGGAGCTGCACTGAACCATATTTAAGAAACATGGCAACAATTTTTGACAATCGGTTGCCAAGCTGAGCAGCAGTGCGTACTCTGAATCCCAGACGGCCAGTGTGGCCCACGCCACACCCGCCTCATCAAAAGCCCACGTTCTACAGACTCCCTTCTAATTCCTTTCAAGGAGCCAACAATGAAGTTAGGTCCCAAGGCGGCAGCAGCCGCCATCGTACTGAGCGCCTCGCTGGCACTCACCGCATGTGGCGGCGGCGCCGGCTCGGGCTCAAACGCCGGCGGTGGAAGCGCCGGAACAGCGCTGACGCTGGGCACCCTCCGGGACATCACTTCCTGGGATCCCGCACAGGCCCACGTCGGACATGCGCTGCAGCCGTACCAGGCCGCGTATGACACCCTGATCCTGCGCGAACCGGACGGGAAATTGAGCCCCATGCTGGCTACCGACTGGAAGTACAACAGCACCAACACCAAGCTCACCGTGGACCTCCGGACCGACGTCACCTTCAGCGATGGCGCCAAGTTCGACGCCGAGGCCGCGAAGGCCAACCTGGACCACTTCAAGAAGGCCAACGGCCCCCAGATGGCCCAGCTCGCCTCCGTGAAGGACGTGAGCGTGGTGGATGCGGACACCATCGACATCAACCTCAGCGCCGCGGAACCCGCCCTGGAATACTTCCTGAGCCAGGCCGCCGGCCTGATGGGAAGCCCCAAGGCCCTGGGCACCGATGCCATCAAGACCGTGCCGGTCGGCTCCGGCCCGTACGTGATGGACAAGGCCGCATCCGTCAAGGATTCCCAGACGGTCTTCACTGCGCGCAAGGACTACTGGAACAAGGACCTGCAGAAGTTCCAGAAGCTCACCCTCAAAATCCTGACCGATCCCACAGCCCGCACCAACGCCCTGGTTTCCGGCCAGATCGACGCCACGCTCCTGGACCCGAAAAACGGCAAGCAGGCCGAAGGCGCCAAGATGAAGCTCGAAACCAACCAGGTCGACTGGTCCGGATTGCTCCTGCTGGACCGCGACGGTGCCAAGAACCCGGCCCTGGCCAACGTCAAGGTCCGCCAGGCCATCAACTATGCGTTCGACGGCAAGACGATCCTTGAACAGGTGATGCTCGGCCAGGGAACTCCGACGTCGCAGCCGTTTGGCAAGGACAGCGGCGCATGGTCGGAGGAGCTGGAAAACTACTACAGCTACGACCCCGCCAAGGCCAGGCAGCTGCTGAAGGAATCCGGCTTCGAGAACAACGTGACTCTGGACGTCCCCACCCTTCCGGGGGCTGAAACCCTGATTTCGGTTCTCCAGCAGCAACTGGCAGACGTCGGCATCACCCTGAAGCCCGGTGCCGCGATCACCAATACCTTCACCTCGGACGTTGCCGCCCGGAAGTACAACGCACTGTTCTTCAACCTCTTCCAGGGCGAGCCCACTGTAGCGATTGACCAGATCGTCTCCACCAAGGCCCTGTACAACCCGTTCAAGAACACGACGCCGGAGCTCGAGAAAAAGATCCAGGCTGTCCGCACCGGGGGCAAGGATGCAGGCAAGCTGGCCCAGGAAGTCAACAAATACGTGGTGGAACAGGCGTGGTTTGCCCCGCTGTTCCGGGTGAACCAGATGTACTACCACAACGCCAAGGTGAACGTCACGCCGCAGATCCAGCAGGCCGTTCCGTCCATCTACAACTACTCGCCGGCCAAGTAGGACCCCATGATCAGGTTCATTGCGAAAAGACTGGGCAGCGGTCTGGTGGTGCTGTTCGTAGTCTCGGCGCTCACCTTCACCCTGCTGTACACGTCCAGCGGCAGCATTGCGCGGAACATCCTGGGCGACCAGGCCACCCCTGAACAGGTTGCCCTGAAAGAACAGGAACTGGGGCTGGACCAGCCCCTCCTGACCCGCTACTTCGCCTGGCTGGGCGATGCCCTGGGCGGGAACCTTGGAGCCTCATGGTTCACGTCGGAACCCGTAGCCAATTCGTTGGCCACCCGGATCCCGGTGACCATGACCATGGTTTTCGCCGCAATGATCCTGATCGCCATCTGCGCAGCGCTGATCGGCGTTGCCGCAGCCGTCAAGCGCGGCTGGGTGGACAGGCTGGTCCAGGTGGGCGCGATCGTTGGCGACTCCATCCCGGGGTACGTGATCGGCGTCTTCCTCGTGACCCTCCTGGCCATCCAGCTGGGCTTCTTCCCCGCCACCAGCACCATCTCCCCGGAGGTGGGTCCCGAGGCCTGGGTCTACTCGATGACCCTTCCGGTCATCGCCCTCCTGATCAACGGCGTGACCGGCGGTGCGCAGCAGATCCGCAGCGCCGTCATCAAGCAGCTGGAACGCGATTACGTCCGCACGCTGCGCAGCCGGGGCATCGGAGAGCGCGAGATCCTGTTCAAGCACGTGCTGCGCAGCGCCGCTCCGGCCGGCCTGACCGTGCTCAGCCTGCAGCTCATCGGCATGCTGGGCGGTGTGGTGATCATCGAGCAGATCTTCGCCCTCCCGGGCATGGGTCCGCTCGCGGTCACCGCCACGGGCCAGACGGACCTGCCCGTGGTCATGGGGGTGGTGATGTACACCGTGGTGGTGGTCATCGTCGTGAACCTCCTGGTGGACATCCTCAATGGTTGGCTCAACCCGAAAGTGCGTGTGTCATGAGTGATTCCGTAGAAACAGCGGCTGTTGCCGCGCCCGCCCCGGCGGGGCCGCATCAAACCGGGCAGAGCGGGACGGTGGTCCGTTCCACCGTGATGCGCCGGCTCCTCAGGAACCCCCTCGGCATCGCTTCCCTGGTGATCCTGGCGGGCATCGCGTTGCTGGCCATCCTCGCCCCGGTCCTGGCACCTTTCGACGAGAACTTTGCCAACATCACCAAGACCCTGGCGGCGCCCGACGGCGTGAACATCCTGGGCACGGACAGCGCCGGCCGTGACAACTGGAGCAGGCTGCTCTTCGGAGCCCAGCTGACCCTCCTTTCGGCGCTGCTGTGTGCCGGTGTTGCCATCGCCATCGGCCTCCCGGCCGGCCTGATAGCCGGCTACTACTCAGGAAGGTTCGAGGCCGTCTCCAACTGGGTTGTCAGCATCCTCATGAGCCTCCCGGGCCTGATTGTGCTGCTCACCATCCGTGCCGCGTTCGGTCCTTCGGTGTGGATCTCCATGATTGCGTTCGGCATCCTCATCAGCCCGTCCTACTTCCGGCTCACCCGCACCGCGGTCCAGTCAGTGCGGAACGAGCTCTACGTCGACGCCGCCCGTGTCTCCGGACTCTCGGACCTGAGCATCATTGCCCGCCACATTTTCTCCGTGGTCCGCGCTCCTATCATCATCCAGACGGCGGCCATCGCCGGGGTGGCCATCGCCATCCAGTCCGGACTCGAGTTCCTCGGCCTCGGCGACCCGACCAAGGCAACCTGGGGCGTCATGCTGTCCGAGGGCTTCAAGAACGTCTACCTCACCCCGACACTGCTCTTCTGGCCGGCGTTTGCCATGGCATTGACCATCGGCGGACTCGTCCTGCTGGGCAACGCCATCCGGGACGCGCTCGAGGACGGCGAGAAGATCAAGCACCGCAGGAAGCGGACACCGGCTCCGGGTGCTTCTGCGGCAGGCACGACGGCGGCGCCCGCCAAGGCGGGACAGCCGCGTAAGTCCGTGGCCGCCGTCGAGCTTGGAACCGAGCACCACCTCGTGAAGGTGACCAACCTCGGCGTCGGGTATCCGCAGGCCGACGGCTCTGTCAAGAAGGTGGTGGACGACGTCTCCTTCCACGTGGACCGCGGCGAAATCCTCGGCATCGTGGGGGAGTCCGGATCCGGAAAGTCCCAGACCGCGTTCTCCATCCTGGGCCTGCTCCCGGACAACGCCCGTATTGTGGCCGGCTCCATCCAGTTCGACGGCAACTACACGGTGGCGCCGGGCGAGGACCGGGTCAGCCAGGACCGGCTGTCCAAGCTGCGGGGCAAGCGGATCTCCTACATTCCGCAGGAGCCCATGAGCAACCTGGACCCGGCGTTCACCATCGGCTACCAGCTGGTCACCCCCATGGTGCGGGTTCTTGGAATCTCGAAGGAGGAAGCCCGCAAGCGCGCGCTGAAGCTGCTGGCCGACGTCGGCATCGTGAATCCGGAGCGGACTTTCGGTGCCTACCCGCACGAGGTGTCCGGCGGCATGGCCCAGCGCGTCCTGATTGCCGGCGCCATCAGCTGTGAACCCGACCTGGTGATCGCCGACGAACCCACCACGGCCCTGGACGTCACCGTGCAGGCCGACGTCCTTGACCTGCTGCGCGAGCTGCAGCAGCGGCTGAACATCGGCGTGATCCTGGTGACGCACAACTTCGGCGTGGTGGCGGACCTCTGCGACCGGGTGGCCGTCATGCAGAATGGCCGGCTGGTGGAGGAGGGATCCGTCCGCGACATCCTCCGCAATCCGAAGGAGCGGTACACACAGACCCTGCTGGCTTCCATGCTCGAAGGCAAAACCCCCATGTCCACGCTTGTATCCAGCCAGAAGGAACCGGTCGCATGAGCACTGCGGAACTCAAGGAAAGCGCACCGCTGCTGACAGTGGACAACCTGGTGGTCGAGTACCCCAGCAAGAAGTTCCGGGCCCGGCCGTTCCGGGCGCTGACGGACATCAACATCTCCATCGGCCAGGGCGAGACCCTTGGCCTGGTGGGTGAATCCGGCTCCGGCAAGACCACCCTGGGCCGGGCCGTCCTGGGCCTCGCCCCCGTGACCGGCGGCAGGATCGTCTTCGAGGGCAAGGACATCAGCCACGCCACGCGCAAGCAGCGCCGGACCCTGAGCCGCGACCTGCAGGTGGTGTTCCAGGACCCGTACACCTCCCTGAACCCGGCGCTGGAAATTGGCGACATCCTGGCCGAGCCCCTCGGCGTGCAGGGCATGGAGCAGAAGGCCGCCAGGACGCGCGTCAAGGAACTGCTGGACCAGGTGGGCCTGCCGTCGGACGCCATCCACCGCCTGCCGCGGGAGTTCAGCGGCGGCCAGCGCCAGCGCGTGGCGATTGCCCGTGCCCTGGCGCTGTCCCCGAAGCTGATTGTCTGCGACGAGCCCGTCAGCGCCCTGGACCTGTCCACCCAGGCACGTGTCCTTGACCTGTTCCTGCAGATCCAGAAGGACACCGGCGTGTCATATCTGTTCGTTTCCCACGACCTGGATGTGGTGCGGCACATCAGCCACCGCGTTGCCGTGATGTACCACGGCGAAATTGTTGAACAGGGGCCCGCCGAGCTGGTCACCCGCGATCCCGAGCACCCCTATACCCAGCGGCTCCTGCTGGCATCCCCGGTGCCCGACCCGGACCGGCAGGAACAGCGCCGGGCGGACCGGCACGGCCTGCTGGAGATCCAGCGGCAGCAGAACGAACAGGCCGGCGTCCCTGCCTAGGGGAACCGACCGCCACCAACGAAAGGAACAACGTGGCCATCATTGGCGTGCAAGCTATGATGCTGAAGGACAGCTTCAGCGAACTCGGGGCGTTCGAAACGCTCCGCAAGGTCAGCGCGATCGGCTACAACGCCGTCGAAATTTCCCAGATCCCGATGACGGCGGACAATGTGGCGGAACTGGACCGCTCCCGCAGCGAACTCGGCATGGACATCGCGGCGCTGTCCGTCATGCTGGAGAAGCCCCAGGGCCGGCCGGGCGATTCGCTCCGTGAAGACTTCGACAAGATCGTGGACGACGCCAGGACGCTGGACTCCAACCTGCTGCGGATCGGCATGCTGCCGTTCCCGGCGATGAAGTCCCTCGACGCCGTCGTCGACTTCGCCCGGGAAGCCAACGACTACGCCGAACGCCTGCAGGAGCACGGCATCAGCCTGTACTACCACAACCACCACATCGAGTTTGCGAAGTTCGACGGCAAGTACATGCTGGACATCATTGCGGAAAATTCGCCGGCGATGGGCATGGAAGTCGACGTCCACTGGGTGCAGCGCGGCGGCCTGGACCCGGTCCGCACCCTGGAAAAGTACGCCGGACGCACCGCCATGGTGCACCTGAAGGACTACCGGATCGGCCAGTTGCCGGAGACCGCCTTCGGGCTGCTGGAAGCCGGGGACGTGGCGGGCTTCATGGCTGAGTTCAAGGACGTGGTCCAGTTCGCCGAAGTGGGCGAGGGCAACCTCGACTTCCCGGCCATCGTCCCCGCCGCACAGGCTGCCGGCGCAAAGTACCTGCTGGTGGAGCAGGACCAGCTGTACGGCCGCACCGTCTGGGACGCCCTGCAGACCTCCTACGACAACCTGGTGGCCATGGGCCACGCCGACCTCTTCTAGATAGGGAGACCGATTAATGAGTGAGAAAGTACGCCTGGGCATCATTGGCCTGGGCCAGCAGGGCGGCGCGTACGCCAAGTTCATCACGGAGGGCCTGGTCCCGAACATGGTGGTCGGCGCCATCAGCGACACCGACCCGGCCAAGAAGGAACTTGCGGCTTCCCAGTACCCTGACGCGCCCTTCTATGACGACTACATCGCCATGCTGGAAAGCGGCGACGTGGACGCCGTCGTCACCTGCGTCCCGCATTTCCTGCACCCGGAAATGGGCATCGAAACGCTCAAGCGCAACATCCACGCGCTCGTGGAGAAGCCTGCCGGCGTGTACACCAAGCAGGTCAGGGAGCTCAACGAGTTTGCCGCGGGCAAGCCCGAGCTGTCCTTCGCTATCATGTTCAACCAGCGCAACAACCCGCTGTACCGGAAGCTCAAGGAGATCGTCGATAACGGCGAGATCGGCGCCATCCGCCGCACCAACTGGATTATCACCAACTGGTGGCGGCCGCAGGGCTATTACAACTCCAGCGAATGGCGTGCCACCTGGGGCGGGGAAGGCGGCGGCGTCCTGGTGAACCAGGCCCCGCACCAGCTGGACCTGTGGCAGTGGATCTGCGGCGTGCCCAGGTCCGTGTACGCAAAGGTGGCCTACGGCTTCCGCCGCGATATCGCCGTTGAGGACGAGGTCACAGCCGTGGTGGACTATGGCAACGGGGCCACCGGCGTCTTTGTCACGGCCACGCACGACCTCACCGGAACCGACCGCTTCGAGATTCTGGGCGACCAGGGCAAGATCGTCGTCGAAGGCTCCAAGACCGCCACGGTGACCCGCCTGGTCAAGCCCGAGCGTGAACTCAGCGACGGCATGGACATGGACGACGTCCGCAGGCTCTTCATGGGTCAGCTGAATCCCGAGGAGTATTACACCACCGAGGTTCTCGAGTTCGAGTCGGCCTGGGGCGCGCAGCATTCCGGCGTGCTGCAGAACTTCGCGGCCAATATCCTGGACGGCACGCCGCTGCTGGCCCCGGGGTCGGACGGCATCAACGGGGTCCGCCTGGCCAACGCCATCCATCTCTCCAGCTGGACCGGCACGGAAGTGGGCCTGGACTTTGACGAGGACGAGTTCCTGGCGGAGCTGAACAAGCGCATCGCGGGCGAAGGCAAGTTCCCCGAGCGCTCGTAATCTCCTACCCCGCCCAACTGAGTAGCAGCACAGGGCGTTCCCAGCGCTGGGAACGCCCTGTGCTGCCACCTAGATGGGCCGGTTCCTCGTTAGGATGGGGCAGTGACTGAACCCAAGACGCCGGATGCCCCCGCCACCAAGGTCCCGGCCAGGAAGCACGCCAGGGACGGCAAGTCCAACGCCACGATCTACGACATCGCCAGGCTTGCCGGCGTCAATCCGTCCACGGTCTCGCGGGCGCTCAGCAAGCCGGGCAGGGTCAGCGCCAAGACGCAGAAGCTCATCGAGGATGCCGCGGCCGAACTGAACTACCAGGTCAATCCGTTTGCCCGTGCGCTGCCCACCGGCCGCACCAACACCTTCGGGCTCATCGTCGCGGACATCACCAACCCAACGTTCTTCGACATCATCCGCGGCGCCGAAACCACGGCCACCCTCCGCGACTACACCCTGGTGCTGGCGGAGTCCGCCGAATCCGCCGTCACCGAGCTCACGGCCGCCAGACGGATGATGACCACCGCGGACGGGCTCATCCTCGCCAGCCCCCGCATGGACGACGACGACATCCGCGCGCTCGCCCGCGACAAGCCCGTGGTGGTGATCAACCGCGAGGTCGACGGCGTGCCCTGCGTTGTCCCCGACGTCAACAAGGGAATCAGCGAGGCCGTCCGCAGCCTGGCCGCCAACGGCCACAAAAAGGTGGCGTTCGTTGCCGGCCCGCAGCAGTCCTGGATGTCCGCACGCCGCTGGGAAGGCGTCCAGGCGGCCTGCGAATGGTCCCGGCTCGAGGCCGTGCGCCTGGAATCCGGTAAACCGACGGTCGACGGCGGCCGGCAGGTGGCGCGCGACGTGCGGGACAGCGGTGCCACCGCCGTGCTGACCTACAACGACCTCCTGGCCATCGGCCTCATGCAGGAACTCCAGGCCGCCGGCCTGGTGGTCCCGGACCAGATCAGCATCGTGGGCTTCGATGACATCTTCGGTGCCGACTTCACCACGCCGCCGCTCACCACCGTCCGCTCCCCGCTGGGTGAGTGCGGATCGGGCGCCACCACACTCCTGCTGGACCTGCTTCACGGCGACGGCGAACCTGCCGCCGTTCTGCGCGTGGAGACGGAACTCGTGCTGCGCGGCTCGAGCGGAAGGCTGCTTCCCGCACACTAACCGCAACCGGGATGGCAATTTTTGGCAACCGGTTGACAAGAAGCTCGATGAAGGCCGACCATTGAGCTATGTCACAGTCGATTGCCGCCAACCCAGACAGGCTCCTGCCCGCGGACCCGGGAACGCGCAGCATTGCGCGCGACCTCCTGCAGCGCGTCCAGGACCTCCCCATCATTTCCCCGCACGGGCACGTTGACGCCGCAGTCATCGAGCAGAACACGCCCTTCCCCGACCCGGCGGCGCTGCTTGTCAGCCCTGACCACTACGTCACCCGCCTCATTCACGCCAGCGGCGTGCCGTTTGACCGCCTGCGGCAACCGGACGCCACCGGTTCCCCCGGGGCCGGCGCTGCAGCCCCGGACTCCAGGGCCATCTGGTGCGAATTCTGCCGGGCCTGGCCGCGGTTCGAGGGCACCGCCTCCGGCTACTGGCTCCGCACCCAGTTCAGCAGCGTCTTCGGCCTTCACGGGGAGATCAGCGCCGAGTCAGCCGACGCCAGCTACGACGCGATCTCCGCCAAGCTGCTGGAACCGGGCTTCCGTCCGCGGCAGCTCTTCAAGGACTTCAACATTGAAGTGCTCGCAACTACGGATGATCCGCTGGACAGCCTCGCCTGCCACGAGGCCATCGCCGCAGATCCCACGTTCCACGGCCGCGTCCTGCCCACCTTCCGCCCCGACGCCTACCTCAACATCGCGCACCCCTCGTGGTCCGCGAACGTTGACCGCCTCGTCGCGGCAGCGGGCGACGGCGGCACCGGCTATGCCGGGTACATCACCGCCCTGGAGAACCGGCGTCATTATTTCGTGGAGCACGGGGCGGTGTCTGCCGACCACGGCGTCCGCACCCCTGCCACGCTAAAGCTTGACGACGCCGAGGCCGCGCGGCTGTTTGACCGCGCCCGCTCCGGTGAGGCCACGGCGCAGGACCGCGACGTGTTCGAGGCGCACATGATGTACCAGATGGCGCGGATGTCCGTGGCGGACGGCCTGGTGATGACCATCCACCCGGGCTCATACCGGAACCATCATGAGCAGACGTTCGAAAAGTACGGCCCGGACACCGGCCACGACATCCCGTTCGCGGTCAACTACACCGAGGCGATCCGGCCGCTGCTGCAGGACTTCGGCACAGCCAAGGATTTCCACCTGGTGCTGTTCACCCTGGATGAGACGGTGTTCTCCCGCGAACTCGCTCCGCTGGCCGGCTTCTACCCGTCCGTCTACCTCGGGGCCCCGTGGTGGTTCCTGGACGCCCCGGACGCCATGCTGCGCTTCCGGTCCGCGGTCACCGAGACCGCAGGGTTCTCCCGTTCCTCGGGCTTCATCGACGACACACGCGCGTTCTGCTCCATCCCCGCCCGCCACGATGCCTCCCGCCGCATCGAAGCCTCCTTCCTGGCGCGCCTGGTGGCCGAGCACCGCGTTAGCGAGGACCGGGCCCACGAACTCATCGTGGACATTGTGGACGGATCGCCGCGAAGGGTCTTCAAGCTGTGAGCGTCGGACTGCAGCCCGAAAAGGCGGCTGCCGTGGACCTGCCCAGGCTCGACCGCACCCTGCAGCCTGGTACCAAGGCCCCAATCCGCATCGTCCATCTCGGGCTCGGCGCCTTCCACCGCTCGCACCAGGCCTGGTACACCCACCGGGCCGGCGACGCCGCCGACTGGGGCATTGCTGCCTTCACCGGCCGGCGCCCCGATGCGGCCCTGGCCCTGGCCGAGCAGGACGGGCTCTTCACGCTGGTGGAACGGTCCGACGGCGGCGACTCCTTCGACGTGGTCGGCAGCATCGTCGAGGCCGTGGACGGCGCCGACGTGCAGCGGCTGGCGGAACTGGTCGCGGCCCCGCAGACCGCCGTCGTCACCCTGACCGTCACGGAAGCCGCCTACCGGCTCGGCGCCGACGGTCAGCTCGACCGCAGCGCTCCCGACGTCGTGGCCGACCTTGCGCTGCTGTCTTCCGACAGCGGAAACCCGACTACGCCGCTGGGCCGGCTGGTCTTTGCCCTCGCCGCCCGCCGGGCTGCCGGTGCGGATCCGCTCGCCGTCGTCTGCTGCGACAATCTCTCCAGCAACGGCACCGTGGCGCGCAACGCCGTGGTGGGCATCGCCGGCGCATGGGACCCTCAGCTCGCTGTGTGGATTAAGGACAAAGTCAGCTTCGTCAGCACCTCGGTGGACCGGATCACGCCGCGCACCACCGATGCGGACCTCGAAGCCGTCGCAGCGTCCTGCGGCTACCGCGACACGTCTCCGGTGGTGGCCGAGCCCTTCGCCAACTGGGTGCTCAGCGGGGACTTTCCTGCGGGCCGGCCCCGGTGGGAGGACGCAGGTGCGGTGTTCGTCGGCGACATCGAGCCGTACGAGAACCGCAAGCTCTGGCTCCTGAACGGGGCCCACTCGCTGCTGGCGTACGCCGGCCAGCTGCGTGGCCACACCACCGTGGCGGAAGCCCTGGCCGACCCGTTGTGCAGGACGGCCGTGGAAGCGTTCTGGGATGAGTCGGAAAGCAGCCTGCACGGACCTGGCGGGAATGCTGCGGACCTACAGATTCCGGCTTACCGCGAGGCCCTCCTGGTGCGCTTCGGCAATGCGCGCATCGCCCACCACCTGGGGCAGATCGCGATGGACGGCAGCACCAAGCTGCGGATGCGGGCCGTGCCGGTGCTGCGGGCCGAGCGTGCAGCGGGCAGGTCCGGGGCTGCCGCCGCGCTCATGATTGCCGCCTGGATGGACTTCACCACTGTGGCGGTGACGGTCCAGGACCCCTTGGCGGACCGAATCGCCGCGGCGAACCGGCTGGGCGGCCCGGAGGGGAGCGGCCTGGAGCGCGTCAGTGCGCTGCTGGCACTGGTGGACCCATCCCTGGCTGGCGACGCCGACGTCGTAGGGCTGATTGAGGACCTGTGCGGAACATTCGGGGAGCGGGCTGTCTCCCCGTAGCGTCCCGCGCATGCGCGGCACTGCCCGGCTCCCGGACCATAGGGAGCCGGGCAGTGCTGTGTCGGGGCCGTCTGTTTGCGGGGACTGCCGTTTCCGCGCAGGCTGAGCTACCGGCCCAGCTCATTTTGTAAAAGTTTCAAGGAATACTTGGCAACCGCTTGCCATTTGATTGCCAAGTGACTAGCATTACAACAAGAACCCCACACCCGGCTCAGTCCGCAAAGACGCGATAGGACCCCACCAAATGCTTAAGCCCCAGGCAAATGAAACCCGAGAGCTGATCAACCTCGACGGCCTCTACCGCTTCAAGGTGGACTTTGGCCGGGTCGGGCACCAGCAGGAGTGGTTCAAGTCTCCGCTGGCCACGGACCTCGAAATGGGAGTTCCCGCCAGCTACAACGACGTCTTCCCGGACAAGGCCATCCGCGACCACGTGGGCTACGTCTGGTACCAGCGCGAAGTGCGCGTGCCGCGCGGCTGGGCAGGGGAGCGGATCCACATCCGCCTGGACTCCGCCACCCATGAGGGCATGGTCTGGGTCAATGACGTCCTGGTTGCCGAGCACACCGGCGGCTACATGCCCTTCAGCGCAGACATCACCGAGCACGTCGCGGCCGGCCAGGCGTTCCGGCTCACCATCGCCGTGAACAACGAACTGACCCAGGCCACCATCCCGCCGGGCACCATCACCGTCTCCGAGGACGGCCGCCGGAAGCAGAGCTACCTCCACGACTTCTACAACTACGCCGGTCTGCACCGCAGCGTCTGGCTGTACAGCACACCCGCCGTCACCGTCGAGGACATCACCGTGGTGACCGGCTTCGAAGGCACCACCGGCTCGGTGAATTACCGCATCGCCACCGCAGGGGGCGCCGGCAGCGAAGAGGTGAGGGTCACGCTCAGGGACGCCGACGGCGACACGGTGGCCACCGCGGAAGGTGCTGCAGGCACCCTGGCGATTGACGGCGTCGTACTTTGGCAGCCCGGCGCCGCCTACCTCTACAGCCTGGCCGCAGAAATTTACGACGGCGGCCGGCTGGCTGACACGTACACCCTGCCCGTCGGCGTCCGCACCGTTGAGGTCAGCGGCAAGGAATTCCTGATCAACGGCGAGCCGTTCTACTTCACCGGCTTCGGCATGCACGAGGACCACGTGACGGTGGGCAAGGGCCACAGCAACGCCCAGATGGTCAACGATTTCCAGCTCCTGGACTGGGTGGGCGCCAACTCGTTCCGCACCTCGCACTACCCGTACGCCGAAGAGGTCATGGAGTTTGCCGACCGGCACGGCATCGTGGTGATCGACGAAACCGCCGCCGTCGGGCTGCATCTCGGCTTCGGGGCCGTGTTCGGCGGCATCGCCAAACCTACGTACGTCGACGGCGGCGTGGACGCCAACACCGCGGCAAACCACCGCCAGGCCATCACCGAACTCGTCGCCCGGGACAAGAACCACCCGTCCGTGGTGATCTGGTCCATCGCCAACGAACCCAACGGGTCCGAGGAAGGCGCCCGCGAGTACTTCCAGCCGCTGGCCGAACTTACCCGTGAGCTGGACCCCACCCGTCCCGTGGGCTACGTCAACGTCATGTTCGATACCCCCGAAAAGGAAGTGCTGGCCGACCTCTTCGACGTCCTCATGCTCAACCGCTACTACGGCTGGTACGTCCACAACGGCGACCTCGAAACCGCCGAGCGGGTCCTCGAGAACGAACTCCGGGAATGGGAAGCCAGGTACGGCAAGCCCATGATCATGACCGAGTACGGCCCGGACACCATGCCCGGCTTCCACTCCATCTACGAACAGCCGTGGAGCGAGGAGTACCAGGCCGCGTTCCTCGCCATGTACCACCGCGTCTTTGACCGGGTGGACGCCATGGTGGGGGAGCAGGTGTGGAACTTCGCGGACTTCCAGACCTCCAACGGCATCATGCGCGTGGACGGCAACAAGAAGGGTGTGTTCACCCGGGACCGCCGGCCCAAGCCCGCTGCCTTCGCCCTGCGCCAGCGCTGGACGGCGCTTGCCGGCAGCAAGGACGTCACCGGCAAGACCCTCACCAACCCCTAACGCTTTTCACATTTTGCGCCGCCCTTTGGCCGGCTCGGGTAAAGGAGCCCACTCATGAAAAAGCTGAACAAGCTCAGCATCATCGGCTACGGAGCCGGCGATGCCGCCAACAATCTCGCTTTCACCACCGCCACCATGTTCCTGCTGGTGTATTACACGGACGTGGCCGGAATCTCGGCGGCAGCGGCCGGCACCCTGCTCCTGGCGGTGCGCATCTTCGACGCCTTCGCCGACGTTTTTGCCGGCCGGATCGTGGACCGCTCGTACAGCAAGCGGTTCGGCAAATTCCGGCCTTTCATCATGTTCGGTTCCATCCCGCTCCTGCTCCTCAGCGTGGCCACGTTCTCGGTGCCGCAGCTCGGTGAGTCGGGCAGCCTGCTCTATGCCTACGTCACCTACGCCGCCCTCGGCCTGGCCTACAGCCTGGTCAACATCCCGTACGGGTCGCTGGCCGGCGCCATGACACAGGACCCGGGCGACCGGGCCAAGCTCGGCTCGGCCCGCATGATCGGGGCCCTGCTGGTGGGCTCTTCCCTGGGCATCTTCGTGGCCCCGCTGATCAAGCCCGGCGCCGCCGGCCTGCAGGCAACCTTCACCACCCTCACGCTGGTGTTCGTGGTGATCGGCGCCGGCCTGTACTTCTTCACGGCCCTGACCGCCAAGGAACGGGTGCACCGCGCCGTTCCGAACGTCACCTTCAAGCAGAGCATGGACACCCTCAAAGGCAACAAGCCGCTCCTGATGCTCTGCCTGAGCTCCTTCTTCTTCCTCACCGGCTACCTCGCCCTGACCTCCGTGCAGCTGTACTACCTGCGCGACGTCCTGGGCAGGCTGGACCTCTACCCGGTGCTCTCCATCATCCAGCTGGTCCTCACCTTCGTGCTGTCGGCCTTCATGCCCAGGATGGTGCGGGGCGCCGGCAAGAAGCGCGTCTACATCGTCTCGTCGCTGATTTCTGCTGCGGGTGGCGCGATCGTCTTCTTCACCCCGGCCAGCCAGGTGTGGATCGGCTTCTCCGGCCTGGTGATCAGCGTGACGGGCGTCCTCGCCGTGAGCATCGTCGTTTGGGCCCTTGAGGCCGACACCGTTGAATACGGCGAATGGAAGACCGGCGTCCGCACTGAAGGCATCACCTACGCGCTCTTCTCCTTCACCCGGAAGACCGGCCAAGCCGTAGGCGGCGCGCTGGCGGCCTACGCGCTGGCCCTGGGCGGCTACAAGTCAGGCGCTGCCCAGACGGCTGAGGCCGTACACGGCATCCAGGTTGCCGCCGGTGCGCTGCCCGCCGTCATGACCCTGCTGGCCGTGCTGGTCATGGCCAAGTACAAGCTCACGGACACCATGCACGCCCGGATCCTGGCGGACATCACGGCCCGCCGCGAAAGCGGCGATGCCCCCAAAACGGCCGGTGCCGCCGTCGGGCCCGTCACCACGACCATCAACTGAGCAGCGCCCACCAACTGAGCAGTACCTGCCAACCGAGCATCCACCAGCTGACCCCTGACCCAGTCCATCCGAAAGGACCTGTTGTGAAAATCATTGCCGCGGAAGTCTTCGTGACCAGCCCGTCCCGTAACTTCGTGACGCTGCGGATCACCACCGAGGACGGTGTGACCGGCATCGGTGATGCCACGCTGAACGGGCGTGAGCTTGCGGTGGCCGCGTACCTGAAGGAGCACGTGGCGCAGTTGCTGATCGGGAAGGATCCGCACCGGATCGAGGACACCTGGCAGTTCCTGTACCGGTCCTCGTACTGGCGGCGCGGCCCGGTGACGATGGCGGCGATCGCCGCGGTGGACATGGCGTTGTGGGACATCAAGGGCAAGCTGGCCGGCATGCCGGTGTACCAGCTGCTCGGCGGGGCGTCCCGGAACGGGCTGCGCGCGTACGGCCATGCCTCGGGCTCGGACATCCCCTCCTTGTTTGATTCGGTCCGGGAGCACTTGGAACTCGGCTACAAGTCGGTGCGGATCCAGACCGCGGTGCCCGGGATCAAGGCCGTCTACGGGGTGGCCGCCCAGGCGCAGGCGTCGGGGGAGCGGTACGACTACGAACCCGCCGGCCGGGGTGCGTTCCCGGTGGAGGAGGACTGGGACACCCGGGCGTACCTGCGCCACCTGCCCACCGTGTTTGAGGCGGTCCGGAACGAGTTCGGCCCGGAACTGCCTTTGCTGCACGACGGGCACCACCGGATGACGCCGATCCAGGCCGCGAAGCTGGGCAAGGCGTTGGAGCCGTATGACCTGTTCTGGCTGGAGGACTGCACCCCGGCCGAGAACCAGGAGGCACTGCGCCTGGTCCGGCAGCACACCACCACCCCGCTGGCGATCGGTGAGATCTTCAACACCGTGTACGACTACCAGACCATCATCAAGGAACAGCTGATCGACTACGTCCGCGCAGCGTCCACCCACTTCGGCGGGATCAGCCCGCTGAAGAAGGTCATGGACTTCGCCGCGCAGTACCAGATCAAGTCCGGCTTCCACGGCCCCACCGACATCTCCCCGGTCGGATTCGCCGCGCAGCTGCACGTAGGACTGGCCATCCACAACTACGGCATCCAGGAATACATGCAGCACTCAGACAAGACCAACCAGGTGTTCGAGCAGTCCATGACCTTCACCGACGGCTACCTGCACCCGGGCGACAAGCCCGGCATCGGCGTCGAATTTAACGAGGAAGCCGCGGCCGCCTACCCGTACCAGCAGGCCTACCTGCCCTACAACCGCCTCGTCGACGGAACGGTCCACGACTGGTGAGCGGGCACGCTTCAGGCGGGCGGCGTACACCGCCCGGGTCGACGCCGGGCACCGGCCTCCGCGTGATCGTCATGGGCGTGTCCGGCTGCGGCAAGACCACCATCGGCGACCTCCTGGCCCGCGGACTGGGCGCGCCGTTCCTCGACGGCGACTCCCTGCACCCGGTGGAGAACGTCGCCAAGATGTCCGCCGGCACGCCGCTGACCGACGAGGACCGCGGGCCCTGGCTGGCGATCGTGGGCCGGGAACTGGCGGCCGCCGGCCCGGACGGACTGGTCCTCGCCTGCTCTGCGCTGCGGCGCAGCTACCGGGATGCGATCCGGGAACAGGCCCCGGACACGGTGTTCCTGCACCTGCACGGCAGCAAAGAGGTCCTGACCACCCGGACCGAGGGGCGGACCGGCCACTTCATGCCGCCCGCCCTCCTCGCCTCGCAGCTGGCCACCCTCGAACCCTTGCAGGCCGACGAGGCAGGCGTGGTGGTGGACATCGCCGCACCGGTGGCCGCCGTCGTCGAACAGGCGATGGCCGGCCTCGAGCGCCTGGGCTGCCGCGCGGCGAGCTAGCCACCCTGCTGCAGATGCGCGAACTGGCAGCAGATGACCCCAAATCCGCGGTTTGAGGTCATTAGCTGCCAGTTCGCGCTTTCGGAGGGGCGGAAGTGTCCGTTCGGGCTCTGTGCTGCCGCGGGCGGGGAGGCGTACCGTATGGCTCATGGAGAGTACAGGGTGCGCGGTGGTGGGCGGCGGGCCGGCCGGCATGATGCTGGGCCTCTTGCTGGCGCGGGCCGGCGTGGAGGTTACTGTCCTCGAAAAACACGGCGACTTCCTCCGCGACTTCCGCGGCGACACTGTCCATGCCTCCACCGTCCGCCTCATCGACGAGCTGGGCCTCGGCGCCGAGTTCCGCGGACTGCCGCAAAGCCGGCTGCGCAACGTCGCCTTTCCCACGCCCGGCGGCGGCATGGTCACCCTGGGCAACTTCGCTGCGCTGCGGCCGCCCTACAACTACATCGCCATGATGCCCCAGTGGGACTTCCTGAACTTCCTCGCCAGGGCCGCCGAACAGGAGCCAACGTTCACGCTCCTGATGGAGCATAAGGCAACGTCCCTGATGTACGACGGCGGCCGGGTCACCGGGATCCGGTATGTCACCAAGGACGGTACGGAAGGCGCGCTCCGCGCAGACCTCGTGGTGGCCACGGACGGCCGGCATTCAGTGCTGCGCCAGGCTGCCGGCCTGAGATCGAAGGAATACCCGGTGCCGTTCGACACCTGGTGGTTCAAGCTGCCCCGGGCGGAGTCCGAACAGGGGGAAATCGCCGGAATTGTTCCGGCCTTCGGCGACCGCGACGCCGTCATCGCCCTGTTCAGGGACACGTACTACCAGATGGGCTACTTCGGCCCGAAGGGCGCCGGGGACCGCATCAAAAGCGAGGGCGTGGAGCGGTTCCGCGAACGGATCGCCGCACTGCGGCCGGACCTCGCCGACCGCGTCGGTGCCATCCGGTCCCTGGACGACCTGCACTGGCTGGATGTCCGGCTGGACCGCCTGCAGCGCTGGTACGTGGACGGGCTGCTCTGCATCGGCGACGCCGCGCACGCGATGTCCCCTGCCGGCGGGGTGGGCATCAACCTGGCCATCCAGGACGCCGTGGCCGCGGCTGCCCGGCTTGCCCCCGCGCTGCTGCGCGGCAAAGTCACTGAGAAGGACCTCGCGGCAGTGCAGCGGCGGCGGCAACTGCCAACCGTGATCATCCAGTCCGTCCAGCGCCTCATGCACCGGGGCGTCTTCATCCCGCTCTTTACCGGCAAGAGGTCCGGCCCCCCGGCGGCGGTGATGTACCTCGCCCAGCATGTTCCCGTCCTGATGAGGCTGCTGCCGCGGCTGATCGCGCACGGGCCCCTGCCCGAGCACGCACCCGCCTTCGCCCGGCGGGTGGACGCGGGGCCCGGCAAGGCACCCGGCACAGACTAAACTGGAGCCCATGACTGCCACCCCGGACTCGCTTTCCAACACCGCTGCCCGTGCCCGACTTCTGGAACTGATCAAGGAGCTCGCGGTTGTCCGCGGCAAGGTCATCCTGTCCAGCGGTGCCGAGGCCGACTACTACATCGACCTGCGCCGCATCACCCTGCACCACGAGGCCTCCAAGCTCGTGGGCCAGGTCATGCTTTCCCTGATCGACGACGCCGGCATCGACTTTGAGTGCGCCGGCGGCCTGACGATGGGGGCCGACCCCGTGGGCACCGCCGTCATGCACGCCGCCACCGACGCCGGCCGGGCGATCGACGCGTTCGTGGTCCGCAAGGCGCAGAAGTCCTACGGCATGGGCCGCCAGGTGGAAGGCCCCTCCGTTGAGGGCCGCAAGGTCCTGGTGCTCGAGGACACCTCCACCACCGGCGGTTCCGCCCTGACCGCCGTCGAAGGTGTTCGCAACGCCGGCGGCAACGTCGTCGCAGTTGCCGTCATCGTCGACCGTGACACGGGCGCCAAAGAAAAGATCGAAGCCGAAGCCGGCGTGCCGTACCTGTACGCCTTCAGCAAGGACGAGCTCGGCCTGAGCTGACCGGCCGCCCTAGTGGACGGCAAACCCCGGGTGGCCTAATATTTCCGTACCCCGGAACAGTCCCTTCACTTGGAGTACCCGTCATGCGCCCGTCGGATCAAGCCCTGAGCAGTGTTGAGCAAATCCAGAACCTCATTCTGGAGAGTGCCGATTTTGAAGACTTCCTCAACGAGCTGGCGCGGTACTCGGCGCACCAGGTGGCAGGCGACGGCGACGACGCCCTCTGCGGTATCACGCTGCTGAGGGACCGCAAGGCAGCGACGATCGGCTGGAGCAGCGACTCCGCCCGCGAGGTGGATGAAATCCAGTATTCGCTGTCCCGGGGGCCGTGCCTGACGGCTGCGGAGGAAGAGCGGGAAGTCCACGTTCCGGATCTCTTCGAAGAAGACCGGTGGGGCCCTGATTACGCTAATGCGGTGGCTTCGCACGGGCTGCGTTCGGTGCTGTCGCTGCCCTTCAACCTGCAGGGGGACGCGAAGGCCGCTCTCAACCTGTACTCCGACGTGCCCCACAAGTTCAACGAGGTTGCCGCAGCCCGCGCCCGCGGATACACCCGGGAGATCTCCCAGGCCCTGCGCCTGGCGGTCAGGTTTTCGCTGCACACTGACAGCGCCACGAACCTCCGCGCCACGTTGGAATCACGGACCGTCATAGACATCGCCGTCGGCATCGTTATGGCGCAGAACCGGTGCAGCCAGGCGACGGCCGTGCGCATCCTCACCGATGCCTCGAGCCACAGCAACGTGAAGCTTCGGGACATCGCTGCGTCGCTGGTGAATTCGGTGGGAGGCGCCGAGGCCAGCACCCACTTCGAGGAGCCCGGGAAGGTCCAGGCGGGGTAGCCGGGTTGCCGGCTGGTTGTGCGGCGGGACTAGCCGGGATAGGCTGTCCGAGGTTGAGCCGTCGGCCATAGACACCCCGTTTGGAGTACCTATGGACAACCAGCTTAATCCCCTCATTAAGATCGACGACGCCGCCGGCACTGCCCGCATTGACGTGCGCGGGAGCCTCACCCTGGCGTCCCGCCCGGAGCTGATGCACCAAATCCAGCGCCTCCGCCGGATGGGCATCTCTTCGCCCATCACTGTGGATCTTTCGCACGCTTCCTTCGTCGAGTCATCCGCCCTCGCCGGCCTTCGCTTCGACCTCAACGCCCTCGACGCCGGCACGCGGCAGGTGGCCGCGCCAGGCGCACCGGGGGTGTTCCTTGAGGTCATGTCCGCCCGCGGCCAGGCCGTGGCGGAATCGCGGCCTGATTTCACGGCGATGATGAACCCGTCAGAGCTGTCCCAGGCACTGGGGGTGGCCGGGCTCCGCCAGCTGTCCGACTATTCGCCTGACGAGCTGCTGGCCGCGAGCGACGCGGTCTTCGGGATGCTGGACGATCCGTCGGGACATTCCGGACATGAACTGCTGGCCCGGTACGAGGCAATCGGCGAGGAGATCACTCGCCGGGAACCGGCCGACCCGGCCGAGAAACACGCCTCAAGCAGCTGACCAGGCGGCCCAGACCCCAACTTCCCGATCAACAGCCTGCCGGGCCGTGAGCCGTGCGGGGCATTTGAGTTGTCACTTGTGTTGCCCGGCCGGACTGTGCCTAGGGTAGTTCAGTGCCATATGAAGGGGCCGCCGGCCGGACGGGCCGGCCTAAGGCGCCGGGCGCAGACGCTGCCCGGCTGCTTCGGCGCGCCGCAGACCTGAAGCGCTTCTCGCGCCGGACCTTCCTCACCGGCGCCGGCGCCTCCACCATCCTCGCCGCGGACATGCTCTTCACGAAGCAAGTGCAGGAGGAACGGCAGGTCCACAAGATCCTTGTGGTCGAGGACGACTTCGCGCAGAGCTACTTCCCGCACGCCAGCTGGATCCTGTTTCCCGGGTACAAGACCAGCTGGGAGGAGGCCCAGTGGATCCTCAACTCGCTCCGCGGAAGCCTGCGGCTGCGCGGCCAGCTTGCTGCGGCAGGGTATTCGAACCTGGGCCTGGACATCGACCAGCTGGTGATCGCGGTGATCGAGCACGTCCGTGCGCACAACCTCACCACGCTCTACTTCTACGGCCACAGCTTTGGCGGCATGGTGGCCACGCAGGTGGCCGCCCGGCTGCTGGAGCTGCACGGCGTCAAGGTTGAACTGATCCTGCTCGACTGCAGCCCCTACAGCAAGTTCGACGTCCTGGACCAGAGCTGGTTCGACGGCGTGGTGTTCCTCTACGAAAGCGGCTTCCGGATCCCGTCCGTGCTGCGCGGGGGGTACGAACTGGGGGAGCGCGTGGCACACAAGAATGAACGCACCTGGGGCCAAATCCTGGACCAGACGCTGGAACAGCTCTCCCCGATTGCACCCTCGAGCGTGCTGATCCAGACGGAATCCGCCTACATCTACCACTTCGATGCCACGCGCTTCGCAGGCCGGATCGGGGACGCCCGCATGGCCTACATCGGGAATCCACGGGACCAGACCGTCAATTACCAGACCGCCCGTGATTCGTGGGCGCGCACGTTCGCCGCCAACATGGTCTCGGACGACCGGCAGACCACCGGGGCGCTGCCGGCACACGCCAGCCCGGGCTGGAACCCGTTCGTGTACCGGCCCATCCTCGACGACCTGGAGAACGAGATCTTCCCGCTGCCCGGAGGCGGCGGGAAGATGACCCCGTTCTAGTCGCGGCGCAGCAGAGCGCGGGCCGGCAGCCCGGCCTGGCCCGCGTCAGATCTGGTTCTTGAGGTCCGCCACGGAGTTGAGCACCTGGTTGGGGCGGAACGGGTAGGAGGCGATTTCGTCGCGCTGGGTGATGCCGCTGAGCACCAGGACCGTGTGCAGCCCGGCTTCCATACCAGCGATGATGTCGGTGTCCATGCGGTCGCCGATCATGGCGGTGGTCTCCGAGTGCGCGTCGATCTGGTTCATGGCCGAGCGGAACATCATGGGGTTCGGCTTGCCCACAATGTAGGGCTCGCGGCCGGTGGCTTTGGTGATCAGTGCGGCGATGGCGCCCGTGGCCGGCAGCGGACCCTCCTTGGAGGGGCCGGTGGCGTCCGGGTTGGTGGCGATGAAGCGGGCGCCGGCGAGGATGAGGCGGATGGCCGTGGTGATCGCCTCGAACGAGTACGTGCGGGTTTCGCCGAGCACCACGAAGTCAGGGTTCTGGTCGGTGAGGATGAAGCCTGCCTCGTGGAGCGCCGTCGTCAGCCCCGCCTCGCCGATGGTGTACGCGCGGTTTCCACTGTCGGGCCCTCCGGCGGAAACCTGGTCCTTCAGGAACTGGGCCGTGGCCAGGGCCGACGTCCAGATGTTCTCCTCCGGGATTTCCAGGCCCGAGGCCCGCAGCCGGGCGGCGAGGTCGCGCGGCGTGAAGATCGAGTTGTTGGTCAGGACCAGGAAGCGCCTTGAGGTGTCCACCCAGCGCTGGATCAGTTCCGGGGCTCCGGGGACGGCCTGGTTCTCATGCACCAGGACGCCGTCCATGTCGGTGAGCCAGCATTCAATCTCTTGGCCGCTGCGGTACACGGCCGCCGATGTCTTTACCTTGTCCGCTTCTGCCATGTCATTCCTTCACCAAGATGTTTGCGTTCGGAGCCCAGTCTAGTGTTGAGGGGTGACGCAAACGCCCGGGACACCCGAACCCCAGCCAGAACCATGCCAGTCAGACCAGAACGGGACGCCGGAGCCAAAGCCGGAGGTCGGCGTCGGGCCCTGGGAGGGTGAATTGCCGGAAGGTGACCACTGGGATCCGGACCTCCTGGCCGACGGCGACCGGCGCAACGTCGTTGACAAGTACAGGTACTGGAAGCATGAGGCGATCGTCGCGGACCTCGACTCCAAGCGGCACGACTTCCACATCGCCATCGAGAACTGGCAGCACGACCTTAACATCGGCACCGTGGTGCGCACCGCCAACGCGTTCCTCGCCAAGGAGGTCCACATCATCGGACGACGGCGGTGGAACCGGCGCGGGGCGATGGTCACCGACCGCTACCAGCACGTCCGCCACCACCCCACCGTCGAGGACTTCGTGGCCTGGGCGCAGGGGGAGGGGCTGGCCATCATCGGGATCGACATCTTCCCCGACTCCGTGCCGCTGGAAACGTACGAGCTGCCGCAGAAATGCGTGCTGGTGTTCGGGCAGGAAGGCCCCGGGCTGACCCCGGAGGTGCATGAGGCGGCGGAGGCCACGCTGTCCATCGAGCAGTTCGGATCCACCCGCTCCATCAACGCGGGCTCGGCCGCGGCGATCGCCATGCATGCCTGGGTGCGCCGGCACGTGTTCGGCCAGCGCGTCTGAGTCCCGCGCCGAGCTGCCGCAAGTGTTACCCGGCCTGGTGACCCGAAACACGGCGCCTGAACAGAAATGGCTAGGATGGTTGCTAGCCGACGAGGTTCACTCCAGGGTCTACCCAACCCGCAGACGAAATTCGATTTAGGAGTCAGCATGCCAATTGCAACCCCAGAGATTTATGCCGACATGATCGACCGCGCCAAGAAGGGCGGCTTCGCGTTCCCGGCGGTCAACGTCACGTCTTCCCAGACCCTGAATGCTGCCCTGCGCGGTTTCGCTGAGGCCGAGTCTGACGGCATTGTGCAGGTTTCCACCGGTGGTGCGGCGTACTGGTCCGGTGCCTCGACGAAGGACATGGTTGCCGGGTCGCTGGGCTTCGCCGCGTTCGCCCGTGAGGTGGCGAAGAACTACAACGTGAACATCGCGCTGCACACCGACCACTGCCCCAAGGACAAGCTGGACGGTTTCGTGCTGCCGCTGCTGGCCGCCTCCGAGGCCGAGGTCAAGGCCGGCCGGAACCCGCTGTTCAACTCGCACATGTGGGACGGTTCGGCCGAGACGCTGCAGGAGAACCTGCGGATCGCCCGTGAGCTGCTGGCCCGCACGGCCGCAGCCAAGATCATCCTCGAGGTCGAGATCGGCACGGTCGGCGGCGAAGAAGACGGCGTCGAGCACGAGATCAACGAAAAGCTCTACACCACGGTGGAAGACGCGCTGGCCACGATCGATGCCCTGGGCGCCGGGGAGAACGGCCGGTACATCACCGCTTTGACGTTCGGTAACGTGCACGGTGTGTACAAGCCGGGCGGGGTGAAGCTGCGTCCGGAGATCCTGAAGGACATCCAGGCCCAGGTGGGTGCGAAGATCGGCAAGGAGAACCCGTTTGACCTGGTGTTCCACGGCGGGTCGGGGTCATCTGACCAGGAGATCGCGGACGCTGTCTCGTACGGCACGATCAAGATGAACATCGACACGGACACGCAGTACGCGTACACGCGTCCGGTGGCGGACCACATGTTCCGCAATTACGACGGCGTGCTGAAGGTTGACGGCGAGGTGGGCAACAAGAAGACCTACGACCCCCGCGTCTGGGGCGCCTCCGCCGAAGCCGGCCTCGCCGCCCGTGTTGTTGAGGCAACCCAGCAGCTCGGCTCCGCAGGCAAGACCTTCTAGTCATGTCCGACGAGTTCCGCAAGAATCTGCTGGGCCCCGAGCCCACGCTCCTGCCCGCCGAGACCGAGGTGTACCAGCACCTCGCGCTCGGCGCTGAGGCGCTGGACCTCGTGGAAAAGCACCCGACGTCGTCGCTGTTGTGGGCCGTGCTGGCAGAGGAGGCGTGGGCGGAAGGCCGCACCATCGATTCCTACGCCTACGCGCGGGTCGGCTACCACCGTGGCCTTGACTCGCTCCGGCGCAACGGCTGGCGTGGCGTGGGGCCCATCCCGTGGGAGCACGAGCCCAACCGCGGCTTCCTGCGGGCGCTGTACTCGCTGGGCCGCGCCTCAGCCGCCATCAACGAGGCGGAGGAGCCCGAGCGCATCGAGAAGTTCCTCAACGACTCGGACCCGGCAGCCAAGGCAGCCATCGAGGCCAAGCAGCACACCTCCCCACCGCGTTCCTAGCTTCGCTCCGCTCAACCAGGGAACCCTCCGCGGCGGAGGCCCCATTAACGACGGCGGGCGGTCACCTTCTTGAGGAAGGTGGCCGCCCGCCGCTGCTTGACCTTGTTCTGCTTGGTCGGACCGCTGGTTGAGCCAGTTGAAACCTGACGGTCGTCTTTGCTAGCTGGCCTTCTGCAGGCCGGTGCGGGCCATGGCGTCGGCGTAGGCAACGTGCATCTCGTCGAGGTACTGCTTCTGCCGCTCGGGGGTGCCGGCGAAGGAGCGGCCGCTCAGCGAACGGACCTTGTAGGTCTTCAGGCCGCGGCGCCACAGCAGCGGAACTTCGGTCTTGAGCAGCAGGCCGGCGAGGCGGTTGGCCTCGGTGCCGTGGGCCACGATGACCGAGGCGCGGGGGACCAGGGCCAGGACCTTGAGCAGCGGCTTCAGGCCGGCCTGGATCTGGTCGGGGGTGAACTTGCCGTTCGGTTCGCCCGGCGTGTGCCACGGGTGCACGTTCCACGGCATGATGTACTCCGGCCGCAGGCCCAGCTTCCACTGGAGGCCCAGCATGCGGGTGGCTGCGTCGTCGTCGCCCGGCATGATGAAGCCGGTGGGCGATGCCGTGCCGATGTTGGAGAAGAGGCTGATGATGCGGCATTCCTCGACGTCGTGTGCGGGATCGACGTACGGCACCTGGGTGCCCGGCTTGGCGCTCTGCAGCGTATCGCAGAGCTCATTGACAGCGGCAACATTGGGCTCGTAACGGCGCCTCAGAAGCTGTTCATGGAAGGATTCGGTAGCCAGGGCGGTCATATGGTGCTGTGTCTCCTGCAGGTGGGTCGCTCCGCCGCGCCGCAGGGCCGGCACGCCGCAGGCATGCCGAATGCGGCGTGGTGTGAAATGAGGTGGACCGGTACCTGACCGGTCCTTCCCAGTTTAGCAAGGCGTCCGAACCATGAGGCCCCGCCCCCGCGCGTCGCCGTGGCGGAGTCGCGCGGGGAAGGGCCTGCAGGGCAGCAAATGAGGGCTAAATCACTTCCAGAGCCGTTTGGTGGCGAGGCGCGCGCCCTCTCCGAGAGCCTCGAGTTTGGCGACGGCGATCTGCGGGTGGACGCGGCCGCCGAGGCCGCAGTCAGTGGAGGCGATCACCCTCTCGCGTCCGACGAGCCTGGCGAAGCGTTCGATCCGGTCTGCCACCAGTTCCGGATGTTCCACGACGTTGGTGGCGTGCGAGACCACACCCGGGATGATGACCTTGCCCTCGGGGAGCGTGGTGTCTTCCCACACGCGCCATTCGTGCTCGTGCCGGACATTGGCTGCCTCGAACGAGTAGCCGCCGGCATTGATCTGCAGGACGGGGCCGATGATGTCGGCAAACGGGATGTCAGTGGTGTGGGGGCCGTGCCAGGATCCCCAGCAGACATGCAGCCGAATCTGCTCTTCCGGCAGGTCGCGGAGGGCCCAGTTGGTGGCCTCGACCCGGAGCTGGATGAAGTTGAGGTAGTCCTCGAGGCTGGGTTCCGGGTTGATCTGGTCCCAGCTCTCCGCCAGCGACGGGTCATCGAGCTGGACGGTCAGCCCGGCGTCGATGATTGCCTTGTATTCCTCCCGCATGGCGTCGGCACAGGCGTAGACGAGTTCCTCTTCGGTCTTGTAATACTCATTGGTTACCCGGGCGCAGGAGCCGGGGGACAGCGACGCGACGAACCCCTCGGTGAGGCCGGCCGCCTGCAGGCCGGTCTTGAGGTTGGTGACGTCCGAGGCCACGAGGTCCTGCCCTGTGTAGGTCAGCGGGCCGGCGATCTTGGGCTGTGCCACGCTCTTGCGGTGGGCGAGGATCCCGGAGGAGGGATCGTTGTACGCGTCTTTGAACTTTTGCCTGTCCCGGCGGTCCGGGAACGAGGTCAGGACGATGTTTCCCGGCGTGGACCGGTGCACCGCGGCGTCGGCCCACCGGTCCACATTGGTGGGCTCGAGGCCACCCAGCCGTGCGAACGAGTAGTTCCACCAGGCGCCGTAGTCCACGGTGTTGGACATGGCGTGTCCATATTCGCCGTCGTTGGGAATGTCGATGCCCAGGTCCTTTTGGCGCCGGACGATGTCCACCACTGAGGTTTCCAGCAGGTCCAGGAACTCCGGCGTGATGCCGTCGGCTTCCTTGGCTGCGTTGGCGGCGATGAGCTCAGGGGTGCGGGGAAGTGATCCGGCATGGGTGACGCGGATGTGGTCGGTGTTCAGAGACAAGGCGTGGGTTCCTTTCCATCGGTCCTGGCGGTAGCACCTTTACGGACGGCAGGCGCACGGGCGTCGCCAACCGGTGGCAAGGTTGCTGCGGCGTCAGCGATCCAGGTCTCTCGGCCGCTCGGGATGGTTCACTATCACTTAAGTCCGCGCAGAGAGTGAGTGGCAAATCGCAGTCGGAATGTGTCGACTGGTGGCGGCTGATTCGGCCGCGAACCGGGGTTCGTCGAGAGCGCCTCAAAACGTTTAACTTGACTTTGACCTGCGCAAATGATCAGTTGAAGCTATCGGTTTTTTGGGGGAAACACCGATGCTCCCCCATACCTGCAGCCGATTTTTATCGCTCGGTACACATCTAAATTTGGGGGAAATAATGGTTGCATCAACCGGCGCTGAGCCGCGCGCAAAAGCTACGAAAGTCCGGGCCATTCTGGCGGCCGGACTTGTCCTGGGAGTCGGCGCGGCCTTCACGCTCGCCGCCTGGACCGACAATGAATGGGTTTTCGGCCAAAGCGGCAACGGCGGCGGCCCGGGAACGAAGACGTACCACATGCAGCAAAACACCTGGACTGGGACTGGAGGGGCAGCAGTCTGGGGTGACAAGGACGCGGCGCCCGGTGGGGCTCTCACGTTCAGCGTCAATGCCGACAACCTGGTGCCGGGCAGTACTGTCTACGCTCCCATGCAGCTGCGCGCGGCGGCCGGTTCTGAGGCGCTGGTAGCCCGACTGACGCAGGCTGTGCAGTCCACTCCCATCGACGCTGTGACCAACTCCTCGGTTCTCTACTCCGAGCTAAGGTACGAGGCGAAGCAGAATGTGGACAAGGCGCTGTGCAACGCCACGGGCTTCGCGGCTGTCGGAACCAATATCGTTCCTGCAGGATCCCCGCTGGGCACCATTTCCGAACCCGGAGTGGCGAACAACATTGTTCTCCCGGCGGCGGGCGACACCGTGACGGACGGTGCCGCCGTCGATATCTGCTTTGCGCTCACGCTCCCGTCCAGCGCCACAGATACTCTTCAAGGGCTGAAGACAGTTCCGCTCTGGAAGTTCACGAGCACCGTCGGCTCGTAGCCACTGGCCATGCCGGAAGTAATTGCCGGGCAAGGTTCTCCGTCCCGTGCGGCCTCGGCGCCGCGCGGGACGGCGGTCCCGCCGGTCCTGTTGCGCCTCCTCAAAATCGTCCGTGAAGTTGCCTTGACACTGGTGGCCGCTCTGGGGCTGGCGTGCATTCTGGCTCTGATCCTCGGGTTCGTCTTCAAAGCGTCCTTCGTGGTCTTCCGGACAGGTTCCATGGAGCCCCAATATCCGGTGGGCGCTTTGTCCCTGACAGTCCAAGTCGAGGCGGCAGACCTGGTGCCGGGCGACGTCGTATCCGTGAAGCGTGAGGACTCGAGCGTTCTGATCACCCACCGCGTGGTTTCCGTGACACCGCCAGAATCGGCGGGGGCAAGAACATCGCTGACTCTCAAGGGCGATGCGAACAGCTCCCAGGATCCCTTGCCCTACGAAGTCGCCACGGCCCAGAAAGTGCTGGTGACAGCGCCGGTGCTCGGCTCGTGGCTTATGACGGTGCGCGGCCCGGGATTCATTGCCGGAGCCACACTTGCGCTGGCCGTGCTGGTCCTCTGGGCGCACTGGCCTAAACGCCAGACGCGGCAGGGAACCTAATGCATCAGGGCACCTAATGCATCAGGGCACCGGCTGCTTAGGGAGGAGGTGAAGGGAATGCGCGGAATCAGGAGGGGCCTTGGGGTGTGGGGGACCAGACTCGTATTAACGCTGACGGTTGTAGGGGCCGGCGTCGGTACTGCGGTTGCGGCCGAAGACTTGGTTCCGGTGCCCGAGACCGGGGCTCCGGGTTTGCTGTCTCTCTCGTCCTCTGTCTATCCCCTGACGCTGCCCGTCCTTGAGCCGGACGAGTCCTTCAGTTGGCAGATCGGCCTGACAATGACGGAACCGACGGCAGCGTCCGTGCTGCAGGTGACCGCGGCCGGGGAAATCGCAGGAACTGACAGGTACGTGGTCGCGGTGGAGGAGTGTGCTGTGCAGTGGGAGGGAATCAGCGGACTCAACCGAAGCCTGAGCTGTCCGTCTGGCGCCATCTCCAGGATTCCATCCACGACACTGGCCGCGCTTCGACAGGATGTCCAGGTTCCGCTCAGCGACCTTCGCGCAGGGACGACGTCCTTTCTGCGGTTTACCCTTGCCCGGCCCGCCGGCTCTGCAGGATCTGGCGACACTTCACTGACGCTGGGGATTGGTGTGAGCGCCATGGGGGAGTCCGCCGGGGGCGAGGGCTTTCCAGATCCAGACCCGTCGCCGGGGCCAGGCCAATCGCCGGAGCCAACCCAACCACAAGGGCCGGACCAATCGCCGGCGCCGGGCCAGTCGGGGACTGCGAGCCCGCCGATGGACACCAGCCGCGTAGACACGAGCCCGCCGATGGACACCAGCCGCGTAGACACGAACCCGCCGGTAGGCACCAGCCCGGGTGGCACCAGCCGGGGAGACGCCGGGCTGGGTGACACCGGCGCTGCCATCCTGCCGGCGCTCTTCGCCGGCGGGGCACTGGTGCTGCTTGGCGCCGCCGTTGTTGCCGCCTTCCGCGGTTCGCGTGCTTCCACGAGGACCACCCCGTGAGGGCCAGACTGAAACGGGCAGCCCGGAGCGTCGTGGATCGGCCGCGGCATTCGCTGCTGGTGGCCTCCATTGCGGCCATCTCGCTGGCCGCCGGGACGACCATCACCAGCGCCGCCTGGACCGACGACGAATGGATACACAGCGGCGTCGGCGTCGGCGCACCCGGCGACTGCACCACCAATAGTCTGTTCACCAGCCAGTCCTGGGCGCGCCAGCTGAGCGGGACCGTCCTGAACATGAGTCTGGACTCCATCGCGGGCGTTAAGGGACTCACCGTGACGAACAACGGAACCACGGCGTCGCCGATGCCCGTTACCGCTACTCCGGTGCCCGGCACCACCGACACCTTCATCAGCAAGCTGCCCGTCACTGTCCTGGACGGCACTGCTGTTGAAGCGGGCCTGGGGCTCGGTGTCCCCGTTGGTGCGGCCGGCAGCTACACCCAGTGGGCGCAGGCACGGAAGAGCGGGCAATCGCACGGCGCCTCCGGCCTGGTCTCTGACCAGTCGGGCGCAACTGACGTGGGTGGAACCGCAAACGGTGCCGCCGCGGCGCCGAAAGCAGCAAGCATCTCCCTGGGGAACATCGTCCCCGCCTCGCTGGCCGGTGTAACGCTCGACGTCGGCGCCGTCGCCTCGTCTGCCACGCTGGACAGGTGCGCGATGACCAACGGCTGGCCAACGCTGGATCCCACCCCTGCCGTCGAGCGTGACTACGGCATCGCCGGCCTGGACCTGAACGCCAAGGTGCCCGCCGTCGAAGCCGTTGCCCAGCCTGCGAACGCGGTCCTGAACGAGCTGCCGACCGTGCTGGACGACCTGGAGAGCGACCTCATCCAATCCTTGACCAGCGGGGTCGAGGACGTCCTCGACACGCTCGGACTAGTGACCACAACGACAAAAGCAACCCTTGGCGGGCTGGATCTTGAGCCGGTTCAAGACCTGCTGCAGAAACCGCAGTCCCACGGTGCCGTCACCATCACGATGAATACAGGTGAGGTAAGCGTAGACCTGACCAAACTGCCGGGCGGCGGGTCGATCAGCAAAGGGCTTGCACCCAACAGTCCAGTGATCCTCACCGCTGAGTCCATTGCGGAAGTGGAGAAGGATGTCGACCTGCTGACCCGGCGCATCGCGACGCAGTTACAGGCAGCACTGGACGCCGTGACACTCGACGCCACTGTCACGGCGGACGTGCGCGTGCCCCTCACAGGAATCACCC
The DNA here is from genome assembly GCF_046536215.2 of Arthrobacter globiformis. Classification (GTDB taxonomy): domain Bacteria; phylum Actinomycetota; class Actinomycetes; order Actinomycetales; family Micrococcaceae; genus Arthrobacter; species Arthrobacter globiformis_E. The sequence goes on along the minus strand of NZ_CM143421.1, from coordinate 2,390,334 downwards.
TGGGCAGCACAGAGATCAGCATCAAAGGAACCCTCGGGCAGTTTCGGGCTGGAACTGCGCCGCCACCGACCATCAAGACGGTTGGACTGAACCTCACTCCTTTGCTTTCGTCCCTGACGGCGGCGCTCGTTGGCGCAGTGGCCAACACAGTGCTTGCACCCACGAATGTGATCGCGTCCAACCTGCAGGCCGCATTGGATCCCCTGACAGTGACCGCCGAGAACGCCGTCGGATCCGTCCTCAACGCCGTCAGCACCGTCGTCGCCATAAACGTGAACGTCCAGCCCGACCAGCCCTGGCCGGGCACCAAACCCGCGGACGTCGCTGCGGCTGCCGGAGAGTACAAGGTCTCCGCGGTGAGAGTCGGGCTGATCGACAACGCAGGGCTACTCAGCCTGTCCCTCGGGAATTCCTCGGCCGGCCCTGTGGCGCTGCGTGTCCCGTGAGAGTGCCGCGACACGGGAGAAACCGGTGCAATCCGCTAAACTTGGGTGGTAAGAGCCCCGGGGCCGATGCGTCGCTGGTTCCTGCAGAGGAACAGCGAAAGCCGGTCCACTCGGGGCATTCTCATGAACGGCGCCGCAGAGGTTTTCCATTTCGGTGGAAAAACCTGGGCGGCCCGAACGAATGGGGGAGGATCCCATGCCAGCAATCGTGATCGTCGGAGCCCAGTGGGGCGACGAAGGAAAAGGTAAGGCCACCGACCTGCTTGGCGGCCGCGTCGACTACGTGGTGAAGCCGAACGGCGGCAACAACGCCGGGCACACCGTCGTCGTAGGCGGTGAGAAGTATGAGCTCAAGCTCCTTCCGGCCGGCATCCTCAGCCCCAACGCCGTGCCCATTATCGGCAACGGCTGCGTCGTCAACCTCGAGGCGCTGTTCCAGGAGATCGACGGCCTCGAGGCCCGCGGCGCGGACACCTCGAAGCTGCGCGTTTCCGCCAACGCCCACCTCGTCGCTCCGTACCACCAGGTGCTGGACAAGGTCACCGAACGCTTCCTCGGCAGCCGCGCCATCGGCACCACCGGCCGCGGCATCGGGCCCACCTACATGGACAAGGTTGCCCGCCTCGGCATCCGCGTCCAGGACGTCTTCGACGAGTCCATCCTGCGCCAGAAGGTGGAAGGCTCGCTGCGCCAGAAGAACGAGCTTCTGGTTAAGATCTACAACCGCCGCAGCATCGAGGTGGAAGAAGTGGTCAACTACTTCCTCTCCTTCGCCGAGCGCCTGCGCCCCCTGGTCATCGACAGCACCCTCGTGCTGAACGCCGCCCTGGACGAGGGCAAGGTGGTCCTCATGGAGGGCGGCCAGGCCACGTTCCTGGACGTCGACCACGGCACCTACCCGTTCGTCACCTCCTCGAACCCCACTGCGGGCGGCGCCTCGGTGGGCTCGGGCATCGGACCCACCCGCATCTCGCGGTCCATCGGCATCATCAAGGCGTACACCACCCGCGTCGGCGCAGGCCCGTTCCCCACGGAGCTCTTCGACGAGATGGGCATGTACCTGCAGAAGACCGGCGGCGAATTCGGCGTCAACACCGGACGCCCGCGCCGCTGCGGCTGGTACGACGCCGTCCTGGCCCGCCACGCCTCCCGCGTGAACGGCTTCACCGACTACTTCGTCACCAAGCTGGACGTCCTCACCGGCATTGAACAGATCCCGGTGTGCGTGGCCTACGACGTTGACGGCGTCCGGCACGACGAGATGCCCATGACGCAGACGGAATTCCACCACGCGAAGCCGATCTTCGAGTACTTCGAAGGCTGGACCGAGGACATCACCGGCGCCCGGACGCTGGCTGACCTGCCCGAGAACGCCCGCAACTACGTGCTGGCCCTTGAGAAGCTGTCCGGCACGCGCTTCTCCGCGATCGGCGTCGGCCCGGACCGCGACCAGACCATCGTGGTCAACGACCTGATCAACGACTGACGCGTGGGGACGACGGCGGCGGGTCACCTTACGGTGGCCCGCCGCCGTCGTGCTTTTTCGCACCTGAACATCCCAGCTGAAAAAAGTTTCCGGGACCGCGTAACCTCCCGGGCCGTCCCGACGATTACGTATATGTAAGCGCCGGGACGGAGGTTGTCCCCCATCGGCCTCCGTCCCGGCCTTCAATCAACCAAAGGACTTTTTTCTGATGAAGAGTGTTAGCAAGACCACCAAGATTGCTGTTGCAGCCGCCATCGTTGCCGTTGGAGGTTTCTCCAGCATCGGACTGGCCAACGCCGCCCAGGTTTCCAGCTCGCAGCATGCAGAGGTGACTCCCGCTACGCCCGCCACCCCGGCCGTTCCCGCCACCCCCGAGGTCCCGACGGTTCCCGCCGTTCCGGCCACGCCGGCCACGCCGACGGTTCCCGCCGCTCCGGCCGCCAAGGCCAAGGCCGCCGGCGAAGCTGCAGACGCCGCCGACGCCGCAGTGGAAGCTGACAAGGACAATGCCGCCGCGAACGCCAACGTCTCCGCCGGGGACAAGGCTGCCGGCGCCAACGTGACCGCAGCAATCCCCGCCACCCCCGCTGTTCCCGGCGGCGCCGGCGTACCGGCCACCCCGGCCGTTCCCGCCACCCCGGCAGTGCCGAATGTTGCTGACCACGTGGCCAAGCCGGCCGCTCCGTCCGTCGCCGGCGGCGCAGACGTCAAGGCTGACGCTGCCGCGGACCTGCCCGCCGGCAAGTAGTCCACAGCACGCGAAACAGGGCGTTCCCCGAATAGGGGCGTGAGGTGTGCGGCGGTTAGGCTTAACCGCCGCACACCTGCAGTAAAGGGAAGGACTGTTCCTTGGCAGCTCAGCTGACCGACGACGAATTGTCAGCAGCCCTGTCTGGCGACCCTTCCGGCTTTAGCGCCGTTTACAGCACCATTTCCCCCGCCGTCCTGGGTTATTTCCGGGCCCGCGGAGTGGACGACGCCGAAGCCCTCACGCAGGATGTCTTTGTCGACGTCCTGCCCAAGCTCAGCAATGTCAGGGGCGGCCACTCCGGCCTGCGGACCTTCATCTTCTCCGTGGCGCACGCCCGGCTCGTGGATTACCGCCGCCGGTCCGCGAGGACACCGCACTTCACCGAATTCGACCCGCTCACGGATGACCGGCTGTCGAGTTCCGCCGAGGACGAGGTCCTCGGTTCACTGGGCGGCATGTCCTCTGTGCTGGCCATGCTCAACGAGGACCAGCGGGAAGTGCTGGTCCTGCGGATCGTCGCGGACCTTTCGGTAGAACAGGTGGCCGGCATCATGGACAAGACCCCCGGGGCCATCAAACAGCTCCAGCGCCGCGGTCTCATCGCCCTGCGCGAACTCGTCAAGGAAAAGGACCCCGCAGCATCATGAGTGTCACGCCGGCAGGCCGCGAAGAAGGAGCGATCCAGGCGATCCTCCTGGATTCCGGGCTCGAAGACGACGCCGATCTCCGCAGGTCCCTCGAAGAACTGCGCTGGCTCGGCCAGGAACCCGCACCGCAGCCGCGTGCCGATCTTGCCGCGCTGCTCGCCCACGGGGCAACCGCAGCGGACGCACCCACCCAACCGATGCGACGCGCCTCAACACCGGACGTCGCCAGCCTGGAACTGCACCGCCGCAACCGGCAGCGGCGCATGGGCTTCGTGGTGGGCGCGGCCGTGGTTGGTGCCATGGGGCTTGGCGCGGGCGCCGTCGCGGCCTCCAGCGAAGACTTCCGCAACAGCGTCGGCCATACCGTGGTCCGGATCTTCCAGCCGACCAGCGAGACCACGGCGCCAGCGCCGGTGCCCACGTCGCCCGCCGACATTCCGGCGGCTCCGGCGCCGACTGTTGCCGCACCCAAGCCAACGGCCACGGAAACGGCTGCACCGCCGTCGTCACCCGCGACGCCCGCCCAGACGGAACCGTCTTCCTCGAACGGCTCATCGAATGCCGCACCGGCGAATGGTTCCTCCCGCGGCCCTGTGAAGACCCAGCCGCCGGGCCGCCCCAGCCAGCTGCCCACGGTCCCCGGAACGGGCGTCGCGCCGAAGCTTCCGTCCAAGCCGCTGCCGGCTGTGCCAACCCTGCCCGGCGGCATGCCGACGGTCCCGGCCAAGCCGGTCCCCGGCACGCCCTAAGGACGCGGCACCCCCAAGGCGGAGCTGCTGGAGTTTTTGTGCACTTATTGGCCGCAAACGGCCCTCGAAGTCGCGATACGTGGACAAAAACTCCTCGACAGAGGCGCCTGCTCAGCGGGGCTTACGGGCCTCGAAAAAAGTTTTTGAAAAAGTTTTGGAATCGGCGTAACCCTTTGGGGTTCCCCGTCGATTACCAAAGTGGGTGCCGGGCTGGAACTTGTCCCCCATCAGATTCCAGCCCGGCATTTTTCATGCCTTCGGCCTGCCTGGCCTATTGCGGGCGTGCAGCTAGGCCAGGACCTGGCGCTTCGAGGAGATCACTCCCGTATCGAACCCGGCCAGGTGGAGCCCGCCGTGGAAGCGTGCGTGCTCGATCTTCACGCAGCGGTCCATCACCACGGAGAGCCCCGCGCCTTCGGCATCCCGGGCAACGCCTTCGTGCCACGAGCCGAGCTGCAGCCACAGCGTCTTGGCACCCGCGGCGACGGCCTCGTCCAGCACACCCGGCAGGTCATCGTGTTTGCGGAACACGTCCACGATATCCGGGCTATCCGGCAGGTCCGCCAGCGAGGCGTAGGTCGGCTGGCCGAGGATCTCCTTGACCACCGGGTTAACGAAGTACACCTTGTAGCGCGTCGACGACTGCAGGTAGGTGGCCACGAAGTAGCTTGCGCGCGACGGCTTGTCCGAGGCGCCCACGATGGCGATCGACTTCGCCTCACGCAGCAGGTTCAGACGCTCCGGCGCCGAGGGGCCGGCCCAGGTCCGTTCAGTGGTGCTCATGCCCGTGCTCCGATCGTGCAGGAATCAGCAGGTTCTTCGAGGACGACGGCGTCATCCGCCGTCGCGCTCTGCGCTTCGGTCAGCGCCTGGTCCAGGTCCCACAGGATGTCCGCCAGGTCTTCCAGGCCAACCGAGATGCGGACCAGGTCTTCCGGCACACCGGCGGACGCAAGCTGTTCATCGCTGAGCTGCTGGTGCGTCGTGGACCCGGGATGGATCACCAGGGTCCTGGCGTCGCCCACATTCGCCAGGTGCGAGGCCAGCTGCAGGGACTCGATGAACTTCTGGCCGGCGGCGCGGCCCCCCTTCACGCCGAAGGAGAACACGGAGCCCGGCCCCAGCGGCAGGTACTTCTTCGCCCGTTCGAAGTGCGGGTGGGACGGCAGCCCGGAGAAGTTCACGTAGGCCACGCGCGGGTCGGCCTCGAGCCATTCGGCCACGGCCTGCGCGTTCTTCAGGTGCTCGTCGAGGCGCTGGGGGAGGGTTTCCACGCCCTGCAGCAGCTGGAACGCGGCCAGCGGGGTCAGCGCCGGGCCGATGTCACGCAGCTGCTCGCAGCGCAGCTTGGTGAGGAAGCCGTACTCGCCGAAGTTGCCCCACCAGGAGACGTTGCCGTAGGAGGTCACCGGTTCGGTCATGGTGGGGAACTTGCCGTTGCCCCAGTTGAACCGGCCGCTCTCCACGATCACGCCGCCCAGGGTGGTGCCGTGGCCGCCGATGAACTTCGTGGCGGAGTGGATCACGATGTCCGCGCCGTGTTCGATCGGCCGCACGAGGTATGGCGTGCTCAAGGTGGCGTCGACGACGAGGGGGATGCCGGCGTCGTGCGCCACCTTGGCCAGGGCCGCAAGGTCCTGGACTTCCGACGACGGGTTGGCCACCACTTCGACGAAGATCGCCTTGGTGTTCTCCCGGACGGCGGCCGCATAGTCGGCGGGGTCGGTGCCGGGAACGAAGGTGGTGTCCACGCCGAAGCGGCGCAGGGTCACGTCGAGCTGGGTGACCGTGCCGCCGTAGAGCTGAGACGCGGCGACGATGTGGTCACCGGCCTGGGTGAGGGCGGCGAAGGTGATGAACTCCGCAGCCATGCCCGATGACGTCGCTACAGCTCCGATGCCGCCCTCCAGCGAGCCGATGCGCTCCTCGAACGCGGCCACGGTCGGGTTGCCGATGCGGGAGTAGATGTTGCCGTACTTCTGCAGGGCGAAGAGGTTGGCGGCGTCCTGGGTGTCCTTGAAGACGAACGACGTCGACTGGTAGATGGGCACCGCGCGGGCGCCGTGCTCGGCGTCGGGCGTGCCGCCTGCATGCAGGGCGCGGGTGCGGAACCCGAACTTGCGGTCAGCCATTAGACAGCCGCCGCCTCAGCTGCAACCGGAACCTCGGACAAATCCAGCTCGGTGCCGTGCTTCCTGGCCAGGTCGGCCTCGAGTTCACGGACGATCGGCAGGACGTCGCTGCCGAACGCGGCGATTTCCTCCTGGAAGTGCAGGTAGCCGGTCAGGAAGAGGTTCACGCCGATCTTCTTGTACTCGACGATGCGCTCCGCGATCTGCTCCGGCGTGCCGATCAGCTGGGTCTTGAAGCCGTCGTTGTACTGGACCAGGTCCTCGAACGTGGAGTCCGCCCACATGCCCTTGCCGTCCTTGGTGGACGGGCCGGCTTCCTGCACGGCGTCCCGGAATCCCTGGACGGCCGGCTTGTGCGCCTTCTCCACGATCTCGCGGAGGGTGTCGCGGGCTTCCTTCTCGGAGTCGCGGGCGATGACGAAGCCGTTGAGGCCAAACCGTGGGGCGTCCAGCCGGCCCTCGGTGCCGCGTTTTGTTTCACTGGAAGCGGCGACCACGCCGGCGATGTTCTCCTTGAAACCCTCAAGGTCCTTGCCGTTGGAGAAGTACCAGTCGGCGACGCGGCCCGCGGTGGCCTGGGCCGCCGTCGAGTTTCCGCCGAAGAAAATTTCCGGGTGCGCGCGGCCCGGAACGTCCACGGGGGCGGGGTTCAGGGTGAAATCGGTGATGTTGTAGTACTTGCCGGCCTGGCTGAACTCCTTCTCGGTCCACAGTCCGCGCAGCACCTTGATGAATTCCTCGGTACGGACGTAGCGCTCGTCGTGCTCCAGCCATTCGAGGCCGAAGTTGGTGAACTCGTTCTTGAGCCAGCCCGAGACGATGTTGACGGCGGCGCGGCCGTTGGAGATGTGGTCGGCGGTGATGATGTACTTGGCCAGCACGCCCGGGTGCCACATGCCCGGGTGGACGGCGGCGATCACCTTGAGCCGTTCGGTGGCGGCCAGCAGGGCAAGGCTGAAGGACGTCGCCTCGTGCTGCTTGTCTGCCCCGTATGAGGCGGCGTACCGGGTCTGGGTCAGGGCATACTCGAAGCCGGATTCCTCGGCGATGCGGGCCAGCTTCTTGTTGTAGTCGAAGTCCCAGCTGGTGCGCTGCTCGATGGTGGAGACCACCAGGCCGCCGGACACGTTCGGCACCCAGTAGGCAAACTTCAGCGGTTCGGAAAGACGGGCTACGTTGCTGATGTCGTTCATGATCGTTCCTTTACTTCTGCTCGGAGTTGGGGTTTCCGGGGACAGCGGCAGCGCGGCGGCGCAGCGCATCCTGGATGCCGGCGATTGCCGGTTCGTTCTGGAGTGAGGTGGTGTCGCCCAGCGCAGTTCCCTCAAAGAGCTGGGTCAGCAGGCGGCGCATGATCTTGCCGCTGCGGGTCTTGGGCACGTCCGGGACAACGACGACGTCGCGCGGCTTGGCGATCGGGCCGATCTCCTTGGCCACGTGGTTCCGGAGCTCGTTGGCCACTTCTCCGGATACGCCGCCCTTAAGGACAACAAACGCGACGACGGCGTGCCCCGTCTTGGGGTCCGCCACCGGACAGACACCGGCCTCCACCACGTCCGGGTGGGTGACAAGGGCGGACTCGATCTCGATCGTCGAGAGCAGGTGGCCTGAGACGTTGAGCGTGTCGTCCACCCGCCCCAGGATCCAGATGTCGCCGTCGTCGTCGTATTTGGCGCCGTCGCCGGCGAGGAACCAGCCCTGCTCCGCATACTGGCTCCAGTAGGAGTCGAAGTAGCGGCGAGGGTTGCCCCAGACGGTGCGGGCGATGGCCGGACCGGGCTGGTCCACGACGATGAAGCCCTGCACTCCGGGGGCGGTGCGGTTCCCGGCCTCGTCCACCACGCGGGTGCTGACGCCGGGGAGCGGGCGGGCAGCGCAGCCCGGCTTGAATTCGGTGTCCGTGGGGGCGGGGGACATGATGGTGGCCCCCGTCTCGGACTGCCACCAGGTGTCCACCATGGGCGCGGTACCTGCCCCGAGGTTGTCGCGGAGCCAGCGCCACGCCTCCGGGTTGACGGCCTCGCCCACGGTGCCCAGCAGCCGGATGGAGGAGAAGTCGTAGCTGTCCGGCACGCCGTCGGGGAACCAGCCCATGAGAGAGCGGACCAGGGTGGGCGCCGTGTAGTACTGCGTGACGCCGTAGCGCTCGATGATCTCAAAGTGCCGGCCGGGATGCGGGGTGTTGGGCGTGCCCTCGAAGATCACCTGGGTGACGCCGTTCGAGAGCGGGCCGTAGATCTCGTAGGTGTGGGCGGTGACCCAGGCGAGGTCGGCGGTGCACCAGTGCACGTCCTGGTCCCGGAGCGCGGGATCCGGGTTGCTGAACAGGTACTCGAAGCTCCACGACGCCTGGGTGAGGTAGCCGCCGGAGGTGTGCACCAGTCCCTTGGGCTTACCCGTGGTCCCGGAGGTGTACATGATGAACAGGGGAGTTTCGGCGTCGAACGCCTCGGGCTCGTGGACATCGGAGGCGGGCCCGACGACGTCGTGCCACCAGACGTCGCGGCCTGCTGTCATGTTCACCGTGTGCAGTCGGTCGGGGGCGGTGGTGCGGTTGATGACCAGGACGCGCTCGATCGCATTGTCCCCGGCGACGGCCGCATCAGCGTTGTCCTTAACCGGCACTGCGACGCCGCGGCGGAACTGGCCATCGGTGGTCACCAGCAGCTTCGCGCCGGTGCCCTCGACCCGGAACCGGAGCGCCTCGGCGGAGAAACCGCCGAACACCAGGGAGTGGACCGCACCGATCCGCGCCACGGCGAGGGTGATGATGACCGTTTCCGGGATCACGGGCAGGTAGATGACCACGCGGTCGCCCTTGGTGATGCCGAGGGACAGCAGTGCGTTGGCTGCCTTGGCCACCTCCCGCTGCAGTTCGGCGTAGGTGACGGTGCGGCGGTCGCCCGGTTCGCCCTCGAAGAAGAGCGCCACCTTGTCCCCGCGTCCGGCGGCGACGTGCCGGTCCACGCAGTTGTACGCGACGTTCAGCCTGCCGCCGTCGAACCACTTGATCTCGGGCCCGCGGCCGGCTTCGACGTCGGCGGGCAGCCAGCTGTGCGCCGTGCGCCATGGTTTTTGGCCAGGTTTCTGGCTGCCCGGAAGCTCGGCCCAGTCCAGCCGGAGGGCCTGTTCCTCCCAGAAGGCCACATTGCCGGGGTCGACAATGGAGGTGGTGCCGCTGTGACGCGCCGGCCCGTCGGTGGGGACGCCGTGCACTGCGCCGTCCGGTGGCTCGGTCGAGGACCATCCCGAAGAGCCGGTAGAGGAGCCGGGCGCGTCACGCAGCCCTGCTTCGTCCGCCGTCGCGTCCGAAGTGGATTGTGGGGTTACCTCGGACGGAATCCGGGCAAGGGTGGGCAGGGCAAAAGTATTTTCTGGGGTCATTACAGCACTCCATCGGTCCTGGCAGTAGCACCCCTAGCCCTCCGCCGGGACGGAAGAACAGTGACGTGGGAATGGTCGTCTCACGTCACCCGGGGTTGCTGCGGCTTCATCGATCCAGGTCTCTCGGCCGCTCGGGATGGTCATTACCTACTAGAGCCGAGATGCAGGATTTCTCAAAATCGGCGTCCTCGGGGATGTAATATTCGTTCATCGCTCGTTCCGGGCCGATACGGCGTCCATATATTCGGAAAAGACCGCCAAATCACCGCAGGAGTAGAGTTGAAGCATGGCTCACGAAAACGATCCGGCGGTTATCGACCGACTCATGCGAACGAAGGGCACCTGGGCCATCGTCGGCCTGACCCGGAATGAGTGGCGCTCGGCCTACGACGTCTCGCTGTACGTCCGCGACCGCATGGGCATGGAGATCATCCCGGTAAACCTCCCGGGCGACGACGTGCACGGGGAGAAGGGCTACCGCTCCCTCGCCGAGATCCCGGCGGCAAAGCACCCGATCGACGTCGTGGACTGCTTCGTCAATTCGCAGAAAGTGGGCCCGGTCATCGACCAGGCCATCGCGGTGGGCGCCAAGGCGGTGTGGCTGCAGCTTGGCGTGTTCGACGACGCCGCCGTCGAGCGTGCCAAGGCCGCCGGGCTGGACGTCGTGGTCAACTCATGCCCTGCCCGCGAAGGATGGCGCGTGGGAATTTAGCCTGTTCAGGGCTTCATCAGCTCCGGGTAGTGACGCTCGGTGACATCCGGGTGGGCACGCATCCGGCCCTTGAGCATGTTCAGGCCGAACGAGGCGAGCATCGGGTTGGACGGATCGTCGGAGATGCCCCGCGCCCCCGCCTTCAGTTCTGCCGGCAACGGTACTGGCTCGATGACAGCGTCCAGCCGCGGAGACCAGAAGAACGGCACCGAGTAACGGTCCACGCCGGGCGGCGGGGCTTTGACCCGGTGGATGGTGGCTGCCAGGTAACCCTCGGTGGCCACTTCGAGCATTTCGCCCAGGTTCACCACCAGCGCCTCAGGGATGGGCTCCACCGGTGCCCATGCACTCGCGCCCGGCGGCAGCACTTCAAGCCCGCCCACCTCATCCTGGAGGAGGAGGGTGACAAACCCGTAGTCCGCGTGGGAGCCTACGCCCTGGTCGCCTGCCGCTTCCACCACTCCGCCGACGTAATGGACCAGCTTGCCCATCCAGGCAGGAGTATCCTTGAACGGTTCCTCGAAATAGTCCTCCGGCTGGCGAAGGGACACGGCGATGGCCCGCATGAGTTCGGCCCCCACCTCGGACATGAGCTCGGCCCAGGCCATGGCCGCCTGCTTCAGTTCCGGCATCGACTCATCCGGCCAGAGGTTGCGCCCTTGGAGGAGCCAGTACGGCTGCTCGGGCGGAAAATCCTTCACCGGCTCACGGTCGGGTGAGTAATCGATCTGCTCACGCGCATCCGCCCTGCCCTGCGTGACCTCCGTGCCCATCCGGGTGTAGCCACGGAAATGCGGGGAGAGCCGGTTATCCAGCTTCATCCGTTCTTCGAGGGGCAGGTCGAAGAAGCCCTTGATCGTTGCCAGCAGCTCCTTGGCCTGGCCGGGGGCGCCGCCGTAGCCGATGACCTGGAAGAACCCGACGCGGTGGGTGGCATCGCGGAGTTCCTCAATGAATTCCGGACTGAACGAGCCGTCGGCCCGGCGTGCGGAACTGAGATCCAGTACAGGTATGGTCTCCTGGACAGCTGCCATCTTCGCAGACTAGCACCGCCCGGAAAGGGTTTGTAGGCTCGCTGCATGGATCCCGCCGAACTGAGAAAAATCTGCCTGTCGTTTCCCGGAGCCTTCGAGGATTTCCCGTTCGGCCCCGAAACGTCGGTGTTCAAGGTCCGGGCCGCAGTGTCAGGCGGGGCGCGGCACGAGGCGAAGATGTTCGCGCTGTCCGCCATGGATCCTGGGAACTGGTCGGTGAGCCTCAAATGTGAGCCTGCGCTGGCGGAACAGTTGCGGGCCGTGCATCCGGAGATCACCGGGGCGTGGCACATGAACAAGACGCACTGGAACGGCGTCCGGCTGGACGGGGCCTTGCCCGACGACATGGTCCGGGACATGGTGGAGGACTCCTACGACCTGGTGGTTGCGTCGCTGAGCCGGAAACAGCGGGAGCAGCTTGGCTGGGCCCGGCAGGTGGGCAATGGCTGAAAAGCGCCTGGCACGCGGAGCCCTCAACTATGCGGAGATCGGTGCCACTGAACACGGCGGGGCTCCGGCGGGCTACCGCCACGCGGCATCCCGCACCTATCTCGGCGAGGGCGCTGACGTGTACCGGAGGGTGGCCCAGGGGATTCTGGCCTGGGAACTGCAGCGGCGGTCCGGCCTGCGGGTCCGGACCGAGTCCGGCGTCGTTGTTCCCGGCGCGCGCGTGGTGAGCGGATTCGGCGTCGGGCCCTTCCGCCTCAACGTTCCCTGTGAGGTGGTGTGGGTGCACCGTCCCGTTCCGGGCGGCGGACCGCAGTCCGCGGGTTTCGGCTACGGTTCCCTGCCGGGCCATCCGGTGCGCGGCGAGGAGAAGTTTGAGGTGGAGATCGACGCCCAGGGCCGGGTCTACCTCACCGTCACGTCGTTCAGCCGGCCGTCCAACTGGTTCTATGCAGCGGGCGGCGCGCTGGCCCGCCGGGCGCAGCGCCTCATGACTTCCCGGTACATTGAAGGTGCACGCCAACTCGCCGCAGGTGAAAGCTGATCAGGAGAGGTACATGCTGGACCAGAAGAGCCTTGACCTTTTGTGGAACTTCGAGGATCCGAAGCTGTCCGAGCAACGCTTCCGGGACGCGCTCGCCGACCCCCGGTACGACGCCGACGAACGCGCCGAGCTCACCACGCAGCTGGGGCGCGCCATGGGGCTCCAGGGCCGCTTTGAAGAGGCCGACGCACTGCTCGACGCGATCGACGGGGACGAGCCGACGGTAGGTGTCCGCATCCTGCTGGAACGCGGCCGCGTCCTGAACTCGAGCGGGCACGCGGCCATGGCGGTGCCGCTGTTTGAGCAGGCGGCCGAGCTCAGCGACCATCTTGGCGAGGAGTTCCTCGCGGTGGACGCGCTGCACATGCTGGCCATCGCCGATTCCGCCCACGCGGAGCTCTGGACCCGCAGCGCGCTGGAGTACGCTTCCACGGTCCACGACGAGCGGACCAAGCGCTGGATGGTGGCGCTGCACAACAACCTGGGCTGGACCCTGCACGGAGCGGGCCGGCTAACCGAGGCGCTCGTCGAGTTCCAGCTGGCCGAGCAGTGGGCCGAACGCGTCGGAACCCCGGCCCAGCAGAAGTACGCCCGCGAGGCGATCGAGGAATGCGAGCAGGCGCTGGCCGCCCACTGACCCAATCAAACCAACGGAAGGAATCCCGTGATATTCATCGTCGTCAAGTTCAAGGTCAAGCCGGACTGGTCCGACAAGTGGCTCGGCCTCGTGGCGGACTTCACCGAGGCCACCCGCCAGGAGCCGGGCAACCTGTGGTTCGACTGGTCCCGCAGCGTGGATGACCCCAACGAGTTCGTCCTGGTCGAAGCGTTCAAGGACGATGCCGCCGGCGACCACGTCAACAGCGCCCACTTCAAGAAGGCCATGGCGGACATGCCGCAGGCCCTCGCCGAGACCCCGCGCATCATCAGCCGCCAGCTCGACGGCGAAGGCTGGGACACGATGGGCGAACTCACCATCTGAGCGCCGTCGCTAGCATTAACGGCATGTGGATCGGCTGGATCGAGTTCGACATCCTCCTCGGCGACGTGCATAGCCTCAAGGAGAAGCGGTCCGTCGTGCGGCCGCTGCTGGCCGAAGTGAAACGCCGCTATGAGGTCTCGGTGGCCGAGGTGGGGGACCACAGCCAGTACCGCCGCGCGAGGATCGGCGCCGGCCTGGTGGCCGCGGACCGCGCGCACCTCGTGGAGGTGCTCACCGCCGTCGAACGCTTTGTGGCCTACCGTCCCGAACTGGAGCTGCTCAGCGCCCGGCAGCGGGAGATCCACAGTGAGGACTAACGCCCTAACTGAGCATCCATCGAGTGCTCCGTAAACGCCTTTTTGGCCGCCCAGAAGGGCATTTACGGAGCACTCGATGGAGGCTGTGGATAACGTCAGCGGCACCCGAGTCCTTTCTGTTCTTATGTAGCCATGAAGACCGCACGCCCTTTGCCGAACAAATTCCAGGACAGGCCCTTCACCGTTGGTGAGGCCGGCCGCGTGGGCATTACTTCGAAGCGCCTCCGGCACCGCTCGCTTACCGCGATGGGCAGGGGCATCCGGGCAGAATGCCCGACGGCGGAACTCGCCTTGAGCGTCAGGGTGCGGCCCTTCATCGAGGTCAATGAGCGATGCGCCGCATCGCACCTCACCGCGGCGGAGCTCCTCAACCTGCCGCGACGACGGCAGAAAGGGGCATCCGAGATGTACGACATCATCAGGCCGGAGGGGGCAGCCCATCTAAACCGGCCCCACGTCATCGTGCACAGGATGAAGCTCTACGACGACGAAGTCACGGTTCTCGACGGGATCCCCGTCACAACGCCGGAACGCACCTGGCTGGACATGGCGGAAATGCTGAGCGTGGACGAACTCGTGGCCATGGGCGACAGTTGTGTGCGTGTCCCGCGTCCGGAATTGGAGGGCCGGGACCAGCCGCTATGCGGAGTGGCGGACCTTCAGCGCATGATCGACAGGCACAAGGGCAAACGGGGGCTCCGAAAAGCGAAGGAGGCCATCAGGCTTATCCGGGTGGGCTCGGACTCACCGCAGGAGACTCTGCTCCGGCTGGCGATCGTGCGTGCGGGACTTCCGGAGCCTGCACTGAACGTGCCGATATTTTCTGAAGACGGCAGGCGCCATCATGAGCCGGTACTGTCGTACCGGCAGTACCGCATAGGCATTGAGTATGAAGGGGAGCATCACGGCGATGGGCTGCAGATCGAGCGGGACATCGCGCGGTCGGAACGGTACTCCGCTCTGGGCTGGACGGAAGTCCGCATCTCCAGGCGCCACATGCTCAATGATGGCAAGGAGGCCGTCGCCAAGGTCCGCAGTGCGCTGGTTCAGGCCGGCTGGCGGCCAGGCCGTTAAAAACGAGTGCTCCGTAACTGTCCTTCTGACGGGTCAAAAGGACAGTTACGGAGCAATCGATGCTGGGCCCACGCCGGCCAGGGCGGCGGTGGGGCTTAGCCGAAGTACTTCGGCAGGGTGGCCTCGTGGGCTTCGCGGAGGGCATCCAGCGAGAGGGTGTCCACGCCGTTGATCTCCAGCTGTCCGCTGGCTGCGTCCACCACGCCGATGCGCAGGTGCTCGAAACCGCGGGCCGTGCACATGTCCTTGAAGCGGACTTCCTCGGAGCGCGGAACGCTCACGACGGCGCGGCCCTGGGTCTCGGAGAACAGTGCGGTGAAGAGGTCCACGCCGTCGCGGTCCAGGACATCCTGCAGCGCGATCCGGGCGCCTACGCCGTAGCGCAGCGACGACTCCACGAGGGCTGCGGCAAGGCCACCCTCGGAGAGGTCGTGGGCCGAATCCACCATGCCGTCGCGGGACGCGTTGATCAGGATCTCGCCCAGTGCACGTTCTGCCTCGAGGTCAACCTTGGGAGGCAGGCCGCCGAGGTGGCCGCGCAGGTTGGACCATTCCGAGCCGTCCAGCTCGTCGGCCGTGGTGCCCAGCAGGTAGATGGCTGCGCCATCTTCCCGCCAGCCCGACGGCGTGCGGCGGGCAACGTCGTCGAGCTTGCCCAGCACCGCCACCACGGGGGAGGGGTGGATCGGCGTGGTGCCGGTCTGGTTGTACAGCGAGACGTTGCCGCCGGTGACCGGGATGCCCAGCACCATGCAGGCGTCGGACAGGCCGCGGATCGCCTCGGCCAGCTGCCACATGACATCCGGGTCCTCGGGGGAGCCGAAGTTCAGGCAGTCGCTGACGGCCATCGGCACGGCGCCGGAGGTGGCCACGTTGCGGTAGGCCTCGGCCAGTGCCAGCTGGGCGCCGTGGTACGGGTCCAGGTAGGTGTAGCGGCCGTTGGCGTCGGTGGCCAGGGCCACGCCCAGGCCGGATTCCTCGTCCACGCGGACCACGCCGGCGTCGTCCGGGAACGCCATGGCGGTGTTGCCGCCGACGTACCGGTCGTACTGGTTGGTGATCCAGGACTTGTCGCACATGTTCGGCGAGGCGACGAGCTCGGTGACGGCCGCGGCCAGTTCCGCCGGGGCGGAGGGGCGGCCGGCGTCCTGCACGGAGCCGGTGAACTGGTCGGCCTGGACGGCGTCCTGCCACTCCGGGCGGGCGAACGGGCGGTCGTAGACCGGGCCGTCATGCGCCACGGTGCGCGGGTCGACGTCGACAATGACTTCGCCTTCCCACGTGATGATCAGGCGGCCGCTGTCGGTCACCTCACCCAGCCAGGCGTACTCCACGGCCCACTTGTCCATGACGGCTTCGAACGCCTCGACGTTCTCCGGCGTCACCACGGCCATCATGCGTTCCTGCGACTCGGACATCAGGATTTCGCCCGGGGTCAGGGTGGGGTCGCGCAGCAGGACGGAGGTCAGCTCGACGTTCATGCCGCCGTCGCCGTTGGAGGCGAGCTCGGACGTGGCGCAGGAGATGCCTGCGGCGCCGAGGTCCTGGATGCCCTCAACCAGCGAGCCCTTGAACAGTTCAAGGCAGCACTCGATGAGGACCTTTTCGGCGAACGGGTCGCCCACCTGGACAGCAGGCCGCTTGGACGGCTTGGTGTCGTCGAAGGACTCGGAGGCGAGCACCGAGGCGCCGCCGATGCCGTCGCCGCCGGTGCGTGCACCGAACAGGACCACCTTGTTGCCCTTGCCGGAGGCGTTGGCCAGGCGGATGTCCTCGTGGCGCATGACGCCCACGGCCAGGGCGTTGACCAGCGGGTTGCCCTGGTACACGGAGTCGAAGACCATCTCACCGCCGATGTTCGGCAGGCCGAGGGAGTTGCCGTAGCCGCCGATGCCGGCGACCGCGCCGTGCATGACGCGGGCGGTGTCCGGGTGGTCGATGGCGCCGAACCGCAGCGGATCCATCACGGCAACCGGGCGGGCGCCCATGGATATGATGTCGCGGACGATGCCGCCGATGCCGGTGGCGGCACCTTGGTACGGCTCAACGAACGACGGCGAGTTGTGGGACTCAATCTTGAAGGTCACGGCCCAGCCGTCGCCCAGGTTGGTGACGCCGGCGTTCTCGCCGATGCCCACCAGCATGTCCTTCTTCATCTCGTCGGTCACCTTCTCGCCGAACTGGCGCAGGTGGTTCTTCGAGGACTTGTAGGAGCAGTGCTCGCTCCACATCACGGAGTACATGGCGAGTTCGGCGCCGGTCGGGCGGCGGCCCAGAACCTTGACGATCTCGTCGAACTCGTTGCGCTTCAGGCCGAGTTCGGCCCAGGGCAGTTCCGTGTCCGGCGTCTTGGCCGCGTTCTCGACGGTGTCGATGTTGAACTTCTTGGTCTCGGTGATCGAGCTTGTAGAGATCTCGGTCATTAGTTCGCTCCCACAATCTTGTTCAGTACCGAGGTGAAGAGACCGAGGCCTTCGGTGTCGGACCCGCCGATACCGTCCAGCGACTCGGGACCGAAGCCCACCTCCACGGCGTGCTCCGGGTGCGGCATGAGGCCCACCACGTTGCCTGCGGCGTTCGAGATGCCGGCGATGTCGCGGCGCGAGCCGTTCGGGTTGAAGCCCACGTAGCGGAACACCACGCGGCCCTCGGCCTCCAGGGCGTCGAGGGTCTTCTCGTCCGCGATGTACTGGCCGTCCTGGTTCTTCAGCGGCACCGTGATTTCCTGGCCCGCGGCATAGTCCCCGGTCCAGTACGTGCTGTTGTTCTCAACCCGCAGCACCTGGTCGCGGCAGATGAACTTCAGGTGGTCGTTCTTGATCATGGAGCCGGGCAGCAGGTGCGACTCGGTCAGCAGCTGGAAGCCGTTGCAGATGCCGAGCACCGGCAGCTTGGCGTCCGAGTTGGCGGCGTCGATGATCTTGGACATCAGCGGGGCGAAGCGTGCAATGGCGCCGGCGCGCAGGTAGTCGCCGTAGGAGAAACCGCCCGGCAGGATGACGGCGTCGACGTCGCCGAGTTCTGAGTCACCGTGCCAGAGCTCCACGGGCGTGCCGCCCGCGAGCCGGACCGCACGGGAAGCGTCCCGGTCATCCAGGGTGCCGGGGAATGTGACGACGCCGATCTTCGCGCCGGCGAGGCGCGGCTCGGCGGCGACGGCGACTGCCTCGCCGATCAGGGGAAGTTCAGTCATCTCAGGCCTCGACGACCTCGACGTTCACGACGTCCTCGATCACGGGGTTGGACAGCAGGGTTTCGGCGGCATCGCGGGCCTGGGCCAGGATGTCCTCGGTCACCTCGCCGTCAACGGTCAGTTCGAAACGCTTGCCCTGGCGTACAGAGCTAAAGCTGGTGAAGCCCAGGCGGGGGAGTGCTCCCACGATGGCCTTCCCCTGCGGGTCCAGAATCTCGGGCTTGGGCATGACGTCGACAACGATCCGGGGCATCCGGTAACTCCTGTGCATGTGCATTGGGTAAGGGCGCAGCGGAGTGGTGCCGTCTCACGCCATTCCTGAAAGTTGCCTGGCCGGTTCAAATGGCAGGGCATTCAAATGGCATGGTGTGGACGGGCGCTCCGCGAGCTTGCATGCCTATTCTACCGGCCGCGGCGCACCACTCCGTATTCCGTCCGGCGGACGCCGGAGCAAGGGATGGACGACGCCGGCTCTGGCCCGCCGCGGGCAGCCTCAGTAGGATTGCGGAATGGCTGAGAAACCGAAATCCGTCCTGTTGCCGGTGATGGCCGTCGCCGTGTTCGCCGCCCTCGGGAGGATGGTGATCCAGAAGATCAAGGCCGACCGTGCGGCCCGCCTGAAGGGCGCCGGACAGGACCGCGTGGCAGGTCCGGTGGACGAGAAGACGCGCCAGTGGATCAGCGAGGTGGTCCGCACCCCGCGGAAGTAGCTGCCCCGGCCGCCGTACCCCTGCAGTACAAACTTTCACTCCCCAGGCGGGTGCCCTCCGGGCGCCCGCCTGCTTTTTGATGGCCGTGTTGAGGGCAATGACAAAAAAGTAAACTCGTCGAATGTGTCCTATGTCATATGAGGCTCTCAGTAGGTACTGTGGGGATCGGTCAACGATTGCTGGGATCGACAGGACCTGTCATCTTCACGTGTCGTTGCCGCCTGCGCCCGGCAATGTAGCCGGGGCTGTTCCTTTATGAAAGGTTCAACCACTCGTGAAATCAGCAGGAAAAAGCTTCTTCCGAAGCCGGGGGGCCCGGAAAGCAGCGGCACTGGTTGTCGGCTTGCCTTTGCTCCTTTCGTCAGTCGGCGCGCTGCCGGCAACCGCGGCGCCGTCGCGGGTTGCGGCACTGGCTGCACAGCAAAAGAACGTCGATCCCAACGGTTACTCCGCCGGCCGCTACATTGTGGTCCTGACCGAGAAGCCCGCCGCCACCTACGAGGGCGGCACGCCGGGCCTGCAGGCCACAAAGCCTCGGTCCGGCCGGAAACTCGACGCCAACCGGGCAGAGGTGCGCAAGTACCAGGCCCACCTGGAGGCGAAGCAGGCCGCACTGGCCGAGAAGGAAAACGTGCAGATCCGCCGCAAGTACACGGCAGCACTGAACGGTTTCAGCGCCACGCTCACCGCCGATCAGGCCGTGAACCTGGCCAAGGACCCCGGGGTCCTCGCGGTGGCACCGGACACCCAGCAGGCCCCGGACTACTCCACCACTGACTTCCTCAAGCTCAGCGGCGCCAACGGCACGTGGAACAGGCAGTTCGGCGGCAAGGCGGGCGCCGGCAAGGGTGTAGTGGTGGGTGTCATCGACTCCGGCTACACGCCGGGCAGCCAGTTCTTCGCCGGCAACGATGTGGCGCCGCTCAAGGGAAATCCGCAGGTGGGCGTTCCTTACCGCACCGGCGGCGGCAACATCGCGATGCTGAAGGCAGACGGCAGCACCTTCGAGGGCGAGTGCCAGAAGGGTGAAAACTTCAACGGAACAGCCTGCAACTCCAAGGTCCTGAGTGCCAGGTACTTCTCCGACGCCTTCGAGCAGTCCGTCGCCAAGCCGGACCGGGCACCCGAAGAGCTGATCTCGCCCGTGGACGTGGGGAGCCACGGAACCCACACGGCAAGCACCGCGGCCGGCAACGCCGACGTCGAAACCTTCGTGGACGGCCGCAGCTTCGGCCTGACCGGCGGCATCGCGCCGGCGGCCAAGCTGTCCATCTACAAGATCTGCTGGGAGGACAACGACCCCAGCACCGGCGGCTGCTACACCTCCTCCGCCGTGGACGCCATCAACCAGGCCGTACTCGACGGCGTGGACGTCCTGAACTACTCGATCTCCGGCACCACCTCCACCACCACGGACCCGGTGTCCATGGCGTTCCTGTCGGCCGCCTCAGCCGGCATCTTCGTGGCCACCTCGGCGGGCAACTCCGGCCCTGAAGCCAGCACCGTCAACCACGGCGAACCATGGGTCACCACCGTGGCCGCCAGCAGCTTCTCGCAGGAACTGCAGGGCACCGTGGAGTTCTCGGACGGCAGCAAGTTCCGCGGCGCGAGCATCATGAACCGTGAAGTGGCCGGCGCAGGAGTCGTCCTCGCCGCCAACGCAGCATCCGGACAGGCCGCCGACCCTGCACTGTGTGCGCCCGGCTCGCTCGATCCGGCAAAGATCGCCGGCAAGGTGGTGGTCTGTGACCGCGGCGTCTACGACCGGGTGGCCAAGAGCGCCGAGGTTGCGCGCGGCGGCGGCGTGGGCATGATCCTCGTCAACCTGGCCGCATCCTCGCTCGACGCCGACAAGCACTCCGTCCCCACCGTGCACGTGAACCCGCCTGCCACGGAGACCATCAAGGCCAAGGTGGCGGCGAACCCGGCCATCACGGTTTCCCTGGTCAACAAGGACACCACGGGACTCCCCGCCGAGGCGCAGCCGCAGATCGCCGGCTTCTCCTCCCGCGGACCGCTCCTGGCCACCGACTCCGACCTGCTGAAGCCCGACGTGGCCGCGCCCGGCGTGGCCGTCCTGGCGGGCGTATCGCCGATCGGCGCCGGCGGCGACCAGTTCGGCTTCATGTCCGGCACGTCCATGGCATCACCCCACGTGGCCGGTTTCGGTGCCCTCATCCTGGGCAAGAACCCCACCTGGTCCCCGGCCGCCGTCAAGTCCGCCATGATGACCACCGCCAGCGACGTCAAGCTCGCGGACGGCAGCAAGAACACGGACGTCCTCGCCACAGGTGCCGGGCAGGTCGATCCCGCCCGTGTCCTGGATCCGGGTCTCGTGTACGACGCCAGCACCGACGATTACCTGCGGTTCATCCAGGGCACCGGCGTGGACCTGGGCATCCAGGGCCTCGGCAGCACACGGCCCCGCGACATGAACGTCCCGTCCTTCTCGCTCGGAAACCTGGCAGGCAGGATCGAGGTCACCCGCACGGTGACGGCGCTGACGCCGGGTGTGTACAGGGCCAAGGCCAGCCTGCCGGGCGTGAAGGTGACCGTCACGCCGTCGGTCCTGTCCTTCAACGCGGCCGGCGAGAAGCGCACGTTCAAGGTGGCCTTTGAAAACCAAGGCGCCAAGCTGGGTCAGTTCGCCGCCGGTTCGCTGTCGTGGCAGGGCGCCAACAAGACCGTGACCTCACCGATTGCGGTCCGGCCGCAGTCGGTGGTGGCTCCGAAGAACATTGCGTTCACTTCCAAGGGGGCCAACGGTTCCGGGAACATCGGCATCGTCTCGGGCACGAACTCGTCCACGAACGTGACGCTTGACGGCCTGTCGAAGGCGGACTCGTCCGCCATCGAACTTGTGCCCGGTCCCTTCCGGTACGCGGCGGACGCCTCGAACTTCGTCAAGACGGTCGAAGTTCCGGCCGGCGTGCCGCTGGCCAAGCTGTCCGTAATTTCCGCTGATGAGAACGCCGACTTCGACATGGTGGTGGTCACCCCGGACGGACGGGGAATCGTGGTGGCCACCGCGTCGGCGAGCGAGTCTGTGTCGATTCCGAATCCTGCCGCAGGTACATACCGGATGTTCGTGAACCTTTACGACAGCCCCAACCAACAGGCAACCAAGGCATCCGTGGACGCGGCGGTCCTGGGGGCAAATGAGGGCAACGCCACCGTGTCGCCCGACCCGGTCCGCCTTGCGAACGGACTCAGCGGGAAGCTCGCGCTCACCTGGAAGAACCTGGCTCCGGGCTCCTACATCGGACGGATCACCTTCGACGGGGCCAGTTCCCCGACGTTCGTGGCCGTCGTGGTGACGGAGGGCGGCGCCGTCGCGGTGGCACCGGCTTCGGAAGATCCGAAGAAAAAGAAGGAACAGGGGAAGGTCCAGAACGAGGACCTGACGCGGTCGCCGGATAACTCCATCTAGGAAGGTCCCGGAACCGGGCTCCCGACAGGGCCCCACAGCGAAGGCCGGCGGGCGAGGCACAAAATGCCAGTATCCCGCCGGCCTTCGCCGCGCCTGCCCACGCGCAGGGGGCGCCCAGCGGTGCGATTGGTTGGAGTTTTTGTCCAGATAATGGCCGCTAAACCCCCCGGAAGTCGCGATACGTGGACAAAAACTCTTCCCGGGATCAGATGGCGCCCGTGGACCCTGCCACTCCGCCGAGGAGCGGGGACAGCGCCCGCCAGCGGGCAATTTCGCAGCCGTCGGTCAGGGAGAACCGGGAGTTGACCGTGCGGCCGTTGAAGGTGCCGGTGACCACGGCAACCTGGGGGCCGCCGTACTGCTGGGTGCACAGTTTGGGCGGGCCGGGTTCCGGGAAAAAGATCCGTTCGCCGAAACGTCCGACGGCGGCAATCGCCGCCGCCGGGTCCGGCAGCGTTGATTCCACCAGCTGTCCGGACCGGCTGACGAGGACGAAGACGTGCTCCGGGCCGCCGGGCGCGTGGGTGAGGGCGACGGTCAGTTCGAGGTCCGTGTCGAGGTTCAGGTCGCTGTTCAGGCCGGTGTCCGCGGCGCGGCCCGGGCCGTCCGGGGATGCCGGTGTATCGCTCATCGTTCCGTCTCCGTTTCCAGGCTGTCGAAGAGCGGCGTGAGGGCGGCCAGCAGACGGCCGCGCAGCTCCTGGGCCTCGGCCGAGAAGGCGCGCTGCTGCTCCACGTAGGCCGCCTTGCCCTCGGGCGTCTCAATCGGAATGGCCGGGAAGCCCCAGTCCGTGAGGTCATAGGGGGAGGCCTGCATGTCCATGGCCCGCACGCGCCACGACAGCTCGAAGCAGTCCATCACAAGTTCGCTCGGAAGTGCCGGGGAGAGCTTATAAGCCCACTTGTAGAGGTCCATGTTGGCGTGCAGGCACCCCGGCTGCTCCATGGTCCGCTGGTTCTCCCGGCTGGGCGACAGCTCGTTCAGGGGTATGGCGTCAGGTGTGTAGAACCGGAACGCATCGAAGTGCGAGCAGCGGATCCGGTTGTCCTCAACCACCTTGTCCGTGCCTGCGCCGCCCAGCCGCAGTTTGAGGTACTCATGGCGCAGCTCAAATTTCTCCTGCCGGTAGACCATGGCCCACTCATGGAGGCCGAAGCAGCCGAACTGTGCAGGCCGGGCGGCCGTTCCGGCGAGGATGATCCGGGCAAACACAAGGGCGTCCCGCCGTTCAGCCAGGAAAGCCTCACGGTCGAACGCCACTGCTGTGCTGCCGGCGGGCAGCCCCGCGCCGGCCAGCTGACCGCCGTCGAGCGCTTTGTAGTATTTCCAGTCCCCGCGGGCGGCAGCCTCGGTTCCGGAGAGCACCACGCCGTCCCCGGGGTGCCAGCGCAGCAGCTGGCCGGGCTTTTGCGTGTAGTACGTGAAGAGGAAGTCCTCCACGGGATGCTTCCGCCCAGCAGAGCGGCGGGCGAGATAGGGGTCGGCGTAACGGCGCACCCTGCGCACGTGGGCGGCTCCCCGTTCCCTCCAGCCGGCGGGGGAGAGGACCTGGGCAGCGGGGATCGTCAATGCGGTGCCTGCCACAGTGCTAAAGCGCCCCGCCCGCAGCACCGAGGATGTCCTTGGCGGCGTTCCAGGCACCGATCTGGCAGCCGTCCTTCAGGGCGAAGGACGTTTCCACCGGCGTGCCGTTGACCTCGCCGGTCACGGTGGCCACCTGCGGCCCGCCGTACTGCTGCGTGCAGGAGATCCCCTTCGGCGGAGCGGCGGCGTTGACAATGGCGGCGTTGTTCTTCAAAGCCGTGCAGGCTGCGGCCGCGTTGGGGTGCTGGCTCTCGGCCATCGGGGCACCGTCCTTGCAGACCAGCGTGTAGTTGACGGCCTTGCCGTCCTTCGACGCTTTGACCGTGATGGACAGTTCGGCATCGCCTGCGCCGGGACCGGACGGCAGGGGAGAAGCGGAAGGGGGCGCGGGCGCCGGGACTGTCGTCTCGGCGTCGGGCGGTGTGGAGCCGGGTGAGGGAGTGCCGGTGCCCGGGGTTTCCGTGCCGGGCGTCCCGGTGCCCGGTGATGAAGTCCCCGGCGATGACGTCCCGGGACCGGTGCTCCCCGGCGTGGCCGAAGGCTGGCCGGTTCCGTTGTTCGGGGTGCAGGCCGCGAGACCGCCCGTCGCTGCGAGGGCGAGCAGCACAGAAATCAGTTGCTTGCGCATGCCGGGTCTCCTCAAGTTTTTCCCATTCTACCGTCGGGGCACCCGGCGGTCCGGTACAGGCGGATAACGGTACGCGGCAATTGCTAACGGAAGGGTATCGATTCTTGGGGGCGTCCGCGGTATCTTTCTGACATCAACGGGTGCGCGGCATAAACAGTTAGTGATGACGCCCATGGGGGGCAGAGCGTCCAGTTCGTAGGACCGAAGGTCTGCAGGTCCTGAACAAAGGAAGGCATCCCCATGATCCCTCAGCAATCCACTACCCGCCCCCGACCCAGCAGAAGGCTCCCGGCCATCTTTGCCGCAGTCCTTGCCATGGTCGTCGGCCAGGGCCTGGCCGGGCCAACGGCCGCGGCTCCCGCACCGGCGTCGGCCCAGCCCGCCGCGGCGCTGCCGGCCGCCCTGCAGCCGGCCGCATCCCCGCTCGACGACGGCCATTACATCGTGATGCTTAAGGACAAACCGCTGGCCACCTACTCCGGCGGCGTCCCCGGCATCCCCGGGACGGCGGTGCCGAAGGGGCAGAAGCTGAACCCCTCCGGCCCCAACTCGCGCAAATACGATGCCCACCTGAAGGCCAAGCAGCGCCAGGCTGCGGCGGCCACGGGCGCAACCATCAACCGGAGCTACACCCTGGCCCTCAACGGCTTCAGCGCAGTCCTGTCTGCCGCCCAGGCGAAGGCGCTCGCCGGTGACACCGACGTGCTGGCCGTGGTCCCGGACAGCATCCGCAAGCCGGACTACTCCAGCACGGACTTCCTCGGCCTGCCCGGCGGCGACGGCGTGTGGGACCAGCAGTTCGGCGGCACGGATGAGGCCGGCAAGGGCATCGTGGTCGGCATGCTGGACACCGGCTACACGCCCGACAACCCGTTCTTCGCCGGGGACACCGTCGATCCGCTGTCCGGCAGGCCGAAGGTGGGCGTGCCCTACCGCCTTCAGGACAACGTGATTGCCATGCGCAAGGCCAACGGCGGCACCTTCGTGGGCGACTGCGTGGCCGGCGACTCGTTCGACGGCACGGAATGCAACAGCAAGGTCATCGGAGCCAGGTTCTACGACAAGGCCTACAAGGCAGCGGTTCCGCCGGAGTTCCGCTCCCCGGATGAGAAGTTCTCTCCGCTGGACGTCAATGGCCACGGATCCCACACCTCCAGCACCGCCGCGGGAAACAGCGACGTCACCCAGACGGCAGGCGGCCGGGACTTCGGCAAGAGCTCCGGTGTTGCGCCGGCAGCCAAGATCGCCGTCTACAAGGTCTGCTGGGAGGGCACCATCCCCGAGGCCACGGGCTGCGTTGAGTCAGACATTCTCAATGCCATCCAGGACGCCGTCCTCGACGGTGTGGACGTGCTGAACTTCTCCATCTCCGGAAACAACAACTCCACCACTGATGCCGTTTCCCTCGCTTTCCTCAACGCTGCGGCTGCCGGGATCTTCGTGGCTGCCTCCGCCGGCAACTCCGGCCCGACGGCCTCGACGGTTAACCACGCCGGCCCCTGGATCACCAGCGTGGCGGCTTCGACGTTCGACAACACGCTGCGGGGAACCGCGGAACTGTCGGACGGAAGCAAGTTCGCCGGTGCAAGTGTCATGAGCAGCGAGGTGGACTCCAAGCCGATCGTGCTGGCCGTGGATGTGAAGGCGGCCGCGGCACTGGCCACGGATGCCGCACTGTGCGCTCCGAATTCGCTGGACCCCGCCAAGGTTGCCGGCAAGATCGTGGTCTGCGACCGCGGCGTTGTGGCACGCGTTGACAAGAGCGCCGAGGTCAAGCGCGCAGGCGGCGTCGGCATGGTCCTGGTCAACCTGACGCCCGGCTCGCTCGACGCCGACCTGCACAGTGTGCCCACGGTCCATGTGGGTGACCCGAAGATCAAGGACGTGGTGGCGGCGACCCCCGGCATGACCGCAAGCCTCAAAGCGACCGACACAACCGGTGCCGAGCCTCCGCCCGTGCCGCAGATTGCCGAATTCTCCTCGCGCGGACCCACCCTGGCATCCAACGGCGACCTGCTCAAGCCCGACGTTACGGCTCCGGGTGTGGCCGTGCTGGCCGCCGTTTCGCCGGTCGGCTTCAAGGGCGAGACCTTCGGCTTCCTGTCCGGCACGTCCATGGCGTCGCCGCACATCGCCGGTTCGGGAGCGCTGCTGCTGGGCAAGAATCCGACGTGGTCGCCGGCAGCCGTGAAATCCGCCATCATGACCACGGCCTACGACCTGGTCGATGCCAAGGGCACCGACGTGCATGACGTCTTCGCCCAGGGCGCCGGCCATGTAGATCCCGCGCGGTTCGACTCCCCGGGTCTGGTGTACGACGCCGGCATCAGTGACTGGATGGGCTTCCTCCAGGGACAGGGAATCGACCTTGGCGTCGCCCCCATCGAAGCCAAGGACGTCAACCTTCCGTCCGTTGCGCTGGGCGCCCTGTCCGGCAGCCAGACGGTCACGCGGTCGGTCACGGCGGTGACGGCAGGAACGTACCGGGCGAAGATCAGCGTTCCGGGCATCACCGCCAAGGTCAGTCCGGCAGAGGTGACGCTGGCTGAGGGTGAAAGCGCCACGTTCACCATCACGTTCACCACCGCAGGTGCTGCGCTCAACGCGTACTCGACCGGATCCCTGACGTGGACATCGGGCGACAACACCGTCCGCTCACCGGTGGCGGTGCGGCCAGTGCCCTAGTGTCCTTAAAACCAGGACCTACGACGCCGGGACTCACCGCTGGTGGTGGGTCCCGGCGTCGTGCTTTTTACCGGCTGGCTCCGGGAAGCGAGTGCCGCCGGACCGGCGATCATTAGTGCACTAATCGTTCGTGTATCCTTAATAGTGGCAGTAGTCCCGAAATGGAGTGGGTACCGTGGCAAAAGAGAACGCCGCACAGCGGTTCATGCGGGCAACCGGCAAGCTCAGGGCGGTCTTTGGCCCGGCCAACAGGAGTTCGCTCGTGCACGACATGACCGAGGAGAACCGCAGGCTGCTCGCGCAGCGCGAGGCCGAGACGCAGCAGTGGGAGACCATCCACCGGCCGGACGGCAGCACCTACGTTGTGCCCCGCAACCCCGACGACAAGTCCCTTCGCTAGCAGTCGCTGAACGCCGCTTCCGGCGCCCCATCAAGGCGACTGAAGCATTGCCTGCCGGGGTTCATTTCCGGGGTCCCGGCGTAAAATAAGGGCACTGGCAATCGAAGGGCAGACGCTCTGACGCCTTCAAGCAGGGAAGGGGGTGGGACTTGTGGCACATGTGCTCACAGGCTTCATGAACCTGACAGACAGGCTCCGGTTCGTATTCGGCCCTGCCGCCGTTGGCGATTCAGCTGCGCCGGTGGTTCACCTGCACGACGATTATGAGCATGCTTCCGAAGATGATTTGGCCCAGTTCGAAGTCGAGACCGACTCGGAGGGGCACCACTATGCTGTCCGCAAGAGCGACCTGGACAAGTGACAAGCCCTTTCTGAGCTGAAGAAGCCCGGTGCGTCACACGCACCGGGCTTCTATCTGCACTGCTGACGGCTTAGCGGCCGGTGCCGCCGTAGACGGTGGCGACGGCTTCGCTGTCCAGGTCGAATGCCTTGTGGATGGCGCGGACGGCGTCATCGAGCAGGTCAGCATGGGTCACCACGGAAATGCGGATTTCCGAGGTGGAGATCATGTTGATGTTGATACCGGCGGCGGACAGGGCCTTGAAGAATGTGGCCGAGACGCCCGGGTGGGAGCGCATGCCGGCGCCGATCAGCGACAGCTTGCCGATCTGCTCGTTGTACTCGATGCTTTCGAAGCCGATCTCGGTCTGTGCAGCACGGAGCGCGGCAAGGGCGTCGGCGCCCTCGACGATGGGCAGGGTGAAGGAGATGTCCGTCCTGCCGGTGCCGTGCGTGGAGACGTTCTGGACGATCATGTCGATGTTCGAGTGTGCGTCCGCAATGACCTGGAAGATCGCGGCTGCCTTGCCCGGGATGTCCGGAACACCGACGACGGTGACCTTTGCTTCCGAGCGGTCGTGTGCAACACCGGAGATGATTGGCTGCTCCAAGGCAACTCCCTCTTGAGTCGTGATCTTGTCATCGGCGCCGGGCAGGACCCAGGTGCCTTCGTTCTGGCTGAATGAGGAACGGACATGCAGCGGCACGCCGAACCTCCGGGCGTATTCGACGCACCGGAGGTGGAGGATCTTGGCCCCGGAGGCGGCCAGTTCCAGCATCTCCTCGCTGGAGATGCGGTCGATCTTCTGGGCTGACGGAACGACGCGGGGGTCTGCGGTGTAGATGCCGTCAACGTCCGTGTAGATCTCGCAGACGTCGGCTTCGAGGGCGGCGGCGAGGGCCACGGCCGTGGTGTCCGAACCGCCGCGGCCGAGCGTGGTGATCTCGTTGGTGGCGCGGGTCATGCCCTGGAAACCGGCGACGATGGCGATGTGCCCCTTGTCCAGGGCGGTGCGGATGCGGTGCGGGTCGACGTCGATGATCCGGGCCTTGCCGTGGATCCCGTCCGTGATCATGCCGGCCTGGGAGCCCGTGAAGGACTGCGCGGACGCGCCGAACTTGTTGATGGCCATGGCCAGCAGGGCCATGGAGATCCGCTCACCGGCGGAGAGGAGCATGTCCATCTCGCGGGCCGGTGCTGCGTCGGTGACCTGGGCGGCAAGGTCCAGGAGTTCGTCGGTGGTGTCACCCATCGCGGAGACGACGACGACGACTTCGTTGCCGGCCTTCTGGGCGTCGACCACGCGCCGGGCCACGCGCTTGATGCCGTCAGCGTCAGCCACCGAGGAGCCGCCGAACTTCTGCACAATAAGCTGCGCGGTGACAGCAGCGTCTGCGGGCAGCTCCTGCGGCTGCGGTTCGGTTTTCACATCGGTACTGGGCATACTCATGCGTGCACCCTCACTGGATCAAATTGGAGTTCTTGGAGGCCAGGCGCCCTTGCGGCACGGCGGCATACCCAGTTTATCGCCGTGGTCCTCCTGCTGTGGAATTATGACCCTTGCCGTCAGCTGAGGGCGTTCCGCCGGCCTTCGAAGGCCCTGCCCAGAGTGACCTCGTCGGCGTACTCGAGGTCACCGCCCACGGGCAGCCCCGAAGCCAGCCGGGTCACTGCGATCCCGATGGACTGCAGCATCCGGGCCAGGTAAGTGGCCGTCGCCTCGCCCTCGAGGTTCGGGTCGGTGGCGATGATGATCTCCTGGACTGCGCCGTCACTGAGCCGGTTGAGGAGTTCGCGGATCCGCAGCTGCTCCGGGCCGACGCCGGCGATCGGGTTGATGGCGCCGCCGAGCACGTGGTAACGGCCACGGAATGAGCGCGTGCGCTCCACCGCAAGCACGTCCTTGGACTCCTCCACGACGCAGATGACAGAGGGGTCGCGCCGTGGGTCGCGGCAGATGTTGCACAGTTCCTGCTCGGTCACGTTGCCGCACGAGGCGCAGAACTTGACGCGTTCCTTGACGGTGGTGATGGCCTCCACCAGCCGCTTCATGTCCTGGGGGTCTGCTTCCAGGATGTGAAACGCCAGGCGCTGCGCAGACTTCGGCCCCACGCCGGGAAGTCGTCCGAGCTCGTCGATCAGCTCCTGAACTGCACCCTCGTACACTTTTTCCTCGATTGCTTGGTTGAAACTCGATGGCTTGGTTGAAAGATGACCGGCGCCGCCTTTTACTACGGGGGCAGCACTAGTACCGGGGCATCAGGGGGCTGCCGTCCAGCGACCGTTCTTCGATGAGCTTTCCGCCCAGAATACGCTCGACGGCGGCGCGGCCAAAGACGCCCGATTCCTCGATGGTTTCGTCGTCCGCGCTGGGGATGTCCTGCACGTATGGCGCAGGTTCCTCCGTGCTCCGCGCGGGCGCCTTGGCCCGTCCCGCCTCAGCCTCCGGGCTGTTGGAGAGCCGCTGGTAAAGGCTCAGCTTGCCGCGGGCGGGAGCCTCCGTTACCGGCTCCGGCGGAGCGGTGCGGGCAGCGGCAACCGCCGGTCCTGCCTGGAGTGCTGGCCCAGCTTGGATCGCCGGTCCCGCTTGAATTGCGGGTCCCGGCTGAATTGCAGGTCCCGGGCCGGCTGCGAACACGGGCACCCGGATCGGGGCAGCATCGGTGGCAGCAGTCACGGCGGGCGCGCGGACACCCTGGGGTGGTGTGGGTGCCCCGTACTCGTGGCTGGCAGTCGCCGGGGCGGATGCCATGGCGTAGGCAGGCTCGAACTCCGGCGCACCGTGCTCCGCAGCATCCGGCGCATTCTCCGCAGGCGCGTTCGCAACCGTGGCGCTCTCAGTCGTGGCGCCCACCGCCGGGCCGCCGTTGTTCGGCGGCTGTGCGGCGGCCGGTGGATAAGCGGGTGCGGCGGACCCCGTCGACTCCACGTCGCCATGGCCGTCAGCCGCGTCCTGGTATTTGCCGACGTTGCTTTCGGAACTGAGAGCCCAGATGCCAGGGGTTTGCTCCACCGCACGGGACCACGGATCAGCAGAGGTGTCTGATGCTGGCTGGCGTTCCGCCGGAGCAGAACTCCCTGCACTAATTTTTGCCGACGGTGCCGGACTGACAGGCTGCTTTGTCTCCGGCGCCTTGACCTCACGCGCCCTTATCTCCGGCGCTGCCGATGGTGCGGGGCTGCCCTGCCACTGGGGCGACGGCTCCCAGTCCATGGGAGGCTCTTCGTCCAGCGGAGGTGCGTCCTCGTCGAGTGGCGGACCCCAGTCGTCATCCGGATAGGAGTAGTCGCCGGCTTGCTGCTGCTGGGATCCGTGTGTCGGGACCTGTTCCGCAGCCTGAAGCGCTGACTGCCGGGCGGCAACCGGCTGGGCAGCAACCGGCTGGGCAGCAACCGACTGGGCGGCTGGGGCCGACGGTGCAGAAGCGCTGGATTCGCCCGCACGTCCGGCGCCCGCTGGGGTGGCAGGGGTCGACGGGGACGCCGTGATGGTTGGTCCGGACCATTTCGGCGCAGAAACCGCTGCGGCCGTCGACGACGGAGAAGAGTCATGCCCGGAAACGGGCACGACGGACGAATCCGGCGATGCGGGACCCGGACCCGACGCAAGACCCGCACCCGACGACACCGGCGCCGGGCCCGAAGACACGGGGGCCGGGCCTGGTGCCGCCGGGCGCGCGGGGGAGGACTCCGGCTGCGCGGGGCCATCCGTGGTGGGGGCCAGGCCCCAGTCGGCATCGGTGGTGGCAGCCGGAATATCCCGGCTAGTAGGCGCTTTTGGGTTTGGCTCAGAGCTCGCTGAGCTTCCGGCGCCAGCGACGGCGGTGATCTGGCAATCGATGCCGATCGTTTTATGGATGGCCTGGCGCAGATTCTCGGAGTGGTCGGCCCTGCCGAAGGCGCCCGCCAGCCCGGAGGTGCTGAAGATGAGCGTCAGGACCTGGCCGTCAAACTGGCCGACCTGGGCATTGGGCTCCACGAGCGCCCACGTGCTCCGCTTGATCTTTGCCAGGGTCTGCAGGACCTCGGGCCACGCTCGGCGGAGTACCTCGACGTCTGCATGCGAGCCCGCTGCAGGGGCAGAAGGCTGGGCGTGGGACTGCGGTGCGGGAGCCGAAGGTGCCGCCTGGGCCGCTACCGGCTCCGGCCGCGGGGCTTGTTGGTGCTGGACCTGCTGGTGCTGGGCCTGTTCAGGACGTGCGGCGGGCGCAGGTGTCTGCGAAGCCGCGGCTGGCTGGGCCACAGACTCCCGGCCCTGGCCGCCGTGTGAATCCGGGCTGGGGCGGCGGTCACCTGCGGCGGCGTCATCCATGGGCCAGTCGCCAGTGGTGATCCGCGGTGCCGCCAGGGCCTCCCGTCCGGGTGCGGCATGCGCCGCAGGTGCTTCCCGTCCGGGTGCGTCCTGAGCGGCGGGTGCCGCGTGAATGGTGGGCGCTCCGGCCTGCGGAGCGCTCTGTGCCGGGGCAGGCGCGTCAGGAACTGGAGCCGGAGCAGCCGCAGCGGCAACCGGAGCCGGCGCGGCAGGCGTAGGAGCGGCAACGGGAGCCGGTGCGGCAGAGGCCGGCCCAACAGCGGCGGCGGGAGCACCGGCGTCGGACCCCGCGTAGTTCAGGCGCCGCTCCACGCGGTCAATCCGGGCAGCGATGCCCCGCTCTGTCTGTTCGGAGCTGGGCAGCAGGATGCGCGCGCAGAGAAGTTCCAGGTGCAGCCGCGGCGACGTGGCACCCGTCATCTCCGTCAGTGCGGTGTTGGTGACGTCGGCCGCGCGCGACAGTTCAGCCGCGCCAAGATTATGGGCCTGGGTCTGCATCCGGGCGATCTGGTCGGCCGGCATGCCGCGGAGGATAGCCTGGGCGCTTTCCGGCATAGCCTGCACGATGATGAGGTCGCGGAAGCGCTCCAGCAGGTCCTCCACGAAGCGGCGGGGATCGTGCCCGGTCTGGATGACGCGGTCAACGGCACGAAAGACCGTGGCGGCATCGGACGCGGCGATCGCTTCGACGACGTCGTCCAGCAGGGAGGCGTGCGTGTAACCGAGCAGGGCCACGGCAAGCTCGTAATCGAGGCCGTTGGGTCCGGCGCCTGCCATGAGCTGGTCCAGCACGGACAGCGAGTCCCGCACGGATCCCGCACCCGCACGGATCACCAGCGACAGCACGCCGGGGGCCACCGGGACGTTTTCCTGGTGGCAGAGCTGCTCGAGGTAGGCCATGAGCGGCTCCGGCGGCACCAGCCGGAACGGGTAGTGGTGCGTACGCGAGCGGATGGTGCCGATGACCTTGTCCGGCTCGGTGGTGGCGAAGATGAACTTGATGTGTTCCGGCGGCTCTTCGACGATTTTCAGCAGGGCGTTGAAGCCCGCCGAGGTGACCATGTGGGCCTCGTCAATGATGAAGATCTTGTACCTGTCCCGCACCGGCGCGTAGGTGGCGCGTTCGCGGAGGTCTCGGGCGTCGTCCACGCCGCCGTGGCTGGCGGCGTCGATCTCGATGACGTCGAGGGAGCCGGCTCCGCCGCGGGCAAGTTCGACGCAGCTGGGGCAGACGCCGCACGGGGTGTCCGTGGGTCCCTGCGCACAGTTCAGGCAGCGGGCCAGGATGCGCGCAGACGTGGTCTTGCCGCAGCCGCGCGGGCCGGAGAAAAGGTAGGCGTGGTTCACGCGGTTCTTGCGGAGCGCCGTCATCAGCGGTTCCGTGACATGTTCCTGCCCGATAACGTCCGCGAACGAGTCCGGGCGGTACCTGCGGTAAAGGGCAGTTGTAACAGTCACAGGGAAAACCTACCTATAGGGACTGACATTAAATAAGAGACCCCTCATGCACCCGCCAGAGCCCATCTACCCTTGCTACCTTCCGGTCCTGGGGGAGTTCAACAGGATGACGCCACATGAGGGGCCGTCAGATACTTTACCCGAACTTTGGGCGTGGCCCGAATCGGCTCCGGCGGGACGACGGCGGGACGGTAGCGGGGCTCCGGCGGGCACCCGCCGCCGTCCTAACGATGCCCGTTCACAGGCCAGCTCATGAACGCCGGCTCCTCATAGGGGTGGGCCCGGCGCAATTCCTGCACGACGGCGTCGAGCAGGTCCTCTTCCACGACACACTCGATCCGGACCTCGGAAACGTCCTCCGGGTCGCCCGGGGTGCCGATAAACGGCCGGGCTCCGGACAAGGGGGTAAAGCGTCCAGTGCCCGGCGACGTGAAGGAGCAGTGCGAGTAGTCGCCCAGCCGGCCGGCGCCGGCGTCGCCGATGGCGGTGAGCACCGCTGCGGCGTGGGAATCGGGAACGTAAACCACGAGTGCATGGAGCTGGGACATGGCTCCATTTTGGGCCGATTGGGAGATGCCGGAAAGTTCAGGTATTCTAGTATCTGCTTTTGGTTCAAGAGCAGCTGGAGAATTCGCCTAGCGGCCTATGGCGCACGCCTGGAACGCGTGTTGGGTTAACGCCCTCGGGGGTTCAAATCCCCCATTCTCCGCCATCGGAAAACCCGGTTCTGACATCGTCAGGACCGGGTTTTCTGTTTCCCGCCCGGGCTGGAAGAGGGCTTAGGCGACGCCCAGCCTCTGGAGCCGCTCGCGGGCGGCGAGGCGGCTCGGGCTGGCCGGGCCCAGTGCATGACGGACGACGGCGAGGGTCACCCGGGCGGCCAGCCGCACCGGCAGCGGCAGGGGACCCAGCCGGGCATTGTGCAGCCCGAGCAGCCGGCGGTATTCAGGATCCAGGCTGAGGACGGCGGCCTCGAACAGGATCCGGTACCCCGGTCTCAGGAGGGGATGCAGGGGCGGATCCCGGATGAAGGCAACTGTTTCCGAGACCCGGTCGTCGCCGCGGAGAATCCCGGCGGCAAGATATTCCCCGAGCTCCCGGTTGAGGGCGGATTTGCTCTCCGGCGGGAACTCCACGCCCATGAGCCTGCCGGCCTCCGCCCATTCGCGCACGTAGGCATCCGGACCGCCCGGAATGGGGCCGCCCCACAGCTCGTGCGCACGGAGGAACGAGTCCGTGAAGGTGTTGTGCACCCACCGCAGCAGTTCCGGATCGTTGGCAGAGTACTTCCGCACGGTGCCGCCGCCGTCTAGGTATGTGCCGTTAACGGACTCGTGCAGCCGGACCACTCTCGCGGCCGCCGCCTGGGCCTCCGCGGTGGACCCGTACGTGAGGGCGTGGATCCAAGCTGTGGTCCGGGCCAGCCGGCCCGGCATGTCTTCGCGGAAATTCGAATGGTCGTGTACCCCGGCGAGGACGCCGGGGTGGAGAGTCTGCATCAGCAGCGACCGGATGCCGCCGACGATGGTGGCCACGCCGCCATGGACCGCCCACACCGCAGAGCCGGGGAGGAAGTATCCTGCGTCGTCGCCCTCGGCAAACTTCCGCGCCCAGTCCGGCAGCGCGTCCGGACTGCCGGTTAGCGTGCGCTTCAATTCGGCTTGCCATTCCGTCAGGAAAGTCCGCATATCTCATTCTCTCCCGACTGAACCTGCCCGGTTAAGCCTATGAAAACGCACCCCTTGGCCCCCCAGTTTTAGGGGTTTCGCCGTGCTTTCGGCTGTGGCCACAATGGAGGACACGCTCGTCGAGATAGGAGTTTGGCGGGTACCGATCCAGGAGAATTCTGTGGCAAATCATGGGGGACACAAGCACGCACCGAGGGTGGTCGGCCCGGGCCGGATCGCCTTGCGGAGCCTTTCCGCGGCGGTGGTAGTCGGCTTCTCCGTCTTTGCCTTCGGATTCCAGGGGCCAGCCGCCTCGACCCAGCAGCCCGTGGGTGCGGCCGTCCCCATCGCTCCTCCCTCGGGAGTGGTCGGACCCGAACTCCTTGATCCCGACACCACCGCGCCCGGGTATCCGATCAGCGGGTCCGGCATCGCCGCACCGGCGAAGGTTCCCACGGGCCGCACCGTGTCGAGTTCCACCGTTAAGGCAATCAAGACGGGCGGCACCCCCAAATCTCCCGGCGTGGCCTCCACCGAGCTGAAGCGGCCCGCGGCCGGCTTCCTCATGGCGCCCCTGGAAGTGCTCACTCCCAGTTCACCGTTCGGACTGCGGCGCAGCCCGATCACCGGTGAAGCGGGAGAATTCCACTGGGGCCAGGACTTCTCCGCAGCCTGCGGAACCCGTGTCTACGCTGCCGACGCCGGCGTGGTCCGGGCCGCCGGATGGCACCCTTGGGGCGGCGGAAACAGGGTGGAAATCGACCACGGCAACGGCCTGATCACCACGTACAACCACCTGCAGGGCATCGCCGTTGAAAAGGGCGACCACGTGCGGGTTGGCGAGATCATCGCCGAGGTGGGCACCACCGGGTCCTCCACCGGCTGCCATCTGCACTTTGAAGTGATCAAGAACGGCCAGCACGAGGACCCGATGAAGTGGACCCTGCTGCCCATCCGGCAAACCGACCAGCTCACCCCCGCCGTATTCACCAGCTTCGAAGGCGGCGCGGCCACCACCTACGGGTGGGCCATCCCCAATATCCCCGGCAACAGCGGGCCGGGCAACACCGACGACGGCCTGACGCCGGTCACCGCAGCGGCGGTCGCCAACCCGCGCAGCGGCCCGTCAGCGTCGGCAGGAGCCACACTCGTCCCAAGCTCGTCGACCTCCGGTTCCACCTCGTCCGGTTCGCCGACCTCCCGCCCGACGGCACCGCCGACTGCCACGGTAACTTCCAAGCCGACGGCGCCGAAGCCTCCCGCCACGACCAAGCCCAAACCCACCCCGACGCCGACCCCGACTCCAACACCCACCCCAACGCCGACTCCCACACCCACCCCAACGC
Organism: Arthrobacter globiformis; assembly: GCF_046536215.2. Taxonomy (GTDB): domain Bacteria; phylum Actinomycetota; class Actinomycetes; order Actinomycetales; family Micrococcaceae; genus Arthrobacter; species Arthrobacter globiformis_E. Next base: position 2,353,876 of record NZ_CM143421.1, on the reverse strand, counting down.
CGACTCCCACACCCACCCCAACGCCGACCCCCACACCGGTCCCGACTCCCACCACGCCGCCGGCGGTCCCGGCCGACCCCGCGCCGCCTGCACCCACCGAGCCGGCAGCACCCTCCGCGCCGATCACGAATTCCGCTCCGGCCCCAACGGAAGTTGCCCCCATCGAGCCCGCTCCGGCACCCGTACCCGATCCGGTCCCCACGTCTGCAGCCCCGGCAAGCACGGCTCCGGCAGTGCCGGCACCGGCGCCGGTTCCGACGTCGGAACCGGCGCCACCCGGGGCTTCGCCAAGTGCCGCGCCAACTGAGGAAGCTGCAGCGGCAGCAGCGAAGGCCGCAGCAGACGCTGTTCCGACGGCGGAGCCCACGGCAGCGCCGTAAACGGAGGCGGGCAGCCGCCGTCGGGCTGTTCGTTTGCCGGGAAATCAACTGGTAAGGAGGTCCAGGGAATGCAACGGAGGGCAAAGCCGTTGTCATTAGTGACAGCCATGTACCCGGCGAGAGAGCACGATGTGACTTCCCTCCAAAAGATTCCGCCGACACCCGACGGAACACACCCGGGTTTCGGTTGCCCTGCAGGCGATGCCGTGCAGGCGGCGGACGCGTCCGCCGACGGCGGATGTACCGGCTGTACCGGCCCCGCTGGGTGGTTGACCAGCCCAGCGCAGCCGCACGCCGTCGTCGTCCTTCCAGGCGGTCCCAGGCAAGCTAAGCCGGGCACTTTCCGGAAGAGCATTCCGCCCGGAACTGCCCGGGGAAGTTCCCCATTCTTCACTGCGGCGTAACTGCCGGGCGCATAGCCCACTGTCCGTCGGGTACCGGCGGAATGCGGCAATCACACAATGCGCGGCAATAAATGAGGCGGTCATCGGGTGATGACCGTGCAAGGTAACGAAAGCGAGGAAGGTAGCCCGAAAGCGGCGGCGGTGTTGTAATTTTTCAACATGCCAACTTCCGTTTCCCCTTAGTTCGCTTTTTATCTGGTTGGATGGAAGGTACTGAGAGGGACACTGGAGGCGCCCCGCTTCCTAACTACCGCGAAGGCAGCAATGGAGCTCATCGAGGCCGAGCACCCCCGGCCACGCCATTTTCTACTCCACCTGAGTGACACCCACCTGCTGGGCGGTCCGGACCCCCTATACGGCGCAGTTGACAGCGAAGCCCGCCTGATCCAGCTCTTCGACGAGGTTCAGGCCTCGGGCGCGCGCCCGGAAGCCGTGATTTTCACCGGCGACCTGGCGGACAAGGGCGACCCCGAGGCCTACGCCAAGCTCCGCGCTGTCGTGGAGCCCGCGTGCCGGGACCTCGGTGCCCAGGTCATCTGGGCCATGGGCAATCACGACAACCGCGCCAACTTCCGTGCGGGCCTGTTCGACCAGCACGGCAACGACGACCCCGTGGACCACAGCTACTACGTCAACGGGCTGCGGGTCATCACCATGGACACGTCCGTGCCCGGCTACCACCACGGCGAACTGAGCGACAACCAGCTGGACTGGCTCGCCGGCCAGCTGGAGACGCCAGCACCGGACGGCACCATCCTGGCCCTGCACCATCCGCCGGTTCCGTCGGTCCTGGACCTGTCCGTGCTGGTGGAGCTCCGCGACCAGGCGTCCCTGGCGGCCGTGGTCCGCAACTCGGATGTCCGCAGCATCCTTGCCGGCCACCTGCATTACTCCACGACGGCGACCTTCGCCGGCATCCCCGTCTCCGTGGCCTCAGCCACGTGCTACACCCAGGACCTGAATGTTCCGGTGGGCGGCACGCGCGGCCGCGACGGCGGGCAGGCCTTCAACCTGGTGCACGTCTATGAGCACACGGTGGTGCACTCGGTGGTGCCGCTGGGGGCTACTCCGACGGTGGGCGAGTATGTCAGCCCCGAGGAGACCGAACGCCGCCTGGCGGCAGCCGGAATCCGCATCCCCGAAGGGGCCAAACGCCCCGTACTTACCCGGAAATAAGGGCTTTAGGTACAGGAACCCCGCCGGATCTGGTCAGATCCGGCGGGGTTCCTGTCTGCAGGGGGCCTACTTTTCCCAGGGCGCCTTGATGGGGTAGTACTTCTCCAGGAACTGGGTGACCAGCTCCGCACGCTCGTCGGCCGGAACCTCCGGAAAACTGCCGTCATTGAGGCAGAAGAAGTCCATGTTGCGCTTGGTCAGCAGCTTGGGCAGGTACTTCAGTCCGGAGCGGAGTGTGGTGTCCACGTACCGCACCTTGGCCGCCGTCTGGGTCACGGCCCGTCCGGTCAGCAGAGCGTAGTAGTGGTAGAAGGAATTCGTGACGGAGATGTTGTCCGCGGCCCGGAACGTGCTGGCGGCAGTGTTCGCGAACTCCGCGGGGAACTCCTGCTCCATCTGGGCCACGAGGCTCCGCCGCAGCGGCGCTGCCGTGTGCTCCAGGTGGCGGGTGGTGATCCGGCCGAAGCGGTTCCAGAGCAGCTTCCGGTTGACCCGGGCCGCGTTCTCGAAGCCGCTGCGTTCGGCGTCGTTGTCGCCCAGGCCGATGCGCGTCTCCGCTTCGATGAACTTGGTGATGCCGCCCGGCGTGAAGAACATGTCCGGGCCCACCGGCCGTCCGAAGAACATGTCGTCGTTGGAGTAGAGGAAGTGCTCGGACAGGCCCTCGATGTGGTGCAGCTGGCACTCCACGGCCTGCGAGTTGTGCGTGGGCAGCACCGACGGGTCGGCGAAGAACTCCTCGCTCCGGACGATGGTCACCGACGGGTGGTCGGCCAGCCATTCCGGCGCGGGGGAGTCCGTGGCGATGAAGATGCGGCGGACCCACGGCGCGAACATGTACACCGACCGCAGCGCGTACTTGAGCTCGTTGATCTGGCGGTAGCGCGCCTCATGGTCGTCGCCCGAGCCCAGGACAGCCCCAGCCTGCCGTGCCCGGCGGGCCGCGATGTACTCCGGGGAGGTGCCGTCCACCCAGGAGAACACCATGTCGATGTCGAAGCTGATGTCGCTTGCGTGGTCAGCGAACATGTTCTCGATGGTGGGCCAGGTGTGGCCGTAGCGCTCAACCGTTCCGCGGACAGCCTCGTGCGCCATCATGGTGCGGCGGGTCAGGGAGTTCTCGATCGGCAGGATCACCTCATTGCCAAGGAAGCTCCACAGCTCCACCTGGACGCCGGCGGATGCACCGAATTCGAAGCCGCCCTCGGGTTCGACCCGCGGCCGGTACAGCCGGAAGATGCGTGCCTGGCGGTTGACGGAGAGTTCGCCGTCGGCCACCAGGACGGACGTCTTCTTCTTCGCGTCCACGGTCATGGAGTAGAACGGCTCGTTGCGGCAGGCGTCAACGAGGGCGGAGCGCAGTTTTTTGCGGTCCTTCCAGTCGAGGGCAACCACCGGACGGTCGTTGTTGCCCCGGACCAGGAGGTAATCCAGCCCTGCCCCGTCCAGCACGTTCCGGAGAAAGAGCAGGTCCTCCACCATGGCCTGGTAGGGCGTGCGGGTGTCGTTGATCAGCGCATACCGGCCGGACCGGCGAACGACGTCGGGGCGGTGCTTGAGGCGCGCCACAGCCGCCGGGGACGTTGCCTCCGCGAGTGCGGGTACGTCGTCCTCGGCTGCCTGACCGCCGTAGTAGATGTCGTCCTGAACCGTTACGTCCGTGATGGCGTTTCTCCCAAGCTTCTAGGGGTGAAGTCTTACTTGCATGATAGTCCTGCCGGTAAGGCTTGCCGGGCAGGCGGCCAGGCCCTTTTAAGCTCTGGCCGTGCGGGCCTTTGCTCTGGCCGTCCGGGCCGCGGCAGCGGGCTTAGCCAAGCAGCGCCTGCCGCCAGCTGGACAGGAACGCCGCCCCGGCGTCGTCGTGAATGGCCGTCTCGGGCATGCCCAGGTCGACGGCGGTGAGAACGTCGTAGGGTTTGGCCGGGACGCCGTCCGCGGGGCGGACGTCGACGTGCTTCACGGCGTGGTCGTTGTGGTGCAGCCAGTCGGCCATGGCATAGTCCGTGCGGGAATCGCCCACCGTCCGCCAGGCCTGCGGCGTGATGCCCTGGGCTGCCAGGAGCTCCACGGCGCGGCTCGCGCCAAGATCCTTGCCCAGCCGGACCGACTCAATGTCCGTGGAAATGATGGTGGGATCGACGCGGTAGTCGATCTCGTCGTCGGAGTTCGGTGCGTGGTGTTCCAGCCGCACGACGCCGAAGCCGTGGCGTTCCATGAGCTCCAGGGCTTCGGCATCGAACAGCTTCTGCTCGGCGAGGTACTCACTGTTCGGCACCTCGATGTGCTGCTCCACCGATACCATGGCGCGCTTGGTTTCATCGAAGAACATGTGGGACGCGTAGTCCTCAGCCACCATGCGCCGGATATCGTCACCGTAGGCCGCCGGCACGGCAAGTTCGTGGTCCACGTGGATGGGTCCGGGGCCGGCAGCCGTGTAGCTGAACCACACGGCGCCCTTCTCACAGATGGCGTGGATCAGGGTTCCGCTGGGCATTCCGGCTGCGATCATGGGCTCCATGACCTGCTCGCGGATGAACGTATCCGAGCGTCCGGTGTTGAAGATGACTGGTATTCCGGCGTTCGCGAGAGCCACCAGATCGGCGATGATTTCCGGTTTCACGTCCCTGGTCACCGGGCTGGCGACCGGCCCGTCGACGTCCAGGAGAAGGGCCAGTGCGGGTGCCGACGGAGTGTGGGCGCCGAACCCGGTGGCGGGGTTGGCTGAAGGTGCAGTCATGGCTCCATTCTGTCAGCCGGCGCCGTCCGATCCGCCCAGCCGGCGGGTGGCGGCCGGCATGTGACACTTAGTTACTGTTTGGCTACAACCTCCCGCGGCGCGCTGATTCCACATTCCCTTGAACCGGCCAGTTGCATACGCTTGCAGGGTGATATTCAAAGCTGTGGGCGAGGGACGCCCTTACCCCGACCATGGTTTCAGTACCCCCAAAGACTGGGCGGCGCTGCCGCCCCGTCCCGTGCGGCTGGATGAACTTGTGACCACCAAGCGGACCCTGGACCTTGAAGCGCTCCTTGCCGAGGACTCCACCTTCTTTGGCGACCTGTTTCCCCACGTGGTGCAGTACCAGGGCACCCTCTACCTGGAGGACGGCCTGCACCGGGCGGTAAGGACGGCACTCCACCAGCGCACCGCGATACATGCAAGGGTGCTTGTGATCGATGGCTAGAAAACCGAAAGACCTGACCGTTCTCCACGGTCACCGCGTGATTACCGGCCCCGAGCTCAGGGCCACGTTCGTCGAAGATGACGAGCACGCGGAAAACCCCGGCCGGCTGCGCCGCCGGATCCTGCACGGTGTGGTACTGGTGCTGCTGCTCGGACTGATTGTCGCGGGGATCATGGGGGCGATGGGGGTCATGAGCGGGCAGATCAAGTTTCCGTCCGCCATCCAGGCCCAGGAGAATTCCTCCGTTTGCCCGGCAACGACTTTCGACTACACGCCGCCCGCCAAGGTGAAGGTGAACGTCCTCAACGCCACGAGCCGCAACGGCCTGGCCAAGGCGGCAGCCAATGAATTCAAGGCCAGGAAGTTTGTTGTTGGCAACGTGGCCAACACGCAGACCGGTTACCGCGGCGTGGCGGCAATCGTCTCGGGTGCCGCCGGACAGTCGGCGGCCTTCACCGTCCAGCGGAACCTGCCAGGCTCCGACTACTTCCAGGACGGGCGCAAGGACGCCAGCGTGGACGTGATCCTGACCAGCGACTACCGCGGCCTGGTCAAGCCGCAGCTTGTTGACCAGACACCGGGCGTGCTCAGCTGCCCGCGTGAGAGCCGGCGCGTTGCCGACGAGTCGCAGTGGCCGGTTATGCCCACCCAGGGCGCCAAGCCCTGAGTTTCTTGCCGTGTGAACCGTTGCCTGGTCCTTAGCCGGCCGCAGCGGCAGGGGGCTGCAGGCGCAGGGGTCGGCCGCCGTCGTCGAACCTTGCCCCGGCGCCCAACTGGATGAAGCGGACGGTCCGGGAGATCCTTTCCTCCAGGTCTTCGGAGGCGTCGCCGCCGCGGGCGGCGCTGGAGGAGAGCGTGCCGTGGATCAGCTGCGCCTGCTGCAGGGGATCGGCCGCCGGGAAGTAGCCCTGGTCCATGCCGTCGCGGAGGATGTCCTGCAGCATGTCGCTGAGCCCGCCCACGTGGTCCGCGAGCTTGGCGAACGAGGCCGGCGAGAGGACGGCGCCCATGGCCGGACCGGGTGGCAGATGGCGGCGGCTGAGATCCTCCACCTGGGCCCGCACGTACAGGGCCAGCCGGTCCACCGGATTGTCCAGCCGGGACAGTGACTCGCGCAGCCCGGACATGAACCGTTCCGTCTCCAGGAGGGCGTAGGCGATCAGGAGCTCTTCGATGTCGGCGTAGTAGTTGTAGACAGCCGTGCGGCCGATCCCTGCGTGCCGGGCGACGTCCGTCATGGTGAGCCCGGGCAGCCCGTGGGAGAAGAGGAGCTCACCGAAGGCGTTCAGGATGCGGCGCTGGGTCTCGGCGCGTTGCGCAGCGTTGCTGGGGGCCGAAATCCGTGGCATAGGGACACTTTACCGCGATCTGTCACCAAACCGGTGCCGAGTTTTTGTCCAGATAATGGCCTCTCAAGGCCATCCAGGGGACGATATCTGGACAAAAACCCGGCTGTTCATACTCGGTTATTTAGACGGCGCAGCCGTCCGGGCCGCACGCGTTATCTGCCTGCGCGGCTGCTTGGTCCGGGCCGGATTTCTCGACGCCGACCATCACCAGCGGGTGCGATTCCTGCCACGCCTGCTCGAGGGCCATGGTGAAGCTCGCCGCGGGCTGGGCGCCGGACAGACCGTACTTGCGGTCGATCACGAAGAACGGAACGCCGGTGATGCCCAGGGCCCGGGCTTCGGCGAAGTCATGGCGGACGTCGTCGGCGTATTTGTCGGTGCTGAACAGCTCGGCGACGTCGCCGGCGTCGAGCCCGAGGTCCGCACCAACCGACGTGAGGTACTCAGCATTGCCGATGTCCTTGCCGTGCTCGAAGTGGTCGCTGAGCAGGCGCTCCTTGGCCGCATCCTGCTTGCCATGGGCGGCGGCCAGGTGGATCAGGCGGTGGGCAGTGAAGCTGTTGGCAACCACGACGGCGTCAAACCGGTAGTTGAGGCCCTCACCTTTGGCCTGGGCTGCTACATGGTCGAACATCTGCGTGACCTGGGCGGCGGCCATGCCCTTACGCTTGCTGAGGTAGTCCAGCTCGGTGCCGTCGTAGTGCTCGGGCACGCTCGGATCCAGCTGGTAGCTGCGCCACTGTACCTCCACCTGGTCGCGGTGCGGGAACTCGGCAAGGGCGGACTCGAAGCGGCGCTTGCCGATGTAGCACCAGGGGCAGGCGACGTCTGACCAGATCTCAATCTTCATGCTTGCGTCAACTCCCGGGCTTTCCGGGGCATTCCTGCCGGGACAGTTGCTTTGGTCACGCCGGCCTTCAGTTGCATGGGTGCCCGGCCTGGCCCTTGTCTGGCGGTGCTGCCGGCCATATTGTTTGGACTAACTCCCGGCGGTCAGGCCGTACCTTCGTGGGAGGCAATATGCGCATTGGACTGATATCGGCCCCGTGGATCCCGGTTCCGCCGCCCGGCTACGGCGGCACCGAGCGGGTGGTGGACAGCCTTGCGCGCGGGTTCGCCGCGGCCGGGCATGAGGTCCTGCTGGCAGCCCCGTCCGACAGCACCTGTCCCGTTCCGCTGGCCCCGCGAATGCGTCCCTCTGAGCCGGCGGACCTGGGGTTGGCGTTGTCGGAGCTGAGCCACATCATCAGGGCCTACGACGGCATGGCCGGCGTCGACATCATCCACGACCACACTCTCAGCGGACCGCTGTATGCCCACCGTCCGGCCGGAGTCCCGGTGGTCACCACCATCCACATCCGCCTGGCCCAGCAGGCCGTGGACCTGTACAGCGCGATCGGAAAGACCACAGGCGTCATCGCCATCTCCCATGACCAGGTCAGCCGGTCGCCGGAGGTCCCGGTGACGAAGGTGATCCACCACGGCATGGATGTGGCAGCCGTTCCGGTGGGCCAGGGGACCGGCGGTTACCTGTGCTTTGTCGGACGGCTGTCCCCGGACAAGGGCATCCTGGAGGCAATCCAGATCGCCCGTGCCGCGGTCATCCCGCTGCGCATCAGCGCACGCATCCAGGGGCCCGAGGAGCAGGCCTTTTTCGACGACGTCGTAAAGCCTGCGCTGGGGCCCGACGTGGAGTTCACGGGACCGTTGTCCGACGCCGACAAGTACGAGCTGGTGGGCGGCGCACTCGCGTTCCTGAATCCGATCCAGTGGCCGGAACCGTTCGGGCTCGTGATGATTGAGGCGCTGGCCACCGGAACGCCCGTCGTGGGAACCCCTCTCGGTGCTGCGCCGGAAATCGTGGAGCACGGCGTCACGGGGTACCTGGGCAGCGTCGACCAGCTCGCCGGGTTCGCAGCCCAGGCCGCAGGCCTCAGCCGGGAAGCCTGCCGCGCCTCGGCGGAGCAGCGCTTCAGCTCCGCCCGCATGGTGGCCGACCACCTGGCGCTCTACGAAGAGATCCTCGGCGGGTAGGTGCCGCTTGCATGGAGTTTTTGTCCAGATAATGGCCGCAAAAGGCACTTCAGCCCGCGATATCTGGACAAAAACTCCAGCGGGGTGCGGTCCTGGCCCTAAAGCGTGGAGGCGGTGGGGTTCCAGTCCTCGGGGAGAGCCGGGGACGCTGGGGCGGAGCTTTCGACGTCAACGAAAGTGCCCGAGTCCACGGATTCGGAGATCGCGACCATAGTGTCCAGGACGTGGTAGGCGAGGCTGCCGGTGGCGCGGTGCTGAACGCCGGCACGGATGGAGCGGGCCATGTCCAGTACGCCCATGCCGCGGCCGTTGGAAGGGCCGGTGGCGGGGACAACCGTCCAATCATCGTCGCCCGCGCGCCAGAGGCGCACGTCGCCGTCGAAATAGTTGGGGTCCGGAAGGGAAATGGTGGCTTCGGTTCCAGTGATCTCCACGAAGCCCATCCGCTGCCGTGGTGACTCGAACGAGAAGACGCTGTGCGAGGACTGACCGCCCTCGAACTGGGCCATTGCGGAGACGTGGGTGGGGACGTCCACGGTGAATTCTTCACCAAGCTTGGGTCCGGAACCGATCACACGGACTTCCTTGGCCTTCGACCCGATGGCCGCCACCGTGCGGACGGATCCAAAGGTCTGGACCAAGGCGGTGAGGTAGTACGGGCCCATGTCGAAGAGCGGCCCGGCGCCGTACTGGAAGAGGAATGCCGGGTTTGGGTGCCAGGATTCCGGACCCGGGGTCTGGAACGTGGTCATTGCAGTCAGCGGGGTGCCGATATCACCGCGTTCGATGATCCGCCTTGCGGTCTGCAGACCCGCCCCGAGGAAGGTGTCCGGCGCGGTACCGAGGCGGATACCGGCGGCGTCGGCTGTCTTCAGTAGCCCGAGGCCGGATTCGCGGTCCAGGGAGAAGGGCTTTTCGGTCCAGACGTGCTTGCGTGCCTCGACGGCGGCGGTAGCCACCTCCACGTGCGCGGCGGGGATGGTCAGGTTGACGATGATTTCGACGTCGGGATGGTTCAGCGCCGCCTCGACGCCGCCCCACGCCGGGATGCCGTACTCCTTGGCGCGCGCTGCAGCCGCGTCCTCGAAGAGGTCGGCGATAACGTGCACTTTTAGGTCGGGGAAGGTGGTGAGGTTGTCCAGGTACTGCTTGCTGATGTTGCCGGCGCCGATGACGCCGACGCCGACGGGTCCTCGGCGGGCGGATGCGGCGCTCATGCCTGTGCCCCTTCGGTGGCCTTGGCGGCGTTCAGGAAGGCAAGCGACTGGCTGATGCCGTCGAAGATGTCACCGGAGTAGTCATCGAATTCAACGACGCCGACTTCGAGTGACTTTGCGGCACCGATGACGTTCCACACCGCGATCTTGCCCTGGCCGGCCGGCTGCTGCGCCTTGGTGTCGGTGTTCAGGGGGCCGTCCTTGATGTGGATGAACTTCACCCGGTCACCCAGCTTGGTCAGGATGTCCACCGGGTCCTGGCCGCCGACGGCAACCCAGTAGGTGTCCACTTCCAGGACCACTTCGGGGTCCAGCAGTCCTTCGAAGTACTCCAGGGCGGTCTGGCCCTCGATGCTGGACTCCAGCTCCCACGCGTGGTTGTGGTACCCGACGCGGATGCCGTAGTCGGCGCCCTTCTTCGCAGCCGCGTTGAGCTTGGCGGCGGTGGCCCGGATGGTCTCTGCGTCCTGCCAGTGCTCAGCCGTAATGTACGGTTCGATGACGGTGGTGATGCCGAGTTCCTTCGCGGCGGCGAAGATCTCGTCCTGGTCCTGGCTCAGCAGCGGGGCGTGGCCCGACGGGGCGGTGAGGCCGTTTTCCTTAAGTGCGGCGCCGAGCTCCTTGGCCGTGGCCACGAAGTTGTAGGGCTCCACCTGGGTGAAACCGATCTCCGCCACCTTCCTGATGGTGCCGGGCAGATCCTCCTGCAGGGCATTGCGAAGCGTATACAGCTGGACGGAATAGGACATGAATTTCCCCTGACGTAAGTGTCGGAACGCTGAGTGCTGCGTGCGCGCGGGTCAAAAGCATGAGGCTCTATGCGCTTTGATAACCCCTCAACACCATCAAAGCGGATTGGTGTGGGCATGGCAACAGCTTTTTGCAAAGATCATCAAACTTTTGCCGCACGCTGTGCGAAAGCCCGCGCCTTGCTGGCCGACCCTTCCGGTCAGGACACGCAGCCGCAGCTTTCCCGCAGGACGAGTTGTACCGGGAGTTGGTTGACCACCGGTACGGCACTGGGGCTGTCCACGTGGTCTATGAGGATGGAGGCCGCCCTCGTGCCCAGGGCAACAAGGGGCTGCCGGACGGTGGTGAGGCTGGGCCGGTTGACCAGGCCCGCCACAAGGCCGTCGAAACCCGTCACCGCGACGTCACCGGGCACGCTGAGCCCCGCCCTGGCCAGGGCATCCATGAAGAGCAGTGCCTCTGCATCCACCGCACAGACAAAGGCCTGCGGCAGTTCTCCGGCTGCCTGGAGCCTGCGGATGGTGGTATCCACGTCCCCCGCCGGGTCTTCGGGGCCGGACCTGGGCAGGCTGCGGATTTCCAGCCCGGCGCGCCGCATTACTTCCGCGAAGCCCTTGAACCGGAATTCCCGGTCAGGTGATCCTTCCGCGCCCACGAAGATGATGTCCCCGTATCCATGGTGCTGGACCAGGTGTTCCGTCAGTTCGGCCATGCCAGTTGCATTTTCCACTGATACCCGGTGAAGCCCGTTGTCCACTGCCGGGTTGGACAGTTCGACGACGGGAATCCGCTGGGAGATGCGGCGCAGTATGTCGCCGGGAAGGGTGTTCGGGAAGACTGCCAGACCGTCCACGCGCCCTGCGATCCCGGCGATGTCGGCTTCCGTGCTGGCGCCGTGGCCTTCCCCGACCATCAGCACGTAGCCACGCCGCCGGCACTCCATCTCCACGCCACGCTGGACTTCGTCGTGATACAGCGGAAACAGCCGGAAATCCTTGTTCGCCTCGTCGGAGAACAGGGACTCCAGGTCATGACTGGCCTCTCCGGGTCCCCGTGCGGTCCTCGCCGCCGCGTTGCGGGCAGCCTCTGTGCTGGAACGGCCGAAGTAATCGAACGAGAAGAGTCCGATCGCGCCCGTCTTGCCTTTGGCCAGGCCGCGGGCGCTGGCACTGGGCAGGTATCCCAGCTCCCGGGCAGCCTTCAGCACGCCTTCCCTGGTGGCCTCCCGCACGCGGTGTGGCTGCGTGAAGGTGAAAGATACCGTCGCAATGGAAACCCCTGCGCGCTCGGCGACGTCATACACGGTGGGTTTTTTGGCCATGGGACTCCTTTTCCGCAGGTAATTCTATGCGGGCGCGAGACCCCTGCCGGCGTCAGTCCTTGCTTTTGAAGGCGGCGTCGAAGCTGGTCTGGGAGGCGGGGAAGTCGAACTTTTTGAGGGCTGCGAGGGCTTCGGGGGCGCCGTGGAGGCGGTCCATGCCGGCGTCTTCCCATTCGATGCTGATGGGGCCGGTGTAGCCGATCGCGGTGAGGGCGCGGAAGGAGGATTCCCAGGGGACGTCGCCGCGGCCTGCGGAGACGAAGTCCCAGCCGCGGCGGGGGTCGCCCCAGGGCAGGTGGGAGCCCATGACGGTGTTCCGGCCGGTGGGGCGGAGCTTGGTGTCTTTGCAGTCGACGTGGTAGATCCGGTCTTTGAAGTCCCAGATGAAGGAGACGGGGTCGATGCCCTGCCACATGAAGTGGGAGGGGTCCCAGTTCAGGCCGAACGCTTCGCGGTGGCCGATCGCTTCGAGGGTGCGGACGGTGGTCCAGTAGTCGTAGGCGATCTCGGAGGGGTGGACCTCGTGGGCGAAGCGGACGCCGTTTTCGTCGAAGACGTCCAGGATGGGGTTCCAGCGGTCGGCGAAGTCCTGGTAGCCGGCGTCGATGACTTTTTCCGGGACGGGCGGGAACATCGCGACGTATTGCCAGATGGAGGAGCCGGTGAACCCGACGACGGTGTCCACGCCGAGGGCTTTGGCGAGCCGGGCGGTGTGTTTCATTTCCTCGGCGGCGCGGGTGCGGACGCCTTCGGGGTCGCCGTCTCCCCAGACCTTGGATCCGACGATCGCTTCGTGGCGGAAGTCGATCGGGTCATCGCAGACGGCCTGGCCCTTGAGGTGGTTGGAGATGGCCCAGACCTTGAGGTTGTATTTGTCCAGGATGGCGAGTTTGGAGTCGACGTAGCCGGGTTCGTCCCAGCGCCAGGCGTCCAGGTGGTCGCCGGAGACGGCGATTTCCAGGCCGTCGTAGCCCCAACCGGAGGCGAGGCGGGCGACTTCCTCGAAGGGGAGGTCGGCCCATTGGCCGGTGAACAGTGTGTACGGGCGGGACATGTCAGGCTCCTTCGGCTGTGCTGTCGGTCAGGGGCGCGGCGGCAGAGGCACCGGCTCGCGGGACGAGTTGGATGGTGGCGTTTTTGGCGGCGGCTGATTCCTCGATGGCGTTCAGGATGCGTTGGACGTTGAGGCCTTCCTGGAACGACGGCGACGGCTGGTTTCCGTCGCGGATGGCGGTGAGGAAGTCGCGGATTTCGTGGGTAAAGGTGTGTTCCCAGCCGATGATGTGGCCCTGCGGCCACCAGGCGTCCAGGTATGGGTGTTCGGGTTCGTTGACCAGGATCCTCCGGAAGCCCTGCTCCCGGACGGGCGCCGTGGCGTCGAGGAAGCCGAGTTCGTTCAGGTCTTCCAGGTCGAACAGGATGGTGCCTTTGTCTCCGTAGATCTCCAGTTTCAGGGAGTTTTTCTGGCCCGTGGCCACCCGGGAAACTTCGACGGAGGCGATGGCTCCGGAGGCGAGGGAGAGTGTGGCCCAGGCGGCGTCGTCGACCGTTACTTCCTCCGGGCCGTGCTTGCCGGGGCGGACCGGGGTGAAGGTGTGCAGCCGGCCGGAGACCTCGGTGACGGGGTCGCCGAGGAGGAACAGGACTTGGTCGATGGCGTGGGAGGCGATGTCCCCGAGCGCCCCGGAGCCGGCGGTTTCCTTGTTCAGCCGCCAGGTCATCGGCGCGGTTTCGTCGGCGAGCCAGTCCTGCAGGTACGCGGCGCGGACGTGCCGGACGGTGCCGAGCCGGCCCTCCGCGATCAGTTCCCGGGCCAGGGCCAGGGCGGGGACGCGGCGGTAGTTGAAGCCGACCATCGACTGCACGCCTTTGCCACTTGCGGCCTGCGCCGCTGCGGTCATGGCTTCGGCCTCGGCCAAGGTGTTGGCCAGGGGCTTCTCCACGAGGACGTGTTTGCCGGCGGCGAGGGCGGCGATGGCGATCTCGGCATGCATCCAGCCCGGGGCGCAGATGTCGACGATGTGGATGTCCTCCCGTTCCAGGACGGAGCGCCAGTCGGTGGCGGACTCGGCCCAGCCGTATCTCGTGGCGGCGTCGGCCACCGCTTTGGCGTCCCGGCCTACGAGCACTTTTTGTTCGAAGGCGGGGACGTCGAAAAAGCTGGCCACATTCCGCCACGCATTCGAATGCGCCTTCCCCATGAAGGCATAGCCGATCATTGCCACGCCCAAAGGACGGGGGGAGGATGGAGGAGCGGAGGCGCTATTGCCCGGCAGCTGCGCGGGGTGCGGTGTCGGCATCTGAGTTCCTTGAAGACGGGAGCTGTTTCAACCGAACCTACGGCCACTTTTGTCGATAGTCAATCAAAAGTTATGGCAAAAACCGTTGTAAGCCCGGCAAAGTCCCGGAACCGTGTGCTATTCCTTAACCATGGAGACGACTATCGAGCGCCAGGAGCGGTCCGTGGACACGGGAATTCTGGCCCGGGCGGGCGACCTGTTTCAGCTGCTCCGCGATGGCAAGGCCCGCACCCGGGCCGAGTTGGCTGAGCAGACAGGCTTGGCGCGCACCACTGTTGCGGCGCGCATCGACGCCCTGACGGCCCTGGGGCTCGTCGGCCCTGCCGGCGAAGCTGCGTCCTCCGGCGGCAGGCCGCCGTCGAAATTTGCCTTTAACGCCACTGTCCGCCTGGTGCTGGCGGCCGACGTCGGTGCAAGCCACGCGGCGATTGCCCTCACCGACCTCAACGGCAATGTCCTCGCCCGGCACTCTGAAGCCCTCGACGTAGCCCAGGGGCCCGAGGTTGTCCTGGACTGGGTGCTGGAGAGCGGGCGCAAACTCCTGGCCGGGCTGGGCCGCGGCGAGGGCGACCTCGCGGGTATCGGGATCGGCCTTCCGGGGCCCGTGGAACACGGCAGCGGGCGGCCGGTCAAACCGCCGATCATGCCCGGCTGGGACGGTTTCGACGTGGTCGGGCACGTCCGGAATGGCATCGATGTGGATGTCCTCGTGGACAACGACGTCAACATCATGGCGCTCGGTGAACGGCACGCCCACTGGCGCGAATATGCCGACGTCCTCTTCATCAAACTTGCCACCGGCGTAGGCGCCGGCATCATCAGCAGCGGGGAACTTCAGCGCGGCGCCGACGGCACCTCGGGCGATCTGGGCCATGTCCGCGTGCCCGGCGGCGAGGGTGTGCTTTGCCGTTGCGGAAACACGGGGTGCCTTGAAGCCCTGGCCTCCGGGCCCGCCCTTGCCCGGAAACTCCAGGAGCAGGGGATTGCGGCCGGCTCCGGCGCGGATGTGGTTGACCTGGCCGCGCAGGGAAACGTCCACGCCATCCACGCCCTGCGGCAGGCCGGCCGCGACGTCGGTGAGGTCCTGGCCATCTGCGTCAACATGCTCAACCCCTCGGTGATTGTGGTGGGCGGAAGCCTGTCCAAAGCGGGGGACCAGCTACTGGCCGGCATACGTGAGGCCGTGTACGGCAGGTCCCTTCCGCTCGCCACGGCCCGGCTGAGGATCGAACAGTCGCGGGCGAAGTCGGACGCGGCCATTCTTGGCGCCAGCCGCATGGTTATCGAATACGTCCTTTCGCCTGCCGTCGTCGAGTCTGCCGTCGCGGCCGCCGGCCGTAGCTAGGAACTCCTCCCGCGGGGCGCCGGGACGCCCCTCCGTTTTTCGCCACACCCTTCGCCCGAGCGGCAGAGGGTACTCCTGCCTGCCCGCAGGTTACGGCCCGCAAAAAGGTTAAAAGTTCAAAGCGCTTAGCTGATTGACACCCTTTACTGCCCGTGAAAGCTTACTTACAGCTGAGAAATTGCAGGCTTTTGTAATACGAAAGTCAGAAGACTCACCGATCTTCGCTACTACCCCAAACCAGCACGGCCCGCCGGTCTGCAGGATCCCCTGCGGCCGGAGGGCCGGGCATACCGAAAGGAACCTCGTGAAGGCATTCATGCCGGCCGGACGCCGTCGTCTGGCGAAGAGCGTTGTAGCCACCGTTGCCCTGGGCATTCTGCTCACCGGGTGCGGCGGGACGTCGGCGACCACGCCGTCGACCTCCGCCGCCGCCGTCGACCCTGCCAGCGCCGCAGGCGCCAAAGGCAACATCTCGATCTGCGGCGGCAAGGACGCCAGCGGGATCCACAAGAACACCACCGCAGCGTTCAACAAGGCCCACCCGGGCATGACCGCCAAGTACACGGAGATCGGCTCCACCACGGACGAGTCCCGGACCCAGGCCGTCCAGCGGCTTGAGGGGAAGTCCACGGAGTGCGACATCTTCATGACCGACGTCATCTGGACCGCGGAATTCGCTTCCCAGGGCTGGCTGATGGACCAGACCAAGCTCGTGGACGGCATCAAGGACCGCCTCATTCCCTCCACAGTCAAGGCTGTCGGGTACCAGGACAAGTACTGGGCCACCCCGTTCTACACGAACGCGGGCCTCATCTACTACCTGAAGGACAAGGTCGCCAAGCCGAAGACGTGGCAGCAGCTGTACAAGGAGGCGGCCAAGGCCCCGGCGACGGCCTTGTCTACCAGGGCAAGCAGTATGAAGGCCTGACCGTCAACTTCCTGGAACTGCTCTACAGTGCCGGCGGCGAGGTCCTCAATGACAAGGGCGAAGTGGTGGTGGACAACGACACCACCCGCAAGGTCATCAACTTCATGGCCGACGGGATCAAGAACGGCTCAGCCGACAAAGCTGTACTGACTTACAACGAAGACCCGACACGGCTGGCCTACGAGTCCGGGAACTTCGGATACCAGCGCAACTGGCCCCACGTCTACAGGCTGCTGAACGCCACCAAGCTCGCTGGAAAATTCGACGTCGCGCCCCTTCCGTCCTTCGACGGCTCCACCAAGGCGAGCGGTGTCCTGGGCGGATGGAACTTCTCCATCTCGGCGTACTCGACCAACCCGGCCGCCGCCGTGGCCTACATCAACTTCGCTACCACGCCGGACTGGCAGAAGCACGTGGCCATGGACAACTCGCAGGCACCGGTCAACGAGGCTGCCTACTCCGCCCCCGAGGTGCTGGCGAAGATGCCGTTCGCGCAACAGCTCCTGGAATCGGTGAAGGGGGCCAAGCCGCGCCCGGTATCCCCGGTTTACCCGCAGATTTCCCAGGCGATCAACAAGAACGTCTACTCCGTGCTTTCGGGTACGGCCACGGCTGACGAGGCTGTGAAGAAGATGGCTGAAGAGATCGAGACTGCCAAGGCGAGCTTCTGATCATGGCTGCACCAGTCCTGACGCCCGGTCGCGGCCGTTCCAGCGGGCACGACCGGGCAGAACGGCGGCTCGCGGTCCGGATGACCGCGCCGTCCCTGATCCTCATGGCGCTTGTCGCCGCCGTGCCGATCGGGTACGCAATCTGGCTCTCGCTCAACCAGTACAGCATCCGGCAGGCCGGGCTCTCCCGCTTTGTCGGGCTGGACAACTACATCTCCGCGCTCAGCAGTCCGGAATGGTGGGCAGCCTTCGGGCAGACCTTCCTGTTCGCCGGCCTGTCGGTTTCGCTGGAACTGGTTCTCGGCACCGCGATGGCGCTGCTCCTGAACCTGGCCTTCCGCGGGCGCGCCCTGCTGCGGACGGTGGTTCTCCTGCCGTACGCAGTGGTGACGGTGGTCAGCGCCATTACCTGGGAGACGATGTTCGAGCCCAACCTTGGCCTGGTGACCCAGATCCTTTCGGGCCTGGGGATGCCTGCCGGGAACATCGTCTGGCTCGGCGAGCCGGGCTATGCGATGGCCGTTGTTGTCCTGGCCGATGTCTGGAAGACGACGCCGTTCGCGGCGCTGATCATCCTGGCGGGCCTTCAGGTCATCCCGCAGGAGACCTACGAAGCCGCCGAGCTGGACGGCGCCGGCAAGTGGCAGAGTTTCTGGGGCGTCACGCTTCCCCTGCTGAAGCCTGCGATCGTCCTTGCCGCTATCTTCCGCACCATGGACGCCCTCCGGGTCTTCGACCTCCCGTTCGTCCTTACCCGGGGCGCCAACGGAACCGAGTCGATGTCCATGCTCGCCTACAAGGAGCTGCGCGAAAACAGGCTCGTGGGGGAGGGGTCCGCGCTGTCCATCCTGACCTTCCTGACGGTCATGGTGGTGTCCATGGTCTACGTCCGCTTTGCCGGCAGCAACATCCGCGCCGTCTCAAAGGAGAACTGATGAGCACCCTACTTGCCGAGCGCCCCACACAGCGCGCGCAGGGCACTGCCAGGATCCCGAGGCGACGGCTGCGGGGCGAGACGCGGCTGCACCCGCTGACGTGGGTGTTCATCCTGGGCGTGATGGCTTTTTCCCTCGTTCCCTTTTACTGGCTGATCAATACGTCGCTGAAAAAGGGAGCCAGTCTCGGCCAGGGCGAGCTCTTCCCCAGCGACCCCTCGATTGAGAACTACCTCACTGTCCTCCAGAACGCAGAATTCCTGCTCGCGCTGCGGAACTCGGTGATCATCGCCGTCGTTACCACCGGCGTCGCTCTGGTTTTTGCCTCCTTCGCCGCATACGCACTGGCCCGCCTCAGGATGCGCCGCAAGTCCCTGATCCTGACCCTCATCCTCTCCGTGACCACGTTCCCGGCGATCGCCATTGCGGCGCCGATGTTCGCGATCTGGCGGGACATCGGCCTGTACGACACCCTGCTGGGCCTGATCATTCCCAAGCTGACCTTCGCCCTGCCGCTGGCTATTTACACGCTGACTTCCTTCTTCCGGGAGATCCCGCGGGAGCTCGAGGAATCGGCATACATGGATGGCGCCTCACCCTTCCAGGCCTTCCGCAAGGTCATCCTGCCACTGGCCGTCCCCGGGCTGGCCACCACTGCCATTCTGGTGTTCATCTCCGTGTGGAACGAGTTCCTGCTCGCCGTCACACTGACGACATCCCCGGACGCCCGCCCTGTTCCAGTGGCCATTGCTTTCTTCAGCGGTGCCAGCGAATTCGACCAGCCGCTCGGGACCATCAGCGCAGCCTCAGTGCTCATCACCATTCCTCTGGTGGTCCTGGTGCTCGTCTGCCAGCGGCGCATTGTCTCGGGCATGACCGCCGGCGCCGTTAAAGGGTGACACTTAAGCCATCTCCGCAAACCACATCCAGTACCCCTATCCGGAACGAATAAAGGAAAAATCCGTGAGCAATCACCAGGTGGAGAAGCCCGCCACCCTCAAGGTCGGCGTCGTAGGCATCGGCTGGGCCGGTCAGCAGCACATCAAGGCCTACAAGAATATGGACGGCGTGGAGCTGGTTGCGGTCGCCGCGATGGAGGCCGACCTGCTGGCGAGCATCAAGGACGAGTACGGCGTCCCCCACACGTTTGCCCGCTGGGAGGACCTGATCGAACTCGACGGGCTCGACGCCGTCAGCGTGGCCGTGCCCACCTTCCTGCACGCCCCGATCGCCATCGCCGCGCTGGAGCGCGGCCTGCACGTCCTGAGCGAAAAGCCCCTGGCCCGCAACGGTGACGAGGGCCTGCAGATGGTGGAGGCGGCGCGGAAGGCCGGCCGCGTCCTGGACGTGGCCTTCAACCACCGCCGCCGCGGTGACATCCAAAAGCTGAAAAGCATCATTGACGACGGCGAACTCGGCCGCCCGTACTACGCCAAGGCTTCGTGGCTGCGCCGGCAGGGCATCCCCATGCTGGGCAGTTGGTTCACCAACCCTGCGCTGGCCGGCGGAGGGCCGCTGGCCGACATCGGCGTGCACGTCCTGGACTATGCCCTGCACCTGCTGGGCGAGCCCAAGGTCCTCTCCGTCTCGGCGTCGACCCATTCCGAACTGGGCCCCCGCGGGCTGGGCGGCAACGCCCGCTACACCGCCATGAAGTCCTCCCACAAGTTTGAGGTGGAGGACTTCGCCTCGGCGTTCATCCGGCTGGAGGGCGGCGGCACTCTGATCCTCGAAGCAGGCTGGGCCGCCTACCGGGACGAGGATGACCTGATGGACTTCACTGTCTATGGCACCGACGGCGGAGCGGAACTCCGCGCCGTCGGGGCCTCCAACGTCCCCGTCGCGGACGTCCGGATCTTCAAGGAAAAGGATGGCGAGAACGCCGACTACGTGGTGGTGGCCGAACCGGGCCGCGCGCACCAGGCCGTGGTGGAGGACTTCGTGGACGCCGTCCGCGGCGGCGAGACCGTGTGGGGCGCCCACGACGGCTCGCTCGCACTGACCCGTGCCCTGGTGCTCGACGCCTGCTACAAATCCGCCCTCGAACAGCGCGAAGTGAGGCTCTGACATGACCGAAAAACTCAACATCCTGGTCTGGAACGAAGGCGTCCATGAGGCGAACAACCAGCCGGAAACCATGGCCGAGATGTATCCCCATGGCATCCACGGCGCCGTCGCGGACGGGCTGAAGGGCTTCTACCCGGATTCCAGCATCACCACTGCCACGCTGGCGGACCCGGAACACGGCCTGTCCGAGGAGACCCTCGCCGCCACGGACGTGCTCCTGTGGTGGGGCCACGTGGCCCACGCCGAGGTCAGCGACGAGGTGGTGGAGCGCGTCCAGCGGCACGTGCTCGGCGGCATGGGCCTGATCGTGCTGCACTCGGGGCACTTCGCCAAGATCTTCACCAAGCTGCTGGGCACCACGTGCTCGCTGAAGTGGCGCAACGAGGGCGAGCGGGAACTTGTGTGGACCGTGAAGCCCTCGCACCCGATCGCCGCCGGCGTCGAAAGTCCCATTGTGATCCCGAAACAGGAGATGTACGGCGAGCTCTTCGACATTCCCGAGCCCGACGACCTCATCTTCATCAGCTCCTTTGAGGGCGGCGAGGTGTTCCGCTCGGGTGTGACGTTCACGCGGGGCAAGGGCCGGATCTTCTACTTCAGCCCGGGCGACCAGGAGTACCCCGTGTACCACCAGCCGCAGATCCGGCAGGTGATTGCCAACGGCGTGGGCTGGGCGGCGCAGCCGGGCAGGTTCCGCGAGGCGCCGGGCGTCAGCAATGCCCCGCGGGACTGGTTCCTTAACGCCCCCTGAGCGCGAGCGGACAGTTATGCCCCCCGCTTCAGCCGTATGGGGCGCCGCATGATAGCAATGGGAGTGATGAAAACCGTTTCCCGCTTCCAGTTCCCTGACGTCCGCGCCCTATGAGGGACAGCATCGGAACGAAGGTTCCCCGCAGCTGGATCCTGCTCGCGTGCATCGGCCTCATCGCCCTCAACATGCGGGGCCCCTTCGTGGCGGTGGCGCCGGTGCTGGGCCCGATGCAGCAGGAGCTGGGGTTCTCGCCCGTTGAGCTGGGCCTGCTGACCGGGATTCCGGTGCTGTGCTTCTCGCTCGCGGCGCCCCTGGCCTCCCTGGCCGGGCGCCGGTTCGGTGCCGAACTTGCCATCACGCTGACGCTGGCGGGCGTCCTGGCCGGCGTGGCGGTCCGTTCGGCCGGCGGCGGCGCCATGGTGATGGCGGGCACGGTCATCCTGGGCCTCGCCATCACCGTGGGCAACATCGCGGTGCCGCTGATCATCCGGCGGGACTTCTCGCCGCGGCGCCAGGGGACCGCCATGGGAATCTACACGGCCGCCCTGAACGTCGGCTCGTTCGCTACTTCCGTGATCACCGCGCCGCTGGCCGAAATGGCCGGCTGGCGGGCCGCCATTGCTGGCTCTGCGGCCTTTGCCATCGCGGCCGTCGGCTTCTGGGTTTTCGCGTCCGGGCGCCGGGCCTTCCTCCCTGTGGCCGACGACGGGACGGGCGGTTCGCCGGCAGCTGGCCGCCCGGCGTCGCGCTGGATCACTGTGGGTTTGACTGTCGGCTTTGCCGGCCAGGCCATCTCCTATTACGGCGTCACCGCCTGGCTCCCCAGCCTGCTGTCCGACGAACTCGGCATGACGCCAGCCGCGGCGGGGGCAGGCTCGTCGCTGTTCCAGATCATGGCTATTGCGGGCAGCCTGGGCGTGCCGCTTGCGGCCCGGTTCATGAGTACGACGGCGGTCGCGGTCACCTTGAGTGCCATGTGGCTGACCGTTCCGCTGGGGCTGCTGTTCGTTCCCCAGCTGTGGTGGCTATGGTCCTCGCTCGGGGGAGTGGCGCAGGGCGGGGGCATCACGCTGATCTTCATCGCCATCATCAAGCTCGCCCGCGACCAGGCCTCCGCCGGCCGGATGTCGGCCATCGTCCAGGGGGTGGGTTACGGCGTTGCCGCCCTGGCGCCGACCGCGGTGGGCTACGTCCACAGCGCCTCGGGCAACTGGTCCATGCCGCTGCTGGTGATCCTCGGCTCCGTGCTGGCGTTCTTCATCTCAACAACACTGTCCGTGCGGAAGGTGCCCCGCCAGCGTTAGGCGCCGTCCCGCCGTCGTCCGTTCCTTCAACAAGCGCGAACTGGCAGCTGATGCCCTCAAACCTGGGTTTTCGGGTCATTAGCTGCCAGTTCGCGCTGCAAGGTGGTTCCGCTGCCGGGCCGCCTCCCCGGCCTTCGGGGGTGCCTGTTGCGAAGGGCGTGGCGGCCCGGCGGACGGAAATCTGTGCCGGTTCAGAGGGCGGCGCTAGGCGGCGACGAGCTCGTCCTCGATGGCCTCGGCCGTGGCGTCGATGCCCTCACGGGCTTCGTGCAGGTACCGGGCGTAGGCGGGAACCGTGAGGAAGCTGGGGAACTTGTCGCTCAGCGTGACCTCCTCGAAGACATCGCGGGCGTCGGCAAAGCGGTCGCCGTCGAAGCGCTCAAGCCGGGCGAACTCCTCGTCCAGCATCTCCTCCACCCATTCCCGGCTGATGATCTCGCCGTGGTCCGTGATGGCGCGGGAGTAAATCCACTGCCACAGCTGCGAGCGGGAGATCTCCGCGGTGGCGGCGTCCTCCATCAGGTTGTGGATGGCGACCGCGCCGTTGCCGCGCAGCCAGGATTCGATGTACCGGATACCCACCTCGATGTTGTTCCGGATGCCCTGCTCGGTGATGGTGCCCTGGGTGGCAGCCACGTTGATGAGGGCGCGGTCGTCCGGGGTGACGTCCTCACGCAGGCGGTCCAGCTGGTTCGCCCGGCCGGCCAGAACGCCGTCGAACACCTCGCGGCACACGGGCACCAGGTCCGGGTGCGCCACCCAGGAGCCGTCAAAGCCGTCTGCTGCCTCGCGGGTCTTGTCCGCGCGGACCTTCTCAAAGGCGTTGGCGTTGGCGGCCTCATCCTTGCGGTTGGGAACCGCGGCGGCCATGCCCCCAATAGCCATGGCGCCGCGCTTGTGGCACGCGCGCACCAGCTGTTCGGTGTAGGCCCGCATGAACGGGGCAGTCATGGTCACCTGCCCGCGGTCCGGAAGGACGAAGCGCGGGCCGCGGGTGCGGAAGTTCTTGATCAGGGAGAAGATGTAGTCCCAGCGCCCGGCGTTCAGGCCCGCGGCGTGGTCCCGGAGCTCGAACAGGATCTCCTCCATCTCGAAGGAAGCGGTGATCGTTTCGATCAGCACGGTGGCGCGGATGGTGCCCTGCGGGATCCCGAGCAGGTCCTGGGCCAGGATGAAGATGTCATTCCACAGCCGGGCTTCGAGGTGGTTTTCGATCTTCGGCAGGTAGAAGTACGGGCCCTTGCCCTGGGCCAGCAGGCGGCGGGCGTTGTGGAAGAAGTACAGGCCGAAGTCCACGATGCCGCCGGCGATCGGCTCGCCGTTGATCAGCATGTGCTTCTCGGGCAGGTGCCAGCCGCGGGGCCGGACCACGATAGTGGGCAGGTCCTCGGCGGCCTTGAGCTTGTATTCCTTGCCTTCGGGCGAGGTGAAGTCGATCCGGCGCTCCAGCGCGTCCGTGAGGTTCAGCTGGCCCTGGATGACGTTGCGCCACGACGGCGTGGAGGCGTCTTCCATGTCCGCCAGCCACACCTTGGCGCCGGAGTTCAGGGCGTTGATGGTCATCTTGCGGTCCACAGGCCCGGTGATTTCCACCCGGCGGTCCTCAAGCCCTGGAGCAGGCGGAGCGACCCGCCAGTGCGGATCGTTGCGGACGGACTCGGTTTCCCTCAGGAAGCGCGGGTCCTGGCCCCGGGAGATGTCCTCCCGCCGGGCACGACGCGCCCGCAGCAGTTCCTCGCGCCGCCCCGCCGTGGCCTTGTGCAGCTGCGCAACGAAGGCCAGAGCGTCGGGAGTGAGCACCTCGCCCTGACGGCAAATCGGCTGAGCAGTGAGAGTGATCCCATTGATAGTGAAGTTGTCGGTGAAGCTGTTCATGTCATCTGCTCCTTAAAGCAAGAAGGAAAGTTCGACGGCGGGACGAACCAAAGGTGAGCTGCTCACCAGGCCGAAGGTGCCGGGATTGCGGCAGCCTGCGTAAAAGGGGCCCTGTGCCCGGGTCCGTCCTCGCTCAGCGAGGTCGGACCCGGGCATGGGGAATAGCAGGCAGAGCGATGCCGGACCGAAGGCCGAAGGCGACCGCCGCCGTCGGGAAGTGTTAGTGGAACTGGCCTTCTTCTGTGGATCCCACGAGAGCCAATGTGGATGCGTTCGGGTTGAGCGCAGTGGAGATGTCGTCGAAGTAGCCGGTGCCGACTTCGCGCTGGTGCTTGGTTGCGGTGTAGCCGCGGGACTCGGAGGCGAATTCCTTTTCCTGCAGTTCGACGTACGCGCTCATGCCTTCGCGGGCGTAGCCGTGGGCGAGGTCGAACATCGAGTAGTTCAGGGCGTGGAATCCGGCCAGGGTGATGAACTGGAAGGTGAAGCCCATGGCGCCGAGCTCGCGCTGGAACTTGGCGATGGTGGCGTCGTCCAGGTGCTTGCGCCAGTTGAACGAGGGTGAGCAGTTGTAGGAGAGCATCTGGTCCGGGAACTCGGCCTTGACGGATTCGGCGAACTTGCGGGCCAGCTCCAGGTCCGGGGTGCCGGTTTCCATCCAGATCAGGTCGGAGTAGGGGGCGTAGGCCTTGGCGCGGGCGATGCAGGGTTCGATGCCGTTGCGGACCTTGTAGAAGCCCTCCGGGGTGCGTTCGCCGGTGATGAACTCCTTGTCGCGCTCGTCGACGTCGGAGGTAATCAGGGTGGCTGCCTCGGCGTCGGTGCGGGCGATGACGACCGTGGGGGTGCCGGCGACGTCGGCTGCCAGGCGGGCCGCGTTCAGGGTCCGGACGTGCTGCTGGGTGGGGATCAGGACCTTGCCGCCGAGGTGGCCGCACTTCTTCTCCGAGGCGAGCTGGTCCTCCCAGTGCACGCCCGAGGCGCCGGCCTGGATCATGGACTTCATCAGCTCGTAGGCGTTCAGCGGGCCGCCGAAGCCGGCCTCGGCGTCGGCAACGATCGGAACCAGCCAGTCCTCGACGGTCTGGATGCCTTCGGAGAATTCGATCTGGTCGGCGCGCAGGAGGGCGTTGTTGATGCGGCGGACCACGGTGGGGACCGAGTTGGCCGGGTACAGGGACTGGTCCGGGTAGGTGTGGCCGGAGTTGTTGGCGTCGGCGGCCACCTGCCAGCCCGAAAGGTAGATGGCGCGCAGGCCGGCCTTGACCTGCTGCACGGCCTGGTTTCCGGTCAGGGCGCCCAGGGCGTTGGTGTACTTGCCTTCCTTGTGCTCCTCGGTGAGCTGCTTCCACAGCTTCTCGGAACCGCGCTTGGCGAGGGTGTGCTCTTCGGAGACCCGGCCGCGGAGGCGGACGACGTCGGCGGCTGAGTAGTCCCGAGTGACGCCTTCCCAGCGCGGGTTGGCAGCCCACTCGAGCTCCAGTGCGGCGGCCTGCTGTTCGGGCGTCTGCTGGGTGGGCTCAAATGCTGCAGTCATCTTTGTCTCCTTGTTAGCTCCCGGGCCATTCCGGGAAGATTTTCCGGGCCGGCCGTCCCTGCGCCTTTGCAGGTCCGGCCAGTATCCGGGAGGGGTTTTCCTTCGTGACACCTACTTTTCTGCACT
Source organism: Arthrobacter globiformis (assembly GCF_046536215.2). Taxonomy (GTDB): domain Bacteria; phylum Actinomycetota; class Actinomycetes; order Actinomycetales; family Micrococcaceae; genus Arthrobacter; species Arthrobacter globiformis_E. The sequence goes on along the minus strand of NZ_CM143421.1, from coordinate 2,328,221 downwards.
TTCAAAGCGCTTTCTAGAGGAAAAAGCTGGAAAGAAATGCGTTTCTTCACGTATTCTTCAGAAATGTCGCCTTCAAGCTGGAACAGGGAAGTTTCGCCGCCGCCGTCGTCCGCGCCGACGGCGGAACTGGACGTCATTGCGCTGGGCCGCCGCGTCCGGCACCTGCGCAAGCAGGCCGGCCTGACGCTCGATGACCTGAGTGCCGCCGTCGGAACCGCACCGAGCCAGCTGAGCCTCATCGAGAACGGCAAGCGGGAACCCAAGCTGGGGCTGCTGCAGCACCTGGCCGGTGCGCTCGGCGTCGGCATTGACCAGCTGCTGGGAGCCGAGCCGCCAAGCCGCCGGGCGGGCCTGGAAATTGAGCTCGAACGCTACCAGCGCGGACCGCTCTACGAATCCCTGAACCTGCCCAAAATCCGCATCAGCTCACGGTTGCCGATGGATGTTTTGGAGGCCCAGGTGGGGCTGCTGCAGGAGCTCGAACGGAAGATGAACGAGCAGGTGGCGACGCCGGAGGAAGCCCGCCGCGCGAACGGTGAACTGCGGGCCATGATGCGTGAACGGGGGAACTATTTTCCGGAATACGAGGCCGAGGCTCAGAAGGTGCTCAAGCAGGTGGGTTACACCACCGGTCCCTTGAGCCAGCACGTCATCGCGGACATCGCGGAGCACCTCGGATTCACCCTCCACCACGTGGGCGATTTGCCGCATTCCACCCGTTCGGTGACCGATTTGAAGAACCGCAAAATTTACCTGACGCAGAGCGAACGGCAGGACCACGACCCCCGCTCCGTGCTCCTGCAGGCCCTGGGCCACTACGTCCTGGGCCACGAAACGCCCCGCAACTACGGCGATTTCCTGGCCCAGCGGGTGGCGACCAACTATTTCGCCGCGGCGCTCTTGCTGCCGGAGCAGGCAACCGTGGAATTTTTGCAAAAAGCCAAGGCCGCGAAGGAGATCGCGGTGGAGGACATCCGCGACGCGTTTGCCGTGTCCTACGAGACCGCGGCGCACCGTTTCACCAACCTGGCCACCAAGCACCTGGGCATCACCACCCATTTCCAGAAGACCCACCAGAGCGGGATCATATACAAGGCCTACGAGAACGACGGCGTGAACTTCCCGCAGGACCACACGGGCGCCATCGAGGGGCAGCCGTCGTGCAAAGCCTGGACGTCCCGCGCCGTGTTCGATGTGCCCGACAAGTTCAGCGCCTACAGCCAGTACACGGACACGCCGTCGGGCACGTACTGGTGCACCGCACGCACGGACCGGTCGGCCAGCGGGCAGTTCTCGCTGAGCATTGGAGTCCCGTACCAGCACGTGAAGTGGTTCCGCGGCCGGGAGACGACGGCCCGGGCAACGTCCAACTGCCCCGACCCGAACTGCTGCAAGCGCCCGCCGGCCGCGCTCACATCGGAGTGGGCGGGCAATGCTTGGCCTTCGGCCCGGGCGAACTCCCACCTGCTCGCGGCTATGCCCCCGGGCGCCTTCCCCGGCGTGGACGAGACCGAGGTGTACACGTTCCTGCAGGCCCACTCGGGGAGCTGACCGACCGCTCTCGCAGATCCTGCGGGTTCTCCCAGACGCTTACGCGCTCCTGGCGGAGGCCTGTTGACTGCTCCCGGTCCTCGTGCACGGCCACGCGATGGGGGAGAACTTTTCATTGAGCATCCCGTGATACAGCACGCCATGCAAAACCCGATGACATTCTTCCGTGCCGGACCAGCGGTCCGAGTCCTTCAGGAAGTGCATGTATTCAAACAGGACGGCACAGAAATAGGCAGCGAATTCGGGATCTCGATCTTCGAGTGACTGGACATGTTGAGCAACCAGTCTGGGATCCATTGCGCTCACTGGGGCGCCGGAAGACAGCTCTGCGTAGATCGGAAAGAACGCTTTCAGTGTCACCAGGACGGGGTTAGCGTCGGGCAGTATCCCGTACTCCTGGTGCCACGCCAGGAAGGCGAATAGTGAACCCAACTCCTGGTCACCCTGGAGCAGAGCAGGGGAAACTCGCTTGGGGTCGTATCGCACGGATTGGTGCCCACTCCGGGCGGTCCGTCTTGTCTGGCGGCGGCGTGATTTGTTGGCCAACATCGATCCTTACTGTGGATAGGGAGACAGGCAGATTGCCTTCCACCACGCTAAGAGCGGGGACACCGGGACTCCATGGGGTCGAATGCGTATGTGGAAAACGGGCCCACCAGTCCTGCAGCTGAAACCCGCGCCCACGGTCGGCGGACTATATTGGCCCTTGTCAGCCCACCACTCAGCCCACCAATCTGATCACGGGAGCGTGCACCCATGGCCAAGGAACTTGCCACCCAGCTCATCGAACAACTCCAGGCCGCCGGCGTCCAGCGGATCTACGGAATCGTCGGGGACAGCCTCAATCCGATCGTTGACGCCGTCCGCCAGACCGGCGGCTCAAAGCAGGGCGGCATTGACTGGATCCATGTCCGGCATGAGGAAGCCGCAGCCTTCGCCGCCGCGGCCGAGGCACAGCTGACCGGAAAGCTTGCCGTGTGCGCCGGCTCCTGCGGCCCCGGCAACCTGCACCTGATCAATGGCCTGTACGACGCCAACCGCTCCGGCGCGCCCGTTCTGGCCATCGCCTCGCATATTCCGAGCAAGCAGATCGGCAGCGGCTTCTTCCAGGAAACCCATCCGGACCGGATCTTCAACGAATGCTCCGTCTACTCGGAGCTCATCAGCACGGCGGAGCAGGGGCCGCGGGTGATGCACAGCGCCATCCAGCACGCCGTCGCTTTAGGAGGCGTCGCCGTCGTCACCCTGCCCGGCGACATCGCCGGGCTGGAGGCCACCGGCGAAACGCCGCTGCCCGCGAAGTTCCGGCCCGCCACGCTCACGCCGGCACCTGAAAGTATCCAGGAACTCGCCGATGCCATCAACGCGGCGGACAAGGTTGCCATTTTCGCCGGAGCCGGCACGCAGGGAGCCCATGACGAGGTCGTTGCGCTCGCGGAACTGATCGGTGCGCCGATCGGCCACACCCTGCGCGGCAAGGACTTCCTGCAGTACGACAACCCCTTCGACATCGGAATGACCGGGCTGCTGGGCTACGGTGCCGCGGCGGAAGGGATCGAGGACGCAGACCTGCTGCTGCTCCTCGGCACCGACTTCCCTTACGATCAGTTCCTGCCCGGCACCCGCACCGCCCAGGTGGACCGTGCAGCCCACAGGCTGGGCAGGCGGACCGACGTCGACATAGCCGTCCACGGCGACGTGCTGCCCACCCTCTCCGCGTTGATGCCGCTGCTCGCCCAGAAGAAGAGCCGCCGCTTCCTCAACCAGATGCTCAAGAAGCACGACAAGCTGATGAACAAGGCCGTGGGCGCCTACACCCGCAAGGTGGAAAAGAAGCAGCCGATCCACCCGGAATACGCGGCGTCCCTGCTGGACCAGGTGGCGGCCGAAGACGCCGTTTTCACCGCAGACACGGGCATGTGCAATGTGTGGACCGCCCGCTACATCAACCCGCTGGGCACCCGCAGGCTGATCGGCTCATATCTGCACGGCTCCATGGCCAATGCGCTGCCGCACGCGATCGGCGCGCAGCTGGCATACCCCGGACGCCAGGTCATTTCGGTGTCGGGCGACGGCGGCCTGTCCATGCTGCTCGGCGAGCTCATCACCGTTGCCGCGCACCGGCTGCCGGTCAACGTGGTGGTTTTCAACAACTCCACCCTGGGCATGGTGAAACTGGAGATGCTGGTGGACGGCCTGCCGGACTTCGGCGTGGACGTGCCCGACGCCGACTATTCCGCCGTGGCCCGCGCGCTCGGCTTCCATGCCGTCCGGGTTATAGATCCCGCGCGGATCGAGGACGCCTACCGCGAGGCCTTCGCCCATCCCGGGCCCTCGCTGGTGGAGCTCATCACGGATCCCAAGGCACTGTCGATTCCGCCAAAGATCACCGGCTCGCAGGTGCTTGGGTTCGCCACCGCCATGTCGAAGGTGGTCCTCAACCGTGGCGCCGGCGAGGCCGTCAGCATGGCGCGCAGCAACCTCCGGAACATTCCGCGGCGGTAGCGGGCGGTAGGTCCCCCGGGCGTAGGTGCCCAGGACGGCCGGAGGGCCGTGCCGCCGTCGTCGCCTCCCGCCGTCGTACGCGTTCGACGGCGGGTGGTACAGACGGTGGTTACCGCCCCCGGCGCTCGGCCGCGAGCAGTTCCGCCGTCCGTTCGATGAGGTCGTAGGGGAGCGGCTTGCCGAGCGAAAACTTGAGCGTGCCCTTTGCGGCCCGGAACGGCGCGATGTCAGCCCGGAAGTCGTCGTCGCCCGCCGGTACCGGATACACCGAAACATGGTGCGCCCAGCCCGCGAAATAGAAATTGCGCGATGTACTCGTCAACGCTGTCGAAATGCCGGGCCATGCCGCTCCTCCACGATCCGCCGGGATGCCTCGAGGATACGCCCGCGACTGAGAGAGCGTTGCCGAAAACGTTGCAGGAAGTGAGGGAGCGTCGGAGGGGTGAGACCGAACCGACGGCAAAACGTGACCGGCCAGGCATCGTTACTGTCAGACCTCGCTGGTTGACTGTGGACGTAAGGGTGTTCTCCGGATGAGCCGAGGACTGCAATGAACAGGATTCGAATGGCCAAAATGGTGGCGGCCTCGGCCGCGGTGGCGCTCGCGACGGCGTGTTCGGCGCCGGTGCCGGAAATGCTGAAGGCCGACGGCGTGGAGCGCGTTGTGGTGGACGGCCCGGCTTACGCCGCCGAGTTCCGCGCGTTCCGGGACTCCGCCTTCGGCCTGGGCGAGGCACTGCTGGCCGACGGCGGTGACGGTGCGGGCGGCAACGTGGTGTCCTCGCCCGGAAGCACGCTGGTTGCTCTTGCGATGCTTCGCGCCGGCGCATCCGGGGAAACGGCTGCAGAGCTGGATGCTGTGCTGGGTCTTCCAGTGGACAGGCGTGATGAGGCCATGAATGCACTGCTCGCGTCACTGGCGAAGTTCGACGGCGATCCGGGCGCGGTGGACGAAGACAACCCGCCGCGGAAGCCCGTAATGCATGCCGCCAACGGAATGTTCGTGGACAAGGGCGTGCCAACGGGGGGATCATTCCTCGCCACGCTTACCAGGCACTACGGAACCGGCGTTTATCCGGTGGACTTCAGTGACGAGGGCGCAACCAAGCCCGCGATCGATGCCTGGGTGGACAGGAACACCGGCGGCCGGATCAAGGAAGCCCCGGCGAAGTACGACCCCCGGAACACGTTTAGCCTGCTCAACTCCGTGTACTTCGCGGCGGCCTGGGAGACCCCGTTCGACCCAAGCTCCACGTCCGATGAGCCCTTCACCCTCGTCGGTGGCGACCAGATCGACGTCCCGGCCATGCATAACCTGCTGGAAATTAAGTAGGCGGAAGGCCGCGGTTGGCGGGGCGTGGACCTGCCCTACGCCGAGGGCTTCGTGATGCGGCTGGTCCTGCCGGAGGCCGGGACGGATGCCTCGCCCGGGACGGCACAACTCGGGGAAATCGCGGATACCCTGGACGCCGCGCCGGTGCAGACGGTGCAGATTCAGCTGCCCCGCTGGGACCACAAATCCAGCTTCGACCTCCGCCGGGTCCTGGAAGCCCACGGACTGCAGAAGACCCTCACCACCACCGAGGACTTCAACGCCATCCAGCCGAGAATGACCGTCACGCAGGCCGCGCAGGCAGCCAACATCACGGTGGCCGAGAAGGGGACCGTGGCTGCCGCGGTAACCCAGATCAACGGCAGGGTGACCAGCGCGCCGCCCCGGCCCGAGCACACCATCCAATTCGACCGGCCGTTCCACTACCAGATCGTGCACGTTGACACCGGCCTGCCGCTCTTCATGGGGACGGTGGCAGACCCCCGCTCCTGACGGTGTTGGCGCAGGCCACTCGCGGGCTTAGCGCGGGCCGCCCTGCCAGAGCGCGTCGAACGGCGCACCGGAGGCCACCCGGTTGCGGATGCCCGCGGTCACGAATTCCTTCGCCCTCCGCGCTGCCTCCAGTGGCGTAGCTCCCTTGGCCAGTTCGGCCGTCACCGCCGCGGCGAGTGAGCAGCCGGCGCCGGAGACGGCCACCTCGCCCACCTTCGGGGCGCTCAGGACCTCGAGGGTTTCGCCGTCGTAGAAGACGTCGACGGCGTCGGGCCCGGACAGGCGAACGCCACCCTTGGCCAGGACTGCGGCTCCACTCAGTTCGTGGATGCGGACCGCGGCGGCCTTGAGGGATTCGACGTCGGTGATCTCGAGGCCGGACAGGGACTCGGCCTCGAAGTGGGTGGGCGTGACGAACGTGGCCAGCGGCAGGATCTGTGCCTTCAGCGCCTGGTCAGTGTCCAGCGCCTGGCCCGGTTCCTGGCCTTTGCAGATCAGCACCGGGTCCAGCACCACATTGGCGAACGCCCCTGAGGACAGCGCGCCGGCCACCGTCGAAATGGTGGCCGGGCTGCCCAGCATGCCGATCTTCACGGTGTCCAGTACGGAAGGTGCGCCGGAAGCGGCACCGTAGGCCGCCGTCGTTGCTTCCAGCTGGTGCGCGATGACTTCCTGGTCCACGGGCACGAAGCGGTGGTTCCATTCATTGTTCGGGTCGAACGACACGATGCACGTGAGGTTGGCAATGCCGAAGACGCCCAGTTCCTGGAATGTCTTCAGGTCGGCCTGGGCGCCGGCGCCGCCGGTCGCCTCCGAACCGGCGATGGTCAGGACGACGGCGGGAGCGGCCGTGGTGCCGGATGCGGCGTCGGACACGGTTTCGGACGCCAAGGCGGTGGAGTCAAACGCGGTAGAAGTCATGCACTTATCCTGCCATCGCCGGACGAAGCCAGCATTGTGCTCATGAACAGTATGACCAAAACGCACGGGGGTCTCCCTGGCAGGCCATAGGGTGGCGGGCGGCGTTGCTTTCTTTCCGCGCCAAGTCCAGGAAGGTTCACTGATGAGCACCCAACTGTCAGAAGCAGCACAAACCCGCCGGGCGGTCGGCAACATCCTCAAAGGCTCCGCCGGCAACCTCGTGGAGTGGTACGACCTCTACGTGTATACAGTCTTCGCGGCGTACTTCCAGGCACACTTCTTCAATTCCAAGGACGAGCTGCAGGCCGGGCTCGAGGCGATGGCGGTCTTCTCGACGTCGTTCCTCATGCGCCCGATCGGCAGCTGGTTCTTCGGGCGGTACGCCGACCGCAACGGGCGCAAGGCTGCCCTGACGCTCAGCGTGACCCTGATGTCCGCGGGCTCCTTCGCTATCGCCATCCTCCCGACGCAGGACGTCATCGGCATCTGGGCCCTTGTCCTGCTGATCCTTATCCGTGTTCTGCAGGGCTTCTCCGTGGGCGGCGAATACGGCACGAGCGCCACGTACATGTCCGAAGCTGCCACCTCCAGGCGCCGCGGCTTCTTCTCCAGCTTCCAGTACGTGACGCTCGTGGGCGGCCAGATGCTGGCATTGCTGGTTCTCGTGGTCCTGCAGAACTCCCTGGGCGACGGCCTTTTGAAGGAATGGGGCTGGCGCATCCCGTTCGCCATTGGCGGCGTTGCAGCGCTGGTAGTCCTGTGGCTGCGGCGCTCCATGGAGGAGACGGTTTCCGAGGAGCAGGTCCAGGCGGCCAAGGCTCCTGCCACATCCGGCGAAGCCCAGCCCGGCACCCTGAAGCTGCTGTTCACGCAGCACTGGAAGCCGCTGCTGATCTGCATCGGCGTGACCCTGGGCGGCACCGTGGCCTTCTACACGTACACCAACTTCATCCTGAAGTTCATGAACGATACGTCCGGCATCGCCAAGACCGACACATCCGTGATCAACTTCTGGGCGCTGTTCATCTTCATGCTGCTCCAGCCCGTCTACGGCATCATCTCGGACAAGGTGGGCCGCAAGCCGCTGCTCCTCTGGTTCGGCATCACCGGCGTCCTGTTCACCTGGCCGCTGCTCTCCGCGCTGGCCGGCACCAAGGACCCGTTCACGGCGTTCCTGCTGATGATGGGCGGTCTGCTGATCGTGGGCGGCTACACGTCCATCAACGCCCTCGTGAAGGCCGAGCTCTTCCCCGCCTCCATCCGCGCGCTCGGCGTCGGCCTGGGCTACGCAATCGCCAACTCGCTGTTCGGCGGCACTGTTCCGCTGATCGGCGCCGCCCTGCAGAAGGCCGACCAGGTGGACCTCTTCTTCACTTATGTCACCGTCGCGATCGGCGTGTCGCTGCTGGTCTACATCTTCGCGCTGAAGAACAAGAAGACCACGCACCTGGACCGCGAGCAGGGCCACGCATGGTCCGGCGCGGCTGCGTCGGGCGTCCCGGCGGGCGCCGCGCGCAAGGATGATGACGACGACTTCGTCAATGCCTGACCTCCAAACACGAATATGGCAATAAAGCACGACGGCGGGTGGCCGGCACCGCGGTGACCTTTGGGTCCCCGGGGCGGCAGCCCGCCGTCGTCCGTTCCCGGGCTTTGCCGTACGCGAGTCCACCATCCGCGGTGACGGCAATGATGGGAGAATGGAGGCCGGTTTCGGCGGCCAGCCGGCGGGACCCGTCCAGTGCTAATACAGCCGGCTGCCGCTTCGCCTTCCGCGGGGCGCAGGCAGCCTGGCGAACCACTACGAAATGGAACACCATGGCCACCGCCCAGTCCTCCCTGCCGACATCCGCGCCGAAATTCGCCTCGGTAGGGTCCCCGTACTTCGGCATCATGCTTGCGGTCATGGCCGTGGTGCTGATCCTGTCCAACATCGGGGCCTCCAAGGGCGTGGTGCTGGGCCCCATCGTCACGGACGGCGGCTTTTTCCTGTTCCCGCTGGCGTACATCCTGGGCGACGTCATCAGTGAGGTCTACGGCTTCAAGGTGGCGCGGAAGGCCATCGTCACCACGTTCGTGCTGTCCGTGTTCGCTTCACTTTGCTACTGGGTGATCATTGCGCTGCCCGGGTTCGACGACGACTTCGGCACCGCCAAGCAGGCCGCGCTCGAAGGCGCCATCGGCCCGGTGCCGCAGATCGTGCTGGCCTCGCTCCTTGCGTTCTTCGCCGGGCAGACGATCAACTCGTGGATCCTGGTCCGGATGAAGGCCCGGACCGGAGAAAAATCGCTGTGGGCGCGGATCATGGGCTCGTCCGTGGCGGGGGAATTCGTGGACACGCTGATCTTCTGCAGCATCGCGGCCCCGGTGATCGGCATCAGCGACTTCGGCATGTTCGTGAACTACGTGCTGGTGGGCTTCCTCTACAAGACCCTCGTGGAGTTCCTCTTCGTTCCCGTGACAACTCTGGCCATCGGCTGGGTCAAGAAGCGCGAACCGAGCTACGCGTAGTCCCGCGGGGTGTACTTGGCCGGTCGCCGGCTGCAGCCGTTTCGACGGAACCGTGTACATTTGACGTTTTGCAGCGTCTAGCCGGCAGGGAACCGTCGAAACGGCCCGGACTGGTCCAGCGCCCGCAGCAACCGGTACTTGAACTCCTGCTCCCGGAAGAGGTCTTTCCACTCGATCCGGATGAAAGACCAGCCCTGCTCCATGAGCGCCTTTTCTCGTCGGCGCTCCTGAAACACGACCTCGTTTGTGGGCCGGTAATCGAAGTACTTTGTCTTGCCGTCGAACTCCAGAGCCACCCTTTGTTCAGGCCATGCAAAGTCCAGACGGTGTTCGCCGAAGGGTGTCCGTACAACGAATTGGAGTTCGGGCGGCGGGATCCTGAGTCGATGAATGAGTTCCCGGGTCAGGCTCTCACCGGCAGATTCGGAGCGGGCGTCCACCAACTCCAGCGCCCGGCGCAATGCCATGACGCCGTTGCGCCCCGTCAACGCGGTGCAGTAGTCCCGCAGCAGGTGCAGGTCGGCCCCCAGACGGGCGGCGTGGTCCACCAGAATCAGGGATTGGCGCACGTTAAACATCAGGCAGCAGTCCACTACAGTCCGCTCTAGCGAGGTGCACGGGAGGTCATCCACAAAGGTCACCTCACGGCTGCCCAGACGCCCGGTATGGGCCACCACGTCGCGCCCGTGCGAAACACCCGACGGACACCCAGCTTGTGTCAGATGGACCTTATCATCGACTCCCCACAGGCGGAGGCTCTGCAGGCTGGCACCTGAGGTGTGGCTATAGACGAAACCACCGGCCGACGTCGTGCGTGTGCCGTGGGCATGGGCATAAATAAGCTGCCGGCGGCGTGCAGAGCGATTCAGGTCCGTCCACCATTGGCCGCGTGCATAGCAGCCACGGCGCACCCGGATCAGCGTTCCGTCCCTAACCAGCCTCATGAGTGCCCGGGAGTTCAGCCCGCGCTGGAGGAGTTGCTCGGTGCGCCAAAGGTTCTCCCTTGCGGGCAGCCCGGCTAAAGGTTGGCTCATGTTTCCACCTTGGCCGCTCTGGAAGCGGAGGCCCAGAGACCCTCACCCCTATGTGGAAACAGCCCGTTTCGACGGTTCCGTGCCCGCAAGACGTCCGGCAACGTCTAGTGGGCGCGGAACCGTCGAATTGGCGGGCCGGGGAGCCTAGGAGTAGTACCGGCCCAGGGTCTCGGCCTTGAACTCGAAGAAGTCGCCGGAGTCGATCGCCAGCCGGGCGTCATCCACCATCTTCACCACGAAGCGCTCGTTGTGGATGGAGATCAGCGTGGCGGAGAGCATTTCCTTGGCCTTGAACAGGTGGTGGATGTAGGCGCGGGAGTAGTTCAGGCACGCGTAGCAGTCGCAGCCGTCCTGCAGCGGGCCGAAGTCGCGCTTGTACTTGGCGCCGGAGAGATTGAACCGGCCGTCGGGAGTGTAGAACGCGGAGTTCCGGGCCACGCGGGTGGGGGAGACGCAGTCAAAGGTGTCCGCGCCGTTCTCGATGGCCGTGAAGATGTCGTCCGGCTCCGAGATGCCCAGCAGGTGCCGCGGCTTGTTCTCGGGCAGTTCCTCGTTGCACCAGCGCACGATGGTGCCCAGGTTCTCCTTCTCGAGGGCGCCGCCGATCCCGTATCCGTCGAACGCCATGGCACCGAGGTCCCGGCAGGCCTTGCGGCGCAGGTCCTCGTACTGGGCGCCCTGGATCACGCCGAACAGGGCCTGGTACGGCTTGCCGGCCCGCTCGGCCGTGAGCCGGAAGTGCTCCTCGAGGCAGCGGACAGCCCACAGCCGCGTGCGTTCCAGCGATTCCTCCTGGTATCCGCGCGAGTTCTGCAGCGTGGTGAGCTCGTCAAAGGCGAACATGATGTCCGCGCCGATCTGGTGCTGGACCTGCATGGAGATCTCGGGCGAGAAACGGTGGCGGTCCCCGTTGAGGTGGCTCTTGAACCACACGCCGTCGTCGTCCACGTGGGCCAGACGTTCCTTGCCGAAGGCAACGGCGTCGTCCGGGCCCGACTGGTCTACGGACTTCATGTCGATGACCTTCTTGAACCCCGAACCCAGGCTCATCACCTGGAAGCCGCCTGAATCGGTGAAGGTGGGCCCGGCCCAGTTCATGAACGCGCCGAGGCCGCCGGCTTCGTCCAGGATCTCGGGGCCGGGCTGCAGGTACAGGTGGTAGGCGTTGGCCAGCAGCGCCTGGGCGCCGAGCTCGGCCATGGACTCGGGAAGCACGGACTTGACCGTGGCCTTGGTCCCGACGGCGATGAAGGCCGGCGTCTGGATCTCGCCGTGCGGGGTGGTGATGGTGCCGGTCCGGCCCAGAAACCCGCCTCCGTTGGCGTCCTCCTGCTCCGGGGCAGGGCTGCATGTTTCCGTGAGGCGCTTGCCAACCCGGAAGGAGAACTCGGACTGCCGGCCGGCCGGCGTTGCGGCAGGCGCCGGTGCAGATGGGGAGGACGGTTCAGGATTGGCTGGCACTGTTCAAGTGTGCCAGCCAACAGCGGTGAACCTTCACTGGAGGGGTTCTGATGTGGGGTAGTTCTCAGAGCGCCAGTCGTCCCACAGGGAGCGGATCGTTTCCATGCTGTGCGCGCCGAGACCGTACAGCGAGAGGATCACCATCGAGCCGCCGTCGGGCCTTTTCTCGGGGATCACGGGCTGGTCGGCAACGATCAGCAGGCCGTCACCGTGCTCCGCGTAGCTGTGGACGGTGAGCCCCACCTGGTGGTTGGTCTTGTGCCAGACCCTGCCCGAGATCTCCTCGCCCGTGCCGAGGGTCAGCGAATACTCCTCGCCGGCGGCAGGGATGTCCTTGAGCCCCAGTTTCTCGATGGCGGAGCCGCCCGACCCGGGGACAGAGAAGTAGCAGGTGCGGCGCGTGCCGTGGGGGTGGCGTTCCAGCGCGAACCGGAGCTGCTGCAGGAAAATCAGCCAGCCCTGGGTGATGTCCTCGTCCCATGCGGCCCATTCCGAGTTGTGGTCCACGCCGGCGCGGGTGACGCAGACCTCGGTTCCGGTGGGCACCGGTTTGAGCTCGAAGACATCACCGTTGTTGACTGTCAGTTCGGTGTGGTCCGGCCCTTCAACCACGTTGTTGCTGAAGTAGATTTCATTGATTTCCGCCGCCAGCTCATCGGCTTCCCAGCCATGCCACTGCGCGACTTTCGAGGGTTCGCGCAGCATCGTCCAAACCTGCGGCGCGTCCGAATTGATCACAACGCTGAGATTGTTCGTCATGGCCTGAATCTACAACTTGGGGCGGAGCCCGGGCTAGAGGAATCTCCGGCCGAAAACCGGGCGGACGTACGGACTTAGAACGCCACGCAGCGTTAGCCCCGCACGGACTCCAGCTCGTTCGCAATCCGGCGCTCCAGCTCCGACCCGCTGATGGTCTGCGATCCGCCGTGGGCGCGCAGGAACAGCAGCGATTCGAGGCGCAGCCGCCGCCACTCTTTCTCAGCCTCATGGTTGGAGTTGTCGATGGAGCGGAAAATCTCCTTGTCGTACAGGTTCGGCTCATTCAGTGAGCGCTGCCGGACACGGGCCTGCATCCGTGCCTTGAACGGATCCGTCTCCTGGTTGTCCGGCGCCCGGAGCAGCTTCTCGTACACGGCGGCACGGTCCTTGTGCCCCGTCTGCCGGCACACGTAGCTGGACAGCGCGAGCGACGCCTCCACCGAGGCCCAGCGCCCCGGGTTGCCGTCGAAGGGCAGCACGTTCAGCAGGTCGGCCACCGACAGCGACGCCTCGGCGTCCTTGAGCATGATGAACAGCTCGTGCGCGAGGTCGCTCAGGTCCTTCAGGCAGCTGCCCGACTTGGTGTTGATGCCCTTGACCAGTTTGTCGGCCAGCAGCTGCACCCCGACGGAGTCCGGATGGGCCTCCGCCACGGCTTCCACCACGGACTCCGGTGTTCCGGACGGTTCCGGAATGAGGGCCAGGTCTTCGGCGCTCGGGCCGATCACCACCGGGGTGGTGGACGGCAGCGGAGGTACGACGACGGCGGCAGGCGCCGTGCGCGCAGGCTCCCCGGCCGTTTCGTTCCCCACTACCGAAAAGGGAGTGCCGGCGTCGGACCCCCGGGCGTCCGAAGTAGAGGCGGCTGAACGCGGGGCGGTACCGTCCGGCGTCTGGGTATCCGCCGTTCCGGCGCTGTCTGCGGCGCCTTGTTCGACGGCGGCAGCGGGCTTGAGCGCGCCGTTGCTGGCAGCCGCCGCGGACGGAAGGTGGTCAACCGCGGGGGCGGGGATCCGGACGGACGAGCCGGCAGCGATGCGCAGCGTGCCGCCGCCGGTGAGGGTCGCCAGGACGATGGCGGGGCTGCCGAAATCGTCGGTTTCGACTTCCACGGAGTGGATTTCCGCGGTCCGCTGGCCATCCGGCAGGAGAAGGTGGTCGCCCGCCCGCAGAGAGCCCGCCTGCTGTTCGCGGAAGGTCTTGGCAGCTGCAGGGTGGTTCATCGGGAGTCCTTAAGTTCTCTTGCGGTCCGCCCAACAGTCTACAAAGGAGAGGGTGCGAAGTCGGGGAGGCGCGGGCTCCCGGGCGTCAGGCGCCGACGCCGGCGTAGGCCAAAGCCTGCCGCACCAGGGCGCCGCGGCCGCCGGTGAACTCGAGCTGCACGCCGTCGCTGAGCACTTCCTGGGGCGTCATCCAGGTCAGCTCCAGGGCGTCCTGGCGGGGGTCGCATTCGCCGGTCACGGGGATGATGTAGGCCAGCGACACGGCGTGCTGGCGGTCGTCGGTGAAACCGGTGTGCGACGGCGCGGGGAAGTATTCGGCCACGGTGAACGGCACGGGGCTGATGGGGAGCTGGGGAAAGGCCAGCGGGCCAAGGTCTTTTTCCATGTGCCGAAGGAGCGCGGCACGGATGGTCTCGCGGTACAGCACCCGGCCGGAGACAAGGGACCGGACCATGGTGCCGTCCTCGTCCGCCTGCAGGAGTGTGCCCACCTCATTCACGAACCCGAGCGGGTCCAGCCGGACCGGCACCGCTTCGACGTAGACCATGGGGAGCCTGCCTCTGGCTTCGAAGAGATCTTCGTCCGAGAGCCAGCCGGGGTTGGGGTCAGGGGTGCGCACGTTCATGAATCATTTTTACCCCATTGCCGCAGGTCCGGCCGCCGAAGCGTGAGATCCCAACGCTTAGGGGCGGCCAAAGCGGTGAGATCTCGCCACTCGGTGCGCCGCCTCCGGCCCTAGCCGTTACGACGGGCGCCTCGCGGAGATCCAGAGGGGTGCCCGCTGGCCCGGCGCGCCGTCATTGTCCGGGTGGGCAACGTGCAGGGTGCGTCCGAAGGCCTCCTCGGTCAGCGTCACGTCATGTCCCGCGGCCGTCAGGCGGTCCCGCAGTGCGTCAAGATCCCCGGTGTACTCGAACCCCAGGCCCGCATGCGCAGTCCCGGTGCCCGGCCGTGCCATCAGAACGCCGCCGTTCTTGGCGGTGAAGTCGGCGGTTTCGTCGTCGTCCGGGACGGGCCGGAACCGTGCGCCGATGTCCCGCAATGCCTGGGCGGCGGCTGTCACGTCCTCGCTGAACCAGACCTCCACCACGGCCAGCGCCGGATCCGCGTCCGCACAGTTGGCCCCGTGGGCTGCCTTGTCGGCGAAGAAGCTGAAACCGTCCGCGCCGGTGATCCGGCAGGTGTCGCCGTGGTCCGCCCGGACAAGCTCGGCAGAGGAGGTGTCCAATTCCGCGCCGGACTGGTTGGTGCGCCGGGCAAACTCCTCGAGGTCGCCGACCTCCACGCCAAAGTGCGTGACGCCGTCCTCCGCCGCGCCCGGCTCGGCCTGGTGCAGCGCGAGCCGGCCCGCTCCGGCGTCGTATTCCCGCCAGGAGCCCTCATCGGTGGATTTGACCATCCCCAGGTCGGTGAGGAGCCGCTCCCAGGGGTCAACCCGGGACGTGAAGTGGATGGGGCGGACACGAAGCATGCTCTCTCCTCGAACTCGAAACACCAGGATCTTCGAATAAGGCGCCGACATGGCCATGATGCCACGTCTTCAATCGCGCGGCACCGGTTGAATCACAGGACAACCGGGGCAGAATAGCCGCATGGCTGTTGAACTCGAGGAACTGCTGGTGTCCGACGCCGCCGCCTGGCGGACGTGGCTGGAGTCCCACCACGGCGACAGCCCCGGTGTGTGGCTGGTGCTGCACAAGAAAGGCGGGAATGTCACCGAACTCGATTACGACGCCGCCCTTGACGAGGCGCTGTGCTTCGGCTGGATCGACGGCCAGGTCAAAAAGCGCGACGGCGACAGCTACCTTCAGCGGATGACCCGCCGGGGTGCCAAGAGCCCCTGGTCGGAACGGAATGTGGGCCATGTGGCCCGCCTCGAGGCGGAGGGAAAGATGACCGCCCCCGGGCAGGCCGCCGTCGACGCCGCCAAGGCCGACGGCCGCTGGGAGGCCGCCTATGCGGGACCGGCGACGGCGGAGGTCCCGGCGGACCTTGCTGCCGCCATCGCCGCGGTGCCCGAGGCGCAGGCCATGTTCGATGTGCTCACGTCCGTCAACCGCTTCGCGCTGATCTACCGCACCAACTCGGTCAAGCAGGCGTCCACCCGGGAGCGGAAGATCGCCGGATTCGTCGAGATGCTGGCGCGCGGCGAGACGCCATATCCGCAGAAAAAGCGCCCGGTGCAGAACTCCGCTGGCTGAGCATCAGTCCGCCGGGGGGGCTCGTCGAAACGGGCTGCCGGGGCATCGAAAACGCCGTCCGCGCTAAAATTGGAGCCAACCCCCAACACGAACGGCGAACATGCAGCGGTATTCCCTACGCACGCTGGGCCCCCGCGGACGGTGGATTGCGGCGGCCGTGATCCTGGCTCTGGTGTTGTCCGCAGCGACGATCATCGGCCTGGCCAGCCGCTCAAACGACGGCGGAACGCCGGGCGCCGCCGGATCCCAAAGCAACGCACCCCAAAGCAGCGCACCCCAGGGCAGCGGCACGCAGAGTGAAGCCCCGAAATCGTTCAGCAGGCCCGAGGGCGCTTCACAGTTCCGGCCCTCCTACCACCTCACCCCGGCCAAGGAATGGATGAACGATCCGCAGCGGCCCTTCCTGCTGGACGGGGTGTGGCACTACTACTACCTCTACAACGCGGACCACCCCGAGGGGAACGGCACCGAATGGTTCCACGTCACCAGCACGGACCTGGTGCACTGGAAGGACGAAGGCGTTGCCATCCAGAAGTTCAAGAACGGGCTCGGGGACATTGAGACCGGCAGCGCCGTGGTGGACCAGGACAACACGGCCGGCTTCGGCAAGGGCGCCGTCGTCGCCGTTCTGACCCAGCAGGACAAGGGCGTGCAGCGGCAGTCGCTGTTCTACTCCACGGACAAGGGCTACACCTTCAAGGCCGCCGACGGAAATCCGGTCATGGACAACCCCGGCGCGAAGCACTGGCGCGACCCCAAGATCATCCGCGACGAAGCCCGCGGACAGTGGGTCATGGCCCTGGCCGAGGGCGAGAAGATCGGCCTGTACACCTCGAAGGACCTCAAGGACTGGCGCTACGCGTCCGGCTTCGAGCGGAAGGGACTGGGGATCCTCGAATGCCCGGATCTCTTCCAACTGGACGTCGACGGCGACCCCGCCAAGCGCACCTGGGTCCTGGCGGCCAGCGCGAACGGCACCGAAGAAGGCCGGACCACCGGCGTGGCCTATTGGACCGGGACCTTTGACGGGACCACGTTCACGCCCGCGGATGACAAACACCAGTGGCTCGACGCCGGAGCTGACTTCTATGCCGCGGTCACCTGGGATGACCCCCGGCTCCCGGAAAACGAACGGATGGCATCCCGCCACGCCATCGGCTGGCTGAATAACTGGACCTACGCCCGGCAGCTGCCCACCACCGACTGGCAGGGCGGCGCCGACTCGATCGTCCGGGACATCCGGCTGAAAACAGTGGAGGGCCGGCCGGCGCTCGTCTCCACACCGACGCCTGCCCTGTCGGCGCTGGACGGCGAAGCCAAGACGGCGGACAGCCGGGCGCTCACCCCGGAGGGCGCCGGCGGGCTTCCTGCGCCCGCGGGCGGCGCCTACCGGCTGGATGTGACCCTGGAGCGCGCAGCGGGCGACGACGGCACGGAGGCCCTGCTGAAGCTGGGCAATGGCGGGGCGGACTATGCCACGGTGGGCTACAACTTCGAGGCAGGCACGGCGTGGGTGAGCCGGGCGGCAGTGGTTCCCGGCGCTGACGCCCTCGGACCGGTGTTCACGGACCGGAGGAGCGTGCAGAGCCCGCCCCGCAGCGGCAGCGTAGAGCTGACTGTCTTCGTGGACTATTCCTCGGTGGAGGTCTTCGTGAACGGCGGCGAACAGACACTGACCTCCGTGGTGCTGCCGAAGTCCGGGCAGCCGTCGGTCAGCGCCGCCACCGCGGGCGGGAAGCTGACGCTGAAGTCGTTCAAGTACACCTCGCTGGCCACCGCGCTGACGGCTCGCTAAACCTGCCGGACAGGCAAGACGTTAGCGGCCACAGCGCACCGTCAGGCGGACTCGAGCGGGAACGCCACGGCCTCGCCCACCACGCGCAGGCACAGTTCCGTGCCGGGCTGGGCGATGGAGGCGTTCCAGTGCCGGATGGTGATCACTTCGCCGCCGCCGGGATAGCGGTGGTCCGGCATGGTGCCGGCCAGCTTGGGCGGCACGGCGAGCTTGAGCCGGACGGTGGTTTCGGGGCCGAAGTAGTCGGTGTCCACCACCACGCCGCGGATGGGCCCGTCCTCGGCGATCCGGATCTGCTCCGGGCGCAGCATGAGCTGGACTCGTCCCTGCGCGGGCGGACGCCGGACGGGGATCCCGCCCAGCGAGCAGGTGGCCAGCGAGCCTTCCATCCACGCATCGAGGATCACGGCGTCACCCAGGAACTCGGCCGTGGCGCGGTCCGCCGGACGGGTGTACACCACGAACGGGTTGCCGATCTGCGCCAGTTTGCCGCCCCGCATGACGGCCACCTGGTCCGCGAAGGAGAGCGCCTCGGCCTGGTCGTGGGTGACGAGGATGGTGGTCACGCCGGCCTCGTTCAGGACCTTGGCCACCGCCCGCCGGGTGGCGACACGGAGCCCGGCGTCCAGGGCGGAGAACGGCTCGTCCAGCAGCATGAGCTCGGGTTCCCGGGCCAGTGCGCGGGCCAGGGCGACGCGCTGCTGCTGGCCGCCGGAGAGCTGGTGCGGCCGGCGCTTGGCCATGGCGGTGTCCAGCGATACCATCTCGAGGAGTTCGCTGACCCGCGCGTTAACCGCGCGCCGGCCGCCGTCGAGCTTTGCCGCACTGAGCCCGAAGGCGATGTTCTGCCCGACGGTCAGGTGTGGGAACAGGGCACCGTCCTGCGCCACATAGCCGACGTGGCGCTTGTGCGCGGGCTTCCACACGCCGTCGCCCGCCACCGGGGAACCGTTCAGCGAGATGGTGCCGGTGCCCGGGTGTTCAAAGCCGGCGATCAGCCGGAGCAGAGTGGTCTTGCCGGAACCCGAGGGGCCCACAATCGCGGTGGTTCCGCCCTTGGCAACGGACAGGTTGACGCCCTTGAGGACGGCCTGCGGGCCGAAGTTCTTGGTGACGGAGTCGATCTCCAGGTGGCTGTTGGTGCTGGACGCCACGGACGGTGAGATCCGCGGTGCCGGAAGCCTGGATGGGGATTGTTCGGTCACTGTCCCGCTACTTTCTTGGACTGCTGGAAGAGCAAATAGGTCATGGGCGCCGAGATCAGGATCATGAGCAGGGCGTACGGGGCGGCGCCGGCGTAGTCGATTTCGCTGCTCTTGCTCCAGAACTCGGTGGCGAGGGTTTTGGTCCCGTTGGGGGAGAGCAGCAGCGTGGCGGTCAGCTCGTTGGCGATGGCGAGGAAGACCAGCGCCGCGCCGCCGGCCGCTGCGGGGGCGGTGAGCCGGAGCGTCACACGGATGAAGGACAGCAGCGGCGGAGTGCCCAGGGCCTGCGCCGCCTCGTCCAGCTCCTTGGGCGCCTGGGCCAGCCCGGCACGGATGTTCACCAGGGCGCGCGGCAGGAACAGGAGGACATAGGCGGCCACCAGGACGCCCGTCGTCTGGTAGACGCCCGGCAGCAGCCGGATGCTGACCGTGACGAACGCCAGGGCCACCACGATGCCCGGCAGGGAACTCGTCACGTAGTTGGAGAGTTCGAGGGCTTTGCTGAACCAGCTGGCATGCCTGACGGCAAGGTAGGCCATGGGGAAGGCAACAACGGTGGTGGCTGCGGCGCCGGCAAGCCCGTAGAGCAGGGTCTGCCACAGGGCCGGAACGAACTCGTCAGCCGCCCAGATTTCGGCGCCGCCCGCGAAGATCCAGCGCAGCACGAACAGCAGCGGAAGCCCGAAGGCCAGCACGGTCAGGGCAAGGAGAGCCAGCTGGGCAGGCGCCTGGTACACGTGGAGGGGCAGGCGCAGAGCCCTGGCCTGCGCGCCGGAACCGACCCGGGCGTAGCGGGCGGTGCCGCGGCTGCGGACCTCCACGATGAGCAGGATCAGGCAGAAGAACACCAGAACGCTGGCCAGCATGGTGCCGGCCGTGCCGTTGAAGGTGGACTGGTACTGCACCATGATGGCGGTGGTGAACGTGTCGAAGCGGATCATCGCAAAGGCGCCGTACTCGGCCAGCAGGTGCAGCGCCACCAGCAGCGCGCCGCCGGTCATCGCGATCCGCAGCTGGGGCAGGACCACCCGGAAAAACGCCCGCCAGGCCCCCAGGCCGAGGGACGCGGCCGACTGCTCCACGGCGGGATCCAGCCGGCTCAGCGTCGCGGCTGCGGGAATGTAGACCAGCGGGAAGTAGGAGAGGGTAGCGATGAGCACGCCCGAAAACAGGCCGTGCAGCGACGGCACCGCGGAAACCCACGCGTAGCTGTTGACGAAGGCCGGGATGGCCAGCGGGGCGGCGAGCAGCACCGCCCACACCTTCTTCCCGCGGAGGGTGGTCCGTTCCACGAGCCATGCGCCGCCTACGCCCAGGATGAGGCAGAGGGGCACCGTGAGCAGAATCAGGAGCACGGTGTTGAGCAGCAGCTCGCCGACGCGCGGGCGGACAATCAGTTCAATGGCGGTGTCCCAGCCCGTGGCCACGGTCATGAACACGACGTAGCCCAGCGGCAGGAGCGAAAACAGGGCGATCAGCACGGCCAGGATGGCCACCGTTGAAACGCCGAAAGGCGGGCGGGGGCGCTTGCCCCGGCCCGCCGTCGTCGTGCTGCCGGAGGTCTCCGGAGCCGATACTTGCGTGATCACAGAATTAGAGCAGTCCTGCCTTGGTCATCAGTTCGGTGACCTTCTTGGAGTTGAGCTTGGCGGGGTCCACGGTGGGAGCCGCAAGCTCCTTGATCGGGACCAGCTTGTCGTTGGCCGGGACGCCGGAAGCGATGGCGTATTCGAAGGACGTGCCCTTCTGCAGGACTTCCTGGCCCTTCTTGCCGGTGATGAACTTCAGGAAAGCCTGCGCCTTCTCAGCGTTCTTCGACGACTTCAGGACGCCGCCGCCCGAGACCGAGAGGAATGCGCCCGGGTCCTGGTTCTTGAAGTAGTACGGTGTGACGTTGTTGGAGTTCTCGCCGGTCTTGGCCTGGTCGCCGTAGTAGTAGTAGTGGTAGATCAGCGCGGCATCAACCTCGCCGGCGTTCACTGCCTTCATGGCGGTGTTGTTGCCCTTGTAGGCGGTGAAGTTCTCCTTCATGCCCTTCAGCCATGCGTCGGCAGCGGCTTCGCCCTTGAGTTCGACCAGCGCGGAGACGATGGCCTGGAAGTCGGCGCCACTGGGGGAAGCACCCCACTTGCCCTTCCACTCCGGCTTGGCCAGGTCCAGCATGGACTTCGGCAGCTTGTCCTCGGATATCTTGTTCTTGTCGTACACCAGCACGGTGGAGCGGGCGGCGATGCCGGTCCACTTGCCCGTGGAGGGACGGAATTCCGAGGGAACCTGGGCGATGGTGGCCTTGTCCACGTCGGCGAAGAGCCCGGCGTTCTCCACCTGCGCCATTGCGGGGGAGTTCTCTGTCAGGAAGACGTCGGCCGGGGAAGCTGCGCCTTCCTGGATGATCTGGTTGGACATCTCGGTGTCCGAGCCCTGGCGCAGCGTCACCTTGATGCCGGTTTCCGCCGTGAACGCGTCCGCCCATTCCTTGGTGAGGCTTTCGTGCTGGGCGTTGTAGACCGTGATCTCGCCCTTGGCGGGGTCAGCGGAGGGCGAGGCAGCGGGGGAGGTGCTGGAGCCGCAGGCCGACAGGCCGAGGGCTGCGGTGGCGGCGATCGCGATGCCGGCCAGCGCGTTGAGGCGGATCTTCATCAAGGTGCTTCTTTCTGCAAAAGTCTCGTGGGCGAGGCCCTCTGTGAGCTGGGAAAGTTAGGCAAAGCTCACTCGAAAAACTGTAGGTTAGCCAAACCTAAGCACCAAGCGACAAGGGCATTAAGTGATGAGGATCACATCAATTACGAAACTGTTGCGTGTCCTAATTGCCTGCTAATTGCCGGGCCCTTCTGGGGCCAGGTCCAGCGATGCCGCGGCCTCCAGGGCCATCCAGGCCTGAAGCTGGGTGGAAAGTTCGACGGCGGCACCCGGCGGATAGGTGTCGCCCGCCGGCCGCTTGGGCTCGGAAGGGAAAACCGGATACCCTGCCCGGCCGTGCCGGGCCAGGGGTTCGCCAGCTGCGATTAGCCGGCGGCCGGCCCAGAGGGCAGCTGCCGTGCCGGTGACCAGCCCGGCGGCCGTGGTCCGGACGTCCCGCGGCAGCCGCTGGTCGTTGGCGGCCAGCGCCAGGTAGCGGGTGAGGATGCCGGTGAACAGCCCGCCGTCGCCGGTTCCGTCGCAGCGGAGAACCAGTTCGTTGGCGGGTCCTGTTTCCTTGGCGGCGTTTGTCCCACTGGCGGCGGCGCCCGGCAGGGTGAGGTGTATGGCCACCGCACGCACCACGGTTGAGGCGCGTCCCAGGTTGGCGGTGCCGCCGAGTTCCAGCAGGGCGCCCAGGACGGGCCCCTGGTTGTAGGTGTAGATGGCGTCCTCGAGGACGGTCTCCCCGGTGCTGCGGACCCGGATCCCGTCCTGGTAGAGCCCGCGGGCGGGGTCGAACAGCCGTGCATCCAGCCAGTCGAGCAGGGCCTGCGCCCGGGCGGTGTTGCCCGTGCGTGCATAGTAGAGCGCCACGGGGGCTGTTGCCGGGGTGTTCTTGAAGTCCCGCTTGGTGCTCCAGAATGTGCCGCCGCCCAGGTCGTCGGTGGACGCCGAGTCGAACTGCAGCGTCAGGCTCTTGCGGATTCGCTCCTGCCGCCGGGGGCTGGGCCTGCGGCTCTCCTCGGCCAGCCGCTCCAGCCGGAGTGTGGACAGGGCCAGCCATGCCATGTCGTCGTAGTAATGGTTGACGTACGTCAGGAAATTCCGCAGCCGGATGCCGGTGACCAGCCTCGAAGCGAGCTGGCCGGCGCTGGGCCGCGTATCGCCGTCGAACTTTTCCGGCGGGCTGCCCGCTTTGCCGAGCTCGCGAAGGCCGGTGTCTACGAGGCAGTCCAGGTAGTGCGCCTGCCACCAGTAGTGCCACGGGCGGCGGAGGTTTTCGATCCGGCCGGAGGGGCGGGCGGTGGCCGCGATGTGCGTCCCGGGCAGGAAGAACAGCCGCTGGCCAAAGAGGTGCGTCACCGACCGGGCGGCCTCGTCCGCCCGTTCCGCCCAGGCCGCGGCAGGCGCAGAGGCGGCATCCGGGGTGGCGTCTGCGTCTGGCTGGGTCATGGTGCCAGCCTATCGAACCGCTCGCTGCGACCGTGCGGCGCGGGCCCTTGGCAACCGTGCGGCGCGGGTGCATCTGCCGCCTATTTCAGTTAACATTCACTAACTAACGTTCGCGGCCGGGATCCGGACCGCATCGACCGGTTCCGCATCAAGGAGGATGTATGGAGATCGAGGGTTCCGTCGCGCTCATCACGGGCGGTGCATCCGGCCTGGGCGCTGCCACGGCCCGGCGGCTGTTCGACGCCGGCGCTTCCGTGGTGCTCGCCGATCTCGCCTCTTCGGCCGGCGCCGCATACGCCGATGAGCTGAACGCGGCGGGCCCGCGGGGCCTTGCGGGCCATTCGCCGGCAGCCCCCAAGGCGGTTTTCGTTCCCGCGGACGTGACCAGCGAGGACCAGGTGCAGGCCGCCGTCGACGCCGCCGCCGGGCTGGGCCCGCTGCGGATCGTGGTGAACTGCGCGGGCATCGCCACGCCGGGCAAGGTCCTGGGGCGCGACGGCGTGCTGCCGCTGGAAACCTTCCAGCGCGTCATCCAGATCAACCTGGTGGGGACCTTCAACGTGGTCCGGCTGGCCGCCGCCGCGATGGCCGGCACCGAGCCTGCCGTCACCGGGCTCGGCGGGGAGGAGCGCGGCGTCATCATCAACACCGCCTCCGTGGCCGCCTTCGACGGGCAGATCGGCCAGCCTGCCTACGCCGCCTCCAAGGGCGGAGTGGCCGCCATGACGCTGCCGCTGGCCCGCGAACTTGCCCGGTCGCTGATCCGTGTGGTGACCATAGCGCCCGGCATCTTCGAGACGCCGATGATGGCCGGGCTGCCGCAGGAGGCGCAGGAGTCACTGGGCCGGCAGGTGCCCCACCCCTCCCGCCTGGGCCGGCCCGCCGAGTACGCCAACCTCGCCGCGCACATCGTGGAGAACGCGATGCTCAACGGCGAAACCATCCGCCTCGACGGCGCCATCCGGATGGGCCCGAAGTGAGCGGCGCCGGACTTGGCGCGGCCGCGCCGGCGATATCCGCCGTCGACACCCTGCCCACCGCCGACTTCTTCGGCTACGAGTCGCTGCTCAGCGCCTCCGAGCAGCGGAAGCTCGCTGAGTTGCGGGAGTTCCTGGCCGCGGAGATCGCGCCGTTCGCCGGGGACTGGTGGAACAGGGCAGAATTCCCGGCGCACATCCTGCCCAAGCTTGCGGCGCTGGAGCTGAGCACGCCGGCGCAGCGCGGCTACAGCCACCTCTTCGCCGGGCTGGTGATCGCGGAGATGACGCGCGTGGACACGTCCATCGCCACGTTTTTCCTGGTCCACCACGACCTCTTCGTCGAGTCGCTCTACCGCTTCGGCTCCGAGGACCAGCGCCGCCGGTACCTCGCCGACGCCTCGAGCCTCAGGACCACCGGCGCCTTTGCCCTGACCGAACCGGACCACGGCTCGGACGTCGCCGGCGGCATGGAGACCCGGGCGCGCCGGGTTTCCAGCACTACCGGAGAGGCCGACGGCGCCGGGGACTGCTGGGTGCTGAACGGCGCCAAACGGTGGATCGGCAACGGGACGTTCTGCAACTACATGCTGGTGTGGGCCCGGGACGAGGCCGACGGCGCCGTGCGCGGCTTCATCGTGGACGCCACGCTGCCAGGAGTGAGCCGGAGCAGGATCGAGAACAAGATCGCCCTGCGCACGGTGCAGAACGCGGACATCGTGTTCGAGAATGTGCGGGTCGCCGAGGCCGACCGCTTTGCCGGCATCGGCAGCTTCGAGGACACCAACGAGCTGCTCCGCGGTTCACGCATCATGGTGGCCTGGCAGGCGGTGGGGCAGCAGCTGGCCGCGTTCGACGTCGCCCGCCAGTACGCCGTCGAACGCCAGCAGTTCGGCCGTCCGCTGGCGAGGTTCCAGCTCATCCAGCAGCAGCTGGTGTCCATGCTGGGCAACGCCGTGGCGAGCATGGGCATGATGGTCCGCATCGCGCAGTTGCAGGACCACGGTGCCGGGATGGCGCAGGTGGCGCTGGCCAAGTCCTACACGTCGGCGAGGATGCGCGAGACCGTGGCGATGGGCCGGTCCATCCTGGGCGGCAACGGCATCGTCACGGACTACCGGATGGCCAAGGTTTTCGCCGACGCTGAGGCCATCTACACCTACGAGGGCTCGTACGAGATCAACAGCCTGATCGTGGGCCGCGCAGTCACGGGCGTCTCCGCGATCGCCTGACCGTCCTGCCCGGCCATGAGTGGAGCGCGAACGTACACTTGTGGCCCCATTCGAGGCGCGAAATGGGGCCACAAGTGTACGTTCGCGCTTGACGGTCCGTGTCTCAGGAGGCGGGCTGCTTTTCCCCGGCCTCGATCCGGGCGTCCAGGCTGTTGTTCCGCACCGGCATGGGGCACGTGCCGTACGGTGTGAAGGCGCTGGGGTAATTGATGGCGCGGTTGAAGTCCAGCACCAGGGAGCCGTCCGGCCGCGGGCGTGCCGTGGACACCTTGCGCCACTCGTCGGTCGTCTCGCCGTTGGTCTCGTCGTGGAACGTGACGGTCAGGGCGCCGAGCTTCTCCTCCTCGGCCTGGAGCCGGTACTCGTGGTCCTTGCCGGGCAGCCGGAACACCAGTTCGCCGACGCTGCGGTGCACGCCGTCCACCAGCGGGTTGGCGGTGGAAATGGGAACATCCACGGGCTCAGGGTAGGGCTCGAACCTGGCCTCCACCGCAAGGTCGGGCCTGAAGTCGAAGGTGGGCACGCCGTCGAACCCCGTGAACACCGGCGACGAGGAATCCCGGGTGCGGATGGCGTACCTGTCGGCGCGCATCGCCAGTTCCACCACCACCTGCCGGCCGTCGGCGCCGCCGAACTGCACCCACATCAGCGACTCCTCGTCCGCGAGCCGTGCGGTGACCGTCCCGTCCACCGGTTCCCCGGTCTCCACGAGCGTCAGCCCGTCGGACGCCGCTGCGGTGAGTGTCGCCGTCGTGCTGTCCGCCGACCACTGTCCGGGGACGAGGTCGATGGCGGCCGGCTGGCTTTCCAGCCACTGGAACGAGGTGAGGGTGAGCCAGCCGTGTTCTGCCGCGAGGGCTGTGTTGCGGCCTTTCCGGAAGCGGTGCCAGCGCTCGAGCTGGGCGTCTGCTGTGGTGCTCATGTGTCCTCCAACGGGTGTGGTCAGCGTAGGGGTCAACTTCGTGCCGGGCCACTTCATTCCGCCGGCCGGGCGGGCGGCGTAGCCTTGGTGAAGGGCCCCGTTCCGGCGGATCCGGGGGCCAGGTTCCAGGTGCAGCGCCCTAAATACAGCGACCGGCCGCTCCGGTTCAAGGGCCTGACAACATCTGAGACATATTCCCGGGCTGCGGCCGGCTGCGGGTAACATCCCATAGGAACAGTAACCCGGCTCACAGTATCCAGCGCAGTGTACGAGCCAAAGTCAAACACTCGAAAGATAGTTTCCATGGCTGACACTGCAATGAATTCCGAAACAGATCTCGCCGCCGAACTCCGCGCGGATGTTCGCCGCGTCTCCACCCTGCTGGGCGAATCCCTGGTCCGCCAGCACGGCCCCGAACTCCTTGACCTCGTGGAGCAGGTCCGCCTGCTCACCAAGGAATCCAAGGAGGCCGCCCGGGGCGGCGCGGACGCCACCGGACCGTGGAGCGCGCACGACGTCGTTGCCCAGGTACGCGAGCTGCTCGCCTCCCTGCCGCTCGAACAGGCGACTGATCTGGTCCGTGCCTTCGCCTTCTACTTCCACCTCGCCAACGCCGCCGAGCAGGTCCACCGGGTCCGCCGGCTGCGCACCCGGCAGGAGAAGGACGGCTGGCTGGCCAAGGCCGTCGAGGACATCGCGGGGCAGGCCGGCCCGGCGGTGCTGCAGGAAGTCGTCAACGAACTCGATGTGCGGCCGATCTTCACCGCGCACCCCACCGAGGCATCCCGCCGTTCCGTGCTGGACAAGATCCGCAAGCTCTCCGACGTCCTGGCCCAGCCCACCGAGGAAGGCACCAGCGCCCGGCGCCGGCAGGACCGCCAGCTGTCCGAAATGATCGACCAGATGTGGCAGACGGACGAACTGCGCCAGGTCCGGCCCACACCGGTCGACGAGGCCCGCAACGCCATCTACTACCTCAACAGCATCCTGACGGACGCGCTGCCGGAGATGCTCACAGACTTCTCGGAGCTCCTCGGCGAGCACGGCGTCGCGCTGCCGGCCCAGAACGCCCCGATCCGGTTCGGTTCCTGGATCGGCGGTGACCGCGACGGCAACCCCAACGTCACCGCGGCCGTGACCCACGAGATCCTGCAGCTGCAGAACCAGAACGCGGTGCGGATCAGCATCGCCATGATCGACGAGCTCATCTCGATCCTGTCCAACTCCACCGCGCTCGCCGGAGCGGACCAGGCGCTGCTTGATTCGATCGACGCCGACCTCGCGAAGCTGCCCGGCCTGGACCGCCGCATCCTGGAACTCAACGCCCAGGAGCCCTACCGGCTGAAGCTGACCTGCATCAAGGCCAAGCTCATCAACACCGGCAAGCGCGTCGCCGCCGGGGCCAAGCACCAGCCGGGCCGCGACTACACCTCCACCGAGGACCTCATCGGCGAACTCGAGCTGCTGGAGCTGTCCCTGCGCAACCACTCGGCGTCCCTGGCCGCGGACGGCGCGCTGGCACGCGTCCGCCGGGCCATCGCCTCCTTCGGCCTGCACCTGGCCACCCTCGACATCCGCGAGCATGCAGACCACCACCATGACGCCGTCGGGCAGCTCATGGACCGCCTCGGCGGCCCCGGCATCCGGTACGCCGAGCTGACCCGGGAAGAGCGGCTCGAGGTCCTGAGCGCCGAGCTCGCCTCCCGCCGGCCGCTGTCCGGCCACCCGATCAAGCTCGACGGCGCCGCAGACGGCACGTACGACGTCTTCCGGGAGATCCGCCGCGCCCTGCGGACCTACGGCCCGGACGTCATCGAGACCTACATCATCTCCATGACCCGCGGCGCCGACGACGTCCTGGCCGCCGCGGTCCTGGCGCGCGAGGCCGGCCTGGTCAGCCTCTTCGGCGACGCCCCGTACGCCAAGATCGGCTTCGCCCCGCTGCTGGAAACCGTGGAGGAGCTGCGCGCCTCGGCCGAGATCGTGGACCAGCTGCTGTCCGACCCCTCCTACCGCGAGCTGGTCCGGCTGCGCGGGGACGTCCAGGAGGTCATGCTCGGCTACTCGGACTCCAACAAGGAATCCGGCGTGATGACCAGCCAGTGGGAAATCCACAAGACCCAGCGCAAGCTGCGCGACATTGCCACCAAACACGGCGTCCGCGTGCGCCTGTTCCACGGCCGCGGCGGTTCCGTGGGCCGCGGCGGCGGACCCACCTACGACGCCATCATGGCCCAGCCGAACGGCGTCCTCGAGGGCGAAATCAAGTTCACCGAGCAGGGCGAGGTCATCTCGGACAAGTACTCCCTGCCGGAACTTGCCCGCGAAAACCTGGAGCTGTCCCTCGCCGCAGTGCTGCAGGGGTCCGCCCTGCACCGCACGCCGCGCACCTCGGACGACCAGCGCGAGCGGTTCGGCCACGTCATGGAGACCATCTCCGACGCCGCGTTCGCCCGCTACCGCAGCCTCATCGACCACCCGGACCTGCCGGCGTACTTCCTGGCCTCGACGCCGGTGGAGCAGCTCGGTTCCCTGAACATCGGCTCCCGCCCGTCCAAGCGCCCGGACTCCGGTGCCGGGCTGGGCGGCCTCCGGGCCATCCCGTGGGTGTTCGGCTGGACCCAGTCGCGGCAGATCGTGCCGGGCTGGTTCGGCGTCGGCTCCGGACTGAAGGCAGCCCGGGATGCCGGGAACTCCGCCCAGCTTGTGGAGATGATGCACGGCTGGCACTTCTTCCGCTCGGTGCTGTCCAACGTGGAGATGACCCTCGCCAAGACGGACATGGAGATCGCGAGCTACTACGTGGACACCCTGGTCCCGGAGGAACTGCACCACCTCTTCCGCGCCATCCGCGACGAGTACGAGCTCACCGTCTCCGAAATCCAGAACCTCACCGGCGAAAACGTGCTGCTGGACGCCCAGCCCACGCTCAAGCGGTCCCTGGAAATCCGTGACCAGTACCTCGACCCGATCAGCTACCTCCAGGTGGAACTGCTCCGCCGCGTGCGTGCCGAGGGTGCCAGCATTACCGGCGGCGAGATCGACGAGCGCCTGCAGCGGGCCATGCTCATCACCGTCAACGGGGTGGCGGCAGGCCTCCGCAACACCGGGTAGCCCTGGGACGCGCTCTCACTTCCCGCAGGTTTCCCCCAAACGCTCTCGCACCGAAAAAGTTCGGTGCGAGAGCGTTTGCGTTTGGGTGGCAGGGAGTGAGAGAGCGTCGTGGGAAAAGCCGCAGGACGTGAGAGAGCGTCGTGGGAAAAGCCGCAGGACGTGAGAGGGCGTCAGCTGCCGTAGTGGACCACAATGGTCCGGCGGGGCGAGATGCTGGGGGAGCCGTCGCCGTCGTCGGAGTAGGCCACGGTGCTCACGCGCACGCCGTAGAGTGCGGACAGCTGGGCGTCGGTCAGCAGCTCCGCGGCCGGGCCCGTCCGCACGCCGCCGGAGCCCAGCAGGACCACACGGTCGGCCAGGTGCAGGGCGTGGTCGGGATGGTGGGTGCTCAGGAGCAGGGCCATGCCGTCGGCCATCAGTTCGCGCAGCAGCGTCAGGACGCGGGCCTGGTTCTTGAGGTCCAGGCCGGTGGCGGGCTCGTCCAGCACCAGGATGGGCGAGCCGGCGGCGATGGCCCGGGCGATCAGGACCAGCTGCTGCTCGCCGCCGCTCAGTGTGGGGAACCGCCGGTCCCGCAGCCCGGCTGCGCCCACCCGCTCCATCGCCTCCAGTGCTGCATCGTGGTCGGTCGGCCCGGGTGTCCGGAACACGCCAACGTGCCGTGCCCGCCCCATCAGGACCATGTCCAGCGCCCGGTAGGCAAAGGCGCTGCCGTGGGCCTGCGGCACGTAGCCGGCGCTTTCGCTCCGCCGGACGGTCCCCTCCTGCGGGTCCAGCAACCCTGCGGCGCAGCGCACCAGCGTGGTCTTGCCGCTCCCGTTGGGGCCCAGCACGGCGGTGGCGGTTCCCGGTGGCACGCGGAAGCTGACGCCGCGGAACACCCAGTCCCGGGACGAGTAGCCGAAGCCCACGCTGTCGAGTTCAAGCACTGTCCCAGACCTTCTCCCGGTTCCGGCGCAGGAGCAGGAAGAACACCGGCGCGCCGATCAGCGCCGTGAGGACGCCGAGCGGGATCTCCCCGGCGGTGGCCGTGCGCGCGATGGTGTCCACCAGGACGATGTAGGCGCCGCCCAGCAGGAAGGACACGGGCAAGAGGACGCGGTGGTCCGGGCCCACCCACATCCGGGCCAGGTGCGGGATCACCAGGCCCACCCAGCTGACGGCGCCGCTGACTGCCACCGCCCCGGCCACAATCAGGGCCACCGCCACGAGCACCACCCAGCGGAGCGGGCGGGGACGCACACCCAGCGCCGCCGCGTCCTCGTCGCCGAGGGACAGCACGTTGATCCGCCAGCGCAGGGCCACGAGGACGGCTGCCCCGCCGAGGACAGGGATGAGGGCCACGGCGACTTTGGCAAAAGTTGCCGTGGAGACGCTGCCGAGCAGCCAGAAGACGATGGCCGGCAACGTGGTGTTGGGGTCCGCAATGTAGGTCACCAGGGCCACCAGGGCAGAGAAGAAGGACCCGGTGACCACGCCGCCCAGCACGATCATGAGCATCGGCGTCCCGGCGCGGCCCGAGGTGATGAGGAACAGGGTCCCGAGGGCCAGCAGCCCGCAGGCAAAGGAACCGCCGACCAGCAGGAACGGACCCAGGCCGAGCAGCAGCGCCAGAGCACCGCCGAAGGACGCGCCGGCGGACACCCCGATGATCTCCGGGCTGACCAGGGGATTGCGGAAAATGGCCTGCAGGGCGGCGCCGCCGATCGCCAGGCCGCCGCCCACCAGCAAGGCGAGCAGCACCCGGGGCAGCCGGACCAGCAGCACCACATTCTGTTCGGTGCCGCTGGCCTGGACCGGAACCGGGGCGAGTTGGGCGGCCAGGATCTGGACCACGTGGTCCAGCGGCACGCTGTACCGCCCCACCGCCAGTGCCAGCAGCGCCACAGCGGCAAGGAAGCAGGCAGTTAAGGCGACGGGAACGACGACGGCGGGCTCCCGCCGTCGTTCTCCCACCGCCCGTTTCCCTGCGTCTGGTTTTACGGCGTCTGGTTGTATGGCGCCGCCCGGGGCAGCAAAAGGGCCCGCCCGCGGCAGTGCCGGCCGCGGCCGCGGCCGCCTCCGCAAGCGCGGGGAACCGGCCTCATCAAGCATCGAACTGCCGGTAGTTGGCGGACTGCCCGTTCTCCTCAGCCCAGAGGATCTTGTCCAGTTCAGCCTTCGTGAGCTCGTGGTTGTACAGGAACCTGAAGTATTCGGATGCCGTGCTCCGCACCGCCGATTTCTGCTGCGGGAAGGCGATGTCACCCAGCCAGTGCCACATCAGCGGAGACTCCTGCCCGGGCGGATCCCAGCGGTAGCCGCCCAGCGGGACCTTGTACACGCGCTTCGACTGGACCGCGGACACGTTCTGCCACACCGGGTCGCTGTAGATGTCCTGCGGCATGGCGGCGTCGAAGTTGCCCAGCAGGATGACCTCCGGGTCCCAGCGCAGCACCTGCTCGATGTCCACGCCCACCATGCCGGAGCCGGTGAGCGGGTCCTTGCCGGTTGGCGGGTTGGAGCCACCCACCAGCTTGATGTAGAAGTCGTTGTAGCTGTTGGCGCCGGCAACCTTGAGCCCGCCCGTGAAGCGGTTGAAGTACAGGATGCTCGGGCCCTTGGACCTGCGCCCGGCGGCCAGGGACTTGACCTCGGCGAGCTCCCGGTCGCTGCGGGTTTTGAGCTCGGTGGCACGGTCGGGCTTGCCGAGCATGGTGGCGAACATGCTGACCCAGGCGTCCACATCCTCCTGGGTTCCGGAGTTCTTCAGCCCCAGCACCTGAAGTCCTGCCTTCTCCAGGGGCTCGATGAGCTGCGCGTCCGACCATTGCACCACCACGTCCGGGTTGAGGGCCCGGATGCTTTCAACGTTGGCGGTGAAGTCCTGGGTGGCGATGTCGTGCGGGAGGCCCAGGGCGGCGGGAAACATGGTGCCCATGATGCCGTCGCGCATGGCCACCCAGGAGGCGTTGTGCATGGCCGCGAGATGGTCGGCGCTGCGGTCGACCGCCACCAGCAGGGACGCCGACGGCATCGGGATGGTCACCACCCGGGCAACCGGCCGGGCGAAGGACAGGGTTTTGCCGCGCTGGTCCATGAGGCTGATGCTGTTGGCGCCGCCGGAAGGGGACGACGGCGGTGCGGTGCCGGATGCACCGCACCCGGCCAGCAGGGCGGCGGAGCCGCCTGCAATAAACACCTGGAGGGCGGCGCGGCGGTTAAGGTCTGCAGCTGTCATCGTTGACTCCCTGCGAGTGGGTCCTCACAGCATCCGCTTCGGCGGCAGGGCTGTCAACGCCTCCGCCGGCGTGCGTGGAGCCGGGGTGCGGGGGAGTTGCCGACGGCGGGCTGTCCCTCGTGGGTGCCATGTTCCCTTGTCGGCGTCAGGGCCCGGTGCTACTTTCAGAAGACGCTCGCAGAAGGTGGCCACGGGATGGTTATCGATGGTGCCCAGTTGTTCGTCCGCTATGCCTATCCGCCCAATTCACGCGGGAGCTGCGGGCCGCCCGACAGTGACGCCCTGCTGCACTACGGGCAGTCCGGCGTCACGGACCAGGGGCTCCGCGAACTGGCCAAGGGCTTTGCCGGGGCGTGGCCCTACCTCGAACTGATCGCGGGGTCGCACAGCATTGCCGATCCGCTCGATGCCCGCGTGGTGGAGGCCTACTGGGTGGGCAACAGCCTGCTGGATTCCGTCGGCATCACGAACATCGGCAACTCCATGGAGGACCGCTTCCGGGCGCGCACCGGCCGGCAGTTCCCGCATCTGGTGGAAGGCGTGCTGGCGGGCGGGGTCCCGCACCACAGTTTCCACGTGTTCGAGATCTACCCATGGCTGAGCCTGCTGCGCGACGAACGGCGGCACGCCACCGCGCTGAACGTGCTGGACAGATGCCGGATCCGCTGGGGACAGGTGCTCGCAATCACGGGAGACGACGCCGTCGTGCGCTCGCGGCCCCTGGTGTGGGACGGCACGGCCCTGGACATCGGGGAGCCGATAGTGGAATCGGCCAAGTTTGCCGTCAACGGGACGGGCTTCGTGGAAGGGCTCGCAGTGGGCGACGTCGTCTCACTCCACTGGGACTGGGTGTGTGACCGCCTCTCGGCCCACCAGCTGCAGCAGCTGAAGCACTTTACGGCCCGTCACCTGCGGATCGCCAACAGCGGCGTGGAGCACCGCGGGGCGGCCATAGCGCTCGAGCATTAGCGCCGAACTTCAACGGCAGAGAACCTGGCCTCGCGTCCGGACCAGGCGACTCGGGCCAGGCGATTCCGGCCCGGGCCGCCGGCTACGGTGCCTGCAGCCTGCAGTGATAGCGGCCTACGGTGACTGCGGTGCGGCGCCGTCGGGATGTTCGGGGCTCTTCACGGCGGTGGCATCCCGGGCGGACGACTCGCCCGCCGGCCTGCCGGCAGGGGATTCGTCGGTTCCCGTGTGCTCGCGCCCCGCCTCGGAGCCCTCCTCCTTGATGACGTCCTCGCCCCGGCGGGTGGTGCTGACGCCGACGCCGGCCGGTGGCGGTGCGGCGTCCTCCGGGGTTTCGTCTGCTCCGGGCTGGGCTGGTTCCTTCAGCGGCGGTTCGCTGCCGAACGCCCGCGCCGTACCTGGTGCCGTGCCCTCGTCCTTGGCCCTGCCGTCGGAATCAGGCTGGTTCGTGGGTGACATGCTGTTCTCCTTGTGGTGGTTGTGCCGGCTCGGGT
Source organism: Arthrobacter globiformis (assembly GCF_046536215.2). Taxonomy (GTDB): domain Bacteria; phylum Actinomycetota; class Actinomycetes; order Actinomycetales; family Micrococcaceae; genus Arthrobacter; species Arthrobacter globiformis_E. Next base: position 2,294,228 of record NZ_CM143421.1, on the reverse strand, counting down.
CCGGGCGGGGTGTCCGCCGGGCGGCCCATCAGTTCCAGTCCGTCCATGGCCTGTTCCGCGCCCGCGGCGTCCACGCGTTCCAGCGCGAAGCCCATGTGGATCAGGACCCAGGTGCCGGGTTCCAGGGGGCCCTCATCCAGCAGCCCGATGTTGATTTTCCGCTGCACTCCGGCCACATCGGCCAGTGCGAGCTGACCGCCGTAGCCCTCGAGGAGCTCGACGACCCTGCCGGGGATTCCGAGGCACATGTGCGGACACCGCCTTACGTAGAAGTGGACGACCGGTTTGGAGCGGAAGACTGCTGGCCGAGCAGGGACCCGACGGCGGCGGCAGCCTCGGGCACCGCCGCAGCCACCGCCGGAGAGAGGCCGATGCCCTCGGACAGGTCTGCGGGGACACAGCCCACCACATACGTGGCAGGCAAGCCGCCGCCCATCGACCGAAGCCGGACCAGCACGGCCGCCGGGTCCATGCCGTGCGGGTCAAACGAGGCCCTGCTGTCCAGGTCCGCCGAGCTGACCTCCAGCACGCGGATGCTGCCGGGGGCCGAGACCCCGTCGGGCGGCACCGTGTCCACGAGGACCAGGGTGTCGACGCCGGCCAGGAGATCGTAGGCAAGGTGCATGCCGCGGATGCCGTAGTCCACCACCCGGACGCCAGGGGCGAGCGGCTGCGGCTGGGCGGCCAGGTGCCGCGCCACCTCGGGACCGAAGCCGTCGTCGTGCAGGAACATGTTCCCGACGCCGGCCACGAGGACGCTGGCGGCGGTCACATCCGCCGCACTTTCATGTACCGCCGGATATCCGGAACTGCACGGATCCCGACGTAGATGCCCCACAGTGCCATCACTGCCAGCACTGAAACTGTGGCCGTTCCTATTGCCTTCATTGCGGGGGTTCCTTTCCGTCCAGCGGTTCCAGTTCGTCGGGCGCATAGTAGAAGGACCGGCCGTAGCCCTCATGGAGATCCGCCGCCGGATCCTGCTCAAGGACGAGCCCGACGTGGGTGCTGCCGTCGACGTCGAAATGCACGCTGGTGACCCGCCCGGTCTGCCCGCCGAAAAACAGGTCCTGGGCATCGGCGCGGCGCTTCGGGTGCACCCTCACCCTGCTGCCGCGCGCCACCGCGACGCCGTTGATCACGACGGCGTCCTCGTCCGGCCGGACGCTGGCCTCCGCTTCGGGATTCCACCAGGGAACGTCCCCGCCCGCCGTGGTCCATGACTCAGAAGGATCTGGCGCGAATGCGTGCGGGTTCCGGAGGGCGCCGTGCAACTGCCGGAGGTCCTCCGGCGACATTGCCTCGCAGCGGTCGATAACGGCGGCAGCCCGCGGGTCCGTCGCCCGCGCCTCGGTCTTTTCCTCGTCGGTCAGCGTCAGCACCCGCAGCGTGAGGATCTCGTCGATCTCGGTGGAGTCGTAGAGCGCCACCGAACTTTCCGGGGCCACGGCGGGGTGGTCGTAGAGAATGATGGGCGAGATCAGCAGCACGTCGGTTTGGCCTTCGGGGCCGGCCAGCACGGGCCAGCAGCGGTGCTGGGAACACAGTCCGGCTGCCGTCTGCGCCCACGGCGGCGGGTCCAGCAGGGAGATGAAATCCCCGTCCCGCACACCGAGCAGCAGGTGCGCCCCGATGAAGGAGGCCGCAATCGCGTCCTGCCGGTTCCCGGCCGGCAGGGCATTGGCAGGCCGGCCACCGGACGGCACGGGATTGGCTGGCACGGGACCGGCCGTGTTGGCAGCGGTGACGCTGAGCCGCAGCAGCCCGCCGGTAGCTTCGGCGGCGTTGAGCCGCAGTTCACCGCGAAGAGCACGACGGCGGCGCACCAGTCGGCCGGCCGGACGCCCGCCGCCGTCCTTGAGTTCCTCGACGTCGACACCCTCCGGAACGTCCACGGTCAGGACCAGTCCGGCCCGGAGCTGGGCCGCGGAGAACGGGCCGAAGACCTTTTCCTGCTCGACTGCCTCGTCCCAGCTCAGCCAGTTCGCCCCGCCAACGGCGAGGCTGTCCACGGGAGTGAACCCGCCGCCGTCGTCCGCTATTTCTGCCGTGCGCGTCTGCAGCTGCAGGAAGCGGAAGTGGATGTCCAGCCCGACCCGGGCTCCGGGGGCGAGCAGGCAGTCGGCGGACATGGACGGTTCCTCCCCGCTGCCGTCCGCCGCGGCGCCCGGGGGACCCAGGATCCCGAACTGCCAGCGGGCCTGGTTCTTCTGGGAGGAGGCGCGGTAGGGGTAGAGCAGGTAGCCCTCGTAAAGGACGGCGTCGGCGACTGCGCGGGCTAGGGCCAGACCGGTGTTCATGGCCGATCCCCGGATACATCGGCGGCGGCCTGGGCGAGCAGTTTCTCCATCGTGGCTTCCCAGGACGTGAGGCCCCGTGAGGACTTGTACCGGGCGAGGGCGGCCAGGACGTCGCGGTCCAGGCGGATCCATCCCGCATTGGGGAAATACTGGTCCATCAGGCTGCGCCAGGCGGCGACAGGCAGCCGGTAGGACGCCTCGAGGTCCCACGGCACCTGTTCCACCGTGAACCCGGTCTGCCCCTTGGTGAAGACGGTGCCGGAGAACAGCAGCTCCAGCGGTATCTCGCCGTCGTGCAGGGCGTGCAGGTATTTGGCGGCGGCCACGTCGAAATCGAAGGTGCAGGGCAGCGGCAGGTCCACCTCCGTGCTGCCCGTGAAGCCCTGCACCATGGTGCTGCACTGCAACCAGACGAACGACTTGAGCGTGGTGGGCCAGCGGCCGCGGTCTCCGAAGAGGTCCAGGAGGCCGGTCTCCTCCCCGGGCGCGTAGCCGCGGCGCTGGGGCAGGATCCGCACCTGGCAGCGCAGCGCCACGGCGTGCACCACCGCACCGGTGCCTTCCGTCACCTGCAGCCTGGCCGTCAGCTGCGGGGCGGCGGCGTAGGGCTCGGGCCGGATCTCCAGGACGGCGAAGGAAAGTTCGGTCACCTGTAGCCTCCAGTGCCGGGTGATGCCTCGTTGCCGGAAGCAGTACTGCCGGAAGCCGCTGCGCCGGAAGCGGGTGCGCCGTCGGAGTCTGCCGGGGCCGGAACACTGCGGCGGCCAATCCTGTCGAAGAAGGCGGCGAGCTCATCACGTGCCTCCTGGCCGCCGTCGAACCCCCGCCAGAGGCGGCGCAGCCGGCCCACCAACTCGTAGCAGGCATCCACCGGAACGAGGTGGCAGTCCGCTGCGGACCTGCCCGGACCCGGACCGCGGATCAGCAGCGCCTCGGTGTCCGGCGCCGCCAGGCCGAGGGCCGGGCTGCAGGCCAGCACCGCGTCCCACGCCGCGAGAGGCAGTTCCGATTCCGTGGCCCCCGCCGGACCAGGGTAGAACGCCACCGTGCGGCCGAGTTTGGAACTGCGGAAGAAGAAGGCAAGGCCCACCGGAATTTCCAGTTCGTCCCACTGCCCCGGGCCGAGATCGAAGTCGGGGAAGGAGAGGTACCTATCAGGCACCGAGCGGTAGCGCATGTGCGCGGTGGCGTCTGTGAAGAGGAGGTAGCAGGGCCGGCAGGTGCACATCATCGCGTGGCTCTCCAGGTCCACCACGTGCTGGTGCGCGTCGGGAATCGGTTCGCCGCACATTTCGCAGCATTCCCCGGCCGCGGGAGCGGGCCGGTTCGCGGAAATCCGCCGCAACAGGGCCACCGGCAAGGCGCCGCTCGCCTGGCCGGTTCCCGCACCGCGACCTGTACCTCCTCCGTTCCCCACGCTCATCTCAGCGGTCCTGTCCCGCGGCTGCGTGCGGTGCCGGAGCTACGGCGGCCGACTCTGAGGCCGCTTCCGGCGGCGCAGAGTCTGCCGCGACCGCTCCCACAACGGACGCTCCCACAACGGACGCTGCCACGACTGACGCAGCCGCGACGGAGGCTGCGGCCACAGATACTGCAGCAGGCTCCCTGGCCGGCGGTCCGGGCTCTGCAGGTTCGGGCTTCGGCGGACTGTCCAGTCCGGCCGGTGTCACCACCGGGAGTGCCTGCACCGGGGTCACGGCCGCCGGCGTCAACGGGACCGGTGGAACCGGCAGCGGCACGGACTGCACGGACGCCGTCGGGACCGCCACGGACATCACGCCGTTCCGGACCAGCAGCGGAAGCGGCTCCAGGTGCAGGCCCTTGTCCTCGAGGCACATCCCCGCCCGCCGCACATCAAAGTGGCCGCGGCAGGTGGGGCAGGTGAGCAGGCCGCCGCCAACCGGCGCCGCGAGGGCGCGCTGCAGCACAGCGCCGGCCATCGAGCCGGTGCAGCGCGGGCAATAGTCCCGGTACGCGTAGATGTCCTGACCTGTCCGGCAGGCCAGCACGGCGTAGCCGCCGACGAGGAAACCTGCCACCTCGCCGGGTTCGAGCCCGGCGATCTCCGGAACGGGTTCCCACGTGCCGCCGGACATGTCGTGCCACGATTCCGCGGGCGTGCCGCCCGCCGGATTATTCACCCGGACCAGCAGCGAGTCCACCGGAATCAATGCCGGCGCACCCGGCTGCTTTTCCGCCTCGACGACGTCGATCGCCGTCACTTCCGGGGCGGCGTTCTGGATGGCCTCCTCGACGGCGTACTTGAGGGTGACGGACGACGACGGGCAGCCCTGGCAGGTGCCCAGCAGCTTGAGCCGCACCACGCCGTCGGGGCTGATGCCTTCCAGCTCCACGTCGCCGCCGTGGGAGCCCAGGTAGGGCCGGACGCTGTCCAGCGCCGCGGCCACCCGCGCCTCCATCGAATGGGGGTGCAGCCCGTGGATCACCAGGAGCCCGGCCACCAGGCTGTCCGCGGTCAGCGCTTCCAGCGTGTCGTCGTCGAGCTTTCCCTGGGCCTGCAGGATCTCCATGATCCGCTGCAGCCCCGCCCCGTAGAGGTCTGTCACCTGCCGGACCAGGTCCTCGGCACGGCCGCGGGCCACCGCCCCGCCGGAGCCGAGGGCATCGAGGAGTGTGCCGATCTGGTCGCCGTTCTGCAGCGGCGGCCGGTCCCCGCCGGGCATGGCCTACTCGCCGGTCAGGGTCTGGGTGGGGGAGTGCAGCATGTCCAGCGTCTGCCCGTTGCCCAGGTACATGTGGACACCGCAGGGCAGGCAGGGGTCGAAGCTGCGGACGGTGCGCATGATGTCAATGCCCTTGAAGTGCTCCCGGTCGTTCTCCTCGAAGATCGGCTGTCCCTGGACCGCGTCCTCATACGGACCGGCCACGCCGTTGGAATCGGTGGGGCTGGCGTTCCAGGGCGTGGGCGGGTAGGGGTGGTAGTTGGCGATCTTGCCGTCGCGGATCACCATGTGGTGGGACAGGACACCGCGGACCGCCTCGGTGAAGCCGCAGCCGATGCCTTCATCCGGGACCTCGAACGTTTCCCAGGTCTTGGTGCGGCCGGCGCGGATTTCCTCGAGGGCCTTTTCCGCGAAGTGCAGCGCAGCGGCCGCGGCGTAGGCCTGGAAGTAGGTGCGGGCGCGGTTGCGTTCGAGCGTGTTGCTCCACTGCGGGATCTTCCACTCGAAGGTGACAGGTCCCTTCAGCGCGGTCTTTGGCAGGTTGATCTGTACGCTCGTGCCGGTGGCCTTGATGTAGCCGATGTCCACGAGTCCGGCGAGCGCCGTGGCCCAGAGCCTTGCAAGCGGGCCGCCGCCGGTGTCCAGTGCGAGGTTGTCCTGTCCGTCGAACCAGCGCGGGGACATGACCCAGCTGTACTTGTCTTCGAGGTCGCGCTTCTGCGGCCGCGGGTTGGTGTGCTGGTTCCAGGGGTGCCTGCGGTCCACCGGGTTGCCCAGCGGATCGTGCGTGACGAACATTTCCTGGCCTTCCCAGTCCTCGTAGTACGAGGAACCGAGCATGATCCGCAGGCCCAGGTTGATGCGCACCAGGTCGGTGGTGACCAGCTGGCCGTCCACCACCACGCCGGGCGTGACGAACATCTTCCGGCCCCACTCGGTCATGTCCTTGTACTCGAAGTTGCAGTAGTCCGGGTCCTGCAGTGATCCCCAGCAGCCCAGCAGCGTCCGCCGCAGCCCTACCTGTTCGTAGCCCGGCAGAGCCTCGTAGAAGAAGTCGAACAGGTCGTCGTGCATGGGGACGACCTTCTTCATGAACTCGACGTAGCGCATGAGCCGGGTGAGATAGTCCGTCATCAGCTGGATGGTGGCTACTGTTCCCACGCCGCCCGGGTACAGCGTGGAGGGGTGCACGTGGCGGCCTTCCATGAGGCAGAACATTTCACGGGTTGCGCGGCTGACCTGCAGGGCTTCCCGGTAGAACTCGCCGGTGAACGGGTTCAGCGAGCGCATGATGTCGGCGATGGTCCGGTAGCCGTGGTCAGCCTCGTGCGGTGCCCTGGTGTTTTCCGCCTTGGCCAGGACACCGGGGTTGGTTTCGGAGACCATCTTTTCGCAGTAGTCCACGCCGACCAGGTTCTCCTGGAAGATGTTGTGGTCGAACATGTACTCGGCGGCCTCGCCCAGGTTGACGATCCATTCCCCCAGGTTCGGGGGCTTGACGCCGTAGGCCATGTTTTGCGTGTAGCAGGAGCAGGTGGCGTGGTTGTCGCCGCAGATCCCGCAGATGCGGCTGGTGATGAAGTGGGCGTCCCTCGGGTCCTTGCCCTTCATGAAGAGGGAGTAGCCGCGGAAGATCGAGGACGTGCTCTTGCACTCCACCACCTGGTTGTTTTCGAAATCGATCTTGGTATAGATGCCGAGGCTGCCGACGATCCTGGTGATCGGGTCCCAGTTCATCTCCACCAGGTTGTTGTTGCCCGTTCCGCTTCCGGAACCCATGGGAATTGTTGACGTCATTGTCTTCGCCTGTCTGGACGTGGGTGGGTTACCAGGTGCGCCGGGCCCCGGTGAGGAGCTCAGGTCCGGGCCGGCGCCACTTGGGCTCCTGGTCCAGGGTGTGCGTTGTGATGCCCCGCAGGGTCCGGATGGCGGAGCCGTAGGGCCTGATGGTGCTGGTGGAAAACTTGCCGCCGGGAGGCTCATCCATGAACGGCATGAACTTGTCCGGGAAGCCGGGCATGGTGCAGCCGATGCAGATGCCGCCGACGTTGGGGCAGCCGCCGATGCCGTTCATCCAGCCGCGCTTGGGCACGTTGCACTTCACCACGGGACCCCAGCAGCCGAGCTTGACGATGCACTTGGGGGAACCGTACTCGGTGGCGAAGTCGCCCTGCTCGTAGTAGCCGGCCCGGTCGCAGCCCTCGTGGACCGTCTTGCCGAACAGCCACGTGGGGCGCAATGCCTCATCCAGCGGAATCATTGGTGCCTGGCCGGTGGCCTGGTAGAGCAGGTAGGTCATGGTTTCGGAAAGGTTGTCAGGCTGGATCGGGCAGCCGGGCACGCACACGATGGGAATGCCGGCCTTGGACTTCCAGTCGTAGCCGAGGTAGTCCGGCACGCCCATGGCGCCGGTCGGGTTGCCCGCCATGGCGTGGATGCCGCCGTAGGTGGCGCACGTTCCGGCGGCGATGATGGCCGTGGCCTTGGGAGCCAGGCGGTCCAGCCACTCGCTGGTGGTGATCGGCTGCCCGGTCTCGAGGTCATTGCCGAACCCGCACCAGTAGCCGCCGGGGTCATGGAGTTTCTCGTTGGGGATGGAGCCCTCCACCACCAGCACGAACGGCTCCAGTTCGCCGCGGTCCGCCTTGCGGAACCATTCCAGAAAATCGTCGGCCCCTTCCTGCGGGCCACATTCAAAGTCGATCAGTGGCCAGTGCATGGCGATCTTCGGCAGGCCGGGCAGCGCCCCGAGGGCGATCTCCTCGACGCTCGGCTGGGTGGCCGCGGTCAGCGCCACCGAGTCGCCGTCACAACTGAGCCCTGCATTGATCCACAGCACGTGGATGAGGGCTTCTTCGGCCTTAAGGGAAGTTTCCGTAGGCATCGTTGCCTCTTTCAGTGCCCCTTGCGGGGTTCAGTGTGCTTCTGTCAGGGAACCGGCCAGGGGTTCAGGCCGGGAGGCCCCGGGGGTTGGCGCCGCCGCGGAGGAGGTGGCGCCGTCGAGCCAGCCGTACCAGGCGGCGAGGCCTTCGCCGGTGGTGGCGGACAGCGTAAGGAATTCGGCCCGCGGATTGATCTGCCGGACGCGCCGCAGGCACTGGTCGATGTCGAAGTCAACGTAGGGGAGCAGGTCCGACTTGTTGACGATCACGAGGTCGGCTGCCATGAACATGTGCGGATATTTCTGGGGTTTGTCATCACCTTCCGTTACCGAGACGATCACCACCTTGGCCGTTTCGCCGAGGTCAAAAAGCGCGGGGCAGACGAGGTTGCCCACATTTTCAATGAAGACCGTTGAGCCCGGTTCCGGGGACAGCGCATCAAGGCCGTGCCGGAGCATGTCGGCGTCGAGGTGGCAGCCCGCTCCGGTGTTGATCTGGATGACGGGGCGCCCGGTGGCGCGGATGCGGTCCGCGTCGAGGGATGTCTCCTGGTCACCTTCGATGACGCCCGCGTTCAGGCGTCCGCCGAGCTCCGTCAGGGTGCGGACCAGGAGGGTGGTCTTGCCCGCGCCCGGTGAACTCATGACGTTGAACGCGCGGACTCCCCGGCCGGCAAGCCAGCCGCGGTTCGTGGCGGCCAGCAGGTCGTTCTTGGCCAGCAGGTTCTGTTCGAGCACGATGGTCTCCGTGCCCGGCTCCGCATGACGGTGCCCGTTGGCCTGCCCGTGGTGGTGGTCAGGGGAGTCTGCGTGCTCGTGGGTATAGATGCGCCCGTGCTCGTCGGCATGGCTGTGCACGTGCCCCGGCCCGGGTGTCTGCAGTTCGCCTGCAAGGTTTGAGATGCGGGTGCCGGCCTCGTCGCCGCAACCGCATGTTGTACACATGTCCTATGCCACCTCCACGGACATCAGCATCAGCTCACGGCCGCTGAGGACTTCGACGTCCGCGCTTCCGCAAGGGCAAAGCAGTATGAGATCGCTCAGGGAAAATTCGTCCTGGCAGCTGCGGCACCGCCCCCGGCCCTGCGGTTCATCGATGTGCAGCCGCGCGCCGGCCAGCGGAGTGCCCGCCGCCGCCACGTCAAAACAAAAGCGCACCGCATCAGCCAGTACGCCCGAAAGGGGGCCGATCCTCAGGTTGACCGCCGTGACCGTCCGTTCGCCTGTGCGGTTGAGAACGGCGTCGACAAGGCCCTGCGTGATGGAGAGTTCGTGCATGATCGCGCCCCTTCCTGCCAAGATAGGCTCGCGCCAGACAAAACGCAACCGCCCAAACCCCGCCCGCCGCTCCCCGGCGCGAACGTACAGTTGAGGCCCCTGGGCGCCGGAATTTGGGGCCTCAAGTGCCGTTCGCGCTGTGGCTGCCACACCCGGCGCTAGGGTTGGAGGATGCCGTCCTTCCAGACCAGACTCAAGATCACCGGGCTGAAGCCGGGCAACCCTCCCGAAGCCGTGATGGACACCGCTGTGGAGGTGCTGGGGTCGCGGCACCATGTGGAGTCGCACCAGCTGGAGCTGGCCGGCGGCGTGCCGCAGCTGAACCTGCGGTTCCTCGTGGAGCCCGCCGAATACAACAGTGAGAACAGCGCGGCGTTGGAATCGGCAGCCGTGATGCGCGACGCCGTCGAACGCGTTGCGCTGACAGGCTCGCTTTCGGTGCTCCGCCGCAGCCGCGGCCGCTGGGCGCCCGTCTAACCTTGGGTGTTGAAGGCTCAGGCGCCCGGAGCCTGGGTGCCCGGCTCGGGGGCGCTGCCCGGTTCGTCCACCGGGGACCTGTCGCCGCGCCGGCGGGTGACGATCAGGCCCACGACGGCGCCGATCACCAGGCCGACAGCCACCCCGATCAGCGAACTCGCCCAGAACGGCAGCCGCGTGGTGGAGCCCGTGAAGTAGCCGAGGCCCACGAGCCACGTCGCCCACAGCACGGCCCCCAGCCCGGCGCACAGGCTGAAGCCCCGGGTGGAGACGTCGGCGATGCCCGCGGCGGCCGACGTCGCAAGCCGCCCTCCCGGGATGAACCGGGCGCCGATGATCGTTCCGTAGGCGGAGGACCGGCCCGCCTTGGCGATAGCCTCGTGGATGCCGCGGTGGACTTTCCGGCCCCAGGTCCAGCGGTCCAGGATGTGGCTCAGCCGGCGCTTGAACAGCTGGAACACCACCATGTCGCCCAGCCATGATGCGGTGGCGGACAGGGCGCCGACCAGGAACAGGTTGGCCCGGCCCGCGGCGGACAGGGCACCGCCCGTGATCAGCACCATCTCGGACGGGATCGGCGGAAAGATGGCATCGCCGAGGACAGCGGGAATGATCCAGAAGTAGATCGCAGTGCTCCACGTGTCCGGATTGCCGAAGTCCATCTGCACAACGTACCGCACACGGAACGCCGGCGGACCCTCTACGCCTGGGCGGGGGACAGTGCCACACTGGCTGCATGCGGATAGAGATCGTTGAGGGTGACATCACCGGACGGCCAGTGGACGCGGTGGTGAATGCGGCCAACTCCTCGCTGCTGGGAGGCGGCGGCGTGGACGGGGCGATCCACAGAGCCGCAGGGCCGGAACTGTTGGCCGCCTGCCGCGAGCTGATGGCGACGACGCTCCGGGACGGGCTGCCGGTGGGGGCTGCCGTGGCCACACCCGGGTTCGGCCTGCCGGCACAATGGGTCATCCACACCGTCGGCCCCAACCGCAACGCAGGGCAGACCAACCCTGCGCTGCTGGCATCGTGCTTCACCGAGAGCTTGCGGGTTGCAGAGGGCCTCGGGGTCCGGTCGCTGGCGTTTCCCGCGGTGAGCGCCGGGGTCTATGGGTGGGACGCCCGCCAGGTGGCGCAGGTTGCTTTCGACGCTGTCCGGTCCTATGGCGCCCGCTCTACCGAAGGCGGCGTGGAGCTCGTGGAGTTTGTGCTCTTCAGCCCGGAAACCGTGGCGGTCTTCCGGGATGTCCTTGAGGGTGCTGGCTAGCGGACTCCGCTCAGCTGGAGCCGGCTGCGGTACTCGACCGGCGCCTTGGTGATGGGGTCCACGAACCGGATGCCGCGGGCCAGCAGCTGGAGCGGCTTCGTGTAGTCGTCCGGCGCCTTGTCCAGCAGCTCGGGATAGAACGAATCGTGCAGGATGCCCAGCCCCAGCGAGGCCATGTGCACCCGGAGCTGGTGCGTCTTCCCGGAGTGCGGTTCGAGCCGGTACAGGCCAAGGCGGCCGGCCCCGGCTGATGTGCGGCGGGGATCACCTCCGTCGAACGTCCGCAGCAGGTCGATGCGGGTCTCCGCATTCGCCTCGCCCTCGATCACCTCCGCCAGGAGATAGCTGCGGGACTTGGTCATCCGGTTGCGGACCACCACCGGGAAGCCGACGGCGGGATGCCCGGCGGCCGGTTCTGCGGCGGACACGCACTCGTACTCTTTCTGGACCTGGCGCTTCTCGAACAGCACCTGGTACTTACCGCGGGTCTCCGGGTTCGTCGACAGCAGGAGGATGCCGGCGGTCATGCGGTCCAGGCGGTGCATGGGGATCAGGTCCGGCAGGTCCAGCTGGTTCCGGAGCCGGACGAGGGCGGATTCCTGGATGTAGGTGCCGCCCGGGGTGGTGGGCAGGAAGTGGGGCTTGTCCACCACGAGGATGTGCTCGTCCTGGTGCAGGATGCTCAGCTCCACGGGCAGCCGGGTTTCCGGCGGGAGCGTGCGGTAGTACCAGATGAAGGTGTGGTCCTCGAGCCTGGTGCCGCGGTGCAGGGGGATGCCGCCCTCGCCCACGATCTCGCCGGCGTCGAACCTGTCCTCGATGCCCTGGGGGTCGATGTGGCCCCAGCGGTGCATCATGTAGTCCATTGCGGTGTCCCACGGGCCCTCGTCCGGGAGGCGCAGGCGGGTCGCGTTCACGCCGTCGCGCACGGGAAGGGGGGATTGCATCACCGGTCCATTCTACTTTGCGCCCGGTTCCTGCTCGCTTCCCGGCCCCCGGCCCGGTCCCCCCGTTTCGACGGTTCCCTGCGCATACGACGGTCCGTGCCGTCGTGCGGGCAGGGAACCGTCGAAACGGCAACGGATGATAAAAAAGTTCTTGACAAATAAAATTGTCGGTGAAGATACTTGAAGCATGTTGGACATCGAAGTGATCGAGGACCCGGCGGCGGCGGAGGCTTCGCTGGATCCCATCCGGACGCGGATCCTCCAGGAGCTGGCCGAGCCCGGCTCGGCCACGCAGCTCGCCGCGAAGGTGGGGTTGCCGCGGCAGAAGGTGAACTACCACCTCAAGGCACTCGAGCGGCACGGCCTCGTGGAGCTGGTGGAGGAACGCCGGAAGGGCAACGTCACCGAGCGCGTGCTGCGGGCCACCGCTGCCTCCTACCTCATCTCCCCGGTGGCGCTTCAGTCGGTGGCGCCGGACCCGCGCCGTTTTGCGGACCGGTTCTCGGCCTTCTGGCTGCTGGCGCTCGCCGGCCGCATGGTCCAGGAAATGGGGAAGCTCATTGCCGGTGCTGCTGCCGCGCGGCAGAAGCTGGCCACGTTCGCCATCGACGGCGAAATCACCTTCCGCACGGCCGCGGACCGGGCCGCCTTCGCTGAGGACCTCGGCGTGGCGGTCACCCGGCTCGTGGACAAGTACCACCATGCCGGTGCCGGCGGACGGAAGCACCGGCTCGTCGTCGCGCTTCACCCGGCACTCAAGCCGGAAACGCAAGACTCAACCAAAACCATCCCAGCCAAGGAGCAGGACAATGACTGACGACCGGAAATTCGAGATTGTTTTTGACACCGAGCTGCCAGGCACCCCGGAACGGGTCTGGGAAGCCGTCACCAAGGGCACCCCGGGCTGGATGTTCCCGACCGACCAGTGGCCGGACGTGAAGACCGTTGAGGAGTATCCGCACCACCTGGTCTCGCGGATGGACGGTCCGGACGGCTGGTTCAATCAGCTCGAGCACGTGCTGGAGCCGGTCGACGGCGGCCGGGCCAGGCTCCACTACGTCCACAGCGGCATCTTCGCGGACGACTGGGATCAGCAGTACGACGGCGCCAGCAAGCACACCGAGTTCTACCTCCACACCCTGGGCCAGTACCTGCAGCACTTCGACGGTCAGCCTGTGGTTTTCACGGACATCCAGGCGCCGGCCGCGTCGCAGACGCCTGACGGCTTTGCCCGGCTCAAGAAGGCGCTCGGCGTGGACGGCGCGTCCCAGGGCGACGCTTTTGATGTGGAGGTCGACGGCGTTGGGCGGCTCACGGGGCAGGTGGACTTTTCCAACGCGAACTTCCTGGGCCTCCGGACCGTGGACACCCTCTACCGCTTCTTCGGCCGTAATGCGTTCGGCGCACCCGTCGGCATGACCGTCCACGACTTCAGCGGCAGCGGCGATTCCGGGGCCACCGCCCAGGCCTGGGGTGCGTACCTCGGTAAGGTCTACGCCTAGTCCACTGGCTCAGGGTCCGCTGGCTCAGGCCGTCCAGCCGCGGATCATCGCGTCCAGCGCGGAGGAGTACGCCGCCGGCCAGTCGGTTTCCGGTGGGCCGACGCGCGCCAGTTCCAGGCTCACGAGGCCATGGACCTGTCCCCAGATGGCCGTGGCAACTGCTTCCACCGGTGCCTGCAGCAAGGTGCCGGCGGACTGTGCCGACGCCACCGCCTCAACCAGCGGCGCCATGGCACCGGCGGCGACCTCGGGGCTTGGCTGGCACTCGGTGTAGGCCGCCATGGCACCGCCGAACATCAGGCGGTACAGCGCCTGGTGCTCCAAAGCCCAGGTCCGGTATGCGACTCCGAGGCTGCGGAGTCCGCCGGGTGCGGCGGCTTGCTGGGAATCGTGGAAGGACTGGAATCCATGGTCCATCACGGCGGTCAGGAGCTGGGATTTCCCGCCGAAGAGCGAGTAGATGGCGGTGGTGGATGTCTGCGCGGCTGCTGCCACGTCGCGCAGTGTCACCCGGCCGGGCCCCTCGCTGGCGACGAGGTCGGCCGTGGCGGTGAGAAGCTCCTCCCGGAGCGCCTCGTTATGAAGTACAGGTCTTGCCATGGGTTCCATTGTTTCATAACATCGTTTCGTAACAAGGTTATAAAACGTTGTTATCTAGCATCGACACACCATTCCAGGGAACGTGGTTCCGGAAGTGAGAAAGTCCCCATGAGTCAGAACGCATATCCGGGCCGCTTCACCGCGGACGTCCAGCGCGGGTCCGTGACCGTCTTCCTCATCGGCATGCGTGCGAACCGGTGGTGGAAGGTGGGAACGGTGGCCAAGGTCGCCGCGGCAATGCCCCGGATGCTCCGCGACCTCGCCGGGAACCCGGCGTCGGGCATGCTGGGGTGCGAACAGTGGTTTGGGCGCACCACCGTCATGGTCAGCTACTGGGAAAGCCCGGAGCACCTGCAGAAGTTTGCGGCGGACCGGGACTCCCCGCACCTCGAGCCGTGGCGCCGGTTCATGAAGGAAGTGGCCGGTTCGGGGGATGTGGGCGTGTGGCATGAGACGTACCACGTGCCTGCCGAGGGGATCGAGACCATCTACAACGGCATGCCGCTCTTTGGCCTGGCCAAGGCCACGGCGCAGGTGGCCGTCGGCCCTGGCACCAACACGGCGCGGCAGCGCATCGGGCGGCCGGCGGCACCCGGCGCAGGCAGACGGCCGGCCGGCACGGCGTGAACTGAGGCAGCTTCCCGCCCTGCGACGCGCTATCCGCCGGGCGACGCGCATCTTGCCGCGGGACACCCGAATTCCCGTGTCGCCGGGCGCTTTTCGCGTCGCCGGGCCCTTTCGGTGTCGCGAGGCACTATCCGAGTCGTGGGGGCGGAAGTGTGTCCCCAGTCCCCGCCGACTGTCACTAACGCCTGTGGTCAATACACCTAGGCGATGGCGGCGGCGGGGGAGTCCCTGAGGGTCCGCCGCAGCTGCGGGGCCGCATCCAGCCTCTCGTGGGCAGCCCGCAGCGCGAGGACTGCGGTTTCCAGTTGCTCCGGCGGCAGTGTGAACGGAATACGGAGGAAGTTCTCGAACACCCCGCCCATGCCGAAGCGCGGCCCGGCAGCGAGGCGGATTCCGAAGTCCGGGGCGATTACCGTCAGGGCCGTGCTGCTGGGTGAGGGCAGGCGGCACCAGACCGCCAGGCCGCCGTCGGGCCTTTCCGCCTCCCACCGCGGCAGGTGGGCCTTGAGCAGCTCCAGCAGCGCGGAACGGTTCTCGCGGAGCGCGGACAGGCGGGCGGGCAAGGGGTCGGCCAGGTTCCGCACAAGGTGCGCCGCCGCAAGCTGCTCCACCACAGGACCGCCCAGATCCATCGTGGTCCGGACCGCCGCGAACCGCTGGACCAGACCCTCCGACGCACGGATCCAGCCCGTGCGCATGCCCGCCCAGTGGGACTTGCTCAGCGAGCCGATGGATACCACCGACGAACTGAACGAAGCCAGCGGAGCCGTTGTGCCGCCGTCGAGATTCAGCGCACGGAGCGTCTCATCCACCACCAGGACCGTGCCCGACGCCGCGGCGGCGCGGACCAGCCGGCGGCGCTGCGCGTCCGGCATCAGCCGGCCGGTGGGGTTGTGGAAATCCGGGACCGTATAGAACATGCGGGGGCGCTGCTGCATCAGGGCCGACTCGATCGCGTCCAGGTCCCAGCCCCGCTCGGGTGCGGGCGGAAGGGGCGCCGGCATCATGCGGCAGCCGGTCGAGCGGATGGCGTCGAGCGCGTTGGGGTAGGTCGGCTGCTCGACGAGGACCTTGTCCTGCTTGCCGACCAGCGCCCGCAGCACGATGTTGAGGGCATGCTGCGCGCCGGACGTCACCAGGATCTGCCCGGCCGTGGTGGGCACGCCGGCGTCGGCATAATCGCCGGCAATCGCCTCCCGAAGTGCCGGCACGCCGAGGGCGTCGTAGCCGAAGCCGGGCAGCAGGGCGGGCAGTTCGGTGATGGCCGCGGCGAAGGCCTGGTGGACCGCCTCACCGCTGGCGGGGAGCGACGCGTACGCCAGGTCGATGACGCCGTCGGGGACAGCCAGGCCCGGAGCCCCCAACAACGCGGCCCGCGAGTCCCGCCCCTGACCCGCCGCGTATGCCGTCCGCGGCAGGCAGGTGCGGCCGCGCGTTCCCTGGCCACTGCTCAGGAACCCCTGTTCGCGCAGGCTGGAATATGCCGCCGTCACGGTGGTGCGGCTGACGGCGAGGGTGGCGGACAGCGTCCGTTCGCTGGGCAGTGCCGTGCCGAGCGGGATGCGCCCGTCAAGGACCAGAAGACGCACGACGTCGGCGAGCTCGCGGTAGGCGGGGGCGTTGCCGTGGTGCCACTGGCCCAGGAGACGGGCGAGGGCGGTGGGCGTGAGTGATCCGGACATGAGGCCAGTATTTCAAACTGGCCATGGAAAACAAGGCCAGTTCTGCCGCAGGATGGTTCAATGATGATCCGCAGACTCACACAGCTCTTCACCGGCCTCGCCATGTACGGCATTTCGCTGGCCCTGTTCATCCGGGCCGGGCTCGGGCTGGACCCCTGGGACGTGTTCCACCAGGGCGTCGCCGGGAAGACAGGCCTGAGCATCGGCGTCGTGGTCATCATCGTCAGCTTCCTGGTGCTCCTGCTGTGGATTCCGCTGCGTCAATGGCCGGGTTTCGGCACACTCTGCAATGCCATCCTGGTGGGCGTGTTTGCCGACGTCGGGCTCGCCCTGATCCCCGCGTTCTCCCACCTTGGCGGCCAGATCGCGATGCTGGGCGGTGCGGTGGTGCTCAACGGGATTGCCTCCGCGTGCTACATCGGCGCCCGCTTCGGCCCCGGCGCCCGCGACGGTCTCATGACCGGCCTTGCCCGGCGCACGGGCTGGTCCGTGCGCCTGTCGCGGACACTAATCGAGGTGGTGGTGCTCGGTGCGGGCTGGCTCCTGGGCGGCTCGGTCGGCGTGGGTACCGTGGTCTATGCCCTGGCGATCGGCCCGCTGGTCCAGCTCCTGCTGCCGTACTTCATGGTGCCTGCCCGGGAACCGGCGGCCGCCGGAGGAACCTTGAGCGGCACCGGCAAAGCCGCCGATCCAGAGTCCGCGGACCGAGAGGACCAGCCGGAGGAACGTGTCGCCGCCTCCTGACGCGCATTTTCTCTGTGGACGCGCAAACGGCACGAGGACGCTCACATGTGCGCGTCCTCGTGCCGTTTGTGTGTCCCAGAGCCTCGGGCGTGTCCTGGTGCCTCATCAACCTCAGGCTTAGGCGCCGTCCAGCAGGGGCTGGCACTTGGGGCAGAAGTAGATGTCGCGTTCCTCGGTGACCGCGGGCGTACTTCCCGCGCCCGGGCCACCACGGCTCTCCGCCGCGGCCATGCCCGCACCACTGTTGCCGCGTGTGCCCGGCACGGTCTTCCCCAGCACGCCGTGCCGGATGGGGGTCCGGCAGCGCAGGCACGGCTGGTGCTCGCGCCGGTACACCCAGTAGCCCGGCCGGCCGGCTGCCCGGCCCACGGGGGTTCCGCGGGCGTTGAGCAGGGTGGTCCTGCGGCCCGGTCCGAGGTTTGCCTCGAGCAGCTGCTTGGCGTCCGCGAACATGGCCGGCCAGTCCTTCACCGCGGAGGCGGGCGACGCCGGGTGGATGCCGGCCAGGAAGCACACCTCGCAGCGGTAGATGTTCCCAATGCCCGCGAGGTTGCTCTGGTCCAGCAGGGCCACGCCCACCGGCACGTCCGGTTTCGCCGACACGCGCCGCTCCGCCTCGGCCGGGTCCCAGTCCGGACCCAGCAGGTCCGGGCCAAGGAAGCCCACAGCCTTGTCCTCCTCGCTGGTCTTGATCACCTCAAGCAGGCCAAGGGAAAATCCGACGGCGTCTGCCGCGGCGGTGCGAAGCACGCACCGGGCCGTGAACCCCGCCTTCCGCCACCGGCCGCCCGGCGGGTAGACCTGCCAGCTGCCCTCCATCTTCAGGTGCGAGTGGATGGTTAGCCGCTCCTGGGCGGGTCCTGCCAGCCGCATCAGCAGGTGCTTGCCGCGGGGGACAACCTCCTCCATGGTCCAGCCGGCCAGGTTCAGCGTGGCGAAGCGGGGCACGCGGAAGTCGGAGGCGAGAAGCTTCTGGCCGGCGAGGGCTGTGTGCAGCTGGTTGGCGGCCCGCCAGACGGAGTCGCCTTCAGGCACGGATCCTCAGCCCCTTCGGCGTGGTGTAGGCGCCGGCGGCCGTCAGGGCCGACGCTGTGGGGGTGTCGAGGATGTCATGGCCGTTGACCTTTTCCATCACGAGCTTGTCCACGGCACCCCGTTTCACCACGTCCACGACGGCGCTGGCCGCGGCGGCGAGGACTGACTCGTCCTCGGTGAACACCAGCAGTGTCTTGCCGCCCCGTTCGACGTACAGCACCAGCGCGCCGTCGACCAGCACCACGAGGGCGCCGGCCTTCCGCCCCGGCCGGTGCCCGCTGCCGGCTTCGACATTGCCGGCAGGCCACGGCAGGGCAGCGCCGTAGGGGTTGGCCGGGTCTGTTGCCGCGAGGGCCAGTGCCACGGGGTCCGGCTTGGCCAGCTGGGCGTCCTCGGTGTACGAGCGCAGCCGGTCGACGGTTGCGGGCACGGCGAACTGGGCGGCGCCGAGATGCTCGATGAAGTACCCCCGCCGGCACCGCCCTGCCTCCTCCAGCCGGGCCAGGACCTTGTACATGAGGCCGAACCCGCCCAGGATGTTCTCGGCCATGACGGATCCGCGCGTGACCACGCCGTACCTGTCCAGGAGCAGCTCCGCGGTGGCACGGGCGTGGATGGTGGGATCAAGCTCTGGCGTCGGCAGCGCAGACCACCGTCCTGCAGCGAGCGGCGGCGTGGGCACCGCGCCACCGGCAGAGCCGTACCGTCCGGCGGAAAGCCCCGGCGAACCGAGCAGGCCCGTGCCGTGCGACCGTCCCAGCCGGCTGAGGCGCGGCGCCCTGGCCCGCGGTGCCCGTGCAACCTGTTTGTGGGCGGTGTGCCCGCCGGCGATCAGGGCCCGGACCGGGGCGAACGTGTCCCCGGTGACCCGGCCGGCCCACGCCAGATCCCAGATGGCGGACACGACGTCCTGGTCGCCCAGTACCGCGTCCATGCCGCCGGCAATGTCCGTCAGCTGCCGGAAGAAGTAGCCGCCGCCGTTGGCCTGCAGGTGGTCCAGCAGCCGCCGCTGGGCGTCGCCCGGTTCAAAGTCGGGGGCAGGGTTCAGCGTCAGTTCCACCGAATCCGCCAGGTGCAGGCTGATCCAGCCGTCGTTGCCCGGCAGTGCACCGGCACCCGACCAGAGGACCTCGCCGGCGGCCATGAGCTCGTCCAGCATGGCGGGCTGGTAATTGGACACCCGGCTGGCCAGCACCAGCGGTTCCCAGGCCGAGGCGGGGATGGGCACGCCGGAGAGCTGGTCCACGGCGGTGATGATGCCGTCGAGTCCGCGCAGCGCCGGCTGTCCCCGCCCCGCGCCGGGCGTGCGGACATTCTGCCACGACGGCAGGAACCTGCCGTAGGCCGTGATGTCCACAGGCTCCACCTCGGCCCGCAGCGCGGCGAGCGAGCGGCGGCGGAGTTTGCGGAGGACCTCGGCGTCGCACCATTCGCTGCCGGAGAGGGACACTGCGGCAGCGGCGACTGCCGACGCGGCCGCCGCTTCCGCGACGGGGTCAAGACCGGAATCGGAATCGGCTTGGTGCGTGGCCGTTGCCGGACCTTCGCCGGCGGGCTCCCCGGCAGCCGTCTCGGCGTGGGGCCGGAACTCGCCTTCCACCACGCGGCCGTCGGCCGCCAGCCGCTTCAGTGCGGTTCCGACGACGGCGGCACCAAGTCCCAGCCTCGCCGCGGCTTCAGTGGCGGTGAACGGGCCATGGGTGCGGGCATAGCGTGAGACGAGGTCGCCCAGCGGGTCGGCCACCGGCTCGATGAAGGCAAGCGGAACGCCCATGGGCAGCGGGACACCGATCGCGTCGCGCAACCTGGCGGCGTCCTCCACCGCGGCAAAGCGTTCGACGCCGGCGATGGTCACCTTGATGGCCCGGTTGGCCCGCTGCAGGGCGGCAAGGTGGGCGGCGGCCTCTGCAACTGTCGCCTCGGAGGGCGTGGTTTCGACGGGCTCGGTTTCGAGAGACTCAACCAGCGGGGTTCCCTCGGTTTCGACAGGCTCAACCAGCGGGGTTTCGGCGGGTTCCGCTGGCGGGGCGAGGCGGGCCGCGACCTCCCCGGGGTCCAGGGGACCGAGCAGCCGGAGGAGATCCGCCACGCCCTCGAGGCCGCGGACCTTCCGGTCGGGGGCAAGGCGCTGCAGTTCGCGTTCGGTGGCGTCGATGACCCGGGCGTCCAGAAGCTCCCGCAGCTCCACACGGCCCAGGAGTTCATTGAGCAGCGTGGAGTCCAGCGCCAGTGCGGCCGCCCGGCGTTCGGCAAGCGGTGAATCGCCCTCGTAGAGGAACTGCGCCACGTAGCCGAACAGCAGGGACTTGGCGAACGGGGACGGCTGCTGCGTGGTGGTCTGGACAATCCGGAGCTCGCGCCGCTCCACCGAGGCGGCAATATCCTTCAGCGCCGGAAGATCGTACACATCCTGCAGGCATTCGCGGACGGTTTCCAGCACGATCGGGAACGATGGGTACTTCCGGGCCACATCCAGCAGCTGCGCGGACCGCTGGCGCTGCTGCCACAGCGGCTGCCGCTTGCCGGGGGTCTGCCGGGGCAGCAGCAGGGCACGCGCGGCACATTCGCGGAAGCGCGACGCGAACAGGGCACTGCCGCCCACCTCGGCGGTGACGATCTGCTCCAGCTCCTCGGGGTCAAAGAGGAACAGTTCGGCGCCGGGAGGTTCGTCCTCCATCATGGGCACGCGGAGCACGATGCCGTCGTCGGCGGCCATGGCCGACCCGTCCAGGCCGTACCGCTGGTGCAGCCGCTGGCCCACCGCGAGGGCCCACGGCGCGTGGACGGGCATGCCGAAGGGACTGTGCAGAATGACCCGCCAGTCGCCCAGTTCGTCGTGGAACCGTTCCACCACGAGGGTTGTATCGCTGGGGACCACTTCTGTGGCCAGCTTCTGTTCGGACAGGTACTGCAGGAGGTTGTTGGCGGCGAAGTCGTCAAGGCCGCTGGCCTTGCAGCGATCGGTGGCAGGGCCGGCGTCGGACGCTGACAGTTCGCGGACAAACGCGCCAAGGGCGCGGCCCAGGTCCACGGGGCGCCCCAGCGAGTCGCCTTTCCAGAAGGGCAGCTTGCCGGGCTGGCCGAAGGCGGGGGAGACGAGTACGCGGTCGTGCGTGATGTCCTCGATCTTCCAGCTGGTGGCGCCCAGCGCAAAGATGTCGCCCACGCGGGATTCGTACACCATCTCCTCGTCGAGCTCGCCGACCCGCCGGCCGCCCTTGGCCGGGGCCGTGCCTGAACCCTTGCCGTCAGAGGCGCCCGTAGGCGAGGCCGATCCCTCCGTCTCCGTGCCGATGATGTAGACGCCGAACAGTCCGCGGTCCGGGATGGTGCCGCCGGACGTGACCGCCAGCCGCTGGGCGCCCGGCCTGCCCTCGATGGTCCCGGCGTTGCGGTCCCAGACGATCCGGGGGCGGAGTTCGGCGAATTCATCCGAAGGATAGCGCCCGGCCAGCAGGTCCAGCGTGGCCTCGAAGGCTGACCGGGGGAGCGTGGCGAACGGCGCCGAGCGGCGGACGGTGGAGAACCATTCCTCCACATCGATGCTGCCCAGCGCCGTGGCCGCGACCGTCTGCTGGGCCAGGATGTCCAGGGGGTTGGCCGGAACGCTCAGCCGCTCGATCTTGCCGTCCAGCATGCGCTCAACGGTGATGGCGGTGTGCACGAGGTCGGCCCGGTGCTTGGGGAACAGATAGCCCTGGGAGATCTCGCCCACCTGGTGCCCGGCACGGCCCACCCGCTGCAGCCCGCTGGCCACCGACGGCGGCGACTCGACCTGCACCACGAGGTCCACGGCGCCCATGTCGATGCCGAGTTCCAGGGATGACGTGGCAACCACGCAGCGCAGCCGGCCGGACTTCAGGTCATCCTCGATCAGGGCGCGCTGGTCCTTGGACACGGAGCCATGGTGGGCCCGGGCCAGCAGCGGATCTGCCCCCGCGGTGCTGCCCGCCTGCGCCATCATGTGCGCCGGCGTGGCGGTCGACGCCGGAACACCGGCGGACGGCGGTGGAGCGGGGTCATCCCAGCCGCCGCCCACTGTCAGGAGCTGGCGTTCCGCGTGGATCTCGTTGAGCCGCGCGGTCAGGCGTTCCGCCAGCCGGCGCGAGTTGGCAAAGACGATGGTGGACTGGTTGGCGAGCACCAGGTCCACGATCTTTTCCTCCACATGGGGCCAGATGGAGGCCTGCGGCTGCAGCCCGGAGGCCGGCCCGGAATCGAAGGCTCCGGCGGCGCCCTGCAGATCGGACATGTCCTCCACCGGGACGGACACCGTGAGGTCCCAGTTCTTCCGCGAGGGAGGGGCCACGATCTCCACGGGTGCCGAACCAGCCAGGAACTGTGCCACGAGTTCCCGCGGCTCGACCGTGGCAGAGAGCCCGATCCGCTGCGCCGGCGCGGGCAGCAAAGCGTCGAGCCGTTCCAGCGAGACGGCGAGATGCGCGCCGCGCTTGGTGCCGGCCACGGCGTGGACCTCGTCCACGATGACGGTGTCCACCTCGCTGAGCGTTTCCCGCGCCCTGGACGTGAGCATCAGGAAGAGGGACTCGGGTGTGGTGATCAGGATGTCCGGCGGGTTGCTGAGCAGGGCGCGGCGGTCCGAGGCGGGCGTGTCGCCGGACCGGACACCGACGGTGATCAGCGGAGCCGGCAGGTCCAGCCGCTTGGCCGTTTGCGTGATGCCGATAAGGGGCGAGCGGAGGTTGCGTTCGACGTCGACGCCAAGCGCCTTGAGCGGGGAGATATACAGTACGCGGGTTTTCCGCTTGGGCTTGCGCGCCCGGGACTGTTTGGCCTTGGCGCCGGCAGGTGCCTCTTCGAGGCCGGGCAGCACCTCGGCGCTGGCCCCCGCCGGCTCGGGCAAAGCGGCAGCCGGTGCAGCAGACCCCGACATCAGGAGCCGGTCCAGCGCCCAGAGGAACGCGGCCAGGGTCTTGCCGGAGCCGGTGGGCGCAACTACGAGGGCATGCGAGCCGGACGAAATCGCGTTCCAGGCGCCCTGCTGGGCGGGCGTGGGCTCGGAAAACGCACCATGGAACCACTCCCTGGTGGGCCGGCTGAACTGGCCCATCGGGTCCCCGGCGGACGTGCCGGTGGAGGTACCGGCGGGCTCCTGCGACTGCATGCCTCCATCATGCCTCACGGCACTGACACCGGCAGAAGCACCAGAACGCCCTACCCTGCCGGGGGAAGGTCGCGGGTGGCCGGCCCCTCCAGCACCTGGCCGTCACTGCTGAACCGGGAGCCGTGCAGGGGACAGTCCCACGACTTCTCGTTGTCATTCCAGTGCAGGATTCCGCCCAGGTGCGTGCAGACCGCGGACAGGCTGCACGTGGTTCCATCGACGGTGGACGTGGCCACGGGCTTCCGCCCGCGCATCGTCACTGTGCCCGTGCCCTCTGCCGGAGCCGCGCCGTCCGACGGCGGCAGCTGCCGCACTCTGCCCCAGTCCTTCGCCAGCGTGGCGGCCACGCCGGCGTTGAGGCTGACGGCCGAGGCAGCGCCCGGAGGCGACGTCACGCGCCGGTGGATGGTGTTGGCCCACGGCAGCTGGCCGCCGAGGATGTCCGCCGCGATGCCCAGGGAGGCCGCCACCGCGTTGGTCATGCCCCACTTGTTGTAGCCCGTGGCGAAGAGGATGCGCCCGCGGCCGCGGGGGAGCTTGCCGAAGAACGGCATGAGGTTGGTGGCCTGGTAATCCTGTGCGGACCACGTGTGGGTGACGGTGGCGCCAGGGAAATGCTGCTGCGCCCATGACAGGACGTTCTCCAGGTGCGCCTGTTCCGAACGTGCCCTGCCCACCGGGTGCCCGTTGCCGCCCACCAGCAGGAGGTTCCGGCCGTCCGCCGGGTAGTCCCGGATGGAGCGCACGGGCTGTTCCACGGAAATGTACATGCCTTCCGGGGGCGTCGCGTTCCCTGCGAGCTCCAGTGCCGCGGCGTAGGAGCGGTTCGGCTTGAGCTTGGCGAAGTAGAGGCCGCGGTTCAGGATGGGGCTGCCGGTGGCCAGCACCACGGAGTCGGCCTGGACCGATCCGCGGTCAGTGTGGACGGTCGACGGCGCCGCGCCGGTGACGTTCCGGACCCTGACCCCGGTGACGATGCGGCCGCCGTGGCTCCGGACGTCCTCGGCCAGGGCAGTGAGCACGTCCATGGGGTTGATCTGGGCCTGCCCGCGAAGTCGAACCGCTCCCCGGATGGGAAACGGCAGCCCCGCATCGCGCACGTAGTCCACTTCCAGGTCGGCGGCGAGGGCAGCCGTAAGCTCCCCGCGGACTGCCTCAGTGCCCTGCTGCGTGGCGGCATAGGTGTAGGCGTCGCGCAGCTGGAACGGCACCCCGCGCTCCTCCATGTACCGCAGCAGCCACGCCTGCCCCTCCCGGTTGCCGGACACATAGGCGTCCACCACCTTCTGGGGGTACTGCTGCCGGAGGGCGGAAAGCACGGTGCCCTGCAGCAGGGTGACTTTGGCGGTGGTGTTTCCGGTGGCCACGGCGCCCAGTTCGCGTGCCTCCAGGACAAGCACGTCCTGTCCAGAGCGGGCCAACAGCAGGGCCGTGGTCAGACCGGTCAGGCCCGCACCCACCACCACGGTGTCGAAGGACTCACCGGGGGTGAACGGATCGCCGGTGAAAGTGTCGGTACGGTCCAACCAGAGTGACGTCACGTGTCTCAACCTGCCTTTGGCCTGCGTCTTTGTCGCGGGGCGCTCCCGCGGCAGGCCCGGCGCTGCCAGCCAGGACCCCGACGTAATCGCAAGTGTACTTACGGAGTTGGGGCCCGAACAGGCTTGGGGCAGGGCAAGTTGCTCGGGGCAAGCTTTGCGCTAGCGGGCCTGGAATGCGCCGATGGTCAGGAGCTGGATGGACGCGTTGCTGCAGGCATCCGAGGGCCGCGCCACGAACAGCGACGCCGTGTCCTCCGGCGGGTAAACCCGGAATCCGGCGGCAGCCGTCTTGGTGCAGTCCGGGTAGTTGCCCGCCTGCGTGTAGCGCAGCACCGCGGTGCCTGACTTCCCGGGGGCCAGCAGGACGTCCTGGACGGCCACCGAGGTGTCGCGCTGGGCCGGGGCGCCGATCGGCTGGCCGTTGGGTCCGGTGGTCAGGGACACGCCCGCGAACCCTTTCAGGTGGCAGGGGGCCTTGCCGGTGTTGGTGAGGATCAGCTCCATGTAGACGCTGCCGGCGGCACCGCCGCCTGTGGCGTCCGTGGTGGCCTTCAGTCCTGAGGCCTTGCATAGCTGGGTGCCGGCAGCGGTGGATTGCGGTGCCGCTGACGTCGTAGTCGGCGAGGCCGCCTGCGATTGGGAAGGTGAAGCAGGGGACGACGGCGGGGCGGACGTTTCAGGGGCCGCGTACGTACTGGGGGTGGTTGAGCCCGGCGCCGGTTCGGTTGTCCCCTGAGTGGCGGGCTGGCTTGGTCCGCAGGCGGTGAGCAGCAGCGCCAGTGCGGCAGCCGCCGTCGTGCCTGTTAGTCCGTTTTTGATTCGCTGAGGCCTCATGGGTTTAACTTTGCTGGCGTTCCTGCCGGAGTCAACGAAGGCGCGGCGGAGACCCCGATTTGATGCCCGGATTGTGACATCGGAGGCGGGGAGATTCCCGTTCGGTTAGAAATGATTCCGATCGACGTTGATGCAACGATAAACCAATTTTGTAGCGCAGAATTAGTCAATTCGGGCGGAAAAGTTGCGTTGATCTGCAGTTTTCGGTGTGACAAAATGAACTTGGTCTCACTTGTCCACACCTTGTAGGAAATCCAAAAGCCCGCAAGGAACTACTGCTTGTAGTCTGGCCGCGGTCCATCATCACTCCCGCTGCCGGAAGTGTCCTCCAAGAAGGAGGATGCGCAGGGTTGAGGGGAGACAGCTCGGCACTCGTCCGTGGCAACGCCGCCGCGGACGTACCTGAAGAGGCGCATCAGTCATTGGTTTCCGGCAACGCCGCCGAAGCCAATAACGATGGGGGCTGAGGTTATGACCGGTTGGCTTGTCCGCTGGAGTCTTAAGTTTCGATTGATCGTTTTAGCCGCTGCTGCCGGCATTCTGGGGTTCGGATTAACTGCCCTGCCGTCCATGCCAGTGGATAATTTGCCAGAATTCTCTCCGCCGCACGTGGAGATCCAAACCGAGGCACTGGGCCTGTCCGCCGTCGAGGTCGAACAGCTTATTACCTCGCCCATGGAGGCCGACCTGCTGAACGGGGTCGCCTGGCTCGACGAAATCCGTTCGAAGTCAGTTCCGGGCCTCTCCTCGATTGAGATGGTTTTTGAACCCGGCACCGATATTCTCCGCGCCCGGCAGCTCGTTGCGGAGCGGCTGACGCAGGCTTTCGCGCTGCCCAACGTGTCATCTCCGCCGGTACTGATGCAGCCGCTCTCTTCGACCAGCCGCGTCATGATGGTGCAGATGACCTCCCAGGACGTGTCGCCGATCGACATGTCCGTCCTGGCCCGCTGGGACGTCAAGCCGGCGCTGATGGGTGTCCCGGGCGTGGCCAACGTCTCCATCTACGGCCAGCGTGAACAGCAGCTGCAGGTTCAGGTGGATCCGAAGCAGCTCCGCGCGAAGAACGTCACGCTTAATCAGGTGGTGGAGACTGCAGGCAACGCCGTGTGGGTGTCCCCGCTGAGCTTCCTGGAAGCATCAACCCCGGGCACGGGCGGCTTCCTCGAGTCCGCCAACCAGCGCATCGGCATCCAGCACGTGCTTCCGATCCGGACACCAGCAGACCTCGGCAAGGTCAGCGTCGAAGGCGCCACCGACAAGTCGCTGACGCTGGCTGACGTCACCACCCTGAGTGAAGACCACCAGCCGCTGATCGGCGACGCCGTCACGGGCAAGACGCCCGGCCTGCTGCTGGTCAT
Organism: Arthrobacter globiformis; assembly: GCF_046536215.2. Classification (GTDB taxonomy): domain Bacteria; phylum Actinomycetota; class Actinomycetes; order Actinomycetales; family Micrococcaceae; genus Arthrobacter; species Arthrobacter globiformis_E. The sequence goes on along the minus strand of NZ_CM143421.1, from coordinate 2,267,343 downwards.
CGAGAAGTTCCCGGATACCAGCGTCGCCGACGTGACGCAGGGTGTTGAGGCCGTACTGGACGGCCTGCGTCCGGGCCTGTCCGGAATCACGGTGGACTCCACGGTGTTCCGCCCGGCCTCATTCGTTGAATCCGCCGTCGGCAGCCTGGGCCTTGCCCTGCTGGTCAGCCTCCTGGTGGTCACCGCGGCTATCGGCATCGCATTCCGCTCCTGGCGGTACGCCGTGCTGGCCCTCGTGTCCATTTCCGTGGCGGCCATGGCTGCGGCGCTGGTGCTGCAGTTCCAGGGAGCGGTCCTGAACGTCATGGCGTTTGCCGGCCTGGTCCTTGCGCTGCTTGTTGTGATCGGCGATGTCATCACCGACCTGCACAGCTTCCGGCGGGAATCGGCCGATGACCGCGTTTCGCGTGAGGCCCTGCTGGCCCACGGGCTGCAGCGGTCCCGGGTTCCTGTCCTGTTCGCCGGACTGACCGCGCTGCTTGCCCTGGCACCGGCGCTGTTCGTGCCGGGCGTGGAGGGCGCTTTCCTGAAGCCCCTGGTGCTGTCCTACCTGCTGGCCACGGCCGTGGCAATGCTGGTCGCGCTGACAGTCACGCCCGCCCTCGCGAGCCTGCTGCTGCGGGGTCACCGGCGTCCCCGGCGCAGCCTTTCCGTGGTCCGCAAAGTGCGGCTCGGCTACGAGCGTTCGGCGCGGGCCTTCACCGGAACGGTGGCCACGGTGTTCGCCCTTGCGGCGGCGGCAATGGCCATCGCAGCACTTGCCATCGTCCCTGCCGCCACGAAGGAACTTCCCGTTGTGGCCGCTGTTCCGGACCGGACCCTCCTCGTGGAATGGGAAGCGGCGGCAAGCACCGGTACCGACGTGATGAACAGGGTCATGACCAACGCCAGCGAAGAGCTCAGCGGCATCCGCGGAGTCTCCTCCGTGGGCGGCCACGTGGGACGCGCCATTACCTCCGATACCTCCTCCGATGTCAACGCCGGCGAGCTCTGGGTGACCATGGAGGACGGCGTCAACATCAGCAGGGTGCGCTCTGAAGTGCGGGAGATTGTTGAGGGATACCCGGGCCTGACGGCCAAGGTCACCACCTACCCGGAGCAGCAGGTTGCTGCTGCCAGCGCTATCGACAACAGGCAGTTCAGGGTCCGCGTTTTCGGTGTGGACCTGGACATCCTCCGCCAGAAGGCAGAGGAAGTCCGCGGGATCCTGTCGCGTACAAACGGCGTGGTTGACCCTCAGATGGACGTCACCGTAGACCAGCCGGTTGCGGAAATCGAGGTGGACCTGGCCAAGGCGCAGAAGCAGGGGATCAAACCCGGCGACGTCAGGCGGGCGGCGGCCACCGTCCTGCAGGGCATCGAGGTGGGATACCTGTTCGAGCAGCAGAAGGTCTTCCAGGTGATCGTCAAGGGCACGGAAGCCACCCGTAACAGCCTGAGCAGCGTTACCGACATGATGGTCGACAAGCCCGAAGGCGGACAGGTCCGGCTGGGTGACGTGGCCACGGTCACGCTTCGCCCCAACCAGACGGTGATCCACCATGACGACACCTCCCGGCGCATCGACGTCGTGGCCAACATCCAGGGCCGCAACCTGGGTGATGTCACCCGGGACGTCCAGGCCGCCATCAAGGGAATGCAGTTCCCGGTGGAGTACCACGCTGAGATCCCGCCGCAGTACGCCGAAAAGCAGGCCGCCGGTGCGTTCATATGGTGGCTCGCCCTCGCGGCGGCGGCCGGCATCCTGGTCCTGCTGCTGACGGTCCTGGGCAACTGGCGCCTCGCCGGGCTGGTGTTCCTGCTGTTGCCCGTGGCACTGTCCGGCGGCATCCTCGCCGCAGACCTGGGCGGCGGTTTCGGCTCCGTCTACGTGCTGGTGGCCCTGGCGGCGGTGCTCGCCCTGGCTATCCGGGACGTGGTCATGCTGATGGGAACATACCAGTCACTGCAGTCCCGCGCCCCGTCGGATTCGCCGGCTCATCTCATGCGTCAGGCGGCCGGGGAGCGGCTTCTTCCAACGGTTCTGACCACCGTGATCACCGGACTGGCACTGGTGCCGCTGGTGCTGCTCGGCGGCCCGGTCGGCGGGGGCATGATCCTTCCGCTGGCACTGGTTGTGTGGGGCGGGCTCATCACCTCTGCCCTGCTGACCCTCTTTATTCTGCCGATCCTCTTCCTCCGCATTGGTCCGCGCTCCAACACGGACTGGGGGAGCTCATTGGTGATTAACAACGGACCGGTTCTGGCAGAGAGGTCGGAATTGTCATGAAAAGCAATAGTGGTTTTGGGGTTTGGCGCCCTGTTCTCGTGCTGGCCTGCGCAGCGTCTATGGGACTCTCCGGGTGCGCGACGGTAAAAACGACGGCGGCGCCCGCCGGGCAGGCAGCGTCCACCATGGAGAAGGCCGGCCCTGACCTGAACCGGCTGACCCTCACGGACAAGGCAGTGGAAAGGCTGGGTGTCACCACGGTCAAGGTGGCCAAGGGTGAAGGCAGCCCGCTGCAGGTGCCGTACGGCGCCCTGGTCTACGATGCCAACGGCAAGACCTGGGTTTACACGAATCCCGAGCCGCGGACGTACATCCGGGCCGCAGTGACGGTGGACAAGATCGCCGACAACAATGTGCAGCTCCGGTCCGGTCCGCCGGCAGGAACCGATGTTGTCACCGTTGGTGCCGCGGAGCTGTTCGGCGCCGAATTCGGCACAAAGGGTCACTGACATGCGCCGGATTGTCGGGTTCAGCCTGAAATTCCGCGCCTTGGTGGTGGCCATCGCGGTGGCAATGATGGCGTTCGGCGGCGTCCAGCTCAGCACGGCCTCGGTGGATGTGTTTCCCGAATTCGCCCCGCCGAAGGTGGAGATCCAGACCATTGCCATTGGCCTGACCGCCGCCGAGGTGGAGCAGCTGGTGACCGTTCCGCTCGAAGACGCCCTCAACGGCGTCGAGGGCCTGGACGAGATCCGCTCCAAGTCCGTGGAGCAGCTGTCCTCGATCGTGCTCATTTTCGCCCCGGGGGCGGACCTGCTCAAGGCCCGCCAGCTGGTCTCGGAGCGGATCGCCACCGTCACGCCGTCGCTGCCCACCTGGGCGGCGCCGCCGGTGATGCTGCAACCGCTGTCGTCCACGAGCCGGGTCATGAAGATCGGCCTGACGTCGGACCAGCGGTCGCTGATGGAAATGTCCATGATCACGTACTGGAAGATCCGCGCCCACCTGCTGCGGGTCCCGGGCGTGGCCAACGTGGCCATCTGGGGCGAGCGCCTGCAGATGCTGCAGGTGCAGGCCATCCCGGAGAAGCTGAAGGCGAACGACGTCAGCCTGAACCAGGTCATGGAAGTCACCGCCAATGCCCTTGACGCCGGCCTGCTGCAGTACTCGCCGGGTTCCGTCATCGGCACCGGCGGCCACATTGAGACGCCCAACCAGCGGCTCAGCATCCAGCACGTGCTGCCGATCACCACTCCGAAGGACCTCGCGGAGATCACCATCGAGGAAAAGAACGGGAAGCCGCTCCGCCTCGGTGATGTGGCCAACGTCGTGGAAGACCACCAGCCGCTCATCGGCGACGCCGTGATCAACCAGGGCGAAGGGCTGATGCTCATCGTCGAGAAACTTCCGTGGGGCAACACCCTGGAAGTCACCAGGGGAGTGGAAGCAGCTCTGGAACAGATGCAGCCGGGACTCAGCGGCATCACCGTTGATACGGAGATCTTCCGGCCGGCAACGTTCATCGAGGAGTCCCTCAACAACCTCAGCCGCGCGCTGATGCTGGGCTGCATCCTCGTGGTGCTGGTGCTGGGCGCGTTCCTCTTCCAGTGGCGCACGGCGCTGATCAGCCTGATCGCCATCCCGCTGTCGCTGGTGACGGCGGCGTCGGTCCTCTACCTCACGGGAGCATCGGTGAACACCATGGTCCTGGCGGGGCTGGTGATTGCCGTCGGGGTGGTGGTGGATGATGCGATCATCGACATCGAGAACATCATCCGAAGACTCCGGCAGCACCGGGCTGAAGGCGGCACAAGATCCACGGCATCGGTGGTCCTGGAGGCCTCGCTGGAGGTCCGCGGGCCGATCATCTACGCCACATTGATCATCATCGCCGCGGCGGTGCCGATCTTCTTCCTCCAGGGACTGACCGGAGCCTTCTTCAGGCCGCTGGCCATCTCCTACACCCTGGCCGTGCTGGCGTCGATGCTCGTGGCGCTGACCGTTACCCCCGCGCTGGCCCTGATCTTCATGCGGAAAGTTCCGCTGAAGGAGCAGGAACCGCCGCTGGTGAGGGTGCTCAAGCGGGGTTACCGTGCGGTGCTGAGCCGGATGGTGAGGCGGCCCGTGGCCGGGTACGCGACCTTCGGCGCCATGGCGGCCATCGGTGCTGTCACGGCACCGCTGCTCGGGCAGTCGCTGCTGCCTGACTTCAAGGAGCGCGACTTCCTGATGCATTGGCTGACACAGCCGGGCACGTCGGTTTCGGAGGAGTACCGCGTCAGCCAGAAGGCCTGCGAGGAACTTCTGACGATCCCCGGGGTCCGGAACTGCGGCTCGCACATCGGGCAGGCCTTCAACGCGGATGAAGTGGTGGGTGTGTACTTCGGTGAGAACTGGATCAGCATCGACCCGGCAGTCGACTATGACAAGACGCTGAAGTCAATCCACGAAGTGGTGGACGGCTATCCCGGCATCGTCCGGGACGTCCAGACCTATCTGAAGGAGAGAATCCGTGAGGTTCTCACCGGAGCCAGCAACGCCGTCGTCGTCCGGCTTTACGGGGACGACCTGGCGCTTCTGCGCTCCAAGGCGGCGGAAATCCACTCCATCTTCGACGCCACCGAAGGGGCCGTTGACGTCCAGACGGCGCTGCAAAAGGACATCCCGCAGCTCAACATCGAGGTGGATCTGGCCAAGGCCCAGAGCTACGGGCTGAAGCCGGGCGACGTCCGCCGGGCCGCGGCCTGGCTGGTGGCCGGCGAGGAAGTCGGCGACGTCTACCGGGGCGGCAAGGCCTACGACGTCCAAGTGTGGAGCCCGCCGGAGGTCCGTTCGGATATCAGCAGCATCAGGAACCTGCCGATCGATACACCGAGCGGGCAGAAGATCCTGCTGTCCGATGTGGCGAGCGTCCAGGTCAAGCCGACCCCCAACGTCATCCAGCGCGATGCGCACTCCCGGCGCATCGACATCCAGGCCAACGTGAAGGAAGGCACCCTGGGCAGCGTGGTTGCGGCCATGGAGGAAGGGCTCAAGAAAGTGGAGCTGCCTCCGGGGTTCCGTACCCAGATCCTGGGTGAGTTCCAGGAGCGCCAGGCGGCGACCAACACCCTGCTGACACTCGCCATCGGGGCGCTGGCCGTGATCTACCTGCTCCTGCAGGTGGCCTTCGGCAGCTGGCGGCTGGCCACGCTGGTGATCCTCACCCTCCCGATTGCGCTGGTGGGCGGAGTGTTCGCCGCCTTCATGGGCGGAGGTGTCCTGTCTTTGGGGTCCATTGTGGGCTTCCTGACGGTCATGGGCATCGCGGCCCGGAACGGCATCCTGCTCATCAACCACTGCCAGCACCTGGAGAAGTACGAGGGTGAAAAGTTCGGTCCGGAACTGGTCCTGCGGGGCGCCGGGGAACGCCTCTCGCCGATCCTCATGACCACCCTGGCCACGGGGCTTGCCCTGGTGCCGCTGGTGGTCCTGGGGAACATCCCCGGCCATGAGATTGAACATCCCATGGCCCTGGTGATCCTCGGCGGGCTGGTCACGTCCACCCTGCTCAACCTGTTTGTGGTTCCGTCGCTGTACCTTCGGTTCGCCAAGCCGAAGGCCCAGCGGCACCAGGCGCCGCCTGAGCCGGTCCTGGCTAACGCCTAGCCGCCAACCTGCTGGTCCGTCCGCCGCCCACGCCCCGCAACCCGCGGAACGTGGGCGGCGGTGGTGCGGGGACGGGATCCGTACTGGTCCCGGCACGGCGGCGCCGCAACTCCAGCGCCAGGCTCTCCTGGCCGCGGGCCATCGCCCAGCGGTGGTTGGCGGAGAAACCGGGTTTCAGCAGCCAGCTGAGCCGCCTGAGCAGCGGCTTCGTGGCGCTGACGCGCCAGTCATAGGTGATCACGACCTCCGGGCCGTCCTGTTCGAACGTCCAGCGGCCGGTCCCGTCCAGGTCCCCCGTGGCGCGGATCGCGAAGCCCGTGCTGGTGATCGGTTCCGTGACGGTCAGGGTCCAGCGGAGGGTGTAGGGGAGCCAGCCCTTGGTGTGCAGTTTGGCCATCCGCCCCACGCCGTTCTCCGTGCCCGGATGGATGAGGTCCACCCGGAGGTAGACGGACGGCCACCACCGGGCCAGCCCGACGGGGTCGCCCAGGATCTGCGCGACGTCGTCAGCGGTCCCGGCCACGCGCCAGACCGTGAAAAAGGTGTAGTCCGTGCTCTTGGTGCCCTTGGCGTTCATGTGTGCCTCCTGCTTTCTCCTGGCCGCTTCCGCCGCGCAAAGATCTGCAACCATTCAAGCGCGTGCCGCCCGTCCGCCATAGACTGCAGGCGTAAGTCACCACCCCCAAAATTGAGGAGTAGCGATGAACTACAGCGGAAGCCAATATGAGAAGGCCGTGACGGCGGGGGACCTTGACCGCAGCCACGTCGGCCAGACGGTGAGCTTTCAGCCGAACGATTTCACCGTGGTATTCGGCAGGATCGCCGGAATCGCCCGGACCGACGCTCAGGTGTATCTGACCCTGGATGGCGTCGGCGGCGGCACGCACCTGAAGGATGAGTACGACCTGCCAGTTGCGCACGAGGTGTATGTGCAGCTGGACCCGCTGAGCACGGCGGGGAAGACCATTTCGGACGCCGAGCGGGTCATCAAGGAGAAGCTGGACGAGCTCAAGAAGAACCTCCTCGACCGCGAACCGAAGTCCGGCCCCGGCTCCGATACGGAGTAGCGGCGCCCGTTGTCCCTCAAATAGCGAAGAACCCCGCTGCACCGGAATGCAGCGGGGTTCTTCTAGGCAACCGCTCCGCATATGGGGGAACACGGAGCGTTCCCTTTCAAACTAATGGAAAGCTTGCTTAGGTTTCAAATCGGCGCCGCCTTTCCCCGCCCTGCGCAAAGCCTGAAGGGGCGGCTTGGCAGTCAGGGTCGGTCAGACTGCGATGCTGCAGCAGGCACATTCCGGGCCGGCTGGTCGGGTTGCCTGGCCGCTGCCGGAGTCAGTTTGCCGGCATCGTGAAGTGCCAGCCCGCGGGTTTCCGGTGCCCACAACACTGATGCCAGGAACCCGGCGAATGTAATGGCCGCGCCGATAAGCATCGTCGCTCCGATGCCAAGCTCGGCAAGGGAAATGGGAATCAGGTAAGTGCCGATGGCTGCTCCGATTCGGCTAAGCGACGACCCCACGCCCACTGCCGTTCCGCGCACTTCGGTGGGAAACAATTCGTTTGGGTAAACCCAGGTGAGGATCTGCGTTCCGCCCAGGAAAACCGCGTAACCGGCGAAGAAGGCGAGGATCACGAGGGCGTTCGCATTGGGAAAGAAGCCAAGGCCAAGCAGCGCAATGCCCGAGAGCAGAAAGCTCCAGATAACCAGAGGGCGGCGTCCCATCCGGTTCACGAGCAGAAGCGCCACGACACATCCGATAAGGAACAGCAGACTGATGAACGCCGACCCCACGCTCTCCGCGCCGTCCAGGTGGAGAGCCGCCAGGATCTTCGGGCCGAACGCATAGACGCCAAAGAGCGGAACGATTGCGCACGTCCAGAAGATGGTGACGTAGGTGATCCGGCCCAGGTATCCGCCGCGGAAGAGAACCCGAACGTTGAGGTTTTCTTTTTCCTCCGGTTCCCCCTCCAGATCTGCAACACATGCCTGTGGACCGTAGTACTCCTTGATAATTGCGTCGGCCTCGTTCACCCGGCCCTTCTTGAGCAGCCAGCGCGGGGACTCCGGCGTCCCGAGACGGAGCAGCACGAAGATCGTCGCAGGAATGGCCGGGCTAAGCAGCATCCACCGCCAGCCATCCGGGCCTATCGCCAGGAGCAGGTCACCAACGAAGAAGGCCGCGGTGGCGCCCACGAACCACATGACGATCAGGCCGCCGAGGAAAGGGCCGCGGTATTTCCGCGGCGTGAACTCAGCAAGAAGCGAGGTGGCAATCGGGTAGTCGGCTCCCACCGCCATGCCGATCAGCAGGCGCAGGATGAACAGCCATACGACGTCGGTGGCCCAGAACTGAGCGACCGAACAGCCAATGATGGCAATCAGGTCGACGGTGTACAGCACCTGGCGTCCGAACCTGTCTGTCAGGTAGCCACCAAGCGCACCGCCGAGGAAGATGCCGATAAGCGCGGAAGCGCCAAGGAGGCCCTCCCACATGGGGGTCATGTTGAGCTGAGGTGTGATCTGCACCATGGCGATGCCGATGATGCTGAGAATGTAGCCGTCCAGGAGCGGGCCGCCGGAAGAATACAGGGCCAGCTTTTTATGGAAACTGGTGAGGGGAGCGTCGTCTAAGACGTGGTTTGACATCGTGTCCTCCTGGGAGAATCTGCTTGGTTCGTCGACTGTGACGAGCCTCACTCACGACTGTAGGTGGGGCACTCCCGTGCCTATATAGACTGCGGTTCAGTACTGGCGAGGGCACTTTGAACACGTGCCCAAATGTTGAAGGCATCCCCGACGCAGGTGCAGCCAAGGCCCATTAGAAGTCTTTGCCCAGGCCCGCCAGTTTGGCGAGCTGGAGCCCGGCGTGGAGGCGGAACCGGCTTTCCCCGTCCCCAAGTTGTATGCCCAGCAGCTCCTCGGCCCGGCCCAGCCGGTAATAAAGGGTGCCGCGGTGGATATTCAGTCGCCCAACCGCTTCCTGGACGTCCCCGGCACACTCGAGATAGGTCCACAGTGTCACTGCGAGGGGGCTTCGGTCGTCGTCAAAGAGACTGCTGAGCCCGGGTTGCACCATGTCGACGCCACTGGGCGTCCACGGAATCTCGGCGAACATCCGGAACGTCCCAAGACTGTCCCAGGCCCTGCAGCCCTCTTGGGGAGTGAGTCGCTCGGCAACACGGGCACAGTAGCGGCCCTGCCGGTATGAATCGGCCAGTCCATCGACGCCACACACCGCGGATCCGAACCCGATCCCGGCAAACCTCAGCCCATGACGGGCAGCCACGGCCCGTACCGCGTGAGCATGACGCTGTGCAGCAGCAATCACGTCGCCCTTGGCCGGGACCAGTGCCACGAGTTCCGGCGCCCACGCCGCAGGGATCATGGCTGTGCCGCCGGACGTTGTCCCCAGTTCCGCTGCGAATGACTCCAGTGCATCCGCAGTTACGGGCTCTCCAGTTGACGCGACGGTTATTCCCCTTGCCACGAGAACGACGATGGGGGCGTCCGCCGCGGCGTCGTGCCGACGGAGAGCTTCATCAAGAACACCCTGGCGGCCCGCCAAATCCTCGCGGAGCAAGATTCTGAGGGCGGATTCGTCCGCGTCGGCCCGCTCCTGGACCTTCTCGTCGCGCCGGAAGAGGATACGGCCGATTGTCCGTGACGCCCGGTCGACGGCGATATCGTCGGCCTCGCCAATGGGAGGATCGGCGTCGATCAGCCAAATGTGGGCAAAGAGCCGGCCGTTGTGGCGTACTGGATAGACCACGCGAGGCAGGAGGCCCAAAGCCTCATTTGCCGGGATGTGGACCGGCGCGTCCGCGGCATCGAGTCGCCATGGCTTGTAGTAGGCCATCAGCTCGGGGGACTCCGTGCGTGACAACAGCGCGTCGATCCGAGCTTGGTCGACTGCGCCGTAGTGGGCACTTACAGCCAAGGGAATGTACCCCGGCGCCTCGATGTAGACCGAACGGTTGAGCTCGGCGGCTAGCGCCTCGGCCGAGGTCTGTAGTTCATCCTGCATCTGGAACCTTGTGTTGAAGCTGCCCGCGTTGAGCGGCGTTCCATCAGATTACGCCCGTAGTTTGCGCCTTGTGGCACGTCCGATGCCGCAGCAGCACCACGTCCAGCACGTTTTGATCATCTGTTCAAACGGGCCTGCCAAAGTCGCTACGCGGGTCTAAAGCTTGGCGTCCGAAGGATCCATAGGCTCTAAACCAATCATCCGAAGCAGTGACAACAAGGGGGTTGATCTCCATGACAACGATTGGATTCATTGGACTCGGCAACATGGGAGGCCCGATGTGCCACCGCCTCGCCGAAGCAGGCTACGAGGTGTATGCCTTCGACCTCGACAAGGAAAAGCTGGGCGAAGCTGTTGCCCGCGGCGCGAATGCCGCTGATTCAGCGTCAGATTGCGCCGGGAGAGCGGACTTCCTGCTGACTTCGCTTCCCCGCCCGGACCACGTAGAAGCGGTAATGCGGGGAGCCGGGGCGCTGAAGGCCCTCCGTCCGGGAAGCATCTGGGTGGACCTGACCACGAACCGCAAGGAGCTGGTCGCTGAGCTGGCTGCCGAGGCCCCCGAGGGCGTGAACGTGGTCGATTCCCCGGTCACCGGCGCCGTCGACGGCGCCCGCAACGGCCGGCTTACCCTGTTCGCCGGCGGAAAACCTGAACACCTGCAAAGGGTTATCCCCATCCTGGAGACGCTGGGCACCGTCATCAGCTGCGGCGGTTTGGGTACCGGCAACGTGGTCAAGCTGGTGACAAACCAGCTGTGGTTCATCGCATCAGCAGCGATTGGTGAGGGCTTCGCAGTCGGCATGCGCCACGGCGTTGAACTGGATGTGCTGTGGTCGGCGATCGGGCAATCCGTAGGCGATTCCTTTGTGGTGCGCCACGACGCTCCCTCGATCTTCGCCGGACACTACGACCCCTCGTTCTCCCTCAATCTATGCGTCAAGGACCTTCGCCTCATCGGCGAACTCCAGAGCGGTCTTCCCGAGCTTCCCATGACGGACGCCGCCCGGTACGCCTTCAACCGCGCCACCGAACGCTACGGCGCCGATGCCGCAGAACTGTATGTGGCCAAGCACATTGAGGACGATGCTGGTCTTTCCTTCAGGCTCGACGGCGACTGGACCCCGCCGTGGGAGGTCACCGATCCGCACGCTGAACTCACTTCCGAGAGGTGAACCAATGACAACTATCACCCAAAGTGTCCGCCAAGACACCGTCAAAGGCCTGTACATCGGCGGCGCCTGGGAGCAGGCGTCCGACGGCGGCACCTCCACTGTGCGCTGTCCGGCGGACGGGCGTGAGGTGGCGGTGGTCGCCAGGTCGACGGCGGAGGACGCGGAGCGGGCGATCGCCAGTGCGCGGGCCGCGTTCGACGACGGCCCGTGGCGGCGGCTGACGGACATCGAGCGGGGTGCGGTGATGCTCCGCGTTGCCGATCTGCTGGAGCGGGACAAGGCTGCGTACGCCAGGGCCGAGGCGCTGGACACGGGCAAGCGGTTTGTCGAAGCCGAGTACGACATCGATGACATTGCCGCGTGCTTCCGGTATTACGGCAAGGTTGCGGGCCTGGACGCCGGCAGGGTGATCGACACCGGCCGGGCGGATGCCATCAGCCGCGTGGTGTACGAGCCGCTCGGGGTCTGCGCCCTCATTGCGCCGTGGAACTATCCGCTCCTTCAGGCCGCCTGGAAGGTCGCCCCCGCACTGGTTACGGGGAACTCGTTCGTGCTCAAGCCGAGCGAGCTCACGCCGTCCACCTCGATCCTGCTGATGGAGACCCTCGCAGAAGCCGGGGTCCCTGCCGGCGTCGCCAACCTGGTCACCGGCACCGGGTCCAAGGTGGGCGGCCCGCTCAGTTCCGACCCGCGCGTCGACCTCGTCTCGCTGACCGGGAGCCTGGCCACGGGGCAGACGATCATGGCCGCGGCCGCGGAAACGGTGAAGCGGGTGGCGTTTGAGCTGGGCGGGAAGAACCCGAATGTCGTGTTCGCGGACGCGGACTGGGATGCCGCTGTTGATAACGCCCTGACCGCGGTGTTCCTGCACTCGGGCCAGGTCTGCTCGGCAGGGGCGCGGCTGGTGGTCGAGGAGACCATCGCGGAGCGTTTCGTGGCCGAGGTCGTGGAGCGGGCGAAGAAGATCCGGATGGGCGGCCCCTTCGATCCGGCCGCCGAGACCGGACCGCTGATCTCGGCCAAGCACCGGGACCAGGTCCACGCCTACGTCCAGGCCGGCATCGCGGAAGGCGCCGAACTGTTGTGCGGGGGCTACATCCCCGACGAGGGGCCGCTCGCCGACGGGTACTTCTACCCGCCGACGGTGCTTGGCAACTGCCGGTCCGGGATGAGCGTGCTCCTGGAGGAATCCTTCGGCCCGGTGCTGACCGTGGAGACGTTCCGGTCCGAGGCCGAGGCGGTCGCGATCGCGAACGACACCGAGTACGGCCTGGCCGGGGCCGTGTGGACCTCGGACGCGTCCAAGGCGCAGCGGGTCGCGGGGGCGCTGCGGCACGGAACGGTGTGGATCAACGACTACCACCCGTACGTCCCGCAGGCGGAATGGGGCGGTTTCGGTAAGTCCGGGATCGCTCGTGAGCTCGGCCAGGCAGGCCTGTCCGAGTACCGCGAGGCCAAGCACATCTGGCAGAACATCGCCCCGGCCCCCAGCGGCTGGTTCGGCGGTATCGCCGGCTAGTTCCCGGCCGCCGTTCCGCACAGGAAACGCCGGCCCTCTGACTATCCCCTCCAGATCAATGGACGGGGAGTTGGAGGGCCTGCCTTTGCTTTTTCGACTCTCCAACTGGCGTCCCCGAGACCCGGCGCGTGTCGCAATGGCAGACGGCGCGACTCCAGCCGCAAAGCAAAAGACCCTGGGTCTCCTTGTAAACAAGGAGACCCAGGGTCTTCGCTACGTGGCGGTGACGGTGGGATTTGAACCCACGTTGGCTTTTACACCAAACAACATTTCGAGTGTTGCACCTTCGGCCGCTCGGACACGTCACCAACCTGAATAGGGTACCGGAGCAATGCCCGCATCCCCAAAACGGCATGCTTCGCACGCACGGGGACGCGCTCCGGCGCGGCCACGCCGGGCCGCATCTTCCCGGAAATCGCGGCCGGGCACTAGATTCATAAGCAAGATGAGTACTTCCCAGCAGCACACCGAAGCAACCGCATATTGGACCGTGGGCCCGGGCCAGGGTGAACTGCGCAGCGAGAAGCTGCCTGCCCCAGGCCCGGAGGAGGCGCTGGTGCGCTCGCTGTACTCGGGCATCAGCAAGGGCACCGAACTGGTGGTCCACCAGGCCGCCGTTCCGCCCTGCATCGCCGAGGAGATGCGTGCCCCGCACCAGGAAGGCTCCTTCCCGTCTCCGGTGAAGTTCGGCTACCTGTCCGTGGGCGTGGTGGAGCAGGGTCCGGCGGACTGGGTGGGCCAAACCGTGTTCTGCCTCCATCCGCACCAGGATCGCTACGTGGTGCCGGTGTCCTCGCTCACCCGCGTTCCCGACGGCGTCCCTCCCCGCCGCGCGGTCCTCACCGGCACCGTGGAAACGGCCGTGAACGCGCTTTGGGAGGCGGGGCCACGGCTGGGCGACCGCGTCGCGGTGATCGGTGCCGGGCTGGTGGGCGGGATGGTGGCCACGCTGCTGCGCACGTTCCCCCTCGGCCGGCTCCAGCTCGTGGACCTCGACCCCGCCCGCAAGGACCTGGCGGACGAACTGGGCGTGGACTTCGCGCATCCGGACGACGCCCTGGACGACTGTGACATCGTGTTCCACTGCTCCGCGTCCGAAGGCGGCCTGGAACGCAGCCTGAAGCTGGTGGGGGACGAGGGCGAGATCATCGAAATGTCCTGGTACGCCGACCGGAAAATCACCATCCCGCTCGGCGAGGACTTCCACGCCCGCAGGCTCTCCATCCGCGCCAGCCAGGTGGGCGCCGTGGCACGGGCCCGCCGGCACCGCCGGACCACCACGGACCGGCTGGAACTGGCCGTGTCCCTGCTGCAGGATCCGGTGTTCGACGCCTTCCTCACAGGCGCCTCCAAATTTGCCGAGCTGCCTCACGTGGTCCAGGACCTTGCGGCCGGCCGGCTCGAGGCTCTCTGCCACGTGATCGAATACCCCGCCGCCGGCTCAGCCGCAGCCGGTCCCGGCTCCGAAAACCACCACACCACCAGCACAGAAACCGCGAGGTAACCATTGTTCAGCCTGACCGTACGCCGCCACTTCATGATTGCCCACAGCCTTCCCCGGGAGGCGTTCGGGCCGGCCCAGGGCCTGCACGGCGCAACCTTCGTGGCGGAGGTGACGTTCCGCCGTCGTGCCCTCAACGACGACGCCATCGTGCTGGACATCGGCGCCGCCGGCGGAATGATCGAGGAGGTTCTGGCCGGCCTCAACTACCGCAACCTGGACGAACACCCGGACTTCGCCGGGAAACTGAGCACCACGGAGGCGCTGGCGCAGTACATCGCCGGCGCCGTCGCGGAACGCCTGCGGGACGACAAAGACGGCCGCGAGCTCGCCGGTCTGGATGTCACCCTGCGCGAGAACCCCGATGCCTGGGCGAGCTATGCCCTCGAGTTCGACCGCCGCTAAGACTGCCATGCCGCCCCCGCCGCCGGCCATCCGGCTCCTGGTTCCCGGAAACATCCGCCACAACTCCGGCGGCAACGTATACAACGCCGCCCTGGCGCAGGGCCTCGAACAATTGGGTGCGGAGGTGACCATCCAGCCGGTCGCCGGCTACTGGCCGGTGGGCAGCAAGGAAGAACGACGGCGGCTGGCCGGCTTGCTCACGGCAGGAACCACCGCAGGAACCAACACCGTCACCATCGTGGACGGACTGGTCGCCTCCGGCGCCCCTGACGCGATGGAGGAGGCGTCCGCCTGTGGCCGCGCGCCATGGGTCCTGCTGCACATGCCCCTCGACGAACACCCGGACCTGGAGGTCCGGGCACTCCGGGCGGCTGCCGGCGTGATCTGCACCAGCGGTTCGGCCGCCGCCGAGATCACCCGGCGGCACGGACTGGCCGGCGTCCGCGCGGCGCTGCCCGGAACCAAAAAGGGCCCGGTGGCCGCCGGATCCGAGCCGCCGCGCCTGCTCGCCGTGGCGGCACTGCTCCCCAACAAGGACCAGCTGGTCCTCCTCGAGGCGCTTGCCCGGCTGCGGGACCTCGAATGGACGGCAGCCCTCGTCGGATCGGCCACGGCGGACACCGGCTACGCACGCCAGGTGGCAGCCGCGGTGGAACAACACGGCCTGGGCGAGCGGGTGCAGCTCCCGGGCGAACTGACCGGCGAAGCGCTGGAGCAGCAGTGGCACGCCGCCGACCTGAGCCTGCTGATCTCCAGGGTGGAGGCTTTCGGCATGGCAGTCACCGAATCCGTGGCCCGCGGGATACCCGTCATCGTCCGGGCCGGCACCGGCGCGGTGGAGGCGCTGGGGCTCGGCGTGGAAGCCGCCCCGGGACCCAGCGAAGGGGAGACGCCCGCCCTGCCCGGCGCCGTCGTCGAACTCGAAGACTCTGCCGAGACGGACCCCGAGCCGCTGGCGAACCTGCTGCGCAGCTGGCTCACGGACCCCGCATTAAGCGCCGAATGGCGCCGGCGTGCCCTCGCCGGCCGGGAGCTCCTGCCCGGCTGGGAGGCCACTGCCCGGCAGGTGCTCGGCTACGTAGGGCCGAAAGCATCGCCGGGAGGCCATTCCTCGCAACCGCCTGCTGATGGAGAATGAGGCATGACCAGCCACGTCCCGTCTGCCGCCACCCTGGAAAACGCCACGGCCCTCACCCCGGAGTTCCTCCGTGGCTGGGCCTGGCACCGGCAGGGGCTGGACGGCACGCTCGACGGCCGCACGTCGCAGGAGGTGCTCGCCACGGCGGGCTGGGCGCGGTCCGTAGGAGGCGCCAACCCGTATCTCACCCTTTTCGCCCGCGCCGGAATCCGCCGCGGGCAGGTGGACGCGGACGTCCGCGAGCTCAGGATCCACGAACTGCCCACCGCCCGCGGCTGCACCTACGTGCTGGGCCGGGAGGATTTCGACTGGGCGCTGAGCCTGGGCAAAAGCGCCGAGGAGGCCTTCCGGGTCCTGGCCCGGCTCGGCGTCGACCGCGGTGAGATCACGTTGCTGGAGGAACAGATCCTGCACGTACTCGGCGAGGCGGACGGTCCGCTGGACCCCAGGCAGCTCAAGGACGAGCTGGGGGAGTCGGTCCGGAACCTCGGCGAAGAAGGCAAGAAAAAGGGAGCCGCCACCACGCTTCCCACGGCATTGGGTCTGCTGCAGGCGGACGGCCGGATCCGCCGCGTTCCGGTCAACGGGCGGCTGGACCAGCAGCGCTACGCCTACACGCCGTGGGGCCTGCCGCCCAGCCGCCTCAGCCCCGAAGGCGCCCGCGAGGAACTGATCCGCCGGTATCTCGGCTGGACGGGCGGCGCCACAATCAAGCAGTCACAGTGGTTCACCGGCTTCACCCTCACCGACAGTAAGGCGGCGCTCGCCGCCGCCGGAGCCGTGGCGGTACCCACCGCCGCCGGCGACGTGCTCTGGATGCTGCCGGCCGACGTCGAACGCCTCGCCGACTTCAGCCCCCCGGAAGGGGAACAGATCCAGCTGCTGGCCGGCACCGATTCGCTCGTGCTGCACCGCCGGAACGCGGGTGACCTCTTTGCCGACGAGGACAGGGACCGGAAGCTGCTGAACACCACCCTGGCCCTGCAGGCGGACCTGCCGGACCACCCCATCTTCGACCGCGGCCGGATCATCGGACTCTGGCAGTATGATCCCGGCAGGGAAAGGATCGCGGCCTGGCTCTTTGCCGGCCGGACGCCCGCCGTCGAACAGCGCATTGCCGAAGTGGAGGCGTGGATCCGGGAGGACCTTGGAGACTTCCGCTCCTTCAGCCTCGATTCGCCTGCGTCCCGGCAGGAGCGGATCGACGCCCTGGACGCCGCCCGCTAAACGGCGAAGTTAGCTGGGCCGGCTACCGGTGCGGTGCGCCGCGAAGAACTCCCGCAGCATTGCGCCGCATTCGTCCTCCTGCACGCCCGCGTAGACCTCCACCCAGTGGTTCAGGCGGCGCTCGCGGAGGATATCGAACACGGAGCCCGCCGCACCCGCCTTCTCATCCCAGGCCCCGAACACCACACGGTGGATCCGGGCCAGGACGATGGCCCCGGCGCACATGGCGCAGGGTTCCAGGGTCACCACCAGCGTGCAGTCCTCCAGCCGCCACCCGTCGCCGCCGCCGCCGTCGAGCGCCGCGCGTTCCCGGAGCCGCGCGGCGGCCTCGCGGATGGCCACCACCTCGGCGTGCGCGGTGGGGTCGCCGAGGGCCTCGCGCTCGTTGCGGCCGGTGCCCAGGACCGTCCCGTCCGGCCCAACTACGACGGCGCCAATCGGCACATCCTCGGTTGCCAGGGCCCGCCGGGCTTCTTCGAGGGCAAGGCCCATCCATTCCAGGTGTTGCGGATCTGCGGGGGCCATGGGTCAATGATAGTTTCGAAGGGTACTTACCAACGGACAACGCGAGCGCCGGGAGTAACGATGAAGTCCCTGACTGAGCGGTACGGCAGGTGGCTCGGGCCTTACGCGGCCCTGTGGATCACCCTCGTCATCGGCGGCTTCCTGGTGGTGGTCCTGACGCTGCTGAGCGCCGAGGTCTACGACAGCGTCGTGGACCAGAACGGCGTCTCCGGACTGGACAAGCCCGCCCTCCAGCTGGCCAAGGAATACCGGAACCCCGGACTCGACTCGGCCGTCACGGCCTTCACGAACATCGGCGGCGGCATCGGCATGCCCATCCTGGCGAGCATCCTCGTGGCCTGGCTGATCTATGTCAGCCGCAGCTGGCGGCCGCTCATCCTGGTGGGCGGCGCAGCGGCGGTCTCCGTCACCGCCACCAGCGTGGGCAAGACCCTGCTGGGCCGCACCCGGCCTGACCACATCGACGCCGTTCCGCCCTTCGAGTTCTCGCCGTCCTTCCCCAGCGGGCACACGCTGAACACCACCGTGGTGATCGGCATCGTCGTGTACCTGGTGTGCCTGCAGTTCCGGAAGGCGTCGGCCCGGACGTGGGTGGTTGTCGCGGGGGCCGTGTTCATTCTCGCCATGGGACTGAGCCGCGTGTTCCTCGGACACCACTGGCTGACGGACGTGATGGCCGCCTGGCTGATCGGGGCGGCCTGGGTGGCCGTCGTGATCCTGGCCCACCGGCTGTTCCACGTCATCCGCCGACGGGAGCATGCAGGCCCCGCGCCCACGTTCGAGCATCCGGCCCACATCAAGGGCAGCAAGGCCGAGCGGGCGGAGCGTCTCCAGGGGACTCCCGGTGCCGGGGGAGGAGCCGGAAACCGGGGCGGGGAGCCAAGCCCCGGGTGATAGTTTTGACCCATGCGCACACTCGTCGTGGACCATCCGCTGGTCGCCCACAAGCTCACCGTCCTGCGGGATAAGAACACCCCCTCGCCGGTCTTCCGCCAGCTCACCGAGGAACTGGTCACGCTCCTCGCCTACGAGGCCACACGCGACGTCCGCACCCAGCCGGTCACCATCGAAACGCCGGTTGCCACCACGGTGGGCACCGCGTTCACCAAGCCCACTCCGCTGGTGGTCCCCATCCTGCGTGCCGGGCTGGGAATGCTCGAGGGCATGACCAAACTTGTCCCCACGGCCGAAGTGGGTTTCCTGGGCATGGCCCGCGACGAGGAAACCCTGGACATCATCACCTACGCCGAGCGCCTGCCGGACGACCTTTCGGGCCGGCAGATCTTCGTCCTGGATCCCATGCTGGCCACCGGCGGCACGCTGCGTGAGGCCATCAAGTTCCTGTTCAAGCGCGGCGCCGCCGACGTCACCTGCATCTGCCTGCTGGCCGCGCCGGAGGGCCTGGCCAAGCTGGAGGAGGAACTCAAGGACGCCAACGTCACCATCGTCCTTGCGTCCATCGACGAGAAGCTGAACGAGAAGGCCTACATCGTCCCCGGCCTGGGCGACGCCGGCGACCGGCTCTACGGCATCGCCGGGTAAGGCCGCGCCGAAGTCCCGCACCACCAAAGTCCCGCGCCGCCAAAGTTCACCGGCGGAGGTCTTCCGGACGGCAGTGCGCCCCGGCTAGCCTGTGCACCATGGACTGGAAACTTGAACTCGTCTTCGTCCCCGTGTCCGATGTGGACCGCGCCAAGGACTTCTACGTCAACAAGGTCGGTTTCAACGCCGACTACGACGAGCGGCCCATGGACGGCATCCGCTTCGTCCAGCTGACCCCGCCCGGGTCGGGCTGCTCGATCGCCATCGGGGAAGGCCTCAACGATGCTCCTCCCGGCACGGCGCCCAGCCTCCAGCTGGTGGTCAGCGACATTAACAAGGCCCACGACCAGCTCAAAACGAACGGCGTGGACGTCAGCGACGTGGACGTCCAGGACTGGGGCCATTTCGTCTACTTCGCGGACCCCGACGGCAACAAGTGGGCGGTGCAGTACCTGCTCAACCGGCCGAACGGCTAATCCGGAACGGCGCGTCCGGGAACCGGATAAGGCAGGATGGAAGCCATGAGCCTTCCTGCCGAGTCCGCCACCATCACGCTGACAGCCCGTGCCGTCCTGTTCGACATGGACGGCACGCTCGTTGATTCCACGGCCATCGTGGAGCGCGTGTGGACAGAGTTCGCCGGCCGCTACGGCCTTGATATCGCCGAAATCCTCCGCACCTCGCACGGGGTTCAGGCGCTGGATACTGTCCGCCGCTTCGCTCCGGAGGGCGCCGATGTCCATGCCCTGGCGGCCGAGCTGGGACACATGGAACTGACCGAGACCGACGGCATCGTCGCGGTGCCGGGGGCGCTGCGGCTGCTCGAGTCGCTGCCGGCCGACGCCGTGGCCCTGGTGACGTCGGCGTCGCGGGACCTCGCCACCGTCCGGATGGCGGCGGCGGGGGTGGAGCTTCCGGCGGCGATGGTCACCTCGGAGGACGTGTCCCGCGGCAAGCCGCATCCCGAGGGCTACCTGCTTGGCGCGTCGCTGCTCGGGGCCGACCCGGCGCAGGCGGTGGTGTTTGAGGACGCCCCCGCCGGCATCGCTGCAGGAGTCGCCGCCGGCATCAGGACCGTCGCGGTGGGCCCGAACACCGGCGTCCTCCCCGACGGCGTCCTGCACATCCCGGACTACACCTCCGTCACCGCGGCGGTGGAAATCGGCGAGGACGGGCGCCGGGAGATCTCGCTGCGCCTGTAGCCTGCGCCGGTCTCGCCCAGTGCCCGGCTCGCCCAGTGCCCGGCCCGCCCAGAGGCCGGAGGGGCGGGCAGCCTCAGGACAACTCGTACACCGTGGCGCCGCCGATGGTTTCGGCCTGGAAGTTGGCGGCCACCCACTCCGAGATCCGCACCGCCGCGTCGGACCCTGTTTTACCCTGCATCATGCTTCCGCCGATGAAGTAGTGGATTTTGCCGTCCGCCACGAGCTGCTGGAACTCCTCCAGCGTGGGTGCAGGATCGGTCCCGTTGAAGCCTCCGACGGCCATGACCGGGAGTTCGGCGGCAAGCTGGTAGCCGGCCGCGTTGTTGGAACCCACGACGGCGGCAGCCCAGGTGTAGTTTGCCGCGTCCGTCTGCAGCGCGGTCACCACCGTGTCCGACGGCGTACTGGTACCCAGCAGGCCGCCCACGCCGCCTCCCCGGCCGCCGAATCTGCCGGGATTCGCGGGGGCGCCCGGCCCTGCGAGCGTTCCCTGCCTGCCAGAGTTCCCCAGCCTGCCAAAGGTCCCCGGCCCGCCGAAGTTGCCGCGGTCTCCCGTTGCAGCCGGCCCGGCGCTGACGATCGCGCCGGAATGCGCCGTGGCCGCGGTGGTGAGGGAGTAGGCCAGCGGCGCGGCGAGGGCCGCGGCAACCGCGGCAGCCGCCGTCGTGCGCTGCAGCGCCTTGCCAACCCCGCCGGCGGGAGCGAGCGGGAGCAGCAGCAGGACCACGGCCGCCAGCGCTGAGATCAGCACCACCCAGCGGAGCCACGGGACGTACGCGGGCGAGCGGCCCAGCAGCTGGAAGGCCATGGCCCCGGCGGCTGCCACCGCCGCGGCGAGCGGTACCGCGGCGGCCGGCAGGGAACGGCGCTGCCAGAGCAGGACGCCGCCCAGACCCGCGAGACCCGCGATTCCCGGTGCCAGGGCCACCATGTAGTACGGATGGATGATGCCGGCCATGAAGCTGAACGTCAGTCCGGTGACCACCACCCACAGGCCCCAGATCACCACGGAGGCCCGGACAGCGTCGGTCCGCGGCGCCCGCCGGCCGATCCACAGGAGGGCTCCGGCGAGGACCATGACGGACGGCAGCAGCCAGGCGATCTGCCCGCCGAACTCGCTGTTGAAGAGCCGCAGCAGCCCGGGCGTTCCCCAGCCGTTCCCGCCGCCGACGCTGCCGGTCTCGTCGCCGTTGAGCCGGCCCAGCCCGTTGTACCCGAGAGTCAGCTCAAGGATGGAGTTGGTCTGCGAGCCGCCAATGTAGGGCCGGTTCGCCGCGGGGATGAGCTCGACGGCCGCCAGCCACCACCCGGCCGACACCGCCAGGGCCGCTCCGGCGCCGGCCAGCTGAAGCAGGCGCTTCCCAAGGGTGACCGGGGCGGCAAGCAGGTAGCCCGCCGCGAGCCCCGGCACCACCAGCAGCACCTGCAGCTGCTTGGTCAGGAAACCGAAGCCCAGGAACACGCCCGCCAGCAGGAGCCAGCGGAAGCGCGCATCCTGGATGGAACGCAGCACGGCGTAGGCGGCCGCCGTCATGAGCAGGACCAGCAGCGCGTCGGGGTTGTTGAACCGGAACATCAGGGTGGCCACCGGCGTCAGGGCCATCACCGCGCCGGCCAGCAGGCCGCCGAGGTGGGCCAGCCGGTCGTCGCCAGCGGCGGGCCGGGCGGCGCGGCGCACGGCCAGGTAGAGCAGCCACGCCGTGGCCACGCCCATCAGGGCCTGGGGCACCAGGATGCTCCACGGGTTCAGGCCGAAGAGCCGGACCGAGAGGCCGGTGATCCAGAGGGCAGCCGGCGGTTTGTCCACGGTGATGGCGTTGGCGGAGTCGGACGAGCCGAAGAACCAGGCCGTCCAGTCCTGCGATCCGGCCTGGGCCGCCGCCGAGTAGAAGGCGTTGGCCCAGCCGGAGGCACCCAGGTTCCACAGGTAGAGGACTGACGTGCCGAGCAGCAGCGCGGTAAGTTCCAGCCGGGACCGCAGCACCCCCCGGGAAATCCGGGTCCGGCGGGCCGCTCTGTTCAGTCGTGGCTGTTGCGGTGTCCGTGGCTGGCGCGGGGCCTGCGGCCGTCCGGCGGGTTGTCGTGTGGGACCCTCGTTCGGGGCCCCGGCCGGGGAGCGGGGAAGGGTGTCGGTCATGATGGCCTACTTGGTCAGCTTGTAGACGGTGGAGTTGCCCACGGTCTGGGCCTGGAAGTTCGCCGCAACCCAGGTGGCCACCTCGGAGTTGCCGCCGCGGCCCCCGCCGCCGCCCATCCCGCCGCCGGAGATGAAGTAGCCGATTTCGCCGTTGTTCACCATCTCCTGGAACTGCGCGAGGGTGGGGTAGGGGTCGCCGCCGTTCCAGCCGCCGAGGGCAATCACGTTGGTGCCGGTGGTGAGTTCCAGGCTGGCTGCCTGGCTGGCGCCGGAAACAATCCCGGACCACTTCGCAGTGCTGGCCTTGAGCAGCGCGGTGAGTTCGGAGTTCGCAGCACCGGCGCCGTCGGGACCCATGGCACCGCCGGCACCGCCGGGGAAAGTACCGCCCGGCGCGGAACCATCGTTGCCGCCGAAAGCAGTGCCGCCGTCGGTTGAGCCGTTGGGTGCCAGACCGGAACCGTCAGCCAGCCCCGAGCCCGTGGTTTCCGGTCCGGCAAAGCCGGCGCGTCCGCCCAGTCCGCCCGGTCGGCCCATCGCGGACGCGGTGGGGCCCGACGTCGGGATCGATCCGGAGTGCGGCTGGGCTGCCGTGGTGAAGGTCCAGGCAGTGCTGCCCAGCCCGCCCGCCAGCAGCGCGACCGCCACGACGGTGGCCGTTGCCGCCTTGCGGAACCGGGCCGGAACCGCTTTGAGTGAATCGAGCCGGAGCAGGAGCGCGACTGCGGCCAGGACGCCGAGGATCACCACGGCCACCCTGATCCAGGGCAGCCACGTGGCGTCGCGGCCCAGGAGCACCGCGGACCAGACCGACCCCGCCAGGACCGTGGCGGCCAGGGTAATCCGGGCGGGCAGGTAGGCGCGGCCGCGCCACAGTTCCACGGCGCCGATGCCCACCAGTGCGGCTATTGCCGGGGCCAGCGCAACGGCGTAGTAGGGGTGGACAGTGCCGCTCATGAAGCTCAGGATGCCGGCGGTGACCAGCAGCCAGCCGCCCCAGAGGATTAGGGCCGCGCGGGTACGGGAGGTGCGTGCCTCGCGGCGCGTAAACCACAGGCCGGCGACCAGTAGGATCAGGGCCGACGGAAGCAGCCAGGACACCTCGCCGCCGAAGCTGGTCCCGAACATCCGGGTGATCCCGGCGGTGCCGCCGAAGCCGACGTTTCCGCCCATGCCCCCGCCGCCACCGCCGGGCATGCCGCCGCCCACGCCGCCTTCGGAGCCGGTGATGCGGCCCAGGCCGTTGTAGCCGAAGGTCAGTTCGAGGAAGCTGTTGGTCTCGGACCCCGCCATGTAGGGCCGGGCCGAGGCCGGCGTGAGCTGAAACAGCGCGATGTAGCTGCCGGCCACCAGCACGATGCCCCCTGCAGCGGCGAGCAGGTGCAGGAAACGACGTCCGAGCGTGGTGGGGGCGGCCCAGAGGTAGGCCAGCGCGAGGCCGGGAACGATCAGGAAGCCCTGGAGCATCTTGGTCAGGAAGGCCAGGCCGATCACTGCACCGGCCGCCGCCAGCCACTTCCAGCCGGCCTTTTCAATGGCCCGGGTGGTCAGGTAGGCGGCCAGCACCAGGCACAGGGTGAGCAGCGCGTCCGGGTTGTTGAACCGGAACATCAGCGCGGCCACCGGGGTCAGGGCCAGCACGCCGCCGGCAAGCAGTCCCGCCGCGGGGCCGGAGATCCGTTTGACCGTGAGGTAGAGGAGTCCGACGGCGGCCACGCCCATGAGTGCCTGCGGCACCAGCATGCTCAGCGGCGAGAAGCCGAACACCCGGCCCACAAGGGCCGGAATCCACAGCGCCGCCGGAGGCTTGTCCACGGTGATTGCGTTGCCGGCGTCGAGGGAGCCGAACAGCAGCGCCGTCCAGTCCTTGGTGCCCGCCTGGATGGCTGCCGCGTAAAAGGAGTTGGCGTATCCCGTGGCTTCGAGGTTCCACAGGTACAGCACAGCGGTGAACGCCAGCAGCGCTGCCGCCGAGGGCCGGATCCAGCGGGGCTGGTTTCCCAGCAGCAGCCCGGATGCCCTGCCGGCCCGGCGGGTCCGCTGCGGCGTGGGATGCTCGTCGGCCGTCGGCCCGAGCTCCTGGGCCTGATCCTGGGTCTGGTCTGTCGTCTGGTTTGGGGGAGTGGCGGTGGTGCTCATGACTGTGCCGTTTCTGTGGTTGTGTCGGACGCCCGCGGGCGGGAAGCCCCGGACGCGGCAGGATCTGCGGGAGCGTTGGTGGGGGACGCCGCGGGATCTGCGGGGGCGTTGGCGGGGAGTGGCCGCCGCCGGAAGACCCACAGCCGGAACAGCAGGAACTTCAGCGCGGTGGCCGCGAGGTTCGCGGCGGTGACGGTTGCGAGCTCAAGCCAGCGGTCCGGCGTCGTGCCTCCCGGCAGTGCGCCGCTGTGGACCAGGGCGAGCGCGCCGGAGGTGAGGGCGAGCCCGATCCCGAACACCAGCAGCCCTTCAAAGTGGTGGCGGGCAACATCGCTGCTGCCGGCGATGCCGAATGTGAAGCGCCGGTTCGCGGCGGTGTTGGCCACGGCCGTGGTGAGCAGGGCCAGCAGGTTGGCCAGCTGCGGGTCCATCAGGTTGCGGCAGAGGTAGAAGAGGACCAGGTACGCCAGGGTGGAGGCCACGCCGATGGTGCCGAACCGCACCAGCTGGCCGAAGAGGCTGCCGCCCGGGCTCTGCTCCTGGCTGCGTGAGGCGGCGGGAAGGGGGCCGCGGGCCAGGGCTGCGCGGAGTTCCGCGACGGGGATGCGGCCGGTAACCATGTCCTTGCTGAGCCGGGCCATGCCGCGCATATCGGCGAGGGCCGTCTGGACGATGTCCACGCTGGAGTTGGGGTCGTCGGTCCAGTCCACCGGCACCTCGTGGACGCGAAGGCCGCACCGTTCGGCGAGGACCAGGAGTTCGGTGTCGAAGAACCACGCGGTGTCCACGGTGTGGGGCAGGATCTGCTGGGCGATGTCGGCGCGGATGGCCTTGAAGCCGCACTGCGCGTCGCTGAAGTGGGCGCCCATCAGGGACTGCAGCATGAAGTTGTAGCTGCGGGAGATGAATTCGCGCTTCGGCCCGCGGACCACCCGGGAGTTGCGGGTGAGCCGCGTGCCGATGGCCAGGTCCGAGTGGCCGGAGATCAGCGGGGCCAGGAGCGGGCCCAGGGCGGCCAGATCGGTGGAGAGGTCCACGTCCATGTAGGCCAGGACCGGCGAGGGCGAAGCCAGCCAGACTTTCCGCAGGGCGTTGCCGCGGCCCTTCTCCTCGAGGTGCACCACGGTGACCTCGCGCAGTTCCCGGGCCACGCGTTCGGCCGCCTTGAGCGTGCCGTCGGTGCTCGCGTTGTCCGCAACCGTGATGCGGAACGAATGCGGGAACGTGCCGCGCAGGTAGGCGTGGAGCCGGCGCAGGCATTCCTCCAGGTCGCGTTCCTCGTTGAAGACCGGGATGGTCACATCCAGGACCGGTGCCGCGGTGGAGGTGTCGATGGGCGACCGCCGGGTGTGCCTGAGGAGGGTCTGCGCCGGGACGTGTCCGGCCGTGCCGGTTCCATGGGGCGCGTGCGGCTGGACGCGCAGAGGCGGGTGCGGCTGGGTTCCGGAGTCCTGGTCAGTGATGGTCATGCATCAACAGTGGCGGCCGCTGTTATGAGGGTTTTAGGGCGCAGCTGTGCGGGGGCTGTGGAAGTGTTTCCGCATGTGATTGCCGCATTTCTGCACCACTTTGCCCGCCGCGGGGAGAATGCGGACAGCAAAAGGGCCCCGGATCCTGGCGGATCCGGGGCCCTCGGCACTTAGGCCGGGCACCCTAAAGCGGTGCAGAAATGCTCGCCGTCAGCCGCTGTGGCTGCGGGAACCGGTCAGTACCAGTTGTTGGCGAGGTGGAAGTTCAGGGCGCCACACGGGGAGCCGTAACGCTCCTTGATGTAGTCCAGGCCCCAATTGATCTGGGTGCGGTAGTTGGTGCGGTAGTCCGCTCCGGCGGTCGCCATCTTCTCGGCGGGCAGTGACTGGACGATGCCGTAGGCGCCGCTGCTCGCGTTGGTGGCCGTCGTGCGCCATTCCGATTCCTTGGTCCAGAGCCGCTGCAGGCACTGCATCTGGTCTGCGGCCCAGCCGAAGGACCCCAGCTTGCTGGCCGCGTAGGCCTGGGCGCCGGCGGGATCGTTCAGGGCAACAGGCGCAGCAGCTTTTGCGGGGGCAACCTTGGCGGCCACCTTGACGGCGGGCGCGGGGGCGGCCTTGGCAACTGGAGCGGCCTTCGGCGCAGCCTTGGTGGCCGCCTTCGGGGCCGCAGCCTTGGTGGCCTTGGGAGCCGCAGCCTTAGGGGCAGCCTTGGCGGTCGCCTTGGTGGCGGACTGCGGAGCGATGGACGCGGCGGACGGGGCCGGCAGTGCGGAGATCAGCGTCTTGTCGAAGCTCAGCGTCTGCCCGGCGTCGGCGGTGGTGGCTGCGGATGTCTTGGCGGCGGAAGGTGCAGCCTGGTCGGCTGCGTGTCCTGCGGCGCCGACGCCAACGAGCACGGCCGCGGCAGTGGTCAGGACGGCTGCCCGGCGACCGAAGGACGGCAGGCCTGCAGCGAACCGGCCAAGTGCAGTCTTGGGCTCTGCCTGCTCGGCGCGGTGGCGTGAAATCGTGCGGCCAGACTTGTGCGAGGCGCGTTCAGGGCGCGCCTGAGTCTTAAATTCAGACATGGTGGATTGCCTCTCAACACCTGCGGAGTTAGCTGTCGGGTTCGGATGAGGTCATCCGGCCGCACGGAAAATTCACGTGTCGGCTTCACCCCAAGGGCTGATGCGGAAAGCCCGGGACTCTGGTTCCCCCGCCTCTGCCTGATGTAGCGGAATCCGGGAAGCGGCAGAGCTGGGCGTCAATCCGGACATGCGGCTCTAGTGGCGGCCGCACCATATCGACGGTACAGGAGGCTTTTGATTAAGTCACATTTAGGTAACGGGAATCACGACGACGGCGCGGCGCCTTGCACGGGCAGGCGAACGGCAAATTCCGTCCGGCCGGGCCGCGAGGTGACCTCCACCGTGCCGCCGTGCGCTTCCACGATGGACTGCACGATGGACAGGCCCAGGCCGCTGGTTCCCTCTGCCGGGGCGACGCCCGATTCTCCCTGTGAAGTCCCTGATTCTCCCCGCGAATCCGCGGTACGGAGGGCCGTTGCGCCTCCGGCGGCAGAGCCCTTCCCTGCTGCGGGTGCAGGCGCCAGGGGTGACGGAACGGGCGTCGCACGTGAGGCGTCTGCGCGGGCGAAGCGCGCGAAGACCTTGTCCACGAATTCGGGCGGGATGCCGGCGCCGTCGTCCGTGACAGTAATCACAGCGCTGCCGTCGGCCGAGCGCATCACGCCGGTGGTCACCGTGGTGCCGGGCGGGGTGTGTTTGCGGGCATTGGAGAGCAGGTTCACGAGGACCTGGTGCAGCTGGGAGGCATCGCCGCGGACGGACACCGGTTCCTCCGGAAGGTCGAGGCGCCACGCCCGGTCCGGCGCCATGACTTTCTCGTCGCTGACGGTCTCGATCACCAACTGCGTGAGGTCAACGTCGCTGAGTTTGAGCGGCTGGCCCTCGTCGAGCCGGGCGAGCAGCAGAAGGTCCTCCACCAGGGCGGTCATGCGCTCCGACTGGCTCTGCATGCGTGCCAGCGAGCGCTGGCCGTCCGCGGTGAACTTTTCGGTCATGCGCATCAGCTCGGTGTAGCCGCGGATGGCCGTGAGCGGTGTCCGCAGCTCGTGGGAGGCGTCCGCGACGAACTGGCGCACCTTCATTTCGCTTTCCTGCCGCGCCTCCAGCGCGTTGGAGACGTTGTCCAGCATCTGGTTCAGGGCGTGCCCCACGCTGCCCACTTCGGTTCCCGGATGGGCGTTCGACGGCGGGACTCGAACGGCGAGAGCCACCTCGCCGGCCTCCAGCGGCAGGCGCGACACCTGCGTGGCCACCTCGGAGAGCTGCTCCAGCGGCTTCATGGTGCGGCGGATGAGCACCGTCCCGGCGAGCCCGATCAGCACGAGTCCGCCCAGCGAGACGATGGTGATGGTCCAGACCAGCGACGTCAGGGTGCTCTGCTTCTCTGCCAGGGGAAGCCCGGTGACCATGACGTCCCCGTAGGGGGTCTGGGCGGCAACAAGACGGTAGGCCCCGGTGGACAGGGTGCGGTCGACGGGGATGCCGTCGCGGCGGAGCCCCAGAAGGGCCTCGTTGTCTGCGGCCGAGAGTGTCTTGCGGGTGGCATCGGAAGCGAGGAACCCGGCGCTGACTTCCCCTGACTGGATCCTGGCCACGAGGGTGCCCACCCGCTGGCCGCGGCCTTCGAGCGGATCCGGCTTGTTGCCGGGGGAGCCGAGCGGCGGCCGGCCGAAGTCCCGGGCCCTGTCAGCGGCTCCGGTGAGTTGGTCGTCGAGCTGGCGGGTCAGGAAGGAATCCATCGAGGCGTAGCTGAAGAGGCCGATGGCGGCGCATATGGCCACCAGCAGCGCCATGGCCACGAGGACCAGGCGGGTGCGCAGGTGCCAGGTGCCCGGTTTCAGCCAGCTTCGGCGCTGGGTACGGACTGCACCGGAAAGGTTTGCCACGGCCTACTCTGCCGGCTTGATGACATAGCCCGCGCCGCGGACCGTGTGGATCATCGGCGGGTGCACGGCATCCACCTTCTTGCGCAGGTAAGAGATGTACAGCTCCACGATGTTGGCCTGGCCGCCGAAGTCGTAGTTCCACACCCGGTCCAGGATCTGGACCTTGCTGACCACGCGCTTGGGGTTCTCCATGAGGTAGCGGAGCAGCTCGAACTGGGTGGCGGTCAGCTGCAGCCCGTCGCCGGCGCGGGTGACCTCGCGCGTGTCGAGGTTCAGGACCAGGTCGCCCACCACGAGTTCGGCGGAGTCCATGGCGGCCACGCCGGAGCGCTGGACCAGCCGGTGCAGGCGCAGCAGGACTTCCTCCATGCTGAACGGCTTGGTGACGTAGTCGTCGCCGCCCGCGGCGAGGCCCACGATGCGGTCCTGCACCGCGTCCTTGGCGGTGAGGAACAGCGCCGGGACCTCCGGCGCGAAGGCGCGGATCCTGCCCAGGAGTTCGACGCCGTCGAACCCCGGAAGCATCACGTCAAGCACCAGCACGTCCGGGCGGAATTCCTTGGCGAGTTTCACGGCCTCCGGGCCGTCGGCCGCGACGGCGACGGACCAGCCGGCCATGCGCAGGCCCATGCTCATGAGTTCGGAGAGGCTTGGCTCGTCGTCGACCACCAGGGCGCGGATGGGGGATCCGTCCGGGTGGGTCAACTGGGGAAGGTTGTTGGTCATGGAGTGCGAAGTGGCCATGTGACAACTCTCCGTTCTGGTGTTTAGCCGCCGCTTTGGCAACCCTGTGCGCCGGCTGTGAATCCCAGCCTAGCGAGCTGAAAGGCGCCGCGTCCCCGTTTTTCAGGTCACAGCCATGGCTCTTGCGCCGCACAGGCCAGACACAGGAAGGTTTTCCAGTCTGGAACGGACACTTCCGCATCCCTAAGGAGATAGCAATGAGCGGACAGCAGCACACACCTGTTCCAGAAACCACGCCCCTGCCTCCGGCGCCGCAGCCGGAAGGGCATTCGCCCGGCTGGGGCTCTGCCGGGGGAACCACGACGCCGGCTCCCACGAACGCTGCCCCGGCGCCTTCCGCTTATGCACCGTCCGCTTATTCACCGTCTGTATACGCACAATCCGCTTTTGCGGCGGACGACGATACGTACAACCACTATGCCGCCGGCCCCCGGCCAGCCGACCCCGTGCCAACGGAGCCCCGGTCAGGGGAGCCCGCAACCGAACCGGTAACGTCGCTGGGCACGTTCTCCTCGGGAAGCGCAGCTTCACATGCGGCACCGCACCCCGCGGTGTCGAGCTCGCCCGCCGGCGGCGCTGGAGCCGGCTGGGGAGGACCGCCGCCGGCGGGCGGCGCCGGCTGGGGCGTGCCGCCGTCGGCCGGTAAGGCCGGAGGACCGGCGGCTAACGGTAAGCCGTGGACCATGAAGCGTGGGCTGGTCGTGGCCGGCGCGGCCACAGTGCTGGCCGCCGGCGCAGGAGCCACCGTGTACGGCCTGGGCAGCAACGCTGCCGCCGCCGGCGGAACGGCTGCCGGAGCCCAGGGCGGACTGTCGCAGGGTGGAACGCAGGGCGGGTTGGGCCAAAGCGGTGCCCAGGGTGGCCTGCCACAGGACGGCGGGTCGCTAGGCGGTCCGGGTGGCATGCAGGCGCCGGGCAACGGAACCGTGCCGGGGCAGGGAGGCGACTTCGCCCCCAACGGCCTCGGCGGCATGGGCAGCGGCGTCTCTGCTGCAGTCCATTCGGAGTACGTCGTCGAGGAGAACGGGGAGTACGTCACCAAGGTGGCGCAGCTCGGCACCGTCTCCGCAGTTTCCTCCGGTTCCGTCACGGTGAAGAGCGCCGACGGTTTCACGCGAACCTACACGCTCAGCGGAGACACGGTGGTGGGCAACATGCTGCAGAGGCGCCAGCAGTCGGCCACGGGCGAGCTGACAGTGGCCGACATCGTCGCCGGAGCCACCGTGCGGATTGTGGCGGGCAAGGAAGGCTCTGCCTTTCCGGCGGAGAGCCTTCAGGTGAGCGGCATCACCGGAACCGGTGGGAGCACGCAGCCGGGCGGAACCAGCGGCACGGGCCAGACCAGCTGATCGTCCAGCCGGGCTGAGCACCTGGCCGGGCTGAACTGGTCGGGCTGCATGAGACGGGACGGCGCAGCGCCCAGGTTAACCGGGCGCTGCCGCCGTCGTTCATTCGGATTTGACCGCAGCCCCAACCCGGGCTTGGACAAAAATACGCCGTCCAGACTGCGTCATAGCTGGACAATCGGCGTATCGCGGCTGCGGGTTTCCGGCAATTCAGAGGTCATTGAATATTCAGCGCGAATTTACGCAGAAATCGAAGAAGATTCTGCAGGACCAGCTTTCCGACCGTCCGTTCGGGAAAATAAAACAAAAAATCGACCGCTCGCAAATCTGTGATTTGCCGCACAAACTGGCCGTTTGTCTCAGCATGCGGACAGTTCCGTCCATTGTTACTTGCAAGTTTTCATTGTTACGTTGCACACTTTCAAATGTGAACAAGAACTCAACAGCACCTGCAGCCGCAGAATATTGGCCCAGCACATCCGCTGCTGCCGAGATGCGCTGTTGTCGAATGCACGCCTAACTTTCACCACCCCACGAAGTTTTTAGGCATTCGCCCCCAGCCCAGCGTAGGGCGCCCCTCCCCAGAATCATTGCGGGGACCCAAGCATTCGAGCCGCGATGACGGCCATTCACATTGAGGTAAGCATTCATGTCAGTTGCATCCGGATACGTCCACATCTCAGTCCGTAACGCCAACAAGGCAGGCCAGGCACAGGGACTGCGCCAGGGATTCGGCGCCCGCCCCGCCTTCGCTCCCGGCGGCCAGGCCAACAGCATTCCGGCAGCCCCGGGTTACGCACCCCAGGGATACAACCCGAACTCCTACGGCCAGCTGCGCGCCGTGCAGGCTGACGAAGCCGCGCCGCTTACCGCGCCCACCCCTCTTGTGGCCCCGGCCGTCACCGCGCCGGTCCGCCCGGTTCCGAACGATAATGTCGCCCGCGGGTTTGTCCTGTACATGGGCATTGACGAGGAGACCGCGGCCGCCGCCGGCACCTCGATCGCCAAGCTTGCCCAGGAGATCCGGGCCTACGCCCAGTCGCTGGTTACCGGTGCCGAGAGCTACGCCGCCGTCGCTGTGGCCCCGGCCAGTGCGCCCGGCTCGGCGCTCGACGTCGTCCGTTCCACCTTCGGTGACCCCACGGTCAATGCCCGGCAGCGCACCGAGACCGCCCGCGTGCAGCCGGCCCAGGACCCGCGTCCCTCCGGTGTCCTGATCGACCTCGCCCGCCGCGAGGTGCACCTCGACGGCGAGTCCCTGAACCTGACCTTCAAGGAATTCGAACTCCTCAACTACCTCGTGGAGAACGGCACCCGCACCGTGGGCCGCGACGAACTGCTCGAGGGCCTGTGGCGCAACGCCGAAGAAGTGCCGAACGAGCGCACCATCGACGTCCACATCCGCCGCCTCCGCTCCAAGCTGGGTCGCCTCGCCAACACCGTGCGCACCGTCCGCGGCCAGGGCTACCGCTTCTACGAGCACCCCGAGGTCGTTGTCTGGGCCGCTCCGGAGTACTCGATCTAGTCCCTGGCCACCTAGCACTGGCCTCCGCGGCTGGGGATAGGCTTGGGCCATGAGCGCGCACCATAAGAAGCGGTTGGTCCTGATGCGCCACGCCAAGGCCGACTGGCCTGGCGGGGTGGCAGACCATGAGCGTCCCCTGGAGGAACGCGGCCACCGCGAGGCCCCGCTTGCCGGCAAATGGCTGCTCAAGCACAACATCGTCCCGGACTTCATCCTGTGCTCCAGTGCGCTGCGGACGCGGCAGACGTGCACGTGGGTGTGCAGTGAGCTCGGTGAGAAGGCCCCGACGCCGAAACTCGAGGACGGCCTCTACGCTGCCTCCGCCCTGCGCATGCTTGCGGTCATCAACCATGTGCCGGACACCGTGACCACGCTGATGGTGATCTCCCACATGCCCGGCGTGCAGGACCTGGCCATGCATCTGGCATCGCGCGACTCCAACCACGACGCCTACATGGATGCCGCCACCCGCTTTCCCACCAGCGGGCTGACGGTGCTAGAAACGGAAAAGCCCTGGGCTGAACTGGATGGCCAGGACGCCAGGCTCACACACTTCAAGGTCCCGCGCGCCCACTAGCCGCGCGCTCTTGCGCCGACGAGTAGGCTTGTCCCCAGCGTCGTCTAATGGGGAAGGGCCGCCATGCTGAATTCCGTATCCGCCCGGTGCCGGGCCGGTGCCCGGCGGTGCGCTGCCGCCGTCGTCGTTCTCCTGATGCTTTCCGCCGGCGCCCAGCAGGCAACTGCGGCGCCGTCCGGTGAGTTGCTGTCCACGCAGGTGGTTTCGAACCCCGGCAATGCGTGGGTCCTGGTGAACAAGTCCCGCCCGCTGAACCCGCGGCAGTTCGCGCCCACGGACCTCGTCAGCTGGAGCGGCACCGGCCATCTGCTCCGGCGCCAGGTCGCAGGCTCCCTGGGCCAGCTGTTCGCGGGCGCGCGTGCCGCGGGCTATTCGTTGGAGGTCATCAGCGGCTACCGGTCCTACGCATCCCAGAGTGCCCTGTACAACTCGTACGTGCAGATGTACGGGCAGGCTTACGCTGACCAGATTTCGGCCAGGCCGGGATACAGCGAGCACCAGACCGGGCTCGCGGTGGACGTCGGCAATGCGGGCGGCGCCTGCGGACTGACGGATTGCTTCGGCGCCACTCCCGGCGGGCGCTGGGTGGCGGCGAACGCCCACCGCTACGGCTTCATCGTGCGCTATCCGCAGGGCTACACCGGCATCACCGGCTACACGTATGAGCCCTGGCACCTGAGGTTCGTCGGCGTTCCGCTGGCCACCGAAATGAAGAGCCGCGGCATTGCCACCATGGAACAGTACTTTTCCGCCAGGCCCACCATCAGGAGCGGGGCTGACGTGCTCGCCGCCGACTCCAGCGGCGTGCTGTGGTCCTATCCGGCCAACGGCAAGGGCGGTTTCGGCACCCGTGTGCGGATCGGACCGGGCTGGTCCGGCCTGAAGGCCGGCTTCGTCGCTGACTGGAATGCCGACGGCGTGAACGACATCGTGGCCCAGTGGAAGACCGGAACCCTCTCCGTGTACCGCGGCAAGCTCTCCGGCGGGTTTCTCAGCCCGGTCCGCGTGGGCAGCGCCGGATGGCAGTCCATGCACATGACCGTGGGGAAGTGGCACAACGGACAGCGCTACCCGGGCGTGGTGGGCACGGCAGCGGACGGCGCCATGTACTTCTACCCGAACGCCACTGGCGGCGCCCTCAGCGCGCGGCTCCGGCTCGGGCAGGGATTCCAGGGCATGAAACTGACCATGGCCGACTTCGACAACGACCGGCGCCAGGACCTGCTGGTCACCACTGCGTCCGGAGAACTCCTGCTGTACAGGTCCGACGGCGCCGGCAAGTTTGTTGCCGAATCCCGCCGTCGGGTGGGGACCGGCTGGAATGCGCTGGTCCAGTCGCACGCGTCGTTCGGCTTCCAGGGGTCGGGAACGCGCGGTCTCACCTCAAAGACGACCGATGGGCGCCTCGTGTACTACAGCCTGGGCAACAGCCAGTTCACGGGTCTTCGGACTGTCGGGCCGGGCTGGCAGTCGTACAACATCTTCCGGTAGCCGGGGCCCCTGGTTTAGTCGCCGCCCTTAGAGCCGCCACTTGTACCGTCGCCGGACTCGGCGCTGGGTGGCTGTCAGCGGCGCGCAGTCCGTCCGTCGGACCGCTGGACCGGCTTCTGTTGGGTGGGCCGCTTTTGCTGCGCCGGTTTTTGCTGTGGCGGCTTGGGCTGGGCCGGCTTCTGTTGGGCCGGCCGCTGGGCCTGCTGTTGCCGGACAGGCGCCTGCGTTGGTTGCCGCGCCCCCGCCGGAAGCCTGGTTGCAGGACGCGCCGGTGCTCCGGCTGCGCGGGCCGGCCCTGGGCTTCTGGCCGTCCCTGTGCCCCGGGCCGGGTCTGCTGCGGTCCGGGCCGGGCCGGCGGCGGCGCGGGGCCTGGCGGTCTGGGTGGAACGGCTGCGTCCTGCTTGCCGCAGACGTCGGCGGGAGGGCCAGACCGCGGCGCAAAAAAGCACCAGCAGTGAGAAGCATCCAGAGGCCGCCGCCAGATAGAAGTAGATGTCCGAATCCCGGGTGGTCACGGCCTGACCCAGGGCTGCCGGACTTTGGTTGAACGCCAGCCCCCACATGCGCAGGAAGGCGATGCTGCAGCCGATGAACAGGCTTGTTCCGGCCCCGCCCGCCAGCAGGGCAAGGTAGCGGCGCCGCGCAAAGGCTTCGGCCACGGATGCCACGTACCCCACGGCAACGGCGCCAAGGAATGCCACCAGGGCGGCTTCCTCCAGGGTGTAGGCGGTCAGCACCAGCAGGCCTGCCGCCGCGGCAAACGCACCAATCGCTGTCTTTCCGCTGTTACCCATGTGACCCATGGGACTAATCATCCCTGAGGATCGAGCCCCTTCAGCACGTAGCCGCGCATGATCGTCATGATCGCTGCAACGCTTTGGTCACGGCTCCGTTCCGGGTTGTAGGTCTGGCGGTCCAGCCCCACCACGAAGCAGGCGCCAAACACAGCCGCCTCCAGGCTTCCGCGGGAAATGGACTGGTCCACGGGGTACTCTGCCGCCACGCTTTCGATGGCCGTGCCGATCACCTGCAGCAGCCGGGTCCGGAGCTCCACGAAGGTTTCCTGCCATTCGCTCGGGGTGCGCCACTGTTCGCCCACCCACAGCCTGGCGAAGGACGGATACTCTGCCATGAAGTCCATGGCCTGGCCGATCATCGCCTCCATGCCGGCCAGCGGATCCGCCGCTCCGCCACGCACGCTGAGCAACCGGGCCTCGAGGATGTCCACGCCATGGCGCAGCAGCTGGGCAATCAGATCTGACTTGCTGCCGAAGTTGTAGTAGACGGTTCCCTTGGACACGCCGGCCGCGGCGGCGATCTCGTCCACGGTCACGCCTGACGCGCCGCGTTCCCCGATCAGGTCCATGGATGCCTCGAACAGCTTCTGCTTCGTGGCATTGGTCCGGCCGGGGCGGAGCTTCCTCGGTGCAGCGGGTTCCTGATCCGCCTCCAGCGTGCTCATACGGCGATCTCCGGTTTCAGGGTCTTGAGGGTCCAGAACTTGTTCTTGCGGACGGCCAGCGTCGAAAGGGCTATCCCCAGCAAAGTGTAGCCAAACAGCCCCGCCAGGGTCGCCGGGATCAGGGACAGGTCCGCGCCGTAGACCAGGTGCCGCATGCCGTCCACCACGTAGCCCATGGGCAGGACCCGGTGGACCGCGTGCAGCGGCTCCGGCGTGGTCTGCCACGGGAAGGTGCCGCCGGAGGAGACCAGCTGGAGCACGAGCAGGATGAGGACCACCAGCTTCCCGGGTGAACCGAGCAGCGCCACCACGCCCTGGATGATGGCGCTGAACGCCATCGCGGCCGCCAGCAGGAACAGCCACATCAGCCAGGGGTGGGCAGGGTGCAGTCCCAGCCCCACATTGACGACGACGGTCAGCACGCTCGCCTGCACGGCGGACACCGCCAGGAACGGAAGCCAGCCGCCGACGGCGATTTTCCACGCCGGCGCGTTGGAAGCGAGGGCGCGCTGGGTGACGGGCCGCATGGCCTGGACCAGCATGAAGATGCCGATCCACAGCGCCAGCGTCATGAAGAAGGGGGCGAGCCCTGCCCCGTAGGAGCCGGCCTTTGCCTGCGAGACGTTGCTGACCGCCACGGGATCGGACATCACGGCCGAGAGGTCGCTCTTCTGCGAGTCGTCGGGGTGGGGGACCTTGCCGGCACCCTGGGCCAACCCGCCAGCCAGTTTCCCGGCCCCGGCGGAGGCGGTGCCCGCTCCGCTCTCCAGTTGCGCCGCGCCGCCGTCGAGCTTCTGGGCACCTGCCGACAGCGCAGCGGAACCGTCTACCGCCGACTGCTCACCGGAGGCCAGCGTTGAGGCGCCGGCCGCCAGCCGGTCTGCCCCGGCAGACGCCGTCGAGATGCCGCCGGTCAAGGCCGGTGCGGCGGCAGCCAAGCGCGCCGCGCCGGCACTGACAGCCGCTGATCCGTCGGAAAGCTGCTGGATCTGCGCGGCGTCTGCCTGGATCTTCGCTTTGGCATCGCCGACCGGGCCGGAGGCGGCTGCGGAATCGGCTTCCGCGAGCACCTTGTCCGCCTGCTCCTGGGTCAGGACACCGGCGGCCACCAGCTTGCTGTTGGACTCCTGCAGCCGGCCACGGAGGTTGTTCTCAGCAGCCGCCAGCTGCCCAACGGCGTCCTGCACCTTGTTGTTCAGCGCCGCGTTTCCGGCGGCAACCTGCGCGGCCCCGTCAGCGAGGCGCTGTGAATCCACCGGCAGCCCGGCCGTTTTGTCCCGAAGCTCTGCCAGCCCGCCGCTCAGCTGCCCTGCGCCGGCCGAAAGCTCGTTGGCACCGTCGCGGAGCCTGACCTGGCCGTTGTAAAGGTCGGCGGCGCCGGTTTTCAGCGTTCCGGTTCCCTCGTGGAGGGTGACAGTACCGTCATGCAGCCTGGTGACGCCGTCGGCCAGCTGGGCGGCACCGTCGGCGGCCTTGACCATCTGGGTGTGGATGGTGCCGAATCCGGTGAGGAGCTGGTTGGCCGTCTCCGCGCCGACCTCCTTGGCCACGGACGCGTGCACGGCAGTGGTCAGCTTGTCCACGATGGTGCTCAGCAGATAGTTGTTGGCGTCGTTGGTGGTCACGTTGAGCATCGCCTGGGTGGCCGAATCGAAGCTGCCGGGCGAGGCGAGGTTGGCCGAGAAGTCCTTGGGGATCTTCAGCGCAAACGCGTACTTTCCGTCGCTGACCCCCTGGTCCGCCTCTGCCGCGGACTGGACGGTCTGCCAGTTGAACACGTGGCCCTCGAGGAGGCTGTCCGCCACCTTTTGCCCGGCTTCCAGCCGCGTCCCGTCGCCGGCGGCGGACCCGGCGTCCTCCACCACGAGCGCGGCGTCGATCCGGTCGAGGTTGCCGTACGGATTCCAGTTCGCGTAGAGGTACACCGCGCCGTAGAGCAGCGGCACCAGGGTGAGGGCCAGGATGGTCAGCTTGGGCAGCAGCCCGCCGGTCATCCGCTTGAGTTCGGAGCGCGCCAGCCGCAGGACAGTCACTTGGCCACCCCACCCGTCACGCTGGAGCCGCCGGTCACGCCGGAGTTTTCGTCCACATAATCGGACTTCGGGGGCGTTTTGGTGCCATTATCTGGACAAAAACTCGCCGCGGAAGGACGGGCGGGGGCGTTGCCGATATCCGCAGTCGGCCCGGTCCAGCCGTCCGGGAGGGCAGTAACGGTTGCGAGGACGGCGAGTGGCCGGCCGCCGTCGTACGCCAGTTCGCTGAGCCGCGGCAGCCAGCCGGCGGGGTCGGCGCCGTGCCTGTCGGGGGAGTCCACGACGAGGAGGTCCGTTGCAGGGTTGGCGAGGGCCAGCGCAGTGAGGAGCTCGGTGCGGCGTGCCGGGGGGAGCTGCTCCGTCCACATGCCGGCGACGTCCTCGAAGCGGTTGACCTTCAGCCACGGCTTGCTGAGCAGGGCGCCGCGGTAGCGCCGGGGCACCAGGGCCAGATCCTCGGTCACCAGGTCAGCGACGCTCAGGTGCTGTTCGGGTTCGTTGACGCCGGGGGAGTCGACCAAGGCGCTGGCGCGCCGCAACGGCCTGATCCCTGCAGTGCCGCTCCAGGTGACCGTGCCGCCGTCGGGCTTCATCCGGCCGCTGAGAACAAGCGCCAGCGCCGTCCGCTGGTCCTGGCGGTCGCCGGTCACCAGCAGCAGTTCGCCGCGGGATACCTGAAGGGAAGTCGGCGGCAGGAGGTCCAGCCGCCGGCCTTTCACGCCGAGCTGTTGTGCGCAGAGCAAAGGGAGCCTTTCGCAGAAGTTGTCTGCATCAAGGCTAACTGAACTGACTAGTCAGTTCAAATAAGAATGTGCCAATCGGGATCAGAGGCCGTATTTCTCCAGCAGCCGCAGCCAGACCTCGCTGATGGTGGGATAGGAGGGGACCGCGTGCCAGAGCCGGTCAAGCGGGACCTCCCCGACGACGGCGATCGTCGCGGCGTGCAGGAGTTCGGCGACGTCCGGCCCGGCGAAGGTCGCACCGAGGAGCACCTTGCGGTCCTCGTCCACCACGAGCTGCGCCCAGCCCTCGTAGTTCCGGGCATGCAGCGAGGAGCCCGCCACTTCGATCGGCAGCTCCACCGACGAGGCGTTGTAGCCGTCCTTGCGCGCCTGCTCCAGCGACCTGCCGACATTGGCCAGCTCGGGGTCGGTGAACACCACGTTGGGAACGGCGTGTTCGTCGGCGGTCTGCGCATGCCGGCTCCACGGCTCCGGCTCCCCGCGCAGCTCGCCCTTGGCCCGGGCGGCAATCGCCGCGCCCGTGGCCCG
Organism: Arthrobacter globiformis; assembly: GCF_046536215.2. GTDB lineage: Bacteria > Actinomycetota > Actinomycetes > Actinomycetales > Micrococcaceae > Arthrobacter > Arthrobacter globiformis_E. The sequence continues at coordinate 2,228,074 of NZ_CM143421.1, read as the reverse complement.
CGCCTCGTACTTGCCCTGGTGGGTCAGCAGCACCTTGCCCGCGGCGTCGCCCACCGCATACAGCCAGGGACCGTCGCCATTGCCCGCCGCTTCCGCCACCAGGCCGGTGGAGTCGGTGCGGATGGCCAGGGGCTTGCCGTCGCCGGCGGACAGGCCCACGTTTTCCAGCCCGAGGCCTTCCAGGGCAGGCCGGCGGCCGGTGGACACCAAGAGCTTGTCCACCGTGACGGTGTCACCGCCGTCGAGCGTGAGCGTCAGGGAACCGTCGGAGTTCCGGTGGACGCTGCGGGTCTTGGTGCCCAGCCGGAGCTCCACGCCGTCGGCCCGCAGGCCGGCGGCCACCAGGTCCGCGGCCTCGGCAGGGAAGTTGCGCAGCAGTCCGCTGCGGGCCACCAGCGTGACCGTTGATCCGAGCCGGGCGAAGGCCTGGGCAAGCTCCGTGCCGGCGACGCCGCCGCCCAGCACGCCAAGCCGCTCCGGGACCTCCTTGGCCGAGGTCGCCTCGCGCGTGCCCCAGTACTCAACCTCGGACAGCCCGTCGACGGGCGGCTGGTTGGGTGTGGAACCGTTGGCAAGTACGACGGCGTGACGCGCCGTGAGTGCGTAATCGTCGCCGTCCAGCCCGGCCACCTTAACTGTCCGCTCGCCGGTGATGCGTGCCCGGCCTCGGATCAGTTCGATGCCGGCGCCCTCCACCCATTCCACCTGGCTGGCATCCTGCCAGTTTGAGGTGAAGGAGTCGCGCCGTTTGAGGACCGCAGCCGCATCGAGTGTTCCGGTCACGGCCTCGCTGGCGCCGGGAACTGCCTGGGCTCCATGCAGCGCGGTGCCCGGACGCAGCAGCGCCTTGGATGGCATGCACGCCCAGTAGGAGCACTCACCGCCCACCAGTTCGGCTTCCACCAGGACCGCCGTCAGGCCTCCCTGCACCACCCGGTCCGCGGCGTTTTCCCCCGCGGCGCCGGCGCCAATGACAATGACATCGAATTCCCGTTCAACAAGACGTGGCATGGCAAAAGCCTACGCCCGCCGTTACCGCTGGGTATGGTGGCCGCTGCCGTAACAATGGACCGGCCGTTCCGGGGACGTGGGACATCCGCTACGGTGAGGAAAAGTCCGGACAGTGCAAAGGAGCCCCCATGCAGCCCTCCAACGTGGTTCCGCCGGCCCGCTTCAGCGCTCAGGCCCGCTTGCGCGCCCTGCAGTCGGACATCATGGAACTGATCCTGGACCGCGAGCTGGAGCCCGGCGATGCCCTCCCCACCGAAAACGAGCTGTGCCTCGCGCTCGGCGTGGGCCGGAATACCCTCAGGGAGTCACTGAAGGTCCTGCAGGCCCTGGGTGTCATCGAAATCCGCCACGGCTTCGGCATGTTCGTGGCGCCCAGCAACTTCGAGTCCCTCGCCGACGGCCTCATTTTCCGCGGGCGGCTGTCCCTGCGGCACCACGGCCTGGAGGCGCGGCAGCTCGTGGATGTCCGGCAGGCGCTGGAGGCAGGCCTCATCGGGAGCGCAATGGACGAGATGACTGCCGGCCAGCTGGCCGCCATCGAGGAATCCGTGATCCGCATGGAAAAGAGTGCGACGGCGGGGGAGGCGTTCGTGGAAGAAGACGCCGAATTCCACCGCAGGCTCTTCGAACCCCTTAACAATGAACTGCTGCTCAACCTGCTGGGCGTCTTCTGGAAGGTCTACCGCAAGATCTACACGGAGGTCGGCCCTGGGGTGGAGGATCTGCCCGCGATCGCGGCGCTGCACCGGAACATCTTTACGGCCGTGGCCGCCGGGGACAAGGCCAGAGCCGCCCGCGAGCTGACCCAACACTTCGACGGCTTCCGGCAAAGGATTGTGGAGGCCGTCGGCGAATAAGCTATTTTCGGAGGGCAGGGGCGTAGGGTCTCTGCCAAGCAGGGCTTAACGCAGAAGGTCCGCACCGGTTTCCCGGTGCGGACCTTCTCTCTGTGCGCCCAAAGGGATTCGAACCCCTGACCTTCTGTTCCGTAGACAGACGCTCTATCCAGCTGAGCTATGGGCGCATCTTCCGTTTCGTTTCGAACTTTTCCTTTTCGCTCGCCCCGAACCTCGAATAACTTTACGCGAGGACGGCCGCAGTTCCAAATCGAGAGCCATGTAATTTACGCAACTAGACCGGTCTATGTGACCTTCGTCACTAATTTCGAGTTTTCTAAATCCAAATTCCGCGAGTTTCCGCGGAATTTGTCTTCCGGCGGGCAGGACATCCGATGTCTGACCGCGAATTGGTCCAGATCATCAGAAATAGCATTTAGCACACACCACTGAACCCGAAGAAGGGAACTGCAATGGCCCACCTGGCGCGACTGCCGCTGCTTGAGAAAGCACCCACCACCCATGCCGGTCTGCTGGCCTGGGTTGAAGAGGTCGCTGGGCTGACCCAGCCGGACCGCATTCATTGGGTCGACGGCTCCGAGGAAGAAAACACCCGCCTCACCGATGAACTCGTTGCGGCCGGCACCCTGAAGCGGCTGAACCAGGACCTGTTCCCCAACTCCTTCGCAGCCTTCTCGGATCCTGCCGACGTGGCCCGTGTTGAGGAGCAGACCTTCATCTGCTCCGAGAAGGAGCACGACGCAGGCTTCACCAACAACTGGATGGCCCCGGCGGAGATGAAGGAGAAGCTGCGCGGGCTGTTCTCCGGCTCCATGCGCGGCCGCACCATGTACGTCATTCCGTTCGTCATGGGCCACCTCGATGCTGAAGATCCCAAGTTCGGCGTCGAGATCACCGACTCCGCCTACGTGGTTGCCTCCATGCGCATCATGGCCCGCATCGGCACCGACGTCCTGAACCGGATCACCGAAACCAACGCGTTCTTCGTTCCAGCCCTGCACTCCCTGGGCGCTCCGCTGGAGCCCGGCCAGGCAGACGTCCCGTGGCCCTGCAACCCGGACAAGTGGATCGTGCACTTCCCCGAAGAGCGCTCCATCTGGTCCTTCGGCTCCGGCTACGGCGGAAACGCGCTGCTGGGCAAGAAGTGCTACGCCCTGCGCATCGCGTCGGTCATGGCCCACGACGAGGGCTGGCTTGCCGAGCACATGCTCATCCTCAAGCTCACCTCGCCGGAAAACAAGACGTACTACGTCTCGGCAGCCTTCCCGTCCGCCTGCGGCAAGACCAACCTCGCCCTCCTGGACCCCACCATCAAGGGCTGGAAGGTGGAGACCCTCGGCGACGACATCACCTGGATGCGGTTCGGCAAGGAAGGCGAGCTCCGCGCCGTCAACCCCGAGGCCGGCCTGTTCGGCGTGGCCCCCGGCACGGGCTGGGGCACCAACCCCAACGCCATGCGCGCCATCGCCAAGGGCAACAGCATCTTCACCAATGTTGCGCTGACCGACGACGGCGGCGTCTGGTGGGAAGGCATGACGGAGGAAACTCCCGCCCACCTGACCGACTGGCAGGGCAACTCCTGGACGCCTGAGTCCGGCAAGCCGGCAGCCCACCCGAACTCGCGCTTCTGCACCCCGATCGACCAGATCGACATGCTGGCCGAGGAGTACCACAGCCCGAACGGTGTGGAACTGTCCGCGATCCTGTTCGGCGGCCGCCGCAAGACCACCATCCCGCTGGTCACCGAGGCCCGCGACTGGACCAACGGCATCTTCATGGGCTCCACCCTGTCCTCGGAGACCACCGCTGCTGCGGCCGGTGCCGTCGGCGTGGTCCGCCGCGACCCCATGGCCATGCTGCCGTTCATCGGCTACGACGCCGGCGACTACCTGAACCACTGGGTCAACCTCTCCGCCAAGGCCAACCCGGAGCGCCTGCCCAAGATCTTCCTGGTCAACTGGTTCCGCCGCACGGCAGAGGGCGGCTTCGCCTGGCCTGGCTTCGGGGACAACTCACGCGTCCTCAAGTGGGCCATCGAGCGGCTCGAAGGAAAGGCCGACGCCGTAGAGACCCCCATCGGCTTCGTTCCGACCGGCGACGCCATCGACCTCGAAGGACTCGACATGACCCCCGCCGAGGTTGAGGAAGCGGTGCACGTCGACCCCGAGGAGTGGAAGACCGAGCTCGCCTCGATCGAGGAGTGGTTCGCCAACTTCGGTGACTCGCTGCCCGCCGCGCTCCAGGGCGAACTCGACGGCCTGAAGTCCCGCCTGGCCTAGTCCCCACTGCCTCCCCAATCTCGCAAGCTCGATTGGGGCCCCTCGGCAGCGTGGGCCCACCTGGCCTAGACCGGTGAAAGTACGACGGCGGCCCCGCACCTTTTTCTTCAAAGGTGCGGGGCCGCCGTCGTCCGTCTTGGAGTTTTTGTCCAGATAATGGCCGCTAAAGGCCTCCAAAGCCGCGACAAGTGGACAAAAACTCCAAGGCCGGAGGGGCTAGGAGGCCAGCCAGATGTCCGGGCCGAAGACCTCGTAGTGGATCTTCGTGGCCGGGATGCCGGCGTTGATGGCCTCGTTGCGGATGTTCTTCATGAACGGCAGCGGGCCGCACAGGTACAGCGATGCGTCGGCGGGGAGGTCCACTTCGCGCAGGGACATGAAACCGGACTTGGAGCCGGCCTCCGGCTGCTCAAGCCAGAGCTGGAGGTCGGCGCCGTCGAGGCGTTCGACGTCGTCCGTCATCTGGGAGCGCAGGGCCCAGCTGTCCAGGGTGCTTTCGGCGTGCAGGACCAGGACCTGGCGGTCGGAGCCGGTTTCGGCAAGCGAACGCAGGATCGAGGCCGTGGGCGTGCAGCCGATGCCTGCGGAGGCAAGGACCACGGGGCCGTCGCCGTCCTTCAGCGTAATTTCGCCGTAGGGGTTGGAGATGTCGATGACGTCCCCCACTTCAACGCTGTTGTGCAGCACGGGGGAGACCTCGCCGCCGTCGTCGAGCTTGGTGGTGAAGCTGCGGCTGGTGCCGGCGTCGCCGGAAAGGGAGTATTGGCGGACCTGGCGGATGCCGTCGGGCAGGGTGACCTTGACGCTGATGTACTGGCCCGGCAGCGCCGGGGTGACCGGGGTGTCATCGGCAGGCGCCAGGGTGAACGTCATCGATCCGGTGCCGGCGGGGGTCTTTTCGACGACCGTCCACGGCATCCACATTGCGGTGTTCGCCTGTGCCGCGTACAGGTCCTTTTCCAGCTTGATCAGGGCGTCCGCCATGAGCCAGTAGACCTCGGTCCAGGCCTCGGCGATTTCCGGCGTGATGACCTCGGCCAGGTCGTCGGCGATCGCGGCGAACAGGTGCTCGTAGACCACCTGGTACTGCGGCTCGGTGATGCCGAGGGAGGCATGGCGGTGCGCGATGCGGGACAGCACGGTCTCCGGCAGGGTATCCGGGTTGTTCACGAGGTGGGTGGCGAAAGCGGCGATGCTGCCGGCCAGGGCCTGCTGCTGGTTGCCGTTGCGCTGGTTCGAGCGGCTGAACAGCCCGTCCAGGAGTTCCGGGTGCGCGGCGAAGAGCCGTGCATAGAACTTGGGGGTGATCTCGCCGATTCGTGAACCGACCAGGGGAAGGGTGGCTTCGATGACAGGACGGGCTTTGTCCGAGAGCATTGACACTCCTGAGCTAGTGGTCCGGGGTCTTTGGCCGGACCGGGGCTGCAGATACTGGCATTTGAAATGCGACTTTCTGCTGAGTCATTTCTACACCCTGTAGAAGTGATTTTCCAAATGGGGAGGGGAGTGTGCCGGAGCTGGGCCTTGAGGGGCCCGTGACGGGCGAAGCTCAGGCGCCGGGGCGCAGCCCGATCGCCTCGAAAACGGGTGTCATCTGGCGGGACGTCGGCAGCTCGGCCACCACGACGTCGTCGAGCTCGCGGTAGAAGGCCTCGCGCGCCCGGGCGAGGGCGCCGCGGAGCCGGCATTCATTGATGAGGGGGCAGCTGCCCGCCGGGCCGATGCACTCGGCGGCATCCTCGCGGGTGTCCAGCTCCCGCAGGACCTGGCCAACGGTGACACGGCGGCCGGCCGCGCTGAGCCGCGACCCGCCGTTGCGGCCACGCTCAACATCGATGAGGCCCAGCATTCGCAGCTTCGCCACGGCCTTGCTGACGTGGTTGTAGGGGGTTCCGACGGCGTCCGCAACGTTCTGGGTGGTGAGCAGGCCGCCCTCCGGGGCGGCAGCGAGCACCATGAGGGCGCGCAGGCTGACGTCCGCGAAGGCGTTGATTTTCATGCTACTAGCCTAATAGCCTGTGCAAATCGCCGGTCCGCCTTTGGCGCATCGTGTGGTCCGTGCGCGGCGGGGGAGCAGGTCAAAGCGCTGTTCCGGACCGGTCTAGGCAGCCCAAATGACGGGCTCGTTGGAGTCGGCCGCAAGGTCGCCGAACGCCCACTCGCCGCCGCCGTTTCCGGGCGAATACGGCAGGACGGCCGCGAAGACCGCTCCGTCCCGGTGTTCGGTGGCCACGTGGATGGCGTCCGAGTCCTCTTCGACCAGGGTGATGTCGCAGACGATCGCGGCGGCGCGGAATTCGTCCCGGTGCTGGCGCAGAAGTTCCGTGATGTCGCGGATCATCCCGTCGGCGTCGAACTCGCTGTCCCCGCCGGCCTCCGGATCGGCCGGCGACACCGCCACCAGCCGGACATCGCCGTCGTTCTCCACCACGAGGGCGAACGGCAGGAACCCGCCGCTGCGTTCAAGCTGCTCCTGGGCTGCCGCCAGTCCGGTGCCCAGGAGGTTTTCCAGGTCCGTGGCCGTGGCCTCCGGTACGGATGCGCGCCACGACGGCTCGGCCGGTGTCGAGTCGGGTGATGCCACCGGGCGGTCCTAGCTGCGGACCAGGGCCAGCACGCGGTCGCGCACGCGCTCCATCGTGGCCCGGTCCGTGGCCTCGGCGTTCAGCCGCAGGTACGGTTCGGTGTTGGAGGGGCGCAGGTTGAACCAGAAACTGCCGTCGGCGGCCGTGAAGGTGCTGCCGTCCAGGTGGTCCACCGCCACGTCCTCGGTCTCGAAGTCGGCCCGGACGCGCTCCACGGCGCCGGCCTTGTCCTCGATTTCGGAGTTGATTTCGCCGGAGGAAACGTACGGTTCGTACTCCCGGCCGAGCTCGGAAAGCGGGCCGTCCTGTTCGCCGAGGGCGGCCAGCACGTGCATGGCGGCAAGCATTCCGGTGTCCGCGTTCCAGAAGTCACGGAAGTAGAAGTGGGCCGAGTGCTCACCGCCGAAGATGGCGCCTTCCTCTGCCATGACGGCCTTGATGAAGGAGTGGCCAACCCGGGTGCGCACGGCACGTCCGCCGTCTTCGGCTACGAGTTCGGGCACCGCACGGGAGGTCAGGAGGTTGTGGATGATGGTCGGCGTGGCCTCGCCCTGCGCCTTCGCGCGGGCGATTTCGCGGCGGGCCACCATGCCGGTGATGGCCGACGGCGAGACCGCCTCGCCCTTTTCGTCGATGACGAAGCAACGGTCGGCGTCGCCGTCGAACGCCAGGCCGATGTCCGCGCCGTGCTCGACGACGGCGGCCTGCAGGTCTCGCAGGTTTTCCGGCTCCAGGGGGTTGGCCGGGTGGTTCGGGAAGGAGCCGTCCAGTTCGAAGTAGAGCGGAACGATGTCGAACGGCAGCTTGGGCAGCAGCGTGTCGCCCAGGACGGCCGGCGTGGTCAGTCCGGCCATGCCGTTACCGGCGTCCACCACGACCTTGAGCGGGCGCGAGCCGGAGAGGTCCACGAGCGTGCGCAGGTATTCGGCGTAGTCCTTCAGCACGTCCCGGACGCCGATCTGGCCCTGGGTTTCGGCAGCAGGGATGGAGCCCGTGTTCAGGTACTGCTCGGCGAGTGCCTGGATCTCCTTGAGGCCCGTCTCCGACGAGATGGGGACGGCGCCGGCCTTGGCCATCTTGATGCCGTTGTATTCGGCGGGGTTGTGGCTGGCGGTGAACGTCGCGCCGGCGGCGTTCAGGGCGCCGCAGGCGTAGTACAGCTCGTCCGTGGAGATGAGGTCCAGCAGCTGGACGTTGGCTCCGCGGGTGGCGGCGCCGCTGGCGAACGCCTTGCTGAACTCGGGGGAGGAGGGGCGCATGTCACCGCCGACCAGGACCGTCTGTCCCTCCAGGCCAAGTACGTCAACGAACGCTGCGCCTACGGCCTCGACGATTTCAGCGGTGATGGATTCGCCCACGATGCCGCGGACGTCATACGCCTTGAACGAGGCCGAAAGGTCAAATGTACGGGTCTGGTCGCTAGTCACGGCACTTATCTTACGGGCACGCGCGCGGCGGCCTGTGAAGGGGGAGTCACAGAGTTGTGTGGCGGCGGGTTGTCCACATAGCGGGCGCCCGGGGTTTGGTGTGTCAGAGGCGGCTGGGATACTGAATCAATGGCAAATAACCAGCACGCTCCTGTCCTTGCTTCTGCCCCCGGCCCCTCCGGTACCGGTGCCGGAAGTGAAGAGGGAACGCTCAACGGGACGCGCGGCCAGGCCCTGTCGGTGCTGCGCGAGCTGGTGGGCCGGCCGGAGGCCGACTTCCACGACGGCCAGTTCGAGGCCATCGAGGCACTGGTCGACGGCGGCCGCCGGACACTCGTGGTGCAGCGGACTGGCTGGGGAAAATCGGCCGTTTACTTCGTGGCGTCGTTGCTGCTCCGGCGGCGCGGGGCCGGACCCACGCTGATCGTGTCGCCGCTGCTGGCCCTGATGCGGGACCAGGTGGCCGCTGCCGCCCGGGCGGGTGTCCGGGCCGTGGCCATCAACTCCGCCAACCAGCTGGAGTGGGACGCGGTGCGGGAACAGCTTGCCGCAGACCAGGTGGATGTCCTGCTGGTGTCCCCCGAGCGGCTCACCAACCCCTCGTTCCGGGAGAACCAGTTGCCCGAACTTATCCGGCGGACGGGCCTGCTGGTGATCGACGAGGCCCACTGTATCTCCGACTGGGGCCACGACTTCCGGCCCGACTACCGGCGCATCGCACACCTCATTTCGGAACTGCCAGACACCGTGCCTGTGCTGGCCACCACAGCCACCGCCAACTCCCGGGTGGTCCACGACATCGAGGAACAGCTCGGCGACGGCGTGCTCACCATCAGGGGCGCGCTCGGCCGGGAATCGCTGCGGCTCGGTGTCCTGGCGCTGCCCGATTCGCGCGAGCGGCTGGGCTGGCTGCTCACACACCTGGCCGATCTGCAGGGCAGCGGGATCATCTACACCCTGACGGTCTCCGCCGCCGAGGATACCGCCAGGCTGCTCGCGGAGGCGGGTCACGAGGTGCTGGCATACACGGGCCGCACCGACCCCGCCGACCGCGAGCGGGCGGAGCAGCTTCTCAAGGACAACCAGGTCAAGGCGCTCGTGGCCACGTCGGCGCTGGGGATGGGCTTCGACAAGCCGGACCTCGGCTTCGTGGTGCACCTGGGCGCACCGTCGTCTCCGGTGGCCTATTACCAGCAGGTGGGCAGGGCAGGCCGTGGCGCCGCCAACGCCGACGTCCTGCTCCTGCCCGGGTCCGAGGACCGCGAAATCTGGCAGTACTTTGCCACGGCTTCCATGCCTTCCGAGGAGAAGGCCACTGCCGTGCTGACCGCCCTGGCAGAGGCGGGCTCGGCGGTGTCCACGGTAGCTCTGGAAGCCCGGGTGGACCTGCGCCGGACGCCTCTGGAACTACTGCTGAAGGTACTCGCCGTGGACGGGGCGGTGGAACGCGTCGGCGGCGGCTGGCGCTCCACCGGCATGCCGTGGACGTACGACGCCGAACGGTACCGCCGCATCGCGGAGGCCCGGGTGGACGAGCAAGACTCCATGGTCATCTACCAGGACACGGCCGGATGCCGGATGGAATACATCACCTCCGTCCTGGATGACGAGACCGCCGCCGCCTGCGGCCGGTGCGACAACTGCGCCGGCCGGTGGTTCCCGTCAGAGGTCGCCGCCACAGCCACGGAGGCTGCCGGGCAAACCCTCAGCCGCGCGGGCATCGTGCTGGAGTCCCGGCTCCAGTGGCCGAGCGGAATGGACCGCCTGGGAGTGCCGGTGAAGGGCAAGATCAAGCCCGACGAAAATACGGCGGACGGCCGGGTCCTCGCCAGGCTGACGGATCTGGGCTGGGGCGGGGCGCTGCGCGAACTTTTCGCGGCCGGGGCTCCGGACCGCGCCGTCGATCCCGGCATGCTGCAGGCCTGTGTCCAGGTGCTGCGTGAATGGGGCGCCGGTGACTCCCGGATTCCCGGCTGGAGCGGCGCAGGCAGGCCGGCCGCGATTGTCAGCATGCCCTCGCGCAGCAGGCCCGAACTCGTGGATTCCCTCGCCCGGGGCATTTCCCAGATCGGCCGCATTCCGTACATCGGCCAGCTGCAGCTCGAACACGGCGGGCCCACCGGCGGGCGCGGCGGCAACAGCGCCTACCGGCTGGCCGGCGTGTGGGACCGCCTCGTGGTGGGGGAACAGTTGGCCGCAGAGCTCGCAGGCATGGGCGGCGGCCGCGTGATGCTCATCGACGACCTCGTGGACAGCCGGTGGACCGTCACCGTCGCCGGACGCGCCCTTAGGCGGGCCGGCGCGGGCGCGGTGCTTCCGCTGGCGCTGGCCCAGGCCGGCTGACCTCGGCTCCCGCGTGCCGGTGCAGCATCAGGCTGTCAACGGTGCTGAGGAGCATCAGCACCGCAATCGACACGAACGCGCCGCGGTAGGCAGCCACGCCGCCGCCGTCCGGTCCGGCTGACAGGATGCCGCCAAGCCCGGACGAGAGCAGCGAATCCGATTCGAAGAGGCGCAGCAACAGGGCGCCCACTGCGATTCCGGCCCCGGTGGCCAGCTGCACCAGCGTCGCGGAGACGGCGTTGGCTGACGTCAGCTGGGCCGGCACGATGTCTGCGTACTGGACAGATGCATAGGCGGAAAAGCCGATGGACCGGAACGCCCCGCTGCACACGAGGAGCGCGAACACCAGCGGTTCCGGTGTGTCCGGGGTCAGCAACGCGCAGAGGGCAAAGGTGGCGGCCGAGGCCAGAGACGCGAACACCAGCACCGGCTTGAACCCGAAGCGCCTGATCAGCGGCGTCGTGGTGGGCTTGATGCCGATGTTCCCGACAAACACGGCGGCCACCATGATGCCTGCGTGCAGGGGGCTCCAGCCGAAGCCGTTCTGGAACATCAGCGGCAGCAGGAACGGCACAGCGCTGATGGTCAGCCGGTAGATGAAGCCGCCCGAGTTGGTGGCCCGGAACGTGCGGGTTCCAAATACCGTCAGGTCAAACAGCGGGTGGGCCGCGCGGCGCATCCAGAGGACCGCCGCGGCCAGTGCGAGGACCCCGGCCAGAATGCTCGGCCAGGTCCAAATACCGCCCGGGTGGCCGCTGGCCAGTTCCAGGCCCGCCACCAGCGCCCCCACACCCGCCGTCGTGAGGGCAAGCCCCAGCCAGTCCAGCCGGCGGCTCCGGTCGCCGGGAACGGCGGGAACCAGGCGCAGGGCGGCCAGGAAGGCTGCGGCACCGAGGGGCAGGTTGATCAGGAAGATCCAGTGCCAGGACAGGTAGGTTGTCAGGGCGCCGCCCACAAGCGGTGCCAGGACCGGAGCCAGCAGCCCGGGCCAGACGAGATAGGCCGTGGCGCGCAGCAGATCCGACTTTGGCGTCCCGCGAAGCACCAGCAGCGTCCCCACCGGCACCATCATCGCGCCGCCCAGGCCCTGCAGGACCCGGCTGACCGTCAGGACCGTGAGGTCCTGACTGGCAGCGCACAGCAGGGACGCCACGGTGAAGACGGCGATGGCCAGGCAGAAAATCCGCCGGGCCCCGAGCCGCTCCGCCAGCCAGCCGCTCAGCGGGATGCCCATGGCCACCGTCATCAGGTAGGCGGTCATGGTGATGTTCACGCTGGCCGACGGCACGCCAAAGTCGCCGGCGATGCTCGGGATGGCGGTGGTCAGGACCGTCCCGTCGAGGAACTCCATGAAGAACGTGGCTGCCACAAGCAGGGCCAACCTGGGACTCCAGGCCTCGTTGGCGGAAAGCTTGTTCATGGAGTCATCCTGCCACCGGAAAGCGCTTTATCGCCTTGAGCGTCCGGTACGCGGACGGCCGGGGGCCAAACGAAGGGGGTCGCGGGGCCTGAGGGATTTCGGGGTCCGGGAACGCAAAAGGCCCCGGTCCGAGGACCGGGGCCAAACGCGGAGACGGGGGGATTTGAACCCCCGGTCGAGTTTAACCCCGACCCTTCATTAGCAGTGAAGTCCATTCGGCCGCTCTGGCACGTCTCCAATTGCTATTACTAGCCCACCAAGGATACGCAGAACCGGCCATCCAGTGCAAAACGGCCGACGCAGCCCGCCTAAAACGCGCCAACACCCGCAAACCGCCGGAGTTTTTGTCCAGATAATGGGGCCTCGGGCGCTCCTAACTCGCGATATCTGGACAAAAACTCCAAGAGGGTGGCGGCAACGTCCCGAAGGTGCCCGCGGGCAGCGCGCGCTGAGCGGCCGGTCAGGCCGTGCCCTCTGCCAGCGCCTTCCACAGGAAATGCTGGCTGCGGCCCTGGAGCGCGGCTGCCTGCCGGTTGTCCGAGGCTCCCGCGTGCCCGCCTTCGAGGGCTTCGTGGAACCAGACGTTGGGGATGCCCATGGCCAGCATGCGCGCGGCCATCTTCCGGGCCTGCACGGGGCCCACCCGGTCGTCGGACGTCGCCGTCCAGATGAACGTTTCCGGGTACTCCACGCCGTCTTTCAGCTGGTGGTACGGCGAGAAGGTCTTCATGAACTCCCAGTGCTCGGGGAGGTCGGGGTCCCCGTACTCGGCAATCCACGAATGGCCCGCCGACAGCTTCGTGTACCGGCGCATGTCCAGCAGCGGCACCCCGCAGGACACGGCACCGAACAGTTCGGGGTACCGCGTCAGCATGTTGCCCACCAGCAGGCCGCCGTTGGAACCGCCCACGCAGCCGAGCCGTTCCCTGCTGGTGACCCCCCGCGAGATCAGGTCCCGGGCCACCGCCGCGAAATCCTCGTACGCGCGGTGCCGGTTCTCCTGCAGCGCGGCCCGGTGCCACGAGGGACCGTACTCGCCGCCGCCGCGGATATTGGCCACCACGTACACGCCGCCCCGGCTGTGCCCCTCCGGAAGGCCGTCGCCCGGAACCGGGGCAGTGCGCCGTTCCAGCCACGCCCGGCCGATGGTGCCGCTGTACGCCGGCGTGCGCGAAACCTCGAAGCCCCCGTAGCCGGAAAGCTGCGTGGGGTTCTGCCCGTCCAGCACCAGGCCGCGCGCCGCCACCTGGAAGTACGGCACCTTCGTGCCGTCCGCAGAAACCGCGAAGTGCTGCTGCACCTCATACTCCGCTTCGTTGAAGAACGACGGCGACGCCTTGACTTCCGCATGGCTGCTTACCACGCCTGCCGCGGCAGTTCCGCCGGAAGCTTCGCCGGCGGCCGTGCCGCCGTCGGCGGTGCCGTGCGTTAGCGGCCCGCGGGTCAGGGTGCCTCGGGTCAGGGTGCTCGGCGTCGTGAAGCCGGTGGCCACGAGCCAGAAGTCGTCCCCGGCCCCGCCGTCCGCACCGGCCCCGCCTTCCGCCTCGTCCTCGTCGTCCACCGCGAAGGCATTGACATCGTGCAGCGGCGGGCAGGCGTCCAGCAGCGAGGACCGCCATGAGTCGGCGGGATCCAGCACCCGGATTTCCGAGGACACGTCCTTGAGCAGGTTCAGCAGCAGGAAGTTGCGGGTCCAGCTCCAGGACTGCAGCGACGTGTGCGCGTCCGGGGCGAAGAGGACCGTCAGCTCGCGCTCGCCGGCCAGGTACGCCCGGAAGTCGGCGGCGATCAGGGAACCGGCCGCGTACGTGGTGCCGTCCACCGTCCAGTCGCGCTGCGGCCTGAACAGCAGCCATTCCCGGTGGACGCCGGTGTTCACGTCGGTGGGCACGTCCACCGGCACCCAGTCACCGTCCTGCAGGACGGACGTGCGGCGGTTGAAGAAGTCGATCCAGTCCACCGCGAACGTCCGCTCGAAGCCGGGTGTGGAGTCGTGGGCCACGATCGCCATCATGTGGTCCTCGGGGATCTCGAAGATGCGCGGCGCATCGGCCAGGGCCTGGCCCCGGTGCAACCGCACGGCGGTGCGGGCGTACGAGGACGCCGTGCGCGGGAGATCCTCCGCGGTGCTGGCGACCAGCAGCGTGTCCGCATCGAGCCACGAGACGTTGCCCTTCGCCGTCGGGAGGTCAAAACCTTCAGCGGCAGGGTCAACGAAGGCGCGGGTCTCGACGTCGAATTCGCGGTAGCGGTTGGCGTCGCCGCCGTCGGGGGAGAGCGCCACCATCGCGCGCCGGTACGGCTGCCCGGGTTCGGGCCGGAGCAGGTTTGCCCCGTGAAAGACCCATTCCACGCCGTCGGCGGCCGCCAGGGCATCCACGTCAAGCAGCACGTCCCACTCCGGGGCGTCGCTGCAGTAGCTCTCCCAGCTGGTCCGGCGCCACAGACCCTTGGGGTTCTCCCGGTCCTTCCAGAAGTTGTAGTACCACTCGCCGTGCTTGCTCACCATGGCGATCTTGTCCGTTGAGTCCAGCACCTCGAGGATCTCGCCCTCCAGCCGCGCGTAGTCGGCGTCCTCCAGCAGGTCCTCCGTGCGGGCATTCTGCTCGCGGACCCAGGCCAGCTGTTCCTCGCCGTAGATGTCCTCCAGCCAGATGTTCTCGTCAGTGGGCGCGGGCGCGGTTTCCGGAGGAACGGCGCCGGACGCGGGGGCAGAGTCAGCTGCAGTGGTGGTCATGCGCCCATCCAAACAACATCCCCGCTCAGCTAGCAAGTCACATGCCGATACTCTGGAAGGCGTGGTTATTTCGCAGAGCATCCGGACGGCGCTGATTGGCGCCGGTCCGAGGGGTACCAGCGTGCTGGAGCGGCTGCTCGCCAACTGGTCCGCCGCCCGCCCTGCCGGAGCCCGCCTGCACATCGACGTCATCGACCCGTTTCCCGCCGGTCCCGGCCACGTCTGGCAGCCCGGCCAGTCCCGTCTCTACCTGATGAACACACAGTCGTTTTACCCCACGCTGGTTCCCGAAGACACAGGCCTGGCCGCGCCGGTAGCAGGCACCACCTTCGACCGCTGGCGGAAAGCTCAGCAGCACAGCCCCCTGCCGGAGCTGTCCGACGACGAGCGGGCAGAGCTCGCCGTGCTGGGATCCGGCGACTTCCCCAGCCGCGCCATCTACGGCCTCTACCTGCGGTCCACCCTCGAGGAGCTGCTCGCCGCGCTGCCCGACGGCGTCACCATCGAGATGCACCAGACGACGGCCACCGCCGCGCGCCGGCGGCCGGACGGAAAGTTCGACGTCGAACTGGAGGGCGGTGAATCGAACGACGGCGGGACCCTCACCGTCGATTCCGTGGTCCTCGCGCTCGGCCACCTGGCGTCCCGCCTCAGCCCGGAACAGCGCGAACTGCAGGCAGCCGCCGCCCAACTGGGCCTGCGCTACCTCCCGCCGGCTGTTCCGGCCGACGTCGACTGGGGCTTGGTTCCGGCCCAGGAACCGGTGCTGGTGCGCGGAATGGGCCTGAACTTCTTCGACGTGATGGGCCAGCTCACGGAGGGCCGTGGCGGGAAGTTCGTGGAGGCCGGGGACCGTCTGGAGTACCTTCCCTCGGGCCAGGAACCGGTGATCTTCGCCGCGTCCCGGCGCGGCACCCCGTACCGGTCCAAGGCCAGCCTCGAAGGGTACTACCCGGCGTCGGTAACGCTCCGCTACTTCACCGGCAAGGCGCTGCAGAGGTTCACGGCGGCCGGGATTGTGCCGGCCTTCGACCACGATCTCTGGCCGCTCCTGCACCGGGACGCGCTCTGGGCCTACTACACGACCCTGGTGCGTTCGCAGCCGGACGCCGTGCAGGACCATGCCGCGTTCCTCAAGGAACTGGACGAGGCGTTGCACCCGCATGCCCACAGCACCGGCCGCTGGGAAGAGGGATTTAACGCCGTCGTCGGCCGGCATGTCCATCAGGGCAGCAGGCTGGACCTGCGCGGGCTTGCCGCCCCGCTGTCCGGGCGGACCTTCGCTTCGCGCTCTGAGCTGGATGCCGCCGTCGTCGATTACCTCGACGACGATGCCCGCCGCTCCGCGCTCGGCGAGGACGACCCCGTCAAGATGGCCATCGGTGCCCTGCACCACGGCCGTGCCGTGCTGAAGTCGGTGGTGGCCGACGGCGGTATCACCGATGAGTCATGGGTCGCCGGCCTGCGTGGCTGGTTTGAGTCGCTGGTGGAGGGCCTCGCCAGCGGCCCTCCCGCGCTGCGCGCCGAGCAGCTGGCGGCACTGGCGCGCGCCGGAATTGTCAGCTTCGTGGGCCCTGACCCCAAGTTCGGTGTGGCCCGCGGGAAGAGGACCTTCACCGCTGCCTCGCCGTGGGTCCGGGGCGGTGCCGCGGAAGCACGCACACTGGTGGAGGCACTGGCGCCGGCCAACAGGGTGGCCCTCAACGAGTCCCGGCTACTGGAACAGCTCCTCGCCGACGGACTCGTCCGGCCGCGGACCATGATGACCGTGGAAGGCACGCCGGTGCAGTCCTCCGGGCTCGACGTCCGCCCGCACCCGTACCGGCCGGTGGCTGCGAACGGCGAGGTCACCGAAGGGATGTACGTGCTGGGGCTTCAGCTCTCGGCCACGCAGTGGGGGACGGCCATCGCCGCCGAAGCCGCGCAGCAGGCCGGGCCCGTCTACCCCAGCGGGCAGCGCACGCTCCGCGACGCCGACGAGATCGCCCGCGCCATCCTCGGCCTCACCCCAAACCCTCTCGCAGCTCCTGCCGCATAGCCCCAAACCCTCTCGCAGCTCCTGCCGCTTAACCCCAAACGCTCTCGCAGCTCCTGCCGGAACGCCACCCCCACGCGAGCACAAAGAATGCCGGCCGGCAGCTCCCACGGGGAAGCTGCCGGCCGGCACTTGTTCAGCGGAGTCCCTACAGGGCGCCCTGTCCGCCGGTCCCGGCGTCGGCCGCGTTACCCTGGCCGGTGTCGGTGATGAGCTTGAACCTCGCCCCGGTGGGGTCCGTCAGCGTGGCCATGCGGCCGTAGGGTGTGTCGTCCGGGCCGTCGACGAGGGTCGCGCCCAGGCTGACGGCCTTGTCAACGGCGGCGTCGGCGTTCTCGACGGCGAAATAGACAACCCAGTTGGAGGGGACTTCAGCGGGAAGGTCGTTCGAGGCGTCGTAAATTCCGGCCTTGGCATCCCGCCCGGAGCCGAGGGTGGTGTAGCGGAATTCGGGGGTGTCGGACATGACGTCGGTGTTCCAGCCGAACACCTCCTGGTAGAACTTCACCGCGGCGGCGTAGTCCTTGGTGTGCAGCTCGTGCCAGGCCGGGGCGCCCGGCTCGCCAACAAGTTCGTAACCGCGCATCTCCCGCGGCTGCCACACACCAATCGTGGCGCCGGAGACATCACCGAAGAACGCCATGTGGCCCTGCTCGGGGACGTCCATGGGTTCCATGTACACCTGGCCGCCGTTTGCGGAGACCGCCGCAGCCGTGGCGGCGGCGTCGTCGGACCACAGGTAGGTGGACCACATGTCCGGCATGCCTGCCTGGTCCGCCTGCTTCTGCATGATGCCGGCGACGGTCTTGCCGTCCTTCTGGGCGGTGATGTAGCCGCCGTATTTTTCCTGGTCTCCGGTCTGGAAGTCCCAGCCGAACAGTTCGCCATAGAACTGTTTCGCCTGGTTGGCATCGGTGGTCATGAGGTCGACCCAGCAGGGGGCGCCGGGAGTGGGTTCGGGCGTAGGCATATTCTGCTCCTGGTGTGGTTTGCGGGATATCCCCGCAGGTCATGGAGGTGCTACGGACAGAACCGACACTATGCCGGGGGTGTGACAGTTTCAATGGGGAGCGGGGCGCTCAGCGCTGGTCCGAGAATGACGTGGCCGGCTCCTGGTCGTCGTCCGCCTCGATCCACTCGATGAAGTCCTTCAGCGACATGCACCAGTAGTAGTCCGAGTACCGCAGGCTCTGCTTGTCAGCCTTGCTCATGACCTCGACCCCCACATGCAACGGTGGATGCGGAAGCTCCATCCTGCGGTGGCAGGAAAGCGCTGATTCAAGTGAACGCCTTCCGGCAGCGCCGCGCATGCGTGGCGCGTACTCGAATTCTGCAGGGCAGGTACTCGGAATACCTGATTTTCGGGCCCCGGTCCGCACCCCTACTTGCCCGTAAATTTGCGCACTACTTGCCCACGCAAAAGGCCGGCCGGACCAATCTTTCGATTGGCCCCGCCGGCCTTCAAAATGGCCGCCAATTCGGTGCTTTCGCACGGCGCCGGCCCCTGCGCGGAAGGTAAGAGATTCGAACTCTTGGTACGGGGTTACCGCACACTGGTTTTCAAGACCAGCTCCTTCGGCCGCTCGGACAACCTTCCCTAACTAGTAGTGTTTCATAGGCAGTTGGCTGCAACAAAAACCACCGCGTGGCAGTTGTCGCCGGTGCACAGTATTTTTGGGGCAGGAATCAGCTAGAAATCGGGAGTTCGCCATGAAAGCCGTCTTTATCTCGGAGCCCGGCGGGCCGGAAGTGCTGGAAATCCGCGAGGTGCCCGCTCCCGAGCCGGGCCAGGGCGAGGTCCTCATCGATGTGGTGGCCGCGGGCCTGAACCGCGCCGACGTCCAGCAGAGGCGGGGCTACTACCCGCCCCCGCCGGGTGCTTCGGAGATACCCGGCCTGGAGGTTTCCGGCCGAATCGCGGGCTTCGGCCCCGGCGTCACCAAGCCGTTTTCCATCGGGGACAAGGTGGTGGCGCTGCTGTCCGGCGGCGGCTACGCGCAGCAGGTCGCGGTGCCATCGGAGCAGGTGCTGAGGATTCCCGACGGCGTCGACCTGGTTACCGCTGCGGCCCTGCCTGAGGTAGCGGCCACCGTGTACTCAAACCTGGTGATGACCGCGCAGCTGCAGCCGGGGGAGACGGTCCTGATCCATGGGGCCACGGGCGGCATCGGCACCATGGCCATCCAGCTGGCCAAGGCCCTGGGCGCCACCGTGGCCACCACCGCGGGCACAGACGAAAAAGTCAGCACAGCCAAGGCCTTCCTTGGCGCCGACATCGCTATCAACTATGCCGAGGAAGACTTCGCCGAGAGCCTTCGCGCCCAGAACGGGGGCAAGGGCGCCGACGTCATCCTGGACGTCGTGGGCGCCAAGTACCTGCAGAAGAACGTCGACGCCCTGGCGGATTACGGCCGGCTCGTCGTCATCGGGCTGCAGGGCGGCGCCAAGGGCGAACTGGACCTCGGTCAGCTGCTGCGCAAGCGTGCAGCCGTCGTGGCCACGGCGCTTCGGCCGCGCCCGGCTGCGGAGAAGGGCGTCATCATGACGGCGGTCCGGGACTCCGTCTGGCCCCTAGTCGCTGACGGACGGATCCACCCGCTGGTGGCCAAGACCTTCCCGCTGGACCAGGCCAGGGCGGCCCACAAGTACTTCGACTCCGGCGAGCACGTGGGCAAGATCCTGCTGGTGATGTGACGCCCTAAAACGCCGGTAGATACTCAGTATTGCCAAGCGCAAACACTCAGGCTAGGCTCTGGACATACGCGGTATGCACACGTCTTGGGGGCGTGTGCATGCCGCCGACTTCCAGCCAAGGAGCCAGATGTCCATCCGCCACAGCCTCCTCGCCCTCCTGCAGGACCGGCCGCGTTACGGCTACCAGCTCAGGGTCGAATTCGAAGACCGCACCGGTTCCACCTGGCCGCTGAACATCGGGCAGGTCTACACCACCCTCGACCGGCTGGAACGTGACGGCCTGGTCAGCAACGACGGCGGCGACGGCGAAGGCCACGTCGTGTACAGCATCACCGATGCCGGCAGGGCCGAGGTCCAGGGCTGGTTTGCGACCCCGGTGGAACGCAGCAATCCGCCGCGCAACGAGCTCGCCATCAAACTGGCGCTCGCCGTCACCCTGCCCGGGGTGGACGTGGCAGCCATCATCCAGGCCCAGCGCGCCGCGTCCATGCGCGCTTTGCAGGACTACACGAAGTCCCGGCGGGACACCGCGGCCAACCAGCGGGCGGCTGACACGGCCTGGCTGCTGGTACTGGATTCGCTGATCTTCCAGACGGAAGCCGAAATCCGCTGGCTGGACCTGTGCGAGGCCCGGATGGTGCAGCTTGCGCAGGCCTCCGGGACCCGCAGCCAGGCACGCAAAAACGGGGTTACCGCGGAAGAGGCTGCCCCGCTCACAGCGGAGAACGGCCGGTGAGCGTGCAGGGGCCGCAGCAGGTCCTCGAACTCGCCAAGGTCAGCAGGACGTTCGGGCAGGGGGCGATGGCGGTCGCCGCCCTGCGGGAGGTTGACCTGACCGTCAACGCCGGGGAGTTCGTCGCGGTGATGGGGCCGTCCGGATCCGGAAAATCATCCCTGCTGGCGCTGGCAGGCGGACTGGACCGGCCGACGTCGGGCGGTGTCTTTGTGGAGTCAACGCCCCTGGCGGGGCTGGGACTGAACGCGCTGGCACGGCTCCGCCGCCGTGCCGTGGGCTACGTCTTCCAGGACTTCAACCTGGTTCCGACGCTGTCGGCTGCGGAAAATGTCGCACTGCCGCTCGAACTCGACGGCGTGCCGGCGCGGAAAGCGCACCGGCAGGCACTGGACGCCCTGCGGCAGGTGGGAATTCCCGAGCTGGGGCACCGGTTCATGGATGAGATGTCCGGCGGACAGCAGCAGCGCGTGGCCATCGCACGCGCCATCGTGGGGAGCCGCCGGCTGATCCTCGCCGACGAACCCACCGGCGCGCTGGATTCCACCACGGGGCACGGCGTGATGGAGGTGCTCCGCTCCCGGGCCGACGCCGGTGCCGCCGTCATGCTGGTCACGCACGAGGCCCGCCATGCCGCGTGGGCGGACCGCGTGGTGTTCATCCGCGACGGCCGGATCGTGGACGAGGCAGCCGCCATGCACGATCCCGCAGTTCTCCTGGCGCCGGCCGGCTGAGATGGCCCTTGACGTTGCCCCCGTGCCGCACGGCCGCTGGCACAGTTTCCGCCTTGCCCTCCGGATGGCGCGCCGGGACATCAGCCGGCACCGCGGCCGCTCCCTGCTGATCATCCTCCTGATCCTGCTGCCCGTCGGCGGCATGACCGGCGCCGCGGCACTGGCGCAAAGCATGCAGGAGACGCCGGCGGAACGGGTGCAGTACCAGCTGGGCAGCACGCAGGCGCGGTTCCGGAGCATGCATGCCTCCAACGCCGAGACGGTGCAGGATCCGGTGCTTGAGACGGCAACCATGTCGCGGAACTTCACCGTCGATCCGGACTTCACGCCGCGGAATCCGCGGGATGCCATTCCCGCCGGCTACGAGGTCCTCACCGAAACGCAGCTGACGCTCACCGTCCGCGCCGGTGCGTCCCAGACCGGTGCATCTCATGGCGGCGCGTCCGACGTCCCGGTGATGGCCAAGGCCGTCGACGCCCTCAATCCGGCCTTCACCGGCAAATACACGCTTCTGGACGGCCGGCCCGCGACCGCCCGCGACGAGATCCTCGTCTCACCCGGAGCGCTGGAACGCTTCGGGATCCGCCTCGGGGACAGGCTCACGACGGCGGACGGCACTTACGCCGTGGTCGGCACCCTCCGGGATGCCACCTACTCGGACGGCAACCCCCTCCTGTTCCTCAAGCCCGGCCAGGCGGCAATGAGCAGCCCGGCTGCCCAGGGGAATCCGCTCGGCGAAACGATGTACTACCTCGTGGGGTCAAAACCCGTGACGTGGGACCAGATCCGTGAGCTGAACGGGTCCGGCATTGCCGTGCTGTCCCGTGCCGTGGCACTCGACCCGCCGGTGCCTTCAGGCGCTGCCGCGGGCTCCAGGCACATGGACGCCGCCGGCTATGTTACCGGCGTGCTGATCGGGACCCTTGCCCTGCTCGAGGTGGGGCTCCTGGCGGGCGCGGCCTTTGCCGTGGGCGCCAAGCGTCAGGTCCGCGAGCTCGCCCTGCTGGCCGCCAACGGCGCCGAAGCACCCACGGTCCGGGCGGTGGTGACCGCCGCCGGACTGTGGCTTGGGACCATCGCGGTCCTAGCAGGCGCCGCGCTGGGCGCCGGCGGGGCCGCCGCCGTCGTGGCGGTGGCCAGACACCTCGGCTCGGTCCGCTTTCCCGGCTTCCACCTGGACATCCTGCCCACCGTCGCAGCCATGGTGATGGGCCTGCTGGCATGTTTCCTGGCCGCGGTGGTTCCTGCCCGGCAGGTGGCGCGGCAGGCGGTGCTCGGCGCCCTGAAGTCCGGCCGCGCACCGGCAGTTTCGAGGCCGTGGCCGGCGCGGGTGGGTGCCCTGCTGCTGGCCGTGGCCATCGCCTGCCTCGCCGCGGGGAGAACCCTGGGCATGACTGGTGACCTGGACGCCGTCGCGGCCCGTATCCCGCTGGTCGCGGCCTTGCTCACCGGCGGCGCGGTCGTTGCGGTGGCGGCCCTCGTGCTGCTCACCGGGACGTTCGTGAAAATCCTGACCGCACGTACGGCCTGGCTGCCGCTGCCGCTGCGAATGGCCGCCCGCGACTCGGCCAGGAACCGGAGCCGCACCGTGCCCGCCGTGGCGGCAGTCCTCGCCGCCGCTACGCTGGCCAGTGCCGCGATGGTCCTCTCTGCCAGCCAGATGGCTGAGGCGAAGCGCACCCACATGTGGGCTGCGCAGGAAAACCAGGTCTCGCTGCCCCTGGAAACGGCGCCGGTCCAAGCACCGGGGGCGGCGCCCGCCCCGGACATTGACCCGGCCGCCGTGGCCGCGGCACTGCAGCGGGAACTGAGCACCGTGCAGTGGACGCAGGTCCTGAAGGGCCCGGTCCTGAGCAAATGCAATATGGCGGCGCCCGCCGACGGTTCCCGCCCCGTGCACAACGGCGATATGGACTGCAGGCAATACCAGCTTGCCGTGCCGGCAGGCCACGAGTGCCCTGCAACGCCGCAGGGCCGGGTCCTGGACGGGCAGGACTGGCGGTGCAACGGATCAATGTTCCCCGCCGGGGTGTCCGGCCAGCTTCCGCAGCTCGTGGTCGGTGGAGTGGACGAGTTGCGGGCACTGCTGGGCCGGGAACCCAGCCCTGCCGCGGCGGACGCCTTGAACAGCGGGGGAATGGTGGTCAGCAACCCGGTCTTCGAGAAGGACGGAAAAACCACCCTGCAGTCCTTTGATGTCCGCCAGTCCGTTCCCGGCCCCGGTTCAGTCGCTGCCCGCAATCCGCTGAACAACACGCAGCTGCCGGCAGTCGTGGACGCGCCGGAGGTACCTGTCCCGTTCTACGGCGTGCTTTCCCCGGAGACCGCGTCCAGGTTGGGCATCCACGTCGGCAACTCCGTGCTGCTCGCCCAGCTGTCCGCCTACCCGGAAGCCGCTGAACAGGACAGGGCGTCGGCGGCACTGGCGCAGGTCTACCGGATCCAGGCCTTGGGCTTCTATGTCGAGCCGGGAGCAGACAGATCGGGGTCCGAACTGCTGTGGCTGATCGTTGGCACGGCCGCCCTCATCACGCTCAGCGCGGCCGGCATCACCACGGGCCTGGCGCTCGCCGATGCGCGGGCAGACCACATGACGCTGGCCGGGGTTGGTGCGCCGCCGCGCCTGCGGAAGGCGCTCGCCGGAGCGCAGTCGCTCATGACGGCGTCCCTCGGCACCTCGCTGGGAGTTGCCGCCGGCGTGGTGCCGGCAGTCCTGCTCATCGGGGCCACCCGGATGTTCGCAGAGTCCGTGGTTCCCTGGATGCCGCTGCTGGCGCTGCTCGTTGCCGTGCCGCTGACCGGCAGCGCACTGGCGTGGGTCTTCGCCCGTGCCCGCCTGCCGGTGTCCAGGCGGAGTCCCGGCACCTGAGAGCTGCATCTGGGAAGGTGCGGACGGTCCCGGCAGCTTACCGCTCACCGCGGCATCGGGACCGCTCGTCGATTCCTCCCGCAGCACCGGGCACAAGGCCGCGGCTCAGGCCGTACCCGCTGGTAAGGTGCCCGTGGCACACTCCGTGCCAGCTGGGAATCTCAAGGAGGAGACATGGGCACCACGCCTGAGGACGGGACCCGAACGGCGGACGGGGAACTGAATTCCGCCGCCGACGAAGCGCTGCCTGCCGCGTCCGTTGATGACGCGGTCCGCGACGCCGAGGAGCGCAGATGGACCCCCGCAAAGATCGCCCTCTGGGTAGCCATCGCACTCCTGGGCGGCGTGGCCTGGTTCATGCTGGCCATCGTCCGGGGCGAAACCGTCAACGCCATCTGGTTTGTGTTTGCCTCGGTGTGCACCTACCTGATCGGCTACCGCTTTTACTCGAAGGTCATCGAGCGCTATCTGCTCAAGCCGGATGACCGCCGTGCCACACCGGCTGAATACAAGGCCGACGGCAAGGACTACGTCCGCACGGACCGCAACGTCCTCTTCGGCCACCACTTCGCCGCCATCGCCGGAGCCGGCCCGCTCGTGGGGCCCGTCATCGCCGCCCAGATGGGCTACCTCCCCGGCACCATCTGGATCATCATCGGCGTCGTCCTTGCCGGTGCGGTCCAGGACTACCTGGTCATGTTCTTCTCCATGCGCCGCGGCGGGCGTTCCCTCGGCCAGATGGCGCGTGAGGAACTCGGCGTCATCGGCGGCACCGCCGCCCTGGTGGCCACCCTGCTGATCATGGTGATCATCGTCGCGATCCTGGCGCTCGTCGTGGTGAACGCCCTGGGGGAGAGCCCGTGGGGCGTGTTCTCCGTGGGGATGACCATCCCGATCGCGCTGTTCATGGGCGTGTACCTGCGGTACCTGCGTCCGGGCAAGGTCATGGAGGTGTCCGTCATCGGGTTCGTGCTGCTCATGGCGGCCATCATCGGCGGCGGCGCCGTGGCAGGCACCGAATGGGGTGCGGCGTTCTTCCACCTGGACAAGGTCACCATCGCGTGGGGCCTCATCGTCTACGGCTTCATCGCTGCCATCCTGCCCGTGTGGCTCCTGCTCGCACCGCGTGACTACCTCTCCACGTTCATGAAGATCGGCGTGATCGCGATGCTCGCCGTGGCCATCATCGTGGTGCGCCCCGAAATCACCGTCCCCGCGTTCAGCGAGTTCGCCGGCCGCGAGAACGGTCCCGTCTTCTCCGGCGCCCTGTTCCCGTTCCTGTTCGTGACCATCGCCTGCGGCGCGCTGTCCGGCTTCCACGCCCTGATTTCCTCCGGCACCACGCCGAAGCTCATCGAGAAGGAGCGGCAGACCCGCTTCATCGGCTACGGCGGCATGCTGATGGAATCCTTCGTGGCCATCATGGCCCTCGTCGCGGCCATTTCGATCGACCGCGGGATCTACTTCGCCATGAACGCCCCCGCGGCGCTGACCGGCGGAACCGTGGAGACGGCGGCCCAGTGGGTCAACAGCCTCGGCCTGGCCGGCGTCAACATCACCCCCGACGTCCTGGCGCAGACCGCCTCGAACGTGGGCGAGGAAAGCATCGTCTCGCGCTCCGGCGGGGCGCCCACCCTGGCCGTGGGGCTGGCCCACATCATGCAGCAGTTCATCGGCGGGACCGGCATGATGGCCTTCTGGTACCACTTCGCCATCATGTTCGAGGCACTGTTCATCCTCACCGCGGTCGACGCCGGAACGCGGGTTGCGAGGTTCATGCTGCAGGACTCGATCGGGAACTTTGCCCCGAAGTTCAAGGAGGCGTCCTGGCGGCCGGGGGCGTGGCTGTGCACGGCCATCATGGTGGGCGCCTGGGGCGCGGTGCTGCTGATGGGCGTCACCGACCCGCTGGGCGGCATCAACACCCTGTTCCCGCTGTTCGGCATCGCCAACCAGCTGCTGGCGGCGATCGCCCTGGCCGTCTGCATGGCCATCGCGGCGAGGCGCGGTTCCTTCAGGTACCTGTGGATTGTTGCCGTGCCGCTGGCCTTCACGGCCGTCGTCACCGTCACGGCGAGCATCCACAAGATTTTCTCCTCCGTTCCGGCGGTGGGGTACTTCGCCAACAACGCGGCGTTCAGCAAGGCGCTGGCCGACGGGAAGACCTCCTTCGGCACGGCCAAGACCACCGCGGCCATGGAAGCGGTGGTCCGCAACACCATGATCCAGGGCTGGCTGTCCGTCATCTTCGTCGTCCTGAGCATCATCGTCATCGTCACGGCCGTGGTGGCCACCGTGAAGGCCTTCCGGAACACGGCGGCGGGGATCCCCAACGTCAACAACGAGGACCGGCCCCGTCCCTCGCGGACCTTCGCGCCTGCCGGGCTGATCCCCACCGCCGCCGAGCGCGAGCTCATGGCGGAGTGGAACAACCTGCCCGCTGACCTGCGCGTTGAGCGGGCGGGACATCACTGATGTCTGCCGCACCCGGACCGGCCGGCCTGCTGCATCCGGTGGTGCAGGCCTTCCGTGGCTTCTCGCGGTACCTGCAGGGGGTCATGGGGGCTGACGCCTACCGGAAATACCTGGAGCACCATGTGGCGGCCGGCCACGGCACGCCGCCCATGGACGAACGGGCGTTCTGGCGGGACCGGACCGACCGCCAGGACACCAACCCGCAGGGAAGGTGCTGCTGACCATGGCTGTTTTGCCGGCCGGATTCGCCGTCCGCAGGATCGGGCCGGTGGATGCCGGCGCGCTCGTCGCGCTGGCTGCCTCGGACAATCTCTTTGACGAGGACCCGGGCACCGCGCCGTCGGGGGAGTTAAACCCCGACGGCGCCAGGGACTTTCTCGCGGACCCTTCCGTTCTGTTCTGGCTGGCGGAGGCCGGGGGACAGACCGTGGGTTTCCTGCACTGCTGCGTCCAGCGGCGCCGGACGCCAGGCCCCTGGGCCGAGCTGCTGCTGATGGAGATGGGAACCCATGCCCAGTGGCGCCGCCGGGGCATCGGCCGGGCGCTGATTGCCGAGATGGAGGCCTGGATGCGGAGCAACGGTGTGGCGGAGGTGTGGGTTCCGGCCAACACCTACGCGGTCGGCTTCTACCGCAAATGCGGTTTCGCTACGGACGAAGGCGAAATCCTGGTCAAGGAGCTTCATTGACTGGACTCCGCATTCCGGGCCCGTGAGAGTATGAACGCATGAGCGATCCCGAAGACACTCAACCCACTCAGACGGCGGATGACGAGGTGCCAGTGGAGGGCACCACCCTGGATGCCGGGCCTGCCCAGGATGCGTCCGCTGACCGCCCGGCCGAGGCGGAAAAGGCCAAGACGAGCCTGCAGGATCTCGTGGATGAGCCGGCCAAAGTGATGCGGATCGGCACCATGATCCGTCAGCTGCTGGAAGAGGTGAAGTCGGCGCCCCTGGATGACGCCGCGCGGGGCCGCCTGGCGGAGATCCACGAGCGCTCCATCAAGGAGCTTGAGGACGGCCTGGCGCCGGAACTGGTGCAGGAACTGGAACGGCTCAGCCTGCCCTTCCCGGACAACGCCACCCCCTCGGACGCCGAACTGAGGATCGCCCAGGCCCAGCTGGTGGGCTGGCTGGAGGGCCTGTTCCACGGCATCCAGACGGCGATTGCCGCCCAGCACGCAGCCCGGGAACACACCTTGGCCCAGATGCAGCTCCGCCAGCTTCCGCCGGGCACAGTCATCGCGCCCGGCGTCGTCATCGGTGAAAACGGCGAGCCGCAGCGAGCCAAGGCACCCCAGCCCGGCGCTGACCCGCTGCACCCGGGCCGCAAGGAAGACTCAGACCACGGCCCCGGCCAGTATCTGTAGGCCCCTTTGGGATTTTTCACGGCCGCCCGGCAAGGGCGGAAAGACGACGCCGAACTTGGCAAGGGCTTATGGCGCCGCGCCCACGACCGGTTCCACCGCGGCCTGGACCGGTACCACCAGGTGCTTGAGGGCGTGGAGGACGAGCAGCTCTATGCAGAGCTGGTGGAGATAGCCAACCAGCTGGCCGGCCTCTCCGGACGCGTCCGGGAGATCTGCGTTGAGGCGCAGCGCCGCTCGCCCAGCGATGGTCTGGATATTCCGCACAGCCTGTCCGGTGTTCACCGCTCGCTCTCCAAAGCGGGCAACTCGCTGGCCGCCACGGCCGAGGCGGCCGCGATGCTGCGGCTTGCCGTGGGGCCCGTGCCCGTTGGCGCGGCCTCTGTCTGGCGGCGGGCGGAGACTGTATTTGAGCAGGTGGCCGACGCCGAGCGGCGCCTGTCGGAGTCCTGAGCGGCGGCACCCTCCCGAGGCTGAAATATTCCCCGGGACGCCCCGTTACGCGGCTAGCTTAGCTTCGTCATATTCGGTGCGATTCACGTTTGATTGTTGGCAGGATGGACAGATGACTTCTTCACCAACACTGACTTTCAATGACGGCAACACCATTCCCCAGCTCGGCTACGGGGTGTGGCAGGTAGAAGACGACGTAGCCGAGAAGGTTGTCTTCCAGGCGTTCCAGGCCGGGTTCCGCCACATCGACACCGCCAAGATCTACGGCAACGAATCCGGCGTGGGCCGGGCGATTGCCAGCTCCGGGCTGTCGGCGGAGGAAATCTTCATCACCACCAAGCTGTGGAACGCCGACCAGGGCTACGAATCAACGCTTGCCGCGTTCGAGGAGTCCCTGGAGCGCCTGGGCCTTGAAACCCTGGACCTCTACCTGATCCACTGGCTCCAGCCGAAGCAGGACAAGTACGTGGACACCTGGAAGGCGCTGATCGAGCTTCAGAAGCGCGGCAAGGTCAAGTCCATCGGCGTTTCCAACTTCACCGTCGAGGGCCTGCAGCGGATCATCGACGAGACCGGCGTGGTTCCCGCCATCAACCAGGTGGAACTGCACCCCTACTTCAGCCAGTCGGAACTGCGGGAGTTCAACGCTTCCCAGGGCATCCTGACCCAGGCCTGGTCTCCGCTGGGCCAGGGCGGGGAGCTCCTGGCGGACCCGGTTATTGCGGGCATCGCGCAGAAGCACGACGCCACTCCGGCGCAGGTGGTCATTGCATGGCACCTCGCCATCGGCAACGTCGTCATCCCCAAGTCCGTCACCGAGTCCAGGATCCGTGAGAACTTTGACGCCCTGAACGTCACGCTGGATGCCGGGGACGTTGAAGCCATCAACGGACTGGACCGCACCGCCGAAGGAAGCGGCAGGATCGGCCCGGACCCGGCCGTCTCCGACTTCGCCTGATAGCCAGGCAACCGCCGAGAGGCCCCGCTCCGTCCGCCAACGCGGATGGGCGGGGCCTCTCCGCGTTGTTCGGGCCGTGCTAGGTTGTCCGGGCCATGCTAGCTAGGTCGTTCGAGCCCTGCTAGGTTGTTCGGCCCGTAGGGGTAGCCTTTTGCAGGGTCAGGCCGCGAGCTGTTCCTGCTGGACGGCGACGGCGTCGACGATGGCCCAGCTGTCCTCGCCGGTGATGCTGCGGCTGGCGAAGCGCTCTGCCGCCGCCACGGTATCGAAGACCTCGGTGCGGATCCGGCCGCACTCGGCGTCGAAGTACGTTACGTGGAATTCCTGATTATTTTCCATGGCTCCATCGTGCAACCGGGGTCTGACATTTTTGGCAGTTCAGTCCGGCGTGTTGCGGAGCCGGAGGACGCGTTCCTTCGCCAGCACCGCAGACCGCTCGCTTTTTTCTGCTGCCCGGGCGTACTGCTTCGCCTCAGCGGCGGCGGTCTCGCGTTCCTTGCGGGCGGCATCGAGTGATTGTTCCAAGGCCCGGAGCCGTTGCCGGGCATCGTTGACCTCGGCTGTGAGCCGCACGAAGTCTGCCGCGGCTTCCTCCTGCGCCCGGGCGCGGCGTGCAGCCTCGTCTGCGGCATCTGCAGCTGCCTCCTCCGCCTTCGCCAGCGCTGCCTCGGCCTTCTCCAAGAGGGACGGCGAGACGGGGCGGGGCGCGGTGCGGACGGCCTGGAGGCGTGGTTTTTCCTGGTCTACGGCATCCGTGCCGGTGTCCGCCCGGGCGGCGGCTTTGCGTGGCTGGGTCCGCGCCCGCCGGCTGGCCGGAGCCGCGGTGGCGGGTGGTTCCTGCCGGCGGTCTTTGGGTGCCCCGCCAGCCGTGCGCGGCGCGCCGCCTGCCGGCTGCTGTGCTTGAGCTTCGCCGGAAGGCTTTGCTTGAGCGGGCCGCTTCGGCGGGAGCGGCCGGGGCGGCAGCTTGCCGAGGGCCGATGGAACCGCCACGGCGTCGCTGAGATCCACCTGGTCAACGCCGTCGGCGGACAGCCCCCGGAGCAACAGACCGCTTTCGACGGCGGCGGCAGCGGCGAGGTCTGCGGTGGCGGCCCGCAGTGTCTCTTCCACCTCGGTGGCAACTGCGCCGCTCACCTTGCGGCCCTGCTTTTCGGCGGCGAGCCGGGCCTCACCCACAGCGGTGCCGAGGAGCTTCCGACGTTCCTGGGCAAGCTCCCTCAGGGCCGTGGCATCGAGTGACGCCTGGGCCTCCTGCATGGTCTGTCCGAGAGTCCTGAGCTGCTGCACGGCGTCGGGGCTGTGGTGGGCCAGCATGTTGACGGTCCAGGCGGCGACGGAAGGCTTCGGCAGGGACCGGATCGCCAGGGCAAGGGGCTTGTCCGATGCCGCGGCGTCCTTGGCGGCAGCCGTGCGGGCGGGGATGAACTCGTCGAAGGGAAGCGCGTACAGGGCCTGGGCGGCGCGCTCCAGTTCCTCCTCCATGACAGCCATCATATGTACCGTCACGCAGGTTTCAGCATGCGCTCACGCGGGCAGGGCGTTTGCGGCGCGTCGGCTAGCCGGCCCGTCGGCCGCGGGCCGTTCCGCCCTAGTGGGCGGCCAGCCTGCCGTGCGGGCGGTGCTGCCACCGGTCCACCAGATGGTGATACAACCTGAGGGCAGCTTTGTAGATGCCCACGGCCATGGCATTGATGAGCAGAACGATCACCTGCACGGCGCCGGCCCCGAGCAGAAGCAGGCCAAGAACAGCGAGCGCCGGCAGAAGCATAATGAAAACGGCTATAGCAACGGCGATATAGCCGAGGGCGAAGCTGACGATAGTCGCCTGGTCCACTGGAATCCCACCACAACCAGCTCAAGAACTCCGGATGCTGCGATCCCCTCCGCAGCTAGGGTGATGTGGTCCCCGGCTGCTCCTGCAACCGGGGACCACTTAGCGGGAATAGGATCCGCACGCTGACGATGCTGCACCTGCACACTATGCGCTGTGGCGTTCTCTGAAAGCTCTTCGCCCAATAAGCAGCTTGGCGTTTACCGGTATCCCGTCCCGGTCCATGAGGCGTTAACTGGCTGCCGGGGACCCCTCCTTGACCTCAGTTTCCGATGGTGGCTGATACCGATTTTTATAGCACCGCCCCACGGGACTGACAAGGGAATTTTCGGGCTTCGCGCGTCGGACGCTTGCCAGCTACTAAGCATGCTGATTAACTCATCTCTATAGCTGGTGCCACACCCGCGGTACCTGTCTGGTGGAAAGGAAAGTGCGTCATGGGAATTCTTGGATTTCTCCTGCTCGGTCTGATTGCGGGGGCCATTGCAAAAGCCATTCTTCCCGGGAGGCAGGGCGGCGGTTGGATAGTCACCCTGGTCTTGGGCGTCGTCGGGGCTATCCTTGGCGGCTGGATCGGTTCGCTGATCTTCGGTGGCGGCTTGGGTGACTTCTTCGACCTCAGGACCTGGCTGTTGTCCATCCTCGGAGCTGTCATTGTGTTGCTGATTTACGGCGCCGTCACCCGCCGAAGCCGGGTCTGACCTGATTTCATAACAGGGATCTGTTGGTGGGGCTGGCCCAAGGGCCGGCCCCACTGGTTCCCGCTTCCCCGCAGCCAAGCAGGGACGCTGGAAGCGACGGTACTGACCTGGGAACAGTGCCAATCGAGGGAACGGTGCCAATCGAAAGAACAGTCGGGGGAGAGAGTTCGCGGCCGGACAGGAGGTGCACGTGACGTACGCTTCAGAGGATTGGACGATACGCCGTCAGGTAATGGACGTCATCATCGATGTGCTTTCTGCGGTTGCCACAGGCCCCGACGTGCGCATCAGCCTGTTGCGCCACCTC
Organism: Arthrobacter globiformis; assembly: GCF_046536215.2. Classification (GTDB taxonomy): domain Bacteria; phylum Actinomycetota; class Actinomycetes; order Actinomycetales; family Micrococcaceae; genus Arthrobacter; species Arthrobacter globiformis_E. The sequence continues at coordinate 2,196,260 of NZ_CM143421.1, read as the reverse complement.
GAGGAAAACCCGGGCAATCCGGAAAAGGCCCTGCTGGCCCACCTGTCCGACCGGGACGTTGCCGACGACGTCGCGTAGCGGGTACGGCTCGAAAAGAGACTTCCGGTCGAAAAGAGGCGGCTAGCGCCGCGCCCGGAGTGCGCCGCGCAGCGCCAGGCCGGCGGCGCATACCAGCGGCACCAGACAAGCCATCAGTGACAGGGGGTTCGGACGGAAAGTCAGCCTGCCGCCGTCGTCCTGGGTATACACGCCCAGCGGGAACACGAGTCCGCCACCCCCGCCACCTGAGCCTGCGCCCTCCGGATCACCGCCTTCGGTGCCGCCGCCAAACCCGAAGGAAACCAGGGCGACGGGAATGATCTCCTTTCCGCCCAGCCGGATCGGATCCCCATAGGCCCTGGATACGCCCACATTCCTGAAGCTTTCAGTGAGGGACTTCATCGCGTCTGCCATAGCCCCACTCTAAGTGAGTGGCCACTCAGGGTGACAGGCCGCAAAAAGGCCGCAGGCGGCCCGGAGGCGCATTCAGTCTCAGGACCAGAATTCGCGGCCTTGGCGGAGTCCGAAACGTCCGCACATATCAATTCACGCGGTGAAAATCGCAGTAAATTTTCTCCATCGAACGGCCGCTGCGGCAGTTTGCCCCCTACGATGGGCTCGTCTCATAACTCAGAACCCATGGGGGGGAATCCATGAGCTATCAGCAATATCCACAGCAGCAGCAGGGCTACCAGGCGGGAACCGGCGAACCGCCGCTTTGGGCGCCGTACTACGGGGCACCCCTTCCCGTTGCCGTCCGCCGGTTCTTCAAGAAGTACGCCACGTTTACGGGCCGTGCCAGCCGGAGTGAGTACTGGTGGTGGGTGCTCGTCGCGGTAGTGGTCGGCATCATCATCAACATCATCACGGGCGCAGGGGGAACAACCGTGACCGCCGAGGGCACGCCCGTGCCCGGACCGGGCGCCACGGTTGGCCTCGTCCTTGCCGTTGTCTGGGGCCTGGCCACCATCGTGCCTTCCCTGGCCTTGACTGCGCGGCGCCTGCACGATGTGAACCTCAGTGGCTGGCTTGTGCTGCTGGCTGTCGTCCCGTTCCTTGGGGCGATCGCCCTGCTGGTCCTGACGATCCTGCCGTCCAAGCCCGAAGGGCAACGGTTCGACGTGCCAACCGCCTGAACGCACACGGCCTTGCCGTAAGGCGCCCGCCGACGACCGCCACCCGGCCGTCCCGGCGGGCTCCTTTTTGCCCTGACACTCATGTGTGACGCGTTGGACTGCCAGGTCGGGGACCTTCTGGTCACCTCCGGCGGCACCGCCGGCATTTCCTGAGCCCATTCGTCTGCAGGGTCTGGACACAGCAAGCCGCCGGACCTACCGTTCAGGTGGCGGCTGCTGTGGGGAACGACGGCGACTGCCGAGGGCCCGTAACCGGGCCACCCGTAATGACAGGAGGAAGCAGATGGAAACTGTTGAAGAGACCGTTGATGTCGCAGTTCCGGTCCATACGGCCTACAACCAGTGGACGCAGTTCGAATCATTTCCGCAGTTCATGTCCGGCGTGGAATCCGTAACCCAGCTCAGCAACACCACCAATCACTGGGTTACGAAAGTCGGCGGCGTGAAGCGGGAATTTGATACCGAAATCGTGGACCAGGAGCCTGATGACCGGATCGCCTGGCGCAGCACCGACGGCAAATCCCTTGCCGGCATCATCAGGTTCACGCCCCTGGACGCCACGCACACCAAAGTGAAGGTCCACTTCGAGTGGGCGCCGGAAACCGTCACCGAGAAGGCGGGCGCGGCCCTGAAGATCGACAAAATGCAGGTCAGGTCCGACATGCGCAAATTCAAGGACTTCATCGAATCACGCGGCACCGAAACCGGCGGCTGGCGCGGCGAAGTCGAGGACAGCGGCCCCACCGGGCAGTTCTAGAAGGGCCGAGGCCGTGGACCTGTTGCCTGAACAACAGGTCCACGGCCCGCGCGCGCATGCGCCTGGCCGTCAACATACGTGGTCGCCTGCGCGCCGGTGGCCCGCGATCGCGGCGGCGACTGCCTTGGTGGCGGTTCCTGTGCTGGCGGCCTGCACGGCGCCCGAACCGCAGGAGCCGGGGCCGCACGATTCTGCTGAACCGCTGCCGATAACGGTGGAGGTGGACCAGTCGCGCGATCAGTACGGAAAACAGGCCATCGAACTCCTGCTTACTAATGTGTCCGGCGGTTCCCTGACCGTTGCCGCGGCGCGGCTCGAGTCGCCGTTTTTTCAGCGGGACATCCAGTGGGAGCCAACCGGCGGCGGGAGCCTGGAACTGCCGCCCGGCCAGCCCAAGAGTCTTCCGGCCCGGCTTCCGGCCCCGGTCTGCGGTCCGGGCCAGTCGGGCACACAGCTCCCACCCCCACCTGGATCAGCCACGCATCAGCCCGTCGCCACCGTGAGATATTCGGAGCCCGGGCAGGCCGGACTGCGGGAGGTGGCGCCCGTCGCCGCCGACCACTTCGGGGTCCTGGAACGGAACAACCTGGAGCTGTGCCTTGCGGCGGATGCGGCCGCCGTGGCGGACATCGCCCTCGACCCCGGACTTGCGGTGGCCCCGGACTCCCGCACCGCCGTCGTCCGCCTGGTCATCACGCCGAAGCAAACGGACGGCGCCGGCCCGGACGTAAAATCTATGACCATCACGAGCATCGCCGGGACCACCCTGATTGCCGAGCCGGCGGATGATCCATGGCCGCGGAACCTGCGCATCGCGCAGGGCGCAGCACGCTCTGAACTGCGTTTGCGGATCCGCCCTTCCCGCTGCGATCCGCACGCCATCGCCGAGGACAAAGTGGGCACCCTGCTGCCCCTGCATGTGAGTGTGGGAGGACGCGAGGGGCAGGTGAAGATCGCGGCAGGCACGGCCCTGCGCGGGCAGATCTACGACTTTGTGACCGCGGCGTGTGCCCGGGGCTGAAACAGCGCGGCCAAACCTACTGGTCCGGGCGGCGCCGGTTCGCGAGTGCCTGCTGCAGCTCCGGCAGGTGAAGGTCGATCTCCAGCGCAACGCCTGCCGCAGCGGCCAGGTCGGCTGCCACCAGGGCTTTCTCCAGCCGGGCGCACAGGTGGCTCATCCGCAGGGCACCAGCCATTGACGACGCCGTGCGCAGGCTGAGGGCGGCATCCATCGCCATCTCCCGGTGCCCGACGCCGACACTCCGGGTGATGCGGTCAACGCGCTGTGTGAGGAGGGCCGTGTAGTTGTCCGCGAAGGCCTCGGCTGCCGCCGACGAACAATCTTCCGCCAGGTCCCGGAGGTGCTGCCCGTCCAGGGTCGGCTGGGATGCGTCAGCCTGCGGCCGGTGTTTTTGCACCATCGGCGCCGCTCTTCGACTCGTCAGCAGCGTCGGGGCCCTTCCGCCAGATCCTGGCCAGCATCATGAAGACCAGCATCCCGGGAACGCCGTACGTCAGGGCCATCAGCACCGCCGGTTCGCGCAGTGCCTGGACCGCTGTGCCAAAGTAGGGGACTGTCGCGGCGTGGATATCTACGGTGCTGCCTTCGAAGGTCGCCAGCCAGGGGGCGGCGTCGTGGTTGGCGTCGCCCTTGGTCCGCACGGTGGTGCTTCCTCCGTCCCGGGTCAGCTCGACGATCCGGTGCGTCTCGACGCGCCGGTCCTGTACCGGGATCCTGTACGTGATGATGTCCCCGGTCTTCAGCGAGCTCACCGGCGACGGTACGGTGACAACGACGTCCCCCGGATTGATCGTCGGAGCCATGGAACCGGTCAGCACGATGCTGGCCTGGTAGCCGAGGAAACCGGGGCCAACAGCCAGGAAAAGGAAGGTTGCGACGGCGGCGGCCAGCAGCACGGCGGCAGCCGTGCGCACCAGCAGGCGGCCGGCCTTCAGCAGCAGCCGACCGTGGGCGGGGACCACGGGGCCGGGTACCTCGGCCGCCGGCGTTGCTGCTGCTGTCATGGCGTGTGGCCTTAGGGGTGGGCCCCCTCCGCCGCGGTTCTGGGGCCAGACGACGGAGGGGACGTGTGTGGGTTATTCGTTGGCACGGAAGGGCTGGGTGCCGGCGAAGACCGAGGAGGCGGTGGCCCTGCCGGTGGCGGAGTTCAGCTTGCGACCCATGATGGCGAACGTCCGTTCTTCAGGAGCCCGGTGCGCGGACTTCGGATAACCGGTCTTCCGTGCCGGTAACGAACACTCTGCCTGCATTGACTCAAGGACCCATCGAGGGCCGATCAATACTGGCTCAAGAAAACCGGCCGCGGCTGGCTGTGCCGGATGAATCGGATGGTTGCGCCGAACGGCGCCAATGATGTGCCCGGGCCTGTCGGCGTCTCCGGGCGAAACCAGCAAAAAACCCCGTACCGCCGCCGAACGAGCGACAATACGGGGTTTCTCCCGAGCTTCCTATCAGAATCGAACTGATGACCTTTTCATTACGAGTGAAACGCTCTACCGACTGAGCTAAGGAAGCACCGCACCAATCAGCCGGGAAACCGGCCGGTTCATGCAAGAGACAACTGTAATAGAGTCCCCGCGTCCGGGTCAAAATGAGCGCTTCGCAGGCTGCGATTGACGTTGGCAGGACGTTCATTCCGCCGTCGGGTCCGGTTCAGGCCCGCAACAGCAACAGCCGCGATGCTGGAATGAAAAGCGTGGCGCAGCATGCCTGCGCACCAGCGGCAAAGGAGCTCAACCATGACACCAGACAGCGCAATCTCAACCGGCAGCGCAGTCCGCACTGCCGTTTCCCCCGGTGCGGATACGGACGCGGCGGAGCACGGCCTGCCCGTCCGGCTCGCGGTGCTCGCCATGGTGGGAACAACCGTGTACGACGGCGGACTCATGGACCGCGCGATGTCCCGCACGCTGGCTGAACAGGGAGTTGCGGCCGGCTCGGCGCGGTTCGAGGGGATGCTGCATTACGCGCGGGAGCGTTCCGGCATCTCCCGGATGACGGTTTTCGGCGAACTGTTCGACGACCCCCAGGCAGCGGCCAGCGCCAACAAGAGGTTCGAACTGAACTGCGATGAACTCATCGCCGACGGCGGAGTCCGGGCTGTCCCCGGGGCGGAGGACACCATCGGCTGGCTCCGGGACGCAGGCATCAAGGTCTGCCTGGCCACAGGCTTCGGGCGGCACACGCAGAACATGGTGCTGGAATCCCTGGGCTGGATGGGCCTGGCGGACCTCAGTCTCTGCCCGGCGGACGCCGGCCGGGGCAGGCCGTTCCCGGACATGGTGCTGACGGCGGTCCTGGCCCTGGACATCGACGACGTCCGGAAGGTGGCCGTGGTGGGGGATTCCGCCGCGGACATCCATTCCGGCCTCCGCGCCGGGGCACCGGTTGCTGCCGGTGTACTGACCGGGTCCAGCTCCGAGGCGTCGCTCCGCAATGCCGGTGCCACGGACGTCCTGCCCTCCATCAAGGACTTTCCGGCGCTCCTGGAGCGCCGCGCTTCCCGGTATTGAGGGCTCCGGCGCACCCAAGCGCCCGCATGCTTAAACGCCCGACGGCGGCCGGTGCGGCAATTGCTGCACCGGCCGCCGTCGGGTTGGGACCGCCGTCGGGCTGGGGTCAGCAGACGGTGTTGTCCGCCGGCTCCTTGCCGTCCACCAGGTACTTGTCCACGGCGTTGCTGATGCAGGTGTTGGACCGGCCGTAGGCCGTGTGGCCCTCGCCCCTGAAGGTCAGCAGGGACGCGTTGCCCAGCTGCTTCCGGAGTTCGCTGGCCCACTCCACGGGGGTGGCCGGGTCGCCGGTGGTGCCGACGACGACGATCGGTGCGGAGCCGCTGTACTTCACCGGGGCCGGGGTACGGACGTTCTTGTACGGCCAGTCGGCGCAGTTCGCACCGCCGTAGGCGAAGAAGTAGCCCAGGGTGGGGGACGCCTCGCGGAGCCGCTGCTCTTCGGCACGCATGGCCGCCGGGTCGCTGTTTGTTGGGTAGTCCAGGCAGTTGATGGCGCCGAAGGCCAGTGCCGTGTTGGACGTGTACTTGCCGTTGGGGGAGCGGTCCGCGCCCAGGTCGGCCAGGCGGAGCATGGCGCTGACATCACCCTGCATGGCCAGGTCCAGTGCCTGGGTCAGGGCCGGCCAGCTTTCGTTGGCGTACAGCGGAACGACGATGCCGCTGACGAAGAGGTTGCCGCCCACCAGCCTGCCGTCCTTGGCGGTGCGCGGGGTCTGCACCACGGAGGTGATGAGGTCGCGGATCTGCTGCACGCCGTCGTCGACGGTGCCGCTGAGGGGGCAACCTTCCTCGCCGAGGCAGTGCTCAACATAGGCGCGCAGCGCCTTCTCGAAGGCCCGGGCCTGGCCCAGTGTCAGGTCCTCGGCGCTGAGCGAGGGGTCGATGGCGCCGTCGAGGACCATGCGCCCCACGTTGTCCGGGAACAGCGACGCGTACGTGGAGCCGAGGAAGGTCCCGTACGAAAAGCCCATGTAGTTCAGCTTGGAATCATTGAGCACGGCACGCAGGACGTCCAGGTCCTTGGCCGCAGTGACGGTGTCGATGTGCCCGAGCACCGGCCCGGTCTGCTCCGCGCACTTGGCGGCGATGGCCTTGTTGTCGGCGCGCAGCACCGCCAGTCCGGCGTCGGTTTCCGGGGTGTAGACCTTTGTCCGGGCCTCGTCCCGCTCCTTGTCGGTGAGGCAGGTGACAGGCGCCGAACGCTTGACCCCGCGCGGATCGAAGCCGACGAGGTCATAGTTGGCGCGCACGGTGTCGGAGAAATGGCTGTTGCCGGCGTCCCTGACGAAGTCGTAGCCGGACGCGCCCGGACCGCCGGGGTTGACCAGCAGGCTCCCCTTCTTGTCCCCGGTGCTGGCGATCTTCACCGCGGCCAGTTCGATGGTGTCGCCGTCCGGCTTTGCGTAGTCGACGGGCACCTTGACCTTGGCACACTGCAGCTTGTCCTCGCAGGGCTGCCAGATGATCTTCTGCGAGTAATAGGACTTGAGCCCCGCCGGGGCGGCCGCCGCTATGGAGGGGTCGGCCTGTCCCGTGGAGCCGTTCTGCGAGGACTCGTCCTTCGACGGGCCCAGGGCACTGCACGATGCCAGCAGTACGGCCAGCGCCATGGCGCCGGCCGCCCGCATCCCGGCCGCGAGGCTCCGGGGTCGCGGGGACAGGGGCGGTGCAGACATCATGCGGGTTCTCCTTGTGGGGCGGTGTCAGCTCGGTCAGGCAAATGGCGGGCGGTGGCGTGGCTACTGGATCAGGCTTGCGGCCATTGACTCTACGGCCAGCAGCGGTGCGACGTTGGTGGTGGTGATCCGCTTGCGGGCGTTGTTGATGGCGTCCATCCGGGCGAGGGTCACGTCCGGCCCGGACCGTAGGGCAAACTCTTCCAGCTCACTCCTGAGCTCAACGTTCACCAGTTCCACGGCGTTCCCGAGCTGGATGATCAGGACGTCCCGGTAGAACGAGAGGAGATCCGTCAGTGTCCGGTCCAGGGAATCGGTGACGGAGCGCTTGGCGCGCCGCTTCTGGTCGTCCTCCAGCTGCTTCACCTGGCTGCGCATGGCCGGCGGCAGGGTGCCGGTCTCCGGGGCGCCGAGGGTGGCCAGCAGTGCGGCTTTTTCGGCGGCGTCCCTTTCTTCGTTGGAGCTCGTGGCTTCTTCCGTGGCGATCTTCACGAGCTTGTCAGCCATCATTACGGCGGCCGTGATGCCGCGCAGTCCCAGCGGGAACCGGACTGTCTCCAGTCGCCGCTCCCGGGCCTCGGCGTCGCGGGCCAAACGCCGGGCGATGCCCACGTGGCTCTGGGCCGCCCGGGCGGCGCGCTCGGCAAGGGCCGGATCCACGCCGTCGCGCTTCACCAGCAGGGCCGCGACGTCGGCGGCGGGCGGCAGCCGCAGCGCCACTGCCCGGCACCTCGAGCGGATGGTCACCAGGACGTCCGCGGGGGAGGGGGCACACAGCATCCAGATGGTGCGCGGCGTGGGCTCCTCGATGGCCTTGAGCAGCACGTTGGTGGTCCGCTCAGCCATGCGGTCGGCGTCCTCCACCACGATGATCCGCCAGCGTGCCGAGGACGGCCGGTTACCGGCGGTGGCGACGAGTTCCCGCGCCTCTTCGATGGTGATGGTCACCTTTTCGGTGCGGACAAAGGAGACGTCGGCGTGGGTTTCGCCCAGGATGGTCAGGCACGCCGGACAGGTGCCGCAGCCGCGCATGATGACGTCGTCCTGGTCGCAGTTCAGTGCAGCCGCGAAGGCCTTGGCCGCATTGGACCGGCCGGAGCCAGGAGGCCCGGTGAACAGCCAGGCGTGGGTGAGCCCCTCGCCCATGGATGCCTGCCGCAGTTGGGCGACGACGGCTGGCTGCCCCTGCAGGTCATCCCAGACGGTCATGGCTGCGTGTCCGTTGTTGCAAGGAGCTTTTCGACGCGCTCCAGGATCAGTTCCGCGATTTCCTCCACGGGCCGTCCCGCCTCGAGGACGAGGTAGCTCTCCGGCCTGGCCTCCGCGAGGTCCAGGAACGCCTGCCGGATCCGGGCGTGGAACTCGTCGGCTTCCGATTCCAGCCGGTCCTCAGCAGCGTCCCCGGCGGTGCGGCGGCTCCGCCCCTCGGCCGGGTGGACATCCAGGAGTACTGTCAGGTCCGGCTGCAGCCCGGAGGTGGCCCATTCGTTAACACTGCGGACGGCGTCCGTGCCGAGGCCGCGGCCCGCACCCTGGTACGCCACCGAGGAATCGATGTAGCGGTCTGTGAGCACCACCTCGCCGCGCGCCAGGGCCGGCCTGATGACCTGGCTGGCGTGCGCGGCCCGGGAGGCGGCGAAGATCAGGGCCTCGGTATGGGCGTCGATGTGGCCGTGGCCGTGGTCCAGCACCAGGGAACGGAGCTTCTCGCCGATGGGCGTCCCGCCGGGTTCCCGGGTGCGCAGCACGGTGAGGCCGCGAGATTCCAGCGCGCCGGCCAGCCGGGCCGCCTGGGTTGACTTGCCGGCACCGTCACCGCCCTCGAAGGCGATGAAAAGTCCGGAGCTCTGCATATTCACCTATCCAGCCTACCGATTTCCACAGACGAAAATGGCCGGTGCCCGGTTCTGTACGTCTCCGGAAGCGGCCGCTTTCCGCGCAGGCAGGCAGCCAACGTACCCTGTGACCATGAGTCTTTCCGATCAGCACGCCGCCTCCCTGTCTGCCGAAACGGTGGTCGTGGCCGCCGGCCGTCCGCCCCGCGAGCACGATGCGCCCGTCAACCCGCCCATCGTGCTCTCGTCCACCTATTTCGGCACCGGCGCGCTGGACGACGGCGACCGGGGCTACGGCCGCTACTCCAACCCCACGTGGGACCCGTTCGAGGAAGCACTCGGCCAGCTGGAGGGCGCGTCGCTGCCCGGCCTCCTTTACTCCTCCGGCCTGGCCGCCGTCAGTTCCGCGCTCTCCCTGATCCCCAACGGGGGCGTCCTGGTGATGCCGTCCCACAGCTACTCGGGCTCGCTGGTCATGGCCGCCGAGCTGGCTGAAAAGGGACTCCTGGAGCTCCGCACCGTGGACATCGCGGACACTGACGCGGTCCGCGCCCAGATAGCCCCGCAGGGCGGCAAAGCGGCTGACATGCTGTGGCTGGAAAGCCCCACCAACCCGATGCTCGGCATCGCGGACATCCGTGCACTCACGCAGGCCGCGCACGACGCCGGCGCCGTCGTTGTCACGGACAACACCTTCTCCACGCCTTTGGTGCAGCAGCCGCTCAGCCTGGGGTCCGATGCCGTTCTTCACTCGGTGACCAAGTACCTGGCCGGCCATTCCGACGTGGTGCTGGGCGCCCTGGTGACCTCTGACGCGGAGCTGCGCGGAACCCTTCTTCACCACCGCATCATCCACGGCGGCATCGCCGGGCCGTTCGAAGCGTGGCTGGCTTTGCGGGGGCTGCGGACCCTGGCCCTGCGGATCGAGCGTTCCCAGGCCTCGGCGGCGGTGCTCGCGGAGCGGCTGAGCGCGCATCCGGCCCTGGAAAGCGTGCGCTACCCGGGCCTCGTCACGGACCCGGGCCACGATCTGGCCAAGTCGCAGATGACCGGCTTCGGTTCCATCCTCTGCGTCCAGGTCGCCGCGGCCGGCGGGCTCAGCGCCTCCGAAACCGCGGACAAGCTGGTCCGCGCCCTGAATCTGTGGCTGCCCGCCACGTCCCTCGGCGGCGTTGAGTCGCTCATCGAACGGCGGCGCCGGCACGCCGCCGAACCCGTCAGCGTCCCCGAGAACCTGGTCCGGCTGAGCGTTGGAATCGAAAACGTCGAGGACCTCTGGGCCGATTTGAAGCAGGCGCTGGACGCGCTGGACCGATAGGCTGGGCTGGTGGACGGACGACTACTGATTTTCTACGTTGAGAGCACGGTCTACTACATCCTGGGGTTGATCGCTCTGGTCCTTGAGGTGTGGGCCTTCTTTGACTGCGTCCGCCACCGGCCAAACGCCTTCGAGGCTGCCGGTAAGCGCACCAAGACCTTCTGGCTGGCATTGACCGGCGGCAGCCTGGCCGTCGGCGCGCTGTCCGTGCTGGGCGGCGGGTCCGGCGGCCTCCTCGGCCCGCTGGGCCTCTTCGGCCTCGCAGCCGTGGTGGCGGCCTCCGTTTACCTGGCCGACGTCCGGCCGGCCGTGAAGGACGCAGGCCGCGGCGGCAGCCGGAACATGGGCCCGTACGGCCCCTGGTAACCAGCGCTTTGACCACAGCCCCGCCCGGCACTTAGCCGGGCGCCACTGCTTCCCAGCCGACCGTAAGTTCCCCGAGCCGCCAACGCGAGGGGCCATCATGTACCGGCCACCCGCCGTCGAGCAGTGCCCGGCACATGGCAGTCCACCGTTGCCGGTTTCCAAACGGCGCCAGCGGCGCCGCCTCCAGCCAGGCCCGGTCCATCGCCTGCAGCAGCGCGTGGATGTGTTCGTCGGGAACATTGCGGTGGATGAGGGCCTTGGGCAGCCGTTCGGCCACCTCGGACGGCAGCACGAAACTCCCGAACCGGACCGACATGGTGAGGCTCAGGGGACCCCCGGCGTCGATGGCAACCCATGCGGAGCGGCGGCCGATCTCGTCGCACGTCCCGTCGATGAACAGGCCGTCCGGAGCCAGCCGGCCCTGCACCAGTTCCCAGATGCCGCGGACGTCCGCTTCCTCGTACTGCCGCAGCACGTTGAATGCGCGCACAAACACGGGGTTCCCGGGCACCGGAAGCTCGAATCCGCCGTTGTGGAAACTCAGGCCCGGGCGCTCCAGGGGTTTCGCCGCGCGGACCCGTTCCGGTTCGATTTCGATCCCGCAGAGGCGCACATCCGGCCGTACCGCCCGGAGCCGTTCAAAGAGTTCGACGGCGGTGGCCGGCGAGGCGCCATAGCCCAGATCCACCACGAGCGGGTCAGCCGCCCTCCGCAGCCGCCACGCCTGCGGCCCGGCCAGCCACCGGTCCAGCCGGCGCATGCGGTTCGGGTTGGTGGTGCCGCGGGTCACATTCCCCACCGGCTTGCCCCGGCTGCTCCGGTTGGTCACCACCCGTTCTGCTTTCTGCACCACGGCCCCAGCCTATCGGGCGGTCCCAGGATGCGGCCCCGTTGGGCGGCGGCCGCCGCGTGATGTAACTCTCGGCGCCTGCGGGCCGTGCTCGGCTAGGATGAAAATCATGACTTACAAGCTGATTCTGCTGCGCCACGGCCACAGCGAATGGAACGCCAAGAACCTGTTCACCGGCTGGGTGGACGTTGACCTGAACGACCAGGGCCGCGAGGAAGCAGCACGCGGTGGGGAACTGCTGGTTGAGAACAACATTCTCCCGGACATCCTCTACACCTCGCTCCTGAAGCGGGCCATCAACACGGCCAACATCTCCTTGGACAAGGCTGACCGCGGCTGGATTCCCGTCAAGCGCGACTGGCGCCTCAACGAGCGCCACTACGGTGCACTGCAGGGCAAGGACAAGGCCCAGACCCTGGCCGAATTCGGCGAGGACCAGTTCATGCTGTGGCGCCGTTCCTACGACACCCCGCCGCCCGCCCTGGACGACAGCAGTGAGTTCTCCCAGTCCCGCGACCCGCGCTACGCCGGCCTCGGCGACGACCTGCCCCGCACCGAGTGCCTCAAGGACGTCCTCATCCGCCTCCTCCCGTACTGGGAATCGGACATCAAGGAAGACCTGAAGGCCGGCAAGACCGTCCTGGTCACCGCCCACGGCAACTCCCTGCGCGCGCTGGTCAAGCACCTGGACGGCATCAGCGACGACGCCATCGCCAGCCTGAACATCCCCACCGGCATCCCGCTGGTCTACGACCTGGACGAGAACTTCCAGCCGATCACCCCCGGCGGAACGTACCTCGATCCCGAGGCTGCAGCCGAGGCCATCCTTGCCGTGGCCAACCAGGGCAAGAAGTAGCCTTCGCCCCCAAAAACGGACGACGCCGGCCGGTCACCTTAGGTGACCGGCCGGCGTCGTCCGTTTGTTTCACTGGAGTTTTTGTCCAGATAATGGCCGCAAATACCCCCTGAGGGCCAATACGTGGACGAAAACTCGAAGAGTTGCCCGGTTGTTTAGCCGTGCTCGATGCTGTTCGGGTGCCACGCGCCGGTCACGAGGTAGGTGACCTTCTGCGCAACGGACACGCCGTGGTCCGCGAACCGCTCAAAGTAGCGGCTGGCCAGGGCCACGTCCACGGTGGTGGCCGGGGATTCCTGCCAGTCCGGGCGCGCGATCGCCTTGAAGACGCTGAGGTGGAGGTCGTTCACCGCGGTGTTGGCCTTGAGGATGTCGCGGGCAACCTCGAGGTTGCGGGTCTCCAGCAGTTCGGTCAGCTTGTTGGCGATCTCGATGTCGTGCTCGGCGAAGCTCTTGAACGTCCCCGTCAGCGACTCCGGGATCACCGTAGAGGGGAACCGCAGCCGGGCGAGCTGGGCGATGTGGCGGGCAAGGTCACCCATGCGCTCCAGGGATGCGCTCATTCGCAGCGAACCGACAATCATGCGCAGGTCACTGGCCACGGGGCCCTGCAGCGCGAGGATGTCGATGGCGCGCTCGTCGAGGCTGTTCTGCAGGAAGTCGATCCTGGCGTCCGCGGCGATGACGTCCTGGGCCAGGTCGACGTCGGCACTCTCGAACGAGGTGGTTGCCTTGCCGATCGCTTCGCTGACCAGCTTTGAAATCTCGATGAGGTCCTCGCCCACGTGGGCCAGCTCCTCCTGAAAAACCTTGCGCACGTAGGCGTCCTTTCCTTGGAAACTCCGCCCCGCCGCGGCGGTCAGAATTTCGTGTCACCGTTCCGGCAGTCCAACGGCACACTCTTCCAGTGTTCGGTGAACTGTTACACATCTCAAGATGAACGTTAGCTGAATCCGCACCGCATGGGCCGTTTATCGGATATTGGGGCTTTCCGGAAGCATAAGCTGGAGGCGTGGATCCAATGCTCTTAGGTGTCATCGCCGGCCTGCTGGGCCTGTCGTTCGGCGTCTTTGGCGTGCTCGCGTTCCGTGCCAGCGAGAAGCAGCGCGAGCTCGTGGAGATTGAGTACGACGAACCGGCGCTGCCCCCGGGCTCCGCGGAAGTCCTCGCCGTCGTCGGCCAGGCGTTCGTGGTGGTGGACGCGATCGACGGCGTCGTCCGGGCAAGCCCCGCGGCCTACGCCTACGGCCTGGTGCGCGGGCACACGGTGGTGCACCGCGAGCTGCTGGATATGACGGCCAACGTCCGGCGTGACGGCGTCATCCTGGAGCGGCAGCTTGAACTGCCCCGGGGACCGCTCGGCCAGGGAACCATCGTCGTGCAGGTCCGGGCAGCAATGCTGGGTGAGGAATATATCGTCCTGCTGGCCGACGACCGCACCGAGATCACCCGTACCGAGGAGATCCGCAACGACTTCGTGGCCAACGTGTCCCACGAACTGAAGACCCCGGTGGGCGCCATCTCGCTGCTGGCCGAAGCGCTCGAATCGTCAGCGGACGACGAGGACGCCGTCCGCCGCTTCGCGAAACGCATGCACAAGGAGTCGGCCCGCCTCGCCGCGCTGGTGCAGGACATCATTGAGCTGTCCCGGCTGCAGGGCGCGAACGTGGCGCAGCAGGGGCACCCCGTGGACATCAACGACGTCATCTCCGAGGCCGTGGACCGTTCGCAGCTGCCCGCCGAGAGCAAGAACATCCAGATCGTCATTGGCGGCCGCGCGGAGGCCAAGGTCTACGGCGACCGGGACCTGCTGGTCACGGCGCTGCGCAACCTCATCGACAACGCCATCCGGTACTCGCCGGAAAACACCCGCGTCGGCATCGGAGTGCGGTCCAAAGAGGGCCTGGTTTCCGTCTCCGTCACGGACCAGGGTGAAGGCCTGTCACCGGAGGACCAGGAACGGGTGTTCGAGCGGTTCTACCGGGTGGATGCGGCCCGGTCGCGCCACACCGGCGGAACCGGTCTGGGCCTGAGCATCGTCAAGCATGTTGTCTCCAACCACGGCGGGGAAGTCACGCTCTGGTCCCAGCCCGGCCAGGGCTCCACCTTCACCCTCCGCCTGCCGGAGATGGAAGGGCAGGAAGAGGACGCCGCAGCCGAACCGCGCCCCTTGCCCGCCAAGGAAGCCAAGACGCAGGCCCCCGCGCCGCCACTGGCCCCCGCCTCGCCGCAGGCCCAGACCGACCGGCCGCAGGCCAAAGAACCACGCGACGCCGCCGGCGTCCACGAACGAGGAGCTAACGCTTGAGCAGGATTCTTATTGTCGAGGACGAGGAGTCGTTCAGCGATCCCCTGTCCTATCTACTGGGCAAGGAAGGGTTCGAAGTGGAGGTCGTGGACAACGGCCTCGACGCCATCACGGAATTCGACCGCAACGGGGCAGACCTCGTGCTGCTCGACCTGCAGCTGCCGGGACAGTCCGGCACGGAAGTCTGCCGGCAGCTGCGGCAGCGCTCCACCGTCCCCGTCATCATGCTGACCGCCAAGGACACCGAGATCGACAAGGTGGTCGGGCTGGAGCTGGGCGCGGACGACTACGTCACCAAGCCGTACTCCTCCCGTGAACTGGTTGCCCGTGTCCGCGCGGTGCTCCGCCGCCAGGGCGAGCCGGAGGAACTCATTTCATCCACCGTCCACGCCGGTCCGGTGCGGATGGACATTGAACGGCACGTGGTGAGTGTCGACGGCGAGCAGGTGTCACTGCCGCTGAAGGAGTTTGAACTGCTGGAGATGCTGCTGCGGAACTCCGGCCGCGTGCTGACCCGGGGCCAGCTGATTGACCGGGTCTGGGGCTCCGACTACGTGGGCGATACGAAAACGCTCGACGTCCACGTCAAGCGGCTTCGCAGCAAGATCGAACCGGACCCGTCCCTGCCGCGGTACCTCGTCACCGTGCGCGGACTGGGCTATAAGTTCGAGCCCTAGGCGCTCCTCGCCGCCGGCCGGAGGTGGCCCCGGGACGGCACCACAAAGCACCGATAACACGAAGAAGGAGGGGTTCCCGCCGGAACCCCTCCTTCTTGTATTGCCAGCGTTGCTGGCAGGCGCTGCTAGTGGCTTTCGGTGGGCGTGGCCGTGGCGGATTCGCCCGGCGTCGCGGTCTCACCCGGTGTTGCAGTGTGCTCACCCGGCGTTGCAGTGTGGCTCGGAGTGGCGGACTCGGTGGGCGCGCCGCCCGGCAGGTAGGCGGCGTATTCCTTCAGCGTGCCGTCCACGACAGGAATCTTCACGGTCTTGTTGACGTTGGTTCCGCTCTCGGTCACCTGGACGTCCACGAGGGTTCCGGGCTTGCCGCCGGACGTGCTCAGGGTGGCGGCGTCCGTGGACTGGTTCAGCAGGGTGTAGGAGTTCTGCTTGACCGGAACTTCGGTCTGTGCGCCCTCGGCTCCCTTGAGGGTGACCTTGACGTCCTTCGAGGAGGAGTTGTAGACGGCGCCAATGACGCGGCCGGGCTGGTTCTCGCCGGCGGAAACGATCAGCATGTTGCGGAGCTGGACCGGTCCGACGTCGGCGCGGATTCCGTCCGAAGAAGAGTACTGGTGAGAGGTCTGCTGGGCGTTGACGTAGCCGCAGCCCGTCAGGCCCAGCAGGCCGATGCTCAGGGCGGCTGCTGCCATCGCCATCTTGCCGCTCTGGCCCCGGTTCATCGCAGTGAAACGCACGTCACGCACTCCTAGAAAAGTCTCTGAAACAGTTTTCAGGCATAGCCTATCGGCAAAGAGGGTCAAACAAGGATTCGGCCCCTCCACATGACTGCCCCCTCGGACGCCTGCCGGGGTGCTGGGCAGGCCGTCCCCAGGGGCCGCAACTACCCGGGCGTAACGCTTGTGGGGGCGTGGGCGATGCACTATTGTTCGCATTCGTCAAGGGGTCTGAGCCGCTGATTTTGGCCATTTTCCGCGGATTTACGGGGTTCCCGGGCCGTATCCATGCCAGTCATATGCCTTAATCGTGATAAACTGGTCTGCGGGAAAGGGGAAAGTCCACATGGTTTTTGAGGTCGGCGAGACAGTAGTTTACCCTCACCACGGTGCAGCAAAAATTGAAGAGATCAAGATGCGCACTGTCAAGGGCGAAGAGAAGATGTATCTCAAGCTCAAGGTGGCTCAGGGTGATCTGACCATTGAAGTTCCAGCAGAGAACGTTGACCTTGTTGGGGTTCGCGACGTAGTGGGCAAAGACGGTTTGGAGCATGTTTTTGACGTGCTTCGTGCCGAGTTCACTGAAGAGCCCACCAACTGGTCGCGTCGTTATAAGGCAAATCTGGAGAAGCTTGCTTCCGGTGACGTCATCAAGGTTGCAGAGGTCGTCCGCGACCTGTGGCGCCGGGATCACGACCGCGGCCTTTCCGCAGGCGAGAAGCGTATGCTGGCCAAGGCCCGGCAGATTCTGATCTCAGAATTGGCTCTGGCTGAAAAGACCGACGAAGAGAAGGCCGCGAGCGTTCTCGACGAGGTCCTGGCTTCCTAAGTAAAGGAGCTTCCTAAGCAGTAGGAGCTTCCAAACAAGAATTGAACCCCGGTGGCAAAGTGCCGCCGGGGTTTCTTCTTGCCCAAAATCGGCCAGCCCGGGTTCCCATGTAGGTAGCAGCTGAGGGCGTTCCCGGCGCTGGGAACGCCCTCAGCTGCTACTGGGTTGGGAGATGGAGGGGGAGTGCGGCTGGGACGTAGGCTAGAGCGCATGAACACTGCACCCAAGCGCCCCGTGACCGCCGTGATCCTCGTCGCCGCCGGTTCCGGGCAGAGGCTGGGGTATGGCATGCCGAAGGCCGCGGTGCCGCTGGGCGGTGAGCCCATCCTGATGCATGCACTCCGCGGGATCGTCGCGGCAGGCATCGCCAGCCAGGTATGCATCGCGCTGCCGGCCGGCGATGAGGAGCTCCGCCGGCTCTGTGAAGACTTTCGGGTGGAACTGGTCGACGGCGGCCCGCTCCTGACCATGGTCGACGGCGGTGCCTCCCGGGCGGATTCCGTCCGTTCCGCACTGGCCGCCGTGGAGGACGGCACGGAGGCGGTCCTGGTCCATGACGCCGCGCGTGCCCTGACGCCCGAACCGGTCTTCCATCGGGTGGCCCAGGCCCTGGCGGCCGGCGCCGATGCGGTGATCCCGGTGATCCCGGTGGTCGACACGGTCAAGACGGTTGCCGCGACCGAGGGCCCAGGCGCGGACATCGCACCGGAACTCGTTACCGGGACCGCGCCCCGCGAGGAGCTCCGAGCTGTCCAGACCCCGCAGGGCTTCAAGCTCTCCGTGCTGCGGCAGGCACACCAGGCAGCTGAGGGCTTCGACGAGCGCCAGGCCGCCACCGTCACCGATGACGCCATGCTGGTGGAGCTTCTGGGCGTGCCGGTACATGCCGTCCGCGGAGCCAGCCAGTCACTGAAGATCACCACACCGCTGGACGTCATCATCGCCGAGGGCCTGCTCGAAGGCCCCCTCGGCGCCCGCTGGGTGGAGGGCTGACAACCCACATGACGGAAGGCGCCATGACAGACAACGCTTCGCGGACCCCGGTGCTCCTGCCCCGGACGGGCATTGGCATCGACGTGCACGCGTTTGCCCCGGACAGCGACCCCCAGCCGCTCTGGCTCGGCGGTCTTTTCTGGGAGGGAGAGCGGGGCCTCGCCGGCCACTCCGACGGCGATCCCGTGGCCCACGCCGCGGCCGACGCGCTGTTCTCCGCCTGCGGGATCGGCGACCTGGGCACCCACTTCGGCACGGACCGGCCAGAGTTCGCCGGAGCCTCCGGGGTCACGCTGCTGGCCGAAGCCGCCCGGATCGTTCGGGCAGCCGGCTTCGAGATCGGCAATGTCGCGGTGCAGTTCGTGGGCAACCGGCCCAAGTTCGGCCCGCGCAGGGAAGAGTCCCAGCGCGTGCTCACCGAGGCCGCGGGTGCCCCGGTCAGCGTTACCGCCACCACCAGCGACGGGCTCGGCTTCACCGGCCGCGGCGAAGGCATCTCCGCGGTGGCCACTGCCCTGGTCTACCCCGCCGGGTAGCTGCCCGGGCGTAACAGGCCAGCGCCCCGCAGATCGGGCTCCGCAGCCGAATCGCCTAGGCTGGAATATGCATCAGTACCGCAATCCCAGGAGACCTTCCGTGAAAAAGCTGCTTCCCGCCGTCGTGATCGCAGGGATGCTTCTGGCCGGCTGCGCCGGCAGCCCCCGCATGAGTGTGGAGGAGAGCTGCAAGTTCCTGCAGGGCGACACGTTCAAGCCCACGGGCAACCAGCAGCAGCAGGCAGACCAGATCGCCAAGCACTACCAGGAGGTCGCCGACAAGGTGGCCCAGGACGTCGCCGACCCCATCCAGAAGATGGCCGACATCATGAAGCAGGTGGCCAGCACCTCCCTGGGCACCAAGAGTTCGGAGCAGACAGCGGAACTGGCCAAACAGAACAACCGGATCGGCGAGGTCTGCAAGTAAGCGGGGACAATGGCATCGGCTAATCTGGAGCGGTGACCCTGCGCTTTTACGACACTGCATCCGCCGAAGTCCGCGACTTCGTTCCCCTGGTACCGGGCAAGGTAAGCCTGTATTACTGCGGTGCCACGGTGCAGGGCATGCCGCACGTGGGGCACATCCGCTCTGCCATCGCCTTCGACCAGCTCACCCGCTGGCTCGAGTACCGCGGCTTCCGCGTCACGGTGGTCCGCAACGTCACCGACATCGACGACAAGATCCTCGCCAAGTCCGAGGCCTCCTTCCACCCCGATTTCGAGCAGGAGCCCGGCTCCGTGCCGGAAGAGGAATGGTGGGCACTGGCCTACCGGTATGAGCAGGAGTTCCTCAAGGCGTACGACACCCTCGGCGTCTCCCGTCCCACCTACGAGCCGCGGGCAACCGGCCACATCCCGGAGATGCACGCGCTCATCCAGCTCCTGATCGACCGCGGGCACGCCTATCCCGCCCTCGACGGGTCAGGGGACGTCTACTTCGACGTGCGCTCGTGGAACAAGTACGGCGCCCTGACGCGGCAGAAGATCGACGACATGCAGGGTGCCGCCGACGCCGACCCGCGCGGCAAGAAGGACCCCCGCGACTTTGCCCTCTGGAAGGGCTACAAGGAAGGGGAGCCGACGACGGCGAGCTGGGTTTCGCCGTGGGGCACCGGCCGTCCGGGCTGGCACCTCGAATGCTCGGCGATGGTCACGAAGTACCTCGGCACCGAGTTCGACATCCATGGCGGCGGACTTGACCTGCGCTTCCCGCACCATGAAAACGAGATGGCGCAGTCACAGGCGGCGGGCCACGGCTTCGCGAACTTCTGGATGCACAACGGCATGGTCACGTACCAGGGCGAAAAAATGTCGAAGTCCGTCGGCAACACGATCAGCCCGGCAGAGATGCTGGAGCTCGCACCGCCGCGCGTGGTCCGCTACTACCTCGGCCAGGCACAGTACCGTTCTGTGCTGGACTACCAGCCGACGTCGCTGCAGGAGGCGGCGGCCGCCGTCGAGCGTATTGACGGCTTCATGGCCCGCGCGGTCCGCGCGCTGTCCTCCGACGGCGCCCTGCTGTTTGGCAGCCACGGCACCGTGCCGGACGCGTTCGCCGCTGCGATGGACGACGACCTCAACGTCCCGCAGGCCCTCGCGGTGCTGCACGACACCGTCCGCGCCGGCAACTCGGCCCTCACCGACGGCGACGCGGAGGCGACGCGGCAGGCGCTGGCCGGCGTGACCGACATGCTGCGGGTCCTGGGCATCAGCGCCGCCGCGCAGCCCGCCGTCGACGACCAGGCCACCAATGCCCTCGGGACGCTGATCGAGGCGCAGCTCGCGGCCCGGGCCGAGGCACGCTCCAGGAAAGACTGGGCCGCTTCGGACGCGATCCGGGACACCCTCGCGGCAGCCGGCGTCCTGGTGGAGGACAACGCCGACGGCGCCACGTGGAGCCTGCAGCGCAGCTAGCTTCCGCGCTTCCTGGCCCGCCCGGTCAACGATTTAACGCCAGTCAGTAGACTGGAGTGCAGACTTACTCATTACAAACAAGGTGGAATCATGGCCAACAACGGTCGCCCGGGCGCAATCCGCAAGAACAAGAAGGGCCCCACCACCGGAACCGGTGGCCACGGCCGTAAGGCACTCGAGGGCAAGGGGCCAACCCCCAAAGCCGAGGACCGTCCGTACCACAAGGCTTACAAGAGCAAGCAGCTTGCCGAGCGCTCGGCGGCCAAGCGCTCCGGCGGTGGTGCCCGCAGTGCCGGTGCCCGCTCGGGCCCGAAGGGGCGCGCCACCGAAGAGGTTGTCACCGGCCGCAACTCCGTCGTCGAGGCGCTCCGTGCCGGCATTCCCGCCAAGGCGCTGCACGTCGCCATCCGCATCGAGATGGACGACCGCGTCAAGGAATCCCTGAAGATCGCCGCCGAACGCGGCATCCCGCTGCTGGAAACCGGCAAGCCCGAGCTGGACCGGATGACCGACGATGCCGTGCACCAGGGACTCGTCCTGCAGATTCCGCCGTACGAGTACCAGGACGCCTACGACCTGGCCGAAGAGACCGTTGAAGGATGGAAGAAGGGGCACATCGCGAATGCCCCGCTCTTCGTTGCGCTCGACGGCATCACCGACCCCCGCAACCTCGGCGCGATCATCCGCTCCGTCTCGGCATTCAGCGGCCACGGCGTCATCGTCCCCGAGCGCCGTTCCGTCGGCGTCACTGCCGCCGCATGGAAGACCAGTGCCGGCGCGGCCGTCCGCGTCCCGGTGGCCCGCGCCTCCAACCTGAACAACGCCCTCAAGCAGTTCAAGGACATGGGCGTCTTCGTGCTGGGGCTCGACGGCGACGGCGACGTCTCGCTGCCGGACCTCACCCTCGCCACCGAGCCCGTCTGCATCGTGGTCGGCTCCGAAGGCAAGGGCCTCAGCCGCCTCGTCCGGGAGAACTGCGACCAGATCGTCTCCATTCCGATCGACTCCGCCATGGAATCCCTGAACGCCTCCATGGCCGTCGGCATCTCCCTCTACGAAGTCTCCCGCCAGCGCTCCGCCAAGTAACCCACCCCAAACGCTCTACCAGTTCCTGCAGGAAATTCCGGAACGCTCCATCAGTTCCTGCAGGAAATTGACCAACGCTCTCTCAGGTTTCGCAGCGAAACGGGAAACGCTCCTTCACTTCGAGTGAAGGAGCGTTTCCATTTTTCCGGCAGGATCTGCAGGAGGGTTGGTGGATTTCCGGCAGGATCTGAGAGAGGGTTTGGTCCCTAGAAGTCGCGGCGGTTGGCCAGGACCGGGAGTTTGGTGCGGGCTTCCTGGACCAGGGCGGGATCCAGGTCGGCGAAGATGAGGCCGGGGGCGCCGTCGAGCTCCTGGAGCACCTCGCCGAAAGGTGAGACGACGGCGCTGTGCCCGACGCCCGTGGGTGCCGCACCGCGGGGCTCGATGCCTTGGGTGGCGGGGTCGCCCTGGCCGCAGGCGAGAACGTAGGTGGTGGTGTCCACGGCGCGGGCCCGGGCCAGGAGCTTCCACTGGTCCACCTTGCCGGGGCCCGAACCCCACGAGGCGCAGACGATGTTGGCGACGGCTCCGCGGTCGGCGTTGGCCGTGAAGAGGGCCGGGAAGCGGATGTCGTAGCAGGTGGCCAGGCCAAAGGTGACGCCGCCGATGTCGAACGTCACGGGACCTGTCCCGGCGTCCACGGTGTCGGACTCCAGGAATCCGAACGCGTCGAAGAGGTGGACCTTGTCGTAGCTGGCGTCAACGCCCGGCCCGGTCACCAGCAGCGTATTGCGGACTTTCGGCTGCCGGTCGGAGGCCGATGAACCCGGAGTGAACATTCCGGCAACAATCACAATCCCCAGTTCGTCGGCAATCGAGCGGACGCGGCTTGCCCAGGGGCCGTCCAACGGCTCGGCGATGTCCAGCAGGGAGTTGCCGAAGGCGCGCATGGTGGCCTCGGGGAAAACGACGATGTCGGCCCCGCCGTCCTTGGCGCGGCGGGCATATTCCTCCACCACGGTGAGGTTCCCGGCAACATCCCTTCCGGTGATGATCTGGGCTAATGCAATTTTCACGAAAACCTCCAGTCGGTGCGTCCTTACAGCATTCAGCAGTGCCGTCACAGCGCCGCACGCGTAACATGCGGGACAAGACTAGCTATTTGGACGTGACGGCTAAGCTTTAATTGATGGTAATGCCCCTTTTAGACACAGCCCTGACGGTGGATGACTCCCAGGCCTTTCCCCTCGGGGTCAGCGAAGCGCGCCAAAGCCCGGGGGGTACATCAGGCAGCCGCGCAAACGTCGCCGTTTACGCTCCCGGCATCGCCACGCTCGAGGTGGCCTATCAGGCTCCCGGCCAGAACTGGCGCCTTCAGACCCTGTCCAGCCTCACGAACGGGGTCCACCACGGGGTGGTCGACGGTTTTCCCGTGGGGTCACGGTACGGCTTCCTCGCGGCCCCGAGCGACGAATCGGCCCCCAAGGGCGATGAGGTGCTGCCGCTTGCGGTTCCCACCGTTGATTTTGACGACGACGGCAGCCGGCAGCCGCTGTTGCTGGACCCTTACGGCCGGGCTGTCGATGAACGCGACGGATTCCTGACCTGCGTCAGGATGTCGTCCGACTTCGACTGGGCGGAGGACCGGAAGCCCGATACGCCGTGGCGCAACACCATCGTCTACGAGGCGCACGTCCGCGGACAGAGCATGCTCCATCCGGACATCCCGGAGGCGCTGCGCGGCACTTACGCCGGCATGGCCCATCCTGCGATGATCGAGCACCTGACCGGGCTGGGCATTACGGCCCTGCAGCTGCTGCCGGTGCATTTCCACCTGGACGAGCCGCACCTCCAGAACCTCGGCCTCACCAACTACTGGGGCTACAACACCGCGGCATTCTTTGCCCCGCATCCCGCGTACGCCACAAAGTCGGCACAGGAAGCCGGGCCCCAGGCGGTCCAGGACGAGTTCAAGGGCATGGTCAAGCTGCTGCACGCGGCCGGCATTGAAGTCATCCTCGACGTCGTCTACAACCACACGGCCGAAGGCGGGCCGGACGGCGCCACCCTGAGCTTCCGGGGCCTGGGCGAGCAGAAGTACTACCGCACCGACGGCAACGGAAAATACGTCGACACCACGGGCTGCGGCAACACACTCAACTTCGCAGAGCCCCGCGTTGTCCAGATGGTGCTGGACTCGCTGCGGTACTGGGTGGACGAGTTCCACATCGATGGCTTCCGCTTCGACCTGGCCGTCACACTCTGCCGGAACGCAGCCAACGAGTTCGATCCCCGCCACCCCTTCCTCGTGGCTCTCGCCGCGGACCCCTTGCTCTCCCGGGTCAAGCTGATCGCCGAACCGTGGGACGTGGGCTACGGCGGCTGGCAGACCGGACGGTTTCCCGGCGGCTGGGTGGACTGGAACGACCACTACCGCGATGCCGTGCGCACCTTCTGGGTAGCCGACCGTGCAGCGCTGGACAACGGCGGCCGGGGCGGGTCCGTGGCCCGGCTGGCGGATGCCCTGTCCGGCTCGGCGAGCCTCTTCGAACCCTCGGGCCGCTCCAGGCTGGCGTCGCTGAACTTCATCACCGCGCACGACGGCTTCACCATGACCGACCTTGTCTCCTACGACCGCAAGCACAACGAGGCGAACGGCGAACAAAACCGGGACGGGCACGGCGACAACCGCAGCTACAACCACGGCTTCGAGGGACGCACCGAGGACGAGGGCATCCTGAGCCGCCGCGCCCAGAGCAAGCGCAACGTCATGGCCTCGCTCATGATTTCCCTCGGCGTCCCCATGATCACGGCAGGCGACGAGCTCGGCCGCACCCAGCAGGGCAACAACAACGCGTACTGCCAGGACAACCCGCTCACGTGGATTGACTGGACCAGCACGCCCGAATCCCACGCCATGCTGCGCAGCACCAAGCGCGTCATCCGGCTCCGGGGGGAGTTCCTGACGGCGCAGCCGCACGACTACCCCATCCGGGACGCCCGCTCCTACCTGTACTGGTACGACCGGGCCGGCCAGCCCATGTCCATGGAACGCTGGAACGACAACGGGAACCGCGTGGTCCAACTGCTGCTCGGCTCCGACGACGGTCACGTGGCCGGGCTCATCGTGGTCAACGGCAGCCCCGAGGACATCGAGGTCACCCTTCCCCAGGTCACCAACGACGACGGCACCGGCAAGCGGCTGTTCGATCTCCGCCTCACCACGTCCGAGCTTCACGACCGCCGCCAGGGCACCCTGGTCGAGTCCGGCGAGCCTGACGAGGTACAGGCCTACTCCATCAACATCTACCGCACATAAACTTCGGGGAATCAGGCATGCGCAGGCGTTGGACCGTCGGAACGCTGCTGCTGGGGCTCGCCGTCGTGGCCCTCGCGGCCTTCAACCTTTTCATCTCGCCGGGCGGCACGCCGCCCGCTGCGGGACCGCAGGGAACAACGGCGGCACCCGGCTTTTCGACGTCGGCACCCTCCTCAGCCCCGACGTCGGCACCCGCCCCGGCTCCGCCGTCGTCGGCCGGCAAGGCCACAGGGGCGCCGAACGCATCCGGCCTTCCCACGATCCGGGAGTCACAGCTGCCGGCCGAAGGCCGGCGCACCCTCTCCCTGATCCGGCAGGGCGGGCCCTACCCGTACACCCGCGACGGCGTGACGTTCGGCAACTTCGAGCGCATCCTGCCGCGCAAGGCCAGCGGGTACTACAAGGAATACACGGTTCCGACCCCGGGCGAGTCGGACAGGGGAGCCCGCAGGATCGTGACAGGACAGGCCGGGGACAAGTACTACACGGCAGACCACTACGCATCGTTCAAGTTCATAGCAGAAGGCAAATAGCACCATGAAGATCTACTCCGGCGACACCTGGACCCTCGAGGAACTGAAGGACCAGGTGGCGGACGCCGGGCGCCGCAGCCTGCTGGTGCCTGCCGCTGACTCGAGGAAGTCCGTGCTCGCCGCATTCGGCGAGGCCCTGGACTTCCCGGAGCACTTCGGCGTGAACCTGGATGCGCTCAACGACTCACTGCATGACTTCGCCGACGCCATTTCCGACGACGGCGCCAAGCCCCTGACCGTGATCTGGCAGGTCCCGGCCGCCTTCCGCGGCGACCGCTCCTTCGGCATAATCTGCGAGATCCTGCAGGACGCCGAAAGCTATGCAGGCAAGGACCTCGCAGTCATCGCGGTGATGCTCTAGGGACACAGCGGCGCAACCCAAGGATTTACGCGTTGACGATCAGCCCCAGCTCGGCCTTGGAGGCGAGGGCGTCGTGCGTGGGGAGGACCCGGACGGTGTAGCCGAAGGATCCGGAGCGGTCGATCACGATGGACCCGGCGAAGAGGTAGCGGCCGTTGCCGAGTTCCTCCTTGGCCTCCAGTTCCACCTTCGTCACGTTGGCCAGCTCGTCATTGTCGGCGGCCTGGCCGTACGCCACCTCCACCGACACGTCCTGCGGGGACAGGTTGTGCAGTCCCACGTAGGCGTGGACCTGGAGGGTGTCGCCGATCTGCGGGTCCTCCGAGACGCCCAGCGAGTCCACGTGCTCCACGTGCAGCTGCGGCCAGGCCGCGCGGACCTTGGCCACCCATGCCGCCAGCGCCTTGGCCTGTGCGTAGGAGCCTGCCACCGTTTCGCGTCCGGCAACCGCTGCGGGCCGGTACAGGACGTTGACGTAGTCCTGCAGCATCCGCTCGGCCGAGACCGCCGGGCCGAGGTGGGACAGCGTGTGCTTGATCATGGACACCCAGTGCGTGGGGATCTTCTCGTGGCCGGACTCCGACGGGCCGGCGGCACCGGCCGCTTCGGAGACGGTGTTGCCATAAAACCGTGGGGCCACCTGGGTCTCGAGCAGCTCGTACAGCGCCGCGGCCTCGATGTCGTCCCGCTCGTCGGCGGACGCGCCGTTGTTGGCGGTGGGGATCGCCCAGCCGTTTTCGCCGTCGTACATCTCATCCCACCAGCCGTCCAGGACCGACAGGTTCAGGGAACCGTTGATCGCGGCCTTCATACCGGAGGTGCCGCAGGCCTCGAGCGGCCGCAGCGGGTTGTTCAGCCAGACGTCGCAGCCGGGGAACAGCGTGCGGGCCATCGCGATGTCGTAGTTCGGCAGGAACACGATGCGGTGCCGGACGGCGGGATCGTCGGTGAAGCGGACCAGGTCCTGGATCATCTTCTTGCCGGCGTCGTCCGCGGGGTGGGACTTGCCGGCGATGACCAGCTGGATGGGGTGTTCCTTGTGCAGCAACAGGGCCTTCAGGCGCTCCGGGTCACGCAGCATGAGCGTCAGCCGCTTGTAGGTGGGCACGCGCCGGGCGAACCCGATGGTCAGGACGTCCGGGTCCAGCACCGAGTCGGTCCATGCCAGCTCGGCATCGGCGGCGCCGCGCTTCTTCCATGCGGCCCGGAGCCGGCGCCGCACGTCCTCAACGAGCGAGACGCGCATCTCGCGCCGGAGCGCCCAGACCTCGGCGTCGGAGACGTTGTACGCGAGGTCCCAGCGGCCCATCACCTCTGCCTCGGGCCCGAACCGCTCCCGGGCCAGCTTGGCGATCCGGGGATCCACCCACGTGGGCACGTGCACGCCGTTGGTCACGGAGGTGATGGGCACCTCCGAGTGGTCGAATCCCGGCCACAGCGCCGAGAACATGCCCCGCGAGACTTCGCCGTGGAGCTTGGCAACGCCGTTGGCGCGCTGCGCGAGGCGCAGGCCCATCACGGCCATGTTGAACACGAAGGGGTTGCCTTCGCTGAAGTTCTCACGGCCCAGGTCGAGGATGCGCGAGGTGGGGACGTCCGGCGCCAGGCCGGCTTCGAAGAAGTGCTGGATCTGTGCGGCTTCGAAACGGTCGATGCCGGCGGGCACGGGCGTGTGCGTGGTGAAAACGGTGGACGAACGTCCGGCGGCGAGGGCCTCGTCGAAGGTGAGCGCCTGCTCGCCGGCCATCAGCTCCTGGATCCGCTCGATGCCGAGGAAGCCGGCGTGGCCCTCATTCGTGTGGAACACCTCGGGCGCCGGCGTGCCGGTGAGCTTCTGGTAGGCGTGCAACGCCTTGACCCCGCCCATGCCCAGCAGCAGTTCCTGCTGCAGCCGGTGGTCGCCGCCGCCGCCGTACAGGCGGTCGGTGATGCTGCGGGCGGCGTCGTCGTTGCCGGGGACGTTGGAGTCCAGCAGCAGAAGGGGGACGCGTCCGACGTCGGCACGCCAGATGTGTGCCGCAAGGCGCCGCCCGTTGGGCAGCGGCAGGGAGATTTCCAGCGGTTTGCCGTTGCCGTCCGCGGCGGGTTCCCGGAGCAGGGTCAGGGGCAGGCCGTCGGGGTCGATGACCGGGTAGGTCTCCTGCTGCCAGGCGTCCCGGGAGAGGGACTGCTTGAAGTAGCCGGCCTGGTAGAGCAGGCCGACGCCGATCAGCGGCACGCCCAGGTCGGAGGCGGCCTTCAGGTGGTCGCCGGCGAGGATGCCGAGGCCGCCGGAGTACTGCGGCAGGACTTCGGTGATGCCGAATTCGGGGGAGAAGTAGGCAATGGAGGCGGGGGCGTCGCTGCCCAGGCCCTGGTACCAGCGGGGTTCGGTGAGGTACCTGTCCAGGTCCGCGGCTGCCGCCTGGACCCTGGACACGACGTCCTGGTCCGTCGCGAGCCGGTGCATCTCCTCGCGGCCCACCAGGCCCAGGAAGCTGACCGGGTCGTTGCCGCACTGGGCCCAGACCCGCGGGTTCAGGCTTTCGAACAGTTCCCGGGTGGGCCGGTGCCAGGACCAGCGGAGGTTGGTCGCCAACCGGGCCAGCGGCCGGATCGGCTCGGGGAGAACGGTACGGACTGTAAATCTGCGGATTGCCTTCACCTGCGCCACACTAACCGACTAGGTGAACGGCAGGAACCGCTTTTGATTACTTTCCGGTAAATGACGAATCGCTTCATTATTTAAGTTCGCAGGCTTAGCAATCCGCCCCATTTCTCGCTAACGTCGAGCCTGTGACGACAAACACGCGAACCAGTGCCCCAGCAAAGCAAACGCCGAAAGTTTCGATCACGGAAGGCCTTCGGTTTGGCCGTTTCCCAATCACGGGCGTTCAGCCTGTTGTCGAAGGGGGGAAGTTCCCGGCCAAGGCGCTGCCCGGTGAAGGAATCGTGGTCAGCGCCAGGTCCTTCCGGGAGGGCCACGACCAGTTGGGCGTCAGTGCGGTCCTGCTTGACCCCCAGGGCAACGAGCGCCAGCGGACCCGGCTCCAGCCGCCGTCAGGTGACCGCGGCAAGGGAACCGACCTGTGGGAAGGCCTGCTCACCCCGGATTCCACCGGTAACTGGTCCTTCGTCATCGAGGCCTGGCACGACCGCTACGGCACGTGGCACCACAACGCCGAGGTCAAGGTGGACGCGGGAATCGACGTTGAACTGATGCTCGCAGAGGGCGCCGCGCTGCTGTCGCAGGCCGCCGAGGAGTCCGCCCGGAACGACGCGGACCGCCAGACGCTTCGCTCCGCAGCCACCATCCTTGCGGACGGCTCGCTGTCGCCCGAGGACCGCCTGGCCGCCGGCTTCAGCCGCGACGTCGCCGCCGTGGTCGACCGCGAACCGATCCGTGAGCTCGTCACCGTCTCCGAGCCGTTCCCCCTGCTGGTTGAGCGGGACCGCGCCGGCCGCGGCTCCTGGTACGAGTTCTTCCCGCGTTCCGAGGGCGCAGTGCGCGACCCCGGCACCGGCGCCTGGACGTCCGGCAACTTCCGGACCGCCGCCAACCGGCTCGACGCCGTGGCCGGCATGGGCTTCGACGTCATCTACATGCCGCCGATCCACCCGATCGGCGTCCAGCACCGCAAGGGCCCCAACAACACCCTGATCGCCGGCCCCAACGATCCAGGGTCGCCGTGGGCCATCGGCGCAAAGGAAGGCGGGCACGACGCGATCCATCCGGACCTCGGAACCTTCGAGGACTTCGACGCCTTCGTGGCACGGGCCAATGAGCTCAACCTCGAGGTGGCCCTCGACCTGGCGCTCCAGGCCGCGCCGGACCACCCCTGGGTCGCCGAGCACCCGGAATGGTTCACCACCCGCGTGGACGGCAGCATCGCGTACGCGGAGAACCCGCCGAAGAAGTACCAGGACATCTACCCGCTCAACTTCGACAACGACCCCGAGGGCCTGTCCAGGGAAATCCTGCGGATCGTCCGGCTGTGGGTCAGCCACGGCGTGAAGATCTTCCGGGTGGACAACCCGCACACCAAGCCGGTGTGGTTCTGGGAATGGCTCATCGCCGAGGTGAACAAGAAGGACCCCGACGTCGTCTTCCTCGCCGAGGCCTTCACCCGCCCCGCCATGATGCACGCGCTCGGCCGGGCAGGATTCCAGCAGTCCTACACCTACTTCACGTGGCGCAACACCAAGAAGGAGCTGGAGGAGTACTTCCACCACGTCAGCCACGAGTCGGCTGCCTTCTTCCGGCCCAACTTCTTCGTCAACACCCCGGACATCCTCACCGAGTACCTGCAGTACGGCGGACCGGCCGCGTTCAAGATCCGCGCGGCCCTGGCGGCAACAGCCAGCCCGCTGTGGGGCGTGTACGCCGGCTACGAACTGTACGAGCACGTGGCCCGGCCCGGTGCCGAGGAGTACATCGACAACGAGAAGTTCGAGTACAAGGCCCGGGACTGGGACGCTGCCAACGCCTCCGGCCGGACCCTCGCCCCGTACCTCACCAAGCTGAACGAGATCCGCAGGGCCCACCCGGCGCTCGGCGACCTGCAGAACCTCACCCTGCACCAGTCCACGGACGACGCCACTGTCGTTTACTCCAAGCACAAGACCCTTCCGGACGGCACCAGGGACACCATCATCGTGGTGGTCAACGTGGACCCGCACAGTGCGCGTGAAGGCATGGTGTCGCTGGACCTGGCCGCGCTGGGACTCGAGCCGGCCGACCTCACCCCCAACGGCGGGTTCTGGGTGGAGGACCTCATCTCCGGCCAGTCGTGGGAATGGGGGGAGTACAACTACGTGAGGCTGGATGCACATGTTGAACCTGCACACATCCTGAGCATCCGGAGGTAGCCGCCCGTGGCCTTCAGTCCGCAGAGCCCCACCCAGCACTTCACCCCCAAGAGCACATTCGAGCTCAATGCGCCGGGTTTGCAGCACGATCCGCTGTGGTACCGGAAAGCAGTGTTCTATGAAGTGCTGGTCCGGGGCTTTGCGGACGCCAACGGCGACGGTTCAGGTGACTTCCACGGCCTGATCGAGAAGCTGGACTACCTGCAATGGCTGGGCGTGGACTGCCTCTGGCTGCCGCCGTTCTTCCAGTCACCCCTGCGGGACGGCGGGTACGACATCTCGGACTACAACTCCGTCCTGGACGAGTTCGGCACCATCAGCGACTTCAAGCGGCTGGTGGCCGAGGCGCATGCCCGCGGCGTGCGGGTCATCATCGACCTGCCGCTGAACCACACGTCGGACCAGCACCCCTGGTTCCAGGAGTCCAGGAAGGACCCCGACGGTCCGTTCGGCGACTTCTACGTGTGGAGCGACACGGACGAGAAATACCAGGACGCGCGCATCATCTTCGTGGACACGGAGGAATCCAACTGGACCTTCGACCCCATCCGGCGGCAGTTCTTCTGGCACCGGTTCTTCAGCCACCAGCCTGACCTGAACTTCGAGAACCCCAAGGTGATCGACGCCGTGTTCGACGTCGTGCGGTTCTGGCTGGACCAGGGGATCGACGGGTTCCGGGCGGACGCCATTCCGTACCTCTTCGAGGAGGAGGGGACCAACTGCGAAAACCTCCCGGCGACACACGAGTTCCTGCGCCAGCTGCGGAAAATGGTGGACGAGAGCTACCCGGGCCGCGTCATCATCGCGGAGGCCAACCAGCCGCCCAACGAGGTGGTGGAGTACTTCGGCACGGTGGAGGAGCCGGAATGCCACATGGCCTTCCACTTTCCGATCATGCCCCGGCTGTACTACGCGCTGCGTGACCAGAAGGCCGCGCCCATCATCGAGACAATGCACGATACCCCGGACATTCCGGAGGGTGCGCAGTGGGGCACGTTCCTGCGCAACCACGACGAGCTGACCCTTGAAATGGTCACTGCGGATGAGCGGGCCGCCATGCTCGGCTGGTACGCGCCGGACCCGCGCATGCGGGCCAACATCGGCATCCGGCGCAGGCTGGCGCCGCTGCTGGACAACTCCCGGGCGGAAATCGAGCTCATCAACGCCCTGCTGCTGTCCCTGCCGGGCAGCCCCTTCCTGTACTACGGGGACGAGATCGGCATGGGCGACAACATCTGGCTCGAGGACCGTGACGCCGTCCGCACCCCCATGCAGTGGAACCCCGACCGCAACGCCGGCTTCTCCAACGCCGACCCGGGCAAGCTGTACCTGCCCGTGATCCAGTCGCTGGTCTACAACTACGCCATGGCCAACGTGGAGGCCGAGGCTGCGCATTCCGGATCGCTGCTGCGCTGGACCAGACAGATCCTGAGCGTGCGGAAGAACCACCCGGCGTTCGGGCTCGGGGCGTTCAAGCATGTGGAGGCCGACCACGAGGTGGTGCTCGCCTATCTCCGCGAACTGCCGGAGGGCAACGCGGCCGGCGAACCGGCGGAATCCATCCTGTGCGTCTTCAACCTCTCCCAGCACCCGGTGTCCTCCACCCTGAGGCTTCCGGACTTCTCCGGCCGGGGCCTGCGGGACGTGTTCGGCGGCCAGCCGTTCCCCGGCGTCAGCGACGACGGGCAGCTGACGCTGACGCTGGGCAGCCATGACTTCTTCTGGCTGCGCCTGCGGTCCGCTGCTTCCAACCCCGCTTCACCCTTTACCCAAGCGATGCCGATATTGTCGATTGAGGGATGAGATGACACAAACCACACTGACACCCACACTCGAGCAACTGCTCCGCGACTGGCTGCCGGCCCAGCGGTGGTTCCCGGTGAAGACCCCGGACTTCACCCTGGCGCCGGTGGGCGGCCTGGTCCTGGACGACGCCACCGGCCAGGCCGGCCTGGAGGTGTTCCTCGCCTCCGTTGAGTCCAAAACGGCCGACGGCGTCTCCCGCACCGACGTCGTGCAGATCCCGCTCAGCTACCGCAGCCAGCCCCTTCCGGGCGCCGAACGGGCCCTCATCGGGGAAAGCGACGACGCCGGGCTCGGGCACCGCTGGGTCTACGACGCCGTCCATGACCCCGCCTTCATTGCCGCCTGGCTGGAGCTCATCCGGTCGCAGGAAACCGCCGGCACTGCCAGCGGCCACCTCTCCGGCGCGGCCCAGCCGCTGCCGCAGGCCACCGGAACAGTCCGGGTCCTGTCCGGCGAACAGTCCAACACCTCGGTGATAGTGGACGACGGCGACTCCGCGGCCATCGTGAAGTTCTTCCGTGTGCTGTCGGCCGGCCGGAACCCGGAGGTGGAGGTCGGGGCCGCGCTGTCCGCCGCCCGCACCGAGGAGGTCCCCGCCACTCTGGGCTGGGTCACGGGCGAGTGGTATCCGCAGGGGCAGCTTTCCCCTGCCCACGGCACAGCCGGGTCCGCCGCGGGCGGACCCGCCCAGGGCGAACTGGCGGTGGCCCACGAATTCCTGGCCGGCGGCAGGGACGCGTGGCGGCTCGCCGTTGACGCCGCCGCCGGGGGAGTGGACTTCACCGCCGAGGCCTATGCCCTTGGCCATGCAACGGCCACTGTCCACCGCAGGCTGGCCGAAACGCTGGGTGTCTCGGCCGAAGCGGTTCCGGGCGCGGAAATTGCCCCCGGAGTAGCCCAGCGCGTGCGCCAGATGTGGGCAGAGGCGGGACCCGCCGTCGGACCCTACGAAGAGGGGCTGGAACGCCTGCTGGGCCGCCTGGAAGGCACCCCCGCCGGTGCGCTTCAGCGCATCCACGGCGACCTTCACCTCGGCCAGATCCTCCAGGTTCCCGGGGCCGAAGGCGGCCACGACCGGTGGGCCATCCTCGACTTCGAGGGGGAGCCGCTCCGGCCAATCTCCGAGCGCAACTTCCCCGA
Source organism: Arthrobacter globiformis (assembly GCF_046536215.2). Taxonomy (GTDB): domain Bacteria; phylum Actinomycetota; class Actinomycetes; order Actinomycetales; family Micrococcaceae; genus Arthrobacter; species Arthrobacter globiformis_E. The sequence goes on along the minus strand of NZ_CM143421.1, from coordinate 2,162,885 downwards.
CGCCCCGCTCAGGGACGTGACGGGCATGCTGCGCTCCTTCGACTACGCGGCGGGCGCCGCCGAGCGCGAACAGCCGGACGTCCGCGTCCCCGAGTCCTGGGTGGACGACTGCACCGAGGCCTTCCTGGCAGGCTACGCGGAAGTAACTCCCGGAACGGTGGACCGAAATTCGCCGCTCTTTGTGGCATTGTGGCTGGACAAGGCGCTCTACGAAGTCGTGTACGAGTTGCGCAACCGCCCGGGCTGGCTGGCCATCCCGGTGAATGCGGCCAGGCGGCTCCTCAGCACTACAAGCTCCGGCGAACCGGCCGGAGCAGCAGCGGAAGGTAAAAAGATGACAGGCTCTGCACACACCGACAGCCCCCACGCACCGTTGCACGTGGACGCGCACACGCTTTCACGCGTCGCGGCCGGTGAACACCACGCCCCACACTCGGTGCTTGGTGCCCATTTGGACGATTACGGCCACGTGACCATCCGCACCGTCAAGCACCTTGCGGAGGCGGTCAACGTGGTGACCCAGGCCGGAACCGTGCCCATGACCCACGAGGCCGAAGGAGTCTGGGTGGCCGTACTGGAGCCGTTGCAGCACGGCCACGTGCCGGACTACCGGCTCGAGGTGACCTACGAAGGTGCCGAACCCACCACGGTGGACGATCCGTACCGCTACCTTCCCACCGTTGGCGAAGTGGACCTGCACCTGATCGGCGAAGGGCGCCACGAGAAGCTCTGGACCGTGCTCGGCGCCCATTTGCAGCACTACAAGTCGTCGATGGGCGACATTGACGGCGTGTCCTTTGCCGTGTGGGCCCCCAACGCCGAAGCGGTCCGGGTCAAGGGCGACTTCAACGCCTGGGACGGGCGGGAAAACTCGCTGCGGTCCCTCGGCTCCTCGGGTGTCTGGGAGCTGTTCATCCCGGGTGTCCCGTCCGGCGCCTGCTACAAGTACGAAATCAAGACCAAGGGCGGCTACTGGGTGGAGAAGGCCGACCCGCTGGCCTTCGGCACCGAGGTTCCCCCGCTCACCGCGTCGAGGGTGGTCGAGTCCCACTACCAGTTCCAGGACGCGGACTGGATGAAGGAACGCGCCGCACGGGATCCGCACAACTCGCCGATGAGCGTCTACGAGGTCCACCTCGGATCCTGGCGGCTGGGCCTCAGCTACCGCGAGCTGGCCAAGGAACTCGTGGAGTACGTGAAGTGGCTCGGGTTCAGCCATGTGGAGTTCATGCCGGTGGCCGAGCACCCCTTCGGCGGCTCCTGGGGCTACCAGGTCACTTCCTACTACGCGCCGACGTCCCGCTTCGGGCACCCCGACGAGTTCCGCTTCCTCGTGGACTCGCTGCACCAGGCAGGCATCGGCGTGATTCTGGACTGGGTGCCTGCGCACTTCCCGAAGGACAACTGGGCCCTGGCGCAGTTCGACGGGCAGCCGCTCTACGAGCACGCCGACCCGAACCTCGGCGAGCACCCGGACTGGGGCACCCTCATCTTCGACTTCGGGCGCACCGAAGTCCGGAACTTCCTCGTGGCCAACGCGCTCTACTGGCTGGACGAGTTCCACATTGACGGCCTGCGCGTGGACGCCGTCGCCTCCATGCTGTACCTGGATTACTCGCGGGAGCACGGCCAGTGGCAGCCCAACCGCTTCGGCGGCCGCGAAAACCTGGAGGCGATCTCGTTCCTGCAGGAGGCCAACGCCACCGTGTACAAGACCCACCCCGGCGCGGTCATGATCGCCGAGGAATCCACCGCGTTCCCTGGCGTCACCGCGCCCACCAGCCACGGCGGCCTCGGCTTCGGCCTGAAGTGGAACATGGGCTGGATGCACGACTCGCTCAAGTACGCCTCCGAGGACCCGGTCAACCGCAAGTGGCACCACGGCACGGTCACGTTCTCCATGGTCTACGCGTTCACCGAGAACTTCCTGCTGCCCATCAGCCACGATGAGGTTGTCCACGGGAAGGGCTCCATGCTCCGCAAGATGCCCGGTGACCGCTGGCAGCAGCTGGCCAACCTCCGCGCGTTCCTGGGCTACCAGTGGGCGCACCCGGGCAAGCAGCTCATCTTCATGGGCACGGAATTCGGCCAGGAAGCCGAGTGGTCCGAACAGCACGGCCTCGACTGGTGGCTCGCTGACATCCCGGCGCACCGTGGCGTTCAGCTGCTGCTCAAGGACCTGAACGAGCTTTACAAGTCGACGCCGGCGCTGTACTCCCGGGACAACGAACCGGGCGGGTTCCAGTGGATCAACGGAGCCGACGCCGACCGCAACGTCCTCACCTTCGTCCGCTGGGACACCGAGGGCAACCCGCTGGTCTGTGCCGTCAACTTCTCCGGCGGCCCGCACAAGGAATATGCGCTGGGTGTGCCGTCTGGCGGAGCCTGGACCGAGGTGCTGAACACGGACTCCGAGGACTACGGCGGATCGGGCGTCCTCAACGGCGGCACGCTGGCCGCGGAGGACGAGGGGATCGATGGCCAGCCGGCCACCCTTACGGTTACGCTCCCGCCGCTGGGCGTCGCGTACTTCCGGCCGGCGGATCCCAACGTGATCACCACGCCGGCCGCTGCCAGGGCCAAGGCCACCGAGGCCAGCTCCGTCTTCGCCGGGCGCACTGCTGCTGAGAGCCGGGCTGCCGAGACGCGGGCTGCTGAACCAAAGAGTGCCGAACCGGCCGGCAAACCGACAGGCGCAGAACCGGTTGCCGCAGAACCGAATGGTGCTGCGCCGGCGGGTGGGACGGGGAAGTCGGCTCTACCCGGCGGGCCGCTCGTCTAAGGGCTGGCGTACCGCTCCACCCGGCCGGCTGTTTGACTAAGGGGAGGCCCCGGAATCCTTGAGGATTCCGGGCCCTCCCCGGCATTGCGTCGGCACAGTTGGCATTCCGCCGAAGTAGTGGTAAAGTTTATTTCCGCGCCGCTCCCCGGAGCGAGTCGGCAAGGAGATCCGGAAGCCACAGGCTGGGCCGGACGAGAACCGCCGATTTGACTCGGACGAAGCGAGCGGGTAAGTTTGAAAAGTTGCTCCGGAGCGATCCTGAATGTTTGGTTTGGGTGGTGCCGGGTGTGTCTGTTGTTTGAGAACTCAATAGTGTGCCAAGTTTGTTGATACCGATTTTTTTATGAATTGGTTGAATTGCCGGGCCATGTCACCCCCGTGGTGTGGTCTGGTGTTTTTGGCTGGTTTCAAATTTTGTGCAGCCTGGTTCCGCGTTATTTCCGTGGGGCCTGGTTGTGTCTGTTTTGTTTTCAACGGAGAGTTTGATCCTGGCTCAGGATGAACGCTGGCGGCGTGCTTAACACATGCAAGTCGAACGATGATCCGGTGCTTGCGCCGGGGATTAGTGGCGAACGGGTGAGTAACACGTGAGTAACCTGCCCTTGACTCTGGGATAAGCCTGGGAAACTGGGTCTAATACCGGATATGACTCCTCATCGCATGGTGGGGGGTGGAAAGCTTTTGTGGTTTTGGATGGACTCGCGGCCTATCAGCTTGTTGGTGAGGTAATGGCTCACCAAGGCGACGACGGGTAGCCGGCCTGAGAGGGTGACCGGCCACACTGGGACTGAGACACGGCCCAGACTCCTACGGGAGGCAGCAGTGGGGAATATTGCACAATGGGCGGAAGCCTGATGCAGCGACGCCGCGTGAGGGATGACGGCCTTCGGGTTGTAAACCTCTTTCAGTAGGGAAGAAGCGAAAGTGACGGTACCTGCAGAAGAAGTGCCGGCTAACTACGTGCCAGCAGCCGCGGTAATACGTAGGGCGCAAGCGTTATCCGGAATTATTGGGCGTAAAGAGCTCGTAGGCGGTTTGTCGCGTCTGCCGTGAAAGTCCGGGGCTCAACTCCGGATCTGCGGTGGGTACGGGCAGACTAGAGTGATGTAGGGGAGACTGGAATTCCTGGTGTAGCGGTGAAATGCGCAGATATCAGGAGGAACACCGATGGCGAAGGCAGGTCTCTGGGCATTAACTGACGCTGAGGAGCGAAAGCATGGGGAGCGAACAGGATTAGATACCCTGGTAGTCCATGCCGTAAACGTTGGGCACTAGGTGTGGGGGACATTCCACGTTTTCCGCGCCGTAGCTAACGCATTAAGTGCCCCGCCTGGGGAGTACGGCCGCAAGGCTAAAACTCAAAGGAATTGACGGGGGCCCGCACAAGCGGCGGAGCATGCGGATTAATTCGATGCAACGCGAAGAACCTTACCAAGGCTTGACATGGACCGGACCGCCGCAGAAATGTGGTTTCTCCTTTCGGGGCCGGTTCACAGGTGGTGCATGGTTGTCGTCAGCTCGTGTCGTGAGATGTTGGGTTAAGTCCGCAACGAGCGCAACCCTCGTTCCATGTTGCCAGCACGTAGTGGTGGGGACTCATGGGAGACTGCCGGGTCAACTCGGAGGAAGGTGGGGACGACGTCAAATCATCATGCCCCTTATGTCTTGGGCTTCACGCATGCTACAATGGCCGGTACAAAGGGTTGCGATACTGTGAGGTGGAGCTAATCCCAAAAAGCCGGTCTCAGTTCGGATTGGGGTCTGCAACTCGACCCCATGAAGTCGGAGTCGCTAGTAATCGCAGATCAGCAACGCTGCGGTGAATACGTTCCCGGGCCTTGTACACACCGCCCGTCAAGTCACGAAAGTTGGTAACACCCGAAGCCGGTGGCCTAACCCCTTGTGGGAGGGAGCCGTCGAAGGTGGGACTGGCGATTGGGACTAAGTCGTAACAAGGTAGCCGTACCGGAAGGTGCGGCTGGATCACCTCCTTTCTAAGGAGCACCTACAACACTGTTTCCTGGACGTATGTGCCGGGGGTGGGTGTTGTCAGGAGTAAAGGCCCGCAGCACAAACGGATGTTTTGTGGCGGGTGCTCATGGGTGGAATATCAACGGATAGCGGCTGCGTGGTTTTTGTCCTGGTTCAGTACGGTCGGGTTCCCTTTGGGGGTCTGTCCTGGAACGGCGGGGGCGGGGGTTGCGTGGTTTAGTGTTTGGCACACTGTCGGGTCCTGAGGCAACAGGACCGGGGAGGGTAACTCTTTTCCGGGACGTTTGTTTCTGGTTTCCTGGCTGCACCGATCACACGGTTGTCTGCGCTGTTGGCGCGGGGTGTGTGGGGTGTGTGGTACGGGGTTGTTGTTTGAGAACTACATAGTGGACGCGAGCATCTTTTATAAGAAGCAATTTCCAAGATATTTGAACCTGGATCTGGCTGCGCTGGTGGTGCCCTTTGGGGTGTTGTTGGTGTGGTTGGTTTCTGTGGTTCTCTCGAGAAAATGTTTTTGATCTTTTGTGGTCAAGTTTTAAGAGCACACGGTGGATGCCTTGGCATTAGGAGCCGAAGAAGGACGTAGGAATCTGCGATAAGCCTGGGGGAGTCGATAACCGGACTGTGATCCCAGGGTGTCCGAATGGGGAAACCCCGCCAGACGCGCGAGTGATCTGGTGACCCGCATCTGAACACATAGGGTGCGTGGAGGGAACGCGGGGAAGTGAAACATCTCAGTACCCGCAGGAAGAGAAAACAACAGTGATTCCGTTAGTAGTGGCGAGCGAACGCGGATCAGGCTAAACCGTTTCCATGTGTGATAGCCGGCGGGCGTTGCATGGGCGGGGTTGTGGGACTTGTTGTCCTGGTTCTGCCGGACCGGGGAGGTGTGAGTGCTGGTATAGGTGAACGGTCTTGAAAGGCCGGCCGTAGAGGGTGTGAGCCCCGTAACCGTAATGCTGTGCGCCGCCTTTGATGAGTATCCCAAGTAGCACGGGGCCCGAGAAATCCCGTGTGAATCTGTCAGGACCACCTGATAAGCCTAAATACTCCCTAATGACCGATAGCGGACCAGTACCGTGAGGGAAAGGTGAAAAGTACCCCGGGAGGGGAGTGAAACAGTACCTGAAACCGTGTGCTTACAATCCGTCGGAGCAGCCTTGTAGTTGTGACGGCGTGCCTTTTGAAGAATGAGCCTGCGAGTTAGTGTTACGTCGCGAGGTTAACCCGTGTGGGGAAGCCGTAGCGAAAGCGAGTCTGAACAGGGCGTTGCAGTGGCGTGATCTAGACCCGAAGCGAAGTGATCTACCCATGGCCAGGTTGAAGCGACGGTAAGACGTCGTGGAGGACCGAACCCACTTCAGTTGAAAATGGAGGGGATGAGCTGTGGGTAGGGGTGAAAGGCCAATCAAACTTCGTGATAGCTGGTTCTCCCCGAAATGCATTTAGGTGCAGCGTTGCGTGTTTCTTTCCGGAGGTAGAGCTACTGGATGGCTAATGGGCCTGACAAGGTTACTGACGTCAGCCAAACTCCGAATGCCGGTAAGTGAGAGCGCAGCAGTGAGACTGTGGGGGATAAGCTTCATAGTCGAGAGGGAAACAGCCCAGACCACCAACTAAGGCCCCTAAGCGTGTGCTAAGTGGGAAAGGATGTGGAGTTGCGAAGACAACCAGGAGGTTGGCTTAGAAGCAGCCATCCTTAAAGAGTGCGTAATAGCTCACTGGTCAAGTGATTCCGCGCCGACAATGTAGCGGGGCTCAAGTACACCGCCGAAGTTGTGGCATTCACATATTTTCCAAGCCTTTGTGGTTCAGGAGTGTGGATGGGTAGGGGAGCGTCGTGTGGGCGGTGAAGTCGCGGTGTAAACCAGCGGTGGAGCCTACACGAGTGAGAATGCAGGCATGAGTAGCGAAAGACGGGTGAGAAACCCGTCCGCCGGATGATCAAGGGTTCCAGGGTCAAGCTAATCTGCCCTGGGTAAGTCGGGACCTAAGGCGAGGCCGACAGGCGTAGTCGATGGACAACGGGTTGATATTCCCGTACCGGCGAAAAACCGCCCATGTTGAACAGGGGATACTAACCGCCCGAAACCTGCCCGACGCCCCTTGTGGGTGAAGGGTTTTGGTGGAGCGCGGGACCTGATCCTGGGAGGCAAGCGTATTAACAGGTGTGACGCAGGAAGGTAGCCGAGCCGGGCGATGGTTGTCCCGGTCCAAGGATGTAGGGCGAACGGTAGGCAAATCCGCTGTTCATGTGCCTGAGATCTGACGGGACTCCCGTAAAGGGGGGATTCGGTGATCCTATGCTGCCTAGAAAAGCATCGGCGCGAGGTTTTAGCCGCCCGTACCCCAAACCGACACAGGTGATCAGGTAGAGAATACTAAGGCGATCGAGAGAATTATGGTTAAGGAACTCGGCAAAATGCCCCCGTAACTTCGGGAGAAGGGGGGCCCCAACCTTGAACACCACTTGCTGGTGGGAGGGGATCGGGGCCGCAGAGACCAGGGGGAAGCGACTGTTTACTAAAAACACAGGTCCGTGCGAAGTCGCAAGACGATGTATACGGACTGACTCCTGCCCGGTGCTGGAAGGTTAAGAGGACCGGTTAGCCTCACGGCGAAGCTGAGAATTTAAGCCCCAGTAAACGGCGGTGGTAACTATAACCATCCTAAGGTAGCGAAATTCCTTGTCGGGTAAGTTCCGACCTGCACGAATGGAGTAACGACTTCCCCGCTGTCTCAACCATAAACTCGGCGAAATTGCAGTACGAGTAAAGATGCTCGTTACGCGCAGCAGGACGGAAAGACCCCGAGACCTTTACTATAGTTTGGTATTGGTGTTCGGAGTGGCTTGTGTAGGATAGGTGGGAGACGTTGAAGCCCGGACGCCAGTTCGGGTGGAGTCATCGTTGAAATACCACTCTGGTCACTTTGGACATCTAACTTCGGCCCGTAATCCGGGTCAGGGACAGTGCCTGATGGGTAGTTTAACTGGGGCGGTTGCCTCCTAAAAAGTAACGGAGGCGCCCAAAGGTTCCCTCAGCCTGGTTGGCAATCAGGTGTCGAGTGTAAGTGCACAAGGGAGCTTGACTGTGAGAGAGACATCTCGAGCAGGGACGAAAGTCGGGACTAGTGATCCGGCGGTACATTGTGGAATGGCCGTCGCTCAACGGATAAAAGGTACCTCGGGGATAACAGGCTGATCTTGCCCAAGAGTCCATATCGACGGCATGGTTTGGCACCTCGATGTCGGCTCGTCGCATCCTGGGGCTGGAGTAGGTCCCAAGGGTTGGGCTGTTCGCCCATTAAAGCGGTACGCGAGCTGGGTTTAGAACGTCGTGAGACAGTTCGGTCCCTATCCGCTGCGCGCGCAGGAAATTTGAGAAGGGCTGTCCTTAGTACGAGAGGACCGGGACGGACGAACCTCTGGTGTGTCAGTTGTACTGCCAAGTGCACCGCTGATTAGCTACGTTCGGATGGGATAACCGCTGAAAGCATCTAAGCGGGAAGCTCGCTTCGAGATGAGATTTCCATACACCTTGTGTGTGAGAGGCCCCCAGCCAGACCACTGGGTTGATAGGCCGGATGTGGAAGCGAGGACTAACGACTCGTGAAGCTGACCGGTACTAATAGGCCAACAACTTACACCACACAAGAATCAATGCATGCTTGCGTCCACTATGTGGTTCCCAACCAACAAACCCGCCCACGGGTTTCACGGGAACCAAGATAACTGAATACAACACCACAGTTGTAACACCACAGATTTCCCACACCAGGGCCCATCGCCCCACGGTGCCGGGAGCAAGGGTTACGGCGGTCATAGCGTGGGGGAAACGCCCGGTCCCATTCCGAACCCGGAAGCTAAGACCCACAGCGCCGATGGTACTGCACCCGGGAGGGTGTGGGAGAGTAGGTCACCGCCGGACACTATTTACGGCTCAGGCCCCGACGATGAACGTCGGGGCCTGAACCTTTTAAGCCCGGTTGGTCTTTCATGACTCCGACCCGTTTAGCACAGCCCTGCCAAATCCGAAGGCAACCCCCCTCTCACTTCCTGCAGGTTTTCCACCGACGCGCTCTCAGATCCTGCAGGTTTTTACCAGACGCTCGATCACTTCCTGCAGGTCTTTCCCGAACGCTTCCTCAGTCCTGCTGGAGGGAGGGCCACAAGCAGCGGCACAATCAGGGAAGGCGGGAAGTGATAGAGCGTCGGTCCAAAAGCGGTAGGAAGTGATAGAGCGTCGGGGGAAAAGCGGTAGGAAGTGAAAGAGCGTCCCATGGGAGTGTGGGGCCGGTAGAGTTGGTAGCCATGGAAAATCTCTTCAGCCACGCAGCCGGCGGCGACGTGCCTCAGCCCGTTGAGAGCCTGGACCCCGTCATCTGCACTGTGGTGGTCCCCGGTCCGGTGTCCCGGGCGTTCATGGGCTTCACCGACCACACGCACCTCTGGTGGCCCATGGAGACCAACAGCGTCTACGGGCCCGGCTCTTACGTGGAGTTCGAGGAGAACCTCATCCTGGAGAGCTCCGACGACGGCCGGAGCACCACCTGGGGAACCATTGATGACTGGCAGCCCCCGCTGTCCTTCCACGCATCGTGGTACCCCGGCAGCACGGCCCTGTGGTCCACCGAGCTGCGCGTTGTCTTCCGTGGCGTCGAGGAAGGCGCCGAAGTGCGCGTGGTCCATGACGGCTGGGAAGGCGCCGAGGACCCGGCCGGCACCCGCGCCGCCTGGGAGAAGGACTGGCCCGAAGTTCTGGGCCGGTATGTGCGGTTCATGGGCGGCGCGTCAGAGTAAGGCGGCTCTGAGACAGACTCAATGCCACGCCACGTCCGGTCCTATGCCGGAGGTACTGCAGTGCTCCGCCGGATGACAAGCCGCGTTGGGTATTCGGTGTCCGTAACAACCCGGTCCGTGCCGGCGTCGAACCCCTCGAGCAGCAGGCGCACCGCCAGCGCTCCCTGGCCGCACGGATCCTGATCGATCGTGGTCAGGCCGAACAGTTCGCCGAGCTCGTGCCCGTCCAGGCCGATCACCGACAGGTCCTCCGGCACCCGGAGCCCGAAGTCCCGGGCTGCCAGGATGGTCCCGATCGCCATCTCGTCAGAGGCGGCGAAGACTGCTGTGGGCCGTTCCGAAGTTCCGCCGAGAAGCTCGCGTGCCACGGCGTAGGCGCCCTCGACGGTAAAGTCCGCCCGGACCACCCATGAGGGCCGCAGGGGAAGGCGAGCAGCTGTCATGGCCTTCTCATAGCCGGCACGGCGGGTGCTCGGGATTTTGAAGTCCGGGTCATTCAGTGAGTCGCCGGTGATGTGCGCGATGCGTGTGTGGCCGAGCCTGATGAGGTGATTGACGGCGGACACGGCCAGCCCGTGGTCGTCCACGCGGATGGTGGAAGCCCCGGGCAGCGGTCCGCCGATCCCCACGAGCGGGCGGTCGATGGCCAGCATCTGGCTGATCTCTTCTTCCGTCAGCGCCAGCGCCACCGCGATGACCGCGTCCACGCGTTTCCGCAGCAGAAAGTCCTGGAGGATGCTCCGCCGCCGGACCGCGCCCTCCGTGATGTTGTAAAGCGTCAGGTCATAGCCGGCGTCGAGGAGGGCAGCCGAAACGCCCTCCACCACGGACGAGAAGTACCAGCGGCGGACTGTGGGGACCAGGACCCCGACGTTGCGGGTCCGGCCGGAGGCAAGGCTGGACGCCTGATAGGAGGGCACGAAGCCAAGCTCGACGGCGGCTTCCCTGGCACGCTCCCGGCTCGCCGGCGACACATGGCCTTTGCCGCTCAAGGCGCGCGAAACGGTGGCTACGGATAGCCCCGCCCGTTCCGCAACGTCCTTGATCCCGGCCATGGCTTAGCTCTCCGCGCCCTCCGGCGAAATCCGCAGCCAGACGGTTTCCCCGGAGCCCAGGGAAGGGCGCTGGTCATCTTCGCCGCCGTCCGAGGGAGACGAACTGCGGAGCACAACCTCGCCGGCGGGCAGTTCCAGCGGAACCGAACCGATGTTCATGACCACCAGAATGTCGCCGTTGAGGAATGCCAGCGATGACGCGGTGCACCATTCCTCCGCCCACGCGAGAGAACCCCGTCCCAGATCCAGTTCACGGCGGACAGTGAGCATGCGGCGGTACAGGTTCAAGTGCGACGACGGGTCCCCGGCCTGGGCGTCCCGGGCCAGTTTCGCGAAGCTCTCCGGCTGGGGGAGCCAGGGTGTGTCACCTTCGCCGAAGCCGCTGTGGCGTTCTGACGCCTTCCACGGCAGCGGGACACGGCAGCCGTCGCGGCCCAGGCGGGCGCCGCCGGTTCGCGCGAATGTCGGGTCCTGCCGCTGGTGGTCCGGGATGTCGATGCCGTCGGGCAGCCCCAGTTCTTCGCCCTGGTACAGGTAGGCACCGCCGGGGAGTCCCAGCATGAACAGTGATGCCGCGGCGGCCCGGGTCCTGCCCAGCTCCTCGTCCGGCTGGGGATCCCAAGGGCCGATGCCGTCCCCGTCACGCGGTCCGGACCAGTCGTACCCAAACCGGGTGGCGTGCCGGACGACGTCGTGGTTGGACAGCACCCAGGTGCTCGGCGCACCCACGGCGTCCAACGACGTCAGGGACTCGGTGACGATATGGCGGAGGCGCGGGAGGTCCAGCCCGGCATGGAGGTAGGGGAAGTTGAAGGCCTGGTGCATTTCGTCCGGCCGGACCCAGTGGGCCAGCCGCGGCAGCGGGTCCACATTGGCTTCGGCACAGAGAATTCGGTCCGGGCCGTACTCCTCAAGAATCTGGCGCCACCTGCGGTAGATGTCGTGCAGGGCCGGCTGGCCGAACATGGGCGCCTCGTGCCCGGGGAAACCGTCGGAGCTGCTGCCGTCGGCACGTCCGCCCCAGGCGGGCAGGCCGGGGGCCTTGACCAGGGCGTGGGCCACGTCCACTCGGAATCCGGAGACACCGCGGTCCAGCCAGAAGCGCAGGATACGCTCGAACTCGTCATGCACGTCCTGGTTGTCCCAGTTGAAGTCCGGCTGCGAGGAATCGAAGAGGTGCAGGTACCACTGTCCCGCAGTGCCGTCAGGTTCGGTGATGCGGGTCCAAGCAGAGCCGCCGAAGTGCGACTCCCAGTTGTTGGGTGGTTCGTCCCCCGCCGCGCCCTGGCCGTCGCGGAAGATGAACATGTCCCGTTCGGCGCTACCCGGACCGGCAGCCAGCGCCGCCTGGAAGTCGCGGTGCTGGTCGGAGCAGTGGTTCGGGACCAGGTCCACGATGACGCGCAGGCCCAGGCGGTTGGCCTCAGCCACCATGCCGTCGAAGTCTCCGAGCGTGCCGAAGATCGGGTCGACGTCGCAGTAGTCGCTGACGTCGTATCCGGCGTCGCGCTGGGGGGAGCGGTAAAAGGGGGAGAGCCAGACGGCATCCACGCTGAGCTCGGCAAGCTGCGGCATCTCGGCCGTGATCCCTGCCAGGTCACCGATTCCGTCGCCGTTCATGTCCCGGAAGGACCGCGGGTACACCTGGTAAATGACGGCGGACCGCCACCAGCCGTGCGCGTTGTCGGGGGCGTGGATAGGCGTCAGTGCGCCAGCCAGCGGCGACGCCGAGTGCAGAAACGAGTCAACAGACATTGAGCAATCCTAAGGGCCTGCTACCCGCAAATGAAAGCGTTTACATCATCAAATCCCTTGACAGTTGGGGTCAAGCCTGCGGGGTGTCACGTCATTCCCATCACAAAGTTGGAAACGCTTCCAGACCGACCCGAAGGCCGATCTCCGGCAAGGAAGCCGTCAAGGCAAGTGTGGCCCGGGCGACATCTAAACTGAAGCAAAGCGATTGAACGGGAGACCCATGGGCAGCATCGCCGACGAACTGACATCAATCCTGGGGCCGGGGAAAATCCTCCGGAACGAGGCTGCACTCGCCGTGTACGCCGTCGACCAGGCCCCTGTGATGCACTACCGGCTGCCCGCCGCGGTGGTGCTCGCGGAGTCTGTCGACGACGTCCAGGCCACCGTCAAGGCCTGCGCCGCCCGCAACGTGCCGCTGGTGCCCCGCGGCGCCGGGACGGGGGTCTCCGGAGGTGCCCACGCCAGTGAGGGCTGTGTTGTCCTTGGCCTGGAACGGATGAACCGCATTCTGGAGCTTAACGCGGACGACGAGACCGCCGTCGTCGAACCCGGCGTTATCAACGCCGACCTGAACGATGCCGCCGCGGCGCACGGGCTCATGTTTGCTCCGGACCCGGCAAGCTTCCGGATGTCCACCATCGGCGGCAACGTGGCCACCAACGCCGGCGGCCTCCGGTGTGCCAAATACGGCGTGACCCGGGATTCCGTGCTGGCCCTGGACGTCGTCCTCGCGGACGGGTCGCTGCTGCACACCGGACACCAGACCTTCAAGGGCGTGGCCGGCTACGACCTGACTGGGCTGTTCGTGGGGTCGGAGGGCACGCTCGGCATCGTGGTCGGTGCGACCGTCCGGCTGAAGTACCTGCCCCGCGAGGTGCACACCATCGCCGCGTTCTACCCCGGCTTCCGGGAGGCGGCGGCAGGTGTGCTCGCCGTCGGCAAGGCCCGGGTGCAGCCGGCCATCATGGAACTGCTCGACGGCGGGTCGCTGGCCCAGCTGGATGAGCTGCACGGCTCGGACCTCGCAGCCCGGGGGGCCTCGCTGCTCCTGGTCCAGACGGACGGCTTCGGGGCGGCGGCGGAAGCCGACGTGGTGCGGGAGGTCCTGGCGGCCGGCGGTGCCGTGGTGACCACCGAGGCCAGCGCGGAGGCGGAACAGCTGGTGGAACTTCGCCGCAACAGCAGGGGCGTCGAGGTGGACGACCAGTACCGCGTGGGCGAGGACGTGGCCGTGCCGCGCTCCCGGCTGGTGGACTACGTGGCGGCGCTGGAGGCGATGGCCGAGGCCCACGATGTGAAGCTGAAGGTCGTGGCCCACGCAGGCGACGGGAACCTGCATCCGACCTTCTGGATTGACCGTGTCAACGATGAGGTGGACGCCGGCGCGATGCGCCGCCTGAACACGGCGTTGGACGCGTCCATCGTCGCGGCACTGGAGATGGGCGGGACTATCACCGGGGAGCACGGCGTGGGGCAGTACAAGCTGCGCTGGCTGGGCCTGGAACAGCCCGAGCCGCTGCGTGAACTGCAGCGCCGGGTCAAGGACCTCTTCGATCCCGCCGGCATCCTGAACCCCGGCAAAGCGATCTAAGACACCGTTAGATCCGTGGACAGGACTCAGTCGTCGGCGTCGGGATACTCGTCTTCGGTCTCATCGGCCCCGTACCGCGACTCCTCGGTTTCCACAGCGAGGATCTTCAGCATCTCCGTGTCCGGGTTCAGCATGATGGCTGCCTCGTCGCGGCGGTGGCGCAGGATGGAGTCGATGTAGGACTGGACGGCCTCGGCCAGCGGGATGTGGCGTTCCTGCTTTTCGGACATGTACCAGCGGTGCTCCAGCACCTCGTGCACGGCTTCGGCGGGTTCGAGCTTTCCGGACAGGTCGCGGGGGATGGACCGGACGATCGGCTCGAAGATCTGGCTGACCCACAGGTGGGCGCTGTATTCCTCGTCCATCTCCGGGTTGTTGTCGGCCCGGAAGGAGTCCATGTCGTTGAGCAGGCGGCGGGCCTGGTTTTCCTGGGCGTCGAGTCCGGTCAGGCGCAGCAAGCGGCGCATGTGGTGGCCGGCGTCGACCACCTTCGGCTGCAGCTGGATGGTGGAGCCGTTCTGGGTGGTCTTGATCGCATACTCTTCGACGTCGAAGCCGAGCTCGTTGAGACGCCGGATGCGGGCGCCGACGCGCCAGCGCTCACCCAGTTCGAAGGATTCCTTGGCGGTCAGCTCCGTCCACAGGCGGCGGTAGCTTTCCATGATGAGTTCGCTGGTGGCCACGGGGTCCACCTTCTCCTCAATCAGTCCGCCGTCCAGTAGGTCCATGAGCTCGCCGGCGATGTTGACGCGGGCGATCTCCAGGTCATACTCGCGCTGGCCGGTGGAAAGGTCCGGGTAGAGTTCGCCGGTTTCGGCGTCCACCAGGTAGGCGGCGAAGGCGCCGGCGTCGCGGCGGAACAGGGTGTTGGAGAGCGAGACGTCGCCCCAGTAGAAGCCGATGAGGTGCAGCCGGACCATCAGCAGCGCCTGGGCGTCGATGAGCCTGGTGAGCGTGTCCTTGCGCAGCATCTGCGAGAAGAGCGCGCGGTACGGCATGGAGAACTTCAGGTGCCGGGTCACGAGGACCGGGTTCAGGGGCCGGCCGTCGGGAGTGGTGCGGCCGGTGATGACGGCGACGGGCTCCACACAGGGCACGTCCAGCCGCGCGAGCTTGCGGAGCATGTGGTATTCGTGGCGGGCCACGTGCTCGGATGTTTCCTTGATGGCGATGACGGAGCCGCCCAAGTGCGCGAACCGGACGATGTGCCGGGAGATACCGCGGGGGAGCGCGGCCAGGTTTTCCGCCGGCCAGTCTTCGAGCGCGATGTGCCAGGGCAGGTCGAGGAGCTCGGGGTCGGCGGCTGCGGCCGTGATGTTGAGGTTGCTTGCGACCGAGGCTGCCTTGTCGTCATTGGCGCTGGCCGCTTCGAACCGCGGCAACTTGCCGATCTGGCCGTAGTCGGTGGGTTCGTCGTGCCACTGCGCGCTGTGTTCCTCGGTCATGGGTCAATTCTTCCGTATTTTGCAGGGGGTGCCTAAAAGGGGACTGCGGTTAACGCCCGACGGCGGCCCTCCGGTTGGGGAGGACCGCCGCCTAAGGTTTTGGCTGGGTTTCGACAGGCTCAACCAGCGGAGCCGGTGGGGAGGATTAGTCGCCCAGGCGCTCACCGGTCTTGGTGTCGAACAGGTGCACGTGGCCGGACTGCGGACGGACCCAGATGGACTCGCCCTTCATCGGAGGACGGCGGCCGTCGACGCGTGCCACGATGTCGTGGGTCTTGCCGTCCAGCGTGGTGTGGCCGTAGACGTAAGCGTCGGCACCGAGCTCTTCGACGACGTCCACCTCAACCTGGATGCCTTCGCCCTGGGCTGCGGTCTCGAGGTCTTCGGGGCGGCTGCCCAGCGTAACGGTGCGGCCGTGGGCCTCATCGAGGATCTCGTGCGGCACGGGGTAAACGGTGCCGCCGAACTGGACACCGCCGTCGACCACGGGAAGTTCCAGCAGGTTCATGGCGGGGGAGCCGATGAAACCGGCCACGAAGACGTTCTTGGGGCGGTCGTATAGGTTGCGCGGGGTGTCCACCTGCATCAGCAGGCCGTCCTTGAGCACCGCAACGCGGTCGCCCATGGTCATGGCCTCGACCTGGTCGTGGGTCACGTACACGGTGGTGACGCCCAGGCGGCGGGTGAGGGAAGCGATCTGGGTACGGGTCTGGACGCGGAGCTTGGCGTCGAGGTTGGAGAGCGGCTCGTCCATGAGGAAGACCTGCGGGTTACGCACGATGGCGCGTCCCATGGCAACACGCTGGCGCTGACCGCCGGAGAGTGCCTTCGGCTTGCGGTCGAGGTACTGCTCAAGGTCGAGGAGCTTTGCGGCTTCGCGGACGCGCTCCGCACGTTCTTCCTTGGAGACGCCGGCGATCTTGAGGGCGAAGCCCATGTTGTCCGCCACGGTCATGTGCGGGTACAGCGCGTAGTTCTGGAATACCATCGCGATGTCGCGGTCCTTCGGTGGAACGTCGGTGACATCGCGGTCGCCAATGAGGATCCGGCCGGCGTTGACGTCCTCGAGGCCTGCGAGCATGCGCAGGGAGGTGGACTTACCGCAACCGGAGGGTCCGACGAGGACCAGGAATTCGCCGTCGGCGATTTCGATGTTGAGCTTGTCAACAGCGGGCTTTTCAGTGCCCGGGTACAGACGCGTAGCGTTGTCAAAAGTAACTGTTGCCACAGTTATCAATCCCTTCACCGGCAGGTACGTGCCGGACGATCCGTAGTGAATGGTTCATGTAATTCAGTTGTGCCCTACATGATGACTCCCCGGCCGGGGCCGAGGAGCATCCAGTGACGCCGCACGGTTCTGTGCGCCACATCACAGAGAAGAGTATGTCAGACTTATCGCGAATCGGACAAAATGTTACGGGCGTCACATATGAGATGCCGCACAGGGCGGCTACGGGGCGGTGACGGCCTTCCGGCGTTCCCGCAGCAGTGCCTCGAGGAGTTCGGCGATATGCACCGGTGCCTCCACCCGGAACTGTGCCTGGGTGAAGTCGAGCCCCACCTTCACGCCGACGTCGTCCTTCCCCAGGCGGGCCAGGGCGTCCTCGTCGGTGGTGTCGTCGCCGGCGAACAGAACCCCGGTGGCTCCGGTGGCCTGGCGGAGGAAGTCGACGCCCTCGCCCTTGGATGCGTGCACCACGGAGGTTTCCAGGACGCGCTTGCCGTTCTTGAGATAGACACCCGGGCGGTCCTGCAGCGCTGAGCGGGCGGCCGCGACTGCATCCTCGGCAACGTCGTCCGCCGCCAGCCGCGTGTGGAGCACGACGCCGGCGGGCTTCTCCTCCAGGACGGTTCCGGGGGCCAGTTCAGCGATCTCCGCCAGGATGCCCCGGACTTCCTCGAGGAGTGACAGCTGCTCCGGGTCGAGCGTCAGCGGCGCCGAGCCCGGGCCCAGCCATGCCTCGGCGCCGTGGCTTCCGATCAGCAGGGTCTCCTCCGGCGGGGAGGCGACCGCCCGCAGACTGTCCAGTGCCCGCCCGGAGATGAGTGCCGTCGTCGTACGCGGCAGTGCGGTCAGTTCGGCGAAGGCGGCAGCCGAGCGGGGGAGCGGGCGCGCGTCCCCGGCGTGGTCCACGATGGGGGAGATGGTGCCGTCGAAGTCCATGGCCACCAGCAGGTGGTCCGTGCCGGCGATGCGGCGCAGCGCCTCGAGCAGTTCGGGGGCCAGGGTCAGTTGGGTGCTGCCGGTGTGGTCTGCCTCAGGAGTCATCGCGGATTACCTTTTCGTTGAGGGCGTTCAGGAAGTCGGCTGACCAGTGGTCGACGTCGTGGTCCAGGATCTGCTTGCGCATGGAGCGCATGCGGCGGGCGGCTTCCTTGGGGGCCATCCTGACCGCCCGCATCACGGCGTCCTTGAGGCCGTCGATGTCGTGCGGGTTCATGAGCAGCGCCTGCTTGAGCTGGTCTGCGGCACCGGCGAACTCGCTGAGCACCAAGGCGCCGTCGTTGTTGGTGCGGGCTGTGACGTACTCTTTGGCGACCAGGTTCATGCCGTCACGGAGCGCGGTGACCAGCATGACGTCCGCCGCGAGGTAGAGCGCCACCATTTCCTCCACCGGGTAGCTGTGGTGCAGGTAGCGGACCGCCGTGTTCTCGATGGTGTCGTAGGTGCCGTTGATGTGGCCCACGGTGCCCTCAACCTCTTCACGCAGGAGCCGGTACTGCTCCACGCGCTCGCGGCTGGGGCTGGCAACCTGGATCAGCGTCGCGTCTCCCACCTGGAGTTTGCCCTCGTTCAGGAGCTCCTCGTAGGCCTTGAGGCGGTGGCCGATGCCCTTGGTGTAGTCCAGCCGGTCCACGCCGAGCAGGATGGTCTTGGGGTTGCCGAGGTCCTGCCGGATCTGTCGGGCGCGTTCGATGATTTCCGGCTTCTGCGCCAGTTCGGTGATGTGCTGGACATCGATGGAGATGGGGAAGGCCTGGGCGCGGGCGATGTGGGTGAGATCGCCGTCGGCGTCCTTGACGTGGACCTGCTGCTGCTTGACGCTGGCGCCCAGGA
Source organism: Arthrobacter globiformis (assembly GCF_046536215.2). GTDB lineage: Bacteria > Actinomycetota > Actinomycetes > Actinomycetales > Micrococcaceae > Arthrobacter > Arthrobacter globiformis_E. The sequence goes on along the minus strand of NZ_CM143421.1, from coordinate 2,144,406 downwards.
AGCGCCGGGCCGACCGCATGAAGTTGCCGGCGTCGCTGCTGCGCTGGAAGCCCACCAGGTCGGCGCCGAGCAGCCCGTCGATGATGGCCTGGCGCCAGGGGAGCTGGGCGAAGATTTCCGGCGGCGGGAAGGGAATGTGGTTGAAGAACCCGATCTTCAGGTCCGGCCGTGCCTGGCGCAGCATCCGCGGCACCAGCTGAAGCTGGTAGTCCTGCACCCAGACGGTTGCGCCCTCGTCGGCAGTGCGTACGACGGCGTCGGCGAACCTTCTGTTCACCGTGCGGTAGGCGTCCCACCAGGTTCTGTGGAACTCCGGCGGGGCGATGACATCGTGGTACAGGGGCCACAGCGTCGCATTGGAGAAACCTTCGTAATACAACTCAACGTCATCGCTGCTGAGCTGCACCGGGACGAGGTCCATGCCGCCGTGGCTGAACGGTTCGACGGTCTCATCGGCGGCACCGTGCCAGCCGACCCAGGCGCCGTCGGTCCGGGTCATCATGGGGGCGAGGGCAGTGACGAGGCCGCCGGGGGAGCGGCGCCAGCCGGAGCCGTCATCGCCGGGCTCTCCCGGGGCGCAACGGTCAACGGGCAAGCGGTTGGAGACCACCATGAAGTCGTACTTCGTGGCGTCCTTCGAGGGGCCGTTCGTGGCGTCCGAGCTGCCGCCGGGCACAGCCGAGCTTTCCGTTTTTGTGTCGGATTTGTCGCTTACGGCTCCGTGCATGGGGGCTCCCTAAGGTTGCTTGTGACTCTCATCAACCCTATCGGGCCGGAATCTTAGGGGCCATTCGTCCGTTGGTCAGGCTGAAACGAATACTTGAAAGCGCAAGCTCCAGGGTTCTCCCCTAAACTGGGGGAGTTGCCCCTGGTGGCCCGCACTTGTCCGTACGACACGAGGAACTAATGAGCCCCGCAAACGAACCCCGCAAGTCCAAAGCAGAACGCACGGCCGAGGCCCGCGAGAAGGCCCGCGAAATCCGGGAGGCGCAGCTTAAAAAGGACAAGCGGAACAAACTGCTCATTGGCTGGGGCATCGTGGTGGCCGTCGTGGCCATCCTCGCCGTCGTCGCGCTGGTGGTGACCACCAGCCTGAAGAACAACGCCCCGGTGGCGGACCAGGGCCCCACCCCGGCCAACGGCAACGTCCACGGCGGCATCACCCTGCTCAAGGGCACCGAGGTGGCAAAGTCCCCCGCTGCGAATGTGAACGTTGCGGACATCCCGTCGCCGGCAGCCTCGGCACCGGCCACCGTCACGGCGCCGGGCGCGGAGGCCGAAAAGGGCAAGCCGGTGAAGGTGGTCCTTTACATCGACTTCATCTGCCCTGTCTGCAAGAACTTCGAGGCGACGTACAACGAGACCCTGACGAAGCTGCGTGACGAAGGCAAGATCACCGTGGAGTACCGGGCCCTGGGCTTCCTGGACAGCCGCTCCACCACCAACTACTCCTCCCGCGCAGCCAACGCCGCCGCCTGCGTGGTGAACGAATCGCCTGAGAAGTACTCCGACTTCGTGAATGCGCTCTTCGACAAGCAGCCGGCCGAAGGCAGCGCCGGCCTCTCCGACGACGAGCTGAAGAAGCTGGCCAAGGACGTCGGGGCCAAGAGCATCGACTCCTGCGTGGAGAACAAGACCTACCGCCCGTGGGTCAAGTACACCACCCAGGAAGCCGCGGCCATCGGTGTGACCGGTACACCGACGGTCCTCGTGGACGGCAAGCAGTGGGGCAAGGGCGACAGCGCCCAGACCGAGTTCCCGGCCTTCGTCGACGCGGCCATCAAGGCCAAGGCCTAAGCGTTCATTCCTGGCAGTGGCCCGGCTCCCCGGATTTTTCCGGGGGCCGGGCCACTGCCCGTTAAACCCTTGGGCCCGTTTTTACGGGCGGGCGGTCCTTGGGCTAACCTTATCTAGCGCCATAGCGGCGCCCGCCCTGACGGGCACGCCTCCTTAGCTCAGTTGGCCAGAGCACCGCTCTTGTAAAGCGGGGGTCGTCGGTTCGAATCCGACAGGGGGCTCGTTCTTTTGGCTTTGGCCTGCAGTGTTAGTTCGATGCGGCCAAACATCATCGCTAGCCAGCCGGTGCCGGCTCTAACGCGTTGAGGATCAACTCCAGCCCGTAGGCGAATTCGTTTCCGTAGTCGTAGCCGGGCTGCATGACCACCTCCGTGGCGATCTCCACCATATGCGGGTATTCCCCGGTCGCGAACCGTTCCATTATGGGGCCGGCCACCTCCGCCATCGGTCCACTTCCTGCTAGGGGCAGCGAGGCTTCCTGGAGGGCGAATCCGTAGATGTAGCTGTCCAGCAGCGAGTAGGCCCGGGCGGTCTGTTGCACGGTAAAGCCCGCTGCACGCAATGTCGCCAGCGTTGCCTCGTGGTGTTTGAGGGTCGCCGGGCCGGGAGCTTTGCGGGATTCGAGAAGCCCGATCGCCCAGGGATGCCGCCGCAGCACTTTGCGCGCCGAATGGGCCCTGCGATGCATCTGTTCCTTCCAGTCCCCTCCAGCCTCCGGTGTTTCGATTTCGGTGAAAACCAGGTCCACGAGGCCGTCAAGGATCTCGTCCTTGTTGGCCACGTAGTAGTACAGGGTCATCGGCTTGGTGCCCATCTTCTGGGCGAGAGAACGTATTGACAGGGCGGCGATACCCTCCCGGTCCGCTAACTCCAGAGCCTTCTGCAGGACCTTCTCCCTGCTGAGCCCCGGCCGGTCCCCGTTGCCCGCGGCTGCGTCCTTCATTATTCGCCCTTCCCAAGTCTTCCACTTCCGTACACTGTACGATACCCTTTTCGTACAGCGTACGAAAACACCTGCAAGGAACAGAAGGGAACGTCATGAAAACGCAGGAGCGCTCTGAACAACAGGGCACCGAAACCGTGGAGGACATGCGCGCTATCGTTCGGGACACCTACGGAGGGCCGGAGGTGCTGCGCCTGGCGCGCGTGCCCCGTCCCGTTGTCAAAGGCGGCGACGTGCTCGTCCGGGTCAGGGCTGCCGGCGTCGACCGCGGGGTCTGGCACATGATGACCGGCCTGCCGTACCTGGGCCGTCTCGCGTTTGGCTTCCGGAAGCCGAGGGACCCGGTTCAGGGCCTGGATCTCGCAGGAACCGTAGAGGCCGTGGGTCCCGGCGTCACACAGTTCGCCGTCGGCGACGCGGTGTACGGCAGCGGCCGTGGTTCCTACGCGGAATACGCAGTTTCGTCCGAGGCCAAACTGGCCGCGAAGCCCCAGTCACTCTCCTTCGAGCAGGCTGCGGCGGTGCCGGTCTCCGCTGTCACTGCACTCCAGGGCCTGCGCGCCGGGAAACTCAGGGAGGGGCAAAAGGTGCTGGTGACCGGCGCGTCCGGCGGCGTGGGCAGCTACGCGGTCCAGCTGGCCAAGGCCTACGGGGCGCAGGTCACCGGAGTCTGCAGTACCGGCAAGGTCGAGTTTGTCCGCACCCTCGGCGCGGACCATGTCATCGACTACACCCGTGAGGACTTCGCCGACTCCGGCCCGTACGACCTCATCCTGGACATCGCGGGAAACCCGCCGATCCGACGCCTGCGCCGCGCCCTAACGACTACCGGAACGGCCGTCATCACCGGCGGTGAGGGCGGCGGGAAACTGACCGGAGGCCTGCACCGCCAGCTAGGCGCCCTGGCGCTCTCACCCTTCATCCGCCAACGGCTGACCACGTTCCTCGGCCTGGTCCGTGCCGCCGAACTCCAGGAACTCACCCCTCTCATCGAGGACGGCAAAGTAGCGCCGGCCCTCGACCGGACCTTTACGCTAGCTGAGGCGAAGGACGCGCTCCGCTTGCTGGAAGATGGGCAGGTGTCCGGCAAGCTGGTGCTCACCATCTGACGGCTCCAAGCCGACGGGCATGCCGTCCCCGGCATGGGAGGCCATTCACGGCCCCGCGAACGCCAAGTAACGCGCCGGGACCTCCGCTTGGTTCGAGGCATTCGTGATGGACGTACGCTTCATCCTGCCGGACCATGAAAGGGGGTCCTCGTGGTCTGGATGCTCCGGGGACACCGCCAAAGAAGCAGACGGACCGGAGCTATTCCCTTCCCGAACCGTCAGGAGTGACCAGTGCCAAACATGCGCAATGCAACTTCCCGTCGGAACGAGGCCTCACCGGCAAGCAAACGACGCTTCCTGATCAGAATGGTCACCGTGCTGGTCGGCGGCATGTTCCTTGACGGCTACGTGCTCGGCATCCTGGGGCCGGTGACCGGCAGGATGACCGAGGACCTGCAGCTCACCGCGGTCTGGCAGGGTCTGATCGCGGCGGCAGCCCTGATCGGGATCCTGGTCGGCTCCCCTCTGGGTGGCTGGGCGGCGGACAAGTGGGGCCGGAAGCCCATCTTCATGTTCGACGTCGGCCTGTTCGCCATCGCGTCCGGCATGCAGTTCTTCATCGACTCACCGGTCTGGCTCATCGTGGTCCGGCTGCTGATGGGCATCGCGATCGGCGCCGAGTATGCCGTCGGGTGGCCGCTGATGGGTGAGTTCTCACCGACCCATCTGCGGGGCCGCCTCCTGGGCGCAATGCAGATCGCCTGGTACGGCGGTTTCATGCTGGCATTCCTCATCGGGCATCTGCTGAGCGAGTACACGAACCTGAGCTGGCACTTCATCCTGGGAACGAGCACGTTCATCGCGGTGGCCCTGTTCCTCGGGCGGATCGGCCTGCCGGAGTCGCCACGCTGGCTGTGGAGCGTTGGCCGCAAGGACGAGGCCCGCGCCCTGGCCTACAAGTACATGCCGGAGGACGCGCTGGACGATGTGCAGCACGAGGATGTCCGGAAGGGCAGCTTCAGGATGCTCTTTTCCAGGCAGTACTGGCGGGCCACGCTGTTCATCTCCGGGTTCTGGTTCTGCGCCGTGACACCGTACTTCGCCATCGCGACCTTCGCCGACAGCGTCCTGAACCAGTACGGCCTCGCGGGCGGGCTCGCCGGCGGCGTCGGACTCTCGGCCCTCGCCCTGGCCGGGGTCATCATCACCTTCCTGCTGATCGACAAAGCCGGACGCCGCATCCTGACCGTCCCCACACAATGGCTGTGCGGCGTCGTGCTGGCGGTCATCGGGCTGTGGGCGGGCGCGCCTGCGCCCGTCGTGCTCATCCTCTTCCTGATCTTCTCGTTCTTCAACGCGATGTACAACGCGTTGACGGGCGTGTACCCGAGCGAGGTCCTTCCGACAGAGATCCGGGGGATCGGAACCGGCTTCGCGGCCGCTTTTAGCCGCATCGGTGCCGGAATCGGCATCTTCCTGATGCCGATATCGATGGAGAACTTCGGCCCCGGCCCGACCATGCTGATAGCCGCCGTCGTCGCACTCGCCGGCGCGGGACTGTCCCAATGGCTGGCTCCGGAAACCAAGGGCCTGAGCCTGACCGAGGCGGCAGCAGGATACTCGCACTAAGACCCGACCTACCCCGGGAGGCGCTGCATCTTCGGAAGGAGTTTTCGTCCACGTATCGCGACTTCCGGGGGCCTTAGCGGCCAATATCTGGACAAAAACTCGAGAGATTTAAGGGACGGACGACGCCGGCCGGCCATTGCGGGTGGCCGGCCGGCGTCGTTGTGGGTCAGGTCGGTCGACGCGTCCGCAATAAAGCTATTGCATTAATCATACAATGATGTATCTTTAAGTTGTGACTCGAGCCACACTCGACTCGCCGAGGCGCCCAGCCCCGCGCCCCTCATCTGCCGGCCAAACCCGCCGCAGAATAAAACCAAATCCACTCTTTCCTCCCCAACACGCAGGAGTGACGACGATGTCATCCATGAAGAATCCAACAGCCCAACGTGGCCTGGCCACGACGGCCAGCAAGCGACGCTTCCTCATCAGAATGGTCACGGTCCTGATCGGCGGCATGTTCCTGGACGGCTACGTCCTCGGCATCATCGGCCCGGTAAGCGGCACGATGGCCAAGGACCTGCAGCTCACGGCGCTGTGGCAGGGACTCATCGCCGCAGCCGCGCTGATCGGCATCCTGGTCGGTTCGCCTGTGGGCGGCTGGATCTCCGATAAGTGGGGCCGCAAGCCGATCTTCATGTTCGACATCGCCCTGTTCGCCGTTGCGTCGGGCATGCAGTTCTTCATCGACTCGCCGGCATGGCTGCTCGTTGTGCGGCTGCTGATGGGCATCGCCATCGGCACCGAATACGCCGTGGGCTGGCCCCTGATGGCGGAGTTCTCACCCACCCACCTGCGGGGCCGGCTCATGGGTGCCATGGGCATCGCCTGGTACGCCGGGTTCATGATCGCGTTCCTGATCGGCCATCTGCTCACCGAATTTACCAACCTGAGCTGGCACTTCATCCTGGGAACGAGCACCTTCATTGCAGTCGCCCTGTTCCTGGCACGGCTCGGCATGCCGGAGTCACCCCGCTGGCTCTGGAGCGTGGGCCGCAAGGACGAAGCCCGTGCCCTTGCCTACAAGTACATGCCGGAGGACGCGCTTGACGACGTCCAGCACGAGGACGTCCGCAAGGGCAGCTTCGGGATGCTGTTCTCCAAGGAATACTGGCGCTCCACGCTCTTCATCTCAGGCTTCTGGTTCTGCGCCGTGACGCCGTACTTCGCCATCGCCACCTTCGCCGACAGCGTCCTGGACCAGTACGGCCTCGCCGGCGGCCTGGCCGGCGGCGTCGGACTCTCCGCCGTCGCCCTGGCCGGTGTGGTCATCACGTTCCTGCTGATCGACAAGGCCGGCCGCCGGGTCCTGACCGTTCCCACGCAGTGGCTGTGCGCCGTCGTCCTCGCCGTCATCGGCCTGTGGGCCGGAGCGCCGGCGCCGGTGGTGCTCGTCCTGTTCCTGGTCTTCTCGTTCTTCAACGCCGGGTACAACACGCTGACCAACGTCTACCCGGGCGAGGTTCTCCCCACCGAGATCCGGGGCATCGGTACGGGCTTCGCGGCCGCCGTCAGCCGGATCGGGGCGGGCATCGGAACGTTCCTGATGCCGCTGTCGATGGAGAACCTCGGTCCCGGCCCCACCATGCTGATCGCCGCCTTCGTCGCCCTGGCCGGCGCCGCGCTGTCCCAGTGGCTCGCGCCGGAGACCAAGGGCAAGTCGCTCACCGAAGCGGCCGCCGGGTACGCACACTAACGACGGCGGCGCCCGCCCATATGAATTGAACCAGCCTTCGGGAGGAGTTTTTGTCCACGTATCGCGACTTCCGGGCGGTTTAGCGGCCATTATCTGGACAAAAACTCGGGAGAGGGCCAAGGGAAGTACGACGCCGGCCGGTCACCTCGTGAGGTGACCGGCCGGCGTCGTACTGGTGAGCTCAGCCGACGTGCCTGGCAGGGCCTCCCGTTTGGTCCTCCGTAGCACTTTTGTGCGGCCGCATAAACCGTTGACAAGGCTGGAAGGGGGCTGTTTAGCTTGCCGCCAGAAGACACCGACGTCGAAGGAGTGGCACGTGACCTCCGCTTTGCAGGCCGGGCGCGACATCCGCCCCCTATCCGAGTCCGACGCCGAAGTGTATGTGGCCTCCGTGTGCTTCAAGACCGGACCGCCGGGTGCTGCCGGCGTGGAGGTCGAGCGGCTGGTCCACGACGCAGCTGATCCACAGACCCCCGTTACGGTGGCGCGTGTTCGTGAGGCCATGGCGGCCTCGGCGGAGGAGCTGCCCGGCGGGGGAGTGATCACCTTCGAACCCGGCGGCCAGCTGGAGGTGAGCTCCGCCTGCGCCCCCGGTCTTGCCGCTCTCGTCGAAGCCACACGGAAAGACCTCGCGGCCGTTGAGACCCGGCTTTCGGATGCCGGCCTGTTCTTCGGTTCGGCCGCCCTGGATGCCGGACGCCCGGCTGTGCGGTCACTGGAGCATCCGCGGTACGCCGCGATGGAGCGGCACTTTGACGGTTTCGGTCCCGCCGGACGCACGATGATGTGCTCCACAGCTTCACTTCAGATTTCCCTGGAAGCCGGATTCGATAGTCCCGCATCCACGGGCGCCGCGCAACGCTGGGCACGGTTGCACAATCTCCTGCCGGTCCTCGTCGCCATGTTTGCCAACTCGCCCTTCCTGCACGGCGTCCCCAACGGATGGCAGAGCAACCGCCAGCGCACCTGGCTGGCCATTGACCCGACCCGGACCGCAGCGGTCCCAAGCTCGGCGGATCCCCGGTGGGCGTGGGCGCGCTACGCGCTCGACGCGCTGGTCCTCTGCATCCCGTCACAGGGGCCCTGCTGGGACCCGCCGCAGGGGCTGACGATGCGGGACTGGCTTGGCGGGCGAGGGCCCAGGCCTGCCACACTGGGCGATCTGCAATACCACCTCACAACGCTTTTCCCGCCCGTCCGGCCACGCGGATTTCTGGAACTCCGCGTGATCGATGCACAGGCGGGCCAGGACTGGGAGCCCGTCGCTGCGATAGTCGCCGCGCTCATGGACGACGAACACGCCGCCGACCTCGCCGCAGACGCCTGCGCACCCCTGACGTCGCTGCCCGACCCGATGCGGACGGCCGCCCGCGAAGGGTTGACGAATCCGGGGCTTGCCGGGGCCGCCCGGCTTTGCGCCGAGGCGGCACTCAACGCGCTGCCGCGCCTGGGGGCGGACGCCACCACCCGGAACCTGGCCGAAGACTTCGTCGAGCGCAATACGGCGAGGGGCCGGTGCCCGGGCCAGGAGCGACTGGACCTGTGGGAACGAACCGGCAACTGGTTTGCCGAACCGGAGCCAAGGGAGGCTTTCGCCGATGCCAAATGACCTGCCCGGGGCCCCTGCCGACCCCGAAACGCTCAGGACCTTCATCGCCGAAGGGCTGGAACGTGCCCGGAACCGCACCCATGCGCTGACCGACTGCGACGACGAGGATCTTCTGAAGCAGCACTCGCCGCTGATGTCACCGCTGGTGTGGGACCTGGCTCATGTAGGGAGCCAGGAGGAAATCTGGCTGGTACGCGATGTGGGCAAAATGGAACCGCTGCGGTGCGATATCGACGAGATGTACGACGCGTTCCAGCACTCCCGCAGCAGCCGGCCCTCGCTGCCGCTGCTCTCACCGGCGGAGTCCCGCAGGTACATCGCCCAGGTCCGGGACAAGGCGCTCGACATCCTGGACCGTACGCCCCTCGAGGGCGCACCGCTGGTGCACCGGGGCTTCGCGTTCGGAATGATCATCCAGCACGAGCAGCAGCACGACGAAACGATGCTCGCCACGCACCAGCTCCGGACCGGCGCGCCGGTCCTCCACGGCCGGCCCCTGGACGCCGGCAGCCGCCCCTCGGACCTGCATGCCTTGGCCAGGGAGGTGCTGGTCCCTGCAGGGGAATTCACCATGGGGACGTCGGTGGAACCATGGGCGCTGGACAATGAACGGCCGGCACATACCGTGGAGGTGCCTGGCTACTGGATCGATACCGTCCCGGTGACCAACGGCGCGTACCGGCACTTCATCGAGGACGGCGGCTACCGGAACCCCCGCTGGTGGAGCCAGGATGGCTGGAAGCATTGCGTGGAGGCCGGCTTGGTGGCTCCCAAGTACTGGGAACGCGACGGCGACGGGTGGTGCCGGACCAGATTCGGCGTCGTGGAACGCGTGCCGGACGATGAGCCGGTGCAGCACGTGAGCTGGTTCGAAGCGGACGCGTACGCACGCTGGGCGGGGCGCCGGCTCCCGACCGAAGCCGAATGGGAAAAAGCAGCGCGCTACGATCCCCGGTCAGGGCGGTCGAGGCGCTATCCCTGGGGAGACGACGATCCTGCACCACATCACGCCAACCTTGGCGGGGCAGCCCTCCGGCCGGCCCCGGCCGGTTCCTTTCCCGCGGGGGCCTCCCCGATGGGGGTGCGGCAGCTTATCGGCGACGTCTGGGAATGGGTGTCCAGCGACTTCGGCCCGTATCCGGGATTCAGCGCATTCCCCTATCCGGAATACAGCGAGGTGTTCTTCGGGTCCGACTACAAGGTGCTCCGGGGCGGGTCCTGGGCCGTGGATCCTGCCGCCTGCAGGGGTACCTTCCGGAACTGGGACTACCCGATCCGCCGGCAGATCTTTACCGGATTCCGCACGGCGCGCGACGCGTCGCCGGCGGAGGATTGCTAGCCCATGTGCCGCCATCTCGCCTACATCGGGACGCCGGTGCCGCTGGCCGAGCTGCTGCTTGTCCCCGACCATGGACTTTTGGCGCAGTCGTGGGCACCGCGCCGCCAGCGGTACGGGACTGTCAACGCCGACGGTTTCGGCGTCGGATGGTACGCCCCGGGCGATCCCGTGCCCGCCCGCTACCGCCGTTCCGTCCCGATCTGGGCGGACAGGTCCTTTGCCGACGTCGCCCGGGTCACCTCCAGTGCGGCGGTACTGGCAGCGGTGAGGTCGGCGACGCCGGGGATGCCGCCGGACGAGTCAGCGGCAGCGCCGTACGCGCACGGCCCCTGGCTCTTTAGCCACAACGGCCGGGTGGAGGACTGGCCGCATGCGCTGGAGGAACTGGCTGCTTCGCTCCCGCCCGCACGCCTGCTGGCCATGGAAGCGCAGGTCGATTCGGCGTTGCTCTGGGCCCTCGTCCAGGAGCGGCTTGCCGCCGGCGCCTCCGCCGGAGAGGCTCTGATGCAGGTGGTCAGCGCTGTCTCCTCAGTTGCCGGTGGAAGATTCAACTTTCTGCTCACCGACGGAACAGCCATCGCGGCCACAGCCGCCGGGGACAGCCTCTTTTGGCGGGCCGGTCCGGGAGGCGTGGTCGTCGCCAGCGAGCCTTCCGATGAGGGCCCAGGGTGGCAGGAGGTCCCGGACAATTCCCTCCTGACAGCCACCCCCGGCCACGTCGAAGTTTGTCCCATTCCGACTCTTACGAAGGAGCACGCAGCCACATGAGCCTCTCCGCCGACCGCAGCGACATCGTCCACCACCTGCCCCCGGACCACCTGGAGCGAACCCTGCGCGCCGATGTGTGTGCCGGGCTCGGCACGTCACCCAAAACGCTGCCGCCCAAGTGGTTCTATGACAAACTCGGCAGCGCATTGTTCGAGCGCATCACGGACCTGCCGGAGTACTATCCGACACGGGCCGAACGTGAAGTGCTGGAGCTTTTCGCCGCTGAGATGGCGGCCGCGAGCCCGGCGGAAACGCTGATCGAACTAGGTTCCGGATCGTCCAGGAAGACCCCGCTGCTGCTGGATGCGCTGCGGAAGGCGGGGCCTCTTCGCCGCTACGTCGCGGTGGACGTCAGCGACAGCGCACTGCTGGATGCGCGGAACGAACTGGCGCCCGCCTTCCCAGACCTTCGGCTGGAGGCAGTGGCAGCGGACTTCGAAACCCAGCTGCACGTGCTGCCGCACAACGGGCGCCGCATGGTGGCGTTTCTGGGCGGCACCATCGGCAATTTTGAGCCGGCGGCCAGGGCGCGCTTTCTCGTGGGGATCCGCGAGCTGCTCGGCGAAGAGGGCGGTTCGCTGCTTCTCGGAACGGACCTGGTGAAGTCACCGCACATCCTGGTTCCGGCATACGCCGACGCCGAGGGGGTCACCGCCGAGTTCAACCGGAACGTGCTCCGCGTCCTCAACGCCCAGCTGGGTGCCGATTTCGAGGTGATGGCGTTTGATCATGTCGCAGTGTGGATGCCCGAGGAAGAGTGGATTGAAATGCGGCTGCGGGCGACGAAGCCGATGCTCGTGCGCCTGCCGGGTGTGGGCCTGGAGGTCAGGTTCGACGAAGGCGAGGAACTCCGCACCGAGATTTCGGCGAAGTTCCGGCTCGAGGGAGTGGCGCGCGAGCTCGAATCGGCCGGTTTCTCCATCGCAGGGCAGTGGACCGACAGCCAGAACCGCTACGCCATGACGCTCGCGGAAGCCGTCTAGGCTGTCCGGCTGCGCAGACACCATGCGGCGGAGCGGACCTGCTCACCGGGGGAGGAGTTCCACCAGCTGCAGGATCTCGTTCTCGGTGTTGTAGTAGTGCACTGAGGCGCGGACCACCGTTTCCGCCACGTGGGAGCTTCCGGTGAGGATGGACTGGACCTCGCCTGAGGGCCGGGGAGCCACCGAGACATTTATTTGGTGCTCGCCCAACAGTGCCCTGATGTTCCCCGCCTCGTGTCCGTTCACGGAGAACGTCACGATGCCGCACCGGGTGATGCCGTGGTCGTGGACGGTAACCGCCGGAACCGCTGCCAGCTCGGTCCGCAGTTGCTCCGCCAGGGAGCCCACGCGCTCCTGCACAGCCTCCAGACCCAGGTCCAAGGCGTAGTCGACGGCGCGGCCCAGGCCCAGCCTTCCGGCGATGCTGGCCTCCCAGCTCTCAAAACGCCGGGCATCGCCGCGGATTTCAAAACCCTCGGCGCCGGAGGAATAGGCAGACAGCCCGTCCAGGGCGAGCGGGTCAAACCGCTCCAGAACCGAGGCGCGCACATACAGGAACGCGGTGCCGCGCGGGCCCCGGAGGAACTTCCGACCCGTTCCGGCCAGCACATCACAGCCCAAGGTCTCCACGTCCAACGGCATCTGGCCCACAGACTGGCACGCGTCGAGCACAAACAGCACCCCGGCGGCGCGGCAACGCCGGCCCACCTCCGCTGCCGGATTGACCAGGCCGTCCGCCATGGGCACATGCGTCAACGCGACCATGGTCACGTTTCCGCGCTCAAGCTCCCGCTGAAGATGTTCCACATCGACCTGCCCGTAGGGATCGTCGTCGAGAACCTCAATCTGCAGGTCGTTCCTGCGCGCAAGTTGCCGCAGCGCCATGGCGTTGCCTGAATACTCCGAGCGGCCTATCAGCAGCCGTGAGCCGGGGACAAACGGAAAGCTGTGCATCGCCACGGCCCACGCCCGGCTGCCGCTCTCGGCAAGGGCGATCTCTTCCGGCCGTGCGCCGATCAGCCGCGCCACGGAGGAATACACGTTCTGCAGCCGGCCGGCCGCCTCCTCCGCCGCTTCATAACCGCCGATTGCCTCCTCGCGTCGCAGATGCCCCACCACGGTCTCCGCCACGGGGCGGGGGACGAGCGCGCTTCCCGCGTTGTTCAGGTGGGCCACGTTGAGGACCCCGCGGGTCTGCTCGCGCACCGCGCGCACGTCAATCGCCATGAGTCACATCCTGCCCCAAGGGGAGGAGTTTTTGTCCACGTATCGCGACTTCCGGGCGGCTTAGCGGCCATTATCTGGACAAAAACTCGGGAGGGCTAAGGGGAGCACGACGGCGGCCCGGTCACCTTGTGAGGTGACCGGCCGCCGTCGTTCTGGTGAGGCCGGCGGACGTTCCGCGGTGGCGGTGATTCCGTCTTCTCCTCCGTAGCACTTTCGCGCATCCGCAAAAAAGCTATTGCATTAATCATACAATGATGTATCTTTAATTTGTGACTAGGGGCACACCCCGCTCCAGGACCCACATTGCCACCCACATACTTTCCCACCGCCGGACGGCAGCCGAAGTCGGCAGCCCCGGCCCCCTGGATACCTGAGTAAGAAAGTTCAAAATCATGAAAGATGTAGTCATCGTCGGCGCTGGACTCGCTGGCCTGTCAGCAGCATGGCGGCTGCGGCACTGGGACACTGTTGTTCTGGAGTCGGAGCACCGCGTCGGCGGACGGATCCGCTCGGAGCGCCGCGGTGCCTACTGGCTGAACTGGGGCGGGCACGTTTTCGCCGGCGCAGGATCCTCCACGGACGCACTGCTCAACGAGGTCGGAGTGACGGCCGTGAACATTCCGGGCTCGCTCCAGGCCCTGTCCATGAACGGCAAGTTCATCCGCAAGGGGCACATCGCCACGTACCCGTTCCGCATCCCGATGTCCCTGTCGTCCCGCATCGACACGCTGAAGGCCGGCATGAAGGTTGTCAGCGGCGTCGCCAAGTACACGGGCGTCGTCCGGAAGCGCACCGGGGAGTCCGGTGCCATGCGGCAGCAGCGCATCTACGACTTCGAGAACACCAGCTCGTTCCAGGACTTCATCGGAGACCTGTCAGAGGATGCAGCCGCGCTGTTCAAGACCACCGTCACCCGCTCGGCCGGTGACATGGACGAGATCTCCGCCGGCGCCGGCATCGGATATTTCAGCCTGGTGCTGGGCATCGGCCAGGGCCTCAGCCAGGGCATCGTCGGCGGCCCGTCCACCCTCACCGAATCGGTCGCAGCATCCCTCGGCAACCGCATCCAGCTCGGTGCCGTCGTGCAGGAAGTCGTGCACAAGAAGGATTCCGTCGTTGTCCGGTACACCCAGGGCGGAGTCGACCACGAGGTGGAGGCCCGCACTGTTGTCCTCGCGACCACCGCCGACGTGTCGCACCGGATCGGCGTGGACCTTCCGGAGGAACTGCGCGGCGCGCTCAGCCAGATCAAGTACGGCCCGCACGTCAGCACGGCGTTCCTGACCAACGAGACCTCGGCACGGCCCTGGGACGACATCTACGCCATCGCGGCGCCGAAGCGCTCGTTTGCGATCGCCCTGAACCAGGCAAGCATCGTCCGCGGCACCGAGTCCGTGCGGAAGCCCGGCGGCAGCTTCATGACGTTCTCGCCGGCCAGCCTCGGAAAGGCCCTGCTGGACAAGAGCGACGAGGAAGTCATCAAGACCCACCTCACCGACCTCGACCAGGTCCTCGGCCACGGGTTCGCCGACAGCGTCGTCGAAGCCAAGACCGACCGCTGGAAGGTTGCTTCCCCCTACTGCTTCCCGGGCCGGGCCAAGATCCAGTCCACCCTCATGCGGGGCACCGACCGGGTGTTCCTGGCCGGCGACTACCTCGGAACCCTCTACACCGAAAGCTCCATCACCACAGGGTTCTCGGCAGCGCAGGAGGCCGCCAGCCTGCTGGCCACGCACCGCCAGGCCCCGCCGCAGTCCGGCCTCTCGATCGTCGCCTGACAGCGGCCGTCGCGCGAACCAACCCCCGTTTTTCACCCGTACCTAAACCCCGTACTTAAGAAGAGGAATCTCATGTCCAACGACCTCCGCGGTGTCCTGACCGCCCTGTCCACCCCCTTCGCCCAGGATGGCGCCATCGACGTCGACACCCTGCGCCGCATCGTTGACCGCTCCATCGAGGCCGGCGTCGACGGCGTCGTCGCAGCCGGTTCCACGGGTGAGGTCGGTGCCCTCTCCTCCGAGGAGCGGCTGCTGCTCATCAACACCGTCATCGAACAGGCGAACGGCCGCGTCCCGGTCATCGCCAACACGGGCGCCACCTCCACCGACGAAGCCATTCGTCTGTCCCAGGCCGCCGAGAAGGCCGGCGCGGACGTGCTCATGCTCATCACGCCGTACTACGAGCCGCTGTCCCTGGAGGAAACGGTTTCGTACATCAAGGACGTCGCCCGCTCCGTCAGCATCCCGGTCATGCTCTACAACATCCCGGCAGTCACCGGCGTGAACCTGGACCCCGCCACCGTCCGCGCGCTCGCCGAAGAAGTGGACAACATCAAGTACATCAAGGACTCCAGCGCCAACTGGGAACAGGCACTGCAGCTGATCCACCACCACTCGGACGTCATCGGGACCTTCATCGGCTGGGACGTCTACCTCTACAGCGCACTGGTGGAAGGCGCAGCAGGCGTCATGGCCGGCACCGCCAACGTGGTCCCCAACGAGATCGTCGCCGTCAGCCGCCTGATTGCCGAAGGCGACCTGGCGGGAGCCCTGGAACTGTGGAATGGCGTGTACCCGGTCATTGACGCGCTCCTCTCCGTGCCGTTCATCCCGGCCGTCAAGGCCGGCCTGACCCTGCAGGGCCTGCCTGCCGGCTCGCCCCGTCGCCCCACCGCCGATCTCAACGCCGAGGACCTCGCACGCATTGAGCAGGCCCTTTCCTCGCTCAAGCAGACGGTGGGATAAGGGATGGGTGACTTCGCGGAGCTCCTGTCCGGCATTTCCGACGCGATCTGGGCGCCCATGGCCTACGTCGTGCTGGGGCTCGGCGTCGCCTACTCGGTTGCCACCAAGGGCGTGCAGTTCAGGAGAATCCCCGACATGCTCCGGCAGTTGAGGGACAGCGAAGGCGGCGAGGGAGGCCTGTCCTCCTTCCAGGCCCTCGTGCTGGCGCTGGCCAGCCGGGTCGGCGTCGGCAGCATCGCCGGTGTTGCCACCGCCGTCAGTGCCGGCGGCCCGGGCGCCCTCGTCTGGATGGCCGTCACCGGCCTCGTCGGATGCACCGTCGGCTACGCGGAGGCCGCCCTGTCGCAGACGTTCAAGCGCCAGGTCCAGGACGAGGACCGCCGCAATGCCAACGAGGACATCGGCGGCATGCCGTACTACATCAAGTACGGCCTGAAGCTGCCCAAGGTGGGCGCGCTCGTCGCAGTCCTGGGTGTGATCGGGTACGGGTTCGTCTTCCCCGGCCTCCAGGTCAACACCATCGCCGCCAGCGCCAAACTGGCCTTCGGCCTGGACAGCTGGATCCCCGCCGTGCTCGTCACGGTGCTGATCGCGCTGGTCATCTTTGGCGGCACCACCCGCCTGGTGAAGGTCACCCAGGCGCTGGTCCCGGTGCTCGCCATCGGCTACCTGGTCCTGGCGCTCGCCGTCATCGGCATCAACATCGGCAGTGTTCCGGCCGCTGTGGCGCTGATCTTCCAGTCCGCAGTGGGCATCCACCCGGTCCTCGGCGGCATCGCCGGTGCCGCCGTCGCCTGGGGCGTACGCCGGGCAGTGTTCGCCTCCTCCAACGGTCTTGGTGAAGCAACGTTCGCGGCTGCGGCAGCACGGACCTCACACCCCGGAAAGCAGGGCCTGGTCCAGACCTTCAGCATCTACATCGACGTGCTGCTGATCTGCATGGCCACCGGCCTCATGATGGTGGTTTCCGGCAAGTACAACGTCTCGGACGGTTCAGGCGGCTTCATCATCAACAACATGCCGGGCGTGCCGGTCGGCGCCAACTGGGTCCAGGAAGCCATCGACACGCTGGTCCCGGGCTGGGGAGCCGGGTTCGTTGCAGTCGCCGTGCTGCTCTTCGGCTTCACCTGCCTGCTGGCCTACTTCTACGTTGCCAACTCCAACCTCCTCTACCTGCTGGACGGGAAGAGCGGGCACGGCTGGAAGACCCTCCTCAAGGTCGGCACCATGGCCATCGTGTTCTTCGGATCCGTGGTGAACGCGAAGCTGGTCTGGGCGGCCGGAGACATCGGGCTCGGCCTGATCGCCTGGGTCAACCTCATCTGCCTGGCCTTCCTGTTCCCGCTGGTCCGGAAGATCTACCGCGACTACGAACACCAGCGGAAGCTGGGCCTGAACCCCGTCTTCGATCCCAAAGCCCTGGGCATCGAAGGAGCCGAGTTCTGGGAACACGAGACCGAAAAGTCGCCCGCCGCCGTCAAGTAGGCACATCGCTTAGCTAAGAAAGGACTGAAGGAAAAATCATGACCACGACAGAAACATCCTCGTTCACCGTCCGCAGGGCCGGAGACGCACCCACGCCGTCCCTGCCGCCTTTCGGCCAGTTCATCGGCGGAAAGTTCGTCGCCCCGGTTTCGGACGCCACCGCCGATGTGGTGAATCCGGCCACCGAGGAAACCATCATGCAGGTTCCCTCCGGCTCCGTTGAGGACGTCGACGCGGCCGTCGCCGCAGCCGTGGCGGCCAAGGCCGACTGGGCAGCGAAGACCCCCAAGGACAGGTCCGCGGTCCTGCTGCGCATCGCCGACATCATCGAGGACAACCGCGAACTGCTCGAAACCCTGGAAGCCGTCAACACCGGCAAGCCCGCGGCCGTGGCCGAGGACGACATCTCGAGCGCGGTCGACACGTTCCGGTTCTCGGCCGGCGCCGCCCGGGCCTTCACCACGCTCGGCGCGGACGACTACGCAGAGAACCACACCTCCGTGGTCTTCCGCGAGCCCGTCGGCGTCGTCGGCGTGATCACCCCGTGGAACTACCCGCTGCTGATGGCTGCGTGGAAGATCGCCCCGATCCTGGCCGCCGGCAACACCCTGGTGCTCAAGCCGTCGGAGCAGACGCCGCTGACCACGCTCAAGCTGGCAGAACTCATCGCCGCCGAGGTTCCCGCCGGTGTCCTGAACATCGTCACCGGCTCGGGCCGGGTGGTGGGCAACCGGATTTCGGAGCACCCGGACGTGGACCTCGTCGCCATCACCGGAAGCGTCGGCAGCGGCCAGAAGGTCGCCGAAAGCGCGGCCGCCACGGTCAAGCGCGTCCACCTGGAACTGGGCGGCAAGGCACCCGTCGTCGTGTTCGAGGATGCCGACCTGGAAGCCGCCGCCAAGGGCGTGCGCTCCGCGGGGTTCTGGAACGGCGGCCAGGAGTGCGGCGCAGCGTGCCGTGTCCTGGTCCACGAGTCCGTCGCCGAGAAGTTCACCGAGCTGCTGGTCCGTGAGGTGAGCGAGATTTCGGTCGGCGCCCCCGGTGCGGGTGACGACGTCGAGATCGGTTCCATGATCTCCAAGGCCCACTACGAGCGGGTCCTGGCGGCGCTGGAGGACATCCGCAAGGACGGGCTGACCATCGCCGTCGGCGGCAACGCCCTGGAGGGGCCGGGCTACTTCGTCGAGCCCACCGTCGTGACCGATGTGCCCGCCGGCGCTCCCATCACGAGCAACGAGATCTTCGGCCCGGTGGTGTCGGTGGAAACCTTCAGCACCGACGAGGAGGCCATCACCCGGTCCAACGAAACCGTCTACGGGCTCGCCGCGTCGGTGTGGACCACCAACTCCGCCCGTTCGCTGTCCGTGCCCCGCCGGCTCGACTTCGGCACCGTCTGGGTCAACTCGCACCTGGTCATCGCCAACGAAGTGCCCTGGGGCGGCTTCAAGGGCTCCGGCTACGGCCGCGACCTCTCCATCTATGCCCTGGAGGACTTCTCCCGCACCAAGCACGTCATGTACAACCGCGGCTGAAACCAGACCCGCGTACAACTGGAAGGGAAGATGCAGGTTGAATAGCAGCCGCACGGCGAAGTGGTTGTCGCTCGCCCAGGGGGACGTCATTACTTTCAGCCGCCAGGGACTGGATCTTTGGGGCGGCGTCATCGATGACCGCACCGAAGACGGCCACATCATCTGGGTGACTGACGAGGTGGGCACCCGCCGGCTGGTCCACTCGCAGGACGAATACGACTTCGCCGTCACCGGCAACGTCTATTTCAGGGACCCCCGGGCGGCTGAGGCACTGACCGGCTGAACCCTTACGGCTGAGCTTCAGGGCCGCAAACCCCTCCGTTCCGGCTCCTCGCCGGAACGGAGGGGTTTCCTTCGTGCAGGCCGCCGGGACGTCGGCAGCCACGCCGCTAGTCGGCGTCGATCTCCTCCAGCAGGTCCTTGGCGGCCTTGCGGATATCGTCATGGTCATACTGTGCCGCCCTGCTCTCCAGCGAAATAATGGCGCAGCGGTGGACCTTCTTGAGGTCCCCGAAAGGAAAGCTCACGCTGCCTTTCGTGCCCTCTGATTTCTCGCTGTCAATCCCGAGGTGCCACTTCGAGAACTCATCGAAGCCGTGTTTGTCGATGAAGGAATTCTCGTCGTCGGCCGAGGGAGCATGTTCGCTCCAGTCGTCACGGACGTCCTTCTGCACCTTCCCCTTCTTAATGAGGCTGCGCGCGTGGTCCAGTGCCTTGCGGTTCAGTTTCGTAGCCATGTGCCCTCCGCTGCTGGGTGGTTAGATCCAGGATGGTCAGATGCAGGAACAGATCAAGGCTAAGACCGACGACGGCGGCCCGCCAGACCGCGCCCCCAAGGACCGGCGTAAATGCCGCCGCCAACGCCGCGGAACGGCGGAAAAGACCCATTAGTGTCGCGTTGCCCACACTATTCTTGACGTTGCCGCTTAATGACCTAAACTGCTTCACTGAGGTGCCTGAATGGCGCTGTGCAGCAACGAAAGTGAACAACGCTATGGCTACCGATTACGACGCCCCACGCAAGACAGAAGAAGAGTCTCCCTCCGAATCGCTGGAGGCACTCCAGGCGTCCCGCGGCGGCGGTGCCCAGACCGCCGTTATCGACGTCGACGAGAATGACACCGCCGAGGGAATCGACCTTCCGGGCGCCGACCTTTCCAACGAGGAACTGACGGTCATCGTCGTTCCCGAGCAGTCCGACGAGTTCACCTGTGGCTCCTGCTTCCTGGTCCGCCACCGGTCCCAGGTGGCCAAAGAAAAGAACGGCATGAAGTACTGCCACGACTGCGAAGGCTAAGAGACAGCCCTCCTAGCATGTCCCGCTTTGCAGCCAGGCAGCCTTCATAGCCAGGCAGCCGACAGAGCAAAGCCACGCGAGGCGCCGGCTCCCCACTGGGGAGGCTGGCGCCTCGCTTTTGTTGTGCCCGCGTTCCCGCCCGCTTCGACGGGCTGCAAAGGCCCCGTTATCTGCGGTAACGGAAGCATGGAGAAAGGGCCACGAACGCCTCTCGATGCCCTAAAAAGGCCGCCCGGAATTACGGCCCCGTGACCCTTATTTTGCGAGATTAACAGTTGCGCCCCGAACCGGCCACATCCCTCGTTTCGGGCTTTTGGCGCTCCTACTCTGGAGCTATCCAAACACTCACTCGAAAGGGGTGGCCAAATGAAAAAAATTCCCGCCTGGCTCACAGTCATCCTCCTGGCTGTTGGACTGGGCCTGCTGGCTCCGGGCTCCGCCTCGGCAGCCTCCTACTGCGGGCAGGTGTGGGGCTCGCTGGCGAAGGCAGACAAGACCATGAGCACCGCAGCCATCACCAACGTCCGTACCGGGCAGCATTACTGCTTCGACCGCCTCGTGATCGACCTCAAGGGCAAAGCCAAGGGCTACAACGTCCGTTACGTTTCCGAGGTGGCCCAGGAGGGCTCCGGCCTGCCGCTCAAGCTGCGCGGCGGCGCGTTCCTGCAGCTCACCATCAACTCGCCGGCCTATGACAATGCCACGGGCAAGGCCACCTTCACCCCGGCCAACCGGTCGGAGGTCACCAACGTTTCCGGCTACCACACGTTCCGGCAGGTGGCGTGGGCCGGCAGCTTTGAGGGTTACACCACCCTTGGACTGGGCGTCCGTGCCCGGCTGCCGTTCAAGGTGTACACGCTGGACGGTCCCGGCTCCGGTTCCCGGCTCGTCGTCGACGTCGCCCACTACTGGTGAGCCCACTGCCGGTGAGATGCCCCCAGTAGGGGAGCAGAGTTAAAAGCAACGATGCCCCGCCTCCCGGTCCGGGAGGCGGGGCATCGCTGTACGTGGATGGGGCTATTCGGGAACCACCAGCGCGGGGGTGTCCTGGCGGATGGTGTCGCCGCGGAAGTAGCCCGGCCGCAGCCGCGACATCACCAGCATGATGACGACTCCGAGGGCCAGGATCCCCACCCCGAGCACGAACACGAGCCCCACGCCGAAGATCTCCGAGCCGCTGCCGAACTCCGGCGCCCAGCTGTCGACGGCGGTCTGGATGAAGACGACGGTGAGGACCAGCCCGCCCAGCATGGGGAACAGCAGCCGCATGAAGAAGTTGCGGACGCTGGAGAACAGGCTGTGCCGGAAGTACCACGTGCAGGCGAAGGCGGTGAGGCCGTAATAGAAGCAGATCATCAGGCCCAGGGCCAGGATGGTGTCGTTGAGGACGTTCTCGCTGACCACCTTCATGACCGCGTAGAAACCGCCGGAGATCCCGCCCGCGACCAGTGTTGCGAAGCCGGGGGACCCGAAGCGCTTGCTGACCGACGCGAAACGCGGCGGCAGGGCGCCGTAGTGGCCCATCGCAAGCAGGCTGCGTGCAGGGGAGGCCATCGTGGACTGCAGGGACGATGCGGTGCCGGAGAGCACGGCGAGAGACATCAGGATGGCCACCGGACCCATGACCGGCGAGGCCAGCGCGGCGAAGATATTCGACTGGTTGTCCGGGTTGTTCAGGCCAATACCGTCGGCGCCCGTGCCTGCCACCATCATGGTGGCCACGATCACTGCGAGGTAGAGGGCGAGGACGGCGATCGCCGTCGTCGTTCCTGCCTTGCCTGCGGTGCCCCTGCCGCCTTTGGTTTCCTCATTCACGGTCAGGCACACGTCCCATCCCCAGTAGACGAAGACGGCCAGTGACATGCCGGCGGTGAACTGCTCAAAGCTCTCGATCTTCGCGGGGTTGAACCAGTCCCAACTGAACGCGAGGGATGTACCGGTGTCACCGGATGCTGCGTGCGTGAGCGCCATGATGATGAAGAGGACCAGGACCAGGACCTGAAAACCGACGAGGCTGTATTGCACGAGCTTGGTGGCGTGCAGGCCGCGGTAGCTGACCCAGACGGCGAGGGCCACGAACGTGAGGCAGGTGGCAATATTGACTGCCGTGTTGGCGGTCAGGTCTGCGAGCTCGGGGTTGTTGAAGACCTGGGCCAGGAAGAGATAGAAGAAGTCCACCGCGACGCCTGCCAGGTTGGACAAAACAATGATGTTCGCGGCGAGCAGACCCCAGCCGCCCATCCAGCCGACGAAGGGGCCGAACGCCTTTGTGGTCCACGTGAACGTGGTCCCGCTGTCCGGGGAGTCGGCGTTCAGCTCGCGGTAGGCGAACGCCACCAGGATCATCGGGATAAAGGCGACGATAAAGATCGCTGGCAGCTGCACGCCCACGGTCCCGACGGCGGGCCCCAGCGAACTGGTGAGGCTGTAGGCCGGAGCCACCGAGGAAATGCCCAGGACGACGACGGCCAGGAGGCCCAGCTGCCCGCCCTTCAGGCCCTTCCCGGTGATGCCGTGCGTTGCTTGGCCAGCCGGGGAAGTGCTGTTCCCGCCGGGCTGGATGCTCGTGGTTTGGCTCATGACAGGCCCTTTCTAGGCGGCAGCGGGCTGCTGCTGGGTGATGCAGTGAATTCCCCCGCCACGGGCGAAGAGTTCGCGGGCATCGATGCCCACCACCTTGCGCCCGGGATATGCGTCCGCGAGGATGCGGAGCGCCTTCTCGTCGTTCGGGTCGGAAAACGTGCAGGCGATGACGCCGCCGTTGACCACCACGTGGTTGATGTAGCTGTAGTCCACGAAGCCCTCCGGATCCGTCAGGGCGACGGGTGCCGGAACCTCGATGATCGTCCACTCCCGGCCTGCGGCGTCCGTGGTGGAGGACAGGAAGCTGATGATCTCGCGGCTCACCTCGTAGTCCGGGTGGGCGGGGTTCTGCTGGGAGTGGACCAGCAGCGTGCCCGGGGACGGGATGGCCGCGACGATGTCCACGTGCCCGCGCGTTCCGAACCGCTGCGAGTCACGGGTCAGCCCGCGCGGCAGCCAGATCACCTTTGTGGCGCCGATGGTCCTGGCCAGTTCAGCCTCGATGTCGGCCTTGCTGAGTCCGGGATTGCGGCCCGGATCCAGCTGCACCGTCTCGGTGACCAGCACGGTGCCTTCGCCGTCCACCTGGATGCCGCCGCCCTCGTTGACCAGCCCGGACACGAGGTGCCTGGCGCTGGACCGGCCGGCCACCTCGGCGGCGACCAGCGAATCCTTGTCCCAGCTGGCCCAGTCCTGCGCGCCCCAGCCGTTGAAAACCCAGTCGACGGCGCCGAGGGCGCCGTTTCCGTCCAGCACGAAGGTCGGACCGATATCGCGCATCCATGCGTCGTTGAGTTGCGCTGTCAGCACCTCAACGGCGGGGGACAGGTAGCGGGCGGCGGTTTCGACGTCGGACGGGTCAACCACCATGGTGACCGGTTCAAACTCGACGGCGGCGTTCGCGACGGCGGCCCAGACGGAGCGGGCGGCGTGCGCCGCCTCCGCCGTGTCGCCGAGGGTATAGCCGCCGGTGGGGAAGGCCATCCAGAGCCGCTCCTGGCGCGCCGTTTCGGCCGGCATGCGCCACGTGCTCACGCGTTCACCCGCTCGCTGGTTGAGGCCGTTTCCTCGCTGGTTGAGGTCGTAACCCTGGCGGCGCTGCCGAACGGTTCCTCCGGGCGGACCGGCTCGGTGAGCCGGGCGTAGGTGTCCGGGCGGCGGGTGGTCAGGAACGGGAACAGGGTCAGCCAGTCCTTGCGCTGGTCGAGGTCCAGGTCGGCCACGAGGACCGCCGACTCGTCGCGCGGCGCCTGGACCAGGATGCGGCCGTAGGGGTCCGAGATGAAGGACGAGCCGTAGAAGTTCAGGCTGCCCTCCTGGCCCCAACGGTTGGGGACCACCATGAACAGGCCGTTGGCGATGCCGTTGCCCACGATGACCTGCTGCCAGAGGGGCTGGGTGTCAAAGTCCGGGAACAGCGGCTCGGAGCCGATCGCCGTCGGGTAGACCAGCAGCTCGGCGCCGCCGAGGGAGTACATGCGGGCCAGTTCGGGGAACCACTCGTCCCAGCAGGTGGGCATGCCCAGCCGGGCGCCGCCGAGTTCGGCCGGGGCATGGACCCGGTAGGCGTCCCCGGCAGCGGGACCCTGGCGGAAGAACTTGTCCTCGTAGTATCCGGCGGTCACCGGGATGTGCAGCTTGTGGGTGCGGGCCAGAAGCTCGCCGGCCGGGGACACCAGAATGGAGGTGTTCAGCCCGAGGCCGTCATCCGAGCCGTCGGGGTTGCCGGCGTGCTGGTAGAGCGAGGCGTGGACGGTGATGCCGTTCCGGCGGGCGGCCTCGGCCGCGAAGCGGAAGGTGGGGCCGGTCAGCAGGTCCTCGGCGCCGTCGGAGGGGCGCGGCCGGTCCTGGCCCTGCCGAACAAGGTCATTCTCCGGAACCTGGTCTGCGGGGTAGCGGGAGAGGGTCAGCTCGGGCAGGAACACCACGGTGGCGCCCAGCCGTGCAGCCCGGTCGATGCCGTCGTTCAATTCGGCGCGGAGCGCGGCTTCGCTGCTGTGCCAGCGGTGCTGCACGAGGCCGACCCTCAGAGCGGGGCGGCCGGACGGCGCTGTCCGGGCGAGCGAGGCAGGCGCGTTGAGGCAGGTTATTTCGATCATGATGATGATTACTCCAGTGAGACGACCGTCACTAAATGAATGACGTTCATTTAGTATGCACGGGCGGCGGGAGTGTGGCAAGGGGTATTTGAATGCCGATCATTTATGACCCGCAAAGTAGTAAGTAAGCTGATCGTGAAATTCGGGCTCCGGCGCTCCCCGTGCCGGGGCGGCTGGGGTAGCGTCGAAACCACTGGACCAATCGAGGAGGATTCATGAAGGCTTCACCGACACTGACCAACAACATGCAGGCCGTCCTGACGGACCTGATCGAACTGCACATCCAGGGCAAGCAGGCGCACTGGAACATCGTTGGGACCAACTTCAGGGATCTGCACCTCCAGCTCGACGAGATCGTGGACGCCGCCAGGCTCTTTGCCGACGACATCGCGGAGCGCATGCGCGCCCTGCACGCCCTGCCGGACGGCCGCAGCGCCACCGTGGCAAAGGCGACCCACCTTCCGCAGTTCCCGGATGGGCTCATCAACACCAAGGATGCGATCGACCGCATCGTGGCGGCGCTCGAGGCGGCCGTGGGCACCATGCGCAAGGTCCACGACGAGGTGGATGAGGAAGACCCCACCACCGCAGACCTGCTGCACACCTTCATCGAAAAGCTCGAGCAGTTCGCGTGGATGGTCGGCGCAGAGAACATGAAGGCATCCGCCAGCGTCACGCACCCCGACGTCAAGTAGCGGCCCGGCGGGACATGCCCGCGTCGATTGCGGCCGGCAGCACCGGAGAATGTCTCCGGTGCTGCCTTTTTGCCGTGCCGGCTTACTTTGCGTTCCGGCGCGGCTGTTTCATCCGCGGGCGCGGCCTTACTTTGCCTTCGGAATGCGGCGAAGTACGACGGCGGCCAGCGCCGACGCTGCGGCCATCAGTACCAGCGCAATCGCCGCGGTGATATGGACGCCGGAATCAAACGCGCCTCGGGCTGCCGCCGTGAGCCCCTCGGCCAGCGGGGCCGGCAGTGATCCCGAGAGCTCCACGGCGCCCGCCAGCGTTTCCCGGGCCTGGTCCGCCGACGCGGCCGGGACCGTCTGGGCAACGGCCTCCGGCAGGGCGAGGTGCTGCTGGTAAGAGGCCGTCAGGATCGAGCCCAGGATGGCCGTCCCGAGGAGGGAACCCACTTCATAGCCCGTCTCGGAGATCGCCGCAGCCGCTCCCGCTTTCTCCGCCGGCACGGCTCCCAGAATCAGGTCGTTCGAGATGGTCTCAGCCGATCCGACACCCAGCGCCAGGATGAGGAGGGCGGCCAGCAACGCGGTGGGCCCGGCGTCGTGATTCCCGAACGCAACTATGCAGTACCCGGCGGCGCTCAGCGCCAGTCCCGCGGCCACCACGAAGCCCGGCCGGACCTTCCGGACCAGCGGAACCACGAGCAGGCCCGCCACCACGGTGGCCGTCAGGGCCGGCAGCATGGCGGTGCCGGACTCCGACGGCGACATTCCCTCGAGCAGCTGCAGGTGCTGGGCCAGGAACAGGATGAAGCCGTTGTAGGAGAACAGCGCCAGGATGTTCGCCGTGATGGCCGTGCTGAACACGCGGTTCCGGAACAGCGACAGATCCAGCAGCGGGGACCTGCCCACCGCCGGGGACCTCCCCGGCAGCGGGGACCTGTTCGCCAGCGGGGACGCGAGGGCCTGCTGCCGACGGACAAACAGAAGGCCCATGGCCAGTCCACAGGCCAGAACTCCGAACGAAGTCGCGCCGGCCCCATGTGTGGCCAGTTCCTTGATGCCGTAGACCACCGGCACCATGGTCAGCATGGACAGCGCCACGCTGGCAAGATCCACTTTGCCCGGGTTGGGGTCCCTGGATTCCGGAATGAGGAAGCGGCCCAGGACCAGCGGCGGCAGCATGATGGGCACTGCCACGAGCAGGACGGCTCCCCACCAGAAGTGCTCCACCAGCCAGCCGCCAAAGATCGGCCCCAGTGCTGCGCCGCCGGAGAATCCCGCGGCCCAGATCGCCACGGCCAGCCTCCGCCTGCCCGGTTCCCGGAAGATGTTGCGGATCAGCGACAGCGTGGACGGCATGAGCATGGCGCCGAAGAACCCCATGGCCGCGCGGCCCGCGATGAGCCACTCGGCGTTCGGCGCGAAGGCCGACGCCGCTGAGACCGCCGCGAAGCCCGAAATGCCGACGAGCAGCAGCCTGCGGCGCCCGATCCTGTCGCCAAGGCTGCCCATGGCAACGAGGAGCCCGGCGAGGACCAGGGCGTAGGCATCCACCACCCACAGAAGCTGCACGCCCGTGGGGTCGAGGCTGCGGGCGATCGCGGGAAGGGCGAACGTCAGCGCGGTGTTGTCCACGGCCACCAGGAGGACCGGGAACATGAGCAGGGCCAGGGCGAACCAGTCGCGCACGCCGCCACCGCTGGCCTGGGCTGCGGAAGTGCGCTCCGGGGAAAGGGCTGAGTGCGTGGTCATAAGATAACTATACCGTCTGGACGGTACAGTTATAAGCCTTCGCCTGGAACCGGGCATGATGGAAGCCATGCCCAGAAAACCGGTCGCCCGCGGCGCAGTCCTCGATGCGTTTGAATCCCTGCTGATCGAGGTGGGGGAGCGCGCCGCCACCCTTGATGCCGTGGCTGCCCGCGCCGGCGTGTCCAAGGGCGGGCTCCTGTACCACTTTCCGAACAAGGAAGCGCTGATCGGCGTCCTGCTGGACCGGCTCGATGAGTTCGCGGAGGCAGACGCGCAGGCCATGGCTGCGGCTGCCGAGGGTGCTGCCGCCTACTTCATCAGGTCGTCCGTCTGGGCGGACACCCCGCTGGACCGTGCCATCGTCGCCGCGACGCGGCTTGCCGAGGTGGCTCACGAGGAGACCCGCCGCCGGTTCGCCCACATCCAACAGCGGTGGCTGGACGAGATCGCCCGCGACGTGGGCCCGGGCCTGGCCAAGGCCGTCCTGTACATGGGTGACGGCCTCTACTTCAACGCCATGCTCTCCATCGGGCCGGCCGCGACGCCATCCGAGACCGCTGCCGACGTCGAAAGCCTGCTGGCCGCGCTTGACCGGCTGCGGGGGTGAGTGGCGTGTGCCAGGCCACGCTGCCACAGTTTGCGGACGCGTTCACGGCGTAGGACAATAGCCTCTGTGACAGCTGTCACCGCTCAATTGAATAAGCCTTTGATCTGCGGCGGGAGAGTCCTGCAAGTAGGTACAAGCAGGCGCCGTAGGAGCAAAACCTCCCCAGGAATCTCTCAGGCCCATGTACCGCCGCGGCAAGGCAACTCTGGAAAGCAGCAGGCTGCCCGCCTGGCATGTTCCGCCGTTGTGCGGACGGTTCAGGGCATGCTGTGCTCACCGACGGTGCAAGCGGTGCTGTGCGAAAGTGCAGCAGCGCGGAAACTCTCAGGTCCAATACAGAGCGGGGAGGAACCCGAATCAATGTGGCGTACCCTGCGCCGCCTTAGTTATGGAGTTCCTTTTGACCGTTAATTCAGCCTCCTCGTCCTTCGTCGACCGGCATATCGGCGCCCGCCGCCAGGCCGACGTCGAAGCCATGCTCAAGGCCGTCGGCTACGACACCGTCGACGCGCTGGTTGATACGGCAGTGCCGAACGACATCCGCCAGGACTCCGCACTGCAGCTCGCCCCGGCGCTGAGCGAGGTTGAAGCCCTCGCCGAACTCCGCAAGCTTGCGGCCAAGAACAAGACCGCCGTCCAGATGATCGGCCAGGGCTACTACGACACCGTGACGCCGCCGGTGATCCGCCGCAACGTCCTGGAAGCACCCGCCTGGTACACCGCGTACACCCCGTACCAGCCGGAGATCTCGCAGGGCCGGCTCGAGGCGCTGCTGAACTTCCAGACCATGGTCCAGGACCTCGTGGGCCTGCCCATCGCCAACGCCTCGCTGCTGGACGAAGCCACCGCCGTGGCCGAGGCCGTGCTGCTGATGCGCCGTGCCAACAAGAACAAGGCTGCCCACGACGGCAAGACTGTCCTGGATGCGGACTGCCTGCCGCAGACCATCGCCATCGTCAGGGGCCGCGCCGAGGCCCTCGGCTTCGAGGTGGAGGTCGCCGATCTCTCCCAGGGACTGCCCGACGGCGACATCAACGGCGTCGTCCTCCAGCAGCCCGGCGTTTCCGGCCGCGTCTTCGACCACAGTGAGGTCATCGCCGCCGCCAAGGAACGCGGCGCCCTGGTGACGGTGGCGGCCGACCTGCTGGCCCTGACCCTGATCACTCCTCCGGGCGAGCAGGGTGCCGACATCGCCGTCGGCTCCGCCCAGCGCCTGGGGGTTCCGCTGTTCTACGGCGGCCCGCACGCGGCCTACATGGCCGTGCAGAAGGGCCTCGAGCGCTCCCTGCCCGGCCGCCTGGTGGGCGTCTCCAAGGACTCTGCCGGTGTTCCGGCCTACCGCCTGGCGCTGCAGACCCGCGAGCAGCACATCCGCCGCGAGAAGGCCACGTCCAATATCTGCACCGCGCAGGCACTGCTGGCCATCGTTGCCTCCATGTACGCCGTCTACCACGGCCCGGAGGGCCTGAAGGCGATCGCCGAAACCGCCCACGGCCATGCGAAGACCCTGGCCGCATCGCTCAAGGCCGCCGGCCTGGACGTCCTGCACACCAGCTTCTTCGACACCGTGACGGTCTCCGCCCCGGGCAAGGCCACCGGCATCATCGCCGCCGCCGAGCAGAAGGGCATCAACCTCCGCAGCATCGATGCCGACACCGTCGGCATCTCCGCCGATGAAACCACGACGCCGGCCATCGTGGCGGACCTGCTGGCCGCCTTCGGTGCCAAGGCCGTGGAGGCGACGGACGGTTTTGCGCTCGACGCCGCCGTCGAGCGTTCCTCCGCATACCTGCAGCACCCGGTGTTCAACACGTACCGCTCCGAGACCCAGCTGCTGCGCTACATCCGCAAGCTCTCCGACCGCGACCTGGCCCTGGACCGGACCATGATCCCGCTGGGTTCCTGCACCATGAAGCTGAACGCGACGGCTGAAATGGAGGCCATCTCCTGGCCGGAGTTCGCCTCGATCCACCCGTTCGCCCCGGACTCCCAGACCGAGGGCTGGCGCGAACTGATCGCCGACCTCGAGGCGCAGCTGACCGAGATCACCGGGTACGACCAGGTGTCCATCCAGCCGAACGCCGGGTCCCAGGGCGAGCTCGCCGGACTTTTGGCGATCCGCGGCTACCACCGGTCCCGCGGCGATGAGCAGCGCAACATCTGCCTGATCCCGGCGTCGGCCCACGGCACCAACGCGGCCTCGGCCGTGTTGGCCGGCATGAAGGTCGTGGTGGTGGCCACGGCCGCCGACGGCACGATCGACCACACGGACCTGTACGCCAAGATCGAGGCACACAAGGACGTTCTCTCGGCGATCATGATCACCTACCCGTCCACCCACGGGGTGTACGACGGTGACGTGCGCGAGGTCTGCGACGCCGTGCATGCCGCCGGCGGCCAGGTTTACGTGGACGGCGCGAACCTCAACGCGCTCGTGGGCTTGGCGCAGCCGGGCAAGTTCGGCGGCGACGTGTCCCACCTGAACCTGCACAAGACGTTCTGCATCCCGCACGGCGGCGGCGGACCCGGCGTCGGCCCGGTCGCAGCGAAGGCCCACCTGGCACCGTTCATGCCTGGCGACGCGACCACCTGGAGCGAAGGCAACGACGTTCCGATCTCCGCCTCGCGGTTCGGCTCCGCCGGCGTGCTGCCGATCTCCTGGGCGTACGTGAAGCTCATGGGCGGGGCCGGCCTGACCGAGGCCACCAAGTCCGCGCTGCTCGCCGCGAACTACGTGGCGGCCAGCCTGAACGACTTCTTCCCCGTGCTCTACACGGGCGAAGGCGGCCTGGTGGCGCACGAGTGCATCCTGGACCTGCGTGAACTCACGGCCAAGACCGGCGTGACCGCCGAGGACGTGGCCAAGCGCCTGATCGACTACGGCTTCCACGCTCCGACCCTGGCGTTCCCGGTGGCGGGCACCCTGATGGTGGAGCCCACCGAGTCCGAGGACCTGGGCGAGATCGACCGGTTCATCAAGGCCATGATCAGCATCCGCGGTGAGATCGACCAGGTTGCCAACGGCGACTTCAGCGTGGAGAACAGCCCGCTGCGCAACGCACCGCACACCGCGGCCGCCGCGATCAGCTCCGACTGGGACCGCGCCTACCCGCGCGAGCAGGCCGTCTTCCCCGGGCACACCCACAAGCAGGACAAGTACTTCCCGCCGGTAGGCCGCATCGACGGCGCCGCCGGTGACCGGAACCTGGTCTGCTCCTGCCCTCCGATCGAAGCGTTCGAGAACTAGATTTCGCCCCACAAAAGGATTCCTCAATGACTGAGAACTACACTGCCCTCTACGAGGAGCACAAGAAGCTGGGCGCCTCGTTCACCGACTTCGGCGGCTGGCAGATGCCGCTCAAGTACGGCTCCGAACTGGCCGAGCACCACGCCGTCCGCAACTCGGCCGGCATCTTCGACCTCTCCCACATGGGCGAGGTCTGGGTGACCGGCCCCGAGGCCGCCGCGTTCCTCGACTACGCCCTGGCCGGCAAGATCTCCGCCATGGCCGTCGGCAAGGCCAAGTACTCCCTGATCTGCAACGAGGACGGCGGCATCATCGACGACCTCATCGTCTACCGCCGCCCGTCCGGGGCTGAGGGCAGCGACAGGTTCCTGGTGGTCCCGAATGCCGGCAACGCCAAGGTGGTGGCCGAGGCCCTGCTGCAGCGGGCAGCGAACTTCGATGCCGCCGTCGAGGATGCCTCCGCGGAAACGTCGCTGATCGCCGTTCAGGGGCCGAAGGCCGAGGAGATCCTCCTGCGCCTGGTCCCGGCAGCCCAGCATGAACTGGTCACCGGGCTGAAGTACTACGCCGCCGTCGAGGTGTCCTTCCTGGTGGGCGGCGCCGAGCGTAACCTGCTGCTGGCACGCACCGGTTACACCGGTGAGGACGGTTTCGAGATTTTCGTGGAGAACGACGGCGCCGCCGCCCTTTGGCAGTCCGTCGTCGCCATTGCGGACGAGGGGGAGCTGACGCCTTGTGGTCTCGCCTCCCGCGATTCTCTCCGCCTTGAGGCCGGCATGCCGCTGTACGGTAACGAGCTCTCCCTCGAAGGCAACCCCTTCGAAGCCGGACTCGGCCCCGTCGTCGCCCTGTCCAAGGAAGGCGACTTCGTGGGCAAGGCCGCGCTGGCCGCCAAGAAGGAAGCCGGTGCCGGGTCCACCACGGGCCGCAAGCTTGTGGGCCTCAAGGGCCTGGGCCGCCGAGCCGGCCGCGGGCACTACCCGGTCCTGAAGGACGGCAACATCGTCGGCGAAGTCACCTCCGGCCAGCCCAGCCCGACCCTTGGCTACCCGGTGGCCATGGCCTACGTCGACGTCGCCTACGCCGAACCCGGCACGGCACTGGACATCGACCTCCGCGGCAAGCCCGAACCTTTCGAAGTCGTCGCACTGCCTTTCTACAAGCGCTCCAAGTAGCCCAACCGACTGTTTCGACACTGGCCGTCCAACGTCGTCCCGTCGTCCCCGGCTCCGGGGCCGGCAGGCCCCAGTTTTCACGCGTGCTGCTCCTTCGTCGCTTTGACGCACGCTTTCGAAAACCGAGGCCAGCCAGCCCCTCGAGGGCAGTTCACCTTTGATGTTGGGCAGGACACAACCGGTCGCCGGCATGAGCGCCTTCGCAAGCCAAAGGTGCTGGGGGAGGGGCCGCGGCTGGTTGAACCTGTCGAAACCTGGCTGGCCAGAACGTCTCTCGACAAGCTCGATCATTGGGGGTTGAGCTTGCCGAACCGGGCACCAGGATTCTTCCTGGAAACTGTTGGCCCCGAAAACTGAACGTAACAGAGGCGGGTGAGGGGTCTCCGGAAGCGTGCTCCCCACCGTCTCCCTAATCTCGCAAGCTCGGCCAGGGAACCCTGACGGCGTGGGCCCCTACGGGAGCGTCACGTCCGCTTAGCGGGCGTCTTCGCGACCGAGCACGCGGAGGAGTTCCCTCATCCGCCACCCAAGCTACGCGACCGAGCACGCGGAGGAATTCGCTCTCCCGCCACCCAAGCTAGACACGAGATTTTGTACCGAACGTAAAGGAAGAAAGAAAACATGGCAAAAGTTGCCGCTGAACTGCAGTACTCCGACGAACATGAGTGGGTTTCCCGCGAGGACGGGAATGTGGTGTCCATTGGCATTTCCGCCGTGGCCACTGACGCCCTCGGCGACATTGTGTACGTAGACCTGCCCGAGGTCGGATCATCGGTGACCGCTGGGGAGACCTGCGGCGAGGTTGAGTCCACGAAGTCGGTCTCGGACCTGTATGCCCCGGTCACCGGTGAGGTCACGGAGATCAACCCGGCCGTCATCGAGGACCCCGCCCTGATCAACAGCGACCCGTACGGTGCAGGCTGGCTGTTCAAGGTGGCTGCGGAGTCCGAAGGCCCGCTGCTGTCGGCCGAGGACTACGCTGCAAAGAACGGCGGCGAGCTGTGAGCGCCGCACAGGCCGCGACTGCCTCGTTTGAGCAGGTCGTGTCCCCGTCGCTGAACGCGGACCTCGCGGAGCTGGATCCGGAGATCGCGGCGAAGATCGACGACGAGCTCGGCCGCCAGCGCGGTGGCCTGGAGATGATCGCGTCGGAGAACCACACGGCCGCGGCCGTGATGCAGGCGCAGGGGTCGGTGCTGACCAACAAGTACGCCGAGGGCTACCCTGGCAAGCGCTACTACGGCGGCTGCGAACACGTTGACGTGATCGAGCAGCTCGCCATCGACCGGGTCAAGGCCCTGTTCGGCGCCGAGTACGCCAACGTCCAGCCGCACTCCGGCGCGCAGGCAAACGCCTCGGTGATGCACGCCCTGATCAAGCCGGGCGACACCATCATGGGCCTGAACCTGGCCCACGGCGGCCACCTGACGCACGGCATGCGGATCAACTTCTCCGGCCGCCTCTACAACGTGATCCCGTACCAGGTCCGCGAAGAGGACCACCGGATCGACATGGCCGAGGTGGAGCGCCTGGCCCAGGAGCATAAGCCGCAGCTGATCGTGGCCGGCTGGTCCGCCTACGCACGGCAGCTGGACTTTGCCGAGTTCCGCCGGATCGCCGACTCCGTGGGCGCGTACCTGATGGTGGACATGGCGCACTTTGCCGGGCTGGTCGCCGCGGGCCTGCACCCGTCCCCGGTCCCGCACGCGCATGTCACGACGTCGACGACGCACAAGACCCTCGCCGGTCCGCGCGGCGGGATCATCCTGACCAACGACGCCGACGTGGCCAAGAAGATCAACTCTGCGGTGTTCCCGGGCCAGCAGGGCGG
The DNA here is from genome assembly GCF_046536215.2 of Arthrobacter globiformis. Classification (GTDB taxonomy): domain Bacteria; phylum Actinomycetota; class Actinomycetes; order Actinomycetales; family Micrococcaceae; genus Arthrobacter; species Arthrobacter globiformis_E. Next base: position 2,110,334 of record NZ_CM143421.1, on the reverse strand, counting down.
CCCGCTGGAGCACGTGATCGCGGGCAAGGCCGTGGCGTTTAAGATCGCCGCGTCCGAGGAGTTCAAGGAACGCCAGGAGCGTGTGCTCGCCGGTGCCCGGATCCTGGCCGAGCGCCTGGTGCAGCCGGACGTTACGGCCAAGGGCATCTCCGTGGTCTCCGGCGGCACCGATGTGCACCTGGTGCTCGTTGACCTGCGGAACTGCGAGCTCGACGGGCAGCAGGCCGAGGACCGCCTCGCCGCGATCGACATCACCGTCAACCGCAATGCCGTGCCGTTCGACCCGCGTCCGCCGATGGTCACCTCCGGCCTGCGGATCGGCACCCCGGCCCTGGCCACCCGCGGCTTCGGCGAAGCAGCGTTCCGGGAGGTGGCCGACATCATCGCCGAGGCCCTCACCGCCGACGCTGATGCGGACTTGTCCGGACTGCGCAACCGCGTAGAGGCACTGGCCGAAGCCCACCCGCTCTACCCGGGCGTCGCGAACCTCGGATGATCTCGCGGGTGGAGTTTTTGTCCAGGTATCGTGACTTCGAGGCCCTTTAGCGGCCATTATCTGGACAAAAACTCCACCCACGCCTGACCACATGTCTAGTTAGGATTGATTTATGGCCGTTGGAGTCTTTGATCTCTTTTCCATTGGGATCGGGCCCTCGAGTTCGCACACCGTGGGGCCGATGCGTGCCGCTGCCGTCTTTGCCGGGGAGCTCAAATCCTCCGGGAAGCTGGAGCGCGTGGCGTCCCTGCGGGTTGACCTGTATGGCTCCCTCGCCGCCACCGGGCATGGGCACGGCACCATGACGGCGGTCCTGCTGGGCCTGGAGGGGTACCACCCGGAGCTGATCCTGCCCGATGAGGTTGAGGAGCGGCTGGCGTCGATCGCGGAGACCGGGACCCTGCAGCTGGCAGGGTCGGTGCCGCTTCCGTATGGCGTGAAGGACATGATCCTGCACCCGCTTACCGTGCTGCCGCGACACACCAACGGCATGAAGTTCGCAGTGGCCGACGCCGAGGGGAACGTGCTGCACGAGGCAACGTTCTTCTCCGTGGGCGGCGGGTTCATCGTCCGGGAGGGCGAGGAGGAGGCCGCGCAACAGGAGCTCGACGAGTCCAAGAGGGAGCTGCCCCTGCCGTTCCGGACCGCCGCCGAGCTGCTGGGCCGCTGCCAGTCCAAGGGGCTGTCCATCGCGGACATCATGCTGGTCAACGAGTGCGCGTCGCGGTCCGAGGAGGAGATCAGGGCGGGCCTGCTGCACATCTACTCCGTCATGGAGGGCTGCGTCGAGGTCAGCCTGAAGCGTGAGGGGCTGCTGCCCGGCGGGCTGAAGGTCCGCCGTCGTGCTCCCGATTGGCACGAACGCCTCCTGAAGGAGGACAAGGACCGGGACCCGAAGTACTGGCAGGAATGGGTCAACCTGGTCGCGCTGGCGGTCAACGAGGAGAACGCTTCCGGCGGCCGGGTGGTCACCGCTCCGACGAACGGCGCAGCAGGGATCATCCCTGCCGTCCTTTACTATGCGCTGCACTTCGCGCCGGGCATGGATAAGGCCACGCAGGAAGACCGCGACGACGTCGTGGTCCGCTTCCTGCTGACCGCCGGTGCCGTCGGGGTGCTGTACAAGGAACAGGCGTCCATTTCCGGGGCGGAGGTGGGCTGCCAGGGCGAGGTGGGGTCGGCGTCGTCGATGGCCGCTGCCGGGCTCGCCGAGGTCATGGGCGGCACGCCCGCGCAGGTGGAGAACGCCGCCGAGATTGCCATGGAACATAACCTGGGCCTGACCTGCGACCCGATCGGCGGGCTCGTTCAGGTGCCGTGCATCGAACGGAACGCCATCGCTGCGGCCAAGGCCATCAACGCGGCCAAGATGGCGCTGTGGGGCGACGGCTCGCACCGGGTCTCGCTGGATGAGGTCATCGTGACTATGCGCGAGACAGGCAAGGACATGAGCTCCAAGTACAAGGAAACCGCGATGGGCGGCCTGGCGGTCAACGTCGTCGAGTGCTGACTGGCTGGTTGGGCCCGTCGGAGCCGGGTTTCGAACAGGCTTAACCAGCGGACCGGACCTAGTTGTTGGCGGCCGCCCACAGGTTCAGGCTCGACGCGAAGACGACCCACGACAGGTATGGCAGCATCAGCAGGCCGGCCGTGCGGCGGATCGGACCAAACAGCAGTACGGTACCTGCCACCGCCAGAGCCAGCGCCACGATGATGCCCAGAGCCAGCCAGAGCGCGGCCGCACCCCACGCCGGATACAGCCCGAAGAACACGGGCGTCCACACCATATTCAGGGCAAGCTGCACGCCGTAGAGGGTGAGCGCAGTCCGGCGGTTGGGGCCGTGGCTTCGCCAAACGAGCCAGGCCGCCACGGCCATGGCCGTGTACAGCACGGTCCAGACCGGCCCGAACACCCAGTTGGGCGGGGACCACGGCGCCTTGTCGGCCGCCGCGTACCAGCCCGTGACGTTGCTGATGGTTGCTTGCGATCCCAACCATGCCACCAGGGCGCTGGCGGCAAGAAAGGCCAGGAGAGCGGCCAGGTCGACGGCGGTGCGCCGCGGCTTGGGCCGCGCGCCGTCACCCCTGGTTTCGTCACCACTGCTACCGTCACCACTCTTTCCGCCGCCCCCGGCGCCGGCGTCCCTTCCGGCTCGCGCGGCCGGCCCGCGGTCCCTGCTTTCCATTGCTCTACAGTTGCCAAGGGGGCGGCCGGAGTCAAGGCGGGCATGTCACCGCACGGGCCGGAGCGGATTGTCAGGCCGGCGTGCCACCATGGGAACCATGGGCGAAGGCTACGATCCCGGCTTCCTGCGCGAGGCCGTTGACCTGCCGGACCCGGACGCGCCCACAATCCTCCTCGACTACACGCACTTCTCGGTGCGGCTGTTGCCGGCGCGCAGGCTCGCAGCCGTGACCGGCGTCAACATCAACGGACAAGCGCTGCTGCCGCTTGGGCGCGAGGGAACCTGGCACTACGATCCCCGGGTGCCGCAGGGGCTCCAGACCGGGCCGGAGGTGTACCAGCACAACGACCTGGACCGGGGCCACCTCGTCCGCCGCCTCGACCCGGTCTGGGGCGATGACAACATCGCGCTCACCGCCAACCAGGACACCTTCTCGTACCCGAATGCGGCGCCGCAGGCCGCCGCCTTCAACCAGGGCAAGGAACTTTGGGCCGGTCTGGAAGACCATGTTCTCCACCACGCCAGCCAATACGACGCCAGGATCAGCGTCTTCACCGGACCCGTCCTCGACGCCGGCGACCTGCCGTACCGGGGCATCCAGATACCGCGGAAATTCTGGAAGATCGCGGCCTGGACCATGGACGGGCAGTTGGCCGCGGCCGGCTTCCTGCTGGACCAGTCCCCGCTGCTGGGTCCGGAGGAACTGGCCCGGGCCGCCAGGGACCGCCTGCTGGCGGACGAGCCACCGCCGCTGGGGCCCTACCGGACCTTCCAGGTCCCCATCCCGCACATTGCTGAGCTGACCCGGATCGCGCTGACGCGCCTGGCCGGCGCCGACCGGTTCACAGCCGTCATTCCGGAGGGCGCGCCGCGAGTGCCCGTCCTGCCTCTGACGGACCTCGGGCAGGTGCGGCTCTGACCAGGATCACGTCCCGGCGGCAAGCGGCGCGCGAGGCCGGACGGATAGACTTGAGGCTGCTTCTCCGGCACCTGCACGAAACGTAAGCGAAGATTGGATACGGCACACTTGCGAGAATTCACTGCCCGCTTTGCCACCTCCGAAGAGGTCGCCAACTGGGACGCCCACGTCACCGCGAATCCGAACGGCGGAAACCTCCTGCAGTCGGAGGCCTTCGCCGAGGTCAAGCAGCATTTCGGCTGGAAGACCCTGCACCTCGTGTACGAAACGGCCGACTACACGAGCTACAACCTGGTGCTGGAAAAGAGCTTCCCGCTGCTCGGCAAGCTCTGGTACCTCATCAAGGGACCGGACGTGGCCGGCGTCGAGGACATCCCCGGCATTGCCGCGGCGAACGCAGAGTTCGTCAGGCGCGCACGGCTGGGCGTCTTCGCCATCAAGATCGAGCCGGACATCATCCTCAGTGACGCCGCCCGCGGGGTCATCGAGGGGGCCGGGCTGGTCAAGACCCACAATCTGCAGCCCAACGACTCCACAGCGCTGCTGGATATTTCCCCCGAGGAGAACCAACTGCTGCGCAACCTCCACTCGCGGGGACGGAACGCCGTTCGCCGCGCCATCCGCGAGGGCGTCGAGGTGCACAACGTGGACCCCAGCGAGGAAAACTTCAAGTCCATGTACGCCCTGATGACGGACACGGTCCAGGCGAAGTCGCAGGTCCGGGTCCGCGAATACGACTACTACCGCCAGTTCTGGACGAACTTCATCAAGCGCGGCCAGGGCCGGCTCATGTTTGTGTACGAAAACGGCGTTCCCTCGGTGGGTGCGTTTGTCATCAACTACGGCCGCAAGGGCACCTACAAGGACGGCGGTTCCCTGCAGAAGCGCAGCCAGTACGGCGATTCGCACCTGGTGCAGTGGACCGCGATCAACCAGCTCAAGGAGCTGGGCTGCACGGAATACGACTTCTGCGGAACGCCGCCCAGCGACAAGCTCAAGGACACGTCGAATCCTTTCCACGGGCTGGGACTCTTCAAGACCAGCTTCAGCAAGACCGTCACGGACTTCGTCGGCTGTTATGACCAGGTCATCAGCCCCCTGAAGTACAAGGCGTGGATTGCTGCCGGCGAACGCGTGGCCCGGCAGCTGTACACCCGCCGCACCGGGCAGCAGTTTTACTGAGCCAGGGAACTGGTAAGGCACTGAACTCCTAAGGCACTGACAAAAGGGGGAGCCCTGATGACCAAACAACCCCGTGGCTCCAACCGGCCGCCCACGGACGGGCTGCCCAAGACGGAGCCGCTGACCGCCTCGCAGCTGCACCAGAACGCGGCCGCCAAGCGCATGCTGCGCCGCCTGGTGCAGGGCGAAAATCCGCCGACGGCGCCCCTGAGCATCGTGGACAGGCTGGCCGGGAGTCCCTACGCCAACCCCATGATCCAGGTGGGCGGGATTGATGAGTCCGCACGCAAGACGATGGACTTCGCGCTGCATCTCGCCGAGTCGATGTTCCGGTACGGTGCCGGCGCCCTCGAGGTCGAAACCAGCATCATTGCCGTGACGGCGGCACTGGGGCTGAAAAACATCGAGGTGGACATCACCAACCAGTCCGTGGGCATCAACTATGCCGCCAAGGACCAGACGCCCATCACCCTCCTTCGGGTGGTCCGGTCCTGGACGAACAACTACGCGGGGCTTGCCCAGGTCCACCAGCTGGTCACCGACATCGTGGCTGGCGGCGTCGGCCGCGACGAGGCTGTCCGCCGGCTCGACGAGATTGTCCGGCGCCCCAAGCCGTTCCCGCGCTGGATGGTGACGGTGGCGTTCGCGGTGTTCTCGGCCGTGTTCGTGGCCGTCATCGGCGGCGGTCCCGGGGCGTCGGCCGTCGCGTTCGCCTCAAACCTGCTCATCAGCCTGATAGCCAGGAAGCTGGGCCGCTGGCGGACGCCTGACTTCTTCATCACGGCGGCCTGCTCGTTTGTGGTGACGGTGATCGCGCTGCTGCTGTGGCGGTTCGGCAGTCCTGTGGGGATCCGGCTGGCCCCCGCCATTGTGGTGGTGGGCGGAATTCTGCTGCTGCTTCCCACCGGGCGGCTCGTGTCCTCGGTACAGGACGCCATCAACGGCTTTCCTGTCACGGCGGCCGGCAGGTTCCTGTCCACCCTGCTGACGTTCGGGGCCGTCGTTGCCGGGATCGCCGTCGCGTTTGTGGTGGGGGACAGGATCGGCATGGAGCCGATCGACGTCACAGAGACCTTCCCGCCCGCGTACCCGCTGTGGGTGCAGGTGATCCTGGTGGCCATCGCCGTCGTGGCGATCGGCGTTACGGAACAGACGGACTGGAAGCTGCTGCTTCCGACGGCGGCCGTCGGTGTGGTGGGGCACCTGGCCCTGATCGGCGGCGAGGCAGTAGGCATTGGCCCGCGGTTCTCGCCGGCGCTCGCGGCGGTGGTGATCGGCCTGCTGGCCCGCGTGGTGGCGCTGAAGATGGGCGCCCCGCAGCTGGTGGTCGCCGTGCCTGCCGGCCTGATTCTCCTGCCCGGCCTCACGATTTTCCGGTCGATGTACGTCCTGACCATCGAGGAATCGGAGATCCTGCTCGGGGCCGGCGGGATGCTCAGCGCCGGTGCGATCGTGTTTGGCGTGGCCGGCGGCATTGTGCTGGGTGACACGCTGGCCCGGCCGCTCACCCGCAGCCTTGCCAGCAACGAGCGGCGGCGGTCCCGCCGCCGCTAGGACCGGCTAGATCTTTCCGATCGGGAGCTTCTTCTCGGCCTGGAACACGTCCTCGACGCGGCCCTTGGCCCAGTAGCCGGACAGCGAAACCTGGCTGCGGTCAAGGCCCCGTTCGCGGAATAGCACGTCCCGCAGACCCTTCATGTAGCCGCGCTCGCCGTGCGCAAAAACGTTCACGCGGCCGTCGGGCCACGCGGCGCTGCGCACCGCGTCCACCAGCTGGCTGCTCTCTCCGGCAGGAATCTCGCCGCGCTGCAGCCAGACCAGCTCCAGCCCGGCCGGGACAGCAATCTCCTGGACATCCGCGTCCGTAGCCACCTCGAGGAAGGCCAGGCCGCGGGCGTGCGCGGGGAGGGACTCGATGACGGCTGCCACTGCCGGCAGGGCAGCCTCGTCCCCGGCCAGCAGGTACCAGTCCGCGTCCGGATCGGGGTTGTAGCCGCCGCCGGGGCCCGTGAAGATGAGGCTGTCGCCCGGTTGGGCAGCGGCAGCCCAGGGGCCGGCCAGGCCTTCGTCGCCGTGGACCACAAAGTCGATGGCAAGTTCGCCGGCAGCCGTGTCCACCCGGCGGACCGTGTAGGTGCGGGTGTTGGGCCACTGCTCCCGGGGCATCGTTTCCCGGATGGCCCACAGGTCCAGGGGCTGGGGGTAGTCCACCCCTGGCTGCGGAAAGACGATCTTGACGTAACGGTCCACGAAGTCGTTGTTGACGTAATCAGCGAACCCCGGGCCGCCGGCGACGATCCGCACCATGTGCGCGGAAAGCTGTTCCCGCCGCAGCACAGTCAGGGTGACCTGCGGGCGGGATTTCTTGGTGGCGGTGGTGTCGGCCGGAAGCGAAGTCATGCGGGTAAGCCTAGCCTAAGCTCCTTGGCGCGGGCTGGGGAGCGGGGACCGCCGGAAGCTCCCAGTCCACCGGGCCTGCGCCCTGCTCTTGCAGGAGGGTGTTGGCGTGGCTGAACGGCCGGGAGCCGAAGAACCCCCGTGAGGCGGACAGCGGGCTGGGGTGGGCGCTGGCCACCACGGGGGTGCTGCCCAGCAAGGGGCGGACGCTCTCTGCGTCCTTGCCCCAGAGTACGGCGACGAGCGGCGCTGCGCCTCCCGCTGCTGTCCGGCGGCCGACGACGGCGGCAACTGCCGCCGTCGTAATTGCTTCCCAGCCTTTGCCGCGGTGGGATCCGGCGGTGCCTTCACGCACGCTCAGCACCCTGTTCAGGAGCAGGACGCCCTGGTCCGCCCAGGCGCCGAGGTCACCGTGGATCCGCGGCGGCAGGCCCAGGTCGGAATCAAGCTCCCGGTAGATGTTGGCCAGGCTCCGCGGGATGGGGCGCGTGCCGCCGTCCACGGAAAAGGCGAGCCCCACGGCATGTCCGGGGGTGGGATAGGGATCCTGGCCCACAATCAGGACTCGCACCCCGTTCAGCGGCTGCCGGAAAGCCCGCAGGACGTTCGACGCCGACGGCAGCACCCGCCGCCCGGCCGCCTCCTCGCCGGCGAGGAAAGTGAGTACGGACCGCAGTTCCGCCTCCACCCCGGCCAGGGCCTCCGCCCAGTCGGGTGCCATCAGCTCGCCCAGGGGCAGCGTGGCCAGCTCCGCAAAGTCCGGGCCGGCCGCCGTCGCGGGTTCGAGGTCGAAGAGCGGTTCAGGTTCCGTCACGGTGTCCATTCTCCCGCAACGCTGCCCGGCCCCGGTGCCCGGTCTGAGAAAAACGACCTGCTGGGGCTCCGCGCCGCAAATGACAATGCTGTTATTCCTCCGTAACATAGGGGAGGTACTTTGACCGGATTCAGCTAAGGAGAGCGCAGTGGCCGAGCCGTTGCAGGACCATCTCACTGAGCAGGATTCAGGGCAGGATTCACCGCTGGAGCAGGGGCTGCGAAGCGGCTCGCTGCTGGACGACTTCAAGCTCCGGGACTCGCCGCTGAGCGAGCGGGAGCAGCAGATTCTCGCCCTGGAGCGGCAGTGGTGGAAGTACGCCGGCGCCAAGGAACAGGCCATCCGCGAGCTCTTCGACCTGTCCGCGACGCACTACTACCAGATCCTGAACGCCCTGATTGATACAGAGCACGCGCTGGCCCACGACCCCATGCTGGTGAAGAGATTGCGTAGACTACGTACGTCACGTCAGCGGGCCCGCACCGCACGCCGCCTCGGATCTGACGCGTAACTGCCAGTGCCGCACAGCCGGCGAAAACCAACAAGGACTCCTGTTTACCATGACTAATTTTGCTCGGGACGAATTCGACAGGGTGCCTGAGGTCTCCTCCCGGCAGGGCGTTCACCGCGCTGTCTCCGCGCCGTCGCGTCCGAAGTTGTGGCCGATTCTTTCCGTGGGAATCGGGGCGCTCGCCGTCGGCCTGGTTGCTTTCCTCCTCCTGCCGCAGCTGGGGTTCCAGCCCGCCATCGCGCCGCCGCCCGCCGCTGCGGCTGACACGCCCACCGCGTCGGCCAGCCCCACGGCGACGCCCTCTGCAAGTGCGGAACCCAGCGCCAGCGCCTCGGCCTCGGCGTCCGCTTCCGAATCGGCTTCGTCCTCCGTGCTGGAACCCGCCACTTCGGAAACCGATGCCCCGGCAGCGGTGGACAAGTCGCAGCCGGTAGCCATCTTCAACGGCACGCTGACCTCCGGACTGGCCGGACGCGTGGGCGCCACAGTCCAGTCCGACGGCTGGGTGCTCGGTGAAGTGGCCAACTGGCAGGGCGCTCCCCAGCAGCAGTCGGTGATCTTCTACTCGGACGCTGCCCACCGGGCCAACGCCGAGGCGCTCAGTGCACTGCTGAACATCCCCACGCTGGTGGAGAGCTCGGACTTCCCCACGCCCGTTGCGGTGGTGCTGGGCCCCGGCTACCAGTAGCAATTCCGGTTACGCCTGAATAACTTTTGCCTCCGCTGCGGGCCGCTGGCCTGCGCCGCGCAGGGCCGGACTGGATAGAGTGAAGGCAGGCTGCGAGGCGTAATTCACGGCACACACCGACGTGGGCCTTACGGAAGCAACCTGAAAGTGTGGGGATCATGGCATTGGGAACCGTGAAGTGGTTCAACGCGGAAAAGGGCTACGGCTTCATCACCGTTGACGATTCGGGCGACGACGTCTTTGTGCACTGGTCGGCCATCCAAACCGACGGGTTCCGGGCGCTGGACGAGGGCCAGCGAGTGGAGCTGGAAGTGGGCGAAGGCGAAAAGGGTCCGCAGGCAGAAAAGGTCCGGCCCGTCTAGTGGTACGCAGCGCAGGTCTCAGGGGTTCTGACGTCTGGGGCGCCGCCGTCTGGTCTGCCGCCGCTGCGCTGGCACTCAGCTCCTGCTCCGGATCCGGGGACAACGCCCGGACCGCTCCGGTTGAAGCCAGCGGCGACGGGACCCTGCGGATCGGGCTGATCCTGGACAACGCCGGACCCCAGGCCTTCCTGAACGCCGCCGAGCTGGCCGCCGCCAAGCTCGCCGTCCAGGAGATCAACGCGGCGGGCGGGCACAAGGGCCGGCCCGTAGAGCTGCTGCCTGAATCCACTGGCGGCGATACCGCCGCACAGGCCCGGGCGCTTGCCGACGCCAGGGCGGACGTCGTGATCGGTCCCACCGATTCCAGCCGCGCCCCGGCCGCCATCGACGTGCTGTCCAAGGCCAGGATCACGCTCATCTCTCCCGCGAATACGGCACCTGAGCTCAGCAGCTACAAGAGCGGCGGCTACTACTTCCGCACGGCGGCTGCGGACATCGCACAGGCTCCAGTCCTGGTGAAACTCGCCAAGGACGCCGGAGCCAAGAGCCTCGCGGTGGTTTACGAGGACGGCAGCTATGGCCAGGACGTGTCAGCCGCAGTTACCGCTTCCGCCAAAGCCGCTGGGCTGGACCCCGTGACCGTTTCCGGCTTCAAGTCGGGCGAGGCGCAGACGTCCGCGGCTGCCATCCGCGACGCGGCGCCGGACGCCGTCGTCCTTATTGCCCGGGACGGAGCGCAGGGCGCCATTGCCGAACTCACCAACGCCGGGGTGCCGGGCAACAAGATCGTCCTGGCCGACGGCGCCTTCAGGCAGTACGGCTCCGCTCTCGGATCGAAGTCCCTGGAGGGTACGCGCGCCCTGGTGCCCGGCGTTTTCCCGTCGGCTCACTTCCAGGCTGAACTCGTGGCCATCGATGCGAAACTCAAGGACACAACGTTCGCGGCTGAGACCTATGACGCCGTGAACCTCGCGGCGGTGGCCGCCGCTGCTGCAGAGGACGACGCCGGTTCCTCCATCGCGGGCACGCTCATCTCCGTCTCCGGCGGCACTTCCGGCAGGCAGACATCTGCCTCGCCGGCGGCCCGGCCGACAGCATGCTCGACGTACAAGGACTGCCTTGCCGCAATCCGCGACGGGAAGGGCATCGATTACGACGGCGAATCGGGCCCCATTCGCTTTGATGTGAACGGGGACATCACTGCCGCGAAGTACATGGTGTTCACGTACGGAGCCGACAATAAGGCCAAGCTCACGGGCAGCGAGGCGGCCGGCAGGTCAGCCGGCTGATCGCTGGCAGCGAATAACTCCGCCCGTTCGCGGGATAAACAAGCTCATCTGCTTGCACTCTCCCCGGGGGAGTGCTAATTATTGATTAGCACTCCAGCGTGCCGACTGCTAAAGGGTCGTCCGGTTCAGGCCGGCACAGCCCCGGCAGCGGCGCAAGGAGCGAAAGAAACACCTGGTTGGGGTGAGATCCGGACTGTTGGGCGTACAGAGGCCTGTGGAAAGGATCGTCCGTCGCGGGCACCGCAGCAAGGTTCCTTCTTAACGACTGTCCCGAAAGGACTACTGCCGTTATGGCCAAGATCATTGCATTTGATGAAGAGGCACGCCGCGGTCTTGAGCGGGGCCTTAACACCCTCGCCGACGCCGTCAAGGTGACCCTCGGCCCGCGTGGCCGCAACGTCGTCCTCGAAAAGAAGTGGGGCGCCCCCACGATCACCAACGATGGTGTCTCCATCGCCAAGGAGATCGAGCTGGACGATCCCTACGAGAAGATCGGCGCCGAGCTGGTCAAGGAAGTTGCCAAGAAGACGGATGACGTCGCTGGCGACGGCACCACGACTGCTACCGTCCTGGCACAGGCACTGGTCAAGGAAGGCCTGCGCAACGTTGCGGCCGGCGCTGACCCGCTGTCCCTCAAGCGCGGCATCGAGAAGGCTGTTGAAGCCGTAACCGCTGAACTGCTGGACTCCGCCAAGGAAATCGAAACCAAGGAAGAGATCGCAGCCACGGCTTCCATCTCCGCCGGTGACGACGAAATCGGCGCCCTGATCGCCGAAGCCCTGGACAAGGTGGGCAAGGAAGGCGTCATCACGGTCGAGGAGTCCAACACCTTCGGCCTCGAGCTCGAGCTCACCGAAGGCATGCGCTTCGACAAGGGCTACATCTCGGCTTACTTCGTCACGGACACCGAGCGCCAGGAAACGGTCCTCGAAGACCCGTACATCCTGATCGTCAACTCCAAGATCTCCAACGTCAAGGAACTGGTTGCTGTCCTCGAGAAGGTCATGCAGTCCAACAAGCCGCTGCTGATCATCGCCGAAGACATCGAGGGCGAGGCCCTGGCCACCCTGATCGTCAACAAGATCCGCGGCACCTTCAAGTCCGTCGCCGTCAAGGCTCCGGGCTTCGGTGACCGCCGCAAGGCGCAGCTGGCCGACATCGCCATCCTCACCGGTGGCCAGGTCATCGCCGAGGAAGTCGGCCTCAAGCTTGAGACCGCTGGCCTCGACCTCCTGGGCAAGGCACGCAAGGTTGTCGTGACCAAGGACGAGACCACCATCGTCGAAGGTGCAGGCGACGCCGACCAGATCGCCGGCCGCGTTTCACAGATCCGCGCCGAGATCGAGAACTCCGACTCCGACTACGACCGCGAGAAGCTGCAGGAGCGCTTGGCCAAGCTGGCCGGCGGCGTTGCAGTCATCAAGGCCGGTGCCGCCACGGAGGTTGAGCTCAAGGAGCGCAAGCACCGCATTGAGGACGCTGTCCGCAACGCCAAGGCAGCCGTCGAAGAAGGCATCGTCGCCGGTGGCGGCGTGGCCCTGATTCAGGCCGGCGCCAAGGCATTCGCCAACCTGCAGCTCGAAGGCGACGAAGCAACCGGTGCGAACATCGTCCGCGTTGCCATCGACGCCCCGCTGAAGCAGATCGCCTTCAACGCCGGCCTCGAGCCCGGCGTCGTGGTGGACAAGGTCCGCGGCCTGCCCGCAGGCCACGGCCTGAACGCTGCAACCGGCGAATACGTCGACCTGCTGGCTGCCGGCGTGAACGACCCCGTCAAGGTAACCCGCTCTGCCCTGCAGAACGCGGCTTCCATTGCCGGCCTGTTCCTCACCACCGAGGCCGTTGTGGCTGACAAGCCGGAGAAGAACGCTCCGGCCGTCGGCGGCGGCGACGACATGGGCGGCATGGGCGGCTTCTAGTCTCCCGCTGATCCCAGCTGACTAAGGAGTGCGGCCCCCTCCACGGAGGGGGCCGCACTTTTCGTTTGCGCATTTTTGTCCTTGCAGTCTGGCAGGATGGTTCGGTGACGATTACTGCAGCAGCCGACGGTTCGGCATTGGGAAACCCGGGCCCCGCAGGGTGGGCCTGGTACGTGAACGACGACTGCTGGCGGGCCGGCGGCTGGCCGCACGGCACCAACAACCAGGGCGAGCTGATGGCCGTGCTGGACCTCTTCCGCTCCACCGCGCACCTCCCCGACGAGGACCTGCACATCCTCTGCGACAGCCAGTACGTGATCAACTCGGTGACAAAGTGGATGCCCGGCTGGAAGCGCAAGGGATGGCGCAAGGCGGACGGCAAGCCCGTGCTGAACGTGGACATCCTCAAGGACATCGACCGGGAGCTCGCCGGACGGAAGTACCGGTTCGAGTGGGTCAAGGGCCACGCCGGGCACGAGCTGAACGAGGCCGCCGACGAACGGGCCAGGGCCGTGGCACTCGCCTACCAGCAGGGCGTCGCCGCCCGCTCGGGGCCGGGGTTCCCCAACGCCGGAACGGCTGCAGCCCGGCGGCCAGTCAAGGAGGGCCGCGGCGGGGGCGGCATCCCGTCGCTCTTCGAAGCTGAAGAGCCTGAAGCGCCGGCTGAACCTGAAACAGTGCCTCGCGGCGCGGCTGACACAGCGGGCCGCAGTGCCGCCGGGACCCCGGTCCGCAGCGAAGCGGCCACCCAGGACCGCTTTGAGGCAGGACGCCCGGCTCTCCCCGGAGACGAGCCCGACCTCGTCAGCGGGCCCAACCTCTTCAGCGAGCCCGATCTCTTCAGCGAGCCCGATCTCTTCAGCGAACTGGGCGACGGCGCACTTGGTGACGAGGCATTTGCCGAACTTCCGGCCGGTGCCGCGCCCGAAGAGATCGTCGAGGCCCTGGAACGTGAACTGCTCCGCCCGGACGTCCGCAGCGACATCGGGCGCACAGGACAGCTCCTGCACCCGGACTTCACCGAGATCGGCACCGCTGGCCGGCTCTGGACCCGTGACGCCATGATGATGTCCCTCGAGGAAAGCCCGGGCGGCCATGTCGATCTGGACGTGCTCAGCGCCGACCGGATCGGCACCGACACGGTCCTTCTGACCTACCGCAGCTACTCCCGCGCCGGCTCAGCGCTGCGCAGCTCCCTGTGGGTCCTGGACGGCGGCCAGTGGCGCCTGCGGTTCCACCAGGGCACACCTGAAGCCTGAGCGCCATTTCAGGCGGAAAGCCGGGCGTCAGCTGGACCGCCCGCCGTCAGCTAAAACGCTGGGCGTTGCCGTGCTCCGCCTGGGCGTAGGTGTCAGCAGCCGACGACAGTGCCAGGTTGATGGAGGCGAGCGAGGCCTCGACCTTGCCCTGCGTCAGCGTCCACTCGGCCACAAGAGCCTGGAAGTTGGTGGCAGCCGAACCCCGCCACGTTCCCTGCAGTTCGTCCAGGCCGTGCTTCATCGCCCGGACGTCGGCGCTGATCCGGTCAACAGTCGCCTTGACGTTGGCTGATTTCACCTGCAGCAGGTCGGTATCGACGGAAATGATGCTCATGGCGGGGCCTCTCGACAACTTTGAAGGACTGCCCGGCAGGACAGCCACTGTGGCTGGCGGGCCGGCCGTTCCGGTCCGCTACGTCGAGCCTAGGAACCTGCCGGCACCCGCCGCCACGGCGGGATTCCCTATGTGGATAAGCCTCTGCCGCCCGCAGCACGGTCCCCGCCGACAGTGTCTGAGAACGTTCCGATGCCGTCCGCCTCAGCGGTGTCCGCATCCGGACCGTCCGCCTCCGGCGAGTCCTCGCGGAGGGGGAGGCTGACCACGAGTGTTGCGCCGCCGCCGTCGGTACCGTCCACCCGGACGGAGCCGCCGTGCGAGCCGACGATGGCGGCCACGATCGCCAGTCCCAGCCCGCTGCCGCCCGTCTCCCGGGTGCGCGAGGTGTCGGCCCGGTAGAAGCGCTCAAAGACCTTGGGCGCCTCAGCCTCGGATATTCCGGGGCCGTGGTCGCGGACCTCGAGGACGGACAGGGCTGAACCGTCGTCGGCCCGCCGGACACCCACAGCGAGCTCAATGGGTGTCCCGGCGGGCGTGTAGCGCAGTGCGTTGCCCACCAGATTGCCGATGACCTGGCGCAGCTTCGCCTCGTCGCCGAGCACGGGTGCCGGTTCGGCGCTGCCGTTGTGCAGGCCGGTCAGGGTGATGGTCCGTTTCCGTTCGCTGGCCTGGGTGTCCACCACGGCGTCGTGGGCGAGCAGCTGCAGGTCGATGGGCTTGCGCTGCAGCGGCCGCTGCTCGTCGAGGCGTGCCAGCAGCAGCAGGTCCTCCACCATGGAGCCCATCCGCTTGGCCTCGCTTTCGATGCGGCCCATGGCGTTGGCCACATCCTCCGGGGACTGCAGCGCGCCGTGCCGGTACAGCTCCGAGTAACCCCGAATCGTCACCAGCGGCGTGCGCAGTTCGTGGGACGCATCCGCGGCGAACCGGCGCATCCGGTCCTCGGACGCCATCCTGGCTGCGAAGGCGGCCTCGATGTGGGAAAGCATGGCGTTCAGCGACCTGCCGAGGCGGCCCACCTCCGTGGAGGGGTTCTCCACATCGACGCGGCGTGACAGGTCGCCGGCGGCGATGGCGGCGGCGGTCTTCTCCACCCTGGCCAGCGGCCGGAAGGATCTGGTCACGGTCCAGTTGGCGATGAAGAAGGCGAGGATGAGCGTCAGCACCCCGACACCCACCCCAACCAGGCTGATGTGGCGCAGGACCTCCTCCACCGGAGACAGCGGCAGTCCGATGACCACCACCGCACGCTGCTGTTCGCTGCCCACGACGACGGGAACAGCCACCACCCGCCAGTTTTTTCCGTCGGTGCCACGCACCTGGTAGGGAACGAAATCACGGTCCCGGGCCTCGTCAACGGAGATCGACGCAATGTCGGGGCGGGCCAGCTTGTCGTCGATGGGGTCCCGCTGGGTTCCCGGATAGTAGAGCGTCACGGCGTAGTCCGTGGGCACTGCCGGGTTGGCAATGGGGGAGATGGAGCGCTGCGACTGGGCGGCGGTGACGGCGGCCCGCAGCTTGTCGTCCACCTGGCCCTCGAGGTAGCCGCGCAGCAGCGTCAGCGCACCGGCCCCGGTCACGGCCAGGGCCACCAGCAGGAGGGCCATCATGATGGCCACCAGCTGGGACCGGAGGGTGGCGGACTTCCAGCGCTCCAGCGCGGACTTCCATCGCTCCAGCAAGGTCAGCGCTTTTCTGCTGTCCGCAGCACGTAGCCGACGCCGCGCTTGGTCTGGATGAGGGCCGGGGCATCGGGATCGATGTCCACCTTGCGCCGCAGGTAGGAAATGTAGGACTCGACGATGGAGGCGTCACCGTTGAAGTCGTATTCCCAAACGTGGTCCAGGATCTGTGCCTTGGACAGGACCCGGTTCGGGTTCAGCATCAGGTACCGGAGCAGCTTGAATTCGGTGGGGGACAGCTCGATCACCTTGCCGCCGCGGCGCACCTCGTGGGCGTCGTCGTCGAGCTCCAGGTCATCCACCCGGATGATGGCCTCGTCGTCCTCCAGCAGCGGCTGGGTCCTGCGGAGCACGGCACGGATGCGTGCCACCACCTCATCGAGGCTGAAGGGCTTGGTGACGTAGTCGTCGCCGCCCACCGTCAGCCCGGTGACCTTGTCCTCGGTGTCATCCTTGGCGGTCAGGAAAAGGACCGGGAAATGCTTGCCCGCCGCGCGCAGCCGGCGCGTGACGGTGAAGCCGTCCATGTCCGGCAGCATGACATCCAGCACCGCCAAGTCGGGCGCATGCGCCTCGACGGCGGCCAGCGCCTCCCGCCCGTTGCCCGCAGAGACCACTTCAAAGCCGGCGAAGCGCAAGGACGTGGAGAGCAGCTCGCGGATGTTCGGTTCGTCATCAACCACGAGGAGCTTCGCTTCGGCGCTGTTCTTTTTCATATTTCCCATGATGCTCCCAGAATCTGGGAGTTTTCTGGATGGATGTTGTGTGTTGCTTGGGTCAGCACGATTCGACGTCCTTGGCGTCCATGATGCGGTAGGCGTACCCCTGCTCGGCCAGGAAGCGCTGGCGCTTCGCCGCGAAATCCTGGTCCAGGGTGTCCCGGGCAACGAGGGAGTAAAAGCGTGCCGCGCGCCCGTCCTGCTTGGGCCGCAGCAGCCGGCCGAGGCGCTGGGCTTCCTCCTGGCGCGAACCGAAGGATCCGGAGACCTGGATGGCCACGGAGGCCTCCGGCAGGTCGATGGAAAAGTTGGCCACCTTGGACACCACAAGCGTCTGGATCTCCCCGGCGCGGAAGGCGTCAAAGAGCTTCTGCCGGGCCCGGACCGGGGTTTCGCCCTTGATGACCGGTGCGTCCAGCCGCTCGCCCAGTTCGTCGAGCTGGTCGATGTACTGCCCGATCACCAGGACCTGCTCGCCCCGGTGGTGTTCCACCAGCTGTTCGGCCACGAGCGTCTTCGTCTCGGACGTGGCGCACAGCCGGTACTTGTCCGCGTCCTCGGCCATGGCATACGCCACGCGCTCATCCTTGGGAAGATCCACGCGGACCTCCACGCAGTCCGCAGGCGCGATGTAGCCCTGGGCCTCGATGTCCTTCCACGGCGCGTCGTAGCGCTTGGGTCCGATGAGGCTGAAGACCTCACCTTCCCTGCCGTCTTCCCGCACCAGGGTTGCCGTGAGGCCGAGCCGGCGCCGGGCCTGCAGGTCCGCCGTCATCCGGAAGATCGGCGCGGGGAGCAGATGGACCTCGTCGTAGATGATCAGGCCCCAGTCGTGGCCGTCAACGAGTTCAAGGTGCGGGTAGATGCCGCCGCGCTTGGTGGTGAGGACCTGGTACGTGGCGATCGTTACCGGGCGGACTTCCTTGACCGCGCCCGAATACTCGCCGATCTCGTCCTCGGTCAGCGAGGTCCGCCGGAGCAGCTCGTCCTTCCACTGCCGAGCCGAGACAGTGTTGGTGACAAGGATGAGCGTTGTGGTGGAGCCGGTGGCCATGGCTGCGGCGCCCACGAGCGTCTTTCCGGCGCCGCAGGGAAGCACAACGACGCCGCTGCCGCCGGCCCAGAAGTTTTCCGTGGCCAGCCGCTGGTACGGGCGCAGTTTCCAGCCCGACTCCTTCAGCATGATGAGGTGCGGCGTGCCGTCGACGTAGCCGGCCAGGTCCTCCGCCGGCCAGCCGATCTTGAGCAGCAGCTGCTTCAGCTGTCCGCGCTGGGAGGAATGGACCACCACCGTCTCGGCGTCGATCCGCGGGCCCAGCAGAGGCTGGATCTTCTTGGCCCTGCTGACCTCTTCCAGCACGGGGTAGTCGCTGGTGCGCATGACCAGCCCGTGCTGGGGGTCCTTCTCCAGCCGGAGCCGGCCGTACCGGGACATGGTTTCTTCGATGTCGATCAGCAGCGAGTGCGGCACGGGGAACCGGGAGTACTTCAGCAGCGTATCCAGCACCTTCTCGGCGTCGAGCCCGGCGGCCCGCGCGTTCCACAGTCCCAGCGGCGTGAGCCGGTAGCTGTGCATGTGCTCCGGCGCGCGCTCCAGCTCGGCGAAGGCCGCAATGGCGTGCCGGGCCTCGGTCGCCTGCTCGTGGTCCACTTCGAGGAGAATGGTTTTGTCGCTCTGGACAATCAGCGGGCCGTCGTTCACGCAGGTAGAACCTTCACTGCTGCATTTCCTCTGCTGCCTCGATGTCGATGATCCGGTGGATGGAAAGCACCCGTTCCGTATCCTTCGCGGGGTCGAAGACGCGGACCCGTCCGCCGGCCACGGATACGGGAACAACCGTTTCCAGTTTCGCATTCCCCAGGCTGTCCACGACGTTCATCACCACCTTCTGCCTGAGCCGGATGGCCTTGTGCAGGGTCTCCAGTCCCAGCTGAGTCGCCTCCTCGGCGCCGGCGGTGGCGGGCCGGGAGCCGTTGGGGCTGGCGTGGTCCGCACGGCTTCGGAGGACGGCCAGCTGGGCGGTGACGTCGGCGTCGGGAAGGGCGGTGCGCGGCGCGCTGTAGACGGGGCGGCCGGTGCCCTGAACAGGGGCGGTCCGGTTAAGGCGTACGACGGCGGATCCGGCCTCTTCGACGGCGGGTGACAGTCCCAGCCCGCGCAGCACGAGCGCCGTCTGCCGGGGCGAAGCCATGGAGACCAGGACGGTGGGGGCGATCCGGACCAGGCCCAGGGACGAGGCCGCAGCCTCCCGGCAGAGCTCGCTGAGCGCGGCTTCGTCGTCACTCTGGACGAAGCTGGCAGCCGCCCCGACCCGCAGCTTGCCGTGCCTTGCGGCGGTGTCCTCCACGAGGTACTGCAGCGGCTGCGGCACCGCGGTGGCGGAGTGCCGGCGGAGGAAATCGAGGATAGCGGCAGCATCCTGGCCCGAGTCCAGTGCGCGCCGGATGGATTCCACGGAGAACCGGTACGTCGTGGCCGGTCCCTGCCCTTCGGCGTCGGCCATCCGCTGGAGCCGCTCTGCCAGGTCGGGGGCCAGGTAACCCGGCGCGACCGCGGTCAGGTCGGCCTGCAGGAGCACGTGGTTGAGGGCCGCAGGGAGGTGTTCGCCGAGGAGGTCCATGGCGTCGTCGGGCGCGTCGGCGGCGATGGCGGCACCCAGCTGGCTGAGCGCGCCGGATCCGATCAGCCCCAGCAGCTCAGCCTCGGCCAGGACGCCGCCGATCAGGGAGCTGAACCGCCGCGCCATCCGGGGCTGGGACCACTCGGCACGCTGCAGCACAGCCTCCGCGTTGAGCACCGGCGCCGTCCCGTCCGGCATCTCCGCCTCGAGCGTCAGCTCCCGCAGGATCTCCAGGATCCTCTTCCGGATGACGGGTGCATCGGACCGCTGCGCCTCGGCGGAGAGGGCGTTGACGGTGGCCGCCGGGGCGGCCCGGTGGTTGGCGGGCCCGGCGGGCTGGCCGTTGATGGGCTGGCCCACGAGTGACGGGGCGCGCTCGCTGGCCAGCCAGGCGTTGACGAGCCACAGCCACTGTTCCTGCCGCGGCAGCCCGAGCCATTCCAGCTGGGGCGGCTGCACCCAGCATGAGCTGTCCACGTCCAGCCGGATCAGGCCGGACAGGGCGCAGAGCTCCAGCAGTACCGCGGTGGTGCGGTGGTCGACGCGAAGCGACTCGGCGAGCCGCCGCATTTCACGGATTCCCACCCCGCCGCTGCGCAGCGTGGCCAGGGGCTGATCCCGAACCGCATGCAGCAGTTCGCCAGTGAGGCGCAGGGTCTCGGCGATGGCCCCAAGCGCGGCATTGCGGCGCAGTGCGGCGGTGGTGACGCCGAGCGTTGGAGCCGGGGGAGTGAGGGAGAAATTGTCGATGATGGCGCCGCCGCGCAGGGAGATGCCCACGCTGTGCGGCAGTTCCACGTGGGCGGCATCCAGCGGCACCAGCAGCCCCCGGGCCAGCAGCCAATCGACGGGCCCGACGTCGTGGCCTTCAGTGGTGACGGAAGCCTTCCGCTGGGCCTGCGGCACGGCACCCATGGCCCAGTTGCTGAACCTCGCCAGCAGCGCCGCCGTCCGTTCCGGTGCGCCGGCGAGGAGCGCCTGGAGACCGGCGGGGGAGGAGGTCCAGTGCTGCAGGGCCAGCGCTGCCTCCATGGGAGTGGTGGCCGCCTGCACCGCGGCGCCGCTGCGGTGCAGCTCCGCGACAAGCTGGACAACCCGCTGGGCGAAGGCTGGCTGCAGCCTGACGAGCTCGGTGTAGCTGCGCCCCAGCCCGGCCGGGTAGATGCCGACGACGTCCTTCAGGCTGCTCACCGGAAGGTAGAAGCGCTGCCGCTGGGCGCCGGGTCCTGCGCCGTGCGGCGGTTCGGCCCGCTGCACGAGGGCCAGGTCATGCAGCGACTGCAGGAGCTGCTCGATGGCCGCCACAGTGGACCCGGCGATGGCCTTCTTCAGCACCGTGGCCGATGCGCTGTGTCCGGTGTCCGTGTTGGTGCACAGGTGCAGGGTTTCCAGGACCTGCATCTGGGGACGGTTCAGGCGCTCCAGGGCCCGCTGCACGCTGACCCGTGCGCTGGCGCGGGCGGCCAGGGCAGGAAAATCGGGAACGCCGGGGGAGATCAGGTCCGGCCGCGCAGCAAACAGGGCCCGCAGGGACTCGTCGCTGCGTGCCTCCAGTTCCTTGCTGAGCGCTCGAATGAGGGACATCAGTCCAACGTTACCGCCCGCCCGGGGTTCCTGCCCGGCGGCGGGCGGCAACGCCGTCGGCTACCAGCACGAGCATCAGCAGGAAGGCCGCCGGAAGGCCGTAAAGCGCCGCCGACGTGATCCACTGCGGCGCGGCCTGGCCCGCAGCGGCCAGCGCCATGACCGCCCCCACGGCAGCGAGGGACAAAACTGCAAGGAGCACTGCGGCGGCCATGAGTGGCCGCCGGATACGCGCGGATGTCATGCAAGTAACGCTAACAGCAGCGCCGCGGCCGCGCCTCAAAAGCGGGATTAGCCTGCCAGTCAGGATAACCTTGAAGGAACAGACCAACATGGACCAGGCAGTCATACCCTGAACCCGCACATCGGTGCGGATGCGGTGACGGCCGGCCATGTCCCAGAACGTCAGAACGAAGAAGGTTGATTAGGTGCCTACCGGCAAGGTCAAGTGGTACGACAAGGACAAAGGTTTCGGATTCCTCGCGGGCGAGGACGGGCAGGAAGTGTTCCTCCCCAAGTCCGCGCTGCCCTCGGGAGTTTCGGAACTGAAGGCCGGCACCCGGGTTGAGTTCGGCGTCGCGGACGGACGCAAGGGCGCCCAGGCCCTGGGTCTGCGCGTCCTCGAAAAGACGCCGTCCATCGCCAAGGCCAAGCGCCCCAGCGCGAGGGATCTTGCCCCGCTGGTGCAGGACCTGGTGACGGTTCTGGACAACCTCTCCGGCACGCTGTCCTCCGGCAAGTACCCGGACGGCAACAAGGGCAAGGCCATTGCCGCTGCCCTGCGTAAGGTTGCCGACGAGCTGGACGCCTAGGCCCCCGATGAACCCGGAACCTGAACAGGCCGAATCCAAGGTGGAACCGAAGGCACCCAAGCGGCGCGCCGGAGTCCCGGTGTGGCGGACGGGCAAGCCCGACGCCGTACTGGCCGCTGCCGTGGACACCGCCCGGACCGCCGTCGAGGGCATTGCGAAGGCATCCGAAATCGGGGACCACCTGGCCGCCCGCACGGAGGGCGACCGCGTGGTGACGCACCTTTTCGAATCGAGGCTGCCGGGATACATCGGCTGGCAGTGGTATGCCGTCCTGACCCGCAACTCCCGCTCCAAGGTGATCACGGTCAACGAGCTCGGTCTGCTCCCCTCCGAAGACTCGATCCTCGCCCCCGAGTGGGTGCCGTGGGCCGAGCGCGTGCGCCCGGAGGACGCCCAGGAGCAGGACGCGGAGGACACGCAGGACTCCCGGGAAGACCAGGGGCCGGCTGGCGGCGCGGCTGCGGACGCAGCTCCGGACGAGACCGCCGCGGAAGCAGAATCAGAGTCCGACGGCGTAATACAGTCCGACGACGATACAGAGTCGGGTGACGAAGCAGCGCCTGGTGCCGAAACAGAGTCGGCCAGCCCGGACCAGGGCTGACAACGGCGAACTGACCACAACGCAAACGGCGCCGTCGGGACGAAAGTCCGGACGGCGCCGTCGTGCTTAACCGAAGAGTTTTTGTCCAGATAATGGGGCCAAACGGCCTTCGAACCCCGATTATCTGGACAAAAACTCCTTACGGGCGGCTACTTCTTCAGCTCGCCCACCACGTAGTCGATGCACTCCAGCAGGGCGGAGACATCGGACGGCTCGATGGCCACGAAGGTGGCGATGCGCAGCTGGTTGCGTCCCAGCTTGCGGTAGGGCTCGGTGTCCACGATGCCGTTGGCGCGGAGCACCTTGGCGATGGCGGCGGCGTCGATCGACTCATCGAAATCGATGGTGGCGATGACGTTGGAGCGCTCGGCGGCGTTGGCAACGAACGGCGTGGCGAATTCGGAGGCTTCCGCCCACTTGTAAATGCGGCCGGCCGAATCGGCAGTGCGTCCGGCCGCGAAGTCCAGGCCGCCGTTGGCGTTGAGCCACTGCACCTGGGCGTCCAGCGTGACCAGCGTGGACAGTGACGGGGTGTTGTACGTCTGGTTCAGCTTCGAGTTGTCGATGGCGGTCTTCAGGTCCAGGAAGTCCGGGATCCAGCGACCGCTGGCCTTGACGCGCTCGGCCCGCTCCAGCGCTGCCGGGGAGAAGAGGCCCAGCCACAGCCCGCCGTCGGAGGCGAAGTTCTTCTGCGGGGCGAAGTAGTAGACGTCCGTCTGGGCCACGTCGACGTCGAGGCCGCCGGCTGCCGAAGTTGCGTCCACCAGCACCAGCGCGCCCTCATCGGCGCCGTTGACCCGCTGCACGGGCGCGGCAACACCGGTTGAGGTCTCGTTCTGCGGCCAGGCGTACACGTCAACGCCGGCCTCGGCCTTGGGTGCCGGGCAGGTGCCGGGCTCGGACTTGATGATGGAGGATTCCGCAAGGAACGGCGCCTTGTTCGTGGCCGCGGCAAACTTGGAACCGAACTCGCCGAAGGACAGGTGCTGTGCCTTCTCTTCCACCAGGCCGAAGCTGGCAACGTCCCAGAATGCGGTGGAACCGCCGACGCCGAGGACCACTTCGTAACCTTCGGGGGCACGGAAGAAGGTGCTGAGGCCTTCGCGGACGGAACCTACGAGGTTCTTCACCGGGGCCTGGCGGTGCGACGTGCCAAGGAGCGTCGTGGCTGCTGCGGAGAGTGCCTCGATCTGCTCGGGCCTGACCTTGGAGGGACCGGCGCCGAACCGTCCGTCCTTGGGCAGGAGGTTTGCGGGAATAGTGATGCTGGTGTCGCTCACAATGGCTCCAATTTTCGGCATGGAAAGTGCGGTTCGGCTGGGTCGGGGCGATGGCCGGCAGGCAACCATGACCGCCACGAAGCCCTCCTTATTCTGCCCGAAGCGCGGATACCGCGGGAACACGCCCCCGTCATAGTCCAGTCATTGAGATGGTGCCCGTCACAGGCCGGGCGGATTATCCGGACTAATTCAAAATAGGCTAAGCTGGCACTGGACGTACGGGCAGACAGCCGGTGCTGCGCCGCCGTCATACAGGACCGCCGCTGCAGCTTGCCGGATCCCGGTGCGGCGGGCCCGCGGTACGGTGGGACGGACACACATACTGTGCTCAAGGAGCTGAGCTGAATGACGGATCTGATCGACACCACGGAGATGTACCTTCGCACCATTCTGGAGCTGGAGGAAGAGAACATCGTGGCGCTTCGGGCACGCATCGCCGAACGACTCCGCCACTCGGGCCCCACTGTCTCGCAGACCATCGGCAGGATGGAACGCGACGGCCTCGTCGTCGTCTCCGGTGACCGCCACCTGGAACTGACCGAAGTGGGACGGAAGCGCGCCACCGAGGTGATGCGCAAGCATCGGCTCGCCGAGCGCCTCCTCGCCGACGTCATCGGCCTTGACTGGGCCTACGTCCACGACGAGGCCTGCCGCTGGGAACACGTCATGAGTGAGCGCGTGGAGCGCAGGATCTACGAAATGCTCGACCACCCCACCGAATCTCCCTACGGCAACCCGATTCCCGGCTTGGCAGCACTCGGCGGGCAGCCTGCCCGCCCCTTCTCGGACGGCGTGGTGAACCTGCTCGATGCCATGACCGGCTACGGCCCGGACTCCAAGGTCACCGTCAGCCGCCTGGCAGAACCCATCCAGGTTGAGCCGGAGCTGCTGCTCCAGCTGGATGAAGGCGGGATCCGGCCCGGCGCCACCGTCTCGCTCGAACGCGTGGGGGAGTATATCTCTGTCCGCGTGCCCGGGTTCGAGGGTGCCCTTGAGCTGCCGCCGGAAGTTGCTGCGCACGTGTTCGTGCGCCTGGGCTAGTTCCCCGGGGCCGCGTTGCTCCCTGGTGGCCGGCGGCACCTAAGTGGTCCAGCGGGGCGGAAGCCGCAGCTTGTCTGACATCTGCAGGCAGGATGACCTACCACTTTTGCACAGTGAATATAACGGAATTATTACCGTGCACTTTAATCGCCTATAGTTAAACGGCAACGCCGATACAAAAGCGTTACCTGATCTGGAGCCGAACCCTGCCAGCAGATCAGCAGCACGAGTCACCCACTGGCAGGGGCGGGGGAACCACAACCGGCTGTTTCGAACAGCCTTGGGGTGAAGTCCGCAGCAGCAAGTCTTTTCCGCAGAAGGAATCCTCCCGGGATACCCCTATGCCGGAATGGCTTGTTATGGCGGACCGGGTCTGAACTCTCTGACCCGAATCCGACAGCTAACTTCGCAGGCTATCCAGAGAGGAAGCAGTACTTGTCCATGCAGAATGCCCGGGGCCGCCGCCGCGCGACTGGTCCCGCTCCGGAGCCGCGCCTTGCGGAGGCCGCCGCCGCGGACCGTCCCCGGGACGCCCAGCGCGAAGCGCGCCGCCGCCGGGGCCCGTTCCGGCAGGTTACGGATTTCGCCTCGGCCAGTGGCGTTGGGCAGAAAGCCGGCGTTGCCCTCGCGGCTACCGGCCTCCTGCTGACTGTTACTGTCCCCGCCACCAGTCCTGTCCTGGCTGCCGGCGAGCAGCAGGGAGGGGCATCCGCTTCCGCTGCCTCACCGGCACAGCCGAAGGTTTCGGCGGAAGCGGCAGCAAAGATTGACTTCAGCCGCACGTCCGTCTCCACCACCGGTGACCCGGACGGAAAGCTAAAGCAGCTCCTGAGTGCCCAGTCGGCCGGCAGCATCAGCCGTGCGGCCTCGGCGGGCACCCTGGGCGGACCGCTGACCACGCTGGTCAAGTCCTCACCGTTCGGTTACCGGGTGAGCCCGATCACCGGCGGCGCGGGCGAGTTCCACCGCGGCCAGGACTTCGCCGCGCAGTGCGGCACCGAGGTGCTTGCCGCGGCCAGCGGCACGGTCACCTTCTCGGGCTGGCACCCGTACGGCGGAGGCAACCGCGTGGTGATCGATCATGGCAATGGCCTGGAGACCACGTACAACCACCTGTCGTCCTCCAGCGTCCAGGTTGGCCAGAAGGTCACCCGGGGTGAAGTTATTGCCCTCAGCGGGACCACAGGCGCCTCCACCGGCTGCCACCTCCACTTCGAGGTGATGGTCAACGGGGATGTCGTTGATCCCACCGGCTGGCTCTGAGCCAAGTCGAGTGAGCACTCTCATTCCTGTGACACGCCGTGACCTGAATGTGACATTGGCTCCGAACTGCTGTACCGTCTAAACCGCGTCAACTTTTCCGAAGTTGACGCTCTTGAGTGGATTGCCTAACTCTGCCACCGCTCAAGGTCCGTTCGCATTACATCGTCTGGCAGGGGCGGGGGAACCAATTTTGGTCTTCGCAAGAAGACCTTGGGGTTAAGTCGCAAAGCTTCCCAGGAAGCGGAGCGGCCGGGTGACTCCCATCCGAATCCGACAGCTCACCTCGTAGGCATTGGGAGAGGCTACCTTCGTGTCTTCACGCCACAATGCCGCGCGCCACCGCGCGCAAACGGTTCGTATGAACCCATTGGACTCCGTGTCCAAGGCGGTTAGCGCCAATGCCGGCACAGTAGGTCGCCAGGCAGCTGTTATCGCAGCTGCTTCAGGACTCATCCTGAGCGTTGGCATGCCTGCCAACGCAGCCGACGCCAACATTGGTGTTTCCGCCTCCTCGGAGACCGGATCCCAGGCCGCGCAGCTTGCTGTGACCGCCGCGCCCACCGCCACTGTCTCCTTCGAGCGTCCTGCCGTCACCACCGTGGCAGCCCCGGTCGCCGAAACCATCGCTCCGCAGTCGAACGATGAGAGCCAGGCAGCCGACGCAGGCCAGGGCGGCAACGAGATTGCCGATGCGGCCAAGGCCGTCACCGCCAAGTCCACCGACGCTGCGGCCTCCGCAGCAGCTTCCGGACTGGCTGCAATCGCGTACACCGGCATCGGCCACCCGTACGTCTGGGGCGGCACCACCCCCAACGGCTGGGACTGCTCGGGCTTCACCCAGTGGGTTTACGCCCAGGCTGGCATCAGCATTCCCCGCGTCAACGCGTGGAACGCCATGAAGCCCACTTCCACGCCTGCCCCCGGCGACCTGGTCATGCAGAACGGCGGCGCCCACGTGGGCATCTACGTCGGCAACGGCATGATGATCAGCGCGCTGAACCCTGCTGACGGCACTCTCCTGCACGCGGTGTCCGCAACGGGCACGTCCGCTTTTTACACCCTTCGCTAAGAATCCGATTCGAGGCGGGCCGGCTTACCCCCAAGATGCCGGCGCGTCGATAACCCACGTCCTGCTACCGCGGTCCGTGGAACACGAAAGAGAGAAATTTTAATGACTACACGTGCGACCATTGCACGGCACCGCGCCGAGGTCACCAAGACCAGCTCGCTGGCTGTCATTGCCAAGGCCGTCGGCGACAACGCCGGTGGCATGGGCCGCCAGGCCGCAGTTATCGCTGCTGCTTCCGGTCTTGTCCTGACCAGCGGCATCGCCGCCAACGCTGCTGAGACCAACGTCCAGCGCGAATCCGCTCCGGCTTCCACGCTGGAAGTCCAGTCCGCTGCGGCACCGGCCACCATCTCGGCCGCTTCCAGCATCGCCATCTCCTACGAGAAGCCTGCTGTCTCCACCACCCCGGCTCCCGTCGTCGAGGCCCCGAAGCCTGTTGTCAAGGTCCAGGAAGCCGCCCCCGCCGTTGAGGCCGCTCCGGTTGCTGACGCCGCACCGGCAGTCCAGGCCACCGCCGCCGTCGAGACGGCAGCGCCGAAGACCACTGCCGCCAGCGGCAAGGGCGCTGCCATCGCCGCTGCTGCCTACGCGCAGCTGGGCGTGTCCCAGGACTGCACCGCGCTGGCCACCAACGCACTCGCCGCCGTGGGCATCCACTACCACGGCTGGCCGGCAGGCTACCTGTCCCTCGGCCGCACCGTGAGCGCTGCTGAAGCTCAGCCGGGCGATCTCGCCTACTACCAGAACGGCGGCATGGGCCTGGCCCACATCGCTGTGTACGTCGGCAACGGCCAGGCCGTCCACGGCGGCTGGAACGGCGGAACCACCGCGCTGTTCAGCGTGAACGTCGGTTCCGGCCCCGTCTTCATCCGCGTCGGCGGCTAAGACACCCCAGGCATTACGGAAGGACCCCCGCCAGCTGGCGGGGGTCCTTTTTTTGCTTGCGCCCGCATGAATTTTTGGTGACACGCCATGACGATGCTTGTGTTCGATTCGCTCATCTGCCTAGTGAGTGTTTACTCTTATGGTGTCGATCCATAGCCCGGACATGCAGAGGGCAGCCGGCCCTCGCGCCTCTGCCGGGTGCGGCCGTGAAGAGGTATGTGCATGCGCACACTCGTTCTGAATGCTGGATATGAACCGCTGGCGGTAGTCACTTTCCGCCGGGCGCTGGTCCTTGTGCTCACCGGAAAGGCAAGCGTAGTGGCCGAAGGCGACGATCCTGTCGTCGGGCCGCAGGACATCATGGGCCGTCCGTCCGTGATTCTCCTTAACCGCTACATCCGCCCCCGGTACAACATGATCACCGCAGTGAGCAGGCGCGGCGTGCTTCGCCGCGACGGCCACCGGTGCGCCTACTGCGGCAAGGCAGCCCACACCATAGACCATGTCCAGCCGAAATCCCGGGGCGGTGCCGATTCCTGGGAAAACCTCGTTGCAGCCTGCCTCCGCTGCAACAACGTCAAGGGTGACCACACGCCCAGTGAAATGGGCTGGAAGCTCCGGTTCGATCCGGCTCCGCCCGTGGGCACCATGTGGCAGATCAAGGAGCTGGAGAAGCCCACACCGGCGTGGGACCCGTTCCTGCTTCCGGAGAGAGCAGCCTGACGCTCGCCTGATCACCACGGCGTTACGCTGGGTGTGTGGACTTTGACGCAATAATCCTGGCCGGCGGCCGCTCCTCGCGACTGGGCGGCTCACCCAAGTCTGCCCTAATGTTCGACGGCGCCACCCTCCTTGAGCGCTCCCTCATGGCGGCCGCGGGTGCCCGGCACACTGTTGTGGTGGGACCTGAGCCCGGGGTACTGCCCGGTGGCGTCCTCACCACCCGTGAGGACCCGCCCTTTGCGGGACCGGCGGCGGGGATCGCTGCCGGTCTTGCCGCACTCCGGGAAACCGACCCGGCGGACATGCTCCTGGTCCTTGCGTGCGACATGCCGCGTGTGGACGATGCTGTGAACGCCCTGCTGGACGCCCTTCCCGGCGCAGCCGCTGACGGCGTTATGGCGTCATCCGCTGACGGAAGGCGGCAGCCGCTGGCGGGTTTTTATAGCACAGCTGCGCTGGAACGCGCGGTGCAGGAAGCCGCCGCACGCAACGCCCTGGTGCACGGGTCAGTCTTCGCCCTCCTTGCTAGTCTTGACGTGCAGGCTGTGGTTGTCCCTGCAGGCTCCACGGATGACGTGGACACCTGGGACGATGCGGCCGCGTTGGGAGTAGCTGTCCGGGAGCAATGACCCGATTCCGGACCGCCGTGAATTTGGAGGCAGGCATGAAAAGCCAGGACGAGACGCTTGAGGAATGGTGCCGTCTGCTGCTGCGGGCCTTTGAGCTCGAGGATGTGGACGTGGACATCAATGAGGTGTTGTCCGTCGCGGGAGTGGCTGCGCACTCCGTGGTGCGTCCGGCTGCACCCCTCACCACTTTCATAGCGGGGCTCGCGACCGGCCTAAAGTGCGCTGCAGGCCAGGCTCCGGACGTCCAGGCCATGCAAGGTGCCATGGACGTTGCCCGCTCCGTTGCCAAATCCTACGCGGCCGACGAGGCACAGGCTACGGCAGGTTCCCCGGCGGCGGGCTCCGCCGGAACGTCGTCGCCCGCCGGAACCTCGGTGCCCAGCGGGACTCCGGGGGAATGACAGCCGCGCCCGAGCACCGCTCCGACGACCCACTCGCCTCCACGGAGGAAACCCCCGCCGGGGACGCAACTGCTGCCGACGACGAAAGTTCTTCGGCCGCCGTCGAACCAGCGTCCGCCACTGATTCCGACCTGGTCGCCGATCCCGCCGCGGCGGGCGGGCACGAAGCCTTGGCGGACCCGGACGCCCCGGGCGAGCAGGAAGCACCGGGGGAGCAGGACGCGCATGCCAAGCACCTGGCGCACACCTGGGAGGAGGCCCGGCAGGCCGCCTTCGACTGTGCTGCCCCCATCCCGGCGGCACCCGTTCCCCTGCGCGAGGCCGTGGGCAGGACCCTGTCCTCGGACATCACCGCCCACCAGGACATGCCGCACTATGCGTCGTCCGCCATGGACGGCTGGGCCGTAAATGGAAGCGGCCCGTGGATCCTGGCCGAGCCGGGGCATCGGCTGGCCCCGCACCAGGCGAGCGTGATCGTAACGGGCGGACTGATTCCGCCCGGCGCCAAGGCGGTGCTCCGCACCGAGAGCGGTGTGATCTCCACGGACGACGACGGGCTCCCCGTCCTGACGCTGGGCGGCGCCGCCCGCCCCGGCGAACCGGGGAACGGCCAGCACATCCGGAAGGCGGCAGAGGAGGCGGAGGCCGGAGACGTGCTGGTCAGGGCCGGCGTCGTGCTTAACCCTGCCCATGTGGCCTTGGCCGCCCTCGCCGGGTACGACGAGGTGGAGGTTTTGGGCAAGCCGGTGGTGAAGCTGCTGCTGACAGGCTCCGAAGTGATCGAGCAGGGACTGCCCGAGCCAGGGCGGGTGCGTGACACGTTCGGGCCGCAGCTGGCAACTGTCGTGGAGATGCTGGGCGGCCTGTGCCGTGAACAGGCGCGCATCGGTGACAGCTACACAGAATGGCTGGAGGGTCTGGAAGACTCAGGCATCCCCGAGGCACTGAACCTGCCGGCCGACGTCGTCATCACCACCGGCGGTACCGGCCGTTCCGGCACCGATCACTTTCGGCGTGCCGTGGCGGACCTGGGCGGACGGCTGATTATCGACGGCGTCGCCATGCGGCCGGGACACCCTGCCGTCCTCGCCGAACTTCCGGACGGGCGCTTCGTCCTGGGGCTGCCGGGCAACCCGCTGGCGGCGATGATGGCCCTCTGCACGGTGGGCGCGCCGCTCCTCGCCGCCCTGGGGCACGGCCAGCTGCCGCCGGTCCGCGAGGTTCCGTGCGGCACCATGATCGAACCCGATCCCGGCCGCACCCGGCTCATGCCCTTCCGGCTCCTCTACGGCATGGCCTCGCCCGCGCAGCATACCGGCCCGGGCATGATGCGAGGACTGGCATCGGCCGACGGGGTCCTGGTGGTGCCGCCGCATGGCGTGCAGCTGGGCGAGATGGTGCCCGCGTTTGCGCTGCCCTGGGGCCCGGACATCCCCGAGCCCAAGACCGCCGAATCCAAGCCCAAGAGCCCGGCGCGGAAATCCGCGTCCCGGACCTCCGCCAAGCAGGCAGCCCAAAGCGGGCCGGTGGACTGGAGCGCCCTGCTCGATTAAACGCGTGCTTGATGGAATTGCCTGCTTGATTGAAGTGCCTGCTTCATGGAAGTGCCTGCCCGGCTGAGATGCAATGATGGAAGCATGAACAGCCACTCAGCGCGGAGTCTCTCATGGGCCGTGTAACGCAACGACGCAAGGTACACCGCTACGTCCTGGACGGCTCGGCCGCGGCACTGGAGTTCCCGGTCCGGCACCGTGAGGACGTGCTGGCGGTGGAGGAGCCTCTTGAGATCCGGCTGGGCACCCTGTCCTTCTCGGTCACCATGCGCACGCCCGGCGACGACTTCGACCTCGTGGCCGGTTTCCTCGTCTCCGAAGGTGTCATCTGGGACGCCGACCAGCTGATCTCGCTCAGGTTCTGTGCCGGCGAGGACGAAAACGGGGTCCAGACGTTCAATGTGGTCGAAGCCCAGCTGCGGCCCGATGTGCCCCTGCCGGACACGGGCCGGCACGTCTACACCTCCAGCTCGTGCGGGATCTGCGGCACGGACTCCATCGAATCGGTGACGAAGTCCTCGCACTTCAACCCCGCCGCCGACCGGCTCACCGTTCCGGTCGAAACGCTTGCCTCCCTCCCGGACAAGCTGCGCGAGGCGCAGGCGGTCTTTGAGGTGACCGGGGGAGTGCATGCGGCCGGACTGTTCAGGATTGACGACGACGGCGGTGCGGAGCTGCTGTGCCTGCGGGAGGACGTGGGGCGGCACAACGCGGTGGACAAGGTGGTTGGCTGGGCCCTGCGCGAACGCCGGCTGCCGCTGACCAACACCGTGCTCCAGGTTTCCGGACGGGCCTCCTTTGAGCTCGTCCAGAAGGCCGCGCTGGCCGGCATCCCCGTACTGGCTGCCGTCAGCGCACCCTCGAGCCTCGCGGTGGAGCTTGCGGAGTCCACCGGCGTCACGCTTGCCGGTTTCAGCCGGGGAACCAGCCTGAACGTTTATGCAGGATCCGGCCGTATTTCGACGCCGGCATCGGTGCCGCGGTAGGGGCGTGGCCCCTTGGCGGCCGGGCGCCAAGGCAGTAGATTTTATCCATCGAATGGAAGCGTAGATCCGCTCAGACGGCAACTGAACTGCCGGGAGCCAAGCTGACCGCCACGCCCATGCCCGCACGAAAGCCAGCACCGCCCGCTTCTGCTTTCACGTACTAAAGAGGTACACATTGCACGACGACCGCCGGATCACGGAAGTCCGCCTGGACCGCTTTCTCCGCGAACGGATCACCCCCGCCATCTACGGGCGCAGCGTGCCGCTGGAGCTCAGCAGCTGGGACGTGCCCGATGAACCCGTCCCGGTGCTGGAGGCCCTGCGCCAGGAGTTCGTCCCGCAGGAGCACGGGGCCGCGTGGGGCCGCCCGTGGAGCACAAAGTGGCTGCGGCTCCGGGGAGAGGTGCCAGACCCCTGGGGAACTGCGCCGGATACCGAAGTGGAGATCGTGGTGGACCTGGGGTTCACCACGGAGATCCCCGGCTTCCAGTGCGAGGGGATCGCGTGGCGGCCGGACGGCACCATCATCAAGGCCATCTCGCCCCGCAACCAGCACATCCCGCTGAAGCTGCTGGGCAGCGGCCTCGCCGTCGACTTCTATGTGGAGGCGGCAGCCAATCCCGATGTGGCCCAGGGCTGGAGCTTCGCGGCCACTCCGTACGGGGACAAGGCCACGGCGGGCAATGAACCGCAGTACCGCCTCGGCAGCATCGCCATCGCGGAGCTGAACCGCGCCGTGTGGGAGCTCCAGCAGGACGTGCTGACGCTCAGCGGCCTCATGCACGAGCTCCCCACCGAACTGCCCCGCCGGCATGAGATCCTCCGTGCGCTCGAGCGCATGATGGACACCATGGACCCGGACGACGTCGCGGGTACGGCGTCGGCCGGGCGGGCAGCGCTGGCCGAGGTGCTGGCCAGGCCTGCCTATGCCTCCGCCCACCGGCTGCTCGCCACCGGTCATGCGCACATCGACTCGGCCTGGCTGTGGCCCGTGCGGGAGACCATGCGCAAGTGCGCCCGGACCTTTTCCAACGTGGTGGCCCTCATGGACGAGGACCCGGACTTCGTGTTCTCCTGCTCCTCGGCCCAGCAACTCGCCTGGATCAAGGAGTACTACCCGGAACTCTTCGAACGCATCCGCGAGAAGGTGAAGTCCGGCCAGTTCATTCCGGTGGGCGGCATGTGGGTGGAGTCCGACACCAACATGCCCGGCGGTGAGGCCATGGCCCGGCAGTTCGTGGAAGGCAAGAGTTTCTTCCTCAGGGAATTCGACGTCGAGTGCAGGGAAGCCTGGCTCCCGGACTCCTTCGGGTACTCCGCTGCCCTGCCGCAGATCGTCAAGGCCGCCGGCAGCCGCTGGTTCCTGACCCAGAAAATCTCCTGGAACCAGATCAACCGGATGCCGCACCACACCTTCAGCTGGGAAGGCATCGACGGCACCCGCCTCTTCACGCACTTCCCGCCGGTGGACACCTACAACTCCGAACTCAGCGCCCGGGACCTGGCGCACGCCGAGCGCAACTACCGGGACCACGGATACGGCACCACCTCGCTCGTCCCGTTCGGCTATGGCGACGGCGGCGGCGGACCCACGAGGGAGATGCTCGCGGCTGCGCACCGCGCGGCCGATCTGGAAGGCTCGCCGAAGGTCCGGATCGGAACGCCGCGCAGCTTCTTTGAACAGGCCGAGGCCGAGTACAAAGCGCTGCCGGTGTGGGTGGGGGAGATGTACCTGGAGCTGCACCGCGGCACCTACACGAGCCAGGCCAGGACGAAGCAGGGCAACCGCCGGTCCGAGCACCTTCTCCGCGAGGCGGAGCTGTGGTGCGCCACCGCCGCCGTCCGCTCCGGCGGGGAGTACACCTACCCCGCGGCCGAACTGAAGCGGCTGTGGCAGCTGGTCCTGCTGCAGCAGTTCCACGACATCCTGCCCGGCAGCGCCATCGCCTGGGTGCACCAGGACGCCGAACGCAACTACGCCGCCGTGGCCAAGGGGCTGGAAGCGCTCATCAGCGACGCGTCCGCGGCCCTCCTTGGCGAAGGCACGCAGGAGTTCCTGCTCAACGCCAGCCCCCATGCGCGCCATGGAGTCCCGGCGCTCGCAGCCGCCGCGCCTGCTGTGTCCGGGAACGCAGCTGCAACCCAGGGCACAGCAGCAACCCTGGAGCACGTTACGGCCACGCCGCTGGATGGCGGCTTTGTCCTGGACAACGGCGTGATCCGTGCCGTGCTGGATGACAACGGCCTTCTGACCTCCCTGCGGGATCACGGCACAGGCCGCGAGGCGATCGCCCCGGGCGAGTTCGGCAACCACCTGGAACTGCACCGCGACACCCCCAACGAATGGGACGCCTGG
Organism: Arthrobacter globiformis; assembly: GCF_046536215.2. Classification (GTDB taxonomy): domain Bacteria; phylum Actinomycetota; class Actinomycetes; order Actinomycetales; family Micrococcaceae; genus Arthrobacter; species Arthrobacter globiformis_E. Next base: position 2,075,770 of record NZ_CM143421.1, on the reverse strand, counting down.
GACATCGACGAGTTCTACCGGCGGAACGTCACCGGCCTGACCGACGCCGCGGAGGTACGGCTGGAGCGGGACGGCGGGGACGCCGTCGTCGTGGTTGAACGGCTCACCGGATCCTCCCGCATCATCCAGCGCATCACGCTGGCGCCGGGCAGCCCGTCGCTGGCGATCTCCACCGAGGTCGACTGGCAGGAACGCGAGAAGCTGCTCAAGCTGGGCTTCCCGCTGGACCTGAGGGCCGACCGGTCGGCGGCCGAGACCCAGTTCGGCCACGTCTTCAGGCCCACGCACGTGAACACGTCGTGGGAAGCAGCGAAGTTCGAGATCTGCGCGCACCGGTGGATCCATGTGGCCGAGCCAGGGTACGGCGTGGCCATCGCCAACGCATCGACGTACGGGCACGACGTCGCCCGGTCTGTCCGGAACGACGGCGGGACCACCACCACCGTCCGGCTCTCGCTGCTGCGCGCGGCCAAGTTCCCGGACCCCGAGGCCGACCGCGGCCGGCACGTGCTAGACGTCTGGGTCCGGCCGGCAGCGGGAATCGCCGAGGCCGTGGAGGAAGGCTACCGCGCCAACCTCGCGCCGAGGACGGTCCGGGGCTCGCACCCTGCGGAGGCCCTGGTTTCCGTGGACAACCCGGCCCTGGTCATTGAAGCGGTGAAGCTGGCCGAAGACGGCTCCGGCGACGTCATCGTCCGGCTGTACGAATCACTCGGCCAGCGCTCGGCCGGACGGCTCACGGCCAACTTCCCGGCCACGGGCATCCAGGCCGTGGACCTGCTCGAGCGGCCGGTCGAGGCGACAGGCGTGGTGGCCGGGACGGCTTCCGCCGAGCTCACGCTGCGGCCGTTCCAGCTGGTGACCCTGAGGCTCGCCCGCTGACAGCGAGCGGTCAGGCGATTTACCAAAAAGGGCCGCTCAGCTTGCTGCTGGGCGGCCTTTTTTGGCGAAACGGCGAAGGGTGTGGACGGTCAGAACTCGTGGAGCAGGCGCCGGACGAATTGCCGGGTCCGCTCCTGCCGCGGCGCGCGGAGGACCTCGGCGGCCGGTCCGCGCTCCACCACCAGGCCGCCGTCCATGAAGATGACCTCGTCCGCCACTTGCCGGGCGAAGGCCAGCTCGTGGGTGACGATGACCATGGTCCACCCCTCGTCGGCCAGTTCCTGGATGACGCCCAGGACGTCGCCCACGAGCTCCGGGTCCAGCGCCGAGGTGGGCTCGTCGAACAGCAGCAGCTGGGGTTTCAGGGCAAGGGCACGCACAATGCCCACGCGCTGCTGCTGGCCGCCGGAGAGCTCGAACGGATAGGCGTCGCGCTTGTCCGCCAGACCCACCCTGGCAAGGAGCTTTTCGGCGTCGGCCACGGCCTCGGCCCGCTTGCGCTTCTGGACCTGGACCGGTCCTTCAATGATGTTCTGCAGGACGGTCATGTGCGGGAACAGGTTGTAGTGCTGGAACACCATGGCGCTGCGGTCCCGCAGGTCCGAGATCTCCTTCTTGGAGACCTTGGCAGAGAAATCCAGTGCAAGGTCTGCCCCCGCCCCTCCGGACGTCCCCGCACCCGCGGAGGTGCCTGGCCCGGCAAAGGTGACCGTCCCGGCGTCGGGCGTTTCCAGTCCGTTGAGTGAGCGCAGCACGGTGGTCTTGCCCGAACCGGACGGCCCGATCAGGGCCACCACGTTGCCCCGGCGCACGTCGAGGTCGATGTCCCGCAGCACCACGTTGCTGCCGAACGCCTTCGCGAGATTGCGGACAGACAGCACCGGCCTGGCCTGTGATGCTGCGCCGTGGGGAGCGGGTCCCCGGCCTTCGTCAGTGGGCGACATAGCGGTCCAGCCTCCTTTCAAGGACGGACTGCCCGGAGGAGAGCGCCAGGCAGATCACCCAGTAGACCAGGGCCGCCTCGAGGTACAGCACCATGAACTCCTGGCTGAAGGCCGCGATCTGCTGGGCGTTGCGGAAGAGCTCCGTGACCAGGATGAGGGAGGCCAGGGACGTGTCCTTGACCAGCGAAATGAAGGTGTTGGACAGCGGCGGCACGGACACCCTGGCGGCCTGCGGAAGGATGATGCGGCGCAGCGACTGGCCCCGGGACATGCCGATGGTGTGGCCGGCTTCCCACTGGCCCTTGGGCACGGAGAGGATGGCAGCGCGGATGACCTCGGCGGCATATCCGCCCACGTTCAGCGAGAAGGCGATGATGGCGCTGGGCCACGGGTCGAGCTTCACGCCCAGGCTGGGCAGTCCGTAGAAGATCACAAACAGTTGCACCAGCAGCGGCGTACCGCGGATCACCGAAACGTAGAACCGCGCCACGCCGGACACCGCCACGTTCCGGCTCAGCCGCATGAGCGCCACCAGCAGGGCCAGCGCCAGGCCGATCACGAACGACGCCAGCGTCAGCGGGATGGTGCCGGTGACTGCCCCGGTGACAAGGGGGCCGAAGGAGCTCCAGACGAGATCCCAGTTCAACGGCATCTACTTGGTGACGTCCGTGCCGAAGTATTTCTCCGAGATCTTGGTCAGCGTTCCGTCAGCGCGGAGATCGTCCAGCGCCTTGTCCACTGCGGAGGTGAGCTCCGTGGAACCCTTGCGGAACACGAAGGCGCTTTCGGACTTGTCGGTGGTTTCGGCGGCGATCTTCAGCCCGGCGTCGGGATTGGTCTTGGCGTAGTCGAGGTACGTGAGCTTGTCGTTGACGATGGCGTCCACGCGCCCCTGCCGGACCAGCGCCACGCCCTGGGCCCAGCCCTCCACGGACTGGACGTTGGCACCCGCGTCCACGGCCAACTTGTAGAAGTTGCTGGTGAGCGACTGGGCTGCAGTCTTGCCCTTGAGGCTCTCGAAGCTGTTAATGCTGCTGTTGTCCGCCTTCGTCACGATCACGCCGGTGGAGACGGTGTACGGCTTGGAGAAGTCGTACTTGGCCTTGCGTTCGGCGTTGATGGAGATCTGGTTGGCGATGGTGTCGAAACGCTTGGCGTCGAGGCCCGCGAAGATTCCGTCGAACTGGGTCTCCTGGAACTTGGCCTTCACGCCGAGCTTCTCGGCGACGGCGCGGGCGATCTCGACGTCGTAGCCCGTGAGGTCACCGGCACCTTCCGCGTGGAAGCTGAAGGGCTTGTAGGTGCCCTCGGTGGCGATGACGATCTCGCCCTTGGACTTCACATCGCTGAGCGACGTGTCCGAGCCGCCCGAGGCGGGTGCCGAGGAAGCTCCGCCGCCGGAGCCGCCGCCGCAGGCCGTCAGTGCCAACGCCAGTCCGGCAAGGGTGGCTGCAAGGGCGGAGCGGCGGGAATGGACACGGTTCATGGCGGGTACCTTCTTCGTTCGGCTGCGGCGGCTGGCATCGCGGCCGCCGGTCCGGCTTCCGGCGATGCCACTGCGTGCAACGCATGGGCAAAGACCTTTTATTTCGCCATCATACGGCGGCTGGCCTTCCCTTCCGGGCAGGCCCTTAAACAGGCTGAGTGGGGGCGGTCCCCAACGGCCGCCACCACTCATCCCCCCAATGTGTGATCCGGCAGGCGCCACGGCTTGTGAGCCAGGCAGCAGCTGCTTTCACACATTCATGATTCTCTCACGGTCTAATGATTTTGTGAATCCCGGTTTGCTACCTTTCGGTAGATGACGTTCCGTTACTGCCAGGCCTGGCCGCCTTCACCCTCGCCAACCACACCATTACCAAGCCGGCTACGAAGAAGACCACCGCTGCGTTGTTCACCGCCGGTGACGCCGCGAGTAGCTGCCGCGGGGCCAACTCGAGGCAGAATCCGGCAACAGTAGCCACCGCTCCTGCCGCCATCAGCGCGGCCCCGGTCCGGACGAGCGTGGGCAGTCTGTCCCTGACGCAACGGAGCAGGGCAGGCAGCAGGGCGAGCGAGACGTACGCCAGATAACCGCGCGCGACGGCCCAGTAGTAGGGCATGAGCACCTCATTCCGGCTAGTTGCCCCGGCAACGTCCCGAAAGCCTGCCGACGTTGTTGAGGGATCCATCAGGAGGAAGACGGCCACGAGGGCAGCGGAGAAAACCGCCAGGACTGCCAGTCCGGGACGCCCGGCGATCATGCGATGGGCGTCGGGGGCACCAAACCCCTTCGTGACCCGGACGGCGATGAGGTAGATCGTGGCGAAGACAACCAGGCGCAGCAGGACATGGGCAATGTTTATGCCGCCGAGGGCGCCGTCGATGGCCACATAGAACTGTCCGATGCTGAGGACCGCGGCGGCCGTCGCCAACAGGAAAATGTAAAACAGCGCCGGGTTGACGCCGCGCAGGGTGCTCGGGATTCTGGCCAGGGCGGCACCCGCGCACACCACCAGCGTGATCCAGGGAAGAACCTCGCTCATACCAGGTTCTCCCAGATTCTTTCGGTCTGTTCCTGGTCCTGTTCCTGCCGCCGCAGGGTCTTGCCGAGTGCCTGGAGGCGTTCCCCGGCCAGCGCGGTGAGGTCGCCGTCGCTGAGCCGGTCCAGGGCGGCCTGCCGGGCGCCGGCCGGCCAGCCGGCTTCGGCTTCGGTGACCAGGCCGGCGGCTACCAGTCCGCCTGCGAGTCCGACGCCGGCGGCCCGGGAGGTGGCCAGGGCCAGTTCGGGGGCGAGCCGGTTGGCGGTCAGCTGCGCGGAGTAGTTTTGGGGTGCGACGCCGGTGGCGGCGGAGACGCGGTGGCGGAGTTCGCCGTCGTCGATGGCGTCCACCCAGTTCTTCACGGAGGTGGCGTGCGGCGGCGGGCTGAGCCCCGGCGTGCCCTTGCCGGCGGAACCACTGGGAGCGGTGCGGACAATGACGGCCCGCAGGAGGTCGACGGTGGCGATTTGGCTTACCAGTTCCTTGTCGGTGGGAGGGATGGCGGAACTGGCGAGGTCGGTATAGGGCTCGAAAGTGGCCAGGGCGGCAACCGGGTTGATGCCGTAGGCCCGGCTGATGCTCACGACTGTAGTCTCGGCAACCTTTCCCCGCACCATCTGCTGGGCGAGGGTGGTGCGCTTGACCCCGGAGACCCTGCACACATCGGCCGTGCTGGTATCCGGTGCCACGCCACTAAGCCAGCGCTGGAATGCTTTGGCGGGGAGGGGCATGAAACGCTCTCTGCTGAACGAAGGTTTGACTCATACTAGCGTCGTTGGAATTTAGCGGCGCTCGACGGAAAGCGCTCCTTGCCGCCGCCCCGCCCGGCCGCTGGCCACCCAGATGAGCGCCAGTCCGGCGACAAAGCAAAGGATGGCTGTGTAGTTGATGACGAATTTCAGGTATCCCACCGCGGGCGGGATGAGCGGGAACAGCACGGAGACCGCGATCGCCGCACTCCCGACGGCCAGAAGGAGCGCGCTGGCCCGCAGCACTGCGGGCAGGGAACTCCTGAACGCCCGCACAGTCCCCGGCAGCAGGACAAGGCACACATAGGCCGGATAGGCCCGGCCGGCGGCGGCGTAGTACTCCACGACCACGGCGTTCCACTCGTTCCTGTCGTCCACGGTGCCCATGCCCACCGAGGATCCCGCGGTGTCCATCAGGATGAACGAGACCAGCAGGGCGATGGCGACCAGGCCGAAGGCGAGCATGCCGGCCGGGCCCCGGACCAGCCGGAGACCCCTTTCATCGCCGAATCCCGCTGCAATCCGGATGCCCAGGAAGTAGATGGCTCCGAGGATGACGAACCGCAGCAGGAGGTTTGCCATGTTAGTGCCCCCAAGCAGGCCGTCAATTGCCAGGTACGGGCCTTTGATGCTGAGCAGGATCGCCAGGGTCATGAGGCCCAGAATGTAGAACATGGAGCCGTTCTTCCGCCGGACCAGGTTCGGGATCCGACTGAGCGTGGCGGCGCCGGACGCGATCAATGTGGTCCATTGCAGCATTTCAATCATCCGAGGTTCTCCCAGATCTGTTCGGTTTGACGTTGGTCGTGTTCCTGGCGGCGCAGGGTTTTGCCGAGGGCCTGCAGGCGTTCGCCGGCCAGGGCGGTCAGCTGGCCATCGCTGAGCCGGTCCAGGGCGGCCTGCCGGGCGCCGTGCGGCCAGCCGGCTTCGGCTTCGGTCACAAGTCCGGTGGCCACCAGTCCGCCTGCGAGTCCGACGCCGGCGGCGCGGGAGGTGGCGACGGCCAGTTCGGGGGCGAGCCGGTTGGCGGTCAGTTGTGCTGAGTAGTTTTGGGGTGCGACGCCGGTGGCGGCGGAGACGCGGTGGCGGAGTTCGCCGTCGTCGATGGCGTCCACCCAGTTCTTCACGGAGGTGGCGTGCGGCGGCGGGCTGAGCTCGGGCGGTCCTGTGCCTTTGGCCTTGGCACCTGTTCCGGTGTCGGCCTCGGTGCGGGCAATGATGGCGTGCAGCAGGTCCGCGGTGGCGATCTGGCTGACCAGTTCCTGCAGTGTGGGCGGGATCGGCGGCTTTCCCAGGTCCCGGTATGGCTCGAAGGAGCCCAGTGCGGCCACCGGATTGAGGTTGAACGCCCGGCTGATCCCCACCACGGTTGCCTCGGCCACCTTCCCGCGGACCAGCTGCTGCGCGAGGGTGGTGCGCTTGACCCCTGAAGCCCTGGCCACATCGGCAACGCTGGCATCCGGCGCGACGCCGTGCAGCCAGCGCTGGAAGGCCTTGGCGGGTAGGGGCATGGAACGCTCTCTGCTGACGGGCGGGGTGCTGCGAAGTGGCGGCCCGCAGGCCTCGATTTTACGTAGCGCGCCGCTTCCACTATGCTAAATGGTCGAACCCGCTGGTCCGTACACCCCCCAAGTCCGGACCAGCGGGTTCTTTCATGCCCGCCTGAATTTTCGGGCGAAAACGGGCAGCGGTGAGAGGATGGATTGATGACTGCAACCCTTGTTGCGAAAGACCTTTCGGGCGGTCATGATCACCGCACCCTCTTCTCCGGGCTGTCCCTCACGGTGGCCCCCGGGGACGTTGTTGGCGTGGTCGGCGTCAATGGTGCGGGCAAGTCCACGCTGCTGCGGCTCCTTGCCGGCGTGGACCAGGCGCAGGACGGCACCGTCAGCCTCGCGCCCGCCGACGCCTTCGTGGGCTGGCTGCCGCAGGAACATGAACGCGTCGCCGGCGAGACGGTTGCCGCCTATATCGCCCGCCGCACTGGCTGCGCGAAGGCCACCGCTGAGATGGAATCCACCGCCGAGGCCCTCGGCTCGGGCGCGCCCGGAGCGGACGACGCGTACTCGCTGGCCTTTGACCGGTGGATGGCCTCCGGCGCCGCGGACCTGGACGAGCGGATAGCCCCCGTCCTCGCGGACCTGGGCCTGGACGTCGGCCCCGACGCCGAGATGACCGGGCTCTCCGGCGGCCAGGCCGCGCGTGTGGCGCTCGCCGCCCTGCTGCTGAGCCGCTTCGACGTCGTGCTTTTGGACGAGCCCACCAACGATCTTGACCTGGACGGCCTGGCCAAGCTGGAATCCTTCGTGCAGGGCCTGCGCGGCGGCGTGGTGCTGGTCTCCCACGACCGCGAGTTCCTCGCCCGCTGCGTGACCTCCATCGTGGAGCTGGACCTGGCCCAGAACTCGGTGGCCGTGTACGACGGCGGCTACGAGGCCTTCCTGGAGGAACGCGCCGTGGCCCGCCGGCACGCCCGCGAACGGTACGAGGAATTCGCCGCGACCAAGGCGGACCTTGTGTCCCGCGCCCGCACCCAGCGGGAATGGAGCTCGCAGGGTGTCCGCAACGCCATGCGGAAGAGCCCTGACAACGACAAGATCCGCCGTGCCGCCAGCACCGAGTCCTCCGAAAAGCAGGCGCAGAAGGTCCGGCAGATGGAATCGCGCATCGCCCGCCTCGATGTGGTGGAGGAGCCGCGCAAGGAATGGCAGCTGCAGTTCAGCATCGGCCAGGCGCCCCGCTCCAGCTCCGTGGTGGCAACGCTGCGCGACGCCGTCGTCCGGCAGGGCAGCTTCACCCTGGGGCCGGTAAACCTGCAGCTGAACGCCGGTGAGCGGATCGGCATCACCGGACCCAACGGGGCCGGCAAGTCGACGCTGCTCCGGCTGTTGCTGGGAACCCAGGAACCGGACTCCGGCGACGCCTCCCGTGGTGTGTCCGTGGCCGTCGGCGAGATCGACCAGGCCCGCGGGCTGCTGGCCGGTCACCTGAAACTGGGTGCCGCCGTCGAAGCCGTGCTGACCGACTACACGTCCGCCGAGGTCCGCACGCTGCTGGCGAAGTTCGGCCTCAAGGCGGACCACACCCCGCGCACCGTGGACTCGCTCTCGCCGGGGGAGCGGACCCGTGCCGCCCTGGCCCTGCTGCAGGCCCGCGGCGTGAACCTGCTGGTCCTGGATGAGCCCACCAACCACCTGGACCTTCCGGCGATCGAGCAGCTGGAGGAAGCACTGGAAAGCTACGACGGCGCGCTGCTGCTGGTCACCCACGACCGGCGGCTGCTGGAAAACGTCCGCCTGGACGTGCGCTGGAACGTGGACAACGGCGTCGTCACCGAACTGGTGGCGGGCAAGATGGAGCAAACGAAATGAGCATGGACGGCGTCGCCTGGCGCTCCCTTTACAACATCACCCGGGCCAAGAGCGGTTCCCGGCCGTTCTCCAGGGAGACCCTGAAGCGCGTCATGGGCTTCGCCCGGCCGCACCGGGGAAGGCTGATCGGGTTCGTTGCCGTCTCCGTCGCCATGGCCTTCCTGGCGGTTGCGACGCCGGTGCTCGCCGGCCAGGTGGTCAACACGATCGTGGCCCGCGCCGACGCCGGCGAAGTGATCCGGCTGGCGGCCCTGATCGCCGGTGTGGCCGTGGCCGAGGCAGCCCTCGGCATGGTGAGCCGCTGGCTGTCCTCCACCATCGGCGAGGGCGTCATCGTGGACCTGCGCACCAAGGTGTTCGACCACGTGCAGAGAATGCCCATCGCGTTCTTCACCCGGACCCGCACCGGCGCGCTGGTCAGCCGTCTGAACAACGACGTCATCGGCGCCCAGTCCGCGTTCGCCGGGACCCTGTCCGGCGTGGTCAGCAACGTCGTGGCCCTCATCCTCACCCTCGTGGTGATGCTGAATACGTCCTGGCTGGTCACCGTGCTGGCCATGATCCTGCTGCCGATCTTCCTCATTCCCGCCCGGCGGATGGGCTCCCGGCTGGCGGACCTGCGGCGCGAGGCGGCTGAGCACAATGCGGCCATGGGCACCCAGATGACCGAGCGCTTCTCCGCCCCCGGCGCCACCCTGGTCAAGCTCTTCGGGCGGCCCGACGAGGAGTCCCGCGAGTTCGCACTGCGGGCCGGCCGGGTCCGCGACATCGGCGTGCGGACGGCCATGCTGCAGTTCACGTTCGTGACGGCGCTGACGCTCGTCTCAGCCCTGGCCCTCGCCCTGGTCTACGGCCTGGGCGGCTGGCTCGCCATCGGCGGGCAGCTCGCCCCGGGCGACGTCGTGGTGCTGGCGCTGCTGCTCACCCGCCTCTATGCGCCGCTCACCGCGCTGTCCAACGCGCGCGTGGAGATCATGAGCGCCCTGGTCAGCTTTGAGCGGGTCTTCGAAATCCTGGACCTGAAGCCCCTCATCCAGGAAAAGCCGGGCGCGCTGGCGGTCCCGCCGGGGCCCGTGGCCGTGGAGTTCGACGACGTGCGCTTCTCCTACCCCTCGGCGGACAAGGTCTCGCTGGCGTCGCTGGAGGAGGTCTCCACGCTGGACACCCGCGGCGGGGAGGAAGTGCTGCACGGCATCAGCTTCCGGGTGGAACCGGGACAGACCGTCGCTCTCGTGGGCTCCTCCGGTGCCGGCAAGTCCACGGTGGCCCAGCTGCTGTCCCGGCTGTACGACGTCGATTCCGGCGCCGTTCGCCTCGGCGGCACCGCCCCGGCCTCCGGCCTGGACGTGCGCGACCTGACCTTTGATTCCATCCGCGCCACCCTGGGCATGGTCACCCAGGACGGGCACCTGTTCCACGAAACGATCGCCTCCAACCTGAGGCTGGCCCGCCCCGACGCCACCGACGAGGACATGTGGGCTGTCCTGCGCCAGGCCCGGCTCGAAGCCATGATCCGGTCCCTTCCCGACGGCCTGGAAACCGTGGTGGGGGAGCGCGGCTACCGGCTCTCCGGCGGCGAACGGCAGCGGCTCACCATCGCCCGGCTGCTGATCGCCCAGCCCCGCGTGGTCATCCTCGACGAAGCCACCGCCGCGCTGGACTCCACGAACGAGGCCGCCGTGCAGGCGGCACTGGGCGCTGCGCTGGAAGGTCGCACCGCCGTCGTGATTGCCCACCGGCTCTCCACGATCCGTGCGGCCGACGCCATCCTGGTGGTGGAGGACGGCCAGATCGTGGAGCGCGGGACCCACACGGAGCTGCTGGCCGCCGACGGCCGCTACGCCGAGCTGTACCGGACCCAGTTCGCCGAGGCCACGGCCGTGGCGGAGGAAGCGGTTCCGGAGTACTGACGCTCCTTGCTGGCGTTGGTCGAGCGGGGACGTCATCGAGGCGTGAGATCTTAGCGTTTAGCCTCGCTCAAAGCGACGAGACCTCACGCTTCGGCGTCAGCGCCCGCTGGCGTCAGCGCCCGGTTTCCGCCAGCGCCGGAAGGATGTGGTCCGTGAGCAGCGGCGCCAGGTCCCCGGGCCATTCCGCCGCGAGGTCCAGCCACCGGATCTCGGCGATCTCCGCGGAGGGGTGCGCCACCCAGGTGCCGGGCGCCGTGAAGACCGTGGCCTCGATTTCCGTGGCTGCCTCGTTGGCGGCGTCGGCCAGCCAGACGCCCATGAGCGTCAGCTCGCGGGGATCGACGACGATGCCGACCTCCTCCTGGAGCTCCCGCGCGGCGGCCTGCACAGCCGTTTCGCCGGGCTCGGGCTTGCCGCCGGGATGCATGAACTTGTCCGTGCCGCGCTTGCGGACGGTCAGGAGCCGGCCGTCGGCGTCGTAGACACACACGGCGGAAACGATGATGCGGGGATTCACGGTTTCGAGCCTAGCCCGTCTGCCCCTGCCGTCGCGGGCAGCCGCCTCAGGAGCGACTCCAGCAGCAGGTCCTTGCGCGGGCCGGTCACATCCCAGGTGTAGCTGAACTCGTCCTCGCCGTGGCGGATGTACGTGACCCGGTAGGTATCGGGATTGCACCAGTGCCGGTCCTGGCTGGCCTCGGGCGAGAAGCTCATCCGGTGGAACGGCCGGCCGTCCGGAAACAGCATGTCCATGGCGTCCGGTGTGTCCGCGGGCCTGAGCAGGTAATCGCGGGTGGCGGGGCCGGTGAAGGTTTCGCCGTCGCCGGCCGGCGAGTTAACTGAAGGCCAGACCACGGTGCCTTCCTCATGGAAGCGGAGCCCGCCGTCGTCGTCGGGGGAAAGGATGACGACGCCGGTAAAGGTGCCGCGGGTGCCGGCCGCCCGGTCCAGCATGGTCCGCTCCACGGACCAGCGGCCTGGCTGGGGGAGGTTCGGGAGGGATGGGTCCGCCGGCGCTGTGCCCAGCAGATAGTCGCGGAGCCCGGACGGGTGCTGCAGATTCAAGTGCCCTCGATTGGAATCGAACCAACGACACCGGCTTTAGGAGAGCCGTGCTCTATCCACTGAGCTACGAGGGCGGGCGCCCGCCGCGGCCGGGTTTTGGACCGGCCCGTTCGGGCACGCTTACAAGCATACAAGGTGACGGCGCGTACTACGCTCTTGGCATGGCCGCCGCAGCTCAAGTCCCCACCGCCCGGGCAACCTTCCTGCCAGACACCGCCTCCACGCGCCAGTACATCGGGGCATGGGCGGTGCTCAGTGTGGTCCAGTATTTCGTGGCGGAGGCAGCCGTCATCGGCGCCTGGGCCGGACCCGCCCCCTACAGCCGGCGGACCGGACTCATCAGTGACCTCGGTGCCCTCACCTGCGGGCTCTACAACGGCCGCAGCATCTGTTCGCCACTGCACGTGCTCATGAATTCCTCCTTCGTGGTGCAGGGCCTGGGAATGCTGCTCGGCGCGCTGCTGCTGAGCTCGGCGCTGCTGCGCGTGGCCGCCCGGGCCGGCATGCGGGTGGCAGCAAGCCACTCAGGGGAAGTGCCCTGGTATTCGGCCGTGGCGGCGCGGATCTTTACCGGGACGGCGGGCGCGGGCACGATCATCGTGGGCCTGGTCCCGGAGGACCTGGAGTCGGGCTGGCACTACGCCGGGGCCGTGATGTACTTCATCGCCGGTTCCCTGGCATTGCTGCTGCTCGGCGCGCTGTGGCTCCGGCAGTCACCGCTGGGCTGGTTCGTGCTGGCCAGCGGCGGGGTGTCCGCAGCCGCGCTCGTCACCGCCGCCTTCACCGGCCTGGACGTCCCCGAGCCCGGGACCCTGGAACGGCTGATGGGCTATCCCATCACGATCGGCCTGGCCGCGGCCGGCCTGGTCATCGCCCAGCGCGTCCGGCAGGAACGGCAGGTTCGCAAGGCCTTCGCCCGGGCGCAGGTGGCGCGAGGGGCTTAGGCTGGCTTGCGCTTAGGCTTCCTGCTGCGGGCCGGCCGGCTGACCGGCGGCTTTCTTCGCGGACCGGCGCCCCAAGAGCACGGCGGCGCCGCCGGCCACCAGGCTGGCCACAAACAGTACCCAGCCGGCCACGGTGAGGCCGGATGCCAGGGCGACCTGGCCGCCGTCGAGGTCTACCGCCGCGATCATGGAATCGATGGTGACGTTGCCCCACAGCCGGACCACCACGAACAGCAGCGGCAGAGCCCAGAGCGCCCAGCGCAGCCCTTTCCGGGCCACGTTGGTGCCGATCAGCAGCAGCCAGGTGAAGGCGAAGATCAGCGGAAACAGGGTGCCCGCGGTCTTGTGGACATAGTTGAGCTGGCCGCGGGCGTCCCCGTCCAGGGCGCGGCGGATCTGCTCGGCGTAACCGGTGTCGAAGCCGCCGACCAGGGAATCGGGCATGGCCAGGCCGCCGGACAGCTGGGTGAGCTGGTTCAGCGTGAGCAGGTGGACGTACCAGAACAGGAACAGGCTGGCCACCACGCCGGCGATGACAATCAGGTTGGCGTTGTTTTGCGCCTTTGCCGGCGTGCGGTCCGTGCCGGGATTGATCACCGGCGGCAGGTGGTGCTGGGGTACTGCGGCCTTCGCGCCGTGCTTCTTGATCCGCTGTGCAGGTGTTTTGGCCATGCGTCCATTATCGCCCGCCACACCGCCGCTGCAGTGCAGCGCATCTGCTGGCCATGGACCTCTGCTGTGCAGCGCATGCCCGGCGCCGATAGGGTGGGAACCGTGACGGAACTGGGCAGACACAAACTGGGAAAACACAGCGCCACCAACCTGAGCCCCGAGCTCGACGACTACGAGCTGGCCGCCGAGCTGGTCCGCGAGGCCGGGCAGCTGGCCCTGCTGATGCGGCAGGGCGGCCTCGATGCCCAGCACAAGACCTCGATCTCCGACGTCGTCACCGCCGCGGACCACGCCGCTGAAGCGTATGTGCTGGAGCAGCTGCAGCGCTGCCGCCCGGACGACGGCGTCCTGGGTGAGGAAGGCGCCGCGGTGCACGGCAGCAGCGGGCGGACCTGGGTCATCGACCCGGTGGACGGCACGTACAACTTCCTGCAGGGATCCACCTACTGGTGCTCGGCCATCGCGCTCAAGGACGAATCCGATGTGCTGCTCGGCGCCATTTTCCAGCCCGAGGAGGACAAGCTCTGGATCGGCGGCAAGCAGCGCGCCACCACCCTTAACGGCGATCCGGTCACCACTTTCCGGGAGGACGGGGCCAACCGCAACGCCGCGGACGTTTCCCACCTCGGCGCCGCCACCTACATCCACCCCCGGTGGCTCTCCGACCCGATGTGCGCCATGCCGTGGCACGCCGCCGCGACATCGGCCGCGACGCTGCGGATGCTCGGGTCCGGCTCGTGTGACCTGGGGCGCGTCGCCGACGGGCAGCTTGGCTGCTGGTTCCAGCACAGCTGCCCGGAATGGGACTGGCTTCCCGGGAAGGCCATCGTGACGGCCGCCGGCGGCGTCGCCGGCAGCGTCCACGTCAACGGCCTGGAATGGTTCATGGCGGGAGGAACGACGGCGGTGCACCAGTTGCGCGCCGCGCTAGAGTCAGGCTCTGTGGACTAGGTTTCCGCCGGCTTCCGGCTTGGGTATTTCCGCGCTCCACCCCGCCCCGCGCCGGGGTTATCCACAGGGCGGATTCGAGTGTCAGCCCCACCGCCTAGACTTGTAGTCACCATGGATATGTTGTTTGACCCCTACGCTGACGGTCCGTTCAAAGCTGGTTCCCACGCCGGTGCCATCACCAAGTCGCGCCCCGAAACAGGGCTGATGACGCCCGCGTTCGGCAGCGGGCCGGGCGAATCCGCAGGCCACCCGGCGGTTGGCCCGGCAGCCGGCGCCGCATCCGGCCCCGTCGATGGGGGCCCTGGCGGGGAACATGCCCGGCACCACCTTCCTGACGCCGGGGCGCTGCTGGCGGGCCTGAACCCGCAGCAGGAAGAGGCGGTCAAACACTCCGGCAGCGCACTGCTGATCGTGGCCGGTGCCGGCTCCGGTAAAACCCGCGTCCTCAGTAACCGGATCGCCTACCTCATCGCCACCAAGCGGGCCCACCACGGCGAGATCCTGGCCATCACGTTCACCAACAAGGCCGCGGCCGAAATGCGCGAGCGCATCGAGGCACTCGTGGGCGGCAGAGCCAAAGCCATGTGGATCTCCACGTTCCACTCGTCCTGCGTGCGGATCCTGCGGCGCGAGGCCGCCAACGTCGGCCTGAAATCCAACTTCTCCATCTATGACTCCGCGGACTCCCTCCGGCTGATCACGCTTGTGGCCAAGAACCTGGACCTGGACCCCAAGAAGTTCGCGCCCAAGGCCATCCAGCACAAGATTTCCGCGCTCAAGAACGAACTGATCGACGACGACTCCTTCGCGTCCGCAGCCAACCACAGTGACCCCTTCGAAAGTGCCGTAGCGGACGTCTTCAAGGGCTACACCCAGCGGCTGCGCCAGGCCAACGCCATGGACTTCGACGACCTGATCGCGCAGACCGTCTACATGTTCCGGGCCTTCCCTGCGCTCGCTGACTCCTACCGCCGCCGGTTCCGGCACGTCCTGGTGGACGAATACCAGGACACCAACCACGCGCAGTACGCCCTGGTGCGCGAAATCGTCGGCGAGGGGCCGGGATCGGCGGAACTGACCGTCGTCGGCGACTCAGACCAGTCCATCTACGCGTTCCGCGGTGCGGACATCCGCAACATCGTGGAGTTCGAGAAGGACTACCCGGACGCCCACACCATCAAGCTGGAGCAGAACTACCGCTCCACCCAGAACATCCTGAGCGCGGCCAACTCCGTTATCTCCCGCAACCCCAACCGCCCGGAGAAGAGGCTGTGGACCGCGGAGGGGGAAGGCCACAAGATCATCGGCTACGTCGGTGAAAACGAGCACGACGAAGCCCAGTTCATCGCCAAGGAGATCGACCGGCTCCAGGACGAGGACAACCTGCGCCCCGGCGACGTCGCCATCTTCTACCGCACCAACGCCCAGTCGCGTTCCATCGAAGATGTCCTGGTGCGCGTCGGCCTGCCGTACAAGGTGGTGGGCGGCACCAGGTTCTACGAGCGCAAGGAAATCAAAGACGCCCTGGCGTACCTGCGCGTGCTGGTCAACCCGGACGACGACGTCAACCTCCGCCGCGTCCTCAACGAACCCAAGCGCGGGATCGGGGACCGGGCAGAGGGTGCCGTGGCCGCCCTCGCCGAGCGGGAGCGCACCTCCTTCATCGCCGCCGCCCGCCGCGCCGATCAGGCGCCCGGCATGGCCACCCGCTCCGTCAACGCGGTGCTCGGCTTTGTGAAGCTCCTGGACGATCTCGCCGAGGTCGCGGCCGGCTCCGGTGCGGCTGCCGCGCTTGAGGCCGTGCTGGAGCAGACCGGCTACCTCGCCACCCTGCGCTCCAGCAACGATCCGCAGGACGAATCCCGCGTGGAGAACCTCGCCGAGCTCGTCGCCGTCGTGCGTGAATACGAGCAGGAGAACCCCGAAGGTTCCCTCGAGGCCTTCCTGGAGCAGGTGTCACTCGTCGCCGACGCCGACCAGATCCCGGACGCCCCCGGCGCCGACATCGACGCCGCCGTGGCGGAGGCCAAGCGGCTGGGTGTGGTCACGCTCATGACGCTGCACACGGCCAAGGGCCTGGAATTCCCGGTGGTGTTCCTGACAGGCATGGAGCACGGGCTCTTCCCGCACCAGCGTTCGGCCACGGACCCCAAGGAACTGGCGGAGGAGCGGCGGCTCGCCTACGTGGGACTGACGCGCGCCCGGAAGCGCCTCTACGTCACGCGGTCCGAGGTCCGCAACATGTGGGGCCAGAGCCAGTACAACCCGGCCAGCCAGTTCCTGGAGGAAATTCCCTCCGAGCTCGTCGAATGGAAGCGCGAGGGCACCAGCCGGCAGGTCGGCGGCTGGGGGAGCGGAGCGTCCATCGGATCGAGCCGTTACAGCGGATCCTTCTGGGGCGCCGGAACGGCCCGCGGCAGCCGTGCCGACCCGTCCGCCGGCTTCAACGCCGACGTCCCTGCCGCCGTCGCAAAAAACCGCGTGCAGCCGCAGAAGGAAGTCATCGCCGTCAGCGTGGGGGACAAGGTCAACCACACCAGCTTCGGCAACGGCACCGTGCTCGCCGTCGAAGGCGCCGGGGACAAGACCGTGGCGAAGGTGAAGTTCGATGTCGGCGAGAAGCGGCTGCTGCTCCGGTACGCGCCGCTGACCAAGATCGACGCCTGAGCGTGCAGGTGCGGCGCCTGGACCACGCTGCCGCCGGCCCCGCCATGGTGTTTTCGTTGGCCATGTTGGCAGTGACACTGGCCGGCTGTTCCGTCACCGTGGCGGATCCGGACTACACCCCGCCCCCGCCGCTGCCCGCCCTCGAACAGCTGAAACAGGCGCCGCTCACTGACCCGGCCGCCTTTGCCGCGGGTGAGGACGTGCTGGCGTTCGTCACCGCGGACCGGAACATCGTGTGCGCGCTCACGTCAGCCCGCGGGCCGCACCTGAACCTGCCCTACGAAACCAACAACTTCAGCGATCCCGGCAACGCGAAACTGGCCACCGTGCCCGTGGCGCACTGCGAGCTCGCGGCATATCCGGCACCGGCGGCCACGGACATCGCAGACGACTGCTCCGGGACCGGACTCGGCTATCTGGGCGGGACGGCACTCGCGACGCCCGGCCAGGCCCGGTACGGGGAATGCCGGTCCGGCATCACGCAGATGGAAGCCGAATACGGGCCAAAGGGCACACCCGGCGGGCCCGTCTCCAAGCTGCCCGTCCTGCCCGACGGCGGCAACCTCGAACGGAACGGCCTGCGGTGCTCCGCCTACCACTCGGGGGTGGCCTGCGGAAACGTCTCGGGCGGCGTTGGTTTCTTTATCAGCCGGGATCATTACGAGCTCATCTCCGCGAAGGGCAAAAACGTCCAAACGGTGCCCGCCAAGGCCCCAAAAACCCCGTAATCCCGGGGTTTTTCTACGGTCCATAGAATAGTGTCCTTACTCACAGAACAGGTAGTCTGGAACGGGCCGGTCCCTCCAAAGGACTAGAGTTCCCAAAGGAGCATTGCGCCGCGTGGCTCGTTTCCGGACCTGCCGCAGGGCGCGTTAATTCCGCAGCCCGGTCCGCACCTTTTGGTGTTGTCCGGCTGTACAGAAACTACTTCGACGTAGAAGGACACAAACCGTGGACCTGTTTGAATATCAGGCGCGCGATATGTTCGAAGCGCACGGTGTACCCGTGCTCGCCGGCATCGTGGCGCACACCCCTGAAGAAGCAAAGGCAGCTGCCGAGAAGATCGGCGGCGTAACTGTCGTCAAGGCACAGGTTAAGGTCGGTGGCCGCGGCAAGGCTGGCGGCGTCAAGGTTGCCAAATCCGCCGATGAGGCACTTGAGCACTCCACCAACATCCTGGGCATGGACATCAAGGGCCACACCGTCAACAAGGTGATGATCGCCCAGGGTGCGGACATCGCCGAGGAATACTACTTCTCCGTCCTTCTGGACCGGGCCAACCGCAACTACCTGGCCATGTGCTCGGTTGAAGGCGGCATGGAGATCGAGCAGCTCGCCGTTGAGCGGCCCGAGGCCCTGGCCAAGGTAGCCATCGACCCTGCCGTGGGCATCGACCAGGCCAAGGCTGACGAAATCGTCGCTGCCGCCGGGTTCGCTGAAGAACTGCGCGGCAAGGTCGCCGGCGTCATTCTGAAGCTCTGGGACGTCTTCAAGAAGGAAGACGCCACCCTCGTGGAGGTCAACCCGCTGGTCAAGACCGGCGCGGGCGAGATCGTTGCCCTCGATGGCAAGGTCACCCTCGACGAGAACGCCGAATTCCGCCACCCCAAGCACGCCCAGCTTGAGGACAAGGAATCGGCAGACCCGCTCGAGGCCAAGGCCAAGGCGCAGGACCTGAACTACGTCAAGCTGGACGGCGAAGTCGGCATCATCGGTAACGGTGCTGGCCTCGTCATGTCCACCCTGGACGTCGTCGCCTACGCCGGCGAGAACCACGGCAACGTCAAGCCCGCCAACTTCCTGGACATCGGTGGCGGAGCCTCCGCCGAGGTCATGGCCGCAGGCCTGGACGTCATCCTGGGCGACGAGCAGGTCAAGTCCGTGTTCGTCAACGTCTTCGGCGGCATCACCGCCTGTGACGCTGTCGCCAAGGGCATCGTGGGCGCACTGGCCGAGCTGGGCCACTCCGCCAACAAGCCGCTGGTTGTCCGCCTCGACGGCAACAACGTCGAAGAAGGCCGCCGCATCCTCGCCGAGGCCAACCACCCGCTGGTTACCCTGGCCGCCACCATGGACGAGGGCGCCGACAAGGCCGCCGAGCTCGCCAACGCCCGCTGATCGAGCCTGTCGAGATCTAGGAAAGAAAACATGTCTATTTATCTGAACAAGGACTCCAAGGTCATCGTCCAGGGCATCACGGGCGGCGAGGGCACCAAGCACACCGCCCTCATGCTCAAAGCCGGCACCAACATCGTGGGCGGCGTCAACGCCCGCAAGGCCGGCACCACCGTCCTGCACGGCGAAAACGAGATCACCGTTTTCGGCACCGTCAAGGAAGCCATGGCAGAGACCGGCGCCGACGTCTCCATCGTCTTCGTCCCGCCGGCATTCACCAAGAACGCCGTCGTTGAAGCCATCGAGGCCGGCATCGGCCTGGTCGTCGTCATCACCGAAGGCGTGCCGGTCCAGGACTCCGCCGAGTTCTGGGCACTGGCACAGTCCAAGGTCGACGCCGACGGCAACCAGGTCACCCGCATCATCGGACCGAACTGCCCCGGCATCATCACCCCGGGCGAGGCCCTCGTGGGCATCACTCCGGCGAACATCACCGGCAAGGGCCCCATCGGCCTCGTCTCCAAGTCCGGCACGCTGACCTACCAGATGATGTACGAACTGCGCGACCTCGGCTTCTCCACGGCCATCGGCATCGGCGGTGACCCCATCATCGGCACCACCCACATCGACGCCCTGGCTGCGTTCGAGGCTGACCCGGAGACCAAGGCCATCGTGATGATCGGTGAAATCGGCGGTGACGCCGAAGAGCGTGCCGCCGACTTCATCAAGGCCAACGTCACCAAGCCGGTCGTCGGCTACGTGGCAGGCTTCACTGCGCCGGAAGGCAAGACCATGGGCCACGCAGGCGCCATCGTCTCCGGTTCCGCCGGTACCGCCCAGGCGAAGAAGGAAGCCCTTGAGGCTGCAGGCGTGAAGGTCGGCAAGACGCCGTCCGAGACCGCCAAGCTGCTGCGCGAAGTCTACGCAGCGCTCTAAGCCTCACCTCAGGCAACGCGGGGTCACTCCCAGCCCAATCCACCCCCCGGATTGGGCGCAGAGTGACCCCGCGTTTCTTTTTAACCATTGCCCTCGGAGGGTTTGAGGTCTACGGTTTGGCTCCAGCCAGGAAGGACCGATCATGAGCAACGCACTAAAACTCACCGTCCCCGACGGCGTCCCGTTCATCGACTTTGAGCGGGAGTTCGATTTTCCGGTTTCGGAGGTGTTCCGCGCGCACAAGGACCCTGGGCTGATCGCGCAGTGGCTGGGCCCGCACGGCACGAAGATCGATATCGACCACTATGACTTCCGTTCCGGAGGCACGTATCTGTACCACCACACCGGCCCGGACGGGGTGGCGTACGCCTTCAGCGGCGTCTTCCATACCGTCCGTGAAAACGACTTCGCCATCCAGACCTTCGAGTTCAGCGGCTACCCGGACGTTGTCAGCATCGAATTCATGAGCTTCGAGGACCTGGGCGGAGGCAGGTGCCGGCTGCGGGCCCACTCCGTCTATCCCAGCCTGGAAGCCCGCGACGGCATGGCCCAGTCCGGCATGGAAGCGGGACTGCGCGAGGGCTACGAGCGGCTCGAGGAGGCGCTGGCCAAGTAGCGCCCGCACCTCAAACAACCCGCACCTCGAATAAACCATGCGACGGGCGGCCGGTGACCTTCCCCGTGAAGGTCACCGGCCGCCGTCGTCCGTTAACACCCAACTAGGTAGCAGCACAGGGCGTTCCCAGCGCTGGGAACGCCCTGTGCTGCTACCTAGTTGGGGGCCTTGCATGCTTAAATTAGTTTGATAGTATGTCAGGACAAACTATCAAAGGAGACGATATGCCTCTCGTTCGAATCGACGTCCACTCCGGCCGCGGCCGCGATGAACTCAACAGCCTCAGCCGCGGCATCCACGACGCCATTCTGGCTGAATACGGCATCCCGGAGCGCGACTACTTCCACATTGTCACCGAGCACGCACCGGGCCAGATTGTGGCGCAGGATGCCGGGCTTGGCTTCGAGCGTACCCGCGACGTCATCATGATCCAGATCTTCACCCAGGGCGGGCGCAGCCAGGAAGCGAAGCAGAGTCTCTTTGCTGCGGTGGCGGAGAAATTGGCGGCGCTGGGAGTCGCCGGCGAGGACGTTTTTATCGGCTATGTCGAGAACACTGCGGGGGACTGGTCCTTCGGATTCGGCCGAGCCCAGTATGTCACCGGCGAACTCGCCGTGCCGAAGAAATAAAGGCGGGGATACGGCCCTCCCGCATCCTTGGGAGCACCTGCGCAACTACGCTTTTCGGACGCAGTTCTGCTTGTTGTAAGTATGTCAGTACAAACTTTTGACAGGACATAAATTCTAGGGCACAGTAGTTCATGTGGTCCCGCTCACGGGGCCGCGGAACGCCGGAGCCTTGGCCGTTCGGCTGCTTAGAGGTTGAGATCCAAAAGAAAGGTCCACGATTACCGTGACCCACGAACTGCTCACGATCGGGCGCATCAGCGTTGATATCTACCCGAACGACATCGGGGTAGGACTGGAGGATGTCTCGTCCTTCGGCAAGTACCTCGGCGGCTCGCCGTCCAACGTTGCTGTTGCCGCTGCCCGCCACGGCCGCCGGACCGGCGTAATCACCCGCACCGGCGATGACCCGTTCGGCAAGTACCTGCACGGCGAACTGGAAAAGTTCGGCGTGGACGATTCCTTCGTCAGCCCGGTCCAGGGCCTTCAGACGCCGGCCACGTTCTGCGCCATCCAGCCGCCGCACGACTTCCCGCTGTACTTCTACGGCCGTTTCCCCACCGCACCGGACCTGCAGATCAAGGCCGAGGAGCTGGACACGGACGCCATCCGGGACGCGCAGATCTTCTGGTCCACGGTGACCGGACTGTGCCAGGAGCCCAGCCGCGCGGCGCACATCAAGGCCCACGAAGCCCGGCCCCGCACCGGCCTGAAGGAGGGTCAGTACACCATCCTGGACCTCGACTACCGGCCGATGTTCTGGGCTTCCGAGGAGGAAGCGCGGGAGCAGGTGGCCCGGATCCTGCCGCACGTCACCGTGGCCATCGGCAACGACCAGGAATGCTCCGTGGCCGTGGGCCCGGGCACCCCGGATGAGCAGGCGGAGCGCCTGCTGGACGCTGGCGTGGAAATCGCTGTCGTCAAGCTCGGCCCGGAGGGCGTGATGGCCAAGACCCGCACCGAGCGCGTGGTTTCCGCCCCCGTCCCGGTCGAGACCGTCAACGGACTCGGTGCCGGCGACTCCTTCGGCGGCGCCTTCGTGCACGGCCTGCTCTCGGGCTGGCCGCTGGCCCAGGTCCTGGACTACGCGAACGCGGCCGGCGCGATTGTCGCTTCCCGGCTGTCCTGCGCCGATGCGATGCCGACGCCGGCCGAGGTCACCTCGCTGCTCGCCGAGCGCGGACGCCTGGTTCCCGGCAATGCTGTCCCCACCATCTCTGTTCCCGAAGGAGCGGCCCTGTGAGCCTCAATCCCGGCACCGCTACCCTCGCGGTGGATGACAACCCCCGCCGCTACGAGCACCTGAGCACCATCCGGCTCGAGGACCCGTCGGCCATCTCCCGGGCCGCGAAGGCCCGCCGCCGCCACCCCGGCCTGAAGCACGGCCGGCAGAACTTCATCGTCGCGGCCGACCACCCGGCCCGCGGCGCCCTCTCGGTCGGCAACGACCCGGTGGCCATGGCGGACCGCCGCCAGCTGCTGGACCGCCTGCAGATCGCGCTGGCCAACCCGGCAGTGGACGGCATCCTGGCCTCGCCAGACATCATGGATGACCTGCTGCTCCTCGGGGCGCTGGAAGGCAAGCTGGTCTTCGGGTCGATGAACCGCGGCGGACTCGCCGGCCTGGTCAACGAGTTCGACGACCGTTTCACCGGCCACACCGCCGCAGCGCTGGAAGAGCTGGGCGCGGACGGCGGCAAGATGCTGACCCGCATCTGCCTCGGCGACCCGGACACCGTCTCGCTGCTCGAAGCCACCGCGAAGGCCATCGATTCGCTCGCCGAGCGCAAGCTGATCGCCATGGTGGAGCCCTTCCTGTCCGTCCGGGAAAACGGCCGGGTCCGCAACGACCTGAGCCCGGACGCCGTGATCAAGTCCATCGCCATCGCCGAAGGCCTGGGCTCCACCAGCGCCTACACCTGGATGAAACTGCCCGTGGTCGCGGAGATGGAACGCGTCATGGCCGCCACCACCATGCCCACCGTGCTGCTCGGCGGAGACCCGGCAGGCACCCAGGACGAGGTGTTCGCCACCTGGGGAGCCGCACTCGCCCTCCCCGGCGTGCAGGGACTCACCGTCGGCAGGACCCTGCTCTACCCGGCTGACGGCGATGTCGCCGGCGCCGTTGCCGCGGCCGCCTCACTCCTCCACCACACCACAGAAGCATCGGAGTAACTTCCCATGGGGACGAATACAGGAACTGGAACCCGCCGGATGACCGTGGCGCAGGCCGTGGTCGAGTATCTTTCCAAGCAGTACACCGTTGATTCCGTAGGTGGGGTCGATTTCCGTGAGCGCCTGATCCCGGGCACGTTCGGTATCTTCGGGCACGGCAACGTGGCCGGTGTGGGCCAGGCCCTGAAGCAGTACCAGCAGCTCGATCCGACGATCATGCCGTACTACCAGGGCCGCAACGAGCAGGCCCAGTCCCACCAGGCCGTCGGGTATGCCCGGCACACCCGCCGGAGGCAGACGTTCGCGATCAGCACCTCCATCGGCCCGGGCTCGTCCAACTTGCTCACCGGCGCCGCGCTGGCCACCACGAACCGTTTGCCGGTCCTGCTGCTCCCGTCGGACACGTTCGCGACCCGTGCCGCGGATCCGGTGCTGCAGCAGCTCGAACAGCCCTACGCCTACGACCTGACGGTCAACGACGCGTTCCGGCCGCTGTCCAAGTTCTTCGACCGGGTCACCCGCCCCGAGCAGCTGTTCTCCGCGTTCCACCACGGCCTTCGCGTCCTCACCGACCCGGCCGAAACCGGCGCGGTCACCATCTCGCTGCCCCAGGACGTCCAGGCCGAGGCATTCGACGTTCCCGAGGAGTTCCTGGCCGAGCGGGAGTGGCGGATCCGCCGCCCGGAAGCGGACGACGACGACATCGCCCGCGCCGCCGCAGCCATCCGGGCCGCGAAGCGGCCGCTGATCATCGCCGGCGGCGGCGTCCTCTACGCCTACGCCAACGACGAACTCGCGAAGTTCGCCGAACTGACCGGGATCCCGGTGGGCAACACGCAGGCCGGCGTCGGCGTCCTGCCCTGGGACCACAAGTACTCCCTCGGCGCGATCGGCTCCACCGGCACGACGGCGGCCAACGCCCTCGCGGCCGAAGCGGACCTGATCATCGGCATCGGCACCCGCTACGAGGACTTCACCACCGCCTCCCGGACCGCGTTCCAGAACCCGGACCTGAAGTTCATCAACATCAACGTCGCCCCGATCGACGCGTACAAGCACGGCACCAACCTGCCGATAGTGGCCGACGCCCGCAAGGCCCTCGTCAAGCTGAACCAGGCCCTGGGCGGCTACCGCGTGGGCGCCGACCTGGAGCAGAAGATCGCGGCCGAGAAGAAGCGCTGGAACACCACGGTGGATACGGCCTTCGACACCCGGTACACGCCGTTGCCGGCGCAGAACGAGATCATCGGCGCCACCAACCGGGCCATGGACGCGCAGGACGTGGTCATCTGTGCCGCCGGGTCGCTGCCGGGTGACCTGCACAAGATGTGGCGGGTCCGTGACCCGTTCGGCTACCACGTCGAATACGCGTACTCCTGCATGGGCTACGAAATCCCCGGCGGTTTGGGCGTCAAGCGCGCAGCGATCGCCGAAGCCAAGGCAGGCGGTACCCAGCGCGACGTCGTCGTGATGGTGGGGGACGGCTCCTACCTGATGATGCACACCGAACTGGTCACCGCCGTCGCCGAACGGATCAAGCTGATCGTGGTTCTGATCCAGAACCACGGCTACGCCTCCATCGGCTCGCTCTCCGAATCCCTCGGCTCGCAGCGCTTCGGCACCCAGTACCGGACCCTGGACGAAGAGAAGCACTCCTTCGACGAGGGCGAGACCCTGCCGGTGGACCTGGCCCTGAACGCCGAGTCCCTGGGCGTGAAGGTGATCCGGATCGAACCGGGCGAGAAGGCCATCGCCGAACTCGAACAGGCCATCCGCGAAGCCAAGGCAGCCCCCGAACGCGGCGGCCCGATCGTGATCCACGTCGAATCCGACCCGCTGCTGGACGCCCCGTCTTCCGAATCCTGGTGGGACGTGCCCGTCTCCCAGGTCGCCGACCTCGACTCCACCCAGCAGGCCTACCAGACCTACACCGACCACAAGAACCGCCAGCGCAAACTGCTCGGCTAACCCCCAGGCCGCAGTCTTTCCGAACAGCCAGACGAAGGAAGTCATCTCTATGTCAACGACGACCGTCACCACCACCATCAACCATTTCATCAACGGGGCCGAGACCGCCGGCGAAGGCGACCGCACCACCCCGGTCTACAACCCGGCGACCGGGCAGGTCAGCGCCGAGCTGCGCCTGGCCAACCGCGCGGACCTGGACACCACCGTCGCCGCCGCCCGCAAGGCCGCCGACACCTGGGGTGACATTTCCCTGGCCAAGCGCACCGCCGTGCTGTTCAAGTTCCGCGAACTCGTCGCCGAACACGTGGACCAGCTGGCCGAGCTGATCACCGCCGAACACGGCAAGGTCCTCTCCGACGCCAAGGGCGAGATCGGCCGCGGCCTGGAAGTCATCGAGTTCGCCTGCGGCATCCCGTCCCTGCTCAAGGGCGACTACTCCGACCAGGTCTCCACCGGCATCGACGTCTTCTCCTTCCGCGAACCCCTCGGCGTCGTCGCCGGCATCACGCCGTTCAACTTCCCCGTCATGGTGCCGCTGTGGATGGCCCCGATGGCGATCGCCACCGGCAACGCCTTCATCCTCAAGCCCTCCGAACGCGACCCCTCCGCCTCCCTGCTGCTCGCCGGGCTCTGGAAGGACGCCGGCCTGCCCGACGGCGTGTTCCAGGTCCTGCACGGCGACAAGGAAACCGTCGACGGGCTGCTGACCCACCCGGACGTGGACGGCATCTCCTTCGTCGGCTCCACCCCGATCGCCAAGTACGTCCACGAAACCGCCACCAAGCACGGCAAGCGCGTCCAGGCCCTCGGCGGGGCGAAGAACCACGCCATCATCCTGCCCGACGCCGACCTGGACAACGCCGCCGACCACCTCGCCGCCGCTGCGTTCGGCTCCGCCGGGGAACGCTGCATGGCCATCTCCGTCGCCGTCGCCGTCGGGGACGCCGCCGACCTGCTGGTCAAGAAGGTCGAAGAACGCGCCCTCGACGTCAAGGTCAACAACGGCACCGTGCCCGGGGCCGAAATGGGCCCGGTCATCACCCCCGCCTCCAAGGACCGCATCGTCAAGATCGTCACCGAAGCCGAGCAGGCTGGTGCTGCGATGGTCGTGGACGGCCGCGACCTCGTCATCCCCGGCCACGAAGACGGCTTCTGGGTCGGCCCCACCGTCCTGGACCACGTCAAAACCGAAATGAGCGCCTACACCGAGGAAATCTTCGGACCCGTCCTCGTCGTCGTCCGCGTCGACACCCTCGAAGACGGCATCAAGCTGATCAACGCCAACCCCTACGGCAACGGCACCGCGATCTTCACCTCCTCCGGCGCCGCCGCCCGCAAGTTCCAGCGCAGTGTGACCGTCGGCATGATCGGCATCAACGTGCCGCTGCCCGTCCCGGTGGCCTACCACTCCTTCGGCGGCTGGAAGGCCTCGCTCTTCGGCGACAAGCACATCTACGGCCCCGAAGGCGTCTCCTTCTACACCCGCGGCAAAGTCGTCACCTCCCGCTGGCCCGAACCCACCCACGCCTCCGGCGCCTCCTACAACTTCCCCTCCAACTAATCCCCACACCACCATCGATCGCTCCGTAACCGCCGTTTTGAGCGTCCGTAAGGGCGTCTGCGGAGCAATCGATGAGAAGGAACAGTCATGACAGAGAACAAGCTGATCATCGGCACCGCGCCCGACTCCTGGGGCGTGTGGTTTGCGGATGACCCCAAGCAGACCCCGTGGGAGCGCTTCCTGGACGAGGTGGCCGAATCCGGCTACAAGTGGATCGAACTGGGCCCCTACGGCTACCTGCCCAACGACCCCGCCCGCCTCGCCGCGGAACTGAAGCAGCGCGACCTGCAGGTCTGCGCCGGCACGGTCTTCACCGCCTTCCACCGCGGCCTTGACCAGTGGGAGTCGGCCTGGGAACCGGCCCGCAAGGTCGCCGAACTCACGGCGGCCATGGGCGGGGAGCACATCGTGGTCATCCCCGCGATGTGGCGTGACGACGTCACCGGTGAGGCCGTGGAGAGCGGCACCCTCAGCGACAAGGCCTGGAGCGACCTGTTCGCCGGCCACAACCGGCTCGGCAAGACGCTGCTCGAGGACTTCGGCCTCAAGCAGCAGTTCCACTCCCATGCCGACTCGCACGTCGGCGCCCAGGAGGACATCGAAACGCTGCTCGGCGCGACCGACGCGCAGTACCTCAACCTGTGCCTGGACACCGGCCACGCCGAATACTGCGGCGCCTCCAGCCTGGAGCTCATCAAGAACTACCCGGACCGGATCGGCTACCTGCACCTGAAACAGATAAACCCGGACGTCCTGAAGAAGGTCAACGAGGAAAACATGACCTGGGCGGCTGCCAACCTGGCCGGCGTCATGACCGAGCCGCCCAACGGCCTGCCGGACCTGCGCGCGGTCATCGAAGCCGTCGAGGCCCTGGATCGGCCGATCTTCGGCATCGTCGAGCAGGACATGTACCCGGTAGCCTTCGACGTACCGATGCCCATCGCCAAGCGCACCAAGAACTACCTGCTGTCCTGCGGTTCCCGCACGGCGGTCAACTAGCCTCCGCCCCGGCATTCCAAAACGTAAGGAAAGAACAATGACTGAAACCCTTCGCGTCGCCGTTATCGGCGCCGGCCGCATGGGCGCGGACCACATCCAGCGCCTCAGCAAGCGCATCCACGGCGCTGAAGTTGCCGCCGTCGTCGACGTTGACCTGGCCCGCGCCCGGGCCGCCATCGAAGGCATCCCCGGGGCCGTGGCCTTGGCCGACGCCGACGAGGCGCTGAACAACGGCGACGTCAACGCCGTCCTCATCGCCACCCCGGGCTTCCTGCACGAGGAGATCCTGCTCAAGGCCATCGCCAAGGACATTCCCATCCTGTGCGAGAAGCCGCTGACGCCGGACGCCGAATCATCCTGGAAGATCGTCCAGGCCGAGGAGAAGCTGGGCCGCAAGCGCATCCAGGTGGGCTTCATGCGCCGCTTCGACGCCGAATACGCCGCCCTGGGCGCTGTCATCCGCGACGGCGAGCTGGGCGAACTGCTGATGCTGCACCACCAGCACCGCAACCCGAGCACCCCCGCCGGTTTCACCAACGAGATGCTCATCAACGACTCCGTGGTCCATGAGTTCGACGCCATCCGCTTCTTCACCGGTGAAGAGATCACCTCCGTCCAGGTCCGCCTCGGCAAGGCCACCAAGAACGCCCCGGCCGGCCAGCACGACCCCCAGCACGTCCTGATCGAAACCGAATCCGGAGTCCTGGCCGACGTCGAAATTTACGTGAACGCGAAGTTCGGCTACGAAGTGGCCACGCAGGCCTCCTTCGAAGACGGCATCGTCAGCATCGGCGGCGACAGCGGACCGTACCTGCGCAGCAACGGCCGCTGGGGCGGCAAGGTCACGCCCGGGTTCGAGGAGCGCTTCGGCGCCGCCTACGACGTAGAAATCCAGGCCTGGGTGGATGCCGCGCTCCGCGGCGAAATCGGTGGACCCAGCGCCTGGGACGGCTACGCCACGGCCGCCTGCTGCGAAGCCGGCGTGGAGGCCCAGAAGAACGGCGAGAAGGTCGCCGTGAAGCTGAACGCCAAGCCCGCCCTCTACAGCTAGGCCACCTTTGGAGTTTTTGTCCAGATAACGCGACTTGGAGGCCCTCGAGGTTGCGATATCTGGACAAAAACTCCGTTCGTTACCCGTCTCTTTCCACAATGGAGTGTTCCTCGTGAAAATCGCCCTTGATCCCACCCCCTTCCACCACAGCCACAGCCTGCTGGAATTCCCCAAGGTGGTGGCCGACCTTGGCTACAAGTACATGCAGATGACGCCGCACCCGGATTTCATCCCCTTCTACAACCACCCCAAGGCCGACGACGACCTGGTGGGCCAGCTGAAGAAGGCGTGCACCGACGCGGGAATCGAAATCGCGTCCATCCTGCCTGTGCTGCGCTGGTCCGGCCCGGACGAGGATGCCCGTGAGGCGGCGGTGCGGTACTGGAAGCGCGCCATCCAGATCGCCGTGGACCTGGGCGTGAGCACCATGAACACCGAATTCAGCGGCCGGCCGGAGCTCGCCGAGGAATCCGAGCGGGCGTTCTACCGCTCCATGGAGGAACTGCTCCCCATCATTGAGCGTGAAGGCATCGACCTGCTCATCGACCCGCACCCGGACGACTTCGTGGAGGAAGGCCTCGCTGCGATCCGCGTCATCCGCGGCCTGAACTCCAAGAACGTCGGCATGGTCTACGTGGCCTCGCACAGCTTCCACATGAAGAACTCGCCGCTGGACATCATGCGTGCCGCGGGGGACAGGCTCCGTCTGGTCCATGTGGCCGACACCATGGACCACCACGCCTCGCACGGACTGCGCTACATCACCAACCCGCCGGGCAACGCCGTCCGGGTGCACCAGCACCTGAAGATGGGCGACGGCGACGTGAACTGGGACGAGTTCTTCGGCGGCCTGAAGGAAATCGGCTTCCTGGACCGGGATGACACCGTCATGGTTTCCAGCGTCTTCGCCGAAAACGAGAACGCCGAGGAGGTGTCCCGCTTCCAGCTGGACACCATGAAGCAGTACGTGCAGAAGGTCAGCGTATGACGGCCGCGCCTTCTGGGAAGGCCGACTTAAAACACCAGCGGGCGCTCCGCACCGTCACCATCATTTCCACTTTCGGCGGCCTGCTCTTCGGCTATGACACGGGCGTCATCAACGGTGCCCTGCCCTACATGCAGGAGGACCTGGGACTGACCCCGCTGGCCGAGGGCGTGGTCACGTCGTCGCTGCTCTTCGGCGCCGCCTTCGGTGCACTTTTCGGCGGCCGGCTGGCGGACCGGAACGGCCGCCGCAAGATGATCATGGTCCTGGCCGTCATCTTCCTGGTCGGGACGCTGTCCTGCACCCTGGCACCCAGCACCGAGTTCATGGTGGCGGCCCGCTTCATCCTCGGCCTGGCCGTGGGCGGCGCGTCCGTGACGGTGCCGGTGTACCTCGCGGAGGTGTCGCCGTCGGCGCGCCGCGGGCGGATCGTGACGCAGAACGAGCTCATGATCGTCACCGGCCAGTTGCTCGCCTTCATCTTCAACGCCTACCTTGTCAACACCTTCGGCGAGGCCGGGGGCATCTGGCGCTGGATGCTGGTGATCGCCACGTTGCCCGCGGTCGCCCTGTGGATCGGCATGGCCTTCATGCCCGAAAGCCCCCGCTGGCTCGCCTCGATGGGCAGCTTCGGCGAGGCCCTCGGCGTGCTCCAGCGCATCCGCTCCAAGGCCGAGGCCACGGTGGAGTTCGAAGAAGTCAAGGCCATGGCCGTGGAGGACTACAAATCCAAGATGGGTTCCTGGAAGGACTTGCAGGTTCCCTGGCTCCGGCGGATTTTCTTCGTCGGCGTCGGCCTTGCCGTGATCCAGCAGATCACCGGCGTGAACTCCATCATGTACTACGGCACGCAGATCCTGGCGGATGCCGGCTTCGGCCGGGAAGCGGCGCTGAGCGCCAACATCGCCAACGGTGTCATCTCCGTGCTGGCCACCTTCGCGGGCATTTGGCTCCTCGGCAAGGTGGGGCGGCGCCGTATGCTCATCACCGGGCAGGTCGGCACCACCTCGGCGCTGCTGCTGATCGGCCTGTTCTCGCTGGTACTGCCCGAGGGCACCGGCCGCGGCTACGTGATCCTGGCGCTGACCGTCACGTTCCTCGCATTCCAGCAGGGGGCCATTTCGCCGGTCACATGGCTGATGCTCTCGGAGATCTTCCCGCTGAAGCTGCGAGGCCTGGGCATGGGGGCATCGGCCTTCGTGCTCTGGATCGTGAACTTCCTGATCGGCTTCGGCTTCCCGCAGCTGCTCGCGGCCATCGGCATCTCCAACACGTTCTTCGTGTTCGCCGTCCTTGGAGTGGGTGCGATCCTGTTCGCCGCCAAGTACGTTCCCGAGACCAAGGACAAGAGCCTCGAGGACGTGGAGCACTACTTCAAGCATCAGGCGGGCGTCGCCGTCGAAATTAAGACTGACGCCGAAATTGAGACTGGCGCCGAATCTAAGACTGACCCCGAAGCAACGACCCGCCCCGAATCACAGGCCGGCGCCGGAGCCGGAATCCGGGTGCACTAAGCCGCTCTCACTACGGAGTTTTTGACCAGATAATGCCCTCTCGAGGCCCTCGAGGGGGCATTATCTGGACAAAAACTCGTCAGGAAAAGGCGTTCGACGGCGGGTGGCCGGCCGGGCGGGGATGTCCGACGGCGGGTGGCTGGCCGGGCGGGGATGACCGACGGCGGGTGGCCGCGCGGTCAGACGCCGGCGTGGAGCCGGGGGAGGGCGTCCACCAGGGGTGCCAGCTCCGGGACCTGCTGCGCCTCGGCGAGGGTCCGCTCGAGGGTGGCGTCGTGGACCGGCCGCGCTTCGGCGAGCAGCTTGCTTCCGCTGTCGGTCAGTTCTGTGTAGATGCCGCGGCGGTCGTCCGCGCACAGGATGCGGGTCAGCAGGCCGCGGTCCTCCAGCCGGTTCACCAGCCGGGTTGTCGCGCTGGCGCTGAGAGCCGTGGCCCGCGCCAGCTGCTGCATGCGCATGTGCCACCCGTCCTGCCGGCTGAGCGCGTCCAGCACCGTGTATTCGACGACGGACAGCTGCGCCTGCCCCTGCAGCGACCGTTCCAGTTCGGCCTCGATCAGCCCGTGCAGGGCCGCCAGGGTACGCCATCCCTGGGCGCGAACCTCCACGGCGTCGTCCTTGATGCCCACGGGCTCTCCTCCTTCAGTTCTCCGGCTCACTCGGAACAGAGCACGGCAGATAGTTGCTTGCGCGCTATATCTTTTTGTGCAATATTTGCTTGTGCAACGAAATATAGCGCGCCTGCAACTAATACCTTACGCCGCGCTCCCCATTCAGTACAGTTCCGAAGGAGCACACCCATGCCTGTTGGCCTGATAGCCCTAGCCCTTGGCGGGTTCGGCATCGGACTCACCGAATTCGTCATCATGGGGTTGCTCCCTGAAGTGGCCGCGGACTTCCGGGTGAGCGAAGCCTCCGCCGGCTGGTTCATCTCCGGCTACGCCCTCGCCGTCGTGGTGGGAGCGCTGGGACTTACCGCTGCGGTTTCCCGCTTCCAGCGCAAGCCCGTCCTGGCCGTGCTGCTGGTGCTCTTCATCGCCGGCAACCTGCTGTCCGCCATTGCCCCGGACTACTGGGCCATGATGGCGGGCCGGGTGGTTGCCGCCCTCGCGCACGGCGCCTTCTTCGGCATCGGGGCAGTGGTTGCTGCGGGGATGGTCCCGCCAACGAAGAAGGCCGCCGCCATTGCCATCATGTTCACCGGACTCACGGCCGCCAATGTCCTCGGGGTTCCGCTGGGCACGCTGCTGGGGCAGGCCGCAGGCTGGCGTTCCACCTTCTGGGCGATCACCGGCATCGGAGTGCTGGCGCTCGCCGGCATCCTTGCCCTGGTGCCCAAGGCAGGGACGGGCGACACCGCAAACGGCGGCGTCCGCAGCGAGCTGCGCGCCTTCCGCTCCGGCCAGGTGTGGCTGTCCATTCTGGTAACCATCCTCGGCTACGGCGGAATGTTCGGTGCCTTCACCTACATCGCTTTCACCCTCACCGAGGTCTCCGGATTCGCCGCCTCCACCGTGCCGTGGCTGCTGATTGTCTTTGGCGTGGGCCTGTTTGTCGGCAACACCCTCGGTGGCAGGGCGGCCGACCGCGACGTCGACCGCACCCTGCTCGTCGTGCTCTCGGTCCTCGTCGTGGTGCTGGTGGTTTTCGCCCTGAGTGCGGGCAGCCAGGTGCTCACGGTCGCCTCGCTGCTGCTCCTGGGCGGTTTCGGGTTCGCGACGGTGCCCGGCCTGCAGATGCGCGTCATGAAGTACGCGGCCAAGGCACCCACGCTGGCGTCCGGAGCCAACATCGGCGCGTTCAATGTGGGCAACGCCCTGGGCGCCTGGCTCGGCGGCGTGACCATCACCGCCGGCCTGGGCTACACCTCGCCCATTTGGGCCGGGGCGGCGATCACTCTGGTGGGCCTCGTGGTGATGGCCGGGGCCGCCGCCCGTGCCAAGGCAACTGCCCGTCGGGTTGCGGTTCCGGAGGCAACTGCCGCCACGGCCGCGTCCCAAACACGCGCGGAGACGGAAGCGGCCGGTTCAGTCCAGGCTGAACCGGCCGACGTCGGACCCGTTTCCGTCCGTTAGTCGCGCGCCTTTAGTTCCGGGCCGCCGCGCCCAAAACGCGGCGGAGGGCCCGGCAGAACTCAGGCCCCGAACGGCAGCCGGGGGTCCAGGTTCTGGCTGTCCCAGGTCTGGCGTACCCAGCCGTGGTGCGGATCGTCGCTGATGAGCCAGTCGCGCACGCGGCCGGGACCGGCCATGACGTTGAGGTAGTACATGTCGTAGCCGGGTGCGGCCATCGCTGGGCCGTGCCAGCCGTAGGGCACCAGCACCACGTCGCCCGTGCGGACCTCGGCCGAGACATCGATGGGCCGGTGGTCGGAGGCGTAGACGC
The DNA here is from genome assembly GCF_046536215.2 of Arthrobacter globiformis. Lineage (GTDB taxonomy): Bacteria > Actinomycetota > Actinomycetes > Actinomycetales > Micrococcaceae > Arthrobacter > Arthrobacter globiformis_E. The sequence goes on along the minus strand of NZ_CM143421.1, from coordinate 2,042,162 downwards.
GCTGGTATCCGATCGCGTCCGCATTCCGGCCGGGGCCGTTTGAACCCGGGGCGGCGGCCACCCGCGTCTCGAAGTAGTAGATCTCCTCGAGTTGGGTCTCGCCCTCCTTCTCCTCGTCGTGCTTGTGGGGAGGGTAGGAGGACCAGTTGCCGGCGGGGGTGAGGACCTCGCAGACGATGAAGCGGTCGGCTTCCAGTGCGGCGGGGGTGCCGAAATTGTGGACCTGGCGCGAGCAGTTCCCGGCGCCGCGAAGCTCCACGGGCGTTTCAGCCGCGGTGATCAGGCGGGTGGGGTACTGGACCCTGGCGGGCGCCGTCGCAATGGCAACCCGGCCGCCGTCGGACGACGTGACGGTCACCGCCTTGTCCGTTCCGGTGTACAGCACGTCGGTGGGGCCGCTGAACACGCTGGCCCGCCCGGCCAGGGGGTGGTCCAGCCCGTCCACGGTGGCCGTGAACGCCCCGCTCAGCGGGATGACAATCCGTTCCTCCGCAGCAGGGGGAAGTTCGACGACGGCGCCCGGGGCCAGCGTGGCCACCTTCAGTCCCGTGTGTTCCCAGCCTTCCACGGCAAGTTTCGAGTCGGACGTTCCCAGCGAAACGTCCCAGCAGCCTTCGGCTGCACTGCCCAGGGGGTAGACCCATTCGGCCATAAGTTGGTGTCCTTTCGGAGGTGTGGTGGTCGGTTCGTGGCACGGCGGACCTGCGCAACGGCCGGCATGTTGCCGCCCCTGCGTGCTGCCGCTGCCGCTGCGGGCTAGCGCTGGACGAGTGTCATTTCGAAGCTGTAGGAATCGCCGCGGTAGACGTGGTGTCCGGTTTCCACGTTCCGCCCCGTGTCATCGACGGCGGTGCGTTCCATGGTCACCAGGGCCGAGCCGGCTTCGGTCTCTAGGAGCGGAGCCTGGTAGTCATTGGCCACCATGGCCCCGATGCGCTGTGTGGCCAGCCGGAAGTTGACGCCGCCGCTGCGCAGGATGCTGTACAGGCCCTGCGTCCTGAGCAGGTCCTCGTCGATGTGGGTGATGTCGTCGCGCACCCAGTTCTCCATCAGGGCCAGCGGTTTGCCGCCCACCTTCCGGAGTCTGGTGAAGTGGTAGACCTTGGCCCCGGCAGCGAGGTGCAGGGCCTCCCGGGTGGCGGCGTCGGCCTCGACATGCGCAAAGGTGAGCACTTCGGTGGTGGGCTTGCTGCCGTTGTTGGTCAGGTCGTCGTACAGGCTGGACAGCTCAAGGGGGCGGCGGACCTGGCTCGACACCACCTGAGTGCCGACACCCCGCTTCCGGACGAGCAGCCCCGAGCGGACCAGTTCGTCCATTGCCTTGCGCATGGTGGGGCGCGAGAGGTTCAATTGGGCGGCGAGGTCGATCTCGTTCTCCAACCGGCTCCCAGGTTCCAGCAGGCCGGTGTGGATGGCAGCTTCAATGCCCTGGACGACCTGATGGTACAGCGGCACCGGCGATGAGCGGTCGATGCTGAGGTGAAGTTGGTTCGCCATTGAGTGCTCCCTTTGTGCTGCAGGTTCCTGCGTCCAGAAGCCTGTATGTCAGTGCATGTCCGTTTGTTAGGACATACTCTGATTTTGATCATAGCAGGAGGGCGCCGCCAGTCAAGGAAGTCGCCATTCCAGGAAGGCGGCAGTGTGGGAACGCGGCCGGTCCGGGCGGCTGGTGGGCGCCCCGGGCACTCAGCGCGTGCGGCAGGCCTCCACGAACACCCTGAACGGTGCCAGCCGTTGCTCCTCGGTCAGTTCCAGGGCCTCCGGATGCCACTGCACCGACGCGACCCACCGCTCGGGGTCCTCCAGGGCCTCCACCGTGCCGTCATCCGCCACGGCGGTTACCAGCAGCCCCGGCGCCACCCGGTCCACAGCCTGGTGGTGGCCCGAAGCGATCTTGACCTCGACGGCGGCCGCATCACCCGCTGCGGCAGCGTCTGCTGCCTTGCCCGCGGCCGCATCAGCGGTGGTCCGGGGCGCTGTGCCGCCGGACCCCGTCCCGCCGGCTTCCGGATTTTCGACGGCGGCGTACATCTTCGCCACTTTGGACCCCGGGGTGATGGTCACCTCGTGCCAGACCCAGGGCCTGTTGGCCGCTGCCGGGATCTGGCGGTGCGGCACGGTGCCCGGCGTCATGTCCTGGACCAGCGTTCCGCCGTACAGGACATTGAGCAGTTGGTGGCCGCGGCAGATCCCCAGCACCGGCGTGCCGGCATCGAGTGCGCGCCGCGCCACCGCGATGTCCAGCCGGTCCTGCTCTGCGTTGACGTCATAGAGGGAGGGCCCCGGCGCCTCGCCGTAGAGGCGCGGGTCAACGTCCCCGCCGCCGGGAAGCACGACGCCGTCAAGAGCCTCGGGCGCGTCCGGCACCTTACCGCCGTCGGAGGGTCCGCCGTCGGAAATTCCGCCGGACGGCGCGCTGTTCAGGCCGCCCGCCGGTAGCCCTTCCAAGGATTCGGGGGTGAGCAGCACCGGCTCCCCGCCGACGTCGCGGATGAGGCTGACGATGCAGCCGAAGAGGCTGTTGGCCTTGGCCACCCGCGGGTCCGGGTCCGCCGAGCTGCTCAGCCGTACGGGAATGCCGATCCGCGGCCGGCGCACGTCATCCGGCGCCGCACTCAGCGCAGCCTCTGCATCCGGCGTTGTGTCTCGGGCCTGCACTGTGTCTCCGGCCGGCTCTGTGCCCGGGTTCTGCATTGTGTCCGGGGTCTGCATTGTTCCTGAATTCCGCGTTGAATTCTGCATCCTCAAATTCTGCCCCATAACCGGGAGAATAGGCTGGGCCGATGAGCAACCGATATCTGGTGTCCCGGGACCGCTTCATCGCCGCGGCGCCGGACCGGATCTTCGAGATCCTGGCCACGCCCGCGCGGCACAGCGAAATCGACGGTTCGGGCACCGTGAAGGGCGCCCAGCCCAGGGGCCCGGGGCGCCTCGGAGCTGGGGCCAGGTTCGGCATGGAGATGAAAATCCGGGTCAATTACCGGATTCTCAACACCGTCACCGAGTTCGAGGAAGGCCGCCGGATCGCCTGGCGCCACTTCTACGGGCACGTGTGGCGTTACCTGCTGGAGCCGGGCGCAGACAGCAGCGGCGTGCCCGGAACCCTCGTCACCGAACAGTGGGATGCGCGCCATGTCCGCGGCAGATTCCTGCTTCGGCTCGCCGGCTATCTGCGCCGCCATCCCGAGAATATCGACAGGACGCTCGCCAGGCTGGACGCGTACGTTACGGGTGCCCAGGCCGCAAGCTGACGCACTTTTGGGCCTTTTTTACTGCGTCTGCCCCGGCTTCGGTAGTGTTGGGGGCATCAGGCAAGGCGAAAGTAGGGCAGTCGGTGGGGCGCAGAACACTTGTTGACGACCTCGTTGACGGTCTGCTGGACGACATCCTCGACGGCAGGCTGAAGCCGCATGACGCATTGCCGCCCGAAGCTGACATCGCCAAGGCCTACGACGTCAGCCGGCTGACCGCCCGGGAAGCCCTGAAGGCACTCCGGGCCCAGAACATCCTGTACGTCAAAGCCGGCCGCGGGACATTCGTAAATCCCGCAGACAACTGGACAGGCCTCGACGCCATCATCAAGGCGGCCTCGCACGGCAACGCGGACGACCAGGTGTCCCGCGGGCTGATCGAAGTCCGGCGCATGGTGGAAACCGGTGCCGCCGCGCTCGCCGCCAGGCGCCACACCCCCGAACATGCCGAGGAGATGCGGGCGTCCATCGCGGACATGAAGCGGTATCACCAGGCCGGCGACCTTGACGGGTTCGTGGCGGCCGACATCGCCTTTCACGACACCGTCCTGAAGGCCTCCGGCAACCCGTTTGTCCGTGCCCTCCTGGCGCAGCTGGGCCAGTCCCTCTACCGCGCCCGCCGCGAGACGTCGGCCATCGAGGAGATCCAGCGCCACGCCATCGCCTTCCATCAGCGCGTGCTGGAGAGCATCCTCACCGGCGACGCCGAGCTGGCGCGCAAGGCCATGGACGAGCACATGGACCAGACCTTCGAGGACTACGAGCGCTACGTGCATGGCCAGCGCTCCTAGCGTCTGCCGGCGCACCTAGGCCTGGGTTTTCCGGGTCCTGCAGGGCGTCCAGGTCCTGACCTGTAGCCCGCATTTTCCTGTCGTCCACCGGTCGTCTCCGGCCGCCTTCTTCAGTCCACCGGCCTCCCTGGCCTGCCATTTCCAGGCTTCAGCCGCTTCGCCTTGACGTAACGCTCGTCACCCTCCTATGCTTTTGGTCATGTTCTTCCGTCAGATGTCTGACATCAGATAAATCAGATGTAATCACTGAACCGGACAGAACCCCCACAAAGACAAACAGCGGATCCCCACCGCAAAGCCGCCGGGCCGGGAACCGCCAGACAGAAGGTCGATGATGACTTCATTAACCACAAAGTCCTCCGGACTCGGCGAGCTTGGCGACCGCACGCTCCGCAAGGTCCGTCGCCGCGTAATGCCCCTGATCGTCCTGCTCTACTTCATCGCGTACCTGGACCGGAACAACGTCGGCTTCGCCAAACTGACCATGAGCGAGGACATCGGCCTGAGCGCCGCAGCCTACGGGCTGGGCGCCGGCATCTTCTTCCTCGGCTACGCCGTGCTCGAGATCCCCAGCAACGCCGGCATGTACAAGTTCGGCGCCCGGAAATGGCTCGCCCGTATCCTCATCACCTGGGGCATCTTCGCAGCCGCGATGGCCCTGGTGAACGGCGAATCCACCTACTACATCATCCGCTTCCTGCTTGGCGCGGCCGAGGCCGGCTTCTTCCCCGCCATCCTCTTCTACCTGACCCTGTGGTTCCCTGCCGCGCAGCGCGTCACCGTGCTGGGCATCTTCATCCTCGCGCAGCCCATCTCCAACGCCCTGGGTGCACCTGTTTCCGGTCTGCTCCTCCAGATGGACGGCATCATGGGCCTGCACGGCTGGCAGTGGCTCTACATCATTGAGGGCATCCCCGCTATCCTCCTGGGTGTGCTGACCCCGTTCCTGATGACGGACCGTCCCCGCGACGCCAAGTGGCTGAACGCCGACGAACGCGAATGGCTCGCGACCACCATGGACGCCGAACTGGCCGCCAAGTCCAAGGGCAGCAGCCACAACTTCCTCGCCGGCCTCAAGGACAAGCGGACCATCGTCTACTCGGCCCTCTACTTCGGCCTGGTCTGCGGCATCTACGGCCTCGGACTCTGGATGCCCACCATCGTGGCAGCCCTGGGAAAGTTCTCCACGGCCGAGGTCGGATTCATCGTCCTCATCCCGTACGCAGTGGCAGCAGCCTTCGTCTACTTCTGGAGCAAGCGCGCTGACAAGACCGGCAAACGTGCGTGGCACAGCGCCGTAAGCATGGTCCTGGCCGGCCTGGGCCTGCTCGCCGCCGGCTACCTCCTCCCGGTCAACCCTGTCCTGGCGCTCGTCGCCCTGACCGCCTCGGCGATGGGCATCTACGGAGCCATTGCCCCGTTCCTGTCCATGCCGTCCGCAGCCCTCACCGGCGCTGCCGCAGCCTCCGGCCTGGCCATGGTCAACTCGCTGGGCAACCTGGGCGGATTCGTCGCCCCCTACGCAGTGGGCCTGCTGAAGGACGCCACCGGCAACAACCAGAGCGGCCTGCTCTTCCTCTCCTTCTGCCTCTGCGTCACAGCTGTGGCCACCTACCTCTACGCCCGCAGGCGCCCCGAAGGCGATGCGGCGCTGGATCCGGCAGTCAAGGCCTCCGCAGACGCTCCGGCCAGCCACTAAAGACCCATCCGAGAACCACCCGAAGGAATACCCGCAATGAGCTCAATCACCCCTTTCCCCGCAGAGCGCACCGTTGTGCTGACCGGCGCAGCGTCTGCCCGCGGCATCGGCCGTGCCGCCGCTGACCGCATGGCCAGCGAAGGCTGGTCCATCGCGATCCTGGACATCAACGCCGAGGACGCGAAGGCCGCCGCCGCGGAGATCGGGTCCAACCGTGCAGTGAAGGCGATCGGCGTGGGCGCAGACGTCTCCGACGAAGCTTCCGTAGACCGGGCGATCACCGAGATCGAAGCATCCCTGCCGCCGATCGTGGCTCTTGCCAACCTGGCCGGCATCAGCTCGCCGACGCCCTTCATGGAAACCACGGTTGCCGAGTGGGACAAGGTCTTCGCCATCAACATGCGCGGCACCTTTGTGGTCTCCCAGCGGGTGCTCAAGGGAATGATCGAGCGCAAGCTCGGCCGCATCGTGAGCATCTCCTCCATCTCCGCCCAGCGCGGCGGCGGCACCTACTCCAAGGTGGCCTACAGCGCTTCCAAGGCCGGCATCATCGGCTTCACCCGTGCCCTGGCCCGCGAAGTCGGCGAGTTCGGCGTGACGGTGAACGCCATCGCCCCGGGCCCGATCGACACCGACATCATGGGCGGCACGCTGACCGACGAGCGCAAGGCGCAGATGTCCGAGGGCATCATGATGGGCCGCGTGGGCACGCGCGAGGAAGTGGCTGCTCTGATCTCCTTCCTGCTGGGCGCTGACTCGGGCTACATCACGGCCGCCACCTACGACATCAACGGCGGCCTCCAGGTTTCCTGACCCGTTCCTGGTGTATCCACCCAACTAGGTAGCAGCAGAGGGCGTTCTCAGCGCTGGGAACGCCCACAGCTGCTACCTAGTTGGGTTTTCAGGGGGCGGAGTTCGCGGCACGGGTTCGGCGGCAGTGCTGGACACGGCACTAGGCTGGGCCTCATGAATCCCTCCGGCAGCCTGAACCCCAGCCCGCGGACCCTTGAGGTGGACAGCCTCGCCCGCTTTGACCGGCTGGTGAGCGCTGGAGCCAGGGCGATGCACGGCTGGCACGCCCAGTCGCTGGACCTGCGCGGACGCGGCACCGCACTGGCAACCCTGGACGCCGAGGGCGCGGTTTTCCTGGGCTGCACCTTCGACCCGGGCGTGGAGGCTTCACTCCGCAGCCGGGGCGCACTGATCTTCCCCCGGCTCACCGGCGTCCCCTTCAATCCCTACCGTGCCGGGCTCTACACCCCGCAGGAGCTGTACGCGGGCATCGTCGATGAGCCGTACGAGAAGACCCCCGACGCCCTGGTCTACCAATGGAGCATGCGGCCGGGCCAGCGGAACCGGCTCGACTCCACCCTCGCGGCAGCGCTGCACGACCACGCCGTCGGCGATGCGCTGGAGGAATTCGTCCGCACCCTCAACAGCGGCGGCCGTTCCATCGTCGGAGTCATGGGCGGCCATGCCCTGCAGCGGGGGACCGGCGGCTTCGCCGCGGCCGCCACACTCGGCCGGCTCCTGGCCCGGCGCGGCCACCTGGTGGCCACCGGCGGCGGCCCCGGAGCCATGGAGGCCGCCAACCTGGGTGCCTACCTCAGCACGGCCGACGACGACGATTTCCACGGTGTGCTTCGGGAGCTTGCTGCCGTCCCCGGCTTCCGTCCCTCGGTGTCCGCGTGGGCACGTGCCGCGGCAGCCGCCGTCGGACGCTTCCCGGGCGGGACCGCGTCCCTCGGCATTCCCACCTGGTTTTACGGCCACGAACCGCCCAACTATTTCGCCACCCACATCGCCAAGTACTTTGCCAATGCCGTCCGGGAGGCCATTCTCCTGGAGGTCTGCAACGGCGGGATCGTGTTCCTGCCGGGCGCCGCGGGTACGGTGCAGGAGATCTTCCAGGACGCCTGCGAGAACTACTACGGCGCCCCGGAGACCATGACCCCCATGGTGCTGGTGGGCAGGGAGCACTGGGAGCAGCGGTTCCCGGCCTGGCCAATGCTGCGAAGCCTCGCGGCAGGGCGGGCCATGGAGCAGCGGATCTTCCTGGTGGACAGCGTGGACGAGGCGCTTGCGGTCCTCGGCGGGTGAACCCGGCGCGGCCTGGAATTCGGAGCCAGCCTAGAGATCCCCGCGGCAGGGTGTCTTGCCGAGCTGGTAGAGGCCGTTCAGGTCGCCGGCGGCGAGGCCGTCGGGCGCGCCGATCTCCGGATACATGAGCTGCACGGGGTCGTTCACGTGCTCCAGTCCCATCACGTGGCCCAGTTCATGGAGGATGACGGCGGTGGCGTACGCGGTGCCGTCGGGGCGTTCCAGCTCGATGGCCATCTGCGGGGCATCCAGTTCCAGGCTGCCGGTGACGTAGCTCTTGGGACCGTTCCCGTAGCTGTAGTGGGTGCTGCCGCCGGTGCCGATGACCTTGCCGCCCAGTTTGGGAGCCGCCTCCGGCGTGGTCCAGCTAATCAGCAGGGGCGCCCAGCGGTCGCCGTAGGCTTCGGGCTGGTAGGGGGCACGCTGGTCCGAGGGCTGCTCGTCGGTGGCGCCGTCGTCCACGAACTGGATGCCGGTGACGCGGGAAATTTCCCGGATTGCCAAGGGAACCAGGCCGGCCGCACCCGCCGGCGCAAGGCCGGCATTCACCACGTAGTGCAGCGGACGGCACGGCGAGTAGCCCACGGGGGAGCCGTCGCTGTTCACGGCAAGGAACTTGTACGAATTGCTGGGCTCCGGAGGCGGTGCCGGGGTTCCCAGGGGAGTGGCTGCCTCCCCGAGGCCCGGCGGCGGTGCACCCGCGGTACTGCCTGGGCCTCCGGGCTCGCCGGCCCCGCCAGACGAGCTGTGTCCGGGCTGCCCCGCCTGCCCGGCGGGGTCCTGCCCGGCCGTATCCTCCGCGGCACCATCGGGCCCGGCATTATCCTGGCCGGCGTCCTCCTGCCGGGACGAGGACTGGTCCCCGGAGCCGATGCGGAAGTTCAGCACGCCGGCAAAGCGGGGGTCCCCGTAGGCCATTCCCGCGGCGAGGAAGGCAGCACAACCGAGGGCAGCGAGCACGATCAGGCGGCGGATAAACTTTGCCGCCGCGGTGGCCGGACCCGAGTGGCGCGGCTCGTGCCGGTGACGGCGTTGACTGGACCCGGGCTCCTGACCCTCCACTGCACCCCTTTCACGGCATTCCTCTGCCGCGGCGCCCCCACAAGGGAAAACAGGCATCAGGCAAACAGACACACTTTACAGTTCCGCTAACGGGCGCAGGAAACTGGCCCAGCCAGCCGTGCCGACCGGCTAGCCCGGTCAGTTAGCCAGCTAGCCAGCCAGCCGGGCGCGGACCGCCAGCCGCCAACCAGCCAGCCGCGGATCAGGCGATCACAGCGCCAAACGCCATGCCTAGAAGGTAGGTCACGCCGGCCGCCCCAAGGCCGATGGCGAGCTGCCGCAGGCCTCGGGTCAGCGGCGAGGTGCCGGACAGCAGGCCGACGGTGCCGCCGGTTGCCAGCAGTGCGATGCCCACCAGGACTGCGGCCACGATGAGGGCTCCGATCCCGGTCATGCCGAAAAGGAAGGGAATGATGGGCACGATCGCGCCCGAGGCGAAGAAGCAGAAGCTGGAGAGCGCGGCGCCCCAGGCAGTGCCCACGGCCTCGTGCTCGTCCTCGGTCTCGGGGAGCTCGGGATGGAGCGAGAGGCTCGGATCGCAGTCGCACGTGAAGAGGCCCATGCGTTCGGCCACGCGGTGTTCGGCGGCCTCGCGGGACATGCCGCGGGCCAGGTAGACCAGCAGGAGCTCGTTGTGCTCGATGTCCAGCTGGGGTGCCGCCACCAGCGTCACCTGGGTGGGACGGGTGGCGTCCAGCAGCTCGCGCTGGGAACGGACGGAGACGAATTCGCCGGCGCCCATGGAGAACGCGCCGGCCAAGAGCCCGGAGATGCCGCTGAGCAGGACCACACCGCTGCCAACGCCCGTGGCGGCCATGCCCATGACCAGCGAGAGGTTGCTGACCAGGCCGTCGTTGGCGCCGAAGACGGCGGCGCGGAACGTGCCGGCCAGCCGGTTGCGGCCGCGGGTTGCCAGGCCGCGGACCACCTCCTCATGGATTTGCTCGTCGGCCGCCATGGCCGGGGTGGCGGACGGTTCCCTGGTGTAGGGGGAGCGGCCCTCGGCCCGCTGCGCCAGCGCGAGCACGAACACGGACCCGAAGTGCCGGGCGAGGAAGCCCAGAAGGCGGCTGCGCAAGGAAGCGTGCCGGGGCTTGCCGGCGTGCTCGCCCAGCAGCTTCAGCCAGTGCGCCTCGTGGCGGCCTTCGGCTTCGGCGAGGGCCAAAAGGATGGCGCGCTCCTCGCCCGTGCGGTTCTGCGCGAGGTCGCGGTAGACGGCGGCCTCGGCCCGTTCGTCGGCGAGGTACTGGCGCCAGCGTTTGATGTCCGCGGCGCTGGGTTCCGGCCGGGACGCCACGGGGTTGGAAGCCTGGGCGCCGGCAGCGGGGCCGGTGGTTGCGGCAGAGGGGGCGGAGGCGTTGCCGTTGGTGTGGGGGTCAGATTTTGCGTGCTGAGACACGGGAGCTCCTGGGTAGATGGGACATGCTGCGGCCCCATTGCACGGCCCACTTTACCCCGTAATTCCGCGGATTTTCGGCCGGCAACCCTTAGTCAAAAGTTTAGGGAAACCTCAATATCGCCGGCCGCCCGAGGCTGTGCCGCGGGCACGTCTGAATGCCCTTGACCGCCCGAACCTGCGGTGATCTGATGAAAATGTGCCCCGCCGACGGCGGGTACGGAAGTCCAACCACACGGAGGTCTGCCTGATGAACACCAACGGATCGCGCCCCGAGCCGGACACCCGCCAAACCATCGAGTCCGATCCCGCCTACGATTTTGCCGAGGACGCGCCCGTGGACGAAGACTGGGACGCGGAAGACGAATTCCTTGATTCCGAAGAGCGGGTTGTTCCCGCCAACTCCGAGGCAGTGGACGACGACGAACGGACAGTTCCGCTGGACGCCGACGACGAGTTCCGTGCGGACGAAAGCTACGAAGCCTAGGGCGTGACCGTTCCCTCCCGGTGTAGCCCAACTCCTGGGCCCACGCCCGCCGGGAGCCGATGTGGACTTGCGAAGGAAGGGAGCGGGTGGGGACGACGGCGGTGCCTCCCTGTGCTGGGAGGCACCGCCGTCGTCGTACTTTCCTAAAACTGCCGGAGGCAGCCCACCGTCACCGGACGGGACATCATTGTGCCGTGACCATCAACGGACAGTGGCCGAAACCGGTACTTCCTCCGTGTCCTTGCCAGCCACCCGGCGGTACCAGCGGCTCATGACCGCGGGGTCCGTGGGCCTGGTCAGCAGCGACACTGCCACGTAGACCACCGCGGAAGCGAGCAGGCCGTAGTAGATCGGCTCGTTCGCAAAGATGCCGTCCAGCGGGGCCTTGGCGTTGATCTCCAGGACGATCATGGTGCCCAGCGTCACCACGGAACCCACGGCCATGGACGCCGCGGCCGCGATGCCGGTGCCGCGCTTCCAGATGAGGCCGCCGAGGATGGCCACGAGGAGGCCGCCCACCAGGATGTCGTAGGCGATGGTGAGGGCCGCGACGACGTCCTTGGTGATGATGGCGATCAGGATGGCGACGATGCCCAGGCCGAGGACCCACATGCGGTTGGCCTTGACGTCGTGCTCGGGGTTGTCGGAATCGTCGGTGTTGATGGTTTTGCCGAACCAGCTGGCGACGAACGGCAGCACGTCCGCGCGTGCCACGGTGGCGGCGGCGATCAGGGCGCCGGACGCGGTGGACATCATGGCCGCGACGGCGGCGGCGAGCACCAGGCCGCCGATGCCGATGGGCAGCAGGTTCTGCGCCACCTCGGCATAGACAACATCCTTGCCTTCGGTGGCGACGTCGATGTTGGGCAGCGCCACCCTCGCGCCGAGGCCGATCAGTGCACCGGCCGCGCCGTAGAGGATGCAGTAGATGCCGGCGGTGGCGCCGCCCCAGCGGGCAACCCGTGGCGTCTTGGCGGTGAACACGCGCTGCCAGATGTCCTGGCCGATCAGCAGGCCGAGGGTGTAAACGACGAAGTACGTGATGATCGTCTGGACGCCGATGCCGTCAATCTGGAAGAAGCTCGCCTCCACGCGGCTGCGGATGCCGTCCAGGCCGCCTGCTGCGTTGAGCGTGAAGGGCAGCATGAGGAAGAAGATCCCCACGGTCTTGATGACGAACTGGACCTGGTCGGCCAGGGTGATGGACCACATGCCGCCGATGGTGGAGTAGACCAGCACGATGGCGCCGCCGATGGCGATGGCCAGCGCCCGGTCCCAGCCGAACAGCACCACGAAGATGGTGGCGTAGGCGCTGGTGGAGGTGGCGCAGAGCATCAGGGTGTAGGCGAGCATGACGATGCCGGAGGTCCGGGTGGCCTGGCTGCCGTAGCGCAGGGACAGCATCTGGGAAACGGTGTAGATCTTCAGCTTCTGGATGGTGCCCGCGAACAGCAGGCTCAGCAGCAGGACACCGGCACCGATCGCCACCACGAGCCACATGCCCGAGATGCCGAACTTGTAACCCAGGCCGACGCCGCCAACGGTGGAGGCACCGCCCAGGACGACGGCGGCCATGGTCCCGGTGTAGAGGAACGGGCCGAGGCGGCGGCCAGCCACGAGGAAGTCACTGTTGTTCTTGGTGCGGGACTTGCCCCACCAGCCGAAGGCCAGCATGGCGGCCAGATAGACCACCACGATGGCGATATTGACGAAACTTGCGTCCATGATTGGGGATCCTTGGAGCTTTGGCAGCTTGCGGGCCTGGCCGGGTACGGGCTGGCCGGGTGGCGCTGCGCTGAACGGAAATCTGGGGGAACGCTGGGTTCCTTGCTGGGCGTCTCCTCGTGGGAGTTGTTTCACAAGCAACACTTGTTGCATAAAAGCGTAGGCTGTGATTCGAGTAACAGTCAAGACGCATAGCTCCAGGTCGCGGTTTGCCCCGCGTCACAGAAGGTCCGGGCCGATACTATGACTCCAATGATGGGGCCGGGCTGCCGGCCGTGAAAGGTTCGTAAATGAAGGCACTACCAGTTGAGCCGAGCAATGTTCCGGTTGCCATCGGTTCAAGAATCCGTGCCGCGCGCCAGTCACAGCGGCTCACCATCGAGCAGGTGGCCGACGCCACCGGGCTGACCAAAGGATTCCTGAGCCGCGTGGAGCGCGATCTGACCTCGCCGTCCGTGGCCTCGCTCGTCACCCTGTGCCAGGTTCTCTCGATCTCCATTGGCGACCTGTTCGCTGCTCCCGAAACGCATCTGACCAAGCGCGACTCCGGTCCCCGGATCTCCCTTGGCGGGGAGGGGATCGTCGAGCGGCTGCTGACAGCGCGGTCCGAGCGGCGCGTGCAGATCATCCAGGCCGTCATCGACCCGCGTGGCCGCGGCGAATCGGAGCTCTACGCCGTTGACTGCGATGTCGATGTCCTGCATGTGATCAGGGGGACCATCAAGCTCATCCTGACCAACGAGGAGTATGAGCTGTCCAGCGGCGACACCGTGACCTTCCCCGGCCGGGAGCCCCATACCTGGGTCAATCCGACCGATGAACCCGTCGAGGTTTTATGGGTGCTGGTGCCGGCCGCGAGCCGGTAGCTTTCTTGGATCCGCCCGGGCCCGCCCCTTGTTGGCGGTCCCGGTTTTTTCTTGCCCTTTTTTCGGGAACTAAGTAAACAGCCGGTGCACATTTGGCAACTTCGAGTGTATGATGGCTGTCACAACCCACCCTCGACAATTCATCCTCGAAGGAGAGGCGTTCCTTTGGAAGAGCTGCGCATCGAAGCCAACGGCAACCTTGGCCCCATCGATTCATCCCGTATTCCCCGCTACGCCGGGGCCGCAACCTATGCCCGCCTGCCGCGCCTGGACCAGGTGGCCAAGTCCGACATCACCGTGGTGGGCGTGCCCTTCGATTCCGGCGTCTCCTACCGTCCGGGCGCGCGCTTTGGCGCGAACCACGTCCGCGAGGCCAGCCGGCTGCTCCGCCCGTACAACCCGGCGTGGGATGTCAGCCCGTTCGAAAACTGCCAGGTGGCCGACGCCGGCGACATGGCAGTGAATCCGTTCAACATCAACGAGGCCATCGAAACCATCCAGCAGAACGCCCTCGACCTGACCGCCGGCGGCAGCAAGCTGGTCACCCTGGGCGGCGACCACACCATCGCGCTGCCGCTGCTGCGCACCGCGGCCGAGCGCGCTGGCGGCCCCGTCGCCATGCTGCACTTCGACGCCCACCTGGACACCTGGGACACCTACTTCGGCGCGGAGTACACCCACGGCACTCCGTTCCGCCGTGCTGTGGAGGAGGGCATCCTGGACACGGAGGCCATCAGCCACATCGGCACCCGCGGCCCGCTGTACGGGAAGAAGGATCTCGACGACGACCACCGCTTTGGGTTCGGCATCGTCACCTCCGCTGACGTTTACTACCAGGGCGTCCTCGAGACGGTGGCGAAGGTGCGGGACCGGATCGGCGACCGTCCGCTGTACATCTCCGTGGACATCGACGTTCTGGACCCCGCCCACGCGCCGGGCACCGGCACGCCCGAAGCCGGCGGCATCACCAGCCGTGAACTCCTTGAGATCATCCGCGGCTTCCGCGGCATGAACCTCGTCGGCGCCGACGTCGTCGAAGTGGCCCCGGCCTACGACCATGCCGAGATCACCGGCGTTGCCGCCAGCCACGTGGCCTACGAGCTCGTCACCCTGATGGCCGACAACACGGTCGCCGGAAACCGCTTCGGCGCCGAGACCGGCTACGCCGCCCAGGCGCTGGGCCGGGAAGCCCACCGTCCGGCAGGGTTCGCGGCAGCCTCGCCCGCGCCGGCCGACAACGGCGCTGTCCGTGCCGCCGTGGGGGAGTACTCCCAGTGACCGCCGTCGAGCCTGGCGCGGCGTCGGCTCCGGCGGCTGCTCCCGCTGGGGAAGGCCCTGCTGGGGAAGACTCTGTCGGGGAAGACTCCGGTGCGGCGGACGCCCGGACCGGTGTCCGCAACGGCGGGGATCTCGTCGTCGAAACCCTCGAGGCGCTCGGCGCGAAGACGGTGTTCGGTATCCCCGGCCAGCATGCGCTGGGCCTCTTCGACGCGATGGGCCGGGGCAACCTGAAATTCGTGTCCTCCCGGGTGGAGAACAACAGCGCCTTCGCCGCCGATGGCTACTCGCGGGCTACGGGGGAGGTGGGCGTGCTGTTCCTGTCCACCGGGCCGGGCGCGCTGACGTCCCTCGCCGGGCTGCAGGAAGCCTACGCCACGGGTGTGCCCATGGTGGTGGTCGCCAGCCAGATCCCGCTCGAGGGCCTGGGCGCCCGCCGGAAGGGCATGCTGCACCAGCTCGATGACCAGAAGGCCTCGGCCGCCAACGTCACCAAGAGCCAGCGGCTGATCCAGCACGCCTCCGGCATTCCGTCCGCCATCCAGGACGCCTGGACCGAGGCGATCTCCTCGCCGCAGGGCCCGGTTTGGCTGGAGATCCCGCAGAACGTGCTGCTGGACCCCATCGTGGTGCCGCCCGTCGAGGATGCGCTGGCCGAAGCGGCGGACAACCCGCCGCGCGTCGAGCTTGTCCGGGAAGCCGTGAAATGGCTGTCGACGGCGGAGCGTCCCGCCATCATCGCAGGCGGCGGAACCCGCCGGGGCCGGGCGGAAAAGTCGCTGCTCTCGATCGCGGAAAAACTGCGCGCGCCGGTCATCTGCACGCCCGGCGGCAACGGCGCCTTCCCGTGGAACCACGAGCTGTCGCTGCAGTCGTGGATCGAGGACCGGCACATGACGGACGTCCTGGAGGACGCCGACGTGCTGGTGGTCATCGGCTCCTCGCTCGGCGAGGTCACATCCAACTACTTCACCTTTGAACCGCGCGGGCGGATCATCCAGATCGACGCCGAACCCCGCGTGCTGGAATCCAACCGGCCCGGCCTGGGGATCCGGGCCGACGCCGGTCAGGCGCTCGCAGCCCTCGACGCGTCGCTGGTGGTGCCCGCCGATGCCCGGCCCGACTGGCACGGAATTTCGCCCGAGGACCTCGTCCGGGAGTCGCTGCTCAAGGTCAGGGAGCGGCTGGAATCGCAGGACCTGGCCAAGGAGCTGAAGTTCATGGCCGATATCCGCGAGGCCGTTCCGGCGGACATGCAGACGTTCTGGGACATGACCATCTCGGCGTACTGGGGCTGGAGTTGCTGGGACGCCCGCGAGGGCCAGTTCCATTCCGCCCAGGGTGCCGGCGGCCTGGGCTACGGCTTCCCGGCCGCAATTGGCGGGGCTGTGGGCCTGGAGACCGTGGGCAAGTCCGCGGCGTCGGCCCGCGTGCTCGCTGTGTCCGGTGACGGCTCGGCCATGTACTCCATTGCCGAACTCGCCACGGCCAAACAGCACAACGTGCCCGTCACCTGGCTGATCGTGGACGACGGCGGCTACGGCATCCTGCGTGAATACATGGTGGGGGCCTTCGGCAAGGCCACCGCCACCGAACTCGCGCGGCCGGACTTCGTGAAGCTGGCCGAATCCTTCGGCGTGCCGGCCACCCGTGTCGCCCCGGAAAACGTGGGGGACGCGCTCAAAGCGGGCTTCGCCGCGGACGGGCCGAACGTCGTCGTGGTTGAAACGCTGCTGCAGATGTTCGCCCCCACCCACCTGGACAACTAACTCACCTCCCACAACCAGCGCGAACGTACAGTTGTGGCCCCATTTCCACCAGGATCTGGGGCCACAACTGTACGTTCGCGCTTCTGCCTTTTAACAAGGCTGGCCCCTGCCAGATTGCTTAGTTTCCTAAAGCAACCTTTTATTGCTATAGTTGCCTAAGGCAAGCAATAGGGGGTTTCTCATCATGGCAGTTGCACCAAACACGGCGGCCGAACTCGTGCGGCAGATCTTCGACCTCCAGCGCGCCGTCCGGTGCGTGGCCGTCTCCAACTCGCGCGGCCTGGAAGCGGGAATCGCGCTGCAGGGCGTCCTGCGGTTCGTGGGGGAGAAGGAATCCCGCGCCACTCACCTCGCCACGCGGCTGGGCGTCAGCGCTCCCGTCCTCAGCCGGCACATCGCAGAGCTCGAGGAACTGGGGCTGGTCCACCGCCGGCCCGATCCCGACGACGGCAGGGCGCAGCTGGTGGCCCTCACCGACGCCGGCCGGGCGAAACTCATCGAGATCGAGGAACACCGCGTGGCCACCCTGCAGGAATTCCTGCAGGACTGGAGCCAGCAGGACGCCGAGGAGACGGCGAAAGTACTCTCCAAACTTGCGGAATCCCTTCGGGAATCCGCCCGGGCAACGACGGCCGGCCCCACCGCAACCACCACCAAACGCAAGGAGCAGTTCATTGGCTAGCCACGCTGCCGTCCCCGCGACGGCCACGTCACGCCCCTCGGCCCACCCGCCCCAGGCACCCATGACGCACCGGCAGATCATGGAGGCCCTGACCGGGCTCCTGGCCGCCTTCTTCACCGCGATCCTCAGCAGCACCATCGTGGCCAACGCGCTGCCCACCATCATGTCCGAGCTCAAGGGCACGCAGACGGACTTCGCCTGGGTCATCACCGCAGCGCTGCTGGCCAACGCGGCCACCACCCCGATCTGGGGCAAGCTCGCCGACCTGTTCGACAAGAAGGTCCTCGTCCAGCTCAGCATCGTGATCTTCGTGGCGGGCTCGGTGATGGCCGGCCTGTCCGAAACCATCCCGCTGCTGCTGACGGCCCGCGTCGTCCAGGGCATCGCCATGGGCGGCCTGACCGCGCTGGCCCAGGCGATCATCGGCTCCATGATCCCGCCGCGCGACCGCGGAAAGTACTCCGGCTACATGGGCGCCGTCATGGCCGTCGGCACGGCCGGCGGGCCGTTGCTGGGCGGTTTCATCGTTGACAGCCCGCTCGGCTGGCGCTGGACGTTCTTCGTGTGCGTGCCGCTCGCCGTCGTCGCCCTCATCCTGCTCCAGATCACCCTGAAGATCCAGCACGTCAAGCGGCCGGCCAAAATCGACTGGCTCGGCTCCATCCTCCTCACGTCCGGTGTCAGCCTTCTCCTCATCTGGGTATCGTTCGCCGGCAACCCCGACTACTACGACTGGTGGTCCTGGCAGTCGGCACTCATGGTGGGCGGCGGCGTCGTTCTCCTGGCGCTGCTCGTTGTGGTGGAATCCAAAGTTGAGCAGCCCATCATCCCGCTGAAGATCATCTCCGAGCGCACCACCGCCCTGGCCATCTGGGCCTCCGTGGCCGTGGGCGTGGCGATGTTCGGATCCTCCACCTTCCTGGGCCAGTACTTCCAGGTGGCACGCGGCGCAACACCCACCGAGGCAGGCCTGCTGACCCTGCCCATGATCGCCGGCAACCTGATCGGCTCTGTGGTTTCAGGACAGCTGATCAGCCGCACCGGCAAGTGGAAGCGCTACCTGATCGCCGGCACAGTGCTGCTGATCGGCGGCCTGGGACTTGCCGGCACCATGGACCACACCACGGAACTGTGGCATACCGGAGTCTTCACCGCGGTCCTCGGCCTGGGGCTCGGCATGCTCCTGCAGAACCTCGTCCTGGCAGTACAGAACACGGTCAGCGCCAGTAACATCGGTACCGCCAGTGCTTCCGTGGCGTTCTTCCGATCCGTGGGCGGTGCGATCGGCGTGTCCGTGCTGGGCGCGGTCATGAGCAACAGGGTCAAGGAGCTGGCCACCCAAGGCCTTGCCGACGCCGGCATCAAGGCAGGCTCCGGCGCTTCCGGCGCCAGCCTCGACCTGGCCCACATGCCTGGCCCGATCCGGGACATCATGCGGGCGGCCTACGGCGATGCCACGGCCGAGATCTTCCTGATCTCTGGCGTCATTGCGGTTGTTGCCCTCATCGCCGTGCTCCTGATCAAGGAACAGCCGCTGCGCCGGACCGTGGACATCCGTCCGGAGGGCGGTGCTCCGGCCACCGGTTCCACGGACGCAGTGCAGGGTTCCGGGATGGCAGGCGCTGACTACTCCGACGACGACCTCGAACGTGAGTTTGCCGAAGTGCTGACCCGCCAGCTGGCCGACGACGCCAAGGCTCCGTCCTACCCCGGGCGGCAGGGGACGGAAACACCCGTCCTGCCGATGAATGAACCGCCGGCGCGGGCCCGGACTCTGCTGGCCGAGATGCACAACAAGCCTGCCGACCTGGTGCCGCTCATCCAGGAAACCCAAGGGCTTCTCGCGGAGCAGCAGCTTCAGCTGGCCACGGCCCTGAACGCCGTCGCCCGGCAGGCCGAGCAGCAGCGGATCCTTGCCGAGGAACAGGCCCGGGTCAGTGCCGAGCTGAAGGAGCTGAGCAGGAGGCTGGCCAAGGAACGCAAGCTGCAAAGCGCCGCCGCGCACTACATCGCCTCGCACGGCAAGCACCGCGGCGAGTAGGCCCGCGTCACCCGAGTTTTTGTCCAGATAATGGCCGCTAAACCCCCGCGGGAGGCCATTATCTGGACAAAAACTCCAGTTAAAGGGCGGGAAGTACGACGGCGGGGGCCGGCTGGGGTGCTGAAGTGTACGTTCGCGCTCTGGCGCGGGAGCCGGCGTCGTCCGTTGGGATGATCTTCGCCAGCGACGTTTCACACGGGCAACAGATTTCGTAGAGTTGGAAGGCTTGGGCTGTCAGACCCGTCTGCTATTACTTCCCTCAACTTATTCGCGCTCTCCCGAAGGATCCGTGAGCATGCTCGTCACCCTCATACGGCGTTATTCCAAACCGTATTTGCCGTACATCCTGGCTGTCATCGCATTCCAGCTGGCATCCACCATTGCGGCGCTCTACCTGCCCAGCCTTAACGCCCAGATCATTGACGAGGGCGTCTCCCGCGGCGACACCGACTTCATCTGGCGCACCGGCGCCGTCATGCTCCTCGTGGCCTTCCTCCAGGTGGGCACCGCCATCGCCGGAGTCTACTTCGGATCGAAAACTGCCATGGCCGTGGGCCGTGACCTCCGCCGCGGCGTTTTCCGCAAGGTGACCAGCTTCTCGGCCAAGGACGTCAATGCGTTCGGCGCGCCCACCTTGATCACCCGCGGCACGAACGACGTCCAGCAGGTCCAGATGCTGGTGCTGATGGGCCTGAACTTCATGGTGTCCACGCCCATCATGTGCATCGGCGGCATCATCATGGCCCTGCGCGAGGACATCAACCTGTCCTGGCTGGTCTGGGTGTCGGTCCCCATCCTCATTGTGGTGGTGGGCTACATCGTGGTTCGCCTCATGCCGCTGTTCCGCTCCATGCAGAAGAAGATCGACCGCATCAACGAGGTCCTGCGCGAGCAGATCATCGGCATCCGCGTGGTCCGCGCCTTCGTCCGGGAACCGTACGAAACGGACCGCTTCGGCCTGGCCAACAGGGAACTGACGGACGTCTCGCTCAAGATCGGCTCGCTGTTCGTCCTGATGTTCCCCGCCATCGGCATGATCCTGCACCTGTCCACCGCCGCCGTGCTCTGGTTCGGCGGCCAGCGCGTGGATTCCGGCGACATGCAGGTCGGCTCCCTGACAGCGTTCCTGCAGTACCTGCTGCAGATTCTCATGGCGGTGATGATGGGAACGTTCATGGCCATGATGATCCCGCGCGCGTCTGTCTGCGCGGACCGCATCGGCGAGGTGCTCGACGTCGAACCGTCCATCCACGACCCCCGGCAGCCCGTCACCCCGGGGCGGCTGGAAGGCGTGGTGGAGTACCGCAACGTCACGTTCGCCTACCCCGGAGCCGAGGCCCCGGTCCTGAGCAACATCAGCTTCACTGCCCGGCCGGGGGAGACCGTGGCCATCATCGGCTCCACCGGTGCCGGCAAGACCTCCCTGCTGTCACTGCTGCCGCGGCTCTACGACGTGGCCGAGGGCGAAGTGCTCCTTGACGGCGTTCCCGTGAGCCAGCTGGACCGGGAGGAAATCACCAAGCGCGTTGCCCTGGTTCCGCAGCGGCCCTACCTGTTCTCCGGCACCATTGAGCACAACCTCCGCTTTGGAAAGCCGGACGCTTCCGACGACGAACTCTGGGATGCGCTGCATGTTTCCCAAGGCGACGGTTTCGTGAAGGAAAAGAAAAACGGGCTCGCTTCGCGCATCGCCCAGGGCGGCACCAACGTGTCCGGCGGCCAGCGCCAGCGCCTGTGCATCGCGCGGGCCCTGGTCACAAAGCCCAAGGTCTACCTGTTCGACGACTCCTTCTCCGCGCTGGACGTCGCCACCGACGCCCGGCTGCGTGCCGCGCTCAAGCGCACCACCGCCGACGCCACCGTCATCATCGTCGCGCAGCGCATCTCCACCATCACCGAAGCGGACCAGATCCTGGTGCTGGACAACGGCAGGATCGTGGACCGCGGCACGCACGAGGAACTCCTCGAAACGTCGCCCACCTACCAGGAAATTGTTGAGTCCCAGCTGAGCGTGGAGGAAGTGGCATGAGCGCCGACAAGAAGGGCACCAGCCAGAACCCCGGAACGAGCCACGACGCCGACGAGCTTCAGGGCGCCGGGAAGCTTCAGGGCCAGACCGCCGCGGACGCACCGGTCCTCGAGGACGACGACTTCGTCGAGGAGGAGTACAAGCCGGGCGAGGCCGACGGCGGCATGTTCGGCGCGATGCCGGCCAAGAAGGCCCAGCACTTCTGGCCCTCCGCCAAGCGCCTCATGGGCCTGCTGAAACCGGAAGCCGCCGGCATCTACGTCGTGGTGGGCATGGTCATCGTTTCGGTGATCCTCAACGTCATTGCGCCCAAGGTGCTGGGCCAGGCCATGGACGTCATCTTCGGCGGAGTGGTGGGCAAGCAGCTGCCCGCCGGCGTCAGCAAGGACCAGTTCGTCGCGGGGCTCCGGGAACAGGGCCAGAACAACTTCGCGGACATGGTCTCGCGGATGGAGCTCGTGCCCGGAACCGGCATCGACTTCCAGAAGCTGACCGTCCTGATTTCGGCCGTGCTGCTGATCTACTTCGTGGCCAACATCTTCCTGTGGCTGCAGGGCTACGTCCTCAACAGGATCGTCATGAAGGTGATCCGGCAGCTCCGCGACGACACGGAAAAGAAGCTCAACCGGCTGCCGCTGAACTACTTCGACACCCGCCAGCGCGGTGACGTGCTCTCCCGGGTGACGAACGACGTCGACAACGTCCAGCAGGCCCTGCAGCAGGCGTTCGCCCAGCTCATCAGCTCGGTGCTGACCGTGGTGGGCATCGTCATCATGATGTTCATCGTCTCGTGGCAGCTGGCCCTGATCGCCCTCATTGCGCTGCCGCTGTCCGGTGCCGCGGCCGGCGTGATCGGCGCGCGCAGCCAGAAGCTGTTCGCCGCGCAGTGGAAGAACACCGGTGAGCTGAACGGCCAGATCGAAGAGTCCTTCTCCGCCCATGACCTGGTGCGGGTCTTCGGCCGCGAGGCCGACATGCTGGAGCGCTTCGAGGAGCGCAACGAGGCCCTGTACAAGGCCAGCTTCGGCGCGCAGTTCGTGTCCGGCATCATCTTCCCCGTGATGCAGTTCGTCTCCTACCTCAGCTACGTCGGCATTGCGGTGGTAGGCGGCCTGCGGGTCGCCTCGGGCAGCATGAGCCTGGGCGACGCCACGGCGTTCATCCAGTACTCGCGCGAGTTCACCCAGCCGCTGGGGCAGATGGCGGGCATGGCCAACATGCTCCAGTCCGGTGTGGCATCCGCCGAGCGCGTCTTCGAGTTCCTGGACGCGGATGAGCAGGACGCCGAGACCGCCACGAAGCACCTCCCGGCCAAGACCGACGGCCACGTGGAATTCCAGGACGTCACGTTCAGCTACACGCCGGACAAGCCGCTGATCGAAAACCTGTCCTTCACCGCCGAACCGGGGCACACCGTGGCCATCGTCGGACCCACCGGCGCGGGCAAGACCACGCTGGTGAACCTGGTCATGCGCTTCTACGAGCTCAACTCCGGCTCCATCACGCTCGACGGCGTGGACGTCACCCAGCTGAGCCGCGCGGAACTTCGCTCCAAGGTGGGCATGGTGCTGCAGGATGCCTGGCTGTTCGGCGGCTCCATTTACGACAACATCCGGTACGGCAAGCTGGACGCCACCGAGGAGCAGGTCATGGCGGCGGCCAAGGCCACGTTCGTGGACCGCTTCGTCCGGGCCCTGCCCGACGGGTACAGCACGGTCATCGATGAGGAGGGCAACAACGTCAGCGCCGGTGAAAAGCAGCTCATCACCATCGCCCGCGCGTTCGTGGCCAACCCGTCACTGCTCATCCTGGACGAGGCAACCAGCTCGGTGGACACCCGCACGGAACTCCTGGTGCAGAAGGCCATGGCCGCACTGCGCACGGACCGGACCAGCTTCGTCATCGCGCACCGCCTCTCAACCATCCGCGACGCCGACACCATCCTGGTCATGGAAAACGGCAAGATCGTGGAGCAGGGCAACCACCAGACCCTCCTTGCCGCTGAAGGCGCCTACTACCGGCTGTACATGTCGCAGTTCGCCGGTGCGGATGCCGAGGAGACTCCGGTGGACGATTCGACGGCGGTGCACAGCTGACCGCCGCAAAGCCCGGAGGCCACCCGGACCCCCGGCGCATTGAGGTGCTCGTGCCCATGCGCTGGGGTGACATGGACGCTTACGGGCACATCAACAACGTCGAGATCGTCCGCATGCTGGAGGAGGCGCGCATCGCCGCCTTCGGCCCACCCGCCGGTGCCGGGCTGCCCGGGATCGATCCCCACGTGTCGCTGTTCAATGACGTTCCCAAAGACACCATGGCGCTCGTGGTGGACCACCGGATCCGGTACGTGAAGACCCTCGAATACCGCAACGTCCCCGCGGCGGTCCAGGTCTGGGTTGGCGCCGTCAAGGGTGCGAGCTTCGACATTCACTACCTTGTGCAGGACCCCGTAACTGGCGACGATTGTGTGAAGGCCTCAAGCCATTTGGCCTTCGTCGATGAAGCCACCGGAAGGGTATTGCGGCTGACTCCGAAGCAGAAGCAGCTGCTGGAGCCCTTCAAAGAGCGCAAGGAGCATTGACCGTGGGAACGAAGCGCAGGGGAACCAGAAACCTGGGATCGAAAAGAGCAGGCTGGAAGAAGAACAAATCCTGGAAGGAGCTTCCGCCGGCTGCGCGCATCGGCACCATCGTGATTGGAGCCGCGCAGCTCGCCTTCCTCACCGCGGCCCAGCGCGACCTTTCGCGGCGCCCCGCCGAGCAGATCCGGGGCTCCAAGATGTTCTGGCGGCTGGCCACCCTGGTCAACTTCATCGGTCCCGGCTGCTATTTCGCCTTCGGCCGGAAGCGGCTGCCCGCTGTTACCCGGAAGTAGCTTTACGGCCGGGCATGGTGCTGGCGCTCAGGTTTACCCTGTAAATTTGAACGCATGACCCCCGCCCCAAAGCCTGCCATGCACCGCGCCCTCGGAGTCTCCAAAGAGATCGAGGATGCGGCGTGGTTCGTCCTCGGCGCCGGGCTGCAGGGCAGGCCGTCGGCGCTGGACGGCCGCACGCAGACGTGGACGGCGGAGGCCGCGACGGAACTGCTGGAACGGCTGGAACGGGGAGTCGCGGACGCCAAGGCGCCCATGATGACCAACCTGCGGCACAACCTGGCGGACGCGTCCCCGTCGGCGAAGCAGCTCGCCGTGGAGCTGCTCTTCCTGCAGTCCCTGCCGCTGGCCCACGAGGTCAAGTCGCTCAAGGTCAAACGGGCGCGCGTCGCCGAGGCCGCGTCCTGGCTCGAGCCGCCGCTGGAGCTCCCGGACGAGCTGTACCAGGGCATGACCGACCACGGCGTCATCCGCGACCGGACCGCCGAGTTCAACTGGACCATCTGGGACCACCTGAAATGGCTTTGCCGGTTTGTGCAGAACGTCGACCGGCAGTCCACGGCCGAAATCGGGAAGGCCCTGAAGGATCCGCTGGCATTCCACGTGCTGGCGGCGAGCACGCCTGATGACCAGCCGGCCATCCGGCGCAGCATCGAGTACCTCGCCTGGCCCAGCTACTTCGAGCCCGTGGTGGCGGACATCGAACGCCAGGAGATCCGCGATGCCTTCGCCTCTCTCGTTGGCGGGGCCAAGGGGGACAGCGAGGAGGAAATCACCGCTGACATCCGCCGCATCCGCCTGCACCTGGACGAGCAGGCCGGCCAGCGCATCGACTGGTATGCCCGGCAGCTGGTGAGCCAGTGGCGGAAGGTCGGGGACCCGGGCCGCCGCGCCTGGTTGCTGCGCACCCACCACGACAACGCCGAGCTTCTGGCTGCCTGGCAGGCAGAGGAGAAGGTGACGCTCGACGTCGAACACCTCCGCCTGCTCGACGCCGGCGTTACTGCCGGGCTGGTTCAGCACGCCGTCGATGAGGACTACAAGCACCTCGGTTACGTGGAGCGTGAGGACACGAAGACTGCCGTCTTCGCCTTCCTGACCGTGATGAAGCCGGGCGACTTCGCGCTGTACCAGAACGCCGGAACTGTGCGGATCGGCGTCGTGCTGGGGGAGCCGGACCACAACGGGGACAACCGGCGGATGCGCCGCAAGGTGCGCTGGTTCGACGAGGCGCACGCCGTGACGGACTTGCCGCGGCACATCCAGCGCCAGCTGGCCACCCCGGGCATCGTCGTCGACGTCACCCGCGTGGTGCAGGCGCTGCAGGCGCTGCTGCCCGCCGAGGCGGAAACCGAGCCCGACGCCGATGCGTCGCCGGCGACCGTCGCCCTCCCGGTCCTGGACGGCTTCCGCCCGGTAACGCGAGAATTCGCGGACTCGCTCCACATGGAGGTGGAGCCGCTGCAGGAGATCGCCGACCTGCTGGAGGAGAACCGGCAGCTGGTCCTGTACGGCCCGCCGGGAACCGGCAAAACCTACCTCGCCAAGCACCTCGCGGCCGAGCTGGCGCAGGACAGCACCGACGAGCGGGTGAAGCTCGTCCAGTTCCACCCGTCCTACGCCTACGAGGACTTCTTCGAGGGGTACCGGCCGGACAAGACCGACGAGGGCCAGGTTTCCTTCAAGCTCGTGGCGGGTCCGCTGCGCAGGCTCGCGGAGGAAGCAGCGAAGCCGGGCAACGAGTCCAAGCCGTACTTCCTGATCATCGACGAGATGAACCGCGCCAACCTGGCCAAGGTGTTCGGCGAGCTGTATTTCCTGCTGGAATACCGCGATGACCGGATCTACCTGCAGTACAGCCCCAACGAGCCGTTCACGCTGCCGGACAACCTGTACATCATCGGCACCATGAACACAGCGGACCGTTCCATCGCGATGATGGACGCCGCCATCCGCCGCCGCTTTGCCTTCATCGAACTGCACCCGCAGACCGAGCCGGTGAAGGGATCGCTGCTGCGGTTCCTGGAGGCCCGGCAGCTGGACACCACCCCGGCGCTGCTGCTGGACGCGCTCAACCAGGCCATCGACGAATGGGACCGCGACCTCATGATTGGGCCGTCCTACTTCATGAAGAAGGCCGCCCAGACCCCCGCGGGCCTGCGCCGGATCTGGAAGTACGAGCTCATGCCGCTGCTGGAGGAGCACTACCACGGGCAGCTGAACCGGGCCCAGCTCGAAGAGCGCTTCGGCCTGGACCAGCTGCTGGGACGCCTTGCGGCTCGCTAACCCCGCCGCCCTGGCGGCCTCTACGACGGCGGCCTCTATGACGGCGGCTTCCGTCGCCGCCGCTGGCTCCGGAGCCGGCGCCGCTGCGGCCCGCGGCTGCCGCGGCGCAGCGCCGGCAGTGCGGCACATCGTCCTCGACGAGCTGTCCGGCGGCACCGTGGAGAAGCTCGACGCCGAAAGCGCCGCCTTCCTGAACTCCAGTGGCCTGGCCAAGGCGACGCCGTTGGGCATGGGGCTTTTCCGGATCGAGCCGGTCGGCATGGTGGGTTCCGTGCGGACCCCGCTCGTGCAGCTCGACGTGCGGCCCAAGGACCGGCTCGGGCTGAGCCGGCTGCTCTTCCTGCTGAGCTACGCCGGAGACCAGGGCTTCCGTGACGACACCGTGGCGGCCGACGAGGATGCCGAGCTGTGGAGCGCCCTGGCGGCGTCACTCGTCCAGCTCGCCGAGCGCGCCCTGCAGCGCGGCGTCCTGCAGGGCTACGTCATGGTCGACGAGTCGCTGCGCACGGTCAAGGGCCGCATCCGGATCTCCGACCAGATCTCCCGCCGGCCGGGAATGCTGGTGCCGCTGGAAGTCTCCTACGACGAGTTCACGGAGGACATCCCGGAGAACCGCATCCTGCGCGCCGCGCTTGACCGCATGTCCTGCGTCCCCGGTGTCCGCCCGGATGTGCTGGGCCGCCTGCGGCAGCTGAAGGGAAAGCTCGACGGCGTCACGCGCCTCCACGCCGGCGCTCCGCTTCCGCCGTGGCAGGCAAGCCGGATGAACCTCCGGTACCATTCGGCGCTGCGGCTCTCCGAGGTGATCCTGCGCAATGCGTCGGCCGAGGCGGGGGAGGGCAAGCAGCAGACGGCGTCCTTCGTCGTCGACATGGGCAAGGTCTTCGAGGACTTCGTCGGCGCAGCCTTGCGCCGGGCCATGGGGGCCTTCCCCGGCGAGATGCGGCTGCAGTACAACGCGATGCTGAACGAGGCGGTCCGGGACTCGGACCGGCTGACCGTGCGCCCGGACGCCGTACACCTGCTGGGCGGCCGGCCGGTGGTGGTGTACGACGCCCAGTACCGCGCGGGCACCGACCAGGGGGCGTCGCTTTCGGCGGACCATTTCCAGATGCTGGCTTACTGCACGGCCTTGCGCGTGCCCACGGCCTGGCTGGTCTACGCCGGCGCCGGTGAGATGAAGCTGAGGCGGATCCTCAACACCGACATCGACATCGTGGAGTTTCCGCTGGATCTTTCCCGGCCGCCGTCGGAAATCCTGGCAGCGGTGGCCGACCTGGCCGAGCAGTCCTGGGGAGAAGTGGTACGCCAGGCGAGCCTCGGCCGCTAGCCCTGCGTGTCCTGGTCCTGCGGACGCAACGCTCAGTCACGCGGGAGCAAACTGTGGGCATCCAACCGCAGGTATTTCGTCATAACAACCACTCGCTACGTCGACGTTTCGGTTCAATCCCGAGCACTGAACGGGTCAAGGCTGCTACTCGAAAATTGCACTGGTGTCCCTGAAGAATAATGCAAGACAGACAGGTCTGTCTTGCATTTTGGGATAGAATAATCCTAATGGCAGAGGTACCCAGCTCCGAGCCGTGGAGCGCCGGGAGAATACCTTCCGGAGGTCTCCAAACTGGGCCGCAGCCGGCCGCCACGCCGGGCTTCCCGCCCACATCGGGAAGCCGGATGATTGGCGAGGAGAGTGCGGCGTCCGGTGTTGCCGGAATGCGCGAACGCATAGTCGGCGCGGCCTACGACCTCTTCACCCGCCGCGGCGTCCGCGACGTGGGCATCAATGAACTCATCAGCAGCTCCGGGGTCGCAAAGGCCACGTTCTACCGCCATTTCGCATCCAAGGACGAGCTCGTACTGGCCTTCCTGGAGAAGCGCGACCAGGTGTGGACGGTCAACGCCATCATGGGCGAGGCGCGGCTGCGGGCCGGCACTCCCGAGCAGCAGCTGCTGGCCATCTTCGATGTCTTCACCGACTGGTTCCACCGGACCGACTTTGAGGCCTGCTCCTTCATCAATGTGCTGCTGGAGATGGGCGCGTCGCATCCGCTGGGACGGGCCAGCATCGATTACCTCGCCAGGATCCGCGGTCACGTGAAGCAGCTCGCGGACGAGGCCGGGCTGCAGCGGACCGACGACTTCTCCCGCTCCTGGCACATCCTGATGAAGGGCTCGATCATCTCCGCGGCCGAGGGCGACCTGGACGCGGCCCAGCGGGCCCGAAAGCTCGCCAGCTGGCTGATCGAGGACCACCGGGCGTAGGCAAACAACTCAGTTCTGCACCGGCGCGTCAGTTCTGGACCGGCACGGCAAACGTGAACGTGGTGCCTTTTCCCACTTCGCTGCGCAGCGAAACCCGGCCGCCGTGGGCCTCCACAATGGCCTTGCTGATGGACAGCCCCAGCCCGACGCCGGGAATGGTTGAGTTGCGGACAGCTGCGGACCGGAAGAACTTGGCGAAGACCTCCTCCTGGTCCTGCTGGCTCATTCCCATGCCGGTATCGCTCACGCTGCACACCATGTGGCCGCCCTCGGACCGCAGCGACACCACCACGTCGCCGCCGTCGGGCGAGTATTTGATGGCGTTCGATACGAGGTTGTCCAGGACCTGGGAGATGCGCGCGGCGTCGATGTGCGCCTCCAGGCGCTCCGGGGCATCGGCGCGCAGCTGGATGCCGGATTCTGCGGCGCGCGGCAGCGCGGCGGTGACGCTCGTGCGCACGAGCTCGGCCACGTTCACGGACTCCGGGGTCACGAGCAGCTGGCCGTTGCGGCTGGAGAGCAGGTCCGAGACCAACGTGAGCAGCCGTTCGGAGTTCCGCCGGATGATTTCCAGGGGGCCGCGCTGGGAGTCGGTGAGGTCGTCGTCGTCCAACAAAAGCTCGACGTAACCAAGAATGGAGGTGAGCGGCGTACGGAACTCGTGCGAGACGTTCGAGACGAAATCGTCCTTGGCGGCCAGCGCATTCACGAGCTCGGTGACGTCGCTGAACACGATGACGGAGCCGGCAAAATTCCCGTCCTGGTCCTTCATGGGCCTCGCACTGGTGGATATGGCGCGTTGTTCGGCACCGGCGCCGAGCCACACCAGGTAGTCGGTGAATTCCTCGCCGAGGACCGCTCGCCGGACGGGCCGATCGTCGACCGGGACTAGGGTGGTCCGGTCAGTGGAGAACACGAGCAGTTGGGACTCATTGGGATCGTCGATGGTTGGCGGCGTAGCCAGCAGATGATGCTTGCGCTGCTTGCGGTTCATCAGGATGTCGTGGCCATCCGCATCGACGGCCAGGACACCCAGGTGCACCGTGTCCAGGATGGTGTTCAGCAGCCGTTCCTGGCGCTTGCTGCCGGTCAGCACGCCGCGAAGCTGGGAGTCCTTTTCTTCCAGGTCCCGCTGCTGCCCCTCGAGGTCCCGCTGCTGCCGGACCATGCTGAGCGTCATGACGGACACGGTGACGCCGATGCCCAGCATCATCACCGGCAACAGGAAGGAGCGCGCCAGGTCCTGACCGGAGATGGCGCCGCGGATAAACAGCGGCACCCAGATAATTCCCAGGGGGCCGAAAAAGGACAGGGCCACCGCGGCTTTGGGGAACAGCCCGGAGGCGCACATCCAGATAACCGGAAAAACGGCCATCAGGCTGAGCCCCGTCAGGCTGTCCTGGCCGCCCTCCCTGCCCAGGGCAATGGACACCAGGTCCAGGAGGGGAATGACGAGGAATGACGGGTAGGGCAGCCGCTGCCAGGGCACGGCATAGCAAAGGATCAGTATTACTGCCTGTGACAGCAGAAAACTGATGAAAAGGGGGTTGAGCAGCGTCTCCGGAAAGAACGCCAGAATGAGGAACGCCGTGATTCCTGCCGTTACAGAAAGCGGCATTTGGCTCAGCATCACCCTGCCCCGCAAGGAATACTCGTGGAAGGGCCGCCGGAAGAGCAGAATCCGGCCGGAGGAGTCTTTCCAGGCAATACTGCTCATGGGCGATGGTCCATCTGGGCGGGGCGTGAGAAACGCATAGGAGCAGGATATCCGCCGGGAGCTATACTTCAGACGGGATGTAGCGGGCTGAGGGGGCTGCGATGGGTGATACACGCGTGGGGCTGGTCATCGAGGATGACCACGATATTCGCGAATTGGTGCGCGTTGTTTTGACGCAGGCCGGCTTTGAGGTGCGCGCCGCAAGCAGCGGAGCCGAGGGCGTTCTTGCCGCCAAAGAACTGGACCCAGCGGTCATCACGCTCGACCTTGGACTGCCGGACATCGACGGCTTCGAAGTGGCGCGGCAGATCCGTCAGTTCTCCGATGCCTATATCGTCATGCTCACCGCCCGTGCGGAGGAGCTCGACACCCTGATCGGACTCGAGTCGGGTGCCGACGATTACCTCACCAAACCGTTCCGTCCACGTGAGCTGCGGGCCCGCGTTGCGGCCATGATGCGGCGTCCGCGTTCGACGCCGGAACTCGCCGAGGAGTCCGGCTCACCAGCCGCCGCCGTGAACGAGGGGCGGAAGTACACCCACAACGGCCTGGACCTGAGCTACGAGTCCCGGACCGTGGCCGTTGACGGCCAGGAGCTGAGCCTGACACGCACCGAATTCGACCTGCTCCACGCCCTTCTTGAGGCGGGTCGCATGGTCCGTACCAAAGCGGATCTGGTGCGCCGGCTGCGGGACGAACCGTACGACGTCGGAAGTTACATCAGCGAGGCGGACGAGCGGTCCGTTGAGGTGCACATGGGCAACCTGCGGAAGAAGCTCGGCGATTCGGCACAGAACCCGCGCTGGCTGCAGACTGTCCGCGGCGTGGGCTACCGGCTGGCTCCGGCTGAGAACTGAGCCGCGCTTAGTCTGGATCAGCCCGCGGCCAGGAACAGCTCCAGCTGCTTCTCGACGGCGGACATGTCCCTGAGTTCGCACTCCCAGACGGTCAGTACTTCCCACCCGTCGTTTTCGAGCTGATGGCGCTGGCTGGCGTCGCGGTCCCGAGTGCGGCTGCGTTTCGTTTCCCAAAATTCGGCGTTGGCCTTGGGAGAGTGCTGGCCCACCCTGCAGTCGTGGAAGTGCCAGAAGCAGCCGTTGACGAAGATGACCTTGCGCCTGCCCGCGAAGACCAGGTCCGGGTTGCCGGGCAGCTTGATGCCGCCGGAGGCGCCGTGCAGGCGGTAGCGGTAACCCTTGGCATGCAGGAGGCGGCGCACCAGCAGTTCGGGCTTGGTGTTCTTGCCCCGGATGCGGGACATGTTCCAGCTGCGCTGCTCAGGGGTCAGCCGGTCCGCCATATTTCCAGTCTAGGCCGGCAGCCTCTCTAGAAATCGCGCTCCGGCTGCTCGCCAAACTGGAAGTGCCGGCCGCTGACGGAGCCGGGATCGATCTCGACGTAGAAGTCCTTCAGT
The DNA here is from genome assembly GCF_046536215.2 of Arthrobacter globiformis. GTDB lineage: Bacteria > Actinomycetota > Actinomycetes > Actinomycetales > Micrococcaceae > Arthrobacter > Arthrobacter globiformis_E. The sequence goes on along the minus strand of NZ_CM143421.1, from coordinate 2,010,433 downwards.
GTGGGAACCCAGGACGCGAGCCCGAGCTCTTCGGCTTCGGCGATTTCGGCTGACTTGTTCAGGACCCGGGCCGTGCCGCGGAGCACCACCGACCACGCCTGGTCCGACATGATGCCGTCCGTCTCGAACAGGACCCTGTCGTTGATGGTCACCTGGGCGAGCTTGTTGCCCGGCGCCGTCCGGAAGTACAGCTTCCTCCGGCTGGTTACGTAGTTCACGGGGAAGATATCCGGCTCGCCCGCCACGGTGACCACGAGGCGGCCATGCCTGGTGCCCTCCAGAAGCTGCCAGCACTGCTCTTCGTCGAGGATCAGGATGGGGTCGCCGTCGGCGTGGTTGAACATCATGTGCTCCATTCTTCTACGGCTTGTAGAAAAACGATAGGGTATGGACAGATTTTCCCAGTAGGCGCGGTGCTGCGCCACCGGGCGAAGCGGCAGTTTGACGGATGCGTAGGACACTTTACATGGCTGTAATGGCCCCGGAACCGAACGGTCGCACGGCATGACTAGCGTCGGCGAAGAAGACAAACCGGTGACGAAAGCGGATGCCTCATGACAAATGACCTGCAGGACAGCGAACTGTTGGATAGCCCGGGCGGGGGCACCGCCGTCGGGCTGGAGACCAAGCGGCCCCGGACGGCGACCAAAGCGGCGGCAAACAACTCGGACGCCTTGAGCGCCACGAAGGAGAGCCTGGAGGATTACACGCTTAGGTTCGCACCCCGGTCCTACCGGAAGTGGAGCGCAGGCGTGGTGGCAACGAGTGCGCTGGGAGGCATTGCCTACCTTGCTGATTTTTCGATTGGCGCGAATATCGGTATTGCTTACGGCACGGTGAATGCGATTTTCGGAATTGTCGTGGCCGCCGTCATTATCTTCGCTACGGGTTTTCCGCTTGCCTATTATGCAGCCCGGTACAACATTGATTTGGACCTCATTACCCGCGGTTCCGGGTTCGGCTATTACGGTTCCGTGGTGACGAACGTGATCTTTGCGACCTTCACGTTTATCTTCTTCGCTCTGGAAGGGTCAATCATGGCGCAGGGCCTCGAACTGGGCCTGGGGATTCCGCAATGGCTGGGTTATGCGGCGTCCACGATCATCATCATTCCGCTGGTCATTTACGGGATGAACACGCTGGCCAAACTCCAGGTCTGGACCACGCCGCTGTGGCTGCTCCTGATGGTGGTTCCGGTCGGCTACCTGCTGGTGTCCCACCCCGGCAGTATCGATGACTTCTTCGCCTTCACGGGGAATTCCGGTGGCGCGGGAACCAGCCTGGCATCGGTCATGCTGGCCGCCGGCGTCTGCCTGTCCCTGATGGCGCAGATCGCGGAGCAGATCGACTACCTGCGGTTCATGCCGCCCAAGACCGCCGACAATAAGGGCGCGTGGTGGCGGGCCGTGATCCTTGCCGGGCCTGGCTGGGTTCTGTTTGGCGCGATCAAGCAGATCGTCGGGATGTTTATCGCCGTTTACCTGATTGCCAAGCTGGATCCGGCGGCCTCGGCGACTGCGAACGAGCCGGTCCACCAGTTCCTCGGCGTGTACGAGGAGATGATGCCGGCATGGCTGGCGATGAGCCTGGCCGTGGTGCTGGTGGTGATTTCGCAGATCAAGATTAATGTCACCAACGCCTACTCGGGTTCGCTGGCGTGGACCAACAGCTTCACGCGGGTGACCAAGACCTATCCCGGGCGGATGGTGTTCGTGGCGGTGAATCTGCTGATTGCCCTGGTCCTCATGGAGGCCAATATGTTCGACTTCCTCAACACGATTCTGGGCTTCTACGCCAACTGCGCCATGGCCTGGGTCGTCACTGTGGCGTCGGACATCGCCATCAACAAGTACCTGCTGAAGATTTCGCCCAAGACCCCCGAGTTCCGGCGGGGCATGCTGCACGCTGTGAACCCAGTGGGGTTTGTGTCCATGCTGGTTTCTGCCGGGATTTCCATCGCGGTGTTCTTCGGCGCTTTTGGTTCGGGCATCCAGCCATATTCGCCGATTTTCGCGGTGGGGCTGGCACTTGTGCTGCCACCGGTTCTGGCGGTCCTGACCAAGGGCAGGTACTATCTGCGGCGCACCGATGACGGCATCGACCTGCCGATGTTCGACGCCGACGGTAACCCCAGCGATGCAAAGCTGCTCTGCCATGTGACCGGGATTGAGTTCGAGCGCCCGGACATGATGCGCTCCGCCCAGGACGGGCCCGACGGCGAACCCCAGTATGTTTCGTCGCTCGCCTTGTCGACGGACAAGGCAGGCGATTTGGTTCTCCCGGCGCATTCCAAGGGGTAGGGCTTTGTAGTTCTTGGGTTGCGGCTCGCAGGTGACGGCGCTGGCAGCGTCGCGATTTGTGGCTGCGTGATTGGGATTCCAGCGGGCCCGGTGAGATTCTCACCGGGCCCGCTTTGCGTTGTGCCCTGGGGTGTTTGCCTGTTTGCCCGGGCCTAAAGGGGCTGTGGATAACTTTGAGCCGAAAGATGTGATCTCGGTTACCCTTTAATCACTGTTCGGACACAGATGTCTTGAAACCTATCCGGGGGGATTAGCGCATGACTTCTCGTACCTGCATTTCTGAACGCCTCCGTTTGCCTGTCATTTCCGCCATCGCTGTGTCCGCCATTGTGCTTAGCGCCTGCAGCGGTGGCGGCAACCCCCAAGCTGGTCCGACGGGCACCGCCGCCGTTTCGCCAGCTCAGTCCGCTTCCGGTTCGGCATCTGCCACGCCTAGTGCAACTCCGACGCCCAAGGCGACTCTTGTGTACAAGCCGGCCGACGCCAAGGGAAGGGCTCAGAACGTCCCGGTGCCTGTTCTGCCTAAGACTGCCGAGCGGGAGACTAAAGACGGCTTGATTGCATTCGCAAAATATTGGTACACGACACTCAACTTTGCCTATGAGACAGGAAACTTCGGACCTCTGGACAAAATCACTGCTACTACGTGCGCCCTGTGCCAGAAGGTTCGGCCCGGAATCGTGGAGTGGAACTCCAAGGGACGATGGATATCCGGCGGCCTGGTGAAGGCCAACGGTGCGTTCACCGAGTTCACGAAGTCTTCGGCGGGGGAGTATCAGGTCACAACGCAATTGGAGCAATCCGCTGGGACGCTGCACAGGGCCGACGCCAGCATTGAAAAATCTGTTCCTGGGTCGCAAGTCCTCGCAGACATCATGATCGTGCGCTTCGTTGACGGCCATTGGAACGCCGTTAACGTCGACCGGCTCGGTGCATAAGCTTTCCATGGAGATCGAGCCCAACGGTCGGCGGGCTATTTGCGCATTGCTACTGTCGTTGCTCATCGTCGCTTGCCATGCGGCACCTGCCATCGCCGACTCTACAGACGTCTTCTGGAACACCGACGGCGTGGGAGTCTGGCACTTCGATACCGACAACAATGTCTGGGTAGACGCGCCGGCGTCCGCGCCAGAGAGCCCCTACCAGTATAAATTCACGCCCCTGTGTCTTGTTGCCAATAATGACTTTGACATCGCATGCCTTGCTGCCTCAATCAAATGCACGGAGGGAAAGGATGGTCGCCCGGTCAGATGGTGGTGGAAGCTCCGAGTTGCCGGTGACAATAGTTGGACCGCGATTCGCCCCGATCGCTGTGTATACAACGAGGATCCGAGTGACGTGCTCGGTAGAATCGCCGCCCAAATCCAGCGCCGTTTCGAGCAACTCCCTGTCAATGCAGGCACTCTGGGAATCCAGCCACGTCCCCACACGCTGAGGGGTGCCGAGACCAACTTCTATGGCGAGTCAGCGGAACAGTCCTTTGACGTGACCATGCTTGGACAGAAGGTGCATATCGTTGCCAAGCCCGTCCAGTATCGCTGGGACTACGGCGACGGGACGTCGCTGGGCCCCACGACCACCATGGGCGGCCCGCTCCCGCAGGACCGTTGGGGTGAGAAGACCCGGACCAGCCATGCCTACGCCGCGACCGGCGACTTCAACGTGGTCCTCACGACGTACTTCCAGGGAACCTACTCCGTGAACGGCGGCCCGAACCTGCCCATACCCAACCAAGGGCAGTTCAGCTCGCCGCCGCAAACGGTGAGCGTTTGGCGCTCCGTAACGCGCAATTATGCCGACGATTGCAACACAAACCCGCGGGGTGACGGTTGCCCGGGCGCTGCGCCGGGGAACCGCTAGAACAGTGCCGCCAAGGCTACGCCCGCAGCTCTCGATCCATCCGTGCCATCTTGGCCCGCACCAACTGGAAGCGGGGATCATCCGCACCGCCAACTCGTTCAAGCGCTGCCGCCGCTGCGGAATCGGCGGCGCCCATGTCAGTGGAGCACCACCGCAGGATTAAGTCGATCATCCCACTGGCGCGGACAGAGGCACCCACTGCCTCGTTGAGTTCATCGCGCATAAGTTCGATGGCGAAGTTGGCGGACCGGGTCAGAAGCTTGGCGGGATACGCGGCAAGTGCGTCGGCAACGCGCCCCGCCCGCAGATGGCTAGCCACCATCGACGCGTCGGTTTCAACTTGCACCCCGGCGGCGAACCGGTACGGATTGGGCTCCACAACGTTCCCAATAAGCCCGCGGATCCGGTGCATCTCAGTCCGGACCGATGCTGCCGCACCATCCTCGCCGTACAGTTCGTAGGCCAACTCCTCGGCGCTCCACCCACTGGACCGGGAGGCGAGCATTGCCAAGATCTCGGCGCGGCGCAGTGTCAGCGCAAGCGGTGGCCCGCCGTCGACCTCTGCGGTGGGCTTGTCGCCCAGGATGCGGAGGGTCAGCCGGCGGCTGGTGCTTCTGACCTCGGCGGCCGGAACTGAACGTGTCCGCTCCGGTCGGGAGGCGGTAGCTGGTGCTCCGGCCGACTTCAGCAGCTCCTCGGCCAGCCGGACGCCGCACCGCACCATCCGCAGACTGTCTGGCGTCATGGATTGGATAGGTCCGGAGACATCAAGGACGCCCAGGACGTCGCCCGTGAACGGATCCCGGATAGGTGCCGCTGTGCAGGCCCAGTCATGGTGGGTGCGGACGAGGTGCTCCGCGGAGAACAGTTGGGCAGGGGTGCCGGTGAACAAGGCCTCGCTGATGGCGTTGGTTCCTACTCCGGACTCGGACCAGTCGGCGCCCTCGACGAACTCCAACGAATCCGCTTGGCGCAGAGCGTGACGGCTGCCGATCCGCCAGAGAACCTCGCCGAGGTGGTCCGTGACGATGAGCAGATGCCGGCCGTCCGTGGTCTCGTCGGCAAGCAGTTGGGACAGCGCTGGCATGACAACTGCCAGCCGGTGGTCCGCGCCGAGTAGCCGGGCTTCGCTGACGTCGTGCCGGTGGACCGGCCGGTGCCGGTCGGGATCGATCCCCAGTGCCAGGGACCGCTGCCACGAGGTCACGAGTGACGGGGCGATGTAGGGATCGGGACGTCCGGAAATCGTGGCTTCATGGGCCTGTCGGAGGGCCCGGGCATACTCCAGGGGAGACGTAAAGCGGAGATGGCGTGCCTGGGCGGCGGCGTCAGACAAAGGCATACGCGTCCTCCCAACTCGCCATTGAATCGTGCCCGTGGCCGCCCACCATGGACGGAAAACATGCAACCCGATTGTAACCCCCGGCGGCTTTTACTTGTGATGCGGGTCACGGAGGCTAGCGGGCTGGCGGCCCAGGCTTCCGCAAACTTGGCACCAGGCCGCACGGCCAGGTCATCAAAGGAAAGAGGAAATCATGCCCGAGACACCAAACGGCATCGTCGCCGGATGGCTGGAGCAGTTCGATGGGGCGTTGCGAACGAATGACACGGCAGCGGCGCTCGAGTTGTTCGACGAGGAATCGTACTGGCGCGACTTCGTGTCCTTCACCTGGAACCTCAAGACCATGGAAGGCAAGGACAGCATCCGCCGCATGCTCGAAGCGACCCTCGACGACGTCGGCCCGCACAACTGGGCGCTCGCCGAGGACGCCACCGGCGATGCGTCCAGCACCGAGGCCTGGGTGACATTCGAGACCGCGCAGGCCCGTGGCTATGCCCACCTGCGCCTTCGCAACGGCAAGTGCTGGACCCTTCTCACCACCATGCAGGAGCTCAAGGGCTTCGAGGAGAAGAAGGGTCCCAACCGCGAGCAGGGCGTGGCCCACCGCATCGAGAAGGGCCGCAAGTCATGGCTCGAACTCAAGGAAGAGCAAGCCGCCAAGCTTGGCTACGAGGAACAGCCCTACACCGTGATCGTCGGCGGCGGCCAGGGCGGCATAGGACTCGGCGCACGGCTCCGCCGTCTCGGCGTTCCCACCATCATCATTGAGAAAAACGCGCGGCCCGGTGACTCGTGGCGGAACCGCTACAAGTCCCTGCACCTGCACGACCCCGTCTGGTACGACCACCTGCCGTACATGAAGTTCCCGGACGACTGGCCTGTCTTCGCTGCCAAGGACAAGATCGGCGACTGGCTGGAGCATTACACGCGGATCATGGAGCTCAACTACTGGTCCAGCACCGAATGCACCAATGCACGCTGGGACGAGGACGCCCGCGAGTGGGAAGTCAGCGTGGTCCGCGACGGCGAACGGGTCACCCTGCGTCCGAAGCAGCTCGTCTTCGCGCTCGGAGTCTCCGGATACCCCAACGTCCCCAAGTTCGATGGCGCGGAGACCTTCCTGGGGGAGCAGTACCACTCGTCCAAGCACCCGGGCGGCGGGGACTGGACGGGCAAAAAGGCCGTGGTGATCGGGTCCAACAACTCAGCCCACGACATCTGCGCCGACCTCTGGGAGCACGGCGCCGACGTCACCATGGTCCAGCGTTCCTCCACCCACATCGCGCGCAGCGAATCGCTGATGGACCTCGCACTTGGTGACCTTTACTCGGAGCGGGCCCTTGCAAACGGCGTCACCACCGAGAAAGCGGATCTGCTGTTCGCCTCGCTGCCGTACCGGATCCTCCCGGGTGCGCAGATTCCGGTGTACCAGGAGATGGCACGTCGCGACGCTGACTTCTACTCCCAGCTCGAGGCCGCCGGCTTCGACCTTGACTTCGGCGTCGACGGTTCGGGGCTCTTCCTGAAGTACCTGCGGCGCGGTTCCGGCTATTACATCGACGTCGGCGCCTCGCAGCTGATCATCGACGGCAGGGTGAAACTGGCCAACGGCCAGATCGGCAAAATCACGGGCAGCGCCGTCGTCCTCGATAACGGCGCAGAGCTGGAGGCCGACGTCATCATCTATGCCACCGGCTATGGCTCGATGAACGGCTGGCTCGCGGACTTGGTTTCACCCGAGGTGGCGGACGCGGTTGGGAAGTGCTGGGGATTCGGATCGGACACGCCCAAGGACCCAGGCCCGTGGGAAGGGGAATTGCGCAACATGTGGAAGCCCACCAACGTGGAGAACCTCTGGATCCACGGCGGCAACCTGCACCAGAGCAGGCATTACTCCACCTACCTGGCGCTGCAGCTCAAGGCGCGGATGGAAGGCCTGCCCACTCCGGTGTACGAGCTGCAGCCATCCCACCACACGCGCTGAAAGGCAATTCGCCCAGGCCGGCCAGCGGGCCGGCAACAAGTGAAAGTACGACGGCGGCACCCAACCCGGGTGCCGCCGTCGGCCATGTCTGGGGTGCTTTGCGACGTGAACTGCACCACACCCGGAATAGTTGCACACGCTAGGCAGTTACAGCTGGTGAACCTGATGCATTCTGAAAGGAACTCCGCATGTTGTTTTCCCCGCTGACTCTCGGCGAGCTCGAACTCCCCAACCGCCTCGTCATGGCACCGCTGACCCGTGTCCGTACTGGCCAGGAGGGCGTCCCCGGCCCGCTCGTCGTGGAGCACTACCGCCAGCGCGCGTCGCTTGGCCTGATCGTCAGCGAGGGAACGTATCCCAGCCCGGCCGGCCGCTCCTACCCGGGACAGCCCGGGCTGGTGACACCCGAGCAGATTGCCGGCTGGAAAAAGGTCACCGACGCTGTGCACGCGGAAGGCGGCCGTATTTTCGCCCAGATCATGCACGGCGGCCGCGTCTCGCATGAGGACATCAACGGCGGCCACCGCGTAGTGGCCCCCAGCGCCATCGCCGTCGAGGCTGAAACGCGGACCTACAATGGCAAGCAGCCGCACCCCGTCCCGCACGAGCTTTCCATCGACGAGTTGCCCATCGTCCGCGAGGAAATCGTCACCGCATCGCGCAACGCCATTGAGGCAGGGTTCGACGGCGTGGAGCTGCACTCCGCCAACGGGTACCTGCTCCACGAGTTCCTGGCGCCGAACACCAACGTCCGCACCGACAGCTACGGCGGCTCGCCCGAGAACCGCGCCCGCTTCGTCATTGAGACCGTGAACGCCGTCGTGGAGGCACTGGGTGCTAACCGCGTCGGCATCCGGATCTCGCCCGAGCACAACGTCCAGGGCATTGAAGAGACCGATGCTGCCGACGTCCGGGCGACCTACGAGGTGCTGGTCGACTCCATCGCCCCGCTGAACCTGGCCTACCTGAGCATCCTGCACGCCGACCCGGCCGGCGGCCTGGTACAGGACCTGCGCTCACGCTTCAATGGCACGTTCTTGGTCAACACCGGCTTCGGCGTCATCACCACGCGCGAGGAAGCCCTGGCGCTGGTTGGCGACGGGCACGCCGACGCCGTCGTGGTGGGCCGGCCCGCCATTGCTAACCCGGACCTCGCCCGGCGGTGGCGCGAAGGCCTGCCGCTGAACGAGCCGGACCAGTCCACGTTCTACGGCGAGGGCGCGAAGGGCTACACCGACTACCCCGTGTACCAGCCGGCATAGCTTTAGCGGCGCTCCATTCCGGGCCCCGTAAGTGACCAAAGGAACCACCCGTTCGCCGGGTGGTTCCTTTTGGTTTAAGGGGCAACTTTCTTGAGTGAATCTTGACCCTTTGTCGCATGGAGTCCTGAGTAAGCCCCTGCATTGTTTTCTTCAGCAGGAAACCACTCAGAACTTCACCCGAAGGGTCTCATCATGAAGAACAGCGCACTGATCAAGGGAACCGCCGCCATCGCAGTCGGCGCCGCTCTGCTGCTGGGCGGCGGCGGCACCCTCGCCTCCTGGAACGCCTCCGCTACGGGCACTCCCGGCACCGTCGTTGCCGGCGACCTGAACGTCACCGCGGCCACCGGCGTGTGGAAGGACGGGGCCGACCACACGATCACCAACATCGCCAACTACAAGGTTGTCCCCGGTGACAAGCTGACCTACACCCAGGTCCTGGACGTGACCCTGACCGGTGACAAGATGGCTGCAACCGTCGCCGCGACGGGTGCCACCCCGGACAACGGCTTCACGCCTGCCAACGTTGTTGTCAGCGCGCCTGCTCTGACCGTTGGTGGCGCGCCTGTCAGCAACCCGCTGAAGACGTCCGCAACGGTGACCGCAACGATCACGTTCGAGTTCAAGTGGGCCACCACCACGGGCCGCGCGGATGTCAACGCGGCCTATGACTTCAAAAACGTCGCCTTCACCCTGAACCAGGTCACTCAGACCGGCCTGTCCTAAGCCACTTCCGGCCGTCGCTCAGGGCGGCCGGAAGTTCAAACGTTGGAAGTAGTCGGTTGACGGTCAGGAGGAGCCATGGGCGTCCCGCGCAATCTGCGGGCTGCGGCACTTGTTGGCACGGCATCAAAGAGCAATATTGCGCCAGGCGATCTGGCGCAATATCTCACCGTCAGCGCCAAGTTTGCGGCAAGCGCCGCCGCCTGCGGCACAACGGGTTATACGAACGTCTCTTCCGCCGGCCTGACACCCGTGACGGTCCCAAAGGGGACCAGCACAACTCTGTGCTTTGAAACCAGGCTCGCTTCCACCGCTCCAGCCACCGTGAAAGGACAATCCGTGACCATCACGATTCCCCTCGCCGCGACGCAGCTCTGCGGGGTGCCCAGTGGCTGCGCCTAGCATTCTCCCGACGGCGGACGCGGCTGTTGCTGCACCCGCGCGGGGTGAGGCTGCCGGCCGCCGGGCAGTCCGCCGGCTCGCGGCGGCAGGCAGAACCGTCAACTTCGTGCTGCTGATGGTGGCGGTGTTTGCAGCCCTGGTGCTCATCCTGGTCCCCAAGGCCACGGGCTCGCAGACCTACACGGTGCTGACAAACTCCATGGCGCCCAAGTACTCACCGGGGACCTACCTGGTGGTCAAGCCCACGGCTTTCAGCGAACTGAAGGCAGGGGATGTCATCACGTTCCAGCTGGAGTCGGGAAAACCTGCAGTGGAGTCGCACCGCATCATCGGCTTTGGAACCACGCAAACGGGGGAGAAGACCCTCATCACCAAGGGCGACAATAACGACATCACCGATGCCAACCCCGTCCGCGAGCTGCAGGTGAAGGGCAAGCTCTTCTACGCCGTCCCCTATGTCGGCTACGTCGCCAACGCGCTGGGGAACTCCGACCGCGGCCTCTGGGCCACTGTCGGCGCCGCCGGTCTCATCGGCTACGGTGCCGTGCTCATCCTCCGGACCATCCGCAGCCGGCGCCGCGAAGCAGCTGCGGCAGCATGAGTACCCCGAACGCCGTCCAGGCCAGGGTCCCCGGCGGAATGCTGGCCCTTTTCGCTTTCATCCTGACAGTGCTGCTGGGCATCGGCGGCACGTCCGCCGTCGCACTATGGCAACAGTCAGCGACGGCGACAATGTCCGTCTCGGCCGCGGCCAACTGGGGCCCGCCAACAATAACCCTGGCGTGCACACCCAGTTCCAACGAAAAGACCGCGACTCTCACGGCAAGTTCTGCGCAGGCGCCCACTGTGCTGACCATTGCGGCCCGCCAGGCCAACGGCACCTATAGCCCGCTCGCCATCGAGTACCCCTCCGACGTCGGCGCGCAGACGTTCACACTGACTGAGAACTCGCTCATTGTCATCGCCAACGCCGGTGCAAGCCCCATGACAGTCCGCGTGACTGCCACCTTCTCGGACCTGCAGAAGGCGACCGCAGAATGGACCCTGGGCATCGTCACCACCGGCGGGAAGGTCAAGTGCGCGCCGTAACGTCTGACTGACCGTGCCAGCCTTCCCCGAGGCGTCCCTATAGGATCTGATCATGCAAAAAGCGTCCAACGGCACCCGCGCCGGCAGCCGGACCGAGGGACAGACCGGTGGCAGGCGAGGCCGGACGGTCAGCCGCCAAGTCCTGGCCGACCACGTATACGAGGAGCTGCTCGCCTCGCTCATGGACGGCAGGCTGGAACCCGGGGCCGCCGTCAGCATCGACGGAACTGCCCGCGAGCTGGACGTTTCCCCGACCCCAGTCCGCGAGGCACTGGCCCGGCTGGAACACACCGGCATGGTCCGGCGGGTGGCGCTCAAGGGTTACCGCGTTGCGCCGGTGTTCACCCGGGAGGACTTTGCGGATCTCATGGAGGCCCGCCTCGCGATCGAGCCCGTCAATGCCCGGCTTGCCTGCGCGCGGCTGAATCCGCACCGCCTCGCTGAGCTCGAGCAAACAGTCGCCGAGCTGAAGACGGCGCCGCGCGGCCCGTCCTTTGCCGAGTACAAGGACTACCTCGAGGCTGACGAGCGCTTCCACCAGCTCATTGCCCAGCAGACGGACAACCAGTTCCTGGTCGGCGCCTATGCCGCGCTCGGCGGCCAGGTCCAGCGCTTCCGGCTTTTCGGGGGAGTGGGGATCACCGACGCCGAGAATGCCATCGCCGAGCACCAGTCCGTCCTGGACGCCCTGTCCAGCGGCGACCCCGATCAGGCTGAGGCCGCCATGGCAGCCCACATTCAGAAGGTCCGCGAACGAGCCATGGCGGACGCTCCGGAGGAGTAGCCCGGCGTGCGCCGAGAAGCGTGCCCGCACAGCCCATGTAGGTAGCAGCAGAGGGCGTTCCCAGCCGTGGGAACGCCCTCTGCTGCTACTCAGTTGGGTGGGGGCGTAGCGTGGGAGATGCAGCCACTTGATGCCTTTGGCGTGAGGCACTTCACATGCGGACATCATCCCTATAGGATCTTCGATGGTCGCCCAGTAGTCACCAAGCGGCAGCAGGGGGCGAAGGGGATGTGACCTTGACAACTCCTACTAGATAGTAAATCCTATAGGAAACAGGATTCCACGAGGGAGTAAAACCATGGCTTACACCGCCGACAACTGGCCCATCACCGCGGCACTGCTGCAGTTCCCGGGCGTCGACGCCCAGGGCACCCACATCAACGACGCCGACGCCTCCGCCTGGGCCGAGGTCTTCACCGAGGTCAAGGAAGCAGGCTTCGCCAACGCCGACCTCACCGACAGCTGGGTCCGGCCCGGCGACCTCAGCAAGGAGCGCCTCGCCGAGTTCAAGCAGACCGCCGACAGCGTGGGCATCGGCATCCCGGTCATCTCCGCCATCCGCCAGAGCGTGATCGAGGAGGGCAAGTGGGAGGACAACCTGGCCTACAGCCACCGCACCATCGACGCCGCCGCTGAACTCGGCTGCGAGGTCGTCTCCTTCGGCCTGCACCAGGCCATTACCCCGGAACAGCAGAAGCAGCTCTGGTTCTGGACCGTCGAGGGCTACAAGGACCCGGAGGGCGACAAGGAAGCCTGGAACAACGCCGTCGCCCGTTTCCAGGAACTGGGCCGGCACGCCGCAGAGGTGGGCGTCCTGCTCTCCCTCGAAATGTACGAGGACACCTACATCGGCACCGCGGACTCCTCCGTGCAGTTCGTCCAGGACATCGGCCTGTCCAACGTCGGCCTCAACCCGGACCTCGGCAACCTGATCCGCCTGCACCGGCCCATCGAGGACTGGCGGGAAATGGTCGCCAAGACCCTGCCGTACTCCAACTACTGGCACATGAAGAACTACATCCGTGACGAGGACGTGGCCCGCGACATGTACGTTGCCATGCCTTCCCCCATGGAAAGCGGCCTCATCAACTACCGCGAGGCGTTCAAGGTGGCCCTCTCCGTCGGCTTCCAGGGCATCCTCTGCACCGAGCACTACGGCGGCGACGGCCTCTCCGTGACGGCCAGCAACCAGGACTACCTGCGCCGCCACGTGCTGCCGAAGAAGGAAGGCTACGCCCTCGGCCAGAGCCAGGTGGCGCAGGGGCGTCAGCAGCCTGTGGCCGTAGCGCGCTAGAGGCGCCGCACAACCAACCCAGCAGAATCAAACCAACCGGATTCAAAGAGGAACCATGACCCAGATCTTCGACAATCCCGCTGATTTCGCAGATGAGGCGTTGGACGGATTTGTTGCCGCCAACCGCGGGTACGTTGCCCGCGTGGACGGCGGCGTGGTCCGCTCCACCGAGATCCCCGCCGGCCAGGTGGCCCTCGTGGTGGGCGGCGGCTCCGGCCACTACCCGGCCTTCGCCGGACTGGTCGGGCCGGGCCTGGCCGCCGGCTCCGCCTGCGGCAACATGTTCGCCTCGCCGGCCGCGGGGCAGGTGTACCGCGTGGCGAAGGCTGCCAACGCCGGCGGCGGCGTGCTGCTGAGCTACGGCAACTACGCCGGCGACGTCCTGCACTTCGGCCAGGCGCAGCTTCGGCTCAACGCCGAGGGCATCGAGACGCGCACCGTGCTGGTCACGGACGACATCGCCAGCGCCCCGCTGGACCAGATCGAGAAGCGCCGCGGCATCGCCGGCGACCTCACCGTCTTCAAGGTCGCCGGCGCCGCAGCCGAGGCCGGCCTGAGCCTGGACGAGGTGGAGCGCCTCGCCATCAAGACCAACTACCGCACGCGTTCGCTGGGCGTCGCCTTCGACGGCTGCACCCTTCCCGGCGCGTCCGAGCCGCTGTTCCACGTTCCGGCCGGGCAGATGTCGCTGGGCCTGGGCATCCACGGCGAGCCGGGCATCTCCGAGCACCCGATGCCCACGGCCTCCGAACTCGCCGAACTGCTGGTCTCCCGGCTTCTCGAGGACAAGCCCGACGACGCCGGCAGCCGCGTAGTTGCCATCGTCAACGGCCTGGGCACGGTCAAATACGACGAACTGTTCCTCCTCTTCGGCAAGATCGAAAAGCTCCTCGCCGCGGCCAACCTGACCGTCGTGGAGCCGGAGTGCGGCGAGCTTGTCACCAGCCTGGACATGTCCGGACTCTCGCTCACCCTGCTGTGGCTCGACGACGAACTCGAGCAGTTCTGGGCAGCGCCGGCCGATACCCCTGCCTTCCGCAAGGGCAACACCGCGCCGCGCGCCCGCCGTGAACTCTCCAGCGCCGAAGACACAGCCGACGAGGACACCGAAAAGGCAACCGCGGCGTCCGCCAACCTGGGCCGGGTGGCAGCCGCCGTCCTCGCCCAGGTGCGGGACGTCGTCGTCGAACATGAAGCGGAACTTGGCGACCTGGACGCGATTGCCGGCGACGGTGACCACGGCATCGGCATGCGCCGCGGCGTTGATGCGGCTGCCTCAGCCGGTGAGCAGAACGCCGAAGCGGGAGCCTCGGTTGAACGCGTGCTCACCGCCGCAGGCGAGGCGTGGAGCGAGCGCGCCGGCGGAACCTCGGGCGCGCTGTGGGGCACGGCCGTGATGGCCGCGGGCCTCGCGCTCGGAAACCGCGATTCGTACGCCGCCGGGGACGCGGCCGCCGCCGTCACCGCCTTCAGCAACGCCATCACCGAGCTGGGCAAGGCGGAGCCGGGGGACAAGACCATGGTTGACGCCCTCCTGCCGTTCCGGGACGCGTTCAAAGAAGCGTGCGACGGCGGATCCTCCCTGGGCGGCGCCCTCACCACCGCCGCTGCCGCGGCAAACGAAGCTGCCCGGCAGACCGCGGAGCTGCGCCCGCTCAAGGGCCGCGCCCGCCCGCTGGCGGAAAAGAGCCTCGGCCACCCGGACCCCGGCGCAGTCTCGTTCGGACTGATTGCCGAGCGCGTGGCCACCTACTTCGCATCTGATGCAGCCGGTTCCACCCCGGCCGCGTCCCACATGGCCTCGACGGCCGGAAACGGAGCAACGGAATGAGCACCACACAAGGCTGGCGCATTGTCATCGGCAACGATGAGGCCGGCGTTGAATACAAGGAAGCACTGAAGGCCCTGCTGGAGGCCGACCCCCGGGTAGCCTCCGTCGAGGACATCGGGGTCGCCGCCAACGACTCCACCGCGTACCCGCACCTGGCCGTCGCAGCCGCCCGCAAGGTGGCCGAGGGCGAAGCGGACCGCGCACTCCTGATCTGCGGCACCGGCCTCGGTGTGGCCATCGCCGCCAACAAGGTCCCCGGCATCCGCGCTGTCACCGCGCACGACAGCTACTCCGTGGAACGCTCCGTCCTCAGCAACAACGCCCAGGTCCTCACCATGGGCCAGCGTGTCATCGGGCTGGAACTCGCCAAGAAGCTCGTGGGCGAATGGCTGGAGCACCGCTTCGATGAAAACTCCTCCTCCGCCGCCAAGGTGGACGCCATCTGCTCGTACGAACCCGACTACACGAAGGCCGACTGAACATGACCGAAACACCCACCAGCTCACGCAAGTTCGCCGTCGTCGGATCCGGCTACATGGGCGGCGGCATCGCCCAGGTCCTCGCCCTCGGCGGTGCCCGCGTTGCACTCGCCGACGTGTCTGCCGAAGTGGCGCAGAAGAACTACGAGAGGCTGCTCACCGAGTCCGACCAGTTCGTGGCCGACGGGCTGTTCCCGGAAGGCGCCACCGCGATCCTGAAGCAGAACCTCTGGGCCGCGAAGGACATCGAGGAAGCCGTGGCCGACGCCGACTTCATCGAGGAGGCCGTGCCCGAGGTCATCGCCATCAAGCACGAGACCCTGGCCCGCATCAGCGCCGCCGCCCGGCCGGACGCCATCATCGGCTCCAACACCTCCACGATCTCCATCGCCGAACTCTCCCAGCCGGTGGCCAACCCGGAGCGCTTCCTGGGCGTGCACTTCTCCAATCCGTCGCCGTTCATCCCCGGCGTCGAGATCATCCCGCACGAGGGCACCTCCACCGAGACGGTTGGCGCCGTCCGCGACCTGGTCCACTCCGCCAACAAGGAGACGGCCGTGGTCAAGGATGTCACCGGCTTCGTACTGAACCGCCTGCAGTACGCGCTCTTCCACGAGGCCGCGCAGCTGGTGGAGCAGGGCATCGCGACGGCGGAGGACGTGGACACGCTGGTCCGCACCACCTTCGGCTTCCGGCTGCCGTTCTTCGGCCCGTTCGCGATCGCGGACATGGCCGGTCTGGACGTCTACAACTTCTGCTACAAGTCGCTGCAGACCGACTTCCCGGAGCGCTTCGCCACGCCGAAGATCCTCACGGACCTCGTGGAGGCAGGCAAGCTGGGCACCAAGACCGGTGCGGGCTTCCTGAACGTCCCGGCCGAGCGCACCCCCGAGCTGATCGCCTACCGCAACAAGGCGTACGTCGCCATGCAGAAGCTGATCGAGGAACTCGGCCCGGCCCCGATCAACTAAGCACTAATCACCCAAGCACCACAGCAGTTGGGAGCTGCCTCGGGGCAGCTGCCCTCCTGTTGTGCTGCCCATTTCACGAACGACTTAGGAGCACATCCATGACCACTTTTCCGTCCGAGCGCACGGCCATCGTCACGGGCGCCGTCTCGGAGCGCGGCATCGGCC
The DNA here is from genome assembly GCF_046536215.2 of Arthrobacter globiformis. Taxonomy (GTDB): domain Bacteria; phylum Actinomycetota; class Actinomycetes; order Actinomycetales; family Micrococcaceae; genus Arthrobacter; species Arthrobacter globiformis_E. The sequence continues at coordinate 1,993,947 of NZ_CM143421.1, read as the reverse complement.
GGGCCACCGCCAACTACCTGGCGGAGCAGGGCTGGAACATCGGCATCATCGACCTTGACGACGCGCTCTGCCAGGCGACGGCCAAGGAGATCGCCAGCCAGTACGGCGTGAAAGCCCACGGCGTGGGCGCGAACGTCGCGGACGAGGCATCGGTCCGCGCAGCGATCGACTCCATCGAGGCCGAGCTGCCCCAGATCGTGGCCCTCGCCAACGTCGCCGGCGTCAGCTCGCCCGTCCCGTACCTGGAACTCGACGCCGCCGAGTGGGACCGCGTGCTCAACATCAACCTCAACGGCGTCCACTACGCCACCCGCCGCGTGGCCGAATCCATGGTGAAGAACCGCATCGGGCGCATCGTGAACATCTCCTCCGTTTCCGCACAGCGCGGCGGCGGGACGTTCTCCAAGACCCCGTACTCCGTGGCGAAGGCCGGCGTCATCGGCCTGACCCGCTCCACCGCCCGTGAACTGGGGGAGTACGACATCACCGTCAACGCCATCTCGCCCGGCCCCATCGACACCGACATCATGGGCGGCACCCTCAGCGAGGAACGCAAGAACGAACTCACCCAGGACCTCGTGGTCAACCGGGTCGGTTCCACCCGCGACATCGCCGCCGCCATCGCCTTCCTCATCAGCGAGGACGCCGGATACATCTCCGGCCAGACGCTGAATGTGGATGGCGGCCTCTACATGCACTAAGGAAGGACTGTTCATGCCAGAGCGCATCCAAACCGTCGCGCGGAGCTCCTGGAGCAGGGAGCGCAAGATCTACCTGGCCGCAGGTGTCCTCGTCTGCCTGGTGGGCGTGCTGCTCATCGCCTTTTCACTCTAAGTAATTGTCCCGCTGTGCCCTGATTTGCTCACTTTTACTCAAAGAGGAGTTTGAATGACTGTCACCAACCCATCTACCACCAAGGAGCTGCTGGATTCGCCGGTCCTCAAATTGGCCATCTCCAAGGCATCCTTCCGGCTCATGCCGATGCTCGTCATCCTGTACGTCGTGGCCTTCCTGGACCGCACCAACGTGGGCTTCGCCGAGGCCGCACTCGAAGCGGACAAGGGCATCAGCGCGGGTGCCTACGCCCTCGGCGCCGGCATCTTCTTCATCGGCTACGCCCTGTTCGAAATCCCCAGCAACCTGCTCCTGACCAGGTTCGGCGCCAAGGTGTGGCTGGCCCGCATCGCCGTCACCTGGGGCATCGTCTCCGCCTGCTTCGCCTTCGTGCAGGACGAGACCTCCTTCGTGATCCTGCGCTTCCTGCTGGGTGTGACCGAAGCCGGCCTCTTCCCGGGCGTCATCATGTTCCTCGCCGCCTGGTTCCCGAACAAGGTCCGCGTCAAGATGTTCGCCATCTTCTACCTGGCCCAGCCGTTCTCCCAGATGATGGGCGCCCCGCTGTCCGGCTGGCTGATCAACATCGGCGACCAGGTTCCCGGCGTCCAGGGCTGGCAGGTCATGTTCTTCGTCGAGGGTATGCTCGCCGTCCTCGCGGGCATCGCTGCCTTCTTCTTCCTGATCAACAGCCCGCAGGACGCCAAGTTCCTCAACAAGGAGGAGAAGAAGGCCCTGCAAGATGTCATGGCCCTCGAGGACACCGTCAAGGAGGAATCCGGCCCGCGCGGCGTCCTGGCAGCAATGAGGAACGGCCGCGTCTGGTACTTCACCGTCATCTACTTCTGCCTGCAGATCGCCGTGTACGGCGTGACCTTCTACCTGCCCCAGCAGGTGTCCCAGCTGACCGGACAGAAGGTGGGCCTCGCCGTCGGACTCATGGCTGCCATCCCGTGGTTCTTCGGCATCTTCGCCTGCTACTTCATCGGCAAGGCCGCCAACACCGTGATCCGCCGCCGCGTCTGGGGCACGGGCCTGTTCATCTCCACCGGCCTGTGCATCTTCGGCTCCGCCTGGGCCGGCGCCAACCACCTGCCCGCGCTGGGCATCGTGTTCATCACCCTCGCCGTGTGCAGCTTCCTCTCCATCGGCCCCATCGCGTGGTCCTACCCGACGGCGTTCCTCACCGGAACCGCCGCCGCGGCCGGCATCGGCCTCATCAACTCGCTGGGCAACCTGGGCGGCTTCGTCGCCCCGATCCTGCGGACCACCGTCAACCAGGTCACCGCCTCGGACACCGGCACCATGGGCGTCTACGCACTCGGTGTGCTGCCGTTCCTTGCCGCGGCCATGATGATCGGCACGCGGAAGTTCAAGAACAAGGCCGACGACCTGCTCGAAACCAGCGACTCCGGCAAGGCAGGCACTGCCGAAGACCAGGCACTGCTGGAAAAGTAGTAAGCCCCAGTAGTTCAGCAACACCAGCAAAGGCAGGAAACCCCGTGACCCAGCTCAGCCAGGCCATCAAAGACCCCGGCACGATCTTCGTCGGCGTCAGCACCAAGATGTACCTGGGCTACACGGACAGCCTGCGCTGGCTGGATGAACTGCGCCAACAGGTGGACGCCCGCCCGGCCTTAGCGGCCGGGCGGGTGGTCCCGTTTGTGATTCCCTCCTTCCCGATGCTTCCGGCCGCCGGGGAGATCATTGCCGGGTCGCCACTGGTCCTCGGCGCCCAAAACTGCGGCTGGGCCGACGGCCCGTGGACCGGCGAACTCTCGCCGTCGCTGCTCGCCGAGCTGGGCGTGGGACTCGTGGAGATCGGCCATGCCGAACGGCGGCGGCACTTCGCCGAGGACGACGCCATGATCGCGCTCAAGGTCAGGGCGGCCGACGGCGCCGGCGTCACCCCGCTGCTGTGCGTGGGGGAGGAGTCGCGCGGCACGGCGGGCACCTCAACTAACGGAACGGCCGACGCCGGCAGTACTGAGGGCGCGGATGGCGCGGCCCGCTTCGTCTACGGACAGATCGAGGCCGCCGTCGGCGGCGACTGGGGTCTGGCCGCCCGGCTGGTCATCGCGTATGAACCCGTCTGGGCCATCGGCGCAGCCGAGCCTGCCAGCGCGGAGTACGTGTCCGCCGTCGTACGTATTTTGCGGGAGCAGCTCGGTGCCCACGGGCTGCAGGATCTGCCCGTCATTTACGGCGGTTCCGCCAAACCCGGCCTGCTGCCCACACTCGACGGGGTGTCGGGGCTATTCCTCGGCCGGTTCGCGCACGATGCCGCGAACTTCGGAAAAGTGCTGGACGAGGCACTGTCGCTGCCGGGCGCGGCCAGCTCCTAGCCGGCCGGGACCGCAAAGCGGCGCTACAAAAACGCCTCGCGGCCCGTCCCCTCGCTGAGCACGAGCTCGCCGTCCTCAATGGACACCAGGAGGCTGCGCGGCCTGCCATGGAGTTTCATTTCCGCGCTGAGATTGCGGCTGGTGACCTCAACCCCCACCGTCGCGCCCTTTGCCGGCAGTTCCACGGAGACTTCCTCGGCCATGCCCAACAGCTCCCGGGTGGTGACATCGCGGTCGTACCGGGCCTCCTTGCCGTTCACCGTGATGGCGACCTCATCGTCGTTGAAGCCGTCCTGAAGAATGATGAGCAATTCCTGCATGATGCGCCGCCTAAGTCGATGACCCCCGCTGCATAAAGTCACTACACCACTTAAGGACGGATGTGGGTAGTGCGGTTTACTCCGTTCCCCGGTCCCTGATCGCCCCGGATCCGGCCGCGTAGGGCAAACTGTTCTGGTGACCCAACAGCCGCAGCACACCGTAACGCCCACGCCCAGCCCCGCCTCCGCCGCCGGGACAAAGCCGAAGGACACCGCCGCTCCCGCGCCGGCCGGCGCCCACGGCACTGACGATGTTGCCGCCCGGATAGCGGAACAGATCGCCGCCGAACTCGGCGTGAAGGCCTGGCAGGTAAAGGCTGCCGTTGAACTGCTCGACGGCGGGTCAACGGTTCCGTTCATCGCCCGCTACCGCAAGGAAGCCACCGGGACGCTCGACGACGGCCAGCTCCGCGAGCTCGACGAGCGCCTGCGCTACCTCCGCGAGCTGGAGGACCGCCGTCGTACTGTCCTGGAGGCGATCGCCGCGCAGGGGAAGCTGACCCCGGAACTGCAGGCCGCCGTCGTGGCCGCCGATACGAAATCCCGGCTCGAGGACATCTACCTGCCCTTCAAGTCCAAGCGGCGCACCAAGGCACAGATTGCACGCGAGGCCGGGCTGGAACCGCTCGCGGACGCGCTGCTCAAGCACCCCGACCTCGATCCCGAGCGCGAGGCCGCCAAGTACCTGAACGCGGAGCACGCCGTCGACGACGCCGCTGCCGCGCTCGCCGGCGCCCGGGCCATCCTCGTGGAACGCGTGGCCCAGGACCCGGACCTTGCCGAAAACCTGCGCGAGCGGCTGTGGACGCAGGGCCGGATGGTGTCCCGGGTGAAGAAGGGCAAGGAACCCGAGGGCCAGAAGTTCGCGGATTACTTCGAGTTTTCGCAGGCGCCGTCGGGAATGCCGTCGCACCGCGTGCTCGCGCTGCTGCGCGGTGAGAAGGACGGCGTGCTTGAGCTGGACCTCGCCGAGGCTGACCCCGCCGACGACGACGCCCTCACGGCCGCGCGCACCCGTTACGAATCCGCCGTGGCCAGGTTCCTCGGGGTCGCCGACCGCGGCCGGCCCGCCGACTCGTGGCTGCTCCAAACCGCGCAGGTGGCATGGCGGTCGCGGGTGCTGGCCCGGCTGACGGCGGACCTGCGGGGACGGATGTTCGCCGCCGCGGAGGACGAGGCCGTGCGCGTTTTCGCCGCCAACCTGCGCGACGTGCTGCTGGCTGCGCCTGCCGGAAACCGCTCCACCCTTGGCCTGGACCCCGGGCTGCGGACGGGTGTGAAGGTGGCGGTGGTGGACAAGACCGGCAAGGTGGTGGCCACGGACACCGTCTACCCGCACGCTCCGGCACGGAAGTGGGACGAGGCCCTGGCGACACTGACCCGGCTGGCGCGGCAGCACGCCGTCGAACTCGTGGCCATTGGCAACGGGACGGCGTCGCGCGAAACTGACAAGCTCGCGGCCGAACTGATCAAGCAGCTCTCCGCCGCTGCCGGATCCGGTGGCACTGCTGGCTCCGGGGCTGGGGCGGGCCCCGCCGCTGCGGCCGGTGCGGCGCCGCAGAAGCTGGTGGTGTCCGAGGCAGGCGCGTCCGTGTACTCGGCGTCCGCCCTGGCCGCCGCCGAACTCCCCGGCATGGACGTGTCCCTGCGCGGCGCGGTGTCCATTGCCCGCCGGCTGCAGGACCCGCTGGCCGAGCTGGTGAAGATCGACCCGAAGTCGATCGGCGTGGGGCAGTACCAGCACGATGTCACGGCCGCGAAGCTGGACCGCAGCCTGGATGCCGTGGTGGAGGACTGCGTGAACGCGGTGGGCGTGGACGTGAACACGGCGTCGCCGGCGCTGCTGAGCCGGGTGGCCGGCGTCGGGCCGCTGCTGAGCGAGAACATTGTGGCGTACCGGAACGAGCACGGGCCGTTCGCCAAGCGGAGCGAGCTGAAGAAGGTCCCGCGGCTGGGCGCCAAGGCGTTCGAGCAGTGTGCCGGGTTCCTGCGGATCACCGGGGGAGCGGAGCCGCTGGATGCGTCCAGCGTGCACCCCGAGGCCTACTCGGTGGCGCGGAAGATTCTGACGGCGGCGGGCGGCTCTCGCGGGGCCGGTGCTGCCGGTGCTTCTGGAGGCGGTCTTGCTCCGCTGGCCGACGCCGGACGGCTGAACCCGGCCGACTTTGTGGACGGGACTTTCGGTCTCCCCACGGTGCGCGACATCATCGCCGAGCTCGAGAAGCCGGGACGCGATCCGCGTCCGGCGTTCAAAGCGGCGGCGTTCTCCGAGGGCATCGAGAAGATCTCCGACCTCAAGCCCGGCATGGTCCTGGAGGGAACCGTCACCAACGTGGCCGCGTTCGGCGCATTCGTGGACGTCGGGGTGCACCAGGACGGGCTGGTCCATGTGTCCGCCCTCGCGAACCGGTTCGTCGCCGATCCGCGCGAGGTGGTGAAATCCGGTCAGGTGGTGCGGGTGAAGGTGCTTGAGGCTGACCCGGAGCGGAAGCGGATCTCGCTGACGTTGAGGCTCGACGACGAACCTGCCGCTGCCGGCGACCGGCAGCCTGGCGGACGCCAAGCTGGCGGACGCCCGGCGGTGGGACGTCCGGGCGGGGAACGCCCTGCCGGGGAACGCAGCCGCGGCGACCGAAACCGGGAAGGCGGCCGCGCCGTCGGCCGCTCCGCCGAACGTTCTGCGGGCGGCAACACGGAAGGAGGCCGCGGGTCCGGTGGGAACCGCGAGTCCGGTGGGAACCGCGACGGTGGCCGGGGCCGACCGGCCACTCCTGGCCAAGGTGGAGGCAAGCCCGGGGCACGCCAGGGGAATGATTCAGGCCGGTCGGCGGTCGATCGTGACAACGCAAGGCGGCAGCCGAAGCAGTCCGGCCAGCGCCCAGCTCCCGCGGATACCGCCATGGCCGAAGCACTGCGTCGGGCCGGCCTGGGCAAATAGAGCCCGAGCGCGGCAAGTAGGCTCCGGCACCGGCGGAGCGTGTCGGGTGCCGTATCCCGGAACCGTCGGAAGCCGGTGACTACAGTAGCCCCTATGAGTTTTGCGAGGCCGGAGACTTTCACCACCCGTCCTACGCTGCAAGGCACGTTCGGCATGTCCGCTACGACCCATTGGCTCGCTACCGGTACCGCGCAGGCCGTGCTGGAGCGGGGCGGCAACGCATTCGATGCGGCCACGGCGGCCGCGTTCGTGCTGCATGTGGTGGAGCCGCACCTCAACGGGCCCGGCGGTGACATGACCGGCGTCTTCAGCACGGCGGAGGAACCGGGGAAACCGGTGGTCCTGATGGGCCAGGGCCCGGCGCCGGCGGGCGCGACGATCCAACACTTCCGGGCAGAGGGCCTGGAACTGGTGCCCGGATCCGGTGCGCTCGCGGCGGCGGTTCCCGGTGCCGTCGACGCGTGGCTGTTGCTGCTGCGGGACTACGGCACGTGGGAACTGGCCGAAGTTCTGGATTTCGCCATCCGGTACGCGCGCGACGGCCACCCGGTGCTGGCACGCGTCTGCACCACGATCTCGGCAGTGGCGGGGCTGTTCCGCGAGCACTGGCCCACGTCGGCCGAACTGTGGATGCCGGAGGGTCGCATCCCGGAGGAGGGCGAGCTGGTCCGGAATCCGGTGCTTGCGCGCACGCTCCAGAAACTGGTGCAGGCAGGGGCCGGCCTCGGCGAGGCATTCGCGGCGGAGCCGGCGCATACCCGCGAGGAGCGCATCGACGCCGCCCGCCGGGAGTGGAGTGAGGGCTTCGTGGCCCGCGCCGTGGCCGAAAGCGTCCGGACACCGCACCGGCACTCGTCCGGAACCGACCACCGCGGCGTGATGACGATGGCCGATATGGCGGAGTTCCGCGCGTCGTATGAGGAAGCGGCGACGTTCGAGTTCCGCGGGCACACGGTCGCCAAGACCGGCCCGTGGGGGCAGGGGCCGGCGCTGCTGCAGACGCTTGCGATCCTGGCCGGCTTCGATGACGACCACCTCGACCCGTCCACCGAGCTGGGGGCGCACGCTATTCTGGAGGCCGAGAAGCTGGCACTGGCCGACCGTGAGGCGTACTACGGCGACGCGGACGTTCCGCTCGACTACCTGTTGTCGGAGGAGTATGCGGCGTCGCGCCGGGAGCTGATCACGGACGAGGCATCGCACGAGTTCCGCCCGGGCCCGGTTCCGGGGCGTGAGCCGTACATGCCTGCGTTGCGCACCGAGTACGTCCCGCCTGCTGTGTCGGATGACGACGGCGGGTCGCCCGCTTCGGGCGGTCCTACCGCTTCCGGCCGCGGAGGTTCCTCGGCTGCCGCCGGTGTTGGTGAGCCCACGATCGGTGAGCCGGCACTTGATCAACATGCACTTGGCGAACCCGGCGTGGCGTCCAACGGCGAAATACGCGGCGACACCTGCCACATCGATGTGGTGGACCGCTGGGGCAACATGGTTTCGGCCACGCCGTCCGGTGGCTGGCTGCAGTCATCGCCGGCGATACCTGAGCTCGGCTTCTGTCTGGGCACCCGGCTGCAGATGACGTGGCTGGAGCCCGGAACGCCGGCGACACTGACGCCGGGCAAGCGGCCCCGGAGCACGCTGACGCCGACGCTGGTGCTGCGCGATGGGGTGGCTGTTTCAGCGCTGGGTTCGCCAGGCGGAGACCAGCAGGACCAATGGCAGTTGCTGTACCTGCTGCGGACCATCGTCGGCGGGTACTCGCCGCAACAGGCCATCGACGCGCCGGCGTTCCATACGACGTCGATGCCGGGGTCTTTCTGGCCGCGCACGTGGCAGCCGGGTGGGGCCGTCGTCGAGGATCGGTTGGGCGATGACGTTATCGCCGGGCTCGAGCGTCGGGGGCACCGGATCACCCGGGCGGGTGACTGGACGCTGGGACGGCTGTCCGCCGTCGTACGGGATCCCGGGACCGGCGTGCTTCAGGCCGCCGCGAATCCGCGGGGAGCCCAGGGATACGCATCCGGACGGTAGGACGCGGACACTTCCCTCGCGCGCGTTCCCGTTGAGCAGGCCGAGGATATTTCGTACCCGCGGTCAGGGCTCGGGGTTTCTGGCATGGCGGTTATCTGCAAGGCTGGGGGCATGAACTACTTCCTGGAGTACACGATTCCCGCTGCCCCCGACGACGCCGAGTTCGAGTTCCCGCACGACGAGATTCAATCCGGGACCACCATCCCGCTCTCGGAGACCAATGCAGATGTAGTACACACTCCCGAGCTTCCGGCGCGGACCGGCATCATCGGCGCCACCGTGCCCGAGGCGAAACTCGAAGCCGAGCAGCTCATCACGCACAGCCGTGCGACTGAGGCTTCCCTGTACGAGGATCCCTCGAATTCGCTGCAGGCCGGCGTGGGCACACTCGTTGCCACGTTCACGGAAGGCAGTGGCTGGCAGGACGCCTAGGAGCCCCTGGGTTTTCGTTTCACCGAAGCGCCTGGTCCCGAATAGGGCCGGGCGTTTCTGGGTTTTGGAGCCAAAGCTAGGGAACCCTCGGCACCGGCGATCACGACGCGGCTGGATTTACCAACTTCGCGGGCATCCTTCGGCTGCCAGTCCGAGCTCGCAGGTTGACCGCACGGATCGACTTTGCTTGTGGGCAAGGGCACGGCTCTCCCCGTTGACGCGCTCCTCGTGACCAGGTTCTATCAGCCAGCCCGGGCCCGGCCGGTCGGCCAGTGCCAGCCCGGCGCGGTCTGTCTTGTGGGCGGGGTCATGTTTTGTGGTGGTGGTTTTGTCGGGGTTGTTGGCGGGGTCGATGTGGGGTGGGGGTATGAACCAGGGGATGCCGTTTTTGACGTGGATTTTCCACTGTTCCTTGTGGATCAGAGCATGGTGGTGGGTGCAGAGGAGGACGCCGTTGTCGGTGCTGGTGGGTCCGCCACGTGACCAGTAGGTGATGTGGTGGGCTTCGCACCAGGTGGCGGGGATGGTGCAGTTGGGGAAGGCGCAGCCTTGGTCGCGGGCGTTGAGGGCTTTGCGGATGTGGGGCGGGAAGATCCTTGTGGTGCGGCCGATGTCGAGGATCCGTCCTTCGGAGCCGAGGAGGACGGGGATGATGTCGGCGTCGCAGGCGATTTCGCGGATGGTGGAGGCGGTGACGGGGCCGGAGTAGGTGAAGGTGCCGCTGCCGGTGGCCGCGCCGGCGGGCCGGCCGGTGGGCCCGCCGGTCGGACCGTTGGTGGGCTGGCCGGGGAGTGGTTTGGCGAAGAGGTCTGTGCCTGCCCAGTTGATGCCGGCCGGGGCGATGCTGCCGGCGTTGGTGGTGGTCTGGTTGTCCGTCGGGTCGTCGGGTTCGGCTGTCTGCGGGGCGTCTGGGCTGGTGTCAGATTCGGGCCAGGGTTCGCTGGTCTGCCATGTGCCTGGCAGGAGCGTGGCGCCGCTGGGCTGCCGCGTGCCTGGGGCGTTTTGCCAGGTGCCCGGGGCGGTCCCCGGATCGAGTTCGCTGGTCTGCCAGGTGCCTGGCAGGAGCGTGGCGCCGCTGGGCTGCCACGTGTCTGGGCTGGCCCCGGCCGTAGGTTCGGTGTTGTTGGTTTGCCAGATGCCTGGGCCGGTTGGTGGGCGGATGGTGGCTTGCCAGGGGGCCGGTGTTGGCCGGGTGTCGGCGTGGTTTTCCTTTGAGGCGCGGTTTCGCTTTGAAGCGTAGAGGGGGCCGCGGGTGGTGGTGGTTTGGATGCTGTTGAGGAGGTCGCGGTAGCCGACGGTGACCATGACTTGGGGCCGGAGTCCTCCGGTGGTGGGCAGGGTGCCGGCGGCGAGGGCTGCCTTGGACGCGCCGACGAGGCCGTCGAGGCGTTGTTGGGCGGGGGTGCGTCGGTCCAGGTCGGGGAGCGGGGTGGGGGCGTTGAAGGCCGCGTCGGGATCGACAGCGGCGGCGCTGTCACTGCCGCCGCTGCTGCCGCTGCCGCCGCTGCCGTTGCCGTTGCCGTTGCCGTTGCTGTCGGTTCCGCAGGTGGTGGTGTTGGGTGTGGTGGTGCGGGGGTTGGTGGCGGTGTTCATGACGGTGGTGAGGACTTCGTATTGGTCGGTGGTGGCGCGGATTTCGAGGTGGTGGAGGCCTCCGCGTTTGTGGTGGATGAAGACGCCTTGGCGGTGGCGGAGGTTTTCTTCGGAGGGTTCGGTGCCGTCCTGGTCGAGGGCGTCGATCCAGCGGTGGGCGATGCGGGTGAGGAAGTCGTGGTCGTTTTCGATCGCGGTTTGGGTGAGGTTGTGTTCCATTTCGGCGATCAGGGCGGGGTTGGGGATGTGGCGGACTTTGTCCAGGGCGGTGGTGATGGTGGTTCCGGCGCGGGAGGAGATGATGCCGGCGGTGAGGGCGGAGGCGGTTTCTTCGCGTTCGGGTGGCATGGGCCGGCCGGCGAGTCCGGTGCGGGGGAGGGTGGCGTTGGCGAGGGCGAGTCGGCGGCGGGCTTCTGGGGTGCTGATCCGGAGCCGGGTGCGGAGGAACTCGGCGGTGTTGTGGGCTCCGTCATCGGCCGGGGACCAGCCCACCGCAGAGGCAGACGCTGACGCTGCCGGGGCTGGAGCGGGTTCGGGTTCGGTTCTCCAGCCGGTGGTCCATGCGGGCGCTTTGCTGGTGGTTTGGGCGGCGTAGATCGCCTCGGTCCGGGTCCGGTCCACCGCGCCGGCGGCGAGTACCTGGAGGTGCTCGACGCGGCGGGAGAGTTTCTCGATCAGTTCCGCGAAATCGGCGGCCTGAATGAAGTTGGCCGCGGCCAGCTCCTCCGCCGCTGCAGCTGTTGCCGCGTCCAGCAGGACCAGCGCCGCCTTCAGATCAGGCGTTGCCAGCGCCGGGGACGCCAGCCCAGTAGTTGTCTCGGCAACCGACGCCGGGCCGTCCGTTTCCGGACGCTGAGTTGCAGGGCCAGAGCCCACCGCAATGGCCGCGGCAGCACCGCCCTCGGAAGCCCGGGCGTCCGAACGGAAGCCGGCGGCAGCACCGTCCTCGGAATCGGTCTTTATTGACGCGGCCTTTACAGGTGACTCAGAGCGGGAACCGGCGGCAGGAGCTTCAGAGGGAACGCTGCGTAGCCGGCGGCCACGCAGCGAAGCGGCAGCGCTCAGGCCCGAGACGTCAGTCCCGACCGCGATGTCCGCTCGATCCTCCCCAAAGGCTTCCATAGGAAAACTATCTCAACGGGGTCTGACATTTTCGGATGTGACCGGAAGCACTGCCGGCCGCGAAGCCGGCGGCAGCACCGCCGTCGGACGCGTCCTTTGCATGGAGCCAAGGAAGGGCAGTTGCAGGAACGCTGCTAGCCGGCGACCGGGCAGCAGGGCAGCGTCCGGGCCCGAGACGTCAGTCCCGGCCGCGATGTCCGCACGATCCTCCCCAAAGGCCTCCATGGGAAACTCTCTCAACAGGGTCTGACATTTTTAGGGGCTAAGGAGCGTCACTTTGGACAAAAAAGAAAAAGTTTTTGAAAATTTTTTGGCCCCGACATTTCAGCCGCCTCTGGACGTGGGCGCCGCGTGCAGTCAGGGGTGGCGCACTCCGACGCCGGCCAAGATGTCGCGGTAGCCCTCGCGGAAGGATGGGTACTTGTACGAGAACCCTGTTCCCCGAAGCAGCGCGTTGCTGCACCGCTTGTTGCCGCCGCGTGCGTCGCCCAACGAACCCGTCGGCGGGACGTCCAGCCCCAATTCAGCCGCCAGGAAACGCAGGACGTCGCCCAACTCGGCCGGATCGTTGTCAACGCCCAGATACACCGGCGCCGGCGCGTCAGGCATGCTGAGCAAGTGCACGATGGCGCCACCTGCGTCGTCGCGGTGAATGCGGTTGGTGTAGCGCGGCTGGGCCGGAATGATGGCGGCGCCGGTTCGAACCTGATCGATGAGCCTGGTGCGGCCGGGACCGTAGATACCGCCAAGCCGGAGCACTACAGGCGAAGTCTCCGTCCCGTCGAACCGCTTCAGCAGCAGCTCCTCGGCTTCAAGCATGACGCGGCCCGAGAATCCAGCGGGTTCCGGGGGAGTGGATTCATCGATCCAACCACCGCCGGCGTCGCCATACACGGCCGTGGACGAGACGAAAAGGACGCGTTCGGGTGCCACGTGGTCGCGTTCGAGGGCGTCGAGCACATGCACAACCCCGTCCACGTACGCGCTGCGGTATGCCTCTTCTGTGGAAGCATCGGCGGCCACGGCAATGACGACGGCGGTCGTGTCCGCCGGGATACGCGGCAGTTCGGCGGTGCTCAAGTCGGTGGCGATGCCCTCAATCTCAGCCGGCAGTTTGTCCGGCGAACGGCGCCAGCCCACCACCCGGTGACCCGCTGCGGCGAAGCGCAGACCCGCCTCAGTACCGAGGTCGCCGCAACCGGCGAGAAGGATAGTCATAGCGGGCTCAGAGCGCCGGGACGGGGAAGAAGACGCGCGGATCCTGCAGCAGCGCGGGGTAGTCGAACTCGGACCGGTCGATGATGTCGGTGAGCTGGAAGTTGCGGCCGAAGCGCCCGTCGTCGAGCGTGATGGGCCGGCCAACGACCATCCCGACGGCGAACCTGCTGCCGCCGTCGAACGGCACGGCCACCGGCGACTTACCCGGAAGCGTCGAGAAGGCCGCCTCTTGGCGCTGCCGCTTCCGCGACGGCTTCTTCACCAGCGGCTTGGCCAGTGCCTTCTTGGCCACCTTGGCTGGGCGGCGCGAAGTCTCCTCCGCGTAGACGAACTGGTAGTCGTCGTCGCCGGATTCCCCGGCACCCGACCCAGAACCGGCGGCGGCCCCGGCCGAACCGGAAGCGGCCGCCCGACCCACGGCAGGAAGCCCGACCTTGTCCAGTTTCTCGGGGTCGCCGTGGCCGACGTGCTCGCGAAGGATCCAGAGCACCTCACCCTCGGGGTCCTCGGGAAGGAATTCGTGCTTGGGCTCCGGCCAGACGTACTCCAGCCCGTGCTCGGTGCCGGGGAAGACCTCTTCGTAGAAGTGCGGGTCCTTGCGGATCAGGTTGGACCGGTGGCTGAGGTGGAATTCGGGGTCACCGAGCCATGGCGGGAGCAGGATCTTGGCGGCGTAATCGGGATGCGCGGCCTGCGGGGCGAACTCGCGGATGTTGTCGAGGGTGTTGTCGGCGAAGCCGCGCTTGGTCCATTCGTCCACCATGGCCAGGCCATACATGGTGAGCGCGGGAACGTGCCCCATCCACATACGGATGGCGGGGTGTGACTGCCATCCGTATTCCGGGATGACCAGCGCGCGGAGTGTCTGCAGCGCTTCGACGCGCTGCTTGCCGAGCCGGGGTGTGTCCAGCGCGGCCGCGCTTTGCCGGAAATCGGGATAGGGAAGGAAGGTTTGCATCCCCTCAGTCTGCCGTCCTTGGCGCGCTGTGCCAATTGAAGTGCCGGACGGCACAACCAGCAGCCAAAATGGACATGCGGCTGTTCACATAGTGGACCTATGAATGCGCAAAGTTGATTAATCCACTAAGATATCCGAAACCTCAACAGCGTCTGGAAGCCAACTCATGACTCTTACCTCTCCCGCGCCCCTGTCGTCCGCCCCCGCGGAGGCGAATTCACACCTGTCACAGGAGCCTCAACTGTTCGTTCCGAAGTACGGCCAAATGCTGGGCGCCGACGCGAACGGGATCCTCGTTCTCGACGAGTTTACTCTGGACCCGGCGGCTGCGCGCAAGGACCAGCACCGTTTCCGCACCGCGCTTGCTTCCGTTGCGCTGACCCTGCGCCGGCTCGTGGCCCTGCGCGTTTTCATTGCAGTGGTGGCCGTCGCCAACCTGCCGCTCTTCCTCATGTCCACCGGCTGGTGGATCTACGCCGTCTCGCTTGCCTTGGTGATCGGCGTCCACGCCGCAGTGAACTGGCTGAACAAGCATGAGCCGCGCGTCAAGCAGCGCCACGAGCTCGAGCTGCACCTGCACCGCGAACGCAGCGACAACTACCGCAAGGTGCGCGACGCCGTGAAGTTCGTCGTCGACAGCCCCGCCCGCGTCAACGAGCACCTCTACCTCGAGCTGCTGCACGCCAAGCGCGTCGCCCTGCACCTTGCCTCCGGCACCGTCGCCCTCCTGGACACCAGCGACGACGCCGCCTGGAAGGTGCGCATCGTCCGGGAACTTCCCGCTGCGGCCTAAGGCCGAGTACTGACGGTTCCAGCCGTCACGCTGTAGAGAATTAAGAACGACGCCGGGCGTCCCCACTCTGGGGGCGACCGGCGTCGTAGTTTCTGGAGACAGGCACTAAAGCGGTTCAGACACAACAACGCCGGGCGGTCCCCGCAAGGGAACCGCCCGGCGTCGAGCTTTAAGGGAGAGCCGGTAAACGGCCTGACCCAGGCAAGGTTAGGCGGGGAGCTGCAGAACCTGGCCCACGAACACGAGGTTCGGGTCGCTGATGGTGTCAGCGTTGGCGTCGGCGAGGTGCTGCCAGCCGCCGTGGACGCCGAGCTTGTCGGCGATCTTGCTCAGGGTGTCGCCTTCCTGGACGGTGTAGGTCTCGCCGCTCACCGCGATGGCGGCAGCGTGACGCGCCTGGACGGGAGCTTCGGCCACCGGGGCCTGGGCGACGGGGGCGGTCTGGACCGGAGCCTGGACGGGTGCGGCCTGGACCGGCGCGCTCTGGGGCAGGATCTGCGGCGCAGGAGCGCCACCGCCACCGTTCAGGCCGAGCTTGGCGGAGCAGGCGGGCCATGCGCCCCAGCCCTGGCTGGCCTGGACCTTTTCGGCCACGGCGATCTGCTGGGCCCGGGAAGCGTTCTGCGGCGAGCCGGTTCCGCCGTAGGCAGCCCAGGTCTGCGGGGTGAACTGCAGGCCGCCGGAGAAGCCGTTTCCGGTGTTGGTGGACCAGTTGCCGCCGCTCTCGCACTGAGCAAGGGCGTCCCAGGTGGAGGCGCTCGTGGCGGTGGGCGTTGCAGCGTTGGCGGCAGTGGCGGAGAGCGCCAGAGTTGCGGCGGAAACGGCGGCCAGGGTGACTCCACGGCGCGCGGCAGTGCTGAGAGTGGATTTCTTCATTTTGGGATGCTCCTGAGGCCACCCGCGCTCGGTCCGTCCCCGGACGTTTTCGCGCTACTGCCCGCCCCTGACGAACTAGAGGTCATTTCGGTGTCCGCCGGCCGGGCAGTAACTGGTGGAGGCGGAACCTGGCATTCATGGGCCCGCATTGCGCGGGCATGTGCCCCAGCCTAAAGGTGTCGCGCGCCGTTATCAAATCGAGATCTTTATTGACAGTCAAGCAGGTTTAGGCAGTCCGGGGCCGCCGGAGAGAAGGGCCGGAGTACCGCTATCCGGCAGTCCGGCCGAGGGCGGAAGCCAGATACGGCGCCGTCCGGCTGTCCGCTGAACCGGCGACGGCGGACGGCGTTCCGGCCGTAACGATCTTGCCGCCGGCGTCGCCACCGGCCGGCCCGAGGTCGATCACCCAGTCCGCTTCCGCCACCACGTCCATTTCGTGTTCCACCACAACCACCGTGTTTCCGGCGTCGACGAGGCGGTGCAGCTGGGCCATGAGGAGCCGGACGTCGGCCGGGTGGAGGCCGGTGGTCGGCTCGTCCAGCAGGTACAGGGTGTGGCCGCGGCGTGCCCGCTGCAGTTCCGTGGCGAGCTTGATGCGCTGGGCCTCGCCGCCGGACAGTTCGGTGGCGGGCTGCCCCAGCCGCAGATAACCCAAACCGACCTCCCGCAGTGTCTGCAGGCTGCGGGCCGCCGAGGGCACGTCCGCGAGGAATTCCGCGGCGGCGTCCACGGTGAGGCCCAGGATCTCGGCCACGTTCTTGCCGCGGTAGGTGACCTCGAGGGTCTCGGGGTTGTAGCGGGAACCGTCGCATTCGGGGCACGGGCCGTAGCTGCCAGGCAGGAACAGCAGTTCGACGGCGACGAACCCCTCGCCCTGGCAGGTCTCGCAGCGTCCGCCGGCCACGTTGAAGGAGAAGCGCCCGGCACTGTATCCCCGAGCGCGGGCTTCGTCCGTGGCGGCGAATTCCTTGCGCACGGCGTCGAAGAGTCCGGTGTAGGTGGCCAGGTTGGACCGGGGCGTGCGGCCGATCGGCTTCTGGTCCACCGTCACCAGCCGGTCCACGTGGTGCAGGCCGGCCACGGTCCCGATGCTCAGCGGCGTGCCGGGATCGCCCGCGTCCACGGGCTGCTCCCCGTCGGTTCCGGCAGACTCCGGCGCGCCCGCGCCAGCAGCGCCCGTGCCTGCGCTCGTGCCCGTGTCCCCGTGCAGTTCGGATCCGACCACCTCCGCCAGCACGTGGCTGACCAGCGTCGACTTTCCCGAACCGGAGACGCCGGTGACCGCCGTCAGGACCTGCAGCGGGAAGGACGCGTCGAGGCCGCGGAGGTTGTGGCGTGAGATGTCGTTCAGTTCCAGCCAGGCACCGGGCTCCCGACGGCGGCGGCCCGTACGGCCGCCGCCGTCGTGCCCACTGCCGTCGTGCTCACCGCCGTCAGACGCGCCGGCGCGGGGACCGCCGGCGGTGCTGCCGCCGTCGTCCGCTACACCTGAACCGCTGTCAGCACCACCCGGCACGAGGAACGGGCGCGTCACGGAAGCCTCCACGGCGGCGAGGCCGGCAACCGGGCCGCTGTAGAGCACTTCGCCGCCGCCTTCGCCAGCCCTCGGCCCCACGTCCACCAGCCAATCGGCACGGCGCACAATGTCCATGTTGTGCTCCACCACGAACACCGAGTTGCCCGACGACTTCAGCTGTTCCAGCACCGCCAGGAGAGGCTCGGCATCGGCAGGGTGCAGTCCGGCGGACGGCTCGTCCAGCACATAGACCACGCCGAACAGCCCCGAGCGGAGCTGGGTGGCGATCCGGAGCCGCTGCATTTCGCCGGGGGAGAGGGTGGGCGTCGACCGGCCCAGAGCGAGGTAGCCGAGCCCCAGATCCAGCAGGACAGTGATCCGCTGCAGGAGGTCGCGCGTGATGGCGACGGCCACCTCGTTGCTTTCGCCGGACGTCTGCTTGCCGGGGGACAGCTTGCGGGAGGCGGTCTCCGTGACCTTCAGCTCGGTGGTCGGGCGGATGATGTCCGCCAGGTCGCCCATCGGCACCGAGTTGAGCTCGGCGATCGTCCTGCCGGCGAACGTCACGGCCAGGGCCTCCGGTGTGAGTCCGCTGCCGCTGCACCGCTGGCAGGGCCCGGTTTCCATGAAGCGGAGCACCCGTTCGCGCATCGTGTTGCTCTTGGAATCCGCCAGGGTGTGCAGCACGTGGCTCTTGGCACTCCAGAACTTGCCCTTGTACGGCTTGGCCACCCGGTCGCGCTGCGGCGTGATCTCCACTACCGGCTGCTCCTCGGTGAACAGGATCCAGTCGCGGTCCTTCCGGGGCAGCTCCCGCCAGGGGGTGTCCACGTCGTAGCCCAGGTGGGTGAGGATGTCCCGCAGGTTCTTGCCCTGCCACGCGGTCGGCCAGGCGGCGATGGCTCCGTCCCGGATGCTCAGCGACGGGTCCGGAACCAGCGACGCTTCGCTCACCGTGTGCGCCACGCCGAGGCCGTGGCACTCCGGGCATGCCCCGGCGGCCGTGTTGGGCGAAAAGGCGTCCGAGTCCAGCGGGCTCGCCCCAGCCGGATAGCTGCCCGCGCGCGACAACAGCATGCGAAGGGAGTTGGACAGCGTGGTCACCGTCCCGACCGTGGAACGGCTGCTCGGCGTGCCGCGGCGCTGTTGAAGTGCGACGGCGGGCGGCAGCCCGGTGATCATCTCCACCTTGGGATTGTGGCCCTGCTGGATGAGGCGGCGGGCGTAGGGGGCGACGGATTCGAAGTACCGGCGCTGGGCTTCGGCGTAGATCGTGCCGAACGCCAGCGAGGACTTGCCCGATCCCGAGACGCCCGTGAATGCGACAATCGCGTCGCGCGGGACGGCCACGTCCACGTTGCGGAGGTTGTTCTCGCGGGCGCCGCGCACCCGGACGAAGCCGTCAGCAGAATCGTGGGCGCCGGTTTCCGGGCTCCAGTCCAGATCGGCCAAGGCGTCAGCATACTCTTCAGTCCGCATCTGATCGACTCTAGCGGTCCTGACGGGTGCGGGGACTATTCTGTCGGGGTGAACACATACGACGCCGCCGCAGAACCGCCCGATTCCACTGCTCTTTCAGGCCAATCCGGGCCTTCAGGTCAAACTGCAGTTTCAGCTGAAGAGGAGCTGGCGGTGCCCCCGTCGCCGATGCCCCTGGCGGAGCTCCACCTGCACATTGAGGGGACGCTGGAGCCGGAACTGATTTTTGCGCTCGCTGAACGGAACGGGATCGAACTGCCGTACGCGGACCTGGACGAGCTGCGGAGCCGGTACGAGTTCACGGACCTGCAGTCCTTCCTCGACCTGTACTACGCCAACATGGCGGTCCTCCGGACGGAGCAGGACTTCGCGGACATGACCCGCGCCTACCTGACGCGGGCGGCCGCCGCCGGGGTGCGGCACGCGGAAATCATGATGGACCCGCAGGCGCACGTCTCACGCGGAGTCGCCCTGGAAACCTGCGTCAACGGCGTCGCCTCTGTCCTCGCCACTTCCGAGGAGGAGTTCGGCATTTCCACGCTGCTGATCGCCGCCTTCCTCCGCGACCTTTCCGAGGATTCGGCGCTCGAGGTCCTGGAGGGACTTCTTGCGATGAACGCGCCGATCGCCGGCATCGGCCTGGATTCCGCAGAGGTGGGCAACCCGCCGTCGAAATTCACCCGCCTGTTCGCCCGGGCGGGCGAAGCAGGCCTGCGGAAGATTGCGCACGCGGGGGAGGAGGGCCCGCCGTCGTACATTGTGGAGGCGCTGGAGGTGCTGGGCGTGGAGCGGATCGACCACGGGATCCGGTGCATGGAGGACCCCGAGCTCGTGGAGCGGCTGGTGAACGACCGCGTGCCGCTCACGGTGTGTCCGTTGTCGAACGTCCGGCTCCGCGCCGTGGACATGCTGGCCGCGCACCCGCTGCCGGCGATGCTGGCCGCCGGGCTCAACGTCAGCGTGAACTCGGACGACCCCGCGTACTTCGGCGGCTACGTGGACACCAACTTCGCCCAGCTCGAGTCGGTGCTGGGGCTGTCCGAGTTCGACCGGGTGCGGCTCGCCGCGAACTCCATCCGGTCGTCCTTCGCCAGCGAGGAGCGGAAGCACGAGCTGCTGGCTGAGCTGTCGGGCTAGGTTCCGGGCGAGCCAGGGTCCGGACGGGCTGAAGTTGCGGGCGGGCTAGGAACCGCGGCGGTTGGGCCGAGGTTACGGCCTGGGCGGGTCCGCGGGAGCTGGGCTTGCCGTAGCCGGAACCGGTGCGCCCGTGCGGATGATCCACCAGCCCAGCGCCGCCATGACCAGGCCGATCGGGATCCCGTAGGGCGGCAGTCCGGCGTTGTAACCGAGGAAGCCGGCGACGATAAATGCCACGCAGGTCCAGGCGGGGAACATGCCTGAGCGCCAGCCGGCGATGCCGAAAAACATCCAGCCCGCGGCGAACAGCACGTAGCTGGACAGCGCTCCGACGGCCAGCATCCCGGACCCGCCGGCGAGGACCGCGCCGGGGGCAACGTCGGTGATCCAGGGGCCGGCGAAGCCGTCGAACCACATGTTGCCGGCCATGTCCAGGGTGCCCACAAGCGCGATGCAGAACGCGGCGGCGCCGAGTCCGCCTGCCCGTTCGCCGAGCCGGAGGTAGACGGACACCAGGGCGAGGGTCAGCCCGATGAAGACCACCCAGTACAGGGCGTTCGTGACCTGGAAGGGCGTCTGCCGCATCATCTCTATCCGGTCCAGGCTGCGATCGGCAGCGAGCAGGCGGCCCAGGTCCACGGCGGCGAAGAGGAGGCCGGACACCAGGGCGATGGGACCGGCGGCCTTGGCTAGCGGTGAGGACATTGTTTCCTCCTGACTTGGATGGTGTTTGGTTCCTGAACGGGCCGGCGCCGTGCGCGCGGCGCCGACCACCCGCCGTCGTTCACATCGGATGCATTCGGAGCGGTAAACGCCCGACGGCGGTGGCGGAACGGGGTGCCTTGCGCCAGGTCTGGCGGTCCAGGGCCACCGTGGCCAGCACGGCAACGGCGACGGTGAGGAAGTAGATCAGCTCCGCGCGGCCGGTGTCCGCGGCCGCGAAGCCGAAGGACCCGACGGTGAATGTGCCCTGGCTGTTGTGGAACAGCAGCGTCAGCAGGACGCTGCCGCCGGTGCGGTTGAAAAGCCACACGTAGAGGAACGTGATGGCGAACGTCGTCGGCAGGCCGATCACGCTCAGCCCGACAAAGAGGACCAGCGGCAGGTGCCACAGCGTCACGAGCGCGCCCAGGATTGCCGCGGACAGCAGCGGCGGACGGGACGCCTGGAGAAGCGGGAGGGCGTAACCGCGGAAGCCCGGCTCTTCGCCGAGTGCACCGTCCAGGGGATTCACCAGCCGGACAGCGAACACGGTCAGCAGCCCGCTCCACGTCAGCCGTTCGAGGCCCGGGGCGGCTGCGCCCAGTCCCATGGTGATGAACCCGGTGATGAGGACGAGCGCCACAGGGAGGAGGAGAGCCGCGGCGTACCAGACCCACCCGACGCGCCAGCGGATCAGCCGCCGTCCCCAGACCCGGAATCCGGCACGCCCCTCCGTCAAGGCTATGACGATGACCGCTGCCGCAAGCGGACCCACGGGAAGGAATTCCATTCGCGGCATCAGCCCGGCCGCGAACAACGGCCACGAGGCCCAGGAGATTGCGTAGGCCAGGATGAAGAAAGCCAGAAGCCTGTGGTGTTTTAGCCAGCCCATTGAACGGCGCATTGCGGCTCCAAACGGTCTGCAGTTGCTCCAATTGTCCGCCCCTGCTGCTCCGGTGCGCCAGCACGCGTTCCTTTGCTCGTGTTCCGGCTGGCGGGCTCCGCCGGGCCTCCGCCGGGCCTGTGCCTGGGTCTCCAGCACACCCCCACCGGGCCGATTGCTTGCAGGCGCGTTCCATAACTGCTAGTCCTGTGAGGGAGGCAAAACTGCGGCGATGGTGCCGCGGACAGCAGTACCCGGACGATGGCCGAGTCAAGGAGTGTGCAGCATGCCGCGCAAGAACCCAGACGTTGAAGAGGCGGACGAGAAGGACCTCGAGGTAGGCAAGCCGAAGGAGTGGGCCGCCGGCATTCCGGGCGTCCTGCACTCGATGCAGCCAGCCATCAAACATATGGGCCTGGGCAGGACCGAGAGGACGCTTCTGGCCCTGAACCAGAAGCACGGCTTCGACTGCATGAGCTGCGCCTGGCCGGACCCGGACCACCGGAAGACCTTTGAGTTCTGCGAAAACGGGGCCAAGGCCGTCACCTGGGAAGCCACGCCGGTGGTGATCGAATCGGACTTCTGGGCGGAGCATCCGGTCAGCGAACTGCGCCAGAGAACCGAGTACTGGCTGGGGATGCAGGGCCGCCTCACGGAACCGGTCTACAAGCCGGCGGGGGAGGACCACTACCGGCCAGTGAGCTGGGAAGAAGCGTTCGGGATTCTGGGGCGGAAGCTCAACGGTCTGGCCAGCCCGGACGAGGCCGCCTTCTACACGAGCGGCCGGACGTCGAACGAGGCTGCCTTCATCTACCAGCTGTTCGTGCGCGCCTTCGGCACCAACAACCTGCCGGACTGTTCCAACATGTGCCACGAATCATCCGGCTGGGCGATGGGCCAGACCATCGGCATCGGCAAGGCCACCATCACCTACGACGACTTCGCCAAGGCGCAGCTGATCATCATCATGGGTCAGAACCCCGGCACCAACCATCCGCGCATGCTCACCGCGCTCGAGGAAGCCAAGGAAGCCGGCGCGGAGATTGTGGCCGTCAACCCGCTGCCGGAAGCCGGGCTGCTGCGGTACAAGAACCCGCAAAAGGTGAAGGGCATCATCGGCCACGGCACCGACCTCGCCGACCAGTTCCTGCAGATCCGGGTGGGCGGCGACATGGCGCTGCTGCAGGCCATTTCGAAGCGGGTCCTCGACGCCGAGGCGAAGAATCCCGGCACGGTCCTGGACCACGAGTTCCTGGCGGAGCACTGCGAGGGCCTGGAGGAACTCAAAGCGCACCTCGACGGGCTGGACGACGAGACCGTCCTTGAGGCCACCGGGCTCCGCAGCGACGAAATCGATGAACTGGCCGCCCGGTACCTGAAGGCGGACCGGGTCATCATCACGTGGGCCATGGGGATCACCCAGCACAAGAAGGGTGTGGCCACCATCAAGGAGATCATCAACCTTCTCCTGCTGCGCGGAAACATCGGCAAGCCCGGCGCCGGCGCCTCGCCCATCCGCGGGCACAGCAACGTGCAGGGGGACCGGACCATGGGCATCTGGGAGCAGATGCCGCCCGCGTTCCTCGACGCGCTCGGCAAGGAGTTCAGCTTCGACCCGCCGCGCGAGCACGGCGCTGACGCCGTGGAAACCATCCGCAGAATGCGCGACGGCGGGATCAAGGTTTTCGTGGCATTGGGCGGAAACCTGGTGGCCGCCATCTCGGACACGCAC
Organism: Arthrobacter globiformis; assembly: GCF_046536215.2. GTDB lineage: Bacteria > Actinomycetota > Actinomycetes > Actinomycetales > Micrococcaceae > Arthrobacter > Arthrobacter globiformis_E. The sequence continues at coordinate 1,971,041 of NZ_CM143421.1, read as the reverse complement.
GCTGCCGAAGCGGCCATGGAGAACACCGACCTCACCGTTCAGATCTCAACGAAGCTGAACCGCTCGCACACGGTGACGGGCAAGGAGGCGCTCATCCTGCCCACCATGGGCCGCACGGAAATCGACCTGCAGGAGTCCGGTCCGCAGTTCGTCTCCGTGGAGGACACCGTCTGCGCCGTGCATCCCTCGGCGGGGCGGGTGGAGCCGGTTGCGCCGAACCTGCTGTCCGAGGTGGCGATCGTCTGCCGGATCGCGCGGGAGACGGTGGCGGGGAAGTCCAGTGCGGACTGGGCCGGGTTCGAGAAGAACTACGACCTCATCCGCGAGCACATCTCCCACGTGGTGGCCGGCTGCGAGGACTACAACAGCAAGATCCGGCAGGAAGGCGGGTTCGTCCTGCCCAACGGCCCGAGGGATTCGCGGACGTTCCCCACGCCCACCGGCAAGGCCATGCTGACGGTCAACCACCTGGAGAGCATCGACCGGCCGGCCGGCACGCTGATCCTGCAGTCCGTCCGGTCACACGACCAGTTCAACACCACCATCTACGGGCACAACGACCGTTACCGCGGCATCAAGAAGGGCCGTGACGTGGTGTTCGTCAGTCCCGAGGACATCGCCGAACTTGGCCTGAATGACGGCCAATTCGTGGATATCCATGGGGTGTACGAGGACAACGTAGAGCGGGTGATGCGGAAGCTGCGCGTGGTTTCGTACCCCACCGCCAGCGGCTGCGCGGCCACCTACTACCCGGAGGCCAACGTCCTGGTGCCCCTGGAGAGCGTCGCTGAAGGGAGCAACACGCCGGCGTCCAAGGCCGTGATCGTGCGGCTGGAGCCCAGCGCGGAGGCTGTGTAGGGCCGGCGTTTCCCGACCGCCCCTTCGGCACGGTCCGAAAGCCCTAACGCCCTTGCCCCGCCCGTAACGGGCGGGGCAAGGGCGGCTCTGACTGGCGGGGGACTACTGGGCGGTGCTGGACCAGCCCTCACTGTCCGGGCCGCCTTCGGTTCCGTGCTCGCAGAGCCGCAGCGCGACGTCGGCCGCCGACTGCACCGCCTCCTGCGGCGACGCGCTGCTGCCGTGTGCCTGGAGCCCGGCCGCATAGCCAACCAGCAGCGCGGTGACCGCACCGGCCTGTCCGTTCACCGCGCGCGACGACTCGTCGGCGATACGGGCCACCAGATCCTGGTCCACTTTCAGGTCCAGGATCTGCAGCGCCTGGGTGAGCCGCTGGCTCCAGTGGGCGAGGTCCTGGTCCGTGCCGGCGTTTCCGCGGGAGGCGGTGCCGCCGTCGTCCTCTGTATTGCCCGTCATTGGACTCCCTTTCTGTTGCTCATCTCGGTTGCTCGGTGGTGCCGATGCCCCCGGCGGGTGTTCCGGGAGGAGCGGATTCTAGGTGTCTATCGAGGTCATGTGCGGGTAGCGCGCACCTGCGGCAGCGCCGGCCGGGGCCAGTTCATCGAGGCGGGTCAGGTCCGAGGCTGAAAGCTCGACGTCGGCCGCCCCCAGGTTCTCGGCAAGGCGTTCGCGCTTCTTGGTGCCGGGAATGGGGACGATGTGCTCGCCCTGCGCGAGCAGCCAAGCCAGGGCGAGCTGCGCCGGGCTGCACTGTTTCTCGTCTGCGAGTTCCTTGACCCGGTCCACGAGCTGCAGGTTTCGGGTGAAGTTCTCGCCCTGGAAGCGGGGTGAGTGCCGCCGGAAATCATCGGCAGCAAAGTCGTCGGGGCTGCGCAGCTGGCCGGTCAGGAAGCCCCGGCCGAGGGGGCTGTAGGGCACGAAGCCGATTCCCAGTTCCGCCAGCACCGGGAAAACCTTGGTCTCAGGCTCGCGTTCCCAGAGCGAATATTCGGTCTGCAGGGCAGTGATCGGATGGACGGCGTGCGCCCGGCGGACGGTGTCAGCGCTGGCTTCGGACAGCCCCAGATGCCTGACTTTGCCGGCCTCGACGAGCTCCGCCATGGCGCCGACGGTGTCCTCGATGGGGACGGTCTTGTCCACACGGTGCTGGTAGTAGAGGTCGATGTGGTCCACGCCGAGCCGCTGCAGGCTTGCATCGCAGGCGGCGCGGACGTACTCGGGGCGGCCGTTGATGCCCACCCAGGAACCGTCCTCGCGCCGCTCGTTGCCGAACTTCGTTGCCAAGACCACGTCGGAGCGCCGCCCGGCGATGGCTCTGCCGACGAGCTGCTCGTTGGTGAACGGGCCGTACATGTCTGCCGTGTCCAGCAGGGTTCCGCCGGCGTCGAGGAAGGCGCGGATGGTGGCGACGGACTCGCTGTCGTCGCCGGTTCCGTAGAACTCGCTCATGCCCATGCAGCCGAGGCCGAGGCTGGAGACGGAAAGTGTGCCTAGTGTGCGGGATTCCATGGGGCTCTCCTGATGTGGGTTGCGGGAGTGGCTCAGGGAGGTGCGTGTAGTCGCCACTATAGGACGGTTCGCGGCATTTTTGCTCCACTTTCAGGGCGCGGAAACGCCGCCGGCCCCGGGTGTCCCGCATGCTGGCGCGGTTTTCCCGGTGGCTGGCGGCGGTGCTGTTTCCTGAAGTGGTGCAGAAATGCGCAGCTCTGGGCCCCGGCAGCAGCTACGGCGTGGGGCTGCCGCCGTTGACGTTCAGGGTCTCGCCCACCACGAAGCTGGATTCCGCCGAGGCCAGGAACACGTAGGCCGGGGCGAGTTCGGCGGGCTGCCCGGCGCGGCCCAGGGGAGTGTCCTTGCCGAACTCGGGGAGGGCTTCCTTGGGCTGGCCGCTGCTGACTTGCAGGGGAGTCCAGATCGGTCCCGGAGCCACGGCGTTCACGCGGATGCCCTTCGGTGCCAGCTGCTGGGCCAGTCCCTTGGTGAAGTTGTTGATGCTGGCCTTCGTGGTGGCGTAATCAACGAGGGTGGGCGACGGGCTGTAGGCCTGGATCGACGTCGTGTTGATGATCGTTGAACCGGCGGGAAGGTGCGGCACAGCAGCCCGGGTGAGCCAGAACATGGCGTACACGTTGGTCTTCTGCGTGTGGTCGAACTGCTCGTCCGTGATGTCCCCGATGTCCTCCTGCGCCACCTGCTTGCCGGCGTTGTTGACGAGGAGGTCCAGGCCGCCCAGTTCTTGGAGTGCGGCGTCCACCAGCTTCTGGCAGGTGGCGGCGTCCTTGAGGTCGCCGGGCACCTTCACGGCCTTGCGGCCTGCCTTCTCGATCAGGTTCGCGATCCTGGTGGCGTCTTCCTCCTCCTCCGGGAGGTAGGACAGCACGACGTCGGCCCCTTCCCGGGCGAACGCAATCGCCGTCGCTGCGCCGATGCCTGAGTCCGCGCCCGTAACGATGGCCTTCCTGCCGTCGAGGCGTCCGGTGCCGCGGTAGCTGTCCTCGCCCAAATCGGCCTTGGGTTCAAGCTTGGCGTCCAGGCCCGGCTCAGGCTGGTGCTGCTTGGGCGGCGAGATGTGCTCGTAAGCGGTGACAGGATTCTTGAACGTGTACTGGTCGGTCATGGTTCTCCTCCGTGGTGGTGTTGAACTCGGACAGGAACATCAGCTCCGGGCGGTGCTGGCATTGCGGTAATGCTAAGCATGCTTATCGTCTACCCTAACGAGACGACGACAGTGCCGCCAGTGCTGCCGAAATTCGGATGGCGCAGGGGTGTGCTTTGGGCTGCCGGCGACGGGCGGCTGCCCCCTTTCCCGGACCGCATTGCGTGATTAGGCTGGCAGTCCAACCCTGCGGCGGGCGGTCGACGGCGGCCGTCCCCCCAAAGTGAAACCGGCACGCGGCAACCAAGGAGTGAAGGCGATGGACAACCAGGACATTCTGCAGCGCATCCAGGCGCTGGTTGACGAGGAGCATCAACTGCGCGAGCCGGCGGCTTCGGGTCCGGCCGGAGGTGCCGGCGGGGACAATTCCGATGAGGACGACGACAGCAGGACTGAACGCCGCGCGCGGCTGCGGCAGGTGGAAGAGGCGTTGGACCAGTGCTGGGACCTGCTGCGCCAGCGCCGGGCAAAGGCGAAGGCGGGCGACGATCCGAATGAGGCCGATGCCCGTCCCGTCAATGAGGTGGAGGGGTACGTCCAATAGCGCCAAGACCGGTAAGGCGGCCTCCGCGGGATGCTGCTAGCGGTAGGCGGCTACCCCAGCGAAGGGGCGGCCGTCGTTGACAGCCGCCCTCTCGCGTATTGATGGTGGACGTCGGCGGTTACTGCTCCTGGCCGCTGTGCAGTCCGTCGTCGCTGCTGTCCCCGGCGGCCGCGTCACCCACGTCATCGGAAAGGTCCATGTTGCCGCGGGCTTCCTCCATGGTGGGGCCGCCGGCCGGGACGTCGTAGCGCTCGGGGCGGATGCCGTGCGACTGCTCCTCGATGAGGGCCTGCTCCTCGCTGAACCGGATGGCGTTGGCGTCATCACCCGCGTCGCCGGGAACGTCGTCGCGGAGTTTCGAAGGGTCCGGAACGATAAAGCCGTCTGCCTTGCTGCTGTGTTCACTCACTGAAATCATCCCTTCCGTTTGGTGCCTCGCTCTATATGGTAAGCCTACTTTCTATTTTTGCCGCGTGGAAATGGGTCGGGCGTGCGCGCCGGAATAACCGAGATTTTCGGCTCCGTTCGGGTGTAATCCCCGTCATAGTCGGTCACGACACACAATGTTTACCAAACAAAGTCGCCAGATTTGCCCAGCACTTGGCAAACTACTGTGGGAACAATCGCTCTGTAAGGGGAACCATGCGCAAGACTGCCGCCGAAAACACCAACATCCGCCTTAAGGCCGTGCTGGACGTTCTGGCAGAGGGGGTGTTGTCGGGTGAATCGCAGAACGCCGGTGCCGTGCTGGCTGAAGCCCTCGTCCGCGTTCCGCTGAACGCCTACGAAGCTGAACTCCTCAGCGGCGGCATTCCCCGGGGCCACAAATCGCTGACCACCGCCACGGCCAAGCTGGTCAAGGCCGGCTGGCTGGTCAAGGGGCGCTCCGGCTGGACCATCACCGAGGACGGACAACGCGCGACGGTCGCGTTCGCCGACGCAGCCAGCTTCTCGGCAGCCCTCGACGCCGGCACGCCGGTCCCGGCCGACACGCCGCTTCCGGTGGCCGCACCTGCCAAGCCGGCAGCCAAGAAGGCACCCGCGAAGGCAGCCGCTGCAAAGGCCGAGAAGGCTCCGTCCAAGGCAGCGAAGGTTGTTGACAAGGCGGCCAAGCTGATCGAGGACGCTGTCGCTCCGGTGGCCAAGGCAGTCCTGAAGAAGGCAGAGGCCGACGCCGAAGCGCAGGCTCCTGCCGTCGACCAGCCCGCCGCCGTGGCTGTGGCCGGCGACTTCAACACACTGCTGGGAGCCCCGGAGAACTGGGCGCCGCAGTACGACGAAGCGCAGATGAAGCTGGACGAGCTGGACCAGCTGTGGAAGCTGTCGGCTGAGATCCCGGCCGGCTACTACAACTTCAAGATCGCTCTCAACCGCTCCTGGGAGGAGAACTACGGCGCGTTCGGCGCGTTCGATGGTGCCAACCACGAGCTGCACCACTCCGGTGGCCAGCTCACCATCCGCTACGACCACCGGACCCGGGACATCACCGTTAACTGATTCCCTACCGTCCGAAGCCCCGCTGCAGCCCCTGCCGCAGCGGGGCTTCGCCGTCCTCGTGTCCGTTGGTCGAGCCTGTCGAGACCGAGCCCGCCGGCGCTACATTGGTTCCATGACTGACTCGAAGGCAGCAGACCCGGACAGCGTCCGACTCACCGCTCGCGTCACGGGCGCGGTCCAGGGTGTCGGTTTCCGCTACTGGACCGCGCGCAAGGCCGATGAGCTGGGCCTGACCGGTTCCGTCAGGAATGACGACGACGGTTCGGTCGCCGTTGTCGCGGAAGGACCGCAGCCTGACATCGTCGAATTCAGGCGCTGGCTCGGATCATCCCAGGCGCCGGGCAGGGTGTCGCACGTCGACGAGAAGGTTTCCCCTGCCGAAGGCGGCTTCAGGAGCTTCCAGGTCGTCAGCTGAGCTTCCCACCAACCTAATCCCTGCTGAGTTCACCCGGGCTGAGCCCGAGGAAGGCCCCGAGTTCCTCGAGCGCGAACGGCCGTGACGGCATGTAGTTGGTGAGCTCGGGGGAGCGGACGATCACGGCCCGCCACTGGCCCCGCGATACTGCCACGCTGATCCGGTTGCGGTTGAGCAGAAACTCGGCTCCGCGCGGTGCCTCAGCAATCGCGGAGCATGCCATGGAGACGAGCACCACCGGAGCTTCCTGGCCCTGGAACTTGTCCACCGTTCCCACCCGCAAGTCGGCCAGGCCGTCCTGGTCCAGGGCGTGCCGGATGGTCTGCACCTGGGCGTTGTACGCAGCCACCACCAGGATGTCCTTGGGTTCCAGCCGGCGGATCGGCTCGTCCTTACCCGGCGTCCACTTGAGCCCGATGTGCTCGCGTGCCAGTTCCACGGTCGCGGCAGCCTCTTCAGCTGAGCTCGTGGTGTTGCCGGCATGGGGCACCAGAACGGTTTCCACGCCCGGCGGCACCCCGTCGAGATGGCGCAGTGATGCCGCCGGCGCTGATTCCAGCCTGCCGTCGTAGCTGAGTATCGACACGTTGCGGCACAGTTCAGGGTGCATCCGCCAGGAATCAGCAAGGAAGTAGCCGAGCTCGGCAGGCATCGTTGCATGGCCGTCCGACAGCCAGCCAAGTGCCGATTCATCGACCGGCTCCGGATGGGAGCCCTGGGTGACCTGCGGAAGCTGCTGCGGGTCGCCGAGCAGCAGGAGCCTCTTCGCGGACCGGGCAACGGCCAGGGTGTTGGCCAGCGAATACTGGCCGGCCTCGTCGATGACCAGCAGGTCCAGCGACCCGGCCGGCACGTGTCGGCCGGTCATGGTCCAGGCGGTTCCGCCAACCAGGCAGCCGTCTGGGCCGTCGAGGAGCCGCGCGACGTCCTCGTCCGCGACGCAGGTCCACGGCACGTCGTGTGGTTGGGACAGTTTCTTCGCCACCACGGCGCGGTCCACCCCGGCCTTCTCGATCGCCGTGCAGAGCATGTTTTCGACGACGGCGTGGGACTGGGCGACCACGCCAACCTTCCACCCGGCGGCCACAAGCCGGGCAATGACGTGGGAGCCGACGTACGTCTTGCCCGTGCCCGGAGGGCCCTGCACCGCGACGTAGGACCGGTCCAGATGTTCCAGCGCCTGGGCAATGGCAGAAACGTAGTCGGCGTTTCCGTTGGCGTCGTTGCCGACGACGGGCAGATTCGTGAGGCCGGCCAGCCTCGGCGCTGAGCGTCGCAGGATGTCCACGCCGGGATGTTTAGGAAGTTCCGGCAGGGAGGAACCGACCAGCCGCGCCAGTTCTGCCAGTGCGGCCTCAATGTTGCCGGTGGCAATGGGCCGGTCGTCCGTCAGTGCCATGGGCAGCTGGAAGTACGGCGGCACCTTCTTCTTGGATTTCTCCGTGATGGTAATGACCGTCCGGCCGGGCTGCCCGGGATGGTCCTCAACAGCTTCCACGAGCGTGCCGAAGATCCCGTCGCGCGAGGGCGGCATGGTGGCCTCGTGGGGTGCACCTGCCGGCTGACTGGCTGCCGTGCGCCGCGGGGTCCGCCCGCCGTCGATCTCCCCGAGACCCTCGGGCAGGGGGTCCTCGAACATCCGGAACCAGGTGGAACCCGGCTTGAACTCCGAGCCCTCGCTCATGATCCCGGTGAGCCGCAGGGTGCGGGACTCGGTCCGGGCCCGGGAAGTGGGAGGTGCCCAGTCCGAGACCACCTCGGCCGCTTCCACGATGAACACGTTGCGCTCGTCGCGCCACCGGTCGACCTCGGACTCGAGGCGGTCGAAGTGCTCCCACCAGAACTGCTTGCGCTCGCGGCGGTGATAGCCGGTGGCCGCCGCGACCATGGCCACGGCCTGCTCGTCCGGCGTCAGCTCGCGGTGGTCCGGAATGGCGTCCAGGAAGGCACGCAGGCCTGCCTCCTCCGGCGAAGGTTCCGCGTCCGCAACGGCGTCAGACGGCGGTTGCCCAGCTGCCGTCCCGGCGCCGGCTTCCGCAGGAGCGCCGGCCTCCGCAGGAGCAACAGGCGCACCGCCACGCAGCTGCAGCAGCCAGTCCCGGAGGCGCAGCGTGGAAAGGCAGTCGTACTGGTTGTAGTCGGAAATCGAGGCGAGGATGGCGTCTGCCTCCGACCGCGTCTCTGGGCCGGCGTCCCGCGCTTCGCAGTAGGCGGCGTAGGCCACCACGGAAGCGCCGGCGTCCTTGACGTCCCCGGACCGCAGATTGTCTCCCATGTACAGGGGCTCGAGCTTCTTGATGGAGTACGAGGCCTCGGAAATCCGGAGCGAATGCCGGACCGTGGCGTAGAGGTCCACCAGAAGCCCGTCCCGCAGCCATGAATCCACCACGTCCTCGCCGGCCACATGATTCAGCGACAGGTTGCGGAGGGCGGTCTTTTCATAAGGGGCGTAGTGGTAGACGTGCATGTCCGGATACTGCGCGCGGCGTTCCTCCACGTAGGCGAGGAAGTCAAGGAACGCCTGCCGTTCACCGGCCCGGGAATGGGCCCAGAACGGCCGGAAGACAGGTTCCTGGCCGGGAGGATCGGTGGGCAAGGGGGCCTCAATCACGCCGAAGAGGTACTCCAGGCCCCATTGGCCTGCGGGATCCTGCCAGAGCGGGTCGCCTTCGAAGTCGAAGAAGATGTCTCCGTCGCTCGGGGCCGGGATGCCGGCCAGCGCGTTGTCTGCCAACACTCTGTAGGTGACGGTGTGAGGCTGGCCTTCCTTCACGAAGGTTCGTGAGCCGTCGGCCGGCTCCAAACCGGTCTGCATCCTGGCCTGGTCGCGCAGGCGCCGTCGCGAGCCTGTGGCCAGATGGAGAGGCATCTTGGCGAGGGCGTCGATGGTGGTGATGCCGTCCGCGACGAGCTTCTTCCGCTGGACGGAGGTCATGCCCGCCACCATCAGCAGGTCGCGGTGCCCGGCCACCTGCTCGGCGCAGTAGTCGCACCGGCCACAGCAATTGACGCCGGGCTGTTGCCACGCAACCGGAGCCTCACCGTTGCGGTGCGCAGCCGTCAGCGCACGGAACCGTGCCCGGCGCTCGCGGTATACAGGCAGCAGATCCGCCAGAGAGTGGGTGCTACGCTCAAGGTTGCCCAACACCAGCAGGACGCGCGGGGCCGGCTTCAACCCAAGCTTGATCAGCTGGTCGCCGTATGCGGCAAGCTGCAGCAGGGCTCCCACCTTGGCATGCCGCGCGAGCTTCGTGTCCCAGACCTCATACCGGTCCGCAGCGTCACCCTTGGACAGCCGGGGTCCCGCCGCTGAAATGCCCACGGCCTCCTCGGTTTGCCAAGCAGCGTCTTCCCGTACCAGGAAGTCCGCGTAGCCGAGGAATTCGCCGTCGAAGAATGTGGCCTGGAAGACGACGTCGGCACCGGTGCGCAGGGCGGCTGCGGTTTCCCGTGCCTTGTCCGCCAAATCGGACCGGTCCGTGGTTCCGCGGTCCACGCAGTAGACCCCGGTTCCGCGCGAGGCATCCCAGTGGCCGTATTCCCCGATGAGCGAGGCCAGCACCTTGTGCTCGTGAACGTCGCCGAGCTTGCCGGCCCGTGCCTGCATATCGTCGGCGGGGAAATCGGCCTTGGGGGAGCGGCCTAGTTTCTCGTCGAGGATCCGGAGCGTGCGGTACTCGCATTCGCTCGCGGCCACGAGATCGCTGGCTGAGAACACCAGATCAGCTGGTGCTCCAGGCGTGGTTGGGTCGAGCAGGAACATGGGGCCTCCCCATTGGCAGCCTCGCTCCGGGACGGTTCCCGGTGCGCTGATTCGAATCTAGCAAGAGGCTATGACAATCAAGCCTTACCGGCCGGAGCCGGCCCAATGGGGGGACCCTACATTCCTGCGCAGTTCAGTGGATGCGCAGGTCAGTAAACGCGCAGTGGTGCCCAGGTTAGTGGGTGGCCTGCCGGCCGTTGTGGGAGTAGGTGAGGCAGTCGGCGTTGTCCGGGCCCGGGCCAACGTGGACTTCGGGTGCCTTGCACATGAGGTGGTCGTTGTGGATGCATTCGGCCCGCTGGCATGCGCCGACGCCGGCGAGGACCTTCGGAAGGCCACCATGCGTGCCGGTGTCAATGAACGTGGCGCAGGAGGCGTGGTCTGTTGTGCCGGCCACCGTGATGGCCTCGGCGTTACATTCGGAGTGGTCGTTGAAGGAGCAGTTGGTGACGCTGCAATCGGCTACATGCGTGCTCATGGGATTCCTCCAAGGTTCCGGACGCCCCGGCTGGGCGACTCGCTGTTCCCAACGTAGGACGGATGAGCCGGATCAAAAAGACCCAATTGTGTTGCGTAATTGACGTAATTACAGCGCCCCAACCTTTAGGCGCCGGCAGCGACCCCGGCAGCGCATCGCCGGAGTCAGGAAGGTGGCGCCGGGTGCCGGACCGGCGGCCCTGAGTGTCTGCTCTCAATTTCCGGCTGGCGCCCCATGGACCCTTTGCGGGCACCGTTCTAGACTGGCCTCACCCTCCACCTTTAAGGCCCGACGGCGTCGTCCGGCCTTTCAAGGGAATGCCCTGGAGGGCGCATCACATCACTCATGAATTCACCGCCGACCCTTCACCGGGAAGGGTCCGTGACGCCAGGAGGAAAGAGATGGAAGGGAACAAAGCCGTTGCCTACAAGGGACCCGGCAAGGTGGAAGTCATTGATATCGACTACCCCACTTTCGAACTTAAGGACGGGCCGGGCGTAAACCCGGCCAACGTGGGGCGCCAGGTTCCCCACGGCGCAATCATCAAAACGGTGGCCACCAACATCTGTGGCTCGGACCAGCACATGGTCCGCGGCCGGACCACGGCGCCACCGGACCTGGTGCTGGGCCACGAAATCACCGGTGAAGTGGTGGAGGTGGGGCCCGGCGTCGAATTCATCAAGGTCGGGGACATCTGCTCGGTGCCGTTCAATATTTCGTGCGGCCGGTGCCGGAACTGCAAGGAGCGCAAGACCGGCATCTGCCTCAACGTGAACCCGGACCGGCCGGGCAGCGCCTACGGCTATGTGGACATGGGCGGCTGGGTGGGCGGCCAGGCCAACTATGTCCTGGTGCCGTACGCGGACTGGAACCTGCTCAAGTTCCCGGACAAGGACAAGGCCATGGAGAAGATCCTGGACCTTGCCATGCTCTCGGACATCTTCCCCACGGGCTTCCACGGCGCCGTGACAGCGGGGGTCGGCGTCGGCTCCACCGTGTACGTGGCGGGGGCCGGCCCTGTTGGACTGGCAGCGGCGACGAGCGCGCATCTGCTGGGTGCCGCCGTCGTAATTGTGGGCGACATGAACAGTGACCGGCTGGCGCAGGCCCGCAGCTTTGGCTGCGAGACGGTGGACCTCACCAAGGGCGGCCCGGTGGAGCAGATCGAGCAGATCCTGGGCGTGCCGGAGGTGGACTGCGCTGTGGATGCCGTGGGCTTTGAGGCGAAAGGCCATGGCCAGGGTGCAAAGGAGGCGCCCGCCACGGTGCTGAATTCGCTGATGGACATCACGGCGGCAGGCGGTGCGCTGGGCATCCCCGGGCTGTACGTGACGGGCGATCCGGGCGGCATCGACGACGCCGCCAAGAAGGGTGCGCTGAGCCTGAGCCTCGGCACGGGCTGGGCGAAGTCGCTCAGCTTCACCACGGGCCAGTGTCCGGTGATGAAGTACAACCGGCAGCTGATGATGGCCATCCTCAACGACCGGGTCAGTATCGCGAAGAACGTCAACGCGAAGCCGATTCCGCTGGACGAAGCACCGAAGGGGTACGCCGAGTTCGACGCCGGCGCCGCCACCAAGTACGTGCTGAACCCAAACGGATACCTCAGCTGACGCAGTGGGGGAGCTGACGCAGCGGAAATGACGCGCGGCAGCGGAGCGGGGCCGCATGCTGTACCGGCCGAAAAGGTTGGGCAGCATGCGGCCCCATTGCCGTCGTCGTGGAGTAGGGCCAGACTCATGGAAGGGACGGACCCACCGCAGGAGGAGATCCATGAACAGCCAGCCTGACGAAACACCGCTCGAAGTCCCGGAGGTCGACGCGTTTGAACAGCGCCAGTCGGCGGGCGGGGAGTCCGGGGACGAGGAACAGCGGCCGCTGCCGGAGGACGTTCCCGAGGCGGATGCCCTGGAGCAGCGGACCCCGCTCCGGTCAAACGGTCCTGCCGCCGCCCCTGACCTCTCCGCCGATGAATCAGCCGAGGCCGACGCCATCGAGCAGGCCGCAGGCACGCCCGGCAACGACGATGACGACTACCCGTTCGCAGGCGAGGTGCCCGAGCAGGGCTGAGTTGCGGTTACTTGGTTCCGGCCTACTTGCCGCCGGCCCTTGCACTTCCGGCAACAGTGCCGCCGCACTGCGCCAGGACCGAGGCCATCGCGGTGCGTTCGGCCTGGGTCACCCACAGCTTGTACTTCGCCTTGACCGAAATCTGCCGCGCGACGTAGGGGCAGCGGTAGGCGCGGCTGGCGGGCAGCCAGGTGGCGGCGTCGCCGTCGGACTTCTGCTGGTTGGCGGGGCCGGACGCGGCGAGCAGGTTGAGGGGATCGTTGGCGAAGGCGGTCCGTTGCGCCTTGCTGAGTCGCTGGGCGCCCTTCTGCCACGCATCGCTGAGGGCAACGACGTGGTCGATCTGGACCGCGCTGCTGGTTTTGTTCCCGCGGGTGAAGGCAATGGCAGTGGCCGTGTACGGATCGGCGAGGGTGCCGGTGAGGACGATGCAGTTCTTCGTCCCGGGTTTGAACGTTGTGGACTTGAGGTCCCGGGCGAGGATGTCGTTACGGGTGTCGCAGCCGTTGTGGTCCGTGTCGGACCAGGCCGGGCCGAACTCCTCCCGGTCGTAGCCGGTTTTCGGGGCGCGGCCCTTGACGGGCAGGGTGGCGAGGAGGTCGGCTGCTTTGACGGCGTAGCCGGGTGCGCTGCCGGCTGATCCGCCGGGGACAGCGTCCGACGGCGGCTGCCGGGTTGCGCTGATGGCCCCGCCGCAGGCGGTGGTGGCCAGGATGACGGCGGCAAGGGCGCCGGCTGCAAGCCAGTTCCTTTTGCGGGGTGGTGCTTGGTGCAAGGCGGTGTACTCCCGAGGCGCTGGCTGTCGATTCAACGATCGATCGTACTGGCCGGCGGGGCGGAGCCGGCGGTGCCACGCGGATGAGGCCCTGAAACGCAGAGAGCCCCGCATTGCCTGACGGCTTTGCGGGGCTTCTCCTAGCGGCAGGACCACCACGGATGGGGGTACGCGGTGAGCCTGCTTCAAGGCTAGGGAAGTTTCCTGAAAATTAGCTAGGAGTCTTTGGTGAAGGTTCTCATCCTTGACTTCACCGCCGGGCTAAACCAGTGTTGAAATCGCACTGACCAGCAGGTTTTTCCTATTTAAGGAGATGCGTCATGACTCTTCCCGCAGGCCTGACCCCCGGAATCTGGACACTCGATATGTCCCACAGTGAGATCGGCTTCAGCGTACGGCACGCCGGGATCAGCAAGGTCCGGGGGCGGTTCCGGGAAGCAACCGGCGAAGCCCATGTGCGCGACTCCCTGGCCGACTCGTCGCTGCATGCCACCGTGCGCACCGCCAGCTTTGATTCCGGTGATGCCAACCGCGACGCGCATGTGAAGGGGGAGGATTTCTTCGACGTCGCGCAATACCCGGAGATGACCTTCACGGGAACGCACATTGACGGCGACGGCGAGGACTACACCTTGACGGGCGACCTCACCATCAAAGGCGTCACCAAGCCTGTTGAGCTGGAGGTCGAGTTCACCGGCGTGGCCGTCGACCCGTTCGGCGCCACCCGCGCTGGCTTCTCGGCCGAGGCCGACATCAGCCGCAAGGAGTTCGGCCTGACTTGGAACGCGGCCCTCGAAGCCGGCGGCCTCCTGGTCAGCGACAAGGTGAAGATCAACCTCGAGGCTGCGCTGGTTAAGCAGGGGTAAGCGCACATCTGGTCCTCATATAGGCCACTCCGGCCCGTCTCCCTGACATCCTCCGCGTGCTCGGTCGCGTAGACGCCCGCTGAGCGGACGTGACGCTCACGAATGGGCCCACACCGTCAGGGTTCCCGGGCCGAGCTTGCGAGGTTAGGGAGACGGTGGGGAGCACGCTTCCGGATGCCTGAGACGGCAGGGACCAAGGCCACGTCGAACCCCGAGAGCACCTGTCCGCCCCAGGCGTCCCCTTGAATAGGGATTAAGAGAGCCGGGCGATGCTGCGCCTTATTGGGCGGGAGGTTGTGCCGTCCGAGAAGAGCTCCGGTGAGGATGCCTGGATGCGCTTGACGTCCTCGAAGACGCCGCGCAGGTGGACCCGCAGGGAGCTGTCGGCTTCCGGGCGGTTGTCGGCTTCGAGCGCGTCCACCACGGCGGTGTGCTGATCGATAAGGGTGGACACGGGGCGGGTGTCGATGAGGCTGAGCCGGCGGGCGCGGTCGAGGTGGGCCTTCGCCGAGTTGACCGCGGTCCAGGCGGATTCGTGCCCTGCCAGGCGGAGGAGTTCGCGGTGGAAGTCCTCGTCGAGCCGGAAGAACTCCTCGACGTCGCCGCTGGCCTCGGCGTCACGCTGCGCCGCAAGGATCTCGCGCAGCCCCGCGAGTCCCGTGGCATCAACCACGGCATCCTTCAGGGACGCGCATTCGATGGCCTCGCGGACGAACTGCGCCTCGGCCACCCGGCCCAGGTCCACGAGCGAGACGAACGAGCCGATCTGCGGGAAGACCTGCACCAGGCCCTCCTCGCGCAGCAGGATGAGGCTCTCACGCACGGGTGTCCGGCTGACACCGAGTTCCTGGGCGAGTTCGTTCTCGGACAGGGGCTCGCCCGGGGGGAGCTGCAGGGAGATGATGCGACGCCGGAGCGTATCCAGAGTCTGGTCCCGCACGGAAAGCCGCGGAGACTGCCCTTTTTCGGGTTTGCCGGTTGCCATGCATCCAGTGTAGCCATCGTTGACAAACTAGAATGGTAGTGCTTGTATGGTAGTCAGCAATCGGCCGCAGGACAGCTCTCCTGTCCACCCAGCCGGCCGCATCCCGGCAGAACTCTCCAACTCCCCTTCTTCATCGCCTGCAAAGGAGCAACTGATGACCGAGAGCATCGCACCGCCCACCGCCAAGACCGAAACGAGGACCACCAGGGACCTCGCGAAGGTCGCCGTTTCCGGCTGGCTGGGCACGGCCATGGAATTCATGGACTTCCAGCTGTACTCGCTGGCCGCGGCCATCGTCTTCAACAAGATCTTCTTCCCCGACGTCAGCCCGGTCATCGGCCTCATCGCAGCGATGGCAACCTACGGCGTCGGCTACGTGGCCCGCCTGGTGGGCGCCGTGTACTTCGGCCGCATGGGTGACCGGATCGGCCGCAAGAAGGTCCTCTTCATCACCATCGCGCTGATGGGTGCATCCACCACCCTCATCGGTGTGCTGCCCACCTACGCCATGGTCGGCATCTGGGCCCCCATCCTCCTCGTGGCCCTGCGACTCATCCAGGGCTTCGGTGCCGGCGCCGAAATCGCAGGCGCCACCGTGATGCTGGCGGAATACGCTCCGGCCCGCCGCCGCGGCCTGATCTCCTCGCTCGTCTGCCTCGGCACCAACTCCGGCACCCTCGCGGCCTCCGCGCTGTGGGCCATCCTGGTGGCGGTACTTTCGGAGGACCAGCTGCTGACCTGGGGCTGGCGCCTGCCGTTCCTCGCCAGCTTCCTGCTGATGATCTTCGCTGTCTGGATCCGCCGCTCCCTCAAGGAGAGCCCGGTCTTCGAACAGCGTGAGGACGTCGTCGACGGCGTCGCACTCGCCAAGCGCGACCTCGCCGCCGAAGCAAACACCTCCGCAGTCAACGAAGCCAAGCACACCACCCGGTCCACCAGCACGATCGAAGCCGCGCTGCACCAGCGCAAGGGCAAGTCCTTCCTGATCGCCCTCGGCCTCCGCTTCGGACAGGCCGGAAACTCGGGCCTCATCCAGACCTTCCTCATCGGCTACCTGGCCACGGTGCTGCTCATGAACAAGTCCGTCGGAACCACGGCCATCATGATCGGTTCGATCATCGGCTTCGCCACCATCCCGCTGATCGGCATCCTGGGTGACCGCTTCGGCCGCCGGCCCCTGTACATCATCCTCAGCTCGGTCACCGCCGTGTTCGCGATTCCGATGATGCTCATGGTCACCAGCGGCAACCCGACCCTCGTCACCATCGCCGTCGTCGCCGGCCTGAACCTGGGCGTGCTGAGCCTCTTCTCGATGGAGAGCGTCACCATGGCCGAGTTCTTCGGAGCCCGCACCCGCTTCACCCAGCTCGCCCTGGCCAAGGAAATCGGCGGCATCCTCGCCACCGCCATCGGCCCGATCCTCGCCGCCACGCTGACTGCCGTCACCGGGCACTGGTGGCCGCTCGCCGCCATGCTCATCGGGTACTCGCTGATCACGCTGGTCTCCGCAGCTGTTGGTCCCGAGGTCCGCGGCCGCGACCTGGTTCGCTTGGAAGACGCCGCGTGAAAGCAGTAGTCGTCCACGGCGCCAACGATCTCCGCATCGACGAACGCCCCGAGCCCGTCGCCGGGCCGGGCGAGGTTGTCCTCGATGTCGAATGGGGCGGGATCTGCGGCTCCGACCTCTCCTACTGGCGCCACGGCGCCTCCGGAACCGCGCAGCTGAAGTCCCCGCTCGTTCTCGGCCACGAGGTGGCCGGCCGGATCGCCCAGCTGGGCGACGGCGTCGAAAACCTCGACGTCGGCCAGCCGGTCACAGTCCACCCCGCAGAACTCGTGGGCGACGGGATCATGCCGGAACGGCTCAGCGGCCGGACCAACCTGTACCCGCAGATCCGCTACTTCGGATCGGCAGCATTCGATCCGCACACCGACGGCGGTTTCAGCGAACGGAAGCTGGTCCGCGCGTCGCAGATCCGTCCGCTTCCCGACGGCGTGGATACCCTCCGCGGGGCACTTGCTGAACCGCTCGCCGTCGCCCTCCACGCGGCGGGGCGGGCGGGTTCGCTCGCCGGCCGTGACGTGCTGGTCAACGGCGCCGGGCCGATCGGCTCCCTGGTGATCGCGGCCGCCAAGTACGCCGGCGCCCGGACCGTCATCGCCACGGACATCAACGACGCCTCGCTTCAGATCGCGAAGGCCATGGGCGCCGACGAGGTCCGCAACCTCTCCGGCGGGGCGACGCTGCCCGAGGACGTGGAGCTCGTGTTCGAGGCGACCGGCATCCCTGCAGTGCTCGGCGGCATCCTCCGGGCCACCGCCCGGGGAGGCACCATCGTCCAGGTAGGCAACCTGCCCGGCGCGCCGGCCCCGGCTGCCCTCGGCGACCTCGTGACCCGGGAAATCACATGGATCGGCTCCTACCGGTTCGCGGACGAGATCACCGACGCGCTCAAGGCGATGTCCGAAGGCCTGGACGTCTCACCCGTCATCACCCACAAGTTCGGCATCGACCAGGCCGCGGAAGCCATGCGGGTCTCCGCGGACCCGGCCGCCGGCAGCAGCAAGGTCATGCTCCGCCTCTCCTCACCCAACTAGGTAGCAGCAGATGGCGTTCTGAAGGCTCATAACGCCATCTGCTGCTACCTACTTGCAATTTTCTAGACACCCAAAGGACCCCACCAGTGAAGATCACCGACGCACGAGTAGTGGTTTCGTCGCCAGGACGGAATTACGTCACGCTCGTTATCGAAACCGAGGACGGGATTACCGGCATCGGCGACGCCACCCTCAACGGACGTGAACTTGCCGTGGCGTCCTACCTGTCCGAGCACCTCTGCCCGCTGCTGATCGGCCGCGACGCCCGCCGCATCGAGGACGCGTGGCAGTACTTCTACAAGGGTGCCTACTGGCGCCGCGGGCCGGTGACCATGACCGCGATCGCCGCGATCGACGTCGCACTTTGGGACATCAAGGGCAAGGCCGCCGGCATGCCGGTGTACGAGCTGCTGGGCGGCGCGGCCCGCGAGGGCGTCATGGTCTACGGGCACGCGAGCGGCTCGTCGCTTGACGATCTCAGCGCCGACTTCCAGCACCACCTGGACCTCGGCTACAAGGCCATCCGCGCGCAGGCTGCCGTGCCGGGGCTGGAGAAGACCTACGGGATCGCGCCCGTTGACGGCAAGACCTACGAGCCTGCCAGCGGCAACATCCCGCAGGAGGATCTGTGGGAGACGACGGCGTACCTGGACTTCGCGCCGAAAATGATGGCCCATGTGCGGGAACAGTTCGGCTACGGCGTGCACGTCCTGCACGACGTCCACCACCGGCTGACGCCGATCGAGGCGGGCCGGCTCGGCGCCTCGCTGGAGCCGTTCCGCCCGTTCTGGATCGAGGACCCGACGCCGGCCGAAGACCAGTCCGCGTTCCGCCTGATCCGCCAGCACACCACCACGCCGATCGCCGTGGGTGAGGTCTTCAACTCGATCTGGGACTGCCAGCAGCTGATCACCGAACGGCTGATCGACTACATCCGCACCTCCGTTTCGCACGCCGGCGGCATCACGCACCTGCGCCGCATCTTCTCACTGGCGGACCTGTACGGCGTCCGTTCCGGCTCGCACGGCGCGGGCGACCTCTCGCCGGTGTCCTTCGCCGCGGCGCTGCACGTGGACATGAGCATTCCCAACTTTGGCGTCCAGGAGTACATGGGCCACCGCGATCCCGCGAACGAGGTGTTCAAGACCTCCTACACCTTCACCGACGGCTACATGCACCCCGGCGACGCTCCGGGCATCGGCGTCGAGTTCGACGAGGAAGCCGCCGCGAAGTTCGTGTTCGACCCCAAGTACCTGCCCATCAACCGCCGCCTCGACGGGTCGGTGCATGACTGGTGAGTAATTCGACTCAAGCACAGCCGTTCGACGTCGTCGCCATGGGGGAGATCCTCCTCGAAGTGGCCACCGACGTCCCGTTCGGGCACGGCGTTCCGGCGCAGCTCGGCATCTCCGGCGACGCGCTGAACGTCGCGGCGGCTGCCGCTGCGGCCGGTGCCCGCACCGCGCTGCTGGCAGTACTGCCCGACGACGACCTCGGCAAGGCGGTCGCCGCCAGGATCGCTGAACTCGGCATTTCCACCGAACTCCTCAAGTTCCGGCCCGGCCAGCAGGGCGTGTACCTGGTGCACTGCGACCCGGACGGGCAGCGCGAGTTCTCCTACGCCCGCAGTGGCAGCGTCGGCTCCACGCTGGGGCCGGACGACGTCGACCCGGACGTGTTTGCCGCAGCCGGCGCCGTGATCGCGGGCGGCATCGCCTGTGCCATCTCGTCTTCGTCCCGGGCCGCCGTCTACAGGGCAGCCGAGGTTGCCCGCCGGTTCGTCTTTGACCCCAACTACCGGCCGCGGCTCACGTCCGTGGAGGATGCGACGGCGGCCGTGGTTGAGCTGGCGCCGGAGGCATTCCTGGTCACGCCGTCGTTCCCGGGGGAGACGTCCGCCCTGCTGGGCACGTCCTCGCCGGTCGAGGCGGCCGGGAAGCTGCGCTCGCTGGGCACCGCCAACGTCGCGGTGACCTGCGGGGCCGAGGGGATCCAGCTGGAAAGCGACACCGAGTCCGCGTGGATCGAAGCTATCCCCGCTCCGGCAGTGGTGGACCAGACCGGGGCGGGCGACGCCTTCGTGGGCACGCTGACCGCGCGGCTGGTCCTCGGCGACAGCCTTACCGAAGCTGTCCGGTACGGGGCTGCCGCGGCATCGCTCGTGGTAGGC
Source organism: Arthrobacter globiformis (assembly GCF_046536215.2). GTDB lineage: Bacteria > Actinomycetota > Actinomycetes > Actinomycetales > Micrococcaceae > Arthrobacter > Arthrobacter globiformis_E. Next base: position 1,951,366 of record NZ_CM143421.1, on the reverse strand, counting down.
GGCAAGGGCGGCACCGGCTTCATTCCCAGCTTCGAGCAGACCCGCGCCCACGTGCTGGGCGCGCAGCCGTTGGGGACGTCCGAAGGAGAGCTGTCATCGCACGCCTGAGCAGTGCCAACCTGGGCGCCGCTAACCTGGGCAGTGCCAACCTGAGCAGCAGCTCGGGAGACGCAGCCGTGTTTCCGGGCGCCCAGCTGCGGGCCAACGGCCTGAAGCCCGGCATCGTGCATCTGGGCCTGGGCGCCTTCGCCCGCGCCCACACCGCCGTCTTCACCGAGAACGCCATGCTCGCCGCCGGGGAATCCAATTGGGGGATCACCGGCGTCACCCAGCGCTCGGATACCGTTGCCCGGCAGCTTGCCCCGCAGGACGGGCTGTTCACTGTGGCCGAACGGGGTGAGGGCGCGGCACCGCTCCGCGTGGTGTCGAGCATCGTGGACGCCATCTCCGGACGGGACAACCCGGCCGCCGTGGTGGACCTGATCGCAGCGCCGGAGACCCTGGTGGTCACGCTGACCATCACGGAGAAGGGCTACCGGATCGATCCGCAGAGCGGCTCGCTCAACCTCGCGGACGCCGACGTTCGGGCCGACCTCGAGGGGCGTGCGCCGCTCACGGCCATCGGCCAGATCGCCCGCGGGCTGCAGCAGCGTTCGCGCGCCGGGGCCGGCCCGCTCACCGTGGTCTCGTGCGACAACCTTCCCGGCAACGGTGAACTCACCGGCAAGCTGGTCCGTGCCTTCGCGGCAGCCCTGCCGGCCGTCGAAGCCGGACCGCTCACCGCCTGGCTGGATGCCAACGTCACGTTCCCCAGCACCATGGTGGACCGGATGGTGCCGGCCACGACGGCGGGTGACCTGGACGCCGTCGAACGTGAACTTGGGCTGCGGGACGAGGCCGCCGTGGTGGCCGAGCCGTTCATGCAGTGGGTTATCGAGGACAACTTTGCCGCGGGCCGCCCGCGCTGGGAGGCCGCCGGCGTGCTGTTCAGCAGCGACGTCGCGGCCTGGGAGGCGGCGAAACTGCGGTTGCTGAATGCGAGCCACTCGCTGCTGGCCTACCTCGGCCTCGCTGCCGGCAAGGAGACCATCAGCGACGCCGTGGCTGAGGAAGCGTTCCGCACCGCCGCCCGGCGCATGATGGCCGAGGACGTCCTGCCCACCATCACGCTTCCGGAGAGGCTCGACGCGGATGAATACTGCGCCCGGGTGCTGACCCGCTTCGCTAATCCCGCGCTCGGCCACACCACGGCCAAGGTGGGCAGCGACGGGTCACAGAAGATCGGCCTGCGCCTGCTAAGCACCGTGCGCGGAAACCTCGACGCCGGCTGCGAACCCCGGTGGGCGGCGCTCGCCGTGGCGGCCTGGATGCGGCACGTGGCCACCGCGCCCGCGGACGAACTGAACGACCCACTGGCCGCCGAACTGCACGCGGCACTGCCCGCGTCGCGGTCCGCCGACGACGTCGTTACAGCGCTGCTGGGCTGCCGCAGCGTCTTCGATTCCGGACTCGCGGAGCATGCCGGATTCGCCAGGCTCCTGACCCACTGGTACAGCATCATCGACACGCACAGGCTGGACGGCCTGAGAAAAGAGATCAACCATGGCTGAGGCCACCAGCGTTCTGAACATCTCCCCGGTCATTCCCGTGGTGACCATCGACGACCCGCAGCACGCGGTTCCCGTCGCCCGGGCCCTGGCCGACGGCGGCGTCCGGATCATCGAGCTCACGCTTCGGACGGACACGGCGCTGACCTCCCTGAAGGCCATCGCCAACGAGGTTCCGGACATCCTGGTGGGCGCGGGCACCATCCTCACGCCGGGCCAGGCGGATGCTGCGGTGGCCGCGGGCGCGCAGTTCCTGGTGAGCCCCGGCGTGACGGCGTCACTGCTGGACCACATGCTCTCCCTTGAGGTGCCGGTGCTCCCGGGCGTGGCCACGGTGGGCGAGGTGATGGCCGTGCTGGAGCGCGGGCTGGACACCATGAAGTTCTTCCCGGCCGGACCTGCCGGTGGCCCGTCGTACCTGGCGGCCATCGGTGCGCCGGTCCCGCAGGTGACGTTCTGCCCCACCGGCGGCATCAGCCTGGCCACCGCGCCCGACTACCTTAAGCTGCCCAACGTCAGCTGCGTCGGGGGCAGCTGGCTGACGCCGCGCGCCGCCGTCGAAAGCGGGAACTGGCAGCAGATCACAGAACTGGCACGGGAAGCGGCAGCGCTGCGCGCATAAACACCCGCTTTCCGCCGGCCGGGAAAACACCAACGCGGGGTCACTTACAGCCCAATAATGCCGCGGAATTGGGCTGTAAGTGACCCCGCGTTGCTTTGTGGGGACTGATACTCCGCGGTAGCCACGCCCTGAGGACGCGCGTAGAGTCGGGAAAGACCGGTCCTCAAGCCGGTCGCAGCCTGAACAGACGCACAACCAAAGGAGTTCATCATGAACTTGGGCAACATGATCAGGAACGCTGCAGGACGAATCTCCGGACGGACCACCCACGGAACCACGGGTGGATACTCGAGGGGATACACGCGGGGCACAAGGCCCTCCACCACGGGACGGACCTCTTCCATGGGTCGCGGCCGCACCGCGGAAGGACTCGGCGACAAGATCCGCCACTTCCTCCACAGGCACTAATCCATCAGGCACCCACAGCAACGCGGGGTCACTTAGCGCCCAATACAAAGGGTTTATTGGGCGCTAAGTGACCCCGTGTTGTGGTTGGCGGGCTACTTTTCGCCGGCGCGCTCGAGGGCCTGGTCGTGCTCGGTGTGGGCCTGCCGGATGAGGTCCATGAACTCGGTCTCGTTCCGGATGAGCCGCTTGTACTTCTCCGGAAGCTTCTTGAGCTCCTGCTCCTCGCGGACCAGCTTGTCGAAGATCCGCTCGCGCTCGGCGATGTCCGTCTCGTAGTTGAGGTCCACGTAGGTGGTGGCGTGCCGCCTGGCGCCGGAGACCATCGTCTTGGCCTTGCCCTTGGGGCTGAGGAGCGATCCGATGATGGTGACGGCCAGGACGCCGAGGATCACGCTGAGCGACAGGCCGGTGCTGATTTCGAGGACGTTGACGTGTTCGCCGTCGTTGATGAACGGCAGGTTGTTCTCGTGCAGGGCGTGCAGGATCAGCTTCACGCCGATGAAGCCGAGGATGGCGGCGAGGCCGTAGGAGAGGTAGATGAGCCGGTCGAGGAGTTCGTCGATCAGGAAGAACAGCTGCCGCAGGCCCATGAGCGAGAACGCCGTGGCTGTGAAGACGATGAACACGTTCTGGGTCAGCCCGAAGATGGCCGGGATGGAGTCCAGCGCGAAGAGGATGTCCGTGGCGCCGATGGCCACCATCACCAGCAGCATCGGAGTGAGGACCCTCTTGCCGTCCACCTCGGTGAAGAGCTTGTCGCCGTCGAAATGCTCGGAGGCGGGGAGGAACTTCTTGGCGAGCCGGACCACGAGGGTTTCGCTGTCGTCGTCGTGGTTGTCCGGCTTGAGCAGGTTGCCCGCTGTGATGAGAAGGATCAGCCCGAAGATGTAGAACACCCAGGCGAAGCTGTTGATCAGCGCGGCGCCGAGAAAGATGAAGCCGGTCCGGGCGAGCAGCGAGAAGACGATGCCGAACAGGAGCACTTTCTGCTGGTCGGCACGCGGCACCTTGAAGCTGGACATGATGATCAGGAAGACGAAGAGGTTGTCCACGGACAGCGCCTTCTCGGTCACGTAGCCGGCGAAGTACTCGGTGCCCATCTTGGAGCCGCCGAACAGCCAGACGCCGAGGCCGAACACCAGGGCCATGCCCACGTAGATGGCGGACCAGGTGGCGGATTCCTTCAGCGACGGGGTGTGGGCCTTGCGGACGTGGAAGAAGAAGTCGAAGGCCAGGAGCGCGACGATTCCGGCGATCGTGAGGGTCCAGACGATTGGGGGAACTTCCATGCTGCCTCTTTCCTGGGCGCTGCGGGCGGGCGTTGCGGGGCGGGGCTTTTAAACAACCCTACCCAGTACGCCCGTCGCCGCTCGTGGAACCGCCGCTCAGCCGTACATCAGCGAGCCCGGCGTGGTGAGCTTTTCGCCGGTCTCCAGCCAGGTCTTCAGGCCGGAGAGGATCATCGGCCAGCCGCCATAGAGCTGTTCGTTGGCGCCTTCGCGGAGCTGGTCGTGTGTGACGGTGAGGTGGCAGGAGTCATCGCCCACCGGCTCGATTTCCCAGGTGACGCGGGAGGTGCCCTCGGCCTTGACGTCCTCGCCCCAGAGCGCGCGCATGGTCTGCACCAGCCGGCGCGGAGGATCGACCTCCAGGTTCTCGCCCTCGCCCAGCAGTTCCCCGGCCTTGGGGTTGCCCATCTCGAAGCGTGAACCCGGCGTCCAGTCCGACTTCAGCGTGTTCCCGAACTGGTACTTGCTGCGGATGTCGCTGTCCGTGATGGCTTCCCAGAGCCGTTCCGGAGTGGTCTTGATGTAGATTTCGAAGATCTTTTCCATGGGACTTTCCAATCGGGTCTTGAGGTCGCTAAGCGCAGCGGCCCATGGTTCTGCATATTTGCTCACCCACCGGTCGTGGACGAGCCTGATGGGCACCGGATTGAGGAAGTGCAGCTTCTCGCGGCCGCGGCGCCGGGTCACCACGAGGCCGGCTTCTTCCAGGATCTTCAGGTGCTTCATGACACCGAAACGGGTGATCTCGAACCGGGCCTCCAGCGCGCTGAGGGTCTGGCCGTCCTCTAGGAAGAGTGCGTCCAGGAGGTCCCTGCGGATGGGGTCGGCGAGGGCCTTGAATACGGCGTCCACACGGCCAGAATAGGTGACTATTTGGTCACATGTCAACGGTCCGCGGTTCACCCCAACTGCCTCGCAGTTGTTGTCGTTTTGAGGCTCCAAAACGACAACAACTGCGAGCCAGTTGGGTGGGGACCGGACAGGTACGACGGCGTCACGTCGCCAGGGTGAGCAGCTTCCCGTCGGTCACGGCCTGGCGGGAGAGGGTCTTGTATCCCTCCTGCTCGAACAGCACGGTGATCACGTCCTCCTCGTGCCGCATGACAATGCCCGCACCCCATTCCTTGTGCACCACAGCGGCCTGGAGCGGGAACGGTTCCCCGCCCGCGGCAGCCGCGGCGCCGTCGTCGTAATCCTCCTCGTACGCGGAACCGTCGGTGCAGTTGTCGCAGTTGCCGCACGGTTCGGGAAGGTCCTCGCCGAAGTAGCCCAGCAGGAACTGGCGCCGGCAGGCGTCCGTCTCCGCGTAGCCGCGCGCCATCTCGATCCGGGAGCGGTCCACGCGCTGGCGTGCTTCGGCGAGTTCGACGGCGTGTTCCACCACCTTGGGCAGCTTGGCGCCGGGTTCCAGCCGGACGCCGCGCTTGAGGGCCTTCACGGAGCGGGTCTCGATCAGTTCGTTCAACAGCCCGGTGAGCCGGCGTCCGGGGATGCCGGTCTGCCGGGCGAGCGCCTTCTGGGTGACCGGGCCGTCGGCGGCGCGGAGGGCGGTGAGGACCGCGAGCAGCGCGTCCTCGTCCGGCTTGTGGGTGCCGAAGAACTTGCGGAGGCCAAGGTCCTCGGGCCGGTAGTGCAGCACGGCGGAGGCGGGCTGGCCGTCGCGGCCGGAGCGCCCGATCTCCTGGTAGTAGGCGTCGAGGGACTCGGGGATGTCGGCGTGGATGACGAAACGGACGTTGGGCTTGTCGATGCCCATCCCGAATGCGGTGGTCGCCACCACGACGTCGAGTTCGTCGTCGAGGAACTTCTCGTGGACCTCGTCGCGCTCGCTCTGCTTCCGGCCGGCGTGGTAGGCGGCGGCCCGCAGCCCGTGTTCGGCGAGTTCGGCGGCGTACGTTTCGGTGTCCTTGCGCGTGGCGGCGTAGAGGAGGCCCGGACCCTGAAGCCGTCCCTTGAGCTCGGCCACCTGATGCACAACGGCACGCTCCTTGTCCCGCTCCTCGAGGTGCCGGACGACGTCGAGCCGGATGTTCGGCCGGTCGAAGCCGTGGACCAGCACCAGCGGGTCCTTCATGCGGAGGCGCTGCTGGATCTCGTCGCGGACCGGGGGAGAGGCGGTGGCGGTCAGGGCAGCGACGGGCGGGTTGCCGAGCTGCCCGCGGACCTCGCCCAGCCGCAGGTAGTCGGGGCGGAAATCATGCCCCCAGGAGGAGACGCAGTGGGCCTCGTCCACCACGAACAGCGCCACGTCCATGGCCGCGAGCCGCTGCACCGTCCCGGCCTTGGCCAGCTGCTCGGGCGCGAGGAAGAGGAACGCGGCATCGCCCCGCTCGGCCGCCTCCCATGCGTCCTCCACCTCGGAATCCTTCCGGCCGGAGTTGATAGCGACGGCGGATTCCCCGCCCAGGTCCTCCAGCAGGCCGTCCAGCTGGTCTTCCTGCAGTGCAATCAACGGGGAAACGACGACGGCGGGACCGCGCCTTGCGTTGTCGGCTGCGGGCTCGTCGGGGTGCTCCGCGCCGCCGCTGGCCGTGCCGCCGTGGGCCAAGCCGCCGTGAATGAACAGCGCGGCAACCTGGTAGATGGCTGACTTGCCGTAACCGGTGGGCATCACCGCGAGGACGTCGCGGCCGGACGCGAGGGCGGTCATCCCGGCGAGCTGGCCGTCGCGGAGATGTTGCAGGCCGAGCCTGTCGGCGGCGATGCGGCGCAGGACGGCTTCGGCGGTGGCGGGTTCGGTCATGGCGGCAGCTCCGGGGTGCGATGCGTTCGATCCAGTGGCCGGATGTCTTCAGCCGTGGTTGTCAGCCTACTGTCAGTGCGGGGAATTCGTCAGATCGAATCTACGGTCGGCGCCGGGGTCGGTGCGGCCTGCGCCGGAACTTAACGTTGCTTAACGCTTTTGACCCCGATTACCGTAACTGAGGTCACATTCACTCAGCGTCGAAGAAAGGGGACTGACCATGGCCGAGCACATCAGAACTCAAGCTTCTGGCGCGCGTCCAGCCCCCGTTTCTGCGGCTGCGGTGGCCAGGGCTGCAGGTGTTTCCGCAGCCGCGGTGTCCTACGTCCTGAACGGCAAGGCGGGCGTTTCCACCGAGACCCGGCGGCACGTAATCGGCGTTGCGAACGAGCTGGGCTTCAGGCCCCGTAAGTCAGCTAATGCTGCCGACCCGCAACGGACCCGGGTCATCGGCCTGATCCTTCCGAACATCATCAACCCGATGTTCCCGCGGTGGGCACAGAGCATCATCACCGCCGCGGCAGAGTCAGGCTATGAAGTGTTTGTGGCCACCACGCAGGACGATCCTGCGGTGCTGGCCCAGGTCACGGCGACCCTGGCCAACCGGAACGTTGACGGGATAATCCTCGCCGCAGCGCTCCGGGAGGACTCAACTGCGCTGCGCACCCTGCGGTCGGCAAGAATCCCTTATGTCTGTCTGTCCCGCCGTGCAGATTTTCTGCAGAGTGATTTTGTGGGGATCGACGACGACGCTGCCGCGACGCTCCTGATGGAGCACATGCTGGGGCATGGTTACACGGACATCGCCACAGTGATCGGGCCGCGGTTTTCCACGGCATCGCTCGCGAGGGAACAGGCATTCGTGCGGACTGCAGCCGCGGCGGGCGTCACGGTCACCGGGGAGCGCCGGATCAGCACCAGGGTGAACAACGAGGGCGGCCAGCTTGCCGCGGAACGGCTCTTCTCATCCGACCGACCGCCCCGGGCCGTGGTCTGCGGCAGTGACGAACTCGCCATCGGGGTCATGGAGTACGCCCTGGCCCAGGGGCTGCGGATTCCGCAGGACGTGGCGGTTGCCGGGTGCGACGGGCTGCCGCACAGCAGGTCCGGGCTGATCAACCTGACTAGCGTGGTCCAGCCCCAGAAGGAGATGGCGCAGGAGGCGTTCGCCATGCTCCTGAAACGGATCGACGCGCCAAGCAATACATACAACTCCCTGATTTGCCCGCACAGGCTCCACCTGGGCAGGACGTGCGGCTGCAACGCGCCGGACCACTGAAAGTCCGCCAGAAACCAAGTATCACTCCATCAGGCAAGTTCCAGAGCAGACGTTCCGGAACCTCACAGAACAAGACACTGCCCCATCCCGTCATGCCCCTGGCCCTTTACCGGCAATGTCCGCGGGCCCTGATTCAAGGACGAATTGTCATGTCAGTTGTATCCGCCCCAACGACGATGCGCACTCCCAAGGAGATCAATGGCGTCATCCTCCGGAAGATCATGCCGCTGCTGGTCGCCGCCTACATCATGGCGTTCCTGGACCGCACCAATATCGGAATGGCCAAGGACCGGCTGGAGATCGACCTCGGTATCTCCGCCACGGCCTACGGCATCGGTGCCGGCCTGTTCTTCCTGACGTACGCGCTCTCGGAAATCCCTTCTAACCTGATCATGCACAAGGTGGGTGCCCGCTTCTGGATCATGCGCATCATGATCACCTGGGGCCTCATTTCCGCGGGCATGGCGTTCGTCCAAGGGGAATGGTCCTTCTACATCATGCGCATGCTGCTTGGTGTGGCGGAGGCCGGCCTGTTCCCGGGAGTCATGTACTTCCTGACGCAGTGGTTTGTGGTCAAGGACAGGGCGAAAGCCAATGGCCTCTTCCTGCTGGGAGTATCCATCGCCAACATCGTCGGTGCTCCGCTGGGCGGTCTGCTGCTGACCATGGACGGGCTCGCCGGCCTGCACGGCTGGCAGTGGATGTTCCTGATTGAAGGCCTGCCCGCCTGCCTGCTGGCCTGGGTGGTCTGGAAGAAGCTCCCGGACCGGCCCAGCAAGTCCACGTTCCTTAGCCCTGCCGAAGCTGCAGACCTGGAGGCCCGCATCGCCGCCGAGGAGCAGGCCGGCGCCGACGCCTCCGGCAACCACCGCCTGCGCGATGCGCTCAAGGACAAGCAGATCCTGCTGGTAGTCGGCGTCTACTTCACGCACCAGATCGCCGTTTACGCGCTGTCCTACTTCCTGCCGTCCATCATCGGCACCTACGGCAAGCTGAACCCGCTGCAGATCGGCCTGCTGACGGCCATCCCGTGGATCTTCTCCGCCGCCGGTGCCCTGCTCATTCCCCGGTACGCCACCGACGGCAAGCGCTCCCGGATCCTGGTCACCGGTGCCATGGTGGGCATCATCGCGGGCTTCGCCATCGGCGCCATTGGCGGGCCGGTACTCGGCATGATCGGCTTCTGCCTGGCAGCCTTCAACTTCTTCGCACTGCAGCCCATCCTCTTCACCTACCCGGCCACCCGCCTCAGCGGTTCCGCGCTCGCCGGAGGCATCGCTTTCGTCAACACCATCGGACTCTTTGGCGGCTTCCTCGGCCCCTACGTCATGGGCTTCATGCAGGACGCCACCGGCTCCAAGCTCTCCGGCCTCTGGTTCATCGTGGCCATGTGCACCCTGGGTGCCCTGCTGTCCCTGATGCTCAAGCGCGGCACTGAAAAGCCCGACGGCGTTCCCGCCGCACACTGACACCCCACCGCAGGCAGGTGGCTGGCCCTGACTGCCGATGGGCAGGGCCAGCCCACCCGCCTCCCCGTTTACTGACAAGGAAAGCCCGCATGGATTTCAGCTCGAAAAGGGTGCTGGTCACCGCCGGAGCCAACGGCATCGGCCTCGCCATCGCCAAGAAGTTCCAGGAGTTCGGCGCAGCCGTCTTCGTGACCGACATCGACCCCGACGCCGTCGAGAAGGCCCGCGTCAGCGGCCTGTCCGCAGCCGTGAGTGACGTCTCCGACGAGGACCAGGTCCGGGAGCTTATGGCGGCGGTCGCCGTCGAGCTCGGCGGCCTGGACGTGCTGGTCAACAATGCCGGCATCGCCGGCCCCACCGGCCCGATCGAGAGCCTCGATGCCGGGGCGTGGAAGGCCACCTTCGACGTCAACATCCACGGCCAGTTCTTCTGCATCAAGCACGCCCTGCCGCTGCTGCGGGAGGGCCGCGACGCCTCGATCGTGAACCTGTCATCCGCCGCGGGCCGGCTGGGCATGGCAGGACGGAGCGCCTATTCAGCGTCGAAGTGGGCGGTGGTGGGCCTGACGAAGACGCTCGCCATCGAGCTCGGACCGGACAGAATCCGGGTGAACGCGATCTGCCCCGGGGCCGTGAACGGTCCGCGAATCGAGGCCGTGATCGCCGCCAAAGCGAAGATGCTGAACCTTCCGGAAAACCAGGTCTCCAAGCTGTACCACGACCAGTCATCGCTTGGCCGGCTGATTGAGGCCGAGGACATCGCCAACATGGCCGCCTTCGCCGCCAGCGACCTCGCGCGCAACGTCAACGGCCAGGCCCTCGCCGTCGACGGCAACACAGAAAAGCTCTACTGAGCCACCCGAACGTTTCCAACCAAGGAGTTTCCTCATGGCTGCCGCCCGCAAAGTCATCATCACCAGCGCTGTCACCGGCGCCATCCATACGCCGTCGATGTCCAAGTACCTGCCGGTTTCACCTGACGAAATCGCGGACGCGGCTATCGGTGCCGCGGAAGCGGGCGCGGCGATCGTGCACATGCACGCCCGCGACCCCAAGGATGGCCGGCCGTCACAGGATCCGGAGCACTTCGCGCCCATCCTGGACAAGCTCAAGAGGAATACCGACGCCGTCATCAACATCACAACCGGCGGCTCACCGCACATGACCGTGCAGGAGCGCATGCAGCCAGCAGCGCTGTTCAAGCCGGAGTTGGCCTCACTCAACATGGGGTCCATGAACTTCGGCCTCTATCCGATGCTGGAACGCTTCGCGGAGTTCGGTCACGACTGGGAGCGCGAAGGGCTCGAGAAGAGCCGCGACCTGGTCTTCAAGAACACGTTCCAGGACATAGAGACAATCCTCGGCATCGGGAACGAGAACGGCACCCGCTTCGAGTTCGAGTGCTACGACATTTCGCACCTCAACAACCTGGCACACTTCCACTCCCGCGGACTGGCCAGGGGGCCGCTGTTCGTGCAGTCCGTCTTCGGCCTGCTCGGCGGAATCGGCGCCCACCCCGAGGACCTCATGCACATGCGCCGCACAGCTGACCGGCTCTTCGGCAGGGACTACGAGTGGTCAATCCTCGGTGCGGGCCGGAACCAAATGCCGCTCGCCACCATCGGTGCCGCCATGGGTTCCCATGTCCGCGTGGGGCTGGAGGACTCGCTGTGGATCGGTCCCGGCCAGCTTGCCACGTCCAACGCGGAACAGGTCGCCCGGGCGCGAGTCATCCTCGAGGCGCTCAACTTCGAGGTGGCTACCCCGGACGAAGCCCGCGAAATGCTCCAGCTGAAGGGGCGAGACAAGGTTAACTTCTAGCGGAGCCCCCGGAATGCCGGTCCGCGGACAGCTTCGGCGTGGTCCGCGGCCGGGAACCGCGTGTGGGAGTGGATCCTTACAGTTGCGTGGCCAAACCGCGACTTGGGGATGATGATCTCCCCGTGGCCGCCCCGGCTCATGTCGCGGATGAGGCCTGTCCCGGCGATCTCCCTCGTGTAGGAAATCCCGGCCACAGCCGCCTGCTTGGTGGGGTACTTGACCGAGGTCGCCACCAGGGTTCCTGTGCCATCCAGAAGCCGGACCCGGAAGCCGCCGTCGGAAGCATCGATGATTTCGAAGTGGCCAGCCATGATAATTCCCTCCGTTCGTGCTGCGTTTCCTGGTATGTCCCCTAGGTACATTTTGAACCCTTTCCTGCCCGGATGGCCGAGTTGTCCGGTAACCAATCGGCCATTGAAGCCGTACCGGGGCAGGAGGACAATGCAGCTGCCATATACGGCCACAACCTCAAAGGAGACGGAGATGGCTGGCGGAAGCGGACTGATCAGGCGTTTTTACGACGAGGTGCTGACGGGCGGAAACCTGGCGATCATCGACGAGATGGTGGCGGACGACGTCGTCGACCACGAGGAGGGATTCCCCGGCCAGCCGCCGGGCAAGGAGGGCGTGAAGTTCTACGTGAATGCGGTCCGGACAGCGTTTCCGGACCTCGCGGTGAAGACCAGCGAGCCGGCGCTCGCCGACGGCGACCTCGAGGCCGCACACGTGACACTGACCGGAACGCACCAGGGCGACTTCGCGGGGGTCCCGGCCACCGGCAAATCGGTGGAATTCTCGGGCATCGACATCATCCGCGTGCAGGACGGCAAGGTGGCCGAACACTGGGGATCGACGGACACGCTGAGCCTCATGCAGCAGATCGGAGCCGTGCCAAAGTAGGGCGGCTCAGCTGACCGTAAAGGAAACAAAAGGACGACGACGGCGGGCGGCGGCCGCCGTCGTCGTACGTCTTTGCGGCGCGTCGTCCGGGACGCGCCGTGGCGTCCCTGTGTGGCATCCGGAAGCCCTGTATCATCCCTTCTTGGGGGCGGTGACGCCAAAGCGTCAAACTGGGGGACAGCAGCATATGTGCAAGCCATAAAGCCTTAGGTAAACGGGCTTTTGAAGCCATGTGTCACACCCTTTCCGCACCACACCTTCCGCACTGCCCACCTCTCTCTTCTGCCACCTCGGCGACCCCTGCCGTCGCCTGCCCTGAAAGGACCGCAATGAGCCACCCCGGCCCAACCCCGCCGCCGCCCTCCGACTACACCACTTACGGCGCGCCGCAGTATGCGAACGGGCAGTTGCTGGACGGGCAGAACGCTGGGCAGGCGTATCCGGGGCAGTACGGGACCTTCCCGGGGCAGTATGGGGCGGAACCGCAGAAGTCCTTCCTGGTCACCTGGTTGTTCTCCCTGCTGCTGGGCGGCCTGGGCGTGGACCGCTTCTATCTCGGCAAGGTCGGAACGGGCATCGCCAAGCTGCTGACGCTGGGCGGCCTGGGCTGGTGGTCGCTGGTGGACCTGATCATTACGCTGGCCGGGAAGCAGACGGACAAGAACCGCCGGCCGCTGGCAGGGTATGCGCAGCACAAGAAGGTGGCCGTTGTGGTCACGGTGGTCTATGTGGTGGTCAGCCTGGTGATCGGCGTGTTCGTTGGCGTCGCCACCGCCGCTGTTGTCCGGCAGGCCGCCACGCCCCCGATCATCTCCGCGGCGCCAGTCACACAGGAGACCGCCGCCGGTTCGTCGGCGGCACCGGAAACCACCGAGGAAGCAGCCGCCGGGAAAGACAGGCCGCACCTCGAGGCCAAGACGCTGACGGGGACGGGCGACGCCGTCAAGACGGTGGACCTCAAGGGCCTTCCGGCCGTGGTCACGTTCACCTGCAAGGCCTGCAGCGGCAACACTGCCCTGGAGACCAACGGTGCCGAGATTCTGCTGGTCAACACCACGGGCGCCTACGCCGGGTCGCACCTCGTGGACACCAGCGCGGGCGCGCCCACCACCGAATTCAACATCAGTGCCGACTCCGCCTGGACCCTGAAGATCGAGGACATCGACAGCGTTCCCTCGTCCACGGGCAAGGTCAGCGGCCACGGCGACAGGGTCCTGTACTGGGACGTGGCCACGGACAAGGCAGCCATCACCAACAAGGGCGAAAGCAACTTCGTCGTGCTGGGCTTCGGCAGCGAGGTTCCCGAGCAGGCGGTCAACAAGATCGGCGACTACAGCGGCACCGTGAAGCTCACCCCCGGCTTCGTCCAGGTCAACTCCGACGGCGACTGGACCATCGCGCCGAAGTAGCGTCCTCCTCCTCCCGATACGAAGGCCCCGCGGGACCCGGCACCATGCCCGGTCCCGAGGGGCCTTTTGGGTTCGCCTGGACCCAACTGACTCGCAGTTGTGTCCGCCCTCCCGCTCTGCATCCGAGGCCCCGCGCGCTCATGGCAGATAAGAATCTCCGCTCAAATGAGAAATTATTCTTGTTTTAGCGCTGGCTGGCGCATACGCTGAAGGGGAACCAATTTCCGCCGCTGCAGAGAAGCGCAGCGCCTCACCAGGCAGGGATGAAGGAAGCGCAGATGGACACCCCCACACCCTTTGATCTAACGGGGCGTCGTGCCCTGGTCACCGGCTCCTCGCGGGGCATCGGACAGGCCCTGGCGGAAGGACTGGCCTCCGCCGGCGCAAGCGTGGTGCTGCACGGGTTCGACCCGCACCGCCTGGAGCTGACGCGCAAGGTGTTCGCCGAACGTTTCGGCGAGGACCGGGTGGATGCCGTGGCCTTCGACGTTACGGACGAGGAATCCGTCGCGCAGGGTATCGCGCACATCGAGGAGAGCCTCGGCGAGCTGGACATTCTGGTCAACAACGCCGGGATTCAGCACCGCGTCCCGCTGCTGGAGCTCGCCGTCGAAGACTGGAACCGGGTGATCTCCACCGACCTGACCAGTGCTTTCCTGGTGGGCCGGGAAGTGGCACGGAGGATGCTGCCGAGGGCCCGGGGCAAGATCGTCAACATCGGCTCCGTCCAGTCCGACCTCGCCCGCCCCACCATCGGCGCGTACACCGCAGCCAAGGGCGGCCTGCGGAACCTGACCCGGGCCATGACGGCCGAATGGGCTGCGGCCGGGCTCCAGATCAATGCGGTGGCACCCGGCTACATCCATACCGAGATGACCCAGGCCCTGGTGGACGACCCCGACTTCAACTCCTGGATCTGCAAGCGCACGCCGGCCGCCCGGTGGGGGACCGTGCAGGACCTGATGGGACCCGTTCAGTGGCTCGCCTCGGATGCTTCCGCGTACGTCAACGGCCAGACCATCTTCATCGATGGCGGAATGACGGCGGTGGTCTGACATGACTGAACTCCGCAGCCCGTTGCCCGCCGCAGCCCAAGAAGGCTGCCCAGCCCAGGAAGGCAGCGCACCCCAGCAACAGACCAGCGCAGCACTGGTCGTCCACGGCGTGGAGGACCTCCGCCTCGATCCGATCAAGCCCGCCGCACCGCGCAGTGACCAGGCCGTGGTCCGGATCGCCTACGGCGGCATTTGCGGCTCCGACCTTCACTACTGGCTCCACGGCGCCGCCGGCGAATCCATTCTTCGTGAACCGCTCGTCCTCGGACACGAGGTCGTGGGCACGGTAACGCAGGCGGCGGCGGACGGTTCGGGCCCGGCAGCGGGTACCCGGGTGGCGGTCCACCCGGCCACACCCGGCGGCAATGGTGCCCGCTACCCGCAGGACCGCCCCAACCTGTCGCCCGGATGCACCTATCTCGGCAGCGCGGCCCGGTATCCGCACACGCAAGGTGCCTTCAGCCAGTACGCCGCCCTGCCCGCCCGGATGCTCCGGCCCCTGCCGGCAGGGCTGACGCTGCGCGCGGCCGCCCTGGCCGAGCCGGCCAGCGTTGCCTGGCACGCCGTGGCCCGTGCCGGTGACGTCCGCGGCAAACGTGCGCTGGTGATCGGCAGCGGCCCGATCGGATGCCTGGCCGTCGCCGTCCTCAAGCGTGCGGGCGCGGCCGAAATTATCGCCGTCGACGTCCATGAAGAACCCCTGCAGCGCGCACGCCTGGTGGGTGCCACCGGCACCATCCTGGCGTCCGACGCCGATGCTATCGCCGCCGTGGAAGCCGACGTCACCATTGAATCGTCCGGGAACCACCGCGGACTGGATTCGGCGATCCGCGGCACGATGCGCGGCGGCAAAGTGGTGATGGTGGGCCTGCTACCCAGCGGAGCGCAGCCGGTGGCCATCTCACTCGCCATCACCCGCGAGCTGGACCTCCTCGGCTCCTTCCGCTTCAACGCCGAAATGGACGAGGTCCTTGCCGCGCTCGCTGACGGAAGCCTGTTCGTGGATCCCGTGATCACCCACGAGTACCCGTTCGGCGAGGCGCTGGAGGCGTTCAACACCGCCAAGGACGCACGCCGCTCCGGCAAGGTCCTCATCTCGTTCGCTGCAGACTCAACACCTGACTCATCCACACCCGCCACAGGAGCAATCTGATGCTGCGCACCATAGGCCAAGTAATCAGCACCCGCGTCCGCACCGTTACCGCCACCACGGGTACCCACTGTCCGGTCAGCGGCGGGTGGGCGCCCGTCGGTGCGCACGACACTGTTTGCCGTTTCCTCGAGGGAAGCATGATGCCGGCCTTCCGGAACCGGGCAGCGGAATGGGAACTGGTTGAGGGCCTGCAGCGCCGTGACGTACATTCCTGATGCCCGGCCGCGGCGTCGCGCCGCTCCGCCAGGCATCAACGCCGCACCGGCCCGGGCTGTCTCAGCCCGGGCCGCGTCCGGCCGTGCTGCGTCCGCCAGTCCCGCCGCCGGCGGGGCCGCTGCCGGTGTGGCCGCAGCAGGCCGGTCGGAATCGGCTGGCGGAGCCCCGGGCCCCGAGCGCAGGCTGACCCAGGAAAAGGCCGCCCGGGCACACCGCCAAAGCCGGATCCGCGCGCTGCTGAGCCGGCGCAACGAGGCCGTGGCGGCAGCAGTGGCCGGGGGAGTGCCAGCGGCAGCCGTCGCCGCCGCAACCGGCCTGAAGGTCACCGAGGTGAAGAAGACGGGCAGGGCCTTCTCCGAGTCTTACTTTCCCGGCCTCTCACGCGAGCAGCATGTTGCCGGGCTCGTCGCCCTGGCGGAGCAGCTGCAGACGGTGATCGAGGAGAAGGAAAGCGCCGAGCGGCAGCTGCGGGCCGACGTCGTGGATGTCCTGCGCAGCGGGGAAATGGACATCTTCCGGATCGCCGCACTGACGGCCGTTACGGCCGACCGGCTGCGTGAGCTTACCCGCGGAACAGGCCTGCGGGCAGAGGCGTTCCGGCTGGGATCCTAGCTGGCGGCTTTATCTGAATCGGCAGCAGGCGAGGCGTCCGCATCGGAGCTGGAAGCGTCGGAGCCGGCGGCCTTATCTGAATCGCCAGCCCTGGCCACAGAACCTTCCCCGCGTGACCGGTCCTCGTTCCACCCGGCCAGGGCACCCTTGAGTGCGGCGATGAGCCGGATGGTGGCCTGGTCTTTGCTCAGCCCCACGGTCTGGATCAGGTCGAGGATTTCGCGGGGGTCGAACAGGATGTTCCACAGGAACATGGCCTCGTCGCCGAGCGGTTCGAGGCCGAGCTCATTGCACGCCTCCCGCAGCGGACGCTCCAGCGCGTCGGCCTGGACGGTCAGGTAGTAGGCGCCCTTGCGCAGCCGGGCAAGATATCCCTCGCCGGAACGGGTGTAGAGCATCGCCCCGCCGTGCCGGGTCACGAGGTCCACCCACTTGCGGCTGACGGCTTCGAGAAGCTCAAGCCCGGTCGATTCCTGCTTCAGGCTGAAATCCCGGAGCCTTTCGCCGACGCCGAAGCGGTACTCGGCCAGGACGTCCTCCACGGAGGCAAAGTGCCGGTAAGCAGTTGCCGTGGAGATCTCGGCGTGCTTGGCGATGTCCGACATGTTGATCGGACCGCGCCGGGCTGCGAACAGCTGGCCGGCAGCCTTGACGAGCTGTCGGCGGTTGCGCTGTGTGTCACTACGCATGGATCGGCACCCTTTCGTTACTACCCACCTAGCTTAGGTCCTGGGCCGGCATCCATCCGCGCAGTGCTGCGGTGAAGGTGCGGACCAGGCGGTCCGAAGCCTGTTCGGGCGTGAGGCCCATGCTGCGGATGAGGTCGAAGATTTCGCGCGGGTCGAAGAAGACGTTCCACAGGAACAGGGCAGTCTCGTCCTGCTGAACGGTGCCCAGCTCCTTGGTGACCTCGTCGAGCGGACGCCGCAGCGCCTCCGTTTGCACCGTCAGGTAGTAGGCGCCCTGGCGCACGCGCGCCAGATAGCCCTCGGCCGAACGCGTGTGGATCATCGAGCCGCCGTGCTGGACCACCAGCTCGACCCATTTCCGGCAGACCGCATCCAGCAGCTCCTGGCCGCGCGTTTCCTGGGCCAGGCTGAACTCCAGCAGCTCGCGGCCCACCTCAAAGCGGTAGGCCGCGAGCACCTCGTCAACCGAAGCGAAATGCCGGTAGGCGGTGGCGGTCGAGATGCCCGCGCTGGCCGCAACCTCGGCCATCGACGCAGACGTTCCCGCGCCGAAGAGAGTTCCCGCGGCGCTGATCAGGAGGGCCCTGCTGCGCTGGGTGTCCGTGCGCAGGCCGGATGCCGGGTCTGTCAGCTGCATGGAAATTACCGGAGGGCTGCGAGGCCGGCGGCCAGGCGTTCGACGCCGGCGGTGATGGCGTCGGCACTGGCGGCGTAGGAGAGCCGGAGGTGGAATTCGCCGTTCCGGCCGAATTCGCTGCCCGGCCGGACCGCAACTCCGAAGTCGCGCAGGTGCGCCACCATCTGTGCCGCCGGCAGGTCGACGTCGTACTTGGGGAAGAGGTAGAAGGCGCCTTCCGGAGAGCTGACGGTGAGTCCGGGGATGCTGCCCAGCCCGGTGGCCATGAGTTCCCGGCGCAGGGCGTAGGAGGCGTGCATGCGCTCGATGTCAGGCCCGCAGGTCTTCAGTGCGGTCAGGGCGGCCAGCTGGACGGCGGTGTTCATGGAGCCGTTGAAGGTGTTGTGGACCCGGGCCGCGGAGGCGATGACCGACGGCGGACCCCACAGGTAGCCGACGCGCCAGCCGGTCATGGCGTAGCTTTTGGAGAAGGTCTGGCAGTAGATGGTCCGGCCGCGGAGGCCGTCGATCTCCAGTGCGGAGACGAAGGGCTCGGGCGTGTAGACGAGGTCGCTGTAGGCCTCGTCGGACAGCACCAGGGTGTCGGTTCCGGCCACCATGTCCGCCAGGGCCTCGAGCTCCCGGCGGGTGTGGACGATGCCCGTGGGGTTGGACGGGTTGCAGAAGACGAACAGCTTGGCGCCTTCCAGCGCCGTGGCCAGCGCCTCGAGGTCCCAGTGCAGGTCATCCGCCAGCGGTACCGGCGTCACGACGCCGCCGGCCATGCTTACGAGGTCCGCGTACAGCGAGTAGGTGGGGTCCGGGATGACCACTTTGTCTCCCGGGTTGACGATGCCGAGGATCGCTGCGGACAGGCCGGCGGTGCCGCCCTGCGTGATCAGCACGTCGCCCGGGCTGGCCACCTCGCCGAGGAGCCGGCCGATACGGGCAGCCAGCTCCTCGCGAAGCACCAGCTCGCCGAGCAACGGCGAGTAGTGGGTGTGCCCCTCCTCCAGGGCCTTGGCCGCCGCGGCGCGGACCTGCACGGGGGTGTCGAAGTCGGGCTCGCCCATGGCCAGGGACACGAGGTCGCCCTTGGACTGGGGCTGCTGGACCCGGAGCGAGGTGCGCTGCACGCGCAGCACGGCCTCCGAGGGCTGAAAGCCGTTGACGAGGGCGGTGGCTGGTTCAAGGGTCATGGTGGTCCTGTTTCGGATCGTGGGATGGCTGGCTGGGGCGGGGCCGACGGCGGCCCTTGCGGCCGTCTGTACGGCACCGACGGCGGCGGGTGCGGATGCGACGGCGGTCGGTGCGGCGGCGCCGGGTGCGACGGCGGTGGTTACGTACGTGCGGCGGCGTTTCATGGCTGGGGGACTTCCTCTGCGGGGGCGCCCGTCCAGCGGCTGATTTCGATGTCGCCGGAGGTGTCGCGCTGCACGGTCGGGGCGATCACGAGCTCCTGGACGACGGTCCGCTGCGGCAGGGTGGCCACCAGGTGGATGGCCCGGGCCACGTCGTCGGGCTGGACCATGGCTTCGCGTTCCTCCTGCCGCGGCGGCCGCGCCCTGTTGTCCAGAATGGGCGTTGCGGTTTCGCCGGGCAGGATGGTGACTGCGCGCAGGCCCTCGTTGCGGAAGGTGTTGTGGAGGTAGGTCATGAAGTTCCGGACCGCGGCTTTCGCAGCACCGTAGGCGGCGCCGCCGAGGAGGTTGGGGTTGACGGCGGCCAGGGAGGAGACCGTGATGATGGTGCCGGTCTTGCGGGCCAGCATGTCCGGCAGTACGGCCTGGGTGAGGAGGTAGACCGCGTTCAGGTTCACGTCCAGGACGTCGTTCCATTCCTCTTGGCTGATCCAGCGGACATTGAGCACCTTGCTGGCGCTGCCGGCGTTGTTCACTAGGATGTCCACCGGTCCCAGAGTCTTACCGACCCACTGGACCAGGGCGTCGACGTCGTTCTTGGAACAGATGTCCGCGGCCCGGGTGACTGCCCGGCCGCCGTCGGCGGTGATGGCCGAGGCCACTTCATCCAGCACCTCGCCGCGGCGCCCCACCAGCACGACGCTGGCGCCTTCGGCGGCGAGCTGGGCAGCGGTGGAACGCCCCATGCCGGTGCCTGCACCGGTGATGATGGCAACTTTGCCTTCGAGAAGTCCCAATGTACCGCTCCTAATCGCAGTGAGATTTGCATTTCATATGAGAAAAGTTTCTCATCTTTGTTCCGGCCGGGTCAAGCACCGCTCGGGAAAGTTCAGGCTGCCGCCGGGCTGGGGGCCAATGCGGATGCATGCGGCAGGCGGACCGCGGCGAACAAGCTGGCGACGCGCTCCTCGAGCACGCCGAGCAGCCGCTGCTCCTCGCGGAAACGTTCCACCGCCTGGCTGCTGCTGACCCAGTTGAAGGTCATCTGCTGGCCGGGGCGGGCCTGGCCGAGCAGGGGCAGCGACGCCTTGGTGGCGAACGCGACGATGGGGTAGCCGGCGGTGAGGGTCCGGTAGCGGCCCAGGATGATGAGCTCGTCCCCGTGCGGGATCTCGAACGCGCCGATCGGAACACCGTGGGACACGATTTCGCCGAGGCCCTCGGGGTGAACCACCGGACCGTCCAGTCGCAGGCCCACATGGTTGGACTTCGCGGTCACGGTGTAGGCGCGCGAGGACAGCAGTTCCCGGATGCCGGGTGCGGCGTCGGTCTCCGGGCCCTCCACGATGTCGATCCGCCAGGTGCCCGGGCTGAAGGCCGGGACGGGTACCGGCAGCCGGAAGAGGGGCTGGGAGAGATAGGGGTGTTCGAATCCGGCATAACTGGTTCGCAGCTGCAGGTCCTGCCCGGCGCCGATCTGCTGCGGGAATCCCATGCGCGCCTCGGGCGCGGCGCTGCCCATGAACAGGCCGGTCTCGAGGGAGCCGCTGAACGCGAGGTAGTTGCGCATGCCGCCGCGCGCGTTGGCGATGACTACGCGTGCGCCGGCGGGGACGCAGACCGGCTCCCACATGGCGGCGGCCTCGCCGTTGACGGTCACGTCCGCGGGGGCGCCTGTGACGGCGACCAGCACCGGGGAATCGGGAATGAAGCTGAAGCGGCCGCCCATGATCTCGATGCACGTGGCGGTGCGGAGGTTGCCCACCAGGATGTTGGCCACGGAGGCGGAATGCTGGTCGGCTGCACCGCCGCACGGGACGCCCATGTACTCGGAATGTTCCCGGCCCAAGTCCTGGAAGGTGGAAAGCCAGCCGGCTTCGCGGATCTTCAGTCCGACAGCCAGTTCAGCGGTCCGCATCGGTGCTCCCTCCGGAAAGTGCTGCCGCCGGCGAGCCGGCTGGTGGTGCAGACGCTGAGGCCGGCCGAAGGAACTGCCCCTCCAGCGACTCCCATTCACTCTCCGGGATGACCCGGAAACGCACCCGGTCGCCCGGGGTGTAGGACGTGGCCGGGTCCTCGCGGATGTCGCACACGGTCAGCGGAGTGCGGCCAATGACCTTCCAGCCGCTGGGGCCGGGAAAGGGCTGGATGATGGCGCTGGTGCCGGCCACCATGACGGACCCGGGATCCACATTGGTGCGGGGTTCCCGGCATCGGCTGACCTGGCCGGGGAACGGGAGGGTGCCCATCATGGGTGCCATCGCGGAGGCGAGCAGGTTGACGGAGACTTCCGAGTTTTCCAGGATGTCCAGAACTGCCTCGGGGCTGATGCCGAGCTCGGAAGCGACCTCGGGCAGGTCGGGGGAGAAGGCCTCGCTGACCACCAGCGGAATCACGAACAGCTCGGCCGCCCGCCCGCCGTCGGCGGCAGGACCGTAAACCGGCCCGGAACCCGCGGCGGCGAGCCGGATGGTCTGCGCGAGCTGGGCGTGGCTGACGGCGAGGCAGTCGAACTCCACCAGCACCGAGTCCACGCCCGCCACCACATCCAGGAGCCCGTGCGGCTGCAGGCCGAACACCAGTTCACGCAGCCTGCGGCTTCCGGCCTGGCGCTCCTCTGGGGTGGCGGCCAGTGCCTTCAGCATCAGGGCCGAGTCGCCGAAGGGCGTCGCCTCGATCTCCAAAGGTGGTGGCGAGGACGGCGCTGGCGCTGGCTGGATGCTCATGGTTCCTATGTTCTGGAGGCGTGATGGTCAGGCAAGAGGGGGTCGGGCAGCAAAGGATCAGGCAGCAGCCCGGCGGGCCTTCTCGGCCAGGACATCCTGCAGGCCGGTGGCCTTGATGCCGGCCTTGTCCAGGGCAGCACGGAGGGCAGTGCCGTTCTCCAGGACCTGCGGGTGGTCGCCGTGCAGGAGGACCACGTCGGCGTCGTGTCCGAGCGGCACCACGTTGCCGGTGACGGCGCGGACGGTGCCCTCGGTGACCACCTGAACCACGCGGCGGCCGATCTCCTCGGGGTCGTGCAGGAGCGCGCCCTCGGTGTTGCGGGAGACGGGCATGCCGTCCTCGCCGTAGCCGCGGTCGGCCAGGAACACGTAGCCCACCTCGAGGCCGCGCTTGCGGGATTCATCGGCCAGCAGGCCGTTCTGGCAGATCACGATGTAGGAGGGGTCGTAGGCCTTGATGGCGTCGGTGATGGCGCGGGCGTGCTTGGCGTCGGTCTGGGCGATGCTGCCCATCCGGCCGTGCGGGGCCACGTGGCTGATCTTGCCGCCGTGGATGCGGGCGAAGGCGTCCAGCGCGCCGATCTGGTAGAGCACGTCGGTGCGGATTTCCTCTTCGCTGGCCTCGATCAGGCGGCGGCCGAAGCCCACCAGGTCCGGGTAGCCGGGGTGTGCGCCCAGTTCGATGCCCCGTTCAACGCAGGACTTCACGGTGGCGTCCATGACCCGCGGGTCGCCGGCGTGGAAGCCGCAGGCGATGTTCGAGGCGGTGACCAGGCCCAGCAGGGCGTCGTCGTCGCCGATGGTGTAGTTGCCGTAGCTTTCGCCGAGGTCTGCAACGACGGCGACTGAATTGATGCTCAAGGTGACTCTCCCAGTGGTTCTGTTGTGGTGCCTAATGGTCCAACGACGGCGGGTGGCCGGCAATGGCGGCCGCCGCCCGCCGTCGTCGGGGTTTGGTTAGTGGGTCTGCAGCGGCTGGCCCTTGGTTTCCTTCAGGAAGTACACGGACACCAGGGTGATGATGGCCGTGCCGATGGAGGCGTAGGCGGGGACCATGCTGTTGCCGGTGGCCTTGATGACCTCGGTCATGACCAGCGGCGCGCTGCCGCCGAAGATGATGGTGCTGATGCTGAACCCGATGCTGTATGCGCTGTAACGGACCGTGGTGGGGAACATCTCGGTCAGGACGGTGTGGACCACGGCGGCGTGGCCGGAGAAGGCGATGGCCATGACCACGGTGGCGACGCAGGCCAGGACCATGTTGCCGGTGGTGATCATCGCAAACATCGGGTAGGACACCACGGCCATGAGGACCGCGGAGACGGCGAGCACGGGCTTGCGGCCGATGCGGTCGGAGAGACGGGCCATGAGCGGGATGGAGATGATGATGGCCACCAGGCTGAACGCGGTGACGGTCAGGGCCTGGACCATGGAGAAGTTGTTGCCGGTGCCGAGCTGGGTCTTCAGGTAGGTGGGCATGTAGGCGAAGAGCAGGTAGTAGCCGGGGCCGTTGACTGCCGGGAGGAAGATGGTCAGCGCGATCGCCTTCAGGTGGCGCTTGGACGTCAGGGCCGCCCGCAGCGGGTTCCGTTCCACTTCATTGCGCTTGCGGAGGGCGTCGAAGTGCGGGGTGTCCTCCATCTTGGAGCGGATGTAGTAGCCGATGTAGCCCAGCGGAAGGGCGAACAGGAACGGGATGCGCCAGGCCCAGGCTTCCATGGTGGCGTCGCCGAGGGTGGTGATGAGCGTGGCGGACAGGGCGCTGCCGAAGAGGAGGGCACAGAAGGATCCGACGGCGATGAAGCTCATGTTGTAGTTGCGGTGCCGGTTGTGGGCGTATTCGCCCACGAAGGCCATGGCGCCGGCCACTTCGCCGCCGGCCGAGAAGCCCTGCAGGATGCGGAACAGGATCAGCAGTGCCGGCGCGGCCCAGCCGATGACGGCCGACGACGGGATGAGGCCGATGCAGGCCGTGGCGCCGGAAATGAGCAGCAGGAGGACGGCGAGCAGGTTCTTGCGTCCCAGCTTGTCGCCGAGGTAGCCGCAGATGACGCTGCCGAACGGGCGGGCCAGGAAGCTCACCAGGAAGCCGACGTTGGTCAGCAGCAGGGAGCCGAGGTCCTTCGAGCCCATGATGTTGATGGCCAGGTAGGTGGTGAGGAGGCCGTAGATGCCGTAGTCGTACCACTCCACGAAGGAGCCCATGGTGCCGGCGAAGGTTGCCTTCCGCACCATCTTGCCGTCGGCTGTGACGACCTGTACTTGCGCCGTATTAAGGTCCACTGATTCCGTCGATGAATTAGTCATTGGAGTTCTCTCAGTCTAGGAGGGTCCCTGTTGCGGGAGAAGCTTGGATTAGCTGTATTCGCGCGTGACTTCGGCCGTCATTTCGGCCTCGTGCGCGGCGACTTCGATAACGCGTTCCAGGATTTCCGCGGCGCGGGCCTGGGGGATGATGACGACGCCGTCGTCGTCGGCGGCGACGATGTCGCCGGGGGAGCAGACGATTCCGCCGATGGCGACCGGTTCGCCGATCACACCGGGGCCGTTCTTGAACGGGCCTGCGGGGGTGGTGCCGCGGGCGAACACCGGGAACTTGATCTCCGTGATGGTGGCGCGGTCGCGGATGTAGCCGTCGATGACGGCGCCGGTGGCTCCGGCGGCCTCGAAGCGCTGGGATAGCTGTTCGCCCACCAGCGCGCGGTGTTCATGCCCAAAGCCGTTGATGACGACGACGTCACCTGGCTCGATGTAGTTCAGTGCCTCGATGACGGCCGCGTTGTCACCGGCTGCCCCGAGGACCGTGAGTGCGGTGCCGACGCAGTGTGCGCCGGCCCAGACGGGGTTGATGTTGCCGTCCACCAGGCCCAGCCGCTCCATTGCGTCGCCGATGTTGGCCACCGGGAACTTCTCGAATGCCTTGACCAGGTCCCGGGACGGGCGGGTCCACTGTGCGGTGCGGACAGTGAGTTCGAGCGTTGTTGCCATGGTGTTTCACCTTCAGTTGGGAGGGTTGGATGCGGCGGCCGATCCTGAGACCGCAATCACATATGAGAAAAGTTTCGCGTTTCTTTTTCGATCCGTCAAGCCTTTTTCGTTTCCGGGATGTAAAAGCTTCGGATCGGGCTGTGGAGGCTTGTTGCCGCACTTGTCATGCTTCGATGCTGATGCGATGATGCTCTCATATGAGAAGATTTTCGCAATTCCTTCCCACTAGTTGAGCTTGCCGAAACCCGAGCCTGCCCCACGAAAAGGAACCCCATGCCGTCAATCCGCACCGTCAGCTTCCCCGACCGGGATCTCCTCGCGCGCCTGGAGCCGCTTCCCGGCGACCTCCGGGGCGCCGTCTGGGATTTGCGCTCCGATCCTGAGGGTGCTGCCCTGGAGGAGATCGACGCGGTGGTCCTGCCGTATATCGACGCGTCTGCTGTCCTGGGCTCACTCGCCAAGGCGGCCAACCTTCAGCTGGTCCAGACTCAGTCGACGGGGTACGACGGCGTGCCGGAGGCGGCAGGAGCGTCTGCCGCCGTCGCCACCGCGGCGGGTGTGCACGCCGCCGCGACGGCGGAGCTCGCCGTCGGGCTCATCCTCGCCAAGCTCCGCGGCATCGACGCCGCGGTCAGGGACCAGCAGACGGGCAGCTGGCGACCCCAGCGCCGTTCATCCCTGGCGGACCGGCGGGTGCTGCTCATCGGCGTCGGCGGCATCGGGCACGAGATCACCAAGCGCCTGGCGCCGTTCGAGGTGGAGCTGACACGGGTGGGCAGCAGTGCCCGCACGGACGAGCACGGCCAGGTCCACGCCGCGGCGGACCTCGTGTCCCTGGCCGCGTCGCATGACGTGCTGGTGGCGGTGACCCCGCTGAACGAGGCCACGCACAAGCTGGTCAACGCCGAAGTGCTGGCCGCGTTGCCGGACGGGGCCCTGGTGGTGAACGTCGGGCGCGGCCCGGTGGTGGACACCGAGGCGCTGACGGCGGAGGTGCTCTCGGGCCGGCTGCACTGCGCGCTCGACGTCGTGGATCCGGAGCCGCTGCCCAGTGACCACCCGCTGTGGGCCTCGGAAAACGCGCTCATCACGCCGCACATCGGCGGCAACGCGTCGGCGTTCGAACCGCGGATCGTGAAGCTCCTGGCCCAGCAGCTCGAAGCGCTGGCCAACGGAACCCGCCCGGCGAACCTCGTGCAGGACGGTCCTTTCGCCAGCTGAGCCGTGACCCCGCTGGGTTGAGCCACGCCGGCTGAGTCTGTCGAAACCCAAGCTGGCCGCCCGCCGTCGTTGACTTCCCACAACCGCCCTGCCAGCCTGTCCACATGATCCGCGCGAAGGCATTGCTGCGGCGTGAGGGATCGAATGACAGCGTCACGCATCTGGAGCTGTTTTTCGACCTCGTCTTCGTGTTCGCCGTGTCGCAGTTGTCGCACCATCTGCTGGAGCACCCCACCTGGACCGGCGCCGCCGAAACCCTGGTGCTGCTCGTCGCCGTATACCTGGTCTGGACCTATACGACATGGGTGGCCACCCTGCTGGACACCGCCAAGCTCGAACTGCACTGGTTGCTGCTGCTCATCATGCTGGTGTCGCTGTTCATGAACGCTTCGATCGGGGCGGCTTTCGGGGATTTCGGCTGGCTTTTCGTCGAAGGGTATCTGCTGATCCAGGTCGGCAGGGGCGCATGGATGCTCACCACCGGCCTGGACGGGACCCTGCAGAGCCACTTTGTCCGGACGCTTGGCTGGCAGTGTGTCAGCGCGCCGCTGTGGATTGCGGGGGTGTTTTTCGATCCGGAGCTCAAGCTGGTTTTCTGGGGTGCCGGGGCGCTGCTGGATCTCACCGGGCATCTGCTGGCGCACCGCGTGCCGGGCGTGAGGACCGAAGGGACGCATGTGCCGCTGGCAGGGGAGCGGATCTTCGAACGGTTCGGCCTGTTCTATCTGATCGCGCTGGGCGAGGGGATCCTGACCACCGGCACGGCCATTGCCGCCAACCTTGAGGGTCCGCTGATCCTGCTGACCGGCACGGTCGCGCTGGCCGGCAGCGTGGCCATCTGGTGGTGTTACTTCTACCGGCTGGAAAGGGAGACCCTGGACCGGCTGGCATCCGCGGCCGACCATTTCCGGCCGGGCGTCGTGGCCGGCAACACGCTCATGGTGCTGCTGGCCGCATTGATCCTGGTGGCGGTGGGGGACGAGCTGGCCATCAGCCGCCCGCTCGAGCATCCGGACGTGGCCACCGTCCTGATCCTGTACGGCGGTCCGGCGCTCTTCCTCGCCGGGCAGGCCGTGTTCATCCAGCGTGTGCTGGGCCGGGTGCCCGGGTCCCGGCTGGTGGGGGTCGGCGTCCTGGTGGTCCTGGCTGCGGTGAGCTTTTTGCTTCCTGCGTTTGTTGCTGCCATCGGTGCGGCCCTGCCGCTGGTGGGAGTTGCCATTACAGACGCGCTGGTCCACCGGCAGTCCCGCCCACCGAACGCGCGGCAGGACGGTCCAGCGGCGGTGTGACATGCAGGCCCAGGCATCCCCGTGATAGGCGTGATAGTTCGGCCGGAGCCCGTTTAGCGGAGACGGCGAGGACCAAACGGACACGCTGGGGGTCTGATTGAGATGCATCTGAAACGAACAACAGCCGCGGCGCTTTGCGCGCCGCTTTTGCTTTTGACGACGGCGGGAGTTGCGGGAGCGCAGGAAACAAAACCTCCGGAGCCCACCACCACCATCAAGTGCGAGCAGGCGGCGACCGGCGGCACGGCGCCTATGTACGACGGCAAGTCCGCCTCGTACATGTACGACTCGCGCTTCAAACCGGGGCCGGAGCTGACCGGCAAGGAACTCAGCGACCACACGCCGCAGGGTGTCGCATGGTGGAAGAACTGGGACGGCAACCGCAACGATCTGCTGCTCGTCACAACCTACGGCAAGGGCAAGGCGCACATCGTCGGCCTCGATCCGAAGGCCGGGGACAGGACTGTGGGCACTGTCGACATCGAGCCGCGGGGCAAGGACACTCACCAGACCCACGCCGGTGCCATCGCACTGAACGGCAAGTGGGCCTTCGTGGACGGACCCAAGAAGGATGGCTGGCACACGATCCGCAAGTACAGCCTGTCCGATCTCCGCTCCGCGATGACCGTCAATGGCGGATCCGTCAGCCCTGGCGGCGCGGATCGCAAGGTTTATGGCGCGTCATTCATGACCATCGACGGCGGCCATCTGTACGCCGGCAAGTTCAGCAGCGAGCACCGCGACTGGATGTACAGCTACACGATCGCTGCCGACGGATCCCTGGCCCTGGACAGGAAGGCAGACGGAAACGGCCTGCGCTGGGAGGTGCCCCAGTGGACGCAGGGCGTGGCGGGTGCGGACGGGCGGTTCCTCTTCAGCACGTCCAGCGGGCGCAAGTACCGCAGCAACCTCTACGTCACCAACAAGGGTGAAACGAACCTCGACAGGGCGTCCGTGCGCTGCTTCCGCGCGCCCAGCATGGCGGAAGGAATCACCGCCACCCCGAACGGCGACGCGTACCTGCTGTTCGAATCGGGTTCGTACAAGTACAACGGTGCCATGGGTAGTCCGGCGATCAACGTGATCAACGGCGTGCACCGGGCCAAACTGAGCACGCTGACCTCCATTCCGGGCGGCAGGATCCGTCTCGGAACCCTGCACTGCGTGGAGCAGGAGGACTTCGTGGGCGACGACGAGATCCGGATCAGGGTCGAGGACCAGAACCTGGGGAAGTCCGTGCAGATCAGCGAGGGAGACAAGAAGAAAATCGACAAGACGGTCCAGTTCACCGGCAACGTTTCGGTGAAGCTCTATGAGAACGACGTCGAGGGCGACGACTACCTCGGCCAGCGGGTCCTCGAACCGGGCAGCAAGGACGGGATCATGGAGTTCACGAAGGACGGCGCGAAGTACCGGTTGAGCTACAAACTGTCCTGAATCACCTGAGGCGTCGCGCTCAACCGGCGGTGTTGGCCAGCGCGCCAGCCAGGTCGGGCAGTGATGCCACCGAGTAGTCCGGTTCGGTGAAGTACGCCGGGTAGGGTGCGCCGGAGCGGTTGATCCACGCGGTCCCGAGCCCGGCCCGGGCGGCGCCGTGGATGTCCCAGGGGTGGACCGCCACCAGGAGCATCTTCTCCGGATCGGTGCCGCACGCCGTGGCGGCGTAGTCATAGGCTCCACGGGCAGGCTTCCACGCGGAGGCGTCCTCGACGGACAGCAGACGGTCGAAGCTGTCCCGGATTCCGGCTGCGGTGAAGAGTTTCTCCGCGACGCTGGCGGAACCGTTGGTCAGCGTCACCAGCCGGTACCCCGCAGCTTTCAGGGCCGTCACGCCGTCCGGCACGTCCGGATGGAGTCCCAGGCCGGCCATGCCCTGCATGATGTGCTCGACGGCGGCGTCCGTCGCAGTGGTCAGGTCCGAGCCGGCGAGCAGCCCACGCAGCGCTTCGGCCCCGATCTCGGCGAAGGCCACATTGTCGCCCGCCGCGGTGAGGGCGAAGCCGTCGCGCAGCAGGGCGGCGAACCACAGCTTAGAGAGCGACGCCGGCGCACCGGTTTCGGCGAACCGCTCGGCCAGCGGGGACATGTCGGAGAGCGTTTCGTTGACGTCGAAGACGACGACGGAGGGTTTGGTGGGCACGGAGCGGCTCCTTTTGCGGCGGCTGGGTCACGCCCAGTCTTGCGCGTGGGGAGCCTGGGCGGAAGGGCTCATGGATGGGGAAGTACGACGACGGCACTCGCCTCCGTGCCGACCTCCAGCCCCTCGACTGCTCCGTAACTGCCCTTATGGGTACGCAAACCGGCAGTTACGGAGCAACCGTTGGAAGAAAACTACCCAGCCAATTACTTGGTCACGTGGACTACAACAGCCTTGTTGGTCGCCTGCGTGACGCCGGGGTTATCGATCGAGGTGACGGTCCAGTTGCTGAGCAACAGGACTGTCTTCCCGGTGTCTGAGTTGTAGATGACGTTCTCGAAGCCCAGGGCCGCCAGGTCCTCATCCAAGGCTTGCGCGTTCATGCCGACGACGTCGGCTGGAATGATTGCATTGACTGGTGCTGCCTTAGTTGGAACTGCTGCTGCGGCGGCTGCCTCTGGTGTAGCCATAACCGTTTCCGTTGCTGTGACGGTTGCAGTGGCGGTGACTGTCTCCGTGACGGTCTGGGTCACAGTCGGAGCCGCGGCAGGAGCGCCTGCACAGCCGGTCAGCGACAGACACAAAAGGGCGCCGAAGGCCGCATATTTTTTCATTACTTCCCCATTCAAATTGAGCTCACTAGGCCGCTGACAAACTGTCATGCACATCCGATTACGGTGATGTGGGCGCTCAAATATAACTTAAGCTTCAACTAAAGATGATCGGGAGGGTCGAGGCTTGCAGGTTGGTCGGTGCGGCAGTGTGAGATCGTTGGAGGCTTCTGAATCGGATCGCCCTCGTCGGCGTTGAACCGCAGTGCACGAATGCGCGAAAATGCGCGGAATATCTGCTGTGGTCCGTCAGAATGATGACGGCACATGGATTTTCTTGGGGGATGCCGTCTTTCGACGCTGAGCTGCTGCCCTGAAGCCTTGGGCTGCATCATCACATTATCGAAAGGCCGCATCACCATGACCCAGTCCCAGAACGAACAGCCGTGGGCGCCCTCCGAGGC
This sequence comes from Arthrobacter globiformis, assembly GCF_046536215.2. Lineage (GTDB taxonomy): Bacteria > Actinomycetota > Actinomycetes > Actinomycetales > Micrococcaceae > Arthrobacter > Arthrobacter globiformis_E. The sequence goes on along the minus strand of NZ_CM143421.1, from coordinate 1,920,741 downwards.
CAATGCTCCGGAGACCGAGCAGGCGCCCACCCCCGGCGCTGGCCAGCAGGCTTGGAACTTCCCGGCGGGGGCGCCGGTGCCTACAACGCCGCCGGTCCCTTCGTTTGATCCGCCTCAGGCCCCGTTGCCTGCTCAGCACCAGGGTGTTCCTGTCCCGGGACAGAGCCAGCCGCAGCTCCCAGTGGCTCCGCAGTATCAGAACTACCCGCCAGCGCCGCCGCAGTACCAGGCGCCAGCGGCACCGCACCAGCTGCATAACCAGTACCAGCAAATGTCACAGCAACCGCCAATGCCGAATCCTGCCTACGCATATCCTCAGCCCAAGTCCAAGCTGGCAGCAGGGCTCTTGGGTATCTTCCTCGGTGGGTTGGGCATCCACCGCTTTTATCTGGGCTACACCACAATTGGCGTCATCCAGCTTGTCCTCACGGTATTCCTGGGTGCCTTCACGTTCGGACTCGTGGGCCTGTGGGGCCTCATCGAGGGGATCATGATTCTCGCTGGTGCCAACTACTTCCGGCAGGACGCAAAGGGTATGCCGCTCCGGGACTGACCGGCGCCGGCCAAAGCCAAAGACATTCGAATACTAGGGGAACATCTTGTCTCAAATCATCCATGACCGGGCAGACCAACTCCAGCAGATCAACGCCGGGCTGCTTCAGGGCGAAACCGTCTACGCGGTCTACGACTGCATTGGAGTCGGCACCGGTTTCGTCGGCATCACCAACATGCGGATCATCCTGCAGGACAAGAGCTTCGTCGGCAACAAGCTGGCCATCGTCTCTATCCCGTACAAGAACATCCGCTCCGTATCGATGCTGTCCAACAAATCGATGCTTGGGCGCTTTGCTTCTTCGTCAAGCATCGGCATCGACACCGGTGGCAGTGTCAAGGAAGCCGACTTCCGAGGTGACGACAAAGCCAAGCACGCGCACGACCTCATTCTCTGGAACATGTTGCAGTCAAGGTAGCCAGTTCAACCAGAAGGCGGCCGGTCTCCACCGGCCGCCTTCAGCGTTTCGCCAACCCCTCGGCTGCTCCGTAACTGCCCTTATGAGTACGCAAAACGGCAGTTACGGAGCAGCCGGTGGAAGAGCTACCCGGCCACCGCGTAGGACTTCGGCAGCTTCAGGCCGCGTTCGTCCATGAGGGTGCGCAGGCGGGTGGGGTAGTCGGTGATGATGCCGTCCACGCCGAGGTCCATCAGGCGCGCCATGTCGGCGGTGGTGTTCACGGTCCACGGGATGACCGGCAGGCCGAACTCGTGCGCCTCGGCGATCATCTTCGGGGTGACGGACGCGAAGGCGGGGGAGATGACGTCGTAGCCAAGTGCCTTGGCGGCCTTGGCGAGGGAGCCGTCGTAGTCGTCGATGTCGATGCCGCCCAGCTCGGGTGCGGCGCCGGGCTTGCCCACCTGCAGCCAGGCGTCGCCGCTGGAGAGAGCCACGAGCGGCAGCTGCGGGGCGATCTTCTTCGTGTAGTTCAGCGTGGACCAGTCGAATGACTGCACGGTGGTGCGGCCGGACATGCCCGCCATGTAGATCTCGGTCACCACGGCCTTGGTGAGCGCCACGGAGCCTTCGCCGCCGGCCTGGCCGTCCTCCACCTTGGTCTCCACGTTGAAGCGGACCTTCTTGGCGCCGTACTCGTTGGCCAAGGCGAACACGTCCTTGAGCTCGGCGATGCGGTTGCCTTCGATCACCTGCTGCTGCGGGTAGCCGGCCAGCTGCTTGTAGCCGCAGTTGAGGGTCTTGATCTGGGCGAGGGAAAGGTCCGCCACCCGGTCGCCCGCGTAGGGGAATTCAGGGTCGTTCGGCGTGGCCGGCGCGGTGTCCACGCACTTGTTGGCCTGCATCGTGTCGTCGTGCCAGACGATGACCTTGCCGTCCTCGGTCAGGTGCGTGTCCAACTCGAGCGTGCTCACGCCCAGCTTCAGCGAGTTCGCGAACGCGGCCAGGGATTCCTCGGTCCACTCGCCGCGGCCGCCGCGGTGCGACTGCAGGTCGAAGGAGCCGTTGCGCTCGTTCGTCTTGAGGGCTGAAGTGGCGGTGGAGTTCGACGGCGGCTCGCCGGCGTCCGCTGCCGGTGCGGCAACGGCGGGTCCCGCCGTCGCTGTAATGGCGGCAGTGAAAAGTGCGACGGCGGCCGCTGCGGTCAGGGCTTTGCGCATGGTTTTGGTTCCTCCCGGATGACGGTGGCCGGCGCTGAGCCGCCGACCCGTCCACCCTAGGGAGGCCAGGTGGCCTGCTGTCTGCGCAGAGGTGGCGGCGAGGTTAACGGCGTTTTGGCCGGTTGCGGCCGGGATGAGTTCCTTCAGAATGGAGGGAAAGGCAGGAGGCCCAACCATGACTGTTCTTGTTGCCTATGCGAGCGCGCTGGGTTCCACCCGCGAGATAGCCCAGCATGTGGCCTCACGCATGGCCGAGACGCTGGACGCAGTCGAGTGCCGGTCCGTGGAGGAGGCCGGTTCCGTCTCCGGCTACGAGGCTGTCGTGGTGGGCAGTGCCATCCACAACCAGGCGTGGCTTCCCCCGGCTTTGGAGTTCCTGGCACAGCACGGTCCCGAGCTGGCCAAAAGGCCCGTTTGGGCGTTCAGCATCGGGATGTCTGCCGGCCTGCCCAAGTTGTTCCGCTCGCGCGGTGCGGAACTGCAGAAGCAGCGGCTGGAACAAACGCAGTTCCAGGACGTTCCGCTTCGCGGCCACGCTGTCTTTTCCGGCGTCTACGAGGCAAGCCAGTTGTCGGCTCCGCTGGGAGCACTGTTCCGCCTCACCGGCGGCAGGTTCGGAGACCTGCGCGACTGGGCGGCCATCGACGCCTGGGCCGATCAGATCACAGCTGAACTCGCAGAGCCTGTTCCGCCCCCGTCTTGAGGGCGTGCCCTGTATTCGACGCCGGCCTATGGCAGCCAGGCTGTGACGAAACCGCCCCGGGACTGGTCCTGGTTTTGCTGTTCCGGTGCTGTTTCGGCTGTTCCGGCCGCGCTTTCTGCAGGCTCATCAGGGGCAGCCAGCGACAGCACCCTGCCATACGTCGAACACAGTTCCTCAACTGTGTGACTGCTGCAGCGCCAGCCCGCCGACTCGAGCAGCTCCACCGGGTTGGGCGGATCGGCCCGCGCCAGCAGTTCGCTCATGGGCAGGCCCGTCTGCTCGCTGAACTCACGCAGCTTGGCCTCGATGTCGTCCGTCTTGGGCAGGGCAACTGCCCGCTCGATCACCGCACGGGACCCGGGCGCCGACAACGCCGCGACCTCGCCCAGCACCGCATGCTGGGAGGCAGCGTCGAGGTACGGCAGCAGGCCCTCGAGGACCCACGAGGTGGGCTGCGCAGGGTCGAAACCTGCGGCGAGGAGCGGTTCCCGCCAGGGCAGGGAGAGGTCCGCGGGCAGGGAAACCAGCTCGCACCCGGGCTCCGCCGCGAGCCGGCTCAGCACGTGGGCCTTGAACTCCAGGACATTCGCGGAATCGATCTCAATCACCCGGGCACCGTCCGGCCAGGGCAGCCGGAACGCCCGGGTGTCGAGTCCCGCGCCGAGGACCACCGTCTGCTTTGTCGGAGGCTCGGACTGCAGGAAGTCGTCGATGAACCGCGTCCGCATGCCGATGTAGATGGAGGCGAGCAGGAGCGGCTGCTGCAGGGGAGGAGCCTCGGCAGGCTCGGAGGGCCACACCGTCGGCAGATCCAGGTGGGAGCGGGCCGCCACCACCAGGGCCGAGGCGAAGGGATCCGCAACGAGCGGGTCTGCCCGTGACGTCTCGACGGCGCGGCCGGCGGCCACGGCAAGGGCCGTCAGCGGCAGCCCCTGGTCCTCAAGTTCGGTGCTGCCTGTCGGTTCGGTCATGCCTCGCCCTCCCGCCGTCGTGGACCACTCTCGGCGAGCCTACTCCGGCCAGCCGACGATCCACAGACCTGTCACGCCTGCGCGGCGCTGTCCCACCAGCCTTCCCAGGGTGCGGACGTCAGGTGGCCCTGGGGAAAATCGCTGCTCGGCCCCGTCTCCCCAAATGCGGAGTGCCCATCATTGCGCACGGAGCTGAAAAACAGGTTCAAGGTATTCCAAAGCATGGCTAATTCCTTTCAATTGAACTGTGGATTTCAGGTAGGAATTAGCGTAGCCACGCCATGTTTCAGGGCATCGACCATGCGTTTCGTTCTTGTATCCATCTGCTCACACGGCCTGGCCGGGGATCATTACGAAACGGTCAGGCGAGCAGCATCCGGCCGGTGTTGCGCACCGTGGAGGCGACCAATACGTCGTCGAGCTCGGCCACCTTGTCGCAGAAGATCTCCGGGCAGTAGCAGCCGTCATAGCCTGTTGCCTTGCGGGCGTCGATCCACTCCTGGAGCGGGATGTTGCCGGCCCCGGGCCAGACATTCCGTGAGATCGACTGGTCCGGCACCTCACCCGGCGGCACGTGCAGGCCGTCGCAGACGTGGACGGCCACCATCCGGTCCGCGGGCAGGGCAGCGATGTCGGCGGCCAGCGCCACCCGCCGTGCGGTGTCGGCTAGCGCCTCCTTGTCGCTCATGCCCAGCGGGCCGCGGAACCGCAGGTCGTCGGGGCTGAGTGTGCCGGCGCGGAACTCCTTGACCACGCGCACGTCGACGAGGCCGGTGCACATCTGCACGTACGGCGCGCCCACAATGCTGGTCAATGCCCGCGGCGCTCGGGACGACCCTTCCCCCAAAGCAGGGGCTTAATCCCCTCAGACAAGAGGTTTAACAAATGGGCTTTCCCCCCAAATGAGGGGATACATGACCGGGCCCTCCCCCAAGAAGGGGGTTTAATCCGTTGAAAAGTCAGGTGCTTACAGGATTTTGGCAAGGTTCCGCCAATAAAAATAGGCGTCGGCAGCCTTAACGCAACAAGCGGCCCTCGCCGACCCACTGCCCGGTCCACTGGGGGAACCAGTCCGTCGTCCCGATCATAAGGCGACGCCCGCATCGAAAAGCTGGCAAGGCCAGCCGGCGTCCGAAGCACACACGGACCGGCGAAAGCCGGTCCGCGAATCTCTGTCATTACTGCCTTCGGCAATGAGGCCCAAGGCATCTGCAGAAAGCCGGAAAAATGAAGCTATCACTCCGCCGCGCCCTGATTCTGTTCGCGGCAATGCTGTTCGCTCTCGCAACTGGTATGACCGCCGCGCAGGCGGTTACAAACTTTAACAATGCCCCCAACGGAGCCCACTACGCGAAGGGCTCTGCCGAGCCCGTTTGTACTGTCACCGACGCCACCGTGTCATGTACTGGCACTGCGATTGAAGGCGTCGGCAACACGAATGCGACCGTGACATTGGCAGTCACCAACACGATCAGCGGCGTCTGCCACAATCCGGGCACGAACAGCAAGATCGTCGAGCCTTTCTCGCGGTCGGTAACAGCGAACACATCCACCAATCTCACCTCCACCAAGAACGGCAGGCTCCTGGTGCCGGCGCAGACCACACAGGGGAAGAGCACGGCAGATTTCCTAGCAACCTTCAAGTGCCCGAACCCCAACTGGACACCTGAAGTCACCAGCAACGTCCTCAGCTTCACGTACACGCTGGTCTTCGCGGGGTTCACCCAGCCGGCTATCCGGATCACAGGTTAGTCGACGCTCTCCTGAGGTAGGGCAGAACGTGTAGCCCTCGCCCAAGTGGCGGGGGCTACATGGTTTGAAGGCCGCCAGACCCGCTAATCAGTGTCCGCCCTACCAGGTCGGCGGTGCCTGTGGTGCGTGGAATAGTGCTCGAACACTTCCGACGACGTCGTCCCGGCATGCCCGAATCTGCCGCGGAGGACCCGGGCGAGGTCGTCCAACGCGGCCTCAAGCATTCGTCCCGCGAACTGAAGCTCGCTGTTGTCGCTGGCCCTGGCCCCGGACGCGAGTTCCTGGGCGTAGGCGACCGTGGCCGGCAGGGAGCCTCTCTGGTCGACTTCCTGGAAATAGTACGTTTCGTGGAAGGTGAGCAAATCTATGCTGACGGAAGCGATATTGGTGGCCAGCGACTCAAGCAGCCCGGCGGCATGGCCGGCATCGATTGCAAACGGGTCGCCAGGAGTTGCCGCTTCCCTGAACAGGTTCAGCTGATGGGCAAGGGCACGCCGGCGGTTCAGGGCAGGGTACATCTGGAGGATCCAGGAGACGGTTGCGGTCAGCAAACCGAAACCAGTGACAGCCTGGGCGGCCGAGACCAGCCGTAGCAGGGGATGGCCTGCCACGACCTCACCGAAACCGAGCGTGGAAAGCGTGACCATGGAGATGTAGACCGCTTCGAGGAAATCTGCCTCCCGGGGGACACCGGCACCGTAGATGAAACCCTCCGGCAGGTGCGGAAGATACAGCAGGGCCCAGCCCAGGACAGCCATGGCTGCCCAGGCGACGATGACAGCAGCCATGGCCATGGGCGCTGCAATCGAAGAGGTACCTTTCCTGGACAGTCTGGAGAGGCGCCAGGATCCGTGCATGATCGTCCTGCACACGGGACCGGAACCGTGCGGATAAAGCAGGGTATGGAAGACGTCGACGAGCATCAGCAGAATCAGCCCGGCTCCCGATACTGTCCACACGACGTCCCAGATATCCATGCCCCATCTTAGGGTCCGCCGCTCGGCCCGGGGTGTTGGCAATGGCGCCAGCAAGGAGAGTCCTCAATGTCGTGGGAAATGTCCCGCAAGTACGTTGCGAACTGCAACTGTCAGCTAATTTGTCCGTGCCCTGTGGATAGTCCGCCCACGGGCCCGAATGGGGAATGCCGCGGTTCGGCGGTGTTCCATATCGCGAGTGGACGGCTCGACGACACCGATCTTTCCGGCGTCGACTTCGCCTTCTGCAACCTCTTCCCGTCCAACCTGACCTCGGGCAACTGGAAGGTGGGAGTCGTCCTCGACGAGGGCGTCTCTGGCGACCAGGCGCGTGCCGTGGAGCGCATCCTCCGCGGCGACGAGGGCGGCCCGTTCGCGGACTTCGCCGCACTCTATGGCGAGTGGCTCGGCGTCGAACGCGGAAGCATCAGCTTCTCCGACGGGGACGCGCCGTCGGCCTCCGTGGCCGGGCACATCAATGTGGGGTTCGAGGCCCTTCCCGGACCGGGCGGGGGAGTCACCACGGTGAAGAACGCGGTGTTCGGATTCGCACCCGAGTTCCTGATTGGGAAGGGCACGGGCGGCTCGGACCTGTTCGGCCTCGACTACCAGGCAGTGTACGGCGAGACGGCGGACTTCACCTTCGCCAGCGAAATGGCTGAAGGTGGACCCAAAGGCCGCGCCTGAGCCCCGGCAGAAAACCCTGCGCGGCATCGACGCGCGTGAGGCCGGGCTGATTGCCGTCCTACTGATCCTGGCCGCGGTGAGCTGGGTGCTCACCGCGGCCAGGATGAACGGGATGGACATGGGAGGCTGGACGGATCCGGGTCCGCTGGACTTCTTCCTCACCACCTGGGTGGTGATGCTGGCCGCCATGATGTTTCCGTCGGTGGCACCCATGGTGACGGCGTACGCCAAGATCAGCCGCCGTCGTCGGGAAACCGGTCGGTACGCACCACGCGGTTCCACGGCCCTGTTCGTAACTGGGTATCTGGTGTCTTGGACGGCATTCGGGCTCGTGGCGTACGGACTCTATGAGGCGGTCGCGGGGCTGGTCCCAGGCGTTTTGGCGGCGGAGCCGGGCGGACGCTACGCCGCCGCCGGTGTGATCCTGGCGGCTGCGGTGTATCAGCTGACGCCGGCCAAGAATGTGTGCCTCACCAAGTGCCGGACGCCGCTGGACTTCATCTTGCACCGCATGCGGACCGGCTACGGCGGTGCGCTGCGGATGGGAATGGAGCACGGCGCCTGGTGCGTCGGCTGCTGTTGGGCGCTGATGGTGGCGCTTTTTGTGCTGGGAGTGATGAGTGTCGGGTGGATGGCGCTGGTGGGCGCGTTCATTGCAGTGGAGAAGATGCTGCCGTGGAAACGGCTGGCCAACCGGTCCGTCTCGGCGGCGCTGGTGCTGATCGCGGTGGGGATCGTGCTGGTTCCCGGTGCGGCGGCGCCCGGGATGACGATGTAGCGTTCTCCGTCAGAAGTGTTCGACGCCGGCGCCGTCACTGGAAGCGTCCGCCATCGTCCGACCCGGTGCCCACGAGCTGAGCAGGGCCAGGCCCGCGGCCACCGCGGCGCTCAGCACCACCGCACCCAGCCACAGCGAGACCGGCCAGCGGATCGCGTCGGTCACCGCGAAGGCCACGAGCTGCCCGGTCCACAGCAGCGCGGCGATTCCGGCCGTCACAGCCGGCAGCCGCCGGCCGAGCCAGGCGTCCGGCACCCGCGTCAGCAGGACATCCACGACGACGGCGGCAACCGTCGCGCCCGCCGCGCCGCTGATCGAGTAGGGGTGCAGGCCCACCATCACCACGGGCAGCCAGGCCGCCGCAACCACGAGCAGGGTGACGATGCCGCGGACTGGGCGCCGGTCGGTGGAGAGCGTGAAGAGGAACGGCGCGATGATCAGCGCCGTGGTCAGGAAGTAGCTCGCCAGCGTGATGACCACCGGCAGCTCCGACTGGATACGGCCGGGCGTTCCCACCGGCGCCGGCACGAACACGGCCGTCGGCCCCGGCCGGACGAAGGCGGAGCAGTAGACGAGGAAGAACGCGCCCAGCCCGGTCATGAGCACGACGGCGAACAGCGCCGCCGGGGTCAGGCCGGGATTCCCGGGGTGCTTCAGTTCGCCTGGCTTGCCTGCCGCGCGGGCGCTCCGGACCCCGGTGCCGAGGATGAGGAAGAGGCTGAGCCCGAGCAGCAGGTGGGTGGGGCTGACCAGCGCATCCAGCGAAACCTCGATGCCCAGGATCTCGTGCCACAGCAGGTCCAGCCCGCCGGCCAGGGCGAACAGGACCACGCCCGCCGCGGTCCCGCGGTAGCCCGGGGGAGCCGCCTGCAGCAGCGGCTGCCCGGGCGTGCGGTTCCGCCAGATCACGACGGCGGTCCATGCCGCCGTCGCCAGCATGCCGGAGTAGAGGGCCGCGTGCCACGGGGTGAAGAAGGTCTCCAGGCTGGGCAGGTTGATGTGCGCCCAGCCGTCGAGGAACACGGCCAGTACCAGCCACAGGCCCAGGAGTTCGGTGACCAGGTCGCGGCGTGCGTCAGTGCTGGTGTTGCGCGCAGTTTCGAGCATCGTTGCCCACCTCCACGGAATCTATCCTGTCACCGCGCAGAAGCTGGCGGTACCTACCCTGCCGGAGCTGCCGAACCAACCGCACCGGGCGCGGCCACCATCGCCACCGTGATCCCGCTGGTGATCGTTCCCGCTTTCAGCGTGAGCACCTCCGGCGGGCCGCCCGGCACATCGCTGTACCACTGGTCCGACGTCCCGCTGCTGCCGCCGAGGAACTTCACCGTGTACTTTCCCGGCGGCAGCCCGGTCAGCTCGTAACTGCCCTCCACCCGGACCCGGGTTTCGCGGACGAGCTTGTGGTTTGCGTCGTACGCCTGCACCCCGATCAGGTTGTACGGCGTGCCGGAAGGCGTGAAGATGCCTCCGATGATGGCTGCCGGACCCCGGCCGGGGTTCAGGCCGAGCGGCGGGACGTAGACGGGCTTGTCGCGGCAAAGGTTGTACTCGGTTTCGTCGAGCTGGGTCATGAGCGCTTCGTACTCGGCAGGATCAACGCTGAGGTTCCACCGGGCCTTCACCCAGACCCATTCCGCGGCGTAATTGCAGTGTGCACCGTCGTAGGGCGGCCACCAGTGGGCTGGGTCCGAGGACCCCCGCTCCGCGTTCGTGCTCGCGGTCAGGACCCGTAGCGAGAAGCTGTTGGACAGATCGTTGGCGAAATCGCGGCGCTGCTTGGCTGTCCAGGCCCACGCCCCGGAGTACCAGGCCTCCTCCAGCGGAACCATGTGCGCCACGTCCACCTCGTCCGGGTCCACCAGGACGTTCACATCCCATACAGAAACCCACTGCGGATAGAGCACGGTGCAGGGCGAACCGAGCGTGTGTTCGCTGGCGCCGTCGATGATCACCCTTTCACGGGTGGTGCACCCGTCGGGCCCCACTATCGGGTATTCGAAGGCGGACTCGTCGAAGTCGGGACCTCCCGGTGCCTGCCGGACCAGGGTGTTCAGCAGCGCCTTGCCTATGGTCTGGCCATCGAAGGGGTACCGGTTCGGCGAGACCGCGCTGTGACTGCCGGCAGCCGGGAACTGCCCGGCCGGATTGGAAGCCCCGCTGCCGCAGAGCGCCAGAAGACTGGCCGCTACCAATGTTGTGCAGTGCTTCACAGCTCGCTTCATCGCAGTGCCCTGCCCTTTGCACGTCATGGTTGTGCCCGGATCCTACTCCGCCACAGCCAGCTGCAATAGCCCTTAATTATGGATGCATGACACGGGTTCCATGGGGGTGCCCGGGCCGCAAGTCCCAGCCACCGCGGACTTTCTAAAGGACCGTGGAATGCCCGACGGCGGGACCCGGCGGCGCGGGCGCCTCCCGGGCCGCTCCCGGGGCACAGCCTGACGCCGGAGTCCGCCGGCAGCGCCGGGCTGTCCGGCCAGATTCAGGGAAAGCCAAAGGTTTCATGGCAAGCCAAAGGCAGGGCGGCTTTGAAAGCCGCCCTGCCTTTGATGCGTACGGGGCCGTTCCTGCGCCCGGCTTTCGGGCTACCTGTTGCGATGGAGTGCAGGGTCTGTGGTCCCGTTCGCTTGCCGGATGCGGATCCGGCACCCTGCCAATCGGCGGTCACCGACGGGCAGCAACCTATGCGTGCTCTGCCTGGCGTGGATCACATGATGCCGGTGGGTACCAGCAGGGCCCAGGCCAGGGCGGGAGCCGCGAGGACCACGCCGCCGGCGTACATCATGAGCTGCTTGTACACGCGCTGGCGGTCGTTGTCGCGGGCGTTGGCGACGACGAGGGCGCCGTCGGTGGAGAAGGGCGAGACGTCCACCACGGTGGCCGCGATGGCGAGTGCTGCGACGGTGCCGGAAGCGCTCAGGGAACTGGTGGCCAGCAGCGGACCGGCCATCGGGATGAATGCGGTCAGCAGTGCCGTGGAGGAGGCGAAGGCGGACCCGACGCCGATGACGTAGCAGAGGACGAGGGCGATCAGGAGCGGGGCGCCCAGTGCGAGGGCCTGCTCGGCAAGGGTGTCGATGACGCCGACGTGCTGGAGCAGGGAGACGTAGGTGATCATGCCCGCCACCAGCAGGACGGTGGACCAGGAAACGCCGCCGACGAACGTCTTGTGTTCCTTGATGTTGACGAATGCCAGCAGCAGGCCGGCGGAGAGCGCGACGAACCCGATGGGCATGTGGAAGCCCAGGGTGCACACGAGAATCACACCGATGAGCGCCAGCGTGAAGATCTGCTGGCCCTGCGGGCGTCCGGTGCGGGCCACCTCGAGGCCGGCGTACTCGTTGGCGTGCTTGTCGCGCAGCTTGCCGAGAAGGGCGAACAGCACGATGGTCAGGGCCGAGAGGATGAAGTTGAGGGCGAAGCTGGCCGTGAACAGCGCGCCCTGCGAGATGGGGAATCCGTTCTTCAGTGCGATGTCGTGCACCAGCACGCCGGCGACGGACAGCGGGGAGAAGCCGCCGGCGTGGGCGCCGTTGATGACGAAGGCGCCCATGAGGACCGGGTGGATGCGTGACTCGTAGGCGAGTCCCAGGGCTGCCGGGGCGAGGAGCGCGACGGCGGCGGGGGAGAAGGTGCCCAGTGCTGTCAGTGCGGCGGCCATGAGGAAGAACACCCAGGGGAGAAGCATCGTTTTGCCCCTGACCAGGCGCACGCAGGTCTGGACGATGATGTCGATGGACCCGTTCCTCTGGGCCATGCTGAAGAAGTAGGTGACGCCGATGATGGTCAGGACGATGCTGGCCGGGAACTCCTCGAGGATCTGCTTGTCGCTCATTCCGAGCATGAAGTAGCCGACGCCGAAGGAGGCCACCAGCCCCATCACGCCAATGTTCAGCGGCCATTTGGTGGCGACGACGAACATCACCACGAGGATGACGAGCGGGATGATCTGGGTGGCGGTCATGGTCGGCTCCGATTCCGAGGCGGCCGCCGGGTTGAACAAGACACCCCCGAACAGGAGGGCGGCCAGACCCAGAATAGCGGTGGCGACTACCGTCATCAGCAGGATACGGCGGCGGCGGTTGGGACGCCGCGAGCTGTCGTCGAGGGTGTCGCTCTCCGGGAGTGCTGTTTGTTCTTCGGTTTTAGTCATGATGCTGTCTCCTCGTTGAGTGGCGCTGGTCAGTTGGTGGCGCTGGCGTAGGAGGCGTCGACGGCGCTGCCGAGTGCCTCGGGGAGGTGGATGGTGGTGGTTGCGATGGTGCGGGCGGTCCGGTCGACGCCGACGAGCAGCGTTCCGGCTTGTTCTTCGCTCCAGGTTTCGATGACCCCGGCCGGTGTCCGCAGCCGCAGGGTGGGGCGAACGGTGCTGCCGGTGATGCTGTTGAGCACGGTGCCCGGGGTGCGGGCGGCGAGGGTCAGTGCGATGCTGCCGGTGATGGCGAGCGCCGGGTGGGGCTTGCCCATCGAGAGCATCATGACGCTGACGTCGCTTTCCGCATCTGCCTGGGCCGGTGAGGCTGCGATTGCCACCTTGGGGACGGCGCGGGCTGCCCCGGCGGTGGTGGCTGCGAGCCCCATCCGCACTGCCGCCTGGCGACGGATGTGCTCCAGCGTCTCCAGCTGCAGCTCCACTCCGGCGGACCAGCCGTCGTAGCGCTCCGGGTCAAGGCCCAGGTCCTCAGCCCGGAGAATGACTACCGGTGCTCCGGCGTCCACCATGGAGACGGTCCAGCGGGTTCCGCCGGCCGTGATGGTGTCTGAGGCTGAGCCTGTGGGAAGCAGCTGGCCGGTGGTTTTGCCGGCAGGGTCCTGGAAGCCGAGGCCCACCCGGTATCCGGGAAACGGGACGCCGGGCATCTGGGCCTGCGGCACGATCGGCAGCGCACCGGACGGCGTGGACACCCGCTGGATGATGATCTGGCCGGTGTTGGTGTTGCGGGTAACGATCCGTGTGACGTCGCCGGTGGGCGTCACCCAGCCCTTTTCGATGGCGTAGAGGCCCACCACTGCCGAGCAGTTGCCGCAGTTGCTTCCCCAGTCCACAGCGGCCTCTTCGATGCCCACCTGGGCGAAGGTGAACTCGACATCGACGTCATCGTCTGCGGGGCGGTGAAGGATCATCGCTTTGCTGGTGGTGGAGGTCGCCCCGCCCACGCCGTCGATCTGCCGGTGGTCCGGGCTGCCGAACAACCGGGGAAGCAGCACATCCGGGCTGGTTCCCGTCTCGCCCAGCTGTCCGGTTTCGAAGACCCAGCACTTGCTGGTGCCTCCGCGCATCCACTCCGCTTCGATCTTCATGATCCCGTTCCTTGCTTCTCTGCCGCCCCGAATTGTTCGGAGCCTTGATTCGAGATTGAGCCAGATCACAAATGAAGACAATGTTGGATTTCTGTTGACCTATGTAGTATTTCTTCATTCATTGAGTTTCAAAGGCTGAAGACCCAATGAAAGCGCCCGTGGGTGGCCGGTCTGAGCCGCCAGTTCCGGCGAATCGCGTGCCGGTTGCATAGAATGAACCATTGGAGGAGAAGGGTGAAGAAGTGGTTAACGATGAAGCCCAGGAATTATTCGATATCCGGCGGCTGGCCCTGCTGGTGGAGGTCGTCGAGCAGGGATCGATCACTGCGGCGGCCGAACTGATGCTGTATACGCCCTCGGCGGTCTCCCAGCAGCTGCGGAAGCTCGAGCAGGAAGTGGGGCAGCCTCTCCTCAACCGCCGTTCCCGCGGGGTGGTCCCCACGGAGGCTGGCCAGGTGCTCGCCGGCCACGCGCGCAAGATCGTCGGGCAGATGCGGGCAGCCCAGTCCGACCTGGACCAAATCGCCGGACTGAAACGCGGTTCCCTGACCGTGGGGACGTTTCCGACTCTCGCGGGTTCGTTCATGCCGATTGTCATCCGTGCCTTCAAGAAGAGGTATCCGGCCATTGGCCTCTCCCTGCGCAGCGCGCGGTTCGAGGAGCTTGTTGACGACCTGCAGTCGGGGGTCACCGGGCTGTGCCTGCTCTGGGACTACCCCTGGAACCGCTTTCATGATGATTCGATCCGGATCACGGAGGTCTTCCAGGAAAGCACCGTCCTCCTGGTGTCCCGCGGGCACCCGCTGGCTGACCGCGAGGAGATCCGCATGGAGGAGCTCCGGAAGGAATCGTGGATCGTGCGGGCCGAGGCCCATCCCGTGGTGGAGGTGCTGCAGCGCTCAGCCCATGCGGCCGGGTTCGAACCGACCATTGGTTTCCTGGCCAACGACTACCAGGAAGCCCAGGCGATGGTGAGCGTCGGGATGGGCGTGGCCATGGTGCCCAAAACCGCTGTGGCGCTGCAGCACCCGGACGTCAGGGTCATCAGTCTCGGCTCGGCCGCGCCCTTGCGGCGGGTACTGCTGGCCCAGCGCCAGGACAAGGTCTATGCCCCGGCAGAGGTTGCTTTCCACTCCACCCTGCTGGAAATCGCGCGCGAACATGCCGGCGACTACCTGTAGCATCAGCGCGGGCTTGAACTCCTGCCGGGATCCATCAGGAAGTCGCTGGCAGCGCTGAGGCGGCCGTCGTCATCGCCTTGCCGTTCCCTGCGTTCGCGGCTCCTGGTTCGCTGCAGCCCGATTGCGCGGCAGCAGGAAGCCGGCGGCGATCAGCCAGAGGAGCCCGCCGAAGCGGCCGATTGGCAGGAGGAACTGGAGCGGTTCGATCGCCATCGAGAGGAAGCTCAGTTCGGACAGGGCGGCGATGGCGAGGCCGGTCCAGGCCAGCCACCGCGGCATGAACCGCAGGATCAGTGACGGGACCGCGATCCCAGCCACGAGCAAGCCCAGTCCGATGACGAAGCCGGCGCCTCCTGTGATGAATGCGAGGAGGGAGAGTGCGTGCGTGAGTGTGGCGTCCGTGGTGATCTCGGGCCGGCTCAGCACCCAGGTTACGGAACCCGAGAACATGAGGAAGATGGCGGCGCTGATGCCGCCGAAGAAGCCGATCGCCGGTCCGGGAACGCGCACACCAAGCCGGAGCAGTCGAGCATAGACGGTGGCCGCGTAGATTCCCAACGGCACGGCAGAGCCGAATAGGAGCATGCCGCCCACCCTCGCCGCGGCAATGTTCTGCCGAAAGAACGTGGCCACCTGATCGGCCGGGGCGAACGGGGAAACGAACGTTTGGCCGTTCGTGAGGATGGCGGAGGTGATGAGGCCGGCAAGGAAAATGCCCAGGCTGACAACGGCGAGAACCCCCGGATGGGGGCCGCCCGAACGGGTTTGGTGTTCATTTGGGATTGGACGGTTACTCATGGCTGAACCCTTCCGCTGCGGCCGGGCTCCTCACGAACCCGAATTGCATCACTACTAAAATGGTTCATCTACAGAATCATTCTGTCAAGGATGTATTCTGGACCCATGAACCCAGCCACGCCCGGGCGGCCGAAACGGACAGCATTTCTCTTGTCGCAGCTTGGCGCCCTGGCGGCGTCCCGTTTTGCCGAGCGCACCCGTGAGATCGGCCTTACGCCGAGCGACGCCGGTGTCATCCGCCTGCTTGGCCGTGCACCTGGATTGAGCCAGCGCTCGCTTGCTGAAAGGCTGGGTGCCGTCCCCAGCCGGGTCGTATCCCTCATCGACTCCCTGCAGGAGCGCGGGCTGGTGGAAAGGGTTCGCAGCAGCACCGACCGGCGGAACTACGAACTCCACCTCACCGACGCGGGCCAGCGGGTGCTGCATGACTTGCGTGGGATCGCCGAAAAGCATGAAAAGGAGCTGCTGGCGCCGCTTTCGGGTGAACAGGCCGCCCAGTTTGAGCTTCTGCTCGCGCAGCTCGCCGACGGCCACGGACTGGACCCTGACCTCCACCGCGATTCAGTGCACGACGGCGGACGCAGCGCCAGGCGTAAGGCCTGACCGAACGTTTGGGGGCCGCCGCCGTCGTCATCGAAGACGGGACTGGGTGCTTTGGTCATGCAATGAGTTGTACCAGCACCCGCAGACAAACACGGCGGCCGCCCCCAATAGGGGACGGCCGCCGTCGTTGGTTAATTCAGGACCGTGGGTCCGCGCTATGGTGTGGCGGTTCCCCGCGTCCTTTCCATGGCATCCCTGCCGAGCCAGAGGCCCAGGCCGACCATCGCGAGGCCGAGGATCAGGTGCAGCCAGTTGTCGGCAGTGTTGAACGGGACAAAGTTGGCGTTCCCGTCCATGTCAATGAGCAGGCCGTAGATCCACAGCACGATGTAGACGGCGCCGCCGCCAAGCAGGAACCAGCGGGCCGCCGAGGCGGTCCGGGCCATTGCAATGCCGGCCGCGCCGAACAGCATATGGACGATGTTGTGCAGCACGGACACCTGGAACACTCCCAGCAGCATGGCCCCGGAGTCATGTCCGGCGAAGCTCATGGCGCCATAGTTGGTGGTGATTCCCGGGATGAACCCGAGGATGCCGACCAGCAGGAAAACCACACCAAGACCCAAAGCGGTGTTGTGAAGGGACAACCCCAATGCGTGGTGGTGGGCGGGATGTGAAGCGGTAGTCATTTGTCTCCCTTTCACGCTGGTTACCGGCTCTTCAGGTGGAGAGCCGGCCTCGCGGCAGGAGTCGCAGTAATCCTGCCGACGACCACAGCCTACTCCTGAAAACCGCGCGTGTGCAGGGGAAATGCGCTTGCCAGGGCACTGCGGGGCAGCGCAGGTTTTCAGCATGTCTCTCCAACCGCTACTCGAGTAGCGGCCATCCTTTCGCCGGGAAATTAAGTAGCTGCGCGGCAAAAGTCGGGTACGTCCACCCAGTGCCTTCCCAGTAGGGCGGCCGATACATTGGCCTTCCGCGGCGGTTGGCGGCGACCGCATCCATACATTTCGTCACAGGGGGTCCTCATGCGCAGCCCACGTTCTTCCGTTGCCAGCACACGTTCGCTTTCCCGCACGGGGCGGCTCGCGGCCGCTGTGGTCCTGCCGGGAATCGTCACGGGAATGCTGGTCTTCACTCCGCCCGCCACCGCAGCTGCCGCTCCGGCACCGGCAGCGATCTGCAACGGGGTGGTGAACCAGACCGCCCACCGGGGCACGGTGCAGGAGAACCTGCTCAGGGCCGCTGCCCGCAAGAATGCCGAGCTGATCGCCTCGCTCAAGACTGACCGGGCAGCACTGCAGGGGACCGCGGCGGACCTCCAGCAGCAAATCAATGCGGATAGCGCCGCCATCGCGGGCATGGAAGCGCAAGAGGCGAAGCTCGACGGCGACCTCAAGACTGCCAACGATGCCCTTGCCGCCCTTCAGGCCGAGCAAACGTCCGCCGCCGCTGCGGCAGCCGACGCGTCCGCGAAGTTGGCGGACCTCGAGGAGCAGCGGAACGACGTCGAGAACCAGCTGACGCCTCTCTTGGACCAGCTTGCCGCTGCGCAAGCCGACGCCAAGCAGTTGACGGGCCAGGCCCAAGCCCTTCAGTCAGACATCTCGGCCAAGGAAGACCAGATCAAGACCGCCCAGGGGGAGCAGGCGGCGCTGGAGGCCGCCGCGAAGTCAGCCACCGATGCCCTCGGGGCAAAGAAGGCCGAGATCGCCACGGCGGAAGCCGACCTTGCAAAGCTCACTGATGCCGCCACGGCGGCGGCGTCGGCGGTCACCTCGGCGGCACAGTCCGTCAGCGACGCCGAGGCCGAGCTCGCGCGGCTGGAGGCTGCCGGTTCGGCAGCGCAGGCCGAGCTCGACGCCCAAAAGGAGAAGGTGGCCGCAGCAAAGTCCGTGCTTGCCAGCCTCCAGACTGAGGCGGAGCAGGCGGCCGCGGCGGTGGCCGCGAAGAATGCCGAGGTCACCCAGGCACAGAGCGAGCTTGCGGCACTGCAGTCAGCTGCCAGCCAGGCAGCTGACGCGCTCGCGGCCAAGAACGCGCAGATCAGCCAGGCGCAGGCCGAACTGGCAACACTGCAGGCGAATGCCAAGGCGGCCGCGGATGCCGTCGCAGCGAACGCCGCCGCGATTGACCAGGCCGCGGCAGACATCGCCGGGCTGGAATCCCAGATCAATACCCTCAATACTCAGATCGCGGCCAAACAGGCAGCCCTCTCCACGGCCCAGAGCGACTTGGCTGCCCTGCAGTCGCAGCAGGCCACGCTGGTAAGCCAGATCGCCGCCCTGAATACCCAGATCGCCGGCATCAACGGCAATTCGAAATTGAAGCGCGACCTCATCGCCGAGCGTGACGTGAAGCAGGGACAACTTAATGCGGTAAACGCCCAGATCACGGACAAGAACACGGTGATTGCAGGGCTGTCCGGCGACCTGGCCACGCTCCAGACCCAGGTCAATGCCTTGAACACCCAGCTCCAGACCAAGCAGCAGGAAAGCAGCGCCCTGCAGCAGCAGGCGGCCCCGCTCCAGGCATCCCTGACCGCCGCGAACAATGCCGTAGCGGCCAAGCAAGCCGAAATCACCACCCTGCAGGGCCAACTTCCCGGTCTCCAGGACGCGGTGACTGCTGCGAACTCCGCAGTCACGGCCAAGCAAGGGGAACTGGCAACCCTGAAGGGCCAGCTTCCGGCCCTGCAGGCCGCCGTCGCCACCGCCGATCAGGCGGTCACTGCGCAGGAAAAGGTTGTCACCGACCTGGAGGCGGCGCTGCCCGGCCTCACGGAAGGCGTAGCCGCGGCCCAACAGGCCATAGCCGATCAGAAGACGGTGCTCGACGGACTTAAGACTGAGCTGGCACGGACCCAAGCCGCGCTGGCACTGGCCAATCAGGCCGTGGACGCGAAGGGGGCCGAAATCGCAGCGCTGAACGCCCAGCTGCCCGGGTTGCAGGACGCCGTGACGTCGGCCAATGCAGCGGTCGACGCGAAAAAGGCCGATATCGCCGCCCTGAATTCGCAGCTGGATGGCTTGGTCGCCACCCTCGCCGGACTCAACTCCCAGATTTCCGCCAAGGAGGCCGAAGTCCTCGACCTGCAGAACCGGGTTGCCCCGCTCCTGGCCCAGTTGGACAGCCTGAACAATCAAATCAGCGCGACCGAAGCCCAACTGAAGACGCTGCAGGCGCAACTGACCACGCTCGACCAGCAGCTCACCGACGCCCAAACCGTGCTGCGCGGGCTTGAGGCGCAGAAGAAGCAGAACAAGGCGGCCATCACGGCCCAGCGGACAGTTGTCCTCGGCCTTGAAGACCAGCTCGGCGCTGTCCAGAACAAGATCAAGGGCATTGACGGCCAGATCATTCTGGGCGGCTGCGTCGCCTGACCGGCGGTTGACAGGCAGACTGGGAGAGGGGGCTGTCTGAGTACCGGGCCGCCAGGGGCCTGATTCCGGTGCCGGTGAAACAAAACGCCCAAAGCGCCGAGGACAATGCATACACGGCGAGCCAGAACGGACTGGGCCGGAGAACGGCAACGGGAACCGCGACGGCAAGGACGAAGGCAGTGACCAGGTAGGCGGCAACCTTCACCCAGGGACTGCCGGCGGGACGGCCGACCCGCTGGTCCGTGTTCGCGGTGGCCTGCCGCCCCCGCATCTGTTCCAGCAGCCCCCGAAGATGGGCCACCCTGTCGTCGATCCGCCGGCGCGGCGGCCGGCGGCGCCGCTCCAGCAGGCCGTGAAGGATCCCCCAGACGGGACCGTTGAGAAAGCTGATAAGCGCTCCGGCAAGCAACAGTGACACGAGGCCAAGGATCCACCAGTCCGGCGACGGCGGGGGGGACCAGTCATAGCGGCTCCCGGAGCACAGCCACGAGGACCACCACGGGTCCTGGCCGGCGCCCGGAGGCCCGCACTGCACGAGGGTCCTTGCCCAGGGCCGCGACCCCAGCCAGGACAGCACGGCAGGAGCTGCCAAAAGACCGCTGATGGCTCCGAGGAGCCTGGTGACGCCGAGGCTCTTGACCATGACCCGGTGCGGCCGGAGGCGCCTGTCGCCGGGATCGGGCCCGAACTGAACCTGCCCTTGGGGCCTGGCGGGAAGCAGGACCAGCGAGGCGAGCGGGTCGATCACTTCGATGCGGTTCTTCGAATACGTGATGTGGTCCTTGATCAGGGCGGACCGGTTGTACACGGGATGTTCCTCGGGGCCGGGACCGCCGGTGCCGGCGCTCTTCCGGTCATAGATTTTCCTGAAGACCGGGTCGTCCCCCAAGGCCTTTGTGCCGATGGGGCCGGCAGGAACGAAGTCGAACTTTCCCCACACGTTGATCCACCGGGTCTTGGGTGCGTTGGCGAGCCAGTCGGCCACGGGGTCCTCGCTACGGCCGCCCCATTCGGCGTAGCCCAGCAGGCTCAGGCCGCTGCCGACGCTGACGAAGTTGGTTGCCCGGGCCCTGCCCGCGTTCTGGAAGAGCAGCTGGCCGGAGATGGCCGCACCCTGGCTGTGCGCCACGACGGTGACATCGACGCCGGATGCGTGGTCCCAGCGCAGCAAAGTGTCGCTCACCCGCTGCCGCATGGCGGCAGCCTGCAGGGGCTTGCGCTTCCAGACCTCGGGGTCGCCGAGGAAATCCGCGAACAGCGTCACGAGTTTGCCCAGCCACCGCCGGGCGCCGGGCACCTGGGCCAGGATGACGAGGACCAGCAGCACCAGCAGCGCGGCGACCAGGAGGAAGATGCCAAGGACAGCAACGGCCGCGTACAGGCCCACCTGGATGACGCGCTTCACCAGCCACTTCAGGCTGCGGGGATTGCGCTCGCCGGGGTAGAGGTTCCAAAAGACCAGTTCCAGGAACCGGTCGTAGACCAGCCAGGCTGTGGCAAACGCCCACCAGTAGGTGGACGTGGCATTGGCGGGCGTGAAGTCGGATCCCCAGGAAGCCTCGGTCATGAGGATGCGCACGTAGTCCGGCTGGCGGTCGCTGGTGTAGTCGCGCAGAACGCTGACCACCACTTCAGGCGCTTCGCCCACGGCGTGGGCCTGGTCAATGGTGAGCGGCGGGTCCTCGTTGTCTCCGGCGACGTCGACGGACAGGTCGTACAGGCTCTGCATGAGCGGCTGCGCCCATTCCTGCAGCGTGCCGCCCTTCAGCGCCTTCCCCATGCCGTGCACGAAGACAACCACGTGGTCCGGCGGCCGCTCCGCGTCTGGGTGCCCAGGTGTCTCCCCGTTGCCGCCGGCGTCGAACGGCGCTGTCCCCGTAGCCATAGCTAATGATCCGCCGGGGGGTCCGGCCGGGAAAGAGGCCAGCCGCCGCAGTGAGCCAGCTCGGCCACGTCAGCCGGCGGCAGCACCGCCGTCGGCCAGCCCCATGAACATGGTCCGGTGCAGGATGTCCACGTGCTTCCGTGAGATTTCGACGGCGGTGTCCCCGTCTCCGGCGCGCAGCGCCGCCACCAGCTCCACATGGTCGCAGTTCGATTTGTGCAGCAGCTCGATGGGGTAGGGGATGAAGTAGGCATAGAGCTCGGCCAGCGTCTCGTGATAAACCCCGACGGCGGTCCCCAGGCATGAGGCTGTCCCCACCAGCTGGTGGAA
Source organism: Arthrobacter globiformis (assembly GCF_046536215.2). Taxonomy (GTDB): domain Bacteria; phylum Actinomycetota; class Actinomycetes; order Actinomycetales; family Micrococcaceae; genus Arthrobacter; species Arthrobacter globiformis_E. Next base: position 1,899,282 of record NZ_CM143421.1, on the reverse strand, counting down.
CTGCTCGTCCGCCTGATGATAGGCGGACCAGTCCGTGGACTCGGCCATCTCCCGGGTCAGCCGCTCCAGCTCGTCCAGTTGCTCTGCCGTGGCGTTGGCGGCGGCGTAGTGGGTCACCGCGCATTCGAACAGCAGCCGCCGGTCCACCAGCCGGTTCACCGCCTGGGACTCGGCCGGCGACGCGGTCAGTTCGGCCAGCACGGCCCGCGGCGGCTCGTCTGCTACGAACGTTCCTCCGGCTCGGCCGCGGCGGCGCACCACCACACCCTGGTCCGCGAGGCTCGCCAGCGCGCGGCGGGCGGTGATCGGACTGACCGACAGGCCCAACGCCACGTCCTCCTGGTCGGGAAGGCGCTCGCCGGGCTTCAGCAATCCCAGCGAAATGGCCATGCCGATGCGCAGCCGCACGGCGTCGATGGCGCTGCGGCGGTCGATGCCGGCCAGTGCGCCGGAACCGATTCGCGAAGTACCGATGGGGGAGGCGGTGTCCTCCAACTGACGGGTCATATCCGCTACTTTACGGCCCATCCGTCGCCCCTTCCCATAATTGGATCATTCTGATCTAATATAGTGCAGATCACACCCCAACGCGGAGACAAACCTATGCCACGCATCCTTCCCCTTATCGCTGCCCAGGCCCGGCCACGGCTCATCGGCGAACCCGTTTCGGCCTTCGCGGACGAGGTCACGGCTGCCCTCAGGACCAAACCGGACAGCAAGCTCGTGGTCTTCCCGGAGCTCCACCTGTTCGGCGACGGGCAGCGCACCGAAGCGCTGCAGGACTCGGCGGAGCCGCTCGACGGGCCGCGGATCAAGGAGCTGAAGGAGCTCGCCGCGGACCTGGGCATCTGGCTGGTCCCGGGCAGCGTCTGCGAGCGCGGCCCGGAAGGCCAGCTGTTCAACACGCAGCTGGTCCTGTCGCCGGAGGGGGAGCTGGCCGGCTACTACCGGAAGATCTTCCCTTGGCGCCCCTTCGAGCCCTACGACCCCGGCGACCGGTTCACCACCGTGGACCTGGCCGGCATCGGGCGCGTGGGCCTGAACATCTGCTACGACGCCTGGTACCCGGAGGTCTCCCGCCAGCTCGCGTGGATGGGCGCCGAGGTGATCCTCAACGTCGTCAAGACCACCACCCCGGACCGCCGGCAGGAGCTGGTGCTGGCCAGGGCGAACGCCATCGTGAACCAGGTGTTCGTGGTCAGCGTCAACTGCGCCGGCCCCACCGGCCAGGGCAGGAGCATCATCGTCGACCCCGAGGGCAACACCATCGCCGAAGCCGGGGACGACGCCGAGGTGCTGCTGGCAGCGGACCTGGACCTGGCCGCCGTCGGGCACGTCCGCACCCACGGGACGGAGAACCTCAACCGTCCCTGGTCCCAGTTCCGGGACGGCGAGGCCGCCGTCGAACTTCCCGTCTACCAGGGCCGGATCAATCCGCTGACCTGGACGCCCCCCACTTTCAACGCCTAAGGAACCACCCTTGACTACAACTCTGACCCGCACGCTGAAGCTGCCGTCGCTGGTGCTGTTCGGCCTGGCATACCTGACCCCGCTGATTGTCCTGGCCATCTTCGGCCTGATCGCCGAGACCACGGGCGGGGCGGCGCCGTCGGCCTACCTCGTGGCGATGGTGGCCATGCTGTTCACCGCCCACAGCTACGGACGGATGGCCGTCGCCTACCCGGTGGCCGGCTCCGCGTACACGTACGTGCGCCGCTCCATCGATCCCCGGGTGGGGTTCCTGGTGGGCTGGGCGATCCTGCTGGACTACCTGTTCTTGCCCATGGTGATCTGGCTGATCGGCAGCTCCTACCTGAGCGCGCAGTTCCCGGGCGTGCCCATGTGGCTGTGGATTGTCGGCTTCATCCTCATCACCACGGTGCTGAACATCCTGGGCATCAAGGTGGCGGACAAGGCCAACTATGTGCTGATGGCGTTCCAGCTGCTGGTGATCGTGTTCTTCGTGGTGCTGGCCATCGGCAACGTGGTGTCCGCCTCCGGCGCGGGCGGCCTGGCCAGCACGGAGCCGTTCTTCAACGGCACCTCCAGCTTCGCCACCATCTCCGCGGGTGCGGCCATCGCGGCGTACTCGTTCCTGGGGTTCGACGCCGTCACCACCCTCACCGAGGAAACCGTGGACCCGCGCCGGAACGTGCCACGGGCCATCATGCTCATCGCGCTGATCGGCGGCGGCATCTTCGTGGCCGTTTCCTACGTCACCCAGCTGGTGCACCCGGGCGGCGTGTTCGACGACTCGGCGTCCGCGGCCAGTGCCATCGCGCTGCAGATCGGCGGGCAGGTGTTTGGCGCGGTGTTCCTCGCCGGCCTGGTGGTGGCGCAGTTCGCCTCCGGCCTCGCCGCGCAGGCCAGCGCCTCCCGCCTGATCTACGCCATGGGCCGCGACTCGGTCCTGCCCAAAGCCATCTTCGGCCGGCTCAGCGCGAACTACCACACGCCCGTGGTGAACCTGGTGGTCACCGGCATCGTGGGCCTGATCGCGATCTTCCTGGACGTGGCCACGTCGACGTCGTTCATCAACTTCGGTGCCTTCACCGCCTTCACGCTGGTGAACGTTTCCGTGGTGTTCCACTACGTGCGCCGGCGCCGGGCGGGGGAGCAGTTGAACTTTGTTTCATACGTGGCGGTGCCGGCGGTGGGCGCCGTCGTCTGCGCCTACCTGCTCTCCCAGCTGGACAGCAACGCCATTACGCTGGGACTGAGCTGGCTGGCCCTTGGCATCGTGGTGCTGGCGCTGATCACGCGCGGCTTCCGCGCCGCGCCGCCGGAAATGACGACGACGGAGAAGGCCACCGCGGAGGCCGCCGCCTAGGTTTTGTGTTGGATTACGGGACGGGAGAACTGAGGTGAGGATAGCCCTCGGGCAGCTGGAGTCCGGCACGGACGTCGCGGCGAACCTGGCCGCGATCGACCGGTTCGCGGCTTTGGCGGCCGGTGACGGTGCCACGCTGGTGGCCTTCCCGGAGTACGCCACGTACGAGAAGAAGATCGTGGACGCCTCGTTCCCGGCGGTGGCCGAGCCGCTGGACGGCCCGGTCTGCCGGGAGCTCGCGGCCACCGCCGCCCGCCACGGGATCGCGCTGGTGGCGGGCGTGGTGGAAACGTCCGAGGAGGAGGGCCGGGCGTACAACACGCTGGTGGCGTTTGATTCCTCGGGCGCCCGGCTGGCCGTGTACCGGAAGATCCACCTGTTCGACGCGCAGGGCTTCGGGGAGTCGCTTTTTATCAAGCCAGGGCCGTCCACCGAGCCCGTGGTGTTCGAGGCCGGGGGAGCGCGGTTCGGGCTGATGACCTGCTACGACCTGCGGTTCCCGGAGCTGGCCCGGTCCCTGGCCGACGCCGGCGCGCAGGTGCTGCTGGTCTGCTCGTCCTGGGTGCCGGGCACACACAAGACGGAGCAGTGGCTGGCTTTGAATGCGGCGCGGGCGATCGAGAACAGCGTGTATGTGGCCGGCGTGTGCCAGGCTCCGACGGTGTCCGTCGGGCGGAGCCTGCTGGTGGACCCGATGGGGTACGTTGAGGCCGACCTTGGGCTGGAGCCGGGCGTGCGGGCGGTGGACGTTTCTTTGTCCACCGTGGCACGGGTGCGGGAGCAGTTTCCGATGTTCCGGCAGCGGCGGCTGGGATAGGGCAGAGCATGATGGCGGCTTTTCGCGCCGCCGGCTGACGGGTGGGGGTCTATCTGCTGGGAGGTTATGCCGCTTTGATGGGCGTTTTGTCGCTGGAGGCTGCCGCGGCCAGGTTTTCGCGGGCAAGGAACGCCGAGAGTTCACCGATGGTGCTCATCAGCGGGGCGGGGAAGACGACTGTGGTGTTCTTGTCGACGCCCATTTCGACCAAGGACTGCAGGTTCCTTAGCTGCAGGGCCAGCGGGTGGGCCATCATGGTGTCGGAGGCGTCTCCGAGGGCCGCTGCGGCGATGGCTTCGCCTTCGGCGGCGATGATCTTCGCCCTCTTTTCGCGTTCGGCTTCAGCCTGGCGGGCCATGGCGCGCTTCATGCTTTCGGGCAGCTGGATGTCCTTGAGCTCCACCAGGGTGACTTCTACGCCCCATTCGACGGTGAGCACGTCGAGGATTTCACGGATGTCGACGTTGATTCGTCCTGTCTCGGACAAAGTCTGGTCAAGGGTGTGTTGGCCGACGACTTTCCGCAGGGTCGTCTGGGCGATCTGGTCGATGGCAGCGGCCACGTTTTCGATTGCGACGACGGACTTCACCGCGTCGACCACCCGATAGTAGGCAACCGCTGAGACGTCGACGCTCACGTTGTCCTGGGTGATGATGCCCTGGGACTGGATGGGCATGGTCACGATCCGCAGGCTCACCAGCGGCAGCCGGTCGATGACAGGGATGATCAGTTGCAGGCCGGGATCCCTGACTCCGGCGACCCTGCCGAGGCGGAAGAGCACGCCTTTCTCATATTGACGCACGATCCGGATCGACATTTTCGCAACGATGAGCAGCAGTACGACGAGGACAGTAACAACGGTAATGGTGGTGGGGTCCATCAGGATCCCCTCCTGGTCTTTTGAGCGGGACGTGCCGGTGCCGGGTCCGACGCCGTGACAGTTGTCCTTGCTCCATTTTCCCACGCAAAGGATGTAAGCGAGGCTCCTGCGCGTATCTGCTAGACGATCGAGAGCTCGTTCACAGCCTCTTCAAAGGGCCTTTTGTCGCTGCCTTCATGTTCGTGGGCAACGATCAATCAATGGGGCTTTGGAGAACGGCGGTTACGCCAGACATGGCAGCTTTGGCAGTCATTTTCCTTGGCGCGGCCAGCGCGTCCGGCATCGACCAGATGGCAACCGCCAAAATTCATAGTCCGGCATCGGCCACCATGTCCGCCGTCGTGCCTGACGGTCAAACCTCGCTGCATCACTTGGTCCTGCGCGGCCTTGCCAAGGGGGCGCTTCCTGGTGGCTATCCCTACGATGAACCCCGGGACGAAAGGTCCGATGAGGACTATCAGGAGACCCTGCACCAGCACCGATCGTCGGTAACCCCTGCGGAGTAGGAAATGTCCGGGTGAAGCAAAATAATGACGGCCTAAGCGTCCTGGGAGGCTACGCCTGTCGGGCCGACAAAACTTCCTTAACCCGTGTCAGATATGGCCTCATTTGCGACTGCCACCATTCGTCAGCACCACCCGCAATTTCTGCGTTTACAGGCAGCTCGACAATGGCGCTTACAGTCAGAGTGCACCCAGAAGCTGTCGGTTCGATCCGGTAGGTGGAACGATTATTCGTTTCGCCCGGCGCGATCGACCGGGTTGTAGACCACCATGGGCCCTCCTCACCGATGACTTCCATGATGGACACCGAACCGTCGCGCCGTATAAAGCATTGTTGTTCCCCAACGCCGAGCGGCGTGCCCGGAACCGTGAATGCCTTTTGCACATCGGACAGCAGCACCGCGCTCTCGGCCGGCCGGATCAATGACCAGACGGTATGGGCATCGTGTTCGTACGATTCGGAGACGTGAGCACTATAAGTCTTGGTGCGTCCGGAGGCGGCGGCAGAGTTCGCGATCTCGGCCGAACGCGCCGCCCTCCGGTGCCTGCGATTCACGGTCACTGTGAGGATGAATAGCAACGCCATCAGGGCGGTGGCGGCCAACAAGATACCGAGTCCCAGCGGCGGCTTTCCGTTTTCGCTGATTATTAGGGAAAGCATCGTAATGGCGATGTAGCCCGCTACGATCAGTATTTCGTGGAGGACCCTGATGAATTTGATCACTTGGTCATTATGAACATTAACTGCGTTCGAGACGGACATGGCGTGGCCGCACAAGGAGTTCGTCGCCGAACGGCAGGATGCGGAAGACTGTTGCCGTGAGCAACTCTCCCCGTGCCGTCAACCAAACCCGCCACCGCACCGGCCTCGCCGTGGCCGGACTCAGCTTGGGCACAGCGCTGAACCCGCTGAACTCGTCCATGATCGCCGTCGCGCTCGTGGTGCTGCGTGAAGACTTCCGGCTCGACGTTGCCACTGTCACCTGGGTGATCACCGCCTTCTACATCACCTCGGCAGCGGGCCAGCCCCTGATGGGCAGGCTGGCCGACAGGTTCGGTCCGCGGAAACTCTTCATGCTGGGCATGGGACTGGTGGTCGTGTCGTGCGCGCTGGCGCCGTTCTCGCCGAACTTCGTGTTCGTTTGCATCGCCCGGGCGCTCATGGCCTTAGGGACGGCGACGGCGTACCCGAGCGCCGTCGTCATGGTCGGCGCCCTGGCGCGGCTGGCGGACACGACGTCAACGAGGCCCCTCGGCCGCATCCAGATGGCCAACACCTCCGGGGCGGCGGTAGGGCCGGTGGTCGGCGGGCTGCTCGTGAGCCTTGTCGGCTGGCAGGCGCTGTTCCTGATCAACGTGCCGCTGGCCTTGGCCGCGCTGCTGATTGTGCGGAAGGTGGCGCCCGCGGACGAACGGAGGGAGCAAGGGAGCATCGCCACTCTGCTGCGCGACTCGGACATCCCGGGCATCCTTGCGTTCGTCGGCGGCATGGTGCTGCTGCTCATGGGGCTACTGAACGCGCTGCCGGGCTACCGCTGGTGGCTGCTCGTTGGCGCTATGGTCCTGGCGTTGCTGTTCGCTTGGAGGGAACTGCGTTTCGACAGGCCCTTCCTGGACCTGCGGCTGCTTGGCAGGAACCGGCCGCTGCTCCTGGTGTACCTGGGCTTCACGGTGTTCAGCGGCGTGTACTACTTCGCGTTCTTCGGGCTGCCGCAGCTGCTGCAGGAAGCCGCCGGCTACAACCCCGGCCTGGTGGGCGTGCTGATGCTGCCGCTGGCCGCCATGTCGGTGGTCATCACCCCGCTCGCCGTGAAGGCGATCGACAGGTACGGCGTACGGCGGGTGCTGCTGGCCGGCGTCGTACTTCTGGCGGTGGCGGCAGCGGCACTCTGGCTCCTGACGGCGTCGTTCTTCGTCCCGCTGGTGCTGGTGCTGACCGCCCTGATGGGCGTGCCGTACGGGTCGGTCAGCATCGCCTCCAACCAGGGGCTGTACCTGTCGGCCGCGCCGGAGGACAGGGGCGTGGCCGCCGGGATTTTCCAGACCTGCCGGTACGTCGGCGCCATCAGCGCGACTGTGATGATCGGCATCTTCTACCGTACCGGCGTCAACCAGGAGAACTGGGGCCGCGTGGTGCTGGTGATGCTGGCCCTGAGCGCAGTGACGTTCGTCGTGTCGCTGCTGTGGCGGGAGCGGAAAGCGGCGTAGGGGAACGACGGCGGCAATCGCCGTCGCCATTAGCTTCAGAGCGAGGTTGGCCCCCACACCCAGCGCGAGGCAGAGGCCCTGGCGGTGTTCAGGTAGTTGACCCGCCTGTAGGTGGCAATTACCCGGATGAACTTGTCCCGGTCTCCCGCGGTCAGCCGGTACGACGAGGTCGTTGCTCCTGCGATGGGGCGGCCGTCGCGCTGCCACTGCCAGCTGATTGACGTGGGGGCAGGGTAGGGCAGAGCCGTGGACGCCCTCAGAGTCTGTCCGGCGGTGAACGACCCCCGGAATGTTGCTCCGCTAACGACCGGGCTGGGCAGCTTGGTAAACACGGCGAGTGGGCTGATCGCTCGGGAGGTCTGGGTGGCATTGACCGTGCCTGCGCGCTTGAACGTGACCCTGAAAGTGATCTGGTGTAACTGGTCTGCGGCGGTGAGCCTGTAGGACGTACCTGTTGCCAGGGAGATCGGCTTGCCGTCCCGGTACCACTGGTACGCGACGGCAGTGGCTGTGGGACTTGTCGGGCTGGTGCGGGCACTCACCGTGTAGCCTGTCGCTGCGGTGCCGATGATCAGGGGAGTGGCACCCAAATTGAAATAGCCCGGCGGGGCGACAGCCGCTGAGGCAGGGCTAAGGCCGCCGTCGTAGTTGGTCTTTTCATACTGGACCCGAGCGGTGATCTTGTGGCCGGCGTCCGCTGTGTTGAGGCGGTAGGTGGGGTCCGGGCTAGGACCACTGATCTGGCCCCCGTCGCGGTACCAGTAGTAGCTCACCGTATCCGGGGACGGTGTTGGGACCGGCCCGGGGACGGCCGTGAGCAGCTGACCGGCCAGTGCCGTGCCCTTGATGGTGGGGGCGCTCATGGCGGCAAACTTGCCAAAGGCGTACACCCAGCGTTCGCTCGTCATTGCGACGCCGACAAAGTTGGCGGAGACCGGCGTCACGTAGACGCCAATGCGTTTGCCAACGTCCTCGGTGCGCACGGTGTACGTGGAGCCCGTGGCTCCGGCGATGGAGCCGATGCCCCGGGTCCCCTCGGCCTGCCACTGATAGGCGTAGGTCACAGAGGCCGGTGCCGGAGCGAAGGGGGTGGAAGCCCTTGTGGTGACAGCCGGAGCGGAGGCCTTGAGCACTTGCCCGGGGTATGCGGCGTAAGGTGTCTGCGTGCCGGTGCCCATGGTGATGACCGGTGCGGAGGCCGGCTGGATATAGCCGCGGATGACAGTGCCGAAGCTAGCCGATCCGGTCCAGCCCTGGTAGCCCGGTTGGGAGACTGTTGCCTGGGCGGTGATCTCCGCCCCAACGTCTGCCTCGGCCACTGTGTAGCGGTCTGCCGCATCGGCAATGGGTATCCCGTTCCGGAACCAGTTTGTTGTGATCATAGGGTCGACCAGGGCAGGCCGGGAATAGGTGGTCCAGACCGTCAGGCTAAGTTCGGTTCCCAAGACCGGCCTGGTATTGGGAGCCACCGATCCGGTGATGTAGCCAAGGACGGGCTCCGTTTCCTTAGACGTCAGGATCTGCGGATCAGAGTCAGGATTCGTAACGGTGACCCGGACGGAGATGCGCTTACCGAAGTCCGCTTCACTGAGGCGGTAGTAAGACCACGCGGTTGCGGGCACCTGGGCCTCGCCATCACGCAGATACTGGTAGCTCAACTTACCGGCCGGTGCTGTTCCCGAAAAGGTCGCGTCCACCATGGACCCAACCACCAGGTTGCCCGCTAAATCCACTGAGGTCGCAGGGGTCGGGGCCTCCGCCCCGGTGCTGACCGGCTCCTCGGCAGCGGCTGGCGGGATGGGTGAGAGAAACGTCAGCAGTCCCAGAAAGACGCAAAAAGCCGCAATCGCGCGGCGGCCTGCCCCAGGCAGGCCCGATGAAGATATTGTCACGCGCTGTCCCCCAGCTCGGTGTGGGCCAAGCTGTGACCGCACGATTTTTCCGCTGAGGATATCCGACGGGAGTCATATTCGCCAAGCATGACCGTTTTGTCTGTCGTTGCGTGGCTGGCCATCGGGTCGATTCCTTCAAATCCAAGCGGTACTGCTGGATGGCCGACCTTTCTGCTCCAAACGTTAAGCACTGAAATCCCTTTGCGACAGGCATTCTCAAGATTGGCTCAAGACTGAATCAACGTTGGCCCAAGATCACATGCCCGCCGGCAGTTCTCGACGCCAGCCCCAGTCCTCTCCGAAAAATGAGGACTCCTGCCGGGCCCATCGAGCGGCTAGTTTGGGCCAGCGGTAGCTGCCGGCGCGGTGCGGGCGGCAATGGCCAGAGTAAAGGCCGTTGCGAGGCCGAGAACCGTCCAGGCGTAAATTTCCCGGCCGGGGAGGTCGGTCGCCGCAAGCCAGCGGATGGCATAGTTCGTGGTTGCACCGACGGGAAACGTGAACACCCAGAACATTTGGGTGAAGGGAAGCTTGCGGTACTCGGGGAGCAGCATGACCTGCAGCAGCACCATGATCAGCAGCACGCCCGTCAGACCCAGCTGGACTGCCCCCATGGGTCCTGGATGTGACACCATCCAGGCGATGTTGGCGGTTGCGGGCGCGGCCAGATAGGCGGACAGTCCGGTCTTGGCGGCTGCCGGCAGCTCGCCGCCTGTCATTAGGCGGACGGTGACGACGGTTCCTACGACCAGCCAGAAGAACGCGCCAATGCCAAACGCGGCGACGGCCGCACCATGGGCATGGATGCTTGAGAATCCGATGCTGGCAACAAAAGAACCGGCCACGACAGGCAACAGGTAGCCGGGATGAATGGACTGCATGGATACGCCGCCGGTGACCCAGTGGGCGAGGAGCTGGGCAGCGACGATGGCCAGGGCGGCGATGAAAGCCATGCACAGCCAGGCGCCCCAGGGCGGCAGGTACTGGCTGTAGTGGGACGAGAGCAGGATTCCCACTAACGGGATGAAGGATGCGAAAGGCCCTGCCACTTCGTGTCGCAGGTCGGCGCGGAATGCTCCTTTCCGGCGAAGACCCCGGGACACGTACATGGCGGTCAGGATCAGCCACAGAGAGCCGGCCGCTCCGTACAGGATTTCCTCCGGCCACACCTGGGATCCGAGTGTGCTCCTCGCTGCGGACCAGCCGCCGCCGAGGCCGGCAAGGCCCAGGGGAATGCCGAAGCGGCTCAGCGCCGGCATTCCCGAAGGGGCAGCCGGGGGCAGGGCGGGATCCTGAGCGGCAGGCGTCAGGGCAACAGCAGCTGCAGTATCAGTCATCTCGTCGGTCCGCCTGGTTGGTGGGGGAAGATGAGCAGCGTGCTCGTGGCGGTGGCGAGGAGTTCACCGTCGGCGGTGCTGAGGCGGCCTTCGGTGAAAATCACGCGCGAGCCGGTTTTCACGACTGACCCTTCAGCGCGAAGAGCACCCTTCCGGAGCGTGATGGGCCGTAGGTACTTAACCGCCAGGTCGATGGAGGTGTAGCCGATCCCTGCTTCGAGAGTGGTGTGTGCTGCGCAGCCGAGTACCGTGTCGAGCAGCGTGCACGCCAGGCCGCCATGCACCATTCCGAGCGGGTTGTAGTGGGCTTCTCCCGGCTCGCACTGGAACTCGACGTGTCCGTATTCAGCATCAATGAGGTCGAAATTCATCAGGGAAGCGATCGGTGGCGGCGCAATGCTGCCGTCGCGGAGGCCGGAAAAGTAGTCCAGCCCCGACAATCGTGGCAGCTGTTCGAGCGCGATGGCCGGATCCGTCCAGGTGAACGTTGCCGAGCGTTCCGCCGAGGCGTTGGATGACACCGGGGTTTCCTCCTCAGGTTCTTTGCAGGGGTTCGTTGAGGTCATGCCGGCGCATTGGCCGCCAACGCGGGGTACAGATCCGAAATCGGACCAGACAGGCCGAGCTTCACACCGGCGCTGATGTCGTCCACGATAACCTCGTAGTCACCCTGCTCGAGCCCGTCGAAAGACTTCCGCGCGACTTCCTCGGGGGAGGTTTTCGGGGCATTCACTCCCTTGGCCATGGCGGTGTCCATGTAGCCGACGTGCACCCCCGTGACCTGCGTGCCGTGGGGAGCCAGTTCCACGCGGAACGAGTTGGTGGCCGACCACAGAGCGGCCTTGGATGCGCTGTAGGCGCCGGTGAGCGCGATCCAGCTGAGCACCGAGTGGATGTTCAGGACCGCTGATGTCCCGCTGGCGGCGAGCACCGGCGCGAATGCCCTGGTCAGGGCGACCGGTCCGAAGAAGTTGGTCTCCATTACCTCGCGGAACTCCCCGTCGGAGAGTGCCAGGAAAGTGTCCGATTCGACGCTCATGCCGGCGTTGTTGATCAGCACCGTGACGTCCGGTGCCTGGGAAACGGCGGCCCGGATCGAGTCGGCGTTGGTGATGTCGAGGGCGAGGGGGACGATCCGGGAGTCGTTCCACACTTGCGGGCGGCGGGCTGTCGCGTACACCTTCGCAGCACCCCGGGCGAGGGCCTGTTCCACGAGCTCGCGGCCCAGCCCTCCGTTCGCACCGGTGACAAGGACGACGGCGCCAGATAGCTGCGTCATGGGTTCTCCTGATCTCAAATAAGGCGAGGACGCGCTTGTCGCGGCCCCAGAACATCAGATTAGCGGAGTCGGTTGGATTTTCCAACTGACATGTATACTTGGGTGAGAGCAGCGAAAGCAGGTGAATGATGGATCGGCCGACGGATAAGGCACTCGATGCGCCGAGAGCGTGTTTCATCGCGGCGGGGCTGGACGTTTTGGGGGAGCGGTGGGCGCTGCTGGCGCTGCGTGAGATGTCGCTGGGCGTTCACCGGTTCGACCAGATCGCCCGCAATACCGGCGCGTCCCGCGACATCCTGACGGGCCGGCTCCGCACACTCGAAAGCCGTGGCGTGATCGAGCGCGTCCAGTACTCCGAGCGCCCCGCGCGCTACGAATACCACCTCACAACTTCCGGAGCCGAAGTCGCGCCCATTCTTATTTCCCTCGCGGCGTGGAGCAGCACATGGATGCGCGACGAGACGCCCCGTGCCTCCTACAAGCACAGTTGCGGGGCTGACCTGAAGCCGCTGGTCCTGTGCGCGGAATGCGGTGAGGAGTTCAAGCCGGGAAGTCTGATGCTGGGACCGCTGGTGTCAGCGGGCGGTACGGACCCGGCGTCCGACGACCACTAACCAGGAAACAGACAGAGGACGACGGCGGTGCATCCCGCCGTCGTCCGCCGCCGCCCGCTCACCGCACCGGCGCCACCGGCGCGCTGAGCCTGCCGTCCCGCATCGTGGCGACCGCGTCGGTGAGCGGCACGAACTCGGTGTCGTGGGTGACCATCACCGTCGCCACCCGGAATTCGTCGGTGACCCTGCGCAGCAGCCGGACGATCGATTCGCTGCGTTCGTGGTCCAGGGCCGCCGTCGGCTCATCCACCAGCAGCACGCTGGGTTTGCCCATCAGGGCACGCGCGATGTTGACGCGCTGGCGCTGGCCGCCTGACAGCTGGTGCGGCCGCTTGTCCGCGCTCGAGGCGAGCCCGACCAAATCGAGCAGCTCGGCCGCCTTCCGGCGCGCGGCCTTGAGGGGTTTCCGGCGCAGGTGGTCGCCGATGATGAGCTGCTCGGCGGCGGTGAGGGAGGCGAGCAGGTTGGGCTGCTGGAAGATGATGCCCACGCTGTCGCGCCGCATGGCCGTGAGTTCCCTGTCCGGCAGGGCGGTGGCGTCGGTGCTGCCGATGCTCACCAGGCCGGCCGTGGGACGCGTCAACGTGGCGGCGACGGCCAGCAGGCTCGACTTGCCGGAACCGGACGGCCCCACGAGCGAGACCATCTGGCCGGCCCGCACCGCGAGGCTGACGGAGTCGAGGGCCTTGACCGTGCCGTCGCCGTCGGGGTACTCAAGTGTGACGTTGGCCAGGTTCAGGGGGAGGGGACCGGAGCCGAAAGGTACGACGGCGGCGGCAGGGTAGGCGGGGAACGTGGAGGACATGCTGTGGTTTCCTTTGCGGAGTAGGCGGAAAGAGACTGAGGTCGGGCGGCGCTAGTTGCCGCCGAGGGCGATCAGCGCGTCCACCTTCGCGACGCGACGGACGGCCAGCACGGCACCCGCCAGACCGAGGACCACGATCCCGAGCACCGGAAGCAGCGTGGTGGCAGGCGTCAGCAGGAACGGCGCGGCCGTGGCGGCGAAGGCACCGCCCAGGACGCCGAGCGCGCCGCCGGTGCCGGCGCCGGCTAACAGGACGATCGCGGCCTGCGTGAGAGCGTCCCGCAGGACGTAGGAGCCGGAGCCGCCCAGGGCTTTCAGGACCGCGACGTCGCGGGTGCGCTGCACTGTCCACACGGTCAGGAAGGCCACGATCACCAGCGCGGAGATGCCGTAGAGGAAGGCCTGCATCAGCATTAGCGAGCCGTTCTCGCTCTTGTAGGAGCCCAGGGCCTGGAAGGAGCCGGTGCGGGACGCGGAAACGGTACGGGCTGCGGCGTTCGCCGCGGACTCGTCCACGCTGCTGCCGTCCCGGTACGTGACGGCTAGGACCGTTCCCAGCTGCTGCGGATCCGTGACGTGTGCCAGCCGGGACCAGTCGGGAAGTGCCGTCCAGACCACGCTGGTATGGGAGTACCACTGGTCCTCGACCACAGCACTGACGGTAAGGTCCCTGCCGCCGACGCTAACCATGTCGCCCACGCTGAGCGCGAGGTCCCTGGCCAGAGTGCTGCCGACCACCACGGTGCCGGGGGCGACGGCGGCCGGCGCCAGCCCGCCGTCGTCCGCCACACCGAAGACGGCGACGTTCGCCGTGCCGCCCGCGGCGGATCCTGACCCGCCCGCCTGCAGGCGGGACTGGCTGATCCCCACGGCTTCGGCGCTTTCCACGCCGGGGACGCGCCTCCACTTGTCCAGCTGCGCTGCGGTGACGGAGCTGTCGGTGTAGGACGCCGTGGGTTCGCCCGTGCCGGGGGCACCGAAGACGATGGTGTCCACCGGCTTGGACGCGCCGCCAGAACCGGTGCCCAGCTTGGCGATGGCCGACGTCGACTGGTCGCCAAGTCCGGCCGTAAGCCCGGAGAGCATGACCAGGAGCAGCGTAATCAGGGCGACGACGCCGCCCATGAGGGCGAAGCGGCCCTTGGCAAAGCGGATGTCGCGGAGGGCAAGAAACACGATGGCACTTCTTTCGGTTGATGGGCGGCGGGTCGGAAAGACCCCTGTATCCACTCTCCGGTTTGAACCGGCTGCCAGCATGGGGGAGAAGGATGATCCGCGCAGGAAGGACGGTTGATGCCGGAGTCAACCGATCGGTTGATCCGGCCCACAACGCCGCGGCATAAGCTGGAACAATGTCTGCCCCGCCGTCCGGCCCCGCGATCCTGCTCTTCCTGCGGGTCACTCTCCACGTCGGCTTCGCCGTCCTGCTCGGGGTGGCCACCCTGGGGCAGCTGACGGGCGGCGGTGCTAACGGCAGCCGGTACTGGTGGGCCGCGGTTGCCGCGGTGTTGGCGGGGGTCTACCTGGCCGGCACCCTGCTGGAGAAGCGTTTCGCCGCGGGCAAATCCGGCTTCGATCCCCGGCGGTACGCGGTGCTGTGGCTGGGGATCGTCACAGTGCTGTGGGTGGTGCTGCTGGCCTGCAGCGCCGACTTTTCCTGGCTGGCGTTCCCGCTGTTCTTCCTCCATCTGCACGTCCTGCCGCGGCCCGTGGCCCTGGCCACCATCGCGCTGCTGACGGCGGCGGTGATCGCCTCCCAGTGGGCGGCCAGCGGGCAGGCCGCCCCGCACGTGGCCATCGTGCTGGGGCCCGCAGTGGGCGCGGCCTTCTCCGTGGTGACGGGGCTGGCATACCGCGCGCTGTATCGGGACGCCGAGAACCAGCGCCGCGCCGCCGATGAGCTGCGGCGCACCCGCGCGGACCTGGCCAAAACCCAGCACGACGCCGGTGTGCTGGCTGAGCGGGAACGGCTCGCCCGGGAGATCCATGACACCCTCGCACAGGGCCTGTCCAGCATCCTGCTGGTGGCCCGCGCCGCCGAGAAATCACTGCACGACGGCGATGCCGCCACCGCCGGAGAGCACCTGGCCCTGGTGCAGCAGACCGCCGCGGACAACCTGGCGGAGGCGCGGCACTTCGTGCGCGGCCTCGCCTCACCCCAGCTGCAGGAATCCTCCCTGGTCGAAGCACTGCGCCGGCTCTGCAGCGAAACCGAGGCGCTCGCCGCCGCCCGGGGCTCGGGTCTGCGGTGCCGGCTGGAGGTGGAGGACGGGCCGGCGGAGCTGCCGCAGCCCTACACGGTGACGCTGCTGCGGGCCGCGCAGGCGAGCCTGGCCAACGTGCGGGAGCACGCCCACGCGGGGACGGCGGTGGTCACCCTGTCGTTCCTCGGCAACGAGGTGACCCTGGACATTTTCGACGACGGCATTGGCTTCGACCCTGCCGCGGTGCGGCCAGTGGAGGACGGGACGACAGACGGGAGCACGGACGGCCGGCCGGACGGGCGCGGCTTCGGACTGCGCTCGCTGCGGGAGCGGGTGGCCGTGCTGGGCGGCTCGCTCGACGTGGAGTCGGCACCGGGCGAGGGAACAGTCGTGGCGGTCCGGCTGCCGCTGGACGGTTCGCTGGACGCTGCCCCGAACGGTCCGGAGGAGCTGGCGTGAAGGGCGAGATCCGGGTGCTCTTGGTAGACGACCATCCCGTGGTACGGGCCGGCCTTCGGGCCATGCTCACGGAATTCGAGGGGATCTCCGTGGCGGCAGAGGCCGCCCACGGGGACGCGGCGCTGCAGGAATTAGAGCGCCTCAACGCGCTGGGTGAGCGGGTGGACGTGGTGCTCATGGACCTGCAGATGGGCGCCGGCATGGACGGCGTGACCGCGACGTCGAAAATCCGGCTGCTCGATCAGGCGCCGCCGGTGCTCATCCTGACCACCTATGACACGGATGCGGATATCCTCGCCGCCGTTGAGGCCGGTGCCAGCGGCTACATGCTGAAGGACGCGCCGCCGGAGCAGATCCGGCAGGCCGTCATCGCCGCCGCGGCCGGGGAAACGGCGCTCGCGCCGAGGGTCGCCGCGCTGCTCATGGGCCGGATCAGCAGCCCCGCCCCGGCTCTCACACCGCGCGAGGTCCAGCTGCTCGAGCGGCTGGCCACGGGGCTGTCCAACCGTGCCATCGCCAAGGAAATGTTCATTTCCGAGGCCACGGTGAAAACACACCTGGTGCACATCTACGGGAAGCTCGGCGTGGACAACCGCACGGCAGCCATCGCCGTGGCCACCGAGCGGCGGATCATCCGGGGGCCGGGTTCGCGGTGACCGGCAAGGCCGCCGGCCGGGAGCGGACTTAGTCCTGTGGCAGGCGGTCAAACCCGGCGTGGAGGTCCCGGACAATGACGGCGGCGTCGCCTAAGAGCCTCGCCTTGGCGTGCAGCTGTGCGACGAGCTCCTCGGTCGGGCGGCCAAATACCTCGATCGACCGCATCTTAATAAACGGGGCAATGGGCGAGAATTTGGGCCCCGCCACCTGCATGTGAAACTCCAATGACGCCACGTCCGGATGAAAGTGCAGGACGCTCATCGTGGAACCGTCCGCGGAGATGTAGACGCGGTAGGCGAGAATCCTGGGCTCATTCACCTCCACGAAGGCGGCCAGCTCCGCCATGGCCGCCTTGAGTTCGTCAAGCTTTCCAGCCCGGACCTCGGATGTGTCCAGATAGGCGATAAAGCCATCCATCCCAGACTCCCGATGTAACTGGGCCGGGCAAGAGGTCCGGCGGCAGGCAGCCTACTGGCCCAGGCGCCGGTTGCGTGCCAGCCGCGCCAGGCGGCTGAACGCAAAGATAAAGATGGTCTCGGTGAGCACCATCAGCCCCAGCAGCAGCCATTGCCCGCGGCTGATAAAGAAGACGGCGCCGGTGAGGACCAGAACGGTTCCAAGCGCCAGGGCGTAGACGGCAAACCCGAGGGCCACCCTTGCACTGCGCACGCCGGTGCGGAAGCCAAAGCCCTGCGGCTGTCCGCCGGGCAGTCCCCGGACGCGGTCGGGTTCCGCGGGAGGGAGCCGGTCGAACTCCTGCCACAGATCCTCGTCGTGATCGCGATCGGTCATGCTTCCATTATCCCGCGCCCGCTCCGGGTGTGGGGAAGACGGGTCAAGGTCGACGGCGGCCTACCGCCGGTAGCCCTGAGACGCGCCGTTGTTGGGCTCGCCGGCATCCTGCAGGGTTTCCAGTTGCCCGGACCTGTCGTTTCGGCTGCCGCCGTCGTTCCGTACCTGGCCTTTCGCGTTTCCGTTGCCGCGTTTCCCGTCCGTCGCTGACCGGTTTGCCCGGGACGGACTGCCGTTCCCGCGGGAGGCGCCGGGGACGGTCGGCTTGCCGCTGTTCCGCGGCGTCGCTGAACCCGTGCCGCCGTTCTGCGGCGCCCGTCCGTGCCTCGGCGCAGTGGAGGCTGTCGGCCGGTCACCGGCGGTAGGTTCCGCCGTCGGAACTGAAACAGGTGCCGGGGCTGCGGGAGCCGCCGCCGTTCCGGCGGGGGAGGGAACGACGGCGGGTGCGGGTTCTGGTGACTTCGCCGGCGAGGCGGGGGCCGGCGTCGTCGGTGTTGGTTCGAGTGGGTTGGTGAAGGAACTGAAGATGGCCCTGATGGTTCCTTCTGCCTGGCTGCGCAGGCCGTCGTTCCCGGCGGCCGCGCCGCCGGCGATTCCGAGGGAGGCCGCCACAGCCAGCGATGTGAAGACGGCGCGCTTCTTCCGCCGGTTCCTGCGGGGCCAGTCCGCCAGGCTGATCACGTCGGCTGGGGCGGACTGTCCCATCAGCGCGGCCACCTCCGGAGAAGGCTCCGGCACCTCAGTAACCCGAAGGCTGCGCATCTCCAGCAGCATGGCCCGCAGCTCGGCGTCGTCCGTAATGCCCGACTCGGCGAGCAGCCCGTCCACGCAGCGCTCGTCGGCGAACCGGCGTGCTTCACGCTTTCTGTCCCCATTAGTCATGACGCACCCTCTTTCCATGAGGAACGGAGTTTCCTGAGCCGGCACAGCGCCCGGCGTTGAAGTTGCTTGATGGCACCCGGGGTCTTGCCCATGATCTCCGCCGTTGCCTCGAGGGAGAGGTCCGCGATGATCCTCAGGACCAGGACCTCCTGCTGGTCCTGCTGCAGCGTGCCGAGCAGTTCGTTGACGTTGGCCGAACTCTCCGCCGCCAGCACCTGCTCCTCGGCGGACGCGGCACAGCGTGGGTCCGCGTCGGCGTCGTAATCGGTGGTGACAGGGGCCCTGACGCGGCGTCGGTGCTCGTCCACGTACCGGGCGTGCGCGATGGAAAAGACCAGGTTCTTCAGCCCCCTTGGCCCTCCGCGCACCTGCCCGAGCTGCGGGTAGAGGGCCAGGAAGACCTCCTGCGTCATCCCTTCCGGATCCTCCACGTCGCGTGCCCGCAGGTAACTCAGCACAGCCGGTGAGAACTCGCGGTAGGCAGCGCAAAAGGCGCCCTCGTCAATCTGACCGGGCGCCTTCGCCTCATTCTTGACTTTGTGCATCCGCCCCCCGTGACAGATGCCCAGCCTCGGGCACGTTGTGGATGGCCGCCGGGCCGGAATCCCCCCAGACATCCCGGCCCCTGCGGTACCCCTGCTGACAGGTTACCGGTGGCCGCGCGAATTCTGATGCGAGTTTCCGGAGTTGTTCGAGTTTCCTCGGTTGTCCGAGTTGCCGGGGCCGCCGTTGCTGGCCGGGGCTGGGCCCGGGCGCTGCTGCTGCACCTGGTCCTCGCCGGAATCATCTGCAGAGGTGCCGGTCGAAGTTCCGGAGGTCTCGCCGTCGTCCGTCCGGTCACTGTCCCGCTTTATGTCCCTCAGGCCCCTGACGTCGGCGCAGTAGGTGACGATGTTGCTCTTGCCGCCTGCCGCCCTCACCAGCGCGGCGTACGCTGTCGACGTGGAGTTCAGGCCGCCGTGGCTGAAGGCATTGCAGAGTCCGAAGGCTGCGGGGCCGGTGGCGTCCGGGCCCTTGGCGGCTGAGGTGGCCGGTGTCTCCGGTTCCTCGGACTCAGTGGGTGACGGGCTTGGTGCGGCCGTCTCAGTTTCGGTGGGCGTCGGTGACTCGGTTTCTGTCGCCGTGGGGCTGGGTGACGGTGATTCCGATTCAGTTTCCGTCGGCATCGGCGACGGCGACTCCGTCTCCGTGGGGCTGGGCGTCGGCGTTTCCGTTTCGGTGGCCGTGGGCGACGGCGACTCCGTCTCCGCGACCAGTGCTGCGGAGCCGTCGGGCAGTGACACCGCGACGGCGGCCACCGCCGTCCCGCCTGCCACCAGCGCCCCGGCGGCGAGCACTGTTACTGCGAGCTTGTTTCCTGAATAAGTGAACAAGGACATGAGACCCTCCGTTGACGAATTTGCGATTGCGTTCAACTTGCGGTTTTCCCCCCGCACTGACTGGATCGAAATTCCAGTCACAAAGGTTACGGGTTTTGTAAATCTTTTGCGGCCGGTGCCTCACTCCCTTGTTCGTGCCGGGAACCGTGGGGGCGTATCCTTTATCCCGCACCGCCGCGGGGCCTGACCGTGGCCTGCTCGACCGGGAGGCCGGCATCCCTCCACTCGGGGAAACCTTCCTCGAGCCGCAGCGCCTGGCGCCCGTCGTCCGCAAGCTGCCGCACGGCGTCGTCCGCGTATACGCAGTAGGAACCGCGGCAGTACGCGACGATTTCTTTTTCGCTGGGAATCTGTTCGAGGCGGGCCTTCAGATCAGATATGGGGACCGACAGGGCGCCCGGGATGTGTGCGGCGTCGTATTCTGGGCGCGGCCGCACGTCGAGGACGATGACGTCACCCTGCTTCAGGCGCCGCTGCAGCTCCTCCCGGCTGATCGTGCCCAGGCCCGCACGGTCGCCCAGGTAGGAGAGCGCCAGCTGGCCGAGTTCCCCGACGTGCGCTTCGGCCGTATCGCGCAGCGCCCGCCACAGCCGCTCCACGGAGGGGCCCGCCAGGGAGTAGTACACGCGTGTCCCCGACCGGCGGGACGTGATCACCCCTGCCCGCAACAGGCGCTGCAGGTGCTGGGAGGTGTTGGCGACGCTTTGCCGGATCTCCCCGGCCAGCTCCTCCACCGAGCGCTCGCCTTGGGCAAGGACGTCGACGATTTCCGCTCTGCGGCCGCTGGACAGCGCCCGCGCCGCTTCGACGAGGGCATCAAAGAGCGCCTCCTTCGCCTTGTGGCTTCCCATGCCAAGCCTCCTCCACCCTTATTCAAGCATCTTCTTGACAAGAGTACCGCGCCGGGAGTCTTATTCAAGTATCTACTTGAATAAGAAAGGAGAGTGGGGCACATGGCCACCATTCAGACGTCCCAGACTCAGCCGCGCCTCCGCACCGGAGCCGCCCTCATGGCATTGTCCGGTCTGGGATTCATCGGTTACGGCGTGATCTTCTTCGTCCTGAACTTCACGGACGCTTTCCTCGAGCTGGGCATCGGCCCGGAGCAGGTGGACAAAGGCAAGGAACAGATCGAGGCCTTCAGCCCGGAGCTGTACCACTACATCAGCCATTTGCAGATCGCGCTCAGCGGATTCATCGCGGCCGTCGGGCTCGCCGTCGCAGCCCTGTCGTGGTACGGAGTGCGCCGCGGCGTGCGGTGGGCCTTCGTCACGGCCATCGTCGTGCCGGTCGTCGCCCTTGGCGTCGCCCTGCCGGCCCACTACCCGTGGGGCTTTGCGACGCTGGGCCATCTAGGCCTGATCTACCTTGCCCTCGTCATCTTCCTCGTGGGGGCAGCGATCGCGTTCAGCGCTATGAGAGGCCATGCGAGGGCTTAGCGTCTGACGCCGCCGACCATATGCGGCGCGGATCAGGGACGTGAACGAGCGTGAACCGGGGCCGGCGCGGCCCACGGATCCTGGCCTTCGGCCGGGCCAACAGGTCCACCGGCCGGGACGCGGGCACGCCCCCGGCCCAGGGCCGGTGCTGGGATTGCGCCAGAACCTGGCCCAGTTCATGCTGCTCGTCGCTGTCAATGCCCTGGTCGGCGGCACGCTCGGCCAGGAAAGGACCGTCCTGCCCCTGCTGGCCACGGAGACCTTCCACCTCGACCTGACACCAGCGCGTACTGGAAACAGAACGACGACGGCGGCCCGGGCTGAGCGGGCAGCCTGCGGTTTTCGTTGTTGTGTCAGTTTGCCGGTGGGAAGATGGTGGGGAGTTGGGCACTAAGTGGGGGTGCCGGCAGAACGGCGGCGCGTGTCCAGTCCGAGCAGACAGGGACGGTGACCGAGCCATGACAGAGCACCCATTGCAGCGGCGGCGGCTACGCCTGACCGACATCAACGTTGTGGACCACCGCACCCTGCGGAAGGCGCTGGGCGGCACCATCGTGGGCAACACGATGGAGTGGTATGACGTCGGCGTGTTCGGTTACCTGATCACCACCATGGGCCCGGTCTTCCTGCCGGAGGCGGACAGGGCCGTGCAGAACCTGTTCCTGCTGGGGACCTTCGGCGCCACGTTCATCGCCCGGCCCCTGGGAGGGATCTTCTTCGGCTGGCTGGGGGACAAGATCGGCCGGCAGAAGGTCCTGGCCATGACCCTGATGATGATGGCCGGGGCGACGTTCGTCGTCGGCCTGCTTCCCGGGTACGCGGTGCTGGGCATCTGGGCCGCAGTCCTGCTGGTGGTCACCAAGCTGGTCCAGGGCTTCTCCACCGGAGGCGAGTACTCCGGCGCCACCACGTTCGTCTGCGAGCACGCACCGGACCGCCGCCGCGGCTTCTTCGTGAGCTTCCTGGACATGGGCAGCTACCTGGGGTTCGCCCTGGGCGCCGCACTGGTGTCCGCACTCCAGCTGATCCTCGGCCAGGGGCAGATGGAGGCATGGGGCTGGCGCATCCCGTTCCTGATCGCGGGCCCGCTGGGCATCGTGGCCATCTACTTCCGGATGAAGATCGAGGAGTCGCCCGCCTTCAAGGCCACCCAGGAGGCGGAAGTTGTGGCCGCCCAGCACCACGAGACCGGCGACGAGCTCCGTCCCGTCGGCCCGGTGGGAATCTTCCGGGACCACTGGCGTCACATCCTGCTGGCCATGATCCTCGTGGCCGCCGGCAACACCGTGGGTTATGCCCTCACGTCCTACATGCCCACGTACCTCACCACCAACAAGGGGTACGACGAGATCCACGGGACGCTGCTGACGGTTCCGGTGCTGGTGGTCATGTCGCTGTGCATCCCGCTGACTGGGCGCCTCTCGGACCGGATCGGCCGCCGTCCCGTGCTCTGGATCGGGGCCCTCAGCACGGTGGTCCTGGCGCTTCCCGCGTTCCTGCTGATCTCGATCGGAACCGTTCCCTCCACGCTCGCAGGCCTGGCCATGGTCGCGTTTCCGGTGGCCTTCTTTGTCGCCATTCTCGCCTCGGCGCTGCCGGCACTGTTCCCCACGGCGCACCGCTACTCCGCCATGGGCATCGCCTACAACTTTGCCGTGGCGCTCTTCGGAGGGACGGCTCCGTTCATCATTGCCGCGCTCATCCAGGCGACAGGCAACGACCTGATGCCGGCGTACTACCTCATGGCGACGTCGGCCATCGCGGCGGTCGCCATCTACTTCCTGCCGGAGTCCGCCAAGCGGCACCTGCCGGGATCCATGCCCAGCGTGGATTCGGACGACGCCGCCCGCGAGCTGGTGGCGACTCAGGACCGGAACCCGCTGCTGGAGATGGATTCGCTGCCGTTCGACAGCAGCTACGAGGAGGCGCGGGCGGCGCACGGGGACCGACCCAACAGGCCGACGGTAATGTGAACTGGACGGCTGAGCCGTCTCAATTCGGGCCTTAGCAACTGAGCGTTGACTACGGCCCGGGACTGCCTACCATGAGGCGCATCGGGACATTTCAAGGAGGAGATGTGTGATGTCACGCGCAGAAGTAGAGCAAATTGACGACCGCGGCATGGCGGCCTGGGACCAGCACGACACGGCGGCGTTCGCCGGCCTGCTGGCCGATGATTTCACCTTCGAGGACATCATGGCGCCGGAGCCGTTCCACACCCGGGAGCAGGTGAAGGCCTACATGGAGGCATGGTACGAGGCGTTTCCGGACCTGCACGCCAGAACCACCAGAAGGGTGGTCAGCGATGACGAGGTGGCGGGGGAAATCGAATTCACCGGCACCAATACCGGGCCGCTGCACATGGGGGACAAGGAAATTCCAGCCACGGGCAAGTCGGTGACCGGGACGGGGACGTACTTCGCCTCCGTCAGGGACGGAAAGATCGTTTCGTTCCGCGCCCATCCGGACGTCGCCTCCATGATGGGGCAGCTGGGGCTGATGCCCGGGATGTGACCTAAAGGCGCGATCCAAACAGAGGGGGACCAGTTCACGAACTGGTCCCTTTTCACTGCCGAAGCGCCGGCCCCTCGGCTTCCGTCTCCGGAACGGCGGAGTCTTGCCAACCGGGCTCCTTGCGGTCCGGCGGATAAGCGTACCTCCGGCCGGCCACTGTAATGACAAGCGCGACGGCGACCGGCAGGGCCGCGGCGACGGGCACCGTGAGCGGACCGGTCCGCACCGGGCGACGGAGGCACGAGAACAGCAGCTTGCATATATGAACCCGTCGAAAATAGGACCGAGCAGTCGAGGAACTGCTCGGTCCGATAGTCGTCTAGTATCGCTAGAGCTCCGTCACTCCGACGGCGTCCGCGGCCGGGAAGTTTTTCTTCGCCCAAGCGCCGACGGCGCGAGTGCTGGTGAAGTTGACGCCGCCGCCGATTACCCCGCCTACAACGGGCGCGAGCTTGGTTAGGTTCACGATGCCCTTGGTCCCGGCCTTGGTGATCAGCCGGAAGCCGACTTTCTTGTTGATCTCGATGAGAACCCGGCCGGGGACCTGCTTGATGGCGCTGACGGCGGACTTCGTGCCGATCTGGACGCCCGCCTGCGCCAGAGCCTCGGTCGCTGAGGATCCGACCAGTGAGATAAGGACGACGGAGCGGACTTCCTCTGAGCGAATGTCATACCCGCGCAGGTGCGCGATCGCACCGGCAAGGCGCGCCTGGGTGAGCCACAACGCCGTGAAGTCAGCCGGCAGCGTGACGGGCAGGGTGATCAGCCCGCCGAGCCCGGCCAGGAAGCCAGCGCCTGAGGTGATCCGGAGGTGCGTCGCGATAAGCCGCTCAATGGCCTTCTCGACGTCGCCGTGTTTCGCTAGGTGCTCCTCCGCTACCTGGACCGATCCCTTCCACGCGCCCATGCCATCGACGCCGACGTTGCAGATCTTGTCGCTGACTTCCAAGGCCTTGCTGCTGAGGCGCTCGAGCCTCGTTGGATCGGCCGTCGCCTGCTCGTCCTCGACCAGGACCTCGAAATTGTTATCGCTCATGGGACGACAATAGCGGACAGGACTGACCTCCGAAGTCCGTACGAAAGTATAGGCTCTCGCCGTCTTCGAAGCGATGCCGTTTCTGCCTCCTCCACGGACCATCTGGCAAGGAATTTGTCACACTCGTCGTTCGCGAGGGATGCCGTCTGCGGGCGGCCGTTTCCTTGACATTGCACCGCTTCGAATGCCAAATCCACGCCGCTGCTACGGCCGCAAGTGCCCCCCGCCGCACCGTGCAGAAGTTTACAAAAGTTGCATAGTGCGAAGAGTTTTTTGTAACTGCCGCCGTTGTCGCTACCCGTAGATACATTGCAGCCATGACCAATGAAGTGAAGCCCGCAAAGAAGCGGCAAGCTGTCCGCAGATGCCCAGTTTGCGGGCACGAGTCCTGGCGGATTACGTACGGCATGATGCTGTCCGACGCCATGGCCGAGTATCAGAAGACGGAGTTTGCCGGTTGCTGCCCGACCGAGGAACTGCGGATCTATCCCGCCACCGGTAAGGTCGAATCCGGCGTACCTAAGTGGGCATGCCAGAACCCGGGGTGCCGGCACCGCTGGTGGTGACGGCAGGCGCAGCGGTCCTAACTAGGCCGCCGGGACCATCCAGAATGCGGCGTTGGCGGTGTTGCCGGGGTCGGCGCTCCCATGAGTGATGCGAACCGAAACCGGTCCCGCTTCTATGTCCAGTTTCACGCGCGCTGTAGTTCCGCAGTTGATGGGCACTTCACGCGTTGTTCCTCCCCGAAGATCGGGCTGCGAGACGGCGAGCGAAGCTTTGAGCATTCCCACGCATTCAGCGGTGACCGTGTAGCTTCCCTTCGGCATTTCAGTCGCCGACGCCCCCAGTCCGCTATCGCCCAGTCCGCCTGATCCGCCCAAGACAAGACCGTCAGGCGGGTGGCCCATGCGCTTTTCCAGCTGCGCCTGGTTTCTGACTCGGACCCGGGCAAGAACGGGGTCGTCCGATTGCACGGGAGAAAGCACCGGCGGGGAGATTGCGGCCGGAGTGTCGATAGGAGCCAGGCTGGTCTGTGGCACGGGCGGGGGAGCTGACGGAGAGACGACAGCTGACGGGTCACCCGAAGGCGGGCTGGCGTCCTGGTACTCACATGCACTGAGTGCGATTCCGCAGCTGGCCATAACCAGCAAAAGCGCGAAAGCCCGAGACCAACGGTTTCCCCCATGCGTTGCCATGCGCCAACCCTATCGGCATAGACGGCGGTTTCGTCCCGCTGGGGTGGACTCGACACTGAACGGGCACGCCAGCAAGCGGCAATATCGGCCAAGCTATTCTTGGCAGAGCATTCTCCTCGCGTTCTCGTACTTTCCTGCAAGCCGCCGACGGTCTTAGGGTTCCAGACGCGCTGTCCGCTCCGGATCGGTGTTGTCTGTAAGGTCCGCCAGTTTCCTCGGACCGGGTAAGAAGGACGACGGCGGCAATCACCTCGTCGCTGATTCCGGGGGCACTCAGGTCGTCGGCGGTGATGCCGCAATCTTCAATGACGGCGTGCAGACAGGCCGCCGCTATGCCCCGACCGGAAAAATGTCAGTGGGGACTGTGACTATGAGGGCATCGGTTAGAGATGAAAGGCACGGACATGCTGGAGACGATCACACGCCTCGAAACCTCGCTGGAGCTGATGCTGGAGCTTCAGCCCGAGGAATGCCTGGAGTGGAAAGCCGAGGTGAATGGCCGGTACACAGGGTGGCACAACGTGGAGTCGGCCTCCCATCTCGTTGCCCTCATCCATGGGGTATCCAACGCAGGTGATTGGCTGGTCGTGCAAACCAGGGCTCTCGATTATCAGCACTTCGGGAGGTACGCCCAGGTCATGAGCACAGGAAGTGGTTACCACGTAGAGGTTGCTGTAGTCAGCAGTGGAGTCACCAACAACTGGCGCGTCGGGCTGGGACTCCAGGCAGATGACGCAGGAAACGAGCCACGTGCAGGGGTCGCTCCGTCACAGAACCTGAGCCTGGCTGAAGCTTCGGATGTGATGGTGTCCTGGCTGAACGGCCACGGGCTGCCGCTGGGCTACGGCGCGGCACTCCACGTTCATAGCTAATCCGGCGACCGAGAATGTGGAGCCGAAAGGCTACCGTGGGCGACCTGCGCAAGGTCCATGAGGAGTCGAAGGATAAGCAGTACGTCTCCAGCCTCGACTGGATCGCCAGCGGAGCCTTCGTGGACCGGGGGCAGCCTGACGACACGCCGCTGTTCCCCCGATTCATGCCCATCAATCCAAGTGGCAGAACGGCTCCGATGAACTAGATCGCGGCCAGCAACCCCGAGAGGCTTACTGGTCGCGGCCTGCAGGAGAGTACGCACGGCCGGCGGTCAGGCCTCCTCAGCCTTACTCGTCAGTCTTTTCGTCGTCTCAGCTCCGGCGGAGCCTCGCTCGCCGATCATGCTGGAAAGCTTATCCCTCACCGATCTGGCTCGGTCGAGGGTCTCGTTGCCGAGGCGTCCAGCTGCATCGACGCCCTCTGTGCCCGTCTCAAGCGCCTTGTTTCTCACCGTTTTGGCTCGGTCGAGGGTTTCGTGGCCGAGGCGACCTGCGGCATCAATTCCCTCTGCTCCCGCCTCGAGCGCCTTGTCCCTCACTTCCGCCACCGCGTCTAGCCATCGTCTCGCCTCCAACGACGCACGGCTGTCCGCGATCCCGAGCCTCCCGTGAAAGTCCACGACGCCGGTCGCGACATAGTTGCTCGAATGCACGACTGCCCGGGATGCAGTCGGATGCAACAGCACCTTCGTGTTGGCGGTGGAAGCCGCCGCATCCATGCGGGCCATCAGTCGCTCTGTGCTCCGCGCGATGAGTTCCAACCGGTTCTGCCGCGCAGCCCTCAGAGCGAGGCGATGCTGGTCCAACTCATCCGGAGTTGCGTCCAGCACACGATCGAGTTCGAGCACGGCGATCGCGTCTTGCAGCTGGAAGCAACGAGCCAGAACGGCGAGCCACTCCTGAACTTTGATCTCGGCTTCCTTGGCGGTCGTGGCGAGATCACCCACTTTCGTTTTTTGCTCCAATTTCTCCGCGAGTGCCTCGAGCTGACGCAGTGTGTACGCCTGGGTCCGCGCGATCGTCATCGACGTGGTCTGCACCTTTGACCACGTAACCTCAGAGACGCGGCCAACCTGCTCTCGAATTGTCATAGCCTCGTCGATAACGAAATCCACGCCGATCATGTCCGCTAACACAGCGTCCTTTTGGGCACGGAGCACGTCGTCGACCTTCTCATCGATCGTCGCGAGATAGTCGGTGATCTCATCCATGGTTTGTTGCATCGCAAATTGCGCCATGATCCCCGCGGCACCGGCCAGAATCGCCGGGTTAGTCACAAACGATCCGGGCCCCTTAGCGAATTGGACGATTGCTTTGATCCCTTGGCCCTGGCCCTTCGCCTGCACCACACCTAAGCTCAGCCCCGTCTTCGAACTTTTCATTAGCCCGTACTTCTTGATGGCCTGCGCGGACTCCTCGGTGAGTTTCACCCAGCGACCTGAGTTGGCAGCAATCTCAGAACCTAGCTGCGTGACTCCAACCGCGCTACCGAGGGCGGTCCCGAGCCGCTGCAGTCCGAGATCCTTCGACGGCAGTCCCTCAGACACCAGGAAGCGTTCTACAGCCGCCGGATCACCGATGACCGCCAAGCCATCACCGTCACTGATCAGCTGAATCTCATTTTCCATTGTTGACTCCTAAAGCTTTGGCGGGGAAAGCGGCATCTCTGAATAGAGTGAAGTCGAGGTGGACGCGGCGGCCGCAGTTTTGGTGTGAGTATCCGAACCGGATACCACCGCGAGGTACGCGAGTAGGTGCTGGGAGCATACCGAACTGGCACGTGGGACTGGGCCTTTTATCCGACTTCGCATTCATCAGTGAGCCGAAGTGCTGTGGCGCCATTACTTCTGTTCCGCGCGGCGTCGTCGAAAGACCTCGGATTGTCCAGGCCTGCAGAAGATCAAGGTGAGCTCACTCACTGTCTGCCCGGTGATTCGCTCCAGAATGTGCGCGTAGGTCGACAACTGACGCCAATATGCTGCCATTGTTTCCTGCTTGACGCTGATGTCTGTCTTGAAATCGGCAATGACCAAGCTTCCGTCGTCCTCGCGATACATCAGGTCGATTACGCCTTCGAGTGTCACGCCCTCAAGTGACGTGACAGTCGGAAGCTCTATCCAGTGCTCCCGGCCGGCAGCCCTCTGAACCGACTCGCTCCGCAGGACAGAACGGGCACGCTGGGCGAGGCCGGCAGCATCCTTGAGACCCGCTGCGCTGGCGACCCTTTCGGCCAGGGCCTCAAAATTCTCAGTCTCACGAAGGTCGGTCAGCTCCAGCAGCCTGTGCAATGCAGTTCCGAAGTCCGTGCCGTGGTCCCCTCCTGGCTCCGCGAATGACGGTAACTGCGCGCCGTTATCGACACTCACAAACCGCGTCGCCCCATGAGGCTCTGAACCCTTCTGTCCGTTGGCGGCGTCCTTTGCCATGGCCGTGACCGAAGTGGCGGACACTAACGCCGAGGACTTTTGCCAAGTCTCGCGGCGTTGCTCCCAGGCCCCGTACGGCTCAACTGGCAAGACCTCGTGAGGCGTTCTGCTCAGTAGAGGCATGTCCTCGGGGATATGAAGATCCGGTGCTGAAGCGGCATCTTCTGCGTCCTTGAGGAACTGGCCGAGGCTATTCTTGGCGTTCACGTAGTGGGAGACGATCAAGTGGCTTTCCGCCCGGGTGCAGGCAACGTAGAGCAGACGGCGTCGCTCGGCGTCGTCGAACAGCTTTTCCACGCCCTCAGCGCTGCCGTATCCAGCTGACCGGATATCGCCGATGAAGTGCACTTGCAGTTGCGACTTCTGATCCCAGAGGGCAGCGGACTTCTGATTGTTGGGACCGGATCCGGTGCCGGCCAGAATCACCATGGGGAATTCCAGACCCTTGGAGGCGTGGATGGTCATGACACGCACGGCCTGGACGTCGGTCTCCGGCACCACAGCTTCCTTGACCCGCGAATTGTCCTCCTGCTGCACGCCAGCCCACACTAGGTAGTCGCGCAGTCCGCCATGTGTGGCTTCCGTCCAGGCCCTGGCCTGGTCAATCACGAAGCGGAGCCTGCGCCAGACGTCGCGGTAACGGGGGGCGTCGATTGCTGCCTCCAGTATGCGCCGGTCGCTAACCAGACGCTCCATGATCTCAGCGGGGGTCAGGACTTCGATGTCACGGCACAGTGCGGCAAGGTACTGAAGGGAGCGCGCTACGGTGGAGTCTTTTACCGCATCCGGCGCGGTGGAGAAGAGGTTCCAACGGCCCCCGGCTTTCTTCCACTCGAACAATTCATCATCGCCGCAGCCGAACATCGCCGACCGAAGGGCCAGCACAAGTGCGGCTTCGTCCGCCGTGTTTGAAATTGCCCGCAACGTGAGCAGCAGGTCAGTGACCTCCTGTGTCGAGTAGACCAGCGACGAGGCCTCTGCCCGGTACTCGATGCCGGCGTCATCAAGCGCGTCTTCGAGGGCGGCAAGGGACGTGCGGGTGGGGATCAGGACGCAAATGTCCTTCAGCTGGATCGGTGAACATGTGAAATCGCCGGAGCGCTTGCTTTGCTTCTGCCACGCCGGCAGCCCTGCGGTGCCGGTCGCGATTCTTATCGCAGCAGCAACGTCGGCTGCCTCCTGCCGGCGCATGTCGTCAGCTGAGACCTTCCCCGATTCGCCAGGCTGGGCACCTGCGCGGCCGATAACGGAGACAGCCGGACCGTTTTCTTCGCTCCAGTCGGGGCGTTGCGGATCGGGCGTCAGCGCGTGGTACTCAGGCTGAATGGTCCCGCTCGGCTTGATGAGCTGCCCGAATGTGGCGTTGATCCAATCGAGGAGGCGTCCGGTTGACCGGAAGTTGGTCTGGAGCGACGCGATTGCCGAGCTTTGGTCGTTGGAGAAGCGCTCCTGGGCCGCCAAGTAGGTGGCAATGTCCGCCCTACGGAAACGGTAAATGGATTGTTTGGGGTCGCCCACTGTGAACAGCCGGCCTGCAGGGATGGCTAGCTGCTCCCACCCATCGGGTCCACACACGACGTCGGCTGAGATCCGGGCGGCCAGTTCCGCCTGAATAGGGTCCGTGTCCTGGAACTCGTCCAGCATGATGCAGCGGTAGCGATTGTGGAGCGCAGCATGCACAGCCTGCTTGTCGTCGCCGACCAGCAGGTCCCGGGCGTGGATGAGGAGATCGTGATACTCCAGCTCGCCGCTGTGCTGGCGTTCGCGTGCAGCCTGCACGAGTACCTCAGCCATGGCGGCTGTGACCGTTTCGACGGCGGGTTCGACGAAGCTGTTACGGAGGGCGATAGCCTGATCGGCCAGGTCCTTGCAGGAGGTTCGCACGTCGGCGACGTTAATGGACCAGTTGCCTTTTTGCCCGCCGCCGAAGCCCTTCTGCGGAACAGAGTGCAGGAGCTCGAGCACCAAGCCGAGTTCCCCGGTCTCGGCCTCGGCCAGGCGGCCGTGCCAGCTCCTGATGAGTTCGAAAGCGGTGAACAACTTGTCGGCCGGATCCGTGCAGTGATCAGCGTGTGCGAGGACCTCGGCAGTCTGGCGCAGGATCGGGCCAAGATCCACAGCCGGGATGTGCCGCTTCCGGGGAGGGTGGCTTTCCAGCCGGTCCCAGTTCGCGTCTAAGTCAGCGGCCACATTCTGCAGGTGGTCCAATGAAACGCCGACGGCGAGGATGATGCGGAGGGCGTCGTCGAGGGACGCGTCAGTGAAGAGTTTTTGCCGGGCCGCTTCCCACCGGCGCGTGAAGGCGATCTGGGACCGCAGCTCGTCCACCACAGTGATTAGGGGCGGCACCCCGGCTTCGATGGGATGTTCGCTGATGATCCGCGCTGCGAAGGAGTGGATGGTACCGATAGGAGCAGTGTCCAACTGATTCAGCGCCCTAAGGCGCAGTTCCGTGGGGCTTGCATCGGACAGCCGCCGGCGGACTCGCTCCCGGAGCTCACCCGCCGCCTTTTCCGTAAAGGTAATGGCGGCGACGCTCTTGAGTTCGACGCCGGCGTCGACCATCGCGCAGATGCGCTCGACAAGTTCATGCGTCTTGCCACTGCCTGCGCCTGCTTCGACGAAGATGTTGGCTTCGAGCTCCTGCTCGATCAGCGTGCGGTCTGTCTGGTCGGTGAGTTCCAGGACTTGGGATTTCATTTCTCCGCCTTCAGGAGCTGGGCATACGGCTGGAGTTCGTGGGCGTTTTGAAGCTTTAGCCACTGCTGGCCAAGCTCCTGTGCCCCCATCATTGTGGTGAAGTTGACGTAGCGGTCAGACTCGGGCCGAGGGGGGAATACCCCGTTCCGCAGCGCCGACATGATGAGGCCGGTGTCTTCGCGGAGCTGCTCCACGACGTCGTCAGTCACGGTGTAGCCGATCTTCGCGAAGTTGCCGGCCTTGGAGATGAACCAGTATTCGGCGGCGACAGGTGACTGCGGGTCTGCGAGCGTCCGCGCGAACAGGCCGTAAACCGGAAGCTGGTACCGGGTACCGTCCGCGGTGGGATGGTTTTTGAGTGGTGCGTACTTGTCCGCCTTGCCGGTTTTGTAATCGATGACTTTGACGGTGCCGTCGGCATTCCGGTCGATCCGGTCCACCTTTCCCCGGAACCGGATCACGGTGCCGTCGTTGAGCGCCAGTTCGACTGGCGGGTGGCTATCGGTGTCCTCCGGCCCGAAGCTTGCCTCCTCGGCGAGGTAGCTCCAGCCCTCGGTACGGCTGCCGTGGTCCTCAGCTGCTACCCGCTGCAGGTCTTGGCGGATCATGGCCTGATTCCGCTCCCAGACGTGACTGAGCCACGCAGGGTTGGCGAATTCCTCAAAGGCGGCATCTGCCAGCTCCATGAGGCGGTCCGACGACGGGGGAAGGCCGTCTTTGGTGATGCCGCGGACGTAGTCTTCCAGCACTTGGTGAACGAGAATGCCCCGCTGCTGAGGCGAAACCTGAACCTCCAAGGTGACGTCTTCCAGGATGGTCACCTTCAGGACGTGCTTGATGAAGTAGCTGAGCGGACTGGTCACCCAGTCCTCGAGGCGAGTCGGCGACAACGCCTTTTCCGCTTCAACGATGGTCCCCGCATGGGTTCCGAGATTGCCGTTGAATCTGGAGAAGATGCCGTCGCGCCGGTCCCGGGTCGCAGTGAGTGCCTGCTGCAGCGCTGCATCATCCCGAAGCGTCGCCGTACGGTCCTCGGCCGTGAGGATGCGTCGTAGCCGCCACTCCTGGGCCGTTGGGGGAAGGGCGGCCTTCGCTGGGGAACCGTTCTCTATGCCGTGGGCGAAGGACTGCAGTTCCTTGTCGGGACGTGCGATTAGCCATCGGGAAATCTGGTAGCTTCCGGATCCACGCAGGTCCCCGCGGGGGCTCATGACGATACGCTCTAATCCCGCGGCTAGGGCGGCGAAGAACTGCTCCTTGCTGGCTTCTGCCCGCTGCTCCACAGTGGGGAGACCACAGGCCATCATTGCCCTGACGGTGTCCGGAAGGAGCGGGTTCTCCCGGATTCTAGCTGGCGCCAGTCCTTCGGCCGCTCCGACGAGGAACAGCACGTCCAAATCCCTGGCAACGGCGTCGGCGTAGCTGCCGATGACGACTCCGGTTCCGCTCTTCCCGGTCCAGCCACCCTTCGAAGCTACCGCCTCCTCCATTGCACTTTGCACAAGCGATGGGTGAGGCTGCGGGCCGACCAGGTCCAAGTGCCGGAGGTCAAAAGCGGCCTGGCTCAAGGCGTCACGGGCAGCCGCCTTCTCCGGCCGTTCTGTCGCTGTACGCGGCCCCATGAAATCTTCAAGAAGCGAGATCATTCCGGCTGACGCGTGGCCCCAGGTCCCGCTGGTGTGGATCTGCTCAAGCCGGGCTGCGAGTGCCGTGACAAAGGATTGAAATATTTCGAACTGCTCAAGTTGACGGGCTCGGCTATCCGAGCTCTTTTCTCCGGTCTCGTCCTCCGCCGGTGGACTGGCGTGCAGCTTTTCACAGACGGCGCTGCTGGGCAGCTTCTGTTCCTGCCAAGCGAACGTTCCTTCCGCGTGTATGTTCAGGATGGCGCGCGTGTCAGGTTGCTGAGGATCGAGTTTCAGTAATTGAAGAAGACCGCGGGCTAGCGGCGAGTCGCTGAGCCGATGGGCTGCCGGACCGACGAAGGTTATTCCCGAGTCAGTAAGCCGCTGGGACAGCAAGGCGGCGTAGGGCCGGGAGGTTGAGTGGAATATTCCGATGCGGTGGCCAGGAGTGCCCGCTGCCAGCTTTTCGACGACAAGCCGGACGACAGCGCGGACTTCGTCATCGGCATCCGACGCTGTCGTCAGGGTTGTGATGTCACCCTCGGCACCGGACGCAGTGATGCTCTGCATGCCGGTCTCCTCGAGGCTTCGTCGGAAGGAAGATTCGGAGGGGCGGGGCTCCGTTCCGAGCATGAAGCCAATGACAGTACCAAGCCGTCGTTGTACTGAGTTGGTTCCAAGTTTCTGGCCCGCGAGGAAAAAGGCGTCATGGTCGGTGTACCACTTGGAGGCCAGCGCCTCCTTGGCTGTCCCATGGATCCGGAGCACTTCATGCGTGAGCCCTGGAAGCGCGGGATCGGTTGGATCCGGTGCGGCATCCAGCAGTTCGGCTGTCTTAGCGATTGCGCTGGCCGTGGCGGGCCGGTCGGCAACCTCCTTGAAGAGACCCGGAGCATCATTTAAGACTTTGCTGACAGCGCCCAGCCTGAGGACCGGCAGGAGCGGACTCCTTCCATTTAGCGCTGGGTCGTCGGCGATGAGCTCAGCTGCCAGGTCCTTCAAGGTGAAGGCTCTGATGCCGGCACTTCCCGCACCTGAGTTCAGCGTCCGGCCGAGGTACCTGGTTACGTCTAAGCCGGAAGCGTGGGACGGGACCAACACGGTGACAGGCGCCAGAGGGTCCGTGGCCTGTGCATGGCCGATGACTGCGGCGAGCTCAGCCAAGGCGTCGCTTACCGAAGAGAAGTTACTGCAGGTCATTTCGTTCCCTCATCCTGACGTTTCGAACAACATAGCAACCTGCACTGACAGGATTGTCATTGCGTCCCTGCCCCGTCATTCCGACTGATGTCCTCGCTGGGCTGTACCAAGCTGGCAGGGTCTGATGAAGCTGCCTGCCGGGCGGCGGGCACTGGCGTGTCTGAGTCAAAATGGAATTCGCGCAGCGGGGCCGAGACAGCCGGGTCCTTGAGCAGGTCCATGGTCTTCTTCTCGATCTGACGAATACGTTCCCGGGTGACTCCGTAAACCTTCCCGATTTCGTCCAGCGTCTTGTGCTCGCCATCAGTGAGACCGAAGCGCATGGCGATCACGCCAGCCTCCCGCTCGGTGAACGTGTCGAGAATAGTGTGGACCTGCTTCGTGAGCTGCTCGCCCGCGAGGCGCTCGATTACGTCCACATCGGAAGGATCGACTATTTGCTCTCCCAGCGGTTCGAGCCCACCCTTGCCATCTGAGACGAGTACGTCCAATGAATGCACAAGCTTGTCCAAGGTCAGGAGATACTCCACCTTGGCCGCCGTGTTGCCCGTGCGTTCGCCGATTTCTTGGTTGGTGCAGCTGCTACCTTCCATGGCAGCACTATGTCGCGCGGACAAGACCTTGTGGATCTGCTCCACCATGTGAACGGGAAGCCGGATTAGGCGCCCCTGATCAGCCAAAGCGCGAGTGACTGCCTGACGGATCCACCATGTCGCATAGGTCGAAAACTTGAAACCCTTGGTGTAGTCGAATTTGCAGACTGCACGGTGGAGGCCGAGGTTTCCTTCCTGGATGAGGTCCAAGAAGTCCAGACCGTGATTCACGTACCGCTTGGCGATGGACACCACGAGCCTTAAGTTCGCTTCTAGCAGGGCGTCGGCAGCCCGTTCACCCAGGAGCGCAATCGCTCGAAGTTCCCGCGAGTGCTTGCGGCCTCGCGAAGTGCCATCGTCCAAGAGGTGCGTGGCGAAGAGCCCTGCTTCGATCTCCTGCGCCAGCTCCACTTCCTGCCCGGCTGTCAGAAGGGCTGCCCGTCCGGCACGCCTGAGGTAATCGGATACGGCGTCATCACTGAAGCCTTCTATGCTGGCGAGTTGCTCCGGCCACTCCGGATCTTCAAGATCGAACGAAGTCGGCGCGGCTTCATCCTCATCGTCGTAGCCGGGCGGCGGCAGGAGGTCCTCCAGTCCGACGTCATCCAGGGCATCCTCGCCGGGCTCGATCTCCTGCTCACCCGAGGTATCTTCCCCGGCCGGGACCTGGTGGTCATCTGTACGCCCGGGTGGCGCTGGCTTGGGTCCAGGGACCGGCGGTTCCACCGGCTGCGGTTGCCGGAGGAATTCCTGCAACCGGCTGAGGTCTGTCTTCATGTCAAAGAAATCGACCTCACGGGCAAAGGGCAACACTTTGCCGAGGAACTCCTCGCCCTGCACTTCCGGATCCTCGATGGTGCCCTTGGAGTAGAGAACAACAAGCCTGCCGACGCGACCGTCCGCCTTCTTACGGATGACACGCCCCAGCCGCTGCACCATCTGCCGCTGGCTGCGGTTGGCCGCCACGATGATGCCGAGGTCCGCTTCCGGCACGTCGATGCCTTCGTCGAGGAGCCGGGGCGCAGCGAGGATCTGGGAGGCGCCGCTGCGGAAGTCCTCCATGCCCTGCTTCCGTTCGTCCTTGGCCATGCCGCTGTACAGTGCGGAGGCCTTGGAGCCCAGCGCGGTGTAGACCTGCTCCGCCCGGCGCGCCGACTCCTGGGTCTGGGTGAAGACAAGGGTTCCGTGCGAGTCATCCACTGTTTCCTTCAGCGCGGCCAAGGCAAAGTACTTGGTCCGGGCCTCGGCCAGCAGGGTCAGGCGCGAGGACATAGCCTTCATATACTTCCGGGCGAGGGTCGCTTCCCGGCTCGGGGACTCGGAGGCTGCCAGCGCAGCGACGGCGGCGATGAACTGGTGGAAAGGCCGTCGCGGGATTCCGGCATAGGACTCCAAGTGGCGGGCCGTCTCAGCCATCGTGTCGGAGAACTCGTCGTAGCTGACCTGCTCTGAAGCCGTCAGGTCAACGCCGACGAGCGCAATGTCGAAGGGCGCAATGACTTCGTCCTGCAATGCACGGTCATACCAGAGCTTGTAGACCACCCCGCCGAAGTAAGGCGTCAGAAGGTTCTCGTGTTCGCCGTCGGACCGCTCGTAGGTAGCTGTGAGGCCGAGGCGCCAGGCATACCCTTCCTGGAGAGCGCCCGTGAACATCGGCGCTGCGTAGCGGTGGCATTCGTCGGCGAGGATCAGCCCGGCTTTATGGCTGCGCAGGGTCTCGCGGTTGGAGGCTGAGTGCACAATCGCCACGAGGATGTCGACGTTGTCCAGGGAGTCCGAGCGCCCGTTGCCGAGTGCGCCGCGCCTGGCCTTCGGCAGGTCGCGCTGGAGGGAGGCCAGCCACTGGTTCTGGAGTTCGGCGGTCGGCACCAGGATGAGGACCTTGATGCCCTGACGGACCGCTTCGAAGGCCGCAGCGATGCCGACGCGCGTCTTGCCGGCACCGGTGACAGCTTCCACCACGCCGCGCCGTGCGTTGGAGTGCCACGCCTTGAGCGCTTCCTGCTGCCAGGCGTAGAGGAAAGCGTAGTCGTACTCGGCGGGAACAGAGGCGGCAGGGACCGCTTCCGGCACCCGGGTGAGCGTGGCACTCAGGTGCGACGCGTCGTCGGCAAGTTCTGGCATTGCATCCCCCATTGGACGGTTTGGAACTCGGTGAATGAAGACTATTGGGCGGGTCTGACAAAAACTGAACCGCCCGCCGTCGTGCTCGCCCGAACGGGCCAGCAGCGACGTCACGCCTGAGGAGGCCACCACGCCTGCGCCCTCGAGAGCGCCATCTTCAGTTCCCTGCCGCCGGCCTCCTCTAGCAATGCGCTGTCGCCAACCACCACCAGCAGGCTCCTCGCGCGGGACAGGCCGACGTACAGCTGCTCCGCTGCGCGTTCCATGTCCTTGAATCCGTTGACGCACAGCACAACGACAGAGCGCTCCAGGCCCTTGAAGCCCAGCACGTGGCCGTAGAATTCAGCTTCGCCTGCGTGGAACTCGCGCCAGTAGTCTTCGGTGGCGCCACGTTCGAAGAAGTCCAGATGGATTGGGTGCCGCTCCTTTGTGGTGAGGAGCGCAATCTGGTTGTTGGCCCACCCTTCGGTGATGAGCGCATCCACGCAGTCTCCGCCGATGTCGAGCGCCTCGTCTGAAGCGCAATCCACGAAGCGTACGGGCAGGCCCGTGCTGCCTCGGGGAGTGAAATGCTCTCCGGCCAGGGGTTTGAACGTTTCGGCGATCTTGCGAGTGTTGCGTAGGTTCTCATCAATGTGGATGGGCACAAAGCTTGCCGTGGGCCCATAGGTGAAGTCCGCCGTCGCCCCGCCCCACCTGCGGTAGACATCCTGACGGTCATCCATGAAGGCATACACCTCGCCGCCGTCGGGGTTCTTGGTGCAGGCGAGCAGCGCATCCCACCACAGCGGGGCGAAGTCCTGTGCCTCATCGACGACGACGGCATCCAGCCGCTCATGCTGCTCCATCGTGGTTGCCAGTTCCTTTAGCAGGCGGGGCATCTCCACGTCGAAATACTCCTGGCCCGAACCGTCGGGAACGCCCAGCCCCCGTACGTATTCGTGGAACTCGCCGGTGAAGACGGGCTTTGCCTGGCGCCAGCCGGAAACCCGGTCCTGCAGATACTGCCCGAGGCCCTTGTTGTAACAGAAGAGACCGACGCGTTTGCCCTGCTTGCTGAGCAGACGGGCCTTCTCCACGGCGAGCCAGGTCTTCCCGCTGCCGGCACCGCCGGTGAACCTCACCCGGTTGAGTGACCTCGTGGCCTGAAGCAGCACTGCCTGCCGCTCTGTTAGGTGATCCTGTGCGTCCTCGGCTTCCTGTGGATCCAGGGAATCAACGGACTGCGTATTCAAATCCCCGCTCAGGTGCTTGACGATGCGATCCATGAAGGACGAAGCCAGCACGTTGGCTCCGCCGCCTTCGCGCTCTATCGCTTCACGTACCAGCTCCACCGACGATGCGACGTCGGCCTGGTCAAGAACAAGGGTCCGCGGGCAGCCAGCCATATCCCAGTCCTGCCGCACGGGGGTGTACGGCAGCGCAACCATATAGGCGAACCGGCTGGTCACGGGCGTACCAAGCCGCCTGCCAATCCAGCTCTTGAACGCGTGGAGCGATCCCCGGGACTGGGCGATGGGGCTAAGGATGCGGTGCTTCCCGCTTCGGTCGGACTGGTACCACTGCGCATTGTCGATGGAGACAAGCCCGCCCTTAACTTCGATGGCGGCCATGCCGACGCCGGGCCACAGCACGAGCAGGTCGATCTCGTGCTCGCGTATTCCGTCCCGTACCTGGACCGAGTGGGCCAGCACGCAGTCATCCGGCAGGCTGTTCCGCAGCGCTTCCCATACTGCCTTCTCGGCGACCTGTCCGTCGCCGAACTCCGGGTCCTCCGGTATGCACCTCATGCGGTTCCTCCGGCAGCCATTCGTAGCCGTTCGATGTCCTCGGGGTAACTCGCTGCGAGCGATGGCCGGGTACCGTGCGCACTTGGATGTTTGAGGAAGCAGACAAGCCTATCCAGCCCGCCAAGCGTCATCTGGACGAGGTTCTGCTCTCGGTGCGGAGTGCCGAACTTGGTGTACTTCCCGAACATTGGTCGCCGCTGGAAGACGTCCGGATAGGCAAGTCGCAGCGTCTGCGCGGCTTTGCTGCCGACGACGACGATCAGCCCCGCCGGTGACGCCGCGAGAATGCGGTCCATGTGTTTAGAAGCGCAGAGCCGTGTCGCGTCGGCGACGCCTTCTTCGCCGTTGGACTTGCAGTGGACCACTTCCGTCATAACCGCCTACTCGTACCACGGAGTTTCTGAACCCAAGAGAGCCACTGTTTGCTGCTCAACCCATCCCCAATAGGGTTCGGGAGTTCCCCATGCCGGCCCATCCTCTGTTTCCACTTTTCGATGCCGACGGTCTACGACCCATCCGTGTTCCGGGTTGAACCGGTTGATCATGAAATCGGTAATGTCCGAGTCCCGCCAGTCAACGGTGGGATACTTCTCAGCGATGCGCTTTCCGCGCCACTTGGAAGCCGGGTTGCCGGCGCTGATCGCCGGATTCGACGATAAATAGGCGATGCGGGCGGACGCTAGGTTTCCTGCCCACGCTTCGGGCACCTGAAAAGGCCCGTCGAACGCATCCTGGGAGTCGACAATTTTCCGGCAGGGGTGACGGAGGCCCTCATTCGTCACTTTGTCCACACGTACGAGCTCACTGCAACGGGCGACGCTCAGTGCCAGTTCGTTGAGGTAAAGGGGCATAGTGACTCCGGCTTTCTTACTTTGCGGTGGCGGCGAGCGCCGGGGTAGCTATCTGCTTGCCGTGCATCCAAAGGACGATGTCCATAACTCTGATGTCGGGAATCGGATCCTTGACCCCCGATATCGCTTTTATCCTTCGCAAACGCTCGGCTAACCCGGGATCTTCCAAGAACGCGCTATGCCATGCTGCCCACTGGTTTTCAGAATCTTTGAGCCCCATCAAAGGGGCCACAACGGAGTCGTAGATCGGAATTAGCCGGGGCCGTTTACGGGCCATGATCTTGCTGGCTTTTGTGGGTCCGATGCCCCATCGGCCAGGGTCACTGCCCCGAATGACTCGCCACAGCTTTACTGCGGCGCTGTTCTCGCCGTACATTTCTGGAAACTCAGCAGGCGAGACGTCGGCAAGATCTCGGTCGGCAGGGATCTTTTTTAGGAGACCTGAAATTTTCTCGCTATGAGTGTCTAGGATCCCAATAGCGGCTTCGCCCGGGATCTTTACCGAGAGGAATGAAGCGGCGATAAGGTCGTCGGCCGTAATGGTGTCCCGATTATCGACTGAGTCCCTGCCGCCAGCCCACGAATTGAAATAGCTGCCGGTGTAGGCGGGCAGGCCATCAGCTGTACGCCGATAGTAGGCGGCCAGGAAACGGGTTGCTTCTTCTTCATTGTCTTCGGTGAGGATCGTGGGGAGTGCCATGTTGGTCCTATCTACTCAAATGGGATTTAGCTGGCATTGCGGAGCGTTTGCACAGAGCCTTTCAGGACTTCTTCAACTGTGACTCCGCCGTCCGGGTTGGTTCCGGAGGGGAAACTCCCGGTGTGCCACCCAAGCTCGTCAGCTTCATAACAAGACCTGCCTTCTCTCAAGCCCACAAGCGTGACGTGGCCGGCATCTTCCAACGCAACGCCTTCCCTGAACCAGTTAGGGAACTCCGCATCGGGCTTCGACCAACCGTCTTGCAGCAGGCGCTCGGGATAAATCGGCCAGTCGTCCGGCTGCAGGAATCCCTCGGAGACGATCTCGCACCACGCCCCGTCGGGCCCGGGGGTGATCTGGGCGTATGGCTGAGGCCCTCCATC
The DNA here is from genome assembly GCF_046536215.2 of Arthrobacter globiformis. Taxonomy (GTDB): domain Bacteria; phylum Actinomycetota; class Actinomycetes; order Actinomycetales; family Micrococcaceae; genus Arthrobacter; species Arthrobacter globiformis_E. The sequence continues at coordinate 1,858,295 of NZ_CM143421.1, read as the reverse complement.
CGCGCCTGCCCTGTATTGAATGCTGAGGAACGAGTTCCACGGCATCGTACGGAGCACTTCACTGATGAGTTCTGCAGCTCGTGCCCACGCGTAGTCTGCGGCAGCCTCGGTTCTCAAATGGCTGACCATTCCGCGGAGCTCATCTTCTTCCAGCGGAACGTAGGCGCCGATCACAGACTCCCAGGCTCCAAAGTGCCGTCCGATGGCCACCGCAGAGGGGCGATCCCGACCCATGGCGCGTTCGGCGATCATCCAGCTGTCGTAACTGTCAACGTCTTTCGGGGATCCGAACAGCCCTTTTGTAGCGCGGTACGCCTGAGAAGCGTCTTCGTTGTCGGCGACGGTAAATCCGCCGCGAACAGTAGGAAATTTCAAGCCCACCGATTCCAGCGCCACGTGCCAGGACCTGCCCTCCGTTCGATCACGGATCACTTCGGCCGGGGGTGGAAGCAATGGGCGCCGCTCGGAACCGGACTGAAGGATTATCGCTTTCCGAGCTTTTTCATATTCAGAGAATGAGATGCCTTCATCGTCGCCCGTACTAATTGCCTCAGCAGTTGTCTCAACGAGAGCAATGACTTGAGCTACCTGCTGAAGGGCCAGCCGCTCACTTAGGATTATTCGAAAATCGTGGATAGCTGGCAACGGAATCTTGCCCAGCGCCAGCTGGTAATCAGGTACTAGCCCTCGGTGATAACCCGTCACGTAGCGCAACCACATCATATCGGTAACAAAACACGGTCTACGACCTTGGACGGAGTCTTGGAGCAGGTCCGGGTTCTTCAACAGCTCTGAAGCGATGTCGACATCGATCGTGGCGCCGAGAGCGGCCAGAATTTTTGGAATGTCAGAGGTTTCAATTCCAGCGTCTAAAAGCTGGAGAATCCGGGAGGCATTTTCACGCAGAACCTTGGCAGTCGCAGAGCACCGCCTGAAAAGTGCTTCGGACCGCTGCTGCTCGCTCTGATCAGCTACCCGGGTACTGAGCAGACGCAGCATGTCGAAAGCTCTCATACCGGCATCCGCCGCAATGCGCTGCAGCGGATCACCTGCCTGGTAGGCCTTCACTGCCCGACTGGCAATTTGGTGCCGATCACGCTGACGTCCCTGCGACACGGACTCTTGTTCCCCCAAGTGCAACTCTCCCACTTCTGAGCGCCAAATAAGCATCCTCTCTGATGCCAAGTCATTCTTATCAGCACCCACGGACTTTGTTCGGCAACTGCTCCGCGCGGTCGTCCTTATGACTCGACGGCGGGCGCACTGTCGCCTCCTAGCACCCTCATAAACTGCGGATTCGGCCGTGCCCCGGGCAGCATCCGCCGCACATCCTCCAACGCTTCCAACGGAGACACGTCGACAACCCGGGCTCCGTACAGCGCCGCCACAGTAGGCGTTCTAGATTCGGCCCGAACGCAGTGCAACAGGACCGTCTTGCCCTTCGCCCGGTAGCGTTCGACGGCGGCCGCCGCCTCCCGGAGCACAAAGTCCGGATGGGCGTTGAGCCCGGCATCGTGCGAATCGACCACCCAGAACGTGGCATGATCGGCAGCACCAACAGCCGGCACATCGTCAATGCCCAGCCGACACAGCGACACCACGGCATCGATCCCCAGCTCCGCCACCCGGGCGACGGAACCAACGCCGCCGAGCCACACGCCGTCGTCGTGCGGGTGCTGGATCAGCGCGTCGGTGCGGCCCCACATGCTGTAGTCATGGGTCGCCGCCCGCGGCCACGAATCCAATCCGCGGCCTTGGCCGCGGCCCAGCTCCATCCCGAGCATCATCACGTCCCGGGCGCCCAGTCCCGGCCAGCCGTGCAGGTGCTGCCGCCACTCGAACGGCACTGCCGAGAAGCCGTAGGCGGCGCCCAGCATCAAGAGCCGCCCGGAGGTGTGCCGGGCCGGACGCGGTGGCCGACGTGAAATGGATGGCGCTCCAGGCACCTTGGAAAGCCTCCACCACCCAGCCGTTGCGGGCGAAGTCCCGCGGCCGGGACCGCTCCGCCGTCTCGATCCGCTCCAGCCACACAGCCGCCCGCGCTGCCGGCAGCAGATTAAGGCCGGCCCGGACATCCAGCCCACCGGTGAGCACCGCCCTTCGGGTGGCCACGCACCATAGGCCGCACGCCGCCTGCGCGTCAATATCAGCGTGGGTCAGGGCGCTGACCATGCCGGCCTCGGCCATGAGCTCCTCGGGGCTGCGTTCCAGGTAGGCCAGTGCCAGGGGCGCGGTACGCATCAGCGAGCCGTTGCCTGCGCTGCGGCCAGTGCGGGCGTGGAACTCGGCGGCAGCTGTTGTGAACTCGCTCGCGTCCGCCTCGCTCCGGCCACCGGCTGCGGGCAGCCGCCGGGCGGCGGCGATCACGGAACTTGTCTGGGCGCCGACATCCTTTGTGTCGGCGGCCCATCGTGTCCAGGCCCGGACGGTAGCGGTTAGTGCGCCAGCAGAGCCGGGCTCGGAGGGGGAGTCCACCAACGCCTCGGCGAGGCCGATGGCCATCGACGTGTCGTCGGTCCACTCGGCGGGGGCGAAGCCGAACGGTCCGCCCCCCTTCATGCTCACCGGGGTGCCGTCGGGCAGCGGTGCGCCGAATTCGTAGCCGGCGCCGAGGGCGTCTCCGGCGGCCAGGGTGACCAGGACGCCGGCGGCGCGGTCGTTCTGCGGTGGGTTCAGCTTCATGCGATCTCCATCAGGGGGTGATTGTTGTTCCAGCCGGTCAGGTGGGCCAGCTCGGGTTCGCGCTGGGGGAGTGCGACGGCGATCCCCGTCACCACGAGCTGCCCGGTGGTCTGGGAGACGTTGCGGCTGCGCAGGGCACCGTGGTTCCGGACCTCCAGAGCCGGCAGGCCGCCGTCGAACGCTCGGAACCTCAGGGCCTGGACGATGGCGGCGAAGTCGCGCGCTCGCTGGCCAGGCATCTGGCCGGACGCCATCATCAGGGGCGGCAGGAGCTCCAGGTCCAGCAGCGCGGACTCGACCAGCTGGCGGTAGTGCCGGCGGAACAGGGTGTGGGTGCCGAACACCTCCAGCAAGAGCGGCTGCGTGCCGAGGCCGATTACCACGCCGCGCTGGCCTTCGAGGGGAGCCGGGGCGTCGTCAGCACTGAACCGGCGGTCCTTCCGGGGCTCGGCGGTGAACCGGTCCAGGTGCTCCGGCAACGAGCTGGTGGCCGACCGGCCCCGGGCGGCGTCGAAGCGGGCAACCCGATTCCAAATGCGGCCCTGCCGGTCCGCGCCGCCCGGATCGGCCGGACTCGTGGCGAGTTCGGCCCTGACATTCAGCGGGGCACGGCGGGCCTGGCGGCGGTGGCTGTGGGTGCCTTCCCAGCGGCCGGCCTCCACGCAGTAGGTGTCGATATCGCGGGTCTCACCGGGGCCGAGGACGACGTCCCGAGCGCAGGTCCGGTGCTGCTGGCCGCCCTCGAGCAGCTCGCCTTCGAGCAGCAGGGCCGGGCGCGGGCCGTTGTTGGTGACGGTGAGCCGGGGAACCTGCGCGCCGCTGGCCAGTTCGGTGACGGCGACGTTGGCGTGGGTGCCGGTGCTGATGCCGAGCCCGCCGGCACCGCGGGTCCAGACGGGAAATATGGTGAGCGGACCAAGCGAAGTGCCGGCCCCGACGTGGAGCTGTTGAACCTTCATGATGACCTCCAGAATCTTTAGCTCAAATCTGAGCTAATTGCCTCAAGTATGCACGGCTTGAATCTTTAGCGCAATACTGCAATAAATAGTGGTGTGAAGACCTCGAAGGATGTCCCCGCCACGTCCCTGCTCGACTATCCCCGGCCGTCGGTGGCGGTGGACACTGCGGTGCTGACCGTCGCGCACGGCAGCCTCCAGGTACTGCTGGTGCGCCGGGGCGAGGAGCACCATCACGGCGAGTGGGCGCTGCCGGGCACGTTCCTTCGCGAGCGGGAGCGGCTGGCTGACGCGGTGCTGCGGTCGCTGCGGGAGAAAGCGGGGATCTCGGGGCGTGTGCCCCGGCAGCTGCACGTCTTCGATGACCCGGAGCGGGACGACCGCGGCTGGGTGCTGTCCGTCGCGCACGTGGATGTGGTGCCGGTGGTTGCGCTGGAGGACGCGTTGAAGTCCGACGGCATCCGGCTGGCTTCTGTTTCAGGAGAACCGCAGCTAATCACGGAGCTGCCGTACGGGCATGCGGAGATCGTGGCGAAGGCCGTGGAATGGATCCGGGCAGTATATGCAGAGTCACCCGATCCCGGGGCGCTTCTGGTCGAGCCGTTCACGCTGAAGGAGTTGCGGGACGTGCATGAGATTGTGGCCGGGGCTTCACTGATGCGGGACACGTTCCGGCGGTTCATGGAGCCGCAGCTGACAGGGACGGGGCAAATGTCCGACGGGACGCGGGGGAGGCCCTCGCGGTTATGGCGCCGGCAACAAAAGCACTACTCCTGACGCCACTCGAGTAGTGGTTGCAGATTCCGGTGCCATTGCAGGGTTCTTGGTTGTAAACGTTCTCAGCGGCTCCTTGCGTTGGGACGCGCGGTGCATTGTTTCTTGACGCTGAGAGAATTCACTACGATGGCCAGGGGCGTCCAGCGACTGAAGCACCAATCCATTACAGTCCTGGCCACTAGAAACTTTAACAACGAGGGGAGTGCGGCATGACGTACGCCGAATCTCGAGAAATCGAAATTGCATGCAAGTTGATACGTCTTGATGAGAAAAGACGCTTGGAGCTGACAGCCTATGCAAAGTCGCTGGTTTCTACTGGCTCGCTGAAAACTAGCGACAACACTCAGCGGCTTCTCATCGGAATTCCCCCGAAACTTTCGGGTCTGTGGGACAAGAGGCTTTTGTCCGCGAGTGTGATCAAGGATCCTGAAGGACAAACTCGAGAACACGAACATGCCCGAGATCTGGCGAGGCTCGGAGGGCAGTCCAAAATTGGGCAAATGGCGGCCCTGCAGCGCCAGTCGACTGTCGATCTCGTTGAGAAACTGGAACTAATGGCCAGCCCCGGCGCCCTGCCTGTTGAGGTCGGACGCGCTGTTGTAGCATCCGGACTTGCTAGTCGCATTATGGCCAGAGTGGTGAGTGCCGCCGCCGTCCTGGACAAGCGCCCAGTTGAAGTAGTTCCATATACGCTCCTGCCCACGCGGGGGTCCGATTGGCACCCTGCAGCTGGAGCGGGCATTCAGGATTCGGGGCACTGGGTCTACGGTCTTCCCCAAATACACAGCCAATTGTCTGGCTGCGATGTCGCCTGGTCCTTGCCGCCACGGCCTCACCTATCCGTGCAAGGGCATGAGGAGCGCGCAGCCTACTTCGCGCCGCTGGCCCTTTTGATGTTCGGCTGCCTTTCCTGGGTCAATCCGGCACTTGGTCTCGCTCGATGGATCAACGCTGGAATGCCAACGAGTGATCGAGCGTCCAGCCTCATCAAATCACATTGGGGAAAATGGGCAATCGCGCACGCACTTAGTAATGACTCACTCAGCTTCTGGACGTATGGAAGCGGGACTCTGCTGGCCGATGGCCTGACCCCCGGTCAGGCGGACCTTCACGCCTCCGCAGCGCGGGGGAGGGAATTCCTCGGACTCACAGCTTACGGGCGCGCACAACTCAACTTTGCGGGAGCACTCCACATGATGACCCATATCGCGAGTCAACTTCATCACGAAACCCCAGGGCGTCCGGGGTCAAAGATTTACCGGTGTGGCAATGAAATCATTTTAGAACTAGACGGCTACAGCGGTTGGTGGACCACTCTCCGAAAAATCGGTGAATCGCTATTAATTGAGCGAGACGCGGCAAGCATCCGTGTTCGGATCTTGGTAGCCGGATTCGGTCTATTAGGTACCTTTCGACATTGCCGCGTGTCTAACCGTTGGCATGCAGGAGATGAAGGGACGCATCTCCTGGGCTGGACAGACTAGTAGCCATGCAAGTGGGACGCTGATTCCGCTGTTCGAGCATGCCGACGAAGTCTTTTCCGAACCTGCATGGCGTCGAACCTGAGCCGGCCGTCTTCAACCTGATGTGCACCACACCGTGTACGCGGTTATCATCCACAACATCTTTGGGAGGCCTCTACCTTGACAGCGGCTCACACGAAGAGCTGGTGGGCCGGAACCGGGGCCGACGTGTCAAACGCTGCTGGCTGCCAGCCGCGAACGCATTCGATCCCCCAGGGATGAATCCGTCGCACAGACTGCAGGGGTGTGGCGAAGTTGGTCGTCACACCCCTGCAAGGTTAGCTGGCGGCTAGCCTGGCCTCGTGGTCGCTGAGGTTGTAGCCCTCGTCCCCTGCGGACAGGATGGCTGCATTTGCCTTCTTCTGGCTGCGCACAGTGAAGCCAATTTTCCCCTTGGGAGCCGAGGCATATGGGGCCGCATAGGAGATCATGACTGCAATGAGAGCTGGATCAACTTCACCGGAAAGTGTTGAGGGATCACTGACGGAGTGTTTGCCTCGTGGGTCGTGGGCCGCCGTCAGGAGGATGGCCCCTCGTGTTGGAGAACGCAGCGATTCCACTAGCTCGGTTAGACCGTCTTTCTGTCGCGGATCGGCGATGGCCTCCACCGCCACGCGCTGCCTTCGAGAGCTGCCAGAGAATGCCCATTGTCGCTCCTCGCGGCGCTTCCTCTTGAGCACATTGAGGTGCGCTCCGGCGACAGTCACCGCTGTTCCTTCAGACAGGTCAGGCACTATAACAACCCAATCTTGGATCTTTCCGTCGGTGCTGGCCTTTCTGAGAAATTGAAGCTGAGGCTCGAGATCGAATGTCTCACCAAACCTGGTGTTTTGAAGGACTTGTATGAAGTCGTCCGATGAAACGATTCCATATCGCGCTGAATATGCTGATCCAGAGTCAGTAACGAACCTAGCTTCTGTTTCCGCGGCTTCGATGAGCGGTTTGACGGCAGCGAAGTTTTTTCTGTTTACGGTGTCGTTCTGGGCCGGTAAGGCATTGAGGTCCTTCAGCCGGCCGCCATCCCCACGCTCTGTCACAACTGCGTTGTAGCGTTTATTGGCCGCTGTTGGAGCCAGCCACTGAAGATGCTGAGTGACCAGGGGTGGAACGTCTCTCGGGCGAACCTGTGGCTTGCCCTCATCGTCCAACTCGGCGTAGCGTGCCAGCTCTTCACGGAAGAGCTCCTCATCGATAACGATGGACTCGAAGGCTTCGTAAAGGTCAAAGTACTTCTGGCCACTCAGTTCCGCTCGTCCAATGTAAAGCCGAACTAAGTCCTTGTATCCGCCGCGGAAGCCGAACCACCGCCCCATCTGCATCAAAGTGTCTGCAGCCAGGGTCTTTCGGCGGTAGTAGGAAACGGTGAGGCCTTCAACCGTAAATCCACGGCTTAGCTTGGTTCCACCCACGAGAATGCGCCATACGGAACCGCGATCAAAGTTCAGAGCCTCCTGGTGCGTCTGCAGGTCCTTATCGCCGTTCACCACGAGCACTGGATTCTGGCTGGAATTGATCTTGTCGAGTGCCATCCCGATAAAGGGCCGCAGCTCGTCGAATGATGACGGAATAAGGTCGTGATCCTCAGCTCGAGCTTCACTAACCGGGAGATAGTCCTTCGACCACAATTCCTCCAGCCTTGGGAGGCCTGACGAGGAATAGCCCCCCTGGGCCCACAGCTCGCGTAGGAGATCAGCTGTATCACGGTGTTCGATCATTTTTACGGACTCGTGGACCAACATAGTGTGGTGCCGGAAGGATAGGCCTGAATTCTCAGCGCGGTAGAGTTTGACGGCACCAGACAGCAGATAGGCATCAAGAGCACTTCGCAGCGATTGCTCCACTGATTCGGGATCGTCTCCGCGTACAGACCGCACGAACGCTGCCTCGTTCGAGGTTGCAACGGACTTAGACCCGTTCTCGAACTCAACCCCGAGATCGTGAAAATCCCTTGCACCCATATATCCGGCAGGTCGCTTCAAGGCGATGATGAAATCATTCGGGAAGATATCGGCCGCGTCATCAGGGTCAACAAACACATTGGCGAAGGGCGTGGCCGTGTAACCGACGTACTGAGCGCGCTTGAGTGCTCCAAGTAGATTCGTAATCTCCCGGTTCACGGCCGTACGCTCTTTCTTCTCCGCTGCGGTCGGACGTTTGGTGCTTATGGATGCCTGATCCGATTCATCGTCGATAATCAGCGTGGGAATTTCCGCGAGGCTGATTTTCAAAGACTTAAGGTCGGATACCAGCTTTTTTAGAACCGTCGTATTCTTCTTGACAACGACAATTTTCGCATCTGCCTTGTACAGGTTATCGGGGTGATATAGGGGTTTCGTCTTGTCGCGAAGTCCAGTGCGAAATTCGAGAGCGTTCAGCCCCTTTTTGAGGCGCTTGTAGTCGTCTCCATATCCCGACAAGCGGACAATGTCAACGAAACCGGCATCGGAGGGCTGAATCCCGTGAGATAGAAACTTGTCCCAGTCTGTATCGTCGAGATAGTCAATTTCCCTGCGGTGGTCCGGATCGTTGATGTCCATGCCGCCGATGATGTTTTCCTTGCCGACGAGCTCCATATCGAGACGCCGCTGCGTCTGGGTCCGAAGCATGTTCAAGGTTCCGGCAAGGACGATGATCAGCCGATAGCCAGCATCTATGGACTTGGCGATCGTTCCGGCAAACTGTGCGGTCTTCCCGCTCTGTACGTAGCCTACGACCAGCCCCTTTGACTGGTATGGCGTTTCGTTGGTGGGGTCACTGAGGCGGCTTACCACCTCACGCGTGCTGACATCCAAGTCCGCAATAGCTTCGGCTGGCCAGCCCTTGCTCGAAAGGACGCCGCGGTAAGCTGGCCAGTAAAATGAGTGCTGCTTAGCGCGCTCGTCTGTGTACCAGGGATCTGATTCAGTCGCGATGACAATGTCGCCTTCGTCAGACCGGACCGGCCATTGTCCGTTCACTATGTCTTTCGCGTCCGCGCTGAAACCAAGCAGCGTGAGGATGCGATCCCGGCGCCCGACTGTTGCGGGCTCCGATGCTTCAAACCAATCGCCTTGCGACGTAGCATCCCACCGAGCCAACGCAAGTTGGAACTCCATGCGCACTTTGTCGTTGACGTTTTCGGCGGCCAGAGCTGATACTAGCTCATCTTCTTTGATGGTTGGATTATCTTCCAGCTCAAGCTCGTTGTTCACCCTTGCCAGCAACGCCTTTGGACGGTCGGCCCCCATCACTTTCAAGTGAGCAATGATGGCCTCGCGAACTGCCGATGACATCGACGTTTCCCCCATAGGAGTCGTCCCTTCTGGATCAGACCTGTTGGTCGATGGATTTGGTTATGTGGAGAGGATCCGGCGGAGTGGCAGGCTCTCGACTGCTCACATCCACACGGTAGGACACATCACTGACAGTCTCGAAGTGCGGTATTACTGACTTCAACGCCGCAGTGGTAATTGCGGGAAAGTCCTCGGTAACAAGATACGTTTGGATGGGACTGCGCAGGATGAAGCGTTGGGAATACAGATCTCCGTCCTCACGGCGCCAACCGAGACCCCGGAGATAACCCCAAAACTTGTCGGCTTCCATATCCAGTGATGCGGCAACATCGGTTACCAGCTCGTTCAGGGACTCGCCGGAGTCCAGGCCCGCCCGCGTGACCTGCACGGAGATGAGCCAGAGATCGCGTCCTGGGATCTTTTCCAGCTGTGATGCCGAACCAATTGTGTGGATACGTTTTTCGCTGATGGTTGTCTTGCACTCGGCGTCGAAGGCGCCAAATACGAAGTCGTGCTGTTCACTTGCTGGTCCCAGCCACGCTTCGATTGCGTTCGCTTCGCCGAGATAGGCGATTAGTTGGCGCAATAGTAGCAGCTCACCGTACAGTCCAAGTTGCTGTTCAGTGCTAAGGCCGCTCTTGCCGCGAAGCAAGGCCTTGTAACTGCCCAATGATTCAGTCGTAGCCCGTGCGAAACTTGAACCAGCGAACAGTCCATCGATGATTGCGGTCAGGATGTTATAGGCCTCAAAGTGAGCGTCCGTAGCGTCGACACGGATTTCGAATTCACTGTCGGGACCATCGCCAAGTACGGCAAAGGAAATGCGGCTGAATTTGCTGACGTCCGGCTCGGATCCCTCAGCTGGCACTGTGAGAGCTATCTCTTCGTGAATCGGATCTATCGTGATTTCGCATCGCGGCGTGTCGATGACACGGTGCCGGGAAATCTCACGCTCCGCAAACAGTCGTTCCAATGAATCTGGATCGAAAAATCGGTGCTGGAGGTTACTCATCGTTGCTCTCCTTGCGGGCACTCGAAGCTCGAATTGCATCATCTTGTAAGGCATGCTCGAGTGCCAGAGACATTCGGAAATGGTCTTGTTGCCGATTTTTCTGGAGATGAGACTTTAGGAACTCTTCCTCTAACAATAAGAAAAGAAGAGTCTTGATTAGCTGGGCGTCATTGGTGGCACCTCTTGCACCACCGTTGATGATTTCACGATAGTTCTGGTTCAAATAGATGGTCCGGTCTTCGAGGTCAATCTCGTAAAGACCCATGCTCAGGGCTTTCCACCCTATTTGTATGGGGTCTGAGTTAGGCCTCAACATGCTTTCCTGAGACGCAATCATCGTCCTGCTGGCGTCAGAGAATCCGCGTCCCATGGGAGCAAACCGCTTGTGTTCTCTAGTGCGCCGGTTTGACTCCTTGAATGCGGCTCGCGCCGTATCCAGGTACTGCCGGAATGTGACGCCTGAACTGCTGACGGCTCTATCGATTGCCGTTGTCAGAGCTGGAGTGAATTGGACGCCAGTTTTTTCAGGGTTGATCTTGACGTGCTCGTCAATACCGGAACCGACATCAAAAATCACCCGTGCTAACTGCAGCGCCTTTTCGTTTGGGAGCAGTTTAGGCCATCCGCCGAGGTGTTGCAGGCGGTCACGACGATAAACGAATATGCCTTGGTGGTGCTCTCGGTCCTTGCCCAAGAGGCGTGCGGACGGCGTTGCCCCGCTGGCAGGCAGAATGTGGCACTCGAGAGTGAATTCCTGGCCGCCCACCTGCCCTGTCAGTTTCATGGGGTAGTCGTTGTGTCCACTTTGCTTATATTCGAAGGGGTCCGTGGGTTCGAGCCTGGAACTCAAGCCCGCCGTGGACCTATCGGCGTCGAACACATCGACGTAGATGTCTACTGCCCCAGTCTCGAGTAGCCGGTGGAAGATAACCGATAGCTCGAGTTTGAGAGCCACCAAAGCATTTTCAAACCAACGGGTCTGATCAGCGATATTGTCAGCTGCGGACATCCCGTGCACATCGGACCACTGGACCACAGTGCCTGTGGTTAGGTCGAAGCCGTAGTCGGACGCGTACAGGTGCGCTAGAGCGGAGGACTTGCTGAGAATGTCGCATTGCGCACCGTTCATCATTGAGTCTTTTGTCATCCGCATGCCAGTTGGATCGTTGTTCGCAGCCCTGGTCCAGACGCTCAAAACGTTGGCCTGGCTCAACGAGCTTGCCTTTAGGCCCATCCCGAAGTGCCCGAGTTCGTCCGGTCGGTAGTCACGGCGCCGGCCGACGGTCAAGCCGTCACGGAGCCCCTGCGGTGTCATACCTCTGCCGTTATCGACGATTTGCACGCCTACAATGGCCCCGTTGCTTTGCAGGAACCGGACCAATACGGCATTTGCTTCGGCGCTTATGCTGTTGTCTATTAGGTCGGCGATTGCCGAGCTTAGAGTGTGGTGCTTCCCCAGGCCTTCCATCGCTTTGGAATCGATGGGGAGGGTGATCTGCTCTACTGCCTCCTCGCCGCCGAAGAGGTCCACGCTTGTCACGACTCGTCCTCAAACTTGGCTGATTCGAACTTGAGCTGCGACGCATTTTCGCGAACCACTCGTACGGTGTCCGAGTCAAATCCTGCCCCGCGGTTGGCTATGACCTCGACTGAAACTTCCAGGTCGGTATCGGGTGCAGTGGCAAGATGGCTTAGCACCTCGTCGTAGACCTTTTGAAGATCGGCTCTGAGCGCTTCGGCTCGTGCATAGAACGTTCCGGTGAACCGTACATTTTTGGCCCGTTCTCGCCTCGGTCGGGCCGGCTGCTCCCACGGCAGTCCCGTTTCACCTTCCTTGTCACTGGAAGTTCTACTTTCGGACGTGTCGTCCGCCGGTTCATCGATAGTTGTTCGTGCCGTCGCCGCTTCTCGCTCTCGCTGTTTCTCAGCCAGTCGGGGATCTACCAACAGGGTCGAATCAGTGACTGTCCCAAATGAGTCATTTGTCATCGGAAGTGCCAGCCCGAGGAAGTCCCCTGAAGCCTCGTCGTAACCCTCCGCCAGGGCAAAGCCCTCGGTACTCCACGTAGGCAGATCCAGTACGTCACGCACCCCCGTTTCCAGGACTGAGCGGTCGCGGATACGCCGCAGGTAGGCGTACTGCGTGTAGTAGCCCCACAACTCGCCTACAGCAATTCGTCCAGCGTTCCAGCGTGCCCTCAGACGCCCGTCCAGGGCCTGCTTGATCGCGGCCGGTGCGTTGACCACGCGCAACGCATCATAGCGGACCAGCGCCGCACCTGTCCGCTCCGTGAGCGACCCGCTGCCGCTGCCGATCTTCTGTTTGGACCATTGGACTGTATGGCCTTCGTGTATCTCGGGCGCGAGCGCCCACAGGTACGTGCCCGACAGCCGCAGGTCCACAGCCTTTCGGCTTTCTGCGAGACGGGCCTTGACCTGCGTCTCTTGCTGGCGAGTCAGACCGAGATCATCGATTTGGCCGTTAATATCGCGCCAGGCAATGAAGTCACGGACCGCAGTATCAAGCGACGCGTACTCGTTCTCGTCGGGTGCCAGAAACACAATTGTGTTGCGGTGCTGGCGATTCGCAGGTCCGCGATGCTCGTACACATCTTGAGCGAACGAAAGTGCATCGCTCGTTTCGGCTTTGCTCCGGTGGCGGTGCTTAGGGTGTAGGAGGACAAGCCGCACGCCTTCCGTATCAGGCACCTCTGCGGACGACGACGGCGCCACCACCGTTCCGACGAACGCGGAGGTGGGATGCCCCTCGCCTTTATTCAGGCGGTCGACAATTTCCTGCCAGACGTCCTCTTTATGCAGGCGCTCGGCTATATCTTTTGCCTTACGGCTGACAGATGCTTGGACGTCAAACCAGTAGCGGCTGGACTCGGAGTAAAAGAACGTAGCTTGCTCGGACATGAGCTGCAGCGCACTACCAAAGTTGCCCACAACGTCTCCAGGGATGGCCACGCCGAGAGCGACGTGCTGGCGTTCAATTCCCTTGTGCGCGCTGCGCAACGTTGGCGCGGAGCCTAGGAAGATCGACCGTGCCAAGCGCCTTGACAGAAGCCGCTGCTGAAAGGCTGGCCTCGACGCATCTATCCGCGCCGGGGTAGCTGCTGGGCCGTCCACGTCGGCGTCGATAATAGGTTTCCACTGGTCGTCGAGGTACTGCGTGATCTCCGTGAGTACACCGTCGGTATCAAGCGGGACGCTGCCCGGCATGATCATAGGGCTCTGGTCGCCTGCCATCCATAGCTCGTGGACCACTGTGCTCATGAGCCGCAGCACGCCGCGGGTCCGCTGGAACCTCTCGAGCGTCGACCAATCGCGGTAGAGGCGTTCGAAGAGCTCCGGATGGATGGGGTACGCCTCGGCGATGCGGCGCTCGTACTCGCGATCCGTGGTCTCAATGGGGAACTCATCACGATGATTTTTATAGAAATCGGCGAACTGCCGAGCCGTTGATGAAATGTTGACGGAAGCATCACCGGAGGGAGCTTCAAAAAGACGCCGGCGTACGATCTCGAAGGACTCGCGGGACGTCGCTGGCCGCCACTGGTCTGCCACCCGACGGACCACGTTTTGAAGCCGCTCGAGTGCGGCTTTGCCATTGGCGCCGCCGACTTCAAGGTCGGACGAGGAATCCTGCTGGCCTTCGGCAGTATGGTCGGATGCTGGAATGGAGACCACCAGCATGACGCCGGGTACGGACTTCACCGCCTCCGTGAGCGTCTGTGCGAAGGTAAACTGCGTGTCAAAAGTGCCCGCTGGCAGGCCGTCCCGCGCATACAGCTGACGGGCATAGGCCACCCATTCATCGATAAGAATGAGCGACGGCGAGTAGCGGGTTAGCAGCGTCCGAAGGCTTGCGCCCGGATTGGTGCCAGAGGCGTCGGATTCCCTGACGATGTCGTAACCGTCACGGCCACCGAGCTGCCAGCCGAGCTCACCCCACAGCGTGTTGACCACGGTGCCGTCAGCCTTGGCGCAGTCCTTCCCCGGCGTTACGGCTATGTGATTTCCCACGAGGACGGCGCGCCTGCACGTCCCCAGCGCCTGAAGATCGGTCCCCTCAAGAAGCTCTTGAATTTCCTGAGGGTACTCACCCAGCTCGTGGCCAGACATGATGTGCCAGAGCGCGAGCATCGAGTGGGTCTTTCCGCCGCCGAAGTTCGTCTGCAAGTTGATCACCGGGGGCGCGTTCAAATCGCCATTGATGCGGCGAACGGCCTTCTCGAGGAGATCCTTGATGCCTTCTGTCAGGTAGGTCCGGCGGAAAAACTGCACAGGATCGATGTATTCGTCAGATCCGACACCTTGTGCCACCATGTGGAGGTCGGCCGCGAATTCACTGGCGTTAAAGGTTCCTGTGATGACATCTGCGTGAGGCTTGACGACCTCGCGCCACGGTTTGATCGTGGCCGAGCCGGTTTCCGTGAGGACACCCGTGGTGGTCGCCTTCCTGACGTCTTTTTGGAAGTGGCTGTTCCGGAGGTCTTCGCGCGACGTCCTGATCTGATCGGCGCCAACAGGGTATCCGGCAACCCGCAAGAGTCGTTCAAGGGTGTCCAGTGCGCGGTAGGCGTCGTCGAAATTGATTGGTGTTCGGTGTGCCCAGTTGTTGCGGATATCCCGTGCCTCACCAGCTAAGTTCTGCTCTGCTCGGGACAGTTTGCCGTCGAAGGGGAACCAGCCGGGGAAAAGTCTTTCCGTAAGTGCTCGGAGCTGATCATTGGGATCATGTCGGTTGTACTTCTTGACCGCTCCGTTTTGTGCATCCTTGGCGGCGAGTAAAATTGTCCAGTCTTTGCCTTCCGGCACTCTCGACGCGAGTGCCTCAGCAACAAAGGGCTCCAGGCCCTGCGCCAAAATATCGAGTGCCTTGCCGATTCGGTCGAGATTGCTCGTTGCCATGATGCCCCCAATGCCTTTCTAGAAGTTTTCATCCAAGGATTCGAAGTCGAATCCGCTCTGTACTGTGGTGGACGATCCTGCTTCAGAGGCTCGTAGAATATCGGGCCATGCCGTGGCCAGATTGTTAAAGGTCTGTCCAAGCGCTGACCAGTTCTTGCGTTCAGCGATCGAGTACAGAAGGTAGGCAAGTTCCTTAACTGCATCCAAGTCGATGCGCGAACCAGGCGCCTCTTTTAGCCTAGCGACCAGTTGGCCAGCATCCTCGATGCCCTTGGCTTCGAGGACACGAGCTGTGTGCAGCGCAGCCTCCCAGACACTGAGCCGCTGATCCCGGCGGGGATCGTAGTCGTCCGGGAGTTTGGCCGGGGCAAAGAGCTGCACCTTGCCTGCACGGCTGGTGAGGATCCCCCCGCGCTCCATTCCCGGGATTGAGGTGTTCAGTGCAGTTGCCTGATTCTCGGCGTCGCCAAAGAGTCCCTCATCGAAAGCGTTCTGATGGAACCATTTGAGCGCCCAGCGCGTATCTGCATCGAAGTCGCCTTCCAACTCATTGAGCACTTCCGCCAAGACCTGGTTGATGAGCTCCAACGCTGTGCGCACACGCATCGCCGAGCCGTCGGCTTCGGTGACCTTGGAATAGCGGGTGAAAACCGCCATTCCAGGTCCGATGGTTGATTGAGCCAGGTCCACGGGGGCAACAGCGGCCTCCTGTAGCTGCCGCAACTGTTTCGGAAGTTCGGAGCGAAGCACGGCAAGGAACCCGCCGCGGTCGGTAGACGACGCTGATTCGCTGCGTGGACGGCAGGCAAGAACAATGGATGACGCCAGCGCGTTCGAACCTGAACCAATCATGCGGTTGCTGAGCTCACTGCGAACCGGCCAGGTTGCCGTGACAGTCCAGCCTGCGCGAACAATGCCTTCGAGAATCGTCGCCCAACCGGTCGACGATTCGCCACCCGCTGCGCTCTCCGCTTGCTTGAAAGCATAGTAAACGGTGATCGGATATTCCGCACTGGCGTTTTCCCGCATCCGGGCAAAGACTGACTCAAATCCGGACTCGAAGAACTTCTCAGCGCCGGCTTTGCCATCGTGGCGGTAGGGATTCGCGACGAGTTCTTCAGCCTTGGGCACAAGCATGGTGCTCATGAGCTTGGGATGGATATCGCGAAGTGAACGTCTCTGCCAGACGTAGAAGAAGTCCGACAAGTCAGAGTAACCAATGTTGTCGTAGTACGGCGGGTCAGTTGAAATGACCACATGGGAATAGCTTCGCGAGCTAGCATCTGAGGTGATCGCCTTGCCCGGGATGTCGCCGGCCACACGAATGACTTTGATCAGGCTGCTCAAGCTGACGATGAAGGCGCCGGCCGCCTTACCGAATGGGTTGGTCTCCGCAAAGTCCCAAATCATCGGGATTGCCTGGCGCCCAAACAGGTTCCGCACTTGCGTCTTTGTTACTTCCCAGCGGCAGAGAGCATTGCAGATGTCAGTCATTCGGCTGACGCCCAGACCGAGGTACGTCGCAACGGCGTCGGCGTAGGCCGCAGCACCAGTTCCGCCCGATTCCAGTCGCTCACCTTCCTGAAGCCCCGCAGCCAGCGCATCGGCAAGAACCCTCTCGCGGGCCTCCATCACGAGGTCGCTGAACGTCGTCAGTGTAACGAGCTGGCGATTGGTGAACAGCTCGGAGAATTTGGTCAAGCCATAGCGAAAAACGTTGATGCGACCGGGCCAATCGAATAGTTCGCCATCAGGCGCAGTCGCCGGTCGATCCAAGTCGGCGGCGACTTCATGACGCAGAGTGGGCGCCAGGTATGACCGTCCGCGCGTTCCATCCCCCACCACTGCCATGAGTTGGCTACCAAGACCTGACGTGCGGCTCGACTCGCGGACGTATTCGAGACCAACGCCACCTGCACATGAGATGCACGTAGCGCCAGTTCTGCCCACGGTTCCGTCGCGCTCGAGTGTCGGGGCTTTGGACGGATCGGTACCGATCGAGTAAGTGACTTCGCCCCGGTCGACCGTCGGGACAACGTAGGCTTCCTTGCCCTTCTTCTTACTCAACCACCACGAGCGGACCAGCGGCATTGCGATGCCGCAGGCCGGGTTGGGGCACGTCACAGTTCGAGCCCAGATCCAAGCGATGACGTTGGCGGTCTGTCCGGCACCAAGTTCGGCCCGGGGGTACAGATGACCAATTCTTGTCTGCGCGACGTCGCGCATCCATTCGCCGTACGCGCGGACATCGGCGGCGAGGCCTTCGGCGCCGGACCAGGCGGTCGTCTGCCCTTCAGAAAGTCCAGGGTAGAGAGGTGGCGCGTCGGAGAACTTCGGGGGTATTTCGATTAGTGCCTTGTTTATCAGGACAGCAACAGGGTTCAGGTCGGAGGCGTGGGCCTCAAGACCCAGACGCTGAGCCTCAAGCGGAATTGTCCCTCCACCAGCGAAGGGATCCAGGATTGCAGGCGGCCCGTCCGGCCCAGCTGACTTCAATATTTCAGCGTGAGCTGCTTCGAGAAGCGTTTTGTTGTTTGAGTTCTCCCAGACCACGAGCTGCTCGATGATGCGGTGGAGGCGGGCGCGCTCGGTGGCCTGTGCCTCTTCGGTAGGAAAACGATCCGGGTGTGAGGAAGGGTCATCGACCAGCTGGGCGAAGAGCACCGCGCGTGCCGCGGCAAGGGGGCGTCGGGCCCACCACAGATGCAGGGTGGACGGGTGTCCATGGCGTATGGACTTTTCGCGTGCCGACTCCCGATTGATGACCTCGAGAGGCATCGAGACCTCGATGAGTTTGCGCTTCTCCGCGTGCATACGTGCTTAGTCCATTCATGTTGTGCTGCCAGATCCGGGGCGTCCCGTTTCCACAACCAAATGTATACTCCGCTGGCTCGCTGGACGGCATCATGCTCGCGTGGTGAACCGCAGGTCTGAGGAATAGGCGTGGCCGAGGCCGGCGCGCCAGCCGTTTTGACCAAGAAGTGTCCTAGTGGCCGGCTAAGCTAGTGGGCATGCCACAACGTCTACGCCTCATCGACCTTTTCGCCGGCGCAGGCGGAATGACTCAGGGATTCAAGTCCACCCAGCGGTACCAAACTGTGGTCGCCGTCGAGCTCGACAAGTATGCTGCGGCCACTTTTGCCCAAAACCACGAAGCGGCACGAGTCTTTGCCGGGGGGATCGAGGAATGGCTGGACGAAGGTCTCGTGCCGCGGGCCGACGTGATCATCGGGGGACCGCCCTGCCAGGGATTCTCGGCGCTTGGAAAGCAGGACGTGCTCGATGAGAGGAACTTCCTCTGGCGGAAATACGCGGAGACCATCATCAGGGCTCAGCCTCGATACTTCGTTCTTGAGAATGTGCGACAGTTTCTGACCTCACCGCAATTCGCCGAGCTCGAGTCGTGGACATTACCCGGTGGGCCGCTGGAGAACTATGAGCTTCAGCCGCTTTTGCTGAACGCCGCAGACTTCGGTGCCTACCAGGCGAGAGTGCGAACGATCGTGATTGGTCGGCGGACAGGACTGCCGGAAGTAGACGTCCCTGCGGTAGGGCCCTTCAAGGGGAGGCACCGCAGCGTTGAGCACGCGTTTGCGGGATTGACTAACCAGCGAGTTATACCTCGAACCACGTCGGTGAGAGACTTTCCAGATACTCGAACAGAAATCGATGGGGTGACGATGCCTGGTCCGTTCACTACACCTGAGTTGCACGTAACCCGCAATTACACAGAGACTTCATTGAAGCGCTTTGCGAAAATCCCCGCTGGCGGAAATCGCTTCGATATTCCCCCTGAGCTGCTGTCAGACTGCTGGAAGAAGCACAGGAGCGGTTCCGGCGATGTGATGGGCAGATTGCATTGGAATAAGCCGTCAGTGACAATTCGTACAGAGTTTTTCAAGCCCGAAAAGGGTCGCTACCTGCACCCGGATCCGACCGTTCACCGGGCAATCACGCATTTCGAGGCAGCACGTCTTCAGGGTTTTCCGGATACGTACAAGTGGATGGGTACGAAAACAGCGATTGCCCGGCAAATAGGCAACGCCGTTCCCATTCAGCTGGCTGCATTCCTCGGGCAGCTTATTGCTGACGCTTGGGATGCATCGCTCGCTGTTTCCGTTCCGAGTCTGTTGAGTGAACACGAAACGGCAGCCTCATGCTGAGCTACAGAACACTTTTCACTATCAACCCGGGCTCGGACGTCGATATAGCCGGGAGCGTGCTGGATAAGACGTTTGAGTGGCTGCGGGGCAAGGGTTTAGACGCGGATGCCCTGGCAGTCAATCAAGAGGTAGCGGTGGCTGATCATGCCAGTGTGAAGTGGATTGCGCCGGACTCTGCAGACTTCACCGGCACACACCGGCTTGTCCTCACAGAGCAATCGCCGATGGGTGAGTGGGTCTCCACCGTTACAGTTCGGCAGCCACCAGACGGACGTCCATGGTTCTGGATGGACGTGGAGGGACCAGAGTGGGCTGGGGCGCCGAGACTCGTTCGTTCGCTTATCGAGGAGTACTCGTGCTCAGATCGCGGCGTCAGGCTGACAAATCGACCTGTAGTGGTCCGGGCGCAGCAAGTGGACCAACTCATTCAGCTTCTCCGGCGAAACGGCCGAAGGACTCTTTCCTTCATCGCCGGAAGCAGTGCTGCTCTGCCGATGAGAGAATGGACCGAATTCGTTGGCAACATCCTCAAACAGACAACGGGTCAAGCGTCCGCATACGTGTTGGATCCCGTTGCAACAACTACCTTCAACCAGCGCGTAGGAAACGAATTCGGGGTAAGGCCGGGAATGCTGAGGACTTATTTACCGGACCTCAACATAGATGATCCGCAAGACGCGGCCCGGCATCGTTTCCTGACATCAGAATCGATCGCCTCTCAGCACGTCGGCCGGCTAGGCAAAACGCTCAGCTATAAAGCACGCGAAGTAGCTCAGACGTCGCTTTTGGACGACAGCGTTAGGCTGCTGGATCGACGCATCGATGACCTAGAGCTTCGGCTGAACCCACCGGTTACGAGGGAGCAGGCGGGCGAAGCAAAAGTTGCGGGCGATTCCGCCCCCATTCCACCAGCACCATTGCGGGAATCTGGTGTGATTCCCGACCCCAGCGGCCCTGGGACATCTTCCAGCGCGCCTGATGCTGAGCAGGCCACGAATACAGGAAATCTGGAGGGCCAAACTGCTGATGCTCCAGTGGGGGAGCAGGCCGAGGTCTATTTGGCACTGCGGTCGCTCGTGGAAGAGTATGCGGGGGGTGCAACTTCGCTTGCGGCTGTCGAGAGCGTACGAGGACTTTTGGAAGCCGGTGTGGCAGCGGAAGTTCTCAGCGCACGCCTCCTAGCTAAGATCGACCAAAAGTCAGCCGCTTTGGACGCTGCAGCAGTCGAAAATGCAAGGCTGCGGCACCTGGTCGACGATCTCGAGCTAGACGCCTGGGACACGTGGGAACAGCTCGAGGCTCAATTTATACGCACTCGAAGTGCTCAGGACGCTGAGCTAAAGCTGCGTACGATGCTGGCAAAGGCCGGCGGTGACGTCGATTGGACTCAGCTGGATGAGGAAGAGACAGTTGAACTTTCTGTGCCAGAAAACTTCAACAGTCTGGTGGAAGCGGTCGGCGACCTTTCACATGTTGTGTATACAGGCGATAAAGATGTCACCGCAGGTCTTGACGACCACGATGCCGTCGGGCGTTGGTGCGGTATGACGTGGAGCATTCTGCTGGCGCTTGATGATTATGCAAGGTTCAAGGCCGACGGCGCGGACTTCGCTGGTGTGCATGCTTATCTGGAGAACCCTCCGGCGGGGGGCCGAACGTATCCTCCCGGCCGGCATGCTCGAGACGAGAGCGAATCAGTCAAAAACAACCCAGCCTTCTCAGCCCCCCGAGTTCTTCGAGTGCCAATGAAGATTGATCCCAGCGGACAGGTGTTCATGGGAGCACATTTCCGCGTGGCGAAACACGGAATGGTGTCCCCGAGGTTGCACTACCTGGACGCGACCGGAATTGCAGGAAAGATCATTGTTGGCTATATCGGACCACACCTGCCGAACACCCAGACAAACTAGCTCTCAGCGTCCTTGTCCCTCTATTTTGTCCCAGAGCAGATCGACGACTCGTTGCTGAACACTCGGGCCCATTTCGCATAGAACGTCAAAGAAGTCCTTGGCGATCCCCTGAGCCACGTGTTCTAGCATCGGTTTCAGCTCGCCGTTGGAAAGTGTGACTTCCGGGGCCGACTCATCGACGGGACGGGGAGTGGGCTCATCGACGCCGGTTCCACGGTCGCTGCTTGCGTTGTCACTTTCCACGCCGATCGGTACGACCTCGGCGTTGGATTCACTATCGCCGCACTCGCTGGCGTCCGTCGCAAAGTCGGCCGCTTCAGTGGCACGAGGTGCGATGAAGTCGGCGAGGATTTCCGGAACCCTATCTTCGCGCAGAACAACGTCAAGATGACGGACGGTGCGCGTAAGCGCAACGTAAAGGAGCTTGTCCCCTTGTGTGAGTTCGAGTATTGATGCTGGCTCGACGACGATCACGGCGTCAAACTCAAGGCCCTTGGACTCCTCAGGGGAAACGAGGTTGATGCCCTGTGACAACCCGCCGTCGGCCGAATCGCTGTACTTGATTCCTGCTGTGCGGAAGGCGCTGCGAACTGAAACCATCTGCTGTTCAGCTACGATGACACCCACAAACAGGCCCCGTGAACTGTAATCCTTCACCGACGAGACCACTGCGTCCATCAACTCGTGGAGAGCAACAACCCGCCAACGTGGTTCTTCCTCCATCTGTCGCGGGAATGCCTCCGGAGCAGTCAGCCCAGGCGCTGCCGTTGCGAGGACTTTAGCTGCGATCGCCAAGACAGGTGCTGGCACACGATAGCCAATGGTCAATTCAGCTTCAGTAAATTTGTCTTCCGTTCCAAGAGTCGTGAGAACTTGGTTCCAGTCCTTACGTGAATAGGCGGAAGTCGCCTGGGCGATGTCGCCCACCACAGTCATGGACCCGTTCTGACTCCGTCTGCGAACCGCTCGGAGCTGCATATACGAAAGATCCTGCGCTTCATCTACGACAATGTGCCCATAACGGCTGAGCGTGCCACTAATTGCATCGGTCGCGCAGTCGATTACACCCAGGTCCGCCATTGTCCACGGTTCGTCCCCGATTCTCGGGGTCGCCGACCGGTAAAGTAGCTCGACTTCAGGTCCTGTTGCACCTGCTCGAACGAGCCTGTCTTTCGAACCATACAACTCGCGGACAAACTGCTGGGGGGAGAGCGACGGGTAGACCCTCTCGGATTGCTCCTCTAAAGAGGCTCGATCTATGAGGGGTGCCGAGTCCCTTCTGCCAGCGTCGATTTTGCCCGCTACGAAAGTTTGCAGTGCAGCCCTGAATTGAGCACGGCGACGGTTGTATAGGCCGGTGGTGATTCCAGCCAGGAGGAGTTCAACGTCCTCTTTTGTAACGGAGACAGTCAATGCGGTGTCGATCCGTCGAATCGCTAGCCCGTCCGCTGGAATTCGCACCCGTCCGTTCAGACCGCTTTGGATGATGGACTCCATTTTCGCAGAGCCCTTCTTGCGTGCCACATCAGGCGTGTCGCCGCCACGCGGCACAATGTCGCCTCCCAGCAACTGCGCCAATGACTGCTGAATCACGTCCACGTCTCCGAGAGTTGGCAGCACGCGTCTGATGTACTTAGTGAAAGTCGGATTTGGTCCTACAACCAACACGTCCTTCGGTTGCAGTTCTTCCCGGTAATTGAAAAGTATCCAGGACACGCGATGAAGTGCGACGGCGGTCTTTCCAGTCCCGGGGCCACCCTGAATGACGAGGAGTTGGTCTTTCGGTGCCCGGATGATTCGGTTTTGGGCGGCTGTGATGGTCCTCACGATGTCCCGCATAAACTCGTCGCGACCGCGCCCAAGGTCCTCGAGCAATGGATCTTGCTCGCCGACGAAAGTCCCCACCGAAATATCGTCGGACAGCGCTTGGAAGATCACATCGTTGAACGAATCGATCCGATTATGGGTTGTGGTAAAGATTCGCTTTCGGGCAAGTCCTCGCGGTTCATCGTGCGTAGCCTCGTAAAAGATCTCCCCAACTTGCGACTGCCATGGTGCAACAAGGAGGTCATACTTTTCGTCACGGATGGCCACGCTGCCAAGGTAGATGGTCTCGCCATCCTCCAAGTCCATTCGAGCCGTGGCAACTGCTTCGGAGGGCTGAAGCATTTTGCGGTTCAGCAGGGCTGCCCGCTGACTTGAGCGCTCGTGGACGTTGCCGCTGACGGTCGAGGAGCCAACGTCGGCCAGGTGTTCGTCGTAGGCCTGCTTGGCCTTGTCGAAGTAGTCCTGCTCCAGTGCCTTTTCGGCCTCAAAAGCGTCCTGATCGGTGTCCTGCAACTGTGCAGTCATAGTGCCCCCTGTAACTCGTGGATCACATTAAAGCAGAGTGAAGCGACAGTCACGTTGTGGCGCGTACGAATCGGGCGTGACGGACTCCTACCAGCTGATTTGCCTGCAGCATGTGGGCTACGAGACGCTTAGAGGTTGCTACGGGCCCATAATTTTGGAGTTCCTCATGCTGCCAGGACTCGAGGTTTTACACCCGACCATCCGGGCAATAGCCTGGACCGATGATTACGCATGCGGGCCGCGGGTCTGTTAGCGGCCATGAAAAACTGCCCGTAGATGGCCACGGAATTGCCCGCTGATGGCCACCGGGACTGCCCACGTATGGCCATGAGTTCTGCCCAGTTATGGCCGATTGGTTTGCCCGCATTGTTCGCTGATCCCGCCGTGTCGTGAGACGGCGGGGGCCTCTTCCCGCTTGGATTTCGGTGTCGAATCGAATCCGCTGACAGGAAGAGGCCCTGAATGAAGGATGCCCTAGAAACCGTGAAAATTCTTGCTGCCTACGATCTGACCAAGTCGCTGCGCGCTGCAGCCGAGCTGTCAGGTTGTTCCCACCACACCGTCGACCGGCTGTTGCAGGCCCGTGATGCCGGCCGAGCCCCGGGGGCCGTGTCCGACCGGCCCAGGGTCACCGATGCGTGGCTGCCGAAGATCGAGGAATGGGTGGAAAAGTCCAAGGGCCGGATCCGCGCCGATGTCGTCCATGCCAAGCTCACCGCGATGGGCTACCGGGGTTCGGACCGCTCCACCCGCCGCGCTGTCTCCCAGGTCAAAGAGGCCTACCGGCGCGGGAACAAGCGGGTCCACCGCCCCTGGATCACCGAGCCGGGCGCCTGGCTTCAGTACGATTTCGGTGACGGACCGGTCATCGATGGAGTCAAGACCGTGCTGTTTGTCGCCTGGCTGGCCTGGTCCAGGTTCCGCATCGTGGTCCCGTTGCGGGACCGGACGGCGCCGAGCGTTTTCACCGCCCTGGACCGGTCATTCCGACTGCTCGGCGGCGCGCCAACGTATGTGCTGACCGATAACGAGAAGACCGTCACCACCATGCATGTGGCCGGCGTGCCGGTCAGGAACCAACAGACGCTGGCGTTCGCCAAGCACTACTCCGTCGAGGTGCTGACCTGCCAACCGGCGGACCCGGCCTCCAAGGGCGGGGTCGAATCCTCCGTGAAGATCGCCAAGGCAGACCTGGTGCCCAAAGACACCAACCTGCGAAACGCCTATGCATCGTTCGCCGAACTCGAAGCGGCCTGCGCGGAGTTCATGGACCAGGTCAACACGCGCGAGCACCGGACCACCCGCCGCCGCCCTGTCGACATGCTCGCCGAGGAGACCGCGTCCCTGCACCGCGTCCCGGACACAGCCCATACCCTCGCCTACGGAGTCGGGCGCCGGGTCCCGGACAACACGCCCATGGTCTCGTTCGAGAACGCCCAGTACTCCGTCCCTGCCCATCTGCTCGGGGCCGAGGTGTTCGCCCGGTTCCACGGGACAGGACCGGACGCGCAGGTCGTGATCGTGCACGTCGGCGCCGGCGGGCCGGTCGAGGTCGCCCGCCACGCACTTGCCCGTCCCGGGTCCCCGGCGATCCTGGACGAACACTTCCCGGACCACCAGCAGAAGGTCCCCGGCGACTACAAACCCGTGCCCCGTTCCAAAGCGGAAGCCGAATTTCTGGGCATCGGCGCCGGCGCGAGGACCTGGCTGCTCGAGGCCGCCGCGGCCGGCGCGCAACGGATCAACGTGAAGATGGCCGAGGCGGTCGCGCTGGCCAAGATCGCCGGGACCGACGAGGTCGACAAGGCCCTCGGCGTCGCCGCGATCCACCACCGCTTCGCGCACGGCGACCTCGCGTCCTTGCTGAACGCGGGCGGAGCCCGCACTGGGCTGCGCACCGCCGCGGAGGACAAGTCCCTCACCCAGGGCACCTCCGGCTGGGCAGGGCTCGGCAGCACCGGCGCCGGGAAGAGCACCCGATGAGCATCACGACCGCGAACACCACAGCCCCGGCCCTGCCCGCCGACCTCGAGGCACTCATGCGGCAACTGAAAATGCCCCACGCCCGCGCCATCGCCCCGGACATCCTGGCCACCGCCCGCGCTCAACGCTGGGAACCGGCCGAAGTCATCAAAGCCCTCCTCGCGGAGGAAACCCAGGGCCGGGCCCGGTCGATGCTCGCCACCCGGCGCAAAGCCGCAGGGTTCCCGACCGGCAAGACTTTCGCGCTCTGGGACGAAGCCGCGTCCTCGATCCCGGCACCAACCCAGCAGGCACTGCGCACCCTGGAATGGATCCACCGGAAAGAAAACCTCGTCGTCTGCGGACCCTCCGGAACAGGGAAGACCTTCTTCCTCGAAGCCCTCGGCCAGCAGGCCGTCGAAGAAGGGATGCGGGTCGCCTGGTTCACCCTCGAGGACCTCGGCGCCCTCATCCGCTCACACCGGGCCGACGACACCGTCACCCGGGCCGTGGCCAGGATCCTCCGCGCAGATCTGGTCGTCGTCGATGACATCGGCCTCCTCGCCGTGGCCACCGACGCCGCCGAAGGCCTCTACCGGGTCGTCGACGCAGCCTACGAAAAACGAGCCGTCGCGGTCTCCTCAAATCTTCACCCCGCCGGCTTCGACGAGCTCATGCCCAAAACCCTCGCCACCGCGACCGTCGACCGGCTCCTGCACCACGCCCACGTCTGCCAAACAACCGGCGATTCCATCCGCCTCACCCAGGCCCTGGCCGGAAAGGGCGTCATGCCACTGAACTAAACCCCAAACCGGTGGCCAGCAAACCCCCGCCAAGCGGGCAAACCAGCTGGCCACCACTGGGCAGTTCTACTGGCCACCAGCGGGCAGAAATACTGGCCACCTATGGGCAATTCCTAATGGCCGTTGACACGGGTCGGACGACTTCGATAGCAGGCTTCGCTCTGCTGCATTTGCCTGGCTAACGCGTCGGACGCTCCATCGCACAGGGAACCTTACTTACCCGGAAATACAAAGTTTTGTTTTTGACGGACACCCTACTCCGCTCAAGGACAGGGTGAAGGGGATATGGAAACCCGCAAGTTTGAGTTCGGCGCTCTCAATAACGACGACGTACCGTCCCCCGGGGGTTGACCGCCCCTACGACGACTTGATTCATGAGGGCGACGGGCTGCTGAGGTATAAGTGGAACGGAATCAAACGGGACGAGGCGACCAACCGCTCGCTGAGATCAGCGATGCAGTCCGGCGTTCCATTGATCTGGTTTTTCGGCGTAGGAAAAGGTGTCTTTACGCCGATCTTTCCGGTTTACGTGGTAGGCGAAGAAGAGGAAAACAGGCAATTCATCCTGGACCCTTACCCCTCAACTTTCGCCAAGCACGAGGACGGTATTGCCGAGCAATTCCTCCGGCAACACCTTCGTGCGGAATTCAGGAACAGACTTTTCCAAGCTGTCTTTAGAGGAACGGTGATGCGCGCGTATCAAGGGCGATGCGCGGTGTGCAGCTTGCAGCGGGGCTGGTTGCTGGACGCGGCCTACATACTTCCGGATACCACCAATGTAAATAGTGCGTCCGTGGTCAACGGCCTCGCGTTGTGCAAGATCCACCACGCAGCGTTCGACGTTGGAATACTAGGCATTCGGCCGGATCTCGTCGTCCAGATCCGGCCTGAATTCATGCAGGAACCCGACGATCTGATGCTTCGGCCTGGCCTGCAGGAAGTGCATGGACGGCGCATGAAAGTGCCGAGCGCTAGGGCTGAGCGGCCCAGCGTGGACCTTCTGGAACGCGCTTACGAGCGTTTCCGGGCAGTCAACGGAATTAGCTCAAAGCCTATCGATCCACGTTTCTTCCTCCCGATTGTCCCAGGCGGACCCCGAACTGGATCTCGTTGGGAGGCTTCGCTCTTCGATGCGTCGGAGGATTAGACGCACATCTTTTGCTAGGAGTTCTCTTATGGTTGCGACTCGGCGAACAGTGCAGCTTTCGATGATTGCACGACGCTCGTCCATGGAGTCGATACCTGCAGCAGCGAAGGCATCTCGGAGCTCCTGCACCTGAGCATCTCGGATCGGCAAGTCGGTCAGAACGTCGGGAGTCATGGCAGGCGTCGTAAATATGTCAAAGGTGCTCTCGTTCACAGTTCTTCCTCGTGGATTTCGCAGGGCTTCAATTCTGCCATGACGCCGCAATGGGGACGCGACTCCTTGGGGAGGACCGTGCAGCGGCCTACAGTCTGGCCGCCCGAGTACCACGGCGTCCAGGTCAGCGTTGGTGCTGACACAACGTGCCTGTGATTTCTCGCTGCAACGCCCTGATCAGCCAGGTCTACGTTTTGCAACGCCACGCGCCGTGCGGACAAGACAAATACCCACTACTCTAATGTCAGTTTAAGATCGGCCTCGCGCCGTAGATGGGGGTATGGCAGCTATGGGGCTTTCCAACCGTGAGTATGTGGGCCGTGCGCTAGAGACGCTAGCTCTCAGCCTTAGTCCGCACATTGTTTCAGTGCTGGCTGGCGTGGCCCCAGGCGTCTCGTGGCCCAAGCTTCTCGAGCACAAGGATGCTACTGCCGGCCGGACGGCGCAAGGCTACTCGGCCACCGATCTCAGCGTTCAACTGCGTGTCATGACCGAGTCCCTCGGTGCACTTGGCTACCCCTTCAACCTGGCGCATGCTGCGCGGAGCTACACCTCCGAGCTCCGTCAAACCCGTAATCTGTGGGCGCACAACGAACCCTTCGATGACGACGACACTTACCGTGCCCTGGACACGGCCGGCAGGCTGGCAAGACACCTCAAGCTGGAAGCGGCCTCTCACGCACTCTCCGCACTGCTGGAAGAATTCAGAGTGCGTGGTGCAGGCGGCAGTGAAAATACGCGTGCCGAGGATCCAGCAGACGCGAACAAAGCGCGCGAACGCTCTGAGGATCCTGCTGACAGCGAGATAGATCAGCTGTCACCGACCCAACATAAAGTCATCGTCGAGATAACCGCGGCTGAAGCGCTTAGCTACGCGATGGCGCACAACGGGTTTAAATTCGTTCACCAGGTCAAGATCAACAACCCAGGTGTGGAGATCCGCGGGGCCGTGGTCCGCATTGAGGTGCTATCGACCGCTGGAAGGATTTCGGAAGAATTCCAGCAGTTCATTGACCTCGCCGCCGGCCAGATGATTGTGCTGGACGATTTGGACGTGCCCGTATCGGCGAACACGATGTACGAGTTCTCCGATAAGCAAACTGGCCGCGTGGTTGTCACCGTCGAATCAGGTGCAGCGTCGGCTGGTGCGACAGAGATTGGTAGAGCGGAAACACGAATCGACCTTCTCCCTGCACAGCTCTGGGTTGCCGGCAACGGGCTGGTCTCCTATGAGTTTCTCGCGGCCTACGTTCAGCCGCACCACCCGGCGGTGGCGAAGTTGGTCTCGGAGGCCGCTGACTTACTTCTGGAGAGAACGGGCAGCAGCAGCCTTGACGGCTATGTGGAAGGCGCGGAGCGCGTCGATGAGATCGCCTTCGCCATGGCACAAGCGGCGAGTAACCGCGACATCCGTTACAGCATGCCCCCGGCCAGCTGGGGCCTCCAGGGCCAGCAAGTGCGTACCCCCAGTCAGGTCTTGGAGGAGAGACTCGGTACCTGCCTGGACACAGCGATTGTCATGGCGGCCGCCCTTGAATTCTGCGGTATCGGGCCGCTGCTCTGGGTTGTCGACGGTCACGCCTTCCTCGGCTATTGGCGCGAAGAGCGTGCATTGCCGACAGCTGCGTCGGACGATGTGACTGAGCTGGTCAGCCTTGTTCAGCGTGGCTACATCGGACTCATCGAAACCACATTGCTGACTGGCAGCCAGCCCATCACGCTTGCTGCCCTCCAGAACAGCCCTGTAGCCAAATACATTGAGTCGGGCAACGACGACGTCCAAGCCGTAACGGACATTCGCCGTGCTCGGCTTGATGGCATCTTCCCGCTGCCGGCCAGGACGACGTCCGAGACCGGGGCTCTGGTCGTCACGACCTACACGCCGGAGACCAAGGCAGCAGCCGTCCTTCCCGAGAAGCAGGGCAAAGTCGTCCGTACCCCCGGACAGGCAACGGAAGTTCCTGCGCGCGTCACGCAGTGGAAGAACGCGCTGCTGGACTTGAGCCTGCGGAACCGGCTGATCAATTTCACAGATACTGCACGTTTTCCGCTGGCGGTGCCCAGCTCGTGGATCGGCTCGTTTGAAGATCTCATCAATAACGGCACTCCGGTCAGCCTGCTCCCGTCCAATCAAATCAGTGCCGTCTACCAGGAGCGCGGCATCCGCTTTGGCCGCGACCTGCCGCAGGATGAGCTGATCGGACTGCTCAGTTCCAAGAAGTCAGTCTTTGCCGAGGTCAGCGAGGATGCGTACAGCAGCAAAATGCGTAGCCTGGCCTACAAAGCCAAGACGCAACTGGAAGAAACGGGCGCCAACAACCTCTACCTGGCTCTCGGCAGCCTGATGTGGGAGCTGGATGGCCGAGCGCTGCGATCTCCCCTGGTCCTCGTGCCGGTCAACCTCACCGCTGCGGGTAAGCAGGGCCTGTATCGCGTCACCTTGGACGAAACCGGCCAGTCCACGCCTAACTATTGTCTGCTCGAAAAGCTCGCCCAGTCCCACGGGTTGAGAATTCCGGGCCTTGCGGAGCCCGCGGAGGACGGCTCGGGCATTGATCTTGATGCTGCCTTCGACTCAGTCCGGGAGGCTGTCTCCGCCAAGGGGCTCGCCTTCCGGGTCGAGAACACCGTGGACCTGTCTATGCTCCAGTTCGCCAAGTTTCGGCTTTGGAAAGACCTCGACGAGAACTGGGAGCAGTTTTCCAAGAACAGGCTTGTCCACCATCTCATCAGCACCCCCACGGAACTGTTCCATGACACGGTGACTGCGGACGACGACGTCGACCTCGACGCCCTCGCTGCTCAGTGCCCGATTCCGGCGGACTCGTCGCAGCTTCAGGCTGTGGCCTCAGCACTGGCCGGGCAGACCTTCGTCCTGGAAGGGCCTCCCGGAACCGGTAAGTCCCAGACCATCACCAACCTGCTCACACGTGCCATCGTTGAAGGCAAACGGGTCCTGTTCGTCGCCGAGAAGCGCGCGGCACTCGATGTGGTTCAGAAACGCCTGAACGAAGTGGGGATGGGACCGTTCTCCCTCGACCTCCACGACAAGGGCAGCAAGCCCACTGTTGTCCGCGCCCAGATCAAGCACGCTTTGGAACTCCGTTTGGATTCGGATTCCCAGCAGCTTGAAACCGCCTCAACCGATCTGGCGGCCGCACGGCGCGGCCTCATTCGCTATGCCAGCAACTTGCACGAGGAAAACGGGGCGCATCTCTCCCTTTACAGCGCCCGGACGAAGGCGCTCACGTACGAGCAAGACGATCCCGCGATTCCGCTGGGAATTGACTTCACCTCGTCCGCCAACGATGCGAGTCTGGAGCCCATCCGGAGCGTTCTGCATGAGCTGCCCGAGTACACCGACCGTGCCCGCCCGGGGAAGGACCACCCGTGGAGGTTCGTTGCTGCTGCAGCCGGGCAGGAGCAGGTGGATCAGCTGCTGCTGACTAGGGGGCGCAGGGTCGACGCGGCGCTCGACGCCATCAGCTCTGTTGAGGGATTGGCGCAGGTTGTCTTCTCCGCCGGGCAGCCGTCCGACGTCGGGACGCTCGCCGCGCTGCTGGAAGACCGGAGCGTTCCCCTGGAAACGCTCGACATTGTCCGGTCCGGGAAATGGTCCACAGGTGCCGGCCACCTGGAACAGCTGGTGGCCGCGTTCGCCGCGGTCAACCACCCAGGTTTGGACCAGGTGGGGCCGGAAGCCATGGACCTTCCGCTGCAGGACATCCTGGCACGAGCCCAGCAGGCCGCAGCGACAGGTTTCTGGGGACGCAAGAAGCGGCTCCTGGCCGTAGCCGCTGAACTGGACAGCGTGCTGTACCAAGGGGCCGAGACCCGGCATAAGGAGCTCGTACCGCTGTTGGAGAATCTGGTCACGGCACAGCAGCAGATTCAAGGCCTCCAAAACGAGGCGCAGGCTGTGCCAGGGGTATCTGTACCTCAATCGTGGAACCCGTTGACCGAGGCCGGGCAGGCAGCGTTGAACCACCGCCTGGGATGGCTCCGTTGGGCGGCGGCGGCAGTCGTTCCAAACAACGGGAAGGGCGGGCTTCCGTTCCAGCGGGCCCTGCGCACGTTCCTCAGTGACGGACCGCCGGTGCACGAAAACATAGTCGGGTGGTTGTACGAGCTCGCGCAGGCGTGGGAGGCCTTCGTCAAGATCCCTGCCGTCGCAGATTCCGAATTGAAGAATTGGATCGGCGATAAGGGCTTTTTGCAGGTCTGGGGCGAGACCCGCGCATCCCGGCGTCTGGATGCCGCCGGCTCGGCGCCGCTGCAGCGCTGGGTTGAGCTTCTGCGTCATGTTGAACCGCTCCGGTCTGTGGGACTGCACGGGGCACGCACTGCGATCCTCGACGGTCTTCTGGACGCGGACGAGGCCGCAGCCGCCTTTGAGCGCGGACTCGCCGAGAGCTCCCTCGAAGAACGCAGTCTGGCCACCGGCCTGCAGGACTTTGATCCGCACGCACACGAGCGAACGATCGAACGGTTCACGTCACGGGCAGCGGCGGTCCGCGAGCTCCTGAAGCGCAACCTGGCCGCGGGCGTCGTTGCTGGAAGGCGTGTCTCGTCATCGTCGACGTCCGGCCGCATGGGCGAGCTGCAGCGCCAGCTGACGCGTCAGCGCGGCGGTATGACCGTCCGCAAGCTGATGGAGAACTACGCCGACCTCATCACGGAGATCATGCCATGCACTCTGGTCAGCCCCGACTCGGTGGCACGTTTCTTCCCTGCTTCGGCGGGCCTGTTCGACATCGTGGTGTTCGACGAGGCGTCGCAGATCCGGGTGGCGGACGCCGTCGGTGCAATGGGCCGCGGCTCCTCGGTGGTTGTTGTAGGTGACAGCAAGCAGATGCCGCCGACGTCCTTTGCCGAATCCTCAGGCGATTCTTCCGACGAGGTTGAGAACGACGTCACCGCGGTGGAGGACATGGAGTCCATCCTTTCCGAATGCGTCGAGGCACGCGTTCCCAGGCAATGGCTGTCCTGGCACTATCGGAGTCAGGACGAGTCCCTCATCGCATTCAGTAACCAGCAGTACTACGACAGCAAGCTTTCGTCCTTTCCCGGGCCATCCCACGGGGCTCCTGACCCCGGGCTCCGCGGTCACGGCGTCAACTTCGTCCGCGTGCACGGACAGTTCCACAGGTCCGGTCCGTCCAAGGTGCTGCGCACCAACCCCATCGAAGCTGCCGCTGTTGTGGACGAGGTCCGCCGGCGCTTCGATTCGGATACTTCGGGTTCGCCTTCAGTTGGCGTGGTCACCTTCAACCTGCAGCAGCGGGCACTCATCGAAGGCCTGCTTCGCGACACGCACGATCCCCGAATCATCAAAGCGCTGGACGAGGATGCAGAAGGATTGTTCGTCAAGAACCTTGAAAACGTCCAAGGTGACGAGCGGGACGTCATCCTGTTCTCGACTGGCTTCAGCAAAAACGACAAGGGATACCTGCCCCTGAACTTCGGTCCACTGAACCGGGCAGGGGGTGAGAGGCGGCTCAACGTTGCCGTCACCCGTGCCCGGCGACAGGTGATTGTTTTCTCCAGCTTCAGCCCGAGCGAGCTGCGGTCGGAGGAAACAAGTTCGGTGGGCATCAAGCACCTGCGCTCATACCTAGACCTGGCCGAGCAGGGAACTGCCGCGTTACCGTACGACGGGCACCGTGCCGTTGGCGTGGATCTGCACCGTGAAGAGATCGCTGATGCTCTCCGGGACCGCGGTTTTGTCATTGCGACCGACGTGGGGCTGTCGGACTTCAAAGTGGACATCAGTGTTGCTGTCCCGGACGATTCCAGCCGGCCGCTGATGGCTGTTCTGTTGGACAGTCCTGCCTGGGCTGCGCGCAGGACCGCCGGGGACAGGGATGGGCTTCCCGGTGACGTGCTTACGCGGATGATGCGGTGGCCATCCGTGCAACGGGTTTGGCTACCAGCGTGGCTTGCCGACCGCGATGCTGTGCTGGACAAACTTGAGGCTGCTTTGGCACAGGCATATCAAGCCGCGCCTTCAGTTCCCGTACCGTTCGTTGCTCCGGAAGGCGAAGCTCCCCAGGTACCGCGGTCCGGGCGACGGGCTGCCGGACCTGCTGTTCCGTCGGAGGACTACATCCTGGTTGCTGGCAAGGACAATACTGGACCAGGCCAGGGAGCCCTGTTGGAAGCAGTCCGGGCAGAACCGCGGCCGGCTACGGTTGTGAGCTCTTCCTCGCGTGTCAGTTACGAGCCGTGGACAGTCCGGCGTTTCGGAGGTGTCGAAATGCTCGACACGCTGCATTCGCGGCGTTCGGTGGCGGCTGTGCGTGATGCCATTCAGACAGTGGTCGAAGCAGAAGGGCCAGTCCACCAGGAACGGCTCGCAAAACTCGTCTGCGCGGCCTTTGAGCTCAATAAAGTGAACGGGCAGCGGGCGAATTCCGTTTTGGATGTCCTCGACGAGACTCTGCATTACTGCGACGCGGACGGCTTCATTTGGGACGCGTCTATCGAGCGGGATCTCTGGGAAGACTTCAGGCCGAACAGTTCTGACGTGACGAGGAAACCCGAGCACATCAGTGTGGTGGAGATTCGGAACGCGATGGTCGAAATCGTGCGTGTCTCGGGTGGCATCGCCGTGGATGAGCTTCACCGAGAAGCGATCAGGACCTTCGGAGGCAAGCGCCTGACCGCAGGTGTCAGTGCACGGTTGAACGAGGGACTGCAGTACGGCGTTGATACAGAGAGGCTCGAGCTGCGCGGGGAATTGGTGCATCTGGCTCAGTGGCGCCCCCAGGCGTGAGCATGAGCCTAACTGTCACTCATCGCCCGAGTTATCTAATCGACATGGATCCAAGCTAGGAGATCGACAATGTCAACTAGACCCGTCCGGTGAAGCAAGGCATCAACACCTCTGCCCCGCGCATGCGGCGTCAAGCTCTATGCAAGCGTTGGAGTCTGAGAGGCGCACCTGAAGAGCAGCTGGAGGCAGCGCGCCGTTCAGGCCCTACATAAGTGATAACAAGTGGAAGTTGCGGAGGAGAGGGATCATGGGGCAGAGGCAGTCGGCCGCAGACTGGGCGGAGGAGATGGACCAGCAACTTTACTGTGTGGAGGAGCGGCGTGCTCTTCCTCCGGCCGTAACAGAGGGATTGCTTGAGGCGCTGAATGGTGAAGCAAGCGCGGAGGAGCGTCAAGCAGTCCTAGCCCGGGTTGGAGACTACAGGGAGAGGTCTCGCCGAAGGGCGGAGTGGCTCCTCCGAATATTGGACAGGGCCACCGCTGTGGATATGAAGGCTCTTGAACATGCCATGGCAAATTCACCTGCAGCAAGGTATGCCGGCCGGGCTGGATTCAACCGTTTCCACTGGATTCTCGCAGTTTCAGGTAAGGGGACAGATCAGAATCCGGCGAATGTTCAAAAATTCGCCGCAGCATGCGGCGCTTGGTTGGCCACATCCCAAATCATTTCCCAGCTGGTTGAAAGAGACGAGGAACTCGCGCGGGGCGTGCAAGTGAACCCCTCGCAAGAAACTCAGCGAAGAATTTGGGCAGTTGTTGTTCACTTCCGCTGGGCTTCAGAACTCTTTTGCACATCCATGGCGGTCGAAATACAGAGCAACCCCACGAAGTACCGCGGTTTGGAGTTCGTCACTCAGCGAGCAGTTACCGATCTCTTCAAATGGGTAGAAGCGTATGTGGACAGGATAGATCGCCAGGCCAACGACCAAGCCGTGGGGCCCGTGCCCTCGATTTCATCTTTCGCTCGTCCGCTGATTGAAGCTTTGACAGTGCAGGGCGACGAGTATCGATCCAAGCCATTCGAAGGTCTGACGGAGACTCTGGATATTGAGGCCTATCCATTTGTCAGCGTGGGGGGAGTTATCGCCCCAGTAGCACTAAGGGAGGCAACGTATGGCCTCGAACTGGCCCTTCTGAACCTAGCTCGCCGTCTACTCTGCGACGAAAAGGACCGATCGGACCTTTTCGAGAATGCTGTAAAGCGATCGCTAAGCAGGGTCCTGCCTTCAGGAATTGATCTTCCCTATGCTCCCGTCTCAATTCCAATACCGAAGACAAAGAATAAGGGTGAAACAGATTTTATCCTTCGGGAATTGTCAGCGCATACATTCATTGGTGAATGTAAGGCAATGGCAGCTGTGCAAAGGTCCGGCACTGTCATCCACTCCTTCTCGGACGACGTCGGCAAGGCAGCGAAACAGCTCAAGCTCCGGATGGATGCCGTTAAGCTCGGAGGCGAGGTTAGGGTAGACGGGCTGGCCTGGGCTGCGCCAACCCGCAACGTTTATGGAATTGCGGTGCCACTCCATGCCTACGGCGGCGCTATTTGGAACCATGAGTGTTTACCTCACGGCGATATAGATCACCCGGACATTGCTGTTATTCCAGTCCACCAGCTCCTTGTGGTTGCGAGGGCGATGGAGGACGCCCATGATCTTGGGGCCTACATCCGGTTCCGGAGCGCCTTGTTCGGCCTCAAACTGGAACTCAGAGACGAACTGGATATCCTGGCCGCCTACATTTTCAGCGATGCTATGAAGATCAAGGCGCTAATCGAGGGTGCCCCAGAGCACGGCAGACGCGTCATACGCGCCTATGGGGTAGAACTCGAGACAGCTGTCAGTGATGTCATGCCTACATCCGCACGGGCTTGGCGAAACCGACTCAAACGAACTCTCATATAGTGAGGTGTGTGCTGTTCGGAATTCGGGTGAGGAAACGCTAATTGGCCGGAGCGGTGGCTGAAATTCATTGCGAGGAAAGCCGTTGTCACAGGCGTTATGCTGACTACTGGGTGGAGTGTGAGGTAAAGCGATAGGAAAATTTGACACAGGTTGTATAACCCTCGCCGATAGTCGATCGCGATCTCGTTATAGGGCCGCCCCGTGAAGGGCAGGGTCGCTCTCGCGACCACTGCACCGGCGGCTTTTTGTCGGCCATGTCCGGCGTGCTCCACCCGGTGTGGCACCTTATCTAGCACGTCCATGTAGGGGTGCTTTAAGGTGAAATGCCCGGACTGACGAGAGTCCGCTCAGGTGATTTTTCGTACATTTGATTAGCCGGCTGGGGCAACCGGCCTGAAAGCCAAACTCAAGTCGTAGTGGCTCCGACCCGGGCCACATACGCGTCCAAGCGAGCCAGCGCAGGCTGCGACGAGGGATCACCCACGGCATCCGCCCCCACTGCGTTGGCCACGGCCAGCGCCGGGCTGTAGGGCAATCCGCTTCGCAGCGCCAGCACCAACGCTGCGCAGAACGCATCGCCCGCGCCGATAGTGTTGGCGACCGCCACAGAAACGGCAGGCGCCTCTGCCACCTTCCGCCCGTGCTCGAACATCGCCGAGCCGTCCTTCCCGTACGTCACGGCCACGAGCTTCGCGTCAGCCAACGCGGGGATCAGTTCGTACTCCGTCTCGTTGACGATCACGAGGTCGCAGCGCTCCAGCAGCTCTGCCGGCAGGTCCATGGCCGGCGCGGCGTTCAGCACGAAGAACCCCGAGGACTTCCGCGCCGCCTCCAGCACCACGTCCAGCCCGACCTCGAGCTGGCACAGCACAGCCTCGTCCGGCGCAAACTCCACGCCCTCCAACGAAAACGCTGAGTTCGCCCCCGGGCACACCACGATCTGGTTCTCGCCGTCCCGGTCCACCACGATCAGCGCGGTACCCGTCGCGGCGCCGTCGAGAACCGCCAAATCAGAAGTGTCCACGCCGGCGGATGAAAGCGCCTCCAGCATCTGGCGGCCCTGGGCGTCGTTGCCCACCGCGCCGATCATCCGGAAACTGCCGCCGAGCCGCGCGGCGGCCACTGCCTGGTTGGCCCCCTTGCCGCCGGGCTGCTGCTGCAGGACGCCGCCGCCGATGGTCTCGCCGGCTGTGGGGAGCCGGTCCGTGGTCGCGATGATGTCCAGGTTGATGCTGCCAACGACGGTGAGGGCAGGAAGTCGAGTGCTCATGAAGAAGTCCTATCAGGTCGAGCCGGAAGCGGCTGAATTGGAAAACAGTGTACGGCAGGTTGAACTTGTTCGTCATACGTGGTTGTATAACAACTCACATCCCTACGGCAGGACGAGCCTGCAGAACAAAGGAGTTTGATGTGAACACACCATCCGCTGGCACCGCCTCGCCGCCAGCCGCCGTCGACAATGAAGACGTGCACCAGACCAAACTCAGCGGCCGTCCCGCCGCCCTGCTCATCTCCACCCTGCTGCTCGGTGTGCTGTCCTTCCAGCTCAACGCCAGCATGGTCACCCCGGCGCTGCCGCACATCGCGGCCAGCTTCGGCCAGTCCGCCGACGCCGCGGCCCCCGTGCAGTCCATGTTCTTCCTCGCCGGCGCCATCGCCGGTCCCGTGATCGGCCGGTGGAGCGACCTCATCGGCCGACGCACCGCGCTCCTGCTGGTGCTGGCCATCATGGGCGCCGGCACCATCCTCTGCATCGCCGCGCCCACCCTGCCGCTGCTCATCGTCGGCCGCTTCCTGCAGGGCGTGTCCAGCGCAGTCTTCGCCCTCTCCTACATCGTGCTCAGCGAGAACCTGCAGCCGCGCGTCTTCGGCACTTCCGTGGGCATCATCGCCGCCATCAACGGCGGCATCGGGGGAGTGGACGGCTACGTCGGCGGCCTGATGTCCGAGACCCTCGGCTTCCGGTCCATCTTCGCCGTCGTGCTGGTGCTCACCGCCGTCGCCGCCGGCTGCATCCTCAAGACCGTCCCGAAGGGACGGCCGGAGCACGTCCGCGG
This sequence comes from Arthrobacter globiformis, assembly GCF_046536215.2. Taxonomy (GTDB): domain Bacteria; phylum Actinomycetota; class Actinomycetes; order Actinomycetales; family Micrococcaceae; genus Arthrobacter; species Arthrobacter globiformis_E. Next base: position 1,819,871 of record NZ_CM143421.1, on the reverse strand, counting down.
CGCCATGGACTGGTGGGGTGCGGGTTCGCTCTCGGTGTTCCTGGTGTTCATCACCTACTTCGTCTCCGGCGGGTCGGCCGCCGGCTGGACCGCGCCCGGCACCCTGGCCCTGCTCGCCGGCACCATCATGTCCTTCGCCGCCTTCTGGATGATCGAGAAGCGGCGCAGCCACCCGCTCATCGCCGTCCACCACCTGCGCTCCCGCCAGGTGTGGCCTGTCATCGCCAGCACCGTCCTGACGCTTGCCGGCATCTTCGCCATCATGAACTTCACCGTGGTGCTGCTCAGCCAGGATCACGACGCCGGGTTCGGGCTCAGTGCCTCCCTCTCGGCCCTGCTGTTCCTCACCCCGGCCGCTTTGATTGGTGTGTTTGCGGCACCTTTGGCCGGGTGGTTGGCCGGGCGGCGCGGCTGGATCAAGACGCTTCGGTTTGGGACGGCGCTGAGCCTGGCCTGCGCCGTGGCGGCCGCCTCGTTCTCCGGCAACCGGGTGGCGGTGATGGTCGCGGTTGCATCCCTCGGCATCTTCTACAACGGCCTCTTCCTGACGGCCATCAACGGGCTCTCCGTCCTGCTCTCGCCCAAGGAGGCGCCGGCTGCTCTGCCCGGCATCAACGGTGCCTCCTTCGGCATCGGGGCGAGTCTCGGCGTCGTGATAGTTGCCCCGTTCGCCGCCCAGGCGACGCCTGCCGGCTACGCCACGGCTCTCTGGATCTCGGTGGGCATTACAGCCGCCGCGTTCATCGTCAGCCTCTTCGTCGCCGCCCCCAAGGGCGAGACCTTTTAGACCCTGCCGCACCAACCGAAAGAAGAACCGCTTCCATGACCAGCTTCCCGTTCTACCTCGACTGCGACACCGGCATCGACGACGCCCTCGCCCTGGCCTACCTGCTCGCCTCCCCGCAGGCGGACGTGCGGGGGATCGGCGCGGTCAGCGGCAACGTCAGTGCCGCCGTCGGCGCCCGCAACACCCTGGACCTGCTGGAGCTCGCCGGGCACGCGCACATCCCCGTCGCCCTCGGCGCGCACGACCCCCTCGCCGGTTCCTTCGGAGGGGGAGCGCCGTGGGTGCACGGCGCTAACGGCATCGGCGAGGTGTCGCTTGCTGAGTCCTCTGTTTCCCTTGCGCCGGAGACCGCGGCGGAGATGCTCGTGCGGCTCGCACACGAGCACCCCGGCACGCTGCGGGTCCTGGCCATCGGCCCGCTCACCAACATCGCCGAGGCCCTGCGGCTGGAGCCTTCTCTGCCGTCGCTGGTCGCGGAGGTCACCATCATGGGCGGCGCGGCCCTGGCCCCGGGGAACCTTACCCCGGTGGCGGAGGCGAACATCGCCAACGATCCCGAGGCCGCCGCCCTGGTGCTGTCCGCCGGCTGGAACGTGACCCTGGTGCCGCTGGACGTGACCATGACCAACGTGCTGGAGGAGAACCACCGGCAGGAGCTGCTGGCCTCGCCCGGACCCGTGCCGCGCGCGCTGGGGGAGATGCTGGGTTATTACTTCCGCTTCTATGAGGGCATATTCGGCCGCGCCTGCTCCGCGATGCACGACCCGCTGGCCGCGGCGCTCGCGGTGGGTGCCGTAACCCCTGCGGTGGCGCCCGTGGTGCATGTTGACGTCGACACCACGTCCGGGCCTAGCCGCGGGCAGACTGTCTGCGACCTACGCGGGCTGTACCTGGACTACCCGGAGCAGCCTGGGGCCCGCTGCAAGGTGGTGCTGTCGCTTGAGGACGACTTTGCACCGCACTTGGTGGAGACGCTGCTGATGCTCGGTGCTTGCAAAGGTTCGGAAGCGGGGGCCGCCGTGGTTGCGTTGGTCGACTGACCGATTTGGTAGTTGCGCCCGGGTTAGCGACAGGCTTGGCGGCGGAAGCAATGTTGTGAAGGCTCGCGAGGCCCTTCGGCAGCCTCGTCCCGCAGCCGGTCATCTTCTGGGGACGTTTCAAGATACCTGTAGCACACAGGGGGTACGTCGCGTAGTTGCGGCAACCGTTCGCTAGGTTCGTCGTCGGCAGCGGTAACTATTCCTGCCCGAACCTTAACTCGAGGAGCGGAGTTTGTGTTCGGTGGCGGTCCTCTGTGACCACTTGGTTTCACTCAAACTGGCTTCAGCTGTCTCGCACCCCCTGTGTTTCGACTTACTGGGCTTATGTGACACTTCGCGTCGGCTGGAAGAAGGCTCCACTGTCCGTAGGGGATCCGGCACCGTGCACTTGGCGTCGGATCCGTCCGACTCCTCGAGGCTGCTGAGTAACTCGTCGGGGAGCATGAGTTAATCGGCGGGCGTGAGCTTCAGCGCCCTTCGATCAACTCCGCCGAAGTCACGCGGTGAGTGTACGGCGCACTTGGCGACGAGACTGAGATTAGCCCGTTGTCGAGGCCGCCAAGCGGTTCGGGACCGAGCTCGGTTCGCTCTGAGCTGGCAGCACGACATGGCACACGCATATGGTGGGGCCATGGAGGCAATACTCGAGCGACGTGCCGTCGGAGACATAGCTGGATCATTCTTCGTTCCCGCGTACCAGCGCGGCTATCGGTGGGGGACCGAGGAGGTCGGGCGCTTGCTTGACGACATTTGGGCGAGTAACGGCGACCCCTACTATCTGCAGCCAGTCGTAGTGAAGCCGATGGGGGATGGCAGGTGGGAGTTGATCGACGGCCAACAGAGGCTGACCACGTTGTTTCTCATATTCCAGTACATGCGGAGCGAGGGCCTGCAGAACGCCGGCGCAGGATTCACGATCGAGTACGAGACGAGAAGCGGGAGCGCAGATTTCCTGAGCAATCCGACGGAAAAGCGCCGACGAGAGAATATTGACTTCCATCACATCTTCGCGGCCTACGCGCACATCAATCAATGGTTCGATCGGTACGAGCACCGCAAGCAATGGGCCGCGAACCGGTTCTACGACTACCTTTTCGAGTCGGTCCGAGTGATCTGGTATGAAGCCGCGAAGGAACTTGACTCCATCGTGCTCTTCACGCGCTTGAACGTTGGACGGATCCTGCTCTCGGATGCCGAACTCGTTAAGGCTCAATTGCTCGCGAAACTCAAGCATGGGGCGGGTTTATCTGACCGCAGCGAGCAGACTGCCGCTCAGTGGGATCAGTTCGAACGCGAACTCCGAGTGCCGGAGGTCTGGTCGTTCGTGACCACGCTTAGCGAGGATGTGCCGACGCGAATTAGCTTGATTTTGGATACCCTCGCGGATCGTCGCGGAGGCACACCACCCGGCGGCCATCGGCCGCGGTACTACACGTTCGAGACACTGCGGCCAGTGATCGACGACGACCCGCAGGCATTCTGGGACGACGTGGTTAAGCTGCATTCTCTCATCGTCGGCTGGTACGAGGATCGCGACATCTTCCACAAGGTGGGCTACCTGGTAGCGACCCGCAAACACACGTTTGCGGGCCTTATCGAAGCAGTGACCGGGCTGACTAGGCCCGCGCTCCAGGCCGTGCTCGATGAACTCATCGCCAAGCACTTAAACCTCACCGCTGGCCAGGTCGCTGACCTCGACTACCAGAAGTCGGGATCGAGATGCTCGGACGTCCTCCTCCTGATGAACGTGGAGACAGTCCGCCTCCGATCCGACTCAACAGAGCATTACTCGTTCCATGCGCACTCACGTGGCGTCTGGTCGCTCGAACACATCCACGCGCAGAACGCCCTTGACCTCAAGCGCGACGAGAAGGTGTGGACCGAATGGCTCCGGCTTCACCGCGGCGCCATCAGCGACGTCCCGAGTATCGACGAGGACCTACGCAAGAACCTCTTAGCCGAAATCGATGGCGTCCTCGCGGCCATCGCGGACCCTCGGATCGTCGCGGTGGGCACCCAGTTCGATCAGACCAAAGCCCTCGTCGAGACTGTGCTCACCGAGGGGAAAGCTGATGGCGACGACGGCGTGCATACGATCTCCAACCTTGCGTTGCTTGCGAGCGGCGATAACAGCGCCCTGTCGAACTCCACATTCGAAGTGAAGCGGAGGGAGATGATCGGTCGCGACAAAACGGGCTCCTACATTCCCCCTTGCACCCGCAACGTGTTCCTAAAGTACTACACGGACGCTGACGACCAGCAGATCCATTTCTGGGGAGCTCAGGACCGGGAGGCGTATCTGGACGCGATTCTCGCGACGATTCAGCCGTACCTGAGGCCAGACCCCGAGCTGAACGAAGAGGAGTTCATCGCGTGAAGGGACACAAGACGACATTCGCCGGCATGTTCGGCCACGCGGCGGGTGAAATGCCGAGCGTCGGGCGAATCGAGATTCCCCTCATCCAGCGCGACTACGCGCAAGGTAGAAGAGGCGCACTCGTCGAGACGATTCGACATGACTTCCTCGATGCACTCATCGGGGCGGTTGGCGGCGGCGAACCTCTGGATCTCGATTTCGTTTACGGGGAGATAGAGGACTCGGCGCTCAAGCCGTTGGACGGACAGCAACGCCTCACCACGCTCTTCCTCCTGCACTGGTACCTCGCGGCGCGAACCGATCGACTGGGTGACGCGGAAAGAATCCTCAAACTGACTTACGCGACTCGCCCGACAGCGGAGCTCTTCTGTCGGCAGCTCGTGAACCCGCAGCATCCACTGACCGACGACTTCGCCGCGCCATCCGAATGGATCACAAACCAGTCGTGGTACCTATATGCATGGCGGCACGATCCGACGGTCCAGGCAATGCTCGTCATGTTGGACGCGATCCACGATCGACTCGGCCAAGCGCACGTCGATCTCGAGGAGGCGTGGTCGCGCCTGATCGCCAAGGATCGGCCGGCGGTCTCGTTCTACTTCCTCCCCATCGATGACATGCCTTCTGGCGACGAGCTGTACATCAAGATGAACTCCCGCGGGAAACCGCTGACTGGCTTCGAGAATTTCAAAGCCCGATTCGAGAAGCTACTCGCGGAAGGGACCGACGCGGAGAGGTTCAACCGCATCATTCACAAGATCGATGGCGCCTGGACTGACGTCCTGTGGCAGTTCGACGGTGGCGACGACATCGTCGACGACGAGTTTCTTCGGTACTTCGAGTTCGTGGTCGAAGTGTGTGAGTGGCGGGACGGTGAGACGATGCAAAGCGCAACCCTGTTCGAGCGCACGGAGCGGGCTTTCGGGCCTGCGAACCCACGACGTGAGCAGCACCTGGACTTCATGGAACACGCGTTCGACACGTGGGTGGGTGTTGACGACGTCCGCGAGGTGTTCGCGAGCGTATTCACCGAGTCGGATAGCGCACAAACGGCAGCCGACCAGGAAAAGGTCCCGCTTTTCGACGCCACCGACATCAACCTGTTTGCGTCCTGTTTGCACAGTTATGGCATTAAGCGTGGCCGCAACCGTCAATTTTCCTTGGCGGAGACGCTGTTCCTGCTGGCCGTGCTCGTCCACCGGCAGTATCGGACGGATAATTTCGCGAGGCGGGTTCGCGTCTTGCGCAACCTCATCGACCTAGCGGATGACGAGGTCCGTGAAGCTCGCATGACCGACCTCGTTCCGGGCGTCGAGCTCCTAATCAGAGGCGCGTCGCTCGAGGAGCTTCGTGGTTTCAACCCCGATCGAGTCCGTGACGAGCAGGCAAAGCAAGCCTTCAACGGCACTGATCTCGAGGTGGTGATTCATCGCCTCGAAGATCATCCGCTTCTCCGCGGCCGAATCTTCGCGTTCGATCTCGAACCAGCAACGCTTCGGGCGCGCGCCAATGCATTTGTACGCATTACCGAACCGGATGCGTGGGGTCTCTTCGCTGCCGCACTGCTCGCCAAAGGTGACTATGGCTTCGACTTCGGCAGCGGGCGTATCAGACAATTCGGAACACGCGCGGCGAGCCAAGCATCGCGATGGCGGGAAGTGTTCTCCCACTCCGGTCGCGGGAGAAACGGCGAACTGCGTTCGGCACTTGCCGCCCTACTCGACGAGGTCTCCGCCTCCGACGAACCCACGCTGAGCAGCCTGGAGCGCGCTGCCGCTGAGTTCGTCACATCCCGTCAGGCATCAGGCAGGCACGACTGGCGCTATTACTTGGTCGCCTACCCAGCAATGCGCGAAGGCGAAACAGGGATCTACTACGGCGAGCACCGACCCACTCGGGGGATTTGGGGCTACTCGATGTGCATGCTCCGCACCGCCTCGTTGACGGGAAGCGCCTACTACCGAGATCCCTATCTACTCGCGATCTACCGCGCCAGCGCGGTCGAGGCCCGAATTAACGACCCTTGGTTTCGAGGTTATGAGACGGCGCCGCGATGGCTTCAGCTCTCGCGGAGCGGCGGCGGTATCCGGTGCGTCGAAGAAGGCTTCCAACTAGCAGCGCCCCAGGATGCCGACGCCTCGAACCGCTTTCACGCGATTTGTCGGGCGCACGGCGCCACAGGTACGGGGTTCCTCCCCATTCGCCAGGTAGAGGTCGATGGAGAACTAATCGATGCGGAGGATCGGGTCGTCGTAGGTGCCGCACTCGTGCGGGCGCTGGTCGAAGCGGGAATCTAAACTCAACGGCGTGCCGTGGTCATCGCCTCGTAGGGGGAGGCGGAGAGTTCCACTTGCAGTACTAGGACGGAAGCGACTGCATCACCGAGAGGTGCCCGGCGCGGTCGGCGACGAGGCACTTGGCCAGGTAGAACGGCCGGTTGGCGTGCCGGACGTACTGGGTGAGGACCAGCACGGGATCCGAGGGGCGCAGGTCCAACAGTTTGGCGCGGCTGGGGCCGACCTGGCTGAGGCTGATCTGGCACTCGCCCGGACCGAGCCCTCGGCCCGCTGCTTTGTTGAGCGCCGTGAGCAGGGTGGTGCCGCCGTCGTCGTTAATTTCCAACGGCGCCGCGGCGCCGCCGGCGAAACTGACCGGCAGGGCGGAGATGTTTTCCTGCAGGTGGGCGATGGGTTCGCCGTCGCGGATCAGGACGGACTCCCAGAGCCAGACGTCGGTGCCGGGTTCGACACTGACGCCGGGGGCGACGAATTCGGAGGCTGGCTGCTTCTCGACCTGGATGCGTTTGATCTGGACCTGGTGTCCGGGGCCGCCGAGGACTTCCTCGAAGGGGCGGATGCGTTCAATGCCGATGCGGGGGAGGGTGTCGGAGACGAACCGGCCGACGCCGCGGCGGGCGCGGATGAGGCCGTCCTCCTCGAGCAGCATGAGGGCCTCGCGGACGACGGTGCGGCTGACCTTCATGTCGGTGCCGAGTTCGGTCTCGGTGGGGAGCATGGAGCCGGGCTGCAGCAGGCTGTTGCGGATGGCTTCGGCGATCCGTGAGTAGACGGCGACCCGGAGCGGTGAGCCGGGCTGGGCCTCCACCGGCTGGGACAGGAACCGGACGGCGTCCTCGTGCACGTTATGCCTCGCTTGCATTTTGTTTGGGGGAATCCCAGCCTAGCAAGTGGTACGCGCTTGTTGGACAAGTTAGTTTCCCTGGAGTTGCCGGGTGGGCACAGAGGGGGCACGAACAGAGGCGCCCGTCCGCAACCAATTCGGCTGCGGACGGGCGAACTGCATTAGACTCCGAGTTGTCCCGGCCGGATTCCTTTATGACCTAAAGCTCCCCGTCCCTCCGGTGGCCCGCTAGGGGCCTACAGTGGCCCGTATCCCGAGACGCCAACCAGGAATGTGGGACAGGGCTCGTCGTAGAAATCCACCTGAAAGGTCACGCTCTGTCCGGCAGCCAGGTCCGCATCGGGCGAGGCGTACCCAGTCTGGCTGCCCAGCAGCTTGCCCTTCGCGTCGAAACAGGTGACATGAACGCCATAGGGTCCGTTCAGCTTGTTTTTGGACGTGTTGGTTGCCTTGCCGGTGATCGCAGTCCCCACGGCGTTGGCCTGGTTGACCTTTAGATCCTGGAAGTAGGGGTCGCCCTCCAGGGGCTTCGAGGCAACCGTGAATTCGAGCTTTGCCGTGGTCGGCAGTTTCGCGTCAATGTAGACGTAACCCAGAGAGATCCCTCCCGCTGGCACTACCGCAGGGGAGAAGCCCTGGCTGCGGCCGGAGGCCAGGATCTTGCCGGCTGCATCCATGGCGGCCCCGGTGACCTCGACACTGGTGATCGGCCCATCGGTGCCGTTGCGCACAGCGACGGGGAGAGTAACGGATCCGATCATATCGACCTTTATGGGGGCGGAAGCTACCACATCGACCTTGCCTGCGCCGCCAGCCGGGAAGGTCGGCTTGGCGTTACCGGCTAGCCACCCGGCCGCGATGGCGTCTGCCGTTGTTCCCATCTTCACTTCGGCCGCGGCCGAACTCGTTGCCGGCACCGCTGACTCAGTGCTGCTGGCGGCCGCCGTGCCGCCGCCGGTCTGAGTGGATGATGCGCCACATCCGCTTGCCGCCAACGCCAGCAGTGCTGCCGCGACGGCACCCAAACGCTTATTCATGTGTCCCCCTGGGAGTGCTTGCTGTCCATGTCGTCACTGACGGCGGACAGGATGATCTGTACGGATAATTAGTACATGAAGTGCAAGAATCTACTGCATTCCGCTGTTCCATGACCGTCCGCAGTGCACGAGGGCAGGGTTTCACCTGTACTTGGCCGGGACGCGTCGTATTTCGGTGGCGTGATGCCAGCGGTTAGCATCAGCGGTATGCGTAAACATGTGGCCGTCCTTGGGGCGACAGCACTACTTCTGGCCGCCTGCTCGGCACCTTCAACCCAGACCTCGGATCAGGCTACCCCGGCCGCTCCCTCTTCGGCGGTCTCAGTCACACCCACGCGCTCGGCGATCCCAACTGCAACGCCGACTCCGACTGCGGCAGCTGACGCAACAACGGTTGCTGCCGCCCTGAAGCCAAAGGTTGCCAGCATCACGAAGATCACCACGGTGACCGAAGCGCTGGACTCGAACAAGCTCCTTGGCCGGCCCAACCAGTACACGTCCGCGGCATGGATCACCGACTCGGGCGCCACGGCGGGGGAGACCGGCATCGACGGCGGTGCCGTCGTTGAAGTGTTCGAAAACGAGGCTGATGCGAAGGCGCGCTCCGCCTACATCTTGCGCGTCCTGAAAGAAGCGGGCCCCGTGCTAGGCACCGAGTGGCACCACATGAAGGGAACCGCCCTACTAAGGGTTAGTGGCCTGCTCAGCCCGAGCGTCAACAAACAGTACGCCACGGCGTTCGGCTCCTAAGTGTTTGTCTGAAGGCCATGTAGCCGAACCGGGCCAACCCATCGGAAACGACGACTGGGTGTGGCAACCGGCGGGGCAGGGTTTCTACAGGCTCACGGGGCGCCGGCGGTGAGGCGGCGAGCGCCCAGTCCCACCGGGAGAGCTCCTGCTCAAGACGCACGGCTGCCGGGTTGTACTTAGTGCCGGCCAGCGACTGGTTGATCTCGCCGATCCGGTTCCCGCCGTCCGGCCGCCGGCTGTCCAGTAACGCGTTTGAACGCCACCGCCTCGTGGATGGCGCGCGTACTCAGAAGCTCTGGCCAACTCGCACCAGCACGGCGCAAAGAAGACCCTTCGCGGACAGTAAGTCTGAGAGCGTTACGGTCTCGGTTCACGATGCCCCATCAGGACCCGGAAATGGCCGGGGGACACCCGTATCCGGGTGTCCTTCGACCGTTTCCGCGTCACAGGGCCAGCACTGCAGACTCGGTCAAGGGGCAGGTAACTTGGAACCATGAGCGTAAGGGATCGGGTTGCGCGGCACCGTGCCGCCATGCGCGAGCGGGGATTCCGGCAGATTCAGATGTGGATCCCGGACGTACGCACGGAGGAGTTCAGGCAAGAGGCGCGGCGCCAGTCGCTCGCGGTTGCCGCTTCGGACTGCGCCGGCGACGACCAGGATTTCATCGAACAGATTTCGGAAGAGTTGCCCGAGTGAATCGTGGCGAGCTGCGCACGGTATTCTGCGGACCACCTAGCGTTTGAGCCTCTCCAGCGCCCAGTCCCAGTTGATGAGTTCCTGCTCGAGGCGGACGGATGATCCGTAGGTGTCATTGCCAAGGGCTTCATATAGCGCACGTTCCTCGGGTGTCAGCCTCGCCAGTGCGACTCTTGAGGGCGACGGTTCCCTTCCCCAAGCGTCTCGGTGAGACAGGAGCGTCTCCTCGTCCATCAGAATGCTTTCCACGTGAGGGTGCACCGCACGAAGCTGATCCAGGATCCGGAAGCCGTGGGTGTCGATGTCACCCCAATACAGGACTTGGCAGTCACGAAGCCATGCCGCCTCCCGCAGAGACGAGAAACCATACCCCGCCCCATACAGCGCCAGCGTGCCCGGGCGTTCCGGCAGCGCGAGGTAGTTGACCTGGTTCTCGGTCGCAATCACGGTGCCTACTGGCAGCTGCAAGGCACTGAAGGCTTCAGCCGTGACGGTGATGTCGCGTGCACCGCCCGGAGCAGGGATCGAAGGATCGAGAATACGGAAGCGGACGAGTTCGGGTGGATGCAGGAACCCGTGCCGGCGGGCGAAGCGGGCCGCAGGAGTGCGGCCGGCACCGTTTTCCAACGCTGCGTCCGAGCCAGCTACATCAGGTTCGGCGACTTCCAAAGGAGCATCGGAGTCTGTGTCCGCTTCGCCGCCGTCGGATGCCGGCGAAAGAGCGACGAGCAGCTGATCAATCACCTGTCGGTGCCGCTCGATGAACTTCGTGTGGACTCCCGGTAGCCCGAGCTGCCGGACGTAGATACCAGGCTCCGGATTGTCCCGAAGCCACAGTGCCACCCTTGCCGCCGCCTCGGCATCCGAACCCAGCTCCAAAAGCTTCAGCGGCCGACGCGCCGCCCAGCCAACCAACAGCGGGTCCAGCTCACCCAGACCCGCAGCCAGCTCCCGGAACCGCCCCGCCTCCCGGGACTTCCTGACAAACCCGATCTCGTCCTCCACGGTCGCGAACACGGCCGCTGCCGGAATTCGGTTGGAGCCAACGGTCCGACGCCCCACCTCAACTGTTTCCAGTTCGTACGGACGAACCCCGGCCACCAGCTCAGCCGCCCACGCGTGGGCCGCAGCGTAATCACTCAACAGGGCTGCCGCCGTCGGACGTTTCAGTGAACGGCGGCGCGGATACGCGCCCGACGGTTCCAGCAGCTCCCGCAGCAACGCCCCGCTATTCCACGCCTTCAGCGACTGCGCCCGCAGCCCCGCGACCGTGGTCCAGGACTCAGCCGGCACGCCGGTCCCGTTCGTCGCGGTATTCCTGGATGGTCATGTTGCGCAGCTGCGAGTCGTCGCCGTTGGTGTTCGCCACGAACCCCACGTGCGAAACGAACGGCTCGATCACATGGATCTTCTGCAGCGGCGTGACGATCAGCAGCTGCAGCTTCATCCGCTGGAACAGCTGCAGCCCGTACCGCGCGGACTCGTCCGACCCGCGCCCGAACGCCTCGTCGATCACCACGAACCGGAAACTCCGGCCGCTGTTCTTGTTCTTGGAAACAGTGTTCCCCGACCCCAGCCCGAACTGGAACGCCAGCGCCGCCGCCAGGATGGTGTACGCCAGCTTCTCCTTCTGCCCGCCGGACTTGCCGCCCGAGTCCGTGAAGTGCTCGAACTCCTCGCCGGTCTCGGTCCACTTCTCCGACGCCGAGAACGTGAACCAGTTCCGCACGTCCGTCACCTTCGCCGTCCACCGCTCATCCAGCGTGGTCAGGCCCTCCCGGCCGCGGAAGCGCTCGATCAGCCGCTCCACCTGCAGGTACTTCTGCTCCGAGTACTGGTCCTCGTCGCCGATGGTCCCCTCCGAGCACGCCCGCAGGTCCACGCCGAACTCGCGCACGTCCTGGTCCGACGTCTGCTGGTGCTCCAGCTGAATGTGCCGGCCAGGGTTGTACTCGATCCCGGCCAGCGACTGGTTGATCTCGCCGATCCGGTTCACGATGTCCTGCCGCCGGCTGTCCAGGAACGCGTTGAACGCCACCACCTCGTGGATGGTGTTCTGGTTCAGCGACTCCTTGAAGTGCGCCTCGAACCGCGGCAGGTCATTGCTGACCAGCTGCTCCAGCAGCCGGTTGTAGTCCGGGGAGGCCTCGAGCGCGGCGTCGATGTCCGTGGTCTCGTTCGGGTACCTGTTGCGGAAGTCCGCCATCAGCCGGACCGTGCCCTCCGCCGCCCGGGCGATCCGCTTGGACAGCGCGTCGATGGTGTCCGTCAGCCCCGACCGGACCGTGCTCTCCGCCGTGCCCGTGTTCTTGTACGTCAGCGTTTTGTCCCCAAGCGCGGCTTGGGTGAGATGTTCGACGGCGGCCAGCACCCCGCCGTCGTCCGTGAGGGGAGTCTCGGTGAGAATGCCGCGGCACTCCTCGATCGCCTCGGCGATGTCCCTGGCGTCCTTCTCGTTGGCGCCCAGGCGCTCGCGCAGCTTGCCGGCCCGCTCCTCCAGCCGCCCCAGCTCGGTAGCGACGGCGGATTCCTTGGCGGTCAGCTGCTTCAGCACGTCGCTGGCCGTCTCCAGCTCGGTCTTCTCGGCCTTGAGCTCCTCGATCCGCCGGGCCGTGAGCTGCCAGCTGATCTCGCCGAAGTCCGCCACCGAGCGGACGGTGCCCAGCTGCTGGTTCTGCCGGCCCAGCGCGCCGAGGTTCTCCATCACCCTGGCCAGCTGCGCCTCCGTGACCTTCAGCTGTCCCCGGACCTCGTCCTGCTCGGCGAGGAAGCGGCTGATCTTGTCGTGGTTGTCCCAGCCGAGCACATAGTTGCGGCGGTCCGTGAGCTCCCGCCGGTCGTCCTTCTCGTGCCTGCCGCGGCCGCCCTTGAGCTGCCCGTTGACGGTGAGCGCCTTGGGGTAGCGGCGGAAGTCCTCGAGCGTGTCACAGCAGAAATGGTCGAACCGGGTGGCGAGCTCGTCCAGCAGGAAGTTGCGGAACGGCGTGCCCGGCTTGATGGCGATCTTCGCCGCCAGCGTCCCCGGCTCCGCCGCCCTGGCCGCGGGGGATTCGCCGATCCGCAGGTAGACCAGCCGGCCCTTCAGGTTGTTGGCGTCCACCCAGCTGCTCACGGCCGCGTAGTGTTCCGCCGGCACCAGCAGGGACAGCGCGAAGCCGTGCAGCGTGCGTTCGGCCGCGCCCTCCCACGCACCCTCGCCGTCCCTTACCCGGAGCAGCTCGCCGGCGTACGGCAGCGCCGCTTCCGCAATCCCCGTGCCGTCACACAGCCGACGGCGGAGGTCCAGCTGGGCGATCGGCAGCAGGTTGGGGCGGGACTGCAGGCTGGTGAGCTCGGCCGCGATGTCCGACGCCCGGCCGGTCAGGACGGTATGCGTCATGGTCAGCTCGGTGCGTCGGTCCTGCAGTTCGTTGGACTGGTCGGTGAGCTGCTGTTCCACCTCGCCGAGCCGTGCCCTGTTGCCGTCGAAGAGCACCTTGTCCTCGGGCGGGCGCAGTCCCAGGTCCTTCGCGGCCTCGGCGTAGGTGTCGAAGCGCTGCCGCTGGGTCCGCGACTCGACGGCGAACCTGGCCATGTCGGCGTCGATGGCAGCGAGCCGGCCGCCGCCGTTGGTTCTGATGTCCTCCTGAACGGCGGACAGCTCGTGCCGCTTCCCGCTGATCTCCGTGCGCAGCTTGGAGCTGTCCTCCTGCAGCCGTTCCCCGGTGCGTTCCAGCTCTGTCTGGTGCTCGAGGCTCAGCTGCAGCTTCCGGTCCGTGAACCAGGGGTGCAGCTGGTCGCGCTGCTGGCGGGCCAGCTCGTCCTCGCGGCTCAGCTTCGCGTGCTGCGCGGCGCCCTCCGTGATGGGCGTCAGCAGGGCGATCTGGTCCTTGGCCCGGAGCACGGCGTCGTGGGCCTTCTTCAGGTCGTCGAAGTGGTGGATGAGGTTGCCGATCCGCTCGCCGACGTTGTCCTCCTCCAGCATGTTGGTCCGCACGAAGGAGGTGATGTTCTCGACCTGCTTCATGGACACCGTGCGGTGGAACAGCTCCATGGCCTGGTTGCCGCTGATGCCGAACTGCCGCTTGAACGCCGCGGCGTAGGGCTCGAAGGTGTCGTGCACTGAGGCGCCGGCGGCCCGGAGCTTCTTCTTCAGCTTCGCGGGGTCCTGGCCGAAGTTGGAGAAGTCGGCCGCAATGGACTGGTCCGCCTCGGCGAGCGAGTAGAAGCGGCTGGGCTGGCCGGCCTCCTGCGTGGCCCACAGGGTGATGGCCAGGGTGACCGACTTGCCGAGGACGGCGTTGTGGAAGACGGCGAGCACCACGGTCAGCGCGCCGGTGCTCCTCAGTGCCACGGGCTTGGAGTACTCGCCGCCGGTGCTGCGCGTGCTCTTGTGGAAGCCGCGCACGTACGACATCAGCGAGCGTTCCTTCTTCTGCGCGCCGGCTGCCTTGTTGTACTCGATCTTGTTCGCGGGCAGCAGCAGCGTGGTGATGGCGTCCACCACCGTCGACTTGCCCGAGCCGATGTCGCCGGTGAGGAGGCTGTTGGCGCCGTCCAGCCGGAACGTCCGGACGCCCTGGTGGAACGTGCCCCAGTTGAGCAGCTCCAGACGGTGCAGCCGGAAGCCCGGGGGAGTCCCGCCGTCGTCCGTCTTTTCCTCCAGGCTGAACAGCGTGTCCTGCAGGTCGGCGGTCACTTGCCGTCCTCCTCTTTGGCCGCTTTGGTGAGTCCAGCTCCGGTGAGAGTCGCGCGGTAGTCCGCCAGCCGCGCGTCGAACTCCTCCAGCCACTGGGCGTCCACGAACGCCTTGAGGATGCGGGCCACCTCGTAGGTGCCGGGCTGGCCGCGGAGTTTGCGCAGGAAGCCGAGGTCCACCACCTTCCGGATGTCGGTGGCGAGCCGGTCCATGACCCGGGCCTCGTTGCTGGATTCGGGCAGGAAGACGGCCACCATGTCCGCGATGTCCTGCTCGGTCATGATGAGCCGGAGCTCGCTGCTGTTGGTGTCGAACTCCAGCATCCGGCCGCGCAGGAGGGCCAGCAGCAGGCTGACGTGGAAGGTCAGCTGCCGGCGCGGGATCAGCCGGGGGAGCGTGCCGTCCGGATCCTCGCGCGACTTCAGGAACGCGTAGCCCTCCGACTCGTCTAGGATCAGGTCCAGCCCCAGCACGGACACGTAGTCGCGGACCTGGGAGGACAGGCCCAGCAGCGACTGCCAGAGCTTCTCGTCCCCCTCGGCGTACAGCACGCCTTTGAAGAGCCGGGTGACGACGCCGGGAAGTTCCTCGGGCGTGCGGCTGTCCGTTTCCGCTGTGGCTGGGAAATTCGCTGCCGGGTTCATGCGGGCCTTCCGAAGATGATCTGTTCGAGGGTGGCTTCGCGGACGCTGCCGTCCTCCAGTTGCCACGCTATCCGCTGCTCGGCGTCCGGGTTGATGGTGGCCCAGTCCGACTCCGTGGCCAGCTGGTAGTACGCCACGATCTCCGCGAGCCCCTGTTCGACGGGGTGCTTCTTGGTGATCTCCGCGAGGGTGGCCTGTTCCGCCCCTTCTGCCAGCACCGCGTCGATGTTGGCCTTGAGGCGTTCCTTGTCCACGTGGAACTGGCTGAAGAGGGCACCGGCGTCCACGTCGGCGTCGTCCGCGGTTTCGATCTGGTCCTCCACCATGACCCGGCGGCTCGGCTCGTACAGCGGGCGTTCGAACGGGAGGGTGATGTCCACATGCGGGGCGCTTACTTCGATGAAGTCCCCTGACGGGGGCTGCTCCCTTGTGGCGAGGGCGCCGGATTCGACGCTGCGGATGAGCTGCATGATGCGCTTGTTCTCCAGGAACACCTTGTCATCCAGCAGCCGGCGCATCTGCTGGGAGAGCTGGCGGACGGTGCCCTGGGTCTGCTCGACGGCGGGCAGCCAGTCCTGGTGCAGGTTGGTGACGGCGGGCAGGTTGTCTGTTTGCTTTAGTGCTTCGATTTGCGTGGCGCGCTGGAGGAGTTCCTGCAGTTTCCGCCTCGACTCCGGCGACATGAGGTAGTCCCAGAAGCCCTGGAACGTCCGGCCCTGCAGGGAGCTGCTGATGTCCTGCTGGTTGGCGAAGATCGATTCGAGCAGCTCGCCCTGCGTGCCGTCCCAGGTGGCGATTTGCTCGCGGACCTGGCGGTCCAGCTTGCGGAAGTTCTGCTCGACCTCGCGGAAGTCTGACAGGAGGTCCTTGGCCAGGGCCTGCAGCTGTTGGAAGTGGTCCAGGGCCTCGGGGGCCGTCATGACGCGGATGTTGCCGTCGCGGATTCTTTGCATCTCGGCGTCGATGTTGTCCCGTTGTTTCTGGAGCTCGTTCAGGCGTACTTCGGGGTCCGTTTCGGACTGCTGGACCAGCCGCTCGAGGACGGCGAAGATGCTGGTGAGTCGCGACTGGGTGGCCACGAAGTCCCTGCCCTTTAGGCTTTCGACCCAGCGGACCACGTCCTCCGCGGCGGGGGTGAGGTCGTAGCGGGGCTCGTCCTGGCCCTGGATGTAGTACTTCCGCAGCCATGCCCTTTCGGGGGCGGCCCAGTCATCGAGGTACTCGGCCGCCTGGCGCGGGAACTTGTCCTCGCCGTAGGCGTCGCGGAGGCCGAAGAGAACGTCGTCGAGGCTGTCGATGAGCTGCTGCCGGCCGAGGTTCCGCTGGTTGGGCCCGGTGAACGCCGCCATGAAGAACGAGATCGCGAGCGGGGCGTTCTGGGCGCGCAGCAGGGACCAGCCTGCATGGTTCTCACGCAGCGCGTTGATTGCGTAGTAGTCCATCCGGTCCTCGGTGGTCGCGGCCCACATCCTGGTAGTTCACTCTAAGGGGCACCCCGGACTTTTAAAGGCAACGCGGGGTCACTTACCGCCCAATTAAGGCCCCTCATTGGGCGCTAAGTGACCCCGCGTTGCAGTAGTGGTGCGCCTGTCCGGCGGGGCCCGACTGCAGACCTTTGCGGATCTTGCTTGAAACTTTCGGTGACCTTGCCCGAACGGGGGCACCATCAGTTCATAGCCTGGAAGGAATGGACATCATGAACGACTTTGTTCCCCGACCGCATGAACCGTATGACGCGCATTGGGTGATCAAACATGACCTGGCGAACATCATCGCCAAGTACACCGACAGGGGCGACCAAGAAACGGCCGCCGTCTACATCGAGGCACTTGCCCGCTACAGCGACGACTGAATCTGGTTTCGACAGGCTCAACCAGCAGGCTTGGGGGAGTGACTGGCGTTCGCCGCGGCCTGAGTTTTTGTCCAGATAATGGCCGCTAAAAGGCCTCCGGAAGCCATTATCTGGACGAAAACTCTGTCCCCGCCACGGACCGGTCCCTAGTCTTTTTCGTGGCACAGGTCCAGGAGCGGAATCAGGGTGTCCGGATCGCCCGCCCGGGCGGCTGCAAGGATGCGGCGGTGGTCATCTGCGACCCGGTCCAGCTTGGCTTTGTCCAGCGGATAGGAGCGCGTGATCAGGCGCTGGACCGGGTTGTCCCAGACGGACTGCAGGGTCTTGAGTAGGAAGCCGTTCTTGGCCGGTGCCGCCAGTCCCAAGTGGAAAGCCCGTGTGGCCGTGAACAGTTCTTCCGGGTCGGCGCTTGCGGCGCCCTCGGCAATCAGCAGCTCCAGCCGGGCGAGTTCGATGTGCGAGTACTGGGCCCCGAACTGCCGGATCGCCATGATCTCCAGCGCCTTGCGGACCTCGTAGATCTCTTCGACTTCCGAGCGGGTCAGCGTCGTGGCGAAATAGCCGGCGCCCGGTTCCAGGGTGGCCAGGCCGTCATGGACCAGGCGGTTCAGGGCATCCCGGACAGGCGTGCGGGAGACGCCGTATTCGCTGGCGAGTTGCTCCTGGACCAGCGGAGCACCCGGGGCAATCACGCCATTGACGATCTCATCGCTGATCCGCTCGTAGATGTGCTCGCTCAGCGGCCGTGCGTTCCTGGCAGCTTGCGCAGGCATTGTTTGCTTCCTTTCCGGTGCAGGACTCTCATAAATCCTACGTGCTTTACATCACGGTATTCACTGTATACAGTGAATCCAATTCTTCCAACCCGGCGAAAGCTGAGCCATGACTTTTACCATTCCACGCATCCCCGGCATTGATTTCGCCGCTCCCGGCAAGCAGTTCGGGTACCTCGAAATCGACCACTCGGACAATGAGTACGACGCCGCCGTCATTCCCTCGCCCATTGCGGTCATCAACGGCGGGGACGGGCCGACCGCGCTGCTGATCGCGGGAACCCACGGCGACGAATTCGAAGGGCAGATCCTGCTCCAGGAACTGATCCGGGCGGTCGACGCCGACGCTGTCACCGGCCGGCTGATCGTGCTGCCCGCCCTGAACATCTGCGCTGTGCGGGAGGGACGACGCGTTGCCAGCGTGGACCGCAAGAACCTGAACCGGGCGATGCCCGGCAACGCCGACGGCGGCCCGGCTGAACAAATCGCCGCGATCGTGGCCGAGGAACTCATCTCCCTGGCCGATTACGTCCTGGACATACACTCCGGCGGGACGGCTTCGGAATACGTGGCGTCCTCCTTCGTCTACCCTGGCCCCACGCCGGAGCTCTGGGCAGCGAAGGTTGCCGCGGTGGAGGCTTTCAATGCGCCGTACTCCGTGGCGGTCAAGCCCATGATGAAGACCGGCTCGATCAGCGGCGCCGCCGATCTGGCAGGCGTGCCGATGATTTCCACGGAACTCGGCGGCCGGGGAACGGTCTCCGTTCCGATCCTCCGGCGGGCCCGGGCAGGTCTCCGCTCCCTCCTGGACCACTGGGGCGTGCTCAAGGACGAGGGCTCCCGCAGCGCCCGGGCTGAAGCTGTCCAGTGGGTCGAGCTCACGGGGGCCTCGGCGGTCCATTCCACCCTGGCCGGACTCATGGAACCCGTCGCGGAACTGGGGCAAAGGGTCAGGGCAGGGGAGCTAGTGGCCCGGGTCCACCCTGTGGAGGAGCTGGACCGGCCCGCAAAAGAATTCCATGCACCCATGGACGGGGTGGTCGCAGTCGTGCGGCACCCCACCGTCGTCAATATCGGCACCACCCTGGTCAACATCGCGGTTGACCACGGATCAACCCCACCGAAAGGCAATGATGCTACGTTCTAGAGCCATCGCAGGCGGCAGCCTGCTCCTTGCAGGGGCCATCGGATTATCCGCCTGTACCACGGCGTCCCTTGACGCCGGAAACGAAGCCGGTGCCACCGCCGTCGGGCAGAAAAACACGGAAGTCTCCGCGGCACCCTTCAACGCCGCGGCGGCCGGCTTGCTGCCCCCCGGCGTCAGGGCCAGGGGGACCCTCGTGGTGGGAACCGATCCCACATTCGCGCCCTACGAGTTTTATGCCAGCGACAACAAGACCGTGGTCGGGTGGGACGCCGACTTCGCGAAGGCGCTCGGCGAAACGCTGGGACTGAAGATCCAGATGGTGCCCGCGACGTTCGACACCATCCTGCCCGGGGTCAGCTCACACAAGTACGACGTAGGCATCTCGGGCTTCAACGTCACGGCCGAACGCATGAAGAACGCCGACTTCGCCGTGTACCAGAGCAGCGGTTCCGGGCTTGCGGTCAAGGCCGGAAATCCGCGGAAACTGTCGGTGGACCCGATGAAGCTCTGCGGCATGAAGGTGGGCGGCGAAAAGGGAACCACGCAGGGAATCGAAACCCTCCCGGAGTTCTCGAAGAAATGCGTCGACGCCGGAAACCAGCCCATCGACATCCAACTCTTCCCGTCACAGCACGAAGCGAACCTGGCCCTCATGTCCGGGCGGGTGGACGGCGTCCTGTCGGGCACCATTGCCATGGGGTACTCCAGCAAGCTCTCCGGCGGTGCCTTCGAGCTGGCGGGCGGCGAAGACTACGCGCCGACTCCGGTTGGTATCGCCATGCCGAAGGGATCACCGCTCACCGGGGCGATCGTGGCCGCGGTGAGGGCAATTGTTGCCGGTGAGAGCTACAAGCAGATCAATGCCAGGTACGGAATTCCGCAGTCCGTGACCGTGAGCCCCGACGCCGTTGACGCAAGCGGTGCCCGATGAGCCGGCTCATGAGCACGCCTGCGGCAACGTGCACCGGGCAATATACGGTGGTGCCCGCCCGGCACCCCTGGCGCTGGGTGGCCGGCAGCGCCGTTGTCCTGCTCGCTGCGCTTCTGTTTGCCTCGGCCGTGAGCAACCCGCGGTTCGGATGGGACAAGGTGGCGCTGTATTTCCGTGACGTGACGGTCGTCAACGGGATCGGGATCACCCTGTTCCTGACCGTTGTGTGCATGACGGCAGGCGTCGGCCTCGGCGTGCTCCTGGCCGTGATGCAGCTGTCCCCCAACCCCGTGGTCAAGGCCTCCGCCGGCGCCTACGTCACGATCTTCCGGGGAACTCCCGTGCTGGTGCAGCTGCTCTTCTGGTTCAACCTGTCTGCCCTTTACCCGGAAATCACCTTCGGCATTCCCGGGGTCAGCCTCGACGCGAACCAGCTCATCACCCCGTTGGCCGCTGCGATCCTGGGCCTCGGACTTAATGAGGCGGCGTACATGTCGGAAATCGTGCGCGCCGGAATCCAGTCCATTGACCAGGGCCAGAGCGAAGCCGCCGGAGCGCTCGGACTCTCCCGGCTCCAAACCCTCCGGCGCGTGGTGCTGCCGCAGGCCATGCGGGTCATCATTCCGCCAACGGGCAACGAGTTCATCGGCATGCTCAAGATGACGTCGCTGGTCAGCGTCCTCGCGGTCCCCGAACTGCTGTATTCGGCACAGATCATCTACTCCAAGAACCTGCAGGTGGTTCCGCTGCTGATGGTCGCGAGCATCTGGTACATCATCATCACCACCGTCTTCACCGTGGGCCAGGGTTATCTCGAACGCCGCTTCTCCCGGGGAACGTCCCGTTCCGTTCCGCCGACGGCGATGGAGCGGCTGCGGAAGTACTTCAGGGTCCACGCCCCGCTGGCCACCGAAAAAGGAAACGCATCATGACCACCGAGACGATGAGCCCGGCGACGCAGCCGGCCACGCCCCTTGTGCGGGCAGAAGGTGTCCGTAAGAGGTTCGGCAGCAACGAGGTCCTCAAAGGCATCGACCTGGCAGTGGGAAGCGGCGAAGTGGTCTGCCTGATCGGCGCATCCGGATCCGGCAAAAGCACCTTCCTGCGCTGCGTGAACCACCTTGAAAAGATCGACGGCGGCCTGCTGTGGGTGGGTGATCGCGTGGTGGGCTACCGGCTCAAAGGCAACAAACTCCACGAGCAGTCGCACAACGAAATCTGCGCCGACCGCACGGACATCGGCATGGTCTTCCAGCACTTCAACCTGTTCCCGCACATGACAGTTTTGGAAAACCTGATGGAGGCCCCGCTCAGGGTGCTCAAACAGCGCAAGGACGCGGTCCGGCGTCGGGCACTGGAACTGCTGGCGAAGGTGGGCCTGCAGGACAAGGCGGGAGCTTACCCGCGTCACCTTTCGGGCGGCCAGCAGCAGCGCGTGGCGATTGCCCGGGCGCTGTGCATGCAGCCGAAGCTGATGCTGTTCGATGAGCCGACGTCGGCGCTGGACCCCGAACTGGTGGGCGAGGTGCTGCGCGTCATGAAGGACCTTGCCAGCAGCGGAATGACCATGATCGTGGTGACGCATGAAATGGGCTTCGCCCGGGATGTGGCCGACCGTGTGGTGTTCATGCATGACGGGCGGATCATCGAGGACGGCCCGGCGGCGTCCGTCATCAACAACCCGACGCACGAACGGACCCGGGCGTTCCTGTCCGCGGTGCTCTAAGCCCCCGAAACCCCGAGCCCGGGGAAGCCGAGCCCGGGGAAGCCGAGCCCGGGAAGCCGAGCCCCGGGAACCCGAGCCCCGGAAACCCCGAGCCCCGGGAAGCCGAACGGCCCGAACCGGATGTTTCCGGTTCGGGCCGTTGGGCTTATTCCAGCACCGAAAGTGCCGCCCAGCAATCCCGTCAACGCAGGGTTCTGAAACACTACAATGTCGTCCATGCCCGGGAAGTTTTGCTCGTCCCGGCGCCGACGTTGAGTCAAGGTTGGGGGAACCATGATGGCAATGGGAAACATGCTTCGCCGCTTTTTGGTGGCGGTGCTTTTGATGAGCCTTCCGACCGCCTGCGCTCCGGTCGAGCCCGGCGGCGCAACTCCCACATCGCCCGACCCGGATTCCGGCATCGAGGCCAGCCGGGACGCGGCAGCCCCGCGGGAAATAACTGGCAGCCCGTCTGCAACTCCCGCGAAAGCCGCCCGCCTTTTCTCCCAGGCCGAGGTCGAGACTCTGGCAGGAGTCGTAGCCGGTCCAGGCGGAGCTGCGGGTGAGGTCCTGACCGGAGCACGGTTCTGGGACCAAAATCAGTCCCTGCACTTCGGCGCGGGGGCGGCACGCGTCAGCCCGGCGGAATGCTCGGACGTGCTGGCGTGGGCCATGTTGATGTCAGCTGAATTGCCGGCCGCAGGAACGTTCAGCGGAACCCGTGCTGAGCCCGTGTTCGTCGCTATCAGCGCGGACCGTGATGCCGCACTGACGCTGGCGTTTGAGTCTGTATTCAAGCTGCCGGACTGTTCCCCCGCCACACTGACGGTCGAAGATGGTTCATTCACCGCGACGTATCAGCGGGCCTCGGCGTTCACCGACGCTGACAAAAGCTTTGCCGTCATTGCCACCATCATCATGGAGGGCCGGCGCCCGGCCCATTTCCTCCGGGTGGCTGCAAAAGACGGGACTCTGTTTATTCAGGCAACCATGCTCCTGGCCGACCCAGACGACTACCGCAACGAGGCGGACCGCCTCACCGGCTACATCAACCAGGTGGTGCGCGGCGAGCGGCAACTCCTACTCGGGGCCAGCCCCCGACCGGAGCCGGGCCCCGCTAAAGAGCCGCCCGGGGGCCTTGAAAGCTCCTGACCATCACGACGGCGGCGAACGTGCCGGCCGCTCGTCGACCCAGCGCTATTTATTTGAGGGTTCTGCTTCGGGGCGGACTGCACTACCTTTTTTCTATGGCCATGGGCAGCGTTGCCCTGACCCTTTATAGGAATTTCTACTCAGTGAGGAGTGGGAAGAGGTCATGCCGCTACGCACCAAAATTTTTCTGGGTGTCCTGGTCTTGTTGCTGGTTGTCGGCGGGGGAGTGTTTTTGTACAACGACAACGTCAAAAGGAGCCGCGCCGGGGAGTACAACCCCGAGATCAGTCCGGCGGATTTCACCACCAACATAACCAATAAGTATTTCGCGCTCCCCGTCGGCAAGAAAATGACATACGAGACGGCCGGCCAGGGCGGAGTCACCGAACGGATCGAGATTGAGATCCTGCCGGAGAAAAAGCGGATCGAGGGCTTTGAGACCGTCGTTTATCTGGACAAGGAATACAAAAACGGCCAGCTGGTGGAGGAAACCAGGGACTACCTTGCGCAGCACAAGAACGGTGACGTGTGGTACTTCGGGGAAGATGTGAATAACTATTGGAACGGGTTCCTGCTGCACCATGGGGGCAGCTTCCTCCACGGAAAAGACGGGGCAAAAGCCGGGATCTGGATGAAGGCCGACCAGCGGGTGGGCGATTCCTACCGGCAGGAATTCTACATTGGCAGCGCGGAGGACATGAGGGATACCGTCGCCACCGGCCAGACCGTCTCCACGAAAGCCGGCAAATACACCGACTGCGTCAAGGTGTTGGACTGGTCGCCGCTTGAGAACGCACGGGAGCACAAGTATTACTGCCCCGAGGTCAAAACATTGGTCCTGACCGAAGATCTCCAGTCGGGTGCCAGGTCCGAACTCGTGAATGTTGTCCAGCCCTAGGAACAACGCGCCGGATAGAACGTGCAAACTGGCCTGTGAACGCAGCTGTTGCCCGTTACGGCAGCTCCCGGCGTTCGCCGACGCGGACCGCGTCCTCGGACAAAACGTAAGCCATCCGCCGTCGTTCCAGTCGTGCCTGCTGCGCCGGCGACGGGATCCGCGCACCTTTCGCCCGGTTGCACCTGCTGCATGCCGCGACGAAGTTCTGCAGACTGGTCGAGCCGCCCTTGGACCATGGGTAGAAATGGTCACCATGCTCTGCGGGACGGGAGCAGCGGCGGCTGAAGCCCGCCTCCATCTCGCACTGTCCGCCGGCCCGGGCCATCCCTTCGCGGCGCTCCTGGCGCGTGAAGCGCCGGACCGGGTCCCGCCGTCGGACGTCCCGGAAGCGGATGATAAGCGCGGTGACGACCAGGGCAAGGATGACCAGGGCCGGGGCGGCGGCCGCCGCCAGGACGCCGTCGAACATCCCGCGCAGGATGTCGGAGACCGAGGGGCCGCTCGTGCCGAAGGTTGTGTGGACCGTGTTGGGGTGAAAGGAAAAGACGACGGCAGCGGCCAGCCAAACGGTGGCGGCGGCGTATGCCAGCCGCAGGGCAACCCGCGTCCAGTAGATGCGCTCCAATTCCAGCACGATATGTTCCCCCAGGATGGCCGCGACGTTTCTCTAACTGGGCGATTCTACGTGGTGACCTGCGGCGTCAGTGCCGGGGGCTGTGCCTGGCGAGAGCGCCCGCAGGCCTGCCTCGGTGGCAGCCGAGAGCAGTTCGGCGTCGTAAGCGACCAGCACGTCCGCCTGCAAGCGAATGGCGGCAGCGAGGTGGATGGCGTCGGCGCTGCGAAGATTCCCTGGCATTGCGGCGGCGTACATGAGGTCCGAACGCGCAAGATCCACCAGGTTTATTCCGCTCAACACAGTTGTGATCAGCTCTGCCGGGAGCCCCCGGCGCTTCCCGGCACAGTGGAGTTCGGTGTACATCAGCATTGAGGCGACCAGCTGGTCGCCCCTTTGCACGGCTGATGTGAGGTATCCAGCTGCCGCAGGGGAGCCGGTTTCCTCGATGATCAGTTTCAGCGCGGCTGACGTGTCCACATAGATGATCAACGGTCGCCACGCAGGTCGGACAGGATTTCTTCGCTGCCGGTGTCGGACCTCACGCGGGGCAGCATCTGGAAATCGACAGCGCCTGAGGCAGGGCGGACGCTACCGGACAGCAGCAGCCGTTCGAAGGGCGAGGCCGATGGGGGAATTAGAGTGGCTGCCACCTCGCCGTTGTTGGTCACGTCAATGACCTCGCCGTTCTTCACGCGCTCAAGGATCCTGCTGCTCTGATTACGGAGCTCGCGATGGGGAATAGTGGCCATGATTGCCTCCGTAGCAATCGTAGCAACCATCGGCTTGCTGAGCGACGTTTGGATACCGCAACGCGGGGTCACTTAGCGCCCAATTAAGGGCCCTCATTGGGCGCTAAGTGACCCCGCGTTGCAGTAGGACAACCGTCAGCCGGCGACCTTCTCCTTTTCGGCCTCCTTGGCCTTCATCCACTCGGTCAGCCACGGGGCGCGGACGCTTGAGGTGATGCGGCAGTCGGCCACGAAGGTGCCCCTGGCGCCGGCGTCGATCCAGTCCGTGAGCGCGGAGAGGTCCGACAGTTTGCGGATGACCGCGGACTCCGCCCCGATCGCGCGGGCAATCCCGCTGAAGTCCACCTCGGGGATCAGCATCGGCTTTTCGGTCAGGCCCTGCGAGCCGTACTGATGGATCTCGGCCCCGTAGGCGGCGTCGTTGTAAATCACGACGACGGCGCTGCTCGCCGCTCCCACGAGCGACTCCAGATCGGACAGGCCCATCAGGAATCCGCCATCACCCGAGGCCAGCACCAGAATGTTGCCCTCGTCCACCGCCCGGGAGGCCCCGACGGCGCTGGCCAGGCCAAGCCCGATCGACTGGTACGCCGTCCCCACCATGACCAGGTCCTGCGGGCGCGGGATGCGCCAGTACATGGGTGCCCAGCCCAGGAAGTGCCCGCCGTCCTGGACCACGGTGCGGCGCTCCGGCAGGACGGCATCCAATGCCGTGGCCAGCGCCCGGGGGTCAAGGCGGCCGTCCGGGACCTCCGCGCTGCCGGGGTGGTGGCCGGGTCCCTCGGCCAGGCGCTTGAGTGCTTCCGCGCGCCAGGCCTTCGATGAACCGGCGTCGACGGCGTCGTCCAGCAGACGGAGGAGCCGGCCCGCGGCAGCCTTCACGTCCGCGCTGACGAACATGTCCACCCGCGGGTTGGTCGGCTCCAGGGCGGCGTCGATCTGGATCACGGTGGCGTCCGGGCCGATCAGGTGGCCGAAGCGCATGGTGAACGGGCTCAGGCTTGCCCCGGCCACGAGGACCACGTCCGCCTCGCCCATGAGCCCGGCGGCGGTGTCCGTGCCGAAGCCGCCCGCGACGCCCAGGTACCCCTCGCCCTGCAGCAGGTTCAGCGCCAGGGCCGTCCCGGCCGTGAGCGCACCGAGGCGATCAGCCAGTTCCCGGAGTTCAGGCCCGGCACCGGCGAGGTGCGCACCCCGGCCGGCCAGGATGAGCGGCCGCTTCGCGCCGGTGAGCAGTTCGGCCGCCCGGCCGAGTCCGCCGTCGTCGTTCCTCACGGCAGCCGCCGCCGGCGGCGCGGGAAGCTCTTCGTCCGCCGCCTCAACGGCCGCCAGATCGTACGGAACGGCAATGACGACGGCGGTCCGCCGGGCAAGTGCGTACTCCACCGCTTCCTGGGTGATGGAGCCCGCGGCGTCACGGGTGACCGTGAAGGTGGCCGCGCCCAGCCCGGCGGCGATCGCCGCCTGGTCCACGTCCCACGGGCGGGCGCCGCTGCTCGGTGCATCCCCGGTGACGAGCACCACCGGGATCTGCGCCTGCACCGCTTCCGCGAGGGCCGTCAGGGCGTTGGTGTAGCCGGGGCCGTAGGTGGTGGTCCCAGCCGCGAGGCGCCCGGATGCCCGGTAGTAGGCGTCCGCAGCGGCGATGGCCGCGCCTTCATGGCGTACGGCGGTGAAGCGGAGGCCCTCCTTCTCGGCGGCATCCAGGAAATACACGTTTCCGTTGCCCATCACGCCGAACACGTCGCTGACATAGCTGCTGAGAACCTGCGCCACCCGGCCGGACACTGTAAGAGAAGTCATGCAGGAATCGTCGGATGCGGGCCCTCGGTAAGCAAGACATCGACTATTTGCTGGGACTTTTGGCAGTTTCTCCATAGCCCTGCTGAAAATATGCCCAAAGGTGGTGCGCGTCACCCCGCCTTAGCCGGGCTGGCGGCTCTCCTGCTGTG
Source organism: Arthrobacter globiformis (assembly GCF_046536215.2). GTDB lineage: Bacteria > Actinomycetota > Actinomycetes > Actinomycetales > Micrococcaceae > Arthrobacter > Arthrobacter globiformis_E. Next base: position 1,792,945 of record NZ_CM143421.1, on the reverse strand, counting down.
ACAGCCGGGCCAGCAGGCCGTCATAGCGGGGCGGCATGAGCTCCACGACGGAGATGGCTGTGCTGGTCCGCTGGATTCCGTCGATCTCCAGGATCTGGTTGGTGATCCGGTAGAGATCGGCCGTGTCCCGGGCCACCACCTTGGCCATGAGGTCAGCATCGCCTGTGGTGGCGTGGACCTCGATGACCTCCGGAATCGCTTCGAGCCCGCTTTCCACCGATTTGGCGCGGGCCTGGCTGATGGCCAGGGAAAGGAAGGCCAGCAGCCCGTAGCCGAGCGCCGCTGGGTCCAGCCTCCGGCTGAAGGACCTGAGGGCACCGCCGCTCTCGAGTTTCGACAGGCGTGCGTGCACGGTGTTGCGTGCGACGCCGAGCGTCCGGGACAGTGCCAAAGCACTGGCTTCCGGGTCCTTGTCGAGCGCGAGGATGATCCTGGCGTCCAGGGAATCGAAGGTGCGGGGAGTCGGGATGGTCATATTTTCACCACAGACGATAGAAGTTGAGCAGAAATCCCAAGGCATTCAGAGTATCTTGCAATGTGGTCCCGGTCACTTCCATGATCAAGACCCATGACCAGTAATCAGATACTGATGGCCACGGAAACCGCACACCCCACCCTGCGTGCAGCGGTCGCCGGCCTCCCGTCCTATGTCCCGGGCCGGCGCAGCGCCGGTGAGGACATCGCAGCCCTCGCCAGCAACGAAAGCCACTACGAACCCCTGCCCGCGGCAGCCGCCGCCGTGGCCGAAGCGGCCGGCAGGATGAACCGCTACCCGGACATGGCCGCCGTCGAACTCCGCGAACGGATTGCTGCCCACCTGGCTGTCACCGCCGAAGAGGTCGCGGTGGGACCCGGCAGCGTCGGCGTTCTGCAGCAGATCATCACCGGGCTTTGCGACGCCGGGGATGAAGTGATCTTCGCCTGGCGAAGCTTCGAGGCCTACCCCATCCTGGTGGAGCTGGCCGGTGCCAAGCCCGTCCGCATCCCGCTGGATGACGCCGAGGGTCACGACCTCGACGCCATGGCCGCCGCCGTCACCGACCGGACCAGGATTGTCCTGCTCTGCACCCCCAACAACCCGACGGGCGTCCCGATCAGCCATGAACGCATCGAGGCGTTCCTCCGCTCCATCCGCTCGGACATCCTCGTGGTGATCGACGAGGCCTACGTGGAATACGCCGAGACGGGCAGCGGGCCGGACTCGCTTTCGCTCTACCGCGAGTTCCCGAACATGTGCATCCTCCGCACCTTCTCGAAGGCCTACGGACTCGCCGGCCTGCGCGTGGGATACGCTGTGGCCGCGCCGGCCATCGCCGAGGGACTGCGCCGGACCGCCATTCCGTTCGCCGTGACGGCCCTGGCCCAGAAGGCTGCCATCGCCTCGCTGGACGCAAGCGACGAGATGGAGGCGAGGACCGCCGTCGTCAAGCAGGAGCGCTCGCGGTTGAGTGCACAGCTGGCGGCCCAGGGCTGGACGCTGCAGCCAAGCCAGGGCAACTTCCTGTGGATCCGGGCCGACGACGACCTCCGGGCGAGGCTCGTGGGCGCCTTCGACCAGGCGGACATCATGGTCCGCGCGTACCCGGGCGACGGCGTCCGGATCACCGTTGCCGACCCCGCTTCCAACGACCGCGTGCTGCAGGTTATGGCAACCATCCTGGCAGTCCACGCGGCCTGAAACCCGCTTCACCCTTAGCCGTTCCACCTTTACCCGTTCGATCTCTCCCTGTTCGACAGACAACCCAGAGGACTCTTCATGGAACAACGGACAATGACGTCTGCCCCGGCGCTTGGCGCCGCCCTCAAACCCCGCCAGCTCACAATGATGGGACTCGGAAGCGCCATCGGCGCCGGTCTCTTCATTGGTTCGGGCGCCGGCATCCAGGCCGCCGGACCGGCGGTGCTGGTCTCCTACCTGGTGGCCGGCACCCTTATCATCCTGGTGATGTGGGCCCTCGGCGAGATGGCCGCCGCCAATCCGGACAGCGGCGCCTTCTCCGTCTATACCGCCCGGGCCTTCGGGCCCGTGGCCGGTGCCACGGTGGGCTGGCTTTGGTGGCTCCAGCTGGTGGTGGTCATCGCGGCTGAAGCGCTCGGTGCGGCGGGCCTGCTCGCCACGATCTTCCCCGCCCTGCCGGTGTGGCTGATGGCCTTCGTGTTCATCGCGGTGCTCACCGCCGTGAACCTGACTCGGGTGAAGAACTTCGGCGAATTCGAGTTCTGGTTCGCGCTGCTCAAGGTGGCTGCCATCGTCGGGTTCCTGCTCGTCGGCGTCGCCCTTCTCTTTGGCTGGCTGCCGGGGGTCTCGTCACCGGGCCTGGCCAACTTCACCGGAGTCGACTTCGCTCCGCACGGCTTCGCGGGGATCGCCACGGCGCTCTTCGTGGTGGCCTTCGCCTTCGGCGGCACCGAGATTGTCTCCGTGGCCGCAGCCGAAACCCAGGATCCTGCCCGCAGCGTCCGCAAGGCCGTCCGCACCGTCCTGTGGCGCATCCTCATCTTCTACATCGGCGCCATCTTCATCATCGCGGCTGTTGTCCCCGTGGGATCGGCCGGCCTGAAGAGCCCCTTCGCTGCCGTGCTGGATGCCGCAGGCATGCCCGGCGCAGCCACCGCCATCACCCTCGTTGCCGTCGCGGCACTGCTCTCCGCCCTCAACGCCAACCTTTACGGCGCCTCCCGCATGGCGTTCTCCCTCGCCGAACGCGGTGAAGCTCCGCGCGTCCTGGCTTCCCTGTCCAAGGCCCGCGTCCCGGTGGTGGCAGTCCTGGCCAGCGTCTCCTTCGGCGTCGTCACGGCCGTGCTCGAGGTGGCCTTCCCGGAGAAGGTGCTTCCCCTCCTGCTGAACATCGTGGGCTCGACGTCCCTGCTGGTGTGGGCCTCCGCCCTGCTCGCCCAGCTTGCCCTCCGTCTCCGTGCGGACCGTGACGGAGTTGCCCTGCCGCTGCGGATGGCGGGCTTCCCCTGGCTGACGGGCCTCGGCCTGCTGATTCTCGCGGCCATCTTCACGGTGGGCTTCATCGGCGAGGACTCCCGACCCCAGCTCCTGAGCACCTTCGGCCTCGTGGCGGTCCTGGCAGTGGCGAACTGGCTGCACCACCGCTCCATGAACCGTTCCGCCGGGACCCCGGTGGGTGTCTCCGCGGAACGCCTTGAGTCGGCGGAGCGCGTCGAGCCGCCGGTGCTCATCGACTGACCCGCGGCTTTGGGGGATTCCGCGCAATTGCTTGGGGGTTCCGCGGAAAGGGGAGGGCGCGTCCGGTCTGGCCGGACGTGCCCTCCTTTTTCGGTGCACCACCACACCAACGCGGGGTCACTTAGCGCCCAATGAAGGCCCCACATTGGGCGCTAAGTGACCCCGCGTTGCAGTTTGGTCCACCGGGCCTTAATCGGACTGGGGCGGGCCTACGAGGCGGCCGAATTGAAGCCGGGGTCCGTCGTCGCGGTTTCCAGGAGCCGGTCGAAGCTGCGGATGCCGTAGTCCGGTGGCGTGGCCGCGATGACGATCCGCGTGATGGTGACCACCTCGGCATTCGCCTTGGCGTTCTGCTTCGGCTTGGGGGAGGGCTGCCGGACCGCCTTCAGGTGCAGGCCGGATACCCCGTTCACCAGCAGCGGGAGGCTCCCGCTTTCCATCAGGAGTGCACGGAGCCCGTCCGGCGAAAGCTGGTTCGTCCGGTCCGCCGTCAGTTCGAGAATGACCTCATTAACGGTCCCGGTCAGCCGCTGCAGGAACGCCCGCTCGCTAGAACTCCTGCCGATGATGGCCAGGACCGTGAACACGGTGGCGAAGCCCGCGACGAACAGCATCATGGCGCCGAAATCCCTCAGGAAGGGTGTGAAGGTCATCAGCAGCAGGCACAGGATGAAGCCGATGAGGGAGAACCCGCCGAAGGTGGCGCCCGCGCCGTCGGCCGGCCTGCCGCTCCATTGGGTGGACGTGAAGCTGCAGACTTCCCGGGATTGGGTCCGCGGAGTTGGCATGATCAGTTCCCTTTCACTTCCAGCAGGGCCTCGGCCAGAATGATTGCCTCGCGCGCTTCCCGGAGGCTTTCCCGGAGATCCGGATCCGGGAAGCCGAGGCCGGTGCCCTCCGGGGAGAGGGACAGATCATCGGCCACCTTGCGGAGATTTTCCCGTTCTACCGCCAGCAGCCGGGACGACGTCAGTTTGACCCGGCTCTTCTCCAGTTCAAACAGCGATCTGTTGATTTCGTCCTGGCGTTCCCGGATCGAATGGCAGACGTCCTGAACTCGCTGCGTGCGGCTGGTGAACATCCGCTCCATCTTGGCCGCAACGTCATGGAGCTCCCGCAGGGTGCTGTATCTCCGCGCCCCATGGGCTCCGCTGGGCCGGGCCAGGAGCAGACTGATGAGCGAGAGGCGTTGACCCCACAGTTCGAGCCCCGTCTGGTTCTGGGTGAGGAGCAGTTCCGCAGCGCCGAGGGCCGTGGCCAGGGCATCGCGCCGCGGAGTGAGCCTGCCGGCAGCGGCGTCCAGCCGCGCGATGAACTCGGCGTAGTTGTCGAGGGCCGGCGCGGAATTTTCCTCCCTGCTGGCCACCGCCATGGTGGGCGGGGCAGGCGGCCCGTTGGCCGCCGTCGTACTTTTCCTGCCTGACCCGACGCGCGGGGGCTTGGGCGGCTTAAGCGGCGGGACGGCGCGGGGTTCCGGTCCGGAGTCAGGTGCGCCGTCGCTCATGATCAGTCATCCCCATTCATGATCCGTCCAGGCCGGCTTGCACCGTCCACGAACGAAGCAGGAGCGCCCGCGCACCTGCCTGTGGATGCCCATTGTAGATCCAGGTGCTGACCTTGTCTGCGGTCACCCTCCCGCCCCGAGTTTTTGTCCAGATAATCGTCGTTTGGCTCGATTCAAGTCGCGATATCTGCCCAAAAACTCGGGGGCCTCGGCGACGGATCCAGCTCACGTCCCCGGCGGGAACAGCGGCCGGTACACCGGCGGGAAGGCGTCCGCGGGACGGAGGTCAAGCCTGGGCGGGTCGGCGGTGATGGGGTCGTTGGTCCGCAGATTGGCCACCGCGTACTGGACCATCATGTCGTGGTCCTCGTGCACCAGGTTGTGGCAGTGGATCATGTACCGTCCGCCCTCCTGAGCCGTGGAGTCGAACTGCATCAGCGTGGTGATGGACTCGTTCTCGCCGGCGTAGAAGACGTCCTTGGGACCGCCCTCCCAGGCGAACGGTTTGCCGCCGTTGGTGTTGCGGGCGATGATTTTGGCGTCGACCAGGTGGACGTGGACCGGGTGGAACCATCCTCCGGACTGGTTGATGATGGTCCACTGCTCGACGGCGAAGGGCTGGGGATTGCCGAACAGCTTGGTGAACCCCGACCTTTCAATGTCGTCCCAGATGACACCGTTGATGGTCCACAGGCCGTTCTGGCGCTCGAATCTGAGCTGCCTCTTCACCGTGGCCATCTGAGGGGTCAGGCTCATCGTGTCGATGCCGCCCAGTGACGCCCTGGGCGACCCTCCGTTGTCCAGCCTGGACGGGATGGAGGAGATGGACCCCGCCCCGGAACCCGAATCGGTGACCACCTGGAACCGCATGATCTTGTTCGTGTTGGCAAAGTCGATGTTGTTCTTGTTGCTGAGGTTGCGCAGGTCGACGGTCTGCCCCACCTTGTACTTGCGGAAATCGATCAGGATTTCGGTGCGCTCCGCTGAGCCCATCCGCCATGACGACACAGCCTGGACCACCGGTGTCATGCCGGCATCGGTGCCAACGATATAGACGGGTTCACCGTTGGAGAGGGTGGGCCGGTAGGAGCGCGCGACCGAGGCGTCAAGCACGCGGAAACGGTAGATGCGCGGCTTGACCTTCATGGTGGGCCACGGCACCCCGTTGACCAGGATGATGTCGCCCCACAGCCCCTTTTGGCCGTTGTCGTTGAACGCGAGCGAGCCGTCCGACCGGAACAGTGCATCGGAAATCATCAGCGGCACGTCAAACTCGCCCTGCGGCAGCTGCGCCCTTTCGAACCGGTCGGACAGCGGGTAGAACGCCGCCAGCCCCGAATACACATTCTCGGCGGTGATGTGGTGCTTGTGGTCGTGGTACCACAGCGTCCGCGCCGCCTGCCGGTTGGGGTAGTGGTAGTTCTTGAAGAAGCCCGGCACGGTGATGTCATTGGCATAGCCGTCGTACTGGGGGAGCGACGCCGAGCCGTGCAGGTGCGTGGAGGTGCTGAACGTGCCCGGCTGGAGCAGACCGGTCTGCGGGAACGCGTTGCGGATGCGCACCTCAATCCTGGTCCCCTGCCTGGCCCGGATGGTGGGGCCCGGGAAGATTCCGTTGAACCCGGCCAAAGTGGTGGTGAGGCCGGGCAGCATGCGGGCCTGTCCGAGTTTCTGGGTGAGGGCGTAGCGCTCGAAAGGCCGTTTCGGGTCGCCGCCATCGAAGCCCTTCTGAAAAGGCACGAGCTCCGGGGGCCGCCGGAAGACACCCCTGAACGGGACCGGGGTGTTCTGCGGTGCCAGCTGACTCTGGCTTATGGGCTCTGTGGTCGCCGCCTCGGCGCTTCCGGCCAACGCTCCGGTCATGGCAGCGCCCACCACACCCAGTTTCAGTACTTCCCTGCGAGACGCCATTGTCTCCTCCAGTCATTGATATGGGTTGACATGCAACGGACCCGCGACCAATGGCCGCAAGTTCGTTCTCCCCCGTGGAGATGCAGAGACCGTGTAACGGGCCCAAGTGTGGGCCGGGGGCACTGGGAAAACCTTGCAGTTTCTGCCGGCCAGGCCCGCGGCTACCCCATATGGGGCGTTGGCCGGCGTGCGGCTGGTTTCGGTCTCGCGGACTGGCTTTCGGAATGAAAGTTCTGGCTTCCGGGTGGAGATTGGCCGGAAACGGCGTTCTGCGCCGGAAAGCCGCGGATAGGGTGGCAGGCATGGAACCAGTAATGAAGTTTGGACGGCGTTGGGGCGCCCCGGTGGCGGCCGTCATTTTCTTCTCCCTGTGGTGTGTGGCCGAAGCCGGCCGGATGGCACCGATCGCCGGCTTCGGCGGTGGGTTGCAGACCTGGCCCGGGACCTGGCCGCTCGTGCTGACCACGCTGGCGATTGCGGCGGCCGCCTGGCAGCCGCTGGCGTCCCTGGCACTCGTCGCCCTGCTGCTCGCCGGCCAGCTGGCACACCTGATCCCGCCGATGTACGACAACAACTGGGCGATTTACATCGGATCCTTTGTTGCGCTGGTGTTCATCGTCTGGCTGCACCAGGGATGGACGCGGCTGGTCGCGGCCGGGGCCAATGTGGTCTTCGCAGCCGCCATGGCGTTCCTCCTGCTGTCGTGGCGGTACGGCGCCGGCGTCGGTTGGTTCCTCCATTACGACGGCGACTTGGGCATGCTTCGCCGCAATGGCTGGCAGCTTTTTGCCCTCTTCGTTGTGATCGCGGCGGCATGCTTCGGCCTTGGGCTTCTGCTGGCCCTCTACCAGGAGCGGGGCTCCCTGTTCCGTGCGCGGGACCTTGCGCAGAGCACGCTTGAGGCGGCCGAAGTGGACCTGATCGTGGAACAGGAACGGACACGCATCGCCCGGGACCTCCACGACGTCCTCGCCCATTCCCTCGCGGTCATAGCAGCGCAGGCCGACGGCACCCGCTACCTGAGCAAGGACCAGCCGAAGGCCGTCCTCAGCGCGCTGGAAAACATCGCGGGGTCCGCCCGCACTGCGCTGGTTGACGCCCAGCGCGTCATTGAAGGCGTGCACGACGACGGCATGGCCGTCCCGCAGCCACGGCTCAGTGACATTGAGGTGCTGATCGAGGGGATGCAGCGGGGCAGCCTGAAAATCGAATCCAGCGAATCCGGAACACGCGTTGAGCTGTCCGGCGGCCAGCAGGTGGCGGTCTACCGCATCGTCCAGGAGTGCCTGACCAACGCCCTCAAACACGGCGGGCGGGGAACGGCTGTCCGTCTCCACTTCGACTGGAGCGGCCCCGGCCTGACCCTGCACGCGGCATCGGCAACTGTGGCCGCCAAGCCCGGACAACCGGCGGAGGCTGCACCGCAGCGGTCCGGCCGTGGCCTGCCCGGAATGCGCGAACGCGCACACATGGCGGGCGGCTGGCTGACGGCCGGACCGGACGGCGAGCAGTTCAGGGTGACGGTGTTCATCCCCTACCCGGCAGGAAATCCCGGCACGACGGAGGACGACGGGGACCGGCTTGGCCGGCAGACCGATCTCGTAGCCGTGTCCGCCGCGGCGGTGGAGGCTGACCCCCGTGGGTGAGGCTGCGTCGCGCATCAAGGTGGCGCTGGTGGATGACCAGCCGCTGTTCCGTGCGGGCATCCGCATGCTCATCGAAAGCCAGCCGGACATGGAGTTCTCCGGCGACGCCGCCGACGGGGAACAGGCCGTGGCCCTGGCCGCCGAGCGCCGCCCGGACGTGATGCTGATGGACCTGCGCATGCCCGTCCTGGACGGAGTCACCGCCACCAGCCGAATCATCAGCCAGGCCGACGCCGGCAACACCGACAAGCCGAAGATCATCGCGCTGACCACCTTCAACCGGGACCAGGCAGTGGTCGAAGCCGTCCTGGCCGGGGCCAGCGGATACCTGCTCAAGAGCGCCGAGCCGGAGTTCCTGCTCGCCGCCATCCGGACCGTCCACTCCGGCTATTCGGTCATCGCGCCGGGCTCGGTGCACTCCTTGTTCGAACACGCGGCGAGACAGGCTCCGGTTGCGGGCCCGGATCTGTCCGTCCTGGATGTTCTCTCGGTCCGGGAACGGGATGTGTTTCTTCTCGCCGCCAAGGGGCTGACCAACGGGGAGATGGCTGAAGGCCTGTTCGTCTCCGAGGCCACCGTCAAAACGCACCTGCGCAGCGTGCTGGACAAGCTGGAGCTGCGGACGCGCCTGCAGCTGATCGCGTTCGCGCACGAACGGCGGCTGCTCGGCAACTGACGCGCGAAGTCAAGAGACGCGGCTGAGCGCGCACTGCCCGCTCCGGCGCCTGGCTTGGGGAGGACCAAACTGACGGCCGACGGCGGTACTTGCCGCCCGCCGTCGGACTTGCCTCCCGCCGTCGGGAATTCCGACGGCGGCACCCCACCAAAATCCGTAAGCTCAGTACCGGCCGGGAACGGGAGCCGGGTTCCGGGCGCCGAGGAGTGTGGCCACCCAGACGAGGACGGCGAGGGCGGCGTAGCCGGTGGTGATGACGGGGAGGCTCAGGACCCGGCTGGCTTGTCCGGCAATGAGGCTGGGGACGGCGGACCCGGTGTACGAAATGGCGTAGATCACGGCGAGCAGGCCTGCGCGCTCGCGGGGGAGGGCCTCGGGCAGGAGTGTGTTCATGCTGCCGGAGGTGGCAAGGCCCATCCCGATGCCGCCCACGACGCCCGCGCCGATAAACAGGCCGAGGATCCCGGCAGTGCTGGCGGCGGCGAGCCCGATTCCTGCGGCGGCGACCAGTGTCATCCCGGTGCGCTGAGCGGCGGCAGGTGTGAAGCGTCCGGCGAGGAAACCGCCCAGGAAACTCGGCGCCATGTAGGAGGCGAACACGGCCGCCGCAACGAGGGGGCTGTGCGAGCCGAGGTCGTCTGCCGCGATGGAGGGGCCGAACGAGGTGAAGTACCCGCCGAACGCCCAGGTGGCCACAAACACGCCAGACGCGAGGGGCAGGTAGGGGCGTGACGCCGTCGGGACCGCCAGCCGCGGGATCAGCGAGGACCACGCGCCGGGCGTGCGGGCAACGGTTTCCGGGCGGGTGGCAAGGGCGGCCGCGCAGCCGAGCAGGACCGCGGCGAACAGGCAGAAGGTGAGCTGCCGCGGGGCGGGCCCGAACTCGACGAGCACTCCCGAGAGGAAGACGCCGAGGGCGAGGCCGATGGTGGCGGCGGCAGTGGTGACGGCCGCGACAAGCCACCGCGGGCGGCGCGGTGCGGTGTCCACGATGTAGGCGCCGATGGCGCTGGAGGCAAGGCCGGCTGCAAGTCCCTGGAGGACCCGGCCGAGCAGGAGGGGAAGGAAGCTGTGCACCCACAGCAGGGTGAGGCAGCCGGCCGCGGCGAGCAGCAGCGCGGCAATGGAGACGGGGAGCCGGCCGTGGTGGTTGGAGAGCCGGCCGAGGACCAGCAGGGCGAACACGGCGCAGACGAAGTAGGCGACGGCGACCAGCGAGAACTGGTCGTTGGTCAGGCCGTCGGCGCTGCGGTACGTGTCGTAGAGGGGAATGGCCGAGGCGCCGGCGGCGAACACGGAGACGAACGAGACGGTGGCCGCGATGAAGCCGCGGCCCTCGGCGGGCACCGTGGTCCGGCCGGGTTGGGGGTGTGTTTGGGTCATGTGCTCTCTGAAGTTGGTTTCCGGGGATGTCAGGGCTGGGTGCCGTTGTATTCGTCGTCGGTGATGTGCTCCAGCCAGGTGGTTGTGGTGGCGGGATCGTCACCGTTCTCCAGCATGGCAATGTGCTCCATGAAGCAGCCGGGTGCGGCGGCGTGCCAGTGCTCTTCGCCGGGCGGTGTGTACAGGGTCTGGCCGGGGTGGACCTCGATGATCCTGCCGTCGCGGCCGCCGAACCGGGCCACGCCCTGGGTGACGCGGAGGTACTGTCCGCGGGCGTGCGAGTGCCAGGCGGTGCGGGCGCCGGGGGCGAACCGGACGGTGGCGACGATCATGCGCTGGTCGCTTTCGTGCGGCAGGGCGATGGGGTCCAGCCACACATCGCCGACGAACTGCTCGGGCGGGTTCTTGCCGGTGGGCCTGGTCGGTTCGATGTTCATGCCGACCACGCTACTTACCCGTCCGGTGCCGCGGGAGTCTCTGCCAGTACCCGTATCGGCAGACCCTCCCGCGCGGGCGGGAAGGGGCGTTGACTTGTGCCACTGGACCCCACTGAAAGGAACAACATGACCGACGAGACAACCGGCTGGACCGGCGGCCAGCGCGCCTTCGGCGATTTCGCGCCGGGGCTGGTCCACTACACCGACCGCGTTCTCTTCGACGAGGTCTGGGAGCGCCCTGAGCTTTCCAAGCGCGACCGCAGCCTCGTCACGGTCGCGGCGCTGCTTGCCGGCGGCAACAGTGAGCAGCTGACGTTCCACCTCGACTTCGCCAGGAAGAACGGTGTCACAGAGCAGGAGCTCATCGAGGCCGTCACGCACCTTGCCTTCTACGCCGGCTGGCCGAAAGCGATGTCCGCCATGGCCGTGGCGAAGAAGGTCTTCACTGCCGGGTCGGCACGGGAGGGCTGAGCCCCGACGCCGGGTGGTTCCCTTGGTTGGGCAGACTCAGTTTCGACGGGCACCACCACCACCCGAGTTTTTGTCCAGATAATCGCCGTTCAGGCCGCCCTAGAGGCCATTATCTGGACAAAAACTCGAGACCTCAGCCGGCTCAACCAGAGGCGTCGGCTTGGTTTCGACGGGCTCAACCACCGAAGCATCACGCAACGCCAGCGCCGCCTGGACCAGGGCGGCGTGGGTCATGGCCTGCGGATAGTTGCCGAGGAGAGTCCCGGTGGCGGCATCGGCCTCCTCGCTGAACAAGCCCAGCGGACCGGTGATGCCAAGAAGCGCCTCGAACATTTGCGCCGCCTCCGCGGCCCGTCCTGTCAGGGCGAGTGCCTGCACCAGCCAGAACGAGCACGGCAGGAAGGCGCCCTCATCCCCGGGCAGCCCGTCCTGGCCCGGAGGATAGCGGTACAGGAACGGGTAGCCTGCCGACAGCTCCGCCCACACCGCATCCACCGTGCCGCGCAGCCGCCCGGAGTTCGGGTCTTCGAAGCCCGTCACCGGCAGGATCAGCAGGGCCGAGTCCAGGTCCCCCGACCCGTAGGAGCGCGTGTACGTGTTCCGGGCGGCGTCGAACCCCCGCGTCCGGATGTCGGCCGAGATGGCAGTCCGGGCCGCTTCCCACCGGCCCCGCCGCCGGGTGCCGATGCGGTGCGTCTCGGCGATGCGCAGGGCCCGGTCCAGGGCGAGCCACGCCATGATCTTCGAATGTACGTGGTGCGCGGCATCAGCACGGATCTCCCAGATGCCGGCGTCCGGCTCCACCCAGCGACGCGCCACGAGATCCGTGAAGCCGCGCATTGCCCGCCACGTCTCCGAGTTCAGCCGGTGCCCCTGCCGGACGAGGTTCCACGCCGCATCAATCACCCAGCCGTAGCCGTCCAGCTGGTGCTGGTGTGCGGCCCCGTTGCCCACCCGCACCGGGGCGCTGCCCGCGTATCCCGGCCAGTTCGCCAGGGTGCGCTCGCGCGGGACATGCCCTCCGGTAAGGGTCAACAGCGCGGGCAGCCGGGGGCGCTGGAGCCGGCTCGCGTGCAGCAGCCAGTTCAGGAAGTTCAGCGCCTCCGCGTCCTTGCCCAGGCCGAGGAACGCGGCGATGCCAATGCTGGCATCCCGCGGCCAGGCGAACCTGTAATCCCAGTTCCGGATGCCGCCCGGATCCTCCGGCAGCGACGTGGTTGGCGCGGCCACCGGCGCGCCCGAGGGCGAATAGGTCAGCAGCTTCAGGGTCAGCAGGCTCCGCACGACGGCTTCGCGGAACGGGACGTCCTTGCTGATGCCCGATGACCACTCTCGCCAGCGCGCTTCGTCGTCCTGCACCAGGTCCCACGCCGTTTCGGGATCGACCCAGACCAGCGGTTCCGTGTATGCCAGGGCGAGCACCAGCACAACGGGACGTCCGGGCTCAACGGTGATTTCCGTCGTCGTACCCGGCTCCACCCGCTGCCCGCCGCTGCAGCCGAGCGACAGGGCCAGCGCACCCCATTCGCACACGAGGTGCCGGTCCTGCCGGATGCGGGGGCGGAGGTGGCGCTCGCCGAAGCGGGGGTTAAAAACGACGGCGGCTTGCGCCGGTGCGCAGTCGGCCTCCAGCCGCCGGACCAGGAGAGTCGTAGGCAGCAGGCGTCCCGACACCTCCGCCACCATCGCTTCGGTGAGCGTCAGCGTGCCGCCGTCTGTGGCCCAGACCGTCTCGAGTGTGGCGGTGTGCGGCCGGTACCGGCGGTGGAGGCGTTCAGCGTTCTGCGCAGGGCCGATACGGAAGGTGCCCGCTTCCGGGCCGCCGAGCAGCGCGCCGAAAACGGGTTCGCCGTCGAAGGTGGGCGCGCAGAGCCAGTCGATGCCGCCGTCGGCCGAGACCAGGGCGGCTGTGCGCGTGTCTCCCAGCAGCCCGTAGTCGGCAAGGGCGGGGGACTCTGCGTTGGCCATGTCGCGTTCACCTTCTCTCACGCTGGGTCAGCCGGCCGTGAGGAGCAGCCCGAGGAGCGATCCGTAGACCAGATGGGCTGCCACCGCCACGGCCGGCGTCTGGATTCCGTAGTTCAGGCCCAGCAGCCCGGGAGGTTCGAGGGCTGCGCGGCTGGCCGGACCTGCCCGGGTGCTGGCCATTCGGGGATGGATGCCGGGAAGCAAGGGAAGAATGACGGTCAGCGCCACGGCGACGTGTAGGAGTCCCAGCAGGGCACCGATCCACCAGGTGGCCCTGCCCAGCATCGCGAACACCGCTGCGTAGCCGAGGGCGAAGACCTGCCCGGCCGCCAAGTGGATGAAGAAGCCGGCGATCCGCGCCCTGTCCGGATCCGGCGTGACCAGGCTGCCCAGGACCAAGGGCAGGTCGAGCCGGGTCCAGCCGGCCATCTGGAACGCGATCATCACGGCGGTCAGGGCTGTGGTGGCGAGCAGCCCGAACAGCGCCCAGCCTTGCCAGTCCATCTCAACCTCCACTCCACGACGCATTCTAAAAGTAACTTCTTCAATTTTAGAATGGGGGCAGGGAGCAGACAAGGCCCCATACGTTCGCCCAGGACGCAGACTCGGTGCGGGGACACGCGGATTCGGGTGTCCTCGCACCGGTTCTGTGTCCTCAGCGTCGGCGGCGTGCTTCGACAACCTCAGCCCCCAACAAGCACCACCACACCAACGCGGGGTCACTTAGCGCCCAATGAAGGCCCGAGATTGGGCGCTAAGTGACCCCGCGTTGCCGTTCGGCCGCGTCGCAGTTAATGTCCGGCGAGGTGGGCCGCCACGTACTCCGCATCCAGCCCCACCGCTGCCACCGTCGACGATGCGTGTTTCGTGAGCCACGGCAGCCCGACCGCATAAAGCCCCGGAACCTCGGTGACGCCACGCGAATGGCGCGGGTAGTTCCATTCGTCCAGAACCGGAATGTCGAGGAACCCGAAGTCCAGCCCGTAGCCGGTGCTCCAGATGACGGACGAGATGCCCTCGGCGCCGAGGTCCAGGCGCGCCCCGGACGAGGACGGCTGCCAGTCGAGCGCGGGCACGGGTTCTGCAGCAGGCGCCGCGATCCCCGCCGCCGAAATGTACGCGTCCAGCATCACCTGCATCCGCTGCCCGAACGCCGATTCCGTCAGCGCGATGCGGGCGGCGAGGTCGTCGCTGAAGGTGATGACGCCGTCGTCCGTTCCCTCATAGTGGCCGTGCAGCCGGACGCCCTGCCGGCCCAGGTCCCGCAGGCGGATGCTGTGCCCGCCGTCGTTGCCGGAGACCAGCGGATTGCACATGAAGCGCGCGGCCGGCGACGGGAGCTGCGCCAGCTGCAGTCCGTTGATGCCGTAGTCGGGCCCGTGCAGGTTGACCTCGAGGAGCCAGTAAAACGTGTCCTGCCCGCGGTAGCGCCGCGGCGCCTCGGGGCAGGTTGAAACCGACAGGTGCACCTTGCGGCCGGCGTCGAGCAGGTCCTCGGTGATCTGCCCGCCCGACTGCCCGGTCCCCACTACCAGCACCGCGCCGTCCGGCAGCTGCGCCGGGTTGCGGTACTCATGGCTGTGCAGCTGCGTTATGTGCCGGGGGAGTTTGGCGACCGACGGCGGAACGCGCGGCACCTGATAGGCCCCGTTCGCGAGGACGACGTTCCGTGCCAGCCAACTTCCGTTGTTCGTGTCGACGGCGAACTTGGCGCCCGCTGTCGGCCCACCACCCGCCCCGTCCGCCCGCGCAACCCGGGTCACCTCCGTCCCCAGCTGCACCGGCGCGTCAATCCGCCGGGCGTACTCGCGGAACAGTTCGATCACCTCGTCCCGCGGCAGGAAGGCGTCCGGCTCGGGACCGTCGTACGTCATACCGGGCAGCAGGAACGCGAAGTTCGGCGTATTCAAATAGAACGAGTCCCAGCGGTCCTGCCATGCGCCGCCCAGCTCCGGGCGCTGCTCCAGCAGCAGATGCTCGACGCCGGCCCGGCTCAGCCAGTAGCTCGTGGCCAGGCCCGCCTGCCCCGCCCCGATAACCAGGGTGTCGATGTCACGTGTGGTGCCGGGGGAGGACGGCATGGCTACTTCTTGGCGGACCTAGGCTTGGGTTCCTTCGCGGCCTTCGGCGGCAGGCTGGCGACGTACGCGAACGCCTTCTCCGTCCAGGCGCGGGCGCGTGCGTCATCGCCGTCGCCCTCCTCGTTCCACATCTCCGGCAGCCCGGTGTATCCGCCCATCGGACGTTCGGCGGGGCCGAAGGGGACCGTCCGCTCCGAGGATTCCAGCACCTCCCGGTCCTCGTCGGAGAGTTTGATGCCGATGGTGGGCCCGAACAGCCCGGCGAACATGTTGCCGTTGACGAAGGCACCCAGGTTCCCGAACATCGGCTTGATGACCACCTCGGGATGGTCGGGCACCACGGTCCGGAAGTGTTCCTTGTCCGCCTCGGTCGCTTTGGGCATTTCCATCGGTGCACCTCCGGTAGCAGGGCTCAGGCAGCATGTGATGGGCGCGGCCTGGTGCCGCCCCATGCCCGGATCATACGCCCGCCCGGCGGCCCCGGCCACCGTTTCAGGGACACGCCCCGCCACCGTCGGAGACCCGGCAACTTACCCCCGCCGGACCCTGCTGTTTACCGGAAGGCAGTGCTATACATAGCTCAAGGCAACTAATTTGCAGTGGCGTTTCGGACGAACCGGGCCCGCCCGGAGGCTGGAGGGAAGGTGCAGACCAGGCCAGCCGGGGCGCGGACGGGCCGCCGGACACTCGCCGCCGTTGCCTGTCTCGGAGCCGTCCTCACCTCCTGCTCAGCCGGCAGTGCCGTCACGGACACCGTCTCCACCGCCGCGCAGAACAGCTCCTCCGCCATCGCCACCGCCAAGCTCGCCGTTGGCCTCGACTCCGGCGGCAAGCTCACCAAGGCCGCCACCTCCACCACGCTCGACGACGCGCTCAAGGAAGTGCAGACCAGCCGCGACACCGTCCTGCGCCTCTCGGCCACCTCGCCCGAGGACCGGCAGGTGCGGGAGGAGGCGCTGAAAGTGCTGGACAGTTCGGCTGCCAGCCTCACCACCGCGCGGAACGCCGTATCGTCCGACGGCGGCGGGCCATCCCTTGAGGACGGGGACAAGGCGCTCGCCGCGGCTGGGGACGCGCTGGAGCAGCTCACGTCGAAGGTGGGTAAGAAATGAAGCGCCTGCTCGGCGTCGCCCTCGGCATCCTGACCGCCATCGGCGGGTTTGTGGACATCGGCGACCTGGTGACCAATGCGGTCGTCGGATCCCGATTCGGCATGTCGCTGGTCTGGGTGGTGGCCGTCGGCGTCGTCGGCATCTGCGTTTTCGCCAACATGTCGGGGCGGGTGGCAGCCGCCTCCGGCCGGGCCACATTCGAGGTGATCCGCGAACGGCTGGGGCCCCGCGCCGGGCTGGCCAACCTGTCCGCGTCCTTCCTCATCAACCTCATGACGGTGACCGCGGAGATCGGCGGCATCGCCCTGGCCCTGCAGCTGGCCAGCAGCGTCAACTACCTGCTCTGGATTCCGCTGGCGGCGGTGGCCGTGTGGCTGGTGATCTGGCGGGTCAAGTTCTCCATCATGGAAAACGTCACCGGGCTCCTCGGGCTGACGCTGATCGTCTTCGCCGTGGCGCTGTTCCTGCTCAAGCCGGACTGGGGCAACCTCGCCAGCCAGGCCATCCCCGCCGTCCCGGCCGAGGAAACCGGCGCCACGTACTGGTACTTCGCCATCGCCCTGTTCGGCGCCGCGATGACGCCGTACGAGGTGTTCTTCTTCTCCTCCGGCGCTGTGGAGGAGGGGTGGAAGATCAAGGACCTGATCCAGTCGCGGATCAACGTGCTGGTGGGCTTCCCGCTCGGCGGCCTGCTGTCCGTCGCGATCGCCGGGTGCGCCGCCGTCGTCCTTCTTCCGGCAGGAATCGCCGTCACGTCCCTCTCCCAGGTGATCCTCCCGGTGGCGGCGGGCGCCGGGAAACTGGGGCTCGCAGTCGTACTTGTTGGCGTGGTGGCCGCGACGTTCGGTGCCGCGCTGGAGACGACGCTCTCCAGCGGCTACACGCTGGCGCAGTTCTTCGGCTGGTCCTGGGGCAAGTTCCGCAAGCCCGCGGAGGCTGCCCGATTCCATGTGTCGATGATCATCTGCCTGCTGGTGGGGCTGGCGGTGCTGGCCACGGGCGTGGACCCCGTCCTGGTCACCGAATACTCCGTGGTGTTCTCCGCCGTGGCCCTGCCGCTGACGTACCTGCCTATCCTGATCGTGGCGAACGACCCCCAATACATGGGCAAACACGTCAACGGCCGCGGCGTGAATGTGGTGGCGATGATCTACCTCGTGGTGATCCTCGTGGCCTCACTGGCGGCCATACCGCTGATGATCGTGACAGGAGCCGGCGCATGAAAACTTCCCGCCCGCTGCCCTCCGTTCCGCCTGTCGCCGGGCAGACCCTGGACGCGCAGCTGCACCTGCTGGACCGCCAGGCTTTGGACAGCGACGGCGTCCCGGTCACCACCGTGGACGACCTCGAATTCGGCGTCCCCGAGGGCGCGCCGGAGCTTCCGGTGGGCACGGTCATTCCTGAGGGGACGCCGGCGCCGGTGCTCACCGCGCTGCTGACCGGCCCGGTCCTGGGGACGCGCATCTTCGGCGGCAGGCCGCCGTCGTCCCGGCTGATCCGGATTCCGTGGACGGACGTGGCCAGCGTCGGTGTGGTGATCCGGCTCGGCGTCAGCGGCCAGAGCCTCGACGCGGACTGGGTGGAACGCTGGATCCGGGACAAGATCATCACCCGGATTCCGGGGTCGGGAGGCCGCCGTGATCCTCGGTGATCTTTTGGGCACCCCGGTGCATGACGACGACGGCGTGCGGCTGGGGCGCGTGGCCGACGCCCGGTTCGTGGTGGACGGCGCCCCGCGCCCGCTGATGGCGGACGCCCGGCTGCTGGGGCTGGTGGTCAGCCCGCACAGCTGGTCGTCGTTCCTGGGCTACGAGCGGAACGATCTGACGCAGCCGTGGCCGCTGCCCCAGCTGCTGCGGTGGCGGCACCGTGGGTCCTTCTTCGTGCTGTGGGAGGACATTGCGGTGCTGGGGGAGCGGTCCGTGCGGCTGCGGCCCGGGTACACGGCGTACAGTCCGGCGCTGGACGGGAACGGGCAGGAGTAGGTTCCGCTTCGTATTCGCTCCCTGAATGGTTGTGCCTGCAAGTTTGGCGTTTGCACTGGTGGATCTCCTGTAGAGTTGATCACGTTGTTGTGTTTGCATTGTGTAGTTCAGGCAGTACGCGCGGTCGAAAGTCCGCGTTCTTCTGAAGTAGCGGTTTTGAACACCCCACACCGGAGGACCCGAAAGTCGGGACTTTTCCTCCACCTTCACGAAGGACAAAAATAATGGCTACTGGCACCGTCAAATGGTTTAACGCTGAAAAGGGCTTCGGCTTCATCTCCCCGGACGACTCCTCGCAGGACGTTTTCGCGCACTACTCCGCGATCAACTCCTCCGGCTTCCGCTCACTCGAAGAGAACCAGAAGGTTTCCTTTGAAACCGAGCAGGGCCCCAAGGGTCCCCAGGCCGTCAACATCCAGGCTCTCTAATTTCTAGAGCTTCCTGAGCTGTAACGCTTCACGCAGGGCCCGTCTTCGGACGGGCCCTGTTTGCGTTTAACCTGCTGACTGAGCCTGCCGAAATCACGCTGTCACCCGCTGATTGCGCCCGCGCGCCGCAGCGTGTTAAGGTCGTGGCGATCGTGACCGGTTGGCAGGAGGTGAGACCCATGAACGCAGTATCCGCAATGGGTGCTCCCTGCAGTCCACGATCGCGCGGCTGAGCCAGTCGCCACCGGGAGCGCCGAACAGGCAAATCGCGAAGGGCGACTCCCATGAACACAACACCTTTTTCAACTCTGCACTCCACCCCGACGGCGGCCTCTGACCACCCGGCCTCTGACCACCCGGCCTCTGACCACCCGGGGGCTGACCAGCCGCAGGTCGACGCCACGCAACGGATACCCGCCTCGGGTGGGCGGGCGCTGGTCCTCGGTGGCGGCGGATCCACAGGCAATGCGTGGCTGATCGGCGTCATCGCCGGCCTGTTTGAGGCCGGGCTGGATGTGACCGGGGCCGATCTGATCGTTGGGACGTCGGCCGGATCCACCGCTGCGGCCCAGATAACCGGCGCGAACCCGGCTGAACTGTTTGCCGATATCCTCGCCGCCGCGCCCCAGCCACGGACTGGACCGGACGGATCCGGCCGTGGACCGGGCCCGGTGAGGCCCGTGATGAACCAGATGGAGAGGACGGGCAAGATCATCGCCGCCGCCGAGGACGCGGCCGACATGCGCCGCAGAATGGGTGCCGCGGCGCTCGAGTTGGATGCGGCGTCGGACGACTCCCGGCAAACGCAATGGCGCGCCACCGTTGCGGCCCGGCTTCCCAGCCAGCTCTGGCCGCAGCAGCGGGTGCTCATCACGGCGGTCGATGCCCATAGCGGTGAACCCGTCGCGTTTGACCGTGACAGCGGGGTCGACCTGGCGGACGCCGTGGCGGCCAGCTGTTCCAGTGGCGCCACCTTCGGCATCGGCGGCAGCCGGTACATCGACGGGGGCTACCGATCCAACGCCGACAACGCCGACCTGGCAGCCGGATACGAACGGGTGCTGGTGCTGTCGCCATTCGGCGGCAGGTCACGGACTCCGGAGGAATGGGGCATGCATCTCGCCACACAGGTCGGAGAACTGCGCGCCCACGGCAGCCAAGTGGAAACCATCTTCCCGGACGCCGACTCCGAGCACATGTTCGGCGCCAATGCGATGAACCTGTCGCTGCGTCCCGCCGCGGCACGCGCCGGATACGACCAAGGCAGAGCCCTCGCCAAAGAGCTGACCGAGTTCTGGCGCTGACAAAACGCTGATTGAGCCTGTCGAAATCAAGGACGCGCGCGGCGATGGAACAATTGCCAGTATGCAGACAGTCCCCGCGTACGACCTCAGGATCAGCATTCAAGGCACCGAACCCCAGATCTGGCGGCAGCTTCAACTCCCGGAAACCGTCACCGTCCCGGAATTCCACCGCGTGGTTCAGGCGGCGTTCGGGTGGGAAAACAGGCACCTTTACGGGATCCGCTGCACTGACGTCCGGGGAGAACGGCGCGTCATCGTTGGTCCGGACGAAGCGGCCGACGACATCGATGCTGAACCGGCGTCGGGCGTCGCGCTCTTCGAACTCCTGGATGCCCAGAGGACGGGACCCGCCGATTTCGAGTACGAATACGACTTCGGTGACGCCTGGACGCACACCGTCGAGTTGATGGGTCCCGCCGAGCTTCCCGAGGGGACTTTGCGCTGCACGGACGGCGCGAACCGCGGCCCGGTGGAGGATTCCGGCGGGGCGCCCGGCTACGAGCGGGTCATTGACGTCCTGGGCGATACCGGGCACGCGGAATACGGGGATGTTGCCAGTTGGTACAAGTTTGTAACCGGCCAGGACGCCGCAACTTTCGCGCCGACCTCGCTCGATGCAAGCGCGCTCAACGCCCGGCTGGACGAGCTTGCCCTACAACTGTGGCCTGAGCCGCCCACGGATGGCGAGATCGACGCCGTCGTCCATTCCGTCCACTGGTTCCTGTCCCAGGTTCCGGCCGACGGGTTGCCGCTGACCCAGGACGGCTACCTCAAACCGGCCTTCGTCAGGGAAACCTTTGAAGCCCTCGGCCTCAGTGACAGATGGCCCGGCAAGGCCAACCGCGAGGTCCAAACTCCGCCCGTCCTGCGGCTCCGGGAGCAGCTGCAGGCCTGGAAACTTCTCCGGAAGTCCAAGGGCAGGCTGCTGCTGACGCCCGCCGGACGCAAAATGAACGACGGCGGTCGTCCACTGTGGGATTACCTCGCCAATGCCGTCGGCAGTCCTCCGGAGCAGGCGGCAGTCACGGTGAACGGCCTCCTGGTGCGGTGGTTGCTCGACGGCACCACGCCGCGTTGGGATGAGCGGGCACGGGTCGTTGCCGACACCCTCAACATTGAAGGGTTCCGCACCCGGAACGGAGGTCCCATCCCGCTGGACCTTGGCCACGACATGTACCTTCACAGCCGCTGGACCCTAGGCTGCCTGCAACTGACGGCGCCCGGGGGCGGCTTTTCCGACCATCCCGTGATGACGGACGGAGGACGAAAGTTCCTGCTTCAGGTGCAGGGGCTGCTCGACGGGAGATAATCGGGCCGCGGGTCGGTTTCGACAGGCTCAACCAGCGGGTCGGCCGTCACAGCTGCCCGCGGGCCATCAGGAACGCGGTCAGCGCCGGGCTGTCGATCTCCTTCGCCAGCCAGGGAACGGCCTGGGCGGCGGCTTCGTCACCGAGCACGGCGCGGTGGGACTGCGCCCGGACCACGAACTCCCGCATCCCGCTCCGGCTCGCCAGCGCCCCGAGCCGCTCAACAACCTCGACGGCCCGCTCGGATCTGGCCGCGATGGCCACCTCCGCCGCAACGTCCAGCAGCCGGGCCGAGTACCAGAGGTACCAGGGCTTGGGCTCCATCCCCCTGTCCACCCAGTGCTGCGCCGCGGCGAGGTCGCCGTGCGCCAGGAACAGCCGCGCTTCGGCCCCTGCGGCGAGGGCCATGTAGCAGTGGTCCCCGGCCAGGTCCGCCATCACCCACGACCGGTCGATCATCTCCGCGGCCGCCTCGAGGTCGCCGGCCGCGAGATACGTTTCGCCGCGGACTCCGGCCACGAAGGGTTCGAACGCCGTCCAGTGTTCGGCGAGGATCCACTGCAGCGCATGGTCAAGGGTCTCGGCCGCCAACTCCAGCTCACCGCGCAGCAGCCATACCCGCCCGAGGAGCGCGCTGCTGAACGCCAGCTGCCGGCGGCTCCGCGCCTCCCGGGTGAGCCTGACGGACGCGGTCAGCGCCTCCACAGCGTCGCCGTAGCGGGCGGTATCGGATGCCAGCATTCCCTGGATTGCCAGGACCCGTGCCTGCTCTTCGGGAAATCCGACGGCGGCAGAGCCGGCCCGCTCCAGCCAGCCGGCCGCTCGGTCCGGGACGCCGCGCTGGACGGACAGGTATCCCAGCTCCCGGTAAGCGGCAGCGGAAGTGGGGGACGCGCCGTCGTACTTTTCCGGCCGTGCCTCAACAGGAGCCCCGGCCGGCCGTGACTCGGCCGACAGCGCCCTATGCAGGAAGTCCGCCACCTCCGCGCCGCGGCCGCCCGCCTGGTGGATCATCGCCCCGGCCAGCGTCACCAGCGACTCGGCGAGGAGGTGCCGGACGGGTGTGCGCTGGGCGAGGACGACGGCGAGCCGCAGCTGATCCAGCCCCCGGTCCACAGCCCCGGCCGAGAGCGAGGCACCGCCGGCGTCGAGATAGGACCGCACGGTGGCGACGGTCGCCGGGATTCCGGGGTCTGCCTCCGGTGCGGCGCCGGACAATGCAGTGCGAATTTCGGGCGGCAGCGGCAGGCCCAGTTCGTCGCGGTACAGGTTGGCGCACTTGGTCACGTGCTCGCGCGCATGCCGGTGCTCACCGATCGCCACCAGCGCCCTGACCAGCACGGCATTGCAGTCAGTGTGGAACGGGTCCCGCTGCAGCGCCCGCGTGGCCAGATCGGCAGCCTCCCGGGGATCGCCCGAGGCGAGGGCAGACACGGATGACTCATACAGCAGCGACTGCGCGCAGTTCTCCAGCCGGTAGCGCTGGTCCGCCAGCCAGGAGTCGAACACCGGGCAATCGGTGAAGGACAGCCCCTCAAGCAGCTGGCCGTTCAGGCTGTGCGGGTCGGGGCGGGGGATGGCACCCGCCCCGACGAGTTCGACGGCGTCACATCGCCACGGCGGCCGCAGCGCCAGCCGCAGCGGGTCGCCGTCGAGCGTCACGCCGGTGAGCGTCCGCCGGAGCTCGGAGAGGTTCCAGCGCAGGGCACCGAGCGGATCGGCCGCGTCGGGGAACAGCAGCGTTGCCAGCCGCGACCGCCCGGCGCCGTCGGGCTGAAGCGCAAGGTAGGCCAGCACGGCCCAGGCCTTGCGGCCCCTGGGCTGCGGGGGAGCGCTGTCAGTGGACTCGATCGCTGGCGGACCGAGGAGCCGAATGGTGCTTTCGGCCATACGCGTCATTTTAGCCCCGGCCCTCCGCGGAGTCAGGGGGCATTCACACGCTTGCTCACACGGCGGCTGAGCACACTGAAATCACCCCATCCGCTCACAACCATCGAGGCACAAACACCATGGCACTGCTCGTTATCCTGCTGCTCACCGGACTCTGGGCTGTCACCGCCACCGTTCGCTCCGTCCTGACCGACGGCCGGGGTCACACCCCGAGTGTCCGCTCGGATGAGTTTTGGAACGCGGGAGACCTGCCCAGCGTCCCGTACTCCAGCGCCCGGCTCTGGTAGAAGCGTTTACCGCTGATTGAGCCTGCCGGAATCAGGGAGACCTGGTTTCGACAGGCTCTGCCTGCGCCGCCAACCACGAGCGCTTAGTGCAGCCCCATCGCTTCGCGCACTTCGTCGAGGATGTGGTGCATGGCGCTCTCCGCCGCCGTGGCGTCCCCGGCAGCGACGGCCGCGGCCGCTTTCTCGTGGGCGTCCAGGGCCTCGGGCCGCGGCTTGAACGGCATCAGCCCCTGGTGCGTGCGGCTGGTGAGCACCTCGGCCACCATCCCCTCCAGGGACGAGAACATCTCGTTGCCGCAGCTCTTCAGCAGCAGCCGGTGGTACGCGATATCGGCTGCAAGAAATCCCTCAAGCTCTCCCGCTTCGCCCAGCCGGCGCAGGTCCGCAGCCAAGGCGACCAGCTGGCTCCGTTCCGCCGCGCTCGCCCGGCGGGCCGCACCCGCCGCGGCAATAGGTTCGACGGCGATGCGCAGCTCCGTGAGGCTGGCGTACTGTTCGGCGCGGCGCTCAGACGCCAGACGCCACCGTACGAGCTTGGGGTCATAGACGTTCCAGCGGTCCGGGCTCTGCACCACGATCCCCACCCGCCGGCGTGAGTAGACCAGGTTCATCGACTCGAGGACCTTCATGGTGTCCCGTGCCACCGTCCGCGATATGCCGTACTCCTGCTGGAGGCCTTCAAGGGTCAGGCGGCTTCCCGGCGCCAGGGCGCCGGCCGCGATGGCCACACCCACGGCGTCGAGGACGCGTTCGTGCATGGCGGGTGACAACCCGCCGTCGTACGCGTTATCCGCGCGGTCTTCTGTCGCCGTCGACATGATCCTGCCTTTCCTCTGCGCTGAGGCGCTCCTCCAGCGTACCGGAAGACGACGGCAAAGGTATGACCTGTGACACGCAAAGATAGTATCTTTCGGATGAATTGGTGATACCTTATCTCCAGCGCAGTTCGAGTCGGGCTGCAGATTGAGCTTCTTCCACAAGCCAAAGACGTCTTCTTCGGAGGTAAACATGCAGTATCCAGCCACGCATCTGGTGGTGATGGGCGTTGCCGGTTCGGGCAAGTCCACGATCGCCGCGGCCCTGTCCAAGCAACTTGGCTGGGCAAGCGCGGAGGCGGACGAGTTCCACCCGCAGTCCAACATCGACAAGATGAGCCAGGGCATTCCGCTGCAGGACGAGGACCGCTGGCCGTGGCTGCAGCAGATCCAGGACTGGATGACGGACCAGGCCCGCGGCGGCCACAGCACCGTGCTCACCTGCTCCGCGCTGAAGCAGAGCTACCGCAAGCTGCTGGCCGAAGCCGAGGGCCGCGTGATCTTCATTCACCTGCACGGCGACGCCGAGCTGCTCAGCCAGCGCATGCAGGGACGCGAGGGCCACTTCATGCCGCCCACACTGCTGCCCAGCCAGCTGGCCACCCTGGAACCGCTGACCGCCGAAGAATTCGAGACCGGAAGCCTCCGGCTCGACATCACCCGCTCCCCGGAGGAACTCATCGCCGCCATCCTGGCCGCGCTGCAGCTCCCCGCCAACGGGGTCGCCGCCAACACCCAGCTCCCCACCGACCCGGCGCCAAGCGCCACCTAGCTGCAACACCCGGGCGCCGCATGCCCCAAGCGGCACCCACCCCCAAGAAATCTGCTTCAAAGGAGAACCATGACCATCGAAGGATGGACACAAACGCTGGGCGCAGGACCGCTGCTGCTCATTGCGGCAGTGGCGATCGGCGTCCTGCTGTTCCTGATCATCAGACTGCGCATGCACGCGCTGCTTGCCCTGATCCTGGTCAGCCTCGGCACCGCCTTCGCCACGGGCATCCCCGCCAACCAGGTGGTCCCGGTGCTCATCAACGGTTTCGGGACGACCCTCGGAACCGTGGCCCTGCTCGTCGGCCTGGGCGCCATGCTCGGCCGGATCGTGGAAACCAGCGGCGGCGCCAAGGTGCTGGCCGACTACATGATCGGCATCTTCGGTGAGAAGCGCGCCCCCTTCGCGCTGGGCCTCGCCTCGCTGATCTTCGGCTTCCCCATCTTCTTCGACGCCGGCCTCGTAGTCATGCTCCCGGTGGTCTTCGCCGTCGCCCACCGGCTGGGCGGGGGAGTGCTGCGCTACGGCCTCCCCGCCGCCGGCGCGTTCTCCGTGATGCACATCTACCTGCCGCCGCATCCGGGCCCGGTCTCGGCGTCGGCCTTCTTTGAAGCGAACGTCGGCCTGGTGACCATCGCCGGCCTGCTCACCGCCATCCCCACCTGGTACCTCACCGCGTACCTGTACGGTCTGTGGACCGGCAAGAAGCTGGAGCTCCCGGTCCCGGAACTCCTGGGCCACGCCACCGCCGAGGCAGAATCCCATCCGCCGCGCTTCCGCACCATCATGGGCCTGCTGCTCCTGCCGCTGCTCTTCATCTTCATCAACACCGGCCTGAACACCGCGGCCGCCTCCGGTCTGCTGCCCGCCTCCGTCAAGGACGAGCAGTGGTTCCAGTTCCTGCGCACGCTGGGCGAAACCCCGGTGGCGCTGCTCATCACGGTGTTTGTGGCCATGTTTGTCCTCGGCGCCCGCCGCGGGGTGAACAACGGCGTCCTCGAGAACCTGCTCGAATCCTCGCTGGGGCCGGTCTGCTCGGTCATCCTCATCACCGGCGCCGGCGGCATGTTCGGCGGCGTGCTGCGCACTTCCGGCATCGGCGACGCGCTGGCCGACGTGCTGGGCCACATGGGCATCCCGCTCATCCTGGCCGGCTTCCTGATCTCGTCCATCCTGCGCATCGCCCAGGGTTCCGCCACCGTGGCCCTCACCACCACCGCCGGCCTGATCGCCCCCGGTGTTGCCGCGGCCGGAATGAACGGCATGCAGGTGGCCGCGCTGGTCATCGCCTGTGCCGCCGGCTCCGTGGTGGCCTCACACGTGAACGACGCCGGCTTCTGGATGGTGGGCCGCTTCTTCGGCATGGACGTCAAGACCACGCTGAAGACCTGGACCGTCATGGAAACCCTGATCGGCGTGATGGGCTTCGGCATCGCCGCGGCCATCTTCGCCGTGGCCGGGCTGTCGGGTTAGCCCGCTTTCTTAAGTACGACGGCGGGAGGCCGGCAGATCTGCCGGCCTCCCGCCGTCGTTGTGCTAAGACTGGAACTTCCCGACCAGAAAGCGGCCCACAATGATCAATCTGCAGCAGGATGCCGAAGGCTTCATCCGGATGAACCGGCACTTCCCGGAGAGCATCCTCGTCTCCGTGACCTTTTCCGACGGCTCCGTGGAGCAGGTCTTCGGCAAGCGGCTCAACCAGGCGTACGATGAAGCCCTCGCCGAGTTCCGCGCACAGAACCACCTGGACGCGAAAGGCTTCTCGCGCCACCAGAAGAGCCGGACCAACCCCGGGAACAAGGTCGACTTCGTGCGCGTCCAGCGCGGGATCGGGACTGCGACCGGCTGACCGCGCTCCCGAGATCCAGGCGTCGGGTTTCGACAGGCCCAACCGGCGGCGGTTTCCACAGCCTCAACCAGCGGCCCTCCGAGGTAAAGGACGCGGCGCAGCTCCGACGTAGTTGGTCGGACAAGGTGAGTTTATGATCAACGGAGCAAACTGTTGACAATCCACAGAGACGGCTAGTATTGTCGACAATCGACGGTAGTTCTAGCGAGCATCGCCCCATCGGAAAAGTTCATTCCCACATCTCGTCGACAATCGACGAAAAAAGGTAAACAGAGGAACAACAATGGCATTCGAAACCAAACCGAAGTTCGTTACATTCGACATGAACGGAACGCTCATCAAGTTCGCGATCAATGACGCGTTGCGTGAGGTCCTGGGCGAACGGCTACCGGCCGAGATCGCCGACGAGTACTTGCGGATCTGCAAGGCGTACCGCATCGACGAGTGCACGGGCGGATACAAGCCGTTCCACCAGATCGTTGCGGACTCCATGGAACGCGCCTCGCGCAGGGTTGGCCTCGAGTTCCGTACCGCCGACGCACGGGCAGTCTATGAGAAGATCCCGTCCTTTGGCCCGTACCCGGGTGTGACCGAGGCATTGAACCGGCTGGCTGAGGAAGTTCCGCTGGTCATCATCACCAACAGTGACACCGCCCATGCTGCGCGCCTTGCGACGAACCTCCGGGCCCCGTTCGACACCATCATCAGCGCCGAGCAGATGGGCTGCTACAAGCCACGTCTCCGCGCGTTTGAATACATGTTCGACAAGCTCGGCGTGACACCGGACGAGATCGTGCACGTCTCCGCGAGCCCGATGTACGACCACAGGCCTGCAGCCATCATGGGCATCAAGAACAAGGTGTACGTTGACCGGGGCTTCGAGCACGACGAGCACTGGCTCGGCTACGAGCGGATCACCGACATCGCCGATCTGCCCGTCCTCTTTGGCCTGCCGCGTCCGGCTGCCTCGTAAGAGAGACCTGGCTAGCGATGAGCCTTGCGACGCCGGATTCCGCTTTGGATCGGCTCCGGGCCCTCGGCCTGGACCTTCCCAGCCTCGCGGACAACCCCCACTTCGTGCACCACCGGGCGGTGGATTCCAGCATCCACGTCTCCGGCCAACTGCCCTACAAGGACGGTGTCTTGCTGGGCCAGGGGATCGTCGGCAGGGACGTCGGGCTGGAGACGGCACAGGACCTCGCCCGCCATACCGTGGTCAATTGCCTCGCCGCCGCCGTGCAGGCGGTGGGAGATCTGGAGCGGGTCCGGATCGTGCAGATGCTGGTCTTCGTGGCCAGTACACCGGACTTCGGTCTGCAATCGCAGGTCGCCAACGCGGCCAGTGAAGTGCTCATCGAAGTGTTGGGCGAGAACGGACGGCACGCCCGCACCGCAATCGGCGTCGCCGGACTGCCATTGAACACTCCTGTGGAGATCCAGATGATCTGCACAGCGGTTTAGTGGCGGACGTGTTGGCGGCAAATTCATGAGGAGAACAAGCATGAACCGTATTCAGGGAGCACTCAACGCCCTCGCCGGGCGAGTTGACACCCCTGCGCCGATCGTTCTGGTCGACGTGATGCAGGACAACATCGATCGCATGCAGGGCTTCGCCGCCCGGCATAACCTCGACGTCAGGCCGCACGTAAAAACACATAAGTGTGTCGAAATCGGCAGGCGCCAGATCAAGGCCGGAGCTGTCGGAATCACCGCAGGAAACGTTGGTGAGGCCGAAATCTTCGCCGCAGCAGGCTTCGACGATATCTTCATCGCCTACCCGATCTGGCCTTCGGGAACGAAGGGCCTGCGGATCCGCAAACTTGCCGTCACCACCCGGCTGCGGGTCGGCGTCGACAATTTCGCGGCCATCGATGCCCTTGCAGATGCGATGGGAACTGAAGCCGAACGGCTGCAGGTTGTGATCGAGGTGGACTGCGGTGCTCGTCGTTCCGGTGCGCCACCCGAGATCGCAGGCGACCTCGCAGCTGCCGCCCGCAGACGCGGACTCGTCCCGGTGGGCATCTTCACGTATCCAGGTCACGGAAGCTCCAACCGGGACGCCCGCAAGGGCGCGGCACTGGACCAGGAGGCCGCGCTCACCGCAGCGGTGCGCAGCTTCAACGGGGTGGGCATCAGCCCCGAGGTGGTCAGTGCGGGCTCCACACCCACCGTGGAGTACTCCGCGACCAGCAGCGTGATCACCGAGATCCGGCCCGGAGAATATGTGTTCAATGACTTGAACAACACCCGGCTCGGGGCCTGCACTGAAGATCAAATTGCTCTGTTCGTCGCTGGCACGGTGGTCAGCAGCTGGGTTCCTGATCAAGTCATCCTCGATGTAGGCAGCAAAGCACTAAGCCGAGAAGGCAGCCCCGAGATTGGCTACGGGGCCGTCCCCGGCACGTCGGCCATTCTCTCCAAGCTCAACGAGTATCACGGATTCCTGCCGCTGCCGGCTGGCGAATTCCGCCCGAGCGTCGGCACGGTGCTTCCGATCGTGCCGAACCACGTCTGCCCGGTTGTCATCAATTTTGAGGAACTGCTTGTCACGGACAGCGCGGGCGCATCGCTGGAGCGGTGGCGGGTGGATGCGCGCGGATTCCTGAACTGATCCGTCCCCGATGGACATCCCGTCCCAAGCCCCCAACCCAAGCGATTCACCGTACCAAGGAGTGACCCCCATGAGACTTGATAAGACCACTGCCGTTATCACGGGTGCCAGCAGCGGAATCGGGGAAGCAGTGAGTTCCCGCTTCCGGCGCGAAGGCGCTCGACTGCTGCTCACGGGCCGCAGGGAGCAACTTGATACCGCCCAACCCGACGACCTGTACGTCCCTGGAGATCTCAACGATGAGGCCTTCGTCGAATGCCTGGCCCGCCAGGCCGCCGAATCATTCGGAACCGTGGACGTCGTCGTCCTTAACCATGGACTGCAGGTCAGCGGCCCACTGACGGAGATGGCGTATGAAGATGCGAGGAACGTAATCCACAGCAACCTGCTCAGCGCCTTCCTGATGATGAAGCACTTCGCACCACTGATGCCCGCAAGGGGCGGCTCGTTCGTCCTCGTCAGTTCACGACTGGGCATAGTCGGCAAACCCGACGAAGTGCTGTACTCCGCGGCTAAGGGCGGCCTCATCATGCTCGCCAAGGGCGCTGCTATCGAGTGGGCCGCACGCAACATCCGCGTCAACGTTGTTGCGCCAGGACTGACCGTCACTCCCGTCATCGAGGCATCGTTCCAGCGGAGGCCCGATCCCGAGGCCTACCGCCGCGAGCGGGAGGGCCAGATCCCGCTTCAACGCCTCGCAACCCCCGAAGAGATCGCCGACGCCATACTTTTCATGGCGTCACCCGAATCCTCCTACATCACCGGAGCGGTCCTCCCCGTCGATGGCGGATACACCGCCTTCTGACACCACGCCATCCACCGCAGACACCTATAAGCCGGCCAAGGCCGGGGGATGGCCCGCAGCCGTATTAGCTCAACGGTTCACACACATAAAGAAGGACAACAATGACAGCCCTTGCGGCAGCACCCCGAAACGGAGAGCTCGGCTTCTGGATGGCCGGACTCGCGGACAAGAGACCTACGTACCCCCGCATCACAGGCGATGGCTCAGTAGACCTGGCCATAATCGGTGGCGGCTACACAGGCCTGTGGGCGGCGTATTTTGCCAAGAAGCTCGAGCCGTCGCTCTCGGTCGCAGTCTTTGAGGCAGAACAGATAGGCTACGGGGCGTCCGGACGCAACGGCGGCTGGCTGTCTGCCATGATTCCAGGAAACCGGGCGACGTTTGCCCGCGTATCCGGGGGCGGGCTGGACGCGAGCCGGGCCTTCCAGCAGGAGTTTATTGCCGGCGTCGACTCCGTCCTGGATATTCTTCAGGCCGAGGGCATTGATGCGGATCAGCATAAAGGTGGCGCGCTCGTGGCTGCCCACACCAAGGCAGGGCTGGGCCGGCTGGTCACCAGGCGCGATGCCGACTTGAAGTACGGGGTGACCGAAGATGAGGTCCATCTGCTCGGCCGGGATGAGTTCCAGAGCCGGGTCAACATCTCCACCGTCCACGGCGGGCTCTTCTACAAGCACTGCGCCCGGATCCAGCCGGCCAAACTCGTCTACGGGCTCGCGGACACCCTGACGTCCATGGGCGTGAGCATCTATGAACGCAGCCGGGTAGGCAGCATCGACGGTACGACCCTCAGCCTGGACAACGGGCGGGTGACCGCGGCCAAGACGTTCATTTGCACCGAAGGATATTCGGGGCAGCTGCTTGGCAGCCGGGCCCTCATACCGATCAATTCCTCGATGATCGTGACCAAACCGCTGTCGGAGGAGGCATGGCAGCAAATTGGCTGGAACGGGCAGCAGTGCCTTAACGACTCCGCACATACTTTCATCTACTCCCAACGCACAGCGGACGGCCGCATCGCCATCGGCGGCAGGGGAGTGCCCTACCGCTACGGCTCCGGCACCGGGGGCGCCGGTTCAACTGCCCAGTCAACGATCGATCTGATCTCTACGAAACTCCGCTCCTTCTTCCCTGGCATCCAGTTCGAAGTGGACCATGCCTGGTCCGGAGTCCTGGGCGTCACCCGTGACTGGAACGGCGGGGTGAACTGGGACCCAGTGTCCGGGATCGGATCTTCAACCGGATACGCAGGGCACGGCGTCACGGCAGCCTACGTGGGCGGGCGAACTCTCGCGGAACTGGCTTTCGAACGGAAGACGCGGCGCACCACACTTCCCTGGGTTGGCTACCGCGCACGGAACTGGGAACCGGAGCCCATCCGCTGGCTGGGTGTTCACGGCATGTACCGGCTTTTCGGTCTTGCTGATCAATGGGAAGAGCGCAGGGATTCCACCAAGACCTCGCTCCTGGCCAGATTCGGCAGCAGGCTCGCCGGACTGCACGAATAGCGACCCACCACCGATGCCAAACACAACAACGAGAGGTTGTTTCCATCATGCAGACCATCACTGACGGAAGCATGGGCTTCGCCCGCCAAACAGCAGGTTCCCAGCTGTTCATGAATGACGACTTCGGGGTGCTCTAAGCAATGGACGGAAACCTTGCCGTCATTGGCCTGGGCAGCATCGGGAGCATGGCACTCTGGCAGGCCTCACGGCTTTCCGGTTCCGTGGTCGGCTTCGAGGCACACACGCCCGCCCACGCACGCAGCGCCGTCGGCGGGGACACCCGGCTGTTCCGCATGATTTATCGCGGAAGCCCCGGGTTCTACCCCATCCTGAAGCGGTCACGGGACCTCTGGGCGGAGCTCGAAGCAGAAACCGGACAGGACATCCTCACTCGTTGTGGTGGACTGTCCATCGGCACAACGGATGGGCCATATCTCCGCAGCGTCCTGGAAACCACCCGGATCAACGGGGCTGCCCACCAGATCCTGACCCGTGAGGAAATGGCCGAACGCTATCCCCAACACAACCTCAGGGCCGACGATGCCGCGGTGTTCGACCCGAACGCCGGTGTTCTTCGGACCGACCGGGCAGTTACCGCAGCCGTCGCCGCCGCACAGGCCAACGGAGCAACGGTCCTCAGCAACACTCCCGCCAGCAGCATCAGGGAAACCAACGACGGCGTTGTCGTCACCTCCGGAGACACCTCCTGGACCTTCGAGAACGTCCTCGTCGCCTCGGGGGGTTGGTCCCAGCAGCTCATGCCCGACTACCTGAAAGCCCACACGGAAACACGCAGAGTTTTCCTTTCTTGGTTCGTTGCCCGCGACGCAGCGCAGTTCACCCCGGAAAAGTTCCCCACTTTCAGCCGGATGTACGAGGACCGCGCCATGTACGGAGCGCCCGCCGTTGACGGCGTCACGGTCAAAGCCACCTTGGACGGCCGGGGTACGGTCACAACCGACCCCGACGGTTTCCCCAGGGAACTCTCAACAGCCGAAATCGCCGAGACTCTCGAAACCGTCACCGAATTCTTTCCCGGCCTCATTCCGACGATCGTCCGCTCCGACGCCTTTCCGGACCTCTACACCGAGGACCGGAACCCGCTGCTGGGCTGGCTCAGCGAGTCAAGCAGGATCTACTGCGCCACAGGCTTCTCCGGAGGCGGATTCAAGAATGCCACCGGCTACGGCCACATCGCCGCATACGAAGCGCTCGGCAAACAGTCATTCGACGGCCTGGATTTCGTGCGCCCGGCGCGGTTCAAGACGGGCTAGGTCTCCGCCCAATTCTTAGCCCCTCAACTACTGCTTCTCGGCGGAACTGGAAGTCGGCTTGGTTCCAACCCGGCGGCACCGTTCGGCGGCGTCAAGGGTCCTGACATGCGGTGCCCGGTATAATCGACAATCGACAAGGAGGCAGCAATGGACCGCAAGTTCGAGTGGCAGGAACAACGGACAACCACACCAGACGGGGTCTACCGTGTGCTCCGTACCGCAATCCTTGACGGAACTGTGCCTCCAGGGGGACAACTGCGCGAGACGCACATCGCTGCGGACCTCGGTATCAGCCGGTCCCCATTACGTGAGGCGCTGACCAAACTTGAGGAGGAAGGGCTGGTCATAAGGATCCCCTTCCGTGGATCATTCGTTGTGGAAGTCAGTGCTCGCGACGTCGCGGAGATCGCAGCGATCCGAGTCCTCGTCGAGCCCTATGCTGCCGAGCTCTCGGCCCCCATGCTGCGGGGTCCCGAGCAGCTCCGGCTGAAGCAAACCATCGAGGAACTGTACCGGGCCACCGACACCAATGACATCCCAGGCAGCATCGACGCTCATCTTCGCTTCCACAGGCTCTTCTACGAATTTTCGGGGAACGCCGCGCTGCAGAGCATGTGGAACGGGTGGGAGAACAAGCTGCGTCTGTACCTGGCGGTTGACCACCGTTCCTACAGCGACCTTCATGACATCGCTGTTGAGCACGAGAAACTCGCTGAGCTTGCTCTGGAAGGCGACTTCGAGGCCTTCCGCCAGGAGACGGTCAATCAACTCCAGAATGCTCTCCAAGCAGATGCTCTAGAACAGAAGTAGCCGCTACGGCGGGCCGGGGACGAAGCCGGTGACGGTTTCGGTAGTCTCGGAGCCCGTCACTCTTGGTTTTGCGTGGCGCGGGCATCCTCACGTGGCTTTGGGCTGCTGGCTTTTCGTTGCAGTCCCGCATCCTTCACGAGCTCGGCCAACCATGGCCGGTGCCCCTTGTGGAAAGCCATGCCGTCGGGCAGCCCCTGGACCGTGGGCACAGAATTGGCGATGTCGATCGTGATCCGGCCGCCAGCCATGGGCGCGTTCGTGATGTGCAGCTCCCCGTAGGATTCCGGCAGGACCGGGTCCATCCAAAAACCGCCGCGGGAAACATGCGTGTCGTACCGCATCAGCGTGGTCACGAGTTGGATGGGCGTCGTGGCTGCCCACGCCTGGGGCGAGCACGCCGTCGGGTAGGGGACAGGCTCGGCGAACTGGTCCCGGCTGAAGCCGCAGAACAACTCGGGGAGGCGCCCCTCAGAATATTCGGCGGCTTCCAAAAG
Source organism: Arthrobacter globiformis (assembly GCF_046536215.2). Lineage (GTDB taxonomy): Bacteria > Actinomycetota > Actinomycetes > Actinomycetales > Micrococcaceae > Arthrobacter > Arthrobacter globiformis_E. The sequence continues at coordinate 1,758,421 of NZ_CM143421.1, read as the reverse complement.
CGCGGTGGCGATGCGCTGCGCTTCCGCCACGAATCCGTAGCGCATCAGGCCTGCCGCAATCACCGCGTTGTCATGCGGCCAGACCGAGCCGTTGTGGTAGCTGGCGGGGTTGTAGGCGCCCATGTTGCTCGCCAGGGTCCTGACACCCCAGCCGCTGAACATTTCCGGCGACATGAGGTGCTCAGCCACCTGCGGTGCCTTGTCCTCATCCACCAGGCCCACCCACAGGCAGTGGCCCATGTTCGACGCGCACGCATCGACCTGCCGCTTCTTGCCATCGAGTGCGATGGCGTAGTACCCGCGGTCCGGGATCCAGAACTGTTCGTTGAACCGCTTCTTCAGGTCCTGCGCGCGGTCGGCGAGCTGGTCACCCAAAGCCGTGTCGCCGGCGTCGTACGCTATCCAGGCGCGCGCCATGTACGCGTCGTAGACGTAGGCCTGCACTTCACACAGCGCGATCGGCGGCTCGGCCAGACGGCCATTGGCAAAGTTAATGGCGTCCCACGAGTCCTTCCAGCCCTGGTTGATCAGGCCCTGGGGGTTGAGGCGCTCATACTCGACGAACCCGTCACCGTCCCTATCGCCGTAGTTCCGGATCCAGTCCAGGGCCCGGTCGGCGTGGGGCAACAGCGCGGCGATGGTTTCCTTGCCGAAGCCCCAGCGGCTGACGGATCCGAGGACCGTCACGAAGAGCGGCGTGGCATCAATGCTGCCGTAGTAGACGGACTTGCCGCCCAGCGACAGGCCGCTGGAGACATCCAGCCTGACCTCGTGCAGGATCTTGCCCGGTTCCTCCTCGCTCATCCGGTCCACCACGCTGCCTTGGCGGTCGGCCAGCGTTTGCAGCGTGCCCAGCGCCAGGGAAGGGTCCACCGGCATTGCCATTTCCGACGCCCACAGTGAGTCGCGGCCGAAAAGAGTCATGAACCATGGGGCACCGGCCGCCACCACAATGCGTTCCGGATGGTTGGGGTCCTCGATGCGGAGCGCGCCGAGGTCGTCGTAGCTGCGCCGCAGACTGCGCTCGATGGAGTGGTTGCCCATATGCAGCTTGGGGATCTTGGCCACCCACTCCTGCCGGCGGCGGTCCCGGGGGGACAGTTTCTCGCCGTCGATATGGATGAACGACGGCGGGGGAGGGCTTGCTGCCTCGGCGCTGGGCACCGCGGTGACCAGGGTACTCCACTGGCTGTGCGGTGCGAGCGACACGGCGTATGTCAGGGCGTCTTGGGCGACGTCGGCTCCGGGAGCCTGGATCAGGAGTCCCTTCCGGACATCCTGCCAGACGGCCCGGATAGCCAGGGTGTCGCCTTCCACTTCCCGGGTTTCTTCCCAGCGCCCCTGGATCCGGGCCTCCTTGACCTCGAACAGATCCGCGAAATCTGCCTCGGCACGGATGGAAATGGTGCATTCGGCCGGATCCGGGGAGTAGTTGCGGATGGTGACCTGCTCCTGGATGCCTGCCCCCACTTCGCGCAGCCGCTCGACGATCAGCGGGCTGTCCGCATACCCGTCGGAACGGGTGACGCGGCCGGCAAACAGGGCACGGTACGGTTCCTTGGTCTCTGCGGCCAGCGGTTCCAGCGACTGGCCGTTGACGGTAAGGCTCCAGCGGGACACAATGCGCGTGTCCTGGAAGAAAACCCCGTGCGGATACTCCGGGTGGATGTCCCCGTTCGGCAGGGAGATGCAGAAGGACGTGCCTTCCACCAAGGTGATGGTCCCTGCCCCCACAGGTCCGGCAGCAGTGTCAGCGTTCCATCCAGCCATCCCGGCCCCTTCAGGAGACCGACGCGCCTGGGCTTCCATGCCTGGGCGCTGCAGTCCTCAATTCTTGCACCGAAGATACTCTTGCTCGATTCGGGATGCCAGAGCCCGCGGCGGCAGAGTGTTGGACACAGTGAAGGAGGCAGGCAGGCAGGCAGGTTAAACCGACAGCGTGCTCAACGTATCCGCGAGCCGGGAAATGCCGAGTTCCGAACGCTCCGGCGTTTGCGAGGCAAAGCACAGCCGCAAAGCGTTGCCGAACCCTCCAGTCACCGAAAACGCACGTCCGGGGATAAACGCCACACCATTCCGGACGGCCGCGTCAAAGAGTTTCGACGTGTCGACGTGGTCACCGAAGGTGAGCCACAGGAAGAATCCTCCCTGCGGATTCGTCCATGTCGCCTGCCCGGCGAAGTGCTTTTCCAGCGACGCCTGCATTGCCCTCATCCGCCTGTGGTATTCGCTTCTGAGCCGGCCCAGATGCGGTTCAAGTTCACCGCGGCGGAGGAACTCGGCCGACAGGAGTTGGTTGGGAACATTGGTGCAGGTATCCATCGTCTGCTTTGCATCAATGAGTTTCGCCACGATTGTGGGGTCGGCGTCCACCCAGCCCACGCGGAGCCCGGGAGCCAGGATCTTGGAAAAGGTGCGGACGGAGAAGACGAGCGGATCCCCGCCGCCCAGCTCGCGGAACCCCGGGATGTGCATGTGGTCGAACCGCAACATGCCGTAGGGGTCGTCGTCGATGATAATGCTCTGCCATTCGCGGGCAAGTGCAAGCAGAAGTCGCCGCCGCTCCAGGGACATGGCCGTCCCGGTAGGGTTCTGGAAGTTCGGAATCACGTAGATGGCTTTGGGCAGGCGCCCGGCTTTTTGAACCAGCTCCGGCAAAGCCCCCACCATCATGCCGTCGTCGTCGATCGGAGCCTCCACGATGTCTGCACCATAGGCCAGGAGCGTGGCGCTTCCGTTCGTGTAGGTTGGTGCCTCGACGATCACCAGGTCTCCCGGGTCAACAAACAGCTTGCCCGCAAGATCCAGGCCCTGCATTCCTCCGCTGGTGATGATCAGCCGTTCGGCGGACGTGCGCTCAGGAGTCGTTTCCAAGTATGCAAGGAGTTCGTCGCGGAGCGCCGTTTCGCCCTCGGTGGCTCCGTAGCCGAAAACCTCTGCCCCGTTAGTGGCGAGAAGGGAACTGTAGATCTCGCTGAAAGCCTCGGACGGAACCACTTCAGCAGCCGGACTCCCCATAGCGAAGCTGACGATGTCATGTGTCTGCCGCTGCAGCAGCGTTGTGCTCGAATCGATGATCGAGCCGCCCAAGCCCCTGGTCCGGGCTGCCCACGGGACGTCGACGGGATTCACGGCTTTCCCCGGCGCTGTGCCAAGAGCTGCAGTTCGCGCGCAACAGCGTCGATCACGTCGGCGCGCGTGGCGAGCCTTCTCTTCTTCAGGCGCTTTGGTCCGAGGCGTTGTGTGGATGCGCCATGGGAAGGCTCGAGGCGGCGATTGGAGGGCACTGCTTGTGCGTCGGGTAGCGAATGCGGAAGAGGATCGTGGAAGACCATCTCCGTGCCTGTCGGTGAGGGGGCGCCGGCCGGCCACGGCTCGGGGATGTTGGGTGTTGGCGCGGTCATTGGGATCCGCCCAATTGAACACTGACGGCCAGGATGACGGCGCCGAGGGCAAGGATCCCGGCGGAGATCTGTAACAGCAGGCGCACGTCGAACTTACTCCGGCCTCCTCGCGTAGGGGACCCCGGCTGTTGCGAGACAGCGCATGAGCTGCTTACGAACCCTGCTGTGATGAGCAAGATCAGGCTTAGCATTGCGCCGCCCGCAGGACCGGGATTCTGCCGAGGCCTCCGAACTGGCCTGTTCCCAAAGTCTGCCTAATAGGAATAGACATTGCCCGAAACCAGTAGGTCGTAGTCATCCTCGACATGGAACAGGCGGCGGTCGCCGATTTGGTCTGTCACCCAGATCGTGCGGCCATCCTCCGTTCGCTCATCAATGGACCCCTTGTAGCATTCGACTCCCTGCCGGCAAAGAGCGATGACGTCTCCGGTCTGCAGGGACGTCCACATGGATACACGACGGCTCTGTCGCATTGTGTGTGCCTTTCTGTGAATTGCGTCGGGGGCCGGGGGCTTTGCTCTCAGCAGCGCTGGCCCGGGAGAGGAGGCAAGGTCGTCCAGCGCAGCCCCCGTTGGAAAAACTTCCACCTCAAGCCTATCGTCGATTGTTGACAATTGCTAGGATGAAATCCGTGCCTTCCAGTGAGGGCGGGCACCTACGTACTGGGCACAGCCCAAGAAGGAGCAACTATGGTCAAGGCGACCGTTATGAGCGATGCGACAACCGCACACCCGGGGGAGCACAAAGCCAAGGAAACGTCGATCACCGCAGGGCAGACCGAGGTGTCCCTGCGTCTTTGGGCGAGGGACGACTTCAGGACCGGCATCTGGGAGGTAACTCCGGGAACCTTCAAAAGCACCCGTCCCGGATACGACGAGATCTGCCAGATTCTGAGCGGGAAGGGCACCATCACGGAGCCGGACGGCACCAGCTTCGACATCGGCCCGGGCACGCTGTTCGTTACTCCTGCCGGCTGGGAGGGCAGCTGGACTATCCACGAGACGGTGCGCAAGATGTGGGTTGTTAAGGACGTTCCTGCCGCGGCCGAATAATTCTCAACCGGCAGGAGTCCCCGGGCGGCAGTCCACAGCCGCCCGGGGCTCCCGTCCGGAAGACGTGGGCGTGCGCTGGGCGGCTACCTGGTGGCGGTGAGATCCTCCACGGCCTTTTGCATGTGCCGTTTGATGGCCTTCTGGAGACCCCTTTTGTCCCGCGCTTTCAGGAGATCCAGGATGTTCTGGTGCTCTTGCACGAGAGCATCCACCCGTGGATAAGAGACTTCCAGACTGAGAATGCACATCCGGGATTCGGCGGCCAGTGTCTCGTAGACGCGGATCAGGCGGGAGTTTCCTGCCCCTGCAACGAAGGAGGTGTGGAACTGCATGTCCAGCCGTGCGATAGCCTGCCAATCGGAAACAGCAACCTGCTTCGCCATGTCATTGATGATTCCCTGCAGCACGTCGCAGGTGTCCGTGACCTGGTCCTGCTTACCTTCCAGCAGCGTATTCGCTGCCGCTGATTCCACGGCTTCGCGGACGGCGTAGATCTCCCTGATGTCCTCGGGCGTAAGCTCCAGGACGAACACCCCGCGGTTGCGGTGGTTGACCAGGATCCCTTCCTGGCACAGCCGCTGTAATGCTTCCCGGAGAGGTCCCCTGGACGTGCGGAGCCGGCTCGCCATGGCAGATTCATTGATCTGCTCTCCCGGCCGGAAGATCCCCTGAACGATTTGTTCCCGCAGCTGATCGGCAATCAGCTGGGCCGTGGGCCTTCCTTCCAGGACAAACAGTCCTTCGGTTGCCGCCATGTCATTCCTCATCTCACTCTTCGGCATGCTACCTGTCCCAGACGGTGCAGGACTCAAGTTCATCCATTGTTAGAGCACCTTTTCCAGGAAGGATTGGGTGCGGCGTTCCTTCGGGGTGCGAAGGACTTCCCTGGCGTCACCGCGTTCGATGATGCGGCCGTCGGCCATGAAGATTAGGGAGTCAGCGACTTCGCGGGCGAAGCCCATCTCATGGGTGACCACAATCATGGTCATCCCTTTGCTGGCCAGATCCTTCATGACGGCGAGGACCTCACCGACTTTTTCGGGGTCGAGGGCAGAGGTGGGTTCGTCGAAGAGCATGATCTCGGGGTCCATGGCCAGGGATCTGGCGATGGCGACGCGCTGCTGCTGCCCGCCGGACAGCTGGGCGGGATAGTGATCGCCGAAACCAGAGAGGCCGACGCTGGCCAGCAGCTCCTCGGCCCGCGTGGCGGCCTGCTTTTTGTCGCTGCCCTTGACCAGGACGGGGCCGGCCATGACGTTTTCCTGGGCGGTCATGTTGGGGAACAGATTGAACTGCTGAAACACCATGCCGATTCTGGTGCGCTGCCGTGCGAGTTCCTTCGGGGGCAGGGCGTGGTAGGCGGTGTCCGTTTCGTAGTACCCCAGGTTCTCACCGTTAACCTTCAGGACTCCGGTGTCGACGGTTTCCAGGCCATTGAGACAGCGCAGCAGGGTGGATTTTCCGGAGCCGGACGGGCCGATGATGCAGCAGACCTCAGCACTGGCTATGTCGAGATCAATGTCCTGCAAGACTGTCTTCGATCCGAAGGACTTCCGGATTCCGCGGGCATGAATGGTGCCGTCGGCTCTCATCGGGCAATCCCCTCCTGTTCTGTCAGGGGCGCTCTTCTCGCCTTCCTTGGCAGCGTGGAGGTTGCGCGGGAATACCTTTGCTCAAGCTTGGATTGCGGATAGCTCAGCAACAGGGTCATCACGAGGTACCAGAGGCTGGCCACGATCAGCAGCGGGATGGTCTCGTAGGTGCGGGCGTAGATCAGCTGCGCGCTCTGGAGCAGCTCGGCAACCCCGAGGACGCTGACCAGGGACGTTTCCTTGAACATGCCGATGACCTGGTTTCCGGTCGCCGGGATGATTGCGGGCATGGCCTGGGGGATGATGACCTTGCGCATCTTCATGGCCCGGCTCATCCCCAGGGAGTCGGCGGCCTCGATCTGGCCCTTTCCGACGGCGGAGAAGCCACCGCGGATGATTTCGGCCATGTAGGCGGCTTCATTGAGCGTGAGGCCTACGAGGGCTGCGGTGATGGGTGCCATCAGGGCATTGACATCGACGGCGGTGCTGATGTTCGTGAAGGGTATTCCGACGGTCAGGTTCGGGTACAGGGCCGCGATATTGAACCAGAAAATCAGTTGCACCAGGACTGGGGTGCCGCGGAAGAGGGTGACGTACACGCCTGCAGTGACGGCGACCGGCTTAATGCTGGAGGACCTCATGATCGCCAGCACCAGGCCCAACAGTGTGCCGAGGGCCATACTTGCCAGGGTCAGGAAAACCGTCAGCATCAGGCCGCGGATGATCGTTTCGTGGGTGAAGTATCTGGCAACCACGTGCCATTTGAAGTTGGGATTGGTCAAAACCGAGATCAGAATGCCCACACCAAGCAGGATGCAGACCACCCACGCGACGTACTCAAAGATGCTTCTACGCCGCAGCCTTGGCTTGAGGGCAGCGTTTACCGGCCCCACGGTTGGCCGCCTTCCACGACTGGTGAATTTCAGCACGGCGGGCCTTCAGTTAAGCTTCGCTTCGGTGATGGCGCCCGATTCCAGGCCCCAGTTGCCGAGTGACTTCTTGTATTCGGGGCTGTCCAGGACTGACTGTGTGGCCTTCTGCAGTGCGGGAGTCAGCGGTGACCCCTTCTTCAGGCCAATGGCAACGACGTGATCTGAACGGGTATCCACCTGCGGAGACAAAATCGTAAATGTGTCCGGCTGTTGCTTTGCCGCCCATACCAGCGAAGCGGTGTCGTAGAAGACCCCATCGATGCGCTTGGAGGCCAACTGCGTCAGGGCCTCCTGGACATTGGGGAGCGTAACCGCGTTGATGGCCGGCTTGCCCTTGGCGGCGCAGGTCCAATCCGAAACGTTGGGCAGGTGGATCAGCTGCCCGGTGGAGCCCTTCGTGACGGCAATGTTCCTGCCGCACATATCGTCGTTGCTGATCATCAGCGGGTTGCCGGCGGTGACGGCAACCGAAAGGCCCCCGTTGAAGTAGTCGATCATGTCCAGCACCTTCAATCGCTCGGGCGTGGGTGCCATGGTGGTGACGGTGAAGTCATAGCGGCCGCCGTCAATGCCGGGAATGATGGTGTCAAACGCGGTGTTTTCGAACTTCAGCTTGAGGCCAAGCTTTTTGGCCACGAGACGGGCGATGTCCGGGTTGAGGCCGATTGGGGTGGCGTTGTCGTCGGCCAGGAACGTGGTGGGCGGGTAGTGCAGGTCCATGGCCACCGTCAGTTCACCCTTGTCCTTGTAGGACTGCGGCAAGAGCTTCACTGCCGCCGCATCAGGCTGGACCCCCTCGGAAATATCCGCCGTGTTCGACGTCTTGGAGCCATCGGCTTGCGAATCACTGTTGGTACCCGGGCCACAAGCGGTCAGTGCCAACACAACTGCCAATGCTGCAACTGCGCTCTGGGCTTTGGTTCTGATCCTCATCGCTGCTTTCCTCTTGCGACGGCCGTGCCGGACTGATGTTCACCTGTTTTCCCGCTGTCTCCTAACTAATAATGCAACCATCACGATCGCAGATCCTCGACAATTCACAGAAAATTTTTCAGGAGCTAAGGGTCAGTCGCGCCGCCTGGGCGGGTTGGAGCGGCCGCGTCGCGTGGCCCTGGAGGAGAAAGAACACTCGTGCTGTTTCTTCTACTTCCTCAACGGCGTCCACTGCTTGTGCCAGGGAAGGCGCGGAAACGATCGGTCCGTGGTTCGCCAGCAGCAGGGCACGGGTCGACGCTGCAGCGGTTTGGGCAGCCTCGGCCAAACCCCGGGCTCCAGGGGCGAAATATGGCAACCGGACCAGCCGGCCGACTCTCATTACAAAGTAGGCCGTCAAGGGTGGCAGAACGTCATCGTCGTCCAGATCGTCCAGGCATGAAAGGGCTGTGGCGTAGGTTGAATGAAGATGGACTGCGGCGTGATCCTGCGGCCTCGCACGGTACATCGCCAGATGCAGGAATGCCTCCTTGGACGGACTGGCCCCGGACAAGTGCTCGCCGGTGTCGGAGACTTTTGCCAGGTCGTCGGTTCTGAGTTCACCCAGTGAGGCGTTGGTGGGCGTGACCAGCATTCCGCCTGCCACACGGGCACTGAGGTTTCCGGATGTTCCCCTGGTTAGGCCTCTCTGGTGCAGGGACCTGGCAAGTCGGACGAGTTCGATGCGGCTGTCCATGTCGGTCATCCGTTGTGGTCCCATGCGTCGAGGAAGAGTCCCGGCGTTCCGAGGTTTCCGGATTTGAGCAGGATGGACAGCCCGGGGCCAGTGTCCGTTTCCAGCCATGGCACTCCCGGGGAGACTTCCTTCCCGACATGGGCCGTGGTAATGCCGAGCTTGCGGACGACAGCGCCGGAGGTTTCTCCGCCGGCGACGATAAGCTGTCGGATGCCCAGGGCAACGAGTCCTTCGGCGATCTTGGAGAGGCTGTCTTCGGTGATTTCAGCGGCGCGGGCCTTGCCAAGTTGCCTTTGCGCTCTCGAGACTTCCTGTGGGGAGGCGGTGGAATGGATCAATACCGGGCCGTCCGGAAGGTTGTCCCGCGCGAACAGCAGGGCCTCCGCGACCACGTCTTGTCCTTGCGCGATGGCGACAGGATCGACGAGGAAGCAGGGTCGTTGCCGGCGGAACGCGGTGATTTGCATCCTCGTCATCTCCGAGCAGCTGCCAGCGACGACCGCGGCCGCGCCCGTTGGCTGTGCGGCACGCGGCGATTGTGGCTGGCCGCGGAACCCGCGGGCAGCTGCCAGACCTCCCACCAGCCCTGATCCACCAGTGACCAGCGGGTGGTCGAGCACTGCAGCGCCCAGCGTCGCCAAGTGGAGGTCATGGAGGGTGTCGACGACGGCGTACTCGGTACCTTGGCCACCCAGGGTCTGGAACTGCGATTGAACTGCCGGAGCGCCGGCTTCGACGACGCTGTAGCCGATGTGGCCCACGAGCTTTTTGGTTTGCGCCTGAAGCAGCCGCGGCACGCTCGAATCCGTCATCGGGGTCAGCGGGTGATTGCGCATAGATGATTCGTGCAGGAGGTCCGTCCCTGCGAAGAGCACACCGTTGTACACGGTCCGCCGTAATGCAGGGGTTCCGGGGGCAACGACTGTGATCTGGCCCGCGGGGACAAATTCACCACGCAGGGCGTCTGCCACGGGGCCGATGTTGCCTTCCGGCGTTGAGTCGAACGTGGAGCAGTATTTGAAGTAGAGCTGCTGAACGCCCCGGGATTTGAGGGCGCGGGCCGCCGCCAGAGACTGTTCTACTGCCTCGACGACCGGCACGCTGCGGGTCTTCAGGGACACGATTATGCAGTCAGCGTCGTGCAGCTGCATCGATGGGTCGGGGACGCCGAAGGTCTGCACCACCCGCATCCCGGCACTGACAAGGCTGCCGGCCACGTCAGAGGCTCCTGTGAAGTCGTCGGCGATAACTCCAAGCCATGGGGCATTCGACGTCATTTGAGTGTTTGACATGCTCGGATCCTTCTCGGGTAATGACGTTCTTTATGAGTTCTTGGCAGGGAAAAGAGTGCTCAGCTGGGTCATCCCGGAGTCGGGGGAAGCAAGGACGGTGGGCCCTCCCGGCTGGTCCCGGGCATGCTCAATGACCCGGGCCATGGAGGCTTGGGCGAGAACGACGACATCGCACTCCGCTGCCAGTTCCGAGAATGCGGCGAGCACCAAGCTGTCATGCACCATCCGGTCACCTGCGCGCAGGGCGGAGAAAGCGCCGTCGACTTTTCTGGCGACGATGGTGGGGGTTTTGTTCTGCTTTGTGGCCGAGTCTTGGACTAGCCGCGTGGTTGGTCCCAGGGTCGCTGACAGGGTCGCAAGCACACCGATCGTGTCGCCGGACAATATCGCCAGCTCGGCCATTGGGGTGTCGATGCGAAGGACAGGGATGGAGACGAAATCCGCGGCGGCGGTTGCCGCCTCGCCTATGGAGGAACAGCTCACCAACAATGCCTGGGCACCCGATTCCTCGGCGTAGCGGGCATAGTCGACCAGCCGCCGTCGAACGTGTCCTGGCGTTGTTCCCGCGGCAATGGTGTCTTGGAGCAATGACTCGTCCACGTAGTGCAGGACGCGGAGGCGGGGAACCGTGCCGGCGGCCAGGGTTTCCATGCCCGGTACCAAGCCGGGCACTGTGTGCAGCATTGCAAGCACCGGGCTGGGCGTTATGTCCTGGGCTGCCGGGGGCGAGGTGGCCGTGGTGGTCACGGGTGGGTTCATGGTCTTTTTCCTGTCGTTTGCAGCGGCTGTGGATGGCTGCCGGCCAGACCAGCGTACGAGACAAGAAGAAACTGATTAAGGGCGCTTGGGACAATGCATTATTTCCAGAAACGAAATAAGCAGTAGATGGGCAGATCGCCCGCACCCGAACAGCCGCCAGGAATTCCGTCATTGACGGCGGCCTTGCCCTCGTTAGGAACCCAGCCTCGCCGCCAGCCCCTGGCGCAGGTGCTCAATGGCCGCGCTGATTCGGCGGGGTGTCCTGGCCGTGGCGGGGTAGAGAGCATAAATGTCGGCGCTGGGGGTCGGGATGTCCGGGAGGACCTGCTGAAGTGCTTCCTGTTGAATCAGCGGGTTGACGTGCCAGCTGGAGCGCATGATCAAGCCGAGGCCCTGGACGCACCAGTCGGTCACCACATCCCCGTCGTCGCTGATCATGCTGCCCGTGACGTCTACGTAGTCCTGGCCTTTCTCGCCAAAGCGCCACAACGAGTAGTCGGCATTGTTTTCCCGCAGGACGATGCAGTTGTGCCGCTCCAGGTCCCTAATGGTCCGCAGCGGCGGGGCGGTGTCAATGTAGCTGGGCGCCGCGCACACAATCCTTCGGTTCCGTGCCAGGAGTTTTACCTTGAGCCTGGAATCCGAAAGTCCGCCTACGCGGATGGCGATGTCGAAACTCGTCCCCGAGATGTTCAAAGGCAGTGGGGAAAGCTCCAGGTCTATTTGGATCAATGGATGCTGCCGGACGAACTCCCCGAGCAGCGGCGCAATGTGCTTACGGCCGATCCCCAAGGACGAATGCACAGTAAGGCGTCCCTTGAGCTCGCCGTGCTGTGCGGACAGGGCGTCTTCGAGATCAGTTTTCTGCTGCAGGATGGCCACGGCGCCTGTCGCATAGCGCCGCCCCTCTTCGGTGAGCATCAGTCGGCGCGTGCTGCGCCGGACCAGTGGTACCCCTAGCCGGGACTCGAGCGCGGCAAGGCGTTTGCTCACCGCGGACACCGACTTTCCCCAGTTCCTGGCGGCTTCAGTAAGGCTCTGGGAACGGGAGATCTGTTCAAAAAACTCCAAATCATCTATCGATGTGAGGTCCATCTCCTGCTTCTTTCGTTTTTGGAAACAATGCATTGTCCCATAGGCCCTTAATTAGGACCTTCTTGTGTCCTACGCTGAACTGACTGGAAGCACAGCCGACGGTATGGCCCTTCAGAGGCAGCCCGGAGCGGGACAACGGCTTGCACTAAGGGAAAGCAAGGTAGAAGCATGACTGCACTCGAAACGGACGTTGTGATCGTCGGAGTCGGCTCGGTTGGAAGCATGGCGAGTTGGCAGCTCGCCTCCCGCGGTCAGCGCGTGATTGGAATAGACAGGTTTTCGATCCCCGGCCCTTTTTCCGCATACGCCGGCGAATCGCGCCTTTTCCGGAAGGTATACGCGGAGGGCGGGCATTACACTTCCCTTTTGCAGAGGTCACAGGATCTGTGGCGCGATCTGGAGAAAACCAGCGGGACCCGCCTGCTCAATACGACCGGCGCCGTCACGATATATGACGAGCACAATCCGCGACTGGCATCGCTCCTTGCCGCCGGGAAAGACAATGGTCTTGACTTCGAGTTTCTCCGGGGCGATGAAGCCAGAGCAAGATACCCCGAACACGTGATCAGGGACGGGGATGTGACAATCTTTGATCCTGAGGGCGGTTACCTGAATTCAGAGAAGGCCGTGACCGCCGCACTCATGGAGGCTACGCGGCTTGGCGCCAGGTTCCTGGGAAACCGGAAAGCACACAGAGTTGAGCCATACGGTGACCGGTATATCGTCCGGTCGGATCAGGAAGAAATCATCGCCTCCCGAGTGATCATCTCGCAGGGCAACGGTGCGGGAGCAGTGTGCAAGGAGCTCGGCGTTCACCTTTCAGTCCTGCCGCAGGTCCTGACCTGGTTCCCCGCTGTGAATCCAGCGGCATTTTGCAGGGAAGACATGCCGGTCTTTGTCAGGCGGGCGGAGGAAGACGGAAGGCCGGACAAAGCCCAGCTCTACGGGTTCCCGAGCGCTGACGGCTGGACGCTGAAAGTCGTGGGGAGCGTCTACCTGGACGAGGTGGAGTCCATGGAGAAGCCTCCTACTTGGGATCCTAAGCATTTGGACACCATCCGGGCATGGGTCCGTGAATTCATTCCGGAACTGATTCCGGAGCCGGTGCGGGTTGCCACGTGTGCGGACGGTCATTTACCTGACGCGACCGGGCTGTTGGGGGCGGTTCCCGGAATGGCAGGCGTCGTCGTCGCGGCCGGATTCTCAGGTCACGGCTTCAAGATGGCCACTGCCCTGGGAGCAATTGCCGCAGACCTCGTGGTGGACGGAACAACGGCCACAGACGTCAGTTTCATGAACCCTGCCAGGTTCCTCGGACCGGACAGGAAAGTCACCTCACTGGCTCTGGGTTGAGCATCAATCATTCAACAAAAGACCACTTGTTGAAATCCAAGCCCCTTCCCAAAAATACAAGGTAACTAAGAACGGACGAACCATGGCAGACACGAACTTCCGCCCGAAGTACATCTCTTATGATGTCTACGGCACGCTTATCAACTTCAACATCTATCCCACCACCCAACGCCTTCTCGATGGCCGCATCCCCGAAGAGCAGTGGCTGGCCTTCAAGAAGATTTTCCGTGCATACCGGTTCGACGAGGTCAATGGCGACTACAAGCCCTACGAGCAGATCCTTCAGAATGCCTTTGACCGCGCATGCAAGCGGTTTGGCATTGGGCCGACCCCCGGTGCCGGCGCAGAGCTCGCTGAGGCTGTACGCAACTCCATTGCCCACGAGGACGTTCCGGCCGCGCTCAAGCTCCAGGGCGGCAACTACAAGCTGGTGGCTCTGTCCAACGCGGACAACAGCTTCCTGGAGATCAGCATTCCCAAGCTCGGCGCAGAGTGGCACGCTGTGTTTACCGCTGAACAGGCCCAGGCGTACAAGCCGCGCCTCCAGGCGTTTGAGTACATGCTCGATACCCTGAACGCCAAACCCGAGGACTTCCTCCACGTCTCCTCGCACCCACTGTACGACCACATCCCGATGCACAACCTGGGTTTCCGGGACCTTATTATGCTGGACCGTGGCGCTGAACCCTTCGCTCCGGGCTACGACATCTTCACTGTTAAGTCGCTGGACGAGCTGAACAAGCACCTCGGACTCTAAACCCAGGCCAAGACCCGTTTTTAGAAGTGGGACGGGCTCGTTGGATTAGAGCCCAAGCTCGAGGGCCTGAGCACCGTGTTGCAACGGGCTCGGGCCCTTGAGCTTTGCAGATTTCCTGTCACATCGATGACCAATTCGAGTTGCGGGCATCGGCATCGAAGTGCCCGTCCAACAGTTCGCTGCAACTTGCACCGGCCCTGAGGCTCTTATGACGCAACGTCTCTGGTCTTCTGGCTCTTCCTGCCCGCCCCCCCGGCCACAAGCCCCCAAAACTCTAGCCGAGCTGCCCGCCGGGGTCACCGCCGTCGGGCCTTTGCTGCTGCCTCAAAGAGAAAAAGTTCATCGGGTTCGCGGCCTTCTACAGTGTCAATCTCCTGGCAGCCAACCAGCTGTATATCGCTCTTCCGGCGGAACTGGAACGCGGCGGCGCGTGCGTCCACGGACTGACGATCATCTTGGTCGCGTCTGTCCTAACCATCAGCCGGGAGTCCCAATGGCGCCTATTACGGATTGCTGGCCACCGCCAGCGGCCCCGCTGTCGTCATCGAATCACCGCAGTCGCTCCCTGGCTCCTTATGTGCCTGTGCGATGCCAGATCGACAGTGTTCATCGGCCGCTTCATCCCCACATCCAACGTAATACGCTGCTTGTGCGCCCGCCTTGCCGCCGCTGGCGGAAGAGACTGGGTGCCCCAGAACAAGCCGGTGTTTGACGTCGCCTCAACCATCCCGACAAGAACAGCATTCAACTGTGCGGCGGGGGACACTCTCACCGGTTCCAGAGGTGCGGCTTGCAGCCAAGGTATTTCCCTTCCAGCACAGTCAAGCATGCGGCCATCCTCCAGACCCCCTGCCGGACTGATATGTAGCTTCAGTTGTCAAGAGGCATAGATGAGCGGCTCCCGGTCTTGGTTCCGGGGGCCGCTCATCCTGTGCGGTCCGGTCTGGTGGGGTGTGTTGTGGCGGGTCTTGTGTCGACTGGGCAGTGTCAGACTGATATTCGCGGGTTGGGTACCGCATGACGATGTGTTCGGCGGGAGCGTTATCGGTGTCTAAGGTCGAGCGTCGACGGTTGGATCCGCCTGCTCATAGTCCATTCTCGAGTTGGCTCCGGTTGCTTGCCAGCGCATTTCCACCGTTTTCGGAGGCACGTTCTGGTCAGGGTTCTGCCATGGGTTGCCTTTGCTGGAGCGGGGTGGCCAGTGACCAGCACCAGCCTGCCAACTCGCGGGCGATTGCGGTGTTGGCCTTCACTGACATCTTGTGGCGGTGATCGAAGGCTTCCCATTTGTGATGCAGCCGGTGGTTTCCTTCCAGGGCGCGGATGCGGGTTGCCGGGGCGACGAGCTCCAGCTGGCGCAGCAGCCGTTCCCCGGGCCGGGCGTAGGGGCGTCGGTGCTGCCAGGCTGCCTCGATCAGGAGTTTGCGGGCGTAGGTGTTCCCGGCCTTGGTGATCGGGCCTTGGTGGCGTGACGGGCCGGAGGACTCTTCGCTGGGAACCAGGCCGAGATAGGACCCGATGGTCGAGCCGGTGAAGCGGGTCCAGTCGCCGATCTCCACGGCCAGCCCGAAGGCGGTCGTGAGCTGGATGCCACGAAGGCACATCAGGGCGGCAATCACTGGAGCATAGCGGCACGCACCGGCAGTGGCGGCGACCTGTTTGTCGATGCGTGCCAGGTGCGCGGCGAGCAGCTCGGCTTGCTCGACATCGGCGTCGTAGGTGAACTGAAGCGCCGGTTCGTCAAAGTGCTGGCGGTGCAGCCAAAGACGGTGTTCTTTTGTCCACCGGGTGGCTTTCGGATAGCGGATGCCGTGGCGCAAGAGGATGGCGTTCACGTGCTGGCGGGCGTGCGCGAGGTCCCTGGCCGCACCGGAGCGCAGCCGCGACAGATCCCGCAGGGACTCTTCGTCAGGGGCCGGGATGCGGACCTCGGTGACCGAACCGACCGCGAGCATTTCGGCCAGCACCCTGGCGTCCCGCCGGTCGGTTTTCACCCGGTCCCCGGGTGCGCGCAGCAGCTTCGAGGATGCTGCGACCACGCAATTGATCCCCGCAACCCGCAGATGGCGTGCCAGGACAAACCCTGTCGGGCCCGATTCGTAGACGACCTTGACGGGCGGCTCGAACCGACTGACCCACTCCAGCACCACGGCCGGGTCAGGCGCCATGGTATGCCGTGTGATCTCACTAGTGTCCGGGTTCAATGCGTGCCCAACGACGTTGACCGCGTGAACATCAAGACCAATGAAAGTATGCTCGAACATAGCCGGGACCTCCCAACCTCACATGTGGCACTACCATTGCACCCCGCAGCAGCTTCGCAGGCCACGGGAGCCGCTAATGGCAACCCACGGACGCTGTGAAACAGAAGGCCCCGGCCCCCCGTACTCCTGCCAGAACCTGCCCGTCCCGGGATAAAGGACATCACCGCCGGGAACAGGCCCTGCAGCGCCACCCTCTCGGAACATGGCACCGACCCACATCAAGCTGGCGCTGCAGGACCGCCCGGCGATAATGGCCGGCCCGGACGTGTAGGACCCCCGACCACACTTCATATCGTCTAAGTCCCGTCCTCCCGCAGGGCTGCACAAAAACAAAAAAGGAGGCCGGGTCCACTGGACCTGGCCTCCTCTTCACTGGAGTTGCGCCAAATGAGTGCCTAAGCGGTGATATCGATGTCCGGCCTGGTGGCGGTGAGGTCCTCCACACCTTTTTGCATGTGCCGTTTGATGGCGCCCTGGAGTCCCTTGCGGTCTGCTGCCTCCAACAGGTCAAGGATGTTCTGGTGTTCCTGCACCAGAACATCCACCCGAGGGTAGGCGACTTCAAGGTTGAGAATGCACATCCTTGATTCCGCCGCCAGGGTCTTGTAGATCCTGCTCAGGCGTGTGTTGCCGGCACCTGCAACGAGGGCAGTGTGGAACTCCATGTCCAGCCGCGCGATGGCCTGCCAATCCGAGACTGCCACCTGCTTTTCCATATCCCGGAGGATTCCCCCCAGCACCTCGCACGTGTGGTTGATTTCCTGCTGTCCGGAGTCGAGCAGCGTATTCGCAGCGGCGAGTTCCACGGACTCACGGACGGCGTAGATCTCCTTGACGTCCGCCAGCGAAAGCTCAAGGACGAACACTCCGCGGTTGCGATGGCTGACCAGGATTCCTTCCTGGCACAGACGCTGCAGCGCCTCCCGAAGAGGTCCCCGGGACGTTTGAAGCTGGCCGGCCAGTAGAGATTCGTTGATCTGCTGCCCGGGGCGGAAGGTTCCTTGGACGATTTGTTCCCGCAGCTGATCTGCAATCAGTTGCGCTGTGGGCCTTCCTTCCAGTACGAACAGTCCCTCTGGTGCCGCCATTGACATCCCCCTCATTTCATTTCTTCGACTAACTGGCTCGCTAGACCGCTATTGCGGTGTACTTGGTCTCAAGGAATTCTTCGATTCCAACCTTGCCGCCTTCGCGTCCCAGCCCGGACTGCTTGACGCCCCCGAACGGCGCCGCAGGATTGGAGACCAGGCCGGTGTTCAGCCCGACCATGCCCACTTCCAGTTCTGCGGAGAAGCGCAAGGCCTTGTCCATGTTCTCAGTAAAGACGTAGCCAACCAGACCCCATTCGGTGTCGTTGGCAAGGCGGATGACGTCATCCTCGCTGTCGAAGGCCGTAATCGCCGCGACCGGACCGAAGATCTCGGTGCTCATTAGTTCCGCATCGGCGGTCACGTCGGTCAGGACGGTGGGGGTGAAGAAGTATCCCGGGCCTTCCGGACGTGTCCCGCCGGTGAGGATCCGCGCGCCCTTGGTGACCGCATCCTTGACGAGGCTTTCAACTTTGTCCAGGCCCTTCTGCTCGATCAGGGGTCCGACGTCGGTACCCGCCAGTGCGCCGTTGCCTACCTTCAGCTCGGAGATCCGCTTGGCGAACTTCTCACCGAATTCCTCAACGACGGAACGGTGGACGAAGAAACGGTTTGCGGCGGTGCAGGCCTCGCCCATGTTCCGCATCTTGGCCTTCAGGGCACCGTCGACGGCCTTTTCGATGTCCGCGTCGGCCAGGACGATAAACGGGGCGTTGCCGCCCAGTTCCATCGACGAGCGCATGACGTTGTCCGCCGCCTGGCGCAACAGAATCTTGCCCACCTCAGTGGAGCCGGTGAAGCTGACCTTGCGGGCGATGCCGCTGCTCATCCAGGTTCCCACGACGCTGGAGGCGCTGGAGGTGGTGACGACGTTCAGCACACCGTCAGGCAGGCCTGCCTGCTTGAAGATGTCCACGAGGGCCAGGGAGGTCAGCGGGGTCAGTTCGGCAGGCTTGAAGACCATGGTGCAGCCGGCGGCCACGGCGGGGGCGATCTTGCGGGTGCCCATGGCCAGCGGGAAGTTCCAGGGGGTGACCAGCACGCAGGGACCAACGGGTTCCTTGGTGATCATGATCCGGGTGTTCCCGTCATTGGAGGTGGCGTTGTCTCCGCCGATGCGGACGGCTTCTTCCGAGAACCAGCGGAGCATGTCGGCGCCGTAGGCCACTTCGCCCCTTGCCTCGGCCAGGGGCTTGCCCATCTCGGCGGTCATGATGGCGGCCAGACGGTCCGTGTTGGCGATGACCAGTTCAAAGGCACGGCGCAGGATGTCAGCCCGTTCCCGGGGCGTGGACTTCGCCCACTCTGCCTGGGCCCGGCCGGCAGCCTCAATGGCTGCGCGGGCCTCGTCAGGCCCGCCATCGGCCACCCGGGCGATGACCTCATGGGTGGCCGGGTTCTCCACCGGGAACGTCGCGCCGCTGGCGGCCTGCTGCCAGGCGCCGTCGATAAACAGGTCCTTCTGCAGGCCTGAGGGTTCAAATGATGTGCTCATATCAATGCTTTCAAGAATCGGAGGAAGGACTAGTAGGTGGCCGCTTTCAGGGCTTGGGTGAACCTGGCGAGACCGCTCTGGATCTCGTCGCTGCTGACGTTGAGGGCCGGAATGATCCGGATGACGTTGCCGTAGGGGCCGCATGTGAGGAGCAGGAGCTCCTCCTTGACGGCGGCCTGCTGGACGGCCAGCGCGGTGGCGGCATCCGGAGTTCCGTCTGCTGCGGTGAATTCGACGGACTGCATAAGGCCACGGCCCCGAACATCTCCAATAGCCGTAAATTGAGCCTTGAGGCCTTCAAGTCCGGAGCGAAGCTCGTCCCCTCGAACCAGTGCATTCGACACCAGGTTCTCGCGCTCAATGACGCCCAGGGTGGCGACCCCGGCTGCGGCGGCGACGGCGTTTCCGCCGTAGGTGCCGCCCTGGGAGCCAGGCCATGCCTTGCCCATCAGCTCCGTCGAGGCGGCAATCGCCGAAATGGGGTATCCGCTGGCGAGGCCCTTGGCGGTGATGACAACGTCCGGGGTGATGCCCGCCCAGTCGTGTCCCCAGAACTTGCCGGTGCGGCCCACGCCGGCCTGGACTTCGTCCACGATGAGGACGATCCCGTGCCGGTCGGCGCGTTCCCGCAAGCCCTGCAGGAATGCCACCGGGGTGGGAATATAGCCGCCATCACCGAGGACGGGTTCGATAATGAAACCGGCGGTGTCACTGGGGCTGCTGATGCTGACCAGGAGGTGGTCCAGTTCCTTCAGGGCGAAGGCAACCGCTGTTTCTTCATCCCAGCCGTACCGGTAGGCGTGCGGGAAGGGTGCAATATGCACGCCGCTCATCAGCGGGGAGAACCCTGAACGGAATTTCGTTCCTGCAGTGGTGAGCGAGGCTGCTCCGACAGTGCGCCCGTGGAAGCCTCCCTGGAAGGAGATGATGTTCGGTCGGCCGGTTGCCATCCGGGCCAGGCGCACTGAAGCTTCCACGGCTTCGGAGCCCGAGGTGGCGTAGAAGACGCTGTCCAGACCCGAGGGCAGGAATTCTCCCAACTTTTCCGTGAGCTCGAGGAGTGGCTTGTGCATCACGGTGGTGTATTGGGCATGGACAATCTTGCCCACCTGCTCGCGGGCTGCAGCGACGACGTCCGGGTGGCAGTGGCCCGTGCTGGTGACACCGATGCCGGTGGTGAAATCCAGATACTTTTTGCCGTCGGTGGCGTGGATCCAGGAGCCGGCTGCGTAATCAACGACCACCGGCGTCGCCTGCTTGAGGATGGGGCTAAGAGTTGCCATGGCTTCATACTTTCTCAGGAAATGTAGATTGTCAACAATTGGCGATATGCGAAGGATCGCCCTTTGTCCACGGATGGGGGCGGTCAGTTGGTTGAACGTTGGGGGCGGACGAAATCCAGGCCCTCGATGGTTTGTTTGCCCAGGGCCTCGTGAGCAGCGATTTCGCCGAAGCCGGTGGCGTTCTTGAAACCAGCGCCGGAGAAGCCGGTGGCGCAGTAGATCCTGCTGCCTTCCTCCAGCGGGCCAAGCAGCGGATGTCCGTCCCGGGTGTAAAGGTCCGGGAAGGCATCGGAGCGGACGATGTTGGGGTAGAGGCCGGGGAAGAACTCGGTGACGGTTTCGGTGGTCTCGGTGATTTCTGCCGGGGTGAGTTCCCTTGGCACTGAGTCCGCGTTGGGCGCTGCTGCGCCGCGGCCGTCCAGGGTGGCTTTGACGGTGACCCCGTCCACGGCGGGTGCGCCATACATGGAGCGGTCGTCATGAATTCGGATGAAAACCGGGAACTTGTCCGGTGTAAATTCGGCTGCGTCTTTGGCGACGAACCAGGTCAGGAAGATCCGCTTAGTTTGGGTTGCTGCCTTTAGATAGTCCGGCATGAGCCGTTGGGACCATCCGCCGGAAGAGATGATGACGTTTTCGAAGGTCCAGGACTTCCCACCGGAGGTGATGACCACGCCGTCGTGGGTTTCGGTAATGCCGTCGATAGGTGTGTTGGTGTGGATTGTGGCCCCGTTGGCCTGGGCGGCGGCGATGGCGGCGGTGACGGCTCGGTCGGTGCGCAGGGCGCCGGCGTTGGGGTCATAGACGGCGACGTCGTCCGGGCGCAGGTTGTGCTGGGGATAGCGTTCGGCCATTTCCTCGCGGCTGAGGATGATGTGCTCGGCCCCGTTGGTCCTGGTGGTTTGGAGCAGGGCAGTGAGGTAGGCGCCGTCTTTGGTGCCGATGGAGAGTCCGCCGCAGCGGGTCAGGATGTCCTGTCCGGTTTCCGCTTCGAGTTCGGCCCAGAGGCTGCGGGAGCGTTCCAGAATGGGGTAGTAGCCGGGGTTGCCGCGGTAGATCATGCGGAAGAGCCGGGTGTCCCCGCCGACGGCGCTGCGGCCGTGGGCGGGCGCGGCGGCTTCGAAACCCGCCACGGAGTCGGTGAGGCGGGAGGCCTGCCAGAGGGCCATGGATCCGATGCTGCCGAGGCCGATGACTGCGAGCTTTCCGTCGGTCATGTCAGATCACCTTGTCCAGGAAGGACTTGGTGCGGGCTTCCTTGGGGTTGCGGAGGACTTCGCGGGCATCGCCGCGTTCGACGACGCAGCCGTCGTCCATGAAGATCAGGGAGTCAGCCACTTCCCGGGCGAAGCCCATTTCGTGGGTGACGACGACCATGGTCATGCCCTTCTTGGCCAGGTCCTGCATGACCATAAGGACTTCGCCGACTTTTTCGGGGTCGAGGGCGGAAGTGGGTTCGTCGAAGAGCATGATCTCGGGGTCCATGGCCAGAGACCTGGCGATGGCGACGCGCTGCTGCTGGCCGCCGGAGAGCTGGGCGGGGTAGTAGTCCCCGAACCCGGCCAGGCCGACGCTGGCCAGCAGTTCCTCTGCCCGTTTTGCGGCTTGTTTTTTGTCCGCGCCCTTGACCAGGACCGGACCGGACATGATGTTTTCCTTGGCAGTCATGTTGGGGAAGAGGTTGAACTGCTGGAAGACCATGCCGACCCGGGTGCGCTGTTCGGCGAGTTCCTTCGGGCGCAGGGCGTGGTAAGCGGTGTCGGTTTCGTGGTAGCCGAAGTTCTCGCCGTTGACCTTCAGGACGCCGGTGTCGACGGTTTCCAGGCCGTTGATGCAGCGCAGGACGGTGGACTTGCCGGAGCCGGACGGGCCAATGATGCAGCAGATCTCCCCGCTGGCGATGTCCAGGTCAATGTCTTTCAGGACTGTTTTGGAGCCGAAGGACTTGCGGATTTTACGGGCGTGAATGGTGCCGTCGGTACTCATCGGGCAATACCTTCCGGTGCTGTCAGGACAACCTTTTTCGCTTTCCGGGGAAGCCTGGAGGTTGAACGGGAGTATTTCTGTTCGAGCTTGGACTGCGGGTAGCTCAGCAGCAGGGTCATCACCAGGTACCAGAGGCTGGCCACGATGAGCAGCGGGATGGTCTCGTAGGTGCGGGCGTAGATCAGTTGCGCGCTCTGCAGCAGTTCGGCAACCCCGAGGACACTGACGAGGGAGGTTTCCTTGAACATGCCGATGAACTGGTTACCGGTGGCCGGGATGATCGAGGGCATCGCCTGGGGGATGATGACCTTGCGCATCTTCATCGATGCGCTCATGCCCAGGGAATCCGCGGCCTCGATCTGGCCCTTGCCGACGGCGGAGAACCCGCCGCGGATGATCTCGGCCATGTAGGCGGCCTGGTTCAGGGTCAACCCGACCAGGGCTGCGGTGATCGGGCCCATAATCGCATTCGTGTCCACGGCCGTGCTGATGTTCGTGAACGGGATCCCGATGGATAGATTCGGGTACAGCGCGGAGATGTTGAACCAGAAAATCAGCTGGACCAGGACCGGGGTGCCGCGGAACAAGGTGATGTAAAGCCCCGCCGCGATGGACACCGGCTTCACGTGCGAGGCCCGCATGACCGCCAGGAACAGACCCAGCAGGGTTCCCAGGGCCATGCTGGCAAAGGTCAAAAAGATCGTGAGCATCAGACCGCGCAGGATCGACTCGGCGAAGAAGTACTTCCCGACAACATCCCACCTGAAATTCGGGTTGGTCAGGACGGAGACGAGGATCCCGACGCCCACGAGAATGCTGAGGACCCATCCGGCGTACTCGGCCGGAGTCCGAAGCCGAAGACGTGGCTTCAGCGCTGGGTCAATGCCAACCATCGTTGACCTGCTTCCTTTGTCAATAGCTGTGACCATGAAGGGGCTCCCGCTAGTTCAGCTTGGCGTCGGTGATGGCCCCGGACTCCAGGCCCCAGTTTTCGAGGGACTTCTTGTACTCCGGGCTCTTGAGGACGGACTGGAGCGCTGCCTGCATGGCCGGGGTCAGCGGTGAGCCCTTCTTCAGGCCGATGGCGGTCAGATCGCTGGAGCCGACGTTGACCCGGCCGAGGAGGGTGAAGGAGCCGGGCTGCTGCTTCGCGGCCCACCCGAGGGAGGTCGTGTCGTAGAGGACGCCGTCGATCCGCTTGGAGTGCAGCTGGGTCAGGGCCTCCTGGACGTTGGGCAGAGTCACGGCGTTGATCGCCGGCTGTCCCTTGGAGGTGCAGGTCTGCTCGTTAAGGGCCGGGAGGCGCTTGAGCTGGGCGGTCGAGCCCTGGGTGACGGCGATGTTCTTACCGCACAAGGTCTCAACGGTCAGGTTCAGCGGGTTCCCGGCGGCCACGGCCACGGAGTTGCCGGCCTTGAAGTAATCGATCATGTCCAGGACCTTGAGCCGCTCTTCCGTCTTGGACATCGTGGTAGCGGTGAAGTCGAAGCGGCCGCCGTCCAGGCCGGGTACGATCGTGTCGAACTTCGTGTCCACGAACTTCAGCTTCAGGTCCAGCTTCTTCGCCAGGAGCCGGGCGATGTCCGGGTTCAGGCCGATCGGCGTCTGGTTGTCGTCAGCCAGGAAGGTCGTGGGCGGGTAATGCAGGTCCATCGCGACCGTGAGCTCGCCCTTGTCCTTAATGGACTGCGGCAACAGCTTGACCGCGGCCTCGTCAGGGGTGATGCCCTCCGAGATGTCCGAGGTGTTCGAGGTCTTCGAGCTGTCCGGGGCCGTATCACTGGCAGCAGTACCGCCACAGGCGCTCAATGACAACAGAACGGCCAGGCCTGCGGCCGCCGTCTGGAT
Source organism: Arthrobacter globiformis (assembly GCF_046536215.2). GTDB lineage: Bacteria > Actinomycetota > Actinomycetes > Actinomycetales > Micrococcaceae > Arthrobacter > Arthrobacter globiformis_E. The sequence goes on along the minus strand of NZ_CM143421.1, from coordinate 1,734,552 downwards.
CTTGCTAATGGTCCTCATGGTGCTTCCCTTCGAATGGAGGTGACAATGCGTGTTGCTTCATGCGGTTTGTGATCCGGATCTCGTTCCGCATCCATCAGCAATGGAACTCTCCTGATCGCAGATTGTCAACAATTGACGATAAATAAAAGCTGTTGATTGCCCATCGCGTGCTGTTGCGAAGGACTCGCAGTAAAAATCGTTGACAATTGACAATCGTGGCGCCTACAGTCGAGAGCAACGGGCTGAAGTGTCTTCCAGCCTGGAAGAAACCGGCAGCTGGGTCAGCTGACATCCCCTGGCCAGCCGCCCGGCCCCCGCATAGAATTTCTACTGAACGGATGAATCATGGCGACCACAAGCTTCCGGCCGAAGTACATCTCCTTCGATGTCTACGGCACCCTGATCAACTTCGACATCGACCCCACCACGCGTCGACTTCTGGATGGCCGCATCTCTGAGGAGCAGTGGCCGACCTTCAAGAAGCAGTTCCGTGGGTACCGGTTCGACGAGGTCCTTGGCGACTACAAGCCGTACGAGCAGATCTTGCAGGATTCCTTTGACCGGGTGTGCAAGCGGTGGGGCATTGGGCCGACCGAAGGCGCCGGCGCAGCGTTCGCTGAGGCTGTCCGCGGCTGGGTTGCCCACGAGGACGTGCCGGCTCCGCTGAAGCTCATGGGCGACAACTACAAGCTGGTGGCTCTGTCCAATGCGGACACCAGCTTCCTGGACATCAGCATTCCCAAGCTCGGCGCAGACTTCCACGCCGTCTACACTGCTGAGCAGGCCCAGGCCTACAAGCCGCGGTACCAGGCATTCGAGTACATGCTGGACACCCTGAACGCCAAGCCGGAGGACTTCCTGCACGTCTCCTCGCACACCCGGTACGACATGCATCCGATGCACGACATGGGCTTCCGTAACCTCGTGATGCTGGACCGCGGCTATGACCCCATCACCGAGGGCTACAACCTCTTCACGGTTAAGTCCCTGGACGAGCTCAACAAGCACCTCGGTCTGTAGACCGACGACGAGGCGAAAGGTCAACCGATGAAACTCATCCCCTACTGGCTGGACACTGCCGAGCCTTCGGCCGACTATCGGCGCACCCCGGTACCGGAGAACGTTGATGTCGCGATTATCGGCGCCGGTTTTACCGGCTTGTCTGCGGCCCTGGAATTCGCCCAGCAGGGCGCCAGTGTTGCTGTTTTCGAGCGTCACACCGTGGGGTGGGGTGCGTCCGGCCGTAACGGGGGAATGGCGACGACCGGGTTGGCCATCGGCTTCAGCACCGCGGTCAAGCGCTACGGTGAGGCTCGTGCGGTGGAGTACTTCCGTGAGTACAACGACGCGATCGACAGCATCGAGAAGCTCGTCCACGATCACGCCATCGACTGCGACTTCAACCGCTTCGGCAAGCTCTCGCTGGCCTACCATGAGTCGCACAATGAGGGCTTCCTGAAGTCGCAGGAGCTGCTGGCCAAGTTGGTCGACCACCACGTCACGGTCATTCCCAAATCCGAGATCCACAGCGAAATCGGCACTGACTTCTACCAGGGCGCGATGATGGACCCAATGGGTGCAGGCCTGCATGTGGGCAAGTTCGTGCATGGGCTGGCGAAGGTGGCTGCTGCCACCGGAGCGGACATCTGCGAGAACGCGGCAGTCACCGAGCTGACAAAGGTCTCCGGAACCGTGCACGACGTCCACACCACGCGGGGCATCAGCCGCGCCAAGCAGGTCCTCGTGGCCACCAGCGGCTACACCGGTGGTGCCACCCCATGGCTGCAGCGCCGGGTAATCCCCGTTGGCAGCTTCATCATCTGCACCGAGCCGCTCCCCGAGGACGTCGTTAACCGGATCCTGCCCAACCGGCGCATGGCTTCGGACAGCAAGATGCTGACCTACTACTTCCGGATCACCCCGGACAACAGGCTCCTCTTCGGCGGCCGCGCACGCTTTGCCCTCTCCAGCCCGGACTCGGATGTGAAGAGCGCGGAGATCCTGCGCAAGGCCATGCTCGAACTTTTCCCCTACCTCTCCAACGCCAGGGTGGACTACATCTGGGGCGGCCTGGTGGATCTCTCGATGGACCAGATGGTCCACGCAGGCGTCCACGACGGGCTCTTCTACTCGCTCTGCTACAGCGGACATGGCGTGCAGATGGCCGCCCACATGGGCAAGAGGATGGCCCACTACATGGGCGGGGACAAGAGTGCCAACGTCTGGGAAGACCTGAAAAACCCGCCCGTGCCGGGTCACTTCGGCCCGCCATGGTTCCTGCCCTTCATCGGGGCAGCAGCGAAGATCATTGACCGGGTCAAGTAGGCACGGGATCACATGACGTCATCAACAACCCTGGGTGAAGCGCGCCCGGAAACAGGGTACAGCCGCGCAGAAATCGCTAACCTTCCCGGTGGTGCCTTCTTCGAGGGCCAATGGCAGACCAGCGACATGATCCTGGAAATACGGGACCCTGAAGACGGCATTCTGCTAGGCCGAGTCTGTTCCTCTTCGCCCCAGGACGTCCGCCGGGCCGTCGCACACATCCACAATCACCTTCAGGGGGCAGACTGGCCCCTTCGCTCCCGCCGGCAGGCATTGGAGACTGCAGCACAGCTTCTCGCCGGTCAGTCGGGGCGATTCGCCAGGATCATCGCCGCGGAGAGCAGCAAGACCATCACAGAGGCAGAGCGTGAGGTACGCCGCTGCATTGAGACCCTGCGGCTTTCGGCTGCCGCTTCCGGAGAACTTACGGGGGAGACCCTGGGGTTCGAGGACAGCATGGCCGGTGCGGGAAAGATCGGCTGGTACAGCCGGAAGCCGGTGGGGATCATCGCGGCCATCACCCCTTTCAACGATCCGCTGAACCTCGTGGCACATAAGCTGGGCCCGGCCCTGATAGGAGGCAACGGCGTCGTCCTTAAGCCTTCCGGCCGTACCCCGCTGACCGGCCTGGCCTTTGTCCAGTTGCTGCTCGAAGCGGGTGTCCCCTCCGGACGCATTGCCGCCATCGTCTCCGGACCCGGCGTGTCCGAAGCGCTGGTGGGCGATGAGCAGATCGACCTGATTTCCTTCACCGGCGGCCCGCGAACTGCGGACCGCATTGCGGCGACCGCAGGGTCCAAGAAGATCCTCTCGGAGCTGGGTGGGAACAACGCCACGATTGTCTGCTCCGATGCGGATGCGGTCCAGGCCGCGGATGCCATCGTGGCCGGGGCCTTTGGTGTGGCCGGGCAGAACTGCCTGTCGGTTCAGCGGGTCTACATTCACATCTCGCTGTTCGAGGAAGTCCTCGAGCGGGTAACCAGCGGCACAAAGGCGTTGAAAACCGGTCCGAAGCTCGACCGCAGCACTGACGTGGGCCCCCTCATTTCCGAGGCGGAAGCCCGGAGGGTGGAGGAATGGGTCGAAGAGGCCGCGGCTGCCGGGGCGCGCGTCCACGCCGGGGGGAAGCGGCGGAATGCATATTACGAGCCGACGGTCCTCACCGATGTGCCGGCGGAGTGCCGGGTGATCCGCGAGGAAGTGTTCGGTCCTGTCGTCAGCCTCATGCCCTTCATCAGCGTCTCAGACGCGGTCCATGCCGCCAACAGCTCCGACTACGGACTTCAGGCCGGCATTTTCACTCAGTCCATTGACCGTGCACTGGCCGTCGCGGAGAAACTGCACGTGGGGGCCGTGGTGATCAACGAGACCAGCGACGTCCGTATCGACTCCATGCCGTTCGGCGGTTTCAAGAAATCCGGCGTGGGGCGGGAAGGCGTCAGGTATGCGCTCCATGAGATGACCGAGCCTAAAAGCACCATTGTCAACCTTGGAGGAACGGGCGCCCGCTGGCAGCAGCTGCCGGGCGGCGTGCCGGAACGGAAGAAGTCATGAGTACGCACAAGATCGCTGTTATTCCGGGCGACGGCATCGGGAACGAAGTTGTCCCCGCGGCGGTCGACTGCCTTGAACGCATCGCGGAACTTCATTCGCTGAATCTGGAGTTCACCTACTTCGAGTGGGGATCCGAGTACTATTCCCGGCACGGCCGGATGATGGCCGCTGACGGCCTGGACCAGCTCGCCAAACACGACGCCATCTTCCTGGGCGCCGTCGGGTCCCCGGAGGTGCCCGATGCCGAATCGCTGTGGGGACTGCTCATCCCGATCCGCCGGGAGTTCCAGCAGTACATCAACCTCCGCCCGGTCAAAACGCTCGACGGCGTCACGTCGCCCCTCGCGGCCAAGGAACCGATCGATCTGCTGATCGTCCGGGAAAACAACGAGGGCGAGTACTCGGAGGTGGGCGGGCGGATGTACCGCGGGCAGCCCGAGGAATGTGCCATGCAGACCACCGTCTTCACACGGCTGGGCGTGTTGCGGGCAGCGCACTATGCGGCCCGGTTGGCCGCATCCAGGCGCGGGCAACTGACCTCGGCCACGAAGAGCAACGGCATCGTGCACACCATGCCGTTTTGGGATGAGGTGGTCGCCGAGGCCGTCCGCGAGTATCCCGATGTCACTCTCACCAGCGAACTGGTGGATGCACTCGCAGCCCACCTGGTCCTGAAGCCCTGGACCCTGGACGTCATCGTGGCCTCCAACCTGTTCGGCGACATCCTCTCCGACCTGGGCAGTGCCGCGACCGGCTCCATCGGCCTGGCACCGAGCGCCAACCTGAACCCCGAGGGGGACTTCCCGTCCCTGTTCGAGCCGGTCCATGGTTCGGCCCCTGACATCGCGGGTAAGGGCCTGGCGAACCCGGTGGGGCAGATCTGGTCGGGGGCCATGATGCTGGAGCACCTCGGCCACCCCGAGGCCGGCGCCCATCTGCAAGCCGGGTTTGAATCTGCCCTTCGGGACGGCCTCGGGACCCGGGACGTCGGTGGAACCTCGTCGACGGCGGAGTTCACCGCCGCTGTGTTGTCCGCCATCGATGCCTTAGCCGGCAACTACGCGGACAGCGCCGCCGCAACGGCAAAGCCGTGACTGCCCCGGAGCGGCGTCCCGTCGTCGCGGCCCTTTATCGCGAGGCGCTGCCGCTCCGCCTGACGGAGGTCGAAGAGCTTGCCGAGGTGCGGCTGACCAAGGCCGACGGCCTTGCGGAGGCTCTGGACGGTGCGGACGTGCTGTATCAGTGGCACTCGTTCTCGCCGGCCTTACGGGAGAACTGGGGCGCCGCCTCGTCCCTGCAGTGGGTCCATGCCACGGCAGCGGGTGTCAGCCAGCTGATGTTTGACGAGCTGGTCGCCAGCGACATTACCTACACAAACTCCCGCGGCGTGCTGAGCCGGGCCATCGCGGAGTTCGCGCTGGGTTTTGTGCTGGACATGGCCAAGGACGCACAGGGCTCGTTCAGGCTGCAGCAGCAACAGCGCTGGCAGCACCGGGTCACACGCAAAATCCACGGCCAGAGCGTCCTGGTGGTGGGAACCGGGTCCATCGGCCGGGAGACCGCCCGGCTCTTTCGCGCCGTAGGCATGGACGTGGACGGGGCCGCCCGGGCCGGCCGGCCCGGGGACTGCGACTTTGGACGGATCCACTCGTCGGCCGACCTCGTTGAGGTCGTCCACGGCTACGATTACCTGGTCCTCGCCGCGCCCCTGACCGCGGACACCAGGGGACTGGTCAACGCCGACGTCCTGGCCGCGATGAAGCCCTCCGCACACCTGATCAACGTTGGCCGCGGGGAACTCGTCAGCACTGGTGCACTGACCGAAGCGCTGGCCTCGGGCTCCATCGCCGGCGCGGCCCTCGACGTCGTCCACCCGGAGCCCCTGCCCGCCGGGCATGCCCTCTGGAACATGGACAACGTCATCATCACACCCCACATGAGCGGTGACAGCGAGGACTATCTCGACGATCTGGGCAAGCTGTTCGTGGACAACCTGAAGCGGTACTGCAGCGGCCAACCACTGGAAAACGTGGTGGACAAGGCCCTCGGGTTCGTCCCGGCGTCTGAGCCCTCGCTGGCCACCTAAAGAATACGGAGGCACCATGCCCACCCTTGCCAAAGCCTATGTCGCAACCTCGCCCACGGCTCCCTTGCAACCCGGCACCGTTGAACGCCGTGAGCCCGGCGAGTTCGAGGTCCAAATCGCCATCAAATTCACCGGGATCTGTCACTCCGATATCCATACGGCGCGCGGCGATTGGGCGAGCGTGAAGTATCCGGTGGTCGTCGGGCACGAGATTGCCGGAGTCGTTGAGGCGGTCGGAGCGAAGGTGACGCGCTATGCAATGGGCGACCGTGTGGGCGTGGGATGCTTTGTTGACTCCTGCCGTGACTGCGTCAACTGCCGTGCCGGCGAGGAACAGCACTGCCTCGTGGGCTCCGTCAGTACGTACAACTCGGTGGGCCGGGACGGGCTACCGACCGCAGGCGGCTACAGCACCAGCATCGTGGTGGACGAGAACTACGTCTTGGGGATTCCGGACGGCATTTCGCTTCATGCCGCGGCCCCTCTGCTGTGCGCCGGTATCACCATGTACTCGCCGCTGCGGAACTGGAACGCCGGGCCTGGGAAGCGAGTGGCCATTATCGGCATGGGCGGTCTGGGCCACATGGGTGTCAAGATCGCGGCTGCCATAGGCGCGGAAGTCACGGTGCTCAGCCAGTCACTCAAGAAGCAGGAAGACGCGCTCGGCCTCGGGGCGCAGCACTACTACGCCACGTCGGACCCTGCCACGTTCGTAGTCTTGGCGGGGCACTTTGACCTGATTATCAACACGGTCTCGGCCGATATCGACGTCGACCAATACCTTTCGCTGCTTGCCTTGGATGGCACCATGGTCCTGGTGGGTCTGCCTTCGAAGCCGCTGTCCCAACGAGCCTGGTCTCTTGTGGCCTCCCGGCGGAACCTGGCCGGATCAAAGATGGGCGGCATTCGTCAGACGCAGGAGATGCTCAACTTCTGTGCAGTCCGGGGCCTCGGTGCGGAGGTGGAGGTAATTCCGGCGAGCAAAATCAACGACGCCTATGAGCGCGTCCTCGCAAGCGACGTGCGGTACCGCTTTGTCGTTGATGCCGGCACTTTCTGACACCCCGCGCGAAAGTACGCGGCGGTTCCGTTTTATTCGGCGAGGGCCTTGATGACCTCCTTGGCCACGTCCTCGCTGGACTGCGGGTTCTGGCCGCTGATCAGGTTGCCCTCGCGGACCACGTGGCTGGCCCAGTCCGGGCCGGTCTCCACGTTCGCGCCCTTCTCCCGCAGCGCCGTCTCCACAAGCCACGGAGTGTTCTCGCCGGTGCCGCCGCCGAGTTCCTCCGAGTTGGCGAACACCGTGACTTTGCGGCCCGCGAAAGTGAACGCGCCGTCGTCGGCCGTGGCGCTGAGCAGGCCCGCGGGGCCGTGGCAGAACGGCGCGATGATCTTGCCGACGCCGTCGGCCTCCGCGAGGATCCGCCCGAGGTCCCTGTCCTGGAAGAGGTCCGCCATGGGGCCGTGCCCGCCCGGCAGGACGACGGCGTCGTATCCGGACATGTCGACGTCGGCCAGCACCAGGGGTGCGAAAAGGTCCACCTCGATCATGTCCAGATAGGTGCGGAAGTCCTCCGCCCTCTCCTCGCTGCCGACCGTCTCGGGCTGCAGGCTCAGCTTGTCCACCGTGGGTTTGACGCCGCCGGGGGTGGCGAAATCCACGTTGTGTCCGGCCTGCTGCAGGGTCCGGTGCGCCACCACCAGCTCCTCGGCCCAGAATCCAGTGGGGTGCTGGCTGCCATCCTTCATGGTCAGCGAATCGGCGGCCGAAACGACGATCAGAATGTTAGCCATTGTCCTTGCTCCTTATGTGGATTTTCTTGGTTTCGACGGGGTCACTGCCCCTCAGACCGCCCAGTTCCTCAGCAGCAGCGGCGGTTCCTCGCCGCCGGCCTTCTGCAGCAGCACCTGGTTCACACCGGTCAGCCCGCCCTCGAAGCCGAGAGCGCTGGCCGCCATGTACAGGCGCCAAATGCGGGCCCGGCCTTCGGAGGTGAGCCGGACTGCCTCGTCCCAGTGTCCCTCGAGGTTCTTCACCCAGGCCCGCAGTGTCAGGGCGTAGTGCCGGCGGAGGGCCTCGACGTCGAGCACCTCGAAGCCGCTACCCTCCATTGCCACGATCATGTCACCCAGGCTCAGCATCTCGCCGTCGGGGAAGACGTAACGGGGGATGAAGGAATCGGGATCGTCCTCGGCGGGCCCGGCGTTCCACGAGATGGCGTGGTTGAGCAGCCGCCCGCCGGGCCGCAGCAGTCCATGAAGCTGCGAGACGTAGCGGCCCAGCTGTTCGCGGCCGACGTGCTCGGACATGCCGATGGAGCTGATCGCGTCGTAGGGGCCGTCGTTCACATCGCGGTAGTCCTGGACGCGGATCTCCACTAGTTCCGTCAGTCCGGCCTCGGCCACGCGTTTGCGGGCAAGCTCAGCCTGCTCGATGGACAGGGTGATGCCCACCAACCTCACCCCGTACCGCCTGGCCGCATGCAGCGCGAAGCTTCCCCAGCCGCAGCCCACGTCCAGCACCCGCATGCCCGGGGCCAGTCCGAGCTTCCGGCAGACCAGATCGAGCTTCTCCTCCTGCGCCGCTTCCAGGTCAGTGTTCTCGTCGGACCAGACAGCGCACGAGTAGACCAGCGACGGACCGAGGACCAGCCGGTAAAAGTCGTTGCCTACGTCGTAATGGTGTGAAATAGCGGCGGCGTCCCGTTTCTTCGAGTGCCGTCTGCCGTGCTTCTCCAGTTTCGCTTCCTCCGGCGGGGGAGCGGGGTTGGGGCCCAGCGCGCCTAGCCGGACGCCGGTCTTCACCAGCGTCCATACTTCCCGTGGCGTCAGCGGACTGAACGGGCCGGGCTCGGCAAACTTACCGGCGGAGCTCAGCGCGGCGAAAGCGGCGAAGATGTCGCCATGGGCCGTGATCTCGCCCGCGACGTACGCGCGGCTCAGCCCCAGCTGCCCCGGCGACCAGAGGATCCGCCGCAGCGCCCGGCGGGACGTGAACTCAACCAGCGGGGCATCCTCGGGGCCCGCTTCGGACCCGTCCCAGGCCCGCAGCCGGACCGGTATCTGCTCTGTGCCCGACTTCCCGTTGTTGATGTCCCCGGTGCCGAGGACGATGGCCAATGCCGTGGCCAGTCTGGGTGCTGCTCCGGGCGTCTTCGCCATGCTCGTCTTTGCCAACTCGTCGCCTCTCGTCCGCTGCCCAGCTCGGCGGCTGCGCCATTGCAGTCCCGTGGGATTAACGTACACAAGCCTGCCTGCACCGGACAGGGAGACAACCCTGTCTCGCTCGGATCACCTCTGCCCCACCGGGCTTGGCCTCGCCCGCGCCCCGAATTCGCCGGAGAGCTTCCCGCTCGCCGGAGCGCTCCGGCGTTCTCGAAGCGTTCCCGCGAACTCGGTAACGATCCTGAGCCGCCGGCGTGGCCTCTGCGCTATTCCGGCTATGGACCGGATTTAGGGCCGGTGGGATCCTGATCGCAAACACCGTCGGAGAGGGAGGTTGATGCCGCCATGGACGACTCGCCGGAGACGCGCCAGAAGCTGTCCGACCGCATCGAAGAAAAGCAGTCGGCACTGCGGTCCTACCTGGATCGGCTGCGGCCTCGACGGCACAAGCTCACCGAATTCAGTGTGGTGGGCAGTGTGCTGGCCGCCCTGTTCACTGCTGGCCCGGCGTTCGGGGGCACTGGCTTCACTGCATCAGTCCAGAGCATGTTCTCCCTGGGCGACTCTTCCGTGGTGTGGCGGGTCCTTTGCCTGGGAGCGGTAATCCTGTCCGTCGGGGCCGGGCTCGCCACGAACTTCGCGAATTCCCAGGCTTTGGCCGAAAAGGTCACCGCAGCAGAGACGGCCATCGCGCAGCTGGAAGGGCTGCAGCTGTCCCTGGGCTTCGGCCACATTGCCACCGACGAAGCAGCGATGCTCTACAAGCAATATGTCTCCCACGTAGCCTTCGTCGACGCCGTGCCCTCGCGCTGAGCCGCCCCTACGGGTAACAAGCGGGCCCGGGCCGTGGCCCAGAAAGCCCACTCATCACCGATTCTTCTGCCGGCCGCTTGGCTGGGTTTGTGGCAATTCGGTGGTGTTGCTGAGTCTGGACCCGGCATGGGTGCGGTGGGATCCTGAACCCAAAACGCCGACGGGGGGAGAAAGGCTGTACTTGACCATGGACGAATCCGCGGAACCTCGGCAACGGCTGTCCGACCGCATTGACCAGAAGCAGCAGGCCATCCGGACTTATCTGGGACGCGAGCGGCCGCGCCGGAACAGGCTCTCCAACATCAGCATCGTGGGCAGCGCCCTGGCCGCCATGCTTACTGCTGGCCCCGCCGTTGGAGGCACGGGATTCACCGAGGCGATCCAAGGCATCTTCAACCTGCAGGAGGACTCCGTGGTGTGGCGGGTCCTCTGCCTCGCGGCGGTGATCCTGTCGGTCGCCGCGGCGCTGGCCACGAACTTCGCGAACTCCCGCGCTCTTGGCGAAAAGGTCAGCGCTGCCGAAAGTGCCAACGCCCAGCTCGAAGGCCTGCAGCTGTCCCTGAACTTCGGCAACCTCGCCGTTGAGGACGCCCTCAAGCTGTACCAGCAGGCCGTCGCACCGGTGGCTTTCGTGGACGAGGTCCCGTCGCGCTGAGCTGCTTTTCAGATCACGTACGACGGCGGGTGGCTGGCAGAGATGCCAGCCACCCGTTCTGTCTCGTCAGATTGTTCTTACGCGAGCAGTGCGCAGATGTCCGTCACTTGCCCTGTGCCTTCGAAGGGGCTGATTTGCCTCCCTCTTCCGTCAAGGACGTACGTGACCGAACCAACTGTTAGATAGACGCCCTTCCTGTCTCCTTCCGGGATCGTCAATACATTCCTTCCAGTCGCCGTTATTTCGACACGATTAGCGGAAACTGTGTTGACGTGGCTCGCGCCCGTGATGCCGAACGTGACGCTTTCGCCGGTCTTAACATTGGTGAGCGTTACTTCCTGGCCTGGAGCGGTAAAAATTGTGGCTCCATTCCCAAGTTCGTTCACGCCCGCCTTTCCCGTTACGACGGCCTCGATTCGGTATCCGCACTCTCGAAGAGTCAGGGTGACTGTTCCGATGGGTTCTGGAGCGGCGGTGGCAGCGACGGCTCCCGTGCCCGCCACAAGGCCTGTGAGCAGTCCTGTCAGTAGTAGCAATTTCTTCATGGCAAACTCCGTCCAAGATGTCGCTTTGAAAATGTGCATGCCAAACACAACGACGCATAATGCGCGGGAGTGGCGTTAAGTCTTCAGCGATGATTAGCGCTTGTAAAGCGGACCCCCATAAAGGAGCCCGCAAATGAGTTGCCGCGAGGAAAGATGCAATGCATCAAATTTCCCACTCATTTACCCTTGCCCGAAACTAAGGGTCAGCTCTCGGCATATCTACTTTGATTAATGCCTAGGTGCAGGATCTTAGACCCTGCTTCTCGCGATTGGGAAGACAATTTCATTATTTGTCAAGGAATTCGATCTGGTTGTCACCGGTGTGCTTCACACGGTTCATCCCGGCCATCCCTGGCCCCTTCACCCGTGGTCCAGCACCTGCTGGCCGTCGACGAGCACGGCAGGAAGCCCGCGGACCCCACCATCCCATAGGGACAGTTCGCTGCCCGCGGGCTCCTATTTCACCCGTGTCTCTAGCTCAGAGCCTCACAGACGTCGAACTCGGTTGCCTTCACGCGCAGTATTTTGAAGTTATTGTCCGCATCGGCGGTGTACACAACCCGTCCGCTGTACTGGGTCGTGCTGGGTCCGGCCGGAATATCTGTGGGGAACATGATGATTCCGAAATCGCCGGTGTTCGTGACGGTCCTGGTGCCGTCCTTGTGGAAGATTGTGTCCTCAGTGATTTGAGAGGACGGGAAGGAAATGGTCGCCTTGGTTTCTGCGTTTGTGTACGTAAGGTTATAGCCCTTGCCCGAAGCGAAGGTTCTGACGACATCGCCCGCGCTGTTGGTGAATGTCGTAGTGAGGACCTGTGAATCAGTGCCGTCGGCGTGCAGTTCGAAGCCCGGACACGCTGTGCCAGCTGGCAAAACAAAGTGAAGATCTTCTGGAGGGCCGCTGACTTTGGGCGGCGCTGCATTCGCGGGTTGCGGAGCGGCAAGGAGCCCTCCTGCGAAGAGGACTGCGAGGGCATAGCGGCGTGCTGAAAGGGTTCGCATGTTTTCATCCAATGTAAGAAGTGACCCATTTTCGGTGGTGCTCAATCGCCGTTGATTGGCGGACTATAGACAGGCCCATGAGTTTCAGCCTCAGGCGCAGCAAGCCTTTCGGGGAAACCTTGGGAAAACCTTGCAGGACGCCTGAAAGGCTTCCATTCGACGACACAAAGTTGTCGGCTTCGTTTTCACTGAATCTTTTCCGCTTATGCCACCATCACTCCGTCACCCGTGTGCTTCACCCGGTTCACCCAGCCGTCGCCGCCCCTTAACCCGGTCCGTCAACGATGGGGCACATGACTGCTCTCTCCCGCCGTAATGTCCTCAAGGGTGCCATCGCCGCTGCCGGTGCTGCCGCCGTCGCGCCTTCCCTGGTTGTCCCCGCCCACGCAGCCCGGCCAGCCGCGGTTCCCTTGGTCCGCAGCCGCCTGACCCTCCCGTCCGGTATCTCTACCGGTGATGTCACCACCAACTCGGGCGTCCTGTGGTCGCGCGCGTCGGGAGCGGGCCGTCTGGTCGCCAACCTGGTGGCCGTCGACGAGGACGGGTCCGCGCTCCGTGGCAACCGCGCCTTCAGCCGGGTGCTCCGTGGCACGACCGCCAGCGACGCCACCGACTTCACCTCGAAGATCGCCGCCCGCGACCTCCCGGCGGGGACCCGCTTCGCGCTCAGCATGCACTTCGAGGACCCGGACGGCAACGCAGGCGAGACCGCCCGCGGCTCGTTCAGCACCGCACCCGGTTCGAAGGCCAACAGCGCTTGGTCCCGCAGCGCAGGGACCAAGCGCGGCCAGAGCTTCGTCTGGACCGGCGACACCGCCGGCCAGGGCTGGGGCATCAATGAGGAGATCGGCGGCATGCGCGGCTATGCGGCCATGCTCGCCACCAAGCCGGACTTCTTCATCCACTCGGGCGACACCATCTACGCCGACGGCCCCATCGCCGCCCAGGTCACCGAGCCCGACGGCCAGATCTGGCGCAACCTCGTGACCGAAGAGGTCTCCAAGGTGGCCGAAACGCTCGAGGAATACCGCGGCCGGCACCGCTACAACATGATGGACAAGAACATCCGCGCCCTCTACGCCGAGGTCCCGGTCATCGCCCAGTGGGACGACCACGAGACGCACAACAACTGGTACCCCGGCCAGATCCTCACCGACGCCCGCTACACCGAGCGCCGCGTGGACGTCCTCGCCGCCCGGGGCCGCCAGGCCTGGCAGGAATACCAGCCCATCGCCCAACTCAGCGACGGCAGCACCGGGTTCGAACCGGCCCGCATCTACCGCAAGATCACCCGCGGCCCGCAGCTGGACGTTTTCTGCCTGGACATGCGGACCTTCAAGGACCCCAACACCGACGGCAAGGAAACGAACCTCACCCACATTCTGGGCCAGGAGCAGGCCGACTGGCTTATCCGCGAGGTCAGCAAGTCCAAGGCAACGTGGAAGGTGATCGCCGCGGACCTCCCGCTCGGCATCATCGTCCCGGACGGACCCGCCGCCCAGGAATCCCTTTCCAACCGCGACGCCGGTGCCCCCTTGGGCAAGGAACTCGAGATCGCGCGCGTGCTGTCCGCGTTCAAGCGCAACCGGGTTAAAAACGTCGTCTGGCTCACTGCCGACGTGCACTACACCGCCGCCCACCACTACTCGCCCGAGCGCGCAGCCTTCCAGGACTTCGACCCCTTCTGGGAGTTCGTCGGCGGCCCCATCAATGCCGGCAGCTTCGGGCCCAACCAGATGGACGGCACCTTCGGCCCCGAGGTGGTGTTCTCCCGGGCGGGCGCCTACGCAGGCGAGTCCCCGCGCAGCGGCGAAAGCCAGTACTTCGGCCACGTGGACCTCGGCGAGGACGATGTCTTCTCCGTCAGCCTCCGCAACGCCAACGGCACGGTGATCTTCCGCAAGGACCTCAACCCGGAGCGCTAACGCCGCTGATCGAGCCTGTCGGGACCTCGCGGTGCGGGGTTTCGGCAGGCTCAACCAGCGGGGGAGGCTCAGTCGACAGTGACCTCGGGCTGCTGCTGCGCAGCGCCTGGAGACTGGTACTTGATCTGGGCGGCCTGCCGCATGGATTCCATCGATTCCTCGACTGTCAGGAGCACCGTAGTTTCGAATGAGCTCAGTGCACCGCCTCCGCTGATGGCCAGGGCAACCGCGGCCATGGAGACATTGTCCGGGGCCTCCCAAAGGTTGAAACCATCGTGGGTGCCGAAGGCGTACCAGAATCCGTGGAGCTTCCCGCCGACGGATTCGATGTAGGCCTTCGCGGCCTTTCGTCGGTCTTCAGGGTTGTTGATCAGCCGTGCCCATGTCTCCGGTGTGTAGCTGAATTTGGACAGGTAGAGCGGCATCGTCGCATCCTTTCGTTAGCTGTCGGAAGCAGGATGAACCCAGAATGGCAGGCCGCTGAACGGCCAGTAACGGGTGGATTCACCGGCGGCTTGCACCGGCCGCCGGGGAGGTAGCCACCCGGCCTGTCAGGTGGGACGATTCCACTATGAGCGAGTTCTTTCCCGATCACGGGCCGCACTTGCACGCGCATGCGGCACCCACCACCCAGCAGATGCGCACAGTTGGCCAGCGCCGCCGCGACGCAGAGGAGAAGCTGGAACAGCATCTCCAGGAGGCCCGGCAAAAAGACCATTCGCACCATAGCGAGCCCACAACCCAGGCCGTTCCGCTGATCGAAGTCTCAGATGTTGCAGGCCCGGACGACGGCGGATTGGGAACCGCCGAGGGGGTCGATCCGAACCCTGGGCGGTGACGGAACCGCCTGCAAACAGGTTTCGACGGGCTCAACCAGCGGTCGACAGGCTCAACCGGCGGAACGTGCATAACCACGACGGCGGGTGGCCGGCTGACATGGCCGGCCACCCGCCGTCGGGCTTTCCTAATACTGGAGAACCAGCGAGTTACTCGAAGAACTCGATCCGGGGTTCGCCCTGGACGCCGGCGCGCTGCATGGCGTCCTTCAGTTCCGGGCTGGCGAAGAACGCCCTTGCGGTCTCCACATTGTCGAAGTGATGGATAACCAGGACATTGTTCGGATCATCTGCCATCCGGTGGACCGACTGCTGGGTGACGCCGCCGTCGTTCTGCATGCCGGCGACGGAGTCGTAGACCTTGCGCCATGCGTCGTAATCGGCAACACGGTGGAGGACGAGTGAAACGGCCATGATGCTTCTCCTTTGAAGCGTTGAATCTTGAACTGGTGCGCGCCGGTCAGGCGGCCGGACCCTCGGTCAGGTAGTTGTGAACCTCGTAAAACGTCACATCGGGCTTATCGGTAATGCCCACTTCGGCGGTGATGGGATCGATCTTCTCGCGGGCGAACGCCTCGAAGGCCTCCCTGCTCTTCCACGTGTCCACCACGCGGATCCCGTTTTCAGTGGCGGCCACCCAGTGTGTCAGGCCGCCCGGCGCGCCGGCACCGCCCTTGGTGAAGCCCATTTTCTCGATGACTTGGTCGTACTGCTCCAGTGTTGCCCCGGCAAAATCCAGGACGACGGCGACAGGCATAACGTGCTCCTAATGCTTGCGGAATCACCTGCGGCGGCCCGGAATTGGACCGCCCAAGGCCGTGGTACTCCGGGCCGGGCAGCGTGTCAACGGTCTTTTCATTGGCTGAATGGCGCACGTCACATTTTCACCAAGGGACGTAATCCGGCATCCCTTCTGCAAGAATAGCGAAGTCATGTGCGGGAGGTCACAAGCAAAGGCGCTTGCGGCCTCCCGTGCTATGCCCTGGGGAGGCACGGATGTCAGGAATCAGTTTTACGGCCATCGATTTCGAAACGGCCAACAGCCACCGCGGCTCGGTGTGCGCCGTCGGCCTGGTGAAGGTCCGGGACGGGCACATCGTGGACGCGGCGTCGTGGCTCATCAAGCCGCCGCCCGGCATCGACGACTTTGACCCCATCAACGTGGAGCTCCACGGCATCACAGAAGAGGACGTCCAGAACGCCGCCGACTGGGAGATGTCCCTCGAAGGGATCCTGCAGTTCGTCTGCGAGGACCCGCTCGTGGCGTTCGACGCCGCCTATGACGCCTCCGTGATGCGCAAAGCCACCGAGCATCAGCACCTGGACCTGCCGGCCAAGGACTTCTACTGCGCACTGCACCTCGCCCAGGACCACCTGACCCTGCCGCAGCACCGCCTCAGCGACGTGCTCACCGCCCTGGATCTTCCGCCGGTTGAGCAGCACGAGCCGCGGACCCACGCCCTGGCCTGCGCACGGATCGTGCTCGCGATCGCCGCCCAGCGCGGGTTCACCACCCTGGCCGAGGTCTGGGAACAGCCGACGACGGCGGTCGGCAAGCGCCGCCGCGGCCGGCGCGTCCGCACCGACGCCGATCCGGAAGCAGACGCGCCCGCCGGCACGGGATTCGGGGATCCCGGCGGGACGCCTGAGGGTCAGGGTGAGCCGGGCGAACTTGGTGAGCCCGGTGCCACTTTCGCTGTAGTGACGCCCGACGCCGGTCCGCACCCGATCGCCGACGGCACCGGTACCGCTGGGGCCGGCCGGGCTGAACCCGGGAGGGCTGAGGGCGGCTGGGTCTCGGGCGGTACTACCGAAGCCGGTGCCGCCGACCTGCTGCAGCTGAGCCGGACCGGGGCCGACGATCCCGACCCTGACGGCGCGGAATGGGACGCGGCCGAGCCGGGCGCGACCGCCCGGCCGGGCACCGGCAAACCGCGCACCGGCAAACCGCGCAGGGGCGAACCGGGCACCGGCAAGCCGAGCACCGCAGGGCGCGTCTTCAGTACCGCCGCGGGACTGGTCCTGTTCACGCTGGGGGTGGCGGCCGCCGTCGGGCTCGCCTACCTCACCGGATTCACCATCCGTTTCTTCGCCGCCGGGCAGACAGTCACCGCGGCGCTGACACTCGCCGCCGCCGCGGCCACCATGGCGGCGATCTGGGCATGCATCACCCGCGGCTGGCGCCGGCTCCTGCCGGGTGGCTGACCGCCGGAGACTGACCCGGGCAGCTGGACCGCCGGCAACTAGCCCCCAAACACCGCAAGCGGTCCAAGGACCAGGCGGCATCGGGCTGCTGTGCGGGCTCGCATCGCCGGTGCAGGACCCCGGACGGGGATCCCAAGGTGACCCCGACGACGGGTGGGCGGCGACGCTGGCGCCCTCCCGCCGTCGAGCTTTAACAAGCGGTCCGTTGGGACCGCTCAAGCCGCGGTGACCGTTACCGTCTTTGTGGCGAGGACCTTCGACGTGATCCAGTGCAGGAACTGGACGCTGATGGTGTACTTTCCGGGAGCGGGCGGATGCAGCAGGAAGTCGAACTTCTCCGCGGCGCCGGACTTGATGATGTTGGTCAGGAGCGGCTGGCCGGCGATCGAGGGCTGCACTGCCGGGCCGGTGGGGCTGGGCGTCGTCCAGAACGCCCGGCCGTCGTGGGCGATCAGTTCGGCGATCCGTGCCGGCCTGCCCGCGGCGTCCGTGATGGTGGTCAGGGTGGGGAAGTAGTCCACGTTGACGTACCGCACGAGCGTCGGATGCTTGCCGTTCCGGACCACGTTGGCCCGCATCTGGGAGACCGCCCAGACCCTGTCGTCACCCTTGGGCCGGCCGGGGATGTTGCCGCCCAGGAGGAAAAAATGCCTGGGGTCGAAGCGGTTCAGCCCCGCATCCTCACCGTTCAGCCCCGCGGCGTGGTTCATGTCGTGCCACCGTGGATCGATGGAGTACGGCGCGATCAGGGTTTCGGTGGCGATGTCATACAGCGGACCCTCAAACGTATGACGGCGCGTCCCGGCCGGGGCGGGCATGGCCGGATTGGGCGGAGGATCGATGACGATGGCACCGAACATGCCCATCTGGACGTGCAGCGGGGTGTTCACATGGCAGTGGTAGAAGTAGGTTCCCGCCGAGCCGCGGTTGGGGTTGCCCCGTTCGGCAAGGTCCGGCCTCCACTGGTACGTGTAATGACCCGTGACCTCGAACGATGTGTGGCCCACGCCGTCGTTCCGCGGGTCCGGTTCGATGCCGTGCCAGTGGATCGTGTGGACTCTCTTGCTGGGTTTGATGGTTGCGTGGAACAGCTGGCCCTCCCGCATCCGCACCGTGCTCCCGGGGAATTGCCGGCCGGAATCGTTGGCCTCGAAGCTCCACATCTCATGCTCGGAACCGTCAGGGAAATCGAACTTCCGGTTGAAGAAGTCCATCTCCAATGAGACGTCCGGTTTCAGCGCGAACTCGGTTTCCGGACTGCCTTCGTGGGGCTGGTCCGACGAGAACTCCACCTGGCTCCGGAACGTGTGGTGTGAGTCCTCAGCCGTGGGCGGCGTGCCCTGCTCGGGGACAGGCTGGGCGGCCAGCACCCAGTCAGCCACCAGCCCGCCCGGGTACAGCCCGCCGCGCGCCGTCTGCGACGGCTCCGCATGGCAGTGCATCGGGTAGGTCCAGTCCTCGGTCCGCGCGTTCCATACCTGGTCCACCACCTCCGGCGGCCGCCTGACCGGGATCACCGCCTCCTTCCGTTCCAGCGGCTGCAGCTGGATGGTGTCCTCCCACTGCTGGAGCTGCACGTCGCCCTGCGGCGATACCCGACCGTGCGACCTTGGGAAGTCAATGCCGTTGGCGCGGACGGTCCAGACATGGTTGCCGTGGTAGTGGAGCTGGTGGTCCACGATGCCGGCGTTGACCATCCGCATGAGGTGCCCGGTGCGCACCGCCCCCGCGCCCGGGGAGGCGCTGAAGTTGCGCACGTCAGTCTCGCGGGGGTGGCCCGAGGGCAGCGTGTCCTCATGCCGCCGGTCGTTGAACGCCGGGTCCGTGGTGACGGCCAGCGACTGGATGCCGGCAAAACCGTTGAGCGTGAAATAGTTCGGCACCGCCGGGGTGGCGAGCGGATCCACCGTCTGCCCCCGCGAGGCGATCCGCGCCCAGTTGGAATCCAGGTCGTGGCACAGCCAGAGCCACTGGCGTTCGAACTCCGCTTTCCCGGGCGCTAGCCGCCACGCGTTGCGTGGATCGATCACCACCAGTGCGCCGTACAGGCCCAGCGTCCGTTCCACCGGCTGGTTGCCCGGATCGGTGTACACATAGGTCCCGGGCAGCGGCGCAGGAAACTGCAGGAGCTTCGACTTCCCTGGCGCCACCGGACCGGAGCCGATGTCGGCCCCGCCCGGCCCTGCCCGATGGAACCGCATCTCGTGTGGCTGCGCGAGGTTGTTGTGCACCATGACCTGGATGGTGCTCCCCGTCTCGGCGATCAGTGTCCGGGGCGGGAAGTAGCTGGCCCAGTAGCCCCGCCGGGCGAGAAACTGCCGGGGGTTCGCCGGGTCCGGCCGCAGCGGCTGCGGCCTCCCGCGCGGCGGGACGGGTGCCCCCACCGGGTACGTCCGGCTGGCCACCACCCTGCCGTTCGCGGTGATGACCCTCGGGCTTAGCGCCAGCGCCGGGTTCGGATCGTTGACCGCGGTGCGGCGGTCCCCGAAGCCCCGGTGGTAAACCAGGGAACCGTCCACCATCGCGACGAACCCGTCGTTGATGTGGATGTCCAAGACTGCCATTGCCGACCTCCTGTGTATTGGAGACCGGGTACATATGCCGAACACAGGTCCATGTCGCCCCCAATTGCGCTTACAGACAGCACCCATGGTGGTGGCAGCAACCTAGGAAAAACTTGAGGTACCCCCGCCCAAGGGGGCATGTCCTGACATACGCGCGTTCCGGCGTCGTTATTGGACTTTGGTGGACGGCGCCTTCTGGCGCTGTTAGCTGACGACGGCGGGACCCGGGGGAGTGCCGGGCAGACCGGCGGCTGCCTCGAGCCTTAGCTCGAGGTCGGTCATGACCATAGCGGCCAGGTCCCGAAGGTTGGCGTTGTCCTCCGCGGTCATGGAGCGCGGCTCGAAGTCCAGGATGCACAGGGTACCCAGGTTGTAGCCGTCTTTGGTCTTCAGGGGAGCTCCGGCGTAGAACTTCAGCCCGAACTCGCCGGCGACCAGCGGATTGAGCAGGGTCCTCGGGTCCTCCGGCGCGTTCTCCACTACCCACAGCTCGTCCTGCAGTATCGCTGATGCGCACAGGCCGGGGTCCCTGCTGATCTGCTCCACGTCCACGCCGTGATGGGACTTGAACCAGATCCGGTCATGATCCACGATCGACACGATGGCCACCGGCACGGAGAAGAGCCTGGCGGCCAGTGCCGTGATCCTGTCGAAAGCGCCGTCCGGGGGAGTGTCGAGGATGCCGTAGCTGTGCACGGCCTGCATCCGGGCTTCCTCGTCGGCCGGAATGACGGCGGCGTCCACCTTGTGCTTTCCGCGGCTGCTCAGGGACAGCTCATACAGGGCCTGGCTCACCTCGGTGGTCGACGGCCTGTCCTCCGGATTGCGTGCCGTCATGGCGGCCAGGAGCAGGCGCCACTCCGGCTCGACGTCGTCAGGGATATGGGGATCGTCCATGAGGCGCGCGAGTGCGCTCTGCAGCGGATCACCCGGGAAGGCCTGCTGCCCGGTCAGGCTCTCGAGCAGCACCAGGCCCAGGGAGTACACATCGCTGGGCGGCCCGATGGGTTCGGCCTTCGCCTGCTCGGGGCTGAGGTAGCCCGCGGTGCCAAGGAATCCGCCGTCGTGCAGGTCCGGAGCATCAGCCATCAGGGCGATGCCGAAATCCGTGAGCTTTGCGTGCATGCGGGCGGCGTCGTGCTGGTAGTCAAAGACCAGGATGTTGCCGGGCTTGACGTCCCGGTGGACCACACCGCTTTGGTGGATATAGGCGAGGGCGTCCGCCACGTCATAACCGATCTCGGCCGTGTGCCGGGAGGTGAGCGGGCCTTCGGCGAGGCGGCGCTTGAGGTCCGGGCCTTCCACGAGTTCCATCACCAGGTAAATGCGGGTGCGTCCTGGTTCTTCGCGGTCGACGCCGGCGTCAAGCAGCGTGATGAGGCTGTGGTGGTTCAGCGCCGCGAGGACCTTGACTTCGGCGTCATCATCCCGCGCCGGCTGCGGAGCGGCGTCGCTTCTGTTGATGACCTTGAGGGCCACTTCGCGCTCGAGGGATTCGTCGACGGCGCGGTAGACGTTCGCCATGGCGCCGGAACCGATCTGTTCCACCACCCGGTACCTTCCGCCGAGGACTGCGCCTTCTGCAATGCCGGGTTGTACGGCCATTGGGTACCTTTATTTTCCCGCCGGACCCCAGAGGCCGGCGATATGTGTGCGTTGAAGCGTTGTGACGGCGTTGTTCCGTCAAATGCAGGGTTTTGGGTACACGGAAAGAGCCGATTTGCATCGGCTCTTTCTGTGGTCCGGCCTAGATAAGGCTGGGGGCGCTCGCCAGGATGTAGTCGGCGGCTGCCGGGCCGGTCATGGCCAGCTCGCAGTTCTCCGGATCGATGCCGCGCTCCCTGAGTGCTGCAAAGAGGGAGCCGGGGGCCGCCGGTAGCAACTTGTGAATCAGGCACCAGCTGGTGTAGAGGCCGTAAAGCTCGTCCGGGCCGAGAACTGTGTCGGTTTCCCGTTCCGTGGTCAGCGCCTCGGCGATGAATTGTTCAAACTTGGTGGCGTCCATTTTGGGCTCCTCTACGGACATGTACATTGATCCGCCGTTTCTGCTTCAGCGATAAACGGATCTCCGCCCAAAGCGGCCGTCGATCTACCTGAAATTTATGCGAGACAGACTGTTCTGTCTAGTTGAGCGGGTAACGCGCAGACCTATGCCCCGGGTAGGACCTACCCATGAGTACGTGCGGTGACCCGCTGGCGCCATCCGAGGCCGATTTGCGGTTGGGTTCGGGGCCGTGTAATGTTCTTCGAGTCGCCGCCGCTGAAGCGGAAAGATAGCGACCGACCCCCTTTCAAATGGCCTGGAAAATGGTGCGCTTAGCGGTGTGCTGTGGACGGGTTGGGGACCTTCCTGCAAGCGGAAATCCGCGGTAACGCTGATTTGCAAAGCTTCGCCGGATCGGGTAAGTTTGAAAAGTTGCTCCGGAGCGATCCTGAATGTTTGGTTTGGGTGGTGCCGGGTGTGTCTGTTGTTTGAGAACTCAATAGTGTGCCAAGTTTGTTGATACCGATTTTTTTATGAATTGGTTGAATTGCCGGGCCATGTCACCCCCGTGGTGTGGTCTGGTGTTTTTGGCTGGTTTCAAATTTTGTGCAGCCTGGTTCCGCGTTATTTCCGTGGGGCCTGGTTGTGTCTGTTTGTTTTCAACGGAGAGTTTGATCCTGGCTCAGGATGAACGCTGGCGGCGTGCTTAACACATGCAAGTCGAACGATGATCCGGTGCTTGCGCCGGGGATTAGTGGCGAACGGGTGAGTAACACGTGAGTAACCTGCCCTTGACTCTGGGATAAGCCTGGGAAACTGGGTCTAATACCGGATATGACTCCTCATCGCATGGTGGGGGTGGAAAGCTTTTGTGGTTTTGGATGGACTCGCGGCCTATCAGCTTGTTGGTGAGGTAATGGCTCACCAAGGCGACGACGGGTAGCCGGCCTGAGAGGGTGACCGGCCACACTGGGACTGAGACGCGGCCCAGACTCCTACGGGAGGCAGCAGTGGGGAATCTGCACAATCGGGCGGAAGCCTGATGCAGCGACGCCGCGTGAGGGATGACGGCCTTCGGGTTGTAAACCTCTTTCAGTAGGGAAGAAGCGAAAGTGACGGTACCTGCAGAAGAGCGCCGGCTAACTACGTGCCAGCAGCCGCGGTAATACGTAGGGCGCAAGCGTTATCCGGAATTATTGGGCGTAAAGAGCTCGTAGGCGGTTTGTCGCGTCTGCCGTGAAAGTCCGGGGCTCAACTCCGGATCTGCGGTGGGTACGGGCAGACTAGAGTGATGTAGGGGAGACTGGAATTCCTGGTGTAGCGGTGAAATGCGCAGATATCAGGAGGAACACCGATGGCGAAGGCAGGTCTCTGGGCATTAACTGACGCTGAGGAGCGAAAGCATGGGGAGCGAACAGGATTAGATACCCTGGTAGTCCATGCCGTAAACGTTGGGCACTAGGTGTGGGGGACATTCCACGTTTTCCGCGCCGTAGCTAACGCGTTAAGTGCCCCGCCTGGGGAGTACGGCCGCAAGGCTAAAACTCAAAGGAATTGACGGGGGCCCGCACAAGCGGCGGAGCATGCGGATTAATTCGATGCAACGCGAAGAACCTTACCAAGGCTTGACATGGACCGGACCGCCGCAGAAATGTGGTTTCTCCTTTTGGGCCGGCTCACAGGTGGTGCATGGTTGTCGTCAGCTCGTGTCGTGAGATGTTGGGTTAAGTCCCGCAACGAGCGCAACCCTCGTTCCATGTTGCCAGCACGTAGTGGTGGGGACTCATGGGAGACTGCCGGGGTCAACTCGGAGGAAGGTGGGGACGACGTCAAATCATCATGCCCCTTATGTCTTGGGCTTCACGCATGCTACAATGGCCGGTACAAAGGGTTGCGATACTGTGAGGTGGAGCTAATCCCAAAAAGCCGGTCTCAGTTCGGATTGGGGTCTGCAACTCGACCCCATGAAGTCGGAGTCGCTAGTAATCGCAGATCAGCAACGCTGCGGTGAATACGTTCCCGGGCCTTGTACACACCGCCCGTCAAGTCACGAAAGTTGGTAACACCCGAAGCCGGTGGCCTAACCCCTTGTGGGAGGGAGCCGTCGAAGGTGGGACTGGCGATTGGGACTAAGTCGTAACAAGGTAGCCGTACCGGAAGGTGCGGCTGGATCACCTCCTTTCTAAGGAGCACCTACAACACTGTTTCCCGGACGTATGTGCCGGGGGTGGGTGTTGTCAGGAGTAAAGGCCCGCAGCACAAACGGATGTTTTGTGGCGGGTGCTCATGGGTGGAATATCAACGGATAGCGGCTGCGTGGTTTTTGTCCTGGTTCAGTACGGTCGGGTTCCCTTTGGGGGGTCTGTCCTGGAACGGCGGGGGCGGGGGTTGCGTGGTTTAGTGTTTGGCACACTGTTGGGTCCTGAGGCAACAGGACCGGGGAGGGTAACTCTTTTCCGGGACGTTTGTTTCTGGTTTCCTGGCTGCACCGATCACACGGTTGTCTGCGCTGTTGGCGCGGGGTGTGTGGGGTGTGTGGTACGGGGTTGTTGTTTGAGAACTACATAGTGGACGCGAGCATCTTTTATAAGAAGCAATTTCCAAGATATTTGAACCTGGATCTGGCTGCGCTGGTGGTGCCCTTTGGGGTGTTGTTGGTGTGGTTGGTTTCTGTGGTTCTCTCGAGAAAATGTTTTTGATCTTTTGTGGTCAAGTTTTTAAGAGCACACGGTGGATGCCTTGGCATTAGGAGCCGAAGAAGGACGTAGGAATCTGCGATAAGCCTGGGGGAGTCGATAACCGGACTGTGATCCCAGGGTGTCCGAATGGGGAAACCTCGCCAGACGCGCGAGTGATCTGGTGACCCGCATCTGAACACATAGGGTGCGTGGAGGGAACGCGGGGAAGTGAAACATCTCAGTACCCGCAGGAAGAGAAAACAACAGTGATTCCGTTAGTAGTGGCGAGCGAACGCGGATCAGGCTAAACCGTTTCCATGTGTGATAGCCGGCGGGCGTTGCATGGGCGGGGTTGTGGGACTTGTTGTCCTGGTTCTGCCGGACCGGGGAGGTGTGAGTGCTGGTATAGGTGAACGGTCTTGAAAGGCCGGCCGTAGAGGGTGTGAGCCCCGTAACCGTAATGCTGTGCGCCGCCTTTGATGAGTATCCCAAGTAGCACGGGGCCCGAGAAATCCCGTGTGAATCTGTCAGGACCACCTGATAAGCCTAAATACTCCCTAATGACCGATAGCGGACCAGTACCGTGAGGGAAAGGTGAAAAGTACCCGGGAGGGGAGTGAAACAGTACCTGAAACCGTGTGCTTACAATCCGTCGGAGCAGCCTTGTAGTTGTGACGGCGTGCCTTTTGAAGAATGAGCCTGCGAGTTAGTGTTACGTCGCGAGGTTAACCCGTGTGGGGAAGCCGTAGCGAAAGCGAGTCTGAACAGGGCGTTGCAGTGGCGTGATCTAGACCCGAAGCGAAGTGATCTACCCATGGCCAGGTTGAAGCGACGGTAAGACGTCGTGGAGGACCGAACCCACTTCAGTTGAAAATGGAGGGGATGAGCTGTGGGTAGGGGTGAAAGGCCAATCAAACTTCGTGATAGCTGGTTCTCCCCGAAATGCATTTAGGTGCAGCGTTGCGTGTTTCTTTCCGGAGGTAGAGCTACTGGATGGCTAATGGGCCCTACAAGGTTACTGACGTCAGCCAAACTCCGAATGCCGGTAAGTGAGAGCGCAGCAGTGAGACTGTGGGGGATAAGCTTCATAGTCGAGAGGGAAACAGCCCAGACCACCAACTAAGGCCCCTAAGCGTGTGCTAAGTGGGAAAGGATGTGGAGTTGCGAAGACAACCAGGAGGTTGGCTTAGAAGCAGCCATCCTTAAAAGAGTGCGTAATAGCTCACTGGTCAAGTGATTCCGCGCCGACAATGTAGCGGGGCTCAAGTACACCGCCGAAGTTGTGGCATTCACATATTTTCCAAGCCTTTGTGGTTCAGGAGTGTGGATGGGTAGGGGAGCGTCGTGTGGGCGGTGAAGTCGCGGTGTAAACCAGCGGTGGAGCCTACACGAGTGAGAATGCAGGCATGAGTAGCGAAAGACGGGTGAGAAACCCGTCCGCCGGATGATCAAGGGTTCCAGGGTCAAGCTAATCTGCCCTGGGTAAGTCGGGACCTAAGGCGAGGCCGACAGGCGTAGTCGATGGACAACGGGTTGATATTCCCGTACCGGCGAAAAACCGCCCATGTTGAACAGGGGATACTAACCGCCCGAAACCTGCCCGACGCCCCTTGTGGGTGAAGGGTTTTGGTGGAGCGCGGGACCTGATCCTGGGAGGCAAGCGTATTAACAGGTGTGACGCAGGAAGGTAGCCGAGCCGGGCGATGGTTGTCCCGGTCCAAGGATGTAGGGCGAACGGTAGGCAAATCCGCTGTTCATGTGCCTGAGATCTGACGGGACTCCCGTAAAGGGGGGATTCGGTGATCCTATGCTGCCTAGAAAAGCATCGGCGCGAGGTTTTAGCCGCCCGTACCCCAAACCGACACAGGTGATCAGGTAGAGAATACTAAGGCGATCGAGAGAATTATGGTTAGGAACTCGGCAAAATGCCCCCGTAACTTCGGGAGAAGGGGGGCCCCAACCTTGAACACCACTTGCTGGTGGGAGGGGATCGGGGCCGCAGAGACCAGGGGGAAGCGACTGTTTACTAAAAACACAGGTCCGTGCGAAGTCGCAAGACGATGTATACGGACTGACTCCTGCCCGGTGCTGGAAGGTTAAGAGGACCGGTTAGCCTCACGGCGAAGCTGAGAATTTCAAGCCCCAGTAAACGGCGGTGGTAACTATAACCATCCTAAGGTAGCGAAATTCCTTGTCGGGTAAGTTCCGACCTGCACGAATGGAGTAACGACTTCCCCGCTGTCTCAACCATAAACTCGGCGAAATTGCAGTACGAGTAAAGATGCTCGTTACGCGCAGCAGGACGGAAAGACCCCGAGACCTTTACTATAGTTTGGTATTGGTGTTCGGAGTGGCTTGTGTAGGATAGGTGGGAGACGTTGAAGCCCGGACGCCAGTTCGGGTGGAGTCATCGTTGAAATACCACTCTGGTCACTTTGGACATCTAACTTCGGCCCGTAATCCGGGTCAGGGACAGTGCCTGATGGGTAGTTTAACTGGGGCGGTTGCCTCCTAAAAAGTAACGGAGGCGCCCAAAGGTTCCCTCAGCCTGGTTGGCAATCAGGTGTCGAGTGTAAGTGCACAAGGGAGCTTGACTGTGAGAGAGACATCTCGAGCAGGGACGAAAGTCGGGACTAGTGATCCGGCGGTACATTGTGGAATGGCCGTCGCTCAACGGATAAAAGGTACCTCGGGGATAACAGGCTGATCTTGCCCAAGAGTCCATATCGACGGCATGGTTTGGCACCTCGATGTCGGCTCGTCGCATCCTGGGGCTGGAGTAGGTCCCAAGGGTTGGGCTGTTCGCCCATTAAAGCGGTACGCGAGCTGGGTTTAGAACGTCGTGAGACAGTTCGGTCCCTATCCGCTGCGCGCGCAGGAAATTTGAGAAGGGCTGTCCTTAGTACGAGAGGACCGGGACGGACGAACCTCTGGTGTGTCAGTTGTACTGCCAAGTGCACCGCTGATTAGCTACGTTCGGATGGGATAACCGCTGAAAGCATCTAAGCGGGAAGCTCGCTTCGAGATGAGATTTCCATACACCTTGTGTGTGAGAGGCCCCCAGCCAGACCACTGGGTTGATAGGCCGGATGTGGAAGCGAGGACTAACGACTCGTGAAGCTGACCGGTACTAATAGGCCAACAACTTACACCACACAAGAATCAATGCATGCTTGCGTCCACTATGTGGTTCCCAACCAACAAACCCGCCCACGGGTTTCACGGGAACCAAGATAACTGAATACAACACCACAGTTGTAACACCACAGATTTCCCACACCAGGGCCCATCGCCCCACGGTGCCGGGAGCAAGGGTTACGGCGGTCATAGCGTGGGGGAAACGCCCGGTCCCATTCCGAACCCGGAAGCTAAGACCCACAGCGCCGATGGTACTGCACCCGGGAGGGTGTGGGAGAGTAGGTCACCGCCGGACAACCATTAGGAAAAAACGGTCGAGAGCCCCAACCACACGGTCGGGGCTCTCCCGCATTTAAGCTGACCATCGTGGGAGGGGAGCTGGCACCGCGATTTCGGTGGCCCTTCCGTTGCCTATTCTCACCGGAAATCATGGGGATACTAATGGTGATCTTCCGGAGCAGAACTAAGGTTTTCACAGGGTAAATCCAGAATTTCCCACTATTTCTCAACGGCATCGGGCTACGTTGGGCGAACGCATCAACGGTGATGCGCTCGTCGGACAAAGGAGTCCCTGATGCGTTCCAGATCAGACATCGTACCTGGCCGGAAAAGACCCGGAAGGACGCGCCACAGGCGCGGAGTTTCGCCGGCCAAGTGGTTAGCAGCGGCGGTCACGACCATTTTGTTTGTCTCTGCTATTTCATTCATTGGCGGGACTGCGCAGGCAGCCACCGTCACGATCGGTCCTTCCGCAGACGCGGTGGTCAAAAAGGACACGCCCAACACAAATTACGGCACCGCGATCGGTTTGAAGGCAGATAACTCCCCGGTCGAGATGTCGTTCCTCAAATTTACGGTCGCTGGCACCGTGAGCACGGTAACCGGCGCCAAGCTGCGGCTCTTCATTTCTGATCCGTCCAACCTCGGCGGCCAATTCCGGCGGGTGCAGAACACGACCTGGGCCGAAAACACCATCACCTGGTCCAACGCGCCGGCGGCCGACTCCACCGTGATCGCCTCGGTCGGCACTGCCACCATCAACACGTTTGTCGACGTTGACGTCTTTAGCGTCGTTAAGGGCGACGGCACCTATTCCTTCCGCATAGACAACACGTCCTCCGACGGTGTCATCTACGCGTCGAAGGAAGTGGCCGACACCACGCACCGGCCGCAGCTGGTCCTGACGACGAACGGAACGACCCCTCCGCCGCCTCCGCCCCCGCCGACAACACCACCTCCCGGGGCGAACCCCTGCGGCACCACGGCAACTCCGCCATCCACGTATGACCACGTGATCTGGTTCATTTTCGAGAACAAGACCTACTCGCAGGTCATTGGCAGTCCCAACGCGCCCTACATGACCCAGCTGGCGAGGCAGTGCGGTTCAGTGACCACGTGGAGTGATGCGGGCCTCGGGCTGCCTTCGCTTCCCAGCTATCTGGCTTTGACCTCCGGCAGCACCCAAGGAGTGACCACGGATTCGAACCCCAGCAACCTCCCGCCGATTACAGCAGACAATATTTTCCGGCAGGTGAGGACCCGGGGGCTGACCTACAAGAGCTACCAGGAATCCATGGGGTCGAACTGCCAGCTTGGAGGCTCGGGCCAGTACGTGGTCAGGCACAATCCCGAGGCGTACTATCAGGGCACGGGGGACCGGGCCGCTTGTGCAGTCAACAACGTCCCACTGGGTACTCCGACGTCCGGGAACCTTCAGCGCGACTTGGCCAACAACACGCTGCCGAACTTTTCCCTCATTACGCCGAACGTTTGCAACGACATGCATGACTGCAGCATTGCCACGGGTGATACGTGGCTGGCCGGCTGGCTCCCGTCGATCCTGAATAGCCCGACATATAAAGCCGGTAGGACTGCCATAGCGGTGGTGTTCGACGAAGACACCCCTATACCCAACTTCATTGTCGCTCCCTCCGTCATTCCGGGAACTACGGTGCAGGGGTCTTACAGCCATTACTCGCTTCTCCGGTCCACCGAGGAGATGCTGGGCATTGCACCTATGCTGCTGAACGCAGGCAATGCGGTCAGCCTGCGGCCGGCCTTGAACTTTTAAACCGGGCTCTGCAAAGGCAACGCCGACGTCGCCGGGCCGGGGAACATTACCCGGCCCGGCGCCGTTTGTGTGTGGGGGAGGAATACCGTTTGGCGGCCCTGATACTCAACTCTCGAAGGACACCCATGCCCCGTACAATCGTCATCACCGGAGCCAGCGACGGCATTGGTGCAGCAGCCGCACGGAACCTGGGTAAGGCAGGCGAGCGGATCGTCGTCGTCGGACGTTCGCCCGAGAAGACCGCGGCGATAGCCGCGGAACTGGGAGCTGATTACTTTGCCTGCGACTTCGCGGAGCTGGCGCAGGTGCGCGCTTTGGCCGCGGTGCTGCGGGAAAAGTACCCGCGGATCGACGTCCTGGTGAACAACGCCGGAGGGATCATGCGCGGCCACGAGCTCACCGTTGACGGCCACGAGAGGACGTTCCAGGTCAATCACCTGGCGCCGTTCCTGCTCACTACTGAGCTGCTGGATGTTCTCACAGCAAACCATGCCACCATCATCAATACCTCCAGCGCCGCCAACGGCTTCGGCCGGCTGGACCTGGCGGACCTCAATTCAGAGCGGAACTACTCGACAAACCGCGCCTACGGCACCGCGAAGCTGGCGAACATCCTGTTCACCGCGGAACTGCAGAACCGTTACGGGAAGGACGGCATCGCGGCGGCTGCCTTTCACCCCGGCGTCGTGGCCACCAACTTCGCGGCGGAGTCCACGAGCTGGTTCCGCCACGCCTACAAGTCGGTGCTGAGCCGGTTCCTGCTGTCGTCCGAGCAGGGCGCCGACACGCTCGTGTGGCTTGCCACTTCCACACCCGGACGGGACTGGGTGCCCGGAGCGTTTTACATCAAGCGTGCGCTGGCAAAGGCCAACAGTCAGGCGTACGACGCCGAGCTGGCGCGGAAATTCTGGGACCGCAGCCTGGAGCTCGTGAGGGCAGGCGAACCTGTCGAGAAGCCGTAACCCGACAACGCCTGCGGAACGCCGCGCCCACAGGGGCGAGGTTCAGCCTTCGCAAGCTACGCCGTCGTGGTCTCTGTCCAGACCGTAAATGTCCGACCCCGTGACAGTCACAGGTCCCTGTACATAGGCAGGACCGTTCCCGCTTCCGCCCGCACAGTCAACATCCGACGCGATCGGCACGCAGGCGCCGGAGTAGTTCGGGTCGCAGTTGGAGGGAGCGGCGGCAGGCGGTGCGGCCGGTGCAACGAGGGCCTGCTGGGCCGCCTGATCCGCTGCAGCTTGAGCTGCAGC
Source organism: Arthrobacter globiformis (assembly GCF_046536215.2). Taxonomy (GTDB): domain Bacteria; phylum Actinomycetota; class Actinomycetes; order Actinomycetales; family Micrococcaceae; genus Arthrobacter; species Arthrobacter globiformis_E. The sequence continues at coordinate 1,703,754 of NZ_CM143421.1, read as the reverse complement.
GGCGTCCTGGGCTGCTTTGGCTTCTGCCGCACGCTGCGCTGCCTGAGCAGCTGCCGCCGCTTCCGCGGCCTTCTTGGCGGCAGCCTGCTTAGCCGCGAGTTTCGCGGCCTTCTCCGCTGCTGCCTTCGCTGCCGCTTTTTCCGCGGCTGCCTTGTCGGCGGCAGCTTTATCCGCTGCCGCCTTGGCGGCGACATGGGCAGCACGCTTGTCCGATATCGCCTTGGACTCAGAGGCCTCGAGCCACACCAGGCGGCCTGCGGCATCCTTAGTACAGATGAAGGTGCCGGCATCCTGGGACGTCTGCTGTTCCTCCGTGCCGCAAGGCGTCGACGCAATTGCGCTGGGTGAATGAGTGGCGTCCGCTGACGCAGTGGCGTTGTCGGTCGCAATCACACTGCTGCTGGTTGCCTGGCTGTTTCCGCATGCTGTGAGTGCCAGCAAGAGAAGACTTAGTGCTGCAAGCCCCCGGCACACCTGCGGCTGGTTCGTGTTCATTATTCCCCCTAGTTTCGACAGCAGGTCTCTGCCTAACCATCTCTTCACCTGATTGACGAAACCTTGAGGTGTCCGCGTGAGGTCCCCCCAGCAAGGGCCCCGAGGAAGGGTGGGGTTTTGGCCCGCCGAAAGTGAGAGAGCGTGGGTCGAAACGCCGCCGAAAGTGAGAGAGCGTGGGTCGAAACACTGCGGAAAGTGAGAGAGCGTGGGTCGAAACGCTGCGGGAGCTGAGAGAGCGTTTCGGGCGGGTCAGCGGCGCAGGCGAAGGCCCTCGAGCGCCTCGAGCGCGGCGGCTGACCGAGTGATGGCCTGCTCGAGGCCGCCCTCGGATTCGGGCACCGAGAACAGGTACCCCTGCAGGGCGTCACACTGAAGGTCGGTCAGGAAGGCCGCCTGCGCGGCGGTTTCGATGCCCTCCGCGGTGACACTGAGCCCCAGGCTGTGAGCCATGTTGATCATGGAGCTGAGGATCGGCAGCTTCTCCGCCCCGGTACGGACCATGGAGACAAAGGACTGGTCGATCTTCACCGCGTCCACCGGGAGGTCCTGAAGCCGGCCCAGCGACGAGTAGCCGGTCCCGAAATCATCGAGCGCAACCCGCACACCGGCGCTGCGCAGGCTCGCGAGCTGGCTGATCACGTGGTCGTCGGCATCGAAAAACACGCTCTCCGTCACCTCCAGCACCAGCTGCCGGGGATCCATACCGTGCTGCTCGGCCATGCCCAGCACACTGTCGGCGAAGTCGCAGTCCCGCAGCTGCACGCCGGACACGTTCACCGCGAGGGAGCGCTCGGCGCTGCCGGAGAGCCAGGGGCCCAGCTGGATGAAACTTTCCTTCATCATCTGCAGACCGACGGCGGAGATCAGCCCGCTGCGCTCCGCCGTCGGAATGAACTGCGACGGCGGGACATTCCTGCCGTCGCGCTCCCACCGTGCCAGCGCCTCGAACTGGATCACCTCACCCAGCCGCGGCGAGACGACCGGCTGGTAGCTCACGCTGATCTCGCCGTTGTCGACGGCAAGCCGCAGGCCCGCCTCCATGTCCGTCCGCTGCACCAGGGCCGTCATCATCTCCGGCTTGAACCGCATGAACCGGTTCTTGCCGGCGGCTTTGGCCGCATACATCGCCACGTCGGCGCGGCGCAGCAGCTCCGACGCGGCCACCGCGTCCTCGCTGAGCGAGGCGATCCCCAGGCTCAGGCTGGGCCGCAGCATGGAACCTTCGATCCGCACGGGAACGTTGAGTGACTGCACGATCCGCTCCGCGACGGACTCGGCATCCGTGGACCCGGTCAGGAGCACGACAAACTCGTCGCCGCCCAGCCGGGCCACCGTGTCGTCGGGCCGCACGCACGCCCGCAGCCGGCGGGCCACCTCCACCAGCATCTGGTCCCCGGCAGCGTGGCCAAGGATGTCGTTGACCTCCTTGAAGTCGTCAAGGTCCAGGAGCAGGACGTCGACGGCGGCACTGTAGCTGCCGTGCAGCGCTTCGGACAGCTGGTCATGGAACAGCTTGCGGTTCGCCAGCCCCGTCAGCGGGTCCTGGAACGCCATGGCCTTGAGCTGCGCGGCCTGCTCGGCGAGGTCCGCCATTGCCTGCCGGGCCTGTTCCTGGGCGCGGCGCCGCGGTGTCACGTCCCGGAAGCTCCAGACCCTGCCCACCACCACGCTGCCCACCCGCTGCGGCCGTGAGTACCGTTCGAAGGTGCGGCCGTCGAGGAACTCCAGGGTGTCGTGGCTTTCCGCGGTGGGGTGCGCGTACAGCTCATTGACCTTGTCCACGAAGCTTTCCGGGTGCGAGAGCAGGCCAAGCACGTAATCCATCACAGCGGCGTCATCGCCCGTGGCCATCAGTTCCCGGGGGATACCCCACATCTTGGTGAACTGCTCGTTGATGCCGGCGATCTTGCCGTCGATGCCCACCACGAGGATGCCGTCGGCCGTGGACTCCAGGGTGGCGCTGAGCAGCGACATCGCTTCCCGCAGTTCGGCGTCGGCCTCCTGCCGGTGAAACGTGGGCCGGACAGATGCGACCATCGATGGGCCGCCCTCGGCCTCCAACAGGGAGCAGGCCACCTCGCCGTGGAACTCGGTGCCGTCGCTGCGCAGGCCGTAGGACTCGAAAGGTGTCTGGACGTCGGCACTGTCACCGGTCTCGCTGCGCAGGCTGGCGAAGAGCCGGTCGAAGCCGCTGCGGTAGCCTTCGGCGAGGAGCATCCGGTGATCTTCGCCGACTAGCCGTTGCCTGGCGTAGCCGAAGAGATGTTCCGCTGCGGAATTCACCTGCGTGATAACGCCGTCGCCGCCGATTACCAGGACCGCGTCCGGCAGCGCGTCGAACAGGGCAGAGTAGGCGTCTGCCGGATCCGCCTCAGGGCGCGGGAAAGCCGCCGTCATGCGACCGTTGCGTGAGACCGCGAGAAACTCATTGAGCGTCCACCCCCTCAGCAAGATCGTACCGCTGATCGAGCTTGCGGAGATCAAGGTCCTTGGTTTCGGACGCCGCTGATCGAGCTTGTCGAGACCGAAGGCTCAACGAGCGGGGATGCGCTCCACCGCCGGCGCCGCCTGGGTGCCGAGGCCGCGGACGGTCCAGCCTTCGGCCTGCCACGCCGCGGCGTCCAGCACGTTCCGTGCGTCCAGCACCGCCCGGCGTCGTACCAGCTGCCCGACGGCGGCCGGCGACAGTGCACGGTACTCGGCCCATTCGGTCAGCAGCAGCACCAGCTCGGCGTCCTCCAGCGCACGGGTGGCGGAGGCCTCGAACCGCAGCTGCGGGTAGCGCATCCACGAGTTGTTGATGGCCTTGGGATCCGTCACCGTGACGTGCGCCCCTGCCGAGGCCAGCCGGACCGCGACGTCGAGGGCGGGGGAGTCGCGGATGTCGTCCGTGTCCGGCTTGAACGCCGCGCCCAGCACGGTCACGGTCCGGCCGGCGATCGAGCCGCCGCAGAGTTCCCGGGCCACCTCCGCGGTCCGGGCGCGCTGACCGAGGTTGATGGCGTCCACCACGCCCATCCAGTCATCGACGGACCGCACCTCCAGCGCCTGCGCCTGGGCCCGGAAGCTGCGGATGTCCTTGGGCAGGCAGCCGCCGCCAAAACCCAGCCCGGCGTGCAAATACCGGTTGCCGATGCGCGGATCCATTCCCATCGCCTCGCTCAGCTCGGTGACGTCGGCCCCGGCAGCGTCGCACAGCTCTGACATCGCGTTGATGAAGCTGACCTTCGTCGCCAGGTAGGCGTTCGACGCCGATTTGATCAGTTCCGCCGTCGCGAAGTTGCACACGAGCCGCGGGATGCCGGCGCGCAGCAGCGGCTCATACACCGCGTCCAGCACGGCGGTCACGCCGCGGGCAGCTCCCCGTGTGCCGTCGCTGCGGCGTCCGAATGCAACCTCCTTGCCGCCGGGCACCCCGTACACCAGCCGGTCCGGCACGAGCGTGTCCTTCACCGCCGTGCCCTGCCGCAGGAACTCCGGGTTCCAGCCCAGCAGCACGTCCGGCCGCGCCGAAAGCATGCGTCCCAGCTTGTCCACGGTGCCCACGGGCACCGTGGATTTGCCGACGACGGCGGCACCCCGGCCCAGGTGCGGAAGGAGACTTTTGGTGGCGGAGACGAGGTAACTGAGGTCGGCGCCGTCAGACGTCTTGGACTGCGGCGTCCCCACACACAGGAAATGCATCTGAGCCCCGGCAGCGTCAGCGAAGTCCGTGGAGAAGCTGAGGCGCCCGGTGGCGCGGCCGTCGCGCAGGAGCTCGTCCAGGCCGGGTTCGAAGAAGGGGGCCCGGCCGCTGGCCAGCTGCTCGGCGCGTGCGGGGTCGACGTCGATCCCCACTACGGTGTGGCCCATCGACGCGAGGGTGGCCGCATGCACGGCACCAAGGTAGCCGCAGCCGATCACGGAAATCTTCACAGGGTGGCTCCTTGCGTGGTTTTGGTTTCTACGGGCTCAACCCGAGGTTCCCCGGTTGATGTTGGGCCCACGCCGACAGGGTTCCCTGGCCGAGCTTGCGAGGTTAGGGCGTCGGTGCAGAGCGGGGTGCCGGCAATGACGTCCTTGTAATGGCGCACCAGCTCAGCGGACAGGGCAGGCCACGTCCGGCCCTGGACCGAGGCGTAAGCCGCCGCGGCGAACGCGCGGCGCTTGGCGTCGTCGCCCATCAGGTCCATCACATGCCGCCGCAGGCCGGCCAGGTCACCGGGCTCGTAGAGCCAGCCGGTGCGGGAATTCTCCACCAGGTCCAGGGGCCCGCCGCGGCCGGTGGCCACCACCGGAACGCCGGATGCCATGGCCTCCTGGATGGTCTGGCAGAAGGTCTCAAATTCGCCGGGGTGGACAAACAGATCGAAGGACGCCACGGCCCTGGCCAGCTCCTCGCCGCCGAGGAACCCGGTGAACACGGCATTGGGCAGGGCCTCCTCCAGCGCTGCCCGCTGCGGCCCGTCACCCACAATCACCAGGCGGGTGCCGGGAACGTCTGCCAGCACGGCGAGGTCCTCCACCTGCTTCTCTACGGCCAGCCGGCCGACGTAGCCAATGATCCGCTCACCGCCCGGCGCCACGGATGCCCGCCACGCGTCGTCGCACTTTTCCGGTGCAAAACGCGCGGTATCCACACCGCGCCGCCACATGCCCACCCGCAGAATCCCGCGGCCGCGCAACTGGTTCAGCGCGAAAGTGGACGGCACCAGCGTCCGGGACGCCAGGAGATGAATGTTTTCCACCCGGTTCCAGGCCCAGTTCTCCAGGAACGGCACCCCGTACCGGGCGGCGTAGCTGGGAACCTCGGTCTGGTAGATGGCCACCGTGGGGATCCCCAGCTGATGCGCGGCCTGCGCCGCCCGCCAGCCGAGCACGAACGGCGACGCCAGGTGGACCACGTCCGGTGCGTAGTCGGCAAGGATTCTCTTGACCCGGTACACACCTCCCAGCGCCACGCGCACGTTCGTGTAACCCGCCAGCGGCACGGAGGGCAGCCGGTGCACAAACGCGCCGTGCACAACGTCCAGAACATCAGCGTCCGACGTCGACGGCGCAATCACCAGCACCTCATCGCCCCGCTCCTGCAGATGCTCAAGCACTCGCAGAATGGAGTGCGTAACTCCGTTCATCAGCGGCAGGAATGATTCGGCAACGATAGCGATCCTCACCCCTCAACGGTGTTCCCGCCGTCTAACAGTGCGGGGGAGCAGGCGTAACCGGAAAGGGAAGGTTGGGTTAACAGGCGGGGGCTACAGTTCCCCATGTCGGAGGACGTCCGGCAGTTCGTCCACGAAGACGGTCTGCGGCGGTTCGAAGTAGATGACCAGCACTTCGTCACCCACCGTGAAGACACTGACCTTGTCGAACGGGTAGGCATGGAAGGCGCTGGTGCCGCCGCGGTAGGCGAGCATAACCTCGCCGACTGTTCCCGGGCCAACCTGGCCGCTCACCCTGCCGATCTTTCCCGTCAGGCTCCGGTCAACGTTCCTGTGCACCATGTCCCTCGGCTTTCCTGGGCTTCCGGGCCTAGGCGCTGGGCTGCTTCGGCGGCTGCTTGGCATGGTTCTGCCCGTTTTTGAGAGCAGTGGACAGGCGGGGCAGGAACGAGCCGGCCTGGGTGATGATCCCGCCCACCATGCTGTTGAGGCCGTCGGCGCCGTTGAGGACGGTCAGCTGGTCCACGTGCCCAAACGGTTCGGCGGCCGCCGCCACGATGGACGGCATGTTCTCCGCCAGCTGCTGCGAAATAACGGCGTCCTGGTTGCTTTCCAGTGCCTCGCCGCGGGCCTTGATGCCCTCCGCCTCGGCCAGCGCCTTCGCCTTGATGGCGGAGGCCGCGGCATCGCCGCGCGCCTTCGTGGCTGCCGCCTCGGCCTCGCCCGTCACCCGGGTGGCTCCGGCAATCGCTGCCGCCGCGCTGGCATTGGCCTGCGCCTCCACCTCCACGCGGCGGGCGTTGGCCTGGGCCTCGAGTTCCGTCCGCTTGGCCCGAGCTTCGGCCGCGCTGATGTCGGCTGCCTTCTGGGCCTCCGCCTCGGTCCGCTGTGCGTAGGCCTTGGCGTCGGCGGGCTTGCGGATGGTGGTCTGCAGCTTCTGTTCCTCGCGGTCTGCCTCGAGCTTGGCCACCTCGGTTTCCTGGACCACCACCTGCTGGCGGGCGGTGGCATCGGCCAGCGGGCCCGCCTGCGCCGCATTGGCCCTCGCTCTTTCCGCATTGGCCTGTGCCGCGGACTGCTTGATGGCGGAGACGCTCTGCGCATCGGCGATCTGAGCGGCGGCCTCGGCTTCCCGCTCCGCGGCCTCGCGGTTCCGGGTGGCCTCGGCGATGCGGGCTTCCATCTTGACCTGGGCGATGTGCGGTTTGGCGATGTTCTGGATATAGCCGGTGGGGTCCTGGAGGTCCTTGATCTGCAGCGAATCAACCACCAGGCCGAGCTTCTCCATCTCCACGCCGCTCGCGCCGCGCACCTGCGACGCCAGCTTGTCGCGCTCGCGGATAATTTCCTCCACGGTCATGCTGCCGATAATGGAACGCAGGTGGCCCTCGAAGACGTTGTACACCTGGCTTTCCATTTTCGGCTGCTGCCCAAGAAACCTTCGGGCGGCATTGGCGATAAAGGCGGGCGCATCCCCGATCTTGTAAATGACGACGCCTTCCACCACAACCTGGATGCCCTGGGACGTAACGCAGGAGACCTTCAGTTCCGTCTCGTTCAGCGTGAGGGACAGCGTCCGGACGGTCTGCAGGCCGGGAACCACGAGTGCGCCCTTGCCGGTGACGATCTTGAAGTCCATCCCGTCGGTGCTTTCCAGCGTGCCCCGCGTCAAACCGGAGATGATGAGGGACTCGTTCGGTTCGGCCACCTTCCACATCAGCTTGACGGCCAGCCAGATAACCAGAATGCCCAGCAGCACCGAGACAACAATGACAATCAGGGGCAGGATGGCTGCCAGGTTCTCCATGGCGGTGTCCTCTCAGTGCAATCGGAAAGCACGGGAACTGCGGTGCCGGAAATCCCTCAAGGCGCCGGATTGCCAGCTGTAATAGACAGTGTGGTGGTGCGCCGGGGCTTAGTCCAGCAATTCCGTCCGCTTAAGATAGCGGGCTCTCAAAGCCGTCCGAGCTGGGTCCAGGCTCTGGCCGGTTGCCGGCGCCGGCTGTAGCGTCGGTGGTGACTGCCGGACCGACGTGAGGAGCACGCGTGGCACTGACCAAGGGCACCGAAGTGGAATGGAACACGCCGCAGGGAAAGACCCACGGCAGGATCGTGGAAAAGAAAACCAGCGACTTTGAGCTCGACGGCCATACGCACAAGGCCACCGACGACGAACCCCAGTACGTGGTGGAGTCCGCCAAGACGGGGGCGAGGGCCGCACACAAGGCAGTCGCGCTGACCGAGAAGCAGGGGTAGCCGCCGGGCACCTGACCACAGACAAACGGCCGGTCCGCGCTTAAGCGGGCCGGCCGTCGTCGTACCTTGACTCTTTTAGTTGTTGACGCCGCTACGTGTTTTGGACGTGGTCTTTGGCGTCGGTGGCGGTTGTTTTGACGTCTTGGGCGGCGGTTTGGCCTTCGTCTTTGACGTGTTGGGCGGCGTCGGTGGCGGTGGCCTTGACGTTTTCCATGGCTTCCTGGGCGGGTTCCTTCCAGCCCTGGGCCATGTCCTTGGCGGCTTCGGTGAGTTGGGTGGTGACGGGTTCTGCCGCGGTTTTCAGGGCGTCGGCGGCTTCGCGTTCCTTCTCGCTCGGGGGGATGAGGGAGGAGACGAGGAGCCCGGCGCCGAAGGCGATGAGGCCGGCGGCGAGGGGGTTGCCCTGGGTTTTGGCGGCGACCTGGTGGGGTGCGTCGGCGATTTTTTCGCCGGCGTCGTGGAGGGCGTTGCCGGCGGCGTCGGTGGCCTGGTGCATGCCGCTGGTGGTGGAGTGGGCTGCGTGGTGGAGGTTGCCGGTGTGGGTGTGGTCGGGGGTGCCCATGACTTTCTCCTTGGCTCCGAAGACGGCGTCCCGGACTTTGCTGGTCTGGCGGTGGACGATGTTGGAGGGGGTGACTTTGTCGGCGACCGCGTCCACGTTGGTGCCGAGGCGGGCGCGGGTGGCTTCGATGTCGGCGCGGATGGCGTCCGGGTTCTCACTCATCGGTGGTCTCCGTTCGGTTTGAGGGTGGGCGGGATTTCCTTGGCGGTTTCGACGGTCTGGGGCAGGCCTTTGATGGATTTGAGTTCCTTGCGGCCTACGGAGGCCAGGATCGCGGCGATGATGCCCCAGATGACGGCGACGACGACGGCGGACCAGCCCAGGCCCATCAGCTCGCCCAGGGCGTACCAGAGGGCGATGGAGAGGAACAGGAGCACGAAGTGCCCGGCGATGCCGGCGCCGGCGAGCATGCCGCCGCCTTTGCCGGCGCGGGTGCCGGATTGTTTGAGTTCGGCTTTGGCGAGTTCGATTTCCTGCCGGATCAGGGTGGACAGGTCCCGGGTGACCTCGCCGAGGAGGTCACCGAGGGACGTGGTCTCGGCCTTCACGTGCGCGGCGGTCTGCGGGGTATCAGGTATCTGGCTGCTCACAGGGGACGACCCCCACCCTCGGTATCGTCGGTATCCCGGCGTCTCGGCTCGCCATATCCGGGTTCGCCGGGGCCGGGCTCACCGACTCCCGGTTCGCCGACGCCCTGGTCCCCGTAGGCGGGTTGACCGGTCGCCGGTTCGCCGTAGGCGGGCTGTTCCCCGTAAGCGGGTTCGCCATAGGCGGGTTGACCGGTGGCCGGTTCACCGTAGGCGGGCTGTTCGCCGTAAGTCTCTTGGCCGTAGGCGGGTTGGCCGGTGGCCGGTTCGCCGTAGCCGGGCTGTTCCCCGTAGGTCTGTTCGCCATAGGCCGGTTGACCGGTGGCCTGCTCTCCATAAGTTGTCTCGCCGTAGGCCGGCTGGGTGTAGGCGGGCTCGCCGAGCTCGGCGCGGTCATAGAGCGGTGCGCCGGCCCCGGCGTCCAGGCTGCCCTCAGTGACCGGCGGCTGAACGGGGTATGGCGGAACGGTGCCGCCGGTGGACCCGACGCCGGTGGAGGTCCGGGTCTCGGGGGCTCCGGCCTGCAGACTGCGGCCCAGCCGTCCGGCCAGGAGGCCGGCGCCTGCCGCGAGAAGCAGGAAGGTCCCGGGACGCTGGCGGGCGAAGGACTTGACCTCGTTCAGGAGCGAGCCCGGGTCGCGGTTGTCCAGCCATGATGCTACGGATTCAGAGCGGTCGGCGGCCTGGCGGACCAGGTCCGCGGCCACGCCCTGCTGGTCCGGTGCATTGGCCATGGTGCGCAGCTGCGAAGAGATGTTGCGGATGCCTTCGGCGGCCTTGGCCTGCTGGGTGCCAGCCTGGCTGGTCAGGTCCGACTTCGCCTGGTGCAGCAGGTCCCTGGCGCTGTTCTTGGCTTCGTACGCGACGTTCTTCGCCTCGGTCCTGGCCGTCTCGGCCACGTTCCGGGCGGCACCTTTCGCCTCGCCGGCGACGTTCGCGGCCTCTTCCTTGGCCACATCCTTCTTTGAGGACGCATCATCCTGGTAGCCGGCGGCGCCGTAACCGGTGGTGCCCGCTCCAGTTGCGCCGTATCCGGTGGTGCCGGCGCCGTAACCCAAATTCTGTGTGGCCGGGGGAGTGGTGAGGTTTTCGTCCTGCGGCCATTGGTTCTCAGTCATCTTCGCTCTCTCTTTCCGAAAGGGGCAGCTGCTGTACAGGAACCAGCGTTGCTGGCATGCAATGGTAAGCATGTTTACTAATAAATAGTAAGCAACCTTGTCATTTTTTCCCACCCCTACCGGCGGGTCGCAAGAAAAAAGCTAAGTAGGCTTGCCAATCTGATAGTAAGCATGCTTAGGGTATAGATGTGAGGTCGAGTTATCGGCCTCCACCGCGACGGCGGATTGCCCGGCAGAGGGCGGCGGTTGCCGCTCCCCGGGAGCGACAGAACCAAACTGGCGCTGCACCGTCGTCGGCCTAAGCGTGAACAGCCAATGTGAACACGAAGTCAAACTCCAAGGAGGCAGCATGCTCACCAAGGAACACATCGACGACCTGCTAAACAAGAACGGAAACATTGTCTCCGCAGACGGAGACAAGATCGGCTCCCTCGGCCAGGTTTATGCGGATGATGACAACGGACAGCCCACCTGGGTGACGGCCCGCACCGGCCTTTTTGGCACCTCGGAGTCCTTCATCCCCCTGGAGGGAGCACGGCTCGAGGGACGCGACATCGTTGTCCCATACAGCAAGGACCAGGTCAAGGATGCTCCGCGCGTTGACGCTGAAGGCCACCTTGACCCCTCAGAAGAGGACCGGCTTTACGCGCACTACCAGCTGAACGGAACGGTGACATACACCCAGGCGGCGAAGGGGGACCGGGCTGACTCCGGCCGAACGGGCGATCAGTCCGCCGCGGGCCTTTCAGCCACCGAGCGGGATGCGGGGTTCGCTGCCGCAGGGACCGGCGGAACCTACAGCGCGGCGGACGGCAGCGCCGATCGCGACACGTCCGGACTGGCTGACCGCGACGCGATGACCCGTTCTGAGGAACGCGTGAATGTTGGCACGGAAAGGCAGGCCGCCGGCCGGGCACGTCTGCGCAAGTACGTGGTGACCGAAAACGTCACCCGGACAGTTCCGGTTCAGCGCGAGGAAGTGCGGCTGGAGCGCGAACCGATCACCGGGGGAAACCGGGGTGAGGCGCTGAGCGGTCCGGATATCAGCGAGGCGGAACACGAAGTGGTTCTTCACGAGGAACGCCCCGTGGTGGATAAGGAAGCCGTGCCGGTCGAGCGGGTCAGGCTGGACACGGAAACCGTTACTGACGAGGTGACGGTGGACGAGCAGGTCCGCAAGGAGCGCATTGAGGCCGACGGCGTAGACGACAGCCGCCGCTGACTTGCCTGACACCGGGGCCGGGTTTTCCGGTCCCGGTGTTTCCGGCATTTTGGGCTGGCGGTGTTGCCAGCACGGGCTCAAGGGAAAGAAGGTCTAAACCGATGGTCCCGAACCCTGACGCGGAGCAGTGGGGACCTCACCAGCTGCTGTCCATGGCCGCCAGGCTCGTCCAGCGCAGGCAGGACCAGGCACTGGCTGAACTCGGCCTCACGCACGCCGCAGTCATTGCGCTGCAGGGCCTTCTCGACGGTCCGCTGAACCAGGAAGAGCTGGCCGCCGATATCAAGGTCCGCAGCCAGTCCATTGGCCGGGTTTTGGCCCGGCTCGAGGGGGCGGGACTTGTGGCCCGCGAGTCGAGTTCATTGGACCGCCGGCACAACGAGGTATCCATAACGGAAGCCGGCCGCCAGGCACTCGAGGCGGCGCGGAAAGCTGAGCAGGATGCACTGCCCCCCGACGTGGTCGAGGGGACTGCCCTGGGCCGCGAGCTGGCGCGTGTCATCAGCTACTTTCCAGGCCGCGCCAAGCCCGGCGCGGCCAAGAACCAGAATTCGGCCGCCGTTGCCGGCGAGGCAGCCCCGGATGGCACCTCCGAATCGGGCTCTCCCGTGGCCAATGTGCCTCCAACAGGCGTGCCGGCAGAAGGCGACCAGTCCACAAAGGCGGACACGGCCGCAGGGCCTGCCTGGCGGGGATCAGTGGCCGAAGAAGATGGGGTCGAAGCCGATACGGTTGGCGGGCAGGAGGCTATGCCGGCGCCGAACGACCGCACCGCAACACGGCAAAAGCCTGCCGGGAAGGGCGACGCCGATCCTGGATAGGTGAATCGCCTCGGACGGCCGGATTGATTATTGAGGATAGTGTCGCCGCGCCGCGCGCGGCGACACTTCCTCGTTTACGTGTCCCTTGTTGGCGTGCCGGTCCAGGCTCAGGTCCGGACCGTGCTCCAGCTTCGCAGGGACATCCCTAGTTTCTCTGTTGCATCGGGTCGGGCCAGTTGCCGATGAGGCCGGACATGGGGTCGGGCCAGTTGCCGATCCGGCCGCGCATGGGGTCGGGCCAGTTGCCGATCCGGCCGCTAAGGGCTCCGGACTGCGGACGGGACGGGCGGGAGGCGGCAGACAGCGGGGCGTGCGTAGACATGACATGTTCTCCTGACTGAACTGATGGTCCTTGCGCAGGGCTGCGCAGGTGGTCTTTTCTGCCCTGAAGGTGGGCAGGGCTGACCTGTTCAGTCGGGGGAGCACCCCGGATCGAAGGCGGGGCTGGCGGGAAGATTCTGGGCAGCATCGAACATGCGGGAGCCGGCAAGCAGGGGCGTCCTGTCCCAGGTTCCCGCCGCATCAGCGGCCTGGGGGCCGGAGCCCTCGGAGCCCGACGAGGAATTCCCCGACGTTCCCTCGCTTACGGCGAAGGACGGAAGATGGCCATCGCCGGGGAGCTCATCAAGGTTCGCCGTGGAGGCTGCAGGGCCGGCGCCTGCCGGCTCTCGCCGCTCGGGCGTGGTCATCTGAAGCTCGGCAAGTGAGAGGCCCGTGCCGGCGAGCGGGACGCCAAAGCCGGTAGCGGGAGTGGCCGCGAACGCTGCCCCGGCCGGTGCCGCCGGCTGGGTCCTGTCTGCGGTCCTTCGGGGTGCCGTCCCCGGCCCAACATCCGAGGGCGAAACATCAGCGGCCTGCGCGGCAAGATCTGGCGGGTTGCCCCCGGTGCCGGGAGTCGGCGTCGGCGGTGTGGCACCCGGTCCGGGAACTGCAGGCAGTTCCGGCAGCGGCACTGAAGGCAGCGGCACTGAAGGCACCGGCACTGATGGCACTTGCACTGATGGCACCGGCGGAACAGTCTTGCCCGGAATCGGCAGCGAAGGAATGGACGGCACAACAGGCGTTGCCGGCAACTGCACGGACGAAACAATCTCTTCCGCGGCCGTTACCAGGCTGTCCACTGTGCCGACCACAGGCGCCGCAGCCGCAGTCACGGTGGTGACCGCCGTCGACGCCCCGTTGACCACGGTGCCGGCTGTGTCCGCCACTGTACTGACGACGGTCGTCACAGGCTTGGTGACCGCTGCCGGGAGACTCGGTGCTGCCGGCAGTGCCGGAACCACCGGCAGCAGCTTGGCGGCCGGGGCAACCCGGGAGGTGGCAGAAGCCAGAGGGGCAGCCACTGCCGACGGCGCGATGGCGGCGACAGGCGTTTTGACGAGGGGACCGGTATTGAGAGTGCCAGCGTTGAGGGAGCCGGCCGGCACGGCGTCGCCGGAGGCTGCATCGGCGGATGCTGCACCCCAAATAATCCACGCCAGGGCCAGGAGAACGGGCAAGAGCAGGGCGCGCAGGACGGTTGCGTCCAGTAAACGCACCCTGTTGCCCATTCGAATCACCCCCCAGCGCAATGGGAGACCAGAATATGCCCGGCGCCCCGTTCCGTCCAGAGGAAAAATGTTCGCGCATGAACGGGAGCGCTGAACAGCAATAAAATTGAAGCAGAAGGTGCTTGAGGGATGTCTGGATCCATCGTCGTCGTCCTGATGCTGCTGGCCGCAATCGCCGTCGTCGCCATCGCGGCAACGGTGCTGGCCGTCCTGCGCGACGGGCGCGGAGAAGTCCGGAGCGAACCGTCCGAGGAGCCCTGGACTGCCGGAAACCTGCCCAGCGAGCCCTACGCCCAGATCCGGTTCAAGACGGGCCTTTGACGGGACCGGCCGCGGCCTGGCCACCAGTGGGGGTGCCGCCGTCGTGATCATGTTCACGACGGCGGCATCAGTCCTTGGGTGGGACCGTTCACGCCGCGTTGGTTACCACCGGATGGTCGCGGCCCAGATTCCCGAGGGCCGAGGCTCCCTGCGGCGACCCCATCTCGTCGAAGAACTCCACGTTGGCGCGCACGTAATCGGCCCACTCGTCCGGGACATCGTCCGAGTAGTAGATGGCCTCGACAGGGCAGACAGGATCGCAGGCGCCGCAGTCCACGCACTCGGACGGGTGGATATAGAGCGAGCGTTCGCCCTCATAGATGCAGTCCACCGGGCATTCATCGATGCACGCCTTGTCCTTCACATCCACACACGGCTGCGCGATGACATAGGTCATGGCAGGCTACACACCTGTGTAGACGGTCTTGCCCCAGGTGAAGAAGTCCAGCGCGGACTTCCCCTGCTCGCGGAACGTGTTGGTGGAGGAGTCCTTGACGCCGCCGAACGGCACATTCAGGTCCAGGCCCGCCGTCGGCCGGTTCACCTTGATGACGCCGGCCTGGGCGCGGGCGGCGAAGTCGGTCGCCAACGCCAGGGAATCTGTGCAGATGCCGGCGGTGAGGCCGTAACGGGAATCGTTGATCGCGGCGAGAACGGCCTCGTAGTCCGGGACCTCGAGCACAGCCACGACCGGACCGAAAATCTCATCCGTCACGGCGGCGTCGTCGAACGGCAGGCCGGTGAGCACGGCGGCAGGGAAGAGGAAGCCGGCGTCCGTGCCGCCGTCGTACCCGCCGTGGAGCAGAGTGGCGCCGCGTTCGACGGCGGTGCGCACCGCCGCCTGGTTCTGCCCGAACTGCTGGCCGCTCACGACGGCGCCCATCGACGTCCCCGGGGCCAGTCCGTCGCCGGGGGTGTAGGCGGCTGCTTCCTGGGTCAGCGCCTCAAGGAACGCGGACCGGATGCCGGGCGTGACGTAGACGCGGGACGTCGCGGTGCAGGCCTGGCCAGTGAGGCCGAAGGCGCCGGCGGCCACTACCTTGGCGGCCTTGCGGGGATCGGCGTCGTCAAGGACCAGCACCCCGTTCTTGCCGCCCATTTCCAGCTGGACCCGGGCACGGCGCGCGTTCAGGATTTCCTGCAGGCCCAGGCCCACGGCGGTGGAACCGGTGAAGGACAGCCCGGCGATGCGCGGGTCACGCGCCAGGGCGTCGCCCACCACGCGGCCCTTGCCGTGGACCACGTTGAACACCCCGGCCGGCAGCCCGGCATCCTGCAGGGCGCGGGCCAGGTGGGTGGCCGAGAGCGGAGTGAGCTCGGCCGGCTTGATCACCACGGTGTTGCCGCTGATCAGTGCCGGAGCAGCCTTCCAGGCCGGGATGGCGATGGGGAAGTTCCAGGGGGTGATGAGCCCGACGACGCCGAGCGGCTCGCGGCGGGTGGTGATGGTGGTGTCCGGCAGGCCGCTGGGCAGGACCTCACCGGTGGCCGCCCAGCCGAGGGAACCGAAGAACCGCAGCACATCGGAGGCGCGTTTGACCTCGCCCTTGGCTTCGGCGAGGGTCTTGCCTTCCTCACGGACGAGGTCCTCGGCGATGCTTGCCTGGCGTTCCAGCAGGAGGTCGCCGGCCGCCATCAGGATGGCGCCGCGGGCAGGGGCGGGCAGGGTGGCCCAGCCCGGCTGGGCAGCGGCGGCCGCGCTGACGGCGGCGTCGGTGTCCGCGGCCGTGCCGCTGGGGGAGAGTGCCGCGAGCTCGGCGGGGCGGGCCGGGTTGAGCCGTTCGGTGTCCGCCTCGCCGAGCCATTCGCCATTGATGAGGTGCCGGGCGGTGATGCGGTCCCGCTTGGTGAAGCTGGTGGACTTTTCGGTGACGGTGGAAGTCATGGGGTTCCTTCGGGGGAGTCGGAGTTGCAGGGCCATGCGTGCGGGAGAGGTCAGAGGCCGCGGATCAGGCCGCCGTCACAGCGCAGTGCCACGCCGGTGATGTAGGAGGCCGGGGCGCTGCAGAGGAAGGCCGCGGCGGCACCGAATTCCTCCGGTTCGCCGTAGCGGCGGGCCGGGATGGTTTTGCGGGATTCGAGCTGTATTTCCTCGGCGGTGGTGCCGCGGCGCTTGGCGGCGGCGTGGTCGAGTTCGGCCACGCGGTCCGTGGCGATGCGTCCGGGCAGGAGCATGTTGACGGTGACCGCGTCCAGCGCGACCTCAGCCGCGAGCGTCTTGAGGTAGCCGGCCAGGGCGGCGCGGCCGGTGTTGGATACGGCCAGGTTGGGCAGCGGTGCCACCACGCCGCTGGAGCCGACGGCCAGGATCCGGCCCCAGCGCCGTTCCCGCATGCCCGGCAGGACGTGCGTTACCAGGGCGTGGTGCGGCTTGACCAGCTGTTCGAACGCTGCAGCGATGTCGTCGGCACCGAGCGTGGCGGCCGCGCCGGGCTTGGGTCCCGGCCCGTTGAGCACCAGGATGTCGATGGGTCCGAACGTGTCCACAGTGCGTTCGACGGCGGCGGCCACCCCGTCGGCGGTGCTGAGGTCGGCCTCAATGGCGACGGCGCTGTGGCCTTCCTCCTGAAGCTGGGCCGCGATTTTTTCGGCGCGCTCGCGGCGCCGGCCGGTGATGGCAACCCGGGCGCCTTCGGCCGCGAGTGCCCGGGCGACGGCAAGGCCCAGCCCGCCGGTGGAGGCTGCCACGAATGCGGTCTTGCCGCTGATTCCGAGGTCCATCAGAACCTCCCCGCGGGAACGTGGGCGGCGGCGGGATTCGGGCCCAGCGCCGCAGCTGCCTCGGCCAGGTGCGTGCGCAGCCCGGTCCTCAGGACCTCCGGGAAGGCCGAGCCCGGCGCCCGGACGCCGGCGTCGGCAATCAGGCCGCGCTGGCGCAGACATTCCTTCCGGACGGCCAGGGCGATCTTCGCCTGCTGTTCGAAGTTGATCAGCGGCAGGTAGGGCAGCAGGGCGTCGCGGGCGGCCTCATAGCCGTGCCGCTGCCAGGCCCGGACGCAGGCGATGAGAGCCTCCGGGTAGGAGAATCCGGTCATCGCCCCGGCGGCACCCGCCAGGAGCTCGTCCAGCAGTCCCTGTCCGCCCAGTCCGCCGAACACCGAGACATCGAGGGCGTCCGTCAGCTGTCCGATCGCCACGGACGTGGGCGGAGCCTCGGCCTTGACCCCAATGACAAAGCTGCAGGCCTGCACCACCGAGATGAGTGCCTCGGTGCCGATGCTGACGCCGCTGGCCAGGGGGTAGTCCTGCAGCACCACCCTGGCTCCGGTCGAGCGGTGAATAGCGTTCAGGTGCGCGATGGCCACGCCGGGGTTGGCGGAGTTGGCCTGTACCATCACGGCCGCGAGCCGGTCCCCGGTGGCCGCCTGGATGGCGTGGATTTCCTCGACGGCGGTGCCGGTGTAGAGCGACGTCACCCCCGCCACGATTGGCAGGCGTGTTTCTTCCACCGCCACCTCCAGGACCAGGCTGCGCTCGGCCGGGGTCAGGGCTGCCGCCTCGCCGAACACGCCCAGGACGGTGAGTCCGGTGGCGCCGATCGATTCGTAGTACCCCACGAGTCCGGCGAGGCTGTCGGTATCGACGTCCAGGGTGCTGCCCTGGAACGGTGTGGCGACGACGCCCCACACGCCGGGTGTCAGTGACTCCCGCATAGGTTTTCTCCTTAAAAGGCTCTTGTTGACGCTCTTGCTAAAAGCTCGTGTTGCTTCGGCCGGCCGGACCTCAGGCGGCAGGATCGGTGGAAGGACTAACGCCCCGGCCAGACCGGCAGGCGCTTCTCCTGGAAGGCGCGGACGCCCTCGGCGGAGTCCTCGCTGTCCAGTGCCGCCATCAGGGCCGGCAGCCGGAGCCCGCGGGCCTCGGCGGCGGTCAGGTGGGCGGTCTGCGTGACCATCTGCTTGACCGCCCGGACGGACGTGGGGGCGCAGGCAAGGATCTGGTCGAGCCAGCGCTGCACCGCGGCGTCCAGCTCCCCGGCGGGGACCACCTCGTTGACCAGGCCCATGGCCTGCATCTCAGCGGCCTCGGCCTTCCGCCCGGTCAGGAGCATGCCCATCGCCTGGGTGTACGGGATCCGGCGCACCAGCTGGTGGATGCCGCCGTCGAGCGCCAAACGCCCGACGCGCGGCTCCGTCAGCCCGAAACGGGCGGTGTCCGCGGCCACCACGATGTCCGCGCCGAGCACGATCTCCATGCCGCCGCCCAGGGCGTAGCCGTTGACCCGTGCAATCACCGGGACATCCAGTGAGGTGCGAAGGCTCAGCCCGCCGAAACCGTTCGGGTCCAGGCCTGCCCAGTATTCGAGGCCGGTCTTGTCCACGGCGGAGGCGGACATGTCCGCCCCCACGCAGAACGCCCGGCTGCCGGCGCCCGTGATGACCACGGCGCGGACGGTGGAATCGGCTTCCAGCTGGTCCCAGATCCCGTTGAGCCGGGCCTGGGCGCGGCCGTCGACGGCGTTGAGCACGTGCTGCCGGTCGATCACCACGGTGGCGACGTGGTTCTCGATGGTCAACGTGACCTCGTCCACCATGTTCTGGACTGCCGTGCCGGGAACCGCGGGGGCCCTCCCGGCTTCGGAAACGGCGGTCACCGGAGGACCCCCAGCTGCTGCAGGCGCTCGACGGTCTCGGCGTCGAACCCGTTTTCCAGCAGTACCTCGACGTTGTGCTCGCCGAGCCGCGGGGCCACCCGGCGGATGGTGGGCGGGGTGGCGGAGAGCCGGATGGGCGCGTTGAGCATCTTGACGGTGCCGACGCCGGGGTGCTCGGCCTCGACGATCATGCCGTTGGCGTGGGTCTGCGCGTCGGCGAGGGTCTGTTCCAGGGTGTGCACGGGGGCGTTGAGCAGTCCCTTCTCCTCCAGCCGGCCGGTCCAGTACTCGGTGGTGTTGGTGGCGATGCGCTCGCGGAAGATGGCCTGCAGTGCCGGCTTGTGCTTGAACTGCTGTTCCAGGTTGGCGAATTCGGGGCGCTGCGTGAGGTCCTCGTCCAGGCCCAGGGCCTCGGAAATGCGCAGCAGCGGGTCGGGGGTGAAGCCGCCCACCATGCAGACGGCGCCGTCGGTGGTCTCAAAGACGCCGCTGAGCGGCATGGCGCCCCAGTTGACCTCGAAGCCGCGGTTGAGCTGCATGCAGGCCTCCTGCATCTGCAGGTGCAGCATGGAGTCATACATGGTCACCTCCACTTTTTGCCCGACGCCGGAGGTTTCGCGGGTGCGCAGCGCCAGCAGGATGCCCTGCATGAGGTGCATGCCCGTGATGTAGTCGCACAGGGTGGTGGGGTAAATGGAGGGCTTCATGTCCTCGGACTCGCGCCGCCACATGACGCCGGAGTAGGCCTGCGCGATCGCGTCCTGGCCGCCCTTGTGCGAGTAGGGTCCCTGGGGTCCGAAGCCCGTGCCGGAGGCCCAGATGATGGCCGGGTTCTCCGCCTTGAGCTCCTCGTAGCCGAAGCCCATCCGCTCCATCACGCCGGAGCGGAAGTTGCTCACCACCACCTCCGCGTCGGCCAGCAGCCGGCGGAGCACGGTGCGGCCGTCCTCGGTGCGGGTGTCCACCGAGACGCTGCGCTTGTTGCGGTTGATGGACAGGAAGATCGGGTTGTCCTGGCCGTCCTTGTCCGGGAAGGAGTTGCGGGAGATGTCCCCGGCGCCCGGGCGTTCCACCTTGATGATGTCCGCCCCGTAGTCGCCGAGGAGCTGGGTGCAGGACGGGCCCATGAACACCTGGGTGAAGTCCACGATCTTGATTCCGTCGAGGGGGAGCGGCGTGCCGGCGCCTGCAGCGCCCGGGGCAGCGGCGGTGCCGTCGGCAGCGGCGGCGGGAGCCGCCGTCGTGCTTTCCAGTTCGTCGATGGCGGCGCTCATGCCCCCACCACCGCGTCTGCGTCCAGGGTGGCGTTCGACGACGGGACGTCGCCCGGGTCCGCGCCGTGCCGGCGCATGCCCTGCTGGATGTCCAGGGCGGACACGTCGCGGACAAGGGTGCCGTTTTGGACCGCCACGGCAGCCGCTACGCCGACGGCCTGGCCCATGGCCATGCAGGGCGGGATTTCGCGGGACATCTTCTGCGCCTCGGGGGTGGCTGAGTAATGGCGCCCGGCCACGAGAAGCTGGTCCACTTCCTTGGGCAGCAGCGAGCGGTAGGGGTAGTAGTAGTCGCGGCCGCGGGCCACGGTGTCCGCGAAGTGCCGGCGGGAGGTGACGTCGTCCTTGGTCATGACGTACTCGCCCTCCAGCAGGCGGGTCTGCCGGACGCCCAGCTGGGAGGCGACGTCGAGCATGTAGCAGTTTTCGAAGCCGGGCAGGTGGGCGCGGACATACTCCACGGCCTCGGTGATCCGGTCCCGGGCGGCGAACTCGGCGGCGGTCATGTCCGCCGGGTCGACGCCGTCGAAGCCGGTCATGTGGGGTGCGTTGCACCAGACCACGCCGTCGATGGGGGTCTTGAGCCACCACAGTTCCCAGGCGCCGCCGAGGAGGCGCTTGATCTTGCGGTTGATGGCGCGGGCTTCCTTCGCGTTGGCCTGCTCGAAGGCCTCGGCGGCGTTGGTGTCGACGTTGCCGAGCCGGAACACGAGGGTGGTGAGGTAGCTGTCCTTGATGTGGCTGGCGCCGGCGCGGGAGGCGACGTCGATGTCGCCGGTGGTGTCGATGACGATGTCCGCCATGAAGGCCTGCGGGCCGGACTTGGTTTCGCAGACGACGCCCTTCATGACGCCGTTGTCCACGATGGGGCGGGAGAACCAGGAGTGGAGGCGGAGGTTGACGCCGGCTTCGCGGACGAGGTCGTTGGAGACCCGCTTCCAGCCGTCCGGATCGAAGGCCGCGGCGTAGCAGACCGGCTTGGGGGTGGTGTGCGAATGGAAGTCGAAGGTGCCGAAGCGGCCCCACTTGTTCCAGAGTTCCTCGGAGGTCTTGCGGTCATCGGCCGGCGGGACGATCGCCAGGCCCAGCTTCTGGAGACGTTCGACATACTCGGAGACGATGCCGGTGACGGTGATCTCCTGGCCGTTGATCATGTCATCGAGCACCAGGACCATGCCCCCGGAGGCGAGGCCGCCAAGGGCGGAGTAGCGCTCCAGCAAAGTGACGGAGGCGCCGGATCGGGCCGCGGTGACGGCGGCGGCAACGCCGGCCGGGCCGCCGCCGACCACCAGGACGTCCGAACGGGAGATGACGGGAGCGCTCAGGTCCTGCGTTGTGGTGATGAGGTCCAGGGAGCGCATGGCTGTGGTCGAGTTCATGGGGGTTCCTTACTTTCCGGCGTCCGTCGGAACGGCAGCCGGTGAGGTAGATGCTGCCCAGAAGGAACACGCGGCGACGCTGACCGCGGGTTCCGCCCGGCAGAGGGTATGACGCAGCGCGGTCCGTTGCGGACCTTGCGGCGGAGTGTGGAAAGGCTTCCGCGGACACCGGGGCGTCGGCGGAAAGAATGGCGAAGGCGGCTAGGGCCGGCTAATCACCACGCGTGAGGTGCGTTAACCCAGATCGCTACGCATACCTCTTCGTAGCTGTTCTTGTACCAGTGAGGCGTATCCGACGAGAAGGTGATGGAATCGCCTTCTTCAAGCGTGTAGCACTCACCGTCCAGGTAGATGTCTTTCCGGCCGGAGAGAATGATGCCGAATTCCTCGCCGCTGTGCCGGAACGGAGTGGCGCTGGTGTCGTGGCCTGGCGGACTCACGATCCATTGGGCCTCCAGGGCGCCGTTGAGGTCGGGGGTGAGCAGTTCATAGACCGCCTCGCCCACGGACTTCTTGGTGACGCCCTTGAGGTTCCGCCGCTCGCCCTTGCGGACTACCGGGGACCTGGTTTCTTCCTGTCCAAGGAAGAACTTCCCCACGGGGATGTCCAGGCCGTGGGCCAGCTGCGCCAGTGTGGTGAAGGACGGGTTGGCCAGGCCGCGTTCGATCTGGCTAACGATCGCCGGGCTGAGGCCGGTGACCTCGGAGAGCTTCGCAAGCGTCATCCCTTTGTCCTTGCGCATGTTGCGGATCTTGTTGCCTACGGTGGCAAGAAGGACGCTCGTGCCGGCGGGGGAGGATCCCGGGAGGCTCTCGTTGGTCATGGTCCGTCTTTCTCTGGATGAGCTGACATGCATAACTATAGTGAAGATTTTTACCGAATCAATGGTTTGGTGAAAAATCCTCGCATTTCCTCCGCGATTCGCCACCGACCTGCGGTTTCGATTGGCCGTTCGGCGTGGCGGGATCCCGCCTTCCTTTGACCATTGACTCTGTGAAGATCTTCAATATAGTTATGTGAGCCACAACACTTCGGAATTGACGCTAATCGAGCAGGAGCAGGGCACGAGGACCTTCTGGCGGAAGGTGCAGCCCGCCCGGTCTCCAGTTCGCTTCCCTGGTAATGAGGCAGTACATCTGCCAAGCCATCCACAGAACCTGATGTTGGCCGGTCAGTATGGAACGTAACGTTCATCCGAACAAGCTCCTGCTGCCGGGCCGGATGGCCGATTGCAGGCAAGCGCTACGAAGAGGCACGCGTAGCTATCTTGGCTAACTCACCTCCCATGTGGTGATCCGGTCACGCCCCGCGGACCAAGCCAAACGATAGTTTCGATCGCCGGCGGCCCAAACAGGGCGCCTGCCGGTGATCCGTACCCTCCCGCGCCCGAAGGCGCGGGGGAAGGAAGAATCATGACTGACACTGTCGTCAAGAATGACCTGGAGGGCGGCCGGAAGTCCCGGCTCTCTCCGGAAATCCGCCGGGGGCTGCTGGGCCTCGGGCTGGGGAACACCTTGGAGTGGTACGACTGGATGGTCTTTGGGCTGCTGTCGGCCTTCATCGGACCGAAGTTCTTCCCGTCGCATGATCCCGTGGCCGCAACGCTGAGCGCCCTGGCAGTCTTCGCCGTCGGCTTCGCCTTCCGACCGCTGGGCGGGATTCTGCTCGGCACCTTCGCTGACCGGATCGGACGGCGGCGGGTGATGCTCTGGTCCATCATGATGATGGCGGTCACCACCCTGATCATTGCCGTGTCTCCGACCTATGACCAGATCGGCGGTGCCGCCGGGGTGATCCTCCTGGTCTGCCGCATCATCCAGGGCATTTCCACCGGCGTCGAAGCCCCGCTGTCCACCGCCCACGCCGTGGAACTCGTACCCGAGGGACGCGAGGGCTTTGTGGCCGGCATCATCTCCTTCTACGTCAACGCAGGCATCCTGCTCGCCTCGCTTGTCAGCTACCTCTGCAGCCTGACGCTGGGCGGATCCGTCATGGCCGACTGGGGGTGGCGCGTGCCGTTCGTCGTCGGTGCCGCGTTCGGCTTCGTTGTGGTCTACCTTCGCCGGACGCTTCCTGAAACCATGAAGCCCGAAGAGCTGGCGAACAACTCCGCAAAAACAGTCTGGGGCGGGGTGCGTAAACACTGGCTGAGCGTGCTGGCCATTACCTTCGTGGTCGGTGCCGCGCAGGCTTACAACTACGCCTGGAACACCGGGCTCCCGACGGCGGCCCGCAGCGGGTTCAAGGAGGACGCCACCGCAGTCTTCGCGCTCACCACGGTCCTCGGCGTCGTGCTGGTGCTCGGCAGCCTCATCATCAGCCGGCTTGCTGACGGCAAGTCGATGTCCAGGTGGTTCCTGGTCACCCGCGCGCTGGCCATTCCCTCGGTCTTCCTGATGCTGATGTACGTCAAGCCCGGCATCGCCGGCTTCGCTGCGGTGCTCCTTGGCGGTTCGGTAGTGCTGGTCCTGAACATGACGCTGTACAACGTGGTCACCAGCTCGCTCATGCCGAAGGGCTGCCGTGGCGCCGGAACGGCCCTCGGCTACGGACTGGGCGTCGCCATCTTCGGCGGCACCGCCTCCTACCTGCTGGTCTGGCTCCAGTCCATAAACGCCTCCTGGATCTTCCCCGTGTATGTAGCTGTCCTCTCGGCGCTGAGCATCGTGTTCTATCTGCTGGCCCGAAAGAAAAACGGCATCTTCATCGGCAGCTAGGAGCCAACCGTGATCTCCTTTGACCTCAGCGATCCTGACGTGGAGCTCTACGAGGCGGCCCGCCGGCTGTTGGTTACCGCCCATCACAGCGAGAACCACCGGGTGGCTGCCGCCATGCGCGGCGAGTCCGGGACCATCTACCTCGGACTGCACATCGGCTCAAAACGACTCAATGTATGTGCCGAATCCAGCGCCCTCGCCAACGCCCGCATGGCCCAGGAGCCATCCATCAGTTCAGTGGTGGCCGTCAGCATGGACGGAGAGGGCCAGCCTCAGGTCACGAACCCCTGCGGCCTGTGCCGGGAACTGCTGCGCATGTACGGAACCGAGGCAACTGTCCTGGTCGACGCCGAGGGCGAGGTGGGGAAGGTCAACATCACAGAACTGTTGCCCTACCCCTGGATGCGTGCCGCGGAAACGGAGTGGAACACTCTTCCGCCCCGCGCGGCTGAATCCGTCACCTAGCGTGAACCACCCAACTTGAACCACCCAACTTGGGCGCCGGCGGCGACCAGACAAACAAACAGGAAGGCCTGGACTCTGCGAGTCCGGGCCTTCCTGCGTGCCGGGCACCCGCCGTCGTACTGAACAGCAGGTGGCCGGCCGGCACAAAGTTGGTGCAGCCGCCCACGAATTCGCGTGACCGCCTGCACCAACCGGTAGTACGAATACTCAGATTAGATATCTATTCATTCGCGGCTCCTAGTTCCCGGCGTTCGCGTTCCGGGCTATTTCCTGTCCTCGACCGAATGCCGTGAAAACATCCAGCCAGCGGCAATCATCAGCACGCCCAGCACCATGTGCGTCCAGTTGTCCAGCATGTTCAGCGACAGGAAGTTGGCCGCCGAATCCACTCCGACACTGAGCCCGTAAATGCTGAGGACGAGGTAAAGCGCACCGGCTCCCAGAAGGAACCTCCGAGCGCCCATCTCTCCGCGGGACATGGCCCAGCCGGTTGCGCCAATGACCAGCTGCACGATGTTGAGCAGCATGGATACCTGGAACAGGCCGAGGAACATGGCGTGCGAATCAGGCCCAAGGAACATCAGTTCGCCATACCGTGCGGTGATGCCCGGGATGAACCCCAGCACACCGACCACCATCAAGACAATACCTACACCCATGCCAGCGTTCTGGACGTCTGTCCTGCCAAAGTGGACGCCGTGTGCATGTGGGGATGCGGTAGTCATTTTCTGCCTCCAACCACTGAATGCGGACAAGCTAATTTTACGACGGGCCTTCCGAAAAAGCGCCCGCGGCTGGTCCTGCCGTGTACCGGCGCAGGCGCACGGCCGTCCGACATTCCCGCGCCGTTGAGCCTGTCGAAAACGGGCGAGCCGGGCCCCGCATGGCACGATGGGAGGCGATGAAACTGCGTGCTGACCAGACCGGAGACCGTGGCCTACCCATGCCCCTGTGGCTGCAGGGCGGGCTCGAGTCCGCGCAGGCGGCCATCATTTCGGCGCTGGTGGTCATCGCACCCATCGTTGCCGTGTGGGCCACCTCGGGTTTCGGAAGCACCGGCCTCGATGCACTGGCCCGGCTTGCCGGCCAGGCGTGGCTGGTCATCCACGGTGTGCCGCTCTACCTCACCACTGTGGGGGAGGGCGCTGCCGCGAGGCCCGAGACCGGCACCCTGTCGCTGCTGCCGCTGGGCCTCACACTCATTCCTTTCCTGCTGGCCTGGCGGGCGGGCAGGCGCCTGGCCCGGGCGTCTTACACGGACCAGCTGTGGCAGGCGCTGCTCGGCTCGTGGCTGGTCTATGCGGGATTCGGCATCGCCACCGGGTTCATCTGCCGGACCGAGGACGTTGAGGTTTTCCTGTGGTGGGCGGGGCTTTTGCCGCTTGTTCCGTTCGGCCTCGGGATGGTGATCGGTGCCCGGCGGGAGGCCGGTTCCTGGAGCCGGCTGATCGGCGTCGACGCCGTGGACTGGATCGCCCGCACCAGCCAGCACTCGCGGTGGGCGGGATCGTACCTGGCCTCGGCAGCCAAGGCCGGCTTCGTGGCCGTGATCGCTGCGCTCGCCATTTCCTCGGCGCTGCTGGCCGCGGACCTTTTCATCCACTGGAACCTGGTGGTGGCGGTCTATGAAGCGCTCGACGCCGGGCCCGTCGGAGGCGCGGCCCTCACCATTGCGCAGCTCGGCTTCCTCCCCAACCTCGCCGTCTTCGCACTCGCGTGGCTGACCGGCTCCGGTTTCGCGCTGGGTGCCGGATCGCAGGTGGGCCCGCTGGGGACCGCCGTGGGGCCGCTGCCCACCATCCCGGTTTTTGCGGCCATCCCTTCAGGCCCCCTCGATTTCGGCCCGGTGGCGCTGGTGGTTCCGGTCCTCGCCGGAGTCCTGGCCGGCTGGTGGTTCCTGCGCGAAGGTGAAAACCACTTCGATGAATGGCTGTCCATCAAGCTCCATGTCCGCTGGCTGACTGCCGCGGTATCCACGCTGTTCCTGGCGCTGATCGTCGGGGCCGCGGCCGGCGTGCTGGGAGCGGCCCTCGCCTGGCTGGCGCGCGGCTCGGCCGGCATCGGCCGCCTCACGGACATTGGCCCGGACCCGTTGTGGACGGCAGTCTGGCTGGCGGCGGAAGTCGGCGTCGGCGTCGTAATTGGGTACGCGGCGGGACCCTGGCTGGAACGCCGGCAGCTGCGGGACGCCGAGCTGGGGACTGCCCCGAGCAGCAAGTAGCCGTTCCGGCCGCGTCCGTGGCTTCAGCGGACGGGCTGCTTAGCGCACGGGCGGCTTGAGCGGTCCGGGCAGCGAGTTCTCCAGGTTGACCCGGCACTCCCCGCTTGCCTTGCTGGTCAGCGACTGGCGGGAGCACTGCTGGAAGTCGCGGATCTGGTTGAAGAAGAGCGCGGAGGTCAGGACCAGGAGAACCATGACCGCCGAGACCACCAGGCCGGAGATGGTGCCGAACAGCACCAGTTTGGATTCCTTGAACCGGACGGCCCGGATGAGCACCATGATCCCCAGTGCGATGCCCGCCGCCGTCAGGATGGCAGTGAGCCAGAGGTAGGCGAGGTCCAGTTGGAAGACGAAGAACGCGCCCAGCACGGCCACAATGAACATGCGGAACAGCGTGTGAGTCTTCTGGAGCGAGGCCTTGGCCTCCTCGCTGAGCGGACGCGCGGTCCGCTGCGGCCCCTGGGGGCCCGGAGTGGGGTTCATGTTTTCCAGCCTACGCGAGCGTCCGCCTAAGCTGGAGCAATGCGCATAGTAGTCCTCGTCTCCGGAACCGGTTCCAACCTCCAGGCCGTCATCGACGCCGTTCAGGCCGGGGACCTGGATGTTGAGATTGCCGCGGTGGGCGCTGACCGCCCGGGAACCTTCGGGGTGGAGCGCTCCGCCGCGGCCGGGATCGACACCTTTGTGGTGGACTTCAAGGCCTACCCGGACCGCGCGGAGTGGAACGCCGCCCTGACCGAGACCGTTGCCGCGTACCAGCCGGATGTGGTGGTGTCCTCCGGCTTCATGCGGATCGTGAGCCCCGAGTTCATCGACGCGTTCGACGGAAAATACCTCAACACGCACCCCGCCCTGCTGCCGTCCTTCCCGGGCGCCCATGGAGTCCGCGACGCCATGGCCTACGGCGTGAAGGTCACCGGCTGCACCGTGCACTGGGCCGACGCCGGCGTGGACACGGGGCCCATCATCGCGCAGGAGGCCGTGGCCATCGAGGACGCCGACACCGAGGAAACCCTGCACGAGCGGATCAAGGTGGTGGAGCGCCGGCTGCTGGTCTCCACACTCGCGTCACTGGCCGCCGAGTACGCCGCCGCGAAGTAACAGCCGCCCCAAGTAAGTAGCAGCAGTGGGCGTTCCCACGGCTGGGAACGCCCCCTGCTGCTACTCAGTTGGGGGAGGGGAGGGGGCGCTATTCGAGGCGGCGCTGGCGGGTTTCGGGGGAGAAGAACGCCATCCACAGCACGGACAGGACCACCAGGCCGCCGGCGAGGGCAAAGGACGTCGCCAGCCCCAGCTGCGGCCAGAAGTAGTTCGCGAAGATGAGCGGGCCGAAGCCAGCCCCCAGCCGCGAGAACGTCGACGCCCAGCCGAAGCCGCTGCCGCGCAGCTCCGTCGGGTACAGCTCGGAAACGTACGCGTACAGCACCGGGATGGCCACCTGCACCACAAACCCGAACACCAGCAGCCAGAACACGGCGGCGGTGGGCACATCCACCACGAACGCCACGACCACCAGGATCAGCGCGGACAGCGGTCCCGTGACGGCCAGCAGCCACTTGCGGCCCACACGCTCCACGAGCAGCGCTGCCGCGATCACGCCCAGGAGCCCGACGGCGGCCATCCCCGCCGTCGTCAGGAACGCCTTGTACTCCGCGAACCCGGCACCGATCAGGATCCGCGGCATCCATGTAAGGGACAGGTAGTAGATCAGCAGGATGCTCATGAACAGGGCCCATGCCGCTGCCGTGATCTTCCAGTTGAACTGCCAGACCCCGCGCAGCTGCTGCCACGCGCTGCCGGCGGAAAGCCGCGGCACGGCCTGCGGCTCGGGCAGGCTGTAGGCGCGGGGCTCGGCACCGGTGGCCTCGACCAGGCCGTCAATCACCCGGGCCGCTTCGTCGCGGCGGCCCTTGCGGATCAGGAACAGCGGCGACTCGGGAACGCTGCGCCGCACCCAGAACACCAGCAGCGCAGGCAGCACCATGACGAGCATGGTCAGGCGCCAGTCGGCAAACGCGGCCACCAGCCAGGCGGACACGAAGCCGCAGAGCGCAGCGCCCACGGGCCACCAGCCGTCCATCGCGGTGAGGACCCTGCCGCGCTGCCTGCGCGGCGTGAACTCGCCCACCAGCGCGTAGTCCACGGGAATGCAGCCGCCCAGGCCAAATCCGGCCATGAAGCGGAACAGGCAGAACCAGAGGAAGTCGGGGGAGAAGGCGCCGAGGACCGTGAACAGCGAGAAGATCAGCAGCGTGGCCGTGAAGGCCTTCCTGCGCCCGATGGTGTCCGCGATGGTGCCCCAGATGAAGGCGCCGAGGGCCATGCCGATCAGGTTGGCCGTGCCGATCCAGCCGGCCTCGCCCGGGGTGAGGCTCCAGTGCGTGGACAGCAACGGAATGAGAATCCCGTTGAGGGTGACGTCCCATGCGTCGAACATGAATCCCAGGCCGCCGATCACGAAGATCCGGCCCTGCACTTTCCAGCGCCACGGCAGTTCCTGGACTACCTGTTCGCCGCTGGGCACAGCAGTGTAAATGTTCATCTCGGCCTCCTGCTTAAACCTTACGTTGCGGAACGCGGCCCAGCGCCGGGCCGTCATGCCGGTGAACGCCGGGCCCTTGGCCCGTTGGGCGCCGGACCCATAGACCGGGTTCGCCCCCGCCTTCACACTGCAGCCGCCAGCAGGAGCGGGTCCGCCGACACGATAAACTGGGCCGTATCCCCACCAACCGCGGCACATCAACCGCGAGATAAAGACGGAGACTTTTGTGAGCTTGACGCAGCTTGACCGTGTTCCCATCCGCCGGGCCCTGATCTCGGTATACGACAAGACCGGTCTGGAGGAGCTCGCCAAGGGCCTGCACGCAGCAGGCGTCAAAATTGTCTCCACCGGCTCGACCGCCAAGAAGATCGCCGCAGCCGGCATCCCGGTCCAGGAAGTCGAGGAAGTCACCGGTTCCCCCGAGATGCTCGACGGCCGGGTCAAGACCCTGCACCCGCGCGTCCATGGCGGCATCCTCGCCGACCGCCGCGTCCCCGCCCACATGGAGACCCTCGCCAAGATGGAGATCGAGGCCTTCGACCTCGTCGTGGTGAACCTCTACCCGTTCGTGGAGACGGTGAAGTCCGGTGCCGCGCAGGACGACGTCGTTGAACAGATCGACATCGGAGGGCCCGCCATGGTGCGCTCCGCCGCGAAGAACCATGCCGCCGTCGCCATTGTGGTGGACCCGACGTTCTACGGCGACGTGGTCCGCGCTGCCGCCGAGGGCGGCTTCGACCTCAAGACCCGACGCCGCTTGGCCGCCAAGGCGTTCGCGCACACCGCCACCTACGACACCGCCGTGGCCACCTGGACGGCCAGCCAGTTCCTCGACGAGGACGGCGACGGCGTCATCGACTGGCCCGCCTACGCCGGCCTTGCGCTGGAACGCTCCGAGGTGCTGCGCTACGGCGAGAACCCGCACCAGCAGGCCGCGCTGTACGTGGACAAGGCCGCCCCGGCAGGCATCGCCCAGGCCGACCAGATCCACGGCAAGGCCATGAGCTACAACAACTTCGTGGACGCCGACGCAGCCCTCCGTGCCGCCTACGACTTCGCCGAGCCCGCCGTCGCCATCATCAAGCACGCCAATCCCTGCGGTGTGGCCGTGGCCTCCGCCGACGCTGCGGACCCGATCGCCGACGCCCACGCCAAGGCCCACGCCTGCGACCCCGTCTCCGCGTTTGGCGGCGTCATCGCGGCCAACCGCACGGTCACCGCCGGCATGGCGCAGACCGTGGCCGGCATCTTCACCGAGGTGGTCATCGCCCCCGGCTTCGAACCCGAGGCCGTGGAGATCCTCTCCAAGAAGAAGAACATCCGCCTGCTCGCACTGCCGGAAGGCTACGACCGCTACCCGGCCGAAATCCGCCAGGTCTCCGGCGGCGTGCTCGTCCAGATCACCGACAAGGTCGACGCCGACGGCGACAACCCCGCCAACTGGACGCTCGCCGCAGGTGAAGCCGCCGACGACGCCACGCTGGCCGACCTCGCCTTCGCCTGGACCGCCTGCCGCGCCGCCAAGTCCAACGCCATCCTGCTCGCCTCCAACGGCGCCGCGGTGGGCATCGGCATGGGCCAGGTCAACCGCCTGGACTCCTGCAAGCTCGCCGTTGAGCGGGCCAACACGCTGGGTGTCCAGGTCGAGTCCGACGTCGACGGTGCCGGCGGCGCCTCCAACGCCGACGCTGCCGGCGCCCCCGCACGTGCCCGCGGCGCGGTTGCCGCCTCCGACGCGTTCTTCCCGTTCGCCGACGGCCTGCAGATCCTGATCGACGCCGGTGTCCGGGCGGTAGTGCAGCCCGGCGGCTCGGTCCGTGACGAGGAAGTCGTCGCCGCAGCCAACGCTGCCGGCATCACCATGTACTTCACCGGCGCCCGCCACTTCTTCCACTGATCCCCACCGCCGCCCTAACCTCGCTGCGCTCGGCCAGGGAACCCGGGCGGCGTGGGCCCAACCGCGACGGCGGCTGCCCCCTTAAGGGGACGGCCGCCGTCGCGCTTTAACTTGCTTTAGTTTCCCTGGGACTTGGGATCCCTGTCCTCCGGATCCGGGAACCGGACCTCCCGGGGGACTGCTTCAGCCATCCGTTCGGGGGTCCAGAAGGCGAGGATCTGCTCGGGTGATTCGCTGACGTTGTGGCTTACCTCGGCACCGTCGGGTTCATCACTTGTTCTGTGCATAGTTGTAGACCTTCATGATGGTGGAACCCCAGTAGGGCCCGAACATCGTGGTGGAACGCGTTCCATAGCCATAACTATTGATGGAGTTCTGGAAGCCGTCAGCCCCGTTCACGGCGTTGGTGTCAGACTGTGCGAACCACGGGCCGCCCGAGGATCCGCCGGTCATGTCGCACGAGATGCCCTGCGAATTGAACTGCGGGTTGATGGTGTCATTGTGTGCCTTGCCGGTGCAGCTGACCAGGGTCTGGCCGGTGAACGGGGCCGCGGCCGGGTAGCCGTAGGACTTGTACGTCATGCCGCGGGACTGGTTGAACTCCACCCCGGACGCCCCGACGACCTCCGCCAGGGACTTGCCGCCGACGCGTGCCACCACGGCGAAGCCGGTGTCGTACCGGATGTCGCCGCCGGACGTCCAGTTCCGTGGGGCGTACAGCGACTTGGCCGCCCACTGGCCGTACGGGGCCTTTCCGTTGATGTAGCCGGGAACGAAGACCCAGTTCTTGGCGAAGGCGCCGGGCCCCTCATTGACGCAGTGGCCGGCGGTGGCCACCATGCTCTTATTTTGTGCGGCAATCGAATTGCCGGAGCAGACGTAGTTGATTCCGCCGAGGGTGAAGAAAACCTTGCCGACGTGGCTCACAGGTGTTTCGTTTGTATGCAGGGCCGTGGTTGCCGTGGTCTGGGGGGCCGTACCGGCGAACCTCGTCAGCGCTCCCGTTTCAGCGGCAGCCGGGGACGGGGCGCCCGTGTTGTCCGTCCCGTCTACGGCCTTGGCGGCCAGTACATCTCCGGGAAGGGCGGCGCGCATGCGCTCGGGTGTCCAGTAGCCCTGCGTGCTGGACACCGGGGTGCTTGCGACCTGGAGTTGGGTCAAGTCCTGGGACGTTGCAGAAGAGGCTGTTGCGCCGCCGATGGCGCTCAGGGCCAGCAGCAGACCTGTGGAGAGGCTAAGAAGGCTGCCGGCCAGAGTCTTTTTGCTCGTCATTGCGGTCCTACCTATCAGGTGGGGCGGGCCCCGGGAGGCACGCCGGGTGACTGACTGACCTACCCGGGGGATGACAAGCTCGGTTTATGCGATTCAAGTTTTGTGTGCCAGGTAGGGGTGTGCTGATCTGCCCCTGCCGCAAGGGGTTCCAACTGGGTTCAGCCGCCGAAGCGGTATTCGTTTATGAGAGAAAGATTAGGACTCCTTGGCGCCGGGGACAATGGATAGTGTGGCGGAAGCCACAGGGATGGGGTCATGCAAGGGCATCCGGCCGTCCGGGTAAGGTTCATCCGGTTCACCTCGGGTAAGTTAAAGGGTGGTGAAATAGCCGGAATACCAGACACAAGCCGACCTTCAGGGAGACACCCGAGCATGGCCAAAATTATCTATACCCACACCGACGAAGCGCCGATGCTGGCTACTTATTCGTTCCTGCCGATCATTGAGGCGTTCGCGTCCACGGCAGGTGTGCAGGTGGAGACCCGCGACATTTCGCTGGCCGGCCGCATCATCGCCGTCTTCGGCGACTACCTCACTGAAGAGCAGCAGATCGGTGACGCCCTGGCCGAACTGGGTGAACTGGCGAAGAAGCCGGAAGCCAACATCATCAAGCTGCCCAACATCAGCGCATCCGTGCCGCAGCTGAAGGCCGCCATCGCCGAGCTTCAGTCCCAGGGCTACAAGCTGCCGGACTACCCGGACAACCCCACGTCCGACGAAGAGACCGCCATCCGCTCCCGCTACGACAAGATCAAGGGCTCCGCCGTGAACCCGGTCCTGCGTGAAGGCAACTCGGACCGCCGCGCGCCCCTGTCGGTCAAGAACTACGCCCGCCAGAACCCGCACTCCATGGGTGCCTGGACCCCCGAGTCCAAGACCAACGTGGCGCACATGGACGCCAACGACTTCCGCTCCAACGAGAAGTCCGTGGTGGTTCCGGCCGACGGCACCATCGAAATCCAGCTGGTCCGCGAGGATGGCTCGGTCAAGGTCCTGAAGAAGGCCTTCCCGGTCCTCGCCGGTGAAGTCATCGACGGCACCGTCATGCGCGCCGCCGCCCTGGACGAATTCCTGGCAGCACAGGTAGCCCGCGCCAAGGAAGAGGGCGTGCTCTTCTCCGCACAC
The DNA here is from genome assembly GCF_046536215.2 of Arthrobacter globiformis. Taxonomy (GTDB): domain Bacteria; phylum Actinomycetota; class Actinomycetes; order Actinomycetales; family Micrococcaceae; genus Arthrobacter; species Arthrobacter globiformis_E. The sequence continues at coordinate 1,670,194 of NZ_CM143421.1, read as the reverse complement.
CTGAAGGCCACCATGATGAAGGTCTCCGACCCCATCATCTTCGGCCACGTGGTCAAGGCTTACTTCTCCGAGCTGTTCGACACCTACGGCAAGCAGCTCGCCGCTGCGGGCCTGAGCCCCAACAACGGCCTCGCCTCCATCCTGAACGGGCTGGACGAGCTGCCGGAGGACGTCCGCGAGGGCGTCCAGGCCGCCATCAAGAAGGGCCTCGAAGACGGTCCCGCGATCGCCATGGTGGACTCCGACAAGGGCATCACCAACCTGCACGTCCCCAGCGACGTCATCGTGGACGCCTCCATGCCCGCCATGATCCGCACCTCCGGCCACATGTGGGGCCCGGACGGCAAGGAAGCCGACACCCTGGCAGTCCTCCCGGACAGCTCCTACGCCGGCATCTACCAGGTTGTCATTGACGACTGCCGCGCGAACGGCGCCTTCGACCCCACCACCATGGGCACTGTTCCGAACGTCGGCCTCATGGCCCAGGCCGCCGAAGAGTACGGCAGCCACGACAAGACCTTCGAAGCCCAGGTCCCCGGCAAGATCCAGGTGGTCGACGGCTCGGGCAACGTCCTGATCGAACACGAAGTCGCCCCGGGTGACATCTGGCGCGCCTGCCAGACCAAGGACCTGCCCATCCGCGACTGGGTCAAGCTGGCCGTCAACCGTGCCCGCGCCTCCCAGACCCCGGCCGTGTTCTGGCTCGACGAGACCCGCGCGCACGACGCCAAGCTCATCGAGAAGGTCCGCGAGTACCTGAAGGAGCACGACACCGAAGGCCTGCAGATCGAGATCCTCTCCCCGGTCAAGGCCACCGCCTTCACCCTGGAGCGCATCCGCAAGGGCGAGGACACCATCTCCGTCACCGGCAACGTGCTCCGTGACTACCTGACGGACCTGTTCCCGATCCTGGAACTGGGCACCAGCGCCAAGATGCTGTCCATCGTTCCGCTGATCAACGGCGGCGGCCTCTTCGAGACCGGTGCCGGCGGCTCCGCGCCGAAGCACGTCCAGCAGCTGCTCAAGGAAAACCACCTGCGCTGGGACAGCCTGGGTGAATTCCTGGCACTGGCCGTCAGCTTCGAACACCTGGCCAACACCACGGACAACGCCCGCGCCCAGGTCCTGGCCGACACCCTGGACCGCGCCACCGGCACGTTCCTGCTGGAGAACAAGTCCCCGAGCCGCAAGGCCGGCGAGATCGACAACCGCGGCAGCCACTACTACCTGGCCCAATACTGGGCCCAGGAACTGGCCAAGCAGACTGAGGACGCCGACCTCGCAGCCTCGTTCGCGCCGGTGGCCGACGCGCTGACGTCCAACGAGGACGCCATCGTCTCCGAACTGCTGGGCGCGCAGGGCCAGCCGGTGGACATCGGCGGCTACTACCGCCCGGACGCCGAGAAGGCTGCGGCCGTCATGCGGCCGTCCGCCACGCTCAACAAGATTGTCGCCAGCCTGGGCTAAGTCTCCGGCTGAACAGGCATCGCTGAGCAACAGAAGCGCCCCGCCACTCGTCCTGAGTGGCGGGGCGCTTCCGTCTGTTGGGTTACTGGCAGGGGCCTGGACCTACCTGTCGGGGATATCGTCGCGGCGGGTGTCCGTGTGCCGGGTTTCGTTCCGCGGCTCACCTGTAGTCTCGTCACCGTAAGGGGCGTCGACCGCCATGTCCGGGTCCGCGTCCACGGGCCGTTCCGTTGCCGCGGCATCATAGGCGTCACCGGATTCGTAGCTCCGGCCCGGGACCGCGTCCATGCCGGCCCCCTCGGAGTAGCCGGTGCTTGCGCCCGGGTCACCGTTGCCTCCGGCTGCTGTAGCGCCCCATGTTCCCGTGCCCGCAGCCGCCCCGGCACCTGCCGCGCCGGCTCCGGTGCCGGTTGCCCCGGTGCCGGCCCCCAGGCCGGTACCGACGCCGGTTCCCGCGCCGGCCGCCGTTGAACCTGCCTCACCTTCCACCTCGCCACCGCTGACGCTTTCGCGCCAGGCGCCGGTTTCCGTGTCGCGCTCCTCGATGAACTTCTTGAACTTCCTCAGGTCCGAGGCCACCTGCCGGGAATCAAGGCCGGTGGCTGCGCCCAGCTTCTCCACCGCGGATTCCGGCTCCCAGGTCAGCTCGACATTCACCTTGGTCTCGTTGTCGCCCACGGATTCAAACCAGACGGTGCCCGAATTCCGCGGCTCGTTCAGGCTCTCCCACGTGACCCGCTGGTCCGGCTCCTGGACGGTGATCTGGGCGTCGTACTCGCGCTTCACACCCGCAATGCTGGTTTCGAAATGAACAGTGGTGTCATCGAGCTGGCGGACGGCGTCCACGCCGCTCATGAAATTGGGGAAATCCTCAAACTGGGTCCATTGGTTGTAGGCCTGGCGTACGGGGACATCGACAGTGATCGATTCCTGGACAGTTGCCATGCTTGGTTCACTCCTTCAGCGTACGGGCTGATCGGCCCGTGGTTCTGATTGCCCTTGTTCGGATGGAACACCTCCAACGTAGCGGGAAGCAGTCGGCATTTGAAGAGAGAAACTAAGTCTGCTGACTATGAAGCCCGGAACGCCCAAATGACGCCCCCCGGTTGTGGCCTGCCGCCGGTTTTCATAGGGTGCTAAGCAGGCTTATCTTTTGGTCGGGCGCCCGGCGCCAACGGCCGAATCCGGTTAGGCCGCCGCTTCGGAAAGGATCGTCTCTGTGCCTGAAGAATCAGCAATCAACATTCCGGGAGCGCCGGCAGGCGAGCAGCCCGCCGTCGTCGAACCCACCAACCCAAGGGAACCGTTGCCGCCCAAGCCGGACCAGCAGGGGCCGGAGGCAGTGTCTCCGACCGGCAGCCCCACGGGCGCGCCGGAGCACTCCCGTTCGCAGTCCGGGCAGTACCTGACCACCGCGCAGGGCACGCGGCTGGCGGACACCGACCACTCACTGAAGGCCGGCCCGCGGGGACCGATCCTGCTGCAGGACCACCACCTCCGGGAGAAGATCACCCACTTCGACCACGAGAGAATTCCCGAGCGCGTGGTGCACGCCCGCGGCGCCGGTGCCCATGGCGTGTTCCGTTCCTATGGCACGGCCGCCAACATCACATGCGCGGGCTTCCTCGCCAAGGACGTGGAGACGCCGGTGTTCGTCAGGTTCTCCACGGTCCTCGGCTCCCGCGGCTCCGCCGACACCGTCCGGGACACCCGCGGATTCTCCACCAAGTTCTACACGGACGAGGGAACCTACGACTTGGTAGGCAACAACATCCCGGTGTTCTTCATCCAGGACGGGATCAAGTTCCCGGACATCGTGCACGCGGCCAAACCGCACCCGGACCGCGAGATTCCGCAGGCTCAGAGCGCCCACGACACCTTCTGGGACTTCGTGTCACTGCACACCGAGGCGCAGGCGCACACCATGTGGAACATGTCCGACCGCGGCATTCCGCGTTCGTACCGCACCATGGAGGGCTTCGGCGTCCACACCTTCCGGCTGGTCGACGGCGAGGGGGCCACGACGCTGGTGAAGTTCCACTGGAAGCCGAAGCAGGGCGTGCACTCCCTGGTCTGGGAGGAGGCCCAGATCATCAACGGCATGGATCCGGACTTCCACCGGCGGGACCTTGCCGATGCGATCGAGGCCGGCGCCTACCCGGAATGGGAGCTGGGGATCCAGACCTTCCCGGACACCGAGGACCAGATATTCGAGGGGATCGACCTGCTGGATCCCACGAAGTTCGTGCCGGAGGAGCTTGCCCCGGTCCAGCCGATCGGGCTGATGACGCTCAACGCCAACCCGGTCAACTACTTCGCGGAAACGGAGCAAGTGGCTTTCCATCCCGGACACCTGGTGCCGGGCATCGACGTCACCAACGATCCGCTGCTGCAGGTTAGGCTGTTCTCCTACCTGGACACGCAGATCTCGCGGCTGGGCGGGCCGAACTTCGCGCAGATCCCCATCAACCGTCCGCAGGCTCCGGTGAACGACATGCTCCGCGACGGCATGCACCAGACCGCCGTCCACGCCGGGGTGGCGCCCTACCGGCCCAATTCGCTCGATGGCGGCTGCCCGTTCAAGGCCGGGGCCGACCTGGGCGCGTTCGTCGATGTCCCGGAAGCCGTGGCGGAGGCCATCAAGCAGCGAAAGAATCCGGCCTCCTTCGATGACCACTACAGCCAGGCCCGGCTATTCTTCCGCAGCCTGACTCCGGTGGAGCAGGACCATGTGATCCAGGCCTACACGTTTGAGCTCGGCAAGTGCTACGAGAAGCCGATCCGTGAGCGCCAGCTGCTTGCCCTGGCCAACATCGATGCCGCGCTGTGCGCCGCCGTGGCCCGCGGGCTGGGGATGCCCGCGCCCGAGGCCACCGAGGACGTGCCGGACGCGCAGCCCAGCCCGGCCTTGTCCCAGCTGGGGAAGACCTGGCCTGTGGCGGGCCGCGTCGTGGGCATCGTGGCGGATGAGTCCAGTGACCTCGAGGCCGTGCGGGATGCCCGCAAGGCGCTCGACGACGCCGGCATCGTGCCGCTGGTGATCGCACCGTCCGGCGGAACGCTTGGGGGAGAGGACGACGGCGGGATCCCGGTTCAGCGGACCTACCTCACCGCCCGCTCCACCGAGTTTGACGCCGTCATCGTGGCAGGATCCGGGGCTCCGGCGGACGACGCCGAACAGGGGCTGGACGCGAAAGCCGGTGAACCCGGTGCGTCCCTGGATCCGCGCGTCGTGCTGCTGCTGTCGGAGGCCTTCCGCCACGCCAAGGCCATTGGCGCGTGGGGGTCAGGTTCCGCCGGGGTGGATGCGGCGAGCATCCCGAATGATGCGGCAGGCGTGGTGCTGGGCGACAGCGCCGGTCAGGTGGTTCCGCAGATTCAGGAGCTGCTGGCGGCCCATCGGGCGTGGGAGCGCTTCCCCGCAGCAACTGCCTGACGGCGGAATTTGGGGCGGAGAGGCGTCCTGAAAGCTTGAAGGACAAGGGCTGGTCCCCGACCGGGGGACTAGCCCTTGTTCTTGCCCGAGCCCTTGTCCTTGTTTCCTTCCGAGCTGCCCTTGCCCGAATGGTCCTGCCGACCGCCGTTCGCCGGCACAGGGGCTGGGGCCGGCACCACGACAGCGGGCGCCGTTGTCGGTGAGGGCTTCGGGGCTGTGGCCTTCGCAGCGGCAGCCCGCGCAGCGGCGCTCTTGGCTGCCTGTGCTGCCGTGAGATCGGCCCGCACGGCGGTGATGGCCGCCGTGATGCTGCGGTGCCGTTTGAAGGAAACCTGCCCGGCGGCCGCGGCAGCATCCAGTTCGGAGGACAGGCTGGCCAGGGACTTCAGGGCGGCGGCGGGGTTGCTCCCCGCGGCAGACCGGGTGACCTCCAGGACCCGCTGCTGAAGCTTTGCAGCCGCGTCCGTCTCGAGATCCTGGGCGGCGCCGGCGCAGCCGGCCAATCCGGCTGCCAGCACGCACCCGGTAATGACGGTGACCGCCCGGCGCCACACGGCCGGTGCCTGGCGTGGGCTCATGGTTCAACGCTCCTTTGCAGCTCCACGAGATGGTCACCCAGGGTGCCGCTCACGCTGGGGTAAGGGACGACGTCGGGCTTTTCCGGTGAGTTCGCGGCGACGGTGACGGCGGCTGCTCCGCCCAGCAGTACGGCCGTCGCCAGGGCTGCGCCAACCCGGAGGCGCCTTCGCCTCTTCGCCGCTGTGGGCTTGCTGTGCCGGTCCGCCGATGTCCGGGGTGCTGGTTTCCTGGCTGTTGTCCTGGCCGTGGACTGCGTCCCGGAGCCCTCCCATTGCCCGGAGGGCCCTGACTGCTCAGAAAGCCCGGGCGGGAGGATCGACGGCTGCCGGGCAGGCAGCGCAGGGAGGACGCGGGTGGGTTCCTCGGCAAGCTCTGCGGGTGCGGATTCGGGTGACACTAGGGCGTGCCGAAGCGCCACTTCCAGGTCTCCGGCGGAGGGCCGCTCCAGCGGCTCGAGGGCCGTCATGGAGGCCAGCAGGTGCTGCCATTCCGTGGGCAGGTCGTCAGGGATTTCCGGCGCCCGGTGCAGCCGCGCGACCGCCGATTCCACAGCGCTGCCAGGATACTCGACTGTGCCCTTAATGCATTCCAGCAGCACGAGTCCCAGCGAATAGATGTCCGACGCGGGGGATAGCGGGGAACCCATGGCCTGTTCGGGGCTCAGGTACGCTGCCGTGCCCACCATGGTGCCGGTGGCCGTAAGCCGGGTACCGTCCACGATGCGGGCTATGCCGAAGTCTGTCAGTTTGGGCCGCACCGGCTCGCCGGGACGAACCTGGATGAGGAGAATGTTGGCGGGCTTGATGTCGCGGTGAATGATGCCCAGACCGTGGACATAGGCGAGGGCATCGGCCACCCCGGCGCCGATGACGGACAGTTCATCGAGCGGAACGCAGCTGTGCCGGATGCGGCTGCGCAGGTCCTGGCCCTCCACGAGTTCCATCGTCAGGAAAGGCCTGGGCTGGTCAGGGACGCGGGTATCCACACCGGCGTCGAACAGGGTTACGAGGCTGGGGTGGTTCAGCGTGGCCAGGAGCCGGATCTCGGCTTCCTGCCGCTTGAGTTCATCGGCATCCGCGGCCTGCGGCGCGAAGAGCTTCAGGGCCACGTCCCGGCCGAGGTTCTGGTCGCGGGCCGTATAGACCGACGACATGCCGCCGCGGCCGATCACCTCACCCAGCCGGTAGCGCCCGCCCAGTACATCCGTAGTCACCCCGCTGGGCGATTCTTCCAACACGTTGCCGTCCTTATCAGCTCTGGCTCGGTGTTAAGGATAATACGTGTACTTAGTACTTGAGGTTGTCGGGTGATTCTGGGCCGGATGGCGCAGGGCGGGGGCGCGGCTTCGCCGGCGGTCCAACATCTGGAAGTCCAGATGCCGGACCGCCGACGATAGGCGTTTATTGCTGACCGGAAAGGACCGGACTGTTAGGCCTTCTTCCTCCGGATCACCAGCAGTGCTCCGATAGCGAGCAGGACCAGGGCGAGCGGCAGCAGCCCGGCGTCAGCTCCGGTGTTGGCGAGCGTCTGCTGTGCAGTGGCTACGTTTCCGTTGGCCATAGTTGCGGCGCTCGCCGGCGCGGAGGCGCCTGTGGTCACCGAACCGGCGGGCAGGATAGCGGCGCCCGTCGTGGTGCTCACTGTGCCAGCGCCCGCAGCGGCGCCACCGGCCGAGCCGGCGCCGGAACCGCTGCCGTCGGTACCGGTGGTGCCGGTGCCGTCAGTGCCAGTTCCATCACTGCCGGTGCCTTCAGCTCCCGTTCCGGCTCCGTCGGTGCCGGTTCCATCCGTTCCCGTGCCGGCGCCCGGATCAGAGCCGTTGCCGGTTCCATTGCCCGGTTCAGTAGCGGGAGGCGTCGTCACGGTTCCTGTGCCAAGGCCGATGCCCAGATCGACACCCAGCTCCACCAATGCACCGGTTCCCGTGCCGAGCCCGAGGTCGACAGCGCCTTCGGCGCCGGTTCCCAGGGAACCTGTGTTGCCGAGATTAAGGTCGACGACGGCTGCCAGGTCGGGGACGGTGGTGCCTGTGCCTGTGCCGGTGGTGTTGCCGAGGTTGACGTCGAGAGTAGCTGTCACGTCGGTTGCAGGAACAACGGTGTCGGTTCCTGTCACCGCGGTGTTGCCGAGGTTGACGTCGAGGGCGGCGGCTGCGTCGGTTGCAGGAACAACGGTGTCGGTTCCTGTCACCGCGGTGTTGCCGAGGTTGACGTCGAGGGCGGCGGCTGCGTCGGTTGCAGGAACAACGGTGTCGGTTCCTGTCACCGCGGTGTTGCCGAGGTTGACGTCGAGGGCGGCGGTGGCGTCGGTTGCAGGAACAACGGTGTCGGTTCCTGTCACCGCGGTGTTGCCGAGGTTGACGTCGAGGGCGGCGGTGGCGTCGGTTGCAGGAACAACGGTGTCGGTTCCTGTCACCGCGGTGTTGCCGAGGTTGACGTCGAGGGCGGCGGTGGCGTCGGCGGCGCGAGCGGTGGTGTCTGTTCCGGTGCCGGTGGTGTTGCCGAGGTTGACGTCGACCACGGCGGTGGCGTCTGCGGCGGGAGCGGTGGTGTCTGTTCCGGTCACTGCGGTGTTGCCGAGGTTGACGTCGACCACGGCGGTGGCGTCTGCGGCCGGAACAGCGGTGTCGGTTACGGTCACTGCGGTGTTGCCGAGGTTGATGTCCGCGGCTGCTGCCACTTCGGCAGCGGGGGCAGTGGTGTCTGTTCCTGCGACTTGGGTGTTGCCGAGGTTGATGTCCGCAGCGGCTGCCACGTCGGCCGTGGGAACGGCGGTGCCCGTTCCGGTTGCGGCGTTGCCGAGATTCACGTCGGCGGCGGCAGCCACGCTGGCTGCGGGAGCAGCCGGAGCGGTACCAGTGGTCGTGTTTCCAAGGTTTACGTCCACCACGGCCGTGGCGTCAGCCGCGGGGGCTGCCGTCCCGGTTGCGGCATTACCGGGGTTCACGTCCACCACGGCCGTCGCGTCCGGTGCCACGCCGGCAGTGCTGCCGTTCGAGGCGCCGCTGTTGAGGTTGAGGTCGGCATTAACGCTGACCGCAGAAGAATTCGACGGCGCTGGGCCACCCAGCAGACCCAGCGACGTCGAAGCATTGAGGTCCGCCGAAGCGGCTTCAGACGCGACGTTGACCGCGCCCGTAGCAGTGGCGTCCGCGGCGCTCGCCGCGGTTGCGCCGAGGGCAAGTAACCCTCCGGCAAAGAGGGTGCCTAGTAGGCCCCTGCGAATTGTCTGGTGCATTGTGATGTCTCCTGAAAAGTTGTTGTCAGGTGCTCATGGCGACCTGATTGGCCGTGTGTCTGCCCCAGGGAGGCAGAAAGGGCCCAACTAGTCAGGAGAGGAGCCGGGGTCGATGGCCACCGGCGAAGGAACATGCTGAAGGGGTCCGCTGACAGGGACAAAGCCCATGAGCGGCAGGTATTCAAACGGGCTGTTCAGCCAGGCGGCAGAAGCGGACGGGCCACCAGAGGACGTGCCGCTGCCCGAGCCTGAGGCCGGCGATGGAAGAAGTGCCTCGTGCGATGGTGTGTTGTCTCCACCTGAAGGTGAGTCTCCGCCCGCAGGAATCTTCGGAGCGCCCGCGGGGTTAGCTGCAGCAGCTTTGGGCGCGGGGGCGTGGCTGAAGGGAGCATGAGGCCTGACGGCCAGCTGCGCAGGAACCGCGGACACCACAGAAGGCACGCCCGCAACGCCCAGCGGCGCCCCTGGACTTGCGGAAAGTTGTCCCGTGAGGTCAACTGCGGGTAGCCGCTTCGGAACCGGGACTGTGCCCGCCACGACGTCGGCGACGGGGGCAACGATCGGAGCCGTCAGAGAAGGTGTTTGCGTGAGTACTTCGGTGACCTGATCTACGGGAAGCTCGACGGGCAGGGCCTCAGTCACCGGGCTCACGGCGTCGGTTACTGGTTTCACGACCTCGGTTACGGGCTTAACAACCTCGGCCACCGGCGTCACGACAGCTTCGGCCGTCTCCGTCAGCGCTCCATCAGCGACGGAGGTAACGGGATCGGTAACCCCGGCCAAGGCGTCGTCGGGAATCGCCCCGCCAAGGGGCAGTCCGCCGAGGGCGTCGTCAATGGGCCCGACAATGTCCGTCACGACCGGGGCAAGGACGGCCACAGGTGCCGGCGCCGCAGGCGTGGAGGAAACGGGAGTCACCGGTGGAGGCGCAGCAACCGAAGGCTCTGGGGCCGGCGCAACTGTCGCCGGCAATGCTGCCGGGATGGCGGCGGGATCGACGGCTGGAAGAGGCGGGGGCACTACAGCCAGCGTGGACTGTGCAACGGCCCGGGCTTCGTGCGCTTTCGAGGAGACCAGCGCACCAACGCGTCCCGCCACGCTGTCAGCACTGCCTTTGACGGACGAGACAGCCGAGGAGGTACTCCCGCCCAGCGAGTCGGATCGGTGTGAATCGGCATCGGCGGCCGGGGCAGATACAGCCAGCCAGGCCACAGCAGCGGCGCCGGCTAACAGAACCGGGCGCAACGGGCGCAGCGCAGACCACGACAAAGTCGCAATGGTCATGCTTAACACCCCCAAGCTCACCGATTGAATCGACGATCGACTACAGCCTAAGCCTGCCCCAAAGTGAGAGTCCAGACCCGGGAGAATAATTATTCCGATTCGATGAAGCCCGGAAGAGGTACTCAGTGGGCGTCGTTGGGGTACGCGACACCGAGCTGGGCGCGCACGCCGTCGAACAGCCGCATCGTATTAAGCGAGTCCTCGAGGGGCATGACCTGGCTCTCCGTCAGGCCCTGCTGGATGCACCGCGTTACTTCACGAAGCTCGTACGTGTAACCCCGCCCCGTCACCTCAAAGTGTTCCGTCCGCGGCGTTTCCTGTCCGATCCCCACCACCAGCTTTTTCGGGTTGTTGATCGAGCCGAGTGTCTGCAGATACCCCAGGCTGCCGGCAACCGTTGCGGTCCGGGGTCCGTGGGCCAAAAGGGACGAGGTGAGCTGTGCCTGCGCACCGTGGTGGTAACCCAGCGTGAGTGCATTCTGGGCGTCAACGCCGTCGTCATTCAGGGTGCCCATGGCACTGACCGTCTGCGGGAAACCCAGGGTGCCGAGGGCCCACAGCAGCGGGTAGACGGTGATGTCGAGCAGGGCGCCGCCGCCGTCCTGGACGGCCCAAAGCCTGGCGGTGGGGGAGTAGGGGGCCGGGAAACCGAGGTCTGCCGTGACCCACTGGACGGTTCCCAGTTCGCCGGAATGTGCGATCTCGAAGGCCCGCTGCATGCTGGGCAGGAAGCGGCTCCACACGGCTTCCATCAGGAAGAGCTTCTTATCGCGGGCGACGTCGATCAGCTCGGCAGCCTCACGGGCATTGATGGTGAACGCCTTTTCGCAGAGCACATGCTTGCCGGCCCGGAGAGCAGCCAGCACCACCCGGTGGTGCTGGGCGTGGGGCGTGGCCACGTAGACCACGTCCACCGAATCGTCGGCGAGAAGCCGTTCGTAACCGTGCTGTCCGCCGTCGTCCCCGTAGGCCACGGCAAAGCCGAACTCGCCCGCGAACGCGTCCGCGGTGTGCTGGGCCCGGGAGCTGACGGCGTACAGCTCAGCGTCTTCGAGAAGGACCAGGTCCTGCGACACCAGGGAGGCGATCCGGCCGGTGGCGATGACACCCCACCGCAGCCGGCGACCCGTCGCGGCAAGGGGATCCTGGTTGGACTGGCTGAAAAGCCACGGCTTGGCGATCGGTGACGTCATGACGCCATCCTCTCACCCGGGTGCGAGAGCGTCGGGTCAAAACCTGCGGGAAGTGATAGAGCGTCGGGTCAAAACCTGCGGGAAGTGATAGAGCGTCGGGTCAAAACCTGCGGGAAGTGATAGAGCGTCGGGTCAAAACCTGCGGGAAGTGATAGGGCGTCGGGTCAAAACCTGCGGGAAGTGATAGGGCGTCGGGTTAAAACGTGGGGGAGGTGCGGGAGGGTTGTGCCCTGCCCGCACCTCCCGTGCAATCTGCTCCGACGCTGGCTTGTTAGACCGACGCTGCCTGCACCGACGCCGGCTCTGCAGCTCGGCCGCGGACGGGTTCCTCGGTGAGCTTGCCCTGCTGGAGGCGGAACCGGCGGTCCGTCTTGTTGGCGAGCGTGCGGTCATGCGTGACCACGAGGATGGTGGTGTTGTGGTCGCGGCTGAGCGAGCTGAGCAGTTCGATGATGTGCTCGCCCGTCTGCTCGTCGAGGTTGCCCGTCGGCTCGTCGGCGAGAATCAGCTTGGGTTCATTGGCGAGGGCACGGGCGATGGCCACGCGCTGCTGCTCGCCGCCGGAGAGCCGGTTGATGCGGCGGCCGTGCTTGTCCGGATCGAGCTGCACCTGCTCCAGCAGCGCCCGTGCCCGCTCGGCCCGGACGGACTTCCGCACCCCGGCGAACTCCATGGGCAGCATGACGTTGTCCAGCGCGGAGAGGTTGGGGACCAGGTTGAACTGCTGGAACACGAAGCCGATGTCCCGGCGCCGGTATTCGGTCAGCTTGCCGTCCGGCATGGCCGCCAGGCTCACACCGTTGACGACGACGTCTCCGCTGGTGGGCTTGTCCAGCGCACCCAGGAGGGAGAGCAGCGTGCTTTTGCCGCTGCCGCTCTTGCCCACAATGGACGCCAGCGTGCCCTGCTCCAGCTCGAAGCTGACGCCGTTGACCGGCTTAATGGTGCGGTCGCCGGACTTGAACGTGCGGACCAGATCCTTGACTTCAATCATGGCTATTCTCCTCGGAGGACTTCGATGGGGCGGATGCGGGCGGTGAGCAGGGCCGGGACCAGGGCGCCGATGATGGCCACGCCGAACACTGCCGCGATGCCGGCGGCGAGGATCTCGGGGGACACACTCGCGGTGACGGAGGTCAGCAGCTGGGAGGCGCCGCCGAACGGTCCGCCCTGGCCGCCGGGGAATCCACCGGCACCGCCGGCGAACCCGCCGCGCCCGGTGGGTGCCGCCGTCGTGCTTGTACTGGAGCTGACCAGGGCGGAGGCGATGCCGCCGCTGGCGAACGAGGCGATGACGGCGCCCACGACGCTGCCGAGGGCCACCAGGACCAAGGCCTCGAGCACGAATTGCAGGCCTATGGTGCGGTTCGGTGCGCCGATCGCCTTGAGGACGCCGATTTCGCGGCGGCGCTCGCGGACCAGCATGACCATGATCAGCAGGATGATCAGGCCCGCGGTGCCAAGTGCCGCGATGAACGCCACCAGGGAGATGTTCTTGACGCTGTCCAGCGAGGTGACGGCGGTTTCAAGGTTGCGCTGGCCCTGCGTGACGTCAGCCTTGTCGGTGCCGAGCGCGTCCTGCAGAGCCGTTTTTGCGGCGTCGACGTGCTCCATGCTGTCCACTGTGACGATCATCGTGGACAGCTCGCCGGGCAGCTCCGCCAGGGTCTGGGCCGTGGGGAGCGTGATGTAGAGGGCGTTGTTGCCGAACGCGGTGCCGGCGTCGAAGAGGCCGGCGACGGTGAAGGTCTTGCTGTTGATGCTGAAGGTGGAGCCGACCTTGAGGTTGTTCTTTTCGGCGAGGGTGGTGCCCAGCAGCGCCTTGGTGGACTCGGCCGTGTAGTCACCCAGGCCGGTGCCCGAGGTCAACGTCAGTGCCTTGCCGGTGCTGTCCACCTCTGCACCCGTTCCGGTGGCCGTGATGGGAAGGGACCGCGCAGGCTGCGTGGTCCCGGTGGTGCCCGTGGTCCCGGTTATTCCGGTACTTCCCGTGGTCCCGGTGCCGTCCTGGTTGCGCGCGCCGAGCGTTCCGGCGTCGACGGCGGCGGTGAGGCTGGTGGTCAGCGTAGTGGTGGTCTGGCCGCCGGGGCCGCCCTGCCCGCCGCCGGGGCCGGCCTGGGTGCCGGCTGCCGCCTGAGCGGCGGCTTCGGTGGCGTTCCGCAGCCGCAGCGCTTTGGTTCCGACGACGGCTGTCACGTTGGGGACGCCCGCTGCGGTCGCCGCCTGCTCGGCAGTAAGCGGCTCGCCGCCGCCTTCGAAGCCCTGGCCGCCGGCCGGGTTAACCGTCAGCACGGTCCCCACCGAAGCGTTCAGCTCCTGGACTTTGGCGCCGACGGCCTGGTTGGCCACCAGCATGGCCAGGGCCAGGCCAATGGCGACCGCCAGCACGGCCACAACCGCGGCTGTTCGGACCTTGTTTCTAAACGCATTGCCTACACTTCGGGCGAGGACGCTCACTGCACTCCTTGGGATCACATGCCGGGGGATTGGCCGGCTTCGGATCCCACACTGGTGCCCGCTGCTGTGCAGGAAACGGGCTGAACCTATGTTTCCGCTGTGAGGCCCGGCGGGCGAAAAAGAAGGGCCCCGGCCCTCCCGGGTGACCTGGTCACTTGCGGGAGGGCCGGGGCCCTGTGGTGTCTGCGGTGTTACTTGGTGATCGGGCCGAGAACCGGATCGTCCACGTAGGCCGTCTTGACGTTTTCCTTGGTCACGATGACCGGCTCCAGCAGGTAGGCGGGAACGGTCTTGACCTTGTTGTTGTAGGACTTGTCGTCGTTGATCTCGGGCGTCTTGCCTGACTGGATGTCCTTGACCATGACGATCGCGTGCTCAACGAGCTTGCGGGTGTCCTTGTTGATGGTGGAGTACTGCTCGCCGGCCATGATGGACTTGACCGATTCCACCTCGGAGTCCTGCCCGGTGACCACCGGAAGCGGCTTGCCGGCACCCTTCACCGACGTCAGGACGGCGCGGGCCAGGGTGTCGTTCGGGGAGAGCACACCGTCGATCGCGGCGCTGGTGTACGTGCCTGCGAGCAGGGTATCCATGCGCTTCTGGGCGTTCTCTGCCTTCCAGCCCTGGGTCACGGCCTGCTCGAAGGACTTCTGGCCGGACAGCACCTTCAGTGTGCCGTCGTCGATCTTCGGCTGCAGCACGCTCATGGCGCCGTCGAAGAACACCTTGGCGTTGGCATCGTCAGGGGAACCGGCGAAGAGCTCGACGTTGTACGGACCGTTCGGCTTCTTGGCCTTCATGCCGTCCAGCAGCGCCTTGCCCTGCAGTTCGCCCACCTTGAAGTTGTCGTAGGCCACGTAGTAGTCCACGTTCGGGGTGTTCAGCAGCAGCCGGTCGTAGGCGATGATGGTGGCGCCGGCGTCCTTGGCCTGCTTCAGCTGGGTACCCAACTGGGCGCCGTCGATCGCGCCGACGATGATGACCTTGTCACCCTTGGTGATCATTGCGCTGATCTGGTTCTGCTGCTCCGAGACGCCGCCGTTGGCGAACTGGACGTCCGGCTTGAACCCCGCCTGGCTGAGGCCGTCGTTGAACAGCTTCTCGGCAAGGACCCAGTTCTCGCTGGTCTTCTGTGGAAGTGCGACGCCGATGGCGGAGTCCTTGGGGAACGCCTCGCCGCCGGAGCTGCCGCCGCTGGTTGTGCCGCTGTCTGAACGGCCGCAGGCGGTCAGCGCCAGTGCCGCAATGGCAGCGATTGCTGCCGCCTTTCCTGCCTTACCAATCATTCGCATTTGCTCGGTTCACTTTCTATAGGGGTGGGAAATGCATCCAGGGAGGGGCGGTGCTCAGGCTTCCCGGGAGATGGTTTCTTTGGTGGAGGTCACTTCGTCCGGCTGGTTGGGCGCGCCGCCGCTGGGGCGGTTGAAGCCCTGGGTCAGCATGCCGATGATGGAGCGCTTGCCCTGGCTCTTGTTGTAGACGTCGAAGGCGACGGCGACGAGCAGGACCAGGCCCTTGATGATCTGGGTCAGGTCGGCGCCGACGCCGAGCAGCTGCAGGCCGTTGTTGAGCACGGCCATGACCAGGCCACCGACGATCGAGCCGATCACGGTGCCAACACCGCCGGTCACTGCTGCGCCGCCGATGAAGACTGCGGCGATGGCGTCGAGTTCCCAGCCGACGCCGTCGAACGGTCCGGACGCCGTGGAGCGGCCCACGAAGATCATGCCGGCGAGGCCGGCCAGGATGGACATGTTCATCATCACCAGGAAGTTGACCTTCTTGGACTGGACGCCGGAGAGCTCGGCCGCGTGGCGGTTGCCACCCACGGCGTAGATGTGGCGGCCAACAACGGTCTTGGAGGAGATGAAGCCGTAGATGAGCACCAGGACGGCCAGGATCAGGCCCGGGATGGGGAAGGACGTGCCGGGCCGGCCGGTGGCGAACAGGTATGTCGCGTAGAGAATGGCGCCGCAGACCAGCACCAGCTTGGTGATCATCACCCAGCCTTCGGGGACTTCGGCACCGAGGGCCTTGGCAGTGCCGCGGGCGCGGAGTTCGCCGAAGATCACGAACGCGACGGCCAGGAGGCCGAGCAGCATCGTCAGGTTGTTGTAGCCGGTGTTGGGTCCCACCTCGGGCAGGTAGCCGGATCCGATGTACTGGAAGTCCGCCGGGACAGGGATGGTGTTGGATTTGCCGACGAACTGGTTGAAGCCGCGGAACAGGAGCATGCCGGCCAGCGTCACGATGAACGCGGGGATACCCACATACGCGGTCCAGAACCCTTGCCAGGCTCCGATCACGGCACCCAGGACGAGACCAAGCAGAATGCCGGCGTACCAGGGGACATTCCAGTCCTGCATGATGAGGGCCACCGTGACGCCGACGAACGCCGCAACGGATCCGACCGACAGGTCGATGTGGCCGGCGATGATCACCAGGACCATGCCGATGGCCAGGATCAGGATGTAGGAGTTGCCGTTGAAGAGGTTGATCACGTTGCCGGGCGTCAGCGTGCGGCCCGCCGTGGCGAATTGGAAGAAGATGATCAGGGCGACCAGTGCGAAGATCATGCCGAATTGGCGGGTGTTGCCGCCAAACAGCTTCTTAAGCGCGTTCATTTTGTCAGTCCTTGTTCTGGAAGGTTCTGGAGGGTTTCCAGAGGGTCAGGCGTTTTTCGGGCGGAAGTCATGAGTTTCATGAGGCTTTCCTGGCTGGCGTCGTCTTTGTCCAGGACTCCGGTGATGGAGCCCTCGAAGATGGTGTAGATGCGGTCGGAGAGACCCAGCAGTTCGGGGAGCTCGGAGGAGATCACGATGACGCCCTTGCCCTGATTGGCGAGTTGCTGGATGATCCCGTAGATCTCGTACTTGGCGCCGACGTCGATGCCGCGGGTGGGCTCGTCCAGGATCAGCAGGTCCGGGTCGGTGAACATCCACTTGGCCAGGACCACCTTCTGCTGGTTCCCGCCCGACAGCTTGGCCACGCCCTCCTCCACGGACGGCGTCTTGGTCCGCAGCGACTTGCGGTACTGCTCGGCGATCGTGAATTCCTTGTTCGCGTCCACGACGAAGTGCTTGCTGATTTTGTGCAGCGCGGCCGAGACAGTGGTGGTCTTGATGTCGTCCAGCAGGTTCAGGCCGAGCGACTTCCGGTCCTCGGTGACGTAGCCCAAGCCGGCGTCGATGGCCTGTTTGACGCTCTTCAGGTGGAGCTCCTTGCCGTCCTTGTAGATCTGGCCGCTGATGAAGCGGCCGTAGGAGCGGCCGAACACCGACCGTGCCAGTTCGGTGCGGCCTGCGCCCATCAGCCCGGCGAAGCCAACGATCTCGCCGCGGCGGACGAAGAAGTTGGAGCCCTTGCAGACCAGGCGGTCCTGGACCTGCGGGTGCCCCACGGTCCAGTCCTTGACCTCGAACAGGACGTCGCCGATCTTGGGCTCGTGGTCCGGGAAGCGCGACTCCAGCGTGCGTCCCACCATGCCTTTGATGATCCGGTCCTCGTCGACGCCGTCGGCCTTCACGTTGAGCGTCTCGATGGACTTGCCGTCGCGGATGATGGTGATGGAGTCCGCGATCTGCTCGATCTCGTTGAGCTTGTGGGAAATGATGATGGACGTGATGCCGCGGCCCTTCAGGCCCAGGATCAGGTCCAGCAGGTGCTGGGAGTCGGATTCGTTGAGGGCGGCCGTGGGCTCGTCCAGGATGAGCAGCTTTACCGACTTGTTCAGGGCCTTGGCGATTTCCACCAGCTGCTGTTTGCCGACGCCGATTTCCTTGATGGGGGTGTCCGGGTCCTCGCGCAGGCCCACCCGGGCGAGCAGCTCACGGGAGCGGGTGCGGGCCTCGGCCCAGTCGATCACGCCGCGCTTGACCGGTTCGTTGCCCAGGAAGATGTTCTCCGTGATGGAGAGCTCGGGGATGAGCGCAAGCTCCTGATGGATGATCACGATGCCCGCGTGCTCGCTGGCCCGGATGTCCTTGAACTGCTGCACGTCGTTTTGGTACACGATGTCGCCGTTGTAGCTGCCGTAGGGGTACACGCCGGAGAGGACCTTCATGAGCGTGGACTTGCCGGCGCCGTTTTCCCCGCAGATCGCGTGGATTTCCCCGGCCTTCACCACCAGGTTCACATCGGACAAGGCTTTAACGCCGGGGAATTCCTTGGTGATCGAGCGCATCTCCAGGAGAACCGGCTCGCTTTGCGTGTTGAGGGACGTCATTTGCCCTTACGCCTCCAATGCATTGACTTCGTTGTCTTCCCTGCAAACCACAGGGCCGTCTGATGAAAAAAGTAGATGGCGCATGCCCTTGTCGTCAAGTCTTTAACGCAACGGCGGGATAACGAAACGCTACGTGCGCCGGATTCCGGCGTGCTGGAAGACCAGGGATGCGGCGCCCAGTGCCTCCGCGCGATCGTTCAGTGAGGACATGGTCAGCGTGGTGGTTTCGCCGATGACGGGCACGGCGTGGCGCACCAGTCCGCGCCGGATCGGATCCAGCAGGATGTCGCCCAGCCCCGCCAGCGGGCCGCCCACCACGATGACCTCGGGGTTGATCAGATTGGCCACATTCCCGAGCGCCCTGCCCACTGCGAGGCCCGCGTCATCCACCACTCGCAGGGTGGCCGCATCCCTCGCCAGCGCCTTGCGGACGATGTCCTCGGGCGTGAGCGGACGCTCCTCGCCCCGGCTCAGCAGCTCGATCATGGTGGTGGTGGAGGCGATGGTTTCCAGGCACCCCCGGTTGCCGCAGCGGCAGATCAGGCCGTGCTCGTGGATGGTCGCATGGCCGATTTCGCCGGTGATCCCGACGTTGCCGTAGTACGGGTTGCCGTTGAGGATCAGGCCCGCGCCGATGCCTGAGCCGATCTTCATGAACAGCAGGTTGCTGATGCCGCTGTGCGGTCCCCACGTGACCTCGGACAGGGCGCCCAGATTCGAGTCATTGTCAATGAATATCGGGAACTGGAACGCCTCCTCGAGGCGTTCCTGGATGTCGATGCCCACCCACTCGGGCAGGATTGCCCCCTGCGCCACAGTGCTGGTTCTGCGGTCGATCGGGCCGGGGATTCCGACGCCGGCACCCACCACCGCGGTGCGCTCCACCCCGCTGTCCGCCAGCAGCTTGTCGAGCAGGGCGACGGCCGCCTGGATGCCCTGTTCCGCCTGGTGGCCGAGGGGAAGGAGCACCGATTCCTCGGCGATGATGTGGTAGCTGAGCGAGGCGAGAACCACTCTCAGGTGCCTCCGGCCAAAGTCGATGCCCACGGCCACTGCGCCGTTGCTGTTCAGCCGGACGTTCAGCGCGCGGCGCCCGGAACTGGTGGTCGGCTCCGTGGAGGCGAGGCCTGAATCCTGCATGATTTTGACGATGTTGGACACTGTCGCGGTGGACAGGCCCGTCTGCCGCGCCAGCTCCGCCTGGGTCGAAGGGCCGTTCAGCAGGCACTCGATGATCCGCTGCTGGTTCAGGCTCCTGAGGGCGGACTGCGACCCGGGGTTTTTGGTTCGGCTCCTCGTTGAGCGCGATGGTGAGGGCATGAAATGAACATTGCACCATCGGCAGCCTTGTAGTCAAGAAGTTAACGCAATGCGCCGGCATACGGAAGTGCGGAGGCGCCGGGCAATCTGTCCCGCGGGCAGCGCAGGGCGGTGCAAATGGACCGGATCACCGGCCGCCGTCCGCGGATACGCTGGGTGAAACGACGTCCGGTGTTGGGCGGACGTCCACGAAGACTTGAGGTGATCACGGTGAAGCTGGCGCTGATGCAGGCGAACTCCAGTGTGTTGGATATCGAACGGAACTGCGCAGCCATCGACCGGGCGGCTCAGGCGGCCGCTGAAGAGGGTGCCGCCGTGCTCCTGACCCCTGAACTTTTCCCGGTGGGCTACGCCCCGCTGCGGGTCAGGGCAGAGCTTGACCCCCAGGCGCTGCCCGGCATCCGGAAGACCCTTGCCGGTATCGCGGCCACGCACGGGATCGCCCTGGTCTACAGCCTGCCGGCCGTGACGGCCGAGGGGGAGTGGCGGATCACCGCGACGGCCTTGGACGAGCGCGGGGCCGAACTGCTGAGCTACGCGAAGGTCCACCTCTTTGGCCCAGAGGAGCGCAAAGCGTTCAGCCCCGCGGAAGCAGCCCCCGCCGTCGTCGATCTGGGTGGCATCAAAACTTCGCTGGCCATCTGCTATGACGTGGAGTTTCCCGAAACCGTGCGCGCCGCTGCCACGGCCGGGGCCGATCTGCTCCTGGTTCCGACGGCGCTGGCGCACGGCTTCGACTCGGTGCCGCAGGTGCTGCTGCGGGCGCGTGCACTGGAGAGCCAGCTGACGGTGGCCTATGCCAACCACTCCGGGGATGAGGACGGCTGCACGTTCCTGGGCGGAAGCGTCATTGCCGGCCCCGACGGCGAACTGCTCGCCGCCGCCGGTCCCGGCCCGGAACTGCTGTTCGTCGAGGTCAGCGCCGAGGCGGCCCGCCGGGCCCGGGATGCCGTGCCCTACCTGCGCGAGCGGAGGCCGGACGTTTACCGCGCCTGGGATGGGACCGGACGGCCTTAGTCAGGGCCGGCCGGCAGCTCGTCGACGTACTGCAGTGCAATCCAGAGTTCGGCCCGGACCTGCGCCTGGTTCAGGTCGGTGTCCAGCAGTTCGGCCACCGCGTTGATCTGCCGCCTGACGCTGTTGCGGTGCAGGCCCAGCGCCTTGGCCGTGGCATCCCAGTTCCCGTTCTCGCCGAGCCACGCCCGCAGCACCGAGAGGTGGCCGGCCCGGCGTTCGCTGTCCTGGCTGAGCACAGGCTCCAGCAGCCGGCCCGCCAGCATGGTTCCGGCCTCCTGCCCCAGGAGCCCGGCGACCGTCCACGTCACTTCGCCCACCCGGGCGCTCCTGCCGGTGGTCTGGACGCGCTGCCGCAGGGCGGTCACCCGCTGGTAGGCGCTGCTCAGGTCGGTGAGCTCGCTCGCGTCGCCAATGACCAGCCGCCAGCCGAGCTTTTCCACTTCGGCCAGCAGTGCCTCGTCCACCCTGAGCCGGGTGATGGCGGCGAAGCCGTAATCCGTGAGCTCCACGAGCTTGGTGTCGAACAGGCGGCGCCACTGCAGCAGCTCCCGCACCGGGCTCTCCGCGGTCCGTCCGGCAGCCTGCCCCACCCTGATTCCCTGCACAACGCGCAACGCGCCGGAGCGCGTGGAGGAAGTGCTCTGGGCCAGCAGGTCCCGGAGCCCGTTGATGTGCCGCGCCCCGCCGGAGGCCAGGCTGTCCGGGTGAAGCAGCAGCGACGTCGCCAGCTGGCTCGGTGCCAGGGAGCCGCTGGTCCGTTGCCGGACCAGCAGTTCAAGAAGTCCGACGGCGGAGGAGACAACGTTGTTTTGCGCCGGGGTCAGGGGCGCATCAGTGCCCAGCACCAGCGCGCCAAGGTTGGCGTCGCGCGTGCTGCGCAACGGGTGCCCGAAGACGAGCGCTGATCCAGGGACGTTGTACGAATCCATCTCCACCCGGGGCCCGCTGCCGCCCAGCAGCCGGTCAAGCAGCGGCTGCAGGGTGGCGGCCTCGACGCCGGAGCCAGCCCGGGCGCGCACCCGCCCGTCCGCGCCGACCAGCATTGCCCAGACGGGGACGCGCTGGACCAGCGCGGTTAGGAGCTCGTGTTCGGGCCGGGCGGACAGGACGGCGCGCATCAGCTGCCGGTTCGTGTCCGCGAGGTGGCGGAACACCTTGGCGTTCTCCGACTCCAGCAGCTGGGAGAACTCGAGCCCGATGGCAGCGAACGGGACCGTGCTGGGCACTCTCACCAGGGTCAGGTTGTGCCGGACACAGGCCTCCACCACCGCGTCCGGGACCGCGCTGAAGTACGGTTCCAGGCCAAACCCCAGTGCCCCCACCCGGGCCTTCACCAGGCGCCCCACGTAGGCGTCAACCCGGCCGGCATCACCTGCGTCGCCGACGAAGGGCAAGCCTGCCGTGAGGAGGAATTCGCCGTCGAGCAGGTACGGTGTGGGGTCCTCCAGCTCACTCGGCTCAACCCACCGCAGCAGTCCCGAACCGTTGCCGCCGTCGTGAAGAACGGTGAGCTCCGGCGGCAGCTTCGCCAGGAACTGTTCCAGGGTGACGACGCTCAGCCGCTCCGCCGCAGCACCGGCTGCCGGAACCGTCCGCGTCCCTGCCTCAGGCGACATCCGGCGCACCGTTCCCGGGCTCCTCGTAATCCGGGCACTCGTGTGCCTGCGGCAGGCGGTAGGCCCGGGGGCAGGCGCGGGGCGATCCTGTTGATGATCTCGTCCCCATGGCTTCCGATCGCGGCGCCCCACTCATCGGCGCTCGCGGCCCCGCTCCGGGGATCGCCGAACAGGACGGCCGTGTCGCCAACAATGACGCCGCCCGGCTCTGGACCCAGATCCACCATGAACTGGTCCATGCACACCTTGCCGATCACGGGAACCCTCCTGCCGCCCAGCTGAACCACGCTCCGGCCGGAAATTCCTTTCGGGATGCCGTCGGCGTAGCCCAGCGGGATCAGCGCCAGGGACCTCGGCTCATGGGTGATGGCCTGGTGCTCATAACTAACGCCGGTGCCGGCCGGCACTTTCTTCACCAGCACCACGGGGGCGGTCACCGACAGGGCGGGCCGGAGTCCATAATCGGCCGGATCCAGGTGGTCCGCCGGAGCGAGACCGTAGATGGCCAGGCCCGCCCGCACCATGTCGAACGCGAATTCCGGCCGGTCCAGGATGTTCGCCGAACTCGAAACGTGCCGCAGTTGCGGGTCCAGTCCTGCCTCGCGCGCCTGGCGGACGGCCGCCTCGAAGGCGTCCACCGCGGCCGCGTTCCCGGGGTGGGCGGGAACGTCGGCCCATGCCAGGTGGGTCCAGATGCCGCGCACCACCAGGTGCCCTGCGAGTTCCGCTTCCCGCGCTGCCGCCACCAGGCCGGGCCAGTCCTCGGCGCGGGCTCCTCCACGGCTCAGACCGCTGTCCAGTTCGAGGTGGACAGCCGCGGGTCTCCGCAGGGACCGCGCGATGCCCGCCACGATATCCAGTTGGGTGACACTGCCCAGGGAGATGTCGACGTCGTGGCTGACCGCCTCGCGAATCGTTTCGCTGGACGCGGTGGCGAGGTACAGCCACGACAGCACCGGTGCGGTGATGCCCGCCTGGCGCAGCGCCAGGGCCTCGGTGAGCTGCGCGGTACCCAGCCAGTCGGCGCCGGCGGCAAGGGCTGCCCTGGCGACGTCGATCAGGCCGTGGCCGTAACCGTTGCCCTTGACCACGGCCATGAAATGCGGCGCCGGTGTGAGTGCCCGGAGGGCCCGGACGTTGTCTGAAATGGCGGACAGATCAACGCTGACCTGCCCGGAAAGGACCGCCTCAGGCGTCCCCGTCTGTTGTGCATTACGTCTCATGCCAGAACACTATAGGTCATTTTGCACAACCGTGAGATCCGGCTCACACCCTAGGCTGGAAGCACGGAAAGCCCCCAACTACCCACGAACGGACGTCAACGATGACTGTGCCCACCCAAGCAGGAGAGCGGCCTCCCATGCAGGCCGGCCGCCCCGGACTGGCAGCCCAGCTGCTTCGCCGCAAGCCGATCGGACAGATGGTCCAGGAAGCCGAATCGGGCCACGGCGGAACCCGCCTGGTCCGCAGCTTCGGCGTTACGCAGCTGACGATGATCAGCGTGGGCGCCACCCTCGGCACCGGCATCCTGGTGATCCTGGGCGAGTCAGTGCCGCTGGCCGGTCCGGCCATCTGGATCTCATTCGCCATCGCCGGCCTGGCCGCGCTGCTCTCCGCCGTGTCCTACGCCGAAATGGCCGGCCTGGTGCCTGCCGCGGGCTCCAGCTACTCCTACACGTACGCCACCATGGGCGAGGGCATGGCCTGGATCTGCGGCTGGTGCCTGGTACTCGAATACGCGGTTTCCGTCGCCGCTGTGGCAGTGGGCGCCGGCCAGTACGTGAACGAAACGCTGGCCGTCTTCGGGCTGGCCCTGCCGGACGGGGTGTCGCAGCCCCCGGGCGACGGCGGCCTGGTCAACATCCCGGCCATGGTGATCGTGGTGCTGGCCATGGTCCTGCTCGTCCGGGGCGCCAAAGAAAGCGCGTGGATCAACACGGCGATCGTGTTCATCAAGGTGGGCATCCTGGTCTTCTTCTGCGCCGTGGCCTTCACCGCCTTCAACGGCGGCCACTTCGAACCGCTGCTGCCGATGGGGGCCGCCGGCGTCTCGGCTGCCGCCTCCCGCGTGTTCTTCTCCTACATCGGCTTCGATGCCGCCTCCACCGCGGGCGAGGAAGCCCGCAACCCCAAGCGTGACCTGCCCCGGGCCATCATGCTGTCCATGCTGATCGTCACCACCATCTACGTGCTGGTTGCCGTGGCAGCAATCGGCGCCCGCCCGTGGGGCTGGTTCGACGGCACCGAGGCTGCACTGGTGAAGATCCTGGAGGAAATCACCGGCCAGCCGTGGATCGCGCTGGTGTTCGCTGTTGGTGCTGTGCTCGCCATCGCCAGCATCGTGCTGACCGTCCTCTATGGCCAGACCCGCATCCTTCTCTCCATGTCCCGCGACGGGCTGGTTCCACGCATCTTTGGCCGCGTGTCCCACCGCACCGGCACCCCGGTAGCTGGAACGCTGATCGTGGGGACCGCCGTCGCCCTCACCGCCGGGCTGGTTCCGCTGGGTGCGCTCGCTGACGCCACCAGCATCGGAACCCTGTTCGCCTTCGCCCTGGTGAACCTGGCCGTCATCCATCTCCGCCGCACCCGGCCGGAGCTCACGCGGACCTTCCGGGTTCCGCTCTTTCCGCTGACCCCGATCCTGGGCGCGCTGATGTGCGTCTACCTGATGGCCAACCTGGGCGCCGAAACGTGGGTGACCTTCGGCGTCTGGATGCTCGTGGGACTGGCCGCCTACTTCGGCTACGGCAGGCGGCACTCGCGGGTGGCCGCGCTGGGCCTGGAGGAATACCGTGAACTATCCGGCCGGAACTTTTCCCCTGCTCCCGCATCCGCTGAACAGACCATCTCCCGCCACTAAGACAACACACGAGACCACGGAGACAGACCTTCCATGACAACCGCTACCGAACTGCCGGCATCCGACCCGTCCAGTGCCGTCACAACCGCACCCGGACTTCCCGGGGCAGGCGCGCCGGACCAGGCCCCGGTGACCATGCTGAACCCGGACTTCCCGTTCAGTTACGACCACTACCTGTCCCACCCGGGCGGACTGGGTTCGGTGCCGCCGGAACTGCACGGCACCGAAGTTGCCGTGGTGGGCGCCGGGCTGTCCGGGCTGGTGACCGCCTACGAACTGATGAGGCTCGGGCTGCGTCCGGTGCTCTACGAGGCTGACCAGCTTGGCGGACGGCTGCGCACCGCCAGCTTCCCGTCGGCACCGGACGTGGTGGCAGACCTTGGCGGCATGCGGTTCCCGGTTTCCGGCAAGGCGTTCTACCACTATGTGGACCTGCTCGGACTGGAGACGCAGGACTTCCCCAACCCGCTGGCCCCGGCCACCTCCAGCACCGTGATTGAGCTGGCGGGCCAGAAGCATTACGCCACCACGTCGGCCGACCTGCCGCCGTTCTTCCGCGAAGTGGCCGACGCCTGGAAGGCGGCCGTGAACGACGGCGCGCAGTTCACCCAGATGCAGGAGGCCATCCGGGCGCGGGACACCGCCCGGATCAAGGAACTCTGGAACGAACTCCTTCCCGAGCTCGACGAGGAGACCTTCTACGGCTTCATCGCCGGCAGCCAGGCCTTCCGGAAGGCGGGCTTCGCGCACCGCGAGGCGTTCGGACAGGTTGGCTTCGGCACCGGCGGCTGGGACACCGACTTCCCCAACTCCATCCTGGAAATCCTGCGCGTCGTCTACACCGACGCCGACGACCAGCACTGCCTCATTGCCGGGGGAGCGCAAAGGCTCCCCGAGGCACTCTGGCGCCACGCGCCGTCGGGCATGGTGCACTGGCCGGACGGGACGTCCCTGGCGTCCCTGCACTCCGGTTCCCCGCGCGGTGCGGTGGAACGGATCAGACGCGACGCGGACGGCAACCTCCGCATCCGTGAGCGGTGGGGGAGGGAAGCCTCTTACCCGGCAGTGGTCACCACCTGCCAGTCGTGGCTGCTGTCCACCCGGATCCACACCGAGGAGGCGCTATTCCCGGCGGAGCTGTGGACGGCGATCGAGCGCTCGCACTACATGCAGTCGTCCAAGACGTTCGTGATGGTGGACCGGCCGTTCTGGAAGGACATCGATCCGGAAACCGGCCGGGAGGTGCTGTCCATGACCCTGACGGACCGGCTCAACCGCGCCACTTACCTGTTGGACAATGGCCCGGACCGGCCTGCCGTGATCCTGCTGTCCTACACCTGGAACGACGACGCGCTGAAGTGGCTGGCGCTCGACGCCGACGAACGCGTGGAGCTGATGCTGCACTCGCTGGAGCAGATCTACCCCGGTGTGGACATCGCCAGCCACATCGTGGGCCAGCCGATCACTGTCTCCTGGGAGGCCGACCCCAACTTCATGGGCGCGTTCAAGGCGAACCTGCCCGGGCACTACCGCTACCAGCAGCGGCTGTTCACGCACTTCAAGCAGGACAAGCTGCCGGAAAACCAGCGCGGCATCTTCCTCGCCGGCGACGACGTGTCCTTCACCGCCGGCTGGGCCGAGGGCGCCGTGACCACCGGGCTGAACGCGGTGTGGGGCGTGGTGAACCACCTCGGCGGCTCATCGGCACCCGGCAACCCCGGCCCCGGCGACCTGCTGGACGAGCTGGGCCCGATCAGCCTGGACTAGCCTGATCAGCCTGGCGGGCCCAACTAGGTAGCACTTGAGGGCGTTCCCAGCGCTGGGAACGCCCTGTGCTGCTACCTACTTGCCTGCGTGCATCTCGCGGTGCGCTTGGGCGAGCTCGCGGTAGCGCGCGGCGTTGGCCTTCACGCCGTCGAACTCCTCATCGGTGAGTTCGCGGCGGACCTTGGCCGGGACCCCGGCCACCAGCGAGCGGGGCGGGACCACCGTCCCTTCCAGCACGACGGCGCCGGCCGCCACGAGCGAGCCGGCGCCGATCACCGCGCCGTTGAGGACGGTGGCGCCCATGCCGATGAGGCAGTCGTCCTCGACGGTGCAGCCATGGACGACGGCGCTGTGCCCGAGGCTGACGCGCGCCCCGACACTGCAGGGGAAGCCCGGGTCGGCGTGCAGGACCACGTTGTCCTGCAGGTTGCTGCACGTGCCCACGGTGATGGCCGCGGTATCGGCACGCACGGAGACGCCGTAGAACGCGCTGGCGTCCTCGGCGAGTGTGGCGCGGCCGATGACGGACGCCGTCGGCGCCACGAAAACGGAGGGGTGGATGTCCGGCGTGTCACCGGCGAAGGAGTAAATGGGAGCCATGCCACAAGCCTAGGACACCCCGGCCCGATGCCCCTTCCTTTGGAGTTTTTGTCCATTTGTCGCGACTTCCGGGGCGTCTAGGTCGCGACAACTGGACAAAAACTCAACCGGAGGGGGTGAGGGTGCGGGCCAGCTGGATGAAGTCCGCCGCCACGGCGTCCCAGTCTGAGGCCGGGGCCAGGTCCGTGGCCTGCCCCGGCCCATGCTCGGTGGCCCGCGGAACGAACGCGGTGGCCAGCCCCGCTGCCCGGGCAGCGGCAAGGTCACCGTTGTGGGCGGCAACCAAGATGACTTCGCCGGGGTCGAGCCGAAGGACCGATGCGGCGCCGAGATAGGCGGCGGGGTCGGGCTTGTACACCCGGAGCAGGTCAAGCCCCACCACTACATCCCAGGGGAGCCCGGCGTTCTTGGCCATGTTGACCAGCAGGGCGGTGTTCCCGTTGGACAGCGGCCCGATGACGTAACGGCTCTTCAGCCGGTGCAGGCCAGCGCGGACGTCCGGCCACGCGGGCAGACGCTCCCAGGCGCGGTTGAGTTCCTCGAGGTCCTGTGTTGCGAAGCCGGCGGGGGAGTGCCCGCTCCGCTCGAGGACGCGCTTCAGGTTTTCCAGGTGCAGTTGGTCCAGCGGCACGTAGCCGCGTTGGCCGGAACGGACCATTTCCATGGACGGCTGGTACTCCGCCCGCCATTTGTCCGCCAGCTCGAACGGGTCCAGTGCGGGCCCGTGCCTGTCCGCGAACCTTTCAACCTCTGCGGCAACGCCGGACCGCCAGTCGACCACAGTTCCGAAGGTGTCGAACAGCACAGCTTTGAGCTGCCGCCCCGTGGACGGTGAAACGAATGCAGGCGAATCGGAAGCCGCCATGGGATCTCCTGCCGGGGCGTCCGTCAGTGTGCTCCGCCGACGTTGAGGACGACGACGCCGGCGACCACCAGTGCGATCCCGAGGACCTTGATCAGGTTCAGTTCCTCGCCGAGGAAGACGGCCCCGATGGCCACGATCGCAACCGTTCCGAGGCCTGACCACAGGGCATACGCCACCCCGACCGGCACACTCTTGATCACCTGCGACAGCAAGGCAAAGGCTATGCCGTAGGATGCCAGGCACCAGACGCTGGGCCAGAGCCGACTGAATCCTTCTGTCGATTTCAGGAGGCTGGTGCCCAGGACCTCCGCGGCAATCGCCAGTGCCAGATACACGTAGCCCAAGAAGCTGTCCTTTCGTATCGCGGTGGCCTTGGCTGGCGTGCTGCCGGCGCTGTGCACCTAAGACACAGCGCACCCAAAGGCGCTGTGCACCTAAAGGCGTTGCGGCACCCAGGCCACTCCCATCCTAGGGGCCCGCGGAACAACGAAATTACCCGGGGGCCCGCGAGAGCTCCTGGCCGAGGATCCGGGCGCCTTCGCCGAAGGCGCCCGGATTGGGACCCGCATAGTTGAGCCGGATGAACGGCCCCGCCGGTTCGGCGGGGAACCACTCCGTTCCGGCGGCAATGATCACGCCGGCACGTTCGCAGTTGCGCGCCAGCTGTTCGACATCGGTCCCGTCGGGAAGGCGTGCCCAGAGGTTCAGCCCGCCCTTGGGGACATTCTCGATGTGGGCGTGCGGTGCGTGCTGGATCAGGCTTGTGAGCAGGAGATCGCGGCGGGACTGAAGCTGGTGCCGGAGGCTTCTCAGGTGCGTTTGCCAGGCCGGCTGCGTGACAACGTCGAGTGCCGCGGCCTGGAGCAGGCCACTGACATACATTGACTCTGCTGCCCGGTCGGCCAGGATGCGGTCGCGCGCCGGGCCACGGGCGATGACGGCGGCCACGCGGACAGCGGGGGAGACGCTCTTGGTCAGCGAGCGGAGATACACGACGTGGCCGGAATCGTCGCGGGCCGCCACGGGCTGGGGTGTGGTGGTGATGCCGAAGTCGTGTGCCCAGTCGTCCTCGAGGAGGAAGGCACCGTTTCTGCGGACGACGTCCAGCACCTGTTCTGCGCGCCGGGCGTCCCACTGCGCGCCGGTTGGATTGGCGTAGTTCGGCTGGGCATAGAACATCCGTGCCCCCGTCTCCTCGAAGGCGCGGGCCAGCTCGTCCGGGTCCGGTCCGCCGGCGCCGCTGGGCACGGGAATGACCCGGACGCCGGCCTGCGCCGCGGCCAGAATGGCTCCCCAGTAGGTCGGGGACTCCAGGAGCAGCGGCTGCCCGTAGCCGACCAGTGCCCTGAAGATGGAGCTGAGGCCGCTTTGGCTGCCGGGAAGTACGACGACGTCACTCGGGGTTGGCGGGGCAACGCCGGCCGGGGTGGAACTTCCGAGCTCGTGGGCAAACCAGGACTGCAGTTCGGGCAGCCCCGCCGCCGGGGGCCGGGACAGCGCTGCCTCGCCGCGGACCGCCCGCGTGAGCGCTGCACGCACCAGCCGCTCGGGCAGGAGCTCACGGTCCGGATAGCCGGAATGGAAGGCGATGACATCGTTCGGTGCGGTGCGCATCGCAGCAGAGCCGGGACGAAGCGGCGCCTGCGGTGAACGGAGGGCCGCCGTCTGCCAGCCGTAGTCCGACGGCCGCGCGGTCCGGATGGCGCGCACGAACGTCCCCACGCCTGGCCGGCTTTCGATGACGCCCTCCCGCGTGAGGGTCTGCAAAGCCTTCTGGACGGTCACCGGGCTGGCCTGGTACTCCGAAACGAGCGACCGGGTGGACGGCAGCCTCGATCCCGGCGCCGCCGCGGCGACCCATTGCCTCAGCCGCGACGCAATCCGAGAACTGCTATCGTTGTTCATGAGAGACAATAGTAGCGCTACTGTTCCAGTCCGCCCAGTGATATCGTCCCGGGCCGGATCATCCCCTGCCGGATCGTCCCCTGCCGGGCCCGTCCGCAAGCGCGCCGGAATCTGGTGGGGCCTCCTGGGGGTGGCGGCTTTCTCCTTCACCGTTCCCTTTACCCGCCTCGCGGTCGAGGGGCTGTCGCCGCTGTTCATAGGCTCGGCCCGGGCAGTGGTGGCGGCTGTCCTGGCGGCCGCCGCCCTCGCGCTGACGCGGCAGCGGCTGCCCCGCGGCACCGAGTGGCTGCGCCTGGCGATGGTAGCCGGCGGGGTCGTCGTCGGGTTCCCCATGCTCACGTCCTTCGCACTTACCGCTGCGCCGGCCAGCCATGGGGCCGTGGTGATCGCTCTACTCCCGGCCGCGACGGCGACGATGGCGGTACTCCGCGGCCGTGAGCGTCCACGGGCAGGGTTCTGGATCGCGACCGGAGCAGGCGCCGTTGCCGCCGTTGGGTTCGCCCTGGCGCAGCCGGGTGGCTTCGGGCAGTTGCAGTGGACGGATCTGCTGTTCTTCGGTGCCGTGCTGGCCGCGGCCGTGGGGTATGCCGAGGGCGGTCTGCTGGCCCGCGAACTTGGCGCGTGGCAGACCATATCGTGGGCCCTTGTCCTGACCGCGCCCGTGATGGTCGGTCTCGTGGCTGTTTCCGTGTCCCAGCAGCCGCCCGCAGGCACGCCGGCGCAGTGGGCTGCCTTCGCCTACCTCGGCGTCGTCAGCATGTTCCTCGGGTTCTTCGCCTGGTACCACGGCCTGGCCATCGGCCCCATGGCGCAGGTGAGCCAGGTGCAGCTCGCCCAGCCGGTGATGAGCATCTGCTGGGCTGCACTGCTGCTCGGCGAGCAGCTGACCTGGGCCACCGTCGTCGGCGGACTCGCGGTCATCCTCTGCGCCGGCGCCGCCGTCCGCGGGCGGCTGCGGCCGCCCGCATCCTAGCGGGAACTGTCAGGTCCGGCGGCAGTCAGGGAAGGGCGACGGCAATCGGCGCACCCGGTTTCGCCACCCGCTCAAGCTCGCGCACGACGTCGTCCGCCTGGTCCGCCGTGAGCCCCTCCAGTGACTGGACCGCCCAGACCGCCGGGAACGTATTCGCGGCGAAGGGCAGGCGCGCGGGCTCCGCCACGGACACGCTCAGGCGGCGGGCCACGGCGTACCGCACGTTGCCGTCGAACGGATCAACGCCCGTGTAGTGGATGCCGGCCTGGACGAAGCGCAGGCCGTCGTCGCCCGGGCCGCAGCACACGTCCAGCACGGCGTGCCTGCCCTGGGCCTTGAGCAGGGCGATGAAAGGTTCCAGTGAGGTTTCTGTCAGCAGGGTCATCGTGTTAACCAGTCTTGGTTAAAACCCGCTGCGTGTGAACCGTCCCGTGGACCATAACCGCCGCGGGCATTCTGCCCGCGGCGGTTGAGTTCAGGCCGGTCAGTTGAAGACGACGGTCCGGTTGCCGTCCAGCAGCACGCGGTGTTCGGCGTGCCACTGCACGGCCTGGGCGAGGGTGCGGCCCTCCACGTCCCGGCCCATCTGCACGAACTGCTCCGGCGTCCGGGCGTGGTCCACGCGGATGACTTCCTGCTCGATGATCGGTCCCTCGTCCAGCGCGGCGGTGACGTAGTGAGCGGTGGCGCCGATCAGCTTCACGCCGCGGGCATGGGCCTGGTGGTAGGGCTTGGCGCCCTTGAAGGACGGCAGGAAGGAGTGGTGGATGTTGATGGCCTTGCCGGTCAGCTCGGTGCACAGGTCATCCGAGATGATCTGCATGTAGCGGGCCAGGACGGTCAGTTCGACGCCCTCCTCGGCGATGATCTTGCGCAGCTGGTCCTCGGCCTGCTCCTTGGTGTCGGGCGTCACCGGGATGTAGTGGAACGGGATGCCGTAGAACTCGGCCAGGCCGGCCAGGTCCCGGTGGTTGGAGACGATCGCCGGGATCTCGATGGGCAGGGTGCCCGAGCGCTGCAGGAACAGGAGGTCGTTCAGGCAGTGGGCGGACGTGCTGGCCATCAGCAGGGTGCGGACCTTGCGGCCGACGGGGTTCAGGTTCCACTGCATGCCGAAGGCTTCGGCCACCGGCTCCAGGGCAGCAACCACTTCGCTCTGGGAGGCGGTGGTGGTGGCTTCCACGCGCATGAAGAAGGTGCCGGTGGACTCGCTGCCGTACTGCTGTGAGTCCGTAATATTGCACCCCGCCACGAGCAGGGCGCCGGCAACGGCGTGCACAATTCCGGGGCGGTCAGGGCAGGACAGGGTTACTACGTACGATTTGGCGAGCTGGTCTTCATTCACGAAGAACAGCCTACCCGCGCGTCGGTCCCGGTTTTGATAGTGTGGTGGCGTCGCAACTGGCGTTTGGGTGGCTAACCACCAGGGAGCGGCACTCACGAAGACCACGGATCGTACGCCTGGGCCGAGGGTCATGTTTTGCCGGTAGCGCTGCGCTTCTCGAAGAGCAGCCACCCACTGCGCTGCGGCGCCCTAAGAGACCTGCGTCCGGATGCGTTTCCGGATGATGGTCATCGACGGGCGGAGCAACGTTCCAGCCGGTAGCCTGACCTTTAGCAGTGCCCATCCCTAGCCAGGAGTTCTTCGTGACTACTTCACCGACTTCCGTTAGCACCTCCTCCGTCAGCAACCAGCCGCTGGCTGAACTCGATCCCGAGATCGCCGCAGTACTGGACCAGGAACTCGGCCGCCAGCGCGGCACCCTGGAAATGATCGCCTCCGAAAACTTCGCGCCCCGCGCGGTCATGGAAGCCCAGGGCTCCGTTCTGACCAACAAGTATGCCGAGGGCTACCCGGGCCGCCGCTACTACGGCGGCTGCGAATACGTGGACGTCGCCGAGCAGCTGGCGATCGACCGAGTCAAGGACCTGTTCGGCGCCGAATACGCCAACGTCCAGCCGCATTCCGGCGCCCAGGCCAACGCCGCAGCCCTGCACGCCATGATCACCCCGGGCGACAAGATCCTGGGCCTCTCCCTGGCCCACGGCGGCCACCTTACCCACGGCATGAAGCTGAACTTCTCCGGCAAGCTCTACGAAGTTGCCGCCTACCAGGTCGAGGAAGACAACTTCCGGATCGACATGGACAAGCTGCGCGAGCAGGCCATCGCCGAAAAGCCGGAGGTCATCATCGCCGGCTGGTCCGCCTACCCGCGCCACCTCGACTTCGCAGCCTTCCGCTCCATCGCCGATGAAGTCGGTGCACTGCTCTGGACCGACATGGCGCACTTCGCCGGCCTGGTCGCCGCCGGACTGCACCCGAGCCCGGTGCCGCACTCCGACGTCGTCACCTCCACCGTGCACAAGACGCTTGCCGGCCCGCGCTCCGGTGTGATCTTGGCCAAGGAGCAGTGGGCCAAGAAGCTCAACTCCGCCGTCTTCCCGGGCCAGCAGGGCGGCCCGCTCATGCACGTCATCGCCGCCAAGGCCGTGGCCTTCAAGATCGCCGGCACCGCTGAATTCAAGGAGCGCCAGGAGCGCGTCCTGGAAGGCGCCAAGATCATCGCTGACCGCCTCAACCAGTCCGACGTTGCCGAGGCCGGCGTCTCCGTCCTGACCGGCGGCACCGACGTCCACCTGGTGCTGGTGGACCTGCGCAACTCACAGCTGGACGGCCAGCAGGCCGAGGACCTCCTGCACTCCGTGGGCATCACCGTCAACCGCAACGCCGTGCCGTTCGACCCGCGCCCGCCGATGGTCACCTCCGGCCTGCGCATCGGCACCCCGGCCCTGGCCACCCGCGGCTTCGGCGCCACCGAATTCACCGAGGTGGCCGAGATCATCGCCACCGCGCTGAAGTCCGGTTCCGCCACCGACGTCGAGGCCCTGCAGGCCCGCGTGGACAAGCTCGCTGCCGACTTCCCGCTGTACCCGCAGCACGAGCAGTGGTGATCCGTGACTGAAACCGCAAAAACCGCGCAGATCCTTGACGGCAAGGCTACCGCCGCTGCCATCAAGGCCGAGCTGACCGAACGCGTGGCCGCACTCAAGGCCAAGGGCGTCACTCCGGGACTGGGCACCATTCTGGTGGGGTCTGACCCCGGCAGCACCTGGTACGTGGGCGGCAAGCACAAGGACTGCGCCGAGGTGGGCATCAACTCCATCCGCCGCGACCTGCCCGAGGAAACCACCCAGGACGAGCTCCTGGCCGTGGTCCGCGAACTGAACGACAACCCGGAATGCACGGGCTACATCGTCCAGCTGCCGCTGCCCAAGCACATCGACCAGGACGTCATTCTGGAGGCCATGGATCCGGACAAGGACGCCGACGGCCTGCACCCGATGAACCTGGGCCGGCTCGTGGCCAACATCAGCGGCCCCATGAAGTCCCCGCTGCCCTGCACCCCCAAGGGCTGCGTGGAACTGCTTAGCCGCCACGGCATTGACCTGAAGGGCAAGCGCGTCCTTGTGGTCGGCCGCGGCGTCACCATCGGCCGGCCCGTAGGCCTGCTGCTGACGCGCAAGGACGTCAACGCCACGGTCGTGCTGGCGCACACCGGCACTGCCGACCTGCCCGCCGAACTCCGGCAGGCCGACGTCGTGATCGCCGCGGCCGGCGTGCCGCACCTGGTCAAGGCGGAGGACCTCAAGCCGGGAGCCATCGTGCTCGACGTCGGCGTGAGCCGTGTTGACGACGGCACCGGCAAGGCCGTGGTCACCGGAGACGTGCACCCCGACGCCGCCGACGTCGCCGCCTGGCTGTCCCCGAACCCGGGCGGCGTGGGTCCGATGACCCGCGCCATGCTCCTGGCCAACGTGGTGGAAACCGCGGAACGCCAGGCGGGTATCGCGTAGCCTGCTGAGATGGGCCCACCCCCGCAGGGTTCCCTGACCGGGCTTGCCAGGTTAGGGCGCGGGTGGGCCATAGGGCGTCTACTCCTCCGGGAGTAGGCGCCCTACGCCGTTAAGCCGACGACGCGTGCGGCCTTCCCGGCTAGGCTCGGACCTATGCAGCGCCGTTTCCGGGGACCGCCCACAGCAGCCATCGTGGTTGCCGTGGCCATCTTCGAGGTGGTGGGCACCGTCTTCGCTTCCGCCCGGCAGCCGGACCACCGGCCGCTGGATGCCCTCGCGTTCGTCCTGCTGCTGGCGGGACCGGCCGCCCTGTCGCTGCGGCGCCGCGCCCCGCTGGTGATGCTCCCGGCCGCCGCGGCGTCCGTGGCGGCATACCTGGCCCTTGGCTATGCGTGGGGTCCGGTGTTCCTGGCGCTGGCGCTGGCGATCGTGCTCTCCGCCGCGGCCGGGAAGCGCTGGCAGACCTGGGCCGTGGCCGGCGCATGCGCAGCTGTCCTGGTGGCCGGCGCGGCAGCCAGCGGCGACGAGTTCGCGGTGATCCGGGCCTTCGCCGGCACGTCGTGGCTGGCCATTCTGGTGCTGATGGGGGAGGGCATCCGGCTGCGCACCGAACGCGTCGCGGAACGGCACCGCCAGCGGGAGGCACGCGAGCAGGCCGCCCGCGACGAATACCGGCTGGCCCTCGCCCGCGACATCCACGACGTCGTTGCGCATTCCCTGTCGCTCATCAACGTCCGCGCCTCCGTGGCGCTGCACCTCGGGGAAAAGGACCCTGACCAGTTCCGCCCCGCGCTGGAGGCCATCAAGGCGGCGAGCAAGGATTCGCTGGCCGAGATTCGCCAGCTGCTGGGCGTGCTCCGCGAGGATGCCCCGCTCAGCCCCGCGCCGCCGCCGCGGCTGGACCGGATTCCCGGGCTCGCCAACGACGCCCGCCGGGCGGGCCTCGAGGTCAGCCTGACCCAGCCGGAGGCGGCTGCCGCGCAGCAGCTGCCCGGTGCCGTCCAGGAAGCGGCGTACCGGATCGTCCAGGAGGCCCTGACCAACGTGGTGCGGCATTCCGGCGCCCGGAAGGCCGCCGTCGTTCTCGCCTTGGAGGGCACGACGCCGACTTCCGGAAGTCAGCTCACCGTGACCATTGACGACGACGGCGCCGGGGCCGCCGGGGTGCCGGAAGGCAACGGAGTGACTGGGATGCGGGAGAGGGCGGCCGCCCTGGGCGGTTCCCTGCACCTTGCGACGCTGAACCTTGCGCCGCCCCACCCCGGCTGGCGGGTCCGGGCCGTGATTCCGGTGGCGTGGCCGCCGGCCGGACCTGAACGGGAGGCGCCGTGATCCGCATCCTGCTGGCCGACGACCAGACCCTCATCCGCGCCGGCTTCCGGGCCCTCCTGAACGCCGAACCGGACATGGAGGTGGTGGCCGAGTGCGGCACCGGCCGCGACGCCGTCCGCCTGGCCGCCCGGGAGCGGCCCGACGTGGTGCTGATGGACATCCGGATGCCCGGCACGGACGGACTGGAGGCCACCCGGAAAATCATGGCCGACCAAGGCCTCACCGGCACCCGCATCATCATCCTCACCACCTTCGAACTGGACGAATACATCGCGGAGGCGGTGCGCGCCGGGGCGGCAGGGTTCCTGGTGAAGGACACCGAACCCGAGGAGCTGCTCCGCGCCGTCCGGGTAGTGCACGACGGCGACGCCCTGCTCTCGCCGTCGGTCACCCGGCGCATCATGGCGCAGATGGCGCTGCAGTCCCGGGCGACCGCGGCTCCGGTGTCGCTGGCGAACATCACCGAACGCGAACGTGAGGTCCTGCGGCTCGTGGGGGAGGGCCTGAACAACGCGGAGATCGCGGAACGGCTGGTGATCACGCCGCTCACGGCCAAGACCCACGTCTCCCGCATCATGACCAAGCTGCTGGTCCGCGACCGCGCGCAGCTGGTGGTGCTGGCCTACGAATCGGGCCTCGTCCGGCCCGGCTGGGCGGGCTAGGGCTGCAGATCCGGCTGAGCGGGCCAGGGCTGGAGATCCGGCTGCGGCAGCAGACCCTCTTTCGCAGACGCCCAATCACCTCCTGCACCAAATCCACCGATCCTCTCTCACCTCCTGCAGCTTTCCTGACGACCATCTATCACTAGGTACAGGCGAACGAGGTGCTCGGGCCGGCAAGGAGTGAGAGAGGGTGCGCTTGAAACCGGTAGGAAGTGAGAGAGGGTCGGGTTGAAACCGGCAGGGAGTGAGAGAGGGTCGGGTTGAAACCGGCAGGAAGTGAGAGAGGGTCCGTTGGTTGGGCGCAGCAGGCCCGGGACTCCCGGTGGAGTACGCGGGGCACTAAAGGTGACTCCCGGCGTCGGACGACCCGCTGGCGTCGGACGGCCAGACTCGAACCAGAGCCGAAAGCCGGCCCTTACCGAGATTTTGGGAGCATGACATGACTTCATCCCTAGCCACCACGTTCGCGGTCCAGTCCGCGCAGCTGCTGGCCGATCCCGTCGCCCACGGCCCGTGGGCCGGCGGATTCTCGCCATGGTTCCTGCTGTTCCCGCTGTTCTGGATCCTGGTGATCGGACTGTTCATCTTTTTGTTCCGGCGCACGTGGCGGCGGAACCACGAGTGGGCCACCGCCCGCGGCGGCGAAAGCGTCCTGCGTGAGCGTTACGCACGCGGCGAAATCGACGAGACCGAATACCGCCAGCGGCTGGAGGTCCTCCGCAGCGACGCGCGCGGGGGCAACCGCCGGTAACGCCAACCGCCACGGGGGCGCGCGGGGGCAACCGCCGGTAACGTCAACCGCAACGGGGGCCCACGCCCGCCGGGTTCCCTGGCCGAGCTTGCGAGGCAAGGGGGCGGGCGGCAGGGTCAGATATCGCCCAATAATGCCGCCGCAATGGGCGATATCTGACCCCGCGTTGCTGTTCCGGGTTTTTTGAGATTTAGCTATTCCTTTGGCCAACACCGCGTACTAGCGTAATGGGGTGCCCGAACTCCATTCCGCCGAAGGAACGTCCAAGAAGCCCGTGCCCCACAAAGACGAAGGGCCCGATAACGAGACAGGGGCCGCCCAAGACGCCGGGCCCGCCGCGCCGCGGTACGTGATCACCGCCGAGAACCTGACCAAGACCTACGGCGATGTGACCGCCGTCGACGGCATTTCCTTCAGCGTTCCGGCGGGGGAGTCGTTCGGGCTGCTCGGGCCCAACGGTGCGGGGAAGTCCACCACCATGAAGATGATCGGCGGGGTGTCCCAGCGGACCTCCGGGAACCTGACCATCATGGGCCTGGACCCCGAGCAGAACGGTCCCGAGGTGCGCGCACACCTGGGTGTGGTGCCGCAGCAGGACAACCT
This sequence comes from Arthrobacter globiformis, assembly GCF_046536215.2. GTDB lineage: Bacteria > Actinomycetota > Actinomycetes > Actinomycetales > Micrococcaceae > Arthrobacter > Arthrobacter globiformis_E. The sequence continues at coordinate 1,632,187 of NZ_CM143421.1, read as the reverse complement.
GGACGAGGAACTCAAGGTCCGCGACAACCTGCTGGTCTACGGCCGCTACTTCGGACTGCCCATGAGCTACCTCAAACCCAAGGCGGACGAGCTGCTCGAGTTCGCCCAGCTGACGGACAAGGCCAAGTCCAAGGTGGACGCCCTGTCCGGCGGCATGAAGCGCCGCCTCACCATCGCCCGCTCACTCATCAACGAGCCCCGCATCCTGCTGCTGGACGAGCCCACCACGGGCCTGGACCCGCAGGCACGGCACATCCTCTGGGACCGGCTGTTCCGGCTGAAGGAGCAGGGCGTCACCCTGATCCTCACCACGCACTACATGGACGAGGCCGAGCAGCTGTGCGACCGGCTGATCGTGGTGGACAAGGGCCGGATCATGGCAGAGGGCTCGCCGGCCTCGCTCATCCGGGACTACTCCACCCGCGAAGTCCTGGAGCTGCGGTTCGGCTCCGAGCGCAACGCCAGCATCGGTGCCGAGCTCGAGGGCATCGGCGAACGCCTGGAAACGCTCCCGGACCGCGTGCTCATTTACACGCACGACGGCGAGGCGGCGCTGGAGGAAGTCTCCGCGCGCGGGCTGCGGCCACTGACGTCGCTGGTGCGGAGGTCATCGCTGGAGGACGTGTTCCTCCGGCTCACCGGCAGGAGCCTCGTTGACTGAGCCGTCGCCTGCTGTGCCGGCCGGCGGGCGCGCCGCCGGGGCAGCCGCCGGGCCCGCCGCCGTCGGGAATTCACCGGAGGGCCCGACGGCGGGACGCACCCTGCGTGCCCACCCGCCGGAGGTGTCGGCCGCCAGGGCGCGGCGCTGGGGCGCCTTCTACTACGCCGAGCAGGTCCTGCGCGTCATGAAGGGCTACGGCTGGTCCATCTTCCTGTACAGCGTGGGCCAGCCGGCGGCGTACCTGTTTGCGATGGGAGTCGGCCTGGCCACGCTGGTGGATACCAGCAGCGCCACCGCGTTCGGCGGGGTCAGCTACATCGCCTTCATCGCGCCGGCGCTGCTCGTCTCCGCCGCGGTCATGACGGCAGCCAACGAATTCACGTTCCCGGTGATGGACGGCTTCAAATGGCGCCGCGTCTACTACGGTCCGCACGCCTCCCCGCTGACCCCGGAGCAGATCGCGGCCGGTCAGATCATCGCGGTGACCCTGCGGTTCCTGCTGCAGTCCGTCATCTACTTCGTCATCGTGGCCATGTTCGGGGCATCACCGAGCGGCTGGGGCTGGGGCTCCGTGCTGGTGGCAACCCTGGCCGGGCTTTCATTCGGGCTGCCGCTCATGGCGTACGCGGCGCACATCAAGGAAGACAAGGGCCAGTTCGCCATGGTGATGCGGTTTATCGTCATGCCGCTGTTCCTGTTCTCCGGCACGTTCTTCCCGCTGGACACGCTGCCGGTGCTGGTCCGCTGGGTCGGCTGGATTTCGCCCATCTGGCACGGCACCGAGCTGGGCCGGGTGATGACCTTCGGCTACGAGGAATCCCCGGTGCTGACCATCATCCACGTCGTGTTCCTGCTGGCCCTGGCGTGGTTCGGCTGGGTCCTCACCAAGCGCCAATTCGCAAGGAGGATGGGGCAGTGACAGTCCTGACCCAAGGCCACGCCGTCACGGACGACGCCCGGAACCGGCGCTTCGGCCCGCTGTACTCACGCAACGCCCGCGCGGTGATCGGGCGCGGGCTGATGGCCACCAAGAGCAGCAACTGGCTGGTCATGCTGTCCGGGTTCTTTGAGCCGGTGCTGTTCCTGATTTCCATGGGCGTCGGGATGGGCGCCGTGGTGGGTTCCGTCGCCGGGCCGGGCGGCCAGGAAATCAGCTACGCCGCGTACATCGCACCGGCGCTCCTGGCGGTTTCGGCCATGAACGGGGCGGTGTACGACTCCACCTGGAACGTCTTCTTCAAGATGAACTTCGCCAAGCTCTACCAGGGAATGCTGTACACCTCGCTCGGACCGCTGGACGTGGCCATCGGCGAGATCTTCCTTGCCCTGCTGCGCGGCCTGCTGTATGCCACCGGATTCACGGCGGTCATGGCGGTGATGGGCCTGATCACCACCCCGTGGGCGCTGCTGATGATTCCGGCCTCCGTGCTGATCGCGTTCGGGTTCGCCAGCTTCGGCATGGGCATCACCAGCTTCATGAAGACCTTCCAGCAGATGGACTGGGTGAACTTCATCATGCTGCCGATGTTCCTCTTCAGCGCCACGTTCTATCCGCTGAGCGTCTACCCCGGGTACATCCAGTGGCTGATCCAGGCCATGCCGCTGTGGCACGGGGTGGAACTGCTGCGGCAGATCAGCGCGGCCTCCTTTACCCCGGCCACAGCCATCCACGTGGGCTACTACCTGGTGATGATCGTGCTGGGCCTCATGCTCACCACCGGAAGGCTGCGGAGCCTGTTCCTGAAGTAGGCAGGTGTTCGCCGCCGGTGGAAGCGTCCTGGGGCGCTCCGGGGATTTGAGAGAATAGCTTCATGCAATCTCTGGGCAGCTCCAAGTCGTCATCCACCCCGGGCCGGGGCGGATTCTCCATGTTCCGCATCAGCGGTCCGGGCCTGCTGGTCCTGGTCACCGCCTTCCTGGTGGCCGTGATCTTCGCCGCCAACCAGAACGACGTCGTCGGCTGGGTTGTTGCTGTCATCGCGCTGTTCTGGCTGGCGCTTGCCTCCTTCGTGGTTTTCAGCATCCAGCGGGCGGCCAAGAAGGCCGGCGCCAAGATCAACGAGGCGCACAACGCGTTCAACGCCGCCACCGGCCGTGCGCCCTCGGCCGCTTCGGCCGACCACGGCGGAACCCGCCTTGTCCGCGAACGCAGCGAGGCGGAGGAACTCCGCGACATGAAGCTGGACCACTCCTTCAAAATCGTGCAGGTTCAGGTGCGTGTGGTGGAGCAGGAACGGGCCAAGGGCGCAGCCGCGGACCAGGACACAATCCGCCGTGCCCTCGAGACCATCGAGATCACCGCCACCAACGCCCGTGACATGATCAAGTCATCCGGCGGCTCCGGCGAGCCCGTGACCGGAACCATCATCGACTAGAGTGGAACGGGTGAGCTCGGCATTGAAGAAGGACCACCTTCGCATCGCAACAGTCAACGTCAACGGCCTCCGTGCTGCCTACAAAAAAGGCATGTCGGAGTGGCTCGCGACCCGCGAAGTGGACATCCTGACCCTGCAGGAAGTGCGTGCACCTGACGCCATCGTCCGCCAGCTCATCGGCGAAGGCTGGTACATCCTGCACGCCGAAGCCGAGGCCAAGGGCCGCGCCGGCGTGGCCATCGCCTCCCGCGAGGAGCCCCTCGTCACCCGTGACCACATCGGGGACGACTACTTCGCCACCGCCGGCCGCTGGGTGGAGGCGGACTTCCGCGTCCGCGACGCCGCAGGCAACGCCTCGCAACTTACGGTCGTGAGCGCCTACGTGCACTCCGGCGAGGCCGGCACCCCCAAACAGGACGACAAGTACCGCTTCCTGGATGTCATGAGCACCCGCCTGCCCGAGCTCACCAAGCACAGCGACCACGCCCTGGTCACCGGTGACCTGAACGTCGGCCACACCGAGCTGGACATCAAGAACTGGAAGGGCAACGTCAAGCGTGCCGGCTTCCTGCCCGAGGAGCGCGCCTACTTTGACCGCTTCTTCGGTGAGGAGATCGGCTGGAAGGATGTTCACAGGGGCCTGGCGGGTAACGTCAACGGCCCCTACACCTGGTGGTCACAGCGCGGCCAGGCCTTCGACAACGACACCGGCTGGCGCATCGACTACCACCTGGCCACCCCCGACCTCGCGGCCGCAGCAGTGCAGGCCGTCGTGGACCGGGCACCCTCGTGGGACACCCGCTTCTCTGACCATGCCCCGCTGGTAGTGGACTACCGGCTCTAGTTCCAAAGGCCCCGACGAATGACCTCCACTTCCACCGTGACCGACGCCGCAGCTGTGCAGCCCGAAGCAGCCAACGGAACCCAGCCGGCTGCCGGCATCCGGCACCGCATCCTGTCCGGCATGCAGCCCTCCGCCGACTCGCTGCACCTTGGCAACTACCTCGGCGCCCTCGTGAACTGGGTACGGATGCAGGACGAGTACGACGCCGTCTTCTTCATCCCCGACCTGCACGCCATCACCGTCCCGCAGGACCCGGCCGAGCTGGCCCGCCGCACGCGGGTGACCGCGGCGCAGTACATCGCCGGCGGCGTGGATGTGGACAAATGCACGCTGTTCGTCCAGTCCCAGGTGCCCGAACACGCCCAGCTGGCCTGGGTGCTGAACTGCATCACGGGCTTCGGCGAAGCGTCCCGCATGACGCAGTTCAAGGACAAGTCCCACAAGCAGGGCTCCGAGCACGCCAGCGTGGGCCTGTTCACCTACCCCATCCTGCAGGCCGCGGACATCCTGCTCTACCAGCCGCACGGCGTCCCCGTCGGCGAGGACCAGCGCCAGCACGTCGAGCTCAGCCGCGACCTCGCTGCCCGCTTCAACTCCCGCTTCGGCGAGACCTTCACGGTGCCCAAGCCCTTCATCCAGAAGGAATCGGCGAAGATCTACGACCTGCAGCACCCCACGGCCAAGATGTCCAAGTCCGCGGAATCCCCGGCGGGCCTGATCAACCTGCTCGACGAGCCCAAGGTCACGGCCAAGCGGATCAAGTCGGCGGTCACGGACACGGAGACGGAGATCCGCTTCGACCGGGAGGCCAAGCCCGGCGTGTCCAACCTGCTCACCATTTACTCGGCCATCACCGGTAAGTCCGTGGACGCCCTCGTGGGCGAATACCAGGGCAAGATGTACGGCCACCTTAAGGTGGACCTTGCCGAAGTGGTGACCGAGCGGCTGACGCCGATCCGCGAACGCGCCAACGAGCTGCTGGCGGACCCGGCGGAGCTGGACCGGCTGCTGGCCCACGGCGCCGACAAGGCCCGCGCGATCGCGTCCGCCACGCTCCAGGATGTCTATGCCAAGACTGGCTTCCTGCCGTATGCCGGAGCCCGCTAGCGAGATGCCGGCCCCCAAGCCCGCCAACAGCGGAGTCAGCGACGGAATGAGCCTCGGGGTCATTCTGGGCTTCCCCCCTGACATCGCCGAGGAACTGCAGCGGTGGCGGGCTTCTTTCGGGGACCCCATGGCCACCGTCATTCCGGCGCACATCACCCTCGTCACCACCACGCCCACACATGACTGGGATGCTGCCCGGGACCACGTGCGCGAGGTGGCCCGGACACAGGCCCCGTTCATGGTGACCATCTGCGGAACGGGGTCCTTCCGGCCCGTCTCGCCGGTAGTGTTCATCAACGTGGAGGACGGCTTCCAGCAATGCGTCGACCTGCACGAAAAGCTCCAGACCGGACCGCTCGAACGCGAGCTGCCCTTTGCCTACCACCCGCATGTGACCATCGCCCACGACGTCGCGCCGGAAAGCCTCGATGAGGCCGAAACGGTGCTGAAGGACTACAGGGCAACCTTCCCGGTGGTTAGCATGGGACTCTACGAGCACGACACCGACGGTATATGGCAGCTACGGGAAGAGCTTGACTTTGGTACCGAACCAGACGACGAACGGGACGCCCTCCGAGCAACAAACGCCGACGGAGCCACCGCTCCCCACTGAGCGTGCGCGGCTCAAGCTTGAGGTCATCCGCAAGCAGGTGGAATGGGGCAAGGCCCGCAGGTCCGGCCAGGGGACGTTTCCCCAGCTCATGGCGCTGGTCCAATGGCTGCAGGCCAGGCTGAACGCCTTCCGGCCCATGCGGGCGTGGCAGCACTACACGCGGCAGCACGGCCCGCTGATGAGCGCGGGCACCGGTTTCAACATGTTCTTCTCCATCACCGGCCTGCTGACCACAGGCTTCTCCATCGCTGGCCTGGCGCTCCGCGGCCAGCCCGCACTCCTGGACCGGATCGTTGCCAGCGTGGCCGAAAGCGCCCCGGGCCTGCTGAAGGTCGACGGCGGCGACGGGCTGGTGGATCCCAAGGACCTCCTCAACCCCGACGGCCTGGGCTGGACGGCAGTCATCGCCGCCGTCGTCACCGTCATCACTTCCCTGGGCTGGATCGCCGGCCTCCGCGAGGGCCTCCGCGGCGTGATGATGCTGGGGCCGCTGAAGCTCAATCCCGTGGTCATGAAACTGCACGACGCCGGAACGCTGCTGCTGCTCGGCGTCGCCCTGGTCATCAGCTCGGGTGCGTCCCTGGTGTTCGGCACCGCGGCGGGCTGGGCGATGGAGCAGCTCCGCCTGGACCCCGCAGTGGCCGGGCCGGTGGCGGCACTGATCAAGATCGCGGTGCCGCTGGTCCTGAACTGGATCACGGCGCTCATCATGTTCCGTCTGGCCGGCGGCCTCAAACTTTCCAGGCAGGCGCTGCTGGAAGGGACCATCCTTGCGGGCGTGGGGACCACGGTCCTTCAGGTGTTCAGCACCGAACTGCTGGCCGGCGCCGGGCGCAACCCCATCCTGGCGCCCTTCGCCATCATCATCGGGCTGCTGATCTGGTTCAACCTGGTCAGCCAGGTCTATCTCGTTTCCGCGGCCTGGTCGGCCATCCGCGAGGAGGACGTGAAGGCCGCTCCGGCGGCGAAAACCACGGGCTGGGGGTCACGGCAGGTGCAGCCCGGAAAGACGCCGGTGGAGCGGCACCACCCGGCCGAGCACCCGCGCCCCGTGGGCGTCAGTGTCCGGCGTCGAGGTACTGGTCGGCCCACGCCGCGATAATCTTCGCGGCCCGCGCGGCCTGCCCCTTGCCGGTGAGCAGGTGGTCGCTGCCCTCCAGCGAGACAAAGTTCCGCGGGTGGCGGGCGGTCTGGAAGATCGTGCTGGCGTTCTCGATGCCCACGGTGTTGTCCGTGGGGGAGTGCAGCACCATCAGGGGTTTGTGCAGCCGCCGGATGCAGTCCGTGAGGTCGGCGTTCTCCAGGTCCTCCACGAAGTGCCGGCGGATCTCCACCCGCTTGCCGCCCAGGTCCACCTCGGCGCTGCCCTCGCTGAGGATCTTGTCCAGGGCCGCGTCGAAGACGTGGGCGACGTGCTTGGGGGAGAAGGGTGCCCCAACGGTGGCAACGGCATCCAGCTCCGGGATCTCGGATGCGGCAGCGAGGACGGCGGCGCCGCCGAAGGAATGCCCCACCAGCAGTGAGATGGCGCGGCCCTCGGCCCGCATGAACTCCGCCGCCCGGACGGTGTCCGCCACCTTGTGGCTGAAGGACCCCGCGGACCACTGCCCGGCGGAGCCGCCGAGGCCCACGTTGTCGAAGCGGAGCATGCCGATGCCGTTGTCCGCCAGAGCCTTGCAGATCCGGGACGCCGCGGGGCTGTCCTTGCCCAGCGTGAAGCCGTGGGAGAAGACGCCCCAGCCCTTGACCGGCCCGTCCGGCACGTCGAGGATGCCGGAGAGCAGTTCGCCGGTGGTGCCTTCGAACGAGACTTTTTCGGAGTGGTGCATCTGTTCCTCCTTAAAACGACGGCGGCGCCGCTCACCGTACGTTTCCGCACGTGGTGAGCGACGCCGTCGTCCGCGTTGAATCCTTAGATCTTGCGGGCCAGGATGGCCTGCTTGACCTCTGCGATGGCCTGGGTGACCTGGATGCCGCGGGGGCATGCCTCCGAGCAGTTGAAGGTGGTGCGGCAGCGCCACACGCCTTCCTTGTCGTTGAGGATCTCCAGGCGCATGTCGCCGGCGTCGTCACGGGAGTCGAAGATGAACCGGTGGGCGTTCACGATCGCTGCCGGGCCGAAGTACTGGCCGTCGGTCCAGAACACCGGGCACGAGGACGTGCACGCGGCGCAGAGGATGCACTTGGTGGTGTCGTCGAAGCGCTCACGGTCCTCGGCGGACTGCAGGCGTTCCTTGGTGGGCTCGTGGCCCTTGTTGATGAGGAACGGCATGACCTCGCGGAAGGACTGGAAGAACGGCTCCATGTCCACGATCAGGTCCTTCTCCACCGGCAGGCCCTTGATGGGCTCGACCGTGATGGGCTTGGACGTGTCGAGGTCCTTCAGCAGGGTCTTGCACGCGAGGCGGTTGCGGCCGTTGATGCGCATGGCATCGGAGCCGCAGACGCCGTGGGCGCAGGAGCGGCGGAAGGAGACGCTGCCGTCAATTTCCCACTTGATCTTGTGCAGGGCGTCCAGCACGCGGTCCGTGCCGTACATCGTCAGCTTGTAGTCGTCCCAGCGGGCTTCGGCGGAAACCTCGGGGTCGTAGCGGCGGACGCGCAGCGTGATGTCGAACGTCGGGATTTCCCCGCCGCCGCCAACACCGGCGGGAAGTTCGATCTTGGAGGCTGGCTCAGCAAGTTCAGCGGACATATTAGTACTTCCTCACCATCGGCTCGTAGCGCGTAAAGACAACCGGCTTGGTGGCAAGCCGGACACCGGCGATTGCCTCCTCCGCGGAACCGTCGGCCGGTGCGTGGTCTTCTTTGTACGCCATGGAGTGCTTCATGAATTTTTCGTCGTCGCGGTCCGGGAAGTCCTCGCGGAAGTGGCCGCCGCGGGATTCCTCGCGGTGCAGGGCAGCAACCGTCATGACCCGGGCCAGTTCCAGCAGGAACCCGAGCTCAACGGCCTCGAGCAGGTCAAGGTTGAAGCGCTTGCCCTTGTCCTGGACGTTGATGCGGGTGTACCGCTCCTCGAAGGACTCGATGTCCTTCAGGACCTGGTTGAGCGTGTCAGCCGTACGGAACACCTGCATGTTGGCGTCCATGGTGTCCTGCAGTTCCTTGCGGATCGCGGAGACCTTCTCGGTGCCGTTCGCGTTGCGGGCCACATCCAGCAGGCTGATGGTGAAGTCTTCCGGGTTCTCCGGGAGCTCCACGAAGTCAGCCGTCTTGGCGTACTCGGCGGCGGCAATGCCGGCGCGCTTGCCGAACACGTTGATGTCCAGCAGGGAGTTGGTGCCCAGGCGGTTGGAGCCGTGCACTGAAACGCAGGCCACCTCGCCGGCGGCGAACAGGCCCGGAACCACGGTGTCGTTGTCCTGCAGGACCTCGGTGGCGATGTTGGTCGGGATGCCGCCCATGGCGTAGTGCGCCGTCGGGAAGACGGGGACCGGCTCCGTGTAGGGCTCCACGCCGAGGTAGGTGCGGGCGAACTCGGTGATGTCCGGCAGCTTGGCGTCGATGTGGGCCGGCTCAAGGTGCGTCAGGTCAAGGAGCACGTAGTCCTTGTTCGGTCCGCAGCCGCGGCCTTCGCGGACTTCGTTGGCCATGGAGCGGGCCACGATGTCACGCGGGGCGAGGTCCTTAATGGTGGGGGCGTAGCGCTCCATGAAGCGTTCACCCTCGGAGTTACGCAGGATGGCGCCTTCACCGCGGGCGGCTTCGGACAGCAGGATGCCCAGGCCGGCGAGGCCGGTCGGGTGGAACTGGAAGAACTCCATGTCCTCCAGGGGGATGCCGCGGCGGAACGCGATGCCCATGCCGTCACCGGTCAGGGTGTGGGCGTTCGAGGTGGTCTTGAAGACCTTGCCGGCGCCGCCGGAGGCGAACACCACGGACTTGGCCTGGAAGACGTGCAGCTCGCCGGAGGCGAGGTCGTAGGACACGACGCCGGCAACGCGCTTCTGCTTGAACGGCGTGCCGTCCTCGCGCACGGCGTCTTCCTCGACGGTCAGGAGGTCCAGGACGTAGTACTCGTTGTAGAACTCAACGTTGTGCTTGACGCAGTTTTGGTACAGGGTCTGGAGGATCATGTGGCCCGTGCGGTCGGCGGCGTAACACGCGCGGCGCACCGGAGCCTTGCCGTGGTCGCGGGTGTGGCCGCCGAAGCGGCGCTGGTCGATGCGGCCCTCGGGCGTGCGGTTGAACGGCAGGCCCATCTTCTCGAGGTCCAGCACCGCGTCGATGGCCTCTTTGGCCATGACCTCGGCGGCGTCCTGGTCAACCAGGTAGTCGCCGCCCTTAATGGTGTCGAAGGTGTGCCATTCCCAGTTGTCTTCCTCGACATTGGCCAGGGCTGCACACATGCCGCCCTGCGCCGCACCCGTGTGGGAGCGGGTGGGGTACAGCTTGGTCAGTACTGCTGTTCGCGCACGCTGACCGGACTCGATCGCGGCGCGCATCCCGGCGCCACCGGCACCGACGATGACGACGTCGTACTTATGGACCTGCATACCAGACGCTCTTTCTCTCAAAATTCGCAATAAAACAGCGGGCGGTCGAAGCCGTCTCCGCACAAAATTGCGGCCCGCCAATGGATGGCGGGCCGCCACGGGATGCTACGCGGGGCAGAAGCCGCCGGGCAGCTGGACACCGTCCACTACGGGGCACGGGTTGAAGGTGAAGATCACCAGGGTGCCGAGGATGATGATGACGGCGGAGGCTGCGTAGAGGACCATCTTGAGCCAGAAGCGGGTGGAGTCCTTCTCGGCGTAGTCGTTGATGATGGTGCGGACGCCGTTGGTGCCGTGCAGCATGGCGAGCCACAGCATGGCCAGGTCCCAGAACTGCCAGAACGGATCTGCCCACTTGCCGGCAACGAAGCCGAAGTCGATGGCGTGGATGCCTTCGCCCACCAGGAGGTTCACGATGAGGTGGCCGAAGATCAGCACAACCAGGACCACACCGGAGAGGCGCATGAACAGCCAGGCGAGCATTTCGAAGTTGCCGCGCGAGTTGCCGTTGCGGCGGTACTTCGGGGCGATCCTGCCGGACTCGGGCTTGCCGCCGATCTGACCGCTGCGCGGGGACTGGATCTCAGTTGCAGACATGGCTTAGTGACCTCCGAGCGCGAGGGACAGGTGGCGGATGGCGAAGGCGACCATGGTGACGACCCACAGGCCCAGCACCACCCACAGCATCTGGCGCTGGTACTTGGCGCCCTTCTTCCAGAAGTCGACGGCGATGATCCGCAGGCCGTTGAAGGCGTGGAACACGATCGCTGCGACGAGGCCCGTTTCACCCAGGGCCATCAGCGGGTTCTTGTAGGCACCGATTACTGCGGTGTAGGCCTCAGGCGACACCCTCACCAGCGAGGTGTCCAGCACATGGACCAACAAGAAGAAAAAGATCACTACACCAGTAATGCGGTGTCCAACCCAAGACCACATGCCTTCACGGCCGCGGTACAAGGTGCCAGCTGGTTTCGTCGGCACTGAATAAACCTCCCTGCGACACAGCGGCGCTGGCGTGGGATCCACGCGGGGGGAACGCCTACTGCGAGAGCACTCGTAGCTCAGGCCTAAATCTAGGCTTCGCTCACAGCTTATTCAATTCAGGCGTTCCTTGCCCGCCAGCTACTGTACGGATTTTCGGCTATTTTGAGACCAAGACCACATCTGTTGCCACTGTATCCGGATGCTGCCCGGCCGTGAAAGGCCGCCTTGAGGTGCGTCGGCTAAAGTAGGGCCTGATGAGTAACGACAAAGTGACAAGCCAGGATTCACCTCTCAGCCGTTTTATCGCTGTGATTCCTGCGGGCGGTGTGGGGACCCGCCTCTGGCCTCTGTCACGTGCAGCAGCTCCCAAGTTCCTTCACGACCTGACCGGTTCCGGCAGCACGCTCCTGCGTGCCACCTACGACCGCCTCGAACCGCTGGCCGGAAACCGCGTCCTCGTGGTCACCGGCGTGGCGCACCGCAATGCCGTGTGCAGCCAGCTTCCCGAGGTTGAGGACGGCGACCTCGTGCTCGAGAGCGAGCCCAAGGATTCCGGCGCCGCCATCGGCCTGGCCGCAGCCATCCTGCACCAGCGCGATCCCGACGTCATCATGGGGTCCTTCGCCGCGGACCACGTGATCAGCCCCGACGGGCTCTTCCAGGACACCGTCCGCGAGGCCATCCACACCGCCGCCGCCGGCAAGATCGTGACCATCGGCATCAAGCCGACGCACCCCTCCACCGGGTTCGGCTACATCCGGTCCGGGGATTCCCTGCGCATTCCGGGAGCCCCCAACGCCCAGGCTGTGGTGGAGTTCGTGGAGAAGCCGGACGAGGACGTTGCCCAGCAGTATGTGGACAGCGGCGACTATGTCTGGAACGCGGGCATGTTCGTGGCGCCCGTGTCCCTCATGCTCAAGCACCTGGAAGCCAACCAGCCCGAGCTGTTCACCGGCCTGCAGGAAATCGCCCAGGCATGGGACACCCCGCAGCGTGACGAAGTCACCGCCCGGATCTGGCCCACCCTGCCCAAGATCGCCATTGACTACGCAGTCGCCGAGCCCGCAGCGGCAGCCGGGGACGTCGCAGTCGTGCCCGGCTCCTTCCGCTGGGACGACGTCGGTGACTTCGCCTCCGTGGGCCGGCTGAACAGCGCCAAGGAAGTGGACGAGGTGACCGTCCTCGGCGAGGGCGCACGCGTCTTCACCGAAAACGCCAGCGGCGTGGTGGTCTCGGACACCAAGCGCGTCATCGCGCTGATCGGGATCAAGGACGTCGTCATCGTGGACACCCCGGATGCACTGCTGGTGACCACCAAGCAGCACTCGCAGCGGGTGAAGCAGGCCGTGGACGCGCTGAAGGCCAGCGGCGACACCGACGTCCTCTAGCGGGCACCGCCTTCCAGCCACACGTAAACCGGAGACGGCCAACACGTAACGCGGAGAAGGCGATGCCGCTAATCTTTCCGGCCTCGCTACAGTTGAGGTGTGCGCAATTACACTACTGAAGCTGAGCCCACCGCCCTGGTGGGGCCGTGGCTCGAGCCCCTGCTGCCGGAACTGATCGATTTTCGCCGTGACCTGCATGCGCACCCCGAACTGTCCTTCAGGGAATTTCGGACCACGGACAAGCTGGCCGAGCGGCTCGAGGCTGCCGGCCTCGAGCCCCGCCGGCTCGAGGGCACGGGCCTGACCGTCGACATCGGTGAGGGGCCGATCGCCACCGCGCTCCGCGGTGACATCGATGCCCTGCCGATCATCGAGGAAACGGGACTCCCGTTCGCCTCAAAGAACCACGGCGTCACCCATGCCTGCGGCCACGACGTCCACACCACCACCATGCTGGGCATCGCCCTGGTGCTGCACCGGATGCACCAGGAATCCCCGCTGGGCGGGACGGTGCGCATCATCTTCCAGCCCGCCGAGGAAACCATGCCCGGCGGCGCGCACTCCTGCATCGAGCAGGGCGTCCTGGAAGGCGTGCCCCGCATCCTGGCGCTGCACTGCGACCCGCGCATCGAAGTGGGCAAGATCGGCACCCGCATCGGCGCCATCACCTCGGCGTCGGACACCATTCGGATCGAACTCTCCGGCCGCGGCGGTCACACCTCCCGCCCGCACCTCACCGAGGAGCTTGTTTTCGCGCTGGCGCAGATTGCCGTGAACGTGCCGGCCGTCCTTTCCCGCCGGGTGGATGTCCGCAGCGGCGTCTCGGTGGTGTGGGGACACATCTCCGCCGGGTCCGCGCCCAACGCCATTCCGGGCACCGGGTACATGGCCGGCACCATGCGCTGCCTGGACCGCGATGCCTGGCACAGCGCCGGCGAGCTGCTGGACGAAGTGGTGCACCAGGTGGCCGCTCCCTACGGAGTTGACGTGCGGCTGGAGCACACCCGCGGCGTTCCTCCGGTGGTCAACTCCGAACATGAGACGGCGCTGATCGAGGCCGCTGCCCGTGCCGAGATCGGCGAGAGTTCGGTGGTGCTGACGCCACAGTCCATGGGCGGGGAGGACTTCGCCTGGTTCCTGGCCGAGCTGCCCGGGGCCATGATGCGCCTCGGCACCAAGACCCCCGGCGGCGAGGAATACGACCTGCACCGCGGCGACTACATCCTGGACGAGCGGGCCCTCGGCTACGGCATCCAGGTCCTCACCGCCGCCGCCCTCCGCACCATCCGCGACCTCTAGACCCGCCCCGGCTAGGCACGGCCCGGCACACCCCACCTGAGCGCGAACGGACACCTGATATGTAGATCGGGTTGTCAATAGGCATACGTGAGCGGTTCCTGGGATTTTTCTTTCCTGGGAGCCGCTCACTTTTTGCCGGGCGGGTCGTAGCCTCGGGTGACTATGGCGGGTCATTGTTCGACAGGCATTGTCAGACTGACATTCGCGGGTTGGTTACCGCATGACGATTGTTCGGCTGGAGGCGTATCGGTGTCTAAGATCGAGCGTCGCCGGTGTTCCGTCTGCTCATAGGCGTGTCCCGAGTTAGCTCCGCGTGCCTGCCACGCCACTTCCACCACGTCTCGGCCGGCAGGTCAGGCTACGTTCATCCGTTCTCCTTGCTGGAGTGGGGCGGCCAATGACCAGCACCAGCCGGCGAGCTCACGGGCAATTGCGATGTTGGCCTTCACCGACATTTTGTGGCGTTCATCGAAGTGTTCCCACTTGTGGTGGAGCCGGTGGTTCCCTTCGAGAGCGCGGATGCGGGTCGCCGGGCCGACCACATCGAGCTGGCGAAGCAGCCGTTCCCCAGGCCGTGCGTAGGGGCGCCGGTGGACCCACGCGGCCTCGATGAGTAGTTTACGGGCGTATGTGTTCCCGGCCTTGGTGATCGGGCCCTGATGCCGGGACTGGCCGGAGGAGCTTTCACTGGGAACCAGCCCGAGATAGGCGCCGATGGACGAGCCGGTGAAGCGGGTCCAGTCCCCGATCTCTACAGCCAGCCCGAAGGCGGTCGTCATCTGGATGCCCCGCAGGCACATCAGGGCGTCGATCACGCGGGAGTACCGGCAGAGCCCTGCCGTGGCGGTGATCTGTTTGTCGATGCGTGCCAGATGCGCGGCGAGCAGCTCGGCCTGCTCCACGTCGGCGTCGTACGTAAACTGCAGCGCCGGTTCGTCAAAGCGCTGACGGTGCAGCCACAACCGGTGTTCCTTGGTCCATCTGCTGTCGTTGGGGTAGCGGATGCCGTGGCGCAGCAGGATGGCGTTCACGTGCTGGCGGGCGTGGGCTAGGTCCTTCGCAGCGCCGGAGCGCAGCCGGGCCAGATCCCGCAACGCCTCCTCGTCAGGGTCCGGGATGTGCACCTGGACCACTGAACCGACTGCAAGCATCTCGGCAAGTACCCGGGCGTCGCGACGGTCGGTCTTCACTCGGTCCCCAGGGGCGCGCAGCAGCTTCGAAGACGCCGCGACCACGCAATTGATGCCTGCAGCTTGGAGGTACCGGGCCAGAACGAACCCTGTCGGGCCGGACTCGTAAGCGACCTTGACGGGCGGCTCGAACCGGCGGACCCACTCCAGCACCATGGCCGGGTCGGCAGCCATGGTGTGAGCGCTGATTTCTCCGGTGCCCGGGTTCAGCGCATGGCCCGCCACATTAACCGCGTGAACATCCAGACCAATGAAAGTATGCTCAAACATAGCCGGGACCTCCCAAACCTCACATGTGGCACTACCATTGCACCCCCGAAAGACCCTCGCAGGCCACGGGTACCGCTAATGGCAACCCACGGACCCTGTGAAACAGAAGGCCCCGGCCCCCGCCCGGGCGTCAGAGCCTGGCCGTCCGGGATAAAGGACATCACCGCCGCGTGCAGGCCGGGCAGCGCCACTTCCTCGCATCCGGCAACCGAACCACGACAAGCTGGCGCTGCACGACCGTACCGGCGATACTGGGCCGCGCCCCGGACCCCGCAAGCGGGGCCGCTCCACTTCATATCGTCTAAGCCCCGGCTTCCAGCGCGAACGTACACTTGTGGCCCCCACATGAGGGCTCTTTAGGGCCTCAAGTGTCCGTTCGCGCTCTCGTTTGCATAGGTAAGTTGTGCACAATTGAATTGCCCATTACTGTTAAGGTCATGCCCGATGCTCCCCGCCTTGACCGCCAGGTGTGCTTTGCCCTCTACTCCGCGTCGCGGGCTGCCACCGCCGTTTACCGTCCGCTCCTGGACGAGCTCGGCCTGACGTACCCGCAGTACCTCGTCATGCTGGTGCTCTGGGAAAACGAGCCGCGCGGCGTCCGGGAACTGGGGGAGGAGCTTGGGCTCGACTCCGGCACCCTCTCACCCCTCCTGAAGCGGCTCGAGGCGCTGGGCCTCGTCGAGCGGCGGCGCTCCGCCGAGGACGAGCGCCGGGTTGCCGTGCACCTGACCGACGCCGGCAAGGCCCTGAGCAGCAAGGCCTCCGGCGTGCCGCAGCACCTCGCTGCGGCGGCTGGCCTGAGTCCCGCCGAACTCGATCAGCTCCGCGAAACCCTCGGCAAGCTCACCGCGGCCCTGCACAGTTCGCTCTGACCCGGCGTCAAAGACCACAAACGCACCCCACACCTCCCAACCGGAAGGACATCCATTGAAGACCCTCTACACCGCCGAGGCTCTCGCGTCCGGCGAAGGCCGCGACGGTTCCGCGCGGACCAACGACGGCAAACTCGACGTCAACCTCGCCAGCCCGGTGGAGCTGGGAGGCAGCGGCCAGGGCACCAACCCCGAACAGCTCTTCGCCGCCGGCTACGCTGCGTGCTTCCACTCCGCCCTCCGCGTGGTGGGCCGGCAGACCAAAGCGGACCTCACGGACTCCGCCGTCGCCGCCAAGATCCACTTCGGCGCCCTCGAGGACCGCGCCGGCTACGGCCTCGCCGCCGAGCTGGAAATCGCCCTCCCCGCACTGGACCGCAGCACCGCCGAGGCACTCATGGCCAAGGCACACACCATCTGCCCGTACTCCAACGTGACGCGCGGCAACATGGACGTCGCCCTGACGCTCGTGGAGTTCGCAGCGTGAGCGCCGGGGCAGCGTTGCCGGTGACCACCCGCGAGATCCAGCTGGCCTCCCGGCCGCAAGGCAGGCCGGTTCCGGAAAACTTCCGGCTCGCCGAGGCGGCAGTCCCGGCCCTCAACGAGGGCCAGGTGCTGGTCCGGAACCTGTTCATCTCGGTGGACCCCTACATGCGCGGCCGCATGAACGATGCCAAGTCCTATTCAGCGCCGTTTGCGCTGGACAAGGCGCTCGACGGCGGTGCGGTGGGTGAGGTGATCGCGTCCCGGTCCGATCAGCGCAAGGTGGGGGACGTCGTCGTCCATCAGCTCGGCTGGCGGGAGCATGCGGTGGTGGACGCTGAGCGGACCACGCCCGTAGACACGGAACTCGCCCCGGCCTCGGCGTTCCTGGGTGCCCTGGGCATGACCGGACTCACCGCGTACGCCGGCCTGCTGAAGGTCGCCGAGTTCAAGCCCGGGGACGCGGTATTCGTCTCGGGCGCCGCCGGCGCGGTGGGCTCGCTCGTGGGGCAGATCGCGAAGGCGATGGGAGCCTCGAAGGTGATTGGCAGCGCGGGCACGCCGGAGAAGGTTGCCCGGCTGCTGGACCTGGGCTTCGACGCGGCGTTCAACTACCGTGACGCGCCGGTCCTGGACCAGCTGAAGGCCGCCGCGGGCAGCAACGGCATCGACGTGTACTTCGACAACGTCGGCGGTGACCATCTCGAAGCGGCGCTGTCCGTCCTGAACGTCGGCGGCCGCGTGGCCATGTGCGGCGCCATCGCCCAGTACAACTCGACCGAACCGCCCGCCGCGCCGCGCAATTTGGCCGTGGCGATCGGCAAGCAGCTCACGCTGCGCGGGTTCCTGGTGGGCGGCCAGCGGCAGCACGCCGCCGAGTTCGCCGGTCGGATGGCCGGCTGGCTGGCCGACGGCACCGTCCGGTACGACGAGACGGTGGTCGACGGGCTGGAGAACGCGCCAAGGGCCTTCATGGACATGCTCGACGGCGGCAACACCGGAAAGATGCTCGTCCGCCTCTAGCCCGAACAACAGTCCGCCGCTGAGAGTCTTCAGCACCGAGCGCGAACGTACACTTGAGGCCCCTGGGAAACGGTTCCCAGGGGCCTCAAGTGTACGTTCGCGCTGGGCGTGTTAACCGGACCGTGTTACTTGGACGCGGGGCAGGACACTAAAGTGGGCACAGAAGTGCGCTTCGACGCACCCGGGTGCCGGCCAGCGGCATCCCGTACGCCAAGGGGTGACGGCCGTGCAGAACGACGCCAACGAAGCGGGCGCCATCATTGACTGGACGGCCCTGGAAGCCGCCGCGCTCGAGGCCATGAAGAACGCCTACGCGCCCTACTCGAACTTTCCGGTGGGAGCCGCCGCCTTCACCGCGGACGGCAGGATCGTCAGCGGCTGCAACGTCGAGAACGCCAGCTACGGCCTGACGCTGTGCGCCGAGTGCGTCCTCGTGGGAAACCTGCAGATGACCGGCGGCGGCCTGCTCCGCGCCTTCTACTGCGTGGACGGGGCCGGCAACGTGCTGATGCCCTGCGGACGCTGCCGGCAGCTGCTGTACGAGTTTCGGGCGCCCGGCATGGAGCTCATGACCGCGCTGGGGATCAAGACCATGGACCAGGTGCTGCCCGACGCATTTGGCCCCGAAGACCTGGAGGGAACCCGGTGACCCAGAAGAATCAGGCGTTCGACGCCGTCGAGATCATCAGGGCCAAGCGCGACAAGCACGCGCTGAGCCCGGAGCAGATTGCCTGGATCATCGACGCGTATACCCGTGGCGTCGTCGCCGAGGAGCAGATGGCCGCCCTGAACATGGCCATCCTGCTCAACGGCATGGACCGTGCCGAGATCTCGCAGTGGACCGCAGCGATGATCGCCTCGGGGGAGCGGATGGACTTCTCCGGCCTCCGGCGGCCCGACGGCGGCGTGAAGGTCACCACCGACAAGCACTCCACGGGCGGGGTGGGGGACAAGATCACCCTGCCGCTGGCACCCCTGGTCGCGGCCTTCGGCGTGGCGGTGCCGCAGCTGTCCGGGCGGGGGCTGGGCTACACCGGCGGCACGCTGGATAAGCTCGAATCCATTCCGGGCTGGCGGGCCTCCCTGGGCAACGACGAAATGCTGGCGCAGCTCCAGGAGGTGGGCGCGGTGATCTGCGCCGCCGGTGCGGGGCTCGCCCCGGCGGACCGGAAGCTCTACGCGCTCCGCGACGTCACGGGCACCGTCGAGTCGATCCCGCTGCTGGCGTCGTCGATCATGAGCAAGAAGATCGCCGAGGGCACGGGTTCGCTGGTGCTGGACGTCAAGGTGGGCAGCGGGGCGTTCATGAAGGACGAGGCCGGCGCCCGCGAGCTGGCCGAGACCATGGTGGCCCTCGGCAAGGACGCCGGCGTGGAAACCGTGGCCCTGCTGACCAACATGGGCACCCCGCTCGGGCTCACTGCGGGCAACGCCATCGAGGTGGCGGAATCCGTTGAGGTACTCGCCGGCGGCGGCCCGGAAGACGTCGTCGAACTGACGGTGAGGCTCGCGGAGGAGATGCTGCAGTGCGCGGGTGTGTCCGACGCCGATCCGGCGGCCGCGCTCAAGGACGGCAGGGCGATGGACGTCTGGAACCGGATGATCGCGGCGCAGGGCGGCGACCCGCGGGCCAAGCTGCCGGTGGCCAAGGAATCGGAAACCATTTACGCGCCCGCGGACGGAGTCCTCGTGGAGCTCGACGCGTTCGCCGTGGGTGTGGCGGCCTGGCGCCTCGGCGCCGGCCGGGCGCGGAAGGAAGACACGGTGCAGGCAGCCGCCGGCGTCCGCCTGCACGCCAAGCCGGGCGCCGCCGTGCGTGCCGGTGAGCCGCTCATGACCCTGCTGACGGACACGCCGGAGAAGTTTGCCCGGGCCAAGGAGGCGCTGGACCACGCCGTCACCATTGCGCCGGAAGGTTCCAAGCCTGCCCAGCAGCTCATCATCGACCGCATCGCCTGACCGTGCAGGCCATCAATGACTTCATCCTGGCTGCCGCCGGCCAGCCGTGGGTCCTGTTCATCGTCCTCGCCTGCTGCGTCATCGACGGTTTCTTCCCGCCCATCCCCAGCGAGTCGGTGGTGGTGGGGCTGGCCGCCGTCGCCGCGACGGCGGACGTCCCCAACCCGTGGCTGCTTGCGGCCGTGGCGGGGCTGGGCGCCTTCACCGGCGACAACGCCGCCTATCTCATCGGCCGCGGTGTGGGCACGCAGCGCTGGGGCTGGATGCGCGGGCCGCGGATGCAGCGGGCGTTCCGGTGGGCGGGGCGCGAACTGCGCAAGCGGCCGGCGTCGCTGATCCTTGTGGCGCGGTTCGTCCCCATCGGCAGGGTGGCCGTCAACCTGACCGCGGGAGCGACGCATTATTCGCACGCGCGCTTCATCGGGCTGACTGTGCTTTCTGCCACCCTCTGGGCCTCGTATTCCGTGGCCATCGGGCTGTTCTTCGGCCAGTGGTTCGAGCAGAACCACCTGCTGGGGGCCGTAATCGCCATTGTTTGCGCCATTGTGCTGGGGATCCTGGTGGACCTAGGCATCAACAGGCTCCGGGGCCGCATTCAGGATCCGCTCGAAGAAAGTTGACTTTCCATTCAAGGCGTAGCGGACTATCCTCCGGCCGTGCGACACTA
The DNA here is from genome assembly GCF_046536215.2 of Arthrobacter globiformis. GTDB lineage: Bacteria > Actinomycetota > Actinomycetes > Actinomycetales > Micrococcaceae > Arthrobacter > Arthrobacter globiformis_E. The sequence goes on along the minus strand of NZ_CM143421.1, from coordinate 1,611,953 downwards.
AAGAGCGATTTGCGTCACTTCCTGTCTTGTTATATTGCCGAGGAGCAACACCCGCGTGGAGTTTATTAATGAGGCCGTGCTCCATGCAGCGGGTCAGTGGTGGATTTACCCCGTTTTGCTCATGTTCTTCTTCGTCGACGGGTTCGCGATGGTGGTGCCCAGCGAGACGCTTATCGTTGCGCTCTCGGCCTTCTCCCGGCACAGTGGTGAGCCGAACCTCTGGATCCTCGGCCTGACCGCCCTCACCGGCGCCATGGCCGGAGACAACATGGCCTACATGCTGGGCCGGAAGATCGGCCTGGAGCGCTGGAAGTGGATGCGCCGGCCCAAGGTGCAGAAGGTCTTCGGCTGGGCGCGGTACGAACTGGAGAAGCGCGGCGCTGTGCTGATCTTCACGGCGCGCTACATCCCGTGGGGGCGCGTGGCAGTGAACTATGTCGCCGGCACCACCGGATACCCGCACCGCCGGTTCTTCCTGCTGGATGCCTTCGCCTGCTTCACGTGGGTGGGCTACTCGATAGGCATCGGCCTCGTGGCAAGTTCCTTCCCGTGGCTGCACCACAACCCGCTGATGGGCGCCGGCATCGCCGTCGTGTTCGCCATCATTCTGGGGATCATCATCGATCACGCCCTCCGCTGGTGGCACAAGCGGCTGGGACGCAACGACGCCGCCGCTCCGGACCAGGGCAACGCGCCGGAAGAGAGCCCCGCACCGCAAACGGGTAGTGTCCCGGAACAAAGCAGCCGCGTGGCCTAGCGGGGTGGCTGGCAGCACGCCAGGGGCCCTTCAGGCCGCCGTCACCATGGAGTGCGCGCGTTGGCATTGCCGCCGGTCCAACCCTAGAGTTGGTACGTGACTGAGCCAATCGTTGACGCCGCCCCTGCCCTTGACTTCGACCTGAAGAGCCTGCCCAAGGTATCCCTTCACGACCACCTGGACGGCGGCCTGCGCCCGGCCACCATCATTGAGCTGGCGGAGGCGGTGGGGCACACCCTCCCGTCCACAGACCCCACCGCGCTGGGCGAATGGTTTCGCGAATCCGCCGATTCCGGCTCGCTGGTCCGCTACCTCGAGACGTTCGACCACACGGTGGCCGTGATGCAGACCAAGGAAGGCCTGTTCCGCGTCGCCAAGGAGTTCGTTGAGGATCTGGCGGACGACGGCGTGGTGTACGGCGAGGTGCGATGGGCACCTGAGCAGCACCTCCAGAAGGGACTGACGCTGGACGAGGTTGTGGAGGCAGTCCAGGAAGGCCTCGAAGCCGGCGTGGAAGCTGTGGCCGAGACCGGCCGCGAGATCCAGGTGGGCCAGCTGATCACGGCCATGCGCCACGCTGACCGCGGCCAGGAGATCGCCGAACTCGCCGTCCGGCACCGTGACAAGGGCGCCGTCGGGTTCGACATTGCCGGCGCCGAAGACGGCTTCCTGCCCTCGCGCTTCCGGGACGCCTTCACCTACCTGGCCGAAAACAACTTCCCTGCCACCGTGCACGCCGGCGAAGCCGCCGGGCTTGACAGCATCCAGTCCGCCCTCGTTGACGGCCGCGCGCTGCGCCTGGGCCACGGTGTCCGGATCGCCGAGGACATCATGGTGGAGTTCGATGAGGACGACGCCGACGACGAGGACAACGACAACATTGGCCTGGTCACCCTGGGCAACCTGTCCAGCTGGATCCGCGACCGCGGCATCGCCCTGGAAATTTGCCCGTCCTCCAACCTGCAGACCGGCGCCATCGCCGGCTTCGGTGAGGGCATCGAAAGCCACCCGCTGGACATGCTCTACCAGCTGGGTTTCAACGTCACCATCAACACGGACAACCGCCTCATGAGCGGCGTGACGCTCACCGACGAGTTCGAGCTGCTGGTGGAAACCTTCGACTACGACCTCGACGACCTGCTGGAGCTCACGCTCAACGCCGCCGAGGCCTCCTTCCTGCCCCTCGAGGAAAAGGAAGCCCTCGTGGAGTACATCAACGACGCGTACGGCGACCTTGGCTGAAACCCCCGGGCCGGCTGAACCCGCCGACCCCGTGGGGGAGCTGGTCTCGGTCATCGCTGCGCTCCGCGAGCACTGCCCCTGGATGGGCGCCCTCACCCACGAATCGCTCGTTGAGTACCTCCTGGAGGAGGCCTATGAAGTGGCCGAAACCATCGAGACGGGCGCGGACGAGGCTGAACTGAAAGGCGAGCTGGGCGATGTGCTGCTCCAGGTGGTGCTGCACGCCCGGCTCGCCGAGGAACGCGGCGTGTTCGGCTTCGGCGACGTCGCACGCGGCCTCACGCAGAAGATGATCCGCCGCAACCCGCACGTGTTCCGTCCGGACGGTTCCCTGCAGGACTCCTTTCCGGCCACTGTGGAGGAGATCGTGCTCAAGTGGGATGCCGTGAAGAAGGCCGAAAGCCCGGAGCGGAGCACGCCCTTCGAAGGCATCCCGGTAGCCCTGCCCGCACTGGCCCAGGCCCAGAAAACCCTGGACCGGGCGGAACGGGCCGGGCTGCCGCCGGTTGAGCCAGGCCCGCCGGCTGAGTCCGTCGAAACCGGGCTCACCGAAAAAATGACGACCGAAGCCGAACTTGGCGAGCTGCTGCTCGCCGTCGTCCGTTCTGCCCGGAACAGGGGGTTCGACGCCGAACGCGCCCTCCGCGGGGCCGTCCGGCGTTACCAGAACCGCCACCTTTGAAACATCCGCGCCCGGATCATGACGTCCGGGTTCTGGATAGGTTTCCGTAACGTGCACCACTCTCGACTACGCTAGTGCCTGACGAGGACGTCGAGATTTTTTCCCCTAGAGTCCCCAGTAAATCGCCCACAAGGAGCACATCCATGGCGCTTATCGATGCCATCCACGCCCGCGAGATCCTCGATTCCCGTGGCAACCCCACCGTCGAAGTTGAAGTTCTCCTCTCCGACGGCCAGATCGGCCGCGCTGCCGTTCCGTCCGGTGCCTCCACCGGCGAGCACGAGGCCGTTGAACTGCGCGACGGCGACAAGGGCCGCTACCTCGGCAAGGGTGTCCAGAAGGCCGTTGACGCCGTCATCGACCAGATCGCACCAGCCCTGACCGGCTTTGACGCCACCGACCAGCGCAGCATCGACCAGGCCATGATCGACCTGGACGGCACCGCCAACAAGGGCAAGCTGGGCGCCAACGCCATCCTCGGCGTCTCCCTGGCAGTCGCCAACGCCGCAGCAGCCTCCGCTGACCTGCCGCTGTACAAGTACCTGGGCGGCCCGAACGCCCACGTCCTGCCCGTTCCGCTGATGAATATCCTCAACGGCGGCTCGCACGCGGATTCCGACGTCGACATCCAGGAATTCATGATCGCCCCGATCGGCGCCGAGACCTTCTCCGAGGGCCTGCGCTGGGGCGTTGAGGTCTACCACAACCTCAAGTCCGTGCTGCAGCAGAAGGGCCTCTCCACCGGCCTCGGCGACGAGGGCGGCTTCGCCCCGAACCTGCCGTCCAACCGCGCGGCGCTGGACCTGATCCAGGAAGCCATCCAGAACGCCGGCTACACCCCGGGCACCGACATCGCGCTGGCCCTGGACGTTGCCTCCTCCGAGTTCTTCAAGGACGGTGCCTACCAGTTCGAGGGCAAGTCCCTGAGCGCCGCCGAGATGAGCGCCTATTACGCCGAACTCGTTGCCGACTACCCGCTGGTTTCCATCGAGGACCCGCTGGACGAGAACGACTGGGAAGGCTGGAAGATCCTCACGGACACCATCGGTGACAAGGTCCAGCTGGTGGGCGACGACCTGTTCGTCACCAACCCCGAGCGCCTGCAGCAGGGCATCGACGCCGCCACGGCCAACTCCCTGCTGGTCAAGGTCAACCAGATCGGTTCGCTGACCGAAACCCTGGACGCCGTTTCCCTGGCCCAGCGCTCCGGTTACACCACCATCACCTCGCACCGCTCCGGCGAAACCGAAGACACCACGATCGCCGACATCGCGGTTGCCACCAATGCCGGGCAGATCAAGACGGGTGCTCCGGCCCGCTCCGAGCGTGTTGCCAAGTACAACCAGCTGCTGCGCATCGAAGAGGAACTCGACGACGCCGCACGCTACGCCGGCCGCAGCGCGTTCCCGCGTTTCAAGGCCTAGTAGCCAAGCAAACAGCTGACCGGTGGCTATGGTGGAAAGACCATAGCCACCGGTTTTGTTTTTGGCGCCACACGTTACAGGAGTGTCATGGCTACCCGCCGTCCCAAAGTTCCCAGGGTGACCCCACCAGCACAACAGTCCGCCGCCGGATCGGCCGGGGGAGACGTCATCCAGGCGGACTTCGGCGGCCCGCGATCGGCGCCGGCCAGCCATGACACCGGAACGGGACGCGGACACGCGCTCCCCGGCGTGAACGCGGCGGGCAGCGGCGCCGGTGCGAAGACGGGCGCCGGCAACCAGTCCGGCGCGGGTGGCAGGACAGGCGCGGGTACCGGCGGTTCGGGCTCCTCGGGTGCAGGGTCAATGGGTGCGGGGACAAAGCCCGCTTCCACCAAAACCAGCCCCGGTTCCAGGTCCGGCACCGGCACCAAGTCCGGCACCGGAAAGACCGCCGCGGGAAAGGCGGGCAGCGGCCGCGGGAAGTCCGGATCATCAGCCGTGGGCACCGAGGACGAGAACCTCGACCCCGTTCCGGCCAAGGCGTTCTCCGGCCGCATGCTGGCGCTGGCCGTGGTGATGGTTGCCATCACCATCATGCTGGCCCCCACCGTGAAGATTTTCATCGACAAGCGGGCGGAAATCGCGGCCCTGGAGTCGGACATAGCGGACAGCAAGGCGGCCCAGGACAACCTCAAACGGCAGGTCTCGCGCTGGCAGGATCCCAACTACGTCAAGCAGCAGGCCCGCGACCGCATTAACATGGTTATGCCGGGAGAGACCGGCTACTGGGTGTTCGGCAGCGATGTGCCGGCCGGCGCAACAGGCAGCCAGCCCAGTGCAGCAGAAACACAAGACCCCGCCGACGTGCCCTGGGTGGATTCCCTCTGGGAGTCCATCAGGCGCTCGGCAACAGACTAGCGGCGCCCGCCGCGGGACTGCCTACCGATTTTCGGGGCAGCCAGAACCGGGCAGGAAGGACGGCCACGCCAGTGGACGACAACACGGCAACCGCCCCCGGTGAATCCAGGCAGCCCTCAGCGCAGGACCTAGATGTGCTCAGCCGCCAGCTGGGGAGGCCGGTACGTGACGTGGTGGAGATCCCGGCGCGCTGCGTCTGCGGCAACCCGCTCGTGGCGGCAACATCCCCGCGGCTCAGCAACGGAACTCCCTTCCCCACCACGTTCTACCTGACGCACCCGGTCATCACGTCTGCGGTCTCCCGCCTTGAGGCGGCCGGCCTCATGAACGAAATGAACGACCGGCTTGCCGCCGACGAGTCCCTGGCCGCCTCCTACCGGGCTGCCCACGAGGCGTACCTCGCTGCCCGCGCCGACATCGGGGCACGATCGGGGATCGGTGACGTTCCCGAGATCGACGGCGTCTCCGCCGGGGGCATGCCCACCCGCGTCAAGTGCCTGCACGTCCTGGTGGGGCACTCGCTGGCCGCCGGGCCGGGTGTGAACCCGCTGGGCGATGAAGCCATCGCGGCCATCAGCGAATGGTGGACCGCCGACCGCTGCTACTGCGACGGCGCCTGGGACACGGCAGGTGAAGCGCCGTCCCGGGACCTCAGCCGCCACGGCCCGCAGGGCCTGCCGGCGATTGTCGGCCGTCCGGCGCCCGTTCGTAAATCAAAGACCGACGCAGCAGCGACCGACGCGACCGCCACGGAGGCAGGCGCATGACCCGGGTGGCCGCCATCGACTGCGGAACCAACTCCATCCGCCTGCTCATCGCCGACATTGACCGCAGCAACGGCGCCACGAAACTCACCGACGTCGTGCGTGAAATGCGCGTGGTGCGGCTCGGCCAGGGCGTTGACGCCACCGGCGAGCTGGCGCCCGAGGCGCTGGAGCGTACCTTCGCGGCCACGGCAGACTACGCCGCGCTGATCCGCGAGTACCAGGCCCGGAAAGTCCGCTTCGTGGCCACCTCGGCCAGCCGGGACGCCCGGAACCGCCAGGTCTTTGTGGACGGCATCCGGAACCTCATTGGCGTGGAGCCTGAGGTGATCACCGGCCACGAGGAGGCCGCGCTGTCCTTTGCCGGTGCCAGCAGCGTGCTGCCCATCTCGGCCGAGGACAAGGTCCTGGTGGTGGACCTCGGCGGCGGCAGCACCGAGTTCGTGCTTGGCGACGCCAACGGCGTGATCGCCGCAAAGTCCGTGGACATCGGCTGTGTCAGGCTGACCGAACGCCACCTGACTTCGGACCCGCCCACGGCCGAACAGATCGCCGCAGCGGAGGCCGACGTCGACGCAGCCATCGCCGAAGCGAAACTGGACGTTCCGCTGGAACGCAGCACCGCCGTCGTCGGGGTTGCCGGCTCAATCACCACCATCACGGCGCACGCGCTCAAGCTGCCTGAATACCTGCCGGGAGCCATCCACGGCGCCGAACTGTCCATCTCCGCCGTGCAGGCGGCGGCCACCGATCTGCTCCAGATGACGCGGGCGCAGCGGGCCGAACTGCCGTACATGCACCCCGGCCGGGTGGACGTCATCGGGGCCGGTGCCCTGGTCTGGCGGCGTATCCTCACCCGCATGGGCGAGCTCAGCGGCGGCCGCATAATTACGGCCACGGCCAGCGAGCACGATATTCTGGACGGAATTGCCCTGAGTGCCGAGGCACCGAAGTAACCGAGTATTGGATCCTGAATGACCAGAGCAACAGCCCGGCTTAGCCGGACGGTCTCGGCCCTTCTGTCCGCGGTGCTTGCCGGTGGCATCGCCGCGTCCGCCGTCGCCACCGCACCCGCCGCACAGGCAGACACCTGGCGGGACAAGGAGTACTGGCTCAAGGAAGCCGGCATCACCAAGGCCTGGGAGGTCTCCAAGGGCGCCAACGTGAAGGTCGCTGTGATCGACAGCGGCGTGGACGGCAACCATCCCGACCTCAAGGGCGTGGTGGCCGGCGGCCATGACGTCTCCGGCGCCGGAGCCGCCGACGGCGAGAAGAGCATCGGCGCCAAGCCCGAGCACGGAACGCTGGTGGCCACCATGCTCGCGGGCCGCGGGCACCAGCCGGCGAAGAAGGCCTCGGCCAGCGCCAAGCCGGTCCCGAGCGGCACCGCAACCGCGTCCAAAGCCATGCCGGACGGGATCATGGGCGTGGCGCCCGAGGCGCAGATCCTCTCCGTTTCCACCTGGCTGGGATCGGCCAACCCCGGCGGCAAGAGCGACCAGGACCAGATTCCCGAGGCCGTGCGCTGGGCCGTGGACAACGGCGCCAAGGTCATCAATATTTCGCTCGGCAGCACATCGCCCGAGTGGCCGCAAAGCTGGGACGCCGCCTTCCTCTACGCCGAGCAGAAGGACGTGGTCATCGTGGCCGCTGCCGGCAACCGGGTGGGCGGAAACGTCCAGGTGGGGGCTCCGGCCACCATCCCGGGCGTGCTGACCGTGGCGGGCCTGGACCGCAGCGGCCAGGCCAGCACCGATTCCTCCTCCCAGGGCATCAGCATCGGAGTGGCAGCGCCGGCGGAGAAGCTCGCCGGCGGACTGCCCGGCGGCAGTTACGCGGAGTGGGCCGGCACGTCCGGCGCCACGCCCATCGTTTCCGGTGTTGCAGCGCTGATCCGCTCCAAGTGGCCCGCGATGAGCGCCAAGCAGGTCATCAACAGGATTGTCTCCACCGCCAAGGACGAGGGCACACCGGGTAAGGACCCGCTGTACGGTTTCGGCGTCCTCAACGCGGAGGCTGCGCTCAAGGACGATGTGGCCGAAACGAAGACCAATCCGCTGGGTTCCATCGCGGACTGGATCCGCGTCCACCGGCGCGGGAACCTCGCCACGCCCGCTCCCGAGCCGACGGCCCCGGCGCACACAGCGCAGCCCACGCTGCCCAAGGCGACTGTGCCGGTTGCCGTGCCCCCGTCGCAGCTGGACAGCGCGCTGCCGGCCGCGGTGGTCATCGGGTTCGGCGCGCTCTTCATAGCCATTATTGCGGCGGGTGCGGTGCAGCTGCGGCGGGCCTACCGGGCATCCGGAGGGGCCTCCGGAGGGGCCTCCGGCGGGGGAGTGGAGGAGCCGGAAACCGGGGCCGTGACGAGGGTGGATCCGGCAGACCGGCCAAGTTAGTGAAGATTTTCACAAAGTACTGTACTCTGGAGTTATGGCAACCACCCCACAGCTCCAGGATCGTCCGCGTGTGCTCGTCGTCGGCGGCGGGTACGTCGGCCTCTACGTAGCCCTCAAACTGCAGAAGAAGATCGCGAACGCAGGCGGCATCGTCACCGTCGTTGATCCGCTGCCCTACATGACTTACCAGCCCTTCCTGCCGGAAGTTGCCGGCGGAAACATTGAAGCGCGCCACGCCGTGGTCTCGCACCGCCAGCACCTCAAGCAGAGCGAGCTCATCCAGGGCCGCGTCGTCTCCATCGACCACGCCAACCGCACGGCCGTGGTTGCCCCGGCTGACGGTGGCGACAACTTCGAGGTTCCGTACTTCGACGTCGTGCTTTCCGCCGGCGCCATCACCCGCACGTTCCCCATCAAGGGCCTGGCGGACAAGGGCATCGGCCTGAAGACCATCGAGGAAGCCGTTGCGCTGCGCAACAAGGTCCTCGACCGCATCGAGCGCGGCTCCACCATGACCGATCCCGCAGAGCGCGCCCGCGCCCTGACCTTCGTGGTGGTGGGCGGCGGCTTCGCCGGCATCGAGTGCATCACCGAAATGGAAGACCTCGCCCGCGCCGCCGTACGGAACAACCCGCGCGTCAAGCAGGAGGAAATCCGCTTCGTCCTCGTTGAGGCCATGGGCCGCATCATGCCCGAGGTCACCGCCCAGCAGGCCGAATGGGTCGTGGAGCACCTCCGCAGCCGCGGCATCGAGGTCCTGCTGAACACCTCGCTGGACAACGCCGAGGGCGCCCTGAAGCTCATCAACCTGCCGGACAAGACGCTGGCCCAGGAATTCGAGACCGACACCCTCGTGTGGACCGCCGGTGTCCAGGCCAACCCCATGGTCCGCTCCACCGACTTCCCGCTGGAACCCCGCGGCCGCGTCCGCGTCCTGCCCGACCTGCGCATCTCCGGCGACGAAGGCATCATCGACAACGCCTGGGCTGCCGGTGACATCGCCGCTGTTCCCGACCTGTCAGGCGGCGGACTGCCGGACGGCACCTGCGTTCCCAACGCCCAGCACGCGCTGCGCCAGGCCAAGCGCCTCGCCAAGAACCTCTGGGCCTCCCGCTGGAACAAGCCGCTGGTGGACTACAAGCACAAGAACCTCGGTGCTGTGGCCGGCTTCGGCGAGTGGAAGGGTGTTGCCAACATCAACCTGCTCGGCCGCATCGGGCTCAAGGGCCCGCTCGCCTGGCTGGCACACCGCGGCTACCACGGCATGGCCATGCCGACGTTCGAGCGCAAGTTCCGCGTGGTCTTCAACTGGATCCTGAGCTTCTTCGCCGGCCGCGACACCACCCAGCTGCTGGACCTGGACAACCCGCGCGGCGCCTTCGTGGCTGCGGCCACTCCGGCGCCCAAGCCCGCTGCTCCGGCTCCTGCCGCACCGGCTGAGAAGGCGCCTGCCCAGGCCGGCGCCAAGGATGCTGTAACGGCTGAGGCCAAGTAGGTCCCCACCGCCTCCCTAGCTTCGCTCCGCTCAGCGAGGGGGTCCCCTCGGCAGCGTGGGCCCAGGCTGCCCACAATACGACGACGGTGGCCGTTCCCTTCCGGGGAACGGCCGCTTTCGCGTTTCCCCGGCCGGTGGCCTCCGCTCCCGGCAGGGTGCCCACATAGACTGGCTCCCATGACGGGTGAAAAAAACCTCCAGGCTCTCCTTGCCTCGATGCGTCCGGTGCTCCGGGAAGGGGAGTACGTCTATGTCCTCTGGCCGCACGGCAGGCCGCTGGCCGGCCACATTGAAGCCGCCGTCCGGGAAGCCGAGGGGCTCACGGTGGTCCTGCCCCGCACCGAAGCTGATGCGCTGGACCTGCCGTACGATTTCGTGGCTGCCTGGATCACGCTGGAGGTCCACTCGGCACTGGAGGCGGTGGGCCTGACGGCGGCCGTCAGCAGGGTCCTGACCCAGGCCCGGATCAGCTGCAACGTGCTGGCCGGATTCCACCACGACCACCTGCTGGTGCCGGTGGCTGACTCGGCGCGGGCACTGGAGGTCCTGGCCGAACTTTCGGCCGCCAACGCCCCCGTGCCGGAGCCCGTGCGGGAAGTGGTGCTGCGCAGCGAGCAGCCCGGGGACCGCGACGCGCTCCTTGCCTTGACGGCCGAGGTGTTCGCCGTTTCCCCGGTCACCGGATTGCGGGTGGAGGGGGAGCCGGTTGAGGTCCGGGTGCTCCGCGGGCTGTTCGTCGCCGAGGAGTACCTGCCGGAGTTCAGCATCGTTGCGGAGCTCGACGGCGAAATCGTCGGCCATGTGATCAGCACCCGGGCCTGGGTGGAGGACCTCGAGCTGCTCGGCCTCGGGCCCATCGGCGTCACACCCCGGCTGCAGCGCCACGGCATCGGTTCGGCGCTGATGCGCGAAACCGTCATCCGTGCCAACGCCGCGGGGGAGAAGGGCATCGCTCTGCTGGGAAGCACCGAGTACTACCCGCGGTTTGGCTTCGTTCCGGCGTCTTCCCTGGGCGTCGAGGCGCCGGACAAGAACTGGGGCGACCATTTCCAGCTGCTGCCCCTCGCGCTGTGGCCGGGCGGGGTCCACGGCACATTCCGGTATGCCGGGCCCTTGGCCGCCGTCTGAGGCGATACGATTGACCGGGCGCCCCAGTAGCCCAATTGGCAGAGGCAGCGGACTTAAAATCCGCGTGTTGTGGGTTCGAGTCCCACCTGGGGTACTACTTTTCTCCTCCGCGTCGCCGGTGTTCCAATATGCAACGAGTGTTATGAGGATGTGACCTTAGTCACTTATGTTCCCGCTGGAATTGGATTAGCTTGAACTTAGCTCAGGAACCCCTGACCAAAAATCGCATCAAAGGCCGTTCGCACCTTTCGATCGAGGAGACTCTAAATGATTTCACTCCCCCAGGCGGCGCCAAGGGTCGCTAAGCTCACAGCGCTTAGCATCGGCGTCGCCCTTCTGGCCACGGCTTGTGGTGGCGGTTCCACCCCAAGCGCGACCGAATCCTCCGCAGGGGCGTCAGGCGGCATATCCTGCCCCGCGCCCAGTGCCACGGCCGGGGCAACCAGCACCGCCACCGAGACCGGCAACGTGCCGGCAGCAACCACCACCACCCCCACGCCGCTCAAAATTGGATCGCTCCTGCCGACGACGGGGTCGCTGGCGTTCCTCGGCCCGCCCGAAATCGCCGGTGTTAACCTCGGCATCAAGGAAGTCAACGATGCCGGCGGCGTGCTCGGCAAGCCGGTCCAGGTGGTCCACCGCGACTCCGGCGACACCAAGACGGACATCGCCACGCAGTCCACCACGGCACTCCTGGGCCAGGGCGTCAGCGCCATCATCGGCGCTGCGTCCTCGGGTGTGTCCAAGACCGTGATCAACCAGATCACCGGCGCCGGCGTCATCCAGTTCTCGCCCGCGAACACGTCCCCGGACTTCACCACCTGGGATGACAAGGGCCTGTACTGGCGGACGGCCCCGTCCGACGTGCTGCAGGGCAAAGTGCTGGGCAACTACATGGCCACCTGTGGTGCCCAGACCGTGGGCATGATTGTCCTCAACGATGCCTACGGCACGGGCCTGGCCAAGAACGTCAAGGCCGCCTTCGAGGCAGCCGGCGGCCAGGTTGTGGCCGAGGAACTCTTCAACGAGGGCGACTCGCAGTTCAGCAGCCAGGTGGACAAGGTCATCGCCGCCAAGCCGGATGCCATTGCCCTGATCACCTTCGACCAGGCCAAGAGCATCGTTCCGCTGATCACCGGCAAGGGCATCAAGCCCACGCAGCTGTTCATGGTGGACGGCAACACGTCCGACTACAGCAAGGACTTCAAGGCCGGCACGCTGAAGGGAGCGCAGGGAACCATCCCCGGCACCTTCGCCAAGGATGACTTCAAGAAGAAGCTCCTCGCCATCGATCCGGCACTGAAGGACTACAGCTACGCCGGTGAGTCCTACGACGCCGTGAACCTGATCTCGCTGGCAGCCGAAGCCGCCAAGAGCACCAAGGGCACTGACATCGCCAAGCAGCTCAAGGCGGTCTCCGAAGGCGGCGAGAAGTGCTCGGACTTCCCGTCCTGCGTCACGCTGCTCCGCAATGGCAAGGACATCGACTACGACGGCGAGTCCGGTCCGGTGACCTTCTCGGATGCCGGTGACCCGACTGAGGCCTTCATCGGCATCTACCAGTACGGCGACGACAACAAGTACACCCCGTCCCGGGAAGAGTTCGGCAAGCTGTAAGCCGCTTCCCGCCGCACAACAGAAAACCCCCGTCGTGGCAGGACGGGGGTTTTCTGTTGTGCGGCTTAGTCCTCGTCGGCCAGCGTGCCGAGGTACAGCTGGATGACCTTGGGATCCTTCATGAGCTCACGGCCGGTGCCGGTGTAGGCATCCCTGCCCTGGTCCAGGACGTAGCCGCGGTCGCAGATCTGCAGGCAGCGGCGGGCGTTCTGTTCCACCATGATGACGGACACACCGGCACGGTTGATCTCGTGCACCCGGAGGAAGGTCTCGTCCTGCTTCACGGGGGAGAGGCCGGCAGAGGGTTCGTCCAGCAGCAGGACTGCCGGCTCCATCATCAGTGCCCGGCCCATCGCCACCATCTGCCGCTCGCCGCCGGAGAGGGAGCCCGCCCGCTGCGCCCTGCGTTTCCCGAGCTCCGGAAACAGGCTGGTGACAAACTCGAAGCGCTCGGCAAAGTCCTTGGGCCGCTGGAACATGCCCATCTGCATGTTCTCCTCGATGGTGAGCGTGGCGAAGACGTTATTGGTCTGCGGCACGAAGCCGACGCCCTGGGTCACCAGCTTGTTGGCCTTGAGCCCCGTCAGGTCGCGGCCACGGACCATCACGGATCCGGAATGCACCTTCACCAGCCCGAACATAGCCTTCAGCAGTGTGGACTTGCCGGCCCCGTTCGGTCCGATGATGCCGATCAGCTCGCCCTTCCGGGCCTCGATGCTGCAGCCGTTGAGGATGTTCACGCCGGGGAGATAGCCGGCCACCAGGTCTGTGACCTTGACGACGGCGCCGTCCTCGGCTGCGCTGCTTGCGGCCGGGGCCGCGCTCGTGGCACTCATGCGTTGTCCTTGTCTGTGCGTCCGGCATCCGTTCGTTGGGCATCCGTGCGTCCGGCGTCCGTGCGTGCGGTGTCCGGGCCGGCTTCGGTGATGGTGGGCACCGTGGCGTCGAGCGCGATCATGCCCGCGTTCTCGGTACCGACGATCGATTCCTCATCCGCCGCGAGTTCCTGCTCCAGTTCCCTGATGCCCTCGGTGTCGCCAAGATCGACGTCGTGGTGTGCGCCCAGGTAGGCGTCGATGACGGCGGGGTCCTTCATGACTTCGCCCGGGGGGCCCTCGGCCACGATCTTTCCTTCGGCCATCACCACAACCCAGTCGGCGATGTGCCGGACCATGTGCATGTCGTGTTCCACGAAGAGGACGGTCATGCCCTCGGACTTGAGGTTCTTGATGTGGTCCAGCAGCGACTGCGTCAGCGCCGGGTTCACCCCTGCCATCGGTTCGTCCAGCATCACCAGCTTGGGCCGGACCATCAGGGAGCGGGCCATTTCCAGCAGCTTGCGCTGGCCGCCGGACAGCGACGCCGCGTAGTCATCCTTCTTGGTGTCGAGCTTGAACTTCTCCAGCAGCACGTTGGCGTGCTCGGTGATTTCCTTCTCGCGGCCGCCCCAGATGTTCTTGAACAGGGCTTTGGACAGCCGCTCGCCGGGCTGGTTGGACGCGCCGAGCCGCATGTTTTCCATGACCGTCAGCTTGCCCATGACCTTGGTCAGCTGGAACGTGCGCACCATGCCCATCCGGGCCACCTTGTAGGAGGACACCCCGGCGATGCTGTGGCCCTCGAACTGCCACTTGCCGGAGTTGGGCGTATCAAAGCCGGTGAGCAGGTTGAACAGGGTGGTCTTGCCGGCCCCGTTGGGCCCGATCAGGGCGGTGATCTTGTGCCGCGGGATCTCCAGGTAATCGACGTCGACGGCGTTGATGCCGCCGAAGCTGCGGGTGACGTTCTCGGCGACGACGATCGGATCCCGCTTCTTGCAGCCGGGGGTGTTCTCCCCGACGGCGATCGGCCGGGTGTCCGTCATGTAGTCGACGCCCGCTTCCATTGATTCTTCGCTGTGCTTGCTCATGCGAACGCCAGCTCCTTCTTGTTGCCAAAGACACCCTGCGGCCTGAAGATCATCAGCAGCATCAGGGCGATGCCCACCAGGATGTAGCGCAGCTGGCCGGCCTGGACCGTGGTCAGCCAGGTCACCGCGCCGGACTCGATGAGGCCGTACAGGACGCCCTGTGTGAGGGACAGGACCACCCAGAAGATCATGGCCCCGATGACCGGCCCCAGGACCGTGGCCATGCCGCCCAGCAGCAGGCAGGTCCAGAGGAAGAACGTCAGCTCGGTGCCGTAGTTGGCGGGCTGCACGGCGCCGCGGGGGAGCGTGAAGATCATTCCGGCCAGGGCACCGAAGATGCCGCCGATCACCAGCGACTGCATCTTGTGGGCATAGACGTTCTTGCCGAGGGAGCGCACCGCGTTCTCGTCCTCTCGGATGCCCTTCAGCACCCGGCCCCAGGGGCTGCGCATCAGGAGCCAGACGAGGACGCAGCCGACGGCCACCAGCCCCCAACCGACCACCCGGATGAAGAAGTCGCGGTTGTTCATGCCGAAGTAGGAGCCCTCCGGGAACGGGTTCATCGTGTAGAAGCCGCCCTCGAAGGCGGCGAGCCCGTTGGCGGAACCGGTCACGGAGGTGAGCTGGTTGGTGGTGACGACGTAGCGGACGATTTCCGCCGCCGCGATGGTGACGATGGCCAGGTAGTCCGCCCGGAGGCGGAGCGTGGGGATGCCCAGCACCAGTGCAAAGAGCACAGAGCACACGACGGCGATCAGCAGGCCCACGAAGAACGGCACCCGGAAGGTGAGCGTTGAGATGGCGAAGCCGTAGGCACCCACCGCCATGAAGCCGGCCTGGCCGAAGTTCAGCAGGCCCGAGTAGCCGAAGTGCACGGCGAGGCCGAGTGCGGCGAGGGCGTAGGCCGCCGTCGTCGGGCTGAAAAGTTCGCCAGCCGCGCTGGTAAGGATAAATCCGAAGTCCATGCCTGTCTCCTAACCCACGCGCTCGCGACGGCCCAGGATGCCCTGGGGCCGGAACAAGAGGACAACGATCATGATGAAGAGTGCTCCCACGTACTTGAGGTCGGCCGCGAGGCCGAACACGGTGGTCAGTTCGACGAAGATACCGACGATGATTGATCCGACGAGGGCGCCGAACACTGTGCCCAGGCCGCCGAGGGTCACCCCGGCGAAGATGAGCAGCAGGATCTGCGAACCCATGTCGAAGGTGACGCCGGGACGGTAGTAGGCCCAGAGGATGCCGCCCAGGGAAGCCAGCACACCGCCGACGATCCAGACCAGGCGGATGACGCCGTCGACGTCGATTCCGGAGGCGGCGGCCAGTGCCGGGTTGTCGGCCACCGCGCGGGTGGCCTTGCCGAGCCTGGTCTTCAGCAGCACGATGCCGAGGAGGGCGATCACGACGGCGCTGATGACCAGGGACCACAGGTTGTTGGGCGAAATGGAGATGGGGCCGATCTGGATCTCCGCACTCTGTGCGAACGGCAGCTGCTGGGTGGCCCCGCCGAAGTAGAACTGGATGATGTAGCGGATGGCAAGGGCCAGGCCGATGCTGACGATCATCATGGGCACCAGGCCCGTGCCGCGGCGGCGCAGCGGACGCCAGAGCCCGGCGTCCTGCACGTAGCCCAGGAGACCGCCGCCCAGCAGGGCCAGGACGATCGCCAGCCAGAACGGCAGGTTAAGGGCGCTGAACCCGAAGACCAGCACGGCGCCCAGGGTCACCATCTCGCCATGTGCGAAGTTGGTGAGCCCGGTGGTGCCGAAGATCAGGGACAGGCCTACCGAGGCGAGTGCCAGCAGCAGGCCGAAGCTTAGCCCGGCCACGAGCCTGTTGAGCAGGTTCTGGCCGAAGTCCTGCTGCTGCACCACGATGCCTTTGCCGAAGGCGAAGATGACCGAGAGGTTCGACGTCTGGCTGAAGGTCACTGTCCGGGGATTCTGCTGGCCTTCGGCGAGCTTGATCCCTTTCGGAAGCGTGGATTCGTCCAGCTGGATCTCGTAGGTGCCTTGCTGGGGAACACCAATGCTCCAGGACCCGTTGGGGCCTGATTTAGCCTCGCCGGTGAATGATCCGCTCTTGGCGGTGATCTTGACGCCCTCGAGCGGGCGCCGTGAATCGTCTCGGAGGAAGCCGCTGATGGTGTCCTGGAACTGCTGGTTCGACGGGGGTGGTGTCGGAGCTGGAGTGCCTGCCTGCGATGCCGGTGCTGCCACCAGCAGAAGTGCCACGACGGCGGACGCGATGGCCCCCCATACCTTCAGCAGCCCGGCCGGCCGCCGGATAAGCAGCCCTCTCGGTGTGCGTCTCAAATTGAAAACCTCCACGTGGGGGTGGTTGCGGCTGCCTCATTGCAGCCGCTGCGAACAGAGGACGGCGGATATCCTTGCTGGTGGAGCGGGTATTGACTAGCTGTGATATCCGTCACCCTGACCCGCTTATCGTACAGCGCAAGCAGTACAAACCGCGTGGGGGGAGCTGGCCATCAGATAGCGATCCGGTAACAACTCAAATGCTCCGTCACCAGCAGGAACTTTCCGTGCCCCTGGTCCGTGGAAATTGATAGCGTGACCCGTAGATTCATCACTCAACCCCATACATGGAGGACACCCGCAATGGCACTTGGCGGAAACCCGATCTTCAACGGAAAAAATTTCCGTGGAGCCACCCAGGCACCGCCTGTCCCGCAGGCGTACGGCCATAACAACTACGGTCAGAACCAGTTCGGCCAGCCGGGTTACGGCCAGCCCGGCTACGGCCAGGGCCGCGCCCCGGGCCAGGTCATGGACGGCCAGTCCGGCTGGATGTCGCAGCAGCAGAACATGACCAACGACCAGCTGCAGCAGATGTACAACCGGCCTGCGGCCGGACCGTCCGAAACCGGGCGGATGACCTTCGACGACGTCATCGTCAAGACCGGCATCTGCCTCGCGGCAGTGGTGGTTGGCGCTGCCGTCACACTGACTGTGAGCCTGCCGCTCGCCAGCATGCTCATGATCGTCGGCGCGCTGGGCGGCTTTGTGCTGGCCCTCGTCAACACGTTCAAGAAGCAGCCTTCGCCGGCCCTTATCCTTGCCTACGCGGCCCTCGAAGGATTCTTCCTCGGCGGCCTGACCCGCATCCTTGACGGGATGTACCCGGGCGTCGGCCTGCAGGCGGTCATCGGCACGCTGTCCGTCTTCGCCGTGACCCTGGTGCTCTTCAAGAGCGGCAAGGTCCGCGCCACGCCCAAGGCGATGCGCTTCTTCATGATCGCCACCATCGGCTACGCGGTCTTCGCCCTGATCAACATGATCATGATGTGGACCGGTGCCGTGGATTCCCCGTTCGGCCTGCGCACCAGCATGGAGATCGCCGGCATTCCGCTGGGCGTCTTCATCGGCCTGCTCGCGATCGGCCTGGCGGCCTTCTCGCTGATCATGGACTTCACCAGCATCGAGGCCGGCGTCCGCGCCGGGGCGCCGGAGCGCTTCTCCTGGACCGCCGCCTTCGGCCTGACCGTCACGCTCGTGTGGCTGTACGTGGAAATCATCCGCCTGCTGGCCATCCTCCGCGGCGACGACTAAACGCCGCAACCTAAGCCGGCATCCCGCCGTCGTAATTAGTTAGCCACCAGGGAGTGGGCCCCGCCAACCGGCGGGGCCCACTCGCGCTTTAAGGACAGGAGTTTTTGTCCACGTATCGCGACTTCGGGGGCCCTAAAGTCGCGACAAGTGGACAAAAACTCCAAAGGAGGGGCTAGGTCAGGCGCTCCAGCACCACGGCCATGCCCTGCCCGCCGCCGACGCACAGGGTGGCGAGGCCCAGCGTCCCGTCCGTCTCGCGCAGGCCGTTGAGGAGCGTGGTGGTCATGCGGGCGCCGGTCATGCCGAACGGATGACCCAGCGCGATGGCGCCGCCGTGCACGTTGAGTTTCGCGGGGTCGATCTTCAGTTCGCGGGCGCTGGCCACCACCTGCACGGCGAAGGCCTCGTTGAGCTCCACGAGGTCGATGTCGTTCATGTCCAGGCGGGCCCGGGCCAGCGCCTGCCGGGAGGCTTCCACCGGACCCATCCCCATCAGTTCGGGGGACAGCGCGGTGGCCGCGGTGGAGACGATCTTGGCCAGCGGCTCCAGCCCCAGATCGCGGGCCAGGTCGTAGCTCATGACCACCAGGGCGGCCGCGCCGTCGTTGAGCGGGCACGCATTGCCTGCCGTGACCGTCCCCTCCCGGCGGAAAACCGGCTGCAGGGCGCTGACGGCGTCGAGGGTTACCCCGGGCCGCGGCGAATCGTCCTTGTCCACCACCGTGCCGTCCCGCCGCTCGTACGGCGTGATTTCGCGGGCATAGAAGCCGGAGGCGATCGCGGCCTCGGCCCGCTTCTGGCTCAGCACGGCCCACTCGTCCTGGTCCGCGCGGCTGATCCCGTAGGACGTGGCCACGTTCTCGGCCGTCTGGCCCATGGCGATGTAGATGTCCGGCATCCGGCCGCCCAGCCGCGGATCCGTCCACGGCGTGTTCGACTCGGCGCGCGCGGCCGTGCGCTGGCGGGCCGGCTCGAACAGCGGGTTGTGGTTTTGCGCCCCGGTCTCGCCCGCGCCGGCCCAGTCCTGGTAGCGCGACACCGCTTCGACGCCGGCCGCGACGAACGCCTGCCCCTCACCCGCGCGGATAGCGTGGAAGGCCATCCGCAGGGTCTGCAGGCTGGAGGCGCAGAACCTGTTGACGGTGGCGGCCGGAACGTTGTCCAGGCCGGTGAGGATGGTGACGACGCGGGCCATGTTGGAGCCCGCCTCGCCGCTCGGTTCGGCGCAGCCGAGGTACAGGTCGTCCAGGCCCGGCCCGCTGTCCCCGGTGGGGTCGAACGCCGGCAGTTTGGCCAGCGCTGCCCGGACCATGGCGGCTGCCATGTCGTCCGGCCGCTCGTCCTTCAGTGAGCCCTTGAAGGCGCGGCCGATCGGGCTCCTGGCGGTTGAAACAATAACTGCTTCGGGCATGCGACCAGCCTACGCCCGCTGCCGGGTCTCTTAACAGCGGGGGGCTACGCCAGCCGCATGGCCCCGGCCGCCGGGGTGACCGTGAAGATGTCCGGTGCCGTGTACCCCGCCTCCGAGAAGGCACGGACGACGGCGGCACGCACCTGCTGCTCCTCGCTCACCGGAGTCAGGGCGATGGCGGCGCCGCCAAAACCTCCGCCGGTCATCCGGGCGCCGATGGCGCCGTTCGCCCGGGAGGTGTCGACGGCGAGGTCCAGTTCGGCGCAGGAGATCTCGAAGTCGTCGCGCATGGACACGTGGCTGGCGTCGAGCAGGGCGCCGATGGCCGAGGGGCCCTGCTGCCCCAGGACTTCGACGGTCTGCAGAACGCGGTCGTTCTCGGTGACGATATGCCTGACGCGGCGGAAGGTCACCTCGTCCAGCAGCCCGCTGGCCTCTTCCAGGTCGCCCGGTGTGACGTCCCGCAGCGCCTTGACGCCCAGCACTTCGGCGCCTAGCTCGCAGGACGCCCGGCGGGAGGCATAGCCGCCGTCGGCATGGGAGTGGGACACCTTGGTGTCGATGACCAGCAGGACCAGGCCGGCGGCCTCCGCCTCGAAGGGGACCAGCTTCACGCTCTGGTCGCGGCAGTCCAGGAACACGGCGTGGCCCTTTGAGCCGCGCAGCGACGCGGACTGGTCCATGATGCCCGTGGGGGCGCCGACGAAGTCGTTCTCCGCGCGCTGGGTGGCCAGCACCATGTCCTCCGGGGCCAGGCCTGCACCGGTGAGGTCGTTGAGTGCCGAGATCACCGCGCATTCAATGGCGTGCGAGGAGGACAGCCCGGCGCCGAGCGGCACATCGGAATCCAGCAGCAGGTCCAGGCCGGGGACGGCGATGCCGCGCTGCTGCAGGGACCAGATGACGCCCAGCGGGTACTTGGTCCAGCCCTTGGCAGAACCGACCTCCAGCGAATCGGCGTCCGCCGTGGTGACTCCCTGGTCGCCGTAGGTCGAGAGCAGCCGGATGGTTGAGTCCGGGCGGACCCCTACGGCCACGCGGGCGGTCCTGTCGATGGCGAACGGCAGCACGAAGCCCTCGTTGTAGTCCGTGTGCTCGCCGATGAGGTTGACCCGGCCGGGGGCCTGCCACACGCCGTCGGGCCGGCGGCCGAACGCGGCAGAGAACCGGGCCTCGAGGTCGGTGGCGGTGGCGGGGGCGGTCATGCGCGGGCTCCTTGGGTTAGGTCAGGTTCGATCAGGCCGGGTGCAGCCGGAGCGAGCGCCTCGGCCGGGGACGCCGGAACGGTCACCGAGCGGAGCCGCTCGGCCACCTGTTCCGGGGTGGTGTCGTTGATGAAGGCGCCCATGGCCGCCTCGGAGCCGGCCAGGAACTTCAGCTTGTCCGCCGCGCGGCGCGGGGAGGTCAGCTGCAGGTGCAGGTAGCTGGCGGGCCGCAGCAGGTCGTCCACCGGGGCCTGGTGCCAGGCCGAAATGTAGGGCGTCGGAGTGGGGTAGAGGGCATCGAGGCGCTTGAGCAGGTCGAGGTAGACATGGGCCAACTCGTCTTTCTCCTCCCCGGTCAGGCCGGCCAGGTCCGGGACCTGGCGGTGCGGAACGAGGTGGATCTCCAGCGGCCACCGGGCAGCGAACGGAACGTACGCGCTGAAGCTGTCGCTTTCCATCACCATCCGGCCGCCGTCCTCCCGCTCGGAGCGCAGCAGCGAGCCGGTCAGCGTCTGCCGCCCACCGGCGTCGTCATAGAATTTGCGCGCGGCGGCGCCCATCACGGCGCCGCGCGGCGTGATGTAGGGATAGGCGTAGATCTGGCCGTGCGGGTGGTGCAGGGTGACGCCGATGTCTGCGCCGCGGTTCTCAAACGGAAAAACCTGCTTGATGCCGGGCAGTGCGCTGAGGGCCGCCGTCCGGTGCGCCCATGCCTCCACCACTGTGCGGGCGCGGGTTTCGCTCAGGCCGCTGAAGGATCCCGTGTGCTCCGGGGTGAAGGTGACCACCTCGCACCGCCCGAAGGCCGGTCCCGTGGTGCCCCAGCCCGGGTTGGCGGGGACCGGGCCCAGGGCAGGACCGAGGGAGGGGAAGCGGTTCTCGAACACCACTACGTCGTAGTCCGGCGCCGGGATCTCCGACGGGTTGGCGTCGGTGGTGGGGCAGATGGGGCACTGGTCCGCGGGCGGCAGGTGGGTGCGTGTCTGGCGGTGCGCTGCCACCGCCACCCACTCGCCGGTCAGCGCGTCGTACCGGACTTCGCCGGGCTCCCCGCGGGGCGGAAGGTCCCTGCGGTCCGGGGCCTCTTCAACGGACCGCGCTCGGGTTGAGCCGGCGTCGTCGAAGTAGAGCAATTCACGGCCGTCGGCGAGCTGGGTACTGGTGATGTGGGTCATGCGTCGTGTCCTTTGAACGCGATGGCCGACGGCGGCTGGCCGTCAGGGAGGCCGGGCGGGGGAGTAGTTGGGTCGGGTGCTGAGGGAGATGGTGGTTTCAGGGGTGCCAGGCGCAGCTCGCCGACGGACTGCCGGAGCAGCTTCTCGGCGTCGGGGCCGGCGGGGCTCATGCTGATCCGCTCGTCGGTGATGAGGACGCCGACGGCAGACAGCGGGGCAATTTCGGCAAGCGCCACGGTTCCGTACTTGGTGGCGTCGGCGAGCACAGCCAGCTTGTCCGATGCGGCGATCATGGCGGCGTTGACCTCGGACTCGAGCAGGTTCGGTGAGGTGATGCCGGCCTTCGGGTCGAATCCGTGCACGCCCATGAAGCAGAGGTGGGCGTGCAGGCTGTCCAGGGCGTGCACCGCCACCGGACCCACCAGGGCCTCGGACGGCGTGCGCTGGCCGCCCAGGACCACGGTGCGGATTCCGCCGGCCGCGCGGGTGCCTCCCTCGCTGTCCGGCGCCAGCGCACTGGCCACCATGAGGGAGTTGGTGGCCACCGTGAGCCCGAGATCCCGCGGGAGCAGCCGTGCGAGTTCGTGGGTGGTGGTGCCGCCGGAAACCAGCAGGGTCATGCCGGGCCGGAGCAGCGTCAGCGCCTCCGCGGCGATGGCCCGTTTCGCGTCCGCCTCCCGGGCCGACTTCGCGCCGAACCCCGGTTCAACGGCGCTGAAGACGGCAGGGCGGGTGGCGCCGCCGTGGACCCGCAGCAGCAGGCCCTCGGCGTCGAGCGCATCGATGTCGCGCCGCACGGTCATCTCGGAGACGCGGAGCAGCTCCGCGAGCTCGGCCACCCGGACGGTGCCTTCGGCGTCGAGTTCCTGCAGGATGAGGTGCTGCCGCTGTGTTGCGAGCACGTGCTCCTCCTTCCTGTTGTTCCGGCGTTCCTGTTGAGCCGGCCGCCCACTGGGCCCGGCTGCCTGTGGGCCCATGCTGTCCGTCCGCCGGTTCCCGTGTGGGGCCAGTCACTGTTTTGTGCCTGTTCCCATTGTGACACAAAAAGCTCAAAAACAAATAGTTTCTAACAAAAGGCAACAATCCTTCGTTCTGCAGGGGTAGGCGTCCAGGGTCTGCGTGCGTTGTACGGTAGGTCCATGACTTCCGGCGCGACTTCAGAAACCAGCGATTCCCCGACGACCCAGCGGCGCTATGCCACGGGCAGGCAGTACGAGCTCAGGCGGGGCGACGCGCTCGCAGTGGTCACCGAGCTGGCTGCCGGGCTGCGGTGGTACAGCCGCGGGGACGTCCAGCTGACGGAGTCCTACGGGGATTCCGACATTCCGCCGGGCGCCACGGGCATCACCCTGGCGCCCTGGGCGAACAGGGTGGAGGACGGCGTCTGGCACCTGAACGGCAAGAAGCAGCAGCTGGACGTCACCGAGGTTTCCAAAAACAATGCCAGCCACGGGCTCCTGCGGAATGCGTCGTACTCCCTCGTCGCTGAATCCGAGTTTGCCGTGACCCTCGAGGCGCCGGTGTTCCCCCAGCACGGCTACCCCTTCCTGGTGCGGCACCGCGTGGAGTACTCCCTGGCCGAGGACCTGGGCCTGGAGGTGCGGCAGACGCTGGTCAACGACTCCGAAGCCGAGGCGCCGTTCGTGCTGGGCGCCCACCCGTACCTCCGGATCGGCGAGGTCCCCTCCGAGGAGCTCACGCTGACGGTGGACGCCGCAACGCGGCTGGTGGCGGACGAACGCCTCATCCCGCGCAGCTCCGAACCCGTGTCCGCGGACAGCGACCTTCGGCAGGGAAGGACCGTGGGGGACCTGGATCTCGACGCCGCCCTGACGGATCTGAGGTTCGACGGCGGGATCGCCCGCCACACGCTGACGGCACCGGACGGCCGCAGCGTCAGCCTCTGGCAGGACGAGACGTGCCCGTTCGTCCACGTGTTTGTCAGCCGCATCTACCCTGGCCGGACCGCGGCTGTGGCACTGGAGCCGATGACGGGGCCGGCGAATGCCTTCAACTCCGGGGACAGCCTCCGCTGGCTGGCGCCCGGGGAATCGTTCACCATCACCTGGGGTATCAGCGCCGACCTGTCTGCTGCCTAAACTGGCCGTGGCGCGTTTCCCATAGCCGGGCGGCTAGGGAAGTATTGGGCTATGACGCCAGCAAAGGACGCCACACCAGACGACGCCGCCAACACAAGCGCCACCGCGGCAGGCAGTGCCGGCGCAGCCACGACGAGCGCCAGCGCCACGGGGAGGGCAAGCACAACAAACCCCGTCCGGCCCTTCGGCCGGCTGGAGCCGCGGCGCATCCGGACGGACCGCGACCTTGAACAGGACATCCCCTACGGGGTGCGCATTGCGGCGGCATGGGCGTGGCGGCTGGGCCTGATCCTGCTGATGACCGGGGCCCTGGTCTGGCTGCTGGCCAAGGTCAGTTTCCTCATCATTCCCGTCATGGTGGCGGCGCTGCTGGCCGGCCTGCTGAGCCCCGTGGTGAGGTGGCTGCGGAAGTCGCGCATCCCCAACGGGGCCGCCGTGGCCATCACGGTCCTGGGCTTCATCGGACTCATCGCCGGCTCCCTGGCCCTCGTGGGCCGGCAGCTGGCCCTCGGATTCCAGGAGCTGTGGAGCGAGGCGCTGACCGGCGTCCAGCAGGTCCAGGACTGGCTGGCCGAGGGCCCGCTGCACCTGACCGCAGCCCAGATCGACCAGTACATCCAGGAGGCCACGGCCGCGCTGCAGAACAACAGCAGCAGCATCCTTAGCGGCGCCCTGTCGTTCGGGAGCACGGCCGGCCACTTCGCGGCGGGGCTGGTCCTGGCGCTGTTCATCCTGATCTTCTTCCTCCTGGAGGGCAGCCGCATCTGGTCCTTCCTGGTCCGGCTCCTGCCGCGGCAGGCGCGCATCCCCGCCGACGGCGCCGGCCGGCGCGGCTGGACCTCCATGGTCAGCTACGCGCGGATCCAGCTGTTCGTGGCCTTCGTGGATGCGGTCGGCATCGGCGCCGGCGCCGCGATCATCGGGGTACCGCTGGCCCTGCCGCTGGGCGTGCTGGTATTCATCGGTTCCTTCATCCCCGTGGTCGGTGCCCTCGTCACGGGCGTCATCGCGGTGCTGCTCGCCTTGGTGGCCAACGGCCCGGTCAACGCGCTGATCATGCTGGGCATCGTGCTGCTGGTACAGCAGCTGGAAAGCCACATCCTGCAGCCGCTGGTCATGGGCAAGGCCGTCGCCCTGCACCCGGTGGCCGTGATCCTGTCCGTCGCCGCCGGTTCCTACCTCGCCGGCATCCCCGGAGCGCTGTTCTCGGTGCCCATCCTGGCCGTAGCAAACTCGGCGATTCGGTATGTTGCCGCCAGAACGTGGGAACATGAACTTGTGCCGGCTGCCGCGGGTACCGCAGACCTGGCCGATGAGGACAACACCTTCAGGGAAGTCCGGCTGCCGGGCTCGCATTCCAGCCACGGCAACCCTGCCGGCACTGCACACGGCGCCCCGGGCAGCAACGCCGCCCCCGGTGCCGACGTCGAATCACCCAAAGGAGAATAGTTCGTGAACACCCCCGAAAGCCTTCCCGTCACGCTGGACGATGTCCTTGAGGCGCAGAAGCTGCTGGACGGGATTATTGCGCGGACCCCGGTGGAGTCCTCCCGGGCCCTGGGCGGAATGGTGGGCGGCGAGGTCTACTTCAAGTGCGAGAACCTGCAGCGCGCCGGCTCCTTCAAGGTGCGCGGCGCCTACGTGCGGATGGCACGCCTCTCCGAGTCTGACAAGAAGCGCGGCGTGGTGGCGGCCTCCGCCGGCAACCACGCACAGGGCGTGGCCGTCGCCGCCAAGAGCCTGGGCATCAAGGCCCGGATCTACATGCCGCTCGGCGTCGCGCTGCCCAAGCTCGCCGCCACCCGCAGCCACGGCGCCGAAGTGGTCCTGCACGGCCACAACGTGGATGAGGCCCTCGCCGAGGCCCAGCGTTACGCCGACGACACGGGGGCCGTCTTCGTCCACCCCTTCGACAACGTGGACGTCGTGGCCGGCCAGGGCACCCTCGGCCTGGAAATCCTCGAGCAGGTGCCCAACGTGGACACCATCCTGATGGGCGTCGGCGGCGGCGGCCTGCTCGCCGGCGTCGCGGTGGCCGTCAAGGCCCGCGCCAGGGAACTCGGCCGCGACATCCGCATCATCGGCGTGCAGGCAGAAAACGCGGCCGCCTACCCGCCGTCGCTGGCAGCAGACGCCCTGGTGCCGCTCAAGAAGGTGTCCACCATGGCCGACGGCATCGCGGTGGGCCGGCCCGGGCAGCTGCCGTTCAGCATCATCCGCGAACTGGTGGACGATGTGGTCACTGTCAGCGAAGACTCCCTGGCGCGGGCCCTGATCTTCCTGCTCGAACGCGCCAAGATGGTGGTTGAGCCCGCCGGTGCGGTGGGCGTGGCTGCCCTCATGGACGGCAAGATCGAGAACCCGGGGACCACCGCCGTCGTCCTCTCCGGCGGCAACATCGACCCGATGCTGATGCTCAAGGTGATCCAGCGCGGCCTCTCCGCCGCCGGCCGGTACATGACCGTGCGGATGATGCTCGATGACCGCCCAGGTTCGCTGGCCACCATCGCGCGCATCATCGCCGAGAACGACGCCAACGTGACCGGCCTCGACCACACCCGCGTGGGCGGCTCCATCAGCATGGGCGACGTCTCCATCACGGTGAACCTCGAAACCAAGGGCCACGAGCACGGCGAACAGGTCCTCGGCGCCCTCCGCGCGGAGGGCTTCCAGCCGATCGTGGTGCACTAGGAGCCGGGATGCTGCACAGCCCCGGCGAGGCGCCCGCCACCAGGGAAGCGGCCGCCGCCCGCGCGAAGGCCGGGCTGCTGGTGGTGGGATCCTTCGTGGTGCTGCTGTTCGCCATCGAGCTGCTCAACACGGTGCTGCTGCACTCGCTGAATGGCGTCTTCGGGCTCCGGCCCAGAAGCGCCGACGGCATCCTGGACATGTTCACCTTCCCGCTGCTGCACGCCAACCTCAACCACGTGCTGTCCAATGCCCTGCCGCTGATCATCTTCGGGTTCCTGGTGTTCCTGTCCGGACTCCGGGTTTTCCTCACGGCTGTGGCCTGCAGCTGGCTGGGCTCGGGACTCGCCGTCTGGCTGTTCGGCGCCGGCGGGGTCACCGTGGGCTCGTCCGGCCTGGTCTTCGGCCTGTTCGCGTTTCTCCTGGTGCGCGGGTTCTTCAACCGCAGCTGGTGGCAGATCCTGCTCTCCGTGGTGCTGTTCCTGGCCTACGGCAGCATCCTTTTCGGGATCATTCCGAACGTGGCAGGGTACGTGTCCTGGCAGGCCCACCTCGGCGGTGCCGCGGGCGGCGTCTTGGCCGCCGTCGTGCTGCGGGCACGGGCCTCCCGCCGCTAAGCGGCACAGGCGGCCCAAGCGGCGCGCGGCCGCGCCCGGCGGCGAACGATAACCAAGGCGATTAACGCACGACGCCGGCCGTCCCGGAATGGGGGAGGCCGGCGTCGTGCGTTTGCTGCGACCGCGGACGGAAGCGGTACTAGCCCGAGTAGGGCTTGGCGGAAATGATCTCCACCGAGATGTCCTTGCCGTTCGGGGCGGTGTAGCTGAGCTTGTCGCCCTCCTTGTGGCCCATGATCGCGGCACCGAGCGGGGACTTCTCGCTAAAGACGTCCAGATCGGAGTCGCCGGCGATTTCGCGGGAGCCGAGCAGGAAGGTCTCCTCGTCGCCGGCGATGCGGGCGACGACGATCATGCCGGGCTCGACGATTCCGTCGTCGGCCGGTGCCTCGCCGACGTGGGCGTCGCGCAGCAGCACGGTCAGCTGGCGGATGCGGGCCTCGATCTTGCCCTGCTCTTCCTTCGCAGCGTGGTAACCGCCGTTCTCCTTGAGGTCTCCCTCCTGACGCGCAGCATCGATCTTCTGGACGATTTCCGCGCGGCCGGGGCCGGAAAGGTGGTCCAGCTCTGCCTTCAGGCGGTCAAAAGCTTCCTGGGTAAGCCAAGCTGCAGGCGCGCTGTTAGTGGTAGACACGGACTTCTCCTCTAGTGGGTGTACAAGCGGTCTTACAAACAAACACCCCGCCACGGTGGCCACCTGTGGAACTCAGTAACCATCTCAGCGGGGTAAAGGTATTGATCCATTGTAGTCAATCCTGTGGAGTAAACCCAATAACCAAGCGGCGTGGGTCACATAGGTTCTTCTGCTGCCCGTTTGCCGTGGGCGTTGGGTGGGTCCGGGACGGACCTAGGAGGCCGCGGGCTTCGGGATCCAGCAGCTGTCCACGACGCCCGAGACCGCCTGCGATTCGGTGCGGAGGACAACCCGCTGGGCGAGGGTGCGCCCGCCGTCGGCACTCTGGCCCTGCGCTGACTGGTCCACCGGCGGAATGTCGACCACCTTCCAGCCGACCACTGCGAATTTGGAGTCGAGGGCCTTGATGGCGCACTTGACCGCGGTGCCGGGCTCCCTCGTCACCTGGAAGTCCACCTCCGCCTGGGTGGCATCCGTGGTCCGGTAGCCGATGTCCTTGAAGGTCACCGACGCCATGGAGTTGGACGTGGAGACCCAGGCCAGGAAGCCCATCCCGATTACCAGGGCCGCGATCACCGCCCAGCGCCCGGCCTTCCGGGACAGCCTCCGCTTTGGACGGCCATAGCGATTGGCTAGGCTAATGTCTGCAGGCTGGGAAGTGCCCGACTTGTCCTCGGTAGTCACCCTTCCAGTTTAGTGGCGATCAACCGGGGAAAAATCCGGCGCCAGCATTGCAGTCAGCCCCAGGAGAAAGAGGAGCAGTCCCAGATGACAGCGTCCACCAGCCAGTCGTCCACGCTTCGCCTGCTGGCAGTCCACGCCCACCCGGATGACGAATCCAGCAAGGGCGCAGCCACCATGGCCATGTACGCCGCGGCCGGTGTGGACGTGATGGTCGCGACCTGCACTGACGGCTCGCGCGGCGACATCCAGAACCCGGCAATGGAGGCCGAGCCCCACCCAAAGCGCGACATGGCGGGCGCCCGCCGCCTCGAAATGAACGAGGCCGCCCGGCTGCTGGGCATCCGGCAGCGCTGGCTGGGATTCGTTGACTCCGGCCTGCCCGAGGGCGATCCGCTGCCGCCGCTGCCGGCCGGATGCTTCGCGCTGATGCCCCTGGAACGGGCGGCCGCCCCGCTCGTCCGGCTGGTCCGGAACTTCAAGCCGCACGTCATCGTCAGCTATGACGAAAACGGCGGCTACCCGCATCCGGACCACATCATGGCGCACCGGGTTGCGGTGGAGGCCTTCGAGGCCGCCGGCGACCCTGCGCGGTATCCGGGTACCGGGGAGGCATGGGAGCCAAGCAAGCTCTACTATGACCGCGCCTTCAGCCCCGAACGCTTCCGTGCCCTGCACTTTGCGCTGGAGGAGGCAGGGCTCCAGTCGCCCTACGCCCAGCGGCTGGCCGCCTGGCTTGAGGCCGACGCCGAAGGGCATACCCCGCCGCCGCCCACGCATGAAACCACCACCCAGGTGGACTGCGGTGACTTCTTCGAAACGCGCGACGACGCCCTCCGCGCCCACCGGACCCAGGTGGACCCGCTGGGCTTCTTCTTCGCCGTGTCGGCGGAGATGCAGGCGCGCGTCTGGCCCTGGGAGGACTACACGCTGATCCAGTCCAAGGTGTCCTCCGAGCTGCCGGAAAAGGACCTGTTCGCGGGGCTAAGATAGAGACAAGAGATATTTTCTATCCCCTGTAGAAAAAATCAGCAGAATCCTTGTAGAAATACCCTGCAGAAGACCCGCGCAGTGGGCCGGCGGCCGGAACGGCCGCGGCCGCGCGCGTACCCAACGGGCCGGACGTTAGCCCACGCGGCGGACGGCGGCCCCAGCCTTGAGAAGGTTTGAACTGTGCACCATTTGCTCATCGCCCTGGCATCGTCCCCGGCACCCTCGCCGTCGCTGCGCCCCGGCCTGTCCCAGGACCAGGTCACGCCCGGCCTGCTGGGCTTCCTGCTGACCGCCTTCATCGTGGTGCTCACCGCGCTGCTGATCGTTGACATGGTGCGCCGCATCCGCCGCGTCCGGTACCGCGCCCAGGTGGAGGAGGAACGCCAGGCTGCGGCCGAGGCGGCCGATATTGCCCGCGACGATGCCGCCAACGGCAATGCAGGCCGCGCCGACACCTGATTCCCGATCGGGGCGGCCCGCATCAGGGCAGCCCGGGCCGGGGGAGCCCGCACGGGGGGAGCGCAATGCCCTCGGCGCGGAACCCTCTGCCTACCTTCGCCAGCACGCCGGCAACCCGGTGCACTGGCAGCCCTTTGGGGACGCCGCCTTTGCCGGGGCCGCGTCCCGGGACGTCCCCGTGTTCCTGTCCATCGGCTACGCCGCCTGCCACTGGTGCCACGTCATGGCCCGCGAATCCTTCGAGGACCAGGCCACCGCTGACTACCTGAACAGCCACTTCGTGGCGGTCAAGGTGGACCGTGAGGAACGTCCCGACGTCGACTCCGTCTACATGGCTGCCACGCAGGCCATCAGCGGCGAGGGCGGCTGGCCCATGTCCGTCTTCCTGACGCCCGGCGGCCTCGCCTTCCATGCCGGCACCTATTTCCCGCCCCGGCCCATGCCCGGGCGTCCCTCCTTCCGCCAGGTCCTCGAAGCCGTGCATCAGGCGTGGACCGAACGCCGCGACGCTGTGGAGGAGAATGCCCGCTCGCTCGCGCAGAACATGGGGCAGGTGCAGCTCGCAGCGGCCGTGGACGTGTCCCGTCCGCCGGAAGGGCTCGACGCCGGGCTGTTGCCCGCCGCCGTCCGCTCCCTGGCTGGGTCGGAAGACCCCGGCGACGGCGGGTTCGGCACCGCCCCCAAGTTCCCGCCGTCGGCCGTCCTGGAGTTCCTGGTCCGGCACGCGGCGGTGCCTTCGGAGACCGCCGACGAGGCCAGGGAGATGGCCGGGCGGACCCTCGCGGCGATGGCCCGTTCGGCTCTCTTTGACCAGCTCGACGCCGGCTTCGCGCGGTATTCGGTGACGAGCGACTGGTCCGTTCCGCACTTCGAGAAGATGCTTTACGACAACGCCCAGCTGCTGCGCGTCTACGTGCACTGGATCCGGCTGGGCGGGGCGGCCGGGTTCCCGGCCGCCGAGGCCGCGGACACCGCGTCGCGGACCGCGGACTGGATGCTCACCGCGCTGGGGCTGCCCGACGGGGGACTGGCGTCCTCGCTGGATGCCGATTCCGTGGTGGACGGTGAGCACCATGAGGGGGCCAGCTACCTCTGGACCACTAACGATCTGGAGCAGGTGCTCGGCGCGGAGGATGCCGCTGCCGTCGCCTGGATGATGAACGTCGCCTCCCGCGGCACCGTGTCGGAGTTCGGGTCGCCACTGCACCCCGGCCGGGCGCTGGATGGCGACGAGACCCGGCTCTGGCAGGCCGTGCGGCCCCGCCTTCAGGACGCCAGGGCACGCCGGCCGCAGCCCGAGCGGGACGAGAAGGTGGTGGCGGGCTGGAACGGGCTCGCCGTGGCTGCGCTCGCTGACGCCGGGGCGGTCCTGGACCGGCCGGACCTTGTGGCGGCGGCAGCCCGGATTGCCGGCTACCTGGAACGGGTCCACTGGCGGCCTGGACCGGGGAAGCCGACGCCGGGGAAACAGGCACCGAATCGGCCGGCCGCGGGGGAACTGGTCCGTGTTTCGCATGGCGGTGCGGCGCGGGGAATCGGCGGCCTGCTCGAGGACTATGCGTTCTGCGCGGACGGCTTCCTGGCGCTGTACTCGGCCACGGGCGATTCCCGCTGGTACACCCTGGCCGAGGCGCTGATCCGGGCGGCCGGCGCGCGGTTCGTGGATGGTGGAAGGCTCGCAGACTCGGCCGGGGAGTCGGAGCAGGTGGTCAGCGCCCAGGGCGGAACGCCGGGCCTGGACCCTTTCGACAACGCCACGCCCAGCGGCGCGGCCGCCTTCGCCGGCGTCCTGCTGGGCTACGCCGCGCTGTCCGGCTCCACGGCCCACCGGATCATGGCCGGGAACATCCTGGCCCTGGTGCCCCCGCTCGCAACGCGGGCGCCGCGCGTGGCGGGCTGGCTCCTGGCCACAGCGCAGGCCGCGCTGGCGGGGCCGCTGGAGGCCGCCGTCGTCGGCCCTGCCGGACCGGAACGGGACGCCCTGCACCGCGCGCTGCTGCTGTCCCCGAGCCCGGGGCTGGCAGTTGCGGTGGGTGAGGCGGAGGCGGACGGCGGCGGGAAGCCGGCCGACGTGCCGCTGCTGCGGCAGCGTCCGGCAGGGCCGGGCGGCGCGCCGCTCGTGTATGTCTGCCGCGGCATGGTCTGCGACCGGCCCGTGGCAACCGTTGCGGAGGCGCTGGAACGCGTCAGCTCAGCACTGCGATGAGGATGGCCGCGAAGTGCGCGGCAAAGGCCAGCACCGTGAAGGCGTGGAACAGTTCGTGGAAGCCGAAGTGCCGGTAGCTGAAGTTGGGCTTCTTGAGGGCGTAGAACACGGCCCCGGCGATGTACAGGGCGCCGCCTATGCAGATGAGCAGGGCCGCCGGAACGCTCGCCGCGAAGAAGGCGGGCAGGTAGAACAGGGACCCGCAGCCCAGGCCGATGTAGATGGGCACGTACAGCCAGCGTGGCGCGTCGGTCCAGAGCAGCCGGAAGAGGACGCCCAGGATCGCTGCGGACCAGATCAGCCAGAGCAGGAACTCCGCCGTCGGCCTGTCCAGCAGGCTCCACGCCAGCGGAGTGTAACTGCCGGCGATCACCAGCATGATGTTGGTATGGTCCAGCCGCTTGAGGACGCGTTTGACGCCGGGGGACCAGTTGCCGCGGTGGTACACCGCGCTGACGCCGAAGAGCAGCACGCCGGTCAGGGCGTAGATGGCGGACGTGACCTTGCGGTCCGCGGTGGGGGCTGCCGCAACCAGAACAATCCCGGCGGCCAAGGCGAACGGCGCGGTGACGGTGTGGATCCATCCCCGCCACTTGGGCTTGATGGTCAGCAGTTCCGCGATGCGCGCCGCGGCGTCGTCCACGGCGGTGGGTTCAGCCTTCGAGGGCTCCGGTCCGCCTGATGTGCCATCCGGGGCGTTGCTTTTCATGTCATCCAGAATAACCTACGGTTCAGTAAGTTACCTTCGAGTAACGTCTCTGCTGGGGGACGCCTGCGGCTCCGTTGGCGGGCTGTTGGACGGCCGGCTGCACGCGGCCGCCGCCTCCGGGCGGTAGCCTAGGACTTGCACAAAAGTCGTACAGAGGAAGTCAGGTGAGTCTCCGGATGGAATGGCCCGGGTTCCTCTATGGCTTCTACGAGCGCAAGCTGCTGCGCTCCCTGGAGCCGGAACGGATCCCCCGGCACATCGGCGTCATGGTGGACGGAAACCGGCGCTGGGCCCGGCAGTTCAATGCCCCCACCAGCCAGGGCCACCAGGCCGGCGCGGACAAGATCCACGAGTTCCTCGGCTGGTGCCAGGAACTCGGCGTCCGGGTGGTCACCCTCTACATGCTCTCCACGGACAACATGAGCCGCTCCGGCGAGGAGCTTGACCTGCTCATGGGCATCATCGCCAATACGCTGGACCGGCTCGACGAGGACGCCGACATTTCGGTGCACGCCATGGGCGCCCCGGAGCTGCTCCCGGACTACCTGGCGGAGCGTCTGACCAAGCTCACGGCCCGGACGCCGGTGCGCGAAAAACTCCACGTGAACGTCGCCGTCGGCTACGGCGGCCGGCGCGAGATCGTGGACGCGGTGCGCGAGCTGCTGCACGACGCCGTGGCGCACAAGGCGGACATCAGCGAGCTGGCCGACTCCCTGAGCGTGGAGGACATCTCGCGCTTTCTCTACACCCGGGGCCAGCCCGATCCGGACCTGGTGATCCGGACCTCCGGCGAGCAGCGGCTCTCCGGCTTCCTGATGTGGCAGAGCGCCTACAGCGAGTTCTACTTCTGCGAGGCCCTCTGGCCGGCCTTCCGGAAGGTGGATTTCCTCCGGGCACTGCGCGACTACGCCGGCCGACAGCGGCGCTTCGGCTCGTAGCTTTCCGGTTTCTGCCGGCCGCCCGCTGGGCCGCCGCCGTTCACTCCGAATTCACACACCGGCAACAGGAATCGCCGGAAGAAGACGTTGGAAATTAGTTCGGGGCGATTTACGTTAAATCCATCAGCAGGCAAACCGCCGGCTGATCGGGGAGGCCAGTACATGGAGCGATTCTTCGCACCGGTTGTATGGGAGGCCGGATCCGGCCTCGTGGCCGAGCCGCCTCACCAATAACAATTCCGGGCATGTGCCCCGGGGCTGGAGTCGATGTGGCTATTTCTGAACAACTGCCCGAAGTCATCACGGACAAGGGTGAGAAGGCTACCTCTCGCGCCAAGCGAGCCAATTCAAAGACCGGTGCGGACACGAAAGACGCCGCAGCCGGTCTTGCTGTTTCCGGCCCAATGACTGAAACCCAGCCGTCAGTATCCACGTTCGTCATCGACACCTCCGTGCTGCTGTCCGACCCCCGCGCGCTGCTGCGCTTCGCGGAGCACGAGGTCGTTGTGCCGATCGTGGTGATCACCGAACTTGAAGGGAAGCGGCACGACCCCGAACTCGGCTACTTTGCACGGAAGGCGCTCCGGCTCCTTGATGACCTTCGCATCCAGCACGGCGGGCTGAACCGGCCCATTCCGCTGGGTGACGCGGGCGGGACGCTCATGATCGAGCTGAACCACATCTCGGCCGAGGTCCTGCCGGCCGGATTCCGCGCCGGGGACAACGACAGCCGTATCCTGGCCGTCGCCAAGAACCTCTCCAACGAGGGGCGCAACGTCACCGTGGTGTCCAAGGACCTCCCGATGCGGGTCAAGGCCTCGGCCATGGGCCTGCTGGCCGACGAATACCGCAATGAGCTCGTCAAGGATTCCGGGTGGACCGGCGTCGCCGAGATCGATGCGAGCGACGAGGAGATCTCCACGCTGTACGGCCACGAACCGGTCTTCATCCCGGCGGCCGCAGAGCTGCCGGTCAACACGGGCCTGGTGGTGCTCAGCAGCCGGGGCTCGGCCCTGGGCCGCGTCGGCGCCGACAAGCAGGTGCGCCTGGTCAAGGGGGACCGCGATATTTTCGGCCTCCACGGGCGCTCCGCGGAGCAGCGGCTCGCCATCGACCTGCTGATGGACCCCGCCGTGGGCATTGTGTCCATGGGCGGCCGCGCCGGCACCGGCAAGTCCGCCCTCGCCCTCTGCGCGGGCCTTGAGGCCGTGCTGGAACGCCGCGAGCACCGCAAGGTGATCGTGTTCCGCCCGCTCTTCGCCGTCGGCGGCCAGGAGCTTGGGTACCTGCCGGGCTCGGAGCAGGAAAAGATGAACCCCTGGGCGCAGGCGGTCTTCGACACCCTGGGCGCGCTGGTGAGCCAGGAAGTCGTGGAGGAGGTCATGGACCGCGGCATGCTGGAGGTCATGCCGCTGACCCACATCCGCGGACGCTCCCTGCACGACGCCTTCGTGATCGTGGACGAGGCCCAGTCTCTCGAAAAGAATGTTCTGCTGACCGTCATGAGCAGGATCGGGCAGAACTCGAAGATCGTCCTCACCCACGACGTTGCCCAGCGTGACAACCTCCGGGTCGGACGGCACGACGGCATCGCAGCTGTCGTCGAAACCCTGAAGGGTCACCCGCTCTTCGGCCACATCACCCTCACGCGGTCCGAACGCTCGCCCATCGCGGCGCTCGTCACGGACCTGCTCGAAGGGGCGTAGTTCTGGGGCGGGTGCCGTTGCCGCGGCTGACGGCGCCCCGCCGTCGCTTAGCGCGACGCCGACGTCCTTTTGCCAAATGTGGCCGCATAGAACGGAGTTCACGCGGCCATTTTTGGTAACGCGGTCGAGGGGCGGGCCAAGCTCAACCAGGTGCAACCCCAAGCAGGAACTTCGCCGTTGGTTCGTGGCCTTCTACCTTTAGGTGCCAGTCGGGGCGGCGGAAGCCTTCCGGGGTGAGGCGTACACGTTGGACTGTTTCCTGCTTGCCGCCCCACGACATGCGGGTGACGCCGTTCAGTTCGTAGCCGAGCGACCGGGAGACGCCCAAAGAAGCGGCGTTCCAGTCGGCGGCTTCGGATTCGCAGACTTCGGCGCCCAGCCAGTCAAAGGCGTAAAGCGCGACGGCGGCCCGCATCTCCCTGCCGAAGCCGCGGCCCTGCGCGCTCCTCCGCAGCCATGATCCCGTAGTGACCGTGCGGAGGACCGAAAAGTCCCGCGCGGCGATGTCCTGGCAACCCAGGAAGCTGCCGTCATGCCAGATGCCCAGGGTCAGCGTCCAGGACTCCGGCGTGGAGGCGGCGCGGCACTGCCAGTACCAGCGCGCCATGTTGGGTCCCAGCTCCCCGGCGGGGACAGCCGTCCAGGGTGTGCTGAACGGGTTCCGTCTCTCGTCGTGGATGCCGCTGGTCGCCGCTTCAACCGCGGCGGGGATGTGGTCGTCGCGCAGCGGCCGCAGCGTGAGCCGGGGAGTGGCCAGGGTGAGGGCGAACGGGGGCCACACGGAGGTCAGCTCGGTCATGCGGGAAGCCTAACGGATGGGCACCACGGGCCGGGGATGCGGGGCAGCCAACATGCAGGTCCGGCCTAAACCAGCAGCGCCGTCAGCTCGTGTGGTGCGACAAACCGAGGGACAGCCGGGTGTTGCCGGGTCCTTCCAGCACGAGGGCGATCGCCTGGTTGGGCAGCTCGAAGACCATGGTGGCGTCTGCAGTATCGCCCGGCTTGAGCTGTGTCTTCCCGGGTGATGTCCACAGCGGATGGATGCTGTTGGCACCCAGCCCGGTCACCGAGAACTGCGACGTGTCCACCGCGACGCCTTCGCCTTCGAGGGCGGTGAACTGCACCAGTATCCGCACCCGGTGGGTTCCCGCTGACGGGCCCTCGTCCAGGACCTGGACGCGTTCCGGCGGAAGCCAGCCGTCCTTTTCCAGCGGGATGATGCCATTGACCCGCGCCGTGCCGCCGGGGATGGCCGCGCTTGCGCCCAGCGGCGTACTCGCCTCCGGCTTGGCCGTAAGGAAGAGATATCCGAGCACGAGTCCCAGGGTGCAGAGCAGGGAGAGCGGGATCAGCAGCAGCTTCCTTCGGCGCCCCGCACCGGTCCTGCCGGTGACGGCCGTGTCAGGTGTCGATACGTCTGGAGCCATGGTTGACATGGCACGAGTGTGAAGCCGCCAGGTTGGAAAAAACCTGCACGGCCCCCCGCATTCCGGGTGGCCTGCCGGGCCGGGTTGGCTATTCCGGGTGGCCTGCCCGGGCGGGTTGGTCGGGCGCGGTTTGTCAGGCGGGGTTGGGCCGCAGCGGCCACTGGATGTGCTCGCGCACATCGGTGAGGTTCATGGGCTCGGCCACGAAAAGATCGTCCAGCATGTATTCGTCCACTCCCAGGATCCGGATGCGGTGCCCGGGAAACTGCGCCTCGCCGTCGACCGGTTCGGCGGACACGCACACCCCGGTCCCGGCATCGATGCGGATCCTGGTCCGTCCGGGGCCGCAGAGTGGTGCCGTCGCATCCAGCGGCCGGTAACCGGGATTCGGGGAGACCACGGTCTCCAGCGCGGGACGGCCTTCATGCGTCACCTCCTGAACGGGCTCCAGCACCTCGACGGCGTTGGCGTTGGGGAACTCCAGCGGCACCGGCGCGTTTCCCGCCAGCTCCACCGGATCCAGGGCGGCCGCGAAGCGGCCGTTGCCGAACGACGGTTCGCCGTACGCGGCCTCAGGGCGGCGCCGCACCAGCCCGCCGTCGTCGTACACCGGGGTCACCAGGTGCGCAGGGAGGAGCCACGACTTCCGGGTGGCGCTGATGTACAGGCCGTCGCGGGAATCGTTGATGCCGGTGGTGCTGCCGAGCAGGGTGCCGTCGCCGGATTCCAGGCGAAGCGCGCCGGGGCGGCGCAGCCAGGCGCGGACCGTGCTGCCCGGAAGCCCGCTGCCGGGTGTCTCGGTGTATTCGAAGCGCAGGGACTGCCATTTCCACGGGGACGAGCGGCAAAGGTTGCGAAAGGAGGCGGCCGACGTGGGCGTCGCACCGCCGCCGTGTTCCTGCCGGTGTTTGGCGTCCCAGGTCCCCATATCCACAGTTTACGCGCGGCCCCCCAGCGCCAGGCCGGGCGATCCAGTAGCATCCGAGTGTGATCCAACGACTGGGGGACTTGTGGGAAGCGGCACCGCCGGCTTTCTGGCTGCTGCTGGCCGCTTGCGCCTACTTCGCCGTCATGGCGGTTCGGCTCACGGTCATCGATGTCCGGCACCATCTCCTGCCGGACCGGATTGTCTTCCCGTCCTATGGCGTGGCCGGGGTGCTGCTGCTGGGGGCGGTGCTCATTCTCGCCGTCGGGGATCCGTCGGGAGTGCCCGACGGCGCGGCCCGCCTTTTCGGCGTGCCGGCACTGAGGATTGCGGCCGGGGGAGCGGTGCTGTGGGTCTTCTACTTCGTGCTGCGGCTCGTGTACCCGCCGGGCATGGGGTTCGGTGACGTGAAGCTCGCCGGCGTCCTGGGCCTCTATCTGGGTTATCTGGGCTGGCCACACGTTTTCGCGGGGACCTTCGCTGCGTTCCTGCTCGGCGGACTCTGGAGCATCGGCCTGCTGGCGCTGCGGCGCGGGACCCTCAAGTCGGCTATTCCGTTCGGGCCGTTCATGCTGGCCGGCGCAGCAGCTGCGATGGTCCTGCTGCCCGCCTAAGTCCCACAGTGCGCGAGCTGGCAGTTAATGCCCTCAAATCCTCGGTTTGTGGGCATTAACTGCCAGCTCGCGCACTGTGGTTCCCGCGGCAGTAGCCCGGGAGAAGGTCAGCGGCGCTGGCCGGCGAGCTCGCCGTCGTCGTCCTTCACACCGTCAGCGTCACGCAACGCTGTCTCAAGTACTTCCACCTCACGCAACGCCGGCTCGGGGACGGAGGCCTCGCGCAGGGCTGCCTCGAGAAGCTCCGCCTCCTCGCCGCCCACGGCCTCGCCGCGGGCAACCATCCCGGCCGTGTCGGAGAGCGGGATCTGCTTCAGCGTGATGGCCAGGACAAGTGCCACGGCGATGAACGGGACGAGGTACCAGAACACCGGTGCCAGGGAGTCGGCGTAGGCGTTGACGATCGCGTCCCGGAGCTGCTCCGGAAGCTGGCCGAGGGTCTGCGGATCCAGCGTCCTGGTGGACTGTGAAGCCTGGCTGGCCGATGCTCCGGCGCCGGTGAACGCGTTTGTCAGGGACTCCGCCAACCGGTTCGTGAAGATCGAGCCGAACACCGCCACGCCCAGCGCAGCCCCCACCTCGCGGAAGTAGTTGTTGGTGCTGGTGGCTGTGCCGATCTGGTCCGCCGGAACGGAGTTCTGGACCACGAGGACGATGACCTGCATGATCAGGCCGAGACCGGAACCGAACAGGAACAGCTGGACGCAGATGACCCAGATGGGCGTCTCGGCCGACAGCGTGGTGAACCAGAGCATGGCGGCGATGGTCAGGCTGGCGCCGAGGATCGGGAACATCTTGTACTTGCCGGTTTTGGAAATCCGGATGCCGGAGTAGATCGACGTTCCCATCAGGCCGGCCATCATCGGGAGCATGAGGAGCCCGGACTCGGCGGCGGAGGTGCCCGAGGACATCTGCAGGAACGTGGGCACGAAGGCGATGGCGGCGAACATGCCCAGGCCCAGAGTGAAGCCGATGGCGGTGGAGTTCACGAAGATGCGGTTCTTGAAGAGGCTCAGCGGAATGATGGGGTCTTCCGCCCGGCGCTCCACCATGACGAAGGCCGCGGCGGCGAGGACCAGGCCGGCGCCGAAGGCCCACGTGACGGGTGAGTCCCAGCCCTCGTCCTTCTTGCCGCCGAAGTCGGTGAAGAAGATCAGGCAGGTGGTGGCGACGGAGAGGAACAGGACGCCCAGGATGTCGATCCGCTTTTCGGCCTTCTTGTTCGGAAGCGTCAGGGTGAACCAGGCGATGGTGAAGGCGGCGATGCCGATGGGGATGTTGATGTAGAAGGCCCACTCCCAGGTGAGGTGGTCCACGAAGAAGCCGCCCAGCAGCGGGCCGGCCACGGCCGAGAGGCCGAAGATGGCGCCGAGCGGGCCCATGTATTTGCCGCGCTCCTTGGCGGGGACGATGTCCGCGATGATGGCCTGCGAGAGGATCATCAGGCCGCCGCCGCCCAGGCCCTGGATGGCACGGAAGATCACGAAGCCCCAGAAGTCCGTGGCGAAGGCGCAGCCCACCGAGGCAAGCGTGAACAGGGCGATAGCCACGAGGAACAGGTTCCGGCGGCCCAGGATGTCGCCGAACTTGCCGTACACCGGCATGACGATGGTGGTGGCGAGCAGGTACGCGGTGGTGATCCAGGCCTGGTGCTCGACGCCGCCGAGCTTGCCGACGATGGTGGGCATCGCCGTGGAGACGATGGTCTGGTCGAGGCTTGAGAGCAGCATGCCGGCGATCAGCGCGGAGAAGATGATCCAGATGCGTTTCTGGGTCAGCAGCAGCGGTCCGGCTGCGGCTTTGGAACTGACGGCGGTGCTCATGGCTGTCCTTCTGCGGAGGGGGCTTCAGTGGGGGAGAGGTCGGAGGCGGGGCGGGAATACGGCTGGGAGAGCAGCAGCCTGGCGGCCTCGAAGTTTTCGAGCAGCAGGTCGCGGTATGTGCGGGTGTTGCCTTCGGAGAAGTAGGCGAGGCTGGTGTGCCGGGCGATGTTGCCCATGACCACGACGGCCATCCGCACCACGGGGTGGTCGGCCGGAACACCTTCGCGCTGGGCCAGGAGCTGGGCGAAGTGGGCTTCCCGCTCCTCCGTGGCGCCGATGATCTTGAGCATCAGCTGCGGTTCCTTCTTGATGACGCCGATCAGCTGGCGGGTCTCCTCCTCGGAGCTGCTCATCCGCTCGGACATGCTGAGCGAGAGCTGGAGGAGGTCCTGGAGCAGGGTGGCCGAGATCTCGCCTTGAGTGGAGCCCTGCCCGCCGTGGAGGAACTCCTCGAAGACGTCCCCGGGCAGCTCGTCATCCACGTGCCCCAGGATGGCGTCTTCCTTGGTGGGGAAGTAGTTGAAGAACGTCCGCCGCGAGATGCCCGCCTGCTCGCAGACGTCCTCCACGGTGTAGCCGCTGAGGCCCCGCTCGGAGGTCAGGGAACGGGCGACGGCGGTAATCGCCGCCCGGGTCGCGGCCCGCTTGCGCTCGCGGAGCCCGCCGCCAATAGTTGCACTCTCATTCACAAAGTAAAGTTTTGCACTCAAGTCATTTTAGTGCAAATTTTGACTCGGGCGGCAGGCGGACGGCGCGGAGAGGTGTCCCAATCCGGTTGGAGGGGCTTGGAGTTTTTGTCCACGTATCGCGACTTAAAGGCCCTCCAACTCGCGACATCTGGACAAAAACTCCGCGTTGGGCGGCGGGAATTAAAAAAGTACGACGGCGGCCGCCCGCCTTCGCTGTGAAGGTGGGCGGCCGCCGTCGTACTTGAGGGAGGCGGTGGGACCTAGGACTTGTGGGCCGGCGCCGTCATGGTGGTGACGTCCAGTGCCTTGTCCAGGTCGGCCTCGGAAACCTTGCCCTCGCCGTCGCCGACGAAGCCGAGCTTTTCGGTGGCCTGGCGGACGGTGAGGCCCTCGGCAACAGCCGTCTTGGCGATCTTGGCGGCGTTTTCGTAGCCGATGAACTTGTTCAGCGGGGTGACGATGGACGGCGAGGCCTCGGCGAGGAAGCGGGCGCGCTCGACATTGGCGGTGATGCCGTCGATCATCTTGTCGGCCATGACGCGGCTGGTGTTGGCCAGCAGGCGGACTGACTCGAGCAGGTTGGCGGCCATGACCGGGATGCCGACGTTCAGTTCGAAGGCGCCGTTGGTGCCGGACCAGGCGATGGCGGTGTCGTTGCCGATGACCTGCGCGCAGACCATGATGGACGCTTCGCAGATGACGGGGTTGACCTTGCCCGGCATGATGGACGAGCCCGGCTGCAGGTCCGGGATGGCAATTTCGCCGAGGCCGGTGTTGGGGCCGGAGCCCATCCAGCGCAGGTCATTGTTGATCTTCATGAAGGAGATCGCAATGTTGCGCAGCTGGCTGGAGGCTTCGATGAGGCCGTCGCGGTTGGCCTGTGCCTCGAAGTGGTCGCGGGCCTCAGTCAGCGGCAGGCCGGTGTCCGTGGCGAGCAGTTCGATGACGCGCTCCGGGAAGCCGGCCGGGGTGTTGATGCCGGTGCCCACGGCGGTGCCGCCCAGGGGAACTTCGGCGACGCGGGGGAGGGCGGCGTTGATGCGCTCGATGCCGTAGCGGACCTGCGCGGCGTAGCCGCCGAATTCCTGGCCGAGGGTGACGGGGGTGGCGTCCATGAGGTGCGTGCGGCCGGACTTGACGACGTCCTTGAACTCAACGGCCTTGCGCTCCAGGGATTCGGCGAGGTAGCCGAGGGCCGGGATGAGGTCGTTGATCAGGGCCGAGGTGGCCGCAACGTGAACGGACGTGGGGAACACGTCGTTGGAGGACTGGGAGGCGTTGACGTGGTCGTTGGGGTGGACCACCTTGTCGCTGCCAGCCGCCTTGAGGGCGCGCGAAGCCAGTTCGGCCAGGACCTCGTTGGTGTTCATGTTCGAGGACGTGCCCGAACCGGTCTGGAAAACGTCGATGGGGAAGTCGCCGTCGTACTTGCCCGTAGCCACCTCGTCGGCAGCATCCGCGATCGCCTTGGCCAGCTCGCCGTCGAGCACACCCAGTTCAGCGTTGGCCTGGGCAGCGGCCTTCTTGACCCGGGCCAGCGCCTCGATGTGCGCACGTTCCAGGGTTTTTCCGGAGATCGGGAAGTTCTCGACTGCACGCTGCGTCTGTGCGCGGTACAGGGCGTTCACGGGGACGCGGACTTCGCCCATCGTGTCATGTTCAATGCGGAACTCTTCAGTGGAAGTCATGGGGCTAGCTTAGGACGCCCGGGCGCCGCATCGAAAACCGTGAACGGCTTGCTGCCGGCGGCCCGCCCGGGCGCTTCCTGGCTGGTTTTAGAGCTCGCCGATTCCGGAAACAAGCTCCGCGTGGCCCTCGGCGAGGCTGTAGGAGAGGCCGACGACCGCTGCCTTGCCGGACTCGATTGCGTCCGAAATCACACGCGAGCTGTCCACAAGGCGCTGCGAGGTCTGCTTGACGTGTTCCACCACCATGTCGTTGACCTCCGTCTGCTCGTTGCGCAGGGAAGTGAGGACCGACGGCGTAATGCGCTCCACGAGGTCGCGGATGAAACCCGTCGGCATCTCGCCGGTTTCGACGGCGGACTTCGTGGCGCTGACCGCGCCGCAGCTGTCGTGGCCGAGGATCACGATCAGCGGCACGCCCAGCACGCCGATGCTGTATTCGAGCGAGCCGAGGACGGCGTCGTCGATGACCTGGCCGGCGGTCCGGACGACGAAAACGTCACCGAGTCCGACGTCGAAGATGATTTCAGCGGCGAGCCGCGAGTCCGAGCAGCCGAAGATCACCGCGAACGGGTGCTGGTTCTCCACCAGTGAGGACCGCCGCGAGGCATCCTGGTTCGGGTGAGATGATTCGCCGCTTACGAAGCGTTCGTTGCCTTCGCGCAGACGGCGCCAGGCCAGGGCAGGAGTCAGGTATGTCGTCACGGCCCCACCTTACGGTGTGGGGCCCGCCGTGGGGGAAACAATGACAGTAGGGTTACTTTCCAGGGATTTGACGACGGCGGCCGCCAGGACCGCGAACTCCTCCAGATTGGCGTCGCCCGCCAGCACCACGGTGGTGCCCCGGTAGGCGAGGACCATGCTCTTCTCACCCTTGCCCGTGTCATGCAGTTCCCAGTCCTTACCGCCGGCGTTGCGCGTGCCGGTGACGGGGGCGTTCTTGGTCTGCTGCAGGAGCCAGGTGGGGTTGGCCTT
This sequence comes from Arthrobacter globiformis, assembly GCF_046536215.2. Taxonomy (GTDB): domain Bacteria; phylum Actinomycetota; class Actinomycetes; order Actinomycetales; family Micrococcaceae; genus Arthrobacter; species Arthrobacter globiformis_E. Next base: position 1,568,393 of record NZ_CM143421.1, on the reverse strand, counting down.
GCTGGTCTGCGTCAGGCCGATGAATTTCTCCTTGGGGGTCACATACCCGACCTCCCAGGCCGCGACGCCGGTGCCGGTGGCGGCCGTCCAGCGTGCGTAATTCGGGTGGAATGTGTCGCCCGGCGCGGGGGCCACCGGTGTGAATCCCGCCACACCCGAGGCGTTCCCGGCCACGGCGCTGACATCGATGTTGGGGCGGAAGCCGTCCGACTTCGGGGACGGGTTCATCAGGACGATCGGCAGGAACGCAGCGACGCTCACCAGCAGGGCGATGATCATTCCGATCACCGAGGCATTGGCCCGTTTCGCGGCGGCCGCGGGGATTACGGGCTTAATGGGCTGGCCTTCGGTTGCCGGGGAGGGGGCGGGAGCCTGGAGGCGGCTCGAGGGGCGGACTGGTCCTGCGTATCACTCACCCTTCTATAGTCGCGCATGCGGGGTCCGAACTCACATTCGAAGCCGGCGGCGGTGAGGCCGCATGTCCGTTACGGGGCGTGGTCATCCGCCGCCCGGGGCCCTGCCGTGACGACTATGATCAGTTACAGAGGAATCACCGCGACGGTCGACTCGGGCCCCGCGGGTTCAATGATCGCCACTCGAAGAAGAGGTTCACGTGTCACCAGCGTCCATTACCCAGAAGTACTCAACGCTTTCCCCGTCGCTCGCTGTTGGAACCGACGAGCCGGACCGCAACCTCGCCCTTGAACTTGTCCGCGTCACCGAAGCCGCTGCAATCGCCGGCGGCCACTGGGTTGGCTTCGGCGACAAGAACAAGGCGGACGGCGCTGCCGTCGACGCGATGCGTTCCTTCCTTCACACCGTCCACTTCAACGGCGTCGTGGTCATCGGTGAAGGCGAAAAAGACGAAGCCCCGATGCTGTTCAACGGCGAACAGGTTGGTGACGGCACCGGCCCCGAGTGCGACGTCGCCGTCGACCCCATCGACGGAACCCGCCTGACCGCACTGGGCATCAACAACGCCCTGGCCGTCCTGGCCGTCGCCGAGCGCGGCTCCATGTTCGACCCCTCCGCCGTGTTCTACATGGAGAAGCTGGTCACCGGTCCCGAAGCCGCCGACATGGTTGACCTGCGTCTGCCGGTCAAGCAGAACCTGCACCTGATCGCCAAGGCCAAGGGCGTGAAGGTCAACCAGCTCAACGTCATGATCCTGGACCGCGACCGCCACCGCCCGCTGGTTGAAGAGATCCGCGAAGCCGGCGCGCGCACCAAGTTCATCATGGACGGCGACGTTGCAGGTGCCATCGCGGCTGCCCGCTCCGGCACCGGCGTGGACGCCCTCATGGGCATCGGCGGTACCCCGGAAGGCATCGTTGCCGCCTGTGCCATCAAGTCCCTCGGCGGCGTGATCCAGGGCCGGCTGTGGCCGACCAGCGACGACGAGAAGCAGAAGGCGATCGACGCCGGCCACGACCTCGAGCGGGTCCTGTCCACCAACGACCTCGTCACCAGTGACAACTGCTACTTCGCCGCCACCGGCATCACCGACGGCGACCTCCTCCGCGGCGTCCGGTACAACAAGGAGAAGGTCATGACGCAGTCGATCGTCATGCGCTCCAAGTCCGGCACCATCCGCTTCGTGGACGGCGAGCACCAGGCCAGCAAGTGGGAAGGCTACGCCCGCAAGAGCTAGCCCCCGCCTATAGCGCGAACGTACAGTTGTGGCCCCGAATCCATCCGGATCCGGGGCCACGAGTGTACGCTCGTGCATGTTTCAACAGGGGAGTCCTAGGCGCCCGACGCCTGGCGGCGGAGCTGTCCTTGCAATGTTGCCCTGACCTTCTCTAGAACGAACGGCTTGTCGCCCTCGAGATCGTCCTTGAATACTCTGAGCTCCGTCCACCCCAGTCGTTCCGTGATTTCCTTGCGCTTCCTGTCGCGGGCTGCCTGAATTGGAGCCGAATGGTGCCCGCCGTCGTATTGCAGTGCCAGGCGGTGTTCCGGGTAGGCGGCGTCCGGCCACACCGCCGGTTGGCCCCAGCTGTTGCGGATGACATGGTTCAGAACCGGTTCGCCGAGTTTGGTGCGGGCAAGAGCCAGCCGCATTTTGGTCTCCTGCGGCGAGTCGGCCCCTACGCGGATCTCGGGGAGTGCCAGCCGTGCTGTCTTGATTCCCCGCATGCCCGGGTGTGAAGCCACCATCCGGCGCAGGTCCTCAATTGCTGCCAGTGGAGCCCGCGGCAGCGGGAATTCGGGTCCGTGCGCAACCACCACCGAATCACCAGCGGCTACCAGTTCGTCGACGGTGAGCAGGCTTGCGAGATCCAGCCACGTCCTTGCAGGTGAGGTGACCCGGACGCCGTCGTGAATCACCACCTCGCCGGCTTTGAAAGTCAGGCGATGACCAACGACGTTCCGCCGGCGGGGCTTACTGCAGCCTCTCTCGCGTGCGACATGGATGCGCCAGTCTTCCTGCATCCAGCCGGGAAGGCCGAGATCCCAGATGCGTGCACCGGAGTGGTGGGTGAGGGTGGACGCGTCGTCCAATGCGGTATATGCGCGCAGGTTGGCGCCGGTGGTGGCATCTGCGCCGAGCGGGACGCGGATCCCGCGCGAGGGTATGGCCAGGTCCGGTTGCCGCTGGCGCTTCCGGGACACACCGCATGAGGCAGCTTCGGGGGTAGTGAATGACCCCGCCGCCAGTTGCTGGGGCAGTTCTGAGAGACCCATGCTCCAGTGTGTACCGGACGGAGGGCCATGGAGACGTTATCCACAGGCACAAATCCCGAAGCTAGCGCGAACGTACACGTGTGGCCCCAAAACCACAGGTATTTGGGGCCACAAGTGTACGTTCGCGCCCGGGGGAGGGGGCTTAAGTGTACGTTCGCGCTCAGGAGGCGGGGCGCTTGAGGAGGGACTTGATGGCGTCGCGGAGTTTGCGGGCCACCTGGTAGGCAGCGTAGCGGGGCCGGTTGACCGGCAGGTCCCAGGTGCCGGGGTAGGAGATCTCCCGCCCGCCGAAGGACTTCTTGAACGCGGTGAACCCGGCCCACTTGTGGTCGGGCTGGTCAGCCGGGGCAACGCCCCACAGGTCCACGTGCTTCAGGCCCTTCTCCTGGGCATCGGCCATGAGCGTCACCAGGAGGGGAATGCCCGCGCTGAGCTTGCGGTGGGTGTCATCCATGGCGGCGTGGGCGTACGTCCGGGTATCCGCGGAATCGTACGCCAGTGCTGCCGCCACCGGGCCGCCGTGCAGGTCGGCGATGAACAGCGTTGCTGCGCCGGCGGGCATGAGGGACTGGGCCACCTGCGTCAGGTACTCGTCGCTCTGCGGCTTGAAGCCGTTCCGCCGCGCCGTCATGTGCAGGAAGTTCAGCAGCACCCGGATGTCCTCGGGATCCTGCGTGGCGCGGAACGTAACGCCCTTCTTGTGGATGTTCCGGTACAGGTTGCGGTTAACCGGCTTCATCTCCGCCAGGACTTCCTTGAAGTCCCGGTCCAGGTCCACGATCCAGCTCAGCTCGGGCTGCTGGTTCACCGGGGCAGGCTGCAGGCCGCGGCTCCGCAGGGTCCCCGGCCCACTCTCAGGATCGAGGCCCACCGGCTCGATCCGCACAAACACGGCGCCGCAGGACCTGGCCAGCGTGCGGAGGGCGGCCAAGGCGTCGTCGAACGCCTCAACCGACCCGGCCACCGGACCGTAGGGCGCATACAGGACCTTGCCCGCCGGGTTCTTCTCCTCGATGGCCAGGAAACTCCAGCCGGGACCGGACTGCCGGTGCACATGGCGACCGATGGACTTCTGGAAATCCTCCCAGGCCTTCGTTTGCAGGAAATATTCCACAGCTGGTCAGGCCTTTGTCGAGGTGGTCACGGCGAAGGCCACGGCGGTTTCCGTGGTGCCGGATACGGGGTGGACGTTGACGGGGGCTTCGGCGGCCGGCAGGAAGGCGCTCGCGCCGTGGTCCAGCTGAAGGTCGCCCTTCGGCGAGTCCAGGATGACGGAACCGGCGACGACGATAATCACCGCAGCGCCCGACTGCGCCAGCGGCACCGGCTCACCGTCCGGCCGCAGTTCGATCCGCTGGAGCTGGAACTCGCGGAAGGGCGGGAAGTACAGTTCCTGTCCGAGTTCGGAGGTTTCCGCCCGGAGCATGGGGAGGCCCACCGATTCGAAGACGATCGTGTCCAGCAGCTCGGGAATGTCGATGAACTTGGGTGTCAGGCCGCCGCGGAGCACGTTGTCCGAGGACGCCATCACCTCGACACCGAGGCCGTGCAGGTAGGCGTGGACCTTGCCTGCCGGGAGGTACACGGCGTCGCCGGGCTGCAGGGACAGCCGGTTGAGCAGCAGGGAGATCAGCACGCCGGGGTCGCCCGGGTATTCGCCGTTGAGACTCAGGACCGTGGACAGTTCCAGCTGATAGGGCGCCATGGGCGCGCCGGAGGCCAGCACGTCGACCACCCGGGACGTGGCTTCGCTGACTGCCTCGCCGCCGGCGATCAGCCGTTCGAATGCAGACCGCAGCGCCTTCTCCTCCTCGGGCTGGGAGAGGTCGTCAATGACGTCCTTCAGGACCTGCGGGACGCCGTTGCCGGGAAGCTCCAGGCAGCCTGCCAGGTGGAGGAAGATGTCGCGGGACTTCTCCGGTGCACGGAACCCGCACAGCGACTCGAACGGGGTCAGCGCGAAAATCATTTCCGGCTTGTGGTTGTCGTCGTGGTAATTGCGGTTCGCCGCGTCGGCCGGAATGCCGGCCGCGTTTTCGCGCGCATATCCGGCCCGGGCCTGCTCGAGGCTCGGGTGCACCTGCAGCGACAGCGGCTTCGCGGCGGCGAGGACCTTAGCCAGGAACGGGAGCCGGGGACCGAACTCGGCCACCGAAGCCGCGCCCAGGAAATGCTCCGGGTCCTCGCCAATCAGTGCGTCCAGCGGCGTCGTCGTGCCGTCCGGCCGGATGGCCACGGACGGCGAGTCAGGATGGGCACCGATCCACAGTTCGGCTTCCGGACCGCCGGACTCCGGCCGGCCGAGCAGGCCGGCGATCGCCGTCGTCGAGCCCCATGCATACCGCCGCAGGACATTGTCTATCTGGTACACGCCTCGTGTCCCCCCTCGTTTGGTGTAAATGCTCAAAGCGGTGCGCACTGGCCGTTGGTGGCCACCAGGTCGCGGATGGCCTGTTCGTTGCCCTCGCGCTTGAACTGGTTCAGCATCGCTTCCGTGATCGGTTCCCCCTCAGGGGTGGTGGTGACCGGGGTGAAGTCCGACGACGACGACGGTGCCGGTGAGGGGGTGGTGGCCGGAAGCCCTGCCAGGGGACCTGCCGCGCCGGCGGCGGAGGGCCCGCTGCCGGGCACGGAACCGGGTTGCAGCACTGTGTCTTCAGTCGCGGCGGGTGCGGCGGCCGGCGATTCTGAACTGGCGGACGCGAGCAGCTTCTTGACCCGGTCATGGATCTGGTCGAAGTCGGGCACCGTGGAGAAGGACGCGTCGAAGTCCGGCGGCCCGATGGTGAGCCGCTTGATGTTCTGGCCCTTGGCCTTCATGGCCAGGTCCACGAAACTGCCGAGCTGGCTGGAGGAGATGTTGGACTCCACCACCTTGGTGCCGGCGTTGGCGATGTCCTCGAACTTCGCCAGCAGGGTTGCCGGGTCCAGCTGTTTCAGCATGGCCTGCTGGACGCACTGCTGCCGCGCGATCCGGGCGTAGTCGTCGACGAACTCGCGGGACCGGCCGTACCAGAGGGCGTGGTAGCCGTCGAGCTTCTGGTCGCCGGCCGGGATCCAGCCCAGCGGCATGCCGTGGATGCCGTTGGCCTCGTCGACCATGTCGCCGCTGATGGGAACCCAGCCGCCGGCCTTGATCCGGATGCCGCCCATCGCGTCAATCAGCTTCGCGAAGCCGTCCATGTCCACCAGCACATACGCCTGCACGGTGATGCCGAGCGTTCCGGAAACTGCCTCCAGGGTTGCCTGCGCTCCGGGATCGGCGACCCCGGGGTACAGGTCCTTGTGCTCGTTCGTGACCTCGGTGTTGATGGCGTTGATGAGGCATTCGTCGCCGCAGTTGTAGCCGTCCGGGTAGATCTTCCGCATCGGCGAACCCTCGCTGAACCGGGCGTTCTGCAGGTTGCGCGGCACCGAGATGATGGCGGTCTGGCCGGACTTGGCGTCAACGCTGAGCACGGACAGGCTGTCCGGGCGCCGGCCGGTGCGGTCGGCTCCGGCGTCGCCGCCCATCATCAGGAAGTTGTAGCGGCCGTCCACCGGGTCGATGGCCGGGCCGTTGGCGTTGAAGATGCTGCCGATGGCATTCCGGCTGACGTTAAGCAGGTACGCGGCGTAACCCAGCGATCCGCTGCTCACCACCATGGCGAGGACAAGGGCAACGACGACGGCGGGCCGCATCTTGGCGGGCAGCAGCACCGGCCGGATGAGCCGCAGGGTGTTGACGAACAGCACCAGCCAGCCCACTGCCAGCGCGGCAAGGACCAGGACGATGAGCAGCGAGGCAACCGGATTGGTGATGATGTTGATCAGCAGGGTCCGGTTGGTGAACAGCAGTACCAGGGCAAGGACCGCGAGCAGCCAGGCGCTGAGGGTAACGCGCAGGGCGATCCGGCCCAGTTTGCGGTCCCCGGCCACGATCTGGGCGCTTCCGGGCACCAGCAGCGTGAGCAGGATCAGCAGGAACGCGCGCTTGGTCCGGACGGGTTCAGCAGCGCTCGACGGGTTGCGGACGGGATCCGTCAGGGGGCCCATGGACGGCAGTTCGGTGTTGGACATGGCAGATCCCTATCGGCTGCTCCGGAGAGCCACGTTTGAGTCGGAGAAGACCTCGTTGACTTTCTGGCGAAGGTTGGCGCCCTTCCGGCTCGCCACGTCGTTGAGCTCCTGGGCGAAGTCCAGGAGCTCCGTGCGAAGGCGGGTGGCGAGGTCATCGGTGCCGGAGGCCAGCATGCGAACGGCCAGCAGGCCTGCGTTCCGCGCCCCGGCGATGGAAACCGTGGCCACCGGGACCCCGGCGGGCATCTGCACGATGGAGAGCAGCGAGTCCATGCCGTCCAGGGTCTTGAGCGGGACCGGCACGCCGATCACGGGCAGGGGAGTGACCGAGGCCAGCATGCCCGGAAGGTGCGCGGCGCCGCCGGCACCGGCAATGATCACGCGGAGGCCGCGCTCGTGCGCCGTCTGTCCGTAGCGGATCATCTCGGTGGGCATGCGGTGGGCGGAGACAACGTCCGCCTCGAAGGGAATGCCGAACTCGGCGAGGGCGTCAGCCGCCGCCTCCATGATGGGCCAGTCCGAATCCGAGCCCATGACGAGGCCCACAAGAGGGGCGGTGGCACCGGCGTCCGGGGCTGCTGCGGATTCGGGGCTCATGGGGTCTCCTCGGTGGTGCCTGTTGCGGCGGCCGGCAGGCGGCCGTCGCGGATGATGTTGGCCACAGTGGTGGCGCGCTGGCGGAGCGAGTCGACGTCCGCAGCGGACGCGCCCACCAGGTTGACGTGGCCGATTTTCCGGCCGGGGCGCACGGACTTGCCGTAGCAGTGCACCTTGGCGGCCGGTTCCGCCGCCAGCGCGGCCGGGAAAGCGGAAAAGAGGTCCTGGTTGTTGCCGCCCAGGAAGTTCTTCATCACGGCGACCTGGCCCAGCACGTCCGTGGCACCGAGCGGCAGGTTCAGGACCGCCCGCAGGTGCTGTTCGAACTGGCTGGTGACGGAGCCGTCCTGCGTCCAGTGTCCCGTGTTGTGGGGCCGCATCGCCAATTCGTTGATCAGGAAGCCGGCGCCGCTGCCGGGCGTCTCGAACATTTCCACGGCCATGACGCCGGTGACGCCGAGCTCGTTCGCGATCCGGAGGGCAGCCTCCTCGGCGGCTGCAGCCACCTCAAGGGAGATGTTCTGTGCCGGCGCGATCACTTCGTCGCAGACGCCGTCCACCTGGATGGTGTGGACCACCGGCCAGGCGCGGGACGCGCCATCCGGGGTGCGGGCAACGAGTGCCGAGAGCTCGCGGCTGAACTCGACCTTGGCCTCGGCGAGGAGCGGGCTCATGGACTCGAACCAGTCGGCGGTCTCTGCGGCTTCCTCGGGGGAGCCGACGATGCGGACGCCCTTTCCGTCGTAGCCGCCCCGCGGGGTCTTGAGCACCACGGGCCAGCCGATCCGGTGCCCGAAGCTGACGAGGCCGGCGACGTCGTCCACCGCGGCCCATTCGGGGTTGGGCAGCTCGAGCCGGTCGATGGCGGCGCGCATGACCAGCTTGTCCTGGGCGTTGACCAGCGCGTCGGGGCCGGGCTGGACGTTGACCCCGGCTTCGATCAGGGCATAGAGGTGGTCGCCCGGGACGTGCTCGTGGTCAAAGGTCATCACGTCGAGGCCCTTGGAGAATTCCATCAGGGCATCGAGGTCCTTGTAGTCGCCCACAGGGGCGTTGGGGACAGCGGAGACCGCGGATACGTCTTCGCCTTCGGCCAAAACACGGAGTTCAAAGCCCAGGGCGGTGGCGGCAGGGGCCATCATGCGCGCAAGCTGGCCGCCGCCAACCACGCCGATTACTGGAAAAGTCACATGTTCCAGCGTACAGAAAGAGAGCGCGGTTGCCGTCTTTCATGGCTGTGAAGCTCCCCAAGTCGCACGATTTTGGCGGCGCGGCCGCGGCTGGGGCCGTCCAGTGCCGGGGTGCTCTGAGGATACTCCCGGGAAACGGGGCTAAAATGGGAGCTTGGCCCAACGGCCCCCAGTATTCACACGGCCACGGAGGGTCATGATTAACACACTTGCAGAGCGCATCCGGGGACTCGCCTCGCTTTTCTGGCGCGAGGTGGCGAAGTTCGGTGCCGTGGGCGGTGTGGCGTTTGTCATTGACAACGGGCTGACGTACTACCTGATGCACGGACCCATGACGGACAGCGAGGCCAAGGCCCGCTTTGTGGGCGCCACGGTCGCCACCGTGTTCTCCTGGATCGCCAACCGACTCTGGACGTTCCGGCACCGCCGCCAGGCCAACGTGCTCCGTGAATTCCTGATGTTCATCCTCATCAACGGCATCGGCATCGGCATCTCCACCGGGTTTACCGCCCTGGCAAAGTATTCGCTGGGCGTCACGGACAAGAACATGCTCTTCGCCGCTGGCGTTGTTGGCATTCTCGTGGCCACGGTGGTCCGGTTCTTTGCCTACCGGTTCCTCGTCTTCAACCAGGAACTGGACCAGGAGCCGGAGTTCTCGCACGACCACGAGATCATCGAGGTCCACCACCATGCCGCCCAGCCGGCGGAGCGCGTCCTGGAACTGGACGTGGACGACCCCGAGCGGCCCGTCCGCCCGAGCTAGGTCCAGTCCAGCTCACTCGCCGTGGATGCGCTCCGCAGCGAGAAGCTTCTCCGTCAGTTCCACGTCGCCGTGGACCAGGACCACCGAGCCGTCGTTCTTCCACGCGCCGAGGGCGTTGGCCAGCGCCGACTCGAGGCCGTCGGCCGCGCGCACCAGGAGCCTGGCGCTCGGCTCGTGGCCGGCGGCAAACTCCGCCAGCAGGGCCTCGTGGCGGACGGCTGAACCCTCGGAGCTGCGGACGGCGGGAGCCCCCGGATCGGGGTCGTTGTGGGCCATGAAGACGTCGCCGTGGGAGCGGACCTCCGCGGCGTAGTCCAGGACTCCGGCCGGCAGGTCCCCGGGCCACCGCATTGCCAGCGCCGGCAGCGGAACGGCAACGACGGCGTCGAATCCGTCCTCTGCGGCGTCCGGCTCGGCGGTGGCGAGCAGGTCCGCGTCGCCGGATCCGAGCACCACCTCCATGCCCAGCTGCCAGGCGGCAAGGGCCCAGATGATGGATTTCCAGTGCGCGGGAAGGTCCAGCCGCAGCCGCATTCCCGGTTCCGCATCGAGTTCGTCCTGGAGCAGGTTGCTGGTCTTCGCGACCCAGTTGTCCAGCACGCGCCCGGAGAGTTCCACCCGCTCCGCGTCGGGTCCGTACCAGGTCAGGCGCGGCGATGTGGAGTGGCCCGAGCGCAGGGCCGTCATGAGGTCAGTGGCCGGGATGTTCATGGCTTCATCTTGCCACGCCTTTGGGCGTGATCTCCGGCACAACAGTTTGTAACGTCGTTTGCCTTAAACTCCTGGCGTGCGGAAGAATCGCCGGAATTGCGCCTGCGCCGAACCAGATACTAAGGTTGCTGTCAAATTCGCGGCGGGTTCCGTGCGGTGCCGCAAAATAATTCCCGGGCGTGGCGCGCCTGCTGATCGGCCAGGGTATTGATTATTATTCCGTCGCGGCTTGACTCCCCCTACTTACACGCGTGTAATTAGATATCGAAAAGCCGCGGCGAACTCTCAGGAACTCCACGTAGTGTCCTGAACGTCGGGCCGGGGGCCGCACTACTCAGGAGGGGACGCCATGGGGCAAGCGGAGCGTATGCATGATGATGCTGTTATGGCCGGCCAGGCCACAGCAAAGTACAGGTCTCGGGGGGTACCCAGCGACTGGTACGTAGATCCGGCAGATCCGGACGCCGCAGAGCGGTACAACCAGGACACGTCTGCCTCGCTGCAGGACCAGGCCACGGCCTTTCTGGCGCAGCATGACGCTCTCCAGAATGAATCCCTGCTGGCCGGTCAACCGGAGCAGGACGAGGACGATCTCGATCCCCCCATGGAGATCCGGAATCCGGCATCCTCCACCCTGGCGCAGCCGGTGTGGATCGGCTTGCCCCTGGGGCAGGATTTCGACGACGAAGGCGAGCTTGGGTGGCAGACTGACGCCCTGTGCGCACAGACAGATCCGGAGGCCTTCTTCCCGGAAAAGGGCGGTTCCACGCGGGACGCCAAGAAAGTGTGCGGAGCGTGCAGCGTGCGGTCGCAGTGCCTTGAATACGCGCTGGCGAATGACGAACGGTTCGGGATTTGGGGTGGCCTCTCCGAGCGTGAGCGCCGACGGCTGAGGAAGCGAGCGGTCTAATTCTTCAGGAAGTACACGTCACTGCCGTTGTGGTAGCCCACAACGGCAGTGATTATTTGCCCAGGACACTTTCAGCGCTGGCCGGACAGACCCGGCCGGCGGACACCGTGATCGGGGTGGATACCGGCTCGCAGGACATTTCGGCTGCCCTGCTGCAGCGCGCCCTTGGTGAGGCCAACGTCATCACCGCCAATGGCGGCAGGACGGGGATGGGCGCCGCGGTACGCGCCGGTCTCGCCGCCCTGGCCCCGTGGAAACCGCAGGGCACACATGACCGGTCGGAATGGATCTGGCTCCTGCACGACGACGCGGCACCTGCCCCTGAGGCGCTGGCCGAGCTGCTGCACGCCGTGGAGCGTGCCCCTTCCGTCACCGTCGCGGGCTGCAAGCAACTGGACTGGAACGCCAAAAGGCGCCTGATCGACGTCGGGCTTTCCACCAGCCGCTGGGCCGAACGGCTGACACTGATCGAGGCGGACGAGCTTGACCAGGGGCAGTACGACGGACGTTCCGACACCTTCGCCGTCAACTCCGCCGGCATGCTGGTCCGGCGGGACATCTGGGAACACCTCAAAGGCTTTGACCCGGCGCTTCCCGGCACGGGCGACGACGTCGACTTCTGCTGGCGCAACCGGCTGGCCGGACACCGGGTTGTGGTGGTTCCCAGCGCGCGGATGTTCCACGTCTCCCACCGGCCGCATGCCCTCGGCACCGCCTCGGCCGCGCGCCGGGCACAGGTTCACCTCCGGCTTAAGCACGCACCGCTGTGGGCGCTGCCGCTGCACGCCGTCGGCGCCCTCCTTGGCAGCCTGCTCCGGCTGGTCTTCAGCATCGCCGTGAAGGATCCCGGGTACGGTTTTTCGCAGCTCCTGGCCACCGCGGCGGCCCTCGCCAGGCCCGCCGCCCTCGCCCGCGGGCGGCGCAACGCTGCCCGCACCCGTCGCGTCCGGCGCTCCGTGGTCAAGGCGCTGCAGACCGAGCGGCGCGAGGTGTGGGGGCACCGGCGCTCCCTGATGGAAGCCCTGGGCGCGGACGATACGCGGGCCTCCGAGGACAGCAATGACCCGCTGGAGGAACAGCCCAGCGGCGATTCGACCGATGACTTCGCAGCCCTGTCCACGAACGGGCGGGGCTGGGTGGGCAACGGTGCCGTCGCCGCTGCCATCCTTGCCACCGCGGCCTCTTTCGCCGGCCTTGCCGCGCTTTTCCAGGCCGACGCTGCCGCCGGCGGGGCGCTCCTGCCGGTTTCGGCCCGGCTGGAGGACATCTGGCACCACGCCTCCAGCTGGTGGATCGGGCTGGGCGCCGGGCTTCCCGGGCACGGCGACCCCTTCGGCTATGTCCTCTGGATCCTCGGGCTGCTGGGCGGAGGCAACGCCAACGGCGCCGTCATCTGGCTGCTCCTGCTGGCCATGCCGCTTTCCGGCCTGACCGCCTGGTTCGCTTCCGGTGCCCTGACCTCCTACCGCCGCTTCCGGCTGGCGGCTGCCCTGGTCTGGGCGGCGGCGCCAGCGCTTCAGGTGGCCGTCAACCAGGGGCGCATCGGGGCCCTGCTGGCGCACCTTCTGATGCCGCTGCTGGTCCTGGCGCTGCTGCGGGCCACCGGCTCCGCCTTCGGCCGCGGCCGCTTCGCGCCTGTTCTGGCCGGCAGCCCTGCGGACCAGCCGCCGGCCAAGCCCGGAGTCAATGGCACGCCGTCATGGACGGCAGCCGCAGCCGCCGGGCTGGCGCTGGCGGCCATCACCGCCGCCGCACCGTCGCTCCTGCTGCCGGCCGCCGTCGTCATCATTCTCCTGAGCCTGCTGCTGGGGAAGCGCGGACGCACGCTGTGGTGGGCACTCCTGCCGAGCGCTGCGCTGTTTGTGCCGTTTGCGCTGTCCACCCTCGACCGGCCCAGGGCACTCTTGGCTGACCCTGGACTTCCGCTGCCCTTCGACGGCGCGCCGGCATGGCAGCAGATCCTGGGCCAGCCGCTCAGCTTCGACCCCGCCGGCGGCCTTGCCGGGCTAGCGCTCTTTTCCGGCGGCTCCGTCCCCTGGGCGCTGCTGCTGGCCCTTCTGGTCGGAGCCCCGCTGCTGGCGCTGGCCGTTGCCGCGCTCTTCGTTCCGCTCCGTGTCCACGCGGACCGCCGCGGCCGCATCGCCAGGGCCCTCTGGGTGGCGGCACTCGTGGTCCTGGCCGGCGGGTGGCTGGCGGCGCACGTGGCCACCGGGGCCGGCCCCCAGTCGCTCGTGGTGCCATTCACGGGTCCGGCCGTTTCCGCCGCCGTGTTCGCGCTGCTGGGGGCGGCCATCATCGGCGGCGACGGCCTGCTGACGCTCGCCGGCGCCGGACCGGACGGCGTGACCCGTGACGGGGGAGCGCGGCCCAGTGCCGTGGCCCGCGGTGCCGCGGCGCTGGCACTGGTGCTCCTGCTCGCCGGACCGCTGGCCGGGCTGGCGGCCTGGACGGTGCAGAACGTGCTGCAGCCGGCCGACGCCGCGGTGCAGGCAGACACGGCGGACCTCGGGACGCCCCGGCTCGTGGGCCCCACTGACCCGCGGATACTGCCCGCCACCGCCGTGGACCGCGGCGAGGGCCCGGAGCGGACCCGGACGCTGCTGATCAGCACCGGGGACGACGGAACGTACAGCGCCACCCTGATGCGCGGGGGAGGCACTACGCTGGACAGCCTCTCCACCATCGCGGCCGCCCGGAATGTCCTGGGCAACCCCGGGCAGGAATCGGTCCGCGACGACGACGAGGTCACCTCGGCGCTGCGCACCAGCGTCGCCACCCTGGTGGCCGCCCGCGGCGTCGACCCGCGGCCCGAGCTGGAGCGTCTCGGCGTCGGATTCGTCGTCCTGCGCTCCGCGGACACGGCAGCCCAGCTGACCGCCAGCCGGATGGACGCGGTTCCCGGGCTGACCGCCGTCGGGCCTACGGACTCGGGCTGGCTCTGGCGTGTTACACCCCTGAACGACGCCGTCCTGCAGCCGGCCGATGTCGCCCACCGGGTGCGCATTGTGGACAGCAAGGGCGCCACGGTCGGGCTGGTTCCCTCGGACCTGACCGGCGCGCAGGCCTCGGTGCCCAAGGGGCCGGAGGGCCGGCTGCTGGTGCTTGCCGAGCGGGCAGATCCCGGCTGGACCGCCTGGCTCGACGGCCGCAAACTGACCTCCACCACCTCCGGCTGGTCCCAGGCCTTCACGCTGCCACCGCAGGCCGGCCAGGTGACGGTCAGGTACGAAAGCCCCTGGGCGCTCTGGGCCGGCATCCTGCAGGCCGCCGTCATTGGCCTGACCGTCCTGCTGGCGCTGCCGATGCCGGCGCGGCGCCCCAACACCGGCCTGTCCAGGGACGAAGGGTCCCTGCGTAAGGAATACCAGAATGCATGAGGAAGAGAACGACGGCGGGACGCCGGCCAAGCGGGGCAGCGGACGGGAAGCCCGGGCTAAGGGAAGAAAAGCTGCCGGCGGCAGCGCTTCCGGAACCGGCGCCTCCGGGTCCCGGTCCGGTGGCGCCACCCGTGTTGCCGGCCGGCGCGGCATCGTGGCGGGGGTACTCTCCGGTGTGGTCCTCGTCGCCGCCGGCGGAGGCGTTGTCGTAGGAGCCAGCCTGGCGCCGCAGCCGTCGGCGGCCAAGCCCCTCGCTGCGGCGGAAGCGGCCGTGCCGGCCGGAAGCGTCCAGGACGTCTGCCCTGCTCCGGCACGGCTCCTCGAAGGAACACCGGTAGGAACCGACCCCCAGTTCAGCCCCGAGTCCGCCACGGCCAAGAGCGCCGTGTCCGCGGCGGTGGTCAGCGGGGCGGGCGGCAGCCTTCCCGGCAGCGCGCTCTCCGCGCTGAAGGGGTCCGAGCTGCAGCGGATCGCCAAGGCGCCCGCCTCGGCGACGGCTCCGGCAGGCTCCTCCGGAGTGCTCGCCGGGGTTGTCGAGGGGCAGGCCGTGGACGACGTCAGCGTGCTGTCCGCCGACGCCCTCGCCAACCGGCAGCCTGCGGCCGCGGCCCTCATGGCCTCCACGGCAACTGACGGTGACCTGCAGGGTTCGGCGGCTGCCGCCTGCCAAACCCCCTCGAACGACCTTTGGCTCAGCGGCGCCAACACCGCGGTGGGCCGCAGCAGTGTCATCCACCTCAGCAACGCCTCCACCACCCCCGCCACGGTGAACCTTGAGCTTTACGGAAAGGCCGGCCAGATCAAGGCCTCGGGCAGCCGCGGCCTGCTGGTGGGACCGAAGTCTACCCGGTCGATCGTGCTCGCCGGTCTCGCTCCCGGAGAAGAACGGCTGAGCGTCCACGTCCGGAGCTCGGGCGGGCCCGTCAGCGCCTTCATCCAGCAGAGTGTGCTCCGCGGACTGACCTCCGGCGGCGTGGATTTCATCGCGCCCGGAACATCCGCGGCGCCGTCCCAGGTGATGACCGGCATCGACATCCAGGACGCCGGGGACGTGAAGTCACTCACCGGCGAATCCGGTTTTGACGACGCCGGCCCGTCGCTGCAGATCACCGTTCCCGGCCCGTCGGACGCCGTGGTGGAGGTGAAGCTGTTTGGCCGCGCCGGGCAGCAGGCCCTTCCGCGCGGGGGCGTTGTCACCGCGAAGGCCGGCACCGTTACCGAAGTCCCCCTGGCCGGCGTTCCCGCCGGCAAGTACACCGTTTCGGCGACGTCGGACGTCAGCATCGTGGCAGCCGCACGGGTGAGCCGGGGGCTGAAGGCCAGCCAGAGCCTGGACTTCGCGTGGTCGCCGGCCAGCGCCCAGCTCGGCAGCCAGCACGTGGTCCCGCTTCCCCAAAGCGGGGAGCGGCAGCTGGTCTTCGGCGCCCTGGACGACAGGGCCACCATCTCCTACACCCCGATCACGGCGGACGGAAAACTCCGTACCGCGGCCACCGCAGACATTGCCGCCGGCACCACCACCACCCTCACAGCGGCCGACGAGATCGGTGACTCGGCCGTCGTCGGCTATCTCGTGTCCGCCTCCGGCGGAGCGGCCTACGGCGCTGTGCTGCTCGAACGGGATGGCCGGAACGATGTGTCCACCGTGGCCATTGCCCCGGGCGCGGAGGGACAGGAAAAAGTGCCGGTGACGCTTGGCTACTAGCCGCCGGTATGAGGCGCGCTCAGTAGCGCCGGCGGTACACCGGGTCCAGGGTTTCCGGGGCCACGCCCAGCATCTCGGCGGTGTGCTCCACCACCACGTCATGCACCAGGTCCTGGAGTTCCTCCTTGACGGGGCAGGCCTGTTCAACCACCCGGCGGTACAGCGTGATGATGGGGCCCTCGTCCTCGGTGGCGGGGGTGTAGCAGCCCATCGGAGCGGGCGACCCTTCGGCCACGAGCTGTTCCAGGTTCGGCGGGATCTCATCGACCGCGAACCGGACGCCGTCGAGCGGTTTGCCCCAGATGTCGTGGAGCCGCTGGGCGGAGTCCATGACGAGTTCATCAAACCGGTCCGAGCGGCTTCGGTAGCCGGGCAGCGTGGGCAGCAGCAGTTCGCCCCGG
Source organism: Arthrobacter globiformis (assembly GCF_046536215.2). Classification (GTDB taxonomy): domain Bacteria; phylum Actinomycetota; class Actinomycetes; order Actinomycetales; family Micrococcaceae; genus Arthrobacter; species Arthrobacter globiformis_E. The sequence continues at coordinate 1,551,992 of NZ_CM143421.1, read as the reverse complement.
AGGCCGCGGCCGTGCCGGTTGCGCCGGCGCTGTGTGAAGCTCCGGCCAGCGGGGGTCCCGGCAGCGTCCCGGGGCGTTTCCGGGTCAGCCAACCGGACCGTAAAACCCGAAGCATGGTGCGATGACTGCATATACAGACTTTAGACCCGCCGAATGATTTGCGCGACATAACCGGACCGGAGCGCCGCTGCCGTGGCGCGGGCCGGTCGTCAATGTCGGGAAAACTGCCTGAGGCGGAGTATTCTGTGTTTTCGTGGGTGCAATACGTCAATGTTCCAGGTCAGCCTGCCGCCAGTCCGCGGTGGCAACTTTGACGTACGTTTACGCGGACTCCACCGCTGTCCTCGGCCCACTGGCGACCTACGCGGAGCCGCACTGCTACGACCTGTGCGAGCAGCATGCCGGTTCGCTGACCGTCCCGCGCGGCTGGGAAGTGCTCCGCCTGGCCATGCCGTCGCAGCCGCCGCAGCCCGGTCCCGACGACCTCCTCGCCCTGGCCGACGCCGTCCGTGAGGCTGCGTCCCGCCCGGCGGCCCCGGCCGCAGGCCAGCGCGCCGCCCACTCGGCGCTGGAAGCGCCCGCCGCCACCGAGGGCACCCGGCGCGGCCACCTGCGCATCCTGCGCGAACCGTCCTGAGGCCGGCGGGGACCGTCCTGGCGCCGAACTGGCGGTAGGCTGGAAGCTGAAATCCGTCAGCCACAGTGCTTGTGCCCAGCAGGGAGCCTCCACCATGCCAAAGATCAGTTCTGAACTGTTGTCCGTTCTGCGGTGCCCGGTCACCGGATCGGCTCTGACCCAGGAGGGCGAGGAACTCGTCTCCACGTCGGCGGCGGAGGGCGGGGAACGGGTGCGGTACGCGATCGAAGACGGCATTCCGCTGCTGCTTCCCCCGGAACTGCGCGCCGCAGCCACGGCCGCCCGGTCGGACCAGCACGACGCCGGCCCCGCAGCGGCCGCCCCCACCGCCTAACACCCAGCCAGCACCGCAGAAGGCTAGACGCCGGATACAGCAAAGGATCCCCATGACGATCGATTACAAGGTTGCCGACATCTCCCTGGCCGAGGCCGGGCGCCACCAGATCCGGCTCGCGGAGCACGAGATGCCGGGACTCATGTCGCTGCGCCGGGAATTCGGAGCCAGCCAGCCCCTCAAGGGCGCCCGCATCGCCGGGTCGCTGCACATGACGGTGCAGACCGCCGTGCTCATCGAGACCCTTACGGCCCTCGGCGCCGAGGTCCGCTGGGCCTCCTGCAACATCTTCTCCACCCAGGATGAGGCCGCCGCCGCCGTCGTGGTTGGCACCGGCACCGTGGAGGACCCGCAGGGCGTTCCCGTGTTCGCCTGGAAGGGTGAAACGCTGGAGGAATACTGGTGGACCGCCGAGCAGATCCTCACCTGGCCCGGTGCTGACACGGACCCCGAGCTGGGCCCGAACATGATTCTCGACGACGGCGGCGACGCCACGCTGCTGCTGCACCGCGGCGTGGAGTTTGAGGCGGCAGGCGCCGTTCCGGTCGCCGCAGCCAACGACCCCGAGGAATACGGGATCGTCCTGGACGTCCTGCGCCGGACGCTGGCCGAGGACCCGAAGAAGTGGACCCGGCTCGCCGCCGGCATCCACGGTGTCAGCGAAGAAACCACCACAGGCGTGCACCGCCTCTACCAGCTCGCCGAACAGGGCAAGCTGCTCTTCCCGGCCATCAACGTCAACGACTCCGTGACGAAGAGCAAGTTCGACAACAAGTACGGCATCCGGCACTCCCTGCCGGACGGCCTCAACCGGGCCACCGACGTTCTCATCGGCGGCAAGGTCGCCGTCGTCTGCGGCTACGGCGACGTCGGCAAGGGTGCCGCCGAGGCGCTCCGCGGCCAGGGTGCCCGCGTGATCGTCACCGAAATCGACCCCATCTGCGCGCTGCAGGCCGCCATGGACGGCTACCAGGTGGCCAAGCTGGAGAGCGTGCTGGAGCAGGGCGACATCTTCATCACCACCACGGGCAACAAGGACGTCATCATGGCCGAGCACATGGCCGGCATGAAGAACAAGGCCATCGTGGGCAACATCGGGCACTTCGACAATGAGATCGACATGGCAGGCCTCGCCCGGATCCCCGGCATCCGGAAGGTCGAGATCAAGCCCCAGGTCCACGAATGGGTCTTCGGCGGCGACGCGGCGGACAGCACCCGGTCCATCATCGTCCTGTCCGAAGGGCGCCTGCTGAACCTCGGCAACGCCACCGGCCACCCGTCGTTCGTCATGAGCAACTCCTTCGCCAACCAGACCATCGCCCAGATCGAGCTGTTCACCAAGAAGGACCAGCCCGAAGGCGAGCGGGAATACGAAAACCAGGTCTACGTGCTGCCCAAGATCCTGGACGAGAAGGTGGCGCGCCTGCACCTCGATGCCCTGGGCGTGGAGCTGACCGAACTGTCCAAGGACCAGGCCGATTACCTGGACGTGGACGCGGCCGGCCCGTTCAAGCCGGAGCACTACCGCTACTAGCAGCGCGTCTTACCCAGGATCCCGGCGCGCCGTGCACCTCACGGCGGCCGGGGTCAGCTATGCCGTGCGATAAAATTGGCTGGTCAGCGTTACCGCTGGGCACACGGACGGATGCCGATGGGCAGCCCGGTGGGACACGGAGAAACCAGTCATGACGGAAAAGAACAACCGGAAAACCGGCAAGATCATCGCCGTCGTTGCCATTTGCGCTGCTGTTGCGGCCGGCGGAATCGGCGTCGCCACCGCTCCTGGCTGGGCCAACCCGGCGCCCCAATCCGAAGCCTCCAGCCCCGTGCGCAACGAGCCCGGCCTGGCCACTCCTGTGGTTAAGGCCGTGGAGCTTGGCGTGACACCGCTCGACGGCGCCAAGGGTGTCAACCCCGCGGTGGCGCCCTCCGTCAAGGCGGTCAACGGCCGTGTCCAGGACGTTGTGCTGGAGCCGGCCGCCGGGGGAGAGGCCGTCAAGGGCACTGTCAGCGCCGACGGCAGCACATGGACGGCCGTGGACCCGCTGGCCTTCAACACGCCGTACAACTACAGCTACACGATCGTGGATGGGGCGGGCCGGGAAACCAAGAAGGTCCAGACCTTCACCACCGTGGAGCCCGCCAACGAGGCAGACGCCGCCGTGTTCCCGGAGAACGGCTCCACGGTGGGCGCGGGCCAGCCCATCGACATCGTCTTCAGCGAGCCCGTTACCAACAAGGCCGCGGTGGAAAAGGCCGTCAAGATTACGGTCTCCTCCAAGCAGCCCGTGGCCTGGCACTGGTACTCGGACCAGAAGGTCCGCATCCGCCCCGAGAAGTTCTGGGCCTCCAACAGCCAGGTCACCGTGGACATGAAGCTGTTCGGGCTGGACTTCGGCAACGGCATGATCGGCAACTTCAACGCCAAGGTGCAGTTCAAGGTGGGCCAGCAGCGCCTGGCGGTGGTGGACGACAACACCAAGACCATGAAGGTCTACTTCGACGGCAAGCTGGTCAGGACCGCACCGGTCACCCTCGGCGGCTCCGACTGGCTTTCCCCGTCCGGCTACGCCGTGATCATGGAGCAGGAACGGCACTCCAAGTTCAACGCCGGAAGCATCGGCCTGAAGCCCGGCGACAAGGGCTACTACCCGCCGCTGACCGTGGAGTACGCCAACAGGCTCACGTCCTCCGGCGTCTACGTCCACCAGGCGCTTGAGTCGGCATGGGGCTACGTCGGCGTATCCAACGTCTCGCACGGCTGTGTCGGGCTGCTGCCTGTGGACGCCTCCTGGTTCTTCAACAACATGAAGTCCGGCGACGTCGTCCAGGTCCTGAACACGGGGGCTGCGCCGGTGGAGCCCCTCGAGGGCTACGGCGACTGGAACATCCCCTGGGCCCAGTACGCGAAGCGCTGACGCGCAATACCAGGCGCTGACGCGCCGCGCCAAACGCGCCGCGCCTAACGCCAGGGCAGTACTAGCTGTCCGACGCCCTGAACGGCAGCAGGTGCAGCCGTTCCCCGATCCGGTTGCTTTCCGTCCGCGCCGCGCCCAGCCGGCGGAGTTCGCGCGCGCGGCGTTCGGCCAGCACCGCAGCCAGATAGTCGTCAGGAGTGGTTCCCGGCGGCGGTGACGGTGCCACATACCCGGACATCTCGGTGGCGAGGGCTGCGGCCATGCCGCTGCGCGACAACGGCGACATCCGCGGCGCCTGGCGCATGAACTGGGCGGCACGGCGCCCGAGGGCATCCGGAATCCGGCCGATGTCCGCGGCGTCCGCCCAGGCGGCGAGGTGCCGCGGCGTGACGGGGACGATCGTGGGCTCCACCGGGACCCGGCGCCGCAGTGAGTAGGTGCCCGCCACAATGTCGCCCAGCCGGCGGGACCGGCCATCGAAGAGGGCGACGGCGATGGCAACGCCGCCGAAGGTCAGGTAGATCTCCAGGAAGCCGACCAGCGCCCTGACGACGGCGTGGCGGAAACGGATGGCCCCGCCGTCGTCACGCACTATCCTCAGCCCGGCCGCCAGTTTCCCGAGCGAGAGGCCCCTGGTCAGGGTCTCCACGGTTGCCGGGATGATGACGAAGCACAGCACCACGCTGACGAGGGTCAGCGCCGTGGCGGCAGCCTCGTCGAACTCATCCCGGGCGGCGCCCACTGCCATCATGATGCCTATCAGCAGCGCGGTATGCACCACGACGTCGAGCAACAGGCCGAGGGAGCGTGCCGCGAAGGACGCCGGACGGAGTTCAAGGACAACTGCCTCGCCTGTGATGAGTGGACTCAAATTCCTGCCCCGTACGTCGTTCCGGCCACCGGTCGCCTAAGTCTAGTTCTCCGCAGGCTAGGGTAGGAGCGTGGACATGGACGCCTTCTCCGCCGTCAACTCGGACATATGGTCGCGGCTGCATCATCTGGCGAACAAGCGGCGCCTGAACGGTGCCGACGCCGACGAACTGCTGCGCCTGTACCAGGTCACCTCCGCGCACCTGTCCCTGCTGCGTTCCACCGGGCCGGAAAGCGGCCTGTCCGCGTCCCTGTCCGCCACGCTGGCGCAGGCGCGCACCCGCTTCACCGGTGCGCGGTCGAACTTCATGGAGGACCTGGCGCAGTTCTTTGTGCTCTCGCTCCCGGCCGCCCTGTACCGGATCCGCTGGCTGACCGTGGCCTGCGGCGCCGCGTTCTGCCTTGTGGGCTGCGCCTTTGCCCTGTGGATCGGCACCTCGCCCGAGGCCCTGCGGGCCGTTGCCTCGGAAGCGGAAGTCCAGCGGTACGTCGAGCAGGACTTTATCGACTATTACTCGGAGAACCCGGCGGCGTCGTTCGCCGGTGCCGTCTGGACCAACAACGCCTGGATCAGTGCCCAGGCGGTGGCCTTGGGCATCACCGGTTTCTGGGTGCCCATGATCCTGTTCAGCAACGCCCAGGGCGTGGGCGTGGCCGCCGGAGTGTTCGCCGCGGTGGGAAAGACGGACGTGTTCTTGAGCTATATCCTGCCGCACGGCCTGATGGAGCTGACGGCGGTGTTCGTGGCCTGCGCGGCCGGGCTGAGGATCTTCTGGGCTATGGTGTCGCCGGGCAACCGGACCCGGTCCCGCGCCGTCGCGGCAGAGGGCCGGTCCATGATCACTGTGGCGCTGGGCCTGGTCCTGGTGCTGTTCGTCTCGGGCCTCGTGGAGGGCTTTGTTACGCCCAGCGCATTGCCGGTGTGGGCGAAAATCAGTATCGGCGCGGCCGTGCTGGCGGCATACTGGTTATATGTGCTGGTGTGCGGCGGACGGGCCTACCGCTCCGGCGCCCGCGGCGACCTGGGAAGCCAGGACACCGGCTCTACTGAACTTGCAGCCTGATTATTACTGCCGGCCGATTATTCATGCAGGTGGCGGGGTGGCACATCGCGGTGCCGGAGCGGCTGACGGTAGGCTCTTGGGGAGATACAGAGCGCTGCGTGGCCCGGCATTCCCGGTGACCATGGAGTGTGGACGCCTACGGAAGTGAAGCTGCAGTGAAAGACAATACTCCGACACCGTCCGAACGCCTTGATCCGCGGCTGGATCCGGCGGCGAACCCCGCCCTGGATCCCGCGGAAGACACCGACGAGCCGGCGTTTGAATGGATGAAGCCCGCGCCTGCAGCGCGCGCCGAGGGGGAGGGCGCCGCCGGTGCTGCCTCCGCCTCTGCAGCACGTCCGGCCGCCGGTGCTGCCGCAAACCAGCCGGCTGGTGCCGCTTCACGTCCGGCAGCCGCTTCCGCTGCAGCCGGTTCGGCTCGAGCCGCTTCAGTTGGGGCCGGTTCGGCTGCCGTCCAGCCGGAAAGCCGTGCCGACCGCAAGGCGGCGGAGGCGGCTGCCGCCGGGAACGGCGAAACCAACCCGGACGCTGAAACCGACCGGGACGCTGGGCCCGGCCGGATCGCGCCGGCAGGCCAGGACGCCGGCTCAGGGCGGAGCGCGGACACGCGCCAGCCGGGCCGTTCCTCCGCCATGGGCACGCACTACAGCGAGCCGCTCCCCACATCGGCGCTGCAGGTCCGTCCCCCGCAGGAGGAAGTGGAGCGCCGCAACGCGGAGCGCGAGCAGGCAGCCAGGGCCAAGCCGGTGCTGCCGCGGTTCCTCCAGGTCCTGCTGGCCATCTTCTACCCGGTGATCCTCCTGGTCCTCGCCGTGCGCGCCGTGACCAGCCCGCTCTTCCTCTGGGCCGAGTACCACCGGCCCGGCTTCCCCGGGGACGGCTACGGCTTCAACGCGGACGACCGCATGACCTACGGCTCCTACGCCGTGGACTACCTGAGCAACTGGTCCGGTCCGCGCTACCTGGGCGAACTGGTCAACCGCAGCGGCGAAAAGCTGTTCAAGGACGGCGAGGTCAGCCACATGGCCGACGTCAAACTCGTCTTCCTGTCCGCCTTCGGGGCCGGGGCACTGCTGGTCCTGATCAGCATCATCGCCATCATCTACCTGCGGCGGCGCACGCCCGGCGGAGTCCGCCGGGGGCTGTTCGCCGGCTCCATCGTGACCCTGGTGCTCATCATCGGCCTGGGCACGCTGGCCGCCCTCGGCTGGCAGCAGTTCTTCACCGAGTTCCACCAGATCTTCTTTGCCGCCGGATCCTGGACGTTTGCGCTGGAGGACACGCTCATCCGGCTCTTCCCCGGGCAGTTCTGGATTGACGCCGGCCTGGTCATCGCAGCGCTTGTCCTGATCTTGGCCGTGGTGACGCTGATCCTGACCTGGCCCACCCGCAGGCGCCGCGGTCTGGCCCCGGCCCGGAAGGGCCGCAAGGGCGGCGACGCGGAGGACAGCGGCGTGAAGGACGACGCCGACGACGTTCCGGAGACGGGCACAGCCCGGCCCGTCAACCTGTAGCGGCCGGCCCGCACCGGCTGGCCGGCGGTGGCCGGTTAGCTGGACAGGCGAGCCGGCCGGAAGGCCCGCTCAGCCGTACAGCTGCTCGATTTCCGCTTCAAAGTCCTTGACGACGGCGGCCCTCTTGAGTTTGAGGGAGGGCGTCAGGTGCCCGGACTCCACGGTGAAGGCGGCATCCAGTACCCGGAACTTGCGGATGGATTCGGCCTTGGACACGAGGCTGTTGGCCTGGTCCACCGCCTCCTGGAGGGCAGTCCGCACCGCGGGATCCGTCCGGGCTTCCGCGGGGCTGAGCAGCGGAACGCTGTTCGCCGCGCACCACTGCTCGAGGCCCTCGGGGTCGAGGTTGACCAGGGCGGAAACGAACGGTTTCCCGTCACCCACCACCACGGCGTGGCCCACGAGCTGGTGTTCGCGGATCTTCTCCTCAAGCGGCCCGGGAGCAACGTTTTTTCCGGCGGCGGTGACCAGCAGGTCCTTTTTGCGGCCCGTGATGGTGAGGAACCCGTCGGCGTCCAGCGAGCCCAGGTCCCCGGTGCGGAAGAAGCCGTCCGTGAACGCCTCGGCGTTGGCCGCCGCGTTGGCGTGGTAGCCCTTGAACACGCCGATGCCACGGACCAGGACCTCACCGTCCTCGGCGATGCGGATGGTGGTGCCCGGCGCCGGGATCCCCACCGTGCCCACCCGGGTGAGCCCGGCGGTGTTCACCGTGCACGGCGCGGTGGTCTCCGTCAGGCCGTAGCCTTCGAGCAGGGCGATCCCGGCACCCCGAAAGAAGTGCGCGTCGCGGGCGTTGAGGGGGCTGGCGCCGGAAACGGCGTACTTCATGCTGCCTCCGAACACCTGGCGCAGCCGGGGATACACGAGGCGGTCGAACAGTGCGTGCTGGGCCCGCAGCAGGGCTCCCGGACCGCTGCCTTTCCCGCGCGCGGCGGCGTCCAGCGACTCCGAGTATCGGACGGCCACCCGTGAGGCGGCACTGAACAGCCGCGACTTGCCCGCGTCCTTCGCTTTTTGTTCCGCCCCGGCATGGACCTTCTCGAAGATGCGGGGTACAGCCAGCAGGAAGGTCGGCTTGAACGTTCCCAGGTCATCCAGCAGCTGCGCGGCGCCGGAGCTGTGGCCGAGGGTCACTCCGGCCGTGAGGCACACCACCTGCACGGCCCGGGCCAGCACGTGGGCCAGCGGCAGGAACATCAGGGTCCGGGCGTTCTCCTGCTGCAGCAGCTCGGGCAGGAAGGCCACGACGTTCCTGGCCACGAGGGCGAAGTTGCCGTGCGTGATCTCACAGCCCTTGGGCCGGCCCGTGGTGCCGGAGGTGTAGACGAGGGAGGCGACGTCCTGCAGCGCGGCTGCGGAGCGGTGCCGCTCCAGTTCTGCGTCTGACACCCCGGCTCCCGCGGCGGCGAGGCTGGCAAGGTTGGGGGCTTCGCCGTCGTAATCCATCCGGACCACCGGCACCAGGCGGCCGGCGAGCACGCTGGAGGCGGACAGGACCTGGTCCAGCAGCGCCGCCTTCTGGCGGTCCTCCACGAAGATCCGCCCTGCGCCGGAGTCGGACAGGATCCACTCCACCTGGCTTGCTGAGGAGGTTTCGTAGATGGGCACGGTCACGCCGCCGGCAAACCAGATGGCGAAGTCCACCAGCGTCCACTCGTAGCGCGTGGCGGAGAGCACGGCCACGGTGTCCCCGGGTGCCAGGCCGCCGGCAATGAGGCCTTTGGCCAGGGCCGTGACCTGGTCAAGAAAGTGCCCGGCGGTGACGTTCTGCCAGCCGCCGGTATCCCGGCGGGCGTAGACGGCGTGTGAAGGATTGTGCCGGTAGCAGTCCAGGAGCAGGTCGGTGACGTTGCTGCTGTCCTCCAGTGCAACCATCAGTTCCGTGCTTGCTTCCCTCACAGGCGGGTCTCCATATCGTTGATGATCACGTCCGGGTTCCACCTGCAATCGTGCCTCAGATCCAGGAAGGCATCCACATTCTGAACCGCCAGTCCTGGTAGGTGATCATTTCGGCGGTCCAGACGGGGTAGAAGAAGGAGGAGATGAGCACCGCGGCCACCACGAAGAGGGCAACCCCGTACAGCCCGGAGCGCCGGCGCCACGGCGGATCGGTGGATTTCCCCAGCACCAGTCCCAGGCAATACACGAGCGCCAGGACCAGGAAGGGCTCAAAGGACACCGCATAGAAGAAGAACATGGTGCGTTCCGGGTACATGAACCACGGCAGGTAACCGGAGCCGACGGCGGCCAGCACCGCTCCGGCGCGCCAGTCGCGTCTGCCCGCCCACCAGAACAGCAGGATGACGAGCGAGATGGCGGCGCTCCACCAGATCAGCGGGTTGCCGACCGAGAGGATGGCCGTGGTGCAGTTGGTGAAGTCGCAGCCGGGAGTGCCCTGCTTGGGGGACTCGTAAAAGAACGAGGTGGGCCTGCCCATCACGAGCCAGCTCCAGGCGCTCGCCTCGTACGGATGCTCGGAGCTGAGCCCCTGATGGAACTTGTAGGCCTCAAGGTGGTAGTGGGCCAGGGACCGCAAGGAGTCCGGCAGCCAGCCCCATTCCGCGCTGGGGTTCGTCTCCGCCCATCGCCGGTAGTAGGCATCGGTGGACCGGAACCACCCGGTCCAGGTGGCTAGGTAGGTCACGGCAGCCACGGGCACGATGCTGACGAAGGCGAGGAGCCCGTCCTTGATGATGCCGGCGCTAATCCAGCCGCGGATGCCGGCGGTCCGGCGGGCGCTCAGGTCCCAGAACACGGTCAGGAGCCCGAAACCGGCCAGGAAGAACAGCGCCGACCACTTGGTGCCGACGGCCAGGCCCAGGCAGATGCCCGCCACTATCCGCCACCAGCGGACGCCCAGCCACGGGCCGGACAGCAGCTGGAGCGCTGATGGCCTGCCGGCAGGGGAGGCGGCCGCCTGCCTCCCGAGCCTGGCCGCGAGTCTGCGCCGGCCGTCGTCGCGGTCCAGCAACAGCGCGCCGAACGCGGCCAGGACCCAGAACATCAGGAAGATGTCCAGCAGCGACGTACGGGACATGACCAGATGGTGCCCGTCGACGGCGAGCAGCAGGCCGGCTGCCCCGCCCAGGATCAGGGAGCCGAAAAGCTTCTGGGCTATCAGCGCGAGGAGCGCGACGGACAGGGTGCCGGTCAGCGCGGCGGCGAACCGCCAGCCGAAGGGGTTGTCTGCCCCGAACAGCCACATGCCCGCCGCGATCATCCATTTGCCCACGGGAGGGTGCACCACGTATTCGGGGGTGTTCAGCAGCACGTTGGGGTTGCCGGCCACGAATGCGTCATTGGCCTTGTCCGGCCAGCTCCGCTCGTAGCCGCTCACCAGCAGCGAATAGCCGTCCTTGACGTAGTACGTCTCGTCAAACACGAGGGCGCGGGGGACCTCCAGCCGGACGAACCTCAGGATCCCGCCCACGACGGCGGTTATGGCCGGAACCAGCCAGAACCAGAGCCGGAGCGACGGCGGGTAGTCCCGCCAGGTGCGGATGCCGCCGATCAGGCGCCGGGTCAGGGCATCTGCCGTGAAGGCCTCCGAGGGGCGGGCGATCCAGCGCTTCCCGTGCAGGCCGCGGCCTTCCGCGGCCAGTGCGGAAGGCGGGGTACTTGCTGGTTCGGCCCCGTCAGGCCGCACGGAGGTCTGCGTCACGAGCCCATGCTACCGTTTGCGGCTGGTTCGAACCCGAAGAAAGGCGTGAAGGCCGGGCGGCAGTAGGCTGGATCCGTGGACCATGAAGCGAGCACCGCCCCTGACAGCAGTTCCGACCCTTCCGGCAGTGCAGAACCGGCGGGCAGCCCCGAAGCGGCGGGCACCGCCGGCAGAACCCAGCAGGACCTGCGCAGCGGCGGCCCCGGACGGATTGTCCTGGCGGCAACGCCCATCGGCAATGTGGGCGACGCTTCCGCCCGGCTGGTGGAGCTGCTGGCAACGGCGGACATTGTGGCGGCCGAGGACACCCGCCGCCTGCACCGCCTGGTGCAGAGCCTGGAGGTCGCCGTGACCGGGCGGATCATCAGCTACCACGAGCACAACGAGGCCACCAAGACCGCTGAGCTTCTGGAGCAGGTCCGCTCCGGAAAAACGCTCGTGATGGTAACCGACGCCGGCATGCCCGCGGTCTCCGACCCCGGCTTCAGGCTGGTCGAAGGCGCCGTGGCCGCCGGCCTCACGGTCACGGCCGTCCCCGGCCCCTCCGCGGTCCTCACCGCGCTGGCCCTGTCCGGCCTTCCCACCGACAGGTTCTGTTTTGAAGGGTTCCTGCCGCGGAAGGCCGGCGAACGCGCCTCGCGCCTGGCGGATCTCGACGCCGAACGCCGCACCATGGTCTTCTTCGAGGCGCCGCACCGGCTTGAGGCCATGCTGCGGGCGCTGCACGAGCGCTTCGGCCCGGACCGGCGCGCGGCAGTATGCCGCGAACTCACCAAGACCTACGAGGAAGTCCTCCGCGGTTCGCTCCGCGAGATGCTGCAGTGGGCGGAGGCCAACGAGGTGCGCGGTGAGATCGCCGTGGTGGTGGCAGGCGCACCGGAGCGCGCACCCGGCACGCCGGAGGACGGGGTGGCCGCCGTGAACGAACTCGTGGCCAAGGGTGTGCGGCTCAAGGAAGCCGTGGCGGCCGTCGCCGAGGAAACCCGCGTGAGCAAGCGGGAACTGTATTCAGCGGTGCTCGCGGCGCGGTAATCCCCTCACAGGAGACTCTGCTCCGGTGAGCTGGTCCCAGCGCTGCCCACGCACCCCGCCCCAGCGGTGGCGATTGGCCTGAGGCGGCCGCTTGGTGGTGCGCTTTCAGCCGCCCCGCGGCGCCGCCGGAGCTGCTGTGCAGCTGCACAACAAATGGCCGGACGGGCAGTGCGCCGATGCGTAGACACTGCCGAGATTCCGGCAGTACCGTGGCTTTAATCCAGCCAAGCAAGCAGCGGGCGGCAGGCGGCGGCAAGCCGTGTGCAGGAGCTGCACATAACCGGCAATCCGATTGCTGACGAGGGAGTCACCGTGTCTGTTACTACACAGTCCACTGCTACCGCAGAACGCGAAAGCGAATTGCTCGCGTCTGTTCCCACCGGCCTGCTCATCAACGGCGAGTGGCGCCCCGCGGCGTCGGGCAAGACGTTCGACGTCGAGGACCCGGCCACCGGGAAGACGCTGCTGAGCATCGCCGACGCCGGTCCTGAGGACGGCAAGGCGGCGCTGGACGCGGCCGCCGCTGCACAGGAGTCCTGGGCCAAGGTGCCGGCGCGGGAGCGCGGCGAGATCCTGCGGCGCGCCTTTGATCTGGTCACCGAGCGGGCCGAGGACTTCGCGCTGCTGATGACCCTGGAAATGGGCAAGCCGCTGGCCGAAGCCCGCGGCGAGGTCACCTACGGCGCGGAGTTCCTGCGCTGGTTCTCGGAGGAGGCCGTCCGCGCCTTCGGCCGTTACTCGGTCTCCCCGGACGGCAAGTCCCGGCTGCTGGTGACCAAGAAGCCGGTGGGTCCGTGCCTGCTGATCACGCCGTGGAACTTCCCGCTGGCCATGGCGACGCGGAAGATCGCCCCGGCCGTCGCGGCCGGCTGCACGATGGTGCTGAAGTCCGCGAACCTGACCCCCCTGACCTCGCAGCTGTTCGCGGCAGTCATGCAGGAGGCGGGCCTGCCCGCCGGCGTCCTGAACGTGATCCCGACCTCCACGGCAGGTGCCACGACCGGCCCGCTGATCAAGGACCAGCGCCTGCGGAAGCTCTCCTTCACCGGTTCCACCGAGGTGGGCCGCCGCCTGCTGTCCGACGCCTCCGAGACGGTCCTGCGGACCTCGATGGAGCTCGGCGGCAACGCCCCGTTCGTGGTGTTCGAGGACGCGGACATCGATGCCGCCGTCGCCGGTGCCATGCTGGCCAAGCTGCGGAACATGGGCGAGGCCTGCACCGCCGCGAACCGCTTCATCGTGCACGAATCCGTCGCCGATGAGTTCGCGGAGAAGTTCGCGGCGAAGATGAAGGACATGACCACCGCCCGCGGCACCGAGCCCGAGTCCAAGGTCGGCCCGCTCATCGACGCCAAGAGCCGGGACAAGGTCCACGAACTGGTCACCGACGCCCTCTCCTCCGGCGCCACCGCCGTCGTGGGCGGCGCCCCCGTGGACGGTCCGGGCTACTTCTACCAGCCCACCATCCTCAAGGGTGTCACCGAGGGAACCCGGATCCTGGCCGAGGAGATCTTTGGCCCCGTCGCCCCGATCACCACCTTCTCCACCGAGGACGAGGCCGTGCGCCTGGCCAACAACACCGAATATGGGCTGGTGGCCTACGTCTTCACGAAGGACCTGAACCGCGGCATCCGGATGGGCGAGCGGCTCGAGACCGGCATGCTCGGCCTGAACGCCGGCGTTGTCTCCAATGCGGCGGCACCCTTCGGTGGCGTCAAGCAGTCCGGCCTGGGCCGTGAAGGCGGCCTGGAAGGCATCGAGGAATACCTGTACACCCAGTACATCGGCATCGCCGACCCCTACGCCGGCTAACGAGGCAGGCTCCGGACACACGCAGCGCAACGACAAAACGGCACTGGCCCGCAGGAATCCTGCGGGCCAGTGTCGTTTTGTGTGCCGGGAGGCTCTCCCAGCGTTTAGCGTGCCGCGGCCCGGGCCTGCGCGTACTCGTCGCGGGAGACCGGGGTGGCGTCCGGCGTCCCCAGCTGCTGGAGCGGAATGCGGTGCGTCTCCCTGGCGGACCAGGCCGCTATGGCCCCGATGACGGTGATGCCGAAGCAGATGGACCCGACGGTGAGCGGAACGTTGGCCGAACCCGGGGGAGCGACCACGGCGAAGAGGCTCGGAAGGAAGGATGTGATCAGGAGGCCGATGTTCTGGGAGATGGCGAAGCCGGTGACCCGCGTGCGCGAGGGAAAGAGCTCCTGGAAGAAGCTGGCGAAGGTGGCGTTCCAGACCTGGTACAGCGTGCCCCACATGAGGATGGCGAGGACGATGGTGAGCGGCACGTTGTTCTGGCTGACCGCGTACAGGTATCCGTACGCCAGCGCGCCGGAGCCCAGCGAGCCGACGATCATCAGCGGCCGGCGGCCGAACCGGTCCGAGAGATTGCCGAACCACGGTATGAGGGCGAGCGCGATGACGTTGGCCAGCACCGGAATCCAGAGATAGACCGTGGTGCTCATGCCGATGCCGTACCCGGGCTGCGTGGCGTAGGCTGCGCCGAACACTGCGACGGTGACGCCCACAACGTTGACCAGCGTCATGCAGACCGCCCGCACCACGTTCAGCCCGCTTTCGCGCAGAACCTGGACCACCGGCATCCTGGGAACGTCCTTGTGCGCCTTCTCCTCAACAAAGACGGGAGTCTCCTCCACGCGTCGGCGGATCATGTAGCCGGCGAACACCACCAGGGCGCTGAGGAGGAACGGGACCCGCCAGCCCCAGGCATGGAAGTCTTCGGAGGACAGCACAGCCGAGAGCGGGAGGAAGACGGCAGCGGCGATGATCTGCCCGGCCTGGGTGCCCTGGAGGGCGAAGCTTGCGTAGAAGCCGCGGCGTCCGAACGGTGCGTGCTCCACGATCATGGCACTGGCCCCGCTCAGTTCCCCGGCCACGGCGAAACCCTGGACGAGGCGAAGCACCAGCAGCAGGGCCGGGGCCAGGAGGCCGGCCTGGTCGTAGGTCGGCAGCAGGGCCACCGCGAAGGTGGAGACGCCCATGAGCAGCATGGCCAGGACCAGGACGTTCTTGCGGCCGTGCCTGTCACCCCACTGGCCGAGGACGAAGGCGCCGATCGGGCGGGCGACGTATCCCACGGCGTAGGTGCCGAGCGAGGCGATCAGCGCGACGGTCGGGTTTCCGGCAGGGAAGAAAACGGTGGGAAAGGCCAGGGCGGCTGCCTGGGCGTAGATGAACCAGTCGTAATACTCCAGGGCGCTGCCCACCCACCCGCTGGCGGCAGCCTTCCTGGTGCTGTTCGACCGGCGCGTACCGTTCTGAATCGATTCAGTCGATGTCCGCAGCTTGTGCGTGTCGCTCTTCATGTCGTCCTCCTTTGGACAAATCGTCTGCCCCGCCGGATCCCTGCATTGGGTTTCGGATCCTGCGGGAAGGTCGCGCCTTGCGCCGCCGGGCTTGCTGCTCCGCGAGCATCTTCGATGATTGCCCACCATTGGATGCCGGACCGGACTACCTTGGAATGCGCTTTCCCACTGCCTCAACGATAAGGTGGCGGCCGTCACATGTCAAACGTCAGGACGAGCCTTCATGACGGGGCCCGCCGGCTAGCCTTCCCGGAGGCGCCGGAGTCCGCTGCGGGTCCTGCGCCACAGCCCCGAGGCGGCGCGTCCCACCCGGAGCGCTACCCGGCCGAGGACGCGGAAAGGCCATGCCGCCACGGCTCCCCAGCGGGAGAGAACCGAGGGGGGCAGCCAGTCGGCGCGGAGCCTGCCGACCATGCCGGCATTGCGGCGCAGCGTCTGCCGCACCTGGCCGATGTGCTTGACGGCGGTTTCCTCCTGCAGGCCGCGGCGCGTGCCGTCCTGGCCGGCGGGCCGGCCGTACTGATGCCGCTCGTAGGCATCCGTCAGGTCAGTCACTGCCTGGACGGTTCCGGCGTCGGGACTGTGTCCGGTGTCTGGCCCAGTGCCGGACCCGGTGCCCACGCCTGCTCCGGTGCCCACGCCTGCTCTGGTGCCTACGCCTGCTCCGGTGCGAGGGTCGGGTTCTGGCCCGGCCCGCCGCCCCATGGCTGCGGAGCCGCGCAGCCGGGCCGAGAACGTCCGCGGAGTCTCGCTCGGTTCAGGACGCACACCGTAGTCCGTGGCCAGATCCTGGAGCTCGGACCAGACGAGTGGCGGCTCAGCCAGCCGGTCCCTGCCGGTGCCTGTTCCCCTGAGGCGCCTTGCCCTGATGCTTCCGCGCACCAGGCGGGGCGAGGCGGCCAGGAGGACCAGCAGCAGAACCCCGGCGGCAGTGTAGAGCGCAGGCGCCAGCTGGTTCCCGGCGTCGGCCGTTCCGCTGCCCGGCAGGGGCAGCGGGGCCGGTGCCGGCACCGACGGTGCCGTGGCACCGTTGCTCGGCACCAGGCCGTCGTTGTTCTGGTCGTTGGTGCTGGCGCCGCCGGACGTTGAGGAGTCCTGCGCGTAGGGCGGCACCACGCCGCGCGAGGGGGTGGGTTCAAACGGAACCCAGCCGAGGCCCTGGAAGTACAGCTCGGGCCAGGCATGGGCATCACGGGCGTCGACCTCGAATTCCGGGAGCGCTCCCTGGCCGGCAACGGACACCGTGGCGCCGGTCAGCCTGCCCGGCGCGTAGCCCACGGCGATCCTGCTCGGGATGCCTTCGAGCCGGGCCATCACCGCCATGGCGGAGGCGAAGTGGATGCAATAGCCGCTCTTCTGGGTCAGGAAGTCCGCCAGGACCGACAGTCCGTTTCCGTCATAGCCGCCCTGGACGGGTGACTCCAGGGAATACGTGAAGTCCGGGCCGCGCAGGAAACGCTGGATCGCCATTGCCTTGGCATAAGCTGTGCGGCCGTTGGCCGTGACGGACTCGGCGGTGGTCCGCACGATGTCCGGAACATTCGACGGCGGCCGGATGAACTCCTCGGGGATGCCCCGGACGGGGGCGGAGGACGCGTCCAGCAGTTCCGTGGTCAGCTTCGGGACCGAGGACTGCACCAGATACTGCTGGTCGCGGGAGTTGGTGTCGGTGCCTTTAATGCTCAACGTGGCGGGATCCCAGCTCCACCGCCCGGTCAGCCCGTTGACGGATTCGGGGGCGTACGGGACCGGGAGGTACGGGCTGGTGAAGTCCCCGGTGTTGACCACCGTCACCTGCCGGGTCTGTTCGGGTGCCAGGATCTCGTGGCCCACGTCCATCCGTCCGGTGCCTGCCCGGCGGCTGGAATTCCGGTCATCCGGGGACCACGACTCGCCGTCGAAGCGGTCAACGGTGACAGAGCGCAGGTAGAGCGGTGTGCTGGCGTTGGTGGCGTAGGTGATCCTGCCCTCGCCCGTGGGGGTCCGCAGGCTGTTGCCGAGGCTGATCATGGGGTTCAGACCCGTGGCGGTACCCCAAGGGTTCAGCCGGGAACCCTGCGGGAACGTCCCCTGGTCGAAGCCGGGAACCACAATCTGGAGCAGCAGCGTCACCACCACGGCCACCGCTCCGGTCAGGGTGGCCCGCCTGAGCTGGCCGGGGTTGCGGGCCGTGTCCGCCTGCGTCCGCGCATCGGGGGCAAACCACTGGCTGCCCGCGAGGATCGCCAGATAGCCCGCCGCCGTCACCACGAAGCCCAGCCATCCGACACTCTGCGGCTTGATCATGGCCGGAACCACCAATACCGCCAGCAGGCCCAGGCCGCTGGTGGCGGGCATGCCCAGGGGGACGGCCAGGGCATCGACGAGGATGACGACGAGTCCCAGCGCCGCGCACGTCACCAGCACGATGCCGGCGTTGGGCGCCACCGGCGAGCTCTCGGCCAGCACCGTCTCGCTGGCCCGCCGAAGATGCCTGCCCAGCGCGTCGAGCGTGGCCTGGGACGGGAGGAAACCCGCGATGCTGTCACGCCGGAAGAAGGTGAACGTCAGGATGAAGGCCAGGGACACCAGGCCTCCGGCCGCTACCAGCACGGGTGCGGCGCGGAAAGTGCGGAGCAGGGCCATGGTCAGCGAGACCACCACCACCGTGGTCAGGACCGGCAGGAACCATGCCCATCCCCGAAGGACGCCGTTGAGGGCCACGGACGCGCCGCAGACGGACACCGCCACTGCGCCGGCCATGACCCACGGGTACGCCCCGGCCCCGAACCGTCCGCCGCCGGGGGAAGCCGGCGCGGGCTGGGGCTGGGCACCCGCTTCCGCCTGCCGGTGTGATGTCAGTGTCATCGCCCTACCTCCGCCCCGCGGCGGACGTCCGCCGCAGCCGTCCACATGGCGGCGTCGCCCTCGTCGAAGTACATCCAGGCTGCCGGCAGCGAGGTGGACGCCTCGACGGCGACGGCGCGCCAGCCGCCCAGCCGCAGTGCCTCAAGCACGTCGTGGCAGTCCGCAGCTTTGTCCGTGATCACCACGGCAAACGCGTTGGCGGCGTAGCCGGCTGCGGGGGCGAGCGCCCGTGCCTCGGCGAGGGAGATCTTCCCGAGGAGCGCCAGGACCGGGCCGCGCATCCGGTGCGCCGCGAGCTTGTCCATGAGCCGGTCGTCAAAGACGGACTGGGCCGGATCGGCACCTCCCGCATGCTCGCGGCGGCCGGCGTCGTGCTCCCTGCGCGCGTGGTGCGGGCCCGTCAGCTGGATCGCGGCCAGGCTTTCGGCGATGGACTGCAGGCCGGCCGCGCCGCTGTACTCCTCGTTGTCCGGCTCCGGGGCCGAGGACGAACGGTGGAAGGCAGGCTCGCCGGCCGCATCCAGGAACCGCAGAGAGTAGTTGAGCTCGGCGAGGTGGGCGCCCACGGACATCGCCGCGGTGACGGCCCACTCGAAGGTATCGCTGGTGACGAGGTCGCTGCCGTCGTCGCCCGGGCTGCCGAATACCGAGCCGTAGCCCGAGGAATGGGCCACGAACCGGTGGTCCAGAATGACCGTGGCCTCGGGGGTGGTGACGGATTCCTCCTGCCGGACCATGAGGGCGCCGTGCCGGGCGGTGGCCGGCCAGTGCACCCGGCGCATCGGGTCGCCGTGCCGGTATTCGCGCGTCATGACGTCGTCGTCGCTGGGGTTGGCCCGGGTCCGGGTGGCGGTGATTCCGTCGTTGCCGCGCGCGCCGGCAAGGCCGGTGGACGGAAGTTCGACGGCGGCCGGCGTCACGGTGAGCGTGTCGCCGTCGTCGATTGAATGGCGGTGCAGGGACAGCCCGAACGGATCCGTGAATTCGGCGGTGACGGGGCCGATGGTGAACTGGCCGCGCTTTCCCGAGCGGAGGTGGTACTCGTAGCGGCTGGTGCCGCCGGAGGCGGACCTGGCGGGAAAGCGGAACGCCGGGGATTCACCGAACCGCGGCGGCAGCCTCTCCTCCATGATGACCCGGCCTGTGCCGAGCCCGGTCCGGGCGACGGCGAGCCGGACCGTGGTGATGGAGTCTGTCTCGACCGTGGAAGGACTGAACTCCCGGTACACCCGGAACCGCGGTTTGACCACCCTAATGCCGGCCAGCGAAACGAGCGGCAGGACAACCAGCAGGACGCCGAGGGCCAAGAGGTCGCGGCGGCCCATGACCTGGGCGCAGAGCAGCGAGACGGCACCGGCCGCCAGGAGTCCCCAGCCCCGGGAGCTAAAGAGATGTCGGGGGAGGCTGTCCAGCAGTGCCACGGTGACGGTCCTGACTAGCGGCTATGGCGGAGTTCGGGCGATGTCCGCCCGGCGTTTGCCGTGTCCGTCATCTCCTGGCTGACGGGGATCCGGGCCAGAATGCCGCGGATCACGCCCTGCGGGGTCTCGCCCGTGCTGGCGGCCTTGCGGTCCAGGATGATGCGGTGCGCCAGCACCGCCTCCGCAACGGCCACGACGTCATCCGGCAGCACGAAGTCACGGCCGTCCAGCGCCGCCGTCGCCTTCGCAGCCCGGAGCAGCTGCAGCAGGGAGCGCGGGCTCGCGCCCAGGCGCAGCATGGCGCTGTCCCGGGTGGCCCGCCCGACGGCCACGGTGTACTCCTTGACGGCTTCGGAGACGAAGACCTGCTGGACGGTGGCGATCATGGCGGCGACGTCCGCCGCGGTGACGACCGCCTTGACCCGGGCCAGCGGGGACGTGGCCTGGTGGGTCTCGAGCATTTCGATCTCGGAGTCCTTGTCCGGGTATCCCATGGAGATCCGGGCCATGAAGCGGTCCCGCTGGGCCTCCGGGAGCGGATACGTCCCTTCCATCTCGATGGGGTTCTGGGTGGCCACCACCATGAACGGCTCGCCCAGCTTGTAGGAGTGTCCGTCCACCGTGACCTGGTGCTCCTCCATGCATTCGAGCAGGGCGGACTGCGTCTTGGCGGAGGCACGGTTGATCTCGTCGCCAATCACGATGTTCGCGAACACGGCACCCGGACGGAACTCGAACTGGCGCGAGGACTGGTTGTAAATGGAGACGCCGGTGACGTCGGAGGGAAGAAGGTCGGGGGTGAACTGGATCCGGCTGACGGAACAGTCGATGGTGCGCGCCAGCGTCTTGGCCAGCAGTGTCTTGCCCACTCCGGGGACATCCTCCAGCAGCAGGTGGCCCTGGGCGAGCAGGACCGTCAGTGCCAGCTTCGCGGCCTCGGCCTTGCCATCGATGACGGTGTTGATGGCGCTGAGGATGCGTTCGCTCGCCGCCCGGAAGGCGGGGGCCTCCAGGGGGACGGTCTTGTGTCCGTTGAGGGGGTTGACGCCGCGCGCAACGCTTCCAGTGAAGCCCTGTCCGCCGGGAAGTGCTTCGTCGATCGTGATGCGTCGGTGCGGTTCCATCGGCAACCTTTCAGCCCAGAATGAAGCGGAACGAAGCGGCGGAGGTCTGCCGTTGCCCTCGTAGGCGCTCACGTCCGTCCGTATCCAGCGTACTAACACAACTGCCGTGGCTAACAGAGAGTTCCCCGTAAATCTCCGGGTAATGCCGAGCATCATCTTCTGGCACTGCAGCCGGGATGATTGGGTGCGAAGGACGCGGCCGGGCGGCCGCTAGGCTGGAGGAATGCGGCATTCCCTGACTCCCCGGCCCTACCGTGCTCCCGGCAGCGACGGCTCCGGCAGGCGCGGCTTCCCGCCGGCGCCCGAACCGTTGCCCGTTCCCGTGATGGACAACCACACGCACCTGGACTTCCCGACTGACGATGTCCGGGTGGACATCGCGGCTGCCCTCGACGCCGCTGAAGCGGTGGGTGTCTGTGGTGCCGTGCAGGTCGGCTGCGACCTCGAATCCTCGAGGTTTAGCGTGCGCGCCGTGGACCTGGATCCGCGCCTTTTGGGGGCGGTGGCCCTCCACCCGAACGATGCGCCGGAGTACGCCGCCCGCGGCGAGCTTGAGGACGCCCTGGCGGAGATCGAGGAGCTCGCCGCCCACCCCCGCGTGCGCGCCATCGGCGAAACCGGCCTGGACTTCTTCCGCACCGAAGGCGAGGGGCTTGCCCATCAGCGATACTCCTTCCGCAGGCACATCGACATCGCGAAGCGGCTGGACAGGACTCTGCAGATCCACGACCGGGACGCGCACGACGACGTGGTCCAGGTCCTGCGCGAGGAGGGCACTCCGGAACGGGTGGTTTTCCACTGCTTTTCCGGGGACGCGGAGCTCGCGCGGATCTGCAACAGCGAAGGGTGGTTTATGTCCTTCGCGGGCACGCTGACCTTCAAGAACGCCACCAATCTCAGGGAGGCTCTCGCCGTGGCCGACCCGGAGCTGGTGCTGGTTGAAACCGACTCGCCGTTCCTCACCCCGCACCCGCACCGTGGGCGCCCCAACGCCAGCTACATGGTGCCGTACACCGTGCGATCAATGGCGGAATTGACAGAAACGGACCTGTCCGAGCTGTGTGCCCAAATAAGCACAAATACCGTGCGGGCATACGGATCCTGGGACTAGGGCACGGGGGACTGCGCGCGCCAAAATACATACTTGGTAGGCAAATATTTTGGACGGTTTATAACGCTTCGGTTACAGTGAAAAACTATTAGCCGGGGTCGGGGAAGGCCTCCGGATGATGTAACTCACTTTCGTGACAGGCGGGGCGCCCTCGGATGCCCTGCCATGTGAGTGTGGCGACGCACATGCCTGCGGCATGCTCCGGCCTGCCCGGGGCCACCTTTCGGTGACCGCCGCGGGTACTCCTGTGCGTTTTTCCCCGTGCCCGGATGGCTCAAAAGTTACGGGCAATCGTGGTCAACTTCTTCACGTCAGACGGCAAGTTCAGTTTCATCAAGGTCGGCACGCAGCTGGTGGTGCTCTCGGCCCTCGTGCTGGGGCTTGTTGCCTTTGTGGGCAGCAACAAGACGGTCACCCTGAATGTCGACGGGAAAGTAAGCTCCGTCCAAACCTTCGGCGGCACCGTCGAGCAGGTGGTCAAGAGCGCGAACGTCGAGCTGCACCCGGCCGACCGCGTCTCTCCCGCGCTGGATACCAGTGTTGAGAACGGATCCGTCATCAACGTGAACATGGCCAAGGCCGTGAAGGTCAGCCTGGACGGTGCGGAGAAGACCGTGAGCACCACGGCGCAGGACGTCGGCGGCCTCGTGACCCAGCTCGGCGTGGCCAGCTCGTCGGAGCTTTCCGTGCCGAAGAGCGCGCAGTTGGCCGTGGACGGTTCGTTCGTGGCCATCTCGACGCCGAAGACCGTCAGCATCATCGCCGACGGGAAGGCCAAGAAGACCACCACTACAGCAGCCAACGTCGGCGAGGTCCTCAAGGACGCCGGGATCCGTCTCGCCGCCGCAGACCGGACGTCGCAGCCGGCACACGCCCCGGTGGTCAACAACATGGTGATCAAGGTGTCCCGCGTCACCGGCAAGACGGCCACCGTCACCGAAGAGGTCGCGTTCCAGTCCCTCAGCACGGACAGCGCAACGCTTCCCAAGGGTGAAGAAAAGGTCACCCAGGAAGGCGTCCCCGGCGAGACGACCCTTACCTACAAGCTGGTCTTGGTGGACGGCCGTGAGGCCTCCCGGACGCTCGTCTCCAAGACCACCACCCGTGAGCCGGTAACCGAGAAGATCACGGTCGGCACCAAGGAAGCCCCCAAGCCGGCAGCAGCGGAGGCCGGCGGCGGGAACACCGGCGCGGCAGCCCCGGCCATGATGAACGTGGGCATGTGGGACAAGATCGCCCAGTGTGAATCCGGCGGCAACTGGTCCATCAACAGCGGTAACGGCTACTACGGCGGCCTGCAGTTCGACATCCAGACCTGGATCGGCGCCGGCGGCGGCGCCTACGCCCCGAACGCCAGCCAGGCGTCCAAGGCGCAGCAGATCGACATTGCCAACCGCATCTACGCCGAGCGCGGCCTGCAGCCGTGGGGCTGCGGCTGGGCCGCCAGCAGCTAGCCCGCGGCGCGAGCACTGGCGTAACCCAACCCCCGCCGCCGCGGCAGCTGACCACAGCCGCGGCGGCCGCGAAGGCCGTACCCGGAACTCCGGGCCCGGCCTTCGCCGTCCCCGGAACACAGAACCCCGTCCCATATGGGTCGCCGGGATAGGATACCTAGGTGACTGACCCGACCCCCTCCGCCTCCGGCACCGCGCCCGCTCCACTGTTCGGTGCCTCCG
This sequence comes from Arthrobacter globiformis, assembly GCF_046536215.2. GTDB lineage: Bacteria > Actinomycetota > Actinomycetes > Actinomycetales > Micrococcaceae > Arthrobacter > Arthrobacter globiformis_E. Next base: position 1,528,457 of record NZ_CM143421.1, on the reverse strand, counting down.
ATATCCGCAGGCTGGCCGGGGAGATCGGCGTCCGCCCCACCAAGACGCTTGGCCAAAACTTCGTCATCGACGGCAACACCATCCGCAGGATCGTGGCCGCCGCCGGCATCGGCCCGGACGAGACGGTACTCGAAATCGGCCCCGGGCTGGGGTCGCTGACGCTGGGGCTCCTCGACGCCGCCAAAGCTGTGGTCGCCGTCGAAATTGACCCAGTCCTGGCCGCTAAGCTGCCGGAGACCATCAGGCAATGGCGGCCCGACTCCGCCGGCGACTTCCACCTGGTCCTCGCCGACGCCATGAAGGTGACGGAACTGCCGGCCGAGCCCGCAGCGCTCGTCGCGAATCTGCCCTATAACGTCGCGGTGCCGGTGGTGCTCCACCTGCTGCAGCACTTCCCGTCCATCCGGCACGGGCTCGTCATGGTCCAGGACGAGGTTGCCGACCGGCTGGCCGCCGAACCCGGATCCAAGATCTACGGTGTGCCGTCGGTCAAGGCTGCCTGGTACAGCAGCATGCGCAAGGCCGGCGTCATCGGCATGAACGTGTTCTGGCCCGCACCCAAGATCCAGTCCGGCCTTGTGGCCTTCACCCGGCGTGAGCCGCCGGCCACCACCGCCAGCCGCGGAGAGGTCTTCGCAGTGGTGGACGCCGCATTCGCGCAGCGCCGCAAGACGCTCCGGGCAGCCCTGGCCGGCTGGGCCGGCAGCGCCGCCGAAGCGGAACGCTGCCTGGTGGCGGCCGGGGTCGATCCCACTGCACGCGGCGAAGTGATCGACATTGCCGCGTTCGCCAGGATCGCCGAAGCCCGCAACGCCGCGGACGTCTGATGGCGCTCCACGGCCTCAAGGGGCGTTTTGCGGCGAGGACCGTCCGCGTCAAGGCCCCGGGCAAAGTGAACGTCTCGCTGGATGTGGGGCCGCTGCGGCCGGACGGCTACCACTCCGTGGCCAGCGTCTACCTGGCGGTGTCGCTGTACGAGGAAGTCGCGGCCACCAGCACAACATCCGACGCCATCACCGTCAGCATCAGCCCGGACAGCACCCTGGACCTCGACGGCGTGGACATCCCGCTCGATGAGCGGAACCTGGCCTACAAGGCGGCCGCCATCATGGCCGACGTGTCCGAACACTCCACCGGCGTGCACCTTGAAATCACCAAGCGGGTGCCCGTCGCCGGCGGCATGGGCGGCGGTTCCGCGGATGCGGCCGCCACGCTCCTGGCGTGCGACGCGCTGTGGAACAGCGGCCTGTCCCGGGACGAGCTCGCCCAGCTCGCCGCGGAGCTCGGGGCAGACGTTCCCTTCGCCCTGCTCGGCGGCACGGCCGTGGGGCTCGGGGTCGGGGATGACCTGTCGCCTGCCCTGGCCAAGGCCCAGATGGACTGGGTGCTGGTGACAGCCGAATTCGGGCTGTCCACCCCGGAGGTCTTCCGCACCCTGGACCGGCTCCGGGACGCCGAGGGCCTGGACGTCGAGGAGCCCACGGCGGTGGACCCGAAGATCCTGCAGGCCCTGCGCAGCGGCGACGCCGATGCCCTGAGCAGGGTGTTGGTCAATGACCTGCAGCGGGCGTCCATCGAACTCGCCCCCGGCCTCCGGGATACCCTGGGCCTCGGCGAATCCTGCGGAGCCATCGCCGGGATCGTTTCCGGTTCCGGACCCACCGTGGCCCTTCTGGCCCACAATCCCGAAGCGGCGGAGGACCTCGCCGGGAAGCTGGAACACAAGGGCCTCACCGCCCTGGCCGTCCACGGCCCGGTGCCCGGCGCCCGCATCATCTCCGATACGCTCCTTTAATACCTTCCACCTTCACAGCAGAAAGCAGTTCCCCGTGGCACACCTGCTCGGCGGCGAGAACCTCAAGGTTTCGTACGCAACCCGCACCGTTCTGGACGGCATCACCCTTGGGCTCGAAGAGGGCGACCGGATCGGGATGGTGGGCAGGAACGGCGACGGCAAATCCACGCTGATGCGGCTGCTGGCGCTGCGGTCCACCCCGGATTCCGGTCGCGTCACCAAGCGCGGGGACGTCAACATCGGCTACCTGGACCAAAGTGACGTGCTCGACGCCGACCTGACGGTGGGAACGGCGATCGTGGGTGACAAGGCAGACCACGAGTGGGCGGCCAATCCGCAGATCCGCGAGATCATGGGCGGCCTGGTGTCCGACGTCGACTGGCACGCCAACGTGCACGCCCTGTCCGGTGGGCAGAAGCGGCGCGTCGCGCTGGCCAAGCTTCTCATCGAGGACCACGACGTCATCATGCTCGACGAGCCCACCAACCATCTCGACGTCGAGGGCGTGGCCTGGCTGTCGCGGCACCTGAAGACCCGGTGGCGGCCCAACCAGGGTGCCTTCCTCGTGGTCACCCACGACCGCTGGTTCCTGGACGAAGTCTGCAACAAGACCTGGGAAGTCCACGACGGGATCGTTGACCCGTTCGACGGCGGTTACGCCGCCTACGTGCTGGCCCGCGCCGAACGCGACCGCATGGCGGCCGTCGTCGAAAGCAAACGCCAGCAGCTGGTGAAGAAGGAACTGGCCTGGCTGCGCCGCGGCGCCCCGGCCCGGACGTCCAAGCCCAAGTTCCGCATCGAGGCGGCCAACGCCCTGATCGCCGACGTCCCCGAGCCGCGCGATACAACGGCCCTGAACAAGATGGCCACCGCGCGCCTGGGCAAGGACGTGCTGGACCTGGAAAACGTGTCGCTGGATTTCGAGGGCGGCGATCCGGAGCAGGACGCCGGCCGGAAGCTGTTCAACAACATCACCCTGCGGCTGGCACCGGGGGAGCGGCTCGGCCTCGTCGGCGTCAACGGTGCCGGCAAGACCACCCTGCTCAAGCTCCTGAACGGCGAAATCCAGCCCTCGGCCGGCAAGGTCAAGAAGGGCAAGACGGTGGTCACCGCCGTGCTCACCCAGGAGGTCAAGGAGCTCGACGACGTCGCCGACCGGCGCGTCATCGAGGTCATCGAGCGCGAAAAGCGGTCCTTCAACGTGGGCGGCAGGGAGTTCACGGCCGGCCAGCTCGTGGAGCAGCTCGGCTTCACCAACCAGAAGCAATGGACGCCGGTGCGGGACCTGTCCGGCGGTGAGCGGCGGCGCCTGCAGCTGCTGCGGCTGCTGGTGGGCGAGCCCAACGTGCTGATGCTGGACGAGCCCACCAACGACCTCGACACCGACACGCTTGCCGCCGTCGAGGATGTCCTGGACGGCTGGCCCGGCACCCTCGTGGTGGTCAGCCACGACCGCTACCTGCTCGAACGCGTCACCGACCACCAGATGGCCCTGCTGGGCGACGGCAAGATCCGCGGACTTCCCGGCGGCGTCGACCAGTACCTCGAACTCCGTGAGAGCGCCCTCGCCGGCTCCACCGTCACGGGCGGCGGAAACCCGGTCACCGGCCCGTCCGCCACCGCAGACGCAACCCCCGCCGGACCCTCCGAAGCCGAGAAGCGCGAGGCCCGCAAGTCCCTCAACCGCGTGGAGCGCCAGCTCAACAAGCTCGCCCAGCAGGAAGAGAAGATCCACGTCCAGATGGCCGCCAGCACCAACGACGGCGACTTCGAACGCCTCGGCGACCTCAACAGGCAGCTGAAGGACCTGACCGACGAAAAGGACGCCCTCGAGCTCGAATGGCTGGAGGCCTCCGAAGTCCTCGGCGACTAATTGGTTCCGAGTTTTTGTCCAGATATTGGCCGCTAAAGGCCTCCGAAGTCGCGGTATCTGGACAAAAACTCCATCCTCTCCTAGGGCTCGCTGCGGAGTTCCGGGTCCTTCTTGAGGCCGGTCAGGCCGTTCCAGGCGAGGTTGACGAGGTGGGCGGCGACGGCGCGTTTGTCGGGCTGGCGGGCGTCCTGCCACCACTGGCCCGTCATTGCCACCATGCCCACCAGCATCTGCGCGTACATGGCGCCGTCGGCTGCGCTGAACCCGCGGCGGGCGAATTCGTCGGACAGGATGTGTTCAACGCGGGCGGTCACGTGCGAGAGCAGGGTGGAGAAGGCGCCCTCGGGCTGGGACGGGGGAGCGTCCCGCATGAGGATGCGGAACCCGTCGGTGCGTTCCTCGATGTAGGTGAGCAGGGCCAGAGCGGCGCGTTCCACGAGGACCCGCGGCTTCGCCTCCTCGGCCAGGGCGTCATTGATGGCGGCGAGCAGGATGCGGAACTCGTACTCGACGACCTGCGTGTACAGGCCCTCCTTCGAGCCGAAGTGCTCGTAGATCACCGGCTTGGAAACTCCGGCGGCGGCAGCGATTTCCTCGATGGTGGTGCCGTCCAGGCCCCGGATCGCGAACAGGGCCCGCCCCACCTCAATGAGCTGGGACCGGCGCTGCGGTCCGGTCATCCGCGACCGGGGGATGCGCCCCGGCGCTGCTTCGGGCCTTGCTGGCAGGTTCCCCGGACCGTCAGTTGTCCCTGTGCTGTTGCTCACCGTCCCATCATGCCTTATGTCAAGCGGCGGGCAGGGGTGGCGGCGGGTCCCGGCGCGCTGCCCCGGCCGGTGCCGGCGCAGCCGAATTGCCAGGGTCGCACGAGCGTCAACGTTCGTGGCAGAATTGGTTCTCGTGCCCAGGCTTAGCGCCGGGCATGGTCCGCTCTGGTGTAATGGCAGCACCCCGGCCTTTGGAGCCGTGGAGTATAGGTTCGAATCCTATGGGCGGAACAGCTGCATCAGAGGTGTCCAGTAGGATGAACCCTGTTGCCGGTTCCGGGCACAGGCTCGGACACCGCCGCGCGCAGGCAGCCGCGGATGCAGTACAGCGCAACCGAGCAAGGAGAGCCCGTACGTGAGCCCCGAGAAATCCGGCCCAGCCGCCGTTATCGTCCTAGCTGCAGGCGCCGGTACCCGGATGAAGTCCCGTACCCCCAAGATCCTCCACGAAATCGGCGGCCGTTCGATGGTGGGCCACGCCCTTCTGGCCGCCCGCAGCATCAGCCCCCAGCGCCTGGCCCTGGTTGTCAGGCACGAGCGTGACCGCGTCGCCGCCCACCTCACCGAACTGGACCCGGACGCCCTGATCGTGGACCAGGACGAGGTTCCCGGCACCGGACGCGCCGTCGAGGTTGCCCTCGAAGCCCTGGACGCCAAGGAACCCGTCGCCGGAACCGTCGTGGTCACCTACGGCGACGTCCCGCTGCTCACGGGCGAAATGCTCTCCGAGCTGGTGTCCACCCACGAGCGTGAGGGCAACGCGGTCACCGTGCTCACCGCCATCCTGGACGACGCCACCGGCTACGGCCGCATCCTCCGCGGCGAAGACGGCACCGTGACCGGCATCCGCGAGCACAAGGACGCCACCGACGCCGAGCGCGCGATCCGCGAGATCAACTCCGGCATCTACGCCTTTGACGCCGCCGTCCTCCGGGACGCCCTCGTCCACGTCACCACCGACAACTCGCAGGGCGAAAAGTACCTGACCGACGTCCTCGGGCTCGCCCGTGCGGCAGGCGGCCGCGTGGCCGCCGTCGTCACCGCCGACCGCTGGCAGGTCGAAGGCGCCAACGACCGCGTGCAGCTCGCCGCCCTCGGCGCCGAGCACAACCGCCGGATCGTGGAAGCCTGGATGCGGGCCGGCGTTACCGTCGTCGACCCTTCCACCACCTGGATCGACTCCACGGTGACCCTGGCGGAGGACGTCCGGATCCTGCCCAACACCCAGCTGCACGGCGCCACCAGGGTGGCGAGGGACGCCGTCGTCGGCCCCGACTCCACGCTGACCGATGTCAGCATCGGTGAGGGCGCCAAGGTGACCCGGACCCACGGTTCCGGTGCGGAGATCGGCGCGGGGGCCAGTGTGGGCCCCTTCACCTACCTGCGCCCGGGAACCGTTCTGGGGGAGACGGGCAAGATCGGCGCCTTCTATGAAACCAAGAACGTCAGGATCGGCCGCGGCTCCAAGCTGTCCCACCTCGGCTACGCCGGGGACGCCGAAATCGGCGAAGACACCAACATCGGCTGCGGCAACATCACCGCGAACTACGACGGCGAGAAGAAGCACCGCACGGTGATCGGCTCGGGCGTCCGCACCGGCTCCAACACAGTATTCGTCGCTCCGGTCACGGTGGGGGACGGTGCCTACAGCGGCGCCGGTGCCGTGATCCGGAAGGACGTGCCCGCCGGTGCCCTGGCGCTGTCCATGGCAGCACAGCGCAACGCCGAAGGTTGGGTTGCCGCCAACCGTCCGGGCACGCTGTCCGCGGATCTGGCAGCAGCCGCCGCGGCCCGCGAAGGCCGCACTGATTCCTCAAATTCCCCCGCATCTACAGAAGAGGGCTAGCAACCATGACCGAAATTACGGCTCACGGCGAGAAGAAACTGGTGCTCGCCGCAGGGCGTGCACACCCGGAACTTGCCCGGGAGATCGCCAAGGAGCTGGGCACGGAACTGCTGCCTGTGGACGCCTACGACTTCGCCAACGGCGAGATCTACGTCCGCGCCGGGGAGAGCGTCCGCGGAACCGACGCCTTCGTCATCCAGGCGCACCCCGCACCGCTGAACAACTGGCTCATGGAACAGCTGATCATGATCGATTCGCTGAAGCGTGCCTCCGCCAAGCGGATCACCGTGGTCTCGCCGTTCTACCCGTACTCCCGCCAGGACAAGAAGGGCCGCGGCCGCGAGCCCATCTCCGCCCGCCTCGTGGCCGACATGTACAAGACGGCCGGCGCCGACCGCATCATGAGCGTGGACCTGCACACCTCGCAGATCCAGGGCTTCTTCGACGGCCCGGTGGACCACCTCATGGCCATCCCGCTGCTCGCTGACTACATCCGCACCCGCGTCAGCGCCGACAACATCACCGTGGTCTCGCCTGATACCGGCCGCGTGCGCGTGGCCGAGCAGTGGGCCGAGCGCCTCGGCGGCGCGCCGCTGGCCTTCGTCCACAAGAGCCGCGACCTGACCGTGCCCAACCAGGCCGTCTCCAAGACCGTGGTGGGCCAGATCGAGGGCCGCACCTGCGTGCTGATCGACGACATGATCGACACCGGCGGAACCATCTCCGGCGCTGTGCAGGTGCTCAAGAACGCCGGCGCCAAGGACGTCATCATCGCGGCCACGCACGCCGTGTTCTCCGACCCCGCCGCCCGGCGCCTCTCCGAGTCCGGCGCCCGCGAAGTGGTGGTTACCAACACGCTGCCCATCCCCGCGGACAAGCAGTTCCCCGAGCTCACCGTGCTGTCCATCGCGCCGCTCATCGCCCGGGCCATCCGGGAAGTGTTCGACGACGGTTCGGTCACCAGCCTCTTCGACGGCAACGCCTAACGGCGCGCAGGCGTTGGACTGGGCCCACGCCTGCCGGGTTCCCTGGGCGAGCTTGCGAGCTTTTGGGGGCAGGTGGGGAGGAACCGTGGTTTCGACAGGCTCGACCACCGTGCCCGGCCGTTTTCAGTAAACGGGCCGGGCACTGGTAAGCTATTTCCCGATACCTTGGCGAGGGAGAGCACCTCCGGAAATCCGGACTGCTGGTCTCCGTTATCGACTGGGTCTGAACCACCCTTCTGGTGGGGCCGCCTTCGGGCCGCCCGGCGTTGAAGGTCACTCCAGACCTCCGCCCTTGCTGAACCAACAATCCACCAGGAGATTCACATGTCTGAGCAGAAGCTCGCAGCAGAAGCACGCACCGAATTCGGCAAGGGCTTCGCCCGCCGCGCCCGCGCCGCCGGCCAGATCCCCGCCGTGATCTACGGCCACGGCGCAGAGCCGATCCACATCACCCTGCCGGCCAAGGCCACCACGCTGGCTGTCCGCACCGCCAACGCCCTGCTGTCCCTGGACCTCAACGGTGAAGGCCACCTGGCCCTCGTCAAGGACGTCCAGCGCGACCCGATCAAGCAGATCATCGAGCACATCGACCTCCTGACCGTCCGCCAGGGCGAGAAGGTCACCGTTGACGTTCCCGTACACGCCGTGGGTGAAACCGCCCCGGGCACCGTGCACAACCTGGAACTGACCGTCGTGTCCCTCGAGGCCGAGGCAACCCACCTGCCCGAGGCCGTCGAGGTCAACATCGAAGGCCGCGCCGCCGGCGAGCACATCCACGCCTCCGACCTCACGCTCCCCAAGGGTGCCGTCCTGCTGACCGACGCCGAGGCCCTGGTCGTCAACATCTCCGAGGCCGCCGCACCGGCTGAAGAAGAAGAAGGCGCAGCCGAGGAAGCCGCCGCTGAAGAGGCTCCGGCCGAAGAAGCTGCTGCCGAGTAATTCGGGCACAACCCTTCCCGCGCTGCATCCAGCGCGGACCGGTGGCCGGGTCCCTTTCGGGCCCGGCCACTGCCGTCCCTGCCCGCCTGCGTGCAAACCCCGCCCTTAGGATTGATTCATGACTGACACCTGGCTGATCGTAGGCCTTGGCAACCCCGGACCCGAGTACAGCGGCAACCGGCACAACGTCGGCCAGATGGTGCTGGACGGCCTGGCTGAGCGGATCGGCGGGAAGTTCAAGGCCCACAAGGCCAGGGCCTTCGTCGTCGAAGGCCGCCTGGGGATCGGCGGTCCCCGCGTGGTGCTGGCGAAGCCCGGCACGTACATGAATGTCTCCGGCGGTCCGGTCTCAGCGCTCGCCAGGTTTTACGACGTCGAGCCGTCCCGGGTGGTGGCCGTCCATGACGAGATCGACATCCCCTTTAATACGGTGAAGCTGAAGATCGGCGGCGGCGAGGGCGGGCACAACGGCCTTCGGGACATTTCCAAGTCCCTCGCCACCAAGGACTACCTCCGCGTCCGCGTGGGTGTCGGCCGGCCGCCGGGCCGGATGGACACCGCGGACTATGTGCTGCGGGATTTCGGCACCGCGGAAAAGAAGGAACTGCCGTTCCTGCTCGATGATGCCGCCGACGCCGTCGAGCTCCTGATCAGGGAGGGCCTGACAGCCGCACAGCAGCAGTTCCACACCGCCAAGGTGTAGCGCCTCCCGCCACGGTTTTTCCTCCCCGCCGCACCAACCCTCAAGGTCGCATCAAGGTCTGCGAAATGTGAACGCAGTGCCCTATATCCCTGCAAAGTAACGGGGTAGTCTACTTTCTAAGCGGGGGAGGCGATGGAGCCTTTATCCTGCCGGGCGGGATGTAAGGAAAAGTTCATGTCAATTGAGCCACTGAGCTGGGGACGTGGGTCTACGGCGGGCGTTCTGGCGGGACCGGCGGGCGTTGCGGGCGGGACGGACCTCCAACGATGGTCGGTTCCGGCGCGCAGCGCAGACCTTGACGCCATCCGCACTGCGCTGACAGATCCCGAGTCCCTGGGCGTAGTCATCACCGGTGCCCGCGGTGTGGGGAAATCGTCGCTGGCCCGCACCGCCGTGGCCGAGCTGGGTCCCGACGTCTGGGCGCTTCAGCTGCGCAGCCCCCTGTCCGGCTCACAAACTTCGTACGGCTGCCTCGCGTTCCTGCTGGCAAGGCTCCCGCAGGCGGCCCTGGCTTCCCCCACCGCCATCCTCCAGGGCATCACCTCCCTGATCCGGTCCGACTCCGCCGGCCGTGACTGCGTCATCACCTTGGACACCACCGGCCAGATCGACGACATGAGCGCCGGCGTCATCCTGAACATCATGCTGACGCACACGGCCCGCATCATCGCCATTGCGCCCAGCACCAGCGACCTTCCGGCCGACTTCCACTGGCTGCTCACCGACCGGCGGCTGACGGAAGTCCGGCTGGAGAACCTCAACGAACTGCAGACCCGGCAGGTCCTGCTGACGCTGCTGGGCCACCGCGTCTCGGCCTCGCTTGTGAGCACGTACCACGCCATCGTGGGCGGCAACCCGCTCCTGCTCAAAGCGCTCGTCACAGAGCAGCAGCAGTCCGGAAACCTCGTCCTGTCCGATTCCGTCTGGACGCTGCGGGACAGGGTGGTGCTCGACGGCGCCACCGGCCTGGATGACATCGTCCGGTCCCGCTGGTCCCGGGAAGAGCCGGAAACCCGCGAGGTCATAGAGATGCTTGCCTGCGCACGGCGGGTCCCGCTGGCCAGGCTGTCCGAAATCTACGGCACCGCCACCGTGGCCGACATGGAGGACGCCGGGCTGCTTACGGTCGCCGACACCGGGGACCGCTGGGTTTCGCTGCGGGAACAGTACCTTGGCGACGTGGTGCGCTCCTGGCTGAGCATCTCCCGCCGCCGCGAACTCCGCACCCTGCTGCTGGGCGGCCACGAACCCGAGCTGTCGGCCCTGACCATGGAGGAGCGGATCGAGTTCGCCGCGTGGACCAGGGAGTGCCAGGCCGAGCTCAGCCCTGCCATGGCCGTGGCCGCGGCAGAGGCTGCGGTGCAGCTGTTTGACCCGCGGTTCGCGATCGCCTGCGTTGAAGGCCTGAAGAAGACCGACGACGTCTGGGTTGACGCCCAGCTGCACAAGGCCGCCGCCTACCTCCTGCTTGACCTTCCGGTCCAGGCAATGGCTGCCCTCGACGACATCACCCAGGGACAGCTGGACGCGCTCGATGAGGAGGCCTTCGCCCGCATCGTGGCGGCCAAGAGCCGGGTCATGGTCTGGCTGCCGGAAATGTGCAACAACGTACCGGACGAGCTGGCAGCTGCGCGGAAGCGGCTTGGCGTTGCCTCGGGAGTTGCATCCAGCTGGCCCGAGCCGCTGGGCACGGCGTCGGACGCCATCACCCTGGCCGAGTTCGAATACAAGTACTTCATCGGCGACTACGCCTCCATGGTCGCGGAGCTGGAGGAGGCCGTTGACCCTGCGGTCAACAAGGACCCGGCCTTCAGGATCCAGGCTGCACTGCTCCTGATGCCCACCCTGTCGGCGGTCGGCCGGGAAATGGACGCCCTCCAGCTGATGCGCCGTGTCGGCGGACAGCTCTCGGACGCCGGGCCGCTGACCGGCCTGCGGGAGCGGTTCGCGCTGACGGCCTTCAACGTGCTGCTGCAGGCCGGCCAGTGGAAGCGGTGCCTGGAGCTGGTCGGCCCGCCCAAGGGGCAGGAGGAGCGCCGGCTGGCCTACAGGACGTCCGCCACGGAACTGGCGGCCGGCATCGCCTACGTCTTCTCGGGCCGCGGTGCGGTGGCCCTTGACTCGCTGCTGTCCGCCGTCGCCCAGCTCGAGCTCCGGCCCGTGCTGAACATGCTGCAGGCCGCCTACGCGGCCACGGCCTTCGCCTACGCCCAGATTGGCAACGCCGGGCAGGCGCACAAGTACCTCGACAAGCTCCGCGGCGTGCGCGGCCACTGCAACTTCGGCACCCTGTTCGTCACCGAGTTCTGCGCGGACATGGCGGGGCGATGGCTGGGGGACACCGACGCCGTGAAGCGCCTGCTCGAGGCGGCGCACCGCGACATCGACGCCGGCCGCTACACGCTGGCGGGCATCAGCCTGCTCGGAGCCACCGTGAACGGGACGGACGAGGACTTCCGCCTGATGGAGGAAGTGGCAGCCCACCGCCAGGGGACCCTCGCCGAGATCTCGCGCCTCATCGCCGTAGGCACCCGCACCAAGGACGCCAAGGTTCTGTTGGAGGGCGCGCACCTGTGTGCCGAACTGGAGCTCGACGCCGTGGAGGCGCGGTGCGTTGCGCTCGCCGTCGACTTTGCCCGCCACTCCGGCGATTCCGCCTCCGCCCGCGTTGCCCAGGCCCGGCTGGACAGCCTCACCGCCACGGTGCCCAGCCTGCCGATCGTTCCCAGCAGCGGAAGCCCGCTCCTTACCGCGCGTGAACGCCAGATCTCCCGGCTGGCCGGCAGAGGCGTGTCCAACCGCGACATCGCCCTGGAGATGGGCGTATCGGTCCGAACGGTGGAAGGCCACCTCTACCAGGTCTTCACCAAACTCGGCGTGACATCCAGGGGTGATCTGCCTGGCCTCGTCTAACAGCTCCTTACCCAACGGTGCCTCACTGAACTCTTCGTCCCACGGCGCCTCGTCCAATGGCCGCGGCTCCAAGGCGGAGTCAGAAGTCCGCCAGCTGACCGGCCGACGTGAAGCGATCGAGCATGTCTGCACCATCATCCGCAGCCGCGCCAGCCAGGCCGTCTACCTGATGGCGGGCCCCGGCGTCGGAAAGACTTCGGTGACGGACGCCGTTCGCGAGAAGCTGGCGGGGGAGATGACGGTGCTCCGCATCCACGGCAGTTCCTCGCTGGCCAAGGTCCCCTACGGCGTGCTGGCGCCCTACACTTCCGGGCTAGCCCCCGAGGAAGCCGACTCGCCGGTCGCGGTGCTGCGGGCTGTCTGGGCCCACTTCCAGGAGCTGAAGGGAAGCAGCGGCCTCAAGGGCGGCGCCGATGCCCCCGTGCTCCTGGTGGTGGATGACGCCCACCACCTCGATGACGCCACGGCCAGCATGGTGGTGGACATGACGTCGGCCGGCTGGGCGACCGTGCTGGCGGCCGGGCGCCCGCGGCCGGGCCTGCCCCAGCCCCTGAACCAGCTCTGGTATGACGGTCTGGCGGAACGCATCGACCTCCGGCCGCTCAGCGGCGAGCAGGTCAGGGAAGTCGTGGAACACACCCTGCAGGGCACAGTTCCGGTCAGTACCGTCCAGTCGCTGTGGTCCTGCTCGGGCGGCAACCCGCTGCTCCTCGACTGCCTGCTGAGCGACGCAACAGCCGCCGGAATCCTGGTCCAGCGGAACGGGATCTGGGTGCTGCTCGGACCGTTGCCGGCTGACGGACCCAGGCTTTCAGACCTCGTGGTCAAGGACCTGCTCCGGAGAACGCCGGAGGAGCAGGATGCGCTCAAGGTGATCGCCCTGGCCGAGCCGGTGCCCAGGCGCCTGATCGAGGACGTCTGCGGCGCCGGCGTCGTGCGTTCCCTGCTTGACAACCAGGTGGTGACCGAATCAGCCGCGACGCAGACCGAGCTGCGTCTCACGCACTCGATCCTGGGCGAATCGACGCGGCGCCAGGTGTCCGTCTCGCGGAGCCTGCAGCTGCGGCAGAAGCTTGACGCCCACTTGGATCCCGCGGCCGCCAGCGCGGAGGGCAGGCTGCGGCTGGTCGAATGGTCGCTGGAATGCGGCCTCGACGTGCCGGATCAGGACCTGCTGGACGCCGGACTCCTGGCTGCTACCACGTTCAACAACGCCGGCGCCCGGCTCATGGCCAGTCACGTGCGGGCCCCCGGCCTGCAGGCCCATGCACTCGCCATCACCGCACGGGCGCACTTCAACGAGGGCAAGTACCGCGAGGCCGCCGAACTCCTGGACAGCTGCTGGCTTGACCTGGCGGTGGATCCGGAAGCACCGCAGGTCCTTATGCTCAGGGCGTCTTCCCACATGGCGCTGGGAAAGGCCGTGCCGTCGCTCAGGGCCGAATCGCGCCACCAGCTGGAGGAGGCAGGGATCGCCCCGGACGGTGCCTGGCAGGACAGGATCCACGCCCTGCTGGAGATGGCTGCCGCCGGCGACCACGAAGGCATCAACGCCGTCATCGCTGCCCTGGGGACCGCGGATCCGGAATCCGCGGCGGGCGTGGAAGCAACGCAGCACGCCGTGGCCCAGGCCCTGCTTGCCCAGGCGCTGGTCGCTGCCGGACGGTCACACCAGGCCCACGCCGCAGCGGTGGCCGCCGGCCCGTTCCTGCCGGCGCTCAGCGGCGGCCTGTACTTCTTCAACGAGTTCGTCCTGACCCGGCTGGCCATCAGCACTCTCGCTGCCGGCAACTGGGAGTCTGCCGAGCACGAGCTTTCCGGTTATCCTGCGGAGCGAACCGAGGGCGCCTCCACCTTCGGCGGCGGGATCCAGGCGCTGCGCGGCCTGGGACTGCTCCGGCAGGGCCAGCTGGAGCGCGCCTACCAGGTCCTCCTGCCCGCGGTCGAGGCCCTCCGCATCAATGACCCGCTGCAGGAGTTCAGGTTCGGCTCGTCGCTGGCCTTCTACGCCGCGGCACGGCTGGGTGACACCGCCCAGGCAAAGCGGCTCGAACAGGACTTCATCTCGGCCCGGCACGCCAGCGGACCCGGCTGTGACGCCGTCGCGGAAGCCTATGCTGCCGCCGCCGCCGAATATCTCGACCGGAAGGGCAGCGGACTGGACAGGCTCCGTGAGCTGGCGGGGTCCGAGTCCGTCACGGACCATCCCGGAACCAGGATGGAGTGCCTCATCCTTTGCTCGGATCTGGGCGAGCGGTCGCTGGCCCGCGAACTCGCGGCCCTCGCCGCCACCGTCGAGGGCCGCTGGGCGGCCGGCTGGCGGCAGCTGGCCCAGGCCTGGGCCTCGGAGGACGCCGACGTTCTGATGGACACCGCCGCCGCCCTGGAGGAAGCCGGCCTGCTGAACCTCGCGCGCGAGGCGTACGCCAGGGCAGGCGCCCTGCTGGATGCCGCGGGGGAGCGGCGCCGCGCCCGCCAAGCGATCGCCCACCGGGAGAAATGCGACCAGGAGCTGGGCGAGCGGTTCCGGGAAAGCCCGTTCGTCGCCTCCGTCCCGAGTGTCCACCTGACCCGCCGTGAGCGGGACATCGTGGAGCTGGCCGTGCAGGGTCTTTCCGACCGCGAGATCGCCCAGCAGCTGATGGTGTCCGTGCGGACCGTCGAGGGGCACCTGTACCGCAGCTACGTCAAGCTCGGCGTCCGCCGGCGCGACGAGCTCGCGCTGGCCCTGCCGAAGAAGTAGCCCTTCCGCAAATTGATTTTCTGGCCCCCCGGGGCAAATTCCGCGCGGTTGCGGGCCGGACCGCGGCACCTGCGGGAACCAGTAGTTAAGTACTCGGAAAAACGAGTACCGGATACTGGTGCCGCCGGCGCCGGTACGCGATTAACTATTAGTGGCAGCGGAAGCAGGGCTGATCTCCCCCCGAAGCTGCCACCAGATTTTCCAGGTCTCGCACCAGATTTTTCCGGCCTTCGGGTCCGGGCAAGGCGGGGCCGGCGACGTCAGAGCCTTCTGAGACCGAGGCTCTCCCCCCAGCCGTCGCCGGTCCTTACAGGTAGTCCGCAACAGGCGGATATCAAATGGCGTTGATAAGGGCGGCCCGCAGCGACGGGGGCCGCCCTTCGCATGTGCCGGGCCAGGCAGGCCGGCCAGGCGGGCCCGGCCAGGTGGGAGCCGCGCTGCCTCTGTTGCGCCGGAGGTGCTGTGGGACAATTGAGAGGTACCTCAAGGCACCCAAGGAGTCCCATTGGCCGTAGTATCAACGCCAACCACGCTGACGCGTGCCCTTTCTGCGATGGACAATGCCGAGGTCCTGCGGATCCGCAACGACTTTCCCGTGCTGAACCAGACGGTCAACGGACGTCCGCTCATCTATCTGGACTCCGGCGCCACCTCGCAGAACCCGCTGAGCGTGATCGAGGCGGAACAGGAATTCTACGAGCAGCGCAACGCTGCCGTGCACCGCGGTGCCCACCACCTTGCCGTCGAGGCCACTGAGGTGTTCGAGGACGCCCGGCAGACCGTGGCCGACTTTGTCGGGGCGGACTATGAGGAAATCGTCTGGACCTCCAACGCCACCGAGGGCCTGAACGTCATCAGCTATGCGTTGTCGAACGCCGCCCTGTGGGTTGCCCAGGGCCGCGGCGACGCGAAGCTGCGGGAGCTCGCCCTGGGGCCGGGCGACGAAATCGTGGTCACCGAAATGGAGCACCACGCCAACCTGATTCCCTGGCAGGAACTGGCGTACCGGACGGGTGCCACGCTGCGGCACATCCCGCTGGACGACGCCGGGGTGCTGCGGATGGACGAGGCAGCGGACATCGTGGGGGAGCGCACCCGGCTGCTGGCGTTCACCCACGCCTCAAATGTGCTGGGCACCATCAACCCGGTCAGCGAACTCGTGGCCCTCGCCCGCCGGGCAGGCGCCCTGGTGGTGCTGGATGCGTGCCAGTCGGCGCCGCACCTTGCCCTCGACGTCAACCAGCTGGATGTTGACTTCGCGGTGTTCTCCGGCCACAAGATGCTGGGTCCCACCGGCGTCGGTGTGCTGTACGGCAAGCAGGAGCTCCTGGACGTGCTCCCGCCCGTCCTGACCGGCGGTTCCATGATCACCACCGTGACCATGGAACGCGCGGAGTACCTTCCCGCGCCGCAGCGGTTCGAGGCCGGGACCCAGAAGATTTCGCAGGCCGTTGCCCTTGCCGCCGCAGTCAACTACCTGACGGAAACAGGCATCGACCGGGTGCACCGCTGGGAGTCCGAGCTCGGCCAGCGCATGGTGGCAGGCCTGGAAGCCATCGACGGCGTCCGTGTGCTGGGTCCGGCGGCCGGCCAGGACCGCATCGGCCTGGCGGCCTTCGACGTTGCCGGTGTCCACGCGCACGACGTCGGCCAGTTCCTTGACGCGCGGGGCATCGCGGTCCGCGTGGGCCACCATTGCGCGCAGCCGCTGCACCGGCGGCTGGGCCTGACGGCCACCACCCGGGCCAGCACCTACTTGTACAACACCACCGACGACGTGGATGAGTTCCTGGACGCCGTGTCCGGGGTCCGCGCCTACTTCCGGGCCTAGCCTCCACAGACTGGCCCGATCCCCGACGACAGGTACCTGAGCATGAGCCTCGACCAGCTTTACCAGCAGATCATCCTCGACCACTCCAAGGCCCGGCACGGCAGCGGACTGGCCGCTACGGCTGCCCCCGACGGCGCGTCAACCGGCCAGTCGCACCAGCTCAACCCCGTGTGCGGCGACGAGGTCACCCTCCGCGTGGCCGTGGACCACGGCACGGTCACGCAGCTGGCATGGGACGGGGCCGGCTGCTCGATCTCCATGGCCTCCGCCTCCGTGCTGAGCGAACTCGCCGAGGGCATGACCGTGGACGAACTCCGCTCGGTGATCGGCAACTTCCGTGAGGTCCTGCGGTCCCGCGGAAAAGTCCCGGCCGACCCGGAAATCCTGGGTGACGCCGCCGCCTTCGAAGGCGTGGCCCGCTATGCCGCGAGGGTCAAGTGCGCCATGATCTCCTGGGTCGCGGCCGAGGATGCCCTGAACCAGGCGGCCTGACCGCGCACCGCGGACCCGGGCCCTCTTAGCCGTCCTGTTCGGACCGTTCGAAGACATCCGGGACCCCGTCGCCGTCGTCGTCCCTTGCCTCCTCCGCCTCCAGGCGCCGGAAGTGCCTGTTGCGGGCCTTAAGCACGACGGCGGCCAGCACCGCCGCGGTCAGCGAACCGGTGAGGATCGCCACCTTTGCATGGTCGTCGTGGGCCGAGCCCGACCCGAAGCCCAGCTCTGCGATCAGCAGCGAGACGGTGAAGCCCACGCCGGCCAGGAGGGACAGCCCGGCGACGTCCACCCACCTCAGGCCGGCATCGAGCTGCGCGCGGGTGGTTTTCGTGACCAGGAATGTGGCCCCGAAGACGCCAACGGCCTTGCCCGCGACCAGTGCTGCCATGATGCCCACCGCCACGGGGTCGGCCAGGGCGGACGTCAGTCCCGAGGCGCCGCCGAGCGCCACGCCCGCCGAGAAGAACGCGAACACGGGGACCGCAAAACCCGCAGACAGCGGACGGAAACGGTGCTCCAGGCGTTCGGCCATACCGGTTTCTTCACTGCCGCCGTCGGAAGCCATGCTGCCCGGCTGGTGGCGCTCCCGCCGCGAGGCGGCCACCGGGACGGTGAAACCGAGCAGGACGCCCGCCACCGTGGCGTGGATGCCGGAGGCGTGCACCAGGCCCCAGGTGGCAGCAGCGAGCGGCAGGAGCAGATACCAGTGGGTGACCCGCTTCTGCACCAGCCAGGCGAACAGGGCCAGCGGGACAAGGGCCGCGAGCAGCAGGCCCGGCTGGAGCCCGGAGGAGTAGAAGAACGCAATGATGCCGATGGCGATCAGGTCATCAACCACGGCCAGGGTGAGCAGGAACGTCCTCAGCGCCGAGGGCAGATGCGTGTTGATGACGGCGAGCACCGCCAGCGCGAAGGCAATGTCGGTGGCGGTGGGGATCGCCCAGCCCCGCAGGGCCTCGGCCCCCTGGTTCCAGACGATGACCGAATAGATGATGGCCGGCACGGCAACGCCGCCCACGGCAGCCGTTACCGGGACCACCGCCCGGGACGGCCGGCGCAGGTCGCCGGAGACAAACTCGCGCTTGAGCTCGAGGCCGGCAATGAAGAAGAACAGTGCGAGCAGTCCGTCGGAGGCCCAGTGCCCCAGGCTCAGCTGCAGGTGCCAGGGCTCGTAGCCCAGCTTGAGGTCCCTCAGGCCAAAGTAGGCGTCAGCGGCGGGGGAGTTGGCCCAGATCAGCGCGGCCGCCGTGGCGGCCAGGAGGAGCGCGCCGCCGACCGTCTCCGTCCGGAGGATCGCGGCAATGCGCAGGTACTCGGGATAGGTGGAGCGGCTGAAAACCCGGAATTTGCGGGAGGGGAATTTGCGGGACGGGCGGGACGGCTTGGGCATCGGAGCTCCTCGCGAGGGATCGGCTAACGTCTTGCCGACCAGACTTCCCGGCGCACCTTGAATACAGCTTATCTGACCCGCGACCCTCCGCGGTTGGGCTTGCCGCCGCCGGTTGGGCTTGTCGAAATCCGGTTTCGACAAGCCCGACCAGCGGACTCTCAGCCGGCGCCGGTCAGCTGACCAGCGCCGCGATTCCGATGGCGGCGGTGGCGGCACCCAGCACCATGGATATGGTCACCAGGACCACGTGGACGGTGAGGAACTTCGTGGCCTTGCCGGCGGCGTCCCGTGCCCGCGGGTCCTTCATGACGCGGCGCAGGAACTGCGGCCACACCACCAGGGACCACACGCCCGAAACGATCAGGACCAACGCAATAAAGGCCGGGACGTCCACGTGACTAGTGGCTTTCGAGCCAGGCCTGGGCCTGCTGCGACTGGATGTTCAGTGCCTTGCCCACCATCGGTTCGGCGGCATCGGCGATCTTGCCGCCCAGGAACGGCACGGAGGACGTGACGTTGCCCTCGAGTTCAACCCGCGTGCTGCCGCCGTCAGCAACGAGACGCTGGACTGCGGACACGTCGATCGGCGCGCCGGAGATCTTCAGGGAGATGGTGCTCTGGCGCGAACCGTCGGCCGCCGGAGCTTCCCAGTTTTCCACCTGGGTCACCTTGAGGCTCTCGCCGACGAACTTGCGGGCGATTTCCGGCAGGCGGGTCGTCGGGAGCGTGCGCACGGACGTGGTGCTGAACTCTCCGGCGATGTCGCCAGCCACGGTGAAGGACTCGAGGCTGCCGCCGACGTACTCGCTGGTGTGGCGCTGGAAGTCTTCGTTCGCGAAGACTGCGGTGACGCTGTCGACGCCGTGGGGAAGTGTGGTGGAAGCACTCAGTGCCATTGATCCTCCGTCGTTGTGGGGTCAGAACGCTTTTTGCTCACCACATCCTACGGGGTTGGCCGCGCTTCGCCGGCACCGGGACGTCCGGCACCGTGCTCTGCGACGCCGGATTCCCCCTCGGCGGCAAGCCTCCGGGCCGCCGCGGTAATGTTGCGCGACATGGCCGGGAAGATGATGCTGTGGAACGGCAGAACGGCAAGCCAGTAGAGCCGCCCGCTGAGTCCTTTGGGGAAGAAAATGGCCCGCTGGCGGTACCTGCTTCCGGTGCCCGCGGGCTCCACGCAGAGTTCCAGCCAGGCCCGTCCCGGGGCGCGCATTTCTGCCCGCAGCCGGAGCAGGCGGCCGCGCTCAATCCGCTCCACGCGCCACCAGTCCACCACCTCACCGGCCACCAGATGGTGCGGATGCCGCCGGCCGCGGAGCAGGCCGGCCCCGCCCGTGAGCTTGTCCAGCCAGCCGCGGACGCTCCACGCCAGCGGAAGCGAGTACCAGCCGTTGCGGCCGCCAATCCCCTCGATGATCGTCCACACGTGCGACGGGTCCACGTCGCTGGCAAAGGTCCGTTCGTCGACGTACACCCGGTACCCGGCCCAGCCCGGATCGCTCGGCAGCGGGTCGGCGTCGGCGCCGGCGTTGGCCCAGGTGGTTTCCACCTGTCCGTCGCGTTCCTTACCGAGCGCCAAGGCAACGGCCCTGCGGTAGCGGGTCAGGCCGCCGTCGGGCTGTTTGATGTAGGTGTCGATGTCGTGTTCGGCGGAAATCGCGTCGTGCTGCAGGGACTGGACAAGCGGCACTGACATGGACAGCGGTATCGGGGTCACCAGGGCCACCCACAGCCCGGCCAGCCGGGGTGCCGGCACCGGAAGCGCCAGGACCGGGCGCGGCGGCAGGCCTGCCTCGGCTGCGTACTCCTTCATCATGCCGGCGTACGTCAGGACATCCCGGGAGCCGATGTCGAAGGTGCGGTTGAGCGGTTCAGCCAGAGATGCCGCCCCGATCAGGTAATGGAGCACGTCGCGTACGGCGATGGCTTCGATCCGGTTGCGGACCCAGCTGGGCGCCGGCATGAGGGGCAGGGTTTCGGCGAGGTGGCGGATCATTTCGAACGACGCGGAGCCGGAGCCGATCACCACACCGGCCTGGAACACGATGGCGTCGACGGGACTGTCGAGGAAGACCTGGCCCACCGCCTCGCGGGAGCGCATGTGCGTTGAAAGTGCCGTGTTGCGCGGGTGCAGGCCGCCCAGGTAGACGATCCGCCGGACGGCGGCTGCCGCGGCGGCGCCGGCCACAAGCTCGGCCATGGCTTTTTCCTTGGCTTCGAACCCGGAGCCTGCCGCCATGGAGTGGACCAGATAATACAGCACGTCCACGCCCTGCAGGGCTTCCGCCAGGGCAGCGGAGTCGTCGAGGCTGCTGCGGACCACCTCGACGTCGTCGAACCACGGCACGCCGGCGATCTTCTCCGGGGACCTGACCAGCACCTTGACACGGTGGCCGGCGTCCAGCAGCCGGGGAACCAGCCGGCCGCCGATGTACCCTGTGGCGCCCGTGACCAGCACCGTCTGGGCGCCGGTGCTGTTGCCGGCGGCTGCCGTGCCTCCGGCGCTGCTGTCATTTCCGCTGCTGTCATTTCCGGTCTGGTCGCTCACGGGAGTCTCCTTGGGGCGGCGGCATGGCTGAGTACACCTGCTCAGCAAGCTTAGCAATGCGGCATTCTGGACCCGGATGCCGCGCTCATGCCTGCAGGGGTAGGCTGGAAGCCCCGGCATTCGCAAGAATCTCGGCTTTTCGTGTTGCCTGCGTTCGAATGAGATTCCAGGAGTTCCCGCCCATGAACCCCAAAGGCCAGCGCCCCACCGGCCAGCCCTCCAATGGCCAGTCCCTGAACGGACTGCCACTCAACGGCCTGCGCCGCGTCCTGCACGCGGACAAGACGTTCGCCCGGGTGCAGGCCGAGGCCGGACGGAGCTTCAGCATCCGCAGCGAGGACTACCAGATCAGCGCCCCGGCAGGCCTGCGGCCCGTGCTCCTGGCCGAGATGGCGGACGGCCTGCTGAACGCGGCGGCCGACGGGAACTCCGCTGACCACAGCGCCGACCACACCGCGCCGGGTGTTGTCCTGGCTGTGACCGCGACCGGACGCGAGGCCGAGGACCTGGCCGCCGCCCTCCGCGCCTACCTGCCGGCCAACGCCGTGGCCGAGTTCCCCAGCTGGGAGACCCTCCCGCACGAGCGGCTCTCCCCGCGGTCGGACACCGTGGGCCGCCGCCTGTCGGTCCTGCGGCGCCTCGCCCATCCTGAAGACGCAGCCCGTCCCGCAGATGCACACCCGGAAAATACAGCCCATCCGGAAAACGCAGCAGGCCCGCTGCGCGTGGTGGTGGCCCCCGTCCGCGCCGTGGTCCAGCCGATCGTGGCCGGCCTGGGGGACCTGGTTCCGGTGACGCTGAAGGTCGGCCAGGAAGTGCCGTTCACCGACGTGATCAAGAACCTGGCGGCCGCCGCCTACGCCCGCGTGGACATGGTGACCCGCCGTGGTGAGTTCGCCGTCCGCGGCGGCATGCTCGACGTCTTTCCGCCCACCGAGGACCACCCCATCCGGGTGGAGTTCTTCGGTGACGAGGTGGACCAGATGCGGTGGTTCGCCGTCGCCGACCAGCGCTCGCTGTCCGCTCCCGGCGTGCACCATCCCACCGAGCTTCATGCCCCGCCGTGCCGCGAAATCCTCATCACCCCGTCGGTGATGTCCCGGGCCGCGACGCTGAAGCCCCAGCTGCCCGCGGCTGCCGACATGCTGGAGAAGATCGCCGGCGGCATTGCCGTGGAAGGCATGGAATCCCTCGCGCCCGTCCTCGTGGACGCCATGGTCCCGTTCATGGAACAGCTGCCCGCAGGCTCCATCTCGGTGATCATCGAACCGGAGAAGGTCCGCACCCGCGCCCACGATCTCGCAGCCACCAACGAGGAGTTCCTGGAGGCCGCATGGTCCACAGCCTCCGACGGCGGGGCCGCGCCCCTGGACCTCAGCTCGCAGGCCTCGGCAGCCCTGCATTCCGCCAGCTTCCGTTCCCTGGCCGAGACCCGCTCCGCTGCCCTCGGGAACGAGGTGTCCTGGTGGTCCATCACATCGCTGGCCACGGACGAGGAACTGACGCCGGACATCGACGTGCTCAACCTCCACGCCCGCGAACCGCGCGGCTACCAGGGCGACGTGGCCGAGATGATGGACTTCATCGGCTCGCACGTGCGGGACCAGTGGCGGATTGTCGTGGCCACCGAGGGCCCCGGCCCGGCGCAGCGCCTGGCTGAACTGTTCCACGACGCGGACATCCCCTGCGCCCGGGTGGACACACTGGACCACGAGCCCCAGGCGGGGATCATCGAGGTGACGACCGCCGCCGTCGGACGCGGTTTTGTCCTGGACGGCCTGAAACTCGGTCTCCTGACCGAGGCCGACCTGCTGGGCCGCACCTCCGCAGGCTCCACGAAGGACATGCGCCGCATGCCGTCCAAGCGGCGGAACGCCGTGGATCCGCTGCAGCTGGTGGCCGGCGACTTCGTGGTCCATGAACAGCACGGCATCGGCCGGTTCGTGGAACTCCTTCAGCGCAAGGTGGCCGGCGGCAGCGACGGGGTGCGCGAATACCTCGTGCTGGAGTACGCGCCGTCGAAGCGCGGGGCACCGGGGGACAGGCTGTTCGTCCCCACTGACCAGCTGGACCAGGTGACCCGCTACGTCGGCGGCGACACCCCCGTGCTCAGCAAGATGGGCGGCGCCGACTGGGCCAGCACCAAGTCCAAGGCCCGCCGGGCGGTCAAGGAAATCGCCGGCGAGCTCATCCGGCTCTACTCAGCGCGGATGGCCTCGCGCGGCCACGCCTTCGCGCCGGACACGCCGTGGCAGCGCGAGCTGGAAGAGGCCTTCCCGTATGTGGAAACCCCGGACCAGCTCACCACCATCAACGAGGTCAAGGCCGACATGGAGCGCGAGATCCCCATGGACCGGCTGGTCTCCGGCGACGTCGGCTACGGCAAGACCGAGATCGCCGTCCGCGCCGCCTTCAAGGCCGTGCAGGACGGCAAGCAGGTGGCGGTGCTGGTGCCCACCACCCTGCTCGCCCAGCAGCACTACGAGACGTTCACCGAGCGGTTCTCCGGCTTCCCGCTCCGGGTGAAGCCGCTGTCCCGGTTCCAGGCGTCCAAGGAGGCCAAGGAAACCGCCGAGGGCGTGAAGAACGGGTCCGTGGACGTGGTGATCGGCACGCACCGGCTGCTGTCCAAGGATTTCGAGTTCAAGGACCTCGGCCTGGTGATCGTGGACGAGGAGCAGCGTTTCGGCGTCGAGCACAAAGAAGCGCTGAAGAAGATGCGCACCAACGTGGACGTCCTGGCCATGAGCGCCACCCCGATCCCGCGGACGCTCGAAATGTCGCTCACCGGCATCCGCGAAACGTCCACCCTGGCCACGCCGCCGGAGGAACGCCACCCGGTGCTCACCTACGTGGGCCCGTACACGGACAAGCAGACTTCCGCCGCCATCCGCCGCGAGCTGATGCGCGAGGGCCAGGTGTTCCTCGTCCACAACCGCGTCTCCACGATCGAAAAGACCGCAGCCAAAATCCGCGAACTCGTCCCCGAAGCCAGGGTCGAGGTGGCCCATGGCAAGATGTCCGAGAGCCGGCTGGAGCAGATGATCGTCGACTTCTGGGAGAAGCGCTTCGACGTCCTCGTATGCACCACCATCATCGAAACCGGCCTGGACATCTCCAACGCCAACACCCTGATCGTGGACGGCGCGGATAAGTACGGCCTGTCGCAGCTGCACCAGCTGCGCGGCCGCGTGGGCCGCGGACGCGAACGCGCCTACGCCTACTTCCTCTACCCCTCCGAGAAGCCCCTGGGCGAGGTGGCGCTGGAACGGCTGAAGGCCGTGGCCACCCACAACGAGCTCGGCGCGGGCATGCAGCTGGCCATGAAGGACCTGGAGATCCGAGGCGCCGGCAACCTGCTGGGCGGCGAGCAGTCAGGCCACATCCAAGGCGTCGGCTTCGACCTCTACATCCGCCTGGTGGGCGAGGCCGTGGCCGAATACCGCGGTGAAGCCGAGGAGAAGGCCGCCGAGATGAAGATCGAGCTGCCCGTCAACGCCCACCTGCCGCACGACTACGTGCCGGGGGAGCGGCTGCGGCTGGAGGCCTACCGCAAGCTTGCGTCCGCCGTGACCAACGAGGCCATCGACGAGGTCCTCGCCGAGCTCGTCGACCGCTACGGCGAGCCGCCGCTGCCCGCGCAGAACCTGGTGGCCGTCGCGCGCTTCCGGGTGGGTGCCCGCGAGGCCGGGCTGTCCGACGTCGCCCTGCAGGGAAACTTCATCCGCTTCTCCCCGGCGCAGCTGCCAGAATCGAAGACCATGCGGCTCAACCGCATGTACCCGGGCGCGCAGTCCAAGCCTGCCCTCGACGCCGTGCTCATCCCCAAGCCGAAAACGGCCAGGATCGGCGGCCGCGACCTCCAGGACGCCGAAATCCTGGAATGGGCCGACGGCGTCATCCGCAACATCTTCGCCGACGCTCCGGTCCCGCTCGAAGCCACGAAGGGCTAACCGTGATGGGAGGGCACCACGCCGCGTCGGGAGCCGCGGCGTGGGTGGCTGTTGCCGCGACGGGGCCGTACACGCTTGGCTGGTATCCGCTGGACCCCACCGGCGTGCTGATCGGCGGCATGGCGACGGCGGGCACCGCCCTGGTGTGCGACTGGGACCACCGCTCCAGCACCGTGGCGCACTCGCTGCCGCCGCTGTCCAACATGATCGCCGTGGGCATCGAGAATGCCAGCGGCGGCCACCGGCAGGGCACGCACTCGGTGTTGGGGGCGGCCATGTTCGTGCTGCTCGCCGCGGTTGCCGCGCAGGTCCAGGTGGAGACACCGTGGGGTGTGCTGTCCGTCGGCGCCGGGCTGTTGTGCATGTTCATGATCAACATCGCCGCCAAGGCCCTGAAGCTGTTCCCGAAGTCCGGGTGGATCAGCAACTGGATCTTCGCGCTTGTCATGGCCGGCCTGGTGACCTGGTTCGCGCCGCACCAGTGGACCTGGCTGCCCATGTCCATGCTGATCGGCGTCGTGGTCCACATCGTGGGGGACATGGTGACCACCGGCGGTGTTCCGCTCCTCTGGCCGCTGGTGATCAAGCCGCCAAAGTTCCTGCGCCGGCTGTGGGTGCTGCGGAACTTCTGGCGGCCCAACGGTGCCTTCTCCATTCCGCTGCTGGGCCGTGCCGGGTCGCGGCGGGAGTGGCTGGTGCTGATCCCGGTGAGCGGCTACGCGATGGTGGGGATGTGCCTGGCGGCCTGGTCCCTGGCCGGTGCGCATTTCCCCGCTGCCCTGGCCCTGGCCGGCCGGCTGGCCAGCAGCCTGCTGGGACTGCCGTGACTGAGAGTTAATGACCGGGGCCCGCGGGCTGACTGAGAGTTAAACGACTGAAGCCCCGGCAAATTCCGGGGCTTCAGTCTTTAAGGCTGCGTGGCGTTTAGTACTCGCCGGCCGAATCGGAGCGGCCGGTGATGGTCTGCGGGATCCAGAATGCGAGGGCGAAGAGGCCAAGGCACACGGCCATCGGCCACGGGTTGCCCAGCGTCAGGAAGGACAGCGAGTAGATGGCGCCCAGGAACAGGGCCATGATCACCACGAAGAGGACGATGCTGCCGGCCAGCGGGTTCTCGTTCTGGGGCGTCTTTACGTGCTGGTCGGTCTTGCTGGACATTCATTCCTCCTCGGCCCCGCGGGGCTCAAACTGTGGCTGCCGCCGGTCAGTACGCAGACGAACCCTGTTCGCCTTTGACGATTGCAATACCGGAGCTGGCGCCAATACGTGTTGCACCTGCAGCAATCATAGCCTGTGCGTCCTCGAGGGAGCGCACGCCGCCGGACGCCTTGACACCCAGGTCCGGGCCCACGGTGCGCCGCATAAGGGCGATGTCTTCCACGGTGGCGCCGCCGCCGTTGAAGCCCGTTGAGGTCTTGACGAAGTCGGCCCCGGCCTCCACGGCCGCTTCGCACGCCAGGACCTTCTGGTCATCGCTGAGCAGCCCAGTCTCGATGATGACCTTGAGGACCGCCTCCTCGGCGTGCACGGCCTCGGCCACGGCCTTGATATCGTCCACCAGTGCGCCCTTGTCCGAAGCCCTGGCGGCGGCGATGTCGATGACCATGTCCACTTCATCGGCGCCGTCCAGCACGGCCCCGCGCGCCTCGAACGCCTTGACGTCGCCGGGCGTGGCGCCGAGCGGGAATCCCGCCACGGAACACGTGAGCACGCCGGTGCCCCTGAGGGCTCTCTTGACCGTCTTGACCCACAGCGGGTTCACGCATACCGACTTGAATTTGTACTCGGCGGCCTCGGCACACACCTTGAGGATGTCCGCCTCGCTGGCCTCCGGCTTCAGCAGCGTGTGGTCGATGTAGGAAGCGATGCCCGGCGCCCCGCTGCCTTCCCCTGCACGTTCGCTGTGGGATCCTGCGGGGCTGGTCGCGGTGCCCGTTCCGGGGCTGGCTTCGTTGCTCATGCTGGTCCTTTCCACGGGCCTCAGGCCGACGGCACCGCGGGTATCGCGGTGCCCTTTCGAACCATCCTGCCACAGCGGGATAGCTACGCAGCGGTGGCCAGTTGTCCCCGGGAAAGCGCCGCCATGAGCTCCGCAGCGCAGGCGCCGGCGGCGGACCCGGACGCCACCAGCAGACCCAGCCGCACGCCGTCGAACGCTGCCGCATCCCCGATGGCCCAGATGCCCGGCACGGAGGACCGGAAGTCGCGGCCAACGACGATCCCGCCCGATGCTGCCGTCTTCACCCCGGCGGCGGCAGCCAGGCCGTCCCGGGGCGTGCGGTCCTCGGCGAGGACCACGAGGTCGCCGTTCATCCGGCTGCCGTCCTCGAACACGATGCCGGCAGCCGGCAGCACGGAACCGGCAAGCGTGGGCACGACGGCGGCGGGCCGGGCGGTGGTGCGCACGGGACGGACGCCGCGGGCACGGAGCACCGCTTCGGCCTGTCCGGCGGCGGGACCGGTGCCCACCAGGATGCCCAGCGGCCTGCGGCCAAGGACCCGGGTGACTTCCTTGACCGCGTGGCCGATCTTGGCGGCGTCGTCGATGGTGGAGTAGCTGAGGCAGCGGCCGGAGCCGTCCACCGGCGAGTCCACCGGGGCCGAGCCGGTGGCGATGACCAGTTCGTCGTAGCCGAATTCCATGCCGTCGGCGGTGGTGACCACCTTGGCCGCAGCGTCGATGTGGCTGGCCGGCTGGCCCAAGCGTACGGAGACGAACGGCAGGGCGGCCAGCTCCAGCAGGTCGTCGTCGGCGTCGTCGCGGCTGCTCAGCACGGTGACGGTGCCAGCGAACTGTGCTGCGGCCAGCCGGGCCACGAGCGCCCGGGCGGCCGGGCCTGCCCCGGCGATAAGGATCCTGGCGGAGGCGGATGCGGTATTGGTGGACGGAAACTGTGCCGGAGCGGACATGTGCGGGCCCTTTCGAATGCTGCACCAGGCGGGCCGGTCTGGGGCCCTGTTGTGCTGATGGGACCCAGCCTAGGGGGAGCGTTTTTCGCGGGTGTTTCCCTGCCGTTGCGGAATTGTCCCCGGCCGTTCAATGCTTTTTACCGCCCGGTAACAAAAGGGAGTTTTCGTCCAGATATCGCGCCCTAAACCACGTTTAGAGGCCATTATCTGGACAAAAACTCCCTTTGTTATTCGCGTCACGTTATTCGCGGCGCACCTGCCGCTAGACGCGGATGCGGTAGCCGCGCTTGACCACGGTTTCCACGAGCTTGCCGTCCGGCAGGGAGGAGCGAAGCCGGCTGACCGTCATGTCCAGCGCGTGCACCGAGCCGCGCAGTTCCAGCAGCTCGGACAGCGACTCCCGGGACAGGACCGCCCCGCCGGCGCCCAGCAGCGCACGGAGCAGCAGCAGCGGGGCCGGGGCGATCTCCACGGCCTCGCCGTCGATCCGCAGCGACCGGCCGCGCAGTTCCACATTCCCGGACCGCGTGTCCAGGCGGCGCACATGGTTCAGCGCCAGGTGCTCGCAGACCAGCCTGATCAGTGCGCCCATCCGGAAGCGCTCCGGCACCAGGGGAGTGATGCCGGCGTCCAGCAGCGGCTGGGCGGTCACGGGACCGACGACGGCGGTCGTCACGGTGGTCTTGAGGCTCTCCACGAGCTGCTTGTACAGCCCCATCTCGTGGGCCGTGCTCCACATGGCATCCACGGCCGGGGCGCTCGTGAACGTCAGGACGTCCAGGTTGCCGCTGCACGCAGCCTCGATCAGGCGGGGGAGGCGGTCGGCGCCGTCGGGCTTCACCCAGCGGTACGGGGTCACGGTCAGGACCGTGGCGCCGGACATCCGCAGCCGCTCCAGCTGGCGGACGTCAGTGTAGCCGTGCAGCTGCACTGCCACGGTCTTGCCGCGCACACCCTCGGCCAGCAGCATGTCCACCAGCGTTGCGGTGGTCTCGTCGCTGCTGATTCCGACGTCGGCCAGGCCGGCCGCGCGCACGGCGCCGCGGGCTTTGGGTCCCCGGACGAACATCCGGGTGGCGCCCAGCGTCTCCAGCAGCTCCTCGCCGATGCCCGACGCGTCCGCCGCCTCGCACCAGCGGCGCATGCCGTAGGCGGTGGTGGCGATGCAAAGGTCGGGCTTGGCCGCGATGATCGCCTTGGTGTCCTCGATGAGGCTGATGTCCTCGTTCACCGGGGCGATCTTCAGGGCCGGGGCGTGCAGGACCTCGGCGCCGCGGCGTTCCAGGGCCTCGATGAGGTCCCGCGAACGGCGGTGGGACGTCACCCCGATCCGGAAGCCTTCCAGCGGTGCCTCTGCGGATGACTCGGGCGCGGTTTCGGCCTGTGCTGTCTCAGCGGGCGCGGTTTCGGCAGGTGCTGTTTCGGTGGCTAGTGCATTCATTGCGTTCATGCCTATCACGAACCCAGCAGCGAGGCCGCCAGGCGGTCGAGCTCCGCCGCGGCCTCGGCATGCCCGCGGTTGGCCTCAGCCACCCGCACCACCTCGCCGATCACCAGGACGGCGGGGTTGCTGCAGCCGGCGGCGGCAGTGGCGATATTTCCCAGTTCCGCGATGGTGGTCTTCTGGCCCGGCCGGTAGCCGCGCTCCACCACAGCCATGGGCATGTCGGTGCGCATCCCGGCGCGGCGCAGGCCGGCGGCGAGATGGTGCAGCGTGCCGATGCCCATCAGCACCACGATGGTTCCACCCAGGCCGGCAAGATGCATGAGTTCCTTCTCCGTGAGCGGCGCGTGGCCGGACACCACCGTGAACATGTGGCTGACTTCACGGTGCGTCACGGGGATGCCGGCGGCTGCCGGCACGGAGATGGCGCTGGTGACGCCGGAAATGACGCGGACGGGGACGCCGGCGGCCACGCAGGACGCCACTTCCTCGCCGCCGCGGCCGAAGACGTACGGATCGCCGCCCTTGAGCCGCACCACGTTGTTGCCTTCCAGCGCGGAGGCGACCATGAGCTTCTCGATGTCGCCCTGGCTTACCTTGTGGTGTCCCGGACGCTTCCCGACGTCGACCAGTTCGGCTGAGGTGAGGGACGCCAGCTCCTGGTACGGGGCCAGCCGGTCGTAGAACACGACGTCGGCATCACGGAGGGCCTTGACGGCCGCCACGGTCAGCAGCTCGCCGGTGCCCGGGCCGCCGCCAACGAGCGTGACATGGCCCGCCCGGCCGGCGGCCGGCTCGGCCGCCACGGGAATACCGGCGGCGCGGCAGCGGTCCAGCAGCGGCTCCCAGCCCGGCTGGCCATCGTCGACGGCGGCAACCAGGAAGGGGCGCTCGGGCAGCGGGCCGTCGTGCCCCGCACCCTGCGGGGTGCTGAGGCGGGAGACGACGGCGCCGGCTGCCTCGTAGCGGCGGACGGCCTGGCGGGCGGCGAAGTCGGAGCCGGTGACCAGGACGTCGCGGCCGGTGAGATCAATGCTGAGCTGCATGCCTATACCTCCTTCTCGTCAAGCAGTTCCGGCGTGGAGGGCCGCACGGGGATAGAGGCCCCGATCAGCACTGGCTGCTGAACGGCTTGCGCCTTCTCCTCAGCCGTTGCCGGGCGCATCTGGCCGCGCTCGTCCGGGACGAAGGTGATGGAATCATCCTTCTGGTCGGGGGCGTTGACGAAGGAGCGGAACCGGCGCAGGCGCTCGGGGTCCTTCAGGGTGTCGGCCCACTCGTCGATGTAGGTGTCCACGTGCTTGGCCATGGCTGCCTCGAGGTCCTCGGCGATGCCCAGGGTGTCCTTGACCACCACGTCCTCCACGTGCTTGATGCCGCCGTCGAGCTCCTCCTGCCAGCGCGCGGTGCGCTGCAGGCGGTCGGCGGTGCGGATGTAGTACATGAAGTACCGGTCGATGTACTTGATCAGGGTCTCGTCGTCCAGGTCCTTGGCCAGCAGCTGGGCGTGGGCCGGGGTGGCACCGCCGTTGCCGCCGACGTACAGGTTCCAGCCGTCCGCGGTGGCGATCACGCCGACGTCCTTGCCGCGGGCCTCGGCACATTCGCGGGCGCAGCCGGAGACGCCCATCTTGAGCTTGTGCGGGCTGCGGAGGCCGCGGTAGCGGAGCTCCAGCTGGATGGCCATGGCCACCGAGTCCTGGACGCCGAAGCGGCACCAGGTGGAACCGACGCAGGACTTCACCGTGCGCAGGCTCTTGCCGTAGGCCTGGCCGGATTCGAAGCCGGCGTCCACCAGTTCCTTCCAGATTTCGGGCAGCTGCTCCAGCCGGGCACCGAACATGTCGATGCGCTGGCCGCCGGTGATCTTGGTGTACAGGTTGTACTTTTCGGCGACGGCTGCGATGACGCCGAGCTTCTTCGGGGTGATCTCGCCGCCGGCGATGCGGGGGACCACCGAGTAGGTGCCGTCCTTCTGCATGTTGGCCAGTGCGCGGTCGTTGGTGTCCTGCAGGGTGCCGCGGCCGGCGTCCAGGACGTAGTTGCTGTTCTGGCTCGCGAGGATGTTGGCGATGGTCGGCTTGCAGATGTCGCAGCCCGCGCCGGTGCCGTACTTGGCCATGATCTCCTCGAAGGAGGTCAGTTCCAGGACACGGATGGCGTCGAACAGTTCCTGGCGGGACAGCTCGATGTGCTCGCACAGCGCCTTGGAGACCTCGACGCCGGACTTGGTCAGTTCGGTTTCCAGCAGCTTCTTCAGCATCGGCACGCAGGAACCGCACTGGGTTCCGGCGCGGGTGCAGCCCTTGAGTTCGCCCAGTTCCTGGACGGGGGCGTTGCCGTCGCAGGCGCCGCAGCCGTTGATGGCGTCGCGGATGGTTCCGGCGGTCACGTTGTTGCAGGAGCACAGGGTGGCGTCGTCCGGCAGTTCGGTCTCGGGGGCTTCCCCGCCGCCGGCGGCCGTGAGGTAGGCGCCGGGTTCTGCCGGGAGCTCGCGGCCCAGGAGCGGGCGGAGGCTGGTGTAGGGGGCTGCATCGCCAACGAAGATGCCGCCGAGCAGGGTCTTGGCGTCGTCGGTGGTGACGATCTTCTGGTAGACGCCGCGGGCGGGGTCTGCGTAGACAATCTCGAGGGCGTGCTCGGTCCTGGCGAACGCATCGCCAAAGCTGGCCACGTCCACGCCGGAAAGCTTGAGCTTGGTGGCGGTGTCGAAACCGGGGAAGGTGGCCTCGCCGCCGTGCAGCCGGTCGGCGACGATCTCGGCCATCGTGTTGGCCGGGGCCACCAGGCCCAGGCACATGCCTTCGAAGTTGGCGACCTCGCCGATGGCCCAGATGCCGGGCACCTGGGTGGCGCAGTAGTCGTTGATCACCACGCCGCCGCGGGGGCCAAGGTCAAACAGGGACTCTTCGCCTTCGGCGGCCCGGAAGAGCTCATCGCGCGGCTTGACGCCGATCGCCACGATGACGATGTCGGCCGGAATGATGCGGCCGTCGGCCATCAGCACCCCGGTGACCTGGCCGTCGTCGTCCGCCTGGATTTCGGACGGGAACACGCCGCCGTGGACTTCGAAGCCCTTCGCCTCGATGAGGCGGCCCAGCGCCTGGCCGGCGCCTTCATCGAGCTGGGTGTTCATGAGCCAGGGGGCGCCGTTGATGACAACGGGGGTGGCGCCTAGCTGTTCGGTGCCGGCCGCGGATTCGAGGCCGAGGAGGCCGCCGCCGATGGTCACGGCGTTGACCTTGCGGCCGAGCTTTTCGGTGAGTTCGGCGATGGACTTGTTGATGGCCCAGACGTCTTCGAGGGTGCGGTAGACGTGCACGCGCTCGGCACCGGGCAGCGGGAGCCGGGCGGCATCCGAACCGGTGGCAACCACCAGTTCGTCGTAGTCATAGGTGTTGCCGGCGGCGGTTTCAACGGACTTGCCTGCGGTGTCGATCTTCACCACGCGTTCGCCGGTCTGCAGGGTGAGCGACTCGTGGTCCCACATGGAAGCCGTACCCAGCGTCAGGTCAACGGTGCTGTCCGTGAGGGCCTTGCTCAGGGCAACGCGGTCATAGGGCAGGTGGGCTTCCTCGGTCAGAACAGTTACCTGCCAGCCCTCGAGGCCGCGGGCATGCATGGCGTCCGCAAAACGGTGGGCTGCAGGGCCGCCGCCGGCGACCACAATGCGGCGCGGAGTCGATGAGGTTGAAGTCTGTTCGGTCACTGTGGGCCTTTCGCATGGGCCGCAGACGGTGCTCTGCAGCTTGTGCATTCAGCCTAGGGAGGCGCAGTTTCGCTTCAGTTTCCCGTTTGTTTCGTGAACTTAACTTCTGCATCACGGGATTGTTTCAGGCCATGTGAGGTGTCTTTTACGTTCTTGACACATTGAAAGCACCCCCTCGAAACACCTGGGTCCTAGCTTGGGTATACGGCCGCAGCGGCGCCAAAAGCAGGCGGAATGACACGCCTCGCAGGACCGGGCCGCCGCCGGAAAGCACGCAAAAGGGAGAGGAGCCGGACATGACGGCAACACTGGAACTTGAGGATCTCGCCACCGGATATGCAGCAGGCTGGCACCGCGTCTGCGCGGTGGAGGACCTGGAACTCGCCTGGGGCGAAGCGGCACTCGTGGCAGGCCGGCAGGTGGCCCTGTTCCGCACCGCCCCCGGTGAGGTTTTCGCCGTCGCCCAGGAGGACCCGGCCACCGGCGCCTTCGTCATGGCACGCGGCATCCTCGGATCACGGGGCACGCGCCCCACCATCGCGTCGCCGCTGCACAAGGAGGTCTACGACCTCGAGACCGGCGAGTGCTTCGGCAACGCGGACCTGCGCCTTGCCGCCTTCGGCACGCGCATCGTGGACGGCTTCATTGAGGTCGAGCTCTAAGTCTTTCCTGGCGGCCCAGCAGCGAAGCGCTTACAGTCCCAGCGCCTCGCGCACGTCGGTCAGCACGCGGTCCAGCGCGGCCCTGGCCGCCAGCCGGGCTTCGGGCAGTTCAGCGGCCGAGCCAACGCTTTGGATAACCTCGAGGTAGCACTTGAGCTTGGGCTCCGTGCCGCTCGGCCGGATGATCACGCGGCTGAGGTCGCGGGTCACGTAGAGCAGCCCGTCGGTCGGAGGCAGGTGTTCGCTGCCTTCGGCCAGATCCACGAACGACTCCACGGCCGAACCGCCAAACGATTCAGGCGGGTTCACGCGCAGCCGGTTCATCATGGCGTCCAGCAGGCCGAGGTCACCCACGCGGATGTTCAGCTGGTCACTCGCGTGGAGCCCGTGGACCAGGTACAGCTCGTCCAGGGTGTCGAAGATCGTCTTGCCTTCCGCCTTGGCGGCGGCGGCGAGTTCCGCGATCAGCACCGCGGCGGACAGCCCGTCCTTGTCACGGACAAGGTCCGGCGCGACGCAGTAGCCGAGCGCCTCCTCATAGCCGTAGACGAGGCCCGGCACCCGGGAAATCCATTTGAACCCGGTGAGCGTCTCCACATGCGCATACCCGGCCGCCGCGGCGATGCGGGAAAGCAGCCGCGAGGAAACGACCGAACTGGCGAACACGCCGCCGCCAGCGTCTGCTGGGGGGCCGTCTGTTCCGGAACCGTCCGTGCCGGAGCCTTCCGCTCCGGAACCGTCCGTTCCGGAGGCAGCCAGCCTGGAGGCTGCCAGCCGCGCCACGACGTGTGCCCCCAGCAGGGCGCCCACCTCATCGCCCCGCAGCATCCGCCACGCACCGGTGTCCGGGTCCTTGGCGGCCACCGCGGCACGGTCGGCGTCGGGGTCGTTGGCCAGGACAATGTCCGCATCCGCCTGCATCGCCGTCCCGAGGGCCAGGTCCAGGGCGCCGGGTTCCTCGGGGTTGGGGAAACTGACGGTGGGGAAGTCCGGATCGGGCTCGGCCTGCTCGCTGACCAGCGTCACGTCGGTGAATCCGGCCGCCCCGAGGACGGAGACGGCGGTGCTGCCGCCCACGCCGTGCAGCGGTGTCAGGACGATCTTCAGGTCCCGGGCCGGGAAAAGCCCCCGGTCGGCCAGCCCTGCCGTGGCGGCCTCGTAGTCCTGGACGATCCCGGCGTCCAGGACCGTCCAGCCGTCCGCTGCCAGGGGAATTGAGTCAAGTTCGCCCACGCTGCTGATTTCGGCGGCGATCCGGGCGTCGTCCGGCGCCACGATCTGCGCGCCCCGGCCGCTTTCCTCCACGGCATGCCGGCCGAGGTACACCTTGTAACCGTTGTCCTGCGGAGGGTTGTGGCTGGCTGTGACCATCACCCCGCCGTCGCACTCCAAAGCCCGGACCGCATAGGCCAGCAGCGGGGTCGGCAGGGCGGCCGGCAGGACGAACGTCTCGATTCCGGCCGCGGTGAACACCGCCGCCGTCTCCGCGGCGAAGATGTCTGAGTTGTAGCGGGCGTCATAGCCGACGACGGCGCGTGGCCGGGTGCCGGGGGAAGCCTCCGCCACCGCCCGGACCAGGAAATTGGCGAAGCCCGCCGCTGCGCGGCGCACCACCACGCGGTTCATCCGGTTGGGCCCGGGGCCCAGGGCGGCACGAAGGCCGGCCGTTCCAAACTGCAGCGTTCCCCGGAAGCTGTCTTCGAGGTCCTGCCGGGCGGCCGGTGTGCCGGCCTCGGTGAGCTTCACGAGTTCGGTGAGCGTTGCCGCGGTGCGCGGATCCGGATCCTGGGCGGCCCAGGCGCGGGCGTCGTTGAGCAGCTGCAGATCGGCTTCGGAAGACGTCATGGAAACCAAACTATCGTCAAAGTGCGGCGGAGCGGTGCCGGGCGGGGCCGCGGACGCGTCATAACCCGGCGGGTTCAGAGCAGCCGGAATGCTTCTTGACAGCAAAAATTCTGGACACGTAGCGTCTGGGTTGTGAAGTTGAACCAGGGGGTGGAATGGGCACTCCATTGCTGCGTCAACATGGCGTGGGCGCCCGTCGGTGAACCGATCAGCAGCGGCCGGCTTGCCGAACTGTACAAGCTGCCGCCGGCATACCTGAACAAGCAGCTTCAGTGCCTGGTGCGGGCCGGTGTCCTGCAGTCCGTGTCCGGCCCCAAGGGAGGGTTTCAGCTGGCGCGCCGTGCCGACCGGATCTCGGTCCTGGACGTGGTGCTGGCCATCGAGGGCCGGGACCTGGCATTCCGCTGCGACGGCATCCTGGCGAACTGCCCCGGCGGTGATGCCGGCGAGGACTATCTCCGCAGCTGCATCATTTCGCAGTCCATGCGCCAGGCGGAGCTGGCGTGGCGCACCGAACTCGCGCGGCAGACCGTGGCAGGCATCGCGCAGTCCCTCGAACGGCGGTTTCCCCAGGCGCGTGCCGACGCGCTCGCCGAACTCCTCGGCGTCGACAAACGCGGGGTCACTTAGCGCCCCCTCCGAGGCCCGCAATGGGCGATAAGTGACCCCGCGTTGCGGTTAGAGCCGGGCGATGATTTCCGCCAGCAGCTTGGAGATGCGCGGCCCGGCAGCGTGTCCGGCTTCGAGCACTTCCTCATGGCTCAGCGGAGTGGGGCTGATGCCGGCCGCGAGGTTGGTGACCAGCGAGATACCGAAAACCTCCATGCCTGCGTGCCGGGCAGCGATTGCTTCCAGCGCCGTCGACATGCCCACCAGTTCGGCGCCGATCCGCTTGGCGTACTGCACCTCGGCCGGCGTCTCGTAGTGCGGGCCGGTGAACTGGGCGTAGACACCTTCCTCCAGGGACGGGTCCACCTCGCGCGCCAGGTTCCGGATCCGCGAGGAGTACAGGTCTGTCAGGTCCACGAAGGTGGCACCCTCCAGCGGGGATGCCGCGGTGAGGTTGATGTGATCTTTGATGAGCACGGGGGTGCCGGGTGCCCAGTCTTCGTTGAGGCCGCCGCAGCCGTTGGTGATTACCAGGGTCCGGCAGCCGGCGGCGGCAGCGGTGCGGACGCCGTGGGCCACGGCCCGGACGCCCTTGCCCTCGTAGTAGTGGGTGCGCGCCCCGAGGACCAGTGCGCGCTTGCCTTCCCGCGTCAGCACGGACCGGATGGTTCCCACGTGCCCCTCCACGGCGGGAGCCGAAAAGCCGGGAACCTCCGGTGCCGCCAGCGTGGCGGTCGTCTCACCGATGAGATCGGCGGCCTCGGCCCAGCCCGAGCCCAGCACCAGGGCGATGTCGTGCGCTGCGACGCCGGTCTCCGCCGCGATGTAGTCCGCAGCGGTGCGCGCCGCCTCGAAGGGATCCGTGTCCAGGAATTCTGTTGTGCTCACCCGGTCCAAGCTACCGTGCCCGGGCCGGTGCGGGCAGCAGAAACGCGCCCCCGCGGGCCGCCCGGCAGGCCCCGGAAGGTTGGTGGTCCGGCGCAGGATGCGGGAGAATGGTCGCTTGTGACTATGCATCCTGATTTCAGCGCCCCCCGAATCGCAATTCTCGGCGGAGGTCCGGGTGGTTATGAAGCCGCCATGGTGGCCGCCTCGCTGGGAGCCGTCGTCACCATCATCGAGCGGTCCGGCCTGGGCGGCTCCGCGGTGCTGACTGACGTCGTGCCGTCCAAGACGCTGATCGCGACGTCGGACCTGATGACCCGCGTCAGCGGCGCCGGGGAGCTGGGGGTCAAGTTCGACGTCGACGGCGGTGACTTCGTCCCGGTCATGCGCGCCGATCTCAAGCACATCAACGACCGTCTGCTCGGCCTCGCCCGCCAGCAGTCCCTCGACATCCAGACCGGCCTGGAGCACCAGAACGTCCGCATCCTGAACGGCTCCGGCAAGCTGGTGGACAATCACACGATCGAGGTCCTGACCGCCGACGGGACCGAAACCGTGGAGGCAGACGCCATCCTGCTGACGGTCGGAGCGCACCCGCGGGAGCTTCCCACGGCGCGGCCCGACGGCGAACGAATCCTGAATTGGGCCCAGATCTACAACCTGGACGAACTGCCCGAGGAACTGATCGTGGTGGGCTCCGGCGTGACCGGCGCCGAGTTCGCCTCCGCCTACAACGGCCTGGGCTCGAAGGTCACCCTGATCTCCAGCCGCGACCGCGTGCTCCCGGGCTCGGACACCGACGCCGCCGAGGTGCTGGAGGACGTCTTCGAACGCCGCGGCGTCCGGGTGCTGTCCCGCTCACGCGCCGAAACGGTGGAACGGACCGACGACGGCGTGGTGGTCACCCTGGGTGACGGCTCCAAGGTCACCGGCAGCCACTGCCTGGTGTGCGTGGGCTCCATCCCCAACACCGCAGGCATCGGGCTGGAGGAAGCCGGCGTGGCGCTGACCGAAAGCGGCCACATCAAGGTGGACGGGGTGTCCCGCACCACCGCGCCGAACATCTACGCTGCCGGCGACTGCACCGGAGTTCTGGCGCTCGCATCCGTGGCCGCCATGCAGGGCCGGATCGCCATTGCGCACTTCCTCGGCGACCAGGTGACCCCCATCAAACTGCACCAGGTGGCGTCCAACATCTTCACCTCTCCGGAGATCGCGTCGGTCGGTGTCTCCGAGGCCGAGATCGAATCCGGCAAGTACCAGGGCGACATCATCAAGCTGTCCCTGCAGAGCAACGCCCGTGCCAAGATGCGCAACGTCAAGGACGGCTTCGTCAAGATCTTCGCCCGCAAGGGGTCGGGCACCGTGATCGGCGGCGTGGTGGTGGGAGCCAACGCGTCCGAGCTGATCTTCGCCATCTCCATCGCGGTGAAGCAGAAACTGCACGTCGACGACGTCGCCAGCACCTTCACGGTGTACCCGTCGCTGAGCGGCTCCATCTCCGAGGCCGCCCGCCGCCTGCACGTGCACATGTAGGAGGCGCGGCCCGGGTCCACTGGTGGGGCCTGTCGAGACCCGGCGCCGCAACCTGTGAATGGCACAATTCTCCTAGTCGCCACCGGCAGAGCTGAGTAAAATTCAGACTGTCGATCCCCGGGATTGGCGGCTCCGGGCTCCGACAGACCGATCCACCAGCGGTCAGCTATGCGGAGATTTTCTTCCGAAAGGTCGGACCGCGGAAGCCAGGAGCGTGCCATGATCACTGTTCAAAAAGCCGCGATAAACACCGCCCTCGTGGCGGCCCTGGTGGGCGGCGGCGCCTACCTCGCCATGGGCTATCCCATCCTTGCCTCGTCCACAAACGGCACCCAGTCCAGCACGGACGGCAAAGGTGCCCACCAGGCCAATGGGATCACCGAGCAGCTGCTGACGGGGAGCACTGCCACACGGGTGAGGAACGCAGTGCTGGCCGCCAACCCCGGAGCCACAGTCCACCGGATTGAGACCGACGCCGAGGGTGCGGTCTATGAGGCCCACATCACCAAGGCTGACGGCTCGCGGGCAACAGTGAAGCTGGACGGTTCCTTCAACATCACGGCCACGGAAGCCGGACGCGGACGGTAAGCATCGGGCGCCTGTAGGCACAGGGCCCGATTAGGCACAGGGTCCGATTCGGCAGAGGGTCCGATGGGCAACCATCGGACCCTCTGCTGTCATGCCACAGCTCAGGAGCAGGCGTACGGGGGAACGGCGTCTCCGGGCGCAAAGGGCTCGAACCAGTGCCGGATGTCCAGGCTTCCCAGGTCCTGTCCGACGGCGGTGTCCGCTTCGCCGGCACTGTCCGCGTACAGGGTCTCCGAGTCGGCGTCCTCCAGCAGGACTTCCTCAACGATGGCCCGCCATTCCTCGGGGAGGTCCAGTTCGTAGATGTCTTCGGTGATCCGGGCTTGGTCCAGCAGGCAGTGGACCGCGAGTTCCCCTGCAAGGCAGCCGGGGGCGGTCCAGCCGCGGGCCAGGGACGCCGTAACGTCCGATGCCACCACAATGAACCGCTGGGTGAACTTCGCATCGTAGCTGGAAGCGAACTGCGGGGGCAGCGAGGACAGCACGGACGTTCCGGCGATGGCCTCGGGGGTGACGTTGTCCAGCTCGTGCAGCGTGCCCAGGTCCCTGAACAGCTGGTCGATGAGGATGCTGGACGAATTCCACAGCAGGCCGGCCAGCAGCCGCGTCTGGCGCACGGACCGCTCCCGCTCACCGGGGCTGTCAGTGGCCATCGCGGCAAGATCCTCGGGATCGAACTGAAGCCGCTGCTCGGCGGTCATGTCGTCGGGGTGCGGGTCCAGGCCCAGGAGCTCCAGGCTCAGCCCGGTCAGCTTTTCGGCGTCGGCCAGCAGTTCTTCGGTGATGTCGTCGTCTTCGTCGGCATTCATGATCCCGATGCTACCGGCC
Source organism: Arthrobacter globiformis (assembly GCF_046536215.2). GTDB lineage: Bacteria > Actinomycetota > Actinomycetes > Actinomycetales > Micrococcaceae > Arthrobacter > Arthrobacter globiformis_E. The sequence continues at coordinate 1,488,659 of NZ_CM143421.1, read as the reverse complement.
AGGGGCGGCATGCCAGATTTGTGTGACGCGGCAGTTCGGGGTCCTCCTTACAGGGCCACCGCACTCCTCCGTCGAGGCAGAACGCCGTACGCGCCGCGCGGTCTTCCAGGCAGGCCGCATCGACGAGTTTGCGGTTTCCGATGGGTCCTTGCAGCTCGATGGTCACGGGTACCTCGTCGTTGCCCGGGCAGGTGTAGGCACCTGGCGGAAGCCTCCGGACATAGGCCCGAATGAGGATCCGCCCCGGCTCAACCTGCACGCTGGGATCCAGCACAGTGCCGGTCTTTCCGCCCGAACAGTCCATCCGCATTACCCCTATCCGGAGGGTTCTGGCGAACGGACTGACGTCTGCGGGATTGAGAAGACTCCATGTGCCGGTATCCCCGGTTTCCGGCGCCACAGGCGCTGCCGTGCCCTCCTGCGGCGCGGCGGATCCGGGCGCACTGTCAGCGGGCGGCGGGGCGGAACATCCGGCGAGGAAGACAACCGCGCCAACCACTGCGCCCGCCATCAGGTGTCTTGGGCAGGAGCGCTCCACTTCAGCCTCCACGTGACAAACCCTGGTAGGAACCGGCGGCGATCGCCGCCGGTTCCCGAAGTATGACACCTTGGGTGCCCGGCGCCATAGGGCGGTTCGAGTCACCCGGCCGCGGCCTTAGGCGGCAGCCCCCTGAAAGTGCTTCTCGATGAGCCCCTTGATGTCCTCGTGGCAGCCACCGCAGCCGGTGCCCGCACGGGTGGCGGCGGAAACCTCGGCCACAGTGGAGCAGCCCCCGGTGGCGGCGTCGGCGATCTTGCTGCCGCTCACGCCGGCGCAGCGGCACACGGTGGCCTCGGGATCGTTGGAGGCACCCGCCGACGCCAGCTGGTCGGGCCCGTCGAGGCGCAGAAGCAGGGACCTGTCCGCGGGCAGCTCGGTGCCGCGTTCGAAGAGCTGGACCAGCTCTCCAGCTGTGCGCGGCATGCCCACGCTGACCAGGCCTTCCAGCACTCCGCCGCGGGTGGTCATCTTGACGTAGCGCCCGTGCTCGGGGTCGGCCCACTGGGCGATCTGCAGCCGCGGCCTGCCGTTGACGGCGCCGGCCGCCAGGACTTCGTCGTCCCACGGCTCGGCGGAGTTGTCGCCGGCCACCGCCATGTTCATGCCGCGGGCCTTGAGCACGATCACGCCGGGCTTTTCCTGGGGGAGCGGGGGCAGCGAGTCGGCGTCCGCCGCGGAGCCCCCGGACAGCAGCAGGAGGTATTCGGCGAGCCATTCCGCCTGCCGCCAGCCGGGACCCACCAGGCCGGACGGCCCCCTCGCGGTGCGGCACTCGAGGCAGGCGGGATCCGGGCAGCGGACCTCAGCACAGTCGCCGATGGCGAAGATGTGCGGCTCGTGGTGTGCGCGCAGCCGGTGGTCCACCAGGATGCCTGTGCCGGTGGAGAGCCCGCAGCCTTCCGCAAGCTCAATGCGCGGGCGGACGCCGCAGGAGAGAACCAGCAGGTCCCCGTCGATCGCCGACCCGTCGTCGAGCAGCAAAGCCGAGAACCCGCCGTCGGGAGCGTTGTGCTCAATGCCCGTGGAACGGGCGTTGCCGGCCACCCGGACGCCGCAGATGCGCAGGCTTGCCGCCAGCACGGCGCCTCCGCCGCGGTCGATGTTCCGGCCCAGCGGGTGGGGTCCGTTGTGCACCACCGTGACCGTGGCGCCTTCCTCCGCGGCCGCGAGGGCCGTCTCGAGCCCCAGCACGCCGCCGCCCAGCACCACCACGCGCTTGCGGCCGGCCACCGCCCGGCGCAGCACCTCGGCGTCGCGGAGGTCGCGGAGCGCGGTGACCCCAGGCGGGAGGACGGGCGCGGCAGGGTCCGGGTTCAGGCCGGTGAGGTTGGGGATCACGGGCCGGGAACCGGTGGCGAACACCAGCCGGTCGTAGCGGGCGGAGGTGCCGTCGGAGAGGATGACGGACTGCCGTGCGCGGTCCACGCGCCGGACCTTCACGCCCAGCCGGACGTCCACGCCGTCGGCCACCAGTGCCGCGGCGTCGGCGAGGGCCAGCGCCTCGGGGGTGGTGCGGCCGACCCCGAGGTCGGCCACCAGCACCCGGTTGTAGGCGGCCTCGGTCTCCTGGCCGATGACCGTCAGCCCCACCTGCCCCGCGCGCAGCGCCGGCAGCAGTTCGTCGACCAGCCGCGCGGCCACCGGACCAAATCCGACAATTACAATCTGCTCGCTCATGAGGCCTCCGCTGTTTGAAGAAGACTGGTTGCGGGGGCGGCCGCTGCCAGCCGGACCCACACCTTGTTGAACTTGAATTCGGGCATCCCCGAGATGGGATCCGTGGCCGCTTCCGTCAGCCGGTTCGCGCTTTCCAGTTCGGGAAAGTGGAACGGCAGGAAGACGGTTTCGGGCCGGATGGCCGTGCTCAGTTCGGCCCGGCAGACCACCTCGCCGCGCTCGTTCGCCACCGAGACCTGCGCGCCGTCCGTGATGCCCATGGCCGCGGCGGCCGCCGGGTGGATCTGCACCCTCGCCTCGGGCTGGGAGGCCAGGAGCTCGGCCACCCGCCGCGTCTGGGCGCCCGACTGGTAGTGCTCCAGCAGGCGGCCGGTAATGAGGGTCATGGGCTTGGCTGCCGGGTCCGGATTAACTAGGGGATCACGACGGCGGCGCGGCGCCACCGGGGTCATGACCGCCTTGCCGTCGGCGTGGGCAAAGCTGTCCAGGAACATGCGCGGGGTTCCGGTGCTGCCGGCAGGGTAGGGCCAGTACGCGGCCGCGCCGCTGTCCAGCATGGCGTAGTCGATGCCCGAGTAGTCTGCCGCGCCGCCTGCAGATGCCAGGCGCAGTTCCTCGAAGACGGTCTCCGGGTCGTCGCTGTAGGTGGACGGTGCCTCGAGCGCCTCGGCCAACCGGGCCATGATCCACAGCTCGCTGCGGGCTCCGGCGGGCGGCTGGATCGCCTGGCGGCGGCGGAGGACGCGGCCTTCGAGGTTGGTCAGCGTGCCTTCCTCCTCGGCCCACTGCAGCACCGGCAGGACGAGGTCGGCCTCGGCCGCGGTCTCGGACATGAAGAAGTCGCAGACCACCAGGAAGTCCAGGCTGCGCAGCCCGCGGATGACGGCGTTGGCATCCGGCGAGGCGACCGCGATGTTGGAGGCGTGCACGAAAAGGCACCGGACGCCGTCGGGCTGTCCCAGTGATTTGAGCAGCTGCACGGCCGGCAGGCCGGGGCCCGGGATGAGCGACTCATCCACGCCCCAGACCCTGGCCATGTGCCCGCGGGCGGCGGGGTCGGTGATCTTCCGGTAGCCGGGCAGCTGGTCCGCCTTCTGGCCGTGCTCGCGGCCGCCCTGGCCGTTGCCCTGGCCCGTGAGCGTGCCGTAGCCGCTGTGGGCGCTGCCGGGCAGGCCCAGCAGGAGGCTGAGGTTGATGGCCGCCGTGGCGGTGTCTGTGCCGTCCACGTGCTGCTCCACGCCGCGTCCGGTGAGGATGTAGGTGCCTCCCCGGCGGGCGCCGCTGGCGAGCCGCCGGGCCGTTTCGCGGATGAGTTCGGCGGGAACGCCGGTGATGGACTGGACCCGCTCCGGCCAGTAGGCGTTGACGGACCGGACCACGGCGTCCAAGCCGGTGGTGCGTGCCTGGATGTAGTCGGCGTCGACGAGGCCCTCGTGGATGACCACGTGGGAGATGCCCAGCAGGAGCGTGAGGTCGGTGCCGGGAAGGGGCTGCAGGTGGAGGCCGCCGCCGTCGGAGGTGAACGCGGCGGTGGCGGAACGCCGCGGGTCCACCACGATGAGGCCGCCGGCGTCCCGGACGCCCTGCAGGTGCTGGACGAACGGCGGCATGGTCTCGGCGACGTTGGAGCCGAGCATCAGGATGGTGCTGGCCGTATCCAGTGCCTCCAGCGGGAAGGGGAGCCCGCGGTCCAGGCCGAACGCCCGCATGCCGGCGGCAGCCGCCGACGACATGCAGAACCGGCCGTTGTAGTCGATCCGCGAGGTGCCCAGCGCGAGGCGGGCGAATTTGCCCAGCTGGTACGCCTTTTCGTTCGTGAGTCCGCCGCCGCCGAAGACGCCCACGGAGTCCGCACCGTACTTGGCGCGGGCGTCCTTGACGGCGGCGGTGACGCGGCCCAGTGCCTCGTCCCAGGAGATGGGGCGGAAGACGCCGTCGGGCCCTTTGAACATGGGCTCGGTGACGCGTCCGGGGTGCTGCAGGAGCGAGGCCGACGTCCATCCCTTGCGGCAGAGGCCGCCGCGGTTGGTGGGGAAGTCACGGCCGCTGACCTCGAGTGCCGGCGCTGCCGGCACGGGGCCTGGCCCCGGCTGCACAGCCGGGGCCAGGCCCGTTGCGGCCGGAGCCGCCGGGGACTTGAGCGTCATGGCGCACTGCAGGGCGCAGTAAGGGCAGTGCGTGTCGGCGCTTTTGGTCATGTTAGACGTGTCCCATCGCATTTCGGTTGGCGTTGCGGATGTAGCAGAACCAGCAGACGGTCAGCATCAGGGCGTACGCTCCGACGAAGCCGTAGAAGGCCGGGGTGTAGGAGCCGCTGGCAGTGTTGGAAGCGTTCAGCACCTGTGGGATCACGAACCCGCCGTAGGCGCCGATGGCTGAGATCAGGCCGAGCGCGGAGGACGCCAGGCGCTGGGTCTGCACCGAGCTGGCGCCGGAGCGGGCCGCGCGGCTGGAAGTCGCGAAGATCACCGGGATCATGCGGTACGTGGCGCCGTTTCCGAAGCCGCTGGCCGTGAACAGCATCAGGAAGAGAACCAGGAAGAGCCAGAAGTTCTTCAGCGGCAGCGTCCAGATCATCGTCAGGGTGATGGCGGCCATCGAGGCGAAGGCGAATACGGTCATCCGCGCACCGCCCATGCGGTCGGCCATACGGCCGCCGTAGGGGCGGGCCAGCGAGCCGACCAGCGGGCCGAGGAAGGCCAGCGAAAGGGCCACCGCGCCTACGTGGATAGAGGAGAACGCCGGGAAATAGTCCTTGATGAGCTTGGGGAAGACGCCCGCGAAGCCGATGAACGATCCGAATGTACCGATGTACAGCAGGGCCATGACCCACAGGTGGGGTTCCTTGATCGCCGCGAGGGATCCCGCAACGTCGCCCTTTGCGCTGGTGAGGTTGTTCATGTACTTGTAGGCGCCGAATGCTGCGAGCAGGATCAGCGGCACCCACATGAGTCCGGCAACCGGGAGGTTGACGCTGCCGGCGGCCAGCAGCGTGATGGCGATCGGAACGGCAAGCTGGGCGACGGCGGCACCGAGGTTTCCGCCGGCGGCGTTCAGGCCCAGCGCCCAGCCCTTTTCCCGGGCGGGGTAGAAGAACGTGATGTTGGCCATCGAGCTGGCGAAGTTTCCGCCGCCGAAACCGGCCAGGGCGGCCACCAGGAGCATGACGCCGAACGGGGTTTCCGGGTTGGAGACACACAGCGCGAGCCCGGTGGACGGGATGAGCAGGAGCAGCGCGGAGACGATGGTCCAGTTCCGGCCGCCGAATCGCGGAACCATGAACGTGTAGGGGATCCGGAGCGTCGCGCCGACGAGGCTCGGCATGGAGATCAGCCAGAAGATTTCGGAGGTGCTGAACGTGAATCCTGCGGCCGGGAGCTGGACCACCACAATGGACCACAGCTGCCAGACGACGAAGCCAAGGAATTCGGCGAAGATGGACCAGTTGAGATTGCGGCGGGCGATGGAGCGGCCCTGGGATTCCCACTGGTGCTTGTTCTCGGCGTCCCAGTTGGCGATCCAGCGTCCGGGACGCTCTTCAAGGGCGGGTGCGTCGGTGGTTGTGGCGGCGGCAAGATCGAGGGAATTGTGGGTTCCGGCGTCTGCGGTGCGGTCAGCAGTCACGGTATACCTCCTTGGGGAATGTTGTCCTTCCAAGGTAGGGATGGCGCGTTTCGCAGACGGTCGCGCTTTGTTAACGTGCTGTGACATTTGCCTATCAGCCCGCCCGGGGCGGCGTTAGGCTGGTCGGACGGTCTCATGCTGAGACAACCCGGAACGTCCGCATGCTGGACGAACTTGTCCGTTCAACGGACGGTGCGAAGTAAGATTGAACTCTGTCTTATCCCTATGTTTGGAGGGGCTTCGGAACGAGGTCCGTCCAGTTCTCATGAAAGCGTCCCCACATGTCATCGCCTGCAACGTCAACGGAACATGGCACCGCCAAACCGGTGAACTCCAAGGGCAAAGTGATCTTTGCCAGCCTCATCGGAACGACGATCGAGTTCTACGACTTTTACATCTACGCCACCGCGTCGGTGCTGGTCTTCCCCAAGCTGTTCTTCCCCCAGGCAACGGAGATCAACGCCCTCCTGAGCTCGTTCGCGATCTTCGGCGTCGCCTTCATCGCCCGCCCCATCGGCTCGGTCCTGTTCGGGCACTTCGGCGACAAGTTCGGCCGCAAGGGTACCCTGGTGGCCTCGCTCCTGACCATGGGCCTCGCCACCTTCTTCATCGGCCTGCTGCCGACGGCTTCCGTTGCCGGCTGGACCATCCTCGCGCCGCTGCTGCTCGTGCTGCTGCGCTTCGCCCAGGGCCTGGCGCTGGGCGGTGAGTGGTCCGGCGCGGCGCTCCTGGCCACCGAGAACGCGCCCAAGGGCAAGCGCGCCGTTTACGGAACATTCCCGCAGCTCGGCGCCCCCATCGGCTTCATCCTGGCCAACCTGCTCTTCATCTGGTTCAACGCCGCCCTCACCCCCGAGGAATTCATCGCCTGGGGCTGGCGCGTTCCGTTCCTGCTCAGCGCCGTGCTCGTGATCGTCGGCCTCTACGTCCGGCTGAAGCTCGTGGAAAGCGTCTCCTTCCAGAAGGTCCTGAAGGAGGACAAGGTGGCCAAGGTCCCGTTCGCCGCCACCATCAAGAGCCACTGGCGCCCGGTTCTGGCCGGAACGTTCATCATGCTGGCCACGTACGTGCTGTTCTACATCATGACCTCCTTCACCCTGACCTACGGCACCAAGCCCGCCTCGGTTGCGGCCGCGCAGGCCGCCGCGGAGAAGGCCGGCAAGCCGATGTCCGCCGCCGAAGTCGCCAACTTCGTTCCCGGCCTGGGTGTTTCCCGCGGTGACTTCCTCTGGATGCTGATCCTCGGCGTCGTCTTCTTCGGCATCTTCACGCTCGTGTCCGGTCCGCTGGCCGAGAAGTGGGGCCGCCGCAAGTTCCTCATGGGCGTCACTGTGGGCATCTTCGTGTTCGGCGCACTTTGGTTCACCATGTTCGGCCCCGGCCCGGGCGCGGCAATCGTCGGCCTCATTGTCGGCTTCACGCTGATGGGACTCACCTTCGGCCCGATGGCTGCGATCCTGCCCGAGCTGTTCCCGTCCAACGTCCGGTACACCGGCTCGGCGGTTGCCTACAACCTCTCCAGCGTCATTGGCGCCGCCCCGGCGTCGTTCATCGCCATTGCCCTGTGGCAGGCAGCCGGCGGCAGCACCTGGCTCGTCGGCGTCTACATGGCGGTGGCCGCGGTGCTGACGTTCATTGCGCTGTGGATCACGCGTGAAACCAAGGACACCGACTACGAGAACAACGTGGCCTGACTCTTAGGCCTTCCGCTTAAAACGACAATGCCCGGTGTGGTTCACACCGGGCATTGTCGTTTGCTCTTCGAGCGCTTAGTCTTGGACCGCTTTAGTCTTCGATCGTGGCGATGACGGCGCCGGCGGCCACCGTCTGGCCCGCCGCTGCGGACAGGCCGGTAACCGTACCGGCGCGGTGTGCGGTGAGCGGCTGCTCCATCTTCATCGCCTCAAGTACGACGACGAGATCACCTTCGGCGACGACGTCGCCGTCGGCCACGGCCACCTTTACGATCGTTCCCTGCATGGGGGAGGTCAGGGCGTTGCCGCCCGCGGCGGTGGCGGCGCCGCCAGTGCGGCTGCGCTTCTTGGACTTGGCCGGCTTCGCGCCGGCAGCTGCCGCCCCGCTGAAGCCGAGGCTGGCGGGCAGTGCCACCTCGAGGCGCTTGCCGCCCACTTCCACCACCACGGTGCGGCGCTCGGCGGCGTCCTCACCCTCCGGTACGGCGCCGTTGGGCGTCCAGGCGGGAAGGTCGTTGACGAACTCGGTTTCGATCCAGCGCGTGTGGACGCTGAACGGACCCTCGGCCGGCGCGAACGCCGGGTTGCTGACCACGGCCAGGTCGAAGGGGATGACGGTGGGAATGCCTTCCACCACCATCTCCTCGAGGGCGCGGCGGGCGCGCTGCAGGGCCTGGGGACGGTTGGCTCCGGTGACGATCAGCTTGGAGAGCATCGAGTCGAAGTTGCCGCTGATGACGTCGCCCTCTTCGATGCCGGAGTCAATGCGGATGCCCGGGCCGGTGGGGTTCTTCAGGGTGCTCACGGTGCCCGGTGCGGGCATGAAGTTCCGGCCCGGATCCTCGCCGGTGATGCGGAACTCGAAGGAGTGGCCGCGGACCTCGGGGTCGCCGTAGCCCAGCTCTTCGCCGCGGGCCAGCCGGAACTGCTCGCGGACCAGGTCGATGCCGGTGACTTCCTCGGAAACGCAGTGCTCCACCTGCAGGCGGGTGTTGACCTCGAGGAAGGAGATGGTGCCGTCCTGGCCTACGAGGAACTCGCACGTTCCGGCGCCGAGGTAGCCGGCTTCCTTCAGGATGGCCTTGGACGATTCGTAGAGGCGCTCGTTCTGCTCCGCCGTCAGGAACGGGGCCGGGGCTTCCTCCACGAGCTTCTGGTTGCGGCGCTGCAGTGAGCAGTCGCGGGTGGAGACCACCACCACGTTGCCGTGGGCGTCGGCGAGGCACTGGGTTTCGACGTGGCGCGGGGCGTCGAGGAACCGCTCGATGAAGCACTCACCGCGGCCGAAGGCAGCGGTGGCCTCGCGGACGGCGGAATCAAAGAGTTCGGGGATTTCCTCGCGGGTGCGGGCCACCTTGATGCCGCGGCCGCCGCCGCCGAAGGCCGCCTTGATGGCCACGGGCAGGCCGAACTTGTCCGCGAATTCCAGGATTTCCTCGGCGGACTCCACGGGGTCGGCGGTGCCGGGAACCTGCGGGGCACCCACCTTCTCGGCGATGTGGCGGGCCTGGACCTTGTCGCCCAGGGCTGAGATGGATTCGGGCGAGGGGCCGATCCAGGTGATGCCGGCGTCGATGACCTTGGCCGCGAACTGGGCGTTCTCGGACAGGAAGCCGTAGCCGGGGTGGATGGCGTCGGCGCCGGACTGGCGGGCAACCTCGATCAGCTTGTCCATCACGAGGTAGGACTCGGCTGCAGTGTTGCCGCCCAGGGCGTACGCTTCGTCGGCGAGCCGGACGTGGAGGGCGTCCCGGTCGGGATCGGCGTAGACGGCGACGGAGGCGATGCCCTCGTCCCGGGCTGCGCGGATGACGCGGACGGCGATTTCACCGCGGTTCGCGATCAGAACCTTGGTGATTTTTGACTGCACTGGACCTGCGGACTGCTCCGGCTTTACTGACAAGGCGTCTCCTTCTTTCCTTCAGGGAGCCTAGCCTGAATTTGAGGATTCCGCTGATATTACTGGCGGAATCCGCGTGTAAGAGGCCCGGCCTTTGTAGGGAAGCTACAACTCCCCGGGATTTGCCGAGCCGGGCAGGTCCTGCCAGAACTCGGTGATGCTCACGTTCGCCTGGGCCAGCAGGGAACGCAGGGTGGAGACGGACAATCCGACGACGGCGTGCGGGTCGCCGTCGACTTTCCGGATGAAAGCGCCGCCCAGTCCGTCGATCGTGAAGGAGCCGGCGCAGTGCAGCGGTTCGCCCGTTGCGATGTAGGCGTCGATCTCCGCGAGCTGCATCTCCATGAAGTGAACTTCCGCGGAGGCGACGCTGCCCAGTGTGGCGCCGGAGCCGCCGTCGTCGTCCGTGTCCCGGCAGTCCACCAGCCAGTGGCCGGTGTGCAGGACCCCGCTGCTGCCGCTCATCCGCAGCATCCGCTGCCGGGCAACGTCCACGGTGTACGGCTTGCCGTGCGACTCACCGTCGAACTCAAAAACCGAATCGCAGCCGAGCACCAGGGCACCTTCGGCTTCCGGGAGCGAGGCGACGGCTTCAGCCTTGGCGCGGGCCAGGAGCAGGGCGGTGTCGTGCGGATCGGTGACGCCGTAACGCTCCTGCACGGCGTCCTCGTCGACGTCGGACACGAGGACCTCGTGTTCGATGCCGGCCTCGGTCAGGAGCTTGGTGCGGGCGGGGGACTGCGAGGCAAGAATGAGGCGGGTCACGGCTCCAGCCTAGTTGCTTTTTCGGGCGGCGGCTTAGCGCGCGGCCACCTCTGCAGGCTCGGCATCCGGATCGGCGTCGGGCTCGGCCGCCGTCGCCGGTGCCGGCTTGCTGAGCTTCGCCCCTTCGACGTCCACGTCCGGCAGGATGCGATCCAGCCAGCGCGGCAGCCACCAGGCCTTCCCGCCGAGGAGGTACATGACCGCCGGAACGATGGTCATGCGCACCACGAAGGCGTCAACCAGCACGCCGAACGCCATCGCAAAGCCGAGCGGCCGGACCATGTTCAGGTGCGAGAAGATGAAGCCCGCGAAAACGCTGACCATGATGATCGCCGCGGCGGTGACCACCGCGGAAGCGTGGCTGAAGCCGGAACGGACGGCGTGCTTCGCTGACTCGCCGTGCATGAAGGATTCACGCATGCCCGAGGCGATGAACACCTGGTAGTCCATGGCCAGGCCGAACAGCACACCGATCAGGATGATCGGCAGGAAGCTCAGCACGGCGCCGGGGTTGTCGACGCCGAACACCGCACCCAGCCAGCCCCACTGGTAGACCGCCACCACGGCGCCGAAGGCGGCCGCCAGCGACAGCAGGAAGCCGCCGGTCGCCAGCAATGGCACCACGATCGAGCGGAACACCAGCAGCAGCAGAATCAGCGAGAGCCCCACCACGATGGCCAGGTACGACGGCAGCGCATCGCCCAGCTTCGTGGACACGTCGATGTTGCCTGCCGTCTGCCCGGTCAGGCCGATGCTGACCCCGGTGGAGTTCTCGATCCCGGCGCGCTCCGCGCGGATGTCAGAGACCACTTTGACGGTGCTGGCGCTTGCCGGCCCCTCCTTCGGGATGACCTGGAACACCGCGGTCCCGCGGTCCTCACTGAGTGCCACCGGAATGACGGCGGTGACGTTCTCCGTCTTGCGCAGGATGTCCGCGACGTCGAGCTGTTTGGCCGTTGCGCCGGACTCGCCCAGGCCGTCCGGGAAGTCACCCACCACGATGATCGGCCCGGTCATGCCTTCGCCAAAGCTGCGCTTGGTGACGTCATAGGCCTTGAAGGCCTGGGAGTCGGCAGGTTCCGAGCCGCCGTCGGGCAGGGCAAGCCGCAGCTGGGCGGCGGGCAGGGCCACGATGCCCAGCGCCAGGACTCCGGCCAGCAACGCCAGCACCGGGTGCCGGGTGACCAGCCCGCCCCAACCGTGGCTGCTGCGGTGTTCGTCCTTGGCGCGGTCCTCGGCCTCGTGGTTGGGGTCGGCATTGTGCCGCTCCGCCTTGGCCCAGGCCCGCCTGGAAACCAGCCTGCTGCCCACGAGGGAGAGGATGGCGGGCGTCAGCGTCAGGGCGACGAGGACGGCAACTGCAACGGTTCCGGCCGCGGACACGCCCATGACGCCCAGGAACGGAAGGCCCGGGACCACCAGCGCAGCGAGGGCGATGATGACGGTCAGGCCGGCGAAGAGCACGGCGTTGCCCGAGGTTCCGGTGGCGCGGGCCACCGACTCTTCCGGATCCAGGCCTGCCAGCAGCTGGCCGCGGTGGCGGTTGACGATGAACAGCGAGTAGTCAATGCCGACGGCGAGGCCCAGCATAAGGGCGAGCATCGGGGAGATGGAACTCATGTCAATGAGGCTGCTCAGCGCCATGGTGCCGCCGACGCCCACCGCCACGCCGATCACCGCCATCAGCAGCGGCAGCCCGGCGGCGACCAGCGTGCCGAGCATGATGATCAGGACCAGTGCGGCGACGGCGATGCCGATGACCTCGGCTGTGCCGAAGATCTCGGAGACGTCCTCGCTGATTTCCTTGCTGGGCAGCGCCGTGACGCCCGCCGTGGAGACCTCCTGCACGATGTCCTGGACTTCCTGGCGCACCTTGGGGTCCAGCCCGTTGATGGAGGTCTTGAACTGGACCTGGGCAATGGCAGCCTTGCCGTCCGCCGAGACGAAACGCAGACCCTTGGATGCCTCCAGCTGGCGCTTGGCGAGTGCCAGCTTCGCGTCACCCGCCTCCAGTTCCCTGGTTCCGGCGTCGAGCTTTGCCTGGCCGGCGGCCAGAGCGGCTTTTTTCTGGCCCAGCTGGGCCTCGATGGCGGACGCCGGGAGTCCGGCCGAGGTCATCTGCGCCTCGGCGGCGGCCAGCTGTTCCTTGCCGGCGGCCAGTTCGGCGGCGGCCTTGCCAAGTTGGGCCTTGGCCGCCGCCGCCTTGGCTTCGCCGCCGGCCAGATCCTTCGCCGCCTGGTCCAGCTGGGCCTGCGTGGCGAACGGGTCGACGGTTCCCCGGACCTCCGGAAGGGCCTCGAGTTTGGTCAGGGCTGCGGACACCGCGTCCTTGCCGGCCTGGCTGAACTGGGCGCCATCGGCCTGGAAGACAACCCCGGCCGAGCCGCCGGAGGATGCCGGCAGCTCCTTCTGGAGCTTGTCGGCCATCTGCTGGGTTTCGGTGCCGGGAATCTGGAAGTTGTTGGACAGCGTGCCGTGAAAGGCTGCCGCTGCACCGCCGACTGCCAGCAGGACCGCGAGCCAGAGCGAGACGACGAGCCACCGGTGGCGGTAGGAAAACTTGCCAAGGCGGTACAGGAGAAGTGCCATGTCAGGACCGTTCTGCGTTGCGGGTGGAGGTATGGGCGGAAGAGTTCTTCGGGCCCGCCGGCGGTCCGGCGAAACCGGATCCGAGCAGGCCCATCGAATCGATGAGCAGCTGGCGCAGGATCGCCAGCGATTTGGGGGAGAGGTCGGGTCCGCACCGGCGGAACCAGACGTCCATGGCAGCCTTGCCGCAGGAGACGACTGATCCGGCGAGGGCCCGGACGTAGAGCTCGTCCTGGTCAGTTCCGATGTCCCGGTCAGTTCCGATGTCCTGGTCAGTTCCGATGTCCTGGTCAGTTCCGGGGCCCCGATGGGTACGCTCGCGGGCCGCGGCGACGATCTGCTCGGTGCAGTGGTCCCAGGCCTCGAGTTCGGAGCGTGCCATGAGCGGGTTGCCCTGGGTCAGGCCGAAAAGCTCGGCGAGCGGCGCGACGGTCATGGGATCTGCCAGTTCCACCAGGGCGGCGCGGGCTGACTCGAGGATGGGTTCGTCTGCGGGACGGCGGCGGAACTGTTCGAGGGCGCTGTCCAGGAAGCCGTTGGTCACCGACGCGATGGCGGCCTCCGTGCTGCTGAAGTAGTTGAAGAAGGTCCGGCGGGAAATGCCAGCTGCTTCGGCAATGTCCTCCACCGTGAAGTTGCCGGGGCCCTTCCGCCGCAAGAGGGCAAGTGTTGCGCCGGTTATTGCCTGCCGGGTGGCGGCCTTGTTCAGCTCTCGACGGGAAACCGGCCCGTCGGCGTCGGCCGGGACAGGATCCGGCGCCGGCGAAGGCGTAGGGGAGGAAGTGGAAGTGGACACCCATTTACACTACGTGCAAGTTTGCACTCTGCGCAAATGATGGGCGTGGCTCACAGCTTGGGCGGCAAAATTCACAGCGTCTTCACAGCCGGACAAAAGCAGTTCTTGAGGAGGATGGTGCATCCTGTTGTCGTAGCCGGCACGGCGGCGATGATGCCTCAAGGCCGGCGGATCGAGGAGCGGACCATGGAGCGTTCAAAGAAAGTGGCTCTCGGACTGGGCGCGACCGCCTTGGCGCTGGGCACCGGATTCGGTGTCACCGGAATGGCGGCCACAACAACAGCCGCTCCCACACCCAGCCCTGCAGCAAGCAGCCCATCCAGCGGTCCCCTCGACGGGCCGCGATTCGACGGCGGCCGGCACGGGCACGGCCATGGATATGGACGCGGCCACGGGGTCCTCAAGGGGGACGCCGCGGCGCTCGCGGCCAAGCTGGGCGTGGACCAGGCCAAGCTGGAGGACGCCCTGCGGGCGTTCCGCCAGGCTAATCATCCGAACGGCCCCCGCACGGACGGCGCCAAACCGGACAAGGCAGCCCGGGAAGCGGCTCTGGCAGCCTCGCTGGCCAAATCCCTGGGCATCGATGAAGCCAAGGTCAAGGCCGCGCTTGAGGAGCTCCGCACCCAAGTGCAGGCGGACCGTGCGGCAGCCCTGAAGGGCCGGCTCGATCAGGCGGTGAAGGACGGCACGCTCACCCAGGCCGAAGCCGACGCCGTCACCAAGGCCGTGGAAAAGGGAGTGATTGGCGGCCACTAAACCCGTCAAGGGCCAGGAACCGGCCCCGGGCAGGACGGAGGGGTTTGGCGTGCCTCTCCAGTCAGTTTGTCCGGTCGACGGCGGCGAGGATTGCCGCTCCCAGTTCCGCGGGCTTGGTGAACTGGGGCCAGTGCCCGGTGGGCAGGTCCACGAGTTCCACATCGCGGATGCGGGCGAGCTCCTCAACGTAGGGATGCCCGGCGTCCATCCACTCCGTCAGCAGCGAGGACGGGAACTCGCACGCGATCACCGTGGCAGGGACGTCGTAGCGGCGCACATCGTGAAGGCGCTGCTTGTCGCAGGCCACGGCCTTTGGCTGCGGGATGGACCGTGCCCGGAATTGTTCGCGCAGCCCGTCGTCGAGATCGGTGAGGTCGGCGTCGTCGAACACGTCCCACGAGGGTAAAGGGATCTCATCACCGGCAGCCGGCAGTTCATCATTGATGACTCCGCCCTCGCCCAGAGGTCCGCTGTCCACGTACACCGCCCGGACCACCCGATCGGGGCGCTGGTCCACGGCGCCATGGATGATGGCGCCTCCGCCGGAGTGGCCCACCAGGACCAGCGGACCCTCAATGCCGTCAATGGCTTCCACCACTGCGTTGATGTGGTCGCGGAGTCCGATGCCGGAACGCTTGGCGTCCTTTGCCTCGAGTCCCGGGAGGGTCAGGGCATGGATCTGGTGGCCGGCCTCCACAAGCGGGGGAGTAACGCCGGACCAGGATGAACCATCGAGCCAGAAACCGGGAACCAGAATGATGTCCATGCCCGTACCCTACCCTTGCTCCCTGCCGCCCGTGCCCATTTGGGCGGCCGGACTTTGGCAGCCGGACTTAAATGAGCGTGCCCCGGGGGGTAAACTCCGGGGCACGCTCATTCAAGCAAAGTCAGGCCTTCGAACCCGCCAGCTCACGCTCGACGGCGGCGGGGGCCTCTTCCTCGCGGAAGGCCTCCCCGGTGCGCGGTGCGTTGTAGAGGGCTTCGTCGAGGATTCCCTGACGCTTGGCCACAATGGCGGGCACGAGTGCCTGGCCGGCCACGTTCACGGCAGTGCGGCCCATGTCCAGGATGGGGTCGATAGCCAGGAGAAGCCCGACGCCGGCCAGCGGCAGGCCCAGCGTGGAGAGGGTCAGTGTCAGCATGACGACGGCGCCGGTGGTTCCGGCCGTCGCAGCCGAACCGAGGACGGAGACCAGTGCGATCAGCAGGTACTGGCTGAAGTCGAGCTGGATCCCGAAGAACTGGGCCACGAAGATCGCGGCGACGGCCGGGTAGATCGCTGCGCAGCCGTCCATCTTGGTGGTGGCGCCCAGCGGCACGGCGAAGGACGCGTAGCCCCGTGGAACACCGAGGTTGCGCTCGGTGACGCGCTGGGTCAGCGGCAGTGTGCCGATGGAGGAGCGGGAAACGAACGCCAGCTGGATGGCCGGCCACGCACCGGAGAAGTACTGCTTGACGGACAGGCCGTGGCTGCGGACCAGAACCGGGTAGACGCCGAACAGCACCAGGGCCAGGCCGATGTAGATGGCAACGGTGAACTTGCCCAGCGAGCCGATGGTGTCCCAGCCGTAGACGGCCACCGCGTTGCCGATCAGGCCCACGGTGCCCAGCGGCGCGATGCGGATGATCCACCACAGCACCTTCTGGATGACGGCCAGTGCAGAGGCGTTGAGGGCGAGGAACGGCTCGGCCTGCTTGCCCACCTTGAGGGCGGCAACGCCGACGGCGATGGCGATCACCAGGATCTGCAGGACGTTGAAGCTGACGGAGGTGGTCACGGCGCCGGAGTCGGTGACCGTGGAGCTGGCGCCGAGGCCAAGGAAGTTCTTGGGGAACAGTCCGATCAGGAACGCCCACCAGTCGCCCTGCTTGCCGTCGTATTCCGCGTTGCCGGAGATGCCGGTGTTGGCGCCCGGCTGCAGGAGCACGCCCAGGCCGATGCCGATCAGCACGGCGACCAGCGACGTGATGGCAAACCACAGCAGCGTGTTCCAGGCCAGCCGCGCCGCGTTGGAGACCTCACGCAGGTTGGAGATGGAGCTCACCACGGCGGTGAAGATCAGCGGCACGACGGCGGTCTGCAGCAGCGAAACGTAGCTGGAGCCGATGGTCTGCAGCGTGGCGCCCAGCCCGTTGGGGTTCGCCTTGGTGCTGCCGGTGTACTTGGCCAGCAGGCCAAGCCCCAGCCCGACGATCAGGGCCGCAATGATCTGGAAGCCGAAGGAACCTGCCCACCGGGGCAGCTGGAAGCCGGAACGCCCGGCCGCGGATGAAGTCGATTGATTGCTCACCACAACAAGCTAGGCTGCATAAAATACAGCTTCCAGCTGACATTGAGAAATATTACGCGGTCATATGCGCCTGCGATGGTCCCGATGCCCGGAAAACCGGCGTGAGGCCGGTGTTTTATGAAGTTATTCCCGCGGCACGTGTGGCAAACATCTCGCCCTAGCCAGGGAGTTTTCGTCCAGATATCGCGACTTGGCGGGCCATAAACTCGCGATATCTGGACAAAAACTCGGATCCCCGGCGGGCGGGCGGGCCTTGAGGTCGACGGGCTCAGTCAGCGGCGCGTCAGTCGAGCATGGCGCGCTTGAGGGTGTCGAGGCCTACGGAGCCGATGTTCAGCGCCTTGGTGTGGAAGGCCTTGAGGTCGAAGCCCGGGCGGGCTTCGAGATCCGCACGGATCTGCTCCCACAGGCGTTGCCCCACCTTGTAGGACGGGGCCTGGCCCGGCCAGCCGAGGTAGCGTGCGAATTCGAACTGCAGGTTGCCCTCGCTGATGTCCAGGTTGGCCTTGAGGAAATCGAAGCCCTTCTCCGGCGTCCAGGCGCCCGTCCCCCAGCGCGCAGGAACATCGAGTTCCAGGTGGACGCCGATATCGAACACCACCCGGGCGGCCCGCATGCGCTGCATGTCCAGCATGCCCATGTGGTCACCCGGATCCTTGAGGTAGCCGAGTTCCTCCATGAGCTTCTCCGCGTACAGCGCCCAGCCCTCGCCGTGCCCTGAGGTCCAGCAGACATTGCGGCGCCAGCTGTTGAGCAGTTCGCGCCGGTAGACAGCGGTGGCCACCTGCAGGTGGTGGCCGGGCACGCCCTCGTGGAAGACGGTGGTGGTCTCGGCCCAGGTGGTAAACGTGTCCTCGCCTGCGGGGACGGACCACCACATGCGCCCGGGCCGGCTGAAGTCATCCGACGGCCCCGTGTAGTAGATGCCGCCCTCGTCGGTGGGCGCGATCCGGCATTCCAGCGTCTTCATGACATCGGGAATCTCGAAGTGGACGCCGGCAAGGTCGGAGACGGCGCGGTCGGACAGCTCCTGCATCCACGCCGTCAGGGCACCCGTTCCCTTGAGCCGGCGGGCGGGATCACTGTTGAGGATCACCTTGGCCTCCGCGATGGAGGCGCCCGGCTTGATCTGCCCGGCCACCTGTTCCTGCACGGCAATGATCCGCTCAAGTTCCTCAACGCCCCACGCGTAGGTTTCCTCGAGGTCGACGGCGGCACCCAGGAACACCCGCGAGGCAAGGGCGTAGCGCTCCCGGCCCACGGCGTCCTTCTCCGGGGCGACGGGCAGCAGCTCGTCCCGCAGGAACGCGGCCAGTTCGGTGTACGCCGCCCGGGCGGCGGCAGCACCGGCGTCGAGCTTCTCCTGCAGGTCCGCCGGCAGCGGGCCGTCCGCTGTTTTGGCGTCCGCGGCGAGCTTGGCAAAGAAGCCGTCGTCCGCGGCGTACTTGGTGGTCTGCTCGATCACGATGGACACCTGGCGCCGGGCCGAGACCTTGCCGTCGTCCTTGGCAGTCCGCAGGGATTCGATGTAGCCGCTGATGGCCGCCGGTACGCTGTGCGTGCGGCCGGCGATGTTGGCCCAGTGCTCCTCGGTGTCCGTGGGCATGAGGTCGAAGATGGAGCGGATGTTCTGCGCCGGGGAGTCGATGTTGTTCAGCTCGGCCAGATTCCAGCCGGAATCGTGGATCTCCAGCTGGAGGCCAAGGCGTTCGCGCAGGGCATCGAGGGTGACGGCGTCGACGTCGTCAACGGGTTCCAGGCCCTCGAGCGCTTCCAGGGTTTTCCGTTCCGCCGTGGCGAACCTGCCGAGCCCGGCAGGGGAAAAGTCCTGGAACTCGGTGTCGTGCCCCGGGATGCCGAGCGTGGTGGCCAGGCTCGGGTCCAGGGCGAGGAGCGTGTCGGTGTGGGCGTCGGCGACGGCGTCGATGGCGGTCCGGGGGCGCGCCGGGGCGGCAGATTCAGTAGTCACCCCACGAGACTAACGGCGGGGTTCCGGTTATGAAAGACTTATTGAACTTTCAGCCCCGGCTGCGCTTCCAGGCGCCCGGACCCGGCGTCGGCTCCAGCCGCAGCTGCTGCCGCCGCATCCACTGCCGGATGCTCGGCTTCTCCGGGCGGCCCGCCGAGGCGGAACCCAGGGAAAGTACGACGGCGGTAAGCGCCGCCAGCTCCTCGGCCGTCGGTTCGCCCTTGGTGACGGAAAACAGGGTTTGGGCCGGCTCGGCCGCCGGGTTCTGCGCGGTCACAGCGGGATGTTTCCGTGCTTCTTGGTGGGCAGGCTGGCACGCTTGTCGCGCAGCGCCCGGAGTCCCTTGATGATCTGCAGCCTCGTGTCCGACGGCGCGATGACGGCGTCAACGTAGCCCAGCTCTGCGGCCTGGTACGGGTTGAGCAGCTCCTCCTCGTACTGCCGGATGACATCGGCACGCTTGCCCTCGACGTCGCCCCCGGCCTCGGCCACGGCGGCGAGGTCGCGGCGGTAGAGGATGTTGACGGCGCCCTGGGCGCCCATCACGCCGATCTGGGCGGTGGGCCACGCGAGGTTCAGGTCAGCCCCTAGCTTCTTGGAGCCCATCACGATGTAGGCGCCGCCGTAGGCCTTGCGGGTGATCACGGTCAGCTTGGGAACGGTGGCTTCGGCGTAGGCGTAGAGGAGCTTGGCGCCACGGCGGATGATGCCCTGGAACTCCTGGTCCTTGCCCGGCAGGAAGCCCGGAACGTCCACGAGGGTGATGATCGGGATGTTGAAGGCGTCGCAGTGCCGGACGAAGCGGGCCGCCTTTTCGGAGGCCGAGATGTCCAGCGTGCCGGCGAACTGCAGCGGCTGGTTGGCCACGATCCCCACGGTGTGGCCTTCAACACGGCCGTAGCCGATGATCACGTTCGGAGCGTACAGCGACTGCATCTCCAGGAAGTGGGCGTCATCGACGATCTGCTCGATGACCTTGCGCATGTCGTAGGGCTGGTTCGCGGAATCCGGGATCAGCGTGTCGAGGGCGAGGTCGTCCTCGTCGAGCTCCAGCTCCTGCTGGTGCTCGAGCACGGGCGCCTCGGAGAGGTTGTTGGAGGGCAGGAAGTCGAGCAGTTCCCGGACGAACTCGATGGCGTCGGCTTCGTCGGAGGCCAGGTAGGTGGAGGTTCCGGTGGTGGCGTTGTGCTGCCGGGCGCCGCCGAGGGTCTCCATGTCCACGTCCTCGCCGGTGACGGTCTTGATGACGTCCGGGCCGGTGATGAACATGTGCGAAGTCTTGTCCACCATGACCACGTAGTCGGTCAGGGCGGGGGAGTAGGCGGCGCCGCCGGCGCACGGGCCCATGATGAGGGAGATCTGGGGTACGACGCCGGAGGCGTGGACGTTGTTGCGGAAGATGTCCGCGAACATGGCCAGCGAGGCGACGCCTTCCTGGATCCGGGCACCGCCGCCGTCGTTGATGCCCACCACCGGGCAGCCGTTGCGGAGGGCGAATTCCTGGACCTTCACGATCTTTTCGCCGTTGACCTGGCTCAGGGAGCCGCCGTAGACGCTGAAGTCCTGGCTGTAGAGGGCCACGAGCCGGCCGTCCACGGTGCCGTAACCGGACACGACGCCGTCGCCGAGCGGCTTCTTCTTCTCCATGCCGAAGGCGGTGGAGCGGTGGACCGCCAGGGCGTCGAACTCCACGAAGGAGCCCTCGTCCACGAGCAGGTCGATGCGCTCGCGGGCGGTGTTCTTGCCGCGTGCATGCTGCTTTTCGATGGCTTCAGGGCCGGAAGGCTGTTCAGCACGGGCCTGGCGGTCGCGGAAATCGGCAATCTTTCCCGCCGTCGTGGTCAGATCGTGGCTCATGAAGTGTCTCCGGCTCTGTAGCTGTTGTGCTGTAGCTGTTCTGCTGCGGCAGCGTGACGCGGGGCCTGGTTGCCGGTTTAAGTAGCATCCGTACAAATCCAAAGCCCTGATGGCTAGTCTAGTGACGCAAATTCCCGGGACCGCTGTAGGGTTCCTACAATTTTCGTCCGTGGCGCCGACGGAACTGTCGATGTTACTCATGAGTAACAAATTGCGGCTAGAGTGTCCCTATGACTTCGAGCAGCGACGCTTACCCCGTTCCGGCCACGCCCTACCGGGCCGCCGGCAGCCTGCGCGGCCGGACCATCCTGATGTCCGGCGGAAGCCGCGGCATCGGCCTGGCGATCGCCCGGCGGGCAGCGCGCGACGGCGCCAACGTGGTGCTGCTCGCGAAGACCGGAGAGCCGCACGCCAGGCTCGAAGGTACCGTCTACAGCGCCGCCGAACAGTTGGAAGCCGTTGGCGGCTGTGCCCTGCCGCTGGTGGGGGATGTCCGGAAGGATGACGACGTCGCCCGCGCCGTGGACGCCGCCGTCGGCCGCTTTGGCGGAATCGACGTCGTGGTCAACAATGCCTCCGCGATCGACCTCTCGCCGACGGACGCCGTGGACATGAAGCGCTACGACCTCATGCAGGACATCAACGTCCGCGGTACGTTCCTGCTGTCCAAGCTGGCGCTGCCCGCCCTGCGGAAGTCATCCGGCGGCCACATCCTCACGCTCTCGCCGCCGCTCAACCTTGACCCGAGGTGGGCGGGCCGGCACCTGGCGTACACCCTCGCCAAGTACGGCATGAGCCTGACTACGCTGGGCCTGGCAGAGGAGCTCAGGAACGACGGCATCTGCGTCAACTCGCTGTGGCCGCGGACGCTGATCGACACGGCCGCCATCCGGAACATGGCAGGCGGCGAATCAATGGTCCGGGCTGCCCGCGGACCCGAGATCATGGCCGACGCCGCCCACGCCGTGCTCACGGGGGCTGCGAGCCTGGCGGGCACCACTGGGACCTTCAGCACAGGCAACTTCTACACGGACGAGCAGGTTCTGGCCGCCGCCGGCGTCACCGATTTCCGTCCCTACAGCCTGGGGGCGGGGGAAGCGGACCTCGTCCCTGACATCTTCCTGTGACAGCGCGAACGTACACTTGTGGCCCCTTTCCCTCCGGAATTGGGGCCGCAAGTGTACGTTCGCGCCCGGCTTCTTCCCGTGGGCCGGCCTCTTTATGGTTTTGCTGGCATCTTCCTGTGAGCCTGCTTCTGACCACGGGCTTTCCCGGCCGGGCGGCCTGGCGAGTCGCTAGGATTCAACTATGGATGCCGCACGCCCTGACGATAGCCGTGGACCGCAGGAGAACCTGACCGGAGCGAAGGGCCTGCCCGAGCGGCCGGCACTGGACCGGGAGGCCCTGTCCGACGCCAACTTCCTCGCCGCCACCGGCATCGCCCAGCTCGCGGTGGTGGACACGACCGGGTCCACCAACGCCGACCTGCTGCGGGCCGTGGCCGCGGATCCCAAGGCCTGGCCCGACCTGGCAGTCCTGACGGCTGAGCACCAGACCGCCGCGCGCGGCCGCCTCGACCGCGCCTGGGAAGCGCCGGCACGCAGCTCCGTCCTGGTCTCCCTGGTGCTTCGGCCGGTCAATGCCGACGGCCAGCCCCTGCCCACCGAGACCTACTCCTGGCTGTCCCTCCTGGCCGCGGTCGCGCTGCGCGACGCGCTCGATGAGACAGCCGGAATTCCCGCTGACCTGAAGTGGCCGAACGACGTCCTGGTGCGGGGCGGGAAAATCGCCGGCATCCTCGCCCAGCTCGGCCCGATGGGCGACGGGTCGGTGCCGCCCGTCATCCTGGGCACCGGGCTGAACGTCACGCTCACCGAGGACGAACTTCCGGTGCCCACTGCCACGTCCGTCCAGCTGCAGGGTGCCCGAACGGTGGACCGCACGGCGCTGCTGAAGAGCTACCTCTCCCGTTTTTGCACGCTGTACCGCAGCTTCTGCAACGCCGACGGCGACGCTACCGCCGGCCTGGCCGGCGGGCCTTCGCTGCACAAGCGCGTCGAAACGGCGATGGTCACCCTCGGCCAGCAGGTCCGCGCCCAGCTTCCCGGCGACCACGAGATCATCGGCCACGCGTCCCGGCTTGATGACTCGGGCTCCCTCCTGGTGGTGGATGCCTCCGCCCACGAGCATGTGGTGACGGCGGGCGACGTGGTCCACCTGCGCCCGTGGTCGCCGCAGGACTCTGGAAAGCACGGGTCTGACAAGCACGGGTCTGACACGCACGGCTCCGGCAAGCACAGCTTCGACCAGCACAGCTCCGACAAACAGGGGTCCGGCGAAAGCGGTTATGCGTAAGGAACTCCTCCCGGGCGAGCAGGTCATTGTGGTGACCCGCCCGCAGCCGAGGATGCTGTTCATCCCGGCGGTGGTTTTCATTGTGGTGCCCGCCCTTGTGGCATTTGCCAGCGCGTGGATCATCCGCGGCGGCCTGTCCGCGCTCGCCCCCGCCGTCACCGGGGAATGGACGTCGTGGGCAGTGGCGGGCTGCGTGCTTGCCGGCCTCTGGATCCTGCTGGGATACTGCCTGCCGCGGCTGCTGCGGTGGCAGTCCACCCGGTACGTCCTGACCAGCCAACGGGTCCTGGCGCGCCACGGCATGCTCCGCCGCAGGGACCGGCAGGTTTTCCTGGTCTCAGTGCGTAATGTCACAATCAGCCAGTCGATGCTCCAGCGGATGTTGCGTTCGGGGAATATATCCTTGGATGCCGGGCACCATTTCGGCACCGTGCTGAAGGATGTGCCGGAAGTTGCCACCTTCCACCGGTTCTTGCTGGACGCCCTTGATGAGCTTCCGGACGAAGAACCATTTGGATTGGGTCAGGCGCCGGATGTGCCCGACGCCCGGTTTCCGCGGGATGTGAGAGAAGGTGGAAGAGATGAACGATGAGGATCAGCGCGGCGGCCACGAGGCAGGCACGCAGGCGGCAGGCACGCAGGAGACCGGCAGGTACGGGACTGGCGCAGACCAGGCCGGCGCGCAGGACAACGGCCACCGGGAGGTGACGGACGCCGTCGTCGAAAATCCGCCCACCGGCACCCTGTCCGCGGAACGGATCGCAGCCAAGACCCTCGAGGCACGGCTTCTGGGCGGCGAACGCAAGCTGCGCCGCCGCGAGGTGGCAGGCGGTGTGGGCCTGTCGCTGCTCTCGGCGCGCAAACTGTGGCGTGCACTTGGCTTCCCCAACTGGGGTGACGACGATGTCGCCTTCACGGAGCGCGACCAGGCCGCCCTGTCCACGGCTGTGGGCATGGTCCGGGCCGGAAAGCTCACCGAGGAGGCCGCCATCTCCGTGACGCGTGCCATCGGGCAGATGACGGACCGCATGGTGGTGTGGCAGATCGAGGCACTGGTTGAGGACATGGTCCATGAGCAGGGTCTTACGGATGCCCAGGCCCGCAAGCGCCTGGTCCATGAGCTGCCCGCGCTGGTGGACCCCCTTGAAGAGATGCTGGTCTACTCCTGGCGGCGCCAGCTCAACGCCGGCGTGCAGCGGCTGGCCGTCCGGGCTGAAGCCGGGCTGCAGGCCAGCGAGGAAGGCCGCGAGGGTGACGAGGACGACGCGCCGCTTCCCCTGGCCCGTGCCGTGGGCTTCGCCGACCTGGTGTCCTACACAAGCCTTTCCCGCCGGATGAACGAGAAGACCCTCGCCAAGCTGGTGCAGCGGTTCGAGAACAAATGCGCCGAGATCATCTCGGTGGGCGGCGGCCGGCTGGTGAAGACCGTGGGCGACGAAGTCCTCTACATCGCCGAGACACCCGCAGCGGGCGCCGAAATCTCCCTTGCCCTGGCGGAGGCCTTCACCCGGGACGAGATCCTGCCCGAGGCGCGCGTTGCCATGGTCTGGGGGCGGATCCTTTCCCGCCTGGGCGACATCTACGGACCCACCGTCAACCTTGCCGCGCGGCTGACCACGCTTGCCGATCCGGGCACCGTGCTGGTGGACTCGATGACGGCGGCGGCGCTGGACCAGGACGAGCGGTTCGTGCTCATTCCCCAGGACGTGGAGAACGTCCGGGGATTCGGCGAGATCCAGCCGGTCACCCTCGCGAGGGGGCGGGGCAAAGGCCTGGTGGTGGACTGAGGCGGTTGGACTTGCGGTCCCGGCGCGGATCCGGGCAGGCAAGCCGGCGTGGGCAGTCCTCCCCATCGCCCCGATGGGATTCCGCGGGTAGGCTGACCCGGTAACGGACGGCCAAAGGGCTGTTCTTGGACAAGCCGCCAGCGCCCATGTAATAGTCGAGACTCGAAAATTGTTCCGGCGTCTCTATGGGGGAGTGGCGGAATGTCACCGGCCCGTGATGAACATCAGGGGCCCGTAAGCCGCGCTCAGGCGGCTGTGATTTCAGGGGAATAATAACGCTGTGTCAACTTTGTTCGGCAAGCTGGGGCTGAGGAAACGCCGCAACAAGATCGTCACCGGTACCGTCTTTTCCGCTGCCGCCGCGGCGCTGGTGGCCGGTGCCGTGATCTACCCGGGGTTCAAGACAACCGAGGTGGACCTTAACGACGGCGGCGTCTGGGTGGTCAGCAAGGCCCGCAACGCCGTGGGCCGGCTCAACTACCCCTCGCGCGTCCTCGACGGTGCCGTGACCCCGGCCAGCACAACGTTCGATGTCCTTCAGAACGCCGGCAAGGTATTCGTCGACGACGAATCCGGCTCCACCCTGAACCAGGTGTCCGCCGCCAACATGAGGCTGGGCGGCGACAAGAAGCTTCCCGGCACCGCGCAGGTGAGCTTCGGCGCCGACGTCATCTCGGTCACCGACCCGTCCGCCGGCAAGATGTGGGCCATGTCCCCGTCGACCGTCAACGCCTTCGACGAGGAGTCCAGCGAGCCCGCAGTGAAGGGTTCCCAGGGCCTTGTGTCCGCCGTCGGCCCAGATGACCGCATCTATTCCGCGGACCCGAAGACGGGGCAGGTGACCGTGACCACGGTGGATGCCGCCGGGGCACCCACCCATACTGAGTCCAGCACGTGGGACGGCCTGAAGGGCGCCGGGGACCTCCAGCTCTCGGTCGTGGGGGACCAGCCTGTGGCCTTGGATTCGGCCGCCGGGAAACTGTTCCTGCCCGGCGGGCGCGAGGTGCCGCTGGCCGACGCGCGGGAGGCGAAGCTCCAGCAGTCGGGCCCGGCGTCGGACTCCGTGGCCGTGGCCACCGGCAAGGCGCTCCTCAAGCAGCCGCTTAATGGCTCCGCCGCGAAGACCGTCACCTTCGGCGGCCAGGGGGTGCCAGCGGCGCCGGTCCAGCTGGGCGGCTGCGTCCACGCGGCGTGGTCCGGGGCCAACAAGTACGTCCGCGAATGCGCGAACGTAGCGGACAACAAGAACCTGGCCGTGCCCAAGGCCAGTGCGTCGCCCAGCTACGTGTTCCGCGTCAACCGGGACCTCGTGGTCCTCAACGACGTGAACTCGGGCAACGTGTGGCTGGTCAACCAGAACATGCAGCTGGTCAACAACTGGGATGACGTTGTCCCGCCCAAGAACCAGGCTGACGACCCCGACGAGGAGTCCGCAGACGACAACACCATCAACGTCCTGCCGGACCGCACCAAACCGAACCGTCCCCCGGAAACGAAGCCCGACGTCGTCGGCGTCCGGCCGGGGCGCACCACGGTCCTGAGCGTCCTCGACAACGATTCCGACCCCGACGGCGACGTGCTGACCGCGTCGCTCGGTGCGGAAGGCCCGCAGGCCGGCAGCATTGAGAGCATCTATGGCGGGTCCGCCTTCCAGATCACGGTGCCGGCCGACGCCGGGCCGGGGACCGAGACCTTCGACTACACCGCGGCGGACGGCCGCGGCCTGTCCGCCGGCGGCAAGGTGAGCCTGAACGTCGTCGGACCGGATGAGAACCGGCCCCCCGCCTTCAAACGGGGGGACCCCACAACGCTCCTGGTGGAGCAGGGCAAGACCGTCAGCCAGAACATCCTCACCGACTGGGCCGATCCCGACGGCGACGACCTCGTCCTGATGTCGGCCACGGCGGACAACGAACAGGACCAGGTCAAGGTCCGCCGCGACGGCCTGCTCACCTACCAGGATTCCGGCGCGTCGGCCGGCAAGAAGAGCGTCACCGTGACCGTCTGGGACGGCCGCGCCACCACCACGGGCAAGGTGGTGGTCAACGTCCAGCCGCCGGGGGCACTCGCTCCCGTGGTCAACGCCGACCACGTCACTGCCGTGGTCGGCCAGGACCTGGTCATCGCACCGCTGAAGAACGACGTCGATCCCAACGGCGGCGCCTTGCGCCTCGCCCAGGTGGAAGCCAGCGGAGCCGCAGAACTGGGCCCGGTCACCGACGGCGGCACCTTCACGTTCCGCAGCCGCACCCCGGGACCGGTCTACCTGACGTACCTTGCCAGCAACGGGCCGCAAAGCAGCCAGGGCCTCATCCGGGTGGACGTCGAATCCGGCAAGGACACCGGAAATCCCGTCGCCGTCCACGACGTGGCGCTCCTGCCGGTGGGCGGCAGCGTGCTGCTGGACCCGCTGGCCAACGACTCCGACCCGTCCGGGGGCGTCCTGGTCCTGCAGTCCGTCGCCGTGCCGGAGAACGCCACGGCGTCGGTCAGCGTGATCGACCACAGCGTCCTGCGGATCACCGACATCGCCGGCACCAAGGACCCCTTCCTGTTCCGCTACACGATGTCCAACGGCAAGTCGTCCGCCACGGGAAGCGTCTCGGTGGTGCCCGTTCCCGCCCCCGCCGTGGTGGAGGCGCCGCAGCCCAAGCCCGACGAGGTCAACGTCCGCGTCAACGACGTCGTGACCATCCCGGTCCTCGACAACGACACCCACCCGCAGGGCGAAAAGCTGACCGTCGACCCGGTCCTGCCGCAGGCCGTCCCGGCGGAGGACGGCAAGAGCTTCGTGTCGGAAAACACCCTCCGGTTCATCGCCGGCAGCCAGCCCAAGACCGTGCGCGCCATCTACAACGCCGTGGACCCACAGGGCCAGAAGAGCGCCGCCGCCGTCACCATCCACATCCTGCCATTGGAAGGCGCCGAGAACTCCAGGCCGCAGCCCAAGAACCTGACAGCCCGGGTGGTGGCCGCCGGCACGGTGCGCATCCCCGTGCCGCTGGACGGCATGGACCCCGACGGCGACTCCGTCCAGCTGACGGGCATCGACAGCACGCCCGGCATGGGCACCGCGACGGCGGGCAGCAACTTCATCGACTTCGTCGCCGCCGGAAACGGCGCGGGAACCGACACGTTCCGCTACAAGGTGGTGGACCGCCAGGGCGCCGTGAACACCGGCACCGTCACCGTGGGCATCGCGCCCCGCAGCGACACCAACCAAAAACCCACCCCCGTGGACGACCAGGTCAAGGTCCGGCCCGGACGGCAGATCGCCGTCGACGCGGCCGGCAACGACACCGACCCGGACGGCGACCTGATCCGGATCCTCACCGACGGCATCGAAGCTGATGCCGCGCTGAAGGCCACGGTCAGCAAGCAAAGCGGCCGCATCCTGCTGCAGGCACCGGCCACCGAGGGCACCGTCAACGTCCGCTACACCGTGGCCGACGAACGAGGAGCCTCCGCGCAGGCAGCCATCCGGATGGTGGTGGACAGCAACGTCCCGCTGCAGGCACCAATCGCCCGGGATGACCGGGTGACCTCCGCACAGACGCTCGGCAAGACCGCCGTCGACGTCCCCGTCCTCAAGAACGACGAGGACCCTGACGGCGTCGGCGAGAACCTCAAGATCAGCAGCAGCGCCGAGAGCGCGCGCCCGGGGCCGGACGGCAACATGATCGTCGAGCTGACCGAGCAGCCGCAACTGGTGCCCTACACGGTGGAGGACGTGGACGGCCAGAGGTCGACGGCGATCATCTGGGTGCCGGGCCTCGGCCAGCAGGTTCCCACCCTGGCCAAGGACGAGGTGCTCGAGGTGGTCGCCGGCCAGTCCGTGACCGCCGACCTCGCCGAGTGGGTCAAGGTGCGGGACGGCCGCACGCCCCGGCTGACCCAGGCCGACCGGATCAAGCTCATCGGTGCGGACGGCGGCAACCCGGTGGCCGGCAACGGCACCGCCGTCAAGTACACGGCGGACAGGGACTACGTGGGCCCCGGGTCCATCACCTTCGAGGTCACGGACGGCACCGGACCTGACGACGCCGCCGGACTCAAGTCCACGCTGAGCATCCGCACCAAGGTGCTTCCCGACCCCAACCGCAACAACCCGCCCGTGCTGCTCGGCGGCTCGGTGGATGTTCCGCTGGGAGACTCCGCCTCGGCAGACCTCGCGAAGCTGACCACGGACCCGGACGGGGACGACGCCGCCAACATGAAGTACGAGGTTGACGGCGCGGTGCCCCAGGGCTTCAACGTGGCCATCGACGGCGCCACCCTGAAAGTATCTGCCAAGGACGGCGCACGGACAGGCGACGGCGGCGCCATTCAGGTGAAGGCCAAAGACCCGCGCGGCCTTGAATCCACCGCCACGTTCCGGCTTGCCATTACGGCAACCAACCGGGCCAAGCCTGTCGCCAACGACGACGTAGAGGAAAACGCCGCGGCCGGCAAGCCGGTGACCGTCAAGGTGCTGGCGAACGACGCCAACCCGTTCCCGGACACCCCGCTGAAGATCATCGGCGTCGCCACCGAAACAGGCCAGGGCACGGCTGCCATCAGCGGCGACTCGGTGATGGTCACGCCGTCGGACGGGTTCTCCGGCACCCTGATCGTGTCCTACACGGTGGGAGACAAGACCGAGGATCCGTCCCGCTACGCCACCGCCCGCATCCGCCTCACGGTCAAGGACGAGCCTCTCGCCCCGACCACGCCCCAGGCGCAGAGTGTGGGCGACCGGACTGCGCTGCTGAACTGGACGGCGCCGGCGGACCGGGGTTCGCCGATCACCACGTACACGGTGTACGGCGAAGGCGGCTACAAGCAGGACTGCCCGGCCAACTCGTGCACCCTGAACAACCTGGTCAACAACACCAAGTACCACTTCCAGGTGACGGCGACGAACGAATTCGGCGAATCCGACCGTTCACCGGCCTCGGCCGAGGTCCGGCCCGACGTCAAACCCGAGATGCCGCTGGCTCCGTCGCTGAAGTTCGGCGACAAGCAGCTCTCCGTTGCGTGGAAGGCACCGGCCAGCAAGGGTTCGCCGGTCAAGTCCTACGACCTTGAAATCTCACCGGCACCCAGCGGCCAGAACCCGCAGATCCAGAACCTGACCGCCACTAGCTACGTCTGGAAGGGCCTCACCAACGGCGTGTCCTACAAGGTGCGCGTCCTCGCCCGGAACGACGCCAAGGAACCCTCGGAGTGGAGCACCTACTCCGCGGCCGAGGTACCGGCCGGCGTTCCCGCGACGCCGGCCGCCCCCAGCGCGGCCAGCGTCGGTCCCTTTGGCAACCAGTCGCAGCTGAATGTCAGCTGGACCGCCCCGGACAACAACGGCGACGCCGTCTCCGCGTACACGCTGACCACGCTGCGGGGCGGATCTGTGGTCAAGAGTCAGAAGGTGGCGTCCGGAACGTCGCTGAATGTCACGGTGGACAACTCCGAGGCTGACTACACCTTCACGGTTTCCGCCACGAACAAGGCCGGGACGTCCGGGACCAGCGCCCAGTCGGCACCGGTCCGGGCCGCCGGAAAGCCGGGGACCGTGAGCGGCGGAACTGTGCGGGCGAACGGGAAGGACGGACAGCTGGACGTTACATTCGAGCCCCTGACGCAGGCACAACGCAACGGGTCCCAGGCCTCGGAAATCAGCTACCGCTGGTCCACGGCGTACGGATCAGGCCCGATCAGCACCGGCGGAGGGACCATCGGAGGCCAGCCGAACGGCCGGGACGTGACCGTCAACATCATCGCCTTTTCCACGAAGAACAACGTCTCCGGCGATGGCAAAGCCATCGGCTCGGGCAACCCCTACGCGCCGCCGAACGCGCCGAATGTGACTGGACAACAGTCCGCCAAGGGCGACGGTGATGTGCACTGGACCTGGAACAACCCGGCGAGCAACGGGCGCGCCATCAAGCGGTTCGAAGTGAGCTTCGATGGCGGCAACTGGACCAGCGTGGGACTCAGCAACCGGTACGACCGCGCCGCGGGAGGCTGGAACAAAACCCACACGTTGCGGGTCAGGGCGTTCACCGTGGTCAACGGACAGGCCGGCAGCGACAGCGCAACCAGCGGCGCAGATCCGACGCCTCCGCTGACGGAGGTTCGGGTCAAGCCGTCCGACAACAACAGCTGCCCGGGCAAGCCCGGCGTCCCTGACCGGTACAACGCCGCGACGCGCAGCTGCGGCGGCAGCGACGCCAACTGGGTGTCCTACTCCGACGGCTGGATACCCACCACCTGCTGGTCCGAAATCTACAACAACGGAACCCGCTGGTATCTGATGGACGGCGGGCCACACAGGGGTTGGTACGTCAAGGGCACGACGGTGGACATCCGCGGCCCGGGCGTGGGCCAGTGCTGAAACTGACTGCGGTGCTGAATTTGACGGGCCACAGCCTGCTGACAACGAACATCCCTGGAATGACACAGAAGAGGAACAACCATGACCATGACTAGCGAGCAGGCCGACTGGTTTGCAGGGACGTTCGAGAAGCTCGTCGCCAATGTGGGCCAGGCCGTCCTGGGCAAAGCCCACGTCATCCGCCTGACCTTCACCGCGATGCTCGCCGAAGGCCATGTCCTCTTCGAAGACGCCCCCGGCACCGGCAAAACCTCCCTGGCCCGGGCGCTCGCGGCCACGGTCCAGGGGTCCAACAGCCGCATCCAGTTCACGCCTGACCTGCTGCCCTCGGACGTCACCGGCGTGACTATCTACGACCAGAAGACCCAGCGGTTCGAATTCCACAAGGGACCGATCTTCAGCAACATCGTGCTCGCCGACGAGATCAACCGGGCCTCGCCCAAGACGCAGTCGGCGCTGCTGGAAGTCATGGAGGAGTCCCGCGTCACGGTGGACGGCACCACCTACGAAGCCGGCCGCCCGTTCATGGTGCTGGCTACCCAGAACCCGATCGAGCAGGCCGGCACCTACCGGCTGCCCGAGGCGCAGCTGGACCGCTTCCTGATCAAGACCTCCATCGGGTACCCGGACCACGCCTCCACCGTCCAGCTCCTGGGCGGCACCAACCTCAAGGACCGCTCCCGCGACCTGCAGCCGGTCATCACCACACAGGCCGTGGCCGACATGGCGGACCTCGCCGCCACGACGCACGTCGACACCGCGGTGCTGGAGTACATCTCCCGGCTCTGCGAGGAAACGCGCAACGCTCCCGAGACCCGCCTGGGTGTGTCGGTGCGCGGTGCCCTCGCCATGGTCCGGGCGGCCAAGGTCTGGGCTGCGAGCCAGGGACGCAACTTCGTCCTGCCGGACGACATCAAGGACCTCGCCGCGGTCGTCTGGACCCACCGTTTTGTGATGGACCCCGAGGCCGAGTTCTCCGGGGCCACGGCCGAAGCTGTTCTGGGACGCGTCCTGGCCGACGTCGCGGCGCCGCAGCAGCGCGCCGCCGTCTAGGGTGCGGCTGTCCAAAGTGCAGCGGTTTAAGGTTCGGCTACCCAGGATGCGGCTGCCCAAGGTGCGGCTGTCCGGCGTGCAGTGGTCCAAGGTCCGGCTGCCGAGGCAGCGGGTGTGGTCGGATGCCGCCAGCACGGCCCTCCTGGCGCTTGGTCCGGCCTGGCGGATGGCCGACGGCGTGTGGGGCCGCCGTGTGCGGCCCGTCCTGTCCGTGGTCAGCGTCCTGGGCTGGTCCGTGCTGGCCGCAGCGGTTCTGCTGTGGGCGGCCGGAAACGCCTACGGCTGGCAGGAGGCCAAGGCGGCAGCCGTTGCGGCTCTGGTGCTCTTCGTCATCGCCGTCGGCTTCATTCTGGGCCGGTCCTCCTACGGCGTTGTGCTTGATCTCGCCCGGACCCGGGTGGCGGTGGGGGACAGCGCGGTCGGAAGCATCGCTGTGTCCAACACGTCTGCCCGGCCGCTCCTGCCCGCCGACCTCGAACTGCCCGTCGGGTCAGCCACCGCCGTTTTCCACCTCCCGCGGATGAAACCCCAACAGGTGCATGAGGATCTGTTCACCATCCCCACTGCGCGCAGGGCCGTCATCGTGGTGGGCCCGGTGCGCTCCGTCCGGGCCGATCCGCTGCACCTGCTCCGCCGGCAGGTGCTCTGTACCGAACCGGAGGACCTCTACGTGCATCCGCGGACGGTTGCGCTGGCGGGTTCCGCCGCCGGGTTCATCCGCGACCTCGAGGGCATGCCCACCACGGAGCTGTCCAGCGCGGACGTCTCCTTCCACGCGCTGCGCGACTACGTCCCGGGGGACGACCGGCGGCACATCCACTGGAAAACCACCGCCCGGACCAACAAGCTCATGGTCCGCCAGTTCGAGGAAACCCGCCGCGCCCACCTGGCCATTTCGCTGTCCATCAACACGGACGAATACGCGTCGGAGGAGGAGTTTGAGCTGGCCATATCGGCAGCCGCGTCGATCGGCCGGCAGGCCATCCGCGAACAGCGCGAGCTGGACGTCCTCACCCAGTCCGGTCCGCTGCGGTGCGAGACCGGCCGCAACATGCTGGATGACATGACCCGGATCGTCGGCACCCCGCTGCGGAAGACCGCCGTCGACCTCGCCCGCACCCTTGCCGACACGGTGCCCAACGCCTCCGTGGTTTTCTTCGTCGTGGGCAGCCACGTGACGCCCACCCAGCTGCGCTCGGCCGCAGCCTCAGTGCCGCCCGGCGTCCGGAGCCTCGCCGTGCTCGTGGACCTTGGTGCCGCCCCGGCCCGTGCCAACATCGGCGACCTGACCGTGCTCACGGTCGGTGACCTCTCCGACCTTCCCTCCGTCCTGCGAAAGGCTGCAGCATGAGTGAGGCCACCGGTCTCCGCCCCCGCCGTTCAGATCGGAAGGACCGTTCAGGCAGCCCCCGCCGTTCAGCCCGGCCTGCTGCCGGGTCCGCCTTCGCCGACGGCCGGCCGCTGTGGCATTTTGTGCTCGACGGCGGTGCCCTCACCGTTCTGCTCGGGCTGGGTGTCCTGGGGTTCAGCCTCAGCTTCGGCGGCGACCCCCATTACCTGGTTGCCGGCTTTGGCGGGATCATCCTGGGCCTGGCCATCGCTGCCGGCAACGCCCATTTCCGGCTGGGGCTGCTGATCACCACAGCCCTGGCCTTCGGGGCCTACCTGGTACTGGGGACGGCCCTCGCTGTGCCCGACGCCGCCGTCGCCGGATTCCTGCCAGGCCTGGAATCGCTGCGGACGCTGCTGCTCGGCGTCGTCTTTTCGTGGAAGGACATGCTGACCGTTGGAGTTCCGGTGGGCACCGCGGGCGGCGTGCTGATCGTCCCTTTCCTGAGCTCACTCATGACGGCGTCCGCCGCCGGCGTGCTGACGTGGCGGATCCGGAGCCCGTACTGGCCGCTGCTGCCGGTCCTGGTCCTGTTCGTCACAGGCATCGCCTTCAGCACCAACGCCGGGTTCCTGACCGTGGAACGGGGCATCGCACTGACGGTGGTGGGCATCGCCTGGGCCACCTTCCGGCGGGACGTCCTGCGCCGTCGCGACACCCACAAGGTGTCGGTGAACCGTCCCCAGCACGACGCCGGCACGGCCGGGAAGGCGCACATGCGCCGCCTCGCGGCCGGAGCCGCCGTCCTGGCGGCCACGGTGGGAATCACCGCGGCCGTATCGCCGCTTATCGCCGGCGGCGACGAGCGGCGCGTCCTGCGCAACGTCGTCGTCCCTCCCTTTGACCCCAAGACCTACGTCACGCCGCTGGCGAGCTTCCGCAACTTCGTTAAGGACAAGAAGGACGACGCCCTGTTCACCGTCAAGGGGCTGCCCAAGGACGCGCGCGTCCGGCTCGGGGCACTTGATTCCTTCAACGGCACCAACTACACGATGGATCCGAACGGCTCCGGCAGCTTCAGCAAGGTGGGCGATGCGAAATCGATCAACACGTTGGCCGACGCCACGGACGCGGTCCCCACGGACGACTACAGCCTGGACATCACCATCGACGACTACCAGGGCTACTTCGTTCCGGGCGGACGGAAGACCACCGGACTCAGCTTCGGCCCGGGCTCATCCGCCGCTGCCTCGGGGCTGTACTTCAACTCCGGAACCGACACTGCGGTGACCACCCAGGGCCTGTCCCGGGGTGATTCCTACACCGTCCAGATTTCGGACCCGGTGAATCTCGAGCACGGGCAGCTGACGCAATACGACTTTGCCAAGGTCAGCCTGCCAGACACCACCGACGTGCCGCCGGTGGTGGGCGCCCAGGCCAATGACCTTGCCGCGGACGCCCCGACGGCCGTGGACCAGGTGCGGCAGATCGAGGCCCATTTCCAGAAGAAGGGCGCCTTCAGCAACGGGCTCATCGCCGACGGGCAGCTTCCCAGCGTCTCCGGGCACGGCGCTGCGCGCATTCGGGACCTGCTGACCGCCAAACAGATGCTGGGCGACGATGAGCAGTACGCGGTGGCGATGTCCCTGATGCTGCGGCACCTAGGCATCCCGTCGCGCGTGGTCATGGGTTTCTACCCGGACCCGAAGAGCCCGGAGAACGGTGCCGGCGAAATCAGGATCCTGGGCAAGGACGTCCACGCCTGGGTGGAGGTGGCGTTCGACCGGGTGGGCTGGGTGGCCTTCGACCCCACGCCGCCCAAGGACAACATTCCCATCCCGCCCGATCCGGAAAACAAGTCCAAGCCGAAGCCCCAGGTCCTGCAGCCGCCGCCACCGCCGCAGGAGCCGGCCGACCTGCCGCCGGATTCCTCTCCCGACGCGCTTGACGCCGACGAGAAGAAGAACAACCCCTGGCTGATCTGGGGTCCCATCCTGACGGCCATCGGCATCGCCATGGTTCCCCTCGGCATCCTGGCCCTGCCGCTGCTGCTCATCGCCCTGCTCAAGGCCCGCCGCCGGAAGGCGCGCTTCACCGGCGGCGACCCTGCCCAGCGCGTTGGCGGCGGCTGGAACGAGGTCCTTAGCCTGGCAACGGACATGGGTGCGGCCGTGGACACCCGTGCCACCAGGCGGGAAACGGCGGCGGTCGTCGCCGAAGCGTTCCCCGCCACCGGCAGCACCACAACCCTGCTGGCGCACCGTGCTGACGCCTCCATCTTCGGGGCCGGCCAGCCCAGCGAGGATGAGGTGCGGGAGTACTGGGACGTCGTGGACGGCTCGCTCAAGGAGATGACCGAAACCGTCGGTTTTTGGCGGCGCCAGCAGGCGCGGTTCTCGCCGCGGTCGCTGCTGGCCGAGGCCCGGACTGCCCTGGCCGCGCGGGGGTTCCGGCGGTGAGCGGTTCGTCTGTGCCTGGCGGCGGAGCTGCAGTTGGCGAGGGAACGGGGCCGTGCCCACGCTGCGGGCAGCCGGTCCGCGCCGGGGCAAGCTTCTGCGGTGCGTGCGGCACCCCCCTGCCCAACCGTGGAGCCCCGGCCAACAGAGGAGCCCTGCCTAACAGGGGAGCCCTGCCTAACAGGGGAGCCCTGCAGGATCCGGGAGTGACGCCCGGCCGCGGCGGGAGGCAAGCCGCCCCGATTCCCGGTAGCATCCCGTTAGGGCTGGGGGAAGGATCGGACATGTCAGGCACTCTTGCGCTGGTTCCCGCAGCGCCGGGCAAGCGTCTCGGCGCAGCCGTCCTCGACTGGCTTGCGCCCGTGGCCATCCTGACGGTGCTGCTGTCCTTCGGATTCGCCGGCATCACCAGCACGCGGAGCGCCGGACTCATCATCTACGACACAAGCCTGCTGGCGCTCCTGGGGAGCATCGGAGCCGGACTGACCATTGCCTATGCGTTCGCCGTCGCAATCGTCGAGGGCCGCTCAGGCAACACCATCGGCAACCGGCTCATGGGCATCCGCAGCGCCGACAAGGACGGCTACGCCCCGGGCCTCGGTGCCGTGTTCCTGCGGGGCATGGTGACCGGCGCGGGCATTCTGCTGGCCGTCCTCGCAGCCGTACTGGTGGCGGTCCTCAAGTGGTTCGAGGCCGCCCCGCTGATCCTGGGACCGTTGCTGCTCCTCGGCGCGGCCTGGGCCGTCGTCGTGGTGGTATCCAGCGTCTGGGACCGGAACGGCAAGCTCCGCGGGTGGCACGACCGTGCGGCGAAAACCCTCGTCTTCGACGTCGTGAACGGACGCAACCCCGTGGCCACCGGCGGCATCGAAGGCCCGTACAGCTTCGCACCCCTGGACCTGCCCCCGGTGCAGCAGGTGGCCTCCCCGGTTGCGTCCCGGAACCCGGTTGCCCCCAGCACCCCTGTTGATCCGGCATCGCCCGCATCCCCGGTCCCGCCTGCAGCCCCTGTCCCGCCTTACCCGGGCAACGCTGTTTACCCGGGCAACGCTCTGCACCCCGATAGCGCTCCCCACCCGGATGACGCCATGGACCGCACCCAGGTGCGTGCCGGAGCGCGGCAGGACGCGCCTGAGGCGGTGCTGCGGATAACGCTCGACGACGGCCGCGACTTCCGCCTGGAGCGGACGGTCCTGATCGGGCGCAACCCCGCCCCGGCCGCGGGGGAATCGCAGGCGCAGCTGCTGCCCGTCCCGGACCCGGGCAGGACCATTTCCAAGACGCACCTCCACCTGCTCACAGACGGCTCCGGCATCTGGGTCACCGACCGCCACTCGACCAACGGCAGCGCCGTCACCACACCCGATGGCATGCGCACGCCGCTGCAGCCGGGTGTGCCCGCATTTGTCAGCCCCGGAACCACAGTTCATTTCGGGGACCGCACCTTCAACGTAGGACACGCATGAATTCACAGCAGGCGGCCGGAACTCCAGAGGCCGGCGGCGAGCCCGGCCTCAGGCTGAGCTACGGCTACGGAACGGACCGGGGCCTTCGCCGCGAGCTCAATGAGGACTCGTACATTGCCTCGGATCCCGTGTTTGCCGTGGCTGACGGCATGGGCGGCCATGAAG
The DNA here is from genome assembly GCF_046536215.2 of Arthrobacter globiformis. Classification (GTDB taxonomy): domain Bacteria; phylum Actinomycetota; class Actinomycetes; order Actinomycetales; family Micrococcaceae; genus Arthrobacter; species Arthrobacter globiformis_E. The sequence goes on along the minus strand of NZ_CM143421.1, from coordinate 1,451,218 downwards.
CCGGCGAGGTGGCCAGCGGCATGTGCGTCCGGGCGCTGGCCCAACTGCCGCAACTGGCCACCGGGGAGCGGACGGCCACCGCGGGAGTGGTGCAGCAGTACCTTGCCAGCGCCGACGAATCGATCCGCTCCGCCACTGGCTCGAGGGCCGGCACCACGCTCAGCGGCGTGGTGGTGGTGGAGCAAATGGGTGTTCCCTACTGGCTGGTCATGAACATCGGCGATTCCCGGACGTACCGGCTGAGCCAGGGCCGTCTCGCGCAGGTCAGCGTGGACCACTCCGAGGTTCAGGAACTCGTCGAGAGCGGCGAGATCACCGCCGAGGAGGCCGCGGTTCATCCGCGCCGGCACGTCGTGACGCGGGCGCTGGGCGCAGGCGATGAGACCGAGGCCGATTACTGGCTCCTGCCGATTGAGGAAGGCGACCGGGTGATGGTCTGCTCGGACGGCCTCAACGGTGAACTGACCGACGGCCAGATGCTTGAGATCCTTAGCACTGTCGAGGACCCGCAGGAGGCAGTGGATGCCCTGATCCAGGCGGCGTTGCGGCGCGGCGGCCGGGACAATATCACGGTGATCGTGATCGATGCCAGGAATGTACTCAACGACGCCGGTGTGGCCACGACCGCGCCCCGCACAGCCGCCGACGCGGAAGACGAGGACACGCTGCCGCGTGCCGGAAGCGAGGACACTGTCAATGGCCGCAGCTAGCTATATCCCCGGCGGATGGCTAGGCGTCATCCGCTCGGGAACTGCGGTGATCCTCGACCCCGCCACCCCGGCCCCGCTGGTCAGCACGGTGTGGGAGCTGCTGGCGAAAAGCCCGGACGCAGCCGAGGTTCTCCATGCCGTGACGGGAGGGTTTGGTGCACCGCTGTCCGCCAGCCCGTGGTTCGGGATCATCGGATTCAGCGACTCGCTGCGGGTCTTCCTGCGCGGCGACATCGACCTCACAGTCCAGCTCCCGTCAGGTCCTGTGAACCTCGACGGCCGGAACGTCACCACCTGGACCGAGCGGTGGCTGGACGCTCCCGAGTGGTTCAGCGTGAAGGTGCCCGCTGCCGCGCAAGCACACCCTGAGGGGCGCGCCGCAGCATTGCACACCGCCGAATTGCCGGTGGTTGAGGGAACCGTGCTCCTGCAGTCGCTGCGCGTCAGCGTCACCGGATCCGGGGGCACCCCGTCAGGCCGGCTGGAAACTGCCGCAACGCCAGCCGCTGCACCGGCTCCTGCCGCACCATCCACTCCCGCAACGCCTGCAGAGGCGTCGGCCGAGACCATCGCGGCGCCCGGCGAGGACATTTCCCTGGCGGCGGAGCCTGAGCAGGAAGCGTCGGCCGAGACAGTTGCGGGGCTGCAGGAAACCGTCACGGGATTCACCGAGACGGGTGCTGCCGGTGCCCGGACATTGCCCGAAGACAGCCCGGCCACCGAACTCACCGGCTCGTACGACCACCTCTGGGACAAGACCGTGGTTCGCAGCATTGAAGACGCCGCGGTGCGGACAGACCAGGAGAACGACGGCGGTGCTCCGGCGGGCGGGGAAGTGGCAGTTCCGGAGACGGGGACCAAGGAAACAGCTGCTCAGGAGTCCGTATCAGCCCAGTCACCGTCGGCGACTGACCCTTCAACCCAGTCCCCGTCAGCGCCTGACCCTTCAACCCCGGCACCGTCGGCCCCTGCCCCCGCAACCCCGGCTCTGTCAGGCCTGATCGACTCCGTTCCGTGGGCAACCGGCGGCGACCGTGCCCCGGCATCGGAAGTACCGCCCGCGTTCTCGGCACCTCCGGTGCCGCCCACCTCCGCAGCGGCTGAGGCGCCCCCGTCGTTCTCAGCGCCCGGCGTCCAGCCGTCACCCACAGGAGCCCAAATGCCGCCGTCGTTTGCGGCAGCCCAGGTGCCGCCGTCGTTCATCTCCGTACCCGGGGCCGGCGGGGCGGCGGAAGGGGACCACGACGGTCAGACCATCCTCAAGAGCGACCTCCCCACCTCCGGGGCGGGGAATCCGGGGCAGGGGCCGGAACCCGGCCAGGCCGCTGCGGCGGGCAACGGCCCGCTGGTGCTCGCCCGCGTCTGCCCGGCGGGCCACGCCAACCCGCCCACCAGCGGACAGTGCTTCACCTGCGGCGCGCAGCTGCCGGATGTCGCCATCCAGGTGCCGCGCCCCCGGCTGGGCAGGCTGCGGCTGTCCACGGGCGAGCTGCTTGACCTGGACGAGTCGCTCGTGATCGGCCGGCAGCCGTCGGTGTCCCGGGTGCAGGGCGGCACCATGCCGCGGCTGGTCCAGGTCGCCAGCCCCGGCGGCGACATTTCCCGGTCGCACGTGGAGGTCCGGCTGGAGGGCTGGCACGTAATGCTGTGCGACCTGAAAGCCACCAACGGCACGGTGCTGGTCCGCGAGGGGCAACCGCCGCGTCGCCTTGCCCAGAATGAAATGGCCATTGTCCTGGACGGCGACATCGCAGAACTCGGCGATGACGTTTCCTTGCGCTTTGAGGAGATCCTGTGAGTTCCAAGCGGCCGGCGGCACCGCCGCCCCGCATCCCCGGTTTCAGTTACGTCAGCCTGCTCGGATCGGGCGGCTTCTCCGACGTCTACCTCTACGAGCAGGACCGGCCGCGCCGCAAGGTGGCCGTGAAGGTGTTGCTGTCCGGCCTCAAGACGGAGGGTGCCCGCCGCCGGTTTGAGTCCGAGGCCAACCTGATGGCCCAGCTGTCCTCGCACCCCTTCATCGTCACCATCTTTGAAGCCGAAGTGACCGACGACGGGCATTCCTACCTCGCCATGGAGTACTGCTCCCGGCCCAGCCTGGACGTCCGGTACCGCCGGCAGCGCTTCAGCGTGGACGAGGTCCTGGCCGTCGGCATCCAGGTGGCTTCCGCCGTGGAAACAGCGCACCGGGCCGGCATTGCCCACCGGGACATCAAGCCCGCCAACATCCTGGTCACCGACTACAACCGCCCCGCGCTCACCGACTTCGGCATCTCCGGCACACTGGCCGGCGACGTCGACGAGGACGCCGGGATGTCCATCCCCTGGTCGCCGCCGGAACAGTTCAGGGACGGCAATGTCGACGGCGTGCTGGTGGACGTGTGGGCTCTCGGCGCCACGCTGTACACCCTGCTCGCCGGACGGTCGCCGTTCGTGCTGCCGGGCGCCGACAACTCCCAGCGCGAGCTCATTTCGCGCATCACCAACATGCCGGTACCACGGCTGGGCCGTGCCGACGTGCCGGAATCCCTTGAACTGGCCCTGGCGACGGCGATGGCCAAGCAGCCGGCCTCACGCTATTCGTCCGCCCATGCTTTCGCCCTGGCGCTGCAGCGGATCCAGGCCGAGCTCAACCTGTCCGTCACGCCGTTCGAGGTGCTCGAAGAACGCCTCCCGGAGGACGTGCACCTGGACGACGGCGTGGAGGAGACGCGCGTCCGCAACGTCGCCTCCATCGACCCGGACCGGACCGGAAGCGCCCCCACCTTCCCGGCCCGCACCAAGCCGCTGGACGGGGGAGGCGCGCCGGCACCGGCTGTAGCGGGGCCAACAGTACCGGGGCCAACAGCACCGGCGCCCCAGCCGGGGCCTCAGCCGGTGAATGGGCTGGTACCGGGCATCCCGCCGTCGGCCGCTCCGGCGGCGGCCCGGGAGCCTGCGGCGTTCACATCACCTGCGGCAGACGGCTGGGCCGACGCCACGGTCCTGCGCAGCAACCAGCCAAAGGCCGGGGAGGATGATGCCTCCGGCCAGCCGGCGGATGACCCGGCGGACCACGGGAAGCGCAACCTGTGGCTCGCCATCTCCGGCGGAACGCTCCTGGTGCTGGCGGCCATCGTGGGTATTGTGATGGCATCGGCTGCGCCGCAGCCCGAGTCGCGGCCCACCGAAACCATCAGCAAGCCGCCCGCCGACGCCGTCGACGACGGATCCGTGCCCGACGTCGCCAAGCTGGCCGGCAGCGCTGGCGTGCAAGGGAAGGTCCGCTTCACCTGGACCAACCCGCAGCCGAAGCCGGGGGACACGTACAAGTGGCGGATCAAAACGGTCAAGGGCGGCGGAAGCTACCTGTCGACGTCGGCAACCCGGGCGGATGTCACGGCGAATCCGGCGGAGCCCACCTGCGTCCAGGTGATCATCGTCCGCAGCGACGGCTCCGCCTCGCCGGCGGGCGAGGATTCCATCGCGTGTCTCTAGGACGCCCTTAGCACCCTGCGGCATCAAGCACGGCCGCCCAGCAGCAACAGACCCGACGAGAAGACAGGGAAACATGGGAGACCTGGCCATAGATTTCTGCGGCGAGTGGTACGAGCCCACCGATGAGGACATCTTCAGCATCGGCCGCGAGGGCGACCTCGAGGTGGACGACAACCCGTACCTGCACCGGCGCTTCCTTCAGATCGCCCGGTACGACGGCATCTGGTGGCTCAGCAACGTGGGCAGCCGGCTGTCCGCCACGGTGGCCGACGGATCCGGTGGCATGCAGGCCTGGCTGTCGCCCGGCGCCCGGCTGCCCCTTGTCTTCAGCCACACCAGCGTCATCTTCACGGCCGGGCCCACCACCTACGAATTCGCCGTCCACCTGAAGACGCCGTCGTTCCGGCAGGAAACGAGCAGCGAAACCAGCGGCGGCGACACCACCATCGGCCCGGTGGTGTTCACCGACTCCCAGAAGGCCCTCATCGTGGCGCTTGCCGAGCCCATGCTCCGGCGGGAAGGCACCGGATTCAGCGCCATTCCGTCCTCCGCGGAGGCGGCCCGGGCCCTGGGCTGGGCCCTCACCAGGTTCAACCGGAAGCTGGACAACGTGTGCGACAAGCTGGACCGGGCCGGGGTGGCCGGACTCCGGGGCGGCGGCGGAAAGCTGGCCACCAACCGGCGTGCCCGCCTCGTCGAGCACGCGGTCACCTCGCACCTGGTCACCGCCGAGGACCTGCACCTGCTGGAAAAGATGCGAGGGGACGTCGAAGCATGAGGATCCGACTCACCCTGCGCCGGGACCCCGCCGAGGCCAAGGACTTGGCCGTCACCGTGGACGGCCGCGCCACGGTCGCGGACATCGCCACCGAACTGTGGACTGCAGACCCCGCCCGGCGGGAGGAGCCCGCTCCGCCGAACCTTTCACTCCGGATCGACGAGGCTTTCGTGGCCGGCGGCATGCGCGGCATCGTCCTGGACCGGGCGGACAACCTCCTCGAGTCCGGGCTGCGGCCCGGGTCCGTCGTTTCGCTCACCCAGGTGAGCGACCAGTTCGGCAACCCGAACGACGCCGGCCCTGCTGCGGACCGCGGCCCCGCCGCGGCGACGCTCCGCATAGTCTCCGGGCCCGACGTCGGCCGGGAGTTTTCGCTGCCGTCCGGCACCAGCTACATCGGACGGGACCGGAACGTGGACGTCCGGCTCACCGACCCCCTGACGTCGAAGCGGCACGCCCGCATCACGGTGGGGGAGAGCATCGAGATCGTCGACACGAATTCCGCCAACGGCCTGCAGATGGACGGGCTGCCCGTCACCCGCGCCACGCTGAATTCCTCCGACACCGTCACACTGGGCGACACCGGGCTGACCGTGATGCCGCTGGCGCGCAGCGGGGCGGCAGCTCCGACGTCGCCCCTGGTTGATTTCAACCGTTCCCCGCGGGTGGTGCCCCGGTTCGCCCCGGGCAAGCGGGTGCCCCCGGCCGGACCCAAGCGGCAGGACCACCACCCTTTCCCGTACATCATGCTGATCGCTCCGCTGATGATGGGCTCGGTGCTGTTCGCGGTGACCCAGAGCCTGCTGTCCATGCTGTTCATGCTGATGATGCCGCTGTTCATCGTGGGGCACTACGTGGACCAGAAGCTGCAAAACAAGCGTGAGCGCAAGGAGCAGCTGAAGCAGTTCCGGGAGGCCATGGCGGCCTTCCGGCAGGACACCACCGAGCTGCAGCGGGTGGAACGGGCCGTCCGGCTCCAGGAAGCCCCGTCCGTCAGTGACACCGTCGACTCCATCTACAAGCTGGGCCCGCTGCTCTGGACCCACCGGCCCGAACACGCCGGGTTCCTGGCCCTCCGGTTCGGGCTCGGCACGGTGCCGTCCCGGATTCCGTTCGAGGAGCCGAACACCTCGGAAACCGAGACGGAGTACCGGCGCGAGATCGAGGACTGCCTGGACCAGTTCCGGCAGATCGAGGGCGTGCCGGTGGTTTCCCAGCTGCGGTCCGCGGGCTCGTTCGGCCTCGCCGGGCCGCGCGGACTCGTCGACGACGTGGCACGGGGGGTAGTGCTCCAGCTCGTGGGCCTGCACTCCCCGGCGGAAGTGGCCGTGGCCGCCATCACCTCGGCCCGGTCCCGGGAACGCTGGAACTGGCTGCAATGGCTGCCGCACGTGGGCTCGAGCCACAGCCCCCTCGGCGGCGACCACCTTGCGGCCGGCTCGGCAGGCGGCACCAGCCTGCTGGCCCGGCTCGAGGACCTCGTGGAACTCCGGGAGGCCGCGCTGCGCTCGCAGGGCCCGGGGCAGGGTCCTGTGCACCGGCCCGGCATCCTTGATGAAACCTCGGAGGTTCCGCCGCCGGTACTGCCCTCGGTGCTGGTGATCGTCGAGGACGACGCGCCGGTGGACCGCGGCCGGCTGACCCGGCTCGTGGAGCGCGGACCGGATACCGGCGTCCACGTGCTGTGGGTGGCTGCCGGCGTCGAATCCCTTCCGGCCGCCTGCCGTGACTTCATGGCGGTCGACGGCGAGCACGGCACCACCACCGGCCAGGTCCGGCTGGGACGCCACACCTACCCCGTTAGTTGCGAAAGCCTCGACGCCGATCTCGCAGGCCAGCTGGCCCGTATGCTCTCGCCGGTTGTCGACGCCGGAAAGCCCGTGGAGGACGACTCCAACCTGCCGCGCGCAGTGTCCTATGCGGCGCTGCTGGGCAAGGACTTCCTCGACAACCCGCAGGCCGTCGCCGAACGCTGGCAGGAGAACAACTCCGTCCGCTCCACAGCCGTCGCCAACCGCAAGGACAACGGCTCGCTCCGTGCCCTCGTGGGATCCAAGGGCGTGGAGCCGCTGCATCTGGACCTCAAGAACGAGGGGCCGCACGCGCTGGTGGGCGGCACCACGGGCGCCGGCAAGTCCGAGTTCCTGCAGTCCTGGGTCATGGGCATGGCCACCGCCTATAGCCCGGACCGCGTCAGCTTCCTGTTCGTGGACTACAAGGGCGGCGCTGCGTTTGCCGACTGCGTCGACCTGCCGCACACCGTGGGCCTGGTCACCGACCTCTCGCCGCACCTGGTGCGCCGCGCCCTCACATCGCTGCGGGCCGAGCTCCACTACCGCGAACACCTGCTCAACAGGAAAAAGGCCAAGGACCTGCTCGCCCTCCAGCGCGAGGCCGATTCGGAGGCCCCGCCCTACCTGGTGATCGTGGTGGATGAATTCGCCGCCCTCGCCACCGAGGTGCCCGAGTTCGTGGACGGCGTGGTGGACGTTGCCGCCCGCGGCCGGTCACTGGGCCTGCACCTGATCCTCGCCACCCAGCGGCCCGCCGGCGTCATCAAGGAAAGCCTGCGCGCCAACACCAACCTCCGGGTGGCGCTGCGCATGGCCGACGAAGACGACGCCACGGATATCCTCGGCGTTCCGGACGCCGCGTACTTCGACCCCTCCATTCCGGGCCGCGGCGCAGCGAAAACCGGGCCGGGCCGTATCCAGGGGTTCCAGACCGGTTACGCCGGCGGCTGGACCACCGAACGCCCGCAGCGCCCGCAGATCGAGATCGTGGAGATGGCCTTCGGGTCGGGTCCCGTGTGGGAAACGCCGGCCCCCGAGACCGCCGTGCAGGAAGAACCCGCCGGGCCCAACGACATCGCCAGGATGACCGCCAACGTCATCGCCGCCGCGGGCCTGCTGGCCATCGAGCCGCCGCGGAAGCCGTGGCTGAACGAACTTGCCACCACCTACGACTTCTCGCTGCTGCCCAACCCGCGCACCGACGAACGGCTCCTGCTGGGCGTGGCGGACGATCCCGCCCGCCAGGACCAGCCCACCGTCTTCTACGAACCGGACAAAGACGGCAACATGGCCATCTACGGCACCGGCGGCTCGGGCAAGTCCGCGGCGCTTCGGGGGATCGCCATCGCGGCTGCCGTCACGCCCCGCGGCGGCCCCGTGCACGTCTACGGGATTGACTGCGGCTCGGCCGGCCTCAAAATGCTCGAGGAGCTCCCGCACGTGGGCGGGATCATCGACGGCGACGACGTGGAGCGCGTGGGCAGGCTCCTGCGCTGGCTCAGCGACCTCGCCGAGGACCGGGCACGGCGCTTCGCCGAGGTCCGCGCCTCCACCATCGGGGAGTACCGCCAGCTCGCCGGACTGCCGGATGAAAAGCGCATCTTTGTGCTGGTCGACGGCATGTCGGCCTTCCGCGAAGCCTACGAGTACAGCAAGCTTTCCGGCCTCTGGGACCTCTTCCTGCAACTGGCCACGGACGGCCGTCCCCTGGGCATCCACCTCGTTGTCACCGGCGACCGCCCCAACTCCGTCCCGGCGTCGTTGCTTGCCTCCATCCAGCGGCGGCTGGTGCTGCGGTTGTCCGCCGAGGACGACTACCTGACCATGGACGTGCCGAAGGACGTCCTGGGCCAGGCCTCGCCTCCCGGCCGCGGCCTGCTGGGCGGCCACGAGGTGCAGCTCGCCGTCCTGGGCGGCAACTCCAACCTGGCCCTCCAGGCACGCGAAGTCCACAAACTCAGCGAGGCCATGCTCCGCCAGGGCGTGGAGCGTGCCCCCCGGATCGAGCGGCTGCCCGAGCAGATCGACCTGGACATCCTACCCGCCGGGATTCGGGACCTTCCCGTCATCGGTGTGGACGACGAAACGCTGCAGCCGGCAACGCTCATGGCCAAGGGGCCGCTGCTGCTCGCCGGCCCGCCCGGCGCCGGCCGGACCGTGGCCCTGGTGACCATGGCCTACGCGCTGCGCCGGTCCAACCCCGGCACCGAACTGGTTTACCTTGCCGCCCGGAAGTCCGCGGTGGCTTCCCTGCCGGTCTGGGACCGTTCGCTGGTGGGGGCTGACGACGTCGAAGAGGCGGTGGAGGCACTCACGGACCACGCCTCGGCCAACCCGGGAAAGGTGGCCATCTTCATCGAGGGGCTCACGGAATTCACGGACACCCTGGCCGAATCCGGCATCGAAAGGCTGGTGGCGGCGTCCATCAAGGCCGACCAGTGGATAGTCGGGGAATCCGAAACGTCCACCTGGTCATCGGCATGGTCGCTGGCCCAGCCGTTCAAGTCGGGCAGGCGGGGACTGCTGATCAATCCGGGCGATATCGACGGCGACAGCCTCCTCAATACGTCGCTCGGACGGGTCGGCACGGACTTCATCCCGGGACGCGGCTACATCGTCGGCCGGGGCAAGGTACGCAAGCTCCAGATCGCGCTGCCGCCGGAAAACCGGCAGTAGCCGATTTGGCGCGACGCGCCGGACTGTAGGAAGATACCCGGGACAAAACTGGGCGCGGGGTATCCTGCGCGGCTGCAAAGGTACTTCCATGATCCGAACCACTCGTCTGCGCGGCGCGCTGCTGCCCGGAATTGCCGCCGCCATGCTGGCTTTCACCGTTGCGGCCGGCGCCGCCGGAACGGCGCAGGCGGCCTGCCTGCCCGAGCAACAGTGCACCGAATCACCGGTACCGGTCGCCCCGCCGTCGTCCGGTTCCCCGGCTCCGACGACGGCGGCTCCCGTCCCGGCGCCTGCTCCGGCGCCGGCGCAGCCGCCGGCACGGAAGGCACCTGCGCCTGCGCCGGCCCCCGCTCCTGTGCGGCCCGTGGCGCCTGCGGCGCCGCGCGTTGCCCCCGTGCCGTCCGTCCCCGCTCCCGCGATGACGCCTTTGGCGCCGCAGCCGGCCGATGCCGGGGCTGCAGTGGTGGTGGCGACACTCGCGGCGGTTCCGGTGACCACCGCTTCCGCTACCCCCGCCCCGTCGTCCTCCGCCCCTTCGGCCGAATCCAGCTGGACCAAACCGATCGCCACCCCGGTCCAGGCCAGCCAGGCCGCCGCCGTCGTGGTCGCGGACAAGAGCTCCGGGATTGGCATCTTCGGCCTGTTTGCCGTCATGGGCGGTGTCCTCCTGGTGGGTCTGGGCGGGCTGGCCTTCGCACTGTGGAGCCGCAACCGCCCCGGTCACTGGTAGGGCTCCTACCGGCACGGGAGGCCTGCCGCCTCGGCAAAATGTCCCTGCCGTAAGGCAAGATAGGTCTGTGAGCACACCATCAGGCCCCACAGATAACGCAGATACGGGAACCGCCGCAGCCACCGGAACTGACCAGCTTGAGCCGGAAGCCGTTCCCTCTGAGTCGGTACGGGATGAGTACGAGAACCTGGCGGACCTCGTCCGGAAGTACCGCTTCGCGTATTACCAGGAGGACGAACCCCTGGTCTCCGACGCCGAGTTCGATACTCTCTTTCGCCGGCTGGAGGAACTCGAGGCGCTGCATCCGGAGCTCGTCTCCAATGACTCGCCCACGCAGGAGGTTGGCGGGGAAGTGTCCGCGGCCTTTGCCGCCGTCGAACACCTCCAGCGCATGTACAGCCTGGAGGACGTGTTCTCCATCGACGAACTGAAGGCCTGGATCGCCAAGGCGGAGGCAGGGGTCGCCAAGTCCGGGAATCCGGACGCAGCCTGGCTCACCGAGCTGAAAATTGACGGCCTGGCCGTGAACCTGCTCTACCGGGACGGCAAGCTGGTCCGGGCCGCGACCCGCGGCGACGGCACCACCGGCGAGGACATCACGCACAATGTGCTCACAATCAAGGAGATCCCGCAGCAGCTCAGCGGCACCGGGTTTCCCGCCGAGATGGAAATCCGCGGCGAGGTGTTCATCCCGTCCAAGGCGTTCGCCGAATTCAACGAGGCGCTGATTGAGGCTGGCAAGGCGCCGCTGGCCAACCCGCGCAATGCCGCAGCAGGCTCGCTCCGGCAGAAGGACCCGGCAGAAACCGCCAAGCGCCCGCTGCAGATGTTCGTCCACGGAATCGGCGCCCGTGAGGGCCTCCAGGCCGCCAGCCAGTCGGAGACCTACCGGCTCCTCTCGGAATGGGGACTGCCGGTCAGCCCCTACTTCGAGGTTCTGGGCAGCCCCGCCGACGTGCTGGCATTCATCGAAAAATACGGGGACAAGCGGCACAGCCTGCTCCACGAGATCGACGGCATCGTGGTGAAGATCGACGACTTCGCCACCCAGCGCGCCCTGGGCTACACCACCCGGGTCCCGCGCTGGGCAGTCGCCTACAAGTACCCGCCCGAGGAAGTGCACACCAAGCTGCTGGACATCGCGGTCAACGTCGGCCGCACCGGCCGGGTTACGCCGTTCGGGATTATGGAGCCCGTCAAGGTCGCCGGCTCCACCGTGGGAATGGCCACCCTGCACAACCAGGACGTGGTCAAGGCCAAGGGCGTCAAGATCGGCGACATCGTGGTCCTGCGGAAAGCCGGGGACGTCATCCCCGAGATCGTCGGCCCGGTGCTGGCGCTGCGGGACCAGCAGGACCCGCCCGTGCGCGATTTTGTGATGCCCACCGAATGCCCGTCCTGCGGAACGCCGCTCGCGCCCGGGAAAGAAGGGGACGTGAACATCCGCTGCCCCAACGCCAGGTCCTGCCCGTCGCAGCTGCGTGAGCGCGTGTTCCATGTAGCCAGCCGCGGGGCGTTCGACATCGAGGCCCTCGGCTGGGAGGCCGCGATCGCGCTGACCCAGCCGACGGAACCTGAGGTCCCGCCGCTGGTCAGCGAGGCGGCCCTGTTCGACCTGACGCCGGAGGACCTGGAACCGGTGAAGATCCGGCGCGAGAAGCGGTCCAAGGGTGTCCCCACCGGTGAGTTCGAGCTGGTGCCCTACTTCTACAGCAAAGGCACGGCCAAGACGCCCTCGAAGCCGACTGCCACCACCGCGAAGCTCTTCACCGAACTCGAAAAGGCCAAGACCCAGCCGCTGTGGCGCGTCCTGGTGGCACTGTCCATCCGGCACGTCGGTCCCCGGGCGTCGCGCGCCCTGGCCAACCACTTCGGCACCATGGACGCCATCCGGCAGGCTTCCGAGGAGGAGCTCGCGGGCGTGGACGGGGTAGGCCCTACCATCGCCGCAGCCCTCAAGGAATGGTTTGCCGAGGACTGGCACGTGGAGATCATCGACCGCTGGGCAGCAGCCGGGGTCCGGATGAAGGACGAGCGGGACGAATCCACGCCGCGCACCCTCGAGGGGCTGACCGTCGTGGTCACCGGAACCCTGGAAAGCTTCAGCCGCGACGAGGCCAAGGAAGCCATCCTGGTCCGCGGCGGCAAGGCAGCGGGATCGGTCTCGAAGAAGACCAGCTACCTGGTGGCCGGTGACAACGCCGGCACCAAACGGGACAAGGCCGAGCAGCTGGGCGTGCCCATCCTGGACGAGGACGGTTTCCGGGAACTGCTGGCCAACGGGCCGGCCGTGGCTGACGGGGATGACGCAGCCGGCGGCGCCGGGGAACCTGACGCGAAAACTGACGATCCCGAGGCAACCGCCGTGTCGGGCAACGGGGAGGATTCCGAGTGACACTGGATACTGCAAAGCGCGTGGACCTGACCGCGCTCCTCGACGTGGCCAAGTCCGCCGCGGCGGCCGGTGCCGGTGTACTGGCCGAACGCAGCAACGGCGCTCTGGACTCGGGGACGGTGGCCAACAAAGGCGAAGCCGGCGACTGGGTCACCGCCTTCGATGTTGCCGCCGAGGAAGCCGTACGCACCGCCATCCGCAGTGCGCGGCCGGGCGACGTGATCACCGGCGAGGAACACGGGACCACGCGGCCCGAGCAGCCGACCGGGCTGCGGTGGTCCATTGATCCGCTGGACGGCACCACCAACTTCATCCGCAACATCGTCTACTACGCCACCTCCGTGGCGGTTGCCGATTCCGACGGCGTCTGGCTGGCCGGCGTCGTACATGCCCCCGCGCTGGGGCGCGTGTACTACGCTTCCCGGGGCCAGGGTGCCTGGCTGGAGCAGGATGGAAAGCGGGTGCAGCTCACCGGCCCGGTTCCCGGGCGAACCGGCCAGCTCCTGTCCACCGGCTTCAGCTACGACCCGGACGTGCGCGCGGAGCAGTTCGCGGCGCTGGGCAGTTTCGTGGACGGCTTCGCGGACGTGCGGCGGCTCGGCTCGGCTGCCCTGGACCTCTGCATGGTTGCCGACGGAACAGTCGACGCCTTCGGAGAGCGCGGCCTGAACGAGCACGACTTCGCCGCGGGTGCGCTGGTGGCCGAGGAAGCCGGGTGCTGGGTGCGGCGCCCGCGGCTCACCAGCCCGCTGGAGGGAGGGCCCTCAGCCGAGGAACGGCTGTCGGCCTGGACATGCGCGGGCACGCTGGAGATGTCCGGCAAGTTCCCGCTGTAGTTCTCACGCGCGTTCATTCGCGCCTTTGCACGCACCGCCGCCCGGGCCAAGTGCGGCCCGGGCGGTTCTGCGCGGTTCACGTGCGGGCGGTTCACGTGCGCGCCGTTCACCTACGCGTGGTTTACATCCGCGGCGGGGTCAGGTTGTAGCGCGCAATAATATCCGGCAGCCAGGGCGCCTCGGCGAAGCGCAGGCCGAAGTGGGCCGCGAGTTTCTCGACCGTCTCGGGGTCCGGCAGTCCGGCTTCGATGTGGTTGGCAAGGCCCCAGAAGAAGTGCTCAAATCCGGCCGGACTGATCACCTCGATCGTGCGGGCGGGCACCTTCCCCGCGTTCCACATGGTGTGAAGTTCGTTCCGTGGCTTGGTGATGTACCCGCCCGCACCCAGGACCGCCTCGCGGTCACCGGAGCGGAACCCTATCTCGCCCTCGATGACGATCGAGTACTCGTCTTCGCGGGTGTGGATGTGAGGCGGCACCAGCGCGCCCACCGGGAACGGGTGCTCCACGATGGACAGCTGCTGGTTGGTGTCCTCGCCAAAGAGCTTGAACACGACGCCGATGCCGCCGAGCGGTGCTTCCCTGCCTTGTCCGGGCTGCACGACGGTAAGCCGCGGAGCCCCTTCCTCATTCATGGGCTCTTCCCTTCATTCCGTTGCACCGCGAATGTTGTTGAACACGCGGTGCAGGAATTATGGTCCCGGCGGGCGTCCGGGTCTACACCGAATTCAAAGCGAGCGCGCCGGAGTACCGGTTCAGCGGCCGCTCCAGGCCGTAGTGCTCGCGCAGCGTGTTGCCGGTGTACTCGGCGCGGAACAGGCCTCTTGCCCGGAATACCGGAACCACGTGGTCCACGAATGTTTCCAGCCCTGACGGGAGCACCGCGGGCATGATGTTGAAACCGTCCGCGGCGCCGTTCCGGAACCACAGTTCGATGGCGTCTGCCACCTGTTCCGGCGTCCCTGTGAAGGTCCGGTGCCCGCGCCCGCCGCCAAGCCGGGCGATGAGCTGCCTGACGGTCAGGTTCTCCCGGCGGGCCAGCCGGACGATCAGCGTGTACCGGCTTTTCGCGCCCTCGATCTCATCTTCGTTGGGCAGGTCCGCCGGGAGCTGGCGGTCCAGGGCAAGATCGTCAGGATCCACCCGCAGTGTCCTGGCCAGCTGCACCCTCGCGTACTCCGGCTTGATGAGGTCCTCAAGTTGCTGGTCCAGCCTCCGGGCTTCGCTTTCGGTGGACCCGATCACCGGCACGATGCCCGGGAGGATTTTGATTCCTCCCGGATCCCGACCCGCGGCCGCAGCCCGGCTTTTCAGGTCGGAGTAGAAGGACTGTGCATCGGCGAGGGTCTGCTGGGCGGTGAAGACCGCCTCGGCGTATCTGGCAGCGAGGTCCTTGCCGTCCTCGGACGAGCCCGCCTGGACCAGCAGCGGATAGCCCTGCGGGGAGCGCGGGACGTTCAGCGGCCCCTGCACGCTGAAATGCTTGCCTGTGTGATTGATGGGCCTGACCCGCTCGGGATCGGCCCAGATCCCGGACTCCTTGTCCGCCACCACGGCGTCGTCGTCCCAGCTGTCCCAGAGCTTGCCGGCCACATCGAGGAACTCCGCCGCCCGCTCGTAGCGCGCCGCATGGGATGGCTGGTCATCGATGCCGAAGTTGCGGGCGGCGTCAGGGCCCGCCGTCGTCACCACATTCCAGCCGGCGCGGCCGCCGCTGACCACATCGACGGAGGCGAAACGCCGCGCCAGGTTGTAGGGATCGTTGTATGTGGTGGAAGCCGTGGCGATCAGGCCGATCTTCTCCGTCACCGCCGCCAGGGCCGTCAGGAGAATTGTGGGCTCCAGCCGCCCGGCGGGCCGCCGGCCGACGTCACCGAAGATCACGGGGGAGTCGGCGAAGAACACGGAGTCGAACTTTCCGCGTTCCGCGATGGTGGCGAGGTTCTGGAAGTGGCGGACGTCGGTCCCCGCCAGGGGGTCGCTTTCCGGCAGCCGCCAGGACGCCTCGTGGTGGCCGGTGCTCATCAGGAAGGCGTTCAGGTGCAGCGTGCGTTCGGGAGTGCTCATGGTTCGGTCCTTTTCGAAAGTGTCTGGCTGTCGACATGCCGGGGCGTGGGCTTCTGGCCTGGCGTTCCGGGCTGAAGTTACCCGGCTGAAGTTTCTGTCCCGGAGTTCTACGCGGCGGCTTCTACGCGGTGCCGGTCCACACCCAGGGCTCCCAGCAGGTCGGCGTGCAGCCCTGCAAAGCCGGCGTCGTCCGGGGCGCGGTTGGTTCCAGTAATGACCTTCCGTTCCAGCGCCACCCTGCCGTGGTCCAGCACGACGATGCGGTCCGCTAGCGCGATCGCCTCATCCACGTCATGGGTGACCAGGAGCACGGCAGGCTGATGGGCGGCCACCAGGTCCGCGAGCAGGCCGTGCATCTTGAGCCGGGTCAGCGCGTCCAGCGCCCCGAAGGGCTCATCCGCCAGCAGCAGTTCGGGATCGCGGACCAGGGATCTGGCCAGCGCCACGCGCTGCTGTTCCCCGCCGGAGAGCTGATGGGGCCAGGCCTTTTCGCGTCCGGCGAGTCCCACTTCGGCGAGCGCACGGCGGCCGCGTTCTTCGGCGTCGTGATCCTGCAGGCCCAGCGTGACGTTCCCCAGCACCGAGTCCCAAGGGAGCAGCCGGGAGTCCTGGAAGACCACCGAGACTTTGGCAGGAACGGTGACCGTTCCGCTACCGCTGACCTCATGGTCCAGCCCGGCGAGGGCGCGGAGCAGGGTGCTTTTGCCGCAGCCGCTGGGACCGAGCAGCGCCACAAACTCGCCGGGTGCGATGTCGAGGTCCACGCCGTTCAGGACGCCCTTGGGTCCGTAGCCGCGGATGAGGCCGCGCACGCTGACCGTTGCAGTTGGGGCGTTCGGGGTCAGCCGGCCATCGTTCGTTGCCATGACAGTGCCTTTCGTTGCAGGAGTTGGACGGCGCCGTCCGACAGGAGGCCGAGGATTCCGTAGACGGCCAGGCCGAGGACAATGATGTTGGTTTGGCCGTACGTGCGGGCGAGCTCCATCATGTAGCCGATGCCGCTGGTTGAGTTGATCTGTTCGACGACGACGAGGGAGACCCAGGCGCCTGTCACCGCGAAGCGCAGACCGAGGAAGAAACCCGGCAGGGCTCCCGGCAACACCACTCGCTTGATGAAGGCCAGGCGGCTCAGCCGCACTGTCTGGGCCAGCTCCACGTATTTGGTTTCGATGCTGCGGAGTCCGGCGTGGGTCTGCAGGTAGATGGGGACGAACACTCCGAGGGTGATGGTGAGGACCTTCATGGTCTCGTCGATCCCGAACCACAGGACGAGCAGCGGCAGGAGTGCGAGGGACGGGATGGCTCTCTTGATCTGCACCGGTCCGTCCACCAGGGCCTCGCCCACTCGGCTAAGCCCGGAAGCCAGGGCAAGAACCACGCCGAGGACGATTCCGAAGAACAGCCCCAGGGCCGCCCGCTGGGCAGAAATTCCGAGGTGCTCCTGCAGTTTCCCCGAGGCCAGTTGCTCACCGGCGGTGGCCACGACGTTCCATGGTTCGGAGAGGATGCGCGGGTCAAGCAGGCCCGCGCCGGAGGCGAGGCACCACGCGGCCAGAAGCAGTGCCGGGCCGGCGAGGGCGGCGAACCGGCGCCGCGGTCCCGGGCCCAGGCGCCGGGTCAGCGGCCGGCGGTCGGCTGCTTCGGAGCTGCTTGGATTTCCGTTGCCTTGTTCGTTGCCTTGTTTAGCGTTGTTTGATTCGCCGTGGCTGGGTTCGCCGTCGCTGGGACCCCGGCCTGGCTGACCGGTGCCGGTGCCGGCGGGCCGGGACACGCCGGCGGCCAGTTTCCGCACCAGCACTCCGGCGGTCATGGCCGGGCCCCGGTGGCTACGGCGGATGGAGTGGCAGCCGGGGCCGGTGCAGCAGCCGAGGCCGGTGCTGCAGGTGAGGCGCCCGATGCTGCAGCTTTGGCTTCTGCGAAGGCGGTGCCGCCAATCGACTCAAACCGGAGGTCGTAGAGCTTGTGGGCGTCAAACTGCGGCTTCTGCTGTTCGCGGGCCAGCAGATCGATGGTCTGCTGGTGACGGGCGATGGCATCTGTCCATGAGGTGGGGATGTCCTTCCGCCCGGCCGCCTTGATGAGGTAGTCGCCGTCTTCTGCGCTCAGGTTCTGGTTGCGGACGTAGTACCCGTCGCGCCATTCCTTGGGATGGTCCTCGATCCAGCGCTGGGCGGCGCCCCAGCGCTGCACGTATTCACGAAGGGCGGCCGCCTTGGCCGGGTCCTGCAGCACCTGGACCGGAGCGTACAGATGGCCCGGATCGTCGCGGAGGCCGTGCTTGATGGTGGTAGCACCTTCGCCGCCGTACTTGGCAAGGTAGCGCTTGATGTTGACGCCGCCCAGGGGAGCGGCGTCCACCTGCTTTGCCGCCAGGGCGGTGGGGTAGACGTCCCCGGTGCTGGGCAGTTCCACGAGCCTAACGTCGCTCTGCTTGAGCCCCGCCTTTTCCAGGATCCGCAGGACCAGCGCGCCCTGTGCCTGGCCCGGGCTGTAGGCGATCTTCCTGCCCCGCAAGTCGGCAAGGCTGCTGATGCCCGCGTTCGGCGCAATGCCCAGTTCGTAGAGCGGGAACCGGACCGCGTCCGCGCGGTACTGGCTGGCGACGATCTTCACGTCCAGGCCGGTCCACGTGGCGTGGATCGGCGGGATGTCCGCCACCGAGCCGACGTCGAGGGCCTTGGCGCGGAACGCCTCAGTGGTCTGCGGGCCGCCGGACAGGTTGGCGAACTTGATGGGGAAGGTGAACTTATCGATCTGCCCGGACAGTTGCAGCGCCACCTGCGTGGTCGGATCGCCCACCACCAGTTCGGTGCCGGCCGGAACCGTGGAGGCCAGCGGCGCCTTCAGTGCATCGGAGTCTGTTTCGCCGGCCGCAGTGGCCTGGACGCTGCAGGCTGTCAGCGCGGCGATGGCGGGAAGGGCAATGGACCAGGCCAGCAGCTGGCGGCGGGTGGGACGCTTCGGACGGTCTAAGTGCGGCGGCATGGGGGATCCTCCTCGGTTGGCGGTGCGGGTGGGTGGACACCACTAAACACGCCCCCGAGCACAGGAGCCAGCGTGCGGGTCGCAAGCCGAAACCGCCGGAAACCCCCGGAAATCCGGCGCAAGAAAGCCGCAATGCCGGGTTATTCGGAGCCTTCCGGAGCCTCGCTTCGTAACACCGCGAGGCTCCTGTGGAGAGCGGCGCGGAAGCGGCGCCGGAAACCGCCGGACCGTCGTCGTAACTCGGCCGGGGCGTCGTCGTAACTCGGCCGGGCCGTCGTCGGGCATGGTTCCCGGACCGTCGTCGGGTTGCCCCGAATGGTTCCGGGCTGCGGCGGGAGCGCCGCCGTCGGTAACGTGATAGTTCAGTCACGGAAACAGCCGTTTCGCGGGGTGCATCGGTTGGCCGGCACTACCATTGACGGGTGCAGCCGCAGATCACCGTCCGTCCCGCCGTCCCCGCCGACTTTGCGGCCATCGCCCGCATCACCCGGGACGCCTATCTGGCGGCCGGATATTTCGAGACCGCTGACCATCCGTACATGAAGCAGATCCAGGACGTGGCCACCCGTGCAGAACTGGCCACCATCTGGGTGGCAGAGCGAGCCGGAACGATTGTCGGCTCCGTGACGCTGGCGCTGGCCGGTGAGAAGTATGCCGATATCGCGCTCGACGACGAGCTGGAGTTCCGCATGCTGGTGGTGGACCCTGCCGTGCAGCGCAGCGGTGCCGGCCTGGCCCTGGTCGAAGCGATCATTGCGCACGCCAGATCACTGGACGGGATCCGTGCCGTGGCGCTGACCACCGGCGGGGACTGGGAAAGCGCCCACGGGCTGTACCGAAAAACGGGCTTCCGCCGGGTGCCCGAGCGCGACTGGTATGTGCCCGGCACCGACATAAAGCTGCTGGTTTTCAGGCTGGAGGTCCGGCCCGCCTAGAGTGGAGCCGACTTAAAACCCCTAGTGAAAGGCGCAGCAGCATGCGCAAGACGTTCGGCACCGGCTCGGTCTGGGAACAGAAGCTCGGCTACTCCCGCGCGGTCCAGGTGGACAACACGCTTTACATCTCGGCCACCGCTGCCAGCGGCGAGAACGGCATCGTCGGCAGCGACTTCTACGAGCAGACCCAGTTCATCCTGCAGAAGCTCGAGACCGTCCTGGCCGACGCCGGATTCGCGCTCGCCGACGTCGTGCAGTCCAAGCTGTACCTGACGGACATCAGCAAGTGGGAGGACGCCGGCCGTGCGCACGGCGAGGTCTTCGGCGAGATCCGCCCCACGATGTCGCTGGTCCACGTCCTGCCGTTCCTGGATCCGGAAATGCTCGTGGAGATCGAGCTCGTCGCCCAGAAGAGCGCCAGCTAGCTCTTCCCGCCCTGCGCGAACCCGAGCGCGAACTGGCCGGTAATGCCCGCAAATCCCGGTTTTGAGGGCGTTACCTGCCAGTTCGCGCTTTTGTTTTTCCGACGCCGAGTCCCCGGCCTGGGCGGTGTTCTCTGTGCTGTGCTGTGCTGTGCTGTGCTGGCTGTGTTGTGTTGCCGTGCCTGCCGTGTCGTTCTTGGATCCGCAGGCGCTCGCGGAGATCGGGCGCGTCGCGCAGGACAGCACCAGCTAGCTAGTACTACCCACCAAGCGCGAACGTACAGTTGGGACCCTGAACCGGCGAATTCAGGGGCCTCAACTGTACGTTCGCGCCAGGCGCCGGCGCCTCGTGCGCGAACATGCAGGTAATGCCCGCAAATCCCCGCTCTGCGGGCGTTACCTGCCAGTTCGCGCTGTCTGGAGGCTAGGAAGCCGGGAGGCCGTAGCGGTGTTCGGGCCGGCCCGTGGTGCCGTAACGGAGCTGGATCTCGACGGCGCCGTCGTCCGCCAGCGAGGACAGGTACCGCTGGGCGGTGGCCCGGGACACGCCAACCCGCCCTGCCACATCGGCCGCCGAGTACTGCTCGCCCGGAACCAGCGACTCCAGCACTGCCGCCTCCGTCGCCGAACGGGGCTTGGCCGATGGCGAGACGTCACCCGGAATGAGCGCCCGCTTTGCCCGTTCCACGGTGTCCTGGTCCAGAGCTCCGGGCTGGCCAAGGATCCGCCGGTACCGTGCGTAGGAGCGCAGCTGCTGGGACAGCGACTCGGCCGTGAACGGTTTGAGCAGGTATCCGAGGGCGCCGCGCCGGAACGCCGTCCGCAGCGACGCCGCATCCGACGCCGCACTGAGGATCATCGTGTCGACGTCAAGCTGGTGCAGGAGGTCCAGCCCGGAGGCATCCGGCAGGTACACGTCCAACAGCACCAGGTCCGGGCGCAGGCTGTGGATGGACTGCAGCGCCAGCGATGCCGAACCAGCCGGCGGCAACGCCAGAAACCCCGCCACGGAATCCACATAGGCAGCGTGGAGCTTGGCGACGTGGAAGTCGTCATCCACGATCAGCACCCTGAAATCCTCAGACATCCTCGTCCTTCCGTCCGGTCTCCATCAGTCTTGTCGGGAATCCTTCAGCCTTGTCCGGCATCCATCAGTCGTTACGCGCCCATTAGTCTTTCCGCGCGGTGGCGGCCGCGGTGGTGGTGCCGGGCAGCGTGGCCATGAACACGGCGCCGGGGCCGCCGACGTTCCCCGGCTCCAGCACCGTGACGTCGCCGCCGCGCCGCCGGGCCAGCTGACGGGCCAAGGCAAGGCCCAGCCCCTGGCCGCCCCCGGCACGGACCGCGCCCCGCACACCATTGCCGGCCGCCGTCGTAAATCCTTCCGCGAACACCGCCTCCGGATTGCCGCCGTCCGGAAGCCCGTCGCCGGAATCGGCGACGACGACGTGCAGCGTACCGCCGCCGTCGCCCTCGCTGTCCAGCAGCTCAAGCTCCACCCAGCGCTCGGCGGCCGTGCCGGCCACCGCCGCGTTGACCGCGTTGTCGATCAGGTTACCGAGCACCGTAGTGACATCCTGCGGCTCCGTCACCTGCCCGCGCACCAGAGTTTCCGGCCCGATCCGCAACGATACCCCGCGCTCGTCGGCCTCCACGCCCTTCGCGCCGATGAACGCCTGCAGATACGGGTCCTGCAGCAGTTCGGCCTGGTCCACGGGGAACTTCAGCGGACCGGTGGCGGCGAGCCGTTCCAGGTAGTCGCGCGCCTGCTGGTGCTGGCCGATACTCATGAACCCGGCGATCGTGTGCAGCTGGTTGGCGAACTCATGCCGCTGGGCACGCAGGGCGGTGGACATGGTTCCCACGGCGTCGAGCTGCCGGGTCAGGTGCTGGAGCTCCGTGCGGTCGCGCAGCATGACCACCCAGCCCAGGTCTTCGCGGCGGTGGAGCGCCTTCCGGGCGCTGGCGACGAGAACCTGTTCGCCGGCCACGAGTTCCACCGCCTCGCCCTCCCGGGCATCGGGCAGGGTCAGGGCCTTGAGCCGGGCCGGTACCGGTGCGTCCTGCCAGAGCTGACCGGCGAGGTCGGGCTGGCCGAGGAGGCGCTGGGCTGCGGCGTTGAACACGCTGATCCGGCCGTCGGCGGAGATGCCCACCACGCCCTCGTCCACGCCCTCGAGGACCGCCACCTGGTCATGCACCAGCGCGCCGATTTCCTCCGGTTCCAGCCCGAGCGTGAGCCGCTGCAGCCGGCGCCTGAGCAGGAAGGACGCCAGGACCCCGGCAGCCAGCGAGCCGGCCGCGGTCAGCACGATCGGCACGATGTCCCGGGCCAGGCTCTGCCCGATGGACTCGGTGGAATAGCCAACGCTCACCTCGCCAACGACAGTCCGGGGGCCGGTACCGGAAGATACGTCCGGCGCGAACACCGGGACCTTCGCCCCGGCCGACGGGCCCAGCGTTCCGGTATTGCGGGTGGTCACCTCGCGGCCGGCAAGCGCCTCGGACGGGTCTGTACTGACCCGCTCACCCAGCCGGTCGGCGTCGGGATGGGCCAGCCGCAGCCCTGTCTCGTCGGTGATCACCACGAACAGGGCACCGGTGCGGGTGCGGGCGCCCTCGGCCACCGCCATGAGCGGCCCGGCCTTCAGCTCCGCGGGCGGGGGAGTGCCCGCCTGCCGGCTGATGGCCTGCACGTTGGCGCGCACCGAAGGGTCCGACGCCACGGTCCGGGCCAGGGTCAGTGCCTGGTTTTCCGCCTCGCGGCCCAGCCGTTCGAAGGTCAGCCACGCATGCACCGCGCCGCTCAGGAGCACAACGAGCAGAACCACGCCCAGCTGCAGGAGCAGCGTCTGGGTGGAGAACCTGAGCGGAAGCCTGCCGGCGGGGCTCTTCATGGCACTCCTTTGCGGGTCGGACGGGCTGCAGGATGGCGTTTCAGGCTGGCAGCAGTGCGTTTGAGCAAAATGCGCAAAATGCTCCCAATAAGCAGTATGCCAATCAATTGAGCCAAAGGCACTGCCGTGACCGGGGCCACTCTAACCTCTGTAGTACGCATCACACCGGGGTGGTGCCGTTCACTAAAAGGAGCCGGCTGTGCTGGTATTACTTGGATTCGCCATGATCGCGGTTTTCATGGTGCTGATCATGACGAAGAAGTTGACGCCAGTGCTGGCGCTGATCATCGTCCCCACCGTTTTCGGTCTTTTCGCCGGAGCCGGCCTTGGCATCGGTGACATGGTGATGGACTCAATGAAGTCCATGACCTCCACCGCGGCGCTGCTGATGTTCGCCATCATCTACTTCGGCCTGATGATCGACGTCGGGCTGTTCGACCCGCTGGTCAGGTTCATCCTGCGCAAGCTCGGCAATGACCCCGCCAAGGTGGTCCTGGGCACCGCGCTGCTGGCCGCTGCCGTTTCCCTCGACGGCGACGGCTCCACCACCTTCATCCTCACCACCGCCGCCATGCTGCCGATCTACCTCCGCCTGAAGATGAGCCCGGTAGTCCTGACCTGCGTCGCCGGCCTGGCCAACGGCACCATGAACATCGTTCCCTGGGGCGGCCCCACCGCCCGCGCCGCCAGCGCCCTGAAGATCGACGTCAACGAGGTCTTCGTCCCCATGATTCCGTCGCTGGTCGCCGGCCTCGCCGTCGTCCTGGTCTTCGCCTGGATCCTGGGCCTGCAGGAACGCAACCGCCTCCGCGCCACGCAGCCGGAGATCTGGGGAACGCCGGAAACGGCTGAAGGGTTCGACGGCGGTACTCCCGCCGGCTCCGGCCGCACCGGCCGCGGTGGTTCGGGCCGTGGTTCCGCACCTGTTCCCGCAAAGGGCGGCCCCGCCGTCGGCGGTTCCCCTGAAGGTTCGTCGGTTGCCGTCCTGGAGCGCACCGAGATCCTGGTGGACGACACCGACACCGCCATGGCCGACACCGCCCTGGACCCCAACCGCAAGACCCTGCGCCCCAAGCTGCAGTGGTTCAACCTGGCCCTCACCGTTGCCGTCATGGGCATGCTCGTAGCCGACCTCGTGCCCCTGCCGTACGTCTTCATGGTGGGCTCCGCCATCGCACTGCTGGTGAACTTCCCGCACGTCAAGGACCAAGGCGCACAGCTCATTGCCCACGCGCCGTCGATCGTCGCCGTCGTCAGCATGGTGATGGCCGCCGCTGTCCTCACCGGCGTCCTGAAGGGCACCGGCATGGTCGAGGCCATGTCCGCCTGGCTGGTGCAGATCATCCCGTCCAGCATGGGCCCGCTCATGGCAGTCATCACCGGTGTCCTCAGCATCCCCATGACGTTCTTCATGAGCAACGACGCGTTCTACTTCGGCGTGCTGCCCGTCCTGAGCGAGACGGCCGCCCACTACGGCATCAGCGCCGCGGAGATGGCCCGCGCCTCCATCACCGGCCAGCCGTTCCACATGCAGAGCCCGCTGGTCCCCGCCATCCTCCTCCTGGTCTCCCTGGCCAAGGTAGACCTGGGCGACCACCACAAAAAGGTCCTCTGGCGCAGCGCAGTCGTAGCCCTGGTAATGCTAGGAGTAGGAATGCTGACAGGAGCAATCGGCATCCACTAGGGGCTCCGGTACCGGATAGAGAAGCCCCGTACAGGACAAATAAACAAAAGGAAAGCAGAGTGCGGAATGACTCCCGCACTCTGCTTTTCGTTGTGCTGGGACGCTGAAAGTGAGATGGGCACGCCGGCAACGGGACGGATATCCGGAAGCGTGCGTCTAAGCGAGTGCCCCGCCGTCGGGTTCCCTGCCCGAGCTTGCGAGGGGAGGGAACGGCGGGGTGTACGAGCGAGCACGCGGAGGATGTCCGGCCCGGGGCCGGAAGGTGAGTAGCAGGAAACCGGCAGGGCAACGTGACAGTAGACTAGTTCGGAAACCCATTCCGAACTTGCAGGGAGATCCATGGCTGCGATCAACCGTGACGACGTCGCGCACCTAGCGCGGCTCGCGCACATTGAGATGAGTGCTGAAGAGCTGGACAGGATGGCCGGCGAACTCGCCGTCATCGTAGACGCGGTTAAGTCCGTGAGTGAGGCCGCCGGTGACGGCGTTCCGGCCACTTCGCACCCGATTCCGCTGAGCAACGTGTTCCGCGAGGACGAGGTGGGCCACACCTTCACCGCGGAGCAGGCACTCTCCGGCGCTCCGGACTCGGACGCAGACCGCTTCAAGGTCCCGGCAATCCTGGATGAGGACTAGAACATGACTGAAACCAACAGCACGGAACTCATCCGGCTTTCCGCAGCCCAGCTGGCCGCGAAGCTCGCCGCCGGTGAGGTCACCGCCGTCGAGGTCACCCAGGCGCACCTGGACCGCATCGCCGCCGTCGACGGGGGAGAACGCGGCGTCAACGCGTTCCTGCATGTCAACACCGAGGAAGCACTCGCCGTCGCCGCCGAGGTGGACGCCATCCGCGCCGCCGGCGGGCAGGCCGCCGAGGAGCTGCACGAGCTCGCCGGCGTCCCCATCGCCGTCAAGGACCTCATCGTCACCATCGGCCAGCCCACCACGGCCGGCTCCAGGATCCTCGAAGGCTGGCACAGCCCGTACGACGCCACCGTCGTCAAGAAGCTGCGCGCCGCCAAGATGCCGATCCTCGGCAAGACCAACCTGGACGAGTTCGCCATGGGCTCCTCCACCGAGCACTCGGCCTTCGGCCCCACCCGCAACCCGTGGGACCTGGACCGCATCCCCGGCGGTTCGGGCGGCGGCTCCGCTGCCGCCGTCGCAGCCTTCGAAGCGCCGCTGGCGCTCGGCACCGACACCGGCGGATCCATCCGCCAGCCCGGCGCCGTCACCGGCACCGTGGGCGTCAAGCCCACCTACGGCGGCGTGTCCCGCTACGGTGCCATCGCCATGGCATCCTCGCTGGACCAGATCGGCCCGGTTTCGCGCACCGTCCTGGACTCGGCGCTGCTGCAGCAGGTCATCGGCGGCCACGACCCGCACGACTCCACCTCGCTGCCGGACCCGGTGGGCGACCTCGTGGCCGCGGCGCGCCTCGGCAACGTGGACGGCATGAAGATCGGCATCATCAAGGAACTCCACGGCGAGGGCTACCAGGCCGGCGTCGAGAACCGCTTTAACGAGTCGCTCGAGCTGCTCAAGGAGGCCGGCGCGGAAATCGTTGAGGTGTCCTGCCCCAACTTCCAGTACGCCCTGGGCGCCTACTATCTGATCATGCCGTCCGAGGCCTCCTCCAACCTGGCCAAGTTCGACGGTGTCCGCTACGGCCTGCGCGTGCTCCCCGAGGACCCGCCCATGACCATCGAGCGTGTCATGGGCGCCACCCGCGCCGCCGGTTTCGGCGACGAGGTCAAGCGCCGCATCATCCTGGGCACGTACGCGCTGTCCGCCGGCTACTACGACGCCTACTACGGGTCGGCCCAGAAGGTCCGTACGCTCATCCAGCGCGACTTCGAGGCTGCCTTCGCCAAAGCCGACGTCCTGATTTCCCCCACCGCGCCCACCACGGCGTTCAAGCTGGGCGAGAAGCTGGATGACCCGCTGGCGATGTACCTCAACGACGTCGCCACCATCCCCGCCAACATGGCCGGTGTCCCCGGCCTGTCCCTGCCCGGCGGCCTGGCCGACGAGGACGGGCTGCCCGTCGGCATCCAGCTGCTGGCGCCGGCCCGCGAGGACGCCCGCCTCTACCGGGTGGGCGCTGTCCTTGAATCCCTGCTGGAAGCGAAGTGGGGCGGTCCGCTGCTGGACAAGGCCCCGTCGTTGGCTGAGCTTGTCGAAACCCAGGAGGCAAAATAATGAGCACTGACGCAATCCTGAGCTTCGAAGAGGCCATGGAGAAGTACGATCCCGTCCTGGGGTTCGAGGTCCACGTGGAGCTCAACACCAAGACCAAGATGTTCTCCTCCGCGCCCAACGTGTTCGGCGACGAGCCCAACACCAACGTCAACGAGGTGGACCTGGGCATGCCCGGCGTCCTGCCGGTGGTGAACAGGACCGCGGTGGAGTCCTCCATCAAGATCGGCCTGGCGCTGAACTGCAAGATCGCCGAATCCTGCCGCTTCGCCCGGAAGAACTACTTCTACCCGGACACCCCGAAGAACTTCCAGACGTCCCAGTACGATGAGCCGATCGCGTATGACGGCTACCTGGACATCGAACTCGAGGACGGCACCGTGTTCCGCGTCGAGATCGAGCGCGCACACATGGAGGAGGACGCCGGCAAGCTGACCCACCTGGGGGGCTCGGCCGGACGCATCCAGGGCGCGGAATACTCGCTGGTGGACTACAACCGCGCCGGCGTTCCGCTCGTGGAGATCGTCACCAAGCCGATCGAGGGCGCCGGTTCCCGGGCCCCCGAGCTCGCCAAGGCCTACGTCGCCGCCGTGCGTGAAATCGTCAAGAACCTTGGCGTCTCGGACGCCAAGATGGAGCGCGGCAACGTCCGCTGCGACGCCAACGTCTCGCTGCGCCCGCACGGCCGGGAACGCTTCGGCATCCGCTCCGAGACGAAGAACGTGAACTCGCTGCGCGCCGTCGAACACGCCGTCCGCTACGAGATCCAGCGGCACGCCGCCGTCCTGGAGTCCGGCGAGCCGGTGATCCAGGAAACCCGCCACTGGCACGAGGACACACGCACGACGACGTCGGGCCGGGAAAAGTCCGACGCCGACGACTACCGCTACTTCCCGGAGCCGGACCTGGTTCCCGTCGTTCCCTCCCGGGAGTGGGTTGAGGAGCTCCGCGCCACCCTGCCGGAGCCGCCGGCCGAGCGCCGCAAGCGGCTGAAGCAGGACTGGGGCTACTCGGACCTGGAGTTCCGCGACGTCGTCAACGCCGGCGTGCTGGACGAGATCGAAGAAACCATCGCCGCCGGAGCCACCGCGTCCGTGGCCCGCAAGTGGTGGATGGGCGAGATCGTCGGCCGCGCCAAGACCGCCGACGTTGACCCCGGCCAGCTGGGCATCGAACCGGCCACCATCGTGGAACTGAGCAAGATGGTGGAAGCGGGCAAGATCAACAACAAGATGGCCTCCCAGGTCCTCGACGGCGTGCTCGCCGGCGAAGGCACCCCGGCCGAGGTCGTCGAGAAGCGCGGACTGGCCGTGGTCTCCGACGACGGCCCGCTCCTGGAAGCGATCGACGCAGCCCTGGCCGCGCAGCCCGACGTCGCGGAGAAGATCCGCGGCGGCAAGGTGCAGGCCATCGGCGCCATCGTCGGCGGTGTCATGAAGGCCACCCGTGGCCAGGCCGACGCCGGTCGCGTTAAGGAACTGATCCTGGAGAAGCTCGGCGTCACCGCCTAGCCGCATCTCACCCGAAACTGGGTCGCAGCACCGGGGCTTCTGAGCGCTCAGAACGCCCTGTGCTGCGACCCAGTTGGGTTTAACCGTGGCTGGCGCTATCCGTGGCTGAGCCGGGACATGATGTCCTGCAGCGCCTCGCATACCACCCGGACCGAGGCGCGCTTCAGGTTTTCCGGGCGCGCCAGGATGTCGATCCGGCGCCGGGTGCTGATCCCGTGCAGCGGCCGCAGCACAATGTCCGGGTTCAGCACGGGCCGGGCCGTGTGCCGCGGCAGCAGGCCGATCACGCTGCCCGACGCCACCAGCGCCGCCACCGTGGAGTAGTCGTTGATCCGGTGCACGATGTTCAGCTCCCGGCTGGACACCGCGGCGACGGCGGACAGCACGTCCGCGGGGGAGTATCCGGCGCGGCTGGTCACCCAGGGTTCGCCGACGACGTCGGACGCCGTCAGCGCCACCTGCCCGGCCAGCCGGTGGCCCGCCGGCAGCGCCACATCCAGCGGCTCGTGCGCCAGCGGAATCACCGCCACCCTTTCCTCCGGCCACTTGGGACTGTGGTCCATCCGGTGCGCCAGCACCAGGTCGTACCGTGCCGTCAGCGCCGGGAAATCCTGCTGCGCCACATCCTCGTCGGAGAGCAGCACCTTCGGCTTGTCCGGGCCGTCCAGCAGCCGGGCCAGCGGCGCAAACAGCGCCTGCCCCGCGCTGTGGAAACCGCTCACCGTCACCGGCGCCACCGTGGAGCTGTGGTACGCGCCGATCGCCATCCGCGCGTCGGCCATGGCACTGACGACGGCGGCACCCGCGTCGGCCAGCACCTGGCCGGCCTCCGTGAGGACCAGGTTCCGGCCCTCCTTGCGCGTCAGCGGCACCTCGACGCTTTTCTGCAGCTGGGCCAGCTGCTGGGAGACGGCCGACGGCGTGACGAGCAGGGTATCGGCCACGGCCTTGACGCTTCCCAGCGCGCCAAGTTCCCGCAGCATTTCGAGCTGGTGGATCTCCATGCCGTCCATCCTATTCCTTAGCGTTTCCTTAATCGTCGATTGAGAAAATTCCCCTTGTGCTAACGGGTCTGAAGTGGCTCTAATGAAGGGAGAATTCCCCGCATGCCACCGCATGCCGAACGTTAGGAAGCCAATGAAGGCCCTCTACAAGTCCGGCGCACACGCCGGGTTTGAACTGACCGACCGCCCGGAACCCGAGGCGGGATCCGGCGAGGTCAAGATCCGCGTGCTGACCACCGGCATCTGCGGAACGGACCTGCACATCCAGTCCTGGGACGCCTGGGCGCAGGGCATCATCGAGGCGCCGCTGATCGCCGGGCACGAGTTCTACGGCGAGGTCGTGGCCACGGGCGAGGACGTGCGCTACGTCAAAGTGGGCGACCGGGTGTCCGGCGAAGGCCACATCGTCTGCGGGATCTGCCGCAACTGCCGCGCCGGCCGCCGCCAGATGTGCATCCACACGGTCAGCGTGGGCGTGCAGCGGGACGGGGCATTCGCCGAGTACGTCGTCATCCCGGAAACGAACGTCTGGGTGCACCAGGACCCGTCCGTCACACCCGAGCTCGGCGCCATCTTCGACCCGTTCGGCAACGCCGTCCACACCGCGCTGAGCTTCCCGCTGGTGGGCGAGGACGTGCTGATCACCGGCGCCGGACCGATCGGCCTCATGGCCATCGCCGTGGCCCGCCACGCCGGCGCCCGCAAGATCGCCATCACCGACGTCTCCGCACCGCGGCTGGAGCTCGCCCGGCAGCTCGGCGTGGACCTGGCCATCGACGTCTCCAAGACGCGCGTCCGGGAAGCGCAGCGGGAGCTCGGCATGCGCGAGGGCTTCGACATCGGGCTGGAGATGTCCGGCCATCCCACGGCGCTGCCGGAGATGATCGACAACATGAACCACGGCGGACGCATCGCCATGCTGGGCCTTCCCAGCCAGTCCATCGACATCGACTGGGGCAAGGTGGTCACGCACATGCTGACCCTGAAGGGCATCTACGGCCGCGAGATGTTCGAGACCTGGTACGCCATGAGCGCCATGCTGTCCTCCAACCCGGCGGTGCACGCCAGCATCTCCGCCGTGGTCACCGACGTGCTGCCGGCCGCCCAGTGGGAGAAGGGCTTCGAGATCGCAAAGGCTGGCGTCGGCGGCAAAGTGGTGCTCGACTGGTCGGAAGTCTGACCCGCACCCCGGCCCGAAGATCAGGCCCCAAATTCCGGACCTAATCCGTCCACAGTTTCTGACAGTTTCCCAGCCGAGGAGAACCCGCCATGTACTCAGCCATCAAAGACCAGCTCGCCGCCGAGCTGGACGACATCCGCACTGCAGGCCTCTACAAGACCGAGCGGCACATCGACTCTGCCCAGGCCAGCCACATCACGGCCGGGCAGATCGGTGAGTCCGGCTCGCCGGTCCTGAACTTCTGCGCCAACAACTACCTGGGCCTGGCCGACCACCCCGAGATCATCGCCGCGGCCAAGGCCGCCATGGACGAGCGCGGCTTCGGCATGGCCAGCGTCCGGTTCATTTGCGGCACCCAGGACCTGCACCTCGAGCTGGAAGCCGCGGTCTCGAAATTCCTGGGCACGGAGGACACCATCCTGTTCTCCAGCTGCTTCGACGCCAACGGCGGTGTTTTCGAGTCGCTCTTCGGCCCCGAGGACGCCATCATCTCCGACGCGCTGAACCACGCCTCGATCATCGACGGCATCCGGCTCTGCAAGGCACAGCGGTTCCGCTACGCCAACCAGGACATGGCCGACCTGGAGGCGAAGCTAGTGGAGGCGAAGGACGCCCGGCGGAAGATCATCGTCACCGACGGCGTCTTCTCCATGGACGGCTACCTGGCCCCGCTGGAGGCCATCTGTGACCTCGCCGAGAAGCACGACGCCCTGGTGATGGTGGATGACTCCCACGCCGTCGGGTTCATGGGGGCCACCGGTGCCGGGACCCCCGAGCACGCCGGCGTTGCCCACCGGGTGGACATCTTCACCGGCACCTTCGGGAAGGCGCTGGGCGGCGCGTCCGGCGGCTACGTGTCCGGCCGCGGCGAAGTGGTGGCCATGCTCCGGCAGAAAGCCCGCCCCTACCTCTTCTCCAACTCCCTCGCGCCGGCCATCGTGGCGGCCACCATCAAGGCGCTGGAGCTCGTGCAGACCTCCGGTGAACTGCGGGCCAGCCTGTTCCGGAACGCTGAGCTGTTCCGCCGCCGGATGACGGAGGAGGGCTTCGAACTGCTGGACGGCGAGCACGCCATCGTGCCGGTCATGTTCGGCGACGCCGTGCTGGCGGCAAAGGTGGCCGACCAGATGCTGCAGCACGGGGTCTACGTCACCGCCTTCAGCTTCCCCGTGGTGCCGCGCGGAGCCGCCCGCATCCGCGTCCAGCTGTCTGCCGCGCACAGCGCCGACGACGTCGAAACCTGCGTCCAGGCGTTCGTCAAGAGCCGGGACGCGGTGGCTGCATAGGCTCTGCCCCCGGAAAAGCCCGGCGATCTGTAAAGATTGAGCCCATGGCATCAACCTACGACGTAGTCATTGTGGGCGGCGGGATCGCCGGGCTGTCCCTTGCCTCCGCGCTGGCCGGCAAGTGCACCGTTGCCCTCGTGGAGGCGGAGCAGCAGCTGGCGTACCACACGTCCTCGCGCTCGGCCCGGCAGCTGATACCCAGTTACGGCCCGCCGGCGGTGCAGGAACTGACCGTCCGCACCCTGGAACTGATTGCACGGGACGACGCCGGACAGTCCCGGCCCGTGCTGTCGCCGCGGAGCTTTCTGCTCATCGGGGACGACGAAGCGGTGCGGGCCGAGGCCAGCGGCGAGATGCGCCTAGTCAGCCATGACGAAGCGCTCAAGTTGTGCCCGGCGTTGAAGCCTGAGTCCTTCTCCGCCGCGGGCCTGGACACGGGGTCCTTCGGGTGCGACGCCCCGGTGCTGCTGGAAAGGCACCGGGCGCGTGCCGAGGCTGCCGGCGTGGACATCATCACCGGCGCCCGCGTCCACTCGGCCCAGCGGCTTGGATCGGGCTGGGAAATCGGTGCCGGGCAGGAAGGCTTCTCTGCCGGCGTCCTCGTCAATGCCGCCGGCGCCTGGGCCGACGAGCTGGCGGTGCTGAGTGGCGTCGAGAAGATCGGCCTGCAGCCATACCGCCGCACGGCGGCGATTGCCGGCGTCGACCATCCGCTGCAGGAAGGCGCCCCCATGGTGGCTGCCGCCGACGATTCCTTCTACTTCCGCAGGGAAGGCAGCGACGTGCTGATCTCGCCGTCGGAACACGTGGCCAGCCCGGCGGAGGACGCGCGTCCCCGTCCCGGGGACGTGGAGCGGCTCATCGCCCGGCTCAACACCGTGACGACGCTGGGGATCGGGCCCGTCCGGACGGCCTGGACCGGCCTGCGCACCGAGGCGGCCGACGGCGTCCCGGTAGTAGGGTTCGACGCCGAGGCCCGCGGCTTCTACTGGCTCGCCGGCCAGGGCGGCTACGGTTTCCAGACGTCGTCCGGCATCGCTGAACTGGCCGCCGCCCAGATCCTTGCCGGCCCGGATGCCCATGCCAGTGCCGGACCTGGCGCCGGCGCGGGGCAATACAGCGGCGCCGGTCCGGTATCCCGGACGGCGGATGCGCTGGCTGCCACACGCTGGTCCATCCGGCGCTGAAGAATGGATCCATGAGCACGCTGATCACCAACATTGCCGAACTGATGACCCAGGACGCGGAGCACCGCGTCCTCAAGGACGCGGCAGTGGTGATCGAGGGGGAACGGGTCTCCTGGATCGGCCAGGCCTCGGAGGCCCCGGCTGCCGACGACGCCGTGGATGCCGGCGGCCGGGCCCTGCTGCCCGGCTGGGTGGACTCCCACACGCACCTGATCTTCGCCGGCGACCGGACGGCCGAGTTCGAGGCGCGGATGGCGGGGGAGGAGTACAGCGCCGGCGGCATCGCCGTCACCACCGAGGCCACCCGGAACACCGCCGACTACGACCTCACGAGGCTGGCCCAGGGCCGCATTGCCGAGGCCGTGTCGCAGGGCACGACGTACTTTGAGACGAAAACCGGCTACGGCCTGGATGTCGAGCAGGAAGCCAGGAGCGCCCGGATCGCCTCGACCGTGGCGGACGAGGTCACCTATCTGGGCGCGCACCTGGTGCCGGCCGGCCTGGATCCCGACGAGTACACCAAGCTCGCCTGCGGTCCGATGCTGGACGCCGTCCTTCCCTATGTCGGCTGGGCCGACGTGTTCTGCGAAAAGGGCGCCTTTACGGAGGAGCAGTCCCGCGCCGTGCTGCAGGCCTGCCGCGACGCCGGGCTGGGGCTGCGGGTACACGGCAACCAGCTGGGGCACGGCGCCGGCGTCCGCCTCGCGGTGGAGTTCGGCGCGGCGAGCGTGGACCACGTCAACTACCTGTCCGGGCAAGACATCGCAGCCCTCGCCGCCGGCTGGTCCGGCTGGGACGCCGCAGCGGGAACGGGCACGCGGGGAACCGTGGCCACCTGCCTCCCGGCCTGCGACCTCTCCACCCGCCAGCCGCTGGCGCCCGGCCGGCAACTGCTGGATGCCGGCGTGCCAGTGGCGCTCGCGTCCAACTGCAACCCCGGCACGTCCTACACGAGTTCCATGGCGTACTGCGTCACCACCGCCGTCCTCCAGATGGGCCTGAGCGTCCACGAGGCCGTCCGGGCGGCGACGTACGGCGGCGCCCTGGCGCTGCAGCGCGAGTCCGGGAACGACGTCGACGGCGAACGGGCGGTGGGCTCCATCGCCGTCGGACACCGGGCAGACCTGCATCTCCTCAACGCCCCGTCGGCCACCCACCTGGCTTACCGGCCCGGCATGCCGCTCACGCACGCCGTTTGGCGCGCAGGGGTGCGTGCACGGTAGTGTCAGGCGGGGTCATCGGCCGTGTGCGGTGACGCAAAATGATCATTAGGGGTCTGATACAATCAAAAAGCGTCATTTTCCGTGACGTTTTAGGATCCCGAAAGGCCCTGCATGACC
Organism: Arthrobacter globiformis; assembly: GCF_046536215.2. GTDB lineage: Bacteria > Actinomycetota > Actinomycetes > Actinomycetales > Micrococcaceae > Arthrobacter > Arthrobacter globiformis_E. The sequence goes on along the minus strand of NZ_CM143421.1, from coordinate 1,417,127 downwards.
CGCACCGACCGACTGACGGCCATTCTTGATCTCCTTGCCGAGGCCGGCCAGGTGGAGGTCGAGGAAATCGTCACCCGGCTCGGCGTATCGCCGGCGACCGCCCGGCGTGACCTGGACAGTCTGGCCAAGCGGCGGCTGCTGACGCGGACCCGCGGCGGCGCCACCACCGGCGCCCTGGCGTACGACCTTCCCGGCAGGTACAACAGGGACGACCACGCCGTGGCCAAGCAGGAGATCGCCCTCGCCGCATCGGCGCTCATCGCCCCGGGCATGGTGATCGGGCTGTGCGGCGGCACCACGAGCACTGCCCTGGCGCAGATCCTGGCCACCCGCGAAGACCTGAACTCGCCGTCGAACCAGCCCACCCTCACGGTGGTCACCAACGCCATCAACATCGCCTCCCAGCTTGCCGTCCGCCCCAACATCAAGGTGATGGTGACCGGCGGCATCCTCAACACCCGGTCCTATGAGCTCGTGGGCCCGTACACGGACATCATCATGCAGAAGGTGGTGCTGGACATTGCCTTTATTGGGGTCAACGGCGTCGACGCCGAAGTGGGGCCCACCAACACCGGCGAGGCCGAGGCAACGGTCAACGCCCTGCTGGCCAGCCGCGCCAGCGTCTCCTACGTGATCGCGGATTCCTCCAAGGTGGGCCGCCGGGCGTTCGCCACCATGGACGGCTACAACTTCACGCGGCTCATCACCGACTCGGGCATTTCCGCGGCGGACAAGGCCGCGTTCGAGGCGCGCGGCACCGAAGTGATCGTGGCCGGCGCCTGACGGGCAACTCGCCGATTAACGGGGAAGACGCCGCCTAGAAGATCACCGGCGGGGCGTCCAGCACCGTTTCGTCCACCCTGCGGTCCACCCACTGGGTGAAGGGCGTGTCGAGTTCGTACTTGCCCAGGCTGTTTTGAACCAACATGCGGACCTCGGCGTTTTCGGGGTTGTTCAGCGACTCGAAGTACTCCACCGACCAGTGGAACCACCGCATGCAGAACAGGCGCATGGTCAGGCCGTGCGTCACCAGCAGGGCGTTGGGGGAGTAGTCCGGCTTGGACCAGTGCCGGTACAGGGTTTCCATGAAGGAGGAGATCCGGTCGTAGACGTCGGAGCCGGACTCTCCCTCCCGGAAGCGGTAGAAGAAGTGGCCGTAGGCGTTGCGGAGTTCCTTTTGGTCCTCGATGTCGCCGGAAAGCTGGAAGTTGGCCCAGTCCTGCTCCCGCAGCCGCGGCTCCTCGATCACCCGTTCCGTCAGCGGGCCAAGGTTCAGCGCCTCGAGCGTCTGGTAGGCGCGCAGGTACGGGGACACGTAAACGCTGACCTGCCGGCCGTCCAGCTCGCGGCGGATGCGCTCCCCGGCGGCCTTCGCCTGCTCCAGCCCCAGCTCAGTCAGCGGAATCCGGTAGTCGGGCACCCTGTTGTAGATGGAGGTGTCCGCGTTGGCCGCGGACTGGCCGTGCCGGATCATGATGATTTTCCCGGGAGCGCTCATAGTTCCCCAGCATAGGGTCAGCCTCCGGCCGGACAGGAACCGACGGGCTGACAGGAAAGTACCAGCAGGTACAGGCAAGATAGGACTATGTTGGTTCCCTCCCGCCGCCGGCTGCGGTTCGAAGTATGGATTGTCCTTGGCTTGTCGCTGGGGCAGTCCGCCGTCTACTCCGTGGTGCAGCTGCTGGACAAAATGACCCGGGCGCCGCTGGCGCAGGGTACCTCCACGCTGAACAGGTCGCAAAGCACCCGCGAGTATTTCGACCTGACCTACCAGCTGCTGGACATCATCTTCGCCTTGGTGCCGGTCCTGCTGGTGATCTACTTCCTGACCGACCAGCGCCAGCCGAAGTCCGGGGCCGGGCATGACTCCGGCTCCGCGTTCCGGAAGCTGGGATTCAACCTCGCCCGGCCAGGCAAGGACCTGCTGCAGGGGCTCGGCCTGGCCGCCCTGATCGGCATCCCGTCGCTGGGCCTTTACGCCGCGGGTCGCGCGCTGGGCATTACGACGGCGATCATCCCCAGCGGCCTGGACGCCTACTGGTGGACGGTGCCCGTGCTGGTCCTGTCCGCGGTGCGCCACGCGATCGTGGAGGAAGTCATTGTGGTGGGCTACCTGCTGGACCGGTTCGGCAAGTTCGGCTGGTCCATGCCCCTGGCGATCTTTGTGTCCTCGATGCTTCGCGGCAGCTACCACCTGTACCAGGGGTTCGGGCCGTTCATTGGAAACGCCATCATGGGCGTGGTTTTTGCGTGGGTCTACACCAAAACCCGCCGGGTGATGCCGCTCGTGATCGCGCACGCGCTGCTGGACATCGTCGCGTTCGTCGGGTTCAGCCTGTTCGGCAAAGCCGTCGGCCTGGGCTAAGCGGGCCGGGCTAACCGGCCTGGGCCACCCTGTCACGGGTTAACCGGGCCCGGGCCCCTGGTCCCCGGTTAGCGTTCAGCCGTTAAAAATGATTCGGCCGCCATCGGCGGGTGACGTCGTTGGCACCCGCTGATGGCGGCCGAAGTGAAGGCGGAGAGCGTCAGATGGTGACGGCGCCCGCGGCGGTTTCGAACGTGACGGAGAGGATCCCCGGCGTACCGTGCGGGGCCACCCAGTTCACGGCGACATCCTCCAGCGGCCGTTCAACCGGCTCGCCAAGCCACTCGGTCACGCGCTCGGCAGAGCCCGCGATCGTGAGGCTGGACATCTTCACATTGCTGTCATAGGCGTTGGACGGGTGCAGGCCCGGATCCCCCTCCCACTTCAGCATGTACGGAACCTGCGGGTCCGCGATCAGGCCCAGGATGCCAATCTGCTTCCAGACCAGCTCCCGGCCGTCAGGGAACTTGCGGTTGCCGTTCACGGCGGAGCGGCCAAGCCGCTCCTCGAAGGGGGCGAGGTCGTCAACTTCGACGCACCAGCCCATCCAGCCGCCGCCCGCCGCGGACCGGGCCCGGACGGCCTGGCCGAACGGTGCCTTGTCCGACGCCGGGTGGTCCAGGACCTCAACGACCTCAAGGTACTTGTGGCCGGCCAGCGGAATAATCATGTTCCGGGTTCCAAACCGGGGGTGCACTCCGCCCTTTACGGCTTCGACGCCGAGGGCAGAGGAGATACGTTCGGTGGTGGCCGCGAGGCCATCGTGTTCACAGGCGTAAGAGACGTGATCCATGCGCATGCCCTCATCTTGGCACTTTGTGACGGGGCTCTCAGCTTAGGGTTGCCTAACATTGCGAAAAGTCCATACTTTGACGAAATTCGTCACAAAGCTGTCGGCGTAACAGGGCCATTCCTACACTGATCGCAGGTCATGAGTGCCAGCGAAGAAGGCCCCGGCTCGCTGGCCGGCAACCCTCCACCGCGGCGGGGTGCCCCGGGTGAGGACCTGGCTGCGCGGCGCCCGCCGTGCGGCAAGCGCGGGCCTGTGCCGGGACCAGCACATGCCCCTTGAGCAGAGGAGCCTGCATGTCCAACGCATGGTCATTCGAAACCCGCCAGATCCACGCCGGCCAGGTGCCGGACAATGCCACCGGCGCCCGGTCGTTGCCGATCTACCAGACCACGTCGTTCGTCTTCCCCAGCGCCGAAAGCGCGGCGGACCGCTTCGCGCTCGCCGAGATCGCGCCCATCTACACCCGGATCGGCAACCCGACCCAGGACGCCGTTGAGCAGCGGATCGCCAGCTTGGAGGGTGGGCTTGCCGCGCTGCTCCTGAGCTCCGGCCAGGCCGCAGAAACGTACGCCATCCTGAACATCGCCGAGGCCGGCGACCACGTGGTGGCCAGCCCCAGCCTCTACGGCGGCACCTACAACCTGCTGGCACATACCCTGAAGAAGTTCGGCGTATCAGTCACCTTCGTGGCCGACCCGGACAACCTGGAGCAGTGGCGCGACGCGGTGCAGCCGAATACCAAGCTCTTCTTTGCCGAGGTGGTCTCCAACCCCCGGCAGGACGTCCTGGACATCGAAGGCGTTGCCCGGACCGCGCACGAGGCCGGCCTGCCGCTCATCGTGGACAATACGCTGTCCACGCCGTACCTCATCAGGCCGCTCGAGTGGGGTGCGGACATCGTGGTGCACTCGGCCACCAAATATCTGGGCGGCCACGGCGCCGCCATTGCCGGTGTCATCGTGGATTCGGGCAACTTCGACTTCGGCGCGGATCCGGAGCGCTTCCCGGGCTTCAATACGCCGGACCCCACCTACAATGGCCTGGTCTACGCCCGCGACCTCGGCGCCGGCGGGGCCCTGGGGGCCAACCTGTCCTACATTCTCAAGGCGCGGGTCCAGCTGCTTCGCGACCTGGGTTCCGCGGTGTCCCCGTTCAATGCCTTCCTCATCGCGCAGGGCCTGGAAACACTGAGCCTGCGGGTGGAGCGCCACGTGGCCAACGCGGTGGCCGTCGCCGGCTGGCTGGAAGCCCGGGACGATGTGGAGTCCGTGGCGTACGCCGGGCTGCCGTCCAGCCCCTGGTATGAGCGCGGCCGGAAGTATGGGCCAAAAGGCACCGGCGCGGTGGTGTCCTTCACCGTGACCGGCGGCGCCGAGGCAGGCAAGCGCTTCGTGGATGCCCTGGAACTGCACTCCCACGTGGCGAACATCGGCGACGTCCGTTCTCTCGTCATCCACCCGGCGTCGACCACGCACAGGCAGCTGACTCCGGAACAGCAGAGCGTGGCCGGGGTGGCCCCGGGCCTGGTCCGGCTGTCGGTGGGCCTGGAGCACATTGACGACATCCTGGCTGACCTCGACGCCGGATTCCGGGCGGCGAAAGCCGCCTGATGCAGGCTGTCCCGGTGGCGCTCCCGGCCCGTCCGCGGGCCGGGAGTCACACAGCCGTCACATTCTTCGCGCAGATGTCCGCCTGTTTCGTAAACTGGGCAACAGGTCATGAGTGCCAGCGACAGCCCCGGCTTGCTGGCCGGCAACCCTCCTTCCGCGGTGGGGTGCCCCGGGTGAAGACCTGGCCTGCCGGACAGCTGCCGGCGGGCAAGCGCGTAGAAGAGGTTTACCTATGACTATTTCTGTCAGCAGCACCGACGTACCCGCCGCCGAGGCCCCGGACGGCACTGTAGTTCCGGACGGCAGCGTAGTTCCCGAGGGCCGCACTGTTCCTGAGGGCACTGTCCAGTACCTCAACATCGGCAGCCTCGAGCTCGAGGCCGGAGGATTCCTGCCGGACGTGACCCTGGCCTACGAAACCTGGGGAACGCTCAACGAGGACGGCTCCAACGCCATCCTCGTTCAGCATGCCCTCACCGGCAGCACCCACGTGACCCGGGGTGCCGGTGACGAGGAGGGCTGGTGGGAGCAGCTCGCCGGGCCGGGTGCGCCGGCGGACACTGACAGGTTCTTTGTCATTTCCATCAACATCCTGGGCGGCTGTTACGGGTCCACCGGACCGTCGTCGACCGCCCCGGACGGCAAGCCGTGGGGCTCACGCTTTCCGCTGGTGACGCTCCGGGACTCGACCGTTGCCGAGGCGAGGCTCGCCGACCGGCTCGGCATCGGCAGCTGGCACGCCGTGGTGGGCGGATCCATGGGCGGGGCACGAGCGCTCGAATGGGCAGTGACTTTCCCGGAGCGGGTGCGCCGCTGCGGTGTCATCTCCGTCGGCGCCAGGAGCACGGCCGAACAAATCGCCTTCGCGCAGGCGCAGACCCTGGCCATCCGGCAGGACCGCCACTTCAACGGCGGCGACTATTACGGCGGCCAGGAACCCGCGGAGGGCCTGGCGCTCGCCCGGCGGATTGCCCACATCACCTACCGGTCCGCCTTCGAGCTTGATTTCCGGTTCGGCAGGAACGCCCAGGCCCCCGAAGAGCCGCTGCAGGCCGACGCCCTGGCAGGTCGCGGCCGGTACCAGGTGGAGAGCTACCTCGACCACCAGGGCAACAAGCTGGTCCGGCGCTTCGACGCCAACAGCTACATCGCCCTGACGGAAGCACTCATGAGCCATGACGTCACCCGCGGGCGGGGGACGCTGAAGGAAGCCCTGGCCCGGGCCACGGCCGACTTCTTCGTGGCCGCCGTGGAGACGGACCGGCTGTACTTTCCCGCCCAGACGCTGGAACTCGCCGAGGCCCTGCCCGGGAACGTCGACGTGCACATGATCGATTCACCGATCGGCCACGACGGGTTCCTCACCGAGATCGGCCAGCTGAACGCCCAGCTCAGGGAACACTTCCTCAACTGATTCCGGGCCGGTCCCTGCGGCCGGAGCCGACCGCACCGTGGCAATACCGGTGCAGCAGATGTGCATTTATGCAGATGCGCCCTGCACTATTTGGCGTTGAGCTTGCGTCATGGGCAGACCATACTCGTTGAATCCGGCGTTCGTGGTGCGCATCACACCAGTTCGCCATCGACTGGTCCCCGTGGTGTCGAGGAAGACGCCGAAGGAGTTCGCAATGAGTACGGAAAACTCCGCCGTAAGGCGTGCAGAAGAAACCGACGTCAAGGCCTCAGGCCTCAAGAAAGTTGTCACGGCGTCCATGGCCGGCACGGTCGTGGAGTGGTATGAGTTCTTCCTCTACGCCTCGGCCGCCACCCTGGTCTTCGGCAAGACATTCTTCCCCAACGCCGGCACCGAGCTGGACGGCATCATCGCCGCCTTCCTCACGTACGCCGTCGGCTTCGTTGCCCGCCCGATCGGCGGCATTGTCTTCGGCCACTTCGGCGACAAGTTCGGCCGCAAGCAGCTGCTGCAGCTGAGCATCATCCTGGTGGGTGTTTCCACCTTCCTCATGGGCTGCCTCCCCACGTTCCAGCAGATCGGCTACTGGGCGCCGGCGCTCCTGGTCTTCCTGCGGTTTGCCCAGGGCTTCGCCGTCGGCGGCGAATGGGGCGGCGCGGTCCTCCTCGTGGCAGAGCACAGCCCCAGCAAATCCCGCGGCTTCTGGGCCAGCTGGCCGCAGTCCGCCGTGCCCATGGGCAACCTGCTCGCCACGGCCGTGCTGTTCATCCTGTCCTCCACGCTGACCCAGGAAGCGTTCCTCGGCTGGGGCTGGCGCGTGGCGTTCTGGCTCTCCGCGGTGATCGTCCTGATCGGCTACTACATCCGCACCAAGGTCAATGACGCCCCGATCTTCCTCGAAGCCCGCAAAGAGGTCGAGGCCGGGCACAAGGGCTACGGCGTTGCCGAGGTGTTCAAGCGCTACCCGCGCGGCGTCTTCACCGCCATGGGCCTGCGCTTCGCCGAGAACATCCTCTACTACCTCGTGGTGACGTTCTCCATCACCTACCTCAAGACCGTGGTCCAGGCCGATACGACGCGGATCCTGCTCCTGCTGCTGTTCGCGCACGCCGTGCACTTCGCCGCCGTTCCCCTGGTGGGCAAGATGTCGGACCGCTTCGGCCGCAAGCCCGTCTACATGGCCGGCGCCATCCTGGGCGCCACCTGGGGCTTCTTCGCCTTCCCGATGATGGACACCAAGAATGACGTGGTCATCCTGGCTTCCATCATGATCGGCCTGCTGTTCCACGCACTGATGTACGCCGGCCAGCCCGCGATCATGGCGGAAATGTTCCCCACCCGGATGCGCTACTCCGGCGTCTCGCTGGGCTACCAGGTGACCTCCATCGTCGCCGGTTCGCTGGCCCCGATCATTGCCGCGTCGCTCCTGGCCACCTATAAGTCCTCCGTTCCGGTGGCCATCTACCTGCTGATCGCCTGCGCCATCACCGCCGTCGCGGTGTTCTTCCTGAAGGAAACCCGCGGCGTCTCGCTTCACGACGTGGACGCAGCGGACGCCCAGGGCACTGCCGACCTGCTCGCGGCCGGCAAGAAGTAGACCCGGCCGGCTTCAGCCCCGACCCTAACGAGCACTCAGCAACTGCCCGGACCCGCCCAAGCGGTCCGGGCAGTTGCCCGTTGACCGAGACCAAGGATTCCCATGAAAGCAGCAGTCCTCTACTCCACCGTCGCCAACACCGAAACCGAAGCGGGAGCTCCGTCGCAGAAGCCCAGCTACACCGACGCCCGGCCCCTCGTGGTGCAGGAACTGGAGCGGCCGGAGCCGCGCGCCGGCGAGCTTGGTATTGCCATCACCTACTCCAGCCTGTGCCATTCCGACCTGTCCGTGGTGGACGGTTCGCGGGTCCGGCCCCTGCCCATGGCGCTGGGCCATGAGGCGGTGGGGCGGGTCGTGTCCGTCGGCGCCGGCGTCACCGATGTATCCAGGGGTGACCACGTGGTGCTGGTCTTCGTGCCGAGCTGCGGCGACTGCCGCGCCTGCCGGTCGGGCCGTCCTGCGCTGTGCCACCAGGCGGCCGAGGTCAACGGCTCGGGCGACCTGCTGCACGGCGAGGCGCTGCTGCGGACGCCGGCGGGGGAGCGAATCAACCACCACCTGGGCGTCTCGGCGTTCGCCGACTATGCCGTGGTGGCCCGGGAGTCGGTGGTGGTGATTGACGACGACGTCCCGGACACTGTCGCGGCGATGTTCGGCTGCGCAGTGCTCACCGGCATGGGGGCGGTGCTGAACACCGCCGCTGTCACGGCCGGCCAGTCGGTGGCCGTCTTCGGGCTCGGGGCAGTGGGGCTTTCCGCCGTCATGGCGGCCTCCCTGGCCGGGGCCGCCGGCGTGATCGCCATCGACCCCAATCCCGGCAAGCACCAGTTCGCCCTCGACTGCGGCGCCACCGCGGTGGGGACGCCCGAGGACGCGGCCGGCCTTATCAAGGAAGCCGCCGGCGACGGCGTCGACGTCGCCATCGAAGCCGTCGGCTCGGCCGGTGTGATCGCCGCCTGCCTGGGGCATGTGACCAGGGGCGGCGCCGTCGTCTCGGTCGGCCTGCCCCATCCGTCAGCCGAGCTGACCGTGCCGGCGCTGCAGTTCGCCGGAGCGGGCAAGCGCCTGCTGGGTTCGTACATGGGTGACGCCGTTCCCGCACGCGACATCCCGCTTTACCTCGGCTACTGGCGCGAGGGCAGGCTGCCGGTGGAGCTGCTGCACACCGACACCAGGCCGCTCGCCGAGATCAACGAGGGACTGGATGCACTCGCGTCCGGACAGGTGGTGCGGCGGCTGTTCCAGGCCTGAGGCCTGGTGGGACAGGCCCGACGGCGGGCGCCCGCCTGCCGGGGGAACAGCCCGCTGGGCGGGTGCGAGACGGCCGTGCAGCGCACGGCGTGTAGGGGCTGCACGGCCGCGCGTCAGCCCGCCAGCACTGCTGCCCGGGCCTTCACTTCCTCCTTGAGCGACGCGATGACGGCCTGCACCGGGGCGGAGCGGAGGGATTCCGGCCGTGCCACCGCCCAGATGGGCAGCTGGCGCTCGAAGTCGTCGGCGAGCACGGGAACAAAGTCCGGCTGCCCGGCCACCATGAAGTTCGGCAGCAGCCCGATGCCTGCGCCCTGCCGCACGGCCTCCACCTGGGCGAACACGCTCGTGGCCTGGAAGCTTGAGCTGGGCATCGGCAGCTCGGAGGACCAGCGGTGCCCCAGCTCCGCCACCTGGAGTGCAGACTCAACGTAAGAGACAAAGCCGTGCTGCCCCACGTCGTCGAGCTTTTCCGGCAGTCCGTGTTCCGCGGTGTAGCCGGGGCTGGCGTAGAGGCGCAGGTAGTAGTTGCTCAGGAAGATGGTCTGGGCGTTGGTCACGTCGGTCCTGCCCACCACGATTTCCAGGTCCACGCCGGACCTGTTCTGGCTGACCTTCCGGGTGGCGCTCAGCATCTCGACGTTCAGCTGCGGGTTGTGCTGCTGCAGCCGGACCAGCGCGGGCGTGACGAACACCGCCCCGACCCCGTCCGTCGTCGCGACACGCACCAGCCCGGACAGGGCGCTCCGGTCCTGGCTGATGAGGCCGGAGAGGGATCCGAGCGTGCTCTCGATGGCCTCCGCCGCCTCCACTGCGGAGGCGCCGAGCTGGGTCAGTTCCCAGCCGTGCGGGCTGCGTTCCAGGGTCCGTCCGCCCAGCTGCTTGTCTAAAGCAAGGATCCGGCGGGAGATGGTGGTGTGGGTGGTGCCCAGCGTTTCCGCCACCGCATTGAACCTGCCGAGGCGTGCCACTGTCAGCAGGATCAGCAGGTCGTCCGGGCTCGGAAGCCGCCTCAGGTCCACGGCGGGCCTTTCGTTCTGTGTGCATCAGTGCACATGCCGTCTGTAATTTTTCCCCTTGATTGCACTCTAGCAGGGTGTGATGGTGGACACAGACCTTCCGGCCCCGGCGGCCGGATCCGTAGCAAAGGAGCTTACGAAATGGCAGTAATCGGCTGGATCGGCCTCGGAAACATGGGCGGCAACATGACCGCGAACCTGGCGAAGGCCGGGCACGACGTCCGCGGCTTTGACCTCAACCCCGCAGCGCTCGCCGCCGCCGAGGGGGCCGGCGTGAAGCCGGCCGGCAGCATTGCCGAGGCCGTCGAGGGCGCGGACGTGGTGTTCACCATGCTGCCCAAGGGCGAGCACGCCCGCGCGGTCTACCTCGGCGAGGACGGCGTACTGGCACATGCAGACACCCGCACGCTGCTGGTGGATTCCTCCACTATCGATATCGCTTCCGCCCAGGAACTGCACGACGCCGCCGCTGCCGCCGGCTTCCGCTTCGTGGACGCCCCGGTCTCCGGCGGCATGAGCGGGGCCAAGGCCGGGACGCTGACCTTCATGGTGGGCGGCGAGCAGGGTGCGGTCGCCGACGCCACCGGCTACATCGGCCCGATGGCGGCCAACATCATCCCCACCGGCGGCGCCACCACCGGTCAGGCAGCGAAGATCTGCAACAACCTCATGCTCTTCATCAACCTGGCGTCCACCGCCGAGGGCGCCGTCCTGGCCGACCGGCTGGGCCTGGACAAGCAGGTCTTCTGGGACATCGCATCCGTCTCCTCCGGCGACTCCTGGGCCCTGCGGACCTGGTACCCGGTACCCGGCGTGGTCCCCACTGCCGCCTCCAACAACGACTTCGCACCCACCTTCACCACCGAGCTGGCCAACAAGGACATCGGCCTTGCCATCAGCGCCGCCGAGGACACCGGCACCCCCCTGGAGATCGGCAAGCACGTCCAGCAGCTGTTCCAGCAGCTCATCGACGCCGGCGAGGCGGGCAAAGACTGCTCGATGATCATCAAGCTCGCCGACGGCTCGCTGGCCTCCGCCAAGTAGCCCGGCTCTTCCGGCACATTCCCCAGCCCCACCTGCAAGCAAGCATCTTCAAGCAAGCCTTCTGCAAGCAACGCACGAAAAGAGACCTCCCATGGAAACCATTCCGCATTTCATCAACGGCCGCCGTGTCAGCGACGCCGAACGCTTTGGCCCCGTCTTCAACCCCGCCACCGGCGAGCAGGAGAAGCAGGTGGCGCTCGCCTCGGCGTCCCGGACCGAGGAGGCCATCGCCGCCGCCCGGGCCGCGCTGCCGGCGTGGCGGGCCACCAGCCTGGCCAAGCGCACCAACATCTTCTTCCGGGTCCGCGAGATCCTGAACCAGCGCAAGCCCGAGCTTGCTGCCATCCTCACCAGCGAGCACGGCAAGGTCCTCTCCGATGCCGAGGGTGAGATCTCCCGCGGCCTGGAGAACATCGAGTTCGCCACGGGCCTGTCGCACATGCTCAAGGGTGAGCGCTCGGAGCAGGTCTCCAGCGGCATCGACGTCCACTCCGTCCGGCAGCCGGTGGGCGTCGTGGCCTGCATTACGCCGTTCAATTTCCCGGCCATGGTGCCGCTGTGGATGATCGGCAGCGCCCTGGCCTGCGGCAATACCGTGCTGCTGAAGCCCAGCGAGAAGGACCCTTCCGCCGCGATCTTCATCGCGGAGGCCTTTGCCGAGGCAGGGCTGCCCGCGGGCGTGCTGAACGTGGTCCAGGGGGATAAGGAAGCGGTGGACGTCCTGCTTGAGCACCCCGATGTGAAGGCGGTGAGCTTCGTAGGCTCCACACCCATCGCGCAATCGATCTACAAGCGGGCGGCCGATCACGGCAAGCGTGTCCAGGCGCTGGGCGGGGCGAAGAACCACATGGTGGTGCTGCCCGACGCCGATCTGGACATGGCTGCCGACGCTGCGGTTTCCGCTGCCTACGGTTCCGCCGGCGAACGCTGCATGGCTGTCAGCGTCCTCGTGGCGGTGGGCAACATCGCCGACGATCTTGTGCAGGCCATCTCCAGCCGCATGGCCGGCCTCAAGATCGGCCCGGGAACCGACCCCGCCTCCCAGATGGGCCCGCTGATCACCGCGGAGCACCGGGACCGGGTGGCTTCCTACGTTGCGGGAGCGGAAAACGAAGGCGCCACCGTCGTCGTGGACGGGCGCTCACAGCAGTTCGACTCGAACGGTTTCTTCATCGGCGTCAGCCTGGTGGACAATGTGAAGCCGGGCATGAGGGTGTACGACGATGAGATCTTCGGCCCGGTCCTGTCGGTGGTCCGCGTCGACACCTACAGTGACGCCGTCCGGCTGGTCAACGAGAACGAGTTCGGCAACGGCACGGCCATCTTCACCCGCGACGGTGGCGCAGCACGGCAGTTCGAGTTCGACGTCGACGCCGGCATGGTGGGCGTCAACGTCCCCATCCCCGTTCCTGTGGGCACCTTCTCGTTCGGCGGCTGGAAGAACTCGCTGTTCGGCGACACCCACATGTACGGCCCGGACAGCATCCGCTTCTACACCCGCGGCAAGGTGGTCACCACGCGCTGGCCGGACCCGTCCACGTCGGTCATTGACCTCGGCTTCCCGCAGATCGACTAAACTCGAAACTCGGTTTACATCAAAACTTGAGTTCGGGCCGGTTACGGCCGGCCCGTGCCCCAGCCCGCGTCCCGCAGCCACAAGCAGCGGGCCGCGGGCTGTTTTTGTTCCCGGTACGTTTCGCGCGAACGTACACTTGTGGCCCGTGGTCAGCGGGCGCGGGAGCCTGTGGTTTTCGGGTGTGTCCGGCCCTATGCTGGCCGCATGGTCCGACTGAGGCCCATTGCATGCCTTGCAGTCCTGCTGCCGGCGCTCCTGCCGGTCACGGGATGCGGCAAGACCTGCCCGTCCATGGCCTGGATCAACTACGTCACTGTGGCCTTGGACGGGGACACCCGCGGCGTGACCTGGGTCCAGCTGTGCACTCCGGAAGCATGTTCCCAGGCAACGGACCGCCCAGCCCCGCCGCCGGTGCTTCCAACGGCAACTCCAACTCCAACCGGGGCCAACGGTCTGGGCTTCCCGCCCGGACAGGGACCGGCCGAACACCACATCTCGGTCGAGCGGACCGGTTCCGATGCCTGGCGATTTGGATTCGTCGTGGAATCGCCAGGCTCAGTGACTGTGCGTGCCCTCGACCGTGCCGGCAAGACCCTCGCGGAGAAACGGGTGTCACTGGTCTGGCAGCAGATTGGCAAAGCGACGGAATGCGGCGGTCCAGCGACGGCGGCCCCCGTCACGCTGACCATCAACTGAACCTGACAGTCGATTCAAGCTGACGGTCAACTCAAGCTGACAGGACTCACACTGACGGCCGTTCAGAGGCGGTCCCGCAGGGCACGGGGATTTGCGGCGCGGGCCTGCTGCTAGCCGTTCATGATGTCGTTGCGCCGGGTCATGTACTCCTCCATGGAGATCTGGCCGTCGCTGTACTGCTGATCGAGCTCGGCCAGTTTCCGTGCGCGGAACCCCTGCGGGGCCGACGGCGGCGGGGGAGTTGAGGGGGCTGCTCCAGCGGGAGGGGCGGGGTTTTGCTGAGTCTGGGGCGGGTTGGCCCGGTATTCCGGGCTGTCCTCGTAGGGAATCGGCCCCTGCTGCCAAGGGGGCGCGCCAGTTCCACCGGGGCCAGTCTGGTTGGGGTAGGGCTGGTTTGGATACGGCTGGTCCGCGTACGGCTGGTTTGGATACGGCTCGTTCGGGCCGGGCTGGGGGTATGGCGGGTAGGGCTGGTTCAGGGGCGGAAGCTCTTCACGGCCACCGCGCTGCGGGAATCCGAATCCGCCGCTGAAGTAGTCCTGCTGTGTGTAGCCGTCCCTCGGCCGGTTGTCCGGGCGGCCAGAGAATGGGCCACCGAACGGGTTGCCCGGCTGGTTGCCGAACTGGTTGTCCCCGTGGTTGGGGAACTGGCCGGGGTACTGTCCGGGCAGGCCGGGCCCCTGGTTCCGCCGCTGGACCGTCCTCCGGTACATCCGCATGCCCATGGGAACCAGGACGGCCAGAATGATGATCCAGAAAAAGAAATCGAACACGGTGGGGCCTCTCGGTGAGTGTCCATTCCAGCTTAGTCCCGTCAGATAACGCGCCCGGGATGCTTATGCCCAGAGCGCACGGCAGCGCACGGCAGGTGGCGGAAGTCAGGTGCCGGGCGGAATCCGGACCGTCGGCATGCCGAGGAAGTCCCTGTACCTGGCCACGGCAGCCTCCAGGGCTTCATTCACAGCCACCTCGGCGGCATGACCCAGCGGCCGGGAGAGCCGGATGTCCAGCTCGCAGCGTTCCGCGGCGGACCCCCGTCGCACCAGCGAATGCCGCCAGGAACCCGCCAGCACCCCGTCGAGCAGGACCACGTGCATAGGGTTGTCGCCAAAGGGATAGGCCGGCGCGGTTCCGCCGAAATAACGCCGCGAGACCGAGTAGCCCATGATGTATTCGTCGTAGCACTGGACCAGGTCCACCTGCGGCCGCCCGTCGCCGGCCTGTCCTGGTTCGCAGGCCCTGCCCGTCCCCGGCCCGGGACTTCCCGATCCACCGATCTGCCCCGAAACAGCGCCCGGCCCCAGCGCGTCCCGGCCGTACTCAGCGGGCCGAAGATAGAAGTCGGCGCCGTCGAAGCTGACGCCAGCGATCCCTCCGGGATCAATCTCGTCCGCCAGCGCCAACCCCTTGCGCACATCCGTCATCGTGAGACCCGACCAGTCCGCGCAATCCCGGACGGTGGCAGGCCCGCGGCTCCCGAAATACCTCAGCACCAGGGCCGCCAGCGATTCCTCCCGCGAGGGCACAACGGCCCAGGCGGTCCCAGCCACACGCTCATCGAACGCCGCATAGGTCTGCCGCAGCGCGCCGCCCGGGCTGCGGACGGGCGTGCCGCTGACCAGCACCCCGCTGATCTCCGCATGCATGATCAGGTACGCGAGGGCGAGACCTTTGGCCGGGAAGCCGGCGCCCGCCAGCCTGTCAGCCAGCTGCTCACGGGTGAGGTGCACCCCGCCCGCCACCGCTTCTGCCATGACGTCTGCGCTCCGGGATGCCGCTGCGTCGTCGATTCCGGTCCTGCGGTACGTGCCGGCGTTTGCCTGGTGCAGCCGGGGTTCGGACAGGGCCCGCAACCACGGCAGATCGTCGCGGTGCACAAAATGCCAGGTGGGCCGCAGGATATGGGTCCGGAGAATTCGTCCGTCGGCAACCGCCTGTTCCACATCCTCCGCCGTGGCACCCGTCGTCCGCTGGGCAAGGGACCAGCGCGCGTAGGCGAACTCCTGCGCCTGCACGGCCAGCAGGTTCTTCAGGGCTCCCTCTGCCGTTGCTGCCTGCGGCTCCCTCAGCTGCTGGCCGGCCAGCCGGGTCCGCAGCACCTCCTGGGGTTCCATGCCCGACGACGCTCCTCACTTTTAGCGGATAAGTCACCTCTGGAGTTAGGTCACTCACCTCCGGCTACTGACGGACCGGATTACCCAGCCTCAGCGGACCTTCACCCGAACCCAACGGGACGCCCGGGCCGAACACAGGTCCCGGCGTCGGGCGTTTGGGGGTGATGCCGTCGCCGGAGGACCGGTGGCGCAGTCGCCGGACCACCCACGGCACAAAATACTCCCGCGCCCAGACGAGGTCTTCGCTGCGGGCCTCGCGCCAGCTGCGGGGCGGCAGCGGCTTCGGCGCGAGCGGTTCCAGGCTGTGCTGGACATTCAGGGCCTCGAGCACCATGGCGGCGATGGTGTGGTGTCCCAGCGGCGAGAAGTGCAGCCGGTCCTCGTTCCACATCTGCGGATCCTTCAACTGCCGGAGCGACCACATGTCGGCAATGATCGCGTCGTGCCGGGCGGCGATGGTGCGGAGGTTCTCGTTGTAGATGGCCACCTTGCTGCGGATCCGGCCCAGCACCGACGAACCCGTATCCGGACCGTTGAACAGCACCACGGTGGCGCCGCTCATTCCCAGGATCTGCACCACGGGGTCGAGCCGTTCGGCGAGGGCGTCCGGGTCGCCGCCGGGCCGGATGAGGTCGTTGCCGCCGGCGGACAGGGTGACCAGGTCAGGCTTGAGGGCCAGGCACGGTGCGAGCTGCTGGTCGATGATCTGCTGCAGCAGCCGTCCCCGCACGGCCAGGTTTGCGTAGGCGAAATCCTCCTGGCCCCGTCCCAACTCTTCCGCCACCCGGTCCGCCCAGCCGCGGTAGCCGCCCGGGCTGCTGGGTTCGGGGTCGCCGATGCCTTCGGTGAAGGAATCGCCCATGGCCACATACCGGCTCCAGGGATGGCGGCCCGCAGGCTCATTCGCTTCTTCTATAGGCTCCGGGGCCTGCTGCATGGGTTCGGTTCCGCTCACCTTCCCATCCTGTACCGTCAGCGCCCGGCTACGCCACCGTAGGTTGTTACCGGAGGGTAACTGTAAGAATGGAGCCATGACTTCTGCCGACTCCTTTCCTGCCCCCGTTGTTCTGTGGTCCAAGCCCGAGGAAGCCAGGGCCGGCAAGCCCCTGCTCGTCCTGCTGCACGGGTACGGCGCGAACGAGCAGGACCTCCTCAGCCTGGCTGACATGCTCCCGGACGACTTCGCCGTTGCATCTGTCCGCGCACCCATCGCCATGGGACCCGGCTTTTCCTGGTTCCCGCTGACCGGCTCGATCGAATACTCCGTCGACGCCGTCAAGGCCGCGTCAGCGTACGTCCTGGACTGGCTGGACACGGTCAGGGCCAACCACCCGTCCGTCACCCTTCTCGGGTTCTCGATGGGAATGGCCATGGCCACCACGCTGCTGCGGCAGCGGCCCGCTGACTTTGCTGCCGTCGTCGGGCTTTCCGGCTTTGTGGTCAATGCGGATTCCGACGGCGAGTTCCGGGACTCCGAGCTGGACGGAACGGTCCCGCTGTTCTGGGGCCGGGACCAGCAGGATCCGGTCATCACGCCGGACAAGATCGAATACACGATGGGCTGGGTGCGCAAGCACGTGAAGCTGACCAAGGTGCTGTACACGGGGATGTGGCACGGCATCAACGCCCAGGAGGTCGGCCACGTCTCCGAGTTCCTCACCCATGAAGTGCTGAAGAAGTAGGTTTCCTTAGTCCTGGGGAGCGCTGACCCGGACGGTCTGGCCGTTCACCGTTACCGTGTCCCCGTTGTGAAGCTGCCGGCCGCGCCGGTCGTCGATCTCACCGTTGACCTTGACCAGGCCGTTCTTGATCAGCTCTGTTGCCTCCACGCCGTCCTCCACGAGGTTGGCGAGCTTCAGGAGCTGGCCCAGGCGGATCATGGTGTCGCGGATGGGGATCTCTTCGATTTCCGGGTTGCTCATACCTGTAATGATGCCTGACGTTAGGTGAACCGAATGACCCATGCACCCCGGCTGCCCCTTGCCGTGGGCCTTCCGATGGCCGTGGCCTCCGGCCTTGCGATTCCCGTCCAGGGGCGCATCAACGGGGCCCTTGGTGCCCGCCTCGGCGACGGCATCGCCGCCGCCGTCGTCAGTTTCAGCACCGGGCTGATCGTGATGGTTCTCGTCTCCCTGCTGGCTCCGCGCGGGCGGGCAGGGCTCGCCCGGATCCTGCCCGCGCTGCGTGAACGCCGCTTCCCGCCGTACTACGCGCTCGCGGGCGGCATCGGCGCCTTCTTCGTCTTCGCTCAGTCCTTCACCGTGGGGCTGCTGGGCATCGCCCTTTTCACGGTGGCCACCGTCACCGGCCAGACGCTCAGCGGCCTGTTGGTGGACCGCCTGGGCATCGGTCCGGCGGGCAAGAAATCCGTGACCGGCATCCGCGTCATCGGCTGCATCCTCACTATCGCCGCGGTTTCGTGGGCTGTGTCGCCGCGCTTCTCCGGCGGCGCGGCGGGAGCGTCCGGTGCGTCCGGCGTCGCCAGCGGTGCGGCCGGCGCCGGGGCGGCCGATCCCGCGGCTCTCCTGCTGCCGATCATCCTGCCTGTCCTGGCCGGCTTCCTCATGAGTTTCCAGCAGGCCATGAACGGAACCGCCACCGTGCACTACGGGACGCCGATCGCCGCCACGCTGGTGAACTTCATCGCCGGCACCTGCGTGCTGTGGGTTGTCTGGTCCATCAAGGTGGCCGTCGCCGGACCGGCCAACCCGCTGCCGGGGGAGTGGTGGTACTACCTCGGCGGACCCATGGGCTGCGTGTTCATCGGCCTCGGCGCGCTGCTGGTTCGCAGCCTCGGGGTGCTGGTGACGGGCCTTGGAATGATCGCCGGGCAGCTGCTGGGGTCGCTGGGCCTGGACCTGCTGGTGCCCACGCCGGGCACAGTGGTGGAGGCCGCCACGGTTCTGGGGACCCTGCTGACCCTCGCGTCCATTGTCGTGGCCACCCTGCCCTGGCCGCGGGGCGCCCTCCGGAGGTGACGGGTTGTCTTCGAAAGTCAGGGGCGCCCTCCACAGGCAGCTCCCGGTAGGCTAGGACACGCAGCTTCCTGCACAGTTTTTCCCTTTCACACGCCCCCGCCCGGCATCCAGCCGCGGTCACGGGCCAGAGACACCGCGGACCGCACCCAGCGGCCCTGTAGAAATTGGAGTTCCCATGGCAGCAAAATCCGTCCTCGACCAGGTCATTTCCCTTTCCAAGCGGAGAGGATTCGTTTTCCAGGCCGGCGAGATCTACGGAGGCTCGCGTTCCGCTTGGGACTACGGACCCCTCGGTGCCGAGCTGAAGGAAAACATCAAGCGCCAGTGGTGGCAGTCCGTGGTCCGCGGCCGTGAGGACGTGGTGGGCCTGGACTCCTCCGTGATCCTGCCCCGCCAGGTATGGGAAGCCTCCGGCCACGTTGAGGTCTTCTCTGACCCCCTCGTCGAATGCCTCTCCTGCCACAAGCGCTACCGCGCCGACCACCTCGAAGAGGAATACGAGGAGAAGAAGGGCCGTCCCGCCGAGAACGGCCTCAAGGACATCGCCTGCGCCAACTGCGGAACCCGCGGCGAATGGACCGAGCCGCAGGAATTCTCCGGCCTCCTGAAGACCTTCCTGGGCCCCGTGGCCAGCGATGAGGGACTGCACTACCTGCGCCCCGAAACCGCGCAGGGCATCTTCGTGAACTTCAGCAACGTCCTCACCACCTCCCGGAAGAAGCCGCCGTTCGGCATCGGCCAGATCGGCAAGTCCTTCCGCAACGAGATCACGCCCGGCAACTTCATCTTCCGTACCCGTGAGTTCGAGCAGATGGAGATGGAATTCTTCGTGGAGCCGGGCACGGACGAAGAGTGGCACGAATACTGGATGAAGGAGCGTATGGCCTGGTACACCGGCCTGGGCATCCGCGAGGAGAACCTGCGCTTCTTCGAGCACCCGCAGGACAAGCTCAGCCACTACTCCAAGGGCACCACGGACATCGAGTACCGCTTCGGTTTCCAGGGCTCCGAGTGGGGCGAGCTGGAAGGCATCGCCAACCGCACCGACTTCGATCTCTCCACCCACGCCAAGGCCTCCGGAACGGACCTCAGCTACTTCAACCAGGCCACCAACGAGCGCTACACCCCGTACGTGATCGAGCCCGCCGCAGGCCTGACCCGGTCCTTCATGGCGTTCCTCATCGACGCCTACACCGAGGATGAGGCCCCCAACGCCAAGGGCGGCGTGGACGTCCGCACCGTGCTGAAGCTCGACCCGCGGCTTGCCCCGGTCAAGGCGGCCGTGCTGCCGCTGAGCCGCAACGAGGACCTCTCCCCGAAGGCCAAGGACCTGGGCACGCAGCTGCGCAAGAACTGGAACATCGACTTCGACGACGCCGGCGCCATCGGCCGCCGCTACCGCCGCCAGGACGAGATCGGCACCCCGTTCTGCATCACGGTGGACTTCGACACGCTCGAGGACCAGGCGGTCACCATCCGTGAACGCGACACCATGAGCCAGGAACGCGTGTCCCTGGACAAGGTGGAGGGCTACCTGGCCGCACGGCTGATCGGCGCCTAGCCGTGGCGATCCAATACCGCGAATGGCGCGAGGGCGACGACCTCGCCCTGCTGGAAATCTGGGGCGACCCCGAAACTGACCAGGCAGGGCAGTTCCGCGGCACCCTCGCGCCCTCCGGCAACGCGCCGTGGCGGCGCTGCATCGTGGCCGAGGACGTCGTCGACGGCGTGGCCATCCCGGTTGCCGCAGGCGTGGTCCACGAGGCCAGCCTGCACCCGGAGCGGCTGTGGGTCTACGTCGAGGTGGCCCGGGACCACCGCAGGGCCGGCATCGGCTCCACGCTGCTCATGATGCTGCGCCGCGAGGCGGAGGGATCGCCGTCGGGCGTCACCCGGCTCCGCTGCAAGGTGGAGCCGGGCACCTCCGGCGCCGCCTTCGCGGAGGCGGCGGGGCTCACCCCGATCCAGCACACCCGGCTCGTCGTGGTGGAGCCGGCGGCCCTGAAGCTGCCGGTCTTCGGCGACGGTTCCGAGGACGCGGCGTCGGAGCGCATTCAGGATCTGGCCACAGGTTCGGTGGAGCTGTCCGACGTCGTGGGCCGGTACTACTCGTCCGTCCACGGCTGGGACAGCCCGGGCGAACTGGGCATCGGCACGGTGCAGCGTCTGTTCCTGGACGAGCTCAGCGGCGCGCACGGCGCGATAGTGCTGCGCGCCCCGAAAGCCAGTGCCTTCGGGTCCGGCGTGCCGGCCAGCCGCAAGGGCAAGATCCAGGCCTTCGCGATCAGCTATGCGCAGCAAAACCCCGAACAAGGACATGCTGACCACCCGTCCGACGTGTTCCTCGGCCACGAGCCGGAGCTGGACGCCGACGAGGCGCAGGCAGCGGTCCGTGACCTGCTGGCCCTCATCGCGTACCAACACCCGGTGCTCATGGAAGTGGACGATTCCATGTCAGCGCTGCGCGCCGTCGTCGGGCCTTTGATGGAAGCGGGCAAGGCCCGCCGCCAGGGCGCGGAGACCTACGTCGTCTCCGACTGACCCATCTATGTAGCAGAACAGGGCGTTCCCAGGCTTGGGAACGCCCTGTTCTGCTACTTACTTGGGATGCTGCCCACCTTTGGACGTACGACGGCGGTCCCTCGCCAGATCGGCGGCATCGAGCCTTTGGCGCTCCTCCTCGGAGATGGCGCCGCCGCCGAGGTCCGCCGGCATCCACCAGTCGCCCGGCCGGGCCGCCACGGGGAAGCTGGCGATGGCGTCGTCGATTCCCGCCTGCAGCGTCCGGCGGAGCCGCGCCGTTTCAGCCTCCGCGTCGATATCCGCGGCCAGGTGCACCGGCTCGCCGATGTGCACCCGGACCGGTGCGCGCCGGATGCGGTGCAGCGGAAGGCCGTTGCCGCGGGTCAGGATCCGGTGGGCGCCCCAGACGGAGACCGGGATGAGCGGCACTCCCGCCTCGGCCGCCATCCGCACTGCCCCTGTCCTGCATTCGCGGACCCTGAAGCTGCGGCTGACACCGGCTTCGGGCATGACGGCCAGATACTCACCGGCGCGGAGCCTGGCCACGGCGTCGTCATAGGCGGCCGTCCGCGAACCGTGGCGCACCACCAGCTGGCCCGCTGCGCTGATGAAAGGCCCAGCGAGCCAGTGGTCGGCCGCGCCCTGATGAATCAGAAACCGCAGCTGCCCGCGGTTGTGCCGCCACAGCACGAGCTCGGCAGCGGCGAAGTCCAGGTAGCCGAAGTGGGTGATGGCGACGACGGCGCCGCGGCCCGGCAGCACCGTCCTCGCAGCCTTGGCGGGGCTTCGCGCTCCGCCGTCCGGCAGGTTTTGCTGCCCGGTCACGATCAGGCGGACTCCGAACAGCCACCGCAGGAACAGCCCGGTCCGGACGAGGAGGCGGTAGAAGCGCTCGCTGGCGGCTGGTGTCCAATGCATCTGGAGTTACCGGATCTCAGTGCCGCCGCGGCGGCCACGGGAAGAAGCCGCTGGTGGACTGCACGTATTCACGGTAGCCGGGACGGCCGGACATGGCCCTCTCCGTGAGCGGCTTCCCGGTCTTGCCGGCCAGCGTCCAGATCATCAGCGCGGGGGAGAGGATGGTCAGCACGCCGGGCCAGGACTCCGCCGTGATAAGGAACAACCCGGTCCAGACGGCGGCGTCGCCGAAGTAGTTGGGGTGCCTCGTGTAGCGCCACAGCCCGGTGTTCAGGACGGTGCCCCTGCGGGCCGGATCGCTCTTGAACCGCTCCAGCTGAAGGTCTCCCACTGACTCAAAGATGAACCCGGTCAGCCACACCGCCAAACCCGCGACGGCGATCCACCCCAGCGGACCCGTGGCGAACATGCCCACCTGGATGGTCAGCGAGACGAAGAACATCACCAGGCCCTGCGGCAGATAGACGCGGCGGAGGGCGAAGGCGTTCCGCGACCCGCGTGCCCCTTTGAGCAGCTCCACGTAGCGGGGGTCTTCGTGACCGCCAAGGGCCCGGCGGCCGATGTGCGTGCCGAGCCGGATTCCCCAGACGCCTGTCAGGGCCAGCAGGAGCACCCGCCGGCCGCCGTCGCCTTCCCCGGCCGAAAGGATAAAGGAAATCACCGCAATCACGACGAAGCCCGGGCCCCACACCACGTCCATTACCGAATGCCGGGCTTGGCCGCGGGGGTCTGCACCAACGGATCCGGCGCCAACGGCCGCGGCGTAGGTGACGGCGAGCACCAGCACCACCCCCAGCCCCGCCCAGGGCAGGCTGGTGAGGAACGCCTCCAGCGGGAACGGGCTCATGAAAGTGGCCGCCTCACAGCACCAGCCGCCTCACAGCACACCGGTCGCATCACAGGACCAGGGGCAGTGACTCGCCGGACGGCGGAAGCACCCTGTCGAGGGCGGCGGCAGACGCGGTGGCCCCGGCCCCCGGAACTCCGGTCCGCTCCGTGAAGGCCTTCATCAGGAACCCTGTGGCCAGCCTGTGCCACAGTCCGACCCGGCGCAGCATGAAATGCCCGGCCCCGCGGAGCGATACGTACCGCAGCTCCGCCGCTTCCGGCGCCGCGCGGCGCGCGAACCGGAGTGAGGCCGACGGGCTCGTCCACCGGTCCTCGTTCCCGTGCACGATCAGGACCTTCCGTCCGGCGACCGCGGAAGCGGGCGTGGCGTCATCGAGCCACGGAGCCAGCGCCACCACGGCCTCCACGTCCGGTTCGTCCGCGGCGCAGATCGCGGTGAGGCCGCCCATCGAATGCCCCAGCAGGTAGATGGGCACGCCGGGGTGCTCCGCGCGGACTTTGGCCAGCGCCCAGCGAGCATCCTTCAGCGGGGTCATGTCCTCGCCGTTCCAGCCGCGCACGCTGTTCCGCAGGATCCAGACCGCCAGGCCGTGTTTCCGGCCGGCGGCGTGCAGGTGGCGGGCGAAGGGCACCATCCGCGCCGGGCTCAGGTGCGTGGCCTGGACGGGCTCGAAGCTGTGCGACTTGCCGCCGTGCAGCACCAGGGCCACGCCCCGGGTGGGTCCGGACGGGGCCAGAACAGTCAGCACCGCTTCATGATCAGTCCGGCGTTGGCTCACGTCTGCATCCTCCGACACTTCCTCGTCCATTTATCAACCCTATGGCCGCCGCCGTAGAGTTCAAGCATGAGGTCTAACTGCTGATGGGTGCAGGTCACTCCCACGGTCATACAGGGCATTCGGAGCCAACGGCGGAAGCGATGGCCGCCCGCAGGAAAGCAAACAGGATTCTGGCAGCGGTGCTGATTCCGCTGACCCTGCTGACCCTCGCGGCCATGGCGGCGCTGTGGCCTTCTGGGAACAGGGAGGGCCTGACCCTGGCCAACCCGTATGCCGCAGCTCCGGGCGTCACCTTCGACACCGGCCGGATCCAGCGCGTAGTCACGGAGAGCTGCACCCAGGCGGCCGCCCAGGACAACGGCGGCTCGCAGTGCACCTTCGCGATCACCGAACCGGACAAGGGCGGCAACCCGGTCAAGGTGGTGATCAACCCGGACATCGCCAAATCGCACGGCGTGAAGGTGGGCGACAACATCCGCTACCTCAATCTGACCCACGCCCAGGCGGCCGCCACCGGCGCCGATGCCCCGGCGGCCCAAGGGTCGCCGTCGTACATCTTCGTGGACTTTGTCCGCACCATGCCGATCATCCTGCTGGCCCTCCTCTACGCCGTCGTGGTGGTTGCCGTGGCGCGCTGGCGGGGGCTGCGTGCCCTGATCGGCCTCGTCGGCGCCTACTTCGTGCTGGTCAGCTTCATGCTCCCCGGCCTGGTAGAGGGCAAGCCGCCGCTCCTGCTGGCCCTGGTCGGTTCGACGGTGATCATGATCGGGGTGCTGTACTTCGCGCACGGCTTCTCGGCCCGGACCTCGACGGCACTGCTCGGCACCATCTTCGGGCTCGGCATCACCGCCCTGCTCGCCGCCTGGGCCACCGATGCGGCGAACCTCGCGGGCGTGGGCAGCCACGACGCCGCCACGCTCGTGAACATCTCGGACAAGATCTCCATCTCCGGCATCATCCTGTGCGGACTCATCATCTCCGGGCTTGGCGTGCTGAATGACGTGACCATCACGCAGTCCTCCGCGGTGTGGGAACTGTACGAACTGGCGCCCAACACGAGCGCCCGCAAGCTGTTTTCGTCGGCCATGCGGATCGGCCGCGACCACATCGCCTCCACGGTGTACACGATTGCGTTCGCCTACGCCGGGGCGGCCCTGCCCATCCTCATCATCGTGATGCTCTACAACCGTCCGCTGGGGGAGGCTCTGACCAGCGCCGAACTGTCCGAGGAGGTCATCCGCACGCTGGTCGGCTCGATCGGCCTGGTCCTGGCGATTCCGGTCACCACGCTGATCGCCGTGCTGGTGGTCAAGGCCACGGGCGTCCGGTCGGCTGAGCTGCCGACTTCGGCGGAGGTGCCCGGCACCTCCGCTGCGGATCACCGCGCCGGCGGCCATGCCGCCATAACGGCCGACGACGTCGACGACACCGGCGCGCTCGCGGCCGCAGCGGCGGTGGCCGGCAGGGAACGCGCCGAAGCGGACGCACCGCCGGCAACCCGGCGGGGACGGCGCGCCGCGCTGCGTGACCAAATACTCCGTGATCAACCACCGGGGGACCAAACACAGGGGAACGGAAGACGGCGGGACTGAATACAGCGGCGGCTGAGCAACGGGCCTTAGGTGCCGCCGTCGGCATCCTGCCCGGAATTCCGCCCGATTTGCCCGGCTTTGAGACAATGGACGGGTGACTGTTGTAGCAACGCCTCCCGCCCCCCGGCTGGAACTTCCGCCGCTGAAGCTCGGCCCCATCACCGTGGACACCCCGGTGGTGCTCGCGCCCATGGCCGGAATTACCAACACCGCCTTCCGCAGGCTCTGCCGTGAATACGGCGGCGGGCTGTACGTGGCGGAGATGGTCACTTCCCGCGCCCTGGTGGAGCGTACGCCGGAATCGCTGCGCATCATCTCGCACGACGACGACGAGAAAGTCCGCTCCGTCCAGCTCTACGGCGTGGACCCCGGCACCGT
This sequence comes from Arthrobacter globiformis, assembly GCF_046536215.2. Lineage (GTDB taxonomy): Bacteria > Actinomycetota > Actinomycetes > Actinomycetales > Micrococcaceae > Arthrobacter > Arthrobacter globiformis_E. Next base: position 1,391,631 of record NZ_CM143421.1, on the reverse strand, counting down.
GGGTGCGGCCGTCCGCATGCTGGTGGAGGAAGACCGGGCAGACCACATCGACCTCAACTTCGGCTGCCCTGTGCCCAAGGTCACCAGGCGCGGCGGCGGTTCGGCCTTGCCCTGGAAGATCGACCTTTTCACCTCCATCGTCCAGACCGCCGTCCGCGAGGCGTCCAAGGGCGGCATCCCGCTGACCATCAAGATGCGCAAGGGCATCGACGACGACCACCTGACGTACCTCGACGCCGGCCGGATTGCCCGCGATTCGGGTGTTGCCGCCGTCGCCCTTCACGGCCGCACGGCGGCGCAGTTCTACTCCGGCCAGGCGGACTGGTCCGCCATCGCCCGCCTGCGCGAGGCGCTGCCGGATATTCCGGTGCTGGGCAACGGCGACATCTGGTCCGCCGAGGACGCCGTCCGCATGGTCCGCGAAACCGGCATCGACGGCGTCGTGGTGGGCCGTGGCTGCCAGGGCCGTCCGTGGCTGTTCGGCGACCTGCAGGCCGCCTTTGAAGGCAGCGACAAGCGGCACCGTCCCGGCCTGCGCGAGGTGGCCGAGGGCGTCTACCGGCACGCCGAGCTCATGGTGGAAACCTTCGGCAACGACGAATACAAGGCGCTGCGTGAGATCCGCAAGCACATGGCCTGGTACTTCAAGGGCTACGTGGTCGGTGGGGAACTGCGGGCAAAGCTGGCCACCGTGCCCACGCTTGAGGTGCTCCGCGAACTGCTGGACGAGCTCGACATGGACCTGCCGTACCCCGGCATCGATTCCGAAGGGCCGCGCGGGCGTGCCGGTTCGCCGAAGAGGCCGGCCCTGCCCAAGGACTGGCTGCTGAGCCGCCAGCTGAACGAGGATCAGTCGCGGGACATCGCCGCGGCGGAACTGGATGTGTCCGGTGGCTGAAAGCCGGCTGGCGGAAGCCCGCACCACGCCGCAGGCCCTGCCGGGCTACGAAGCGCACGACTCCGCCCGCTGGGTAGAGGAACCGCCCAAGAGCACGTACCGCTCCGACTTCGAGCGCGACCGCGCCCGCGTGCTGCATTCCTCGGCCCTGCGCCGGCTCGGCGCGAAGACGCAGGTGGTGGCCCCGGACACCGACGACTTTGTCCGCACCCGGCTGACGCACAGCCTCGAGGTGGCGCAGGTGGGCCGGGAATTGGGCCGCGCCCTCGGCTGCGACCCCGACGTGGTGGACACCGCCTGCCTCAGCCACGACCTCGGCCACCCGCCGTTCGGCCACAATGGTGAATCGGCGCTGAACGAAATGGCCCACGCCATCGGCGGGTTCGAGGGCAACGCCCAGACCCTGCGCCTGCTCACCCGGCTCGAGCCGAAGGTCCTTGACGGGGAGGGCAGGCCGGCGGGCCTGAACCTCACCCGGGCGAGCCTGGACGCGGCCGCGAAGTACCCGTGGTCCGCCCTGGACGCGCCGGTGATCCACGGCCAGCGGACCAGCAAGTTCGGCGCCTATGAGGACGACCTCCCCATCTTCAACTGGATCCGCGAAGGTGCCCCGGAACGGCGGTCCTGCCTCGAGGCGCAGGTCATGGACCTCGCGGACGACATCTCGTACTCGGTGCACGACGTTGAGGATGCGATCGTGGCCGGCCACTTCCAGCTGCGCTGGATGGACAACCCGGACCACCGGGCGCGCGTGGTGGGCTACGCCAAGCAGTGGTACCTGCCGCACAACGATCCCGCCGCCATCGACGCCGCCCTGGCCCGGCTGGAAGCCACTGACGTCTGGGTGCGCGAGGCCGATGGCAGCCGCAAGTCCATGGCGGCGCTGAAGGACATGACCAGCCAGCTCATCGGCAGGTTCTGCCAGAGTGCGCTGGAAACCACCCGCGCCGTCTACGGCCCGGCGAACCTGACCCGGTACAACGCCGAGCTCATGGTTCCGGAGGAGACCGTCCTGGAGATCGCGGTGATGAAGGGCCTGGCCACCACCTTCGTGATGACCACCGACCACCGGCAGCCGATCTACGAACGCCAGCGCGAGGTGCTCCATGCCCTGGTGACGGCGCTGAACGCCTCCGGGGACCGGCACCTTGAGCCCATGTTCGCCGCGGACTGGCGGGAAGCGGCCGACGACGGCGCCCGGCTCCGCGTGGTCATCGACCAGGTGGCGTCGCTGACGGACGGCTCCGCGCTGGCCATGTACGAACGGCTCGTGGGCAGCCTGCCGTCCCTGTGGTGAGATTGGACGCACTCAGTCCACATAAGGCCGGAACCCGGGTTCGTGCCGGGGTGCCAAAGACTAGGATTGCTTCGTGGCTGGGCTGATTAAACGGGAAGATATCGATGAAGTCCGCCAGCGCACGGACATCAAGGAAGTCGTCGACGGATACGTCACGCTCAAGGGCGCCGGCCTCGGCTCCTACAAGGGCTTGTGCCCTTTCCACGACGAGCGCTCGCCGTCGTTCACCGTCCGCCCGCAGGTGGGCCGTTACCACTGCTTCGGCTGCGGCGAGGACGGCGACGTCATCTCCTTCGTGCAGAAACTGGACCACACCTCCTTCCACGAGGCCGTGGAGAAGCTTGCCGCCCGGATCGGGTACGAGCTCCGCTACGAGGACGGCGGCACCGGGCCCAGCCGCGAGGAAGTCGGCAAGCGCCAGCGGCTCCTGGACGTCCACAAGATCGCCGATGAGTTCTTCCGCGCCCAGCTGCTCACCGCCGGCGCCGCCGAAGGCCGGAAATTCCTACAGCAGCGCGGCTTCGACCGGGCAGCGGCCGACCACTTCGGCGTCGGCTACGCACCGCAGGGCTGGGACGCGCTGCTCAAGCACCTGCGTGGCCGGGGCTTCACCGATCCCGAGCTGAAGCTCACCGGCATGTTCTCCGAAGGCAACAGGGGCATCTACGACCGCTTCCGCGGCCGACTGATCTGGCCCATCCGGGACATCGCGGGCGACACCATCGGCTTTGGCGCCCGCAAGCTCTACGAGGACGACCAGGGACCCAAGTACCTCAACACCCCGGAAACCACGCTCTACAAGAAGTCCCAGGTGCTGTACGGGATCGACCTTGCCAAGCGGAACATCGCCAAGGACCGGCAGCTGGTGGTGGTGGAGGGCTACACGGACGTCATGGCTTGCCACCTTGCGGGAATTCCGACGGCGGTGGCCACCTGCGGTACGGCGTTCGCCGCCGACCACATCAAGATCGCCCGCCGGCTGCTGTCCGACGACGGCACCGGCGGAGAGGTCATCTTCACCTTCGACGGCGATGCCGCCGGCCAGAAGGCGGCCCTGCGGGCCTTTGAGGAGGACCAGCGGTTTGTGGCCCAGACCTACGTGGCCGTCGAACCCACCGGGGCCGACCCCTGCGACCTGCGCCAGACACGCGGGGACGCCGCCGTCCGTGACCTGATCAGTTCCCGGCGCCCGCTCTTCGAATTCGCCATCCGGGCCACCCTGCGCAAGCACAACCTGGACACGGTGGAGGGACGGGTGGCCGCGCTCCGCGAGTCCGCCCCCGTCGTGGCCCAGATCCGCGACGCCGGCCTGCGGCCCGGCTACGCCCGGGAACTGGCCGGGTGGCTGGGCATGCCCATCGAGGACGTCACGAGGGCTGTGGCGGCCGCCGCCAAGCGCGCTGCGCCTGGTGCGCCGGGTTCGGGGGCGCAGGCGTCCGGTGCGCCGGCCCGCGGAGCGCCCGGTGCCGGAGCGCAGGGCAGCGGGGCGGGTGGCGGCTACAACAATGGCGGTTACAACGGTGCCCAGTCCGGCGGTGCCGGCTACAGCGGTGCCGGATACAACTCAGCGCCGGGAAACGGCCAGAACGTGCCCGGCGTAGCGGCGCTCCCGCCGTCGGGCGTCCTGCCGTCCTTCCACCGTCCGGATCCGCGGGATCCGGTGGCGTCCATGGAGCGGCAGGCCCTTGAGGTGGCGCTGCAGGAGCCGGCGATGCTGGGCGGCGCGGCCTGGGAGCGGTTCGTTACCGCCCGGTTCGCCACGCCCGCCTACCAGGCCATCCACGATGCCATCCGCGCCACGGCTCCGGGCTTCTCCGGCGATGCCGTGCAGTGGGTGGAGGCCCTGCGCCAGGAAGTTGCCGAACCGCTTCAGCCGCTGGTCTCGGAACTCGCTGTTGTTCCGTTGCCGGCCCATACCGCCGAAGCGGTGCAGAAGTACTGCCGGGACATCCTCGCCAGGCTGTTCGAGCTGCAGATCACCCGTGTGAAGGCGGACAAGCTCGGGCAGCTGCAGCGGCTGGATGCCGTTGCCCACCCCGAGGAGTTCCAGCAGCTGAACCGGGAGCTCATGATGCTCGAGATGGAGCGCCGGTCGCTCCGCTCGGACGCCTAAGCTGCCAGGGGTGGCCGCTTCAAGGGCCGTCTCGCGCGGCCGGCTCCGGGGCCTGAAAGTCGCCGATTTCGTATCCGGGCCGGGTGTTTGCTAGGCTAGTACCCGCTTCATTCCTCCTTAGCTCAATTGGCAGAGCATTCGACTGTTAATCGAAGGGTTGCTGGTTCAAGTCCAGCAGGAGGAGCGCACAGTCCCCGTTCCGGTTTCCGGAACGGGGACTTTTTTATACCCGGGAGGGGTATTTGCGCCCAGTGTTGGCGCCGATTTCACATTGCGGCGGAACGTTTGCTAATGTCATACCTGCTTCATTCCTCCTTAGCTCAATTGGCAGAGCATTCGACTGTTAATCGAAGGGTTGCTGGTTCAAGTCCAGCAGGAGGAGCGCACAGTCCCGCGGTTGGCCCCAGAGCCGGCCGCGGGACTTTTTTGTTTTGTGACGCGGGCCGTCGGGTGCAGCTATCCCGGTAACCCCGCCAACCGGTGATCCTGCTCACCCGGTGATCCTGCTCACCCGGGACAGCAAGCGTCAGACGAAGTCCATTTCCACCTGCAGGAAGCGTTCGGCCTCGGCGATGGCGGCCTCGAACGCCTCCCGCTCCGTGGGGGACTTCCGCGGCTCGCGGGGGTGCCACTCGTGGGGAGAGGAGTGCACGCGCGTGAAGCCGCCGTCGGGCGGGGCATAGAAGATGCCGAACCTCTGGACGGGCCATTCGGGGGAGGTCTCGGGGGCCACCAGCAGGGCAGCATTGAAAGCCGGGTTGAACCACTGGGCTATGGGCCGGCGCCGGTCCTCAGTGAAAAGTCCCGCCGCATAGAGCGCTGCCGACTGGGCACTCGTCTGGGTGCACAGCCGGTCCCACCACAACGGCAGAATGCCGGAGTCGCACCGCTGCCACGTGGCCGGAAGTGGGGGATGATCCTGCCAGTGGGGCACGTAACAACTTTATCGCGCAGCCACCCCAGCGAACAGATGGCCGCTAGCCAACCGACGGCGGCTGATCGGCTCCGGGGCCTCCGGCGGGAAGGCCCGGCATGGCTCAGGGGAGACGGTGGGTCAGGGCCTGTTCCAAGGTCCCGGATTGACGCGGTACAGCAGGGCAGAACCGACGACGGCGCCCACCAGGATGCCCAGCGCCGCGTTGCCCATCATCCTGCCGGCGAAGAAGCCGGCCACGGCGCCGAGGATGGCTCCGAGGAACAGCCCTCGTCCGTTGCGGTGGGGTTTGCGGGTCGGTTTGCGGGCCATGGGGCCAGCCTACAGGCGGGTGACGGCCCGCTGACGGGCGCCGCCCTGACGGCCGGTGCCGGCCTGCCCGTCGTGGCTGCCGGGTCCCGGACCTGGACGTGCCCGGGAGCCGGCAGCCAGGCCATCGTGAGCTCACCGGGAGCTCACCGCAAGCGCTGCGGGTGGCCGGACTCAGTGGATGGACGGCACGGTGCGGGGCCGGACCACTAGCCACAGGGCGGCCGCGGCCAGGAAGATGCAGCAGGCCTGGACCGCGCCCATGGGCGTGGCGGAATTCCCGCCCAGCCAGCCCACCACGGGGGAGATGATGCCCGCCATCAGGAACGTGGAGGCTCCCAGCAGGGAGGCTGCCGTGCCGGCCTGGGCACCGTGGCTGGCCAGCGCCAGGACCTGCACGCAGGGGAAGGTGAAGCCGGTGCCCAGGATGTAGAACCACAGCGGCACCATGACGCCCCAGAGCCCGAACCCGAGCTGGTCGAACAGGAGGATCAGCACGGCCATCAGGAACATCCAGGCCGTGGAGCAGGCCAGGATCCACTGCGGCGGGACGCGTTTGATCAGCCGGGAACTTGTCTGCACTCCGGCCACAATGCCCAGCGAGTTGACGCCGAAGAGCAGGCCGTACTGCTGGGGTGAGAACCCGAAGACATCCTGGAACAGGAACGGGGACGCCGACAGGTAGGTGAACAGGCCGCCGAAGTTCATGCCGCCCAGCATCAGCAGGCCCACGAAGACCCGGTCGGAGAAGAGCACGCCGTACCGCTGCCGGGCCGTCAGGCCGGACTGGCCCCGTTTCTCCCGCGGCAGCGTCTCCCGGACCAGCACGATGGCGCACACAATGACCGCGGTGCCGTAGCAGGCCAGGAACACGAAGATGCCCGGCCACGGCATGACAAGGAGCAGCTGGGACCCGATGACGGGCGCCAGGATGGGGGCGAGCCCGTTGACCAGTGCCATCCGGGAGAACATCCGGACCATGGCGTAGCCGCTGAACAGGTCGCGGACCATGGCCATCGCCACCACGCCGCCGCCGGCAGCGCCGATGCCCATGAGGACGCGGAACACGCCGAGGGTGGCGATGTCGGTGGAGAGCGCGGCGCCCAGCGACGCGGCGATGTGGAGGGCGGTGGCCAGGATCAGCGGGAGCCGGCGCCCGAACTTGTCGCTGAAGGGCCCCACCACCAGCTGCCCCAGCGCGAAGCCCACGGTGGTGCCGGTCAGGGTCAGCTGCACGGCGGCTTCCGAGACGTTGAGGCTTGCTTCCAGGGCGGGGAAGGCGGGCAGGTAGAGGTCCACGGTGAACGGCCCGAGGGCAGTCAGGGCGCCGAGTAGAAGGACGTAGAGGAATTTTTGCCGGCGGCTGAGGGCATCGCCCGGGTTGGTGGTGGTCACAGAGAACCATCCTAGGGCTGACAGATCAGACTTTTACAGCGTTGGAGGGGCTCGCCGGGGCTGTTTCCAGAAGTTCCTGCGGACCCTGAATGATAGTTTTGTCAGCGGGGGCGCACGGACGCACCGGAAACCCCCGCGGCAGCGAAGAAAAATCTACGACGGAACCAGTTAGGCGGAACCTATGAGCGGGCGTCACAGCGGGCGGACCAACCAGGGATTGCGTATCACTGCGCTGCCAAAAACCCTTAAGCTCGCGTTCAAACTCGCGCCCCGCCAGCTCAATGATGAGATCGCGCTGGCCAAGATTGAGGCAAAGCGCAAAGGCAAGCAGCTCGGCGTCGCCGGCGCATTCTTCGGGGTGGCCGCCGTCTTCCTGGCTCTGCTCATCACGGGGCTGATCGTCGCCGCCATCATGGGGCTGGCTACCATCATGCCCGCCTGGCTGGCGGCCCTGCTCGTCAGCGCGGTCTTCCTCCTCATCGCCCTCATTGGCGGGCTCATCGGCCTCCGGAAGTTCAAGCAGGCCATGCCGCTGATTCCCGAGGACACAGTCCGCGGCCTCAAGCACGACCTGGGCATCGCGAAGGAGGGTTCGGACTTCGACGCCGCCGTGCTCGATCCCAACTCGCCTCAGGCCAAGGCCGCCGCCGAGGCAAAGGCCGCGGAGAAGGCCAAGGAGAAGGCGGACAAGGAAGCCAAGAAGGCCGCCGAGGCCGTGGAGGTTCCAGTGCCCACCGAGCCCGAACTCCGCCGCCGCCTGAAGCAGCGCCGTGAACACCTGACCGGTGTCCGGGACGAGCTCGGCGAGGAACTGGACGTCAAGACCCAGGCCCAGGCACTGCTCGGCGTCGCCAGGCACCGTGCCGCTGAAGGCAACGAAAAGTTCCAGGAGGCCCGCGAACGTGCGGCCGAACGCTTCGCTGCCGTGTCGGCGTCGGCCCGCTCCGCTGCCCCGTCGGGCTCCCTGCCCGGGCAGCTCGAGGCGCGCTGGAAGCCGCTCCTTGCCCTCGCCGCCTCCACCGCCGTCCTGCTCACTCTGCTGCGGAAACTCTTCAAGAGCTGAGCTTTGCCCTGAACGAAGACTGTAAAAGGCCGCCGGCCGCGGAGAGGGAGGCCTGATGAGATTCATCGGCGCTGGTTCCCGCCCCGGGCAGCCGCATGTCGATCGCGATCTGGTCTACACCGTCCCCAACCTCCTCACGGTACTGCGCTTCATGGGCGTGCCGATCTTCATCTGGCTTGTGCTGGCCCGGAAGGAGTACGGATTGGCCGTGCTGGTGCTGGCCATCATGGGCAGCACCGACTGGGTGGACGGTTACGTCGCCCGGCGGTTCAACCAGACCTCCAAGCTGGGGCGGGTGCTGGACCCCATCGCCGACCGGCTGGCCATGATTGCCGTCGCTGTCACCCTGGTGATCGCCGGCGTCGTGCAGTGGTGGTACCTGGCAGCGCTGGTGGTTCCCGACGCCGTCCTGCTGGGCATGTCCCTGTTCTACTTCCGCGGCCACCCGGACCTTCCCGTCAGCCTGGTGGGCAAGGCCCGCACCGGCCTGCTCCTGCTCGGAACCCCGCTCCTGGTGCTGTCCCAGCTGCCCATTCCGTTCGCCGGAGCGTGGTTCGTCGCCGCCTGGGTGGTTCTGGGGCTGGGACTCGTCGGCCACTGGGTTGCTGCCTACAACTATTTCTGGGCGATCCAACGCAAAGGAAAAATGCTGGCGGCCGACGACGGCGGGAACGGCTGATGGTCTGGGTTGCGGTTTTGCTCGCGGTCATGGGCGCCTTTTGCCTCGCCTTTGGTGCCCAGCGCCAGGGCAGTGCGGTCAAGGCGGACACCGGTGGCCTGGCGCTGAGCTCCAATGGTTTCCTGCGCCTGCTGCGGAACCCCCGGTGGGTCTTCGGCCTCCTCCTGCTCTGCATGGGTATGGCGATGAACTCCGTCGCGCTGGTCACGGCACCCCTCACCGTGGTGCAGCCCATCGGCGCTATCGCCCTGGTGATCACCACAGTGGTCAACACCAAGGACCAGGGGCTGAGCATCAACCGGGCCACGGTGGTGGCCATAACCGCATGTGTGACGGGGTCGGCGCTGTTCGTCCTGCTCGCCGTGACTGTCACGCAGGAGAGCCACCACGTCACGCCTGAGGACGAACTTACCGTGGTGCTGTTGCTGGCCCTGGCGGTAGGCATCTTCGGCAGCCTCGCGGCCATGTTCAAGCACCGCATGAGCGCGTTCATCTACATCCTGGGTGCCGGCATCCTCTTTGGTTTCGTGGCCGTGCTGACGAGGATCATCGGCAAGCACCTCCTGGACCCGAACGGCCTGTTCCTCCTCAACGTGCCGTGGTATTCAGTGGTGGCCATCGCCGCGGCCGGGGGACTCGGGTCCTGGTTCGTCCAGAGCGCCTACTCCACCGGGCCGCCGGATCTGGTGATCGCCGGCCTCACCGTGGTGGACCCGATTGTGGGCATCGCAATTGGCATCACGATTCTTGGCGAGCTGCGCCCCGATGTCCACGCCGTCCAGGCGATTGCCATGGGTACGGCGGCAACCCTTGCTATCGTGGGGGTAATCGCCCTTTCAAGACACCATCCCGAGGTCACCAAGCGGAAGAAGGAAGTTCGGAAGGCCACGGGCAGGGCGTCCCACTAGCCGGTTTTTACTGCGGACCAGGCAAGAATGTGCCGGTGCACCACGCGCCGGCAGGCCGGTGTGGTCAGCCGCAGCCGACCACCATGACCACCAGGAGCTTTCTACGTGACCATGCCCGACGCCCAGCGTCCACTGACCATCCTCATCGCGGCGGACACGTACCCGCCTCACGTTAACGGAGCCGCCCAGTTCGGCTACCGGCTGGCCAAGGGTATGACGGCGCGCGGACATAATGTCCACGTGCTGGCCTGCCGGCAGGACAAGGGCAAGAGTTTCACCGAGTTCCGCGCCGAAGCCACTGTCCACCGCCTCCGCTCGCACAGCGTTTTCACGCATGAGTACTTCCGGATCTGTTTCCCGTGGGAGATCAAGAAGGAAATCAGCCTGCTGTTCGACAAGGTCCAGCCGGACGTGGTGCACATCCAGAGCCATTACATGATCGGCGAGCACGTCCTGTACGAGGCCGTGAAGCGCGGCGTCCGCATCGTCGCCACCAACCACTTCATGCCGGAAAACCTCAACCCGTTCCTGCCGTTCCCGCAGTGGTTCAAGGACATCATCGGGAAGATCTCCTGGAAGGACATGGGGAAGGTCATGGGCCAGGCGGACGTCGTCACGACGCCCACGCCGCTGGCCGCCAAGGCGATGCACCAGCACGCCTTTCTGCGCAAGGTGCTCCCGCTGTCCAACGGCATCGACTCCGCAGCCTACGAGCTCAAGCCCGACGAGGTCATTGAGCCGCATGAGCACCCGACAGTGCTGTTCGCTGGCCGCCTGGCCGAGGAGAAGCACGTCGACGTGCTCATCAAGGCGGTGGCTGCCACCCCTGCCGACCTGAATGTCCATCTCGAAATCGTCGGCGGCGGCGAGGTGCGGCAATCGCTCGAGGACCTGGTGGAACGCCTGGGACTGCAGAGCCGGGTGAAGTTCCTGGGACTGGCTAGCGACGACGAACTCCGTGAGGCCTACATCCGGGCCGACCTGTTTTGCATGCCCGGCACCGCGGAGCTCCAGTCCCTGGTCACGCTGGAGGCAATGTCCGCGTCGACACCTGTCCTGCTGGCAAATGCCATGGCGCTTCCGCACCTGGTGCGGGACGGCGAAAACGGCTACCTGTTCACGCCGCATGACAGCGCCGACCTCGCTGCCAAGATCACCCGGATTTTCAGGCTGCCGGCGGAAGACCGGAAGGCCATGGGCAAAGCCAGCCGGTGCATGGTGGAACCGCACAGCATCCAGGGGACGCTGCAGACGTTCGAGGACCTGTACTACGGGGCGAACTATGAGGACAAGGTTGTCTAAGGTCGCAGCCATCTGAGGCCAGCAGTGGCCGAAGTGGTCTGGAGCCCTTCGCCGGTTTGCTAGAGTGAATCTGCCCCGCCTGCGACGGGCCCTTTAGGGGCCGCTGCCGGCCGGGCGCGCCTGCCCTTGCGGGGCTGGTGCATGGGGCTATAGCTCAGCTGGTTAGAGCGCGGGACTCATAATCCTAAGGTCCTCGGTTCAAGTCCGAGTAGCCCTACTTTCAGGGCCCTGATCTGCGTCTTTCGCAGATCAGGGCCCTTTCCTTTTTCCGGCACACTGGGATAAGTTACTGATCAGTAACTAGCCCGCCGGTGCCGTGTAGTTGTTCCACCCTGTAGTTGTTCCATCGCGGACGCCGGCCAGTGTGAAGGAGCGCCATGTCCGCCGCTGCAATTGACATCAACAGCCTGCCCTACGCTGACGGGGACTTCTTCGCCTTCGAGCAGCTGCTCAGTTCCAAGGAGCAGGACAGGCTGGCCGAGGTCCGCTCCTTCCTGGCCCGGGAAGTAAAGCCGATAGCCGTGGACTGCTGGAACCGCGGCGAATTCCCCCTCGACCTGATTCCCAAGCTGGCCGAGCTCGACCTTGTCAGCCCGGTGCGCCGCCAGGGCTATTCGAATCTCTTCGCCGGCATCGTGCACGCGGAAGTTACCCGCGCGGATACGTCCATCGCCACCTTCATGGGCGTGCACGACGGCCTTTTTGCCGGTTCCATCGAGGCCCTGGCGTCCCGGGAGCAGCAGGATGCCTGGCTGCCGGACATCTACTCGCTGCGCAAGATAGGCGCGTTCGGCCTGACTGAACCCCTGGGCGGATCCGACGTCGCCGGCGGCACCCGCACCACGGCAGAGCGGGAGGGCGACCGGTGGATCCTCAACGGCGCGAAGCGCTGGATCGGCAACGCAACATTTTCCGACTGGGTGGTGGTCTACGCCCGCGATGTCGCTGACAACCAGGTCAAGGCCTTCCTTGTGGACACGGCGCTGCCGGGCTTCAGTGCAACCAGGATCGAGAACAAGATCTCGCTGCGGACCGTGCAGAACGCCGACATCACGCTGGACAATGTGGCGGTGCCGGACTTCTTCAAGCTGGCCAACGCCAACAGCTTCCGCGACACCAACAAGGTCCTGAAGGTCACCCGTCTTGCCGTTGCCTGGCAGGCGGTGGGCCAGCAGCTCGCTGCCTTCGATGTGGCCCGGCGATACGCCGTGGAACGGCACCAGTTCGGGCGTCCGCTGGCCTCCTTCCAGCTGGTGCAGAGCCAGCTGGTCCAGATCCTGGGGAACGCGGTCAGCTCGATGGGCATGATGGTGCGGCTCTCCCAGCTCGAGGATGCCGGCCAGGCCAAGGACGAGCAGTCCGCCCTCGCCAAGGCGTTCACCACCGCACGGATGCGGGAGAGCGTCGCAATCGGCCGCAGCCTCCTCGGTGGAAACGGCATAGTGACGGACTTCGAGATGGCAAAGATCTTCGCCGACGCCGAGGCAATCTACTCCTATGAGGGCACCCACGAAGTGAACACCCTGGTGGCCGGCCGGGCCATCACCGGCGTCTCCGCGATCGTCTAAGCAGGCCCCGCGCCAACGCTGGCGCCGCCATTAAGCCGGAGCCATCGCCTAAGCTGGCGCCGCCCTTAAGCCGGAGCCATCGCCTAAGCTGGCGCCCCCGTCCGCGCTAGCGCCGTCGCCTAGCCGGCGCAGCCGTCGACGCTAGCGCCGTCGCCGCCGTCCGACCCGGGTGACCTGCCTAGCCTCCCGGTGGCCCGCTGCCTTTCAGCGGCAGCAGCACCGAGGGCCGCAGGTCCAGTATGAAGGACAGCGGATTGAGGTACTCCTCTCCGCGGCGGACGCCCCAGTGCACGCATGGGGAGCGGCCGCAGTGGCCTGTCAGCAGGGTGCCCACCACGGCGCCCTTGGCCACGTACGCGCCCTTCTTGAGTGTGCTCCGCACCGGTTCGAAGCTGCTGCGCAGGCCATTGCCGTGATCAATGGTGATGACCGGCCGGTCCACCACCACGCCCACAAAGCTGACGGTTCCGGCTTCCGGCGCGGTGACGGGGCCGTCGGGCGCTGAGCCGAGGTCCACGCCCCGGTGCCCGCTCAGCCACGGTTTGTCCGGGGGATCGAACGGGCGCAGGACCGGCGGCCGCGGCGCAAGCGGCCAGCGCCACCCCTCCGGCGCGGGCGTAGGGGCGCGGACGGGGGAGGCGGCTGTCATGGAGTACGGAGCCGGGGCGGCGGAAGGCGCAGTAGCAGCGGAAGGTGCGGCGGCCGCCGTCGTGAGCAGGAGCACCGCCGCCATCACGTAAGCTTTCATGCCCTCAGCATGGGCGACTGATCCGCCCGCCGGAACGGGACCTTCGGCCTATGTGGAAAACGCCGCCCGGTGCGCCGGAACCGGTGCATTTGCCGCGGGACGCTGTAGTACACTTGGTGGAGCAGTTTGCTGTGCCCTCAACGCATTCCATATTAGTGGGTCGCGTCAGCACGCCCCATTCAGGAGTGCGGGGGAGCAGCAGCTGACTACGCGTATCCAGCCCTCCACAACCGGTAAGCAGTTGCTTCCTGCTGCGGAGGATTGCGCCTCTTGCGGTCAGGCCCGGCAACGGTCCTGATGAGATGTGCAATGGATGCCAGGAGCCTGTGCCCGCCCGGGCAAGGCTAACTAACCGTCAACTATTGGCAGGGTAAGAGCGGCCGCGGCCGCTCTCATGAATGACCTGCCGGAAGGAGCGTCGGCATGCCCGTCGTAACCATGCGCCAGCTGCTTGACAGCGGCGTCCACTTTGGACACCAGACCCGCCGTTGGAACCCGAAGATGAAGCGCTTCATCTTCACCGAGCGCAACGGCATCTACATCATTGACCTCCAGCAGTCGCTGTCCTACATCGACCGCGCCTACGAGTTCGTCAAGGCCACCGTTGCCCACGGCGGCACCGTGCTGTTCGTCGGCACCAAGAAGCAGGCTCAGGAAGCCATCGCCGAGCAGGCCACCCGCGTCGGCCAGCCGTACGTCAACCAGCGTTGGCTCGGCGGTATGCTCACCAACTTCCAGACCGTTGCCAAGCGTATCCAGCGCATGAAGGAACTCGAAGAGATCGACTTCGACGACGTCGCCGGTTCCGCTTACACGAAGAAGGAACTGCTGCTCCTGCGCCGCGAGCTGACCAAGCTCGAGTCCAACCTCGGCGGTATCCGCAACCTGACCAAGGCACCGTCCGTGCTGTGGGTTGTTGACACCAAGAAGGAGCACCTGGCTGTTGACGAGGCCAAGAAGCTCAACATCCCGGTTGTGGCCATCCTGGACACCAACTGCGATCCGGACGAGGTCGACTTCCCGATCCCGGGCAACGACGACGCCATCCGCTCCGTGAACCTCCTGACCCGCGTTGTTGCTGACGCCGTTGCCGAGGGTTTGATCGCCCGCAACCAGCGCGCAACCGGCACCACCGAGACTCCGGAAGAGCCGCTGGCTGAGTGGGAGCGCGAGCTCCTCGAAGGCAGCAAGGCTGAGGCTCCGGCTGCCGAAGCTGCTCCCGCCGCTGAGGAAGCCCCGGCTGACGCCGAGGGCACCGACTCCGCGAAGTAACAACTTCATCGGGATTTCCGGTCGCTGTCCGCAGCGCCCGGGCAACTGACAGGATGGCCGCTCACCCAGTGAGCTGCCGTCCTGTCGGTCCGTACACACAAAAATTTTCTAGACAGAGGGGTTCACATGGCGAACTACACTGCCGCTGATATCAAGGCTCTGCGCGAGCGCACCGGCGCCGGCATGATGGATGTCAAGAAGGCTCTCGACGAAGCCAACGGCGACGCCGAGAAGGCAATCGAGATCATCCGCATCAAGGGCCTGAAGGGCGCCACCAAGCGCGAAGGCCGCTCCACCGCTGAAGGCCTGGTTGCTGCCAAGGTCGACGGCGGCGTCGGCGTAATGATCGAGGTCAACTGCGAGACCGACTTCGTCGCCAAGGCTGACAAGTTCATCCAGCTGGCTGACAAGGTCCTGGCGATCGCCGTCGAGTCCGGCGCTGCCGACCTCGAGACCCTGCTCGCCACCGATGTTGACGGCAAGCCGCTGTCCGAGGTTGTCGTCGAAGAGGGCGCTGTCCTCGGCGAGAAGGTTGTTGTCCGCCGCATCGCCCGCATTGAGGGTGCCACGGTCGACGCTTACCTGCACAAGACCTCCAAGGACCTCCCGGCCCAGGTCGGCGTCCTGTTCGCTGTTGACGGCGAAGGTGAAGCAGCCACCACTGCGGCCCACGACGTCGCTGTCCACATCGCGGCAATGGCCCCGAACTACCTCTCCCGCGAGGACGTTCCGGCCGAGCTGGTCGAATCCGAGCGCCGCATTGCCGAGGAGACCGCCAAGGCCGAGGGCAAGCCCGAAGCTGCCCTGACCAAGATCGTCGAAGGCCGCGTTACCGGCTTCTACAAGGGTGAGGTCCTGGTTGACCAGGCTTTCGCCAAGGACGCCAAGAAGACTGTGGCGCAGGTCCTCGAAGAGGCCGGCGTCAAGGGAACCGCATTCACGCGTTTCCGCGTCGGCTCCTAGTCTGACACGCAAGGGGGTGGCCACTTCGGTGGCCGCCCCTTTTGCATGCACCGGCCCATAAGAAATGTGAGCGCTGGCCGGATGCGCGATAACCTAGCTCAGAGTTCACCAAACCGGAAGGCATCATGGAAGCCGTCAACACTCCCGTCCAGTCAGAGAAGAGCAGGCGCCGGGTCCTCCTGAAGCTGTCCGGTGAAGTCTTCGGCGGCGGCAAGCTGGGCGTCGACCCGGACACCGTCCGCGCAGTCGCCAAGCAGATCGCCGCTGCCGTTCCCGATGTCGAGGTGGCTATCGTAGTAGGCGGCGGCAACTTCTTCCGCGGCGCCGAACTGTCCCAGAGCGGCATGGACCGCTCCCGTGCCGACTACATGGGCATGCTGGGAACTGTCATGAACTGCCTTGCGCTGCAGGATTTCCTGGAGCAGGCCGGCGTTGAGACCCGGGTCCAGAGCGCCATCACCATGGGCCAGGTGGCCGAGGCCTACATTCCCCGCCGCGCGATTCGCCACATGGAAAAGAACCGCGTGGTCATCTTCGGCGCCGGCGCAGGCCTGCCGTACTTCTCCACCGACACCGTGGCTGCCCAGCGCGCCCTCGAGGTGCACGCCGACGTGGTGCTCATGGCCAAGAGCGGCGTGGACGGCGTCTACACCGCCGACCCTAAGAAGGACCCGACGGCGGAAAAGCTGGAAAACCTCAGCTACGACGACGCCCTCCGCCGCGACATCCGCGTGATGGACCAGACCGCAATGACCATGTGCAAGGACAACAAGCTCTCCATGGTGGTGTTCGGCATGGAAGGCGAAGGCAACGTCACGCGCGCCATCCGCGGCGAAAAGCTGGGAACGCTGGTCACGCCCTAGTTACAGCTAGGATATTTCTAGGACGGTTCCGCCACTGGGCGGGACCAGGTTTGTGAAATGCCCGGTTGGCCGGGAACCAATTTCTGAGGAGAGATCGTGATCGAAGAAACCTTGCTCGAAGCCGGAGACAAGATGGACAAGGCGGTTGAGGTAGCCAAGGAAGACTTCGCCTCGATCCGCACCGGGCGGGCAAACCCCGGACTGTACAACAAGGTCATGGTGGAGTACTACGGGACCCCCACGCCGCTGCAGCAGTTGGCTTCCTTCGCGATCCCGGATGCCCGCACCATCCTCATCACGCCGTTCGACAAGACTGCACTGCGCGACATCGAGCGTGCGCTGAGTGATTCCGAGGTCGGCGCCAACCCGTCCAACGACGGCAACGTCATCCGCATCACCATCCCGGAGCTGACGAAGGAACGCCGCAAGGAATACGTCAAGATCGTCAAGTCCAAGGGCGAGGACGCCAAGGTGTCCATCCGCAACATCCGACGCAAGGCGAAGGAAACCCTTGACCGCCTCGTCAAGGACGGCGAAGCCGGCGAGGATGAGGGTACCCGCGGCGAAAAGGAACTCGACGCGATCACCAAGCAGCACGTCGACGGCATCGACGAGCTCCTCAAGCGCAAGGAAGCTGAGCTGCTCGAGGTCTGATGGGCCAGGCACAGCAGGCCCCCGGTGCGCGGGCCCGAACGCGGACCCGCCAGCCAAGGCCCAACCCCACCCCCGGGGCGGGGCGCAACCTGCCGGCAGCAATCGCCGTGGGCCTGGCCATGCTCCTTGCGGTGCTCGGCGGGCTGCTCTTCCTGCCGCTCGGCTTTGTGGCCGTCGTTACGACGTTCGCTGCTTTCGGTGTCTGGGAGGTCTTCCGGGCCCTCGAAGCGAACGGCACGCGCCTGCCCATCGTGCCGGTCATGGTGGGTACCGTGGCCATGCCGTTCTCGGCCTACTTCGGGGGCCTGGAAAGCCTGCTGTTCGCGATGCTGTCGAGCAGCGTCGCTGTGCTCCTGTGGCGGTCGGTGGAAAGTGCGACGGGCTCGGCCCGCAGCATTTTCGCCGGGGTCTTCACCCTCGCCTGGGTGCCGTTCCTGATCAGCTTCGCCGCGCTGCCCCTGCACGTCGAAGGCGGCGCTTCCCCGGTAGGCCCCTGGCCCGGCGGAACAGTGCCGGAGGGTGCCTGGCAGATCGTCATCCTGCTGCTCCTGGTGGTTTCCAACGACACCTTCGGCTACCTCGTGGGCGCCCGTTTGGGCAAGCACCCCATGGCGCCCAAGATCAGCCCGAAGAAGTCGTGGGAGGGTTTTGCCGGATCCATCGCGGGCGCCATGCTCGTCGGTATCCTGGCCAGCATCTTCCTGCTGGACAAGCCCTGGTGGGTGGGGGTTGTGCTGGCGATCGGCATGGTCGCTGCCGCCACTGCCGGCGACCTCGCCGAATCGATGGTCAAACGCGAGCTCGGCGTCAAGGACATGAGCAGCATCCTGCCGGGACACGGCGGGGTGATGGACCGGCTGGACTCGATCGTGTTCGCTTCGCCGGTGGCCTTCATGCTGTTCGTCCTGTTTTCCGGGGCCTGAGTTTTCCCGGCCCGCGCAGGCCCGTGATGGCCGGCCTCAGTCTTTCCGGCGGGGATCCCTGGCACCCGGCCCTGCGCAACGCCCTAGAATAATGCGGTTACGACCCGCCGAAGAAGTATCGAAGGAAACATGGTGAGAGTGGACAGCAAGCGTCAGATCCCCGCGTCGTTCGAACGCGTGGCGCGGACCGACTACGGCTACAACGCCAAGCAGGTGGACCAGTTCCTCCAGCAGGCCCGCGTATCCCTGGAGACGCCCGAGGCTGCCGCCCACCCCCTCAAGAGCGCCGACGTCCGGTCCGTGTCCTTCGACCCCGTCAAGGGCGGATACTCGGCCCCCGCCGTCGACGCCGCCCTGGACCGGCTGGAGGACGCCTTCGCCCGCCGGGAGCGGGACGACCTCATTGCCGAACGCGGCGAGGACGCCTGGCTGCGCCAGATCGGACAGCTGTCCGGGACGCTCCGCGGCCGCCTTCACAGGCCCGACGGCGAGAGGTTCCGCCGCCCGGTCAAGAAAAAGGCGCGCAGCTACAACACCAAAGACGTCGATACCCTGTGCCGCGACCTCATCGGTTACCTCGAGCAGGACAAGCCCCTCAGCGTTGACAACGTGCGCCGGGCCGTCTTCCGGCCCGCGGTCGGCAAGGACGGCTACGAGGAGACCCAGGTGGACGCGTTCCTCGACCGCGTGGTCGAGCTGATGGCCGCCATCGACTGACCGCCTGGCCACGGCCGGCCCCGCCGCTCCGGGTCACGATGCGGCCGACCCGCCGCCGGCCCATCGGCACTCCGGCCGCCGGGCCCCGGCAGCTCAGCGTTCCGTGGCCAGCGGCCGTTCGGGCGTGTGCAGCCTGTTCATCACCCTGGTGATGGTCCGCGGCACGCGGGAACTGGTGGCACGCGACGTCAGGACCATCACGGTAAAGGCGGCCGGCACCGTCCAGGCCGCCGGCTGCGCAAGCCACGGCGGCGTCCCCGCCACCCCGAGCAACGTCCCTGCTACCATGGCGCCGCCGCACAGCAGGCCACCGGTCACCATGCCGGCGATGGCACCGGCGTCGGTCAGGCCCCGCCACCAGATGCCGAGCAGCAGGACCGGGCAGATGGTTGACGCCGTGAAGGCGAAGACCAGGCCCACGCTGCCGGCAAGTGCCAGCGAGTCTGTCATCAGCGCCAGGCCGAGCGGAACGGTGATCGAAACCAGCGCCGCCACCCTGAAGCCGCGCACGCTGCCGCCCAGGACGTCCTGGCTGATCACACCGGCCAGCGAGACGACGAGTCCCGACGTCGTGGACAGGAACGCGGCAAAGGCCCCGGCCACGACGAGGGCGGACAGCAGTTCGCCGGCGGGGCCTCCAACGAGGCGGCCCGGAAGCAGCAGCACCAGTGCATCCGCCTGCCCGGCCCTTGCCAGGTCAGGGGCGAACAGCCTGCCGGCCAGGCCGAACGCCGTCGGAAACAGATAGAACACGGACAGCAGGCCCAGCACGATCAGCGTGGTCCGCCGCGCCGAGTGCCCGTCCGGGTTGGTGTAGAAACGGACCAGGACGTGCGGCAGCCCCAGCGTTCCGAACAGCAGGGCAACTAGGAGCGAGACGCTCTGGTAGGGGCTGGCCGGATCCGCTCCGCCCGGGTTCGTGGCAGCCTCCGCCAGCGCGGGTGAACCGTTGTCTGCCAGCGCCAGGAGAATGAAGATGAGGGGCACGGCCAGGGCCGTGAGCTTCAGCCAGTACTGGAAGGCCTGGACGAAGGTGATCGAACGCATGCCGCCGGCCACCACGGTGAGGCACACCACCACCACGACGGCGGTTGAGCCGGCCCAGGGCGGCAGCCCGGTGGTGGTCCGGATGGTCAGGGCGGCGCCGTGCAGCTGCGGGACGATGTAGAGCCAGCCCACAATGACCACGGCCAGGCTGGTCACGCGCCGAACTGCCCGCGAATCGAGCCGGGCCTCGGTGAAATCGGGGATGGTGTACGCCCCGGAACGCCGCAGCGGCGCGGCCACGAACAGCAGGAGCATCAGGTACCCGGCCGTATAGCCCACGGGATACCAGAGGGCATCCGTGCCGGACAGCAGGATCAGGCCGGCCACGCCCAGGAAGCTCGCCGCGGACAGGTACTCGCCGCCGATCGCCGACGCGTTCCACCAGGGCGGCACGGTTCGCGAGGCGACATAGAAGTCGCCGGTGGTGCGGGAGATCCGCAGTCCGTAGAAGCCGATCACCGCCGTCGCCACGGAAACGGCGGCGACCGCCGCAATGCCCACTGCCGGATTCATCGGCGCATCACTTTTCCCCGGCGAGGTCGCGGTAACGGGCCTCGTTCCGTGCTGCGCTGCGGATGTACAGCCAGGCGCTGATTCCGGTCACAGGGTAGATCCCGGCGCCCAGCAGGAGCCAGTCGAACGGAATCCCGGCGATCCGGGTCGCCGCCAGACCCGGTATGGCGGCAAGCAGCAGCGGAAACGCGCCGAGGATTAGCAGGAAACCGCCGGCCACCACCAGGGCCAGCCGGAGCTGGGACCGGATGAGCGAGCGGACGAACACCTGGCCGACGGCCGACTCCTCGGCGGACTCCCGCGGCTCGGCCGGGGAGTCGGCGGAAATGCGGGATGCCGAACGGGGAGCCGTGACCCTGACGCGCGTCATGCCTGGGGCCGGATCCTGGTTGCCTCAAGCTTCTCGCGGACGGCAGGCAGGTGCCGCCGGCTGATCGGCAGCTCGGCGTCCTCGACGGACACGCTGGGCCGGACCGCGGCGAGCTTGAGATGGGAGATGTGGGCGAGGGCCACCAGGTAGGACCGGTGGGTGCGGATGAAGCCCGCGTCGGCCCACTGCTGTTCCAGATCGGCGAGCGGAACCCGGATCAGGTAGCTGGCATCGGCGGTGTGGAGCCGGGCATAGTCGCCCTGGGCCTGGACGTACGTGACGTCGTCGCGCCGGATCATTCTGGTGGTGCCGCCCTGGTCCACGGTGATCATCTCAGGTGCGGTCCCGCCGTCGCGGATCAGTTCACTGATCCTGCCCACGGAGCGGGCCAGCCGTTCGGCCCGGACGGGCTTCAGCAGGTAGTCCACGGCCGCCAGCTCGAACGCTTCCAGGGCGCAGTCCTCGTCCGCAGTCACGAAGACGACGGCGGGCGGCCGGCTGCTGCGGGATATGGCCCGTGCGATGTCCAGGCCGGACACCGCAGGCATGTGGATGTCGAGGAAGACGGCGTCCACCGCCTCGGCTTCGAGGGCACGCAGCGCCTCGGCGCCGGAGGAGGCACGGAGGATGGTGCCGATCCGCTCATCCCGGCCCAGCAGGAAGGCCAGCTCCTCGATTGCGGGCAGCTCGTCGTCGGCGACGAGAACGTTAATCATGGTCCTAGGTTAGCTTTCGGTTCAGGCATCGTGGTCCGGCTGGGACTTGGGCACCCGCATGGTGATGAGCGTGCCCTCACCGGGTGCCGTCTCGATCACTAGGCCATGTTCGTCCCCGTACACCTGCCGGAGCCGGGCATCGACGTTGCGCAGGCCCACATGCTCGCCGTCCACGTGGCCGGCCAGCATGGACTGCAGCTGCACCGGATCCATCCCCACGCCGTCGTCCTCGATGGTGACCTCCGCGAACGCACCCGAATCGTTGGCGGAGATGGTGATGTGGCCCGGACCCTCCTTCGCCTCCAGGCCGTGCCGGACAGCGTTCTCCACGAGCGGCTGCAGGCTCAGGAACGGGATCACCGTGCTCAGCACCTCCGGCGCGATCCGCAGGCTGACCTGCACCCGCTCGCCGAACCGCGCCCGCTCCAGCAGCAGGTACCTGTCGATGCAGCGCAGCTCCTCGGCCAGCGTGGTGAAATCCCCGTGCCGCCGGAACGAGTAGCGGGTGAAGTCCGCGAACTCCACCACCAGTTCCCGCGCCCGGGCCGGATCGGTGTTGATGAACGAGGCGATGGCGTTCAGCGAGTTGTAGATGAAATGCGGGCTGATCTGGGCGCGGAGGGCCCGCACCTCCGCTTCCATCAGGAGCGTCCGGGAGGCGTCCAGCTCAGCCAGCTCAACCTGGGTGGCCACCCAGTCGGCCACTTCGGTGGTGGCGCGCACCAGCCCTGCGCCCGCCTGCGGGGCGAAGGCCGCCACGGCGCCCACCACGCGCGAGCCGGCCCGGACGGGAGCCACGACGGCGGCCGCGACCGGCCCGGATTTGGCGGGTCCGGACGCCGGGGAGTGCAGCAACAGGTCCGCGGCGTTGAAAACCTGGGTCCTGCCATTGGCGAGCACGTCCGCGGCGAGCTCCATCAGCCCTGGGCGCAGTTCCTCGGCGGCCCCGTCCCAGGCGAGCACGCCGGACACATCCAGGATGGCCAGCGCGTCGCAGCCAAGCAGGCCCCGCAGCTGCCGGCTGGCCTTGGCGGCACCCGCCGGGTTCAGGCCGGTGCGCAAATGCCGGCCGGCTTTCGAGGCGGCGTGGAGGGTGTTGTACGTGGCCCGCTCGGCGTCGGTGCCCAGCTCGCGGAAGGAGCGCAGCACCTTGAGTCCGACGGCGACGACGGCGGCCACCGCGAGCGCGATGACGGCCACGGCGGCTGCGGAATAGAGAGGGGAATCCGGCATGCTGCCCAGCGTAGCGCGTGCCGTTTGGCGCAGCATCGCCGCCGTTTGCCGACCGGCGGCGCGCAACCACTGGCCTATGGTCCGCTCTGCGACGCACAGTGATGGCAGTCACAGTGGCCCGTGGGGTGGGGCCGTGTGGGAGTTCATCTCAATGAGGAGGAATGATGGGTAACGATGCCCGAACCCAGGACGCGGCGGCGTCCGCGGACTTCGAGGAAGTCCAGGCCACGCAGCAGTTCAAGGACCTGCGCAAGCGCCACCGCAGCTTTGTGTTCCCGATGGCCATCGCGTTTCTGCTCTGGTATTTCGCGTATGTCATCCTTGCCGCCTATGCCGTGGACTTCATGTCCACCAAGGTGTGGGGCAACATCAACGTGGGCATCATCATGGGGCTGCTGCAATTCGTGACCACGTTCGCCATCACCGGGTGGTACGTCAGTTACTCGAACCGGCGCCTGGACCCGATTGCCGCGGACATCCGGCACGGCATCGAAGGCCACGAGTATGACAAGTCCGGCAGCGCGGCACTGGGCGGAGGGGCACAATGACCGCCATCCCCGCAGCGGTTGACGTCGCCGCGCTCAAGGACACCACGCTGCTGAACATGGGCATCTTCGCCCTGTTCGTCGCCGTCACCATGGTGATCGTCCTCCGGGCCAGCCGCAACAACAAGACCGCCGCCGACTACTATGCCGCCGGCCGTTCGTTCACCGGCTCGCAGAACGGCACCGCCATCGCCGGCGACTACCTGTCCGCAGCCTCGTTCCTGGGGATCACCGGCGCCATCGCCATCAACGGCTACGACGGCTTCATGTACTCCATCGGCTTCCTGGTGGCCTGGCTCGTGGCCCTGCTGCTGGTGGCGGAGCTGCTCCGGAACACGGGCAAGTTCACCATGGCAGACGTCCTTTCGTTCCGCCTGAGGCAGCGCCCGGTGCGCATCGCGGCCGCCATCTCCACGCTGGCCGTCTGCTTCTTCTACCTTCTGGCCCAGATGGCCGGCGCCGGAAGCCTGATCTCGCTCCTGCTCGGCATCAGTGACTGGGGCGGACAGGCGCTGGTGATCATCGTCGTCGGCGCCCTGATGATCATGTACGTCCTGATCGGCGGCATGAAGGGCACCACGTGGGTGCAGATCATCAAAGCCATCCTGCTCATCGCCGGGGCCGCCGTCATGACCCTTTGGGTCCTGGCCATCTACGGATTCAACCTGTCCAGCCTGCTGGGCGGCGCGGTCGACGCTGCCAACAACCCTGCCGTGCTCAACCCGGGCCTGCAGTACGGCAAGACGGAAACGTCCAAGCTGGACTTCATGTCCCTGGGCCTCGCCCTGGTACTGGGCACTGCCGCCCTGCCGCACGTGCTGATGCGCTTCTACACGGTGCCCACCGCCAAGGAAGCCCGCAAGTCCGTGGTGTGGTCCATCTGGCTGATCGGGTTGTTCTACATCTTCACGCTGGTCCTCGGCTATGGGGCCGCCGCCCTGGTGGGGGCGGACACCATCAAGGCAGCCCCCGGCGGCGTCAACTCCGCAGCGCCGCTGCTGGCCTTCCACCTGGGCGGGCCGTTGCTGCTGGGCTTCATCTCGGCCGTGGCTTTCGCCACGATCCTCGCCGTCGTCGCCGGCCTCACCATCACCGCAGCCGCCTCGTTCGCCCATGACATCTATGCCAACGTCATCGCGAAGGGGAAGGCCGACGCCGACACTGAAGTTAAGGTGGCCCGCCGCACTGTGATTGTGATTGGCATCCTCGCCATCCTGGGCGGCATCTTCGCCAACGGCCAGAACGTGGCGTTCCTGGTGGCGCTGGCGTTCGCCGTGGCGGCCTCCGCCAACCTGCCCACCATCATCTACTCCCTGTTCTGGCGCCGGTTCACCACGCAGGGCGCGATCTGGAGCATGTATGGCGGGCTCGCGGCGGCGATCATCCTGATCGCACTCTCCCCGGTGGTGTCCGGCGGCGCCACCTCCATGATCAAGGGCGCCAACTTCGCCATCTTCCCGCTGAGCAACCCGGGCATCGTGTCCATTCCGCTGGCATTCCTGCTGGGATGGCTCGGCACCGTCCTGGACAAGAGGCAGGAGGACAGCAGCAAGCAGGCCGAAATGGAGGTCCGCGCACTGACCGGAGTGGGCGCCGAGAAGGCGGTGGAGCACTAGCAAGCCCGATTAGACAGGCAGGAGCCCCCGCGCATCGCGCGGGGGCTCCTGCCGTGTCTGCCACGTCTGCCGTGTCTCCCGACGCCGGAACTTGCCGCCGTCGTGCCGCCGTCGGACCCTGCCGCCGCCAGGGTGCGCCTGCGGCTCAAGGCGAGTGGTGGCCTCCGGTGTGTACTCCGTGCGGCACCGCGAACTGGCCCGCCGTCGACGCGGCGAGTCCCGGCGTCGTAATGGCGGCAACCAGCAGTGCCCCGGCGAAGGCGGCGGCGAGCACTGGCCCGGCACCCAGGCGGCTTTGGCCCGTTGCGGTCTGGACCGTTGCTGTCTGGCCCGGTCCGCCCTGGCCGGGTCCGCCCGGAAGCCTCGGGGGCCGGCGGCCGAGCCACGACGTCGCCGCGAGGATCATGAGGGTCAGCAGCAGGGCGGCGAGGTGGCTGATGCCCAGCCCAGCCATGCCGCTTCCTGCGCCCAAAACGATGGCACCCGCGTGCACGGCGGCAGCGGCGGGCAGCAGGACAGTAGAGGTCCGGGGCAGCGGGAAACGGTTCCTTCCCAGCCCGGTAACCGTCCACCCCAGCAGGGCCGTTCCCCAGAGCAGGGCGGCCGCGGCGCCGGCCGCCCTCGCCGGGAGGGCAGGGCCGGCGGCTGCAATCAGGCTGGAGGCCACGGCGAGGTTGACCGCTGCGGCGCCGAGCCCGGCAAAGCCGGCGAACAGCCGCACAGCATCGGAACGCGACATTTCCTGCGTGGCGGGGGTTCCCGGGGCTGCCGGGATGGCTTGGCTGGTCATCATCTTGGCGCGGGGTCTCTCGGGTGCGTGTCTTAGGCGCGGGCCGTGGCGGGGACCTTGTCCAGGGACAGGCCGACGCCGAGCAGCAGGACGGCGCTCGCCAGGTGGAGAACGTTGTCCGCTCCGTTGAGGGCAATGATGTTGAGCGGCGAGCTAAGCAGGAACAGGCCGAGGATGCCCACCAGCAGGTACACCGCACCCACTGCCGTGTTGACGGTGCGCGAAAGCTGGATGTCCCTGACGCCGGCGTAGAGCAGGGCGGCGCCGATGGCCAGGTGGATCACGTTGTGCAGCGGGTTGATCTCGAAGATGATCAGGTTCGCGCCTTCGGTGGCGAAGAAGCCGACCCCCGAGGTCACGGCGAAGCCGACGAGGCCCACCAGCAGGTAGACGGCTCCGAAGACTGTGGCGACAAGTCGGTTGGGTGAGTTGCGCATGGCCAATTTCCTTCCGGTAGGAGCCGGGGCTGTTTCCCCGGCCTGGTTGCGGAGTCCCGGACGGACCCCTCGGAAGCAATTCGGCCCTGGTGCGGGCGTGGATGGGTGCCGGTCAGATGAGAATTAAGCCTTTGGCCGGAGCTTTATCGTGACCAGCTTCAGATCGTCCTTGCCGGCGAAGCGGTACACGAGTTCGATGTCCCTGCCCGGGCATTTGATGAGCCCGGCCACGTCCGCAATGTTGTTCTCGTTCTGCGTGCTGACTTTGAGGTCGTCGTAGGCGGGGGTGCAGGCCGGGTCCAGCTGGAGGCTCTTGACGCCGGAAGCGAATTCCTCGCGGCTCAGCTGCTCCTTGAGGCTGGGATCCATGTAGTCGTTGTAGGCCTTGTCCGTGTCACCGGCGATGACCAGCTTGGTGAAGTCGTCGGCGAGGTCCCCGGCCTGCCGGGTGGCTCCGCCCACGAGGTTCACCAGGAGCAGCACCCCGACGACCACCAGCAGGAGTACTCCTACCACAATGCCGACGACGATCCAGAGGCCCTTCCGGCTCTTGGCCGGAGGCAGGCCGGGCAGGCCGAACGGGGAAGGCGGAAGCGACCGCCGGCCAAGTGGCTGCGGACCCGGCTGGTAGGGGCCGGGCTGTTGCGCGCCGGGCTGCTGCGGAGGGAGCGGGGGATTGCTCAAGGGAGGGCCTTTCCGGCACCGCACCAGCGGCGCTCCAACTAACGGGGCACGCCGGCGCCCGGTCACTTTTGTGGAATAGCCTATAGCGCCGGCGGCCCGGAACAGCGATGTTGTCCCGTGGTTACGGCCGTCTGTGGCGGTCAGTCGTCCGCGGAGTTGCGCGCAAGCAACGGCTGGATCCGGAATGGGATCAGTTCACCCATGGCCAGGGCCGTATCGGTCCGCTCGACGCCGTCGCAGGCCAGGATCTTCCCGTTGATCCGGAAGAGGTCCTCGGCGTCCAGTGCCACCACGCGCAGCAGCAGGTCCGCCGAGCCCGTCAGCCCGTATCCTTCAAGGATCTCCGGCACCGCGGCCAGCTCCTCGGCGAGGGAGCCGAGCTTTTGCTGCTGTACATGCACCGAGATGAAGGCCATCAGCGGATAGCCCAGGGACACCGGATTGATGCGCCGCTCGAACGAGAGGAACGCGTGCTTCTTCTCGAGCTGGGCCATCCGCGCCTGGACGGTGTTGCGGGAAAGTCCGAGCTTCTGCGCGAGAGCCACCACGGTGCGGCGCGGGTCCTGCGACAGGGCGGAGAGCAACCGGGTGTCTGTGCCATCCAAAGCTTGCATAATGCGCAAGGCTAGCACGGTCTGGAGCTGCCAGACAGTGCATTGTGCTCAGTTTTAGCCACGGTGGTTGTACCACCTGAACATTGTGAGTATGGTCACAATTAACCGGGGCAAAGGCGCCCGGGAGGCCGGAATGCGGCGGTATCACGAGTCCTGCCGCGGGATGGTTACACGACGTCAGAAGGTTGCGGCAACAGTGGTGACAGACGATGCGGGCCAGGGCGGAACAGCCGCCGGCCGGGACAACAAGACAGGGCACCAGGGTGGCGCTGGCCACAGCATGGTCCAGCTGATTACCCCCGCAGGGGAGCGCGTCAGCCATCCGGAGTACGACCCCTGGGTCAAGGACGTATCAGACGAGCAGCTGTGCTCGCTCTACGAGGACCTGGTGGTGATCCGTCGGATCGACAAAGAGGCCACCGCGCTGCAGCGCCAGGGCGAACTGGGCCTCTGGCCGCCGCTGCTGGGCCAGGAGGCCTCGCAGGTGGGATCCGTGCGGGCACTGCGCGAGGACGACTTTATTTTTCCCAGCTACCGCGAGAACGGCGTGGCCTACTGCCGCGGGGTGGACCTGAAGGACATCCTGCGTGTCTGGCGCGGGGCCGCGTCCGGCGGCTGGGACCCGTACAAGTTCAACCTGGCCATCCCGCAGATCGTCATTGGCGCGCAGACCCTGCATGCCACCGGCTATGCCATGGGAATCCAGAACGACGGTGCCGATTCGGCTGCCATCGTCTACTTCGGCGACGGCGCCACCAGCGAGGGCGACGTCAGCGAGGCCATGGTCTTCGCCGCCAGCTACCAGGTCCCGCTGGTGTTCTTCTGCCAGAACAACCACTGGGCCATCTCCGAACCGGTGCGCGTCCAGTCCCACACCCAGCTTGTGGACCGCGGCACCGGATTCGGACTCCCGAGCATGCGCGTCGACGGCAACGACGTGCTGGCCGTCATGGCGGCCACGCGGGTGGCCCTCGACCGTGCCCGCCGGGGCGGAGGTCCCACGTTCATTGAGGCCGTCACCTACCGGATGGGCCCGCATACGACGGCGGATGATCCCACCCGGTACCGCGACCCCAACGAGCTCGAGGACTGGGCGGCCAAGGATCCGATCGGACGGGTCCACGCGCTGCTTGACCGGAAGGGCCTGTTCACCGAGGAGTTCGAAACCGGGGTGCGGACCAAGGCAGACGCCGTCGCCCGTGACCTGCGTGCCGGCTGCGTCGGCATGCCGGACCCCGAACCCCTGGATGTCTTCAAGCACGTCTACAGCACCCCCAACTCCTGGCTGGAGCGCCAGCAGGACCACTACTCCCGTTACCTTGCCTCCTTCGGCGATCCCGAAGCGGCAACACAAGAAGAAGGTGCACGCTGATGACGCAGATGACCTTTGCGCGGGCAATTAACTCCGGCCTCCGCAGATCCCTCGACAACGATCCCAAGGTGGTCCTCATGGGCGAGGACATCGGCACCCTGGGCGGTGTTTTCCGCGTGACTGACGGACTGCAGAAGGACTTCGGCAAGCACCGCGTGGTGGACACGCCGCTGGCTGAGTCCGGGATTGTGGGCACGGCTGTCGGCCTCGCTTACCGCGGGTACCGGCCGGTGGTGGAAATCCAGTTCGACGGTTTCGTCTATCCCGCCTTCGACCAGATCGTGTCCCAAGTGGCGAAGATGCATTACCGCAGCCGCGGCACCGTAAAAATGCCCATCACCATCCGCATTCCCTTCGGCGGCGGCATCGGGTCGCCGGAGCACCACTCCGAGTCGCCTGAGGCCTACTTCGCGCATACGGCAGGCCTGCGTGTGGTCACCCCGGCCAGCCCGCAGGACGCCCACACCATGATCCAGCAGGCCATTGCCTGCGATGACCCCGTCGTGTTCTTCGAGCCCAAGCGCCGGTACCACGACAAAGGCGAGGTGGACGAGGCTCTCGACCCCAAATCAGCCCCGCCGATGGGCCAGGCCCGCGTGGTCGCGGACGGCAGCGACGTCACGCTTGTGGCGTACGGGCCACTGGTGAAGACTGCCCGCGATGCTGCTTCGGCGGCCGCGGACGAGGGCGTCTCCGTTGAGGTCATTGACCTGCGGTCCCTGGCTCCCGTGGACTTCGCCACCGTTGAGGCCTCCGTCCGGAAGACGGGCAGGCTCGTGATCACCCACGAGGCCGGCCAGTCGGGCGGGCTCGGCGCCGAGGTTGCCGCCAGCATCACCGAGCGCTGCTTCTATCACCTGGAGGCGGCACCGGTCCGCATCACCGGTTTTGACGTGCCTTACCCATATTCGAAGGTGGAGATGCACCACCTGCCGAATCTGGACCGGATCCTCGACGGCGTCGATCGCGCGCTGGGCCGGCCGAATTCGCTGAGCGGGCTGGAAGGATGACCGCCACCATGATCAAGGAATTCCGGCTGCCCGATCTCGGCGAAGGACTGACCGAATCCGAAATCGTCAGCTGGAAGGTGGGGGTCGGGGACACCGTCAGCCTGAACCAGGTCATCGCCGAGGTGGAGACCGCCAAGGCAGTCGTGGAACTGCCCTCACCGTTCGCAGGTGTGATCACGGCCCTGCATGAACAGCCGGGAACGGTCGTGGAGGTGGGCAAGCCGATCGTCTCGTTCGAGGTAAAGGACGACGCCGGCAACCAGCCCGCCGCCGCCGCGCCGGCTGAGGCGGCGCTCCCCAGGCGGGAGCCCAACCTCGTGGGGTACGGCGCCGTCGTCGAAAGCACCGGCCGTCCCGCGCGGCGGCAGCGCACCCTGGCGGCGCAGCCCGCCCCGGTGGCTGAGCCTGCCCCGCTCGTTGGGCCCGTCGAAACCAAGACCCCGCTGGTTGAGCCTGTCGAAACCAAGCCAGCCGAAACGAAGGCCCCGGAGACCAGACCCGCCGAGCGGCCGCGTTCCACACCGCCCGTCCGGAAACTGGCCAAGGACCTTGGCGTGGATCTGGAAAAGGTGGCGGGGAGCGGCCCCGGCGGCTTGATCACCCGTGACGACGTGCACAATTTCGTGGGCGGTGGGGATCTTCCCGCGGCCGCCGAGGAACTGGCAGCACAGGAAGCGCAGCCCGCCCCGGCACAGGGCGAGCGCGAGGTGCGCACGCCGATCAAGGGGGTCCGCAAGTACACGGCCGCCGCCATGGTCAGCAGCGCCTTCACGGCGCCGCATGTGACGGAGTTCCTGACGGTCGACGTCACTCCGGCCATGGAACTGCTGGCCAGGCTGAAGGAAAGCAAGCCCTTCGCCGGCCATAAGCTGACACCGCTGACCCTCGTGGCCAAGGCTGTCCTGATCGCCCTGCGGCGCAGTCCCGGGCTGAATGCCAAGTGGGACGAGGCCAACCAGGAGATCGTGCAGTTCAACTACGTAAACCTGGGCATCGCGGCCGCAACACCGCGCGGCCTCACGGTTCCCAATATCAAGGATGCCGAACGCCTGACGCTCGTCGACCTCTCGACGGCGCTCGCGGAACTGACGGACACGGCCAGGGCCGGCAAGACCAGCCCGGAAGACCTCTCCGGCGGCACCATCTCCATCACGAACATCGGTGTCTTCGGCATCGACGCCGGCACCCCCATCCTCAACCCGGGGGAGGCTGCGATCCTTGCCATGGGCGCTGTCCGGAAGACGCCCTGGGAGTACCAGGACCAGGTCGCGCTGAGGCAGGTCATGACGCTGAGCCTGTCCTTCGACCACCGGCTGGTGGACGGCGAACAGGGGTCCAGGTTCCTGGCCGACGTCGGCGCCCTCCTCGCGGATCCCGGCATGGCCTTCGCGATGGTGTAGCCGCAGGGCCAAACCAGAGGAACCTCCAAACCAAAACGGGGCACTTTGAAGCCGCATTCGGGGACTGATATGTAGCTTCAGTTGTCAAGAGGCATAGATGAGCGGCTCCCGGTCTTGGTTCCGGGGGCCGCTCATCCTGTGCGGTCCGGTCTGGTGGGGTGTGTGGTGGCGGGTCTTGTGTCGACTGGGCAGTGTCAGACTGATATTCGCGGGTTGGGTACCGCATGACGATGTGTTCGGCCGGGAGCGTTATCGGTGTCTAAGGTCGAGCGTCGACGGTTGGATCCGCCTGCTCATAGTCCATTCTCGAGTTGGCTCCGGTTGCTTGCCAGCGCATTTCCACCGTTTTCGGAGGCACGTTCTGGTCAGGGTTCTGCCATGGGTTGCCTTTGCTGGAGCGGGGTGGCCAGTGACCAGCACCAGCCTGCCAACTCGCGGGCGATTGCGGTGTTGGCCTTCAGTGACATCTTGTGGCGGTGATCGAAGGCTTCCCATTTGTGATGCAGCCGGTGGTTTCCTTCCAGGGCGCGGATGCGGGTTGCCGGGGCGACGAGCTCCAGCTGGCGCAGCAGCCGTTCCCCGGGCCGGGCGTAGGGGCGTCGGTGCTGCCAGGCTGCCTCGATCAGGAGTTTGCGGGCGTAGGTGTTCCCGGCCTTGGTGATCGGGCCTTGGTGGCGTGACGGGCCGGAGGACTCTTCGCTGGGAACCAGGCCGAGATGGGACCCGATGGTCGAGCCGGTGAAGCGGGTCCAGTCGCCGATCTCCACGGCCAGCCCGAAGGCGGTCGTGAGCTGGATGCCACGAAGGCACATCAGGGCGGCAATCACTGGAGCATAGCGGCACGCACCGGCAGTGGCGGCGACCTGTTTGTCGATGCGTGCCAGGTGCGCGGCGAGCAGCTCGGCTTGCTCGACATCGGCGTCGTAGGTGAACTGAAGCGCCGGTTCGTCAAAGTGCTGGCGGTGCAGCCAAAGACGGTGTTCTTTTGTCCACCGGGTGGCTTTCGGATAGCGGATGCCGTGGCGCAAGAGGATGGCGTTCACGTGCTGGCGGGCGTGCGCGAGGTCCCTGGCCGCACCGGAGCGCAGCCGCGACAGATCCCGCAGGGACTCTTCGTCAGGGTCCGGGATGCGGACCTCGGTGACCGAACCGACCGCGAGCATTTCGGCCAGCACCCTGGCGTCCCGCCGGTCGGTTTTCACCCGGTCCCCGGGTGCGCGCAGCAGCTTCGAGGATGCTGCGACCACGCAATTGATCCCCGCAACCCGCAGATGGCGTGCCAGGACAAACCCTGTCGGGCCCGATTCGTAGACGACCTTGACGGGCGGCTCGAACCGACTGACCCACTCCAGCACCACGGCCGGGTCAGGCGCCATGGTATGCCGTGTGATCTCACTAGTGTCCGGGTTCAATGCGTGCCCAACGACGTTGACCGCGTGAACATCAAGACCAATGAAAGTATGCTCGAACATAGCCGGGACCTCCCAACCTCACATGTGGCACTACCATTGCACCCCGCAGCAGCTTCGCAGGCCACGGGAGCCGCTAATGGCAACCCACGGACGCTGTGAAACAGAAGGCCCCGGCCCCCCGTACTCCTGCCAGAACCTGCCCGTCCCGGGATAAAGGACATCACCGCCGGGAACAGGCCCTGCAGCGCCACCCTCTCGGAACATGGCACCGACCCACATCAAGCTGGCGCTGCAGGACCGCCCGGCGATAATGGCCGGCCCGGACGTGTAGGACCCCCGACCACACTTCATATCGTCTAACCGCTGAAACCCCGGCGTGTCGGCGTCTCAGTGTCCCGTTTCGGCGCGGGACCCGACAGGGCATGGGCGTGAGAGGGATGTGACCCGGCCAGCAGGGCTACTCGCCGAGCGGGCTGGCCGTCACCAGGAGAGCCGCCAGCGCCATGTTCTCCAGGAGCGGCCGCGCCGACTTGATGGCCACCCGCCGGCCGTGGCTGCGGACGGAGTGCGGTGTTGAGTTGATGAGGCCAAAGGTGGCGTGGGCGCGCATGCGGAGATCGGCAGTGTCGGTGGTGCCGTGGATACCCGCCAGCACGTCCACCCACAGTTCCACGTAACTGCGCTGCAGGGCCCGCACCTGTGCCTGGTCCTCGCCGGTCAGGTTGCTGAAATCCCTGTCCTGCACCCGGATCACGTCAGGGTTGCTGAGGGCAAAGTCCACATGGAACTGCACCAGCCGGGCCAGTGCCGAAGAAGGATCGGCCGCGTCGGCAACCACGTGGCGGCCCCCGTCGAGCAGGTCCTGGCTGACGGTGAGCAGCAGTGCACCCAGTACGGCCTGCTTTCCGGGGAAGTGGCGGTACACGGCGGGTCCGCTCACGCCGGCCGCGGCGCCAAGGTCCTCGAGGGAAACCCGGTTGAACCCGTTGACCGCAAAGAGTGTGGCCGCTGCGGACAGGAGCGCCTGCCGGCGGGACTCCTTCGCCCGGCTGCGCTGTGTGGGGACGGACGCCTCCGGACCGTTTGGGGCCTGGACAGGAGCGGTGAGCTCTCCGTGATCTGTGGTGGGCACTTTTCCTCCTCGGAACCCAAGAACTCTACCAACATCCTGTGTTGGACATCACAGTTACTAGAGACTAACCTAAACTCAGTTACGAGGCACTAACCGAAATGCGGCAGGACTGCCGCCGGAAGTGCCCGGGAATGGAAGCGGTCAATGGAGACACTCGCCAGCCGGCTGGACACCGCCGGCAGCGCATTCGAGGCCAACAGCCTCGCTCAGCGCGCGCTCGCCGATGAGCTGCGGAAGCGTCTTGCGACGTCGGCCCTGGGCGGCCCGGAAAAATCCCGCGAGCGGCACATGGCCCGCGGCAAGCTGCTGCCCCGGGAGCGGATCGACCGCCTTCTCGACGACGGCAGCCCCTTCCTCGAGATCGCCCCGCTGGCGGCGAACGGCATGTACAACGACGATTCACCGGGTGCCGGCATCATCGCGGGCATCGGCCTGGTGCACGGCCGCCACGTGCTGGTGATTTCCAACGACGCCACCGTCAAGGGCGGCACCTACTATCCCATGACGGTGAAGAAGCACCTCAGGGCCCAGGAGATCGCCCTCGAGAACCGGCTCCCGTGCATCTACCTCGTCGATTCCGGCGGGGCGTTCCTTCCCAAGCAGGACGAGGTCTTTCCGGACCGGGACCACTTCGGCCGGATCTTCTACAACCAAGCCAGGATGTCCGCCGCCGGGATTCCCCAGATCGCTTCCGTCATGGGCTCCTGCACCGCCGGTGGCGCCTACGTTCCCGCGATGAGCGATGAAACGGTGATCGTCCGCAACCAGGGCACCATCTTCCTGGGCGGGCCGCCCCTCGTGAAGGCGGCCATCGGCGAGATCGTCAGCGCGGAGGAGCTCGGGGGCGGCGACGTGCACTCCCGGATCTCCGGCGTCACGGACCACCTCGCCGAAAACGACGAACACGCCCTGCAGATCGTCCGCGACATCGTCGCCACGCTTCCCGGACCCGCCGCGCCCGCCTGGGACGTGGACACCGCCGTCGACCCCGTTGCCGAGCCCGGCCAGCTCTACGGCGCCGTGCCCACGGACGTCAACGCGCAGTACGACGTCCGCGAGGTGATCGCCAGGCTGGTGGACGGCAGCCGCTTCCATGAGTTCAAGAAAAACTATGGCCCCACCCTGGTGACCGGTTTCGCCAGGCTTCACGGCCATCCCGTGGGCATCGTGGCCAACAACGGCGTGCTGTTCAGCGAGTCGGCCCTCAAGGGCGCCCACTTCATCGAGCTGTGCGACCAGCGCGGCATTCCGCTGCTCTTCCTGCAAAACATTTCCGGCTTCATGGTGGGCAAGGACTACGAGCAGGGCGGCATCGCCAAGAACGGTGCCAAGATGGTCACCGCCGTGGCCACCACCCGCGTGCCCAAGCTGACCGTGGTGATCGGCGGGTCCTTCGGCGCCGGCAACTATTCGATGTGCGGCCGGGCCTATTCGCCGCGCTTCCTGTGGATGTGGCCGGCCAGCCGGATCTCGGTCATGGGCGGCAACCAGGCGTCAAGCGTCCTGGCAACCGTCAAGCGTGACCAGTTCGAGGCTGCCGGGCAGGAGTGGTCCGCCGAGGACGAGGAAGCCTTCAAGGCGCCCATCCGCCAGCAGTACGAGGGCCAGGGCAGCCCGTACTACTCCACCGCGCGGCTGTGGGACGACGGCGTGATCGACCCCGCGGATACCCGCACCGTGCTGGGCCTGGCCCTCGACGTCGTCTCCCGTGTCCCGCTGCCGGAGTCCTCCTTCGGCCTCTTCCGAATGTGAGCCAGAGATGACTTCCGAGAACATGTTCCGCACCGTCCTGGTGGCCAACCGCGGCGAGATTGCCTGCCGGGTGATCAGGACACTGCGCGCCATGGGTATCCGTTCGGTTGCGGTCTACAGCGATGCCGACGCCGGTGCCCGCCACGTGCGCGAAGCCGACACCGCCGTCCGGATCGGCCCGGCCGCGGCGGCGCAGAGCTACCTCAGCATCGACGCGATGATCAGGGCCTGCCAGGACACCGGCGCCCAGGCCGTGCACCCCGGCTACGGCTTCCTCAGCGAGAACGCGGACTTCGCCCGGGCACTGGGCGCCGCCGGCATCGCCTTCATCGGCCCCGGGGTCGAGGCCCTGGAGGTCATGGGCGACAAGATCCGCTCCAAGAACCACGTGTCCGGGTACGGGGTTCCGGTGGTCCCGGGCATCGCCGAGCCCGGCATGACCGATGCGGAACTCATTACCGCCGCTCCGGCCGTGGGCTTCCCCCTGCTCATCAAGCCCTCGGCCGGCGGCGGCGGCAAGGGCATGCATACAGTGGAGCGCCCGGAGGACCTGCCGGCTGTCCTTGGCACCGCACGGCGCGTGGCCGCGAGCGCCTTCGGGGACGACACCCTGTTCCTGGAACGCCTGGTGACGTCCCCGCGGCACATCGAGGTGCAGGTCCTGGCGGATACGCACGGCAACGTCATCCACCTGGGGGAGCGTGAGTGCTCCCTGCAGCGGCGGCACCAGAAGGTCATCGAGGAGGCCCCGTCACCGCTGCTCGAATCGCTGCCCGACGGCGACGCGGTCCGCGCGAAGATCGGCGAGGCCGCGTGCCAGGCCGCCCGCAGCGTCCACTACACCGGCGCCGGCACCGTGGAGTTCCTCGTTTCGGACGACTCCCCGGACGAGTTCTTCTTCATGGAGATGAACACCCGCCTCCAGGTGGAACATCCGGTGACGGAAATGGTCACCGGCATCGACCTCGTCGAATGGCAGGTGCGCATCGCCGCCGGTGAGGTACTCACCGTCGGACAGGGCGACGTCGAACTTAACGGCCATGCCGCGGAGGCACGCGTCTACGCCGAAACGCCGCACCGGAACTTCCTGCCGTCCTCGGGCGAGGTGGTGCTCCTCGACGAATACGGTGGCCTATTTACGCCCCCGGGCGGTCCGGACCTCCAAAGCCGGAGCGTGCGGATCGACTCGTCGCTGCTTCCGGGGCTGAAAATCTCCAGCGACTACGACCCCATGCTGTCCAAGGTCATCGCCTGGGGAACGGACCGCAAGGCCGCGCTCGACAGGCTGGACGCGGCACTGGAGCACTACACCGTCCTTGGCGTCGACACCAACGTGGAATACCTGCGGCTCCTGATCAACGACGACGACGTCCGCGCCGGCCGCCTGGACACCACGCTGATCGACCGCAAGATGCCTGAGCTGGCGTTCCGGGACATCAGTGACACCGAACTCACGGCTGCCGCCCTCCGGTTGTGGTGTGGCGACGCCGAGGCCGCTGCATCCCGCCGGGGACGGGCAAGCGCCGGGTCGCCCTGGGACAGTGCCCGGGGCTGGCGCCTCGGCGCCCCCGCGGCCTGGCGGATCAGCTTCGGCCTTCCCGGCGGGTCGATGGCCACCGTGGCCGTCACCCCGCAGGCCATCACCCCTCAGGCCATCACCCCTAAGGACGGCGTCGACGAAGAGGGTGTCCGTGCCCTGGCCCGCGTCGACGACGGGCCGGCGCGCGCGGTGCGGGTCCCGGGGCCGGCCGCCACTGACGTCATCACCATCGAGGTGGAAGGCCTGCGACACACCTTCGCCATCGGTGGCTCCCGGGAGAAGCATGCCGACGGCGGTCTCCGGGAAGGGCGCCCGGGGCACCTCTACCTGGGTAGCGGCGGCTGGTCCAGCGGGCTCGAAGTCCTCACCCGCGAGTCCCGCCTCGCGCGGGTGCTGGCCGCCGTCGAGCGCGAAGAGGGCGCCGCCGATCCGGAAGTCCGGTCGCCCATGCCGGGAACCGTCGTCTCCGTTGCCGTGAACGACGGAGACCCTGTGGAGGCAGGTCAGGCGCTGCTGTCCGTGGAGGCCATGAAGATGGAGCACCAGCTCGTGGCCGAAGTCTCCGGGACCGTCCATATCAGCGTCGCCACAGGTGACCTGGTCAAGGCCGACCAGGTCGTCGCCACCATCCACGCGGAA
The DNA here is from genome assembly GCF_046536215.2 of Arthrobacter globiformis. Taxonomy (GTDB): domain Bacteria; phylum Actinomycetota; class Actinomycetes; order Actinomycetales; family Micrococcaceae; genus Arthrobacter; species Arthrobacter globiformis_E. The sequence continues at coordinate 1,354,203 of NZ_CM143421.1, read as the reverse complement.
CAGCCCGCAACCCATGATCCAGCAGAAGAACGTAAGGAGGCCTAGCGATGGCCGATTTTGACCTCAGCGAGGAATACCAGGACCTCAGCAAGACCGTCCGCGAATTCGCCGACGAGGTGGTGGCACCCGTCTCCACCAAACACGACGAGGAACACAGCTTCCCCTACGAAGTGGTCTCGCAAATGGCCGACATGGGGCTGTTCGGGCTGCCGTTCCCGGAGGAATACGGCGGCATGGGAGGCGACTACTTCGCACTGGCCCTCGCCCTGGAACAGCTGGGTCGCGTGGACCAGTCCGTGGCCATCACGCTCGAAGCAGGAGTGTCACTCGGCGCGATGCCCGTGTACCGCTTCGGCAACGAGGCCCAGAAACAGGAATGGCTGCCGCTGCTCGCATCGGGAAAGGCGCTCGCCGGCTTCGGCCTGACCGAACCGGAGGCCGGTTCCGACGCCGGCGGCACGAAGACCATGGCCCGGCTGGAAGGCGACGGGGACGCAAAGAACTGGGTCATCAACGGCAACAAGGAATTCATCACCAACTCGGGAACGGACATCAGCAAACTGGTGACCGTCACCGCCGTCACAGGCCAGCAGGAACGCAAGGACGGCAGCATCAAGAAGGAAATCTCCACCATCCTGGTGCCCACCGACACGCCCGGCTTCAAAGCGGAGAAGGCGTACAACAAGGTGGGCTGGAATGCCTCGGACACGCACCCCCTGACCCTGCGGGACGTCACGGTTCCCGAGGCGAACCTGCTGGGGGAGCGGGGCCGCGGCTACGCCAACTTCCTGTCCATCCTGGACGAGGGCAGGATCGCCATCGCTGCGTTGGCCACCGGCGCGGCGCAGGGCTGCGTGGATCTCTCGGTCCGTTACGCCAAGGACCGCAGCGCTTTCGGGACAAATATCGGCAAGCACCAGGCCGTCGCCTTCAAGATCGCACGCATGCAGGCACGGGCCCATACGGCCCGTCTGGCGTACTACGACGCGGCCGCCCGGATGCTCGCCGGGAAGCCGTTCAAGACGCAGGCGGCCATAGCTAAGATGGTCGCAGGCGAGGCGGCCATGGACAACGCGCGGGATGCCACCCAGGTATTCGGCGGCTATGGCTTCATCAACGAGTTCACCGTGGCGCGCCACTACCGGGACTCCAAGATCCTGGAGGTCGGGGAGGGCACCACGGAGGTCCAGCTGATGCTGATCGCCCGGGAACTGGGGCTGTAACGGGCCCGGTGGCCGTGTCTGTCGAGAGTCTGCGGAGACGCCGAAAGGATCAACGATGATTGACAAGGTTGTTGCCAGCGCTGACGAAGCGGTCGCCGACATATCCGACGGCGCGTCGCTCGCCGTCGGGGGTTTCGGACTGTGCGGGATCCCGGTGGCGCTCATCGATGCCCTCCACCGCCACGGCACCAAGGACCTGGAGACGGTCAGCAACAACTGCGGCGTCGACGACTGGGGCCTGGGGATCCTCCTCAAGGACGGCAGGATCCGCCGGACCGTCAGCTCGTACGTGGGGGAGAACAAGGAGTTCGCCCGGCAGTACCTCGCCGGTGAACTGGAGGTGGTCCTGACCCCGCAGGGCACCCTGGCCGAGAAACTCCGCGCCGGCGGCGCCGGCATCCCCGCCTTCTACACCAAGGCGGGTGTGGGGACCCAGGTGTCCGACGGCGGCCTGCCGCAGAAATACGACGCCGACGGCGGCATCGCCATCGCGTCGCCGGCCAAGGAAGTGCGGAGCTTCGACGGCGTCGATTACGTGCTCGAGGAATCCCTGACCCCCGACTACGGCCTGGTCCATGCCTGGAAGGGCGACCGCCACGGGAACCTGGTCTTCCACGCCACGGCCATGAACTTCAACCCCCTCTGCGCCATGGCGGGCCGGATCACCATCGCGGAGGTGGAGGAACTCGTGGAGCCGGGCGAGCTGGACCCCGAACATGTCCACCTGCCGGGCATCTTTGTCCAGCGGGTGGTCGTGGTGCCCGAGCCCGAGAAGCGCATCGAGAAGCGGACGGTGGCACTGTCCGCTGCGTCGGCGGCCCAGCCAGCTGCTGCCGGCACAGCGGGAACCACCGCCGCGGCAGGAACCACAGGCACCACCGAACAGGCAGGAGCGTGAACATGGACCCCAACAGCCCCCTGGCTCCCCGTCCCGAAGCAGTCCGCCACGAGTACCGGCGGGCCGCTTCCTCGCATCCCGAGGGCAAGGGCTGGACCCGCAATGAGCTCGCCGCCCGCGTGGCGCAGGAGCTGAGCAACGGCCAGTACGTGAACCTGGGCATCGGCATGCCCACCCTGATTCCCAACTACATCCCGGCCGGCGTCGAAGTGGTGCTGCACTCCGAAAACGGCATCCTCGGCGTCGGGCCCTATCCCGGCGAGGACGAGGTGGATCCGGACCTCATCAACGCCGGCAAGGAGACCGTCACGGTAAACAAGGGCGCGGCGTTCTTCGACTCGGCGCAGTCCTTCGGCATGATCCGCGGGGGCCACGTGGACGTGGCCGTACTCGGCGCCATGGAGGTGGCCGCCAACGGGGACCTCGCCAACTGGATGATCCCCGGAAAGATGGTCAAGGGGATGGGCGGCGCCATGGACCTGGTCTTCGGCGCCAAAAAGGTGATTGTCATGATGGAGCACGTGGACCGCAGCGGGAAACCGAAGATCGTGGACCGCTGCTCGCTGCCTTTGACGGGCAAGGCCTGCGTGGACCGCATCATCACCGACCTCGCCGTCCTCGACGTGACCCCTGACGGCCTGATCCTGCGTGAGCTCGCCCCCAACGTCTCGGCAGAGGATGTTGCCGCGGCCACCGGTGCGGAGCTGTATGAGGAAGACCAGGAACTCACCGTATGAGCGCGGTTTCGCCGGGCCCAGCCACCGGCGGTGCCCGGGTCGTCGAGCAGCGCGGACTCTACTTCGAGGAACTCGAGGAAGAGGTCGTTTACGCCCACCGCCCCGGCCGGACGGTCACGGAGGCGGACAACGTCCTGTTCACCACCATGACCATGAACACGCAGGCGCTGCACCTGGACGCGGCCTGGAGTGCGGGCCAGCCCTTCGGCCAGCGGCTGGTGAACTCCATGTTCACGCTGGCCACGGTGGTGGGGCAGTCCGTCGGCCAGCTGACGCAGGGCACCATCATTGCGCAGCTGGGGCTGACGGACGTCTCCTTCCCGCACCCGCTCTACCACGGAGACACCCTCTATACGGAGACGGTCATCACCGGGAAACGGCTGTCCGGATCCCGGTCCGGGCAGGGCGTGGTTACCATGCAGCACACCGGCCGCAACCAGGACGGAACTGTGGTGGCACTTGCCACCCGGAGCTGCCTGATGTGGACGCGCGAGGCGCATATAGAGGCGCAGCGGGACAAATAATCGGACAATGAAGCTATGACTTTTGTGATGGGCCCTGCCCTGCTTTTCTGCCCAGCCGACCGTCCCGAACGCTACCAAAAGGCCGCCGAACGCGCCGACGCCGTCATTCTGGACCTCGAGGATGCGGTGGCCGCGCCAGACAAGCAGCGGGCACGGGGCGCCATCCTGGCCCAGCTCGGCGGCTCCGGCGAGGGGCCGGAGCTCGACCCCAGCCGGACCATCATCCGCATCAACCCGGCCGGCACCGAGGACTTCGAGAAGGACCTGCACTGCCTGGCGCACACGCCCTACCGCACGGTCATGCTTGCCAAGGCCGAGAGCGCGAGCCAGCTCCGGGCCCTGCCGGACTTCCATGTGATTGCCCTGTGCGAGACGGCCGCGGGCGTGGTCCATGCACCCGCCATTGCCGCCGAACCCAACGTGGTGGCCATGATGTGGGGGGCGGAAGACCTGCTGGCCTCCCTCGGCGGGACGTCCAGCAGGAACGACGACGGCGGCTACCGCGCCGTGGCCCTGCACGCCCGCTCCTCCGTGCTCCTGGCAGCGGGCGCAGCCGGGAAGCAGGCCGTCGACGCCGTCTACGTGAACATTCCGGACCTTGACGGGCTTGCCGCGGAGGCCCGGGATGCCGCCGCGTCCGGGTTCGGCTCCAAAGCCTGCATCCACCCCAGCCAGGTGGCCGCCGTCCGTGCCGCTTACGCACCCTCGGGCGAGGACGTGGCAGCCGCCACGCACCTGCTGGAGGCGGCAAAGGAAGCCGGGACCGGCGTGTTCCAGTACCAGGGCCGGATGATCGACGGCCCGATCCTCCGGCACGCGGAGTCGGTGCTCCGCAGGGCCCGGTAGTCCCGCGCAGTCAAGCCGCCTTCATTTCCTTGCCCGCAGGGAAATGGGCGGAATCGCCTCGTAGAGCGGTGTCCGGATCCAGCGCTGGCCGGTCTCCCGGAACTCCGCCCGGGTGGCGAAGCGGTAAAGGTAGGTGCGGGCGCGCACCCAGCGGGGGCGTTCGCCGTCGAACGGGTCATGGCGCAGCAACCGCAGCATGGCTGCATCAGCCTCCAGCAGCTTGCCGAGGAAGGCATAGAACCATTCCTCGTGGACGGTGCGCAGGGGCAGGAACCACATGAGCCAGTCCAGCCGCAGATGGTAGGGCGCCCACTGGCGGGGGAGCCGGTGCACCTCGCCGGGTTTTCCCTTGAAGCCGTACTCGCGCCAGTCGGCCGCCTCGTCCGGGTCCTCGTCCAGGGTGCCCTCCACCGCCACCTCGATGCGCTGCTTGGTCACCGTGCCGAACGCGCCATAGGTGTTGACCAGCTGCCAGCGGTTGAAGCTGGCATTCATCAGCTGGTACTGCGAGAACAGGTTCTTGATGGGCCAGTAGCTGAGGACCACCAGGAGCAGCGACGCGGCCAGCGTGATGAGAAGCCACCACAGCGGCGTCTCCCCGGCATCGTGCCAGTCCAGCGGAATGAAGGGCAGCACCGTGTGCGCCACGGAATCGCTGACGCCGGCGAAGGCCAGCACGATCGCAATCCAGTTCAGCCACGCGAAATTGCCGCTGGCCACCAACCACAGCTGCGTGAAGATGATGATGCCCGCCGCGATGCTGCCCAGCGGCTGGGGCGCGAAGAGGAAGAACGGCACCACCAGCTGGGCGAAGTGGTTGCCCACCACCTCCAGCCGGTGGAAGGGCTTCGGCAGCAGATGCGCCTGGCGGCTCAGCGGTCCCGGCATCGGCTGGGTCTCGTGGTGGTAGTACAGGGCGGTGAGGTCGCGCCACTCGCGGCCGCCGCGGATCTTGATCATGCCGGCCCCGAATTCCAGCCGGAACACCAACCAGGCCACGAGGATCAGGATGGTCCGGGGCGGGTCGGTCTGGTCTGATCCCAGGAAAGCCACGGTAAAACCGGCCTCGAGGAGCAGCATCTCCCAGCCGAACCCGTAGAACGTCTGGCCCACGTTGACCACCGACATGTACAGCAGCCACAGCGCCAGGAACGCGATCAGCGGCAGCCACGGCGGACCCAGCTGGGGGAGACCGAGGACCAGCACGCCGGAGACGACCAGCCCCACCGCACAGACGGCCCGGAACAGCCGGTCCGAGTACCGCCAGCGGAACAGCGTGGGCCTGCGCATCCGGCTGAAGGCCTTCAGGTAGTCCGGAACAGGAAGGAGCCCGCGCTCGCCGAGAAGGGCGGGGAACTGGTTGAGGGAGGAGAGGAACGCAACGAGATACAGTGCGGCAACACCGCGCTGCAGCACCTGCCGGGCGAATTCATAGTCCGGCGCATCGAACCACGCGGCCCCGTCCACGGGCACCACGTTACCCCCGCGCCGAATCGCGTCAAGGTGCCCGGGGAAGCACGCCTGGCCGCATGATTCATGCGCGCGGCATCCGCTCACCGTCACCCCCGCCCACGTCCTTGGGCCACCGGTGGTGCGGGATACTTAAGCCATGCAGACTTCCGGCTCCAGCCGTCCAGCCCGCCAGCCGCGCACCATCGTCATTCTCGGATCCACCGGTTCCATCGGCACCCAGGCGATTGACGTCGTCGACGGCGCCCCCCACCTTTTTGTGGTTGTGGCGCTGAGCGCCGGGGGCGGCAACCTCGAACTGCTTGCCCGGCAGGCCGTGCACACCCGGGCCGGTGCCGTAGGGATTGCCGAAGGCGATCCGGCACGCCTCCGGGACCTGATCAACGACGCCGCCCGGGCAGCCGGGGTGCGGGACTACCGTCCAGAGATCATCGCCGGCCCCGACGCCTCAACCACGATCGCCGCCTTGAAGGCGGACGTGGTGCTCAACGGCATCACGGGCTCGATCGGGCTGGCGCCCACGCTCGCCGCGCTGGAATCCGGTGCCACCCTGGCGCTCGCCAACAAGGAATCCCTGATCGTTGGCGGTTCACTGGTGAAGGCCGCCGCCGCCGACGGACAGATCGTGCCGGTTGACTCCGAGCATTCCGCCATCGCCCAGTGCCTGCGCTCCGGGACCGCCGCCGAGGTGGAGAAGCTCATCCTGACCGCCTCGGGCGGGCCCTTCCGCGGCCGGACCCGCGAACAGCTCTTCGCCGTCACCCCGGAGGAGGCGCTGGCCCACCCCACCTGGGACATGGGCCTGATGGTCACCACCAACTCCGCCAGCCTGGTGAACAAGGGACTGGAAGTCATTGAGGCGCACCTGCTGTTCGACATCCCGCTGGACCGGATCGACGTGGTGGTCCACCCGCAGTCCGTGATCCACTCGATGGTGCAGTTCGTGGACGGTTCCACGATCGCCCAGGCGTCGCCGCCGGACATGCGTCTCCCGATCGCCCTTGGCCTGGGCTGGCCGGACCGGGTCCCCAACGCGGCCACCCCCTGCGACTGGACGCAGGCCACCAGCTGGACGTTCGAGCCGCTGGACTCCACGGCGTTCCCCGCCGTCCGGCTGGCCAAGGACGCAGCGCGGCAGGGAAGCACCTACCCCGCAGTGTTCAATGCTGCCAATGAAGAAGCGGTGACGGCTTTCCACGCCGGGCACATCCCGTTCACGCGCATCGTGGACACCATTGAGGCCGTCCTCAGCGAACATTCGGGTTCCTCCGGGCTGACGGTCGGATCCGTGCTCGATGCTGAGAAATGGGCACGTGCGCGCACCCACGAACGTTTAGCAGTGAGCAGTCTCTAGGAAGCAGCAGATCTGAAGCATGAATCCCGTCATCCTCTTTATCCTCGGTGTCGTCTTTGTGGCGGTCGGCATCGCGGTTTCGATTGCGCTGCATGAGGTGGGCCACCTGGTGCCCGCCAAGCTGTTCAAGGTGCGCGTCACCAAGTACATGATCGGCTTCGGTCCTACGCTCTGGTCGACCAAAAAGGGCGAGACCGAATACGGCTTCAAAGCGCTGCCGCTGGGCGGCTATGTGTCGATGATCGGCATGTATCCGCCCAACAAGGAAGACGGCTCCGTGCGCCCGTCCAGCACCGGCATGTTCCAGACGCTGGCCAGCGAGGCCCGCTCCATGGCGCACGAGGATGTGGGACCGGGGGATGAGAACCGCGTGTTCTACCGGCTTCCGGTCTGGAAGAAGATCATCATCATGCTCGGCGGCCCGGCCATGAACTTGCTGATCGGCCTCGTGCTCACGGCGGTGCTGCTCATGGGCTTTGGCATTTCCGAGCCCACCACCACCATCGCCGATGTTTCCAAGTGCCAGGTGAAGGCTGGGGAGACTGTCGATCCAAACTCGGCGGACTGCAAGCCAACACCGGCTGCTGCGGCCCAGCTCAAGCCCAACGACGTCATCACCGCCTTCGACGGGAAACCCGTCACCAGCTGGGACCAGCTGACGGGCTGGATCCGTGCCTCAGCCGGCAAGGAAGTGTCCATCACCGTGGAGCGCAACGGCTCCCCGGTGACCAGCACCGTCACCCCTGTCCTGTCCGCACGCCCGGTGGTCGGAGCGGACGGGCGCCAGGCCAAGGACGACGCCGGAAAGCTCCTGTACCAGGACGTCGGCTTCCTGGGCATCGGTGCGCAGACCGCCCTGGTGCCCCAGCCGGCGTCGTCCGTCCTTCCCATGGCGGGGGAGAACATCAAGCAGGTGGCAGGTGTAGTGCTCAACCTGCCGGCCCGGGTGGTCGGTGTCGCCAAGGCGGCGTTCAGCGAAGAGCCCCGCGACCCCAACGGCCCCATCAGTGTGGTGGGCGTGGGCCGCGTGGCCGGCGAGGTGGCCGCCATGGAGGAAGTCCCCGCACAGGCAAGGCTGGCCGCCCTGGTGGGACTCCTCGCCGGACTGAACTTTGCCCTCGCCGTTTTCAACCTGATCCCGCTGCTCCCGCTCGACGGCGGCCACGTCGCCGGCGCACTCTACGAGGCCGTGCGGCGCCGGGTGGCCAAGCTGTTCGGCAAACCCGACCCGGGCGCCTTCGACATTGCGAAGCTGCTGCCGGTGACCTACGTCGTGGCCGCGCTGCTCATGGGAATGGGTGCGCTGCTGATCTATGCAGACATCGTGAAGCCGGTAAATCTGTTCGGCTGATCTTCCATAATCATCTCTTTATGGCTGATTATAAGAAATCAGCTCTAAATGATTGATTTGGGGATATAGGCCGGATACGGTTTAGTCATGTACGTTCTGACCATCGACCAGCGCGGCAGCACCAACGACGTGGACCGCGTGCCCGAGCTCCTCGAAGTCCTCGGCAGCCATCCTGCTGTCCGCTTCGAACGCTCCGTCGGCGACGAAGTGCAAGGGGTGCTGCAGGACCCGGCCCTCGTGGTCGACGTGGCCCTGCATGCACTGCGGAGCGGCCGCTGGTATGTGGGAATCGGCGTGGGCCAGGGAACCCTGCCGCCGGAGGCGAGCCCGCGCGAAGGATCCGGGCCGGCCTTCGTTGCCGCGCGCCGAGCGGTGGAGCGGGCCAAGTCGGCCGCGAGCCATGTCCCGGCGGCCGTGGTTGCGGGGAGCCGCGAGCGCGAAGCCGCCGCGGCGTGCGCCAACGCCGAGGCGGTACTGCGGCTGGTCGGAAGGCTGGTGCAGGACCGGACCGAGGCCCAATGGCGCGTAGTGGATGCCCTCCGCGCGAAGAGCGGGGCCGGCACCGAGCAGGGCCCCGGGCGTCACGGACTGCAGAAACGGGTCGCCGCGGAACTGGGAATCAGCGAACAGTCGGTGAGCCGGGCCGTCCTGCGGTCCGGCTGGCAGGAAGAATGGGCGGCAAGGCCGGCGGTGGAAACGCTGCTGGCCGCCGCCCACCGCCTCATCCTTGGGAACCTCATGCCGGAGAATCGCACCTCCGGAAACCAGGACGGCGACGACAACCGAGGAGAACTGTGAACGCTGTCTGGATCGCAGCAGCCCTGCTGACGGCCGGGTTCGTGGGCTGGCCTGTCACGGCGCTGGTTTTCCGCCTGGCCCGCACCATCGACGACAAAGCCGATGCCGCTGCAGGTGCTGGCCGGGACAGCGAAGACGACCCGGCGGCGGATGTGACGGTGGACAGTCCCGCCCCTGCTGGGAGCTGTGCTGGCAGCCCGGCCGCGGGGGACAGCGCCAATACGGTGAACGGCGACATCACGGTGGACGCCGGAAGCGCCGCGGCGGAACCCGGAGGCGAGGCGTCGGCCACACGGATCCTCCGGGGCGGGGCCATCATCGGAGTGCTCGAGCGGCTGGCTGTCTGCCTGGCCATCCTGGCCGGGCAGCCCGTGGCGATCGCCTATGTGGTGGCCATCAAGGGCCTGGGCCGGTTCGCGGAACTGAAGGAAACGCCCGTGGCTGCGGAGCGGTTCATCATCGGCACCCTGGCCTCCATGCTCTGGGCGGCGGGCGTTGCCGCATTCACGAAGGTCGTGCTCCTCGCCTAGCCCGGCCGCGGGATAGGGTATCTCTATGACTGTTTTTGCTGTTGAGTACGTATACGACGCCGAGTCCTCCGAAACGCGCGCGGCCACCCGCCCCGCCCACCGCGAATGGACTGCAGGACTGGCGCAGGACGGCACTCTTCTTGCCAGCGGACCCTACGGCGACGGCGCAGGCGCCCTGCTCATCTTCAAGGCGGCCGACGAGGCTGCACTCAACGAGCTCCTGCGGCAGGATCCTTTCGCTGCTGCGGGCGTGATTTCCGGCACCCGGACCACCGAATGGGCACCCGTGACCGGCCTCCTGGCTGAGCACGCAGCCTAGCCGCCCCGCACTACCGATTTTCGAATACAAGGAGTCCACGTGACCTCGGTCAGCCTGGGAATGCCATCCGCACCGCCGCCCGTCCTTGCCCCGCGCCGCAAGACGCGCCAGATCAAAGTGGGCTCCGTCGGCGTCGGTTCCGATTTCCCCATCAGCGTGCAGTCGATGACCACCACGCCCACCACCGACATCAACGCCACGCTGCAGCAGATCGCCGAGCTGACCGCGTCCGGCTGCGACATCGTGCGCGTCGCCTGCCCGTCGGCCGATGACGCCGAGGCGTTGCCGATCATCGCGCGGAAGTCCCAGATCCCGGTCATCGCGGACATCCACTTCCAGCCGAAGTATGTTTTCGCGGCCATCGAGGCGGGCTGCGCTGCTGTGCGCGTCAACCCGGGCAACATCCGCAAGTTCGACGACCAGGTCAAGGAGATCGCCGCGGCGGCCAAGGACCACGGCACGTCCATCCGCATCGGTGTGAACGCCGGATCGCTGGAGCCGGGCATCCTGAAGAAGTACGGCAAGGCCACCCCGGAGGCTTTGGTCGAATCGGCGGTCTGGGAAGCCTCCCTGTTCGAGGAGCACGGCTTCCACGACTTCAAGATCTCCGTCAAGCACAACGACCCCGTGGTCATGGTGGCAGCCTACGAAATGCTCGCCGAGAAGGGCGACTGGCCGCTGCACCTCGGCGTGACGGAGGCCGGCCCCGCCTTCCAGGGAACCATCAAGTCGGCAACAGCATTCGGTGCCCTCCTCTCGCGCGGCATCGGCGACACCATCCGCGTGTCCCTCTCCGCCCCTCCCGTCGAGGAGATCAAGGTGGGCAACCAGATCCTGCAGTCGCTGAACCTGCGCCCCCGCAAGCTCGAAATCGTCTCCTGCCCGTCGTGCGGGCGTGCCCAGGTGGACGTCTACACCCTCGCCGAGCAGGTCACCGCCGGACTCGAGGGCATGGAGATCCCGCTGCGCGTCGCCGTCATGGGCTGCGTCGTCAACGGCCCGGGTGAGGCACGGGAAGCTGACCTCGGCGTCGCCTCGGGCAACGGCAAGGGCCAGATATTTGTGAAGGGCGAGGTCATCAAGACTGTCCCCGAGAGCCAGATTGTTGAGACACTGATCGAAGAGGCCATGCGTATCGCGGAAGAGATGGGGGAGGCCGATGGCGAAGATGCTGTCAAGGGTAGCCCCGTGGTTAGCGTCTCATAAAGACGGCGCCGCGCCGGACGGTTCCACCGTCCGGGTACTGGGTGTTGCGGACACCCGTCAACTGCGCGAACTGGCAGAGACTGATCCCGTCGCGAATGTGTTCATCCTGGCGCACCTGGAGTCGACGGACTCCGCCGCGCCCACTCCGGGCGGCGCGAACGTCCTGGGCGTTTTCGACGACGACGTGCTGGTTGGCGCCTGCTGGGCAGGGGCCAACCTGGTCCCCGTGCAGCTCGCCCCCGAACTGGCCGGCCCGGTGGCTGCTGCGGCCCACCGCTCCGGGCGCCGGTATGCGTCGATCTTCGGGCCGGCCGCCACGGTCCTGGCCCTGCACCACCACCTGGAGGAGCTGGGCCACGTTGCCCACGAGGTGCGGCCCGCCCAACCGCTCATGACCATCACCGGGGCCCCGGCCGTGGAGCCGAACTGGGAGCTGGGATACGGGCAGTACGCAGATTTTGACGCCATCCTTCCCGCATGTGCGGCGATGTTCGAGGAAGAGGTTGGCTACTCGCCCTACCTCGGCGGCCGCGACTTCTACAGCCGCCGGGTGGCGGGTCTGATCCGCCAGGGCCACTCGCTGGTCCACCTGAAGGACGGCGAGGTCGTGTTCAAGGCCGAGCTCGGCGCCGTCACCGCCGAGGTGACCCAGGTGCAGGGCGTCTGGATGAATCCCAGCCACCGGGGACTCGGCCTGAGCGCCGGCTACATGGCGGCCGTGGTGCTGCTGGCCCAGAAAATGGCACCCGTCACCAGCCTGTACGTCAACGACTACAACTCCCGGGCGCGGGCCACTTACGAACGCGTCGGCTTCCAGCAAGTGGGGACCTTCGCTACAGTTCTCTTCTAGCGGGCGCCGCCGGCACATTCATTTATTGGGGGAACAACTTGAAATCAGCTCTGCAAATTTTTGCTGCCACAGCACTGCTCGCGGCCGGACTGTCCGCCTGCGGCAGCCCCGCGAACACTTCTGCCGCAGCGACGGCCACGGCATCTCCGTCCGCCACGTCCACTCCCGCCGCCGCGCTGAGCCCGAAAGCGACGCCGACACCCACCGCGGCGCCGATCAAAAAATACACGAGCGCCGAACTGACAGCCTTGGTGGGCCAGCTGCGCGACGCCGGCGGCAAGAAGCTGTCCGTGATGTCCAGCGCCGACCTTTCAGGAAGCGTTGAGCAGAGCAAGGGCATGATGGCGTCGGCAGCCGTGGAGCCTGCGGTATGCCGGGAACTCGCGGTCGCCGGGAGCGCGCCGTCGGTAGCGGGCGCGGCGGCCGCGATGGGTACCAGCGTCGACGCTGCGACCGGTGGCACTACGGCCATTGCGCTTACTTCGGGCTTGGATGCCGCGTTTCTGAAGAAGAGCTTTGCCCAGGCCGCGGAGCTGAAGAAGTGCGCGAACATGTCGATGACCGTGTCGGGCGTGCGGGTTTCCGTCACGGTCACCCAGCTCAGCGGCATCGGCTCCGTACCGGGAACTGTCGCCTACAGGACGGATACCGGACTGCCGGACGGCCGGACGCAGTCCATGGTCACCACGCAGGCAGTGAAGCGCGGAGTCCTGATCACCGTTCTTGCCATCGGTGGCGCAAGCGAGGCGGAAGCCAGCTCCAGGGCCGGAAAGCTCCTGGACTCGGCCGCAGCGCTGGTCAAGTAGCCGGTCCGGTCCGGCGGCCAAGACCGCGCCACCCGACACCGCCCAGCCAAACTGAATTTGTATCGGTGACGGCTATCACATAGGTTCTTTCTAACCGCGTTTTCGGACTCGGGTGGTCTCACGAGAATTAGCGGCATGACCGGCCGCGAAGCCACGCCACCACAGGGATGACCAGCCGGAAACGGCCAGGGGCTTCACCTGCGGGGCGTGGCTTTTCTGTTCAGCTGCCACAGGGCCCCGAAACCTGTACTGCTGTCCAGCCGGTAGATTAGTACCCAGACAATCAGCACTTCCCCCAGAAACGGACACCTACCCGTGGTTCTTCGACTCTCCAAGCTTTTCCTGCGCACCCTGCGTGAAGACCCCGCCGACGCCGAGGTGGCCAGCCACCGGCTGCTCGTGCGCGCGGGCTACATCCGCCGCGCCGCTCCGGGCATCTACACTTGGCTGCCGCTGGGACTGAGCGTGCTGCGCAAGGTGGAGCAGGTCATCCGCGAAGAGATGGCCGAGATCGGCGCCCAGGAAGTCCATTTCCCGGCGCTGCTCCCCAAGGAGCCCTACGAGGCGACCAACCGCTGGACCGAGTACGGCGAAGGGCTGTTCCGGCTGAAGGACCGCAAGGGCGGCGACTACCTGCTGGCCCCGACGCATGAGGAGATGTTCACTCTCCTGGTCAAGGACCTGTACTCCTCGTACAAGGACCTGCCGCTGAGCATCTACCAGATCCAGAACAAGTACCGCGACGAGGCACGTCCGCGCGCCGGCCTCCTCCGCGGCCGCGAATTCATCATGAAGGACTCCTACTCGTTCGACGTCGACGACGCCGGACTGGACGCCAGCTACGCGGCCCACCGGGCGGCGTACCTGAAGATCTTCGAGCGCCTGGGCCTGGAAGTCATCCCCGTGACGGCCACGGCCGGTGCCATGGGCGGGTCCCGGAGTGAGGAATTCCTGCACCCCACCGAGGTCGGAGAGGACACCTTCGTGCGCTCGGCCGGCGGCTACGCCGCCAACGTCGAAGCCGTAACCACCGTGGCGCCGGCCGAGATCGACTTCACCAACGCCCCGGCCGCGTTGATCCGGGATACCCCGAACACTCCCACGATCGACACGCTCGTGGCTGCCTCCAATGAGCTCGCGCCGCGCAGCGAGGCCGACGGCGGCCCCTGGACTGCCGCCGACACGCTTAAGAACGTCGTTCTCGCCGTCACCCTGCCCACCGGGGAGCGCCAGATCGTCGTCCTTGGTGTCCCGGGCGACCGGGGTGTCGACCTCAAGCGCGTCGAGGCCAACATCGGCGCCTACCTCCCGGTGGCCGGCGAGATCGCCGTGGAAGCAGCCGGCGAGGAGGACCTGGCCCGCAACCCGCTCATCGTGCGCGGATACCTCGGCCCGGGCATGTCCCTGAACGAACCCCTCCTTGGCCTGGAAGGCGCCGCCAAGCTCCTGTATCTGGTGGATCCGCGCGTCGTCAGCGGCACGGCCTGGATCACCGGCGCCAACATGGCGGGCAAGCACGTCTATGACCTCGTGGCCGGACGCGACTTCACCTGGGACGGCGTCATCGAGTGCACCGAAGTGCGCGCCGGTGACGAGGCCCCGGACGGCTCCGGTCCGCTCGAAATCGCCCGCGGCATCGAGATGGGCCACATCTTCGCGCTGGGCCGCAAGTACGCCGAGGCGCTGGAACTGAAGGTCCTGGACCAGAACGGCAAGCAGGTGGTGGTCACCATGGGTTCCTACGGCGTGGGCGTCACCCGTGCCGTGGCCGCCCTGGCGGAATCCAACCACGACGCCAAGGGCCTCGTCTGGCCCCGCTCCGTGGCTCCGGCCGATGTGCACGTCGTGGCCGTCGGCCGCGGCGAGGAGATCTTCGCCGCCGCTGAGCAGCTCGCCCTCGAGCTGGAAAGCGCCGGCCTGGAGGTCATCTACGACGACCGGCCCAAGGTTTCCCCCGGCGTCAAGTTCGGCGACGCCGAGCTTGTCGGCGTCCCCACCATCCTGGCCGTCGGCCGCGGACTGGCGGACGGCGTCGTCGAAATCAAGGACCGCCGCAGCGGCGAGGCGGAAAACGTGGCGGTGGACAAGGCCGTTGACTTCGTGGTCAACGCCGTCCGCAGCAACTGACGCCCGACCCGCTCAGTGGTTTCGGGGTTCGAATCGATCCAGCTTGCCACTATCGTCCTGATAGTGGTGGCTGGATTCTCCGCAGGCTGGGTGGACGCCGTCGTGGGGGGCGGCGGACTGCTGCAGCTTCCGGCGCTGCTGCTCGTGCCGGGGATCACCCCGGTACAGGCGCTGGCCACCAACAAGATGGGCTCCATCTTCGGCACCACCACCAGCGCCGTGACCTACTACGGACGCGTCCGGCCCGATCTGCGGACGGCACTGCCGATGGCAGTGATCGCGCTGGCCGGCAGCTTCGGCGGGGCCCTGCTGGCCACGCGGCTGCCGGCGGAGGTGTTCAAACCGATCATCGTGGTGGCCTTGGTGGCGGTCGCCCTGTTTACAGCCCTCAAGCCCGACGCCGGACACCTGACCGAGCTGAGGCATGAAGGCCATACGCACTACGTGGTGGCCTGCGCCATCGGCGCCGTGATCGGGTTCTACGACGGCCTGATCGGACCCGGCACCGGATCGTTCCTGGTGATCGCGCTGGTCTCGGCGATGGGGTACGCCTTCCTGGAGGCCAGCGCCAAGGCGAAAATCGTCAACATGGCGACGAACGCCGGGGCGCTCATATTCTTCCTCCCGCACGGCTCACTGCTCTGGGGAGTCGGCCTGCTGCTGGGCACGGCAAACATGGCCGGGGGCTACCTCGGCGCACGCACTGCCGTCAGGCAGGGGAGCAAGTTTGTGCGTGTGGTGTTCCTCGTGGTGGTTTTCGCCCTGATCGTGAAGCTTGCCTTCGACGTTTGGCAGGAGAACTTCGCGTGAGCCGGTTCGCGTGAGTGTGTCCTCGCGGGCAGTCCCGGGACGGCGTAGCATGCCTCTATGTCAGCCGGTGCGGAACCGTACCGGGATGCCTTGGCCGCAGCCGTCCGGCACGCCACGCGCTGGCTGGAAAGCCAGCCCGGCCGCCGGGTAGGTCCGCAGCAGACAGCCCGGGAACTTGCCCCAGCGTTCGACGGAGCGCTGCCACAGTCCGGCATGGCCCCGGCCGACGTGGTGGACTACCTGGCCCGCCATGCCGAGCCGGGCCTGATGGCCATGCCGTCCGGCCGCTTCTTCGGCTGGGTGATCGGCGGCACCCTCCCGGCCGCCATGGCGGCGGACTGGCTGGTCAGTTCCTGGGACCAGAACTCGGTACTCCGCTACGCCACACCCGCCATCGCCGCCATCGAGGATGCCGCCGGCCACTGGCTGCTGCAGCTGCTGGGTCTGCCGGAGGAGTCCGACGTCGGTTTTGTCACCGGGGCCACCATGGCCAACTTCACCGGACTCGCCGCCGCCCGGTGGCGGCTCCTGAAGGACGCGGGCTGGGACCTGGAACGCGACGGGCTCTTCGGCGCGCCCCGGATCCATTGCCTGGTGGGGCAGGAACGGCACGAGACCGTGGACCTCGCGCTGCGCTACCTGGGCATGGGCAGCCCCACAGTGGTTCCGGCCGACAGCCAGGGACGCATCGACGCCGCGGAGCTGGACTGTGCCCTGGACCGGATAGCCCTGGAGCATGCTTCCGCGCAGCGTTCGGCCGGCGCCCAAGCTGGCGGAGTCCAGGGGCCTGGCCGTGCGCTGGTGCTGGTGTGCCTGCAGGCCGGAAACCTTCACTCCGGAGCCTTCGACCCCTTCGCCGCGGCTGTTGCGGTGTCCAAAGCACACGGTGCCTGGGTGCATGTGGACGGGGCCTTCGGACTGTGGGCTGCGGCCGTTCCGGAACTCGCAGGGCTGACGGCGGGCGTGGAAGGCGCCGACTCCTGGGCCACCGATGCCCACAAGAGCCTCAACGTCCCCTACGACTGCGGCGTCGTCGCGGTTCGGGACGCGCAGGCGCTGCGCAGCGCCATGGGGCTGAACGCCAGCTACCTCCTCCAGGATGCCGACGGCTCCGGTGACCCCAGCCAGCGGGTGCCTGAGCTCTCCCGCAGGGCCAGGGGAGTGCCCGTCTGGGCAGCGCTGAAGTCCCTGGGCAGGGACGGCGTGGCCGAACAGATCGGCCGCCTGGCTTCCTCCGCCGCCCAGCTCGCTGAGAAGCTCACCGCCATTGACGGGGTGGAAGTGCTCAACGACGTCGGCTACACGCAGATCACGGTGGCTTTCGGGGACGACGCCACAACCCGGCGCGTGGCGGATCGGCTTATCGCCGACGGCAGGGTCTGGATGTCCGGGTCGCGCTGGCACGGCAGGGACGTGGTGCGGATATCCGTCAGCAACTGGACCACCGACGCCGACGACGTCGCCACCGCCGTTGAGGCGGTGCGGACGGCAGTCGAAGCGGTCCGCTAGCTACCGCCCGCACGTTCCTACCTACTGAACGTTCCTACCCACCGAACGTTTCCTACGGCGGGGAGGAACTCACGGCTTCCTCGCCCGGTTCGGGCAAGTCGTGGGCAGCCGGAAGCCCGTCCAGGGTCCGCCCGGCAAGGGTGCTGGCCACCCACAGCGAGCGCGCCATGTCGCCGCCGTGGCCCGGCCTCGAGGCGTAGTGCAGCGCGTTGTCCACTTCCCGGGCCAGGCTCCACTGCCGGGCCACCTCCGGGTCCAGCCCGGCCGCCGCGCTGAAGTCATGGCACCTCGCCAGCAGCCCGCCGGCCGGATCCGATGCCGGCAGGTCCGGGATCCGGTTCCAGAGCACGGGAGCCACGGCGAATTCGGCCTCCCCCACCATCGGCTGGGGGTCGATGGCGGCAAAGCCGTCGGCGGCGGCATTCACGTTTGCGGTGATCCCGGACCCGGGTCCGGGGGCGTCCAGCCTGGCCAGGATGTTGAGATAGTGGAAGTCCGTGTTCACCAGGACGTCCTCGGAGGATCGGCGGCCTACGGCGCCGCGCGTCTGGCAGACCTCGAGAGCGGCTTCCAGCAGCCACCGGGGAAAGGGACGCCCCAGCTGTTCCCATTCGGCGGGCAGGTCGTCGCTCCACTGTTCCGCCCTTGCGGCCACGTGCACGAATTCCTGCCACTGCGGCCGGCTGTCGGGCCGGAGGCTGAGTTGCCGCAGCAGGCTGCCCCACACTTCAATGGCGATGTCCATAGGCTCGGTCCGAAGCGACCTGCCCGCATCCAGGCGCTCGAGGAGCATGGAGCACGTTCCGGCGTCGGAGGCCAGCAACCTCACCGCGCCGTGGCCGTTCCAGAGCGCCAGCGCGTGGCGTTCCACCAGGGCTTCATCGTGCGGAAAGGCCACCTTCAGTGCGGCGGCCGATCCTGCTGCGCGGACCGGCACCACAACCCCGCCGTGTCCGCTCCACGGAAGCGCTCCGGGTTCAAGGTCAAGCTCAAGCTGCCACTGCTCAAGCCGGCCACGGATCATGTCCGGCAACGACGCCAGCCAGGCCCGGCCGGCGGAGCTGCGGGAATAGCGGCGAGTCAGGTCCGGGGGAATGGGAACGTCTGCTGGCGGGCTCACAGCTCCAGCGTAGTTGAGGACGCCTAACGGACCGGGTAGGTGGAACGGGACGCTTGGCATGGAGTTTTTGTCCAGATAATGGCCGCTGAAGGCCCTCGAAGTCGCGACAAATGGACAAAAACTCCTCGCCGATGGCTTGGGTGACACCTGCACGATGCCGCCGGCGCCCCCAGACGATGCTGCCGCCGGCCTTAGACGATGCCGCTCGCGCCCAGCAGGTTGCCGATGGTGAACGTCGCAGCCAGGGCAAGGCCGCCACCCACCACCACCCGTGCAGCCGCCCGGACCTTCGATCCGCCGCCGATCCACGCCCCGACAGCGCCCGTCACAGCCAGGGCCAGCAGAACGGCGCCAAAGGTCACGGCGACGCGAATGTTTTCCGGCGGCAGCAGGATGGCGAGCATCGGCAGCATGGCCCCCAGCGTGAAGGCGATGGCCGAGGCGAAGGCGGCATGCCAGGGGCTGACGATGTCCTGTTCGTCGATGTTGAGCTCGGCGGACAGGTGTGCGGCCAGGGCATCGTGCTCGGTGAGTTCCCGGGCGACGTTCCGGGCTGTTTCCTCGCTGAGGCCCTTGCTCCGGTAGATCGCTGCGAGCTCCAGAAGCTCCTCTTCCGGTTCCTCGGCAAGCTCGCGCCGTTCCTTCTCTATCATTGCCTTCTGGCTGTCGCTCTGGCTGCTGACGGAGACGTACTCGCCCAGGGCCATGGATACGGCACCGCCCACGAGTCCGGCGGCGCCGGCAGCGAGGATGGGGCCGTGCTCGCTGGTCGCACCGGCCACGCCCACCACAATCGCCGCTACCGACACGATGCCGTCGTTGGCTCCCAGGACACCTGCACGCAGCCAGTTCAGGCGGTGCACAATGTCGTTGCCGTGGGGTTCATTGGCGTGCTGCCCGTCAGGGGGCAACGCCGATTTGTCCGCTGAATCCATGGCTCCAGCAAACCACTTGGGGGCAGCTGCCTGCCAGTGCGATGTCGCCGGCCGAGCCTTGACACTCCGCCGAAGCGAACAGGGACCTTCAGCCGGAGGGGACAGCCCGCCCCGCGTTTAGGATGCGGGTGCTGCCGCGCCGCCGTCGGTCTGGCGCGCCGAGCCCGCCGGTTCCGGAAGCTTCGGCAGGAGCGCGGTGTCCAGGACAATGCCGGGTACGGGCCCCGGATCGGATCCCCAGCGCATTGTCCTCTGGGCCGCTGCAACGAGTGAGGAGACGGCCCACCGCCGGGTCTCACCGTCACTCAGGGCCACCAGGTCCCCGTAGACCGGGAGCGTACCGGCTTCCAGGCTGGCCAGCCCCGCAGCTGGTTTCTGCAGGAACGAGGTGCCCAGTGTGTAGCCCGGTTCACGGGGAGGAACTGACGCGCAGTGAACACGGGTGTACGTCTCTGCCTGGCCAACCAGGGTTTCGTGGGTGGCCAGCAGGGCGGCGGCCTGGTCCGCGGCAGACCCGTCAAGGCGCGTCAGGGCCACCTGGTAGCCGTAGACCGTCTCGACCTCTGTCCGGACCACCCGGCTGAGGGCGGCCGCCAGCGTGGCATTGCCAGCCGGGTCCGCCGTTTGGGCAGGCTGGCCACCGCTGCCGGACTGGGCGCCGTCCTGTGATCCGGTGCTGCTGCCCGAAGGGGTGGCCACGGAGCATGCCGTGGCCGCGTTGCGCTGCGTTGCCGCCGGCGCCTGCAGCGCAGGCGGCTGTGTCCCTGCAGCCTGTGCCAGCGTCGTCGCCTGAAGCAGTTGAGCGGTTCCTACCGCGGCGAGCAGGCGGGCCATCCCGCCGTCGGCCCTCTCGGCATTGGCGAGACGTGCCTTGCCGCTCTTGGACAGCGCGGCCACCAAGGCCGGCAGCGTGGCCGTGCCAGAGGGTGCTGCGCCTGATGATGCCGTGGCGGTGGGCCCTGTGGTTCCGGATTGCCCTGGGGTTCCCAACTGCCGGCCGGCCCCTGAACTTGCGCCGGCCCCTGAACCGGAAGTGGCGCCGCCGGGAAGAAGGAGCGCCCGCGCCTGCGTAGTCAGCAAAGTCACAGTGTGCGAAAACAGCTGGCGCCGGGCGCCGGACGATCCGTCCGCAAGCTGCTGGCTGGCCGTCCTCAGGTCCAGGGTTTCGGCGAGGGCGGCGGCGCGCGCCTGCTCGGAGAAGGGAGGCGCCGCCGGTGCCGGGGATTCGCGCGGAATCAGGGCAAAACCGAGACTCAGAACCAGGAATGCGGCGAGTGCCAGCAGACCGTACCGGAGATAGCTGGCCGGCGTTCTTTTTCGCCCGCTGTCGTCATTCACAACAGACCATGTTGTCACGGCCGGCGGGAAGTCCGTGCACCAAGGCGCCCGGAAAATCGCTACGCTAGTAGTCACAACATCATCTAACGGGAGGCGGCCGGCATCGTGAGCAATGCAGAAGCCACGACTTCATCAGACCGGACCGACGCGGGAAAGGCTGAACCCGCGGCTGTCCACAATCCCGAGGCTGAACGCCTCCGGGCGCTGCTGGAACCCGCAGTCCAGTCGCACCGGCTCTACCTGGAGGATGTTGCCATCCACATCGCAGGTTCCAACCGCGTGGTCCACGTCGTAGTGGATCTGCCGCAGGAAGAAACGGGCGGGGTGAGCCTTGACGTCATCGCCGACATCTCCAAGGAACTCTCCGACATCCTGGACAACGACCCCGGCACCGACACCCGGCCCTACGACCTTGAGGTTTCATCGCCAGGCGTTGGGCGGCCGC
Organism: Arthrobacter globiformis; assembly: GCF_046536215.2. Taxonomy (GTDB): domain Bacteria; phylum Actinomycetota; class Actinomycetes; order Actinomycetales; family Micrococcaceae; genus Arthrobacter; species Arthrobacter globiformis_E. The sequence continues at coordinate 1,333,007 of NZ_CM143421.1, read as the reverse complement.
TGACCGAGCCCCGGCACTGGCACCGTGCCCGCGGCCGCATGGTCAACGTCAACGTGATCCAGGGCGAGAACGTCACGGGCAGGATCAGCTCCGTCGACGACGCCGGCGTGACCATCGTCCCCGAAATCGCCGTGAAAAAGGGCATGAAGCCCAGGCAGGGCGACCCCGTAAAACTTCCTTTCGACAAGATCCGCAGCGGAAAAGTCGAAATTGAGTTCAGCCGCCTCGACGAGGCCGGTCTGGAAACTGAGCACAATGGACCTTCTGAGGAGGCCTGATGGATATTGACATGAGCGCGCTGAGACTCCTGGAGCGTGAGCGCGAAATCCCGCTGGATCTCCTCATCCCCACGATCGAGCAGGCACTGCTCGTCGCCTACCACAAGTCACCGGGCGCCTTCGAGAAGGCCCGGGCGGAGCTGGACCGCAAGAGCGGCCACGTGACCATCTGGGCCACGGAAATCGACGATGACGGCGCACCCATCGGCGAGTTCGAGCACACGCCCGCCGGGTTCGGCCGCATCGCCGCCAGCACCGCCCGGCAGATCATCCTGCAGCGGCTGCGCGACGTTGAGGACGACAACGTCCTGGGCGAATTCAAGGGCCGCGAGGGTGAACTTGTTGCCGGGTTGATCCAGCAGGGCAACAACCCGCACATGATCCAGGTCAACCTGGGCACCGTGGAAGCCCTGCTTCCGCCGCCCGAGCAGGTGCCGGGGGAGAAGTACATCCACGGGAACCGGCTGCGCGCGTACGTGATTGACGTGCACCGCGGCACCAAGGGCCCGTCCATCACCCTGTCGCGTTCGCACCCGGGCCTGGTTCGGAAGCTTTTCGAACTGGAGGTCCCGGAAATCGCCGACCGCTCCGTGGAGATCGTCGCCCTGGCCCGCGAGGCCGGGCACCGCACCAAGATCGCGGTCAAGGCGAACACCCCGGGCATCAACGCCAAGGGTGCGTGCATCGGTGAAATGGGCTCGCGCGTGCGGGCGGTCATGACCGAACTGAACGACGAAAAGATCGACATCGTTGACTTCAGCGAGGATCCGGCCACCTTCATCGCCAGCGCACTGTCGCCGTCGCGCGTGAATTCAGTCACCATCACCGACGAGGCCACCCGTTCGGCCCGCGTCGTGGTGCCGGACTACCAACTCTCCCTTGCCATCGGCAAGGAGGGGCAGAACGCCCGCCTGGCCGCCAAGCTGACGGGGTGGCGGATCGATATCGTCTCCGACGCTGCCGCTCCGCGCGGTTAGAAGCACCGGCCGGACGGCGGAATAACGGTCCGGCACAGGCCCTTGGCTTGACCGGTCTGCCCGCCCCCGCGGCGGGCAGTTTCGGTTTCTGGTTTCGGGTATGGGCCCCGTAAGGGGCTAGAATAGAACTTGGCCGCGCCTAGCGGCCGGCATCAGCGTGTTCGTGCGCCCAGACCTGTCGAAAGCAGGCCTGCCGAAAGGCAGTGGCGGGCGGCCGGGCACGCAGATAGGTACAGGCAGGAAGATACTCGGCAGTGGCACACGTGCAACAACTCGGGAATCAGCCGCAGCGTACCTGCATCGGATGCCGGAAAAAGGGGCCGCGGTCAGAGTTGCTCCGGCTCGTCTCCGACACCGGCGGTTCGTCCGCCGTCGTGGTGGATGAACGACGCCGGATGGCTGGCCGGGGTGCATGGCTGCACCCCAGCGAAGCGTGCCTGGCCCTGGCGGTCAAGCGGCGAGCCTTCGGAAGGGCCCTTAACGGGTCAACCGGAACCGCCGCCGTCGAACGCCGGATAACGGCAGGAGCGCACGCTGCGGATGTCCCGGCGTCTGCAGTACCAACCGTCCAACCTGAAAGCGGGTCAGAAATCTGATGGAAACCCGATGAGTTCCCAGCGATGAGTGCGTAACGATGACAACTTTGTTGCGCTCTGCAATGGGCCTTTCAGCTGTAACAGCAGCGGGGGCCCGCAGTAAGAAGTAGACGGTTCGTGCCTGGCTCGGTGCGGACCGAGACAGGAGAAATGTGGCCAAGGTCCGCGTACATGAGCTTGCAAAAGAGCTCGGTATTACTTCCAAAGATGCAGTAACCAAACTGCAGGAACTGGGCGAATTTGTTCGCTCCGCCTCTTCCACCATTGAGGCCCCCGTGGTGCGGAAACTTCGCAACGCGTTCCCGGCTGCCGCCGCTTCGAAGTCCGAAGCCCCCGCAGCCGCCCCCAAGTCCCCGGCCAAGCCGGCGGAATCCCGTCCCGCGCCGGCTCCCGGTCCTGCTGCTCCCAAGGCCGCGGCACCTGCTCCGGCTCCCGCACCTGCACCGGCCCCTAAGGCCGAGGCGCCCGCAGCTCCGGCTGCTCCCGCGGCCCCGGCGGCTCCGGCTGCCGCAACGCCTGCTGCGCCTTCCACTGGTGCCAAGCCGGGTGCCCGCCCCGCGCCCAAGGCCGAGACTCCGTCACGTCCGGGCGGCGCTCCGCGTCCCGGTGGCCCCCGCCCCGGCAACAACCCCTTCGCCACGTCCCAGGGTATGCCCCGCGGCCGTGGAGGAGACGGCGAACGTCCGCCGCGCCCGGGCAACAACCCGTTTGCAACTTCCCAGGGCATGCCCCGTCCCGGCGGTGGCCGCACTGACGGCGAGCGTCCCGGTGGCCCGCGTCCGGCAGCCGGTGCTGGCGGACCCCGCCCCGGTGCTCCGCGTCCCGGCGCTACGCCCGGCCCGCGTCCTGCGGCCGGTGCAGGTGGCCCCCGTCCCGGCGGTCCGCGTCCGGGTGCCGGCGGAAACCGGCCCACGCCCGGCATGATGCCTAACCGCACCGAGCGTCCCGCACCTGCAGGTGCCGGCCGTCCCGGTGGCGGCGGACGCGGTCCCGGCCGCCCCGGCGCTCCCGGAACCGGCGGCCCCGGTGGCGGCGGCGGTGCTCCGGCCGGCGGTGGCTTCGGCAAGGGTGGCCGCGGTCGCGGTGGTACCCAGGGTGCGTTCGGCAAGGGCGGCGCAGGCCGCGGCAAGCAGCGCAAGTCGAAGCGCGCAAAGCGCCAGGAACTTGAGCAGATGAGCGCACCGTCGCTGGGTGGCGTGAGCGTACCCCGCGGCGACGGCAACACTGTTATCCGGCTCCGCCGTGGCTCGTCCATCACGGACTTCGCTGACAAGATCGAGGCGAACCCCGCCGCACTGGTTACCGTGCTCTTCCACCTCGGTGAAATGGCAACGGCAACCCAGTCGCTGGACGAGGACACCTTTGCGCTCCTCGGCGAGGAACTCGGCTACAAGCTGCAGGTCGTTTCGCCCGAGGATGAAGAGCGCGAACTGCTGAGCACGTTTGATATCGACGTCGAAGCTGAACTCGAGGCCGAAGGCGACGAAGAGCTCGAGGCACGTCCTCCGGTAGTCACCGTCATGGGTCACGTTGACCACGGCAAGACCCGCCTGCTGGATGCCATCCGTAACTCTGACGTCGTTGCCGGCGAGCACGGCGGCATCACGCAGCACATCGGTGCCTACCAGATCAGCCACGAACACGAGGGTGCGCTGCGCGACATCACCTTCATCGATACCCCGGGCCACGAGGCGTTCACCGCCATGCGTGCCCGTGGTGCGAAGGTCACGGACATCGCCATCCTGGTTGTGGCAGCGGACGACGGCGTGATGCCCCAGACCGTTGAAGCACTCAACCACGCCCAGGCGGCCAACGTGCCGATCGTCGTGGCCGTGAACAAGATCGACAAGGAAGGCGCGAACCCGGACAAGGTCAAGGGCCAGCTCACCGAGTACGGCCTGGTTCCCGAAGAATACGGTGGCGACACCATGTTCGTTGAGGTCTCTGCCCGCCAGAACCTGAACATCGACGAGCTGATCGACGCCGTGCTGCTGACCGCCGACGCAGCGCTCGACCTGCGGGCCAACCCGGACAAGGCCGCTCGAGGCATCGCCATCGAAGCGAACCTGGACAAGGGCCGCGGTTCCGTGGCCACTGTCTTGGTGCAGTCCGGTACCCTCGCGGTCGGCGACACGATCGTGGCCGGTACGGCCCACGGCCGCGTCCGCGCCATGTTCGACGAGGACGGCGAGGCCCTTGACGTGGCACTGCCGTCCCGCCCGGTCCAGGTCCTCGGCCTGTCCAACGTGCCTCGCGCCGGTGACACCTTCCTGGTGACCGCCGACGAGCGTACTGCCCGCCAGATCGCCGAGAAGCGTGAAGCCGCTGAGCGCAACGCCCAGCTCGCCAAGCGCCGCAAGCGCATCAGCCTGGAAGACTTCGACCAGGCCGTCGCCGAAGGCAAGATCGACACCCTCAACCTCATCCTCAAGGGTGACGTCTCCGGTGCCGTGGAAGCCCTCGAAGACGCGCTGCTCAAGATCGACGTCGGCGAAGGCGTTCAGCTCCGCGTCATCCACCGCGGTGTTGGTGCGATCACGCAGAATGACGTCAACCTGGCAACGGTCGACAGCGCCGTCATCATCGGCTTCAACGTCAAGCCTGCCGAGCGCGTCGCCGAACTGGCCGACCGCGAAGGCGTGGACATGCGCTTCTACTCCGTCATCTACGCAGCAATCGATGACATCGAGCTGGCCCTCAAGGGCATGCTCAAGCCGGAGTACGAAGAGGTCCAGCTGGGCACGGCCGAGGTCCGCGAAGTGTTCCGTTCCTCCAAGTTCGGCAACATCGCAGGTTCCATCGTTCGCACCGGTACCATCCGACGCAACACGAAGGCCCGCATCACCCGCGGCGGCAAGCTCATTGGCGACAACCTCACGGTGGAGACGCTCAAGCGCTTCAAGGACGACGTCACCGAGGTCCGTACGGACTTCGAGTGCGGTATCGGCCTTGGCTCGTACAACGACATCACCGAGGGCGACATCATCGAGACCTTCGAGATGCGCGAGAAGCCGCGCGTCTAGTCGGTTTACCGGGTGGGGCCGTTGGAATCTTTCCGGCGGCCCCACCTTTTCCGCCGCAGAGGGGGCCCCGCCCCTACGCTGGGTGGCCTACGTCTTACGACGTCGGCCACCCGGCTCCGGCAGCGGAGCTGGCCTTCCCAACACTCGCAAGCTCGCGTCGGGTCCCTAGGCCATCTCCTTAGATGCCACTCCTGGGCCCCTCCGCGGCTCCAAAGGGCCGCCGGAAAGATTCCAACGGCGTCCGTCAGTAGGCTCGCCTTAGGTGCGTGGCATTTACCAAACCTGTGTACGTAAGCGTGATGGCGCCGTCGTACCCCCAATCTTTCTAGGAGTAAAAATGGCTGATCCGGCACGCGCTGCCAAGATGGCGCAGCGGATTAAGGTTGTTGTTGCTGAGGCTTTGGGCCGGAAGGTGAAGGATCCCCGGCTTGAGGGGATTACTGTCACGGATGCCCGTGTGACCAATGACCTGCAGCATGCCACCGTCTACTACACCGTGTTCGGCGACCAGGCCGTGCAGGCTGATGCTGCCAAGGGGCTGGAGAAGGCCAAGGGCGTGCTTCGGCAGGAAGTGGGCCGGAACATCACTGCCCGGCTGACTCCCACGCTCGAGTTCGTGGCGGACCAGATCCCCGTGAACGCGTCCAACCTCGAAGAACTGCTCCGCACCGCGAAGCAGCGCGACGCCGAGGTAGCCGAACTGGCTAAGAACGCCAAGCACGCGGGCGAGGCAGACCCGTACAAGAGCGACGCCCAGCCGGACGTGGACATCGACGAAGACGACTTCGACGAAGAGGACCTCGACCTGGCGGACGACGAGGCAATCGACGAGGACCGGAACCGCTAAGCGTTCCGGGTTCTTTACAGCTCAGTTCTGCGGAGCCCCTGCCGCCAGGCACTGTAAGGGTGCGGCCGGATCTATGCGATCCGGCCGCACCTTTACTTTCATGTGTCCCTATTTCCCGGTTCCTACTTTTCGCTAGTCATCCAGCGGAGCCTTCACCACGTGGCCGTCCGGTGCCGCATTCGGTGCTGGCAGCGAGTTGACCGTGGCGTAGATGGTTTCACCCCTGATGTCCACGTCGGCCGTGAGCATTCCCGGAAGCACCACCGTCTGCTTGCCTGAGTGGGCCGACAGCCTCAGCACGCCCTCACCGAACAGCGACGCGACGTACACGTGCCCGTCGTCGTCCATGTCCAGGCCGGTGGGTGACATCACGTCGTCGGCGAACAGCTTCACGTGGCCATTGTGGGGATTGATCTTGTAGACCGCTCCGCGGGCACCAAGCGCGGGGTCCTCCGGGCCGCCGGGCAGCACGGAGACGTACAGCCAGCCGTCCGGTCCGCGCTTGACGTCCGTGGGCACTGGCTCGAAGCGGTAGGTCTGGCCGGCGATGCAGCCCGGAAGTTTGAGGGCCGCCGCCTCCTTGGCGGTGAACGTGTGCGGCCGGGCGGGCAGCACGGCAACGGTTTCGGCCTCGCCTGACTCCACGTCGACCGACACGATGGCGTTGGCTCCGGCGTCGGCGACGTAGATGGTGTCGCCGTAAACATCGATTCCATAGGGATGCGAATCGATCTGGCCCTTGTAGGAGATCGGCACGTCCTTCGGGAGTTTCGCAGCGCAGGCGGCGGGCAGATCCTTGAAGCCGTAGCTGGTGCCGCCGTCGGCGTTGTGTTTCATCTCCAGGGCGGCAAGGTCGCCGAACGTCCGCTGCTTGCCGTCGGCGTCAATGCTCCTGATGTGTCCGGCCAACGGCCTTGGATCCATCGGGCCCGCGCCCTGGCTCTCGGCCACGTAAATGGTGTGGCCGCGGCGGTCGCTGCCGGCCACGTCCCAGGCCTCGTTCCGGTAGACCACCGATTTGCTGCCGTCCCGGGCGACTTTCGTCAGCTGCCCCTTGAATTCCTCGCTGACCAGAACTGAACCGTGCGGTCCGTCGCTGAGGTGGAGCGGGCTCAGCAGGCCCTTGGCAAGCACCGTGGGTGCCGACTGGGCCGCAGCGGCCTTGCTTGCCGGGGCCGCGTGGCCAGCCGGGGACGCCGACAAGAGGAGCGAGGCAGCCGCGACAGCCGCCCAAAGTGCTCGTTGCTTTTCCATACCGTCTCCAATGTCTTTGTTGCGCATCCAGAACATTGAGACCGATATTGGTCCGAAAAACGGGTCCCCCGACGCGCGTAATTCTAAGCCCGGCTTTCGGCGCCTGTCGATGGGCCGAAACTTTGCCGGAGCCTGCCAAAGAGTTTTCGGTAAGCCCGCGGATGGGGCTATTAGTGTCAGACCCCCTGATCAGACTGGCTCCATGGAAGCCATTGGGGGATTCACCGCGGACCGGGCCTTAGGACCCGGTGCCGGTGGCTTGGCTTCCGTTCCCGGGGACGACGGCGGTGGCCAGCTGAGTGGCGGGGTGCCCGAGGGCGTGCCTGACGCCAGGTCTATTAATGTCAGACCCCCTGATCAGACTGGTTCCATGGAAGCCATTGGGGGATTCACCGAACATCTGGCCTTAGGGCGGGGTGCCGGTGGGTTGGCCGGTGCCGGTGGGTTGGTTTCTGAGCCGGTTTCGGTTGGTGCCAACGCCCTTCAAAGCGTGCCTGCCGGGGCGGTCACCCGTATCCACGTGGGGGACGCGGTTGATCAGGCCCTGGTTTTGCTGGAACAGGACGCGATCACTGCCGAGGACACCGCGTTGTGGGGTTTCCGGCAGTCCGCTGACTTCGCCGGCCGGGTGGAGCAGCTCTCCCGAAGGGTGGAGCGCCTGCAGGTGCTCGCCGCCGGGGCGGTGGACCGGTCCCGCACCGCCACGCTCACGGCCGCGGCATCACCCCTGGTCCCGGTCGCGGATGCCGAGCCCGCCCCGGGGAATGACGGGTCGCGGAACAGTGTCGAGTTCCTCCGGGACAGGCTGCGGATCAGTTCCGCCGAAGCCCGACGCCGGATCGGACTGGCCGACTCGGTCCTGCCCAGGGCCGGGTTCGGCGGGCAACAGCTCCCGCCCCGGTACGAAGAACTCGCCACCGCGGTCGACACCGCCCAGATCAGTTCCCGCGCCGCGACCACCATCACCCTGGCCCTGGACCGGGCCCGGCACTTCACCACCCCGGACCACACCGCCGCGATGGAACACGACCTGACCCTGGCCGCGATCGAGAACGACGCCGACTTCCTCACCCGCGTCGCCCGGCACTGGGCCGAGGCCATCGACCAGGACGGCACCGAACCCTCCGAAGCAGCCCTCCGGCAAATCCAGGGCGCCTTCATCCGCCGCCCCAAACACGGCCTGCAGCACCTGGAAATCTTCGCCACGCCCGAACAGTTCGAAACCATCACCACCGTCATGAACACCGCCACCAACCCCCGCACCCCACCACCGGCCGACCGCCACGAAGCGGACGGGAACGGCATCAACGGAGCGGGTGGCGGCGGCATGGGCCGTGACGGGACCAGTTCCGCCGGGACAGGGGCCGGTGAACCGGCCGGCCACGCTGGCTGGGACACCGCCGACCCGCCCGAAATCTCCCTGGACCACCGCTCACAGGGTCAGAAACGGCTCGACGGGCTCGTCGGCGCACTGCAAACAGTACTCACCACCGACACCCTGCCCGCCAACGGCGGACACCGGCCCCAGATCCTGGTCACCATCAACTACCGCGACCTCCTCACCGACCTCCAACACCGGCAAGACGCCCAATCGGCCCAAAACCCACCATGGGCTTCAGAGGCCCAACGGGCCCAACACCAGCAGCACGGCCACGACGCTCAGGGTTCGCAGCCGACCTCCATCAGCCCGACCAACAACAGCCGGACCAACTTCCACCGGGCCAACGCCAGCCGGGCCAACGGCGGCACCGCCCTGTTCGCGTTCAGCGGGCCGGTGAACCCGGCCACGATCCGCAAAATCGCCTGCGACGCCGACATCATCCCCATCGTCCTCGGCAGCCAGGGCCGGATCCTGGACATCGGCCGCACCACCCGCATCTTCCCGCCCCACACCCGCAAAGCCATCACCGCCCGCGACCAAGGCTGCGCCTTCCCCGGCTGCACCATCCCCGCCGCCTGGTGCGAAGCCCACCACATCACCTACTGGTCCCGCGGCGGACCCACCAGCACCGGCAACGGCGTCCTGCTCTGCAGCCACCACCACCACCTCATCCACAAAGAACACTGGACCATCGAAGTCACCAACCAGGTCCCCTGGTTCAAACCCCCACCTGAACTCGACCCCCACCGAAAACCCCGCCGCAACAACTACTTCCACTCACCACCCCAACACGAATGAATGGCACGTGGCTGTCCCGCTTCGCCATCCGGCTGGCTATGATCAGACCATGCGCGCCCACCCAACAGCTGCAGACGTGACCGAATACCTGACGGAGGCTGTGGCCTTGGCACAGCGGAACGTCGCGGCCGGCGGCGGGCCCTTCGGCGCGCTGGTGGTGACGGCCGACGGCACCGTCCACGAAGGGGTCAACCGCGTCACGCGGGACAACGACCCCACCGCCCACGCCGAGGTGGTGGCCATCCGGACTGCCGCTGCGGAGACCCGGAACTTCGACCTCAGTGGCGCCGTCCTGTACGCCAGCTGCGAGCCCTGCCCGTTGTGCCTCGCCGCTGCACTGTGGGCGCGGATCGACCGGGTGTACTTCGCCGCCGACAGGCACGGCGCGGCCGCCGCGGGATTCGACGACGCGCTTTTCTATGAATACTTCGGTGGCGCCCGGCCGGAACTGCTGCCGGTCAGCCACACCCCGGTTCCGACATCGGAGGAACCGTTTGATGCCTGGCGGAACAGCGCCGAACGCACCGACTACTGAAGCTCGCTACCCAGCGGGTCTGCGCGGGAGCCTGCCGACGCCCTCGACCAGTTCGCTTTGGTCGCCGCACAAGGCGATCCGGATCCAGCCCTCGCCGATGGAGCCAAAGGCGGTCCCGGGCGCAAAGGAGACGCCGGCTTCGGCGAGGAACTGCTTCACCCAGGCCCGGACGTTTCCGCCGCTCACGTGCGAGACGTCCGCCCAAAGGTAGAACGCACCCTGCGCGCTGAGGAAGGGAATGCCCTTCTCTGCCAGGACCGCCGACGCCGCGTCGCGGTTGGCGCGGTAATGCGCGTGGGCCTGCGACACGTAGTCCTGCGGTCCGGTCAAAGCGGCGAGCGCCGCATATTGGGACGGTGACGCCACGCAGGAAACGATCGCCTCCATGACGTTGTTCATTCGCTGCTCCAGCCCGGGCGGGCAGATCAGCGCGCCAATACGCAGACCGGTGAGCCCATAGGTCTTGGACAGCGTCAGCGACGTGAACACGCGCGCCTCGCCCGGGGCGGTGCTGTCGAACCGGGCGGGACTCACGTGCGGGACGTCGTACGTGAAGGCCTCGTAGCATTCGTCCGAGATGATCCACAGATCGTGGCGGCGGGCCAGGTCCACCAGTTCCCGGGTCAGGTCCTCCCGGAGCACCGCTCCCAAAGGGTTTGACGGCGAGTTGAGCATCAGCACGCGCGTCCGGTCCGTGATGAGCGCTTCGACGTCTGCGATCCGAGGCTGGAAATCGTGCGCGGGGTACAACGGATACTCCACTGGGACGGCATGGAGGAGCCGGCTCGTCATGGCAAACGTGGGATAGCCCGGATTGGGAATCAGGATTTCGTCGCCGGGTGCGAGCAGCAGGCTCATCGCGAAGTGCAGGCCTTGCTGGGCGCCGTCGACCACGTATACGCGGTCCGCCCCGATGTCCACCCCGGACTGTTCCCGGAACCTGGCTGAGAAAGCTTCCCGGAGCGGCGGGAGGCCGGCGTTCGGAGTGTAGTTGGTCTCGTCACGGTCCAGGCACGCGATTCCGGCATCCAGGACATGGCGGGGGAGCGGGAACCCGGGCTCCCCGATGCTCAGGATCAGCGCCCCGGGCGTGCGCCACGCCGCCTCGGTGATTTCGCGAATCTGGTTGACGGGTACGTCGCGTATGTGCGCGGAAAGCTCGGGCATGAGTGCCATCCTAGCGTCGGGCCCGGATGTGTCACCGCCGGGCGGGCCGCGTCCCCAATGCCCCGGCCGCGTGCCCGATATACTGATAGGCGTGCTTTCTGGACTGGTAATAGTGGACAAGCCGCAGGGATGGACCAGCCACGATGTGGTTGGACGGATGCGGCGGATCGCCGGTACCCGGAAAGTGGGCCACGCGGGAACGCTGGATCCCATGGCCACCGGCGTGCTGGTGCTCGGCATCAACAAGGCCACGCGGCTCCTCACGTACATCGTGGGTACGTCCAAGACCTACACGGCAACCATCCGGCTGGGCGAGTCCACCATCACCGACGACGCCGAGGGCGAAGTGGTCAGCCGGACCAGCGCCGATTCCCTGACCGAGAACGCCATCCGCTCCGGCGTGGAGTCCCTCACCGGGGAGATCCAGCAGGTGCCCAGCAGCGTCAGCGCCATCAAGGTCAACGGTGAACGCTCCTACGCCCGCGTCCGTTCCGGGGAAGAGGTAAAGCTGGCCGCCCGGCCCGTCACCATCCACCGCTTCGACATCCACGGAATCCGCCGGGATCAGGCCGCCGGACAGGGCACGGACGTCGTGGACGTCGACGTGACGGTGGAATGCTCCTCGGGCACCTACATCCGCGCTCTCGCCCGGGACCTCGGCAATTCCCTCGGCGTCGGCGGTCATCTGACCGCGCTGCGGCGGACCAACGTGGGTCCCTACTCTCTGGACCAGGCGCGCACCCTCGAAGAGCTCGCCGACGACCTCGAAATCCTGGAAATGTCGCAGGCTGCCAGGGCGCTCATGCCCAACCGGGAACTGAGCGCCGACGAAACTACCGAGATTTCGTTCGGCCGGCGGATTGCAGCCGGAACCGCGGCGGGCACACCGGGCGCCGCCACGGCGGAAAAGCCTGCTGCCGCGTTCGCGCCGGACGGCTCGCTTGTGGCGCTGCTCGCGGACAGCGGAAGCTTCGCCAAACCCGTGCTGGTCTTCGCCCCGGGAACGGGACCCGGCAGTTCCGGCACCTCCTACAGTTCCGGCGCAGACGCCGGCATTGCGAACAGTTCCCATGCCGACGGCGGCGGGCAGGCCTAGCGTTGGACGCGTATTTCTACATCATCCTGGCTGTCGGCCTGTTGTCCACGCTCGTCTGTGTGGCGGCCGGCATCATGAAGAAGGCCCCGAACGACATCACCATCCTCTCGGTGGCCGCCGTCGAACTGGCCCTGCTGATCTACCTCGTGGGCTCGATCGTGCGGGTCATCGCGGGGGAGCAGATCGCCGGGGAGGCGTGGGAGTTCTGGGGCTACCTCGCCACCGCCCTCCTGCTGCCCGTCGCCGCCGTGTACTGGTCCATCCTGGAACGGACCCGGTGGAGCAACTTCGTCCTGGCTGCCGTCGGAGTTACTGCCCTCGTCATGGCCGCCCGCATGAATCAGATCTGGTACTGAAGTGGAAGAAGCACGTAAGTTGACTGATACGTCCGAACACACCGGCAAGCGTCCCGCCGATACGAGGAACACCGGCCCCGGCCGTCTCCTGATAGCCGTTTACGCCATCTTTGCGATCTCGGCCACCGCACGGGCCGGCTACCAGATCCTCACCAAGTTCTCCGAGGCACCGCTGGCCTACCTGCTTTCCGCCTTCGCCGCCGTCGTCTATGTCGTGGCCACGGTGTCGCTGGCCAAGGCCGGCCGCACCTGGTTCAAGGTTTCCCTGGTCGCCGTCCTGGTGGAACTGGTCGGCGTCATTATCGTGGGGGCGCTGAGCCTGTTCGATCCCGTGCAGTTCCCGCACGAAACCGTGTGGTCCGCTTTTGGCCGCGGCTACGCCTTTGTTCCGCTGATTCTTCCGATCCTGGGCCTCATCTGGCTCTACCGACGGCGGCCGTCAGCCCGGGCGGTCTAGGAACCTCTTCGGTCTCGACCGCTGCGGTCCGGGAACCACTGCGGTCCGGGAACCACTGTTCCGGATCAGCGGTTCTCGTCGGGCAGGTCCACCTCGATCAGCTCGCCGGGCGTCACCGACCGGTGCGCCGGTGGCACTGAGTCGTTCTGTGGCGCTGAGTCGTTCGTTTGGGCTAGGTCGCTTGTACTCGGCGCGGCGTCGGATTGCGTCGGGGGTTCCTGGTCCTGCTCGTTCAGCTGGGCCTGCTGCGGTTGCGAGCCGCCGCCAAGGATGCCGCCCAGGATATCGCCAAGCCCGCCTGAACCGAGTCCTCCCGAACCAGGCCCGCCGGCGCCCTGTCCACCGCCGCCCTGCCCTCCCGAACCAAGGCCGCCCAAGCCACCGAGGCCGCCGCCCAGGATTCCGCCGAGGATGCTTCCCAGGTCAATCCCGCCGCCGCCCGGGGATGACTGCTCCCCGGAATCCTGCGCCCCGGAATCCTGTCCGCCGCCGAGGACCTTCTTGGCCAGATAGGACATGACGATCGGTGCGAGGATTGGCAGCAGCTTGCGGACGAGGTCCCCGCCAACTCCGCCAAGGTTCGCTGTTCCGGCAAGCCGGTTGGCCACCTGGTCCTGCTGGCCGCCGAAGACATGGCCAACGATCTTTTCGCCGTCCTGGGTGTCAACCTGCGACGGGTCCACGCCGCCGTCGGCCAGTCCGTTCCGGTGCCTGGCCAGCTCGGACTCCAGCGCCGCGGCGCCATCGGGCGCCTGGACGTTGTTCTGCATTCCGGCAAGCAGCGTCGGCACGGCGGCCTCCACTGCGGCCTGCGCGGACGCAGTATCAGTCCCCAGCAGCGAAGCAATCTGCTGGACAGGGATTTGTGCCAACAGCTCCTGGATATCACTCATGGCGTGGCTCCTTCCGGCCCGCTCGTCTCGCAGGCGATCCGTGCGGCTAAAACGCGAATGAAACTCAGATAGCTCAGGGCAGCGGTGCCCGGCCGTCGCCTTTGCATCCTAGCCGCGCGTGCCTGCGGGAAGATAGACCCGCCGGTCCGGCCACGCCTCACTCGCCGGGCCACCGAACCGGGCGTCCGTGGCAGGCAGTGATTGCGGGTAACCTTAGAGAGTTCCGGCCCTGGCGCGCCGGAAGCAAGTTCTGTCAGGCAGTAAAAGGCGAGGTTGATGGTCCACATCTGGAATGATCCGACCGAGGTCCCCGAAGACTTTGGTCCTTCCGTTGTCACTATCGGCAATTTCGACGGCGTCCACCGCGGCCACCAGCAGGTGCTGTCCCAGCTCATCCGGACCGCGCGGCTGAACAACGCCAAGTCGGTTGCCGTGACGTTCGACCCCCATCCGGCCCTGGTCCATCGGCCGGAAAGCGCCCCCGAACTGATCATGGGGCTGGAGGACAAACTCCACGCGCTCGGTGAGCTCGGACTGGACGCCATCCTGGTCATGAAGTACTCCCTGGAGCTCGCCAGCCTCACCCCGGAAGAATTCGTCGGCTCGGTCCTGGTGGACAGCCTCCACGCCAGCCACGTGGTGATCGGCCACGACACCCGGTTCGGCAAAGGGAACTCCGGAGACCTGAACACCATGCAGGAGCTGGGGGAGAAGTTCGGCTTTGAGGTCCTCATCATCAGTGAGTTCGGCTCCGAGGGCTTCCCGCTGCATGACGACGGCGGAACAGACCGCCGCTGTTCCTCCACCTGGGTGCGCGAGGCGCTCCGGGAGGGAGACGTCGGCACCGCCGCCGCGGTCCTCGGCCGCGCTCACCGGATGCGGGGCGAGGTGGTTCACGGAGCCGCGCGCGGCCGCGACCTCGGCTTTCCCACCGCCAACCTCTCCAGCGATGCGAGCGGCCTGATTCCGGAGGACGGCATTTACGCGGGCTGGCTCGTGGACGAGGCGGGGACCCGCTGGCCGGCCGCCATCTCCGTTGGCTCCAACCCCACGTTCGACGGCGTGAGCCGCCAGGTTGAGGCACACGTCATCGACAGGCCGGAAGAGCGCATCGAGGACTTCGATCTCTACGGCCAGACAGTAGTCGTGGAGTTCGTGGCCAGGCTCCGCGGCATGGTGGCATACCGTGGGCCTGAAGCCCTCGTGGATCAGATGCGCCAGGACGTCCTGCAGACGCACGACATCCTGCTCAAGCGCTGAACCTCCTGCACCACACGGGTCTGCACCACACAGTATTGGCAAGGAAGGCGACGCTGTGACCGTAGAGAAGAACACCAGGAAACTGGACAAGGGGATTGTGCGGGATTTCAGTTCCCGCATGAGTTACGCGTCCTACCTGCAGCTGCCCACGCTGCTCAGCGCCCAGCAGCCGGTCAGCGTCCCGGAACACCACGACGAGCTGCTGTTCATCATCCAGCACCAGACCACGGAGCTGTGGCTGAAGCTCGTGCTCCACGAGCTCCGCAGCGCCGCGCAGTGGCTGCGTTCGGATGACCTCGGCTCGGCCCTGAAGGGCATCGCGCGGGTCAAGCACATCCAGAAGACCCTCACCGAACAGTGGTCCGTGCTGGCCACGCTGACACCCACCGAGTACGCGGAATTCCGTGGCTTCCTTGGCAATTCGTCCGGTTTCCAGTCCAGCCAGTACCGCGCCGTCGAGTTCGTGCTGGGCAACAAGAACAGGAAGATGCTTCCCGTCTTCGAGTCCGATCCCGAAGCCCACGCGCTGCTGACCGAAGTCCTGCACGCGCCGAGCATCTACGACGAATTCCTCGCCTACCTGCACCGCCAGGGCTTCGATGTTCCCGAGGAGGTGCTGACCAGGGACGTCACCCGCGCGCACGAGTTTGAGCCTGCCCTGGTGCCGCTGTTTAAGCACATCTACGAGCACGCCGCGCAGAACTGGGGAGCCTACGAGGCCTGCGAGGAACTCGTTGATCTGGAGGACAACTTCCAGCTGTGGCGGTTCCGGCACCTGCGCACCGTGCAGCGCACCATCGGCATGAAGACAGGCACCGGCGGCTCCACCGGGGCGGCGTTCCTGCAAAAGGCCCTTGAGCTGACGTTCTTCCCGGAGCTGTTCGCCGTGCGCACGGAGATCGGACAGTGACCACGCAGGCAGGCGCCGCCCTGCTGCAAAAGGCCTGGCGCCTCGACGCCGAGGACCCGCTGGCCCGGTACCGCGACCTGTTCGTCGGCGCAGAGACCGAGCTGTCCTACCTCGATGGCAACTCCCTGGGACGCCCGCTCAAGCGGACCGCCGGAGACATTGCCGCCTTCATCCGGGAGGGCTGGGGCGGTCGCCTGATCAGGGGCTGGGACGAGGAATGGCTGGACATGCCCCAGGCCATCGGTGACCAGCTGGGGCGGGCGGTGCTGGGCGCCGCCGCGGGCCAGACGATCATCGCTGACTCCACCACGGTCGTGCTGTACAAGCTGATCCGGGCCGCGCTGGCCGCCGTCGGGGATCCGGCGCGGACAGAGATCGTGGTGGACACGGACAACTTTCCCACCGACAGGTATCTCGTCGAGGGCATCGCCAAGGAGGAGGGCCTGACCCTGCGCTGGATCGAGGCGGACCCCGCCTCCGGTGTCCACCTCGACCAGGTGAGGGAGGCTGTGGGCCCGGCCACCGCCGTCGTCCTTCTCAGCCATGTGGCCTACCGCTCGGGGTACCTGGCAGACCTGCCGGGCATTACGGAAGCAGTGCACGACGCCGGCGGGCTGGTGATCTGGGACCTGTGCCATTCCGCCGGGTCCGTGGAGCTGCAGCTGGACGCCTGGAACGTGGACTTTGCGGCGGGCTGCACCTACAAGTACCTGAACGGCGGGCCGGGTTCGCCCGCCTTCGCCTACGTCAATAACCGGCACCTGCCCGGACTGGCGCAGCCCATCTGGGGATGGATGGGCCGGAAGGACGCGTTCGAGATGGGGCCGGGCTACGAACCGGCCGCCGGCATCCGGGGATTCCTGAGCGGCACGCCGGCCATTTTCGGAATGATTGCCATGCGCGGCACGCTGGACCTGATTGAAGAAGCCGGCATGGCAGCCATCCGGGAAAAGTCGCGGCAGCTCACCGCCTACGCGCTGGAACTGCACGATGCCTGGCTGGCGCCGGCCGGGGTAAGGCTCGCCACGCCCCGGGATCCGGACCGCCGGGGAGGCCACATCACCGTTGACCATCCCGCCTTCCGGGAGGTGACCGCGGAGCTCTGGGAGAGGGATGTCATCCCGGACTTCCGCGCCCCGCAGGGCATCAGGATCGGGCTTTCGCCGCTGAGCACCGGCTTTGCCGAACTGCACCGCGGCATGGCGGCCATCCGGGATCTGCTCCCCGCAGCCTGACCAGCCCTGTTGCCGTTTCGACAGAATTGCAACACGGCCGGTAAACTAAGCGGTGGATCCGGCTGCAGTCCGTGGTTGCTGGATCCTGCCCTATGCGGAATGCTCCTCGGAGTTCCGCGCGGCACCCCCGGCAGTGATTTTCTGACTCGGGCCTCACGGCACATCTCTAGGAGTTATTGTGGCACTTGACGCCGCCGTAAAGCAGTCCATCATCAAGGAATACGCAACGTCCGAGGGCGACACCGGTTCGCCGGAGGTCCAGATTGCGGTTCTGACTCAGCGGATCAAGGATCTGACTGAGCACATGAAGGAGCACAAGCACGACTTCCACACCCAGCGCGGTCTGCTGGCCATGGTTGGTCGCCGCAAGCGCATGCTGACTTACCTGAAGAACACTGACATCGCCCGCTACCGTTCGCTCATCGAGCGTCTCGGCCTGCGCCGCTAGTCTGTTTGGAGGCGGCCCTTTCCACCCGGAACGGGCCGCCTCGTCAGTACATAAAAACTAAACAGGAGGATCAACCGCATCACGCATTCGCGGTCCTCGGTAGTGATCCCCGGGAAGCTTCAGTGACTGAAGCCGGCCCGTGGGTCTCGATCGATGACCGGGTGCAGGGCCAGTAGACAGATGCTGGACTGGGTTGATGCGGCTGGACTTCCGTTACATAGGAAACGGAGGTGACTCTCTTGGAGGGTCCCGAAATCCAGTTCTCAGAAGCAGTCATTGACAATGGCCGCTTTGGCAAGCGTGTAATCCGCTTCGAAACCGGCCGTCTTGCCAAGCAGGCAGCCGGCGCAGCCATGGTGTACATCGACGAGGACACCGCGCTGCTCTCCGCCACCACCGCCGGCAAGCACCCGCGTGAAGGCTTTGACTTCTTCCCCCTGACGGTGGACGTCGAAGAGCGCATGTACGCCGCCGGCCGCATCCCGGGCTCGTTCTTCCGCCGCGAAGGCCGCCCGTCCACCGAAGCGATCCTGGCCTGCCGCCTCATGGACCGCCCGCTGCGCCCCGCGTTCGTCAAGGGCCTGCGCAACGAGGTCCAGATTGTCGTTACCGTCCTGGCGATCAACCCGGACGAGCTGTACGACGTCGTGGCCATCAACGCCTCCTCGATGTCCACCCAGCTCTCCGGCCTGCCGTTCTCCGGCCCGATCGGCGGCGTCCGCGTTGCCCTCGTCGCCGACGAGCAGGGTTCGCAGTGGGTTGCCTTCCCGAAGCACTCCCAGCTCGAGAACTCCGTGTTCAACATGGTCGTTGCCGGCCGCGTTGCCGGTGACGACGTCGCCATCATGATGGTTGAAGCCGAAGCCACAGACAACTCCTGGAGCCTCATCAAGGAACAGGGCGCCACCGCCCCCACCGAAGAGGTTGTTTCCGAGGGACTGGAGGCTGCCAAGCCGTTCATCAAGGCTCTCTGCGAAGCCCAGCAGGACCTGGCCTCCCGCGCCGCCAAGCCCACGGTCGAGTTCCCGGTCTTCCTGGACTACCAGGACGACGTGTACGCCGCCGTCGAGGCTGCTGCCACGGAGAAGCTCACCGCTGTCTTCCAGATCGCCGACAAGCAGGACCGCGACAACGCAGCCGACGAGCTGAAGGACGAGGTCGTTGGCTCCCTGGCCGAGCAGTTCGAAGGCCGCGAGAAGGAACTGTCCGCGGCTTTCCGCTCCGTGACCAAGCACGTGGTCCGCCAGCGCATCCTCAAGGACCAGATCCGCATCGACGGCCGCGGCCTGACGGACATCCGCCAGCTCACCGCCGAGGTAGAGGTCCTGCCCCGCGTTCACGGCTCCGCGATCTTCGAACGTGGCGAAACCCAGATCATGGGTGTCACCACACTGAACATGCTCAAGATGGAACAGCAGATCGACTCGCTGTCGCCGGTAACGCGCAAGCGCTACATGCACAACTACAACTTCCCGCCGTACTCCACCGGTGAGACCGGCCGCGTCGGTTCCCCGAAGCGCCGCGAAATCGGCCACGGTGCCCTGGCAGAGCGCGCGCTCGTCCCGGTGCTGCCGTCCCGCGAGGAGTTCCCGTACGCCATCCGCCAGGTGTCCGAAGCCCTCGGCTCCAACGGCTCCACCTCGATGGGCTCGGTCTGCGCCTCGACGCTGTCCATGCTCAACGCGGGTGTGCCGCTGAAGGCCGCCGTCGCCGGCATCGCCATGGGCCTGGTCTCCGACCAGGTGGACGGCCAGACCCGCTACGCCGCGCTGACCGACATCCTCGGCGCCGAGGATGCCTTCGGTGACATGGACTTCAAGGTTGCCGGTACCTCCGAGTTCGTCACGGCCATCCAGCTGGACACCAAGCTCGACGGCATCCCGGCATCCGTGCTGGCAGCAGCACTGAAGCAGGCACGCGAAGCCCGCCTCCACATCCTCGAGGTCATCAACGCCGCGATCGACACCCCGGACGAGCTCTCCGAGTTCGCTCCGCGCGTCATCGCCGTCAAGATCCCCGTGGACAAGATCGGCGAGGTCATCGGCCCCAAGGGCAAGATGATCAACCAGATCCAGGAGGACACCGGCGCGGACATCTCCATCGAGGACGACGGCACCGTCTACATCGGCGCCACCGACGGCCCCTCGGCAGATGCCGCCCGCTCCGCGATCAATGCCATCGCCAACCCGCAGGTTCCTGAGGTCGGCGAACGCTACCTGGGCACCGTCGTCAAGACCACCACGTTCGGTGCGTTCATCTCCCTCACCCCGGGCAAGGACGGCCTGCTGCACATCTCCGAGCTGCGCAAGCTCGCCAGCGGCAAGCGCGTGGACAACGTCGAGGACGTCGTCTCCGTGGGCCAGAAGATCCAGGTCGAGATCACCAAGATCGACGACCGCGGAAAGCTGTCCCTGTCTCCGGTAGTAGCTGAAGAGGAAGGCGCCGGCGAAGCCGACCGCGTTCACGCTGCCGCTCCGGCAGAAGGCTCGGACGCTTCCGAGTAGTTCCGGGCTCCGGCAGCTGAGTGCTGCCGGAACCCATCAGGGCGGGGCCGTTGGTTGTACCACCGGCCCCGCCCCGTTTAACCCGCACCCCAAACCTCCGCTTGCGGCGGCAAACAGCCCACGTCAGAGCCACTCCGACGGCGGGGCCCGCTGGTACGATTGCAGGCAGATTTGGCTCCGCTTCCCGAAAGGCCTTGATGACTGTCGTACCCCTGCCGCTGGAGCAGAACCACCCCGGCGACACCCTGATCCATGGAGCCGACGGCGGTTCGGAAGTCCGCCGTTCGGTCCTCCCCGGCGGGGTCCGCGTCCTGACTGAGGCCATGCCGGGTCAGCGTTCAGCCACCATCGGATTCTGGGTGGGCGTCGGGTCCCGCGACGAAGCCCCCGGCCAGCACGGATCCACGCACTTCCTTGAGCATCTGCTGTTCAAGGGCACCAAGCGCCGCACAGCCCTGGAAATCGCTTCAGCCTTTGACGAGGTAGGCGGCGAATCCAATGCGGCCACCGCGAAGGAGAGCACCTGCTACTTCGCCCGCGTGCTGGACACGGACCTGCCGATGGCCATCGACGTCATCGCGGACATGATCACCGGCGCCGTGCTGGACCCCGCGGAGATGGAGCAGGAGCGCGACGTCATCCTCGAGGAAATCGCCATGGACAGCGACGACCCCACGGACGTCGCCCATGAACACTTCGTGGCCGCCGTGCTCGGCACCCATCCGCTCGGGCGCCCCATTGGCGGCACCCCGGACGCCATCCGCGCCGTGGCCCGGGACTCCGTCTGGGACCACTACCGCCGCTACTACCGCCCCGATGAGCTGGTGATCACCGCCGCCGGCGGTTTGGAGCACGACGTCGTCTGCCGGCTCGTGGTGGATGCCCTCCACTCGGCCGGGTGGTCCCTTGAGCCCGGTGCGGCTCCCGTGGAGCGCCGCTCCACCGCGCGCGCGGAGATCACCGGCACCGCCGGGCTGCATGTTGTCACGCGCCCGGTGGAGCAGGCCAACATCATCATGGGCTGCCCCACCATCGTGGCTACCGACGAACGCCGCTACGTCATGAGCGTGCTGAACGCCGTGCTCGGCGGCGGCATGTCGTCCCGGCTGTTCCAGGAGATCCGCGAGAAGCGCGGGCTCGTGTACTCCACGTACTCCTTCGCCTCGTCCTACGCCGACGCCGGCTACTTCGGCATGTACGCCGGCTGCACGCCCACCAAGGTCCGCCAGGTCCTGGAGCTCCTCGGCGCCGAACTCGACAGCCTCGCGGCCGGCGGCATCTCCGACGACGAGCTCCGCAAGGCAGTGGGGCAGCTTTGCGGCGGGATCGTCCTGGCGCTGGAGGACACCGGCTCCCGCATGTCCCGGCTGGGCCGCGCCGAGCTGGTCTCCGGCGAATACCAGGACATCGACGAAACCCTGCGCCTCATCAAGGCCGTGACGGCGGAACAGGTCCAGGAGCTGGCCAGCGAGCTTGCCGCGGCGCCCCGGACCGTCACGGTGGTCGGCCCGTTCGATGAATCGGAAACCTTCGGGCTCTGAATTTCGCCGGTTCCGGCGTAGGAGGAATGATGGAGCAGCCGCAACCGGGCACAGCGCATGAAGCGCTGGAGATCTTCGTCGGGCGCTGGCTGGGAACCACCGAACTGGCCGCGTCGCCGTGGGGTCCGGCACGTACGGCCGCCGCGGAGGTGACGTTCACCCGCGCGGCGGGAGGGTTCGCCGTCGTCCAGTCCTACCGCCACACCGAAGCCGACGGCACGCACTTCGAGGGGCACGGGGTCTTCACGGTGGACCCCGACCACGACGAAACGCTCTGGTACTACGTCGACAGCATGGGCCGGCCCCCGGCGGCTCCGGCGCGCGGGGTGTGGCACGACTCAACCCTCACGGTGGAGCGGCGCAGCGACCGCGGCACCGCCCGGCACACCTTCCGGGTGGACCAGGGCGTGCTGACCCACACGGCCGAACTGCGGCTGGGGGAGGCCCAGGGCTTCCAGCCGTTCATGACCTCGATCTGCCACCGCGCCTGAATTTAAGCGCTGACCCAACTAAGTAGCAGCACAGGGCGTTCCCACGGCTGGGAACGCCCCGTGCTGCTACTCAGTTGGGGTTAGCCGCCGGCGAAAGGCGGCAGGACGTCCACCACGTCGCCCTCGGCCAGGACTGTGGTCCGGTCCCGGACGGCCACCTCGTTCAGCAGGAAGCTGCTGCGGGCCAGAATCCTGTCCAGCGGCGGCGTCCCGGCCGGAGGCTCTGGGCGTTCGACGTCGAGCACGGCCGCAAGGAGCGACTCCACCGTGGAACCCGCGGGAAGTTCAAAGCGCTCTTCCTCCACGCCTGCCGCGGAGCGTGCGGCAGCGAAGTATCGTACGTTCAAGGATCAGCCTCCGATGGCGCTCATGCTGCGGTCCGGCTGGACGAAGTCCGGGGCGTCGAGTCCCACGTGGTCCATGCCGTGGGCTTTGGGCTTCAGCCACATGGCATCCTGCCAGCGTTCGGCGAGCTGCTCGTCGCTGGCGCCTTGCCTCAGCAGGCCGAGCAGGTCGAATTCCTCGCGGGAGAACAGGCAGCTCATGATCTTGCCCTCGGCGGTGATCCGGGTCCGGCGGCAGTCGGAGCAGAACGGCTCGGTGACCGAGGCGATGATACCCACGGTGCCAAGCACGGGGCCGAGTGAATCGGAACTGTGAGTATCGCCGGAACCGGTTGTCCGGCGTCGTACTTCAAAACGTTCCGCCGGCGCGCCGTCGCGGGCACGCGGATCCGGACTGAGCACGAAGTCCTCGGAGAGGAGCTCCCGGATCTCGGCCGCGGTGATCATGTTCCGGCGGGTCCAGCCGTGGTCGGCGTCCAGCGGCATCTGCTCGATGAACCGCAGTTCGTAGCCGCGCTCCAGCGCCCAGGCGAGGAGGGCCGGCGATTCGGTGTCGTTGATGCCCCGCATCAGCACGGCGTTGAGCTTCACGGGACCCAGGCCGGCGGCCCAGGCGGCATCCACCCCCGCGAGCACCCGGTCCAGGAACGGGCGCCGGGTCAGTTTGGCGAAGGTTTCCTCATGCAGCGAGTCCAGGGAGACATTAATTCGGGTCAGGCCGGCGGCCTTGAGTGCTGCGGCCTTGCGGTCCAGGCCCACGCCGTTCGTCGTCATGGAAATGGGGAGCTCGGGGTGTGCCTGGCGCAGGGCGGCAATGATGTCGACGAGGTCGGCCCGCACCAGCGGCTCACCGCCGGTCAGGCGCAGTTCGCGCACGCCCAGCAGGTTGACGCCGATGCCGACGATCCGCACGATTTCCTCGCCCGTCATGACTGCCTGCTTGGACAGCCACTCCAGCCCCTCGGCCGGCATGCAGTACGTACACCGCAGGTTGCACTTGTCCGTCAGGGAAAGGCGCATATCCGTGGCCCTGCGGCCGTAACGGTCGGCGAGGCCCGCGGGAGCCTCAGCCGGGCGGCGGGCGGGGATCCCGGCCGCGGGCGCAGCCGGAAGGGGCTGCGAACCCGAAGCGGGTGCGCCTCCTTCACGGAGCTGCGGGATGCCAAGCTGAACACTCATTACTTCAGGCTACGCCACGATGGGGCGTCGATCACACCCGGCCCGAACAGTGACTGCGCTGCGGCCGCTGGCCAGCAGCTGCCCCGTCCGCGGAGGGGGCAGGGACGGTGCCGGAAAAGCGCTGCCGAACCTATGCTTGAAGGGTGAATGGGTCCCAGAAGCCAGGCCGGCACCGGCGCCGGTGGGCGGCGGCTGCAGGCGTGGTGGCAGCCGGCACCGGACTCGTCGCGAGTGAACTCATCGCCGGCTTTGTCAGTCCTTCACTGTCAACCATGAGCGCCCTGGGCGGCGCCGTCATCGACGCTGCCCCGCCCGGCGTCAAGGACTGGGCTGTTTCCCTCTTCGGCACGGCGGACAAACTGGCCCTGCTGGCCGGCATGGCGCTGGCCATCGCCGCTATCGCCGCCGCCGCAGGCGTCCTCGAGCTGCGCCGGCGCTTCGCGGGTGCCGCCATCTTTGCCGTTTTCGGCGTCGTGGGCCTGGCCGCCGTCCTGACCCGCGCCCAGGTGACCGCAGCCGCCGTCGTTCTTCCGCTCCTTGCCGCCGGGATCGGTATCGCGGTGCTGCTCAAGCTCGTGAGGCGCCTGGCCGCCCCGGACGCGGGCGGCGATGCCGGAACGGGCCCGGCCCGGCGGGGCTTCTTCCAGCTGCTGGGCGGCACCGCGGCCGGCGTCGCGGTGGGCGGCGCTGTCGTCACCGTGTGGCGGGGCGGGGCGGCCGGCGTCAACGAGGTCCGCCGGACCCTGCGGCTGCCCGTGCCGGAGTCAGCGGCGCCGCCCATTCCGGCCGGTGCCGACCTCCGACTGGCCGGGGTAGCGCCGCTGGTCACGCCCAACAGCGACTTCTACCGCATCGACACCGCGCTCTCCGTCCCCGTCCTTGACTCCCGCGAGTGGCGGCTCAGGGTCACCGGGCTGGTGGAACGGGAAGTCGAGATCACGTTCGAGGATCTGTTGGCGAAACCCCTGGTCGAGCGGCACGTGACCATCGCGTGCGTGTCCAACGAGGTGGGCGGCGACCTGATCGGCAACGCCCGCTGGCTGGGCTGGCCGGTCCGGGAGCTGCTGGCGATGGCCGGCCCCAAGCCGGAGGCGGACATGGTCCTGTCACGGAGCTCGGACGGCTTTACGGCCAGCACCCCGCTCGAGGCGCTCACCGACCGCCGCGATGCGCTGCTCGCCGTGGGCATGAACGGCGATCCCCTTCCGCTCGAGCACGGCTTCCCCGTGCGGATGATCGTGCCAGGGCTCTACGGGTATGTCTCTGCCACCAAGTGGCTCACCGAACTGAAGGTCACCAGGTTCGCCGACGACGTGGCCTACTGGACGCCGCGCGGCTGGTCCGAACGCGGCCCCATCAAGATCTCGTCCCGGATCGACGTGCCCCGGGACGGAGCCTCGGTGCCGGCCGGGAACGTGGTGTTCGGCGGTGTCGCCTGGGAACAGCACACCGGAATCGGCAAGGTCGAGCTGCGCGTGGACCGGGGGAGCTGGCAGCCCGCCAGGCTGGCCCCGGGCATCTCGGCGGACACGTGGTACCAGTGGCAGCTCGGCGTCGACCTGCAGCCGGGGCAGCACGAGATCCAGGTGCGGGCCACGGACCTCAAAGGCACTGAACAGACGGAGGAACACCGCTCGGTGGCGCCGGACGGTGCCACGGGCTTCCACACCATTAGAGTGGACGTGAAAACGTAGCCCACCAAAGGCCGGACCATGCACAGCCCCCACGAGCGCAGCACCCGTCAGCACAGCCAGCACGATGAGGGCAAACACGATCACCACGCCCCCGATCACGGTGAACACCGGCACGGTGACCCCGAACACCCCGTTCACCGGAGCGTCGAGGATCACCGGCGGGCCGTCAGGGAGCTCCTCGAACCTTTGCTGTCACCGGCGCGGACCGAAAAACTGCCACTGGTCCAGGCCTTGGGCCGCGGACTCGCCGAGCACATCACTGCTCCAGTCAGCCTGCCGCCGTTTCCGAACTCCCAAATGGATGGCTTTGCCATCCGTTCCGGCGACGTGCCCGACGGCGGCGCGGCCCTGCGCGTGGCGGCTCCGGTTCCGGCGGGCGCACAGCCCGCACCCCTGGAGCCCGGCACCGCCGTCCCCATCATGACCGGTGCCATGGTGCCCGACGGGGCAGACGCCGTCGTACCCATTGAACAGGCTGTCCCCTCTATCTTTCCGGCCCCGGGTGAAGAAGCCGAGGTGAGGCTGCCGGCCACGGCGGCCGGGACGTTCATCCGCGCCGCCGGAAGCGACATCGAAGCGGGCCGGCAGGCGCTGGCCGCGGGCACCTGCCTGGGCCCGGCGCAGCTGGGCCTGCTCGCCGCGCTGGGGTTGCCGGAGGTCCTGGTCCACCGGCAGGTTTCGGTCCTGCTGGTCACCACCGGCGATGAAGTGGTGGAACCAGGGGAACCGCTGGGGGACGGCAAGATCTACGACGCCAACGGCACGCTCCTGGAGTCGTCCCTGCGGCAGGCGGGACTTGCCGTGACCAGGGCAGGCATTTCCGCCGACAGCCCGGACGGCCTGCGGACGCTGCTGCGCACGCACACGTCGGCGGTGGACCTGATTGTCACCACCGGGGGAGTCAGCAAGGGCGCGTACGAGGTGGTGCGGCAGGCCATGGACGGGCAGGACGTCGCGTTCCAGCATGTCGCCATGCAGCCCGGCGGGCCCCAGGGACTGGGAACGTTCGACGGCGTCCCCCTCCTTGCGTTTCCGGGGAACCCCGTCAGCTGCCTCGTCTCCTTTGAGATGTTCCTCCGTCCGGTGCTGGGCGAACTGTTCGGCGCGCCCGCCCCCCGGCCCGCGGTCCGTGCCCGGCTGGCCCAGTCGCTGACCTCCCCGGCCGGCAAGCACCAGGTCCGGCGCGGGTCATTGCAGGCTGACGGCACTGTCCGGCTGCAGGGCGGTGAAAGCTCGCACCTGGTGCAGGCACTGGCCCACTCGAATGCCCTGGTGCACGTGCCCGTTGGCACCGCTGCTCTCGACGAGGGCGCCGAGGTGGAAGTATGGACGTTGTGACTGCAGAAAATGACCACGGCGCCCTGACGCACCTGCGCCGTGACGGCACGGCCCAGATGGTGGACGTCTCAGGAAAACCGGAAACCACGCGCGAGGCCACGGCCACGGCGACGGTCCGCAGCACCGCCGAGGTCCTGGCGCTGCTGGGCACCGGCGGCCTGCCCAAGGGCGATGCCCTGGCCGTTGCCCGGGTTGCCGGGATCATGGCGGCCAAGAAAACCCCTGAGCTGATCCCGCTGTGCCACCCGCTCCCCATCTCGAAGGTGACCGTCGACTTCAAACTGGGCGCCGAGACCGTGGACATCCTGGCCACCGTCAAGACCCGCGGTGTTACCGGCGTCGAAATGGAGGCCCTCACTGCCGCCTCCGTGGCGGCGCTGAGCGTCTACGACATGATCAAGGCCGTGGACAAGCACGCTGTCCTCACGGACATCAAGGTCCTGGCCAAGAGCGGCGGCAAGAGCGGGGACTGGGCCCTGTGAGCACCGCTGATTCGAAAACCCCCGCTTCCACATCCGCTGACTCCAGAGCCAGGGGTGCGCACGTCCACGGCGAGGTGCAGGGCCGCAAGGCCGGCGTCGTCATTGCCTCAACACGCGCTGCCTCGGGCGTCTACCAGGACGAGACCGGGCCTGTCATCACCGACTGGCTCACCGAACACGGCTTCGTGCCGTATCCGGTGATGGTGGTGCCTGACGGCGAGCCGGTGGGCGCGGCGATCCGGGCGCTCCTGACCCAGGAACCCGCCGTCGTCATCACCAGCGGCGGCACCGGCCTGAGCCCGGACGACCGCACGCCGGAAATGACGCTGCCGCTGCTGGACCGCGAAATCCCCGGCATCATGGAGGGTATCCGCCAGTTCGGTACGGCGAAGACGCCGCATGCCATGCTGAGCCGCGGACATGCCGGTTCGGCCGGCCGGACTTTCATTATCAACCTGCCCGGATCACCCAAGGGGGTCATGGACGGCCTGTCCGTCCTGGACCCGGTGATCGGGCACCTGTGCGACCAGTTGGAGGGCGGACATGGCCACTGAGGCATCGTTCGAAGTAGTAACCGCGGTGCTCAGCGCCGAACCCATTTCCGTGGACCAGGCCATCGCCGCCGTGGAGTCGGACACTGCAGGCGCCGTGGTCAGCTTCAGCGGCGTGGTCCGGAACCACGACGGCGGCAAGCCGGTGGACCGGCTCAGCTACAGCGCCCATCCCACGGCCCGCAAGGTGCTTGACGACGTCGTGGCGCAGCTGGTGGCCGAACAGGCCGAGGCAGCCGGAACCGGCGCGTCCGCTGATGGCGCCGTGGTTCCGCCCGTCCGGATCTGGGTCGCGCACCGCGTGGGTCCGCTGGAAATCGGCGACCCTGCCCTCGTCTGCGCGGTATCGGCCGCCCACCGCGGGCAGGCCTTCGCCGTGTGCTCGGAGCTGGTGGACCGGGTCAAGGCGCAGGTGCCGATCTGGAAGGAACAGTTCTTCAGCGACGGCACGGTCGAATGGGTCGGGGCCGGGGAGTAAAGGCTGGCAGCGCAGGCGAGTAATGGACGGTAGCGCCAGGGCGAATAACGGACCTCAGCGCCGGCGCGCAAGTGCCGGCGCGGCCGGCATCCGGGCTGTCCGCGCGTGAGGTAACGCATGCGCTCCGGTTCCGTCCGCCGGCCGCCCGAACGGTAGTGTTGAACCCATGACCCAACAACTTCCTGTCGCCGTTCTGGGCGCAAACGGGCGCATGGGCGCCGAGGCCGTCAAAGCTGTGGAAGCGGCCCCGGACATGAAGCTTGTCGCCGCGCTGGGACGCGGTGACTCCCTCGATGCCCTGCTCGACGCCGGTGCCCGGTACGTCGTGGACCTCACCGTTCCGGAGAGCACCGAGGAGAACGTCCGCTTCGCCGTCGAAAACGGCATGCACGCCGTGGTGGGCACCACGGGCTGGGACCTGGGCAGGCTGGAGTCGCTGGAGACCCTGCTGGCCGGCCACCCGGAAGTCGGTGTGCTGATTGCACCCAACTTTGCCCTCGGTTCCGTGCTCACGTCGGCCTTTGCCGCCAAGGCGTCCAAGTATTTTGAATCCGTGGAGATCATCGAACTCCACCACCCTGACAAGGTGGACGCGCCGTCGGGTACCGCCGTGCGCACCGCCCAGCTGGTGGCTGCCGAACGCGAGGCTGCCGGCGTTGGCCCCAGCCCCGATGCCACCACTACTGAACTGGCCGGCGCCCGCGGCTGCGAGGTGGACGGCGTGCGCGTGCACAGCGTCCGGCTCCGCGGCCTCGTGGCCCATCAGGAAGTCCTGCTCGGCGGCCCGGGGGAGCAGCTGACGCTCCGTCACGATTCCTTCGACCGTGCTTCGTTCATGCCCGGGGTTCTCCTTGGCGTGCGGAATGTCGCAGCGCACCCCGGACTCACCGTGGGCCTGGACGGCTACCTGGACCTGGGGCTGTAACGCAGTGAAACCGCTTCTTGGCTGGCTGAGGACCAACCGAACCAAGATCTGGGTGGGCGCGGTGACGCTCCTGCTGGTCTTCTACCTCGTGGTGTCCTTCCAGCGCTCCGTCCTGCTGCTGACGGATGCCGAGCCGGTGGCCAAGGCCATCGGCGCGGCGTACCTCGTGCTGCCGGTGATAGGCGCCTGGGCCCTGATCCGCGAACTCCTCTTCGGTGCCCGGACGGAACAGATGGCTCGGGTGCTTGAGGCCGAAGGCGGCCTGCCGGAGGACAATCTGCCGCGAACCCCCGCCGGCCGGATCATCCGGGCCGCCGCGGACCAGGAGTTCGAGAAGTACCGCGCTGAAACCGAAGCCGCGCCGGACGACTGGCGGTCCTGGTTCCGGCTCAGCTGCGCCTATGACGCGTCGGGCGACCGGAAGCGGGCACGGTCCTCGATGCGTGACGCGGTGCGGCTGTTCCGCTCCTCCGGCGACGCTGTGGCCCGCTAGTAGGGGACAGCCACGGCCCGGCAGCGGCCGGCTAGCGGACTTGTGCCCTCTGGAGCCGGCCCACCTGGTTGGCGGCGTGCCCGAGCCATTCCAGCGGACCCCGCCATTTCAGGATCACGAACAGCATTCCGATCAGCACGGCCAGCGCCGCGTGGGCGAAGTACATCCCGTCCTCGGTCCAGCCCACCGGTAGCGGCTTCAGATGGAACGATGCCACAACGCACACATGGGCGGTGTACAGCGTCAGCGTCATGGCCCCCGGTCCGCGCAGCGGAAGCAGCAGGTCCAGGGCCAGCCACTGCCCCAGCCGGCCCACCAGAAGGCAAAGGCCGACGACGGCGGCCGCCACGCCGCTGGTATGCAACAGGTCCAGCGTGGTTCCGGAATGGGGCGCGCTGCTGGCCAGCCACCACCATGACCCCTCCTGCCGGACGCCGGCCAGATTGACCTGCAGGAGGCTGTCCAGCGGATAGTTGGGGTCCGTGAGGATGTCCTGCAGGGCGGCGCGGCCGCCCCATTGCTCCATCGCCGCCGTGCCCAGGACCTTGGAGAAGGCCGCCACCGCGGTGCCGCCGAGCAGCAGCAACACCGGAACAAATGCCGTGGTCAGCGCGAGCCTGCCGATGATGAGCCCCACCAGGAGATACGAAATCCACTGGAACACCGGGTAGTACCCCGTGAGGAACAGGTCGCCCAGCAGCTGTCCCGGCGTCGTGACGTCTTCCCACCCTGGATTGTGGTTGAGCTGCAGCGGCGGGTCTGCGGCCATGAGCCACGGCCGCAGCAGGAACGCAATGACCGGGGAAAGCAGGATCCAGCCCGTTGCCCAGGCACAGAGGGCCTTCAGCCGCAGGCCTATGAACGGCAGGATGCACAGGAACAGCACTGCGTAATGCACCAGGATCACCGCGACGTTGACGTCAAGTCCGCCGAGCGCGAGCCCGACGACGGCAATCACCAGGGCGCGCATCGCGATGCCGCGCCGTGCCGCCGTCAGCGCGGGTCCGTCAAGCGGCTGTTGCTTGCCGGTGGACAGGGCGAGGCCGATTCCCGCGAGCACGGCAAACAGGGCCGCGGCGCGGCCGGAGAACGTCAGGCCCACCCAGGTGGGCGTCAGCGCGGCATTGGGTTCGAAGGTCGGGAGCAGGTGGGTGGCCATCATGCCAAGGAGGGCCAGGCCGCGGGCGGCGTCAATACCGGCCAGTCGGACGCCTGTAGCCGGCCCCTTCGCTGTCTTGGAAGATGCAGCCGTGCTCCGCGAGGTCATGGTGTGATCGTCTCACATCAGCCATGGCGCCCTGATTTCGTGAATCACTCCCTCCGGCGCCCTAGCCGCCGCCCGAGTAATGCAGCAGGACGACGCCGTTGCTGAACGCCCGCGTCCCCTCAAGCCTGAGGCTTCTCCGGACATCCGGGTCTTCGAACAGCGGCCGGCCCCGCCCCAGCACCACGGGATGGACGAGTATCCGGAACTCGTCGATCAGGCCCTGCCGCATGAAGCTGGAAGCCAGGTTCGCCCCGCTAAGCGCGATGTCACCGCCGGACCGGGCCTTCAGTTCCGCGACTTGTTCAGG
The DNA here is from genome assembly GCF_046536215.2 of Arthrobacter globiformis. Classification (GTDB taxonomy): domain Bacteria; phylum Actinomycetota; class Actinomycetes; order Actinomycetales; family Micrococcaceae; genus Arthrobacter; species Arthrobacter globiformis_E. The sequence continues at coordinate 1,301,902 of NZ_CM143421.1, read as the reverse complement.
CACGACGTCGGGAATCACCGTCGTGTTCCAGCCGGCCCCGGTGAGGGTCCGGGAAAACACGAACTTGGGCATGGCCCGCCAGATCCCGGCGAACTCGGCCATAGGGGCCGAGAGGCCGGGATCCCGGTCCGCGGTCGGCCAGTAGCGGGCCATCAGCTCGTGGGTGATGCGCCCGGACATGAAGGCACTCATCGTCCGGAACCGGTCGTTGAGGTCGCCGAGGAGTTCGTCGTTGACCAGATGCCAGCTGATATCCCCGCCGGGCGCCTCGAAGAAGCCATCCAGGGACACCGACATCATCAGGATGATTTTGCGCATTCGGGCACCTCCGGCTGGCGGCGGAAGGCGGCAGGTCGCCGTCGTATCTTCCAGTGAAGCATCCGAGGATCCGGCAGGACAGGTCAGGATGAGTCCATGCCGGACCTTGTATTCGAATATATGTTCGAATAGGATTGCCGGCATGAAGAAGTCATCGGGGCGTTCGGCAGGTCAGCGGCTGGAAGGGCGGACGCGATCCTCCAGGGCTGATCCGCCAAAGGGTGATCAGCCAAAGGGTGATCCGCTGAAGGCGATGAGCCCCGGGGTGGTGGACTTCCTGTTCCGGCAGCTCGTGGCGGGGGAGCCTGCCGAGGACGTCCAGTGGGTCCGGGAAGGCGTTGCACTCGCCGACCAGGCGCCCGGGCCGGAGCTCGCCCGCCGACTGTCCGAAACGGACGTCGACGCACTGACGCCCACCGAGCTGTTCCACTACGTCCGCGCCGCGCAGCGCCTCACCCTGTGGGCCGAATCGCTGCGGGAGGCCGCCGTGGAGCGATACTGCTCGGGAGCAGACCCGGCCTAGGAGCTGCGCGCCGGAATTTGACGATCATCACGCGGCGGCCATTGTCCTAACCTGCACGTGACAGGGTAACGTTTTTCCCATGGCTGACACTTCCGCGAACATTCCTGCCCTGGGCACTCTCCTGACCGCAATGGTCACCCCGTTCACCACGGACGGCAAGGTCGATTACCAGCAGGCCGCGGAACTGGCCACCAAGCTCGTTGACGACGGCTGCGACGGCCTCGTCGTCACGGGAACCACCGGCGAAACGTCCACCCTCACCGACGAGGAAAACCTCGGAATGTTCCGCGCCGTGATGGAGGCCGTTGGCGGGCGTGCCGCAGTCATCGCCGGCACCGGAACCAACGACACCGCCCACTCCGTGCACCTGTCCCAGGAAGCCGCAAAGCTGGGCGTCGACGGCCTGCTGATCGTCACGCCCTACTACAACAAGCCCAGCCAGGCCGGCGTCCGGGCCCACTTCGAGACGGTCGCCTCCGCCACGGACCTGCCCGTCATGCTCTACGACATCCCCGGACGGTCCTCCATCGAGATCGCCCCGGACACCATGATCCGGCTGGCCCAGCACCCGAACATCGTGGCCGTCAAGGACGCCAAGGCCGACTTCGCAGCGGCCACCCGTGTCCTGGCCGAGACCGACCTTGCCTTCTACTCGGGCGATGACGGCCTGACCCTGCAGTGGATGGCCCTCGGCGCCGTCGGGCTCGTGGGTGTCACCACGCACGTCGCCACCCGCCGCTTCCGGGAGCTCATCGACGCGATCAACGCGAACGACCTCGGCACGGCCCGCAAGATCAACTTCGAGCTTGAGCCCGTAGTGCGCGCAACCATGACCCGGGTGCAGGGTGCCGTTGCAGCCAAGCAAATTCTTAAATGGCAGGGAGTCCTGCCCAACTCGATTGTCCGCTTGCCCCTCGTGGAGCCGGACGAAGCCGAGATCGAAACCATCCGCGAGGACTTGGCGGAAGGAGGGCTGGTCTTTTCCTGACGGACTGAGACCGGCACTCTTCCGTCTGGAAAGAAGTGCATTATGACCCAAGTAGCCCTCCCCGGCCTCGTTACGCCTCCCCGCCTTCCCCAAGGCACCCTGCGGATTGTCCCGCTGGGCGGGCTGGGCGAAATCGGCCGGAACATGGCTGTGTTCGAAATCGACGGCAAGCTGCTGGTTGTCGACTGCGGTGTCCTCTTCCCCGAGGAAACCCAGCCCGGCGTTGACCTGATCCTGCCCGATTTCTCCTACATCGAGGACCGGGTCGACGACATCGTCGCCGTGGTCCTCACCCATGGCCACGAGGACCACATCGGAGCCGTACCGTACCTGCTGCGGCTCCGCAACGACATCCCGCTCGTTGGCTCCCAGCTGACCCTGGCACTGGTTGAGGCCAAGCTGCAGGAACACCGGATCAGGCCCTACACGCTGTCCGTCACAGAGGGCCAGGTGGAGCAGTTCGGCCCGTTCCAGTGCGAGTTCGTGGCGGTCAACCACTCCATCCCGGACGCCCTGGCCGTCTTCATCCGCACGGCCGGCGGCACGGTGCTGCACACGGGCGACTTCAAGATGGACCAGCTGCCCCTAGACGGCCGCATCACCGATCTCCGGCACTTCGCCAAGCTGGGTGAAGAAGGCGTGGACCTGTTCATGTCCGACTCCACCAACGCCGACGTCCCGGGATTCACCACCGCGGAAAAGGAGATCGGTCCCACCCTGGACCGGCTCTTCGCGCAGGCCAGCAAGCGCATCATCGTGGCGTCGTTCTCCTCGCACGTCCACCGCGTGCAGCAGGTCCTGGACGCCGCGGTCAAGCACGGCCGCAACGTTGCCTTCGTGGGACGTTCCATGGTGCGGAACATGGCCATCGCCGCCAAACTCGGCTACCTGCATGTGCCGGACGGCATCCTGGTGGACCTGAAGAACATCGACACGCTGCCCGACAACCGGGTGGTGCTCATGTCCACCGGTTCACAGGGTGAACCCATGGCCGCGCTGTCGCGCATGGCCAACGGCGACCACCGCGTGGTGGTGGGACAGGGCGACACCGTCATCCTGGCGTCCAGCCTCATTCCGGGCAACGAGAACGCCGTCTTCCGCATCATCAACGGCCTGCTCAAGCTCGGTGCCGACGTGATCCACAAGGGCAACGCCAAGGTCCATGTGTCCGGCCATGCCGCGGCCGGGGAGCTGCTCTACTGCTACAACATCCTCGAGCCGCTCAACGCCATGCCGGTGCACGGTGAGACGCGGCACCTGATCGCCAACGGCAAGATCGCCGAGGAGTCGGGCGTTCCGTCCGCCAGCGTCCTGCTGGCGGACAACGGCACGGTGATCGACCTGCGGGACCACCAGGCGGACATCGTGGGCCAGGTCGAAGTCGGCTTCGTATACGTGGACGGCTCCAGTGTCGGCGAAATCACCGACGCGGACCTCAAGGACCGCCGCGTCCTGGGCGACGAAGGCTTCATCTCCATCATCACGGTCATCAACCGGGCCACCGGCAAGGTTGTCTCCGGACCCGAGATCCACGCCCGCGGCGTCGCCGAGGACGATTCGGTCTTTGACGACATCATTCCCAAGATCAACGCCGCGCTGGAGGAGGCCGTGCTCAGCAACGCTGACCACACTAACCATCAGCTGCAGCAGATCGTCCGCCGCGTCATCGGCACGTGGGTCAACCGCAAGCTGCGCCGGCGCCCCATGATCATCCCGGTGGTCCTGGAGGCCTAACCGGCGGTGCCCGGGGGCTGAACACAGCCCCCGGGAGCCCGGAAATCCGCGGCTCCGCGGCCGCAGTGGAGTACCGTGGCAGATATGGCCACACGTACTTCCCCCGCGCCAAAACGTACCCCCAGCAGTAAATCCGGCGCATCCGCAGGCCGCAGCGGCTCCTCGGCAGCCAAATCCGGCCGCGCCGGATCTTCAGCCGGCAGCGCCCGCACGCGCCAGCTTCCCGCCGTCGAACACCGGCAGCCCTGGCTGCTGCGGGTGGCTGGCGGAGCATGGCTGGGCATCGGCCACCTGGTGGGCGGGGGAGTGCGCCGCATTGGCCAGGACGTCAGCGACCTCGCACCCGAAGACCGCCGTGACGGGGCCGCCCTGTTCAACTTGGCCTTGGCGGTCTTCATCGCCACCTTCGCCTGGTGGGGCTTCCGCGGCTGGTTCCCGGACGCCGTCTACGCCGTGGTCAACGGCACTTTCGGCTGGATGTCGCTCGTCCTGCCGCTCATGCTTTTCGTGTGCGCCTGCCGGCTGTTCCGGCAGCCCGTGGACGGCCGCGGAAACAACCGCGTGGGAATAGGCTTCCTCATCATGACCTTCGCCGGCTGCGGCATCGCGCACATCGTGGGCGGCCAGCCGACCGTCAGCGAGGGCTTTGACGGGCTGCGGCAGGCCGGCGGGATGCTGGGGTTCCTGGCCGCCTCCCCGCTGGCCGCCATCCACCCCGCCGTCCCGGTGGTCCTGTACGGGCTGCTTGCATTCGTGTCCGTGCTCATCGTCACGGCCACGCCGTTCGGAGCCATTCCGCGCCGGCTCCGCGGCGCCTATGAGCACCTGATGGGCATCGACCTTCAGGAGAACGACGGCAACGCCCACGACCGCAGCTACCTCTATGAAAACACTCCTCCCGCCCCGAAGAAGAAGCGCAAGCGGCTCTTTGGCAAGGACGAGGAAGCCGATCCCCGGCTGGAGGGCTACGTCGGGGACGAAGCCTTTGAGCACGCCGTCATCGACGACGACGACCCCTCACCGGACGCCGGCAAGGGAGGCCCCGCCGTGGCCCCCGGAGTCCGCCGCCCCACCCAGGCGGAGATCGCCGTCGAGAAGATCAAGGCAGCCCAGGGCCTCGGCGTTAAGGGCGCCGACGCCGAGAACGCCACGGAGGCCATCCCGCTGGTGGTCCCCGGCATGGCCGGTCCGGCGGCGCCCGGTGCAACTCCCGGCGCTGCCGCGCGGGTGCCTTCCAAGCCTGTGGCGCCTGCGCCGCTGCCCACCCCCATTCCGCAGCGCACGGAGCAGCTGTCCCTCGCGGGCGACGTCACCTACACACTTCCCTCGTCCGATGTGCTGACGCCCGGATCCGTTCCCAAGGAGCGCACGGAAGCGAACGACGCAGTCGTGGCCGCCCTGACGGACACGCTCCAGCAGTTCAACGTGGATGCCTCCGTGACCGGCTTCAGCCGCGGGCCCACCGTGACCCGCTACGAGATCGAACTGGCACCCGGCACCAAGGTGGAGCGGGTCACCGCACTGTCCAAGAACATCTCGTACGCCGTCGCCTCGAGCGACGTCCGCATCCTCAGCCCTATCCCGGGCAAGTCGGCCATCGGCATCGAGATCCCCAACACCGACCGTGAGACCGTGTCGCTCGGCGACGTCCTGCGCAGCCAGAACGCCCGCCGCACGGACCACCCCATGGTCATGGGCGTCGGCAAGGACGTCGAGGGCGGCTACGTCGTGGCCAACCTCGCGAAAATGCCCCACCTGCTTGTGGCCGGCGCCACCGGTGCCGGTAAGTCCTCGTTCGTGAACTCCATGATCACGTCGCTGCTGATGCGGGCCACCCCCGACGAGGTCCGCATGGTCATGGTGGACCCCAAACGCGTGGAACTTACCGCCTACGAGGGCGTGCCGCACCTCATCACGCCCATCATCACCAATCCCAAGAAGGCGGCCGAGGCGCTGCAGTGGGTGGTCCGCGAAATGGACGCCCGCTATGACGACCTCGCCAACTACGGCTTCAAACACGTCGACGACTTCAACAAGGCAGTGCGCGCCGGCAAGGTCCAGCCGCCCGTCGACTCCAAGCGCGTCATCCGGCCCTACCCTTACCTCCTGGTGATCGTCGACGAGCTCGCCGACCTGATGATGGTGGCGCCGCGCGACGTAGAAGACTCGATTGTCCGCATCACGCAGCTGGCGCGTGCCGCCGGCATCCACCTGGTGCTCGCCACGCAGCGGCCGTCCGTCGACGTGGTCACCGGCCTGATCAAGGCCAACGTGCCGTCCCGCATGGCCTTCGCCACGTCCTCCGTGACCGACTCCCGCGTGGTCCTCGACCAGCCAGGTGCGGAGAAGCTGATCGGGCAGGGTGACGCGCTGTTCCTCCCGATGGGTGCCTCCAAGGCGATGCGCGTGCAGGGCGCCTGGGTCAGCGAATCCGAGATCCACAAGGTGGTTGAACACGTCAAGGGCCAGCTCCAGGCCGTCTACCGTGACGACGTCGCCCCCGAAGCGGAGAAGAAGCAGATCGACGACGACATCGGGGACGATCTCGAAGTGCTGCTGCAGGCCACGGAGCTGGTGGTCACCACGCAGTTCGGCTCGACGTCCATGCTGCAGCGCAAGCTCCGCGTCGGGTTCGCCAAGGCCGGCCGCCTCATGGACCTGCTCGAATCACGCGGCGTGGTGGGCCCGTCGGAAGGCTCCAAAGCCCGCGATGTGCTGGTCAAGCCGGACGACCTCGCCGCCGTGCTCGCCGCGATGAAGGGGCAGGAAGCTCCTGCCTCACCCGATTCCCAGACCGCCGCGCTCAGCGACAACGCCAACGCCAACATCGCGCAGGGCGGCTATGCGGAGGACCTCGTTGCCGCCGATCTGGACAACCGCACCCAGAGCGTGGACTATTACGACGGGGCCGACGGTTCCGGTGACGACGGGGACGGATCCGAAGACGCCTGGTCCCTCACGGGCCGGTAGTTCCGAGGTGAAGACCAGGAAGCCGGCAGCGCCAAAGACGGTAGCCTAGAAGGGTGACTAGCACCGAAGCGACCGCGGCCGGCTCCAACAGCTCCGGGATCTGGAATCTTCCCAACATCCTCACGATGCTCCGCATTGTGCTGGTGCCGTTCTTCGTGTGGTTCCTCATCGCCGACGCCCCGGGCCTGCACAGCCAGTCCGGCGGATGGCGCTGGGCAGCCGTGGCGGCGTTCGCCGTCGCGATTTACACGGACAAGCTCGACGGCGACATCGCCCGCAGCAGGGGACTGGTCACCGATTTCGGCAAGATTGCCGACCCGATCGCGGACAAGCTGCTGACCGGATCGGCGCTGGTCATGCTGTGCGTCCTGAATGAGCTGCCCTGGTGGATCACGATCGTGATCCTGGTCCGGGAATGGGGGATCACGGCGCTGCGGTTCTTCGTGATCCGCTATGGCGTCATCCCGGCATCACGCGGCGGCAAGCTCAAGACGGTCGTCCAGACCGTCGCCATCTTCCTTTACCTCCTTCCGCTGGCGGCCATCGCACCGTGGCTGACTTGGGTGGCCCTGGCGGTAATGCTGGCAGCCGTGCTGATCACGGTCTGGACCGGCGTCGAATACGTTATTCAGGCACTGAAAGTCAGGTCGGAGGGGCTCCGCCGGCTGGCTGCCGACGCCGGCCACGACGAAAACGGGGAGGCCCAGCCGTGACGAATCTGCACCGGATCGCCGGGGAGGCCGTCGCTGCGGCCGTGGGGCGTGGCGTCACTGTCGCCACTGCGGAGTCGCTCACGGCCGGAATGGTCGCCGCCGTCCTGGCCGACACCCCCGGGGCGTCCGCCATGCTGCAGGGCGGCGTAATCTCCTACAACAACACTGTGAAGCGTGACGTCCTTGGTGTTCCGCAGGACCTGCTGGACGCCGTCGGGTCGGTGGACGAAGCGGTGGCTGCGGCCATGGCGGAAGGTGCCCGGCGGGTCTGCGGCGCGGACCTCGCAGTTTCCACCACGGGTGTGGCCGGACCCGATGCGCATGACGGCAAGGCCGTGGGTACGGTGTTCGTAGGCGTCGCCACCGCAGACGGTGTGCAGACCTTTCCCTATAACTTCCAAGGCACCCGGGCAGAGATCCGCGGGCTGGCCTGTGGCGCTGCATTGGAGCGGCTGCAGGCGGCCCTCGCTGCGTTAAGCTGAGTTTCCGGCCTCGCTGGTCTGGCCGCCTGACTGCGCTAAGCTACCCGGAGTAAGGTTGCCGGGAACAAAAAGCGAGTCCGAATAGTTGTCACATTGTGTCGCCTCTCCCTGAGGGAGGCGCCTAGGATGAAGAGAACATATGCGGTTTACGTCACAGTGAACCGGAACCATGAGGGAGCAAGGCGATACAGATGGTAAAGCAGCCCGTGTCCGTAAACGGCGTTGTCCGCTGGAAGGACGTGGGCCTCGCCGATCAGGCCAAGAGCGAACAGAAGGAGCGCAAGATGGTAGTACTTCGTCACGAAATCGGTGATGTACTGCGCGATGTCCGCCAGCGTCAAGGGCGTACCCTCCGCGAAGTCTCGCACAGCGCCCGGGTCTCCCTGGGTTACCTGAGTGAAGTGGAACGCGGCCAGAAGGAAGCTTCCTCGGAACTTCTCTCCTCGATCTGTTCGGCTCTGGATGTACCGCTTTCCAGCATGCTCCGCGAGGTCAGCGACCGCGTGGCTGTCGCCGAAGGCGTTGCCGTACCGGACACCGTCCCGCAGGAATTCTCCCAGCGTTACGGCCGCGACCTTGAACGCGACCTGAGCAGCGAGCTTAACAACGAGCTCGCCACGGAAATGCTTTCCGGCGCCCGGTAACAGGACCCGGAAACCCCGGCCAGATAACTGCAGTGAAGGCCTCCGGCATTGTGCCGGAGGCCTTCCCTGTGTCCTGTAATTTGTGCCCTGAAAATTTCCGTCAGGACACCCCGTGTTCTGACGGGTCCTGTTGCCTGTTGGACCCTGTCTCTGCTCGGTGTTCCTGTTAGGCGGTGTCCTGCTCGGAGGTGTTCCTGTTAGGAGGTGCCGTCGCGGGGGAAACCGTCGCGCTCGTAGGTGGCGTTGAGCTTGGCCATGTAGGCGGCCAGTGCCTCGAGGTCCTCCACCGGCCATTCGCCCAGGCGTTCACGGAACACCTGACGCCGGGCATCCTGCACCTGGTGCATCTTCTCTTCGCCCTCGGCGGTCAGCCGGATCGTTTGCGCCCGGCCGTCCAGCGGGTCGGCTTCCTTGAGCACCAGGCCGATGCTCTCCAGGAACGCGATCTGCCTGCTCACGGAGGGCTTGCCGACGCCGATGCAGGACGCGAGTTCGGTGAGCCGGATGGGGCCTTGCTTGCGGATCACGGTCAGCAGCCCGTAGGCGGCGGGCTCCATGTCCGGATGGACCTCGCGCGACAGCTGCTGGGAAACGGACCGCGCCCGTCGCCAGAAGATGCTGATCTGATGCTCCACGTTGGTCAGTGCCGTATCAAGCGTGTCCTCGAAGGGGGCTGCGGCTCCGGGGGCTTCAGCGGGGTTGCTCATGGCAACCATTCTAGAGTCAGCGTCCGTGAGAGACTGTATTGGGTGAGGATTAGTGATTTCTGGCGGCTGATGGACGACGAATTCGGGGCCGGCTACTCGCGCGTGCTGGGCGGTTCCCTCGTCCTGGCCGGAGTCGGCGGCCGGACGGCGAACCAGGCCCTCGCTGCCGGTGTCAGTCCGCGCGACATCTGGCTCGCGGTGTGCGACGTGCAGGACGTTCCCGAGGAGCGCCGCCTCGGCCGCGACATCAAGCCCCGCCAGAACGGACCGGACCTGGTCTGAGCGGCTGCCCGCCCGGCCGGGAAGCTGCTGACACGCCGACCGATTGTTCGAATATCTGTTCGGGTGCGACTATGCTTTTTGCCAGCGGGTTATCCACATACGCACGCCTGCCCGGTAAGAATGTCAGCGGGTGGCACTAGCGTCGGTGATGACAGACAAAGGGCCGCAGAGGCCCCTCCAAAGCGAGAAAGCATTAGAGGTGTGAACCATGGCGGCAGCCCCGGATCGTGAAAAAGCGCTTGAAGCAGCGCTCGCGCAGATTGACAAGCAGTTCGGCAAGGGATCGATCATGCGGCTGGGCGACGAAACACGCGCCCCCATCGAGGTCATCCCCACCGGCTCCATCGCACTGGACGTCGCCCTGGGAATCGGAGGACTCCCGCGGGGCCGCGTCATCGAAATCTACGGACCGGAATCGTCGGGTAAGACCACCGTGGCCCTGCACGCCGTGGCCAACGCCCAGCGCAACGGCGGCATCGCCGCGTTCATCGACGCCGAGCACGCCCTTGACCCCGAGTACGCCGCCAAGCTCGGTGTGGACACGGACGCCCTGCTGGTCTCCCAGCCGGACACCGGTGAACAGGCGCTGGAGATCATGGACATGCTGGTGGGATCCGGCTCCCTGGACATCGTGGTCATCGACTCCGTGGCAGCCCTGGTGCCGCGCGCGGAAATCGAAGGCGACATGGGCGACAGCCACGTCGGCCTGCAGGCCCGCCTCATGAGCCAGGCCCTGCGAAAGATCACCGGCCGGTTGAGCCAGACCAAGACCACCGCCATCTTCATCAACCAGCTGCGCGAAAAGATCGGTGTGTTCTTCGGCTCACCCGAAACCACCACCGGTGGTAAGGCGCTGAAGTTCTACGCGTCCGTGCGCATCGACGTCCGCCGCATCCAGACCCTGAAGGAAGGTGCCGATTCCGTCGGTAACCGCACCAAGGCCAAGATCGTCAAGAACAAGATGGCCCCGCCCTTCAAGGTCGCCGAATTCGACATCATCTACGGCCAGGGCATCTCCCGCGAGGGCGGCATCATCGACATGGGCGTGGAGCACGGCATCATCAAGAAGTCCGGCTCCTGGTTCACGTACGACGGCGACCAGCTCGGCCAGGGCATGGAGAACTCGCGCCGCTTCCTGCGAGACAACCCGGAACTCGCCGCGGAACTGGAACGGCTCATCAAGGAAAAGCTCGGCGTGGGAACCAAGCCCGCAGCCGACGCTGAGGCCTCACCGAAGCTGAAGGCCGTTGACGGCTTCTAGCAAACGCCGGTCCTCTTCGGCCTTCGCCGAGGCCGGAGGGGACCGCACCGGAGGGGACCGCATCGCAGGATTCACACCGCCGACAGGACCCACGCCGCCGACAGGACCCAGCCCGGAACCCGAGGAGGACCGGGACGCGGATCCCGCGTCGGTGGCGCGCGCCATCGTCCTGCGCCAGCTGACCGCATCACCCAAGAGCCGGCTGCAGCTTGAACGCAAGCTGGCCGAGCGCAACGTGCCGGAGGACGTCGCCGCGGCCGTGCTGGACCGCTTCGAGGAGGTCCGGCTTGTTGACGACGCCGAATTCGCGGACATGTGGGTGCGGAGCCGGTCGCAGTCGAGGAAACTGGCCAAGGGAGCCCTCCGCCGGGAACTCGCGGACAAGGGCATTGACGCTGACACGGCGGCCTCGGCCCTGGAGCAACTCAGTGACGAGGACGAGGAAGCCGCCGCGCGCCAGCTCGTGGAACGCAAGCTGCGGCCGGGGACGGACCTGTCGGACCGGGCGGAGCGGGACAAGACCACGCGGCGGCTCGCGTCCATGCTCGCCCGCAAGGGGTACCAGCCCTCGCAGGCCTTCCGGATCGTGGCCGAGGTCCTTGACGCAGCGGAAGCCGGTGGGCGCAGCACGTACGCGTAGCAGCCGGTACCCTTATTGGGTGAGTCTGACCTTTCCTTCCCCCGCAACCGGCACCGAGAACGACCCCGCTGGTGACGCCGGCGCGCACCGCACCTACCAGGTGCGCACCTTCGGCTGCCAGATGAACGTTCACGACTCCGAGCGGATGGCCGGGATGCTTGAGGCTGCCGGCTACGTGCCCGCGGACGGTGCCCAGGCCGACGTCGTGGTCTTCAACACCTGCGCTGTGCGGGAGAACGCGGACAACAAGCTCTACGGCAACCTCGGCCAGCTGGCGCCGATCAAGGCAGCCAACCCGGGGATGCAGATCGCCGTCGGCGGCTGCCTCGCCCAGAAGGACCGCGAAACCATCCTGAAGAAGGCGCCCTGGGTGGACGCCGTCTTCGGCACGCACAACGTCGGTGCCCTGCCCGCCCTCCTGGACCGGGCGCGCCACAACAACGAGGCGCAGCTGGAGATCCTCGAGTCGCTGGACGTCTTCCCGTCGACTCTGCCCACCAAGCGCGACTCGGTCTATTCGGGCTGGGTGTCCATTTCGGTGGGTTGCAACAACACCTGCACCTTCTGCATCGTCCCCGCCCTGCGCGGCAAGGAAAAGGACCGCCGGCCGGGGGAGATCCTCGCCGAGGTCCAGGCCCTGGTGGACGACGGCGCCATCGAGGTGACGCTCCTGGGCCAAAACGTGAACTCGTACGGCGTGGAATTCGGCGACCGCCAGGCCTTCTCCAAGCTGCTGCGCGCCTGCGGCGAGATCCCGGGCCTGGAGCGGGTGCGTTTCACGAGCCCCCACCCGGCCGCGTTCACCGATGACGTCATCGACGCCATGGCCGAGACGGCCAACGTCATGCCGCAGCTGCACATGCCGCTCCAGTCGGGGTCGGACAAGGTGCTGCGCGACATGAAGCGTTCCTACCGGTCGGCAAAGTTCCTCGGCATCCTGGACAAGGTCCGCGCCAAGATGCCACACGCCGCGATCTCCACGGACATCATCGTCGGATTCCCGGGGGAGACCGAGGAGGACTTCCAGGCAACCCTGGACGTTGTCGAAAAGTCACGCTTCGCCACCGCCTTCACCTTCCAGTACTCCAAGCGGCCCGGCACACCGGCAGCCGACCTGCCGGACCAGCTGCCCAAGGCCGTCGTGCAGGAACGCTTTGAGCGGCTCACCGCGCTCCAGGACCGCATTGCGGCCGAAGAAAACGCCAAGCAGCTCGGCCGCCGCGTCGAGGTCATGGTCACCGCCCAGTCCGGCCGCAAGTCCGAGGAAACCCACCGGCTCTCGGGCCGTTCCCAGGACCAGCGTCTGGTTCACTTCACGGTGCCCGAGGGTGCTCCCGCCCCGAGGCCCGGTGACCTGGTGACAGTGACCATTACTGAGGCCGCCGCCTTCCACCTGATCGCAGACCCGGCCACCGCAGCCGACTACTCCCTGCGCCGGTCCCGCGCCGGCGACGCCTGGGACCGGGCGCAGGCAGACTCCTGCGGCGCGCCTGCACCGAGTGCAGCCGGGGCTGGCAGGACCGGCGTGTCGCTGGGCATGCCCTCGCTCCCGGCGCGGAGCAGCTGACCCGGTGGCGGGCCAGCCCCCCGTCATAGCTGTCGTTGGACCCACCGGATCGGGCAAGTCCGACCTCGCCGTCGATCTTGCCCTCGCCCTGGACGGCGAGGTGATCAACGCCGACGCCATGCAGTTCTACCGCGGCATGGACATCGGCACCGCCAAGGTCACCGAGGCTGAACAGCGGGGCGTTCGGCACCACTTGCTGGACATCCTGGACGTGACGCAGGAGGCGTCGGTATCCGACTTCCAGCAGCAGGCGAGGGACGCCATCGCCGACATCCACCGCCGCGGCAAACGCGCCGTCCTGGCCGGCGGGTCCGGCCTGTATGTCCGCGCCGCCCTGGACGTGCTGGACTTTCCGGGAACCGACCCTGAAATCCGCGCCCGGCTCGAACAGGAGAACGCCGAGGCAGGCACTGATGTGCTGCTGGACCGGCTCCGGGCGGTGGATCCTGTCTCCGCCGGGCGCCTCGGCGACGCCCGCCGCATCATCCGCGCGCTGGAGGTGTTCGAACTGACGGGCCGCCCGTTCAGCTCGTTCATGCCGACGCGGGAGTACCACCAGCCGGCCGTCCAGGTCGGTCTGGAAGTGGACCGGGAGCAGCTGCGCGACCGGCTCGCCGTCCGCGTGCACCGGATGGTGGAGCGGGGGCTGCTGGCGGAAGTCGGGCGTCTGGACGCCCAGGGCCTGCGCCGCGGCAAGACCGCACCGCGCGCACTGGGCTACGCCCAGTTCCTCAAAGTGCTCGACGGCGAAGCGGACGTGCCGCAGGCGGCCGAGGAGACCATCGTGGCCACCAGGCAGTTCGCCCGCCGGCAGCTGACGTGGTTCCGGGCCGATCCCCGCATCAGCTGGCTCGACTGGCAGGACCCTGAGCTGGCTGCAAAGGCCGCCAACCTCTGCCGCTGAGCCCCGACGGAAGAAAAACCCTTATGACCCTCGCCGTTGCCACCACGCCAAAGCGCGCCTCGCGGCGGACCCTCACCGTTGCGGTCGCCTCGCTGCTGGGGGCGACGCTGTTCTGGGCCGGCAACTACGTCGTCGGAGCCGGCGCGGTGGCGAGCATCGACCCCCTCAGCCTGGTTCTGCTGCGGTGGTCGCTGGCCCTGGTTCCGCTGCTGGTCATCGCGCAACTGGTGGAGCGCCCGCAATGGCGCCAGGTGCTGGCCGCCTGGCCGTGGCTGATCGCACTGAGTGTGTCCGGTCTGCTGGGCTACAACCTGCTTTTGTACACGGCCCTCGAGCATACGGATGCATTCAACGCGTCCCTCATCAATGCGTTCAACCCTGCGCTGATCACCCTGGCCGCTGCCGCCTTCCTGCGCGAACGCCTGACCCTCAGGGCAGTGGGCGGCGTCCTGATCGCGCTCGTGGGCGTCCTTCTGGTCCTCAGTAACGGCAACGCTGGCAGGCTGCTGCACGCCGGATTCGGTACCGGCGAGCTGTTCATGATCGGGGCCATCGGAGCGTGGTCCGCCTACACGATCACTGGGCGGCTGGCCCCGCCGCTGCCCCCGATAACCGCCACGGCCCTCCAGGCCGCGATCACCATCGTGGTCCTCGCCCCGTTCAGCCTCGCTGCCGGCGGTCCGTCCCTGCCCTCCGCGCCGGGGGCCATCGCCTCCCTTGCTTTTATTGCGCTCTTTCCTTCGGTGCTGTCATACCTGCTCTGGAACCGCGCGCTGACGGTCATCCCCGCCGGCAGGGCCGGAGTGTTCCTTAACCTCATCACCGTCTTCACGGCTTTGTTCACCATCCTCAGCGGGCACCCCTACACCGTCGCCCAGATAGCAGGCGGCGTGATCGTCATCGCCGGCATCCTCCTGACCAGCACCCGCGGACCGGGTAGCAGGTCCAGGCCGTTTTTCGGGCGCCGCCGGCGGGCGGGTAACCTTGAACCATGAATGAAACCCTTGCAGAAGCAGCCCGGCCCGCCGCCACCACACTGAGCGGACTGCGGTTCTCCAAGGGCCATGGCACCGGCAACGACTTCGTCCTGGTTGCCGACCCCGAGGGCGTGCACGCCATCTCCCCGGAGCAGGTCGCCCAGCTGTGCGACCGCCACCGCGGCATCGGCGGTGACGGCCTCATCCGCGCTGTCCCGTCCCGTCTCCTGGACGAGGGCCGGCAGATTCTTGCCGAAAATCCCGACGCCGAGTGGTTCATGGATTACCGCAACGGTGACGGTTCCCTGTCGGAAATGTGCGGCAACGGCGTGCGCGTGTTCGTCCACTTCCTGCTTGCCGAAGGCCTCGCTGAGCTGCCCGCCGGCGGCGCACTGACCATCGGCACCCGCGGCGGCGTCAAGACCATCGTCCGCACAGCTGAGGGCTACGCCGTCGACATGGGCCCCTGGGAATTCATCTTCCCGGACGAGGCAGCGGCCCGCGCCATGGATTCGCTGGTCAGCGCCGACGGACTCGAGGTGCCGCGGCCGGCACTGTCCGTCAGCATGGGCAACCCCCACACGGTGGTTGCCCTGGCCGAGCTCTCCGAACTCCGGGACACCCGGCTCTTCACCGCCCCGCACGTCGACCCCACTCCGGTGAACGGCACCAACGTCGAGTTCGTCGTCCCGGCCGAGCCGCTGGTGCACGACGGCGTGGGCACCGTGACCATGCGGGTCCACGAACGCGGTGTCGGCGAAACGCAGTCCTGCGGAACCGGCGCATGCGCCGCCGCGGTCGCGATCCGCCACTGGGCCGGGCAGGGCGCACCGGACGCCTGGCAGGTGAAGGTGCCGGGCGGCGTCGTGGGCGTGAAGTTCTTCACAGTCGCTGGCGGCCGCGAGCATGTCGAGCTCAGCGGACCCGCAACGATCGTCGCTACCGGGACGCTTTCCTGACGCGAAGGATCCTGAACGACTTGGACGTGCTCTCCCGCGACACGGTGAAGGTGTCGTCCAGAACCTCCGCCAGCCAGCGCTGAAGCGAATCCGAGCCCAGGTTCTTCTGCACCACCAGCCATGCCGAACCGCCCGGTGCCAGCCTCGGCAGCCAGAGCAGCAGGAGTGAGTGCAGTTCATCCTTGCCGATCCGGATCGGAGGGTTGGACCAGATGGTGTCGAAGCGGATTTCGGGGTCGACGCCCTCCGGCGTGCTGGCCGCGACATTGTTCAGCCCAAGCAGTTCTGCGTTGCCGTTCGTGAGCGCTATGCAGCGCTCATTGACGTCCACTGCGTAGACCTGCGCGTGCGGCGCCCGCAGCGCCATGGTCAGCGCGATGGGTCCCCATCCGCAGCCGATGTCGAGCAGGTTTCCCTGCGGTGCGGGAGCGGGGACCTCGGCCAGCAGGATGGCCGTCCCCTTGTCGATGCCGTCGGGGCTGAAAATGCCGGATGAGGTCTGCAGCTTCCGCGTTTCACCGGCCAGCTCCACTGTGAGGGGCTTGCGGGTGAACGGCCCCGCGGGTGAGGCGCTGAAATAGTGGGCAGACTCCATAACTGGCCAGATTAGTGGCCCGCCCGCCTGATGGGAAACCGGCCAGCTGCCAAACCGGTCCTGCTGTTCTGCTATCCTAGAACGCATGTTCCTGATTTTTGAGTAGCCGGCTTTCTTTGCCCGCGGCCTTCAGCCGCCGGTACCGGCCCGGGGCTTCCTCCCGACGCGACGCAGGTCCTGCCTTTGATAGGCGCAGCTCCTTCCGCCCGGTGCGCAGTTCGAAACAGCGCAGCCCACACAGCACTCGATCAGTCCACTTCCCGCCGGCCCAGCGTGTCCGCTGCCGGCATGTCAGGAGCACCTCCATGACCCCTCGCAGTCAGCCCAGCGCGAATACCGCAGCCAAGGGCGGCAATCAGCACTATTCTGAAGATGCAGAACCTTCAAAGGAGACCATGACCAATCAGCAAAATTCCGGATCCGAGCCAGCCGCCCAGGACATGAGTCCCGAGGAGATCCAGGCTGTCATCGACCGGATTCTCGCCAAGGACGTCCCGGCCAGGAACGCAGCGGCAGCCGACGGCAGCCGCGCCGACAGCAAGGGTGTCCTGGGCAAGGCGCAGGCCATCTCGCAGCTCGCGGAAGAGCACAGCACGTTCGACGGCGACCAGCAGGACCTCGAGGAACGCCGCGCACTGCGGCGCACGGCCGGGCTGTCCACCGAACTCGAGGACGTCACCGAGGTTGAATACCGGCAGCTGCGTCTGGAACGCGTTGTTCTCGCCGGCCTCTGGAGCGAAGGCACGCTCGCCGACGCCGAGAACTCGCTGCGCGAACTCGCAGCGCTGGCGGAAACGGCGGGCTCGGAAGTCCTTGACGGGCTGGTCCAGCGGCGGGCCAAGCCGGATCCCGGCACCTTCCTCGGGGCGGGCAAGGCCTTGGAGCTCAAGGACGTGGTGATGTCCACCGGCGCCGACACGGTCGTGGTGGACGCAGAGCTCGCCCCGTCCCAGCGGCGCGGCCTTGAAGACATTGTCAAGGTGAAGGTCATCGACCGCACGGCCCTCATCCTGGACATCTTCGCCCAGCACGCCAAGAGCCGCGAAGGCAAGGCCCAGGTGGAGCTGGCACAGCTCGAATACCTCCTTCCGCGCCTCCGCGGCTGGGGTGAATCCATGTCCCGCCAGGCCGGTGGCCAGGTGGGCGGCGCAGGCGCCGGCATGGGCTCACGCGGTCCCGGTGAAACCAAGATCGAACTCGACCGGCGGCGGATCCGCACCCGGATGGCCAAGCTGCGGCGCGAGATCGCCGCGATGAAGCCGGCACGGGAGACCAAACGGGCCAACCGCCGTCGTAATGAGGTCCCGTCAGTGGCCATTGCCGGATACACCAACGCCGGCAAGTCCTCGCTGCTGAACCGCCTCACCGACGCCGGCGTGCTGGTGGAGAACGCCCTGTTCGCCACCCTGGACCCCACCGTCCGCAAGGCCGAGACCTCAGACGGCGTCGGTTACACACTGGCCGACACCGTCGGCTTCGTCCGGTCGCTTCCCACCCAGCTGGTGGAGGCCTTCCGCTCCACCCTGGAGGAAGTGGCGGATGCGGACCTGATCCTGCACGTTGTGGACGTGTCCCACCCGGACCCGGAGGGCCAGATCGCCGCGGTGCGCTCGGTGTTCGCCGAGGTGGACGCCCGCAAGGTGCCCGAGATCATCGTCCTGAACAAGGCCGACGCCGCCGATCCTTTTGTGGTGGAGCGGCTGAAGCAGCGCGAACCGCGGCACGTGGTGGTTTCGGCGCGCACGGGGGAGGGCATCGCTGAGCTGCTCGCTGCCATCAGCGAGTCCATCCCGCGGCCCAACGTCAAGATGCAGCTCCTCGTCCCGTACCACCGCGGCGATCTCATCAGCAAGCTCCACGACTCCGACGCGGAGATCCTGAGCCTGGATCACGAAGAGGGCGGAACCCGCGCCGTGGTCATGGTCCGGGAAGGCCTCGCGGCTGAACTGGAATCCTTCAGCACCGATGACTGACGGGGCGGCAGCGGCCGGCGCAGCGGACAATGCCTCTACCACGGCCGGCGAGCAGCATGTGCTTGACCTGCTCGACCGTGCCGTGGCGGGCATGGGCGGCCAAAGCCGCAGCGGCCAGCACGAGATGGCCCGGCAGGTGGCGCGCGCCATCGAAACGGGTGACCATCTGCTGGTGCAGGCCGGCACGGGAACCGGCAAGTCGCTGGCTTACCTGGTCCCGCTCATCGCGCACTCGCTGGAGAGCAACAAGCCTGCGCTGGTGTCCACTGCCACCCTCGCGCTGCAGACCCAGATCGTGGGCCGGGACCTTCCCCGGCTGCTGGAAAGCCTCAAACCGGCACTCGACCGGCCGGTGAAGATTGCGCTGGTCAAGGGCCGCGCCAACTACGTCTGCCGGCACAAGCTCGAGGGCGGCTTTCCCTCTGAGGAGCCCTCGGAGGGACAGCTCTTCTCGCTGGGTGAGGACACCAGCGTCCCGCACTTCGCCGCGTCCGTGGGCGGCCCCTCGTCGCAGCTCGGCAAGGAGGTGGTCCGGCTCCGCGAATGGGCGGAACAGACCACCACGGGTGACCGTGACGAGCTGCTTCCCGGCGTCACGGACCGGGCATGGCGGCAGGTGTCCGTCACGTCCATGGAGTGCCTTGGCTCGCAGAAGTGCCCCCTCGCGGAGGAGTGCTTCAGTGAGCTTGCCCGCCATAACGCCACGGAAGCCGACGTCGTGGTGACCAACCACGCCATGCTGGCCGTCAGCGCGTTCGAGGGACTCGCTGTATTGCCGGAGTACGACGTCGTGGTGGTGGACGAAGCGCACGAACTCCAGGACCGGGTGACCGGCGCGGTTTCGGGGCAGCTGTCGGTGGCCATGGTCCACGCCGCAGCGTCCGGCGCCCGCAAGCACACCGGCATTACCGTTGACGCGCTGAACACCGCGGCCGCGAACCTTGAGGTGGCTCTCGCCGGCGTTCCCAGCGGCCTGCTGCCCAACGGCCTGAACGACGAGCAGCTGGACTGTGTGGACCAGCTTCGCGAGGCCTGCCGGGCTGCGCTGTCGGATTCCAAGGGGGACAGCAATACAACGGCCGACGGCGGGCGGCAGCTCGCGCGCTCCCGCCTGCTGGTGATTTTGGAGCTTTGCGAACGGCTCGTCGCCGCCCGGGAAAACCGGGAAGTGGTCTGGTTCTCCCGGAACAGCACGTTTGATCCGCAGCAGGGATACTCGGCGCCCGACGAGACGGCCCCGGCGCTGGTCAACATCGCCCCGCTGAGTGTCGCGGGCCGGCTCCGGGAAGGCCTGTTCGCCGGGCATACCGTGGTGCTGACATCGGCCACTCTCGCCATCGGCTCTGCCTTCGAGCCCGCCGCAGGCGGGCTGGGCCTGGTCGGGGAGGGCGCGCCGAACTGGACCGGCGTCGATGTGGGTTCGCCCTTCGACTACCCGCGGCAGGGCATCCTCTACGTGGCGGGCCACCTGCCGAAGCCTGGCCGTGGCACGTCGCCCGAAGCGCTGGACGAACTCGAGTCGCTGATCCGTGCCTCCGGCGGGGGAGCGCTCTGCCTGTTCTCCTCGCGGCGGGCCGCCGAGGAAGCGGCAGACGCCCTCCGCACCCGGCTGGATGTCAGCATCCTCTGCCAGGGCGAGTCCACCATGACGGCCCTGGTGAAGCAGTTCGCCGACGAACCGGACACGTGCCTGTTCGGCACGATGTCACTGTGGCAGGGCGTCGATGTGCCGGGCGGATCGTGCCGCCTGGTGGTCATTGACAGGATTCCCTTCCCGCGGCCTGACGACCCGCTGATGACGGCGCGGTCCCGTGCCGTTGCCCAGGCAGGCGGCAACGGCTTCATGTCCGTGTCGGCCACGCATGCGGCCATCAGGCTGGCCCAGGGCGCGGGGCGGCTCATTCGGTCCACGAATGACAAGGGCGTCGTGGCGGTGCTGGATTCCCGGCTGTCCACGGAACGTTATGGCGGGTTCCTGCGGGCCGCCCTGCCGCCGTTCTGGCCGACGACCGACCGGAAGACCGCCGTCGCGGCCCTCGAAAGGCTCGCCGGCGCGCAGGCATGACGAAGCCCCGGGCTGGAGCAGCCCGGGGCTGAAGTTTTCTGGGGAACAAGCCCCTAGACGCTACAGCGAGCGGAGTACGGAAACCACCTTGCCCATGACAACGGCGTGGTCGCCGAGGATGGGTTCGTACTGGGTGTTCTGGGGCAGCAGCCAGGTGTGGCCGTCCCGCTGCCGGAAGGTCTTGACCGTGGCTTCGTCGTCGAGCAGCGCCGCCACAATGTCACCGTTGACTGCGTCGCTTTGCCGGCGGACCACCACCCAGTCCCCGTCGCAGATGGCGGCGTCCACCATGGAGTCGCCGGCGACCTTGAGCATGAACAGTTCGCCGTGGCCCACCAGCTGGCGGGGCAGCGGCATCAAATCCTCCACCATCTGGTCCGCGAGGATGGGGCCGCCGGCGGCGATCCGGCCGACCAGCGGGACCATGGCGGTGTCCATCGCGCTGGGCAGTTCGGACACAGGGGCGCCTGCCGTGCTCAGGGTCGGGGCCTTGTCTGCGCCGCCGGATTTCGCCCCCGCATCCAGGGTGAGCGGCATCAGGACCTCCATGGCGCGCGGACGCTTCGGGTCCCGCCGCAGGTAGCCAAGCTTTTCCAGCTGCGAGAGCTGATGGGTCACGCTGGAGAGGCTGGCCAGGCCGACGGTGTCGCCGATTTCCCGCATCGACGGCGGGTAGCCGTTCTCGTTGACCGAACGCTGGATCGTTTCCAGGATCTTCTTCTGGCGGAGTGTCAGTCCCTTGGGGGTCCGCTGAGACCGCGGGCTGCGCTGGGGAGCCTTGCCGTCAGAGGCCTGTGCTGCCATGTTCGCCAACGCCTTTCCGTTCCTCCCGGCCGCGGTAGCTGAAGTGGCCGGGAACTTCCGGCCTGAAATGTCAGACCCTGCTGATCAACTGCAGATGTGGTTGTTCTGTGATTTCCAACGTAGGCCAGCCATACGGCTTTTTCAAACATTTGTTCTAGCGAGTCTCGACTTAATTCGTTGATAGGTGCTAAAACTAGGAAAAGCAAAGTTCGAACATGTGTTCTAGTGAGGGCCGCTTGATAGCCCGGTGTTCGAACTGTTTGTTCGAACGCGAGGCAGCACAACTTGGTCCAGGAGGGCTCACGCCATGTCAGCTTCAACCGCAGCAGCAACCCAGTCCCGCGCCGCGCACCGGTCCGGCAGCATGCACCATTCCAGTGCAGCTTCCCGGCCCGGCAAGCCGCCGCGCCTTCGGCTCACCCGACGTGGCCGGATTGTCCTGATCGGGCTGCCGCTGGTCCTGCTCGCCGCCGTGATCCTGTCGCTGGCCGGGCTCCTCAACTCGCCGGCGAAGGCTGCGGACAGTGCCAGCGGACTGTCCGTCACGCCGACGGTTTCGGTCACTGTGCAGCCCGGTGAATCACTCTGGGCCATCGCCGGAAAGGTCGACCCGGACCGCGACCCCCGGGACGTCATTGCGGACATCGTCCAGCTCAATGACCTTCAGGCCGGGAAGGTGATGCCCGGGCAGCAGCTGTTTGTGCCCAACAAGTAACGCCCGGCCCAACCAAGTAACGCCCTGCCCAACAATGGCCCCGTGCCCGACAAGTAGCGCCCCGTGCGCAAGCAGGCGCGCGGTTCTGCGGGTGCCCGGAACCGTCACAGTTTCCGGCCAGCCCTCTGCGTTACTTAAACTGTCTAGGTGACTGACCAGCTTGAGCGACTGAACCGACTGCCCCTGCGGACCAACCTGAGGGGGCTGTCCCCTTACGGCGCCCCGCAGCTTGACGTTCCGATCCTGCTCAACGTCAACGAGAACACGCATGGCGTGCCCGCCGACGTGCGGGCGGCCATCACCGCGGCGGTAAGCGAGGCCGCCACCGGACTCAACCGGTATCCCGACCGCGAATTCACGGAACTTCGCGAAGCCCTGGCGGAATACCTTGGCCACGGGCTCGGCGCGGACAACCTCTGGGCGGCCAACGGTTCCAACGAGGTGCTCCAGCAGATCCTCCAGGCCTTCGGCGGCCCGGGCCGGTCGCTCCTGAGCTTCCCGCCGACATACTCCATGTACCCCCTGCTCGCCAGCGGCACGGACACCGCCTACATCGCCGGAAAGCGCGCCGATGACTACGGCCTCAGCGCCGAGTCGGCCGCGAGCCAGGTACGCGAACTCCAGCCGAACATCGTCTTCCTGTGCTCGCCCAACAACCCCACCGGCACCGGCCTGGGCCTGGATGTGGTGGAAGCCGTCTACGAGGCGGGCGAGGCCAGCCAGGCGGTCGTTGTCGTGGATGAGGCTTACCACGAGTTCGCGCACGACGGCACGCCGAGCGCACTCACCCTGCTGCCCGGCCGGGAGCGGCTCATCGTCTCCCGGACCATGAGCAAGGCATTCGCCCTGGCCGGTGCCCGGCTCGGTTACATGGCCGCCGCCCCGGAGGTGACCGACGCCCTCCGGCTGGTGCGCCTGCCGTACCACCTCTCGGCCGTCACGCAGGCCACCGCCCTGGCCGCGCTGCAGCACCGCGAGGCGCTCATGGCCGACGTCCAGGACATCAAGCGCCAGCGCGACCGGATTGTCGCGGAGCTAACCCGGATGGGCCTCCGGCCCGCAGCCTCCGACTCCAACTACGTCTTCTTCGGCGGGCTGGAGAACCCCCACGGGGTCTGGCAGGAACTCCTGGACGCGGGGGTGCTTGTCCGGGATGTCGGCATCACCGGCCACCTGCGGGTCACCGCCGGCACTGAGACGGAAACCACAGCCTTCCTGGAAGCACTGGAAAGCATCCTGGCCCGGCAAGCTGCACTTCCGGCCTAAACTTGAACATGGACCAGGTCAGGTCCGCCCCCATCCTTCGTCAAAGGACATCTATCACCATGAGCGACACCGGAATCAAGGCTGCCGAGGCACGGACTGCACGCATGGAGCGTGCCACCAGCGAATCTTCCGTGCTGGTGGAGATCAACCTCGACGGCACCGGCGTGTCGGACATCAGCACCTCGGTCCCCTTCTACGACCACATGCTGACGGCGCTGTGCAAGCACTCACTCATCGACATGACCGTGAAGGCCACCGGGGACACCCACATTGACGTCCACCACACCGTCGAGGATGTTGCCATCACGTTCGGCGAGGTGCTGCGCACCGCCCTGGGCAACAAGGCAGGCATCCGCCGCTTCGGCGAGGCCACCGTGCCCCTGGACGAGGCTCTTGCACACGCCGTCGTCGACGTCTCGGGCCGGCCCTACCTGGTGCACGGCGGCGAGCCCGCGGGGCAGGAGTACCACCTGATCGGCGGCCACTTCACGGGATCTCTGACCCGGCACGTCTTCGAGGCAATCACGCTGCACGCCGGCATCTGCCTGCACATGAACGTCATCGCCGGCCGGGACCCGCACCACATCGTGGAAGCCCAGTTCAAGGCCTTCGCCCGGGCACTGCGCGCGGCCGTCGAGCCGGATCCCCGCGTCGAAGGCATTCCGTCCACCAAGGGAGCATTGTGACCGGCAAGGTATTGCGCGAGGGCGCGATCATCGACCCCTCGGCCACGCTGAAGCCGGCCTCCCCGGAGGGCAAGCCCACCGTCACCGTCCTGGACTACGGCTCCGGCAACGTCCGTTCGGCCGTGCGTGCCCTGGAACGCGCCGGTGCCGAGGTGATCCTGAGCTCCAAGCCCGAGGACGTGCTGAACGCTGACGGCCTGGTCGTGCCCGGCGTCGGTGCCTTCGAAACCGTTATGCGCGAACTCAAGGCCGTCGATGGCATCCGGATGATTGGCCGCCGCGTTGCCGGCGGCCGTCCGGTGCTCGGCATCTGCGTCGGCCTGCAGGTGCTCTTCGAAGCCGGTGTGGAACACGGAACCGAAGCCGAAGGCATGGGCGAGTGGCCCGGCAAGGTGGAGCTCCTTCCCGCCGAAGTGGTGCCGCACATGGGATGGAACACTGTCAAGGTCCCGGAAGGATCCAGGCTGTTCGACGGTGTCCAGAATGAGCGCTTCTACTTCGTGCACTCGTACGGCGTCCAGAACTGGGATTTCGACGTCATCCAGCCCCGGATGGCGCCGCCCCTGGTCACGTGGTCAGAGCACGGCGCCCCGTTCATCGCCGCCGTCGAGAATGGCCCCCTGTGCGCCACCCAGTTCCACCCGGAAAAGTCAGGCGACGCCGGTGCCCGGCTGCTCAGGAACTGGGTCGACGGGCTCCGCGGTCCGCACTCCCGGCAGGCGGCGGACGCCTAAATGTGGTCAATTCTCCTGATGGGACTGGCCGGCCTCCTGGTAGGCGGCGGCCTGTCCTTCAGGCAGCAGCGCAAGCCGCTCTGGATCCAGATCGGGTTCTACGTGCTGGCTGCCATGTCGCTGCTGGCCGCCTACCTGCTGACCCTCCCCGGCAAATAACCATCCAGCCCGCCGTGCGCCCGCAGAAGAACCCGCGCACGGGAACAGGGTTCAAAGAACCAGAGCGCCTACAAGAACTGAGGAACCGCCGATGACCAGCCAAAACGAGCTGCCGGTACTTGAACTGCTCCCCGCTGTCGACGTCGTGAACGGCCAGGCTGTCCGCCTGGTCCAGGGCGAGGCCGGCAGCGAAACGAGCTACGGAACGCCGCTGGAGGCAGCGCTGAACTGGCAGCAGCAGGGCGCGGAGTGGGTCCATCTGGTGGATCTGGATGCGGCCTTCGGACGCGGTTCGAACGCGGACCTGCTGCGCGAAGTGGTGGGCCGGCTGGACATCAAGGTGGAGCTTTCCGGCGGGCTTCGGGACGACGAGTCCCTGGAAAAGGCGCTGGACCTGGGCGTCGCCCGGGTCAACCTCGGCACCGCGGCCCTGGAGAACCCGGAATGGACGGCACGGGCCATCGACCGCTTTGGTGACCGGATCGCCGTCGGCCTCGACGTCCGGGGAACCACCCTGGCCGGACGCGGCTGGACCAAGGAAGGCGGCGACCTCTGGGACGTGCTGGGCCGCCTCGAAGAGGCCGGCTGCGCACGCTACGTTGTCACCGACGTGACCAAGGACGGCACGCTGCAGGGACCGAACGTTGAACTGCTGCGGCAGATGGTGGAGAAGACCGGCAAGCCCGTGGTGGCCTCCGGCGGCATTTCCAGCCTCGATGACCTGAAGGTGCTGCGCTCCCTGGTGCCGCTCGGCGTCGAAGGCGCCATCGTGGGCAAGGCCCTGTACGCCGGCGCCTTCACCCTGCCCGAAGCCCTCGACGTCGCCGGCCGCCGCTAAGGCACGGCCGTGACCGAGCACCAGCACAATTCCCCGGACCCCGGTGTACCGGACCCGGGTGTACCGGGCGCCGGCGTTTCGGGCACGGACGTGCCGCCGGCACGCCGGCTGCCCGGTCACATCGAGGCCGCCCTCGCCGGAGCGGGCGGCGCCACTGATTCGGCGGGCCAGCCCTGGGCCGGGCGCAGCCTCGCCGGCGAGGACGCCAAGATCCACAATTTTGAGGACGACGACGGCACGGCCGACGCCGGCTACCTCACCGCAGTCGCCGCCCTCGTCGCCGGCGACGGAGACGAAGCCGCGGTGGTTGCCTCGCTGGCTACCGCCCGCGTCTTCGTCCCCGTAGTGGCGCAGCTGGCGGAGGAAGCCGAGGGGGCTCACGGCGTGCACGCCGACAAGCAGGCGGACATGGCGCTGGTGACGCTCAAGGCGCCGGACGGCCGGCTCGCCATGCCGGTGTTCACGTCGGCCGCAGCCCTGGCGGCGTGGCACCCGGAGGCACGGCCCGTGGCCGTTTACGCCGCGAGGGCCGCGCTGTCAGCAGTCTCCGAGGGGGCCGAGCTCCTCGTCGTGGACCCTGGTTCCGACGTTACCTTCGTGGTTCGGCGCCCTGGCGTCTGGGCCCTCGCCCAGCAGCGGCAGTGGGTGCCCGCCTACCAGGACAGCGAGCTCGCAGCAGTGCTTCGCGCCGGAGCCGAAGGCGAACCCGCGGTCCGCGG
The DNA here is from genome assembly GCF_046536215.2 of Arthrobacter globiformis. Taxonomy (GTDB): domain Bacteria; phylum Actinomycetota; class Actinomycetes; order Actinomycetales; family Micrococcaceae; genus Arthrobacter; species Arthrobacter globiformis_E. Next base: position 1,275,679 of record NZ_CM143421.1, on the reverse strand, counting down.
ACTCGACGTCCTTCCCGGCGGGGGAGTGGCCACTGCCACAGCCTCCGGCAGCCGGGTCGAAGGCGGCGGAGCCGGACCGGAGCTGCGGGTGGTGCTCTACCTGGAGGATGGACTCGACGCCGCTGCGGTCCAGAACCTCGTTGCCGGCCTCCAGGCCGAGTGGAGCAGGAATGTATTGTTTGGTGAGCGCGTTGATTCGATCGAAGTCAAACTAAGGCGCGCCGCGCAGTAACCGCCGACCGGTGGAGGTCCGTTCAGTTGCTGTCCGGCGGCTGAACCGAGGACCCACCTGTGAATTTCACCCTGTACCGGGAGCTGCTGGCCGTCAGGCCCATACGGCGGCTCCTGGCCGTCGGCATGATCGCCCGCATCCCCCATTCGGCGGCGGGCGTGCTGCTGACCCTGCACATTGTCCTGACCCTCGGCGAGGGCTATGCCGCTGCAGGAACGGCAGCGGCCGTGATGACCATCGGCATCGCGCTCGGCGCACCCTGGCGCGGACGCCGGGTGGACACGGCGGGCCTTCGCACTGCGCTGATACCTTCAGTGATTTCGGAAACCGTCATCTGGTCCATCGTGCCGCACGTGTCCTACCAGTGGCTGCTGCCGCTCGTGTTCGTGGGCGGCCTGCTGACGCTTCCCATTTTCAGCGTGGTGCGGCAGTCCCTCGGGGTCCTGGCGGACGGCGACCAGCGCAGGACCGCCTTCGCCCTGGATGCGGTCAGCACCGAGCTGGTGTTCATGATCGGCCCGGCCGCAGGTGCTGTGGTGGCAACGAGCGGCCACTCGGTGCTTGGGCTGACCGCCGTCGGTGTCTCGACGTCGCTGGCCGGGCTCTTCCTGATGTGGTTCAACCCGCCCACCCGCAGTCCGGTCCGCTCCGAATCCTGCGAGGCGGACGAGCAGGAGGCTGCGGAGGTGGCCGTTGTGGCCGCGGCGCCGGCACACCTGCAGGAGGCTGCGGCTGAGCTCGGTCCGGCGGCTGCGGGCAGCAGGCGGCGGGCAGCCCTGAAACGCAGGGTGGCCCACAGCTTCGCCTGGTTTACCGCCGGTGTCGCTGCGGTGTTCGCGGTGGCCGCCGGCGCCGGCATGGTGCTCAGCGGTACCGACGTGGGCATCGTGGCCGCGCTGGAGACCGGCGGCCACCAGGGCGAGATCGGCGTCGTGTTCCTCTTCTGGTGCGCGGCGTCGGTGATCGGCGGCCTCGTGTACGGGGCCATGCACCGGCCCGTTTCCCCGATCCTCCTGCTGCTCGGCATGGCGGCCCTCACCATTCCCATGGGGTTCGCCACCGACACCCTGACCCTCAGTCTGCTGTCGCTGCTGCCGGGGCTCCTCTGCGCGCCGGTCCTTTCGGCGGCCTCCGAGAAGGTTGCCGAACTGGTGGACGAGGAAAGGCGGGGCGAGGCCATGGGCTGGTACGGGTCCGCGCTGACCGCCGGTGTGGCACTGGGGGCTCCGCTGGCCGGGCTGTTCATCGACGGTATCGGGCCGGCGGGAGGCTTCGTGTCCGTCGGCGTGGCAGGCGTGCTGCTGTGCGTCGTGGGGCTCGTCCTGCAGCAGCGCCGGCGCCGCGCCGGCACCCCCTGACGGACGCCAGCCCCTGACGGACAGCACCTCCTGACCGTCACCGCGGGGACGGTCACCCGGGACGGTCGCACGACAAACACGACAAACAACGGCGGCGGGCCGGCCCGAAGAGCCGGCCCGCCGCCGTCGGACGTCAATCCCTAGTTCACTGCACCGGTGAACTTCTCACCGGGACCCTTGCCCGGGGGATCCGGAATGATGGATTCTTCGCGGAAGGCGAGCTGCAGGGAGCGCAGGCCATCGCGCAAGGGACCGGCATGCTGCGAACCGATCTCCGGGGCGGCTGCCGTCACCAGGCCGGCGAGGGCGGTGATCAGCTTGCGGGCCTCGTCCAGGTCCTTCAGCTCAGCGGCGTTCTCCTCAGCGGCCAGGCCAAGCTTCACGGCGGAGGCACTCATGAGGTGCACGGCGGCGGTGGTGATGACCTCGATCGCGGGAACTTCGGAGATGTCGCGGATTTGCTGCGTGACGTCGTCCCCGGCGCCGGGCGCCTGGTAGACGTGTGAATTGCTGTCTGGAGTGCTCATACTGGTAAGCTTGTCACAGACCGACTGGATGTCGTTATTTTGCCGTGTATGAGACCCACTGCCGCAAATGTGCGGTATGCGGGTATCTTTCTGTAGAATTGATACTCAGTTTGCAAGCGGAGTTCTCTCCCACCCGCGTCAGCCGTTTTCCCTGGAAGGTTCAGGGCAGCAAGGTTGCCGGGTAACGGTCGGGCGGTTCACCGGGCAGGAGTCCGGTGGAGTGCGTGCAGTCCCCCCGGGGAAGTGCACATCCGATCTTTGAGGCCTTCGATTGCTCCGGCAATTGGGGGCCTTCTCTATTTTGTCGGTGGAACACCCATTACAAACACAGGAGCTTTAACATTAGCGAGCCAAGAATCAATGAGCGTATCCGCGTCCCTGAGGTGCGGCTGGTCGGCCCTGCCGGCGAACAGGTAGGGATCGTCCGTATCGAGGATGCCCTGCGTCTGGCTGCCGAGTCCGACCTGGATCTCGTTGAAGTTGCACCGCAGGCCAAGCCTCCGGTGTGCAAGCTGATGGACTTCGGCAAGTACAAGTACGAAGCCGCAGTCAAGGCCCGTGAGGCCCGGAAGAACCAGACCAACACGGTTCTGAAGGAAATCCGGTTCCGCCTGAAGATTGACACCCACGACTACGAGACCAAGCGCGGCCACGCCCTCCGCTTCCTCGGAGCCGGGGACAAGGTCAAGGCCATGATCCAGTTCCGCGGCCGTGAGCAGCAGCGCCCCGAAATGGGCCTGCGCCTGCTGCAGCGTTTCGCTGAGGACGTGGCTGAAGTTGGTGTCGTGGAGTCAAGCCCGCGCATCGACGGCCGCAACATGGTCATGGTCATCGGTCCGCTGAAGAACAAGGCCGAGGCAAAGGCCGAAGCCCGCCGCGCGTCCCAGCGTGCCGAGGCCAAGGCCCAGAACGAAGCCAAGGCCGCCGCCCGCGTCGATGTCTCCGGCAAGGACCAGGCGCCGATGACGCAGTCGCTGGGCGACCTCCTTCCGGAGGGCTTCAAGGTTTCTGCGGACGCCGCCGACGAGGCAACGGCAACGCAGGAAGCTCCGGCTGAGGCCGTGGCTCCGGCAGTTGAGGCTGCTCCGGCCGCTGAAGCTCCGGCTGCGGCACCTGCCGAAGCGCCCGCCGAGCCCAAGGCGGCTGCACCCAAGGCTGCTGCCCCGGCGGCACCCGCGGCGCCGAAGGCTGCTGCCCAGGCACCTGCGCCCAAGGCTCCGCAGGCCGAAACGCCTGCCCCGGCAGCGCCGAAGCCTGCAGCTGTGCCTGCCCCGCCGAAGCCGGTGGCCAGGCCCGCTGCGCCGAAGCCGGTGGCACGTCCAGCTGCACCCCGGCCCACGCCGAAGCCGGCAGGCAAGAAGACCAACTAGTTCAGAACTGCGGAAGGCATCCCCTTCAGGCAGCCAGCAACCAGCACGCCGTCCCCCGGGGCGGCTGCGCGAAAGACTGCAGACATGGTCTGCGGATACGTTAGGAGATCGGTTCCCATGCCGAAGATGAAAACCCACAGTGGTGCTAAGAAGCGCTTCAAGCTGACCGGTACCGGCAAGCTGCGCCGCCAGCAGGCCAACCGCCGCCACTACCTTGAGCACAAGTCCACCCGCCTGACCCGTCGCCTCGCCGGCGACAAGATCGTCTTCAAGGGCGACGCCAAGGTCATCCGGAAGATGCTGGGCATCTAGTTCCAAGCTCTTAGGCTGCCGCCGTCAGGCAGCAGCCACCCACCAATAAAGCCTTCTCAGGCCAGCCGGATAACCGGCAAAAGATGCTTGGGACAAGAATTCTGAAGGAGTACGCACGTGGCACGTGTGAAGCGGGCGGTAAATGCCCACAAGAAGCGCCGGGTTGTCCTCGAACGCGCCAAAGGTTACCGTGGGCAGCGCTCACGCCTGTACCGCAAGGCAAAAGAACAGCTGCTGCACTCGTTTGTGTACAGCTACGGCGACCGCAAGAAGAAGAAGGGCGACTTCCGCCGCCTGTGGATCCAGCGCATCAACGCTGCATCCCGCGCCAACGGCCTGACGTACAACCGTCTGATCCAGGGCCTGAAGGCTGCTGAGGTTGAGGTTGACCGCCGCATGCTGGCCGAGCTCGCCGTTTCCGACGCCAACGCCTTCGCTGCGCTGGTCCAGGTCGCCAAAGACTCCCTGCCTGCTGACACCTCCGCTCCGGCCGCCAAGGCTGAGGCTGCACCGAAGGCCAAGGCTACCCGCGCACGCGCTGCGAAGAAGCCGGCCGCTGCAGCTGCTGAGTAAGCAGACAGCTCCCAGTTCAAGGACCGGTGGCAACAGCCACTAAGGTTTCTTATATGAACGAAACCGGGCGCCCGCAAGACTTTCCACTCTCCAATCCCCGCGCAGATCGGGTCAGGGATGTGGCAAAGCTTGCAGGGCGCCCGGCCCGTTTAAAGCGCCGCCAGTTCCTGGCCGAGGGACCCCAGGCGGTACGTGAAGCCCTGGTGCTCCACGGCAAGCGGATTGCGGTCGGCCAGCCGGGCATCGTCCGCGAGGTGTACGCCAGCGAGGCCTGCCTGGACAGGTACCCCGAGTTCGAGGAACTGGCCGTGGGAACCAGTGCCCGGCTCGCGACGGACGATGTCCTGGCCGCCATGGCGGACACCGTCTCCCCGCAGGGGATCGTTGCGGTGTGTGATTTCGTGGACGTCGCGCTGGCGGACGTGCTCGACGGCGGGCCCCGCCTGATTGCCGTGCTGTGCCAGGTCCGGGACCCCGGCAATGCCGGGACGGTGCTTCGCGCCGCAGATGCCGCCGGTGCCGATGCGGTTGTCCTGACCGGATCGAGCGTGGACATCTACAATCCCAAGGCGGTCCGTTCGACGGCCGGCTCCCTGTTTCACCTGCCCGTCGTTTTGGGCGCGGACGTCAATGAGCTGGTGGCGCTGTGCAGGGACCGGGGGATCGGCGTACTCGCCGCGGACGGCTACGGGCAGCTGAATCTTGACCGGCTGCAGGACGAGAACGCGGCGCGCAGGCTTGGCGCATCCACCGCCGGCTCGGACTACGCCCTGGAGAACCCCACAGCCTGGCTCTTTGGCAACGAAGCCCAGGGACTCTCCGAGGACGAGCTTGCCCTGGCCGACCACCGTGTGGCGGTGCCCGTGTATGGCGCCGCCGAGAGCCTCAACCTGGGCACCGCCGCCACCGTCTGCCTGTACGCCAGCGCGAGGTCCCAGCAGCCCGCCTAGCCTCTGGAGCTCCCACCCCGACTCTGGGGCTCCCACCTCAGCTCAGGAGTTTTTGTCCAGATATCGGCCGCTGGAGGCCCTCCAACTCGCGACATCTGGACAAAAACTCCACTCGAACGCAGGGGCCCTCCGGCATGGGCGGCCGTCATACATGAAGGAGCGGGGGCCCACCGTGATGGTGGGCCCCCGCTCCTGTCTGTTTGTCTGTTAAGGGCCTGGGCTTGTCAGTGGGCCCGGGTTTGTTGAGGCCCAGTGCCTATGGTCCTGGCCGGTTATGGTGCCCGGGTGGTCCGGTTGCGGCCGGTGATGGCGCCGTAGATACCTGCGACTACGAGGCCGCCGATGATGGCGAGGATCCAGGTGCCAAGGTCGAAGAACGCCAGGTCACCCTTGCCGAAGAGAAGGCTGCCGATCCAGCCGCCAACGATGGCGCCAACGACGCCGAGAACGAGGCTGGTGACCCAGCCGCCGCCAACCCGTCCGGGCATGACGGCTTTAACAATTGCGCCTACGATCAGGCCGAGAATAATCCAAGCAAGAAAACCCATTGTCTGCTCCTTCATATTCGTCGGGATCGATTCTTATCAGTCCCGATATGGCTTCAAGCTAACACAGCGCGCGTTTCTTTGTCAGCAGGCTTAGTTTTTGGTTTTCGTGGCGTCCGGAGACCGTGCGCGGTGTCTGTTCGGGGCCGGACGGGTACGGTATTTACTAGACGGCGGTTCCCATCCCGCCCTGTCCCATCCGTTGAATACCACGTAAAGAGGTGAGCCTCCTTTGGCTGCAAATGGCGGTACCAAGGCGATTGTTGCGGCGCTGGCCGCCAACCTGACGATCGCCGTCCTTAAGTTCGTCGCGTTCCTGCTGACACGGTCCTCATCGATGCTGGCCGAGGCCATCCACTCGGTCGCCGACTCCGGCAATCAGGTCCTGCTCCTGGTCGGCGGGAAGCGCGCCCAGCGGGCAGCCAGCCCGGAGCACCCGTTCGGCTACGGACGCGAGCGGTACATTTATGCGTTCATCGTTTCCATCGTGCTTTTCAGCGTCGGCGGCCTGTTCGCGCTGTACGAGGCATGGGAAAAGATCCAGCACCCGCACGCGATTGAGGGTGACTTCTGGTGGGTGCCCCTGGCCGTGCTGGTGGGTGCCATCGTCGCCGAAGGATTCTCATTCCGGACGGCCATCCTCGAAGCCAACCATATCCGCGGCAGCCAGGGCTGGATCAGCTTCGTGCGGACAGCCAAGCAGCCTGAGCTTCCGGTGATCCTGCTCGAGGACTTCGGCGCCCTGCTGGGCCTGGTCTTCGCCCTGTTCGGCGTGGGGCTGACCCTGCTGACAGGCGACGGCATCTGGGACGGGATCGGGACCGGCATGATTGGCCTGCTGCTCGTGTCGATTGCCGTGATCCTGGCGATGGAGACCAAGTCGCTGCTGCTGGGTGAGTCTGCCACCAAGGACGACGTCGGCCGCATCCGGCGCGCCATCGAGGCGGACGGCACCGCCATCATCCACCTCAAGACGCTGCACCTGGGTCCGGAGGAGCTGCTCGTGGCAGCCAAGATCAGCGTGGGAGCCGGTGATTCCGGGCTGGGTATTGCCAAGGCCATCGACGACGCCGAAGCACGGATCCGCTCGGCAGTTCCCATTGCGCGGGTCATCTACCTGGAACCCGACATCCGCCGTGCAGAGGTGGCCAGCGGGCCCGCCCTCGCGGGCGACTCCGGCGCGTAGCCGCCCGAAATAAGAAGTTGGGCCGCCGGCCCCTGCACGTTGGGCCGCTGGCTCCGTAACTCCTGTTACGGGGCCAGCGGCTTTTTGCGTTCCAGCAGGCCGCTGAGCAGGGCCACCATCAGGCCGAGAATGGCCAGGACGGCACCCACCAGGGCGGGCGCAACATAGCCCCAGCCCCAGGCGATCACCACGCCGCCGAGGAAAGCCCCCAGGGCGTTGGCGACGTTCAGCGCAGCGTGGTTGAGTGAGGACGCCAGCGACGGCGCATCGGGGGATGCGTCCAGCAGCCGGGTCTGCAGGGCCGGGACCAGCATGGACCCGGCACCTCCCACTACGAATACCATCACGAAGGCTGACCACGGCCAGTGCACGGCCACGGCGTACACCACAAGGGCGACGGAGATTCCCGGCAGGACGCGGTAGATCGTCCCCATCACAGACTTATCCGCGATCCGGCCGCCGACGATGTTGCCGGCCACCATGCCCAGGCCGTACAGGGCCACCACGAACGGCAGCAGGGCCGCGGGCATCCCGGCAACGGAGGTCATCGTGTGGGAGATGTAGGTGTACGTGGCGAAGAACCCGCCGAAGCCCACGATGCCGATGAGGATCGCCAGCCAGACCTGTGCCCGCCTCAGGGCGCCCAGCTCCCTGCGGATGCTGGCATCCGCATGCGCCTTCTGGAACGGAACGAACTTCCAGATGAGTGCCAGTGTCACCAGACCCAGCACTCCCACCAGGACAAACAGCAGCCGCCAGCCAAAGGTCTGGCCGAGCCAGGTGGCGAACGGAACACCGACCACGTTGGCAACGGTGAGCCCCGCCATGACCATGGAGATGGCCCAGCCCCGTTTCGTCGGCGCCACCAGGGATGCGGCGATCACGGCGGCAACACCAAAGAACGCGCCGTGCGGCAGGCCGGCGGCGAACCGGGAGACCAGCATGCTCGCGTAATCGGGGGCGACGAACGAGGACAGGTTGGCGACGCTGAAGAACAGCATCAGGCCCAGTGCGAGGAACTTGCGCGGCAGCTTCGCGCCGACGGCGGCAAGAACCGGAGCTCCGACGACGACGCCGAGGGCGTAGGCGGAGATGAGGTGGCCGGCCTCGGGAGTGCTGATCCGCAGTCCGGCCTCGACCTCCTTGAGCAGCCCCATCATGGCAAATTCGGTGACCCCGATGCCGAAGCCGCCCATGGCCAGGGCCAGGATGGCGGGACCGATGCGAGTGGTGGACTTGGGCGTGCGCGGAGCCTGGACAGTGGAAGTCATGTGCCTGCTTTTCGAAGGGGGTTACGGAGTAGGCTTCGTTGCCACTGTTATGTCTGATTTTAACAAGCTTCGCGGCGGGATGGATATTCCGGCGGAGGGCCGAGGCGTTGCCCTCATAGACTGGACCGGTGACTGAACTGATCAACGTCGTCGGCGGGGCCGTACTGGACTCGCTCTCCGCTCCCGCCCGGCTGCTCGTGGCCCGCCGCACGGCGCCTCCGCAGTTTGCCGGCATGTGGGAATTCCCGGGCGGGAAGGTGGAACCCGGGGAAGCCCCCGAGAGCGCACTGCACCGGGAGCTCCGCGAGGAACTCGGCATCGACGTCGTCCTGGGGGCGGAGCTGGCGGCGCCGGAGCCGGCCGGGTGGCCTTTGAACGCCAAGGCCGTGATGCGCGTGTGGTTCGCGGAGGTGGCGGACGGCGAGCCTCGGCCGCTTGAAGACCACGACGAACTCCGGTGGGTCAGCATCCGCGAAGCTGATGAAGCCCTCAGCCTGCCCTGGATCCCGGCCGATCTCCCGATCGTCGAGGCCCTGCTAGCCAGCGTCGCCTCCGCAGGCCGTGCCGGCTCCGTCCCCGGAAATTAACAACAAGGGAATTAGCGCCAAGGGAAATTACTCCACGCAGGACGGCTCCACGCAGGACGGCGCCCGGGTGCAGCGGTACCGCGGGCTCAGAACAGTGTGGGCTGGTCCGCCCGGGCCGTGCTGTGGTGGGCCTGCTGGCCTGGCGCAGTCTGGCCTGGCACCTGCTGGCCTGTGCGGCGGTGCGGAATGCTTCCCTGCGGGTAGGCTGCTTCCTCGCCGCGGGGATCGTCGGCCTGGTGGTCATCGACGTCCCGGTGGCTGAACCCGTGCGAGTTGGAGAAGCCGTGCCGGGCCTTGAAGAAACGGACCCTGCCGGCCAGCCAGATGCGGTATTCCTTGGAGGCGTATGAACCTGTGCCGTACAGCCTGCGGTAGCGGCCCACGAGTTCCGGGTGCCGGGCGGCGATCCATTGCATGAACCATTCCCGGGTGCCCGGCTTCAGATACAGTGCTCCCGCCGTGACGCCGGTGGCACCCGCGGCGGCCAGCGAGCCGAACAGCGAATCCAGTGCCTCATCGCTGTCCGAGAGCCACGGCAGGATGGGCATGGCCATCACCCCGCAGGGCAGCCCGGCCTCACGGAGCCTGGACACGAGCTTCAGCCGGGCCCGCGGTCCGGGTGTGCCGGGCTCGATGGCCTCGGAGAGCTGCTCGTCCGTCATGGCGAGCGAGATCCCGATCCCCACCGGCACCTGTGCCGCGGCATGCTTCAGCAGCGGAATGTCGCGCGCCAGCAAAGTGCCCTTGGTCAGGATGGACAGCGGGGTTCCGGAATCGGCCAGTGCACCGATGATGCCGGGCATCAGCCGGTACCGGCCCTCCGCCCGCTGGTAGGGGTCCGTGTTGGTGCCCAGTGCCACCTGCTGCCGGTTCCAGGATTGCTTGGCCAGCTCCTTGCGCAGCACCTCGGCCGCGTTGATCTTCACCACCACCTGGCTGTCGAAATCGAGCCCGGCGTCGAAGTCCAGGTAGGTATGGCTCTTGCGGGCGAAGCAGTAGACGCATGCGTGGCTGCAGCCCCGGTACGGGTTCACAGTCCACTCGAACGGCATCCGGGAGCCTGCGGGCACCTTGTTGAGCACCGATTTGGCGGTGACCTCATGAAAGGTGACGCCGGCGAACTCGGGCGTGGACACGGACCGCACCAGGCCCGCGAGGGGCAGCAGCGGTGCAGTCCCGGGCATTTCTTCCTGTGCCGGTTTGAGTGCCTGCGCGTCCCATCTCATGTCCTCCATTCGAAGGTATGTTCGAACTTAAGTCAAGGTCCGCCGTCGGCGTTTCCTGCGGTCCGGCGGCTACGCTGGGTCCGTGATCCTGCTCACCGGCTTTGAACCTTTCGGCGGCCAGCCCATGAATCCTTCATGGGCGGCCGCACTGTCCGCGCGGGATCTGCTCCGGGCAGAAAGTCTCGCAGTGGAGGCGGTGGAACTGCCGTGCGTGTTCGGCGCCGCAGGGAACGCGCTGCGGAAGGCGCTCGATGAGCTGGAACCGGAACTGGTGGTGTGCATCGGGCAAGCCGGCGGCCGTGCGCGGGTGTCCCTGGAAAGGGTTGCCATCAACTGCGACGACGCACCCATCCCGGACAACGCGGGGAACCAGCCCGTGGACCGGCCGGTGGTACCGGGTGGCCCGGCTGCCTATTTCACCTCGCTGCCGGTCAAGGCAGCCCTTCTTGCCGTGGAAAAGGCAGGGATTCCGGCCGAGGTCTCGCAGACGGCGGGAACGTACGTCTGCAACCACACTTTCTATGCGCTCATGCATGAGCTCGCATCCCGTCCGGGCATCCGCGGCGGATTCGTGCACGTGCCGTTCGCACCGGACCAGGTGGAGCAGGGGAGCGGCGCCCCCTCGCTGACGGTGGACTCGATGGCAGAGGCGATCGCCGCAGTCGTCCGGACCTCGCTTAGCTACTCATCCGACCTAACCCGGCCATCCAACCTAACCCAGCCATCCGAGCTAACCCGGCCCGCCGACGTCGCGCTCGCCGCCGGCCGCATCCACTAGCAGCTGCCACTCAACCGTGACACTGGTGCTGACACTGGATTCACCGGTTTCGACCGTCATGGAGTCGGCGGCGAAGGCCCGCTGTATCCCGCCCACCGGAATGGGTGCAGACGGAACCGGGTTCTGCCGGACCGAGAGCACTTCACCCAGCCCGGCGCCCGCCAGCGCCGCGAGCTGGGCTGCTGCTGCCCGCGCATCGGCCCAGGCGGCGTCGCGGGCCAGTGCCATCACGGCTGCGGCATCGGCAAAACCGAGCTGCACGCCGTCCAGGCGCACATCGTTGCCGCCTGCCTCCACGGCCGCGGCGATGACCGCCGAACCCGCGGCGGGATCACGTAGCCGGACACTGAGCATGCTGGATGCCACGTAGCCGGTGACCTGCTGGCCCCGGCCCTCCTGCCAGACGACGTCGGCGCGGACGTTGAGCCCCGACGTCCTGATGTCCCGGTTCCCCACGCCCCGGCTGCGCAGTGCGCCCGTGACGGCAGCGGACGCCGCTCCCGCGGCGGAATAGGCGTCAGCCGCGTTGTCGCGCCGGCATTCCACGCCAATCGACAGCGTCAGCAGGTCCGGTGCGGCCTCGGCGGTCCCGAAGCCCGTGACGGTGACTGTCCGGGCGTTCGCCGGGGCAGTGTGTTCACTCATACCCGTGCGCTCAGGCATGCCCGTTCCTCCGGCCAGACATCGGTCTTCGGTGGGAACTGTGCCTCCGGTCAGACCCGCGCCTCCGGTCAAGCCACAGCATCCTGTCCTGGAGCCGCCGGTCGACATAGCCGCCGGCCTCGAGGCCGGCATGCCGCTCGAAGGGATTTCCCGACGCCGGATCGCCGTACCGCACGGCCGACCAGGCAGCGGACGCGAAATAGAAGAGCAGGAAGGGCAGTCCCAGGCACCACGCGTACTGGGTGCTGTGCCGCTCCTCGTGCTCCAGGAGCGTGCGTCCGGTCAAAGCTGCGTCGGCGTCCGTACGGAAGATAACCACGTTGCCCACAGTGAAAGCGCCGGCCACCGGCAGCCGCCAACGGTAGCCGGTGGCCACAATCAGGCCGCGGGGACCCCGGAACGTCCGGGTGCCGGCCAGCCCTGCAAGCACCAGGCCCAGCGGCGTGGAGGCATTCAGCACGTTGGCGAGTTGCCGCAGCCGCTGTCTTCGCGTCAGCGGGCCTCCCGTTCGGCGGCCAAGCATCACTGGACCATGCATCCGAGGGCCACGCATCCGAGGACCTTCATCGGTGGGCCTTGCATCTGTGGGCCAAGCATCATGAGGCCATGCTAGCGGCGGGTGCCAGAGCAATACAGGCATCCCCGCGCAATACAGGCGCCCCCGCAGCGTCCGCTGTCAATTAGCCCGGTGCTGTCAATTAGACTGGGAACAGTGCCTGCCGGCCACCCGCCGGCGAGCCTGCCCTTGTCCTTGGATGGCGTCTTTGGCGGCGTCCCTGGATGACTTTCTGCAATGACGTGCCAGCGACGGACGCGCGGCCGGGGTAACCGGCGCGGCTGCACCGGCCGCTGGCACCACCCGACTCGTAGCTAAGAACAGTAGATGACTGAAACTTTGCCGGGCGCCGCCGTCCCGAACCCTCTGGATGAAACCGCCATCAACGCCGCCGTGGACCAGGCCGTCGCCGCCATTGCCGGCGCGTCCACGCTCGATGAACTCAAGGCAGTCCGCCTGGCCCACACCGGTGAGAAGTCGCCGCTCAGCCTGGCCAACCGTGGGATCGGAAGCCTGCCCAAGGACCAGAAGGCCGCCGCCGGCAAGCTGATGGGTTCTTCGCGCGGCCGAGTTAACAAGGCGCTCGCGGACCGTACCGCCGAACTCGAAGCGGAAAACGACGCCCGCATCCTGGTTGAGGAGACCGTGGACGTCACGGCAGCCCCGCGCCGCCGCCGGGCCGGAGCCCGCCACCCGCTGTCCACGCTGCAGGACCGCGTCGCGGACATCTTCGTGGGCATGGGCTGGGAAATCGCCGAAGGGCCCGAGGTGGAATCCGAATGGTTCAACTTCGACGCACTGAACTTCAAGCCGGACCACCCGGCCCGCGAAATGCAGGACACGTTCTTCGTGGAGCCGCCCGAAGCACACCTGCTGATGCGCACCCACACCTCGCCGGTGCAGGTCCGTTCCATGCTGGAGCGGGAGGTGCCCATCTACGTGCTGTGCCCGGGCAAGGTGTTCCGCACCGACGAGCTCGATGCCACCCACACCCCGGTGTTCCACCAGGTCGAGGGCCTGGCCATCGACAAGAAGCTCAGCATGGCTGACCTCCGCGGAACCCTGGAGCACTTCGCCCGCCAAATGTTCGGCGACGAGGCCCAGATCCGGCTGCGCCCGAACTACTTCCCGTTCACCGAGCCGTCCGCCGAGCTGGACATCTTCCACCCCGGCGCCAAGGGCGGGCCGCGCTGGATCGAGTGGGGCGGGTGCGGCATGGTCAACCCCAACGTCCTGCGGGCCGCCGGCATCGATCCGGACGTCTATTCAGGTTTTGCCTTCGGCATGGGCATCGAGCGGACGCTCATGTTCCGCAACGAGGTCGGCGACATGCGCGACATGATCGAGGGCGATGTACGTTTCAGCGAGCACTTCGGGATGGAGATCTAACGGTGCGTATCCCACTTTCCTGGCTGCGTGAATTCGCGCAGGTACCGGCCGGAGCCACGGCCGAAGACGTCATGGCCGAGCTGGTCAAGGTCGGCTTCGAAGAGGAAGCGGTCCACCGCCCCACGGACGCCCTGCGAGGCCCCGTCGTGGTCGGACAGGTCCTGAGCCTGGTCAAGGAACCGCAGTCCAACGGCAAGACCATCAACTGGTGCCAGGTCCGCGTCGTCCCCGAGGGGCAGGAACAGACCCTGACCGGCAAGGGCATCGATCCGTCCGGCGTGCAGGGCATCGTCTGCGGCGCCCACAACTTCGTCGAGGGCGACAAGGTGGTGGTCACCCTGCCGGGCGCCGTCCTGCCCGGCGACTTCCACATTTCGGCACGGAAGACCTACGGCCACATGTCCGCAGGCATGATCGCCTCGGTCCGCGAACTGGGCATCGGCGAGGACCACGACGGCATCCTGGTCCTTTCCCGGATCGGCCTGGACCCCGAGATCGGGACCGACGCCATGGAACTGCTGGGCCTTTACGACCAGGCCGCCGAGATCAACGTGACCCCGGACCGCGGCTACGCCTTCTCGATCCGTGGCGTGGCCCGCGAATACGCCCACGCCACCGGCACCATGTTCACGGATCCCGCGTCGAAGGTCAACGCACCGGCTGTCCTCTCCGGCGGCTACGGCGTCAAGATCAACGACGACGCGCCGATCTACGGCAAGCCCGGCTGCGACCGCTTCGTGGCGCGCACCGTCCGCGGTGTGGACGCCACCCGGCCCACCCCGCCGTGGATGTCCTCGAGGCTTCGGTTGGCCGGCATCCGGTCCATCTCCCTGCCCGTGGACATCTCGAACTACGTGATGCTCGAACTCGGCCAGCCGCTGCACTTCTACGACCAGGACAAGCTGTCCGGCGACATTGTGGTGCGCCGGGCCGTGGCGGGGGAGAAGCTGACCACCCTCGACGGCAAGGAACGCTCGCTTGACCCCGAGGACCTGCTGATCACGGACGCCTCCGGACCTATTGGCGTCGCCGGCGTCATGGGCGGTGCGTCCACCGAGGTTTCCGACGCCACCACGGCTGTCCTGATCGAGGCCGCCCACTTCGAGGAAGTCTCCATCGCCCGTTCGCGCCGGCGCCACAAGCTCCCGTCCGAAGCCTCCAAGCGCTTTGAACGCGGCGTGGACTGGCAGGTCGCCAACATCGCGGCCCAGCGCGCCGTCGACCTTCTCGTGGAACTTGCCGGCGGAACCGCCGACGAGGCGGGCACCGACGTCGGGACCGCGCCGGATCCCGTGACCATCGCACTGCCGGCGGACTTCCCCGCCGCCCGGATCGGCATCGACTTCACCGAAGAGCAGATCGTCACATCCCTCGAGGACCTCGGTGCCGTTCTCGAAAAGACCGGTGCCGGCTGGACCGTCACCGCGCCGAGCTGGCGGAACGACCTGGAAACCAAGGAGGACCTCTCCGAGGAAGTGGCCCGCCTGGTGGGCTACGACCAGATCCCCGCGACGCTGCCGGTGGCTCCTCCCGGCCGCGGCCTGACCCGCGTGCAGCAGCAGCGCCGCCGCCTGGTCCAGGCCCTGGCGGATGCCGGCCTGACCGAGGTCCTGGCCTACCCCTTCGTGTCGAAGGCCGCCAACGAGACGTTTGGCGTGGCTGAGGAGGGTGCGCCCCGCAGTGCGGTCAAGCTCGCCAACCCCATCAGCGAGGAGCACGGGTACCTGCGCACATCGGTGCTGCCGGGCCTGCTGGAGGTCGCCAAGCGCAACCACTCCCGCGGCTTCCGTGACCTCGCCGTCTTCGAAGCCGGCTTGGTGTTCCTGCCCGGTGACACCGTGGGGACGCCGTCCATTCCGCCGCTGGGCGTCAGGCCAAGCGATGAGGTGCTGGATGCACTGTACGACGGCGTTCCGGACCAGCCGCTGCACGTCGCCGCCGTCCTGACCGGCCATGATTCGCCCGCTGCCGCCGGCCACGCGCCGCGGCTGTGGGACTGGGCCGACGCGCTGGACATCGCCCGCCTGGCCGGTGACGTCCTGGGCGTGGAGCTTGTGGTTACCCAGGGCCGGCATCAGGCCTTCCACCCGGGCCGCGCCGCGCAGCTGTCGCTGCGCTCCGGCGAGGTGGTGGGATACGCCGGCGAGCTGCACCCCAAGCTCCTGGCCGCGCACGACATGCCGGCGCGGTCCGTCGCGCTGGAGCTCAACGCGGACGCCCTCTTCGAGGCGGCTGCCGACGTTGTGGTGGCCCGCCACATCTCCACCTTCCCGGTGGCCACGCAAGACGTGGCCCTCGTGGTGCCGCAGGACGTCCCTGCCGACGACGTGCTGGCAGCCCTGCGTGAAGGCGCCGGTGAGCTGCTCGAGGACGTCGCCCTGTTCGACGTCTACGCCGGGAAGGGAATCGAGGACGGCAAGAAGTCCCTCGCTTTCGGCCTGCGGTTCCGCGCCACCGACCGGACCCTGACGGCCGACGAGGCATCGGAGGCGCGGGAGCGCGCCGTCGCCACGGCAGCCGAGCGGTTTGGCGCCGTCCAGCGATAAAGAGTTCAGCGATAGCTGACCATAAGGAAAGACCACGCCGTCTGGCGTGGTCTTTCTTTATGCCCCGAATCTTTGACCGCGGGAAACTCAGGGCCGGAAGCACTTCACGGCAGCGGCGGCAGGGCTTCCTCGTAGAGCCAGGGATGCAGCAGCGATTCCGTGTCCAGTCCCGTGACGCGGTCGGCCGTGAGGATGAACTCGGGCGTCGACACGGACCTGTGGGCGTGTGTCCGGGTCCATTCCTGCAGCAGCGCGAAGAAGGCGAGGTCGCCGCAGCGCCGGCGCAGGGCGTGCAGGGCCAGCGCCCCGCGCTTGTAGACCCTGTCGTCGAACATCAGCTCGGGCCCGGGATCACCCACCAGGAGGTCCTGCGCGCCGGCCTTGAGCCGCCGCCAGGCTGCGAGCGCCCGCTCGTGGGCGGGCATCACGCCGGCTTCCTCGGACCAGATCCACTCCGCGTAGCAGGCGAACCCCTCGTGCAGCCAGATGTCGTTCCACGTGCCCAGCGTCAGCGAGTTCCCGAACCACTGGTGGGCCAGCTCATGTGCGATCAGGCGCTGTGACTCCCACCCGGTATCCAGGTGGTTGCGCCCCAGGATGGACAGCGACTGGGCCTCGAGCGGAATTTCCAGTTCGTCGGCGGTGACCACCACCGTGTATTCCGGGAAAGGATACGGGCCGAAGCGGCTCACGAAGGTGCCCATCATGGCTTCCTGCCGGGCCAGCGCGGTCTCTGCCCGGGCCACCAGTTCCGCAGGTGCAGCAATGAACTGGGGTACGCCGGCCGAGTCCGGCAACCGCATCAGCCCGTAGCGGCCGATCTGGATGGTGGCCAGATACGTTGCCATCGGTTCACGCTGCTCATAGACCCAGGTCTGGCGGCTGGACCTCATGGTTTGTCCCACCAGGAGCCCGTTGCACACGGCGCGGTAGCCGGCGTCCGTAGTGA
This sequence comes from Arthrobacter globiformis, assembly GCF_046536215.2. Taxonomy (GTDB): domain Bacteria; phylum Actinomycetota; class Actinomycetes; order Actinomycetales; family Micrococcaceae; genus Arthrobacter; species Arthrobacter globiformis_E. Next base: position 1,258,661 of record NZ_CM143421.1, on the reverse strand, counting down.
CGGTAATGCGGTAGCTGGCTTTGTTCCGCGGGTGGTCGTTGCACGGGAACCAGGACGGGGCTCCGTTGGGCTGGCCGGCCACGAGGACGCCGTCGGTGAGCTCCTCCCAGCCCACCTCGCCCCACAGCCCCCGCCGCGGCTGCGGGTTGCCGTCATAGCGGATCTCGAGGCTGAACTCGGCGCCCGCTTCGAGGGGCTGTTCGCAGTGCACCACCAGCTGTTCCGCCCGCTGCGTGAACCTCCGCACGCGGACCCCGTTCAACTGCACCTTCAGGGCGCGCAGTCCGGTCATATCGAGTACGACGGCGGACGTGCGGCGTTCTGCCACGGCGGCCAGTACGGCACGGCCGGACAGCCGGTTGCTTGCGAGCCGGTAGTCCAGCTCCAGTTCGTAGTGCAGGACGCGGTAGGCATCCGTTCCGTGGCCCGGGACGTAGGGGTCGCCGGTGGCCGTGGCGCCGGCGGAGAGGACGGCGGCCGGGCCGGGCGATTCTCCGGAGCTCATTCTGCGTGACTTCCTTAGCTGTGCTGGGGCTATTTCAGGCGGGGCGCGGGAACGGCGGGCCCGGCCCACGGGCTGACCGGATTCCCCATCCAGTACGTCCCGGCCGGAACGGTCTCGCCGCGCATCACCAGGGACGCCGGACCAACGGTACCGCCCTTGCCAATCCTCGCCTGCGGCAGAATCACGCCGTGCGGGCCCATCGTCGCCCCGTCTTCGAGACTAACAGTGTCGATGCTCATGATGCGGTCGTGGAAGAGGTGGGTCTGGACGACGCAGCCGCGGTTGACCGTGGAGCTGGCGCCGAGGGTCACGAGGTCGGCCTCGGGAAGCCAGTAGCTCTCGCACCAGGTGCCCCGGCCGATCCTGGCCCCGAGGGCACGCAGCCACCAGACGAGGGCCGGGGTGCCGCTGGCGGACCGGGCGAACCACGGGGCGCTCACCATCTCGATGAAGGTGTCCACCACCTCGTTGCGCCAGATGAAGGAGCTCCACAGCGGGTGTAAACCGGTCTTAATCCTGCCCACGAGCAACCACTTGGCCGCAACGGAGGAGCCTGCCGCCACCCCGCCCGCCAGCAGCAGGACCACGCCTCCGAGTGCCGCTGCCGCACCGTAGCCCAGGACGGTGGCGAGCCAGTCGAAGACGAGCAGCACGCCAAGGGCCAGGCCCACCGTCAGGGCTACCGGCACGAACCGGCACAGCTCCCAGAGGCTCCTGGCCACCTTGAGCTTTGCCGGTGGCTGGAAGGTCCGGGTGCTGTCCGATGCGACCGCGGTGCGCCGCAGCCTGACAGGAGGGCTGCCCAGCCAGGACGTGCCTGACTTTGCCTTGCCCGGCGTCGCGGAGAGGACCGCAACCAGGGAGTTCTTTGGCACGCTGCGCCCGGCCGCGGTCATGCCGGAGTTGCCGAGGAAGGAGCGCTTTCCGATTTTCGCCGGCGCGATCCGCATCCAGCCCCCGCCGAGCTCGTATGACGCCACCATGGTGTCGTCGGCAAGGAAGGCACCCTCGCCCACCGTGGTCATGCGCGGCAGCAGCAGGACGGTGGAGGCCTCAACATTCTTTCCGACCTTCGCGCCCAGAAGCCGCAGCCAGACGGGTGTGAAGAGGCTGGCGTAAATCGGGAACAGCATGTCCCGTGCCATGTCCAGCACCCGTTCGGTGGCCCACACCTGCCAGCCGACGCGGCTGCGGACGCGGTAGTAGCCCTCCTTCAGGCCGAGGCCCAGCAGCCTGGTGGTGGCCAGGATCAGCAGCATGTTGGTGAGGAACCAGGTCAATGCCGCCAGCGGAAGCGACGCCAGCACCTGTGGCACTGCACTAAGCAGGGACTCGTTGCCCCTGATGAACAGGAAGACCACCAGGGCCGCGGCCACCGCCGAAACGTAGGGAATCAGGGCGAGGACGGCGGACGCGGCAGCGAAGGCCGTGAACCAGAGGCGCCCCAGCAGGGAGCTAACCGGCTGTCCGGCGGGCCAGTCCTGCTTCGCCTTGCCCCGCCGTTCGGCCGGGGAACCCGCCACAACCTGGCCGGCCTTGACCTTGCCCAGCACGGCGGAACCCGGTTCCACCTGGCCGCCGGCGCCGATGCTGGCCCCGGGCATCAGGGTGCTCCGGGCTCCCACGGTGGCGTCGGCTCCGACGTGGATGTGGCCGATGCGGACGATATCGCCGTCGATCCACCAGCCGGACAGGTCCACCTCGGGTTCGATGTTGCAGCCGCGGCCCAGGGTGAGGAAGCCCGTCACCGGGGGAAGGGAGTGCAGGTGGATGTTGCTCCCGATCTTGGCGCCGAGGGCCCTCGCGTAGTAGGGCACCCAGGGGGCGCTGGCGAGGCTGATGGCCCCGGCCAGGTCCTGGATCTGTTCGGTCAGCCAGAGGCGCAGGTGCACCTTGCCTGCCCGCGGGTAGTTCCCCGGCCGCACGTTGCGGAGCAGGAGGCGGGCGGCGGCAACGGAGATGGCCATCCGTCCGGGCGGGCTGACGAAGACCAGCCAGGACGCGGCCACCCACCACCAGGACACGGTGGGCGCGGCCGTGAATCCGGCAAAAGCGGACAGGACGTTGTTGGCGGCCATCAGGTAGGTCAGCCAGCGCATGCCCGCCAGAATATGCAGCGGTATGCCCATGAGCGTCTGGAAGACCTGCGACTTCAGGGCTGTGGGGCGGACCGGCCGTTCCGGGGCCGGACCGGCGGAGACGCCGTCGGGCAGGGACTGGCGGGCGGCCTCGATCAGCGCTCCGATACGCGGGGTGGCGTAGATGTCGGCCACGGTGACGGTGGGGTAGCGGACCCGGAGTGCGGAGACGAGCTGGGCCGCGGCCAGAGACCCGCCGCCGTGGGCGAAGAAGTCCGCGTCCAGGCCGGCGACGCTGCTGCCCAGGACTGCCTGCCACTGGTCAACCACCCACTGGGCATCCTCCGGCAGGTTCAGGGGCGCTGCGTCGGCGGCGGCGGCGCCGGCACCCGGCAGCGGCCAGGGCAGAGCGTGCCGGTCGACTTTCCCGCTGGTTTTGGTGGGCAGGGTATCGACGACGGTGAGCATCGGGATGAGCGGAGCGGGCAGCGTGGCGGACAGCAGTTCCCGGAACGCGGCCAAATCCAAAGAGGGCTGGCCCGCGGAGTCCGTCCCGCCGGCAGAGGCCAGGTAACCCACGAGGACCTGGTTGCCGGCCGCCGTCGTGCGGACTGCGGCGGCGGCGCCCGCAATGCCCGGGAGCGATTGCAGGGCAGCGTCGATCTCGCCGAGTTCGATCCGCCGGCCGCCGAGCTTGACCTGTTCGTCGGCCCGTCCCATGAAGATCAGGCCGGCCCGCTCGAACCGCACCAGGTCGCCGGAACGGTAGGCTCGGTCCCAGCCCAGCGAGGGCATGGCGGCATATTTCTCCGCGTCCTTCGCCGGGTCGAGGTAGCGGGCCAAGCCCACGCCGCCGATGATGAGCTCTCCCACCTCGCCTTCGGCCACGGGGACGCCGTCGGAGTCCACCACCGCCAGGTCCCAGCCGTCCAGGGGGAGCCCGATCCTGACCGGGCCGGTACCGCCCAGGGGAGCGGCGCAGGCCACGACCGTTGCCTCGGTGGGGCCGTAGGTGTTCCACACCTCGCGGCCGTCCACGGCCAGGCGCTCGGCCAGCTCCGGCGGGCAGGCCTCGCCGCCGAAGATCAGCAGCCGGACGTTTTCCAGGGCCTCTGCCGGCCACAGGGCGGCAAGCGTGGGAACGGTGGAGACCACCGTGATGCCGTGGTTGATCAGCCACGGTCCCAGGTCCATGCCGGTGCGGACGAGGGCCCGTGGGGCAGGCACGAGGCAGGCGCCGTGGCGCCAGGCCAGCCACATCTCTTCACACGACGCGTCGAAGGCCACCGACAGTCCCGCGAGCACGCGGTCCTGCGGCCCCACCGGTTCGTTCTGGAGGAAGATGCGGGCTTCAGCGTCCACGAACGCAGCCGACGAGCGGTGCTGCACTGCGACGCCCTTGGGCGTCCCGGTGGAACCGGAGGTGAAGATGACCCAGGCGTCGTCGTCGGGTGCGGCCGGGCGCGGCGCGGGGAAGGGGTGCGGCCGCTTATGGTCCGTGACGATCTCGCCGTTGGCCCGCAGAATGCCGGCCACCCGTGCCTCGCCGAACACCAGCTTGGCCCGTTCGTCCGGATCGTCCGCGTCCACGGGCACGTACGCGGCGCCGATCAGCAGGATGGCAAGGATCGCGATGTAGAGCTCGTTGGTTCCGGAAGGGATCCGGACGCCGATCTTGTCTCCCGCTCCCAGTCCGGCCTGGTGGAGCCGCCGGCCCTCGGCCTTGACCGCCGCCAGGAGCTGGGCGTAGCTCAGCGAGCGGCGGCCGTCGTCGAGCGCGGAAGCATCCGGGAAACGTGCCGCGGTGTCCGTGAGGATGTCCACCAGGGTCCGCTCGGGCGGGGCGGCGGCAGCGCCCGGCAGCTGGGCCGGGTACACCTCTGCCGCCGCCGGTCCGCCGGCGGCGGCAGTGGGTACGGTTGTGTCCAGGGTTTTGGGGAGCGGCTCAATCACGGCTGGATTCTCCCCCAGCAAGATGAACGGAAGATGACATCGTTTCCCCTGCGTTAACCTGGGACCGCTTTGTTACGGGACCGCCAGCCGGTCAGGGGACCAGCAGAACCTTGCCGGTGGTGCGCCGGCCTTCGAGGTCTTCGTGTGCCTTGCGTGCCTCGGCCAGCGGGTAGGTCGCACCGACGCGGACGTTGAGGCTGCCGTCGGCCGCGGCGCCGAAGATCTCCGTGGAGCGCCAGAGCCGTTCCTGCGGGTTGCCGAGGAAGTGGGCGAGCGACGGGCGCGTGAGGGTCAGCGAGCCCCCGGCATTGAGCCGCTGCGGGTCCACCGGCGGCACGGGCCCGGACGCCGCGCCGAAGAGCACCAGCGAACCGCGGGTGCGCAGGCTGGCCAGCGAACCGTCGAACGTGTCCTTCCCCACGCCGTCGTACACCACGTTCACGCCGGCGCCCTGCGTCAGGTCCCGGACGGCGTCGGCGAAGCCGTCGTAGCGCAGCACCTCGTCTGCGCCGGCGCCGCGGGCCAGCGATTCCTTTTCATCAGTGGAAACGGTGGTGATGACGCGGGCGCCGCGGGCCTTCAGGAGCTGGATCAGCAGCAGGCCTACCCCGCCTGCGCCTGCGTGGACCAGGACGTTGTGCCCGGGTTCGACCCGGAACGAGGAATTGATCAGGTAGTGGGCCGTCATGCCCTGGAGGGGGAGCGCTGCGGCGGTGTGGTCGTCCACGCCGTCCGGCACGGGCAGGGCCTTCGCGGCGTCCAGCACGGTGTAGCCGGCGTAGCATGCGGTTCCCTCGGCCGTGGCCACCCGGCTTCCCACCGCGAAGTCCTCCACGCCCTCGCCGATTTCCTCGACGGTGCCGGCTGCTTCTGATCCGGGGGTGAACGGATAGGCCACCTTGTAGGTGCCGCTGCGCTGGTAGGTTTCGATGAAGTTGACGCCCGTTGCGGCTACCTTCACCAGCAGCTGGCCGGGGCCGGGGACGGGGCGGTCGATCTCCGTGAAGTCCAGGACCTCCGGTCCACCCGGCTGCCGGGCGACGATGGCGTGCGTCATGGAATTTCTCCTTTTCCGGGCCGGGACCTCCGGCACCCTTCCTCACTTCATCCTAGGGACCGGGGCGGTGCAGGCGAAGTCGGCCGGAACCCGGCGTAAGGAGGCGCGGCTACTCCATGCATAAATATCGGGACCTATGCATAGTCTTGCTGTATAGTCGTCTTCATGACTATTTCTGTTGCCGTTTCCGGCGCCAGCGGCTACGCCGGCGGCGAAGTCCTCCGCCTGCTGGCCGGCCATCCGGACGTCACCATCGGAGCCATCACGGCACACAGCAACGCCGGTTCCAGACTAGGCGAACTGCAGCCGCATCTCCATGGCCTGGCGAGCAGGATTCTCGAGGACACCAGCGTGGATAACCTGGCCGGGCACGACGTCGTGTTCCTGGCCCTCCCGCACGGGGCGTCCGCCGAGATCGCGGCCAAGCTCCCCGAGGGCACGGTGGTGATCGACGCCGGTGCGGATCACCGCCTGGAATCCGCCACTGCATGGGAAAAGTTCTATGGCTCTGACCACGCCGGAACGTGGCCCTACGGCCTGCCGGAACTGCCGGGCCAGCGCGAAAAACTTAAGGGCGCCAGCCGGATCGCCGTCCCGGGCTGCTACCCGACGTCGTCGCTGCTCGCCCTCACGCCCGGCTTCGCCGGCGGCCTGCTGGAGGGAAACGACGTCGTCATCGTCGCCGCCTCCGGCACCTCCGGGGCCGGCAAGGCTGCGAAGGTGAACCTCATCGGTTCCGAGGTCATGGGCTCCATGAGCCCTTACGGCGTGGGCGGCGGCCACCGGCACACGCCGGAAATCGAGCAGGGCTTGTCCAACGCCTCCGGCGAGCCGGTGACGGTATCCTTCACGCCCACCCTGGCGCCCATGAGCCGGGGCATCCTCACCACCGCCACCGCCCGGGTCAAGCCCGGCGTCGGCGCCGAGGAACTGCGCCGGGCCTGGGCTGAGGCGTACGACGACGAACCGTTCGTCCACCTGCTGGCCGAGGGCCAGTGGCCCACCACCAAGTCCGTGCAGGGCTCCAACCACGCCGCCATGCAGCTGGCCTTCGACCCGCACGTCGGGCGCGTCATTGTCACGTGCGCCATCGACAACCTGACCAAAGGCACCGCCGGTGGAGCGGTGCAGTCCATGAACATTGCCCTTGGCCTGCCGGAAACCGCCGGCCTCAACCTGCAGGGAGTTGCCCCGTGACCGTTACCGCCCCCAAGGGATTCCGCGCCTCCGGTGTCACCGCCGGGCTCAAGGCCTCGGGTAACCCGGACCTCGCGCTCGTTGTCAACGACGGACCGTCCAAGGCGGCGGCCGCCGTCTTCACTTCCAACCGGGTGGCCGCGGCCCCCGTCCACTGGTCGCGCCAGGTGGTTTCGGACGGCCGCGTCGACGCCGTGATCCTTAACTCCGGCGGCGCCAACGCCTGCACCGGCCCGCAGGGCTTCCAGAACACGCACACGACGGCGGAGAAGACGGCCGAGGCGCTGGGCCTGTCCGCCACCGACGTGTTTGTCTGCTCCACCGGCCTGATCGGTGAGCAGCTGCCCATGGACAAGATTGTTCCCGGCATCGATGCCGCGGCCGCCGCCCTGAGCGCCGACGGCGGTCCCGAAGCCGCCACGGCCATCATGACCACCGACACGGTGTCCAAGCAGGCGGTCTTCACCGGCACCGACGCCGAGGGAAATGAATTCACCATCGGCGGCATCGCCAAGGGCGCCGGCATGCTGGCGCCCGGGCTGGCCACCATGCTGGTGGTGCTCACCACGGATGCCGACATCCAGCCGGAACTGCTCGACCTTGCCCTTCGTGACGCCACCCGCGTCACGTTTGACCGCGCCGACTCGGACGGCTGCATGTCCACCAACGACACCGTGGTGCTGCTTGCCTCGGGCGCGTCCAAGGCCGTTCCGTCTGACGGGGTCTTCGGCCAGGGCCTCACCCAGGTCTGCGCCGAACTGGCGCGCAAACTGATCGGCGACGCCGAGGGCGCCAGCCACGACATCGCGATCCGCACGTTCAACGCCGCGAGTGAGCGCGACGCCGAAACCGTCAGCCGCGCCGTGGCCCGCTCCAACCTCTTCAAGGCGGCCATCTTCGGCAAGGACCCCAACTGGGGCCGCGTGCTCTCCGCCGTGGGCACCACCGACGCCGTGTTCGAACCGGACCAGCTCAACGTGTCCATGAACGGCATCCAGATCTGCCAGAACGGCGGGATCGGCCAGGACCGCAAGCTGGTGGACCTGGAACCGCGCGAGGTGGTCGTGGAGATCGACCTGCAGGCCGGCGGGGCGGAAGCCACCATCTGGACCAACGACCTCACGCACGACTACGTCCACGAGAACAGCGCCTACTCAAGCTAAGAGTGCCTATTCGAGCTAGGTCTGCCCACCCACGCTAGATCCGCCAGCAACCCTGGAGAACCAGCCGCATGAACACCCAGACCCGCGAGTCAACGTCCATGAGCGATGCCCAAGACAAGGCCGGCACGCTGATCGAAGCCCTGCCCTGGATCCAGCGCTTCGCCGGAACCACCATGGTGATCAAGTACGGCGGCAACGCCATGGTCAACGACGAACTGCGCCGCGCCTTCGCCGAGGACGTCGTCTTCCTCCACCACGTGGGCATCCACCCCGTGGTGGTGCACGGCGGCGGCCCGCAGATCAACTCGATGCTGGGCAGGCTCGGCATCGAGTCGGAGTTCAAGGGCGGACTGCGCGTCACCACGCCCGAGGCGATGGACGTGGTGCGCATGGTCCTCACCGGCCAGGTGGGCCGTGAACTGGTGGGCCTGATCAACTCGCACGGGCCCTACGCCGTCGGCATGTCCGGTGAGGACGGCGGGCTGCTGCGCGCCGTGCGCACCGGCACCGTCGTTGACGGCGAGGAGGTGGACCTCGGGCTCGTGGGCGAGGTGGTGGGCGTGGACCCCGCCGGCATCGTGGACATTCTCGACGCCGGACGGATCCCCGTGATCTCCACCGTCGCCCCGGAAATCACCGACGCCGGCGACGGCGTGGCGGGAACCGCACGCTTCCAGCCCACCGGCCAGGTCCTGAACGTCAACGCGGACACCGCAGCGGCGGCCGTGGCCTCCGCCCTGGGCGCCTCGAAGCTGGTCATCCTGACCGACGTCGAAGGCCTCTACGCCAACTGGCCGGACAAGTCCTCGCTCATCTCATCCCTGACGGCCTCCGAGCTGCGCGACATGCTGCCGAGGCTCGAATCCGGCATGATCCCCAAGATGGCCGCCTGCCTCAAGGCCATCGACGAAGGAGTAGAGCGGGCGCACATCGTGGACGGCCGCCTGCCCCACTCAATGCTTCTGGAAACATTTACGACGGCGGGCATCGGCACCCAGGTTGTCCCGGACGAGGAGACGAACGCATGAGCAACACCGAACTGAGCCATTCCGCCGAGGGCGCTGTCACTGCTGAAGGCCCTGGCGCTGCGGAGGCCGCCGCAACCGCACTCGTCGCCAACAGCAGCGGTTCCGAGTGGCTGGCGCGCTACTCGTCGTCGCTGATGGGTGTCTTCGGCACACCCCAGCGGGTGCTGGTCCGCGGCGCAGGCTGCCTCGTGTGGGACGCCGACGGCAAGGAGTACCTGGACCTCCTGGGCGGCATCGCCGTCAACGCGCTGGGCCACGCCCACCCGTTCGTGACGTCGGTGATCTCGAGCCAGCTGGCCACCCTGGGGCACGTCTCCAACTTCTTCACCAGCCCCACCCAGATCGCCCTGGCCGAGAAACTGCTGGAACTGACTGCAGCTCCGGCCGGCTCGAAGGTGTTCTTCACCAACTCCGGCACGGAAGCCAACGAGGCCGCCTTCAAGCTGGCCCGCCGGAACTCCGGCACTCCCGCCGGGGAAGCCGGCGGCAGGCCCCGCACCCGGATCATCGCGCTCGAAGGCGCCTTCCATGGCCGGACGATGGGCGCACTCGCGCTCACGGCCAAGGAGGCCTACCGCACCCCCTTCGAGCCCGTGCCCGGAGGCGTTGAGCACATTCCGTTCGGCGACATCGATGCCCTGCGCAACGCCGTCGACGACACCGTGGCCGCCGTCTTCCTGGAGCCGATCCAGGGCGAGGCAGGCGTCCGGCCCCTTCCGGCCGGCTACCTGAAGGCCGCCCGCGAGTTCACCGCCGAAGCCGGTGCCCTCCTGATCCTCGATGAGGTGCAGACCGGCATCGCCCGGACGGGCAAGTGGCTGGCCAGCGAGGACGCGGGGATCGTGCCGGACGCCATCACCCTGGCCAAGGGCCTCGGCGGCGGTTTCCCGATCGGCGCGCTCGTCACGTTCGGCGAGAAGACGTCGTCGCTGCTGGGCGCAGGGCAGCACGGCACCACCTTCGGCGGCAACCCCGTCGCCACCGCCGCCGCACTGGCTACGCTGCACGCCATCGAAAGCCAGCACGTGCTGGACAACGTCCGCACCGTAGGTGAGCATGTGCGGCAGGCCCTGGCCGCCGTCGACGGTGTCACCGAGGTGCGCGGCGAGGGACTGCTGATCGGCTTCGACCTGGACGCCGACGTCGCCCCCGCCGCCGTGACCGCAGCCCTGGACGCCGGCTTCATCATCAACAGCCCCGGCCCCCGCACCATCCGCCTGGCCCCGCCGCTCATCCTGACCACCGAGCAGGCAGACCGTTTCCTGGCCGCCCTTCCGGCCATCCTGCAAACCGCAAAGGACGCACAGTGACCTCCACCGGCACCATCCGCCACTTCCTCAAGGACACGGACCTCAGCCCTGCCGAGCAGGCGGAAGTCCTGGAACTCGCGGGCCGCATGAAGGCGGCGCCGTACAGCGTCCAGCCGTTCGCCGCCCAAGGCAGCGGCCGCAAGACCGTCGCGGTGATCTTCGACAAGACCTCCACCCGGACCCGGGTCTCCTTTGCCACCGGCGTGGCGGACATGGGCGGCAACGCCCTGATCATCAACCCGGGCGAGGCGCAGATCGGCCACAAGGAATCCGTCGAGGACACCGCCAAGGTCCTCGAGCGCATGGTGTCCACCATCGTGTGGCGCACCGGCGCGCACTCCGGCCTCGTTGCCATGGCTGAAAACTCCAGGGTCCCGGTCATCAACGCCCTGTGCGACGACTACCACCCGTGCCAGCTGCTGGCCGACCTCCTGACCGTCAAGGAGCACAAGGGCGAACTCAAGGGCCTCACCATGGCCTACCTCGGCGACGCCGCCAACAACATGGCCAACTCCTACCTGCTGGCCGGCGTCACCGCAGGCATGCATGTGCGCATCGCCGGTCCCGTGGGCTACCTGCCCGCCGCCGGCATCGTGGCCGCCGCCCAGGAACGTGCCGCCGAAACCGGCGGCTCCGTCCTCATCACCACGGACGCTGCCGAGGCACTCAAGGGAGCCGACGTCGTCGCCACCGACACCTGGGTCTCCATGGGCCAGGAAGCCGAAAAGGAAGCACGGATGCAGCTGTTCCGTGAATACTCCGTGGACGAGGCCGCGCTGGCGCAGGCCGCCGCCGACGCCGTGGTGCTGCACTGCCTGCCGGCCTACCGCGGCTACGAAATCTCCGCCGGCGTGATTGACGGCCCGCAGTCGATCGTGTGGGACGAGGCCGAGAACCGCCTGCACGCGCAGAAGGGCCTCATGGCCTGGCTCATGCACCAGTCCGGGCTGGCATTCGTCGACGGGCTTTCTCCCGTTGAGGGCACCGGGGAGAGCACGTTCTAGTGTCCACCAACCCGGCGGCCCCCGGCGCGAGCCCGGCCACCAAGACCGCCCGCCAGGCGCGGATCACCGCGATCCTGACCGGCGAGTCGGTGCGTTCCCAGGCCGAGCTCGCCGCGCTGCTCGCGGACGACGGCGTGCAGGTCACCCAGGCCACGCTGTCGCGTGACCTCGTGGAGCTTGGCGCTGTCCGCGTCCGGGGCAAGGAGGGCGTGCTGGTGTACGCCGTCCCCGGTGAAGGCGGGGAGCGGGCGGCCAAGAGCGGGGTCAGCCAGGAAATCCTTGATGCGCGGCTGGCGCGGCTCTGCGGGGAGCTCCTGGTGACGGCCGAGGCCTCAGCCAACCTCGTGGTGCTTCGGACCCCGCCGGGCGCGGCGAACTTCCTCGCCCTCGCCATCGACCACTCCGTGATGCCCTCCATCCTGGGCACGATCGCCGGGGACGACACCGTGCTGCTCGTGGCCCGGGACCCGCTGGGCGGGCCGGAACTGGCCGCCCGTTTCCTGCAGCTCGCCGAGGAAGCCGGCACGGGTCAGTAGCATCCGGGCCAACAGCGTCCAGGCCAGTAGGGCCCGGCAGCCAACTTCAAGACAAACAAAACAAGAAACAAACAACTAAGGAGCATGTTCCGTGACTGAGCGTATTGTTCTGGCCTACTCAGGTGGCCTGGATACTTCCGTAGCCATCGGCTGGATCGGTGAAGCCACCGGCGCCGAGGTCATCGCCGTGGCGGTCGACGTCGGACAGGGCGGCGAATCGCTGGAGACCATCCGCCAGCGCGCCCTCGGCTGCGGCGCCGTCGAGGCCTACGTGGCTGACGCATCTGACGAGTTCGCCAACGAATACTGCGTGCCCACGCTGAAGGCCAACGCCCTCTACCAGGGCCACTACCCGCTGGTTTCCGCCATCTCCCGCCCGGTCATCGTCAAGCACCTGGTCAAGGCCGCCCGTGAATTCGGCGCCACCACCGTGGCCCACGGCTGCACCGGCAAGGGCAACGACCAGGTCCGCTTCGAGGTTGGCATCCAGACCCTCGGACCCGACCTGAAATGCATCGCACCCGTCCGCGACCTCGCGCTGACCCGCGACAAGGCCATCGCCTTCGCCGAGGAAAAGGGCCTGCCGATCGAGACCACCAAGAAGAACCCGTACTCGATCGACCAGAACGTCTGGGGACGCGCCGTCGAAACCGGCTACCTCGAGGACATCTGGAACGCCCCCACCAAGGACATCTACGACTACACCGCCACGCCAGAATTCCCGCCGGCACCGGACGAGGTCACCATCTCCTTCGAAGCCGGCGTTCCGGTCGCGATCGACGGCGTGAAGGTCACCCCGCTGCAGGCCATCAAGGAACTGAACCGCCGCGCCGGCGCCCAGGGCGTGGGCCGCATCGACGTCGTCGAAGACCGCCTCGTCGGCATCAAGTCCCGCGAAATCTACGAAGCACCGGGTGCCATGGCGCTGATCACCGCCCACAAGCACCTCGAAGACGTCACCATCGAGCGCGAGCAGGCCCGCTTCAAGGCCACCGTTGGCCAGCGCTGGGCCGAACTGGTGTACGACGGCCAGTGGTTCTCCCCGCTGAAGCGCTCCCTGGACGCCTTCATCGAGGACACCCAGAAGTACGTCACCGGCGACATCCGCATGGTGCTGCACGGCGGCCAGGCGATCGTGAACGGACGCCGCTCCGAGACCTCGCTCTACGACTTCGAGCTCGCCACCTACGACACCGGCGACACGTTCGACCAGTCCATGGCGCGCGGCTTCATCGAGCTGTGGGGCATGTCCGCCAAGGTTGCCTCCGGGCGCGACATCCGCGTCGCAGGAAAGTAAAAATCAGTGGTTGAGCCTGTCGAAACCCCGAAATCCGAAGCGACGAACACCGGCGCACTGTGGGGCGGCCGGTTCGCCGGCGGCCCCGCCGATGCCCTCGCGGCGCTGAGCAAGTCGACGCACTTCGACTGGCGCCTGGCCCGCTACGACATCGCCGGGTCCAAGGCGCACGCCCGCGTGCTGCACAAGGCCGGGCTGCTGGATGCCGCCGAACTCGACGGCATGCTCGCCGCCCTGGACCAGCTGGATGCGGACGTCGCCTCGGGCGCCTACGTGCCCGCGGAATCCGATGAGGATGTGCACGGTTCGCTGGAGCGCGGCCTGATCGAGCGCGCCGGCACCCAGCTGGGCGGCAAGCTCCGGGCCGGGCGCTCACGCAACGACCAGGTGGCCACCCTCGGCCGCATGTTCCTGCGTGACCACGCCCGGATCATCGCCCGCGGCGTGCTCGCCACCATCGATGCGCTGGTGGAACAGGCCAAGGCGCACCCCGGCGTGGCGATGCCTGGCCGCACCCACCTGCAGCACGCACAGCCCGTCCTGCTCAGCCACCACCTGCTGGCCCACGCCTGGGCGCTGCTGCGCGATGTGCAGCGGCTCCAGGACTGGGACAGGCGCGCCGGCGTTTCGCCCTACGGTTCGGGTGCCCTCGCCGGCTCGTCGCTGGGCCTTGACCCCGAGGCAGTGGCCGCGGACCTGGGCTTCTTCTCCGCCGTCCACAACTCGATCGACGGCACCGCGGCCCGCGATGTCTTCGCCGAGTTCGCCTGGGTGGCCGCCATGATCGGCGTTGACCTGTCCCGGGTTTCCGAGGAGGTCATCTTCTGGGCCACCAAGGAGTTCTCCTTCGTCACGCTGCACGATTCCTACTCCACGGGGTCGTCCATCATGCCGCAGAAGAAGAACCCGGACGTGGCCGAGCTGGCCCGCGGCAAGGCCGGCCGCCTGATCGGCAACCTGACCGGCCTGCTGGCCACGCTCAAGGGCCTGCCGCTCGCGTACAACCGCGACCTGCAGGAGGACAAGGAGCCGGTGTTTGACGCCGCCGACACGCTGGAGCTGCTGCTGCCGGCTGTCTCGGGGATGATCGCCACGCTCAAGTTCAATGCCGACCGGATGGAGTCGCTGGCCCCGCAGGGCTTTGCGCTGGCCACGGACATCGCCGAGTGGCTGGTCCGCCGGGGCGTGCCCTTCCGCGAGGCGCACGAACTGTCCGGTGCAGCCGTGAAGCAGGCCGAAAGCCGCAACGTGGAGCTCTGGGACCTGACGGACGAGGAGTATGCCGCCATATCGGAGCACCTGACGCCCGAGGTCCGCAGCGTCCTCAGCACGGAAGGCTCGCTCAACAGCCGGAACTCGCAGGGCGGCACGGCACCGGCCGCCGTCGAACGCCAGCTTGCCGCGCTGGAAGGCGAGCTCAATGGCGTCCGCGAGTACGCGGGATAGCCTCCGCCCACACGCTCTCTCACTTGCCGCAGCGTTTCCGCCGACCCTCCTGCACCACCTGCAGGAGGGTCGGCGGATTTTCTGCAAAAGGTGAGAGAGCGTTCCGCATGCGACCCGGGGCCGCGGCGGAATTCTGCTGACCCTGCACGGCAGGCAGATCCCCGCGGCAGGCAGATCCTCGCGGCGGGCAGCGCTTGCGCTGAACCGCACCTACTCGCGTTAACTGCGATTAACCGTCGGCTACGATTGCGGCATGACCGCGATCTCACCCGACGCTTTGCTCGCCGAACTCCACAAGGCAGCCGACGCCGTTGCCTCCCTGGCCGCCAAGCTCACCGAAGCTGACGTCCCGGCTCCCTCGGCATTGCCGGGCTGGACCCGAGGGCATGTCCTGGCGCACATCACCGGCATCTCCAACGCGATGGCACGGCAGCTCGAATACGCCGCGCGCGGGGAGACGGTGGAACTGTACGACGGCGGCTATGACGGCCGTACGAAGGCCATCGAAATGAGCGCCGGGCACGCGCTGGAACAGCACCGCGCCGACCTCGACTCGGCGCTGCAGCGGGCGCTGCGTGCCTTCGATTCGCTGGATGCCAGTGCCACGGAGGGCGACGCCGCTGCAGGTGCCGCTTCGGCTGATGCCAGTGGCTGGCACGCACCAATTTCCTATCGCGGGGGAGTGGTGCTGGATGGCGGCTTCGCGCTCTGGCGCGAGCTGGTGATCCATGCGTCCGACCTCAACACCGGCCGCGGGCCGGAAACGTGGAGCAGGCAGTTCTGCGAGCACCTGTTCACGTTCCTCGCCGCGCGCGTGCCCGAGGGCCAAAAGCTGGTGCTGCAGCCGCTGGGCCTTCCTCGTGTGACGATCGGGACGGGCGGCCGCTCTACCGTGGTCAGCGGCATGGTCACCGACATCGCCGCCTGGCTCGCCGGCCGGGAACCGTCGCTGGGCAGCCTGCGCGCCTCGGCCGCTGCCGACGGCGTCGACCTGCCAGAACTCCTGCCCTGGCCATCCGGGGTTCCGGCGAAGTAGCTAACCCGCCGGAACTCCCTGCTTTTCGCGGGCCAGCAGGCTCTCCTTGATCCGTAGGCCCCAGCGGAATCCGCCCATCGTGCCGTCCGTGCGGACCACGCGGTGGCACGGAACGAACAGCGCCGCGGCGTTGAACGCACAGGCACTGGCGGCGGCCCGGACCGCCTTGGCGTTGCCGGACAGCTCCGCATATTCGGTGTAGGTCACCGGTGCCCCCGGGCTGAAAGTGCGCAGCATATCCCAGGCGTGGGCACGGAACGGGCCTGATTTCTGCAGGACCGGAACGCTCATGGCCGGGGCCGGGTCACCGGCGTAGAACGCGTCCACGGCCGCGGAGATCGGGCCGAGGTGCTCAACCGGTTCGTAGGTGTCCGGCAGCAGCTCCGGATGGATCTGGCCCGTGAGGTCATGGCGGTCGGCCGTCCAGCCGGAGGCGAGCACCACGCCGTCGCGGGCGATGATCGTGAACGGCCCGTCCGGCGTGGTCATGGTGAGGAGCTGGGCTTTCATTGCGCTGTCACTTTCATAGCACTGCTTCTTTCATTGATTTCGTTGTCTGCGCCCCGCAGGGCGGCCGTTCTGGAACTCTTCGCCGCTGCCCGCCAGAGGTGCATGGTGGCGTACGAACGCCACGGGCTGACTTCGCGGAAGTCTGAGAACGGTAGGTCCGACGGCGGGATGTCCGACGACGGCGCGGCGCTGGCTCCCGGAGCGCCCCCGGGCAGTGCCCGGATTCCGTTGCGTACCGCGGCGTCGTTGGCCAGGAAGACGTCCGGCGCCCCGATCACCCGCATGGCCACGTACCCCACGGTCCACGGCCCGATGCCCGGCTGCGGCAGCAGCTTGGCGGAAAGGCCGGGCAGATCATCCCCGTAGCCAAGGTCCAGGGTGTTGCCGGCCAGTGCCGCGGCCACGGCCAGCAGCGACTCTATCCTGCGCCGCGGACCCCGCAGCAGCTCGGCGCCGGCCTCGGCGATCTGCGCGGGCAACGGGAACATCCGGGAAAGCCCGTCGCCGGCGGCCGTGCTGGGACTGCCCGCCGCGGCCAGCTGCGTGAGGGCCGTGCGCGCGGCGGCCACTGTGATTTGCTGCCCCACCATGGCCCGGATGAGCAGTTCCTGCGGATCGAGGGCACCGGGCAGGCGGATCCCCGGCGCTGCCGCCACGGATGCCGCAAGCCGGGGGTCGGTGCCGAGCGCGCCGTCGATGGCGACGGGATCGGCGTCGAGGTCAAAAAGCCGGCGGACCCTGCTCAGCAGCGCCGGCAGGTCCCGGAGGTCCACCGCGCCGATGGTGAGCACCAGGGAGCGCCGGTGCGTCCCGCCGTCGTACTCCAAAGTTCCGCCAGCCAAACTTCCGCCGGCCGCTTTTCCACCCCCGACGGTGCCGTTGCCTGCGCCCGTGTATTCCACGCTGAACCGTGCGTCCCCGTGCGGGAGCCGCAGTGTCCGGGCATAGGAGGTTGCGGTTCCGGCCTCGATCCCCGGAATGGCGCGGACGGCGAGGAAGCTGAAGACGCCGGGGTCGAACGGTTCGCGGTAGGGGAGAGCCAGGGTCAGCGACGTGCTGGCGGGAGCGGACGGATGATGCCGGGCGGTGCTGCGCAGGGCGGTCGGCGTCATGTCGAACACCTCGGCCACGGTTTCGTTGAACTGGCGGACGCTGCTGAACCCCGCGGCGAAGGCGACGTCGGCGAGCTTCATCCCCGTGGACACCAGCAGCGTGCGCGCAGTCTGCGCCCTGCTGGCGCGGGCCAGGGACAGGGGACCGGCGCCGAGCTCGTGGCTGAGGATCCGGTTCAGCTGGCGGGACGAATAGCCTAGCCGCGCGGCCAGCCCCTCAACGCCGTCGCGGTTGATCACGCCGTCGTTGATCAGGCGCATGGCCCGGCTGGCAATGTCCGAGCGGAGGTTCCAGGCCGGTGTGCCCGGAACGGCCTCGGGCAGGCAGCGCTTGCAGGCACGGTACCCGGCTTCATGGGCGGCGGCGGAGGTCTCATAGAAGGTGACGTTCTCCGCCTTGGGTGTCCTCGCCGGGCACGACGGCCGGCAGTAAATGCCCGTGGTCCGCACCGCCGTAAAGAACTGCCCGTCAAAACGGGTGTCCCGCGCATCGATGGCGCGGTAGCGCTGCCAGAAATCCATGACTCCATCCTGCCAGCCGCCAAGGGGCCGTGCTAGCGGAAATCGGACATGGCCGTGGAGGTGGTTGGTGGAGAGCCTGCGGGTGGCTTGCCTGGCACCGGGTCCGGACAACAGTCGCTTCGGTAAAGTCGGGGCATGACCACCAGCGGCCCTGTGCGGCAGTTCCTGTCCGGCGATGCCCGCGAAATAGCCCCGCTGCTCCTTGGCGCTGTCCTGACGCACCACAGCGGGGAAGGTCCGGTCGCCGTCCGAATCACCGAGCTCGAGGCCTACATGGGTCCGGTCGATTCACTGCACCCTGACCCCGGATCGCACACGTACCGCGGCCCCACCCGTCGGAATGCCCCCATGTTCGGCCCGGCCGGCCACCTCTATGTCTACTTCACCTATGGCATGCACTACTGCGCCAACATCGTCTGCGGTCCGGCCGGCCACGCCTCGGCGGTCCTGCTGCGCGCGGGGGAAATCGTGGAGGGCCGGGAGCTGGCCCTCGCCCGGCGGCCCACGTCGAAAGCCGCCAAGGATCTTGCCAGCGGTCCTGCCCGGCTGGCCACAGCACTGGGACTGACCACGGAGGACAGCGGGCGGGACGCCCTGGGGCCGCCGTTTGGGCTGGTCCTGCCGCCGGCACCCGCCGCCCACGTCAGCAGCGGGCCCCGCGTCGGGGTCGCCGGGCACGGCGGCACGCACGATTATCCATGGCGGTTCTGGCTGACAGGCGACCCCACCGTGTCGCGTTACAAGGCTGCGAAGGCGCGTCCGCCGCGGGCGTAGGCTTGACGGGTGAATCAGAGCGAACATGCCCCTGCCTCCAGGCCCGTCCCCGTGGACGAACTCATCACGAGCCTTTGCGCGACCGTTCCGGACTACCCCAAACCCGGAATCACCTTCAAGGACCTGACCCCCGTCTTCGCCGACGGCCCCGCGTTCCGGGCGGTCGTCGACGCGCTCGTGGAACCGTTCAAGGGACAGTTCGACGCCGTGGCCGGCGTTGAGGCACGCGGGTTCCTGCTCGCCGCGGCAGCGGCCTACGCCACCGGCACCGGCGTGGTGACAGTGCGGAAGGCCGGGAAGCTGCCGCGCGAGGTCTACTCCGAGGACTACGCCCTGGAATACGGCAACGCCACCCTGGAACTGCACACCACGGACCTCGCCCGCGGCAGCCGGGTGCTGATCCTCGACGACGTCCTCGCCACCGGCGGCACCCTCGGGGCAGCCGCCCGCCTGTTTGAACGCTGCGGTGTCCACGTCTCGGGCGTCGGCGTGGTGATGGAACTCGGCGAGCTGCGCGGCCGCTCCGCCCTGGCCGGGCACCGCGTGCGGTCGCTGCTGCGCCTCTGACCAGCGGGCTTGTCGGTGAGCGCCGGGGCTGTGCCGTCAGATAACCTGCTTTAAGCAGCTCAACAGCCGCCACGTAAGCCGAAAAAGGTTATAGAATGGACGGTCTGTCTTTTGCGATAGGGGAACGATGCTCGACGCCGATTTGGCCCACGAACGGGACTACGTAGCCGGTCTGTATGCCCGGCTTGATGAACTGCGCGAGGAAAAGCGCGCCCAGCTGGCCCAGGTGCGCCGTGCGGGAGCAGTCGGCACCATGCAGAACGTCTCCGAACGTGACGCCTTCGCGGCCCTCTACGAGGACCGCCTCGCCCAGCTCGACGCCGTCGACGACCGCCTCGTGTTCGGCCGGCTGGACCTGGACTCCGGCGAGGCGCAGTACATTGGCCGCATCGGGCTCACCACCGAGGACCTCGTCCGGCTCATGGTGGACTGGCGCGCACCCGAGGCCGGCCACTTCTACCAGGCCACGGCCTTTGACCGGCAGGGCGTGCGCCGGCGCCGGCACCTGATCCTGCAGGGCCGCGAAGTCAAGGCCATCGAGGATGACGTCCTCGACGCCGACATGCTCTCCGACGCCGACTCCCTGCAGGGCGAGGGCGCCCTGCTGGCCGCACTGAATTCCAAGCGCACCGGCCGCATGTCGGACATCGTGGGCACCATCCAGTCCGAGCAGGACCGCATCATCCGGTCCTCCATCTCCGGCGCCCTCGTGGTCCAGGGCGGACCGGGCACCGGCAAGACCGCAGTGGCCCTGCACCGCGCCGCCTACCTGCTGTACACCCACCGCGACCGGCTGAAGTCAGCCGGCGTGCTGCTGGTGGGCCCGTCGTCGTCGTTCATGAAATACATCGAACGCGTCCTGCCGTCGCTGGGTGAAACCGGCGTGGTAATGGCCAGCCTGGGCAGGCTCATGCCGGGCATCAACGCGGTGCCGGAGCAGGAGGCGGACGTCGCCGCCATCAAGGGCAGGCTGGAGATGGCCGAGGTCATCGCCAACGCCGTGGCCAACCGGCAGCGCATTCCGGCCGAAAACCGGATCCTGGAAGTCGACGGCCGCAAGCTGACCCTCACGCCCCGGCAGGTCCGGCGCGCCCGCGAACGCGCACGGTCCACCGGCAAGCCGCACAACGAGGCCCGCGTCACGTTCGTCAAGATCCTGCTCCGCGAGCTGACGGAGCAGATGACCGAACTCGTTGAGGCGGGCAATATCGGCAACAACGCCGACCGCTCCTACCTCGCCGAGGACGTGCGGACCGCCCGCGACGTTCGCATTGCGCTGAACCTGTGCTGGATGCCGATGACGCCCGAGAAGCTCGTGGGCGAGCTCCTCAGCAAGCCCGCCCTGCTGGAAGCCTGCACGCCCGGGCTGTCCGCCCGGGAACGCGAGCTCCTGCTGCGCGCACCCGATGCACCCTGGACCGAGGCCGACGTGCCCCTGCTCGACGAGGCCGCGGAACTCCTCGGTGAACTGGACCCCGCCGCAGGCCGCGGCCTGGCCCAGCAGGAGCAGGACCGCGCCCGCGCGCTGGCCAACGCCCGGCAGACCCTGGTCAACATGGAGTCGGCCGGCGTCGACGTGCTGATGTCCGCCGAGGAACTCGTTGAACAGAACGAGGAACGCGAAGCCCGCCTGACGGCCGCCGAGCGCGCCACCAGTGACCGCACCTGGGCCTTCGGCCACATCGTCGTCGACGAGGCACAGGAACTCTCGCCCATGCAGTGGCGGCTCCTGGTCCGGCGCTGCCCGCTCAAGTCCTTCACCATCGTGGGGGACATCGCCCAGACCAGTTCCGTGGCCGGCGCGAAGTCCTGGCAGGGGGCCCTCGCCCCGATGTTCGGTGACCGCTGGCAGCTGGAGGAACTCACGGTCAACTACCGGACGCCGTCGCAGATCGCCGAAGCGGCTGCGCGCATGGCCAACGCCGCCGGCCTGGTGGTTTCCGCCCCGAAGGCCGTCCGGGAGGGCCGCTGGTCGCCCATCATCGACCGTGTGGAGCACTCTGGCCTTGTCAGCCGGCTGGTGGAAGTCCTCCCCGAGGAACTCGAAGCGCTCGACGGCGGTCTGCTCGCCGTGATTGCCGACGGCGACCTGCTGCGGGAAGCCACCTCGGTGCTGCGTGCCAAGTACGGTTCCCGGCTGGGCACGGGTGCTGGCAGCTATGAACAGGACGTGGTGGTGATCAGCCCACGGGAGGCCAAGGGCCTTGAGTTCGATGGCGTCGTGGTCCTGGAACCGAGCGCCATGCTGAACCACGAGCACGGCAGGGTGGGCGATCTGTACGTCGCCATGACGCGCCCCACCCAGCGGCTTCGTCTGATCGCGGCCGCGGACGTTCCGGCAGGCATCGAACGCTAGGGGTTCCGGGGCAGGCCCGGCCAATCGCGGCCCGGCCTGCCTCCTGCCCTTCACGGGGGTCGGCGTGGCGCTGATCCTGCTAACTTAGAAGGCGTGTCACAACTAAACGACCTCGAATCCCAGCAGAACGACCCCAGCTTCGCCAACATCTGGCAGGAGCTCAAATGGCGCGGCCTTGTCCACGTATCCACCGATGAAGTGGAGTTGGAAAAGCTGCTCGCCGGGGAGCCGGTCACGTATTACTGCGGATTCGACCCCACGGCGCCGAGCCTCCACCTGGGAAACCTGGTTCAGCTTCTCCTCATGAGGCGGCTCCAGCTGGCCGGCCACAAGCCCCTGGGGCTCGTGGGCGGTTCCACCGGGCTGATCGGCGATCCGCGTCCGACGGCGGAACGCACCCTGAACACGAAAGACACCGTTTCGGAGTGGGTCGGTTACCTGCAGGCGCAGGTCCGCCGGTTCCTCAGCTTTGACGGCGCTAACGCCGCCCGGATGGTCAACAACCTTGACTGGACCGCGCCGCTGAGCGCGATCGACTTCCTCCGCGAGGTCGGCAAGCACTTCCGCGTGGGCACGATGCTGCGCAAGGACGCCGTGGCTTCACGCCTCAGCTCCGAGGAAGGCATCAGCTACACGGAGTTCAGCTACCAGATCCTGCAGGGCATGGATTACCTGCAGCTCTACCGCGACTACGGCTGCATGCTGCAGACCGGCGGATCCGACCAGTGGGGCAACCTCACCAGCGGCACCGAACTCATCCGCAAGGTGGAGGGCAAGACGGTCCATGCGCTGGGCACTCCGCTCATCACCAATGCAGACGGCACCAAGTTCGGCAAGAGCGAGGGCAACGCCATCTGGCTGGACTCAGCCATGGTCAGCCCGTACACCTTTTACCAGTTCTGGCTTAACACCGCCGACGCGGATGTTGTGGACCGGCTGAAGGTGTTCACGTTCCTGACCCGGGCCGAGATTGAGGAAATTGCCGTGTCTGTGGCCGAGCGCCCGTTCGCCCGCGAAGGCCAGCGGAAGCTCGCCTACGAAGTGACGGCACTGGTCCACGGAGTCGAAGCGACCGAAAAGGTCATTGCTGCTTCCGCGGCTGTTTTCGGGAACGGCGATCTCTCAGTGCTCGACGAGCAGACGCTCGCAGCGGCGACTGCAGAACTCCCGTCCGCTTCGGTGGACGGAACGGGCCTCGGCATCATCGACCTGCTGGTTGCCTCGGGGCTGTCGGACAGCAAGTCCGCCGCGCGCCGGGTGGTCGGCGAGGGCGGCGCCTATGTCAACAACGCCAAAGTTACGGATCCGGACGCGGTGATCAACCCGTCGGAGCTGCTGCACGGCAAGTACCTGCTGCTCCGCCGCGGCAAGAAGAACCTGGCCACGGTCCAGGTGTCCGGCGCCTAGCACCGGAACGCCTAGCACCGGAACAGGCAAAATGCACGCTCCTCCGCAGCCGATTTGCACGGCCGCGGGGGAGCGTGTAATGTCTTCTGAGTCGCCGCCGCTGAGTGGTGACAAACCCCCTTCACTGAGAAGCAATTCTTCTACTTCGAAATGAACGAAGAAAAGCTGCGCTTAGTGCTGGGCGGATTCATTCATTGAAGTGAATACCGGGTGAATAACCCGGATTTGCAAAGTGAAAATGAATGAAATAAGCTAGAAACATCGCAGCGAAGAAATACGAAATGCGAATTCCAATATTCAATTGGAAATAATTTCGGGAAGTATTCGAATGTGTCTGTTGTTTGAGAACTCAATAGTGTGCCAAGTTTGTTGATACCGATTTTTTATGAATTGGTTGAATTGCCGGGCCATGTCACCCCCGTGGTGTGGTCTGGTGTTTTTGGCTGGTTTCAAATTTTGTGCAGCCTGGTTCCGCGTTATTTCCGTGGGGCCTGGTTGTGTCTGTTTGTTTTCAACGGAGAGTTTGATCCTGGCTCAGGATGAACGCTGGCGGCGTGCTTAACACATGCAAGTCGAACGATGATCCGGTGCTTGCGCCGGGGATTAGTGGCGAACGGGTGAGTAACACGTGAGTAACCTGCCCTTGACTCTGGGATAAGCCTGGGAAACTGGGTCTAATACCGGATATGACTCCTCATCGCATGGTGGGGGGTGGAAAGCTTTTGTGGTTTTGGATGGACTCGCGGCCTATCAGCTTGTTGGTGAGGTAATGGCTCACCAAGGCGACGACGGGTAGCCGGCCTGAGAGGGTGACCGGCCACACTGGGACTGAGACACGGCCCAGACTCCTACGGGAGGCAGCAGTGGGGAATATTGCACAATGGGCGGAAGCCTGATGCAGCGACGCCGCGTGAGGGATGACGGCCTTCGGGTTGTAAACCTCTTTCAGTAGGGAAGAAGCGAAAGTGACGGTACCTGCAGAAGAGCGCCGGCTAACTACGTGCCAGCAGCCGCGGTAATACGTAGGGCGCAAGCGTTATCCGGAATTATTGGGCGTAAAGAGCTCGTAGGCGGTTTGTCGCGTCTGCCGTGAAAGTCCGGGGCTCAACTCCGGATCTGCGGTGGGTACGGGCAGACTAGAGTGATGTAGGGGAGACTGGAATTCCTGGTGTAGCGGTGAAATGCGCAGATATCAGGAGGAACACCGATGGCGAAGGCAGGTCTCTGGGCATTAACTGACGCTGAGGAGCGAAAGCATGGGGAGCGAACAGGATTAGATACCCTGGTAGTCCATGCCGTAAACGTTGGGCACTAGGTGTGGGGGACATTCCACGTTTTCCGCGCCGTAGCTAACGCGTTAAGTGCCCCGCCTGGGGAGTACGGCCGCAAGGCTAAAACTCAAAGGAATTGACGGGGGCCCGCACAAGCGGCGGAGCATGCGGATTAATTCGATGCAACGCGAAGAACCTTACCAAGGCTTGACATGGACCGGACCGCCGCAGAAATGTGGTTTCTCCTTTTGGGGCCGGTTCACAGGTGGTGCATGGTTGTCGTCAGCTCGTGTCGTGAGATGTTGGGTTAAGTCCCGCAACGAGCGCAACCCTCGTTCCATGTTGCCAGCACGTAGTGGTGGGGACTCATGGGAGACTGCCGGGTCAACTCGGAGGAAGGTGGGGACGACGTCAAATCATCATGCCCCTTATGTCTTGGGCTTCACGCATGCTACAATGGCCGGTACAAAGGGTTGCGATACTGTGAGGTGGAGCTAATCCCAAAAAGCCGGTCTCAGTTCGGATTGGGGTCTGCAACTCGACCCCATGAAGTCGGAGTCGCTAGTAATCGCAGATCAGCAACGCTGCGGTGAATACGTTCCCGGGCCTTGTACACACCGCCCGTCAAGTCACGAAAGTTGGTAACACCCGAAGCCGGTGGCCTAACCCCTTGTGGGAGGGAGCCGTCGAAGGTGGGACTGGCGATTGGGACTAAGTCGTAACAAGGTAGCCGTACCGGAAGGTGCGGCTGGATCACCTCCTTTCTAAGGAGCACCTACAACACTGTTTCCTGGACGTATGTGCCGGGGGTGGGTGTTGTCAGGAGTAAAGGCCCGCAGCACAAACGGATGTTTTGTGGCGGGTGCTCATGGGTGGAATATCAACGGATAGCGGCTGCGTGGTTTTTGTCCTGGTTCAGTACGGTCGGGTTCCCTTTGGGGGGTCTGTCCTGGAACGGCGGGGGCGGGGGTTGCGTGGTTTAGTGTTTGGCACACTGTCGGGTCCTGAGGCAACAGGACCGGGGAGGGTAACTCTTTTCCGGGACGTTTGTTTCTGGTTTCCTGGCTGCACCGATCACACGGTTGTCTGCGCTGTTGGCGCGGGGTGTGTGGGGTGTGTGGTACGGGGTTGTTGTTTGAGAACTACATAGTGGACGCGAGCATCTTTTATAAGAAGCAATTTCCAAGATATTTGAACCTGGATCTGGCTGCGCTGGTGGTGCCCTTTGGGGTGTTGTTGGTGTGGTTGGTTTCTGTGGTTCTCTCGAGAAAATGTTTTTGATCTTTTGTGGTCAAGTTTTAAGAGCACACGGTGGATGCCTTGGCATTAGGAGCCGAAGAAGGACGTAGGAATCTGCGATAAGCCTGGGGGAGTCGATAACCGGACTGTGATCCCAGGGTGTCCGAATGGGGAAACCCCGCCAGACGCGCGAGTGATCTGGTGACCCGCATCTGAACACATAGGGTGCGTGGAGGGAACGCGGGGAAGTGAAACATCTCAGTACCCGCAGGAAGAGAAAACAACAGTGATTCCGTTAGTAGTGGCGAGCGAACGCGGATCAGGCTAAACCGTTTCCATGTGTGATAGCCGGCGGGCGTTGCATGGGCGGGGTTGTGGGACTTGTTGTCCTGGTTCTGCCGGACCGGGGAGGTGTGAGTGCTGGTATAGGTGAACGGTCTTGAAAGGCCGGCCGTAGAGGGTGTGAGCCCCGTAACCGTAATGCTGTGCGCCGCCTTTGATGAGTATCCCAAGTAGCACGGGGCCCGAGAAATCCCGTGTGAATCTGTCAGGACCACCTGATAAGCCTAAATACTCCCTAATGACCGATAGCGGACCAGTACCGTGAGGGAAAGGTGAAAAGTACCCGGGAGGGGAGTGAAACAGTACCTGAAACCGTGTGCTTACAATCCGTCGGAGCAGCCTTGTAGTTGTGACGGCGTGCCTTTTGAAGAATGAGCCTGCGAGTTAGTGTTACGTCGCGAGGTTAACCCGTGTGGGGGAAGCCGTAGCGAAAGCGAGTCTGAACAGGGCGTTGCAGTGGCGTGATCTAGACCCGAAGCGAAGTGATCTACCCATGGCCAGGTTGAAGCGACGGTAAGACGTCGTGGAGGACCGAACCCACTTCAGTTGAAAATGGAGGGGATGAGCTGTGGGTAGGGGTGAAAGGCCAATCAAACTTCGTGATAGCTGGTTCTCCCCGAAATGCATTTAGGTGCAGCGTTGCGTGTTTCTTTCCGGAGGTAGAGCTACTGGATGGCTAATGGGCCTACAAGGTTACTGACGTCAGCCAAACTCCGAATGCCGGTAAGTGAGAGCGCAGCAGTGAGACTGTGGGGGATAAGCTTCATAGTCGAGAGGGAAACAGCCCAGACCACCAACTAAGGCCCCTAAGCGTGTGCTAAGTGGGAAAGGATGTGGAGTTGCGAAGACAACCAGGAGGTTGGCTTAGAAGCAGCCATCCTTAAAGAGTGCGTAATAGCTCACTGGTCAAGTGATTCCGCGCCGACAATGTAGCGGGGCTCAAGTACACCGCCGAAGTTGTGGCATTCACATATTTTCCAAGCCTTTGTGGTTCAGGAGTGTGGATGGGTAGGGGAGCGTCGTGTGGGCGGTGAAGTCGCGGTGTAAACCAGCGGTGGAGCCTACACGAGTGAGAATGCAGGCATGAGTAGCGAAAGACGGGTGAGAAACCCGTCCGCCGGATGATCAAGGGTTCCAGGGTCAAGCTAATCTGCCCTGGGTAAGTCGGGACCTAAGGCGAGGCCGACAGGCGTAGTCGATGGACAACGGGTTGATATTCCCGTACCGGCGAAAAACCGCCCATGTTGAACAGGGGATACTAACCGCCCGAAACCTGCCCGACGCCCCTTGTGGGTGAAGGGTTTTGGTGGAGCGCGGGACCTGATCCTGGGAGGCAAGCGTATTAACAGGTGTGACGCAGGAAGGTAGCCGAGCCGGGCGATGGTTGTCCCGGTCCAAGGATGTAGGGCGAACGGTAGGCAAATCCGCTGTTCATGTGCCTGAGATCTGACGGGACTCCCGTAAAGGGGGATTCGGTGATCCTATGCTGCCTAGAAAAGCATCGGCGCGAGGTTTTAGCCGCCCGTACCCCAAACCGACACAGGTGATCAGGTAGAGAATACTAAGGCGATCGAGAGAATTATGGTTAAGGAACTCGGCAAAATGCCCCCGTAACTTCGGGAGAAGGGGGGCCCAACCTTGAACACCACTTGCTGGTGGGAGGGGATCGGGGCCGCAGAGACCAGGGGGAAGCGACTGTTTACTAAAAACACAGGTCCGTGCGAAGTCGCAAGACGATGTATACGGACTGACTCCTGCCCGGTGCTGGAAGGTTAAGAGGACCGGTTAGCCTCACGGCGAAGCTGAGAATTTAAGCCCCAGTAAACGGCGGTGGTAACTATAACCATCCTAAGGTAGCGAAATTCCTTGTCGGGTAAGTTCCGACCTGCACGAATGGAGTAACGACTTCCCCGCTGTCTCAACCATAAACTCGGCGAAATTGCAGTACGAGTAAAGATGCTCGTTACGCGCAGCAGGACGGAAAGACCCCGAGACCTTTACTATAGTTTGGTATTGGTGTTCGGAGTGGCTTGTGTAGGATAGGTGGGAGACGTTGAAGCCCGGACGCCAGTTCGGGTGGAGTCATCGTTGAAATACCACTCTGGTCACTTTGGACATCTAACTTCGGCCCGTAATCCGGGTCAGGGACAGTGCCTGATGGGTAGTTTTAACTGGGGCGGTTGCCTCCTAAAAAGTAACGGAGGCGCCCAAAGGTTCCCTCAGCCTGGTTGGCAATCAGGTGTCGAGTGTAAGTGCACAAGGGAGCTTGACTGTGAGAGAGACATCTCGAGCAGGGACGAAAGTCGGGACTAGTGATCCGGCGGTACATTGTGGAATGGCCGTCGCTCAACGGATAAAAGGTACCTCGGGGATAACAGGCTGATCTTGCCCAAGAGTCCATATCGACGGCATGGTTTGGCACCTCGATGTCGGCTCGTCGCATCCTGGGGCTGGAGTAGGTCCCAAGGGTTGGGCTGTTCGCCCATTAAAGCGGTACGCGAGCTGGGTTTAGAACGTCGTGAGACAGTTCGGTCCCTATCCGCTGCGCGCGCAGGAAATTTGAGAAGGGCTGTCCTTAGTACGAGAGGACCGGGACGGACGAACCTCTGGTGTGTCAGTTGTACTGCCAAGTGCACCGCTGATTAGCTACGTTCGGATGGGATAACCGCTGAAAGCATCTAAGCGGGAAGCTCGCTTCGAGATGAGATTTCCATACACCTTGTGTGTGAGAGGCCCCCAGCCAGACCACTGGGTTGATAGGCCGGATGTGGAAGCGAGGACTAACGACTCGTGAAGCTGACCGGTACTAATAGGCCAACAACTTACACCACACAAGAATCAATGCATGCTTGCGTCCACTATGTGGTTCCCAACCAACAAACC
The DNA here is from genome assembly GCF_046536215.2 of Arthrobacter globiformis. Taxonomy (GTDB): domain Bacteria; phylum Actinomycetota; class Actinomycetes; order Actinomycetales; family Micrococcaceae; genus Arthrobacter; species Arthrobacter globiformis_E. Next base: position 1,230,068 of record NZ_CM143421.1, on the reverse strand, counting down.
CGCCCACGGGTTTCACGGGAACCAAGATAACTGAATACAACACCACAGTTGTAACACCACAGATTTCCCACACCAGGGCCCATCGCCCCACGGTGCCGGGAGCAAGGGTTACGGCGGTCATAGCGTGGGGGAAACGCCCGGTCCCATTCCGAACCCGGAAGCTAAGACCCACAGCGCCGATGGTACTGCACCCGGGAGGGTGTGGGAGAGTAGGTCACCGCCGGACAACCATTAGAGAAAAAACGGTCGAGAGCCCCAACCACACGGTCGGGGCTCTCCCGCATTTAAAACCCATACTCACCGGCCCCGGGTTTCGACAGGCTCAACCAGCGGTGTCAGGCGTCAGCTGGTTCTGACACTCGCCGTCGCAGTCCCGCCAACGCTCGATTCGGCCTTGACGGCGGTGACCTGCCTGGCAGGTCCGGGCTTTGCCGTCAGCGTCCAGGCTCCCAGGGCGTTGGCCTTCACCGTACCCAGGCGGGTGGCGGCACGCCCCGGCGTGACGTCGTACAGCACAACGGTGGCCGAGGTGGCCGCCGTCGAGCCCGTGAACTTGGAGGTTCCGGCGAAAGCCATGTCCTTCTTCAGCCGGTGCCGGGCGGTGGTGATGGTCACAACGTCTTTCTCTCCCACGGGTGCCGCTGCCGGGGAGGGTGCGGGCGCTGCGGGGGATGCCGCGGGTGACGTAGTGGGCGCCGGCGCAGCCGCTTCTGCGGGCTGCGTGGTCTCCGGTGCCGGCACTTCCGCCGGTGCAGCTTGGCCCGGCGCCGGCTGATTGATCGGATGCGGCCGTACAGCTTCAACCGGATGATTCGGATCTGCGTCGTTCGTGTCGATCCCGACGCTGAACTGGGCCATCATGTCATGGTCCTCGTGGGGTAGGTTGTGGCAGTGGATCATGTACCTGCCGCGGTTGTGCTCGAACTTCATGAGCAGCCGGACCGTTTCCCCTTCGCCCACGTAGACCACGTCCTTCGGCCCCTTCTCGTGCGCGAACGGTGCCTGTCCATTGCGGCTGAGTACCTGGAAATCCACCAGGTGGATGTGGACCGGGTGGAACCATCCTCCTGAGCTGTTTTCAATCTCCCAGATTTCCACATCGTCCAGGTCGGGATCGGCGAGGACCTTCCTGTAGCCGCTCTCGACCACCTCGTCCCAGGTCATGCCCCCGATGGTCCAGATGCCGTTGTCCCGCTTCACGCGCATGCGCCTGGTCTTCACCGAGTCCGACGTCTTGAGGCTCATGGCCGTGCTGGGGGCGAGAAGCGTCGGCAGCACCTTGGCGCCGGGTCCGGACGTGTCGACCGGCTCGTCCGTCACGTCGAAGGCCATGACCCTGCCGGTGAAGTCGTAGTCCACATTGTTCTTGTTGGACAGGTTGCGCAGCTCCACCCGTTTGCCGACGGGATACTTCGAAAAGTCGATGAGCACCTCGTAGCGCTCGGCGCCGCCGTGCCGCCAGGATGTCACCTGCTGGGCGGCCGGCATCAGACCGCCGTCCGTAGCGACGATGGTCATGGCGTCGCCCGTGCTCAGGGAGAAGCGGTAGGAGCGCGCAATGGATGCGTTGAGTACGCGGAACCGGTAGATCCGTCGCTGGACCTTCATCACGGGCCACGGCGCCCCGTTGACAAGGATAACGTCGCCCCACAGGCCGGAGTGGGTGTTGTCGTTGTAGCCGAGCGAACCGTTGGCTGCGAACATGGCGTCGGACACGGTCAGCGGCACATCGAACTTCCCCTGCGGAAGAATGCTGCCTTCCACTTCGTCGTGCAGGTGGTACTGGGCCGCCAGGCCGGAGTAAACGCTCTGGCCCGTATTGTGCACGGCGTGGTCGTGGTACCACAGGGTCCGAGCCGGCTGGAAGTTGGGGTATTCGTAGTCTTTGCAGTAGTCCCGCCCGGTGAGGTCGTTGGCGTAGCCGTCGTACTGCGGGAGCGACGCAGACCCGTGGAGGTGGGTCGAGGTGTCAAGCCGGTACCCCCACTGCGGGTGGAACAGAGGCAGGATGTTGTCCATCTCCAGGGTGATGCGTTCGCCCTGGTTCACTTTGATGGTCGGGCCCGGGAACGTCCCGTTGTAGCCGAGGATAGGGGTGCTGAGCCCCGGAACGATGTTTGCCAGGGCAGCTTTCTGCTCAATCTTGTACAGGTGCCGCTTGCGGCCATCCGGGTCCACCGTCGTGCTCGTGGGCCGCAGTATTTCGGGGATGGGAAGCGTCCGCTGGTAGGGCTTGGGCATGTTGCGGGACGCCAGCTGGCTTGCCGACTTTGCGTTGACCGACGTCAAGGGTACAGCCAGGCCAAAGGCACCGATGATCCCCACTCCACCTATTTGCAGTGCCTGACGGCGTGTAACTGACACGACTACCTCCGACGTCGCTAGAAAGTCCAATTGATTTAGTTGAAGGGTGTAATACCTACCCTGCGGAAACCTTGCGGGAGACAGGGTTGCCGGCGGCCTTCTTTGGGTGGAAAGCCACCCATGGGCACGCCTGTCTGGGCGAGCGTGCCCATCAGGGCTCTGAGGACATCACAAGGTCGTGGGCGCGTTCCGAAGAGGAGCGGACCCGTCGCCCGGTGCCCGCGGAACGGCGCCGGCGGGCCCGGTACAGTACTGCCGCTGCCGCCACGACCAGCGCGCCGGCCGCGATGACCCACATGGCCATTCCCGCCGGCTCCACGACCGCCAGAACCGGCTGGTCCCAGGGCTGGCCCACGCTGATCAGCCATTCCTGCCGCCGCGAGTCCGGCAGCTGGTCCGCCTGTTGGGCGAGCGCCCAGCCGTATACCCCGTAGAGTGCAGCCACGGCACCTATGGCCGCGAGCCTGGCTGCCACTGACGATCCAGGCCCGCGGTCCGTGGCACGGGCAAGGGAGGCCGTAAACAGGCAACCGGAGATCAGCGTCAACAGGGCCATGGCCTGGTACCCGAACTGGGTGCGTGCCGAGTACTCCAGCAAAGGCGTGTAGTAGAGGGCAGCCAGCACGGCGGCAAGCCCTGCGGCCGCCACGTAGGGAGCCGCCGCAGCATTCAGAACCGGACGCACAGATAATGTGAGGGCTTCGGCGCCGCCTAGGGTCCCGTCCTGCCTGGGCGTTGCGGCGAGCCTGGCCAGTGTCAGCGGCGCACCGGGAACCAGCAGGAGCGGTACGACGGCGATGAGCAGCATCTGCGTCGTGACATGGGCACTGATCAGGAACTCCTGGTAGAACCGAAGCCCTCCGTTGGTCACCAAAAACAGCAAGCCGACACCGGTGAACCAGAGCCCGGCGCGGTAGGCAGGCCAGTGCCCGCCCCGGTTCCGGACACGCTGCATTCCGGCCCCATACAGGAACACAGCAACGGCGCAGAGGAAGATCCACAGGGCGTCGGGCTTCCAGCTGCTGAACATATCCACAAGGCCCGGAAGGCGCAGCGAAACCGGGGCGGGCGCTGCCTGCGAAACCGTAGGCGGCGGGGTGCGCGCCAGGGCCGCCGCGAGTCCTGATGCGGCCGCCATGATGGCCAGCTCGGCCACCGCCAGAGCTGCGAACATGGTCCGTGCCCTGCCCGGGACCGACTCCAGCTTCGTGAGGATCCACTTCCGGTGCAACACTCCGAACACGCCCAGAACCCCCAGAAGTGCAGTCTTTGCCACCAGGATCAGGCCGTACTGCGTGGCCAGCCCGTCGAGCGTTCCGAGCCCTGTCAGCCCAGCCGCTACGCCCGAGATGGCCAGGGCAAGGAAGGACAGCAGCGCCAACGTCGAGTAGCGCCGGACCGCGGCCAGCAACTCTGTTCCCAGCGTCCGCCGCAGCAGGACGATCGTGGCCAGGCCGCCGATCCAGATGGCCGCCGCGACCATATGCATGACCACCGAAACCGTACTGTCGGCATGGTTGGCACCGCCTGCGGCATGGGAATTCAGGGCCAGGGGTATCAGCCCCGTGGAAGCCAGCACCGCCGTGACGGCCACAGCCCGCTGGCTCTGGACGCCGAAACACAGGAGCGCAGCGGTTGCCGTAATGACGACTGTCAGGGCGCTCCTTCGGCCGGCGTCAACGTCCGTCAGGAAACTGACGAAGATGGTCCCGGATCCTTCCGAAAAGAGGGGCAGGTTAGCCAGCGAGTGGAAGGTGAGGACACTGATCGCGGCCGCAGCGGCCGTCCAGAGGACTGCGGAAATACCGGCAAGGACCAGTGCCTTGGAGAACGCTCTTCCAGTCGGGGGGAGGGCGAAGAGGGCCAAAATCAGTGGGCCGACAGTCCCGGCGGCCGCGACGTTGAAAACAAGTTTGGCAACAGGAAGTCCCCAGATGACCACCGCGCCGGTCCGGTCCAGGAATCCTGCCTCCCGGCCGGCCTCACTCGAGTAGGCAACGAACAGTGCCAGTAGCCCGCAACCCAGGATCATGGCAGCAGCGGCCACCGGCTTCGTCCGTGATTTCTTCATGGTTCCCCCTCGGCGGATGCTGTGGGAGCCAGTCTTGCCACGCCTCCTTGGATTTTTCCTGTGGGCTATTGCGGTCCTCTGGACGCCCGGAGGCATGATCGGGCGCCCTGGCCCACAGCAGATTGAGCGGCCCGTGCCCCTGTGAGGATGCACACGCCAGCCTGTGGGAGGCCCCCGCCGTTAGTGGCTGGCACTGGCTCTCACCTAGAATTGCTAGAGATATGCGGACACCGGATGCATCACTACGGGTCGCGCAGGACAACCAAACACGGATAAGAGCGGCTGCACATCGCGCCAGTGGTCGGCTCACTACAGGAGGAATCCACCATGGCTGAGCACAAGGGCGGCGGTTACCGCGGCGGAAATGACCGGGGGGACTCGGGAAACAACCGGGGACGGCAGGGGGGCCCTTTTAGGGGGACCAATAATTCCGGCGGGGATCCGCGGGGTTTCCGCGCCCGTGACGGCCGCGGTTTCGGCGGTGACTCTGACCGTAAGCCGTTCTCTGACCGTCCGCGCCGTGAGGGTGAGGGTGATCGCCGCGGTTTCGGTGGCGGTGAGCGTAAGCCGTTCGGTGACCGGGACCGTAAGCCGTTCTCTGACCGTCCGCGCCGTGAGGGCGACGGCGATCGCCGCGGTTTCGGTGGCGGTGAGCGTAAGCCGTTCGGTGACCGGGACCGTAAGCCGTTCTCTGACCGTCCGCGCCGCGAAGGTGACGGCGAGCGTCGCAGCTTTGGCGACGGCGATCGCCGCGGTTTTGGTGACCGTCCGCGCCGCGAGGGCGAGGGTGACCGCCGCGGTTTCGGTGGCGGTGAGCGCCGGCCGTTTGGTGACCGTCCGCGCCGCGAGGGCGAGGGTGACCGCCGCGGTTTCGGTGGCGGTGAGCGCCGGCCGTTTGGTGACCGTCCGCGCCGTGAAGGTGAGGGTGACCGCCGCGGTTTCGGTGGCGGCGAGCGTAAGCCGTTCGGCGATCGTGACCGCAAGCCTTTTGGTGACCGTCCGCGCCGTGAGGGCGACGGCGACCGCCGCAGCTTTGGCGGCGGAGACAACCGCCGCCCCTTCGGCGACCGGCAGGACCGGGCACCCCGCGAAGAGCGTTCCGGCTGGCAGGACCGCGGTGACCGGCAGGATCGGGCACCCCGCGGCTTTGACCGCGGCGACTCCGGTCCCCGCCAGTTCGGCCGCGACAGGGCTGAGGACCGCCCGGCCCGCGTCCCCAACGCCCGCGACCTCCGCAGCGCCAACCGCCCGGACCGTGAGCGTTCGCCGGAAATCGACGAGGACGTCACTGGCAAGGAACTCGACCGCGCCACGCAGCACCAGATCAAGACCCTGGAGTCCAACAGCGCGGAATGGGTTGCCCGCCACCTGGTGATGGCCGGACGGCTTATCGACGAGGAACCTGAACTGGCGTTCCAGCACGCCCTCGCCGCCAGCCGCCGCGGCGGACGCCTTGCTGCCGTCCGCGAGGCAGTGGGCCTCACGGCCTATGCCGCCGGACACTACGGCGAGGCCCTGCGCGAGTTCCGCACCTACCGGCGCATCAGCGGTTCCAACGTCCACCTTCCCGTGATGGCCGACTGCGAACGCGGCCTGGGCCGGCCCGACCGCGCCCTGGACGTCGTACGTTCCGAGGAGGCCCAGGACCTCGACGCACCCGGCAAGGTGGAGCTGGCGATTGTCGCCTCCGGCGCTCGCGCCGACCTTGGCCAGCCGGACGCCGCCGTGGCCGAGCTGGAGATCCCGCAGCTGGACATCAACCGGGCCTTTTCCTACAGCCCGCGCCTGTTCCGCGCCTACGCTGACGCCCTGACCGCCGCCGGCCGTGAAGCCGAGGCCGGCAAGTGGCAGCGCCAGGCCGTCGTGGCGGAGGAAGCCCTGGGCCTGGGCATGGCCGAGGAACCCGACATCATCGACCTCGGCTGGGACGAGGAAGAGGAAGCCCGGGAGGAAGCCGAACGCCGGAAGCGGATCGCACAGGCAGCAGGCACGCCGGCGCAGGATGAAAGCGGGTCTTCGGACAGCCAGGCGGTCCCCGGAATCAGCGCCGCGGAGGAAGCTGCCGCGCAGCGGCCGACATCGGACCTCGCCGCAGGCAACGCAGAGGACGAAAACCTGGACGACGCCGAAGCCGACTACTTCGAATCCGACGACGCCGAGTCCGACGAGGACTCCGCCGAGCAGGACGACGACGCGGAAGGTGACGTTGAGGACGACGTTGCGGCCGGACACAGCGAAGAGCAGGATGCAGACCGCCGCCAAAACGGCTCGGAGGACTAATCGCATATGAGTGAAGCACAACTGATTTCCCGGTTCGACGCCCTGCTGGCTGACCTGGACGGAGTGGTCTACAGGGGTCCCCACGCCATCCCCGGAGCTGTGGAGTCCCTGCAGCGGCTGGCCGAAGTCGGCGTCGGCCTCGGGTACGTGACCAACAACGCCTCCCGTACCCCGGCGCAGGTCGCGGCCCACCTGCGCGAGCTTGGCGCCCCTGCCGAGGACCACCAGGTGGTGAGCTCTTCCCAGGCCGGTGCCGACCTGCTGGCGTCCATGCTTTCCCCGGGCGCAGCCGTGCTGATCACCGGCAGCCCTGCGCTGGCCCACGAGGTTGGGCTCGTTGGCCTGAAGCCGGTGCACAGCGCCGAGGATAATCCGGTGGCCGTCGTGCAGGGCTTCAACCCTGGGATCGGCTGGAAGGACCTTGCCGAAGCGTCCTTCGTGCTGGCGGACGGTGACGTGCTGTGGGTTGCCACAAACACCGACATGACGCTCCCGCAGACGCGGGGAACCGCTCCCGGCAACGGGTCCCTCGTGGCCGCGGTGGCGGCAGCAACCGGCCGGCAGCCCCTCGTCGCCGGCAAGCCGGAGGCCCCGCTGTTCCACGCCGCCGCCAAGCGGCTGTCTTCGGACCGGCCGCTGGTTGTGGGCGACCGTCTCGACACCGACATCCTGGGCGGCAACCGGGCCGGATTCGCCACGGTGGCCGTGCTGACCGGCATCGACACCCTGGAATCCATGCTGGCGGCCCGGACCGACGAGCGCCCCGGCCACATCATCCAGGACCTGACCGGCCTCTACGAGCCGTACCCGGAGATTAATAACGACGGCGGGACGTTCCGTTGCGGTAACGCCACGGCAACCGTGTCCGGAGACACCATCCGCATCTCCGGGTCCAAGGACGACCTCGACTCGTGGCGCGCGGCCTGCGCGGCGTGGTGGATGGCCCGGCCCGACGCCGAGGTCGCCACGGCTCCCGAACTCGAGTGGCTGGATCAATAGACTGCTGCCATGCCAGAGTTGAACAACGACGCGCCGGACGCCGCAATGTCGGATGCCGCCTGGCCGGACCTGACCGTGCCCGGCGGCGGCGCTGCGGATGCCGGCGCCGCTGACCCGGCGGTGCTGGCCATCCTGGACCGGGTCCGCGAGGTCCCCGGGCTTCCGGTTTCGGAGCACCCGGCCGCCTATGCAGGCATGCACGACGCCCTGCTGGAAGCCCTGAACCAGGAACCGCAGCACCCGGAACCGCAGCAGCATCAGGAACCGCAGCAAGGGCCGGGTGTCTCCTGACCATGCCCAGACTCGACCGACTGCTCGTCAGCAGGGGACTGGCGCGGTCCCGCACGCACGCTGCCCGGCTCATCGCGGAAGGCAAGGTGTCCTCCGAAGGTGACGTCCTGGCCAAAGCGTCGCTGCAGGTCGGCGACGACCGTGAACTGAGCGTCGCGGAAGATGAGACGGACGCGTACGTCAGCCGCGCCGGCCACAAACTGGCCGGCGCGCTGGACGCGTTCCCCGGGGTCGCCGTCGGCGGCAAACGATGCCTTGACGCCGGAGCCTCCACGGGGGGCTTTACCGACGTCCTGCTGCGGCGGGGCGCCGCGCACGTGGTGGCGGTCGACGTCGGGCACGGCCAGCTGGTGCCGCAGCTCCGCAGCGATCCCCGCGTGAGCGTCCACGAAGGGCTGAACGTCCGCTACGTGGACCCGGAACAGATCGGCGGCCCGGCTGAGATTACCGTTGCCGACCTGTCCTTCATCTCCCTGACGCTGGTGCTGGCCCCGCTCGCGGCCTGCACCGCCCCGGGCGGCGACCTGGTCCTCATGGTCAAGCCGCAGTTCGAGATCGGCAAGGAACGGCTCGCCCGCACCGGAGTGGTCACGTCGGAGCGCGAACGGCGCCTGGCTGTCGGTAAAGTGGCGGGGGCGGCGCTCGACGCCGGCCTGGAACTGCGGGGGCTGGCCACCAGCCCGTTGCCGGGCCAGGACGGAAATGTCGAATACTTCCTGTGGATAACGCAAAGAATGTCAGAAGACTTGCCTAAGATCGAAGAGCGGGACGCAGCCGTTGCTGCGTTGCTGGGAAAGATCTGGCCGAACCACTAGAGAGCGGAACCCGATGAGCAGGCGTGTACTGGTACTTGCCCATACCGGCCGCGAGGAATCCCTAAAGGCGGCCTGGGAGGCGTGCGCCCAACTCCACGCCTCCGGCATCATCCCCGTCATGCAGAAGTCCGAACTGGCCGACATGGAGGGCTTCTTCGGCGTCATGGACCAGCCGGTCGAAATCCTCCACGACCACATCCAGCTTCCGGACGTGGAACTGGTCATGGTGCTGGGCGGGGACGGGACCATCCTGCGGGCGGCAGAGCTGGTCCGCGAGGTGGACGTGCCGCTGCTGGGCGTGAACCTGGGCCACGTCGGCTTCCTCGCCGAGAGCGAACGTGCGGACCTCGCCCAGACAGTCGAATGGATCGCCAGCCGTGAATACACGGTGGAGGAGCGCATGACCATCGACGTCCAGGTCTGGGTCCGCGGCCAGAAGATCTGGCACACCTGGGCCCTGAACGAGGCCGCCATCGAAAAAGGCGACCGGGAGCGCATGCTCGAACTGGTCACCGAGGTGGATGAGCGCCCGCTGACCTCCTTCGGCTGCGACGGCGTGGTCCTGGCCACGCCCACCGGATCCACTGCCTACGCCTTCTCTGCCGGCGGCCCCGTCGTGTGGCCCGAGGTGGAAGCCCTCCTCATCGTGCCCATCAGCGCGCACGCTCTCTTCGCCAAGCCACTGGTGGTCTCGCCCCGGTCCAGGCTGGCCGTGGAAGTCCTCAACCGGACGGACGCCCTCGGCGTGCTGTGGTGTGACGGCAGGCGTTCCGTGGACCTGCCTCCCGGCGCGCGGGTGGAGGTCACGCGGTCCACCACCCCTGTCCGCCTGGCCCGCACCCACCAGACCCCGTTCTCGGCGCGGCTGGTCCGCAAGTTCGAGCTTCCCATCCACGGCTGGCGCGGCCCCGTGCCCCAGTCCGAGCAGATCCACACCGGTCCGGTGCCGATCGTGCGCACGCCCCGGACCATGGCGCCGCCCTCGGGCCTCCGGCCGTACGAACCCGGTTCAGAATCCGATCCTCCGACTGAAAAGTGAACCATGCTTGAAGAACTGAGAATCCGTGATCTCGGCGTCATCACCGACGCCACACTGCCGCTGGGCCCCGGGCTCAGCGTGGTGACCGGCGAGACCGGTGCCGGCAAGACCATGGTGGTCACCGCCGTCGGGCTTCTGCTCGGAGCCCGGTCGGACGCCGGCGCGGTGCGCAGCGGCGCGAAGAGCGCCTCTGCCGAAGCGGTGGTGCAGTTGCAGTCCGGGCACCTCGCCCTGGAACGCGCCCGGGACGCCGGGGCCGAGGTTGAGGAGTTCGACGGCGGCGCGGAACTGCTGCTGTCACGGCGCCTGGGCGCGGACGGACGCAGCCGGGCCTTCCTCGGCGGCCGGGCCGCCCCGGTGGGGGTGCTGGCCGAAATCGGCGAGTCGCTTGTAGTGGTGCACGGGCAGACAGACCAGATCCGGCTCAAGGGCGCCGCGGCACAGCGCGAGGCCCTCGACAAGTTCGCCGGGGACGGGCTGGCCTCCACGCTCGGCGGATTCCAGGACCTCTACAGCTCCTGGAAATCCAGCCAGGCCGAGCTGGACTCGCTGCGCAGCGCGGAACGCGAGCGGCTCCGCGAGGCTGAGTCGCTGGAAGCCGCGCTGGCGGAGATCGACGCCGTGGATCCGCAGGCGGGGGAGGACGAGGCCCTGAAGGCGGAGGCCGTGAAGCTGGCCAACGTCGAGGAACTCCGGATCGCCGCCACCACGGCGCACCAGGCCCTGATTGCCGAGGACTTCGGGGAGGCCGGCGACGCCACCTCGCTCGTGGATGCGGCCAAGCGGACCCTGGAACACGTGGCCGAACACGACGAGGAACTCGGATCGGCGGCCGCCCGGCTCGCCGAGGTGGGGTTCCTGCTCAACGACATCGCCACCGAGCTGGCCAGCTACCAGGCCGGGCTGGACTCGGAGGGGCCGGAGCGCCTGGCCGAAATCGAGGAACGCCGGGCCGCCCTGGCCAAGCTGGTCCGGAAGTACGCCCCGAGCATCGACGAGGTCCTCGAATGGGCGGAGAACGCCCGGGCGCGCTTTGACGAACTGCAGGGCGACTCCACCCGGATCGAGAACCTGGAAGCGGAGGTGGCCAGGGCCTCGGCCGAGCTGAAGAAGCAGGCTGCAGCCATCAGCAAGGTCCGCGCCAAGGCCGCCAAGGACCTTTCCGCCCGGGTCAGCGCCGAGCTGAAGGCCCTCGCCATGGCGGACGCCACCCTGGTGATCACCATCGAGGCCGCAGCCCAACTGGGGCCCTATGGCGCAGACGAGATCTCCTTCCTGCTGCAGCCGCACTCCGGCGCGCCGGCCCGGCCGCTGGGCAAGGGTGCCTCCGGTGGCGAGCTCTCCAGGGTCATGCTGGCCATCGAGGTGGTGCTGGCCGCGGTGGACCCGGTGCCAACCTTCGTCTTCGACGAGGTGGATGCCGGCGTGGGCGGGCGCGCCGCGGTCGAGATCGGCCGGCGGCTGGCCATGCTGGCCCGCCACGTCCAGGTCCTGGTGGTGACGCACCTGCCACAGGTGGCGGCGTTCGCCGACCAGCACATCCGTGTGACCAAAACCTCGGTGCGCGGCTCCGACGGCTCCACCGCCAAGGGTTTCACCTCCAGCGACGTCCAGCTCCTGGACGAGGCGGAGCGCGTCAAGGAACTGGCCCGGATGCTGGCAGGCCAGGAGGACTCCGAAACCGCCCAGGCCCACGCCCAGGAGCTTCTGGACGACGCCAAGCTCCTGCCGCAGCAGGCCTGAGCCCGGCAAAGGCCCGGCAGCACGTTTGCCCGCCCCTTGCCGGGAGCCCTGCTATTGCCTGCGGGGCGCGGACAGGCAAAACTGAAGCCTTTGGGGACCGCATACCCGATCCGTGGAAGGCTCAATTGATGATAGGCTCGAATTCCGTGGTGCAGCGATCAAATTCCCGTGTAAATTCCCGGTTCCCGGGCTCCTCCAAGACGACCAAACACATCTTCGTCACCGGCGGTGTGGCGTCCTCACTCGGCAAGGGACTGACGGCCTCCAGCCTCGGCCACCTGCTGCGGGCACGCGGCCTGTCGGTAACTATGCAGAAGCTCGATCCCTATCTGAACGTGGATCCGGGCACGATGAACCCCTTCCAGCACGGCGAGGTTTTCGTCACAGACGACGGTGCTGAAACCGACCTCGACATCGGACACTACGAGCGCTTCCTCGACGAAAACCTCGAGGGTTCGGCCAACGTGACCACCGGCCAGGTGTACTCCACGGTCATCGCCAAGGAACGCCGCGGCGAGTACCTCGGCGACACGGTCCAGGTCATCCCGCACATCACCGACGAGATCAAGCGCCGGATGCGGCTGCCCTCCGAGGGCAAGAACGCGCCGGACGTCATCATCACCGAGATCGGCGGCACCGTTGGCGACATCGAGTCGCAGCCCTTCCTCGAGTCCGCCCGCCAGGTCCGCCAGGACATCGGCCGGACCAACGTCTTCTTCCTCCACGTTTCGCTGGTCCCGTACATCGGCCCTTCGCAGGAACTGAAGACCAAGCCCACGCAGCACTCCGTGGCTGCCCTCCGCTCCATCGGCATCCAGCCGGAGGCCATCGTGATCCGCTCGGACCGCGAAGTCCCCGACGCCATGCGTGAGAAGATCGGCCGCATGTGCGACGTCGACATCGACGCCGTGGTCAACGCCGCCGACGCCCCCAGCATCTACGACATCCCCAAGACCCTGCACACCCAGGGCCTGGACTCGTACATCGTCCGGGCGCTGGACCTGCCGTTCAAGGACGTCGACTGGACCAGCTGGGACAAGCTCCTCGAAGCCGTCCACAACCCCAAGCACGAGGTTGAGGTTGCCCTGGTGGGCAAGTACATCGACCTTCCTGACGCCTACCTCTCCGTCACGGAGGCCCTGCGCGCCGGCGGCTTCGCCAACGACGCCAAGGTCAAGATCCGCTGGGTCCCGTCCGACGAATGCGAAACCCACGAGGGCGCGGTGCGTTCCCTCGAGGGCGTCGACGCCATCTGCGTTCCGGGCGGCTTCGGCATCCGCGGCCTGGAAGGCAAGCTGGGCGCACTGAAGTTCGCACGCGAGTCCCGCCTGCCGGTCCTGGGACTCTGCCTCGGCCTGCAGTGCATGGTCATCGAGTACGCCCGCAACGTCGTCGGCCTGGAGGGCGCCTCCTCCAGCGAGTTCGAGCCGGACTCCAAGTACCCGGTCATCGCAACGATGGAAGAGCAGCTGGAATTCGTCGAGGGCCGCGGCGACCTCGGCGGCACCATGCGCCTGGGCCTGTACGAGGCCAAACTGGACGAGGGCTCGGTCATCGCCGAGACCTACGGCAAAACCACCGTCAGCGAACGCCACCGCCACCGGTACGAGGTGAACAACAAGTACCGCGACCAGATTGCCGCCGAGGGCCTGGTGTTCTCCGGCACGTCGCCGGACGGCAAGCTGGTGGAATACGTGGAGCTGCCCCGCGAGGTGCACCCCTACTACGTGGCCACCCAGGCGCACCCGGAACTGAGCTCCCGGCCCACCCGGCCGCACCCGCTCTTTGCCGGCCTGGTGAAGGCAGCCCTGGACCACCAGAGCGGAAGCGACAGCGCCGGTTTCGAACCTGCCGCGGCCGCCTCCGGCGAAGCCGCCGCAGAGTAGAACCCCTGCAGAGTAGTTCCACAGCACCCATAGAGTAAGGACGGCGCGATGCCCGGTAAATCTGGAAAAACACCTGCTGACCGGCAGGTTTCGGATGCGCCGAGCCCGCGCCGTCTGCTCTCCCGGGAGCGGGTCTACAACGGCCGGATCTGGGACGTTGTCAGCGACAGCTTCAAGCTGACCGCCGAGGGCGATCCCCTCGTCCGGGACTACATTGAGCACCCAGGTGCCGTCGCCGTGCTCCCCATGAACGACGACGGCGAGGTGCTGCTGATCAAGCAGTACCGCCACCCGGTGGGCATGGACCTGTGGGAGATTCCCGCAGGCCTGCTCGACGTCGAGGGGGAGGACTTCGTGGTGGGCGCCGGCCGGGAGCTCGCCGAGGAAGCGGACCTGATCGCCAGCGAGTGGAACGTCCTGGTGGACTTCTTCAATTCGCCCGGCTCCTCCAGCGAGGCGATCCGCATCTACCTGGCCCGCGGCCTCACCGAAGTCCCGCATCACGAACTCCACGTCCGCACGGACGAGGAAGCCGAAATCGAGCTGCACTGGATCCCGCTGGAGGATGCCGTTGCCGCGGTGCTGGAAGGGCGCCTGCACAACCCGTCCGCCGTCGTCGGAATCCTTGCTGCCGCCGCTGCGAAAGCGGACGGCTTCAGCGGACTGCGGCCGGGCGACGCCCCCTGGCCGGCGCACCCCAGCCAGCGCTGATGTCCGCGGACACGGCGGCACCGGAGGAATCTCCGGCCCCATCGGCACCGAAGCCAACTGACAGTGCCGAAACGGCACCGCCGGAACGGCCCCGCACCGCGATTGACCGCGGAGTGACCGACTATCTCCAGCACATGGGCGTCGAACGGGGCCTGGCGGCGAACACACTGTCCGCGTACCGCCGCGACCTCGCGCGCTACTCGGCCTACCTCGCCGGGCAGGGCCTCAGCAGCCCGGCTGACATCACCCGCCACCACGTCACGGGCTTTGCCCAGGCGCTTTCCGACGGCGCCGACGGCGGCACTCCGCTGGGGGTGCGGTCGGCGGCCCGGACCGTGGTGGCCGTCCGCGGGCTGCACCGCTTTTGGGCGCTGGAAGGGACGACGACGGCGGACCCCGCCAGCGATGTCCACCCACCAATGCCCGGCAAACGGCTCCCCAAGGCCATCACCGTGGACGAAGTCACCAGGATCCTGGAAGCCGCCGGGACCGACACCGCCACCGGCCTCCGCGACCGGGCCCTGCTCGAATTCCTGTACTCCACCGGGGCCCGGATCAGTGAGGCCGTGGGCCTCGACGTCGACGACCTGTCGGTGCAGGCTGCCGAATCCGGCCCGGCCATCGTGCGCCTGTTCGGCAAGGGCTCCAAGGAACGGCTGGTGCCGCTGGGCTCGTTCGCGGCCCGCGCCCTCGACGCCTATCTGGTCCGGGGCCGGCCCCTGCTCGCAGCCAAGGGCAAGGGCACCCCGGCGCTGTTCCTCAACGCCAGGGGCGGACGCATCAGCCGGCAGAGCGCCTGGACCATCCTGAAGGCAGCGGCGGACAAGGCCAACATCGCCAAGGACGTCTCCCCGCACACGCTCCGGCATTCCTTCGCCACCCACCTGCTCGAAGGCGGAGCGGATGTCCGGGTGGTCCAGGAACTGCTCGGGCATGCCTCGGTGACCACCACGCAGGTGTACACCCTCGTCACCGCCGACACGCTGCGGGAAGTCTACGCCGCGGCGCATCCCCGGGCGCTGGGATAAATCCTCGGACGCTGGGATAAATCCCCGGGCGCTGGGATAAATCCCCGGGCGCTGGGATAAATCCTCGGACGCTGGGTAACCGGGCCGGATACAGGCCTCCGGACAGCGACGGCACAGCTAGGCTGGTCTGCATGACTTCCGTGCCCGTCACCCTCTGCTTCCTGCTACGGGAACACCCGGAGGCCGGCCCTGAAGTGCTGCTTGGCCTGAAGCGGACCGGCTTCGGGACCGGCAAGATCGTCGGACTCGGCGGCCACGTCGAGGCAGGCGAAACCGATGCCCAGGCGGCATGCCGGGAGGTGCTGGAGGAGGCCGGCGTCGTGGTCCGTGAGGAGGACCTGTCCGACGCCGGAAAGGTGGAGTTCGTCTTCCCGGCCCGGCCGGACTGGAACATGTCCACCCGCCTGTTCACCACCCGCCGGTGGGCCGGCGAGCCGGCCGAAAGCACCGAGATCATTCCGGAGTGGTTCCTGGTTTCCGCCCTTCCGCTGGAGCGCATGTGGCAGGATGCGGAGCACTGGCTGCCGCTGGCTCTTGCCGGGAAAGTGGTGGACGCCGTCATCACCCTGAACGAGGACAACGAGACAGTGGCGTCCGCCCAATATTCTTTCCGGGCCGTGTAACCGCCCGTTCCCTGCCGGAAACTATAGGGTTAGCCTGCCTGGTCAGGACATAACTTCTTACGTTTGGGGGATACGTGGATTCGGAACGCGAGCTGGCGTTCGTCGCCGTTCACAGGGACAGCTATCCGCGGGTTTACAGATATGTGCGGCGGCGGGTGGAATCGCCCGAGCTCGCTGAAGAGCTCGCAGCCGATGTGTTCCGCGTTGTCTGGCAAAAATGGCACGACCAGCCGCATCCGGATATTGCCTGGCTGCTGACCGTGGCGCGGAACCTGATCGGCAATGCGTACCGGAGCCGCGATCGGCTCGTGGCCCTGCAGGCGAAACTCCGGGCGTCCGCCGAGCTGCGCTCCGGTGCGGATTCCGAGGACCTGCAGGTCCACGACGCCATGGCCGCCCTGCGTGACAGTGATCGCGACATCCTGCAGTTGGCCTACTGGGATGAGCTCAGCATGGCCGAGATCGCCGGCGTTTTGCAGTGCAGTGAAGCCGCAGCCAAGGTCCGCCTGCACCGTGCGCGGGCCGCCTTCCGCAAGCAAATGCCGGTGAGCCCGGGGACGGGCAAACAAAAAACGGGCAAACAGAACTCGGTGACACAGAAAATGGGTGCATGAGATGGATCCGATCAAGAACCTGATTTCCGGGTCTGACCCGCTCCGTGACGACCCTGCCGCGGTGCCGGACGCCGAAGCTGCCCTGCGGCGCGTGACCACCGAAGCCCCGATGTTCACGGACAGCCTGCCGCCAAATGTGCTGCGGTTTGAGGACCGGAAGCGGCGGCGGGCGCGTGTTGCCGGTGTGCTGACCCTGGCAGCGGCGGCGGTGACCGCCGGCGTGCTCGTGGCGACCAACCTCGGAACGCTGGTATCCGCTCCCGAACCCGCGGGCCCTGTTGCGCCGTCGCCGTCGGAATCGACAGTGTCGGCAACGCCAACGCCCACCGCAACCCGGACGGCTGGAGCAACGCCGACGCCAACCGCTACCGGCGCCCCCGCCACGTGGACCACCTTCACGGACGCCACCGGCCAGGCCACCTTCGAACACCCGCTGGGCTGGAAGGTGTCCCAGGAGCCGCAAACCATCGACGGCGGTCAGTACAACATCGTCGAGATGAAGAACGCCGCGGGCAAGAACATGGCCACCCTGCGTTTGGTCTACGACGTCACGGGTGGCCCGGTGTGCCCGGACCCGAAGCCGTACCAGACCCTCGACTCGGTGGTCGTGGACATTCCGCAGAAGGCGGCCAAACTCAGGGAACATCCTCAAGGTCCGTCCGCATTTGTCTTCCGGGTGATCCAGGGGGACAAGGTTTACGGGTCGCTCGCCTTGGCCGACGGAGACCTGGCTCCGCAGCCCACGACCTGCGGCCTGTACAACGGCATCCTCGGTCCGGACAACGTTCCCATTGCGCAATTTGGCGATGCTGTTTGGCTCACCGCGGACGGAAGGGACGCTCCGCTCACGTTTGGTTCTGTTGCCGAGGCCAAGGCCTATATGGGGACGCAGGAGTACAGGGACGTGAAGCGCATGCTGATTTCCCTGGCGCTGCAGCCAGCCAAAACAGCCGCGTCGAGCCCGCGCTTCGTCAGCCAGGACGGGAAAGCCAGCTTCGTTCTCCCCGAGGGATGGACCGCCAAGGACGTCCCGGTCGGGACGCCGGACTACCCGGGCTCGGGAATCACGGTGTCCGACGAAGCAGGCAAGACGGCAGCTCGTTTCGAGCACCGTGCTGCGGGCGGCCTCGGCGGCGCCTGCACGCAAGGCACCTACAAAATCACCGAACTCGATAGCGGTGCTGCATCCCTCAGCGACGCGTGGGCGGTGGAGCGCGGCGTGCGGTTCTCCTATCGGGTGATGGACAAGACCTCGCTCGGCCAGGGATTCAGCTACCAGCTGGGGCTGGTGGACAAGGACAGCGGCTCTGTCAGCGACAGCTGCCTTATGTACACAGTGGTCACCGGTACCCCTGTGGGTCTCCTGTCCTTCGCGGACCGGGCCGTGCAGGACCCCGCCGAGCCGACGTTCACCACCCTGGCCGAGGCCAGGGCATACATGGAGACGCCCGCGTATAAGAAGCTGAAGGGCATGATCCAGAGCCTGAAGATCACACTCTAACGCCACCCTCAACGGACCCGACGACAAACGACGCCGGGCCGGCCACCGAAAGGTGACCGGCCCGGCGTCGTACGCGTTACAGGCGACCGGCTACGGCACGTGCCGTTCGTCCGGACCGTTGTACGCGCTCAGCGGGCGGATGAGCGAGTTCGCGTTCAGCTGCTCCATGAAATGGGCGGTCCAGCCGGTGATCCGGCTGGCGACGAAGAGCGGCGTGAACATGTTCGTGTCGAAGCCCATAAGGTGGTACGTGGGCCCGGCCGGGTAGTCGAGGTTCGGCTTGATGCCCTTGGCCTCGTCCATGGCAGATTCGAGCCCGTTGTACAGGCCCAGCAACTCGGGCCGGCCGAAGTGGGCGATCATCTTGTCGAGCGCGGCCTTCATCGTGGGGACGCGGGAGTCACCGTGCTTGTAGACCCGGTGGCCGAAGCCCATGACCTTCTTCTTCTGGGCCAGGGCGTTTTCCATCCATGTCTTGGCGCGGTCGGCAGCCTCCTCGAGTGACTCCTCGGGACGGATCCCGATCTCGTCGAAGGTGTGCATGACGGCCTCGTTGGCGCCGCCGTGCAGCGGCCCCTTGAGGGCGCCAATTGCGCCGGTCACCGCCGAATGGAGATCGGACAGCGTGGACATGATGACGCGCCCGGTGAACGTGGAGGCGTTGAAGGAGTGCTCCGCGTAAAGAATCATGGAGACGTTGAAGGCCTCCACCACCTCCGCGACGGCCTCCTCACCGAACGTCATCCAGAGGAAGTTGGCCGAGTAGCCCAGGTCATCCCTCGGCTCCACAGGCTCCTGCCCGCGCCGGCGGCGCTGGTCGTACGCCACCACCGCCGGCATCGCGGCAAACAGGTCCGTCGCCTTGGCCATGTTGGCTTCCCGGGAGGAATCCTCCGCGAGCTCGTGGCGGGCGCCCATCACCGATGCGGCAGTGCGGCAGACATCCATGGGGTGCGCCGTCGTCGGCAGGGCATCAACCACCTGCTTGACTACGGGATCCAGAGCCCTGCCGGCGCGCTCGCGGGACGTAAACTCAGCCAGTTCCTCCTGGGTGGGCAGCTCGCCGTTCCACAGCAGGTAGGCAACCTCTTCGAAGCTGCACCGGGCGGCGAGCTCCTGGACGGGGTAGCCGCGGTACAGCAGTGAATTCGTGTCGGGATTGACCTTCGAGACCGCGGTGTAGTCCACCACGACGCCATCGAGGCCCTTCTTGATCTCTTCTTCAGCCATGCTGAACTCCTTCGTTCCTTGCGTCCGGTTACCGGCCGGAAAGGGCCGGTGGTCCTGCGGGGGATTTGGGTGTCAGTCTGTTCCGGGGATCCGGAAGTTGAAGACGCCAGTGTCAAAGCGGTTGTAGGCCTCGTAGTCCACCAGGTCATACAACCGCGCGCGCGTCAGCATGCTTCCTACCTGTGCCTCCTGCGTTCCGTCGGCCTTAATTGAGTCCAGCGTACGCTCAGCTGCCCCCATGGCACTACGGAGCAGGGTCACCGGATAAATCACCATGTTCACGCCCACATTTTGCAGCTGGTCCACGGTGAAGAGGTCGCTCTTGCCGAACTCGGTCATGTTGGCCAGGATGGGCACGTCCACGGCGTCCCGGATGGCCTGGAATTCGCTGAGGTCACGCATGGCTTCGGGGAAGATCGCGTCCGCGCCGGCCTCGACGAGGGCCTTGGCCCGGTCCTTCGCCGCGTCCAGTCCTTCCACAGCCCGGATGTCCGTGCGGGCCATGATGAGGAAGTTCGGGTCCCGCCGCGCGTCCGCTGCGGCGCGGATCCGTTTGGTGGCGGTGTCCAGATCCACGACGTTCTTCCCGTCGAGGTGGCCGCAGCGCTTGGGGTTGAACTGGTCCTCGATGTGGCACCCGGCGAGGCCGGCGTTCTCGAGTTCCTGGACGCTGCGCGCCACGTTCATGGGTTCGCCGAAGCCGGTGTCCGCATCCACGATGGCTGGCAGGTCGGTCATCCTGGCGATCTGCCCTGCTCTTGTCGCGACTTCGGTGAGGGTGGTGAGGCCGATGTCCGGCAGCCCGAGGTCGTTGGCCAGGACGGCGCCGGAGATGTAGACCCCGGCGAAGCCCTTCTCCTCGATCAGCCGGGCGGAGAGCGGGTTGAACGCCCCGGGGAACTGCTGGATGGTCCCGGAGGCCAGCAGTTCCCGGAAGCGCAGCCGCTTCTGCTCCGGGGTGGATTTTGAGTACAGCATCTAGAACAGCCCCTTGGGTGCCGCGTTGAAATCGATGACGCCGGGAGCCGCCGTGATGTTGAGCTGGTCCAGTTCGCCTGCCGCCAGTTCCGGGAGGCGTTCGACGGCGGCCAGGAACCTTTCGATTTCGTCCTCCGTTACGAGGCCCTTGGCCAGCGTGCGGAACTTGTTGACGTACTGCTCGCGGGTGAACGGCCGGGCGCCGAGCGGGTGGGCGTCCGCCACCGCGATTTCGTCGGTGATGACGGTGCCGTCGGTGAGGGTGATTTCCACGGAACCGCCGAAGGCCTTCTCGGAGATGTCCAGGGAGTGGTAGCGGCGGGTCCACTCCGGATCCTCCACCGTGGAGACCTTCTGCCACAGCTCCACCGTGTCGGGGCGGGCGGCGCGTTCGGGGGAGTAGGAGTCCACGTGGTGCCACGCCCCGTCCTGCAGTGCGACGGTGAAGATGTACGGGATGGAGTGGTCCAGGGTTTCCCGGCTGGCGGTGGGGCTGTACTTCTGCGGATCGTTGGCGCCGGAGCCGATCACGTAGTGGGTGTGGTGGCTCGTCTTGATCAGGACGGACTTCACGTTTGCCGGATCGGTGGCTTCGGGGTGCTCCCGGTTCAGCTTGCGGGCAAGGTCGATCCAGGCCTGGGCCTGGTACTCGGCCGAGTGCTCCTTGGTGTAGGTGTCCAGGATGGCGCGCTTGGCCTCGCCCTTTTCCGGCAGCGGAACCTCGTAGGAGGCGTCCGGGCCGTCCAGCATCCAGGCGATGACGCCGTCCTCGCCTTCGTAGATCGGCACGGGGGAGGTCTGTCCGCGCATGGACCTGTCCACGGCCTCGACCGCCATCTTCCCGGCGAACGCGGGGGCGTGCGCCTTCCACGTGGAGATCTCGCCCTTGCGCGACTGCCTCGTGGCGGTGGTGGTGTGCAGGGCCTGGCCGACGGACTGGAAGATCGTCTCGACGTCGAGCCCCAGGAGGGTGCCGATGCCGGCCGCCGCGGCCGGGCCCAGGTGGGCAACGTGGTCGATTTTGTGCTTGTGCAGGCAGATCGCCTTCACCAGGTTCACCTGGATCTCATAGCCGGTGGCGATGCCTCGAATCAGGTCCTTGCCGCTGGACCCCACGTGCTGGGCGACAGCGAGGATCGGCGGGATGTTGTCGCCGGGGTGCGAGTAGTCCGCCGCCAGGAAGGTGTCGTGGTAGTCCAGTTCGCGGACCGCCACGCCGTTGGCCCACGCCGCCCACTCCGGGGAGACGCGTTCGCCGATGCCGAAGACCTTGGCTCCCTTGCCGCCGCTGGACGGGCCGTGGGTGAGCGCCTGTGCCCGGGCCGCGACGATCGGGGCCCGGTTGAGGGAGGCGACGGCCACCGAGGCGTTGTCGATGATCCGGTTGATGACCATGTCCGTGACATCTGGGGTTACTTCCACCCGGTCTGCGGCGACCACGGCGATCTTGTGGGCGAGCTGATCTTCGCGCGGGAGGTTTTCCTCGCTCTTGTAGACGCGGACGTGGTGTTCCTTAACCATGGGACTCCTTAAGGGCGGATGTATGGACGGCTTTGACGTGCGAAAGACTGCGGTGCAGGTGGACGGTGGTGGCTGCCTCGGCCAGCCGGGGGTTGCCGGCCGCTATCGCCTCGGCGATAGCGGCATGTTCTGCTGCGGCGGCCGTGAGCCGGGCGTGGTCGTCGGCGGCCAGCCTGCGGACCCGGACCAGGTGGACGCGCAGGCTCCGCATGGCCTGCGCCAGGTAGGAGTTGGAGATCGCAGCATCGATGGCAGCATCGAGGCGGCCGACGAGTTCGTAATAGTCGTGCCGGGCGGGGTCGGGGGAGTTGAGCAGCGCGGGCGCATCCAGCAGCTCTTTCTGCAGTCTCCGGAAGATGCTGGCATCTCCGCGCTGGGCTGCCAGTGCGGCAGCTTTGCCCTCAAGGGTTTCGCGGAGTTCGAACAGCTCGTCGATGTCGTCCAATGAGATATCCGTGACGACGACGCCCCGGCCGCCCGCCGCGGTCAGCCCTTCCGCCGTCAGGCGGCTCAGCGCTTCCCGGAGGGGCGTCCTTGAGACACCGAGCCGGGCGGACTGCTCCACTTCGGCAAGCACCGTGCCGGGGAGGAGGCGCCATTCGATGATGTCATCACGCAGCGCTGCATAGGCTCTGTCGCTGGCACGCATCCCGGCTCCCTTCTTCGGCTCGATTTAACTCGAGTGTATACATGGAAGGGGAGTTTGCCTAGCTATTCTGGGTTTCGCGTCAAATTTCGCACTGCCATGTATACATACGCAGTGTTTTAGGGCTGCCAAGGCTGGCCGACGGCGTCGCAGGCGATTGCACGTAGGAGCGATTGCCTTGCTCATAGGTATGATTGCCCACCCGGTAACCCCGTGGTCCGCTTCGTGCGGTTTGGGCCTTTCGCTTCCTTCGGTGCCCAACTGGGTAGCAGATGAGGGCGTTCTCAGCGCGGGGAACGCCCTGTGCTGCTACCTGGTTTTCGTTCTCGGGCGGCTCAAAAAAATATTTTCGGGCGGGCCCGCGGCAGGCCCGGGCCGCCCCTAAATTGTCGTACCCCCCTGTCATGCTGTGGGTATGGAAAACGCGGCAGCAGTGGAGACGATGAAGGGCATTGGGTCCTCTGTTGCTGTGTTGGCTGGCTTTGTCCGTGAGGCCACCGGCGCCGAGGCCGGTAGTAGCTCCGTTGCCGGTGCTGAGTCCCTGGTTGGTGCCGGCTCTGTTGCTGGTGTCGGTTTCGTGGGCGCTGCGGGTCTTGGGGCGGCTGGTGATCCGTTGCGGGATGAGGCGGATGCGTGGCTGGATGTGCTGGCCGAGACGGCCCGGCTGGAGGCCCGGGTGGCGGCGTTGAAGGTGCAGGCCGGGGCCGGTTTCGTTGCTGCCGCGGCGGCTTTGACGGCTCCTGATGCGTCCGCCTCGGAGCGGGACGCGCTGGAGATGTCGGTGACGGCCGAGGTCGCTGGCGCCCTGACTGTGAGCGAAGGTGCAGCGGCGCGCTTTCTGGAAGAGTCGGTCAGGCTGAGCACGAACCTGCCGCTGACCCTCGCCGCGCTCGGGGCAGGAACACTGTCGTGGCTGCACGGGCGGATCATGTGCGATGAAACGGACGGGCTGGCGGCCGAAGCCGCGGCGGTGTTTGAGGCGCATTTCCTGGACCCGGACGCACCGAACCCGGCGCGGGGTTGCCCGGCCGGGGAGCTGACGCCGGCGAGGTTCCGGGCGAAGGCACGGTATTGGCGGGAACGGCATCATCCGGTCAGCATTGAAAAACGCCACCACAAGAGCGTGGAGGACCGGCGGCTGGAGTATGCCCCGGACCGGGACGGCATGGCCTGGCTGTCGGCGTATCTGCCCGCGGACCAGGCGGCCGGGATCTGGAACCGCACCACGGCCGCAGCCCGGGCCGCGCAGGGCCGGACCGAAACCCGAACCCTGACCCAGCTCCGCGCCGACGCGTTCGCCCGGTGGTCGCTTGAACCGGCCCAGAGGGTCGATGGCGGGGTTGATGTTCCGTCCCCGAAGGCGCAGGTCCTGGTCACGGTGCCGGTGTTCTCGCTGCTCGGCCTGTCCGAGGAACCGGCCACGCTGGATGGTTACGGGCTGATCCCGCCGTCTATGGCCCGTCGGCTCGTGGCCGAGGGAGCAACCTCGTTCCTCCGGGTCCTCGCCGACCCGCGCGACGGGGCGCCTTTGGAGATCGGACGCACCAGCTACCGGCTGACCAAACCAATGCGCCAATGGCTGCGGCTCCGCGACGCCAAGTGCACGTTCCCCAACTGCAACAACCACTCCCTCGACAACGACGCCGACCACATCCTCGCCTGGGCCGACGGCGGCGGCACCGGCGTCGCCAACCTCGGCCAACCGTGCCCTAAACACCACCGACTCAAACACTCCACGCAATGGAGACCGGTCGGCGCCACCCGCGACGCCCCGCCGGGCTGGATCTCACCCATGGGCCGGTCCTATCCGGCCGAGCATCAGGACTGGGAACCACCCGCTTGGCCGGAACCGCCGCCCGGCCAAGAACTGCCCGAGTTCCCGGCCTTGCAGAACTGGCCCGAACCGCCGCCCGTCGAAGACCGGCTGGAGCCCCCGCCAGGCCAGGACTGTCGGCAACTGCCAGCCAGCCAGGTTTGGCCGGAGCCGCCGGACTGGCTGGAGCTGCCCGACGGGCCCGACGACCTGGATCCACCGCTGCCGATGGATCCAGGGCCCTACTGGTCCTCACCCGCGGCCGCGTGAGGGCAGGTCTCAATTCAGGGGCCAGCGCTATAAGGCGCAGTAGAGGTCCCTCTATGCCGGTGTAAATGGGGGTGTGCCGGACGGGCCGCCCTGCAAAGGGCTTGTCGCTAAAGGGGTGTCCCGGGTGTCCCGTACAGGCGCCGGGCCATGATCAGTGCCCAGCAGCCCGCGCCTGCTGGTGATCAGACGCGGGACCAGCGGTATTCGTTCTCGGGGCGCCCCGGCGCGCCGTACCGTGCCGTGCGGGAGACCGTTCCGGCGTCGGCCAGGTACTCAAGGTAACGGCGGGCGGTTACCCTCGACATGCCCAGGGCAGTCATGACTTCGGTGGCCGAGACGGCACCGGGCTGTCCCTTCATAAAGTCGCGGACGGCGTCGAGCGTTGAAGGGGCCAGCCCCTTCGGCAACGGAAGCTCCGACGGCGCCCGCAGGCTCGCGAACGCCTGGTCCACGTCGCTCTGCGACGCCGCTGCCTTGGCGGAGCCCGTCTCCGGTCCCGCGAGCTGCTCACGGAACTGCCGGTAGCTCTCCAGCTTGTCCGCGAACGTTGCGTAGGTGAAAGGCTTGATGAGGTACTGCACGACGCCGATGGAGACGGCACTGCGGACAATCCCCAGTTCCCGGACGGCTGTGATTGCGATGATGTCGGCGAAATGCCCGGCGGAGCGCATCCGCCGGGCAATGTCGAGGCCGTGCAGGTCCGGCAGGTTCATGTCCAAGAGAACCAGTTCAACCGGGCTGCCGGCTGCGGAAAGCTCGGTGAGCATGCGGAGCGCGGACTGGCCGTCCGGAGCTGTTCCCGTCAGCGTGAAGCCGTCCACCCTGCCCACATAGGCGGCGTGTGCCGCAGCTGCAACGGGCTCGTCCTCGACGACGAGGACTCGGATGTCTGTCACGTGTGCTCCTCCGGGAGACTCGATGGGGCCGTTCCCGGCGGGAATGTGCCGGACGGCGATGTACTGAACGGCGGTATATCTAACGGCGGTGGGCTTTGCGGAAAGGTGTCTGCGGGCGATGAGTTGGAAGCCATGCCGGGCGGGAGTGCGATGTGGAAGCGTGCTCCGCCGGTGCTGGAGTTGCTGATGGTCATGGTACCGGCCAGGCGCTGGACGGCCTGTTTCACCAGGGCGAGGCCAAGTCCCCGCCCGAAGGGCCCGGCCGTCTTGGTGCTGAAACCGTAGCGGAACACGTCGTCCACGGCTGACGGGTCGATGCCCTTGCCCGAGTCCTGCACTGTGATGTCCAGGGCGCCGCGCGCTGTGTCCACCAGCAGCTCCACCCGTCTGGGGGCGGGGGCGTCGGCGGCGGCGTCGATGGCATTGTCCAGCAGGTTGCCCAGGACTGTGACGAGGTCCTGCACGGCCAGCTCCCCGCCGAGAGCCGGCCCGGACGCCGAGACCACCAGCTCCACGCCGCGCTCATGGGCCTCGGCCGCCTTGCCCATGACGAGGGCGCTCAGCACCGGTTCATGGACCGAACCGATCACGTCGTCCGTCAGCTGCTGGCTCAGCTCCAGGTCCTTCGTGGCAAAGTCCAGGGCCTCATCAGTCCGGCCCAGCTCCATCAGGGACACGATGGTGTGCAGCCGGTTGGCATGCTCGTGGGTCTGTGCGCGGAGGGCGTCGGAAAGCGTCCGCATGCTCTCCAGCTCAGTGCCCAGGGATTCAATCTCTGTACGGTCGCGGATGGTGGCAACGGTGCCGAACAAGGGTCCGCGGGGCCGTTCGGTGGAAGAGCCCGGCCCCACCGCCGGGCGCTGGTTAACCACCAGCACCCCGTCACGGGTGAGGTGGATTTCGTCGTGGGCGGTGCGCCCCGATTCAAACAGCTCCTTCAGGCTGGGCGCCAGGGGCAGGTCTGCGAGCAGCGGCGTGGCAGCGTGGTCGTCCTCCGCTTCCCGCGGCTCCAGCCCCAGCAGCTCCGCCGCCTGGTCGTTGTAGATGACCACCCTCCCGGCCGGGTCAATGAGGACAACCCCTTCCCGGACCGAGTGGAGCACCGACTCGTAGTAGGCGAAGAGCTGGGCCAGCTGCTCAGGACCCCACCCCCTGGTCACCCGCCGCAGGTAGCGGCCCAGAAACCATGACGCAAGGGACCCGCCCGCCAGCAGGGACCCGGAGACGGCCAGCAGCGCCGGCAGCCTGCCGGACACGGCCACGTCCACGGTATTGACGGTCACGCCGGCCGCCACCAGTGCGCGGACCCCACCGCGGGCATCCTTCACCGGGGCAATCGTCCGCACCGACGGTCCCAGCGTTCCGGCGGTGATTTCGGTGAACACGTGGCCACGAAGTGCCTCATCGATTGAACCGATGTAGGGGCGGCCCAGCTCCTGGTCCAGCGGGTGCGTCCACCGCGTCCGGTCCGGCGCCATGATGGTGATGAAGTCGGCTCCGGAGTCGGCCATGACCTTCAGTGCGTAGGGCTGGAGCTGCGCTGACGGGTTCGCGCTGCCGGCTGCCTGCAGAACCAGGGGATTATCGGCGATGGATGTCGCCAGGGCACCCATCCGGCGGCCGGCCTCCTCGTAGGCGTGGTCCCGGGCGTCCACGAAGACGGCCGTCCCGACGATGGCCGTGAGGGCCAGCATGAACAGCACGTTCGCGACGAACAGCCGCCTCGCGATGCTCCAGCGGTGGATCATCAACACCTCCCATGACCAATATGAACGCAACGGTGAGCCAAGTCACTCCGTGGCCAATGATGGAAGTCACAAAGGACCGACGCGCGGAGCCCAGAGATTGTGCCGAAGCGTCTTCCAGATTATCCATAAGGAGAGACAACATGGCTTCTCAACGAGGAGAGTCGGCAGCGCCGGCTAAAGCCGAGCGTAAGGGACTCGACAAGTCGCATTACCTGTACATCGCGGTTATCGCCGCGGTCATTCTCGGCGCTCTGGTGGGGCTGCTGTTCCCCGAGGTCGGAAAATCACTCAAGCCCCTCGGCGACGGCTTCATCAAGCTGATCAAGATGATGATCGCCCCGGTCATTTTCTGCACCATCGTCCTGGGCATCGGCTCCATCGCCAAGGCCGCCACCGTCGGCAAGGTTGGCGGTCTGGCCCTGGGCTACTTCGTCGTGATGTCCACCTTCGCCCTGGCTATCGGCCTCGTCGTCGGCAACATCATCCACCCGGGTGAGGGGCTGCAGCTCACGCCGTACGACCCCAACAAGAAGGCCGCCACGGACAGCACCGTTGACTTCCTGCTGGGCATTATTCCCGGGGACATTCCGGTGCTTCCCACCCTGCTCGCTGCCATCCTTGTCGGCTTCGCGCTGCAGAAGATGGGCCCGCAGGGCGCACCGATCCTGAAGGCGATCGGCCACGGCCAGGCTCTGGTCTTCCGCATCCTGATCATGATCATGTGGCTTGCTCCGCTGGGTGCCTTCGGTGCCATCGCCGCCGTAGTTGGCGCCACCGGCTTCCAGGCCATCGTGAGCATGTTCACCCTGATGATCGCCTTCTACATCACCTGTGCGCTGTTCATCGTCGTCATCCTCGGCGGCCTGCTGCAGGTCGTCACCGGCGTGAACATCTTCAAGCTGATGAAGTACCTGGCCCGCGAATACCTGCTGATCTTCTCGACCTCCTCCTCCGAAGCCGCCCTGCCGCGCCTCATCGCCAAGATGGAGCACCTGGGTGTCTCCAAGCCCGT
Source organism: Arthrobacter globiformis (assembly GCF_046536215.2). GTDB lineage: Bacteria > Actinomycetota > Actinomycetes > Actinomycetales > Micrococcaceae > Arthrobacter > Arthrobacter globiformis_E. Next base: position 1,201,989 of record NZ_CM143421.1, on the reverse strand, counting down.
TGTCGGCGTAACCGTCCCCACCGGCTACTCCTTCAACCTGGACGGCACGGCCATCTACCTGACCATGGCATCGCTGTTCGTGGCCAACGCCATGGGCACGCCGCTGGACCTCGGCGCGCAGATCTCCCTGCTGGTCTTTATGATCATCGCCTCCAAGGGCGCGGCAGGCGTCACCGGCGCCGGCCTGGCCACGCTGGCTGCCGGCCTGCAGGCCCACCGGCCTGAACTCCTGGGCGGCGTCGGCATGATCGTGGGCATCGACCGCTTCATGTCCGAGGCCCGCGCACTGACCAACTTCACCGGCAACGCCGTCGCCACCCTGCTGGTCGGCACCTGGGTCAAGGAGGTCGACGGCGAACAGGTCAACCGGGTGCTGTCCGGCCAGGAGCCGTTCGACGAGAGCACCATGGTGGCCCACCACCGCGGCCTGGGCGATACCGCCGAGCCCGCCGTTCCGGCGAAGGCCTAAGGGCTAAGCCCCCGGCGCCAGTACAACTACGGCGAAACCGCCCGCACAGGCCCAACCTGTGCGGGCGGTTTTCCTGCTGCCGGGCGGTTTCGTTGCGGCCGGGCCCGGAGAACCTTCGACCTCAGGTACAAGGTAAAGGCTCAAACGCCATCAAAAGTCAAGGTCCACGGAATGCCGTGTCGGGCGCTGTAACCTTGGGGTGGAAGAAGCAGGGGCGCTGGCAGACAGCGGCAGAAAATCACCGTCATCGAAAGTGTGGATTGATACGTGAGCAGCGAACAGGGTTCAGCAACTCTGGAAGGCACGGAACTCGACCTGGAAGACGCCGTCATGGGTCCCACAGGCCGCCCCCACCGCGATTTTCCGGAGCCCGCGCCGCTGTCCTCCCATGGACCGGCCCGCGTCATAGCCATGGTTAACCAGAAGGGCGGGGTGGGTAAGACCACCTCCACCATCAACCTGGCCGCAGCACTCGCCGAGTACGGCCGCCGCGTGCTCTTGGTGGACTTCGACCCGCAGGGCGCACTGTCCGCCGGGCTCGGCGTCAACCCCCACGAACTCGATCTGACCGTCTACAACGTCCTGATGGACCGCAAGATCGACATCCGCGAAGCCATCCACCAGACCGGCGTGGAAAACGTGGACCTGCTGCCCGCCAACATCGACCTCTCCGCGGCCGAAGTCCAACTGGTCAACGAGGTAGCCCGCGAGCAGGTCCTGGACCGTGCGCTGAAGAAGGTCGAGGACGAATACGACGTCGTGCTCATCGACTGCCAGCCTTCCCTTGGCCTGCTCACCGTCAACGCCCTGACCGCGGCCCACGGCGTCATCATCCCGCTGATCTGCGAATTCTTTGCCCTGCGGGCGGTGGCCCTGCTGGTCGAAACCATCGACAAGGTCCAGGACCGCCTCAACCCGCGCCTGCAGGTGGACGGCGTGCTGGCCACGATGTACGACGCCCGCACGCTGCACAGCCGCGAAGTCATCAGCCGCCTCGTGGAAGCTTTCGGCGACAAAGTCTTCGAAACCGTCATCAAGCGTTCCATCAAGTTCGCCGACGCCACCGTGGCCGCCGAGCCCATCACGAGCTACGCCGGAAACCACGTGGGTGCCGACGCCTACCGCCGCCTGGCCAAGGAACTCATTTCGCGCGGCGGCGCGCCCTAGCCCGGATGACTGCAGAGCCGGCATCGCCCCCCGCCGAGGCCAGGCGGTCCGGCTTCGAAGTACGCCTGGCTAACTTCAGCGGACCCTTCGACCTCCTGCTGGGGCTGATCACCAAACACCAGCTGGACATCACCGAGGTGGCGCTTGCCACGGTCACCGACGAGTTCATCCGTTACATCCGGAACCTCCAGGAACTGGGGGAGGAGTGGGCACTTGACGAGGCCAGTGAGTTCCTCGTCATCGCGGCCACGCTGCTCGACCTGAAGGCAGCGCGCCTGCTGCCCGCAGGCGAGGTGGAGGACGACGACGACATCGCCCTCCTCGAGGCACGTGACCTTCTCTTTGCCCGGCTGCTGCAGTATAAAGCCTTCAAGCAGGTCGCCGCGCTGATGGACGCCACACTGGAACTGGAGGCCCGGCGGTATCCGCGGCAGGTCGCCCTCGAGGAACACTTTGCCGCCATGCTGCCGGAGCTCGTCTGGAAGCACAGCCCCGCACAGTTCGCCGCGCTGGCCGAGGCCGCGCTCAAGCCCAAGGACCCACCACCGACGGAGGTGGGTGTGGCCCACCTGCACGGGAGCGCGGTAAGCGTCCGCGAGCAGGCGGAGCTGATCGGCCTGCGGCTGCAGGCCGGCCGGCCCCTGACGTTCCGTGCCCTCATAGCCGACGCCGAATCCACCCTCGTTGTGGTGGCGCGATTCCTGGCTCTGCTGGAGCTGTTCAGGGACCAGGTGGTTGCCTTCGACCAGGTGGCGCCGCTGGGAGACCTGACAGTGCGATGGACCGCGGCCGGCACAGGCTGGACCGCGGAGCACCTGAGCGAGGAATACGAGGAGCAGAAATGACGGATCCAATGGCGGGCCGGGAACGCGCCGCGCTGGAGGCGGTGCTGATGGTGCTGGATGAGCCCGCCTCTGCCACCGACCTCGCCGCCGGACTCAACCTGACGGTGGCCGCCGTCGAGGCGCTATTGCTGGACCTGCAGCGCGACTATGACGGCTATACTGTTAAAGCCCCGGATATGGAAACTGGCAGTAATGGACCTAAGCCTGATGCCGCTTCCAGCCCCCGGGGTTTTGAATTGCGGAATGTCGCCGGCGGCTGGCGCATCTACTCGCGGGCTGAATTCGCCGACGTCGTCGGCGGTTTCGTCCTGGAGGGGCAGACAGCCAGACTGACCCAGGCGGCGCTTGAGACACTCGCCGTCATCGCGTACCGGCAGCCGGTATCCCGGGCAAGGGTGTCTGCAATTCGTGGAGTCAATGTTGACTCGGTTGTGCGGACGCTGACCCAGCGGGGACTGATCGAGGACGCCGGAACGGATCCGGAGTCGGGCGCTGTCCTGTACCGCACGACGTCGTATTTCCTTGAACGCATGGGAATCGGCTCGGTGGCTGAGTTGCCTCAACTTTCACCGCACCTTCCGGGGCTTGAAGGAATTGAAGAGTTCTACGACGCCGGAAGAATGTAGGCGGCATGCCTGCGACGCAGTTTTTACCAGGGCAGATTTAATCTGCACGGCTGGCTAGTGTTGTCTTTGGACAACCTTTGCCGGTCAAAATCACAGAGGACGGGTCATGACACAGGCGGGACGCCAGGGTTCACCACGTAACAGCTCCGGACGCAAGGGTCCGGACCGCAGCGCCGCGCGCGGCGCGGCACAAGGCCGCGGGGCAGTACAGGGCCGCGGCGCAGGCGCAGGGAAGCGGGACTTCCCCAAGGGCGGCGGCGACCGCACCTACAAGGCCAAGCCCCGCGAGGAGCGCTTCGTCGATCCCGACGAGGCTCCTGCCGGCCGCCGGCCTGCAGGCGACTGGAAGCCGGGCGCCAAGGCTCCCGCGCCCAGGACGGGTGCTCCCAAGGCCGGCGCACGCAACGCGGCCGCTGCCCGGAAGCCCGGTGCCAACAGGGCCCCCGGCACTCCGGGCGCGCTGAAGCCCAAGTCGGGCGCCCCTAAGGCAGCGGGTTCGCGCGCCTTCGGCAGCGAACGCTTCGGCCAGAACCTGGGGCCGGTCCGCCGGCCCTCCCGCACACGCGGTCCCCGCGCCGAGGTGCCGCAGTCCGAAGTCCACGACGCCGACGGCGTCCGCCTGCAGAAGGTTATGGCTTCCGCCGGCGTCGCTTCGCGCCGCGTCTGCGAAGAGATGATCGCCGAGGGCCGCGTGGAGGTCGACGGCAAGGTCGTCACTGAGCTCGGCGTCCGCGTCGATCCCAAGACCGCCGTCATCCACGTGGACGGCCTGCGCATCCAGCTCGACGACACGCTCGTCTACATGGTGTTCAACAAGCCCAAGGGCGTGGTGTCCACCATGGAGGACCCCGAGGGCCGGCCGTGCATCAGCGACTACATCCGCAACAACCAGGGTGAACGGCTCTTCCACGTCGGCCGCCTTGACGTCGCCACCGAAGGCCTGCTGCTGCTGACCAACGACGGCGAGCTGGCCAACCGGCTGACCCACCCGTCCTACGAGGTCCCCAAGACCTACCTGGTCCAGGTCCGCGGGCCTTTCCCGCAGGGCATCGGCACGCAGCTAAAAGATGGCATTGAACTCGAGGACGGCTTCGCGTCCGTCGACTCCTTCCGCCTGGTCGACTCAACCCCGGGTCACGTGCTGATCGAAGTGGTGCTGCATTCCGGCAAGAACCGCATCGTCCGGCGACTGTTCGACGCCGTCGGTTTCCCGGTGCTGCGCCTGGTGCGCGTCAAGGTCGGCCCCATCGGCCTGGGCGACCAGCGCCAGGGAAGCATCCGCAACCTCGGCAAGCAGGAAGTCGGCCACCTGCTGGCATCCGTGGGGCTGTAGGGGATGTCGGCTTTCCGAACGCACGGCCGCGGACACCTGAACGGGCCGGTCGTTGTTATTGGCACCGGCCTGCTCGGCACCAGCATCGGCCTCGGCCTGCGCGGCCGGGGCGTTGCCGTCTACCTGTCGGATCCCTCGCCCACCAACCAGGCAGTCGCCGTCGACATCGGCGCCGGCCTTCCGTTGGCGGCCATGGGGGACGAAAGTCCTGAACTGGTGGTGGTCGCATCGCCGCCGGACGTGACGGCGGATGTTGTGGAGCGGGCGCTGGCAGACTACCCGGACGCCACGGTCGTCGACATCGCCAGCGTCAAGGCTGCGATCCTGCAAGAACTGCGAAGCCGCGGTGCGGACCTCAGCCGCTACGTCGGCACCCACCCCATGGCAGGGCGCGAGAAGTCCGGCCCGGTTGCCGCCCGCGGCGAGCTGTTCACCTCCATGCCCTGGGTCGTGTGCCCCACTGAGGAAGCCTCGGCCGGAGCCGTCCAGGCGGCGCGGGCGCTGGCCACCGACCTCGGTGCCCTCGTTTCGCAGTTCACGGCCGACGAGCATGACGGGGCCGTGGCCCTGGTCTCGCACCTGCCGCAGGTGATGTCCTCGCTGCTGGCGAGCCGTCTGCAGGACACCCCAATGCATGCGCTTTCCCTCGCGGGAAACGGGCTGCGCGACACGACCCGCATCGCCGCCAGCGACCCCACGTTGTGGGTCCAGATCCTGGGCGCGAATGCCGGCAAGGTGGTAGAGATCCTTTACGGTGTTCGTGATGACCTGAACCGGCTGATCGGAACCCTGGAAGACCCCGCCGCCGCCGGAGCCCGCCTTGACCTGGCGCAGCTGATGAGCGAAGGCAACGCCGGGCAGGCCCGGATTCCGGGCAAGCACGGCGGACCGCCGCAGGCGTATTCCTGGCTCACGGTGCTCGTGGACGACCGGCCGGGCCAGATCGCCAGGCTCCTGACCGAGATCGGCGAGATTGGCGTCAACCTCGAGGATCTCCGCCTGGACCACTCTTCAGGGCAGAATGTGGGCATGGTGGAGATCTCCGTGCTGCCGAGCGCGCATGACCTCCTTGTAGAAGCACTAAGCGACCGTGGATGGCGGGTACTCCAGTAATGACACAGGAACTGACCGAAACTTTGCCTGCCCTCCGGCTGGGCCGCCCGCTCGTGGTGGCCATCGACGGGCCGTCCGGCTCCGGAAAGTCCAGCGTCAGCAAGGAAGTGGCCCGCCGCCTCAGCCTTGCCTACCTGGACACCGGTGCCATGTACCGGGCCCTCACCTGGTACTGCCTCGACCGCGGAACGGACCTCGCCGACGCCTCGGCCGTCGAGCTAGCTGCCGAAGAACTGCCGCTGGACATCAGCACCAGCCCGCTCACGGAGTATGTGCGGGTCGACGGCACAGACGTGACCGACGCCATTCGGGAACCTGGCATCTCCTCGGCCGTCAGTGCCGTGGCCACCACGCTCGGTGCCAGGACGGAACTCATCCGCCGCCAGCGCGCGCTGATCGAAAAGCACAACCGCCGGATGGTGGTGGAGGGCCGGGACATCACCACCGTCGTCGCCCCGGCTGCCCAGGTCCGCATGCTCCTGACGGCCAGCGAGGAGGCGCGGCTCCGGCGCCGCGGCATCCAGCTCGGCGGAACGCAGAGCGCGGAGCAGTTGGCTGCCCAGGTGACCCAGCGGGACGCGAAGGACTCCACCGTGGTCAACTTCACCCAGGCTGCGGACGGCGTGGTGACACTGGATTCGTCCGAGCTGGATTTCGAGGAGACAGTGTCCGCGGCGCTGCGCATCGTCACCAAGGTCATCAACCATGAGTGATTCCGCCCGGAAGCCGGGCATCCGGAAACCTGGCGCCCGGGTTCCGGGGACGGCTCTGCCCGGTGCGTGGACCATGGCGTGGAGCCGGCCCGTCGGACGGTTCCTGAACAGCGGCGTCTACCGCACCTCCGTCACCGGCCGCTCCAACGTTCCGGCCGCGGGCCCGGTGATCTTCGCAGGTAACCACATCAGTTTCCTCGACGGGCCCGTCATGTTCGGCGCCTCGCCCCGGCCCATGCACATCCTCGTTAAGCAGGAGATGTTCAAGGGTTTCCTCGGCCGCGTGCTGAGGGCGTCGGGCCAGCTTCCGGTTGATCGGGCGGGGGACCGCTCGGTCCTGCAGCTCAGCAAGGATGTGCTGGACGCCGGCCGGTGCATCGGCATCCTGCCCGAGGGAACCCGGGGGAGCGGCACCGCGGCCGGCATCAGCAACGGGGTGGCATGGCTCGCCCTGAACTCGGACGCCGTCGTGGTGCCGGTGGCCATCCTGGGCACACGGCAGGGCGGCGAACACCTGGACAGCATCCCGAAACCCGGCCGCCGGCTGCACGTCAGCTTCGGCCAACCCCTTTCGCTCCGCCGGAATCCGGGTGAAACCGGGCGTGCTTCAATGGACAGGGCGGCCACGGAAATCCGTGACACCCTGGCCGGGCACGTCCGGAACACTGTCCGGCTCAGCGGGCTGTCTTTGCCCTCCGCGGATCATCCGCACCAACGTTCCACCGCAGTAGCCGGACAGCCGGCAGACCACCATTAAGGAAAGTGCAATGAGCGATACGACTCAAACTTCCGGCCACTCCGGCGCCGGCGAAGACGAATACACGCCCACCGGCACCGACCAGGTGGCTGAACATCTGGCGGCCATGGACGACGACGAGGCGGAGCTCCGCGCCGCGTCGCTCCGGGCCGGACTGGACGACTACGAACTCGATGAGGAAGACGCCGCGCTCCTCAGCGGCCTGCACGACGAGGACGAGCTCGAGGGCCCGCTCAAGCTGGACCCCGTGCTTGCCATCATCGGCCGCCCGAACGTCGGCAAGTCCACCCTCGTCAACCGCATCCTCGGCCGCCGCGAGGCTGTCGTGGAGGACACCCCCGGCGTGACCCGCGACCGCGTGATGTACTCGGCGAACTGGAACGGCCGGAACTTCACCCTGGTGGACACCGGCGGCTGGGAGCACGATGCCCGCGGCATCCACGCCCGGGTGGCGGAACAGGCCGAAATGGCCGTGGAACTGGCTGACGCCGTGCTGTTCGTCGTCGACTCGGCCGTCGGGGCAACCGCCACTGACGAGGCCGTCATGAAGATGCTCCGCCGGAGCAAGAAGCCGGTCATCCTCGTCGCCAACAAGGTGGACGACTTCGCCCAGGAAGCCGACTCCGCAGTCCTCTGGGGCCTGGGCTTCGGCGAGCCGTACCCCGTCTCCGCGCTGCACGGCCGCGGCGTGGCCGACCTCCTGGACCACGTCATGGACACCCTGCCGGAGTTCTCCACCGTCGAGGGCGTCGAACGCTCCGGCGGCCCGCGCCGGATCGCGCTGATCGGACGCCCGAACGTCGGCAAGTCCTCGCTGCTGAACAAGCTGGCCGGCTCCGAGCGCGTGGTGGTGGACAACACCGCCGGCACCACCCGCGATCCGGTGGACGAGTTCATCGAGCTCGGCGGCCAGACCTGGCGCTTCGTGGACACCGCCGGCATCCGCCGGCGCCAGCACATGGCGCAGGGCGCCGATTTCTATGCCTCCCTGCGGACCCAGAGCGCGCTGGAAAAGGCGGAGGTCGCCGTCGTTCTTCTTGCTGTTGACGAGGTGCTCAGCGAGCAGGACGTCCGCATCCTGCAGCTGGCCATCGAATCGGGACGCGCCCTGGTGCTCGCGTTCAACAAATGGGACCTTCTCGACGACGAACGCCGCCGGTACCTGGAACGCGAAATCGAGCAGGACCTCGCGCACGTGGAGTGGGCGCCGCGCGTCAACATCTCCGCCAAGACCGGCTGGCACAAGGACCGCCTGGTCCCGGCGCTGGAGCTTGCGCTGGAAAACTGGGACCGGCGCATTCCCACCGGCCGGCTCAACGCCTTCCTGGGCGAGCTGGTGGCGGCGCACCCGCACCCGGTCCGCGGCGGCAAGCAGCCCCGCATCCTCTTCGGCACGCAGGCCTCCAGCCGGCCGCCGAAATTCGTCCTGTTCACCACCGGATTCCTGGATCCGGGCTACCGCCGGTTCATCACCCGCCGCCTGCGGGAAACCTTTGGCTTCGAGGGAACACCCATCGAGGTCAGCATGCGTGTGCGTGAAAAGCGCGGCAAGAAGCGTTAATTACGACACACCGGGCTCCGAATGCCGGAAAGTGTCACTGGCACCCTCCGGAATCGTGTAAGCTCTTCTAGGTGGTTCGGCCGGACTGCTTAGGTGAAATTCTTCGGAACATCATCTGGCGGAGAACGGCGGAACTGACGGGCTGTAGCGCAGCTTGGTAGCGCACTTGACTGGGGGTCAAGGGGTCGCAGGTTCAAATCCTGTCAGCCCGACCGCAACAAAACCCCGCCAACCCGACAGGGTTGGCGGGGTTTTTTGTTGCCCGCACGACGGCGTTGTTGCCCGGACGACGGCGGCACGCGCCTTTCCGGGGCAGGCGCCGCTGAGGCGGCGGCGTGCTACTTGAGGAAGCGGGATGTCCTGCGGTCGGCCAGGATCTTGCCGTTGGTCTGGCAGGTGGGGCAGTACTGCAAGGCAGTGTCCGCGAAGGACACCTCCCGGACGGTGTCCCCGCAGACCGGGCACAACTCACCGGCGCGGCCATGCACATTCATGCCGCTCCGTTTCGCATCCTTCAAATCGGCGGGCGCCTTTCCCGCGGCCTGGGCCACTGCGGCTCCGAGAACGGTGTGGATGGCGTCGTAGAGGATCCCGACTTTCACCGGGTCCAGCGAATTGGCCATGGCGAACGGGGAGATTTTCGCTGCGTGCAGGATTTCGTCGCTGTAGGCGTTACCAATGCCCGCGATGACGCTCTGGCTGCGCAGCACGCCCTTGATCTGGTGCGCGTGCCCGGCCAGGATCTCGGCGAACATCTCGCGGCTGAACGCGGGGATCAGCGGATCCGGACCGAGCTCGGCGATGCCGTGGACGTCATCGGGCTTGCGGACCACGTAGATTGCCAGGCCCTTCTTGGTGCCGGCCTCGGTCAGGTCGATGCCCATCTTCCCGCCGTCCGCCCCGGCAAGATGCAGGCGGGCCGCAATCGGACCGTTCCCGGGCCGGAGCGGATCGGGCGAGGGTTTTTCGGTGTAACGGACCCAGCCCGCCCTGGCGAGGTGGAAGACGAAATACAGGCCGCCGGCGTCGATGCTGACGAACTTCCCGAACCGCTCCACGCCGGTGACCGTCCGGCCCGCAAGGACCGTGTAGGGCGGGTCGGCCGTCTTGAGCACGGCCACAGACAGGACCTGCAGCTTCTCCAGCACTGCGCCGCGCAGCCGCGTGTCGAGGAACGTGCTCAGTGCGGCCACCTCGGGTAGTTCCGGCATGGCACCACTTTGCCACACGGGGTGCCGGATTGGGCGGTTCCCGCGGGGCATAATGGCACATCCGGCGGCCAGGGACTTGTGCATATACTTTCAACCGGTGGCTGTTCCCTACGCCTCCGTTGACATTGGTGATTGACCCGATGAAAGGCCCCTGATGAGCAACATTCCCTCTGATCTGTCCTACACCGCCGAACACGAATGGGTGACCGCACCGAATGCCGATGGTGTTGTCCGCGTGGGGATCACCGACTTCGCCCAGGACGCGCTCGGGGATGTCGTGTACGCCCAGATGCCCGAAGTTGGCACCACTGTTAAGGCAAACGACGTCGTCGGTGAGGTTGAATCCACCAAGAGCGTAAGCGACATCTACGCGCCTGTTTCCGGCGAGATCGTGGCCCGCAACGAGGCACTGGACAGCGATTCCGCACTCATCAACTCCGATCCCTACGGCGACGGCTGGCTTATCGAGGTCAAGCTCGCCGAACCTGATGCAGTGGATTCCCTGCTCAGTGCATCGGAGTACGAACAACAGGTAGGCTAAAGCTAACCGGTCCCGCTGCCCGGCCCAGGAGTCCAGCAATGGAGTCCAACGGCCGGACGGCGGGCGGCATATCGGAGCTGCCAGGCAGTTCCGGACGGTACGCGTTGATTGCAGGGGGACATCTGCAACGAAGGAGGAGGAATCCATGGTTGGCGGCGAACAGAACCACACCCACGGCGATTACGGCACAGGTGCGGGCGGGGCCTCGGAAACCACCTCGATTAACCTCACTCCGGTTCATGAAGAGCCCACGATCGTACCCAAGCTCTCCCCGGAGGAACGCTCTGCTGTTGAGGCGCTGCCCTCCGGCTCCGCCCTGCTCGTGGCCCACAGCGGGCCGAACTCGGGTGCCCGCTTCCTCCTTGACTCCGATGTCACCACGGCCGGGCGGCACCCGGACGCTGATATCTTCCTCGACGACGTGACGGTCTCCCGCCGCCACGTCGAGTTCCGCCGCACGCCGCGGAGCTTCGAGGTGGTGGACACCGGAAGCCTGAACGGCACCTACGTCAACCATGACCGCGTGGACAGCGTGGAACTGAGGTCCGGAAACGAAGTCCAGATTGGCAAGTTCCGCCTCACCTTCTACCTGAGCCCTGCCCGCGCAGCAGGACGCGTCTGATTCGGAGCGGCTGCCTGTGGCAATGGCACAACCGGAGCGCCGGGGACCGCTGGTCCTGAACATCGGGGAAGTGCTCGCTCAGCTGAGCGATGACTTTCCGAGCATGACGGCGTCGAAAATCAGATTCCTTGAGGAAAAGGGGCTCATCAATCCCCGGCGCACGCCCGCGGGCTACCGGCAGTACTCCGACAGCGACGTCGAACGGCTGCGCTTTGTCCTGTCGCTGCAGCGCGACCAGTACCTGCCGCTGAAGGTCATCAAGGACTACCTCGACGCCATCGACCGGGGCGAACGGCCCGAGAACCTTCCGCCCGGGGTTACCGTCTCCCCGCGGATCGTCTCGGACGAGCTCGCTTCGGAGCTGCAGAACAAGGCACGCAGGCTCAGTGAGGAGCAGCTGCGCGCGGAGTCGGGCGCCAGCGTGCCGCTCCTGCAGTCCCTGCTCAGCTTCGGCCTCATCGGGCACACCGACGGCAAGTTCGACGAGCACGCGCTCCAGGTGGCCCGTGCCTGTGTCCAGCTGGAGAGCCACGGCCTGGAGCCCCGGCACCTCCGGCCCTTCCAGGCGGCGGCGGAGCGCGAGTTCGGACTCGTGGAACGCGCCGTAGCCACCCTCACCTCGCGCAGGGACGCGGCGTCGCAGGCCCGCGCGGCGGAAGCCGCCCGGGAAATCAGCGACCTTTGCCTCACCCTGCACCGGGCGCTTGTCCAGGACCGTATCTCGCGGATGGAAATCTGATGATCGAAGTCGAGATTGTGGGCGTCCGCATCGAACTGCCCTCCAACCAGCCCCTGGTCCTGCTCCGCGAGATGCACGGGGAACGCCACGTTCCCATCTGGATCGGGACGCCCGAGGCAAGCGCCATTGCGCTGGCCCAGCAGGGCGTCGTGCCGCCGCGGCCCATGACGCACGACCTCCTGGTTGACGTCGTGGAGACCCTCGGCCATTCCGTGGTCAGCGTGAACATCGTGGCCGTGGAGGACAACATCTTCTACGGCCAGCTGCAGTTCGACAACGGGGCCACGGTGAGCTCCAGGGCATCGGACGCCCTCGCGATCGCGCTGCGTGCCAAGTGCCGGATCTGGTGCGCCGACTCTGTCATGGACGAGGCCGGCGTGCGCATCACCGAACACGACGAGGGCGAGGACACGGAGCCCGGTCCCACCGTGGAGGAAGAGCGCGAGCTGCGCAGGTTCCGAGAGTTCCTGGACGACGTCGAGCCCGAGGACTTCGACGGCTAAGGTCACGTTAAGGTTAAAGTTAAGCCTGAAACTTTCGACACGCCCCACTAATGATGCGAACGTCTTTGACCTTGGGCCGTGGCAGGCCTAACGTCGAAGGTACCAAGTTCCCATTGCATACGACAGCGGCGCAAGTCACACTGGAAAGTGCTACTCCGGCCGAATTACAAGCATGAATTTCATCCGGACTTCGTGCGTGTAGCAGCTGTTGCGGCAACTTCCCCAGGGGAGCTCATGACAAGGAGGATCCACGTGAGTCCGAAAGGCGAAGCAGGCGAGCTGAAGCAACCCTCGACGGCCGGCGTTGCCGTGCCCGCAAGCGGTGCTCAGGGCCTTCTCTTCACTGAGGATCTCCCGGTTCTGGACGAGGACGCCGGCTACCGCGGGCCCACCGCCTGCAAGGCCGCCGGCATCACCTACCGGCAGCTCGACTACTGGGCCCGTACCGGCCTGGTGGAGCCCGCAGTCCGCGGCGCAGCGGGCTCCGGTTCGCAGCGGCTCTACGGTTTCCGCGACATTCTGGTCCTGAAAGTGGTCAAGCGCCTGCTGGACACCGGCGTATCGCTGCAGCAGATCCGCAGTGCGGTGGAGCACCTCCGTGAACGCGGTGTTGAGGACCTGGCCCAGATCACCCTCATGAGCGACGGCGCCAGTGTTTACGAATGTACGTCTGCGGATGAGGTCATCGACCTCGTGCAGGGCGGCCAGGGCGTGTTCGGCATCGCCGTCGGCCGTGTGTGGCGCGAAGTCGAGGGGAGCCTGGCCTCGCTGCCCAGCGAGCATGCCGGCGAACAGACGTTCCCGGACGATGAACTCAGCAAGCGCCGCGCAGCGCGCAAGATCGGCTAGCGGAATCAAACAAAAGGCCGCCTCCCGTCGGGGAGGCGGCCTTTTGCTGTCTCAACACACTTAGGTGAGATCCGGCGTCGAAAACTCCTGTGCGCGCGGTTAGCGGGCCACCCTGCTGCGGCTGGTCTTGTTGGTGGCCATGAGATTCTCCAGCAGCGTGTCGTACAGCCCGGCCGCGGTTTTGGCGGAGTCGCCGGGCCAATGGTGGACGGAATGCGCCGCGCCCTGGATCTGCTGCCAGTTGGCCTGCTCCGGGATATGCGGAGCCAGCAGGAGGTCGCCAAACATCGCCTGCATCTCGGCAAGCCGGAACGCGTGCTCGGAAGAACCGGAGCGCACCCGGTTGGCCACAATGCCGGCGGGGGAGAGATTCGGCGCGAATTCCTGCCTGAACAGCTGGATGGCCCGCATGGTGCGTTCCGTGCCGGCCACGGAGAAGAGCCCGGGCTCAGCCACCAGGGCCACCTTGTTGCTCGCCGACCAGGCCATGCGGGTGAGGCCGTTCAGCGACGGCGGGCAGTCCACCAGGATGAGTTCGTAAGCAGTGGCGCCGGCGAGCACCGCGGCGAGCCTGCGCAGATCGCGCTTGCCAAGGTCGGGCCGGTCGTAGATGCCGGTGTAAGCGGAGCCGACGGCGACATCAAGCACCGCCGGTCCGGAACCGTTGACGGCTACCCGGCTGATCCAGCCGCTGGGCACCACGTTCCCGGCGATGTTGGCCTTGCGCGGATTCTTCAGCATCCTGCCGATGTCCAGCTTGTCGCTGGGCTGCACCCCGAGGGCGGTGGTGGCGTCGGCATGGGGATCGAGGTCAACTACGAGGGTTGGGATGCCTGCGGCCAGTGCCGCAGACGCCAGTCCGGTGGTAACGGATGTCTTGCCGACACCGCCCTTGAGGCTGCTGATGCTGACTACTTGCACTTGTTAAACCAATACCTAACGCCGGTTGCCGTGTTGGGGTACGTTCCGTTCCGGTGCTCCCGGATGGTGCTGCAGGAACAGGGGCAGGCTTCCGCCGCCCCATTCATCATATGTTGACCTCGGCCGGAATCCCTTCTTATCGGGATCCGGGCATGCCTCCCCGGCCGGCCGGCCCGCCGTCGTTGTTCATCAGCACTGGAAGCGGCAGCCCAAGGGCGGCAAATCGTGGCGGCAAGAGCGGTGCCAATTACGGGACGACGGTGAATATGGTTCGGACATGACGGATAATTCTGTGATGGTAGACACAATGATTTGTGTTTCGTCCGGCCCGTCTTACACACTGTGACCACTCACCGATACACCCGCAATGATGCAGGAGAAGTATGTTTTCCAAGATTCTGGTGGCCAACCGCGGAGAAATCGCAATCCGTGCTTTCCGCGCCGGCTACGAACTGGGCGCCAAGACAGTCGCCGTGTTCCCCAACGAGGACCGTAACTCGATCCACCGCCAGAAGGCCGATGAGGCGTATCTGATTGGCGAAGAGGGACACCCCGTCCGCGCCTACCTGGACGTTGACGAGGTGGTGCGGGTTGCGAAGGAGTCCGGTGCGGACGCCATCTACCCCGGCTACGGCTTCCTCTCCGAGAACCCGGACCTGGCGAATGCAGCCAAGGCCGCGGGCATCACCTTCGTGGGTCCGCCCGCGGAGGTCCTTGAGCTCGCGGGCAACAAGGTGGCCGCACTGGAGGCCGCCCGCAAGGCCGGCGTCCCCGTGCTGAAGTCCAGCGCGCCGTCAAAGGACCTCGACGAGCTTCTCGCTGCTGCGGACGAAATCGGTTTCCCCATCTTCGCCAAGGCCGTGGCAGGCGGCGGCGGGCGCGGCATGCGCCGCGTCGACACCCGCGAGGCCCTGCCCGAGGCGCTGCAGTCCGCCATGCGCGAAGCTGACGCGGCCTTCGGCGACCCCACCATGTTCCTCGAACAGGCCGTGCTCCGCCCGCGCCACATCGAGGTCCAGATCCTGGCCGACGCCGAGGGCAACGTCATGCACCTCTTCGAGCGTGACTGTTCCATCCAGCGCCGCCACCAGAAGGTCATTGAGATTGCCCCGGCCCCGAACCTGGACGAAGGCATCCGCCAGGCCCTCTACCGGGACGCCGTGAAGTTCGCCAAGGCCCTGAACTACGTCAACGCCGGAACGGTCGAGTTCCTCGTGGACACCGTGGGCGAACGCGCCGGCCAGCACGTCTTCATCGAAATGAACCCCCGCATCCAGGTGGAGCACACCGTCACGGAAGAGGTCACCGACGTTGACCTCGTCCAGGCGCAGATGCGCATCGCCGCCGGCGAAACCCTTGCCGACCTGGGCCTGTCCCAGGAGACCGTCTTCCTCAAGGGCGCCGCGCTGCAGAGCCGCATCACCACCGAGGACCCGGCCAACGGCTTCCGGCCCGACGTCGGAAAGATCACCGGTTACCGCTCCGCCGGCGGCGCGGGTGTAAGGCTCGACGGCGGCACCGTCTACTCGGGTGCCGAGATCAGCCCCCACTTCGACTCCATGCTGGTGAAGCTCACCTGCCGCGGCCGGGACTACCCCGCAGCTGTCGCCCGGGCGCGCCGGGCGCTGGCGGAGTTCCGTATCCGCGGTGTCTCCACCAACATTTCCTTCCTGCAGGCCGTCCTGGACGACGCCGACTTCATCGCCGGCAACGTGGCCACCTCCTTCATCGACGAGCGGCCCGAACTGCTGAAGGCGCGCGTCTCCGCCGACCGCGGCACCAAGCTGCTGACCTGGCTCGCCGAGGTCACCGTGAACAAGCCGAACGGCGAACTTCCGGTCCGCACCGACCCCGCGGACAAGCTCCCGGCCGTCGCCGGCGCCGAGGCCCGCCCCGGCTCCCGCCAGCGGCTGCTGGAACTCGGCCCGGAGGGGTTCGCCAAGGCCCTGCGCGAGCAGAAGGCCGTCGCCGTCACCGACACCACGTTCCGCGACGCGCACCAGTCCCTGCTGGCCACCCGCGTCCGCACCAGGGATCTGCTGGCCGCCGCACCTGCGGTGTCCACCCTCCTGCCGGAACTGCTGTCCGTTGAGGCCTGGGGCGGCGCCACCTACGACGTTGCCCTGCGGTTCCTCGGCGAGGACCCCTGGGACCGGCTCGCCGCGCTGCGCAAAGCCCTGCCGAACGTCTGCCTGCAGATGCTGCTCCGCGGCCGGAACACCGTGGGCTACACCCCGTACCCCGAGGAAGTGACCGAGGCCTTCGTCAACGAGGCAGCGGCCACGGGCATCGACATCTTCCGGATCTTCGATGCACTGAACGACGTCAGCCAGATGGCACCTGCCATCCGCGCTGTCCGCGCCACCGGAACCGCCGTCGCCGAGGTGGCACTGTGCTACACGGGCGACATGCTGGACCCGAACGAGAAGCTCTACACGCTGGACTACTACCTGGGCCTGGCGGACAAAATCGTCGAAGCGGGAGCCCACATCCTCGCCATCAAGGACATGGCAGGCCTGCTGCGTCCGGCTGCCGCCGCGAAACTCGTCTCGGCGCTGCGGGAACGCTTCGACCTCCCGGTCCACCTGCACACCCACGACACCGCCGGCGGCCAGCTCGCCACGCTGCTCTCGGCAGTTGACGCGGGCGTGGACGCCGTGGATGTCGCCTCGGCATCCCTGGCCGGCACCACGAGCCAGCCGTCGGCGTCGGCCCTGGTTGCCGCCCTGGCCCACACGGAACGCGACACGGGCCTCAGCCTGGCCGCCGTCAGCTCCCTCGAGCCGTACTGGGAGGCCGTCCGCAGGGTCTATGCTCCCTTCGAGTCGGGACTGCCGGGTCCTACCGGCCGCGTCTACCAGCACGAAATCCCGGGCGGGCAGTTGTCCAACCTCCGTCAGCAGGCCATTGCGCTGGGCCTGGGCGAGCGCTTCGAGGCGATCGAGGACATGTACACGGCTGCCGACCGGATCCTGGGCCACCTGGTCAAGGTGACACCGTCGTCCAAGGTGGTGGGCGACCTCGCACTGCACCTGGTGGGCCTGAACGCAGACCCGGCCGACTTCAACGAGAACCCGCAGAACTACGACATCCCGGACTCCGTCATCGGGTTCCTCTCCGGCGAACTGGGCGATCCTCCCGGAGGCTGGCCGGAACCGTTCCGCACCAAGGCCCTCCAGGGCCGCAGCGTGAAGGTGCGCGACGCCGAACTGAGCGCCGAGGACAGTGCGGCTCTCCGCAGCGACTCCAAGACCCGCCAGCAGACGCTGAACCGGCTGCTCTTCGCCGGTCCCACCAAGGACTACCTCAAGAGCAGGGAGACGTACGGCAACGTTTCGGTCCTGGATACCCGCGACTACCTCTACGGCCTGCAGCGCGGCGAGGAGCACGTGATCCAGCTCGAAAAGGGTGTGCGCCTCATCGCGTCCCTCGAAGCTGTGTCGGAGCCGGACGAGAAGGGCATGCGCACGGTCATGTGCACGCTCAACGGCCAATCCCGCCCGGTCTCGGTGCGCGACAAGTCCGTGGTCAGCAATGTGAAGACGGCCGAGAAGGCTGACCCGTCCGTTCCGGGCCACGTCGCAGCTCCCTTCGCGGGCGCCGTGACGGTCACCGTCAAGGCCGGCGACACCGTCAACGCCGGCGACACCATCGCCACCATCGAGGCGATGAAGATGGAGGCCTCCATCACGACGCCGGTGGGCGGCAAGGTGACGCGGCTGGCCATTTCCGCTGTGGAACAGGTCCAGGGCGGTGACCTGCTGATCGTTGTCGAATAAACGACAGTAGATTACCGCTGAACTGCCTGCAGGACGGCCGGTGGCCGCCCTGCAGGTAGGGTGGAAAACAGAAAAAGGTTGTGGGGACGGCGCCAAGCCGCCCCCACAGCCGTTTCCGAACCACACCGGCAGCCGGAACCCGACCGGCGGCCAGCACAAGACAGAGCGGAAGCCATGACGCAGACCAACACGCCCAAGCCCGGCCCGCGCCCCGACCGGAGCCCCACCATCTCCCAGGACAGCGTTGCCAGCACTGCGGACGAGGCGGGCAGCGTGTCTCCGGCGGACGTTACCCTGGCGGACGCTGCGGACGTGCCGCAGTCAGAAGCTGAGGCTGTCCCGCCAACGGACGCCGCCGATCTGTCAGACGCCGCTGATCTGTCACCGTCAGACGCTGCCGGCGGGGCGCCGGCCGGGGACTTCAGCGTGGTGACTGTTTCCGACGCCCAGGACCGCACCTCCGCCGGCTCGCTCTCGGCAGTCAGCGGTGCGGTTCAGCACGGGCCGGCAACAGCCGCCATGCCCGTGGTGACCGCAGGACCCGGCACCGTCAGCCCTGGTGAAGCAGGCGCTGCAGCCGTGGATACTGAGGCAGCCGGCGGACAGCCGGCAAATGCGCCAGCCTCAGCCGAACCTGCCAGTCCAGCCGCTCCGGGTGGAGGGTCGCCCGCCGAGGAGACAAAGGAGCTTCCCGGCCGCCGGGAAAAACTCGAGGGGCCGGAGCCCGCTTCCGCGCTGACCGCCGACCGTCTCCTCACCAGGACCGCAGCAGCTCCTGTTTCGGGCTGGCGCCGTTGGCTCTACCAGGCGACCTTCGGCTACGTGAACCTGGGCGATTCGGACCAGGTCCGTATCCAGCGGGCCATGGAGCACCGCATCGCCATGCGGCTGGGGGAGCGGACCCGCTACGTGCCCGTGCTCTCGCGCAAGGGCGGAGTGGGCAAGACCACCGTCACCACGCTCCTCGGCATGGTGCTGGCGGAGCTGCGCGAGGACCGGGTCATCGCGATGGATGCGAATCCGGACCGGGGCACGCTCTCGGACCGCTCGCCCGGAAGGGCCGACTTCACCGCCCGGCAGCTGGTGAAGGACAGGTTCACGGTGGACTCGTTCGCGCAGCTGTCCAACTACACGGCACGGGACGGTTCACGCCTCGATGTGCTCGCCTCGGACACCGATCCCATGGTGGCACACGCATTCGACGACGCCGACTACCGCGCCGTCACAGACATCCTGGGCCGGTACTACTCGATCGTGCTCACCGACTCAGGCACCGGCATGGTCCACTCGGTCATGAAGGGCACGCTGGAAAAGGCGGACGCCGTGGTGCTCGTCTCCGGCGGCAGCGTGGACGAGGCCCGGCTCGCGTCCGAGACACTGTTCTGGCTTGAAGCCCACGGCCGCCAGGACCTCGTCGCCAAGGCAACAGTGGTCATCAACATGGCCGCCGGCGACCGCACCCGGGTCAACATCGGCGAAATCGAGGAGCACTTCCTGTCCCGGGTCAAGAATGTGGTGCGGATTCCGCACGACCGGCACCTGGCGGAAGGCTCGCGGATCCGCCTCGGCCAGCTGAAGCCGGCTACCCGCGCCGCCGCCGTGGAGCTGGCCGCGCTGGTGGTGGACGAACTGCAGCAGGGGGACTAGGCGGATACTGCCCCGCCGTCGGGAGTTTTTGTCCACTTATTGGCCTCTGCAGGCCCCTGAAGTCGCGACAAGCGGACAAAAACTCCAGACTTTAGGCGCGGGTGGGCTTCGGGGACTTGTACATTTCGTCGATCACGCCCTCGAAGTCCTTCATGACCTGGGCACGCTTGACCTTCATGGATGGCGTCAGGTGGCCGGAGGCTTCGGTGAAGTCGCTTGGCACGATCCGGAAGGACTTGATGGCCTCAGCCTGTGACACCGACTGGTTGGCCTGGTTGATGAGCTCCTGCACGGCGGCCTTGACCTCGGCGTGGCCGGCGGCGTCGTTCACGGAAGTGTCCGCGGGCAGGCCATGGCGCTGCAGCCAGCCCGGAAGGGCTTCCTCATCGAGCGTCACGAGGGCGCCGATGAACGGGCGGTTGTCACCCACGACGAGTACCTGCGACACGAGCGCATCAGCCCGGATCTGGTCCTCGAGCAGCGCGGGAACCACATTCTTGCCGCCGGCGGTGACGATGATTTCCTTCTTCCGGCCGGTAATCAGCAGGTAGCCGTCGTCGTCGAGCTGGCCGATGTCACCGGTGCGGAACCAGCCGTCAGCGAATGACTCCGCGGTCAGGTCGGGGCGCTGGTAGTACCCGCGCATGACGCAGGCGCCCTTGACGAGGATCTCGCCGTCGTCGGCTATCCGGACGCTGTTGCCGGGAATCGGGGCACCGACGGTGCCGATCTTGATCCGTTCCGGCGTGTTGACGCTGACGGGTGCGGTGGTTTCGGTGAGCCCGTAGCCTTCCAGGATCTGCAGGCCGATGCCCTGGAAGAAGTGGCCCAGCCGCTCGCCCAGCGGGCCGCCGCCGGACACCGCGTGGGCAACCTCGCCGCCCATGGCGGCGCGGAGCTTGCCGTAGACGAGCTTGTCGAAGATGGCGTGCCTGAGCTTCAGGCCCAGGCCGGCGCCGCCTGTCTGACGTGCCCGCGAGTAGGCGATAGCGGTCTCGGCGGCCTTGTGGAAGATGGCTCCCTTGCCGCCGTCCTCGGCCTTGGTGAGGGCCGAGTTGTAGACCTTTTCGAATACGCGCGGAACAGCCAGGATGAACGTCGGCTTGTAGCTCTGCAGGTCGGGCAGGAGGTGCTTGATGTCGGGGGTGTGCGCCACCGTGACGCCCGCAGCCACGGCCAGGACCGAGATGAAGCGGGCGAAGACATGCGCCAGCGGCAGGAACATGATGGTCCGGGACTGCTGGTTGACAACACCGCTCAGCGAGGTGGCCAGCGCGTTCTCGGACAGCTCCACGAAGTTTCCATGCGTGAGTTCGCAGCCCTTGGGCCGGCCGGTGGTGCCGGAGGTGTAGATGATGGTGGCGAGGTCGCGCAGCCCGGCGGAGCGCCGCCGGACCTCGAGCTCCTCGTCGCTGACGGCGGCGCCGGCTGCACGCACGGAGTCGAGGCCGTCCCCCTCGAGCTGCCACACGTGGGTCAGTGCCTCGAGGCCCTCGGTGGCTGCGGCCTGCCGGATGATGTTTTCGTGGTGGTCCGATTCGCCGAATGCGGCGACGGCACCGGAATCGCCCAGGTTCCAGGCGACCTGGGAGGGCGACGACGTTTCATAGATGGGAACGGAAACGCCACCTGCGAACCAGATGGCGAAGTCGATGAGCGCCCACTCGTAGCGGGTCCGCGACATGATGCCCACGCGGTCGCCTGCACCGACGCCGCTGGCGATGAGCCCCTTGGCGAGGACAGATACGTCGGCCAGGAATTCCTTGGCGCGGATGTCCTGCCACTGGCCGGCGGAATCGAGGCGCGAAAACAGGGCAGGGTTGGACTCCTTCGCTGCTTGGCGCAGTACAAGGTCCGTGATGTTGCTGTCCAGAGGTACGTTCGCCAAGGGCGGAACGCTGAATTCGCGCACGTTAGCTCCTTTGATATCCGTTGGCCGCAGCGGGTAGTCCTAACCTTAGTACGTCACCCGCCGGCGGCCGGCAGATCCAGGTTACCCGTCGGTAACTTTACGGCGGCGGGACGCAAGCCGCCAAGTGTGCCCACGTGTCGCTTGTGTGTCGCGCCTGCGAAGACGCCCTGCCGTGACACCTAGAATGGGGGACTATGCAGCCCTCCCCGCCCAACGAGCAGCCAGCCCCATCCCCTGACTCGAACCGGGGCGGCCTGGCCAGGGGATGGGCGGCCCGGCGCGCGGCGTTGCAGCATTCAATGTCACCGCTTTCAAGGTCACAGCAATCAGTATCAAGGCGCCCGGTAACGGGGCACGAGGGACAGCTGGCCGGCCACCGTTTATTCCGGCAGCAGCTGCGGCTGGGCCGCCGGGGCCTTGCCATCGGCATCGACATTGGCGGCACCAAAGTTGCCGCTGGCGTGGTGGACGCGGAGGGCCGCATCCTGCGGGAGGCCCGGCGCTCAACGCCGGGAAGTGATCCGCGTGCCGTGGAGCGCGTCATCGTGGAACTGGTCGAGGAACTGAGCGCCGGTGCCCGGATCAGATCGGTGGGCATTGGCGCTGCCGGCTGGATGGACCTCGACGGCGGTACGGTGCTGTTCAGCCCGCACCTCGCCTGGCGGAACGAACCGCTCCGCGAAAACCTGCAGCACCTGCTGCGCCGCACCGTCATGCTCGTTAACGACGCCGACGCCGCGGCCTGGGCCGAGTGGCGCTTTGGCGCCGGGCAGGGGCAGGACCGGCTGGTCTGCATCACCCTCGGTACCGGCATCGGCGGAGCCATGGTGATGGACGGGCACGTTGAGCGCGGCAGGTTTGGCGTGGCGGGGGAGTTCGGCCACCAGATCATCATGCCGGGCGGCCACCGGTGCGAATGCGGCAACCGCGGCTGCTGGGAACAGTACGCCTCCGGCAACGCACTGGGCCGCGAGGCCCGGGAACTTGCCTTGGCGAACTCGCCGGTGGCCCAGGAACTCCTCAAGGCCGTGGACGGAAGCGCCGAGCGCATCACCGGAGCCACGGTGACCGAACTGGCCATTGCCGGCGACGCCGCCTCCCGGGAACTCCTTGAGGACGTTGGGAACTGGCTCGGACTGGGGCTGGCGAACCTTGCCGCCGCCCTCGATCCCGGGAAGTTCGTGATCGGCGGCGGGCTGTGCGCGGCCGGCGAACTGCTGGTGGCCCCCGCGCGCAAGGCCTTCGCCCGCAACCTCACCGGCCGCGGATTCCGTCCCGCAGCGGAAATCGACCTTGCCGCCCTGGGGCCCAACGCCGGCCTGATCGGCGCTGCCGACCTGTCCCGGGCCAGCAGCCGCACGCACCGCTGACCAAAAGCGTCAGACCCGGGCGCCGTCGTCGTTCTCGTCCTTCTCCTGCGGCAGCTTCATGATCAGATACACCACAGCCGCGATGAAGACAGCCACCATGCCCAGGATTGCCAGCAGCGGCGCGGAGCGCCAGAACATCGACGACAGCACCAGGGCGACCGGGGCACCCACGGCGCCCAGCCACGCCAGCATCGTCAGCGGGTCCGTGGCCGAGAGCTTGGGCGGCTCCTCCGGGACGAACTCGCCGTCGTCGTCGACGGTGTAGTCGCGCGGATCCCCGGCGCCGGCCGGAATGTCGCCCTGCCCGGGCCGGGCGGCCTTCTCCCGCTCAGCGGCTTTGGCCTGCTCGGCAGCCTGCTGCCGCTCGGCGGCGGACGGCTCGCGTGGCGCCCGGGGCGCCAGGCCCAGGGGATCGAAGTCGGTGAAGTGTTTCACAGCGCTCTCCGGGCTGGAGCCGGCGTCAGACTGTTCCGCCGGTGCCGGGCCGGCGCCCGCGTCGCCCGCTTCTTCGCCGGTCTCGACGTTGGCGGCAGCGCTGTGCCGGGGGCCGCCGTGATGGCGCGCAGACCCCGGTGTGGCGGATTCCCCGTCGCTGGGCACATCGGCTGCATCCGGAGCGGTCGTGTCACCCGTGAGCCGGGCAACCAGGTCCAGCCAGACGGCGTCGTCCTGGTTGGCACTCGGATCGGATGAATTCGAATCAGGCCTATTCATCGGTGGCGCCCTTCTGGCTGGCTGTCGCGGAGTCGGCGGATGCCCGGCGGATGTCCGCCACTACGGAGCGGATGAAGTCCACCGAGCCGCTGAAGATCTGGTCGGCGTCATGGTCCAGCGTGGCCACGTGGTAACTGTTGCTGAGCCGCGTGAGCTGCAGCGGGGCGTGGGTGAGCCCGCGCTGCAGGGCCACGATGCTGGAATCCGACACCACATGGTCAACCGTGGAGCGGAACACGCGCACCGGTGCCGTGATGCGTGGCAGCAGCCGGACCGTGTCCTTAAACATCTTATTGAGTTCGTGGGCCGCTGCCACAGGGGTCCGCGAATATGCGCCCTCGTCGACGCCCTGCTTGCGGATGTCGTTGGCGATGGCCGGCGTGCTCTTGAGGACCAGTTTCAGGATGCCGGCCAGCGGGGCCCGGCGGTCATCGATGACGAGCCCGGGGTTGACCACGATGGCACCGGCCACGGGCCTGGTCGCGGCCAGGCGCAGTGCCAGGGCTCCGCCCATGGAGAGGCCGGCGGCGAAGACGAGGTCGCACTCGGACTCGAGTTCCAGGTAGGCGGCGTCCATCGCCTCGTGCCACTGCATCCAGCGGCTGCGGGAAAGCTCCTGCCAGGTGGTCCCGTGGCCCGGCAGCAGTGGCATCCTGACGGCAAAGCCGGCGTCTGCAAAGGCCTGGGCCCACGAACGCAGGCTGTGCGGGCTGCCGGTGAAGCCATGGGAAAGGGCGACGCCGATGGATGGCCCCTCGCCGGAGAAGGCGCTGCTGAACGGGCTGTGATCGGGAACTGTGGTCATGACTTCTCCGACGGTATGTGGCTTCGGGAATGCAGCTGGAAAAACCGCGCCGAGGACTCGAAAATTTCCTGGGCGTCCGTGTCCAGCGTAGCCACATGGCCGCTGTTCGGAAGCGGCACCACGTCCAGGGCTGCCGAGGTGAGCCGCTTCCGGATCAGGCTCAGCGAGCTCGGGGGTACCACCGCGTCATTGTCCGACTTGAAGACCAGCACCGGGGCGGTGATCCGCGGCAGCCCGCGGGCGGCGGCAGCGAACAGCCGCTTCAGCTGGTGAACCGCCGCCAGCGGCGTCAGGGAGTAGTCGCCGTCGTCAGTGTGGGGTGCCGTCGGATTTTCCTCGGCTATGGGCACGGTGGTTCGTTGGACGTACTTCAGCAGGCCGATGATCCGGACACGTTGGTCATAGAAGCTGAGGCCGGGATTGACGACGGCGACGCCCGCCACGGCGTGGCGGGATGCGGTGAGCAGGGCGATTGCACCGCCCATCGAGAGGCCGGCCACGTAGCATTCGTCGGTCCTCGCGGCCAGGTCCAGATATGCCCGTTCGAAGGCGCCGTGCCACTCCCGCCATCCGGTCCCGGCCAGATCCTGCCAGCTGGTCCCGTGCCCGGGGAGCAGCGGAACGGAGACGGCGAAGCCGCGTGCCGCCAGGTATTCGGCCCACGGCAGGATGCTGAGGGGGCTGCCGGTGAAGCCGTGCGAAATCGCGATTCCGATCCGTGCGTTGGCTCCGTGTCCCGCGTAGCTGAAAGCGGCGGGCCTTGTGCGGTCGCTGCTTTCTGTCATGAAACCATCGTGTCACTGTTCCGGACAATTCTCACTAGAGTAGGGTTGCATTGCAGTGCCGCCGGGCCCTGTGAACGCCCCGGCGGCAGCCTTCCGGAGAGGTAAGACACGTGTTCTATTGGGTCATGAAGCGGATCTTCCTGGGGCCGGTGGTCCGCACTCTTTTCCGGCCGTGGGTCAAAGGGCTGGACAACATTCCGTCCGAAGGTGCGGCCATCATCGCCTCCAACCACCTCTCATTTTCGGATTCGATCTTCATGCCGCTGATGGTGCCGCGGCCCGTCATTTTCCTGGCCAAGTCCGAGTACTTCACGGGCACCGGCCTCAAGGGCCGGCTGACCGCCATGTTCTTCCGGCTGACCAACCAGCTCCCCATGGACCGTTCCGGCGGGGCGGCCTCGGCTGCCTCCCTCGAGGCGGGCATGGACGTGCTGACGCACGGCGGGCTGCTGGGCATCTACCCCGAGGGAACGCGCAGCCCCGACTCTCGGCTGTACCGCGGGAAGGTAGGGGTGGCGCGGTTGGCGCTCCAGGCCGGTGTCCCGGTCATCCCGGTGGCGATGATCGGAACGGACAAGGTCCAGCCCATCGGCAAGCGGCTGCCGAACATCCGCCGCATCGGAATGATCTTCGGTAAACCGCTGGACTTCAGCCGGTATGCGGGCCTGGCTGATGACCGGCTGATCCAGCGGTCCGTCACGGACGAGGTCATGTACGAGCTCATGCGGCTCTCCGGGCAGGAGTACGTGGACGAGTACGCCTCCGTGGTCAAGCTCAGGCTGGCGGGGAAGTCGGAGGAAGAACCCGGGGACGCCGGCACGTCCCGGTCAGCATAGGTGCATGTGCCGGCCCGCATCTGCGAAGGCGCTGCATCTGTGACGGCGCTGCCGGGCGGATGACAGTCCGGGTGTCCCGAAGCCCGTCCGGCCATCTACTCTTAGTAGTGTGACTGAGCTATCTGCAAAACCTGCCTCTTCCCTGACCAGCACTTCGCAGAGCGGTGCTGCCAACTATCCGGGACTCGACAACTGGCGGGACCTTCCCATCTCGCAGCAGCCGAGCTGGCAGGACTCCGAGGTCTTCAAGGCATCCGTCAAGGAACTGTCGGCCCTCCCGCCACTCGTTTTCGCGGGTGAGGTGGACATCCTGCGCGAGCGTCTCGCCGCCGCAGCCCAGGGCAAGGCCTTCCTGCTCCAGGGCGGTGACTGCGCCGAGACCTTTGAGGGTGCCACGGCGGACAAGATCAGCGCCCGCGTGAAGACGATCCTGCAGATGGCGGTGGTCCTGACCTACGGCGCGGCGATGCCCGTCATCAAGATGGGGCGCATGGCCGGCCAGTTCGCCAAGCCGCGCTCCTCCAACGACGAGACCCGTGACGGCGTCACGCTGCCGGCATATCGCGGCGACATCGTCAACGGCTACGACTTCACCCCCGAGTCGCGGGCCCACGATGCCAGCCGCATGCTGCGCGCCTACCACACCTCTGCTTCCACGCTGAACCTCATCCGGGCCTTCACCCAGGGCGGTTTCGCGGACCTCCGCCTGGTCCACACCTGGAACAAGGGCTTCACCGAGAACCCCGCCCACGCCCGCTACGAGTCCCTCGCGCGCGACATCGACCGCGCCATCAAGTTCATGGCCTCCTGCGGCGCCGACTTCGAAGCCCTCAAGCGGGTTGAATTCTTCGCCAGCCACGAGGCCCTGCTGCTCGACTACGAGCGTGCCCTGACCCGCATCGACTCCCGCACCGGCCTGCCCTACGGCACCTCCGGCCACTTCCTGTGGATCGGCGAGCGTACCCGCGAGCTGGACCACGCCCACGTGGACTACCTGTCCCGGGTCCGCAACCCGATCGGCGTCAAGCTGGGCCCGTCCACGTCCGGCGACGACGCCCTGCGCCTCATCGACAAGCTGGACCCCAACCGCGAGCCCGGCCGGCTCACCTTCATCACCCGCATGGGTGCAGGCAACATCCGCGAAAAGCTCCCGGCCCTCGTGGAGAAGGTCACCGCCTCCGGAGCCCAGGTCCTGTGGGTCACCGACCCGATGCACGGGAACACCGTCACCTCGCCGAACGGCTACAAGACCCGGAATTTCGACGACGTCATTGACGAGGTGCGCGGGTTCTTCGAAGTGCACCATGCCTTGGGCACGGTTCCGGGCGGCCTGCACGTCGAGATGACCGGCGACGACGTGGCAGAGTGCCTCGGCGGCGCCGACCCCATCGACCAGGAAGCGTTCCTCGACCGCTACGAGTCGGTCTGCGACCCCCGCCTGAACCACATGCAGTCGCTGGAAATGGCATTCCTCGTGGCGGGTGCGCTCACCCGCCGGTAGGCCGCGTTGCTGCTTGCCTAACTCCGCACACAAAGACCGGCGCCAGGGATTCCCCGGCGCCGGTCTTTTTGGCCGCTGGCCCGGCTAGACCACGGTGAGAGTAATGACGGAGCCTTCGGGCACCTCGGTATCCACGGGATCCTGGTCCCGCACCGTGCCGAAGAAGCCGCCGAGGATCTCGTTGACGCGGACCTGGAACCCGCGCTTCTCGAGGGCTTCGCGGGCCTCGCGGGCCTGCTTGCCGATGTAGTTGGGCACCTTCACGAGCTTGGGTCCCTCGGAAATCGTCAGGGTGACGGTCTGGCCCCGTGTCAGGGTTCCCGTAGCAGGCTCCTGGCTGACCACGGCGCCCTTCGGAACGTCCTTGTCGTGCACCGTTTCGTCGGCGAACACGGCTTTCAGCCCGGCGGCTTCGATGGCACGGAAGGCCGCGTCCTGGTCCTGTCCGCGCACGTCCGGCACCGGAATGGGTTGCGGGCCCTTCGAGACCGTGAGGCTCACCGGTGTCCCATGCCGCACGGCGGTTCCAGGGGCCGGAGCCTGGCCAAGCACCGTGCCGGCCGGGACTTCCTCGTCGAACTTTTCGGTGACCTTGCCCAGCGCCATCTCGGCGCCGTTGAGTGCTTGCTTGGACGCATCGAGCGTCTTGCCCTTCAGCTGCGGCAGCGGAAACAGCTGCGGCCCCTTGGACACGAACAGCGAGACTTGCTGGAATTTGCGGATTTCCGTTCCGGCGTCCGGCTCTGATCCCACCACAAGCCCGGCCTTGACGTCGTCGTCGAACACGTCCTGGGTGCTGGATTGGAAACCTGCGTCCCGGAGCAGCTGCTGGGCCTCGGCCACGGTCCTGTTCGCCACGGCCGGCACGGTGCCGGGGGAGCCCGGTCCCATGCCGAAAAACCACCCCGCGCCGGTGGCCAGCAGGGCCAGGATCACCAGGACCACAATCCAGAGCGCGCCCCTGCGCCGGGGATTCCCCTCCCGGAGCGTGCGGACGGGAGTGGCCGCGGCACGCGACCGTTCCTTTTCCTCGTGGCGGTCCAGCTTCCGCTGTTCCCGCTTGCTAAGGGGGAGCGGGGCAGCCTCCCGATTGTCGTCGTCATCGAACCCGTAGGGCGGCAGGACCGGCCTGCGGTTCGATGCGGCGGGGTTCGATGCGGCGGGGTTCGATGCGGCGGGGTTCGATGCGGCGGGGTCGGAAAACACAGTGGTCGGGTTGCTGGTGCGCGAAATGACTTCGGTCGGGCGGGCCGGGCCGGCATTATCGCCGTGAATGGGCGCCAACAGCTCGGTGTGCTTTGCCTGGACTCCCTGGCCAGGCGGGCTTGCCGGCATGCGGGACGGCATCCGGGCGGGGGCCGGGGGCGCAGTCATGGCGTGGGGACCGGCGTCGGCGGCCGTGCCTGCCGCCGCGGCCGCCTGAACTGCTGCCGGGGGCTGCAGATCCAGTTCGGCGTCGGTAAGGTTGGTCCGGATATGGCGGAGTTCCGCCAGCAGGGCGTTGCCGTCCACCGGCCGTTGCTCGGGGTCGCTGGCGGTGCACCACTGCACGAGTTCGTCCACTTCCCCCGCGAGGCCCGGAACCAGCCCTGACGGAGCACCCACGGCCGAGTTCACGTGCTGATAGGCCACCTGGATGGGGACCTCACCGTCAAACGGCTGGCGTCCGGTGAGCATCTCGAACAGCATGATGCCTGTGGAGTAGATGTCGCTTCGCGCGTCGGCCGGCTTGCCGAGGACCAGTTCGGGGGAGAGGTACGCGACGGTGCCGATCAGGGCGCCTGTACTGGTTGACGTGGTCACGGCGCGGGCGAGGCCGAAGTCGCCGATCTTGATCCTGCCGTCGTCGGCGATCAGGACGTTCTCCGGCTTGACGTCGCGATGGATCAGGCCGGCGGCGTGGGCAGCCCCCAGGCCTTCGACTACCGGATCGATGAGTGCCAGGGCGAGCCGGGGGGACAAGGCGCCCTTGTTGTTGATGACGTCACGGAGGGTATGACCTTTGATGTACTCCATCACGAGGTAGGCGGTGTCGCCGTCGTGCCCCTGGTCGAGGACGCCCACCACATGCGGGTGTGAGAGCTTCGCGGCTGCCCGTGCTTCGCGGGCCAGGCGGTCGAGGAAATTGCCGTCGTTGACCAGGTGCGGATGCAGGACCTTCAGGGCAACATCACGGTCCAGCCGCTGGTCTGTAGCCACGTAAACGGTGGACATCCCGCCCCGCGCCAACCTGGACTTCACCTGGTAGCGGTTATCCACCAGCGACCCGACGAGACTGCCTAAAGCGTTTTCCTGCACTCTTCGATACTAAGTGCTGCACGGAAACGGGTCCGAATCAACATGCGATCCGGACCCGTATCGTTATGCTCCCGCGGTTCCGGGAATCCCGGCCCTGAGGTCAGTTGAGGAGCTCAGCTGAAGGTCTTGCGGTGTGCCTTGATGGCTGCGACGTAGTGCTTGGTGTCGGTGTACATGCCGTGCTTGTTGACCGAGTACTGGCCCTGGTAGTAGCCGGCGATGGCGTAGTCCAGGCTCTTGCTGGTCCGGATCAGCTGGCGGATGATCGCGATTCCCGCCGTGGCGTTATCGTACGGGTCGAGCAGGTTCAGCTTCCGGCCCACGAGGTCGGAGGCCCATTCGCCGGAGGACGGGATGACCTGCATGGTGCCGATGGCGTTGGCCGGTGACACTGCACGCTGGTTGAACCCGGATTCCTGGTACGCGAAGGCCTGCGCCAGCGCCGGATCGACGCCCATTCGCCGTGCCGTGTCGGCCACGATGGACTGCATCTGGGCCAGTGAGGGAACCGGCGAGGCGTTGAGCAGGGCCTTGTTCTTGTTCGCCGAGCTGACCACGGCCGCCGGGTAGGTGTAGCCGAGGAAGGAACTGGGCACGAGCGGCGTCACGCTGGATGCCGGCTGGACAGCACTGGCCTTCCCGGGAATGACGAGCTTCTGGCCCGGGTAGATGGTGCTGGTGACCTTCAGTCGGTTCGCCGACAGGATGTCCGCGAGCTTGACGCCGTGCCTGGCTGCGATGCCGGACAGCGTGTCGCCGGACTTGATGACGTAGGACGCTGAGCGGGTGGCTGCAGGTGCTGCCGCCCTGGCCGGGGCCGCCGCAACCGCGGTGCCGGCACCAAGCCGGATCTTCTGGCCCGGGTAGATGATCGAAGTCACCTTGAGACCGTTCCAGCTGAGTACCTGGGAGAGCCTGACGCCATGCCGGCCGGCGATGCCGCCCAGCGTGTCGCCGGACTTGACCGTGTACGTCCGTGCAGCGGTGGTGGCCGGCGCCGCAGCCGGCCGGGCTGCCGGAGCCGCGGCGGTCTTCAGCTTGATCCGCTGCCCCGGGTAGATCACCGAGTTCGCCTTCAGGTTGTTGAGCTTCAGCACGGCCGTGGTGCTGAGGCCGTACCGGCCGGCGATGCCGCTGACCGTGTCGCCGCGGACCACAGTGTGGGCCGTCGGGGTGACGCGGGTGGGCTGAAGGCCGGACGGGATCGCGGCCGGCACGGATGCCGCCGGGATGATGCCCGCCTTGACGGCTGCTGCCTGGGCCTCGATGGCGGCGGCGAGGGTCGCGGGTACGGTTTTGGGCCGGGCATCGGCCTCGGCAGGCTGGGCGACCGCAAGGGAGGAAAGCATGACGGCGGGGAGCGTGGCCGTCGTGGCCGCGATCAGGGGCAGGCCCGGCCGGGGTGACTGCTTGGTGGAGCGGGTCGTCGTCATGGGAAAGATCCTCTTCTCAGCGGCGAATGCTGTCGGTCATGCCTGTTGCTCGTGATACCAATGTTACTGATGTTAATTGTGTTGCGAATGTTATCTATGTGAATCTCTCACGATTTCTCGGTTAGCACAAGAATTGGATTTGAGCCGGAAAATCTGACCGGCTGGGAGTGTCGCGCGCAAAAACGGAGCGGGCGCACGCGTGCGCAGTTTCGACTAGGCTTGCGGGCTCCCGCCGTGGCAACCTTGACCCGTGAGTACTGTAGAAACCCTTGTAGGCGACTGGCTGCCCCTGCCCGACGTCGCCCAGTTGCTGGATGTGTCCATTACCAAAGTCCACGGGCTCCTTGACGAGCGCGCGCTGGCGGCCCTGCGGATCGGCGAACGCCGGATCCGTTCGGTGCCCGCTGACTTCCTCCAGGACGGCCACGTCGTGGACAGCCTCAAGGGCACAATTGTGGTGCTGGCAGACGCGGGCTTCTCGGACGAGGAGCTGATCGTCTGGCTCTTCACCCCTGACGAGTCGCTGCGCGGGCGGCCCATCGATGCGCTCCGCGAGGGCCGCAAGACCGAAATCCGCCGCCGGGCGCAGCTGTTGGCCTGGTAAATAAAAACCCAGGTAAATAAAAACGCAGGCCGGCAGCTAGCCACGTCTGACAAACGGGCCGGGCCAGCCGATTAGGCGGCCCGGCTCACGGTCGCCTCAGCCAGCCGCCGAAGCGCGGTCTTGGGGAGGTCCTCCAGCGGCAGCAGCTCGAGTGCCGCGTATGCCGCTTCACCGAACTCCTCGATCAGCACTTCCGTGGCCTGCAGGGCGCCGCAGTCCGCGATGATCCGGCGGATCTCGGCCACGTCGTCCTCGCTCAGCTCGGGGCTGCCAAGCTTTGAGTCGATGAACGCGGACTCCTCGGGCGTGGCCATGTCCAGGGCGAAGGCCACGAGCACGGTCCGCTTGCCTTCCCGGAGATCGTCTCCCGCGGGCTTGCCCGTGGTGACCGGGTCCCCGAAAACGCCCAGGACGTCGTCGCGAAGCTGGAACGCCTCGCCCAGGGGGAGTGCGAAGGCAGAGTAACCCCGGAGCAGTTCGTCGGAGGCCCCCCCGAGCGCACCGCCCAGGGCGAGCGGATGCTCCGTCGAGTACTTGGCCGACTTGAAGCGGATGATCGACTGCGCGCGGCTGACGGCCCCGGCGCGGTCCCGCACCGGCCCGGCCACCTCCTCGAGGATGTCCAGGTACTGGCCGGCCATGACCTCCGAGCGCATCAGGTTGAAGATCAGCCGTGCCCTGCTTCCGGAGGCCGCCGTTTCGCCGATGTCGGTGAAGGCTTCCTCGCTGAAGGACAGGCAGAGGTCGCCGGCCAGAATGGCAGCGGCGTGGCCGAAGCGTTCGCTGTCGAGTGCCCAGCCCTGGGACTCGTGGAGCTGGCTGAAGCGGCGGTGCACGCTGGGTCCGCCGCGGCGCGTGTCAGACCGGTCGATGATGTCGTCGTGGATCAGCGCGGCGGCCTGGAACAGCTCAAGCGCGGCGCCTGCCGTGATGATGTCCTCGGCGGAGGCAGGGCCCCCTGCTCCGCGCCATCCCCAGTAGCACATCAGTGCGCGCAGCCGCTTTCCGCCGGTGACCAGGTTGGAGATGGACCCCATGATGGGATCGATGTCGGGCGAGATGGCCGTCATGATCGACTGCCGGGTGGTCAGGAAGTCTGTGAGCTTACCCGCCACGGCGGCCACGAAGTCCGCCTGCTCCACGCGAAGCTGCTCGGCCACCATCACTTGACCGACTCGGGCGTCACGTTGGCGCCGATGGTGAAGGTGGATACTCCGCCGGTTGCGGGGACTGCGATGTTAACTGTCTCGCTTCCCGCCCGCACGAAGTCCTTGGACGCCACGCTGCCCACCGCGTTGCCGGGAACGGCCTTGAAGCCCTGGGCCTCCAGGGCCTTGGTGTAATAGGCGACGACGGCGGCCGGCTTTGCGGCAGTTGAGCCCACCAGGGCGGCGGTGGCCGGGGTTGTGGACTTGTCGAAGCTGCTGGCTACCACCTTCGCCCCTGGCATTACGGGAAGAAGCTTTGACGGGAAGCCGGCGACGAGCGCGCCCACCGTGGCTGACGTGCCGGGAGTTGCGCTCGGACTGGCGGTTGCGGCCACGGACGCCGTGGCAGCCGCCGTGCTGGTTGCCTCAGCAGCGGCGGAGGCGGGTGCCGTCGTCGCGGGCGTTGCGGAACCGGGTGCCTGTGCCGTGCACGCTGACGCCGCCGCCACTATGGCCGCTCCAGCGGCGAGCAGCCCAATGCGGGCAGGCATGAGCGTTCCAATGACCTTCACAGGTGCGGTCCTCCTGGGTGTTGATGCCGGATTCAGCCTCCAGTTTAGTCAGGTGCAGGGCATAGGATTGCAGATGTGGGGCCGGACGAAGACAGAGAGCAGACGGAAGCGCGGCTGCGGGACCTTCGGCGGGCAAGCATCATGCACGTCGACATGGACGCGTTTTTTGTCTCGGTTGAACTCCGAGCCCGCCCTGACCTGCGCGGCCGGCCGGTTATCGTGGGCTTCCCGGCGGAGCGCTCCGTGGTGCTCTCCGCCTCGTACGAGGCCCGCAAGTTCGGCGTGAAATCCGCGATGCCCATGGCCGTGGCCCACCGCCTGTGCCCGCAGGCCATCATCATCGAGCCCAGGCACAAGCTGTACTACGAAGTTTCAGGCCAGCTGATGGCCATCTTCGAGTCCATCACGGAACTCGTTGAGCCGCTTAGTGTTGACGAGGCATTCCTGGACGTCGGGGGCGCGATCCGCAGGCTGGGTCCGCCGCTGGAAATCGGGCAGCTGATCCGGCGGAGGGTCGCCAGCGAACTGGGCATCACGGCTTCCGTGGGAATCGCCGCCAGCAAGTTCGTGGCCAAAATCGCCTCCACGCGCTGCAAACCGGACGGCCTGCTGCTCATCCGGCCCGAGGAGACCGTGCCGTATCTGCACAGCCTCCCGGTCAACGCCCTGTGGGGTGTTGGCGGAAAGACGGCGGAGGTGCTGGCCCGCATGGGAATCCGCACCGTGGCCGATGTCGCCGCGACGCCGGCCTCCTTCCTCAAAAAGGTGCTGGGTGCCACCGGTGAGCACGTCCACCGGCTCTCCTGGGGTATCGACAGCCGGGCGGTCACGCCCGTGCGGGTTGAGAAAAGCATCGGAGCAGAGGAAACGTTCGCCGCGGACACAGCGGACGAGGCGCTGCTGCACCGGGAGCTGCTGCGGCTCTCCCACCGGACCGCCGAGCGGCTCCGCGCGTCCGGTCTGGTGGCCCGGACGGTGGCGCTCAAGCTGCGGTACGCCGATTTCTCCACCGTGACCCGAAGCCGCACGGTCCACACGCCGCTGGACAGCGCACAGCTCATTTATGCCGTGGCCACCCAGCTGCTGGAGTCACTGGGCAGCCGGCCCCTGGCGGTCCGGCTGGTGGGTGTCCGTGCGGAGCAGCTGGAAGCGGCCGCCCAGACCTCGCTCCAGCTGAGCCTGGACAGGCGCGACGACAACTGGCGGGCCGCTGAACAGGCCCTGGACAAGGTGGCGGAGAAATTCGGCAGCAAGTCCGTGCTTCCGGCCCGGCTGCTTGAGCCGGGAAGCGGCAACCCCTGACGCGATTCAGCCTGACGTGATTCCGGCGACACCGGCCTGCGCGGGAAAACGTGTTCATGGCCGCAGATCCCTGCCAGTTCAAGGCCCGGGCACTGTTGCCGCCCGTGAACAGCGTCTTTCAGAACAGCGCCCAACAAACTATCCTTATAGATACAAAGATTTCGAACGTCTGGACATGTGTGGATCACCTGACCCGCCGCGTCAGTATGCTTGAATTCCCGGATTTGCCGAGGTTGGCAGGCCGGGAACCTGGATGGCATGCCGGTCGTTGACGAGGCAGGAACAACCGGTTCCGACCTGTCTGGACGTTGGCCTACTTAAGGAGGTCGTGATGCCGCTCTCGGAGCACGAACAGAAGCTGCTCGAGCAACTCGAGAGGCAACTGCATGAGGACGATCCCAAGTTCGCCAATTCCATGGGCTCGGATCCCGGCCGCAGCTGGTCCACCCGGCACATCGTGATTGGCGTACTGGCCACACTGGCCGGGGTGCTGCTCCTCCTGGTGGGGGTCTCCCTGCAGAACATTTTCGTAGGGGTTCTCGGGTTCGTCGTCATGGGTGCCGGTGTTTACTTTGCCACGATGCGCAGCGTTGCCGCCGGCAAAGCAAAGGCTGGCGGGCATGGCCGCAAGTCGAAGGGCAAGAGCTCCTTTATGAATAGCCTCGAAGAGCGATGGGACGAAAGGCGCCGCGGGGAGTCCTGAGCCCGCGCTCCACTTTCCACCACCCCACTTCGTACCACCCTCCACATTGCACCACCGGGGATATCCCGGCTGGGCGCCAATAGTCCAGGAATGACCCGCTGCGGCGGGTCATTCCGCTTTTAAGCCGCGATTTCCGGCCGTGGAACCCCCTGAAGTCCGGTGGCGCACGCCCCGGGAAGCCGGCGGCGCGGCAGTCAATTCCCTCCACTTTCCACCGCCGGGCAAAATCCCCGCCAGTCCGCGGAAAAATGTTTGTCCAAGCTGCGGAGAAATGCCCGCGCCGCGTTGACTGTGGGGAGAAGTGGAGTAAAGTGGAGCGCGTAAGAGGGTAGTGGCAGCGCGGGGGTTGTTCGGCTTCTGACGGCAGACGGGCGGTGGGACGTGTTCCTTGGGACACACTCGCCGCGTCTTGACGAAAAGGGCAGGATCATTCTTCCCGCCAAGTTCCGTGAGGAGCTTGCCGGCGGACTTGTTCTCACGCGAGGCCAGGAGCGCTGCATCTACGTCTTCAGCGAGCAGGAATTCGCGAGGGTACACGAGCAGATCCGGGAGGCTCCGATCTCCAACAAGCAGGCTCGTGACTACATCCGGGTTTTTCTCTCTGGAGCCTCAGACGAGGTACCTGACAAGCAGGGGCGCGTGACCATACCTCCCGCGCTCCGGGAGTACGCAGGGCTCGGCAGGGAGCTGGCCGTCATCGGCGCCGGCACCCGAGCGGAGATCTGGGACGCCGAAGCTTGGAATGCGTACCTGGCGGAGAAGGAAACCTCCTTCTCCGAAACCGACAACCCCATCGCCGGCATCCTTTAGGTCGGCCCGAATCCACAGCGTTTCTTGGTCGAGATCTCCAGCCGCCCATCCCCGCCGACTACCTGGCTCACTTCCCCGGAGCCAGGCAGCCCAGGGGGATAGGCGCGGATGGGGATCTGGCCCAAGAAACCACCACCAAGGAAACACACCAGGCGCTCAAGGAAGGACGAAGGCGTGACAGAACCCGACCAGCCGAAGCCAACGTCCGAACGCCATGTACCGGTCCTGAAGGACCGGTGCATCAATCTTTTGGCGCCCGGATTCGAGGCGGCACGCCAG
This sequence comes from Arthrobacter globiformis, assembly GCF_046536215.2. Lineage (GTDB taxonomy): Bacteria > Actinomycetota > Actinomycetes > Actinomycetales > Micrococcaceae > Arthrobacter > Arthrobacter globiformis_E. Next base: position 1,165,521 of record NZ_CM143421.1, on the reverse strand, counting down.
CGCGGGGAGACCCCGGTGGCCATCGACGCCACGCTGGGCATGGGCGGGCACTCCGAAGCCATGCTCCAGCGCTTTCCGGACCTGCACCTCGTGGGCATCGACCGCGACGAGGAGGCCCTGGCGCTGGCAGGCGAGCGGCTGCAGCCCTTCGCGGACCGCGCCGACCTGGTCCACGCTGTCTACGACGAGATCGCCGAGGTTCTTGAGGACCTGGGCGTTCCCGAGGTCCACGGCATCCTGATGGACCTTGGGGTCTCGTCCCTGCAGCTTGACGAACGCGAACGCGGGTTCGCCTACTCGTTTGACGCGCCCCTGGACATGCGGATGGACACCAGCCGCGGCCAGACGGCGGCAGACATCGTTAACACGTACAGCGAAGAGGACCTGGTCAGGATCATCCGCAAGTGGGGAGAGGAAAAGTTCGCGGGCCGCATTGCCAACAGGATCGTCGCCGCCCGGGCGACCAAGCCTTTCACCACTACGGGGGAACTCGTCGAACAGATCCGGGCGGTGGTTCCGGCCGCCGCTGCCAAGTCCGGCGGACACCCGGCCAAGCGCACCTTCCAGGCGCTGCGAATCGAAGTCAATGAGGAACTCGAGGTCCTCGAGCGTGCGGTTCCGGCGGCGGTGGACGCCATCGCGCTCGGCGGCCGGATCGTCGTGATGTCCTACCACTCCCTGGAAGACAAGATCGTCAAGGGCGTCTTCCAGGCCCGCTCCAAATCGTCAGCTCCGCTCGGATTCCCGGTGGAGCTTGAAGAACACAAGGCCGAACTCAAAACCCTGACCAAAGGCACCGAGGTGCCTACCGCCGTCGAGATCGCAGAGAATTCGCGTGCAGCATCAGCCCGGCTGCGCGCAGTGGAACGCATCAGAGCCAGGAGAGCAACATGAGCGCAGCAGCTGCCAAGAACCTCGCCCTTCCGTCCGGCCCGAGCGTCCAGGACATAGAGGCTGGACTTCCAGGTTCGGCGCGCAAGGCGCGCACTCCGCTGTCCCTGGTCCGGTCCGCACCGAGGAAGCGCCGCGCGCCCTTTGTTGTTCTCTGCTTCGGCATGCTGGCGGCCGCGCTGATCGCGGTGCTGGTGCTCAACATCTCTGTATCCACGGCCCAGTACCAGCTGGTCAAGCTCCGTGCCGAGCAGACTGCCCTCACCAAGCAGAACCAGGATCTGACACAGCAGGTGCAAAACTTCGAGGCTCCGCAGAATCTGGCTGCCAAGGCCGCAGAATTGGGAATGGTTGCTTCCACCGGCAAGGGACAGATCGATCTTTCCACGCTGACCGTCAGCGGGGATGCCAAGCCGGCGGTCAAAGCGGGCTCGGCTGGTGCGGTGATCGCTGCCCCTGCCGTCCCTGGCCAGCTCAATGTGGTCCCGCCCGCCAGCTCGGGCGAACCGCTGGCGGGCAGGGCGCCCGCTGCCGGTGATAAAGCTGCCGGTGAAACGGCTGCTGCCCAGCCGGAGACCCCGGCAGCCGCGAAGCCCGCCGCGCCGGCGGCTGCCGCCAAACCGGCCGCCCTTAACGGGGGCACCATTCCGGCACCGGAGCAGAGGACGCCGGGGCAGTAAGGCAGGAACAGGCGGCCGATGGCCCGCATGGCAAGCAGTAGGGGATGAGCGTGGCGCAAGGCAAGAGCAAGGCAAGCAAGAAGAAGGCCGCAAACGCCACAAAGAGGCTCCGCCTCGGACTCAGCATCATGCTTGCACTGCTGGTGGTCGTGGGCGGCAAGCTCTTTCTGGTGCAGGGACTGGACGTCGGCGGCATGGCCGAGGCTGCACTGGACAACCGGCTGCGCCCCACCGTGCTCCCGGCCGAACGCGGCAGCATACTGGACGCCAACGGAACCGTGCTGGCCAACAGCGTCATCCGTTACAACATCACCGTTGACCAGTCTGTAAACACCAAGACCGAATCCTTCAAACGGCTTGAAAACGTCGACGGCAAGGACGAGCTGGTCACCGTGTCCCGCGACCAGGGGATCTCCGAACTGGCCGCCGTCCTGGGCATGGACGTCGAGGACGTGCGTAAATCCGTCACCGGAACCAGGACCTACTACATCGTGGCCAAGGACCTCCGGCCGGACGTCGAAAACCGGGTCTCGGAACTGCAGATCCCGGGTATCTTCTCCGAGGGCACCAGCAAGCGCGTCTACCCGAACGGCTCGGTGGCCGGCGGCATTGTGGGCTTCCTCGAGAACGGAACCACCGGCCAGGCCGGGCTCGAACAGACCCAGGACGCGATACTGCGCGGCACCGCCGGCAAGCGCGTGTTCGAGATCGGCGCCGACGGCCTCCGCATTCCCGTGGGCATTGACGAACTGACGCCCGCGCAGGACGGCAAGGACGTCAAACTCACGCTGAACTCCGACCTGCAGTACTTCGCGCAGCAGGCCATCCAGACCCAGGCGGACAAGCTCAGCGCCGAGTGGGGTGTCATCATCGTCTCGGACGTGAAGACCGGGAACATCATCGCCATGGCCGACACCAACACGCCTGACCCCAACGACCCAGGGAAGGTGGCGGCCAAGGACCGCGGCGTCCGCTCAGTGACCGCCGCCTATGAGCCCGGTTCCGTGGAAAAGCCACTGACGGCTGCCGCGCTGATCCAGGAAGGCAAGTCCAGCCCGCTGGACAGGTTTACTATCCCGCCGTCCCTGGTGATTGACGGACAGCAGTTCGACGACGCGTTTTCGCATGGAACAGAGGAACGGACCCTGGCCGGCATCATCGGCTACTCCATGAACACCGGGACCGTGATGGCGGGCAGTCGCCTGACCAGGGACCAGAGACATGACTGGCTGCAGAAGTTCGGCATCGGGGAGGCTCCGGACATCGGCCTGCCGGCGGAAGCCAAAGGCATCCTGACCCCCGCTGCGCAGTGGGATGACCGGCAGCAGTACACGGTCCTCTTCGGCCAGGGCGTATCCCAGTCAACCCTGCAGACCGTGCGCGCATACCAAACGATCGCCAACGACGGCGTCATGCTGCAGCCCCGCCTGATCGACAGCTACATCAGCCCCGACGGCACCGAGGAGAAAGTGCCGGCCAAACCGTCCCGGCAGGTCATCTCGAAGGACACCGCGAAGCAGGTCAGGGACATGCTCGAAAGCGCCGTCACTGAGGGCGAAATCAAGGAAGCCGCCATCGACGGCTACCGCGTGGGGGCGAAGACCGGAACGTCCGAATCGCCGTGTGATGACGGCACAGCCGGCTTCTGCGGCTACACCGCTTCGATCCTGGGAATGGCGCCGATGGACGATCCGCGGTTTATTGTGGAGGTGGTCCTGCAGCGTCCCAAGGGGTCCATTTACGGCATCACCAACGGGCCCGTGTTCCGCTCGGTCATGGGACAGGCACTGCGGACGTACAACGTTCCGCCGTCCAAGGGTACGCCCGTCAGGCTGCCCCAGTACGCCAAGTAACGCCCGCCAAGAAAGACCGCGGTACACCTGAACAAACAGTTCTGTCGTGTCCGTTGGTCCCCTAGCACCAACGGAGATTCAGTTGTCACAGCACCATGACCCCGGCACTGCCGATGCCCCGGAGGGGCAGGCATCCAAGAGCGGCTTCCGGCCCACCGCCGTTGCCGCCGTCGAACTGGGTGTCATCGGCCGGTCAGTGGGCGTTGCGGTGCCCGGCGCCTCCGAGTCCGTCCAGGTCACCGGCATTTCGCTCGACTCCCGGTCCGTGGAGCGCGGGGATCTGTATGTTGCATTGCCGGGCGCGGCCCGCCACGGAGCGGACTTTGCGAAGACGGCGATTGAGTTCGGCGCAGTGGCAGTGCTGACGGACGACGCCGGCGGGAAGCTGCTGGCTCTGGGGTCCGACATCGCCGTGCCCGTGCTGGTGGTGGCGGAGCCGCGCAGCGTGGTGGGCCGCCTGTCCAGTCTGATCTACCGGAGCCAGGACTCCGAGCTGCCGGGCCCCGCCATGTTCGGCGTGACGGGCACGAACGGGAAAACCACCACCACGTACTTCATCAACGCCCTGCTGCAGGCGATGGGCAAGAAGACAGGACTCATCGGCACCATCGAGATCCTGGCCGGCGGGGACCCGATCCCCAGCCTCCTGACCACGCCGGAATCCACCGATGTCCACGCCCTGCTCGCCCTCATGCGGGAGCGTGGGCTGGATGCCGCTTCCATGGAAGTCTCCTCGCACGCGGTGTCCTTCCGCCGGGTGGACGGGGTGGTGTTCGACGTCGTCGGTTTCACCAACCTCACCCAGGACCACCTGGACCTGCACGGCACCATGGACGAGTACTTCCGGACCAAGGCGGAGCTGTTCACTGCCGAACGCGCCCGTGCCGCCGTCGTGACGGTCGACGACGAATGGGGACGGCGGCTTGCCGCCCAGACTGAGTTGCCGGTCACCACGCTCGCAACCCTCCCGCCCGGCGCCGGGCCAGAAGCGGGCCCGGTGCCTGACTGGACGGTCACGAACCCCACGCCCCGCGGCCTCGGCACCGAATTCACCCTCCGCGGCCGGGACGGCACGGAACTCTGCGTGCACACCGGGCTGCCCGGGGCGTTCAACGTCTCCAACGCTGCCTTGGCCCTGGCCATGGTGCTCGCCGGTGGCGCAGACCCCGCCGAGGTCCAGGCAGCGCTCGATGCCAGGGATCCCTTCACGGTGGCAGTGCCCGGGCGCATGCAGCTGGTCGCCACCCGGCCGGCAGCCGTCGTCGACTTCGCGCACAACACGGACGCGCTGGCACGCGCCCTGGAAGCAGTCCGCTCCCCGGAGCCCGCGTCCAGGGTGATCGTGGTTTTCGGTGCCACGGGCCAGCGCGACCAGGGCAAGCGCCCAGCCATGGGCGCCACCGCCGCCCGGCTTGCCGACGTCGTGATCGTCAGCGATGACGACCCCCACGACGAGGACGCCGCGGCGATCCGCGCGGAGGTGCTGGTAGGCGCCACCGACGCCAAGGAAAACGAGCAGCTCGACTGCAGGATCATGGAAATTTTCCCGCGCGATGCCGCCATCCGTGAAGCCGTCAACCTGGCGGCTCCGGAGGACACCATCCTGGTTGCGGGACGCGGACACGAAGTGTGGCAGGAGGTCAAGGGAGTGAACCTTGCCCTCGACGACAGGGTGGAACTACGGAACGCCTTGACGGCACGAGGATTCACCGTTCTCCAAGACGACGGGATAGAGTCCTAGACCGACATGATTGAACTAACTGCGGCGGAAATCGCCGAAATCACCAACGGCCGGCTGCTTGCCGACCCCGACGTCACCCCGGAATCCGTGGTGACCGACTCGCGGGAGGCCGTTGCCGGCTCCCTCTATGTCGCCAAACCGGGCGAGAGCGCAGACGGGCACAGCTACGTTGGCGCGGCCTTTGGCCGCGGCGCGGTGCTGGCCCTTACCGAACGCGAAATCAAGGACGACGCCGGCCGGACCTATCCGTCTGTTGTCGTCGAGGATGCGGTGCTGGCCATGGGCGCCCTGGCGGCAGAGGCCGTGCGGCGGATCCGCCACCACCGTGAGGCGGCCGGTGAGCAGCTGACAGTCATCGGCATCACCGGTTCCGCCGGCAAGACCACGACGAAGGACCTGCTCGCGGGCATCCTCTCGGCTGAAGCGCCTACGGTTGCACCTCAGGGCTCCTACAACGGCGAAGTCGGCGTGCCCCTGACGGTGTTCCAGGCCGGCTTTGACACACGGTTCCTGGTCATCGAGATGGGCGCCACCGGCATCGGACACATCCGCTACCTGGCCGACATGGTCCGGCCCGAGATCGGCGTGGTGCTCGGCGTGGGAACAGCGCATGCCGGGGAATTCGGCGGCGTGGAAAACATCGCGGCCGCCAAGGGCGAACTCGCCGAGGCGCTGCCCGCAGACGGAACCGCCGTGCTGAACCTTGACGACTTCCGTGTAGCTCCGATGGCCGGTCGGACCCAGGCTACTGTCCTGGGCTTCTCCTCCCGGGATGCCGAGCCGGACGCTCCTGCCGTCCGCGCCGCCAACCTGGACACCAACGCCTCCGGCAACCCGGAGTTCGACCTTGAAGTGCCGGGTCAGCCCACCGTGAGGGTTACGAGCAAACTCATCGGCGAACATCATGTGGCGAACCTCCTCGCCGCCGCGGCGGCCGCGCACGCGGCGGGCATTCCGGCCGACCGGATCGGCGCCTCGCTGAGCTCCCAGTCCGCGGCCAGCCGCTGGCGCATGGAGCGGACCGAACGGCCCGACGGCATCACGGTCATCAACGACGCGTACAACGCCAACCCGGAATCCATGCGGGCTGCCCTTCGCACGCTGGCCGACCTCGGCCGCGGCCGCCGCACCTGGGCCGTGCTCGGCGCCATGCTGGAACTCGGCGACGATTCCATCCGCGAGCACACCGCCGTCGGAACCCAGGTGGTGCGGCTGAACATCTCCCGCCTCCTGGTGGTGGGACGGGAAGCGCGTTCGCTGTACGTTTCCGCCGTGCAGGAAGGGTCCTGGGGGGATGAATGCCTCTTCGCGGAGACCGTTGACGAAGCCTACGAACTCCTCCAGGAGCAGCTCGAACCCGGCGATCTGGTGCTCTTCAAGTCCTCCAACAGCGTGGGACTGCGCCACTTGGGCGATCGGATAGCATTACCCCCACATGCCACCCCCACAACTGCCAATGAAGGGAGCGAGCTGCTGTGATTGCACTTCTGATCGGCGCTGGCCTGGCCCTGCTGCTGGCACTGGTGGGCACGCCGCTGTTCATCCGCCTGCTGGTCCACAAGAGCTACGGCCAGTTCATCCGCGATGACGGACCGACCTCGCACCACACCAAGCGCGGCACGCCCACCATGGGCGGCACTGTGGTGGTGGGCGCCGTCCTGCTGAGCTATGGACTGACGCACCTCATCATGTGGCTGATGAACCCCCGGTCAGCGGGCCCGTCGGCCTCCGCGCTCCTTCTGCTGTTCCTGATGGTGGGCATGGGCCTGGTGGGCTTCCTCGATGACTTCATCAAGATTTCCCGGCAGCGCAGCCTTGGCCTGAACGCCAAGGCCAAGCTGATCCTCCAGGCGGCGGTGGGGATCATCTTCGCCGTGATGGCGCTCTACTTCCCGGACGCTGACGGCCTCACCCCGGCGTCCACCAAGATCTCGCTGGTCCGCGACATCCCGTGGCTGGACCTTGCGTTCGGCGGCACCGTGCTCGGTGCGATTCTCTTTGTGGTGTGGTCAAACCTGATCGTCACCGCCGCCACCAACGGCGTCAACCTTACTGACGGCCTGGACGGGCTGGCAGCCGGCGCCGCGATCATGGTGTTTGGCGCCTACACACTCATGGGCATCTGGCAGAGCAACCAGGCCTGCGGCTCGCCGCGCCAGGCCGGCAGCGGCTGCTACTCCGTAAGGGACCCGCTGGACCTTGCCCTTCTTGCGGCCATCATGAGCGCCGCCCTGGTGGGCTTCCTGTGGTGGAACACCTCACCGGCCAAGATCTTCATGGGTGACACCGGCTCCCTCGCGATCGGCGGCGCCATTGCTGGGTTCGCCATCCTTTCCCGCACTGAACTGCTGCTGGCTTTCATCGGCGGCCTGTTCGTCCTGATCACGCTCTCGGTCATCATCCAGGTGGGTTACTTCAAGGTGACCAAGGGCAAGCGCTTCTTCAAGATGGCGCCGCTGCAGCACCACTTCGAACTCAAGGGCTGGGCGGAAGTCACCGTGGTTGTCCGGTTCTGGATCCTCGCCGGCCTGTTCGTCGCCGCGGGTCTTGGCATCTTCTACGCGGAATGGGTGGTCCTGCTGTGAACGGCTCCGAATCGCAGAACGAAGCTACCGGTCCGGCCGCAACCGGCCCGGCTGCAACCGGTCCGGCCGCAACTGGCCCGGCTGCAACCGGTCCGGCCAGGCTCAAAGACCTGGTCAGTTGGGATTCCGACTGGGCCGGGCTGCGCGTCGTGGTCACCGGGATCGGCGTCTCGGGCTTCGCCGCCGCGGACACCCTGATCGAACTCGGCGCCCGCGTGGTGGTGGTCGACGGAGCCACCTCGGAAACGGCGCAGGCCAAGGCGGACACGCTGCGGATCGTGGGCGCTGTGGACGTCCTCCTGGGGGAGGATGCCGTCCGGACGCTGCCAAAGATCGACGGCGTGAAGCCGGACCTCGTGGTCACCTCACCCGGCTGGCGGCCCGACCAGGCCCTGCTCGCGGCTGCCGCCCGCGCCCACATCCCGGTCTGGGGCGACGTGGAACTCGCCTGGCGCCTGCGTGTCCGCGAGGGCCGCAAAACGGCCGACTGGCTCACCATCACCGGCACGAACGGCAAAACGACGACGGTCGGCCTGACCGAGTCCATGCTGCGGGCCGCCGGGCTGAAGGCGATCGCGGTAGGCAATGTGGGCAGGCCCATCCTCGATGCCCTCCGTGACCCGGTGGAGTACGACGTCTTCGCCGTCGAGCTCTCCAGCTTCCAGCTGCACTGGTCCGACTCCGTCTCGGCCGTTGCCAGCGTGTGCCTCAATGTTGCCGAGGACCACGTGGACTGGCACGGCTCCTACGAGTCCTACCTCGCCGACAAGGCCAAGATCTACGAACACACGCAGAAGGCCTGCATCTACAACGACGAGCAGATCGAAACCGAACGCATGGTGGAGGACGCGGACGTGGTGGAGGGCTGCCGCGCCGTGGCCTTCACCACCCTCACGCCGGCCATCAGCATGCTCGGCGTGGTGGAGGGCCTGCTCGTGGACCGTGCCTTCATCGCCGAACGGAAGGACAGCGCCGCGGAACTGGCGTCCATGTCCGACCTCGGACCGGTGGCGCCCCGCCACATGGTGGCCAACGCCCTGGCCGCCGCAGGTCTGGTCCGTGCCTACGGCGTCAGCCCGGAGCACGTGCGCGAAGGGCTGCAGGCGTACATCCCCGGCAGCCACCGCATCCAGCCGGTCGCCAAACAGCACGGCGTTCTCTGGATCAACGACTCCAAAGCCACCAACCCGCACGCAGCCTCCGCCTCCCTGGCAGCCTTTGACCCGGTGGTCTGGATCGCCGGCGGCCTGTCCAAGGGCGTCAGCTACGACGACCTGGTCCGTGACCATGCCCGCCGCCTGAAGGCTGTGGTGCTGATCGGCAAGGACACGGCATCACTGGAAGAGTCCCTCCAGCGACACGCGCCGGATGTCCCCGTCATCAGGCAGGCGGCAGGCCACACTGAAATTGTGCAGTCAGCCGGAACCGGACATGACGCCGCACCGGGTTCAGCCGAAACCGGGGAGGCAGTGATGGCACGGGCCGTCGCATCGGCGGCACAGCTCGCCGCCTCGGGTGACACTGTGCTGATGGCCCCGGCTGCTGCATCCATGGATCAGTTCTCTTCCTATGCTCACCGTGGCGACGCATTCATTGCAGCGGTCCGCGAGCTCGTGGAAGGGGAGGCCCGGACCGGCAAGGAGTAAGTATGGTCAGCACACCCACACGTCCCGCGGCCGCCCGGCAGCGGGCGGGGGAGAAGACCGGACCGGGTGCTGCACCAAATACTCCCGCCGCCAGGATTCCGGCCGCCAGGATTCCCGCGGGCGGCCGGCTGCGTCGGTGGTACCGTCGCTTCTGGTCCGCCCTCGAGGGCAACGGCAAGTCGCGCAACGGCTCCACCTACTACCTCATCCTCGGCACCACGCTGGCCCTGACCGCCATCGGCATCATGATGGTGCTCTCGGCGTCCAGCGTTGAGGCCATCGCGGCGGGCGAGTCGCCCTACACCGCGGCGCTCAAACAGGGACTGTTCGCCGGAATCGGCACCTTTGGCATGTTCATGCTGTCCCGGATCAATGTCGTGTGGCTGAAAAGGCTCGCGTGGCCGGGCATCATCGTTGCCTATGCCCTGCTGGGGCTCGTCCTGGTCATCGGCACCAGCGTCAACGGCAACAAGAACTGGATCGACATCGGCGGGTTCTTCACCCTGCAGCCGTCCGAGGCGGCCAAGCTGGCGCTGGCCCTGTGGATGGCCACGGTCCTGGCGAAGAAGGCGTCCCTGCTGCACCAGTGGGGACACGCCGTGGTCCCGGTGGTGCCCATCGCCGGCGGGATCATCGGGCTCGTCCTGGTCGGAAACGACCTCGGCACCGGCATGCTCATCATGCTCATCACGGCCGCCGCCCTCTTCTTCGCCGGGGTGCGTCTTTACCTGTTCGGGTTCGCGGCCGTGGGCCTGGGGGCCGTCATAGCGTTCATGGCCATGACCAGCTCCAACCGGGTCTGCCGCATCACCTCCTGGTGGACCGGCCAGAGCTGCGGCGACGGCATCGACGCCAACTACCAGTCCACCAACGGCCTCTACGGGCTGGCGTCGGGCGGATGGTTCGGCGTCGGGCTCGGGCAAAGCCGGCAAAAGTACAGCTGGATCCCGGAAGCCCACAACGACTTCATTTTCGCCATCATCGGTGAGGAACTCGGCCTGGTGGGAACCGTCGTCGTACTCATCCTGTTCGCCATCCTGGGCGCCGCCATCTACCGCGTAGTGGTGGCACAGGAGGACCTGTTCCACCGGGTCCTTGCCGGAACCATCATGGTGTGGCTGCTGGGGCAGGCAACGGTCAACATGGCCGTGGTCACCGGCCTGATGCCGGTGATCGGCGTTCCGCTGCCGTTCATTTCCTACGGCGGCTCGGCGCTGCTGATGTCGCTCTGCGCGATCGGCGTAGTGTTGTCACTGGCCCGCGAACAGATGGCGCCCAACATCCGGCCCCGTAAACTGCTCGGCCCGTGGCGGCTGCCCGGGCGCAAGAAATCCCGTACGAAAGCGTAACCAGCACCTGATGAAATCCGAGTCCTTGTCCGTGGTCCTTGCCGGCGGCGGAACAGCAGGCCATATCAACCCGCTGCTGGCGATCGCGGCTGCCATCCGCGATGCCCGCCCCGACGCCCGGCTGCTCGCGGTCGGAACGGCCGCCGGCATGGAAACCAGGCTGGTCCCGGCCGCCGGGCTGGAACTGGCCACCATCGACCGTGTCCCGTTCCCGCGCAAGCCCTCCGCAGACCTGCTCCGCCTTCCCGGACGCCTCGCCGGCGCGGTGCGGCAGGCAGGGCGCATCCTCGACGACGCCGGCGCGGACGTCCTGGTGGGCGTGGGCGGCTACGTCTGCACGCCCATGTACCTCGCTGCCTGGCGGCGGAAGATCCCCATCGTCATCCACGAAGCCAACACCCGGCCGGGCCTGGCCAACCGGGTGGGGGCGCGGCTGAGCCGGCACGTGGCCGTGGCCTTCGCCGGCACCCCGCTGCGAAACGCCCGCCACGTGGGCATGCCCATGCGCCGCGAAGTCTCGGCCATGGTCAGGGCGACGGCGCGGAACGGTGCCCTCCGGAGCCTGGAGCTGCAGCCGGAGAAGCCGGTGCTCATTGTCACCGGAGGCTCGTCCGGGGCGCAGAGCATTAACCGCACCGTGGCTGCCTCGCTCGACGCGCTGTCCCGGGCCGGCGTCCAGACCATCCACATCACCGGCCGCGGCAAGTCCGTGGAGGATTCCGACGGCAACGTGCTGAGCGCCGACGGCTACCGTCAGCTTGAGTATGTGGACGGCATGGAGACCGTCTACGCCGCCGCCGACCTCCTGCTCGCCCGTTCCGGCGCGGCCACCGTAAGCGAGGTGGCCGCCGTCGGTGTTCCCGCGGTCTTCGTGCCCCTGCCGATCGGCAACGGCGAGCAGGCACTGAACGCGCGCGGACTTGTGGCGGCCGGCGGCGCCCTGCTGGTGGCGGACCGGGACTTCACCCCCGAATGGGTCCGCACCAGCCTCATCCCGCTGCTGACCGACCGTTCGCGGCTCGCCGCGATGGCGGCGAACGCGGAGAACCTTGGCATCCGAAATGCCGACCAGCTCATGGCCGACCTCGTACTGGAAGCGGTATCCAAATGACCACCAACGCAGCAGCCAGCCAGGAAGCCCTGGGCCGCGTGCACTTCATCGGAATCGGCGGCGTGGGCATGTCCGCCGTCGCCAGGATCATGGTGGCGCGCGGGATCCCCGTCAGCGGAACGGACGCGAAGGACCTCCCGGTCATGGCGGAGCTCGCCGCCGCCGGCGCCCGGGTCTGCGTGGGCTACGAGGCCGCCAACCTGGGTGACGCCCAGACCGTCGTGGCAGGATCGGCCATCCGCGCCGACAACCCGGAACTCGAGGCCGCACGTGCCGCCGGCCTGCCCGTGCTGCACCGCTCCGAAGCCCTCGCCGCCACCATGGGCAACGACCTCGTGGTGACCGTCGCCGGCACCCACGGCAAGTCCACCACAACCTCCATGATCACCGTGCTGCTGCAGGGCGCAGGCCTGGACCCGTCGTTCGCGATCGGGGCCAATGTTCCGGCGCTCGGCGTCAACGCGGCAAACGGCAGCTCCCAGGTGTTCGTCGCCGAGGCGGATGAATCGGACGGTTCGTTCCTGAACTACCGGCCGCAGATCGCCGTCGTCACCAACGTGGAACCCGACCACCTAGACCACTACGGCACGGCCGAAGCCGTCTACGAATCCTTCGACCGGTTCACGGCACTGCTGCCCGCGGACGGCGTGCTGGTGGCCTGCGCGGACGACCCCGGCGCGCACGCGCTGGCGCTGCGCACCCGCGAGCGGGGCAACGCCCGCGTTGTCCTGTACGGCACCTCCGAGGCCGCCGACCTCCGGCTCGACGACGGCGGACCCGGCAGGGTGGCCATCACGACGGCGGGCGGCCGGTTCCCGCTGGCACTGCAGGTCCCCGGCCGGCACAACGCGCTGAACGCTGCCGCCGCTATGGCGGTGGCGCTTGAACTTGGCGTGGATGCCCAGGCCGCGGCCTCCGCCCTGGCGGGCTTCTCGGGTGCATCCCGGCGGTTCGAATACAAGGGAGAGGGCCGGGGTGTGCGGGTCTACGACGACTACGCCCACCACCCCACGGAGGTGCGGGCAGCCCTGGCTGCGGCCCGGTCCGTGGCCGGCGAGCACAAGGTGCACGTCCTGTTCCAGCCCCACCTGTTCTCCCGGACCCGGGAGTTTGCCGCAGAGTTCGCCGACGCGCTCAACGCAGCCGACACTGCGCTGGTGCTCGATATCTACCCCGCCCGTGAGGATCCCATCCCGGGCGTCACCAGCGCGCTCATCACCGGGCACCTCGGTCCTGGCGGCCGCCTGGTCGGCGCCGGAGACGAGGCCGTAGCGGCCCTGGCCGCAGCCGCGCAGCCGGGGGACATCATCCTCACTGCCGGCGCCGGGGACGTCACCGCCTACGGGCCTCTGATCGTGGAGTTCCTCGGTGGCTAGCACCCGCCGCCCCACCTACCGTCCGGCAAAGCCCCCTGTTCGGGAGACCGACGCCGGCCGGGACGCCGGCGCTGCCCGGGATGCTGGTGCTGTCCGGGCTGGCGGGTCCGACGGCGGCAAGCCCGCCGTGATCACCGCCTCCAAGGGCATCCCGGAGAGTGCTGCCCAGGAGAAGGCGCAGGGCATCAAGGCGCAGGGCGGCAAGGCGCAGAGCGGCGCGCCGAAGGACAAGACACCCAAGGCGAAGATGCAGCCGAAACCGGCCAAGGCGCCCTGGGCGCGGCTGAAAAGCCAGGACGCCACGAAGCCTGGCGCCGCAGCGGCCGGTGCCGCATCGCCGGACGGGACATCACCGGACAGGACGTCACCGGACAATGTGCTGGCCTTTCCCGAACCGCGGGGCCGGCGGATCAGGCGCAACATCATCGTGGCCGCGTGCATCACGGTTGCCCTCATGGCAGCGCTCATAGCCGCTGCCATCTACTCGCCGGTGCTGGCTGTGCACAGCGTCAGCGTCACCGGCACGAAGCTGCTCAAGCCGGCCCAGGTGCAGGCGGCGCTCAAGCCGCTGCTGGGCACGCCGCTGCCGCAGGTCAGCGACTCCGAGGTCGACTCGCTGCTGAAGCCGCTGGTCCAGATCAAATCGGTCACCACCCAGGCCCACCCGCCGTCCGTCCTGGTGGTGCACGTCCAGGAACGCGTCCCCGTTGCCCTCGTCAAGCGGGGCAACGAGTACCTGCTCGTGGACGTCGACGGCGTGAAGCTTGGCACCACGGCCGACCCCACCTCCGTGAAGCTGCCGGTTATTGACGGCGGCGCGGGCACCATCGGCAAGGACCTGTTCCAGGCCACGGCGGAGGTTCTCGGCGCGCTTCCGGCCAACGTGCTCGCCAAGCTCTCCAACGCGTCCGCCAAGTCCGTGGACGCGGTGGAACTGAAGCTGCTGGACGGCCAGACCGTCGTCTGGGGCAACGCGGGGGAGAAGGAACTCAAGGCGCGGGTGCTGGAGGCGCTGCTCAAGGTGCCTGCCGATCCCGCCAACCCGGTCAACACCTACGATGTGAGCGCGCCGCGTCATCCGGTGACGCGGTGAGCCGCTGTATTTCACGGGGATTAGGACGACACGCGGTGGCGGTTATTGAATGTAGCCAGCATAGGAAATAGCGTCACAGACGTGAGTTACTTGACATAACTATAACCTTCAACTGGAAGGTTAAGGTTCAGGGCTTCAAGCTCGACTCCATCAGTTTTCGCAATAGGACACTAACAAGGGACACGTAACGTGGCAGCTCCGCAGAATTACTTGGCCGTCATCAAGGTCGTCGGCATCGGCGGCGGTGGCGTGAACGCAGTCAACCGCATGATCGAGGTGGGTCTCCGCGGTGTCGAATTCATAGCTATTAACACCGATGCCCAGGCGCTGCTGATGAGTGATGCCGACGTTAAGCTCGACGTCGGACGCGAACTGACGCGCGGGCTGGGTGCCGGGGCCAACCCGGAGGTCGGCAAGCAGGCTGCCGAGGACCACGCCGACGAGATCGAGGAAGTTCTCCGCGGTGCCGACATGGTCTTCGTGACCGCAGGTGAAGGCGGCGGCACCGGAACCGGCGGCGCCCCGGTCGTTGCCCGCATTGCGCGCTCCCTTGGCGCCCTGACCATCGGTGTTGTCACGCGTCCGTTCACCTTCGAAGGACGGCGCCGCGCAGGCTCCGCCGAGGCTGGCATCGACGCCCTCCGCGACGAGGTCGACACGCTGATCGTGATCCCGAACGACCGCCTGCTCTCCATCAGCGACCGGAACGTCTCCGTCCTGGACGCCTTCCGCTCCGCTGACCAGGTCCTGCTGTCCGGTGTCCAGGGCATCACGGACCTCATCACCACGCCGGGCCTGATCAACCTCGACTTCGCCGACGTGAAATCCGTCATGCAGGGCGCAGGCTCGGCCCTGATGGGCATCGGGTCCGCCCGCGGCGAGGACCGCGCGGTCAAGGCAGCCGAGCTCGCCATCGCCTCCCCGCTGCTGGAAGCCAGCATCGACGGCGCCCACGGTGTCCTGCTGTCCATCCAGGGCGGATCCGACCTTGGCCTGTTCGAGATCAACGAAGCCGCGCGCCTTGTGCAGGAAGTCGCCCACCCCGAGGCGAACATCATCTTCGGTGCTGTTATCGACGACGCCCTCGGCGATGAAGCCCGCGTCACCGTCATCGCGGCCGGCTTCGACGACGTCAAGGCCACCTCGCCGTCCATGGACCAGTCGCAGCCGCAGGCTGCGCCGCGGCGCCCCGCCGTGCCGGCGGCCGCCCCGCAGAGCCAGCCGTCCGCGGGCAGCCAGCAGGTCCACGTCCAGCCCGTGCACGCCGGCGTTGGGGCCTCAGGTCTGAGCAGCTGGGGACAGCAGCGCCCCACCGCCGTTCCCGCTGACTCGGGTTTCGACGTCGACCTTCCTTCGGTGGTTGAGCCCGACCTCACCGGCAGCCGGGCCGACGACCTGGATGTCCCGGACTTCCTGAAGTAGCCCGATTTCCCGAAGTAGCCTGATTCCCTGAAGCAGGAGGCAGCCGGGAGGACAACCCGCCCGGCCGCCGTCCCGTTTCCTGACCCTGAGTGCCGGAGTTTCGATTGTTTTTGTGGCGTGCTGAAGTGCAGCCTGGCGTGTCCGTGGCGTTCACCGACACGAATGCCGGCAACCTTGCCCTGCACGTGGGCGACGATCCCGGCGCGGTGCAGCGCCGCAGGGCCCGGCTGGAGCACGCCGCCGGCGTCGCGCCGCGCAGGTTCCAGTACATGAACCAGGTCCA
Source organism: Arthrobacter globiformis (assembly GCF_046536215.2). Lineage (GTDB taxonomy): Bacteria > Actinomycetota > Actinomycetes > Actinomycetales > Micrococcaceae > Arthrobacter > Arthrobacter globiformis_E. Next base: position 1,149,491 of record NZ_CM143421.1, on the reverse strand, counting down.
CGGCAACGACGTGTCCCTCGTTGTTGAATCCGGGACTGCTGCTGAATCAGGCGCTGTTGTTGAATCTGGCACTGCTGTTGAATCCGGCGCTGTTGTTGAATCCGGCGCAGTAACCGAACTTGCCCCGCAGGCTCCGACGGCGGACGCGCTGGTGTCCCTCGGCAAGCCGCTTGCGGTGATGGTGGCGGACTGCATCCCGCTGGTCCTGGTCGGTTCCGGGGCTTCCGGTCCCGTGCTGGCCGCCGTTCATGCCGGGCGTCCCGGCCTGTTCTCCGGAGTCATTCCGGCCGCGGTGGAGGAAATGCGGTCCTCCGGCGCCACGGAGATCCGGGCCTGGCTCGGCCCTTCCGTCTGCGGGAACTGCTACGAGGTGCCCGCCGAACTCCGCGACGAGGTCGCAGCCGTCCTGCCTTCCACCTGGTCCACCACATCCTGGGGAACACCGGCGCTCGACCTGCCCGCCGGTGCCGTTGGCCAGCTCGAGACCCTCGGTGTCCCGGTCGAATACCGGGGACCCTGCACGCTTGAAAACGAGTCCCTGTTCTCCTACCGCCGCGACTCCCGGTCCGGCCGATTCGCCGGACTGGTGTGGACTCATGACTGACAGCCAGGAACCGGGGGATGCCCGGACAGTGCAGCTGCAGGAGCGCCTGGACGCCGTCCGGCAGCGCATCGGCCGTGCGGCCGCGGCAGCCGGCCGGGAAGGGAACCCGCCACGCCTGATAGTGATCAGCAAGTTCCACCCCGCCGAGGATGTCCGCCGGCTCGCAGCACTTGGTGTCAGGGACTTCGGGGAGAACCGGGACCAGGAAGCGTCCGCGAAAGCCGAGGAGCTCCAGGCCCTGGACCTGACCTGGCATTTTGTGGGACAGCTGCAAAGCAAGAAGTCCAAGACGGTGGTCCGGTACGCGTCTGCCGTTCACTCGGTGGACCGCGCCCAGCTCGTGACGGCACTCGAACGGGCCATGGCCGCCCAGCGGGAGCTGAACGGCCGGGCCGACCTCGACTGTTTCATCCAAGTAAGCCTGGACGACGACGCCGGAGCCCACCGCGGGGGTGCGGCACCCGATGAGGTGCCGCAGCTGGCCCAACAGCTCGAAGCTGCGGACGGCCTTCGCCTGGCGGGTGTCATGGCGGTGGCGCCGCTCGGGGCGGATCCCGACAGGGCCTTTGAAAAACTGCTGGGCATTTCGACCGGCCTGCAGCGCGACTTCCCCGGCGCCACGGGGATTTCCGCCGGCATGAGCCAGGACCTCGAATCAGCTGTCCGATTCGGTGCGACACACCTCCGAATTGGCTCAGATATTCTCGGTTCGCGCCCGGCCGTGGGGTAGCGTCTGTCGTATTGGAAGTGAATGGCGGGGATTCCAATGCTGTCTTGACCTTTGGGCGGCCCGCTTCCGGACACGATTAGGAGTCGACCATGGCTGGCGCTCTGCGCAAGACAATGATCTATCTTGGGCTCGCCGACGGCGATGAACACTACGAGTCTGAGCTTTCCACCCAGCAAAAGGACGAGGACAACTCAATGGAGCATGACCGTGAAGAGCGCCGCGCGCCGGCGCCGCTCCGCGAGGTCACCCGTGAAGTGCCACCAGCTGCCGAAGAGGAATACCGCGCACCCGTGACACCCATCAAGCGTGCGGCATCAAGCCGCGAAGAGACCACCGGACTGCGGCAGATCACCACGATCCACCCGCGCTCCTACAACGACGCCAAGCTCATCGGCGAAAGCTTCCGTGACGGTATCCCCGTCATCATGAACGTGACGGACATGGGGGAGGCTGACGCCAAGCGGCTCGTCGACTTTTCCGCCGGCCTGGTCTTCGGTCTGCGCGGCAGCATTGAGCGCGTGACCAACAAGGTCTTCCTGCTGTCGCCGTCGTACGTTGAAGTCATCGGAGATGACAAGAAAGCCAGCGACGCCACCGCCAGTTTCTTCAACCAAAGCTAAAAAACGGCTCTCCGGATGCCAGGCAGGGACGCACCTGCCTGGCATCCGTGCTGAAATAGGGGAGCAGCAAAAACCGGCAGGAATCCCAGGGCACCGAAGTGCCCGCGATGAACATGGAGACAATGGGTTAGCTCATGGGAATACTATTCGGGCTCGTCTATATCGTCCTGCTGTTCATTTTCGTCGCTTTGATTGTCCGCCTTGTCTACGACTGGGTTCAGATGTTCGCGCGGGAATGGCGTCCCCGCGGGGTAGCATTGGTGGCGGCTCATGCGGTCTACTCGGTAACCGATCCGCCGCTGAAGGTTCTGCGGCGCCTCATCCCGCCGCTGCGGCTGGGGGGCGTCTCGCTGGATCTCGGTTTCCTGGTGCTGTTCATCGGCCTGAGCATTGCCATGGCGATCACCAAGTCATTTGCATAACTTCATATCAGCTTGCCGCGCAAGGACGGTCCGCAGGGATCCCCGGGCGCAGAAGACCTTTTGTTCGACGCCACGGTGTTGAATTAGAGGAACCAGACCAAATTTAGGTACCGTAGTTTTGACGGCCGGAAGGCCTCCTGACGAACTAGACCAACGAGGTGACCAGATGGCTTTGACGCCAGAAGACGTTGTCAACAAGCGCTTTCAGCCGACCAAGTTCCGCGAAGGCTATGACCAGGACGAAGTTGACGACTTCCTGGACGAGATCGTCGTCGAACTGCGGCGCCTGAACCAGGAGAACGAAGAACTTCGCAAGAAGCTCGCCGAAGGCGGCTCCGGATCGCCGGCTGCCACCTCCGCCGTCGCCCCTGTCGTCGAGAAGGTCCCCGCACCGTCCAAGTCCGAAAAGGACGAGGCTCGCGCGAAGGCCGAAGCCGAGGCCAAGGCGGCCGAAGCTGCCAAGAAGAAGGAAGCCGAGCAGGCTGCTCCCGTCGCAGCCCAGGCACCCGCCGTCACCAGCAGCAACGTCTCCGAGTCGGCTGCCGGCCTGCTGGCCATGGCCCAGCAGATGCACGACCGCCACGTGGCAGAGGGCCAGCAGCAGCGCGACAAGATCATCGCTGAAGCACAGATCGAAGCCAGCAGCCTGGTCAACGACGCGCAGGAGAAGTCCCGCAAGATCCTCGGTGCCCTGGAGCAGCAGCGCTCCGTCCTCGAGCGCAAGGTGGAGCAGCTGCGCGGCTTCGAGCGCGACTACCGCTCACGCCTGAAGGCCTACATCGAGGGCCAGCTGCGCGACCTGGACGCCCGCGGTTCCGTTGCCGCCCCCGAGGTTGGCGAAAGCAGCAGCGCCGCCGTTTAGCACGTATTCTGAAGGCCGGTGGCTGAGGATTCCTCGGCCACCGGCTTTTGCCATTAACGAGCGTTCCCGAATGAAAGCACCATGACTGACGACCTTGCCGCTGACGCAGCGCACCCAGCTTCATCATCACCGCGGCCACGGCGCGCCGTCCTGCTGTCCCTGTTCGCCGGGCTGGCAGTCTTCGCCTACGTCTTCGACCAGCTCACCAAGCTGTGGGTCACCAGCACCATGGTGGAGGGCGAACGGATTCCCGTGCTGCCCCCGCTGCTCCACTGGTACTACATCCGGAACTCCGGTGCTGCCTTCTCCATCGGGGAGAACGTGACCTGGGTGTTCTCGATCATCATGGTGGTGGTGGCCGCCGCCATTCTGTTCCAGCTGCGCAAGCTCGGATCTGCGTGGTGGGCGCTGGCGCTGGGACTGCTGTTCGGCGGCGCGCTGGGGAACCTGACGGACCGGCTGTTCCGGGAACCGTCGTTCGGAATGGGGCACGTGGTGGACTTCATCCAGCTGCCCAACTTTGCGATTTTCAACATCGCCGACTCCGCCGTCGTGTCATCCGTGGTGATCATCTGCCTGCTGACCCTGCGCGGGATCGCCCTCGACGGGTCACACCACAGCGTCGAAAAGCGGGAGGGCGGCGACGATGTCTGAGCGGGTGGTGGTGCCCGAGGAACTGGACGGGACCCGCGTGGACGCCGGCCTGGCCAAGCTGATGGGCATGTCCCGTTCGTCCGCGGCAACGCTGATCGCCGAAGGCAACGTGGTCAGCGGCGGCAAGCCGGTGGGCAAATCCGCCAGGCTCGCGTCCGGCGCCGTGCTGCATGTGACCGTCCCCGAGCGCCGGGATCCCCTTGAAGTCGTGGAGGAAGTTGTGGAAGGCCTGAAGATCCTGCTGGATGACGACGACTTTGTGGTGGTCGACAAACCGGTGGGCGTCGCGGCGCACCCGTCTCCGGGCTGGGTGGGACCCACCGTCGTCGGCGGCCTCGCCGGTGCGGGCTACCGGATCTCCACCTCCGGTGCCACGGAACGTGCCGGCATCGTGCACCGGCTCGACGTCGGAACCTCCGGGGTCATGGTGGTGGCCAAGACAGAACCCGCCTACACGGCCCTCAAGCGGGCGTTCAAGGAACGCACCGTGGACAAGGTCTACCACGCCGTGGTCCAGGGCCTGCCGGACCCCCTGCAGGGCACCATCGACGCCCCGATCGGCCGCCACCCCGGCCACGACTGGCGCTTCGCCGTCATCGAAGACGGCCGGCCGTCGGTGACGCATTACGAGGTCCTTGAGGCCTTCGGCAAAGCCACCCTGGTGGAAGTACACCTGGAGACAGGCAGGACCCACCAGATCCGGGTCCACTTCGCAGCGCTCCGCCACCCGTGTGCCGGCGACCTCACCTACGGGGCCGACCCCCGGCTCGCCGCCACGCTCGGGCTCACCCGGCAGTGGCTGCACGCGCGTGAACTGGGCTTTGACCACCCGCGCACAGGGGAACGCGTCACGGTGACCAGCGAATACCCCGAGGACCTCGCCTACGCCCTGGAGGTCCTGGGCACGGGCAAGGCCTGAGTCTGCGGCACGCCGACATTAATTGTCAGGGGGTCGGCACTAGAATGGTCCGGTGACTTCCAGCAATGACTCGTTCGTACATCTCCACACCCACACCGAGTATTCGATGCTGGACGGCGCCGCCAGGCTCGGCGAGCTGTTCGACGAAACCGAGCGGCTGGGGATGCCCGCCCTCGCGACCACCGACCACGGCTACCTCTTCGGTGCCTTCGACTTCTGGCGGAAGGCTACCGACAAGGGCATCAAGCCCATCATCGGCGTCGAAGCGTATGTGACGCCCGGGACCGCACGCGGCGACAAGGGCCGCGTCCGCTGGGGCGACGAGAGCCAGCGCAAGGACGACGTCTCCGGCGGTGGCTCCTACACCCATATGACCCTCCTGAGCTACAACAACGTGGGCATGCGGAACCTGTTCCGTGCCTCCTCGATCGCCTCGCTGGACTCGGTCTTCGGCAAATGGCCCCGGCTGGACCGCGAGCTGCTGAACACCTACTCGGAAGGGCTCATCGCCACCACCGGCTGCCCTTCCGGCGAGGTCCAGACCCGGCTCCGGCTTGGCCAGTACCGCGAAGCGCTGGAAGCCGCCGCGGAGTTCCGGGACATCTTCGGCGCGGAGAACTACTTCTGCGAACTCATGGACCACGGGCTGGACATTGAACGCCGTGTCACTGGCGACCTCCTGCGGCTGGCCAAGGAGCTGAACCTCCCGCTCGTTGCCACCAACGACCTGCACTACACGCACGAGCACGACGCCAAGGCGCACGAGGCCCTGCTGGCCATCCAGTCAGGCTCGACTCTCCTCGAACCCACCTACGACAACGGCGGCTCGCGTTTCGCGTTCTCCGGCAGCGGCTACTACCTGAAGTCGCCGCGGGAAATGCGCGAGCTCTTCCGCGACCACCCGGACGCCTGCGACAACACGCTGCTGATCGCTGAGCGGTGCGAGGTGTCCTTCAACACCGGCGCCAACTACATGCCCCGCTTCCCCTGCCCCGAGGGCGAGGACGAAACGTCGTGGCTGGTCAAGGAAGTGGACAAGGGACTCCAGTACCGCTACCCCGCAGGGATCCCGGACGAGGTCCGCAGGCAGGCAGACTACGAGCTCGGCGTCATCACCTCGATGGGGTTCCCCGGGTACTTCCTGGTGGTGGCCGACTTCATCAACTGGGCCAAGAACAACGGCATCCGCGTGGGTCCGGGCCGTGGCTCCGGTGCAGGTTCCATGGTGGCCTACGCCATGCGAATCACCGACCTTGACCCGCTGCGGCACGGCCTGATCTTCGAGCGGTTCCTGAACCCCGACCGTGTGTCCATGCCCGACTTCGACGTCGACTTCGATGACCGGCGCCGTCCGGAGGTCATCGACTACGTGACCCGGAAGTACGGCGACGAGCGCGTGGCCATGATCGTCACCTACGGCACCATCAAGACCAAGCAGGCACTCAAGGACTCCTCCCGCGTGCTCGGCTACCCGTTCAGCATGGGTGAACAGCTGACCAAGGCACTGCCGCCTGCCGTGATGGCCAAGGATATTCCGCTTGCCGACATCCAGAACAAGGACGCCAAGCGCTACAGCGAGGCGGCGGATTTCCGGCAGCTGATCAGCACGGACCCCGAGGCCGCCAAGGTTTTTGAGACCGCGCTGGGAATTGAGGGCCTGAAACGCCAATGGGGCGTGCACGCGGCCGGTGTGATCATGTCCTCGGACCCCATCATCGACGTCATCCCGATCATGCGCCGCTTCCAGGACGGCCAGGTCATCACCCAGTTCGACTACCCGACGTCCGAGGGCCTCGGCCTGATCAAGATGGACTTCCTCGGTCTTCGAAACCTGACGATCATTTCCGATGCCCTCGAAAACATCAAGATGAACCGCGGCATCGACCTTGACCTGGAAACGCTGGAGTTGGACGACGCCGCGTCCTATGAGCTGCTGGCCCGCGGTGACACGCTGGGCGTTTTCCAGCTCGACGGCGGCCCCATGCGGTCCCTGCTCAAGCTCATGAAGCCTGACAACTTCGAAGACATCTCCGCCGTGCTGGCGCTGTACCGGCCGGGTCCGATGGGTGCCAACGCGCACACCGACTACGCGCTGCGCAAGAACAAGATCCAGGACGTCATCCCGATCCACCCGGAACTGGCGGAGCCGCTGGAGGACATCCTTGGCGGCACCTTCGGACTGATCGTGTACCAGGAACAGGTTATGGCCGTGGCGCAGAAGCTCGCCGGCTACTCCCTGGGCCAGGCAGACATTCTGCGCCGCGCCATGGGTAAGAAGAAGAAGTCCGAGCTGGACAAGCAGTTCGCCGGCTTCTCCCAGGGCATGCAGGACAACGGCTACTCCATGGAGGCCGTGAAGACCCTGTGGGACATCCTGCTGCCCTTCTCCGATTACGCCTTCAACAAGGCGCACTCGGCGGCGTACGGCGTGATCTCGTATTGGACGGCGTACCTGAAGGCGCACTATGCGCCGGAGTACATGGCCGCGCTGCTGACCTCGGTTGGCGACGACAAGGACAAGTCCGCGATCTACCTCAACGAGTGCCGCCGCATGGGCATCACGGTGCTGCCGCCGGACGTCAACGAATCGGCCCTGAACTTCACCCCGGTAGGGGAGGACATCCGCTTCGGCATGGGCGCCATCCGGAACGTCGGCGTCAACGTCGTCGAAGCCATGGTGGCCGCCCGCGAAAAAGAAGGCGCCTACAGTTCCTTCAAGGATTACCTCATGAAGGTGCCGGCCGTGGTGTGCAACAAGCGCACCATCGAATCCCTGATCAAGGCCGGGGCCTTCGACTCGTTGGGCCACCACCGCCGCGCACTGGCCATGGTCCACGAAGAGGCCATCGATTCCGTCATTACCCTCAAGCGCAACGAGGCCATCGGCCAGTTCGACCTCTTTGCCGGCTTCGACGAGGCCGAGTCCGAGTCCTCGCTCAGCATCGAGATCCCCGACCTGCCGGAATGGGAGAAGAAGGACAAGCTCGCCTTCGAGCGCGACATGCTGGGCCTGTACGTCTCAGACCACCCGCTGCAGGGCCTCGAGGGCGTCCTGAGCCAGCACGCCGACCAGTCCATCACCTCGATCATCGCGGAGGACGGGCCGCACGACGGCGCCATCGTCACCATCGCGGGCATGATCACCTCGCTGAGCCGCCGGATCGCGAAGGCCAGCGGCAACGCCTATGCCCGGGCGGAGATCGAGGACCTCGGCGGTTCGATGGAGGTCATGTTCTTCGGCCAGGTCTACGGACCCATCGCCTCGGTGCTCGCCGAGGACCTGATCGTGGTGGTCAAGGGCCGGCTGCAGCGGCGCGACGACGGTGCCGTCACCCTGAACTGCATGGAGCTCTCCGTCCCGGACCTCAGCCAGGGCACCAACGGACCGCTGGTGATCACCATGCCCACGCACAAGGCCACCGAGGCCGTGGTCACGGAACTGGGTGACGTGCTGCGGAACCACCGGGGCAACTCCGAGGTCCGGGTGAACCTGCAGGGCGACAGCCGTATCGAGGTCATGGCGCTTCCGGTGCACCTTCGGGTGAACCCGAACCCATCGCTGTTCGGGGACCTGAAGGTGCTGCTGGGCCCGGCCTGCCTGGATGCCTAGGCTTCGCCGGCGTATAGATCCGGCGGCCGTTCAGATTTCCAGGGTCCTGGTTTTCCAGGCACTTAGATTTCGTAGTCCAGCGGAACGGGCTGTCCGTAGGTGCCGGAGTGGTACAGCAGCGGCGAGCCGTCCTCGCCGACCTGCCCTTCCACCACCTCGACCACCACGACGGCGTTGTTTTCGAAGGACAGGCGCATCTGGATCTTGCCGATCAGCCAGCCGGAAACGTCCTTGAGTACCGGCACGTCATAGGGTCCGTGCGCCCAGTGGTCGCCGGCGAAGCGTTCCTTGGTGCGGGCGAACCGGTCGGCCAGCTCCTGGTTCTCGAGTCCCAGCATGTGCACACCGATGTACGCGGTGTTGGCAACCGCCGGCCACGAGCTGGAACTGCGCGCCATGTTGAAGGTGAAGCGCGGCGGTTTGGCGGACAGCGAGGCGACAGAGGTTGCGGTAAAGCCGTAGGGGACGCCGTCGTAGTTCACGGTGATGATCGCCACGCCCGCTGCATGCCGGCGGAACATCTCTTTGAACGTGCCCTCGAAGGCGCCATCTTCTGATGTCACTGGAACCGATCTCCCTACTGCAGCCGTGCCGATTAAGTCTCTAGTACAAGACTATGGGGCTTCCGGGCGGATGGGACATTCCCCTGGCGGGCAGGCACGCGGCGCGGACTGCCGGCCAACATTTGAAGGCCACATTTGTTAACGTTTCCTCATGACCCAGCCTCAACCCTCCCCTCCAGCCCGCTCCGCCGTCGAGGCCCAAGCCGGCCTGCGGCGGCCCGGCAAGGCCAGGACAGGCAAGGGCTGGGCGTGGGCGGCCGGGATTGTCGGTGCCGGCATCCCGGCCGGGCTCCTCTGGTGGCTCCTGGCCCCGGGCGGGCAAAACCTCATTTCGGGGAACTCCGCGCTGTCCTCCGGAACCAACAGCGAGGGCTGGCTGCCCCGGGACCTGGTGCTGGCGGGACTCTTTGTCTTTGCGGGCTGCCTGGTGGCTGTGCTGCTGTCAGGCCGCCGTGATGGCGGAACGAGGCGGCTGCTGCTGCTGTCCGTCGCCGCAAGCGCAGCGGCAGCGGTCCTGGCGTGGCAGACCGGGGTCCTGGCGGGTCACCTGCTGGGAGGGCCGCAGGACACCTCGGCGAACGCAAGTGTCGCCTTCTCGCTGCGGTCCCTGACCGTCCTCGTCCTGTGGCCCGCGGCTGTCGCCTCAGGTTTCTTCGTCCTGCGCATCATCGGCCTCCTGCGCGCTTCCGTGGACCAAGGGCAGGACGGCGGCGCGTAAAATGTACGGGTGACCACTTCTCCGGACAGCCCCACAGACGCAAACAGCCTGGCACGCCCGAACACTCCCGCCGTCGACTTCCGCACCGTTGACCTGCGCGGCCGCAGCCTTAGCCTGGCCGAACTCCGCGAGGCCGTGCCGCGGGCACGGCAGCAGACGGTGGCAGACGCCGAGCAGAAGGTCACCGACATCATCATGGCCGTCCGCCAGCGCGGCTTCGCCGCCCTTGCAGACTTCGCCAGGACGTTCGACGGCGTGGAGCAGGCCCATCCGCGGGTTCCGGCCGAGGCGCTCCAGTCAGCGCTGGACGGACTGGACCCTGCCGTGCGTTCGGCGCTTGAAGAGTCCATCAGCCGTGCCCGCCGGTTCGCGGACGGGCAGCGCCCGGCCGACATCGACATCTCCCTCGGCGACGGCGCTGTGGTCAGCCAGAAGTGGGTGCCCGTGGCACGCGTGGGCCTGTACGTCCCCGGCGGCCTGGCGGTCTACCCGTCCTCGGTGATCATGAACGTCGTCCCGGCGCTGGCCGCAGGCGTGGAGTCGATTGCCCTCGCCTCCCCGCCGCAGAAGGACTTTGGCGGCCTGCCTCACCCCACCATTCTGGCCGCTGCGGCACTGCTGGGAATCGACGAGGTGTACGCCATCGGCGGAGCCCAGGCCATCGCCGCCTTCGCCTACGGCGTCCCGGGCGAATCGGGGACCCCCGCGCTGGAGCCCGTCGACGTCGTAACCGGACCCGGGAACATCTTTGTCGCCACGGCCAAGCGCCTCGTCAAGGGCGTCGTGGGGATCGACTCCGAGGCCGGCACCACGGAAATCGCCATCCTCGCGGACGCCACGGCCCGCCCCGCCTTCGTTGCCGCCGACCTCATCAGCCAGGCCGAGCACGATCCGAAGGCCGCCTCCGTCCTGATCACGGATTCCCTCGAACTGGCCGTGGCAGTCCGCGAAGAGCTGGAACTGCAGGCTGCCTCCACCAAGCACAGCCAGCGTGTCCGCGAAGCGCTTTCCGGCCCGCAGTCGGGCGTGGTGCTCGTGGATGACCTCGACCAGGGGATCGCGGCGTGTGACGCCTACGCGGCCGAACACCTGGAGATCATGACCGCGGACGCGCCTGCTGTGGCGGCGCGGATCCGGAACGCCGGCGCCATTTTCGTCGGCGACTACAGCCCCGTGAGCCTCGGTGACTACTGCGCCGGTTCCAACCACGTGCTTCCCACCAGCGGCACGGCGGCCTTCTCGTCCGGGCTGAACGTGACCACGTTCCTGCGCGCCATCCAGGTGATCAACTACTCCGAGGCGGCGCTGGGGCAGGTCAGCGGCCACATCGTCAGCCTGTCCGGCGCGGAGGACCTCCCGGCGCACGGCGACGCGGTGACGGTCCGCTTCCAATCGGGCCGCTAACCACTACATGTAGACGTCCGGCACTACATGTAGTAATTACAGGCTTGTTATTCAGCTATATCTGGCCGTAAACTGGTGCTGAACGAAGCTTTGGATAGGGCTTCGACGAAGGCAGCGACTGAAGGGCAGGAAAAACGTGTATTGTCCGTTTTGCCGCAACCCTGATTCACGCGTGGTGGACAGCCGGATGGCCGACGACGGTTCCGCCATCCGCCGCCGTCGGCAGTGTCCCGAGTGCGGGCGCCGCTTCACCACGGTGGAAACCACCAGCCTGTCCGTGATCAAGCGGTCCGGCGTGGGCGAGCCCTTCAGCCGCAGCAAGGTCATCAACGGTGTCCGCAAGGCCTGCCAGGGCCGGCCTGTCAGCGAGGACGACCTCGCCATGCTGGCGCAGGAAGTCGAGGAGAATATCCGGGCCTCCGGCGCCGCCGAAATCGACGCCCACGAGGTTGGCCTGATCATCCTGGGGCCGCTGCAGAAGCTGGACAAAGTGGCGTACCTCCGCTTCGCCAGCGTCTACCAGGCCTTTGAGTCACTCGAGGATTTCGAATCCGCCATTGACCTGCTCCGGCACGAGTCCGCTGACGAAACGGGTCCCGAAGGCAAAAGCCCGCAGGAAAAGAACGCCGCGGACAAGAGCACAGCCGTGGACAAGAACACTGCAGACAAGAACCCGGCAGAGAAGAACACGGCGAAGAGCGCGCTCTAAAGTCTCCGGTGGCGGCAGCGGAGGGGAAGCCGCAGCCGCCACCGGCTCCATTGCAAACAAAGACGCTGAAGGCGGCAGACCCGTGTCTGCCGCCTTCAGCGTTTCTGCGGGCCGCGCGTAACGCGGCCCGCACGGAATTACTTGGCCAGCTCGTGCTTGACGGCGATCTCGAGGGCGGCGCCCACAATGCCTGCCTCGTTCTTCAGCTCGGCAGGAACGATCGGCGTGCGCAGCTTCAGGCGCGGCAGGTACTCGTCGGCGCGCTTGGAGATGCCGCCGCCCACGATGAAGAGTTCGGGGGAGAATAGGAATTCGACGTGGGAGAAGTAGCGCTGCAGCAGGACACTGTATTCCTCCCAGCTGAGGCCGTCACGTTCGCGGGCCACGGCGGACGCCTTGCTTTCGGCGTCGAACCCGTCGATCTCCAGGTGGCCGAGTTCGGCGTTGGGCACGAGCCGGCCGTTGAAGATGAACGCGGAGCCGATGCCGGTGCCGAGCGTGATGACCAGGACGGTTCCGTCGATGCCGGCGCCGGCACCGTAGCGGGCTTCGGCAAGGCCGGCCGCGTCGGCGTCGTTGATGACCTCCACGGGACGGCCCAGGCGGGCGGTGAGCAGCGCGTCGATGTCCGTGTTGAGCCAGCTCTTGTCCACGTTGGCGGCGGAGTGGACCACGCCGTGCTGGATGATGCCGGGGAACGTCACGCCGATGGGGCTGTCAGCCTCGGGGGCGTCGGGCCGTGCGGAGAGCTCCTCGACCACCTGGGCCACCACCTCGACCACCGCTTCCGGCGTTGCCGGCTGCGGGGTTGCCAGGCGGAAGCGGTCGCCGATCAGTTTGCCCTTCTTCAGGTCGACGATGCCGCCCTTGATTCCGGTACCGCCGATGTCGATGCCGATCAGCGGGGCGTTCTTGCGGGTCTTTTCGTCCTTCTTGGCCAATGGGATTCCGTTCGTGGCAGGGTAGGGGCTCGGGCTGGGCAAGGGTGACTTGCCGGATGACGCGGGCGGGTTGGCTGGCGTCAGGGAAGGGTGAGGACCTCGGCACCGGATTCGGTGACGAGGAGGGTGTGTTCGAACTGCGCGGTGCGCTTGTGGTCCCTGGTGACCACTGTCCAGTCGTCGGCCCACATGTCCCACTCGATGGTGCCGAGGGTCAGCATGGGCTCGATGGTGAACACCATGCCGGGTTCGATCACGGTGTTGTAGGCCGGGGCGGCGTCGTAGTGCGGGATGATCAGGCCGGTGTGGAAGGCTTCGCCCACACCGTGTCCGGTGAAGTCGCGGACCACGCCGTAGCCGAAGCGCCTGGCGTAGGACTCGATGGCGCGGCCGATCACGTTGATCTGGCGTCCAGGGGCAACGGCCTTGATGGCGCGGTTGAGGGACTCCCTGGTCCGTTCAACCAGCAGCCGCGACTCCTCGTCAACGTCACCTACCAGGAAGGTGTAGTTGGTGTCGCCGTGGACCCCGCCGATGAAGGCTGTGATGTCGATGTTGAGGATGTCGCCGTCCTGCACCACGGTGCTGTCCGGAATGCCGTGGCAGATGACCTCGTTCAGCGACGAGCACAGCGACTTGGGGAAGCCGCGGTACCCCAGCGTGGACGGGTAGGCGTTGTGGTCCAGCAGGAACTCGTGGCCGATGCGGTCCAGTTCGTCCGTGGTGATGCCGGGCCGGATGTGCTTGCCCACCTCCACGATGGCCTGCGCGGCGATCCTGCTGGCCACCCGGATCTTCTCGATCGTTTCCGGCGACTTGACCTCGGACCCGGTGAATTTGGCCGGGCCCGGCTTGCCCACATACTCCGGCCGCGGGATCGACGCGGGAACGGGCCGCTGCGGGCTGACGGTTCCCGGAGTAAGCGTGCCGGTGGGTGCGGTCGAGGCTAAGGAAGGCATAGATTGATCATATAAGGCAGCACAGAACGCCATGTAAATTAATGCGCGCCGCGGCTACCGTTGCGGGTTACGTTACGTGGATCACGCGGCAGTGTGCCGACAACCGGAAAGCGAGGAAGACCGATGCCCGAGTACTGGTACAACGTCAAGACCCACATGGTGGAGGAAGACGCGATGTCGGACTGGACCCAGCTGATCGGTCCCTATAAGACCCGGGAAGAGGCGGAACATGCCCTCGAGAAGGTCAAGGCACGCAATGAATCCTGGGAAAAGGGCGACGACGACTAGCGGCTGACTAGAACGAATGCTCCGGTCCGGGGAACTGCCCCGACCGGACGTCGTCGCCATAGGCCTTGGCCGCATCGCTGAGGACGGTCCGGAGGTCCGCGTACTGCTTGACGAACTTGGCCATTTTGCCGCCGCGGAGGCCGGCCATGTCCTGCCAGACCAGAACCTGTCCCGTGGTGGCGTTGCCCGCACCGATGCCGATGGTGGGCACTGAAATGGCAGCGTCCACGGCCTTGGCTGTCTCCGCGGGAACCATCTCCATGAGCACGCAAAACGCGCCGGCGTCGGCCAGGGCAGCGGCGTCCTCGACGAGCCGGGCGGCGTCGTCGCCCCTGCCCTGCACGCGGTAGCCACCGAGGGAATGCTCACTCTGGGGCGTGAAGCCGATGTGAGCCATCACGGGAATGCCGGCCTGGACCATCGCCCTGACGGTGTCGGCGTAGAACTTGCCGCCCTCGAGCTTTACTGCGTGCGCCAGGCCCTCCTTGAGGAAGCGCACGCCGGTCGCCACGGCCTGCTGCGGCGAAACCTCGTAGCTGCCGAAGGGGAGGTCCGCCACCACCAGCGCGCGCTTCGCGGAGCGTGCGACCGCCCGACACAGCGGCAGCAGCTCGTCGACGGTGACGGGAATGCTGGTTTCGTTGCCAAAGACGTTGTTGGACGCGGAGTCGCCCACCAGCAGGACTTCGGTGCCGGCCTGGTCGAAGATCTCCGCCGTGTATTGGTCATACGCCGTGAGCATGGCGAAACGTTCGCCGCTGCTCTTCGCCTGCTGCAGGTGGTGCGTGCGGATCCGGGAGACCGGCTTCCTCGCGGATTCCGACGGCGGTACCGCAGCTGCCGTGGGGCCGTTCCCGTACGGTGCAGGTACTTCAGCGGACATGCTTGGGTCGGGACTGCTGGTTGAGGCCATGGCAAGAGCGTAGTCCGGGATCCGCCGTGCTAGCCACCGGCCGCTACGCAATGCCGGGTGATTCGCGTCATAGCCGATTTGCCCGGGCGGTGCTGCCACGGCCCGGGCTGAGTGTTAACGCTGTGTTACGCGCTGCAGCCGCGCCAGCATCACGCGTAAATGCTTAGTAAAGTGATGCGTGAGCTGCCGCTGCTCCGTCGTGGACGGACCGGGGCATGAACGTAGACCGGAGAAGAGGCCTTCATGGACCGCCAGCAAGAGTTTGTCCTGCGCACGATCGAAGAGCGCGACGTACGTTTTGTGCGCCTGTGGTTCACCGACGTCGTTGGCTCGCTCAAGTCGGTGGCGCTGGCACCTGCCGAGGTCGAGGGCGCCTTCGACGAGGGCCTCGGCTTCGACGGCTCGGCCATCGAAGGCCTTGCCCGTGTCTTCGAGTCGGACATGCTGGCCCAGCCGGACCCGTCCACCTTCCAGATCCTTCCCTGGCGCGGGGAGACCGAACAGACATCCCGCATGTTCTGCGACATCCTGACTCCCGACGGCGAGCCCTCGGCAGCGGATCCCCGCAACGTCCTCAAGCGCACCCTGGCCAAGGCCGCCGACATGGGGTTCACCTGCTACACGCACCCCGAGATCGAGTTCTACCTGCTAAAGTCGCAGGAACCCGGCCCCGACGGTTCACCCATTCCGGTGGACGAGGGCGGCTACTTTGACCACGTCCCCGGCGGCGTGGCCCAGGACTTCCGCCGCACCGCCGTGACCATGCTCGAATCGGTGGGCATTTCCGTGGAGTTCAGCCACCACGAGGCCGGCCCGGGCCAGAACGAGATCGACCTGCGCTACGCGGACGCCCTGCAGACCGCGGACAACATCATGACCTTCCGGACCGTCATCAAGGAGGTGGCGCTGCAGCAGGGCACGTACGCCACCTTCATGCCCAAGCCCTTCACGGCCCATCCGGGTTCGGGCATGCACACGCACTTCTCGCTCTTCGAGGGCGACACCAACGCGTTCTTCGAGGCCGGTGCGGAGTTCCAGCTCTCCAAGACGGCTCGCCAGTTCATCGCCGGCATCCTCAAGCACGCCCCCGAATTCACCGCTGTGACCAACCAGTTCGTGAACTCCTACAAGCGCCTCTGGGGCGGGGGAGAGGCACCCAGCTACCTGAGCTGGGGGCACAACAACCGCTCCGCGCTGGTCCGGGTCCCGCTGTACAAGCCGGGCAAGGGACAGTCAGCCCGGATCGAATACCGCGGCATCGACTCGGCCGCCAACCCGTACCTTGCCTACGCCGTGCTTCTGGGCGCCGGTTTGAAGGGCATCGAGGAAGGCTACGAGCTGCCTGCCGCGGCCGAGGACGACATCTGGTCGCTGAGTTCCGCGGAGCGCCGCGCCATGGGCCACGATCCGCTTCCCGCCAGCCTGCACGACGCCATCCGTGCCATGGAGGACTCGGAACTGATGCCGCAGATCCTGGGTGAGCAGGTCTTCGAGCACTTCCTGCGCAACAAGCGGGCGGAGTGGCAGGACTACCGCCTGCAAGTAACCCCCTATGAGCTGCAGCGCAACCTCGCCATCCTTTAGGCGGCTGCGGTGAGCTTGGCCCGCCGGCTCATTACCGCCGGCTTCAGCGATCTCGAGAAGGGTGAACGGTTCCTCGCCGCCCCCGAACTGGAGGGCATCGACCAGGACACCCTGTTTGCCGGCCTGCAGATGGCCGCGAACCCGGATGCCGCGCTGCAGTCCCTGGTCCGGCTGATCGAGAAGCACCCGGACCTGCGGAAGCTGGCAGCAGCGGATACTGAGGTGAGCGAGCCGCTCTACCGGGTCCTGGGCGCCAGCGAGGCACTGGGTGAATTCCTGATACGGCACCCGGAGCACCTCGACGCATTCAGCGTGACCGCCAGTCCGGAACCGCTCCAGGCCGATCCGGCCGAGCTGCGTGCCCAGCTGCTGAGGTCTGTGCGCGCAGACCCGAACGCGGCCCGGCCGGTGGCCGGCATCTCTGGCCCCGAGGCTTACGAAGCGCTCCGCACCGCCTACCGCCGGGGCGTCGTGGACCTTGCCGTCAAGGACCTCTGCGCCGCTGACCCGCTGGACTTCATGCCCGCCGTCGGCGCCGAACTCGCGGACCTGGCCGGGGCGGCCATCGAGGCCGCCCTTGCCGTCTCCCGCGCCGAAGCGGCAGGGAAGTTCGACGCCGGGGAGGTCGCCGACGTCGCACTGTCAGTGATCGGGATGGGCAAGTGCGGAGCCCGCGAACTGAACTATATTTCCGACGTCGACGTCATCTACGTGGTGGAAGCGGGCGAGCTGGACGACGCGCGGGCCAACACCATCGGCACGGCGCTGGCGTCAGGCATTTCGCGGGCCATTTCCTCCCCGGCGCGCGAGCCCGGCCTGTGGGAGGTTGACGCCAACCTCCGCCCGGAAGGAAAGTCCGGCCCGCTGGTCCGGACACTGGCTTCGCACCAGAGCTACTACGCCCGCTGGGCGGAAAGCTGGGAGTTCCAGGCGCTCCTGAAGGCGCGGACCATCGCGGGTGACGCAGAGCTGGGCGCCCGCTACGAGGAGGCCGTATCGCCGCTCGTGTGGGCCTCGGCGAACCGCGACGGCTTCGTTGAGTCGGTGCAGGCCATGCGCCGCCGGGTGACCGAACACATCCCGCCCGCCGAGGAACAGCGGCAGATCAAGCTGGGCCGCGGCGGACTGCGGGACGTCGAATTCACCGTCCAGCTGCTCCAGCTTGTGCATGGCAAGTCGGATGAATCCCTGCGCCGCCGGGACACGACGTCGGCCATTGCCGCGCTGTCCACCGGCGGCTACATCGGCAGGGCTGACGCGGCGGCGTTCGACCACGCCTACCGGTACCTGCGCCTGCTCGAGCACCGCATCCAGCTTTTCCAGCTGCGCCGCACACACCTCATGCCGGTCAAGGAGGAACCCCTCCGTACCCTGGCCAAGGCCGTGCTGGGCCCGTTCTCCACGGACCGGCCGCACCCCGACGCCCTCCTGGCCGCGTGGCAAAAGACCAAGCGTTCCGTCCGCGAGCTCCATGACCGGATCTTCTACCGTCCGCTCCTAAACACGGCCGCCAAGCTCAGCAGCGAGGACGCACGCCTGACTCCCGAAGCCGCGCAGGGCCGGCTCGCGGCGCTCGGTTACCGGGACCCGCAGGGCGCGCTCCGCCACATCGAGGCCCTGACGGCCGGCGTCAGCCGGCGGGCCGCCCTGCAGCGGCAGCTGCTGCCCATCCTCCTCGGCTGGCTGGCCGAGGGCGTGGACCCCGACGCCGGTCTGCTCGCCTTCCGCAGGATCAGCGAGGCCCTTGGCACCACCCACTGGTATCTAGGCATGCTCCGCGATTCGGCGGCGGCGGCCGAGCGGCTGTGCCATATGCTGTCCAATTCCCGGCTCATTGCCGACCTCCTCGAAGTCTCGCCGGAATCGGTGTCATGGCTGGGGACGGACAAGGAGCTCGCGCCGCTCAGCTTTGAGGCACAGTGGCAGGAGATCACCTCCAAAATGTCCCGGCACGCGGACCCGGAAAGCGCCATGCGCCTCATCCGGCTTATCCGCCGCCGTGAAATCCTGCGGATCGCCATCGCGGACAGCGCCGGCCTGCTCCGCCAGGACCAGGTGGGGGCGGCCCTGGCCGAGACGGACCGCGCCGCCATCCTGGGCGCCCTGCGGGTGGCCGAGAACGTTGTCTCCGCCGCCGGCCCGCTGAAGACCTCGGTGCTGGTGGTGGCCATGGGCAGGCAGGGCGGGCTGGAGATCGGCTACGGATCCGACGCCGACGTCCTGTACGTCCACCGCGCACTGCCCGGAGCCTCGGACGATGAAGCCCAGCAGCAGGCAGCGAAGATCGTGGGCCATCTTTCCACCCTGCTGACGCAGCCGCTCAAACCCGCGATCATGGCTGAGCGGGTTCTTGCCGTGGACGCGGACCTCCGCCCGGAGGGCAAGAACGGGGCCATGGTGCGGTCGCTGGAGTCCTACGGCGAGTACTACCGCCGCTGGTCGCTCATCTGGGAGGCGCAGGCGCTGCTCCGTGCCCGGCCGATCGCCGGTGACGATGCCCTTGCGGCGGACTTCGTAAAGCTGGTCGATCCCATCCGCTACCCGGAGGCGGTTTCCGATGCGGATGTCCGGGAGATACGCCGCATCAAGGCGCGGGTGGAATCCGAGCGGCTGCCCCGCGGCGCCGATCCTGCCAGGCACCTGAAGCTGGGACGCGGCGGCCTGAGCGACGTGGAATGGCTGGTGCAGCTGCTGCAGCTCCAGCACGCCGGGAAACACCCCGAACTGCGCACCACGTCCACCCTGAAGGCCCTGCACGCGGCGTCCACGCTGGGGTTGCTGGAGGACGAGGACGCCCGCCTGCTGGCCGACGCGTGGCGGCTTGCCAGCCGGATCCGCTCCGCGAACGTGATCTGGACGGGCCGCGCCTCTGACCTGCTGCCGTCCTCGCGGCGCGACCTGGAGGCGGTGGCCAGGTGGTGCGGCTTCGAGGAAGGGATGGCCACGGCCTTCGAGGAGGAGTACCTGAGGGTGAGCAGGCGGGCCCGTGCGGTGTTCGAGAAGGTCTTCTACGGCCACTGAACCGGTGCTAGGTTTGGGCGCATGGCTACCCAAATCTTCATGAACCTGCCCGTCAGGGACCTCGACAGATCCGTACAGTTCTTCACTGCACTGGGCTTTACGTTCAACCAGGACTACACGGACGAGAACGCCACCTGCATGGTGATCAACGACGACGCCTTCGTGATGCTCCTCGTGGAAAAGTTCTTCAAGACGTTCACCGCCAAGGAGATCGTGGACGCGACCTCGGCCACCGAGGCCATCATGGCCTTCTCCGTGGACAGCCGGGAGGCGGTGGACCAGATGGTGAGCAAGGCCCTGGCGGCCGGCGGAACCGAATCGCAGGCGGTGCAGGATTACGGGTTCATGTACAGCCACAGCTTCCAGGATCCGGACGGGCACCTGTGGGAGGTCATGTGGATGGATCCGTCAGGTCCGCCCGCCGACGGGGCGGCACACGCCTCCTGACGGACCATGAGTCCGGACGTATGGCTCATTCCGTTGCGGGACCTGGATGCCGATGCCCGGGCCATCCAGCTGGGCGCGGTGGCGGAACTGGAAGTTGCCCCGGGCCAGCGGGAGTTTGTGGGCGACCCGCTGCGCATGATGCTGGCAGGGCTCGAGGACGGGTCCCGCAGGCCCTATGTCATCGAGGCCGGCGGCAGGGCTGCCGGGGTGCTGACCCTGCAGTCGGGGGCAGCCCGGCTCGCCGGCTGGCCCGACGACGACTCCGCCTGGCTGCTTCGCGGGTTTTTGATCGACAGGCGCCGGCAGGGCCGGGGCCTGGGCCAGGCGGCAGCCTCTGCGGCGGTGGCCGCCGCCGCCAAACTGACGGCGAGGCTGGGAGGCGGCCAGGCCGGCGTCGTGCTTTCAGTCAACGAGCGCAACCCGGCCGGGCAGGGAGCCTACCTGAAGGCTGGTTTTGCGGACCACGGCGTCTATCTGGGTGGCGACGCCGGTCCGCAGCGGACCATGTACGCCGCCTTCTGACTGCCGATCCGGCGCAGAATCAGCGTTGGACCGTTGCGCCCGCACGGGGTCATGCCTACGCTGTGTGTTGGCAGTGCACTTCAAACCTTGTTGGGGGGAAGGCTTGAAAAGGTCTTCGTCTCGGAGGCACTCGCCGGAACAGGCTGGCTCCCGGTCTCAGCACGTCGGGAGCCAGCTTCCGGAGCGCCAACTGCGCCAGGACGGGGCACGCCAGGACGCCGCACGCCAGGACGCGGACCATGCCCGCGCGCGGGCGAAAGGCGGCCGGGCCCGAAAACTCAGAAGGGCTGAGCTGCTGCTCATCGGGGCCGGCGTCGCGGCCACTCTGGTGGCGGCGGCGTACCAGTACGCCGGGATCAGGAGCACTCTGGAAAGCAGCACCGCGTCCTCGCTCTACGCCCAGCAGCAGGAGATCGACAGGATCTTCGTGGACAACGTGGACCTGCAGCCGTACTTCTGGCACCGCAAGGAGCTGCCCGACCCCTCGGCAATCCGGGACCCTGCGGCGAAGCTGGAGGCGGAGCAACTGGCGGGCCGGGCGGAAGCAACCGCCCACCGCATCCTGGACCACTTCGCCCACCTCAGGTACCAGATGGGAACGCAGGCCTTCACCTCCGAGCGGGCGGACTGGGAGGCCTACATGCGGCGGAGCTTCGCGGACTCGCTCGTTCTGTGCCGCGCGCTGCGGGGAGACCAGGAAGCCTTCGGCGGAACCGGTCCGGACTCCCTCTGGGGGCGGTACGCGGAGGAACCCTGCCGGGGATCATAACCGGGAACGGCCACTTAACCTGGAACGGCTACGTAGCCGGGAACGGCCAAGGGCGGCCACCGGTCAGTAACCGGTGGCCGCCCTTGGCGGTGTCAGGAGGATCTCACGGGGGTCAGGCTAGACGCCGTAGTAGAGCTCGAACTCGTAGGGGTTCGGGCGCAGCGACAGCGGGCGGATCTCGTTCTCGTACTTGTACTCGATCCAGGTGTCGATCAGGTCCTGGGTGAACACGCCGCCGGCCTGCAGGAACTCGTTGTCCTCAGCCAGTGCCTGGAGGGCTTCCTCGAGGGTGCCCGGAGCCTTGGGGATGTCCTTGGCTTCCTCAGCGGGGAGCTCGTAGAGGTCCTTGTCGATCGGAGCCGGGGGCTCGATGCGGTTGCGGATGCCGTCGATGCCGGCCATCAGCTGGGCAGCGAAGGCCAGGTACGGGTTGGAGGAGGGGTCCGGAGCGCGGAACTCGATGCGCTTGGCCTTCGGGTTGGAGCCCGTGATCGGGATACGGATACCGGCGGAGCGGTTGCCCTGCGAGTAGACCATGTTGACCGGGGCTTCGAAGCCCTTGACCAGGCGGCGGTAGGAGTTGACCGTCGGGTTGGTGAACGCGAGGACGGCGTCGGCGTGCTTCAGCAGGCCGCCGATGTACCAGCGGGCGGTGTCGGACAGGCCGGCGTAGCCCTTCTCGTCGTAGAACAGCGGCTCGCCGTTGCTCCACAGCGACTGGTGGCAGTGCATGCCCGAGCCGTTGTCACCGAAGACCGGCTTCGGCATGAAGGTGACGGACTTGCCCCAGGCGTCGGCGGTGTTCTTGATGACGTACTTGAACTTCTGCAGGTCATCGGCCGCGTGGGTCAGCGTGGTGAACTTGTAGTTGATCTCAGCCTGGCCGGCGGAGCCAACTTCGTGGTGGCTGCGCTCGACCTCGAGGCCTGCCTCGTCCAGGGCGACACACATGGCGTCACGCAGGTCGGCCTGCTTGTCGGTCGGGGAAACCGGGAAGTAACCGCCCTTGACGGGGGTCTTGTAGCCGAGGTTTCCGCCCTCTTCCTCGCGGCCGGTGTTCCAGTGGGCTTCCTCGGAGTCGATCTTGTAGAAGCTGCCCTCGGGGGAGGACTGGTACTGGACGTTGTCGAACACGAAGAACTCGGCTTCGGGAGCGAAGAACGCGGTGTCGGCGATGCCGGTGGAGGCGAGGTAGGCTTCAGCCTTCTCTGCCACGCCACGGGGGTCACGGTGGTACGGGTCGCCCGTACGCGGGTTCACGATGGAGAAGTTCAGCGCAAGGGTCTTCTCCATGCGGAAGGTGTCCAGGAACGCGGTGGTGACGTCCGGAATGAGCTGCATGTCAGACTCGGCGATGCCCTGGAAGCCGCGGATGGAGGAACCATCGAACAGCTGGCCGTTGACGAAGAAGTCAGCGTCCACGCTCTTGGCCGGCACGTTGAAGTGCTGCTGAACGCCGGGGAGGTCGGTGAAGCGGATATCGATAAACCGAATGTCTTCATCTTTGATGAACTTGAGGACTTCGTCCGCAGTCTTGAACATCTATGCTCCTTACGCATATGTAATAACTGGCTAGAAAGCCAAGTGGTCCAGCGCAATCCAATGGGCGGAAACACAAAAGTGCCCCGCTCCAGGCTCGCTAGCAACTGTTACCACCCTAGGGATTCGGGATTTCCCGTCCGTGTCCGCTTTGTTTCCGGCAGGTTACAGAACCTACTGATATGTAAACGCTATACGGTGTCCACACTGTGGTCCACGCCTATCCAGAGTATGAACGTCCGCGGGTCCGTGGGCGGCTCGGTAAACTTGGTGGGTGGTAGATCGCAAAGACATCGGTTCGTGGCTCAGCGGGCCGGACACTTCCGGCATTTCCAAGTACCCGGGGGAACGCCTGGGCTTTCCCGAGTCGGGGCCGGGGTCCATGGCCCGTGCCGGCCGGCGGATCCTGGCGATCACCATCGACTGGACCATCGCCCTGCTGATCAGCAATGTGTTTCTCGGCGGGAATTCCATGGCCACACTGGGCGTGTTTGCGGCGGAGCAGATCCTGCTGATCGGAACCCTCGGCTACAGCATCGGCCACCGGGTGATGGGCATCCAGGTGGTGAAGCCCGACGGCTCAGCGGCCGGCCCGCTGGCCGCCCTGGTCCGCACTGTCCTGCTGTGCCTGGTGATCCCGGCCGTTATCTTCGACCCCGACCAGCGCGGACTCCATGACAAGGCCATGAACACGGTCCTCATCCGCATGTAGCTGGCCGTCCGCCGCTGGCTGAGCATCCGCATCCAGCTGACCGTCGGCAGGTAGCCGGCCGGGGGTGAGGTGTCCCCGCCGGAGCGCCCACCGTTCAAACAGGACGGTGGCGAACGGAAAAACCGCCGAGAGTCCTGCGAACAGCGCCACCGTGAACGGCCAGCGCTGCAGACGCCACAGCACCAGGGCTGCCACTCCGTAGCCGATGAACAGGGCGCCGTGCACCGGGCCGGCAATCTCCACACCGAGTTCGGTGGTCCGGGCGATCCACTTGAAGTACATGCCGGCGAGGAGTGCGGCCCAGCTGAAGGCTTCGGCCACCGCCAGCAGGCGAAAGACTCGGACGACGGCGGACGGGAGTTTCACAGGAGGCCCCGGCTTCTGTAGGGGCTGGGGTCTGGCTGGTTTCACAATGCCGTTCAAGAAGGCAGCTCGCTGGAACGGGCGCACCCGCTCAAACGGGAAACGCCCCGGGGCCGGCGCAAATGCGGCGGCTGCCGGGGCGTTTCAGGCGGATCAGCGTCCGCGCTGGGGGCGTGCCTTATAGGGGTCCACGCCCTTGGGGATCGGAAGGCGGGTGCCCAGCGACGAGATGCGCTTGGACACGGCGCTGACCTCAGTCTTGGTGAGCTCGTTGTTGAGCTTGTTCATCTTCTTCACCACCTGGCTGATGGGGACCTGGCCGTCGCCGCGCCCGGTTTCGATGACGTGGATGGTGACGTTGGGAAGGATGCGCGCCAGCTTCTTCCGCTCGCCTTCGATCAGCGGGCGAACACGGTGGGTGGGGCCTTCGGCCACGAGCACGACGCCGGGACGCCCGACGGCGCGGAACACGGCATCCTGGGTGCGGGGGTTCACAGCCACGGGCTGCTCCTCGGTGATCCAGCCGCGCTTCAGCGTGCTGAGGGCAGCCCCGGACGCGCCCGGCTGGTTCTCGATCTGGGCGAAGGCTGCCCGTTCAGCCCGGCGCGACAGGATGAATGTAGCCGCCAGGAAACCCAGCGGGATACCGATGATCAGGCCCGTGATCCAGTTATTCAGCAGCAGGCCGACAATGAGGCTGACGGCCACGACGCCCAGGAACGCCAGCAGCATGAGCCACGGGACCATGGGGTCGTGGCGGCGGGTCATGTTGAAGACCTCGCGGATCTGCTTGAGCCGGCTGGGCTTCTTTTCCTTCACGGCCTTCGGCTTGCGCCCAAAAAGACCGCGCTTGGAGCCATCAGCGGCTGCAGGAGTGTTGTTGCTGGAGTCAGGGGATTTCGCCATAGTGCCTTTATTCTACGTGATTCACGACAAAGGGCCGGACGCCGAAAAGATCCGGCGTCCGGCCCTTGGCCATGGGAAATACCTGGTGCTACTGGTGCGCCGCGAGCAGGGAGCTGGCTTCCTGGCGGGTGGTTCCGGAGTCCTGGATGCCGTCGGCGATGTGGGCGAGTTCGGCGGGGATGTCGCGTCCTTTTTTGCGCATGGCGGTGGCCCAGAGCCGGCCGGCGCGGTAGGAGGAGCGGACCAGGGGGCCGGACATGACGCCGAGGAACCCGATGTCTTCGGCTTCGTGCTGCAGGTCGACGAATTCCTGGGGTTTGACCCAGCGGTCCACGGGGAGGTGGCGTTCGCTCGGGCGGAGGTACTGGGTGATGGTGATCAGGTCGCAGCCGGCCTGGTGCAGGTCGGCCAGGGCTTCGGAGATCTCTTGCCGGGTTTCGCCCATGCCCAGGATGAGGTTGGATTTGGTGACCATGCCCAGGTTCCGGCCCTGGGTGATGACGTCCAGGGAGCGTTCGTAGCGGAACGCGGGGCGGATGCGCTTGAAGATCCGGGGCACGGTTTCGACGTTGTGCGCGAACACTTCGGGTTTGGAGTCGCAGATCGCCTTGATGTGCTCGGGTTTGCCGGAGAAGTCCGGGATGAGGAGTTCAACGCCGGTGCCGGGGTTCAGTTCGTGGATCTTGCGGACCGTTTCGGCGTAGAGCCAGACGCCTTCGTCTTCGAGGTCGTCGCGGGCGACGCCGGTGACGGTCGCGTAGCGGAGTTGCATGGCCTGGACGGAGCGGGCGACCTTGGTGGGTTCGAACCGGTCCACGGGGGAGGGTTTGCCGGTGTCGATCTGGCAGAAGTCGCAGCGGCGGGTGCATTCGGAGCCACCGATCAGGAAGGTGGCTTCCTTGTCTTCCCAGCATTCGAAGATGTTGGGGCAGCCGGCCTCTTCGCAGACGGTGTGCAGGCCTTCCTTCTTGACCAGGTTTTTCAGGCCGACGAACTCCGGGCCCATCTGGACCTTGGCCTTGATCCAGTCCGGTTTGCGTTCCACCGGGGTGGCCGCATTGCGCTGCTCGATCCGCAGCATTTTCCGGCCTTCAGGTGCCAGTGTCACAGGAGAGCTCCTTCGGGGGTTGCAACTAGGGCGTCTTCATTGTTGCGCAGTTCCTCGGTGATCCGCGAAACGAGATCGGCCGGGGAGACGTCGCGGCCAGTTTCCTGGGCGATGGTAGTCACACCGGCATCGGTGATCCCGCAGGCGATGATCTGGCCGTAGGGTGCGAGGTCGTTGTTGCAGTTGATGGCGAAGCCGTGCATGGTTACGCCCTGGCTGACCCGAATGCCGATGGCGGCGATCTTGCGGGCCGGTCCGTTGGCGTCCTCGTCGATCCAGACACCTGCGCGGCCCTTGATCCGCACTGCCGTGATGCCGTAGTCCGCGAGCACCGCGATGATCACGGCCTCCAGCCGCTCCACGTAGTCCCGGATGCCGGCCTTGTTCTTCAGCTTGATAATCGGGTATCCGATCAGCTGGCCCGGCCCGTGCCAGGTGAGCTTGCCGCCGCGGTCCACGGGAACCACAGGGGTGCCGTCGAAGGGCCGCTCGTGATCCTCGGTCAGCTTTCCGGCCGTGTAGACGGCCGCATGTTCGAGGAGTAGTACGGTGCTGGGGGCCTTGCCGGCCAGGACATTTTCATGGATTTCGCGCTGGATGTCCCAGGCGTGGCTGTAATCAACGAAATCCGGGGCAAGACCGAGCTTTGTGAACTCAAGAGTCATGCGTTCCAGCTTAGACCTCAGCCGCCGTTCTGCCCGGGAGTGTGCCCAAGCTCTCACCCCGTCACTGGTCACATTCCGCACCATTCCGGATCATGGCCGGGCGCCCCGGGCCTGCCTGTGGATAACTTCTGCAGGAATTGCCGGTTTCCGGTACTCCTTAAGCCATGGACCAGCACAGCTTGGAAAACCTCAGCCTGGAAATGACCACTCCGGAAAGCCACGGCGCCTTCATGGACGGTTCTGCCGGGGAGGCTCCCGCCGTCGCGGGCTACTCGGCATGCCGCCGGCTGGGCCGCGGCGGCAGCGCCGAAGTCTGGCTGGTGTCGCAGGACTCCACCGGCGCGAAGCTGGCCCTGAAGTGCTTCCGCCGGCCCCCTGGCGGTGGTGAACTGGGCGGCAGTGGATTGGGCAGCGGTGGATTGGGCGGCGGTGAATTGGGCAGTGATGAACCGGGCAGTGGGTCCATGGCCCGCGAAGAGGGTCTCCGCCGGGAACTTCTCATCATGTCCGTCCTGGACCACGAACACCTCGTCAAGGCTTATGGCGTGGTCAGGTTGGATGAACCTGACAGGACTGATGAGCCGGGCAGGACGGATGGGCAGGGCAAGGCGTACGGCGCCGGAGAGTGCAGCTTTGGTCTCCTGATGGACTACGCGCCCGGGGGTTCGCTCCAGGAGTTGGTCACTGCGAGGCGCACCCTGAGCGTCGGTGAAACGGTCACGGTCCTGACCCCTATCGCGCAGGTCCTGGGCTATCTGCACGGCAAGGGCTTCACGCACTCGGACGTCGCACCGGGCAACGTACTTTTCACCGCGCATGGAAAACCGCTGCTGGCCGATCTCGGTGTCGCCCGGATGGTGGGGGACGCTTCCGGTGTTCCCGACCAGCACACCGGCGGCTTTGCGGACCCGGCTCCGGTGGACGCGGTCCGGGCTGGTCTTCAGCCGGAACGCGACGTCTATGCTGCTGCCGCCTTGGGCTGGTATTGCCTTACCGGACAGCCCCCTCCGCCGTCCGCAGCCAGGCCGCCGCTTTCTCTTCTGGTGCCGGATGTGCCCTCCGAGTTGGCGGCGGCGTTGGAGGCCGGGCTGAGCGATGACCGGCGGCAACGTCCGGCTGCCGCTGAGTTTGCCACGGCGGTCTACCGCAGCGCGGCCGCGGTCCCCGTGGACCTGTCGCGCTCGGTGCATGGCACCGTCCTGCCCGAGTTGCTGACGCGCAGGCCTGTCCCGCCGTCCGGCGGGAGGCTGAAGAAGCGCCTGCTCGCGTGGGGACGGCGACTGAAGACCACCGGCTGGGTGCGGGCGTTGGCCCGGCTGTCATTGCGCGGGGAATTGCGTGGCGACGCGCGCGGGGAACTGACGGCGCCGGCTGCGGCCCCACCGGACGCGTCTGTCCGGGCTGTCGGAGACAGGCGCGGTGTCAGGCAGGCGAATGCCGGGCCTGCCGCTGACGGGGATATAGCGGTCAGGGATACAGCAGTCGGGCGCACTGCTAGGCGTGCTGCTGCCGGGCATGCAGTTAGCAGGAATAGCGTGGTCGGGCGCACCGGCAGGCGCGCTGCTGCGGGGCATGCAGCTGACAGGGATTCCGCGGTCGGGCGTATGGTCGGGCGCGGCACTGCCGGGCATGCCGCTGATAGGGATGCTGCGGTCGGACGCACTGTCGGACGCACTGTCGGGCGCGCTGCGATCCGGAGTGCCGCCGTCGGCCAGGCGAGCCGGCACTCCGCGGCAAACCGCCATTCCGCCGACAGCCGCCACTCCGCGGGCTGGCAGCACGCCGGGGACACCGGTCACATGGCAAGACGCAGGGCGGAGCGGCGGCGCACCGACAGGCAGACACCTGACAGGCATGCATCTGACAGGCAGACCACTGAAAACCAGACCACTGAAAACCAGACCACTGACAGACTGACCACAGACAGGCGAACCCGTTGCAGGCGGGCCCCGGGTGCCGGGGTTGGGGCACTGCCGACGCGGGTGCGCAGGGACGCCAGGGCCGGCCCGGGCGGTAGCCGCCGCCTGGCAGTAACGGGTGGCGTGCTCACCGCAGCAGTGCTTGCCGCCGCCGGACTACTGGGATTTCCCGGGGCAGCGCAGGAGTCGGGCCAGGCGGCGCATGAGGCCGGCCAGGCGGCCCAGGAGTCAGTCAGGGAGGCTCAGAATCCGGCGCCAGCGGCGCGGGATGCAGGTCAGGCGGCGCTGGAGGCAGTCCTTCCGGCGGGCAGCCCCAGGCCCGCGGCAGGCGCTGTGGCCAGGGCGGCCGCCCTGCCCGGTGATGTCCGGCGGCGGCTCGCGTCGGAAGATCCGGTGGTGGCTGTCCTCGGACTGGCGCAGCTGCGTTCGCTGGCGCTGCGCGAGGGCAGGCTGGACTTGCTCGACGACGTCAATGCTCCGAATACCCCTGCTCATGCCGCAGACCAGCGGATCCGGGCCGGTCTGGAGAAATCCGCGACAGTGCTGGCCGGCTTCACCACGAGCCTGTACGGTGTGCGCCGCCTGCCCGGAAGCACGGCTGCGAGGGCCGTGGTGGCGGTGACGTCATCGACGTCGGCTTACGAGGAACGCTCGGCCGGGGGAGCGGTAACGGCCACGGGAGTGCCGCAGCAGGATGTCAGGCTGCGTCTGGTTCTGGTCATGGCGGAGGGACGCTGGCGCATCGCCGACATTCTGCCGCCGGCCTGAACACCAGCCGGATGGAACAGCGGCTACTCACCGCCCGCCACCCATTTGGCGGCAAGCGCCACCGAGGGATGCCGCCAGGTGAATCCGCTGTCCCTGAGCAGTGCCGGCTCGATCCGCTGGCTCGCGAGGAGGAGTTCGTCGGCCAGCTTGCCCATGACGAGGCGAAGCGCAGGGGCCGGCGCCCGCAGCAGGGCAGGGCGGTGAAGCGCCTTTGCCAATCCGGCCACGAGGGTGTTCACATCGGCAGTTTCCGGTGCGGCGACATTCACGGGGCCCGAGTTCCCGGACGTGAGGAGGAACCCGAACGCTGACGTGAGGTCGGGGAGGGTAATCCATGGCCAGTACTGCCGGCCGTTGCCCAGAGGTCCGCCGATCCCGGCCCGCAGCAGGGGCAGCAGGCGCCCCATGGCCCCGCCCGACCTGCTCAGCACCACTGCCGTCCGCGGGGTCACCACCCGGACATCTGCTGGGGCCTCGCGGGCTGCCGCTTCCCACTCGACGCAGATGCGCGCCATGATGCCCTGCCCGGCGGGGGAGTTCTCGGTCAGCATGGCGTGGCCCGCGTCGCCGTAGTAGCCGGCGCCGGACTGGCTGATGAACGTCCGGGGCGGGGAGTCGAGGTGGCGCATCGCCGAGGTAAGTGTCCGGGTGGGATCGAGGCGCGACCGAAACAGCTCATCGATCCGGTGCGCTGTCCATGGCCTGGCGCCGATGTTGGCGCCGGAGAGGTTGATGACGGCGTCGGCGCCCTCCAGGCTGCCCGGGTCCAGGGTTCCGCTCGCGGGATCCCAGGGGATTTCCGACGGCGACGACGGCGGCCGCCTTACCAGCCGGACGACGTCGTGTCCGTCGGACGTGAGCTGGGAGGAGAGTGCGGTTCCGATGAGCCCGGAGGCGCCGGCCATGACGATACGCATGATCCATCTCACCATGCCCGGCACGGCAGGGCACCTCCCCGATGGCGCATGTCACGTTGACTATGATCGAACGATGACCTCTTCGAGTTACCTCCGGTTCCCTCATGTTCACGGCGATCTGGTCACGTTTGTGGCCGAGGACGACGTCTGGATTGCTCCCCTCAGCGGCGGCCGCGCCTGGCGTGTTTCCTCGCTCCAGCTGCCCGCCCGCAACCCCCGCTTTACGCCGGATGGGAAGAAGCTGGTCTGGACGGTCGTGCAGGGGACGGCTCCCGAGGTGGTCATCGCCGATGTCGACGGCGGGGGATACCGCCAGCTGACCTTCTTCGGGCACAGCACCACCCGGGTCAAGGGCTTTACCCCTGCCGGGGACATCGTGGTCACCAGCGCGTTCCGCCAGGCCGAGAGCCGCCACACGCATGCCTACCGGCTGTCCACCGAAGGCGGCTGGGCCGAGGAGCTCCCGCTGGGGCCTGTTGAGTCCGTGGCTTTCGGGCCGGAAATCGGGGACGAAAAGCCGGTGGTGGTGGGCAGCGTGCTGTCCCGTGAACCGGCCTGGTGGAAGCGCTACCGTGGCGGCACGGCCGGAAAGCTCTGGATCGACAGCGACGGAAACGGCGAATTTGAACGCCTCGTGCCCGAGCTGGACGGCAACCTCGCCGATCCCATGTGGGTGGACGGGCGCATCGCCTTCCTCTCGGACCACGAAGGCTACGGCAACCTGTACTCGGTCCTGCCCGGCGGCGGGGACCTGCGGCGCCACACCGACCACGAGGACTTCTACGTCCGCCACGCCTCCACCGACGGCAAGCGCGTGATCTTCGAATCGGCCGGTGAGCTCTGGCTCCTGCATGACCTTGGGTCCGAGGCCGTCCGGCTGGACGTCACGCTCGGATCCGCATCCCAGGGCCGCCGCCCCTCACTCCTCAAGGTCTCCAAGCACCTCGGCGACGTCCGGCCCGACACCTCCGGGGAAGCAAGCGCCGTTGAATCGCACGGAACCATCCACTGGTTGCGTCACAAGGACGGGCCGTCCCGGGTTGTGGAAGCGACGGCCGGCGTCCGTGCCCGCCTGCCGCGACCCCTTCGCGACGGCCGCATCGCCTACGTCGCAGATCACGACGGCGACGAGGCCCTGTTCATCCGGGAAATTGCCCCGCAGGTCCCGGCACACGGCGGCGCAGCCCCAGCAACCCAGGCGGCCAAGACCAATGCGGCGCCGGACACTACGTCCGGGGCAGACCAGCAGGAACCCGCGTCTCCTGCGATGGCGTTGCCCAGCCCCGTTTCCGCCGCCGGTGTGGCGGGACCCCGTCCTGCAGCTGCCCGCGCAACCCAGCCGGTGGCCGACGATGCTGCGGCCGATCTCGCCCCGGCGGAGGCAGCAGCGGGGACCGCGGCCAGCCAAGCAGCGGGAACAGTGGCTGCCGGGCCGAGCCCGCTCACGGTCCGGTTCCCCAAGCCTTCACGCGCCAGCGCCATCGAAGCCAGCCCCGACGGCCGGTGGATCGCGATCGGAACCGCCTTTGGCGACCTCTATATTGCTGACACCCAGGACGGCTCACTGACGGCGGTGACCAGCATCGGCGAGGGCAGCATTGAGGACCTTGCCTGGTCGCCGGACTCCGGCTGGCTCGCCTGGTCCGAACCGGTGACATCGTTTGGCTCACGCAGCCGCCTGCGGCTGGTCCGCTCCGGCGTCCCTGAAAAGCCTGCCATCGTGGAGGTGACGGACGGGCGCTTCCGGGACGAATCGCCGTCGTTCTCCCCGGACGGCAAGTTCCTTGCCTTCCTTTCCAACCGCAGTTTCGATCCGGTCTACGATGGACATTCCTTCGACCTGTCCTTCCCCAGCCCGATCAAGCCCTACCTCGTGGCGCTGGCGGCGGACACGGCGTCGCCGTTCGGCCCCACCGTGGCCCTCGCAGACGGCGGGGAGGAGCACGGCAACGAGGCGCACGGCAAGGCAGCGCGGTCTGACGCGGCCCGTGAAGACGATGCACCGGCCGACGTCCGCGTGGACGCCGAGGGCCTCGCCCACCGGGTCATCAGCGTCCCGGTTCCGCAGGGCAACTACTCGGACCTGACCGCCGCCCAGGGTGCGCTGCTGTGGCTCGACAGCGCCCTGGCCGGCGTCACCGGGGAGGGCCGGGCGAGCCTGGAGGACAAGAACGCGGCGCCGAGCCTGGTCCGCTTCGACCTGGCCAAGCGCAAGAGCACCACCCTCGTGGAGGCCCTGGACAGTTACCGGCTTTCCGGCGACGGCAAGAAGGTGGTCCTGGTCCACGACAAGCAGGTCCGGGTGGTGCCCTCCGACGCCAAGGCCGACGAGGACTCCGGCCAGCTGGTCAAGGTGGACCTCACCCGTATCCGCGTCCTGATGGATCCGCTGAGCGTGTGGGGCCAGGCGTTCGACGAGGCGTGGCGGCTGCAGCGCGACTTCTTCTGGACCGAGGACATGGCCGGCCAGGACTGGGACTCCATCCACGCCCGCTACCGTCCGCTCGTGCAGCGGCTCGGTTCCCATGACGATCTGGTGGACCTGCTGTGGGAGCTGCACGGCGAGCTCGGCACGTCGCACGCCTACGTGCGCCCGGCGGCAGCCGTTGAGAACGGCAGCAACGGCCAGGGCCGGCTGGGTGCCGACCTCGCCTTCACCGGTGAGGGCTGGGAGATCGAGCGCATCCTGGCCGGGGAGTCGTCGGACCCGCTGGCCACGTCACCCCTGACGCGGCCGGGCGCCGACGCCAAGGCCGGGGACGTCCTGCTGGCGATCGACGGCGTGCGTCTCACCGGGTCGCTGACCCCGGCCATGCAGCTGGTGGGCGCGGCCGGGCGCGCAGTGGAACTGACCATCCGCAACGGCGCCGGCCACGGCGAGTCCGCCGGAGTCCAGCGCCGGATCGCCGTCGTCCCGATCAGGGATGAGGAACGTCTCCGGTACCAGGACTGGGTGAACGCCAACCGCCGCACGGTCCGCGAGGCATCGGACGGCAAGTTCGGCTACCTGCATATCCCGGACATGCTGGCCAACGGCTGGGCGCAGCTCCACCGCGACCTGGACACCGAGACGGCCCTTGACGGCCTGATCGTTGACGTGCGGCGCAACCGCGGCGGCCACACCTCCCAGCTCGTGGCCGAACTGATCGGGCGGAAGGTGACGGGCTGGAGCATGCCCCGCGGCGAAAAGCCCCGCACGTACCCGCACCACGCACCGCGCGGGCCGGTCATCATCCTGGCCGACGAATTCGCCGGATCCGACGGCGACATCATCACCCAGGTGTCCAAGCTTCGCGGCATCGGCCCGGTGATCGGCACCCGCACGTGGGGCGGCGTCGTCGGCATCGACAACCGCTTCACCCTGGCCGACGGAACGGGCGTGACCCAGCCCCGCTACGCCACGTGGTTCGGCGGCGGCGTGGGCTGGAGCGTCGAAAACCACGGCGTGGCTCCGGACATCGAGGTGACGTTCCCGCCGCACGCATACGCGGCCCGCCGGGACCCGCAGCTGGAGTCCGGCATCACAGCGCTGAAGGAGATGGTGCAGGAGCTCCCCACGGACCGGCCTCCGCTCCGCGAGGGCTACCGCCGGCTGCGTCCGGAGCCGCTGCCGGCCCGCCGCCACAGCCAGGCGTAGCCGTAGACCACGGGTAGCCTTAAAAGCACTGAAGGCCCTGCTCCGACTGGATTTCTCCAGCGGAACAGGGCCTTCGGGCTTTAAGGGATCAGGAGGCCAGCATGGCGTCCAGGGTGATCTCGATGCCGGTCAGGGCCTGGGATACCGGGCAGCCCTTCTTGGCGGATTCCGCGATGCGCTGGAAATCCTCTTCTGAGATGCCGGGGATGCGGGCGTTCAGGGTCAGGTGGCTGCCGGTGATACCGGTGCCGGGCTGGAAGCCGACCTCGGCCTTGGTGTTGACCTCGTCCGGGGTGAAGCCGGCCTGGCTGAGCTCGTGGCTGAACGCCATGGAGAAGCATGCGGAGTGTGCCGCGGCGATGAGCTCTTCGGGGCTGGTCTTGCCGCCTGCCGCTTCGGTGCGGGCCTTCCAGGTGACGTCGAACGTGCCGAGGCCCGAGCTGTCCAGGGTGGTGTTGCCTGAGCCTTCCGTCAGGCTGCCGGTCCATACAGTGTGCGCGTTGCGTGTTGTAGCCATGTCACTCCTCAACGTTGATTCGATCCGGGGATACGGCAGCAGCCGTTGCCCCGCCGCTACCAATCCTATGGATTCGGTCCCTCCGGTGCACGGGTTGTCCGCTGTCAGAGGATTATGACCGAACCGCCGGATTTGCGGCTGGTTCCGGGCTGGTTCCCCGGGTTAGTTCCACAGGGTGGCGATGGCGACGTTGATCAGCGCCAGCCCGCCAACGCCGTGTGCGAGGCCGGTTGAGACGGGCTGCCCGTTCTTGACCTTGCGCGCCCCAATGACGGCCAGGACTGCCACAACGACGGCGATGACGAACTTGATGCCGAGCTTGGCGTAGTTCGGGTGGGCGTCGGGCATGAGGGGAAGGAGGCCCATCATGGCGATGCCTGTGAGCAGCTGCAGGAAGGCTCCGTCGCGCTGGCGGGGGTGCACGGTGGGCTGCTTCATCGTGGCGATCCAGTAGCCCACGATCATGGCGGCACCGACGACGTGCAGGAACACCAGAATGTTGAAGAGAATAGTCATGGCTCCAGCTTAGCCAGTCTGTTCTACGTCCTGTAGCAAATCCGCGCGTGCCCCGGCGGCGGTTTAAAAGTGGCCCGGCGGTTTAATCAACGACGGCGGTGCGGGCCTTCCGGTGACAATTTCACCGGTGCCCGCACCGCCGTCGTTATTGGCAGTTGGCTACTGTCCCTGGGTTACAGTCCCAGGTCCGCTTCGAACGCGCCCTCTTCGAGGCGGGCCTTCAGCGTCTGCAGGAAGCGTCCTGCGTCCGCACCGTCCACCAGGCGGTGGTCGTAGGTGAGGGACAGGTACATCATGGAGCGGATGGCGATCGAGTCGTCACCGTTCTCGTCCTGGACCACGACGGGGCGCTTGACGATCGCACCGGTGCCCAGGATGCCGACCTGCGGCTGGTTGATGATCGGGGTGTCGAACAGCGCACCGACGGAACCGATGTTGGTGATGCTGAACGTGCCGCCGGACAGCTCGTCCGGGCCGATCTTGCCGCTGCGGGTGCGGTTTGCAACGTCGGCGATCTTGCCGGCGAGGCCCGCGAGGTTCAGGTTGCCGGCGTCGGAGATGACCGGAACCAGCAGGCCCTTGTCGGTGTCGACGGCGATCGCCAGGTGCTCGGCGTTGTGGTACGTGATTTCCTGCTTGTCCTCGTCGTACGCAGCGTTGAGCTTGGGGTGCTGCTTGAGGGCTTCGGCCACGGCCTTGGCGATGAAGGGCAGGAAGGTGAGCTTGGTGCCGTTCTGGGCCTGGAACGAGTTCTTGGCCTTGAGGCGCAGCTTGGCCACCTTGGTCATGTCCACTTCGTGCACCTGGGTCAGCTGGGTGGAGACATCCAGCGACTCACGCATGCGGCGGGCGATGACCTGGCGGATCCGCGGAGCCTTCTGCACGGTGCCGCGCAGCGAGGACGCTGCGGCCGACGGAGTTGCGGAAGCGGCGGCGGGGGCTGCCTGGGCGGCGGCCGGGGCTGCCTTCGATTCAGCGGCGGCCAGCACGTCCTGCTTGCGGATGCGGCCGCCGACGCCGGTGCCGGAGACGGAGGCGATGTCCACACCGTGCTGGTTGGCGAGCTTGCGCACCAGGGGAGTGACGTAGCCGGACTCGCCGCCTGCGGCCGGAGCAGCCTGCGGTGCGGGCGCTGCCTGGGGAGCCGGTGCTGCCTGGGGAGCAGGCGCGGGGGCTGCTTCCTGGGCGGGGGCGGGCTTCTCAGCTGCCGGTGCGGGCTTTTCAGCTGCCGGTGCCGGCTGTTCCGCAGCCGGGGCGGCAGGAGCCTCTGCGGGAGCCGCAGCAGGGGCAGCGGCGCCGGAACCGATGACCGCGAGGACAGAGCCAACCTCGGCGGTCTCGTCCTCGTTGACGCGGATTTCCTGCAGCGTGCCGGCCACCGGGGACGGGATTTCGGTGTCGACCTTGTCGGTGGAAACCTCGAGCAGCGGCTCGTCAACTTCCACGGTGTCGCCAACAGCCTTGAGCCAGCGGGTGACGGTGCCTTCGGTGACGCTCTCGCCCAGGGCCGGCAGGGTGACCTCGTGCCCTTCGCCGGAGGACGCGGGCGCAGCAGCGGCTGCAGGTGCTTCCTGGGCCGGTGCCTCGGCAGCAGGAGCGGCAGGTGCCTCTTCGGCGGGTGCTGCAGCCGGTGCTTCCTCGGCGGGAGCAGCAGGCGCCTCTTCGGCGGCGGGGGCTTCGGCAGCGCCGCCGCCCGAGCCGTCACCGATGCGCACCAGCGGGGCGCCAACTTCAGCGGTCTCGTCTTCGGCGACGAGGATTTCCTCGATGACGCCGGCGATCGGAGAGGGGATTTCAGTGTCTACTTTGTCGGTGGAGACCTCGAGCAGCGGTTCGTCCACCTCTACCCGGTCACCTACCTGCTTGAGCCAGCGGGTGACAGTTCCTTCGGTGACGCTCTCACCGAGGGCGGGCAAGTTAACGGATTCAGACATGTCGTCCCCGTTCTCCTTATTTATGTAAAAGTGCGGATGATTGCTGCATTATTCGGGCCTGGTGCACGCTGCTGGTCGAGCCGGTGCACCAGGCCCTGTTGTCTTGCGGAACGAGTTAGCCGTGAAGGGCTTTGCCGGCCAGGGCGAGGTTGGCCTCGCCCAGGGCCTCGTTCTGGGTCGGGTGGGCGTGCAGCAGCTGGGCCACATCCTCCGGGTAGGCTTCCCAGTTCACGATCAGCTGGGCTTCGCCGATCTGCTCGCCCATGCGGGAACCGAGCATGTGGACGCCCACCACCGGGCCGTCCTTCTGGCGGACCAACTTCACGAGGCCGCCGGTGCCGAGGATGGAGCTCTTGCCGTTGCCGGCCAGGTTGTACTCCTGGGTCTCCACCTGGTCGTCGCCGAACTTCTCCTTGGCGGCCTTTTCGGTGTAGCCGACGGTGGCGATTTCCGGCTCGGAGTAGGTCACCTTGGGGATGTTGACGTCCTCGACGATGACAGGCTTCAGGCCAGCGATTTCCTCGGCCACGAAGATGCCCTGCTGGTAGCCGCGGTGGGCGAGCTGGACGCCGGGGACAATGTCGCCGACGGCGTAGATGTTGCCCACGCCGGTGTGCAGGCGCTCGTTGGTGATGACGAAGCCGCGGTCGACGGTGAGGCCGGCCTCTTCGTAGCCAAGGTTGGCGGTGACGGGACCGCGGCCCACGGCGACGAGGAGGAGGTCGGCTTCGAAAGTCTTGCCGTCAACGAGGGTGACCTTGACGCCGTCGTTGTTCTGTTCGACGCCCTGGAAGAAGACACCGGTGGAGAACTTGATGCCGCGCTTCTTGAAGGCACGCTCAAAGTTCTTGACGATCGCTGCGTCCTCGTTGGGGACCAGCGAGGGCAGGCCCTCAACGATGGTGACGTCGACGCCGAAGGACTTCCAGACCGAAGCGAACTCGACGCCGATCACGCCGCCGCCCAGGATGATGGCGCTCTTGGGGATGTAGTCCATGGTGAGTGCTTCATCGGACGTGATGACCTTGCCGCCGATTTCCAGGCCCGGCAGCGTGCGCGAGTAGGAACCCGTGGCGAGGACGATGTTCTTGCCCTTGTAGGCCGTGCCGTTCACGACGACGGTGTCGGTGCCCTGCAGCTTGCCTTCACCCTCGATGACAGTGATGCCCTTGGACTTGATCAGGCCCTGGAGGCCCTTGAACTTGCCGGCGATGATGCCGTCTTTGTAGGCGTTGACAGCGGTGATGTCGATGCTGTCCAGGGTGACGTTCACGCCGTACTTGGAGGAGTCGCGTGCGTGGTCAGCCAGTTCGGCCGAGTGGAGCAGCGCCTTGGTGGGGATGCAGCCGTTGTGGAGGCAGGTTCCGCCGAGCTTGCCCTTCTCCACGAGGCCAACGGTGAAGCCAAGCTGGACGGCCCGGAGAGCCGTGGCGTACCCGCCGCTGCCACCACCGAGTACCAGGATGTCGAATTCTTGCGCAGTTGCCTGATCGGCCACTTAGACGCTCCCTCGCGTGAACGATGACACGAGAGTACGCATCATCTGGTCTTGGAAATTGCTCTGCCGTGATTATGCCAGCAGGCCTTTTCCCTTTCATTTGTGACTACCGTGGTTCACCTTAGCGAACCACTTATCCATGCTCCACCTTGCCGGTGCTTTTGTGGAGCGCTTGTGTCGAGTGTCACGCGGCTGTGTGGCGAGCGGATCACGCTGCCGCACAGCCGCTCAGCACGACGACTCACGCGGCACGCGGACTCAGGCCAGGAGATCCTCGACGTAGGACACCAGCGTGCGCACGGTGCAGCCGGTGCCCTGCTTCGGCGTGTAGCCGTAGGGTGCCCCGTTGTTGAAGGACGGTCCGGCGATGTCGATGTGCGCCCACGGGATGGTCTGGCCGCCCTTGTCCTTGCCCACGAACTCGCGCAGGAACACGGCCGCCGTCATCATGCCGCCATGGCGCTCACCGATGTTGGCGATGTCCGCCACCTGGGAGTCCAGGCTCGGCCTCAGCTCCTCCGGCAGGGGCATGGGCCACACGAGCTCGCCGGCCCTGTCGGCGGCGGCCTTCAACGGGCCGGTCACGCTGTCCGCGCCCATGATGCCGGCGGTCCGGTTGCCGAGCGCGATCAGCTGTGCGCCGGTCAGGGTGGCGACGTCGATGATGGCGTCCGGGTACTCCTGGCTTGCCGCGACGATGCCGTCGGCCATGACCAGCCGGCCCTCGGCGTCGGTGTTCAGGACCTCCACCGTCTTCCCGCCGAACATGGTCAGCACGTCGGCCGGACGCGAGGCGGCGCCGGAGGGCATGTTTTCGGCGATGCACAGCCAGGCTGTTGCCTTGACGGGCAGCCCCAGGCCGGCGATGGCCAGCACCGTATTAAGCACGACGGCGGCCCCCGCCATGTCGCTCTTCATGTCGCCCATGCCGAGGGCCGGCTTAATGGAAATGCCGCCTGTGTCGAAGGTGATGCCCTTGCCGACCAGGGCGATCTTCCTGGTGGCCTTGGCGGGGGAGTACTCCACCTTCACGAGGCGCGGCTGCCGGGCGGAGCCCTTGCCGACGCCCATGATGCCGCCGAAGCCCTCCTTCTCCAGGCGCTTTTCATCCCACACGGTGACTTTGACGGGCAGGCCCTTGGCAAGGTCCTTGGCGGCCTCGGCGAACGACTCGGGGTAGAGGTGGCTCGGCGGCTGGTTGACGAGCGAGCGGGTGGCGTTGACGGCCTTGCCCAGCAGGCGCGCACGGTCGAGTGCGGCGTTCAGGTCCTTGTCGCCGGCCAGTTCGGTGAAGATCGCGACGTCGGCCACGGGATCCTTGATGCCGTCCTTGGAAGACCGGAATTCGGTGAAGGAGTACGCGCCCAGCGCGGCACCCTCGGCGATGGCCGCAACATCGGCGACCTTCGCCGTCGGGAACGCCAGCGTGACCGAGGACAGGCCCGCAAGCTGGCGGACGGCGGAGCCGGCAGCGCGGCGCAGCGCCTCCCCGGAAACCCTTCCTCCGGCGTCGACCTTGCCCACGCCGGCCAGCACGAGGATGCCCGAGCCTGTCTCCGGAAGCCCGGGAAGGCGCACCGCCTGGTCGGGAGCGCCGGTGATGCCGAGAACCTTCAGGGAATCGGTCAGGGCCTCGGCAGATTTCGCGGTCAGCGGGTTTTCCAGCAGGAACGGGCCGTCCGTGCCCTGTCCGACGCCGATGACCACCGCGTCACTTGCCGCCTTCTTCAGGTCCCTTGCAATGGCACTAAGGTTGATTTCAGTATTCTTGACCACGAGGATCGGTCCTCAATTCTCTGTGATTATTCGGGCAGGGAGCGCAGGCAAAAGAGCCAATTCCGATCGTAGTCTCTCGTTCCGAAACTGCGCGGGAGCGCCGGGGAGTCGGGCCGGTTGAGAGCCTCGCCACAACACCCCGAGGAATGACGCCGCTGTTCCGGGCGTTATGAAGATTAACCCCGACCACGAAAGGAACTCGCCGTGTTTGAAAGGATTTCCGGCTCGCTGCTGGACCCCGACGCGCTCTATGCCAAGAACATTGGACTGTTCCATAACCCTGAGCTCCGCGGGCTGAATCTGGTGATGGGCTTTACCGGCTTCGCCGATGCCGGCCACGTGGTCCGGCAGATCACCGACGAGCTGCTGGACACCCTCGACTCCGAACGGGTCGCCGTGTTCGATGCCGACCAGCTGATGGACTACCGGTCCCGGCGTCCGCATGTGACCTTTGTTGAGGACCACCTGCAGGACTATCAGCCGCCCACCCTGGCCCTGTACCGGCTGGTTGACGGGCTGGGCAAGCCGTTCCTGTTCCTTGCCGGCTTCGAGCCGGACCTGCAGTGGGAACGCTTCGCCCGTGCCGTGGTGCAGATCGTCGAAGCCCTGGACGTCAACCTGGTGACGTGGATCCATTCGATTCCCATGCCCGTGCCCCACACCCGTCCGGTCGGGGTGACCGTGCACGGCAACCGGCCCGAACTTATTGAGGGCATCTCCTCCTGGAAGCCCACCGTGGAGGTGCCCGCCGCCGTCGGGCATGTCCTGGAGCTCCGCCTGACGGACGCCGGCCGCAACGTTGCCGGGTACGTGATCCACGTGCCGCACTACCTTGCCGAGGCGGAGTACCCCACCGCCGCAGTGGCGGGACTGGAGTACCTGGGCGCCGCCACCTCGTTGATGCTGCCCACCGACCGGCTGCGCGAGTCGGGCCGGGAAGTCGGGCGGCAGATTGCCGAGCAGATCGAGGCCTCCGAGGAAGTCCAGCAGGTGGTGGCCCGCCTCGAGGCCCGCTATGACGAAAAGGCCGAGGGCACGGTGCGCCGGTCCCTGCTCGCCAACGAAAATGATGAACTGCCCGACGGCGACGCACTGGGCGCCGCTGTAGAGGCTTACCTGGCGCGGGAAAACCCCGCGCCGTAAGCCCCGTCACGGGGCGGCATAAGACTCGTCACTGAAAGGTCAAAACCGGGCAAATTAAATAGTATTTTTGTCCGCGCCGGGGATAATAAAAGGGTGACTGCACCCCGCGCCTGGCTCATTTGGTCCATTGGCATCTTCTCGTACCTCGTGGCCGTGACGCAGCGTACGTCGTTCGGTGTGGTCGGTCTCGAGGCCACCGAGAGGTTCCATGCCAGCGCCTCGGCCATCTCCTTTTTCACGGTGCTGCAGCTGCTGGTATACGCCGGCCTTCAGATTCCGGTGGGCGTCCTGGTGGACAGGTTCGGTTCCCGGGCCATGATTGCCGGGGGCGCCCTGCTGATGGGCCTGGGCCAGCTGCAGCTGGCATTTGCCGACAGCGTTCCGGCAGGCGTGCTGGGCCGTGTGCTCGTGGGTGCCGGCGACGCCATGACCTTCATTTCCGTGATCCGGCTGATTCCGCTGTGGTTCGCGCCCGCCCGGGTTCCGCTGCTGACCCAGCTGACCGGCATGTCCGGGCAGCTCGGCCAGCTGCTGAGCGTGGTGCCGTTCGCCTTTATTCTTCACACCGCGGGCTGGACCCCGGCGTTCCTTGCGCTGGCCGGATTCTCCGGAGTCGCCGTCGTGCTCGTGGTGCTGATGCTGCAGGACGTGCCGCCCGGAACGCCCAGACAGGAGGCTGCCAAGGGGCTGCGCGCCACCGGCGTGTCCCTCTCGCGCGCGTGGAAG
Organism: Arthrobacter globiformis; assembly: GCF_046536215.2. GTDB lineage: Bacteria > Actinomycetota > Actinomycetes > Actinomycetales > Micrococcaceae > Arthrobacter > Arthrobacter globiformis_E. The sequence goes on along the minus strand of NZ_CM143421.1, from coordinate 1,107,588 downwards.
CAGCCGGGGACGCGGCTGGGGATGTGGAGCCACTTCACCATCCAGTTCAGCGGAACGGTATTCGCGATGACGTGGGGCTACCCGTTCCTGATTTCGGCCCAGGGCCTCAGCGCCGGCACCGTCGCCTCGCTCATGTCCCTGTACGTGGCCGGTGCCATCGGCGCCGGGCCGCTGATCGGGCGTTTCGTTGCGCGGCACCCGCTGCGGCGCTCCACCATGGTCCTCCTCCTCGTCGCTGCCACGGCTGCGGCCTGGGCGGCGGTGCTGCTGTATCCGGGCCGCTCGCCGCTGTGGCTGCTGGCGCTTCTTATTGTGGTGCTGGCCATCGGCGGCCCGGGATCCATGATCGGCTTCGACTTCGCGCGTACCTTCAACCCGGCGCACCGGATCGGGACCGCTACCGGCATCGTTAACGTGGGCGGCTTCTTCGCGGCGCTGATGGCCATCTACCTGATCGGCGCCGTGCTGGACATCCTCAACTCGACGGGTTTTTCCCGCGGGGAGCTCTATGGCCTGGAGCCGTTCCGCATCGCGCTTTGTGTGCACTTCCTGCTGCTCGGCGTCGGTTCTGTCGCCATGCTGGTGGTCCGTCGCAAGGTCCGCCGGCAGATGGCCGCGCAGGGCGTCGTGGTGCCGCCGCTCCTGCAGGCAATGGCCCAGCAGCGCCGGGAACGGATTGCCCGCCGCAGGACCCTGTCCCGCGACTAGGCTCGCCGCTGGTGGCTGGTGGCTGGTGGCTGGTGGCTGGTGGCTGGGGACGGCCGACAGTGGCGGCTGCGCTCGGGGCCCGTCCTCCACAGGCGCTCCGTTGTCCACATAGCTCAGGGATCCACATACGAGATGTTTGTGTCGCACCTACCGTGACCGCCGACGGAAGCTGTTTCCATGACAGCACCGGAGCATCTCACAATCAGCGGACCCGAAGACATTCTTGGCTACATCCCGCACAGTCTGGGCTATTGGCCGTCAGACAGCCTCGTAGCCATGACCATGCAGGGCAAACGCCTCGGAGCGACGCTTCGCGTCGACCTCCCGGAGGGCGCCGGACGCCGTAGCCGGGAGGCGTTTGCCCGGACGGTCGCGGAGTACCTGCTGGCGGACAAGGAAGCTGACGGCACGTTGCTGGTCTTCTTCAGCGCCGGCGGCTTTGACCACAACGGCTCTGACCACAACGGTTTGGACGGCAACGGCTTTGACGACGGCGGCTTTGACGACGGCGACCCCCACAGGGGTGCAGCACCGTCCTTTCGGCCCCTGCTCGCCGATCTGGAATGCGCCCTCGGGCTTGCTGGCATGCCCGTGCGCGATGCCTGGTCCGTCGGCGAAGACTATTGGCGCAACGTGTACTGCACGGACAGCAGTTGTTGCCCGCCGCCGGGTCGCCCCGTGTCCGAGATCCGTGACAGCCGGCTCAACGCGGAGATGGTGTATCTGGGCAGCAGCGTCGGTGCGCCGCCCGGGGCCGCGTCGCCCGGGAATGCCGATCCATCTGCGGCCGACGATGTGGCCGTCATGGCAGCTGAAGGCAAATGGACTCTGGCCTTGGCCGGCAAGGGGGCTCTTCGGGCGCAGTTCGATGCGGTCCTTGACGTCTGGGCAGCCGCGCTGGAGACCTTCTCGCTCGAAGCCCTTTCGCCTGACGCCCTTTCGGCTGACGCCGTCTCAAGCCGAGCCGTTCCCCGTGGCTACGGGCCAGCTGCAACTGGCACGGTCAGCGGCCTCGAACCGGAAATCGCCGGGTTCCTCCGCGCGTCCCTTCGTATTCCGGCCTGGCGGGACGCGGTCCTGGTCATGGCCGCTGCCGGGCGCGCCGCGGCGGCGTCGGGGGCCGATGCCTTCGGGATCTTCTCTGCTGGGACAGATCTGCCCGTGTCCTGTCCGGCACTGCCTGGGACGTGCCCCGCTCCGAGAGGTCTGCCCGAACCTGTGCCCGACGTCCGGGAGGCATCTTCGGCATCCGGAGCAGGACAGCTACCCGGAACAAAAGAGAGCGCCAGCCGGCACCAGCAGGCCGCGGCCCCAGGTTGTCCCGGCGAGGTGGCCGCTTCCGACGACAGCCCGGATGCCCTGCCCGGTTACGGCCAAGTCCTGTTGGGCCTGAGCCCGCCCGTGCCGGACTGGGACACGCTGAAACGCCTGGAGGCCTTGATGCAGGAGCTGTCGTCGTACGGCGGGGGCGAGGCCCAGGCTGCGGCACTGACGGCGACGGGCTGGATCGAATGGTGCCGGGGGAGAGGTTCCTTCGCGCACGCATCATTGACCAGGGCTCTGGAAGCCAGCCCGGGATACCGGCTGGCCGAATTGCTGTCTGAGGTGGTCCGGCGCGGAACAATTTGCGGCTGGGCAGGGCGCCGCGAGGCCGCCTGGCAGAAATTTGGATCGGATGCCGCCTAGTTCGACGCTCGCGTTCGGCACCGCGTGATTTGGCACCGCCCGGTCCGAAGCAGCCGATGACGCTGCCTAGTCCGACCCCGCCTGGTTCGGACGAAGCCTAGTCCGACACAGCCCAGTGCGACACCGCCCCCGACAGCACCCGGCGCAGAGCGGCATAGGCGCCGAATTTGGAGGCAGATCTGGTGCCGCCGGAGCCGACACGACCCCACGGACAGGGCGCAATACCGCCCGGTCGGCCCCCGGCGCGGAAAATCGTGAGACAATGGAGGCCGAGACCCGGTTGGGTCCGTGAATCAATGCTTGCAGTGGATCCCAAACGGGAACATTGCAGCCGCCCCGGCAGTTCTACTTAGTGGCCCTGTCGGTCGGTTGCATCTGATGTCAATCACGGACTTGACAGGGTCATAGTGGTGTTGCCCGAAGGTGACTCCACAGACCGCCGCTAGAAAGGTTTTCTGTGACCCCGTCTTCCGCGAAGAAGGAACCCGCCGCCCTGGCCGTTGACACTGCCGAGGAGAAGCCGGCGGCATCCAGCGCCAAGCGTGCAGCCACCCGTGCCGCTGGGAAGCCCGAGCCCAAGAAGCGCGGACCCAAGCCCGGAGCCAAGGCTGCAGCCGAAGCTGCCGGAAGCCGCTCAACCACCGATGACGATGCCGACCTGGAAGTCGAGGAGGACCTCGACGACGCGCAGCCGGACACCGCTGATCTGGTCGATGAACCCGACGAGGCCGGCAAGGAAGCCGCAGCGCCTACCGGTTCGGGATTCGTTTACTCTGACGCTGACGACGACGACGCACCTGTCCAGCAGGTTATGTCGGCCGGCGCCACCGCCGACCCCGTCAAGGACTACCTGAAGCAGATCGGTAAGGTAGCCCTCCTTAACGCCGAACAGGAAGTTGACCTGGCGCTCCGCATCGAGGCCGGCCTGTTCGCCGAAGAAAAGATCGCCGCCGATGACGGCTCCATGGACGCGAAGTACAAGCGCGAGCTTGAGTTCATCATCCATGACGGTAAGCGCGCTAAGAACCACCTGCTTGAGGCCAACCTCCGCCTCGTTGTCTCGCTGGCCAAGCGCTACACCGGTCGCGGCATGCTGTTCCTGGACCTCATCCAGGAAGGCAACCTCGGCCTCATCCGTGCCGTCGAGAAGTTCGACTACACCAAGGGCTTCAAGTTCTCCACCTACGCCACTTGGTGGATCCGTCAGGCCATCACCCGTGCCATGGCGGACCAGGCCCGCACCATCCGTATCCCGGTGCACATGGTGGAAGTCATTAACAAGCTGGCCCGTGTCCAGCGCCAGATGCTCCAGGACCTGGGTCGCGAACCCACGCCCGAAGAGCTGGCGCTCGAGCTGGACATGACGCCCGAGAAGGTCGTCGAAGTCCAGAAGTACGGCCGCGAGCCGATTTCGCTCCACACGCCGCTCGGCGAGGACGGCGACTCCGAGTTCGGTGACCTCATCGAGGACTCCGAAGCAGTCGTTCCGGCCGACGCCGTGAGCTTCACCCTGCTGCAGGAACAGCTGCACTCCGTGCTGGACACCCTGTCCGAGCGCGAAGCCGGCGTCGTTGCCATGCGGTTCGGCCTCACGGATGGCCAGCCGAAGACTTTAGACGAAATCGGCAAGGTCTACGGCGTTACGCGTGAGCGCATCCGTCAGATCGAATCCAAGACCATGTCCAAGCTCCGCCACCCGTCCCGGTCGCAGGTGCTGCGGGACTACCTGGACTAGGAAACGCGAACAAAAGGCCAGGCCTTTCGCCGGACATCGGCGGCAGGCCTGGCCTTTGTCGTGCCGGGCCAAGTTGTGGCCCGAGCGGCCAGGGATGCCAATCGTGCGGCCGGCGGGCGGTCGTCCTAGCGCGGCCATGTCTTGCGGGGGCTGGTCTGGCCCGTAGGAGATCCACGGTCCGCACACGAATGCGGCCGCAGCGCAGGAGGGTTGAACCGGCAGGGCTAAAACGCTGGCGCGGAGTGCTGCGCTTGCCTGTGCCCTCAGCTACAAGGAATCCATCCCGGCGGCTCAGACGCCGCGCGCAGCTGTCCGCACTACCCGAAGTGGCCGCGGCAACAGTCACCCGCCTCGGGCTGCATGCATGCGGGCTGGATCCAAAAGTTTTCTTGATCCTCTGAGAACGAAAACTAGGTAGCATTTCAGGGCGTTCCCAGCGCTGAGAACGCCCTGTGCTGCTACACAGTTGGGCGCCGCAAGTTGGAAGAACTGGCGAAGAGAAAGCCACCGGGGGCCGCGGCAGCGCAGGCAAAGAAAAAGCCAGGACCCCCGCGCGGGGATCCTGGCTTTACGCTTTGTTGGCTAGTCGACCGGAACCGGTGCCTTTTCGTGCAGCCGGTCCGTCTCATCGTGCCAGTCAGAGCTGAGCGGCCTAAGGGTCGCTTCGACGGCGCGTGAATGGTGGGCGCAGAAGAGCAGCTCACCTCCGGAGGACTCGAGTACAACCCGGACGTATGCCTGCGCTCCGCAACGGTCACACCGGTCAGCTGCGGTTAGCGTGCGGTCGGCAACTGCTGTTGTCATGTCGGCCTCCTTAGTAGATCTGTACATCTATATAACCAGCATTCGCGGCCATTCCATGGCAAGGATGGGTCACTTTCGCTGTCCGCGTATCACGTGTGCGTAACGAACGCCGGGAGCGGTGACCCGTGTCGGGAGTGGCAGTCAGGCATTTGGCGGCATCGGGACTAGGCTAGAGGGAGCTTTTTAACGCCGATCCGGCCTGTTCCCCAAAGGAGTTCACTACCTGTGGCACCGAGTTCTGATTACACCGCCCGCCACCTTTCGGTGCTGGAGGGGCTGGAGGCCGTGCGCAAACGCCCCGGCATGTACATCGGATCCACGGACTCCCGCGGCCTCATGCACTGCCTCTGGGAAATCATCGACAACTCCGTTGACGAGGCGCTGGCCGGCTTTGGCCACGACATCAAGATCATCCTGCACGCAGACAACTCCGTAGAGATCCACGACGACGGCCGCGGCATTCCCGTCGACGTCGAACCCAAGACTGGCCTCACCGGCGTCGAAGTCGTCTTCACCAAGCTCCACGCAGGCGGCAAGTTCGGCGGCGGCTCCTACACCGCCTCCGGCGGCCTGCACGGCGTCGGCGCCTCCGTCGTCAACGCGCTCTCCGCGCGTCTTGACGCCGAGGTGGACCGGGGCGGCAAGACGTACAGGATGTCCTTCCGCCGGGGTGAGCCCGGCCGCTTCAACGACAACGGCCGCCCCAACCCGACCGCCGCCTTCGCGCCGTTCGTCGAGGACTCCGTCCTCGACGTCGTCGGCAAGGCCAAGCGCGGCGTCACCGGAACACGCATCCGTTACTGGGCAGACACCCAGATCTTCACGCCGGATGCCCGCTTCTCCTACGAGGAACTCACCGCGCGTGCCCGCCAGACCTCCTTCCTGGTCCCCGGCCTGAAGATCACCGTCCGCGACGAACGCAAGCTCCCCGGCACCCCCGGCGAGCTCGGGGCGCACGAGGAAGTTTTCCACCACGACGGCGGCATCTCCGAGTTCGTGGACTTCCTCGCCGCAGATTCCGGGGTCACGGACGTCTGGCGCCTGCATGGCGCCGGCAAGTTCAAGGAAACCGTCCCCGTCCTGGATGAGAAGGGCCACAGCAAGATCGCGGAAGTGGAACGCGACTGCGAAGTGGACGTCGCATTGCGCTGGGGGATCGGCTACGACACCACCGTCCGCAGCTTCGTGAACATCATCTCCACCCCCAAGGGCGGCACCCACCAGGCCGGCTTCGAGCAGGCCCTGGTCAAGACGTTCCGGAAAACCGTGGAAGCCAATGCGCGGAAACTCAAGGCTGGCAACGACAAGATCGAGAAGGACGACATCTTCGCCGGACTCACGGCTGTCCTGACCGTTCGCCTCGCCGAGCCGCAGTTCGAGGGCCAGACCAAGGAAATCCTCGGCACCTCGGCGGTCAAGGCAATCGTGGCCCGCGTGGTGGAGAAGGAGATCGCTGCCAAGCTCAACTCCGCCAACCGCAACGACAAGGCCCAGTCGGCGCTGCTTCTGGAAAAGATCGTCAGCGAGATGAAGTCGCGCATCTCGGCGCGCGTCCACAAGGAGACGCAGCGCCGCAAGACAGCGCTTGAGTCGTCGTCGATGCCCACCAAGCTGGCCGACTGCCGCACCGACGACGTCGCCCGTTCCGAACTGTTCATCGTGGAGGGTGACTCGGCCCTGGGCACGGCCAAGCTGGCGCGCTCCTCCGACTTCCAGGCACTGCTGCCGATCCGCGGCAAGATCCTCAACGTCCAGAAGGCCTCCGTGGGCGACATGCTCTCGAACGCCGAGTGCGCGGCCCTCATCCAGGTGGTCGGGGCCGGCTCCGGTCGGAGTTTCGCGATCGAAGCCGCCCGCTACGGGAAGGTCATCCTGATGACCGACGCCGACGTCGACGGCGCCCACATCCGTACGCTGCTGCTCACCCTGTTCTTCCGGTACATGCGGCCCATGGTGGAGGAAGGGCGGGTGTTCGCTGCTGTTCCGCCGCTGCACCGGGTGGAAGTCATCAACCCCGGCCAGAAGGCCAACGAAATGATCTACACGTATTCCGAGGCCGAGCTGCACGGCCTGCTGGCCAAACTCGCCGCCGAAGGCAGGAAGTACAAGGAGCCCATCCAGCGCTACAAGGGCCTGGGCGAGATGGACGCGGAGCAGCTGGCCGAGACCACCATGGACCCCCGCCACCGCATGCTCCGCAAGGTCAACATCGAGAATGCGCAGCAGGCGGAACACACGTTCGACCTGCTGATGGGATCGGACGTCGCGCCGCGCAAGGACTTCATCATCGCCGGTGCCTCCAGCCTGGACCGCGAACGCATCGACGCCTAAGGCTCGGCTCCCATGAGCCGGCGCCCGGCGCCGGCTCAGCCGTGGCACCCCGGCGCCTAGGACCAGCTCAGCCCAGCAGGCCGGGAACGATCAGCAGGGCGGTGGGCATGGCCAGCAGCAGCGTGCACACGGCAAGGACGGCTGCCCGGAGGCCGCCGGCGAGCGGGGGCTTAGGTGAGAGAAGGCGGCTGACGCGTGACGCCGTCGTACTTGCCGGGCCGGCGCCGCCGGCACCGTCGGGCAGCTCGAGGCTTGCGCCCGCAAGGCCTGCCGGTTCGACCACGGCGGCCCCATTGGGTGCCGCCGAGCCGCTCGCGACGATGGCGATGGCCTTGATCAGGGTGGCCTTGCTCTCGGTCTTGAGGGCGACGTCGTCCGCCAGCATTTCAATCAGGGAGTTCACGGCTTCCTGGGCGAGGCGCGTGGTTGGCAGCCACGGCAGCGCCTGGCGCCACGCAGCAAAGGCCCACAGCAGCAGGTGGTGGCGCTGGGTGAGGTGGGCGTTTTCGTGAATCAGGACGGCACGCAGCTCCGCCGGTTCAAGGGCCGCCATGAGCCCGTCGGAGAGGACCGTCACGGAGCGGGCGCCGCCCGGGAGACAGTACGCCACCGGGGAATCGTGGCTGATGACCACCGTGCCGGGCCCGTCGTCGGACGGCGAGGCCAGAAGGGCCAGCAGCTCGCGGTGGCGCCGGCGCTGGCGCTCAATCTTGTAATAGGTCAGCAGCAGCGTGAAGACGAGGTGCGCCGTCAGCAGTGCTGCCGCGGAGAGCGCGAAGAGATGCCAGAAACCCAGCGCGGTGGTGGGCGCCGCGAACAGCACCATGCCTGCCAGCGCGCGGAGGCCCGCAATCAGGTTGTCGCCTACGGGCTCGAGGCCGTAGACCAGCATGGCGCCGATCATGGACAGGCCACCGGCGAGGGCGATGGCCTGCCACAGCACCATGGCCGTGAACGGGTCGCGCGCCGGCCAGTGGGCGCGCGAAAGAAGGATAGGTACCGGCCAGGCCAGTACTATCGCCAGGACCGCCAGGAAATATGAGGTCCAGAACATCAGGTGTTAGCTGTGGCCAAGCAGTTTGCGCAGCGTCTCGGCTTCACTTTCCGTCACCGAACCGATGAACCGGGCCAGCACGGCCTCGCGGTCCGGGGCGGAACCCAGCACTTCGTGCATGAGTTCGGCGGTGTGGTCTTCGCGGCTGGATACAGCCTGGTAGCGGTGCGGCCGGGTGCCGCGTTCGCGTTCCACGAGGCCCTTCTTTTCCAGGCGCGACAGGACCGTCAGTACGGTGGTGACCGCCAGGTCCTTGCCCTCGTGCCCTGCTGCTCCGCCATGCGCTGCCGTGCTCTGCGCAAGCAGGTCACGCAGCGTGTTGGCCGTGGCTGCTTCGTGGCCCGCCCAGAGCAGGTCCATGACCGCGCGTTCCAGTTCCCCAAGACTTGCCATCTGTACATCCTTTTGACAACGCACTGCCAAGGGCCGGCTGCCCGGCCCGTGCCGTGATTCCAATACTGCAACTTCAAATCTATCGTGTTTGGTCCTTCGTTTCTACATGAGGTAGAACGCTCGGCGCGTCGCGGGTGATTGCGTTCCTCCGATGTGCATGCAACCGTGTTTACAGTGTTCGACCTGTGTTCTACACTCTGTAGAAGTTGAAGTTCTACGTCGCGTAGAAAACAACGCTGGAGAGCTAGACCCAACCGTAAGTAGGGACCGCCTTGGACGCCTTGGAAATCGCACGCTGGCAATTCGGAATCACCACCGTCTACCACTTCATGATGGTGCCGCTGACAATCGGCCTGGGCCTGGTCGTCGCGGTAATGCAGACCATCTGGTACCGCACCGCGAATCCGGCCTATCTGCGGATGACCAAGTTCTGGGGAAAGCTCTTCCTCATCAACTTCATCATGGGCGTGGCCACGGGCATCGTGCAGGAGTTCCAGTTCGGCATGGCGTGGAGCGAGTACAGCCGGTTCGTGGGTGACGTCTTCGGCGCCCCGCTGGCCCTCGAGGCGCTCCTGGCGTTCTTCGTCGAGTCAACGTTCCTGGGCCTGTGGATCTTCGGCTGGAAGCAGCTGAAGAGGGGCGTTCACCTCGCCTGCCTCTGGGTCGCCGTCGTCGGCTCGTTCTTCTCCGCCTACTTCATCATCGTGGCCAACAGCTGGATGCAGCACCCCGTGGGCGTCACCATGATTGACGGCCGGCCGGTCATGACCGACGCCTGGGCCGTCTTCACCAACAACACCGCCCTCGTGGCCGTGCCGCACACCCTCTTCGGTGCCCTCGCCGTGGCCGGCGGGTTCCTGCTGGGCATCGCCTGGTACCACCTCTGGCGGAGGCGCCGCGACGGGATCGACACCATCGGCCCGGACGGCAAGGTGGTTGCCGGGGAAGCCGAGATCCCGGGCCGCGACCGCACGGACTACTCAGTCTGGATCAAGTCGCTGCGGATCGGTGCCGTCGTCGCCATGATTTCCTTTGCCGGGACCGCGATCACCGGTGACCTGCAGGGCAAGCTGATGTTCCAGCAGCAGCCCATGAAGATGGCCGCCGCCGAGGCCGCCTGCCACGATGGCACGGGCTTCTCGGTCCTGAGCGTGGGCAACGTCGGCGCACGCAACTGTGATGACATCAAGGCCGTCATCGAGGTGCCCGGCATTCTCTCCTTCCTCGCCAAGGGCGACTTCACCACCGAAGTGAAGGGCGTCAACAGCCTGATCGACCAGTACAAGGCGGACTACGGCACGAAAGTCCCGGACAACCCCATCTACGGCGACCGTGCGGGCCAGGAGATCCAGTACGTACCCGTCATGGAGGTCACCTACTGGGGCTTCCGCGCCATGATCGGGTTCGGCGGCCTCGCAGCCCTCGCCGCCCTGGTGGCGCTCTGGCTCACCCGCAAGGGGACCGTCCCCGAGTCGCGCTGGCTCATGCGGCTGGCCGTGTTCGGCATCCTCGCACCCTTCGGAGCCAACGCCGCGGGCTGGATCTTCACGGAAATGGGCCGGCAGCCGTTCGTGGTGGCACCCAACCCTGACCTCAACGGCATCGACCAGGTGTTCATGTTCACCGCCGCGGCCGTTTCGCCCGGGGTCTCCGCCGGTGAGATCCTGACCTCCCTCGTGGTCCTCACTCTGATCTACGCGGTGCTCCTGGTGGTGGAAGTCAAGCTGCTCGTGAAATACGTCCGGGGCGGCGTCGTCTCGGCCATGCCCGAACTGGTCCACGCGCCGGTCGACGAGAACGAGGACGCCACTCCCCGCGACGGCGGACCGGACAAGCCCGGAACCTCCGACGACGTTCTGGCCTTCGCCTACTAGCCCGAGCCTACAAAGACCGAGGATACAAAGCATGGAACTGCTGCCAACCATCTGGTTCATTGCCATCGCCGTCCTGTGGACCGGCTACCTCTTCCTGGAGGGCTTCGACCTGGGCGTAGGGATGCTGATGAAGATCTTTGCCCGCAACAACACCGAACGCCGCGTGCTGCTCAACACCATCGGGCCGGTCTGGGACGGAAATGAAGTCTGGCTCCTGACCGCCGGCGGCGCCACCTTCGCAGCCTTCCCGTTCTGGTACGCCTCCCTGTTCTCCGCCCTGTACCTGCCGCTGCTGCTGGTCCTCGTGGCGCTGATCTTCCGGGCAGTGGCGTTCGAATACCGGGGCAAGGTGGACACTGACCGCTGGCGCAACACCTGGGACTGGGCCATCGCCGGCGGCTCTTTCCTTGCCGCCTTCGGCGTGGGCGCCGCGCTGGGTCTCACCACCACCGGGCTGCCGCTGGACGCCAACGGCGACCGCGACGGCGGGCCGTTCGCCTGGTTCAGCTGGTACGCCGTGCTGGGCGGCCTGGCGGTGGCCTGCTTCGCGCTGCTGCACGCCCTGGCGTTCCTGGCGTTGAAGACCGACGGCGATGTCCGGCACCGTGCGCGGCAGTGGTTCGTGCGGCTGCTTCCCCTGCTGCTCCTTCCGATGGCCGGCTGGGCCATCGGCGTGCAGGTCCTCAGCGGGAAAGCCTGGACGCTGGCTGTCCTCGCGGTGGCCGTGGTCGCCGCGGTGGTGGCCTGGGCGCAGGCCCGGAAGGGCAACGAAGGCCGGGCCTTCCTGGCGACCGGCGTGTTCCTGCTGGGCGGCTCCGCCTCCATCTTCGGTGCGGTCTTCCCGGTGGTGCTGCCGTCCACCATCGACCCCGCCTACAACCTCACCATCGCCAATGCCTCCTCCTCCGACTACACCCTCGGCCTGATGAGCATCGTGGCCTGCGTCGGACTGCCGCTGGTGATCGCCTACCAGGCCTGGACGTACTGGGTGTTCCGCCGCCGCGTCAGCGCAGCGCACATCCCGGAGGCACACAGCTTCCTGCCCGCAGTGGCAGCGAAAGCACTGATCAGGAAAGACTGACCCGCCTTGAAGCCCCAGTTCCCGTCCGGACCGTCCACCCGCCGCGCCCTTTACGGCCTTGGCCTGCTCGCTGCGCTGAAGGCCCTGTCCCTGGTGCTCATGGGACAGGCCGTGGCGTCCGTCCTCGCCGGCCTCATGACGCAGGACCCCGGGTGGGCTGACCAGCTGGCCTGGGGTGCCGCCGGCGTGGTGCTGCGGTCCGTCACGGTCTGGGCCCAGGGAGTCGCCGCAAGGCGCGCAGCCCTGGGGGTCAAGGAGGAGCTGCGGGCGCAGCTGCTCGAGGCGGCACTCCGGAACGGCGTCCGGGCTGCAGGCCCTTCCGACGGCGGCCTGGCGGTGCTCGCGACGCGCGGTCTGGATGCCCTGGACAGTTACTACACCCAGTACCTGCCGGCGCTGGTGAACTGTGCCGCCATACCGCTGCTGCTCGGCGCCCGGATCCTCTTCGCCGACTGGGTCAGCGCCGTGGTGATCGTGCTGACGGTGCCGCTGGTCCCGTTGTTCATGGTGCTGATCGGCCGCTACACCGAGGATAAGGTCCGCGATGCCCAGGCCGCCCTGTCCCGGTTGTCCGGGCACATGCTCGAACTCGCCAAGGGACTTCCGGTGCTGGTGGGGCTCGGACGCGCCGCCGCCCAGCGCCGCGCCCTGGAGGACATTTCCGAGGACTACCGGTCCCGGACCATGGGAACCCTGCGGACGGCGTTCCTGTCTGCCCTCGCACTGGAACTGATCGCCACCATTTCCGTTGCCGTGGTGGCGGTGTTCATCGGCGTCCGGCTGGTCCACGGCGACATGGCGCTGGAGGCCGGCCTGCTGGCCCTCATCCTGGCCCCCGACTGCTACCTCCCGCTGCGTGAGCTGGGTACCGCCCACCACGCGAGCGACGACGGCCGGGCAGCTCTTGCTGAAACGACGGCGGTGCTGGACGCACCGGAGCCCCGGCGGCTCGTGCCGGGTCCGGCCGCGGTTGCCGGCGGCCCGGCGGGCATAACTGTCCGGGACCTCACCGTGCGTTATCCGGGAAGGCAGGGTCCCGCCGTCGGGCCTCTCAGCTTTTCGGCGCCGGCCGGACTGGTCACAGCACTGGACGGTCCTAGCGGGGCCGGCAAGAGCACGGTGCTGGGCGTTCTCGCGGGAACTGTCGGAACCGGGGCGGGCACCGCTGTGTCCGGAACCCTTGAGGGATTCGCGGCGGGCGATGTGGCCTGGGTGCCGCAGCACCCCGTGATGGTGGCTGACACCGTGCGCGGAGAGGTGCTGCTGTACCTGACGGCGGCCAGTGCAGTGGCCGGGGGTGCTGAAGCACCTGCCGGGGGAGTGCTGCGCTGCCTGGCGGCCGTCGGCGCAGACCATCTTGCGGACAAGCACCCGGCCGAACTCAGCCCCGGCGAGCTGCGCCGCGTCGCCCTCGCCCGCGGCCTGGCCCGCATCGAGGCGGGAGCCACGGTATTGCTCCTGGACGAACCCACGGCACACCTCGACCGGGACTCGGCCAACCGTGTCCACGACGCGATCCGTGCGCTGCGCGGCCGTGCCACCGTCATTCTGGTGGCCCACGACCGGCAGACGAGGGAACTCGCCAACAGGATCGTGCCGGTGTCCGGCCCTTCAGCCGGGGCCGCGGCGCCCACCAGCGATATTCTGTCCGCTGCTCCGGTCCCGGCCGGTGCCGCTGAGCGCCCTGCGTCTGCCGTTGGGGAGGGCGCTGCCGCTCCCGGTGCCGCGCCCGGCGTCCCCGCCACCGGGGCCCCAGTCAGCGCCGGCCATACCGCCGGGATCCTCGCCCGGCTGCTCGCGCCCGTCCGCGGACGGTTCGCTGCTTCCGGGTTCGTCGGCGCCCTGGCCGCCCTTTTCGCCGTCGCGCTTTCCGGATTGTCCGGATGGCTCATCCTGCGCGCCAGCGAGCAGCCGCCCATCATGTATCTCCTGACTGCCATCGTTGGTGTCCGGTTCTTCGGCATCGGCCGCGCCGTTCTGCGCTACTGGGAACGGCTCCTCCTGCACGAAGCCGTCTTTGCCGCCCTGACGAAGCTGCGCGGCGGCCTCTGGGCGTCCCTTAGCCAGCGGGCACTGTCCCTGCGCCGGCTCCTGCAGGGCGGCAACGTGCTGGGAGCCGTCATCGAGGACGTCGACACGGTCCGGGACCTGCTCCCGCGGGTAGTGCTGCCGCCGGTAACCGCCGTGGCGGTGGCCGCAGCCGCTGCAGGTACGGTGGGCTGGCTGCTTCCGGCGGCCCTGCCGGCAGTGCTCGCCGCCGCCCTGGTGAGCCTGGTGGCCGCGCCCGCCGCGGCCCTGATCGCCGACCGGATGTCGGCAAAGGCCGAACAGCGGCTGCGCTCCGGGGTCCTCCGGCGGGTCGCCGCCGCCTTGGACGCCAGGGCTGAACTGCACGCGAACGGAGCGAAGGAACCGGTTCTGGACGGCATCCGCGCGCTGGACCGGGATGCAACCGCCATGGCACGGCGCTCGGCCTGGGCTGAAGGGCTCGGCCAGGCACTCACCGTAGCCGGGTGCGGCGCCGCCGCCCTCTGCAGTGCCGTGCTGGCGGCTCCGCTGGTGCAGGCCGGGTCCCTTCCGGCGACCACCGTCGGCGTTGTGGTCCTTCTGCAGCTGGCGCTCGCAGAACCTTTTGGGGCCATGACGACGGCGGTCAGGCAGTTCCCGGCGCTGCGTGGGGTCCTGCGCCGCATTGGGGAGTCAGGGGTCCTGCAGCCGGGCGAACACGGCACCGGCAAGAGTTCCGCATGCGGCAAGGATTCCGAACAACCTTCCCGGCCGGATTCCCGCGAGTTCGGGCAGCCGGGCGTCGAACTCGATGGGCTGTCGGCCGCTTGGCCAGGGGGCGGTGCAGTCTTCAGCGGTCTGTCAGCGGTGGCCGAGCCCGGGCGCTGGCTGGCGGTGACCGGACCGTCCGGCGCCGGCAAGTCGACGCTGCTGGCAGTGATGCTGGGCTTCCTCCCTGCCCGGGAAGGCCGCATCGCGGTGACTGGCACCGCGGCGTGGTGCCCGCAGGAGGCGCATCTCTTCGATTCGACGGTCCGCGGCAACCTGCTTCTCGGCAGCCCGCGGCAAGAGCCCGGCCCAGGGTCCTCGGCGGAGACCGAGAGGGCGATGCGGGAAGCGCTGGAGGCAGTTGGCCTGGCGCCCCTGCTGGCACGGCTGGCAGGCGGCCTGGATACCCGCATCGGACCCGGCGGAGCATTCCTCAGCGGTGGCGAGCGGCAGCGGCTGGCAGTGGCGCGCACTCTCATGACCCAGGCCGACGTGATCCTCCTGGACGAGCCCACGGCGCACCTCGATGCCGAATCCGGCCGGGCTCTCATCGCGGACCTGCGCGCCGGACTCGCCTCGCGCACCGTGGTGCTGGTGACCCACAACCCGGCCGACATCAGCCCCGACGATGCGCTCCTGGACCTTCAGCCCGAACACCGGCCCGCGGCAGCTGCGTTGATGGCGTCTGCGCGCCTGGCCTAGCGCGCGGCCGGGCCTGGCCTAACGCGCGGCCGGGCCTGGCCAACCGGACGGGCTAGCCGAGCAGTGCCTGCTTCTGGCGCCCGTTGACCACCGACGAGGCGCCGCAGTTCGAGCAGGTGATCCGGTAGGAGCGTGAGGTCGTGAAAACCGGGATGAAGAACAGCGTGAACTTGGTGGCGCGTTCCTCGAGGTGCTGGTGGCTGAACACGCGGCAGTACTGGCAGGTGGCAGACCGGCCCGGAAGCAGCTTCTGAACGGTCTTGAATCCGAAGAGGATGAGCATCAGTTGCCTTTCTGGGCCTGGAGACCCGCCCGGTCATGCCCAGCCTACGGCTTCCTGCCGCTCTTGCGGACGGCTAGCCTGTTCCCATGACGCTCAATCACGCCCCCGCCGTCGACTTCCCGGACCTGCGGTGGCGGTCCATATCGGAAGGGGACCTGGACGCGTGGGCCGAGCTGATCGCCCGGACGGCAGCCGTCGAGCAGCCGGTCTGGTTTGAACGGCGGGCGGACCTGGAACAGATCATGGAGTCCAAGAACAACCCCATCGGGCCCAACACGGTACTTGGCCTGGACTCCGGCGGCGTTCCCCGGGCGTACGCGCGCCTGACAAAGAACAAGGACGGGGAGAAGGCCAACGGATTCTGTGCTGTGGACCCGCAGTGGCAGCGCCGCGGCGTGGGCTCGGCCCTCCTGTCGTGGCTGGAGGCACGGACCAGGCAGCGGTTCGCGGAGGATCACAGCGCCGGGCCGGCCCCGCGGCTGCGGATCTTCATCGAACAGAAGCAGCAGCACCAGTGCGCGCTCCTGCAGGAGTCCGGGTATGAGGTGGTCCGCTACTACAACGAGATGCACCGGCCGCTGTCGCAGCCGCTGCCCAGGGTGCCACTGGACCACGGACTGGAACTGGTCCCGATGGAACCAGGGCTGAGCGAAGCGGTGCGTCTGGCGCACAACCAGATCTTCGCCGACCACTGGGGCAGCGAACCGAGGGACGAGGAAGGCTGGGGCTACGTGGTCAACGACCCCCTGGCCCGGCCCGACCTCAGCGCCGTCGTGCTGGCAAGCAGTACCGGCGAGGTGGTCGGCTACCAGCTGGCCAGCCACGACCCGGACACCGCCGTGACGCGCGGGTTCACCGAGGGCTACACGGACCTGCTCGGTGTCCGCCGGGAATACCGGGGTCGCGGCATCGCACAGGCGCTCCTGGCCGATGCCATGCGGCGTTTCGCCGCCGCAGGGATGGACAAGGCGTCACTGGATGTGGACTCCGAGAATCCCACCGGTGCCATGGCGCTCTACCGCAAGATGGGATATGCCCCGGTCAACACCAGCCTGGCCTGGGACAAGGTCCTGTAGCCGCGGCGGACGCGGGGCGTCAGCCGTCCACGTCCGCCAGGTGGTGGACGACGTCGTGCAGGAAATACTGCGCGAGCGTCAGGACGGTGAACTCCGAGCCGTTGCTGCGCAGCCCGGTCCGGCCCCACTGCGACTCCTGCACCCGGGCGAAGGAGGCTGCCACCTGCTCACCCTCCGTGGTGAGCTCGGCGCTCACCACGGCAGGGTCGGCGTTCGCGTAGTCGCTGTCCACGGCGGTCTGGTCCTGGTCCCAGTTCTCAAACTTCGCGTCGTCCTCGGTGAGCATCAGGTTGAGGCGGCGGTCGAAGAGGTTGAACACGTCCCGGACATGGCAGGCGTACTCCAGCGCGGACCAGGTGCTGCTGTCCGGCCGCTCGGTGGCGTCCGGCCGCCGGAGCACTGCCCGCCAGCGTGGCAGCATGTTTTCGACGCTGCCGGGTACCGTTGACGGCGTGACGGTGGACGCGTCGAAGCCGCACTGTGTGCAGGGGCGGGACAGGACCCAGGTCCAGTCCTTTTCATCCGGAACGATAGGCATGGCAGTAGTCTAGGCGGATTCCGGCCACGCCATGCTCGGGCCGATCACGTCCACGGCCTGGGAAAGCGGAATGCCCGAACCGTCGCGCCGGCCGTGCTCCTGGGGCAGCGAGCGGGCCACTCCTGCCAACGACGATGCCTTCGCCGGGCCGTGGCCGGCCCACGCCAGCAGCAGCGTGTCCTCGCCCTTCAGGAAGCGGTGCGCCCGGACCCCGGCGGTGGCACGCCCCTTGGCCGGGTATTCGGCGAAGGCTGTCACCTTGGCGGCCCCGGGGGCGGTTCCCGGCAGGGCACCTTCCGTGCCGGAAATGGTGACGACGACGGCGGCCTCGTCGCCGGGGGCGACCGCACCGAAGAACACCACCTGGTCGCCGGCGGCGAGTTTGATGCCCGCCATGCCGCCGGCCGTCCGGCCCTGCGGACGGACGACGGCGGCACTGAAGCGCAGCAGCTGTGCCTGCCGCGTCAGGAACACGAGGTCGGTGTCGTCGGACCCTGCCGGCGCAACGCCCACCACGGTGTCCTTGTCCTTCAGCGTGATCACTTCCCAGTCCTCGCGGTTCAGGGGGTAGTCCGGCTGCACCCGTTTGACCACGCCCTGCGCCGTGCCGAGCGCCAGCACCTCATCGAGCGGGGCGAACGCCACGAGGGACTCGCCCTTCAGGAGTGTGATGAAGTCCTTGGCCGGAACGCCGCCGGCGAGGTTCGGCAGCCCCGAGACCGGCGGGAGAACGGGCATGTCCATCACCTGGATCCTCAGCATTCGCCCCTGGGAGGTGACGGCGGCAATCTCGCCCCGGGCCGACGTCTTGATCACCGAGCGGAACACGTCGTGCTTGGAGCGCGGCCCCGTCTCGGCCAGGCTGTCCTGGTTGGCGGTCCGGGCAATCTGGCCGGAGGCAGTGAGGATCGCCCAGCACGGATCATCCGCAATCTCGAGGGCGAGGGGAGCGGGCTTGCCCCTTACTGCCTTACCTTCGACACCGGCGGCGCTGGCCACCGTGGGGGCCACAGCCTCGGATTCCAGCAGCACCGTCCGCCGCGGCGTTCCGTACTTCTCGGCGATCTCGCCCAGTTCTCCGGACACGAGTTCCCGCAGCAGCTGATCGGATTCGAGGATGGCCTCCAGCTCGGCAATCTCCTTGCGAAGCTCATCCTGCTCCTTCTCCAGCTCGATCCTGCTGTACTTGGTCAGCTGGCGGAGCCGCAGCTCAAGGATGTAATTGGCCTGGATCTCGGAGAGGTCGTAGATGGACATTAGCCGCTCGCGGGCCGCGGAGGCCTCGTCCGAGGACCGGATGATCTGGATGACCTCGTCGATGTCCACAATGGCGATGAGCAGGCCCTCCACCAAGTGGAGGCGGTCCTTTTTCTTGCCAAGCCGGAACACGGTCCGGCGCCGCACCACCGAGATGCGGTGGTCCACATAAACGGTGAGCAGCTGCAGGAGGCCCAGCGTCTGCGGCTGCCCCTCCACGAGGGTGACGTTGTTGATGCCGAAGGAATCCTCCATCGGCGAGTAGCGGTAGAGCTGCTGGAGCACGGCGTTCGGGTTGAAGCCGTTCTTCAGCTCGATGACCAGCCGCAGGCCGTGCTTGCGGTCGGTCAGGTCCACGACGTCGCTGATCCCCGCCAGCTTCTTGCTGTTGACGGCGTCCTTGATCTTCTCGATCACCTTTTCCGGGCCCACCATGTACGGCAGCTCGGTGACCACGAGGCCGGTCCGGCGGGCGGAGAGCTGCTCCACCTCCACCTTGGCGCGGGTCTTGAACGAGCCGCGGCCCGTGGCGTAGGCGTCCCGGATGCCGTCCAGGCCCACGATGCGCCCGCCGGTGGGCAGGTCGGGGCCGGGGACGAACCGCATGATGTCTTCCAGCGTGGCGTCCGGGTTGGCAATGAGGTGCCGCGCGGCGGCGATGACTTCCACCAGGTTGTGCGGGGCCATGTTCGTGGCCATGCCCACCGCGATGCCGGTGGTGCCGTTGACCAGCAGATTGGGGAACGCTGCGGGCAGGACCTCCGGCTGGGTGAGCTGGTTGTCGTAGTTGGGGACGAAGTCCACCACGTTCTCGTCGAGGTGGTCCGTCATGGTGAGCGCCGCCGCCGCCAGGCGGGCCTCGGTGTACCGCGGTGCCGCCGGGCCGTCGTCGAGCGAGCCGAAGTTGCCGTGGCCGTCGATCAGGGGGAGCCGCAGCGAGAAGTCCTGGGCCATGCGCACCATGGCGTCGTAGATGGCGGTGTCGCCGTGCGGGTGGAGCTTGCCCATCACCTCGCCCACCACGCGGGCGCTCTTGACGTGGCCCCGGTCGGGGCGGAGGCCCATGTCGCTCATCATGTAAAGGATGCGCCGCTGGACGGGCTTCAGGCCGTCGCGGGCGTCGGGCAGTGCCCGGGAGTAGATGACCGAGTACGCGTACTCCAGGAAGGAGCCTTCCATCTCGGAAGTCACGTCGATATCAACGATGTTTTCGGTGTAGTCCTGGACTGTTTCCCCTGCGGGGGTGCGTGTTTGGCGGCGTGCCATGGGGCTGGTGGATCCTTTTTGGGGTGCACTTTGGGAGGTTTAGCTAGGCTAAGCCTATGGTGGATCAGCCCGGGGACGGCGAATATCCGGAATATTGGGAGGCCGATGTCGTTCTGAGGGACGGCGGCACAGCGCATTTGCGGCCCATCCATCCCACCGACGCGGACGCCGTGCAGACCTTCCACACGCGGCAGTCGCAGAACTCCATCTACATGCGGTTCTTCGCCTTCAAGGAGCGGCTCTCCAGCCGGGAACTCAAGCGTTTCACCGAGGTGGACTACCGGGACCGGGTGGCCTTCGTGATCACCATCGGCGGGGACATCATCGGCATTGGCCGGTACGACCGGCTGGACGACCCCGCCGAGGCCGAGGTCGCCTTCAACATCGCCGACGCGCACCAGGGCCGCGGCATCGGCTCGATCCTGCTGGAACACCTCGCCGCGGCAGCCCGCGAAAACGGGATCCGCAGGTTCAGCGCCGAGGTCCTGCCTGAGAACCGCAAGATGCTCATGGTCTTCTCCGATGCCGGCTACGACGTCAAACGCCATTTCGACGACGGCGTGGTGAGCCTGGAGTTCAACATCGACCCCACGGACAAATCACGCGCCGTGATGGAAGCCCGGGAGCACCGCGCGGAGGCGAGGAGCGTGCAGGACCTGCTGGCGCCGTCGTCCGTGGCGGTGATCGGGGCCAGCCGCAGGTGGGGGACCGTGGGGTACCAGCTCCTGGAACACATCATCGAAGGCGGCTTTACCGGCCCCGTCTACGCCATCAACCCCGAAGCCTTTGAGCTGGCCGGCATGCTGTCCTTCGGCAAGCTCTCGGATGTGCCCGGGCCGGTGCAGCTGGCGATCGTAGCGGTGCCCTACGAGGAAGTCACCAAGGTGGTGGACGAGTGCGCGGCTGCCGGCGTGAAGGGGGTCCTGGTGGCCTCGGCAGGATTTACCGAGGACGGCGAGCGGGGCCTTGCCCGGCAGCGCGAGCTGGTGCGGCAGGCACGGGCCAACGGGATGCGGGTCATCGGACCGGCCTCGCTGGGTATTGTGAACACCAACTCCGCGGTGTCGTTGAACGCCTCCATGGCACCCAGCCTCGCCCGCGGCGGCGGCCTGGGGCTGTTCAGCCAGTCCGCGGCCATCGGGGTGGCGCTGTATGCGGCTTCCAGCCGGCGCCGCGCCGGCATCTCCACCTTCCTGTCGGCCGGCAACCGGGCCGACGTATCCGGCAACGACATGATGCAGTTCTGGGAGGACGACGCCGACACCACCGCCGTGGGCCTGTATCTGGAGTCGATCGGCAACCCGCGCAAATTCTCCCGCATCGCCCGGCGGCTGGCGCGGACCAAGCCGGTCATCGTGGCCAAGTCCACCTCCATGGGGCTGCAGCTGCCGCCCGGCCACGCCGTGCGCACCACCCAGGCTCCCGCCGATGCGCTGGACTCGATGATGCGCCAGGCGGGCGTGATCCGGGTGGAGACCATCGAACAGCTGATGGACGTGGCCCAGATCGTCTCCGCCCAGCCGCTCCCCAAGGGGGCAGGGGTGGCGGTCTTCAGCAACTCCGGGGCCTTGGGGAAGGTGGTGGCGGACAGCGCCGTCTCCCACGGCCTGGGCGTTGAGGAGCTCGTGACGGAGCTGGACCTGGACGCCGGCCTGTCCCGTGCCCTGCCCGCCCTGCGGGACCGGCTCCGCGGGGTTCTGGCCAAGGAGGCAGTCCACGCCGCAGTGGTCGCCTTCCTTCCGGCCCGCGGCCTGACCGTGGAACAGATTGCCGGGGCGCTCGCTGAATCGTCCGCCGAGGCCGGCAAGCCCGTGGTGGCGGCCTTCACCGGCATCCTCGATCCGTCGGTGTACGTGGAAGGCATGGTGGGGGAGGGCTCAGGCACGGCCCCGGTGCCGTGCTACTCGAACCCCGGGGCAGCCGTCGCCGCCCTGTCCGCCGTGGTGCGGTACGCCGAATGGGCGGAACGGGACCAGGGCCTCTTCGTGGATCCGGACGGGTGCGATCCCGACGCCGCCCACGCCGACCTCGAGAACCTGCTGGCGGACGTCCGCGGCGAGCAGCTCAAGCAGCTCGGGCCGCGGGACGCGGCCCGCCTGCTGGCGCATTACGGAATCCGGGTCATGCCCTCGGCAGGCTTCGACTCGGAGGACCAGGCCGTGGAGGCTGCCGGCAGGCTGGGCTGGCCCGTGGCGCTGAAGACCACTGATCCCACGCTGCGCCACCGCCTGGATTTGGGCGGCGTGCGGCTGGATATCCAGGACGCGGACTCCCTCCGGCTGAATATCCTCCAGATGCGCCGGGCGCTGGAGCCCTACGGTTCGGCGTCGCTGGAAGTCCAGACCATGGCCCCGGTGGGCCAGGCCTGCACACTGCGCGCCATCGAGGACCCCCTGCTGGGACCCGTGGTGTCCTTCGGACTGGCCGGCGACGCCGTCAACCTGCTGGACGACTGGGCCCACCGGGCGCCGCCGCTCTCAGCCGCCGACCTTCGGGACCTCATCCGCAGCCCGCGCGCGTCCCGGAAGCTGTTCGGTTACCAGGGGCTGCCCGCCGTCGATGTTCCTGCGCTCGAGGACGTGGCCTCGCGGCTGGCACGGCTCAAGGACGCCCACCCGGAGATCGCCCTGGTGGAGTTCAATCCCGTCCTCGCCACTCCGCAGGGGGCGTTCATCCTGGCCGCCGATGTGCGGATCGGCAACGCGGCGCAGCGCACCGACAGTGCGCGGCGGGCCCTGCGGAGCTAGGCCCCGGGCGCAGCTGCAGGGCAGGCGATGCCGGCCTATTGGTTAGCGTGTGCCACACCGATCTGTGAAAATGGGGAAATGAGCTCCCAGCCTCCCACCTCGAAGCCTCAAGCGCCCGACCACAGCCCGCAGGCTTTCCACCACAGCTCGCACAACCACAGCGTGCAGGGCCAGAGCCTCGAAGGCGCGCTGCAGCAGGCCGGTTTTTACCCCCTGCTGGTGGCCGACGTGGTGGATGACGCCCTCGACGGCCGGGACTGCCTCGCCCATCTGGTCCACCTCGAGACGCACTTCGACCGCGCCGAGGTCCGCCGCCACATTACCGTCCTGGTCCTCACCGAGGACATGCTGGTGATCACGCACGTTGACGATCAGCAGCTCGACGAAGCCGGCGAGCAGATCGTGGCGCAGATCTCCACCGAATCCGTCCCCGTGGCGCAGATCCGCTCGGTGGTGCTGAGCTACATGTACGCCCAGCCGCAGAACTACAAGCCTTCGGACCCGGTCCGCGAGGTCACCCTCTCCATTGCCTGGTCAGGCGGCCAGCGCCTGGACATGGGCCCGGCCAGCTGCGGCGACCCGCAGTGCGAGGCCGATCATGGCTACAGCGGCACCATCGCCCAGGAGGACATCGTCCTGCGCATCAGCGCCGAAGCGGACGGCCTGCAGGCGGTCCAGGACGCCAAGCTTTTTGCCCGTGCCCTGCGTGCGGTGAACACGGGATCGCCCACCCCGGTGCGCCATTCGCCGTCCGCCACCCACCCGCGTCCCCGCATGGGCGTTTTTGCCAACCGGCTCAGCCGCGGGCACAAGCGCTGAGATGCAGGAACAGCACAACCACTCTTCAGACTCCGCAACACGAACTCCGGAACCCGGGCTCGCCGTAAGCAGCCTGCCGGCCGCACCGGCCTACGGCAGCCGTTCAGTGGCCGAGGTGCTGGGCAGCGCGGCAGCCAGCCTCGGCGTGCCGGGCTTCGAGAACGCCCTGGGCCTCCCGCAGGCCAAGCGCGTGTGCGTGGTTCTGGCCGACGGGCTGGGACGCAGCCTGCTCAAGCAGAAGGCGGCGCACACGCCCTTCCTCCGTGGCGTCCTCCAGCAGGGCCAGGGGGCCGTGCCCGTCTGGCTGGATTCCGCTTTTCCTTCCACCACCGCTGCTTCCCTGGCCAGCCTGGGCACGGGGCTCGCTCCCGGCCAGCACGGACTGGTGGGATATGACGTCCTGGATCCGGACCAGGACAAGGTGGTCAACATGCTCGGCAACTGGGATGCCGCCGTGGACCCGCAGCAGTGGCAGCCGTTCCCCACCGTCTTCGAACGTGCCTCCGAACACGTGGCGGTCACCACCGTCAGCCTGCCGCAGTTCGGCGGCTCGCCCATGACCCAGGCGGCGCTGCGCGGCGGCACCTTCGTCTCCGGCACCACCTCGCACGCCCGCACCGCGGCGGCAGCCGAGGCCATGGCCGGCGCGGACTCAGCCCTCATGTACTTCTACGTCAACGACCTGGACAAGGCCGGCCACCGGTACGGCGCGCAGTCACCGCAGTGGGAGCACCAGCTCGAGGAACTGGACGCCACGGTCAAGCGACTGGACGCGTCCCTCCCGGCCGGAACCACAGTGCTGGTCACGGCGGACCACGGCATGCTGGACGTGCCGGAGTCTCAGCGCCTCGACTACGCTGCGGACGCCGCCCTGGTGGACGGCGTCCGGCACACCGCCGGGGAACCGCGCATGGTGCACCTGTACCTGGAGGACGACGCCGGCGATGCCGCGAAGGAACGGCTGCTGGCGGCCTGGCGCGCCCGCTTCGGAGAGCGGATCTGGGCGTTCACCCGGGAGGAAGCTGTAGCTGCAGGGCTCTTCGGAACCGTGCGGCCCGAGGTGACGGGACGGGTGGGCGATGTGATGGTGGCAGCCAGGGACGCGCTGGCGTTCTACGACACGCGCCGCGTCCGCCCGACGGCGATGGAGGTGGTGGGCCAGCACGGCTCCCTGACCAAGGCCGAACGCGAGGTCCCGCTGCTCAGTTTCCAGGCGTCCGGCAGGACCTCTTCGGGTAAGGCAGCGTCCGGCAGGACTGCAGGCCGCCGGGGAACCCGTGGCTGAGCTGGTCTTCTTCTCCGGAACCATGGACTCCGGCAAGTCCACCCTTGCGCTTCAGATGGACTACAACCACCGTGCACGCGGCCGCGGCGGGGTGAGGTTCAGCCGCAACGACCGCGCCGGCGACTCCCGGATCTCCAGCCGCCTCGGACTGCAGGCCGAGGCCGTGGAAGTCGTGGACACCACGGACTTCTGGGACGAGGTGGTGCACCGCCGAACCCAGGGGATCCGCGTGGACTACCTCATCTGCGACGAGGCACAGTTCTACTCAGCCGCCCAAGTGGAGCAGCTGGCACGCGTGGTGGACGAAATCGACGTCGACGTCTTTGCCTTCGGCATCACCGCAGACTTCCGGACCCGGCTGTTCCCGGGTTCGCAGCGCCTGATTGAGCTTGCGGACCGCGTCCAGGTCCTGCAGGTTGAAGCGCTGTGCTGGTGCGGCCGGCGCGCCACCCACAACGCCAGGACGGTCGACGGCGTGATGGTCACCGAAGGTGCGCAGGTGGTGGTCGGCGATGTGGACATGGCCATTGATCCCGCGGCCGGCGGTTCAGACACTGATGCAGGCCATGTGCCCGTGGTGGGTTACGAAACGCTGTGCCGGAGACACTTCATGCGGCGGGTCACCGCCCATGGCGCCAGCATCATCGCCCAGCAGGAGGAGCTGCTCCCGTTCGAGGTGGACGCCTGCCTGTGGCACGGCGCCGGCAGTTAGTTTCTTAGTCGCCCCGAGTGCCGAAGACGATTTCGTCCCAGCTGGGAACACTGGAACGCTTCGGCCGGGACGGCTGGCGTTCCGGCTCGTCCCGGTCCTGATCGGCGCGGGACGGGCCCTGGCCGGGCTGCTGCCGCGTGCCGTCCACACGGCCTCCCTCCACGCGGTTTCCCTCGAAGCGGTTTCCTTCAAAACGACGGCGGGCATTGCCGCCGCCCAGGAGTTCGTCCAGGCCCGGGTTGGCGGGCGACGGGCGGCCGGTGACCGGGCCGGGAGAGTGCGCTGCCGGTGATTTCGGCTCGCCGGGCTTGGCCGGACCCGGGTTGCCGGAAGCGCTGGTGCGACCGGGCACGATGGTGATTTCGCGCGTGTTGGTGCTGACGCCGTCGTGAAGCTTCAGCGACTCATCGTCCGGGTCCTCATGCCGGGGGACCAGGTTGAGGCGGGAAACCATCGAAGGCCGGCCGTCACGGCGCCGGGCCAGAGTGAACTCTGCCGCCGGTGCCTCGGGCGTTCTGTCGTCGTCGTTCTCCTCAGGTTCCGCCTCCGGATCCTGTTCCGCACCGTCCTGTATCGAATGAACATCCTGTGTTGAATGAACGTCCTGTGTTGAATGAATGTCGCGGGCTGAATCCACGTCCTGGGCCGAATGAACGTCCTGGGCGGAGTCATCGAAATCTTCTGACTGCCAGGAACCGTCGGCGGGCGATTCGGACGCAGTGTCTGCAGGTGCTTCGTCTGCCCGCGGGTGGGCGGCCGGGACACCGTTGGCGAGCAGCAGCGCCAGGGCGTCGTCGCTGTCCTCATCCACGCCAAGCCGCTGGCCGCGCCGCGAACGCAGCATGTCCAGCAGGCCGTCCGGATCCCGCTGCTGCTCCGTGCTATTAGCGATGCCGGGGCCGTTGCCAATGCCGGGGCTGTTGCGGACGCCGCCCCGGGCCGCTGCCTCCGCGTCGGTCTCGAAGTCGAATGGCCTGTCGGACACGGCGGAGAGCCGGCGGGCGGGCACAGGTCCGTCCAACGGCTCGAGCTCACTGAGCTGCTGGGCCCAGCGGTTCGCGTTCTGCAGGGACTTGCGCGTGGGGTTGAACGTCCACATCGCGGGAGGTTCTTCACCGATGCTCGCGTGGCCGCCGGGGGCGGCTTCAAACTTGGCCACCACGGTCCAGGTGCCGTCCGGCCGGCGCCATGAGTCCCATTCCAGCGTCGTGGACTGGATGCCGTGGGCGGTGAGCCGGTGGGCCACCATGTCGCCCAGGGTGGCGGGGCTGTCACCGAAGGCCGACCGGTAAACGTCGTGTCCCGGGGCGGGGGAGGCGACCTCCACTTTCTGGGCCTGCTGGGCGATGTAGGCGCGTTCGGCCAGGACCGGCCCTTCGTAGCGCTCGACCTTTTCCTGCGGCATGCCGCAGGCAGCGGCAACCTCGGCAGCCGTTGAGCCGCTGCGGATTTTCGCCTGGATGTCGCGGGGAGACAGGGGAACGGGGGCAACCGCGGACGGGCGCACGGAAGGCCGGCTGGCAGCCAGCCTGAGCGCCTCATTGATCGGCAGCCGGAACATTGCGCCGGCGGTACCGCTTAACAGGAGATGCTCCCCGTCGTCGTGGACGCCTACAAGCCGTAGATCCTGCATACAATCCTCCACCCTGGCATTACTATCATTCGAAACTCTGCCACCCCGCACTGTCTTTTCCCGTTAGGGCAGAGGGCGCGCCGCGAATTTCGGGGAGTTTCCGGTGGCTGGCGGCGGCCGGGGACGCGGTGCTTCCGGCTATGGCTTTTCCGTGCGGCGTGGAGAAAAATGTCCGCGTAACGGGCACAAACCAGGTTCGTCCGGCGTTGTCCCGGATGAATCATTCGAGCGATTCGATGGAGTGTGAGCAGCAGGCCATGGCGACTGATTATGATGCGCCGCGGAAGTCCGAGGAGGACCTCAACGAGGACTCGATTGAGGAGCTGAAGACCCGCCGTGCCGAGAAGCCCACGGCAGTGGTGGAGGAGGACGAGTCCGACCTTGCCGAAGGCTATGAGCTGCCCGGAGCCGACCTGTCCGGCGAGGAGCTGCTGGTACGTGTCCTGCCCGCCCAGGCCGACGAGTTCACGTGTGCCTCGTGCTTCCTGGTCCGGCACCGCTCCCAGATCGCGCGGGAAAAGAACGGGCTGCTCTATTGCCGCGACTGCGAGGGCTAGCCGCGCCGGTGAACGGTGGTTGGGGCTACTCGCCCTTGAGCGCAGCGACCAGTTCCTCCGGCCGGCGCGTGGAGGTCAGCCAGTAGGGCGTGGGGTCTGACGGGTCGGCGATCTCGATCCTGACCACCGGATCAATCCACCCCCGGATGCACAGATAGGCCAAGCCGTTCAGACGCGTCCCGCGCTCCGCCGTCGCTTCCTTGCCGCGGTACGCCGCTGCCCCGCCGACCAGGCTGCGTTCGATGCTCGCCCGGCCCACCTGCAGGGTCCGCGTGGTCACCGTCACTGACGGCGTGGACAGGAACAGCAGCACAGCCTCAATGGCGAACAGCACGGCGGCTGCCGTGAAGCCCGCCGCCAGGCTGATGGGCGCGAAGACCAGGATGCCTGCCGATGCGATGCCCACCGCGACCACCCAGATCCACGCGCCAGGCCACAGCTTCTCGGAGAAAACTACGGTTTCGTCCGGTGAGGAAGGGTTGCGGGCAGGAACGGCAGCGCTTGATTCGGGCATGCCCTCAAGCTTAGTGGCCAGCGGGAGGGCCTACTGCAATAGGAGGAGTCAGAGTGCGGGCGATAGAGTGTGGGACTGTGACTGACGAATCAACGGCCATGACATCCCTCGCCCAGCAGGTTCCGGCGACTGCCGCTGTGCAGCCGCCCAGGGCGGAGTTCGGAGCACCCACGGTGCAGGTGCAGCTGAAAATGCTCGACGACGGCCTGGAAGCGCCGTCGTACGCCCACCCCGGTGATGCCGGGGCCGACCTGCGGGCACGCGAGGACGTGGTGCTCGAGCCGGGCGAGCGGCGCCTGGTCCCCACCGGTGTAGCAATCGCCCTGCCGGACGGTTTTGTCGCCCTCATCCACCCCCGTTCGGGCCTCGCCACCAAGCACGGACTCACGGTGGTCAACGCACCCGGAACTGTCGACGCCGGTTACCGCGGGGAGATCGCGGTAACGCTGCTCAACACCGACCGCGAGCAGGCCATTGAACTGCGGCGCGGCGATAGAATTGCACAGATGGTGATCCAGCGCGTGGAGCACGCGCAGTTCGTCGCCGTGGGGGAGCTGAACGACTCTGTCCGCGGTGCCGGCGGGTTCGGCTCCACTGGCGGGTTCGCCGTTCCGGGCACGTAGCGGCAAATCAACGGCTGGGCCGCGCACCCGCATTTTCGGGGCGCGCGACACGATCACAACTAAGGAGACAACGCATGGTTTTTGGGCGGGGCAAGAAAGCCAAGAGGCAGGAATCGGCAGAGCCGGAGGACGTCCAGGAAACCCCGGATGCGGCCGAGAGTGCTGCGGACGACCGCCGGGCCAACGGCCCCTTCGACGTCTCCGAGATCAGCAGCCGCGACGGCTATGTGGACCTCGGTGCCCTGCTCATCGCCCCGCGCGACGGTCTTCAGCTTCGGCTTGAAGTCGAGGAAGCGACCCAGCGCGTTGTCGCCGTCACCATGGACCTCGAGGGGTCAAGCCTGCAGCTGCAGGCGTTTGCCGCACCCCGCTCCGAAGGGCTCTGGGACGAGATCCGGGAGCAGATCGGCCAGTCCGTCGGCGGCCAGGGCGGCCAGGTTGAAGAGATCCCGGGGGACTACGGCGTCGAACTCGTGGCCAAGCTCCCGGCCGGTGCGCCGGACGGAAGCCAGGGCTACCGCGTCGCCCGTTTCGTCGGCGTCGATGGTCCCCGCTGGTTCCTCCGCGGCGTTTTCGGCGGCGAGGCCGCGCTGGACCGTGAAGCGGCCGCCGGCCTCGAGGACCTGTTCCGGAAGATCGTGGTCATCCGGGGCGAGAACCCCATGCCGCCGAGGGACCTCCTGCAGCTGCGCCTGCCCAAGGACGCTGCCGGACCTGCGGCTCCTGCGGCGCCGGACCTCCAGCAGCCCGAGCGCGGGCCGGAGATCACCCAGATTGGTTGATGCAGGCGGCCCGCAGGACCAGGCGGTACCCATCCGCGGGCTGCCGGAGCGCGGGCGCGCCCTGTGCCACGGATTTATCGAGTCGGTGACCTACGCGCCCCCCTCAGAGGTGGCAGCCTTCACGGCCATCGTCTCGGACCATGACACCCTGCCCGCGGAGCGGCGCGGGCGGCTCCGCGTCATCTGGCTGGGC
Source organism: Arthrobacter globiformis (assembly GCF_046536215.2). GTDB lineage: Bacteria > Actinomycetota > Actinomycetes > Actinomycetales > Micrococcaceae > Arthrobacter > Arthrobacter globiformis_E. The sequence goes on along the minus strand of NZ_CM143421.1, from coordinate 1,078,160 downwards.
CGCCGCCGCATTCCTGGGATCGACGCCGGGACGGAACTCAAGCTCGAAGGCATGCTCACCGAAAGGGAAGGCATGCCCACCATGTTCAACCCCCGCTACGAGATACTGTCCCGCCAGGAGAACCAATGACTTTGCCTGAGAACCCCGATTCGGGACCGGGCCGCGAAGAACCCAAGCCCACGCCCGAGACCCCGGGCTTTGCCGGGCTGGCCGAGGACTACGCTTCCAAGGCCGGGCTGCACCGCACGCACGATGGCCGCATCGACGTCCTGAAGAGCGCCGGCGGCTACCAGGGAATCGCCGAGAGCATCCTGCCTGGCCTGGTCTTCCTGGTCGCCTTCACCGCCACCACCGCGCTGACCCCGTCACTGATCGCCGCACTGGGCACCGCCGCCGTCTTCACGGTGGTCCGCCTCGTGCAGCGCCGGCCGCTGACCCAGGCGCTGGCCGGCGTCGTGGGCGTGGGCATCTCAGCCTGGCTCGCCAACACCACGGGAAAGGCCGAGGACTTCTACCTTCCGGGATTCCTGACCAACTCGGCCTACATCGTGGCGATGGTCATCTCCATCGCCGTGCGCTGGCCGATCGCCGGCCTGCTGTTCGGGTTCATCCGGAACGAGGGCCTGGACTGGCGCAAGGATCCGGCCCGCGTCCGCGCCTACCGGCTGGGCACCTGGATCATCGTCGGCGTGCTGGCGCTGCGCCTGCTGGTGCAGGTTCCCCTGTACCTGATGGGCCCGGACGGGCTGGCAGCACTGGCCACCACACGGCTCATCATGGGTGCACCGCTGTACATCCTCGGCGTGTGGATCGCCTGGCTCGTCACGCGGCCAGCGGCAACGCCTGACGGTCAGCCGTCGAAGCCGTCGTCATCCAGCTGATCTGCGGCTGCCGGCGCCCCAACGGCGGCCGCTCCAGCCTGGGCCGGGCTGCCGGACTCCTGCTGTTCGCCGGACTGCTGCCCCTCAGCTGAGCTGCGGCCTTCACCGGAGCCGTGCCCCTCACCCGATCCCCGCCCCTCACCGGAGCCGGGTGACAGCAGCTCGCGCAGCTGGTCTTCGGCCGCGATGGTGGTGACGAAGAACAGTTCGTCGCCGCCGTCGATGACGTCGTCGCGGCTGGGCGTGATCGGTGCCTGGTCCCGCAGGATGGCCACGAGGGTGGAGTCCTCCGGCCAGTCGATGGCACCCACCGTCAGCCCGATGGCGTGGGAGTCATGCGGGACCGTGAATTCAACGAGGGATGACACGCCTGTCTGCAGCGTCAGCAGCCGGACGAGGTCGCCGATCTCCACCGCTTCCTCCACCAGTGCCGTCATAAGCTGCGGCGTGTTCACCGCAACGTCCACGCCCCAGGAGTCGTTGAACATCCAGTCGTTCTTCGGGTTGTTCACCCGCCCCACGGTGCGCCCGATGCCGAACTCGGTCTTGGCCAGCAGCGAGACGACGAGATTGACCTTGTCGTCGCCGGTGGCGGAAACCACCACGTCGGCGTCCTCAAGCTTGGCGTCCTGCAGGGTGCTCAGTTCGCACGCGTCGCCCACCAGCCAGTGCGCCCCGCGCAGGCCGCTGCGCCCGATCACTTCCGGCTTGAGGTCAATGAGCAGGATCTCGTGCTTGTGGGACAGCAGCTCACGGGCAATCGAGGAGCCGACGCTTCCGGCCCCGACGATGACGACTTTCACTTAGGACTCCTTGGCGGGTGCTTTGGCGAGGATGTGGGCGACTTCGGACGTGCGGTCCACCCGCAGCATGGCATGCACCGTGTCGCCGTCCTGGTAGGAGGTGCCCGCGGCGGGCAGCATCCCCTCGCCGAACCGGGTCAGGTAGGCGACCCGGACGTCGGCCACCTTTTCGATGGAGGAGACCGGATGCCCCACCCATTCCGGGTGCAGGTCGAGTTCGGCCAGCACGAGGCGGCCGGACGGGTCGCGGTAGTCCCCGGCAAGGTGCTGTTCGGGAAGGATACGGCGCAGGACCTGGTCGGCGCTCCAGCGCACCGCGGCCACCGTGGGGATACCCAGGCGCTGGTAGATCTCCGCCCGGCCGGGATCGTAGATGCGGGCCACCACGTGCGGCACGTGGAACGTCTCGCGCGCCACCCTGGTGGCCAGGATGTTGGAGTTGTCGCCGCTGGACACGGCCGCAAAGGCATAGGCGTCCGCAACGCCGGCCTGCTTCAGGGTGTCGCGGTCAAAGCCGACGCCGGTGACTTTCCGGCCGGTGAAGCCCGAGCGGAGGCGGCGGAAGGCGCGGTCGTCCTGGTCGATGATGGCCACCGAATGGCCCGCATCCTCGAGCGTGTGCGCCAACGTGGCCCCAACGCGTCCACAACCCATGATCACGAAGTGCGCCACGCGTTCTCTCCTCAACTCTCGCCGACTGCTCCGTACGACTCTACCGCCGGAAACCTGCCATGACATCGCGTGCGAATCAGACTAGCTTTGTGTGGTGCTGACAATTCTGAATGCCGTTAAGCGCGTGCTGGTGGGAAGGCCCTTCCGGAACGACAGGATGGCCCACACCCTTCTGCCGAAGAGGATCGCGCTTCCCATCTTCGCCTCGGATGCATTGTCCTCCGTGGCCTACGCCCCCGATGAGATTCTCCTCACGCTGGCACTGGCCGGCGTGAGCGCGGTGGCCATTTCCCCGCTTGTCGGCCTCGCCGTCATGGTGGTCCTGCTCACGGTGGTGGCGTCCTACCGGCAGAACGTCCACGCCTACCCGTCCGGCGGCGGTGACTACGAGATCGCCAACGAGAACCTTGGCAAGTACGCTGGGCTGACGGTGGCGTCCGCTTTGCTGGTGGACTACGTCCTGACCGTCGCCGTGTCCATGTCCTCTGCGGCGACCTACCTCACCACAGCCATCCCGTCGCTTCATGGACAGCAGGCCCTGATCGCCACCATCGGCGTGGTGATCCTGGCGCTCGTCAACCTGCGCGGCATCAAGGAAGCCGGCAGCGTCTTCGCGGTGCCCACCTACATCTTCATGGCCTCCATCTTGGGCATGACCGTGGTAGGAATCTTCCAGGCCGTGACCGGCGAGCTCGGCCAGGCGCCGTCGGCTGCGTTCACGATTGTCCCCTCACCCGATTTCGACCAGGGCCTCGTGGGTCTCGCAGGGGCGTTCCTGCTGCTGCGCGCCTTTTCCTCCGGTGCCGCCGCCCTGACCGGTGTGGAAGCCATCAGCAACGGCGTGCCGAACTTCCAGAAGCCCAAGAGCAAAAACGCGGCCACCACGCTGCTGCTGCTCGGCATCATCGCTTCGGCCATGCTGGCAGGCATCATCTACCTGGCCAACGCCACCAAGGTGCACATCGTGCTGGACCCGGCCACCGAGTTCCTGCTCAACGGGCAGCCGCTGCCCGAGGGCTATATCCAGAACCCGGCCATCAGCCAGATTGCCCAGACCATCTTCGGCGCCGGGTCCATTCCGTTCTACATCGTGGTCGCGGCCACCGGCGTCATCCTGGTGTTTGCCTCCAACACGGCCTTCAACGGCTTCCCGGTGCTGGGCTCCATCCTCGCCCAGGACGGCTACCTGCCCCGGCAGCTGCGCACCCGCGGCGACAGGCTGGCGTTCAGCAACGGCGTGCTTGCCCTCGCCGCCGGGGCACTGGTGCTCATCCTGTCCTTCAACGCGGATGTGACCAAGCTCATCCAGCTGTATATCGTCGGTGTTTTCATCTCCTTCACGGCAAGCCAGCTGGGCATGGTCCGGCACTGGGGCCGGGAGCTGAAACTGGCCAAGGACAAGGCCGTCAAACGCCGGATGCTGAAGTCGCGCACCATCAACATGATCGGCTTTGGCATGACCGCCCTGGTGCTGGCCATCGTGCTCATCACCAAGTTCGAACAGGGCGCCTGGATTGCCCTGCTCGCCATGTTCATCCTGTTCCTCATCATGTGGAGCATCCGCGCCCATTACGACAACGTGGCCAAGGAGCTGGCGGTCGACGAGGACTCCTCGCCGCGCGCGTTGCCCACCCGCGTGCATGCCGTGCTGCTGGTGTCCCATGTCCGCAAGCCCGTGCTCCGCGCGCTGGCCTATGCGCGTGCGTCCCGGCCGTCCCGGCTGGACGCCATCACCGTGGACATCAACGCCGAGGAAACAGCGCACACCCTCGCCGACTGGGAGAAACTGGAGATCCCGGTTCCGCTGACCATCCTCGCCAGTCCCTACCGCGAGACGGTCACGCCGATCATGGACTACATCAAGAATATGCGCCGCGACTCGCCCCGGGACCTCATCGTGGTCTACATCCCCGAGTACGTGGTGGGTAAATGGTGGGAGCAGCTGGTGCACAACCAGACAGCCCTCCGCATCAAGACCCGGCTCCACTTTGAGCCGGGTGTCATGGTTGCCAGCGTTCCCTGGCAGCTCAAATCATCCGAAGAAGCCAAGAGACTGCAGGACATTCAATGAGCCCGGACACCCAGACCACCTCCACCGGACTCGAACTGGTGGTCGACGTCGGCCCCGTGGCCCACGGCGGACACTGCGTGGCCCGGCACGAGGGCCGCGTGGTCTTCGTCCGCCACGGCATCCCGGGGGAGCGGGTGCGGGTCCGGCTCACCGACGCCGGTGAGAAGGCCAAGTTCTGGCGCGCCGACGTTGTGGAAGTCCTGGACGCCTCGCCGGACCGGGTGCCGCACTTCTGGCGGACCGCCGACTCTGCCGGCTCCTGGGCGCACGGGCGCCCGCCGGTCGGCGGCGCCGAACTCGGCCACATATCACTGCCGCGCCAGCGGAGCCTCAAGTCCGAGGTGCTGGCCGAACAGCTCAGGCGGCTGGCCGCCGTCGAGCTTTCCCCGGACGTTGAAGCGGTGGGAGCGGCAAACGCCCCAACGGATGCCGGGTTAAAGCACGACGGCGGGGCCGGACTTGGGTGGCGCACGCGCGCGAGCTTTGGGGTCACCCAGAGCGGCCGGCTCGGCATGCACGCGCACCGCTCCGACCAGGTGATCCCGGTGCAGGAGATGCCGCTGGCCGTCGACGGGATCAACGCCCTGCGGCTGTGGGACGTGGACCTGCAGGGCATCGAGCGGGTGGAGGTGGCCGCACCCGCCAACGGCTCGCGGCCGCTGGTGCTGCTCGCCCCGGCCCCCGGAACGCGCGCCAAACGGCTGAACTCCATCCTGTCCCAGCTTCCGGCGGACGTGTCCGTGGCCAGCTACGATCCCCTCAAAAACGAGACGCTGCAGCTCCGCGGCCGGACCTGGGTACAGGAATCCGCGGCCGGCCACGACTACCGGGTCACGGGCGCGGGCTTCTGGCAGATCCACCGCGACGCGCCGGAAACCCTGGTGGGTGCCGTGACCGGATTCCTGCACGACGGCGGGTTCCTGGAACCCGGCGCCGCGGTGGCGGACCTCTACGCCGGCGCCGGCCTGTTCACGGCCCCGCTGGCCGACGCGGTGGGGGAGACCGGGTCCGTGCTGTCGGTGGAGGGTGCGCCCGGCACCAGCCGGGACGCGCGGAAAAACCTGCACGGTGCACCGCAGGTGGAGATTGTGCAGGGCAAGGTGGAGCGCGTGCTCCGCCAGCGGCCGCGCCAGTTCGACGCCCTCATTCTCGATCCGCCGCGCGCCGGCGCGGGCAAGGCCGTGGTCAGCCAGCTGATCGCCTCAAACCCGCGTGCCATTGCCTACGTTTCCTGCGACCCGTCGTCGTTCGCACGCGATATTGGGTACTTCCAGCAGGGCGGCTGGCAGCTGTCCGGTCTGCGCGCCTTCGACCTGTACCCGCACACGCATCACCTGGAGACCGTCGCACTGCTGACTCCCCGCGGGTGATGCCACTACTATGGGCGATGTAGCCCCCGTCGCGCCCGTGTACCCGGCTGACCATGCAGTTTGATGCGACCGGCACTAATTAGGGTGTCCTAACTAGCAAGCGGTCAACCGCGCGACAAAGATGAAACTGTTGCGAGAGGAGTCCTGCGATGAGCACTGTGGACAGCTTCGGTTCAAAAGGCAAACTTGATGTTGCCGGAACCGAATACGAAATTTTCCGGTTGAACTCCGTTGAAGGTTCAGAAACCCTTCCGTTCAGCCTTAAGGTACTGCTTGAGAACCTGCTGAGGACCGAGGACGGCGCGAACATCACCGCCGATCACGTTCGCGCCCTGGCAGGATGGGACCCGAATGCCCAGCCCGACACCGAAATCCAGTTCACGCCCGCCCGCGTGATCATGCAGGACTTCACTGGTGTCCCCTGCGTGGTGGACCTTGCCACCATGCGTGAGGCAGTCAAGGAGCTCGGCGGTGATCCGAAGAGGGTGAACCCGCTTGCTCCGGCCGAGATGGTCATCGACCACTCCGTCCAGATCGACGTTTTCGGTAACTCCGGCGCACTGGAGCGCAACATGGAGATCGAATACCAGCGCAATGGTGAGCGCTACCAGTTCCTGCGCTGGGGCCAGACCGCGTTCGACGACTTCAAGGTCGTCCCGCCGGGAACCGGCATCGTGCACCAGGTCAACATCGAATACCTGGCCCGCACCATCATGACCCGCGAAGTGAACGGCGCGCTCCGCGCCTACCCCGACACCTGCGTCGGCACCGACTCGCACACCACCATGGTCAACGGCCTGGGCGTGCTCGGCTGGGGCGTCGGCGGCATCGAAGCCGAGGCTGCCATGCTGGGCCAGCCGGTTTCCATGCTGATCCCGCGCGTTGTGGGCTTCAAGCTCAGCGGCAGCATCCCTGCCGGTGCCACCGCCACCGACGTGGTGCTCACCATCACCGAGATGCTCCGCAAGCACGGTGTTGTTGGCAAGTTCGTGGAATTCTACGGCGAAGGCGTTGCCGCGGTGCCGCTGGCCAACCGCGCCACCATCGGCAACATGAGCCCGGAATTCGGTTCCACGGCTGCCATGTTCCCGATCGACGACGTCACCCTCGACTACCTGCGCCTCACCGGCCGCCCCGAGGAAAACGTTGCCCTCGTGGAGGCGTACGCCAAGGAACAGGGCCTCTGGCACGATCCCTCCCGCGAACTCCGCTTCTCCGAGTACCTCGAGCTGGACCTCTCCACCGTGGTTCCGTCGATCGCCGGCCCGAAGCGTCCGCAGGACCGCATCGAGCTGACCGAGGCCAAGGACGAATTCCGCCACGACCTCAAGAACTACGTCACCCACGACGCCGACGCCGGCACGCTGGACGAGTCGCTGGAGGAAAGCTTCCCGGCTTCCGACCCGCCCTCGTTCACCACCGGCGGCACGCACGTGACCGACACCGACCGCGTTCCGCCGAAGTACTCCGCCGCGCACGGCGCCGAGGGCCGCCTTTCCAGCCCCGTCGCCGTGAAGATGGAAGACGGCCGCGAGTTCGACCTGGACCACGGAGCGGTGACCATCGCGTCGATCACCTCGTGCACCAACACGTCCAACCCGTCCGTCATGCTCGCCGCCGCCGTGCTGGCACGCAACGCCGTGAACAAGGGCCTCACCGCCAAGCCGTGGGTCAAGACCTCCGTCGCCCCCGGCTCCAAGGTGGTCACCGACTACTACGAGAAGTCGGGCCTCACCCCGTACCTGGAGAAGCTGGGCTTCTACATCGTGGGCTACGGCTGCGCCACCTGCATCGGCAACTCCGGCCCGCTCGAAGCCGAGATCTCCGAGGCCATCCAGGCCAACGACCTCGCCGTCAGCGCCGTCCTCTCGGGCAACCGCAACTTCGAAGGCCGCATCAACCCGGACGTCAAGATGAACTACCTGGCCTCCCCGCCGCTGGTCATCGCCTACGCCCTGGCCGGTTCCATGGACTTCGACTTCGAGACCGATGCCCTGGGCAAGGACGAAGCCGGCAACGACGTCTTCCTGAAGGACATCTGGCCGAACCCGGTCGAGGTCCAGGAAGTCATCGACTCCTCCATCGACAAGGAGATGTTCGCCAAGGGCTACGAGGGCGTCTTCGAGGGCGATGACCGCTGGAAGGCACTCGACACCCCGGCCGGCGACACCTTCGCCTGGGATGAGAAGTCCACGTACGTGCGGAAGCCCCCGTACTTCGAGGGCATGAAGGCCCAGCCGGAGCCCGTCCAGGACATCGCCGGTGCCCGCGTGCTGCTCAAGCTCGGTGACTCCGTCACCACGGACCACATCTCCCCGGCCGGTTCGTTCAAGTCCGACACCCCCGCCGGCCAGTATCTGCTGGCCAACGGCGTGGAGCGCAAGGACTTCAACTCCTACGGCTCGCGCCGTGGCAACCACGAGGTTATGATCCGCGGCACGTTCGCGAACATCCGCATCAAGAACCAGCTCCTGGACGGCGTGGAGGGCGGCTTCACCCGCGACTTCAGCCAGGCTGACGGCCCGCAGGCCTACGTCTACGACGCCGCCCAGAACTACCAGGCAGCCGGCACCCCGCTGGTGGTCCTGGCGGGCAAGGAGTACGGCTCCGGTTCGTCCCGTGACTGGGCAGCCAAGGGCACGGCACTGCTGGGCGTCAAGGCCGTCATCGCCGAGAGCTACGAGCGCATCCACCGCTCCAACCTCATCGGCATGGGCGTTCTTCCGCTGCAGTTCCCGGCCGGCGAGTCCGCTGCCACGCTGGGCCTGACGGGCACGGAAACCTTCGCTGTTGAGGGCGTCACCGCCCTGAACGAAGGCACCACGCCCAAGACCCTCAAGGTCACCGCCACCGCCGAGGACGGCTCCGCCAAGTCCTTCGACGCAGTGCTCCGCATCGACACCCCGGGTGAAGCGGACTACTACCGCAACGGCGGCATCCTGCAGTACGTTCTGCGCCAGATCTCCGCTAACTAGCGGAATCCAGCCGGGTTAGGCCCGGCAAGCAGCGCGATGAGGCCCCGGCCGGTCAGCAGACCGGCCGGGGCCTCTGCGTTTGCACTGCCTCTGGCGTTTGCGCGGAGGCGTTAGAGTTAATAGGCATGTCTACCAGCCGAAGGAGGGGCCGTTGGGAATCTTGGAGACCATCCGGAATCCGCAGGACCTGAGCAAGTTGTCCGCGGCGCAGCTGGATCAGCTGGCCGCCGAGATCAGGGAATTCCTGATCGGCAACGTCTCCCAGACGGGAGGGCACCTGGGTCCCAACCTCGGCGTCGTCGAACTGACTATGGCGGTTCACCGGATCTTCGATTCGCCCCGCGACAGCATCGTCTTTGACACCGGCCACCAGTCGTACGTGCACAAGCTCCTCACCGGACGGCACGACTTCAGCACTCTCCGCCAGCAGGGCGGCCTGTCCGGCTACCCGGACCGCGCCGAGTCCGAGCATGACATCGTCGAAAGCTCCCATGCCTCATCCTCGCTGTCCTGGGCCGACGGCATCTCCCGTGCCCGCCAGCTGACCGGTGACGGCGACCGGTACGTCGTCGCCGTCGTCGGGGACGGCGCGCTCACCGGCGGCATGGCCTGGGAGGCCATCAACAACATCGCCGCGGACAAGAAGCGCCGCGTCGTGATTGTCGTCAACGACAACGGCCGCTCTTACGCACCTACCGTGGGCGGCTTTGCCGACTACCTGGCATCGCTGCGCCCCACCATCGACTCCCTCCGTGCCGCCCCCGCCTACGAGGGTGCCCTGGACTGGTGGAAGAAAAAGCTCCAGAACGGCGGCCCCGCGGGCCAGTTCACCTACAAGAGCCTGCATGCCATGAAGAAGGGCATCAAGGACTGGTGGGCTCCGCAGGGCATGTTCGAGGACCTCGGCATGAAGTACATCGGCCCGGTGGACGGCCACAACCTCCAGGCCATGGAACACGCCCTCTCGACCGCCAGGAACTATGCCGGCCCGGTCATCGTGCACGCCATGACCGAGAAGGGCCACGGGTACGCGCCTGCCCGTGCGCATGAAGCGGACCAGTTCCACGCCGTCGGAATCATCGACCCCGAGACCGGCGAGCCCGCAGAAGCCGGCGGCGCCAAGTCCTGGACATCGGTCTTCGCGGACGAGATCGCAGACATCGCCGATGAGCGCAAGGACATCGTCGGCATCACCGGCGCCATGCTCATCCCGGTGGGGCTGCACAAGTTCGCGGCACGGTATCCGGAACGCGTGTTCGACGTCGGCATCGCCGAACAGCACGCCCTCACCTCCGCGGCGGGCATGGCTTTCGGCGGGCTGCACCCGGTGGTTGCCGTCTACGCCACCTTCCTCAACCGCGCCTTCGACCAGCTCCTGATGGACGTTGCCCTGCACAAGGCCGGCGTGACAGTTGTCCTGGACCGCGCCGGAGTCACCGGCCCCGATGGAGCCAGCCACCACGGGATGTGGGACATGGCCATGGTCCAGATCGTTCCCGGGCTGCACCTGGCCGCGCCGCGAGACGCCACGCGGCTGCGCGAGGAACTCCGCGAGGCCGTCGCCATCGAGGATGCCCCCACTGTCATCCGGTATTCCAAGGGTACGGTCGGCGCCGAGGTGGAGGCCATCGAGCGGCTGGCCGACGGTGTGGACGTGCTGTCCCGCCGCCCGGCCGGATCCACGGAGAACGATGTCCTGATCGTCAGCGTGGGCGCCATGTCCGAGCTGGCCCTGAATGTCGCCAACCGGCTGGGTGCCCAGGGCATCAGCTCCACCGTCGTGGACCCCCGCTGGGTCCTCCCGGTCCGGAAGTCGATCATCGCCCTGGCCGCCAGGCACCGCCTCGTCATCTGCATCGAGGACGGCGTCCGGGCCGGGGGAGTCGGGTCCCGGATCCGTCAGGAGATGCGCGCCGCCGGCGTGGACACCGCGCTGAACGAGGTGGGCCTGCCGGTCGAGTTCCTGGACCACGGAACCCGGAGCCAGGTGCTGGAAAGGGTGGGCCTCACCGCCCAGCAGATCACCCACGACGTCGTTGCCCAGGTGCTCGGGACCAAGGTCCCGTTCGCCCGCCCGCTGCCCGGCCAGGAACACCCCACCACCGGAAGCCTGCCCAAACTGTGAGGGAGCCGGATTCCCTGCAGCCAGGCGAACTGGTGGTGTCCCGGAACCGCAAGTGGGACGGCACGGCTCACTGGGTGGTGCCCGGCCGGTACCTCGGCGAGGACCGGCACGGCTGGTGGATCTTCCAGCCCGCCAATGAGTTCTGCTCCCGCCCGGGCGCCGCGTTCTACACCGCGTCCGACGCCGTGCTCCTGGTTCCACGGACCGGGGAGTTCGTGGTCACCTTCTACGACGACACCTACCCGGGGGACTTCCGCGTCTACGTCGACCTGGCAACGGGCCACGAATGGCGCCGGATCAAGCCCGGCGTCACGGAATTCCACATGATCGACATGGACCTGGACGTCATCCGCTCGGTGAAGCGCGGCGTGTTCGTCGACGACGAGGACGAGTTCGCCGAGCACCGGCTCGGCATGGAGTACCCTGAGACGCTGGTGCGCGCCATGCAGACCGAGTGTGACGCCCTGTTCCTTGCCGTCAAGGGCCAGGAAGCGCCCTTCGACGGCACCGACACCACCTGGTTTACGAGAGGACGGGCATGAGCGGAATCATCCGGGTCTACAAGCGCGACGACGAGGGGACCCTGCTGTTCCGGGAAGCCTGGTTCGACGAGGACTACAGCCAGTTCGTCATGAACCACGGGGCTGTTGGCCACCAGAGCAAGACCCAGGAGACCGACGTCCCGGACGCCGAGGCGGCCGAGCGCCTGATGGACGCCTTCGAGATGGCCTGCACCGAGGACGGTTACGCGGAGATTCCCGACGAGGAGCAGTACTGGGTGGTGGCCCAGTACGCCCTCAAGACCAAGGAAGGCACCAGCCGCGACCGCTACCTCGAGGAAAAAGCCAAGGACGCTCTGTCCGGCCACCTGGCCTGGCGCGGGCTGGGCGTTGTGGAGCGCTCGGAATTCGGCGACGCCAAGCTTAACATCTTCTGCCTCTGCCCGGACGTGAACAAGGCCGTGAACGCCATCAAGGTCTGCATCCGCGGCGAGGACCTCGACTTCACCAAGCTGAGCATCGGCGCCGCCCCCTTCAGCGACCTCTCGGCCCTGAAACTCAAGCATTCACCCAAGCAGGCCGCCGGCTTCACCCTCTAAGCCAGCTTCGCCCCCAAGCCAGCTTCACCACAGGCAGTTCATTCACCCCATGCAGTCGCAGCAACTCAGGCAGTCACAGCACAAGGGAAGGCAGAACGTCATGACAAAGAAGTCAACCAAGCCGGGCCACACGCCGCTTCCGCGGGGCCTCGCCTCGCCCGACCGCAGGATCCTCGCCCATTCCGGCGTGGAGTCCCTCGAGCAGCTGGCGCAGTTCGGCAGGCGCCAGCTGGCGGCGCTTCCCGGCATCTGCCCGCGGACCCTCGCGCAGCTTCAGGATGCGCTGGAGGAGCACGGCCTGGACTTCGCCTCCGCCTGAGCGGGTCCTGTAGCCGGGGCCGGTCCCCGTGAAGCGGGGCCGGCGTCCGGCCGCGAATGCTGCCGCCCGCGCCGTTATAGGGTGATTCCATGACTGAATACCGCCGTCTTGGAAAATCCGGACTGACCGTCTCGGTCGTGGGCCTCGGCTGCAACAACCTGGGCCGGGCAAACACGGTGACCGAATCGCAGGAGGGGACGGACGCCGTCGTACATGCCGCCCTCGACGCCGGGGTGACCCTCTTCGACGTCGCCGACACCTACGGCCGCGAACCGGGACTCAGCGAAACGATGCTCGGCAAGGCCCTGGGGGCCCAGCGCGACGACGTCGTGGTGGCCACCAAGTTCGGCATGGACATGCGCGGGGCCAACGGCGAGGACTTCGGCGCCCGCGGTTCGCGCCGATACGTCATCCGCGCAGCGGAGGCGTCCCTGCGCCGGCTCGGCACCGACTACATCGACCTGTACCAGTTCCACACGCCCGACCCCCAGACGCCGATCGAGGAGACGCTCGACGCTCTGAACGACCTCATCACCAGCGGCAAGGTCCGCTACATCGGCCATTCGAACCGCGCCGGATGGCAGATCGCCGAAGCCGAATTCGTGGCGCGCGCCCGCGGCGGCGCACGGTTCGTGTCCGCGCAGAACCACTACAACCTCCTGGACCGCCGGGCCGAGCAGGAGGTCACCCCGGCTGCCGAGGCCTACGGGCTGGGCGTGCTGCCCTACTTCCCGCTGGCCAATGGCCTCCTGACCGGCAAGTACGCGCAGGACCAGGCGCCGGAAGGATCACGCCTCAGCCACACGCGGACCAATCTGGTGCACGATGCCGACTGGCAGCAGCTGAAGGCGTTCAGCGACTTCGCCGCCGCCCGCGACCTGACCGAAGTGCAGGTGGCCTTCTCCTGGCTCGCGGCACAGCCGTCGGTCAGCAGTGTGATTGCCGGCGCCACCCGTCCGGAACAGGTCCGGCAGAACGCCGGGGCGGTGGCCTGGGTGCCGGACCGTGCCGAACTCGACGAACTGGATGCCATCTTCCCGCAGACCCCCAAGGTGGCCCTGTTCTGATGCCGTCCATCCTGATGGATGTTGACACCGGGATCGACGACGCCCTCGCGCTGGTCTACCTGCTGTCCCGGCCGGAGGTCCGGATCGAGGCCATCACGTGCACGGCGGGCAACGTCGGTGCCCGGCAGGTGGCGCTGAACAACCTCGCCCTGCTGGAACTCTGCGGCCGGGCCGGCATTGAAGTTGCCATGGGCGCGGAAGTGCCGCTGGAGATTCCGCTGGTCACCACAGAGGAGACCCATGGCCCGCAGGGGATCGGCTACGCCGAGCTTCCGCCGCCGAAGCAGGAAATTTCACCGCGGCATGCCGTGGACGTGTGGGTGGAAGCCGCGCGGGCGCGCCCGGGTGAGATCACCGGGCTGATCACGGGGCCGCTGACCAATTTCGCGCTGGCCTTGCGGGCGGAACCGGACCTGCCCAAGCTGCTCAAGGGGCTGGTCATCATGGGCGGCTGCTTCAACTACCAGGGCAACACGACCCCGACGGCGGAATGGAACGTTTCCGTGGACCCGCACGCGGCCGCGGAAGTCTTCGCCGCCTACAGCGGGCTGCCGGAGGAGAACCTGCCGGTGGTGTGTGCGCTCGAGACCACGGAGCGCATCGAGCTGCGGCCGGAGCACCTGCAGCGTCTCGCCGAGGCTGCCGGGGCCGAACCGGAACTCGTGCTGGCCGAGCAGCCGGAGGGCCAGCGCAGCCGCTCGGGCAATCCGCTCGTGGCGTGCCTCTCGGATGCCATCCGTTTCTATATGGAGTTCCACCGGCTCTACGACCAGGGCTTCATCGCCCACATGCATGACGCCTTCGCGGCCGCCGCGGCCATCGGACGCACGCCGTACGGCACGCGGCCGGCCACAGTTCACGTGGAAACGGACGCGCCCCGCCTGGTCGGCACCACTGTGGCGGACTTCCGTGGCATCTGGAAGGAGCCGTTCAATGCCAGGATCGTCACGTCGAACGACCCCGCGCAGTGCTTCGACGAGCTGATCACCTCGGTGGGCGCCCTGGCGGCCGGCATGGGGAAGCGGCCGCTCTAGCGGGACCGTAGCAGGCGTGCGCGCGGGTCGGTAGGATGGTAGCCGCGTCGAGGTGACATTAGGCGCCTGCTTCCGCGCACGCGCAAGATCACGCCACGGGTGCGGGACCCGCCGTTTTCAGCCTAAGGATCCACCATGTCACAGCCGTCCCTGACCCTCCCTCCCACGGACCGGAAAGCTGTCCGCCGCCGGAGGGTCCTCGAACTGCTCGGCGCCGCGGCCATCGCCGCCACCTTCGTCTTCCTGGTCCTCACCCAGCCTGCCGACATTGCCGGCGGGCTCGGCAGCGTTTCCTCGCTCGTCGCGCTGGGCGGCTTCCTCCTCGGCGCGCTGCTGCTGATCGTGGGCGTGCTTCCCACCCTGCCCACGTCCACCGTGGTGCTTATCCCCGTGGCGCTGGTCCTGAACATCGTGCTGGGACAGCTCATGGGCACCAGCGGCCTGCCATTCTACCTCGACTCCATCGGCACGGTGCTCATTGCCGTCCTTGCCGGGCCTGCCGCCGGTGCCGCCACGGGTGCGCTGAGCAGCATCGTGTGGTCGTTCTTCAACCCGACTGTCCTGCCCTTCGCGGCAGGTGCCGCGCTGATCGGCTTCCTGGCCGGGGTGGCCGCACGTTACGGGCTGTTCCGCCGCTTCTACCTTGCTCCGGTTGCTGGGTTCGTCACCGGGATCATCGCCGGTGTGGTGTCAGCGCCGATTGCCGCGTTCGTCTTCGGCGGCACGTCCGGGGCCGGCACCGGCGCGATCGTCAGCGCCTTCCGGGCCATGGGGGACACCCTGCTGGCCGCCATCACCAAGCAGGCCCTGATTTCCGATCCCATGGACAAGGCCATCGTCTTCGCCATCGCCGCCATGCTGGTCTACGCCCTGCCCCGGCGCACCACGTTCCAGTTCCCGTTCGTCCGCCGTTTCCGCGTCCTGGCCGGCAAGGAGCCGGCCGCGCGGAATTCCTGACTCCGGAACCGCCGGCCAGGTGTCCACGCGCCTTAATCCGCTGACCGCGCTGACGGCCGCCGCCGCCGTCCTGGTCATTACGACGGCGGCAGGCAGTTGGGCGGTATCCCTCACCGTGGCAGCCGGCGCAGTGCTGCTGTCCGCCGCCGCGGGCACTGTGCGGCGGGCCCTGCTGGCCGGGGCCGCCATAATTGTGCCGTTCTGGCTTTCGCTGCTGGTGATCCACGGACTCTTCTTCCCGGAGGGGCGCACCATGCTCGCCAGCTGGGGACCTGCCCGGGTCACGGCCGAGGGGCTGGCCTTCGCTTTGGAGATGGGGCTCCGCACCGCAGCCTTCGTGCTGGTGCTCATGGTGTTTTCCTTCAGCGTCCGGGTCCCCGAACTGGTTGCCGCCCTGTCCGCGCGCAGTGTCCCGCCGCAGGTGGGGTATGTGCTGGCGTCCACGCTGCTGCTTGCACCGCTGGTCGCTGCGCGGCTGGAGAAGGTCCGCCAGGCGCAGGAGTCACGGGGCCTCGTGGTGGGGCGAGGGATTGGCAGCCGGGCCGCGGCCATCCGGCTGCAGATGGTCCCGCTGGTGCTGGGCCTGGTGCACGACGCCGGCATCCGTGCCCAGTCCCTCGATGCCAGGGGGTTCCGGAGCGCCGGTCCCCGGACCAGCTACACGGAGGTTCCCGATTCACCCGCCCAGGCAGCGTTCCGCATCGTGGCGATCCTGGTTTCCGTGGCCGCGGTGGGGTGGCGAGTGGCCGGTGCGCTTTCGGCCGGCTCCCTTGCCGCCGGGTCCCAGCCCGTCTTTCAGTATGTTCTCCTTCAGCCCGTCCTCTTTCAATCCGTCCTCTTTCAAGCCGGCGGCGGCGCCGGGTGATCGCTGACAGGGCTGACGCCACCACGCTGCTGGCCTCCATCGACTCGTTTTCGTACCACGGTGACGCCGGCCCTGCGCTGCGCGGGGTTGGGGTGGCCGCCTCGCCCGGCACACTGACGGCGGTGCTGGGCGGGTCCGGCAGCGGCAAGTCCACGCTGGGCCGTCTCCTTGGCGCGTGGCTGCTCGGCGGCCGGGACGGGATGCTGGCCGGGAGCCTGCAGCTGGAGGTGGCCGGGCACCCCGCCGAGAGTGGTCCGCTGTCCTTTGCCGGGGCGGCGGATGACCCCCGGATCGATCCCGGGGCGTGGGCAAGGCACGTCGGCTATGTGCCGCAGGACGCCGCGTCCATGCTTTCGGCGGTCCGCGGAACCGTGGCGGAGGAACTCGCCTTCAGCCTGGAGAACCGCGGAGTTCCGCGGGCCGAGATGGTGCGGATTGTGGCCGATATTGCCCGCCGCACGGGACTCGACGGGTTCATGCAGCGGGATCCCGCAACGCTGTCCGGCGGCGAGCTACGGCGGCTGGCTGTGGGCTGCGCCGTGGTGGACGGTCCCGGCGTCCTGGTCCTCGACGAGCCGCTCGAGTCGCTGGACCAGGCCGGGATCCGGACCGTCGTGGAGCTGGTTCATGCCGAGCTGGCCCGGGGTACCGCCATTGTGGTGCTGAGCCAGCACGCCGACGCGCTGACCCGCGACGCGGAGCGCTGGCTGGTACTGAAGGACGGCGAGGTGACGGCGGCCGGACCACCGGGCAGGATCCTGCAGGGTTCGGCGCTGGCTGAGTCCGGCGTCGTGATCTCGGCCTCCTGCCCAGGGCGCGAATTGCAGCCAAACCCAGACCCAGACCCAGAACCGCGACTGGAGCCCGACGCTGCGTCCGCGCCGGCGCCCAAGCCCGATCCGGGGTCTGAACCGAGCGCTGCTCCGTCTGCGCCGCCCGCTCCGTCTGCGCCGCCCGCTCCGTCTGCGCCGCCCGCGGTGTTGACGCTTCCCGCGGCGGAGGCGGCTGCCGTCGGGACCTCAGCCGTTGAACCCACGGCAGCTTTGGAGCTGGCGAATGTGGCCTTCGGGTTCGGGACGGGTCGGATGGCTGCTGATGACAGCCTGCTCCTGGACGGTGTGGACCTGCGGGTGATGCCGGGGGAAATCGTGGCCGTCACGGGACCCAACGGCGCCGGGAAGTCCACGCTGCTGAGGCTCTTCAATGGCCTGCATCGGCCGCTTCGCGGCGACGTCCGCGTGGCCGGCGAGCCCATTGCCGGTGTTCCGACTGGCTTGGTGGCCCGCCGGCTTGGGCTACTCTTCCAGCACCCCCATGACCAGCTGTTCGAGCGGACCGTGTTGCGGGAGGTGCTGTTCGGGCTGGACCGGCTCTTCGAGTCGGGTGCGCCGGAACGTGCACGGGCAGCCTTGGCCGCCGTCGGACTTGAAGACAGCGGCAGCGTGCACCCCCATGAGCTGCCGGCGTCCGGCCAGCGGCTGTTGGCCCTCGCGACCGTACTCGCGCGGGAACCGTCGGTGCTCGCGCTCGACGAACCCACTGTGGCCCTGGACGCCCACGGCCTCAATCGGCTTACCGCTGCCGTGTCAGCGGCGGCCGGCCGCGGTGCCGCCGTCGTGATGGTCACGCACGACCTTAGGTTCGCCACGGCTCATGCGCACCGGCTGCTCAGACTCGACGGCGGCCGGCTACGGCCGCACTGAGCGATTCCAGAAGCCGCAGGTGCCCTCAGTCCAGCCGCCGGTGCCTAGCGCGCGAACGGACACTTGACGCCCCTCGGGAAGGGCCCTCAAGTGTCCGTTCGCGCTGCGTCAGGGGCGAGGTGTGTCAGGAAGGGGCTGTGTCCGCGCGCTGTGTCAGGAACGGGACGCCACGCCCGGAGGCAGGAACCGTTTGCCGTTGACGCGTTCCGAGGCTCCCACCCTGTCGAGGTAGGGGGTGATCCCGCCCAGGAACATCGGCCAGCCGGCACCCAGGATCATGCACAGGTCGATGTCCTGGGGCGCTGCCACCACGCCCTCTTCGAGCATCAGCCCGATCTCCTCGGCGAGGGCGTCCTGGGTCCGGCGCAGCACTTGCTCGGCAGTCGACGGCGTACTGCCAAAGGACATCAGCGCCGAGGTGGCCGCCGGGATCTCCTGGCCGCCGTCCCCGGACGCGGACCACAGGGAACGGATGTTGTTATCGACCAGTTTCTGCAGGTTCTGCGAGACCGGGAAGCGGTCCCCGAAGGCCACATGCAGGGATTCCTGAACGTGCTGGGCCACCGGCAGTCCCACCATCGCGAGGAGCGTGAACGGCGTCATTGGCAGACCCATCGGCCGCAGTGCGGTATCCGCAACATCGGCCGGCGTGCCTTCGTCAAAGGCGGCCGTGACTTCGCCCATGAGCCGCAGCAGGATCCGGTTGACCACGAACGCCGGGGCGTCCTTGACCAGGACTGCCGTCTTCTTCAGGCCCTTGGCGAGTTCGAAAGCGGTTGCGATCACCCCGTCGTCGGACTTCGGTGCCCGGACGATCTCGAGGAGCGGCATGACCGCGACGGGATTGAAGAAGTGGAAGCCCACCAGGCGCTCGGGGTGCCGCAGGTCCGCGGCCATGGCCGTCACGGACAGCGAGGACGTGTTCGTGGCGAGGATGCAGTCAGGCCGGACGATGGCCTCAAGTTCGGCAAACACCTGCTTCTTGACGCTGAGCTCCTCGAAGACTGCCTCTATGACAAAATCGGCGTCCGCGAACGGCTCCTTGGAGACGGACCCGGTCACGAGTGCCTTGGCCTTCGTGGCAGCGTCGGTGGCAAGCCGGCCCGTGGCCACCAGCTTGTCCACCTCGTTGTGAACGTAACCGACGCCCTTGTCCACCCGGCCCTGGTCGACGTCGGTCAGAACCACGGGGACCCCGAGCTGGCGTGCGAACAGCAGCGCGAGCTGGCTGGCCATAAGGCCGGCGCCCACCACGCCGATCTTCGTGACGGGCCGGGCGAGTTCGCGGCCGGGGGCGCCGGCGGGCCGCTTGGCCCGTTTCTGCACGAGATCAAGGAAGGCGTAGACGGTGGCGCGGAACTCGTCCGTCTGCATGAGGCCTGCCAGCGTTTCGCATTCGAGTGCGGCAGACTCGGCCTGGGTCATGGTGCGGTTCGCCGCCATGATGTTCAGCACCTCCGCCGGCGCGGGGGAGGCATTGGACGTCTTGGCCTCGACGATGGCACGGCCGGCAGCGACGGCGTCCGCCCAGCGCACGGCGACTCCGGGATCAGCCGGATCGACGGCGGCTGGCCGTTCGGGTGCTGTCCCCGAAGCTGCGGTACCCGAAACTGCGGTGCCGGCGACAACGCGCGCAGCCCAGGCGACAGACTGCGCCAGGAAATCCTCCGGCTCGAACAGCGCATCCGCGATGCCGAGCTTGAAGGCTTCGGAGCCGGACAGCGTGCGGTTGTTGTTCAGTGCGTTCTCGATCATCACCTTCACCGCATTCTCCGGCCCGATCAGCCGCGGCAGAAGGTACACGCCGCCCCATCCGGGCACCAGTCCAAGGAAAGCCTCGGGAAGAGCCAGCGCCCCGGCGCCCGTGGACACGGTGCGGTAGGTGGACTGCAGGGCGATCTCCAGTCCGCCGCCGAGGGCCACACCGTTGATGAAGGCGAAGCTGGGAACGCCCAGGTTGGCCAGTGTGGCATAAACATCGTGACCCAGCTGCGCCATCCACAGGCCGTGTTCCCGCTCCTGCAGCTTGGTCACCGCGGAGAGGTCGGCGCCGGCGACGAAGAAGTTGGGCTTCCCCGTCACACCCACGGCCGCGATCTCGCCCGCGGCCGCCCGCTCGCGGAGTCCTTCGAGGACGGTGCCCAGTTCAAGAAGGGTATTGGGTCCGAGCGTGGTTGGTTTGGCGGGGCCCAGTCCGTTGTCCAGGGTGATCAGGGCCAGGATGCCAGGGCTGGCGTGGCCTTCCGTGGCCGGGAGTTCGATGTCCTGGACTGTGGAATGGGTGACCGCCTCATCAGGGAAGAGATCGGCAAGCTTGCGGAAATCAGCGGCGCTCATTCTGTGGCTCCTCATTGAGACTGGCGTGCGGTCGGTGCCCCGGAATAGATGGGACAGCCGGAACTGCCGGGACCGGGCACCGGTGAGCCCAATGTTACTCGTGAGTAATATCGGCTGCAACCGGCGCGAAGCCTCCTTAGGCTGCTGGCGATGACCAGTACGGCCAGGGATCCGCCGGCAGCGGTGGTTCAGGGCCGTCGAAAGCCGTCGGGCTCCCCATGTCGTCAAGGTCGTCGGGAGGTTCCGAAGGTTCGGGGCACTGGTAGCCGCTCGGACCTGGATAGCCGTCGAACCCATTGAGCGGATCCGGAACGTCCGGATGATCTGGAGGCTCTGGCCAGTCCTTCCGGGTGGCAGTTCCCGCCGGTGCTTGCCGGGAGGTGGTTCGGGCCATTCGGGTGGTTCCCAGTCCTGGTGCTCGGCCGGATAGGACCGGCCCATGGGTGAGATCCAGCCCGGCGGGGCGTCCCGGGTGGCGCCGACCGGCCGCCACGCCGTGGAGTGTTTCAGGCGGTGGTGTTTGGGGCAGGGTTGGCCGAGGTTGGCGACGCCGGTGCCGCCGCCGTCGGCCCAGGCGAGGATGTGGTCGGCGTCGTTGTCGAGGGAGTGGTTGTTGCAGTTAGGGAACGTGCATTTGGCGTCACGGAGCCGCAGCCATTGGCGCATTGGTTTGGTCAGCCGGTAGCTGGTGCGTCCGATCTCCAGCGGCGCCCCGTCGCGCGGGTCGGTGAGGACCCGGAGGAATGAGGTTGCGCCGTCGGCGACGAGCCGGCGTGCCATGGACGGCGGGATCAGCCCGTAACCATCCAGTGTGGCAGGTTCCTCGGACAAACCGAGCAGCGAAACACCGGCACCGTAACCAGGACCTGCGCCGCCGGGGACGGAACATCAATCCCACCATCGACTCCCTGAGCTGGGTCAAGCGACCAGCTGGCGAACGCGTCGGCCCGGAGCTGGGTGAGGGTTCGGCTTTCGGTCGGGCCCTGCGCGGCCCGGGCTGCGGCCGTGCTGCGGTTCCAGATCCCGGCCGCCTGGTCCGCGGGCAGATAGGCCGACAGCCAGGCCATGCCGTCACGGTCCGGGGCACACTCCAGCCGCCGGTCCTCCACGCTCTTGTGGTGGCGTTTTTCAATGCTGACCGGATGATGCCGTTCCCGCCAGTACCGTGCCTTCGCCCGGAACCTGGCCGGCGTCAGCTCCCCGGCCGGGCAACCCCGCGCCGGGTTTGGTGCGTCCGGGTCCAGGAAATGCGCCTCAAACACCGCCGCGGCTTCGGCCGCCAGCCCGTCGGTTTCGTCGCACATGATCCGCGCGTGCTGCCACGAGATAGTTCCTGATCCGAGCGCGCCCAGTGCCAACGGCAGATCCTTGGTGAGTTTGGCGGATTCGACCAGCAACCGCTCCGCCGCCCCTTCACTGACGGTCAGGACGCCAGCCACCTCAGCGGTCACCGACATCCGCCGCACAGTGCGGTCCTGCGGGGACGCCCCCGCCGGAGCCATGGCCTCCTCCGCCGCCACGAAACCGGCAGCGAGCTGAACCTTCACCGCCGCCAGCCGCGCCTCCATCACAGCCACACCGGCCAGACCCTCCAGGCACGCATCCGCCTGATCCCCCAAAGGATCCGCCTCATCTGGATCCGCCTCATCGGACAGCGGGAGCCGGACCCGGATCAGCCGCCCGGCGCAGCACAGCAGCCAGCGAAAGAGCAGAGGCACCGGGGGCCTCCAACGTCTCCGCAACCACTGCGTTATCCATACCCACACCATGACAGGGGCCACTGACAATTTGAGGGTGGAAAGCGCACCAGAGACGGGCAGGATCGAAAAGTTTTTTTGATCCGCTCCAGAACGAGAACCAGGTAGCAGCACAGGGCGTTCCCAGCGCTGAGAACGCCCTCAGCTGCTACCTAGTTGGATGCTGTGTCCCGGAAAATGGCGCTGGGACAACTCCGGGACCGGCCGATCAGCACTGGATGCCGCCCCGGATTCGGGGCAGAATTAAGTCAGCGGGCGGAACGACCCCGTTGCCGCACTTGGATTGTGTTGACCTAAACACGCCGCTAGGCGGCCCATTGGTGGCGTTCCGCCCGTCCACTGCGTGTTTTCCCGCGACTACGGCGGTGCCTCTGGGCACAGCCTACGCGGGGGATTCCCTCGGCTCCCTGGCTTCCTTGGGCGGAAGCGGCTGGGGGTTGAGGAACGCCCCGGTGATCAGTGGCGCTACCAGCTGGATCTGCCACGGCCGGGCACCGAGCTCCCGCAGTTCCGCGGCAATGGCGGCTTCGCTGACGTCCGCCGGTGGCCGCCACGCGACGCGGCGGAGGTAGTCCGGAGTCAGCAGGTTTTCGAGCGGAAGCTTGAGTTCGTCCGCCTTCTCCTGCAGCAGCGGCCGGGCCGTCTGCAGCCGCTCGGCGGCCGCAAGGTCACGGTCGGCCCAGACCCGCGGGGGCGGCGGAGCGTTGGTGGGCAGGTGGAGCGGCGGCAGGTCTTCGAGCGCCCGGGCCGCGGCGATGCAGCGCAGCCAGCGCGGGGCCTCCCGCTGGGCGGCCCTGCCATGGAACCCCTTGGTGCCGAGCAGTTGCGGAACGGTTGTCGGCATCGCCTTGGCTGCGGCGACGAGTGCAGAGTCGGGAATGAGCCGGCCGGGGGCCACATCGCGCTTCTGGGCCAGGGCGTCGCGTTCCAGCCACAGCTCCCGCACCGCGGCCAGCTGGCGGCGGTCCCGGATCTGGTGCAGTCCTGACGTCTTGCGCCAGGGGTCCACCCGCGGCGCTGCGAGCCCGGCGGACAGGATTGCGGCGAACTCCTGCTCGGCGTACTCGAGTTTTCCGTCTGCTTCGAGCAGTTCGATAAGTTCCTCGCGCAGTTCCGTCAGAACTTCGACGTCGAGGGCTGCGTACCGGAGCCAGGGCTCCGGCAGGGGACGCGTGGACCAGTCCGCTGCAGAGTGCTCCTTGGCGAGGCCGAAACCGAGCAGCTGCTCGATCACGGCCGCGAGGCCGACGCGGGGAAGGCCGGCCAGGCGGGCTGCCAGTTCCGTGTCGAACAGCCTGTCCGGCCACATGCCCAGCTCCGAGAGGCAGGGGAGGTCCTGGCTGGCGGCGTGCAGAATCCATTCGACGCCGTGCAGGGCATCGTTGATGATCCGCAGGTCCTCGAACGGCTCGGGGTCGATCAGCCAGGTGCCCGAACCTTCCCGGCGGATCTGCACGAGGAATGCGCGCTGCCCGTAGCGGAAGCCCGAGGCGCGCTCAGCGTCCACGCCGGCCGGGCCCGTGCCCGCGGCGATGGCGGCGGCGCAGCGTTCCAACCCTGCCTGGGTTTCGATGACCAGAGGCACCCCGTCGCGGGGGGAATCGAGATCAATGACAACGGGGACCCGGCTGTCAAAGCCTTCCACCGTTATATGGGGTGTGTTTTCAGCAGCCGGAGCGCCGGCTGTGGTGTTATCCGGATTTTGAGGGGTCATGATGACCCTAGTTTACCGGCAGCAGGCCCGAAGCCGGGCCGGAACAGCACGCGCCGCCGTCGGAACTGACGGCGGCGCGGTCCGCATGCCACTGTGAATACTGCCCATGCCGCTGTGAATAGTCGAAACAGGACCAGTCGAACACCGCCCAGGTGAACACGGCTCAGGCGAAGAGACCCTCCCCGACGAAGCCGCCCTGCTTGACGCCCGGCGGCACGGCGAAGAGGCCGGAACCCGTGTGCTTCAGGTATTCCAGGGCCAGGACGTCCTGCTTTGCCATGGCCATTTGCATCGGCACGTAGTGCGTCCGCGGGTCCTTGACGAAGGCAATGAAGAACAGCCCGGCGTCGAGGTGGCCCAGCCCGTCCGAGCCGTCGGTGTAGTTGTACCCGCGGCGGAGCATCCGTACGCCGCCGTTCTGGTCCGCGTGGGCCAAACGGACGTGGGAGTCCATGCCGATGAGCGGCTCGCCATCGTTGCCCTTGATGGCGAAGTCGGGGGCAGTGAACTCCTTCCCACCGGACAGCGGTGCGCCTTCCGCCTTGGTCCGGCCGATCAGGCCTTCCTGTTCGCGGAGTGAGGTACGGTCCCAGATCTCGATGTGCATACGGATGCGCCGCGCCACCAGGTAGCTGCCGCCGGCCATCCAGGCCTCGCCTCCCCGGGATCCGGCGCCGGCCCACACGTGCTCGTCAAGCAGTGCGGTGTCCTCGGCCTTGAGGTTGTTGGTCCCGTCCTTGAAGCCGAAGAGGTTGCGCGGGGTCTGCTGCGCGCGCGACGTCGACGACGTGCGGCCGAAGCCCAGCTGCGACCACCGGACGCGGGCCTTGCCGAAACCGATCCGGGCCAGGTTACGGATGGCGTGCACGGCCACCTGGGGATCATCGGCGCACGCCTGCACCACGATGTCGCCGCCCGTGCGGGCCGGCTCCAGCGCGTCGCCAGGGAAGTGCGGCAGGTCGATCAGCGCGTCGGGGCGCTTTCCGTCAAGGCCGAAGCGGGCCTTGCCGTCCTTCTCGAACAGTGAGGCGCCGAAGCCAAAGGTTAGGGTGAGCCGGCCGGCGTCGAGGTCCAGCGCCTCGCCGGTGTCCTCCGGCGGGGCGTCGTACGGTCCGTCGACGGCGCCGGTGGTACCGGTGGTCCGGCCCGCGGTCATGGCGTCGGCGGCGGCGGTCCAGTCCTTGAGGAGTTGGATCAGCGCCGCTCGGTCTTCGGTGGTGACGTCGAAGGCCGCCATGTGGAGGCGGTCCTGCGCGGCGGTGGTGATCCCGGCCTGCCGGTCGCCGAAGAAGGGGATGACGGAATCGTTGGCAGCCGGCGGCGCTGCTGCGGCCGCGATGGCGTCGTGCCCGAGCAGGCCGGCGGCGATTCCGGCTACCGCTCCCGCGCCGCCCACGCCGGCCAGTCCGAGAAGTCCGCGCCGGGACAGGCGGCGGGTACCGCCGTCGGACGTTCCTGCCGACGCTACGGAAGCGTCGGAGTGCCCGGAACCGCCGGAAAGCACGGAACCGTCAGAGTGCGTGTCAGACGGTGGCTGCTGGCCGCCGCCGAAGGGGCAGCCGCTCACAGCACTACTGCCGCTGTGAGCTTGGACAGCGGCTCGCCGAGGGCATCCACCAGGGCGCTGAGCTGCTGGACCTCGTCCTTGCTCAGCTCGTTGTAGTAGGCAAAGTCGTCGCCCTTGGCGTGCTTCTTCAGTTCGGCCTGCAGGGCACTGAACTTGGCGTCGAGGTCCTTGGCCAGCGCGGCGTCCTTCTGCTCAAGTGCGGGCTTGAGGTTCTCGAACGCGATCCGGGCGCCGTCCACGTTGGCCTGGAAATCCCAGAGATCGGTGTGCGACCAGATTTCCTCCTCGCCGGTAACCTTGCCGCGGGCAACCTCATCCAGCAGTTCCTTGGCGCCGTTGCCCAGCTTGTCCGCGCTCAGCTTCACGGTACGGGTTCGGGTGCTGAGTTCCTCCGTGTCGGCCACGAGCTGCTTGGCGATTGCCGAACGCTCGGCGGACGTCAGCGCCTTGTAGCCGGCCGGCGGGAACAGATCCTTTTCGGCGCGGTGCCAGCCGGTCCATTTCTGTCCCGGTTCCAGGTCCGCCTCGCGGGCGTCGAGCTTGGGGTCGAGGTCGCCGAAGGATTCGGCCACGGGTTCGATCCGTTCCCAGTGCATGCGGGTGTCGGCGTACAGGCTCTTGGCCTTGGCGGCGTCGCCCGCGGCGTAGGCAGCGGCGAATTCCTTGGTTCCGGCCACCAGCTGCTCGGTCTGGTCCTTGACGTAGGCGGTGTACTGGGTGACTCCGGTGTCCACCAGCTTCTGGTGGTCGGCGTCAGCGGCGGCCTGCTTGCCGGAGTCCTTGACGGTGAAGTCGGCGCGGATGCCGTCTCCCTTCATCCCCGGCTTGCAGGCGGTGGTGTACTTGCCGGCCGGCGCGGTGAGCACCAGGTTGCGGGTGATCCCGGGGCCGATGTTCTCCACCTCGGCCACGATCCGAAGGCCGTCTTCGGCGAGCATGTAGAACTCGGTGACCTCGGCGCCGTCGTTCTTGACGGCGAAGGTGAGGTTCCCGCTCGGGGCAACGGTTGCAGAAACCTTGCACTCGGTATCGGTGCTGGTCACCTGGATGCGTCCGTCGGTGGCGCCGGTCGCGTTGGCGTTGGCGTTGTCGGTGCAGGATGCGAGGGCCAGCGGAAGGACCGCGGTGGCTGCCACGACGGCGAGGCGGGCACCGGCAGTACGGCGGGTTTTGGGCGAGGTCAAGCCTGGCATGTGGATTCCTTGGAGGTGTTGGGCTGTTGGGGATGCAGCGGGGGTTTATTGGGGGGTGTTTGGCTGAAGCAGGCGCTGCCGGTCTGGAACCTGCCGGTCAGGAAGCGACGGCGGCAGTTGCGGCCGGGGCTTCCACCGCCGGCCGGAGCTGCGGGCGGAAGTTGGCGCGGAGGTAGAAGAACATGACGGGGACGGCGTACAGGACCCAGGCGGCTGCCTCCAGCCACGTGGTGGCGGGAGAGAAGTTCAGGGTTCCCTTCAGCAGGGTGCCGTACCAGGACGACGGCGGGACGGCGGCCGAAACGTCGAAGGCAAGGCTGTGCAGCCCAGGCAGGATGCCGGCCTCCTGCAGGTCATGGACGCCGTACGCCAGGACGCCGCCGGCGATCACCACCAGGGCCACGCCCGTCCAGGTGAAGAAGCGGGAAAGGTTAACTTTCAGGACGCCGCGGTGCAGCAGGTACCCGAGCCCGGCCGCCACGGCGAGGCCCAGGAGGGCGCCGAACAGCGGCGTTCCGGATTCGCCGCTGGCCTGGGCTGCGGCCCACAGGAAGAGTGCCGTCTCCAGGCCTTCCCGGCCGACGGCCAGGGCCGCGACAAGCACCAGGCCCCAGGCGGCGCCGTCGGCCACGCCATCAACGCGGGAGCGGAGTTCGCTGCCGAGCGTGCGGGCGGTGCGCGCCATCCAGAAGACCATCCAGGTGACCAGCCCGACGGCGACGATGGACAGGCTGCCGCCGATCGCCTCCTGCGCTTCGAAGGTCAGCCCGCGCGGACCAAAGGTCAGCAGCGCGCCGAATCCAACCGACACGGCGACAGCGATTCCCACGCCGGCCCACAACCGGGGGAGCAGCGCACGGCGGCCGCTCTTGGTCAGGTAGGCCATCAGCAGGACGACGATGAGCGTCGCCTCGAGGCCCTCCCGGAGGCCGATGAGGAAGTTGGCTGTCATAAAAAGAGCACCTTCTGCCGGAGGAGCCCGTCTTAGGCTCACCTAAGCACGGGACTTTACACGGCCACGGCGATTAGGCAAAAGAATCGTGCCGTAATTGCCGCGGAAATTACTCCACCGGTTTGGGCAGCCCGGTTTTCGGCAGGACAGAGCAGCACAGGGCAGGGCCGGGCACTGCAAAGTAGGGCAGGACGGTGCGGCCCGGGACAGTGCACAGCAGGGCAGGACAGGGCGGAGCAGGCGCGGTGTCCAGGCAGCGCCTAGCTGCGGCGCCTTCGCGGAAGTGCGGAGACGCCGTCGGGCAGCGGCGGAAGGCCGGCGAAAGTGCACACCATGTCCGACCACGCCTCGAGGTGGGCCTGGACGTCGGCGCTTGCAGGCGTCCACGAGGCCCGGAGTTCGATGTCGATCGAGGCCGGCCGGTCCGCCAGCGTGCCGAAGCTTTCGGAGAGCACGCGGGTGGCCGTTCCGCCGGCCGCGCGGTAGGGGGCGTTGTGGGTTTCCAGTGCCTCCACGAGCCAGGTCCACGCTACGGAGCCGAGCATTTCATCGTTGCCCATCTCGGCGTCGAGCTGCGCCCGGATGTAGGTGACGATCCGGAATTCGCCGTCCCACACAGCCGACCCGTCGGGGTCGTGGAGCAGGATGAAGCGCCCGGTGGCGAGCTCCTCGCCGTCGTCGTCAGCGTCCCCGGTGGACGGTCCCGCGGAAGTTCCGGCAGCGGCGGACCGGGCCAGTGTCATGGCCGCCGGACCGTGGACCGGTGAACGGTCACTGTCGCTGCTGGCCGCACCGCCGCCGGGAACGAAGACCTCGGCGCCGAGGGCAACGGCGAACGGCGCCAGCCGGGCGGGCGCCGGGATCTCGTCGAGGCGCAGCTCGCTGCGGCAGCGTGCTTTGCGGAGCGTTCCCAGCGCATAGAGGAAACTCGCGGGAACCTGGGCAAGTGCGTTCACAATGGCAGGGTACGCATTGGGAACCGCCGGTTCCGGCAGGCTCGCCGCCCGCTCACGCAATCCCGCGCATGTTACTGCCCTGCCGCCCGGGCGGACCCGTGCCGGGCGAGTTCGGCCTTGATGGCCGCCACGAAGGCATCGACGTCCTCCTCGCTGGTGTCGAAGGAGCACATCCAGCGGACCTCGCGGGTGGCCTCGTTCCAGTCGTAGAAGCGGAAGGACTCCCGGAGCCTGTCCGCCACGCCCTCGGGCAAAACCGCAAAGACGCCGTTGGATTCGGTCTTCTGTGTGGGTTCCACACCGTCAATCCCGTCCACCGCGGCGCGCAGCCGGGCGGCCATGGCGTTGGCGTGGGCGGCCGAACGGAGCCACAGGTCACCTTCGAGCAGGGCGATGAACTGCGCGGACATGAACCGCATCTTGGAGGCGAGCTGCATGTTCATCTTGCGCAGGAACAGCAGGCCCTGGGCGGCGTCCGGGTTCAGCGCCACCACCACCTCTCCGAACAGCAGCCCGTTCTTGGTTCCGCCGAAGGACAGGATGTCCACGCCGGCGTCGCGTGTGAAGGCCCGGAGGGGAACGCCCAGGTGCGCCGCCGCGTTGGCCAGTCGCGCCCCGTCCATGTGTAGCTTCATGCCCTTGGCGTGGACGTGCTCGGCGATCGCCCGGACCTCGTCCGCCGTGTAGCAGGTGCCCAGTTCGGTGGTCTGGGTGATGGAGACGGCCAGCGGCTGGGCGCGGTGCTCGTCACCCCAGCCCCACGCCTCGCGGTCGATGAGCTCCGGCGTGAGCTTGCCGTCCGGGGTGTGCACCTGCAGCAGTTTCATGCCGCCCACGCGTTCCGGGGCGCCGTTCTCGTCCATGTTGATGTGCGCCGTCGACGCACAGACCACCGCACCCCAGCGCGGGAGCAGCGACTGCAGGGACAGCACGTTGGCGCCTGTGCCATTGAACACCGGGAAGCACTCGATGCCCGGCCCGAAGT
This sequence comes from Arthrobacter globiformis, assembly GCF_046536215.2. GTDB lineage: Bacteria > Actinomycetota > Actinomycetes > Actinomycetales > Micrococcaceae > Arthrobacter > Arthrobacter globiformis_E. Next base: position 1,048,758 of record NZ_CM143421.1, on the reverse strand, counting down.
GCTCCTCCATGAGCTCCTGCAGGCGGGCCGTGTAGGCATCTTCTCCGTAGGAAACCTGGTGTCCCTCGTTGGCGGCGGCCAGCGCGGCCAGCACCTCGGGATGCACGCCCGAGTAGTTGTCCGAAGCGAAGCCGCGCACGGAGGCGTCGTGCAGCCTGGACATGGTGCCGCTGCCGGCAGTTTCAACCGTTGTTGTCATCTCGTTGGTCACGCTTTCAGTCTAGGTAGTTGCCGCGGTCCGTGTACTTGCGGCACTCTGTTCAGTTCTGTTCAGTTGCGCCGGCGGGCACAGGGGCCAGCAGCAGCCGCTGCCCGTTCAGCTCCGCGGCGGGCCGGCTGAAGAGTTCGACGGCGGCCGCCGCCAGTTCCTCGACGTCCGTGTAGCCGGGGAACTTCCGTTCCGGTTGTTTGGCGCGCATGGCTGCGTCCACCAGCGACTTCACCACCAGGACGACGGCGGCGCTGTGCTGGCCGCCGTCGGCTGGGCTGTTTGGGTCTTGGGTTGCGTCGGCCGGGCCGTTTGGGTCTTGGCTGTCCTGCCGGAACCCGTCCGCCACGGCCATGGTCCACGCTTCCGCGGCAGCCTTGGCGGCCACGTAGCTGGCGACGCCGGCGGCGGGACTCTCCACCGCCGTCGACGACACCATGGCAAACCGCCCGCAGGGCGAGGCGGCGAGGTCGTCGTAAAAGACCCGGGTCACGTTGCGGAGCGTTGTGACGGCGCTGCGTTCGAGGAAATCCCAGTCCTCATCGGTCTGGCTGGTGATGCCCTGTGCGCCGCGCCATCCGCCCACCAGGTGGATGACGCCGTCGATCGTTCCGGCCGTGCGCGCGAGCTCCTGCTGCAGTTCGCGCACGGCGGCGAGGTCGCCGAGGTCGCACACGAGCGGCGTGGCACCGCCCGCCGCATCCGCGGCGGCCTCGATGCGTGCCTTGTCCGAACCCACGGTGAAGACGGTGAATCCGGCCCGCAGCAGGGCCCGGGCAGCGGCGATTCCCGAAGGCCCGCTGCCGCCCGTGACCAGCACGCGCAGCGGCCGGCCATCAGGCAGGCTGGCCCCGGTCACGCCGGCGCCGGCCATGCTGCGGTCTGTCATGCCGCCGTCGCCGCCGGGCCGTCCGCCGGCAGCGCAGAATCCGTGGAACCGGTGATGCCCGCGGTGGATTCGATGACGGGACGCATCTTCTTTTCCAGGGCTTCGTAGAACATGGACAGCGGGAACTCGTCGTCCAGGACCTGGTCGGTGAGGCCCCGCGGCGGACCGTCGAGGGGGAGGGCGCCCGGTCCCTTGGCCCAGACAGAGGCCGGGTTCGGGGTGACGGTCCCGGAGATCAGCTCATAGGCTGCCAGCCAGTGGGCGGTCTTGGGCCGGTCGATGGAACGCCAGTAGAGTTCCTCAATCCGGGCTCCCAGCTCCACCACGACGCCGGCAACGTGCTCCCAGTCGATGGTCAGGCGGCTGTCGGTCCAGTGGAGGACGCGGTGCTGGTGCAGCCACGCGAACAGCAGCTGGCCGCCGAGCCCGTCGTAGTTGCGCACCCGGCTGCCGGTGATGGCGAAGCGGAAGATGCGGTCGAAGATGACGGCGTACTGCACGAGCTTGGCGTGCCGGCGGGCTTCCGGATCCGCGGCCTCGTCTTTTTCGATCTTCACCGATTCCCGGAAGGCTGTCAGGTCGCAGCGCAGTTCCTCCAGGGAGTACAGGAAGAACGGCATCCGCTGCTTGATCATGAAGGGATCGAACGGCAGGTCCCCGCGCATGTGCGTGCGGTCGTGGATCAGGTCCCACATGACGAAGGTCTTTTCGGTAAGTTCCTGGTCCTCGAGGAGCTCCGCAGCCGCGGCCGGCAGTTCGAGCGAGGTGATGTCGGCGGCGGCCCGCAGGACGCGGCGGAAGCGTGCCGCTTCACGGTCCGCGAAAATAGCACCCCAGGTGAACCGTGGCGTCGCGCGCACGCCGACGGTTTCGGGGAACAGCACTGCGGAGTTGGTGTCGTAGCCGGGGGTGAAATCAATGAACCGGATCGGCACGAACAGGCGGTTCGAGTAGTCGCCCTGCTCCAGGCCTGCAATGAAGTCCGGCCACACCACGTCGATGAGGACTGCCTCCACAAGCCGGCTGCTGCTGCCGTTCTGGGTGTACATGGGGAAGACCACCAGGTGCTGCAGGCCGTTCTCGCGGTCCGCCTGCGGCTGGAAGGCCAGCAGGGAGTCCAGGAAGTCCGGCACGCCGAACCCGCCCTCAGCCCAGCGGCCAAAGTCGCGGCTTACCAGCTCCAGGTACAGGGAATCGTGGGGGAACGCGGGTGCCAGCGCCTTGATGGCGCCGATGAGGGCTTCAACGTGGCCGTGCGCTGCCGCGTGGACGGCCTCGTCGGGGATCGAACCGTCCTGCACCTGGAGTTGCCGCAGGGCAATGGCCGCGGCCTTGAGGCGCTGCCATTCCGGGTGTTCTGCGGAGATCCGGGCTGGTGCTGTGTGTACGGTTACGGTCATCGCTGGCCTCGCCTTTCGCGTTATCTGAGCTTCTACGGCGAGCGTAGCAAGCAGACAGGCCTCCTAATCGGTCAAAGGCTTGAGCGTAAGAAACTGTAGTGCTCGAGGCTGTCCGGATAACCGCTAGGCGCAGCGCGCGGCAACCTCAGACAGCTGCCTCAGGGTTAGGCATCCCCGGCGGCCGGAACCAGCTTCAGTGAGATGGAGTTGATGCAGTACCGCTGGTCAGTCGGGGTTCCGTACCCCTCACCCTCGAACACGTGCCCGAGGTGCGAGTCGCAGTTTGCACACCGCACCTCGATGCGGTCCATGCCCAGGGTGCGGTCGTGAATGTACCGCACGCGCCCTTCGGCCAGCGGGGCCCAGAAGGAGGGCCAGCCGCAGTGCGAATCGAACTTTTCCTTGCTGGTGAACAGTTCGGTCCCGCACGCGCGGCAGTTGTAGACGCCGGCGGTGTGGGTGTCCCAGTATTCGCCGGTGTACGGGCGTTCCGTGCCGGCCTGGCGCAGCACGTGGTACTCCTCGGGCGTCAGTTCCTGCCGCCAGTCTTCGTCTGACCGGCTGGCGGCCGGGGCTGCGGCGGAGTTGGTGAGGTCGGATTTCTCAGGAGTGCTCATAGTCGGACCAACGCTCAGGAGTCCCCGATAAATCCCGAGCCGGCATATAGGTGCAGCACCGGGAGCCCCAGCTTGTCCTGCGCCCGGTTGGCCCAGTCGGTATGGAAGGTGTCCGACACTGCGTGCGGCCTGGTGATGACGACGGCCTGGGCTGCCCCAAGCTCCTTGACCTTGGCCACGAGGCCGTTGACGGCCCCGCCGGCCACCACCTCGCCGGCAACGCCGCCGCCGAGGCCTTCCAGTGCGCTGACCGAGGTGGCCAGCGTGGCGTCTGCCGCTGCCCGTTCCTCGGCAGGGTCCGGGGCATGGGAGGTCAACTCGCGGAACGCCTTGGCAATGTCCAGCATCGACAGGTTCTCAAGGAAATCCACCAGCAGATGCCGTTCCGTATTGGCCGGCACCAGCACAACCAGGGGCGCGTCACCCCCGTCCACCAGGCGCTCGATGTTCACGCGGTCGTCCGCACCCAGCGGCTCTTCAGTCAGAATGACGATTGGATCGCTCATGGCATCAGCCTAGTCCTGCCCGCCAATGCCCGCATGTATTTGGCCCGCACGCTTTTGCTCCGCCCGCCAAGGACCGCGGATGTGCCGGATGGGGCCGGATCCGTCAAGATGGGAGGCATGGATTCCGCGCAGGCCGCTTTGACAACTCCCTCCACTGCCCAGGGCAATGCGATGACCCTGAGGGCGAAGTGGACGCTCGGGGGAATCATTGCCGGCGGCAGCGCGGCTGCCCTGCTCGGTGCCGGATCATCCGCCCTCGCGCTCTACTTTGCGCGCCGCGTCCTCACCCCCGCCCGCGTGCGGGCTGCGGACCAGGAAATCCTGGCGGTCATCCGAGAAGGCAGGGACTTGCAGGTTATCCTCGCGGCCACGCCGGAGACAACGCACCACGGCGTGTACAGCCTCTTCTTCGACGCCGGTGCGGGGCATGCCCGGATCGGCAAAATCCTGTCCTATTCCCCGGCCGAGCGGACCGTGCTGCGCGAGGTGGAAGCCGTCTACAGCGGCAACCTGGAATCCGCAGGCCGCGGCTGGTGGGGAGGCGCCACGTACCAGCACCCCTCCGACGTCGGGCTCGCATCCGAAGACGTAGCCATTGAGGTCGAGGGCGGAACAGCCCCCGGCTGGCTGATCCCGGGAGATCCCGGCGCCGAGACGTGGGCCATCATGGTCCACGGGCGCGGGGCCACCCGGCAGGAGTGCCTGCGTGGGGCGCGCGTGGCCCATGAGCTCGGGCTGCCCAACCTCCTGGTTTCGTACCGGAACGACGGCCTGGCGCCGGCTGCATTCGACGGGCGGTACGGGCTGGGCTCCACGGAATGGAGGGACATCGACGCTGCCATCGCCTTTGCCCTGGCCCGCGGCGCCCGGGAGGTTGTGCTCTTCGGCTGGTCGATGGGCGGCGCCATCTGCCTGCAGACCGCGGACCTCTCGGAGTACAGGCATGTCATCCGGGCCATGGTCCTGGACGCGCCCGTCATTGACTGGGTGAATGTGCTGGCCCACCACGCTGAGCTGAACCGCATCCCGTCGGCCGTCGGCCGGTACGGCCAGCTCATGATGGGGCACAAGGTGGGCCGCCGGCTCACAGGCCTGGCAGCGCCCGTGGACCTGAAATCAATGGACTGGGTGTCGCGGGCCGTTGAGCTCCGGACGCCCACGCTCATCATCCACAGCGTCGACGACGAATACGTTCCTTACCAGCCGTCGGCCCTGCTCGCCGAAAAGAACCCGGAAATGGTCACCTTCGAGCCGTTCGAGGGGGCACGGCATGCCAAGGAATGGAACGCCGACCCGGTCCGCTGGGAAGGGCTGGTCCGGGCGTGGCTGCAGCAGCAGCTGGCGCCGCGGCGGAATCCCGGCCAGCCGGAACCGGGTCAGCCCGAGCCGGTCCAGCCTGAGCCCGTTTAGCCCGATCCCGTTCAGCCGGCCTGGGAGCCTGTCCCGATCGAGGCCGTAACGGCCTTGGTAAGGCGCACCAGGTCACGGGGATCCAGTTCGATGTCGAGGCCGCGCCGGCCGCCGGACACCAGGATGGTGTCCAGGGTAAGCGCGCTTTCGTCGATGACGGTGGGGGAGGGCTGCCGCTGGCCCAGGGGCGAAATTCCGCCCAGCACATAGCCGGTGCGCCGTTCGGCTGCCGCGGGGTCCGCCATGGCGGCCTTCTTGCTGCCCAGGGCGGCAGCGATCGCTTTCAGGTCCAGGTTTCCGCTGACAGGCACGACGCCGACTGCCAGTTTGCCGTCGACCTCCACCATGAGCGTCTTGAAGACCCTTGCCGGGTCGATGCCCAGGACCTCGGCTGCTTCCATGCCGTAACTGGCGGCGGCCGGATCGTGGCTGTAGGGGTGCAGATTAAAGGAAACGCCTGCCGCAGCCAGTACGGCTGTGGCAGGCGTTCCTTGCGACGTGTTTTTGCGCGCCATGCGGGCTGGCTTCTAGGCGTAGAGCCGGGCCGCGGCGGCCACCTTGCGCTTGATGCGCCCGAGCATCGCGGTCATGCCGCGCATGCGCAGCGGCGTGATGGCACGTGTCAGGCCGAGCAGTTCCGGCATGTCGTCGGGCACGGCCAGGATCTCCTCGGCGGTGAGGCCGTCCAGTCCCTCGTGGAGCACTCCGGCGAAGCCACGGGTGGTGGGGGCCTCCGGCGGCGCCTTGAAGAACAGCCGGAAGGCGGGGGACCCGCCGTCGTTCTTTTCCGTCTCAATGGTGAGGAAAAGAGGTGACTGGCATTCCACCACCTGCTCCAGCAGCTCGGGGTGGTCGTTCAGGCGCTCCGGAAGCTCCGGCAGGCCGCGGGAAAACTCCAGCAGGAGCTGCAGCCGCTCGGGCTCGCTCAGTGCCTGGAAGTCGTCGACAATCTCCGCCAGGGCGGTGGGAAGTGCTTGAGTACTCATCACTTCCAGCTTACGCAGATTGTTCCCGTCCACCGCTTTTTTACGGAGGATTTACCTCGCGGCAACTGCTGGAACGGAGCCGCGCTCCGCGCCCTTGGCAATCGGCACGCGGACAGCGTTGCCCCATTCCGTCCAGGAACCGTCGTAGTTGCGGACCGTTTCGAAGCCCAGGAGGAACTTCAGCGCGAACCAGGTGTGGCTGGAGCGTTCGCCGATGCGGCAGTAGGCCACGACGTCGTCACCCTCTGTGAGGCCGGCCTCGCCCAGGTACAGCGCCTCAAGCTCGGCGCGGCTGCGGTAGGTGCCGTCCTCTGCTGCTGCCCGTGCCCACGGGATGGACGCCGCGGTGGGAATGTGGCCGCCGCGCAGCGCGCCTTCCTCGGGATAGGCAGGCATGTGGGTGCGCTGGCCGGTGTATTCCTCGGGCGAGCGGACGTCGATCAGCGGCTTGCCCAGGTGGGCCAGGACGTCCTCCTTGAAGGCGCGGATCGGGGTGTCGTTGCGCTCCACCACGGGGTAGTCCGCGATGGCCGGCGTGGGGATGTCGGTGGTCAGGGCACGGCCTTCGGCGATCCACTTGTCGCGGCCGCCGTCGAGCAGGCGGACATCCTCGTGGCCGAACAGGCTGAAGACCCAGAGGGCGTAGGCGGCCCACCAGTTGGACTTGTCGCCGTAGATGACCACAGTGGCATCGCGGGAAATGCCCTTCGCGGCGGCCAGGGCGGCAAACGCCTCGCCCTGGACGTAGTCGCGGGTCACTTCGTCGTTCAGGTCGGTGTGCCAGTCGATCTTGACCGCGCCGGGGATGTGGCCGGTCTCGTAGAGCAGGACGTCTTCGTCGGACTCGACGACGACGAGCTTGCCATCGTTAAGGGCGCCGGCTTCGATGGCCGCAGCCAGCCACTCGGTGGAAACAAGCCGCTCCGGGTGCGCGTAGGCGGCGAACTTCTCGTTCTGTTCAACGGGGTAGGACATGCGTATGGCCTTTCACTGAAACGGTCAGGTCAGACCGCCGGGGGACGGCGGGTCACTGCTCCAACACTAGCCACGGGCCGATGGGAATGCTCCTGTGTGTTAACAGGACGAAATGTGTGCTTGCTCACGGCGTTGCCGGTAGTAAGGCATTGGCCGCGGGGCGGGCTGCCAATGCCGGTATTCTTGCTGGGGACAAATCACCAGCAGAATGGACCACCTTGGTACAGATCGAAAAGCTCGCCACCCGGACGCCGGCGGTGTCGGTGGATGAGCTCCTCAAAGGTTTCTACCCATCGCCCAGATTCGGGCAGGTGTCCTTTGCAAGCTACCGGCCCGACCCGAAGCAGCCCAGCCAGGCGGCGGCAGTAAACGCGCTGCAGGCGTTCGCCGGAGGTGTCGGCGCCGGGGACGGCGGGGGACTGTTCAAGAAGCTTTTCGGCAAGAAGGACGCCAGCCGGGCGGGCATTTACCTCGACGGCGGGTTCGGCGTCGGAAAGACCCACCTGCTGGCCTCACTGTGGCACGCCGCCCCCGGACCCAAAGCCTTTGGCACCTTTGTGGAATACACCAATCTGGTGGGCGCCCTGTCCTTCCGGAAAACTGTTGAGGCGCTCAGCTCCTACAAGCTTGTCTGCATTGACGAGTTCGAACTGGATGATCCGGGCGACACGGTCCTGATGTCCCGCCTCATGCGGGAACTGGCCGACGCTGGCGTGAAGCTCGCGGCCACCTCCAACACCCTGCCGGGTTCGCTGGGCGACGGCCGCTTTGCCGCCGTGGACTTCCAGCGTGAAATCCAGGTCCTGGCGGACCAGTTCGACGTCATCAGGATCGACGGCGAGGACTTCCGCCACCGTGGCCTGCCGGCCGCGCCGGCGCCGCTGCGGAACAGCGAACTGCACGCACACATGAAGGCGGAGTTTGACGGCAAGACCGTTGCCGAAGACGACTTCGGCACACTGATCTCACACCTCGCGGGTGTCCACCCGAGCCGCTACCGGAAGCTGATTGACGGAGTGGACGGCGTTGTCTGGCGGGACGTGGAAACCATCACGGAGCAGGCCGTGGCGCTGAGGTTCGTGGTGCTCGCCGACCGCCTCTACGACAAGGACGTTCCGATCCTTGCCAGCGGCGTTCCGTTCGACAAGCTCTTCACCGAGGACATGATGACCGGCGGCTACATGAAGAAGTACTTCAGGGCGGTTTCGCGGCTTACCGCGCTGGCCCGCGAAGGCCAGAACCACGAGCCGTCGTAAGTTTTTACGGAGACAATAGTTGCTCCGGAGACAGTAATTCTCCGGAAACACGAAAGGTGCCGGCGCCGCCTCTCGGCGGGACCGGCACCTTTTTGACGTTTAGGGGCGAAGCCCGGCAAACCCTGGCTACGGAGCCTTCTCAGCCGGCGGCACGCTGTCCGCCGGTCCCTGGATTGGCCTCTCATTGGCTTTGTCAACGAGAGTGGAAGCGCCAGCCTGGACCTGATCTACCTGGCTGGTGTATTTGCCGCCCGTCTTGGAGTCGACAAAGTCACCTGCCTTGTTGATGCCGTCCTTGATGGCCTGCTCGTTGCCGCGGATCAGACCCTGAGCCTTGCCCTTCAGATCGTCAAGTAAACCCACGAGCACCTCCCTTCAATCACGGAGCCAGTTCGCTCCTCCGCATTCGATCCTAGCCGCGAAGGCGGTGGCTGCCAAGGAGTTCTTGACAAATCTTGTCAAACAGCACGAGGGAAGAAGCGCTGCCATGAGGGCAAGAAAAAAGCAGCTCCGGGGGAGCTGCTTTGTTTCGTGGGCGATACTGGGATCGAACCAGTGACCTCTTCCGTGTCAGGGAAGCGCGCTACCGCTGCGCCAATCGCCCGGAGCCGGTGAAACCGGCGGTATCCTGGGTTCGGATCCCTAGGGATCAAGAGAGCGGACGACGAGATTCGAACTCGCGACATCCACCTTGGCAAGGTGGTGCTCTACCAGCTGAGCTACGTCCGCATTTTTGAAGTTGGCCGTGTGGCCAGACGTTCAACTACAAGCAAGTTTCCTTGCTCTGGTGGGCGATACTGGGATCGAACCAGTGACCTCTTCCGTGTCAGGGAAGCGCGCTACCGCTGCGCCAATCGCCCATTGCATCCGGAACTACCGGAAACCATGGTTTTCACCGAGGTGGGTACGGGATTCGAACCCGTGTATACGGCTTTGCAGGCCGCTGCCTCGCCTCTCGGCCAACCCACCGTGTAGGCCTCGATTCCTGGAATCAACTTCCGGGATTCAGAGCCATGACAGTGTCCTGCGAGCGGACGACGAGATTCGAACTCGCGACATCCACCTTGGCAAGGTGGTGCTCTACCAGCTGAGCTACGTCCGCATTTCGGAGCCGTGATTCCCTGCGTATTTCGCAGTTCGTCGCGTTCCAACGAGTAAGAACTCTATAGGAGGTTCCGGGAAACTCCAAATCGAGTGCCGGCGCCATGGCCGGCGAAGCCGTACTTCCTTGAATTCTAGGGAAATTTTCGAATTACAGGGGTGTAGTTTCTGAGGCCCGGACCGGCTGTCTTCGTCATAACGCCCGGCTTCGGTTGCTTCGGCGACACCTTGCTCAGCAGACCTTTTCTGTCGGTGTATGCGCCGATTTCCGTTTACCCCCAAACGTCCGCTAGCATTCAAATGCATCGGGGCGATTGGCGCAGTGGTAGCGCGCTTCGTTCACACCGAAGAGGTCACTGGTTCGAACCCAGTATCGCCCACCGATGGAAAGTCCGTTCAGCCCAGGAGATAAAACTGGGAGGGGCGGGCTTTTCTGTTTCCGCATCAATGTCTGACCCCCGTGAAAGAGTCTCACCATGACCGCTCCACTCCTCGCCCACGCCACGGAATATGGCCGCATGTACGCCCGCTCCACCACGGAGCAGTTCACGGTTCCCTCCATCACCACCGTCATAGGGCAGCAGGCCCACGGGCTGGACGGCTGGTTCGGCTACATGGGGGCCAGCAGCCTGGCCAAGGATCCGTCCCTGCCGGAGATCCTGGGCAGCCCCGCACGGGTGCGGCAGGCGGTGAACCGCGCGGCCAAGGCGGCTGAAACCTACCGGGACGAGGCCGCGCAGCGCGGGGACCGGGTGCATTACTACTGCGAGCAGGCGGCACTGCGTGCCCTCGGCAGGCCCCACCTGATGAAGGAAGCCCGGGAAGCGCTCGCCTCCAACGGCGAGGAAGCCTTCGCCGCCCGCTTCGACGAGTGGTGGGAGCTGTTCCGGGTGGAGCCGGTCGCTCCGGAGATCACCGTGTGGAACAAGACGGTGGGATATGCAGGAACACTGGACCTGGTCGCGAAGATCAACGGACGCACCTGCCTGATCGACTACAAGACCAAGGGGACCACCCGTGACGGCCAGGTCAAGGCCCTGGACGACAAGGTTGTCATGCAGCTTGTTGCCGGGATGAAGGCGGAGGAAAGCCTGGTGGATCCGGTGGCAGGGGAGTGGGAGCCGTGGCAGCACGGCGAGGGCCCGGTGCTGCTCGCCGTCGCGATCGGTGAAACTGAGGTGCGGCCCGTCCGCGCCAATCCCGAAGTCCTGAAGCATCACTGGTGGAAGTTCTGTGCCCTGCGCCGGGTATGGGAAATGTCCGCGGACACCGTCAGCGCCGGTCCCGCACTGCTGCCGCTGGCGCCGCCGGTCTATTCCTGAGAGCAACTAAACTGGACTGGATCCCGTTACCCGTTCACCGTGAGGAAATGACTGCACATGGCAATTCTGAATATCCGTATCATCGGCGACCCCGTGCTCCGCACGGTTGCCGACCCTGTCACGGATTTCGGGCCGGAGCTGGCCAGGCTCGTTGCCGACATGACCGAAACGATGGAGGACGTGGAGGGCGCAGGCCTGGCCGCGCCCCAGATCGGGGTCAGCCTCCGGGTCTTCACCTACCGGATCGGCGGTGTTGAAGGCCACATCATCAACCCGGTGCTGGAAAACAGTGAGGACTTCCAGCCGGATGAAGTAGAGGGCTGCCTCTCCATCCCTGGCCTGGGCTTCCCGGTCCGCCGTTTCCGCAGTACCCGGGTGACCGGCGTCGATATGAACGGCAACCCCGTCTCGGTGGAAGCGGAGGGCATGCTTGCCCGCTGCTTCCAGCATGAAACCGACCACCTGGACGGCATCCTCTTCACCGACCGGCTCGAAGGTGAGGACCGCAAGGCAGCCCTGCGCTCCATCCGCAACGCCAACTACGACTCCATCACCGAACAGACCACCGCCAAGCGCGCCAAGACCGTCGGCTCCAGTTTCGGCGGCGGCAGCTTCGGCGCTGCAACGTCCGGAACCGGCAGCTTCGGCGCTGCCGGATGAGGGTCCTCTTCGCCGGTACCCCGTCCGTAGCTGTCCCGTCGCTGGATGCGCTGGTGTCCGCCGGTTTCGAGATCGTCGCCGTCCTGACCCGGCCGGACGCGCCGGTGGGACGCAAGCGTGTGCTCACGCCCTCTGCCGTTGCCGCCCGCGCAGCCGAGCTCGGCATCGACATCATCCACGCCGTCAGAGTGGACGACGCCGTCACCGAACGGATCGCCGAAGCCAATCCCGACGTCGCGGCAATCGTCGCCTACGGCGGGCTCGTGCCCCGGGCGGCCCTCGATGTTCCCCGCCATGGCTGGATCAACCTGCATTTCTCACTGCTGCCGGCCTGGCGCGGTGCGGCGCCCGTGCAGCGCTCCGTCATCGCCGGCGACGACATCACCGGTGCCGTGACCTTCCAGCTCGAGGAGGGGCTCGACACCGGCCCTGTCATCGGCACCCTGACCGAAGCCGTCGGCCCGGAGGACACCTCCGGGGCACTGCTTGAACGGCTGTCCCACAGCGGCGCCGTCCTGTTGGCGCAGACGCTGTCCGCCGTCGCGTCCGGCGCTGCGTCACCGCTTCCCCAGCAGGGAGAAGTGAGCCTGGCGCCCAAGCTGACCATCGACGACGGCCGCATCGACTGGTCGGAGCCGGCCTTGTCCGTGGGCCGCCGGGCGCGCGGTGTGACACCCGAACCGGGAGCCTGGACCACCCTTGATGGCCAGCGGCTGAAGCTTGAACCGGTGCGGCTCCGTCCTGACGTGGCCGGCATTCAGCCGGGACACCTGGCTTTGGCCGGGAAGAGCGTGGTGGTGGGCACCGGTTCGCATGCCGTCGAACTCACCAAGGTGCAGCCTGCCGGCAAGAAAATGATGGCCGCAGCCGACTGGGCGCGCGGCCAGTCTTCCCCCGAAAGCGTGGTATTCCAATGAGTGACTCCGGCAGAAGCGGATCCGGGCAGGGCCGATCAAGCCGCGGCGGCCAAAGCGGTTCAGGAGACCAGCGCCGGGGCGGAGGCGGCGCCAGCCGCCGGAATGCCCAGGGCCGGGAACGCAACCGCGGCCCGCAGCGCAACTTCACCGAGAGCGCACCCTCGCAGCGCACCCGCAGGGCAGACCCTGCCAGGCTGGTGGCCTTCGAAGTGCTGCGTGCTGTTGCCGCCGAGGATGCCTATGCCAACCTCGTGCTGCCGGCGCGCATCCGGCAGCACGGCCTCGACCGGCGCGATGCCGGATTCGCCACCGAACTCAGCTACGGTGCCCTGCGGAACCAGGGCACCTACGACGCCATCCTCGGCCGCTGCGTGGACCGGCCGCTGGGCAAGTTGGATCCTGCTGTCCTGGATGCCCTGCGCATCGGTGTCCACCAGCTGTTGGCAATGCGCGTCCCCGCCCACGCGGCGCTCGACCAGACCGTCGGCCTCGCCCGTGCGGTCATCGGCGCCGGCCCCTCCGCACTGATCAATGCCGTGCTTCGGAAGGTAACAGCCCGCAGCCTGGACGAGTGGCTGGATGAGCTGGTCGCCGGCGAGCAGGACGAGAATAAGGTTGCCTCCGTCCGGTATGCCCATCCCGAGTGGATTGTCCGCGCCCTGCGGCAGTCGCTGGTGGCACATGGCCGGCCGGTCGGCGAGATCAACGACCTCCTGGAAGCGGACAACGCGGCCCCCGTCGTCAACCTGGTGGCGCTCCCCGGCCTGGGAAGCCTGGACGAGGCACTCGAGAACGGCGCCGTCCCCGGCGAACTGGTGGAAGGCTCCGCGCTTTCCAGCGGCGGTGACCTGGGCCGGCTGGAGTCCGTCCGGTCCGGCACCACACGCGTCCAGGACGTCGGTTCCCAGCTGGTGGCACGCGCCCTGGCGGCAGCCAGCCTCGAGGCAGCAGCTGCCGGAGATGCCGCAGATAACGCCGGGGAGGCCTGGCTCGATCTCTGCGCCGGACCCGGCGGCAAGGCTGCCCTGCTGGGCGCGCTGGCGAACGAACGGGGAGCCACGCTCCTGGCCAACGAGCCCGCCCCACACCGGGCCAAGCTGGTCAGCCAGGCGCTGTCAGCTGTTCCTTCGGACGTCTGGACCGTTCGGACCGGTGATGGCCGCGAGGTTGGGTCGGAACAGCCTGCCGCTTTTGACCGCGTGCTCGTCGACGTGCCCTGCAGCGGACTCGGAGCCCTGCGCCGCCGGCCCGAATCGCGCTGGCGCCGCACGCCCAAGGACCTTTCCGACCTGGGCCCCCTGCAGCGCGAACTGCTGAACTCGGCGTTGGCGGCCGTCCGGCCCGGCGGCGTGGTGGCCTACGTGACCTGCTCGCCTCACCCGGCCGAAACCACAGCGGTGGTCAGCGACGTCCTGCGCAAACGGGACGACCTGGAGCTCCTGGACGCCGGCAACGCGCTGGACGCTGTCAGCCTTGGCGGCGGCCTGGGCGCGGGCCATGAGAAGACCGCGCAGCTGTGGCCTCACGTCCACAGCACGGATGCCATGTTCCTCGCGCTCATTCGCCGCAAGAGCTGAGGAAGCCGCAGGCGCTGACCCTACCGACTGACCCCATCTCCCCGGATTCTCGTCCCGTGAAAGGACCCCGCATGACGCAGTGCTGCATCAACCCCAGCATCCTCTCCGCCGACTTCGTGAACCTCGAAGCCGAGCTGCAGAAAATCAGCAACGCTGATTCCGTGCACGTCGATGTGATGGACAACCACTTTGTCCCCAACCTCACCCTGGGGCTTCCCGTGGTCCAGCGGATCCAGGCGGTCAGCCCGGTTCCGCTGGACGCCCACCTCATGATTTCCGACGCCGACCGCTGGGCGCCCGGCTACGCGGACGCCGGCGTTGTTTCCGTCACGTTCCACGCCGAGGCGTCGATCGCGCCGGTAAAGCTGGCCCGCGAGCTGCGGGCCCGGGGTTCGAAGGCCGGGATGGCGCTGCGTCCCGCGACGGCTGTGGAGCCGTACCTGGACATGCTTCCGGAGCTGGACATGCTGCTGATCATGACCGTGGAACCCGGCTTTGGCGGGCAGGCGTTCCTTGACATGACGCTGCCCAAGATCCGCCGCGCCCGCGCTGCGATCGAAGGTTCCGGCGTGAACGTGGCCATCCAGGTCGACGGCGGAATCACCGAGGAAACGATTGTCCGGGCCGCGGAAGCCGGGGCCAACGTCTTCGTCGCCGGCTCGGCCGTGTACGGGGCTGCGGATCCGTCCGGTGCCATCGACCGGCTGCGCAAGGCCGGCAGTCTCTAGTCGCAGGAACAGGGTCTTCAAGGGCCCTGCCCTCAGCAGCCCAGTCATGGAGGCCTCAGCCGGCCTCCATGACGGCCGCATGACGGTTTGTAGCGGGAATAGCCTGGGCACCCGCCAAGTTGTGTCAGAATAGCAACACACAATACGTGCTCCGGGGTCGGTGTAAGTCCGAACCGGCGGTGATAGTCCGCGACCCGCGAGCCGGCGTTTCCCTGTGGAAGCCCGGCGGACGGTTGAACTGGTGAAATTCCGGTACCGACAGTTAAAGTCTGGATGAGAGAAGCACGTACAGCTGTACTTGTGGCGTTCCAGAACGCCGCTGCGTTTCGCTGTCGTATACCCCCGGAGCAGTCTCGGCTCTTGAGGGAAGGAACGACACGCACGCATGGACATCCTGCGTTGGCTCTTCGAGGCACAGATCCCTGTGGGTGGATCAGTGCTCATTCTCCGCGAAGTGCTGG
Organism: Arthrobacter globiformis; assembly: GCF_046536215.2. Taxonomy (GTDB): domain Bacteria; phylum Actinomycetota; class Actinomycetes; order Actinomycetales; family Micrococcaceae; genus Arthrobacter; species Arthrobacter globiformis_E. The sequence goes on along the minus strand of NZ_CM143421.1, from coordinate 1,033,745 downwards.
GAAACATTTTCGGCCTGGCCAGTGCCCTCGGCGGTATGCGGCGCAAGGTCTGGGCATGGCCCGTCGGCATCGCCGGCAACCTCCTCCTTCTAACAGTCTTCCTGGGCAACGTCTTCGGCTCCGCCACGCCCGCCACGCTGTGGGGACAGGCCGGGCGGCAGGTCATGTTCATCATCGTTGCGGTCTACGGCTGGCAGCGCTGGCAGCAGAGCCGCCGGGCGGCTGGATCGTCGACGGCGATCGCCCCCGCGTGGGCCAGTGCCAGGACCCGCGTGGCGCTGGTACTCGCGCTGGCGGCCGGAACGGCCGCCCTGACCCCGCTCTTCGACTCCCTGGGCTCCTACCCGCCGGTGTGGGCCGACGCCTGGACCTTCATGGGCTCGCTCCTGGCCACCTACGGCATGGCCCGCGGCTGGACCGAGTTCTGGCTGATCTGGGTTGCCGTGGACGTGGTCGGCGTTCCACTGCTCTTCAGCGCCGGGTACTTCGCCAGTGCCTTCATGTACCTGTTCTACGGCTTCTTCACCCTGGCCGGCTTCATCGTCTGGTGGCGGGCGTCCCGGGCCCAGGCCCACGCCGAACCGTCTGCCGTCGCTGACTCAGCCATTAGGGTTGAGACAGCCTTCCCGGACCCGGCGGTGTCCAAATGACTGCCGCCCAGACTCCGGTATCGGCCTTCACCGCCGCTGAAACGGCCGCCATGGACACGGCGCTGGAAGCCGCCCTGCAGGGGCCCCGGGGCGCCAATCCGCTGGTGGGCGCCGTCGTCGTCGGACCTGACGGTCGGCAGTTGGCCACGGGATACCACCGCGGTGCCGGTACCGCGCACGCCGAAGCCGACGCGATAGCGGCGGCGGTCAGCTCCGGCGTCGACCTTCACGGGACCACCATGGTGGTCACCCTCGAGCCCTGCAACCATGTGGGCCGCACGGGACCGTGCGCCCAGGCCATCATCGACGCCGGGATAGCGAACGTCGTGTACGCCGTCGACGACCCCCACGACCCCGCCGCCGGCGGTGCCGCCACCCTGCGGGCCGCGGGAGTCAGCGTGCGCAGCGGGCTGGCAGCCGAGCGTGCGCTGGAGCTGAACCGGCGCTGGTTCCAGGCCGTCGACGCCAAGCGCCCGTTCGTTACCCTGCACATCGCCCAGACCCTGGACAGCCGGATCGCGGCCGAGGACGGTACTAGCCAGTGGATTTCCAGTCCGGAGTCGCTGGCGGACAACCACGGCATCCGGAACCGGATCGATGCCATCCTCGTGGGCACGCAGACCGTGCTGGTGGACAACCCGCGCCTGACAGCCCGCGATGCCAACGGCGACACCACCGGAAAGCAGCCGCTGCGCGCGGTCATGGGCCTTCGCGACGTGCCGGAAGACGCCGCCGTGCGTGGCGACGACGGCAAGGTCCTGCACCTTCCCACCCGGGACCCGCAGGAGGCCCTGGCCATGCTGTTCGCGGCCGGCACAAGGCACGTCATGGTCGAGGGCGGATCGAGGATCCTCAGCGCCTTCCTGGCCGAAGGACTCGTGGACGAACTCATCGTGTACCTGGCACCCACGCTGCTGGGTTCCGGAACGCCGGCCCTCAATGGCCTGGGCATCGGAACGCTGGCGGAGGCGCAGCGCTGGGCATGGGATCCGGCGTCGGGCGGCGCGGTCCGGTACCTCGGGAGGGACCTTCGCCTGCACCTGCTTCCGGAGGACGCCGGCGCAGCCCAAGACCCGCCCGCAGCGGCCCGGCCAACTTCAACACAATCAACGTCAACCGATTCACTATCTGTCCGCACAGGAGCGGACACAGCCATGGGAGGCTACTGATGTTCACCGGAATTATCGCCGAACAGGGAAAGGTCCTCTCCGTGGACCGGGACGGGGACACAAGCGCAACGCTGCGCCTGCACGCTCCCGCTACCGCTGAAGGGCTGCCGCTGGGCGGCTCCATTGCCGTCAACGGCGTCTGCCTCACGGCCACCGCCATCGACGGCAAGGACTTCAGCGTCGACGTCATGGGGGAGACCCTCATCCGCAGCACCATTGGCGAGCTTGCCGCGGGCGACCCCGTCAACCTCGAACGCTGCGTCCCCGCCGGCGGACGCCTCGACGGCCACGTGGTCCAGGGCCACGTGGACGGCGTCGGCGAACTGCTCGAACGCGAGCCGCAGGGAAACTGGGAACGCCTCAGGTTCGGCGTACCACAACGGCTCGCACGCTACATCGCGGAGAAGGGTTCCATCGCCATCGACGGCGTCTCCCTCACCGTCACCGCGGTCAGCCCGGCAGCCGAAGCGGCGCCGTGGTTCGAGGTGGGGCTTATCCCCACCACCCTGGCCGACACCGGGCTCGGCGCCAAGCCGGCCGGTGCCCGGGTCAACCTTGAAGTGGACGTGCTGGCAAAGTACACCGAGCGGCTGCTCGCATTCCGCTCTGCGGGTGCGGAAACGGAAGCCACGGAGGTGCAGCTGTGAGCGGCCCGGCAAAGCTTGACGCGGCTGTTTCCGGCTCGGTTTCCACCGACCATACGCCCGGCGGCCTGGCTTCCGGCAACCTGACCCTGGACCCGATCGAGGACGCCGTCCGCGCCATGGCGGCCGGACGGCCGGTCCTGGTGGTGGACAACGAGGACCGCGAAAACGAAGGCGACATCATCTTCGCGGCTCAGCACGCCACCCCGGCGCTCATGGGCTGGACCATCCGGTACAGTTCCGGCGTCATCTGCGTGCCGCTCGACGGTGCCCGTGCCGACGCGCTGGAGTTGCCGCCGATGGTGGAGGTCAACCAGGACGCGAAGGGGACGGCCTACACCGTCTCCTGCGACGCCGCCACCGGCGTGAGCACCGGCATCTCGGCCACCGACCGGGCGCTCACCGCCCGCATCATCGCCGATCCGGCCAGCGGCCCGGATACGCTGACCCGTCCCGGGCATATTTTCCCGCTGCGGGCCGTTAATGGGGGAGTGCGTGAACGCCCCGGCCACACCGAAGCGGCCGTCGATCTGTGCCGGCTCGCCGGCCTGGAGCCGGTGGGCGTGATCGCCGAAGTGGTGTACGACGACGGTGAGATGATGCGGCTGGACGGACTCCGGGTTTTCGCTGCCGAGCATGGCTGCCCCTTGATCTCGATTGAGGACCTGGTTGCCTATCTGGGAGCTGACCACCGTGTATCTTCACAGGAGAGCACTTTGGAAGTCAGTCCGGCCGGAGAAGGGGAAACACGATGACGGCATCTCAGACAGCGGAACCGAGCAGCAACGGCCGGCAGCCGCACCCGGTGAGCAGCGGCCCCGTGGTGCAGCTGCCCACGGCGTTCGGTGATTTCGTGACGCAGGCCTGGACTGATCTGGTGACCGGCGCCGAACACCTTGCGGTCAGCTCCCCGAATCCGCCCAAGGACGGCAAGGCGCCCCTGGTGCGCCTGCATTCGGAATGCCTCACCGGCGATGTTTTCGGTTCCTACCGCTGCGACTGCGGCGAGCAGCTCGCCTACGCCCTGGAGATGATTGCCGAGAACGGCGGCACACTGCTGTACCTCCGCGGCCAGGAAGGCCGCGGCATCGGGCTGGCCAACAAGATCAAGGCCTACGCCCTGCAGGAGGCCGGGTTCGACACCGTCGAGGCCAACGAGCAGCTGGGACTGCCCGTGGACGCCCGCTGCTACAAGGCCGCGGCGCAGATTCTGGCCGAAATGGGCCTGCACGAGATCCGGCTGCTGAGCAACAACCCGGACAAGCAGAACCGCCTGGCCACGGCCGGCGTGAAGGTCGTCGAGATGGTGCCCACCGAGGTGCCGTCCCGGGAACAGAACCTGCGCTACCTGCAGACCAAGAAGGACCGCATGGACCACCTGCTGACCCTCGACACCGAGACCGCGGGCCTGCCCCGCACCGGCACTGACACTTTTGACCACGAACAAGACTGAACGGATCACGAAGATTTTATGAGCGGACACGGCGCACCCCAGATTGACCTCACCACCCTCGACCCCGCGGAAACCTCGCAGCTGAAGCTGGCGATCGTGGCGGCAAGCTGGCACACCCAGATCATGGACGGCCTCCTGGACGGAGCCCTGCGCGCGGCCAAGGACGCCGGCATCAGCGAGCCCACAGTGCTGCGCGTCCCGGGCAGCTTTGAGCTTCCGGTCGCTGCCGCGCGGCTGGCACCGCACTTTGACGCCGTCGTGGCCCTCGGCGTCGTCATCCGCGGCGGCACGCCGCACTTTGACTACGTTTGCCAGGCCGCGACGTCGGGACTCACCGATGTCAGCGTCAGCACCGGTGTGCCGGTTGGGTTCGGCGTCCTCACCTGCGACACCGAGGAGCAGGGCCTGGACCGGGCCGGTCTGCCCGGATCCTCGGAGGACAAGGGGCACGAGGCCGTCACAGCCGCACTGGCCACGGCACTTTTGCTCAAGAACTACTAGGAACATTTCCCCAGTTCCGGGGCGCGGCGGGGATGCGGACGCAAGCATCCAGCGTGTGTAATCGCTCACATCCCCGCCGTCATGGAACTGCCCGACAGGCGGGCCCCGGCCCGGAGCAAGTAGGCTGGAGGGCGTGAAGAATTTCGAGACGCTGTTCGCAGAACTGAGCGAGAAGGCAGCGACCCGCCCCGAGGGCTCCCGCACCGTCGCCGAACTGGAGTCGGGAATCCACGGCATCGGCAAGAAAGTCGTGGAGGAAGCGGCTGAAGTCTGGATGGCAGCCGAGTACGAATCCGACGAAGCCGCGGCCGAGGAGATCTCGCAGCTCCTGTACCACCTGCAGGTCCTGATGCTCGCCAAAGGACTCAGCCTGGAAGACGTCTACAAGCATCTCTAGCCGCCTCTGCGTGGCCCCGCTTGCCTGACCCCAACTTCCAAACCAGAAAGACCTCCTAATGCTGCGTGTAGCCGTACCCAACAAGGGATCCCTGTCCGAAGCCGCCTCCGCCATGCTGTCCGAGGCGGGCTACCGCCAGCGCCGGGACAGCCGTGAGCTGGTCATGGTGGACCCCGACAACGACATCGAGTTCTTCTTCCTCCGCCCCCGCGACATCGCCGTTTACGTCGGGCAGGGAACGCTCGACGTCGGAATCACCGGCCGCGACCTCCTGCTGGACGCTCAGGTGGAGGCTGAGGAGCTGCTTCCGCTCGGCTTTGCCGCCTCCACGTTCCGCTTCGCCGGACCGATCGGCGACTTCAGCACTGTGGATGAACTCGAGGGCAAGCGCCTTGCCACCAGCTACGACGGCCTCCTGCGCGACTACTTGGCGGAGCGCGGCATCAAGGCGAAGGTGGTCCGGCTGGACGGTGCGGTGGAATCCTCCGTGCGCCTTGGCGTCGCGGACGCCATTGCTGACGTCGTCGAAACGGGCAACACCCTCAAGGCCGCCGGCATGGAGATCTTCGGCGATCCGATCCTCAAGTCCGAAGCCGTGCTCATCCGCCGCACCGGCGAGGGGGGCGCCGCCAACGGCACGGCCAAGGAAATTGAGGTCCTGATCCGCCGCCTGCAGGGCGTCCTGGTGGCGCGCCAGTACGTGCTCATGGACTACGACATCCGTAAGGAGCTCGTGGAGCAGGCCGCCGGCCTCACGCCCGGCCTGGAGTCGCCCACCGTCTCGCCGCTGCGCGATTCTGACTGGGTGGCCGTCCGCTCCATGGTGCCCAAGAAGGAAACCAACCGGATCATGGACGAGCTGTACGACCTCGGCGCCCGCGCCATCCTGGTCAGCAGCATCCACGCCTGCCGGATCTGACCCGTTTCCTTCCGACAGCACACCCCAGCAGTACAACAGGAGAAGTCATGGCTGTAGCCGTCCGCGTTATTCCCTGCCTGGACGTTGATGCCGGCCGCGTGGTCAAGGGCATCAACTTCGAAGGCCTCCGCGACGCCGGGGACCCCGTGGAACTGGCCCACCGCTACGACAACGCCGGCGCCGACGAGCTCACCTTCCTGGACGTGACCGCGTCCTCGGGCAACCGCGAAACGACGTTCGACGTCGTCCGCCGCACCGCCGAGGAAGTGTTCATTCCGCTGACAGTCGGCGGCGGCGTCCGCGGCGTGGCCGAGGTGGACAAGCTGCTGCGCTTCGGAGCCGACAAGGCCTCCATCAACACCGCCGCCGTGGCACGCCCCGACGTCATTGACGAAATCACCCGGCACTTTGGTTCCCAGGTGCTGGTGCTGTCCGTGGACGCGCGGCGGGTCCGCCCCGGATCCCAGCCCACGCCGTCGGGCTTTGAAGTGACCACCCACGGCGGCCGCCAGGGCACCGGAATCGATGCCATCGCCTGGGCCAAGGAAGCGACGGACCGCGGCGTGGGGGAGATCCTGCTCAACTCCATCGACGCCGACGGCACCAAGGACGGCTTCGACCTCGAGCTCATCCGGCTGGTCCGGTCCGCGGTCAAGGTTCCGATCATTGCCTCCGGCGGCGCCGGCGAACCCGCGCACTTCCCGCCCGCGGTCCAGGCCGGGGCGGACGCCGTGCTCGCGGCGTCCATCTTCCACTGGGGCCCGGACGACATGATGTCCCAGGTCAAGACGGCCATCCGCGACGCCGGCTTCCAGGTCCGCTAGTCCCCACCCGCGGCCCGGAAAAGCAACGCGGGGTCACTTGGCGCCCAATAACCCGAGGCTATTGGGCGCTAAGTGACCCCGCCCTCACCCTCGCCTCGCAAGCTCGGCCAGGGAACCCTGAGGGCGTGGGCCCACCCGCGTTGCTTTGTTCAACGTTGCTTTGTTACAGGCCCACTTCGGCGGACTGGAGGAGGGCGACGGCGTCCGGCTGGCCTTCGAACGTGACCAGCGCATGGCGCGTGCGGCCGTGGGCATGCATGAGGAGCTCGCCGGGCTCCCCGACGATCGCCACTGAGACCGGTGCACGCTTGGCCACATGCCGGGGGCCGGAGGGGCTGACCAGGACGATGCCCAGGTCCACGCCGCGGTAGAGGATGGCGGCCCGCTTGACGAGCTCATCCCACAGCGCGTCGGAGTACTCCTCGTCAAGGGCTCGGGGTGCCCAGCGGTCAACGGCGCGCCGGACATCCTCCGTGTGGACGAAGTATTCGATCAGGTTGGAGCTCTCGTCCAGCGCCTTGATCTTCATCGGCGAGAGCGCCGGCGGTCCCGCGCGGAACGAGTTCACGAGCTTGGCGTAGTCGTCGGCGGTCCTGAGCTTTCCGGCCAGGCGCGCGGTTGCCTTGTCCGAGGCCTTGGACAGGCTCTTGATGATCAGGCCCAGCCCGACGGCAGCCTTCCGCTCGCGCAGGTACAGGTGGGCTGCGAGGTCTCTGGTCTTCCAGCCCTTGCAGAGCGTGGGGGAGTCAGGACCGGCCGCCAGCAGGGTCTCGGCCAGGACTTCTCGGGACGGATCGACGAAATGCATCACTTGGAAAACTAGCACGTCCCCGGTGGAGTTGCGCAGTCTGTTGATGACGGTGAATTTGTGCCCTTCGGTCCGCCGGAGCAGCGGCCTTTTTGAAACCGGAGACGCTTCAAGAAACTCCAAGCTTTTTCCAAGGCCGTGCTCCAAGTATTTGGAGGGGGAGTGCACGCAACTGGCTCCAGCGCATCATCAGGCGAGTTCGGTCTGCTTCCGGGGGTGAGCCGGAAGGCTGCAGTGGAGCACATAAGAAAACTCCATCTGTGGCGTGAGGAAAGCAATGAGCACTCTGAAGAAAATGGGCACTCTCGGCAGCCTGGGGCTGCTTGTATCGGGCAGTTTGATTTTCGGTACCGCCAATGCCGCCACGGCGGCGGTGTGCAGGACAGGCCTGGCCGCTCCCACCAGCACCACCTTCACGGGGACGCTCGTGACGGCCACCAACTTTGAGGGCAACACCCTGTCGCCGTTTGTCCGGAGCATTGCCGGGACCGGAACGGTGGCGGTGACAAGCCCCAAGGCCCACTCCGGAACGTGCTCTGTTCGAATCCGTGCCACGGACACCACAGGCTCCGTGGCGAACATGAGGGTGGGTCTGGCCGCCGGAACCAAGCGGGCAAACGCGGACGCCTGGGTGAACATCACCACCGGCGGGCTTGCCGGCAACAATGTGCCGTATGTCCGGTTCTTCTCGGGCTCAACACGGGTGGCGGACGTCTTCCGCAACAACGCCAACGGGCAGCTGTGGCTGCGGCTCGCCAACCCGAACGGCACTGTCAGCTACACCAGGCTCCGGGCCGCTGCCGTTCCGCTGAACACCTGGCAGCACGTGAGGATGCAGGTACGCGCGGACGGCGCCCGGTCCTCCGTCCAGATCTGGTTCGGAACCGTTCAGGTGTTCAACAGGACGGTGAATCTCCCCTCCACCACCCTGAGCCGGGTCCAGTTTGGTGCGGAGCATCCGCGGCAGATGGGAGACAGCTACGTAGACGATGTCGTGGTGAAGCGCGCCGCGTCCTGACGTCCAGCGGCCGCACGGCCCGCAGGTGGCTGATCGCCCCTGCGGGCCGTGCGTGTGTCACGAGGAGGGCTTGGACCATCGAGGAGCGCTGGGGCGTATCTGCCGGAGCGCTGGACCGCTCGTGCCGGAGTCCGGACCCGGCGTGCCCGTGTTGGGCACTAGACTTGATGTGATGTCTGAGCAGCCCGCCCCCAGCCCCGCCCCCGCCTCAACCGCCGGTGCCACTTCTTCCGACGCCCCTTCCGCCGGCGCCGGTGCCAGCCTCCTGCCGGGGAGTCCGCTTCCGGCCGAGATCGCCTCGACCCTGAAACGGGACGGCGCCGGGCTTGTGGCTGCCATCGTGCAGCAGTTCGACACCAACGAGGTCCTCATGCTGGGCTGGATGGACGACGAGGCACTGAACAGGACTCTGACCACCGGCCGCGTGACGTTCTACTCGCGCTCCCGCCAGGAGTATTGGCGCAAGGGTGACACGTCCGGCCACGTGCAGTGGGTCAAGTCGGTGGCCCTGGACTGCGACGGCGACGCCCTCCTCGTGCGGGTGGACCAAGTGGGGGCAGCGTGCCACACCGGTACCCGGACCTGCTTCGACGGCAGGGACTTCGATGTTGTGGCAGGCCCGGCCAGCTAGCGGCCGCCGCTCCCACCGGACCGGGCTCCACCCGACAGGGTTCCACCCAACGGCCCGCACCATCAGCAGGGCCAGCCAACAGGCTTCATACCAAGAACAGACGGAGAACCAATAGCGATGCAGGACCTCGGAATCATCAGCCCTGGCCTGGAAGAATTCCGGGAACTCGCCGCCCACAGCCGCGTCATCCCTGTGCGGCTCAAGGTGCTGGCGGACGCGGAAACCCCGATTGGGCTGTACCGGAAGCTGGCACAGGGCCAGCCGGGCACGTTCCTCATGGAGTCGGCGGCCGTCGGCGGCGCCTGGTCCCGCTACTCCTTCATCGGTTCCCGGTCCCGCGCCACGCTGACCACCAAGGACGGACAGGCTCACTGGCTGGGTGAGCCGCCGGCGGGTGTGCCCGTGGACGGAAATCCGGTTGATGCCATCCGCGACACCATCGAGGCGCTGCGTACCGACCGGTTCGACGGGCTTCCGCCGTTCACCTCCGGCCTGGTGGGCTTCCTTGGCTGGGAGACGGTCCGTCACTGGGAAAAGCTCACCAGCCCGCCCGAGGACGACCTGCAGCTGCCCGAACTGGCCCTGAACCTGGTCACCGACATGGCCGTCCACGACAACATGGACGGCACGGTGCTGCTGATCGCCAACGCCATCAACTTCGACAACAGCTCCGAACGAGTCGACGAGGCCTGGCATGACGCCGTCGCCCGCGTGAAGGAGCTGCTGGCGCGCATCAGCACCCCGGTGCTCCAGCCGGTGTCCGTGCTGGAGCCGGCCGCGCTCGATTTCGCCGCCAGCGTCCAGGAGCGCTGGCACGAGCCCGAGTACCTGGCCGCCCTCGACCGGGGCAAAGAGGCGATCGTGGACGGCGAAGTCTTCCAGGTGGTCATCTCCCGCCGCTTCGAGATGGAGTGCGGGGCGTCGCCGCTGGACGTCTACCGGGTGCTGCGGAACACCAACCCGAGCCCGTACATGTACATCTTCAGCCTCGAGGATGCCGCCGGCCGGCAGTACTCGATCGTGGGGTCGTCGCCGGAGGCGCTGGTCACCGTGACCGGCGAGGACGTCATCACCCACCCCATTGCCGGCTCCCGGCCGCGCGGCAAGACCGTGGACGCGGACAAGGCCCTGGCCGAGGAACTCCTCGCGGACCAGAAGGAACGGGCGGAACACCTCATGCTGGTGGACCTGTCCCGGAACGACCTCTCGAAGGTCTGCGTCGCGGGTTCCGTGGACGTCACCCAGTTCATGGAGGTGGAGCGGTTCAGCCACATCATGCACCTGGTCTCCACCGTCGTCGGACGCCTGGCCCCCACGGCGAAGGCCTACGACGTTCTGAAGGCCACCTTCCCGGCCGGTACACTCTCCGGTGCCCCGAAGCCGCGCGCCCTGCGCCTCCTGGATGAGCTCGAACCCCACCGGCGCGGCATCTACGGCGGCGTGGTGGGCTACCTGGACTTCGCCGGCGACATGGACATGGCCATCGCCATCCGCTCCGCCCTGCTGCGGGAAGGCCGTGCCTACGTGCAGGCGGGCGGCGGCATTGTGGCTGATTCGAGCAACCCGGCCGAGGCACAGGAAACTGTCAACAAGGCGGCCGCCCCGCTGCGTGCCGTCCACACGGCCGGCTCGCTGCACAACATCAGCCCGGACTCCGTCACCGAGGCAAACTCCTGATGGCGGTTCCCGCCGGATCCGCCGTGCCCGGCAAAACGCGCCGCACGGTGCCGGGCTGGGCCCGCAAGTCCACGGTGGTGCTGCTGATCGCTGCCCTGGCGCTGGCGGCCTTCGGCACCACCACGCAGACCTGGCTGACAGTCCACCTCGACCCCCAGCAGGTAGGCCAGGCCGCCGGCGGCGACGGCCTCCAGGTCCAGGGCAGCAAGGCAGCCACCACGGTCACCGCCCTTGCCCTCGTGGCGCTGGCCGGCGGCCTCGCGGCGTCCATCGCCGGAAAAATCGCACGCTGGGTCATCACGGCCATCATCGTGCTGGCAGCGGCCGGCATCATCGCGGCCGCCGCTACTGTCCTCGCTGATCCGCTCGCCGCGGCCCAGGGCTCCATCGCCGCCGCCACCGGCGTCTCCGGAGGGACCGCGGACGTAAGTGTCAGCGCCTTCCCGGTGCTCGCCGTCGTCGCAGGTTCCCTGCTGGCCGTTGGCGGCCTGCTGGTGGTTCCGGCGGGGCGGTACTGGAAGTCACGGACCAAATACGACGCCGCGGCGGCGGGTCCCGCGGATGAGCAGGCCGGCCCGGTGGACGAGATCGACAGCTGGGACAGGCTCTCCCGGGGCGACGACCCCACCTGAGCCGCGGGTCATGCAGCCACGCACCCCGGCCGCGATGCCGAAGGCCGCGGCAAAAAATGGCAGAATGTAAGCAGTATTGATCCTGAGGAGATTCACATGAGCAAAGCCACTGTTTCCGGTACAAAGCCCGCGGCCCCCAAGGAGCACCACGGCATCGACCACAGCATCGACCTGGGCCACGGCAACAGCCCGGCCGCCTGGACCTGCGTGATCGTCATGCTCATCGGCGCCCTCATCGCCTCCATCGCGTTCGTCATTGCCAACACCCCGATCTTCTGGGCCGGCATCGCCGTCATGTTCGTCGGCCTGCTGGCCGGCTTCATTATGCGCAAGGCCGGCTACGGCGTGGGCGGCAGCAAGATCAAGAACACCGGCCACTAACCGTGACTGTTCTCGACGACATCAACGCCGGTGTCAGGGAGGACATGGAGGACCGGAAGCGCCTCGTGTCCCTCGCGGAACTGAAGGACCGCGCCCTGGCGGCGGCTCCTGCCCGTGACGCCTGGGCTGCCCTCGGCGGGCTGTCCCAGGACCGCGGCGAGCTCAAGGTCATCGCCGAGATCAAGCGCCGCAGCCCCTCCAAGGGCGACCTCGCCAGCATCGCGGATCCCGCGTCGCTGGCCGTGCAGTACGCCGACGGCGGAGCCTCGGTGATCAGCGTGCTCACCGAGCAGCGCCGTTTCAACGGTTCGCTGGCTGACCTGGACGCCGTCCGCGCCCGGGTGGACGTCCCGCTGCTGCGCAAGGACTTCACTCTGGACGAATACCAGATCTGGGAAGCCCGCGCCCACGGTGCGGATCTCATCCTGCTGATCGTGGCCGCGCTGTCCGACCAGCAGCTGCGCGAATTCAGCGCCCTCAGCCGCGAGCTGGGCATGAACGTGCTGGTGGAAACACACACGCCGGAGGAAGTCGAGCGCGCCGTGGCCGCCGACGCCCGGATCATCGGCGTCAACGTCCGCAACCTTAAGACGCTCGACGTCGACCGTTCCGTTTTCGCCTCTCTCGCCGGCAGCATTCCCGCCGGAGCCGTGGTGGTGGCGGAGTCGGGCGTTCGCAACGCCGACGACGTCGCGCACTACGCGGCGCACGGCGCCAACGCCATCCTCGTGGGGGAGGCGCTCGTCAGCGACGCCACCCCGCGTGAACGCATCGCGGAGTTCGCGGCGGCCGGGGCCGCGGCCATCGCCGCCCGGGCCTGAGCTCCCACCCAACCGTGGCACCGTCCGTCCGCACGCCGTGCGGACGGATGGCGCCTGACATCAACAAGAAAAAGTGAACAGGATGGTGAGACTGATGGCCGACGCGCCAACAGCCGGCTCTGACCAGGGCTCGGTGGATGCATTCCTGCAGGGAGGCACCTCGCTGCGCCACGCCCCGGGACCCTACTTCGGCGCCTACGGGGGCCGCTGGATGCCTGAGTCACTGATCGCCGCCCTGGACGAGCTCGAGGATACGTTCGAGAAGGCCAAGGCCGATCCCGAGTTCACCGCCCAGATCGCGGACCTGAACAAGAACTACTCCGGCCGGCCCTCGCTGCTGACCGAGGCCAAGCGCTTTGCCGAGCATGCCGGCGGTGTCCGGATCTTCCTCAAGCGCGAGGACCTGAACCACACCGGTTCGCACAAGATCAACAACGTGCTGGGCCAGGCTTTGCTGGCCAAGCGGATGGGCAAGACCCGCGTCATCGCCGAAACCGGCGCCGGGCAGCACGGTGTGGCCAGTGCCACGGCTGCCGCGCTGCTGGGCCTGGAGTGCGTCGTCTACATGGGCGCCGAAGACTGCCGCCGGCAGGCGCTGAACGTGGCCCGGATGGAACTCCTGGGCGCCACGGTCATCCCCGTCACCAACGGGTCGCAGACCCTGAAGGACGCGATCAACGAAGCCCTGCGGGACTGGGTGGCCAACGTCGGCAACACCCATTACCTCCTTGGCACGGCAGCCGGCGCCCACCCCTTCCCGGCCCTGGTCCGCTACTTCCACGAGGTCATCGGCGAGGAGGCCCGCGCCCAGATCCTCGAGCAGGCCGGCCGGCTGCCGGATGCCGTCTGCGCCTGCATCGGCGGCGGCTCCAACGCCATCGGCATCTTCCACGGCTTCTTCGATGACCCGTCCGTGAAGATCTACGGCTTTGAGGCCGGCGGCGACGGCGTCGAGACCGGCCGCCACGCGGCCACCATCACGCTCGGTCGGCCCGGCGTGCTGCACGGCGCACGCTCCTACCTGATGCAGGACGACGACGGCCAGACCATCGAGTCGCACTCCATTTCCGCCGGCCTGGACTACCCCGGCGTCGGACCAGAGCACTCCTACCTTGCCGACATCGGACGCGTCAGTTACGAGCCGATCACCGACAGCGAAGCGATGGAAGCATTCCGCCTCCTGTGCCGCACCGAGGGCATCATCCCCGCGATCGAGTCCTCGCACGCCCTCGCCGGCGCCATCAAGGTGGGCCAGCGACTGGCGGCGGAAGCCGGCACCGCCGGAGCCGCAGACAAGATCGTCATCGTGAACCTGTCCGGCAGGGGCGACAAGGACGTGGCCACCGCCGCGGAGTGGTTCGACCTCCTGGAGAAGGACTCGGCCGAGGCGGCCATCGGCAAGGAAGGGGAACAGCTGTGACCACGGCGGACATCACCAGCAAGTCGGCCATCGCGATCGACAAGGCCCGCGCGGAAGGCCGCGCGGCCCTCATCGGCTACCTGCCCGCCGGGTACCCCAGCGTCGAGGAAACCATCGCCGCGGGCATCGCCCTGGCCCGGAACGGCGCCGACCTGATCGAAATCGGCATCCCGTACTCCGATCCGGTCATGGACGGCCCGGTCATCCAGGCCGCCACCACCGAGGCCCTGGCCAAGGGGTTCCATGTGCACCAGGTCTTTGACGTCGTCGCCGGCATCACCAGCCAGACCGACGCCGCCGTGCTGGTCATGACGTACTGGAACCCGGTGGTCCGGATGGGCGTGGACGAGTTTTCGCGCCGCCTGGCCGAGGCCGGGGGAGCAGGGCTCATCACTCCGGACCTGATCCCGGATGAAGCAGCCGAGTGGATGGACGCCTCGGAGAAGTACGGCCTGGACCGTGTCTTCCTGGTGGCGCCCTCCTCCACGCCCGAGCGCATGCGCCGGACCGTGGACGCGAGCCGCGGCTTCGTCTACGCCGTGTCCATCATGGGTGTCACCGGCGCCCGCTCGTCGGTGAGTTCGGCGGCCGAGGACGTCGTGGCCGCGGCCAAGGCCGCGGGCGCGGAGCGCGTCTGCGTCGGCCTGGGTGTCTCCACCGCCGAGCAGGTCGCGGAGATCGCCGCCTACGCGGACGGCGTGATCGTCGGCTCGGCGCTCGTCGCGGCCGTCCGCGACGGCGGCGTGGACGCCGTCGCGCAGCTCACCAAAGACCTCAGTACCGGACTGACCAGGAAGTAACGCAACCATGCAGACGTTCCTCACCGCAGCCGCACTGGTACAGTCTGGCCTGCTTTCAGCCGGTATGGTGCCCGCAAGCATCCCGAGCCCGGACTGGTCCGGATTCGATATTCCGCTGCCGTGGGGATCGCTCCGCATCCATGCCTACGCCCTGTGCATCCTGGCGGGCATCGTCGTCGGCCTATGGCTGACGTCCGTCCGCTGGGCCAGGCGCGGCGCCCCTGAAGGCAGCGTCTGGGACATCGCCATCTGGGCCATCCCGTTCGGCATCATCGGCGGCCGGCTCTACCACGTGTTCTCGTCCCCGGACGCGTACTTCGGCCCCGGCTTCGACGGCACCGGGGACCTGTCCCTGATTCCGCAGATCCAGCGCGGCGGCCTCGGAATCTGGGGCGCCGTGGTGCTGGGTGCGTTCGGCGCCTGGATCGGCTGCCGCCGGGCCGGGGTCAAGCTCACTGCCTTCATCGATGCCGCGGCCCCTGGGTTGCTGCTGGCGCAGGCCCTCGGCCGGTGGGGTAACTACTTCAACCAGGAACTCTTCGGCGGCCGCACCACGCTGCCGTGGGGACTCCAGGTAGACGCGGACAACGCCAACTTCCCGGCCGGCTACCCGGCAGATACCCTCTTCCACCCCACGTTCCTCTACGAATCCCTGTGGAACATTGCGGGTGTGCTGATCCTGCTGGCCCTCGACCGCCGGTTCCATTTCCGCCGCGGCCGGCTGTTCTGGCTGTACGCCATGTACTACACGCTGGGCCGGGTCTGGATTGAGGCCATGCGGATTGACGACGCCGAGCAGATCAGCCTGTTCGGCATCACCACCCGCCTGAACGTCTGGACCAGCATCTTCGTGTTCATCGCCGCGCTGGCCGTGTTCATCTGGCTGGGCCGGCGCAAGGACGGCGACCCGGACAGTGTCTACCTGCCCGGCCGTGAGCCGGCCCCCGCGGTTGCCGCGGAGACCGACGGCGGGGAGCTGGCGTCCGTAAAGACCGACGGCGGGGAGCTGGCGTCCGTAAAGGCCGACGGCGGGAAGCGGGCTGCCGCTGGAACGGCAGGTTCGGCGTCGGCAGTTCCGGCGCCAGGCAAGAAGGAAGCGCCGGGCGACGATGCGCCTAAGGACTCCGGTTCCGCCCCGAATGTGACCGGCCACCCGGTCCGTGATACGGACCGTGTTGTCTCAGATAGTGAATCGCGTGGTAATCTCCCTGATAACCAAAGCGGTTCCGGGCTAGCTTCTGCCCAAACGGAAGCAGTCCCGGCATCCACCGGCGGAACCCCAACCGCCGCGGAGTCGCGGAACACCGGAAAGTCCGGTGGCACAGACACCGGGACCGCGCCGGAGGCCGACAGCACACGCTAGAAGGCGCCGGTACCCAGGGCAGCAGAGAGTTACCGCTCGGAGCGCCCATCACCACAGCGTCGTGGCAGAGGCGACTCCGGTCAGCATAGAGCTGCTGCCCGGTCAAGCCCGGGGCGGAAGCCTGCGTAACTGTTAGTTCAGCACGTATGCCTGCCCTACAATTTCCAGTAAGCAGTAACACTTTGTTGTGCCCATCACAGAGGCGCTCTGAGTGGGGCCAACGTTGTCCCTTCCATACGCACGATCAGGAGGAAGGACGTCTCCCATGACCCAAACTCTTTCAAGCCCCAGCTGGTCCGAACCGAACCAGCCGGACGCCGCCATGTCGCCGTTCAAGCGGTTTGCGGCGCTCCCCGAGGCATCCGGGCTCTACAACCCGGAGCAGGAGAAGGACGCCTGCGGTCTTGCGATTATCGCCACCCTGCGCGGCGAGCCCGGCTACGACATTGTCGACGCCGCCCTCACCGCCCTGCGCAACCTCGAGCACCGCGGTGCCGTCGGTGCCGATGAGGGAACGGGTGACGGCGCCGGCCTCCTGATGCAGGTGCCGGACGAGTTCTTCCGCGCCGTCACCGAATTCGAACTTCCGGCTCCCGGCCAGTACGTGGTGGGCACCGCCTTCCTGCCTGCTGAGCAGCGCGAGGCCGACGCCGCCAAGGCCGGCATCGAGGGCCTGGCCGCCGACGAGGGGCTCACCGTCCTGGGGTGGCGCGAGGTTCCCGTCGTCGCCGACCTGGTCGGTGCCATGGCGCGCGCCTGCATGCCGTACTTCTCCCAGCCGTTCTTTGCCTCGGCAACCGGCGAGCAGCTGGACCGCAACGACCTGGACGGCCGCGCCTGGCGGATCCGCAAGCGCGCACAGAACAAGTTCGGCGTGTACTTCCCGTCGCTGTCCTCCCGGACCATCGTCTACAAGGGCATGCTGACCACTGCCCAGCTGGAGCCGTTCTACCCGGACCTGTCGGACAAGCGCTTCAAGACCAAGCTGGCGATCGTCCACTCACGCTTCTCCACCAACACCTTCCCGTCCTGGCCGCTGGCGCAGCCGTTCCGCACCATCGCCCACAACGGTGAAATCAACACCGTCAAGGGCAACCGGAACTGGATGCGCGCCCGCCAGTCCCAGCTCGCCAACCCGCTGCTGGGCGACTCGCCGGAAGAGCTGTTCCCGATCTGCACCCCCGGCGCGTCCGACTCCGCGTCCTTCGACGAGGTAGCCGAGCTGCTGTGGCTGTCCGGCCGCCCCATCACGCACGCCATCATGATGATGATCCCCGAGGCCTGGGAAAACCACGCCACGATGGATCCGGCGCGCCGTGCGTTCTATGAGTACCACTCCCTCCTGATGGAACCCTGGGACGGCCCCGCCGCCGTTTCGTTCACCGACGGCGCCCTCGTGGGTGCCACCCTGGACCGCAACGGCCTGCGTCCCGGCCGGTACTGGATCACCGAGGACGGCCTGGTCGTCTTCGCCTCCGAGGTGGGCGTCATCGACGTCGAACCCTCCAAGGTGGTCAAGAAGGGCCGCGTCTCGCCCGGCAAGATGTTCCTGGTGGACACCGAAGCCGGCCGCATCATCGGCGACGACGAGGTCAAGGCCGAGGTCGCCGCGGCGAACCCCTGGGCCGAGTGGGTCAAGGACAACCTGATCGACCTCAACGAGCTGCCCGAACGCGAGCACGTGGTGCACACGGCCGCGTCCGTGAACATCCGCCAGCGCACCTTCGGCTACACCACCGAAGAGCTGAAGATCCTGCTGGGCCCGATGGCCCGCACCGGCGCCGAGCCGCTGGGCGCCATGGGCTCCGACACCCCGGTGGCCGTGCTCTCCAAGCGCCCGCGCCTGCTCTTCGACTACTTCGTGCAGTCCTTCGCGCAGGTCACCAACCCGCCGCTGGACGCCATCCGTGAAGAACTGGTCACGTCCCTGACATGCGCCATCGGCCCGAACGGCAACCTTCTGGACACCAAGCAGGTGCGCCAACCGCAGGTCTCCCTGCCGTTCCCGGTGATCAACAACGATCAGCTCGCCAAGATCGCCAACATCGAGGACGCCGAGGGCAACCGCGTGGCCATGAAGGTCCGCGGCCTCTACCGCCCCGAGGGCGGCGAGAACGCGCTGCGTGCACGTCTCACCGAAATCTGCGAGCAGGTCTCCGGTGCCATCAACCGCGGCGTGCAGTACGTGGTCCTCTCCGACCGCGACTCCAACGCACAGTGGGCCCCGATCCCGTCCCTGCTGCTGGTCAGCGCCGTGCACCACCACCTGCTGCGCAGCGCCAACCGCACCAAGACCGCCCTGGTGGTCGAGGCCGGCGACGTCCGCGAAACGCACCACGTGGCAGTCCTCGTGGGCTACGGCGCGTCCGCCGTGAACCCGTACCTGGCCATGGAATCCGTCGAACAGCTCATCGCAGCCGGCGACGTGGTGGGCGTGACCCCGCAGGACGGTGTCTACAACCTGATCAAGGGCCTCGGCAAGGGCGTCCTGAAGATCATGTCCAAGATGGGCATCTCTACCGTGGCGTCCTACACCGGCGCCCAGACGTTCGAGGCGCTGGGCCTGGGCCAGGAGCTCGTGGACGAATTCTTCGCCGGCACGCACTCCCAGCTGGGCGGCGTGGGCCTGGACGTCATCGCGGCAGAGGTCTCCGCGCGGCACCAGATGGCCTACCCGGAGGGCGGCATCGAGCAGCCGCACCGGCCCCTGCTGGGCGGCGGCGAGTACCAGTGGCGCCGCGACGGCGAACCGCACCTTTTCAACCCGGAGACGGTCTTCCGGCTGCAGCACGCCACGCGTGAGCGCCGCTACGACATCTTCAAGGCCTACACCAAGGGCGTGGACGACCAGTCCGAGAACCTGATGACCCTGCGCGGTCTGCTCAAGTTCAAGGACGGTGTGCGCCCCGCCGTGCCGCTCGAGGAAGTCGAGCCGGTCTCCAGCATCGTCAAGCGCTTCTCCACGGGTGCCATGAGCTACGGCTCCATCTCGAAGGAAGCCCACGAGACCCTCGCGATCGCCATGAACCGGCTGGGCGGCAAGTCCAACACCGGTGAGGGCGGCGAGGACGTGGACCGCCTGCTGGATCCGGAGCGCCGTTCGGCCGTCAAGCAGATTGCCTCGGGCCGTTTTGGCGTCACGAGCCTCTACCTGAGCAACGCGGACGACATCCAGATCAAGATGGCCCAGGGAGCCAAGCCCGGCGAAGGCGGCCAGCTGATGGCCCAGAAGGTCTACCCCTGGGTTGCCCGGACGCGCCACTCGACCCCCGGCGTCGGACTCATCTCCCCGCCCCCGCACCACGACATCTACTCGATCGAGGACCTCGCGCAGCTCATCTACGATGCCAAGCGCGCGAACCCCTCTGCCCGGGTGCACGTCAAGCTCGTCTCCGAGGTGGGCATCGGCACAGTTGCCGCCGGTGTGACCAAGGCGAAGGCCGACGTCGTGCTTGTTTCCGGTCACGACGGCGGTACCGGCGCCTCGCCGCTGAACTCGCTCAAGCACGCCGGCGTGCCGTGGGAGCTGGGTCTCGCTGAGACCCAGCAGACCCTCATGCTCAACGGCCTGCGCGACCGCGTGGTGGTCCAGGTGGACGGCCAGCTCAAGACGGGACGCGACGTCGTCATTGCCGCCCTGCTCGGCGGCGAGGAATTCGGCTTCGCCACGGCGCCGCTGGTGGTTGAGGGCTGCATCATGATGCGCGTCTGCCACCTGGACACCTGCCCGGTGGGCGTTGCCACCCAGAACCCCGAACTGCGTGCGCGCTTCAGCGGCAAGCCGGAGTTCGTGGTGAACTTCTTCGAGTTCCTGGCCGAGGAAGTCCGCGAAATCCTCGCGGAGCTCGGCTTCCGGAGCATCGAGGAAGCGATCGGCCACGCCGAAATGCTGGACACCCAGGAGGCCATCAGCCACTGGAAGGCCGAAGGCCTGGACCTGGATCCGATCCTGCACGGCCTGGAGTTCGACGACGACGCCCCGCTGCGGAACCTGACCGGCCAGAACCACGAGCTGGACAAGCACTTCGACCAGCGGCTCATCACCATGGCCGCCGAAGCACTGACCGACCGTGCCCCGGTGAAAATCACGGTTGACGTCATCAACACCGACCGCTCGGTGGGCACCATGCTGGGCCACGTCGTGACCAAGACGTTCGGTACGGACGTGCTGGCCACGGACACGATCGACGTCACGCTGAACGGCACCGCCGGCCAGTCGCTGGGCGCCTTCCTGCCTGCCGGCATCACGCTGCGCATGTACGGCGACTCCAACGACTACGTCGGCAAGGGCCTGTCCGGCGGCCGGATCATCGTCCGCCCGGACCGCACCAACGTGTTCCAGGCTGAGCGCAACGTGGTTGCCGGCAACGTGATCGGCTACGGCGCGACCAGCGGCGAGCTGTTCCTGCGCGGCCAGGTGGGCGAACGCTTCCTGGTCCGCAACTCGGGCGCCACCGCGGTTGTCGAAGGCATCGGCGACCACGGCTGTGAGTACATGACCGGCGGCCAGACGCTGATCATCGGCCGGACCGGCCGCAACTTCGGCGCCGGCATGTCCGGTGGTACGGCCTATGTGCTGGATCTCGACACGGCCCGGGTCAACAAGGAAGCCCTGCAGTCCGGCGAACTCCAGCTCCTCGAGCTGGACGCCGAGGACCGCGACATCGTCCACGGCCTGCTGGTCAAGCACGTGGAGGAAACCGAATCCCAGCTGGCGGCGCGTCTGCTCGACAACTTCGACGACACCGCCGCCCGCATTACCAAGGTGCTGCCGCGCGACTACGCTGCAGTGCTGCAAACCCGTCTTGACGCCATCGAAGAGGGCCTTGACCCCGACGGCGAAGAAGTTTGGTCTCGAATCCTGGAGGTGACCGGTGGCTGATCCACGCGGATTTCTGAAAGTACGTCAGCGTGAAACCCAGCCGCGCCGTCCCGTTCCCGTCCGCATCATGGACTGGAAAGAAGTTTACGAGGCCCAGGAAAAGGGTGTTCTGAAGAGCCAGGCCGGCCGCTGCATGGACTGCGGCGTACCGTTCTGCCACCAGGGCTGCCCGCTGGGGAACCTGATTCCCGAGTGGAACGACCTCATGTGGCGGGACAAGGGCGAGGAAGCGATTGAGCGGCTGCACGCCACCAACAACTTCCCCGAATGGACCGGCCGGCTCTGCCCCGCCCCGTGCGAGGCGTCCTGTGTGCTGGGCATCAACCAGCCTGCCGTGACCATCAAGCAGGTCGAGGTGTCCATCATCGATGAGGCGTTCGACAACGGCTGGGTCAACCCCCTGCCCCCGCACCGCCTCACCGGCAAGACGGTCGCCGTCGTCGGTTCCGGCCCTGCCGGGCTGGCGGCTGCACAGCAGCTGACCCGAGTCGGCCACACCGTGGCCGTGTACGAACGGGACGACAAGATCGGCGGCCTGCTGCGGTACGGCATCCCCGACTTCAAGATGGAAAAAGAGCAGGTGGACCGCCGGCTCGAGCAGATGAAGGCCGAAGGCACCCGCTTCCGCACCGGCGTCGCCGTCGGTACGGACGTCACGTGGGAGCAGCTGCGCCGCCGCTACGACGCCGTGGTCATCGCCACCGGCGCCACCGTGCCGCGTGACCTGCCCATCCCGGGCCGCGACCTCGACGGCGTGCACTTCGCCATGGATTACCTGGTGCCGTCCAACCGCGTGGTGGCGGGGGAGTCCCCGGAAAACCACATCGATGCCCGCGGCAAGCACGTGGTTATCCTCGGCGGCGGCGACACCGGTGCGGACTGCATCGGCACGGCGCACCGCCACCAGGCAGCTTCGGTGACCACACTGGCCATCGGAAAGCAGCCGCCGCTGGAGCGCGCCGGCCACCAGCCGTGGCCGACGTTCCCCACCCTCTTCGAGGTGGCTAGCGCCCACGAGGAAGGCGGTGAGCGCACGTACCTCGCCTCCACCGTTGAGTTCGTGGGCGAGGACGGCAAGCTGACCGGCGTCAAGGTTGCAGAGACCGAATTCGTGGACGGCAAGCGCCTCCCCAAGGCGGGTACCGAGCGGATCATCCCGGCCGACCTGGTGTTCCTGTCCCTGGGCTTCACCGGAGCGGAGCCCGCCGGCATCACCGAGCAGGTCAGCGCCGAGTTCGACGGCCGCGGCAACGTGGCCCGCGACGGCTACTACATGACTAACACCGAGGGTGTCTTCGTGGCGGGCGACGCCGGCCGCGGACAGTCCCTGATCGTGTGGGCCATTGCCGAAGGCCGTGCCGCCGCTGCTGCCGTGGACAAGTACCTGATGGGCAGCACCATCCTTCCTGCACCTGTGGCTCCGACGGACCGCGCCATCGCCGTCCTGTAATGCGCCTTCCTTCGTGGCGGCCGACCCGGGGAATTCATCTCCGCGACAACTTAACCAATGCAAGTGACAAATAGGGTAGGTATATGAGACGCGCAAAGATTGTGGCCACCTTCGGACCGGCCATTGCCAGCTACGAAAACACCCTCGCGGTGCTGGAAGCCGGCGTTGATGTAGCCCGCATGAACATGAGCCACGGCGACTACTCCGTGCACGACAACACTTATGAGAATGTCCGCAAGGCAGCGTCGGACCTGGGCAAGGCCGTGGCGATCATGGCTGACCTGCAGGGCCCCAAGATCCGCCTGGGCCGGTTTGTTGACGGTCCGCACCTGCTGGCCGTGGGGGACATCTTCACGATCACCACTGAAGACGTGCCCGGCACGAAGGACATCTGCTCCACCACCCTCAAGAGCCTCACCGAGGACGTCAACCCGGGCGACGCCCTGCTGATCGACGACGGCAAGGTGGCGCTGCGCGCCCTCGAGGTGGACGACGTGAAGGTTGTCGCCAAGGTGACCGTGGGCGGGTACGTGTCCAACAACAAGGGCATCAACCTCCCGGGTGTTGCCGTCAACGTCCCCGCACTGAGCGAGAAGGACGAGGACGACCTGCGCTGGGCCATCCGCCGCGGCGTCGACCTCGTTGCCCTGTCCTTCGTCCGTGACGCTGCCGACATCAAGCGCGTCCACGAGATCATGGACGAAGAAGGCCGCCGGGTTCCGGTGATTGCGAAGATTGAGAAGCCGCAGGCCGTGGACCAGCTCCACGAGATCATCGACGCGTTTGATGCGATCATGGTGGCCCGTGGCGACCTCGGCGTGGAGCTTCCCCTGGAGGAAGTGCCGATCGTGCAGAAGCGCGCCATCGAACTGGCACGCCGCTGGGCGAAGCCGGTCATCGTGGCCACCCAGGTGCTCGAGTCGATGATCGACAACCCGCGCCCAACCCGTGCAGAGGCTTCCGACTGCGCCAACGCGGTGCTCGACGGCGCCGACGCAGTCATGCTCTCCGGTGAGACCAGCGTGGGCAAGTACCCGATCGAGACGGTCAAGACCATGGCCCGGATCATCGAGTCCACCGAGGAGCACGGTCTGGAGCGCGTCCCCCCGCTGGGGACCAAGCCCAAGACCCGCGGTGGCGCCATCACCCGTGCCGCCGTCGAAATCGCCGACCAGCTGGACGCCAAGTACATCTGTACGTTCACGCAGTCCGGTGACTCGGCGCGCCGCCTGTCCCGCCTGCGCCCGATCAAGCCGGTCTTCGCGTTCACCCCGGTGGAGCACGTGTGGAACCAGCTGGCGCTGACTTGGGGCATCCAGCCGCAGCTGGTTGCCATGGTGGGCCACACGGATGAAATGACCGCTCAGGTGGACCAGAGCCTGCTGGATATGAACCTGGTGGAAGACGGCGACCTCGTGGTCATCGCTGCCGGTTCCCCTCCAGGAAAGGCGGGTTCGACCAACTCGCTGAAGGTCCACAAGGTGGGCGATCTCGCTGACACGTCCCGCACGGGCGAGGCCACCGAGAAGAAGGAAAAGCTCGGCCCGTGGCCGGAAAAGAAGAAGAAGAACAAGGTTGCCGCTCCTGCTGAGTAGCCTGGCCTGAAAGGGACCTCCGCCACCGGTTTGCCGGCGGCGGGGGTCCTTTCTTTTTTGTTTTTCATGGCCTCCGCGGCACGGAAAAGGACCCCGGCGCTTTGCCGGGGTCCTACTTTGTTTTGCTGCTGCTGGCGCTAGTTGACCTGGTTGATGATGGTCTCGGCCACTTCGCGCATGCTGAGGCGGCGGTCCATCGATGTCTTCTGGATCCAGCGGAAGGCTTCCGGCTCCGTCAGGCCCATCTTGGTGGTCAGCAGGCTCTTTGCGCGTTCCACGAGCTTGCGGGTGGCGAACTGTTCCTGCAGGTCGGTGACCTCGGCTTCGAGGGCCTTGATCTCCTCATGGCGGGACAGCGCGATCTCCAGGGCCGGGATCAGGTCGGCCGGGGTGAAGGGCTTCACCACGTAGGCCATGGCGCCGGCGTCGCGTGCGCGCTCCACGAGTTCCTTCTGGCTGAACGCGGTCAGCAGGACAACGGGGGCGATGCGTGCCTTGACGATCTTCTCGGCCGCGGAGATGCCGTCCATGACAGGCATCTTGACGTCCATGAGGACGAGGTCCGGCTTGAGCTCCTCGGCCAGCTGCACGGCCTTCTCGCCGTTGTCGGCCTCGCCGATGACGTCGTAGCCTTCGCCCCGCAGGATTTCGATGATGTCCAGGCGGATGAGGGTTTCGTCTTCGGCCACGACGACGCGGCGCGCCGGCTGGGACGTTTTGTTTGACTCCGTCGGTTCTGACACGGGATCTCCTTGAAAAGGTACGGCAGGACTATGACTATCTTAGTTGGGCCCCGCGCTTGTACTTGGATCGGCATGGCTTGTTGCGACGGCGGTGGCGCGATTCTGGGTTTTAGCCTATCTGCATGTAGAGTAATTCCGCGCACTGGTAGTGGCTGCGTTGATCACACTTCGCTGTGAGCCTACGATTGTTACTCCATGTACTCCGCGCCCGAGTGGCGGAATTGGCAGACGCGCCGCACTCAAAATGCGGTATCGAAAGGTGTGTGGGTTCGAGTCCCACCTTGGGCACGTGTTTTACCTGTTCAGGGGCCTTTAGGCCTCTGAGTGTGGACAAATTGTGTTGTGAAGGGCCCCTTCGGGGGCCTTTTTCATTGGTGGCTGGTTGCCTCCTTGTGTACCTTGCTGATCGACCGTTTGTCGTTAGTTACCTGTTCATGGACGTCGGTGGCCTGGGCAGCATGACGTGAGAAATATTTGGCTCGGACTCCTGTTCCGCGTCGTTGGTTCTTCACTGGGTTCCTCCTGTCGGGCTCGTGGTGTTCTTTCTGCTTCTTCATCGTTGTCTCCGGCGGCTACTGCATGACTCTGTGAATTCTTGACGAGGTGTCCTGGAGCGAGGTGCCGGCTGACCTGCTGTTCTTCATACCTGTTCATTGCCTCCGTGCTGGACAATTACATGACGCTCGGGGTTTGAGCGCGCCATCCCGACCGGTTGCGGTGGTGGCTGCTGCCTGGCTGGTTGTTCATATCCCTTCATTGCCCGCGCTTTGCACGACAGCATGACCGACGTCGACGAGAGCTCATGTGCCTGCGCAGGGAGGTCCGCTGACGGCCGACGAGGTGCGGGCGTACGTGAAGGGTACTGCCAAGCTTTTGGGCAAGCCGGGCACCAAGAGTCCGTTCCGCCGGTCCGTGAGCCCGTGCAGTGATGGACATTACGATCTGGTCAGAACTATCGGGAGCGGACCATGAAATGCGCTTCCGCTATCGGTTAGGCCGGTGAGCCGGATGACAGCCACAGGGGATCTGCCGCCAAAAAATCCTGGTTTTGAAGAGGTGCCGATTCCCCAGTCAGTAGGTCAATACGTGTCCGGACGAGGCGCATGACCGAAATTCGCCACCGGCCACTTAGCCGTCGGTATTCTTCCTCGTAGGTGCCGTATCCCCGGATTCCGTAGAGTCCGGGGACCTTGCCTCCGCGGTAGTCCCTGGTGTCCCTAGGCCAGACCAGGTAGTCATGCATCGACCACACTGCCCTGATCGTGTCTTCGGCGGTTGCCGTCATCCGGGGCATGAAGCCCAGATGGATCGAGTCGACCCCGTGCAGGAAGCTGGCGACACCCTGGACGAACGCGTCCGCGTCCTCGGCCACGAATGGGAAGCCCGCGAACACGGCGTCGTCGTGGAAGAGGCGTCTGAGGTCGGCCCAGCGCTTTGCGTCCAGGTGGCGGAAATAGTCGATTTTCAGATTCCTGGCGTCCTCAAAATCGGCCCACGTCATCAGATGATTACCCGTTCCTCGGCGAGATATACGTAGATGTCATCGAGCACCCCGTGTATTTGGCCGAAGTCGTCTGCGATGGCCGCCGCTGCGTCTGCCGCCGCCTGCCCTTCGGCAAAACCGAAAGCAATCGCTACTTGGGGAATTCGTGACTCGGACCGCAGGACTTTGCGCGTCAGCAACCGGGCACCCGGTTGCAGGAAATTGACGCTCGTGTTGAGCGCTGCTGACCAGTCGGCCGCCAAGAGATTCGCCCATGCGGTCACCGCATCATGGTCCGCGGATGTGTCGCTGCACCAGCGCGCGAGCAGCCATAGCTTGTGTGGTGAGGGTTGGTAGGGGTCATCGGCCGAGACCGGGCCGCCAGTGAGCCCGCTGAGGAAGTTTGGTTCGTCGGCGGCCAGTCGCCGAGCGACATCGGAATCGAAGGCGGCGTGGACCACGCTCTCGTCGCCGAACCAAAGTTCAACGATGCCGTCGACGGCGTAGGCGCCGGCCTGAGAAGGCGACGCTAGCGGCCGTACGTGGTTCTGGCGGTAGGCGGTCACTCCCGGCAGGTCCCGCGCTATGTCTGCATGCGTGGTAGACCAGTGGACGGCGAAGTCCTCGCGCGGCATCGTGTCGCGTTTCTCCAAGTACGTGATCCGTTTGGGCATCCTCAAACTCCTTTGGTTGGCGGCAGGTCGATTCTGCACGTGAAAACAATCAGGGTCAATACAAGCGTTTGTTCGTACATCGAAGGTCAGCCTGATCGGAAAGGAGATGGCGGAGATTCGGCGCGAACAAACGTTTGTCTTGACCCGGGTGGGCCTCGGCTGGATACTTGCTAAAGGGGCGTCCGCCTGCGTGGTTGGACGATCCGCGAGCGTGCCACCGATGCCACATTGAAAGGACCAGCGATGACAGACGTCGCTTTTGATATCAACAGGAACACTGACATCTTCCGTGTTCACCGTGCCGGCGATTTGCAGGCAGCCCCGGGTCAGACACAGAATGCCCGGCGCATTTCGGGTGTGAGCAAGGAAAACAGTGCCGCAGACAAGCTGTGGTTCGGAAAGGTTTACACGGGCCCGGGTGAAATTTCGGATCCGCACCACCACGGGGAAGCGCAGACCGGGGGCTATGTCTTCAAGGGACGCGGTTTCATCCGTTACGGCGAGGGTTACAGCGAGATTGTCTACCTCGAGGAAGGCGATTTCGTGTTCGTGCCGCCATTCATGCCCCACATTGAAGGCAATGCCAGCAAGACCGAGGAGCTGATCTGGATGACGACGCGTACTCCGGACAACATTGTCGTGAACCTGGCTGACCAGGATGTCGCCGACCTGGAGATCGACTACCGATCCTGACGGCCGCTGGCGGGAGGCTTGCCTGATGCACGTCAGGCAGGCCTCCCTTCGTTTTCAGGAACGGAAACCCTGTCGCGGAGCCCGGGAAATCAGTCGGGGGACTAGACGAGCGAGCGCTTGTTCGTATACTGGTTAGACGTAAGTATTTATCTGCTTTTCAACTGGAGGCCTTTATGAGCACCACCACGATCACGGAAGCCGAGGCGCCGACGGCGGCAGCCGAGGCGCCCACCGTGCACGAACTTCTCCGGGAGAAGCTCGAGCAGGCGAAGATCGGCGGTTCAGAGAAGAACCGCAAGAAGATTGTCGAGTCCGGCAAGCTGCTGGTCCGCGAACGTCTTGCCCTGCTGTTTGACGACAACGAATACATTGAGGACGGGCTGCTGGCCCGCTTCGAAGACGGACTGCCGGGCGACGCCGTCATCATCGCTTTCGGACGCGTCGACGGCCGTCAGGTCTGCGTGATCGCGAACGACTTCAGCGTCAAGGCCGGTACCTGGGGAAACAGGACATTTGAGAAGATCACAGCGGCGCAGGAGAAGTCCAACGCGGCCGGGATCCCGCTGGTTTACCTGTTCGATTCTGCCGGGGCCCGCATCGACGAGCAGTTTGAGAGCTTCGCGGGCCGCCACGCTTGGGGAAACATCTTCTACAACCAGGTCCAGATTTCAGGGCGGGTGCCGCAGGTGTGCGCGCTTTTCGGCCCGTCCCCGGCAGGCTCAGCTTATGTTCCGGCGCTGTGCGACATGACCATCATGGTCCGCGGACACGCGACGGCCTACCTTGGTTCCCCGCGGCTGGCGGAGATGGTGACGGGGGAAAAGGTCACGCTCGAGGAGATGGGCGGGGCCGAGATGCACTGCACGGTCTCGGGCCTTGGCGATGTCCTTGTCGAAGACGACGCCGAAGCAATTGCCGCCATCCGCGTGTGGCTGAGCTTCCTGCCCGCCAGCTGGGAGCAGCCCGCCCCCGTCGCCCCGCACTGGAACCGCGCCCCGGCCGCACGCTGGAAGAGATTGTTCCGCTGCGCGAGGCCGAGGTGTTCGACATGGAAGAGTTCGTCGAATCCCTGGTCGATGAAGGGAGCTGGTTTCCGTACAAGGAGCTCTTCGCCCCCGAAATGCTGACCGGGTTCGCCCGGATCGGTGGCCGGCCTGTCGGACTCGTCGGCAATCAGCCCAAGCACATGGGCGGGTCGATCTTCCCCGATTCCTCCGACAAGGCAGCACGGTTCATCTGGATCTGCAACGCCTACAACATCCCGATTATCTTCCTGGTGGACATCGCCGGGTACATGATCGGTTCTGCCGTGGAGCGCCAGGGCATCATCCGGCACGGCGCCAAGATGATCTTTGCCGTCTCGGAATGCAGGGTCCCCCGCATCACCGTGCTGGTCCGGAAGGCCTACGGCGGCGGCTACCTGGCCATGTCCGGCGCCCCCATGAATCCTGACGCGGTGATCGCCCTTCCCACCGCCCGCCCGGCCCTCATGGGACCGGATGCAGCGGTCAACGGCATCTACTACAACCAGATCCACGAGATCGAGGATCCCCAGGAACGCCAGAAGTTCATCATGGAGAAGCACAACGAGTACGCCGAAGGGATCGACGTCTTCAAGATCGCCAATGCCAACGCCGTGGAAGCCGTTGTGCCCGCCAACGAACTGCGGGGGGATCTGATGGTCCGCCTGGATCTCTACGGCCGGCGCAAAGCCGTCCCCGTCGAGCGCCGCCAGGCCGTGACCCCGGCATAACGGGACTTACCCATGATCAAGGTTGTTGCTGTCCTCACCGCCAAAGAAGGGCTGAGCCGGGACGAATTCCTCCACAAGTGGAACGTCGAGCACCCGGTACTTGTCCGCAAGCTGCCCGGATTGCGCCGCTACCGGCAAAACCCTGCCATCGAGCACCCGAAGCAGTGGCCCTTCCATGGCATGGCTGAACTCTGGTTCGACAGCGTCGCTGACGTGAAGACCGCCTATGCAGGGGAGGAAGCAAAACTCCTCTTCGAGCACGAGCACGAATTCCTCGCCGACATGCGCTGGTTCCTGGCAGAGGAAAGGGAAATCGACCTCACCTCCTAGGAACCCCAGAGGGGCCGGACCGGCTGTGAACTGCTCACAGGGTCCGGCCCTTTTGACGTTATGGCATCCTCCCGCTGCGCCGAGTGTGTCGCCGTTGGGGTTTCTTCCGGCCAAGGAGGGCGGCGGACTGTGAGGCCTTCGCTCCCGCACCCGGGCCCGGCCATCAGGCCGTTGGCGGCAGGGGAGCGGCGCTCCCGCAGGAATGCCGTGAAGCAAGGAAAGGGCCGGACCCCCCGCGGGGTTCCGGCCCTTTTGCCATGAAATGCCTTCAGCTGCGGATGAGGGGGGCCGCTTCCGGAAGGCCCTCGATATCGTGCCGGTAGCCCGATGTCCGCAGGTACTGCAGGTGCGCGGCGGTTTCGCTCAGGGCCAGGCGCAACTGCAGGTTCGACAGTGAGGCGAACCCACGTGACCAGCTCAGCCTGGCGGCTATGGTCCACACCGTGGGATTCTTCTGCCCGGTGAGTTCCTGCACCACTTCTTCCGAGCGCTCCAGCGCCACGGCCTTCAGCTGCCGGACCCGGTCCCGGAGGCCCCTGAACCGGTATTCATGGGCAGGAAGCACCTCGAAATGGGTGTCTGCGTCGAGCCGGTCAAGGGACTCCAGGCAGCTGCGCAAGGGATCGGCGTCGCCACGGATTTCCAGGGACACGTTCGGGGAGATGCGCGGAAGGACGTGGTCGCCGCTGATGAAGACCTCGCGGCCGGCATCCCGGAGGCAGATGTGTCCGGGTGTGTGGCCCGGCGTTTCCACCACGGTGAGCCTCTCGAATCCGGGCAGGGGAATGGTGTCCCCGCTGCCCAGCCTCAGGTCAGCGTCGGCCAGCTGCCTCAGGTGCATCAGGCCGTCAACACTCATCGCTGCCTCGCTGATGCGCTCTTCCGGCACGCCCCATGTGCGCATCCTGGCGCGGTCGGCCGCGCTTTCGTCTAAGGGATCGTCGAACGCGGAGATGTATCGCTTTTCCGCGCTGCCCAAGGCGACCCATGCGCCGGACTGGAAACTGAGCCAGCCGGCCATGCCCAGATGGTCGGTATGAAAGTGCGTTGCCAGGATGCCGGTGACGTCGCGGATGCCGAGTCCGGCGGTCCGAAGGCCGGCCTGGAGATCCAGCCGGCCCTGAGGGCTGTCAAAGCCGGGGTCGATGACGAGGCACTCCGCTCCGGCGGTAAGAACGTAGGCGAGGGTGTAGCGCATCGGATTGCCGGGAAATGCCACCGGCACCGACCACAGGCCCTCTGACAGACACTCAACCGGCGGCATGACCTTCTTCAGCCATGCCTGGCGCTGGACCGTCCCCGTGATTTCCACGAGGTCAGCCCCGGGCCGGTTCGAAGAGCCGGAAGACCTGGGTCGCTCCGCCGTCAATGACGAGGTCTGCTCCGTTGATGCTTCGTGCATCATCGGTCAGGAGGAAGGCGATGGCGGCACCGACCTCGTCCGGGTCCACGATACGTCCTGTTGGCACTTTGTTGGGGACCTGGTCGCGCACTTCCTGGATAACCATCGGAGTGTCCACGACGCCCGGGCAGATCGAGTTGACGGTGATCCCGGTGCCCCAGAAATCCACGAGCAACGAGCGTGTGAGATTTGAGAGGCCGGCCTTGGAAGCTGCGTAGCTGGGATAGGGATACCCGGTCGTTCCTGCGATGGAAGAAACATTGACGATCCGGCCCCAGTTTGCTGCGATGAGGTCCTCCGCGAAGGCCCTGATCAGGGCAAAAGGACCCACCAGATTGATGTTGATCGCGCGCGAGAAGGAATCCACGTCGTGATCCAGAAGCATCTTGCGGTCCAGGATTCCTGCCGCATTGATGAGGGCATGAACGTCGCCCACCCGGTCCTTGACGTCGGCGCGAAGGCGCGCGACGTCTTCGGGCCGGGTAACGTCGGCTGCGAAGGCGTGCGCTGTTATCCCTTCGGAACGCAGCTCCTCAACTGCGGCCTGACAGCGCTCGAGGTCCAGGTCGACACACAGCAGCGTGTGTCCGGCCCTGCCGAGTCGCTTGTTGATTCCGCGGCACATGCCGCCCGCGGCTCCGGTGACCACCACGTTCAGTCCCCGCGGGGCGGCCACGGGGTCGTTTGTGTGTTGCTCCGCCATGTTCTGGCTCCTTTATCGTCCGGGTCTCAATTCGAAGACTGCAGTTCGGGGTAGTCGGTGTAGCCTGCAGGACCCCCGCCGTAGAGGCCTTCCTGGCGGAGGCCGGCGAGTTCCGCGCCGGTCCTGATCCTGCGGGGGAGGTCCGGATTGGCGATGAAGAGGCGCCCGAAACCGACAAGATCGGCCTCGCCCGCACTGACCACCGCCGCCGCAGTGTCGGGGGTATGGCCCCCCGTGACGATGACCGGCCCGTCGAAGAGCCCGCCCAGTTCAGCGCTTTCAATCGTGTCGGCATCGGGGCTGGCGTCAAGGGAACCGGCGATGCCGGGTTCGACGAGGTGGAGGTAGGCCAGTCCCCGGTCGCTGACGCCGCGCACCAGGGCCGAGTAAAGGCCCCGCTTGTCCGGATCGAACACGTCCATCCAGGTCGAGGAGGGTGAAATGCGCACGCCTATCCTGCTGGCGGGAATGACTGCACTGACGGCGTCGATGACCTCATGGAGGAACCGCAGGCGGTTCTCCGTGGACCCGCCGTAGCGGTCCGAACGCCGGTTGGCACTGGAGTTCAGGAACTGGTCGAACAGGTAACCGTTTGCGGCATGAAGTTCGACGCCGTCAAAACCGGCGGCCACGGCATTTCGTGCGGCGGTGGCGAACTGGGCGACGATCTCGGCGATGCCCTCTTCAGTGAGTTGCCGGGGGACCTCAAAGGGGATACGGCCGTGGGGGCTGCGGTACTGCCAGCCGGTGATGGCCACGGGCGACGGCGCCCAGGGTGTGGTGCCGTCCGGCTGGACGGATGAGTGGGCCTGGCGGCCGACATGCCACAGCTGTGCGTAGACGGCCGCTCCGCGGGACTTGGCGGATGCGACTACGGGGCGCCAGCCGGCGACCTGCTCCGCCGAATACAGTCCCGGGACGCGGGCGTACGAGGCACCCTGCGGGGAAACCACGGTCCCTTCGCTGATCACCAGGCCGGCGCCCGCCCGCTGCCGGTAATACTCGACCATGAGGGGTGTCGGCACGCCATCCTCCTGGGCCCTGCTCCGCGTCAGGGGCGGAAGCACCAGGCGGTTGGGAAGGGTCTGCCCGCCAAGGACCAGCGGTTGGAAAAGTTGATCGAACAAGACACACCTCGCATGAAAAGGAGTACGATCGTTCGTACGTTTGCTTTTCAGTGAACGAGTTTGCGGCGCGAAAGTCAACACGTGAACCGGCCGGCCGGCCGGCGCCAAAGGGGCGCGCAGGTCCAGGAATGAACACGACGCGCGACGAAAGGTGCAGGCAATGACGGTGTTGATCGAACGGAACAGTGCTGATGTCATCCGCACTGAGGCGGCCAAGCTGTTTTTTGAGCGGGGCTATGACGCGACGAGCCTTCGCCAGGTGGCGGCTGCCTCGGGGCTCAAGGTGGGCAGCCTCTATAACCACATCGACAGCAAGGAACATCTGCTGCTGCAGATCATGGGCGGGATCATGGATGACCTCATGGGCTCCATCCGGCGCGCGGTCCAGACGGACGGCGACGCCGTGGACAGGCTTCGGGCCGCCCTGGCCGCGCATTTGCGGTTCCACGCCGAACGGGCCCAGGAAGTCTTCATCGGCAACGCCGAACTCCGGTCACTCTCCGAGGATGCCCGGAAAGTCGTGATCGAAAAACGCCACGAATACGAACTGCTCCTGCAGGAACTGATCGAAGACGCCGGCAGGGCCGGCCTCGCCGAGGTCATCGACGCCAGGATCCACGTCTACAGCTTCGTCGCCCAGGCCACCCACATCGCCTCCTGGTTCAAACCCGGCGGGCGCATGACCCTGGACGAAATCGTCGACGTCTACACCCAACTGGCCCTGCGCGAACTGAACATCCCCGCGGTCCCGGACACACTCCACGTCCCGGACTGAGGGAACCCCGTCGGTGTGGAGCGTTGCACATTCCCGCCTTCGGACGTACGCTTGTTCGTATTGCAGGAGCCGCCAGCGCGGGTAGCTTCTGGCAGCTGAATTTCGTTCCAGAGAGGCAACGATGCGAACTATTGGAGACTGGATTCGCCTGAACAGCCGGCGCAACCCTGCACGGGAAGCGTTCGTCGGCGTGGACGGCAGAGTCACGTTTGGCGAAGCCGCGGAGAGGGCCTGGCAACTGGCCAGGGGACTGCGTGGTTCCGGAGTCGGCCCGGGGTCAGGGGTAGGTGTCCTGGCCGGCAACTCGGTGTTCAACGCCGAAGCGTTCCTCGGGGTAGCGGCCGCGGGCGGCGTGTACATCGCCTACAACTGGCGGTGGGCCCCGGCTGAACTTGCAGCCGGTATCCGGGAGACAGAAGCCAAGGTCATTTTGGTGGAAGAGGCCCAGTTGCCGTTGCTTGAGCAGGCCCTGGACATCATCGCCGAAAGCGGACAACACCTGCCGCTCGTCGTCCGGCAAGGCGCCGAAATCGATGCCCTCCGCGTCGGGACCGGCCCGGCAGAAGACACCGCAACACCCGAGTCGCCGCTGTGCATCATCTACACGGGCGGAAGCACGGGCACCCCCAAGGGCGTCGTTCTGTCCCACAGGTCGGCCTTGGCAAACGCCATCAACGAGATGTACGACTGCGGCGTCGGCAGCCGGCCCGATGAACGCGGACTGATCGTCACGCCCCTGTTCCACTCCGCGGCCCTGTTGTGCTGGCTTGTCCCGCATTTCATCGCCGGAGCCACGAGCGTCATCGCGGAAAAGTTCAGCGACGAGTCTGTGGTGGATCTGGTGGGCCGGGAACGGATCACCAATACGTTCATGATCCCCAACATGATGCGCCGGCTCATGGACCGCGGCGTGCTCCAGGACCCGGCGATCCGGAAAAACCTCAAAAGCGTCCACACCGGTGCAGGCCTGCTCCGGATGCCGGACAAGGAGCTCTTCACCCAGATGCTTCCCGGGGCCGACCTTTACTTCCGCTACGGCCTGACCGAAGCAGGACCCATGGTCAGCCGCCTCAAGCCTGCCGACATGCTTGACCCCGCGGTGGACGGATCCATCGGAACCGAATACCTCCTGGTCGAGGCCCAGCTGCAGGACCCGGATGGGCAGGAAGTGCCCGCCGGGGAACTGGGGGAGATCTGCGTACGGGGACCGGGCGTCATGACCGGATACTACGGGCGACCCGATGCGACGGCTGAGGCCCTGCGCGGAGGATGGCTGCACACCGGTGACCTTGCCACCCGCGATGACCGCGGCTACCTCTACTTCCGCGACCGGCTCAAGGAAATGATCAAAACCGGCGGCGAGAACGTGTACTCCGCCGAGATTGAGCAGGTCCTGCACCTTCACCCCTCTGTCCTGGAAGCCGTCGTGGTCGGCGTACCGGACCCCAAATGGGACGAGGAAGTCCGGGCCGTCGTCGTACTCCGCAACGGAGTCCAGACCGACGCGGCCGAACTTTCCGGATTCCTTCGCCAGCACCTCGCCGGCTACAAGATCCCCAAGAAAATGGTGTTCATGCGACCCGAGGAACTGCCCCGATCGGCGGCTGGGAAGCTCGTCAAGAGCCAGCTGAAAGTGAACCTGGGGTGGAGCGCATGAAAATCGCAACCATCCGCACCGGGAACGGAACACGCGCCGCTGCCCTCGACGGCAGCAAACTGATGCCGCTGGACTTTGCCGACGTGGGAGCCTGGCTGCAGGCCGGATCCCCCGAGTGGTCCCGCCACGTCGCCGGGACGCCCGTCAGCGTCGAGGAAGCCGTTTTCGCCCCCGTGGTCACCAACCCCGGCAAGATCATCTGCGTCGGTTTGAACTACCGGGACCACATCCTGGAAATGGGAAGGGACCTGCCCGAATACCCCACCCTCTTCGCCAAGTTTGCAGACTCGCTGATCGGTGCCCACGACGACATCGTGCTTCCACCCGGTTCCGGCAGCGTCGATTGGGAAGGCGAGCTGGCAGTCGTGATCGGCTCCGCCGTCAGCCGCGCCGACGAGAGCGCGGCACGCAACGCCATCGCCGGTTTTGCTGTGGCGAACGATGTGTCGGCACGCGACTTCCAGCGCCGCACCCCCGAATGGCTCCAAGGCAAGACCTTTGACCGGACGACACCACTGGGCCCCTACCTGGTCACCACCGATGAAACGGGGCCCGAGCCCGACCTCGAGATCAGCTGCGCCGTGGACGGCAACACCAAACAGCACTCCCGCACCTCGGAACTGGTTTTCGGGCCCGTGGCACTCATTCAGTACATCTCGGCGATCACCACCCTGCGGCCAGGGGACGTCATCCTGACCGGGACCCCGGGCGGCGTCGGGGACGGACGAAACCCCAAGGAATTCCTCGAAGCGGATTCCGTGCTCGAAACCAGCATCAACACCCTCGGTGCCACCGCCAACCGCTGCGTCGTCCGCTGATTACCGGCCGCTGCCGACTTCTTTCTTACTCATGACAAGGAACCACCATGTTTAGCAAAATCCTGATCGCCAACCGGGGCGAAATCGCTGTCCGCGTTATTCGCAGCTGCCGGTCCCTGGGCATCCAGTCAGTAGCCGTTCACTCCGAAGCCGATTCGGCTTCCCTGCATGTCCGCGAAGCGGACCAGGCTGTGGATCTTGGCCCCGGCCCGGCGAGCGAAAACTACCTGAACATCGACCGCATCATTGCCGCTGCCTGTGAAAGCGGCGCCGAGGCAATTCATCCCGGATACGGCTTCCTCTCCGAGAACGCCGCCTTCGCCCAGGCCGTCGTGGATGCCGGGCTCGCGTTCATCGGACCGAGCCCGGACGCTATTTCAACCATGGGCGAGAAAGTTGCCGCCAGGGCTGTGGCGATTGCCGCCGAGGTGCCCCTCGCCCCAGGCTCCAAGAACGCCATCACCGGCGCCGGAGACGTCATCGATTTCGGTTCCGCACACGGGTATCCGATCCTGGTGAAGGCCTCTGCCGGCGGCGGCGGGCGCGGCATGCGCCTGGTCGAATCCGAAGCGCAGGCAGAGGAAGCCGTCGCGGCCGCGGTCCGCGAAGCGACCGCGGCATTCGGCAATGGCGAGGTCTACCTGGAGCGTTACCTCACCAGTGCCCGGCACGTGGAAGTCCAGGTTTTCGCCGACAAGCTCGGCAACACGGTCTATGTGGGCGACAGGGACTGCTCCGTCCAGCGCCGCCACCAGAAGCTGATCGAAGAGTCGCCGGCCCCCGGCCTGTCCCCGGAGCTGCGGGCCTCCATGGGTGCGGCCGCCGTCCGGCTCGCACAGCACGTCGGCTACGCCGGTGCCGGGACCGTCGAATTCCTGGTGGAGGGCGAAAACTTCTACTTCCTCGAAATGAACACCCGCATCCAGGTGGAACACCCGGTCACCGAAATGGTCCACGGCGTGGACCTCATCGCCGAGCAGATCCGGGTGGCAGCCGGGGAGGAACTCAGCATCCGGGACCGCCTGACGCCGCACGGAGCGGCCATCGAAGCCCGCATCAACGCCGAAGACGTGGCCGGGGGCCGCTTCCTTCCGGCGCCCGGCCTCATCGAGGAACTCACGGCACCCGAAGGCGAAGGCCTCCGCTTCGACGCCGGCTACCAAAGCGGGGATGAAGTCCTTCCGTTCTACGACAGCCTCATCGGTAAACTCATCGCCTACGGACCGGACCGCGAAACGGCCCTGGCCAGGCTCGAAGATGGCCTTGAACGGCTCGTCGTCCGTGGTGTTCCCACCACCGTCCCTGCCTCCCTGCAGGTCGTGCGCCACGAGGACTTCCAGTCAGCCCGTTTCACCACCCGCTGGCTCGAAGAAACCGTCGACTTCTCGGACGAACCCGAAGACGAACCCCTGGCCCGCAACGAGGTCGAAGTCGGCGGACGCTTCTACATCATTCCGCAGTTCTCCGACCGCCCCGGCGCAACCACCGGCACCGGAGCCGCCATCGCTGCTGCACCCATGGAGGAAACAGCAGCCGGCGGCCAGCGCGCGCGAAGCACAAGGGCCCGCGGCAAGGGCAAAGCCAGCGACGGCAGCGTCAAGGCACCCATGCAGGGAACCATCATCAAGGTCAACGTCGAAGAAGGCCAGGCCGTCACCACCGGGGACGTCCTCTTCGTCCTGGAAGCAATGAAGATGGAGAACCCGATTCAGGCGCCCGCCGCCGGCATCGTCGGTCCCATTCACGCCGGGGTCGGCGACTCGATGGCAGCCGGGACCCTGCTCACCCAGCTCGTCCTGGAAGGGGCCAACTGATGAAACCCTACCGTTCACTCCTTTTCGTTCCCGGCCACAAGCGAAGCTGGATCGACAAGGCCCTGGCCTCCGAGGCTGACGCCATCATTATCGACTTGGAGGACTCCGTCCCGGAGGCGGACAAGGCACTGGCCCGGGCCAACGCCCGCGACGCCCTCAGCGGCCACACCGGGGACAAGGGCGTCCTGATCCGTCCCAATGCCCTCGACACCGTTCACTTCGGCGCCGACATCGCAGAGACCACGCATGGGAACCTGACCGGTTTCCTGCTGCCCAAGCTGTTCTCACGCGATGACGTGGTCCGCTTCGACGCCCTTGTCACCGCCGCCGAAATTACCCAGGGGATATCCAGGGGAGCGGTGGAGCTGATTCCGTCCCTGGAAACGGCGGCATCCATCAGCAAGGTCGACGAGATCCTCGCCGGGCCCAGGGTCGGCGGAGTGATGGCGGCCGCAGCCAAAGACGCGGACGTTTCCCGCGAAGTGGGCTTCAGCTGGACCGCAGAAGGAACAGAGACGCTCTACCTGCGCAGCAAGGTCGTGCTGGCAGCCCGGGCAGCAGGTCTGCGCAGCATCGTCCTTGGCCTCTGGCAGGAGGTCAGCAATTTGGACGGGCTCCGCCGCTTCGCCGCGGCCAACCACGGCCTCGGCTACACCGGCCAGGTGCTGATCCATCCCACCCACGCCCCGGTCGCCAACGAGTCCTACGGCCTGTCCCCGGCAATGCGCGATTACTACCAGGGACTCGTCGAGGCCTTCGACGAAGGCGAGAGCCGCGGGCACGGCGCCGTCTCCTACCGCGGAGACCACATCGACCTTGCCCATGCCAACCACGCCCGCCAGGCACTTGCTTTCGCCGGCAACAACTAAGAACCAATAAAGCCGCCAGGCCCACACCAACAGGAGACACACCATGGCCGGAATGTATTACGAAGACTTCCAGGTAGGCGAAGTGATCCGCCACGAAGTCACGCGGACCGTCACCGAGACGGACAACCTGCTCATCACGGCGCTGACCATGAACGTCCAGCCCCTGCACCTAGACGCCGAATTCTCGGCACAGAGCATGTACGGCAAGCAGATCGTCAACAGCATCTTCACCCTGGGACTCGTGACGGGAATTCCCGTCCAGGACACGACGCTCGGGACCACCCTGGGAAACCTCGGATTCCGGGACATTGAATTCCCCAAGCCCGTCTTCTTCGGCGACACGCTGCGGGTGGAGACCGAGGCGCTGGACAAGCGCGTCTCCAATTCCAGGCCGGAGACCGGGATTGTCGGCATCGAACACCGCGGCTACAACCAGCACGGCGAGGTGGTCTGCGTTGTCCGCCGCACCGCGCTCATGAAGCGGAACCAGAACGCCGAAGCTGAGGTTCCCTCCAACGCCTAGGCCTGGTCCAAACACCAGAGCCAACAATGTGAACAGGCGGCGGGCCGGCCAGCAGCGATGCGGCCGGCCCGCCGTTCCACGATGAGAACAGATCACCGCCGATGCCTTTCCTGAACAGACTCCGGACATGGGCAGAACAGCGTCCCGACGGCACAGCCGTCGCTGTGGACGGCAGGGGACTCACCTGGGCGGAACTGCAGACAGCCGCCGAGCAACTGCTCCCCGACACCCCCGAAACCTCCGTCCTGTCCGCACCGAACTCGGTCCGGTTCGCGGCCATGTACTGCGCCGGCGTCGCCAGGGGACGGCAGGTTGCCGTTCTCGACCCGGAATGGACGGCTCAAACACGGGAAGAGATCATCCGCAGGCTTCCCCCGCCGTCCAGGGCCGAAGGCACGGTACTGGATGACGGGGACCCGGACTCCGCTTTCCTCATTGGCTACACCGCCGGCACCACGTCAACACCAAAGGCCTTCACCCGGTCACGCCGGTCCTGGGAAGCCTCCTTTGAAGCTTCCCTGCGGTTCTTCGATCTCAGGCCCGACGACATCACTTTTGCCCCCGGCCCGCTCTCAGCAAGCCTGAACCTCTACGCCCTGTCCGAGTGCCTGTACGCCGGCACCGAATTTCACACCCTGGGAAAGTTCGACATCGCCGCTGCGCACGAGGTCATCGGGCACCATGGCATCACACGACTGGTTCTTGTCCCCACCCTGCTCCGGCTTCTCAGTGAGCGCGGCCTGGCCGGTGGCGTCGATGGCTCCGCCATCCGCACCATCATCTGTGCCGGATCAAAACTCGACGCCCGAACCCTGGCCGCCGCGCGGCGCTGGGCGCCCAACGCGACCATGTTCGAGTACTACGGTGCTGCCGAACTCAGCTTCGTGTCCGGCCGCGGCCTTGCCCCAGGGACGACGCTCGACGCCGCGGGGACCGCCATTGGGTCCCCTTTCCCCGGGGTACAGGTGCAGATCCTCGACGATGAGGGGACCCCCGTGCCGGACGGGACCCCGGAAATATCAGCATCAAAAGCCCTATGGTGTGCCAGGGTTACGTCTGGGGCGATGACGGCAACGCCTTCCGCCTCCTCGGCGACCACTACACCGTGGGTGACCGGGGGTACCTCCACGGCTCCAGCCTCCATATCCTCGGCCGAAGTTCAGACATGATCATTACCGCAGGCAAAAACGTTTACCCGCACGAAGTGGAACTGGCCCTGGCATCGATTCCCGGCGTGGAAAGCGCCGTCGCCGCCGGCATGCCGGACGATCTGCGGGGCAGCCGGATCGTGGCAGGAATTGTTCCCTCCTGCGGAGGCCTCACCGCGACCTGGCTCAGTACGGGGCTGGACGAAGTCATGACCCGGGACAGGAAGCCACTGCGCTACTACCTCCTGGATGAGCTGCCCTCGACCGGCCGGGGCAAGATCAGCCGCCGGATGTTTCTGGAGTGGATCCGCAACGGCGACTCCAGAATCCGCCCCTTGCCGTAGGCACCCGTCAGCGGCGCTGGTCGACCCTTGCGTCGGCGTCAGCGACGTTGAGTTCGCGCAGGGCCAGTTTGGTGTAGACGGCGACGATTTCGTCCAGGGTCATGCGTCCGCCGGGTTTGAACCAGGAGGCGATGTGGGTGGCCTGGGCGACGAAGCTGTAGACGTGGATCCTGGCGTCGATGACCTCGGCGAGGCCGGCCCTGCCGGCGTCTTCGATCAGTTGCTGCAGGAGCAGTTCGTATTCGTGGCGTTTTTCGATCACGACTTTCCGGGCATCCTCGGAGAGTGACCGGAGTTCGGCGTTGCCGATGAAGACTTCCTG
This sequence comes from Arthrobacter globiformis, assembly GCF_046536215.2. GTDB lineage: Bacteria > Actinomycetota > Actinomycetes > Actinomycetales > Micrococcaceae > Arthrobacter > Arthrobacter globiformis_E. Next base: position 992,532 of record NZ_CM143421.1, on the reverse strand, counting down.
GGCCCGCTCGGCATGGAACCGCAAATGCGCCCCCAGTAAAGCCTGAAGCTTATCCACGGCGTCGCCGTCAGTCTCCACCGCCTGTCGTGCATCGGCCATGAGGTCATCGATGATGCCGCCCATGATCTGCAGCAGCAGGTGTTCCTTGCTGTCGATGTGGTTGTAGAGGCTGCCCACCATGATGCCGACGGCAGAGGCCACCTGCCGCAGGCTGGTCCCGTCATACCCACGCTCGAAAAACAGCTTTGCCGCTTCCTCGCGGATGGCCTGCGCAGTACCACGTTCCGCCGTTGCCACCATTTACGCCACCTGTCCTCGTCCTCGGTTTCCCAAGTTTAACGCACGGACACTTGTTTGCCTGCCTGGCGCGGCCAGTGCGGGTCGCGCCAGGCAGGGGACCAGGTGACTCGCCGGAATCCGGGGGTCAGTACGAGCGGGGAAGGCCCAGGTGCTGCTCGCCGATGTAGTTGCGGATCATATCGTCCGTGAGCGGGGCAAAGGTATAGAGCCGGGCGTCCCGGAAGTATCGCTGCATGGGCAGTTGCCGCAGGAAACCCCAGCCGCCCATTGCCCGCATCCCGACATCGGTGGCAGTGGTGGCGGCGTCCGCTGCGGCCAGTTTCGCCATGGCCGAGAGGGTTTCGTCGGCACCAGCATGCTCATCCGAAATGATGGCCGCCTTTTCGAGCAGGAGCCGGGCGCTCTCGACCTTGACGCTGCTGTCGACGAGCTTGTGCTGCAGGGCCTGGAAGGCGCCGATGGGCCTGCCGAATGCATGCCTTTCCTTGACGTACTCCACGGCGTAGTCGAGAGCGCCGCGCGCGATGCCCAACGCGACGGCCGCGCCGTTGAGCCGCTCACCGTTCAGGGTGCCCAGGACGTGCCGGAAGCCCCTGTCCACCTCGCCGAGCACCAGGTCGGCGGGGACGCGGACGTCGGCGAATTCGATGTCGCACTGCTCCAGGGCGCGGATGCCCATGGTGTCGATGGGTTGAGTGGTGATCCCGGGCGTCTGCCGGGGGACGATGAACATCGTTATTCCGTCGATCGAGGACCGCTGAATATCAGTCGTGCGCGCCAGAACGATGAGGTAGTCGGCGTCGGATGCACCGCCGATCCACTTTTTGGCTCCGTTGATCAGGAAGGAGCCGTCCGGCTGTTCCACCGCCCTGGTGGTCATGGCCCGTGCCACGTCGGTCCCGCCGGCCGGCTCACTCAACGCGAAGGACATCTTGGCATCGCCGGCAAAAAGCGGGGCGAGGAAACGCTCCTGCTGCTCGAGGCTGCCGAAAGAGTGCAGCAGCTCCACGCCCATGTACTGCACCACGAAGCTGACCCCCATTGAGGTCGCTCGGGCACCGAGTTCTTCCAGGACTAGCGTCTGGCTCCTGTGTTTGGCTTTGGCTCCGCCGATCGTTGACTCCAGCTGAACGAAACCGGCCCTGGCCAGCGCCCGGAAAAGTTCGACGTCGTAGGTCTCGCTTTCATCGTGGGCTATCAGCCGTTCCTCGGTGACGTGTTCATCCAGAAGCTGAACCAGCCGTGCTCGCAGCTTTTCCTGGGACGCGGGGTCGCCGGCACTGGTGCGGACCGGGTTGTTGTGTGTGGTGATGCTCATGGGGAAGCTCCTTTGCTTTTGGTCCGGGCGAAGGCGCTTAGCGGCGCTTGATGAGGAAGCTGCTGGAGAACGTCATGACCGTGCTGCCGTCCTGCTTCACCACGGTGTAGTCGATGGTCCACAGCCCGGCCCCGGGCTTGCTGGTTTCCCTGGCCTCGCTGACCAGGGCTTCCACCCGGATCGTCTCGCCAATGAAAACCGGTTTCACTGCACGCACGGATTCCAGGCCCAGCCAGGCAATGACATTGCTGAAATAGCCCGTTTGGGTCATCAATCCCAGTGCGACCGAAAGCGTAAGCGGACCGTGGCCAATCCGCTGGCCAAAGGGCGTCTTAGCCGCGTACTCCTCGTCCAGGTGCAGCGACACCCAGTCGCCGGTGAGCCCGGCCCACTGGACCAGGTGTGCCTCCGTGATCGTGATCCCGGGGCTCTGCAGTCTGTCACCTGTCACCAGATCACCCCAGAAGTGATCGGGGCGCCCCTTGACGAGTCTTTCCTGGACCTGCTCGCTCATCTGTCTCCTTAGTGGGCTTTGGTTCCAACCAGGGTCCGGCCGCATGCCGCAGCCGCCTCTACCCATCAGCATAGACTAACGGGCGTTTGTACGTAAGGTCTCATTGCGCCTCGGGCAATAATCCCGTGAGTGCAGCCAACTGCAGAAGGCTTCGAATTCAAGACCCGCACCCACTTGCGTGCGATCCACATCACACTCTAGACTTCGAGAACGAACGCTTGTTCTTTAATCTCCAACTGCCGAGTATCGAAGAGGACTGGAGCGCTGCAAAGGTCTCCTGATTCACCCGGAGCCCGCCGTCGCTGGTGACGTCCAGCTCACTAGACTCTTAATAACCCAAGGAATGAGTTCCAATGTCGGAATTGACTAATCCTGTTCAATCTCCCCCTGCTGCTGTTGCGGGAGCGCCATCGTTCGATCCGCGGATCGCGCGCCGGGCCGTGATGAGCGGTACCTTCGGCACCGCACTAGAGTGGTTCGACTTCGCCGTATACGGCACCCTCTCGGCAACGCTGTTTCCGCAACTCTTTTTCCCGAGCTTCGATGCGAACACGGCAATCCTGGCCTCGTTCGCAACCTTCGGAGCGGGCATGGTTGCCCGCCCCCTTGGCGGAATTTTCTTTGGCGCCCTAGGCGACAAGATCGGCCGGCGAAATGTTCTCATGTTCACCCTTGTACTTATGGGTGCCTCATCGGTGCTCATTGGCTTGCTTCCCAGCTATGCAGTGGCAGGAATCCTCGCGCCCACGCTCCTTGTAGCGCTGCGCTTCCTCCAGGGTTTCGCGCTCGGCGGAGAAGCCTCCGGCGTCCAGGTGCTCGTCGTGGAACACGCCCCCACCGACCGCCGCGGCCTCTTCGGCGGCATCCTGGCGACCGGTTCCCCTCTCGCCCAGACCTTCGCGTCCCTCACGCTCACCGGACTCGCTACATTCCTGTCGAAAGACGACTTTGCCTCCTGGGGATGGCGGGTTCCCTTCCTGATGGGCGTTCTTCTCCTGGTCGTCGGGATGTTCATTCGCCGGCGGGTTGAAGAAACCCCGGCCTTCAAGGAGAGCCAGAAGAAGGCAGCCGAATCGGCCATACCCCAGGAGCGGGCCCTGGCTGTAATTGTCAAGAAGCCCGGCACCGTCATCAAGCTGGTGCTGTCCTGGGCCGCGTCCACAGGACTGTTCTGGATCAGCGTCACCTACGCAGTGAGCTACCTGACCAAGCAACTCCACTACGACAACTCCATCACCTTCGGGCTCCTGCTCATGGCAAACCTCATCTCCATTCCCGCCGCACTTCTTGGCGGCCGGCTCAGCGACCGCATCGGACGCAAGAAAACCTTCCTCATCGGCCTGACCATGCAAGGCATCGCCGCGGCAACCATGTTTCCGATCATGAACTCCATGAACTACCCGGCAAGCGCGGCGATCATCGCCTTCGCGCTCTGCGGGATCCAGGTCACGGCCGGGACCCAGGCTGCCTTCTTCTCGGAATCGCTCCCGACGACCATGCGCTACACGGGCTCGGCTCTCGGCATGACCATGGCAGGCCTGATCTTCGGCGCCCCGATCCCGTTCGTCGCCGCATGGATCTTCCAGAACACCAGCAACGGAACGCTCGCCCTGACCTGCATCGGTCTCGGGCTGGTCCTGATTTCCGTCATCGCCACGCTGTCACTGCCTGAACGCTACAAGCAGTCGCTCCATCAGCAGCACTGACGTTCCACGAACCCAAAGTCTCCGGGTTCGCCAACCCCTCATTACCCCTGACTGCGGGCCGCGCCGATAGCGCGGCCCGCGGCGGCTGAAATCTGCTCCCGTCCTTCGGTCAGGGCGGAGCGAAATGGAACTGTACCGCCACGGATGCAGGGTCGATCGTTCAGGCCGGATAGGGGTGGTGCATCCTCAGCAATCCACAGTTCCAGCCCTGATCGACGTGGAACGCTCGCGCCGCGGGCGGGAATGGGCCAGGGTACTAAAGCTTGTGCTTCCGGCGGTGCGGGTCCTTACTAGTGGGGGGAGGCGAAGCCCCCGAGCTGGACGCCATCGCTCAAGTGGTGTGACGGCTTAAATCAGCGACTTTCGGAGGTATGACTAATGTTCGCTCGCGTCAGCACTTACCGGCCCGCTCCCGGCAGCACCGGCGAGCCTTCCGCCGACACAGTCCGTCAGGTATTAGCCCTCCCTGGGTGCCAGGGAATCTATTATCTTCGTGGGAAAGACGACAAGTCTCTCTCACTCACCCTGTGGGACGACCAGGACGCTCTTACCGCCAGCCGTCCGACAGTGGACCGGATCCGTGAGGAAACGACTGCGAAACAGCACATGGAAGTCCTTGGGGTTGATGAATTTGAAGTGCTGACCCATCAGCTCAAGGAGTAGCATTCAGCGCACTGACGCTGGCCTCGTTCAGCGCCGGGGAGTGCGCTCACCGGTGCCGCCGGGAGCGAAGGAAGAGCGGGTTTATAAATACCCCCCGAGGTGGTGATGGCGGCGGCGAGAGCGCCGGAAACAACCCGCCCAGATCCTTGAGCGGTGTGCGGAATGTCAGCCGAGGCGCCGCCTCGGAGGTACCGGGTGAATCGCTCGAGGAAGGGTCGCTGGGCTACGCCGTCTGGTTTTCCTTGATCGACTCCATGATACGGTCCGTGACCTCCTCGATCATGCCCAAGCCGTCCACCTGCCTCAGGATGCCATAGGCGTTGTATCTGGCCACCACGGTTTCCGTCTGCTCGTGGTACAGGGCAAGTCGGTGCCGGATGATGGTTTCGTGGTCGTCGCTCCTGCCCGTTCGCTTGGCGCGGCCAAGCAGGCGTTGTACCAGTTCCTCGTCGTCAGCGGTTAGCTGCAGGACGACGTCGAGCTTCTCCTCGCCCTCGGAAAGAATCCTGTCAAGGTAGTCAACTTGGGCAGCGGTGCTCGGGTATCCGTCGAGCAAGAATCCGGCTTCAACGTCCGGCTCGGTGAGTCGGTCACGGACCATCTTGTTGGTCACTCTGTCCGGAACGAAGTCGCCGTTGTCCATATACATCTTCGCCTCAACACCCAGGGCAGTCCCGCCCTTGACGTTCGCACGGAAGATGTCGTCCGTCGAAATGGCCACGACGCCGAGGCACGCCGATATCCGTTCGGCCTGCGTTCCTTTACCCGAACCGGGGAGGTCCAATAATCAACATTCGCGTCGTCGCAAAGCCTTCCTTGTGACGCTGCCCCAGCACCACGACGGTGTCGTAGACGGCTGGGGCAGGGTGTGATTCATGCTCGTGGTTCGACCCCTGGAGGTCAGAGCAGACTGGAGATATTCGCCCATGACGCAGGGTATTGGTCGGGCGTCGATGCCATCCTCACCATCGAGCCGTCCAGGGGAAGAGGGGTAGAGGCGACGTGGACTGGGCGTGGCGCAAGGGCCTGGGACTCCTGCACGGAGCTCCTTCGCCGGTCTTGTGGAGTCGCCAGGGTCCGCCCAGATGAGACCGCCGCAGACAGGGCCGACGCCACCCTGGTTACGGAGTTCCGGTCGCCAACGTGCACCGCCGCCGGGCAGTATGTCTTGGCTTCTTCGGTAGTCATCTCCGCGAACGCGAGGAGGATGACCGTGTCTCCGACGTGAACAAGATGCGCCGCCGCGCCGTTGATTCCCAAAACCCCGGACCCGCGCTCACCGGCGATGACATAGGTTTCAAGGCGCGCGCCGTTGGTGACGTCGAGGATCGAGACCAGCTCGCCGGGCAGTATGTCGGCTGCATCCAGAAGGTTAAGATCCACGGTCACCGAACCCACGTAATGCAGGTCAGCCTGGGTGACTGTCGCCCCCTGAATCTTTGACTTGAGCATTTTTCGGTTCATCCGTAAGCACCAATGGTTAGTAGAAATACCGGCAGACAAAGTATACGAACGAACGCTAGTATTGCTCAACTGGGTTCCGCGGGCTTGCACGAGCTATGCAGCATTTCAGTCCATTCAATAAGCACCGGCCAATCCGATGCCCCGCTCCGGCCGAAGCCGGCCGCAGCCGACGTAACAGAAGGGAAATCATGCCACACTCTCACACGGACGAAGGACGAAGGTCCGGTGATCAACCGCCCGTACTTGCCGCAAGCGTCGTCCTGCTTCGGGACTCGCCGGTTGGACCGGAGGTGTTTGTCCAGCACCGTGTGCCCACCATGGATTTCGCTGCCGGCATGGTCGTGTTTCCGGGGGGCCGCGTTGACGATGCCGACTCCTCAGGGTGGACGTTCGGCGATGATCTGTTGGAGGCACATGCTGTGGCATGGCGCGGGACCAGCATCTCGAACGATGCGGCGCGGGCCAGACATAATGCAGGGAGGGTGCTCGCTGCCGCTGCGCGCGAACTTGCTGAGGAATGCGGCATCTCCCTAAGCCCGGACTCACTGATACCTTGGGCCAACTGGGTTACGCCCGAAGGGCAGCCCAAACGTTTCGACACCTACTTTTTCGTCACCGCAGTGGGCCCCGACGTCCAACCACGCCATCAAACAACCGAGGCATGGCAATCTCACTGGCTGCCCGTGCGCCGTATCCTCCAAGAGGAGGCCGCCGGTACGCTCAGGCTCCTACCCCCAACACTGACAATCCTGGACGAGCTCGATGAAATAGGCACAACAACCGCCATCCGGCAAACAAAGAGGGTGATCGAAAGCGTGCGCCCCCGTCCGGGTGACATGGAAGAATATTTCCGCCTGCGCCGCCAGGGCCAGAAGTGGGACCTGCGTACGCCTCGGCCAGCGCAAAGCTGAAGCTGGCACCAGAATCCTCTCCTCTCGGAGACTGTGGGGCAGTCGCCACAGGCGGCCGCGCGGTCACAGGCGGCACTGTCACGCTGGGTCCCTACAACGGTCAGCGGGGCTGGAATCAAATGGCATACCGGCGTAGCGTCAAGAAACGGGGCCGGGCCGCAGTCGCCGGGATCCACCAACCGGCCGCCTGCCTGTAATTGGCGTTCAGATCGATTCTGAAGGAGCCCGGGATGGCTGGATGGAATGCCGACACCGCAGCAGGTTCGCCGGGTCCAGGATCGGTCACTTTGGTGGAGGGCTCATCGTTTTGTATCTCCGCGGCAAACGGTGACATGCGGGCCGAGTCTCCGCACGGGGTCTTTGTCGAGGACACCCGGATCCTGTCGTGTTGGCAGCTACTCATTAATGGCGCCCCGTTGGAGCCGTTGGGAACAAAGACGAAGGAACCCTACCGGGCCCAGTTTGTCGGCCGCGTCCCCAGGCCCGACGGACACGCAGACAGCCCGCTGATCGTCGAACGCGTCCGCGAAGTCGATGCCGGCATTCTCGAACGAATTACCATCCAGAACTACTCACCTGCCGCGGTCGACTGCGTCGTTACCCTTCAGGTGGAGGCCGACTTCGCAGACCTCTTCGAGGTGAAGGAGGCACGCGTCCAACGCCGCTGGGAGCAGACGCGTGAAGTGGCAGAGGACTCGCTAACCATCCGGGCAGCCTGGCAAAACGTCCGCAAAGGTGTAGTGGTGGCAGCCAAAGCCGCCCATACCGCCCCCGACAGCCTGACCTACCGCCGCACTATCCCGCCGCATGGAAAGTGGAGCACGACTATAAGCGTCGTGCCCATCATCAACGAAGGAGACGGTCCAACCACACGGTTTGTCCGCCCGGATGAAGGCGAAGCATCGCCTCGCGACCGGCGCCGGCAGGAGTGGGTGTCCAAGATTCCCGTGCTGCACATCGGCAACGCCTCCATCGAGCGGACGCTGCGCCGCAGTTATGACGATCTGGGTGCGCTCCGCATTGAGGATCCGGACCACCCGGACCGGATCGTCGTGGCCGCTGGTGCCCCGTGGTTCATGGCATTGTTTGGCCGGGATTCGCTCTGGGCATCCCTTATGGCACTGCCCGTAGACCCGTCGCTGGCTTTCGGCACCATTCAAACTCTGGCTGAACGTCAGGGGCGGGTCGTGGATGAGATGAGCGAGGAGGAACCTGGCAAGATCCTCCACGAGGTCAGGTTCGATGTCTCCAGCAGGCTGGCTCTGGGCGGGAAATCGGCGTACTTCGGCAGCGTCGACGCCACCCCGCTGTTTGTGGCACTCTTCGGGGAAGTCAGCCGCTGGGGGTTCGCTCCAGAAAGTGTCTCCAGCCTGCTGCCGCATGTTGACCGGGCGCTGGACTGGATCCGTCATTACGGGGACAGGGATGGCGACGGCTTCGTCGAGTACGAGCGGCTTAACGACCGCGGACTTATTAACCAGGGCTGGAAGGACTCCTGGGACGGCATCAACTTCGCCGATGGCAGTATGGCCGAGCCGCCCATTGCATTGTGCGAGGTGCAGGCCTACGTCTACAGCGCGTACATGGCCCGCTCCTGGATAGCCCGCGACGCCGGCGACCTGGAACTGGCGGCCGAGTACCGGGATCTCGGGGCGAAACTGAAGCGGCAGTTCAACGAACGGTTCTGGCTCCCCGACCGTGGCTACTACGCCATCGCCCTGGACGGCCACAAGCAGCCTGTCGATGCCTGTGCCTCCAACATGGGCCAGTGTCTGCTGTTTGGCATCGTTGACGAAGAAAAAGCCGGGCTGTTGACGGAAAGGCTGATGTCGCCCGAGATGTTCAGCGGTTGGGGTGTGCGGACCCTGGCCAGCGACATGGGCGCCTATAACCCGGCCAGTTACCACAACGGATCAGTATGGCCCCATGACAACGCCATCATCGCGGCCGGCCTGCTCCGCTACGGATTCGTCGAGCAGGCGCAGCGGATCTCCACCGCTCTGTTCGAGGCGGCCGAATACTCCGAGGGTCGACTGCCGGAACTCTTCTGCGGCTTCAGCCGGGAGCAGATCGACGAACCCATCCCTTACCCGACGGCGTGCTCCCCGCAAGCCTGGGCCGCAACTACTCCCATCCAACTAGTGAAGGGCCTGATGGGCTACTACGCCGACGTTGCCCGCGGCGGACTGTGGCTGGATCCTGTGCTCCCCGGATCATATGGAGATCTCCATATCACCAACGCGCCCATGGCCAATGGCCGGATCACGATAGATATCTCAAATTCCACTGCAACGGTTCAGGGGCTACCCGAGGGCATGCAGTTCCACCACGGGATACGGCCCTGGGCTGCAGACCTAGCGCAGCAACAGGCCACATCCACGGAAAAACCTAGTTAGTCCCCTTGCACCATGGAGTTAGGCGAAGTGATCAGAGGTTGTCTGCCTACAGGAACACCCGGCCCATAGCCATCAAAGCTGGCTTGGGTGGAGCATCGACAGGTGGTCCCATAAGCTCGACGGTCTGGGAGAGGCCTGGTCGAACAACAACTCCCCTGCAGCCGGATCCATCCCCAACTGCCGATAAGCGGCACTTCCGTCAACCCGAAGGGCTCTAGCGCAAGCCAGCCCCAAGTCCCCCTAAATCGACAAGTGGTGGGGCAGGGCTCCTAGATAAGGTCGGGTGCGCTGGAGAGAATGCATTCCGCCGCAGCTGGCCAGTCATTGAGAGGGTGTTCTTTCCGGGGATGATGCCTTTGGCGCGCAATCCAGCACAGAGAGCACCGGCCGACCTCGGAGGGCACGCATTGAGTGAGCACCAGCTGGTGTAGAGACGGAAAAGCAGTTTTGCACCCAAGCGTTAGGTCCGTTCTGTCAGGCGCCAGATGCAGGAATTTCTCATCCAGTGGGCGTCAGGATCGAATGCTGATAATGGCGATTCTGTCGTGCGGAAGACGTGCGACCCTGTGGATATTCGGTGCTCGGTGGAGCGGTGTCCTGGTCATGCTCTCTTCTACTGTCTGCCCCCATGAGATGGCCGAAGGGAGGTTTAACGCTATGACGGTCAATCAGTCCCAGTCCCCGGCTTGCTCCGCACATCAATGCCACGCCAATGTCGTGCGTCGAGTTTCGGCTGGGCCGGAAACATCAGCGCAGGCCCGAATGGCTGAGAGCGTGGAGAAGGATTGTCCGACCTCAAAATGCTGCCCACGCGCCATGCGGTGCATCAGAATGCTCACAAAAGAGGGTGTGCACAATGTGCACACCTTCGGCTTCGGATTCGGTTGTACCGGCGTCGGACTGGCTCGGATTGGGGATGTTTTCGGGGGAGTGGCGGGTTTTCAAGGTTGGCGTCCGGTTCGAGTCCCACCTCGGGCACAGTGTTTTCCCTGTTCAGGGGCTTTTTAGCCTCTGAGTGTGCACAAAATGTGTTGTGAAGGGCCCTTCCGGGGGCCTTTTTCATTGCTAGCCGGTTGCCTCCTTGCCTTCCTGGATCGACGGTGCGTCTTCTGTTACCTGTTCATGGACGTCCGTGGCCTGGACAACATGACCCGCGAAAAAGCTGGGCCTGATTCCTTTTCCGCGTCGTTGGTTCTTCACTGGTTCCTCCTGTCGGGCTCGTGGTGTTCTTCCTGCTTCTTCATCGTTGTCTCCGGTGTCTACTGCATGACTCTGTGAATTCTTGGTGAGATGTCCTGGACCGAGGTGCCGGCTGCCCTGCCGTTCTTCATACCTTTTCATTGCCTCCGTGCTGGACAACTACATGATGTTGTGGAACTGGAGCGGACCGTCCCGGGCGGTGGTGGCCGCTGTCTGGCTGGGTGTTCATATCCCTTCATTGCCCATGCCGTGCACCGCAGCATGACCGAAGTCGACGAGAGCTCGTGTGTCTGCAGAGGGCTCCGCTGATGGCCGGTGAGGTGCGGGCGTACCGTGATGGCATGGCCACGCTTTTCGCGGGCAGGGTAGTCCGGGTTCCGCACGTCGGTGAAACCGGACAGCGCGACCGTGCATTGACAGACGTCCTGGCGTACGAATGGCGGCCGAGTATGCCCGCCAGTGCAGCCCTAAGGGCACGGCGGATTTCAGTGGTCGACGCAACCACTTGGTGAATCCGGCACGTTAATCGGTTGTTCTAGAGTCTATGGGCAGGTGGCCGAGGACCGTCATACGCGACTGGATGTGTCACGTTGAGATCTCGGACCTTGGCCTGAGCGCGTCCGATAACCAGGAAGGGGACGACCCTACACTGACGTCTATCGAGCGGTGCAGCTGACGTCAGATTGGGGTGTGCTTCACTCTTGCCCCTGTTTCCGACGTAGTTGATTCTCGGTGCGACGAATTTGTTGGCGACTGTCAGGACCAGAAAAGGAACAAGTCGCCTCGGGCGTTGTGTCAGTCGAATCGTCAAGATGAACTCCCGGTCTGGCCAGCCATAGGAGCGGCTGCATGTGGTGGGGCCTTTCCCCGCTCTTTAGTGGATCTGAGGGCTTCGGCAGAAAAGGTTGTCCGCTTATACCCGAAGGCTTTCCAAGTTGGCCCGTATCGTCCTGTCAAGTTGGTGGAATCCGGGCGGTTGGGCCCATTGGTCAACACACCATAATCACTTTCGGGAATCGGAAAAGCCACGAGATACGGCCGCCTAACTGGAGAGATAGCCTTCTCGGGACCATTCTCACCCAGTTAGGAATTTGCATGTCCTCATTTGAAATTTCCCGGCGTCAGGTGCTTTCGGGCACGGCAGCGGCAATTGGTGCAGCGGTTCTAACAGGTGCAGCCAGCAGTAAAGCGGCCCCACCTGCAGCAGCCAGCTCCGAGGGGCTGGTGGTCAGCACTCGGTACGGACTACTCAAAGGGGTGAGGGACGGATCCATCCGGAGCTTCAAGGGCATCCCCTACGCCGCTCCGCCCGTGGGTACGCGGCGCTTCCTGGCACCCCAACCTCCCGTTGCCTGGAACGGGGTCCGAGATGCAAGCACCCTAGGGCACCCCAGCATCCAGGACAATCCCGACTATCCCGCCTGGCTTGATCCCCGGCCCGAGAGCGAGGACTGCCTTTACCTGAACGTCTGGACCCCTTCTCGACCAAACAGCGAGCCCCTGCCGGTGATGGTCTGGCTGCATGGCGGCGGGTACATCTTCGGATCCGCAGGGGCACCTGTCTATGACGGTGCGAAACTGGCAGAAACAGCAGGAGTAGTCGTTGTATCAATCAACCACCGACTGAACGCCTTCGGATACGCTTGGTTCGGCGACATCGTCCCCGAACTGGCAGCCCACGCCACGCCGGGCCAGCAGGACATTGTCCGGGCTCTGCTCTGGGTCCGCGACAACATCGCCGCTCTTGGCGGAGATCCAGCCAACGTAACGCTTTTCGGCGAGTCCGGAGGTGGCGGAAAGGTCAACTCGATCCTTGCCACACCGTCTGCCAAGAGTCTGTTCCACAAGGGAATTATTCAGAGCGGAGCCCAGCGATCTGTCTCCACGAGGGAACAGGGGACCGAGGTTGCCTCGGCGTTCCTGGCTGAGCTCGGCCCTGGAAAATTCGATCTACAGCGGCTCCAGAACGTCAGTGTTCAGGACATCAAGCGGGCGGCCTCCGCAGTTATCGGCAGCATGGGCGGGCTCTCGTTCCAGCCAGTGGTGGATGGCTCGTTCATGCCCCAACAGACCTGGCAGAACGGTGCACCGAGCCCAGCAACACCCCTGATAATTGGAACCAACTCACATGAGGGGCTCACTTACCTGCCAGCCCAAACAGAGCCGGAAAGTGACGAGGAGATGGCGAAGAGATTCGTGGGAAATTACTTCGCCCCACCCATTTCCACCGACGAGTTCTACGCCTTGCTGAACGAGTACCGAGGAGTGATGGGCGAAACTTCTCGTCTTGAAATTCTCACTGCCATGCTTACCGATACCTTCCATTGGCACTCCGCAGTCCTCCAGGCAGAAATGCAGACCACAGCCGGTGGTCCAGCGTACTTCTACGAATTCGCTTGGGAAACTCCCTGCTTCGAAGGGACATGGGCCCCCCATGGAGCCGAATTGCCCTTTGTGTTCGGAAATCAAACGTACGCGACGGCTTGGGATGGACAGGACACGGACAACCTTCGCGCTGCAGACGATCCCGCCGGAGACCGGTTCAGGCTGGCGGACGAGGTGATGAACGCTTGGGGCTCCTTTGCCCACACCGGCAACCCGTCCACCGGGGCATTGCGCTGGCCGAGTTACGACTCAACCTCCCGAGCGACCATGGTATTCGCCCGTGGCAACTCGTACCTTGAGAATGACCGCAATAGCGCACGGCGCAACCTCATCAGCAACGTACCTACAGTCGTCTGGTGGTGAACTGGGACTGAAGCTTCGCCCCGGGCGCCCAGCGGAGGACTGAGGTATAGCTAGACGGGGGATAAAGACGTCCAGTCCAGGTGCTTTCCCTCAACCCATACCGGACATTGATGGGAAGCACCTGGACTTTCGACACCAATGCACCGTATCGGAATTTGTCATCCACTTTGAGACAGTCTCGCTTGTCTGTAGGCGCGTTTCTGCGGTTGAGATTCCGAAATGGACGTGATGTGGTCGCGGATCCGGGTAATTGGTTGTGAACGCCCGGTTCGCGGCAGGGCGGCTAATTCCCGGCGTTGCACGCATCAAACCTTCTCTGTGGGATGAGTTCATGACGAGGAGCCGGGGAAACCGTGGATATCGACGCACCTGTTGTAAGCCATCCTCCGGCCAGCACAAGACCGGCCCATCCAGGCGGCGCGGATATGGATTCTGAGTGAATAGCCCGACAAAGCCAAACCCCCTGAGTTTGGGGTTGGAGGCTCCGAGAAGATTTCGGGCCCAGGTCGTTTGGGCGCACCCGCGGACCGATTCGCTCACCGCAACTGTAGTCAGAACAGTTGTCGAGGAGTTGGGACTGACAGGCATCGAGGTCGATGAGCTGGACCTTTATCGGGAACAGTTCGACGCCTCGCTTCGTGAGGCCGACGAACCGGACTGGAGTAACCCGGACAAGCCATACTCCAGGGAAGTCATGGACTACGCCAAGCGGGCAAATGCCGCAGACGTCGTCTTCTTCGTGTTTCCCATCTGGTGGTTCTCACTTCCCGCTATTTTGAAGGGCTACATTGACAGAGTGTGGAACCATGGCCTTTTCTATGGGGGCGGTCGAAAGGCGAAGATACAGAAAATCAGGTGGATAGGTCTGGCAGGCGAGAGCCAGGAGTTCTTCACCAAGCGCGACTACGACAAACTGATCCAGCACCATCTCAATATCGGTATCGCCGGCTTCTGTGGGGTCAGCGACAGTCGCGTGGACCTGCTGTACAACGCGCTTGGCACAGGCGTTGGAGATGCGCCTTTGCACTATGCACGGTTTCAGGAGAGGGCACGAGAGATCGCCCGGACTGCCCTTGATCAGACGCTCGGACAGGAGGCGGCGTGCACCTAGGACTGGTCTGGGCATCCTTGGACCGCAAAAGAGCGCTGGTGTACGTCACCGTGGGCCGGGAAAACGCCGCCACGGGGCTGACCTTCGGCCAGGCGGTCACGGGAATGCCTAACGTGATCCTTGCCCAGCGGCTCCTCGGCGACCCCGGACTAACCTCTCACGCGTGCGACCGATCTTGGCGCCTACATACAGCTCTAAGGCGACGTGCTCCCCACACTGTCCGGTTGAACTTCACCCTAGGGATGAAGGGCATGGTGCACCGCCGGACGTACCCCTCAGTATCGAACCGGTGGGAGGGGGTTGAACCGGCACACCTGTGTGGCAGATGCCATGGTGACCTTCCCTACGACACATGGACCAGACTCCAGTGTCGGCCAGGTACGTGCCTTCTTTAGGGACGATCACGTTCATTTGGCTTTGGTCGTCGGATCGGATGGGGGACTCGTCACGACCGCTGAGCGTTCCGATATCCCCGTCGACGCGCACGATTCCGAGCCTGTCCGCAAATACGGAACTCTAGACGGTAGAACAGTCCACTTGCATGCTGACCTCACTGCTATCACGTCTGTCCTCCGACGGGCAGGACGTCGCCGGCTTGCCGTTGTCCATGAGGACAATCGATTACTCGGACTGCTCTGCCTCAAACGAAGTGGAGCACGGTACTGCAACGATGACGGGGTACGCGCCCGCGCAGCAGAGCGGCGTGGCTGAACAGCTGCTCGCTGTTCTTACCAACACCAGGCCGACGACAGAAACGAAGTCTCGCACGCAACGTGCTGAGGTAGTTCTTGACAAGCAAGACACGCGACACACTTTGAAAAATGTCCGACTGACTCCACATTAAGTAGTTGGGATTCCAGTTCAAGCGGCGTGGTCACGGCCTAGTCTCTTACATCGACTTCGCACGTTCCTCCTCGAGGGTCGAATGTGTATGCGCGGATTGGAAGGCAATAGCTAAATGAACACCACAGAAAACACTTTCGACTACATCATCGTGGGTGGAGGATCGGCGGGCGCAACCATGGCCCGGAAACTTGCCGATGATCCGCACGTCAGCGTCTGCCTCATCGAGGGTGGACCGGCCTATGAAGACGACCCCAAGGTCCGCAGCGGACTTGGGATGCGTGATCCTGCAGGGTATCCCTTTGAGGGTCAGGTGGCCAGTTGCCCGAAAGTGTCCGGGTTCACTGGCTGCTGCTTCTTGGGGAGGTTCTCGACCACACGCAGGTAGGACTCGGTAACGAGATCGTCAACCGTCTGCGCGTCGAGCTCCCCACCGGGGTGGAGTGTTATCCAGTGCTGCTTGTTCATGTGATAGCCCGGAGTAACGTCCTCGTGCGACTCCTGTAGCGCACGCCCGTCCGCGGGGGCGGCTTTGAGGATCACTATCGGCTCCCCGGTAGTGTCCGTTTGCAGCATGAACACCTTTCCCCGCACTTTCCACACCTCCCACCCCTCACCGAAAGGACGGGTCAGCTCCGCCCCCGGCAGCTCCTGCGTGCGCGCGGCAGCCTGTTCCTGCAGCTTCGTTCCCTTCATGAGATTTCCTTTCCCTCGGGATGTCCGTGTGTGCTAGCTACTGTGTAGGACGCTATTGGCGCCAGGCGACGTCGAGGGGCCCCAGACCTTCGCGTGCAACGCGAGTTGCACGCCTAAGCCTCGACGAGAGCATGGTCAGTAAGGCAGTCAACGCCCTCGCCGATACCTTGATCCGACTTTCTTGCCTCATCCTAATAACCCCGCGGTGTCAAAAGCATAGGGACATCTAGGGCCGGCGGACTCAGGCAGCGAAGGAAGAATCGGCCAAGGCTACGGGAATCGCCCTTCAGACCCGCCTCATGGACAATGCCAAGGGAGTCCAGACCCTCGCAGCGGCGCTCAATCATTTTGCGCGTTCAATGTTGGCAACCTCTTGGGAGCTGTTCTCGGTGGCACTGTGATTCCGCCGGGTTCGGATACATCGCTCCTATTTGGATACGAATTATCGGCTCGGCGGTCGGGCTCTTCATCGCTTGCGTAAGCCTTGCCCTGGACAGCCGCTGGAGACGAGGATGCTGTGAAGTCGCCGACACCATCGAGGTCGGTTGCACGCGAAAAGGGCAATGGCACGGCACGACTAGGTTGGCGCTTCGGGTAGGGGCCTCACTTAGCCACCTCTGTCCACCGGGGCAGAGTCGATGTACTCGTGTGCACGTGTGCACGTGTGACCTACGGTAACTGTTGTTCAAGGCCTGACAGAAACATCATGGCAATGCGCGCGAAGTCCTCGCCCCGATAGGCTCACCAGGAAGCTCCTGCTCGATCAGAAGGAGCGAAGCCCGTCGGAGCCGCCGCCACCCGACGGGTGCATCGCGTCACGGGTAGAGAAAGAGTTTCATACGCATGTTCCCCAATGTCTCGGTCTATTTCCGCGGCGGATATCAGCGCTGCAAGTCCTCCGCAGGGGATGCTTTCAAAATGGCGCTCTGCGCGGTCGCGGCGTGCCAGTTGGCGGAGAGTGTCCTTGGACACGCAAATCCCGTCTTTGCCGCCATAGCCGCGCTTCTCACACTTCAATTCTCCGGAGACTGGCGCACGCGACGAGCCCTGGAAGTAGCCGCTGGCTGCACACTCGGTATGGCAGCCAGCGTGCTCCTCACCAGCATCTTGGGGAATGGACCGGCACCAGCACTATTTATCGTTTTCTTGGCCATCTTGGTGGCCAGGTTCCTGAACAAGGGCGCCGTATTCACCTCACAAATGGCGATTCAAGCTGCCCTCGTCGCGATGATCCCTTCTCCACCTGGCTCGTCCTTACACACGATCCTTGACGCCTCAGTTGGTGTGCCGTCGCTTGGATAGTCACAGCGGCTATGCCCCAAGGGCGGCTCAAGCGACAACGACAGGCCATTCGAAAATTGACTCAGGAAATATCCGGGGTCCTACACGCTACGTCCAAGGCCATCGAACTCAATGATTCGACCCTTGGCATGGCATGCCCTGATACGGGCACGAAACAGCCAATCGCTTATCGTCGAAACCCAGGAGGTTCTGGGCCGGGCACACGAAACGACACTCATCTCCCCGCTTCACTGGTGATACAGCAGACACGTCCAGGATGCCCGGATTGCTGTGGAGAAGTTGGACCTGGCACTGAGGAACAGCCAAGTCTTCAGCCGGAGGCTGACCCACACCATCAATACGGTCGCACTCCCGGACGAGGGGCTCACTCCAGCTGTCAGCATTCCTCAGCCGCGTCGCTCAGGCAGCAGCCATGGGACTCGCGGGAAGACCAACGTGAAACCTGGACATCACCTCATGGAAACGGCGTTGCGACCTCTCGCCCCTAGGCTCGAAGCGGGCAAGAGAGCAATGGGGGCCTGATTATGGCTGCAGACGGTTGCCGGATCATCCGGTCATGCACGGAACTTTCACCAGGAATTCAGATCGAAGCTTGCCAGGGACGGCTTATCCACCACGGGCGGGTCAGCCAACCATTCCATCCATGGGCATGTTCTGGATCATTGACGCGAGAAACGGGACTCGCAAACTCCGCGACGTCGAAGCACTGGACCTCCTCCTGCCCGGCTCACCTTTTACGGCAGAGCAACAGTCAGACCCCGCGCCGGCGGTCTGACTCACACAGCCACCAGTGTGGCCAACGATGCCGTTGAAGCAATGAAGCGGAGCAGATCACATACAGGAGAACAGCGAGTCCCGCTAAGTTCGGGATCTGCCCTGTGTCTCTAGTGAGTGCGGAACAGCCCAAGAATGTGAAGTTGAGGAGGTCCGACTGGGCAGCCGGCGGCTAAGTCACACGATTCCGTTGGGGTGGGGCGTCAGAGAACGCCCGGTAGCTCCGCCCGTAGGCCAAGTCCTCCCTCGTCAAACGGCTTCGACGTCACGGTTGGGTGTGATGCTGACTGACGGGAAGCCCAACTAACGAATGGCGTCTCCTACGGCTTTTTAGAAAATACGGACCAACGCGGAGGAGGCGGCCGGAAATGGCCGCCCGCCTCCCACAACGCTCTCCGTTTGGTTCGTTGCTACGAAGGGTTAGTCGATGCTTGTGATCATGACGTGCTTGAGCTGGGAGTACTCGTCAATTGATTGCGCGGACAGCTCCTTACCGTAACCTGACTCTCCGAAGCCTCCGAACGGCATTTCGGGAACAGTGGACAGATGCCCGTTGACCCAGACCGTGCCGAAGTTCAAGTCCCGCATGAAGCGCGTGGTCCGACTGATGTTGGTCGTCCAGACACTGGAAGACAAACCATAAGGAACGTCGTTGGCCATCGTCAGCATGTCGTCATCACATGAGGCCTTCTGAATCGTGACGACGGGTCCGAATACTTCCTTCTGTACTAGCTCGTCGCTTTGATCAACGTCGGTGACTACCGTGAGAGAGATGTAGTAGCCAGGGCGGTCGAGCTTCTTCCCTCCGAGACGTACGCGAGCAGAGGTCGTGGTGGCCCGCTCAAGGAACCCAAGGACCCGTTCGAGCTGGCGTTCTGAGACAAGAGGACCGATCTGAGTTTCCGGATCAGCGGGATCGCCTACGACGATCTTGCTGACGCGGTCCAGGAACAGTTCAACGAAAGCGTCGTATACGTCCTCGTGGACGATAATCCGTGATGCTGCCGTGCAGTCTTGGCCGCTATTAGCGAATGCAGCCAGAGAGAGCTGCTCCGCTGTGTAATCGAGGTTGGCGTCATTGAATACCAGCACAGGCGCCTTGCCGCCGAGCTCAAGATGGACCCGCTTCAGGGTGTCAGACGCGGATTTGGCAATCTTTTTTCCGGTACCGCCATCTCCGGTGAGAGAAACCATGCCAATGGCAGGGTGGCTGACGATAGCAGCACCTGTCGTGCCATCGCCCAGGACGACGTTCAGCACGCCTGGCGGGAAGATGGATTCGGCCATCTGCGCAAGGGCAACTGTGGTCACAGGGGTAATCTCTGAGGGCTTGAGGACTACGGTGTTTCCGGCGGCCAGTGCAGGCCCGATCTTCCAGACCGCTTCGAGGAGTGGGTAGTTCCATGGAGTGATGAGACCGACGACGCCGATGGGCTGTCGAAGGACGAGTGAAGTGCTTCCTCGCTCGTATTCGGCGGTACCCACCCCTTCGCTAACGCGGGCGGCCCCGGCGTAATACCTAAGCAAGTCCGCGATTAGCGGAATTTCTTCACGGGCGTTGTTGACGGGTTTGCCCACATTACGGGATTCCATCAGCGCAAGTTTTTCTGTAGCTTGGTCTATCTTGTCGGCAAGCTGGAGAAGATAGTAGGCGCGTTCTTTCGGGGTGGTTTGGCGCCAGTCTTCAAAGGCAGCGACAGCAGCTTCTACCGCTTGGTTCACGACCTGCGGGGAGGCGATTGGGGCTCGCGCAACCTCTACTCCGGTGCTGGGATCAATGATCGGAAACGAACCCGCGGCGTCGTCATTGTTCCAAATGCCATTGACGAAGTGCCGCAGCTGGACGCCTTGAAGTGTTGCTTCTGCTGTCACTGGTGATCTTCCTTAATCAGGTCAGCGGCCTTTGCGCCTACCATGACGACGGTCATGTTGGGATTAACACGAACGAGTTCGGGGAAGACTGACGCGTCCGCAACGCGCAGTCCCTTGATGCTGCGCACGCGCAGGCGGTGATCCACCACTGCTTCAGGATCATTCGCTGCACCCATCTTGCAGGTGGCGCTGGGGTGATAGACGGTGTTGGAGTAACGCCGTGCGTAAGCCCCGAGATCCTCGTCGGACTGGACTTCGGGGCCGGGGGAGACTTCCTTTACAACCCACTCTTTCAACGCAGTGCTTTCTGCAAGCTTGCGTCCCAGGCGGATGCCCTCAACCAGCAGCGTTTCGTCGCGGCCTTCGGGGTCGGTAAAGTAGCGCGGGTCAACGAGCGGTTTGACACTCGGGTCTGCTGAGGCCAGCCGGATCGTTCCCTTGCTGGCGGGGCGGGCTACGTTGGGCGCGAACGTAAAGGCGCGTTCCGGCCTGGGCAGGTCGTCAAAGGGCGGCTCGTGCAGCCAGTAGCTGAAGTGTCCGATGGTTACCTGGATGTTGAACTCACCCTCATCCAGGACGTCTGCGTAGAATCCGAGGTCGAGTCCATTAATGCTCTCGCCGGCGTCCTTGGCGGATTCCCATGTGAGCGGCGTTTCGATGTGGTCTGAAAGGTTAGAACCAACGCCCGGCAGGTCAGCGACGACATCGATGCCAAATTCTTTCAGGTGCTCGGACGGTCCAATGCCAGAAAGCATGAGGAGCTTGGGCGAATCGATTGCACCTGCCGAAACTACGATCTCGCGCCGCGCGGTGAAAGTTCCTTTGTCTGTTTCAACCCCCACTGCGCGACCGTCTTCAATGATGATGCGGTGCGCCAGAGTTTCGAGCTGCAGCGTCAGGTTGGAGGGCAGTTCGGAAGTGGGGTAGAGGTAGGCCACCGCGGTGGATACCCGCACCCCATCGTCTTCGTTGAGGGAGACCCAGGAGATCCCTTCAGAGTAGTCACCTGCGGTATTGTCGATGGTTTTGAAGCCCTGTTCGTTCGCCGCGGCAATCCAGGCATTCGACAGCTCGGCGTTTTGGGTGACTGCGTGTACTTTCAGGTCTTCAAAAACTTGATCGAAGTAAGGGGCGGTGCCGGCAGCGTCCCATCCTGTGGCTCCCAGCGCACTCCACCGGTTCATGTCCTCGTCGGGTGCCCGCAATGCCCAGCTGTCGTTATGCGAACTGCAGCCGCCCAGCATTTTCGCCCGGCTCATCCGGAGCAGTGAATTGCCCCGTTCCTGTTCAACGAGAGGGTAGTCATAGTCGTACTTGGGATTACCGACCAAGGCAAGCGATTCCTTGAGCAGAAGAACCTTGGGGTCATGCTCGAAGGCGGGCCCACCCTCAATAAGGCACACGCTTACCGATTCGTCGTCGCTAAGCCGTCTTGCCAGGACGGCTCCGGCGCTCCCGCCGCCGATGATGATGTAATCGAATTCGGTTTGCTGATCCATGAACTTACTGCCTTCCATACGTTTCATATACCGGCGAAGGATCACAGGTGTCGCAACGCCGGGAGACAAGGGCAAGCCTGTCCCGTACAAAGTTGGAGAACTTATGCTCCCAGTGCTTTCTTCGAGACTATGACGTGGTGCACATCGCTTCCATTGGAAATCTTCCGGTCATCTTTCGCTGGGTTTGTAAGGTTCACGGCGCCCCCTCTCTTTTCAAGTACTGGCGCTAAATCGGCGGGTTCTTTGCCGGGTGGTCATCTGACGACTTACGGCTGTAACCCCCATCTCAGAACTGGAGGCCTTCCGAAATCAGCAATCAGGCATCCTAGATTTTTTGGAGAAGACAGGCTTACCCATTGAAAGGCACGCGTAGTACAGCTTAAATGGCGTTAGTTCGGGCTGATGTGGAACGACGCTTTTCTTCCGGTTTCTCAGCGCGAATCGGGCACGCTATCGTGCCCCTGCATCCCGAACGCCTTCCGGGAAGGGCCCCGACCAGGATCCGGTGCGGAGGGAGGGGCGCGTGGACGTCGTGGAGTCGTCCGGCTCCTCCCGTCTCTTCGGCCCGCCACGTGTGGACCGCCTTGGCCTCTCTCGAGTTAGCAGAACTAACGGTGAAGCACCTAAATTCGCCCCTATCTTTCGGGAAAACACCCGTTTACCAAGGCCGCCCGCGGCGATAGTCTTCCGAAAACGCTGAACGGAAGCGAGAAAACAATGCAGTACACCAGTAAGTCGCCGCTTTACCCTGCGGGTATACCCGTTGGCATCATCATGATGGAAGCCAAGGTGCCCTATCCTCCCGGGTCTCCGAACAACGCCCGAACATTCCCATTTCCAGTAACTTACGCAAGCATCAGGGGCGCCACTTACGAGTCGCTGATCTACGCACCCCAGTTCGACGAGCTTCGGGAACGCTTCATCCAGGCCGGGCGGGTTCTCGTCGAGCAGGGTGTCAAAGCCGTAGTTGGCAGTTGCGGTTTCATGGTGCTGTTTCAGCGCGAACTCACTGCGAACCTCCCGGTGCCAGTGTTCTCATCCAGCCTGTTGCAGATGCCCCTCATCGCACAGACGATCGCTCCTGAAAAGAAGATCGGCATCATCACCTTCTCTGGTGACTCGCTCAGCGACAAGCACATGGATATAGCCACCGCCGGGCTCTCCCTCAACTACGTGATCCACGGACTTGAGAACCGGCCGGCCTTCAGGGCAGCGGTACACGAGGAGAGTGGCACCCTCGATTTCCAAGCAGTTGAAGCCGACGTAGTGGCCGAGGCCCTAGCCATGCAACAGCAGCACAATGACCTGGGCGCAATTCTACTGGAGTGTACTGACCTGCCTCCATA
Organism: Arthrobacter globiformis; assembly: GCF_046536215.2. Classification (GTDB taxonomy): domain Bacteria; phylum Actinomycetota; class Actinomycetes; order Actinomycetales; family Micrococcaceae; genus Arthrobacter; species Arthrobacter globiformis_E. The sequence goes on along the minus strand of NZ_CM143421.1, from coordinate 969,869 downwards.
TGCAGCAGCAGTAGCAGAAGCTACAGGGCTCCCCGTCTATGACGTGAACTCTTTGATCCGTTGGGCATTTACCGCTGTTGAACCTGTTCGCTATGCACACATACGATAAGCAAAGAAAAATAGCGGGCCTCTGCGGCATCTGGCGCCTACAACTGTCAGGAGCAGGTGACGCCGCCGCCCGCTCCTGACTTGCGCAACGCCCGGCGGCTTTTACGCATTCATCACTGCCGGCCTCGGCAGGAAGGTCGGTCTCTCCGCAGGGTTCGGCGCGATCGTCACCTATTTCGCTGCGCTGCTGAGCGTCTATGCGCTGAGCGGAATCGCACTGAATGACATCGTCTCGCGCTTGTTCGGAGGCCCGGAACTGGCTTGGCCGATTGAAGCTCTGGTCGTCCTCGTAGCGGTTACCGCACTTGGCCATTTGAACATCGATTTCTCTGCGAAAGCACTGGTTGTCTTCCTGGGACTGGAGATGCTGCTGGTAGCCGTCTACGTAATCGCGGTGTTCGCCAACGGAGGGCGAACGGCATCAGCTTCGAATCGTTCGAGCCCACCAACATGTTCTCCGGATCACCTGCAATCGCAGGCCTGTTCGCCGTCGGTCTCTTCGGCCGCTTCGAGGCAACCGTCATCTTCCGCGAAGAAGTCCTAAATCCTGAACGAACGATTCCTCGGGCCACATACGGCGTCGTAATACCATCGCAGTCATGTACGCCGCTGACCGCCTTCGCGCTCATCAATGCCTACGGCGCCGACGTTGTAATGGATGTCCTGACCAACAACGTCGCAGACGCCTCGGGGACCAGCGTCCGAGACTACGCTGGAGAGGTTGCCTACTACGCCGCAGTATTGCTCTTGTTCACAAGCGCCTTCGCACTGTCGCTATCTGCTCACAACATCCTTGCGCGTATCAGCGGACGGAATCCTCCCGCGCAAACTGGGCATAAGCCACGAACGGCACATCTCACCGCGTCACTCGTAGTGAGCATTGCGTCCCTTGGAGTGTTGCTCATTCTGCTGCTTGCCCAGGTAGCTAAAACCGGACTCTACGGCTACATTGCCGGCATCTACTCCTACGGCATGCTCATCATGATGACTCTCGTATCGCCATGGTTTATGGCGGCCGGCTGACCAGCAATCGTTCATAGGCAGCGTGCCATGAGATGAACCCGGAGCCCGGCAAGGGGAGCCGGAGAGGGCAAAGGGGAAACACTAAAGGCGCCGCTGGTCTCTGGAACCGGCGGCGCCTTTAGTGTTGCTGTTATAGGGGATTGAGTTCTCTTTGGAGGGCTTCAGGGAGGGGCTTTGATTGGAATGCCCCGCTGATGTCCCTTTCGGTCCAAACGTGTCTGGTGGTTACTGTGCCCATGTGCACGGCATCACGTAGAACATTGGTGCTGAACAGGAATGAGGAACGGGATACTCCGGACACCCATGATTCGAGCTCCAGGACATCGTCCTGGAGAATCGGCTTCCCATAGTCCGCGGAACAGCTGACGACGGGCAGGCCATGCCCTGATTCAAGAAGGTGCCGCAGAGGCGTGAACCTCTCAGCGAGCCACTCCGACATGTTGTACTCGTGCCAGCGGAACACGCTCGCGAAGTAAATTACCTGTGCGGAGTCCACGTCTCCCAGCACAACGCGATAGGGGCGAGTGTAGACCTTCCGTCTGCTTTCAGTCGCCACTTCGCGCACCGGACCGTTCACGACACTTCGCTTGATCTACCAGTTCACCGAGGCACCGGGGATGACGGGGTCAAGCTCCCGGTTCCAGCGCACCGCGGTCATGTCCAGGTCCGGTTTTGCTCCGGTGAGGAGTTGGCTGATGAGCTTGCCGCTCATCGGGCCGGCGGAGTTGCCGAAGACGTGGCCTGCGGCCACGACGAGTCCAGGGGCGATTTCGTCAAGGACGGGAACCATATCGGAGGTAAAGGGCAGGACTCCGGCCCACACTCGGTCGATTCCCACCTTGCGGAGCCCCGGAAAATCTCCCATGATGTCCTCAGCGAGGGCCTTCAGCCCGTCAAGACTCGGGAACAGGTCCACTTCCGAAGGGTAGTCCATCGGGCATCCGAGCAGGATCTCCCCGTTCGCCCGCTGCGCGGCCAGAGTGAGCAGCGAGTAACCGGTTTCTTCCTCAATCTGGCTGTGGAACAGGGCGTCGTCCCAGCTCGGAAGGTTCTTGAACAGTGAATAGGTCTTGGTGGCGTTCGGCCCGTAAACGACGGGTTTGATCTGCGGCGGCAGGGGCTTGGTGGCCATGACCTGGAGGCGCTCGCGGCCGATCGGAACTTCAATGCCGCTGGCCCGCATGAGCTTTTCCGTCCAGGCGCCCGAGGCAATGACGACCTTGTCTGCGAAGAAGTTGCCCTCGTTGGTTTCGACGCCGATGATGCGGTCCCCGGAGAAAATCAGCTTTGAGACCGTGATGCCTTCACGCAGCGTGGCCCCCTCGGCGCGGGCGCCGGCTGCGAGGGCGGCCACCACCGTTGGGGTATTGATTTGTGCGTCGTTGGCACAGAAGCTTGCACCGACAACGTCGTCGCGGATGGGACCTACGAGCGACTTCACTTCCTTACCGTCGATCAGGCTCATATCCAGGCCATCGGCCTGCCGGGCAGCAACGAACTCCTTGAAGACCTGTTCCTGGCGTTCATCGTAAAAGTAGATAAGCCCGCCGTCGGCACGGAATTCGAACGGCACGGGAAGGTCTTCCCGCAGCTGGTCGTACAGGGCGCGGCCCTTCAGAGAAATGTCAAGGGCCCAGCCGGGGTTACGGCAGTGCAGCCAAACAAAGCCCGGGTTCCGCCCCGAGGCGCCGTAACCAACGTGCTTTTGCTCCAGCAAGGTGACGTTGAGCCCTTCACGGGCAGAGAAGTAAGCAGAGGAGGTGCCTACGAGGCCGCCACCGACGATGAGTACTGAGGTCGACACTTTATGGGGTCCTTTCGAGAATGCGGGGTTGGAAGTAGGGCGCGACAGCTGCCGCTTCGGCCGGGTCATGGTCGGCCAGGTTCTGGTAGTAAGCGCTGCGCGCCACGCGGTACTGCCCGGCGCGGTGCATGTCAGCGAACATTTCTGCAGTCTTTACTGCTACAAGGTTGGGGTTGATGATGGGGAGTCCGGCAAGATCGGCACGTCCCTGCTGCACGGCGAGTTCGTAGCATGCCGAGACGATGGTGCAACCGATCAGGATGGTCTCGGCGCCGGTCCTCGCCAGGGCTTCCTTGGCCCGCGCATGGGTATCCACGGCAACGGCTTCGGTGTCTTTGATCATCTCCTCAACGAACCAGCCAACGGCCTCAACGTTCCTGCAGTTGGCGTCGGTCCCGTAGATCCTCAACCGGTCTTCAATTTCCGGAACAGCCTTGTGGTGGTCGGTTACGATCGCGTAGCGGTGCCCAAACATTCTGGCGAGCGACGTTGAGGCCTCGAGCGGACCAACAACGGGAATGCTGACAAGCTCACGTGCCTCGGTCAGGGCGGGGTCGTAGAGGCATCCGATCACCAGGGCGTCGTAGCCTGCTTCTTCCGCGGCCTTGGCTGCGCGAAGAATCTCAACCTGCACTACCTGCTTCGGTGCGTAGTAGTCGAGGTTGCGTGGGCCTTCGGCCAGATGCCAGACATCCAGCTGCGTGGATTCCCTGAGTGAGGAGCTCAAGACTTTTGTGATCAGCTCGTCGTATTGAGCGGTGCCGAACGGATTCAAAAAGCATATCCGCGTTGTTTTCGAAGGTGTCATGTGAGGCACGCTACGCTTTCGCAGGCGCCCGATGAATAGGAAAATTACCGAGCAGGCACCTGTGTCATCGGAGGCCTTCCAAACGCGCCTGCCTGTGACCCCCAGACCACTAAGGGAGCCCCGTCGGAAGACTTCTGAACAGGGTGCGGCTGAATTAGGTATTCGGCCAATGGAAGCCCGCGGACGGCAGGAGGACGATAACAGGGACAACACTACCGCCGGCCTCCACCGGCCGAATAGCTTGGGAGATCGCTAATGACCGCGACGCAGCTCAAGGGCTCTACAGGGCTCTACTTTGATGATTTTGAGATTGGCCAGTCCTGGACGTCTCCGGCGCGGACCATCACCGAGGCGGACGTGGTGATGTTCGCGGGCATCTCCGGCGACTTCAATCCCCTCCACACCGACGAGGAGTTCTCCAAGAAGACACAGTTCGGGGGAAGGATTTTCCACGGTCCCGGTGTTTTCGCCGTGGCCACTGGTCTGGAATCCCGTCTGGGAATCAAGGAGGGTACCGCGATAGCCTTTCTGGGCATGACCTGGAATTTGAAGGGTCCTGTCCGTATCGGCGACACGATCCGCGTGGAACAGGCCGTTGCATCGAAAAAGCCGTCCTCGTCCAAGCCCGACCGGGGCGTGATCACCTTCGATGTTTCAGTGGTAAACCAGAAGGACGAGGTCTGTCAGGAAGGCCAATGGGTCGTCATGTTCAAGCGGGAGCAGTGATGGCGTCAGCACAGACGTTTTCCGAGGTGGTCAGCCTGCGGGCCGCCTCGCATCCGAATAAGAACGCCATCCGTGACGGCGACCTGACGGTTACCTATCTGCAGTTGGAGAAAACCGCGGACCGCCTGGCCCGTCGTTTGATTGCGGTCGGGGTGCACCCGGGGGACCGGGTCATTCTCATGGCTGACAACTCGGCAGTCCATTTGGCTGCCGCCCTGGCGATCTGGCGGGCAGGGGCGGTGCTGACCACGCTCTACGCCTCATCCGGACCGGGTGAAGTGTCCTACGCCGTCGAGCATTCGGCCGCGTCCTTGCTGGTCGTGGATGACCGCGCGGCAGCAGTGGCCGCCCGTATCGACGACGCGCCCCCGACGGTGACAATCAGCAACCTCGATTTCACGGGCAACGACGATGATCACCCGGGTGGACGGCCGGATGTGGAAGCTCCCGCCGATTCACTGGCGTTGATCTGCTACACCTCAGGGTCAACGGCAGCCCCCAAGGCAGTCATGCACTCACACGCCGGTTTGCTGGCCGGCGCCCAGGCCTACGCCAACGTCTGGCATCTGGGCCCGGAGGACCGCACCGTTGTCTGCTTGCCCATGGCATGGGCGTTCGGACTTGTCACAACCTCTATGGCCACCTTGGTCGCCTCGGGCGAAATCATCGTTCTGGCCAGGACGAAACCGGATCTGATCATTGATGCCCTCACCCGGCAAGCCGGAACCTTCCTTGCAGGCGTCACCACCATGTTCGTCAAGCTCACAGAACGGCTGGCCGAACTTGGCGACGTAAAAATGCCCGCGCTAAGGCTGTGTATCTCCGGAGGCGAACCCCGGAACGAGACGGTGTTCGCCCGGTGGACGGACGCTACCGGCTGCGCGGTGCACGACGTCTACGCCGCCTCCGAGTGCTTCCCTGCCGTAACCTATGACCCCTACAGGGACCCTGTACCCGTGCGTGGTTCTTCAGGCTACGTTGCACCGGGCAGCCAGATGCGGGTGGTCGATGCCGAAGGAAACGACGTTCCTCCTGGCACGGTGGGAGAAGCTCTCTGGAAGGCCCCGGCACATTTCCTGGGCTACTGGCGGGACAGGGAGCTCACTGCCAAAGCGATCACTGGTGACGGCTGGTACCGGACCGGAGATCTGGTCAGAGTCGACGAGCAGGGTTACGTCTTTGTCGAAGGGCGTCTCTCCGACATGATCATCCGGGGCGGAAGCAATGTCTCCCCCTCGGAAGTCGAGGGAGTGCTCGGACGGCACCCTTCGGTGAGGAGCGCCGCCGTGGTGGGACTTCCTGATCCGCACTACGGTGAGCAGATTGCTGCCGTGGTCGTCCTGGTGGACGGGCACGCCCTTGACTCCGAACGCCTTCGGGCCTTCTGCGCTGAGCATCTGGCCGGATACAAGGTTCCAACGACTTTCGCTGCCGTGGACGTATTGCCGACCAATTCCCGTACCGGGAAGGTGGACCGCCGCCAGCTCAAGGCGGACCTCTTGAAGTCGGGGGTTCCGGCATGACCCTGTTGAGAATTGCGGCAGCCCAGTTTGAGCTTCGGGCTGAGACCTCACTCGATGTGTTCTCCCGGCACGTTTCCGATGTCGCCGCCCGGGCAGCAGCTGAGCAGGCGCAGTTACTGCTGCTGCCTGAACTTGTCACCACCGGCCTGCTCGCGAGTCACCCGGACCACGGGGCGCTGGAACCAGGCCGCATCGACGAAGCATACCGTTCCCTGTTTCCGCTCATCGCTGACCATTACGTTGACATCATGTCCGGTATCGCACGACGGTTCGGCATTGCCATCGCCGGAGCCAGCAACATCCGACGCCTGCATGACGGCTCTCTGCGTAACACCGCGTACATTTTCCATTCCAATGGCGCTGTGGACCAGCAGGACAAGCTTCACCTGACGCCGCCTGAACGCGCCATGGGCATTTCGCCCGGTGACTCAGTTGCCCTGACTCAGGTTGAGGGAGTCAACGTCGCGCTGCAGATCTGTGCGGATATCGAGTTCCCTGAGGTCAGCCGCGAACTTGCCCTGCGGGGGGCTGAGCTGATCCTTGCCCCTTCCCTGACCTGGAACAGCCGCGGAGCCAACAGGGTCCGCTATGGGGCACACGCGCGCGCTATGGAGAACCAGCTTTACGTTGCCGTGTCACCTCTCGTGGGCACCAACGGCATCCCGACCGGGTCGCCGCTGCGGTGCACGGGTTACGCGATGGTTGCCACCCCCTTGGATCGGACTTTTGGGCTGAACGACGGTGTTTTGGCCGCCCACGAGGATAACCGCCGGGAAGGCATCACGGTGGCGGACCTGGATACCTCGCTGGTCGCAGCATCGCGGGAAAACCCGGAACCGCCCGGGCTGAAGTACATCCGGCCCGAGCTGTACGAGGCAATCCGGGAAGGCAGTCCGCAGCGTGTCTAGCAAGGCCTTTACCCACACGATCAGGGTGCGTTACAGCGAAACTGACCCGCAAAAGTTCCTGTTCAACGCACGCTACCTCGACTACGCCGATGTCGCGATGACGGAATTCTTCCGTGATCTCGGATGGCCGTATCCGCAGATGCTCGCCTCGAGGTTCGACCCCTCCGTGGTTCAGACATCTCTGGAGTTCATCCACCCTGTGCGCCTTGACGACCTGGTGGACATCGAAGTGACCTGCACACACGTGGGCAGGTCAAGCTTTCAGCTTGCCTTTTCCTACTCCGTCTCGGCTCGACCGGTATGCCTGGTCACGAGTGTCTACGTCAACGTGGATGCCGACGCCGAAGCGTCCCGGCCCATACCTGCCGGCATCGCGACCCTGCTCCGTTCGGTCGCGGCGTCGGATGCACAAGAACCAACAACAGTGGGAGTAAATCCATGAAGACCCGGCTCACCGAACTGCTCGGCATAGAGCACCCCGTCCTGTCCGCTGGAATGGCCAGAGTCTCGCAGGCCGATCTGGTGGTTGCAGTCAGCAACGCCGGCGGCATGGGCTGCCTTGGCGGCGTCAGTTTCCTGCCCGATGCGCTCAGGGCCGAAATTAAGGACATTAAGTCCCGGACGGAGAAGCCTTTCGCCGTGAACCTCCTCCTGCCCGACGTCCTCACCTCGGACGACGACAGCAGCTGGGAACCCGTGCGCGAACTGTGGGAGCAGCTGGCACCCTCGGATCGAACCAAGCTCAAAGGCGTTGAAGCTCTTCTGACCAAGGGGGCGGTACAGGGCCAGGTCGAGGTGGTGATGGACGAAGCACCGCCGGTAGTGATCCTCACCTTCGCCACGCCCCCGGAGTTCATTGCCCAGTGCCATGCGAAAGGCATCACCGTCGGCGCGTTGTGCGGCTCGATCGGGCGCGCGCGGCAGGCCGTCGAAAATGGAGTGGACTTCATTATCGGCCAAGGAACTGAAGGCGGCGGCCACACGGGCCACGTCGGAACCATGGCTCTCATTCCGGGGCTCGTGGATGCGGTCGATGTGCCGGTCGCGGCAGCCGGAGGGATTACCGACGGCCGGGGACTGGCCGCCGCATTGTCCCTCGGGGCTGAGGGCGTCTGGGTCGGAACACGCTTCATCGCATCGGATGAGGCGTACGGTCACGCCGCCTTCAAACAGCGGGTCGTCGAGGGCCAAAGTAAGGACACAGTGCTGACCCGTGCCTACACCGGCAAACCCCTGAGGGCATTCCGGAACGAGTGGACCTCGCAGTGGGAAGAGAAAGCTGGAGAGGTCGCCAGCTTCCCTGGCCAGTACGCCGTGGCTGGAACCTTGGTCGAAACCGGCTACCAGGACGGCGACCTTGCCACCGGCATGATGCCGGCCGGGCAGGGCATCCAGACCGTCCACGAAATTCTGCCCGCGGGCCGGATCGTCACCGAGATGATGTCCGGGGCTGAGGAAATCTTCCGCCGTCTGAGCCGCTGACATTCTCTCGCCGCAAACCGGGCCAGCCCCGGACCCCAGGCGAAACCTGGGTCCCGGGCTGGCTTCTGTTTCCGTCATCCGGGCGGGTCAACCACCACGCTGCGGAGGAGTCCGGTTAGTCGCCCGGCACGGCTCCGAGGCCTGAAGGGCCGGCGGCAACTCCACCGTCAAGGGGTGAATCCACGGCCATCGCCTCGCGCGCCACCCCGGACTGCTTCTGCACCTGTTTACGCGTGGTCCTGCCTGCCGCGGTTCCGGCCTGCTCGGCGAGACGGGCCAGCTGCACCGCAGCAATGACATCGGGCGACCGGAGCGAGCCGCCGACGATCTCCTCGATTTTTTGCAGCCGGTAGCGGAGCGAGTTGTGATGGATGTGGAGTGTTTTCGAGGCTGCCATTACGTCCAGTTCGGCTTCAAAGAAAGCCTCCAACGCCTCAAGCAGGATGGGCTTGTCCTTCAACGGCCCAATCAGCTCGGAGGACCACTCTGTCATCCGCTCGAGGCCCACGTGCGCCAGAAGCCGCGTGGTGAACTTGAAATCGTCATAGCTGAAGAGGCGGCTCCCGGGCTGCATCCTGGCCTGTTGCAGGGCCAGAACCGCATCGTAATGCGACATCCTTGCCTCGCGCACGTGCGTGATGGCCCGGCCGAGCCCGATCAGCAGACCGCTGTCTTCGGCCAGCAGGGCAGCCAACGCCTGCTCCCTGGCTCGTTCGTCCGCTTCGACAAGTACTGCCGTGCTGGTACTGCGCCGGCATACAAGGACGGTGGCTCCCTGCTTGATGAATGCCTTGCTGATCCTCTCCTCGAGCGGGGACGATGATGCCGCGCCCCTGACCTTCGGCCCGAAGCGGACCATGTCCATGACCCGGACTTCACGGTGGAAGGCAATCCCCAACGAGGCAACCCTTCCGGCCAGGACGTCTGGATTGTCGTAAGGTTTCAGTTCCAGCAGTTGGCTGAGCACGGAGCTGCGCACTGCCTGGTCCTGATGAGCGACCAGGGCATCAATCCGGTCCGTGGCGTCGATCAGGGAAGCCGTGACCCGCGCTGCGGCCCGCACGTAGGATGTGACGAACTGTTCCCGGCGGCCGCCCACGATCAGCCACCGCACGGCACGGCTGGCAGTTTCTCCAAATCGGATCGCCAGGGAGTTCCACCCGGAGGCGTTGATTTCCACTTCAGGAAATGCTGACCCGCCGATTTCATGAAGCAGCAAACGAAACGGCAGTACTCCTGCCGCGGCCAGGACTTCTCCTGTGCCGGATACCATTCCAGCGCCGCCTCCGCTGACCCTGGCCAGCCGGGACAAGAGTGCCGGCATGGGTTCCTCAGGTCCCAGGGCAGCCACCAGTGACTGCTGCATGGTGAGCATTTTGTTGAAGCGCACCGCGTCGGGGCTCACCTGAAACCTGTTGACCGTGTCGATGAGGTCCGCGAAGCGGGTGGTCTGCGGGACCTCCAGGACGGGAATTCCCCGGACAGCCATTTCGCTGATGAGCTCGTCTTTGAGTTGTCCGCGGTAATTTTCCGGAACGGCAACTGCCGCGCAAAGGGCACCCTGGACTTTTTCGGCCAGGACGTCCAGCTCGTCACGGTCCTGTGGGACAGTGCCCATGATCAGCACCAGTTCGTCGGCGCCCAAGCCGTCCGCGTCCTCAGCGCCGGCGATGATCTGCGCCGACGAGACGATCCTTATGTGTGCGGCTTCGGGTATCCGCAGCGGGCGAAGTTGAAGTGCAGGATGGCTGATCAGATCACCTATGGTGCAGGCGCCGGCGTGGGGTGCCTCGGGATGTTCGCCCGTCCGAGCGGGCACGGGGGCGCCGCGTACTTCTTGCATACCGCTGATTTTATCGGGCGGGGCCCTGCAACGGGCGTGATGGCCCTAGGAATGTTCACGAAAAACGGCCCTGCATCATGGAAAGCATCCAATACAAAGCGGGTTGGGGGAGACCTAAGCTTCCAAGCATGAACGTGAATCCTGCACCGGCCGCAGAAGCGCTGGAAGCTCAGGAGCAGCTCACAGCTCCCCCCTATTGGTCCACCTCCGTAAGCAGGGTCACTGACTCCAAGGTTTTCATCCGTGGCTATGACCTTGAGGACATGATCGGCGAACTGCCATTCTCCGCCGCAACGTTCCTGTTGCTGCGCGGACGCATTCCGACGCCGGCAGAAGCCGATCTGCTTGATGCGGTTCTTTCCGCCGTGCTTGATTACTCCCTCCAGAAATCCGGCACCGTGGCAGCCCGTTACATCGCTTCGGCCAACCCCAATATGCCGGCCGCCCTCGCCGCCGGCATTCTTGGAGTAGGCAAGAACACGATGGACCCCTGCGAGACCGCACGGTTCTGCATCCAGGCGTACGAGCGCCTGGAAAGCGGCAGCCTTCCTGCGGAAGAACTCGCCCAGCAGATCGTCGATGAACTGCGTTCCCGGAAGCAGCGAATCCCAGGACTCGGGCACCCGGTCTTCCGGTATGTCGATCCGCGGGCGCAGAAGCTGAAGGAAAAGGCCGTCGCAGCCGGGGCGTGGGGTCCGCGGGCCGAATTCTTTGAACAGATCCACCGGGCATTCACCAGCATCCCGGGCAAAGAGTCGATCGTCTTGAATGACGTCGGCATGATGGGCCTTGTGCTGGTCGAGATGGGATTCAGTCCCGAAGAAACCACTGGCCTGGCGATCCTGTCGACCCTACCGGGCGTGATTGCCCATGTGGCTGAAGAAATCAAGGCCGCGCGGCCCATCCGCACCGTCCCTGAGGGCACGGCCGAATACGACCAGACAGTCAGAAATTTTGTAAACGACAGAAAGGATTCGGGATGGGACGCAGAGTAGCCATTACAGGTGCAGGAGCAGGAATCGGCCGCGCCATCGCCGCCGCTTTCGCTGAGCGTGGCGACACCGTCTTCGTGGGAGACATTTCCGAAGAACGGCTTGCCGAACTGAAAGCCTCGGTCACCGGGGACATCCACACCCGCCAGCTGGACGCCTCGGACTTCTCCTCAATGGCCGCCTTTGCCGAAGAAGCAGCAGACGGCCAGAACCTGGACATCTTCGTCAATAACGCCGGGCTCTTCGACGGTTACGCAGGGCTGGACGACACCTCTGAAGAGCTGTGGCAGAAAATTATTGACGTCAACCTCACCGGATACTTCAACGGATGCAAAGCTGCCCGGGCGTTCATGAAGGGCCGGCCCGGGCGCATCATCAACATTGGCTCCGTAGCCGGACAGCACGGAGGAGCCGATGGTTTGGCCTATGCCGCCAGCAAGGCCGGCATCGAGGGCATGACCCGGCGTCTGGCGATCGATCTCGGCCCGGAGGGCATCACGGCCAATGTCGTTGCACCGGGGGTCACGGCAACGAACATCAGGGCAAACTCCAGTGATCAGATCGGACATCTGGTCGACATGAACCGGGGCGTAGGTGCCACTCCGGAACTGATGGATTTCCTCATTCCGCTCAAACGTTCCGGCGAGCCGGAAGAGGTCGCGGCACTTGTGGTGTTTCTGGCCAGCGCCGAGGCCGCGTACATTACAGGTCAGGTAATCCACGTGGACGGAGGATGGCACGCCACCTAGGCGCGCCATAGGGCGAAGGAACGAACATGAACTTGGACCAGGCAGACATCGTTGTAGTGGGCGGCGGCATTACGGGCCTCTCCACCGCTTATGCCCTCAAACAACGAGGCTATGACGTTGTGCTCGTAGAACAGCGTTTTCTGGCTTTCGGCGCATCAGGTCGTAATTCAGGGGGTGTCTGGGTCCAGTCCATGGCGTCCGGGCCGGAACTGGACCTTGCCCGCAATAGCCTTCGAACCCTGCACACTCTGGAAGGGGAGCTGGGCCGGACTTTTGATTTCGCCACCTGTGGCGGCGTGTTCTTCCATGAGACCGAGCAGCAGGCAGGCATTCTTGCCGACTACGCTGCCGACCGCCGCGCCCAGGGCATCAGAGCTGAGACCATTACGGTGTCCGAGGCCCGGGACATGGCACCTGGCATTCCCGACTCGGCCCTTGGCGCCCTCTCCTTCCCGGATGACGCCAAGCTGAGCACATCCAAACTCGTTAACGGGCTCGGTCAGCTGGTTCGAAGGCTGGGTATCAGGGTGTACGAGAACACGGCCGCCCTGAGCCTGATCAGAAGCGGGGACTCGGTCACAGGGATCCGAACAGTCCGCGGAAACATCCTGGCCGGGGGAGTGGTGTGGTGCGCAGGCCCGTGGGCAGCGAACCTCGACTCCGAAGGCATCAAGCTCCCGCTTAAACTTGTCCGCGTCGGTCTGCTCATGACCCAGCCCATCCGCGCCCACTTGCCGGCGATGACGCGGGGCCCCCTCGGCGCCCGGCATATCGCGCCGCTGCGTGCCCTTCCGTCCTATACCCCGGAGGCGTTCGCGGACATAGAGGCGCACCGCGGCAAACCCGGATACGAAGACGTCGTGGTCCAGGGAGGTGAGGGCAACCTGTACGTCGGGCACACCCTTGATGAGGCCAACTCCCTGAACCCGCACATCACCCTCGAGTCCTCTCGAATGATGATCGACACCATCCTCACCCGACGGCCGGAATTCGGGGAACTGGGCGTCACCGGCCTGTGGGCCGGCATCGTCGGCAGGACCCCCGATGAACTGCCCATCATCGACCAGGCCGAAGGCCTCTTCATCAACACCGGGCACAGCGCCGGCGTCGCAACCGGGCTGTTCGCCGGGGAACTCATGGCCCAGATGGTGGCCGCAGAAGAGACAACCCTGTCCCTGGAGCCCTTCTCATTGGCGCGGCCGGGCCTGAACACAGAAAGCACCGAACTCTATGCAGCAGGACCTATCTGACAACGACCAAGCTTTCCTGAGCCGGGTTACCCGCTTCGTCGAGGAAGAAGTCATCCCCGCGGCCGATGCCCTTGATGCGGCCGAAACATACCCGGACTTCCTCATCCAGCGCCTGAAGGAACTGGGACTCTTCGGGGCAAGCACCCGCCCTTTGAGCGTTTACTGCCTGGCTCTGGAAGAAATCGGCCGAGGATGGCTTAGCCTGATCCCGGCGGTGAACGCACACTCATCCTCTGTGTGGACCATGAAACACTACGGCACCCCGGAGCAGCAGCGCGTCTGGCTGCAGCCGTTGATGACCGGGGAAACTCTTGCCTGTCTGGCCCTGACCGAACCCACAGGCGGCTCGGACCTGCAAAACCTGAGCTCCACTGCGACCCTCTGCGACGACGGCTGGGTGATCAACGCCCACAAAACCTTCATCACCCATGCCGACAACAGCGACGCCATGCTGCTGCTGGCACGGACAGCCGCCCGGAACAACGCCGAACCTGGCCTGTCCCTCTTCATGCTCCGCCGTGATGAATGGGAGGTGAAACGGAAACTGCCCAAACTGGGCACCAAGGGCATCGAAACCTGCGAGCTGCACGTCACAGACCTGCACATACCCGCGGACAGGCTCGTGGGCGGGATCCCGGGCAGAGGCTTCGGCCAGGTGATGGACGCACTCGAAGTAGGACGCCTGGCCGTCGCCGCCGCAGCTGTTGGGGTGGGCCGCAGCGCCCTCTGGTCCGCTGTCGAGCACACGCGCACCCGGGAGTCCTTCGGCACGACTCTAGGGGAAATGCCGGCTGTCCAGGCGAAGCTGGCGCAGGTCGGCAACTCCCTGGCCGCTGCCAAGGCGCTGACCCTCGCCGCGGCCGCCGCGAAGCAGGCAGGCGGCCGCTGCGATCTGGAAACGTCATCAGCGAAAGTCACCGCGGCCGATGCGTCTGTCCAGGCAGCCCTGACTGCCATGGAACTCGCCGGTGGTGCCGGGTATCTGGAGGACCACCGTTTCGCCCGGATCCTGCGTGATGCCACCCTGTTCCTGGCCGGCGAAGGCTCAAACGGAGTCCTCAACGCCCTCATCGGCAAACGTATCCAAGGTGCTGAGAAAAGCCTCGCCTGGATCTGAGCCACCTTACTGATCGGAGCCACCTGTGCCCTTGAAACTGCCCCCGGGCAAGAACCTAGCTGTTTCCATCAGCGCCGACTTCGACGCCCACGCCGTATGGATGGGCTCGTTCGGGACTGCCTCGCCGTCGTTCCTCTCGCGTGGAGAATTCGGCGCCGAGGTGGGCGTGCCGAGGCTGCTAGAGACTTTCGCCCGGTACGACATACAAACCACCTGGTGCGTTCCCACCCACACCATTCAAACCTTCAGGCGTCAGTGTCAGGACATCGTCGAGCACGGTCACGAAATCGCGGCTCACGGCGTTTATCACGAGTACATTCCCAAGCTTGAAGCCGATGAGGAACGCCGCCTCATGGAACTGCAGATATCCCAGCACGAACGCCTTCTGGGCCGGCGACCGGCCGGGTACCGGTCACCGGCATGGGACTTCTCGGACTCGACACTGGGACTGCTGGAGGAGTTCGGCTTCAGCTGGGACTCCTCTCTCATGGGCCGGGACTTTGAACCATACCGGCCACGGCCTGTGGTCAGTCAAAGCCGCGAGGAGGGCAACACTTTCGGTGAACCCAGTTCCCTCCTGGAAATACCCGTCTCCTGGTACCTTGATGACTTCCCGCCACTGGAGAATCTTCCCCGCAGTGTCGGCATGGCAGCCACCAATGATGTTCTGTCGCGCTGGACTGACCTCTTCAACTTCGCCTACCAGCGGGTACCCAACGGGGTCTTTGCCCTTACGCTCCATCCGCAGACCATTGGACGAGGGCACCACCTGCTCATGCTGGAGCAGTTCCTGGACCATGTCAGCTCCCACTACGGAGTCTGGTTCACCACGCTCTCGGACATCGCCGATTGCTGGGAAGACTAGCGGAGGTTGTTGGAAGTCCGGACACCATGGACGTCCGCGATCGGGAGACGGCTCCCTGATCGCGGACCTTCAGGGTCGAAGTTCCCGAGCCAAAAATTGATGCCGGCAGCGTTCGCATCGAACGCTGCCGGCATCAGTCTTTGGTCCTATGCTGCAGCGTTGACCGCTATGACCTCGATTTCAATGAGGTGCTGCGGATCCCACAGGCGGGGAACCTCAATGGCCACACTGGCCGGACGCGCGTCACCGAAGACTTCTTCACGCAGCTCTGACAGCAGGCCTACCGATCCGATGTCGGTGACATACATGGTGGTTTTCACGACGTCGCCCAAATTGGCACCGGCCTCGGCAAGGACGGCCTGCAGGTTTTCAAATACCTGGCGTGCCTGTGCGACGAGATCTTCACCCACCGTCTCGCCACTGGCATTCACCGGGACCTGGCCGGTCGTGAAGATCAGGCCTCCGGAGACGACCGCGTGGCTGTAATTCCGCCCCAGGGGCACTGAGACCGTGTTTAGTTCCTTGCGCACATCTACTCACTTTCCGACCTCAACGGTCGTGTCGAAGGTGGAGGCGGACGTCCCGGGAACTAGTCGGTCTCGGGACCGGCGCAGTAATGGCAGTCATCCGGGCACTGCAGGGCGTCCTTCTCGACTTTGGTACGCGTGTGCCGGTGAGAATGCGCGCCGTCTATGCCGGGGGACTGCAGAACGGCAGCCTTGTCCTTAACCTCCACGCTGTTCATTCCTCAATTTTTCACGACAACAAGGAATTTTTATTCGTCCATCTTCCCGATCTGCTTTCCGTGATTCGGAAGTCCTCCAGTTCTATGACCCGGGACACATTTCTAGAGTTCAATGCGACGGCCGCTTCCGCCCTGAGGCGGCCCCTCATTCGAAAGGTCCCTCCGCATGGACACCGTAATCCCCGGCATGGCCGGTGCACCCAGAAAAGTCCCGCCTGGCGAATTCGCCGCTGAAGCAGTAGACATCGTCGTCGACTTTCACGGCCACAGGGCCGTGGACAGCGTCTCCCTGGGCGTTGCCAAGGGCGAAGTATGCGCGGTTATTGGCCCCAGCGGCTCGGGAAAAAGCACACTGCTTCGGACCTTCAACCATCTGCAGGCACCCAGCAGTGGCCAGATTCTGCTTGACGGTGCCCCTGCCATCCGTTCCGGGAGACCGTCTTCGGGTGAGCTGATGGCGTTGCGCCGCAAGGTCGGCATGTGCTTCCAGTCTTTCAACCTTTTTCCACACCTGACCGCAGCCGAAAACATTGTCCTCGCGCAAGTCAAGGCCTTGGGCAGGAACAAGTCGGCGGCACGGGAGAGGGCACTGCAACTGCTGGACCGGGTAGGCCTGTCTGCCAAGGCCGACTTCAAGCCCTCCCAATGCTCCGGCGGCCAGCAACAGCGCATCGCCATCGCCAGGGCGCTTGCGCTCGACCCGGAGATCATGCTGTTCGACGAACCCACCTCGGCACTCGATCCTGAGCTCGGGGCGGAGGTGCTCGCGGTCATGCGTGAACTCGCCGGCACTGGGATGACGATGATCGTCGTCACCCATGAAATGCACTTTGCCGAAGACGTCGCCGATCACTTGGTGTTCATGGCAGACGGCCGGGTCGTCGAGCAGGGCCAACCGAGCCTCGTACTGCGCGACCCGCAACACGAGCGGACCCGCCGTTTCCTCAGGGCGGTGAACGAGCGTTGACCGAAATGTTGGAGGCCTTTCGCGCCATTGCTGCCGGAATCGGCACGACAGCAACGTTGACCCTCTCCAGTTTCCTGCTGGGTGCGATCCTCGCGATCCCGGTCGCTCTTGCCCGGGTCAGCCCGGCGCCCGCCCTGCGGGCGGTTGCCGGCGCGTACATCCAGATCAGCCGCGGTGTTCCGCCTATTGTGTGGCTCTTCGTCATCTACTTCGGGTTGTCCCAGTTCCAACTCCGCTTCAGCAGCATGAGCGCGGCGACGACCGGGCTGAGCCTGATTTCTGCCGGCTACATCGCAGAAATTTATCGCGCCGGCCTAAATGCCATCCCGTCCGGCCAGCACGAAGCCGCCCAGGCGCTCTCCCTTCCCAAGGGTGCAGCTTTCACACATGTGACGGTTCCTCAGGCCATAGTCGCTGTGGTTCCACTGTCCGTTGCCTACCTGATCGGTTTGCTAAAGGACAGCGCCGTTGCATCAGTCATTGGCGCCCAAGACATTACGGCCATGGCGCTGGCAGCCAGCAAACGTTCCCCTGACGCAATGCTGGTCTTTATCCTGGCCGGCGCCGTTTACCTGATCATCAGCCTTCCGATTGCATCTTTCGGACGTTGGGCCGGTAACCAGGTCGCAGCACGATGGGCGGTTCGGGCATGAGCAACGACAGTTGGATCGCGCTTCTGGGTGACATGCTCCCGGGCTTGGCCATCAGCTTGCAGCTCACCTCAGGAATGCTCGCCATAGGCCTCCCACTGGGACTCCTTCTCGCCGCGGGAATTTCCCGCCCGGACAAGTTCACGAGATACACAGCCGTGGCAGCCGTAGAGATCGGCAGGGGGGTGCCCGTCTTGGTCCTGCTCTACCTTGTCTACTTCGGCCTCCCTCAGACCGGCCTTACCCTGGACGGTGTTCTGGCAACCATGCTTGCCCTAGGAATCAGCTTTGCAGGGTACACCGCCGAGGTATTCCGCGCCGGCATTCAAGCCGTACCTGCGGGCCAACACGAGGCAGCAAAAGCCCTCGGCCTCCCTGGAGGCGCCACCTACTTTCGAGTCATTTTTCCGCAAGCATTGAAGATCATTATTCCTCCCCTGCTGGGATGGGCTGTCGTCTTCTTCCAGACGACTTCACTCGCTTTCGCCCTCGCCGTCCCGGAACTCCTTAGCCGCGCTTACGTGCTCGCGACCACCAACTTTCAATACCTGAACATGCTTGCAATCGCGGCTGCCCTTTATGCTGCCATCGCCATCCCGCTGTCCATGCTGGCGGAACGCCTCGCCCGCCGGGAAACCCAGCACGGCAAGGCCTAAGACCCAACCACCCACCCCCAATAAGATAGGACCACCCATTGAAGTTCACCCTTCGCACGGCTGCCATAGTCATCGCCCTCTCGGCCTCCGGCCTCCTCACGGCCTGCGGATCAACCTCCCCGACAGCCGCCAAAGCCGACTGCACACCGGAAACGCAGTTCAAGACCCTGCAGGAAGCAACCCTGACCGTCTCCGGACCTGACTACCCCCCGCTCTTTACCTCCCAGGGCAACACCATGGACGGGGTCGACGGGAAAATCCTCGAATCCTTTGCCGCAGCCAACTGCCTTCAGACACAGGTCAAGAACCTCCCCGCCGCCGGCGTCATTGAATCCGTCAAGTCTGGGCAGGCAGACGTTGCAGCCGGCGGCTGGTACCCCACAAAGGAGCGCGCCCAGATCGTCAACTTGTCGGATCCGGCCTACAGCGACACGGTAGTGCTGGTCGGCAAGAATCCGTCATCGAAAATAACCGACTACGCCGGGAAGAAGATCGGTACGACCCAGGGCTACCTTTGGGTGGATGACCTGACCAAGTGGGCCGGCGACAACGCCAAGCTTTACCAGTCCCCCGACGCCGTGTACCAAGACCTGGTCGCCGGCCGAATCGACGTCGCGCTCATGGCAGTCAACGAAGCCGCCTACAGGCTCAAGTCATCGGACAACGGCATCAGCTACGTCCAGCTCGAGCCGACCAGCATCATCAAAGCCACCCAGAATCCCTCCGTGACCTGCTTCCCCAGCTCCAAGGGCAATGACGAACTCACCACTGCCCTGAACAACCACATCAAGAAACTGCGTGACAGTGGCCGCCTCGGGGAAATCCTCAAGTCATTCAACATCGACCCCGCCGCCGCGAATCCTCCCAAGGCCTGACCCATACCAGCCCGGCATGCTAAGCCGTGCCGGGCCCAAGCAGGGGGCGTGCCGACGGACATTCCGGCACGCCCCCTACCCAAAGAACATCACACCCGCCAAGCGGAGCCCCTGAAAGGGACCACACGTGACAGCACCCGAGCCTCAAACTTCAACCACAGGAAAACCAGACGCGGTCTCCCTCCGACGAGTGGTCATGTCCAGCACCATTGGCGCCGTGCTGGAATGGTTCGACTTTTTCGCCTTCGCCTCCCTCTCCGGACTCATCCTGGGGAAGCTGTTCTTCAGCCCAACCGATCCAGCCGCAGAAATTCTGCTCGGCTTCAGCACGCTCGCTGTTGGCTACTTCGCCCGGCCTATCGGCGGCATCATCTTCGGCCACTTCGGTGACCGGCTCGGACGCAAGCCCATGCTCATGATCACCATATGGCTCATGGGAGTAAGCACAGTCCTCCTCGGACTTTTCCCCACGTACAGCGTCATTGGGATCGGCGCCACCGTCACGTTGGTGCTGCTGCGCGTCATTCAAGGCCTCGCCGTCGGCGGCGAGTACGGCGGGGCGGCCCTGCTCATCATTGAACACGCCGCCAAATCAAACCGCCGCGGACTCTACTCAGCATGGGCAAACGTCGGCGCTTCCATGGGTTTCCTGCTCGCGTCCGCATTGCTGGCACTGCTGACCGCCACCACAACCCAGGAACAATTCGAGACCTGGGGCTGGCGCGTTCCCTTCCTGGTCAGTGCCGTGCTGCTGCTGGTCGGCTCCTACATCCGCAAGCAAATCCAGGACACACCCGAGTTCAAAAAGCTCAAGAGCCAAGAAGAAGGCAGTCACTCCAAGGTCCACAAAGTGCCTCTGCTGACTCTGCTCAAGACCCAGTGGCGCGCCCTGATCACTGCCGTCGCCGTGCCGTTAGCCACGCTTGTCTTCTACCAGATCGGCCTTGTCTTCATCACCCCGTACGCCACCCGGTATGCAGGCTACGGGGCAACGGCAGTCCTCACGGCCATCACCATCGCGCAGCTCTTCTACATCGCACTGTCGATTTCCTTCGCCTACCTCTCTGACCGCATCGGCAGGCGTCCAGTTATGGCCTTCGGGGCCGTCGGATGCGCGCTTTGGGTGTCCTTCGTCTATTTCAACCTCTTGAAGGACGGCAACTTTCCGCAGCTCGTCCTTGCCGTCACCGGGCTGCTGTTCTTCGTAGCAGCGACATGGGGACCACAGGCCGCCTTCCTCGCCGAACTCTTCAGCGCAGACGTCCGCTACAGCGGGATTTCTGTGGGCTACCAGCTGGCAGGTGCCTTGTCAGGCCTCACACCGCTCGTGGCCTTCGCTGCATTGAGTGGTTCAGGATCCTGGTTTGCCATCGCCCTCGGTACCGCGGCTGTCTCCGTCGTCGCAGGCATTGGAATAGCAACCACGAAAGAGACGGCCTTTGAGCGCCTCAGGAACTAGCCAGACCCACTGGCTGGACCGGAAACACGCACGGGGAGCCCAAGAACGAACCTCCAACCTGGCCTCCTGGTGCCAACTAGTTTAGTTCCTTCTACGCCTGCGATCCGATTGCTCCACAAGCTCGGTTATCCAAGGACGGGAGCCGCGGTGAAAGGAGATGTTGTCAGGGAGACCGTGAACTGTCGGAACTGAGCCCTGTACGTCTATGGTGATCCGGCCGGGACCCATCGGCGCATTGGATATGTGTACGTCCCCGTAGGCCTTCGGAAGCACCGGATCCATCCACATACCTCCCCGGGAGATGTGGGCGTCATAACGCATGAGACTCGTTATCAGGAGGATAGGAGTAGTCGCCGCCCAGGCCTGCGGGGAGCAGGCCGTCGGATACGGCACCGGCTCTGGGAACTGATCCCGGCTGAAGCCGCAAAACAATTCCGGCAAGCGGCCGCCGGTGAATTCGGCTGCGTCCAGTAAGGCCGAGGCTATCTTTTGCGCTTCGTCAACAAAGCCATAGCGCAACAGACCAGCGGCGATGATTGCGTTGTCATGCGGCCAGACCGAACCGTTGTGATAGCTAGCCGGGTTGTAGGCGCCCATGTCGCTGCCTAAGGTCCTTATTCCCCAGCCGCTGAACATCTCTGGAGACATCAGCCGCTCTGCAACCAGCGGGGCCTTGTCGTCATCGATCAGGCCGAGCCAAAGACAGTGGCCCATGTTGGAAGCACAGGCATCCACCTGATTCTTCTTGCCGTCCAGGGCAACAGCGTAGTATCCCGCCTTGGGCATCCAGAAATGCTCGTTGAACCTCCTTTTGAAAAGCGCCATCTTGTCGGCCAGTTCGTTTCCGAGGGCTTCGTCGCCTGCATCGTAAGCCATCCACGCCCGTGCCGCGTAGGCTGCGTATACATAAGCCTGGACCTCGCATAATGCGAGGGGCGGTTCCGCCAGATGGCCATCGGCGAAGTTGATTCCGTCCCATGAGTCTTTCCAGCCCTGATTGATCAAGCCCTGATTGTTAAGACGCTCATACTCGACGAACCCGTCTCCATCCTTGTCCCCATAGTCTCGAATCCAGTCCAGAGCGCGGTCGGCATTGGGCAGCAACGCCTGAATGACTTCCTTCGCGAACCCCCAGCGGCTGACAGATCCGAGCACCGCCACAAAGAGCGGCGTTGCGTCCACGCTGCCGTAATAAACGGATTTGCCACCAAGCGCCAGCCCGCTGGAAACGTCGAGCCTGACCTCATGAAGAATCTTGCCGGGCTCTTCCTCGCTCAACGGGTCCACGGCGTTGCCCTGGTAATCGGCCAGTGTTTGCAAAGTCCCCAATGCTAAGGAGGGATCCACCGGCAAGGACATCTCAGAGGCCCAGAGGGAGTCCCTGCCGAATAGAGTCATGAACCACGGGGCTCCGGCGGCCACTACGACGCGTTCCGGATGCCTTGGATCTTCGATGCGAAGCGCGCCGAGGTCGTCATAACTGCGCCGGAGAGTTCGCTCGATGGAGCGGTTGCCGATCTGAAGTCTGGGGATTTTGGCCACCCACTCCAACCGGCGACGGTCCATCGGCGACGGACCTTCCCTTGTCTTGGGAGCGAACGGATCGGTTGCCTCTGCTTCCTGGGTCGCAGGGACGGCGCTCAGAAAAGTGCTCCAGTACCCGCGTGCCGGCACCGTCACACGGTAAGTAGCGTTCCCTGAATTGACGACCGCCCCTGGCGCGTCGATGTTGATCGCCTTGCGGATTTTGCGCCATGTTGAGCTGATGGTTAATCGCCCCGCCGCAACAGAACGAGTTTCCTGCCAGCGCCGCTGTACGCGGGCTTCCTTCACTTCGAACAAGTCGGCAAAATCCGCTTCCGCGTGGAGGACAACTACACAATCCGCTGACTTGGTTGAGAAATTACGGATCGTAAGTTCTTCCTGGATTCCGACGCCCACCTCACGTACCCGTTCGACAATCAGGGGGCTGTCTGCATGACCGTGAGTTCCGGGGATACGTCCGGCGAAGATGCCCCGATACGGCTCCGTCATTTGCGCCGTAAGGGCTTCAATGGATTGTCCATTTACGCTGACGTTCCAGCGAGAGAGGATTCGCGTGTCTTGGTGAAACACGCCGTGAGGGAGGTCGGGAAGGATGTCTCCGTTGGGCTGTGAAATACAAAACGAGGAACCCTCGACAAGTGTGACGGTGCCGGCGCCAAGGGGACCTGCGGCCGTGTCAACATTCCATCCAGCCATCTCGGCCCCTTCAGAGACCTTTCCACCCGGACAACCGGTTCGGCGGTTGTCCAGCCCCCGCCCCTCACTCGGAGAGTACCCCGGCATGGCCGTTGGCGCCATAGTACGTGGAATCGGGATCAGTTGCTCCTACCACGTGCCTATCCGTGACTCAAGCCACGGGTGCAGGGGCAAAGCCAGGAGCCCGGCCTCCACGGCGTACGCACCGCCCAAACGACCTTCCTGTCATCCGTCCACGCATCGCTCGCCGCCCGAAACGGCTGGTTGAGGGCCGGCCTCAACCAGCATGAACATGCTGTCCCCGCCGTCGCGCGGGTCGGCTCATCGGGCCCCAATGGGCGCTCGATGGCCGGTGAGCGGCCCGCACGCACGCCATGCGGCGCATTCCTGCGGACCTGCTCGCGACTTTGTTGTGAACGCCGTGACCGTTCCTGGGCGTTCTCTTCCAGAGCCTGTCCGTGGGGGCTTTGGCAGAGACGGTGGGGGAAATGCCTGTTCCCGTGGGGGTCACCAGAGCGCCGTACCGGACCACTTTAATGGCCTGGTGGGCCACTGCGTCCGCAGCCATTGTTCAGCTCCTCGTCCATGGGGGGCATTATCGATCACAGTGGAGTGTGCCCGTCCGGCTTCCACGGGGCAGTTCAGCTGCAAGGTCATATATCCCGCGCAATCGGACCACCAGTCAGCCCTAAATCCAGGCTATTCTGCCGTGGCAGGTGTAGGTGGGCCGATAGACCGGCCCACCTACACGTCATCGTTATTACATATTGGGATCGATCACCAGCTTGCCGAAGTGCTGGCGCTTAACAAGTTCGGCCTGGGCATCGGCGAGTCGCTCGAGTGGGAATATGCCATCAAGCGTGGGTTTGAGCTCGCCAGCCTCAATGAGCGCAACAACACGCTCAAATGTCTTGGCGGTTGGGCAAGTGATTCCGTACAGCTCGAGGTCCTTGTAGATCAGGTCCCGCAGGTCAATGGATTGCACCGGACCTGCGATGGCCCCGGCCGTCGTGTAGCGCCCGCCCCGGCTCATCATCTTGAGCAGGCTGCCGAAGTTCGGACCGCCCACCACGTCTGCAACGACATCTACGGCACGCGTGCCAACCAGGTCCTCCACGGCCGCGAGCAGGTCCTCGGTTTCGCGCGCGATGAAGTGGGCCACGCCGAGGCTCCTAACGCGCTCTTCCTTGGACGCACCCGCTACGGCGATAACCTTCGCTTCGCGAACGTGCGCAAGCTGGATCAGTGCGGTGCCCACACCACCGGCAGCACCGGTGATCAGCACAGTCTGCCCCTCACTCAGACGAGCACGCTCGAGCATTTCCTCCGCAGTATCGAAGGAGCAGGGAAAGGTTGCCAGTTCACTGTCCGAGAGCGGGGAATCAACGGCATGCGCATTGATTGCAGGAATCGCCACGTATTCTGCAAAACCACCGTCCCGTTCACTGCCGACGTACTCGACAAGTTGGGCCCGCAGGGGAGCCTGAGCATCACGTACGCAGGGGTCGACAATGACGCGCTCTCCGATACGGCTGCTGTCAACGCCCTTGCCTACCGCTGCGACATATCCGACTGTTGCCGCGCCGCTGATACGTGGAAAAGACACACTGGAAGTGTTCCACGACGAAGCAGTCGTGACGTTGGAACCATCGCTGACACCCTTTTCGCCAAACTCCTCGGAATATCCAGTGCTGACATTGCGGTTGTACCAGGCGGTGCGGGTGTTTACATCGGTGTTGTTAACACCGCACGCCCCGACTTTCACCAGGACCTCGTTGTCCGCCGGGACCGGCACAGGGACATCTGTGCGGTAGGCAATGACGTCAAGACCGCCGTGCCCAGTAAGCACCGACGCCCGCATTTGGGTGGGAACGATGACTGATTGGAGTGACACTTCTTACTCGCTTTCTATTGGGTACTGAGGGGGTTAATTCACGACCAGGAACGCGGAACCCAGAACCGCCGGGTCGGGCTCCACGCCAAGGCCGGGTCCATCAGGAACTGTCAGTTTGCCGTTGACGTTCCGGGCGCCTTGGTCGGGAGCCGAATCGACGGTAAGCATGTCCTGGCAGCTCCAGGTTCCAATGCAACGGTTTTCAGGCAGCGTGCTGGCGAAGTGGGCCACAGCGCTGTCGTTGATGACCGTGCCGGCCATGTCCATCACCAGCATGGGTATGCCAAACTCAAGGCAGATGTCCCGGATCCAACGTGCCCGGGTAATGCCTCCGACCCTGGCCTGAGAGAGTTCGGGATGCGTTTGTGACGGCACCGGCTCCGAGCTTCCGGGCAAGGGCCCTGACCTGCTGACAGGTGCAAGAACCTCACGGGAGATGAGCCGGGACCTCCCGGTTGCGAGGATCGGGAGGTCCCGGCGGCTTTTGGAGACTCCGTCTCTTGCGGTCATAGAGGACACCTAAGCCTCAAAAGAAGAATCTGTCTAAATCCGTCCTGATCCGTCGTTAATGTGGGCGCCGTTGATCATTCCGGACGTCTCTTATACAGCCACGGGTGACAGACCTTCATCTATGTGAAAAAGACGTCGTTCTCCTGAGACGCTTACCAGCCAGATTATTTTTCCGTCATTCGTCTTCGCATCCAGCGTTCCCCTGAAATGCGTTCTTTCATCGGTCAGTAGACCTACAGTTTGACCGATTTCGAGATCCAACCATGGAAGGGCACTGGTACTTCTCGGATGTGTGATCACTAGAGGCTCCTTTGCATGCCAAACTTCTGAAAACTCAAATTGCTCCGTGCCGCTCTCATCAGGATCTCCCGGCGGCGGAATGAGCGCATCGGTATAAGGACGAAGTCCCCTCGCGTCCATGGGAATAATGCCAAGAACTTACCAGCTTGCGCATGCTCTTAAGGGGCGGGGGAGCGGCAGTCAATGCGCTGCAATCACAGCGAACTCCCGCTGTCCACGGCTGCAGAGCCTCAGCCTCTCGCAGCGACAGACCAGGCTGCGACGCGAGGACCACATCCAAACCGCTAGAGGTCACCCTTCGAGTCAGCGAGCGGGAGACTGCCAGGTAGTCAGAAATCACTGAAATTGGGCTCTGAGAGCTGTTTGGCGAGGTCTTGTTCGAGGTTACTTCCGTACGGAGCCGGTGGGGAGAGGGGTGCCGGCCACACCGGGGGGTGTTCTGGACTGACCGTCAAAAGCACGACGACCGAAGGAACCGGTAGCCGCATGCACATCTGCGCCCCGTCGGAGTCTTTTGACTCTAAACGGGGCGCACATGCATTTATCTACTCGGGCTTGGGAACGATGTCCCCGGCGTCGTTGCGGCCGATGCGGGCGTAGACATCAGGGCGGCGTTTTCGGTACACGGCCGCGGTAACCATGCCGGTGGCGATGATGGCCAGAATCGCGGCCAGAACCACCCAGGTGAGTATGCCTTCCGTGCCGACGATCAGTTCGAAGTTTGACGTGGCCAGTATCAGCGCGATGGTCATAAAAATAGTCGAGACTCCGGTAGTCACCGTCTGCCAAACGGCCTTTTTTCCTCCCGTGCGGTCGCGGGCGAGGAAGACGGTAATGGCCAGGGCTGCGACAGCGATCAGGACGGTAAAGGCATAGGCGTAGATACCCGCCGTCCGAGCGTAGGCAATGCCACCCTCCAGCCCTGCCAAGGAGAGGATGCCGACTACGACGAGAATGCTGACGGCGACCGAGGCCCGGTGCGGAGAGGAATGGCGGCTGTGAACGCGGGAGAGCGATTTTGGCAGCACACCGTCGGCGCTGAGGTTGAAGAGGTAGCGGGATGCGACGTTGTGGCTTGCCAGTGAGAGCGCGAAACTGCTGGTGATCAGCAACGCGGTGGCCGCGTAGTAGGCGAAGCTGCCGGTGAACTGTTGAACACTGTCACCTGAGGCCGTCTCCAGATTGGTTTCGAGGACTGTCATGATGGCCTGGGGGCCGTAGGAGTTGATGAAGACCCAGGCAGTGAGTGCGTAAAGGACGGTGAGGACGGCAACTACGGCGTAGGTCGCGCGAGGAACGGTCTTCTCGGGCCGTTTCACTTCATCACGGAAGATAACGCTGGCTTCGAATCCGCCGTACATGCCCATCGCCAGAAGGAACGCCACTCCGATAGAGCCGCTGAAGATGTTTTCAGGCTTGAAGCTTTCCAGTCCCAAACCATGGGCGCCACCCTGGGCAATCACCGAAGCGTTGTAAACGACCATGAGGATGAGCTCGAGCGCCAGGAAGAAGGTCAGGATCTTGGCGGAGAAGTCGATGTTCAGATACCCGAGGGCTGAGGTGATGATGAACATCGCCAGGCCGTAGATCCACCAGGAAAGGCCCGGGCCGCCAAGATCCTTCACGAGGTGCTCGGCAGCGAGACCGCCAAGAGCGTAGGCGCTGAGGTTGGCAGCGTAGTAGCAGATCAGTGCTGTGTATCCCGTGCCGAGGCCGACGATCCTGCCCAGACCGGCCGTCGCGTATGAGTAGAAACCGCCTGGTTTTGGAAGCCTGAGGCCCATGGCCACGAGGCCCGTGGCGAAAAGCATGGCAACGACGCCACATACGAGGACCATCACGGGAGTACCGACTCCGTTGCCGAGTAGGATGACAACGGGAATGTACCCGAGGAACACCACCATCGGCCCGTTGTAGGCCAGGATGGTGAAGACGAGGTTGAAGAAGCCGATATTGCCGTGAAGCTGGCCCTCTCCGTGGGATTTTACGCCCTGTGGGGGACGTGTCTCAGTGTGTGGCATTGGTCGAAAACTCCTGTCGAGTCCGCAGAGATTGGAGCGCCTTGAGGTAGGCGCTTACACGGTTCGAGGCACCATCGCTTCGGCCCGCTGAAAATGACTACACGTTGAAGGTAGGCCCTGGCGACTTGCCCGAACTATTGGAGATCGTCCGAATCGGGGAGCCACCAGTTGTGATGTGACTGAAATCTCATAGCTACCCGCCCCGGGCAGCGGCGTTGACGAAGGCCGTCGGGCCCGCATATTGGAAAAATTACGGGCGCTTGCCCGCACGCTCAGCCTTTGTCCAATAATTATCTGTCACCGACGGCGATACGCTCGAGGAGAGGAAGGATCGGCGAGGATTCCACACCGTGGCTGCCTTTCCTTCCAGCTCAGCGACAACAAAACCTGCCCTCCGGAATGAGATGAGGGCCCTCAGCAGGGAGTGAGCGGGAGCAACATGCCAACCCATTTGACACACTGGGGAGCGTTTGAAGCAGAGAGCGATGGCAAGTCGCTCACTTCGGTCCGTCCCTGGTCCGGCGACCCTGATCCACGGGACATTCTGGCCAACACAGCATCTGCCCAACACCATCCCACACGAGTTCTGCGCCCGTCTATCCGGCGCGGGTGGCTGGAGAACGGCCCGGGACCCAGCACGGCCCGGGGCGAAGAACCCTTCGTCGAAGTTTCTTGGGAACGGGCACTTGATTTGGTCAGCAAAGAGCTTGACCGCGTCTACACCGAGCATGGAAGTTCCTCGGTCTACGGCGGATCCTACGGATGGGCCAGTGCAGGCCGGTTCCATCATGCCCAAAGCCAAATCCATCGGTTCCTGAACACCCTGGGCGGTTACGTTGCCGGCATCAGTGACTATAGCTACGGCGCGTCAGGCATCCTGCTCCCGCACATCATCGCGGGTGCCGACGAAATCATGGCAAAGGCAAGTTCATGGAAAGTCGTCAGTGAAACCACTGACCTGTTCGTGTGCTTCGGGGGTCTCTCAGAAAAGAACAGCGGAATCGGCCCTGGCGGAATCGGCAGGCACCAGGCCCGGGGAGCAATTGAGAAGGCTGTGTCCCGGGGATGCCGCTTCATCGACATCACACCGATCGCCGACGACACCTATGCCGAGGCCAGAGCCGAATGGATCGCTCCACGCCCAGGCAGCGACGCGGCGCTGATGCTCGCACTTGCATTCGTTCTCGACGCCGAGGACCTCGCCGATCGTGCCTTCCTCTCCAAATACTGCGTCGGCACCGAAATGTTTCTGCCCTATCTTCGCGGCGACGTCGATGGAATTCCAAAGGACCCGAAGTGGGCGGAGGAAATCACCACTGTGCCCGCCACGAGGATCGAACGCCTCGCCCGGGAAATGGCTTCTTCCCGCACCATGATCAACCTCAGCTGGTCGATGCAACGCCAGCAGCACGGCGAGCAGCCGATCTGGTTAGGCGTGACCCTGGCGGCAATGCTGGGACAAATCGGGCTGCCCGGCGGCGGTTTTCAGCACGGTTACGGTTCCTCCGCCGACATCGGCCTTCCCCTCCGGGTCTCCAGTGCACCGTCCCTTCCCCAAGGGCGCAACACCGAGGCACTCGGGATTCCGGTCGCCCGGATATCCGACATGCTCCTCAACCCTGGCACCGAGATTGACTTCAACGGCCGGCGCATCACACTTCCGAAGATCGAACTGGTTTACTGGGCGGGAGGAAATCCGTTCCACCATCACCAGGACCTGGCGCGGCTGCGCAGCGCTTTCACAAAACCGTCCACGGTCATAGTCCATGAGCAGTTCTGGACCAGCACGGCCAGACACGCGGACATCGTGCTGCCGGCGACCATGTCCTTTGAACGCGACGATTACGGGGCCGGCAGGAACGACCCGACTTTTTTTCCGATGCACGCCCTCACCGTGCCGGCAGGAGAAGCACGGGATGACTACGCGATTTTTGCAGCCATCGCTGAGAAACTGGGGTGTGGTGAGCAGTTCACCGAAGGACGAACCACCCTTCAATGGCTCCGCTACCTCTACGACAGATGGCAGACACGCCTAAAGGAGAAGGACGTCGATGTCCCGGACTTCGATACATTCTGGGCAAGCGAGAAGATGGAGATTCCCGTCATAGACCAGGCTCAGGTCCTCTTCTCAGATTTCCGCCATGACCCCGAGCAGCACCCATTGCGAACAGCAAGTGGCAAGATCGAGATCTACTCATCAGTCATCGCCGGGTTCGGTTACCCGGATTGCCCCGGCCACCCCGTCTGGATCGAACCCGACGAATGGCTCGGTAACGCCGGCCGCTACCCGCTGCAGCTCATCGCCAACCAGCCCAAGACACGGCTCCACAGCCAACTCGACATCGGGACAACCAGCCAGAAATCCAAGGTGCAGGGACGTGAACCCCTTCGCATGCATCCCGAGGACGCGGAGGCCCGGAAACTTGTGGAGGGCGACGTTGTGCGGCTGTTCAATGACCGCGGCGCCTGCCTCGCAGGTCTTGTTATTACACCGGCGGTTCGTCAGGGAGTGGTGCAGCTTTCCGCGGGCGCCTGGTACGATCCGGCGCCGGATGACCCCTCCTTCTGCCGGCACGGCAACGTTAATGTGCTGACCGCCGACCGCCCTTCGTCAAGTCTTTCCCAGGCAACGACGGCGCAGCACGCCCTTGTCGAGGTCGAAAAATGGAAGGGATCCATCCCAGAGGTGATGGTCACCCGACCGCCGAGGTTCCACCCGGAAGATCAGCAGAGCAACGCGGAAACGAAAAATCCATGAGGAAGGACCAACAGGGCCAAATGCTCCTCTCGACTTCCATGGATCCGGCCAGTCCATCATTTTCTTTCCCCGGACGCGACCACCGGCCGCAGACAGATAGTGCGGTGGAGGAATCGGCGGATCTGCCCATGTTCTTTGATCCCATCGAACAGCTAGTGCACTTTGTTCCCAAAAAACCAGATTCCGGACTGACGTCGCAGAATCCAGAAGACAAGCGGTCCGGGAAACTTGCCCGTCCGCAAACAAGGGTTGCGGACAGGAGCGCCATGATCGGCTTGGTAGCCCTGGATCTCGATGAACTCCGGGTACAAAGACGTGGCGGTCCGCAGGAAACACTTCGTCACTGCACGGATTAGTGAGTCGAAGCTCTCTGGTTGAACGTCCATATTACAGTTGCGAGTCAATCGCGTGGATACCGCTGAAGATCGTAAAGGTGCCGCTTGGACAAGCGCTTAGCCACTTGGAGCAAAAGGATGGCCAGTTGACCAAAGATTCAGGCCCAAGACACTATGCCCTGTCGGCAGAGGAGAGTGCTCGCCGACAAGTAGACCACCGGGACGACAACAGAGGAAGCTTCTCCGCGATCTCCCCGCGCCTGGCTGCAGCCACAGTCGAGGACATCGAGTGTGGCGAGGACTGCCATTATTGCCACGGTCCTGAAACTGACTGAATCCCACTGGTAATGGTCAGTAGTTTTTGACCGCCGTCCGGCGTTGCCGAGATTCATAAGCCACCGGGGCCTCTCATGACGAAAAGTTGGGAGGCTCCGGTTCCATTCACGAGGGAAATATATGCACTACGGGTATTGCAAATGTAGAAAGCTGCGGCTCAGTGTCCAAGGACGTCATGGCCGGGCCACGTAGCGCAGGAACCGGGGCCTTTCTCGCGTTCGGTGCAATTTGGGCGGGGCAGTTGGGCGGGGCAGTTTCTGTTGGCCTATTCGACCGCATCAGTCCCGAGGACCTGGCTTGGCTTCGATTGGTCTGGGCCAGCGCCGTTCTTGTCATATTCGTCCGACCCTGGCGGCATTCGTGGGATCGCCGGTCGCTGCTAACTTGTGCCGGGCTCGGTGTCGCATCCGGTTCAATGACTTTGCTCTATATGGCCGCTATATCCAGCCTTCCTCTGGGAACGGAGATGGCCCTACAGTTCTTAGGCCCACTGGCAGTAGCCGGATGGCGCGCGCGGAAAAAGGGCAGATTGTGGTGTGCGATGGCCTTCGTGGGCGTTCTGGGGCTAACGGAGCCCTGGCACAGCGGTTTTGACCTTAAAGGTATTGCCCTCGCCTTGGCTGCAGGGCTGTGTTGGGCTGTCTACATCGTCATGACACAACGTGCAGGAGACAACGTGTCCGGACTCCAGGCACTGTCCATGTCTCTGCCCGTAGCAGCATTGCTCGCAACCTGCAGTACAGGTGTCTATGTCGTAGCGCGTGTCCCTCTTGACGTTCTCATGATGAGCCTTGGGATCGGCCTCCTCTCGCCCGTGGTTCCCTTCATTCTTGAACTTCTTGCGCTGCGCAGGCTGACAACCACGGCCTTTGGAGTGCTCATGAGCCTGCAGCCGGCAGTAGGCGCCATTGTGGGCTTCCTGATGCTGGCCCAGGTTCCCCGGCCGCTAGGCGTCGTGGGCATCGTATTGGTGGTGATCGCGGGAGTCGGTGCAACCCGTACAGGTGCCCGCTCCGTGGAGCAATCAGGTGCGAGGACATCCACGAGGGTGTTTTCTGATGGCAGCCCTTCAACCTCTGATCGGCCCGTACCTCCAAATCCGCAGAGATGAGCCCCTTCTGGTCCGGTACAGAAATGGCGGGGCAGCCGCTGTGGTCCTGCCCTGGCACTCGCCTGCCGGGGGCGGGACGCGAAACAGGGGCCATCAGTAGTTGGCAATTCTTAGGAGACCAAGCCGGGCGGAACGACTCGTTGCCGTACCGCAGCGTCGACTCGAACACGCGCCCGCCTGACGGTCATCGGTAGGGGTCCGAGCACGCTGCGACCTCGGTGTATTCAGCGGTCCCCTGGAGTCCTGTATACGCCGGGCTGCGCAGCTCTTCTGCGCAGCCTGAATGGGATCGCGGGCAACGGCCGGTTAGTCGGCGCCCTGAACACCGATAGCTGAGATCCGGGGCGTTCTATTGTGGACATCCCGGACCGCCGTCGTCCGGAAGAACCAAAACGGCGCGGGCCCCACGAAGAGTGGGGCCCGCGCCGTCTTTGTCGAACTCCTAGGAGGTCACGTCTGGTTTGACCATCACGTGCTTGAACTGTGAGTACTCGTCGATAGCGTGGGCAGTGAGTTCATAGCCCAGGCCGGACTCCCCAAAGCCACCGAAGGGCATTTCCGCAGCGTTGTATTCATGCTGGTTGACCCAAACGGTGCCGAACTCGAGTTCCTTTGAGAAACGCAGCGTCCGAGCGAGATTTGTCGTCCAGACGCTCGCCGACAGCCCGAAATTGACATCGTTCGCGAGCATGAGCATCTCGTCATCATCTTTGGCCGCCTGGATGGTCATAACGGGCCCGAAGACCTCGTTTTGGACAATCTCGTCCGTCTGCTTCACATCTGTCACGACCGTGGGTTCGATGAACCATCCGGCCCTGTCGATGCGGCTACCGCCAACACGGATTTTGGCGCCCGCGGCGCGCGCACGCTCAATGAAACCAAGAATTTGATTCATTTGATGTTCCGAAACCACCGGCCCCATCGTGGTTGCCGGGTCAAGCGGGTCACCTACGACCAACGATTTCACCTCGTCGCAGTATGCCTCGACGAATTCGTTGTACACCGTCTCCTCCACAATAATTCGGCATGGTGAAGTGCAGGACTGGCCACTGTTGTAATATCCAAACGCCACCAGATCCCGCGCGGTCTCCCGGATCGGGCTGTCCGCGAAGACCAAAACCGGGGCCTTGCCGCCCAGCTCGAGGCCGAGCCGTTTCACGGTCTTTGCGGCTGTTGCAGCAACGAATTTCCCTGTCGATGTCGCTCCAGTGAGCGAAATCTTCCGGATACCGGGATGCTCCGCCATAGCCGTTCCAGCTTCGCGGTCCCCGAGAATGAGGTTAAGAACCCCTTCAGGGAGGAAACGGTTGGCCACCTCTACGAGTTTAATGGTCGTGGAGGGAGTCAGCGAGGCCGGCTTAAGAAGGACAGTGTTACCGGCGGCAAGCGCCGGCCCGATCTTCCAGACCGCCATCAGGAGCGGGTAATTCCAAGGAGTGATCAGCCCCACGACTCCCAGCGGCTCTCGACGGACCCATGACGTGCTGCCATTCGCGTACTCGCCGGTAGCTGGAACCGAGGAAACACGCGCAGCTCCTGCGAAGAACCGCAGGGCGTCCCACATCAAGGGCATGTCGTCCTGCGCCTGTGCAAGCGGTTTACCCACGTCCACGCTCTCAAGGCGAGCGAACTCTTCGGTTTCCTCCTGAATCGCATCAGCGATCTTGAGAAGTATTTCAGCGCGCTCAGCGTGTGGGGTGGCCCCCCAGAGCTTGAATGCCGCTTCCGCCCGCTGAACAGCGGAATCTACGTCCTCCCGCGTGGCGCGGCGGTAACGCGCAACGACCTGGCCGGTAGCCGGGTTGATCACTTCTGAAGCATTCTGGTCATCCGGAGCCGCAGCGTAGCCTGCAGCATCACCGTTCTGAACCACTGTCGTTGTCAAGATGGCACCTCACATCATGTCGTGCTCGGGTTCGCCAACGCTACTTGGGAAGGCCAACTGCACCCGAATTTCATTGGTAACGCCATCATCTGGCACCCAGCCGTCCACTACGACTGTGAGACTAACGAAAGAATCAGCGGGCTATTCGCGATCTCACAAGTTACCGCACCGCCAGCAACGGCTCGGACCGAACGCCGATAACGGACCTTTCGTCAGCCTGCGGGCAGTGGGGACGAGGGCACGATTTGCCCGAAGCGCCAAAGCCGGAAAGGACCGACGACGGAGCTGGGGGCCGCTGGCGTGGGGGACGCCAGTCGGCTGTCCGCCGCCGGCCGTTTAACACTTTACGCCGCCGCGTCAGACGCAATGGATGCGCGATCATTTCGTCAAAAGACAGAGCCCATTTGAAACGCCGATAACCGTGATTCCGTCGAGTAACGCCCTTAGCAGCCGTGGTTGGCGATCGGGTTGGTTGGAGCCTCAGCGTAGTCGGCGTAACAGGAGCATCGATGCAAGCACGTGAGCGAAAATGATCGGTACACGAGCAGCTTTTACTCGAAAAAATCCTCGTCGATCTCGGCGACGGTGTAGGTCTTGGCGATCTGGACGCCGACTCCGTGCCGGATCATCAGTTCGGTCAACTGCTTGCCATTAATGAGGATGATCCGTGTGGGGATTGACTTCGCGTATTCGATGGCCCCTGCTGAAAACCGACTCGTCGTGATGAATACTCCGCGGGTGGCGCCCCGGCCCGCCAGCGCTCCGACGAAAGATTGGAATGCTTCGCGGCCCACTGTGATGTCCGGGGCGTAGCGTTTGGCTTGTATATAGATCTGGTCGAGGCCCAGCGCGTCCTGGTCGATAACGCCGTCCACGCCGCCGTCGCCGGAGCCGCCGATGCGCCGTCCGCGGTTTTCGGCTCCGCCGTAGCCCATCGTCAGAAGCAACTTGACCACGGCTTCTTCAAAAAAGTCCGGGTGACGCTCCTGCAACCGCTTGAGTAGATCCGTCGCCAGATCCGCCCGCAGCAGTTGGATGCCGCGCTCGATCTGTTCAGTTGGATCCAATTCCGAATCTTCAACGGCGATATCCACGGGGTCCGCTTTAGAGACGTTCTGTCGCTGGGGTTCGTAGTCACGGTAGGCCGGGATGTTCCTCAGGATTTCCTGGGTGATGGCGTAAGGGTTCTTTTGCAGGAGGTCTTTGCCGAGGTCGGTGATGACGAAGCTGCCGCGCTCCGGCTTGGCAACGGCGATAGCTCGCGTCAGATCAGACATCGCCCACCCAATGCGGTTTTCTGCTTTGGGCTGGCCGGAGGAGAGCATCACTGCCCGCTGTTCCTCGGTCATTCCGGCTTCGTCGAGCGTCGCGGTAAGTGAATCCCGTCGAGTCCGGGGTTTACCGTCGGAAAGCACCCGAAGTACCGGAACCATGAATTCGTGCCATTTTGGAATGGGTTCAACAACTGCAGGTGCAGGATTGTCGGTCACAATTCTCCTTCGAGTCGCCGCAGGGGACACAGAGAGCCTTTCAAACATTCCGGTACTCGGTCTAGAGGCTAGAGAGGTGCGGGCGGGCTGACGACTCCTCTTTCTACTGGCGAACCGCGAGTGGCCTCGGCAGCCCGCAGGACTGAGCCCAGTTGTTGCCGTTCAGGCCTTTCAGCTGCCCCTTACTCCGCCAAGTGCTTGGAAGCCCGCATCAACCAGAACTCTGGTCCACTTTTGCTGGCAGGAAGTCCATGGCGATCAGTAGTTCTGAAGAGGAGGCCGGAGGTGGGGCCCAGGCGCAGATCTTGCGCTGTTGCCCATCTTCGATTATTGATTTGTTTTCACACGGAAATGCGGTGGAAGGGGGCCGTGGCCATGAGTGGGATCCTCATTCGCCAAGGGGATGGTTCCTGGCTGGAACCGGACGATGCAGGTTACGCGATGGAATCCGAGCTGCAAGAGATTCTGGCCTTACACCCGGAACTCATTCCCGGCGTTAGCACAGCTGCCAAGACCTGCCGGGAGTTCCAATCGGAGGCCGGGCCGGCCGACATCGTCGTTGTCGACTCCACGGGAGAGTTGACACTGGTGGAGTGCAAGTTGGCGTCCAACCCGCAAATCAGGCGTGAGGTAGTCGGCCAGATGTTCGACTATGCATCTCGTCTCTGGAAAATGGATATCGAACAATTCTCCACGCAATGGCAGACGCGCACATCCCGCCCGCTGGATCTCGATGACGCCCCTGAAGGACTTTCCCTGAGGGACTCTTTAGCGTCGAACCTGAAGGAAGGCAGGTTCAGGATCGTTCTCGCCGTTGACCGCATCAACCCGCCGCTGAAGAGAATGATCGAATACCTCAACGCCATGGCCGGCCCTGCAACTTCCGTCATCGCAGTTGAATACTCCCGGCTAAAGCAAGGGCCGATCGAGATCCTCATGCCGCAGGTCTACGGGCAAGAGCTGGCAGAGGTCAAGTCCGCCCAGGACAGAAGAGACCTTACCGGCTGGGATGCAGACAGCTTCCGTTCATGGCTGCAAGAGCACGATCCCGGTAACGTCGAGCCGTTCGAGTTCTTACTGGCAACTGCGCGATCGGCCGGCTTGGAGTTTGTCGGTTCAAAGACCGTCAATCCCGCTGGCAGCCTGCCCATCTTGGACGGGAGCAGCAAGAGGCTAGGAACCCTCTCTCTCTTCTACTTCAGCGGGCAGGGAACATCGATAGAGTTCAACTTCACCCGCATGTCCAAGATGTCTGATGCAGAAGCACCCGATGCACACGTGCTGGATCTATTCCTCTCGAAATTCGAAGATGTCCCCGTGCTGCGCGATGTAGCACTGAATCTCCGGGCCAGCGGGTTCGCTAGCCGAAAACCGAATGTGCCACTGTCCAGTTTGTCCAGGGAGTCCGTCCAGATGATGATCAGCGCCCTAGGCACGCTGCGTACATAGCCGCTCTGTCACCCCACAGAGTTTCGCCGCTGGGCGACCATTCAATGAGGCTGGGTCGTGGCGGCAACCTCCGAGTGACGGAGCCTTGGTGAGGTGAAGAGCTCAAGCAATAGCGCCGATTGAACAGGCGTGCAAGCACGCCAAGCCGGATCAATTGAGCATTTAGGCATAAGTGCCATCGCCTGTCTGCCTAGCAACACCTGACGCATCGCCAAATTGTCAGCGGCCATGAAAAACTGCCCGTAGGCGGCCACGGAAATGCCCACTGACGGCCAGTAGCACTGCCCATTGGTGGCCATGAGATCTGCCCACTTCCTTACTGAACCTGCCGCGTCTTAAGCGGTGGGGGCCTCTCCCCGGGATTTGATGACGGTGTCTAGTCGCACCAAATGTCATCCCAGGAAGAGGCCCTGTATGAAGCATGACGGAGAAATCATGGAAATTCTTGCTGCCTACGATCTGACTGGATCGTTGCGCGCCACGGCGGAGCTCACGGGCTGCTCGCACCACACTGTTGCCAGGCATGTCGCGGCGCGGGACGCCGGCCGGCCAATCGCCGAACCTGGGCCCCGGCCAAGGGTCACGGACGATTACCTGCCCAAGATCGAGGAATGGATCGAGACGTCCAAGGGGCGGATCCGCGCCGACAAGGCCCACGCGAAGCTCCTCGCCATGGGGTATGCGGGCTCGGAGCGGTCCACCCGCCGTGCGATCGCGCAGGTCAAGGCCGCGTGGCGGCTGGGACACACCCGCGTTCACCGGCCGTGGATCACCGAGCCAGGAATGTGGCTGCAGTACGACTTCGGCGACGGACCACGGATCGGCGGAGTGAAGACCATCCTGTTCGTTGCCTGGCTGGCGTTCTCGAGGTTCCGGATCGTGATCCCGCTGCGGGACCGGACCGCGCCGAGCGTGTTCGCCGCTCTGGACCGCTGCTTCCGGATCCTGGGCGGGGCACCGACCTACGTCCTGACGGACAACGAGAAAACCGTGACCACGGCCCACGTGGCCGGGGTGCCGGTGCGGAACCAGCAGACCCTGGACTTCGCCCGCCACTACGGGGTCACCGTGCTGACCTGCCAGCCGGCGGACCCCGCCACGAAGGGAGGCGTCGAAGCGTCCGTGAAGCTGGCCAAGGCCGATATCGTTCCCAAAGAGACCAACCTGCGGGCGGACTACAGCTCCTTCACTGAACTTGAGGCCGCCTGCGAGGCGTTCATGGACGAGGTGAACAACCGGGAGCACCGCACCATCCGGCGCAAACCTGCAGCGGTGCTGGCAGAGGAACAGCTCCGGCTGCACCGGATCCCGGACACGGCGCACACGGTCGCGTTCGGACTGGCCCGCACGGTTCCGGGGAACACGCCGATGGTCACCTTCGAGAACGCCCAGTACTCCGTGCCCGCGCATCTGCTCGGCGCGAGGGTGTTCGTCCGCTCCCACGGCACCGAGCCCGATGAGCAGGTCATCATCGTCCACCACGGCCCCGCCGGCCCGGTCGAGGTCGCCCGCCATCACCGGGCCAGGCCCGGCAGCCCCGCGATCATCGATGAGCACTTTCCCGGGACCAGGACCAGGATCCCGGGCGACTACGCCGTGAAGGCACGCAACGCCGGTGAGGCCGAATTCCTTGCCATCGGCGAGGGCGCCAGGTCCTGGCTCGTGGAAGCCGCCGGGACCGGGACGGCCCGGATGAACGTGAAAACGGCTGAGGCCGTGACGCTGGCCAAAATCGCCGGCGCCGAGGCGGTGGACCGGGCCCTGGGCGACGCCGCCCTGCATGGCCGCTTCGCTCACGGCGATCTGGCTTCGATCCTCAACGCCAACATCCGACGCACCACCACCCACGCCGCGGACGAGACCCGGTCCCTGACCCAAGGCACCAGTGCCTGGGCCGGCCTGGGCACTGAACCCGCCCCTGTGAAGGAGCCGAACCGATGAGCCCTGTCAGCACCACGAACACCACCGCGCCGCCCCTGCCGGCCGAACTTGAAGCGTTGATGCGGCAGCTGAAAATGCCCCACGCCCGCGCCCTGGCCCCGGAACTCATCGCGACCGCACGAGCCCAGCGCTGGGAACCGGCAGAGATCATCAAAGCCCTGTTCACCGAAGAAACAGCCGGCCGGGCCCGGTCCATGCTCGCCACCCGGCGCAAGGCAGCAGGCTTCCCCACAGGGAAAACCTTCGACGCCTGGGACCCCACCGTCTCCTCCATCCCCGCGCCGACCCAGCAGGCCCTGCGCACCCTGGAATGGATCAGCCGCAGGGAGAACCTGGTCGTCTGCGGACCGTCCGGCACCGGAAAAACCTTCTTCCTCGAAGCCCTCGGCCAGCAAGCCGTCGAAGCCGGCATGCGCGTGGCCTGGTTCAGGCTCGAGGACCTCGGCGCCCTGATCCGGGCCCACCGCACCGACGACAGCGTCACCCGGGCCGTGGCCAAATCCTGCGCGCCGAACTCGTCGTGATCGATGACATCGGGCTCCTGCCGGTGGCCACGGACGCCGCCGAAGGCCTCTACCGGGTCGTGGACGCAGCCTACGAAAAGCGCTCCGTCGCGATCAGCTCGAACCTGCACCCGGCAGGCTTTGACGAGCTCATGCCCAAAACCCTGGCCACCGCCACCGTGGACCGGCTGCTGCACCACGCCCATGTCTGCCAGACCAGCGGCGATTCCATCCGGCTCACCCAGGCCCTCACCGGAAAAGGAGTCACCCAACTGAACTGACACGACCCCACGATGGCCAACCCCGCCGAAACCTTCAGTGGGCAGATCTGTTGGCCATCACCGGGCAGTTTCACTGGCCACCAGCGGGCACATTAACTGGCCGCCGTTGGGCAGAAACTAATGGCCATTGACACCAAATCGTAGAAACCTGCCGATGCCGCGAGTTGCTGCATTCGAAGCACAGGACGCAGCCCCTCACTTCACCGGCCCCTGGCGACGACCCAAACCCAACGTCCGATAACCACCGTTTCGTTAGTTGATAGGGGCTGGGCCTTTCGACAGTTCGGTGCTCGGTAGGGCGAGGTTCGGGTCATGCCTTCTTCTCCGCCCATGAGAGGTTCGAAGGAGGTCGCAACGCTCTTGCCCAGTCCCAGGACTGCTTCGCACACCACTGCAAAGCCAAAGTCCTGGGTCGGTCGGCTGCCGGAGACATCATCGAAGGCCCGAATGAGCGAGGGCGTGGAGAAGGACTGTCCAGGCCTCAATGGCTGCGCGCGCCGCAATACGGCGCATCGAAATGCCCAGAAAAGAGGGTGTGGACAGTGTCCACACCCTGGGTTTCGGATTCGGTTGTACCGGTATCGGACTGGGCCGGACTAGGGATGTTTTCCGGGGAGTGGCGGATTTGCAGGGGGAGCGGCTGGTTCGAGTCCCACCTTGGGCACGTGTTTTCCCTGTTCAGGGGCTTTTAGGCCTCTGAGTGTGCACATTTTGTTCACTTGTGGGCCCCTTCGGGGGCCTTTTTCATTGGTGGCTGGTTGCCTCCTTGTGTACCTTGCTGATCGACCGTTTGTCGTTAGTTACCTGTTCATGGACGTCGGTGGCCTGGGCAGCATGACGTGAGAAATATTTGGCCCGGACTCCTGTTCCGCGTCGTTGGTTCTTCACTGGGTTCCTCCTGTCGGGCTCGTGGTGTTCTTTCTGCTTCTTCATCGTTGTCTCCGGCGGCTACTGCATGACTCTGTGAATTCTTGACGAGGTGTCCTGGAGCGAGGTGCCGGCTGACCTGCTGTTCTTCATACCTGTTCATTGCCTCCGTGCTGGACAACTACATGACGCTCGGGGTTTGAGCGCGCCATCCCGACCGGTTGCGGTGGTGGCTGCTGCCTGGCTGGTTGCTCATATCCCTTCATTGCCCATGCCGTGCACAGCAGCATGACCGACGTCGACGAGAGCCCATGTGTGTCTGCAGAGGGGCCCGCTGACGGCCGATCAGGTGCGGGCGTACCGTGATGGGCATGGCCACGCTTTTCGCGGGCACGGTAGCACGGGTGCCGCAAGTCGGTGAAGCCGGACAGCGCGCCCGTGCATTGATGGACGTCCTGGCGTACCAATGGCGGCCGAGTATGGCCGCCAGTGTAGCCCTAAGGACACCCCGGATTCTGTTCGTTGAAGCAACACTCGGATCCGCCGCATGTTCACCGGGCACTTTGCGGGCGGGACCTATGGGAATCAACGAGGACCCAAATGCCGTCCCTCTAGAAGGAAACCGTGAATCTGCCTGGCTGCACCGGTTAGCGACCCGTTGCGGGCACCGGTCCTAGGGTGGCCGGTGGCCTAGACCCCGTAGCCACCCGCGGAAGGCCTTGTTGCGGCGTTCTGGAGGTCCATCCGCAGCTTGGCCAAGTTGAACCGGCCAAGTTGAACCTCGAGCCCGTCGCCCTCTCCCGTCTTAGCGTCACGGCCTAGGCGTGCCAACACCTCAGAGCGGCGCCGCGGATTCCACGGCGCCGCTCTGAGGTGAGTGTTACGGCTTGCCCAGGCAAAGGATCCTGGCGTTGCCCCAGATGCCCTTGCCCCCTGAGCTGTCGGTGCCGGAGACATAGTGGTTCTGGACCGTGAGCCGGAAGGCCCCGCCGTATCGACGGCGACGTTCGTCTTCTGGCCTATGCCGAAGATCCCGTGATCCTGCTCGGTGCTGTCCACAGCCGTGGTCATTCGGACCTTGAGGTTGCTCGCTGAAAGGTCACTGAGTCCTACGGTGGCCTCGAAGCGGGTGCAACGGAAGGACAGGTTGTACTCCGCGTAGGGAGCCCTGGCCCAGAAGAACGAGTCTCCGTGGGTATGTAGTTGCGGGGCCAGCAGGCGAGAATCTTGTTCTCCCATTCGTAGGTCACCGTGTTGCCCGTTGTCAATGCACCATTGAACGATTCGGTGAGCAGTTCCAGCAATTGAGCCTCAAACTGCTGGGACAGGCCAAGCGGCTGCTTCAGGACTTCACCAATGAACTCCAGCCACGTCCTATACTGCGCGTCGTTGCGGGCCTCCGCGCGCTCGAGCAACACTGGGTAATTGCTCCCGCGTAAAGGGCCGCGGTCAATTTAGGCGAGCTACTGGCGGACACTGCCGAAACCAACACGATCCTGACAAGCCGCGGACGTCTCATGAGCTCTAGGTCGGTGTGATCGCCGGCGGCGAAACCGGTCCACGCGGGTGGCAGAGCTTCAAGTGTCTTACCAGGTCGGTCTTACTGGCGCTGTCACACGAGGCCTCGAGGGAAATTTACACGCCCCGCAAATACCGTGCCGACATGGGCCTTCTACTCGGATATGCCAGGACCTCGACCGCCGATCAGCACTGAGGTCAGGCCGGGAGCTCCTGCTTCTTGAATTCAGCGGCCGTTTCGAGCAGCTGGGCGGAAAGTCGTTTTGCGTCCTGCCGGGCGAAGCGACCGATTGGCATGGCGATGCTTAGGGCGGCATGCTGGCCGTCGACCACGCCTAGGGACACGGCCATGGCAGCCACGTCGTCCTCGCTCTCTTCGAAGTTCATGCCGATCTTCTGCCGGCGTGCCTGGTCCACGTCCCGGTATAGCTTGGGGAGATCGATGTTGGCGTTGACGGCCGAGGCCGTGTCGTCGAGGACGCGGTAGCGCTTCTCAATGTCTTCCCGGGGAAGGTCCGCCAGCATGGCCTTGCCTGCCGACGTGCGATGGGCTGGAAGGACGACGCCGGTGCGGAGGCCGAAACGGAGCGCATGGGTGGTGGCCTCGATGCCGTCCAGGTGGTGGATTTCCGTGCCGATGAGCACTGCGAGGTGGCTCGTCTCTCCGACGCGGGTGAATAGCCGCTCCAGATAGGGGCGCACACGCACGGGCAGGGACGGCGGGGCGTTGTCGATGGCCGGCCTCCGGTAGTCGGGGCCCGGGGCATAGCGCCGCTGCGCCACTTGCTCGGCGAAGCCGTCTCCAACCAGGGTCACCAGCAGGCGCTGGGCCGTTGAGGGGTTCACCTCGAGGATGCTGGACGCCTCGGTCACGCTGATTGAACCCTGCTCCGCCATGTGCTTGAGCAGCACCAGGGCTCGGTGAACGGACTCTACCCGCGGTGCATCAACTTTGCGTATCACGCAATTGATCGTACCGGTCATTGCGGTGGACGCACAGCGCCGCCTAGCCTCAGATCACAACGTCCGCAACGAAGCTGGCGAAGAGCCGGGCCGCGCGTCGTTCTCGACCCAGCTGAACTCCCTAACTGAATCTCCCCAAAATGAAGGCGCCACCGGCGCCGCTGCTCACCCGACGAAGGAGTCTTGATGAGTCTGTCCCAGCCGTCACGGGCCGTAAAGCGCTCGCTCAAGCCCGCAGCACCCGCCTCCCGGCAGGCCAAGCGCGCTGTCCTCAGCGGTACCTTCGGGTCCGCCCTCGAATGGTTCGACTTCGCCGTCTATGGCGCCATGGCCGCAACCGTCTTCCCCAAGCTGTTCTTCAACGACATGAACTCCGCGATCGCGCTGCTTGCGTCGTTCGCAACCTTCGGCGTCGGATTCGTGGCCCGTCCGCTGGGCGGAATCGTGTTCGGTCATCTGGGGGACCGAGTGGGACGCCGCAAGATCCTGCTCACCACCTTCATCATGATGGGCGTCGCGTCGATGGTCATCGGCCTGCTCCCGCCGCAGTCGGCCATCGGCATCGCCGCCCCGGCGATGCTGGTTCTCATGCGCTTCGTCCAGGGCATCGCGCTAGGAGGGGAGGCCACGGGCGCCCAGCTGATGACCATGGAGCACGCCCCCGCGGACCGCCGCGCCTTCTACGGCGGGCTCATGGCGATGGGTTCGCCCATCAGCCAGGTCGCCGCCAACCTGATGCTGGCCGTCCTTTCCGGTGTACTGAGCCAGGAAGCGTTCCTTTCGTGGGGCTGGCGTGTGCCGTTCCTGCTGAGCATCCTGCTGGTGGCCGTGGGCATCTACATCCGGCTCAAGGTTGAAGAGACGCCGGTGTTCAAGGAGGGCATGCAGCAGATCGCCCAGGAATCCACCACACCGGCCACGGTGATCAAGACCCACGGTGTCACTATTCTGCGCCTCATTCTGGCCTTCTCCCCGATCGTCGTGACGTTCTACATCGTCTCGGTGTTCGGCATCAGCTACCTCACCACCCACGGTTTTTCGCAGAGCCAGACGTTCACCATCATCATGATCTCCAACTTCCTCTCCGTGATCGCGATCTGGTGGGGCGGCCGGCTCGCGGACGTCTACGGCCGACGTCGGATCCTGATGATCGGATCGGCAGGCACCCTGCTTGCCGCCGTC
Source organism: Arthrobacter globiformis (assembly GCF_046536215.2). GTDB lineage: Bacteria > Actinomycetota > Actinomycetes > Actinomycetales > Micrococcaceae > Arthrobacter > Arthrobacter globiformis_E. The sequence goes on along the minus strand of NZ_CM143421.1, from coordinate 925,734 downwards.
CTGTTCTTCCCGGTGGTGAACCTGGGCAGCTTCCCGCTGACGCTGGGCATGGTGGCGTTCTCCCTGGTGACCGCGCAGTTCGGCAACGCCGGCCAGGGGGCGCTCTTCGCCGAGGCGTTCCCCACTCACATGCGGTGCACCGGATCAGCACTCGCCCTCACCGGTTCCAACCTGATCTTCGCCGCCCCCGCACCGTTCCTGGCCTCCTGGCTGATGAGCATCAGCGGCGGCAGCACCGTCTCCATCACCATTGCCTGGATCGTGATCATCGCCGCCGCGCTGATCAACATGGTGATGATGGGCGACGGCAAGACCCTCGAGGGCGGCCAGCACCGCTTCGGCCGCTACGTCCCTGTTGAGGAAACGACGACGGCGCCCGCCGCCACCGGGCTGGCCGGCTCCGCAGATGCCGAAGAGGCCGTGACCCGATGATCGTTGAACAGCGCACCTACGTCCTGCACACCGGCGCCCGGCTCAACGAGTACCTCGAAGCGTACGAATGCATCGGCCTGCCCGCGCAGAAGCCGATCCTGGGCGGCTTCCTCGGCTACTTCGTGACCGAATTCGGGCGGCAGAACGAGCTCAACCACTTCTGGGCGTATTCAAATCTGGAGGACCGCCGGGCCCGCCGTGCCGAGCTCGCCAAGAACGGGCAGTGGCAGGAATGCCTGGCGATCATCCGGCCGATGATCATGACGATGGAGAACCGCATCATGTATCCGACGTCCTTCTCGCCGATCCGTACTCTGCCCGTTGCCATCACCGATTCCCACACGGCGTTCAGCCCGAACCAGGAGCCCGGCCATGACCAGTAATCCCACAGCCACACTCGGCGCCGAGGCAATCGAGCAACCGGTGCTGCTGCAGACGGCGATCGTGACCGGCGGCGCCGGCGGCATCGGCCAGGCCATAAGCCGGCGCCTCGCCGCGGAAGGTTACGCCGTCGTCGTCGCGGACCTCGACCGGGACGCGGCGGATCGGACGGCCGCCTCGCTCCCCGCCCTGGGCTGGGCCGAACACCGCGGCTTTGCCGGCAACCTGGCCGACGGAGCAGCCAACCGGGAACTTGCCGCGTTCGCCGCTCAAACCGGCCCGGTGGGGGTGGTGGTCAACGCCGTCGGCATTTCCCCCAAGCGCAACGGCCACAAAATCCGCTTCTTCGAACTCAGCGACGAGGAGTGGAACACCGTCATGGCGGTCAACGTCGCGGCGCCCTTCTTCCTCATCCGCGAGGTCTACCGGCACATGCCCACTGACGGTTCCGCCAGCATCGTGAACCTGCTGTCCATCACGGCCAAGACCGGCACCGGCGGCGGCCCGGACGCGGACTTCGCCCCGTTCTTCCCCAGCTCCGTGGCCTACGGGGCGTCCAAGGCGGCGCTGCAGAACCTGACCGCCAGCCTCGCCCACGAACTCGCCGACCTGAAGATCCGCGTCAACGGCGTGGCCCCGGGATTCGTGCAGACACCGATGATGGGCGATGTAACCCAGGACGCCCGACTCCTGGGACAGGTCCCGATGAAGCGCTTCGCGAGGCCGGAGGAGATCGCCGACGCGGTGGCCTTCCTCGCCGGCAACCAGTCCACCTACATCACCGGCATCAGCCTGGACGTCAACGGCGGCTGGCTCACCTGCTGAAACGCCCAGCCGCCGCGCACACAACCCGCCTCACAAGAGGCGCAGGACAAATGACAACACACCTGAAAGGGACAGCACCATGACCATGACCGAACACGACTACGACGTGGTGGTCCTCGGATCCGGCATCGCGGGACAGTCGGCAGCCACCAGCGCGGCGCAGGCCGGCCTCAAAGTGGCGCTCCTGGAAAAGACCGGCAAGCTCGGCGGCTCCTCGGCCATGAGCGGCGGATTCTTCGCCTTCTCCGGGACCGAAGAGCAGGCGGCCGAAGGCGTGAAGGACTCCGCGGACCTGTTCCTGCAGGACCTGCTCTCCACCGGCGGCGGCGTCAACGACCGTGCCCTGCTGGACGCGTACCTGAACCGCCAGGACGAGACATACCAGTGGCTCAAGGACCAGGGCGCGAAGTTCCGCTCCCTGGAAATCAGCTCCGGACAGTCCGCACCGCGCAGCCACAACACCGTGATCACCGAACTGCTCGCCAACCTGCACCGGACCTTCACCGACAACGGCGGCGAAACCCTTCTGGGACACCGCGCGATCCGGCTGGTGCGCAGCAACGAAGGCCACGTGACCGGCGTCGTCGTCGAATCCGAAGGCACCGAGTCCCTGTTCACCGCACGCGCCGGCGTGATCCTGGCGACCGGCGGCTTTAGCCGCAGCACCGAACTGCTGCGCACTTTCGCGCCGGAACAGCTGGCGGCCATCCCCTACGGCGGGGCGGGCAACACCGGTGACGGCCTCAAGATGGCCTGGAAACTCGGTGCCGGCGTGGCGGACATGTCCTACATCACCGCCACCTACGGCTCCCACCCGGAAACCGGCGAGGAATTCCACGAACTGCTCACCGCGTATTACATGGGCGCGATCATCGTGAACAAGGACGGCCGGCGCTTCGTCGACGAGTCCAAGTCCTACAAGACCCTTGGCCGCGAGGTGCTCAAACAGCCCGAAGGACTGGGCTTCGAAATCTTCGACGCGAAGGTCAGGGCCAAATCGCACCCCGGCATCCCGCTCAACGACATTGGCATGATCGAGGACCTGGGCCACCTCTTCAAGGCGGACACCCTCAAGGAATTGGCCGAGGCCGCCGGCATCGATGCCGCCGGCCTGGGGGCGACCGTGGCCCGGTACAACGCTTCGGTCGCCGGCCGCGGCGGGGACGAGGTGGGCCGCACCCACCTGTGCAACGGCGTCGGCGACCTCCAGCCGCTGGACGAGGGACCGTTCTACGCCTACCCGGCCAAGCCCCTGATGACCACCACCTACTGTGGCCTGACCATCAATCCCAGAGCCGAGGTGCTTGACGTCGACGGCGACGTGATCTGTGGCCTGTACGCGGCCGGTGAGCTGACCGGCGGATTCCATGGCGCCGCCTACATGACCGGCACCTCACTGGGCAAGGGCGCCGTCTTCGGCCGCATTGCAGCTGAGCACGCAGCCGCCAAGCTGGCATCGGGCGTGGCGCAATGAGCTTGGGCGCGCCGCAGCAGAAGGAAAGTATTCCGGCAACAGACCGCGGCGGGGACAGCGTGGACGAGGTCCGCCGGGTGGATGTAGTGGTGGTCGGATCGGGTGTCAGCGGTTCCGCCGCTGCCATGACCGCCGCCCGGCGCGGCGCTACAGTGGCGCTGTTGGAAAAGCAGGCGGCCTTCGGCGGTTCGGCCGCCCTCTCGGCGGGTATGTTCTGGACCGCGCCCAGCGTCGAGGCCTACCGGAAGCGGATTCCGCTGGGCAACGTGGAGCTCGGCAGCCGTTTGGTGGCCGACTATGAGGATGCACTCGCCGAGCTGCGGGCCGCTGGCCTCCGGGTTGCCGACGAGCCGAAGCGGGACATCATGACCTTCGGCATGGGCTACTCCACGGACATCCACGGCATCCTGGCGTGGTGCCGGGACCAGATCGTCGCGGCCGGGGGAGAAGCCACCACTGGAGCCGTCGTCACCGGACTGGTGCGGAACGGCTGCGCCGTCACGGGTGTTCTGGTGCGCACCGCGGACGGCCGCCGCATCCGCTATGAGGCCGCCGCCGTCGTTTTGGCCAGCGGCGGGTTCCAGGGCGACCGCGCCGAGCTGACCCGGTCCATCGGACCCAACGCTGACCGGCTGGTGCTGCGCTCCAACCCCGGCAGCGTCGGCGACGGGCTTCGCCTCGCGCGCGCCGCCGGCACCGGAGGCACGACGGCGATGAGCACGTTCTACGGGCACCTGCTGCCGTATCCGCTCCCCAGGTTCGAGACCGAACATTACCTGCCCTATTCGCAGTACTACTCCGGCTCCACTGTGCTGGTGAACCTGGAGGGCAAGCGTTTTGCGGACGAGACCGACGGCGACGAACTCCTCAACCAGGCCGTCACCTTCCAGCCTGAAGCGCGCGGGATTTTGATCTTCGATGAGTTCGTGCGGAGCACGGAAGTGCTCGAGGAACCGTTCCCGGGCCTGGGCAGCATCGACCGCCTCGGCATCGCCATCGAAGCCGGCGGCCAGCACGCCGTGGCGCAGACCCTCCCGGAACTGGTGAACCTGGTCGCCGGCTGGGGCGTGGACCGCGATCAGCTCTCCCGCACCCTGGACCGGTATGCGGAAGTTGCCGGCCAGGGCGGCGGCACCGCCGACGGCGTAGCAGTGTCCGCCTCCGCGCGGGCGCCGCAAGATGGGCCCTTCTACGCGCTCATGGTCCAGCCGTCCATCACGTTCACCTTCGGCGGGGTCCGCACCAATGCGCGCGGCGAAGCCCTGGACCACGACGGCGCAGCCGTACCGGGGCTGTTTGCCGCCGGCGCCGATATCGGCGGGCTGTCCAACTACGGCTACGCCGGCGGCCTGGCCCCCGGCTACATCACCGGCCGCTGGGCCGGGACCTCGGCCGCCGAGCGGGCGGCCTCCTTGGTACGCAACGAAAGCTACGCCGTCGTGGGCGCCGACGGGCGCGGCACGGAAAGGAACGCGCAATGAGATTAACAGCAGTGAAATCAACAGCAGGAAGTTCAACGGCAGACGTCCTGGTGATCGGCGGCGGAGGATCCGGCATGAGTGCCGCGATCTCCGCGGCCACCAGCGGAGCCACGGTGCAGGTGCTGGAAAAGTGCGCCAAGGTGGGCGGCAGCACGGCGATGTCCGTGGGCTCCTTCACCGCCGCCAACACCGCCTACCAGCACCGTGCCGGGGTTAACGACAGCATCGAGCTGTTCGTCGAGGACATGAAGGTCGCCAACGGCGAATTCGAGCAGCGCGAAAACAAGGAACTGCGCCGGATCCTCGCCGAAAACGCGGGCACCACGGTGGAGTGGCTCGGCAGCATCGGGGTGCAGTTCCTTGGCCCCACGCCGGAACCGCCGTACGAGAAGCCGCGAATGCACAACGTGCTGCCGAACTCGGGAGCCTATGCCGAGGCGCTGCTGCGCGAGTGCAGGAAGCGCGGCGTCGTCATCCACACCTCCATGCGCGTGGAGGAGCTGCTGCGCAACGCCGACGGCGAGATCATCGGCGCCCGGGCCAACGGCAGGGAGTACTTTGGCCGCCGCGGCATCATCCTGGCCACCGGCGACTACTCGGCGTCGACCGAGATGAAGGCCAAGTACGTGGGGGAGGCCGCTGCCAAAATCCCTCCGGTCAACCCCAACAACACCGGCGACGGTTTCAAGCTGGGAACCGAGGCGGGCGGGGTCATGATCCAGATGGACCGCCTGTATGAGGGGCTCCGTTTCGCCCCCTCTACCCGCGTGGACCCGATCAAGATGCTTCCGTCCCATCCACTCATTTCCAAGGCCATGCGTCTGGTGGTCGAGCGTCTGCCGCGGAAGATCCTGGCCTACGTGGTCCGCGGCGCACTGACCAGCTGGGTTGGCCCCAACAACACCATGTACCGGGCCGGGGCGATCCTGGTGGGCCAGGCAGGGAAGCGCATCGCCAACGAGGACTCGGACAAGGCCATGGCACGGGCCACCGCCGCCGATTCCAACAACACCGCCTACATGATCTTCGACGAGCGGGTGGCCCGGAAGTTCTCGGCCTGGCCCAACCCGGTGTCCACGTTCCCCGGAGTGGCCTATGCCTACGTCGATGATTACAAGCGGTATCGCCCGGACGTCTATCACCGGGCCGGCACCATCGAGGAACTGGCCGCGAGCACCGGCCTCGATCCCGCAGTGCTGACCGCGAGCGTGACGGAATGGAACGCGAAGGTGGCGGTGGGCAACGACGGCGACTTCGGCCGCCAGCACTTTGGACAGGGCGTGAGTGAGGCCCCGTTCTACGCCCTCGGCCCGATGAAGGCCTACATCACCTTGGCCGACGGTGGACTGGCCGTCGACACCGAGCTGAGGGTGACCACGGCCGAAGGGGAAGCCATCCCCGGCCTGTGGGCGGCCGGATCAACGGGGCAGGGCGGGCTCCAGCTGCTCAACCACGGGCTGCACATTGGTTGGGCAATGGTTTCCGGGCGCATCGCTGGCCGCAACGTGGCCCAGGCCCCGACTCGGCGCGACATGACGGCCGCCACGGGCGTTGCCGTCGGCTGAAACCGCACTGACATGCCGGCGGGCGGCCTGCCCCGGGATTCCTGGCCCGGTCCGCTGGCCGCCCGCTCCACACCGCGAGCACGTCAAGGACTTGACCATGAATACTCACTGCAACGCCCTCGTCGTTCCGGTCTTTCGCAATCTGCGCCAGTGGCGCCTCGCCCTTATGGGCCATCAATAACATCCTGGCGGAGCTCCGCCCCATGCGGCGTGGGCATGGTCAACATCCTTCCACGAGCACAAGCTCGCTTGGTCAAGGAGTCAACAAAACCGGGGGGCAGTCCCATTTAAGCTGTCGCGATGGAGGACCGCCTTGCGCGACGGAGGTTGGCCAATTTTTTGGGATTCGGGGTTGCCTACGCTGCAGTTCGGGCCTCCGGGGCCGGCCTTACAACGTTGGCGTCCCTAGTCGCCTACGGTGCAGCGTCCTATCTTCGACGCCGTGCGCCCTCCACGGGCGCTTCCGGCCTTGTCGTAGCCACCTGGCTGTAGCGGTCTTCCCTATCATCTGGATGGCGGCGGGTTTGAACGCAGGCCTGCCCGTGGCCGCCGTTGCTCCACCCCGGCAGACGGAACCGGGGCTGGGCCGTGGCTCTGCCGGCCCCGTCGTCCTCGATGGCTTGGGGTTCGCTGTTCCGCTTTCCCTGGATGGCGGTGTACTGGATCCGGAAAGTCCCGCAACCCCCTGTGGCTGAGGGTGCGGGACTGCGGAGCCTGTACTGGCATTTCTTACCTGCGGGTGTCGTCGAACCTGTTGGTGTCGATCCGTTCCTTGCGGACTTCCTCGGTGACGGTTTCCTGGTCGGTGACGGTGTCCTTGTCGAGGCAGACCCGCTCGACGGGAACGATCTCCTTGCCGATCACTGGCCGTTCCTCGTGCAGAGTGACTTCGTGTTCTTCCTCGCTCAGATCCGGTCCGGAGAGGGTCGCGTCACGGTTGGCGTCGGTGATCGGCGCACACACGATGCGGGCTTCTTCGCGCTGCACCGGGACCGTCTGGTCCATCGTTTGCACATCACGTCTTGCTAATGACGAATCTAGAATCTACACTCTAGGGAATGGCCGATGTGGTCGTCATCACTGAGAGGAAAGCAATGTCGCTTGCACTAGCCGCGTTGTCACACGCGCCGTCATTTGGAAACGTCGATCCGGGCGGGACGATCTTCGCCGAAATTAATGAAGCGTTGACCGAGGTTCGCTCATTCGTGGACGATTTTGCCCCGGACGTCACCGTCATTTTTGGACCGGACCACTTCAACGGCGTCCTGTACACGATGATGCCGCCGTTCGCCATCGGCGCGCAGGCTGTGGGCGTCGGCGACTACGGGACCGGCGAAGGGCCGCTGCCTGTTGATTCGGACGTTGCCCGCCAGCTCCACGCACTGACCCTTGCCCAGGGCATCGACATCTCCCGGTCCGAGCGTCTGGAAGTTGACCACGGTGTCATGCAGCCCCTGGAATTCCTTTTCGGTGCAGGGTTTGCCCGTCCATTCGTTCCCGTCTTCGTGAACGCGATCGGCAAGCCCCTGACCCCCATGGCACGCATCCGCTTGATGGGCGAGGCCTTGGGCCGCGCTGCCCAGCAGTTGGATAAGCGTGTGCTGTTGGTGGCATCCGGAGGGCTCTCCCACAACCCGCCGATTCCGGAGTACGACGGTGCGCCCGAACCTGTCCAGCAGCGGCTTGTTACCTACGCACCGTCGAAGGAAGACCGGGCGGCACGAGAGGGGAAGATCATCGAGGGCATCCAGGCGATCGCGGATGGCCGTGCCTCAAGTTCGCCCCTTAATGAGGAATGGGACCAGAAACTGCTCAAGGTGTTCCGTTCGGGCTCCCTGAGTGACGTGGACGGCTGGGACAACGACGAATTCATTGCCGAGGGTGGAAGTGCCGCCCACGAGATGCGTTCGTGGATCGCAGCCTTCAGCGCCTTGTCGACGGCGGGAGACTACAGCATGGTTATTGACCGCTACTGGCCCGTCAAGACCTGGGGTGCCGGTTTTGGCATCACAGCTGCCATTCCCCAAAACTCATGACCCGGAAAACCATGTGGGGGGAGATTGCCGACCTTCCCCACACCCTCGAATACGTGAAGGCAGGTCAGTGGCGGACCAGGGTGCTCACCGTTGGCGACGGCGAGCAGACCGTGGTCCTTCTCAACGGCACCAGCGGGCACATCGAAGCGTGGACCCGCAACATCCGTGCACTCGCGCAGAAGTACAAGGTCATCGGCTACGACTACCCCGGGCATGGCTATACAACGCTGGCTGAAGCCGACCTGGAGATTCCGGACTACGAGGCGCACCTTTTGCAACTCCTCGACGTGCTCGGCCTGGACAAGGTGCACCTCCTGGGCGAGTCCCTGGGCGGATGGATCGCCATCAAGTTCGCCGCGCACCACCCCGAACGCCTGCACACCATCGTCCTAAGCGCCCCTGGCGGCCGGATGGTGGGACCAATGTCCATGGACCGCGTCAGTCCGATCAGCCGCAGGGCAGTGGAAGACCCCAGCTACGAGAACGTCAAGGCACGGCTCCAGGTGGTCATCCATGATCCGGAGCAGATCACCGACGAACTGGTGGAAGTACGCCGGGCCATTTACGGCCGGCCCGGATTCATCACCTCGATGGAGCACATCATGGCGCTCCAGGTGCCGGATATCCGGGCCCGGAACCAGGTGACCAAGGAAGACTACGCAGCCATTCCGGTGCCGGCATTGCTCGTGTGGACGGACCACGAGCCCACCGGCGGCGTGGCAACGGGCGAGACCCTGGCCGCGGCAATTCCGGACGGCGAACTCGCGCTGATCCGCAACGCGGCCCACTGGCCACAGTGGGAGGACCCCGCCACTTTCAATGAAAAAGCACTCGATTTCCTCAGCAGAAAGGCCTGATACCGGTGCCGGACATCATCACTGAGATCGCTGAAGATCTCTACAACGCGCGGACCACGCGCACCCCCATCGAGTTTGTGCGCCACCGGCTCCCCGAGAAGGATAAGGACGCGGCCTACCGCATCTCCGAACTCGTCACCCAGCAGCGCGAAGCAGCGGAAGGCCGCCGTCGTGTGGGCCGAAAAGTGGGCCTGACCAATCCGGTCGTCCAGGAACGCGCGGGCGTGGATGAGCCCGACTACGGGATCATCCTCGACAACATGGTCTTCGAGTCTCCTGTTGAACGGCCGTCGTCAGCGTACTTCCACCCCAAGATCGAAGCCGAGCTGGCCTTCGTCCTGAAGTCCGACATCCTGGATCCGGATCTGGCCTCGGTAGAAGCAGCCATCCACTACGTGACGCCCGCCATGGAACTCGTGGACAACCGCTACTTCAGCTACAAAATGGGCATCGTCGACACGATTGCCGACAACGCAGCGTGCGAGGGAATCGTGACGGGCCAGGTCCGCATCCCTTACGGTGAAATCGACCTCAAGCAGGTGGAGATGGTCCTCTACCGCGGCGACGAAGAACTGACGCGCGGCGTCGGTGGCAACGTCATGGGCGATCCCATCAATGCGATCCAGTGGCTGGCCGAAACTTCGTTGCGGATCGGCAAGCCCCTCCGTGCCGGAGAGATCCTGCTTTCCGGATCTATCGGGCTGATCGTGGACTGGGATCCCAATGTTACGTACACAGCCAAGTACTCGCACGGATTCGGCGACGTCGCGGCACACCTGTCGGAGGCTGTTGGTGCGTAAGGTAACCGTTGAAACCCGGGTGGCAATCGAGCACCTCGTCGCGGAACTACTGTGGCGGCTGGACCACGGCAAGGCGGATACAACCTGGGAGCTCTACACCGAGGACGCCATATCCACCGGTCCCTTGGGAGACATGGACGGCCGGGATGCCATCAAGGCCTGGGGCGAACGACGTGCCAAGGTCACGGGCGTCGTAGGCAGGCACCTGATCGGCGGCATCCGACTGGAATGGGTAGGCGAAGAACTCCATGGCTGGACGCAGTACCTGACGTTCCGCGACTCATCGGAGAACCCGCTGATGCCCGCCAGCGTGGGTGAATTCCGGGAGGTGTACCGCGAGGTAGATGGCGGGTGGAAGATCGCGCGACGCGAGATCAACCCCATCTTCGGCGGAATGAACGCTGCCGCGCACGCCAAGCGCCTGACGGAAAGCGCCGCGAAATGAAGTGGGATAGCCGCGGCGGCCGGCGACCGGTGCTGTTGCACCAGGCCATCCCTTCCCTCGCCGTCACGGAGTGGGCGCTGGCTGCCGGTTACGACGGCGTGGTTGTCGACCTGCAGCACGGCGAAGTGGGACTCGAAGCTGCCTGCACCATGCTGCGTGCCGCGCCCCGCGATTCCGCCTACACATATGCGCGGGTAGGAAGCCTTGATCCGGCCCCCATCCTTCGCCTCCTCGATAGCGGTGCACGTGGAATCATTGCTCCCACCATCGAGTCGGGACAACAAGCGCGGATGCTGGTGGAAGCCACCAAATACCCGGGCGTGGGCAACCGGAGCCTCGGTCCGAGCAGGCCCGCGCTGTACAAAGGCGTGTCCTACACCGAGGCAGGGAACCAGGCTGTGTCAGCCATCGCCCAGATCGAAACGGTGGCCGGGCTGAAGAACGCGGAAGAGATTGTCACCACTCCGGGCCTGGACTCCATCTACATCGGACCGGCCGACCTGGCCGTATCCTTCGGCCTTCCCGGCAGGGGCGACTGGGAAGACGGACCCGTTCGTGAAGCCATAGTCCATTTGGCTGCCTTAACGAGGGAACACGGCGTGACCCTGGGCATCTATTCGGGCTCCGGTATCTACGCAGCCGACCTTATTGACCGGGAACTCGTCGACTACGTCGGCCTCGGCATAGACCTCGTATTCCTTAGCCGTGCGGCACAGGAATCCATCAAGACCCTGAGGGGCACAGAATGAGCGACCGCAAGGACGTAATGATCATCGGATCCGGCCCTGTCGGCTTGACACTGGCCAACCTCCTTGGCCAGTTTGGCGTCAACACCGTGGTGTTCGAAGGGCGCGATGAACTCATCGACTACCCGCGCGCCGTGGGCATTGACGACGAAGCGCTCCGGACCATGCAGACCATCGGTTTGGTGGGTAAGGTGCTGCCGCATACGGTTCCGGACCAGAAGATCCGGATCATCAACGGTGACCGCAAGGTCCTGGCGGAAATCAACCCCACCACCCGTGAGTTCGGCTGGCCTCGACGGAACGGCTTTATCCAGCCCTTGGTTGATAAGGCCCTGCTCGAGGGCCTGGCGCGGTACCCCCACGTGGAGGTGCGTTTCGGTTGCCGGGTGGAGGCTTTCGAGTCGGATTCCGACGGCGTCACCGCCACGGTCAGCACGCCCACCGGTGAGGAGCGGGTTACGGGTAGCTATGTCGTGGGTTGCGACGGTGGCCGCTCGCTGACCCGTCAGCACCTGGGGCTCAAGTTCGAAGGCGAAACCCGATCGACGCGCGGTCTGGTGATCGATGTCGCGAACGATCCCATCGGCACACCGCACGCGGTATTCGGCGGAGACCCAAGCCGTGGATACGCAACCCTCAGCCTGCCCCACGGTATCCGGCGCTGGGAATTCACGCTGTTGGAAGGGGAATCGGAAGAGCTGGCCGAGGATGATGAGTTCGTCTTCTCCCTTCTTGCCCCCCACGTGCCCGATCCCGCGGGCCTGGACATCATCCGCCGTCGGGTTTATGCTCATCACGCCCGCGTCGCGGAGAGGTTCCGTGTGGGACGTTTCCTGCTGGCAGGCGATGCCGCGCACGTCATGCCGGTAGTGGCTGGCCAGGGGTGGAATTCCGGTATCCGGGATGCCTTGAACCTGGGCTGGAAACTCGCTGCGGTAGTCCAGGGCAAGGCCAGCGATCGCTTGCTTGATTCCTACGAAGACGAGCGCCGGGAGCATGTGAAGGCCATGGTGGCATTGTCGCTAAACATGGCGAACCTGGTCACGGACCACAGCAGGCTCCGCACGGCTGTGCGCGATATGGCTGCCGCCGTGGTGGACCGGCTCCCCAAGGCCCGCGCACGCCTGAACAGCCAGGGCTACAAGCCGATGCCCAAGTACGATCACGGCATAGTGGTCCCGTCCGCCCTTCCCACGTGGAAGTCCTTGCCGGACCGGGAAGACGCGCCGCGTACGGTGGGAACACTGTTCCCGCAGCCCACGGTCCGCAACGAGGACGGCCAGTCGGTCCTGCTCGACGACGCCACCGGTCAGGGCTGGCGGGTGGTGGTCTGGAACAACGATCCCATGGCGTTTGTGAGTGAGGTCGCGGCGGAGAAGCTCGCACGGCTTGGCGGCGTCCTGGTGCATGCAGTGCCGGCCACGCAGTTGCCGTGGGCCAAAGCTGCTGCTGCACCCGGCGTTCGCATTGTGGGTGACGAAAGCGGCGTCCTGAAGTCCTGGTTCGACGAGAGGCCCTTCTCCGCGATCGTCGTGCGCCCGGACCACGTAGTGGCTGCCGAGTGTGTTGCGCAGGAACTCAGCGGAGTTTTGGACAAGGTCTTCAGCGTGGCCGACGTCATATTTACGCCTCAGAACGCATAACGTAATTCAGAATGCATAATCAATTGACAATTGCTTAATTAGCAAAATACTGTTGCTGCAATACGTCGCTGAAGACGGCAGGCCAAGGCCCGCGCAGCGTTCACTCAAAGGAGAGCGAATCCATGAACATCAAAAAAACCCGCGCAGCGGCTATCGGCGCCGCAGCCCTGGCACTGGCACTTAGCGGCTGCGCATCTGGACCTGTTGACGGCAGCGCCCCCGCCGCCGCAGACAGCAGCTCCGGACAGCTGACCAAGGTCACCTACGGGATCTTCCCGTCCAACACGGTGGCAGCCTTCCAGGTCGCCAAGGACAAAGGCTTCTTCGAAAAGCATGGAATCGACCTGCAGCTGGTGGTCGGTGCAGGCAGCAGTGCGGCACAGCTTCCTGCGCTGGCAACCGGCGACCTGGATTTCATGCTGGCGAGCCCGGTGACGGCGCTGACGGCCACTACGCAGGGACTCGACGTCCGCATCGTCGAAGGTGTCACCCAGAACGACCCCAAGATCGTGGAAGACTCCACCGCCGTAGTAGTGGGCGCCTCGTCCACCATCAAGACCGCCCGGGACCTTGAAGGCAAGAAAGTTTCCGTGAACGCGCTGGGCGGTATCGGCGAGATCGGCATCCGTGAAGCAGTAGCCAAAGACGGTGGCGACCCCAAGAAAGTCACGTTCGTCCAATTGTCCTTCCCGGAAGTTGCAGCCCAGATCGAAGCGGGCCAGATCGACGCCGGCATGGCGGGCTCTCCCTTCATCCAGCAGGTAGTTTCCAAGGGCGGCCGGGTGGTCAGTGACTTCATTCACGACACCGGTCTTGGTGAGAACGAATTGGTCTCCATCTCCAGTGGCAAACTGGTGGAAAGCGATCCGGATAAGGTCAAGCGGTTCACTGAAGCCATGAAGGAGGCCCTGCCTTTCCTGACCGAAAACAATGATTTAATTCGCGACGCGATGCCGGCGGCCCTCGGGACTGATCCGGCGGCTGCGAAGAAGGCTCAGCTCTCGCTCTACAGCGCGGCTGTCTCACAGGAGACAATCCAGCTGTTCGCGGATCTGCTCGTCAAGTACGGCATCGTGAACACCAAGCCCGATGTGGCCAAGGTGATCTGGAAGCCATAAAGCCGCTGTCGGGGCCGCTCCCCCCTGCGGCCCCGATAGCCAACTGATCAACACAAATGAGAGCAGAACAAGAACCGTGGAAACGCAAACTCCAACGCTGAGCAGCGTGGCTGTGAGTGCCCTGCCTACGCGGGAACACAGAGTGCGTCGTGCTGACCGGTGGATTGCTGTGGCACCCTACGTCCTGGGCGTCGCCGGCATCCTGGCGGCACTCATCGCCTGGCAACTCTTCTCAGCCTTTGGCCCAGTCAGCCAGCACCACCTGCCACCACCATCGGTGGTCATTCCAACCTTCCTTAAAAACTTCACCTTCACCCAGTTCTGGGTCACCGTGGGCCAGACGATGTGGGCTTGGTTCCTTGGGCTGACCATCGCCACGCTGGGCGGCCTCGCAGTTGGCCTGCTCATCGGTTCGAGCCGCTTCCTGCGCGCTGCAACGCACAGCACGGTGGAGTTCCTGCGCCCCATTCCTGCTGTAGGACTGATTCCCTTGGCCGCATTGTTGTTTGGACCGCGCATCGGCGCCGAACTCCTGATTGTGGTTTACGGCTGTTTTTGGATTGTCCTGATCCAGGTCATGTATGGCATCACGGACATTGACAAGGTGGCCAATGACACCGTCCGTACCCTGCGGATGACGTGGCTGCAGCGGGTCCGGCACCTGGTTTTGCCTACGCTCCTGCCGTACCTGATGACCGGCATCCGCCTCGCTGCCACGGTCGCCCTTATCCTGGCAATCAGTTCGGAACTCATCGTCGGCACGCCCGGAATCGGGCGGGCCGTGGCGCAGGCCCAGCTGAACGATAACCCCGCGGCGATGATCGCACTGATCCTGACATCCGGCCTCCTGGGCATCGTGGTGAACCTTATTTTCCGCTTCATCGAGCGCAAGGCATTGTTCTGGCACAGCGCGGTCCGTTCGGAGGTGGCCGCATGACCGTCATTAAACGCCTGGGGATGTGGTTCGGCCTGCCGGCAATCCTTATTGCCCTCTGGTGGGCTTCCACAGCCCAGGGAGTCAACTTCTTCGTTCCCAAGCCGGACAAACTGGCCGCCACCTTCGTCAACGTCTGGTTCAGCGAGAAGTTTTTCAGCGACGTGGTACCCAGCATGGGCCGACTGCTCATCAGCCTTGCGGTCTCCCTGGTACTCGGGGTGGCGCTGGGGGTCGCCATCGGCCTCTCGCGTACCTTGCGCTGGCTTTTGGAACCCTTGCTGGAATTCATCCGGGCTGTGCCGTCAACCATCCTTATCCCGGTGTTGCTGCTGCTCATCGGCATTAACGACACGATGAAGATCACCGTCATCGTCCTTGGCTGCCTGTGGCCCATCCTCCTGAATACCATCGAAGGCGTCCGGTCCCTCGACGAAGTGCTGAAAAATACGGCGCTCGTCTACCGTCTCCGCGGATTCGACCGCATGCGCTACCTGGTGCTTCCCGGCGCTTCGCCACTCATCATGGCCGGCATCCGGCATAGCCTTGCAGTGGGGCTTATCCTCTTGGTCGTCTCGGAAATGTTCGCTTCGACCGACGGTATTGGCTACTCCATTATTAACTTCCAGAACCGCATCGCGATCCCCGAAATGTGGAGCGGAATATTTCTCCTGGGCATCATAGGAGTGCTGCTTTCGGTGGTATTTCAAGCAATCCAGAAGCGGGTTCTGGGATGGTACTACGGTCTGAAGGAGGCCTCCAATGACGGCTAGCAAGTCAGATATCCGGCTCCGTGTCCAGCAGGTGCGCAAGGTCTACGGCGCCGGTACGCGGAACGAGGTGGAGGCCGTACGGTCCCTGACCTTCGATCTCCACGCCGGCGAGTTCGCCTGCCTGGTAGGGCCCTCCGGTTCCGGAAAGACCACGCTGCTCAAATGCATTGCCGGGCTCCTGGATCCAACCTCCGGCGAAGTGGTCCTGGACGGCAAGCGCGTCTCCGGCCCCGCTGAGGGCATGGCCGTGGTCTTCCAGGAATACAGCCGCAGCCTCTTTCCATGGTTGAGCGTGGAGGACAACGTCGGGCTGCCGCTCAAGACCTCCGGCATACCGAAGGCTGAGCGGAAGGCGCGGGTCAAGGAAGCGCTCGAGGCAGTCACCTTGTCCCATGCAGCCAAGAGCTACCCCTGGCAGCTCTCCGGCGGCATGCAGCAGCGCGTGGCGATCGCCCGTGCCGTGGCTTCCAACCCCAGCGTCCTGCTCATGGACGAGCCCTTCGCGGCGGTCGACGCGCAAACCCGGGGAGAGCTGGAGGACCTGGTCCGTGAAGTCTGGAAGCGGTTGGACATGACCATCCTCTTCGTGACCCACGACATTGACGAATCTGTGTACCTTGCCGAACGCGTCCTGGTCTTGTCCAGCTCGCCCACTATTGTCCAGGCAGACATCCACATTGATCTTCCCGATGTCCGCAGCCAAGCTGACACGCGCTCACTTCACCGCTTCGGCGAACTCCGCCACCAGGTGTACGAGGAGGTTCAGTTCGCCAAGACCAACCCGGGCGGCGAACGGATGTCCGCCCGAGATGGGTTGCACGCATGAGCCCGCGGGCAGACGTCGAAGGAAGGAACAACGGAGGGGACAAGCGGGAGGCAGGCAAGCGCCGCCGGGTCCACCAGTCCACTCCGGAAAACGAACGCGCCATCCTGGAAGCCGTGCTGCAACTCGCCGTCAAGGTGGGCTACGAGGGAACCACCATGGCAGAGGTGGCCCGCGTGGCCGGACTGCCGATCGGCTCGGTGTACTGGCACTTCGAGAACAAGGAAGGCTTGTTCGCCGCCCTGATCGACTACTGCTTCGAGCACTGGAAGACGCGCCACCGCGGCCCGGAAAACAGGGCCATCCTCCGCACGAGTATCGCCGGTTCCGCGGCGAACTCAGCCGATCCTGCCAATGCGCAGGAAGCGTTCTGGATCATCGGCCTTCTCTTCGCGCTGGAGAAGCGGCTGGCGGGCAACGCGGCGCGCCAGAAGTACCTGGAAGTGCGCGAGGAGATGTACGAACTCATGGTCGAGGCTGTGACGCCCGGCATCCCGCAGGAAGCACTCGACGTCAAACCGGACCTGGCCCGCAAGGTGGTCATGCTCGGCCGCGCACTGACAGACGGGTTCTACATTTCGGCGTCCGCGGGGGACCAGATTGACTTCGCCGAAGCAGCAGAGCTCTCTGCGCTGGCCATGGAAAAACTCGTGCAGCACTACGCCGAGCTAGGTGCGACGGCAGAGCGGGCATGAATGGCCAGAACCGCGTCGGACTGATAGTCGGAGGCGGACGCGGGATCGCGGCCGCAGCTGTCCGGGCCTTGGCGGCCGACGGCTTCAGTGTTGCCGCCATGTCCCCGTCCGGAAGCGCCATGGAACTGGCCGAAAGCCTGGGCGGGGTCGGGCTGGAAGGTTCCAACCGCTCCGTTGCGGACCTTGAGGCGATCACGGACCTGGCGCTGTCCGCGTTCGGGCGGATCGACGTCGTCGTCAATAGTTCCGGCCATGCCGCCAGGAAGCCGTTGCTGGAGATCAGCGACGACGAATGGGCCGAAGGCTACGAACTGTACCTTCTGAACGTCATTCGGATGGCGCGAATCGTCACCCCCCATTTGCTTGCTGCCGGCGGGGGATCGATCGTAAACGTCTCCACCAGTTCACCCTACGAACCCAACCCGAACTACCCGGTCTCCGGCACATTCCGTGCCGCACTGGGTTCCTTTACCAAGCTGTATTCCGACGAGTACGGGCCGTCCGGAATCCGGATGAACAACGTCCTCCCTGGCTTTACCAAGGAGAATCCCGGCACGGTGCCGGCCGAATGGACTACCCGGATACCACTGCGCAGGGCTGCCGGCACCGAAGAGGTGGCCAGCGTCATCCGTTTCCTCGCCAGCGGGGAATCCAGCTACATCACAGGCCAGAACATCCGCGTGGATGGCGGCGCGTCGCGCTCCGTCTAGGAGCTGCACCTGAAGGAAAGGCTTTTAGCAATGTCACTTGGTGTGATCACCGAAATGGGTTATCTCGCAATGCGGACCCGTGACTATGACGGGTCGCTTGAGTTGGCTACCGAGGTCCTGGGTCTCCGTATGACACTCAACGACGACAAGCGGGCATACTTGTCCGCCGCGGACCGCCACCACGAGATGGTCTACGTCAAAGGCGATGAAGACGGCATCGACCACATCGGCCTTGTCGCTGACAGCCCGGAAGGGCTTGAAATCATCCGCACGCGGCTTGAAGCCGGCGGCTTCCGGATCCTCACCCGCAGTCCGTTGGAACGGGAAATCGGTGAGGGCTTCGCGGTCCTCGGCCCGGAGGGCTACGTCTGCCACGTCTACGTCGGCATGAAGAACCACCGGCATGGTCCGTCATCCTTTGGCCCGGACCGTTATGGCCACATCAACATCCATCCCCAGAACCCCACCGCCATGAAGGACTTCCTCGTGGAGTTCTTCGGCTTCAAGGTTTCAGATGTCATTGGCCGGGACTTCGCGTACTTCCTTCGGTGCAACCCCGATCATCACGGCATCGCCCTCATCAAGGGTCGTGGCTCCCTGCACCACCACGCCTGGCAGACGCAATCGATCGCGGACCTCGGCCGGCTGGGAGACAGGTTGTTTGCCCGTGGCCGCAGACTGATCTGGGGTCCGGTACGGCACGGCGCCGGTCACAACATCGCGGCTTATTACGTCGAGCCGAACGGCACCGTCGTGGAGTTGTACACCGATCTGGAGCAGATCCACGACGTCGAGCGTCCTCCGATTGAGTGGGACCAGGATGACCGCACCTGGTTCAACCGGTGGGGTGTGTACAACGGCGAAGACTTCCGTTTGCACGGGGCGTTCCCCATCGCAGTGAAGTAAGAATGGACCGGGCTGCCCCCTACTCCTTGGGCAGCCCGGCTTCGGAGGCGGCATGGAACTCGGCTTCTTCGATCACGTCGATCGTGCGCATGTAATGCTCACGCAAAAGCCTGGTGGCCGTCGGAATGTCGCGGGCGATCGTCGCCTCGAGGATTGCCCGGTGTTCGGCTTCGATGTCCCGGGACTGGGCCCGTTGGTCCGGTGCCGTCCAGAGGCGATAGAGGGCGGTGGCCTCGCCCAGAGTGGCCGCAAAGTCCTGAAGCAAGGGGACGGGGCAGGGCTCCAGCAACTTTGCGTGGAAGGCCTGATGCGCAAGGAACCATTCCACGGAGATGTGGCCCGGGTCTTCACTGGTCCGGCGCGGGGTCCGCTCCAGACGGTGGTGAACGGCAAGGAGATCGGACTCCCAGGCGACGTCGCCTTGCTCAATGGCAAGAGTGAGGCCGTATTCCTCCACGCGGCACCGAAGTTCGCCCAGACCGCGGAGTTCTTCCAGGGTGTACTCGGAGATGAAGAAACCCCGGTTGGGGCGGAACTGCAGCAGCTTCTCGCCTGCCAGGCGGACCAGCGCCTCCCGGACGACGGTGGAACTGGCGCCGTACCGCTTGGTCAGCTCTCCAACCTGCAGGTTGGTCCCAGGGGCCCATTCTCCCGCAAAGATATCGGCGCGGAGCTTGCTCCGGACCCCTTCGCTGATGGTTTCTGCGTTTGCTTGTCGTGCCATGAAACAAGAGTACACGTACGCACTAACGGCCAAGCAGTGCATAATTGATTGCAGAATGCATTATTCGTATAGTTTTCACACATTGGTTTGGCCGGAGGCGACGACGCCCGGCCCGGAAAGGATTGACATGCGGTACGCGAGTTACCTCAACCAGGAAGGCCAGGCCACGTGGGGCCTCGAAGCCCATGGAGAGCTGCTGGACCTGGGGCCCAGCGGCGCCAACCTCAGCCCATCCCTGCAGGCAGCGATCGAAGAAGGCTTGCTGTCCGCACCCTTGACGTGGGACAAGGCACCGTCCCAGCCGGTTGAAGGCACCACGTTCCTGCCTCTCCTGTCCGCCCCCGGCAAGGTGATCTGTATCGGCGTCAACTACCGGAGCCATCAAGAAGAGACCGGCCGGGACGCGGTGGCAAAGCCCACCGTCTTTGCACGCTTCTCCGACACTCTGGCAGCCCACGGCGCTGACCTGCCGATTCCGGCCGAAAGCTCCATGTACGACTACGAGGGCGAGGTTGCCCTGGTGGTTGGAGCGCGCGCGGACCACGTCAGCCCGGAAGACGCGTGGAACTACGTCGCCGGTTATGCCGCGTTCAATGACTTCAGCGCCCGTGACTGGCAGCGCCACACTGGTCAGTGGACGCCTGGCAAGAACTTCCCGCTCAGCGGAGCTTTCGGCCCGTACTTTATGGCCGCCGAGGAAGTCGGTGACGTCACCGAGCTCGTGGTGGAAACCCGGGTCAACGGTGAGGTGAGGCAGCGCGCCTCCGTTGCCGATCTCATCTTCGACATCCCGGCCATCATGGAGTACGTCACGGCGTTCACTCCGCTGGCTCCCGGCGACGTCGTCGTCACCGGCACCCCGGGCGGTGTGGGGTTGTTCATGGAGCCGCCCACCTTCCTGGTTCCCGGAGATGTTGTTGAAGTTGAGGTGGGCAAACTCGGCACCCTGCGCAACGTCCTCGTGGCCTAACCATGTGTGGAAGTGACGCCATGGAGGACTTCGATGTGGTGGTTGTGGGGGCTGGCCCGGTAGGGCTGACGGCAGCGTTGCTGCTCGCCGACGGCGGTGCGCGCGTTGCGCTGCTCGAAGCCGCCAAGGCTCCCATGGACCTGCCCAGGGCCATAAGTATTGCCGACGAGACCTTCCGGACCATGGACCGCCTGGGCCTGGCCGATGCTTTGAAAGCGGAATCGCTTTTGGGGACCGGCAGCCGCTACTTCGGGCTGAATGACCGGCCCCTGGCCTCGGCTACGCCTGTTCCGTCCCGCATCGGTCATCCCGCAAAGTCGCAGTTCGACCAGCCCGTGCTGGAAGAACTGCTGTGGACCAAGGCACGCGACCATGAAGGAATCGAGTTCCTGGCCGGCGCCCAGGTGACTTCCGTCAGCCAGGACTCCGGCGGGGTGATGGTCGGGTTCGAGTCCGACGCCGGTTCCGGAACCGTTGGGGGCTCTTGGCTTGTTGGTGCAGACGGCGGACGCAGCTTCGTCCGGGAGTGCCTTGGGATTGACCTGGTGGGTTCCACCCAGCAGGAACGCTGGATCGTCGTGGACCTGCTCAATGTGCCCGGAGCACGCGAACCCTTCGCCGAGTTCCATGGAAACGGGACCCGGCCCTATGTCCTGGTACCGGGGATCAAGGGACGCTTGCGGCTCGAGTTCATGCTCTTCGACCACGAAGACCCGGAGATCATGACGGCTCCGGACAAGATCCTCGAGTTGTCCCGGCCCTTTCACCCGGAGCTCAGGACCGAAGACGTCAGGCGGGCTGTGGTCTACGTGGCCCACCAGCGTCTGGCCCGCACCTATCGTTCCGGCCGAGCCTTCCTGATCGGCGATGCCGCCCACCTGATGCCGCCCTTCTCCGGCCAGGGCCTCAATGCAGGCCTGCGGGACGCCCTCAACCTGAGTTGGAAGCTGCTTGAGGTGCTGCGCGGTTTCGGGACCGATCGGCTGCTGTCCACCTACGAGTCTGAACGCCGCACCCACGCCGCCAAAATGGTCAAGGTTTCGCGCAGGACCGGCGCGGTGGTGATGGCCGTCGGCGGGTTCCGGACCAACCTCCGGGATATTGCCTTCCGCACGGTCAGCCTCATACCCGCCGTCCACCGGTACCTCGGGTCCATGCGGTTCATCACTCCGCCGGACTACCGCAACGGCGTGGCGATCAAGCCGGGGCGCGACGTCGACCGCCGGCTCGCCGCATGGGTTGGTATCGCCCTCAGCCAACCCCAGGTTGCCGATCAGGACGGGGTGACAGCACCCTTGGACTCCCATCTGGGGAGCGGATGGGCGCTGCTCACTCTTCAAGCCGAGGGAGCCGCAACGCCGGGAGGCAGTCAGTTCTGGTCGACCCTCGGCGCCCGCCGCATCCGGTTGGCAGGGACGACAGCCGTGCAGCAAGGGAATTCCGACGACGAACTCCTGGTGGATGCGGCACGGGTTCTCGCAGTGTCCGGGTTAGCCACGCCACACACGGTGTTGGTGCGGCCGGACCGTTATGTCGCTGCCGTGTTCACGGACCACACCGAGCAGTCGGTCATCAATGAACTGCGTTCATACGTCGACCCGCTCACCGTGGCACTGACGAACCAAGGAGGAAAGAATGCCCAGCATGCCGGAAGCGATGTCTGAAACCATGCAGTTTGACGACCTCTACTGGGAGCCAAGTACCGAGCCCATCGTCGAGGACGACGCCGAACTGGAGAACATCGTTGCCCAGGCGGAGCTTCCTGTCCTCCTCGCCACCATCGCGGCGGCGCTGGGCGATACCTCCTTCCTGACCAGCGACTTGCAGCCGCCCCTGACCTTGGTGGATACCCAGCCCCACCCCCACGGAGGCATGTCTGCCGAGCAGCAGGAGCTGGCCAGGTCGCTGGCCTTGGAGGGCTTGCGTCAGTTGCGGGATAGGGGCGTCACCACCGTGGGGATGCTGGGGGAAAGCGCCGTGACGGACCTTCTCGGCTATCTCAGCGGGGGCCGCGAGCATTGGTACCCCTCGTTGAAGCACGAGCTCGATCTTGCAGCAGACAAAGGCGGGGCCCCTGACTGGCAATTTGACGAGGTGGCTGATGGTCGTGACTTCCCGGTCCTGATCATCGGTGCAGGCATCGCCGGAATTGCAGCCGCCTACCGGTACTCACAAGCCGGCATGCCTTTCACGGTGGTGGAGGACGCACCCACGTTGGGTGGCACTTGGGCCAAGAACACCTACCCCGGTGTGCGCCTTGATACCCCCACATTCGGCTATTCGTATTCCTTCGCCCAGCGTGGTGACTGGCCTCACCAGTTCGCCGAAGGGGGAGACGTCCTGGACTACGTCCGGGATGTGGCCGTACGCGCAGGCCTGGTGGAATCCATCGAGTTCTCCACGCGCCTGGTCCGGTTGCTGTGGGATGAGGAATCCCGCATATGGAAGGCCACAACGCGACGCAGCGACGGGCAAGAGCAGGTCCGGACCTTTGCCGCCGTCGTAAGCGCCCTCGGTCAATTGGACCGGCCCAACGTCCCCGACTTCCCTGGGGTCGAGTCGTACCGTGGCGTGACCATGCACTCGCAGGAGTGGTCGCACGACGTCGACTACCGGGGAAAGCGGGTCGCAGTCATCGGCGCAGGGGCCAGCGCATACCAGATCGTGCCTGCGCTGGCGGACGAGGTGGCCGGGCTGGTTCTCTTCCAGCGCAGCGCGCCGTGGATGCTGCCGGCACCGAATTATCATGACGGTGTCAGCGGCACCTTTGACTGGTTGCGACGCAAGGTGCCGCACTATGCGCAGTGGTACCGCCTGTGGGTGACGCTTCAGGGTATTCCGGGCCGCATCCACACCGTCACGGCGGAGGACGGCTGGCAGGGCGCTCCCTTGAGTGTCTCTGCCAAAAACCAGGAAGTCCGGGAGGTGCTGATCGAGCGTCTGCAGGAGCAGTTCGCGGACCGTCCCGAACTGCTGGAAAACGCGATTCCCAACTACCCGCCCGGGGCCAAGAGGATGCTGCGTGACAACGGAGTGTGGGCCGCTGCCCTCAAATCCGGGAGCACCACCGTGGTCACAGCCGGGATCGACCGGTTCACGGAGAGCGGGATCGTTGACAACGACGGTGTTGAACACCAGGTGGACATTGTTGTTTTCGCTACCGGCTTCAAGCCCTCGGACTATCTCGATGAGGTGGAGGTCGTGGGCCGTGGCGGTGTGGAGATCCATGATTTCTGGAAGGGTGACGCCCGGGCCTACAACGGCGTCACCGTCCCTGGGTTCCCCAACTTCTTCCTGTTGTATGGGCCCAATGTTGGGGGTGTAGTGGGAGGAAGCCTGCACTTCATGATTGAGCGGGCCGTCGAGTTCTCCCTCAAGGCCGTCCATGAGGTCCTGCGGCGTGGCGCCTCCGCGATCGACGTCACACCGGAGGCGCTGGATCGCTTCGTGGACTGGGTCGACGCCGGCAACCGACGCATGGCATGGGGGCAGCCCTACGTGCGCAGCTGGTACCAAAATGCGCACGGCCGCGTTTCGCAGGTATGGCCGTACACCAATGTGGAGTACTGGGAAGCGACGGAGACGGTCAGGGCCGACGACCACGAGTTCCTGGCGTGACGGTTATGGTGATCAACACCCCGGCGGGGGAAGTCCGGGCCACGCTGCGCGCAGGCGTGCTGGATGCGCCCGGCCTGCGCTACGGGTCCGCCGGGTTCGACCCCCGGTGGGGTGAGGTCACCGGGACGGATGAGGTAGTTCGTCAAACCCGTCCCGCAGCCTTTCCGCAGCGGCCTGGTGTGTTGGATGGGTTGCTTGGCACGGCGCTGAGCGAACTGGAACAGCTAGAAGACGCCTTTACCCTAAGGGTCCAAGGGCTACCAGATGCCCAGGGATTGCCCGTGCTCTTCTTTATCCCCGGAGGCGGTTTCACCACCGGCTCCGGCGAGAGCCGCTGGTACGACTCGCCGGAGCTGGTGCGGACCGGGCAGATGGTACTGGTCACCGTGAATTACCGCTTGGGCGTCACCGGGCACTTCGGTCCGCTTGGTGACCCTGACGAGTCCACCAAACCGATCCGTGATCTACAGGCAGCCTTGGGCTGGGTACGGGACAACATCAGTGCCTTCGGAGGGGACCCGGCCAGGATTACCCTGGCCGGGGACTCCGCCGGAGCATGGTACGCCTATGTGCTGAGCATGGACCCGACCCTGCGGGGGCTGGCAGCGCAAACCCTGCTGATCAGCATGCCCCGTTTGGCGCCACTGCCAGTTGAGTTGTGGATGCGCCATCGCACAGCCGTCCTTGCCGCCCTGGGTTCAAAATCAGCCCTGCGCAAGGCGCCCATACCGGCGATACTTAATGCCCAAGAAGCTGCAAGGGCGGGACTTGGGCCCTTCCCGTACAGACCCGCCGAATCCAAGCAGACCCCGGCTGACCTGGTGCAGTACGCGAATTCCGTCCGAAGGATTCACACCAAGGCGCTTCTCATAGTCACCACCGCTGAAGAATCCGCTGCGTTCCTCCGGAACCAACCCCCCAGCAATTTCTCCGAAGCGGGCGTGAAGGCTTTCCTCGAACGCACATTCGCAGATCCCGCCCTGGCTGCAGAAATGCTGGAGGTCGAGGGTGACGCCTACATGCGGATGGTCCGAGCTGCGACCCTGGCCCAATTCCGCATCCCGGCCCTTGAAATCGCCGCCCATTCGCCAGTACCAGCCCAAGTGGTGCGGTTCGATCACCGGAGTGAACTTGCCGGAGCCTATTCAGCGCATTGCTTCACCCTTCCCTTCATTTTTGATGGAACTGAGCGGTGGCGGGACTCACCCATGATGGTCCGGACTTCGGAGGCCGAAGCGGCCAAGGTAACCAAGGCGATGCGAGGGGTCATCTCCCGGTTCCTGCACAGTGGAATCGCTGGCGCTGAGCGCTACAACGTGGAAGACCCTCGCACCCTGACAGTAGGCGTTATTGGTACCCGCCATGAGCAGGCACTCGAAGCCGTTCTGGAGATACGGGACGAATAAGAGCCGAACTAAGACAACCGCCCAAGTCGACTAGGGCTCGCCTGAAGTGAGTATCAGATCGACAGCGCACGCCGCGTTCACCTTAACCGAGCAACCCGGTGGTAACTCCATCTAGGAAAGAAAACTCTCGATGTACAAAATTGCGGACATAAAAGCTCAGGAAAAAGCCGTGCTGAATAATAGGCTCGATGACGCAGTCGCGACCGCTCATTCTGACCCACGAACAAGGACTGGGCTGGGTGTACTTGTAACCCGTCACAAATTCGACCATTACTCCGTGACACTGTCACCCGACGTTCCGTTTGGCATGACCCAGGAAAACGATCAGGCTTGACAGGGCAATCCCGAACGAGCAGCTGATGCCTCCCCGTAGGGACGACCGCCCCTATTCCACGGAAAACACTTCTGACATCAAGGACATGCATCCCCTGCTGGCCTGGACCGGCCTCCGACCCGGCGGCACCATTGCCCTTCGATTGCGTAACGGTCAAGAGCTCTTGGGCCGAGTGGAAACAGGAACAGCCGATGGTCTCGTCATCTGGATCAGAACAGAACTGAACGAGCGAAAGATGATCCACTTCCACGATTGCGAGTCCGTACAGCGCCTGGACGATGGATGGTAAAGGACGGCTCGAAGCGGTGACCGGGGTGCAAGAAGTGAACCACGTCTGGACCGGTCCGGCGCTTATCACCGCAGGAATTCGTAGTCATCGGCATCGACTCTTTCGGTGATCCTCCAGTATTCGGTCGTCTTGAAAGGCCAGACCTGGGAGACCCTGCTGTATCGGTTCTTATACCAGTTGGTTACGTAGGGTTGGCCCCACGTCATCCGGCGGTTCTCGGCGTCCACCCACTCGATATGACGGTCGAGTGCTTCCTGTTTCAGGTCGAGCGCGGCCTTGTCCCGCAGGAGGAGCTGGTGGATTGCCTCAACCGCATACTCGGCGGCGCGCTCCATCATGATGTGCAGACCGCCGGCGGCCACACCGGTGGTGTTGGGTCCCAGCATCATGAACAGGTTCGGGAAATGAGGCACCGTGATTCCCGCGAACCCCTTTGCATCTCCCTGCCAGTAGTCGTGGATTTCCAGGCGGCCGCGCCCAACGATCTCAATGGGGTCCAAGTAGTCGGAGGGGCGGAACCCGGTCGCGTAGATCACCACGTCCACATCGATGTGCCCTCCGGTGCCGGTCACCAGCCCGGTGGGGGTGAACGACTCCAGCCCTGATGACACCACCGTGGTGACTGGTGCCATGAGCGCCGCAGCCCAGACGCCGTTGTCCCGCAGCAGGCGCTTGGCCGACGGCGGGTAGTTGGGGATTGCTTTTTCGAGCAAGTCCGGACGGCCTTCGTACTGGAGCTCCATGCGGCGGATGACTTCCTGGCGGAAGGCCTCGTTCCTGGGGCTGACACTCAGCGGGGCTTTGTCCCACCCCTCCTCGACCGTGGCGACGTTGATGCGACCTTCGATGCCAAGTGCAGTAACCCAGAGACGGAACCACTTGCCGTAATGGGGAACCTTTGAGTGCAGCCATTGAGCGGCCTCCGACATCGGCTCGTGATAGCTCTCCGCGGGCAGCATCCAAGGCGCGCTGCGCTGGAAGACGTGAAGGCTTTCCACCTGATCGACGATTGCCGGGATGATTTGGTAGGCGCTGGCACCGGTACCGATCACCGCTACCTTCTTGCCGCGCAGGTCCACGGAGTGGTCCCACTCCTGCGAGTGCATCTGCGCTCCCGTGAATTCCTCCTGCCCGGGCCACGTTGGAATGTGGGGATGATCGAGCTGGCCGACGCAGGTGATGATGGCGTTGAACCGGCGGATCTGCCGGGTCCCATCCGCGGATCCGGTGGTGGCTGTCCACGTCCTGGTTCCCTCATCGAACTCGGCCTTCTCCAGCCACGTGTGGAGTTCGAGTTCATCGGCTAGCTCTGCGCGGGCCACCACTGTTTCCAGGTACTCAAGGACTTCCTCGCCCTTGGCGAACTGATGAGGCCAGTCATCGCGCTGCGCGAAGGAAAAGCTGTACCCGTAGGTCGGGGTGTCCAAGCGGACTCCAGGGTAGTGGTTCTTCCACCACGTTCCCCCAACCCGGTGGGAGGATTCAATCCAGGTGTAGGGGAGTCCGGCTTCCTTGAGTCTGTATGCTGCAGCGATGCCGGAAACGCCGGCGCCCACAATCAGCGTCTCGAAGGTTCGCCCCTGGGATAGCTCCTCGAAGGACCAATTGGCCGAGCCGTTCCGTTGGGGGCTAATGAGCAATTCGTGCTGCATCTCTCCCGCCCAGCTCGGATCGGAGCTGGTGCGCCCGCCGGTAAACCAGTCCAGGATGTAATCGGCCTGTTCCGCGGTAAGTTCCCCCACGGTCCGAATGTTTTCATCGCGCAGGCGCCGCAGCCCTTCGAAGGCAATGCGCCGGCCGCGGGCGATCTGGTCCTCGTTCAGGCCGCCGTGGGACTGGGTGGTGGCGCCCATGGGCGGCAAAGGTGGGGAGAGCTCCGGCTCCAGCAGCGACATGTCCTTCAGTGCTGCGGCAAGCGCGGCCATGAGGACCGGCAGCTCAGCACCTTCAACGAAGGCCCTAAGTTCTTGGTCGGTCTCCGTAACCTGAGCGTATTGGTCCCTGCCGTAAAGGTCCCCGCTATGGACAGGCGAGGTCCGTTCGGTGGTGGCTGCCGGCGTGATCAGGGCATTCATGAGTTTCCTCCTGCGCGCCTTTATGGCGCGGTTATATGACGACGTTGTCTTGGTCAGGAATAGCGCGGTGTCCGCGCGGTTACTCGCGAGCTGAAGTCGGGGTCCTGTCAGCCCCTGTGAAGTCGGAAATCGTCCGTGGCGGTGCGGACTGCTGCAACGATTTCCGTGATCCGGGGTCGCATACGCTCCGCCGGCCCGGAGACCGTCACTGCGCCGAGGACTTCCCCGTGGTCGTCGCGGACCACGGCACTGACTCCTATGACGCCGGGTTCGCTTTCTTCATTGTTCAGGGCCCAACCGCGGTTGGAGATTTGGGCGAGTTCGGCAAGCAAGTGGTTGCGGTCGTGGATCGCCAGATCGGTGCCGGTGGTCCAGTTGCGTTCCCCGGAAAACATTTGATCCACTTCTCCCGGGGGAAGGGCTGCCAGAAGGCACTTTCCAGCCGAAGTTATATGGGCCGGAAGGCGATCTCCCACCCTGGAGACGGCGCGGATAATGTGCGGGCTTTCGAC
Organism: Arthrobacter globiformis; assembly: GCF_046536215.2. Classification (GTDB taxonomy): domain Bacteria; phylum Actinomycetota; class Actinomycetes; order Actinomycetales; family Micrococcaceae; genus Arthrobacter; species Arthrobacter globiformis_E. Next base: position 897,162 of record NZ_CM143421.1, on the reverse strand, counting down.
GCATGCAAGGAACAACGCCTGGTCTTCCTTGAGCACCAGGTAGTGGGCAGTCTCCCCGGTCTGTCTCGCCAGCCAAGCAAGGGTCGGCTCGATCTCAGTACGGATGTCGCCCTTGTTTGTCAGCGCTTGCGCTAATTGCATCAACGCCGGACCAGCGACGAAGGACTTGTCCGTTGGGTGGCGTTCCAACAATCCGGCCTGGGCTAGCGTGGAGACCATTCGGTGCGCCGTCGACCGTGCCGCACCAAGTTCCTCAGAGACGTCGACGACGCGGATGCTGGCCCTCGAACGCAGCATGAGGAGGGTGCGGGCGGCATTCTCAACGGACTCGATCGGATACCGGTATGCCGGATCCGTCGAGGACTCCTCGGGGACGGTGACGTTCATGGAACTCAGCCTCTTCGTGTGTGGGTCGTCTGTAGCCAGCATAGACAGACCATGGACCCTGCGGGCATTACGCACGAACGGTCCCTTCCACAAGCACGCCGGCCTCTTCATTTCGGTCCAACAACGGTGAATGCCGGGTGACGTAAGCCAGAAGTTTGTTAACGGATTCCTCCAAAGCCTCCGAGCCCCTGCCAGCGTCGAACACGTACGCATCCGGCCTGACCAACACCCAATCGGCGTCAGCGGCACCCAGCCAGTCAGCGAAGCGGCTTCCTTGTTCAACAAGGCTGCTGGCCCCCGGCGAGGCTTCAGTCGGCTGCGGGCTGATAGCGGCTATTGAGACGTCCAGCAATTCCAGTTGACGCCTGGCGCTGGCCGACAAGCCATCCAGCACGTCCGGGTGAACCGTCAGCAGCATCAACGAGGAGCCGAGGACATCGCCCAAAAGGACGCCTTTGGAACTTGCAATGCGCGGTTGAACGGCCAGTCGGCCGCCCAAAGGGCCGTCTACGAACCCGGCTCCCAGCTGCGGCTGGAACGGCGGATTGGCTTCCGTTTGGGCTTCCAGCTTTCGGTCCCGTTCGGCTGCTTTGGCGGGATTCGTCTCGCAGACCATCTGGCCTACACGGACCGACTCTGCGATGTACTCCGTCACGTGGGGCCGTCGGCTTTCGGTATAGGCGTCCATGAAATCGATCGGAGCGGTGCCCTCAAGCACCTTGTTGAGCACCCAGGACAGCGTCATTGCATCCCGCATTCCGCTGATCATCCCTTGGCCCATGAACGGCGGCATCAGATGTGCAGCATCTCCCGCCAACAAGATCCGGCCCTGGTTGAAGGTCGAGGCCACCAAGGATTGGAACGTATATGTGGTGGACCGTAGAAGGGTTACCGTGTCCTCCGTGATCCATCGGCGAAGCTTGGGCCAGACGTTCTCCGGCTTGGCCGCCTCCACAGGATCGGCTCCATCGACGATCATGAACTCCCAGCGGTAGTGGTCACCCCCCAGCCAGGCCATGTGTGAAGGTTGCGCAGGATCCAGCACCTGGCCGGTGTCCGGAACATCAGGGGCCTTGGTCCCCTCCTTCATTTCCACATCAACGACTACCCACGTCGCCTCGAAGCCGAGGTCGTCCCTCGAGATCTCCGCCTGCTCCCGGACAAGGCTGTTGGCGCCGTCCGCCCCCACAACGAAACGGGCAAAGACAGGTTCCGCGCCGCCGTCGAGCGTCAACGCGACGCGGTCGCCGAGGTCGGATACTGTCCGGACGTTAGTCGACTGGCGCACTGTCACGCCCGGGGTCGACTTGGCCGCCGCGTCGAAGAGGTCCTCGATATCCGGCTGATAGAAGTGGTAAGAGGATTCCCAGCCGCTTGGAGTTTCCCAGCCACGTGGCAGGTTGGACAGGACGCTCAGGTCGGCGCGGAGGAGCAGGTACTCGCGGGCAGGAACGATCGCTGCGTTGATCTCCTCAGAGATCCCCATCGCCTGCAGGATCCGCATTGCCTCATGGTCCAGGTGGCAGGCCCGGGGCAGTGGATAGAGGCCGGCTTGCTTGTCCAGAACCAGGACCGAGCACCCTTGACGTCCCAACAGCGTGGCCAGGGTCTGGCCTACAGGGCCATAGCCGACGATCGCGACGTCATAGTTCGTGGCTGCTTCCATCTCCTACTCCAGTCCCTGACGGCGGAACGACGCCGGCTGCGGGGTCTTGGCAACCGTGGTGCTTTGGGTTCCAAGGCCCTCGATTTCGATCAGCACCTCGTCACCGGCCTGCAGCCACGGGAACTCACCCTCGCCGTGGGTGCGGCTCAGTTCAAGGATGCACCCCGTGCCGCAGGTGCCTGAGCCGAAGACGTCGCCCGGGCGAACCTCGGTGCCACGGCTAGCATAGGAAACCATCTCCCCGAACGAGTAGTGGACGTCAGCCCAGTTGGCCCGGGAGTATTCGACGCCATTGACTTTGAGGGACATGGCCCGGTCAAAACCCGTTGCCGTCCGGTACGGCTCCAGCTCGTCCTTGGTGACCAGCCAGGGGCCGAGGGAAGTGGCTGTGTCCTTGCCTTTCACGGGCCCCATCGAGAGGAGCATTTCCTCGTGCTGGATGTCGCGACCGCTCCAGTCGCAGAGGATGCTGTAACCGATGATGGCGTCTTCGCCCTCCTCGGCCGTGAGGTCCTGCCCGCCTTTGCCGACCACTGCGGCGACTTCGAGCTCGAAGTCGAAACGTTCGGATCCCGGGGTCATCGGGATCTCGCCTTCGCCCTTGAGGTTGTAGGGGTTGGAGAAGTAGAAGACGGGGATCTTGTACCAGAGGGGATTCATCTCCAGGCCCCGCGACTCCCGTCCGGCCTTGACGTGCTGTTCGAAGGCATAGAAGTCGCGGAAAGTAGGTGGCGTGGCAATCGGGGAGAGGTTGCGGACCGTTGCAGGATCGACGACGGCGCCTGCCAGGATTGCTTGTTCGCCGGCTTTCCGCAGGGCTTCTTCGCCCTGTTGGATCAAGTAGAGCAGATCATGGTGGCCCTCGATGACCCGGTATTTGCCGTCCACGACGACGCCAACGCGGGGCAGTTCGCCTTCACTGGTGAATCGAACGAACTTCATTGCTTAACGTCCCCCCACCAGCTGGGTGTTTTGGCGGTACTTGGAGGGGGTTGGGGCAAGTCCCAAGGCGCGGAAGCCCTCGGGGAGGTAGTCGTTCCACTGGTTCCACCACACCTCGCCGTCCTCCCACACCACTGGTTCGCGGTTGTCGTCATAGATCTGTTCGATGTCCGTATAGAGCTCCACCACGTTTCCCGAGTGTTCCGTGTAGTAGCAGGCAATGTTATTGCCCGCACCGTGCCGGACCGGACCCCAAAGCAGTTCCCGTCCCAAGGCGTGGAGACGGTCTCCGGCTTTGGTGAGGTCGCTGACGCCCTGAACCTCCCAGGCGTGGTGATGGAAGGTGCCGCGGCCTTGCAGCACGGCGATGCCGTGATGTTCTGTGTTGCAGCGCAGGAAGTAGCCCCGCGAACCTCCGGTGCCGATCACATCGGAAATCCGGAAATCGAGGACCTTGGTCAGGAATTGCACCATTCCGTAGTGATCTTGGGGATGGAAGTTGAAGTGGCCGTACCGGTTTGGGCCGAAACCCTTGGGGGTGATGCCGGCCTTTTGCAGGCCCAGGGAAATTTCGAAGGCGAAGCCCTCCGGGCCGATGAACGTGAAGCCGTCCTCTACGCCCTCTCCAGTGGGCTTCTCTGAGACGACCAGGAAGCCTTGGTCCTCTACCCTCCGTCGTACATCCCTGAGCGCATCGCCGTTAGCGGCGAGGAGCCCCAAGGCTTCCAGGCCGTCGACGTCGGACTCGACGTAGGTCAGCTCATGATGCACATCTGCGGCTGCCAGATAGGAGACTCCGTCGGCGCGCGCAGTTTCCCGGAGACCAAGGATCTGCGTTGCGTCGAAGATGGACTGTTCAAGATTGGAGGTCCGGATCGATACCGGCCCCATTTCGGAAATTGCGCCCCAAGACATTGGTACTCCACCTCTGGATGAATCGTCTGTTTATTGTTCCATCAGATAGAACACGTTCTGTTCTGCGGACAATACGAGGACGCTAGCAGTTGTAGTTCGACATAGGCAACCCCTCGCTAGGCTGAACAAGCGGGGGGTTGTGCGGCAATCCCCACTGAAGTAGCGTGTGATCATTCCCCACAGCAGAACGTGTTCTGCTGTGCGAAACTCTATGATTTCCCCTCTACAAAGGTGTGACTTGGGAAAGGACATGACATGACAGAACGGACGTCTATGCGGAGCCCGGAGCTGCGCAGCAGCTCCCGCGAACGCCGACGCGTGGTCTTTGCCACCGTTGCCGGTACCACGATCGAGTGGTACGACTTCTTCCTCTACGCCACCGCAGCTGGCCTTATCTTCACTAAGGTCTACTTCGAACCTGCCGGAGAAGCCGCGGCGCCGCTTCTGGCATTCCTGACGGTTGGCATCAGCTTCTTATTCCGACCCCTCGGTGCTTTCCTTGCCGGGCACTTCGGTGACCGTTACGGCCGCCGCGTTGTCTTGATGGCTACCCTGGTCCTGATGGGTGCTTCGACCGCCCTGATCGGCTTGTTGCCAACCTTCGATTCCATAGGATTGATTGCTCCAATACTGCTGGTCCTGTTAAGGATCCTGCAGGGCATCTCGGCGGGAGGTGAGTGGGGAGGCGCTGCTCTCCTGGCCGTTGAGCACGCTCCAACGCGCCGGCGTGGAATCTTCGGCGCATCACCGCAGATCGGAACCCCCCTTGGGCTGCTGCTGGCGTCGGGCATGCTGGCCACGATGACACTCATCGCGCCAGCTGCGGCTTTCCTCGAGTGGGGCTGGCGCATACCGTTCATCCTTTCCGTGGCGCTGATCGTCATTGGTTACTACATCCGACGTCGGGTGGATGAGAGCCCGGTATTCAGCGAACTGGCCGAACGCAAGAAGGAAGCCCGTGCGCCGATTGTCGAGCTCTTCAGGAAGCATTGGCGCCTGGTCCTGCTGGCAGCCTTGATTCCTTCCGCAAGCCAGGCTGCCGGGTACATGACTACCGGCGGCTACATCCAGCGGTATGCCACCGATCCTGCGGGCCCTGTTGGTTTGAACCCCGGGGAGGTCCTCTGGGTGGTCACTGCCTCGGCCGTTTCCTGGCTGATTTTCACCCTCATTGGCGGATGGCTTTCCGACAAGCTCGGACGCCGTAAGACGATGCTCCTCGGGTGGCTCCTGCTCGCCGCCGCACTCCTCGTCCTTTTCCCGCTGGTGAACACTGCGTCCACCGTGGGCCTCTTCGCCGGACTGACCCTGGTGACTGTCGGCCTGGGAATGGTCATCGGCCCCTTGTCAGCGCACTACACCGAAATCTTCCCTGCGGCGGTGCGCTTCTCCGGGGTTTCCATCGCCTACGCATTGGGCGCCATCGTTGGCGGTGCATTCGCTCCCACCATCGCACAGGCCCTTGTGCAAGCCACGGGGTCCACCGGCGCCGTGACAATCTACCTGGAAGTGATGGTGGTGGTATCCATCATCGCCACCCTCTTGGTCCGCGACCGTACAGGCGTGCACCTGGGTGCAGACATGGAGGACCGGGTTGACAGCCCCATCCACGGAGTCAATGCCTAAGATGCTGCGACGCACTGATAGCCTGCGGCCGAACCAAATGGAGCTGGACCAGAAGAAGCTCTACGAAGCCATCACCCAGGGCACCAGGGCCCAAGGCCCGCAACACTTCGCCCTAACGGATGACCAAGGCCGTCTCAATGGGCCGTTCGGCGACTTCCTGTTGTCGCCGTCAGTCGGAATGGCGCTTCAATCGCTCGGCGCTGCACTGCGCTACGAAACCGAACTGCCCGATCGGGCGCGCGAACTCGCCATTCTCGCTGTCGCCGCCCGACAATGTTCAACCTTCGAACGTGAATCCCACGAAGCCATAGCGCGGGCCCTCGGATTCACCCAGGATGAGCTGCACGCTATCCGGCGCGAAGATATGACACCCTTCGACGGAGTTGAATCGCTGGTCGGCCGGACGGTCCTGGCGCTGCTCGACGGAGACCTTGGTGATTGCGCTTGGTATGAGGCGGAGGAACTGCTCGGCCGGCGCACGGTCTTTGAGTTGGTGACCTTGGTGGGCTACTACTCAACCTTGGCATTGCAACTTCGCGTATTTCGGGTCGAGTCCCAAGAAGCTGCGGACAGCCCATCCAATGGATTTGCCACCAGTCGCTGATTGAGCATCGCGGGATGTTAACCAGCACCTAGCCAGGGTTCACGCAAAGCCTCGGAACGGACCACCGTTCCGAGGCGACGCTGTGCTGGCCACTTGAGCCTGGCACCGTCAAGGATGATGGTGGGGGGAGGCATGCGGACATGGCCCGTGCCCACGGCTGGCGAATGTCCGGCCGTCCAGCACGCTTAGGACTTTGGGCGGCTGGTCGAGGAAAACGTCGTTGACTAGACCACACGGTCGACCCGCTCCAGCGCCGGGACGGCATTAGTGGTTCTCAATGTGGACTCTCAAAATCACGAGCGCCGAAAACGGGGCCGCACCCCGTTAGTGCCAGTCGCTCTGCTTGACCTGACGGTAAGTCGGCGCTGTCTTTTACGCTCTCGAGAGACCTATCCCCTGGACGCTTGAAAGAGCCGATAGTCGACCTTTCGTCAACCTGAGTGTGGGCCAGATCGTGGGGCGATGGGGGCAGGCCCGGCCATCGGAAGGTTGCATCTGAAACCCAATCGCTCGACTTGCTGATCGCTGAACGCGTCTGGAAGTAGCCAATCTCGGGCCAGCTAACCGTCGGTCGGAGTTTCGTCTCGATTATTGGCGCATGCCTCGGGCAACGCAGATGCTGCTAGAAAGCAGGGCTGATTCCTGGGCGCCCTGGGTCGCTTCGGTGGGCTTGCAGCAATGCCGCGGGCCAGGAGGCTGAAGGTGCCTTGTTTTCGTTTCTGAGCGCTTGGCTGACGACAGCATCCTCCAGCACTTTTTCGATCATGAGTCTCGGGTACGTCCTCTGGATCTCGACACGGCGTATCTCTGCGCCGGGCAACAAAGTGAGGTCACCGAAGTCGGTCCGCACACCGAGCCTCAGGTAGCGGGTGAGTGGCCCTCTCCGTTCGGCGATCTGGGGTGAGGTGTGCAGTGCGATGGCTTCCCACACGTCGTCGATCCGGTGAGCGTCCCAGCCCTGATCGGCGAGGAAGGCGGCGGCGGCATCGGCTCCCTCGATTTCAAACCGCTGCGGGCCGTCATACTCGTCGGCCGTGCCCGCATCGTGGAACAGTGATGCAATGTGCAGGGCGTCCAGGTCGACGGCGCAGCCTTCGTGCTCGGCGATGGCCTTGGCCAGTTCGTAGACGCGGCGACTGTGGTTGAAAATGGCGGGCTGCAGCCGCCGGGACAGGAACGTGGCGGCTTCACTACGCAGCTCTCCTGGTGCTGTCATGGCCGGAGACTTGCGGCGTTGCCCGCCGCTTCCGGGTCGTGTTCCGGTCCCGGGAAGCCGCGGTACTCGCAGTTGTAATGGAAGGTCAGATATTCGGGGCCAAGGGCAGGCATGGCGGTCCTTGCGGTCGGGGTTAGGAATCCACTTCGAAGTCTATGCGCTCGGAGCGGGACGCCGGCTGCGGCCGGCCGGTCCGGGGCCTGCCGCGAGGGGCCATAACGTTTTCGCCGTACGAGCGAGGATCCGGGAAGGACGTTATGACCCCTGACAAGTTGAATGGGATCCTGCCCGCAGTGAAGTACCGGTACCAACGAAGCACGTCCGCACCATTGGCACTACTGCGGTGTTCGTCTTGCCTTCACACTCGCCGGCTGCATTTGGCTCGCAGATGTGGGACCGCGCTCCGCTCTGCGCGACGCTGCCCTGAGATGAGTCGGCAAGGGCACCGCCAACGGTTCGCGGAGTGGCTGGATCCGAAGTGCTGTGTTTTAGTGACCGGGCCCGGACGACTGTGCTGGTGTGACGGCCGGGCCCGGCACTCCCTGGGCCCACGGCGGCAGGCGGATGTCACTACGCCCGCCCAGTCTGTTGCCCGGAACCTGTGAAAACGTAGCAGAACCTTGAGGCCAATCAAGGTGACCGTTGACTTTCCGTTGAGAGAGGTCCCGCCGCCATGACTCTGGCTGAACCCAAGTCGTCGGCTTGTTCCGCACATCACTGCTCAACTCATTTTTCGTGCGACGGCGATCCGCCCCTGAGTCCGGGAACGTCGTCTCCTCGCAGTTGGCGTGCGGGGCAGTTGGTAGTGGAGAGGGGATTTCCCACGCCCAAAACAGCCGTGCCCCTCGATGGGTTGGGGCTCAAGATGCCCACAAAAGAGGGTGTGCACAATGTGCACACCCTGCGCTTCGGATTCGGTTGGAGCGGCATCGGACTGGGCCGGATTGGGGATGTTTTCGGGTGAGGGGCGGATTTGCAGGGGGAGGAGCCTGGTTCGAGTCCCAGCTCGGGCACGTGTTTCCCCTGTTCAGGGGCTTTTTAGCCTCTGAGTGTGCACATATTGTTCACTCGTTGGGCCCCTTCGGGCCTTTTTCATTGGTGGCTGGTTGCCTCCTTGCCTGCCTTGCCGTTCGACGGTGCGTCCTTCGTTACCAGTTCATAGTGGTCAGTGGCCTGGGCAATATGACCTGAGAAAAATCTGGCCCGGACTTCTTTCCCGCGTTCTTGGTCCTTCACTGGGTTTGCTCCTGTCCGGTTCGTGGTTTCCTCCTGCTTCTTCATCGTTACCTCCGGCGTCGACTGCATGACACTGTGCATCTTGAGCGGTGTTCCGAGGTGAGGTGCCCGCTGCACTTTGTGTTCTTCATACCTGTTCATTGCCTCCGTGCCGGACAACAACATGACGCTCGGGCAGCCCCAGTCGGCACGGAGCCTTAACTCCAATCACGCGCTCAAAAGGCTTGCCGGGAAATGTACGCTCGCGTGGTCAACTTGAGGTGCGCCTCGAGCCGCTTGGCATATCAAGTCGTGCAGATGCTGACCCACATTCTTGCTTACGCCGGCCAAGCCCTGGTGGACATTGGTGAGCGAGGGTGTATAGAAGGGGGCTTCGGGACGGCATCAAAGCCGGTCAGGGTAATGTCTTCCTGACCACGCAGGGGGCTGGACGTCAGGTGACTCGTTCGTCTGCACCACGATCGCCATCGAAGCGCGCCGCCGGGCCCGAGTGTCGAATGGCCGGTACAACCAGTTCAAGGACCTACGTACAGAGCAGCATCGCGGGCCAAAGCCTCAGAGCGACGAAGACGACGGCGGGCCCTCGCGCCGTCAACTTCGTCGCCCTGCTGTCCGGGCAAGCCGTCATGCGGAGGCGCCGCTGAGGGCCTCGTCTGTCATGGCAGAACCCACCGGAAGGCCGCCGGAGGGGACAACGCGGCCGGCCTTGATGACGGTGCGATTCCGGCTCCCGTCCCAGAGCACTGAGGGCTCCTCGAAGGGATTGCCGTCTAGTATCACCAAGTCCGCGCATGCCCCCTTCGCGATGCGGCCCAGGTCTTCGCGCCGGAGCAGTGCCGCGTTCGTTGAGGTCGCAGAGCGGAGTGCGTCATAGACGCCCAACACTTCGCACTGCAGGCGAAGCCCGGCTAGCTGTTCATCCTCGAGCTCACCCATGAGGTCGCTGCCGAAACCAATCCGGACTCCGGCGTCGCGCGCCAGTGTGACGGCGTTCTTGCCGGCGGCCAGTACTTCCTGGTTCTTGGCGGCGCCCACCTCGGTAAGCCCGATTTCCGCTCCACGGCGGCCCATCGCGTCGTACGTCACCAACGTGGGCACGAGGTAGACGTCATTCTCCGCCATGAGGCGGGCGGTTTCAGCATCCAGTAGGTTGCCGTGTTCGATGCAGCGGACTCCGTTGAGGACTGAGTGCGTAATGGCTTCTGGTGAGTAGGCGTGCGCGGTGGCGTAGCTGCCCCGCCGCGATGCCTCTTCGGTGACCACGCGGATTTCCGCCGCGCTGTACTGGGGCACACGGATCGGATCGACAGGAGAAATCACTCCTCCGGAGGTCATGAGCTTGATGGCCGTCGCACCGGTCCGGAACCGGTGGCGCACCGCCAGCAGCAAGTCCTCGACGCCGTCCACCACCTCGCACATGTGGCCGCCATGGAAGCAGCTTCCATCGTTCGCGGCGCGGATGTCGCCGTGACCGCCGGTCTGGCTCAGCGCCGGACCGGTAAAGAAGTACCGGGGACCGGGGTACAGTCCTTCCTCGATGGCAGTTGCCAGGCCTACATCACCCCCGGCCACATCCCGGACTGAGGTGAAGCCCCGGCCGAGCGCGGCCTCAAGCCTGCGGGCACCGGCCAGGGCTGAGTAGCTCAACGGCCCGGTTTCGTTTATCGCCGAGGTCAGGCTGAGCGCGTAGGCATGGAAGTGGGCATCGATGAGGCCGGGAATCACCACCCGGCCGCCCGCGTCGAGTACGTTTCCGGCGCCACTGCCTTCGTCGGTGCTGCCTATGGCGGTGATCCTGCCGTCGCGGACAATGATGGAGCCCTCAATGAGTGCGGGTGATTCGCCGTCGAAGATCCTGGCGTTCCGAATGGTCAGGTTTCCCTGAGAGTTGGGGATCACGTGGTGTGTTTCCTTCCTGTTGCAGGGCGCACGCTAGCTGGTGGCTGCCAGAGAATCTTCGAGGAGCTGGACAGAGCGCCTCGCAACCTCGACGGCGGCGTCCACCGAGGACTGGTCATAGCTGCCTTCGGGCGCCAGGAAGTTCATCGAGCCGATCGTACGGCCGCCGCTCACCACCGGAACATTGACGATCGCGCCGCATCCCAGCGATTCGATGGTTCCGGAGTCGAAGAAGAAAGCCCTGACCGCTTCCCTGTCAGCGCCCAGGAACGGCTGCTGGCCAATGAGGACCTGCTCCAGCCACACGGGGTTGGTGTCTCCCGCGAGGGTCTTCTTTCCGCCAAGGGGGTAGACCTCGGGGTGGGTGGTGTAGACGCGCGCCATGCTGCTGCCTTCGTCGGCGATGACGGAGGCAGTGAAGAGACGGACGCCGACGTTCTCCCTGGCGAAGGCGTAGACGTCGTCGAAGGATTCAAATTGGGAACTCATGGGAGTCCTTTCTGGTTACGTGGGATCTTTAAAAGTTCGTTTTCCTTGTGCTGTCGCCTGCAGCACGCCCAGGATCAGATGGACGGACAGCAACTCGGAAGGAGTGTCCAACGGGACGCCCAGTTCCCGCGCACGGGTCAGCCGGGCCTGGAGGGTGTTGCGGTGCACGTCGAGGGCGGCTGCAGCCACGCTTACCGCCCCGCGGTGATCAAGGAATGCTGCTACCGCAGCCACTATCGCGTCCCTGTCAGGAGAGGCCATCAGCCTTGGCAGGGTCAGCTCAGCCACCAGGGCCACAGCGTCCCTGTCGACGAATGTGGTGGCCGCGGCTACGCCCAGGCCGGCGAAGCCCAGGACCGTGCCTTGTCCCGCTGACCGGGCCGAGACAGCAGCCAGCCGCGCCTCCTGAATGATGGACGGAAGCGGTGGAGCCTCGTCCGCCCAGCGGGACAGGCCGGCCACCAGGCCCAGTTCGGCCAGGGCAGGCTGCAGCCGTGCCTTGAGCCGGAGTTCAAGCTGTGCCACAACTGCCTCGTGTGCGGCCGGAACAAGTGCCAGCCAGCCGCCGTCGACCTCCGCCAGGGGACTGCGTGCAGCGACCTTCCGCCAGAGCAGCCTCAGCACAGCGGTCAAGTCGTTTCCGGACGCGTACATGCCGCCGCTGCGGCAGATCCACACAGCCGCGTAGCATTCGTGCCGGCGCCACCCAAGCTGTGAGAGGAGGTGCCGGTGGTCTTCCTCAAAGACCCTGCCCGAAGAACCTGGGCCTTGGTCCAGCCCGGCCAGTGCCGCGGTGGGAACGGCACGGGCAGTCTCCCGCGAATTGCTCATCAACCATGCGGCCCTCACGGAAGGGGCAGCCACTTCCAGGATCGATCGGACCAGGCGTAGGTTGAGGACGCCGGAGGCGGGTACGCGCGCGGTGAGGGCGGAAGGGACGGCGGCGTTGGCAGCGCCTACGTCAACCGTGATGACCTCTGCCGGGTCCCGCGGGGCAATACCGGCTGAGGCAAGGACGATGCCGTCGTATTCCAGCGAGACGCCCACACCGTCCAGTTCACCGGAGATGGTCTTGAGGACGTCAGCAAGCGTAGTGTCCTGGGCCACGGCCCGGGCGAACCGGGCGAGCTCGGCATCCACCACGGACAGTGCGGCACCGATTTCAGCGGCCAAAGCCAAAGCAACTCCTGCGGGGTCTTCTTCCGCCGCCAAGAGGGTGATGCCCAGCCGCTCAGCCAGGCCGATCACAGCACTGGAATACGTGCTCCCGGCGACGACGACGGCGCTGGCCCGCCGCTCCCACGCATGCCTCAGTGCGGCCGATACGAGCCATCCGCCCGAGCCCATTTCTGCAGAGAGGACCACAACGGTGTTCGGCCGCACTCGCTGGATAGCCTCAAGCTGGGAGACCAGAACGACGCTTTCAATCAGGGCGCTGGCGGGGGGGAGATACAACGGGGTGGTGCCGCGCAGCGACCCGTGCGCCAGCAGGCCCGCAACATCGAGCCGGGTGTCCTTCCTCGACCTAGCCACGGTGCCGCCTTGGATGCTTGAGCGGAATGCCGAATGCAGCCGGTTCGGCCAGATCCAGCCCCGCCTCCGAGTACCATTGCGGCGCGGCATTGAGTTTGAGCACATCCACGACGTTGCCTACCGTGAGGTCGTCCAGGCTGGCCACAGAGCCGTGCTCAGAGTTGAGCAGCGTCACCATGTCGGGGACGGCCGCCGCAACGGCACCGTCCACGAGCACCAGCAGAATCTCATTCTGGATCTCCAGCCGGATGATCTGCCCGGTGGTTTCATCCTCCAGGGTCACACTGGAGGGCTGCGCCGGCAGTCCCAGGTCAGTGGGGCGGGAGAGACCTTCGATGTGGCTCACCCGCGCCCGTGCAATCCGCGTCACGCCCAGGAAGTCGGCAAGTGACAGGAATTTGCTCTCCGCCGAGGTTTCGGCGTCAAGGATCTCTCCTATGCGGATCATCCGGCTGATGGAGCCGTGGACTCCATGCTCTGCCAGCTGCCGCGCAGAACATGGATACATCACGGTGGCGGCCCAGCCGCCGAGCTCGGTGACGAGAGCGCGGACGAGAGTCTCGGCGCGCTGCGGATCACCCGCCTCCACCAGCGCCCGCTCACCGGTCACTCCCATGAGCGCTATGGGGCCGATAGCCACCCCACCGATGTTCAAGGTGGTCTGGCAGATCAGGGGAAAGACGCGCCCCATCGGATCGGAGTCGATTACAGGAAGGGAAGACTGCAGCCCCACCATCAGCGGAATGATTCCGTTGATGTTGGCGGCGGCGAGTGAATAGATGGCCCGCACCTTGCGTCCGAGCCTGGTTTCGATGGCCTCGATACAGCCCGTGAATTCGTCTCCCACGGGTGGCATGTCAGCAATGAACAGGCCTTGGGTCACCATGCCGACAGCCACCACCAAGTCCTCCGAGGCGAGTTCATCCACGGTGATGAGCTCGATGGACCTGTCCTGCATTGCCTCCTGGATCATGCTGGCGTAGACGTGGATGGCGGTGGGATCGATGGCGCAGGCCAGGAAATGGGCGCCGGTTCGGAGGTGCCCCACGTCGTCGGCCGTGAGGACGGTGCTCATGCCGTGACCCCGATGGCTTGGGCGGCCAGGGTCATTTCGACCGAATTGGACGTCCCACCAGCAGCCCGGACCCGGATCCGAACGATTCCGGGGTTCCCGTAGGGCATGGCGAAGACGTTTGATTCGATGATGCGGGTGTCTGTGGGGCTGGCACCCAACTGCACTACCGCCGAGCTGGCTTCCTCCTCGGCCCGGTGCTGCACCCGCTGCAGTTCGGCCTGTCCGCTGACCCTTTCGAGCCTGTCGATCCACGCTGTGAGCGGTGTCGCGGCACAGCCTATGAGGCCCAGGTCCCGGACACCCGGAAGTGTTGGCAGCAGGCCGTGTTCAGGCGGGGTGTCCTGGCTGGCGCGAATGTCGGCGACCACTGACGGGATGTCGGGCCGGACCGGATGGTTGGCCGTGTATGGTTCCACGATGGCGGCGTTGGTGGCGAGGCTCGCTTCATACCCTTGCCGGATAAGGCTGTGCGCAACAGGAAGGCCACTGCGGATGGTCCCCACGCTCACACCTTCATCGGCGCAGACAACCACTTCGCCGTCGCACAGCCCGCCCAGCGTTGCCACGCCGAGGATCGCCATGGCAGGTTCCGGACGGAGCGCATGCACGGGGGCTACCGCCAGCCGCGCAAGGGGCGCCCGGCCGCCGTCGTTCCTTGCATAGGACAGGGCGGCGGCGGGGAAGTGGCGCATTCCGGCCTCTTCCAGCATTGCCGCCAGCTCTTCGCCCGATTCCATCAGGGCGCTGTTAAGGACGGCTGTGTAGTCACGGTCGCGGAACACGCTTGAGTAGAAATCACTGGAGATGCTGATCCGCATGTCGCTGTTGTTGGACAGGATGGCATCCGCGATGCGGGTTTCGTGCTCGGCAGAGGCGGTGGAGCCGACGGCTGTGATGGCGACGTTCCGCACGCCTCCAGACAGGATGGAGGGCAATTCAAGCAGGAATGCGCTCAGGTCCAGCGGCGCCAGCGGCCGTCCCCGCAGGTCGTGGCCGCCGCGGACATGCACGGTCCTGGTGACTGCGGGCTCAATGAGCGCCGGCAACCTCGTGTTGTGGAACTGGTCAGCCGGAGGGCGGGGAGAGATGCGGACAGCCACGACGTCCCCTGGCTGGGCCGCGGCGAGGACGCGTCCGACGTCGGCTGTTACGTCTGTGATCAGGCTTCCGAACTGCAGGCGCAAGGAGGACAGGACGCTGTCCAGTGCGTCAGCCAGGCTGCCGGCCTGCCGCTGTTCGGCCACCGAGACGACGGAGCGTCCCTCCAGGACGAGCGCCCGGCAACTGCTGCCCTGGAGCATCAGTCCTATCCGCATTGCCGGGCCTCCTGTTCAGCTTCCTGCCGGGCCCCAGCCCCGCGATACATCCATGTCATATCTCTAGGGTCCACCCTGGACGGTCATCTGGTGGATTTGCGGAAGAACAATCCGTCGGCTGCTACGGCCACCAGGATGAGGACGCCTGTCACCACCTGCTGGTAGGTGGTATCCCAGTGCAGCAGGTTGAAACCGTTGCTGATGACGGTGAGGATCATGACTCCCACGAAGGCCCTCCACATGGCGCCCTGCCCGCCCAGGATGCTGGTGCCGCCGATGACCACAGCGGCGATGGCGGTGAGTTCGATGCCGATGGCCATGGCCGGCTGCGCCGAGCCGGCACGCGAGGCCAGGATCATCCCGGCCATTGCAGAGCAGAGGCCACTGATAGCGAAGACCGCAACGTGAATTGAGCCGGTACGGATGCCGCTGAGGCGGGCCGCTTCCTGGTTGCCGCCTACCGCGTAGATCCTGCGGCCGAAGGTGGTGCGCCACAGAACGATGCCCAGCACTATGGTCATCGCCAGCATCAAGACCGAACCGGCGGTGAGGCCGAAGAGGCTGGGCCACGTCCAGGTCTGGAAGGAAGCGAGCTGCTCAGGCAGCGGTGCGACAATTGCGCCGCCGGTGATCACGATCGCCAGGCCCCGGTAAATGATGCTCACCGCCAGTGTCCCGATGAACGAGTTGACCTTCGTGCTGACCACAATCAGCCCGGTAACCGTCCCCAGCAGGGCACCCACCAGCAAAGCCCCGAAGAAGCCGGCTGCAACGCCGAAATGCTGGGTGAGCATCACGCCCGAAATGGCGGAGACCGCGAGGGTGGCGGTGGAGGAGAGGTCAAAGACCCCGCTGATGATGCACAGCGTGGCTGCCGCGGCGAGCAGCCCCACCACGGCTGCCTGGTCGAACAGGTTGATGAAGTTGCGGCCGGTGAGGAATGTTCCGGTGTTCAGGGCCAGGAACAGCATGATGGCCGCCAGGCCAAAAACGATCCCGAAGTCTTTGAGATTGAGATTGAACTTTTTCTCTGCCGCCGCGGGCACGGCAACTGTCGTTGTGGTCATTTGCATTCACCTATTTCAGAAAAGCGGAAGTCATGACTTCATCGCGGGAGGCGTGCCGGTCGAACTCGGCAACGATGCGCCCGTGCCGCATGACATGGATACGGTGGGACAGGCCGAGCACTTCCTCGAGCTCGGAGCTGACGACGATGACTGCTGTGCCCTTCGCAGCCAGTTCAACGATGATGCTGTGGATCCGGGCTTTGGCGGCGATGTCCACTCCCCGGGTGGGTTCATCCACCAGCAGTACCGCCGGAGGGGTCAACAGCCATTTGGCGAAAAGTGCCTTCTGCTGGTTCCCGCCGGAAAGGTTGGATACAGGCTGTCCCGGGCGGGCTCCCCGCAGGTCAACCGACCTGCTGACGTCCTTGACGGCCGTCCTTTCCCTCCGTGCCCGAACGAAGCCGGCCCATGAACGTGCGGGCAGAGTCGAGAGGGCGATGTTCTCGGCGGCCGGGCGGGACATGATCAAACCCTGTTCTTTCCGGGACTCTGGAATGAGGGCGATACCGGCCTTGATGGCGTCCCGAATGGAGCTGGGGCGGATGCGGCGGCCGTTGATTTCGACGTGGCCGCCGGTGGTCCGGTCTGCCCCGAAAATGGCGAGGAGGGTCTCGCTGCGGCCGCTACCCACCAGCCCGGCGATACCCAGAATTTCTCCGCGGCGGACCTCCAAAGATATGTCCTTGACCTTGGCACTGGTCAATCCGGCCACCCGGACAACCGTCTCAGCTTCGGACGGGACCTGCGGAACGTCCGGGATAAGGAAGGCGACCTCCCGGCCCACCATCAGCCGCACGAGCGACTGCGGCGTATGGCCGGTGGCGTCTTCGGTGACGATGTGCTGTCCGTCGCGCAGAATGGTCACGCGGTCCACCAACTCCAGAACTTCCTCCAGGTAGTGGGAGACGATCAGCACGGTAGTTCCGGTACGGGCCAACCTTTTGATGACGTGCAGGAGTTTTTCCTTTTCGGCCTCGTTAAGGACTGCCGTGGGTTCGTCCATGCACAGCACCTTCGCCCCGCGGGCGAGGGCCTTCAGGATTTCCACCTGCTGTTGTTGTCCGATAGGCAGGTTCCCCACGGTTGCCCTCGGGTCCAGGTCAAAACCTGTCTCTTCCAAGAGCCGGGCAAAATGCTCGCCGTCCCGGTTGAGGGAGAGGAGACTTCCCTTATTCGACCAGCGGCCCAGGAAGACATTCTCCAGCACCGACAGGTTGGGGATCAGTGCCAGTTCCTGGGAGATGAGGGAAATCCCGTGGGAGATGGCGTCCCGGGGCGTTGTGATCCTGACCTGATGGCCGTCCAATTCCATGGTGCCTGAGTCGGCCACGATGGCACCGCCCAGGATTTTCAGCAGGGTGCTTTTCCCCGCGCCGTTTTCCCCCATGATGCCGTGGATTTCCCCGGGCCTAACGGACAGGGTGACTTCCTTCAGCACCGTGGTTGCACCGTAGCGTTTGCCGATTCCGGAGACGGTGATTTCGGGGGCGGTCCTCCGGCTGGCGTGCTCGTGTTTTTCCAACTGTTGTATA
The DNA here is from genome assembly GCF_046536215.2 of Arthrobacter globiformis. Taxonomy (GTDB): domain Bacteria; phylum Actinomycetota; class Actinomycetes; order Actinomycetales; family Micrococcaceae; genus Arthrobacter; species Arthrobacter globiformis_E. Next base: position 879,659 of record NZ_CM143421.1, on the reverse strand, counting down.
GCCATGTTGACCTCTGGAGGTGGAAGGGACTTTAGGGCCAGGGTCCCCGGGGCCGAAGCGGTCAGGCTCCGGCACCGGGGTTGCCCGCGGGAGGGGGCTGGACTAGTCCGAATACTTTGAGACGTAGTTCAGGGAATCCAGCGCCTCTTTGGTGCCCTTGCCGCTGTTGGGGGACAGGCTGGCCTCGTCGATGGCGGTTTCCACCTGCTTGCCGCGCGCCTTGGCGAGCCCCAGTTCGGTGGCCTTGGCACCGTTGGCCACGACGTCGCTGACGTAGATGGAGAACCATTTACCCGACCGGACCGCTTCGACGTTGGATACGGATGCACCGTTACCGATGAACTTAATGTCACTGTTCCCGGCGGCCGCGGCGGCTCCGGTGATGGCCTGGGAGGCGCCGATCACAACGTCCACATCAGGGTTGGCCTGTGAGACGTTCTGGAATGCCTGGCGGCCGCTGTCCTGGGTGTAGCCGCCTTCGACGCTGGCCACGAGCTTGATCTTCGGATCGGTGGCCAATTCCGCCTTCACGGCATCGGTCCGGGCGTTGTCCAGAGGCAGGGACTTGAAGCCTTCAAGGTAGGCCACCTTGCAGGTGTCGCCCTGCACCGTGGCGCAGGCTTCCTTGCCCATCTCGCCGAGCACCTTGCCATTGCGGGTGGGCAGGTCCACGATGCTGATGGCACCCGGGACCTGCGGTTCGGTGGTGTCGAACTTCGGTCCGATGACCGAGAACTCGACCACCACCGTGATGCCCGCCTGGACGGCCTGCGTCAAAGGTGCGATAAGGGCCTGGTTGTCATTCGCCTGGACGACGATCACCTCGAACTGCTTGGAGGTAACGGCATCCTGGATTTGCTGGACCTGCGTCTGGGCGCTGAAATTGGAGTCCACGAAGGTGGCGCTGGCGTTGTTGGCCTTGGCCGCCTGCTCCACGCCTAGGTATGTTCCCTGGGCAAAGCCGTTGGATTTGGCGAAACCGAAGAATCCGACGTTGAGTTTCTGGTCTGCACCGGCAGCCACTGCTTCTGTAGTGCTGTTTTGGGCCGGCGGGGTGCATGCTGAGGTCAGCAGGGCGAGGCTCATGAGGGCCATCGCTGCGGCTGGACGCTTGGTGATTTTCACGGTTAGTCCTTTCTGACGCGGAGGTTTAGTAGCCGTAGTGGGTCTTGGCAAAGTCCTCGGTGATGAATCCATTGACGATGTCGTACTCAATGTCTTCGCGGGAGCGCTTGGCCACATCTCCGAATCCACCGCCGCCCCCGACGGCCAGGCGGACCACGTCGCCGGCCTTGATTTTCCGTGCGTTGGCCTTAAGCGTCCGGACTTCGTCGTGGCGGCCGGGGTTGATCACTACTTCCGGGCCCTGGGCGTCAGATCCGCCGAAGAGGCCCCAGGCCGGTGTCTTGGACCTTTCGAACCAGAGGCCTACTACGCACTCGGCGAGGAACTCGTATTCACGGATCACCCCGTTGCCGCCGCGCCACTGGCCGGGGCCTCCTGAGTTGGGACGGATGGAGTACTCGTTGATCCGCAGCGGGTAACGGGTTTCCATCATTTCGATGGGCAGGTCCTTCAGGGAGCCGTTGACGTTGTTGATCATGGCGGACTCGCCGTCCGTGCCCTGCCAGGCGCCCCAGCCGCCCAGGGTGGCTTCCATGCTGACGAAATTCCGGCCGAAGCGGGGGTCGAAGCCGGCGGCGGTGATGATCATTGAGTCGCCGTGGCTGGCGCTGGCTACGCGGTCAGGCATGGCGGGTGCCATTGCCTTGGAGACCAGGTCGATCAGCAGTCCCAGGTGCGAGAAATACCACTGGCAGGGTGCAGGTGCCACGGCGCCGAGCACCGAGCCGGAACGCACCTGCGTGGTCAGTGGGCGGAAGGATCCGCCGTTGGAGTTGGAGTCCGGGCTGACCAGGAGCTTGTACCCCACGCGCAGGGCCGAAACGGCTTGGGCTGCGCCGCAGTTGACCGGGCCCATGGTCTGGTCTGCGGAGCCGGTGACGTCGAAGTCGACGGTGTCGCCGGCGACGGTGATCTTCAATCGGATGGGGATGGGGGTGTCCAGGTTGATGCCGTCGTTGTCCAGCACGCCGTCGGCTTCGTAGACGCCGTCGGGGATGTTACGGACGGTTTCGCGCTCGATCTCCTCGGTCTGCCGGAAGATTTCATCGCGGGCGGCGTCGAGCTGTTCCATGCCGTACCGGCCTACCAGTTCCTTCATCCGGGTGGTTCCCATCCGGAGTGCGGCGATCATCGCATGCATGTCGCCGATGGTCTGGTAAGGGAAGCGCACGTTGGTGCGGATCAGGTCCACCACGGAGGTTTCAATGCCGGCTTCCATGAGCTTGACCGGCCCCATGCGGAAGCCCTCCTGGAAGATGTCCGTGGCATCCATGGAGCCACCAACATCCTTGGACCCCATGTCCATCCAGTGCGCCCGGGTTGCGGCGAAACCGACCACGGAGCCGTTATCGAAGATCGGCGCGAAGATGGTGACGTCGTTCAGGTGGGTTCCGCCGAGGTATGAGTCGTTGAGGATCCAGACGTCCCCTTCCTGCCAGACTTCGCGACCGTACAGCTCTTCCACGGCGATGGAGCAGGTTTCGAGGTTGCCGAGGAACAGGGGGAGGCCGGCGGACTGTCCGAGGACGCGGTGTTCGGTGTCCAGCAGCGCCACCACGCAGTCCCCGCCCTCGTAGAGGATGGGTGAGTAGGCGGAGCGGATCAGGGTGGCGTTCATGTCGTCCGCGGCGCTGGTGAGCGCGTTGCGGATGATTTCAACGGTTACAGGGTCCAGGGTTTTGACTGCGGTGATTGTCATTTGTGGTACCTCAATTTCCTTCTGCGTCTTCGGTGCGGATGACCAGGGAGCCGAACTCGTCGACGGTGACGTTGAATCCGGGCGGCACCACGGTGGTGGCGGTCTGCTCAACGATGATGGCGGGACCTTCAAAGGCGTGCCCGGCGGCGAGGTCGTCGCGGCGCACCACGGTGGTCTCGTGTTCTTCGTGGTCAAAGACCACGTGGCGGATTTCGTGCTTGAACTTGGGGCTCTGTGCCCTTGCGAAGAGAGGTGCCTCCAGCCGGCCCAGGTCGCCCACCGCCTGCGTCCGCAGTGCCACGATTTCGATCGGAGCTCCGAGGTTGGAGTGCCCGTAGCGGTCGTGGTACATGGCGGAGAAGCGGGCTGCCAGGTCAGCGACGAAGGCCTCTGATTCAGGTTCGTCTGCGGAGGTCAGGGGAACGTTCAGCGAAAATTCCTGCGACTGGTAGCGAACATCCACGGAGGCAGTGGTTAGGCGGCTTTCCTCGGGGACACCCTCGGAAACAAGGGACTTCAGCCCCTCCACTTCCATCCGTCGCAGGACACCCGCCATGTCAGCCACGTCGATGTCCTCATCGAGAAAGAAGTACGGCTCGGAGAAGTCCTTGCGGATGTTGGTCTGCAGCATGCCCCATGCCGAGAACGCCCCGGGGAACCGGGGTACCACGGTTTCCGGGATTCCGAGCTCCTTGGCCAGGAAAACTGCGTGCATCGGTCCTGCGCCGCCGAATGCAACGAGGGCAAAGTCGCGCGGTTCGATGCCGCGGGAGATGGTGATGGTCCGGATGGCCTGGGCCATCTGGGAGTTGGCAACGTCGCAGATGCCTTCGGCCATGGCGATCGGGTCCAGCCGGAGTTCGTCTCCCACAGTTTTGAGGGCCGCAACGGCTGCTTCCCGGTCCAGGGCCACTTGTCCGCCTGCGAACCAGTCCGGATCCACGCGGCCGAGCACCAGGTTGGCGTCGGTGACGGTGGGTTCGGTGCCGCCCCGGCCGTAGCAGGCCGGTCCCGGGGTGGCGCCTGCAGACCGGGGGCCTACCCGGAGGCCGCCGGCTTCGAGCCATGCCACCGAGCCGCCGCCGGCTCCCACGGTGTGGATGTTGACCACACTCATGAGCATCGGCAGGCCTTCGAGGTGGGCCTCGGTGGACACATCGGGTTTGCCGTCGACAACAAGGGAAACGTCGAAGGAGGTGCCGCCCATGTCAACACCGATGAGGTTCCGGTTGCCGGACACCCCAGCCAGCTCGACGTCGCCCATCGCGCCGCCGACCGGACCGGACAGCAGCGTCTGAAGCGGACGCTTCCGGGCGGACTCGGCGGTGAGCACGCCGCCGGAGGACTGCATGATGTGCAGCGGGGCCTCCACGCCGCGGTCCGCGAGCTTCTCTTCCAGGTCCAGGAGGTAGTTGCGGACCACAGGGCCGGTGTATGCCTCGACGACGGCGGACGAGGTGCGCTCGTATTCGCGCCATTCCTTGGCCGCTTCATGCGAAAGGGAGATGGTGAAGTCTTCGCCCAGTTCTTCGAGCAGGATTTCACGGGCACGGAGTTCATGGGCCGGGTTCTTGTAGCTGAAGAGGAAGGCAACGGCCACGGCGCCGTATCCTTCCTCCAGTGCCCGGCGTGCGGCCTGTCGGACGGCCACTTCGTCGAGCGGCCGGATCTCGTGGCCCTGACCGTCGAGGCGTCCGCCGACGCCGATGACGTCCTTCCGCTCCACGAGGGGAGCGGGCTTGCGGTACTGGGCGTTGTAGAGCTCCAGGCGCGGGCCGCGGGCGATGTGATAAGAGTCCTCGACGCCGGCGGTAGCCAGCAGCAGCACGGGAACGCCGCGGCGCTCCAGGAAGGCGTTCAAGCCCTGGGTGGTGCCGTGCACCAGGAACTCGATGTCGGAAAGGTCGGTAACAATCGATTCGAGGCCGGCGATGACGCCGGCACTCAGGTTGCCCGGCGTGGTGGATGCTTTCGTCGCCTCATACGTCCCTGCGGCCTGGTCGTACGCCACGATGTCCGTGAACGTTCCGCCGATATCCATCGACACCCTGTAGTTCGGCATGTGTATCTCCTCATGGTTCTGGGGGTGGAACTTGGTGTGTGGGAAATCACGTTAGACAAGAGGGGTTTCGTGTAGCGGTGCGTCATGCACAATCCAGGACGAGGAAAAAGGGCTTGCTGCCCAAGAAGCCATATGGAGGGCCGATTCAGCAGGGGTTTTAACGACCCGAGAAATTAGTGGAAGGAATTTACGGGTGATGATGGACGCGCTCGCGGAACCACTCGCGCGTCCGTCTCCATGGACCGGGTGGGCGCGGTGCTGGGCACGGAGTCGAGCGTCCGGCCGCCGTCCAGGCCCGTCAGTAGCACTATGTCTCCCGACGGGCGGTGCGGGGCGAGTTGGATATGGTCGACGCCGGATTCGCTTACCCGGGTGCCGATTTCTGGGGTCAGCTTCCCCAGCAGGGCGGGCCAAACCACGGCGATCATCGACAGCGCCGACGCCGGCAAGACCAGGCTGACACACCGCATGCCGGCTGCTCGACGCCACGACAGGCTTGGGAGGGGGCCGGTAGTTGTGATTCCGTCGAGCTGGTGGGCGGCCGGTGGTCATGACGAGCCAGACTGGGTGGGCTTGTCACGGATTTCTGGCGAGCCGTGGGTATTGGTACACCGTCTCCCGGGCTGATTCCGTACTCAACGGCCAGGACAGTTTTGGAAATTCCACTGGTCGTCCACTTGCAGTGGCGAGCTCCCGCCGTCGTACGTCCTGCCCCTGCCATCCCTCGCCCGTCTGGCCTGGATCGCCGAAAAGGCCCAGTCTCCGTCTGCCGAGCACTGGGCCTTTCCATTGATCTTTTACACGGTACTAGCCCTGGCGGGCCGGGACCTGCACACTCCGCGAGAGGTACTCCATGAGGTCGCGGATGCCGAAACTCCACGCGGGGAGCTCTTCGGTGGTGCCCGTGGTATTGATCAGCGAGCCGAGCTGAGCGCTGCTGATGGTCACCTGGTCCGCATCGTGATGGGTGAAGCCCAGGCCTGGCTGGTCCCGGTCCTTGGTGGGCGCGAAGAGCGTGCCGGTGAACAAGGCGAATCCGTCCGGGTACTGGTGGTGCCGGCCGAAGGCGGCGCCCACCAGCTCCTCGAAGGGCCTGCTGATCCGGGACAGGCTGTTCTGCCCTTCAAGTCGGTAACCGTCCGTCCCCTCCACGGTCAGGGTGATGTCCTCGCTCCGCAGCGACTCAAGGCTGAATCCTGCATCGAAGAGGCGTACGAACGGGCCGATCGAACTGGATGCGTTGTTGTCCTTGGCCATCCCCAGCAGGAGTGCGCTGCGGCCTTCCACATCGCGCAGGTTCACGTCATTACCCAGCGTCGCCCCGCGCACCTGGCCCTTGGAGTCCACGATCAGGACCAGTTCCGGTTCCGGGTTGTTCCACTGCGAGAACGTGGGGAGGCCGATCCGGGAACCAAAACCGACGCTGGAGAGCACCGGTGCCTTGGTGAACACTTCGGGGTCCGGGCCGAGCCCCACCTCCAGGTACTGGGACCACATACCCTTGGCCGTGAGAACCTCTTTGACCTTACGGGCCTGTTCCGAACCCGGCCGGACCGTGGCGATGTCTGACCCGAGGATGGCCAGGACGGATTCCCGGACGGCCGCGGCCTTGTGGAAGTCGCCTGCGCACCGTTCCTCGATGACGCGTTCGATCATGCTGCCAACGAACGTCACGCCACAAGCCTTGATGACCTGCAGGTCCACCGGGGCTAGGAGGTGGGGGCATTCGCGGTCCTGCGCCAGTGAAGCATTCAGCAGTGCGGCGAGGTCCCACCGCGGTGCCTCGCGGGTGGAGGTGATCAGCCCCGCCGGGTCTTCGGAGTCCATCAGTTCCGAGACGGTGCCGACGTGCTCCGTGTGGTCGTAAACGTCGTGTCCGCTCACGGAGACAACGCGCGGTCCGCCGGACTCGGGGTCCCAGACACGCCCCACCAGGAGGGCGCGGTCGGCGTCAACGGGCAGGATCTGGCTTGCGGTAACAGTTGTCATCGTGCTTCTGCTTTCTGTCCGGCAGGTTCATGGATTCCATCCACGCGCCGTGCAATGTTCCAGGGGTTGTCCTCACGCAGCGCAGGCGGAAGCTGCTCAGCGGCGAAGGAGTCATAGGCCACGGGGCGCATGAACCGTCCGATGGCCGCCGTGCCTACTGAGGTGGTGGAGGCGGCGGTGGTGGCGGGGTAGGGACCGCCGTGCTGCTGCGCGTAGGTGACGCTGACTCCTGTTGGCCAGGCGTTCCACACCAGGCGTCCGCTCCGTTCGCGCAGCACCGTCAGCAGATCATTGAGCTGCTCCTCGGGCTCGCCGTGGACAGTGGCGGTCAGCTGGCCCTCCAGCAGTCCGGCCAGCTCGGCGAGGTTGGTTCCGGGGCGGTAGCGGATCAGGAGGGTGGCGGGGCCGAACATCTCCTGCTCCAGCAGCTCCGGTTGCGCCAGGACGGTCTCGGCCGTGGTGGCCAAGACAGTGGGACGGGGAGCTTCAGAGCCGTCGCCCCGCACCAGCACGTCCACGCCATCGGCGGACCGTACGTTTCCCAGCGCGGCGTCGAAACCCTCGCGCAGCTTCGGGCTGAGGAGCGGGGCCACGCTCTTGGCATCGAGTTCCTGCTGAAGAAAACCCGCCACGTCATCCGAATCCTGCACGGGTGCGAACAACAGTCCCGGCTTGGTGCAGAACTGGCCCATGCCCGCAGTGAAGGAGGCGGCGTACCCGGAAAGGATGGCCTCCCTGCGAGCAGCCCAGGCCTGCTCCGTGACGAACGCGGGGTTGATGCTGCCCAGTTCTCCATAGAAGGGGATGGGGGTGGGCCGCCGGCAAGCCCGGTCGAAGAGTGCCCGGCCGCCGGCCGTGGAACCCGTGAATCCGATGGCCTTGGTCAGTGGGTGGTCCACGAGCGCTTCCGCTGCCTGCCGGCCCACCACGGCGGAGAAGAGTCCCTGCGGCGCCCCTGCCGCGGCAAGGGCTTCCTCCACGATGGCGGCGGTCCGCAGGGCCAGCTGCAGGTGTCCTTCATGGATCTTGTGCACCACCGCGCAGCCGGCAGCCAGGGCGGAGGCGGTATCGCCGCCCATCACGCTGAAGGCAAAGGGGAAGTTGGAGGCACCGAAGACGCCTACGACGCCGAGCGGCACGTTGACCCTGCGCAGGTCCGGCCGGGGGCCCATGCCCCAGTCCGGGTCGGCGTGGTCAATGACCGCGTCCAGGTGATCGCCTGCGATAATTTCGCTGCGGAAGAGGCGCAGTTGAAAGACGGAGCGCTTCAGTTCGAAGCGCAGCCGGCCCTCGTCCAGGTGCGTTTCCTGTGCTCCGAGGCCCACAAGCTCATCTGCGTTCGCTTCCAACGCAGAGGCGATGGCCTCAAGCCAGGAGCCGCGGACATCCGGTTCCACGTCGCGGGCTTTTTCGTAGGCCGCATGTGCGGCCAGGATTTGCTGTTCGACCTGTTCGGGAGTTGATTTCATCTGGTTTTCTCCTGGATTTCTTTCTTGGTCACGCACCACGTTCTCTTTTCTCGAACGACGTGCGATATTTCGAACGATACGCGTACACTGGGAGCTGCATGAAGCCATGGCTCCCTACCGAAAGGACACACAGTGCCCCGCTTGACCCCCGCCGTCGTCAGGAGCCTTGACGTTCTGGAGCTCTTCATGGACGCCCGGCACGGGCTCTCTGCCCCCGAGGTGGTGCAGCGGACCGGGCTTCCCCGGACCACCGTCCACGAACTGCTCACCACCCTGACCGAGCGCAATTACCTCCGCCGGGACGATGCCACTGCCACCTATCACCTGGGCCTGAGCGTCTTCCGGCTGGGCAACGCGTTCGCCGAACGGCTGGACCTGCACGCCGTCGGGCTGCGCATTGCCCAGTCCGTCGCCAAGGAATGCGACGAGACCGTCCACGTGGGCATTCTGGACGGCGCGGACGTGGTGTACATCTGCAAGGTGGACAGCACCCAGTCCGTGCGCATGGTCTCGCGCATGGGCGGCCGAGTTCCGGCCAGCTGCACCGCGGTGGGCAAGGGCCTCCTGGCGTACCTGCCGGACGGTGAACGCAAGCGGCTCTTCAAGAAGGGCCTCGCCAAGCTGACCCCGAAAAGCATCACCGAGCCCCATGTGCTGGCCAACGTGCTGGATGAGATCCGCGCTTCCGGGCTGGCCTTCGAGTCCGGGGAGTCCAATCCTGATGTTTCCTGCGTGGCTGCTCCGGTGCGGGACCACACCGGAGCAGTCGTTGCGGCGTTGAGCATCTCCGTCCCGGACATGCGCTGGAACCAGCGCCCGGTAGAGGAATGGTCGGCACTGGCGGCCGACGGCGCTGCCCGCTTCAGTTCCGAGCTCGGCTACCGCTGAGGTGACGGAGAGGGCGGCGGCTCCTGGGCCGCCGGCCTGGCCGTCAGCCCGCCAGCGCCACATGGTCGCCAGAAATGCCGGCAGTGGACTTCACACCCAGCAACTGCATTGACCGCACGTACTGGGAGCGCAGGATCTTCACCGCGTGGGCGGCGCCGCGTTCTCCGCCGGCCATCAGGCCGTACAGGTAGGCCCGTCCCACCATCGCCGCGTCCGCACCCAGGCCGACGGCGGCGAGGATGTCGCTGCCGGACATGATTCCACTGTCGATCAGCACCGTGGGCCCGGACCCCAATGCTTCGCGTACCTGGGGGAGGATCCGGAGGATCGTGGGGGAGCGGTCCAGCTGCCGTCCCCCGTGGTTGGAGAGGACCAGTCCGTCGCATCCCAACTCCACCACCCGTTCAGCATCCTTGATGGTCTGGATGCCCTTGACCAGCAGCTTGTGGGGCCACACCTGCCGCAGCCAGGCGATGTCCTCAAACGTCAGGGCGGGGTCGAAGACCTGGTCCGCTACCTCTGCCGAGTTGCCGCCGAAGCCGCGGAGTGAAGCGAATTCGATGGGCGGGGTGGTGAGCTTGTCGAACCACCAGGAAGGGTGCAGGGCCATGTCCGCAAAGGTCTTGGGCGACAGCGTGGGCGGGATTGTGAGCCCGTCACGCAGCTCCCTGACCCTTGCGCCGCCCACCTGGGTATCCACGGTGACCATCAAAACCTTGTAGCCGCTGTCCAGGACGCGCTGCAGGAGGCCCTCGGTTTTGCTCCTGTCCTTCGCGATGTAGAGCTGGAACCAGTTGTTGCCGTCGGGAACGGCACTGGCCAGGTCCTCCACCGTGGTGGTGCCTACCGTTGAGAGGGTGTACGGGATGTTGTTCCGGGCGGCCACCCGGGCCACCGCCTTTTCGCCGTCGTTGTGCATCATCCGGGTGTAGCCGGTGGGCGCCAGGACCAGCGGGAAGTCAATGGTCTGGCCCAGGAGTTCGGTGGAAGGATCCGGATCCGAGACGTCACGGAGCACGGCAGGGGAGAACTCCACGTCGCGGTAGGCCTGCCGGCACCTGGCGATGGTGATCTCTTCTTCGGCGGCACCGTCCGTGTAGTTGAAGACAGCCTTAGGCGTGGTCTTCTGTGCCATCGCGCGAAGGTCCGCGATGGTGAACGCCCGGGCCAGCCTTCGCTGCACGGGATCCAACTCGAAGCTCCGGAACTGGACGAGTTCTCGGATCTCGGACCACTTGGGCAGTTGACGGTCATCCATACGGGAGAGCCCCCTTCATGTTCGAAATTTAGTACGTTAGTCAAATCTCCAGACCGCCGGGAGCTGGTTGAGCGCCCATGTCGTCGGAGACTCCTTAGTGCCGGTTTTGCTTTTGCGACAAGCTTTTCGGGCTAGTTCCCGGGCTCTGCTTGACGCTCCCGGGGCTGTCTCCCTAGACTCCTTAGTGTTCCCGATCACCCTATCGCAGCAACCGCATGATCGCCACTTCGATCAACGTTCGAAATCTCGAACCAGCGAAAACACACAAAGCAGTGCGCTTTCGAAAGGACCCTCAATGTCAGCAGTGCCAAATTCCGCTGCCCCCGCCAGCGGACGGCTCATCCTGCGCTCCGCGCAGGATGTCACCGACCTCATCAACAGCGGGACCCTCCAGAAGGGCAAATCCTTTGCCATTACCCTGATCGCCCTGGGCGGCATCTTCCTGGACGCCTACGACTTCACCTCGCTGGCGTTCGGCATGCCTTACATCGCCAAGGACTTCGGCCTCACTCCCGGAATGCTCGCCCTGGTGTCAGCATCGATCATGGTGGGCGCACTCGTTGGTTCCGTGTTCGGCGGCTACTTCGTAGACAAGCTGGGACGCTTCAAGGTCTTCATGGCCGATATGGTCTTCTTCGTCGTCGCCGCAATCGCCTGCGCCATCGCTCCGGACGTCTGGACCCTCATCATTGCCCGCTTCATCATGGGCGTAGGCATCGGCGTGGACTTCCCGGTCGCCTTCAGCTTCCTGGCCGAGTACGCCTCCCGGAAGAAGAAGGGCGGCACCGTGTCGCTCTGGCAGCCCATGTGGTACGTGGCCGTCGCCTCCACCTTCGCGCTTCTTATCCCCGTTTACTTCCTGTTCCAGAACATGCACTGGGGTGAAAACCACATGTGGCGCATCGTGGTCGGATTCGGTGCAGTACCGGCCATCCTCATCATGATCTTCCGCCAGAAGTACATGGCCGAGTCGCCGTCGTGGGCAGCCCAGAACCTGGGCCTGCACGAAGCAGCCAAGATCCTCAAGCAAACCTACGGCGTGGACGCCGAAGTGGCCCCGGACGCCGTCGACCCCCGCGCGGAGCGCAAGCAGTTCCAGATGACGCTAACCCAGGCCTGGGGCAAGCTGGTGAGCAAGAAGTACCGCGGCCGGACCGTGCTGTCCGCAGTCATCAATGCGGGACAGTCCATGGAGTACTACGCCGTCGGCTTCTTCGTCGGCCAGATTGTCCTCGCCATGCTGCACACCCAGAACGTGATGACCAACATCATCTCATCCCTCATCCTCAACCTTTGCTTCGGCGTCACCGGCGGATTCATCGGTGCCCGGCTCTCCGGCAGGATCGGCCCGCGCAAACTCGCGCTGTTCGGATTCTGCGGCACGTTCGTCTGCATGGTGATCGCAGGTAGCCTCAGCAACGTTCAAGGTGCCTGGTCGTTCGTCGGTGCGGTGGTCATCGGCCTCCTGATCTTCTGCCACGCCGCTGGCCCAGGTGCCCAGGGAATGACCATGGCCACCATGTCCTACCCCACCTCGCTGCGCGGTGCCGGCACGGGCTTCACCCAGATCGGCGTCCGGCTCGGCGCGATCGCAGGCCTGGTGTTCTGGCCCCTGGCCACGGCCGCCTGGGGAACCAGGGCGCTGCTGGTACTCGCCGCTGTTCCCGCCATCGCCATCGTGGTGATCCTGGTCAACAAGTGGGACCCGCACGGCCGCGACATCGACGCCGAGGACTACGAAGACGAAACCGCCCCGGTCCTGGCCAGCAGCCCCTGAACCAGCGGCTGCCCCTTCTCTCCAACCCATAAAAGGACAACCTATGAGTGCCATCACTGGCGTAATGCCGGTAGCGCCCACCATTTTCGCCGACAACGAGGAACTGGACCTCGACGGCCAGCGCCGCGTGCTGGACTACCTCGTGGACGGAAAATCCGACGCCGTCTGCATCCTCGCCAACTACTCCGAGCAGTTCTCCCTGACCGATGACGAACGCGAGGCAGTGCTCCGGACCACCATGGAGCATCTTGACGGACGGATGCCGGTCTGTGTCACCACCAGCCACTTCAGCTCCCGGATCGCCCGGGAACGCAGCCTCCGTGCGCAGGAACTTGGCGCCGAAATGGTCATGCTGATGCCGCCGTTCTTCGGGGCGACCATGAAAGTGGACGACGAGGCGGTACTGGAGTATTTCAAGCGCCTGGCGGACGGACTGGACATCGACATTATGATCCAGGATGCGCCCATGAGCACCACGCCCCTGTCCGTGGGGCTCCTGGCCCGCATCGCGCAGGAGGTTCCGCAGGTGAGGTACGCCAAGATCGAGATGCCCCAGGCGGCGGACAAGCTGCGCGCCCTCGGCGCCGCCGCCGGGCCCGCATTGCCCGGACTTTTCGACGGCGAGGAAGCCATCACCCTCATCCCCGACCTTGAGGCGGGGGCCCAGGGCACGATGAGCAGCTGCATGGTGCCGGACGAGCTGGGCCAAATCGTGCGGGATTTCCATGCAGGGGAACGGGACAAAGCCATTCATGCCTGGGAAAACCTGCTTCCGTTCATCCACTTCGAGAACCGGCAGTGCGGCCTGCGGGCAACGAAAGTCCTGATGAAGGAGGGCAACATCATTGCCAGCGACAGGACGCGCCAGCCCGTGGGGGAGCTGAATCCGGACACCCGGGCGCAGCTTGTGGAAATGGCCAAACGCAAGGACCCGCTGATTCTCCGCTGGGCGTGAGAGTCAACGGACGGACCGGGGAAAGGGAGGATGAACATGCCGCGCATAGTCATCACGGACTACGAATTTGAATCGATAAGCCAGGAGCAGGCGGTGGCGGAGGCCAACGGCGTGGAGCTGGTGCGGGCCCACTGCAGGACCGAGGACGATGTCTTGGCGGCTGCGGCGGAGGCGGACGGGCTCATCGTCCAGTACGCCCCCATCACAGAACGCGTCCTCAGGAACCTGCCCCGCCTGAAGGCTGTGAGCCGGTATGGGGTGGGCGTGGACACCATCGACGTGCCGGCTGCAACGGAATGCGGTGTGGCCGTGTCCAACGTGCCCGATTACGGCGTGGAGGACGTCAGTGACCACGCGATTGCCCTCGCCCTGACGCTGGCCCGCGGCATTCCGGACCTGGACAGGGGAGTTCGGGCGGGGCGGAACCTCCTCGACTCGGTCAAGCCGCTCCGCCGCTTCTCCTCCCAGACGTTCGGAGTGGTGGGGCTCGGCCTGATCGGAGCGGCAACAGCAGCCAAAGCCAAGGCCCTTGGCTTCCGCCCCCTCGGGTACGATCCCCTCCACACCCCGGGGACGACCACCACGGAGGGCATCGAGGTGGTCTCCTTTGATGACCTCCTGGCGGCATCCGACGTCGTATCCCTGCATGTCCCGTTGAACAAGCACACCCACCACTTGATCAACGCACGCACGCTGGAGCAGTTCAAGGAGGGGGCCATGATCGTCAACACCTGCCGCGGCGGCGTAATTGACACCGCGGCCCTCATCGATGCGCTGAAAATCGAAAGGATCCGGGCTGCCGGCCTGGACGTCTTTGAGGAAGAGCCTCTTCCGCTCAACAGCGCGCTGCTGGATCTGGACCGGGTGGTGCTGACCCCGCACACCGCGTGGTACACGGAGGAATCCAGCGACGAACTCAAGCGGCGCACCGCGGAGAACGTGGTGGACGCCTGCCTGGGCCGCCGGCCGCGCAACATCGTCAACCCCGAGGTCCTCCCCTAGTCACCGATCCCGGTCACCTGCTAGCGGAGATGGTTAGAAGTAAAGGCAAGAACATGAATACACCGACGCACTTGGTCCCGGACCCGCAGCTTGGCGCGGACACAGGTCTGTTGGTCCTGCACCCCGAGGACAATGTGGCGACTGCCCTCAGGGTAATTCCCGCTGATAGCCGGGTGTCCTTCGGCGGGGGTGACCTGATGGCCCAGGACGAGATTCCCACCGGCCACAAGGTGGCGTTGCGGTCCATCGAGGCCGACGAGCCGGTCAGGAAATATGGCCAGATCATTGGTTTCGCGGGGCGTGCGATCCGGGAGGGCGAACATGTTCACGTCCACAATGTTGCCTACCGGGAATTCGACCGGGCCGGCGATTTTGGAACGGCCCTGCGGAAGACCGACTTTGTGCCCGAAAGCGAGCGCGCAACGTTCCAGGGGTACCGGCGGATGAACGGTTCCGTCGGTACCCGGAACTACGTTGGGATCCTGACTTCGGTCAACTGCTCCGCCACGGCCGCGAAGCTCATCGCGTCCCGGATCGAGAACAGCGGTGTCCTGGACGGCTACCCCAACGTGGACGGCGTGGTGGCGCTCACGCATTCCTCCGGATGCGGGACAGGTGGTGAGGGCAACTACGGGTTCGAGGTGCTGCAGCGGACCCTCCAGGGCTACGCGAACCACCCGAATTTCGCCGCCATCCTGGTCCTGGGGCTGGGCTGCGAGGTGAATCAGATCGCCGGCCTCACCGCCGGGTGGTCGCTCAGCCCTGACAAGTCGGTTTCCAGCATGACCATCCAGGCGCAGGGCGGCACCCGGGCCACGGTAGCCGAAGGCGTGCGCCGGATTGAGGAACTGCTCCCCGAACTCGATAAGGCACGGCGGACAACCGTTCCGGCGTCGGAACTTATTCTCGCCATGGAGTGTGGCGGCTCGGATGCGTTCTCCGGGATCACCGCCAATCCCGCTCTTGGTGCTGCCGCGGACATCCTTATCAGGCACGGTGGCAGTGCTGTGTTCGGTGAAACTACGGAGATCTACGGGGCGGAGCACCTGCTGACGTCCCGTGTGGACTCCCAACTCACGGCGGACAAGCTCAATGAACGGATCCGCTGGTGGGAGCAACATGTGGCCGTGGACGGATCGTCCATTAACAACAACCCATCTCCGGGGAACAAGGCGGGTGGACTCACCACCATCCTCGAAAAGTCCCTTGGGGCGGTGGCGAAGGGCGGAACCACAAACCTGGCAGACGTCGTCGAGTACGCCGAGCCCATCACCGCCCGTGGCCTCGTTTTCATGGACACCCCGGGATACGACCCCGTCAACGCGACCGGTTTGGTCGCCGGCGGCGCCCAGGTGCTTGCGTTCACCACCGGCCGCGGTTCAGCCTTCGGCTGCAAGCCCACGCCGAGCATCAAGCTCTCCACGAACACCGCGCTTTACGAGCGGATGCAGGACGACATCGATGTGAACTGCGGGGCCGTGGCGGACGGGCAGCTGAGCATCGAGGAGATGGGACAGCAGATCTTCGACCTCGTCCTCCGGGTCGCGTCGGGCGAAGAAACCAAAAGTGAGCAACTGGGGTACGGGGACAACGAATTCGTCCCCTGGCAGCTGTCTACAGTTCTTTGAATGGAGGACCTCAGCTTCCGCAGCCGTGGCTGGCAGCGTCCTCGTCCCCTTGGCGGAAGGCGTCCTCAAGGGGAAACCGCAGGCGGTGGAGGAATCCTGAAATTGTCCTTCCTGCAGAGACATCCGCAGAGCCCAAGTTAGGCCCGTTCGCCTCATCTTCGCCGGGCTGCCTGCAGCGGTTTCCGACCACCTTAATGAGGGAGTGGCAACCTTCCTCGGACGTGCCGACCACATTGATCTGCATGCGGTCTCGGTAACCGAAGTGGAGCGATCCTTCACGGAAACCTTTGCCTCCGCCGACATGACCCTCACCGCGCAACTGGCCGGGACGGTGCGGAAGCCACCCGGCATCTACCCGTTCCTGTCCAATGATGGGCTATTACTTGTGGCAGGAAGCCGAAAAACGCACCAGACGGCATAGATGCTGCCGCGGTCAGCCGGGCCGCGCTGCTGGCCGTCGCCGAAATGCGCATGTAGTCATCGAAGCAGCACTTTCAACTACATCCGGACGAGACCGGATTTCCTGCAGGCAATGGCAGAAGACCAGGTGCATCATCCACCACACACATCGTCCGACGGACCGGTATGCGGCCGAATGGGCCATACAGCAGCCGTTTCGCGTCTTCTCCAGGACGACACCGGCTGGTGGCTCCGTGCGCCTAAATGCCATCTGCGCCATTGGACCTTCGCGATTAGCCGATCCACGGTAGGATTCCCGTGCGTCGAGCGAGGCCTGCTGCGCCCTCGAACGCCCAGCTTCTGAGGCGGTGATGCTGAAGGCGGTGTTCGCGGACCATAAGGTCGGGGTAGAAGAAAAACGTTGCCTGCGTCGCTGGCATTGCGCTGCATCGGGTCGTAGGGGAATTCCAATCCCTTGTCCGAGAAAGCCGTTCGAAAAGGCCTCGGACTTTTTTCGATGGTCCCAGCTGCGCTCCAGAATCACGGTTCCCGTACGGCCTAGGTTCTCTCGCTTGCGAGGCGGTTGCGGCGCTCCTCCTCACGTTTGGAGTACGCGGCCGCCCGGATTGCCTCCTCCGACTCCAGCCCCGTGCCAAGGGCACCACCGACGGTCGCCGCCGACGCGACAAACCAGCTCAGGACGAACAGGTCGCCATAGCCGAGCGTCGTGTGGAGGTAGCCGCCCATCACGGCCGGGTCAAGGACGAACAAGGCCCAGGACAGGTTCACGATGTAGAGCGCCAGGTAGCAGATAATTACCCCGATGGTCAGGGTTATCAGCGTAGAGGTGTTGTAAAGACGGGACCTTTCCCTGGCATCGGCAGAGCTGTCGTCGGGTCGGTCCCACAACTCTCCGTCGATCACGAGCCAGGCAACAACGAGGGCAATGGAGGCGATCGTCGCCACGATGAGGCGCCACGGTGACAGGGAGCCGGCGAGCAGCCAAACCGTTGAGTTGATCGTGGCCACCGCCCCTGTTGCCAGCGCTGCCACGAGGGCGGACTTGAGCCCAGGCACGAGGAGCCACGGACGGTTCGCAAGCACCATTCCCACGAGCAGCCGCCAACGGCTGGTGAAGCGGGGCATAGGCTCGCTTTGCCGGGCCGCCGCATGGTCTGCCATGCCGCTGACGATCGCGCGCACTGCATGCCGGGCGCGCTCCCGCATGGCGAACCCGCCGAGTGCCGGCAGCGACAGCACGGCTGTGCGTTGCCGGGGGTCGGTCTCGGCGAGCAGATACCGGCCGTCATCCTCATCACGGAACGGAAGTTCGGTCAGCCCGATAACGATGTCCCATTCGTGCTGACGGGCGTGATCGCGAAGCCGTGCCAATGCAGTTTCGACATCCTCGCAATCCATGGCGAACGGTTCGCTCACGAGCTCGATGTCCCAGCCCTCGCGATCGTCCCCGCTCGGCGGCTGAATGTCGCTCAGCAGGCGCGCGATCTTCGTAGGCGCGGCGGGGTCCGCCATCATCCCAACTCTTATCCGTTGCGTCACGGTAGGCCACCGAAAAGGGCGGGGGTGAACTCTTTTGGCACGATTTCTCTCCTCACGATTCAGCGCAACCCACGTGTGCAGGCTTCCGTGTCGCTTTCTTAGCCCGGTCCTGAGCGCGGTCTCCATCGCCCTTGCCGGCGAGTCTCGGCCGGGATGACATGCGGGTGTCACCAGAAGATTGTTGGTGACACCCGTGGTTCGCCGCCCCATCACAGCAGTTGTTGTCAGGCTGTGCGGTGCTTTTGGAGGGCCCTGAATGCGGCTACAGCCCCTAGGCCCGCCAGTACCCAGGGGCCGCCGACGATTAACGGGTCGATCCACTGGTGGTTGTTGTCGGCGCGTTTTTGCCCGAACCGTGAGCGGACGCCGTGGGCCGAGAACTCGCTGAGGACGCCGGTTTCGGTGACGGGGTTATCGGGACGGAAGGTGACAAATGACTTCAGGTGGTGTTCCCAGGCGTCGACCCGGTCGGCGGCGATGAGCAGCAGCCAGTGCGCGGCCCGGCCCTCGCTGTATTTGTAGGCGTACTTCCGGATGGCGCCCGAGGCCCCGGCAGGGGGTGTCGATGTGCCGAAAACGGGGGTAAGGAAAGCGTGCTCGACGGACCGTTCCCTGGGCCATTTCTCCGGTTGGCGTTCGGGGAAGTCCCAGTGCGCGCCGGTCTCAATGCCGGGTTGCTCGCGGGGGTATGAGGGTCGGTCGGCTGGGTTGAGGTCAGCTCCCCATCCCGGGATCTGCGCCCGCAGTTCCTCCGTGGACTTTTTCAGGGCGGGTTTACTGGCAACGTAAGGTGTGGCTGTCTCGGACATGGTGCATTTCCTTTCAGGACTGGCCGGCGACAACGAGGGGCTTGATGATGTTGTCCAGTTTGGCGGAGAAGATGTGGTAGCCCTCGGCGATGTGTTCCAGTGGTATACGGTGGGTGACGATGTCGCTGGGCTTGAGGTAGCCGTTGCGGATGTGCTCGAACAGCCGCGGCCACTGCCGCTTGACCGGGCACTGGTTCATCCGCAGGGTCAGGCCCTTGTTCATGGCGTCGCCGAATTTCACGGCGCTGAAGATCGGGCCGTAGGCGCCCACCACGGAAACGGTGCCGCCCTTGCGGACGGAGTCGATGGCCCAGTTGAGGGCGATGGGGGAGCCGCCCTGCAGTTTGAACTTGCTGCTTGTGACGTGCTGGAGGAAGTTGCCGTCCGCTTCGGCCCCCACCGCGTCTATGACGACGTCGGCGCCCAGGTAGTCGGTCTCCTTCTTGAGGTGCACCACGATGTCGTCGTACTCGGCAAAGTTGTATGTTTCGGCGTGCGTGAAGGTGCGGGCCTTTTCAAGCCGGTACTCCAGATGGTCGATCACGATCACCCGCCCGGCGCCCATCAGCCAGGCGGATTTGGCGGCGAACAGTCCCACCGGGCCGGCGCCGAACACCACCACGGTGTCGCTCTCCACGATGTCGCCCAGCTGGGCGCCGAAGTAGCCCGTGGGACAAGCGTCCGTGAGCAGTACGGCGTCCTCTTCGTCCATCCAGTCCGGAATCTTGGACGGGCCGACGTCCGCGAAGGGGACGCGCACGAATTCTGCCTGCCCGCCGTCGTAACCCCCGCAGGTGTGCGAGTAACCGTAGATGCCGCCCACCGCCGTCGCATTGGGATTGACGTTGTGGCAGTTGGAGTACAGGCCACGGGCGCAGAAGTAGCAGGACCCGCAGAACACGTTGAACGGCACCATCACCCGGTCGCCAACCGCCAGGTTCTGCACAGACGATCCCACCTCGTGCACGGTGCCGACGAACTCGTGCCCGAACGTCATGCCCACCCGGGTGTCCGGCATCATGCCGTGATAAAGGTGTAGGTCGGACCCGCAAATTGCACCCTTGCTGACCCGCACAATGGCATCGTTTGGGTGCTCGGTCTTCGGAATGTCTTTTTCTTCGACCCGGACTTTGTACGGGCCCCGGTACACCATGGCGCGCATCAGGACCACGCCCTGGAAATCGCTCGTGTCAACATCGAAAATTTCTCCTCTCCGGGCTCTCTCAGGCCCCGGCCGGGTGGAGGACCACTTTTGTCCAGCCGTCTTCGCGGCTGTCGAAGTTCCGGTAGCCCTCGGGGGCCTGATCCAGCGGCAGCTCGTGGCTGACAATGAAGGAGGGGCTGGCCTTTCCGCCGGCGATAAGGTCGCGCAGGGCCCGGTTGTACTTCTTGACCGGGCACTGGCCTGAGCCCATCGTCTGTCCTTTGAACCAGTAGTTTCCATAGTCGAAGGCCACCTGGCCCTGCTGCTCAAGTTTGTCGGGGCCTCCGGGGTCTCGGGGCAGGAACACGCCAACCACGCCCAGGCCGCCGACGAACCGCACGGAGTCCACGAGCCGGTTCAGGGTCATGTTGGGATGTTCGGTTCCGCCCGGGTCGTGGGCCTGGTAACCGACGCATTCGCAGCCGCGGTCCGCGCCGAATCCCATGGTCTGGTCCTTGACGAACTCGACAGGGTCCACCTCGGAATCATTCACAGGGATGGCACCGATCTGTTCCGCCAGCTTCAGACGGTCCTTCTGGCGGTCCACCACCATGACTTTTTCGGCCCCTTTGATAATGGCTGAGTAGGCGGCCATGAGTCCGACCGGCCCTGCACCGTAGATGACTACGGAGTCTCCCGGGTATACGCCGGCCAGCTCTGTGGCATGCCAGCCGGTGGGGAAGATGTCCGCGACCATGACGTAGTCGAGTTCTTTCTCCACCGAGTCCTCGCCCAGGCGCAGGCAGTTGAAGTCTCCATACGGCACGCGCAGGTATTCGGCCTGTCCGCCCTGGTACGGCCCCATGTCCGCGAACCCGTAGGCCGCGCCGGCGAGCTGGGGTTCAGGCTGCATGGTCAGGCAGTAATTGGTGAAGCCACGGTCGCAGTTTTTGCAGAATCCGCAGGCGATGTTGAACGGCAGCACTACACGATCGCCCACTTTTACTTTACTCACCGCCGGGCCGGCCTCGACCACTTCGCCGAGGTTTTCGTGCCCGAAGGAGCGTCCGGGTTCAAAACTGCTGCGGCCTTCGTACATGTGCAGGTCCGAGCCGCAAATGTTCGCCGAGGTGATCCGCACCAGCACATCGGCGGGGTGCTCGATTTTGGCATCGGGGATTTCCTCGACGCTGACGTCGTTGGGTCCTTTGTAAACTACTGCCTTCATGGTTCCGCTCTCTTCCAGTGTCAACCTCGCCGGCGGCACACATGGGTCGTGCAGGGCACAGGTCGCCCTGGTGCGCGTGCGTGAGTCGCGGGGGAGTGGGATACGTCTAGGACCTCTGAGTCCACCCGAAATGGGCGGAAGGCCCGGGGATTTAAGGTGTCTGGCTGCCCTGGAAAACCTGGCTGGCCAGTCCCTTCGCGAAAAGGCTAGTTACCGAGCCTTAATGCTAAGCATCCTTATGAAGTATGTCGAGGGGAAGCGGGCCGCAACAATTTCGGGGGGTCAGCTTCACACTCACCGTTACCGATATTAGGACTGGGTGAACCGTGAACCGGTCTGTGCAGAACAAGGCGGCCGAATCGGGAAACGATACCCTCGAGCACGTCACCGCGGCGTTCCCCTTCCCCATCCTCGGATCGACTCAGGCAACGGTTCGGAGTTCCTCAACGTCTTCCTGCTGACCTGCCGCCACGCCCGGCACATCGCCTTCCCCTGTTCCCGGACGGGCAAACAAAAACGACGGCGCCCATGTCCGCCAAAGAACTGGGCCCGGCTCCGTAACTGGTCGATTACCGGCGGGGAATCGCGACGCCAAAGGACCCTCACGCTCGAATGCTTGGGCCTCACACAGGCACAAAAGAGGGTGTGAACAATGTGCAACACCCGGGGCTTCGGATTCCGTTGGACCGGCGTCGTACTGGGCCATATTAGGGATGTTTCGGGGGAGGGGCGGATTTGCGCGGGGAGGAGCCCAGTTCGAGTCCCATCTTGGGCACGTGTTTTCCCTGTTCAGCGGCTTTTAGCCTCTGAGTGCGGACATTTTGTGTTGTGAAGGGCCCTTCGGGGGCCTTCTTCATTGGCCGTGTGCCTCCTTGCTTGCCTCGCTGTCGGACCGGTTGCCGTTCGTTACCTGTTCATGGGCGTTCATGGCTCGGGCGGCATGACTTGAGGAAAATAGGGTGCAAGTTACTTCATTGCCTCGTTGGGTGTTCACTGGGTTCCTTCCGCTGGGTTTTTGGTGGCTGTCCTGCAAGTAAGTCCCGAAGCGAGGGAGCCGCACCCACAGCCCATTAGAACCTATATGTCAGGTCAGCGTAGGGGGCCCGGGGTTCAACCTGGGGCAGGAGAATCAGCGCGCGGCAACAGCTAACCCTAGGAGATTCCTGTCAATGGACTTTCCTTAAAACGCGTCCGGGGGTTCGAGCTCAGGAGCGATCGCTACCCCGTCTCTGGCCAAATACGTCCTCCGGGGTGATTGCGGTCAATCCAAACCGATACGACCGATCCGTCTAGCGTCATGTTGTCGACGCTGCCCTTACCGGCCCGCAAACCAGCTGCTTTAACCTCGACTTCCTGTCCCGGGGACGGTAACTCCCGGCCGGGGCGTCGGTTCAGCGTCGTAATCATTGCCGGCGTTCGTACCCATGCCCAATAGAACCATCCATGGATAGCAGAAGCTGGCCGGCCTGTGAAAGCAGACTGTGGACATGGTCGGTCCAGGAATGACTCCCAACCCGGCTCGGCCGCTGCCCTCAAGATCATCGACGGCTGAACGCCGGCCCCAGCACTCCTACCACGGCAAATAGTCCAGACACCGTCTGGACTATTTGGGCTGAACGGGCACCGCACGCCGGCGCAGCTCCCGATGAGGGCGTCAGAGACTCCGGGATTCAGTCCTCACACTCAATGCAGTAGGCCTGATTGTCTTTCTTCCTTGCCACTGGGAACGGTGCCGCATCAGGAAACAGGAATAGCAGGTGATCTCGTCGTCGCATTTCGGAACGACATGCACGACCAGGTCCCCGGCCATATATCCGCCGATCGGGGGTCGGGTTCTGGCTCTCACCGGGGATCGACACGGTTTCCGGCCCCGGCAGGTCAGTGCTCATGAGGCCTGCCAGGGCCAGGCCCCGGGCAGGCGGAGGCGGTTTCTGCGCGCGCTGAAGGCGATCCGGGCAGGGATGTTCACGAGCTTTCGGAGGACGGTTCCTTCGCTGGTGTTGGCGTAGGGGACAGCGGCGATGGTCCCGGCGGATCGGGTGAGGATGAAGGGGGTGGCCGCGGCGAAGAGTCATACACAGTTTGCGTGATAGCGCCGGAGGGCAGGGCGGGTCCTGTCTGCGTTCGCCAATTCGAAGGGGGCGACTGCGTGATGGGCGACGGCCGGGTATCTGGGGCCCGACGTCGTCGGGTGAGGGTCAGACCACTTCCACTTCAAGACCTGTTGAACGCATTGACGCCAGCATCTCAGGGGATGTGCCGTCGTCCGTGATGAGGACGTCGATATCTACGAGGTCCGCGTGCTTACAGGTGCTGACCTTGCCGAACTTGCTATGGTCGGCAAGCAGGATCCGGCGCCGGGCGCTGGTGCACATGAGCCGTTTAACGGCCGCCTCGGCGGCATCGGGCGTGGTGAGGCCACGGTCGATCGAGACGGCGGTGGATCCGAGGAATGCAACATCCACGTTAATTTCAGCAAGGGCACGGGCTGCCCAGTCGTCCACTTCGGCGCCGGTTACCGGACGAACACGTCCGCCGAGGGTGTAGACGGTCAGCAGCGGCGCGTCCATGAGCGCGATGGCGATCGACAGCGTGTTGGTGTAGACCCTCAGAGCACGGTCCCGCGGAAGGATTTCGGCCAGCTTCGCGGTGGTGGACCCCCCGTCAATGAGGACTGAGCCGCTCGCGGGCAGGTGATGGAGCGCCGCCCTGGCGATGCGCGCCTTTTCGTCGGAAAGGGCGGTTCTCGACGCCAGCGGCGGCTCATAAGTAAGGCGTCCCACAGGGATTGCTCCGCCGTGGACGCGGCGGAGCAATCCGAGCTGCTCGAGGGCAACCAGGTCCTTGCGAACGGTTTCGTTCGTGACCCCCAGTTCCAGAGCCAGGTCTGCGGCATCCGCCCGGCCACTCGTACGGAGAGTGGCCAGGATGAGTTCCCTTCTCTGGTCCGCATAGGGAACCCGCGTGTCCGGACGCCCGTTGGCCTGGTCTGCGGTTGGGGTCATGGCTACCTCCTTGAAAGCGGTTCAGCAGGGCTGCTTGTCGCCCCTAACGGTGTCATAAAACCCCTGCTCGCGAGAACCTGGATTACGGTGCCTTCGGATCCGCTTCGACGAGCCTCGCACTTCGGCGTCGACGCACGGGTATCCTGGAGGCGCCAAGTCCTTAGTTCGCGGTCAGGATCCGCGTTCAACAGTTTGACCGTAGGACACGCTGGCATCCAGTGTCGCGGCGTAGGCCGTGGCGCTCGGGCGGGTCAGGAGGATCCCGCCCCGTCGGTGGGTGGCAGCCACGCTAATAAGTTCATGTGCTGCTTCCTCCAGATGTTGCTGCAGACTATCCAGGTACGTTGCGGTGATGTGTATGTGTCGGTCTCCATGAATTTCAGGCTCATCAGGCTCTGCCGTCTGGCTCATGGTGGAGTGCTCGGCGGTTGACGCCGGAATGCCTCCGTCGGCATTTGGTGTCGGTTCCAGCGGAGGCATTCGCGTGATTGGGGCACGGGTGCGTGACTATCCCAGTTCGCCGGAGCCGGCGTGGGCAAGCGGGATCAGCTCGTCCCACAGGTCGCTGGGAATATCCCATTCGGCCAGCTCGGCGGTCCGCGCCACGCGCCCGGGCTCGGACATACCCACGATCGTGGATGCGATTCGGGGGTCCCGTATGGAGAACTGGAGGGCCGCGGCCGCGAGGGGCACACCGTGTGCCTTGCAGAGATCCTCCATTTTCCGCACGCGGTCCAAGATCGCCGGGCTGGCGGGGCGGTAGCAGTAGTTCGGGACCGCGTCCGGGCCTTTGACGAGCATGCCGCCGCCGAATGGTGCGGCGTTGACGAATGCCACGCGGCGGGCGGCCGCGTCCTGGATCAGCGGCTCCGCGGTTTGGTCCACGAGGGTGTAGCGGTTGTGGCTGATGACGACGTCGAAGGCATCGGTAGCCAGGTACTTCAGTTCAAGGTCGATTGGGCCGCCTGCGACACCCAGGTGGTCGATAACGCCCTGGTTCTTCAGGTCAACTAGGGCCTCAAGGGGACCCCCGGGGGCTGTTCCTTCTTCGAAGGTGATCTTTTCAGGATCATGAAAATAGACGAGTTGCAATTTGTCCAGTCCCAGGCGTTCAAGGCTTTCCTCCACGGACTTCCGAACCCGATCACCGGAGAAGTCTGTGGTGCCGACAATTGGATCGACCTTGGTGGCGAGGACGATGTTCGTCGGCAGGCCGCCAGCTTCTTTGATGGCTTCGCCGATGCGGCGTTCACTGTCGCCGCCGTGCCCGTATTCGTTGGAGGTGTCGATGAAGTTGAGAGGCCCCTCCAGCACCCTCCGGATGGTGGCTACCGCCGCCTCGTGGCTGACTTCATAGCCGTATTGTGTGGGGTGGCTGCCCAGGGCACTTGTTCCCACGCATACTGGCGATACGGATAGCCCGGTACGTCCCAGGGTTCGCTTCTGCATATTGTCGTTCCTTTGAATCGGTGTTAATTGGTTGGTTTCGGGGCGTCGACGGCCCGCGCTGGTGTGGGCTGGTGGCCCGATGAAGTGTGGAGGCTGGGCTCAGCCTGCCATGGTTGTGGCGTGGAATTGATGCTTCCTCCTGACCCGGCTGCTTCATGAATTAGGAGGGAGAGATAGTGGTCCTGGCAGGCGTCCGCGAGGGCGTAGCCTTGGGGACGGTTTTCCGGCAGCGTGTTGTTGAGGCAGGTGGCCATGGCGATCTCCTCGTCGGAAAGGCGTGCGCCGCGGAAGGGATTCTCGTACAGAACTTCCCCGGCGGCGCTGAGAGTGTCCAGGTCGGCCCCTTCGAGGTTGCCGTCGATGCCGAGTTGGCGTCTTTCGATAGGCGCGCTGACTGGGTCGCCGTCGTCGTTTAACCAGGTGAGTCGGTTGCCGGTGAGTTCGGCGTGGCTGCCGCGGAGCTGGAAATGCCGTCCGCGCAGGGGGTTGAACCACTGGGTCTCGGTGAAGTCGTAGAATCCAGTTTTGGAGCCTGCGCCTAGGAGCGCGAGTGTGGTCCGGACATCGTCCAGTTTCTTTTGATCGGGTTTGCCCTGCCGGTCCGGCCCGTTCATGAGCGGGGACTGCCGGGACATCGCCAGGATGTGTACGCGGTCGTGTCCGATGCCGAGCACCGACCGCAGGATGGCCATGGCGTGGTAGTCGTGGGTCCAGGACACGGTGGCGGAGCTGACTTCCCCGAACTTGCCGGCATCGAGGAGGCAGCGGACAGCGCGGAAGAAGGGAAGGTAAGGGTGTTGCTCGGCCACGTGGACCAGGCCCGTGGGCCCCACGTCGTTCCACAGTGCGAGCAGTTCGGGAAGGTCAGCGGCGGGCGGAGTTTCCGAAAGGACTGGAATGTTTAGGCTAACGAGTGCGCGGACGACTTCCGGGTTGGCGTGCCGGGGGACGCACGTGACGGCGAGATCCGGGTCCAGGCTGCGGGCTGCTTCTTGGACGGTACGGAATGTGGGTAGGCCCCACTGCTGCTCCATCCCTTCTCCGCCCTCTGACGTGCGGGTGACCGCACCGACGCAGGTGAAGAGGTGCGGAAGGCTTCGGGCGATGCGCAGGTAGAAGTCGGCGCGCCAGCCCCGGCCTACGATGATGAACCGTCGCGGTTCCCGGCCGGCGATGGCACTCATGCGCCGGGGACCAGTACGGCGCGGCCGTGCAGCTGGCCGGTCTTGAGCCGCTGCAGCACTTGGTTGGCCTCGCTAAGCGGGAAGTCTTCGTGGACGGCGTGGAGTTTGCCGTCCACTGCGAGGTCCAGGACGTCTTGCATGTCCTGACGGGTCCCGAGCACGGTTCCTACGACCGTTTTTTCGTCGCCGATGTCCATAACGCCGACAGACTGTGCCACGCCGAGCACCACGCGGCCGCCGGGCTTGATGACTCGCAGTGCTTCCGCCACGGCATGATCCGACGGGGCGAAGACGATGGCCGCGTCCTGGGATCCGTCCCGAAGCGCTAGGCCCCCCTCGATTCCGGCCGGAACGTACGCTCCACGGGCCCCGAGCTGCTCGGCAAGGGTGCGGGCCTTGAGACTGCGGGAGACGGCGTTGACGTGGGCGCCGGTGAGCCCGGCCATCTGCAACGCCAGATGGCCGACTCCGCCGACGCCGAACACAGCCACGTTCTGGCCGGGGCGCAGGAGTGCCTTTTTCAGGGCGCCGTAGGCGGTGATGCCAGGGCACAGCAACGGCGCTGCTTCGGTATCGGACAGGGAATCGGGGATCTTGCAGGCGACGGCGGCGTTCGCGAGCATGACTTCCGCGTAGCCGCCGTCGCGTGTCTCTCCGGTGATTTGGCGCCGCCGGCAGAGCTGCTCATGGCCGCTGATGCAGTGGCCGCACACGCCGCACGTGGACCAGATGGGCTGCACGCCGATCCGGTCGCCCACCGTGAGGTTGTCCACGCCGGGACCTACGGCCTTGACCCGGCCGACTACCTCATGGCCCGGGATGATGGGCAGGGCGGCGGGGGTGGCGGGCAGCCAGTCACCCTCGACCATGTGCAGGTTGGACCGGCAGACTCCGCAGGCGAGTACGGTGATGGCGACTTCACCGGGTCCGGGAACGGGTTCGGGGACGTCGATGTAGTCCAGCGGCTGGTTCTCGACGGGGCCGGGGGCACGGAGGACGGCGGCGTACATGCGTCTGCCTTTCGCGGTTTGGGTCTGAAGTGAAGGGGGTGCGGGCGTCCGGCCTGGACCGGACGCCCGCAGTGGTTTCCCTCTGCAGGGAGTAGGGTTAGTTGCTCGACGGGGCCGTGAGGAGTCCGCGTTCCATGAGCTTTTGAATGTTCATGCCACGCCGCTTCGCCTCTCGGGCAAGCCAGCCTTCGGCCGGCAGCTCGTTGAGGTACTGGTTCTTTTCGTAGATGGGCTGTTCGTAGATGCCTGCGTACATCTCGGTGCGCAGGTCCTTGAACCAGTTGGTGACACCGTTGGCGGCACGCGAGCGGCGCAGTGCCTCCAGGTCGACGACGGTGCTCACGAAGGAGTCACCGCCGCTGACGCCCTCGTTCTTCACGAGTACGCGTCCCTTGTGGTCAACGATCATGGACTGTCCGCCGAAGAGGTCGAACAGGCTGCCGTCGTCGTTGCGCTGCGGACCAAGGTTCGGGGCGATCACCACGGCCTGGTTGAACATGGCGTGGGCGCGGTTCTGCAGCTCCCACATCCCTGTGCCCACCTGCGGTTCGATTAGGGTGCCGCGGATGATGAGTTCCGCGCCGTTCATTGCCAGTCCACGGGAAGTCTCAGGGTAGGCACCCTCATGGCAGATGATGTAGCCGATGTTGCCAATATCGGTCTTGGCTACCGGGAAGAATGCATCCAGGAGGTTGCCGTTGCCGCGCTTCTGAATGAATTCGTCCCAGATGTCGTGCGGGTTGGTGGTGCCCAGGGCGCCCCCTTCATAGGCGTCGGAGGTGGACTTGTAGCGCTTGTAGATGACGTCACCGTTGGGGTCGATGATGAAAGCGACGTTGAAGAGGTGGCCGGGGAAGTCATCGTCGCGGACCAGGTAGAGCTCAGCTGCGATGTAGGTGTTGAGCTGGCGGGCCTTCTGGCCGAGGATTTCGGTCTCCGGGCCGGGAATGGTCATGGCGAAGGCTTCGTGGGCTTCGCGGTTGCCGGCTTTGAAGTCCGGCAGCATGCCCTGAATTGCCATTTCCGGCAGCACAACGAGCTTGACGGGCGCACCGTCGGTGGCCGCCACCATGACGGCTGGGTCCATGAAGTCGCAGATCCGCTTGGTGTTCTCGATGGCGTCTTCGCGCTTCTTGATGGTGTGGACGGTGTTGGACAATGCCACGATGGCAT
Organism: Arthrobacter globiformis; assembly: GCF_046536215.2. GTDB lineage: Bacteria > Actinomycetota > Actinomycetes > Actinomycetales > Micrococcaceae > Arthrobacter > Arthrobacter globiformis_E. Next base: position 850,846 of record NZ_CM143421.1, on the reverse strand, counting down.
AGGGGTCAACCATTTGTTGTTTCTCTTTCTTTATCGCGTCGCCGCCTGGGGTTTCAGGCAGCGGGTGTTCCTTTGGGTGGTTCGGGGTACCGGTGCGGGCCGGATCAGACTTTGTCGAGGATGCGGTCGGCGCTGAGATACGCCAGTGCCTGCAGGGTCTGAGTCGGGTTGTAGCCGGACAGTGTGGGGAACTGGCCGCCGCCTACGACGTACAAGCCCTTGCATTCGTGGGATTCGCCGTAGATGTCAACGACGGAATCGGCCGGGTTCTCGCCCATCCGGTGCGTTCCCACCTCGTGCGTGGACAGGTGGTACGCCGGGGGCGTCGGTTCGGACCAGAACTGGGTGGCGCCCATTTCCTCGGCGATGGCGCGCTTCACCTTCTCGAAGTACTTCAGGGCAGCCAGATCGTGCTCGGACCAGTCGTGCGTGATGCGCAGCGCTGGCTGGCCAAACTTGTCTTTCACGACCGGATCTAGGTCGCAGTAGTACTTCTTGGACGGGAAGCTGGGCACCTGGTTGTGGATGCCCATCAGGCGGCGGTAGTTCTCGGAGAACCAGTCCTTGAAGCCCTGACCCCAGCGCCGCATGCCGAGCGGGAGGTTGTGCGCGGCCTCAATGGGCTGGAGGTCGCCGGGGATGCTGGTCAGGACGGATCCCCACAGCACCCCTTCGTCGTTGTCCGGCACGCCGTCGCAGTTCAGATCGTCCACGACACTGGCGGCGACGAGAGGTGCCATGAAGGGGTTACTGAACTCCGGCAGGACCAGGCTGCACCAGCCGAAGCTGTGCGTCATGAAGTTCTGGCCTACCTGGCCGTTGGCGTTGATGCCGGAGGCGAGCAGCAGGCGGCTGTTCTCGAGGGCGTAGCACGCGACCACCACGAGGTCGGACTGCACCTGGTGGACGTTGCCGTCGGGATCGAAGTAAGAAACCCCGGTGATCCGGCGCCCGGATGGATTGCGGTCCAGCCTGAAGGCCCGTGAGTTGGAACGGATTTCCAGGTTGCCCGTCTGCAGGGCCGCCTCGACGGAGGTGATGCGGCTGGACTGTTTGGCGTTGACATGGCACAAAAAGCCGTGGCAAAAGCCGCAGTACTCGCAGCCCTTGAGCGATTTGTAGTCCGTAGACGCCACCGCGGCCGGCTGCTGGAAGGGACGGTACCCGAGGCGCTGGCAGGCCGCTTTGAACCTGTCATCGGCCGGCGCGGTGCGCAGCGGGGGCATCGGGAAGCCTCGCTCCCGCGGGGATTCATACGGGTTGCCCTCTGGGTCCGGGGCCCCCTTGACGTTGCCCGCTCGGCCCGAGACGCCCAGTTCCCATTCGACGCGGTCGTAGTAGGGTTCCAGGTCGCCGTAGCCGATTGGCCAGTCCACCATGGTGGAATTCTCATCCAGGGTATCTGGTCCGAAGCGTTCCTCGATGAGGGATTTCATGCGGAAGTCCGCGTCGCGGTGCCGCCATGAGGCGCCGCCCCAGTGCAGCGTGCCACCGCCGGGCCCGATCGAGGGCGGCAGGTGAAGGGGTTCGCTGTTTCCGCGTACCCCGGCTGCCCAGGGGAGCAACCGTGCGGTGGAATTTTCGTCCGGCCGCCAGGTGACGGGGTCGGTTGCCAGTTGGGGGACGAGGGAGCCGCGGGAGTAGTACTTGACTTCGTCCTGCTTGAACGTAAATTCCTCGGTTGTATGCACAGGGCCTTTGTCGAGGGCCAGCACCCGGATCCCGGCCCTGGCCAGCTGTTCGGCGATGATGCCGCCGGACGCTCCCAGCCCGACGACGATGGCCTCTGCAGTCTCAGGCATCTGCTCGCCTCAACTCTCTGCGTAGATCTTCAAGGGTCTTGATGGGGATGGTTTTGGAATCGAACCCGGGGCGCATTTGTTCGGCGTCGTAGCCCCATTGAGCACCCGGGAAGCCGACCAACTGCCAGCCCAAGGCCTCATGATTGCCGCCGTACTGCGGGTCGCAGAACATGCCTTGGATCGTGTGTTCCCAGACGAGGGCGAAGAAGGTGGTCAGAAGGCCCTCGTCTTCGGGTCCCTCCGGGGCTCCAGTGGATTCAGCGGCCGTGCTGGCCTCGACGCGCTCCAGCACTTCGTCCTGGTGCTCGTCGGACAGCTTCGCGAACCGTTGGCCGTAGAGTTCGCAAGTGAGGGCATTCAGGGCCTCCACTCCGTCCCGGTAGCAGCGGCGCAGGGCCTCCTCCTCGTTCGCCGTCGTCCTGTCCATGTAGGTGATGACCTTGGTTTCCCGGGCGCCGGGCTTTCCGTCGCCGCTGGGAAAGATGCGCGCACAGACGGCGTCCACGGTTTCGGCTTCCGTCGCCGTGAAGAACTGCCACCGGGTCAACGTGGTCTCATTAGTTGCGGGCATCCGCTTCCTCCTTGTCCTTGACCGGTGCAGCGCCGACTGGCGTCGCTTCAGCGGCGGTCTTGCCCGTGTAGCGCTGCTGGAAGATGAGTTTTCGAAGGGCCCCGGGCAGCTTGTTGCCCACGCCGCTGGTGAACAGGACGGCCAGCAGGATCACGGCCCCTTTGACCACCAGTTGGGGCTGGGCCTGAATTCCCAGCAGGTCCATGATGTTAAGGATCACCGCGATGATCAGGCCGCCAAGGACCGCGCTGACAGGGTCACCGGTGCCACCGAACAGGGACGCCCCGCCCACAACGACGGCGGCAATTGCGTTGAGCTCGTAGCCCTCGCCGATGATCGCGCTGCCCTCGGTGAGCTGTGCGGCGATCATCACCCCGCCCAGACCGGCCAGAAGGGAGGAGAGGAAGTAGGCGCCGATGATGTCCCGCTTGATGGGAAGGCCCGACAGCCTCGCCGCTTCCGCGTTGCCTCCCAGTGCGAAAAGCCGGCGGCCGAAGCGGGTCTGGGACATGACGACGGCGAAGACGACGGTTACCAGCAGGGCGATCATGACCGGCGCAGGCATCGGGCCGATGTTAGCGGTGAAGGCCGCGAGGAAGCCCTGGTCCTCGATCGCGACCTGCCGCCCCGTCTGGAGCATGTAGGCCACACCGCGGGCGATGCTCATCATCGCCAGCGTCACGATGAACGGGGTGATCCCGCCGTAGACGATCATCAGGCCGTTGAAGATCCCGATCAGGCCGGCGGTGAGCAGCGCCAGAAGGAGGGCGACGGGCCAGGGCATGCCCTGCTGAAGTGCCAGCCCGGCTAGCACCGAAGACACTGCGGCGACGGCGCCTACCGAGAGGTCGATGCCGCCGGTGACGATCACGAGGTACTGGCCGACGGCGAGGACGGACACCACCGAAGCGGTGATCAGGACCGATATGAGGTTCCTTGAGGTCATGAAATGCTGCGAGAGAGTGCTGCCGACGAGAAGGACGATGGCGCCGACGGCCAGCAGGTAACCCTTGGAGCCGAGCGAAGCGACGAACGCGCGGAGCGAAGTAAAGGCGGATGGCAGCCTGTGGAATAGCCGTTGTGCCGGCGGCGCGGGGGTGGTGTTGGTAGCCACGGTTTTGAACTCCATTGTTTTGGTTTTCGGGATGGTCAGTTGAAGCGGTCGAGGATCGCGGCCTCCCCGCGCTGGTCGATGTCGCTGCGGCTCACGGCACCGGTGGTCCGGCCCCGGCTGAGGATGAGCACGCGGTCGCACATCAGGGCCTCATCGATTTCAGAAGTGATCAGGATGATGCTGCCACCCTGGTCAGCGAAGGTGCGGATGAGTTCGTAGATCTCGAGTTTTGCCCCGACGTCCACGCCCCGGGTGGGTTCAACGATGATGAGCGTGCTGACGCCGCTGACCAGCCATTTTGCGAGGGCAACCTTTTGTTGGTTGCCGCCGCTGAGGTTTCCCACCGCTTCGCCAACGTGTGCGGTCTTGATCGCAAGGGCGTCACGCATGCCCACCGCTGCCCTCTGTTCTTTGGCCTTGCTCAGGAAGTATCCGGGCGAGAACCGCGGCAGGGAGGCCATGGTGATGTTCCGTGTGATGGACATGGACAGAATCAGCCCCTGCGTCTTGCGTTCCTCAGGGAGGAGTCCGATGCCCAGGGCGATCGAGTGTGCAGGATCCTGCCGACGCCGCTCCCGGCCGTTGACCAGAAACTCGTCGTGCCGCGACTTTTCAGCGCCGAACAAGGCGGCGGCAAGCTGGCTCTGGCCGTTGCCGGAAAGTCCGGCTATGCCGAGCACCTCGCCTTTGTGAAGGTCCAGGTCCACCCCGTGCAGGTCGTGGCCGTCGCGGAGGCCACGGACTGACAGCGCCACCTCGCCCGCAGTCCGGCCAGTGCCGAGCCGGGGCATGTCTCCGGACCCCACCTGAAGCTTCTCTGACCGCTCAGGACTGACCCCGCCAAGCATGGACTGCAGGATGGCATCGTGCTGCTTTTCGTCGCCGTCGTAAAGCGCCACCCGGCGGCCGTCACGGAAGACGGAAATTCTGTCGCAGATGGTGTACATCTCGTCGAAGTGGTGTGAGATGTAGATGATGGCCAACCCCAGCCTCTTGAGCTGGTTCAGCAGGTCGAACAATTGCTTCACGTCGTGTCGCGGCAGGGTGGCCGTGGGTTCGTCCAGGATCAGGACCCGGGCGTCCCGGGTGAGAGCCTTGGCGATTTCCACGGCCTGCCGGTGGGCGATAGGCAGGCTCGCCACGGTGGCGCGGACGTCAATGTCGAATCCGATGCGCAGCAGCTGTTCACGGGCCTGGGTGCGCACCCTGGACCAGTGGATGGTGCCGACGGCGGTGCGCGGCAGTTCTCCGACATAGATGTTCTCCGCCACGGAGAGGTGGGGGACAAGGCTGAGCTCCTGGTGGACGGTCATGATCCGCGCCCGCTGGGCTGCCTGCGGGTTATCCAGTGTGACTGACTGGCCGTCAATTAGGACGCTGCCGGCATCAGGCCTTTCCACTCCGGAAAGGATTCTCACCAGGGTTGATTTGCCGGCGCCGTTCTGTCCGGCGATGCCATGGATTTCTCCGGGCATGACTTCCAGATCGATGCCTGCGAGGGCCTGGGTTCCCGGGTATGCCTTGGACACTCCCGACACCGCGATCAGGGGGCGCAGGTCGAGCTCAGCGGGTGCGGTCATGATAGTACCGCCTACTCGGCGCCGGCGAAGGCGAGGTCGTCGCTGATGTACCGTCCGGCATTTTCTGGCGTCACTGCCAGAGCGGGCAGGATCCGCGTGGCCGGGCTGCCCTCACACTTGCCGGTAGGGGTGCCGGTCACCGCCGAGATTGCTTCGTCCACGGCGTAGGCAGCCTGCAGCGCCGGCTGGTTCAGACCGTCCGCAACCACCGGGGAAGAGGGATCCTTGGCCATTGACTTGATAACCTCCATGCCGCCGTCAAACCCGGCAAGGATGACGTCGGTTTTGCCGGTTTGGTCCATTCGGCCCGCACCCTTCAACGCCTCGATCACCGCCGGCATCACGACGTCGGTCTGGTTGAATACGACGTCGACGTCCGGGTTTCCGGCCAGCACGTTACGCATCGCGGCCAGCGTTTTGTCCGGCAGGGCTTCGCCATAGTTGTTGGGGATCCGCTTGGTCTTCACCGTAGGGTGCTGCTCCATGTACTTGTTCCAGCCGGCCAGAAAGCCGTTTTCACGGCTTTCTGTGACCAACTCCTGGGGGAAGAGCGCCTGGATGTAGAGGCTGATGGTGGAGTTTTCGCCCTTCCGGGCGACGGCGGCTGCCGCGGCTTTCGCTCCCACCAGCTCGGCGGTCGCTTCGCCGTCGTCGTGGACGTTGCAGGCCACCTTCTTGGCGAGCTCCTCCGAGACGCGGTCGTTGACGACAATGACCGGGATGCCGGCAGCCTTAGCGGCCTCTATCCCGCCGGCAACGTTGCGGTCGCCCACCGGTTCGATGATGATCGCCTTGGCGCCCTTGTTGATGAAGGTCCTCATCTGTTGGATCTGGGTTTGGGCGCTGCCCTGGGCGTCGACGGCTTCCATCGTCCAGCCCTTAGCGGTTCCGGACTTGACGGCGCCGTCGGACATGGTGCTGAGCCAGGCGTTTCCGGCGATGAACCGCATGGAGATGCCTATCAGCCCTTTTTCCTCAGACGACGTGGTTGCCGGGGCTGAGCCTCCGCAGGCCGTGAGACCGAGAAGGGTGGCAGTTGAGAGAGACGAGATGAGTGCGAGGCGCGCTGTTCGCTTGGTAACCATGGTTCTCCTTTGAATTTGGGTTGCGTGTAACCAGCCAGGGGCCCTGAGGGCCCGAGGTTGTGGTGCTGGTGGGTTGGAGGTGCGGGCTTAGACCAGGCTCTCCGCCGGTTGGCCCGCGGCGGTGCAGGGTTCTTTGAGGGGTCGATTCCGGTCGAGATCATCGCTGATATCCACTTCTATCCGTGGCGCTCGGCCGCGGTATAGTGTCCCCTCGTGTTGGACGGCCGCCGCCGCCCATGCCAAGCCGTCCCGGAGGGCGCGAGGTCCCTTTGCGCCGCCAGCGAGGAAGCCGGCAAGCAGTGCATCCCCGGCGCCGACGGCGCTGACGACGCGGTCCACCCGTGCCTGGCCGAAATAGCAGCCTGAATCGTCAAGGAGGATTGCTCCGTCAGATCCTAGGCTTGCCAGGACGGCCCGGGCTCCCCGGCGCCGGAGTTCCCCGGCGGCGTCGACGACGTCGCCCAGAGTTGCCAGCGCCCGTCCGGTGAGCTCCGCGAGCTCATCGGCATTGGGCTTGACCAGGTCTGGCCCGCACGGAAGGACGCTTCGCAGAGCCTCGCCTGAGGTGTCGACGGCGACCTGGGCGTTCCGCCCCTGTGCCCCCTCCACCATGTCGATGTACAGCCGTTCCACCGCTCCGTCCGGCAGCGTCCCACAAAGGACAAGCCAGTCATCGGCACCGACATGCCCCAAGGCGGCCGTGATCAGCGATGCGGCCTCCGCATCGTCCAAACTAGGGCCTACTTCGTTTATCTTGGTGACGGTCGCATCGGGTTCGACCAGGCTGACATTGCTGCGGATCTCCTGCGCGATCGGCACAGCGATGTGCGGGACGCCCAGGTCCGACAGCATTCCGGTGATCTGCATTCCGGTAAAGCCGCCGGCGGGCAGGATCGTGACGACATCGATGGCGTTGGCATGCAGGGCGACGGCGACGTTGACCCCCTTGCCGCTGGGCTCAATGTAACTTCGAGGGCTGCGGGCAATATCCCCGTGTGGCAGCCGGTCAATGCACATTGTGCGGTCCATGCTGGGATTCGGCGAAACGGTCACGATCATGCCAGTTCCACCTCCACTCCCGCCGCCCGGACCGCTTTGAGCTCCTGTTGGTCAACGCCGGAGTCAGTGATGATTATGTCGATGTCGGCAAGGTCTGCGTGTTTGCAGTTGCTAACGCACCCGAATTTGGTGTGATCTGCCAACAGGACGCGCCTGCGGGCGCTTTCCAGCATCAGCCTCTTGACTGCGGCTTCCGCCGGGTCTGGAGTGGTCAGCCCCCTTTCTATCGAAATCGCGTTCGCTCCGAGGAAGGCCACATCAACGTTGATCTCGGACAGTGACCGCGAAGCCCAGTCGTCCACTTCGGCTTCCGTCAGCGGGCGGACGCGTCCGCCGAGCGTGTGAAGCGTCAACAACGGCCTATCCAGTAGGCTAGTGGCAATACTTAGCGTGTTTGTGTACACGGTCAACTCCTTGTCATGCGGGAAGATCGCGGCCAGCCTGCCTGTGGTGGACCCCGCATCGAGCAGCACCGAACCGCCGATAGGCAGCTGCCGCAGCGCCGCCTTGGCGATGCGGTTCTTTTCGTCAATCAAGCCTGTCCGCGTCGAGACGGCTGGTTCGTAGGTCAGGCGTCCTACCGGTACGGCTCCGCCGTGGACCCGGCGCAGGAGACCCAGCTGCTCCAGGGCCATGAGGTCCTTGCGCACGGTTTCACTTGTGACACCCAGTTTTTGTGCGATCGCGGCCGCGTCGGCGCGGCCCTCGGTGCGGAGGCGCTCAAGGATGAGCCCGCGCCGCTGCTCCGGGAATGGGACCCGTGAATCGGAGCGCGGCTCATCGCGGTCGGGGACGGCGTGCATCACAGGGCGCCTTCCGGTTGAAGGGCGGTATTTGAGGACGGGCGCGCGCCTGTGCCGGAGGGAAAATCTGCTGCAGATCCGTAGATGCCCGCGGCGAGGCCTCCGAAAAAGGCCGCGCCGCGTGCGCCGGATTCCTTGGCCGGTGACACCGTGAGGGCGCCGAACATTTTTTCCTTGCTCTGCAGGAGCCCCCTGCTGCGGGACCAGCCGCCGGTCACCACCATCCGGGACGGCACGCCTGCCGCCCGGGTCATCAGGGAGTGGACTTCCACGGCCTGCCGGGTGACGGCATCCAGCGCCGCCCGCCAGATGTCTGCCTGCCTCGTTGAACCGGTGGCCCCGTGGAGCGACAGTCCCTGACCGGCGTCGATCGTGAGATGAAGCGGGCCAGTGCCGCGGCTGGGATCGGCGTCAAGGTGTGCGATGTCGGTGCTGTGGAGGCCGAGCATTTCCAAAGCGTTCTGGAGTATCAGCCCGGCCTGCGTGCCGCCGAGCAATGTCCATTTGTCCTCGAAGACGGACCAGCCTGCAGTAATTCCCGCGGACGTCAGCTCTAGCAGGGCCGGCTCGGAAAGGGCTGGTTCAATGACGCGCACCAGGGCCTCGGCAGTTCCGCAGGAGTCGAGGACATCGCCGGGCAGGTAGGCCCCCGCTCCAGCGACCGCCGCCTGGTGGTCGTGCCCCGCCACTGTGATGATTGCCCCGGTGAGGCGGCTTATCCCCGCGTCGGCGCTCACGGCACCCAGGTTGGTCCCGGCCACCGCCAGTTCCGGCAAGAGGGCCTGGCTGGCCCCCGACCAATCCAGGGTTTCTGACCACCAATTCCGGGAAGCGAGGTCCAGCCAGCCAGTGCGCGAGGCCAGGGACAGCTCGGAGACGGGGGCCCCACCCAGCGAAAAGGCCACCCACTCCGCAATGTTCAGGCGCATCGTCGCCCGCCGGGTCTCCGGCAGATGGGTCAGGAGCCAGCGGTGCTTTGTCAGAGACCACTGTTCCCGCAGGGGCAGGCCCGTGCGAATGGAAAACGCGTCTTCGGAAATGGCCGTGCGAAGGCTCTCCAGTTCGGTAAGGTCCCGCCGGTCATGCCAGGCGATGACCGGCCCAACAGCTTCGCCGTGCGGGCCGGTCAGCACTCCCGATTCACCCATGCTGGTGATGCCGATGGAAGCTACCGTACCGTCCGGTGCCGTGGCTAGCGCACAGGTCAGGGCCGAGGCCGCGGCCTCCAGAAGCTCCGTAGCCTCCAACTGAACGCCCAGGGGCGAGACCGACCACGGCGTGGTGGCCCGGCCCTCGGCGAGGGCAGCGCCGTGCTCGTCAAAGACCACGGCTTTGACCGCTGTCGTGCCGATGTCGAGTCCTACTAGAAGCACCGGTTTCACCCCTGCCTATTGGTTGATTGGAAGATATTGGATATTGTTGTGTTTCATTGGAGATGTTGTCAAGCTCACATCCAGAAGTCGCGAATTTCAAGCGTTCGCGGCTCCAACCAAACGCAACGGGAGTTCATATGACATTGGCACATACCGGGGAGCTCATGGGCGACGCGGCCGGAAGCGGCGTCGGGCTGGCGGCCTTCAACGTCATCACCCTCGAGCACGGGGAAGCCATCATCGAGGCCGCCGAACAAACCGAGTTGCCTGCCGTGCTGCAGATCAGCGAAAACTGCATCAAGTTCCACCGGGGCCGGCTCAAGCCCCTCGTGAGCGGGCTAGCGGCGCTGGCGGAGTCCTCCGATGCCCGCGTGTCGCTGCACCTGGACCACATCGGGGACGAGCGAATTCTCCGCGAAGCGGCCGGAACTGCCATCACGTCCGTCATGTTTGACGGGTCAACTCTTGGGTTCCAGGACAACGTCGCCGCGACCCGCCGCGCAGCCCGGTGGGCCCATCTACGCGGATGGCATGTCGAAGCCGAGCTCGGAGAGATCGGCGGAAAAGACGGTGCCCACGCCCCCGGAGTGCGCACAGACCCCGTCGAAGCCGCCCGCTTCGCCGCCGAGACGGGCGTGGATTCGCTGGCGGTCGCCGTCGGCAGCTCCCATGCCATGACGGCCCAAACGGCCCGGCTGGATCACGACCTCATCGCCCGGATCAAAGATGAAGTGGCAGTGCCCCTAGTGCTCCACGGGTCGTCAGGAGTGCCCGATTACGAACTAACACTGGCAGTCGGCTCAGGAATGGTGAAGATCAACCTCGGGACCATCCTGAATATTGCATTCACGGGCGCTGTTCGCTCCACACTGGACGCCCAGGATGTCGTGGACCCCCGCGCCTACCTCGCCCCAGCACGACTGAAAACCGCGAAAGTCGCCGGCAGGCTGTTACAGGTCGTGGCCACGCGGCCGGCGGTTGCCCCGTGACCGCCGGGGACTACAGAATTTCCGAAGCCGGCTACAACGCGGCGGTTACCCAGCACGGAGCCGCCGTCCGAATGCTCACCCATGAGGGCCGCGACCTGATCGTCCCGTTCGCCCTCGGTGAGCCGATGCCTGACTACCGGGGCGCCATCATCGCCCCCTGGCCGAATCGCATTCCGGACGGACGCTATATTTTCGAGGGAGTTGAGCTGAGGGTTCCAATCAACGAGCCTTCCAGGGCGGCGGCGCTACACGGCCTGGTTTCCTACGTTCCCTGGACGGTTCTATACCATGGCGGCTCAAACCTGGGCCTGCAGCATCGGCTGCGTCCGAGCAAGGGCTACCCCTTCGAGTTGCTGCTCGATGTCAGCTACTCCGTGGACGAGTCAGGTTTTCACACTACCGTCACTGCCACAAACACCGGGGAACACGCTGCGCCCTACGGGACCTGCCCCCATCCGTACCTCGTGGCCGGGACGTCCCCTCTGGATACTTGGTCACTGGAACTGGACGCAAGCTCCTTCCTCGACGTCACGCCGGACAGACTCATTCCGCTGCAACGTACCTCCGTGGACGGCACAGCGTTCGATTACCGCCGCTCCCGTCAGCTGAGACGGACCGCAATAGACCACGCGTTCACCGGTTTCCGCACCATCCCTGGCGAGGACGACGTGTGTTTACAGCTGTGGGATCCCCTCGGTACCGGAGTCGCCATGAGCTGGGGAGCGGCTTGCCCATGGGTCCAGCTTCACACCGCGGACCATGAGACTCCGGAACGGCACCGCATCGGACTGGCAGCGGAGCCTATGACCTGCCCTCCCAACGCTTTCAACACTGGTGAAGATCTCGTGCGATTGCTCCCCGGAACGACCCACACTGCCGAATGGACCATTCGTGCGCTGTGACGCAGAAACCACGCCCCCTTGCTGCCGGGCAGTATTCCTTGTCAACACCGCCATCCACGCCACAAAGCGACCTTTGCTGCGTGAGGCCAACCCAGCCGTCCGCGCGGGCGGGCCCACTGCGACGGAAAGAACAAAGGACAGTGCAATGAACCGGGCAATCGTGGATGAGAAATCTCCGGATTCGAGCATCGTCTGGGTGCTCACACATGAGGGCGGCGACCTGATGGTCCCGTTCGTTTTGGCAGAGGACAGCCCGGAGCTGGTACACCCCCGGAAGTACTTGGCACCGGCCCGAACCCCAACTGCCCAGATTGATACTGCGGAACTGAAATCTATCGAATCGACTCAGGCGGTAATGTCATGAACGAATCCACCATCCATCTACTATCGGGCAAGACTGCTTTCATCACCGGAGCCAGCGGTGGCATTGGTGCGGCCGTCGCCGGTGCCCTGTCGAGGTCAGGGGCTGGTGTCTGTCTGGTTTCGCGGTCGGGACTGGGTCCCGGACTTCCCAACAGCTTGACGGTCGCGGCCGATGTCCGGGACAGCGAGGCGATGAAAGGCGCCGCCGAGAGGGCGGTCGAGCACTTTGGCGGTATCGACATCGTTGTCGGTAACGCCGGGGTGGGCTCCTGGGCACCCTTTATCGAGACCGCCGACAACGACGTTCAGGAAATGACGGACGTCAACGTGACGGGTCTCTTCAACACAGTGAGCGCCACCCTTCCTTACCTGCAAAAGAGAGGCGCAGGGGACATCGTCACCGTTGCGTCCGAGGCAGGCCGCCGTGGGCTGCCCGGTGAAGCCGTCTATGTCGCCACGAAGTTCGCTCAAGTCGGATTCACACGCTCACTGGACCACGAACTCCGGGCCGCCGGCATCCGGTGCACCAATATCTGCCCCGGAGGAGTCGCGAGCAACTTTGGAATGGGACGGGGCCTCCGCCATCCTGACATGCCGGAACTGGAGAACATGATGACCCCAGACGACGTGGCCGAGGTAGTCTTGTTCGCACTCTCCCGTCCTCGCCACATGAGGATCCTCGAGGTCGCCTTCCGCCACATGTCCGAACAATCCTGGGGATAGTAGGGCCATGGACTCCGGCCCAGTTGGGCTGCAGCAAACTTGGAAGCGTTAGCAACCGGGGGCGGTAGTGACTGTTTGCGTCCCTTTCTGGCCCAGAGACTGCTCGACCTCAATGTCTCGGGCGATGGTCACTCCGTTTTGGATGCAAAACGCCGAAAACGACCATCCGGACCCCAGGGCGCCAACGGCCCAGGCTGGGAACAGTCCTTCCAGAACGGCTCCGCTTGAGTTCACGCTACCCAAATCGTGGGCAAACTGAAGGTTCTCCCTTAGGTCGAAAGTGAAGATTCCAGTCGGCGAAGCGTCCGAATACTCGATGCAGCAATGTCGGATCTCCCCGCCATCGCCTTTCACCTCGAGCCCGACGACGAAGGATCCAGAACATGGCAGGTCTCCTTGACACTGAACTAGAAGCTGACAGTCGTCATCGAACCAGGTCAGCACCGCCCGTGTAGGGATCGGAACGGACATATGGACATGTGATGTCATGTTGTCCTCAAATGTTGGAACAGTACGGGTCAATGACGGCGAGAAAAGGGCAACCTTGAGGCGTGGGGAACGCCCGCGATATTTAGGGACGCCTCTGGCAGCCTTGGACATATGAGAAGTGGCCGACAACTTAAGCCCAAGTCGTGACTGTTTCAGTCAACAGTTTGAACCAAGTGAAGGCTGGTGTGGCTTGGACCGGCCAGGTGAAGGATCCCCATTTTCCGCGATCGGTGGGAAGCGGCAGATGGCGGTATGCCCGCCCAAGCTGACGGTGAGGCGGCGCGATACGTGCGCCGCCGACAGATACAGCTAAGATATCTGTCGCTATGAGCTGGAGCGCTAGGGCCTATGGCGCCGCCTCATCCCTGGTGCTGAAGGCGGCGTCGAAGGATGTTTGCGACGCCGGGAAGTCGAACTTCTTGAGGGCTGCGAGGGCTTCGGGGGCGCCGTGGAGGCGGTCCATGCCGGCGTCTTCCCATTCAATTGAGATGGGGCCGGTGTAGCCGATCGCGGTGAGGGCGCGGAAGGAGGATTCCCAGGGGACGTCGCCGCGTCCTGCGGAGACGAAGTCCCAGCCGCGGCGGGGGTCGCCCCAGGGCAGGTGGGAGCCCATGACGGTGTTCCGGCCGGTGGGCCGGAGCTTGGTGTCCTTGCAGTCGACGTGGTAGATCCGGTCTTTGAAGTCCCAGATGAAGGAGACGGGGTCGATGCCTTGCCACATGAAGTGGGAGGGGTCCCAGTTCAGGCCGAACGCTTCGCGGTGGCCGATCGCTTCGAGGGTGCGGACGGTGGTCCAGTAGTCGTAGGCGATTTCGGAGGGGTGGACTTCGTGGGCGAAGCGGATGCCGTTTTCGTCGAAGACGTCCAGGATGGGGTTCCAGCGGTCGGCGAAGTCCTGGTAGCCGGCGTCGATGACCTTTTCCGGGACGGGAGGGAACATGGCGACGTATTGCCAGATGGAGGAGCCGGTGAACCCGACGACGGTATCCACGCCCAGGGCTTTGGCGAGCCGGGCGGTGTGTTTCATTTCCTCGGCGGCGCGGAGGCGGACGCCTTCGGGGTCACCGTCGCCCCAGACCTTGGACCCGACGATCGCTTCGTGGCGGAAGTCGATCGGGTCATCGCACACGGCCTGGCCCTTGAGGTGGTTGGAGATCGCCCAGACCTTGAGGTTGTACTTCTCCAGGACGGCGAGTTTGGACTCCACGTAGCCGGGTTCGTCCCAGCGCCAGGCGTCCAGGTGGTCGCCGGAGACGGCGATTTCCAGGCCGTCGTAGCCCCAGCCGGATGCGAGCCTGGCGACTTCCTCGAAGGGGAGGTCGGCCCATTGGCCGGTGAACAGGGTGTACGGGCGGGGCATGGTCAGGCTCCTTGGATTTATTGGATTGTCCGGTTCGGGTCTGACCGCCGGCTTCGGGCCGACGCGTCCGGATCAAAGGTTGTCGGTCCGGTTATGGCAAATGCGGCTTTTTCGGATTTCCGGTCTTGGTGTCCCGGGACCCCAGACCGGGTACGGCCAGGAAAATACCGACGATTGCCGCGGCAGACCCCGGCCCATGTGTGAGTTCGGGGTTCTCAGAGGGCATGGGATTTCTTCATGCAGTCCTTGACGTAGGCGTCGGACGCGCGAAGGTGTTCACCGATTTTTTCGAAGCTCCATCCCTGCGTGCCATGGCATTTGAGGCTGGCGACGCCTTCATACCCGACCCTGTGCAGTGTGCCCAGCATCACGGAATGGTCAAGTGTTCCGTCGGGGCGGGGGAGTTGCTGGTCGGCGGGACCGAAGTTCAGCCCGTCTGTGCCGTGGCGGTAGGCGCGGTCGATGTCCCAGATGTAGTAGTAGAAGAGCCGCTTGCGTTCGGCGAGGAACGTGATGGCTTCGCTGATGGTGTCCTGCATCACCCACAGGTGCGGGGGAGCGATGCAGACGCCGAGGTAGGGGTCGTCGATGTCGCGGATGAGCCGTTTCATCTGGGCGAGTGTGTCCACGCCTTCGTCCCATCGCCGGTCTTCGTTCGCACCGGACTCAAAATCCGCGGCGAACGGGACGGTGAGATGGTTTTCGACCGCGATCCGGACTCCGCGACGGGCTCCTGCTTCGACGATTGGTGGCAGGAAGGTGGAGACGAAGTCGGGGTAGTTGGCTTCGCAGTCGAAGATGAGGGTGTCGATTCCGAGGTCTGCGGCGAAATCGACGCGTTCAAGGATTTCGTCCTGGGTCTTTCCGTAGGTGGTGAGGCCGCAGGGTTTGACGCCGTATTTGTCCAGCACTCCGAGGATTTTGCCGGGATCGTCTCCCGGGTTGACATGGTGGGCCAGCGGCGCGGCGGAGGACCAGAGGTTGACCTCTTTGAAGCCGATGTCGGCTAGGTCGCGGATCGAGTCTTCGAAGCCGTGGTCGTGGTAGGGGACGAGCTCGGCGGCGTATCTGAACATGGGGTCTCTCCTTCGGGGGGTCTGACGGGGTTTACCAGACGAAGACGGCTTTTTCGGTTTCGCGTTGGTCGAAGGCGCGGAAGGCTTCCTCGGCCTGATCGACGGAAAAGTCGTGGCTGATGAGCTTTTCGACCGGGATCTTCTGGTCGATGACGAGGCGCACGATGTCTTCCCAGTCGCTGACGGGGAAGTACCAGCCGCCGACGACGGTGAGCAGTTTTCTGAGCATCTGGTCGCTGGGGTTGATCTGCGTGGCCCGCGACTCACCGACGAACGCGACGGCGCCTAGTTTGGCGGCGGCGTCCAGGGCGGAGTTCTGCCCGGCGGGGTTGCCGGAACAATCGATGCAGACGTCCGCGCCGCGGCCCTGGGTGAGGTCACGGATCTGCTGAACGGCATCGGCTGTTGTGCTGTTGATGACGGCGTCCGCGCCGAGCGAGCTGGCCTGTTCGAGCCGGTGGTCGATGACGTCGACGGCGATGACGCGGGCACCGAAGGCCTTGCCGATGAGTACCGCGGCGGACCCCATTGGTCCCATGCCGAAGACGGCGACGGTTTTTCCGCCGGCCACGCCGAGCTGCTTCTGCACATGGTATTGGCTGCCGACCATGTCCGTCATGACCGCCCCGGCGCGGAAGCTGAGTTGGTCGGGGAGCTGAAGACAGTTGCGTTCGGGGAGCACGAAGTAGTCGGCGTCACCGCCGTGAACGTCGAAACCGAAGCATTTCCACTGGTTACACAGCATCATGTAGCCGCTGAGGCAGTACTCGCAGAATCCGCAGCCCAGCGCAAGGTAGCCGGCGACACGGTCGCCTTCTTTGACGTGGGTCACGGCGTTCCCGACCTTGACGACTTCGCCGGCTGCCTCGTGCCCGGGTATCACTGAACCCTGGCCGGCGCCTTCGCCGCCGACGATCGGGGTGCCGTAGTAGATGCTCATGTCGCTGCGGCAGATCGCGGAGGCACGGGTCCTCACCAGCACTTCATGCGGCCCCGGTTCCGGGATGTCGCGTTCCACGACGGTGACTCTTTTGTCACCGGGGAGGATGACTGCTTTCATCTTTTCTTCTCCAATACTCATTTACTTGACTGCACCGAAGGTGAGGCCGGCGACCATCTGGCGGCGCAGGACGACCATGAGCACCAGGATGGGCGCGACGATCAAGGTCGCGGCGGCGGTGATGTTGCCCCAGTCCGTGCCGTACATCCCGGTGAACTGCTGCAGGCCCACCGGAGCGGTCTTCGCTCCGCTCCGGGTCAGGGACAGGGCGAACAGGAATTCGTTCCATGACAGGACGATGGTCAGTACGGCGGCCGTCGCGACGGACGGCACGAGCAGGGGCCAGATGATCCGGCGGAGCACGTTCCATGTCGAGGCCCCATCGACCATGGCGGCTTCCTGGATCTCATAGGGCAGCTGCAGGATCGAGCTGCGCAGGATCCAGACCACGATGGGCAGGTTGAAGGCAGCGAACGGGATGATCAGGGCCGGGTAGGTGTCCATGAGCCCGAGCTTGCCTGCGAGGACGAAGACCGGGATGACGGCGACGATGGGCGGGAACATGTAGGTCGACAGGATCCAGGATGAGAGCCCCTTGCGTGCCCGGAAATCCCTCATGGTCAGGGCGTAGGCGGCCGGGACCCCCACGACGATGGCCAGGGCGGTGGCACCGAGACTGACGATTGCACTGTTGGCGAGCAGCTGGCCGAAGCTTTCGGATTTGCCGCCGCCGGCTGACAGTACGGAGGCGTAGTTGTCCAGGGTGGGCTGGAAGATCCATGCCGGGGGGATCTGGTTGGCGATCCCGGACGGCTTGATGGAGGTGAGGAACATGAACAGCAGCGGAACGAGGCCGATCAGGAGCCATGCCCACAGGAAGGTACGTCCGATGATGACGCGTGCCACGGCGCCGCCGCGGCTGGCTGATGATGTCGTTGTCATTACATTTCCTCAGGGTCTGCTCGGCGGCCGATGATGCGCAGCATGACGGGGATAAGGAGCGAGAGGATGATCAGGAAGACCACGCCCAGTGCGCAGGCGAGACCGACGTTGAAGCTTTGAAGGCCGACGCGGAAAATGCCGAGGTTGATGATTTCGGTGGACTCACCGGGACCGCCGCCCGTCAGGATCTTGAATGAATCGAAGGTTTTGAACGCCTGGATGGTCCGCAGCACGGCCGCGATGGCAATGAACGGAACCATGGCCGGAAACGTGATGTGCCGGAACATCTGCCATGGAGTCGCTCCGTCGACCATGGCTGCTTCCCGGGGTTCCCCCGGCAGGGACTGAAGGCCGGCCATCAGGATCAGGGCGATGAAGGGGGTCCACTGCCACATGTCGAGAACGACCAGGACGATCCATGCCGTTGTCGGATCACCGAGCAGGTCGATGCCTTTGGGGAATCCTAAGAAGCCGAGGTAGTAGCCTACCCACCCGTAGTTGGGGTTCAGCAGCTGCTTGAAGACCATGGCCGCGACCGCCGGCGTGACGGCAAACGGAAGCAACATGAGCGCGGCCCCGACTTTGTTGGCGCGGGTCTGGGCTGCTAGCGGGAGTGCCAGGGCGAATCCAAGAATCATCTCCAGGATCACCGCGACCGCGACGAAGCCGAACGTTATCAGGAATGCGTGCTGGACCGAGGCGTTGGTGACCGCCGTGATGAAGTTGTCCAGTCCGACGAATTTGCCCACGCCCCCGAGGATCTTGTCGTTGCGGAAGGCCGAGTAAAAGATAAAAATGGCCGGGGCCACCGTCATCAGCAGCAGGACAAACATTGCCGGGGCCATGTAGACCCACGGTGTCGAACGTTTTTTCCAGGTCAGCGGCTTCCTGCCGCGCGGGCCTGCCGTGTCAAGGCCGTCCGCGCGGCGGGAAGTGTCAACCGTCAAGGTCGCATCCAATGGTGCGGCGGTTGCTTTCATAGTCGATACTCCTTGGGCGACCTTGAGAGGTCCGAGGGGTTAGTAGCCGGCCGATTTGAGGAGGGCCAAAACCTTGTCTGACGCGGATTTGAGGGCGTCCGTTGGCGAGGAAGCGCCGGTTGCTGCGTTGTTCACCGCGACCGCAACCTCGTGGCTGACTTCGGTGTAGTTGGTCAGCCGTGCGCGGCCGACGCCTTCTGCGAGGGATTTTCCGAGGGTGTTGTAGAAGGGCGCGAGGGGGTTGTCGCTCTTGATGCTGGCAAAGACGGAGGTCCGGCTGGGGTGCAGGGACTTGGCGGTCATCGTCGTTTGCTGTTCGGCGGCGGTCAGCCAGCTGATCCCCTGGTAGGCCCACTCCTTGTTCTTGGAATTCTTGTTGACGCTAAGCATCCAGGTCCCGAAGTGGGGTCCGGCGGCCTTCGCACTGGGCACCGGGGCGTAGCCGATGGTGCCGCCCTTGACGTTGTTACCGAGCTTGAGGTCGTGGTAGTTGATCGTCATGGCGGTCAGCCCGCTGCCGAACGATTCGGCGGTTGTACCCCAGTCCGCTGACGTGCTGCCCGGGGGGACATGTCCGCTTTGCGCCAGCTTGGCGTAGTAATCCAGTGCCTGGACTCCTTCCGGAGTGTCGAATGTGGGCTCGCCGTTCTCGTCCGCCAGGGTCCCGTCCCCGCCGTGGGAGGCGAGCAGGGTCTTGAAGTCATCGGTGGCCCAGTCGCCGACACCCGCCATGACCGTGGTGCCGTAAAGCTTCTTGTCCGGCTGGGTGAAGAACTCCGCCACCTGGGCATAGTCGTCCCAGGTCTTCGGGACCGTGAGGTCCTTGCCGTACTTGGCCTTGAAATTCGCCTTCTGGGCGGGGTCGTTGAACAGGTCGCTGCGGTAGGCCATGACGGCCACGTTCGACTGGATCGGCATCCCGTACACGTCGAATCCGGCGTTCTTGATCGCGGCAGCGTCGGGCTTTGCCGTGGTGTCCGGATAGCGTCTGATCGGGGAGTCAGCATTGTAGACGGCTGTGTCGTAGAACACCTTGGGGATGAAGTCGCCCACATTGGACTGCGGGCTGTCAGGGTTCAGGGCCCCGTTCTCGAGGTACTCGCTCAGGGGTTCGAGGTTCTGCACCAGGGCTGGCGCCCACGGAGTGTCGACGACGACGATGTCGTAGTAGCTGCTGCTGGAAGCGAACTCGGAGAAAACCTTCTGCTGCAACGCGTCGTACGGCTGGTTGTCGATCTTCAGATCGATGCCGAACTTTTCCTTGAACTGTGGCACCAGCGAAGCGATTGCGGCGCTGTTGGCTTCATCGGTGGTGTAGAGCATCCGCAGCTCCGCCGGTTTCGCGGCCGCCGCGCTGGGTGTCGATGACCCGCCCGTGCATGCGGTCGCCAAGAGGGTCACGGTGAGCGCGGCTCCCAAGCCCGCTACGATGCGTGATCGCTTCACGCGATCGAGAGATCGGATCATCGTACTGCCTCCCTTAACCATGAGGCGCCCCATGCGCCGAGGCCTACCTGGATGATTTTCATTACTGCACTCCTTCTAGTTCTTTCACGTGAGGGACATCGACCCACTCGTCGCACTTGCTGGATTCGATGATGCTTTCAGTAAGGACGGCTGCTCGTAGGCCGTCGCGGAAGGTAGGCAGGCCATCGCGGATATCGCCGTCGATCGCGGAATAGGTATCGGCGACAAATGCATTGAACGCATCCTGATAACCCTGTGGATGCCCCGCCGGTAGGACACTGAGCCGAGCCGCTTCCGGGCTAAGCGCGTCTGGGTCGCGGACAAGCAGTTGGGAACCGACCCGTTTACCAAGCCACAACGTCTCCGGCGCCTCCTGGTCGAACTGGACCGTGCTCTCAGAACCCGCAATCTCGATCAGTAGGCGGTTCTTCCGCCCAGGCGCAACCTGGCTGACCAGAAGATTTCCCACGGTGCCGTTCTCAGTGGCGAATACAGCCACAACGAGGTCCTCGGTCTGGACGTCCTTGTGGTTTGCCCGGCCTGAGAACAGAGTGCGGCTCAGCGCACCGACCCGTGTTATCCGGTCCCCACTCACGAATTCGATCAGGTCGCACAGGTGGGACCCGATGTCGGCGAACGCCCGTGACGGGCCCCCGACAGCGGCATCCACCCGCCAGTTATCGTCGTCCCGGGACAAAAGCCAGTCCTGAAGATAGGACCCCTGAATGGTAGAGATCCGTCCCGTCTGGCCGGATGCAATACGTTCCCGGGCTTCGCGGACCATCGGGTGGAACCGGTAGACAAAAGGGACAGTCGCGACCGTCCCGGCCGTAGCGGCCAGCTCCACGAGATGGGCGGCGTCCTGCACGTTGGTAGCCAGAGGCTTCTCACAGACAACGTGTTTACCGGCCGCCAGCGCTGCCTCGGTCAGGGTCGGGTGCGTGGCGTTGGGAGTGCACACATGGATGACGTCGATCGTCTCGTCCTCGACCAGGTCCTGGAAAGAGGCATATGCCTGTTCGATGCCCAGACGGTCCTTGGCGCGGGCGGCGCTGGCAGCGCTGGACGATGCGATGCCGGCTATCTTTGCCCCGGCAGCACGGGCGGCTCTGCTATGCACCTCAGCCATGAACCCGGCACCGACGAACCCGGCCCGTAACCGGGAAGGGGCTGTCGTGATTTGGTCGTTTTCCATGCCGAAACAATGACACGCACGCCGGAGCTTTAGTCAGTGAATCAGCAAAAGTCTGCACCTTTTGATCCTGTGGGCGGGGGGCTGCGCACTGAAGTTGCACTTTTTGATGCTTTGGGCGTTGGCGAGTGGACGGGAAGGCATGGGCGCCTGACACTGGGTGGTGAATGCGGGCCCCGCCGAGGGGACATGTCACATGATGTGTCAAGACTTCGCGCTCGCCCTTCACACCTCATGTGTGAGCCCACGGAATGGAGAGACATGAACAGCGGCGGTGCCGGCGAACTTTTGCGCATCCTGCGGGACGGACGCCCGCGAACCAGGGCCGACCTGGCCGGGATAACGGGCCTGGGGCGTGCTGCCATCAGCTCTCGCCTTGAGCCGCTCCTGGAACTCGGCCTCGTTGTACCGGTATCCGATGCGGCTTCCACCGGAGGCCGGCCCTCGGCGCGGCTAGCCTTTAACCCGGGTGCGCGGCTAGTCGCCGCCGCGGACATCGGCGCCACACACGTAACCGTGGCGCTTACAAACCTGTCAGGAAAGGTTCTCCTCGGAACCACTGAACGACTTGAGATCGCGCGGGGACCGGAAGCTGTTCTGGATTGGCTAGCGACCACGCTGCAGGGACATTTGGACAAGGTGAAGCGCCCGGCAACGGATATGATCGCTGTCGGCATCGGGTTGCCCGGTCCGGTTGAACACTCCACCGGAAAGCCGACCAGCCCCCCCATCATGCCAGGATGGGATGGATTCGATGTCCCCGCCTACGTTCAGCGGACCTTTGACGTCCCCGTACTGGTCGACAACGATGTCAACATCATGGCACTCGGCGAACGGGCCACACGCTGGCCCGACGAGGACAACATGATCTTCCTTAAAGTCGCCACCGGTATTGGTTCCGGCGTAATAAGTGGAGGCGTCTTGCAACGAGGCGCGGCAGGTGTCGCAGGAGACGTCGGCCATATCGCCGTTTCCAAGGCCGCAGGCATTCAATGCCGCTGCGGCAAGACTGCCTGTCTGGAAGCAATCGCAGGCGCTCCGGCTGTGGCCGCCCATCTCCGTGAGAAGGGACTCGAGGCAACTACCGGAAACGATGTCGTCTCGCTCGTCCGTTCCGGCGATTTGGCCGCCATTCAAGCCGTCCGGCAGGCGGGCCGCGACATCGGGGAAATGCTCAACATGTGCGTGAGCCTCATCAACCCTTCCCTGATTGTCGTCGGCGGATCGCTAGCACAATCCGGAGAACATCTGATCGCCGGAATCCGCGAAATGGTCTACACTCGGTCAACGCCCTTAGCCACGCAACACCTGAACATCACGCAGTCCGAAACCGGCGCCGAAGCTGGAGTCGTTGGGGCCAGCATCTTGGCCATCGAATATGCCCTTGCCCCTCAGCGAGTCAGGCATCTCGCTGCCAGTGTCGCTCAGTCCTGCTAGACCTTCACTGCAGGACTTTGTGACCAATTAGCTGCGGCGCGCGGCATGACGACGTTCCCATAAGAAGATGCCGAAGAGAACCACCAGATTGCCCCAACAGACTCATGCGGAATGTAGACAAAGGTAAAATTTGGTCTAACAGCCAGAATTTTTTCTGGCCAGCCGCGTGAGCCCACCGCAACCGCTGACTAAGCCATTGTGGCCGTTCCCACGATTGCCACGAAGGCTCACGCTGGTGGAAAGGAGAATCCCATGCCTCAATTGGGTTCCGGGGGCAGCGGTCACCTGCGACGCTATGCAGTGCCGGAGGGACTCAGTCCCGAGCAAAGGTTCGAACATTGGCGGACGTGGTACGGCAGTGCCGTCGAAACTCCGATGCGGTTGGAAAAGTCGGCACGGCAGACTCCTGTGTCCTTCAGTCCGTCGGCCATTAGTCTTGTCGGGCCAGGCTTCAGCCTCATCGAAATGTGCAACGCCCCCGCACTGGGCTCGTGGGCGCCGAACCCCGACGCCAGGGATCTTCGGCTGGCCTACTTCAGGAAAGCGGTCGCCTTAACGCTCGCTTTCGACGGAATGCCTGAGCCAGTATCAACGGGCTCCGTCAGGTTCATCGATACCTCACAAGGCGGCAGTTTCGAGGCGCCCGAGGGATTTCACGCCTTGCAGATCAACATCGACCGCAGCAGCCTGGATGTGAGCGAGGCCGCGCTAGGCTCCCTGCTTCGCCTGCCTGACCTCGCAAAGCATCCAATTGTGGGCACTTTCGTGATTCCTGCGCTGTTGAGTTGGAAGCGGCCGGGCATCGACCAGGAAGCATCTGGAACCGGAGACATCCTCCGATCCGTGATTGCGACCCTGGTAGGTTCCCTCCTTGAAACGCCGGTCGGCGATGAGGCGCAGAAACCTGCCCTAAATCGGGCGGTGAAGAAATACCTTGATGCCAGCTATGAGAACCCCAATCTCGACGTAGCAATGGTCGCCGAACGATTTAATCTCTCCCGTCGCTCTCTGTTCTACTTTTTCGAGAATGAAGAACTGCACCTCAGTGAGCGTATACGCGCACTGAGAACGCGTAGAGCGCTCCAACTGCTCCTTCAAACCGGCCCTCAAAAGATGACCTACTCAGAAATCGCGGCATCGTGCGGATTCACCAACGTGCAGAGCATGCGCCGTGCGGTGAAAGAGTTTACGGGGATGAACGTCAGGGAGATCCAGCGGTCCGAGACCGACGTTCAAGTTGCGCTGCAGCAACTGCGTGAGTCACTGAGCCCCTAGCTCCCCTCTTCCACCGCAGTCCTATTAACGGCTCTTTGAGCCATCCTCTGACCTGCTCCCATTCGTGGTCCTGGGCGAAGTCGCGGACCTGACCCGGAGACTCGATGCTCACGGAGCCAGCCTAGGCGAATCTCTCGTTGAGGCGTGGTGGCTGCGTCGTTGCCCTAGTGCTTCCAGAGGGGGCAGGGTGCGAAGAGAAGCGCTCAGCCAATGTGGTGCGTCGCATTCCGGCTGGCGCCGGGAAATTGGTGCCGCGAGGCCGGGGCGATGGCGTGCGTTGGAGCGGAACTCTCATGAAGCGAAGGACGGCAGCGCTTTGTTCGGCAGTGCACCAAAATGGGCAAAAAGAAGGTGTGGACAGTGTCCGCACCGCGGGCTTCGCACTCGGTTGCATCGGCGTCGGACTGGGCCGGATTGGGGAGGTTTTTTGGGGCAGTGGCGGTTTGCCGGGGGAGCGGCTGTGTCAGCGGCCATGAAAAACTGCCCGTAGGCGGCCACGGAAATGCCCACTGACGGCCAGTAGCACTGCCCATTGGTGGCCATGAGATCTGCCCACTTCCTTACTGAACCTGCCGCGTCTTAAGCGGTGGGGGCCTCTCCCCGGGATTTGATGACGGTGTCTAGTCGCACCAAATGTCATCCCAGGAAGAGGCCCTGTATGAAGCATGACGGAGAAATCATGGAAATTCTTGCTGCCTACGATCTGACTGGATCGTTGCGCGCCACGGCGGAGCTCACGGGCTGCTCGCACCACACTGTTGCCAGGCATGTCGCGGCGCGGGACGCCGGCCGGCCAATCGCCGAACCTGGGCCCCGGCCAAGGGTCACGGACGATTACCTGCCCAAGATCGAGGAATGGATCGAGACGTCCAAGGGGCGGATCCGCGCCGACAAGGCCCACGCGAAGCTCCTCGCCATGGGGTATGCGGGCTCGGAGCGGTCCACCCGCCGTGCGATCGCGCAGGTCAAGGCCGCGTGGCGGCTGGGACACACCCGCGTTCACCGGCCGTGGATCACCGAGCCAGGAATGTGGCTGCAGTACGACTTCGGCGACGGACCACGGATCGGCGGAGTGAAGACCATCCTGTTCGTTGCCTGGCTGGCGTTCTCGAGGTTCCGGATCGTGATCCCGCTGCGGGACCGGACCGCGCCGAGCGTGTTCGCCGCTCTGGACCGCTGCTTCCGGATCCTGGGCGGGGCACCGACCTACGTCCTGACGGACAACGAGAAAACCGTGACCACGGCCCACGTGGCCGGGGTGCCGGTGCGGAACCAGCAGACCCTGGACTTCGCCCGCCACTACGGGGTCACCGTGCTGACCTGCCAGCCGGCGGACCCCGCCACGAAGGGAGGCGTCGAAGCGTCCGTGAAGCTGGCCAAGGCCGATATCGTTCCCAAAGAGACCAACCTGCGGGCGGACTACAGCTCCTTCACTGAACTTGAGGCCGCCTGCGAGGCGTTCATGGACGAGGTGAACAACCGGGAGCACCGCACCATCCGGCGCAAACCTGCAGCGGTGCTGGCAGAGGAACAGCTCCGGCTGCACCGGATCCCGGACACGGCGCACACGGTCGCGTTCGGACTGGCCCGCACGGTTCCGGGAACACGCCGATGGTCACCTTCGAGAACGCCCAGTACTCCGTGCCCGCGCATCTGCTCGGCGCGAGGGTGTTCGTCCGCTCCCACGGCACCGAGCCCGATGAGCAGGTCATCATCGTCCACCACGGCCCCGCCGGCCCGGTCGAGGTCGCCCGCCATCACCGGGCCAGGCCCGGCAGCCCCGCGATCATCGATGAGCACTTTCCCGGGACCAGGACCAGGATCCCGGGCGACTACGCCGTGAAGGCACGCAACGCCGGTGAGGCCGAATTCCTTGCCATCGGCGAGGGCGCCAGGTCCTGGCTCGTGGAAGCCGCCGGGACCGGGACGGCCCGGATGAACGTGAAAATGGCTGAGGCCGTGACGCTGGCCAAAATCGCCGGCGCCGAGGCGGTGGACCGGGCCCTGGGCGACGCCGCCCTGCATGGCCGCTTCGCTCACGGCGATCTGGCTTCGATCCTCAACGCCAACATCCGACGCACCACCACCCACGCCGCGGACGAGACCCGGTCCCTGACCCAAGGCACCAGTGCCTGGGCCGGCCTGGGCACTGAACCCGCCCCTGTGAAGGAGCCGAACCGATGAGCCCTGTCAGCACCACGAACACCACCGCGCCGCCCCTGCCGGCCGAACTTGAAGCGTTGATGCGGCAGCTGAAAATGCCCCACGCCCGCGCCCTGGCCCCGGAACTCATCGCGACCGCACGAGCCCAGCGCTGGGAACCGGCAGAGATCATCAAAGCCCTGTTCACCGAAGAAACAGCCGGCCGGGCCCGGTCCATGCTCGCCACCCGGCGCAAGGCAGCAGGCTTCCCCACAGGGAAAACCTTCGACGCCTGGGACCCCACCGTCTCCTCCATCCCCGCGCCGACCCAGCAGGCCCTGCGCACCCTGGAATGGATCAGCCGCAGGGAGAACCTGGTCGTCTGCGGACCGTCCGGCACCGGAAAAACCTTCTTCCTCGAAGCCCTCGGCCAGCAAGCCGTCGAAGCCGGCATGCGCGTGGCCTGGTTCAGGCTCGAGGACCTCGGCGCCCTGATCCGGGCCCACCGCACCGACGACAGCGTCACCCGGGCCGTGGCCAAAATCCTGCGCGCCGAACTCGTCGTGATCGATGACATCGGGCTCCTGCCGGTGGCCACGGACGCCGCCGAAGGCCTCTACCGGGTCGTGGACGCAGCCTACGAAAAGCGCTCCGTCGCGATCAGCTCGAACCTGCACCCGGCAGGCTTTGACGAGCTCATGCCCAAAACCCTGGCCACCGCCACCGTGGACCGGCTGCTGCACCACGCCCATGTCTGCCAGACCAGCGGCGATTCCATCCGGCTCACCCAGGCCCTCACCGGAAAAGGAGTCACCCAACTGAACTGACACGACCCCACGATGGCCAACCCCGCCGAAACCTTCAGTGGGCAGATCTGTTGGCCATCACCGGGCAGTTTCACTGGCCACCAGCGGGCACATTAACTGGCCGCCGTTGGGCAGAAACTAATGGCCATTGACACGGCTGGTTCGAGTCCCACCTCGGGCACAGTGTTTCCCCTGTTCACGGGCTTTATAATGCGCGGTGAGGAGGTGCTCGGTGGATTCCACGACCAGCCCGTCGGGCACGCGCCGGTGATGACTGCAGGGGCGATGTCCTGGAATTCGGGGGAGTAGGGACGCGCCCATGAACGCACGAAGGGACGGACTGCTTGGCGTGCTGTCATGCCTTTCTCTGTGCGGTCTTCGCAGGGACTAGCGGTGTTAGTTCACGGTAAACCTTGCCCCTTGGGGGTCCAGCCGCCGTAACCTTGCGTGGGACGGCGGCCGGGCTGCTGCTCTGGACCTAGTAGAACGAAATGAATTCCACTAGCTCACCCCGCGGTCTTCGGGGTAGTTTCTGGCGATGTCGGCTTGGGTGAGGATGCCGACCAGGTCGTGGCCGTCGATGACCGCAGCCGGCGGACCTGGTGGTCCTGCATGGTCTTGATGGCGTCCTCGATGGAGGAGTCAGCGCCGATAGTCACCGGTTTTCCTTGGCCGAAATCACCGGCCTTGGCGGTGCGCGGGTCGCTGCCTTCGGCGAAGCATTTGATGACGATGTCGCGGTCTGTGTTCATGCCTTTGAGCCTTTTGTCTTCCCCGCAGATTGGCAGGGCGCCGACGTCGAGCTCTTTCATTTTGCGGGCCGCTGCTTCCAGGGTTTCGTTTTCACCGACGCATTCGACGCCGCAGGTCATGATTTCACGTGCTGTCGTCATGGCGCTCTCCTCAAACAGAATGGCTGATTCCGGACTGCACCCGTGCCGCTGTCCTCCATTGGCTCGGGCACGCCTTACCGCTAAGAATGCTGAGCGTCGGTGTCCAGAGCCGGATCGATGGCGGTCTTGGGCCAGGTCGC
This sequence comes from Arthrobacter globiformis, assembly GCF_046536215.2. Classification (GTDB taxonomy): domain Bacteria; phylum Actinomycetota; class Actinomycetes; order Actinomycetales; family Micrococcaceae; genus Arthrobacter; species Arthrobacter globiformis_E. The sequence continues at coordinate 823,283 of NZ_CM143421.1, read as the reverse complement.
GACACGCGTGATGCCGTCCGCGAGACTGTCGCCCCCGGGAGGAGCATGGAGGCATGACAGCTCCAACAGTTGAGGCCGCGATCCACGAACTGATGGATCTCGCCTGGAATCTTGTCTACTCCCTGCTGGCGGAGCGGGGCCTGCTCGGTGACGGGCTGGACGTTGAGGAGTACACCGGGATCCATTCCTGGTGGACGGCCCTACCCGGTACACGGAGGTCCACTCCCGGACAGTGGCGGTGCTGTTCATCGACACGCGGCCGGTGGACGCCATCGTGTTCCGCCACGACCTGCTCGGCGCCGACGACCCGAAGAGCTTCTTCATCTTGGCCGAGTGAGTGTTGCCCGAAGGACCCCAGGTTCCATGCCCGCTGGAAATTCAAGTGGTCCGCATTAGAGCTTCGACGGACCGCAAGTTTTCTCTAGGTTCTCGAAGCCACGATGGTTGCTTCCTTGCGGTGGAGGAGCGGATTTCCTGGACCCGCACAGGCGAGCAGCCGGACCTGAAGGCTGACCCCCACAGGTCCGGCTGCTCCCTGACGACTGCCGCGCAGCGGAAATTCTCCGGTCTAGCGGCGGGTGTCGTCGATACCGTCAATGTCGACGCGTTCCTTGCGGACTTCCTCGGTGACGGTTTCCTCGTCGGTTACGACGTCCTTGTCCAGGCGCACACGTTCAACCGGGACCGTCTCCTTATCGACTACGGGCCGTTCCTCGTGCAGGGTGATCTCGTGTTCTTCCTCGCTGAGGTCGGGGCCGGAAAGGGCGGCGTCACGGTTGGCGTCAGTGATCGGTTCACGTTCGATCCGGACCTCCTCGCGGCTGACCGGAACGGTTTGGGTGACATTTTCCGTCGTGACGTATTTGCGCAGCCTAGCCCGGCCGGTCGCCTGCCTTTCGGTATCCACGTTCAGGCGTTCCTCCGAGCGGGTCATGGCGCCGTCGGTCGTGGGGCCGGAAGTGTCCCTGCCCACCGTTCCGCGCGCGTCGTAGTCCCGGTCCGTTCCGGTGTCCGTGGCGTCCAGGCCGGCGGTGGCGTTTGTGTGGGTGCGATGGCCGTTGCCGAGGCTGTAGTGATGGTAGAGGCGGTCCTCTTCCGCCGGGTCCAAGTGCCCATCGGGGTCGACGCCCGGCGCATCCTTGACCTGGTCCTTGCTGAAGGGGACGACTATGTCGTCGCCCTCGACCCGGGCGCCTTCGAGCGGCACGAAGGATTCACGGGTGCCGAACAGCCCGGTCTTGACCGTCACCCAGTTGGGCTGATTCGTGTCGTCGTCGGCGTAGACCTGGCCCACGCCGCCGATCTTTTCCCCTTCCGTGCTCAGGACGTGGCCGTGGCCGGCGAGCAGGCGGTCGAGGTGTTCATTGGTGATCACAGTGGCTCTCCTCTTCATTCCTCAGTCTCCTTCTTTGTCCGAGGGCGCGCCGGAGGCTAAGAACCGCATTGCGGCCTTCAGCTGTGCTGGGGGACGGGGCCCTCCGTCTCCGAGGCGGAAACCCTCGTTAGCCATCAAGTTATTCATATGTGGCAGCAAAAAAGCAAGGGTGCTTACTAAATTTGCGGGTGCGGATGAAATGACTAGCTGAGCTGAGCGCGCTGGTTTGGCCGGGCTTTTGGGAGCCGGCGGCGGTCTGGGTGACCAATCAGATCCCGGAGGGTTTGGAACGTCGGCCAACCGCAGCCGGCCCGAGACCAGTATCCGCTTGAATTCTTGGAAGAAGGCTGGGGGCGGCGCGTGGAGGCCCCGAATGCCGGGACTGTGGAGATCCGGCCCCAGGTGGCCCACGTTTTCCCCGAGGTGGGCGCGCAATATTCGACGCGCCTCGAGGAACCCGAACCAGCGCCGCGGGTCTACTTTCAGGACTGCCGGGTCCGTACGCATTCCCCCCGTTGCACCCCGGACCCGGCAAAAGCATGCGACAGCGCCGTGGTCACTCCCGCCCACCCGTAAGAAAGACCCCTGTTCCGGTGGGCCGGAACAGGGGTCTAAAGGAGCGAATCAGGAGCGCGTTAGCCCGCGGCTGCTGCGGATGCTCCGGGTTCCAGAGTGTACTGCTTGGGCAGCTTCAGGCCCCGCTCTGCCATGACGTCCCGCAGCTTGTCCGGGTAGTCGGTGATGACGCCGTCGACGCCGTCGTCCATGAGCTTGCGCATGGTCGGCTTGTCGTCGACGGTCCACGGGATGACCTGCATGCCCTTGGCGTGGGCGCGGGTCACCATGTCGGCGGTCACGTAGGGGACGTAGCCGGGGTCCGTCACGGTGCCGTTCTGGGGCGTGCCGTGGACGGGAGAGATGGCGTCGAAGCCGAGCGAGGCTGCGGAGTCCACGAGGTCGCCGCCGAAGTCGTCCGCGTCGATGCCGCCGAGCCAGGGCGACTTGCCCGGCTGTCCGGCCTGCAGGAAGTCCTTGTTGGTCAGCGCCACGGTGCGGATGCCGGGCTGGCGTTCCTTCACCAGGCGCAGCGAGCCCCAGTCGAAGCTCTCGATGGAGACGCGTTCGGCCATGTGCGCTTTGTTGATTTCGCGCAGGGCCACGTCCACGAACTGTTCGCGCGGGGCGGTCTGTTCCGGTGCCCCGGCTTCGACCTTGGTTTCGATGTTGAACTTGACCTGGCTGGCCCGGTAGCGGTTGGCGAGGTCGAACACCTCGGCGAGGGTCGGCATTTTCGCGCCGGGGGAGGCCTGCTGGCCGGGGAACTGCGGCAGCGTCTGGGAGCCGCAGTCCAGGCTGCGGACCTGGTCGAAGGTGAGGTCCTTGATGTACTTCCCGACATACGGATACAGCGGGTCGCCCGGCGTGACAGGGGCGGTGTCCTTGCACTTCTGTCCGCTGATCTTCCGGTCGTGGGTGATGACCTCGCGGCCGTCCTTGGTGATCTGCAGGTCCATTTCCAGAGTGCTGACCCCGGTCTCGATGCCCTTGGCGAAGGAGGCCAGTGTGGATTCGACGGTCAGGCCGATGCCGCCGCGGTGTGCCTGCAGGTCAAAGTGGTTTTCGGTGCCGTTGGGGTTGGTGTCGGCGGCGTGAGCCGGGAGGGTTGTTCCCAGGGCGAGGCCGGCGGTGATGGCAGCCGCGGTCAGCAGCTTGGTGTACTTCATGGGTTCTCCAATTAATCTCGGGGCATGGCGCGGTCAGCTTTCTGGGGTGACCGCGCCCTGTGTTGGATGGAACTGCCCGGTTCAGGGCAGCAGGTGGTGCTTAGTTGCCGTTGCCGTTGTGGGTGATGGTGGCGACGGCGCCGGTCTGTTCGTTGAGCAGGACCTTGTCGTTGCGTGCGTGGTGGAAGTTGAACATGGCATTCATGGACCCGGCGGTGGCGTCGGCGGAGGCGTCGCCGATCTGGCCGGTGTGCCAGTTGTCTTCGATGAACCGCAGGATGGAGGCCTGGTCGGTTTCGTTGTGGTCCACGAAGTTCTTCTTCGCGAACGGGGAGATGACCACCAAGGGCTGGCGCGGGCCGGGGCCGCAGCGGTCGGCGTAGCCGCCGGCAACGGGGACGCCCTTGGCGGCGGCATTCTGGCACCAGGCGGCGTCGTCGGGGCTGTTGGAGGCGTTCTTTACCTTCGCTGCGACGTGGTCGTACCAGCCGTCGGAGTCGTCGTAGGCGAGCACGACGGCGGTGTTGTCCCAGTTCTTGGACTGTTGGATCTGGTTGACGGTCCTGGTGATGAAGTTCTGCTCATCGACCGGGTCTGAGTAGGCGGCGTGGCCGTCCTGGAAGTTGGAGGCTTTCAGGAAGGACACGGCCGGCATGTTGTCGCTATTGACCACCTTGTTGAAGTCGGTCAGGTCGTACTGGTGGTTGGCTTGGCCGTTGTGGCCGATTTCCGCGTTGTTCGCCGGGGCCAGGTGGTGCGGGTTGGCGGTGGAGGCGTAGTACTGGAAGGGCTGGTGATGCGGGTTGTAGTCCGTGCTGGAGACGCCGGCCACATTGTTGTGGGTGCTCTTGCAGGCAGCGGGGGTCGTGGCGGTTGCCTCGGTGGTGGGGGTGAAGCCGCCCTGGAACCAGCCCCAGGACACGCCTTTGGCGTTGAGCAGGTCGCCGATGTTCCTGCCGGTCATGCCGGCCAGATTGTTGGTCTTGGCGTGGCTGTTGTTGGAGCAGTCGTCGTAGACCGGGTCGGGGTCGTTGATCATGGTGCCGACGCCGGTGGCGTCAGGGACGCGCACCGTGTAGTCGCTGGTTGTGGGTGTCACCGGCTGGCCGGCAGCAGTGAATTCCTTGACACCGTGGGTCTGCCCCGAGACCAGGTTCAGCGCGCCCGGGGTGGAGGGGCCGAAGACGGTGCTGAAGTGGTTGTCGCTCATGGCGTAGTTCTGGGCGTAGTTCCAGATGCCCGTGACGGAGTTTCCGTCGTAGTAGTCCATGGTCAGCCCGGGGCGCCCGTACTGGTTCGGTGCACATGCATCCCTGCTGGTGAATTCCACGAACTTGTCCATCAGTCCGCCGTTGTACGCCTTCTGCTCGGCGGTGTACTCATGATCCTGGTCGCAGGTGACGGCCTGCATCGGGGAGAGCCGTGCGGGTTGGACCGAATTGGGGTTGTTCGGTGCCAGCAGGCCGGCGGTGGCCAGGGTATTGATGTCCTTGGGGGTGTCGTCAGAGGCGGTGAAGGAGGCCGCTGCGGACCCTGTGCCCTGCAGTGTCTCGCCCGAAGTGTTTGCCGCCTTGGGGTAGGTGGCGAAGTAGTGGTCGAATGACACGTTTTCCTGGAAGAGGACCACGACGTGCTTGATCGGTGTGGTGGTGGCTGCCGGGTTTTCGACGGCGGTGGCCGGGCCCGCGCCAAGGCCGACCAGGCCGGCGGTCAGGGCCGAGGCGGCCAGGGCTGCCGCGCCGGTGGCGGTGGCGAGGCGTTTCCGGGTGAATCGTGATGCCGGATTAGGCATGGGGTATCCAATCGTTCCTGTTGGGGGAGGACACTGGGGACCGCCGTCGATCGACGCGCGGTGTTGGGGGATGTGGAGGGGTGCTACTTGGCGGGCGCGGCGTCGGCCTCGTAAGTGAGGATCTCGGTGCCGTTGCCTTCTTCGCCGTTGTCGGGGGCCACCGTCATGGTGAGGTGGCTGCCGTTAGCAGTCATCTTAAAGGGGTTGCGGGTGGCCACGTGCCCGGCGGTGGACCACTGCTGGAACGGCACGTCGCGGATCACGCTCCGGGACTTGAGGTCGATCATGGCCATGCCGCCGAGTTCGTATGTGGCTGCCGTGCCGCCGGCCGTCGGGGTCTGCGGGAGGTTGGTGACCCCGGCGCAGAGCATCTTGGAGTTGGGCACGTACTGGCAGTCCAGGTAGTCGATGAAGAAGTTCGGGTTCTCCCAGGTCGAGAGCTGTTTACCTTTCAGGTCCCATTCGGCGAAGCGCCGCGAACCCCAGGTGTTGCCCACCAGGTGCCCGGTCTGCTTGTCCAGCACGATGCCGCCGAAGTGATCCTTGACCTCGAACTGCTTGTGCACGTCCAGGGTACTGGCGTCGACGCGGTAGATGATGGCGCTGCTGTTGGGCCGGTACTGGGCTACCGGGACCCAGACGTTGGTGCCATCGAAGTCGATGCCGCCCGGGTGGTACATGTCGCCCTCGCCCAGGATGATGTCCTTCTGCAGGTTGCCGGTCTTGTCCATGACGAACAGGTGGCCGATGCCCTTGCCGGCGGTGCGGTCGAAGCCGCCCTGAGGGGCCGGGAACTTCTTGGTCGGCTCGGTGATCTGCACTGCCGAGAGGAAGATGTGGTCCGGGCTGTAGGCGATTCCCTCGGTGTGGTAGGTGGGGAAGTTCAGTTTCAGCTTGGACGTCTGCTTCCAGGCGGTGTTCCGGTCGACGCCGTTGAAGGCGTCCGCCAGGGCCGTAACGGTGTCGTGGTGGATGCCGGAAGGAGTGGCCTGGCCGGTGCCGGCGGCTTGGGCTGCTGCCGTGCCGCCGATGGCGGACGCGGCCAGGATGACGGCCGCAGCCGCCGTGAGGATGCCTCGCGTACGAGTTGTGCTCATTGGGGGAGCCTCTCAAGATAGGTCTTATCAAGAGCTCGCCACGTTACTGACGAGTAATTAACCGGCTGCGACTGTCGGGTGAACAGCAGGTGGCCGGAGCCACGATGGTCCTCCCACTGGACGCGCGGTGTTCCGTCACGAACTTCTGCGGGACCGGCCGACCCTTCAGGTTAGGCTCTAGCAACGATCGAACAGACCGAAAGGGCGAACAGATGGGCGCGTGGGGCTTTTTGCCTTTCGAGAATGACGATGCGATGGACTGGCTGGACGAACTCGAAGCCGGTGATGCCGAGGTGGTGCGTGGCGCGCTGGCCAATGCCGGCGACGGCTACGTGCAGGCACCAGATGGCAGTGTGGCCATTGCCGCCGCCGAGATCACTTCAGCCGCGCACGGAAACCCTCCGGGCGACCTGCCGGAGAACGCTGCGACGTGGGTGACCGCTCATGGGCCGGAGATTGGCCCTGAAGACGTGGAGTTGGCGCTGCAGGCAGTCGAACGGGTGGCAGGGGAAGACTCCGAAGGCCTTGCGCAGCTCGTATCCACGTCGGGCGTCCGTTAATAGCCTGCGAATCGCACATACCCGCGCAGCCAGCTGCCGGACGGCCCCGAGCCTTAGTCCAGCGAATTTTCGCGGGAGGTGATGCCGAAGGCGGGGGACTGCAGTTCGGTGAAGTTCCCGACGCTGGCGCGCACGGTGCACTGGGGGCTGATCTGCAAAGCGGTCACGGTGAGCCCCGAGCTGTCTACCGCAAGCGCCCCGCCGCAGCCGTCTGCGAACCGGAGCCCCTTCTCGCCGCCGGTCACCGCCTCGAGCATCTGCGAAGGTTTGCCCGCGGCTGGGCTGATGTAGAGCGGGTTCAGTTCGTCTGCGCCGCCCGCCCACACCGGCACCAGCGTGATCTTCAGCGGGCTGGGCGTCACGACCCGCGCCGGGGTGCGAACCTCCACGCCCTGTAGCCGCTGGACGGGATAGGCGGTGCTCTTGACGGCAGGGTCCTGTGTCGCCGCCGTCGTCGCCTCGGACCCGGCGCGCAGCCACGCGTCGAGTGCCTGCTGGTCCCCGGGGCGCACCGGCACCGTGGCGGTCACCTGGACTGACCCTCCCGAGGGGACCTTGATCCCCGAGAGCTTCCAGCCGCACTCGATGTCGACGCCGGTGATCGAGGCCTGGTTCCGGCCCACCGAAGCCCCGTCCCACGTCACGGCCGGGCACCCGTCGCTGCCGGCCAGGCCCGGGATCACCTCGAGGAATTCGCCCGACAAGGGAGCCTTCTGCGCCGTGTAGGCCAACGTCAGGCGGATCTGGCCGGAGGCCGGCTCGTAGGCGGCGTCCCGCGAGATCGTCAGGCCGGTCGGAAGGGCCGGGTCCTGCAGCTGCGTCGACAGCTTCGCGCCCGCCGCCTCGGGCGCCGTCTGCCCGCCCGCTGGGGCGAGCACCACGAAACCGACGACCATCCCGAGGAGGAGCAGCGCCGCGGTACCGCCGAGGATCAGCGCCTTGCGGGCGCGCCAGAACGGCGTGACATCCTTCTCCTTACGCCGGACCTCAGCCTGGGGCCGCACCTCCCGGCGGGGCATCGGACGGGCGATGGTTGCGCTGCCCGCCTCCCCGAGGTCCGGAGCCTGCCCGTCGCCCAGCGGGCCGGACGCGAAGACCGTCAGATCCTCCTCCGTGAAGGCGCCCCGGACCACTGTGGCCGGGCGCTCGACGGCGTCGAAGTCCGCCGGGGTGTCGGCGCGGGCGATGGCGGCGCTGCCGGCAAGCCCTGGCACGAGGCGCCGTAGCCTTGAGGCCGCCTCACGCGCCGTCGGGCGCTGGGCCGGGTCTTTGGACAGCAGCCCCTCGAGAACATCCCACACCGCGTCTTCCACGGGAATCCGCGGGGGGCGCGAGGTGACGTGGCGGTACGCGACGCTGAAGTCAGTGCCCGGCCCGGCAAATGGAGTCCGCCCGGCGAGGAGCTCGTAAACCAGGACGCCCGTGGCATACACATCGCCCGGGGGACCAGACCGGCCCTGGCTGATTAGCTCGGGAGGCATGTACTGCGGCGTGCCGATGAGGCCGGTCGTCTGGCGGACCCTCTCACTCACGACGTCGGAGATCCCGAAGTCGGAGACCCGCACATCGCCGGGGCCGCAGTCAGGCCAGGGACGGCAGAGGAGCACGTTGTCCGGCTTGATGTCGCGGTGCGTCACGCCACGCGCATGGGCGACGGCCAGCGCGTCGAACACCTCGGCGGCGATGTTGAGGGCGTCCGCTGGACGCAGTGGCCCGGCCGCCTTCAGCGCGTCCCGCAGCGAGCCGCCCGCGACGAAGTCCATGACGATGGCCAGCCGCGGGCCCTCCACCACCATGTCGCGGACCGTGACGATGCGGGGGTCCTGCAGCCCAAGCAGCACGGACCGCTCCCGGACGAACCTCTCCACGAGCGAGGGATCGTCGGCATGCTCCGGGCGCAGGACCTTGGCGGCCAGCGTCCGTCCGTCGGCTGAGGTGACGGTCCAGACCTCGCCGACGGCACCGGCCCCCACGCGTTCGCCGAATCGGTAGGACGCTCCCAGCGCTTCACCCGTCTGTGCGAATTGCATACCGTACACTCCAACGCTGTCGATCTGGTTCCTCAGGGCCGCCCTGCGGCCCTTGATTCTTGGCGAGCTCCGCCGTCGGGCTCAGTTTTCCGCACTCATCGACTGGATCAGCCCCAGTTGTCCGCCGACGCTGATATATCCCCGTCCGGCTGTCAGCGCCACGGGCGCCAGGCGCGGGAGCGCGGCACCCAGCAGCTCGCCGTCGTAATTGATGTCCGGCTGCAGCAGCACGCCCAGACGGGACTTGCGGACGGTCTTGGTCCAGTGGGTGTACAGCCCGCGGAGGTCCGCGGCCCGCCCGGCTGCGATGACGCACAGCCCCGGCTGCCCGGATGCCACCACCCCTGCGATGGATTGGTCCGCGTCCTCGAAGCGCTCGGCGTCGTCGATCAGCAGGAACACCGGGCCGCGCTCAAGCCGCAGGGAGGCCAGCAGGGCCGGCACCTCGTCCGTGCCGACGGCCACGCGATCCAGCTCGGCCAGCGCCAGCCGGGAGCGCCGATCGCAGATGCCCCACACCTGCACCCGCCCCAGGGATGTGGCCGCGCCCCGCAGGGCATCGGCCAGGGCCACCAGCAGCGTCGACTTACCGGAACGGGCGGGCCCGGCGATCAGTGCGTGCTCGCCCTCGTAGATCTCCAGGAACGCAGGGGAGAGGTCGGCCTCCTGCATTCCCACTGGTATGAGCCAGGGCTCGGCCCCCAGCCGGGGTTCCACGCCCAGCTCCGCCAGCGTGATGTTGGAGGGCAGGCGCCTGATGGTCGGGGTTTTCGCGGGCGCATCCGCCCAGCACTGCCGCACACGGTCCACCGCGGCCCCGAGTCCAATGCCGGGCGTGGCCACGTGCATCTGGAGCGAGGTACGGGGATCTACGCAGCGGCCAGGAAGCGCTGCAGGGATCTCCTTGCCCCGGATGCCACGCGACGAATAGTCATAAGTATCCGCCAGCCGGAAGAGCCACCTTTGCAGCGTCACCTCGTTCATGGCCGAAGGAACCGCCTTTGCGCGTGTGGTGGACACCGCGAAGGAAAGACCCAGCGCGGGGCCGTCCGCGTACGCCCGGTACAGCAGACCCAGCAGCTGCTGCCCTTCGAAATCCTGGAACTCGTCCCGCAGCGAGGCCAGGCCGTCCAGCAGCACCACGGTGCGGCGGCGTCCGCCCGGGTTCGCGCGGCGGGCCTCCAGCTCGGTGTTCAAGTGCCGCAGGAAGCGCGCCTGCTGCTCCTTGGCGCCGGGCCCGGTGCCCACATACGCAACGGTGTGCGGCAGGCCTTTGAGCGCCTCGAGCTCACGGGAGCCCATATCGAGGATCATCAGGTCCAGCTCGGCCGGATCAGTGTCCTTTGCCAGCGCCAGTGCGATCGACGCCAGCGTGGTGCTCGTGCCGGAGCCTGCCACGCCCATGAGCATCAGGTTCCCCACGGACATGTTCCATCCCGCCGCGGACTGGCGCTGCAGCTCCGGTTCGTCCACGAGGTTCACCATGACCGTGGAGCCCGAGACGCCGCCCACCGTCGGCAGCGGCACGGGGGAGGGATCGGCGGGGGAATCGGACGGTGCGGCATGGCGGCCGCCGTCCGGGGCAGGGAGGAAACCCTCAAGCTCCACACGCTCGCCCAGCGCCTCAGGCCAGATCTGCCGCGGCGGGGCGTACCCTGCGGCGGCGTTGGCTTCGACGACAGACTCGATGAGGAGGTCCAGATCGTTCTCGTCCGAGGCCGCAGACGGCGCCGCCGCCGCGGGTAGGGGGACACCGAACTGGCGAAGCCCGCGGACGTCGACGGCGGGGCCGCTCCCGACCTGCGCCCGCCCGGTCACGAGGGCCGTCTGCACCGGCGTGATGTCGTCCTGGCCCAGCTTCACAAACGCGCGGCCCATCTGGGCGCGGCCGATCGCCGAGGCGGCCGGCACACCGATGACGTTGCTGGAGTCGTCGCGGCTCTGCACGCGCAGGGCCACCCGGAGGTTCGTGTTCGCGAGGATGTCGTCGCTGACGACGCCGGCCGGACGCTGCGTCGCCAGGATCATGTGCACACCCAGGGTGCGGCCCACGGCACCCACACTGACGAGCGCCTTGAGCACGTCAGGGAAGTCCTTAGCCAGCATGGCGAACTCGTCAATGACCAGCAGCAGCCGGGGCATGGGCTCGGCCGGGTTCGTGGCCAGATACGCGCTGAGGTTGTCGATGCCCTCCCCGGCCTCTGCGAAGACCCGCTGACGGCGCTCCATCTCCGCCTCCAGGGCTCGGATGGCCCGGTCGGCGAGCTGTTCGTCCAGATTGGAGATCGTGCCGATGGTGTGCGGAAGGCGTTCGCATGCCTTGAATGCGGCCCCGCCCTTGAAGTCGACCAGGATGAAGTTCAGGCGGGTCGGATCGTTGCGCGCCGCGAGGCCGGCCACGAGCGAGCGGAGGAACTCGGACTTGCCGGAGCCTGTGGTGCCACCGACCAGGCCGTGCGGACCGTCCTTGACCAGATCCAGGGTCAGGGTCCCGTTCTCGCCGGTACCTATCGGCGTCGAGATCCCCGTGGGAGTTTGCCACAGGCGGAGGACCGTGGCCGGGTCCGGGCGGTCATAGCCGAGGAGCCCGGGCAGCCGCACGAGCGAGGGCAGCGAGGCCCCGGGCACGCGCAGTTCCGGGTCGTCGAAGTGCGCCACGCGCATGGCGCATCGCAGCGCCTCCTCCTGGTCGAGGCCCGCCAGGATGACGTCCTCCACACGGGTCAGGTCCTGCGGCTGGTCCACAGTGGCCGCCGCGTCTGCCCCGACCCTGATGATCGTGGTGCAGGACGCCGGCAACTGCTCCTCCGAGGTGGCGATGACGATGCCCGCCACCCGGGACGTGCGCTGCTGCTGGTTCACATGGACCCCGGGAACGGAGCGACCCATCCCGAGCAGCGCCCGCGCCGGGGCGTCCCTGCCTTCGGTGAGCACCTCGGAGTCCAGGACCACCAGCAGCCCCGGTGTGGGCAGCTCCTGGACGGAATCCTTGAGCGCGCGAAGCATTGCGACGCTGGTTTCGCGGTGCGCGGACATCCACCTTTCGCCGGTGCTGCTGCCGGCCTGGCGCGTGTGCGGCAGCCAGGAGGCCCATTCCCACTCATCAGCCCGCCCGGCGTCGCAGAAGACGCCGACTGTCAGGTCCGCCGGGCCCACGTGTACCGCGGCCTGGGCCAGGAGGGACCGCGCCAGCGCCAAAGTCCCCTCCCGCGGCCCCACTATGCCCACGACGCCGGCATCGGTCAGGTCCACCAGCACCGGCGCGGCCTGCAGGCGCGCGGCCTCAAGAGAGTCCTTCACCCTGCCGTCCAGCCGCGAACTGGCTGTGCGGTCCACCTCGGGCTTCCATGGGACGTCACCCGTGCCGGCGTGCAGGGCCAGGAAGTCATCGGAGTCGGCACGGCGCTGCCAGAGCGAGGTGGCCGGGAGGGCCGGGCGCCGGACCACGGTCGCGGGATCAGGGATCATCCGATGGCGCCGCGCGGTCTCGACCGCGGCGGCCGCGCGGATCTGCTGGTCGAACTCCTCTAGCGCCCCGGTGAAGCGCTCGTCCTCTTCCTTGAGGCCCCGGGCATGGCGTCGCTTCTGTTCGAACCACATGCCGACGGCCATCACCGGGCTGAGCATGGCGAACATGGCGAAGCGCAGATCCCGCAGGATCACCACCATTGCCGCAGCCATCACCAGGGGCGCCAGCACCGTGATGAAGCTGAACTTGCCGGCGGGCGGCACATCCCTCCTGGCGGGCGGGACCAGGGGTTCGCCGGCCGGTGCCCGCCCGGGGCGCGGCGGACGGTTGAACGGCGCGGTCGCCGCCGGGGTGAGGTTATGCAGGCTCCCGGGTGCCGGGGCCGGCGTTTCGTCCAGGGTCCGCCGCAGGAGGAGCACCGTCCCGCCCGCCGTGACCGTGGCCGTTTCGGTGACCAGGACCCCGTCTTCCCCGACCGGATGGCCGTTGACCAGGGTGCCGTTCGTGGACCCGGCATCCAGCACCCGCAGATCGTCCTCCTCCCGACGCAGCCGGCAGTGGTCCCACGACGCGCTCTCGGTGGGAAGGCTCAGATCGGCGTGCGGGGACCGGCCGACCAGCATCTCGCGCCCCGGCGGAACGTCAACCACGCCGCCGGTCCGCTGGCCGCCGGCGAGGGTCACCGTCCAGCCGCGAACGCGGTGCGGCACCGGCCAGGGCGCCCGGGAAATGCGGCTGCCCTCGAGGAGTACCAGTTCCGAGACAGGGGTGGACCCGCGCACCTCGTCGTCGTTCACGAACACCGCATCTTCGGGCGAGAGACGCGGCCCGCCTGCGGCCCCCACCAGGTCCGCCAGGGTCGTAGCCGGCGCAGCATTGGCCACCTCGCACTCAAAGCGACGCTCGTCCAGGTCGATCAGCACACGCACCGGGGCGCTCCTTCATGGGAAAAATGGTGCGCCCAACAGGGGCGCACCGGGGGAGGATGGTCAGGAGCTTGCCGGCGCCGGTACCCAAACAAGCCGCGGAGCGTTTTCGTCCGCAGGGCGCAGGCCCAGGTCCTGGGCCGAAGCGAAGATCGGGACGGCCTCCGCGGTCAGCGCTGCGGGGCGGGAGAAGTCCAGCGTCGGACCGGCAAGCCCCTCGCCGGGGCCGAAGGACATAGTTCGCAGCGCCGCACCGACTTTCGACGGATCGTTGCTTCCAGCGAGGGCAGCCGCCCTGACGAGGGCGACGACGGCGTCATGGCTGGGTGCGTCCGCCGCCCAGGCATCGGCGGAGAACGGGGCATCTCCCGTCAGGTTTTTGACCTCCGCGTCACCCGCTGCGAGGCGTACAGCGGAGAGGAAGGCCGACATTCCGCGTCCCTGTGCGTCCTGCTGGAGTGCGGTGGGATCTCCGCCCGATGCCGCAACACTCACCAGCTGGCCGGAGGCGGTGCCGTCGAGCTTGGAAAGCGCAGAGGCGAAGGCCGGGGCCGTGGCCCCGTTCGGAAGGACCAGGGGGACGGACACGTCGCGGGACTGCAGGGCCTGGACCAGCCGGGCGAGCCGCTGCGGGGTGACGGCCGAGACCACCACGGCGTCCGCCGGATCGGTGACCCTTGTGGGCTCGGTGCCTTCGGCGGCGTCCTCGGCGGGCGGGCGCAGCTGGTCGCCGGTTCGGATGGCGGCCTCCTGCGCGAGGCCAAGCGCGTCCTCGAAATCCCCGAGGTTGAGCGCCTGCGGGATCTTGATCGACGTGGGGACCTGGCCGCCGTCGTTGACGAGCAGTACCCGGCTCTTCCCGCCCAGCGCGATTCGGAGTGCGGCTTCCGTGGATGCGCCAGACGGCGCCGTGGTCCACGTGGCCCGGGCGGGCTCCGACGGTTCTGCGTAGGGAAGGATCGCCGGGAGTCCGAGCTCCTCGGCGGTCTTGGCGGCAGCCTGTGCCTGGGGGCCCGTTCCCACCACGACGACGCCGGACACTCCCTGCCCGGACAGCGCCCGGACGGCGGCGCGTGCGCCGTCCTCCGTGCCGCGGTCGTTCTGGACCCGCAGGGCGACGGCGGCGCCGCCTTGGGCGAAGCGCTGGGCGGCGACAACGGTGCCCTGCGCTGCCCGGTTGTACTCGGAACCGGGCTCGCCGTTCTGCCCCAGCGTGAGGACGACGCCGATGGAGAAGTCCTTCGGCAGGCCCTCGGCCGTCAGCGCAACGGGAACCGTGGCCGCCACCGGATCGGGCCGCGGAGCCTCCTTGGGGCGGCCCAGCGCCACGGTCAGGGCGACCGCAGCCGCGACGACGACAGCAACCCCCGCGGCGATCAGGGTCAGAAGCCTGGTGCGGGAGCTCATGCGGCGCCGCCGATCTTCAGCGTGTACAGGGTCTGCGACGTGGCGCCGGCCGGCACCTCGAGGTGGAATGGCGGCAGTTCGTCAGCAGCGGTGAGTGAGGCCTTGAACTGTGCCTGGCGCAGCAGCAGCCCCGATACGTCCCGCGAGCGGATGTTGGCGTAGCCTTCAGCGTTCTGCGAGGCCAGAGCCAGCTGATAGTCCGCTGTGTCGGCCTTGGCGGCGCTGGTGGCCATGGAGCCGAGCAGGCCGGAACCGTTTACTGAGCGGTCGCCCAGATCGAGCATCACCTTGTTGAGGCTTGAGGACAGGAGCGCACTTGCGCCCTCAACGTCGCGGGTTGAGCCGGACGTGCTGGAGGCGATGTTTGCGAGCGAGGACTGCGTGCTCTTGTCCAGCGATGCTGTCAGTGCATCGCGCTGCCCGAGCAGTTCGTCCCGTTGCTTGTTTACCGTGCCCTCGGCGTCCTTCACCACCTCGCCCGAGGTGGACTTCAGGCCGGAGATGGACCGGTTAAAGGCGGCGATCACGGCATCGGAGCCGGCGTCGCCGATCTCGGCGACCTGACGCACCTGTTCGTCCACGGTCCTGAAGACCTCCTCGGCGGTCTCCGCCGAAACTTCGCTGAGGGACTCCTTGATCTTGTCGCCCAGTCCGTCCTGCTGCACCTTCAGCTTCGACAGCGTCGAGCCGATCCTGTCGGAGGAATCGATTGCCTCGCCCAGGGCTTTGAGCAGGTCCTCAAGTCCGCTCTTGGTGCTGTTGACGCCGCCCGTCGCGGCGCCGTCGAGTTCCTTCGCGGCTTTGTTGACCGCCTCCAGCCTGGCGTCGATGTCGTCGATCCTCGTCCCCAGGGTGGTGAACGCCTGGCCGATCGCCTCATCCGGGTCGGTAGTGTCTGTGGCCGCCAGGACCGAGTCCCATGCGGCCGCCTGGGCCTCCAGCCGGGAGTCGAGGGGATCTTTGAACCCCAATGGGGGATTCAGCGCCTGCGCCGGGTTTCCGTTTTCATCCGTGGGCTCGCACGGAGCGGACGTCAGGTAAGAGCGCAGCCGGTCAGCTTGCTTGGCGGACAGCCGGCCTTCGCTGGGGACGTCACCGTCGGCCATCTTGCACAGCTCGTCGGCGAGACGCTGGGTTTGCTGCGTCATTGAGCCGTTCAGCAGCGAGCCGTCCCCCACCTCGCCCCGGGCACCCCCTGCAGTCTTCCGGATGTCGATCAGCTTCTGCCGCAGGCCGTCGATGCTGCTGCGGACCGCTGTGGCCGCGTCACGTGCCGCGGTGACGGAGGTCCGGGCGGACTTCATGGCGCCGTCCACGTTCGCGAGGGCAGTCTTGTAGTCCTCGGTGGCTTCGGCGCCCGCGAGGACTGCAGCCAAATCCGCGCGCACACTCTCCAGCGTGGCGGCGGAGGCCTGGTGGTCCTTTATCGCGCCCTCGACCATCTCCGGCTGCAGGCCCGCCACGATGTCGTCGCCCTTCTTGACCAGGCCCAGAAGCGCGCCGGTGACCGTCACAGCGGAGCCGTAAAGGGAACACGTCATGGAACCCTGTTCGGCGCACTCTTCCGCCGTGGGTTCCTCAGGTCCCATGGTGGCCTCGATGGCGCCGGCCACGGTGTCCCGGCAGCCGGCACTGACCTTCGCGTAGGCGTCCAGCTGCGATGCCATGGTCAGGACGCTGGAGTAGACGGTGGCCGACTTGCCGGCTTTTGCAACCTCGGCGGTGCAGCCGTCACCGTTGATTGGTGCCGTCGCCGGCACTGCCGAGGTGTCGCCCAGCATCGAGTCAACGGCGGATACGGTCTGTCTCAGCTGGGACGCCGTGGTGGACTGCGTTGTCTTCGTTGCAGTCTCCAGGTCGCCGCCGAGACTCTTCAGCTGTTCCTTCAGGTCCGCCATGGTCCCGGCCAGGGCCTTGGAATTGTCGCGCAGCTCCCCGGCGGTCTTCGCGCCCAACGTCTGCGACGTCTCCTGCAGGTTCCGCCGGACTTCGGTGATGGTGGAGCCGGCCTTAGTCAGCACAGTGTTGACGTCTGACACCAGCGAGATGGTGCGGCGTTGGAGCTCCATTTCAGAGCCAGTACCGGAGGAGAACGCGCCGGCGAGCACGCCGTCAGCGCTGAGGTCCGTGTTGAGGCCCGGCTGGACTGCCACGTCGAATTCGGGGACCTGGAAGTCTTTGACGTCTGCGACGAGGCGCAGTGTGGTGCTGGCGCCGGAACGCGGCGGGGCCAGCACGGTAGCCCACTGGATCACGGTGGCACCGTCCCCGGTACTGCTCAGGACGCCGTTGGTTCCCGTGGCGCCGTCAGCGGAACCCGGTGTGACGTCGTCGGCCCGTACGCCTCCAAGCTTAGTGGAGGCCGCGACAGTCAACGGGGCGCCGACCAGGGCGGTGTCCGAGCGGGCCTGCCCTGCTGCGTCGTATTCGATCAGCCGGGGCTTGACTGTGAGGTTCTCGAGCGTGAGGTTAATCTCCACCGGCCCGGTGTGTCCCCGTAGTTCGCTGAGGTCGGAGCCCGATTTCTCTCCGGCACGGTACTGCAGGCTCACCCGCACCGGCAGCGCGCCCACCACTTGGGCTGTGTCGTACTTCGTGTCCTGTGCGGACGAGTCGCCGGCGGCGGACACTGAAATTGTGGTGCCGTCGATCGACTGGACTCCGGCGGCCGGGGACAGGCCCACGCGGACGCTCTGCAGGAGCTTGACCGGGCTGGAGACCGGCTCCGGCTCCGGAGGCGACGTGCACGAGGCCGTCGCGGCCAACCCCAGGCTGACAAGGACGGCGCCCAGCACTCGGCCCGGCGCGATGTGGCGCCGTGGGGTGTGCTGGTAGGTGGTGGTCAATTTGGGCATGCTCGTCCCTCTTCCGTTCACGGTGCCTTCAGCATGATAGTGGATTGCGCTGACGAATGGACTAATTGCCGTCGACGCCGTATGTAACGCGGACGGCCGTGTATTTCTGATTATTATTCTTTTTGTTGGATTTATTCGCCGGTGTTGGTACCGTCGGCTGTGTCTGGCCGTCGGCGGTAGTGTGTTCGGCGGTAATCGGTTGTTCATGGGGAGGGTTTTTTATGTCGCGTGTGTTGTCTACTGAGCAGGCGAAGGCTGCGATTGGGCAGGTGCAGTCGATCATTAATGGCGGTTTCACGGATCAGATTTCAGCGCTGGATGCGCAGGGCAGGGTTTTGTCTGA
Organism: Arthrobacter globiformis; assembly: GCF_046536215.2. Lineage (GTDB taxonomy): Bacteria > Actinomycetota > Actinomycetes > Actinomycetales > Micrococcaceae > Arthrobacter > Arthrobacter globiformis_E. The sequence continues at coordinate 805,705 of NZ_CM143421.1, read as the reverse complement.
TCCGAATGTTTGGGATGGTCCTTTGGCGGCGCAGTTCCGTGGTTCGACGTGGCCTGAGACGAAGGCTGCGTTGGATAAGGCCAAGGAGGAGTTGGAGCAGTTGCGGGGGCAATTGCAGAAGATCTCGCAGGACATTTTCTCCGCCGGCGGCGGGGCCTGATTTTCGTTTTGTTGGTGTGAGGGCCGGGTAGGCGCACCGCTCTGGTAGGGGCGCGGTTGCCCGGCCGTTGCGCGGGTGTGGTCTGGTCGGCCGGTCAGGGGTTTTCCCGGTCCGGTTCTGGTGTCTTTGTTGGTGGCCCGGTTTTGGGTCGTCCTTGGCGTGTTCCTGCGTCTGGTGGTTTTTTCCCGGGCGGGTGCCAGTGGTGCCGTTGTGGTGGTTGTTTTTTGTTGTTCGGGTTTTGTTCTTTGGGGGGCCTTGGTTGTGACCGAGTTCGTTGAGGTGCCGTTGTTGCCGTATTCGGATGCGTCTGATGGCGGGCGGTTCGATTATGGCGTGGCGGGGGCAGTGAGGTCGGCGTTTGAGGCGGCGGCGTCACGGCTTGAGGAGCTTGCGGGTTCGCGGGCATCGTACGTCATTTCGGCGAGGGAGGATTTCCGGGGGCATTTCTCTGAGGTTTTCGCGGCCAACGCTGCCACGGCCGGGAATGACGCGGACGCTTTGGTGTCGGCGTTGCGGACGGTGGCCGGGTATGTCGGGAAGATGATCGATGCTGGGCGTGACGAGGACGCCCGGCGGGCGCGGAACAACGAGTGGGTCCGGGAGCACAATGACCGGAACTGGTTTGAGCAGGCCGGTGATTGGCTTTTCGGTGAGGGTGAGCGGCCGAACGCGGGGCCGGGGAGTGCTCCGACGTTTGCCCCGGCTGAGGCCAGGACGGGGTCCCGGGAGACACCGCCGCCGGGCGGCGGGTACGGGGGCGGGACGTCCTCGGCGCGGCCGGCGAGTTTGCGGTCTTTCGCGGCGAACTCCCGCGGCCTGGACGACGGGTTGGCCTCGGCCCCGGGTGTCCTGGAGGGACACCTGTCCTCGTTCGGGTCCGGCTGTTACTGGGGGCGGATTGAGGCGTCGGGAGTTGTCCGTGCTTACCGGGAGTACCTGCGGGCCAACGAGAACGACGCGAGGTGGGCGGTGATTGTCGCGGACGCGTTTGCCGCCGCCGGGGGAGAGGGGAACGTTTCCACCCTCTCGGACGCGGCCGTGAACGAGGCGCTGGCGGCGGCCGGGGTGAGCGCCAGCCGCTCCTCGCTGGTGATCGACCCGCCGATGGCGGCGGGCGCGGTGCCGTCCAGCGGGTACGCCAATGACCCGGTGAACACGGCCACGGGCAACTTCATCGAGCCGGAAACGGATCTGGGGTTCGCCGGGGTGGCTTCGAACCTGGTGCTGTCGCGGATGTATAACTCGCTGGCGTCTGGTTTGGAGGCGCCGGGGGTGTTTGGTCCGGGGTGGGCCTCGGTGCTGGACCAGCACCTGGCGGTCTCGGATGAGGGCTGCCGGTGGGTGATGGCCGACGGCCGGGCGGTCGACTTCCCCCGCGAGGGGGAAGGCTGGGCCCGCGGCACGGGGGAGAACTACTGGCTCACCCGCGAGCCCGTGACCGCGGCGTTTCTTACGGAGCTGGCCGCGGTGCCGGCGGGCACGGCCGAGGCGCTGGTGGTCCGGGACAACCAGGGCGCGTGGTGGGCCTACACCCTGGCCGGGGTATGGCTTGGTGCCGGGTCGGGGCCGGGCCGGACGGTCTCCGTTCTCCGGGAAAGCCCGCCCTTCGTTCTGGGGGAAAGGGCGGACGAGGGCGGCAGTGCCGGGCAGGTGGTGCGGCTGGGGCATGTGCGGGGCCGGTTCCTTGATGTGGAGTATGTTGACGGCCGGGTTGCGGTGGTCAGGGCTTCGGACGGGCGCCGGGTGGAGTACGGGTACGACGACGCCGGCAGGCTCAGCCGGGTGGCGACCGGGCTGGGCGCACGGACGTACCGGTGGAACGGGCAGGGCCTGATTGATGCTGTGGTGTCGGCCGCCGGGGTTCTCGAGGCGGAGAACACCTACGACGAGAACGGCAGGGTCGTCCTGCAGGTCACCCAGCACGGGCGCAGGACCAGGTTCGCGTACCTTCCGGGCCGGGTGACGGTCGTCTCCGATGAGGACGGGACCCGCTCCAACTCGTGGATCGCCGATGCCAAGGGGCGCCTGGTCGGCGTCCTGGACAGTCATGACCGGCGCCAGTCGATGGCTTACGACAAGTTCGGGAACCTGGTCTCCTTAACGGAGCGGGACGGGGCGGTCACGGTGCACGCCTACGACGGGCGGGGCCGCAAGGCCCGGACCGTGACCCCGGAAGGCGCCGACCTGACCTACGGCTGGGACGGACAGGACCGGCTCACCACCCTGGTGACCGCGTCAGGTGCCGTGGTCTCCTACGAATACGCCGACGACGTCTCACGCGACCCCTCGGCGATCCTGGACCCGCTGGGCGGGCGCACCGAACTGGAATGGCGGAACGGACTGCTGACCCGGGTCGTGGACCCCGCCGGCGTGAGCGTCTGGTTTGAGTACGACGCGTTCGGCGACCTGGTCGCGACCCGGAACGCCGCAGGCGATACCGCAAGGATCGTCCGGGACGACGCGGGCCGCCCCGTCGCGGCGGTCAGCCCGTCCGGGGCCGAAACCCGCTTCGGCTACAACGCGGCCGGGCTGCTGGTGCGCCGGGAGGATCCGGATGGCGCCGTCTGGACCTTCGACCACGATGCCGCGGGACGGACCACCGCGTTCACCGCCCCGGACGGCGGACGGACCGAACTGGAGTACGCGGCGAACGGCGAACTCGTCCGCACCACCGACCCGCTGGGCCGGACTGTTGAGCGGGTGTTCGACGAGCTCGGTAACGTCACGGCCGCGGTGCTGCCGGACGGTGCCCGGTGGGGTTTTACCCACGACACGCTTTCCCGGCTGGTCGGCATCACGGATCCCGCAGGCCACGACTGGGTACGGGAATACGACAAACTCGGTGTGCTGACCGCCGTCGTGGACCCCACCGGGGTCCGCGCGGCGGCCGCCGCGGACCGCGGGGCGGGCACGGCCACCCTGACGGACGCGTTTGCGTCCGCGACGTACAGCTTCGATGAGTACGGGCGCCCCACCCGGGTCCAGGGGGTGGACGGTTCCGCCGAACTGGTTTCCTATGACGCGGCCGGCAACCCGGTGGAAATCGTCGACGGCGAGGGCGGCCTGACGGTGCTGGACCGGGACGTTGCCGGGAAGATCACCTCGGTCACGTCCCCCGCGGGCGCGGTCACCCGTTACGAGTACGACGGGTGCGGGCGGCCCTGGCGGACCACGGACCCTCTCGGCGCCGTCACCGAACTGGCGTACGACGCCGACCAGCGCGTGGTTGCGCGGACGCTGCCCACCGGCGAGGTCGAGACGTTCGGGTATGATCCGTGCGGGCGCCTCGTGCTGCACCGCGCCCCGGGCAGGGGGGTGTCGCGGTACGGCTATGACAAGGCCGGGCGGCTGACCTACTCCCAGGACTCCTGGTACGGCACCCGCCGGTTCCAATACAACCTCGCCGGGGAACTGACCGGGACGCTCAACGGTGCGGGCGGGCGGACCCGGTTCGAGTACGACGCCCGCGGGCGCCTGGTCCGGATCACCGACCCGGTGGGCGGGGTGAGCACGCGCACCTACACTGCCACGGACCGGGTGGACTCGGTCACCGATCCGCTCGGACGGGTCACCACCGCCACCTACGATCCGGCCGGGCGGCAGCTGTCCCAGACCGGCCCGGACGGGCACACCACCACCTGGACCTACGACCGGGCCGGCCGTGAATCCTCGACCTCGTTCGACGGGAAGCTGCTCGCCGCCGTCGACCGGGACCCGGCCCGCCGCCGCGTCGTCATCACTGATTACACCGGCCCGGCCGGGCTGGCGGTCGAACATGAGCTGGGGTTTGACCGGCGCGGGCTGCTGACCTCCCGCACCCGCGCAGGCCAGGGCCTGTCCTGGGAGTACGACGCGGACAGGCACCGCACCGGGTTCACCGACGCGAACGGAACCACCACCACGTACACCCGGGACGCTGCCGGTCGGGTCACCGCCGTCAGCAACCCCCGGCTCGGGGAGGCCGTGTTCACCCACGACGCGTCGGGGCGGATCACCTCCGCGAGGGCCGGGGACCTGGTCCAGGAATGGGCCTACCGCGACGGGCACCTGTCCGAACACAGCCGCGTCGACCGAGCTGTTCCGGGCGTCGCTGATGTCACCATGATCGGCCGGGACGACGACGGCCGGATCACGGCCCTGACCCGTCGCGGCGCCGTGGCCCGGTACGGGTACGACCGGGCCGGACAGATGATCTCGGCCACAACCACTCGCCGGAGCGAAGGGCCGGAGCCTTCCGGAACCGGATCGGTTTCGGAGTGGGAGTACGACGCCGGCGGGCGCCTGGTGCGCGAAACAACCCCGGCCGGTTCGCGGGAGTACGAGTACGACGCCGCGGGGCAGCTCCTCGCCGTCACCGGCGCCGACGGATCCCGGTCGGAGTACGTCCACGACGGGTTGGGGCGCCGTACCCGGCTGATCCACCCCGACGGGTCCTGGACCGAATACGCCTGGGGCCCGACCGGGCACCTCAGCGGCACCACCGAACGCACCGCCGACGGCGCCATCACGTCCCGGCACGGGCTGTGGGTGGACGCCCTGGACGAGCTCGCCGGCATCGACGGCGCGGAGCTCTGGTGGGACACCGCCAACCCCATCCCCACCCTGGCCGGCATCAGCGGCGGCCAGGTCCTCTCCCTGCCCGGTGGCGTCACCGGCATCGGCGACGCGTGGACGGCACCGGGCTGGCGCGCAGCCCGCCCCACCGACCAGACCGACCCCTGGGCCGTTCTCGGCACCCCCGCCGTCCCCGAACCGGGCCCCGGCGGCACGGCCGGTGCTGCCTCCGGGCTGGCCGGGATGCTGCCCGCCGGGATCACCCTGACGGGCAACGGCGGCGTCGACATCGCGGGCCTGGAATGGCTTGGGGCCAGGGCATACGACCCCGCTGCCCGCGGCTTCCTCTCCACCGACCCCCTCGCCCCCGTCCTCGGCGCCGGCTGGAACGGCAACCCCTACGCCTACGCCGGCAACAACCCCCTCAACACCACAGACCCCACCGGCCTGCGACCCCTCACCGACGGCGAGCTGAAAGCCTATGACGGCTCCACACGGGGAGCATTCGCGGCCGCGGGAGACTGGCTGGGAGACAACTGGGAATACCTCGCCGGCGGTGCGATGGTGATCGCAGGCGGCGTCCTCGTGGCTACCGGCGTCGGGGGACCAGTCGGGATGGTGCTCATCGGGGCTGGCGCTGACACCATCATTCAGAAGGCCACTACCGGCGAGGTCAACTGGGGTCAGGTCGCCCTTAGTGGGGCTCTCGGCGCCTTTGGCGGTGCGAGTATCGCTGCTCGTGCCGGGTTCACCGGAATGAAGGCAACCCTTGTGGCTGGGGCCAGTTCAGGCGGCATCTCGGGAGGCGTTCAGAGCACCTACGGCTACTACACGGGACCTGGCCCCCACACTATTTCGGGGGCCTTGGGAGCAACTGCGCAGGGTACGCTTTTCGGTGCGGCTACAGGTGGTCTCGGCGGCGCCGTTGGTCAGAAGATCGGTCAGAGAATGCTGGCGACGGTCACCGTCCGACCGGACGCGGGAACTGTGGCGATCGGCAGGTGGATGGACGGACGGGTCATTCCCTATGCAGATGCGCATGGGTACGCGTACTACACGGGTACACCCAGCTGGATCCGCGATCCAATGGAAAACATAAGGCTACGGGCAGATCCAGAGTCCCTGGTGCGGCGAGTGCTTACTCGCGCAGAGACATCCGTTGATGAGAATTTTAACAGGGCATGGATCAACACTCAGGTCAATTCTGGGAAGAAAATTGTGGACATCGGAGTAGACCTCGATTCACCCTTCTACCAACTCGAACGCAACGCGGTCGACGGATATCCTAGATATTCGCAAGACTTCCAACCTAATAGCGATTTGCGCGTCCTCGACCCTCTCGGTCGACCATGATGGGCAGATCTACAAAGGACAGCAGATGACAAAGCCCCTACCGATTCATGTAAGAGCGACGAGGGTAACCAGGAAGCGTCGTTCCCTGCTATTTGGCAGAACATATTTCACTTACGACGTCCGATTTCGGGATGGGGAAATTCAAAACAACGTAGATCCGAATGCAGTGCTGGAGGGCGCCCGTTATCCAGCTGATTATCATTCAGTCATGCGCGGTGCGGAGGCGGTGGCCGGCGACGGTGTCCCGGGTCAATGGGTGGACTATCCGTATGGAAGGCTGCTTGGTGACTGAGTCCCCGCAGACAGGAATCAGTGGCTTCGCGACGACGGGTGGCTACGTCTGAAGGCCAGTGGCCATAAACCGGTGAGCACGGTCCATCGCAGTGCGGAACAGAGGCTGTTCGAGGCGGTGGGAAGCCCTGTGACGGGCGCTGCCCTCGGACCGTGCGCACGTGCCCGGCCGGCTGGACTGCACGAGCCGGCTCTGAACTATGAGAAAGTCTGATGAAACTTCAGGCTGATTCGTCAATGAGCTCCGTGAATGAAGTTCGAGCGTGGGTATCGAGGCCCGCCCTCGAATACGGCCCCGGCAATGTACATGACCGATACGTTCCGACGCACGATGGGTCCGTTGATCGTGTACTAAATCCTGAATATAAAGACTGTTTCAAAACTGTGCGCCTTTGCTAATGGCAACTAAAAATGACTGCGGTAGAGGATTCCCAGTAAACCTTGGGGCCTGGAGGGGGCGACGCAGAAAGCAGGGGACAATAGGGGAGGGACTGAGCCCTCATGGGTTCAGTCCCTCGATGCAGTAGGGGCCCTCGGCGGGTATTCCCTGGTGGCAGGGGTAGCAGTCGCTAGCCCTTTGGGTCAGGTCTGTGACAGAGTTGCCGAGCCCTGGTCAGACTTGATGAGCGGGTTCTGCTCGGCGACGGCATGGACGCCGAGGAGTACACCGGGATCCATTCCTGACCCGATATGCCGTAGTCCACTCCCGCACGGTGGCGGTGCTGTTCGTGGACACCAGGCCGGTGGACGCGATGGTGTTCCATCATGACTTGCTCGTGCTGACGACCCGAAGAACGTGATCTGGCTGGCCCGGTAGCGTTTCGTCAGGTCGAAGAGGACCTGGACCTGGACCGCGACCTGGATGACTATGACGATTGACCGGGGCGCCTCAGCTGGGTCAGCAGAGCCAGTTCGGTCAGGTTTTCGCTCACGTCATCTCCGGCGCGGAACGCGCCCTCCAAGTCCAGGCCCTCCTGTTGCAAGCGCTCGGGCGCGGCTTTCGTTTCTGCAGGTTCCTGCTCGAGAGCCGCGACCTTCTTCTGATGCGCAGCTATGCTCTCCGGCACGTGCGCGATTTCGTTCAAAAGAAAGCACCAAGCCGGGGTCAGCTCCAACCAGGGTCTCAACCGTGGTTCCCAGTACTACGGCAAGATCTGGCCCCTTCGCGCAGCTTCAAAGGGCGTTCGCCTTTTTCAACGCTTCAGACGGTGGCCTGCGACCACTTCCAACCGAGCCGTCGCATCGCGGCGGCCACGGACTGCTGGGTCCCCTCCCCGCGCAGATCCGCCCGAGGGCCTTAGCTCTGACTCGAAGTCACTGTGTAGTCCCGGTGTCAGTGGGAGAAGTCTGCTGAGATCTCGGCGAGGGTGCGCCCCTTCGTTTCAGGTGCAAGCCATTGCGAGAGGCCTGCGCCGAGTAATGCGACGGCGGCGGCTACGACCATGCTTGGGCCCATGCCGATGTTGCTGATCGCCCATGGCAGTGCGAAGGTGCCGAGTGCGGCTCCGATGCGGCTGAAGGCCGCGGCGAAGCCCGTGCCGATGCCGCGCAGATGGCCGGGGAATACCTCGGACGGATAGACCTGGGTCATCGTGGTGTAGCCGGCATTGAAGAAGGAGAAGGCGAGGAACAGGACGAGCACGAGGATCGCTGGTGCGTTCGTCCAGAGCCCGATGATCAGCAGGATGCCTGCGCAGAGCCACTGCCCGGGCACGGTGAGGATTCGGCGGCCGAGCTTGTCAATCAGAAGCACGCTGATGACGACACCCGCGGTAGCAAGTGCGGACAGGCCGACTCCACCGGCCCAGCCGCCGCCGAAGCCGAAGTGGTTGAGCACGTCGTCGGCGAAGGTCGCGATCGCGAAGTACGGAGTGACCGCGCAGAACCAAAAACCTGCGGTAAAGAGGGTGGTGCGCCAGTACTGCCTCGAGAACAGCATCCCAAAGGAGGCGCCCTTGATTTTGGTCCTGCTCTGCGCGGCCTGAGCCTCCTGGATCATCCTCAGATCGATCTCTTCGGTGATGCTGTTGTGCATCTCGGGTGATTCGATGTATCTGCGTGCGATCGCGAGTGCTTCCTCACGCCGTCCCTTCGAAATGAGCCAGCTCGGCGATTCGGGGAGGCCGATGCGGGCGAGGAACAGGACAAATGCGAGTATCGTGCTCGTGCCGATTACGAGGCGCCATGGGGTGCCGGCGTCGTGCAGGAGCGTGCCGATGATGAATGCCATCATGAAACCGACGTACCAGGCGATCAGCGTCAGCCCGAGCAAACGCCCGCGGAGCTTCGGAGGAGAGAACTCGGATAGCAATGGCCCGCCGATTGAGTACTCGCCGCCGATCGCGACGCCCATGAAGAACCGGATGATGGCCAGCTGGATCACGGCCCCGTCTCCGGAGGTTACGAAGAACTGGGCTGCCGAGGCGATCAGGAACAGGCCCATGTCCACGAGGAACATGGGCTTGCGTCCGAACTTGTCAGTAGCCCAGCCGGCCAGCGGGGAGCCGACGAAGATACCAGCCAGGGGGCCGGCAGCGATCATGCCCAGAGATAGTGCGTCGAGCTGGAGATCTGACCGCATGAGCCCGGTGACGGGACCGATGATTCCGAGGATATAACCGTCGAGGAACATCCCGCCGATGAAGACAGCGACAAGCCGCACCATGAAGCGGCGTTTGAACTTGGAGCTGGTCTCTTCTGATATGGAGGTGTCGACGGAGGCCGTCGTCCTGGTCGGATGGGTCATTGAGATTTGTTCCCTTCTAGCTTCAGTGCAACGGCACCAGTGCGCCGTTTCCTGGACGCACGGACAGCCGCCGCCTTTGGCGACTGTTGGACGAGGCCGGCTGGCTCGATGCCAGCCGATACGGCCGCGCTGGACTCACGAGATGATTTCGGCGTGGTCATATATCACTGCTCTTCGAGGTGGAGTGGGCAAGGCCTTGGACTCCGGCACCCTCGTGCCGGCCCATCGAGATCAAAACCTCGAGTCCAGGGCCGGTCAAGATGTGACATATATTACTCATATATCAGGACTCTAAAGGTGGGGTCCGCTCCCGGTCAAGAGCTTGACAGGTTAATTGGTTGTATCCATGGCCTCTCACCGGGGTATGTCTGAACCGGCGCAGGTTGCGTGCCGCAGTCAAACGAGGTGCGGGGGCGAGTAGTGGACGGCCTCGAATCCGGTCGGCGTGGCCACTTGCGATGGCTGCCGTGGGGCCCGCAGGGGCGAAGCCCCCGCAACCCGCTGGCCAGGGCGGTGTTCCTTTAAGAAAGTGGACCCCTCCGCCGCTTTCAGGCATCCCGAGCACGAGCGGCTGCTTGTGGCTCTACGCAACGTGTAGGTCGTGCACCCACATGTAACTGGGGCGTGAACCTGAAGACGGTTGGCGCAGCTATCGATGTGCGCTCCCTAGCGCTTGGACTACTTGACCGTCAGCGTGCCGTGCATATTCGCATGGAAGGTGCAGTGGAAGGGGTAGCTTCCGGCCTTGGAGGGTGCGGTGAACGTGCCAGTTCCGCCGCTGCCCTGAACATGGACATCGAAGGCAGAGCCCTCGTCCGCCGTCACCGTATGGGCGGCAGAGTCCATGTTGGTCACCGTCACCTTCGCGCCCGGGGGAACGGACATGGGAGTTTGATACGAGAAATCCTGAATAGTGATCCCGGTCGCCGAAGCTGCCGGCCCGGAGACTGCTGGGCTGCCCGTTGCCGTCATGGACGACGACGGATGGACGAAGCAGACGCGGTCACCGTTCCCGTGGGTGTGCCGCCACCGGAACCACACGCTGACATTGCGGAAAGCATTCCCACCAGTAGAAGAACGCTGGCCGTCTTTGCTGTTTTCATGCCGCACGGTCCTCTACCGGAAATGTAATCTGTGTAGTCCATTGTGCCTCCGGCGAGGTTCAAAACACCATGCGGCATGGCCATGGTCTGGGTCCTTTGCACCCCAAACCAAACCGGCAGACCTGGCCCCGAACACCGGAAATTCAGGTTTCGGAGTGTGGACATACAGCCCGGGTTCGCCGCGCCCGAGCAGGGGGGAGGCGATTTTTCGTGCCTTGTCCATGGATGCCCGAGGGCCGCATTTGCCCCTATAACAAAGGAGCCTGTTCGCAATTAGGCTACGAAAACCGAGGCCACTCAGCGAGATGATTCCACTCGCCTAGGTCGTCTGTTGTCCGTCCGAAGGGCATTCACGCAGTAGCGCGGCCAGAAGACGGACAGCTGCCGAGTCCTGGCCCCACGGCACCCCCGAACGGGTGCATGCGGGGAAGTTCAAAACCTTGGAGCCTTGGGCGGCTGCGGTGAGTTCTGCCCAGGCCTCCTCCAGGTCCTCGGTTTGGGCCAGCGGGGGCATTCGCCTCGTACCCGCTGGTGGCTATTCCACATTTGAGCGCGAGTTCGTGAACGTCTGGGCGAGGCCAGAGACGCTGAGGACCACGTCGGCCTCGTTGCCGGTGCTGGGTGACGGTGCCCGAGGCAGAGCTGCCGTTCAGCTGGCCACGTTGCCTGGTGGGTCTGGTCGCCGTCGGCGGCCGTTGCCGTGGAGGGGGCAAAGACAGTTCGGAGCAGCGCCGGGCGGATAGGTAGAAGAATGGCCCGGCACTCTCCCTTCCTTCTCGGCGTCGGATCCGGCACCAGCGTGGGTCCAGACCTAACGACCAGCTCGAGCGGTCCCATCGGTGCGGTGGCACCAAATGTTTCCCTGAAAATCGGGCCGTTCCGGCTTTGCGCTTAAAGTTCTTGTGTGACCCCGACGCTGCGCTCCGACTCCACTCTGCGGGACGTCCCGTCATCGGGCCCCGAACCCGCGTTCTTGTCCTCCGTGCCCGGCCGGCGAGCCTTCCTCCTGACAGGCATGGCGTCCGTCCTTTCCGCCTGCGGAACCGCAGCTCCACCCAGAGCCACGGAGTCCGCACGGCCCTCGGACCCCCGGCCGGGGCCAGACGACCGCGTGCAGACCCGAACCGCCAAAGTCGCTTTGCTGGCCGAGCGCGCCCAGACCGTCAAAAAATACGGCACTGCGACGCCACGCTACTGGGGCTTGGAGGCGCCGGGGGTCCAGCTCCGAACGGCCGCCCGCAACGCCATCGCCCTGACGTTCGACTGCTGCGGCGGCCCTGGAGGAAGCCGCGTGGACAGGGACCTGCTGGATTTCCTGGAGCGCCATGACGTCGCGGCCACCTTCTTCCTCAACTACCGCTGGTTGCACGCGAACAAGAGGACCGCCCGGCGCCTCATCACCAATCCGCTGTTCGAAATCGCCAACCACGGGTCAGCCCACCGGCCGATGTCCGTGAACGGAAAGAGTGCCTACGGAATTGCCGGCACCCGCGACGTCGGCGCCTGCTTCGACGAAGTGAGCATCAACCAGGAATATCTGGCCGGCCTGCTGCCCAAGCCTCCACGGTATTTCCGCCCGGGCACGGCCTTCTTCGACGACGTCGCTGTGGAGGTCACCAGGTCGATGGGGTTGCTTGCGGCCGGCTTCAGCGTCAATGGCGACGGCGGTGCGACCTTTCCGGCGCCCACGGTCGCGGCCCAGGTATCCAAGGCAGTAGCGGGGGACATTGTTATCGCACACGCCAACCATCCCTCAGCTGGCACTGCCGACGGAATCAAAACCGCCGTTCCCGTGCTGCGCCGGCGCGGACTGGGCTTTATACGCCTGTCCGACGCGGCCCCGGCCCCGCCAAGCAATCTATAGAGGAATATGAGCTTATATAAAGAACTCCCTATGTCGCCAAATGACTTTTTATGGATACGGTTCGAACCGGTACTCAGGGGGACACGTTCCACCAGGGTCCGAACGCTACCTACATTTCCTCGTCCGCAGCCACCGTCAGGTGACCGAATCTCTCATTTAATGACAGCCTCGATGAACGCCGATAGTCGACCTTTCGTAAGGTTCAAAAGCAAAACGGTCCACGGCAGATAAAAGGGAAAATCCCCAGAGGGTGCACCTGTTTGAGGTGCACCCTCTATGGTTCATTTATTTACGGTCGGGCTCGAGAGTCCGGAGGCCCGGATTTCGGTGGGAACAGCCCAGGTGGATCGATGAATTCCAGGTTCGCGGCGGCCGCCAGGACGAGAGCGAAGGCAGCGAAGAGGATGATGGCAAGCAGTGTGCTCGAGGGGGAGAGGACCACGAGTGCTGTCAGGAGGGCGGCTCCGATGAAGAAGCTTCCGATGAGGAAGAGCCTCCGGGAGAGCCGGTCGACGATGATCATGCCGACGATGGCGCCGGTGAGCAGGAATACGTTGTAGGTGGCCCCGGCCGCGAGGCTGTTGGTGACGCCGAGGGCTGCCATGATTTGTGGCGAGAAGGTACCCAGGGCGAAGTACGGGATGACCTGGCAGACGTAGAAGACTACTCCGGTATGCCAACGCGGACGGCTAAGACGATGAGTTCGGGGATTGCGCTGGCGATCAGCATGAACCGCCAAGATTCCTTACCAAGACCGGATAGGAGGAATCCGGCGAGGTAGGCGAAAGCGGATCCTGCAGCCCATGCGACGGCCATCAGGCTGAGGAGCTTGCCCCGGAAGTGTCGCGGGGCGATAACCATCGGGGGGGTCGGTCCCCTTTTTGCCGTTGGTGGTGGGGCAGGCTAAGGTGCAGCCCTGCGGCGACCCTCGTGATGCAGCCCGAGTCCAGGATGCTCACGAAGTCATCGAGATTCCGGTTGTCCAAACGTGTCCTGCCTTTCGAAACCTTGCCATAACGAATCGCTATGTAGGAACACAAAAGCTGTCTTTGTGTGACCCACTCCTCAAACGCTAACTTGATCTCAGAGGCCAGTCCGCAAAGCCGTACGAGCTCGCGATAGTCATTCGAGAGTGCTCACACCACGAGCAACCGGACGTTCCCTTCGAGATCTCTCTCCGCAACCCACGTGTGCCGGAAGGCCGCTGTACCCCTTCGCCAATGGAGACGAAATGACTGAAACCATACTTCCCAGGAAGACTCCGGTCAGGGCCGCAGTCGCGGCCTGGATCGGCACGACCCTCGAGTACTACGACTTCGCGGTGTACGGCACCTCGTCGGCGTTGATTCTGAACGTCCTCTTCTTCTCGCCCGAACTACCCCAGGGCATCAGCGTGCTGCTCGCCATGATCACCTTCGCGGTCGGCTACGCGGTACGCCCCCTCGGCTCTCTCATCCTGGGACCGATGGGCGACCGCCGCGGCCGCAAGTTCGTCATGATGATCACGCTGTTCGGTATCGGCGGCTGTACCTTCCTGATCGGGTGCCTGCCGACATACGCTCAGATCGGTCCTCTTGGCCCGATCCTGCTCGTGCTGATCCGCGTCATCCAAGGACTGTGCCTTTCCGGCGAGCAGCCCAGCGCGATCACCATGAGCCTGGAGCATGCTTCCGAGGGCCGTCGCGGGTTCCTCGCGAGCTTCACGACGTTGGGCTCCTCCTCCGGCACCCTGCTCACGCTGCTGGTCTTCATCCCGATCGCCGCCATGCCCTCGGAGCAGCTGCTGAGCTGGGGTTGGCGGCTTCCGTTCTGGGCCTCCGCCGTCGTAGTCGTCGCCGCCTACCTGATCCGGCGCCACATCGAGGAGCCGCCCGAGTTCGTAAAGGTCCAGGCCGCCAAGGCGAACGTCGCCCCCCTCATGCATCTCCTGCGCTTCCACTGGCGCGCGGTGCTGCGGATCGTCTTCTGTGCGCTCATCGCGGGCACGAGCTACATGATGCAGACCTTCTCGGTGGCATTCGGAACCGCCGGATACAAGCTGGACAAGCCGACCATGCTCCTGACGACGACGGTCTCGGCAGTGATCGCCCTCGGAATCACGCCTCTGGCCGGCTTCCTTGTGGACAAGATCGGACGCAAGACAATGTTCCTCCTCGGAACGGTCGGCGTAGGCATCACGATGGTGCCTTACCTCTGGTCGATCACGACCGGCAACTGGGGGCTGATCTTTACATTCGGCATCATCAACTACTCCCTCTTCTACTCGATGGTGAACGCGTCCTGGCCGTCGTTCTTCGCAGAGATGTTCCCCGGCCGGTTGCGCGTCTCCGGGCTCGCCCTTGGCACCCAGATCGGCTTCGCCATCTCGGGTGTCGTCGGCCCCGTTCTCGCGACAGCACTCGCTGGCTCCGACCTCAAGGGATGGTTCGGCCCGTCCTTGGTCGCGCTCGGGTTCATGGCCTTCGCAGGGATCTCGGCGCTCACTGCCAAGGAGACCGGCAAGTACACGCTGAAGGAGCTCGACGAGGTGCAGCAGAGCGGGCGAGAGAAGGCCGCTGTCACCGCCGTGACCGCATTCCCAGGCAGGGCCACGCGCCATCTTGCCGCTAAGCCTGGCGCCGAAAAGTGACGGGTTGTCGTCCGCCTGAGCTGATCGGGCAGTAGCTCGACCGCGAGTGGAGCGGCCGCTGGTCAATGGGCCAGCCGGCCGCCCCACAGGGTGGATGCGGTGGCCAACACAATCCAGTCCACCACTGACCACACTAAACAACCCGGCCGTGCCGTTAGCGCACAGCCTCGTCCTTTCCCGGGAGAACTGAATGCCCTTCGCTGACTACAAGACCGCCCTCGTGACCGGAGCCTCGACCGGAATGGGGGCCGTGATCGCCGAACGCCTCGCCAAGCGGGGGCTCGCCGTCCACGCCGTAGCCCGCAACGAAGAGCGGCTCAAGGAGCTCGCGGATCGCCGCAGAGCTCGACGGCATTGAGGTCGACGTCCTCGTCAACTGCGCCGGGGTCTCCCGGCCGGGGAACATTCTCAGTTCCTCAGAGGAGGATCTCGACGAGATCATCGACGTCAACCTCCGGGGTCTCCTTCAACTGACACGCCTGATCCTGCCGGGAATGGTGGAGCGCGACCTCGGCCACATCGTGAACGTGAGCTCAATCGCGGGCCTCTACAACTTCTACGGGCACACCGCCTACCACGCCACGAAGGCGGCCGTCCACCAGATCTCCCGCCAGTTGCGGAACGACACCGTCGGAAAGCGCATCCGCGTCACCGAAATCTGCCCCGGCCGGGTCGAAACGGAAATCTTTGGCCGGAACATGGGCGGAAGCCCCGAGGCCATGGAAGAGGCGTGGAAGACCTACTATGAAGGCTACGAATCCCTCACCACCGACGACATCGTCAACGCCGTCGAAACCCCGCGACACGTCAACATCGGCATGATCGAGATCATGCCCACCTTCCAGGTCCCTGGCGGCCTCACCTTCGACCGCCGCTGAACATCGCGGATGACCGAGGGCGCCTTTCCCTACGGAGGCAGCCTGGGCCTCGCCCGCCGAAGACGTCGAGAACAGAAGGTCGGCAACATGCGCGAGAATAAGGCCAGGACTCCTTTTCCGCGTCGTTGGTCTTCACCGGGCTCCTGCGAATTGATTGACATGGCTGACGTGCGACCAGATGGGGCGCTTAGGCCCAGCCGGTGTAGCCCAAAGAGCACCACCCGCCGACCTCGAACTGGGGGCGGGCAAATGGGGCTATCGAGAGGGCAGTATTTGCATGAATTGCTTCCACGGGGGAGTAGCTGCGGTATTGCGCTGGAAGACCTTAAAACGCGACCGAAGCGGGACCCAGCGGCTAGAAAGTCCCTTGACAAGTTTGGTCTTGCGGGCTTATAAGCGGCAGCGAAAAACCGTATACTGACGCCGGTACGTGCACACGTATCACATCAGCACCACCACAAGGGGGGAACATCGCGATGAAAAAACTTGCCGCCACACTTCTCATGACCGGCATTCTCGCCGTAGCAGGGATTGCCGCTCCGGCTAACGCCGCGCCGAAGGACCAGGACAGCACCACGTCCTCCACTTCGAAGCCCTCGACCAACCATGCAACCATCGGGTGGTGGCCGAACTAAATCGACCGTAGCCAGCGTCAGCCGAAGGGCCGTCCCTGCCCCTTTTGGTTCGGGGCGGCTTTTTGGTGGCGCGGCGTCGCTCGGGGAGCCTCGCCACTTACGCCGATGAACAGAGGTTTGGGCTCATTGCCGGTCTGCCGGATGGGTGCATGACGGAAGACCGAAACACGCGAGGCACCCGCACCTCACCACGCCAGCAGGGCTGACAAGGGTCCTGCGCCGTTGATGGCCATTTAACGTAGACGTGCAGAAGGCCTTTTCATACTCAATCCCCCAGGCTTGAAACGTGCTGACAGATCTGTCGTACAGCACGGGCGTGGCCAACCGCCGAACAAAACTGGAGCCTGCATGCCAAGATTTGTCATGCCTGGACGCCTGAGCGGCCAAGCCAGTTCGCCGGATTTAGATGGACTTTGTTCCTGATGCTTCTGCCGAGGACGGATCGTCAGCCTTCTGCCACGGCCACCTTCCGGTGATCTCCAGTTCGAGTGAAAAGCTCAAGAAGGTCCTGATAACGACGATGACGGCCAATACGCCCACACTGGTAAATGTCGGCGTCACTGCCACGGTGCGGATGATGTCCGCAGCGACCAGAAGTTCCAGGCCAAGGAGTATGGAGCGGCCCAGGAGCTGCCGGTACTGCCGGTACGGGGACGACCCCTTCCGCCCCTCGCTGGTTCCGGGCAACCTCCGTCCCCGCACAGCCAGAGGCACCGAGATCACTGCACCGATGACCATGACGGCGACTCCCGCGAAGTCCAGATACTGCCCAGCAGATTCAATGATTTGCCTGAAGTCCATTCGGTTTCCGCTACTCCCATGCCGCGCGCCCAGTACGCAATTGACAGTACCCTTATCTTTCCGTCCGTCGACGCTGACGTGCAACCTGATCCACGCGCGTTCCTAAAGTTGGCAATCGCTGTGAACCATGCGCCGGGCCGCCAATGCAGGCATGGAAGTCGGCGGACGCGATTGGGAAGCCATGTCCCGGAGATTCGACCACCGGTCCACCGTTGCCGACCAGTTCCAGTGCCCACGGCCTCTGGGGAAGAACTGTGGACTCCCTTGGAATGACCGGACGTAGCCGGACCCGACGCGTGTTGGGGGAGTGGCGTCAGGCCCGGCTACGTGGGTCCGAGACGGACGTTGCAAGGACCCTTCGGGGGGCTTCAACGCTGTTGTCCGCCCCACTGAGAGTTAGCACCCGACTGGCACGGGCGGCATCGGTGGTGGGTACCCGGCAGTGGCTGGTTTGGTGCCGGTGGCCTAAGGCTTTTGGCCGGGAGGAACCGAACCATCGGGACCGACGAAAGTTCCTCCCGCGACCAGGTACCGGGCTGCTTCGGCGATATGTTGGGCGTCAATACCCGCCCAGGCGAGGAGTTCCTGCCCGGTTCCGGAGCCGGGCATGCCACGGACGGCCAGGTGGGCAATGGACAAATCACTTGGTGGTGCCATGAGGAGGGCGTCCTTGGCTGCTGATCCCAGGCCGCCTTCCGGGTGGTGGTCTTCGGTGATGACGACCCGGCCTTGTGTTTCGCCTGCGGCGGTGAGGAGTGTTTCTGTGTCTATGGGCTTGACGGAGTAGCAGTCGATGACGCGGGACTGGATTCCTTCAGCGGCCAGGATTTCTGCGGCCGTGAGTGCTTCATGAAGGGTGACCCCGGACGCGATGAGGGTGACGTCGTCGTTGTCGGAGGACCGGAGGAGTTTTGAACCGCCGACCGGGAACTGTTCTGCGGGACTGTACAGGACGGGGTAGGCGCCGCGGGTGGTGCGGAGGTAGCTGATGCCCGGGGTTTCAGCCATAGTTTGCACCAGGGCGGCGGTGCTTGTGGCGTCGGCAGGGTAGAGGACGGTGGAACCGTGCACGGCGCGCATCATTGCGAGGTCTTCCAGGGCCATCTGGGAGGGGCCGTCGGCGCCGATCTCGACGCCGGAGTGCGAGCCGGACAGGCGAAGATCGACGCCGGAGATGGAGCCCATGCGGATGAAGTCGTAGGCGCGGGTGAGGAATGCGGCGAAGGTGGAGGCGAAGGCTTTGTATCCCCGGGTGCTCAGGCCTGCTGCGGCGGCGATGAGCTGCTGCTCGGCGATATACATCTCGAAGAACCGGCCAGGGAAGGCCTTGGCGAATTCATCCGAATGGGTGGAATTGCCGACCTCACCGTCCAAGGCAACAACGGCGGGGTCGTTGGCGCCGAGTGCCGCCAGGGCGTCGCCGTAGGCTTTTCGGGTAGCGACTTTCTCGCCCACTGTGTAGCTGGGAAGGGCTGCGCCTGGCGCGTCGATGCCCGCCTTTTTCCCGCCTTCCGGGCGGGGTCCGCGCACGGTCAGACTTCTTTCGCCGCCGAGTTCGGCAATCGCCCTGTCAGCCATCTCGGGCGGGAAGGGTTTTCCATGCCAATCCGGGCTGTCTTCGACGTCGGCGAAGCCCTTTCCCTTGATGGTTTTAGCGAGGATGACAACGGGCTTGTTTTCGGGCGTTGCTGCCGCTGTCGAAAAGGCCTCGTCAATCATGGCGAGTTCGTGACCATCAATGACGATCGCCTGGGCTCCGAACGCCCGGACCCGACGGGCATAGGCTTCCATGTCCCAGCCGAGTTCGGTCTCGCCCCGCTGTCCCAGCCGGTTGACGTCGACGATGGTGATCAGGTTGGTGAGGCCGTAATGGGAGGCCTTGTCCAAGGCTTCCCAGATGGAGCCCTCCGCCATTTCGCTGTCGCCGCACAGGACCCAGACCCGGTAGGGGAGCCGGTCAAGGTATTTCCCCGCCAAGGCGACGCCGACGCCGTCGGGCAATCCCTGCCCGAGCGAGCCCGTCGCGACATCCACCCACGGGAGTTCCGGCGTCGGATGTCCCTGCAGGCGCTGGCCGAAGCGGCGGTAGCTTGTCATGAGCTCCTCGTCAGAGATGACGCCGACGGCTTTGAAGACTGAGTACAGCAGGGGAGAAGCGTGGCCTTTGGAGAAGATCAGGTGGTCATTGCCGTCCAGGTGCGGGGTATCCCAGTCGTAGCGCAGATGACGGCCCACGAGGACAGCCAGCAGGTCTGCGGCAGACATGCTCGACGTCGGATGGCCGGACCCCGCGGACGTGCTCGACCGGATGGAGTCCACCCGAAGCTGCGCCGCGAGTTCGGCGACCGTTGAAAGGTCATGACGGATGTTTTCCTGGCGTGCCGTGGTCATGGCGATGTCCTTCGTTGACGAAACTTGCCGGACCCCTGCAGCGTGCGCCCGTGACCGGGAGCGAGTCAAGGCTCTGTCGTCTCGGCCGCCGTCAGTCTTCTCCGTATTTGTTCTCGGCGGTGTCGATGGAGTCCTGGTCTTCTATTGGGCGGCGATTTGCATCACAAATGCCTCGCGGTGTCTGTGGCGTGGCTGGTGAGTCCGTCCAGCGCTCTAGTCTGATCCAGATGGCGTGGCCCAGGACGAAGGCAGCCGCGTTGCGCGAACTCCTGAGTTGTTTCGGAGAGTGTTAGACGCGATCCGTTACCGGACCTCCCGGTAGGACTTCTTGGCATACATGCCTGGTCGAGGAGGTTGACGCTTGGATCAAGCGGGGGCCACGTCGGCTCTCTCCGCTGGAGCAAGAGTCTCACGGCGTTGCCCGCCCGTCCCGACCGCGGACAACGCATCCTGCAAGTCGCTGTGGACATTGCAAACCTAGGCAGAGACGACGCTGCCGTTGGCGGGGTCAGCGGCCGCGGCCCAGGCCATGGCTTTACCGGGCGAGGTGAAGTATTTGACGGGGCAGGGGAGCCGGTAGAACTGGAAGAGGAAGAGCGCGACCACCTGGTCAACCGGCGACGATCCTAAAAGTGCTATTCGGGATACCCGTGAGGGCGGGGGCGAGACCTTGCGTGAGGCCTGGCTGAAATTGACTCCTGCGACGTGTATGAGCATCGGCAGGGCGGTGCCGTTGCTTAGGGCGTCCAGAGCATCGAGCAGGGTATGGGCGTCCTCGATCTCAACTGTCACGCCTTCGTTCCAGCGCAGTTGAAGAACGCCGCCGTCGAGGTGGAGTGTTCCCTTGTCGGCGATGTTGATGCCCGGCTCCGATGCGTGGCCAAAGTTTGATTCTTCTGTCATGGAGAGCTCCTCGGTCTATCCCTTAGTGTTCGGGCTATCGGTCCGGTGCGAGCGGAGCCATGCGAGTGCCTCATGTACGTCCGTGAAGTACCCGGTCGGGCATTGGGGGGATGTGATTCGCAAAATCCTGTTGGCCATGACGCGGTCCACCGGGGTGCTGCCCACCAGTGCCAGCGCGGTGACGGTCGCCGCCTTCCCGTAGCCGGTCACGGCGTTCCGGTCAATAGAGGCAACTCCATCGAGACGCAGGAGCAAGCCGCAGGGCTTTCCGTTGCAGACCGCAAGGAGTTGATCTTTGACGGTCGAGGTGTGGGCTGCTGTGAACTGCGCGCCATCAGGAAGAACTATGCCGACCAGTCCGTCTTCGATTCGATCAACCACAACGCCGGGACCGGTCTGGTCAGGATTACTGGATGCTTGCTGCCGGGAAGGCGCGGTGGCCAATGCGTTGGTGGCGCCCTGTTGCTCCATAAGTCTGATCCCCCCGGATGACGCACTATGGCGACGGTTCGCCCTTCCAAAGGGGTGTCCCTAGAGCCGGGGCTGAGCCGTCTTTATGTGCGCATCAGACTACCATCCGAGATGTGGAACGGATCACACTTTCAGGTTCATGAGGCTGGCGGGCCGGCGCCGGACTTAGTCCGGCATGCCTTGACCACCGGTGATGAGGGCCCGCGCGCGGAAGGCCAGGCCGAGGTCACGAGCAGGAGCGGGCGGATTCTGCCGCCCAGGCGATCTTTACGTCCAGGTCCAGGCCGGCTGCGTCACCGACCAGCCGCTGGAGCAGGTACGCCCGGAGTTCAGCGCTGCTGGTCGTGTGCGGGGCGGGAAGGGCTTCGCCGGTGAACAGGGCGTAAGAGTCGCTGATGTGAAATACGGACAGGATGCAATCCTGGACTTCGTCAGTGCGCAGGCCCAGGACGTCGTCGCGGAAGCTGCCCTGCGCACCGTTTGTGGGCATTGCTGTCATAGAAAATGTCACTGCCTTTGCCACGAATCCGGCCCTCCGCACGTTTCCTGCCCATGATCGTTGCCCCGGGCCACCATCGAACAGGTTAGTCTGCGCAGGAGGCGAACGTAACCCTTACCCGTCGGTAAGGTTGGCTGGACGCAGGCCGGATCCCGGCAACCTTCAGCGGAACCGGGCGGTAGCCTGAATAGCACGCTTTGTCGTGCGTTTAGTCGTCGAAGTTAGTAATCGATGTCCGTCCGCGGGTGTCGGTCTTCGCTTTGATGATGCCTTCGGCGACCTCGTGGAGCTTTTCGTTCCGGTTTTGGGAAGCCTGCAGCAGCATCGCGAAGGCCTCACCCCGGCTGCATTGGTTTTGTTCCATGATCACGCCCGATGCCAAGTCGATGGCACTGCGGTGTTCCATCGCGGCCTTCAGGTCCCTGACCAGCAGATCTAAGGTGGCAATACGGAGGGAGAGCCGGAGCGCCTGGGCGGCCGTTCCGGCAAAGACCACGGCTTCGTCAATGGCCGCGTCAGTGAACAGTCCGGTCGCAGGGGCAAAGAAGTTCAGGGCAGCTGAGGAATCCTTCCCCAGCTCGAGGGGGACTCCCAATACGCTGCAGGCGCCAGAGGCGGCGAGGTTCTTGGATAAGTGGGGCCAACGTTGATCAGTGGGGTCGTGGCAGCGTACCGGGTCATGCCATTCAGGAAGCCCTTGACGTCCTCGGCTCATCCTGCAAAGTACCGGCAACCGCCTCACCGCCGAGATCGACGCCAGCTTCGGCGGCTCCGCCTCGGTCAACCCCATCGTGAGCGAGATGGCGATGGACTACGACCTCGCCCCGGACTGGCTCAACGCCAACGCTGCGGCCTTCGTCCCGGATACCGCTGACTAGCTCTGCCCGCCCAGTTCGCCGGTTAAGCGGCAGGCCGACGTCGGCGAACTGTCGGTCCGCCTGACGCGGTTCTGAACGAGATCGGCCAGGCCACCAGCTTGGAAGCCATCTAGGACGTCGCCACCATCCAAATAGAACCGGCGCCCGGATGTTCAGTTCCCATCGTCCGGCTGCATGCTGGACGATTAACAGGGGTCGATCCGCGGCCGCTTACAACCGGCTGCAGAGCATCTACTCGGAAACCCGACGACAGGGGCTAGTAGCCGCCGCCGGCCGATTTCAGCATCTCGCCAGCCGGGCTGACCAGATACCAGGCGTTGTTGACTCCCTGCCCCAGGATGTCTCCGGCCTTCTTGTCCTTGGCGTAGTAGTACACCGGCATGCCATTGATGGTGATCTGCTTCGAGCCGTCGGCTGCGTTGATGCTTCCGATCTTGCCGCTGACGCCTTCAACGGTCGGCGAAGCGGCCTTGGTTGTCACTGCGGGCCACGCAGCGGCGCAGGCATCTGTGCAAGAGCTCTTACCCGAGTCCTTCACATCCTTGGTGAAGAAATAGACGCTCATCCCGTTTTTGTCCACCACGATCTGGCCAGCCGTCGAATTGGCGGTTTTGAGTTCGGTGTTGGCTGCAGGAGTCGTTGACATTCCCGGCTCCGGTGCGGTTGCTGTCGCCGGCGGCGTTCCCGTAGTGGGGCTCGGGGTTCCTTGGTTCCCACCACAGCTGGCCAGCGTTGCTGCAAGTGCCAGGGCGGCGATGCCGACGCCCAGTTGCTTTTTCATCACTGCTCCCTTGGTGTTGCCTTTCACGCCCTGACCGCGAATACTGCTTAGCCGATGCCCCAGCTACGGACCAGGACACAAATGGAGATCAGTGCGCTTATCCAATAAGACGTAGTCGGACGGCCAATGGTTCAGACAGGCAGATGGAACGTCACGCCACCCGTAGCTCTGACGCTGCAAGCTCCGTGTGTCACTGGTTCGCAGGAGCAGCATTGTCGCGGTGTTGAGGTATTCGTAATCAACCCGAACCTTGAAGGTTGTTCGGCAGTGTCGAATGGCGTCCGGTGAAATGACCCGAAACTGAGACCTAAAGTTCTCAGAATCGCTGACCTTGGTCTCACAGCATGATTTGGCCCTGGCGGCAGTGGCCCGGGCGCCTTTCTCAGCGTCGTGCGCCGCGTATGTACTTCGGCGTTGCAGCTGCATATCTGGTTCCAGGCAGTCAGCAAGTGGTTGGTGCATTCGAGGAATCAAATTGCCATGGGACATACCTTCCAGACAGGCTGAGAAGACGGGCCAGCAGTCTTGGCCCGCCCTGCTCTGCGGCAGGGCAGATGCCTCCCGACTTATCGCTCAATGAGAATTTTTGCTGGATGTTCTGACAATGGACTGGACGACCTCAACGGGCTTCTCCGCGTTAGCGGCAGCAGCAACTCTGTGATCGGCAACCACTTCTCCGAGGTCATCGACTCACAGAGCATTCGGCCCGCGGGAGCGACGCCTGTCTTCATCCGACTCATGGCAGGGGTTGGCAACTTCATCTCCAACAACCGCGTGGTGGCCAGGGACGTGCACGCCAAATCAAGTGATTCCTGCTTCGAGGCCCAAGTAGGCGCCCTGTTGACGACGGAGGCTTAGGACGGACTCGCCGTTACAGCCGTCATGGTCGATCCCGAATCAGCCCGGAATACGATCCTTGATTCCGGAAGTGACGCGCAGGTTATCGCAGACAGGGCCGATAACGCGTTCCGGGCAATGCCCACAATTGGGCGCGGGTAGATTTGTGGCTCGTACCGATAGCCGACGACGGCGGCGGGAGGACCGCCGTCGTCGGCTGTTCTCTCAACTGGTGGTCGAGTAGGCCTTTACGCGCTGCTCTACCACCAGGTGGATGAGTGCGAAGACGCCGTCTTCATCGATGGCGGCAAGGGCCGCGGCGAGGGCGGCTGGAATGTCCTTGTCCAGGGTGACTTTGACGCCGAAACCGCCAAAGGCCCTGGCCATCAGTCCGAAGTCGGGGTTCTTCAGTTGGGTGCCGGAAACCCGGTCCGGATAGTGGCGCTCCTGATGGGTGCGGATGGTGCCATACTCCTGGTTGTCCATGACGATGACCAGCGGGGTTGCGCCGTACTGGGCTGCGGTGGCCAGTTCCTGGCCGTTCATGAGGAATTCCCCGTCGCCGGCGATGGTCACCACCCGGCGCTGCGGTTCTGCCAGGGACGCCGCGATGGCCGACGGAATGGAGTAGCCCATGGAGCCGTTGCGGGCGCTGATCATGGAGGCATAGCGGCGGGTCGGGAAGTATCGGTGCGCCCAGTTGGTGTGTTCGCCGGCGCCGAACGTCACCAGCGCGTCCTTCGGCAGTCCGGGGACCAGGTTTGCCATCATCGTGTCCATCCTTGCCCTGCCTGCAGACGGAGCCGACGCCGGGAGCGCGGCAAAGGACTCCTGCTCAGCCCTCATCCGGCCCGTCCATGCCTTCCATTCCTCCTTTACCGGCAGGTCGATCTCCGCCAGGTCGCGGACGAACGCCTCCGGTTTCGCGAGGATCTGCCGGGAAACCGGACCCGAACGGCCGCGCAGTGCGGGGTCGCTGGTGACCAGGAAGTTCTGCTTGCTCCAGTCCTGCCGGCAGACGAATCCGTCCGTAATCACGTCTCCCGGTACCGTGCCAACAAATACCAGGAGGTCGGTTTCGTCAAGCAGGTCATAGGTGGGGCGCGGACGGCCGTACCCGATGGGGCCCACATAGGACGGGGAATCAAAGGAAACAGTACCCTGGGTGCGCCACTCCGCTGCAGCGGGTATCTGGTGCCGCTCGAGCCAAGCGGTCAGCTGGTCCGCCGCAAACTGGGTCCAGTCGTTGCCGCCAGTCACAAAAAGCGGCTTGCTGGACTCGGCAAGAGCAGCCTTGAGCGCCTCGGCATCCCGGCTGCTCATTCCGCCAGCTGCGACGGGGATAGGCGGGTGCAGTTCCGGCTCAATCTTTTGCTGGAGGATGTCCTCGGGCAGGCCCACGACTACTGGCCCGGGACGTCCGCTCATGGCGGCGAAGATCGCCTCGGCGACGATTTCGGATGCCCGCTCCGCGTGGTCAAGGACCATGACCCGTTTGGCGCCGGTGTCGAACCAGGCTTTGATGTCGAACTCCTGGAACGCTTCGCGGTCCCGGTGTGCGAATGGGATCAGGCCGACGAACAGGATCAACGGCGTCGAGTCCTGCCAGGCTGTGTGCAGCCCGACGTGCGCGTTCGCGGCGCCGGGCCCGCGGGTGACCATAGCGACTCCTGGCAGTTGGTTCATTTTGCCGTCTGTCTCGGCCATGTAGGCCGCCCCGCCCTCGTGCCGGCACACGATGGTCTCGATGTCGGAATTGTGCAGCCCGTCCAGCACGTCCAGGAAGCTCTCACCTGGAACGACAAAGGTGCGAGCCACGCCATGGGCCGCGAGCGAGTCGACGATCACGTGCCCGGCGGATTTCGGGGCCGGACGGTGTGGTTCGGCTTCGCCATCGGACGTGACCCGTTGGGGCTTTGGTTCTTGGGGCCGACCATCGTGGGAACGGTTGGCGGATGCGGTCAAGGTGGACTGGGGCTCTGTTGTCATGTGCTTTCTTTGTCTGGCTGGCGGTCTGGGTTTTTGTGATGATGCAGGTCTTACGTGATGGGAGTCGGGTTGGCGATGACGGGGGACATGCCGGTGAAGCCTTCGCGGGCCTCGGCGATCTCGTGGATCCGTTTGCGGCAGGCGTACCAGCCGGCGACCATGAGTGCGATGGCGATGAGCGTGACCACCAGGGTCAGGGGTGAGTCGATGAAGACCATGACCAGCACGCCGACGAGGAACAGCAGCGACAGGTAGCCGGTGTAGGGTGCGCCGAACATCCGGAACGAGGGGCGTTTGAGCCAGCCCTTGTCTGCCCAGCGCTTGAGCTGGATCTGGCAGAGGACGATGGTGGCCCAGGTGACGATGATGCCCACGGAGGCGATGTTCAGGACGATCTCGAACGCCTGTGAGGGGACCAGGTAGTTCAGTGGGACGCCGAGCAGGGAGACGCCGGCGGTGATGGCGATGCCGCCGTAGGGGATGCCGGCCTTGTTCATGCGCTGGGCGAATTTGGGGGCGGAGCCGGCCACGGACATGGAGCGCAGGATCCGGCCGGTGGAGTAGAGGCCGGCGTTGAGGGAGGACAGGGCGGCGGTGAGGACCACGAGGTTCATGATGACGTCCACGCCCTGGATGCCGATGGAGCCGAAGAAGGTCACGAAGGGGCTGACGCCCTTTTGGTAGGAGGTGAAGGGCAGGAGCAGGGCGAGCAGGATGACGGAGCCGACGTAGAACACGGCGATCCGGAAGACCACGGAGTTGATGGCCTTGGGCATGATCTTTTCGGGGTTTTCGGTTTCGCCGGCGGCGGTGCCGACGAGTTCGATGGAGGCGTAGGCGAAGAGGACGCCCTGCATGAGGATGATCATGGGCAGCAGGCCGTTGGGGAAGATGCCGCCGTTGTCGGTGATGAGGCTGAATCCGGTTTCCTGGCCGGGGACGGGGGTGCCGAAGATGACGAAGTAGGTGCCGATGATGAGGAACGCGACGAGGGCTGCGACCTTGATGATGGCGAACCAGAATTCCATTTCGCCGAAGACCTTGACCGACACGAGGTTCAGGCCCAGGACGACGACGAGGGCGGTTAGTGCCCAGACCCACTGTGGTACGTCGGCCATCCAGGGGACGTAGTTGCCGAAGAAGTTCATGTAGAGCGCGGCGGCGGTGATGTCCACGATGGTGGTGGTGGCCCAGTTGATCCAGTAGAACCAGCCGGAGACGAAGGCTGCCTTTTCGCCGAAGAATTCGCGGGCGTAGGAGACGAACGAGCCCGAGGATGGCCGGTGCAGCACCAGTTCGCCGAGGGCGCGCAGGATCAGGAAGGCGAAGAAGCCGCAGACGGCGTACGCGATGACCAGGGACGGGCCGGCGGCGTTGAGCCGGCCGCCGGCGCCGAGGAACAGGCCGGTGCCGATCGCGCCGCCGATCGCGATCATCTGGATCTGCCGCGGCTTCAGGCTCTTGTGGTAGCCCTTGTCCTCGGCATGCAATGCCGCTTCCGAAGCATGTGCCTGCCGCGGGACCGCCTGGTGCAAAGCAACCGCATCATTGGGGCTGTTGTGAGGCATGGTGTTCCTTTCGATCGGGGAAGATCTTGACTCGGGGGCTGTGGGGAGAATGAGCCGGTCCGGGGTTATCCGGGAAGGGCTGCAGTTAGAAAACCGACCAGCCGGTGCGGTCGGACAGGTCGGCGAGGGCCGCACTGCCGGCCAAGGAGTTGCCTTTGGCGTCCAGGCGAGGGCTCCAGACGCAGATGGCGCATTGGCCGGGGACGATGACCACGATCCCGCCGCCCACACCGCTCTTTCCGGGCAGTCCGACCCGGTACGCGAATTCGCCGGCGGCGTCGTACATACCGCAGGTCAGCATGATGGAACCGATGCGCTTCGCTTCACTCCGGGACAGCACCATGCCGGAGGCTCCGATACCGCCCCGTGCGAGGAACAGCGCGGCCTTGGCCACTTCCTCGCAGGTCATCATGATGGAACACTGGCGCACATAGTTTTCCACCACAGTCTCAGCGGACTGCCGAAGGTTGCCGAAGTCTTTGAGGAAGTGGGCCAGGGCCAGGTTTCGGCTGCTGTTGGAAAGCTCGGTTATCGCCGCTGCTTCGTCAATGGACGGCCCCGGGCCACCGGCCTCCTCAGTGAGAAAGCGCAGGAGCGCGGAGGCCGCGTCTGGAGTTTCCTCCATCAGGTGGTCGGTGACTACCAGGGCACCGGCATTAATGAATGGGTTCCTCGGGATGCCATGCTCAACCTCCAACTGCACCAGCGAATTGAAGGCGGTACCGGACGGTTCGCGTAACACCCGGGACCACACCGAAACAGCACCCTCCCGCTGCAGGGCCATGGCAAGGGTGAACACCTTGGAAATGCTCTGGATAGAGAAAGGAAAGTGAGCGTCCCCCGAAGTAAAGACCTTCCCGGACACGGTAGCCACTGCTATCCCAAACCTGTTGAAGGGGATCGCCGCCAGAGACGGGATGTGGGTCGGCACGGATCCGGATTCCCGCTGAGGCCTGTGGGTGCGGACGATGTCATCGAGGAGCGGGTCCAGGAGCGGGGCATCGAGTGTTGTGGTCATTTCCTGCCTTGATGTTCCTTATTGGTATTGTCCAGTGCCTGGATATGCAGGATGGCTACCAGCGCATCGCGGGGCTTGCCGAAGTCCAGCCCCGTGACACGGGTTGCCTTGCTGATCCGGTAGTAGACGGTGTTTTTGTGCAGCGCCATGCGCTTGGCGCATTCGGCAACGTCAAGCGAGACGTCGAAGTACACACGCAGGGTTTCCGCGAGCTCGGGGTCGTCCCGCAAAAGGGCGGACAGACTGCGGTGACGGAACGGAGACGTCCGGAAGCTCCGAACGGCGTCACGGAAGAGGATTTCGCCTTCGAAATCCGACACGGTGGCGACGGACGTTTCACCTGATGTCCCGACGCAGTCCAGCAGGGCCTCGGTGATCGGGGTAACGGAATGGAGGGCGAGCAGGTCAGGAGACACCGGGCTAACGGCGGCGTAGGGGCTGATGCCCAGGTGCTTGTCCGCGTCGCGGACGATGGATTCGGCTATGCTGCGCAGACCGGGTTCCGCTGTGGCTGACTGCAGGCCCGGGATGATCACGGCGGTGACGCCTTTAAACTGACCGACGACGGCTGACGCCTTGTAGGCCGCGGCGTGGATCGAGGCCAGGCTGGCGAGCTCGCCATGCTTCAATGCGGCATCATCAGCCTGTGAGTCGGTCTGGGACATTCCAATCAGGATCAGTGCCGCTGGCCGCTCCGCGGGGATCTTCCCGCTGCGGGCACTGGCGGCGGCCTCCGCCGGACCGGACAGAATCCGGGCAATGCGGTCCTCGCGCATATGAACGGACTGCTGGTTGCGGTAGCGGATAAGTTCGGCGGAGGCCCGGGCCGCCGATCCTGTGAGCACGTAGTCAACGTCGGCGGTGAATCCATCCCCGGTTTCCTGAAGCCAGATGTAGCCCATGATTCGGTCACCGGCGAACAGCGTGATGGCCACGCGCTCCCTGAGGCCGTCCTGCGGTCTGGCTGGCACACGCACTGGGAGTCGGGTTCTGTGCAGTTCCCGGTAGGCACCTAGGTCCTTTAGCAGCAGTTCGTATTTCCGCGGGCCGCGCCGGGCCAGGATGGACGCCTTCCGCAGTTCGTCGATGTCGTTTGAGACCGTGGAGTAGGCCAGGACCTTGTTGGCGGCATCCTCTATGACGACATGGCTCGAGGTCAGCCGTGCGGTGGTCTGGGCGATGGCAAACAGGTCTTCTTCCAGCAGCGTCAGCACTTCACTCTGGTAACTGCGCGGCTGGATCCGGTCCTTGGCGATGGATAGGAGCCGGTCCCAATCGGCAGCCGGGTCTACCAGCAGCAGCCCGGTGCCGGCTGCGCCCAACAGTTCTTCGGCGTCAGTCAACTCTTCGCGGTTTCCCTTGACCGCAACAACCGGCGGCGGGTTCTTCAGGAGCCGGCGGAGCGCCGGCAAAGCCGAGCGGCCACGGACGCCGATCAGCAGGACAAAGGCGGCGCCGGCGTCGGACGTTTCATCGTCCGCATCGACGATCAGGAACCTTTCGACCGCCGAACGCTCGGCGGCGGGCCGCAAAATGAGGGTGGCGAAGCCCAGGGGGAAGTCCGAAAGGATATCGTCCACCGTAACCGCGGTCATGGTTTCCTTCTGCGTCGATCCGCCCGGACGGCTCTGTCCGGTCACCTCATGGTAGCGAGTGAATTTCGCCCAAAATATGTGACGAGATCCAAATGGATCGGCGGGTTTTCGGTTGCCAGTCCAAGGTGATCGCTCGTGCACCACAGCAGGTGCGCGGCTCGGTGCCAAAGAGTCACTCCGGACGAATCCGATTCGGAAAAAGGACCATGGACAATCAACGGCGGCGGATCCTATGTCTCAACACCAGACTCTGGTGGGGCTCTGTCCCTTGCAGAACACCCCGACCGGAACCAGTCGTTCCTTTCCGCTGACGTAGGCTCAGTGCAGCGACCACCTGAAGGAGCGATTGTTGATAACCAGCGACATGGTGCGCCCGGACGCTCAGGCGTGGGCTGCACTTCCAAAACCGATGTCCACCCGGCGCCAGCGGCTGCTCGGTTGGCTCACCGGTTTACTCGGGACGGCTTCGGCATTCATTGCTGACCGTGGGTGGGAAGCGATGGACGATCCTTCCTGGTACGGAGCCTTCCGGCTTATCGACATGATCGGCAGCGCGAGCATTCTTCTCGCTTCGGCTTTCTGTCTCGCGGGCTGGATGCTGGGACGTTATGCGGTTGTGGCAGCTCCCTTGGTTCTGGCCTTCGCAGCCGTTCCGCACGCCTTGGACGGCTACACCTCCGCGCCGGTGTGGTGGTTGTGGGCTGCGGCGGGTGCGGTGCTGGCAGCAGTCGTGGCCGGTCAGTCATGGCGGGAAGTGCGGGCCGTCCGTGCAGTGGCGCGGTCGTCAGCCACAGGCCTCTCTATAACGGTGGGGCGCAACGCGGTGCTGGCCAGCAAACGGGTGGTCCGCCGAGGTCGAATCAAGGCCCTGGTCATGGTTGTGGCGGCGTGTGCTGGCTGGGTGGTTGCTTTCTCGGTGCTCCCGTCGGAACTCGGCCGGACCTATGAGGAGATGGGGCAGGAATCGTCGTCGGGCATGTTCGCGGCGGCGGCCGCCGCGTTCAGCATCCTGGCCGTGGCTGTGCTTGCCAGTCTCAGCTGGCAGGTGTTCGCGATGAGCCGGGCGGGCAGGAGCCGGGTATGGGAGATCCCAGCAGGAGTCGAGCTTGCACCGCCGTGGCCCTTCGAGGACAAAGCCACGGGACTCGTGTCCGTGCAGGAAACAACTTCCGCCGGATGCATCTGTCTGCCGGAGTTCCGCCGGTCCTTTCCGGATGCGGACTCGCACTTCCTGGACGAAGAGGGTGTGTACGCCTCGGACTACTGCCCGGGCCACGGGATAGACAGGATCAATGAATTCTCGGCGCACGAGTTCGCCGCGCGGGCAGGGACGTCCTGGCTGTGGGATGAGCGGTCCGACGCACCGGAACGGGCACGGCCGGATGCAAGGCGTCTGCTGCTGTACGGGTATGCCGGTCGCGCCTTCACCGGCATACCCGTGCGCGAACGGGCCGGACTCATTGACGCGAGCTTTCCCTGGGTCGGACCGGCACACGAAGCTGAAGCGGCAGATGCGGTCCCCGGCTGGGACTCAGCCCAGCGGCCGGCATCGGGCGTCCTGGACGTCATTGACCTCCGCCCGGCCGGATACGCCGGGTCCGCGTTCCGTTACCGCCACGGCCGGGCATGGTTCGAGGCGCCTCAGATCGGAGCGAGCGAAAGCGACCAGTACGACAGGCGTGGGTGCCCCTCGTAGCGCCTGTTACGGCCGCTGAAGTCGTCATGCTGCCGGGAGTGAAGATGGGCTTCACGTTTGGGGCTGCGCCCTACCAAATTGCCGTCGACAAGCACACCGGCTAGGACTACCCTTTGACCGTCCGAGAGTGTTCCGACAATGGAGACGGAGATACCGGAAATGGGAACCCAGGAAAATGTTGAGCTGATTCGGCGCGGCTACGAGGCCTTCGACGCCGGTGACATGGATACGCTGCGCGAACTGTTCGCCGAGGATGCAGTCTGGTACGGTCCCGGCACGGGCGCGCTATCGGGGACCAAACAGGGACGTGAGGCCATCCTCGCTTATTTCGGCGAGCTGGCGACGCGCTCGAACGGCACCTTCAAGGTGACACTTCAGGAGCTCATCGGAGGCGACAACCACGTTGTCGGGCTGCAGCACAATCACGCCGAGAACAACGGCAAGACCCTGGACACGGACGGTGCCCTGACGTTCCAGGTCCGCGACGGCAAGGTTGCCGAGGGCCGGGAGTATTACAACGACACCGCCCAGGGTGATGCATTCTGGGGGTAGCAAAGACCAGAACGCCCGGCCGGTCCTTGCACGGAGCAGCCGGGCTTTCCGCATACAGTCAGCCGGTGATGCGTAGCCGGTCGGGGAGTCCTGCGTTGCCGGCGGCGCCGCGGGCGAACACCAGCGGTAGCGTCGCCATACAATGACCGACAGGAGCTCCCCGATGCCTTTGCGTGAAATTTCGTCCCGGCTCGTCACAGTCACAGCCCTCCTAGTGGACGGGTGCGACAGCAACCATGGTCTCTACATGGACGGGGCCCAGCAGCTTGCCTTCATCGGCTGCGAAGGCAACGCCAGACCTGTAGTCCCTGACCTGCGCACCAGGCAAACCACCGCCCACTTCGACACCGGCAACACCCCGGACGTGCTGGCCTTCGACACCGGCCTGGACCGGCTCTACCTCGCAGCGGAAGACGGCACCGTCAGCATCTCCGACGAACACGGCCGCACCCGCACCCCCGTGGCATCAGCCCAACTCGCCGACCACGCCCACACCGTCTCCGTCGACCAGAGCACCCACCGCGTCTACTTCCCCCTCCAAGACGTCAACGGGCACCCCGTCCTGCGCATCATGGAACCCACTCAGTGACAGCACACCCCTTCCGCCCCAAGGCCGACCGGGGAATGACCGTCAGGATGCCCGCGGGGAGATTCGGTTCTCGCCGCAGCCGGGAATGCCGGCATGCTCACGACACCGTTCAGCGGTCGTTACGCCTTCCTCCCGGGTAATCCCGCCTTCCCGACAGATCCGTGCCGTGAGTTGATTAGCCCAGCGTCGACTACCAGCTGACGTCACGGAAGGCGGACGGATCACCGGCGCCACCGCCTCACCGCACACCACCTTCAGACCGGGGTCGGGTGGCCGTGGGCGGGTCCCCGCGCCGCCCGGTGATTGGTTTCCTGCAGGGTTCTGATAGGGCAGCAAAAATACGGTCCGGGCAGCCGGGGCGCAGTGGGCGCCCCAAAACGACGGAGAATTCTATGAACAGGACCATCAGGTCGCCCTTCGCTGCCGTCTTCACGGCTGTCACGCTCGCCAGCCTGGCCTTCGGAGGGGTCACGGCCCCCGCGTCAGCGTCCGGCACGACCTACTTCCTCAGCGCTGCGCGCAGCGACACGAACTCCGGGACGTC
Organism: Arthrobacter globiformis; assembly: GCF_046536215.2. Taxonomy (GTDB): domain Bacteria; phylum Actinomycetota; class Actinomycetes; order Actinomycetales; family Micrococcaceae; genus Arthrobacter; species Arthrobacter globiformis_E. The sequence continues at coordinate 772,380 of NZ_CM143421.1, read as the reverse complement.
CAGCGCAACGCCCTGGAAAACCCTCACCAAGCTCAACTCCGCAGTCCTCCAGCCCGGGGACACCGTCAGCCTGCGCAAGGGTGACACCTTCACCGGCGGCTTCGTGACGACCCAGAGCGGGACCTCCATAGCACCGATCACGGTGAACGGCTACGGCACCGGCGCCGCACCTGTCATTACCGGTGGCAAGTCCGGTAACTGCATCAGGGTTAATGGCAACTTCACGGTCGTTTGACGGCCTCCGGGCCGTCTCCTGCGGCTACGCGGGATTCAGCATCACCGGCGACCGGAACACCGTGCAGAACTCGAGCGCCTCCAACAACGCCGCCGGCATCAAGATCGGCAACGGTTCCGACTTCGGCAAGTACACCGGCAACGACAACGAGGTCACCGCCAACACCATCTCCGGCTCGGCCGCCGCATCCTTCGACTTCGTCGTGGACGGCGGCGCCATCGAAATCTTCAACGGCAATCGGAACAACGTCCACCACAACATCGCCCTGGACGACAACAGCTTCTCCGAGCTCGGACGGTCCACCGGAACAGCCGACGGCAACACCTACCGCTACAACCTCGTCCGCTCGACGTGCGGCTCCCTCTGCGCGCAGGCCGTCGTCTGCCATGCCCAATGCCCCTCCTCGACAGTCATCAGGGGGAACGTCCTGGTCGGCGTCAAGATCTCGCTGTGGATCAACGGCTCCGGCTGGACCGAGAAAGAAAAAGTGTTCACCGGGCCGGTCAATGTCACCCCGAGCCCGACCTCGCGGCGGGTGCCTTCTGTCAGTTTCGTGACCACCGGAACCGACTTCCACCTCACCGCCAACAGCGCGGCCATTGACCTCACCACCTCGTCCAGCTCCTCACTGGATCTGGACGACCGGCCCGTGCCGCAGGACGGTAACTGCAACGGCACGGCCACAGCGACGCCGGAGCCTACGAATTCGACTCGCCCAACTGCTGAAAACTAACCCGGCGCGCGATTTGGGGGATGTTGGCGGCCCGGAGTCCGCGGAAGGCCCACCTGCAGCAAGGCCGCGGAGTCTTGCTGTGGGTGGGTGCGGCTGAGTCGGTCTGAGGCATTCCAAGGAAATGGATGCACATCTGAACCGGTCGACACCGGTGGGCCACCGATCCACCCTCCGGGACCTGGCTTCCTAACCCAGTCCGCCGTCGACTCCACAGTCTCGAGCGCGTCCTGACTCGTACGTGGGTCTTTCACGGTGGCTCAGCTGTGGGCTGATCCGCCTCCCAGCCCAAGCGCTATTGAAGAATTCCCCTGGAGGGTGCGGGCGGCGTTAGAGCGCTCGGGCCTGGATCAGTCTGAGCTGACACCCGAAAGCGTAGCGTCGAACCGGATCTGCCAGTCAGCCAAGTCGCGGGCCGCCTCATAGCGGCGTGCGGGCGTCCAGCGGACATAGATCCCGGGGCTGGGGGCTGGTGCGGACGGGAGGCCTTTTTTCGGCCGTTCGGTTCCTAAGACCTCGATGGCCGAGGATAGGAGTCTGAAAATGCCGCGGGCGATGGTGAAGATAAGCCAGAGAACGGCCGTTATCACGACGAGGGCGAAAACGACAAGGTAAACCATGCCCAATTTTAAAGCCAAGAGAGGCCAGATGAGAATCGGCAATTGGCCGGCCGGGACGAGACCTCTGAGGGTGCGGGAAGGGTCTAGTCTCGGACTTATGGACAGTGATCCTGTGCCGGGGAGAAGGTTCCCGGACGCTCCGTCTTACGATGTGCACCGCCGCGTCGTGGAGACGTATGCTCGCGACCTCCCGAGTGGCAATAACCTGCTGGACGCCCTCGGCAGGCGGACGGGCCGCGGGGGGCGCAAGGCCGAGTTCGAGTTCACGGCCACTCCCTACAACTTCTGCGAGGTCCTCTGCGTTGCGTCCCCGGAGACTGCCGTGGCTTTATTAGACGCGGGGATCACCACGGCGGATGAGGCCGTCGCGTTCCTTGAAGCGCAAGGGCTCGAGGATCTCGTGGAGGACAACCACGACGCCGCGGAGGCCGCGCTCCGCTGTGCGGCGATGCCTTCGGAGGTGCTCGACCGCTTCCAGCACTCCCCGCTGTCCTTCTATGAGGACCCGGAGGGCTTCGGGGAGAAGCTGGGGGAGGACCTGCTCGGCAAGCTCCGGAGGAACAAGACGGTCTGGGCCGCCGTGCAGGAGCGCAGGATTGATCTGCGAGACATCCTCCAGATAGGCATCTCGCGGTTTCTCGACGCCGAGGATGACGAAGGTACTTTGAGTGGGCTGCTGTCCAGCCTGAAGTTGGCCGCAGACCAGCTAGTCCGGGCCGAGGACATCAGCGGCTGGATCGAGCATTTCGGGATCGGCCCGGCGACCCCGAACGAAGTCAAAACAGGCGTGTACCGGCTCGCTGTACGGCACGGCGGCGAATTCGCCGCGCAGATCCCCCTGGATGCCAGCACTATGAGGCTTGCCAACAGCCTCTCGCATGCCGCCCACGGCGAAAGGCGCAGTCTCGACGTCGAGCGTCGCCTGATTCTGTTCGGGCGCAGGTCTTGGCCGGGGCCTCGCGGACGGCAAGGCTGTCAGCCTTGCCGGACGAGCACGACCTGATGAGGCTCCTCGACGCAGGGATCACCGCCGCGCAGGCAGGCGAGGGGTACCTCAGGGGGATGAGCGCCGCCCAGATGGTCGCGGTGCACCGGCACGGCTCAGCCCCGGGCGTCTCAGACGACTGGATCTGAAGCCATCCCCTCATGTGGCGGGCCCGAGCGGTGGGGGACAGGGGGCTCGGTCACCGCGCATTGCCAACGAGCGAATTTACCCCATACGGGCTCCCGGCCGATGGACGCCATCGCGATCCACCACCTGGTCGGCCCTGACGACCCGAAGTCCTTCTTCGGCGTTTCCTAGGTACGTCGGCAGGTGCGAGCAGGACTGCTTCCCCATCCGGGGAGCCCGCCTTACGATTGAGGTGCTGGGGCGACTGTGCCGTCGCAGGTCTGGCCGAATGAGGTGCCGCAAGCGGCCATGAACCTGTCATCTCGTCCCGAGCGGACGGCCCGCAAATGAGCACGACGAACCACGGCTGGAGACGGGCTGTCTTCGCCGTCGTCCTTGCTGTCACCGGCTGTACCTACACCACAGCCGAACCTGCACCGTCAGCAAGCTCGCCTAATCCCTTTGCTCCCTTGGAGAAGCAGGTCCAGCTGTTCATGGATGAGGGTGCTGTGGCCGCCGTCGTACAAATCAGGTGGCCCGACGGGGAATGGTCCAAGGCCTACGGCGGGCGCGACCTCGAGCACTCGGACGGATGCACGATCAAGTCGCGGCACCAGGCCCGGGGCATGTTCTGGGACTACCAAACGGTAACGGTCAGCAGCGCTGACGGGCGCTACCAAGCCGCAATGACCGCCACCACGCCACCCATACCCAGCGAGTCGGAGGACCCGTCGAACCAGAACAAGCGTGAGCTTCTCAACGGTCAGGTCGAGTCCTCCCTCAATGAGACCCTGGACAGGCTCTGTGCGCCCGCCGGCTGAGAAGCACAGTTCCAGGGCTGGCCACTTCACCCGGCCGAGGTACCAAGGCCATTATTAGATTGCCGGGGCTGGCGGCACACTCGGAGCGGAGAAAGTCATGATTCAGGCCCTGATGTGCAAGCTGAATATTCGCCACGAATGGCACGTCGAACACACAGAAGACGGAAGCCTCTACAAGCGCTGCCTGCGGTGCGGCAAAGATGACGACCGCGGCGGCCCTGGTGGCGGCAACTTCAGCGCGTGGGCCGGACCGGCCGCAGGGTGAAGCTGGGGCCTACTGCGGCTGTTCTGTTCGTGGACACCCGGAGCCGACAGCATGCTGGTTCCGGCTCTTGTTCGCCAGGACACCTTCCTGGTGCTTCGGCTTTGCATGCCCGTTTAGACTGCTCCTGTGAAGCGAACTAACCACTCAGGTTCCCCGGGACAGACTCCTGGCGTGCAGCGCAACAACGACCCTAACCGGCGACCCAGCAACAGAAGCCTCCAGTTCTGGGCCGGATTTTGGACCGTGTTTTGGACTCTCTTCTTTGGAGTGGCGTTTGCGGTTGGATACGTGTTCCTGAGCAACCTGATCCTCGGGCGACCATACGGCATCCTGTCGGTCCTGTTCTTCGTGCTTGGCTGCGGCCTCGGGCTTGCTTTTTACCTCCCCGGACACTTCAAAGTCGCCCGTAAGAAGCGTGCCGAGTTCGTGAGGGCCGGCGGTGATCCCACGGGCATTACTCCCTGGATGTTCGGTGCAATGAGCGGGAGCATCACCGAGGACGGCGTATGGGAGTGGTACACTTCGTCAGGCTCAAGCGGAGAGTCAAGCGCTATATAGCCTCGCGCATCCGGCCTGTCTGCGATGCGTGCCGGCACGGCGCGCGCACTTCGTCTCGATAAGTCGTGGAGAACCTTGTCCACCACTGTGGTTACGGAGGCAGGACTCTTCCCCGTCAGCGCGCGATGATGCGTCCTGCGTTGTTGCACATGCGCTCGAGGACGCTGACGGCGATGGCGTACTCATCGGCTCCAACACCTGCTGTGAGGTCTTCCCGCGCCGCCTCGACAAGCCGGTTTGCTTTCGCGTGCAATGCAGTGCCCGGCGCGGTCAGCGCAAGGAGACCGTCCTGCAGGAACACCAGCTGTCTTTGAACAAGCGACGCCATGTCCCGTTCATGTGCACCTGTGCCGTCTGCCAGGCTGAACGGGCGTAAGGCATCGCCCAGTTCTGTTGGCGTGGCCGGGCCAGTACTGAGCGTGTTAAGGACCTGCCACTGCCGCCTGGTGAGGCGGAGCTGGGCGAGAGTGGCATCCAGTAATGCCTCCAGCGCCCCATCCAGCCGCTTGACCCAATATCCGACAGGTCTGATCACCATGTCATCGTGGCAGGTGCCCCTCACGCCTGCAAGCAGCAGAGCGGAAGTTAGCGGTTGGCGATCCTTTACCCTCGCTACGCTGGAGACAAGCATCGTCGGCGGCCCCTAGCTGAGGAAGAGCTGTACGGCCCGGTGGCCCTGAACCGCACACCGGCAGTGCACATGATCATCCGAGGTGATTCACGGCAACGGGCGTTCACATCTGCGCCAAGGTTCCTGCCCTGCTATTGCTGGGCAGGATTAAGGCCTGGTCGTTGACATAACTGCGGAAGGACCTTGGGCAGGCATGACGTCTGTCCGTTGCTTCCCGTTGGTAGGCATACCTTCTCTCCAAGGAGCAGGCTCATGTCCACTCCGGTCTCTCGCCGCAACTTCCTGGGGGCCGGCGCCAGCGTCGCTGCCCTCGGCTTCGCCGGCGCCGGTAGCCTGCTAGTCCACCGCGGGACGGGTCAGCGACCTTGCCCAGGGTGACCTTTTGGATTATGGGCGAACTTCGCGGTGGTCGACGCCTCTTGTCTCGTGTCTCTGCCTTTGTAGGACTCCAAAGCGCCCGTCCCAGGCGACATTGCGTGTGACGGGCACGCGGCGAGTTTACCCACCCATCCGTCCGATGAGCATGGTCCGGACAAAATACTTTCACCCAGGCACCGGCGGACCAGTCTCCTCGGGCTGCCGATCCAAGGCATTCCAAAGTTCTTCCAAGGAACCGGATGCATACTTGAACTGGTCGACGGCGGCGGACCATCCGTCCGCCCTCCGGGACCTGGCTTCCTAACCCAGTCCGCCGTCGACTCCACACTCTCGAGCACGCCATGACTGATACGCGGGCTTTTCACGGCGGGCGAATCCGCACCCTGGCCTCAGGCATATTGACGAATGCCCTTGGCGGGTGCATCTTGACGGTGCTGGATTCCTGCGGGACCTTTTCGCAGGCATAGCCAGCGGGAGGCGGTATAGATATGAAAGTCCGGTTGCCAGGTGCGCTAACAGTGTCAGGCCGTGTTCAGGTCGCCGCACGAGCGATTCCGGTTTCGCTGCCGCACGAGGATCTGGTGTCCTCACTTTTGGCGTGGGTGATCGTGACGGCTCTCTATTTTGACGGCCGGGCCCATGTCCTGGGCCTGCCGGACTCGTTCTTCACGCCCTGGCACGCCTTTCTCTACGGGGGATTGCTTCTGCTCGTGGGATGGCTGGCTGTGCTGTCCAGGATGACGGCACGGCGGCAGGGAGCGGGTCGCTTTGCCGTGGTTCCTACAGGCTACGGGCCGGCGGTGGCAGGCGCAGTGATTTTCGGCGTCGGCGGGGTCGCCGATATGGTCTGGCACGAGGTGTTTGGCATCGAATCCGGCCTTGATGCGCTCCTCAGTCCGACCCATCTTGTGCTGTTTGCCGGCGGGTCGCTGCTCTTCTCGGGACCGGTCCGCGCCGTCCGGGGCCGTGCCGGTTCGCCCGGGCCGTTGGCAGCCGTCGCCTCCGCGTTGTCCGTGACGGCCATCGCCGGCATCGTGGCGTTTGCCCTGAGCTACATTTCCGGGTTCCTTGCCGACCAGCCAGCGTACCCTTTGAGCAACGCGGCCGAAGGCAGTGCCGAGCATATCGCGTCTGACGCCATGGCATCGGCCGGTTTGGCCAGCTACGTGGTGACGTCGTTGGTCATCGTTGTGCCGCTGACGTTCATGCTCCGCCTCGGCATCGTGCCGCCCGGGGCGGTGTTTTTCCTGGTCACGTCACTGGCCGTACTGGGCGAGGTGCTGTATGACTTCACAAATCCCTGGGTGATGGGGGCCGGTGCCGTCGCGGGTGCGGTGGCTGAGCTCGTCCTGGCTGGCCTGCGGCGGCGGGGCGCACGGCTGCGGCTTCAGGAGTTAATCCTGGCCGCGCTGCTGCCGTTGTTGCTGTGGCCCGGTCAGCTTCTCGCGATAGAAGTCCTCTGGCATGTTCAGTGGTCGCCCGAGTTGATCAACGGCGTCGTGATCGTCTCCTCCGTTCTGTCTTTCATGACCGTTCTGGTCCTTGGTGTGCCTGCACGGCAGGACCGCGGAACAAGCCTCCACCGCTAGTTCGCAACGACGGCGTCAGCTCACCGGGCGCATCAGGGCGTCGCCCGACGCTGATGCTGATCGCGATAAGCGGTGAATTATCCAGGGGATCAGGAGGCCATGGCGGTCTGGAGCGTCCTCGGCCGCCGGGTGCCGCGTGCAAGGTGCGGGACGTCCCCGAGGGCTTTCTGCAGGTGCGGAAGGTGGAGCTCGATGTCCCGTGCGACGGCGGTTGCAGCGTCCCAGTCAGCCAGCGCCAGGGCCAGTTCGAGTTCGCTGCACAGCTGGTTCATTCTTAGCGCCCCGGCCAGCCACGATTTCGTCTTCAGGCTCCGTGAGGCATCCAGCACCAGATCGTTGTCCTGGGCGCCGACGGTGCGCACGATTCGTTTCACGTAGCGGGGGAGGAGTGTCAGGTACTCCGCGGTGTAGGAGTCTGCCGCCTCCGGGGATGCCTCGTCCGCTAGTTTCTGGAGGTGCTGTGCATCCAGCGTCCTTGCTCTCTCATCCAGCCGTTTCCCCCTGCGCATTGCGCGACTCCCTCCCTGCACCCGCCGGGTGCTCCACGGCCCGAACCGCCGGACGGCCGTGCCATGTCGGCTGCTGTCGGCTCGATGATCTGCTTCCTTGCAGGCCAGAATGGACCGTCGCCATCAAGGGTGGCACAGCAAATGCGCAGTATGGGATCAAGAAAGTGCAGGCCCCGGCGGCAGCTGCATACATGCCCGCAGCCAATGCGCTCTGGGGCTTGCTTGGCGCCCTTGGATGATTTTGTCGCTGCACCATTGGAAATTCCCGAAGCCTGGCCAGGGTGACCACTTACTTGAGGGGTCAAATCGCCGGCGGCTGAAGGGATGTCGCCATCACAGGGGAGAGCGGCTTGCCTTTGGTCCAGTTACGACTCCGGGAGACGCCGCGCCTCGATGGCTACGGCAGTGCCCGCCGGGCGGTACCGCCGTTGAGTAGGTCGCTGACCCGTGCAGGCATGAGCTCGCGGAGGAAGTCCAGCTGTTCCGGGGCGCCGGAGCCAGCGGCGGCCGCAGCAACAGCTTCCAACGCCGACACCGCGGTTTGCCGTGCGTCGTCCTCGTCCATGCCCCAGGCTGCCCCTTCCCGTACGAGATGTTCCAGCGTGATGTAGCCGAGCCGGACCTGGCCGGAGATGGCGTGGCCGGCGTTGTTGCTGGGTGCGTAAAGGAGCAGGGTTGGTGCCACGTCATAGAGCGGGGCGAGAAGCACCTCGCCGCCGTCCCGCAGGATGAGCGAGTAGTTCTTGGAGTGCGCGTCTCCGTTGCCGATGACCAGATTGAAGGTGACAGCCCGCAGCAGGTCCCTGCGGAACGCGGCGTCGTCGCGGGTGTGCGGGGCGGCTGCGGTGACGAGCCGGGTCAGCCGGGACGGAGGGGCCGAGGTGCCTTCGTATTTCGCTTCGCTTGCTAGGGCGAGTGCCTGGGTGAAGTCCTCCTGATGGAGCCGGCTGCCGTCCGGGCTCCGATCGAAGCGGTCGACGACGATGGCCTGCCGGCTACCGAACATCTGCAGGTGTGCCGTGGCGGCGGGTATTCCGGCGGCCGCTGCAGTCCGCATCGCCCAGTCTTCGGAGGCCACGAGGTCCGGGATGGTGGCGTCCAGGGGTTCCGGTTTGATGATGTGGGTGGACACGGCCCCGCGGCCAGGCCATGCCCAGCCGTCGCCGTGGCGGGTCAGCAACACCTTGGACTGCACTCCGCCGAGGGATGCGGTGATGAGGAAGTCATCGGGCAGGTCCCAGGTTGGCAGGGACTCCACTGCCGTCGTGACCTCTTCGCCGGTCATGGGTATGGCGGCCCCGGGTACGTCGGGCGACTCGCCGGGCGGCAGGATTTGGACCGCGCCGGCGCAGTCGGCGCCGAGTACGCGCAACAGGCCGAAGGCGTCCGGGGTGGACAGCCCATTTTCCTTGGCGATATGGGACCGCACCTGGCCTTCAGGTAGGAGCCCGTCGAAGAAGTCGTACACTTCCGGGCCGTCAATCCGGTTTCTGGTCACAGGTAAGGAGAGTGAGAGCAGGATGGAGCCGGCACCGTACTCGGCCAGCACCGAGCGGGCGTACTGAAAGGACAGGCGAAGTCCGCTGCCTTTCAGCTCACCGATCCGCTCTCCACGGAGGAAGACGTCCAAGCTCTTCCGGGCACTCACGGCCGGACCTGAAGCTTCGAGAACCGCGGCACCAGGGCGACATCACGGCCCAGGGTCCTGATGGCCTGCATGGCAACGACCATGGACACCGCATCTCCCCGCTCCAGCCTGACAATGGTTCCGCGGGTGACCTTGAGCCGGACGGCCAGGTCCTGCTGGGTCAGGCCGGCTTCTTTGCGCGCGTCGCTGATGGCCCGGCCCAGCGAGGGTGCGTCCACAGCCCTGTAGAACGGTGTCGCCTCTTCATGTTCCATATATCGATCATATGGCCTTCTTGAGTAAATGTTCAAAATATCGCACTTTCCCGCGATGGCTCAGAATGTTCGATATTCCGGACATTTGCCCCTTCGATTAGCGGCCTGAGCTTCAGTGTGCACGGCCCTTCCGAGCTTCACAGCCGTCACCTTTTCTGCCGGCGGCCGTCTGCTGGACAGTTGCAGGAGAAGTTTGGGATAATTGGCAGCGGACTCCCACTTTCGGCAGGGTCCGTTCCAAGAAAACGACGAGGGATGAGCATGCGCACCGCTTCAGTTGCCGCTGCCATGGTTGGCGAGGTGGCCGCTTTGGCCTGCTTGGCACGCCCCCGCGCGTCGGCACGTTCCTAGGCACCACACGTTCAACCCTCCTGTGTGGGGTTAAAATGTGGTGCCCATCGCCCTTTCGGCCGACGCTCCGAGCCATTCCGCGCGCCTTAGCCGCGCGCTCCGTCACTTCCGAAAGAAGCTTTGCCATGCAGAAAGTCACTGCTCAACAAATTCGCTCATCCTTTATCAACGCCAGCCGCTCGGAGGCCGCGAAACTCAATCTCCCCCGCAACTTCGAGTCGATTGAGTGGGATTCGCTTGAGTTCCTGGGCTGGCGCGACGAGAAGATGCCCCAGCGGGGTTATCTCGTGCTGCCCCAAAACGGAAAGCCTATGGGCATCATGCTCCGGGCGCCCGAAGGAGCCTCGGGGAAGAAGCGCGCTGTCCTCTGTGAACTGTGTCGGGACGTCTTCTCCAAGGATGACGTCTACCTCTGGGTCGCCAAGAGGGCAGGGCAATCCGGCAAAGACGGCAATACCGTCGGCACGCTGATTTGCGCCGAGTTTGGTTGCAGCGTCAATGTGCGCAAGGAGCCGCCCGTCAACGAGATCAATCCGGACCCTGCCGCCGTCGTTCTCCAACAAATCGCTGGCCTTGAGGTGAGGACGGCAAGGTTCGTACAGCGCGTCCGGAACGGTTCCAAACGGTAGTACACCCAGGTATGCCACTGATCGCATCGTTGTGAACGCTCGAAATGACGCGATGGGCCGGCCCGTTGGGTTTGCCTACGCCAAGCACCGAAAGCACGGCCCCACCCCAGCAGGGAAATCGAGTACTACAGTGGATGCATGGCTTCCAGCCGCCATCCGCTCGACGACCTGCGTGAAACCATCGGCCATCTGGCCGATCAGCTCAGGCTGCCCGGTTCGGAGCGGGTCGACGACCTGGTAGGGGATCTCATCGGCGCGAGGCCCGCGCCGGCCCGGCCGCTGTCCGAGGTGCAGGCCGAGCTCGACGCGCTGGTCGGACTGGAGACCGTAAAGGAACAGGTGCGGGCCCTCGTCGCACTGCTCCAGGTCCAGGCCCGCCGTAAGGCGCACGGCCTGCCGGAGGTGGCCACATCACAGCATCTGGTGTTCCTCGGAAACCCGGGCACGGGAAAGACCACCGTGGCGCGACTCCTGGCGGAGATGTACCGCGCGGTCGGTCTGCTGCAGAAAGGCCACCTGGTCGAGGTCGACCGTTCGGGCCTGGTGGGGCAGTACGTCGGCTCGACCGCCATCAAGACGGACCGGGTGATCCGGCGTGCGCTGGACGGCGTCCTGTTCATCGACGAGGCCTACGCGCTGGCCCCGGAGGACGGCCGGACGGACTTCGGCCCCGAGGCGATCGAGGTCCTGCTCAAGCGGATGGAGGACCACCGGCACCGCCTGGTCGTGATCGTGGCCGGATACCCGCGGTTGATGGAGTCCTTCTTGCTCTCGAACCCCGGACTGCGTTCCCGCTTCGCCCGCGAGATCACGTTCCCCGACTACTCCGTCGACGCACTCCAGACGATCTTCCACCAGATGCTGGCCCAGCACGAGTACACGCTGGAGCCGGGTGCGGACCAGATGCTGCGCCGTATTCTCACCGGGCTACACACGGGCGAGGACTCCGGCAACGCACGGTTCGCCCGCACGCTTTTCGAGCAGGCGCTCAACCGCCAGGCGCTGCGGCTGTCGCTCAACGGGGAACAAAGTCTCGATGCGCTCGATCGTGAGGCCGTCATGACGCTCACCGCGGACGACATCGCCGAGGCCGCGCGGGCATTGGGCGAGGAGCCGGAGCCGGAACCAGCGCCGGAACCGGAGCAGCCACGCTGGTGGCGCTGGCTGGTCTGATCTGCGGCGGCTGTCACCGTCTGGTGGGCTTGCGGGAACTTTGGAACCCCGAGACTAAAAAGGCAGTACCTTGCGATTCAGCCTGACCTTGTTGCATTAAGTTTTGCGATAACAAGCTTTAGCCGAAAGAAACTCGAAAAGGTTCATCGCCCAAAACCCTGAAAAGACTGCTTAACGGAGCTGGTCAACCTCCTCAGCCTTTGCTGCCGCGGCGTGGCCCGCCGAGACGGCGTTTCTGCTGGACTGGCTAAAAAAATAAAAGTAGGTATGGTATCGGGTAACGCAAGCAGAGAAAGGCGTGATTCCGATGTCCGGAAAATCTCCCAAAAGCGGCACCGCTAAAAAGGTCGGCAAATCCATTCTGGAGAAGCGGGCCGAAAAAAGAGCCAAAACTGAAAATAGCGAATTGAATTTTGTAAAACCGCGCAAAAACCAGCGCTGACCTGCCAGCGGGCGGCCAGCTCCGGGACTCCTAGCCCGGCCCGCCGGCCGCCCGCTCCACACCGCGAACCGACGTTTCAAGGACTGGACCATGAATACCCCCTGCACCGCCCTCGTTATCCCGGCCCGCCTCGCCCACCCGGTGCACATCAGATCTGTTGAACTGGACACCACAGCACTTCGGCGGGTGGCCACCGGGGAGGTCGGCGTCATCGCCGGCCCTGACTGGCACGTCTACCTGGACAGCGAAACGAACCGGATCGCCGCCCAGAACCTCCGTGCCGAAGTTCTCATCCGCGAAGCCGGCATCAATGTCGAGGAGACCCTCCACGGCACCGCTCTGTTCCTGGGCGACGGACAACCGGGTGAAGATGCCGACGTGCCCCGCCACCTGATCAGGCTTGCTGAGCAACTGTTCGACCTGCCGCTCGCCGCCTAAGCCGAGTGGCACACGCAGGGGCGCGATGGAGGGCCCTGTAAAGGCAGCGGACGACGGCGGGTAGTCCCGCCGTCGTCCGCTTGCTTGGTGGTCCGGTGGCCCCTTATTTGACTCGCTGATCGACCGGTTGTCGTTCCTGGCTGTCCACGGGCCAGCGATTCGAATTGGCAATTCGGCTGCGGGCGGCGCCGGGGAGTTCAGCCCTTCAGCGTTGCGTCCAGTAGAGCCCGCAGCTCCTGGAAGTGCCGTTCGGTGGCTTCGGGGTGGAAGGCGGAGGTGTCGGCCATGGTGTAGCCGTGGGGCGCCCCCCTATAGATTTCGTTGGACCCCTCAAGCCCGGCGGCCTGGAGGGCGTCGCCGAGCCGGGCGACGGCGTCGGGTGCCATGCTGCGGTCATGGTCCGCGTGGCCGAATACGAACCGGGCCCGTGCGTCGCTCAGTTTGAGATGCGGGCTGTCCGGCTCGTCCGTGGCCAGGCCGCCGCCGTGGAAGCCGCCGCACGCTGCCACCGCGTCCGGGTGTGCGGTTGCGGTGCGGACAGCCAGCCGGGCGCCCATACAGTAACCGGTCGTCCCGATAGGACCGGGAGCTACGCGGTCGAGCCCGGCCAGCGCGGACACCCATGCATCGATGTCCGGCAGGGCCTTGTCCGGGGTCAGGCGGCCAACCCGGGGGAAGGCGGCCTTGCCTGCAGCCTCCCTGCCTTCCTGGGTGGACATGTCCCCGGGTGGCACGAGCTCGGCCACAGACCCTTCACGGTAGAAAACGTTCGGCGCCAGAACCACGTAACCCCAGTCGGCGATGCGCTGGGCCATCTCCTGGATCCGGGGACGCAGGCCGAAGGCGTCCATGTAGAGGATGACGCCCGGAACAGGGCCGGTTGCGGTCGATGGCCGGGCCACGAGGGCCTCCGCGGTGCCTTCTGCGGCAGGGATTTCGATGGGCATGGGCCCACACTACCGGAGCTCAGGAGTGCGGAAGTCGTGATCGGGGTTGGAGAGTTCACGGTGCAGTGTTTGGACCCGGGAGCGGTCGCTGCCTCCATGTCAGCGACCAGGTACAGCGGGCCTTTGATGGTGGCCAGCAGTACGGCGGACCCGTCAGGATCACGATTGGTGTCCCGGGATTCCTCCTGGGAGGCGGAGCCCTTTAGAACCGCGGCTCCCAAGGCGCTGGGGATGCTGATGGTCACATGTTCGGTTCCGGGTGGTGACGAAGCAGTTCACCGTTCACCGGAGTGCCTGCACCGTGGCCGCCCCGTGCGGAGCAACCGGAACAATCCCACGCCGGGCCATAGCCGGCACTTCAAACGCTGACCGAAGTCTGCACCGACAACGGTCCCTGCGTCGACGTGGCTGAGCCGACAGGCCGCCGGCGCGGCACCGATTTCTCCGGCCCTAATACTGGAGGATTGACAGCCGCGTACCTCCACGCCGCCACGATCAAACCGCCGACTCACAGCCACCATGTGCGCTTGGTGGACGCGCGAGCATCGGGGCCGGCGCAAGAGCAAGCCTCTCCATCGGATTGGTCAAAGCAAAGGGCAGGTGCTTTTCCAGTTTCCAGGAGAAGCACCTGCCCCCTGTGATGCGACGTTACTTGCCTGGAGCCTAGGCCTTGGCTTCAGCATCCTTGGCGCGGCGGCGAACCACCGCTGCGGATGCTGCACTGGCGGCCAGAGCGCCTGCGCCGACCAGCGACCACAGGACCAGGTTGGAATCGGCACCGGTGTTGGCATGACCGGTTGCGGTAACGCTGGAAACAGCAGCGAAATCGGAATTTCCCTTGCCGTTGCGGTTGCCGTGGTTGCCGCCGCCGTTGTTGTTGCCGCCGCCGTTGCCGGCATTGACAACCACGGCTGCCGAGCGCGTTGTGCCGGACGTGGCGCCGACGGCGCTGATCATGTAGTTTCCACTGTCAGGGAAGGTAATGGTGGTCGAGAAAGCGCCGGTGCGGCCAGCGGTGACGCTGAAGTTGGACGGGGCGGGCCGCTGGCCTTCCGAATTCTTCTGGCCGCCGGTCCGCCGGAACGTAATGTTGATGGTTTCACCGGCGATGTAGCCGCTGCCGGAGAAAGTGATGGATTCGCCGCGGGCTATGGTGCCGTCGGAAACGATTCCGTTCTCATCGCCCGGCGCCGGGTAGGTGGCTGCCACGGCCGGAGCGGTGCCAGTCAGTGCGATTATTCCTGCAAATGCAAGCGCTGCAATATACTTCTTCATTTGTCCCCCCTGAGACGAATTATGAAATTCGCGTGACGATCGTGATACCAGATCCCACGCGATGACTGCTGAAATCCCCAATGTCCAACCAAGGACGACGGTATCACTCACAGTTTGCTCCCAGCTAAGTGAGCCCAAGTAGTTACAAAGGGTTAACCTGCGGTCTATCTGGTCAGTCGAATCCCAGGTGCAACCCAGAACGGCAGGGCCTCGAAACTGCCCACAAAGATTCATGCGATTGGCGCCATCCGAATGTTTGATCCTGCATCTAACACGTTCGGTTCTTCGCCCCTTCGGGGCAGGCAAAGACTTTCTCCAAACCCACTCCGCAGTTATGTCCCTATTCATCGGTGGAAGCGGCGCCGGCCTCAAAGCAGGAACCCTTGCTGGCTACGCCGCACGGTTGACTGGGGGAGCAGTGGTCCCGTCACACGGACTCCGCCCACTGCCCCTGTCCATGGCGTATCACCCGGGCGGGGCAGCAGCAGGTGAGCGAAAAGGTATCCCTGCTGAACTGCAATGATCTGTGAACTGGTCCCGGCGCAATCCAGAGCGAGCTCCATCGGCCGAAAGGGGGCGCCGGGATGCTCCTGTCCAATGGCGACCTTTGCGCCGGAAGCACCAACACACGCTGCAGTGACGGTGTACAGCGCGGCTGCTGGCACGTTCGCCGTCGTTCCAAAGCCCCTGAGCGGGCCATCAAGTGGCCCCTCCTCAAAAAGAAGGACGGGCCCCGGCACTGCAGTTAGCAGCCGGTCGAGCTCAGCGTAGTTTTTGGCCTCCCGTTCCAGGACCTGAGGATCGGTGTAGGGCTTACGCAGCGCCGCTGCCGGCGTTCGGTCAGGGGCTGGGGTGTGCACGGGTTTGGGGACAGATGTTTGGGTGTTTCCGGGCTCCGGGTATTCATAGACGCACCCCGCAGTCCCGCTTAGAAGGATCAACAGGCACAGGGCAAGTCCGATCCGGTGCCGCCTGTCCAGCATTCCCACGATTCCATGGTGGACAGGCCCGCAGTTCAAAACAACCCCGCAGTTCAAAACACCTACCGTGCCGATCAAGTTGGATCACCTGCAAGACACACCGCGCCGTACGCGCAATCCTGGCGGTACCCGGGAGGACGATAGAGCCATGACAGCTCCAACGGTTGAGGCGGCCATCCACGAACTGATGGATCTCGCCTGGAATCTTGTCTACGGCCTGCTCGAGGAGCGGGACCTGCTCGGTGACGGGTTCAACGTCGAGGAGTACACCGGGATCCATTCCTGGGTGGAGGAGCTTACCCGGTATACCGTGGTCCACTCCCGCGAGGCGGCGATCCTGTTCTCCGGCACCCGGCCGGTGGATGCCATCGTTTTCCATCACGACCTGCTCGGTGCTGACGACCCGAAGGCCTTTTTCACTCTTCCTGGGTGAGCAGTGCCCAGGGTCCAAGATGCGACCGTGGCTGGAACTCAGCTCGTGGTCCAGCCGGAGCAACCAGGATCGCAAGCTTTTCCTAGGCTTCCGCCGCCATGATTGTTGTGCCTCGGCGGTGGAGGAATGGATTTCCTAGGCCCGCACGGGCAAAAGCAGCCGGACCTGAAGGCTGACCCCCGCAGGTCCGGCTGCTTCTTGATCACTGGTGCCGGGACCAGTCTCCGTGGTCATGCAGGTGGGCTGAAATGAAAGATTCTTCGTGCTGGTTCCAGGAGCCGTGCCCGGCCTATCATGCCGAATGAGAGGTAAGCGGGGCAACCAGGCATGACCAACCATCTACCCTACGAAGAAGCGTCGACGGGGAACGTGGCGCTGGTGACCGGTGCTAGCCGGGGCGTGGGCCGCGGCGTCGCCCTTAGCTTGCTGGCCTCGGGGTTTCGCGTTTACGGTTCCGCTCGCACGATCGACGAGGCTGATCTGCCGCGAGAGATACGGCGTCTGCGCTGCGACCATCTCAACGACGACGCGACGGCGGAAGCCTTCGGCGTGATCAGGTCGGAGAATCGCGGCCTGGACCTCCTCGTCAACTGCGCCTGGGGCGGGTACGAGAAGATGGTCGAAGACGGGACGTTCACGTGGGCTGCGCCGTTCTGGGAGCAGCCAGCCCACCGCTGGACAGGGATGATGGACGCTGGCGTGCGTACTGCCTTTATGTGTTCGGCGCATGCGGCTCGCATGATGACCCCGCGGCGCCGCGGCCTGATCGTCAACATCAGCTTCTGGGCGGCGCAGCGCCACCTCGGCAACACGATCTATGGCATCGCCAAGGCGGCGACGGACAAGATGACCTCCGACATGGCCGTGGAGCTGAAACCCTTCGGTATTCCGGTTGTCTCGCTCTACCCCGGCCTGGTTCGGACCGAATCGGTCCTCGCAGCGGCGAAAAGCGGCGTGTTCGACATCTCGACCAGTGAAAGCCCTGAGTTCATCGGCCGCGTGATCAACGCGCTGTTCCACGATCCGAACCTCATGGCGCGGACCGGCCAGGTGCTCGTTGCTGCCGCTGTCGCGAAGGAGTTCGGTGTCGTGGACGTCGACGGGAGCTCACCGCCGGCGCTGACACTTGCTGACATCTGAGGGCTTGTTCAGGCGGGGAGGGGATAGGTCAGGTCACGCTCCTTCAGGTACCGGAGCATGGGCAGCCCCGGGCGGGTCAGTCCCGGTGGGCCCGGGTGACGAAGTGCTCAACCCGGCGGTCAGGAATTAGCCAGAGCAGGGCCACGATGGTGTAGGCCGCAACCCCAAGCAGCGGTTGGACTGCGGTCAGGCCAAGGCCTGCGAGGTAAATCAGTGGCGACGTTTTGCCTTTCCAGTCCCGGCCAAGTGCCTGCGCGAGGGGGCCATCGTGGCCCTGTTGGCGGATCAGTGCCTGTTCCAGGATGAAGTATGCGATCGCGGCACACAGCAAGTTGATCCCGTACGTCAGCACCGGGACCTGCACGAAGCCGGACTCATCCATCCAGCGGGTGGTGAACGGGATGAGTGAAAGCCAGAACAACAAGTGCAGATTGGCCCAGAGGATCGCGCCGTTGACCCGGCTTGCCAGATGGATCATGTGGTGGTGATTGTTCCAGTAAATTCCGACGTAGACGAAGCTGAGCAGGTAGCTGAGGAACGTGGGCAGGACGGACCCCAAACCACGCCAGGTCGGTTCGTCCGGGACGTGGAGTTCCAGCACCATGATTGTGATGATGATGGCGAGCACACCATCACTGAACGCCTCCAGACGGTTCTTGTTCACCGGCTTCCCTCCATCCAGGCAACATCCTAGTTAAGGATCCTCAGCCAGGCCCGGAGAGCTCGGCACGTCAAGATCGTCGGCTTCTGGCTCCGCCGGCGGTTGCGATACCTTTTTGCCCCGTGGAGTGGGGAGCAGAGCGCGCAAGGTCTGGATGGTGTCGGCCTCCGCCGCCGTCTTGTCATCACGGTAGCGCTTGACGCGTGCGAACCGAAGGGCGATTCCACCCGGATACCGGGGAGAGTACTGGACGCCGTCGATGGCGATCTCGACGACGGTGACCGGCTCGGTCCACACCGTACCCGCCGTGCGCCGCACCTCCAATTCCTGGAACCTGTCAGTCTGCCATTGCAGCAGCGCGTCGGTGAGGCCCTTGAAAGTCTTGCCCACCATCACGTAACTGCCGGGTTCGCCGAACTCGCCAACAGGGTCCAGGGCTCCGAGGTGCAGGTTCGACAGCAGCCCGGTGCGCCGTCCTGACCCCCATTCACAGGCGAGCACCACCAGGTCGTAGGTGAGCACCGGCTTCACCTTTATCCAGTTGGACCCCCGCCGCCCGGCGGCGTAGGCAGAGCCCACCGCCTTCACGACCACACCCTCATGGCCGGCGGCCAGCGCATCGCGTGACACTCCCTCGGCAACAGCCGCGTCCGCAGTGATTTTCCCCGGGATGCGGTGACCGGGGGCGATGCGCTCGAGCACGCCGATGCGTGTGGACAGCGGCTCGTCGAGCAGGTCACGCCCGTCGATGTGCAGCACGTCGAAGAACCACGGATGCAGCAGCGTGGTGCGCGCCGTGTTCGCCCCGAACCGGGACATCGTCTCCTGGAACGGCCGGGGCCCGCCGTCCTCGTCAAGGGCCAGGGTCTCGCCGTCGAGGATCACATCGTGTACGGGCAGTCCGCGCACCACCTCCACCACCTCAGGCAGCCGATGGGTCACTTCGGCCAAGGTGCGGGTGTAGATGCGCACGTCGTCGCCGGCACGGTGCACCTGGATGCGTGCGCCGTCGAGCTTGTATTCCACCGACGCTTCCCCCGTCGCCTCCAGCGCCTCGGCGGCACTGGCCGCGGTTGCGGCGAGCATGGGCTGCACGGGACGCCCGACGACGAGGCCGACCGCGTCAAGCTGCGCCGCGGTGCCCGTAATCGCCAGTAGGGCGGTCCCGCCGAGATCGCCGGAGAGCATCGCTGCGCGCCGTACGGCCTCGACCGGCCGGCCGGCGGCGCGGGCAACGGCATCCGTCAGGACGCCTTCGAGTGCACCGGTGCGAAGTTCTCCGAGCAGCACGCCGGCGATGAAGGCCTGCTCCCGCCCGGTGGCTTCCGCCATCAGAGTCCGTAGGGTGGCGGCGCGTTCCACGGTCGAGCCAGCGCCTCCGGCTGCCAGGAGCCGTTCCAACGCAGCGTCGAGGTGGGCGATAGTGAGGTTCGGCTCAGGAGCGGGCACGCCCCTGGCCGCCCTCATGCCGCTCCAGCCGATCCCGACTCGGCCCTGGCGAGGCTTGGCAGTGAGCAAGCCGACCGCCGTCGGGATGTCCCCGGGGTCGAGCCGGAGCAGCAGGCCTGCCAGTTCGTTGACTTTGGCGAGCCGGGAGCGGGTGGCCGCGACGGCTTCCAAGGTCGTCACGAGCTCGTCGAGCAGCATGGGACCAGTCTGTCACGGCTGCTGGCTATGGACAGCGGTTTGGCCCTGTTCCAGAATGGGCGCGTGGGAATCATCGTCGCGAACCTGTTTGTCACCCTCGACGGCGTCTACCAGGCGCCGGGCGGCAGCGAAGAAGATACCGCGGGCGGATTCGCCTTCGGTGGCTGGCAGGCGCCGGTGTCCGATGACGAGGCCGGCGCTGCCATCGGCGAGGAGATTGGCCGCATCGACGCCCTGCTCCTCGGCCGGAAGACTTACGACATTTTCGCGGCCTATTGGCCGCACCAGTCCGACGAGATCGGCGGCACGCTCAACCGGGTGCCCAAGTTCGTCGTCTCCAATTCACTGGTTGCTCCGGCGTGGGCGGGCACCAAGGTGCTGCCAAATGCAGAGGCAGCGGGCCGGCTCCGTGAAGAGTTCGACGAGGTGCACATGTTCGGCAGCGGCGTCCTCATCCGGTCGCTACTGGCGGCTGACATGCTCGACCGCCTCCACCTCTGGCTCTATCCGATCACCCTCGGGCAGGGCAAGCGCATCTTCGACGCCGGGACTGTCCCCGCCTCCTTCCGGCTCGCCGAGCCTGCGCGCACCTTCCCCAAGGGGGCAGTGTCGCTGGTCTACGAACGAGCGGGCAGTGTGGCGACGCAGAACATGCCGGGCGTCTGACCAATAGTCCCGGGCCGACCGCCCGCGATGTCTTGTTGTTGGTTCTCGTGTGCGGGAGCCTTGGGGAGTCAGAACAGATCACGTTCAACGGGGAGACCACCGTGTCATCCACGAGTACCAGCGCCGCGTTTCATGTCTCGGAGCAAGTGGCCGCGGCCGTTGCTGGAGGACGCCCTGTCGTCGCTTTGGAATCGACCATTTTCACTCACGGTCTTCCGCGTCCGCGCAATCTTGAAGCTGCCGTGGAAGCCGAGGAACTCCTCCGCGGCCATGGTGTTGTTCCTGCAACGGTCGGTGTTTTCGCCGGGGTTCCGACGGTGGGACTCAGCCGTGAGCAGATCGTCTCGCTGTCCAGTGGCGGGGGAGTGAAGAAAGTTAGCCTCCGCGACCTTCCCGTAGCGGCTGCTCTTCGGTTCCACGGCGGTACGACCGTGGCAGCGACGGCGTTCCTGGCACACCGGGCCGGCATCAAAGTGTTTGCCACAGGCGGCTTGGGTGGAGTTCACCACGGTGCGGCAACCTCCTTCGATGAATCTGCCGATATGACGACCCTGGCCACTACCCCGATCATCGTCGTCAGCGCCGGCGTGAAGTCCATCCTGGACGTCGCGGCCACCCTCGAACGGTTCGAAACGCTCAACATCCCGGTCGTCGGTTACAAGACCACGAAGTACCCTGGCTTCTACGTTTCCGACTCGGGGTTCGCGATCGAGCACGCGGCCAGCACTCCGGAGGAAGTCGCGGCAATCTGCAGTGCACGCGATGACCTGCACATCGAATCGGCCATCCTGCTGGCAAACCCGATCGCAGAGGACAAGCAGTTCCCTCCGGCCGAGCTCGATCACATTCTCTCCCGGGCGTGGGCGCAGGCAGAGAAGAACGGGATCACGGGCAAGGACACCACACCGTTCCTTTTGGACTTCATCCAGCGCGAGACGAACGGCCGCAGCGTGAATATAAATGTCGAGGTGTACCGCAATAACGTGTCCCTCGGTGGCGAAGTCGCCATCGCGCTGACCCGCCAGCCCTGAGGAATGACGATGATGGGTGCGGTCAGGCGGACCATGCGGGCCACTCATGGTGGTCCGGCCGACCGGGCCCGCGTCGTCCTCCTCTGATTCATCGTGTCTTCTACGTGGTTCCCTCGGGTCTCTTCTGTATTAATTCATTGCCTGCGTGTTGACTGGGGCACGAGATTCCGCTGAAGGGGCCTGGGGATCGGCCAGCAGCTCGGTTGGCTCATGGCACCTCTGGCAAAGAACCCTTCCTGCGCAACCGGGTAGCTGTGGTGCTCCGGAAACGGGTACGGAGTACTCGTGTGCGCTGTGCCGATTCAGCGGAGACTGTAGTCAGGCCGGCGGCGACGAGTGCCTTTGAGACCAGGGCACCTCCCCCCAGCCGCCGCCGGCCCCACTTAGCAATGGCAGCGGTTCAGAGGAACGGGTAGACGGGAAAGATGTCCGGAAGGTTCAGTTCTTTCCGGGGCGTCATGGGAGCTTCGTCTGGCTTGGTTTGCGGGGTTGCCATGTCGCGCTCGTGCAGCGCGGAAGGCTTAGCCCCTGCTGCCGACTGGGCTTCGGCGTCGGTGTCCCTGGCTGACTGGAACGGCATTGCTGGTCTCCCTTCACCTTTGCGGAAGCCCCTTTTTCGGGACTATCAAGCTCATCGCTAGGGTCCAGTATGGTTGTGACCGCTCAAAAGCCGCGCGGGCTTTCCTCAAGACTTAGTCAAGAACCGAAGCTGGAGAGGGGCGCCGGATACTGTGGGTGTCTGCCACTCTCTGGGCTGCGATGCGGCTGGCCAGATCTACAACTACATGTGGAAGACTGATGCCAGCTGGGCCGGCAGTTTGCCGGACATTCGACTTGACTCTGAACGATGCCACCTCGTACAAGGCACCGTTCGGCTTCGTCCTGTGAGGCGGGAAAGGGGGCGGCAATGGGCCAGCCCCGCGCTGCAGTCCGCCGCCGTGGATGGCCCGGTGTTCTCCTCTGGGCGCTTCTTGTCGTAGCCTCCATTTTCATGATGGTCATTGGCCTGTGGAGGTCAATGTTCTTCGGATTCATCCCGGAGCCGGGTCTCGTGGAGGATGCACGCGTCGGCAGCCTGTACCTGCTGGGCGGCTCCGCGGCGTCGTTGGCCGCCGCGGCCTGGTCGATCCTGCGCGGTCACCCGCTCTGGGTTACGGTATCCGTGGGAGCGCCGGCCTTTGTGGTCGGGGGCATTTCCCTTCTCCTGCCGTATAGCCTCGTGCGCCACCTCGTTGCCCTTGTCGCCCTTCCCGGCGCGTTCGCCGGAGTAATTGGCGGTCTCGCGGACCGGGGATATCGCCGATAGGCGGCCCGGTTCCGTGGTCGGAACGATCCTGCTCGGCTTGATTCCGATTGCGGGCGGAATCATCCAGCTCGTAACCGCGGTCCTGGGAACGCTGTTGTCACATTCCGCGGTGTGGCGGTGTCCTATGTTCAACAGCGAATCAATCGATGGGAGCGGAAATGTCAGCGCGTCGCGTAGTCATCATCGGAGCAGGGTATGCCGGAGTCATGGCGGCGAACAGGCTCGCCGGAAGCAACCATGATCTAAGGGTTTCCGTGATCAATCCTGCGACCGACTTTGTCGAGCGGATACGGCTGCATGAGGTCGCTGCCGGGAGCAGGGCAACAGCGGCAGTGCCAATGGGGTCGGTTCTGGCCGGGCATGTGGATTTCATTGAGGACAGCGCATCGCGGATCGACCCGGACAACCGCCGCGTGCATTTCTCCAGCGGCCGCGCACCGATCGGTTATGACGCGCTGCTTTACGCCGTCGGCAGTGGCCAGGCGTCCTCAGGCGTACCGGAGGGGGTGTATGGATTTGGCGACGCAGAATCTGCGGCCCGGCTCCGGACGGGGCTTACGCGGCTGGACCACGGTGCCACCGTTAGTATCGTCGGTGCCGGCCTGACCGGCGTCGAGCTGGCTGCCGAAGTAGCCCAACAGTATCCGCAGCTGCGGGTCCGCCTTATTTCCCGCGGGCTCATAGCCGGCGGCCTGTCCGATTCTGGCAGCCAAGCCGTGCGGACCCGGCTTGCAGCGCTGGGCGTCGATATGGTGGAAAATGCCGACGTGCAACGGAGCGGGGGCTCGACGCTCATATCATCAGGTGGGCTTACGATGCCGTCTGATTGCACGGTCTGGGCTGCCGGGTTCAGGGTGCCGCGTCTGGCACGGGACAGCGGGCTGCCAACCGATGCAGAGGACAGGCTCATCGTCGACGAGTCGTTGTCCTGCCCGGGCTACCCGGACATTTTCGGGGCGGGCGATGCCGTCCGCGTTCCGGACTCGGTCGGCCGCCATCTGCGCATGAGTTGCGCGTCGGCCCTGCCGCTGGGCGCACACGCGGCGGACAGCATCATCGCCCGCCTGGAGAACCGGCCCCTGGCCCCGCTGTCGGCCGGATACCTGATCCAGTGCATCAGCCTGGGCCGCAGGTCGGGTCTCATCCAGACCGTCACCCCTGGCGACCGGCCACGACGGTTTGTCGTTCGGGGCAGTCTTGCCGGGCTGGCGAAAGAGCAGATATGCCGAATGACACTGTCTTGGCTCAGGGGCGAGCTGCGCCGCAGCGGTTCGTTCAAGTGGCCCAAGGGCCCGCTGCCGGTGGACGCTTCCCTGCCAGTGGAGGCAAGGTAACAGCATGGGATCGGCCAGCGTCTTCGAAGAACACCGTTCCCTCCTGTTCACGATTGCCTACGAAATCACCGGAACCGTCACGGATGCCGAAGACGTCCTCCAGGAAAGCTATCTGAGATGGTCGGCAGTGGACACAGGCCCCATCGAAAACCAGCGGGCCTACCTGGCCAAAACAGTGACCCGACAGGCACTGAACTCCCTTCGGACAACGCAGCGGCGTCGGGAAGACTACATCGGCCCCTGGCTGCCAGAGCCGGTAGTGACCCTGCCTGATGTGGCCGAGGACGCCGTGCTGGCTGACTCGGTGTCCTTTGCGATGCTGGTCGTCCTCGAGAGCCTTTCCCCGGATGAGCGGGCGGTATTCGTCCTCCGCGAGGTCTTCGATTTCCCGTACTCCGAAATCGCCGAGGCGACCGGCAAGTCACCGGCGGCCGTCCGCCAGCTGGCAAGCAGGGCCAAGGCCCACGTACAGGCACGGCAACCGCGCTTCGAAGTGGACGCACAACGGCAAAAAGCCGTTACCGACCGGTTCATCGCAGCCACACTTGGCGGCGATGTCCAGGCGCTCATGGACGTTCTCGCGCCCGGGGCCGTCCTACTCTCGGACGGCGGCGGCAAGGTCTCGGCTGCCCGCAGGCCCGTTGTCGGCGCGGACCACGTCGCCCGCTTCCTGCTCGGCATCGCCAAGAAACACATTCCCGACATGCGGGTAGAGATGTCGTCGCTAAATGGAATGCCCGCCATCCTGATTTACAGCGGAGACGGGATCGACCTCGCCGTCGTCGTGGAGTCCAACAACGACCACGTAACCGGCATATACCTGGTCCGGAACCCAGACAAGCTCGGTGCGGCCAACACGGCCCGGCAGCTCAGCCGCTAATGCACTAGCGGCTGACCGATCCTGCCGGTCCTACTGCCCTTCACTGCGTGGTTGAACGTGTTCGTGCACCTGGCCCTAGCCCCGGTGGGAATCAAGCAGTCGCAGCCCGGCTTCCTCGGCGGCGCGACCGTGCGCCCGGGCAGCAAGCCTCGGGTTCAACGCTTCTTGCCTCCAACACCTGGCACGGACGTGACTTGTTTCATCCAGGCGGCGATCTGCTGTTCGTCGAAGTCGTCTGTGGATTCGAGCTCCACTCCACGCGTCGACTTGCCCATCCCCACCGGCGTCACCGGCGGAACAGGGTCGAGCGCTGCACCAGGCTGGCGATATATGCGAAGACCGGTTTGTCGCCGACCGCCGCTTTCGCGGGGCTTGCCCTGCCGGTCACGGCTTCCGGCAGCGTGGTGGCGACGTCAACATGTGCCTCCCTGCTCATGTTCGACGTCGGGGCTCCCATCCCGCCTGTCTCCTTGTGGGTCATGGAGGTAATTATTCCCTGCGAGTCGCGTGAAGGAGCCGGAACGTAATCGCCCCCGGGTAACAACCCATATCGTTGCCGCCGAGTCGCCCGGTGAGCGCAGAAGAAATGAGAAACTCAAACGAGAACCAGCCTGAGACCCGTTGACCCGAAAAATGGTGACATATTGCCGATGAGCATTCGCAACGTCATCCAACAGACTTTCGACGAATTCGGAACGACTCACAAAGGCCGTAAGAAATCCGGATCGTGGTACCTGTCCGGCTCGGACACGCTCATCGTCCTGAATCTGCAGAAGTCCAATTACAGCCCGCGTTACTACATCAACTTTGGCATCTGGTTTCTCGCGGTCGGACCATCGAACTATCCGAAAACGACCCACTGCCACCTCCAAACCCGCCTTGAGGCCCTAGTAGCCGACGACGACCGGCCGCGGCTCGAGGGGCTACTCAATCTGGAGGAAATCATGCCCGACCACGTTCGTCACGATGAACTCCACGCCGCCCTGGATGACTGGCTCCTGCCCTTCGTCCAAACGGCGAGTTCGCTGTCAAGCATCGTGACTGCAGCGGGGCACCGCCTCCTCGCCAACTCGTTACTCGACCGAGACGGCCAGCGGATCCTTGCTAGGCTCCGACGGATGCCTTAGCAGACCAAGAAGAAGATTCAGGGCTCATATCCCACGAGCCAGTGGAGTCCGTGGCGGTCGATTACCTGGCCATCGGACGCGCCCCAGGGCTTCGGTGCAAGGGGATCAACGACCGTTCCGCCAACAGAAAGTTTGTCGAACCACTCGTGGAGAACTGCCGGCTCAGCAGTGCCCAGCAAAGAGAGCATGAGCCCCTCGACCCGGATCGCTTGCTCGCCCGCCGCTGCATCTGCTCCGGCCAAGCCGACTTCGCCCCGGAGCATACCGTGAGCAATGGCGGCCGGCGGCCCGTCGCTCCTGCCGAAGTCCTCGTAGGTATGCAAGGCGAGCTCACCGCCGAAAACATCCCTGTAGAAGGCAAGCGCAACCCGCGCCGTTCCGGGAAAAATAACATAGAGTTGAGGCGCTGCCATGCCCCCACTCTATACATCACCCGCCGTACCGAGGCTTCACGCCGTAAGCGGCCAAACGCTCGTCACTGTGGGTTAATCCGGGCGTTTGGAGATCGAGAAAATAGAGAACCGAGCGCTACGTGTTCAGCCCGGTAAGCGGACGGGTTGGCAGGTGGATCCAGCCCTCCTCACGCGCTGCGAGGCGCTGGTCCGGGCCGGGTAGCACGGTGCCTCGGCGGGCGGTGGCGCGGACTGTCAGGGATGCGATGACGGAATCGAGCAGATCGTCCGAGGCGGCCAGTTGGTTGCGGTAGGCTTCCAGGTCCAGCCAGGGTGCCGCGGCGGTGAGCTGGCCCAGCATGTCACCGCGGACTTCGGACTCAGGGATCCCGCGGCCCTTGTACCGGCGGGCTGAGATGCCCCATATCTTCAAGGAGCCTGCGGGGTAGACCTCGACAAGACGTCCCGTGCCGTCCCTGGGTTGAACGCCCCAGGCCTGCGCTATTTTGGCCTGAATAACGGCGCAGCGCATGGCCGGATGCGCCAGCCTGTCCGCTGACACGCTCAACGGAATCAGCCCTGTTTTCTCAGTGACGAAACGGTCGGTGGCCCGGTAGACAAGCTCACGGCGTCCCGCCAATCCGTCATGGCAGAGGACGGCATCTGGGTCTTCCCGGGAATGACCGAGAAGGAACGAGAGGAAGGGCGTCGGCCAGCCGAGAGGACAGTCGACGCCGGTCACGTCTGAGGCTCCGAAAAGCTCGACGACGGCTTCGTCCGTTACGCCGAGGGACAAGTGGACTAGCCTCGCTTGCCCGTCGCGCCACTCGATGACCGCAGCAGCCGTTCTCTTCGGATCAGCAGCCAGATCAACCCCAAGAGTCTTCACCCTGCCACTTTAACCACCAGAGAAACCTCAAACCCACGCACCGCTGCTTGCCGCCAGGGTGACTTACCTCCGGGCCCTTCCCGCTGGCTCCACGTTTCCTGCTTGTTCCTAGGAACCGTTCCGCCACAGCGATAATGGCACCACTTTCCGGCTGCATCCCGATTCGTCCAGGACGTGGCCCAGGCGTTTATAAGTCCTGACTACAGCCTGGCGGGAGATGACAGTGCTGCCGGGAGCCCGCTCGGACAGTTCGCGTTCGTAGGTCTGGACTTCCAGGTAGTTGCGGACCCACAGGGTGACCAGCAGGTTCTGCGCACCCAGGACTTGGGCGCTGAGCCGGCAGTTGCCCAAAGCAGCGAAGTAGCGTCCGACGTCGTCAACATGCTGGGCAGGGACGTTCAGGACAAGCGTGACTTCCCGGAGTCCCTGCTGGGCAGAAGTCGACGTATCGCACCGAAGCGCTATGTAGCCCGTTGCGAGGAACCGTTCCACCCGCCGTCGGGCTGTTTGCGGTGAGACGCCGCAGGCGGCACCCAGCTCTGCCCAGCTGGCACGGCCATCCCTGGTGAGTTCGTCCAGCAGCGCCGCATCAACCCGGTCCGGCGCGAAGGCCGGCTGCTCCCGGAGGGGTTCCGCGGATACGAGCCTGGCGCGTGCGGGTTCGAGGGTCCCGCTGCGCCAATCAGAGGCTTGCCGGTACAGCTTGGTGACGAAAACAACCTCGCGGTGCGTGACGCCGGGCAGTCCCGGGAAGGAGCCTATGACGATGTCCATCAGTTCGTCGTGGCTGGATGCGAAGCAGTCCACGAAGAGGTCGTGCGAGCCGGTGACCAGGGAGACGGTGCCGAACGCGGGTTCCGAGCACAGGCGTTCGATGAGTGCCTCACTGTCGCCGGGCGTCGAGGAGAGGTGGATGAACGCCGACCAGCCCGCATTGAGGTATCGCTGACCGGGAGCAGGCGTGATTCACGCCTGGCCGTGGCCGCTGAGGGCGTTCCATCGTCGTGCGACCGTTGGGCCCGACAGGCCCAAGGCATCCGCAACGCGGCTCCATTCCGCCCGGGGGTTGATCTGGAGCGCATTTACGATTTCAAGATCTAGCTCGGAGATCATGGCCGATTCATTCAATATTTCCTGCCTAAGCGCGATTTAGAACATTTCTAAGGCCAGTTTAGACGGCCGCCATAACGTGGTGACTTGCATCACGAGTGGCGGATCCCGCCGAAGACAGCAAGCACACCATAAGGAATCACATGGAAAGCAAGACGGCCACGGCGGACACAACACGCAGGACGATCGCGGGCATGATCCTGGCGATGGCATTGATTGAGTCCCTCAGCGGAGTTACGCAGGGATACCTGAATCCCATCCTGCCGGCGCTTGGGCCGGTCTTCGAGATCGACGACCCGACCATCAACGGCATCTTCCTCATCTCGAACGTCAGCTTTGCGGTACTCACCCCGATCATTTCCCGGCTCGGCGACAGCTACGGCTACCGGCTGGTGCTCCGTTGGTCCATCGGCGTCGTAGCGGTTGGCGTGCTTCAAATGGCCCTGTGGCCGTCACTGTGGACGGTAACGCTGGGTGTCGTCATGATCACCTGCGTGGTGGGCTTCATCCCGCTGATGATGGGAATCCTGCGCGTGAGCAGCCCCGCGCGTACCCGCACGGGCGTGAGCGTCATGATCGGCATGCTGATGATCATGGTGGGGGCCGGCGGGCTTCTTGCCGGCATCGTCGGCGTCACCGACCCGACGCTCGGATTCTGGGTGGCCGTCCCGTTCGCGGTGGCCGCCGTCGCCTGTTCGTTTGTGCTGCCCGACGCCGGGATCCCGACTCGTGAGGGCATCGCCCTGGCGCCGCTCCTGGCTTGCTCGCTCGGGCTGATTGGTTTTGTTGTGGCGCTCTCCATG
Source organism: Arthrobacter globiformis (assembly GCF_046536215.2). Classification (GTDB taxonomy): domain Bacteria; phylum Actinomycetota; class Actinomycetes; order Actinomycetales; family Micrococcaceae; genus Arthrobacter; species Arthrobacter globiformis_E. The sequence goes on along the minus strand of NZ_CM143421.1, from coordinate 743,377 downwards.
GCACCCGAGTGGGGGTGGGTCGACGCCCGGACCCTGGTGGCCGGAGTGGCAGGGCTCGCACTTCTGGCGTACTGGGCCAAACGCGATTCCAGCGCCTCCGAAGGCCGCCGGTTCATGGACCTGCGCATGATCGCCAACCCGCGCATCCGCACCGTCTCGCTGGCTACCTTCTTCTTCGGCTTCGCTTCCATCAGCTACTTCGGCACGAATGGCATCTTCCTGCATGCCAGCCCGGACAAGACCGGTTATGGCTTCGCCCTGAGCCCCCTGATGATCGCGATTGTCCTCGCTCTGGCCTCAGTTCTCTCGCTGGTCTCCTCACTGCTGACCGCCAGGGCCATGAGGAAGTTCGGCGAACGCTCCACCCTGGTGTTCGCCGGCGTCCTGCTGGCGGCCGGCTTCCTGGTGATGGTGGCTGCCCACGGCTCGCTTGCGGGCTACTCCGCTGGTTTCGCCATGTTCAACCTGAGCCTGGGCATGTACCAGGCGGGAACCCGGGCGCTGTCCGTTGAAGGCGTCCCCTTGGAGGAAACTTCGACCGCGGCCGGGCTCAACGAACTGGCCCTGTCCGTAGGTGTCGCGGTAGGAGCGGCCGTGGTGAAGCTGATCTCTTCAGCGTCTGTGGAATCCGGGCACATCACTGAGGCCGGGCTTTTCCTGATCTGGGGGGCCTTGGCCGCCGCAGCCCTGGTCGCTGCCGCTGCCGGTGCCCGCTACCCGAAACGGCAGGCTATGGAGGCGAGTGCATGATGACCGGACCCAACAGCGAGATGCGGGGAACCGCCGTCGAGCACGTATCCCACGACGGCATCCAGGCAGCACTTGCTGCCGAGGTGGAACGCTGGCAGACGGACGTCCTGGATCTAAGCCATGCCATCCACGCAGACCCTGAGCTTGGCGGGCAGGAATTCCGTGCCGTCAAGCGGGTGCGGCGGCTGCTGAGGAAGGCTGGGTTCAGCTTTGATGAGGTCCAGCCCGGGCAACCCACGGCATTCAGTGCACGCTTCGGAACCGGTGACCTTGTGGTGGCACTCTGTGTTGAATACGACGCACTGCCCGCCATCGGCCATGCATGCGGGCACAACGTGAACGCTGCCAGCGCGGTTGGGGCAGCGCTGGCTCTGGCTGCCGTGGCGGAGGATGTCGGCATCACCGTCAAAGTGCTTGGGACCCCCGCCGAAGAGACCACGGGCGGCAAAGTGGACCTCATCGAGGAAGGGTTCTTCGACGACGTGTCCCTGGCGATGATGGCCCACGCCGCGGCAACTGATGTGGTTGGTGGTACGTCGTTAGCCATGTGCATGTGGAATGTGCTGTTTGAGGGGTATCCGTCGCATGCCGCCGCTGCTCCTTCGGAAGGCGTCAACGCCTTGGATGCGCTGGTTGTTGCACAAACGGCCATCGCCCTGGCCCGGCAGCAGCTGCCCGCCGGTTCGATCGTTTCGCTGATCGTCACCGAAGGCGGCAGCGCAGTGAACGTGATACCCGACCGGGCCCGGGCGACCATCGAAATGCGGGCTCCCGGCATCGCGAGCCTCAGCAGGATCCAGGACAGGGTGCGGCGGGCCCTTGAAGCGGGCGCCCACGCAAGCGGCAGCACGCTACAGATCACGCCGCACGGCAACGACTATGCCGAACTCCGTCAGGACGCTTTCCTCTCGGAGGCCTACCACGCAGCCATGACGTCACGGGGAAGGAGCGTTGCCTTCAGCGCAGAGCCCGTCGCCTCCACAGACATGGGGAACGTTTCACAGACTGTGCCAAGCATCCATCCGATGGTCGGCTATGACGTGAGGGGCAGTGCCCACCACACCGCAGAATTCGCCGCGTTCGGGGCGTCAATAGGGGCGGACCAGGCAGTCCTGGACGCTTCCTTCGGCTTGGCAGCGGCCGCCTGCGCCGCTGCCCTGGACCGGGAGGAGAGGAACCGGCTGCTCCGCCAGGCACACGGGTTGGCATGTCAGGCCTGACCAACAGCGCGTCAGGATCGTGACGTTGTTGCTTCGGACGCCCGGGGGTCTCTCGTGCGCGTGCGACTACCCGCACAGGCCGGTACGTTCGGGGCCGGCCAGCCAGGCGTCAAGACAGTCGTTGTGTTCTCCGAGTCCGGGGGCAGGGACGGGGGTGGACGAGCCCAGGAGCCGCAGGGGGGAAGCCAAGGTGCGGAAGCCGTCAGATTCTGTATAGACCAGACCTCGGGCAATGCTGTGTTCGCTGGCCAATGCCTGGTTGACGGAAAGGACCTCCGAGGCAGGTACCTGGTGGGCATTGAGGATTTCCAGGGCCTCTTCGCTGGTCCACAGGGCGAGGGCTTCTTCCAGGGCCTCCCTGAATTCGGCCCGATGATGATTGCGTTGCCGGGCCTCGTTGAATCGTTGATCGTCGAGCCATTCCGGATGGCGGAGGGCCTGGGCGAGCCGTTGAAACAGTCGATCACCGGTGATGGCGATGGCAATGCTTCCAGTCTTTGTGCGGAAGGTTCCGAAGGGCGTGGACATGGCGTGGTCGCTGCCGCAGGCCACGGGTGTCTCCCCGTGCAGGGCCCGCAGCCCTACAGATTCGAGGATTGATACCAGGGAGTCGAGCATGCCAACGTCAACATGCTGGCCCCTACCTGTGATGCCCCGCTCGTTGATGGCTGCCAGGGTCGCGATCGCACCGTAGAGCCCCGGAACGATGTCTCCGATGCTTATCCCGACGCGGGTAGGCTCGCCGCCTGGCCACCCGGTAACAGACATGAGCCCGCTCATCGCCTGTGCAATGAGGTCATAGGCAGGGGCCTCGCGAAGAGGCCCCTGCTGCCCGAAGCCGCTGATGCTTATGACGACCAGACGCGGATTGATGGTCAACAGGCGGCTGGCCGGGATGCCCAGCCGGTCCATCACTCCCGGCCGGAAGTTCTCCACAACGACGTCGGAACGGCGGACGAGCTCCAGGAAGCTTGCCCGGTCTGCACCGTCCTTGAGGTTCATCGTGATGCCGTATTTGTTTCGGTTGAATAGCCGGTAGTAGGCAGAGTCACCGTTGTAGTCGGGGCCGAAATGCCGGGAGTCGTCGCCTCCGGCGCTTTCGATCTTGATGACTTCGGCGCCGAGGTCGGCAAGGATCATTGCGCAGAACGGGCCGGCCAGGACTCGGGAGAGGTCCAGGACGCGCAGGCCTTCCAACGAGCCTGGGCGGCCGGTGCTGGTGTGCGGAAGCGTTTCGGGGGTGTCATCCGTTACGTTCCGGAGTGCCGAAGGCTGAGAAAGCATGGTTTGTTCCTTACTGGTTTTAAGCGCTTGCTGTTATTGACGGATTGGTTAAATCACAGCGGACCAGCGGCAGGAGGGCCATGGTGTGGGCGGGCTGGCCGTACGGTATACCGGACAGCCGAGGGCGTATTCTGTGCTCATGAATCATTCCAGGATCCGGGCGAAAGTGCCTGCCGCCACGAACGTGCTGGCGGTTTTGAGGTATCTGGGGAGCCAGGCCGGCCCGGTCGGGGCTTCTGTGATCGCCAGGGATGTGGGCTTGGCGCGGTCCAGTACATATGACCTGCTGCAGGCGCTGATGGATGACGGTTTTGTTGTCCACCTGCCGGAGGAACAAAAGTATGCCTTGGGTGTGAGTGCCCACGAACTGGGGACCGGGTACTCCCGGCAGGTGCCCCTCCAGCGGATCGGACGCTTTCCCTTGTCCAAGCTTGTGGCACGGACCCGCCGCACAGCGCATCTGGCCGTGATGCATGGGCGGGATGTCATTTATGTGATCGAGGAGCGGGCGCCCCGGCAGAGGCCGTTGGTGACGGACTTGGGCGTACGGCTGCCGGCGCATCTGACCGCCAGCGGGCGGGCGATGCTGGCCTGGATGGAGCCGGCCCAGGTAGCAGCGCTCTACCCTGACCGGGACGCCTTCACATCCCGCCTTGAAGACGGTCCGCAAACCCTGCCGGAGCTCCAGGAACTCCTGTCCCGGATCCGCAAAGCTGGCTTCTCTTGGGAGCAGGATGAAATCACCGTGGGGTTTTCCTCCGTTGCCGTGCCGGTACTGGACCGCGAACAGTATCGGGTCGCGAGTGTGACATTGACAGTGGCGAACCGTGCCTTTCCCGCGCGGGCGGCAGCCGCCCGGGCCGCCGGCGGGGAGCGAACCCATCATGAGCGAACAGTCCGGCTGGAGGACATGGCGAAGGAATGGGTGCCTGAAGTGGCAAGGTGCGCAAGGGAAATATCGCGGAGGCTGGGGCCGGCCGGCTAGCTAACCGGCCGGGCAGGCAGAAGACCGCCCAGCTGCTATTTCGGCAGCTGGGCGGTCTGAGGCCGTGTCAGGGCACTAATTTCACCCTCTTAAAAAACTCCTTCGGACTCGCGGTGGTTCGGTACCGCTTGGGCTGCTTCGTCGCTGGGGTAAACCATTTCGGCGGGGGGATTGGCAGTCTTCTTGGCCAGCGGATAGTAAACAAGGGCAGTGGTCACGAGCCCGACCAGCCAGGAAATGTCTGCGCCGCCCAGGAGCTCCGTCATGGGTCCGGTGTAGAGGGTCTGCGCCAGGAACGGGATCTGAACGATGATGCCGAAGGCGTAGGTGGCAAGCGCCGTGACATTCCAGCGTCCGTACCGCCCGTTCAGATCGTAAAGCGCCGGGATGTCTACCTTTTCCTTGGAGATGAGGTAATAGTCCACGAGGTTGATGGAGCTCCACGGAATGAAGACCATGAGGAGCAGAAGCACAAAGTTTTTGAAGTTGGCGATGAAGTCAGGCGAGGCAAGCACTGCAATGAGCACCGACACCGCGATGAAGCCGACCACATATGCAAACCTTGTCCAGGCCGCGACGGCGGACTTTTGGGTAAACGCCGTGATGGACGTCAGCATGGTCATGTAGCCGCCGTAGGCGTTGAGGGTATTGACAGTCAGTTTTCCCACCACGATGACGAGGTAAATAACGACGGCGACGAGACCGCCACCGCTGAGGTTGCCGAGAAAGGCGACCTGACCGTCCAGGAAGCGTTCACCCTTGGGCAGGGCAAGTGCGGCGAACAGTGCACCAAGGGTCATTGACCACTGCGAGCCGATGATCGTGCCCAGATAGGAGGATCGGAAAGTGCTCCCGGTGCTGGTTTTGGTTGGCAGGTACCGGGAGTAGTCGGCCACGTAGGGCCCGTAGGTCAGCTGCCACCCGGCGCTCAGGGAGATAGCCAGCAGGAACGTGGGGAACTCGAAGTGGCCTGCCCCCATCACTGCCCCCACATCGAAGTTGGTGAAGAGCCGAATGCCCAGATACGTGAAGCCGACGATACCCACGATGGTGGAAACACGGCCCAACAGGTGGATGTATTTGTAACCCAGTGTCGCGACCAGCACCGTGAGCGCGCCGAAGCAAACCATGCCCAAGGCTGGCGTCCCCGTATGCAGTATCTCATCTACTGCCTGGCCGGCGAGGACGGTGCCCGTTGCGGCAAATCCGAGATACATAATGACCACCAGGACCAGGGGAATAACGGCTCCGAGAATGCCGAATTGGGCTCTGCTGGAAATCATTTGTGGAAGGCCGAGCCGCGGACCCTGTGCGGCATGCAGCGCCATCACTGCCCCGCCCAGGAGATTTCCGATGAACAGGCCGAGGATGGCCCAGAGCGCGTCCGCGCCGAAGAGCACTGCCAAGGCGCCGTCAACGATTGCGGTGATCTGCATGTTGGCGCCAAACCAGAGAGTGAATTGGTGGAACGGGGAACCATGCCGTTCACTTTCAGGGACGAAGTCGATAGTGCGGCGCTCCACGCGCGGACCGCCCGTCCCGGTTCCTGTATTCGCCTGCATTGCGTATTCCTTCTATTGGAATTGAAAAGTTCTCCCCGTGGGGTCATTTCCATCAGAGCATGATGTGGATCACTGGCACCGGCCCGGAGGGCGGGTGCTGTCCGGTGTACCGGACGTCGAGGCAAAAACTGTGATCCAGCTCATCCGGGGAAAAGTATCTGGATTACCTTCGAAGAGCGGCCGTCGACGGGGGAATCCCCCCAGAGGCCTATCCACCCCAACGTCACCATCAGCCCCTTCATCGGAGGTACCACCATGGGCAACAAGACAACAGACGGCACCGTTCTTCCGTACCCAACGGCGGACTTCCTCGGCTATGAGGAACTCCTGCGGACAGAGGAACGCGTGCGCCTGCAGAGCGTCAGGGACTGGCTGGAGGCAGAAGTCCGGCCGATAGCCGGGGACCACTGGAACCGCAGCGTATTTCCCCAACACCTGATTCCAAAGATTGCCGAACTCGACATCATCAGCCCCGTCCGCCGGCAAGGTCACTCGCATCTGTTTGCCGGCATGCTTACCGCAGCCATCCACCGGGTAGATGCTTCCTTCGGCACGTTTTTCAGCGGACATGACGGGCTATTCACCGGTTCAATCGAATTGCTTGCATCGGAGGAGCAGAAGGCTGCCTGGCTCCCCGACATCTACGCGCTCAGGAAGACCGGCGTCTTTGCCATTACAGAACCCCTTGCCGGTTCCGACGTGGCAGGAGGAACCCGGACGACCGCCCGCAGGGAGGGCGGGCACTGGGTTCTCAATGGTGAAAAGCGCTGGATCGGCAACTCCACCTTCTCCGATTACGTCATCGTGTGGGCCAAGGATGAAGCCGACGGCCAGGTCAAAGGCTTCCTCGTCGAAACCGGCCTTCCGGGATTCAAAGCGACTCTGATTCCGAACCGGATTGCCCTCCGGGCCGTCCAGAACGCCGACATAGTTCTGGACAACGTACGCGTACCGGGCGACTTCAAACTCGCCGGGGCCAACAGTTTCCGCGATACCAACAAAGTGCTCAAGTCCACCCGCGCTACCGTCGGGTGGCAGGCAGTCGGCCTGCAGATGGCCGCTTTCGACGTCGCCCGGAAGTACGCGTCGAACGCCGCCAGTTCGGTAAACCGATCGCCAGCTACCAGCTCATTCAGGAACAGCTGGTAACCATGCTGAGCAACGCGATGAGCTCCATGGGCATGATGGTCCGGCTCGCCCAGCTTGAAGAGGCGGGGACAAGCAAGAATGAACACTCGGCCATGGCGAAAGCCTTCACCACCAAAAGAATGCGCGAGACAGTCGCCATGGGCCGCAGCATCCTTGGGGGCAACGGCGTGGCCGTGGATTACGAGATCGGCAAAATATTCTGTGACGCCGAAGCGATCTACACCTATGAAGGCACCTACGAAATCAACACTCTCGTGGCAGGCAGGGCCATAACCGGAGTGGCTGCGTTCACCTGAGCGGCCACCAGCATCCTTCCGGCAGTCTCCCATACCGGACAGCCGACCCATCCCTGACCTGTCGTGGAACCCGTTCGCTGGGATTCCATGGAGGCAGAAGATCTCCTGCCCGCTGATGCGGCGACAACAGCGGCTTTCAGACAGACCTCCACCTACCAAAGGAAACATCATGTCCACTTCACACGGCTCCGCCGATTTCACTACCGGTGCCCGTCCGGTCAAAGCAGCCCGCGGCACCGAGCTCACCGCCAGGTCCTGGCAGACCGAGGCGCCCCTGCGCATGCTGATGAACAACCTCGATCCCGAGGTGGCCGAACGCCCGGATGACCTGGTGGTCTATGGCGGCACCGGCCGGGCCGTGCGTTCCTGGGCCGCGTTCGACGCGATCACGCGGACCCTGGAAACGATGGAGAAGGACGAGACCCTGCTGGTCCAGTCCGGCAAGCCGGTGGGCGTGTTCCGCACCAACGAGTGGGCACCGCGGGTGCTGCTGGCCAACTCCAACCTTGTTGGTGACTGGGCCACGTGGCCCGAGTTCCGCCGGCTCGAGGCCGAGGGCCTGATGATGTACGGGCAGATGACGGCCGGTTCCTGGATTTACATCGGCACCCAGGGCATCCTGCAGGGCACGTTTGAGACGTTCGCCGCGATCGCCCGCAAGCTCACCGGGGACGGCAACGGCACGCTGGCCGGGACCCTGACCCTGACCGGCGGGTGCGGCGGCATGGGCGGGGCGCAGCCGCTGGCCGTGACCCTGAACGAGGGCGCCTGCCTGATTGTCGACGTCGACGAGACCCGCCTGCGCCGCCGGGCCGGCAAGCGCTACCTGGACGAGGTGGAGACCGACCTGGACGCCGCGATCGCCAAGGTCATGAAGGCCAAGGAAGAGCGCCGCGGCTGGTCCGTCGGGTACGTCGGGAACGCCGCCGAGGTGTTCCCGGAGCTGCTGCGCCGCCACCAGGCCGGTGAGCTGGCCATTGACATCGTCACGGACCAGACCTCCGCGCATGACCCGCTGTCCTACCTGCCGGAGGGCATTTCGGTGGAGGAGTGGCACCGTGAGGCCGAGGCCGACCCGGAGGGGTTCACGAAGAAGGCGCAGGCGTCGATGGCCAGGCACGTCCAGGCGATGGTGGAGTTCCAGGACGCCGGCGCCGAGGTGTTCGACTACGGCAACTCGATCCGCGACGAGGCCCGCAAGGGCGGCTACGGCCGGGCGTTCGAGTTCCCCGGCTTCGTGCCGGCCTACATCCGGCCGCTGTTCTGCGAGGGCCTGGGCCCGTTCCGCTGGGTCGCGCTCTCGGGTGACCCGGAGGACATCGCCGTCACGGACAAGGCCATCAAGGAGCTGTTCCCGGAGAACCAGCACCTGCACCGCTGGATCGACGCCGCCGGTGAGCGCGTCGAGTTCGAGGGCCTGCCGGCCCGGATCTGCTGGCTGGGCTACGGCGAACGCGCCAAGGCCGGCCTGCTCTTCAACCAGCTGGTCAGGGAGGGCAAGGTCAAGGCGCCCATCGTGATCGGCCGCGACCACCTGGACTCGGGCTCCGTCGCCTCCCCGTACCGGGAAACCGAGGCCATGGCCGACGGCTCGGACGCGATCGCGGACTGGCCGCTGCTGAACGCGCTGATCAACACCTCCTCCGGCGCCACCTGGGTCTCGATCCACCACGGCGGGGGAGTGGGCATCGGCCGTTCCATCCACGCCGGGCAGGTCTCCGTGGCCGACGGCACCGACCTCGCCGCCGAAAAACTCGCACGGCTCCTCACCAACGACCCCGGCATGGGCGTCATCCGCCACGTCGACGCCGGCTACGACCGCGCCATCGACGTCGCCAAGGAACGCGGCGTCCGCATCCCCATGCAGGAATCCCGCGGCTCCGGTCGCTGACCACCCGGAACAGGGAGTGACCTGATGGCAGACGCAATGGTCCTTGAACGCTCCGTCTCCCCGCTGGCTCACGCCGGCCTGCCCGCGCAACGCCAGACTGACCTCATCGAATGCGATGACGATTGCCTGTTTTGCCGGTGCCCGGAGACCGACTAGCCGGTCGCGGGGACCGGCAAAAACATAAGACACCTAAAGGGAACAAGAATGAGCGCCCATACAGAGGCACCAACGGTCAACGAACCAACGATTGGAACGCCGAGCAGCGTATGGAGGGTCCGCCGTGACGCCTGGGACTTCCTCCGTTATGCGGCCAAACAGTTGGCCTCCGACACGTCAGGGCCGCAAAATTCGAAACTGCAGAGCGAAGTCCGCAGGCTTCTGCGAGTGCTCGAAGCCATCGAAATGTACTGGGCAATGCCAGGACTGGCCTTCGTTGAGCGGCTGCGCGAGAAGGCTGAGGCGGGGGACTACAGGGACGTACTCGAATTGTCGACCACCGCGTCCTGCTCGCTGCCCGGCACGCAAAAGGAAGGGGAAGCAGACCAGCAAGCCGGCCGTCTCCGACGGGATGGTCATGGGTTGACCCGGGACGGTCGTCCCAAATTCGAGGTCCTGGTCATTGATGACACCACCGGACAGGACCAGGAGAACTTCAAGGAAGAAATGCGGAACCGTCGCCGCGCCGGTGATGACTTCCTGTACGAGCTCAATGTTGTTCCCAGCTTCGAGGACGCCATAGTCGCAATCCTGCTCAACCCCGATATTCAGGCATGCATTATCCGCCCGGGCTTTAAGTCCACGACATCACGCAGGCTTGGACGTGACCTGCTGAAGTTCCTCGACTCATTCATAGACGGAGTCCCCGACGAGGCACAACCTGTCCGCCGTATTCTGACATTGGCTGAAAGGCTGGCAGATCTCCGACCTGAGCTTGACCTATACCTGATGGCGGGGGTGTCCATAGAGAGGGTTGCGGGAGCCCTGACCCAGCGCTTCAGCCGTATATTCCGCAAGGATGACACCCTGGAACTGCACCTGTCGCTGCTGGCCGGCATCGCCGCCCGCCATGACACGCCCTTCTTCACCGCGGTGCAGCACCACAGCAGGAAGCCCACCGGAGTTTTTCACGCATTACCGATCTCCCGCGGTTCCTCGGTCGTGAACTCCAAGTGGATTCAGGACATGGGCGAGTTCTACGGCCTCAACCTCCTCCTGGCCGAGACGTCAGCCACCTCCGGCGGACTGGACTCCCTCCTGGACCCACACGGTTCCATCAAGGAGGCGCAGACCCTGGCAGCCAGGGCCTTCGGGTCGAAGAAGACCTTCTTCGTCACGAACGGCACGTCCACGGCCAATAAGATCGTCCATCAATCGATCGTTGCACCCGGGGATGTGGTGCTCGTCGACCGCAACTGCCACAAGTCCCACCACTATGCTCTTGTCCTTGCCGGCGCGCGGGTCGCCTACCTCGAGGCATACCCGCTGGACAAGCACTCCTTTTACGGTGCCGTTCCCCTGGAAAACATCAAGAAGATGCTCCTTGACTACAGGAGCGCAGGCCGCCTCGACGAGGTCAAAATGATCGCTCTCACCAACTGCACGTTTGACGGCATCGTCTACGACGCGGAGCGGGTTATGGCCGAATGCCTCGCCATCAAACCGGATCTTGTTTTCCTGTGGGACGAAGCCTGGTTCGCGTTCGCGGGCTTCCACCCCATCTACCGGCGCCGAACAGCAATGGCGGCCGCGCGCAAACTGGAGAACGACTTCAACGACCCTGCCTATGCCCAACGCCATGCTTCGCAGGCGCGGGTGCTTCACGACCCTGTCACCAGGCAACCCGTCGGCGATGAACAGTGGCTTAAAACGAGGCTTCTACCTGACCCCGCAAGGACCCGCCTGCGCGTCTATGCGACCCAATCAACCCACAAGACGCTCACGGCTCTCCGGCAGGGCTCCATGATTCACGTCTTCGACCAGGACTACGGCAACCTGAATGAAGAAGCCTTCCGTGAAGCGTATATGACCCACACCTCGACCTCGCCCAATTATCAGATTCTCGCTTCCCTCGATATCGGCCGACGGCAGGCCGAACTCGAAGGTTACGAACTCGTACAAAAGCAGACCGACCTCGCGGTCAGCGTCAGCCAGGCCATTGCACAGCACCCGCTCCTGCGGAAATACTTCCGCATACTCTCCGGCACGGACCTTATTCCCGAGGCCTACCGTCAGAGCCGTGTACCCAGCCCGTTGCGTGAAGGGCTGGCAGCGATGGAAGAGGCATGGCGGCTGGACGAGTTCGTCGTGGATCCAAGCCGCTTCACCCTCGACATCGGACGCACCGGCGTCGACGGTGACACGTTCAAGCACAAGTACCTCATGAACGAATTTGGTATCCAGGTCAACAAGACCTCACGGAACACCGTTCTGTTCATGACCAATATCGGTACCTCCCGCAGTGCAGTGGCGTACCTGATCGAGGTCCTCGTAAAGCTTGCTCGCACCTTCGAAGAAAGCACGACGGAAATGAGCACCCGAGCGAGGAAAAGCTGGGAGGGCCAAGTGGAGGCGTTGACAATGCAGCCACCCCCCTTGCCGGACTTCAGTCACTTCGCCGACCGTTACCGCACCACACCCTCCACCCCGGACGGCGACATCAGAACGGCCTACTTCGACACCTACAAGCAAGATGGCACGGCGTACCGGACACCCGCCCAGTTGAGGCAACAAATTGCGGCCGGAAAAGAAGTTGTCTCCGCTAGCTTCGTCACGCCATATCCGCCAGGTTTCCCGGTCCTGGTCCCAGGGCAGGTCATAACCCAGGGAATCCTTGACTACATGACGGCTTTGGACACCCGCGAAATCCACGGATACAACCCCGACTTCGGTTTTCGCGTTATGGCAGAACCAGAGGCGGATCAGCACGGCGCTTAGGTGAAGGCGGCTTCCGTCCCACGGCTACCAGGACGCCGGGCTGCGTACTGCCTGAACACGCAGTAACGACGGCGGTGCCCCACAGTTTATAACCGCACCCGCTGTTTGCCCCTCAGCCGGGTTAATGACGTTGGCGCCGGACTAAAAGTCCGGCGCCAACTTTGTCGTATGCCCGGGCGGACTACCTGTCCGCCACTCGCCACTAACCGATCGGTGTGGGTGGCTGCTCGCCGCGGAGCACGGCGAGCGTGTTGTCGGCGGCGAGCACTGCCATGGCGGTGCGCGTCTCGACGGTGGCCGAGCCGAGGTGCGGCACGAGTGTCACATTCTCCAGGTCCAGCAGCTCGGGGTGGACCTGCGGCTCTTTTTCGAAGACGTCCAGCCCGGCGCCGGCGATGACGCCCTCGCGCAGCGCTGCGGCGAGGGCCGCTTCGTCGACGATGGGTCCGCGGGCGGTGTTGATGAGGTACGTGGAGCTCTTCATCGCTGAAAGCTGCTCGGCGCCGATCAGGTGGTGCGTGTTCGGTCCGTAGGGACAGTGCAGCGAAATGACATCGGAAACAGTCAGGAGCTCGTCGAGGTCGACCCGCCGCGCCCCCAGTTCGGCGGCGATCGCGGGGTCGATCTCGCTGCGTGACTGGTAGACGATGTCCATGCCGAAGGCCTTGGCCCGGCGTGCTGTCGCCTGGCCGATGCCGCCCATGCCGACGACGCCCAGCGTCTTGCCCTGCAGGCTGGATCCGAGCAGGAAGAACATGCCCCATTTCCAGGCCTGGCCAGCGCGGATGAGCCGTTCGCCCTCGCCGAGCCGGCGGGTTGCCATGAGGATGAGCCCGAACGCGATGTCGGCCGTCGCCTCGGTAAGCACCCCGGGTGTGTTGGTGGCGACGATCCCGCGTTCGGTGCAGGCCGGCACGGTGATGTTGTCGTAGCCGACGGCGACGTTGGAGACGACCTTGAGCTGGGGGCCCGCGGCGTCGAGCAATTCGGCGTCGACGCGCTCGGTGAGCAGACTGACGATGGCATCGGCGCCGGCGACGCGGCGCAGGAGCTCGTCGCGGCTGATCGATTCCGGGCCGGCCCAGGCATCGACCTCGTGCTCGGCGCGAAGCTTTTCGAGTGCGGCGTCAGGAATGCGTCCTGTGACGACTACGCGGCTCATGCGGTCACGATCCATTCGCGCAGGCGGCCGAGGCCCTCGCGGATGGCTTCCGCTTCGATGCCCGAGTAGGCGAGCCGGATGTACTGCCGGTCCTCGCCGGGCAGCCGCCGGCCGAAGTGCTCCCGTGTGCAGAAGGAGACGCCGGTCTTGTACAGAGCGTCGGAGGCGAAGTCGCCGACCGCCGTGTAGCCCATGCGTTCCATGACCTCGGTGACGTCGGGGAACAGGTAGAACGTGGACTGCGGCACGGCGACGTGCATGCCGGGGATGGAATTGACGAGGTCGCATGCTGTGTCGCGGCGCGTCTGCAGGATGTCCAGCATCTGCTGCACGGAATCCTGGGGTCCGCGGAGCGCTTCGACGCCGGCCCACTGCACGTAGTGCGTGGTGCAGGACTCGTCGTTGGTGTTGAGCGTGCTGAGCACCTGGGCGATCTCGCGCGGGGCGACGGCGCAGCCCAGGCGTGAGCCGGTCATGGCGAACTTCTTGCTGAACGTGTAGAGGATGACGGTGCGCTCGGCCATGCCGGGAATCGAGGTGATCGAGCTTGAGACGCCCTCATAGCGGGTCTCGAAGTAGGCCTCGTCGGAGAGGACCCACAGGTCGTGTTCGATCGCGAGCTGTGCGATGGCCTCACGCTCAGCAGCAGTCGACTCGGCCGAGATGGGGTTCTGCAGGTCGTTGTAGATGATGGCGACCGTGTTCGGGGTGATCGACGCGCGGATCTGCTCGAGGTCGATCGCGAAACCGGTGCTGGTGGGCACATAGCGGTACGGCACGGCCGTGCCGCCGAGGTACTCGATCTGCGATTCGTAGATCGGGAAGCCGGGGTTGGGGTAGAGCACTTCCTGGCCGGGGTTCATGACAGCCTGCAGGAACTTCGTGATGACGGGCTTGCCGCCGGTCATCACCACCACGTTCTCGGGGGAGAACTCGATGCCGCGGCGCGAGCCGATGTCGTCGGCAAGGGCCTCACGCAGCTGCGGGATGCCGGGGCCGGGGCAGTAGCCCGTGTAGCCGTCGGAGATCGCCTTGTTCATCGCTTCCACGATGTTCGGGGCGGTGGGGATGTTGATGTCACCGAGGTGGAAGGGGTACACCAGGTTCCCCTTCGCCTTCCAAGCGGCGGCGGCTTGGGCGACGCTGAAGGCGGTTTCGGTGCCCAGGCGTTCAAGCCGGTGCGCGAGTTGCTGCATATTCCACTCCTCATCGAGTTGGCGTTCGATCATTCATTGACCACACCTAGTATAGAACTAATATATTAGAACGCGGAAGTTGATCGTCAAGTGAAGTTTCAGCAACTTTGGCCGCGATGGCGGGAACCTTCCAATTTCATCCCCTCCGCCACTGGATCACCGGCCAGCTGCAGGCAGGGCATCATTTCCTTCCCGTTGGGTACGGTATTTCCATGGCGGCATCCGATAAGCGCGAAGAGCCCGGCTCCACACTGCTGACTGTCATCATCGCCTTTACGGCGAACGCCCTCGTGGCGGCCGCCAAGTCGGTGGCAGCCGTCCTCACCGGATCTGCCTCCATGACCGCAGAAGCCGCGCATTCCTGGGCGGACACCGGCAACCAGGTGTTCCTCTTCATGGCGGAGCGGCGTTCCCGGCGCCCGCGGGACGGAAGCCATCCAATGGGCTATGGCCGCGAGGCCTATGTCTGGTCGATGTTCGCCGCTTTCGGGCTGTTCACCGCAGGGGCGGTGGTGTCCATCATGCACGGCATCCAGCAACTCATCGAACCGGAGCCCGCGTCCGACTTCCTGGTGGCGTACGTGGTCCTGGCGGTGGCCTTCGTCCTCGAAGGATCTTCGTTCGTCCAGGCCTTCCGCCAGACCCGCGAGGCAGCCCGCGAGCTGGACCGGAACACCCTGGAGCAGGTCCTGATCAGTTCCGATCCCACCCTGCGCGCCGTGTTTGCGGAGGATGCTGCCGCGCTCGTCGGTCTGGTGGTTGCATTTGCGGGCGTGTTCCTGCACCAAATCACCGGATCGGCTCTGCCGGACGCCGTGGGCTCGATAATCGTCGGTGTTCTGCTGGCGGTTGTTGCCGTTGTGCTGATCGACCGCAACCGGCGGTTCCTGGTGGGGCAGGGCGTGACCCCGGACATCGAACGTTCAATGTCCCGCCGGTTGCTCGAACACCGGGATATCGCCCGGCTCACGTACCTCCACATGGAGTTCGTCGGCCCCCGCAAGCTGTACCTTGTGGCGGCGGTGGACCTGCAGGGCGATCACCCGGAACACGAAGTAGCCGTTGCCCTGCGCAGGATCGAGCGCGAACTGGAGGACCACGAAACCGTGGAGGAAGCCGTGCTGACGCTGGCGACTCCGGACGAGACCGCCTTGCGCTTCTAGGCAGGCGCAGTTATGACGAGGGCTGTGAGGAAAGCCCCGGCCAAAGAGAAATGACCGCAAAGATGAGGAGCGGCGCGGCCGTCGGCGAGAATGCGGTCGCATGCTATGCTCCCCACAATTCCACTCGAACGGGTGCAAGTCGCTTTCACTCAGGAGGTTTGCGATGCCGGACACCACCTGCCACATGTCGATCTCGCTGGACGGTTTCGTCGCCGGACCTGACCAGAGCCGTGAGAACCCCTTAGGGAAGCGGGGGCGGGAGCTGCACGGCTGGCACATCGGCGACCCGCGAGCCAACGATGCCGACAAGCTCGCGAACGAGTGGCTCATGCGGCCACGGGGCGCTTATGTGATGGGCCGGAACATGTTCAGCCCGATCCGAGGGGAATGGGATGAGGAATGGACCGGGTGGTGGGGCCCCGAGCCGCCGTACCACGCGCCGGTGTTCGTCCTGACCCATTACGAACATGACCCGATCCAGATGGAGGGCGGGACCACCTTCCACTTCGTCACCGGGGGTTTTGACGCGGCCTACGCTGCAGCATGCGAGGCCGCCGGGGACAAAGGCGTGGACATCGCCGGCGGTGCCTCGACTGTCCGGCAGGCGCTGATGGCCGACGTGGTCAACGAACTCACCCTCGACATCGCACCGGTCCTGCTTGGTTCGGGCGAGCGTATCTTCGACGGCGTTGAATCCTTCGGCTTCGAACCTGCCGAAGTGCTTCACTCTCCGCTGACCACCCACATCCGCTATCGCCGCGTCAGCTAGCTCGCAGGCTGATCAGAATGCCCCTACGAGGGCGTCAAATTGAGCCGCCAAGGAAAGCTGTTCGCTGTTGCGTGGGTTGAAAAGGGCCGGCTCCCGGCTGTCCGTGGCCTCGGCCTCGGTCATCCGCTGCCCGTACAGCGTCTCGAACGGTTCGCTGTCCGAATACACCAGACGGTGGAGACCGGTCATATTGAGTTCCTCGATGCAAGACGAGCAAATGGGCAAGTCGCGGATGTGGGCGTGACTCCGATTCGTCCAGCAGACGTCGCAGTAGATTGCTTCTTCGGGCATATCGGTTCCTAACTGTCATCGCCCGCCTCCCGGGGCTTTGTGCCGGCGACTTGCGAGCAGAAGCCAAGCAAGGGATAAGGCCGAGGCATGCGACCGCTAAGACCAGCTGTTGATCTGCGAGCTGGGCTTCAGCGTGTCGGGGGCAGGTTTGTCACGGAAGTTCGGTGCATCCATCGTCGGGTTGAACTCCTGTACTCAATTTTGCCAGCCCACCGCGTCAGAGTTGGCACGGGCGACCTGTGAGATTCGCCATTAGGGGAAACCGTCACCCCGGGCGGCGTCGTATCAGGCGATCGTATAAGCCAGTTGCTCGAGCCCCGCCAGGACGGCCGCTGACCTGATCAACGACTGACGCGTCAGGAATTACGACGGCGGCCGGTCACCCGGGGTTCCAGAGACCTTGGGTGACCGCCGCAACTGATCACGGCGTGGCGGCCCCGGTGCAGGGTGAGGGTCCCGTTGGCCAGGGCCTGGAAGGCAGCAATCCTGCGCCACATTTCCTTGGCGTTGGAGTACATGGGGAAGTGGCCGCTGTTGGGGATCTCCGCGAGGACCACGCCGTTTGAGGCAAGGTGCGGGAGGTAGCTGAGGGTTTTGTTCTGCTCGCCGTACATGAACATGCGGGGGAACGGCAGAGCCAGGAACTTCCCCATCAGTTCTGCGTTGTCGGAGAGGTCCACCATGGATTCGAAGATTCCGCGGACGGCACCGGCACGCACCTTGTAGCGGACGCTGGTGGCGTACAGCGGGCTGGAGTAGAAGGGCGCCGCCCAGTTGCGGGCGATGAAGTCCTCCAGGAACCGCTCGGGGTCCTCGTGCGGGTGCAGGAAAATCTGGCGGCTGAGGAAGCAGTCCTCTGGCGCCACGTTGCCCTCAATGTCCGTGAAGCTCGCCACCCGTTCCGGGTGCTGGTGGGCGAGCATTAAGGATGTCAGCCCGCCCATGGAATGCCCCACCAGGTCGAATCGGTCGATGCCCTGCCCGGCAAGGGCGGCCAGTGCTGTTGTGACCAGGAAGGGGATGGAGACTTTGCCAAGGTTTGAGCACTCGGATTCGCCGCAGCCGGGAGCATCGTAGGCGAAGATGGGCCTGCCGGCGAAGGCAGGGTGCAGCGCGGCATCGGCGTAGTCCTCCTTGGTGGAGCCGAAGCCGTGCAGGAACACGATGGGAAGCCCGGAGCCTTTCCTGCTGATGCAGGACAGCCGCACTTCGGTCCCGTCGATGGTCAGCGTCATCGGGTGCCTGGTTAGGGCGCCGGCGGTCACCGGGCCGCCTCAGCACTCAAGCCGTAGAGCTCGAGCGTGGTCTTGCCGGCGCGGATCTCGGCGATGATGCGGTGTTCGTCGCCGACGCGCTGGTCCGCGCGGCTGATGATGGCTGCGGCCGAGTCCTGGGGAAGGACGACGACGCCATCTGCGTCTCCGACGACCAGGTCGCCGGTGTGGACCACGATGCCGCCCACACGGACGGGGGAGCGCATGTCGCCGGGGTAGTCCTTGACGGTGCCGACGACCGTAACGTGGCGGGAGAAGACCGGGAAGTTCATGGCGCCCATTTCCTCGGAGTCGCGGACGCCCCCGTCGATGACGAGCCCGGCGATGCCGCGGTGCTGTCCGGCGACGGCGAGCACTTCGCCCCAGTGGCCGTAGGCTGCGCCCTGCAGGTCGACGACGAGGACGCTGCCGGCGGGTGCGGCGAGGACGGCGTTGTGGAGGGCGAGGTTATCCCCGCCGATGCCGCGGACGGTGAACGCGGGGCCGGCGACCTTGGCCCCGGGCCAGGCTGCCTTCAGGCCCGGGTCGCACGCGCAGGGAAGTTTCGCGGCTTCGTACAGGGTGGCTGCGGAGTGTCCGCCGGCTGGGTTGCTCATGCTTTCCTCGTCTGCAGGTCGTGGTAGCCGAGGTCGGCGCGGGCCTGGACCAAAGTGGATCCTGCCTTGACGGCCTCGATGATGCGGGCTTCGACGTCTTCGATGCGTTCGGCGATCTCAGCTATCTCTTCGGCGCAGGCAGCCGGGACGGCCAGGGCACCGTCGGCATCGCCGCAGATGATGTCCAGCGGGGAGATCTGAACGTCGTTGATCGTCACCGGCTTGTTGACGGCGACCAGGCGGACGCGGTCCTTGCCGGTGCGCATGAACCGGCCGCGGCTGAACAGCGGGTAGTCCTGGCGCAGGGCGGCGTTCAAGTCGCGGCAGACGCCATTGATGACGGTGCCGCCGATGCCGCGGGCGGCAGCGATTTCAGTCATGATGCCGCCCCAGACGGTGACATCGGTGCGGGCATGGTTATCGATGAGCACGACGGCGCCGGGCGGCACATCGTCAAGGAAGTCACCGACGCTGCCGCGCTCGGACCCTGCCGGTTCGTACTGGACGGTGAAGGCGGGCCCGCCGATCCGGAAGTCGTAGGTCAGCGGGGCCAGTCCGTGCAGGGTGCCGTGGATGCCGAGGGAATCCATGGCGTCGGAAATGGACGCTGTCGGGATCGCCTTCAGTCGGGCGGCAATGTTAGAGGTGGCGGTGTTCATCAGTGTCCTTCGGTGGTTCCGGCAAGGCGCGCGTCGCGCATGGCCTCGTGGAGGGCGACGCCGGCGCGCAAGTCTGCGGCAATGCCGCGTTCGCGTTCTGCGAAGGCCTGGGCTTTTTCCAGGACTTCTTCGGCGTGGGCGCGGGGGACGACGACGACGCCGGTTTCGTCGGCGAACACCACGTCGCCGCGGGTGACGGTGACGTTGCCGAGCCGGACCGGTTCTCCGGTGGAGCGCTGCTGCAGCCGGCCCCGGGCCGTCGCCGGGATCCGGCCCTTGGCGAAAACGGGGAAGCTCAATTCCCGGGCTTCGTTCACGTCGCGGACGGCGCCGTCGGCCACGACGCCGCGGACGCCGTTCAGTGCCGCGCCCAGGCTGAGGAGCCCGCCCCAGCAGGAAACGTCTGTGCGGCCCTCGTTGTTCACCACGATCACGTTCTCGTCCGTGGCGGCAGCCACGGCAGCGGAGCCGATGTGCGCGCCGGACGGCCCGGGGACATAGGGTTCGAGCTGGACGGTGACGGCGAAGCCGACCATTTTGGGATGACCCCAGACGGGAAGGAAGCCGGCCTGCCCGGGCGGCAGGCCCAGGGCATCCAGGGCATCAGAGACAGCAGCGGAATCCAACTCCGTGTAACCGGCCAGAAGAGCAGTGTTGGAAAAGGTCATGCTTCAAGTACAGCGGAGCACGTTGATAGAGTGAAGGTCTGATTCGCTATAGCTATGAGACGAAGGGCGACTAGATCAATGGTGGAGGTACGGCAGGCCAGGTACTTCATCGCCGTGGCCGAGGAACTGAATTTCAGCCGCGCGGCGGACCGGCTGAACATGTCCCAGCCGCCCCTGAGCCAGGCCATCCTGCAACTGGAACGCCAGCTGGGCCTCACACTGCTGAACAGGTCAAGCCGCAGCGTTCTGCTGACCGATGCCGGGCAGGTGTTCCTTGAGCAGTGCCGGCTGCTCGTGGGGGCATCCGAACGAGCCCGCGAGGTCGCGGCCCTGGCAACCGGCGGCCTGGCCGGCACTCTGCGCATCGGCGCTGTGACCTCGGCGTTCGCTGAAACCCTTCCCCGGATCCTGAAGCGCTTCCGCGCCTCCCGGCCGCTCGTGGAGCTGCACGTCCGGGAGATCGACTCCCACCACGGACGCAACGCCCTCGAGCGGAGCGAACTCGACCTCGCCATCATCCGGCAAACCCCGACCGGCAAACGCCTGACCTCGGTCCCTCTGCGGCGGGACCACTTTGTCGTCGCCATGCCCGAAGACCACCGGCTGGCCGGCGCCGAGGGGCCAGTCAGTCTGGCAGAGTTCCGCGACGACCCCTGGGTGTGGCTGCCGCGGCACATCTCCCCGGACTACCACGACGAACTCGTCACTGCCTGCCGCCAGGCAGGCTTCAGCCCGGAAGCCCAGCACTACGCGAATTCCATCAACTCCCAGCTCGCCATGGTGACATGCGGGCTCGGGGTAACAATCGCCCCCGAATCCTCGGTCAGGCAGCAACGCCAGGGCCTGGTCTGGCGCGAGCTACGCAGACGCGTCGACCTGGTGGAACTCTCCGTGGTCGTCCGCGCCGGCGGCCACGAACCCCTCGTAGAACACTTCATCGCCTGCACGACGCCGGAGGGGGAGCGCGCGGAGGACGTGGCCGGATAACGTCCAAGAACTGCGGTGAAGGCGGCACCCGCGGGGCGCCGGGCCGAACATGTGGTGACTACACGGCTGATCCCCACGCACCTCCCAGATTTGCCCAGCATCCTGAAAGGGCATGCAACTAAAACTCTTGGAGTGGCAGCAAGAAGGAAAGTTGGCAGGATGGCCATGGTTGAAAACCCCGGACGGACTTCATCGCCGGTGCTCTTCTGGATCGTGATATGCACGGTCCTGGCAGTCACCGCGGCAGCATTTTGGTACTTTACCGTCACTACCGTCATCCCCTTCATCGCAGCAGTGAGGGAGGCGTACTTTTAGGCACGGCGGCGTCGGTTCCCTTATTCGTCCCTGCGCTCCCGCTGGAACGCCCTCACCGCTGCGCCCACTGTTGGGTAGAAATGTTCGGGCGTGAAGCGGGCGCCCGTGCCGTAGCGCAACAGTCTGTCTTTGACCGGTCCTTTAAGTTCGGCGAAGACCAGGTCCACGCCGTGCCGGTCCAGCCATTCATCGAGCTGCACCAGCTCGTCCAGTGCCGTCGTGTCGATTCCCGTCACAGGCTCTGCCGCCAAGACTACGCGCTGCGTGCCGTCCGCCGCCTGGTCCAGTTCGTCACGCACAAAGGATCCCAGCAAGGCTCCGTTGCCGAAGAACAGCGGCGCGTCGAAGCGCAGAATTATCATGCCGGCTATGCGTTCACCCTCGGGGTGACGGCTTAGGTCGTGATACCCCGGCACCCCAGGGACGTCCACCAGTTCAGCGCGGTAAGGGTTCCAGGCCCGGCGGATGAAATCCAGGATAGCCAGGCCGATGGCAACGGCGATGCCCGGGAGGACGCCCAATACGGTGATCCCCAGGAATGCCGCGAGCATCACCAACGATTCACTGCGGCTCATGCCGATGAGTCGCCGCACACCGGCGGGGTCGGCAATTCCTGCAGCTGCGGCGATGACAATCGCGGCGAGCGTTGCGGCGGGCAGGAACTCGGTGGCACCCGGCGCTGCGAGCATGAAGCCGAGCACCAGCACCGCGCCTACTGCGCCCGTCAGCTGTGATTTCGCCCCCGACTCGACTGCCACCGGTGTCCGGGAGGTGCTGGCCGATACAGGGAAGCCGCCCAGCAGCCCAGCGGCGGCGTTTGCGGCGCCCAGGGCTGCCATCTCATGGTTTCCCGATACCCTGCCGTCTCCGGCGACGGCCAACGATTGGGATAGGGTTCCGGTATCAACGAAGACGATGAGAGCGATCGCGGCGGCGGCGGGCAACAGGGTCACGACGTCGGCCCAGTCAATTCCGGCGAGGGCCGGTGCGGGGAGCCCCTGTGGGAGGGGCCCGGTGACCTTCAGGTTTTCGCGGAGTCCCAGCAGTCCCACGGCGATGCAGGACAAAACCACTGCAACAAGCACGCCCGGAACCTTCCATTTCAGCCAGCGGGGAATCGAAATGAGCGCCAGTGAGAACAGGCCGAGAAGCAGCGCCGTCAGGTTGGCCCCGCCGGCAATCACCTTCGGGGCGGCGGCAATAAGTTTGTCCCAGGGTGTGCCGCTTTCCACGGAGATCCCCAGCAGGGTGGGAAGCTGGGAAACTGCCACCAACAGGGCGATGCCGTTAAGGTAGCCAAGCCGGATGGGCTTCGACAGCAGTCCGGTGACGATTCCCAGTCTCAGCACCGAGCCGAGGAGCAGGATGCCGCCAATCATTATGGCCAGCAGACCCGCCAGCGCAACGGATTTCTGCTCGTTGTCCGCGGCCAGGGGAACCAGGGCTGCAACGATCATCGGCGCGAGCGCGGAGTCCGGTCCCAGCACCAGTACACGCGATGGCCCTACTGCCGCGTAGACAATCAGGGACACTACCGTTGCGTAGAGACCGGTCACCGGTGGAAGGCCGGCGGCCTGGGCATACGCCATCCCCGCGGGGATCAGGATCGCGAAAAGCGCGGCGCCGGCCATCAGGTCGTGCCGAAGCCACGCGATCTTGTAGCCGCGCAGGGCTGGCGGAACCGGCCAGACTATGGTCTTTCCGGATCGGCGCATATTCCGATAATGGCCCATCCTGCCCCCGGCACGCCATGGCGAGGTTTGTGGGTCTTCCCTGCCATGGTTCCTGCCCGGCTACTGCTGGGCCGGATCCAGCGGGAGGGGCGTTATGGGCTGGTCATTGGCGGCCAGGTCGATGCCGAAGTCCTTGGCGAAGACAAGCCGCGTGGACTTATAGACCCGTGGGTGGCTTTCGTCGAGTTCAAAGACGCGTGCACCGCGAAGCCGGTTCCGTTCAGCGCCGGGCAGTCCGTAGGCACCGAATCCCGTGCCGGGCGCATATCCAAGCTCAACGCCGTAGTAGTTGCCCACATAGGTGTTGACGTGGTCGTGGCCCACAAAGTACCCGAGCACGTCTCCGCGCTCCAGGAAGGCATTGAAGAGCCCGGAGTTGAACGGCCCCGGGCACTCGTCCTCGTTCCGCTCGCCGATGAGGCTGTGCTTGGCGACCGCGCGGTCATGGTCCGCCACGGTTCTCGAGTCGAGGCTGGCGAACCACATGTTGCGGTGCTCGTGCAGGGCGATGTGGCCCCACATGAGTGACGGAATTTTTGCTCCGTACTTCTGCTCGGTGGCGATGGACTGGTTCCGGTACCAGGCCACCTGGTCCATGCGCACCCAGTCCCAGTCGGGGTAGCCCGCGAAGTCCTGGCCATTGATGCTCTCCGGGGCGTACCGGCCGGTATCGATGAGCCAAAGGCCGAAGGCCGGAGCCTTGGTCCGCGAGGACTGGACCAGCAGCTGCGAGTTGGACGTGCCGGTCAGTCCCGGGACGGAGTCGGCATTCATGTTGTGCCCGTAGCTCTGCAGGAACTGGAGCATCTTCGCTTCAGTCATGCCTGTCCGCTGTACCGAGTCTTCGTCGTGGTTGCCGAAGGTCACGGCCCAGGGGATCTGCCGGGTCTCCATGGGCCGGACCACATGGTTGAGCGCCTGCTTGACCTCAAGTTCCGTGTCGCAGCCTCCATTGATGACGTCTCCGTTGATCACCACGAAATCCGGCTTTTCGGCATCGAGCGTACGGTCCATGAGTTCGATGGTGCGGCGGTCCGTCTGCTCATCGTCCTGGGTGTCGTTGAACTGCACGATCTTGAATGTGCCGTCCGCGCGGAAGGCCAGCGTGGGCTTGGGTGCCTTCGTGTCCGTCCCGGCCTTGCTGGCGGCGGCAGCTGACACGGTTATCCCAAGTGCACCCAAAGCTCCTGCGGTTGCCAGCGCCGCCCGCCTGCTGATGGTGGACTGGTGGCTGGGGGTGGACTCCATGATTTGCCTCTCTTCGCGGTTACGGCCTTTGGTTCAGGCCCTCGATTCCGCTCAGACGATAGGAGAGAAAAGCATCCCGCACCGGAACACCCGGTGAACGAAACACCTACAGCAAGTCCTGCCTGCCCTGGGCCGGAGTCCACCCCAGGGCAGGGCCCAGCTTGCCGGCGATGTCGGTGAGGATCTGGACGTAATCGTCGTGGTCGAAGCTGAAGGGCAGCGCGAATGCCACCTCGTCGACTTCCTGGAATCCTGCGTGTGCGTGCAGCTGCCCGGCGATTTCATCGCTGGTGCCGATCAGATCCGGGGCGAACAACATGCCCTTTGGCCCCTGCGGCGCCCGTGTGCGGGGCGTGCGTTCATCGACGTAGCGCTGGTACTTCTCCCTTTGGTCCGGGGACGCTGAATCGGTCGGGATCACAACCAGCCCCTGCGAGACGCGGGCCGGTGCATGCAGTTGGGACGCGGCGGCGGCTTTGCGGAAGGCGCGGATCTGCGCCTGCTGAATATGGGCGAAGTCCGGTTCCTGGTTGGCTTCGGGAAAGACCACGCTGCTGGAGAGCAGATTGAAACCGTTCGCCCCGGCCCAGACGGCCGACTTGCTGCTGGCAGCCCCGTACCAGAGGCGGTCCCGGAGCCCGGGGGAGTGCGGTTCGACGCGGGAGGAGTATTCCTCGACCACGCCTTGTCTCCCGGAAAAGTCCCGCACCGGTTCGCCTGCGATCAGACGGGCAAGCCGCTCCACACGGGGGTAGCCGAAATCCTCCGACTCCGAGGAATCCGGGTACAACTCGTGCTTCACGGTGTCGTAATGCATGGGTTCCCCCACGCTCAGCCCCGGGTTGATGCGTCCCCCGGCGAGCAGATCCACGGTGGCAAGGTCCTCGGCCAGGCGCAGCGGGTTTTCCCAGCCGAGTGGGGTGACAGCGGTTCCAAGCTCGATCCGCGAGGTGCGCTGGCTGGCGGCGGACATCATCGCGATAGGAGAGGAGATTCCGAACTGCAGATGGCGGTGGCGCAGCCAGGCGCTGTCGAACCCAAGCCGCTCACCCAGTTCGATGACCTGCAAAGTCGATTCATGGCCCGAGGCGGGATCCGCCGGATCGAAGAGGCCAATGGTGAGAAATCCAAGCTTGCGTAAGGGGCGTGAGGAGTCGGGCATGGGCTTCCTTCGGAATCGGGACGGCTGATCCCCAGAATATGCGCCCGGACCCCACATTCGATTCCGAAGTCAGCGCCGACAACCTCCTGGTGCACGCCGGCAAAGACGGATAAGGCGATTCAGGGGCACAAAAGTAGCGCCACGGGCGTATTCCGTGGCGCTGGGTTGCCCATGAATGGCTTGACTTTATTAGCTGCTCGGCTGCATTCGTGTGCGCTCGGAAATGTGCTCCACCAGTTCGCCCACACGGTCCTCCGAGTAGTTGCGTGCGATGTCGCCCTGGCTGATGATGCCAACCAGCTTGTGGTCAGCGATGACCGGGAGCCGCCGGACCTGGTACCTCTCCATCATTTCGATGGCCGCGTCAACGTTCACGTCGGCGTCGATCCAGTACGGCTTGCCCGTGGCGAGGTCGCGGGCCATCATTTCCCGGGGATCGCGGCCTGCGGCCACGCACTTAAGCACGATGTCCCGGTCAGTGATCATGCCCTTCAACTTGCCGTCGTCACCACAGATCGGTAACGATCCGCAGTCCAGGTCCAGCATCATCCGTGCTGCATCGGCGAGGGACTGGTTCTCCTTTATGCACTGTGCATCCGTAGTCATGAATTCACGTACAGCACTCATTGGTCCTCCTTCATCGATTGGGGTGTCGACGCAAGAGTCACCGGGCAGATGCGCCGATGGTGCCAGCCTACGCCGGGGCCGGTGCGGTGTCGACGGCGGTTCGGAACCTTCAGGGATGAGTGCGTGGCTGGCCCCCCGCTGCACCCCTGCCGGCCAGAACTGTGTACTTCAGGGCATTGCCGCGGGCGAGTTCGACTGGGTATTTCTGTTCGTTCAGGTCGATTTTGGCCCGGAGCGCAGCTTCGAGGTCGACGTCCAGCACGTCGGCGAGCCGCAGGAGGTAACCGAAGACGTCGGCCATCTCATGCTCCACCGCAGTCCTGTTGGGCGGCTCATTGAACCATTCGCCCAGCTGCTCTTCCCGGAGCCACTGAAATAGCGACAGCAGTTCGCCTGCCTCGCCGCTCAGGGCCATGGTCAGGTTCTTGGGGCTGTGGAACTGCTCCCAATCGCGGTCCTGCGCGAAGTCCCGCAACTGGGCCGTCAAAGACTCGATACTCATGGAGCCAGCCTAAGGCGCGAACATGACGCCGCAGACACCACGATGAGGAAGCACATGACGAGCGTACAAGTGAAAGTACTCCGCTCACTGGAGACCCTTTCCTTCGCTGACCTGGTACTCAAGCCAACGGCCATTAACGGCACCGAGCCAAAGGATGCAACCGATAGCACCTTGACGGTCAACGCCAGCAAAGTGGACCTCGGATTCTGGGAATGCTCGCCGGGCAGCTTTAAGACCGCCCGCGACGGTGTGAATGAGGTCATCCTAGTGCTTGAGGGCAAAGGGACCCTCGTCTCCGACACCGGCGAACGCGTGGACCACGAAGCCGGCGACATGGTGCTGATCCCGAACGGCTGGAGCGGCATCTGGGAGATTCACGAGCACTTCAGGAAGCAGTACATCACCATCGCCGTCTAGCAGGCGCCTAGTCGGGCCTCCCGACGACGACGTGTGACGGGCTGTGCGTGACGTACCCAGTGAGCCAGGAGGAAAGGGCCCGGATTTTCTGCTGGGTGCCGGGGAGCAGCGCAAGGTGAACCCCAAGCCAGGAGAGGAACGCCAGCGGTCCTTGGAGCTGGATGCGTTTGCGGCCGAGTTCGGCGACTGCTGCCCCTCGGCCGACCATGGCCATGTAGCCCTTGTCCCAGTAGGCGAAGGGCTGCCGCGTGCCGCCGGTCAGGTCAGCGTGGATGTTGCGGGCCGCCCATTTCCCGGACTGCTCGGCGACTGAGCCGAGCTGGGGCAGTTTGGCGCCGGTGGCGTCCGTAATGTTGGCCGAGTCGCCCAGGACATAGACGCCCTCGGCGCCGGGCGCAGTCAGGTCCGGCAGCACGTCGATGCGTCCGCCTTTCCCCTGCGGCAGGCCGGATTCGGCAATGACTTTTCCGGCCTTCAGGCCGCCTGCCCACACGACGATCTGCGCAGGAATGGTGGTCCCGTCCGCCAGGGTCACGCCGTCGGCCCGCACCTCTGTGACACCCTGGCCCATGTGCAGCTGAACGCCGAGCTTTATCAGCCGGTCACGGGTGTACGCCTGCGACTTGGCAGAGAAGGGCATGAGCACGTTCGGCACCATGTCCACAAGATGGACTCGGCACCGAGCTGCCAGCGCGGGCGAAAAGTACTTTGGAACTAGGTACTTGATGTTCTCCGAGAGGGCACCGGCTGTCTCGACCCCGGTGGGGCCGCCGCCTACCACGACCACGTCTGCCCGGCCGGAGTTCGCACGGTCCGCGTGGTCCAGGGCCGTCGTGAGGGCAGTGCTGAGGCGGGTGGCGTCGGCCACTGAGTACAGCGGGTAGGCATGTTCTTCGGCGCCGGGAGTGTCGAAGAAGTTCGGTACCGCACCCGCCGCAATGACCAGGATCTTCGCCTGGTAGCGGGAGCCGTCGACGGTGGTGACGGTGCGGGTGGCGGAGTCGATCGCCGTCACCTCCGCGGTGAGGACCCGGACAGTTTTGGTGCCGCGGAACACCGACCGCAGCGGCCGGGCCACAGCGGACACGCCGATCTGCGAAGCGGCGACCTGGTAGAGGAGGGGCTGGAACTGGTGGTAGTTGTTCGCGTCGATGAGGAGCACCCGGACGCCTTTGCGCCCGAGCTGCTCGGCTGCTGTCATGCCGGCGAACCCGCCGCCGACCACGATCACCTGATATGTATCGTCCATTCGTGCAACATACCCTGCCAGGCAACGGCGCAACAGGGCAGGATTCCGGTTCTGGACCATCCATCCTTAAGGGTTCCTCCGCCGTGCCCGTGCGGCGAGCTCGTGGGCCCCGTAGCTGTTGTCCTCGGGGTTGACGGTCACGCCGGGTGCCGTGATCCTGTCGATGCGGTCCAGGACGTCGGCGGACAGGGTGATGCCGGCCGCCGGGAGGTAGGACTCCAGCTGGTCCATGGTCCGGGGCCCGACGATCGCGGAAGTGACGCCCGGATGGTTGATGACAAAGGAGATCGCCAGCTCGATGAGGCTCAGTCCCGCCTCCTCGGCCAGCCGGGCGAGTTCCTCGACGATGTCGAGCTTGCGCTGGTTGGCCGGGCTGGACATGTCGAAGCGGGCGCTGGGGCGGGCCGACGATGTCGGTGCGGACGCGGAGTCTTTCCGCCAGCGCCCGGACAGCCAGCCGCCGCCGAGCGGGCTGTAGGTCAATGTGCCCATGCCGTGGCGCTGCACCGTGGGGAGGATGTCCTCCTCGATGCCTCGCACCAGGACCGAGTACGGCGGCTGCTCGGTGACGAACCGTTCCAGATTGCGTTCCCGGGACGCCCACTGGGCTTCCACGATTTGCGATCCGGAGTACGACGACGAGCCGAGGTACCGCACTTTGCCCTGGCGGACGAGGTCGGTCAGGGCGCCGAGGGTCTCCTCGACGTCGGTGTCCGGGCTGGGGCGGTGGACCTGGTAGAGGTCGATGTAGTCTGTGTTCAGGCGGCGGAGGGAGTTTTCCACCTCGCGAATGATCCAGCGGCGGGATCCGCCGCGCTGGTTGGGATCGTCCTCGCTCATGGGCATGAAGAACTTCGTGGCGAGGAAGACGTCGTCGCGGCGCCCGGCCAGCGCGTCCCCGACGATCTCCTCGGACACTCCTCCTGAGTAGACGTCGGCCGTGTCGATGAAGTTGATGCCGGCGTCGAGGGCGCGGTGGATGATGCGGGTGCTGTCGGCTCGGTCGTCGTTGCCCCAGGGGCCGAACATCATCGCGCCGAGGCATAAGGGACTGACTTGCACGCCGGTGCGGCCAAGGGGACGGTATTCCATCTGGCTTCTTCTCTCTGATCAGGCTTCTGGGATGACCATGGCGAAGCGCTCCTCGCGGGCTTCGTCCGGATCGGGTCCGTTGCGGACGCCGGCGTCGAGGGCATCGATGGCGGCGAGCTCCTGTGTGCTGAGCTCGAAGTCGAAGACGTCGAAGTTTTCGGCGATGCGTGCCGGGTTGGTCGATTTGGGGATGGCTGCGCGGCCCTGCTGCAGGTGCCAGCGCAGCATGACCTGGGCGGCGGTCTTGCCGTGTGCGTTTCCGATGGCGGCGATCGCAGGGTCTTCCATCACGTTCCGGCGGTCCTCGCCCCAGCCGGGGTAGAAGGTGATGCCGCCGATCGGTGACCAGGCCTGGGTGAGGATGCCGTTTACGGCGTCGGCAGACTGGACATCCGGTTGGGTGAAGTACGGGTGCAGTTCGATCTGGTTCACTGCCGGGACCACATCGGTCGCGGCGAGCAGCTGCTCGAGGTGGTGCGGCATGAAGTTGCTGACGCCGATTGCCCGGACCCGCCCGTCGCTGAGGAGGGTCTCCAGCGCCTTGTAGGCGGCGATGGTCTTGTTGAACCGGTCCGGGGCGGGCTGGTGCAGGATGAGTAGGTCAAGGTAGTCGACGCCGAGCTTGGCCGCTGCCTTTTCCCAGGCGTGCAGCGTTTGGTCGTAGCCATAGTCGCTGACCCAGACTTTGGTTTCGATGAACACCTCCCGACGGTCGGCGCCGGAGCGCCGGATCCCTTCGCCGACCTCCCGTTCATTGCCGTACGCGGCCGCCGTGTCGATGAGCCGGTAGCCGGCCGCGAGCGCGGCCTCGACTGCCGCCGTCGTATCCTCCGGCGGACTCTGGAAGACACCGAGTCCAAGGGCGGGCATCGTGACGCCGTTGTTGAGTTTGAGTTCCGGTTTCATGTTTTCAATGCAACCGTGATCTGCGCGCGGCCGGGAGTTCCTGCTGTTCCAAGTAATGCCAGTGCCTCCCGCGAGTAACGACTGCCGCGTAGCGTTGGCCCCATGACACACAGCGACGACGTGCGGAAGTTCCTGAGCTCCCGCCGTGCCCGGATCACGCCCGAGCAGGCCGGCCTGCCCGCCTACGGCGGCAACCGACGCGTCG
Source organism: Arthrobacter globiformis (assembly GCF_046536215.2). Taxonomy (GTDB): domain Bacteria; phylum Actinomycetota; class Actinomycetes; order Actinomycetales; family Micrococcaceae; genus Arthrobacter; species Arthrobacter globiformis_E. The sequence continues at coordinate 713,085 of NZ_CM143421.1, read as the reverse complement.
CGGGCCTGCGCCGCGAGGAAGTTGCGCTGCTCGCCGGGATGAGCATCGACTACTACATACGTCTGGAGCGCGGAAACCTCTCCGGCGCGTCGGACAGCGTCATTGAGGCACTCGCCCGGGCGTTGAAGCTCGACGACGCCGAAACGGCTCACCTTTTCGACCTCGCCCGTGCCGCCACCGCATCTCCCCGTGTGCGGCGCAGGAGCAGCCCGCAGACAGTCCGGCCCAGCCTGCAGCGCGTTCTCGACGCGATCACCACGGCCCCTGCCTGGGTCCGCAACGACCGCGGGGACGTCCTGGCCTCCAACGAGCTCGGAAGCGCTCTTTACATGGACCTGATGGCCGAGCAGGTCACCCCGCCGAACAGCGCGCGGTTCACCTTCCTGAACCCGAAGGCACGGGAATTCTTTGCCGACTGGGAACGGAGTGCGGATGACATCGTCGCTGTCCTGAGGTCCACCGCCGGGAAAAACCCCTACGACAAGGACCTCACAGACCTGATCGGTGAGCTCTCCACACGCAGCGAGGAGTTCCGCACCCGCTGGGCCAGGCACGACGTGAAGTACCACCGCACCGGCCGCAAACGGCTCCACCACCCGGTCGTCGGGGACCTGGACCTGAGCTTCGAAGCGCTCGAGCTCCCCGCTGATCCCGGGCTGCGGATCAACGTGTACACGGCCGAGCCCGCGACCCCGTCCGAGGATGCGCTGAAAGTCCTGGCCAGCTGGGCCGCCACCCAACGGGCCGCGGCAGAAGTGCCCGTCGAGGAGAAGAAATAAACAGCGCACCTCCACAATGCTGATCGTCGGCGCCGCCGGACCGTGACCTTCGACTCTTATCCGCCCGGACAGGAATAACAGTGTCCCCAAGTAGCTTTCACCAGACGGGCCCCGACCACCGGTTGCCCGTGAAAGGACACTTTTTGCCCACCGCTTTCATCCCGTTCACCATGTGCGCCACAGCCGGCGACGACCGTTCGCGCTCCTTCCGCACCGACTTGGAACGCCTCACCTCCAGCCACCGCAGTTGGGCGCCGTTGGACGTTGTGAAGTCCACCAACACCAAGGCGCTTCTCCGTGGAGCCATCCCGCAAAGCGATCACACCGCCACAGACGCGAGTCTTGCCCGCTACCTCCAGGACCGCCTTGTGGCCGACGTCGACATCCACCTGGATCTTGTGGTCAGCATCCAGCGCTAACTGAATCTCGGAAAAGCCCCGGACCGTGCGTCCGGGGCTTTTGTGTGGACACTCAGGAGCAGGTGCGCACCAGGGGCCGCCTCAGGCGTACGTCAGGCTTACCAGCAGAGCCTTGAGCTGGGCGTACTGGTCTGTGGCCATCCACGCCCTGGCTGCGCCCGCGTTCAGGAAACCCGGTTCGGTGAAAAGAACACGGGTGCTCAAGCCGCCGTTGCCTGTTGGCACGAGATTGCACCATGATGCGACGTCCCCGCCTTCCTCGAGTGACCGGTGATCGGTCAGCCCCATTATGTAGGCAGTTCCATTACCGTTCCCGTAGCTTTCCGCGGCGAACCCGAAAACAGGCACCGTGCCATCCGATGCGGTCATTCCCGGAACGGTTGCCTGGTCGAGTACACGACGCGACACGGGACCGCCGGTACAACCAGCGGTGAATCCATTGCCCACGGACAGCAGATCGTTGCCGGCATTGTCAGCGACGATCGCTTCAACACCGGGAACGCCGGCAGGGGGGAGCACGGTCCGCACCGTCCACGTCGCCGGATAGGCGAACGAGATGAGTCCGTCGGGAAATGTGAAGGTCTTCAGTTCCGGATCTGCATGCTTCTTCGACGAGGCTGCCACCACTGATACGGGCACCTTGTCGGCGGCAGGGTTGGTTCCTGTATGCGACCCGCATCCGCCAAGCACGAGGCTGGCGGCAATACCTGCCGTGACGACGGCCGTAAAGAAGCCGCTGCGCTGTGCATTCATTTTCTGTACCCCCGGTTTCTGTGACGGCGGGCTGAACTGCCCGCTCGACAACTAGGTTTCCGGGACTCCGCCAGGGGTTACCGTCAGAGGAACGAAATTCGCCCGCTGCGCGGGGCAGGACGCCCGTAAGGTAAGCAGGGTGACGAATAGAATCAGCCCGTACGACGCATGGCAGCGCCTGCTTGAAGGCAATGAACGCTTCGTCACGGGGGATTCGAAGCACCCGAACCAGAACGCCTCCCGGCGCAGCGAACTGGTGCACGCCCAAAATCCGTTCGCCGTCATTTTTGGCTGCGCGGACTCCCGTCTGGCTGCGGAGATCATTTTCGATGTCGGCCTTGGCGACGTCTTCGTCGTGCGGACGGCCGGGCATGTCATCGATGACGCCGTTCTCGGCTCACTCGAATACGCCGTCTCGGTGCTCCACGTACCGCTGATCGTCGTCCTCGGACACGACAACTGCGGTGCTGTCACCGCCGCAAAGGAAGCGGTGGAAACCGCAGAGGTGCCGCATGGCCACATCCGCGACCTGGTGGAACGGATCACACCATCGGTGCTGAGCGCGCTGCGTGAGCACAAAACCGACATCAACGACATGGTGGTCGAGCACGCCAAGCAGACGGTGCGCCGGCTGCTGGACAGTTCACGGACCATCTACGATGCCGTGGACAACTACTCCGCCGCGGTCGTCGGCGTCGCATACCGGCTCGATGAAGGCCGGGCGCAGCTCGTATCTACGTCGGGCGTCCTCTAAAAGCCTGCGAGTCTCACTTACGCAGATATCCGGTCCTTTGCGGTTTGCGGGGCCAGACATATGTTCCTCGGGGTCTGATTCCCGCCAGGGCAACTTTTCCGCCAGCGGCCTGACGTGGACAAGCCAGTTGTGCTTTAGTAAAGCCATGGCTGCTCCCATTGAGGACTACGCGCTGCTGTCGGATCTGCAAACCGGGCCTCTGATCTCGAGGAATGGGAGCATTGACTGGCTTTGCTTCCCGCGGTTCGATTCGCCGTCGCTGTTCAGTTCCCTGCTTGGAGTCGAGAGCCACGGCCGCTGGCTCCTGGCTCCCCGCCAAGCCGAAGCAGCCGTCGTGGAGCGGCACTACGTCGACTCAACATTTGTGTTGGAAACGGTCTGGAAGACGCCCACGGGACTTGCCCAGGTCACGGACTTCATGCCGGTGGGGCACACCGGTTCGTCGATTCTGCGCCGGGTCACCGGACTGGAGGGGCGGGTCGAGATGTGTCAGGAACTCATCATCCGCCCGCGGTACGGCACGGTGGTGCCCTGGTCCAGGCGAGTCCAGGACGGCGCAGCACCCGGCGGCATGGTGCTTTTGGCCATGGCCGGCCCGGATGCCGTTGCGCTGCGGGCGCCGCACCTGCCTGAGGCCCACGCGCATGGGCACTCCGGCGAATTCGACGTAGCGGAGGGCGAGGTTGTCGACTTTGAACTGACGTGGTTTCCTTCACACCGGCCTGTCCCTCCGGCGGTGGACGTCGACGCCGCACTTGAACAGTCCATCGATTACTGGACACGGTGGGGAAGCCACTGCCGCTCCGACGGTCCCTACGGGGGCGCGGTGAAGCGTTCCCTGCTGGTCCTGCGGGCGCTGACGAATTACGAGACCGGCGGCATCGTTGCCGCGCCCACCACCTCCTTGCCGGAGGAGTTCGGGGGACCGCGGAACTGGGACTACCGCTTCTGCTGGTTACGTGACGCTGCCTTGACCCTGGAGTCCATGCTGACCCACGGCTATGAAACCGAAGCCCTCCAGTGGCGTAACTGGCTGCTTCGTGCCCTCGCCGGCGAGCCGGAGGATCTGCAGATCATGTATGGCATCGGGGGCGAACGTGACTTGCCGGAGAGCGTCCTGGACCATCTGCCCGGTTACCAGGACTCACGGCCCGTGCGCATCGGTAACGCTGCGGTCGCCCAGTTCCAGGCCGACGTCGTAGGCGAAGTGATGGTCGCCCTTGAAAGACTCCGTCTGGCTGGCGGCAAGGAAGACCACTTCTCCTGGGCACTGCAGCAAATCCTGCTCGGCTACGTTGAGAAGCACATCGAGGACAAAGACTTTGGCCTGTGGGAAATGCGGGGCGACCCGCAGTTCTTTACACACTCACGGGTGATGATGTGGGCTGCCTTCGACTGCGGAATACGCGCAGTCCGGAACCATGGGCTGGAAGGACCTGCAGATCACTGGGAGCAGCTTCGCGAGAGGCTACGGGCCGAAATTCTTCGCGAAGGATTCGATCCGGAGCTCAATTCCTTCACTCAGACCTACGGCGGAGGCCAGACGGATGCGGCCCTGCTCGTCATGCCCCAGATCGGGTTTCTTCCCTACGACGACAACCGCATGCTGGGGACGGTTGCGCGGCTGGAGGAGGAACTCCTCACCGACGACGGTCTGTTGTTGCGGTACCGCACCGAGACCGGCGTCGACGGGCTGGACCCGGGGGAGCACCCCTTCCTTGCGTGTTCCTTTTGGCTGGTAGAGCAGTACGCCCGCACGGGCCGCAAGTTCGAGGCGAGGAACCTCATGGACAAGCTGGTGGGCTTCTCCAATGAACTTGGCCTGCTCAGCGAAGAGTACGCCACGAAGGAAGACCGGATGGCCGGCAATTTCCCGCAGGCGTTCTCGCACCTGGCGCTGGTCCGGGCAGCGGACGCCATGCACGGCGTGGACCTCCTGAGCCTGGCAACCGAAGCCAAAATCTGACTCAGCGCTCTTCTTGGAGAACCCCCGTCTGGCGGCCGGGAAAAGCGACCAGCCCAAAAGGGTAGTTAAAACCATCCAGAATAGGTGTTTTATCTGCCTGTCGACCCACGAATGATGGAGTCAGGCCCACCCCTCGGGGAGGGGTGAACCAGGACTTCGCCGTTGCCGACACGGTGAGTACAGCAGAAAGGCAGACCCAATGAGCAAAACCTTCCAGCCCACCGCTCTCTTCCAGGGGAAACTCGACGAAGCCCCGCTCGGACCTCCCCTGGCAGAGGTGCTGGGCGACGAGATTCAGACGCGAATCGCCGTACCCTTCACTAGCGACGACTCCCGCATCCTCTCCGGAGTCTGGGAAGCCGAACCGGGCCTCTCCCGGTGGGAGTTCCTGGAGCGCGGTGAAGTCATCCACGTCCTTGAAGGACGCATGGTTGTTACCGAGGACGGCGGGCAACCGGTCACTCTGGAAGCCGGAACTGCGGGCTTCTTCCCCATCGGCTGGCAGGGAACCTGGGAGATCCAGGAACGGATCCGCAAGTTCTTTGTGATCTTCAATTCCTAACAGCTGCCGGTGAAGGCCCGGCGCGCATACCTGGCCTGACAGGCTGAAATCGTGAGCGGGCTCCCCATCGGGGCAGTGGTTACCGGATCTTCCGTGTCTCTCAACCGGGGGGACTAAGCGAGGCATACGGACATTCGGTAGCCACTGCCACCCTGGGGAGCCCGCTCTATTTGTTTTGCCGTCAATCGTGCCCATCGATCAGCTGGTGGCCGGCGCAGGGCGGGTGGCGTAGGCGGCGCTGGCCCGCTCCGCGGAGGACGTGGCAGGGCGGATGGCGGGCCGGTCCCGGGCCGCCTCCCGGCAGGCGAGCAGCACTTTCCGGTTCTGGATGCCCGGCGCGGTGGGGAACATCCGGACGTTGGATGCAGCTTCATGCAGGGCCAGCCCGGGCAGGACGGCCACCCCGGCGCCGGTTTCCACGAAGCGCAGCTGGACGGCGAGGTCCTCGGTGGAGCAGATGATCCTGGGGTCGAAGCCGGCCTTCCGGCATTCATTGATGACCCAGGTCCACGGGGCGGAATGATGCTTTGCCGGTGATCGAGGGAATCAGCGGTGGAAGCGTCCGTCGCCAGCCACAGCGGGTCGTCGAAGAGCTCGGTGAAGCTGATCCCCGGCGTCGATTGCACAGGAATGCCGGGATACGACTCGGTGATGACGAGGTCGTATCCGGCGGACTGCAGTGCGGGCAGTGTCTTCTCGGGCTCGCCCTGATGGAACTCGATGGTCAGTTGGGGATGCCGGTCCCGGAGGTCCTTGATCATCTGGGGGACCAAGGTCATGGCGGCCGACTGGAAGGCGGCGATTTCGAGGCCCAGAGGGCACGGCATACTGCCCATGAGGCACCAAGGATCTCCAGCGTGGTTCCGGACCTGGCAGAGATCACCGTTGACCTTCGCAACCCCGATAACGCACTGATGGCAGAGGCGGAAGCCGATCTGGAGGCTTTCCTGGCCGGGCTTCCGCAGGCGCAGCCCGGCCTGCGCGTTGAAACGAAAAGGATGGCCAAAACCAATGCCGTTCCCTTCAGCGAGGAGATCCAGTCGGCCATCGCGTCCGCAGCCGGGGAACTGGGACACGAAAACCATGAGGCTCATGTCCGGGGCCGGGCATGATGCCCAGGAAATGGCTGCCATCACGCTAACAGCCATGGTCTTCATCCGCGGCCAGTACGACGGGATTAGCCACAACCCCCGCGAATACTCGACTCCCGACGATTGCGCGGCAGGCATCAACGTCCTCGCCAGGACTGTACTGGAGCTCACCGCGTAGGAGCCGTGCCGGGCTGGCCGACCCGGTCAGTGCAGAATGGCGCTGATCTCAGCCCGGACCAGCCGCTCGGCCAGTTCGCCCAGGTCCAGGTTCAGGACGGCCTTGAGGGCGCGGGCCATGGTGGGGGCGGCGGCGAGGAATTCGGCGAGGCCGGGATCGGATTCCAGGTCCCGGCCAAGCTTCTCCCTGACGTCATCGGCGGTCCAGTGGCTGTCGGTATGCTGACTGGTGAGTACAGTCCTGGTGTTCATGGCCCTGCCCTTCCTTCGTCCCATGCATTGGCTTTGCCATTACCGACTTTGCCGCCGCGGGCTCAAGAATCGGTCAGGCAACAGTCCAGATTTGGACAGGTTTCGCCCAAGTTTTGATAAAGGACGTGGCGCCGGTCACCCGGGAGGCGGGACTAATTCGGCGGCCGGCGCAGTTATGCACAAAGGGCTGGGGGCTGGAACTTGGGGGCAGGCCGGGCTGCGCCGTACGCGCCGCACTTGAATGACGACGGGAATGAGATTAAATGACGACGACGGCTGCCGAAGGAGTCGGATTCCGTTCCCGGCGGGGACCCATCCTCATCGCCCTGATGCTCTCGACGGGCCTCGTGGCGATCGATTCGACCATCGTTGCGACGGCGGTACCTTCGATCGTCGATGACGTTGGCGGATTCACGTCGTTTCCGTGGCTTTTCTCGGCTTATCTGCTGGCGCAGGCCGTCTCGGTGCCCGTCTACGCGAAACTCTCGGACGTCGTCGGCCGCAAGCCGATCATCCTCACCGGTATCGGCCTGTTCCTGCTCGCTTCGATCCTGTGCGGCGTGGCCTGGAGCATGCCCGCCCTGATCGCGTTCCGCGTGCTGCAGGGCCTTGGCGCCGGAGCTGTCCAGCCGGTGGCGATCACCATCGCCGGGGATATCTACTCGCTGGCCGAGCGGGCCAAGGTGCAGGGCTACCTTGCCAGCGTGTGGGCGGTCTCCTCTGTTGTTGGACCGACGCTCGGGGGTGTGTTCTCCTCGCTGGGCATCTGGCGCGGGATCTTCCTCGTGAACATTCCCCTCTGCCTCCTGGCAGGCTGGATGCTGGTCCGGACGTTCCACGAGAACGTCGAGCGCGCGAAGCACCGGGTGGACTATCTGGGGGCGGCCCTGCTGACAGTCTCGCTCAGCCTGCTCATCCTTGGGGCCCTCGAGGGTGGGCAGGCATGGGCCTGGAACTCTCCGGCCAGCATCGCTGTCTTTGCCGTCGGGGCGCTCCTGTTCGCTGTTTTCGTGCTCGTCGAGCGGAAGGCCGCGGAGCCGGTCCTGCCGCCGTGGGTCGTGTCCCGGCGGCTGCTCGCGACGACGGCGATGATCTCCTTCGGCGTCGGCGCCGTCATGCTTGGCCTCACCTCATATGTCCCCACGTTCCTCGAAGGAGCCCTCAGGACCTCGCCGATTCTGGCCGGGCTCGCCTTGGCGGCATTGACCATCGGCTGGCCGATCAGCGCGTCCCAGGCCGGCCGGTTCTATCTGCGCATCGGGTTCCGGAGGACCGCCCTGATCGGTGTCACGGTCACGGTCATCGGGACAGCCGTTCTGGCCCTGACTGCCCCGGCACCCAACATTCTGGTGGCAGCGGCAGGCTGCTTCGTCGTCGGACTTGGCCTGGGGCTGGTGGCGACCCCGAGCCTCATCGCCGCCCAGTCAAGCGTCGAATGGAATGAGCGCGGCGTGGTCACCGGAACCAATCTCTTTGCGCGCTCGATCGGCAGCTCCATCGGCGTCGCCGTATTCGGTGCGGTGGCCAATGCGATCTACGCCGGTGCCCCCGGCGGCATCACCGATCCGCAGACCATCGTGTCGGCGTCGACCGCTGTGTTCATCGCCGTTCTGGTCACCGCAGTACTCACCGTGATTGCCGTAGTCGCGATGCCCGCGGCGAGCAGCAAGAGCACCACTCCCGGCGCGGCCGCCAAGGCCGGCGCGGCGGCCGCGCAGGACTAAGGCCGGACTCGGCCCGCGGTCGCCGCCAGCCGCTGCCTCTTCGGCCGAACAGCCTGAACCGGCTGCGGACGGGTGACGGCCAGGATCATCCCGACTCCGGCGAGGGAAGAGATCATCGCTGAGCCGCCGTAGGAGATGAACGGCAGGGGCACGCCAATGACCGGAAGCAGGCCAGTGACCATGGCGATGTTCACGACGGCCTGGCCGATGATCCACGTGATCACGCTGGAGGAGACAATGCGGGCAAACGTGTCCTGGGTCCGGGCAATGACCTTGAACACTGCGATGCCGAGGACCGTAAACAGCACGAGCACCAGGAGGGTTCCGGCCAGGCCGAGTTCCTCGCCGAGGATCGTGAAGATGAAGTCATTGTGGGCTTCGGGGATCCAGTTCCATTTTTGCCGGCTTTGCCCCAGGCCGACGCCGAACCAGCCGCCGGAGGCCAGGGCGTACTGGCCGTGCAGCGCCTGGTAGCCGACTCCCTCGGAATCGTCGGCCGCACCTGCTCCGAGCCAGGACGAGATTCGGGACACGCGGTTGCCGCTGGTGGCGGCCAGGACGAGGGCCAGCGCCACGCCGGCGGTGCCCGCAACACCGAAGACCTTCATCCGCACGCCGCCGTAAAACATGGTGGCGGCGAGGATCATCATGATGATCATGGCGGTGCCCAGGTCATGGCCGAAGGCGACGAGCCCGATGATGATGGCGCCGGTCGGCAGCAGCAACGGGACGATGGCATGCTTCGACTGGTGCAGGAGTGCCTGCTTGCGGGACAGGACGGCCGCCGCCCAGACGATGAGGGCGAGCTTGGCGAACTCGGAAGGCTGGACCGTGAAACCGCCGAAGCCCAGCCAGTTCCGGTTGCCGTTCACGGTCATGCCCAGGGGTGTGAACACCAGGCCGAGGGCTACGACGGCGGCCCCTAGGAGCGGCCACGCGAGCCAGCGGATGTGCCGGGTCCGGAGGCGTGCCAGCCCGAACATGATGGCTATCCCGGCTGCCGTCCACATGGCCTGCTTCAGGGGAAGGTCGTACGGGTTTTTCCCTGCCGCCACGGACTCCACTGACGACGCGGACGCCACTTCGATGAGGCCGAGGGCTGCCAGGACCAGCACGACTGCCAGGATGACCGGCCGGGTGCGGTCCCCGGACTCATCACCGAGCCAGCGCCCGATGCGGAGCAGGATGTCGCCGCGACCCGTCACCGTGCCCGACGGAAGTTTTACGGTCATTTGGCCATCACTTGTTTCCTTCCCACGGGTCCGGCCCTGCTCCGGGCCATTCCGGGAAGGAGAAACCCACCGGGGAGAAATCATACGTCCTGTCAGGCGGGATGCCGTGCTTTTCCGGGCTCCGGTGCATTGCCGGAGGCGGGCGCGCTGCCGGATACGGCTGTCATCCGCGGTAGAGATTCAGGCTGTAGAAGAGGCTGCGCCGCGGCTGCGCGGCCGGGGGACCGGAGCAGAGCTGTTGGAGATCGGCCACAAGCCGGAAATACCTGGCGGATTCGAGGGCGGCCAGTGCCCTGTCGTAGGCCGCTTCGTAGGCGGACCCGTGGGCTTCGTGGGCGGATCCGTGGGCGGCGCCCTGGCTGTTGGACCGGCTCGGATGGTGCACCGAAGCGCAGCGGCTGAGCGGAGCCAGGGACTCGGAGAGCCACGTCAGCTCTGCGCGCAGCCCGTCCACCGCGGTCCGGTTATACAGCCTGCGGTCCCCGAGGACTGACCAGACCCGGCCCGCGGCGGCACTCATGGCAGCGGAAGCGTCCTGCCCGCCGGACCGCACGCTGGGATCGTAGCGGAGCAGCGCAGCAACCTGATCGAAAAGGAAGGACGACTCCACCGATGCGTCTTGGTGGTGGGTTTTCTCCAGAGCTTTCAGCATTTTCTGTCCCGACTGTCCTGATGCCCGGGCCGGAAGAAGGCCCAGATGACTTCATCGCCTTCGATATCTTCATAGTGATCCGGGGAACTGAGACTGCCATGAGAAGCCTGTGAGGGTCTTCTCATCCGCAGGGCCACTGGACGCAGGACCATTGGACGCGGTGCCGTGGCTGTCTATGCTGATGCTTGCAAGCAAGCTCACCGCGAGGCGGCGGAGGCCGCCGTGAGGAGGGTAGTGCAGTGACCGAAGGCACGGGCCGCGTGGTCTGCGACATCACCGTCACCGCCGACGGATACTCGGCAGGGCTCAACCAGACCGAGCAGCGCCCGTTCGGCGACGACGGCGGGGACGGCTCCGGCGATGCACTGCACGCCTGGATGTTCAAGACTCCCGACGAGAACCGGGCGGAGATTGACCAGATCGTCTCCGCCAAGGCATTCATTATGGGACGCAACATGTTCGGCCCGGTGCGTGGTGAGTGGGACCGGCAGTGGAACGGGTGGTGGGGCCAAGACCCGCCCTTCCACCGCCCGGTCTTCGTGCTCACGCACCACGCCCGCGAACCGCAGCTGATGGACGGCGGCACCACGTTCCACTTCGTCACCGACGGCATCGAATCGGCGCTGGCTCAGGCACGCGCGGCGGCCGGCGGCGGAGACGTCGCGATCGGGGGCGGCGCCACCACCATCAACCAGTACCTCGCCGCCGGACTGATCGACGAACTGCGCGTCCATATCGCGCCGCTGATGTTCGGCGCCGGCACGCGGCTGTTTGAGGGCGTGCCGCCGCTGAAGCTCGAGCAGGTGAAGTCGCGGGCGGCTAGCCTGGTCACGCACGTGACCTACCGTGTGCTGTCCTGATCCGGACTTCCCAGGTTCTAGTTCAGGTACGCGTCGGCCACGGACAGTGCCTCGTCCAGGATGGCCACGCCCTCGGCTGCATCGGCGTCGCTGACGTTGAGGGGCGGGGCGACATTGACACGGTTGCCCTGGACCAGCGGCAAAAGCCCCCGGTCCAGGCACGCCCTGGCGACGGCCGTCATCGGCGCGATGTCAGCGGCTGTTGCCCCGGCCCGGACGAGCGGCTCTTTCGTCTGCCGGTTCCGTACCAGCTCCAGGGTCCAGAGACCGCCGATACCCCGCGCATCCCCAACGGACTCGTGCTTCCCTGCCAGCTCCCTGAGGGCCGGCCCAAGGACATCGTTGCCAAGTCGGGCAGCTGCCGCCGCGGTCCCTTCCTCGTGCATCGCGTTGATGGCGCCGACTGCTGCCGCGCAGGCCAGCGGGTGGCCGCTGTAGGTCATGCCCGCCGGGTAAGGGCGTTTGGTGAATGCCTCGTAGATCGCGTCACTGACCAGGACGCCGCCCAGCGGAACATACCCGGAGTTGACCCCCTTCGCGAACGCCATCAGGTCCGGTGCCACGCCTGCGTGGTCCACGCCGAACCAGGCTCCGGTGCGGCAGAAGCCCACCATCACCTCGTCGGCGATGTAGACGATGCCGTGGCGGTCGCACAACTCACGGACCCCGCGCAGGTAGCCGGGCGGCGGCACGATGACCCCCGAACTGCCCACGACTGATTCCAGGACCAGGCCGGCGATCGTCGCCGGGCCTTCCAGCAGGATCACCTGCTCGAGATGGGCGAGCGCCCGCTCGGACTCTTCCTCCGGTGTTTGTGAGCCGAAGGCCGAGCGGTACAGGAAAGGACCAAAGAAGTGCACAACGCCAGCCGTGCCCGTGTCCGAGGCCCAGCGGCGCGGGTCACCTGTGAGGTGGATCGATGTGGTGGTCGAGCCGTGATAGGAGCGGTAGGCGGCGAGGACCTTGGGCCGTCCCGTGTAAAGCCGCGCCATCCGCACTGCATGCTCGATGGCCTCGGTCCCGCCGGTGGTGAACAGCACGTGGCCAAGATGCTCCGGTGCCACCTCGATGATCAGCCGGGCCGCTTCGCCCCGCACATCGGACGCGTGCCCCGGGGCGAGGGTGCACAAGCGGTCTGCCTGGTCCTTGATCGCGGCCACGATTCGCGGATGCTGGTGACCGAGGTTGGTGAACACCAGCTGCGAGCTGAAGTCCAGGTAGCGCCGTCCGTCGACATCGACGACGTGGCTTCCTGAGCCTCCGACCAGCGTGGGCACCTCGCGCGGCCCCTGCACCACCCAGGGGTGGAAGACCAGATCGTCGGGATTCATGACATCCTCCGTTGCTTGCGTGCCCGGTTGTTTGAATCCGGGCGTTTCGCTCCACGGCTTCACCTTGGCACCTTCCAGCGGGAGTTTCCAGATGGTGCGGGCCCTTGAACGGCCGCTCGCTCCGTGGATAGCATTGCCGGCACGGGCGTCGACGGCGGGAGCGTTCCGGCGTCCGCATCACATCGATCAGATCAGGGAGACGGCCATGGGCGGGACAACTGCAGAAACGTCATCAGCGGAACTGATGGTCGACCTGATCATTTCCCTGGACGGATATGCCTCGGCCGAGGGGTGGCCCGGCTGGTGGGGACTGGAGGGCCCGGAATACCTGGCCTGGCTCGAGGAGGAGGGAAAGAAAAACTACACCTTCCTGCTGGGCGCCAACACCTACCGGGTGATGTCCAGCATGTCTGGGGAAGCTGCGGCCGAGGACTCAGGATTTTCCGGGGACGAGGGCGCCGCCCTGACGGGCCTCGACGCCGTGCCCAAGGTGGTCTTCTCCTCCACCCTGCAGGCACCCCTGGAATGGGCCAATTCGGAGCTGGTCACCGGCGACGCCGTCGAGGCCGTAAGGGAGATGAAACGGACCGGATCACGGCCTTTGAGCACCCTTGGCAGTCTCAGCCTCTGCCGGTCGCTGCTGACCGCCGGCCTGGTGGACAGATTCCGGCTGGTCGTCTTTCCGGTGATCACAGGCCGGACCGGGCGGGAGCGCATCTACGACGGCTATCCGGACGTCTCGCTGGAGATGGTGGACAGTCGGATTTTCGACGGCCGGCTCCAGCTGCTCGAGTACGTCCCCACGGTGATCGATGGTCCGCCGGGCAGCGGCCCAAGGTAGGTCGGCTCCGGGAAAAGCGGCCGCCAGGGGGCAAAAACCCTAGTGCGGAACGAGGCGCTTCTCGAGGCGCTGCCGGGCGCTGGCCAGGGACTGCTTGGTCAGCTTGGTGGCCTCCTTCACATCCCGTGCCCGTGCTGCTTCGAGAATGGCCGGTTGCGGGGTCCACAGGCTGGCGTCGTCGTGGTCCACGGCTTCCGTCGCACCGATGACCTTGTAGGGCCTGCACTGCAGCCACAATGAGTCGATGACATTTACCAGGACCGGGTTGCCGCCGGCGGAGTAGAGCGTCCGGAGCAGGTCTTCGTCGTCGTCCAGCGCATCCCAGACCCGGCGTTCCGCAACTGCCTTCTGCATCCGGGCCAGGGCGGCTTCCATGCGGGTGACGTCGGCGTCCGTGACGTTCGCGGCTCCCCGCCGGGCGGCCTCCACTTCCAGCGTGGCCCTGACCTCGTAGATATGGATCAGTTCCCCCACCGTGAACTCCCGGACGACCGCACCCCGGTGGGCGGCCACCCGCGTGGCGAGGCCGGTCTCTTCGAGCCGGCGGATGGCCTCCCTGACCGGCATCACGCTGGTGCCCACCATCTCGGCCACGTCCCGGACCCGCAGCGGGGACCCGCCTGCCAGTTCCCCGGTAAGGATGGCGGTGCGCAGGGCCTCATAGACCTGGTCCGCCACGAGGGTGGGGGTGATGGCAAAAGCCGGCGAAGACTGGGCGGCGACGGCAGCCCCTGTCCTCCTGGTCTCCGGTGCTTGGGCAGCTTCGACTTTTTTTCCTGGCATGGAAACGATCCTATGGCGCGCGGACCGGTTTTGCTGTTATTGCAGGTCTGCGGCCGCCTGGCGGGTGGAGCTGATGAACCCGGCCCGTGCCTCGTCGGTGGCTGCGCGCTCGAGCGGCACCATGGTGGTGACGACGCCGGACAGCCGTCCGCCGTGGTCGAGCACCGGGGCGCTGACGCCCCAGACGCCCGGCGCGAGGGCGCCGGAGCTGGTTGAGTAGCCGCGCTCCCTGATGGCTGCCAGGTCGGATCGGATGGCGTGCCCCTCGTCCGGGGGAAGGAAGTGGCCGGCGAGAATGTCGTCCGTTTCCTCCTCGGGCAGGAACGCGAGGATGGCCCGGGCGCTTGCCCCGTTCAGCAGGGGGCGGGAGCGTCCGGCGGCGTAGCTGCAGCTGAGGATGTGCGCGCTTTCCACGGATTCGACGCACAGGACGTCGCTGCTGCTCTGCACCAGGTAGGCGGCCAGCTCGCCGGTGTCCTGTGACAGTTGCTCAAGCCGGTTCCGTACCTCGCCCTGGGCCAGGGCTTCGTCGCGGTAGTTGTCGGCAAGCCGGACCACTTCAGGGCCCGCCGAATAGCGGCCGATGAGCTGGTTTTCCACCACGAATCCGGCCTGGAGCAGGGTCTGCAGGTGCCGGTAGACAGTGGAGGCCGGTATACGGAGGAGGCCGGAGATCTGTTCGCTGCTCAGGGTACGGTGGCGGGCAAACAGGAGCAGGATGGACATCGCCGTGCCGCGCTCGTCGCGCCGTTTCAGGGGCGCCAGTGCGTTCGGGGTGTTTTTGGGTCGGGAGCTGATGCGTTTTTTCATGGTGAACTTCCGTGGCTGGGTGGAAGGCCGGGGGAGGGCAGCAGCCGCTGCCTGCACAGGTCAGGCAGCGGCTGCTGGGAAGCCGTTCGGTTCGTTGCGGGAGTCCGACGGCGGTTGGAGGGCTGGGTGCGCGGGTGCGCACCCAGCCGGTCACGGGACGCCCGGGTCAGGGGCGCCTGGATTAGTCGGCCAGGTAGGGCTGGCGCCATTCGCTGGACGGGGAGAAGTTCTCGTGGATGAAGCGGCCGCTGAGCCAGCGCTGCAGTGCCAGCCGGGAACCGGTCTTGTCGTTGGTGCCGGATGCCCGGCCGCCGCCGAAGGAGACCTGGCCCATGAGCGCGCCGGTCGGCTTGTCGTTGATGTAGGTCATGCCGGACGCGTTCCGGAGCTTGTCCAGGGCGAGCGAGACCGCGCGGCGGTCGTTGGCAAAGATGGAGAGCGTCAGGGCGTAGTTGCTGGTCTGGTCCACCAGGTCAAGCACCGACTCCCATTCGGCATCCTCGTAGACGTAGACCGTCAGGAAGGGGCCGAAGAACTCCTCGCTCATGGTGAAGGCGTGGGGATCCGTGGTCTCGAAGATGGTCGGTTCGACGAACCAGCCCTCTTCGGCGTGGACCTTGCCGCCGGCCAGGAGCGTGTGGCTCGGGAGGGCCTTGGCCATCTCGATGGCGGACTCCAGCTTGCGCAGGGACGTCTCGTCGATGACGGCGCCGGTGAAGGTCTCGTGCTCGGCCGGATCGCCGATGCGGAGGGACTTGACGGTCTCGACGAGTTCGTCCTTGATCTGGTTCCAGACGCTGCGCGGGATGTAGGTACGGGACGCCGCGGAGCACTTCTGGCCGGAGTATTCGAAGCCACTCCGGATCAGGGCGGCACGCAGGGCGTTGGCGTCTGCGCTGGGGTGTGCCACGACGGCGTTCTTGCCGCCTGTTTCGCCTACCAGGCGGGGGAAGGAGCGGTAGTTGTCGATGTTGTCGCCGGCCTTCTTCCAGAGGCTGCGGAAGACGTCCGTGGAGCCTGTGAAGTTCAGGCCCGCAAAGTCCGGGTGGCTCATGGCCTGGTCGGAGATCGCACGGCCGGAGCCGTGGACCAGGTTGATGACGCCCGGCGGGAGGCCGGCTTCCTCGAACATCCGCATGAGGACGTCGTTGCTGAGGGCTGCCTTCTCGGAGCACTTCCAGACCACCGTGTTGCCCATGAGGGCGGGTGTGGTGGGCAGGTTGCTTCCGATGGCGGTGAAGTTGAACGGCGTGATGGCCAGGACGAAGCCTTCCAGGCCGCGCTGGTCCAGAGTGTTGCCTTCGCCCTGCAGGGAAGCAGGCTGGTCGGCGTAGATCTGCTGGGCCAGGTGGGCGTTGTAGCGGAAGAAGTCAGCTACCTCGCTGGCGGCGTCGATTTCGGCCTGGTGGAACGTCTTGGACTGTCCAAGGATCGTGGTGGCCACCAGTTCGTCACGGTACTTTCCGGCGGCAAGGTCGCCGGCACGCAGGAAGATGGCGGCCCGCTCCCACCACGGGGTCCTGGACCAGTCGTGCTGTGCGGCCAGTGCTGCGTCGATCGCGGACTGGACCACTGCCTCATCTGCGGTGGGGATGCGGCCCAGCACCTGGGCGTGGCGGTGGGGAGCAGTGACGTCGCGCAGCTCGCCGGTCATGGAGCGAACTCCGTTGATGACGTGCGGCAACTCGCGGACGCTGGAAGTCACCTCGGCGATCACCTTCTTGACGGACGCTGCTTCGGGTGAGCCGGGGCGGAATTCGCGTGACGGCTCGTTGTACGGGGTGGGTACCTTGAAGTTTCCAGTAACGCTGACTGATTGGGTGGACATTATCTGGGTATCTCCTTGAGTGTTCCCGGGCCGGAAGGCGCAGGTTGGTTAGTGGGTTTCGAGACGGCGCTCCAGCCGGCGCAGTGCGCTGGCCAATGAGTCCGCGGTGATGGTGGTTGCAGCGGCGGCGTCGCCGGCAACCAGTGCCTGGACCAAAGCTGGCTGCGAGGTCCAGAGGGTGCTGTCGTTCTGGGCGAGGGCTTCAGTCGCGCCGATGACCTTGTAGGGCCGGCACTGGAGCCAAAGCTGTTCGATGGTGCTGACGAGGACGGGATTTCCAGAGGCCCGGTACAGGGTCCGGAGTACGTCCTCGTCGAGGTCCAGGGCATCAATGATGCGGCCGTCCGCGACGGCTTGTTGCATCCTGGCGCAGGACGCTTCCATGTCCCGCAGGTCCGGCCGGGTGACCCGGCTGGCGCCCTGGGTTGCCGCCTGTACCTCGAGAATGGTCCTGACGTCGTAAATGTGAATCAGTTCGGTGACAGTGAACGTCCTGACCGCCGCACCCTTGTGCGGGATGCGTGTTGCCAGTCCTGCCTCTTCGAGGCGGCGGATCGCTTCCCGGACGGGCATGACGCTGGTGCCCACCATGGCGGCGAGGTCGCGGACCCGCAGCGGTGATCCGGATTCCAAGGACCCGGTCAGGATGGCATTCTCCAGAACCTCGTACACCTGGTCAGCCACCAATGTAGGGGTGACCGGACTGGACGTGTGAAGGCTCATGGCGTTCTCCGCTCTGCACCGCATCGCTCACTGATTGATATGTGATCACATCCAAGACTACGTTAAAGTCCGCTTAGCCTCCAATAAGGGAGCGGAGGAAGAGTAGGAGGTTGGCCGGCTTCTCAGCCATGCGGCGCATCAGGTACGGGTACCACTGCGTCCCGTAGGGGAGGTAGACGCGGACCCGGTACCCCTCGCGGACCAGCTCATCCTGCAGCTTCCGCCGTACGCCGTACAGCATCTGGAACTCAAAGGAGCGCTTGCCCAGCCCCAGCTCGCGTGCGGTGTCCTTGATGACGTCGATGCACGTGTCGTCATGGGTTCCGAAGGCGGGGTCCGGAAGGTGCTGCAGCGCCCAGCGGGACAGGTACTTGTACTGCTCGGTGACTTCATCCGCATCGCAAAGGGCCGCGGATGAGGATTCGTCGAAGGCACCCTTGACGAGCCGGATCCGGGGCTTGATGTCCACGAAGGACAGCAGGTCCTCGGGGGTCTGGCGCATGTTCGCCTGAATGGCAACACGCGTGTTCGGGTGGTCGGGAAGGATGCTCCTAAAAATGGCGAGCGTGTCCCTGCCAACAGAGCTGTGCTCCATGTCCACCTCGACGGTTGCCCCGTGGGTGGCGGCGGCGTCGAGGAGCGTCTTGAGGTTGTTGGCGCACTCCTGGGGGTCGATCATGATCCCCAGCTGCGACAGCTTTACCGAGACGGTGGAGCCCGGCGCCTGGTTCTGGATGTTCTCGATGGCTCCCTGGTATTCCCGGGTGGCCACCTTCGACTGTCCAAGATCCCGAACCGATTCGCCCAGCAGGTCCAGGCTGACATCGATCCCGGCCTGGTTGAGGGCCTTGGTGGCTTTCCAGGCCTCGGCCAGTCCGCGGCCGGCGACGTACCTGTCCACGAGTGGGCGGGTGAGCCGGTTCCGTGTGGCGATGGCTTCGAGTTTCTTGTTTTCTGCGACATGCAGAAGAAGTCTGTTCGGCATGGGTGCACTTCCTAAGAGTCGCCGCGGACGGACCGCGGTTCCCGGCCGTTCCCTGGATTTGGGTCCGGCGATTTTTCCAACCCCCTTGCGAGTGTTGCTTAGACCACAGTATGTTGTGATCACAAATCACACAAGAGGGCGGGAAATATATTTTCCCCGGTTCGAAAGGAATGGATCCGTGAATGCAATCCCTGCACCAAATGCCTTGCCTGACGACGACGACAGCTGCACCGACGGCTGCTTTTACTGCACAGGCCCGGAAACGGACTAGGCCGGCGTGCACGACCACGTCAGCTTCCCGCCCGGCATCGCCCGGTTGATCCGCCCTGGGGCGGCAGCCGGGTGACCGGCGCGGGCGGAATGAATTTACAGCAGTGTTACAAGTCATCCATTGACCGATTTGTGATCACAGATTACAGTTTTGAATGTGACTCCAACCACATCGGGCCCGGCTCCCAAATGGCCGGGTCCCCCTGGCACCCAAGACCGGGGCTAAAACCTAGGGCCGGCGGCACCGCCGGCCCTCAGATGATGCAGTGAGGCATCATCTGACAACTTACGCAGGCGCTGAGCATCCGCCCGGCCCTTGCAGATCATCAAAAATGCGCGGACCGATATCGGGGTACACGCGTCCGCTACCCGAAGGAATCGAAAAATGGGCTTAAGTTTTGGCACAAAAGCTCCGCCGACCGCGCTCTCTGGCGAGGTTGTGGTGTCCGGGCTCGGCAAGAGTTATGGAGCAGCCCGTGTGTTGTCGGATGTGAATCTGACGATGAACGAGGGCGAAGTCGTCTCGATCATCGGGCCCTCCGGAGCGGGCAAGAGCACGTTCCTGCGGTGCCTGAATTACCTGGAAACACCGACGGAGGGCACGATCTCGATCGGCGGGGCCACCGTTGTGGCCGGCGGGAAGCTGCCGGACAAGGCGAGCCTGGACCACCTCCGGCGGGTTACTGGCATGGTCTTCCAAAGCTTCAACCTCTTCCCGCACCTGACCGTGATGGAGAACATCACCCTGCCCCAGCGCAAGGTCCTAGGCGCCAGCAAGGAACAGGCCCAGGACACCGCGGAAAAACTCCTCAAACGCGTCGGCCTCCCGGACAAAGCACAGGCCTACCCGGCCCGGCTGTCGGGCGGGCAGCAGCAGCGCATCGCGATCGCCCGCGCCCTGGCCCTCTCGCCGAAGGTCATGCTCTTCGACGAACCGACCTCGGCCCTGGACCCGGAGATCGGCCTCGAAGTTTTGGCCGTCATGCGCGACCTGGCGGATGAGGGCATGACGATGCTGGTGGTCACGCACGAGATGCACTTCGCCCGGGACGTGTCCGACCGGATCATGGTGATGGGCAACGGCGGCGTGCTGGAGATCGGCCCGTCCGAACAGGTGATGTCGCACCCGGAGAACGAACGCACCCGGCAGTTCCTCAAAGCCGTCCTGGACCGGTGACACAGCGATGATCACCCAACTGCTGTCCTCGATCGCCCAGGGCGTCGGACTCACCCTCTACGTCACCGGCGCCTCGCTCCTGTTCGGCGGGATCATCGGCCTGCTCCTGGTCGGCGCCGCCCGCTCACCCATCGCCATCATCCGTGGTGCCGCCACGCTGTATATCAACGTGGTCCGGGTGATCCCGCCGATCACCTGGCTGTTCCTGATCTATTTCGGCCTGCCCCAGTTCGCGCTGCGCCTGACCACGATCCAGGCCGCGATCATCGGGTTCTCCATCATCGCCTCCGCGTTCATGGCCGAAATCTACCGCTCAGGCCTGTTGAGCATCCCCGACGGGCAACGCGAAGCCGCCCACGCCCTGGGCCTGTCCACCATCACCACCGTCGGGCACATCATCACCCCGCAGGCGTTCCGGGTCGCCCTGCCCGCGATCGCCACCTACGGCATCGGACTCCTGAAAGACTCCGCCCTGGCCTCCACCATCGGCGTCCGCGAAATCACCTACTACGCCCAGCAGGCCGCGAAACAAACCCACGAAGGCCTCCTCTCGTTCGTCGTCGCCGGGGCGCTCTACATCGTGATCAGCCTCGTCGTCGCCCTCATCTCACGCCGGGTCGACCTCACCCTGCGCCGGAAGATCGGAGTCGCGTGATGGACATGCTCACCCAATGGCTCGGCTGGCTGCCCAACCTCACCCCCGGACTCATGGTCAGCCTCCAACTGACCGGACTCTCCCTGCTCTTCGGCTTCCCCCTCGGCCTGCTCTTCGCCGTCATGGCAGCCTCCAAACTCGCGCCCCTGCAGTGGATCTCGTTCCTGTTCGTCGAAATCGGCCGCGGCCTGCCCGCCCTGGTCCTGCTCTACCTGCTCTACTTCAGCCTCCCCGACGCCGGCATCACCCTGACCTCGCTCACCACGGCGATCATCGCGCTGACCTGGAACACCGGCGCGTACGCCTCCGAATACTTCCGCGCCGGAATCGCGTCCGTCCCGCTCGGGCAGAAAGAAGCAGCCCTCACCTCCGGGCTGCGCGGCTGGACCGGGTTCCGGCTCATCATCCTGCCCCAGGCCCTCAGGATCTCCACCCCGCCCCTGGCCGGCCTCGCCGTCCTCGTCTTCCAAGGCAGCGCCCTCGCCTTCGTCATCGCCGTCCCCGAACTGATGTCCAAGGCCTTCGAAATCGGATCCATCACCTTCGAATACCTGTCCGTCTACCTCCTCACCGCGGCCATCTACGGCTCCCTCACCCTCGTCTTCCTCGGCCTCGTACGGGTCCTCGAACAACGGCTCGGCCGCCACCTCCAACGCAACTAGAACCCCCAGTCCCACCCCTCCAGGGCAATCCGCCCCACCACCTCAGGAAAGAAAGAAAAATCCATGTCTCGAACTCCCCGTACCCTCGTGCGCGTGCTCTCCGCCGGCAGCGCCGCCGGCCTGCTCGCCATCTCCCTCAGCGCCTGCGGCGGCAGCGAAGCCAGCAGCGTCGCCTCCGACTGCAAACCGGCCCACGCCGACCTCAAAACCATCACCCAGGGCGAGCTCACCGTCGCCAGCTACGATTACTACCCGGCCACAAGAGTCGAAGGGGACACCGTTACCGGCATGGAGGGCGACCTGATCGGCGAGATCGCCAAACTCGAATGCCTCAAGGTCACCGTCAGCACCTCCGGCGGCGCCGGAGCCGTGATCCCGTCCGTCCAAACGAAGCGCGTTGACATTGGTTCGGGAAGCTGGCTGCGCACCAAGGAACGGAAGAAGATCGTCTACTTGAGCACGCCGCTGTGGAACGATCCCCAGGCAATCATTTCAACCAAGGGTCTCACCAGCGACGACCTCGAGGGCAAGGTCGTTGGCTCCGTCGCCGGCAACCTTTATAACAACAGCCTGCAGAAGTGGCTGGGCGACAAGTTCAAGGTCTACCAGGACGACGAGTCCATCTACGGAGACCTCAAAGCCGGCCGCATCGATGCCATCGTGGCATCCGCCGCGTCCGCCAAGGGCCGCTTCAAGGACGCCCCCATCGAGGGCGCCAAGGTGGTCGACGTCAAGCCCAACGCGCATGTGCCCGAGTTCGCTTCTGTCGGTCAGGTGATGTTGCCGTCGAGCCTGGACAACGAAGCGCTCGGCAAGGCACTGGACGAGGACATCGAAAAGCTGCGCGAAAACGGCACCATCAAGAAGATCCTCGAAAAGTACGGACTGAACCCTGCTGTCGGCCAGCCGGGGGCAGCCACCGAGCTCTGACAGGAGCGTAGTGCTGCACTTTGGCGGCGTCGGATTTAATCCGGCGCCGCCAAGGTGTCTTAAGGGCCAAGCGTGGCACGGGACTCCCGCGCGCCGCGGCCGGCGGGAGGCGTAGGGGGCAGCTGATTGCAGGACAAGCAGGAACCGGACCAACAGGAAAGGGCGGTGGGGATCATGGGATCCCACCGCCCTTTGGTCCTTCCCCGCGCTCACCCTGCTGGGTTCCATTCTGCCCACTCCGCCTTTCCGGGCAGGGGCTAGGAGCCCAAAAGCCCCGGCCGGCCGGCTGCCGCGCGAAGAGCGGCCCATGTTGCTGCACGCCAAAACACCCGCGCCGTGAAGCCGGCGCGGGTGTTTTGGTTATGCAGTCAGGCCATCAGCCCCTGCAGGGCGTCTGCCAGGGTTTGTGCCCCGGTCTCGGCGTCCTCGTCCACCACGTGTTCTTCGGGGGAGTGGGATACTCCACTGGGGTTCCGGACGAACACCATGGCCGTCGGTACGAAGGGCGCCAGCACGCCGGCGTCGTGGCCGGCCCCGGTGTCCAGGACGGGCGCCTGCGGCAGGGCGCGCTGCAGTTCCTTCTGCAGGGCGGGATCGAAGTGGACGGTTGGACTCAGCGATTCCTCGCGGAGTTCGACGCTGCAGCCTTCCTCGGCTGCGATGACCCGCGCCTGGGCATGGATGCTCTCCACCAGGGCCGCCGTGACGGCATCGTCGGGATGCCGGACGTCCAGCCAGAAGTCAACGCGCGAGGCGATGACATTGGTCCCGCCGGGGACCGGCTGGAGCCGTCCGACGGTGGCACGCGCATGGGCCTGGTTCCGGGCAATGTCGCGGATGGCAACCACCATCCTGGACGCGGAGACCATGGGATCGTGCCTGTCGGCCATCAGCGTGGTTCCGGCGTGGTTGCCCTGCCCGTGAACGCTCAGCCGCCAGCGTCCGTGTCCCAGGATGGACGACGCGATCGCAATGGGCTGGTCCAGGTCGATGAGGCCGCGGCCCTGTTCCACATGCAATTCGACGAAGGCGCCGATCTGGCCCAGGAGTTTTTCGTCCTTGCCTACGAAGCGTGGGTCCAGGCCGTTGGCCCGTGCGACGTCGGCGAACGTTGAGCCGTCCGGGTCCCGCAGGTTGCGGGCCTTGTCCGGATCGATGGCACCGGTCATCAGCCGCGAGCCCAGGCACGCGACGCCGAACCGGGAGCCCTCCTCCTCCGGGAAAACTACGACGGCGAGTGGCCGGGTGGGGGTGGCCATGCGTGCCTTGAGGATGTCCACGGCCACCAGGGCTGACGCGACGCCGAGGGGACCGTCGAAGGCGCCGCCGCCGGGCACCGAGTCGAGGTGGCTGCCGGTGACCAGGCTGTTGCTGCGGTCACCGCCGGGCACGTCCCACCAGGCCCAGATGGCGCCGTTCCGGTCCGTTTCCACGGTGAGGCCGCGCTTGGTGGCCTGATCGATGAACCAGCTGCGCAGGTCCAGTTCGGCGGTGGAGTACACAGGCCGGGTGTAGCCGCCGCGGAGCGTGTCGGTGCCGGTGCCGGCAATCTCCTGCAGCAGCCCGGTGACCGTTGCTGTCGATGCCGGGGGCAGGGGAGTGGTGCCGGGGATCATGCGTGCGCCCCGGTTGCTGCCTGCGCCTGGGCTGCGAGCCGGAACTGGTCCGGAACGGCGCCTGCACCGGTTGCCAGGTCGGCCGCGAGCCGCCCGATCAGCGGGGCAAACTTGGCCCCGTGGCCAGAGCAGGGGGAGAGGATGGTGATGCCGTCGGCGCGGTCGAGGATGAAGTCCTCCGTGGGGGTGTTGGTGAAGAGGCAGGTGGTCTCTGCGTAGGGCTCCGGAACCAGGCCCGGCAGGTACTGTTCCACGTACTCGATGACCCGGCGGCGGTTGTCCGGGTTGATCTGGCCGTCCTGTTCGGCGGCGGAGGGCAGGATCTTCCCGCCGTTGTATTCGGCGACCTTCTGCCCGCGGAATCCGGCATCGCGGCCGCCCGGCAGGCCGTAGGCCTGCCAGCCTTCGCGCTTGTGGATGAAGGTGGGCCACGGCGAGGCGTCATGGTCAGTGCCGTCGGCGTAGGGGAAGTGGTAGGCCTGTTCCTGCCGCACCTCGATCGCGGGCATGCCGGCCAGGAAGGACGAGGGCAGCGACAGCGATCCCAGCAGTTGGGGGAGCCAGCCGCCGGCCGCAACAATGACGTTGGCGGCCCGCAGCGTCCGGCCGTCCTCTGAGGTCAGCACGTAGCCGCCGTTCGAGGCGGTGATCGAGGCGACCGCCCAGTTGTTGTGGAGTTCCGCGCCGTGAGCCACGGCCTGGTCCACCATGGAGGCGACGGACTCGTGGGCGTCGATGACGCCGGTGTCCGGGTGCCACAGCACCTGGGTGTCAAAGGCGATTTGGGGCCACCGGCGGCTGGCCTCTTCCGGGGTGAGAAGCTCGTGGTCGATGCCGCGTGCTTCCAGCACGGCCGCCAGGCGTTCCGGTTGCCGGATTGCGCCGTAGTCCACTGCGCCCGTGGGCGTGATGAGCTGCTTGCCGCTGAGGCGGGCCAGTTCGTCCCATCCGGTCTTCGCTTCCTGGACGAGGCCCGTGTAGAACTCCTCGGGGTAGGCGTAGCGGAAGATGCGGGCGGAACCGTGGGAGCTGCCTGCATCGTTGGCGGGGGTTGAGCGTTCGAGCAGGGCAACGTCGTGCCCGCGGGCGGCGAGATGCCAGGCGGTGGCAGCTCCGGACAGCCCTGCACCGACGACGGCGTATTCGGTCGATTCCATGGGGTGGCTCCTCTTGGCGGGGGATGGTCAATGGGGCAGCGCCCCTCTTCCCCTCCAGTAACTCACCCATTTGTGCCTACGGTCCAATATCATTTGACTTGTAATTATTAGTGTCTGTCGAAAGAATCGCCGTGGAACTCAGGCAGCTCAGGTACTTCCTCGTCGTCGCGGACGAGCTGCACTTCGGCCGCGCCGCCGAACGCCTGCACATCACCCAGCCGCCGCTGACCGTCGCCGTCAAGGGGCTCGAGCGCGAGCTTGGCGTCCAGCTCTTCGACCGCACCACCCGCCGCGTGACGCTGACGGCGGCCGGCCAGGCGTTCAAGGACCGCATCCAGGCTGCCGTTGCGGACCTGGACGACGCCGCCGGAGATGTTGCCGACGTCGCTGCCGGGAAGAGCGGCAAGATCAGGGTGGGCTTCGTCAGTTCCGCCAGCTACACCACCGTTCCCGAAGCCATCCGGGCCTTCCGGCAGCAGCGTCCCCGGATTGACCTCGTGCTGCACCCGCTCACCAGCGGGGAACAGATTGAGCAGCTGCTGTACGGAAACCTCGACCTGGGGCTGATCCGGGATCCGGGTGACGTGCCCGGGCTGAACCTTGAACTGCTCAGCGCGGAAGACCTGGTGGCGGTCCTTCCGGAGGCACACCGTTTGGCGGCGGCGAAGGAGCTGCGTCCCGAGGACCTCGAAGGGGAGCCGATGATCCTGTTTCCCTACCGGCTGATGCCCGGGTTCGTGGCGAGGGTGCTCCGGCTCTTCGGGGCACTTCCCACCCCGCCCGTCGTCGTCCAGCAGGCCATCCACCAGGAAACCGTCCTCGGCCTTGTCGCCGCAGGGTTGGGGGTGTCGGTTCTCCCTGAGTCGGTGCAGCGGTTCCAGATGCCAGGCGTCACCACCCGCCGCTTTGTGGACAGGCCGCAGACGGAGCTCCACATAGCCCGTGCTTTTGGCGCTTCTCCCGCCGTGGACGAATTTGTCCGCTGCCTCAGGGGAGAGATTCCGGAATAGGTCTTGTGTGATCACATATCCCGGCTCTAATCTGGGCGGACATCCCAACTGGCCCGAAGTATTTGTCGTTTTGACACCCCAAAACGACAACTACTGCCAGTCAGTTGGGTCTTCGAATCAGAAAGTGGTCAAGCATGAAGACAATTCACGACGTCGTGGTGGTCGGGGCCGGGCCGGCGGGCCTGGCTCTCGCGTACGAACTCCGCGGCCTGGACATCGACGTCCAGGTGCTGGAGGCCGACGGCGACATCGGCGGGCGGACGCGCAGCATCCAGCTCGCCGGTGTCCCCGTCAACACGGGTGCCATGTTCATTTACCGCGGCACGCGGGCCGAAAAGCTCGCCAATGAACTCAACCAGGAGACCGTGCCGTTCCACCCCGCCACGTACGGCGTGCATATCGACGGCGTTACCTCCGTCGCGGGATCCACTCCGGAAATCGCCGAACGGCTCCCGCTGCCGCCGGAGTCGAAGGCCGCACTGGTCGGTTTCATGGAAGGACTGGCGCGCGAGTACCGGGACCATGTGTCGGACGAAGCCATCACGGACAGGGCTGCCGGGCTGGCGAACGAAACCGTGGCCGCCAGGCTCGCAGGCCTCCCCGGGCCCGCCCGGAGCGTCATCGAGTCCGCAGTCCGCGGCGGGGCAGTGGGGGATGCGGCCCAGCTTTCGGCGAAGTACGCCCTTCGCTACCTCGCCAGCTACATCGCCCACGAACGCGACAATCGCCTCTATCCCGTGAACGGAATGCATGCCCTGCCGCGCGCACTGGCCGCCAACGTCGGGTCCGGCACGGCCATCCGGACCGGCATCCGCGTCCAAACTGTCCGTGAGCTGGACGGCCTGTGTGAGGTGAGTGCCGCCAGCGACAGCGGGCAGGAAGTGCTTTTGGCCCGGCACGTGGTGATGGCGGTGCCGGCACCGTTGGTGGCCGGCGTCTGCCGGGACCTGCCGGAATGGAAGCGTGAGGCGCTCCGTGCCGCTGAAACGCCGGGCAGCACGACCTTTACCGTCGCCGCCAACATCGAGGGCCTGCCGGACTTCGCGGACTGGTCCTTTGTTTCCACGGTCGGCAAGAAGTTTGACGCCATCATCAATCCGCAACCGGGCGTCATGCCGGCCGATGGGATCGTCAGGTTCACCTGCTACGGCAACTCTGCAGGTTTCATTCCGGGGATCGAAAACGACGAGAGGCTCATCCAGGAGTGGACCGAGGACTTCCTGGCGGTCGCACCGCAGCTTCGCGGCCGGATCGTGGGCGCGGCAGCAGCCAGCTGGGAACACTGCTTCTCTGTCCTGTCTCCGAAACGGAACGCAGCACTGGCAGATCTGCAGCGCAGCGTGGGAAACGTCCACTTCGCGGGGGACTACACCTCGGAAACGGCCGGTTCGCACGGCGCTTATCATGAAGCCCACCGGGTGGCAGAGGCGCTGCGCGAAGCCCTCGCGCAGCGTATGGCCGAGCCCGCCGCCGCGAGGGCATAGGCGATCCACTGGCAAATATTGCGCTGATTCAATGGATTATTAAGCCGCCTGCAGTCCCGCGGCAACGGCACTTTTTCCGCGAAGCGCAGCCCGCGGAGGGCTGCGCTTCGCCCATTTAACGGCCACCCCGGGGTTCAAAAAAGAACTTCCCGAAAACGGGTAGTTGTGATCACATATCTCACCTATACTGTGATTCAGCCGACCATCAACGGGGCGTCTCGAACCCTGCAGGCGGCTGCCCAAATCTTGCCTCCCGGCCGGCGCGCAGAGCGCGGCCCGGAAGCCAACTGACATTTTGACTTGAGACGTTGACGTCTCTGACTGCAAGGGAGATAACGTGGCCTCAGCCCGAATTGACGCAGACACCCGGATCCTTATCATCGGTGCCGGTGTGGTTGGTGCCGCCCTGGCCGACGACCTGACCCAACATGGCATGAAGTCCGTGACTGTAGTGGACCAGGGGCCCCTTTACCGCACGGGCGGGTCTTCCTCCCACGCCCCTGGCTTCGCATTCCAGACCACAGGCTCACCGGTCATGACTGAACTCGCCCGGCGGACACTCGACAAGCTGGACGGGGCCACGCTCGACGGTCAGTGGATCCTTAAGCGGGTCGGCGGGCTCGAACTGGCGTGCGAACCGGAGCGGCTGGAATACCTGCACCGGCGGCACAACCTCGCCCGGTCCTGGGACGTTCCGGCCCGGATGGTTTCAGCCGACGAGTGCGGGAAGTTGTTCCCCGGCCTCGACACCACCGCGGTGCTCGGCGGCCTGCACACCCCAACGGACGGAGTAGTGAAAGCCGTACGCGCGGTTGAGTGGCAGGCCCGGCGCGCTATCGAGAACGGGGCGCGGTTCTATGGCCACACCGCGGTCACCGGGTTCCGGACGGACCGCGGCCGGGTGACCGGCGTCGACGTCCGGCCGACGCCGCCGGTACCGGGCAATCCCTCCAAAGGTGACCAGCTCCCCGAGGGGACGTCGTTCATCGAGGCGGATATCGTCGTCGTCTGCGCCGGGTTGTGGGGACCCGGGCTCGGAAAGCTGCTGGGACTGGAACTGCCCATGGTTCCGATGGAGCACTGCTCTTCCCACACCAGCCCGCTGCCGTCGCTCGCCGGCTTCAGCGATGGGGCAGAGATCGAGCTCCCGATGGTCCGGCACCAGGCCACCGGTTCCTATCTGCGCCAGATGGGCGACCGGCTGACGTGGGGTTCCTACGAGCACCGGGTGATCCCGGTGGACCAGTCCGGGATCGCCTCTCCCGAGGAATACGCCAATACCCAGGTTGAGCCCGCCATCCACCCGTTGACGTGGAACGACCTGAAGGACGGCTGGGCCGAGGTCCAGCGGCTCTTCCCCGAGACCCGGAGCTGCGAAGCGGTTGAGGGGTACAACGGGATCTTCTCCTTCACCCCGGATGGGAACCCGCTCCTCGGCGAGGTGCCCGGCATCGCAGGCCTGTGGCTGGGCGAATCCGTCTGGCTCACCCAGTCCGCCGGCGTTGCCGGCGTCCTGGCCGATTGGATCGTCACGGGGGATCCCGGCGTCGACACCACCAGCCTGGACTTCCGCCGGTTCGACCAGACGCACCTGACGCGCACCGTCAGCATTGAGCGCGCCAGCGAGAACTATGACGAGGTCTACGACATCAGCCATCCCCGCAAGCAGACGCAGAAGCTGAGGAAGTTCGCCACGACCCCCTTCTACACCCGGCAGGAAGCCCTGGGCGCGGTGTTCGGCACCTCCCAGGGCGGCTGGGAACGCCCGCTGTGGTACGGGTCCACCGACTGCCCCGATACAGCAGGCCGACGGCGGGATGCCTGGGGAACGTACGGATGGTCGCCCGCCATTTCCGTCGAGGCGAACCAGGCTGTCAGCGGCGTGGGGCTCGTCGACAGGGGAGCTGCCAGCGTCTTCGAAGTCCGGGGCAGCGGCGCTGAAAAGCATCTCCAGGAAATCCTGATGGCCGGCCTGTCCCTGGAGGTGAACGAATCCACCGGCGCCTTTGTGCAGAGCCCATCCGGCGGCATCGCCGCCGACCTGACCGTTGTGCGGACCGCAGGGGACGCGTTCCTGGTCATCGGCAGCAGCGCCGAGGATGTCTGGCACCTGCGTAGGGAAACCCCGCACCTTGCCGGCGTGGAAGTTTGGGACGTTTCGTCAGCGACGACGGCCGTGGCGCTCATCGGTCCTGACGCGGCAGCCCTCCTGGCGTCGGTCACGCGCGGCGGGATCCCGGCGGCTTCCTCGCCTGAAGCGCCTGTGCTCGACGTCGGCGGCGTCCCGGTCCGTGCGGTCGCCGACACGGCTACCGGCGTTGGCGGCTGGACGCTCTACGCGGCCACGGAACATGGGTTGTATCTGTGGGACCTGTTCGTTGCGGCAGGTGCGAAGCAGGGGATGGCCCTCGTGGGCGACGAGGCATTTACGGCACTACGGATTGCCAACGGCGTCCCCGCCTTCGGCACTGACTTCGGCCCGCAGGACACCGCCTACGAAGCCGGTCTTGCCGGGTCTCCCGCCGGTGCCGGCGACGGCGCCCTTGGTGAGGCCCGCCCCGGCCACCGGCTCCTTGTCCGGCTCCGGCTGTCCAGTGACCGCCACGCGGTGGTCCAGGGAGAACCTGTATCCCGGGGCGGAAACGTTGTGGGTTACATCAGCAGCGTTGCGGAGGATCCCGCCTCCGGCCGCTTCCTGGCACTGGCCTGGGTTGACCCGGAGGCCGCCGCGGTTGGGAACGGGCTGGAGGTGTCGCACCTTGACGCCGTATGGCCCGCCAAGGTGGACCGTTCCCCGCTGAAAACCGCCCCGCAGGATTGAGATTCCCTTAGCCGATTGCCCGCGATGCTATTGACTGATATGTGATCACAAAATAGTGTTATTGTGAGGCGAACCACAGGACTGCGGGGCCATCCGCTCCGCAGCCGAATACCTTCCAACGCGTCCCGATGAGAGGACTGAACTCCCAGTGAGCACCATCCCCAAAGAAGAACTTGCAGCATTGTGCGAACGTGCTCTGCTGGCCGCCGGCGCCCATCCAGAGGATGCCAAAGTCCTCTCAAGCGCGACGGTCGAAGCCGAACTCGTCGGCAACCGCGCCGTCGGTGTGGGACATCTCTTTGACTACCTCGACGGCTACCGGCAGGGCCGCATTGCCAGCGCCACCGAGCCGAAGGTCCGCCGTGCCGCGCCGGCGGTCATCGACGTCGATGCCGCCAGCGGCCTGGCCCAGACAGCCTTCCAGTCCGCTTTCAGGGATCTGCTTGCAGCGACGCACGAGGCCGGGATTGCCGCGCTGTGGATCCGCGACTCGTACACCTGCGGCGAGCTGGGGTATTACGCACGCAAGGTGGCGCAGCAGGGCTACATCGCCGTGGCGACCGCCAACAGCCCGGCACTGATGTCCATCGGCGGCGCTCCCAAGCGCATCCTCGGCACCAACCCGCTAGCCTACGGCATCCCCCGGCCGGGCGGCTTTCCCATGGTCATCGACCAGGCGTCCTCCTCCACCGCCTTCGTGAACATTCGGCGCGCGGCCGACGCGGGCGACCCAATCCCCGCGGGCTGGGCGCTGAATGCCGACGGTGAACAAACGGTGGATGGCAACGAAGCCCTGGCGGGAACCCTGCTGCCTTTCGGCGGGCACCGCGGCGGCAACATCGCCCTGCTGGTGGAGATCCTTGCCACGCTCTCCGGCGCATCGTTCTCCCTGGATGCGGCACCCTTCGACAGCGGCAGCACCTCGCCCGGCATCGGCGTCTTTGTCCTGTGCATCGATCCGGCCAACTTCACCGGCTCGGCCGACCGGCTGTCCAGGCAGCTGGAGAACCTCCGCGACGAGCACCAGGTCCGGCTGCCTGCCATGGAGCTCACCGAACTGCCCGGCCAGGTGGAGATTGACGCCGGCGTCCTCCGGCGGCTGGAGCAGGCCGCAAACACCGAGTCAGGCGCCAGCGAGGCATTGCACAGCCAGCGTGCCTGACTAAACACTTATTAGAAACACCTAAAAGAAGGTAAAGAGCATGACCTTTAAGCGGATGATCCAGGCCGTGGAAACCCATTCCGGGGAACCGATGCGCGTCATTACCGGCGGCGTGCCCCATATCCCGGGCAACACCGTGTACGAGCAGATGAAGTGGCTCGAAGAGAATGACGACCAGATCCGCATGCTGATGCTGCGCGAACCCCGCGGCTACCCGCCGCTGTGCTGCAACCTGATCGTTCCGCCGAAGCACCCGGAGGCGGCGGCAGGATTCATCATCATGGAGCAGGTGGAATACCCCGTGATGAGCGGCGGAAACACCATCGCCGTGGCGACGGTCCTTCTTGAGACGGGAATGATCCCGATGCAGGAGCCGGTCACGGAGTTCAAGCTCGAAGCCCCGGCGGGCCTCATCGCCATCAAAGCCGAATGCCGCAACGGCAAGGTCAAGCAGGTGACCTTTGAGAATGTCCCGGCGTTCTCGGTTTACACCGACGTGGTCATCGACGTTCCAGAGCTTGGGAAGGTGACAGTCGACGTAGCCTGGGGAGGCATGTTCTACGTCATCGCGGACGTGGCACAGTTCGAATCCCTCGAGCTCGTCCCGGAACGCGGCCGGGACATTACGCGCATTTCGTCCCTCATTCTTAGGGCGGCGCAGGACCAGCTGCCGGTGGAGCACCCCGACTACCCGGGCATCGGCATCACCATCTCCCAGCTCTCCGGCGTCACCCACAACCCCAACGCCGACCGCAGGAACGCGGTGACGGTCGCCAGCGGGCCGGTTGATTTCGACAATCCCGCCACGTGGACCGGCGGCGTTGACCGGTGCCCCTGCGGAACCGGCACCTGCGCCAAGATGGCCACCCTGCATGCAAAGGGCGAACTGGGCCTCAACCAGCCGTTCCGGCACGAGGGCGTCCTGGGCACCGTGTACACCGGGGAACTTGTTGAAGAGGTCGAGATCGCCGGCCGCACAGGCGTCGTTCCCCGGATCAGCGGCCAGGCCTGGATCACCGGATTCAGCACCTACGTGCTCGACCCCGAGGACCCTTTCCCCAACGGCTTCACGCTCGGCGACATCTGGGCACCTTCCGCGAACGAAGAGGGCGCTCCGGAGGCGGGTTTGCCCGTTGCCAGGGACGGTGACCGTACGGTCCGGCAGGTCGAAGCCTCCGTTTGATGTCCTGCTGCAGGCACCCCGTCTTCGGACCGGGGTGCCTGCAGCTTTAACGTGATTCAATGTTTCCGGACGGCAGGAATGCCGTCCCTTTTTCTGATTCGTGCTCGCGCTTTTGGCGAAGCAAATTCAATGGCCTGAAGGGGTTCTGACTATCAATGGGCGCGCTCGGATACCTCGCCGCTTCTGTCCCACCCAGAATGGCGAGTGCCGGCTCCGCCGTTGCGCTCCCCATTCTTGCCGTGCAGCAAATACATGATGTCGCCATGGGAGGGGCGCTGGTCGCGGCGTCCCTGGGCCCAAGCGTCATCGCGGCTCCGCTGGCAGGCGCAGCCCTCGACAGGGCCCGCCGGCCGGGCCTGCTCGTGGCGGCTGCCGGCCTGCTCACCGCCGTCGCCTTCGGGGTGACCGCCTTCATCGGGCAGGTGCCGCTGCCGGTTGCGTTCGCATCCCTGGCCGTGGCCGGAGCGCTCTCGCCCTTTTACATGGGCGGGCTGTCCAGTTTCGTTCTCGGCGCGATCCCTGACGTTCGCAGGGCATTCGCCTACGATGCCCTCTCCTATAACGTCTCAGCCGTTGCCGGCCCGGCATTCGTGGCCCTGGTCGCGGCGTTCCTGCCTGCCCAGATGGGTCTTTTTGCGCTGGCGGCCGCCGCCGCACTGGGCTCCATGGCCGTCCGCGCCGTCGGGCTCCGTCCCCATGCTCGAGCGGGGGGTTCGCCCTGGCAGGCCGTCAAGGCAGGTTTGCACAGAATCCTTGCCCACCGTCCGTTAGCCGTGATGACCGCCGCGTCCACGCTGACCCAGTTCGGCCAGGGCGGGTTGGCCATCGCAGCGGTTGCGCTCTCGATCGACCGGAGTGGTTCACCCAGGGACGGGGCAACCGTGGTGACGGCCTTCGCCATCGGCAGCCTGCTCGGCGCCCTCATGGAGACGGCCCGGCCCACGCGCAGCCGACCCCACGCCGTCATGATGGCGGGTTTCTTCGCCACGGGGCTGCTGACCGTCGGTGCCGCATTCGATTTCGGCACCACGTGGACCGTCGTCGCCATAGGACTGTCAGGTTTCTTTACCGCGTCCTCGACCGCAGCCATGCTCTCCCTCCGCAATCGGCTCAGCCCGCCGCATCTCAGGTCCCAGATTTTCACCGTAAGCGCCGGCCTGCGCGTCAGCGCTACGGCGGCCGGCGCGGCGCTGGCAGGCGCGGCCACGGAATCAGGCGGCGGCGTCATCCTGGGCGCAGTGGGCCTCATATGGATTGTCTCGGCCGCCCGGCTGATCGCCTACCCGCCGTCCACTCCGGATCACGCACAACTGCCCTCCGCCCGGTAGGCGGAGGGCAGTTGTGCGTTGTCACTGCAAGAGGGGGGCGGCTGGCTTAGTGCGAGAACCCTGCGGCCGTCTCGGTCAGGGACTTTCCCTTGGTTTCGGGAGCCAGCCACTGGGACAGGATGGCGCCGACAAGGGTGAGTCCTGCGGCCATCAGCATGGTGGCCTGCGGACCGTAGTTCGCCATGGACGACGGCAGCAGGAAGGTTCCTGCGCCCGCTCCCACGCGACTGACGGCAGTGGCGAACCCGGTTCCGATCCCGCGGATTTCGGTCGGGAAGACCTCGCCGGGGTAGATGCCTGTCAGCGTGTTGTACCCCGCGTTGAAGAAGGAAAAAGCGAGGAAGCAGACCAGCACCACCCAGGCTGGTGCACCTGCCCACAGTCCGATAATCAGCAGGAGCACAAAGCACAGCCACTGCGGCGGGACGGTCAGGAAGCGCCGGCCGGCCCGGTCGATGAGGATCACGGTGAGCACAACACCCGCGGTGGCGACCGCCGAGAGCCCAACCCCGCCCGCGAGTCCTTCGCTCATTCCGTAGCCCTTCAGCACGCTTTCGGCGAAGGTGGCAATCGCGAAGTAGGGAGTGACGGCACAAAGCCAGAACATGGAGCAGAACAGGGTGGCCCGCCAGTAGCGGCGCGAGAACAGCATCTTGAAGCGGCCCTCCGGCCGCTCGTGCTCGTGCTCGACGTCGTCCATGTCACCGGCGTTTTCCATGTACTTGTAGGCGACGGCGCGGGCCTCGTCGCGGCGGCCCTTGCTCCAGAGCCAACGCGGCGACTCCGGCAGCCCGAAGCGGGCGAAGAACAGGATCAGGGCAGGGAGGGTGCTTGAGCCGAGGATGATCCGCCAGTCCACCGACGTGGTGGTGGTCAGCGCGTAGCCGACGATGAACGCCACCATGAATCCGACGTAGAAGGCGACCAGCGTCAGGCCCATCAGGCGGCCCCGCATCCTGGCGGGTGCGAACTCCGACATTAGCGGCCAGCCAACCGAGTATTCGACGCCGACCGCGATGCCCATTAGCAACCGGACCAGGAACAACTGCCAGGGTTCGTGGACGAAGAACTGGAGAACGGAGCCGACGAGGAAGATCCCCATGTCGATCATGAACAGCGGTTTGCGGCCGAACTTGTCCCCGAGCCAGCCACCGACAGGCGACCCTGCCAGGATCCCGAGCGAGGAGGCAACGATCAGGCCCTCCCACAGCGGGGTGAACTCCAGTTCGGTGGAGATGGCGCCGATCACCGTGCCAATGATCCCGAGGATGTAGCCGTCCAGGAACATCCCTCCAACCAGGACAGCTGTCAGCCGGGTCAGGAAGCGGCGCTTGAAGCGTGTGGCTGCGAAATCGTCTGTGGGCGGTCTGTGGTTCTTGATGGAAGACACCTGTGGCTCCTTGCATTCAGGGGTGGCGACGTGGACTTCGCCTTCGTCTTTGGACAAGGGAGTATTTGCGGAAGGTCGGACGGACTGGAGTGTCGCGGGACCAGCCACACATGATGTGGTCGCCATCACGTCCAATGTAATGTGTGATCACATATCAGGTCAATGCGCATGTGTAACGTCAATGTAAATTCTTCAAGGTGGTCCAGGAAATTACTTGAAGCTTGAACTAAAAAGGAGTACGGTCAGTGGAAGCTTCAAGTACTTCCGTTGGAAAGCCGAGGATCGCAGATGACTGCTTGTGTTGAAACCGCCCTGCAGGCTGCAGCGCTCCCAACTGGCGTTGCGCCTGACCACGCCGGCGTGCGAACCCAGGTCACTGTGCCGCTGCGCTTTCCGGACGGATTCAGCACCACGGCCGAGGTGCTGACCTTCCGCGGCCTCGCGGACGGCAAGGAGCACCTGCTGCTCGCCCTGGGCCAGTGGGAACAGCAGCTCCTCAACCATGATGTGCCGCTGGTCCGGCTGCACAGCGAATGCATGACCGGTGACGCGTTCGGCAGCCAGCGGTGTGACTGCGGACCGCAGCTGCGCGAGGCTGTGGAGGAGATCGCCGCGGCCGGCGGATTCCTGCTTTACCTCCGCCAGGAGGGCCGCGGCATCGGGCTCTACTCCAAGCTTGACGCTTATGCCCTGCAGGACACGGGCCTCGATACGTACGACGCCAACCTGGCCCTGGGGCACGGCGAGGACGAGCGAGACTACACAGCGGCCGCCCAGATGCTGGACGCCCTCGGCGCCACCCGGATCCGCCTTCTGAGCAACAACCCGGATAAGGCTGAACAGCTGGCGGCCCTCGGCATTGACGTCACCGAACAGGTTCCCACCGGGGTGTACCTCTCGCCGGCCAACGAGGGCTATCTGGTGGCGAAGCGGGACCGGACCGCACACACGCTGGAACTTGGAACGGCCGACGTCGGACCCGCAGTTCCGGTGCCGGGAGGCACCGTTCCGGGCCACGACGAGATGCTCAGCCGCGTTGACGGCCTGGTTCCCCGGCTGCGGGAGCGGGCGGAGGAAACCGAGCGGCTCCGCCGCCTCCCGGAATCCACGATGAATGAGCTGAAGGACGCCGGCGTGTTCCGGATCCTGGCACCGAAGGAGCTGGGCGGATACGGCATGGGCGTGGAAACCTATGCTGAGGTCATCCGGCGGCTTGCCCGGGGCTGCGCCTCGACGGCGTGGACGGCCGGGCACCTGATCGAGCACGTCTGGATGCTGGCCCGCTGGCCCCAACGGGTGCAGGACGAAGTCTTCGCTCACGGACCTGCTCCGCTGGCCGCGGCCACGAGCGCTCCCGTGGGCTCGGCCAGGAAGGTACCGGGCGGATTCTCGATTTCGGGCCACTGGAGCTTCGCGTCCGGGGTGATGCATTCGGAGTGGGCCCTGCTGGCGGTGGACTCCGACGGCGTCCGCCTGCAGTGTCTCGTTCCGGTCGCCGAGTTGGAACTGCTGGACGTGTGGCACACGGACGGGCTCCGGGGGACGGGCAGCAACGACCTGCGGGCGAAGGACCTGTTTGTGCCGGAGCACCTTGCCATGGACTGGACCCTGCTGAGCGCTGCGGACAACCCGGGCAGCCTGATCCACGAGGATCCGATGATCCACACACCGATGGCTACGCTGCTGAACCTGGTGGCGCCCTCGGCCGCTCTGGGAGCCGCCGAGTACGCCGTCGACGTCTTTAGGGAAAAGATGCTGGTGCGCAGGGTTAAGAACACCGCTGACAACCGGCAGGCGGATTCACCACTGGCACAGGCCCGCTTCTCGAAAGCCCATGGACTGGTGGGCACCGCGCGCCTGCACTGGCAGGAAGCGGTCAGGGCGGTGGCTGAATCCGACCGCCGCCGGCCGTCATCGCTGACGGATGAGGAACGCGCCGGCTACCGGCTCTCCCTTGCGCTCAGCGGAGAGGCGGCGGAGGAAGCTGTCCGGCTCACCGTCGCGGGCTCGGGCGGGAGTGCCCACCGGCTGTCGCATCCGCTCCAGCGGATCCAGCGCGACGTGAATGTGCTCCTCAACCACCCGACCCTGAGTATGGATCCGATCCTTGAGCAGGCGGGCCGGGGTTTGCTGGGGCTTGGATTCACGGTGTCCTCCTTCTAGCCAGCGTCCTCCTTCCAGCCCACTGTCCTTCCAGCCAGCGTCCTTCCAGCCCAGCCCGTTTACCTGCGGCCTGTCAGCCTGCCGGACCCACCACGCTGACGGTCCGGGGTGCCTGGAAGGACAGGAGCCGGATCCATTCCGGTTCGTGGTCCCGCAGCTGAATCCCGGGCAGCGCGGCCGCGGCTTCCTGGATGATGACGGCGGCTTCCAGCTCGGCGAGCTTCGCTCCGAGGCAACGGTGGATGCCGGAACCGAAGACCAGGCCGGTTGACCGACCATGCCCGGCGTCCTCCTGCGGAGACGTGCTTCCTGGGCCAGCGGCCGCCGTGATCAGGTTGCCGGACAGTTCAAGGAGTATCTCCGTGCCGGCGGGGATGAGGTCGCCGCCGAGGATGGTTTCGTGGTCCGTCACGCGGCGCCAGGTGGGGACGGATGATTCGGTGGCCAGCACGTGCTGCACCACTGACTTGGCGCCGGCTTCTGAGGCCGCGTCCTTCCAGGCCCCGGGTGCTGAACCCTGCAGCAGCCGGAACAGCGTGGTGCTGATCAGGTGGGTGGTGGTTTCCTGGCCCGCGATCAGCAGGAAGTAGCCGAGCGAGCACATCTCGGTCCTCGAGAGGCCGTGCCCGGCCAGCGACTTGAACAGGTTGCGTCCCGGGGCGGCTACGGATTCGGCGACCAGGCGGCGCAGCCAGACGTAGAACTCGGCTGCACTGTTGGCCAGTTCAAGCTGCCGCTCCGGGCTAGGCCACCCCCAGAACAGCTCCATGGAGTCCAGTCCCCAGCGCTTGAGATTGGCAAGATCCCGCACGGGCAGCCCGAGGAGTTCAAGCATCACGACGGCGGGCGGAAACGCCGCCATCGCCTGCACGAGGTCCGCCTGGCCGGTCCGGGCGAGCTGCTTCGCGGCGTTCCCGGCAGCTTCGCGGGCCAGTTCCCGGATGCGCGGTTCCATGGCGGCGACGGTGGCAGGCGTGAAGAAGCCTGCCACCACCTTGCGGATCCCGCCGTGTGAATCCGTGTCGTTGCTGGCCAGCACGGGAGGCAACGCAAAGCCCACGCGCTGCAGCACGCGCAGCGCAGGTCCCTCCAGTGCTGTCACGGCCACCAGCGCATTCGCGGGGCTGAAGTCGGCGGGCCGGTGCAGGACGTCGCGGACCGCATCCGGGTCGCGCACCACGAGGTAAGGGCACTTGGATCCGTCGGGAGCCTGCGCCGGCGGCGCGGCCGTCGCGGCTGCGGCCATCGGCTTCGCGGTTGTCACGGCCGCGGTCATGCGGGCACCCCGTTCAGCCACGCGGCTGCGCAGGCGCGGAAGTCAGCCGGGGACAGTTCCGAGGCGCGCTCGGGCAGGGCCCCGATCACGGGAACGCTCAAGGACCCGAGCACCTGCCGGTTGCTGTGGTGCACCGCATCGGGGCGGGCGGGCCAGCTTCCGAGTACGACGCCGAGGACATGCAACCCGCGCACGGCCAGTGCCTCGAGGGTCAGGGCAGTGTGGTTCAGCGTGCCCAGCCCGGGCCGCGCGACGACCACAAAGGCCGCCGCCAGCAGCGATCCGAGGTCCGCCAGGGTGCCGCCGTTAGTATCCAGCTCCACCAGCAGGCCGCCGGCGCCCTCCACCAGGACGTGGTCGTGGGCGGCGGCGAGTTCGCGGATCCGGTCTGCGTGCGAAGCCACAGCGGGCAGCGGTGTTCCGTCGATGGCCGCAGCCGCGACGGGAGCCATGGGTTCCTGAAGAACCACGCCGGCTTCGGCCGGCACGCCGGTGAGCCGGGCAATTTCGGCCGCGTCGGAGTCGCCGTCGGCGGCACCCGACTGGCACGGCTTGTACACCGCCACGCTGCGGCCCCTTCCGTTCAAGGCGGCGGCGAGGGCCGCCGTCGTGATGGTTTTGCCGACGCCGGTGTCCGTTCCGGTGACCAGAACGACGGGGGACAGGTTCATGGAAGTTCCTCCAGAATGCCGCGCAGCACTGCGCAGCTGTCTTCGATTTCTTCGGGTGTGAGGGTGGCGCGGGCGGTCAGCCGCAGCCGCGAAATCCCGTCCGGAACGGACGGCGGGCGGAAACAGCCCACCCGGACGCCGGCGCGGCGCGCGGATTCGGCGGCGGCCAGGGCCGCTTGCGCGGACGGCAGTGGGATGGACTGGACGGCCCCCGCTGTCGGGTCTGCCATGACGCCACGGCCGGCCAGGGCCGGTGCCAGTCCGGCTGCCAGCGCTGCCGCGTTGCTGTGCACGGATGCCGCCCGCCAGGGCTCGTCCCTGATGATCTGCACGGCGGCGAGGGCGGCTGCGGCGGATGCCGGTGCCAGCCCGGTGTCGAAAATGAAGCTGCGGGCACGGTTGAGGAGGTGTTCGCGCAGCAGCGCGGATCCCAGGACGGCCCCGCCCTGGCTGCCCAGTGCCTTGGACAGCGTGGCTGTCACGGTCACGTTGGGGTGCCCGGCAAGGGCGGTCCCGGCGACGGAACCGCGCCCCTGGAAAACGCCGCGGCCGGTGACGCCGAGGCTGTGGGCCTCGTCGATGAGCAGCATGGCGTCGTACTGCTCGGCCAGGGCCAGCAGGTCGGTGAGCGGCGCCGCATCGCCGAGGACGCTGTAGACGGATTCGACGGCGATAATCGCCCGCGGTTCATTGCGGCCGGCGAGCAGCCGGCTGGCTTCGGCCATGCAATTGTGGGCGAACGATTCGGTGCGTGACCGGCTGAGCCGGAAGCCGTCGATCATCGAAGCATGGCAATGCTCGTCCGCGACGATCAGGGTCCCAGGACCGCCCAGCGCCGTGATCACCCCGATGTTGGCCAGGTAACCGGAGGAGAAGACCAGCCCGGCTTCCATCCCGGCGAAGGTGGCCAGTTCCTGTTCCAGGTCCAGGTGCAGGTTGGTGGTTCCGGCCACCAGGCGGGAGGAGGTGGCGCCGGCGCCCCACCGCGTTGCGGCCTCCGCCGCTGCCCCGGCAACGCGCGGGTCCGTGGCAAGGCCAAGGTAGTCGTTGCTGGCCAGGTCAATGTATTTGTCGTGCGCGGCGCGGGGGAGCGGCCGGCGGACCTGGCCCCGGCGTTCCCGGACGGCGGCCTGCCGTTCGAGCCACTGCGTCATCGATCCGCTCATGATGCACCTCCGGTGTGAGCCGGGACCCGTTCGTAGACCCTTTGGCCTGCCGTTTCATGGACCTCGGCGACGGCCGCCGCCATCCCGGCGGTGATCTGCGCGATGTCCGACGCGGTGCTGATGTACGGCGGCATGGTGTAGACGAGGTTGCGGAACGGCCGGACCCAGACGCCGCGGCGGACGGCAGCCGCGGTGACGGCGGTGACGTCGACGGCGTCGTGCAGCTCGATGACCCCGACGGCGCCGATGGTGCGGACGTCCCGGACCGCCCCGAGTTCCATGGCAGGTGCCAGCCCGGTGGCCAGTCCGGTGCCGATCCGGGCGACGTCGGCCCGCCAGCCGCCGCTTTCGATGATGCCGAGGCTGGCGTTAGCCACGGCACACGCCAGCGGGTTGCCCATGAACGTGGGGCCGTGCAGCAGGGCACCCGCTTGGCCGCCGGACACAGCCGCGGCCACCTCAGCAGTGCAGAGCATCGCGGCGAGGGTCAGGTACCCGCCGGTCAGGGCCTTGCCGACGCACATGATGTCCGGTGCAACGCCGGCGTGGTCGGCCGCGAACAGTTCGCCGGTGCGGCCGAAGCCGGTGGCGATCTCGTCGAAGATGAGCAGCAGCCCGTGCCGGTCCGCCACCTCACGCAGTACTGTCAGGCATTGGGCCGGGTACGCGTGCATGCCGCCGGCACCCTGCAGGACAGGCTCGACGACGATCGCCGCCAGTTCCGCCGCGTGCGCGGCCGCCAGCTCCGCCACGTTGGCTGCCCACGCCTGCACCGTCTCCGATGTTGCCGACGCCGCCGCGGGAGGGCGGGGCGCAAACACGTTGCCTGCGAGCAGACCCGGGAAGGCCGAGTGCATGCCGTCCACCGGATCGCAGACCCCCATGGCAGCGAAGGTGTCGCCGTGGTAGCCGCCGCGGAGGCTCAGGAACCGCTGCCGGCGCGGCAGGCCGGCGGCGGTCTGGAACTGGACCGCCAGCTTCAGCGCCACCTCGACGGCGACCGACCCGGAGTCCGCGAGGAACACCCGCTCCAGCCCCGGCCGGCCGGGTACGGCGGGGGCCATGGCCACCAGCCGCTCGGCCAGTTCCACCGCCGGAGCGTGGGTGAGCCCGCCGAACATCACGTGGCTGAACGTGTCCAGCTGTGCTTTCGCGGCGCCATCCAGCACCGGGTGGCGGTAGCCGTGGATCACCGACCACCACGAGGACATCGCATCGATCACCTCGTGCCGGGTGCCGTCTTCGCCGCGGAGCCGCAGCCGCACGCCGTCGGCCGCCTCCACCTCCCACAGCGGAAGGTCCGGGGACGCGGGCGCGTACGGGTGCCAGAGCCGGGCGCGGTCCCGCCGGATCAGGTCCGGCTGCTGGGAATCCTCCGTCACGGTTGACCCCTGCTTCACGGTCGAATTCTGCGTCACTGGACCAGCACCCCGTGCCGGGAGCATTCGGCGGACCAGCCCAGCGGCGTGACCTGCACCTTCATCCGGCGCCGGCAGGCGGCGCAGTAGCGCGGCGGTTCCATGGCCAGCCGTTCGCGGCACTCACGGTGAGCGGACGACGGCGGACCGTCGCCGCCGTCGTACGTCCCGCCGCAGTGCCCGCAAAAGGCACCCCCGCCGGTTGGGCTTGCCGAAACCCCGGTGGTGGCCCCAACCCCGCTGGTTGAGCTTGCCGAAACCCCGGTCACAGCGTCTTCTGGAGTTCCTTGATCGGCATGTTCAGCTCGACCAGAAGGTTCAGGTCCGCCGTCGCCGGGCGTCCGAGCGTAGTGAGGTAATTGCCGACGATCACGGCGTTGATGCCGCCGAGGAGCCCGTCGCGGGTGCCAAGGTCGCCAAGGGTGAGCTCGCGGCCGCCGGCATAGCGCAGCACGGTCCGCGGCATGGCGAGGCGGAAGGCGGCGATGGCGCGGAGGGCGTCCTTGCCGTCCATGATGCCCTGGTTCTCGAGCGGTGTTCCCGGCCGGGGGTTGAGGAAGTTCAGCGGGACCTCGTGCGGTTCCAGGGCTGCGAGCTGGGCGGCGAGTTCGGCGCGCTGTTCGGGGGTTTCGCCCATGCCGATCAGGGCGCCGCAGCACAGTTCCATGCCCGCGGCCTTGACCATGTTGCAGGTGTCAAGGCGTTCCTCGTAGGTGTGCGTGGTGACCACCTCGGGGAAATAGCTGCGGGCCGTCTCCAGGTTGTGGTTGTAGCGGTGCACGCCCCACTCGGCGAGCTGGTCCACCTGCCGCTGCGTGAGCATCCCGAGCGAGCAGGCGATGTTGATGTCCACTTCCTCGTTGATGCGGTCGATCGCGAACTTGATCTGGTTCATGAGCTTGATGTCGGGGCCGCGGACGGCGGCGACGATGCAGAACTCGGTGGCTCCGGTGGCGGCGGTTTCCTTCGCGGCCTTGACCAGTTCGGGGATGTCCAGCCAGACGCCGCGGACGGGGGAGTCGAACAGGCCGGACTGGCTGCAGAAGTGGCAGTCCTCCGGGCAGCCGCCGGTCTTGATGGAGATGATGCCCTCCACTTCGACGTCCTCACCGCAGTGCCGGAGCCGGACCTCGTGGGCCAGCTGCAGCGCGGCGGGAAGGGCCTCATCCGGAAGCCGAAGTACCTCCTCGAGCTGCGACTGGGTGAGCCCGATGCCCTCCTCGAGGACCTGCTGCTTAGCGGTTTCAAGGATGGGGAAAGTGGCCGGGATGGGCGCGTGGCTTGTGGCTTCGCCCGCGTCTGCCTGAATCGTCATTGATGGGTCCTTTGCGTGTGATGGCTGCGGATATTCCTCCGAACTGACGCTAATTCCCCAACAAGGGCAAGATTTTGTGGGGTCCCGACAAGGAGACCGGCGGGACGTTAGTCAGGTCCCTACTTTGGCGGCGCATCGGATCGCAATGGGAAATAAAACCGCATACTTGAAGGTTCAATAAATATGGACTTTGGCATCTTTACCTTCGGAGAACTGTCCCGGAGCCTCAGCACCGGCTCGGTGTTGTCACCCCAGCAGAGACTCGCGGACACCATTGAACTGGCCAAGCTCGCGGACCAGGCCGGCCTGAGCTTCCTAGGCTTGGGTGAGCATCACCGGCCGGACTTCGCATTGTCCGCACCGGAGATCGTCCTGGCAGCCATTGCCCGGGAGACCACAAACCTCAGGCTGAGTACGGCTGTCACTGTTCTGTCCACGCAGGATCCGGTGCGGCTCTTTGAGCAGTTCGCCACCCTGGACCTGATTTCCGGCGGGCGGGCCGAGATCATTGCCGGCCGCGGAGCTTTTGTTGATTCGTATCCGTTGT
Source organism: Arthrobacter globiformis (assembly GCF_046536215.2). Taxonomy (GTDB): domain Bacteria; phylum Actinomycetota; class Actinomycetes; order Actinomycetales; family Micrococcaceae; genus Arthrobacter; species Arthrobacter globiformis_E. Next base: position 669,162 of record NZ_CM143421.1, on the reverse strand, counting down.
TTGGCCACAGCACGGCGGACTATGACGCACTCTTCGACGAGAAGCTGAGGATGCTGCTCGAACTCCGCGAGCACCCCAGCCTCAACTGGGAGGGAAGGTTAACGCAGAGCATTCCCGGAATGGACATAGCGCCCCGGCCCCTGCAGGAGAAGCTGCCGGTCTGGGTCGGGGTGGGCGGTACGCCGGCAAGCTTTGTCCGGGCCGGGCGGCTGGGCCTTCCCCTGTTCATTGCGCTCCTCTCCGGACCCCATCGGTTCCGGCACCTGGTGGAGCTTTACCGGCAGAGCGCAACCGACGCCGGCAACGATGCTGAAACCCTCCAGGTCGGAGCAGGAGGCCACTTTTACGCGGCACGGACGTCCCAGCAGGCACGGGACACGTTCTATCCCTACTACCGCGCCTACTTCGAGCAGAACATGCCACGCCCCGTGGACCACTTCCCGCGCTCAACTTTCGACGACTGGAGCGAACCGGGCGGCGGGCTGCTGGTGGGCAGCCCCCAGCAGGTCACCGAGAAACTGATCGAAATCCACCAGGCTCTTGGCAACAGCCGGTATATGGCGCAGGTCGGCCTGGGCGGCCTCCCCTTCGCGGAGACTGCACGGTCCATCGAACTGCTCGCCACCGAAATCATGCCAGCAGTCAACCGCGAGCTTATGGGAACGAAAACGGCCTAGCCACGGCGCAAGGGCCGCCGTCGCGTTGGTGCGACGGCGGCCCTCTTGTCCTGCTGTGGGTCCGGTGTTCCGGTGTGCCGGTTAGCCGTTGATGATTTGGGGGACGCCGAGGGCTTTGAGGCCTTCGACGCCGAATTCGAGGCCGTAGCCGGATTGTTTGGCGCCGCCGAAGGGGACGCGGGGGTCGACGGCGCCGTGTTTGTTGATCCAGACGGTGCCGGCCTGGATGCGGGCGGCGACTTCGCGGGCTGCGGGGAGGTTGGGGGACCAGACGGAGGCGCCGAGTCCGACGTCGAGGGCGTTGGCCATCTCCACTGCCTCGTCGATGGTGGTGTAGCGGATGATGGGCAGGGCGGGGCCGAATTGTTCTTCGGTGACGAGGGGGTTGGTGTTGTCGATGTCGGCGACGAGGGTGGTGGGGTAGAAGTAGCCGGGCTGGCCGGGGTCGGGGTTGCCGCCGAGCAGGATCCGGGCGCCGGAGTCGCGGGCAGCGTCGACGAGGGTGGCGACGATGTCGTATTGGGCTTTGTTTTGGAGCGGGCCGAGGACGTTGTTTTCGTCCAGGCCGTTGCCCATAGGCATGGTTTTGGCGATGGTGGTGAGTTCGTTGCAGACGGCGTCGTAGATGCTGTCGTGGACGTAGAGGCGTTTGAGGGCGGCGCAGGTCTGGCCGGTGTTGATGAACGCGCCCCAGAACAGGTCCTGGGCGATGGTTTTGGGGTCGGCGTCGGGCAGGACGATGCCGGCGTCGTTGCCGCCGAGTTCGAGGGTGAGGCGTTTGACGGTGTCGGCGGAGGATTTGATGATCGCTTTGCCGGCGGGGGTGGAGCCGGTGAACATGATTTTGCCGACGGCGGGGTGTTCGGCGAGGCGGGCGCCGACTTCGCGGTCGCCGGAGATGGCGGTCAGGACGTTCTCGGGGAGTTCTTCGTTGAGGACCTTGATCAGGGCCAGGACGGAGAGCGGCGTCATTTTGGAAGGCTTGACCACCACGGCATTGCCCATCCGCAGGGCGGGGGCGATCTGCCAGATGGTGATCATCATGGGCCAGTTCCAGGGGCCGATGGCGCCGACGACGCCGATGGGCTTGTAGTGGAGTTCGGCGTAGGTTTCGCCGTCGTCGACGATGACTTCGGGTGTGAGTTCGGTGGCGGCGGTGGCGCGGAGCCAGGCGGCGCAGGCGCCGACTTCGAAGCGGGCGTTGGGGCCGTTGAGGGGTTTGCCCTGTTCGCGGGAGAGGAGCTGGGCGAGTTCCTCGGCGGAGCGTTCGACGGCGTCGGCGGCCTTGAGCAGCGCGGCGGACCGGGCGTCGTGGCCCAGTGCGGCCCAGGCGGGCTGGGCGGCGACGGCCGCGGCCACCGCGGTCTCGAGGTCCTCAACGGTGTGGACCGGTGCCTCGCCCACGACGCCGCCGGTGGCGGGGTCGTACATGGTCCGGCTGTCCTGACCGGGCGCTGCGGTGATGCTGGCAAGTAATGAATCGTAGGTTTCCATTGGTGTTCCTCGGGAGTGGCCTTTTGGCTAATGCTTGTGGTTGTCCTGCGGGTATTCGGTGGTGTTCAGGACGGTGAGGCGTGAGTTGAAAGGCAGGATCACGGGTTCGGCGGCCGGTTCGTCCCAGCCAAACATCCGCCCGATGGAGCGCTGCTCGCGCAGGTCTATGAGGAGCACCGCCTCAACAGTCATCACCTTTTCGGTCCAGAAGAACAGGTACAGGTCCTCGCCAACGTCGAAAGTGAGGCAGCGGTCGGTGTCGGCGAGTCCGGCCTCGCCGCCGCGAAGGCAGTGCCAGGTGAAGGTGCCGGCGTTGAGGTAGATGTGTTCGTAGGTTTCGACGTCGCTGTAGCGGTAGTAGATGCGCTTGCCGACCAGCCCGGTGGATCGGGAATGGATGGCAGCAGACCCTTCCATGTTTCCGTGGCTGAAGTTGGTGGTGCTGCGGGTCTTGTCTCCTTCGGTGATGAAGGAGCTGACCGCTGTCGTGACGGCGCCGGTGTTCCTGTCGAGGATGATAGTGACATTCTGAGCCTGGCGGTCTTCGCCCTGGATGAAGTCGATGATGAAGATCCCCGGGCGGGCTTCGATCGCCTTGTACCTGGCTGCCCCGCCGTGGCGGTCTTCGCCGGCCGCCGTCCATGTCAGGGAATGCGCGTCGTGGAAGGTGTAGGTGGTGGTGTGGCCGCCGTCCCGGGGGAGGTGCAGCGCGGTGCCGGTCAGGGCCGCGGAGGCGGGCAGGGTCTGGTCCCCGAATCCGTCGAGCATGGTGGCCACGGAGGGCCATTCATTTTCGGGAACGTAGTCCTGGATGTCAGTCGCGGTCATGGTTTTCCTTTGGTAGAGGTGATTCGTGCTGAACGGGGTTGGTGAGGAGGAGCGTTTTAGCGTCAGACGATTTCGGAGGCGTAGTCGATGGACGGTTTCTGGGCTCCCCGGGCAATTCCTGCGATGAGGACGAGGGGGATGCCGAGCAGGAGCCAGCGGGCAACACCGCCAGCGCCGCCGAGCAGGGCGTCGTAGTTGTCCAGGGTCAGGTAGCCGATGGTGATGAACGAGATGAAGGACAGGACGGGTGCGATGACGGTTACCCAGAGGTTGTCCCGGATCCCGGCCCTGGCGAAGAAGACGATGATCGCTGCGGACGTCAGGAGGAGGATGCTGATGAAGCCGGCGGTTCCGAGGGCGACGAACCACGCGAAGACTGTGGTGATGGGATCGGCCCCTGAAATCAAGAAGACGCTGATGATCGCCAGCACTATGATGCCGTTGGCCAGCCCGGCGAACGTCGGGGCACCGGTCATGGAAACTGACGCCAGCTTTGCCGGCAGTGTTCCCGCGCGGCCCAAGGCGAAGAGGTACCGGGCGAACATGTTGGCAAGGCCGAGCATCATGGCAATAAAGCTGGTGACGACGAGGATTTGCATGGAGAGGCCGAGCCACGAGCCGGCGCTGGATTGGGCGAGGTCGAAGATCATGCCGGCGGGATTCCGGGCGGCTTCGGACTGGATGCGGTCAATGCCGATTGCTCCGCTGATGGCCCAGGTTGAAATCATATAGAAGAAGCCAACGAAGGCAATGACCAGATACGCCGCGCGGGGAATCGTCTTGCGCGGGTTCACCGCTTCTTCGGCGAAGACGACCGTCGCCTCGAAGCTGGTGAAGCAGGCAAAGGCAAACAGCAGCGAGATGCCCAGTCCGGGCCCCACGATGTTGGCGCCGGTGAACCCCTCAAACGTGAAGATCCCTAGCCCCTTTTGCGCGATCAGGGAGACTACAAGGGCCGCGACGACCAGGGTTTCGCCCAGGATCAGCACCCCCAGAACTTTCAGGCTCGCGTCCACCCCTTTCATGGTCAGGGCGGTGGCCAGGGACAGTACTAGGACGATCCAAAAGTAGGGCGGGAGCCCCAAGCCTGTCAGGCTCCCAACGAGCTGCTGGGCGAAGACGCCGAACTGGGACCAGAGCCCCACCTGGAGGCTGACATAGGTCAGGACCGCGATGCCCGCACCGCCGGTGGCCCATTTCGTTCCGAGCCCCTTCGCTATGTAGGCGACAAATCCGCCGGCGTTGGTGATGCTGTGGCTCATCCGAAGGTAGCCAACGGAAAACAGGGCCACCAGGAGAGCCGCGATGACGTAGATGACGGGGGTTCCGGGGCCGCTGGCCGCAAAGAGGACGGGGCTCGCGCCGACAACGGCCGCCATGGGTGCGGCCGCTGCGATGGCGAAGAAAGCGACCGCGACGACCCCCAGCTTGTTGGGGCGCAGGCGGCCCGAGGTGGCCGCGGTGTTCTGGTACGCGGGCATCTGCCCGGTTTGCTGGTTCATGGTGTGGCTCTTTCGCCAGGGCATGGATTCATGGGTCATGCCGGTGTGGGTAGGTATGGATACCGGCTGAAGGCGCACCCCCTTGTGCGCGTCTTCCGGCGGAAGCGATGGTGATGCGCGGCACGTGAGCCGGATCACGAAACAAAACTCTACAAGTGTTTAGTTTGGTGTGTCAAGGGTGCCCAAAGGGAAGGGGTGGGCGGGCTAAAATCGGCTTATGAGCCTGGATTCCCAACGTTTGCCCTACGGGGATGGCCGCGATGCCCTGCTGTCGGCGGTCATAGATGTTGTTGCCGAGAAGGGCCTCCGCGGCGTCACTTACCGTTCTGTCGCCGCCCGTGCGGGTGTGAACCATACGCTGATCACACATCACTTCGGTTCGATCGAGGGGTTGCTTGCCGCCACCCTTGAGTGGGCCGTGCAGCGCTCGATCGACGAAACCGGGCTGGCCCGCGTGGCGGATTTCGACGAGAAGTTCGCCGATGCCCTCCTGGCGTCCGTGTCCTCCGAGCCGGAACTGCAGCTCTTTCAGTTCGAGATGCTTCTCGAGGCCCGCCGAAAGCCCGAGCTGAGAGCCCTTCTGGACCGCCTCTATGACAACTACATCTCGACAGTGGAAACGGCTCTCCGCGGGCGTTCCCTCGATACCGACGACGAACTTTCGAGGGCGATTTTCGCTGCTCTGGACGGGCTCATGCTCCAGTTCCTGACCTTCGGAAATCCGGCGAAGATCCGTTCCGCCGTCGTCCAGGTTGGCCGCTTACTGGAGCGTTCGGGCGCAGCCGGCGACGCGAACGCCGCCGGCCTCTCCCCGGCCGGTAAGTAGCGTCTTTCGCTGACCTGCGCTCAGGCGCTGCGCTCGTCGAGGATGCTCCGGGCCGCCTCCAGGCCGCTTTCGATGGCGCCGTCGATGAAGCCGCCCCAGCCATTGGCATAATCCGAACCTGCGAACAGGAGGGCACCCTGCGGCTGTTGGAAGCTGCCCAGGGATTCTGTCAGGAAGCCCGGCCGGTGCATGGGCCAGGTCTGGCCGGACAGCGGGTCGCTGGACCAGTCGTGGCTGGCCACGTCCAGGACTTCCAGGTCCGGCGCGAGCAGGTCCAGCGCTGCCTGGACCTGCGTGGCGTCAGTGGCGTCGAGCCGGGCGGTATCGGGACCGAAGGCAACGAGGATGGTGTTGCCGTCTTGGTCGTATTCGGCCTGGACGAAGTTCAGTGGCCACCCCGCTGAGCCAACGGCAACGAACGGCTGCACTTCGCCTTTGACGGTGATCCAGACCTTGATGCCCTTGGAGACCTGGCCTTCGGCGATGCCCTTCTGGCTCGGCGCCGGCAGGGGAGGATCGAAGGCGATGGCACCCATGGCGCCGAGGGGAGGCGTGCAGATCACGTGCGCCGCCTGGAACTCCTCGCCGTCGCTGGTAATGACGGTGGCGTTCCCTTCGGCGTAGTTGACGGCCGAAACGGTTTTCCCGAGGCGGACGTGTGTTCCGGCGGCGATGCCGTTGATCAGTTTGCCTGTCCCGCCCTCGATCTTGAAGGTGGCGCAGGCCTCGAAGTTGACCATCCAGTCGCCATTGGTGAGCGCCACCCACCGGAGGGCCTGGGTGTAGGCGGCGTCGTCGACTGGACCGTTGAAGTTCAGTGCCCAGAAGGATTCCAGAATCTCGCGGGAGGAGTCCGGGATCTGCAGTTCAGCGATTTTCCGGGACAGGGAAACGTGGTCGATGCCCTTGATGTCCGGGTTAGTGAAGGGGGCGAAAGGCTCCGGGAAGTACTCACGCGACTGTTCCATCAGCTTCCGGTTGGGGGCGTCGATTTCATGCAGCAGCTCGTCCGGAGTGCCCTCGTGCCGCGCACCGCCCGCCCACCAGTAGGCCCGTTCCGGGACGGGGCTCTGAACGGTGCCGACTCCGTAGCGCTTCATTTCCGCCCAGACGTAGGGCTGGGTCCAGTGGACCCAGGTGCCGCCGATTTCCAGCGGGCGGCCAAGCCGGTCATCGAGCCAGGTGCGGCCGCCGATCCGGTCCCGTGCTTCGAGAACGGCTACGGACAGGCCGGACTGGCGCAGTTCACGGGCGGCTGTAAGGCCGGCGAAGCCTGCGCCGATAATTACGACGTCGGTCTGCTGGCTGTGGTTGTTGGTGGCAGTCACGGTGAGCCTTCTGTTTCAGGTCTTCTGGTTGACGTTCAGGAGTAGACGAAGAATTCGGTGGTGTCTTCAACGACTGTCCAGCGGGTCTGCGCGCCTTTGTTGAAGGAAGCGGCCGAGCCGGGCAACAGGACGAAACCCTCGCCGCCGTCGACCTCGATGTGCAGGTGGCCCTCGATGATGTGGATGGTCTCGTCCGCCTCGATGAGCAGGTCGAACGGCTCGGGGGCCTCGTCAGTGGTGACGTGCCAGAAACCGGCGGACAGGGCGGGGCGGTCGCCGTCTCCGCGGCGTCGCACCCACTGGACCTGGCCCAGGATGAAGGGCTCGTACTTCTGGGGGTCGAAGGCATCATGGACGGTGAATTCGACGGCGTTCGTGGACGTGGACATTGGTTCCTCCTTGGTTACTAGCAACTATGCAGATACTTAGTTGTGTGTTGCATCACAGCTAAGCATTTGCTGAGGTTCGAAGTCAAGACGCTGCTGTAAGCGGTTAGAATCGGAGGCATGAGCGGGCAGAAACAGAACGGCTATGGCACCGGGCGGGAGGCTCTGCTCGCGGCAACCGTGCATGTGGTGGCGCGCAAGGGACTGCGGGGCCTGACATTCCGTGCCGTGGCCGAGCACGCCGGCGTCAATAACACCCTGGTGGTCCATCATTTCGGCAAGCGGGATGCCCTCATCGAAGCCGCTCTCGAGTGGTCCGTGCGGCAGTCGATCGGGCTGTCACAGCTGGCAGCGCTGCCTGCCACCGAGGAGGAGTTCTGCCAGAGCATCCTGTCGCTGATTGACGACAACCCCGACATCCAGATCTTTCAGTACGAGATGATCCTGGAATCGCGGCGGCGCCCCGAGCTGGCGGGGCCAGTACAGCACCTTTACGAAAGCTACATTGCAGCGCTCTCCGACGGCCTGCAGCGGATCGGCTTCGGGGGCCAGGAAGGTGCTGCCCGGGCCGCCTTCGCGGCGCTGGACGGCCTGGTGCTGCAGCTCCTGGCCGGCGCGAACACCAAGGGCGTCGAGGCGGCAATCCGCTACCTTTGGGCCGCGTTGGGCGGCCACGTAACCACACCGGCGGTCAACGCCAGCTGACAACGGACGGAGTCCAGCATGCGCGTTCTGGCAGTGAATCACCTCAGCCTCGACGGTGTTCTGCAGGGGCCGGGGCGCCCCGACGAAGACACTCGTGACGGCTTCCGGCACGGCGGCTGGGCCCAGCAGGACAATGATCCGGCAATGTTTGCCGCCATGGGGGAGCGGATGGGCCAGGGCTTCTCGTGGCTGTTCGGCCGGCGCAGCTACGACGACATGCTCTCGTACTGGAACCAGGCCGGCGGACCGTTCAAGGACAGCCTCAACGGGACAAGAAAGTACGTCGCCTCCTCCAACCCCGAGGCCATACTGAAGTGGCCGAACTCCACGCTCCTCGGCGGGGACGTCCCCGCTCAAATCGCTGCACTGCGCGAACAGCCCGGCGGCAACCTCGTGATCATGGGCAGCGGCCAGCTCATCCGGTCCCTGCTCCCGCATGGCCTCGTCGATGAGCTATTCCTGATGATTCATCCGCTGGTGCTCGGCTCGGGCCGCCGCCTGTTCGGACCGGACGACGACGCGCGCCGGCTGCGGCTGGTCGACTCCACGCCCACGGGGACGGGGGTGCTGATGGTGACATACCGGCCGGCGTAGCGGCTTTCCTCCCGGTGACATCGGATCCATACTCGATCTAGGTGTGGCCAAACACGACCAGTTGGCGGTGACCATGACTGACACGAGCAACCGCAGGATTGACGTGCCGCTGGTCGACCACCACTGCCACGGCGTTGTCGAGGCCGAACTGACCGACGGCGAGTTCCGGAGCCTGGCCACGGAGTCCGACTGGCCGGCACCGGCGGGCACGGACAGCCTCGAGTCGCCCTTCGGCCTGGCGGTACGGCGGTTCTGTGCACCGGTCCTCGGACTCGAACCCCTGGCGCCGCTTGATGAATACCTCGCGCGCCGCAGGAGCATCGGCCCCGCTGAAGCGAACAGGCTGCTGCTTCGCAGCACCGGAACTTCCCACTATCTCCTTGACACTGGCATACGGGATGCGCGGCTTCCCGGCCCGGACGCCATGGCGGCGCGTGCTGATGCGCGTGTTCGCGAGATCGTTCGCATCGAGAGAGTAGCCGAGGACTTTGCGTCGGAGTCCACTGCGGCCGGCTTTGCAGCTAAGTTCCCGGAGACGCTGGCAGCCAAATCCCGGGACGCCGTGGGCCTGAAATCCATCCTTGCCTACCGGCACGGTTTCGACATCCCCGCGGAACGGCCATCCGGGCGTGAGGTCCTCCAGGCGGCTGACGCATGGTTCCGTACCGCCGAGGAATCCGGGTCCTTCCGGGTCACTGACCCGGTTCTGCTGAGGTTTGGGCTTTGGTCCGGGATCGATTTGGGCATCCCCATGCAGCTCCACACGGGATACGGCGACTCGGACCTTCAGCTCTTCCGCGCAGATCCATCCCGGCTCAGTCCGCTGTTCCATGCCACCAGGTCACTGGGCGTCGACTTCATGCTGCTGCACTGCTACCCCTTCATCAGGGAAGCCGGCATCCTCGCCCAGGTCTTCCCGCACCTCTACCTGGACGTGGGCCTGGTCTCGCATTACCTGGGCCCAAGTGCCGGCACGGCGATCCGCCAGGCGATGGAGATCGCACCGTTCGGTAAGATCCTCTACTCATCGGATTCGTACGGCCTTGCCGAACATTACGCCGTGAGCGCGGCCAACTGGCGGACTTCGTTTGCTGCCCTGATGGACGACTGGATCGCCTCGGGCTGGGCAACCGCGAACGACGCCGACAGAATTGCCACGAGGGTCGCCTCGGAAAACGCCAAACGCGTTTACAACCTGAATCCCTGAATCGAAAGGAAAGCTGTGACTTCAAATCCAAAGACGGATATGGATCTCCAGTACGTCAGGGCACTTGTCATTTCCTGCCTCGACAACGCGGGTGTAGCAAGGGTCAAGGTTCTGCCAGGACCCAAAGTTGAAGATGCTTTCTCCAATGGCTGCGGCGTCTCAGTGAGCGTCGGAGCCCTTTTGGCCGCTGACGACCATGTCGAGCGGTCATCCGGGATCGATCCCATCGTTGGGGACCTCCGCGGAATGCCGGACCGCTCGGCCGTTGCTGTCATCGACAAGACCAGCGGCCTCGCCTGGGCGCCGGCCGACCTGGTGGACATGCACGGTGCTCCTTATCCAACCTGCCAGCGCACGGCACTCAAACGTGTTGCTGCCGAATGGGCAACAGCCGGACTGGAGGTATCCGTGGGCCTCGAGCTGGAGTTCACGGTCTTCAGCGGCACTCGGGATGAGCCCGTCCTGGCGCACGAGGGACCGGGCTACGGTGCAGCCGCGTTCCTGCAGCTGGAGGCATGGAACCTGGACGTGCTGGCAGCGCTGGTGGAAGCCGGCGTTCCGGTTGAGCAGATCCACCCGGAGTATGGCCGCGGCCAGGTGGAAATCGCCCTGGCCCCCCGGAACCCGGTCCAGGCCGTGGATGATTACCTCCTCGCCCGGTTCATCGTCGCCCGGGTGTCCCGCCGGCATGAACTGCATGTTTCCTACTCGCCGATTGCGGATTCCAAAACTGCGACCAACGGTTGCCACATCCATTTCTCCGTGCGGAACGGTGACGGCAACGTCTTCCACGACGCTGCCTCCGCCACGCAGATGAGCCCGGCAGGCGAGCGCATGGTCGCAGGCGTCCTCGGGTACCTGGCCGAGAGCGCAGCTTTGCTGGGCGGCAGCGCACTGAGTCTGGACCGGCTTCAGCCGCAGCAGTGGGCGGGCAGCTTCATCTGCTGGGGCACGGGCAACCGCGAGGCCGCCGTCCGCTTCGTGCCGGGCCTCAAGGGCTACGAGGACAGGCAATCGAACGTGGAAGTGAAATGCTGCGATGGTGCCGCCAACCAGTACCTCGCCGTGGCAGCAATTCTTGCAGCCGCACTCGAGGGCTTCAGAGGAAAGCTGAGGCTCCCCGCCGAGGTCACCGTCGACCCCGGCACATTGAGCGAGGCGGAGAGGGAGCGCCTGGACATCCGGGCATTTGCCCGCAACATGGCCACGGCCCTGGACGATCTGGACGGCAGCAGTTTCCTCCGCAGGACGTTGGGCCATGATTTGGTGGACGCTTATGTGGCCGTGCGGCGGGGCGAAGCCGAACGTTTTGCCAAGCTCGACCGTGAGGCCGTGATCGCCGCCCTGCGCTGGCGGTACTAGCCCGATATGGACAGGGCCGCAGCCTTCGATACGGGTCCTGTACACGTACGCCTGGCCATCGAGGTGCAGAAGGCGGAGGAGCTGTACAGGCAACTGCATGCTGAGCCTCGGGTCTCGGGGGATGAGGGCGACACGCTGGCCACGCTGCTGAATGAGCTGCCGGACGCATTCCAAAAGGAAACCCTCACCGGAAACATCGGGATCGTCCGACTCGGCGGGGCCGGGGTCTCGGTTGCGATCAGGGCCGAGATGGATGCCTTGCCGATCGTGGAACAGACAGGACTTCCCTGGGCCGCCGGCAACGGCGCCATGCACGCCTGCGGACACGACGTGCACATGGCTGCATTCGTCGCGGTTGCCCGCGCCCTTGCGTCAACGTCGCCGCTGCCCTTTCCGTTCGTGGGGATTCTCCAGCCCCGGGAGGAAGTCGGCGAATCGGGCGCCCACGACGTAGTGCGGTCCGGGGTGCTGGCGGCGCAGCAGGTGGGGGCTCTCGTCGGGGCGCACCTGCAGCCGGCGATGGACTCCCTGGGGTACTCCTGCACACCGGGACCGGTCAACGCCGCCGCCGACGAATTCGAAGTGGTCATCACCGGCCAGCCCTCGCACGGCGCTTACCCCCACCATTCCTCGGACGCCCTTCTTGCCGCCAGCGCCTTTGTGGTTTCGTGCCAGCAGATCGTTGCGCGCAACGTCGATCCCACCATGTCCGCGGTGCTCACGGTCGGGACCATCCATGCCGGCGGCAGCCCCAATGCGATCCCGGAAGAGGCTGCGGTGACCGGAACCATCCGCACCATGTCAGAGCCGCAGCGGCAGATGATCCACACCCGTCTCCGCCAGGTGGCAAACGGCGTCGCCACTGCCCACGACTGCACGGTGCGCCTCGAAATCCGGAAGGGTGAGCCCATTCTGGAAAACGACGCCGAACTTGCCGTCGAGATCGGGCGTCACCTTGGCGCGCGAGGCTATGAGGTTCGTGAGTTCCGTTCGTACGGATCCGATGATTTCGCCTTTTATGCCTCGGCGGCCCGCGTGGTGATGATCTTCACCGGGATGCCCGCGGCGGGCGGCAACCTGCATGCCAGCACCTTCGCCCCGGATGAACAGGCCGTCGGCCGCGTGGCCACTGCCATGCTCACCGGCTACCTGGCTGCCGCCCGGGTGCTCGGCCGGGGCAGGGCATGAATCGCGCCCAGCCAATCAGGAATCAAGAAGCCCGCTGCCGCAAGGGACATTAAGGTGAGGAGTGTGATGAATGACAACCAGGAGGGGCGCATGCCATACACCGTAGACTTCCAGAACGTTTCCACCGTTGGCCTCGAGTCGTCACCAGTGGCGGACGCTCTGGCGGGACTGCGTGCCAACGAGGCACGTTATTACAAGAACAAGTACGACCACGTGTTCACGGTCGAACCCGCCAGCGAGGCGCCGGAAACGCTCGACTGGGTGAACCGGATCCTGTCCGACGAGCGCATCATCTCGTTCTCCGCACGTCCGCTCGAGGTCACCTCCTTCGAGGTGGACGGCCTCCGGATGGCGTATGTGTTCTACGAATCCGGGCTGTCCGTCAACGTCATGTACGGCATCGACGAAGGTGCCAAGCGGGCCGTCGGATTCAAGCTCTCACAGGGCATGGAAGTTCCCGAGGAACTCGCACCCAGCTTCAAGTTCGCACGCCAAAAGTCGAAGCTTGCCGGGGAGATCCGCGGCTCCTACTTCGTGATCAAGGGCGAGTACTAAGCTGCCCCCCAAAGGCGTCCGGCCGCCGTCGTGATTAGCTAGTGAGCTAACCGGCGGCCGGCGCCTTTGCTGCCTTCGCGGCGGCCTTGGCCGCCTGCTTGCTGGCACGCACCTTCGTCAGTGATTCCGGGTCCACGATGTCCGCGACCGAAAGGTAGGAGCCCTCCTCGCCGTAGTGGCCCGCGGCCTCACGCCAGCCCGGCGCCTGCAGCCCGCACTGCTTTCCGAGCAGAGCCAGGAAGATCTTGGCCTTCTGATCGCCGAATCCCGGCAGTGCCTTCAGCCTTCGGAGAACTTCCTTGCCGTCGGGTTCGTCCCGGGTCCAGATGGCAGTCGCTTCGCCGCCCCACTCGCTCTGCACGGCCTCGGCGAGCGCCTGGACGCGGGCGGCCATGGAACCGGGGAAGCGGTGGACCGCCGGACGTTCCTTGAAGACCTCAACGAAGCCGTCCGGGTCATGTTCGGCCACGGCGGCAGGGCTGATCGAGCCAATGCGCGTGCGGATCTTTTCGGGACCGGCGAAAGCCGACTCCATGGTCACCTGCTGGTCCAGCAGCATGCCGGTGAGCAGTGCGAAGGCGTCATCGCTGAGAAGTTTGTCGGCGGCTTCGTCGCCGGTGATGTGCAGTTCCATGCGCCCATCCTCCCACTTCCGGGCCGTGTCCCGGGCACCGCACGGTGAATCCGTGTCAGGATCAGTCATGGTCAACCGCCTGATGCTGCTCGACACCGCGTCCCTGTACTTCCGCGCCTTCTACGGCCTGCCCGACACCATCCGCCGCGCCGACGGCACACCGGTGAACGCCGTCCGCGGCCTGCTCGACATGATCGCGCGGCTCACCACCGACTACGGCGCCACGCATCTGGTGGCCTGCTGGGACGATGACTGGCGCCCCCAGTGGCGGGTGGACCTCATTCCCACGTACAAGGCCCACCGCGTGGCCGAGGTGCTGGCCGGTGCGGCCGACGTGGAGGTGGTGCCGGACGAGCTGGAGGCGCAGATCCCGCTGATCCGGCACGTACTGGGTTTGGCCGGCATCGCCGTCGTGGGCGTCCGGGAGCATGAGGCCGACGACGTCGTGGGCACTTACGCCAGCCACGCGGGCCTTCCGGTCGACGTGGTGACGGGGGACCGGGACCTCTTCCAGCTGGTCGACGACGACCGCCAGGTGCGTGTCATCTACACCGCCCGCGGCATGCGGAACCTCGAAGTCCTGACCGACGCCGTCGTCGTGGAAAAGTACCGCGTGCTGCCGCAGCAGTACGCCGACTACGCGACCCTCCGCGGCGACGCCTCGGACGGGCTGCCCGGCGTGGCCGGCATCGGCGAGAAGACCGCCGCTTCGCTGCTCCTGGAACACGGCACGCTGGACGGGCTGCTCGCTGCGGCGGCCGATCCTGGCGGCGGAGTGTCCGCCTCGGTACGCAACAAGCTCGCTGCCGCCGCGGACTATCTCAAGGTGGCCCCCGCCGTCGTCAACGTGGTGCGCAATCTGGAGCTGCCGTCCCTGGAGGAAGCGGGCGCGGAACTGCGTCCGGTCACCGGTGAGGCGAGGGAGGAACTCGAGCGGCTTTCCACCGGGTGGAACCTCGGCGGTTCGGTCGGGCGGCTCCTGCAGGCGCTGGACCGCCTCAGCTAGTCCCTACTTTCCCAGCCCGGCCTCCGCCATCAGCTCTGTCAGCCACGGCCGGTGCTCGCGGTGGAACGTCAGTCCTTCCGGCAGGCCCTGCACGGAAGCCTCGGAACCGGTGATGTCGATGGTGATCCGGCCGGACCCCATGGGTGCGTTGGTGATGTGCAGGTCCCCGTAGGAGACCGGCAGGACCGGATCCATCCATACCCCGCCGCGGGACACATGCGCGTCGTACCGCATCAGGCTGGTAACCAGCATGATCGGCGTGGTGGCAGCCCACGCCTGCGGGGAGCACGCCGTCGGATACGGCACCGGCTCGGTGACCTGCTCCCGGCTGAAACCGCAGAACAGTTCCGGAAGCCGTCCGTCGGTGTAGTCCGCAGCCTCCAGGAGGGCCGTGGCGATCCGCTGCGCCTCCTCCACGAAGCCGTAACGCAGTAGGCCCACCGCGATGACCGCATTGTCGTGCGGCCAGACCGAGCCGTTGTGATAGCTTGCCGGATTGTAGGCACCCATGTCGGTGGCCAGAGTCCGGACGCCCCAGCCGCTGAACATCTCGGGGGACATCAGCCGCTCGGCCACCATCGGCACCTTGTCCTCGTCGATGATGCCGTGCCACAGGCACTGCCCCATGTTGGACGCGCACGCGTCAACGGGCCGCTTGTCCCGGTCGAGTGCCACCGCGTAATAGCCGCGGTCCGGCAGCCAGAACTGCTCGTTGAATTTCCTCTTCAGCTCCGCCGCCTCGTCGGTAAGGCTCGCCGCCATAGCAGTGTCGCCGGCGTCGTACGCCATCCACGCCCGGGACAGGAACGCCGAATACACCAATGCCTGCACCTCGCACAGTGCGATCGGAGGCTCCGCCAGCGTCCCGTCGGCAAAGTTGATACCGTCCCACGAATCCTTCCAGCCCTGGTTGATCAGGCCCTGGTCGTTGAGCCGCTGATACTCGACGAACCCGTCGCCGTCTTTGTCGCCGTAATGCCGGACCCAGTCCAGCGCGCGGTCCGCGTGCGGCAGGAGGGCGGCGATGGTGTCCCGGCCGAATCCCCAGCGGCTGACCGAACCAAGGGCCATCACGAACTGCGGCGTGGCATCGACGCTCCCGTAGTACGCGGACTTGCCGCCCAGAGCCAGCCCGCTGGACACGCCCAGCCGGACCTCGTGCAGGATCTTCCCCGGTTCCTCCTCGCTCATCGGGTCCACCACCTTGCCCTGCCGGTCAGCCAGCGTCTGCAGGGTGCCCAGCGCGAGCGACGGATCAACAGGCAGCGCCATTTCCGAGGCCCAAAGGGAGTCCCGGCCAAACAGCGTCATGAACCACGGGGCTCCCGCGGCCACGACGATGCGCTCCGGATGGGCAGGGTCCTCGATGCGCAGCGCACCCAGGTCGTCGTAACTGCGGCGGAGGGTGCGCTCGATGGAGCGGTTGCCCATGTGCAGCTTGGGAATCTTGGCCACCCATTCCTGCCGGCGCCGGTCGCTCGGGGACAGCTCACCTGCGGCGGGACGGATTAACGACGACGGCGGGACCCCGCCGCCGTTGGCGGCCGGCGCCACGCTCACCCGCGAGCTCCACTCACCGCGCGGCGGGACCACCGTCCGGAAAGTCAGGGAGTCGGCGGTGACCTCCGCGCCGCTGGAGTTGACGATGACGCTCTTAACAAGGTCCTGCCAGCCGGCCTTAATCACCAGCGAGTCACCCTCCGGCCGGCGGGATTCCTCCCATCGCCGCTGGACACGCGCCTCCTTCACCTCAAAGAGGTCCGCGAAATCCGATTCAACACTGAGCGAAACGACGCACTCGGTCTCCTTCGAGGAGTAGTTCCGGATGGTGATCTCCTCGCGGATGCCGGCACCGACCTCCCGCAGGCGCTCCACGATCAGGGGACTGTCCGCATACCCGTCAGAGCGGGGCACCCGGCCAATGAACAGGGCCCGGTATGGCTCCTTGGTTTCCGCTGTCAGCGGCTCCAAGGGCAGGCCGTTCACGGACAGGTTCCAGCGGGACAGGATGCGGGTGTCCTCATGGAACACCCCGTGCGGATGCTCCGGATGGATGTCACCGTTCGCCGAGGAAATGCAGAAGGACGAGCCTTCCACCAGGGTGACCGTGCCCGCCCCCACAGGACCGGCAGCCGTATCAGCGTTCCAGCCAGCAGCCATTTCCGCCTCCTTCGAAGGCTCGGAAGGGAGGGCGGAACAGTGCGGACCGGGGCCGCACCGCCGTTCGCCGCCTACTCCGTTGGGCATGACGCTACGCTCGAACGCCCCTCGATAAAAGGGTCTCTGGCGGCACCGGGTGAAGACGACGAGAATGGGTTTCGTGCCCCAACTCCGCGCCGGGCCGGACAGCGAGGCGATGAACCCGGCGGCCCGCAAGGTGCAGCGCATCTATCTGACGCTGACACTGGGCAATACCCTTGCGGCGTCGTTCATCTGGGGCATCAACACGCTCTTCCTCCTCGATGCCGGGCTCAGCAACCTGGAAGCCTTCGCCGCAAATGCATTCTTCACCGCCGGGATGGTCATTTTCGAGGTGCCCACCGGTGTGGTGGCCGACGGCTGGGGACGCCGGGTCTCCTTCCTGCTCGGCACCGCCACGCTGTCCGTCTCCACGCTCCTCTACTACCTGCTGTGGCAGCTCTCCGCGCCGTTCTGGGCGTGGGCAGCGGTGTCCGTGCTGCTCGGGCTGGGGTTCACCTTCTTTTCAGGCGCCGTGGAGGCGTGGCTCGTGGATGCACTGCACTTCTCCGGCTACGTCGGCGCGCTGGAGATCGTCCTCGGGCGCGGCCAGATGGTGTCCGGCACCGCCATGCTTGTAGGGTCCGTCGCTGGCGGCGTCATCGCCCAGGCCACCAACCTCGGTGTGCCGTTCCTGCTCCGGGTGGGTGTGCTATTGGCCATGTTCGGTGTGGCCCTCTGGCTCATGCACGACGTCGGCTTCACCCCCGACCGCTCGGCGCGCCCCCTTCAGGCGGTGCGTGCCGTGCTCTCGGCGTCCATCGAAAACGGCCTGAAAAATCCGCCCGTGCGCTACGTGATGCTGTCCGCGCCCTTCACTGCCGGCGTCGGGATTTACGTCTTCTACGCCCTGCAGCCGTTCCTGCTTGAGCTGTTCGGCGACCGCGGCGCCTACGCCATCGCGGGGCTGGCCGCAGCCATCGTGGCCGGGGCCGAGGTCCTGGGCGGCTGGCTGGCACCGCGCTTCCGGCGCCTGGTACGCAAACGCACCACTGTCCTGATCCTCAGCGGAACCGTCAGCGCACTGATCCTGGTGGCGCTCGGGTTCACCCGTGAGTTCTGGGTGGCCCTGGTGCTGCTGGCTGTGTGGGCGCTGGTCGCCGAGGTGGGGATCCCGGTGGGGCAGGCCTACCTCAACGACATGATCGACTCCAGGCAGCGGGCCACGGTGCTCAGCTTCGCCTCCCTCATGGGCTCCAGCGGCGGCGTGGTGGTGCAGCCGGTGCTCGGCCGGGCGGCCGACGTGTACGGCTATTCAGCCTCGGTGGCGCTCAGCGGCGTGATCCAGCTGCTCGCCGTGCCGTTTCTGTATGCCAGCCGGCGGCAGTCCGCCGCGGCTGACGAAGCCCACAGCCGGTGACCGGGCCCGAAAGAGAGCAGGTCTGGAACTCCGGACAGGATGAATCTTTTCGCCGTTGAGTGTCCTTCCGCCGCGGAGTAGCGTGACAGTACCGTCAACCCGCATTACTCACACCCGGGAGCGACCATGCCATACCTGAGAAGCCGAGTAGCAGCCGTCACCACGGCCCTGGCGATGAGCGTGACGGCAGGGGCCGTCACCAGCCCCGCGTTCGCTGACGAGCGGGTGACCGAAAAGACCGCCACCGCCACCGGTTACGGCGGTGCCGTCAGCACCGTGGACCCGGAAGCATCCGCCGCGGCCGTCGACATTCTCCGCAAGGGCGGAAACGCGGCAGACGCCGCTGTCGCCGCGGCGGCCACCCTCGGCGTGACCGAGCCGTACAGCGCCGGAGTGGGCGGCGGCGGATACTTCCTCTTCTACAGCGCGCACACCGGGCATGTGAGCACCATCGACGGCCGTGAGACGGCGCCCGCCGCCATGCCGCATAACGCGTTCATCGACCCCAAGACGGGCAAGCCCTACAACTTCACCCCCGAGCTTGTCACCAGCGGCGTGTCGGTGGGCGTGCCCGGCACGCCGGCCACGTGGGAGCGCGCGCTGGACCGGTGGGGAACCAAGGACCTCGATGAGGTCCTCGAGCCCGCCATCAAGGTGGCCGACCGCGGCTTCGTGGTGGACGGCACCTTCCGGCAGCAGACCCTCGACAACAAGCTGCGCTTCGAGGCGTTCACCTCCACCAGCAAGCTGTTCCTTCCCGGCGGTGACGCACCCGCCGTCGGCAGTATCTTCAAAAACCCGGACCTCGCGGCCACCTACCGGCTGTTGGCGGGCAAGGGCACCCGCGGCTTCTACCACGGCGCGCTCGCCAAGGAGATAGCCTCAACCGTCCAGGCGCCGCCGAAGACCAAGACCACCAAGCTGCCCATCCCGGCCGGCCACCTGACGACGGCGGACCTGGCCAAATACTCCGCCCTGAACCAGCGGCCCACCCACATCGAGTACCGCGGCCTGGACGTCTACGGGATGGCTCCCTCGAGCAGCGGCGGCACCACGGTAGGCGAGGCGCTGAACATCCTTGAGCCGTTCGACCTCTCCGGGATGTCCAAGCCCAGCGCCCTGCACCACTACCTCGAAGCCAGCGCGCTCGCCTTTGCGGACCGCGGCAAGTACGTGGGCGACCCCGCCTTTGTGGACGTTCCCACCGACGCACTGACAGACCCGCTGTTCGGCAAGGAACGCTCGTGCGAGATCAACCCGAAGCAGGCCGCCGTGAAGCCCGTCGCGCCGGGTGACGTGGCAAATTACGACGGCGCGTGCCCGGCCGCCGCGGCGGCCCCCGCCAGCGAGAAGGACACCGAGAACATCTCCACCACCAACCTGACGGTCGCGGACAAGTGGGGCAACGTCGTCGAGTACACGCTCACCATCGAGCAGACCGGCGGGTCCGGCATCGTGGTTCCCGGCCGCGGCTTCCTGCTCAACAACGAACTGACCGACTTCTCCACCGTGTACGACCCGAAGGACCCGAACCGGATCGAACCCGGCAAGCGGCCGCGGTCCTCGATGTCGCCGACGATCATCCTCGAGGACGGCGATCCGTTCCTCGCACTCGGCTCGCCCGGCGGCTCGACGATCATCACCACCGTGCTGCAGACTATCCTGAACCGGGTTGACCTGGGAATGAACATCTCGGATGCCATCGCGGCTCCGCGGGCGGCGCAGCGCAACTCGGCCAAGGTCACCGCCGAACCCGGGTTCATTGCGCTTTACGAAAAGCAGCTGATGCCGTTCGGGCACGTGTTCACCCCGTCCGGTGACGCGTTCACCTCGGCCGCCGAGATCGGCGCGGCCACAGCCATCGAGTTCAAGTCCGGCGGGCGCATGGTTGCGGCGGCCGAGCCCGTGAGGCGCGGGGGAGGCTCCGCCATGGTGGTTAAGCCCGCGAGGTGAGTCCCGCCGTCGTTCTTCCGGGAACGCGCGGTGCTACGGAAGGCGGGCCGCTACGGAACACCGTCGCTGTTGCCCGGCAGCAGCTGCCCGTTCCTGATCTGCGACGGTCCGAACTCCACCGTGAGCGGACGGATTTCCCAGGAGCCGCTGCGTTCCCGTGACCGGTGTTCCCCTGGCTGGCTTTCCTTTAGGTAGCCCGGTGACTTCGGTTTGCCGACGGCAACGTGGGGGTGCCACCGAGGGTACCTGTAGCCCAGGGCGCGTGAGCTGAGGATGAAATCATCGGGGTTGTCCACGAGCAGGTCATCCAACAGCCCATGGAGGGCCTGGACCAGCGAGACCTGGAAATCCCTCACGTGCTGGGGCACCTCCACGTCGAGTCCGGACACCCGGCCCCCGCCGAAGAGAACGAGTCTCTCCGCCGTTCCAGAGAAGCCCTCCAGCACGGGCAGAGCGCGCAGCCACTCGGCAGTCATGACGGTGGCCTCGCCGGGATCCGTGGCGCCCTTGGTCCAGTCGGCAACGTCAGCCGCGAAGTCCTCAAGGATGCCGATGTGAAGCAGTGTCATGTGCAGCCCCTGCGGCCTGCGCAGCCCGTCTGCGTACGCGGCGAGCTGTTCGTAGTCCGCCGGTTTGGTGCCGACGCCAAGCACCGGAACCTCGATTGTGATGCGGGGAAGCCTCAGCATCCGGACCTCCTTGTCCCTGGCGGCCGTCGGAGACTCTGATAGCCGCCGTCGTATTTTTTGCCTGCGGATGATGCCATTATGCGCTTCATAGGGTTCCCCAAGGTTTCTCCAACTTCCGGAGCCGACCATGTGCCCGGGGTGCAAGCTGTATGGCTACGGAGACCAACCGAACAACAGTGAGGACATGCCATGGGCGAGCTACGGAAACTCGGCACGATCGGAAGCCTTGGGCTGCTGCTGGCGGGCAGCCTGATTTTCGGTTCATCGCAGGCCGCTTTGGCGGCCACCTGCAGTGCCGGAACGGCAGTCCCGGTGACCAACCTCGGGGGCAAGGTACTGACCGCCACAACCTTCGAGGACAACACCATTGCACCGTTCGTCGCCACCCGGTCGGGTAACAGCACGGTGGCCGTTGCCAGCCCCAGGGCCCATACCGGCACTTGTTCGGCGCACTTGCAGGCCACGAATACCGTCGGGTCCATCGCCAACATGGGCTACGGCCTGGAGGCCGGCACCAAGCGTGCCAGCGCCGACGCGTGGGTCAACATCGTGTCCGGCGGGCTGCGCGGGAACAATGTTCCCTACGTTCGGTTCTTCTCCGGCGCCACCCGCATCGCCGACGTCTTCCGCGACAACGCCACGGGCACGCCCTGGCTGCGCACCACCAACCCGAACGGAACGTTCGCGTTCACCAGACTCTCGGCGGCGAATATGAAGCTCAACGCCTGGCACCATGTGCAGATGCAGGTCAGGGCCAACGGCGACAAGTCCTCCATTGACATCTGGCTGGACGGCGCGAAGGTGTTTTCCAACAACCAGGTCGTCCTCGGCGCCACCAGCCTCAGCAAGGTTCAGTTCGGAGCCGAGCACCCGCGCCAGATGGGCGACACCTACGTCGACGACGTCGTGATCCGGCGGTAGCTTGGTCCGGAGGTAGCTGGGTCAGAAAGTAGGGCGGCCTGCCCAACTGGGTAGCAGATGAGGGCGTTCTCAGCGCTGGGAACGCCCTGTGCTGCTACCTGGTTTTCGTTCTCGGGCGGCTCGAAAAAATATTTGCGGGCGGGCCCGCGGCAGGCCCTGGCCGCCCCTAAATTGTCGTACCCCCTGTCATGCTGTGGGTATGGAAAACGCGGCAGCAGTGGAGGCGATGGAGGGCATTGGGTCCTCTGTTGCTGTGTTGGCTGGCTTTGTCCGTGAGGCCACCGGCGCCGAGGCCGGTAGTAGCTCCGTTGCCGGTGCTGCGTCCCTGGTTGGTGCCGGCTCTGTTGCTGGTGTCGGTTCCGTGGGCGCTGCGGGTCTTGGGGTGGCTGGTGATCCGTTGCGGGATGAGGCGGATGCGTGGCTGGATGTGCTGGCCGAGACGGCCCGGCTGGAGGCCCGGGTGGCGGCGTTGAAGGTGCAGGCCGGGGCCGGTTTCGTTGCTGCCGCGGCGGCTTTCACGGCTCCTGATGCGTCCGCCTCGGAGCGGGACGCGCTGGAGATGTCGGTGACGGCCGAGGTCGCTGGCGCCCTGACTGTAAGCGAAGGTGCAGCGGCGCGCTTTCTGGAAGAGTCGGCCAGGCTGAGCACGAACCTGCCGCTGACCCTCGCCGCGCTCGGGGCAGGAACACTGTCATGGCAGCACGGGCGGATCATGTGCGACGAAACCGAGGGCCTGTCAGCCGAAGCCGCGGCGGTGTTTGAGGCGCACTTCCTGGACCCGGACGCACCAAACCCGGCGCGGGGTTGCCCGGCCGGGGAGCTGACGCCGGCCAGGTTCCGGGCGAAGGCACGGTACTGGCGGGAACGGCATCATCCGGTCAGCATCGAAAAACGCCACCACAAGAGCGTGGAGGACCGGCGGCTGGAGTATGCCCCGGACCGGGACGGCATGGCCTGGCTGCCGGCGTATCTGCCCGCGGACCAGGCGGCCGGGATCTGGAACCGCACCACCGCCGCCGCCCGGGCCATGCAGGGCCCGACCGAAACCCGAACCCTGACCCAGCTCCGCGTGGACGCGTTCGCCAGCTGGTCGCTTGAACCGGCCCAGAGGGTCGCTGGCGGGGTTGATGTTCCGTCCCCGAAGGCGCAGGTCCTGGTCACGGTGCCGGTGTTCTCGCTGCTCGGCCTGTCCGAGGAACCGGCCACACTCGACGGGTACGGGCTGATCCCGCCGTCCATGGCACGCCGGCTCGTGGCCGACGGCGCAACCTCATTCCTCCGGGTCCTCACCGACCCGCGCGACGGGGCACCTCTGGAGATCGGACGCACCAGCTACCGGGTGACGAAACCAATGCGCCAATGGCTGCGGCTCCGCGACGCCAAATGCACATTCCCCAACTGCAACAACCACTCCCTCGACAACGACGCCGACCACATCCTCGCCTGGGCCGACGGCGGCGGCACCGGCGTCGCCAACCTCGGCCAACCCTGCCCCAAACACCACAGACTCAAACACTCCACGGCGTGGCAGCCGGTCGGCGCCACCCGCCACGCCCCACCGGGCTGGATCTCACCCATGGGCCGGTCCTACCCGGCCGAGCAGCAGGACTGGGAACCACCCGCTTGCCAGAACTACCGCTAGTCCAAGAACTGCCCGAGTTCCCGGCCTTGCAGAACTGGCCCGAACCGCCGCCCGTCGAAGACCGGCTGGAGCCACCGCCAGACCAGGACTGGCGGCAACTGCCAGCCAGCCAGGACTGGTCCGAACTGCCACTCAGCGACGACTGGCCCATGCCACCGAGCTGCCCTGAGCTTTCGGAACCTCCCGACGACCTTGACGGTGGTGAGTGCCCGGTGGACATCGAAGCCGTTGACTCGCCGATGCCTGCGGATCCATGGCCTTACTGGTCCTCGATCACAGCAGCCTAGGAAGACGCGCACGCGTGTCAGGTGCCGCCGCTGCCACCGGCACAATGGAAGGGTGACTTCCGCACCACTCCCGAAAGACGCTTCACCCGTCGCCCAAGCCCCATCCGCCCCGTTCAACCTCCAGGACATCGGCTCCGGCCTGGTCTTTGCGGAGTCGCTGGCGGAGCTGGCCAGTGTGCTGGCAAGGCAGGGTGAGGGCGGAACTGCGGTGGTCCAAGCGCCGCCGGGCACCGGAAAAACAACATTGGTCCCTCCGTTGGTTGCCAACTTGGCCCAGGCTGCCGCAAACGGCGGCAGGGCACGCATCGTGGTCACCCAGCCGCGGCGCGTCGCGGCCCGGGCGGCGGCACGTCGCCTTGCCGCACTGGACGGGACGAAGCTGGGGGACCGGGTGGGCTACACCGTCCGCGGCGAACGGCAGGCAGGTCCGGCCACCCTGGTCGAGTTCGTGACGCCGGGCATCCTGCTGCGCCGCCTGCTGGCCGATCCCGGCCTCGAGGGCACAGCCGCCGTCATCCTCGATGAAGTTCACGAACGCGGCCTGGAGACCGATCTCCTGCTGGGCCTGCTCGCAGAGGTACGCCAGCTGCGCGGCGATCTCGTGCTCGTCGCCATGTCGGCCACTCTGGACGCGCCGCGGTTCGCGGCCCTGCTCGGCGCGGACCCCGATGGACAGCAAACCGGACAGCAAACGGGCGAGACCCACGGCGGCGGGCCGGCTCCCGTCGTGGACTGCCCTTCCGCTCTTCACGCGCTGGAAACGGTATGGGAGCCGGCACCCGTTGCACGGCTCGACGGGCGCGGCGTGACGCGTGCCTTCCTGGACCATGTGGCGGACACCGCCGCAGCGTCCTACGCCGAAGTCCATGCCGCGGACGCCGGAACCGACGCCCTCGTGTTCCTGCCGGGCGCCTGGGAGGTGTCCCACGTGGCCGGCCGGTTGCGCACCCGGGTGGGTCCCGGCGTCGAAATCCTGGAACTGCACGGCCAGGTCAGCCCGGCAGCCCAGGACCGTGCGGTATCCGGCCGGAAACCCGGGGATCCTGCCCGGATGATCGTGTCCACCGGCCTCGCCGAATCCTCCCTGACCGTGCCCGGCGTCCGGCTGGTGGTCGACGCCGGGCTGTCCCGGGAACCACGCCGCGACGCCGGCCGCGGCATGACCGGCCTGGTCACCGTCTCCTGCTCGCGGGCCTCTGCGGAACAGCGGGCCGGACGTGCTGCGCGGCAGGGGCCAGGGAAGGTGGTCCGCTGCTACGACCAGAAGACCCTCGGCGCAGCGCCTGCCCATCAGACACCCGAGATCGCTGTCTCCGACCTGACGGGCGCCGCCCTGGTCCTCGCCTGCTGGGGTTCGCCGGGAGGCCGCGGGCTGGCCCTTCCGGACGCCCCGCCGCCGGCTGCGATGGCCGACGCCGAAGAGGTGCTGCGCGAGCTTGGCGCGATAGGGGAGGACGGACTCGCCACGGACCTGGGCAAAGCCCTGGCGCGCATCCCCGCCGACCCCCGGCTGGGACGCGCCCTCCTGGTGGGCACGGCACTGCTGGGCACCAAGGCTGCGGAGGTTGTTGCCGCCATCGAAGGGGACCAGCGAGCCACGGGCGCCGACCTGCCGCGGCTGGTTTCCGCGCTCCGCTCAGGCAAGGATCCCGCGTCCAGACGCTGGGCCGAGGAGGCACGGCGGCTGGACACCCTGGCACGCCAGGCGGCGGCCGGCGTCGGGCTTCCCTCGGTGGCGGTTCCAGCACTCGACGTGCCGGCGGGAAGCGCCGAACAGGTCGGCCTGGTGGTGGCACTGGCGTTCCCTGACCGGGTGGCCCGTCGCGTCCCCGGTGATGGCCCGGAGCGCTACCTGTTGACTTCCGGAACGCGGGCCGGCCTTCCCGCAGGGAGTCCGCTTGCCGGACATGAATGGCTGGCCGTGGCTGAGGTTGCCCGGGCGGAAGGACGGGACGCCGCCGGGACCGGTGCCGTGATCCGCTCCGCCGCACCGCTGACGGCGGACACCGCCGAGGCCGCCGCGGCGCACCTGCTGTTCGATACGGTGGAGGCAACGTTTGGCCAGGGCCGGGTGACGGCCCGCCGGGAGCGGCGGCTGGGTGCCATCTCGCTCTCGTCCACGCCCGTGCGGGCGTCCGCGGCTGAGGCCCGCGCGGCCGTCGCAAGGGCATTGGCGGACAAGGGGCTGGGAGCCATCGGATGGTCGACGGCGGCAGATGCGTTGCGCCGCCGGCTGGCCCTGCTGCACCGGGAACTGGGCGATCCGTGGCCGGACATGTCCGAGCAGGCGCTGCTGGCCCGGCTCGACGACTGGCTGGGCCCGGAGCTGGAGGCGCTGGCCGGCGGGGCCGCAACCTCCGGCATCGACCTCACCGACCCGCTCCGGCGGCTGCTGCCCTGGCCCGACGCCGCCCGGCTGGGCGACCTTGCGCCGGAATTCCTCGAGGTGCCCAGCGGTTCCCGCATCCGGATCGACTATCCGGCGGTGGGGGACGACGGCGGCAGGCCGGTTGTCGCGGTCAAGCTCCAGGAATGCTTCGGCTGGGACCGGACGCCGTTGCTGGCCGGCGGACGGGTGGCCGTGCAGTTTCACCTGCTGTCGCCGGCCCGGCGGCCGCTGGCCGTCACGGACGACCTCGCCTCCTTCTGGTCCGGACCCTATGCGCAGGTGCGCGCCGAAATGCGGGGCCGCTACCCGAAGCACCCCTGGCCCGAGGACCCGTGGACCGCGACGGCGACAGCACGGCCCAACACCCGGAAGTGAGTTGAGCGCGGCAGTGATTGCCGCGCCGAACGACTCACGCGCCGCACTATGTGGTGCCGAAATGGTTACCGCGCGGACGTCACGCCGGTAAGCCGTGCGTACAGGGCCAGATGGGCATCGACCATCCGCTCCGTGCTGAAACGGTCTTCGGCCTGGGCCCGGACTGTCCCGCGGTCCAGATCCCGCGCGCGCTGAAGAAGGCCGGCCAGGTCCTCCGGCGACGAAGCCAGGTAGCCGCTCACGCCGTCGTCAACAATTTCCGGGGCTGACCCCATCGGTGTGGCAACAACGGGTGTGCCGGTGGCCATGGCCTCGATCATCACCAGGCCGAACGGCTCCATCCACTGGATGGGGTTGAGCAGGGCGGTGGCTTCTCCGAGCAGTGCGTACTTCTCCGCGCCGCCCACCTCGCCCAGGAACTCCACGTCCGGACCCTGCAGCGGCTTCACTACATCGCGGTAGTACTGCACCTCGGCCGGTTCCCGCATCTTCGCGGCGATCCGGAGCGGAATCCCGGCCAGCTGGGCCACCCTGATGGCCTCCAGCACGCCCTTGTCGGGGCACATCCGGCCGAGGAAGCACGCGTAGCCGCCCCGCCCGTGCCCCACCGGAACAGCGGCCACCTCCATGCCATGGGGGATGATGGCCGCCACGCGGTCCGCCAGCACGCTGCTGATCTGGCTTTTGGAGATGGCGATCAGGGTGGTGTCCCGGGCCGCCGCGCCATACACGGCGGCGAACGAGGGCGACAAGTCGCTGTGTATGGTGGTCACCACCGGCAGCCCCTCGGGACGGCCCCGGTAGAGCGGGCCGGCCAGTGTGTGGTCATGGACCAGGTCCACCATGCCGTCCATCCCGGCATACGCGCTGATCACGTGGCTGAGCTCCGAGGAGGTGAACCCAACGAAGTCGGGTTCGGAGGAACGCATCCCGGGAAGGCGTTCCACCGGGCAGGTGCTGTCCGCCGCGGCGGCGAGCAGCACCTCGTGGCCCGCCCTGGAAAATCCCCTCGCCAAGGCGTCGACCACCAGTTCGATGCCTCCGTAACCGGCCGGGGGAATCGGGTACCAAGGCCCCGCAATTAAACCGATACGCATCCGCAGCTCCCTTGTCGTCCGGATCTACTGAGACCGATTAACTACTGAGACCATTCAGTTGTGGTTGGGACCGTCAGCCGGCGCTACTGCGCCATTATTGTCACGGCGCCATCAGCCGCTCCAGCGGCGGCCGGGGCTGGTTGAGCACGGTCATGCCCTGCGGCAGGCCCTCAATGGAACCCTCGTTACCGGCGGCGCTCAGGGTGATCCGGGAATGATCCATCTGCACGTTATCGGCGCGGAAACTGCCGAACCCGGCAGGCAGAACCGGGGCCAGGCAGACCTCCTCGCGGGGAAGCAGGGGATCGAAGCGCAGAAGCGTCCGCATCAGGTGCACCGGCGCCGCTGAGGCCCAGGCCTGCGGCGAGCAGGACGTGGGGAAGGGCACGGGATCGGGGAAATCGTCCCGGGAGAATCCGCAGAAGAGTTCCGGCAGCCGTCCGTCGAACTGTTCCGCCGCGTCGAACAGGCCCGTGGCAATGCGCGTCGCCTCCTCGACGAACCCATAGCGCATGAGCCCGGCGGCCACCAGCGCTGTGTCGTGCGGCCACACCGAGCCGTTGTGGTAACTGACCGGGTTGTACGCGCCCATGTCCGAGGCGAGCGTCCGGATTCCCCATCCCGTGAACATCTCGGGCGACATGAGCCGCTTGGCCACCTGGGGCGCCTTGTCCGCGTCCACGATGCCCACCCAGAGGCAGTGCCCCATGTTGGAGGCACAGGCATCCACCGGGCGCTTGTCCTTGTCCAGGGCCACGGCGAAGTATCCCCGCTCCGGGAGCCAGAACTTCTCGTTGAACTCGGCCTTGATATCAGCGGCGCGCCGGTTCCACTTGGCCGCGGTCTCCTCGTCGCCCAGCTGCTGGGCAAGCAGCGCGCGTCCCAAGTAGGCGCTGTAGACGTAGCCCTGCACCTCACACAGTGCGATCGGAGCCTCCGCCATCCGGCCGTCGGCGAAATTGATGCCGTCCCAGGAGTCCTTCCAGCCCTGGTTTAGGAGCCCGTGCTTGTTGGCGCGCTGGTACTCCACGAAGCCGTCGCCGTCGCGGTCGCCGTAGTGCTCCACCCAGTCCAGCGCCCGGTCGGCGTGTGGCAGGAGCGAGTCCA
This sequence comes from Arthrobacter globiformis, assembly GCF_046536215.2. Lineage (GTDB taxonomy): Bacteria > Actinomycetota > Actinomycetes > Actinomycetales > Micrococcaceae > Arthrobacter > Arthrobacter globiformis_E. The sequence goes on along the minus strand of NZ_CM143421.1, from coordinate 640,812 downwards.
GCAGGTCGCCCGCCAGCCCCCAGCGTCCCAGTTCCGCCAGCAGCGACACGAACAGGGGCGTCGCATCCGCGGTTCCGTAGTATGCCTGGCTGCCGCCGAGTGCGAGTCCGGCGGTGACGCCCAGCCGCACCTCGTGCAGGATCCTCCCTGGCTCCTCCTCGGTGTCCGGGTCAACCTTTTCGCCCTGCAGTGAGGCCAACGTCTGGAGGGTCCCCGCGGCCAGCTTCGGATCCACGGGCAGCGCCATGTAGGAAGACAGGATGGAGTCCCTGCCGAAGAGTGCCATGAACCAGGGTGCGCCGGCGGCCACTGCTGCCCGCTCCGGGTGGTCGGGATCGAAGATCCGGAGGGCACCCAGATCCTCCTGGCTGCGGGTGAGGACCTTCTCCACGTTTTTGTCCGTCACGGTCAGCCGGGGAACATGTTCCTCCCAGGCGGCGTAGCGCTGGGCGCCCACGTGCGGAGCCGACTCATGCGTGAAGGGCTGCTCCGGCCCCGTGCCGTCAATCAGGGGTGTGGTGAGCACGGTGGCAGTCCACAAGCCGCGGGGGGCCAGTTCGGCGTCGAACGTCAGGGCATCCTCGGAGACCGCGGCGCCCGCGGCGCTGATGACCACGCCGCGATGGACGCCGTTGCGTATGGCATCAATCTGCAGGGCGTCGGCCCGGACCTTGCGGCTGTGCTCGGCGGACGGCACCACCTTTCCGCCTTTGACGTCGAACAGGTCGCTCAGGTCTGCATCCACCCTGATCTGAACCCGGCAGGTCCGCGGCTGTTCCGAGTAGTTGTGGATGTTGATGTCGTCACGCAGGCCGGGCCCGACCTGCCGGCTGTGTTCCACCACCAGCGGGCTCTCCACCGCACCGTTGGCCCCGCGGGGCCTGCCGACGAAGACCGCCCGGTAGGGCTCACGGGTCTGGCCGGACAGCGGTTCGAGAGGCACGCCGTCGACCGTTAACTGCCAGCGGGACAGAATCCTGGTGTCCTGGTAAAAGGCGCCCTGCGGCTGGCCGGGAAGGACGTCCCCGCTTTCGGCCGAGATGCAGAAGGAGGAGCCTTCCACCACGGTCACCGCTGTCAGCCCAGATGATCCTGCACCGATATTTTCATTCCACGCACTCATCGACTGCTCCCTGGCGACTAGTCGGATGGCATGGGCCGGCCTGTGCGGCCACGTTATCCATCGTCCCCCTACCGGGATGACGCCGCAACGGGTTATTCCCATCCGGCGGGGACGCTCCGGGGAGTGGCGCCCCGGCGCCGTCGGACTCCTGCCGAGGGGCCGGACCTCTTGCTGAACAGCGGGTTTAGGTGTCGAATCTTCTTACCAAGGCCGCTTGGCGGCTCACGACTAGCACGCCGGGAGATGGTCATGTCGGCAAGAGGTACTAATGGCCGGGGCAAGGGTCCCGGCCGCGGAAGTTCCGATCTCCGGCGGGCGGACGCGTCCGCCGGGTCGCCGGTGGATAAGCCGCAGGGCATCCGCAACGTTGCGCTGGTGGGACACTCCGGGGCCGGCAAGACCATGCTCCTCGAGGCGCTGCTCGCCGCCGCCGGAACCATCCCGCGGATGGGTTCCATCGTTGACGGCAACACAGTCAGTGATGCGGAGCCGTCCGAGATCCACCAGCAGCGTTCCGTGGTCCTGTCCGTGGCACCACTGATTTACGACGGCGTGAAGGTGAACCTGCTCGACACGCCGGGCTACGGGGACTTCACCGGCGAACTGCGGGCCGGGCTGCGCGCCGCGGACGCGGCACTGTTCGTGGTGTCGGCCGTGGACGGCATCGATGCCGCCACTACCGCACTGTGGGCAGAGTGCGCCCAGCTGGATACGCCACGGGCCGTGGTGATTAGCCGCCTTGACCATCCGCGGGCCAATTTCGACGCCGCCCTGGCCGCCTGCCAGAGCGCCTTCGGCCAGTCTGTGGTTCCCGCCTACCTGCCGGTCAGCGGGAATGGCGGCGTGACGGGACTGCTGGGGCTCCTGTCCGGGCAGGTCTCGGAGTACGACGGCGAGTCCCCGGAACCGGCGGTCCGGGACGCGAGTGCCGATGAGCTCGCCGCCGCCGAGTCCGAGCGCGGCACACTGATCGAGGGCATCATCTCCGAGAGCGAGGACGAGTCCCTGATGGACCGCTACCTCGGCGGTGAGGACATCGACGTCGACGTCCTGGTGGGGGATCTTGAAACGGCTGTGGCGCGCGGATCATTCTTCCCTGTCCTGCCAACCTCTGCCGAGACGGGACTGGGGATCTCGGAGTTGCTGGACATGCTGACCCGGGCGTTCCCGACGCCCCTGGAGCGTGCCGTGCCGGACGTGACGGACCTTGCCGGGGAGCCGGCCGGGCCGCTGTCCTGCGATCCGGCCGGGCCGCTGGCCGGCGAGGTCGTCCGCACCACCATGGACCCGTTCCTGGGGCGGGTATGCCTGGTGCGCGTCTTCTCCGGCACGCTGCGCGAGGATTCAGCGGTGCACGTCAGCGGCCGCGGCCTGGCCGAACGCGGCCATGAGGACCACGACAGCGACGAGCGGCTCACACACCTCTACTCCCCAATGGGGGCAAGCCTGAAGCCCGTCCCGTACAGCGTGGCGGGTGACATCTGCGCCATCACCAAGCTGGGCAGCGCCGAGACCGGCGATACGGTATCAGCGAAGGACGCCCCGCTGCTGATCACCGCCTGGGACATGCCGGAGCCGCTCATGCCGGTGGCCGTCGAGGCCGCCACCCGCAGCGACGAGGACGCGCTGGCCAAGAGCCTGGGCAAGGTGGCCGCCGGCGACCCGACACTCCGGGTGGAACGGAACTCAGAAACCCACCAGCTGATCCTGTGGTGCATGGGTGAGGCGCACGGCGAGGTGGTCCTGGACCGTCTGCGGGACCAGGGCGTGAAGCTGCAGACCGTGCCGGTGGTGACGCCGCTGCGGGAGACCTTCGCCGCGCCGGCCGCCGGGCACGGGCGCTACGTCAAGCAGTCCGGCGGCCACGGCCAGTACGCGATCTGCGACATCGAGGTGGAGGCGCTCGACCGCGGGGCGGGCTTCGAGTTCGTGGACAAGACGGTGGGCGGCGTGGTGCCGAACCAGTTCATCGGCTCGGTGGAGAAGGGCGTGCGGGCGCAGATGCAGAAGGGCGTTTCCGCCGGCTTCCCGGTGGTGGACATCCGGGTGACCCTGGTGGGCGGCAAGGCCCACAGCGTTGATTCCTCGGACGCCGCGTTCCAGTCAGCCGGCGCGCTGGCCCTGCGCGAGGCCGCGGCCGCCGGCCGCATCCAGCTGCTGGAGCCGGTCTCTTCCGTCACCATCAGCATCCCGGACGAGTACGTGGGGGCGGTCATGAGCGACCTGTCGTCGCGCCGTGGCCGGCTCACGGGCACGACGTCGTCCGGCGGGGACGCCACGGAAGTCACCGCCGAGGTCCCGGACGGAGAATTGCTCCGGTATGCGGTCCAGTTGCGGGCGCTGACCGCCGGCACCGGCCGGTTCCGGCGCAGCTACCTGCGGCACGAGCCGGTCCCGGGCAACGTGGCGCCGGCTGCGGCGAACGCCTGAGGGCCTTGGCCGGCTGCGCACAATTAGGGTGGCACTAGCTTGAGCTCACCAGCGTCTGGAATCTAGATGATTCGCGGGTGGCTGGCTTTTTCCAGGGTGGCGGACTGCCGGAAGCCTCATGTTCCTTGGCTGACGCTGGCGGTTTAGGACACCAGGGCGGCAACTGCTCCGGCAGCACTTGGCACTCGAGCGGCAATGGACACGTGGCCGGCAATTGCGCCTGTACCCCGCAGCCAGCCGGGAGGGGGCAGTTGGCAGGCATGGCGACCCCGGGTTGGTAGGCGCAAGCGGCCGGGAGGGGGCATCCGTCGGGGACTGCCGTGTTGGCCTGGGTGAGGCAGGCTGGCGGGATGGGGCAGCCCGCGGTGACGGGTTGGTTGGGCTGGATTACGCAACCTGCCGGGATGGGACAGCTGGGGGGCATGGTGCCGTTGGCCTGGATGATGCAGCCGGTGGGGAGTGGGCAGCCGGCGGTGACGGTGACCCCGGGTTGGTAGGCGCAGTTGGCAGGCAGGGGGCAGCCGTCGGGGACTGTCGTGTTGGCCTGGGTGAGGCAGGCTGGCGGGATGGGGCAGCCCGCGGTGACGGGTTGGTTGGGCTGGATTACGCAACCTGCCGGGATGGGACAGCTGGGGGGCATGGTGCCGTTGGCCTGGATGATGCAGCCGGTGGGGAGTGGGCAGCCGGCGGTGACAGGTTGGTTGGGTTGGAAGGCGCAGCTGGCAGGCAGTGGGCAGCCGGCGGTGACAGGTTGGTTGGGTTGGAAGGCGCAGCTGGCAGGCAGTGGGCAGCCGTCGGGGACTGTCGTGTTGGCCTGGGTGACGCAGGCTGGCGGGATGGGGCAGCCCGCGGTGACGGGTTGGTTGGGCTGGATTACGCAACCTGCCGGGATGGGACAGCTGGGGGACATGGTGCCGTTGGCCTGGATGATGCAGCCGGTGGGGAGTGGGCAGCCGGCGGTGACAGGTTGGTTGGGTTGGAAGGCGCAGCTGGCCGGGAGTGGGCAGCCGGCGGGAACCGGTGTGTCGGCCTGGGCGGTGCAGCCCGGCGGGAGGGAACAGCCTGCCGCCATCGGGACGTCCGGGGTGGCCTTGCATGTGTCTGTCGGCGGGCAGCCGGGTGCTTGTGGGTCGGTTTTGCATGTGTCTGTCGGCGGGCAGCCGGGTGCTTGTGGGTTGGTTTTGCATGTGTCTGTCGGCGGGCAGCCGGGTGCTTGTGGGTTGGTTTTGCATGTGTCTGTCGGCGGGCAGCCCGATGCCTGTGGATTGGTTTGGCATCTGTCTGTCAGTGGTGGACAGCCGGGTGCTTGCGGGTCGAACTTGCACTTGTCTGGCGACGGGCAGTCCGACGGCAGCGGTTTAGTGCTGCAATGCGGCGGTTGAATTGGTGGATCAGGCTCCTTCGGGCTGAAGGTTTTTCCCGCCATCGAGGGGATTGTCCAGCCCAAGGTACTCACCGAGCTGGGGTCAAAGCTGATCATCTTCTCGTCCCCGCGCAGGCGATCAATCTGACGGATGCTCAACAGGTGCCACAGATTCGGGTCCTTATGCTGTCCGTTCTCGATGACTTCAAAATGCAGGTGGCACCCAGTAGATGATCCTGTGGTGCCAACTTTGGCAACAACCTCCCCGACCCTGATCTTGCTGCCTTTCTCGGCACCTAACTTCAGCAGGTGGTTATAGGTCGTGATCAGGCCATTCCCGTGGTCAATCTCCAGTCTGTTGCCGCCTCCCCAGGGGTGCCAGCCCGCTGCACGTACGACGCCGGCGTCGGCAGCGTAGACCCGCGTTCCGCAGGGTGCCGCGAAATCCTGCCCATAGTGGAACTCGCCCAATAGACCCGTGAGTGGACTCCTACGCGAACCAAACGGAGACGTTCTGACCAAGACTTCGAGAGGCGCCATGAGGGATCCTTTAGGCGGCCGTTTTAGCAGTGCCGACGCAACACCAAGCGTCGTTGCCCCCTTGATGTCAGACTTAGAGATCACTGGTGCAAAGGGCACCTTCACCTGTGGAGTGTTGTTCGGGTCAAGGAGTGGTGCGTCTTCGCTTCCGGTGGGAGCCATCGGCAACGTGACCTCACCAGCAGAGTGTTGACCCAACTTGATTGGGCCTTGGGCGAAGGCGAACACGGCGAAACCAAGGATCAGTGCCGCCGCGAGAGTTCGCAACGTCAGCCTGCCGGCGATCTTCCTTCTAGCCGAATCCCGTTTCTTCGTTGCTTGTCGCCTACTCTGAGCTGCCACAGAATGCTCCCGAGGTTGGCCCGCCGAACTGGGCACACGGCAGGCATAGACCTCATTGTGGCTTCACGCCGACAACAGGGGAACCGGCGGTCACTGCTCCTGGGTTCTAGCATTGCCCCAAAGACCCACTTTGAGCCATGGGACATCAGCAATTCTCACAGTGAACGCGGGGAGATCTGAAGCAAGGGGGCTCGCGGGACTCAGATTGACTGCCCACTTGGGCATTGAACTGTGCCCGGACCGTGCGACTTAGTGGCCTGAAGGCTTGTTGGCTAGCAGGAACGCGGCGACGGGTGCGGCCAGCGAGGCACCGATATCCTCGGCCGTGCGCTTGTTGCCGGCAACGGCGAACGAATGGTCGCCGCCCTCGCACCACTGCAGCGTCGCGGTCGGTCCGATCCGGGACACCACGCCTTCCAGCAACTCCCGGGTAGCGAAAGTGTCGCGCGTCCCCTGCAGGAACAGCATTGGGGTTTCCACTCCATAGAGGTGCTCGTCGCGGAGCTTCTCGGGCTTGCCTGGCGGGTGCAGCGGGTAGCCGAGGAAGATAAGCCCGGCAGCCGGCATTCCCTCAGCCACCGCCATGGACGCCATCCGGCCGCCGAACGACTTCCCGGCCGCCCACACCGGCTCGGTGCCCCCAGCGGACTCCGCGCGGGCGGTAGCCTCGGACATCGCCGCACGCCAGGTGGCGATCGCCGCCGGCGGCCGGTCGGGGAACTTCCGCCCCGCCTCGCGGTAGGCGAAGTTGAAGCGCAGGGTGGCCACGCCGTCGTCGTTCAATGCGCCGGTGAACCCGCGCATGAACGGATGCTCCATGCCAGCGCCCGCACCGTGGGCCAGCACGAGCGTTGCGAACGGATTGGCCGGCCGGGCATACGCGCCGGAGACCTGGCCGTCACCGACGGCAATGGTGATGGGCGAGTCAGCGGTGGGCATGACTCCATCATGCCTGATTGGAATGCGCAGCCCGGACAGATTGCCGGAACGCCGGCGTGGTGATGCACAGCGCCCAGCATGCACAGCCCGGGCACAGACAGGCGAAAGTCTCCAGCCAGCTCCGGGCCGGACAGTTGTTGCAGAAGCGGGAGATGCCGGACACAGCACAACATCCGCCAGGAGGAACTACCATGGTCGTGTACCGGCCCGTCGCACCCCTGACCGTCGGCAGCGGCACACTCGACGCGGCGCTTGTTGCCATGGTCGTTGCCACGTTCTGCGGAACCGCAGCCTTCAATCTCGATGCAGGCGGCGACAGTTCTCAGGAAGCCGGGACCACCCGGAGCCAGGTGTAGTCCTGCGGCAGCAGCACCAGCCCCTCGTCGATCCGCACGGGATCCTCGGAAAACAGATCCAAGGCTTCGGCCGCGAACCCGGATAGTGTATCCGCCGCCACTACCTGCGGCCCGTCACTGAAATTAGCCAAGGCCAGGACCACCGTACCCTCGCCGGGCCGCTGGTACCCCAGCACGGCGGGGTTGTTCGTGTTGAACGGAATGAGGCGGGTGCCCGCCAGCTCCGGGGTTGCTGCGCGGACCTCCGTGAGCCGCCGGAGCCCCGCATACACGGCCCCCTCAGGGGTGGCCGGGTCCAGCCGCTTCGCATACTTTTCGGCAGGGAACTGCGGCCGGTGCACCCACCGGCTGTCCGCCTCGTGGCCATCCTCCTGTGCGTAGCCGTAGTCGTTGAGCTGTCCCACCTCGTCGCCCAGGTAGAGCAGTGGAACGCCACCGGTGCTGAAGGCCACCGAGTGCGCCAGCAGGACGCGGCGGATCGCCTCGGCAGACCCGTCCTCCAGGCCACACAGCGACGCCGTGGTGCCCGAGATGCGGCAGTCGCCGGTCCGCGGGTTGTCCTGGAACGGCACGCCGTGGGCGAAGCTGCCGGGGAACCGGTTGACGTAGAACGAGTTCAGGAACCGGCGGTGGTCGAAGCCGTTGATGCCGAACTCGGCGGCGTCCTCATCGGCGAAGGTCCAGCCGATGTCGTCGTGGCTCCGCACGTAGTTCACCCAGGATGTTCCCTGCGCGATGTTGTGCCGCCGCTCCAGGGCCTGGGCCAGCAGCGACACGTTCCTTGTGGCCAGTGCCTCCCAGGTCAGCGCCATCTGCAGGGGGTTGTAGGACAGCTGGCACTCGGCCGGATCGATGTACAGTGCCACTTCGTCCGGGTGCACGATCGCTTCGGACTTGAACAGCAATGACGGCGCCGCCAGCCGGCAAACGGCGTTGAACGCCTGCAGCAGGGTGTGCGCCTCGGGCCGGCTCTCGCACGAGGTTCCCAGCTGCTTCCAGATGAAGGCCACCGCATCCATCCGCAGGATGTCCACGCCGAGGTTGGCCAGGAACAGCATCTCTCCCGCCATGGCCCGGAACACCTCGGGGTTGGAGTAGTTCAGGTCCCACTGGAAGCTGTGGAAGGTGGCCCAAACCCACCGGCCGTCGGGCAGCTGCACGAAGGAGCCGGGGTGGTCTTCGGGGAAGATCTCCCGAACGTTCTGTTCGAACGCGTCCGGCATGGTCCGGTCCGGAAAGATCCAGTAGTAGTCGCTGTACCGCGCATCGCCCTCGGCGGCCCGCTGCGCCCACTCGTGCTCGTTGGAGGTGTGGTTGAAGATGAAATCCACCACCAGGCTGATGCCGCTGGCCCGCAGCTCGGCGGCGAGTGCCCGCAGCTGGTCCATGGTGCCGAGCTTCGGGTTGACCTGGCGGTAGCTCGAGACCGCATAGCCGCCGTCGGACAGGGGCTCCGGGGCCAGGAACAGCGGCATCAGGTGCAGGTAGGTAAGGCCGAGTTCCTTGAAGTACGGAATGCGGGCGCGGACCCCCTCCAGGTCGGCCGCGTACCGGTCCACGTAGCAGACGCCGCCGAGCATGCGGTTGGACTGAAACCATTCGGCGTTGCCCTCGCGGCCGGCGTCGAGCTCCTTCAGATCCGCTGGCCGCTCCTGCCAAGAACGGGCGATCTCCAGCGCCAGGGCTCCCAGCTGCTCTTCGATGTCCGGCCGTGATCCGTACAGCGAACCGAACAGCCGCGACAGGTCGGGGTAGTGGCGGTCGAAGCGCTGCTCCAGTGCCTTCCAGTCCCTGCTGCCCGGCTCCAGGCCGGCCTGCGCGGCCGCCATGCCGAACAGCTGGCGGTTGGCCGCCTGTGAGTCCCGTGCCGAGCCGGATCCCTCGGCAGCGGATGGTCCTTGGGTGGCGTCCAGACTCGGGGATTCAACCATGGAACGGGTCTCCTTCGAGGTTGCTCTGCGCCGGGCGGCGCCCGGTGAGTTTCATCCTTACAGATGGCCCCGCCGGTGCCCAGAGAGCCGGCAGAAGTTTCTGGGGGGCACGACGGCGGGACTCACCTGGGCGGTCTGCCCGCCGTGGACCGCGGCACAATCGCCGGACGCGTACTGCTGACGTCCGCGGGCCGGCGGGGTAGGTTGTCCCCATGGCCAGTGAACAGACCACCATCAGTGTCGACGGGCCCGACGGCCCCCGGGAAATGCGCGTTTCCAGTCCTAGCCGGGTGTTGTGGCCCGAACTGGGACTGACCAAGCTGGACCTGGCGCGCTACTTCGTGGATGTCGGGGAGGCGTTCATCCGGGCCAACGGAGACCGGCCGGTAGCTCTGCAACGGTTCTCGGGCAACGTGGACGGCGAGCATTTCTTCTCCAAGAACCCGCCCAAAGGAGCGCCGGACTTCATACGCACGGTGAAGGTGGTATTTCCCAGTGCGCGTTCACACCCCATGCTGGTCTTCGACGAGCCGGCTGCAGTGGTCTGGGCTGCGCAAATGAACACGGTGGTTTTTCATCCCTGGCCGTCCCATGCGGACAACTCGGACAATCCCGACCAGCTGCGAATCGACCTGGATCCCCAGCCGGGCACCGACTACGACGACGCCATCCCCGCCGCCCTGGAACTGCGGAAGGTGCTCGCCGAGGCCGGGCTGGAAGCGTTCCTGAAAACCTCTGGAAACCGCGGCCTGCACGTCTACGCCCCGATTGAGCCGACACGCGAGTTCCTGGACGTCCGCCACGCCGTGATCGCCGCAGCCAGGGAGCTGGAGCGGCGCATGCCGGACAAGGTCACCACCAACTGGTGGAAGGAGGAGCGCGGCGGGCGCATCTTCGTCGACTTCAACCAGGCCAACCGGGACCGCACCATCGCCGGCGCCTACAGCCCGCGTGCCCTGCCGCATGCTTCCGTGTCCTGCCCGATCACCTGGGACGAGCTCGCGGAGGTCAGGCCCAAGGACTTCACCATCCTCACCGTGCCGGACAGGCTAAAAACGGTGGGGGACCCATGGGCGGACATGCACGCGACAGCGGGCACCATCGACACACTGCTGGAATGGTGGGAGCGCGACCTCAAGAACGGGCTCGGCGAACTGCCGTTCCCGCCTGACTATCCCAAGATGCCGGGCGAGCCGCCCCGCGTGCAGCCAAGCAGGGCGAAGAAGCCGGAGTAGCCGGAGGGACACCGCTATCGAGAAGGCAACCGTGCCCCAATGACTGCCCATTTAGGCACGGATGCCCCGCATAAGCGACGCAGGATGGATGCCAACTGGCTGTGGGGGTGACGAACTGCCCGCCGCAGTAGCCCGCAGATGGATGGGCTTCGGTCTGAGCGGAGTGTGCGTGGATGAGTCGTTACAGGAAGCGCTGGCGCATTGTGCCGGTTCTGCTCATGGTGTTGGCCCTTGCTGGCTGTGGTCCGCGTGTGCCCGACTTGACCACCCGTCCAACGCCGGTCGTTACCGGGGGCCCGACTGGCCAGACGACGAGTTCCAGCGAGACCCCCACGCAATCTCAGCCCTCCTCGGGTTCTGGATCGCCCTCGGAGTCGGAATCGACTGGCGCCACGGAGACGGCCTCGCAGTCGACATCGCCGACGGACACGAACACCCCGACTAATACGACCACCTCATCGGGGTCGGCGGCACCGTCAACAGAGATTCCGACCATAGTGTGCACGCCTGATATTCCCGCCACGCCAGCAACTCAAGTGACCGCACGGCCGGCCCCCTTGGAGTCAACAGACGTCCTTACGGAGAAGCCAGACCTCAGCGTGGCAGTGCCACAAAAATGCGCCGTGGGCTTGGGGAATCCGCCCGAAACTACTGCTTGTCTTTTCGTGTGGCTGGAGTTGCGAATTCTGGGGCAAGGGATCCCGGCGATTCAGGTGGGAATTCACAGCGGGTCGTTAGCGGGAGATGGTGGGCTGCATCAGGAGAGAACTTTGGAAGCGGCTCCAGGAATGAAGCTGGCGGAAATTCATGCCAACATCCGGATTACTGACCTAGGACAAACTCACGAAGTGACATTCATTGCGGACCCGAATAGTGCCGTTGAAGAGACCGATGAGAAGAACAACTCAACCACCGTGAAGCTCAGCCTGCCCGCCACCTCGTCCCCTTTGTCGGTCTGCCCCACGGAAACAACTGCTCCACAGGGTGGAACGGATGGCCCTACCGCGCCCGCTCCATCTACCGAAACCGCCGCCGCCGGTGGATAAAAGGATGGACCCCGCAGGACCGACGCCAAACGTCTAACCGCCGATGATGACCGTCGGACAACCGGGGCCAGGCGCAACGGGCGCGCCGTGGAGGCTTAGATCACCCACGCGGGCAGCAGGGAAGCCACCTATGAGCACCGTCAGGCTGCCCGTAGCGATCCCGTTCGGTGCCGGAGAAACACAGACAATTCCGCCGGGAAGGGCGTTCGCCACGGCAGCAGGCATCCCGCCGATCAGCACAGTTGGTACCCCGGCGGCGGGCGTGACGGGCCCGCCGGCATGGGGCTTGGGACCGTCGGACAGTGGGCACAACGCCGTATCACCGGCCCGGAGCGCAGGGCCTGTGGGCATCACTGAATCCCGTACGGCAGAACGTTCAGGGCAGCCCCTTGGGAGGCGCCCGGCTTCGAGGGTTCGCTCACCCTGACAGACTCGACCGAGAGGTTCCACGCCACCGTCAGCGCCGCGGCGAGAAGCAGGAGAAAAAGCACCGCCTTGATCGTTCTCCACGGCAGCACGGGATCCTGAACGTGGCTCCCGTCGAGCAGAACGGGAAGTCCGCCCTCCGGCGTCGCCGTCACCGCGAACATGCGCGTGGCAGGCGTGCCACTCCAAATCTTCTCTGCGGGACGAACACGGACTGCCGTGAACTGAACCGTGCCAGGTTCGATTGTCAGTTCCGGGGGCTCCAGCTCAAATTCCAGCAGCTCGCCGGGGTCAGACCCGGCCAGTTCCACTGTGACAGGGACATTTCCCCAGTTGTCGAGGGCAACATGGTGCTTGCCCCCGCGCTTGCCCCGGGACATGCGCGGCATGAGTTCACCTGTCGTCTCAACGAACGGGAGGACCTCGACAACCCCTTCCGGCAGCACGGCGTCTTCAGGATGCTCGGTGGGCAACACGTGGATTCCAAAGACGAAGTCTCCAGCGGGGATGGAAGCGGACCGGAGAGGTTTGAATGTCGCTGCGGCCGTGGTGTTGTGTCCGGGATATAGCGAGATACGGTCTGGAAGGATTTCGGCCCAGGACGCTGCCGGGCCCACAACCCGTAGCGCATACTCCTCTACTACGTCGCTGTCGTTTCGGAGAGTCAGATGGACAACCCCCTCGGCACCAGCCTCCAGGCTGAGGCGGGGCATATCAAGCGATGCAGTAGTGCTCATAGCCTCTCCTCCGGAGCCGAGCACACGGGAAAATGCGCTCGCAAGTCCTCAGAGATTACGGCGCCGGATAAGACCGGCAGCACTCCGCCCGGCCGGACTTCTGGGCACTGCGGTTGCCCGTTGAGCCCTTGTTGACTGCACGAAGAGAAGCATCCGCTAAATTCAGGGCAGCGGATTGCCAAAATCGGGTACGTGACGCTGGTGGGGGCTACCGGTCTGGTCCGCGGCCGTTACAGGTAGCAGGGGAGGATTCATGGAACCAATAACTGTGAAAGTCCATGCGCGCGATCCGATTTCCGAAGCCGGAGTCGCCAGCGAGTTGCGGGCACGTCCCGAAGTCCGCGTGGTGCGGGCGCCGAACGCCGAAGCGAGGGTCGTCGTCGTGGTCGCAGATTCAGTCGACGAAGATGCACTGACTCTACTCCGCATTGTGCAGCGGCAGGGCGCCGCCCGGGCTGTCCTCGTGGCGGGCCGCCTGGACGACGGCGACCTCGTCAAGGCGGTGGAAACAGGGGTGGTGGGGATTGTACGTCGCAGCGAAGCGACTCCGGACCGCCTTATCTCTGTCATCCTGGCCGCCGCTGCGGGGGAGGGCAGCGTGCCGCCCGACCTGCTGGGCCGCCTGCTGGATCAGGTCGGGAAGCTGCAGCGCCACGTCCTCGGACCCCGGGGGATCATGTTCACCGGTCTTGCTCCACGCGAGGTGGAGGTTTTGCGTCTGCTGGCTGACGGGCTGGATACGTGTGAGATCGCGCGGAAACTTGCGTACTCGGAGCGCACAGTAAAAAACGTGGTGCACGACGTGACCACGCGGCTCCAGTTGCGCAACCGGTCCCATGCCGTGGCGTATGCACTCCGCGAGGGGCTGATCTAAGGGTTTGCCCGAAGGGGTAGGGAGCGGTTCCCGGACGCCTGCCCCGCACAGGGTACCGGCCGTTCGCCGTGTCGATCACCGTGGACATACGGTCCGCCGCATGGCGGACCGTATGTCCCGGCAAACGGGGGAGTCATCAGTTGTCCCTACCAAGACCAGGAGTTGCGGTCCCGACGGCGGTCGCAGCTTTGGGGCGCGGCCGCAGCCGCCGAACGCCAGGCCGACGGCGGCGGTCACGTGATTGCCCAAGTTGATGATGCGCTGCGCACACTCATCCGGAATGACGCTCTCAACGGTTCGGAAGTCGACGTCGTCTTCGACGCACCGACGAAGGACTGGGCTGCCCGCCGGAATGCGCCGACGGTCAACCTGTACCTATACGACATCCGCGAGGACGTCCGCCGTCGGGAGCGGGGTCTGTCAGAGCAGCGCGGCGAGGACGGCCATGTCCGGACCCGCCGCCCGGCGCCCCGTCATTACAAGCTGTCCTACCTGGTCACGGCTTGGACCCAAAGGCCGGAGGACGAGCATCGGCTCCTCGACCAGCTGCTTCGGTGCTTCCTCAAGTACGAGGCCCTGCCTGACGAGCTCGTGGTTGGCCAGCTGGCGGAGACCGGGCTCGCAGTGCCGCTGACCGTGGGTCTTCCCCCGCCGGAGGATCGTGCGTTCGCTGACGTGTGGTCCGCGTTGGGCGGGGAGCTGAAGCCCTCGCTCGACATCGTAGTCATCGCACCCGTCGACACAGGCATCGTCTATCAGGCCGGCCCGCCGGCGTCGCAAGGCACGCACCTTGACATGGCAGACCTGCTGGATGGGGGAGCCGACGTAGGCCGTCACCAGCACGTTGCACCGCCGGCGTCCGCCCAAGGCAACGGCAAGCGGCAGGCCCGGTGATCCCCGCATGGGGCAGAATCCGAGCCTTGCGCACATTCTGGGAAGAGTTGGCGTAGTCGAGGAGCGCATACGCGCGCTGGTGGCTTTGCGACGGGCCGATGATCCGCAACCTGACGACCCGTTCCGGGGGCTGTATCTCAGCGAAGAAGCGGTGGACCGCCTGCTTGAGGGCGCGCAGTCGTCCCTGGAGGATGGCAGCGACGGGCCCGGCGCAGCCACAGTACGGCAAGGGGAATGCGAAGCGCTGGCTGACGCTGCCCAGGAGGCAGGTCACCCGCTGAGGCTGCGGGAGCTTGCAGACACTTTCGGACTATCTGCTCTCGACCTTGACCTTCTGCTGGTGGCGCTCGCAGCTGATCTGGACCCGCGCTTCGAACAGTTCTTCGGCTACCTGAATGACGACGTCACGCGGCGCCGCCCGTCAGTGGCCGTTGCGCTGGCGCTTTGTGGCGAACCGCTTACATCCGCCGGCGCCCGCGCGCGGCTATTGTCTGGCCCGCTCATTTCGGGCGGTCTGCTGGCCGTCGAGGATCCGGAGCGCCCGCTGCCTGGCAGGGCGCTGCGGGTGCCGGACCGCGTTGTCGGGCATCTCCTGGGTGACGATGCCCCCGAGCCCGCGCTCGCCGCAGTTCTGGCCGCCGCACCCAAAATTTCGTGGGGCAATCCGGGTCCTCTGACAAGGGCGCTCAAGGCGGGCGTAAGGCTTGCCTACCTGCGGGAACCCGCAACAGGATCCGGACGCATCCTGGCAGCGGAGGCTCTCCGTTCCTTCAGCTTGCCGGCGATCCACCTTGATCTGGGACGGCTGGCGAATGAGCGGGAACCGCTTGCGCTGGTGGACGCCGCAGTGCGGGAGGCGAGGCTGAGGGGCGCCGGGCTTGTGGCCGCACCCCTGGCCGCGGTTTCCGGACATCCCGCTGTGCTGGAGGCCCTGCACGCCGAACCCCAGCCGGTGCTCCTGGTGGGCGACGCCGGGTGGGATCCGGCGTGGACCAGCCGGCCGCCGCTGTTGGTAGACGTTCCTGCAAGTTCTTCAGGCGAGCGATTGGAGCTGTGGCGGGCGGCCCTTGGGTCGCCCAACGGGCTGGACATGGAGGCAGCGACATCGGCTTTCAGGCTGCGGCCCGAGCAGGTTGTCCGCGCTGCCGGAACCGCACTTGTGCAGGCCACCCTGGCCGAGGACGGGCGGGCCACCAGCGCACATCTGCGGGCGGGGGCGCGCGGCGAGAACGGTTCGGCCCTGGACCGGCTGGCCCGGCGGGTGGAACCGGTTGTCGGGTGGAGTGACCTGGTTCTGCCCGACGCCGTCCTGCAGGCGCTCCAGGAAGTGGCGCTGCGGGCCAAGCACCGGGAGAGGGTGCTCGGCGACTGGTCCATGCGTCCCGGAGCCGGACGCGGGCACGGCGTGGCGGCACTGTTCGCGGGGGATTCGGGGACCGGCAAGACGATGTCCGCCGAGGTGGTAGCCGGGGAGCTGGGACTGGACCTTTACGTGGTGGACCTGGCCACCGTCGTCGATAAATACGTGGGGGAGACGGAAAAGAACCTGGAGCGGATTTTTGCTGCCGCAGCGGGCGTCAACGGCGTGCTGCTGTTTGACGAGGCCGACGCCGTCTTCGGTCGCCGCTCCGAGGTGAAGGACGCCCATGACCGCTATGCCAACATCGAAAGTGCATACCTGCTGCAGCGGATGGAGACATTCGACGGCTTGGCGGTCCTGGCCACGAACTTGCGCGCCAACATCGATGAGGCGTTCACCCGCCGGCTGGATGTCCTGGTGGACTTCCCGTTGCCGGATACGGCCCACCGCAGCGTGCTGTGGGACAGGTGCCTCCGGACGCTGGACCGCTCGGCGGACATCGACCTCGTATTCCTGGGCAAGGCCTTCGAGCTGGCGGGTGGTTCCATCCGCTCTGCCGCCATCACGGCAGCGTACCTCGCAGCGGACGACGGCGGCACGGTGACCATGAGGCACCTGGTCACCGCCGTGCAGCGCGAGTACCGCAAGCTCGGGCGGCTGATGCTGGAGAGCGAATTCGGCCCGTACTGGGGAATGCTCTCCACTGGGGGCAGACCGGGTGGGTGAGGGACGGAACGGTCAGGTCCGGCGACTTGCCCGTATGGGCAGCGACGGCTGCCCTTACCGTCGCCGTGGTGGCGCTTGTAGCCCCGTTAGGCAGGGGGCATCGTCGGTGTAGGTCCGATGAAAGGGATGCATGATGCTCAGCCATGACCATGACCAGACCGATGTCGACAACCTGCGGAACAAGCCTGCGCGGGCGGACACAGCGGAATCTGCCGTGCTGTTCCGGGCGGCGGCAGCCGGCCGGACCGACGTCGTCGGGTCCCGGGGAATCCTGGCGCTTCAGCGCGCCGTCGGCAACAGCGGCGTCCGCGGGCTCGCGGAAGAGGAACGGTCATCCGTGCTCGACGTCGTCTCGTCCGGAGGCGGCCAGCCACTGGAGGAGCCGGTGCGGGCCGACATGGAGGGCCGCCTGGGCCACAGCTTCTCGGACGTCCGTGTCCATACAGGCGACGCCGCCCATGATTCAGCAACTTCAGTGAACGCACATGCTTACACTGTCGGCTCCAATATCGTCTTCCAGCGGGACAAGTATGATCCGGGCTCGGACGCGGGCCGGACGATGCTTGCCCATGAGCTCACCCATGTGGTCCAGCAGCGTAGTGGGCCGGTTGACGGAACGGCGACGGGTACGGGCGTGCGGGTCAGTGACCCCTCCGACCGCTTCGAGCGGGAGGCGGCCGCCACGGCCGAACGGGCCATGTCCATTCCGGCGGTGCCGGCCACGGCCCAGCGGTCAGCGGGGGATGCCGCCGTCGTACAGCGCGATGCATCCGTCCAGCGCGAGGACGAGGAACAGGAGAAAGACACGGCGCAAGGCTCCTTCATGGCAGGTGCGCCGGTCCAGCGCGACGAGGCCGAAGAGGAAGAGCCCGGCTGATCCGGCCGGGGCAGGCCATGTCGACGGCTTTTCACAGCCAAGCGGGAAAGGTTCCGGCGCAGCGCGCCGGTCCTACAGCTTCGCGCTGGGCCACTGGCACTGCGGACAGGGAGGTCAGCGGTGCGCTGAACGCAGGCAGACTGCGGGCAGTCGATGGTTCACGGGCCGGTATGGATCCCCGTACCGTGCTGGCACTGCAGCGGCAAGCCGGTAATGCTGCTGTGGGTGCGCTCATGGCAGCGAAGCAGAAATCGCCGGGGGAGCAGGCTGTCGCTGAGATTGACTCAGCACTGACGGAGATCCGGAAGAGCGATCCCGCCATCGCCACGGTTGAGAAGGGCCTCAAGGCCGCGAGCGCCGCCGGAGTGCCCGTGGATCTGGACGGCCCGAAGCCGCCCGCCGCAGCCCTGGCGGTGACCAGGACGGGATTCGGCCCGGGGCAGGTAGCAGGGAAGAAACCGGTGCCGCCGCCTAAACCGGTGCCCGCGGTAAGCCCGCTTGGGAAGGCCGCGGGAGCCAAAGCTGGCGGCCCGGGCAAAGGCTCCACAGGAGGGAAAGTTCCTGCCGCCGCGGCGGCGCCCGTCGGCGGGACCGCGGTCCCCCTGGCACCTCTTGCGCTGCCTGCTGACAAACTCCTGCAGCCGCCCGTGGCCCCAATTCCGGTGCGGCCGGAGGAGGATCCTGCCTTCAGTCAGGTCACCGGAAGTATCGCTGGTTTCGCGCAGTCACGAAAGGCACATCCTCCCGCTGCCTCCAAGGCGAGCGAAGCCCAGGCGGCGGCGCTCCCGCCGTCGGACGACGTGGCCGGGCAGGCCAAAGCCGCCAAGGTCGACGCCATGGACGCCCAGCAGGCGGGATCCTTCGACAAGAAAGCCTTTATCGCTGCGGTCAAGGCGGCCATCGAGTCGAAGTCGCCGAAGACCCTTCAGGAGGCCGACGAGTACAAGAAGTCCGGTAAGGCGGGGGAAGCGAAGGGCGAAGTCAAGGGACTCGTCACGCAGGGCAAGGAGGGCCAGGCCAAGGACATCGAGGCGGCTACGGCGGCCCCGCCGGACCAGTCGAAGGCCGTCCCGAAGCCGGTCACACCGATGGCCCAGGAACAGCCCAGGCAGGCTGCGCCCGTTCCGGCCACCGGAGCTGTGCCCAAGCCGGCGCCCGCCGAACAGGTCAACCTTGCTGCCGGAGCCCACCAAGCCAACCAGGAGATGGCGGACGCCGAGGTCACCGAGCAGCAGTTGGCGCAGTCCAACGAGCCGGAGTTCCAGCAGGGGCTTGCCGATAAGCGGGCCGCTGCTGACCATGCCCAGGCAGCACCCGCGGAATTCCGCCAGCAGGAGCAGCAGGTTCTTCAGCAGGGCAAGGCCGAGGCTTCGGCGGAGACGGCGGCGGGCGTAACGGGAATGCAGAGCGCCAAGGCAGCGGCGCTGGCCAACCTGGTCGCAGACAAGGGCAAGACCAAATCCAAGGACGAGGCAAAGCGCGCCGAAGTCACGGCGAAGGTCCAGGGCATCTTCGCGGCCACCGAAGCCGACGTGAAGAAGATCCTCGACGGGATTGACCCCAAGGTAGAGGCTGCCTTCGAGAAGGGCGAGGCCGGCGCCCGATCAGCGTTCGAGGCGTACGTCGAGGCGAAGATGTCCGCGTACAAGAAGGACCGGTACGGCGGCTGGCTGGGCGCGTACCGCTGGCTCAAGGACAAGATCGCCGGCATGCCGCCCAAGGTCAACGAGTTTTACGAGGCTGGCCGCGAGCTGTACCTGCAGCGAATGGACGGCGTCATTTCCGACGTGGCGAATATCGTCGGGACAGACCTGACCGCGGCCAAGCAGCGGATCGCCAGGGGCAAATCCGAGATCGCCTCGTACGTGAAGGGGCTCCCGGCCGACCTGCAGAAGGTCGGGGCCGAAGCCACCAAGGAGATCGGCGACAAGTTCTCCCAACTAGAAAGTGACGTCAACGCCAAGCAGGAGTCCGTGGTGGACGCCTTGGCGACGAAGTACGTCGAGGCGCGCAAGGGGCTGGATGAGCGGATCGAGGCGCTGCAGGCGGAGAACAAGAGCCTCGTGGACAAGGCGATCGGTGCGATCAAGGGCATCATCAACACCATTCGCGAGCTTGCTGCGATGCTCAAGAACGTGCTCTCCCGCGCGGCCGGCGTCGTCGGAGACATCATCAAGAACCCGGTTGCCTTCCTGGGAAACCTGATCGAGGGCGTCAAGGGCGGCATCCTGAAGTTCATGGACAACATCCTCGGCCACCTCAAGAAGGGCCTGATGGGCTGGCTCTTCGGCGCCTTGGCGGAGGGCGGCGTCGAGATTCCGGACACCTTCGACATCAAGGGCATCATCAAGCTGCTCGCCTCGATCTTCGGGCTGACCTGGGCCAACATCCGCAACCGCCTCGTCAAGCAGATCGGCGAGCCGGCGATGGCCGCTGTGGAGAAGGGCGTGGAGATCTTCCAGGTCTTCGCCAGCCAGGGCCTGGCTGGCCTGTGGCAGATGCTTTTGGAAAAGCTCGGCAACATCAAGGACATGATCTTGGAGCAGGTCAAGGATTTCGTCATTACGAAGATCATCACCGCAGGCATCACCTGGCTGATCGGTCTGCTCAACCCGGCAGCGGCATTCATCAAGGCCTGCAAGTTGATCTACGACGTCGTGATGTTCTTCGTCAACAATGCCGAGCGGATCATGAAGTTCGTCAACACCGTCATCGACTCGGTCGCCGACGTTGTGCGCGGCAACGTCAGCGGTGTGGTGAACAAGATCAACGATGTCCTAGGCCAAATGGTCCCGATCCTCATCGGATTCCTGGCCAGCGCGATCGGTCTGGGTGGCATCGGCCAGAAGATCCGCGAGATCATCCAGAAGCTCCAGAAGCCGGTCAACCAGGCCCTCGACTTCGTGATCAAGACAGGGCTCAAACTGGCTGGCCCGGTCATCCGGGGGATCAAAGGGTTTGCGCGGAAGGTGAAGGGGAAGGTCGCCGCGGGCAAGGCCTGGGTGAAGGGGAAGGCTGAGGCCGGCATGGCCAAAGTACGGGCAGCCGGTGAGAAGCTCGGGATCATTCGTCGGCCGTTCCGTCTCGGATCCGAAGGGCATACTCTGACCCTGAATCCGGGGCCGCAACCGACGCTCATGATGGCCTCCAACCCGGAACATCTCGTCGCGAGGCTGCGTCGGGAGATTGAACTTGTGTCAGGGCATCCGGAGCAGGCCGCGGCTGCAACTGCTCTTCTCGTCCAGGCACAAAATCATGTCGAGCTCAGCAAAGTTGCACAGCCTGGAGACGTTTCCCTCCAGACAGGTCTCGATTCTTTGGCTCGCAATCTGGGGAAGTACGGGCGGACCTATGGCGTGTCTGATATTGGAAGTCGCGGGGCAATGGCCCAATCGGTTGACAATGCGTCTATCAAAGCAGGGATAGAAACTGCCGAGTCCGAAAAGCGGAAGGCCGTGGCACGTCACAAGAAGGAGGGCGGAGACCGTGGACAGGTTTGGGCCAGCGGTGGCGGGGACTTAGTCAGACAGGGTGCTGGCCAGGTGCCGACCGAAGGGGAGACGATGACACGCATGACTCCATACGTCGCAGCGGAGATGGCCAAGTTTACCGAGCTGGCGCCTGCACACGATATTGCTGCGATGACTACCCTGACGCCCATTGCAGAGAAAGAGAAGAACCGTCTGGAAGCTCGCGTCAAAGCTGCAAAGACCGAGAAATCGCGCAAGAAGTGGGAGGCCGAGCTTGATAGCCTGCTACGTCGTACTGGGAGCTACCTCCACGGGCAAGGCTACGAGGGACGCAATAAAGAGCAACGGGAGGCATATAGTCAGGCGACAAATAAGTGGCTTCCCCGTCGCAGTCCTCGCGACCAGGGTATTCCAGGCCGTGCCGACCTGGTGCACGCGGAGAAAAACATCTACCGGATGAATGGCGCCCAGGCTATTGGTGTTTCCACCCTGCCTCAGTGCCCGCAGTGCATTCTGTGGTTCAAGGATCAGGCCACCAGCGGCAAGAGATTCATTGTGGTGGCCTCCGACCAAGTGCGGGTATTCATGCCGGATGGGTCAATCCGTGGCAAGAAAGACTTCAAGTAAAAGCGACTGGGGATGACAGCAATGGCTGCTGTCGCGGGACGATCAAGGGCAAGGTCATGCTCGAGTCGAAACGCGTCGAGGTCGCGGTTGAAAGCCGAGCCGCCTTTTGCCCGACCATCCGCAGCAGCTGGCGCCCCAGTTGATGCGTTCCTGCCCCTTCGTGCACCCCATCCTTCCCGTGAGCGCATCCACATAGCCGTACCGTCGCACCCCGTCTCCGCGTGACCCTTGAACCACGTTTTGGGTTCAACGAGGAGACGAAATGCCGAACTATCTTTCGCCCGGTGTGTATGTGAACGAGGTCGAGGCAGGGACTCGGCCCATCGAAGGCGTAGGCACCGCCGTTGCTGCGTTCGTCGGACTGGCATCGAAGGGCCCTGACAACCAGCCGACCCTGGTGTCCAACTGGACACAATTCTCCGAAACCTTCGGGGACTTCATCCCCGGCTCGTATCTCGCCCACGCCGTCTACGGCTATTTCCTCAACGGGGGAGGCAACTGCTACGTCGTGCGCATCGGGGCCGACGGAGCCCGGGAAGAGAAGCCGAAGCAGCAGGCGCCCAAAGCCGTGACGGCCGCCCCGACGGCCGAGCTGGGAGGCTACCGCCTGATCGCCAAGTCCAATGCGGCCAACCCGAAGCCTATCTCCGTGGAGATCGCCGATGCCGGCGGAGAGAACCCGTCAGAGGACCAGTTCAAGATTGTCGTCACGGTCGAGGGCAAGCCGCCTGAGGTCTGGGACAACGTCACCACCAAGCGCGGACCAAACAACGCGGCCACGAAGGTCAGCGCTGAATCAAAGATCGTCACCATTGAGGAAGTCGCCACCGGCGGCGCCTTGGTCAAGCCGGACAAGGGCACCATCCAGCTGGTCCAGCCCGAACCCGAACCCGAGCCACCCACCGCCGACGAACTGAACGCGGACGACTACGTCGGCGACGCCGCCGACCGCACGGGCTTCAGCGGCCTGGAGGCGGTGGACGAGGTGACCATGGTCGCCGTGCCGGACCTGATGGCTGCCTATGAACAGGGCTCGATTGATGCTGAAACGCTCAAAGCCGTCCAGCTCGCGGCGATCGCCCACTGTGAGCTGATGGGCGACCGCGTCGCGATTATCGACCCGCCGCCCAACCTGAACGCGCAGCAGATCAAGGACTGGCGGATGGACGGCGGAGGCTTCGACTCCAAGTTCGCGGCGCTCTACTGGCCCTGGGTCAAAGTCTTCGACCCCTCCACCGGAACGAACAGGTTCGTCCCGCCCTCCGGCCACATGGCAGGCGTCTGGGCCCGCAACGACGACACCCGCGGCGTGCACAAGGCCCCCGCAAACGAGGTGGTCCGGGGTGTCACCAGCCTGCAGACCCAAATCACCAAAACCGAGCAGGAACTGCTCAACCCCATCGGCGTCAACTGCATCCGCACCTTCCCCGGCCGCGGCATCCGCGTCTGGGGGGCACGCACCCTCTCCAGCGACGCCGAATGGCGCTACCTGAACGTCAGGCGGCTCTTCAACTACCTTGAAGAGTCCATCCTCCAGGGCACGCAGTGGGCCGTCTTCGAACCGAACGATCCCGCCCTCTGGGCCCGGATCCGGAGGACCATCAGCGCCTTCCTGACCAACGAATGGCGTAAGGGCGCCCTCTTCGGCGTCACCCCTGAGCAGGCGTTCTTTGTCAAATGCGACGCCGAAACCAACCCGGCGGAGGGGATCGATGCCGGCCAGGTGGTCTGCCAGATCGGCGTTGCTCCGGTGAAACCGGCCGAGTTCGTCATCTTCCAGCTGTCACAGTTCTCCGGCGGCACCAGCCTCGTGAGCGAATAACTTCCAGTTCAAAAGGAGCAAGACCATGGCCCTCGGCGATTTTGACAACTCATCAGCGAACGGATTCACGGTCACCATTGACGGGATCGAAGTGCCGAGGGTGATCGAGGTGAGCGGCCTCAAGACAGAGGTCGACAAGATCGAGCTGAAGCAGCAGACCAAAGACGGCAAATACGTCGTCCGCCAGCTGATCGGCCGGCCGAAGGCCGGGGAGCTGACCGTCACGCGCGGTTTGACGCAAAGCAAGACCATAACTGACTGGCTCAAGACAGTCATGGAAGGCGACGTGGCCGGTGCCCGCAAGACCGCCGCCGTCGCCCTGCTCGACTACAAAGGTGAAACGCTCAAGACGTACAACTTCGTTAACTGCTGGGTGAAGAGCGTAGAGCTAAACTCGCTCAAGGCAGGCGCCACGGAACAGGCCACCGAGAAGTTCGTCATCTGCTACGACGAATCGACCATCTCATGATGCAACGGACACACGGTGTGGCCGTTCTGCCGGACTTGGAGGCTGGCAGTCCCGGGCCGCCAAGAGCACCAGCCGGCCCGACCGACAGACAGCCGCTCCGCACCGAGTTCAACTTTGAGCTGCCCAGAGGCTACGTTGACCAGGACGGCACCGTCCACAAGACAGGCGTGATGCGCCTGGCCACTGCCAGGGACGAACTGCTGCCGCTCTACGATGCCCGGGTCCAGGAGAACGCGGCATACACAACAGTCGTCCTCCTCGGCAGGGTCATCACCTCACTCGGCACGCTGGGGGCCGTTACGTCCGCCGTCGTGGAGAGCATGTTCGCTTCCGACGTCGCCTTCCTCCAGGATTTCTATCGCAGGATCAATGCCGAGGGACACACACGGATCGCCGTCACTTGCCCCGAATGCTCCCACCGCTTCACCGCCGACCTCGCTGGTGGCCGCCTGGGGGAATCATGACGTACGCGCCGGACCGGATCTACGAGGAGGTGTCCTACGTGGCCTATCACTTCCACTGGCCCCTTGACGACATCCTTGATCTGGAACATGGTCAGCGGCTCCGCTATGTCCGGGAAATCGCGGGGATTAACACCCGGCTTTCGCAGGAGCGCTGAACCATGCGGTGGCCCTGGCAACGCGAGCGCTCCGAAGCCGGGCCCCGCACGTCCGTGTCCGGGGCGGAAGCACCACCGGCAGTACAGCCGCTTCCGGTACCGCCCGCTGGCTGGGCCTTCCTGCCACCGCTTCAGCGCACCATCGGCCCCATGGAACTGGCGCACGGCCCCGAGCGCTTTGCCGGCTCGCTTGCGGCCTGGACTAACCCATCCTTTACCGGGGCCATGAGCCATCTGGTCACGGCGGACGCGCCGCCGGGGGTGATAGACGTCGACGGCGGCGGCACGGCTACCGGTGAAGCATACAGTTCGGAGCCGCCGGAGATGACGCTGCTCGCTCCTCCTGCCCGCCCACGTTCGGCGGGCGGACTTACGACGGCGGTGCAGCGCACCACGGTGCCTGCGGACGCCCCAGCCGGAACTGCTCCGGCTGTGCCGGCGCGGGCCGACCTGGAGGTGTCCGACGCTGGGCCAGCGCCGGAGCCGGGGATCGACGACGGCGGGAAGCTGGCTGGGGAGCGGCCTGTCCCCGTTCAACCGGCGGCGGTACAGAGGGCTGCTGCCCCCACCAATGTCCCGCCTCCGCTGGGCGTCCAAAATCGGGGTGGCGGCAGCAAAGACCCCGAAGTTCCCCTGGCGGCTATGGAGACGGCCAATCCTGGCGGAGAACCGGCATCAGAAGACCGGATTGCTGACTGGGACGCACCCGCATCTCCGAACAGGGGCTGGGATATCGTGTCTCCGCTCCGGCCAAACTCCGCGGACAGCGCCTCCGACGGAAGTGCCACATACGTGTCGCTGCCGGTCGCGCCGGCCGTGCAGCGCGCCGCCGAGAACAGGGCCATTGAACGGACTCCAGCCCCGGCACCGTTACCGCATGTGTATCCGAGCCGGCTGGGACTCGGGCCACCGCTGTCGTTCTCGCAGCCTGAATCCTCAGACATTTCCACGCCTGACATGCATTCGCCCCCGGCCTCATTCGCGCAGGACGTCATCCTACCGGTGCAGCGAACGCCCGCTCCACCCGAGGCGGCCCCCGTGCAGCGGCGGCTGGACCAGGGGGACTCCGCCGCAGGTCCGGACGTGCGCCCAGCCGCTGAAGCAACGGCGACACACGATGCCGGTCAGTCAGATCCAGGAAAGTTGCCTCAGGGCGGGGCATCGGAATCGGGCGTCGAGGGCCTAGATGACGGTGTTGCTCCTGGCAGCGGCGCCGCCACGGAGGCGGATATGGTTGCCGCCAGCCCAGTCCGGGCTGGCGACGAAGTTTCCCGGCCCGGCGAGGAATCCGGGCCCGCCGAGGACGTCGGGATCGAGGCCACTGGGATTCTGCAAGCGTCGCGGCCGGCACCCCCGGGCTCGTCGGTGCAGTTGATCTCGGATGCCTTGCCTCTGCCCTCGCTGTCCCCGTCAGGAGAACCCCGTTTGGAAGCGCTTCCTTTGCAGCGCTCCCATGGGGACGGCGAGGCCGATCTTCCTGTCGTGACCCGTGTGGCGTCCCATGAACAGGCACAACACAGCAGCGAGGAGGGCGGCCCACGGGGTGACTCGGAGACAGCCGGCTCAACGGAACAGGAAGTTGCGGCCGGAATGCTGCAGCCGGACGACTCCTTCGGTGACACGCCCGACGGCTCGGGTCAGGCCCCAAGCCCGGTGGGAAGCGGGAGCATCTCTTCGTCTGCTCCCGACGAGGAGGCGCCTGCCCCTAGCCGCCGCGTCCTCGGCGAGGCGGAGACCCTCGGGCAGCCTGCCAACAGCAGCGGTAGGGACCCCGGAACCGGAATCCCCGTTCAAATGTTCGAGCACGGGCAGACGGAGTCAGCCGAGCCGCAGGCCAGGACATATCCACCGGGGCCGTTCGCCCCTCACGTCATTCCGCGAGCGCCGGCCGGAGCTACACAACCCCCTGGCGCCGGGGGCACGCCGACGCCTCCAGTGCCGTCGGCCGGAACGGTTCAGCGTGCCGGGCAGGCAAACGGGACAGCTTCCGCGGGGTCCGTCTTACGCGCTTCGCGGCCCATGCACAGTGGTTTAAGGCCCGCGGTCTGGCAGCGGATGACCGCAATTCCTGCGGCAGTTCAGCAGCCCGCGGCGCAAACCGTTCCGGTGGCCCCTGCGGGGCCTACCGTCCCGGGCCCTCTTCCGGACCACCGCGATGGTGCAGCGGGTGGCTCCACCACCAGCGCCATGGCGGAGGGTCTCATCAGTCAGCCGGAATCAAGGTTCGCTTCCCTCCACGACCCAGGCAATGGCCACCTGCCCATGTGGAGTGCTTCTGCTGACCTCGGGTACGTCGAAGTGCCGCCGTTGAGTGACCTGAGGGAAAAGCCAGGGCCAAGTACCGCCGTCGGAAGTGATACCCCGCGAACACAGCCTCTCGCATTGCAATCCCTTCAGAGTGCCACGGCCCTCACTGGAACTGTTCCGGCACCCGCAAGCCATTCACCCTCGCTTTACTCTTCCCCCGAACCCGACAGGGTCATTGGTACGCCCACCCGGGACTCGGTCGTTCTGACGCTCGCTACGCCGACGGCGGCACCGACGACTGGCGGGCAGGCATCGCACGGTCCCAACGGCAGTGTCCAGAGGCTCAGCCTGCCCGAGGAGCCGGAAGCTGCGGCTCCGGCTGCAACGGGACAAGTAACCGCGCCGGCTGTGCATTCTGCTCCACCTTCTCCTGCGGAGGCCAGCGGGCAAGCGCCTCCGGGAGGCACTGAGCTTCCGGAAAGCTCTGCGCTTTCGGAAGGCACAGCCACCAAGGCAAAGGAACCGTCGACGGCGGCAGCGCCCGGCCCGCTGGCAGCCGCAACCCCGGACCAATTGGAGGAGTTGGCAAAACGCCTGGCAGGGCCCCTGATCCGCCGGATCAAAGCCGAAATGCTGCTGGACCGCGAGCGCCGCGGCCTGCGCACTGATTCGAATTGAGGAAACCATGCTGGAGGACGTCGCCACAGCCGTCAGCGTCCGGTACACCGTCGCCCTGGACAACGCCGACCTGGGGACCTTTTCCACGTGCGAGGGCCTCGGCTGCGAAGTGGTGATGGAAACCAGGGAGGAGGGCGGCAACAACTCGTTCATCTGGCAGCTCCCCACCCGTCTCAAGTATCCGAACATCACCCTCACCCGGCCTTTGGGGAAGGACACGGAGAAGATCGCCAAATGGTTCGCAAGCATGGCGTCCGGATACACCCGCTGCACCGGCGTCATCCAGGCAATGACCGCCAACGGCACCAAGATTGCCGGGTGGGAACTCTACGACGTCGTTCCCGTCCGGTGGAAGGGTCCTTCCTTCAACCCCGACCAGCCGAAAGTCATCATGGAAACCCTTGAAATCGCCCACCACGGATTCGTCGCGAAGCTTGGCTAACGGAAGGAGCATGACGTGACCACAGTGGCAGTCCCGGCACCCGCCAAGGGATCCGCGGGGTCCAGCAGTCCAGCGGCCGCTGCCGCTGCCGGAGGCGCTGCCGGACGGGGCGGAGAAAAGGCACTCGAACTTTCGCATGCCTACCTGGAGCTGTTTGAACCGTCCATAGACGGGTCACTGGACAAACCCGGTCCGCGGTTCGGCCAGATTAATTTCCAGTTCAACCCCAAAGAACTGACCATGGGCAAGTCAGCCTCTTGGGCCCGCCAAACGGCCAAGGGCAACGGAAAGGCGGGCCCACCGCAATACAAGGGACCGATGCCCTCCAAGCTGTCACTGGAAATGTTCTTCGACGCCTCCGGGAAGCAGGACGACGCGGTGGTCCAGCGGGTCAAGGCACTGTTCGACTGCTGTGTACCCACCGAAGCTTCGCTGAAGCAGCACAAGGGTTCACCACCGTGGGTGATGTTCCGGTGGGGCGAACTCACCGGCTTCCACGCGTACATATCCAGCGTCCAGGTCAAATACACGCTCTTCACCGCTGCCGGACTGCCGGTCCGGGCCACCTGCACTGTCACCCTGGAGGAAATAGCCGGAAACCCGCCCAAGCAGAATCCGAGCTCCGGCGGCGTGGTGCCACGACGGGTCCACGTGCTGGTGGAGGGGGACACCCTGGCGGGTATTGCCTACCGTGAGTATGGTGACCCATCCCTGTGGCGGGCGGTGGCAGCCGCGAACGGGATCGACGATCCGATGCATCTCCGCCCCGGCAGCTCAGTGCTGCTGCCGGCCGTGGATGAGCTAACTTCCGGGACACCGGCGAACGGTGGCCGGATGCGGGAGGTGGTCCGTGGCTCATAGCGAGGAGTTCAGCAACGTGCTGCTGGTGGAGGTGGCCGGCAGGCCGCTTCCGCCAGAGATTGCCGCACGGCTTGTGGCCGGCTATGTGGATGACAGCAGCAACGTCCCGGACCTCTTCCTGCTCCGGTTCACCGACGAATTTTCCATCGTCCTGGAGAAGGCCGGCTTCAGTATAGGTGCACCCGTGAAGCTGTCGGTACAGCAGAGCGGCCCCGGTGGTCCCGTGCCACTGTTGGAGGGTGAAGTGACTGCGCTGGAGACCGAGATGGACCACGAAGGCCTCCACACGATCGTCCGGGGCCTGGACCATTCGCACCGGCTGTTCCGGGGGCGGCGAGTTGAAGCATACCTGCAGAGCACAGCCGCCGACATTGTTCGGCGGGTGGCCCAGCGCGCGGGAATTAAGGCCGGTACCATCACCGCGAAGGGCCCTGTCCTGCAGCACGTGGCACAGGACGGCATCAGCGACTGGGACTTCCTGCATCGGCTTGCCGTCGAATCCGGGGTGGTTCTGTCCGTGTCGGGCGGTGAACTGCACTTCAGGGCGTCGACGGACTCCGCCACGGCGCCGGCCGGGACCGGCGGCGCGAAGGAGGACGCCTTGGTCCTTGAGCGGGGCATGAACCTCGTGGCCCTGCGCGGCACAGTCACCTCCGCGGACCAGGTCCCGGATGTGGAGGTCCGTGGCTGGGATGTCGCCGCAAAGAAGGCGATCGTGGCCGTTGCGCAGGCGAAGACGCGCAGTGCCAAACTGCCGGAGGTGGACCCGGCCGCACTCGCCAGGAAGTTCGGAAGTCCCCGGTACGTTGCTCCTCCCACGGCCTTTGACCAGGCGGCACAATGCGACGCTGCCGCAGCGTCCCTCGCCGCGCGTCTCGGGGGCGCCTTTGCGGAACTCGAAGGCCTCGCCCGGGGCAACCCCAAGCTGCGGGCAGGGACGGCCGTGGTGCTCAAGGGCGCGGGCAAACCCTTCGACGGCCAGTACACGCTCAGCTCTTCGCGCCACGAGTTCAGTCCCGACACCGGCTACCTCACAACCTTCACCGTCAGCCACGAATCCGAGCGCTCCCTCTACGGGGTAGCAGCCGGCGGAAACAGCCGCGGTGCCGTGCCGGCAGTGGTCAATGCCGTCGTTACGGCTGCAAAGGACCCGGAAAACCAAGGCAGGGTCAAGGTGAAGTTCCCGGTGCTGTCCGACAACTACGAAAGCTGGTGGGCACGCACCGTCCAGGCTGGCGCGGGTGCCTCGCGCGGCGCCGTCGTCCTCCCTGAAGTGGGGGATGAGGTCCTGGTGGCCTTCGGCCACGGCAGCTTCCAGCAGCCGTTCGTGCTCGGCGGCCTGTACAACGGCCAGGACCAGCCAGACAAACCTTGGGCGGACCATGTGGGCTCGACCGACGGCGCCGTTACACGGCGCGCCTTCGTCTCGCGCACCGGAATGCTCGTGGAATTCCTCGAATCCCCCGACGGCGAAAAGGTCACGGTCAGCACCAGCGGCGGCAAACAGAAGATCTCACTCGTCCAGAAACCGGAGGCCGCCATCGAGATTTTGTCGGAAGGACCGGTCAACGTCACAGCTAAAAAGGACGTCGCCGTGACGACGTCGACGGGCCAGGTGACCATCAAGGGTAAGAAAGTGACGGTGGAAGCCCTCTCGGAACTTGAACTGAAGGGCGCGACGGTAAAGATCTCCGGCAGTGCGTCCGCCGAACTGAAAGCCCCGGGCGTAAAGGTGGCGGGGGATGCGACGGCGGAACTCTCGGGCGGGGCAACCACCACCGTCAAGGGCGGCCTGGTCCGCATCAACTGAGTCCGGCCCAAGGTTCGGACAACGACAGGAGGCAGCGAGGTGGGGCAGGAGTTCATAGGCGCCGGGTGGGCATTCCCGCTGCGCACGGACCGGACCGGCAGCATTGCCCTGGTCCGTGATCAGCGGGAAATCGAGGAGAGCATCCACCTCATCCTGGCAACGTCCCCGGGCGAACGGCCGATGCGGCCGGAGTTCGGCTGCTCTGTCCACGATCACGTCTTCGCGCCCGCGAACGCGGCAACGGCTGGGGACATTGCCTATGCGGTGCGGGTGGCCCTGGACCGCTGGGAGCCCCGGATCACCCTGGAAAATGTAGCCGTCAACTTCGACGGCGTGGATGCCGGCCTGCTCCTCATCGACGTGCAGTACACGATCAGGGGCACCAACGACCCCCGCAACCTGGTGTTTCCGTTCTATGTCATTCCGCGCAACGGCGAGGAGGCCGCTTCCTAATGCTCCCTTCACCCAACCTCGATGACCGCCGTTTCCAGGACCTCGTGGACGACGCGAAACGCCTGGTGGCCCATTATTGCCCTGAATGGACAGACCATAATGTCTCCGACCCCGGGGTAACCCTCATCGAAACCTTCGCCTTCATGGTGGACGAGCTGTTTTACCGGCTGAACCGGGTGCCCGACCGCCTGTACGTGGCCTTCCTCGAATTGCTCGGCGTCACACTCCATCCGCCCACCGCTGCCTCGGTCGAGCTCCTGATGAGGCTGTCGGCGCCGCAGCCCGATGCCGTCGTTATTCCCATGGGGACCGAGGCCTCCACCCGGCGCACCGAGGAAGAGGAAGCAATCGTGTTTGCCACGACCCGCGAGCTGACCGTGCCGCCGCGCCGGCTGGCGCATGTCCTGACGCAGGCGGACGGCGCTGCGGGCGTGCCCCGGACTGAGGCCCTGCATGGAGACGGCAGCTTCGCCTGTTTCGGCACACCGCCAGTGCCCGGGGACGCGCTGCTGCTGGGCTTGAACGATGCCGCACCCTCTTGCGCAGTTGTGCTGCGGTTTGAGTGCGAGGTCAGGGGCGTGGGCGTGAACCCGAACAACCCGCCGCTGGTCTGGGAGGCCTGGGATGGCGACGCATGGGTGTCGTGCGATCTGGACAGTGACGGGACAGGCGGCCTGAACCGTCCGGGCGACGTGGTGATTCATTTGCCGCACCGCCATGCGGCATCTGTTCAGGGAGGCACCCGGGCGGGATGGCTGAAGTGCCGTGTGGTGGAACCGCTGCAGGGCTATCCGTCCTACAGCGCTTCCCCTACCGTGCATTCCGCGGGCGCGTTTACAATCGGCGGCTCCGTTCCCGCCGTCCACGCCGAGGCAATCTACGACGAGGTGGTCGGGATGTCTGAAGGCGTGCCGGGGCAGTCCTTCGAACTGGGCCGGCATCCCGTGCTGCCTGGTGGTGACGATTTCGTTGTTGAGGTTGCCGCCGGCTCCGGCTGGGAGTCGTGGACCGAAGTCGACTCCTTCGCCGGATCGGATCCGGACGACCGCGTGGTGGTGCTCGACCGGACATCAGGCGTGGTGCATTTCCCGCCGGCGGTGCGGGAGCCGGACGGTTCCCTCCGCAGCTACGGGGCTGTGCCGCCTGCGGGCAGCCCGATTCGCGTTCCGCGCTACAGCACCGGGGGCGGTCCGCGGGGAAACGTTGCTGCCCGGGCGCTCTCCGTGCTGCGCTCTTCCATCCCCTTCGTCAACAGCGTGGAGAACCGCCGCGGCGCCCATGGCGGCGTCGCGGGGGAAACCATCGAGCAGGCGAAGCAACGCGGACCCCTTGCGCTGCGGACCCGGGACCGGGCCATCACCGCCGAGGACTACGAACAGCTTGCAAAGCGTGCCGCCCCGGACATCGCCCGGGTCCGGTGCATTCCGGCCGACACCGCCGAGGAGGCAGGAGGCGTACGGATCCTTGTGGTGCCTGCCGCGGTGCCGGACAAGGACCACCGGCTGACCTTCCGCGACCTCGTGCCTGACGCCGAGACATTGGCGGCGGTGGCCGCCTACTTGGACGAACGCCGGCCTGTCGGGGCACGGCTGATGGTCGAACCGCCGTTTTACCGCGGTGTGACCGTGGTGGCGCAGTTGACCGCCCGTCCCCGGGTCTCCACGGAGCGCTTGCGTGCGGACGCCCTACGCGCACTCTACAGCTACTTCGACCCGATCCGGGGAGGGCCCGACGGCGAAGGCTGGCCGTTCGGCCGGCCCGTCCACGCGGGCGAAGTGCATGCTGTCCTCCAGAGCCTTGCAGGCACGGAGATCGTCGACGAGGTCTACGTCTTTGCCGCCGATCCCCTGACAGGGAAGCGTGGAGAGCCGCAGCAGCGCATTGAAGTCAACCGCAACGCCCTGGTCTTTTCGTTTGACCACAGGGTGCGCGTTTCGGAAGGAACCTGAGTTGCGAGGCATGGTGCCCGGGCTGGGCAGCGCAGTGCCGCTGGCCACCCGTCTGCCGGCGGTACTGCAGGAAGACGCCTTCCTGCAGCGGTTCCTGCTGGCTTTCGACGATGCGCTCGCCCCGGTCTTCACCACGCTGGACGGGCTGGCATGCTATCTGGATCCACGACTGGCGCCCGAGGATTTCCTGGACTGGCTGGCCGACTGGGTGGGGGTCAGGGTCCATGATTCCTGGTCCACGGGCCAGCGGCGGGACGTCATCGCCCATGCAGCCGAAATCCATCGGCGCCGCGGAACGGTCCCGGGCCTGGCCGATGCCGTCCGGCTGGCCGTCGGCGGCGTCCGGGACGTCGTCATCGAGGACAGCGGCGGTGCAGCCTGGTCCCAGACGCCCGGCGCAAGCCTGCCGGGCCAGGCCGTAGCGAAGCTGCACGTAAAGGTGTATGCCGACTCCGCCAGGGACGTCAGCGTGTCTCGGCTGGAGCGCATCATCAGTTCTGTGAAGCCAGCCCACGTTCCCCACACCGCTGAAGTGCTTTCCCCCGACGACGACTAGGAGCGGGCAGTGTTGATCTGTGGCGAATGCAGTGCGCACAACGCTGACGGTGAGAGTTTTTGCGGCTCATGCGGAGCCTTTCTCAGCTGGCAGGCACAGGGGGAAGACAGCCGCAAGAAACTGTCCACCGCAGGGCCGCCCCGGAGCCCCCAGACTTCGCCGCAAACGGTAACGCTGCCGCAGATTCCTGTCCCTTCGGGTGGTGGGCAGAACGATCATTCACAGGAACCGGCAGGCGGTAGAAGGCGAGCCGCGGGCAGCGGCCCACCCGAGATGGGCGACGGCCGGACCGCCCAAGGACACGTCGCAAGCGGGCAGCGAACCGCCTTCGCCGGGGCCGGAACAACCGAGCCCGTGCCAACGATTGACGAGGAGCCTGCCCCCGTGCAGCCTGGCGAGCTGATTGGCAGTGCCCCACCTAAGCGTCGCAGGGTTGAAGGGACTTCCCCTGACGCTGGCCCGCTGGTCTGTGCCTCATGCGGTACAGGGAACAAGGCAGACAGAAATTTCTGCCGGCGGTGCGCTGCCAGCCTGCGGGCCCCGAAACCCGAGGCGGAGCCCGATCAAACGTTGTCGTGGTGGGCCCGGCTGTTTAGGCGGCCAAGCCAAAAGGCGCTGCCGGCAGGCACCCGCCCATTGTGGAAGTCCCGGCGATTCCCGGTCCGGTTCGTGGCGTTTCTGGCGGTACTCGGGCTGGCAGGCGGCGTGGCAAGCGCCAACAGGGATGCGATTGGAGGTGCACCTTTGCGGATCCTTGATGAAATCCTCAATGATCACAAGGACCCGGTCTTGGTGGCTTCGGGGAGAATGGACGGGCGGGAAGAACGACTCGCCGGGGACGGTCGCGTGGACACCTCTTGGGCGACGACGCTCAAGGACGCGGAGAACGCCAACTTTCTTGAGGCAAAGTTCTCAACGGACATTCGTTTGGTCTATGTGTTCATCACGGGATGGCCATCCAAATCCGTACTTCGACAAGGGGAGAAGCCGCCCTCGAAAGTCCTGATATCCGTGCATCACAAAGGTGCAAAGGACACGTCGTATCAAAATATTCTGCCCGAAATCGAACTGCCGAATGACGGGAAAAGGCATGGCTTTTATGTAGGCGCGGACCACGTCGAGTCTGTCCGGCTTACTGTCTTGGACCCGAAGAGGACCACCAGCACCAAAACGGTGACCATTACAGAAATACAGTTCACCGGGTGGTAGCGCACTTATCTGTCGGGCTGGCGCCGAAGGTCGGAAGAGACACCCAACGCATTCAGCATGCCCTGGTAACGGCGTTCAGCCCGCTCCGCTGCAGCCAAGTCACCGGAGGAACGGTACACGCTGATAAGGGTGCGCCAGGATTCGTCCCGCCACGGGTCGATTTCGACGCTCTGCGCGGCGGCGGCAGCGGCGTCGGTGGTCTTTCCGAAGTCGAGCTCAAGAATGGCCAGCATGGCAGCGGCCTCCGCTGCGCGCAGCCGGTACCTTTCGCGGGTGTCAGACACCCACTCTGCGGAGCCATCCTCCGGCAGGACCTCACCCGCGTACAAATCGACGGCGCGGTGGAGATACGTGGCCGCGCCCTCCAGGTCACCCGCCGACCTGGCCTGCGCGGCCTCGCGCACAGCCTGATCAAACTCAAGCAGATCGACTCTGGACCGTTCGTCCAGAACCAGCACGTAGGCCTCACCCCGACGGGCAAGAAGCTGACAATCTCCGGCCACCCCGGCAGGCTGCAGCGCGCGGCGAAGACTGGATACGCTGACCTGCAGGTTGTGCAATGCCGAAGCCGCATCCAAGTCCGCCCAGAGCGTCGCGGCGAGACGGTCGCGATGCACAGGGCGTCCGGCATGGATTGCGAGAATCCGGAGGACAGTGCGGGCTTGCGGCCTCACGCGCGACAGGTCGATGCCAACGCCGTCGGCGCGGAGGGAGAACTCCCCAAAACAGCGCACGTCCAACCGTGGCGGCACAGCAAACGCAGAAGCTGCTTCGGCAGCACGGGCAAGCAGTGAGGCTGGCTGCTGTGTGCGTGGGGCTGGAGTAGATCCGATCCCAGAACCCATGGCAACCCAGGTCCATGGTCGGCAAACTAAGCCCGCTGTCTTAGCCGTTTCGATCGCCGTCTCCATCAGATCTGCGAAGTGTTCCGGTTTGAGTTGGGCCAAGGCAGCGTATGCAACGGCCCGGGCACCGGGCACGTCTGCAGTACGGGCAAAGGCCTCCGCTGCCAACGCCTCCTCGATGGCGTTGGGTAGATCCTGTGCAGCAGCGACGAGGGCACGCGCCGACAGGGCCCACGCCTCCAGGGCGCTCGCTTCCAGCTTACGGAACTTGTCGGTGAGAGCATCAAAGGCGCCATAGTCAGGCCTGCCCGTACGAAGTCGTTCGAGAGCAGCCGCCGCCGCAATTAGCGCGCCGCCCCACAAATCCCCGTCCTGCTCACATTTTTCGATGGCCGATTGAACCGCCATCTGATAACCCGCGTTCCCGGACTGGGCGGCGAGGGCTCCCTGTGCAACGCGGGCGAGCCAGCTAAACCCTAGGCGCTCAGCCCGGCGCTGAACGGCATCGATCTCTTCAGACCGCGCGTCGAGGCCCGGCATGGAAGATTCCTGAGCGAAAACAGCCAGTGTCAGTTGAGCCCAGAGGGCCGCAGGCGTCTCGGCGTACAGTTGCTCGGCACAACGTCGCAGAAATGGGATGGCCCCGCGCTGGTCGCCGGCGATGAGCAGCGCTATTCCGCGGGCAAAAGTGTCCGCAGCACCGTTCCGCTTGCTCAGGGATCGTGCCGCCGACGCAGGGCGTCCGTGAACGGCCGCTCGAAGAAGGCCGACCGGTCCGCATGAAGTGCCGCGAAAGTCGCCTGACCATTCAGCTGCGGCCTTCCGAAGGTCTGCTGCCGCCTCATGCGGGACCTCTGCGGCCAAGGTTTGTGGAAGTTCCGAGGCGGTCGCGTACGCTGCCTCCGGGTAGCCGTCGTCCAAGAGTTGCCGTGCCTTGGCCAAAGCAAAGAGGGGGTCATTCCGGATCATTGACTCGGGAGCAGCAATTACCCACCCACATGTGCCAGGCCGGAAGGCTCGGTTGCTGGCACGTTCCATCATTGCCCGCACGTGGTCCCAGTCCCCGGATTCGGAAAGTATCTGCAGTGCGGCACCGTGGACGCCCTCCTGCTCAAGGAGGGTGGCTGTGCGGTGCCGGATATTCTCCGGCGCGACGGATTCGCTATCGCCTAGTGTCGAAACCAAGTATCGTCTTACTACTTCCGGCACCCTGAAGGCCGTTCCGCCGCCGTCGCTCGCGACAACCCCGAGCTTTTCCGCCTCGTGAAGAAGGTGGCCACTGTCGGACACGCCGAGCAGGGCATTGCACCGCGAGGGCGTCAGGTGTTCCAGCAAGCATGTATGCCGCAGCAGCCGTTCCAGCTCCGGTGGGACACCAGCAAAGTAGTGGTGCCTCAGATAGTCGTGCGCATACTGCGGGACGGGACCAAGCGACTCGGCGGCACGTCGACGTTCAACAGTGGAGCGGCTCTTGGTGGCCACATGGAAAAGCTGAAGCGCGGCCGCCCAGCCATCCGTTCTCTGCGTTAGGTTGCATACGCCAGCGGAGCTTAGGGGCTGCTTGTATGCGGTCCGGAAGAGCTGCTCCACTTCGGGCGCCCTGAAGCGCAGATCGTCCCAGTCCACTTTCACAAACGACGGGAGTTCGGACCGGGCAAGGTTGAGCGCTGGCTGGCGCCTGCTGCCTATCAGAAAGTGAATCTGGGGGCAGCCTAAGGAAAGAAGCTGCTCCAGTTCAGCCTCAGCACAACTGCCAGCAACCACGTGCCAATCGTCAACGACGAAACAGAGTGAAACGGTCAGCGCGTGGGCCATTGCCGCGAGTTCCGGAAAGGAACGTGCACGTTCCTTGTCCGCGGCTGTAGCCACGGCAGCGGCGAACCTTGCCAGCATCCGTCCGGGTTCCGCGTCAGGTGGCCGTGAGCGGTGCCAGGCGACCGATCCGAAATTCTGTGCAGCCCAGTGAGTTAGCAGTGTGGTTTTGCCCGTACCCGGCGGAGCGACGACCAGCCCAAGGCGGGCCTCTGCGGTCCCCTGCAGCGCATGGATGAGCCGTGGGCGCACCAGCCCGGACACGGGCGGTGCAGGGGTAAAGAGTCCCCGCGGCGTCATTGCCATGCTGTCCTGCTTCCACAGACGGTCACGCCCCCAGCGTGGACATCAGTGTAGGGCGTGGCCGACACGGGGAACCAGTATTACGGCCTTAATGAATTCGTGACCCCGTCCCTGCTCGGGTGGGCGCCCACTCCTGCCTCCCTACTCAAACCGGGACGGGTCGCCGGTGCCGCGCCGCACCACCTCGGCGGTGCCGCCGGAGAAGTCGACGACGGTGGTCGGCTCGGCACCCGTGTCGCCGGATTCGATGACCGCGTCCACCACGTGGTCCAGCCGCTCCTTGATTTCCCAGCCCTGGGTCAGCGGCTCCTCCTCGTCCGGCAGCAGCAGCGTGCTGGACAGCAGCGGCTCGCCGAGTTCTGCCAGCAGCGCCTGGACAAAGTTGTGCCGCGGGATGCGCACGCCCACCGTCTTCTTCTTGGGGTGCAGCAGCCGGCGCGGAACTTCCTTCGTGGCTGGCAGGATGAACGTGTAGCTGCCCGGCGTGACGGACTTGATGCTGCGGAACACGTCATTGCCGATGTTCACGAACTGCCCCAGCTGGGCGAAGTCCCTGCACACCAGCGTGAAGTGGTGCTTGTCGTCCAGCTGGCGGATGGAACGGATCCGGTCCAGCGCCTCCTTGTTCCCCAGCTGGGCGCCCAGGGCGTAGCAGGAGTCCGTGGGGTAGGCGATCAGCCCGCCCGATCGAAGGAGCTCCACGATCTGCGAGATCGCGCGGGGCTGGGGGTCCTCGGGGTGGACATCAAAGAATTTCGCCATGCGTTGAGCCTACGGCCCCGGGGGCCGTCCGCGCACCCACCACCAAGGGCAGGCAACCCGGGAAGCACTCACCCCACATGCACCCACGGGCGCTTGGTGACATCCGGCTCGGCCTCCCGCAGCACTTCCCGGGTGACCGGCGCGATTTCACCCTCCCCAAGGAACAGGAAGCGCAGCAGGTTCACCACCGGGTTCCCTTCGGTCCAGCGGAAATAGATGTGCGGCATGAGCCCGGTGACATCCCGGATGTGCAAGAGCACTGACGCGATGGTGTTCGGCACCACCGGCCCGTGCACCTCCAGCACGCGGTAGCCGTGCCGCACCACGCCATGGACCTGCAGCTCGGTTTCGAAGTCAGA
Source organism: Arthrobacter globiformis (assembly GCF_046536215.2). Taxonomy (GTDB): domain Bacteria; phylum Actinomycetota; class Actinomycetes; order Actinomycetales; family Micrococcaceae; genus Arthrobacter; species Arthrobacter globiformis_E. The sequence continues at coordinate 602,320 of NZ_CM143421.1, read as the reverse complement.
GGAGTCGTCAACGATCACCTCGAGGAACAGCGCCTGGTAATGGACCGGCAGGTGGCTGACCTCGATGGCGGACGTCAGCTTGTCCCGGTAAGCCTCCGCGGTCATCCGCAGCGGCTCGTGCGCAATGATGCCGATGGGCCCGCTCTCATCCGCGGCAACGAACTCCAGGGCCGTCCGGTCAAGCCGGACGTGCGTCGCATGCAGTTCAAAGGACCGCCCGATCCTGGACAGCAGCGAAATGACGATGATGCCGGCGATGAAGAACGCGGCAATGCGGATGCCCTCGGGCCGCTCAATGACGTTCGCGACCGTCGTGTAGATGAACACCAGGGCGACCAGCCCGAAGCCGATGGTGCGTGCACGCTCCCGGCGGCGCCGGGCGGACAGCGCGACGGCGACCGCCGCCGAGGTCATCAGCACCAGCACGCCGGTGGCGTAGGCACCGCCCTGGGCGTCGACGTCGGCCTCGAAAAGAATGGTGACCAGGAAAGCAATGGAGCCAAACACCAAAACCAGCGGCCGGACAGCCTTGGCCCACTCCGGCGCCATCCCGTACCGCGGCAGGTACCTCGGCACCAGGTTCAGCAGGCCGGCCATCGCGGACGCGCCGGCGAACCAGAGGATCGCGATGGTGCTGAGGTCGTAGACGGTGCCGAACCCGTTCCCCAGGTACTGATGGGCAAGGTAGGCAAGGGCGCGGCCATTGGCCTGGCCGCCGGGTTCGAATTCGACGGCCGGAATGAGGATCACCGTGATAAAGCTGCTGGCGATGAGGAAGGCGCTCATGATCAGCGCGGCGGTGGTCAGCATCCGGCGGGTTCCCTCGATGCGGCCCGCCGGATTCTCCTCCGTGTCCGAATCCCGGCCCCGGACCTGCGGCATCACCGCCACGCCGGTTTCGAAGCCGGACAGGCCCAGCGCCAGCTTGGGGAACACCAGCAGCGCTATGGCGACGGCGAGTACCGGATTGCCGTGCGATGTCCCCAGGGCCTGCCACCAGTCACCGACGGCGGCCGGGTGGCCCAGGGTTTCGACGGCGGCTCTGGCCACCACTACGACGTTCAGTCCCAGATAAACAGCCACCAGGACGACGGCGATCCCGATCGCCTCCTTGAACCCCCGCAGGAACACGGCGGCGAGCAGGGCCAGGAGCACGAGGGTCACCGTCACCTCCTGCCCCTGCAGCCAGCCCGGGGCATACGGGTTCTGGATAAGGTGAGCCGTGGCATCGGCGGCAGAGAGGGTCATGGTGATCATGAAGTCCGTCGCCGCAAAGCCCAGCAGCACCAGGACAAACAACTTGCCGCCCCAGCGGGGGAGCAGGCGCTCCAGCATGGCGATGGAACCCTCGCCGTGGGAACTCTCGCCAGCCACGCGGCGGTATACCGGCAGTGCGCCGAACAGCGTGACGGCCACCAGGACAAGCGTGGCCAGCGGGGAAATGACGCCGGCCGCGAGGGCTGCGATGGCGGGCTGGTAGCCGAGCGTGGAGAAGTAGTCCACGCCGGTCAGGCACATGACCTGCCACCACGCATGCTTCCGCTCGTGCGCCGTGGTGTGGCCGCCGGGACCCTGGTGGGACCCCTTGCTGTCCTGAAGTCCCAGCAGCAGCCAGCTGGAAAGCCGCTGCCTCCGGGTGTGGCGCAGCTCGGATGGTTCCGCCGGCGGGCGGCTCATGGTGGTCATGGTGCCTTTCATCGGTGTTGGTGCCCCGTGACGTTTTGGCGGGGCAAAGCCGAACGTAGCACCGGCCAGGAACGCCGGAACCGCCGGCAGCGGAATCTTGACGGATCCTTAACGCCGGTGTGAGGCGCCCCACCGCGCGTGCCGCCCAGGCGGGTGGACAGGAAGGGGCCGGCTGGCAGGCGGGAGCCGGTCAGGTGAAAGAATGGCGTCATGGCAGGGGAACGGATCGTCATTGGCCTGTCGGGAGGCCTTGAGGGGGAGGTCCTGATCCGCCGCGCCGTCAAGGTCCTGGACAGCGCCGGCGGCGGCGACCTGATCGCGGTTCATATCCGCTCTGCGGAGGGCGCGTCCCACGAATCAACCAGCGCCCTCGAATCCCAGCGCCGGCTGGCGGTGGAGCTGGGCGGCAGCTACCACACCGTCGCCGCGCATGACCCTGTTGAGGCGCTGCTCGGATTCGCGTCCCACGTCGGCGCCACCCGGCTGCTCATCGGCCAGTCACGGGCGCACCCGGTGTCAAGGATCCTGACCGGCGCGACGGAGACCCGGATCATCCGCCGTGCCGGTGACCTCGATGTGCAGGTGGTGCCTCATCCCCTCGCCGGGCGCGGCACGGGCCGCAGGCGGCAGCGGGACCTTGGGCGAGAGCGCGTCGCCGTCGGGTTCGTGCTGGCTGTTGCTGTTCCCATCATGATGCAGCTGGCGCTCGCCGTCATCGAGCACAGCGTGGCCACCGCCGTCCTGGTCCAGCTCGCCGGGGCCGTGGCCGTGGCGCTCGTGGGCGGGCTGTGGCCGGCCGTCGCTGGGGCGCTCTGGAGCAGCCTGCTGGTCAACTACTTCTCCACGCCGCCGGTGGGGGAGCTGGCAATCAAGGACCCGCAGGACCTGCTTGCCCTGGGCGTGTTCGTGGGCGTCTCGGTGGCCGTGGCCGGCGTGGTGGACAGATCGGCACGGCGCTCCAAGGAAGCCGCCCGGGCACGCGCCGAGGCCGCAACGCTCGGCGAGCTGGCCCGTGGAGCCACCCGCGCGGAGGACACGGTGGGCAGCCTGCTGGAACAGGCACTGGATGTCTTTGGTGTCCGCGGCGCGGCCCTGTTCAGTGGACCCGCCTTCCGGAGCGGGACGGATTCCCCGGACAGGCCCGCTTTCCGCGACACACCTGCTTTCCGCGACAGCGAGGCCGCCCGCACCGGGGGGAGCAGCCCCGAGCGGAAGCTGCTCGCAAGCGCGGGCGAGCTGACCGATTCTGAACGGGACGGCGCGGAATTCGCCGAGAACACCGTGGAACCGGTCGACGACGGCACCTGGCTGGTGCTGTTCGGCAGGACGGTGCCCGCCGCGGACAGCAGCCTGCTGGGCGCCTTCGCCGCCCACGTGCTGGCCCAGCTGGAGCGCCAGCAGCTGGCCGCCAGCCGCCTGGAGGTGCTGCGGCTGGCCGAGGGAAACACCATGCGCACCGCCATCCTGCGGGCCGTCTCGCACGACCTCCGCACGCCGCTCGCCGGCATCAAGCTCGCCGTCGGCGGTCTCCTGCAGACCGCCGTCACGTACACCCCAGAGGAGCAACAGGAGCTGTTGGAAACCATCGACGAATGCTCGGACCGGCTGGACGCCCTGGTGGGAAACCTCCTCGACATGTCCAGGATCACGGCCGACTCGGTACGCCCGCTGCTGAAGCCTGTCCGCTGGCTCGACGTCGTTCCGCCGGCGCTGCGCGGGCTTCCGCAGGGCAGCGTGCGCGTGGTGCTGCCGCCGAACCTGCCCGCCGTCGACGCCGACGCCGTCCTGCTCGAACGCGTGATCGCCAACATCGCAGAAAACGCCGTCAAGTATGCGCCCGCCTCCGACGTCACCGTGACCTCGGCGTCGGGAGGCCTCAGCGGCGCCGTCCTCAACGGCCACCCGGCCGGCGAGCTGCGGATCATCGACCACGGACGCGGCGTGCCGGACCGCAATGTGCCGGCGATGTTCCGCCCCTTCCAGCGCCTGGACGATCTCTCCCAATCAACCGGCGTCGGCCTCGGACTGGCGGTGGCCAGGGGATTCGTCTCGGCCATGGGCGGCAGCCTGTCGGCGGAAGAGACGCCCGGCGGGGGACTCACCATGGTCATCCGGCTTCCGCTGTCTACGGGAACAAACGGGCACGACGGCGGGCCATCCGCCGCTGCTGCAGTCCCACCTGCCGTGGCGCCACAGGAGACTGCCCAGTGACCGGCGTCCTCGTGGTCGACGATGACCAGCACCTGCTGAAGGCCCTGCGCATCACACTGCAGGCCCATGGCTACACCGTGGAGACGGCCGCGGACGGCGAGGCCGCGCTGATTGCCGCCTCGCGCAACCCGCCCGGGATTGTTGTCCTGGACCTCGGACTGCCCGACATGGACGGCGCGGCGGTGCTCAGGGAGCTCCGCCGCTGGAGCACCGCCCCGGTCCTGGTTCTTTCGGCCCGGCACGGCTCATCGGACAAGGTGGACGCCCTCGACGCCGGTGCGGACGATTACATCACCAAGCCCTTCGGGCTGGAGGAGCTCCTGGCCCGGCTTCGCGCGTTGCTGCGCCGGGCCCCGGAAGCCACCGAGCCGTCCACGGTGGACACCCCGGAGTTCAGCGTGGACCTGGGGCGGCGGATGGTCACGCGGAACGGAGAGCCCGTGCGGCTCACTCCCACCGAGTGGAGCATCCTGGAGCTGCTGGTGCGGAACCCGGGGAAGCTCATCACCCAGCAGCAGATCCTGGCCAGCGTGTGGGGGCCCGCGTACGAGAAGGAAGCCAACTACCTGCGCGTGTACATGGCCCAGCTCCGGCGCAAGCTAGAGGCAGACACCGGCAATCCGCGCCACCTGCTGACCGAGGCCGGCATCGGCTACCGCTTCCGGCCCTGACCGGCGGCTGGGTATCCGCCGGTGAACTTCCGTGAACGCCCGTGAACCCCTATGAAGGGAAGCCGGATTCGGGCAACATGTGTAGTGCCGGGCGCCGCACACCGGGCGCCGCACGTACAGCCGAAGGAGAACCGATCGTGTCCACCCTGCTCAATCCGTACATCAGCTTCCGTGACAATGCCCGCGACGCCATGACCTTCTACCAGTCAGTGTTCGGCGGTGAGCTGGCGCTCAGCACCTTCGGGGACTTCCAGGCCAGTGAGGATCCCGCGGAGGCGGACAAGATCATGCACGGGATGCTGACCTCGGAGAAGGGGCTCGTGCTCATGGGCGCAGACACCCCCAACTCCATGGACTACTCGCCGGGAAGCAGCATCTCCGTTTCGCTCAGCGGCGACGACGAGGCCGAACTGCGCGGCTACTACGACAAGCTGTCCGGCGACGGCGGTTCTGTCACCGTCCCGATGGAGAAGGCCCCGTGGGGCGACATCTTCGGCATGTGCACCGACAAGTTCGGCATCGCTTGGCTGGTGAACGTCAACGGAGCTTCAGCGGCTCCTGCTTCCTAGGCAACCGACCTCCCGGATAAAGCAACGCGGGGTCACTTCCCGCCCAATAACGGGAGCTTATTGGGCGAAATCTGACCCCGCGTTGCGGTTTTCCGGGAGCGGGGCAGCTGTTAAGGCTTCGGCGGCGACCAGACCCACCCGCGGATTTCGGGCAGGTCCTCGAAATGCTCCCGGATGTATTCGGTGTGGGCGTCCAGCTGCCGGTTGCAGTGATCGGCCAGTCCCTCCGCACCGTCGAACTGGTGCGGCAGCCGGCGGAGTGCCTCCAGCGCCAGGTGGTAGCGGCTCATCCTGTTGACCACCACCATGTCGAACGGCGTGGTGGTGGTGCCCTGCTGGCTGTAGCCGCGGACGTGGAACCTTTCCGGGTTCGGCCGGCCGTGCAGGAGCTGGTGAAAGGAACGGGCGTAGCCGTGCCACGCCACCACCACCTCGCAGGTGTCCGTGAACAGCGAACTGAACGTCCCGTCGTCGAGCCCGTGCGGGTGCACGTTCTGCGGCGGAAGCACCATGGCGTCCATGACGTTCACTACCCGCACCGTGGCGTCGGGAACGTGGCGCTGCAGCAGCCAGGCCGCCGCGAGTGCCTCCTCGGTGGGGATGTCGCCGGCACAGGCGAAAATGACGTCGGGTTCAGTGCTGCCGCCGTCCTCGTTGCCGGCCCATTCCCACCGGGACGCTCCGGCCTCGGCGTGCGCGCGGGCTTCAGCCAGCGTCAGGTACTGGGGGTGGGACTGCTTATCGACCACCACAAGGTTCACGTAGTCCTTGCTGAGCAATGCGTGCTCCGCCGCGGCCAGCAGTGTGTTGGTGTCCGGCGGCAGGTAGATCCTCGTCACCTCGCCGGACAGGGACAGCACAGTGTCGATCAGGCCCGGTCCCTGGTGGCTGAACCCGTTGTGGTCGTTGCGCCAGCATGTGGAGGTCAGCAGGATGTTCAGGCTCGGCACCGGCGAACGCCACTCCAGTTCGCGGGCGTGCTGTAGCCACTTCGCGTGCTGGACGGTCATGGAGGCGCTGACCATCGCGAACGCCTCGTAGCTGGCGAAGAACCCGTGCCGCCCGGTCAGCAGGTAGCCTTCCAGCCAGCCCTGGCACAGGTGCTCGGAGAGCACCTCCATCACGCGGCCGTCCGCCGAAACGTGGTCGTCGTCGCTGTTTCCGGGCAGCAGGAGGCAGCGGTCGGTGGCTTCGAAGACGGCGCCCAGCCTGTTGCTGTTGGTTTCGTCCGGGCAGAACAGCCGGAACCGGGGATGGTCGGCCGTCCCTGTGTAGAGGTCGCGGAACAGCTCGCCCAGCGGTTTGGTGGTTTCGATGCTGGTGGAGCCCGGCAGTCCGGGGTTGACGGCGTACTCCGCGAGGTCCGGAATCTCCAGCGGCACGGACGGCTGGCCGTTTGCCCAGGGCGCCGCCCCCATCCGGAGCCTGCCTTCAGGAGCGAGCGCGGCCAGTTCGGGCAGCAGCCGGCCCTCGTCGTCGAACAGCGACTCCGGCTGGTAGGACCGCATCCACTCCTCCAGCAGTGCCAGGTGCTCCGGATCGTCCTTGACGCCGGACAGGGGAACCTGGTGGGCACGGAACGTGCCCTCCACCGGACGGCCGTCAACGGTTTCCGGGCCCGTCCACCCCTTGGGCGTCCGCAGGATGATCGCCGGCCAGCGGGCCGCCGTCGTTCGCGTAAGGACGCCATCGTCGGAGCCGGCGTGCCGGGCCTTCTGCTGGATGTCCCGGATGGCGGCATAAGCGTCGTCGACGGCGGTGGCCAGGGCCCGGTGGACCTTCCCGGGCTGGTCGCCGGACACAGTCACGGGCTCCCAGCCGTTGGCGCGCAGCAGCGCCTCGACATCGTCGTCCGTGCGGCGTCCCAGGACGGTGGGCCCGGAAATCTTGGCCCCGTTGAGGTGCAGGATGGGCAGGACCGCGCCATCCCGCGAGGGGTTGAGGAAGAACGGCGCGGGCCAGGAGGCGGCGAGGGGGCCGGTCTCGGCTTCGCCGTCGCCCACCACGCAGGCGGCGATGAGGTCAGGATTGTCCATCACCGCCCCGGTGGCGTGCATGAGGGAATAGCCCAGTTCGCCGCCCTCGTGGATGGATCCGGGGGTGGCCGGGCCCACATGGCTGCCCACGCCGCCCGGCGTCGAGAACTGCCGGGCCAGCCGGCGCAGGCCGGCGGCGTCGCGGCTGATCTCGGGGTAGATCTCGGAGTAGGTGCCCTCGAGGTAGACGTTCGCAACTACCGAGGGTCCGCCGTGGCCGGGCCCGGCGATGAACAGGACTTTGGCCGAGGTGTTCCGGATCAGCCGGTTCAGGTGCGCGTAGATCAGCGACAGCCCGGGACCTGTGCCCCAGTGGCCCAGCAGCCGCGGCTTGATGTGCTCCGGCCGCAGCGGTTCCCTCAGCAGCGCATTGTCCTGGAGGTAGATCTGGGCCACCGTCAGGTAGTTCGCCGCGCTCCAGTAGCGGTGCAGGAGGTCCAGTTCTTCGTCCGAAATCGTTCCGCTTGCCCCGGCCATGCCCATGGATTGCCTTCCGTCGGATCCGCTCCAGCGCTGACCGGCACAGTCTACCCCGGCGTTGCGGCGGCCCTCAGATGCCCTGCATCCCGCAGATCCACAGTTGCCCTCAGATCCACTTCGGCGCTACGGGCACCTCGGACAGCGCGTCTTTACCGCGGGTGGCCGTGATGCCGGCGCCGCCTGCCCGGGTCGTCCGCCCGGCGGCCCAGGCAGCCACAGAGGCGAGCGGTCCGCTGACCGTGACCGGATCCCCCAGCCTGGTGTCTTGGGCTCCAGTGTCACCGAACACCAGGTCCGTGCCCGACACCCTGATAATGAGCCCCGCATCGGTGCCGCGGGCATGCCAGGCGCCGGTGATGTCGCGCAGCAGCCGTTCGAGGACAGCCTCCGGGATATCGGCGAAGGCTGCGCCGTTGCCGAGGTCGACGGCGTGGATCCACACTTCGCGAGTGCGCATCCACACGGTTTCGGACGCCGGGACCGTGCGGCCCTGGATGGTCTTCACTTCGTTGGCCCAGTCCCGGTCCGGCAGGTCGCGCCATTCGACGGACAGGTGCACAGCCGAGTGATCGAACAGGTTCCGCAGGGCGATCGGCGGCAGGGTGGCCCCGAAGTCGATCTCGTGGTCGCGCACCGCAACCGAGGGGTACATGGGCGTCTCCACGCCGGTGGCCGCCCATTCCACGAGCCGGGCGATCGCCCTGGCGTTGTACCCGACGTGGGCCACGACGTGCCGGCGCGTCCATCCGGGGAGGAGGGAGCCGCCGTCGAGCTCTGCATCGGTGAGCTCGTTGAGCTTGCGGGCGAAGAACGCGGTGCCCCGCCGGGCCTGCAGGAGTTCTTCCTGCAGGCCCGGGTCGGTGGCTCGGTCGTGCCGGGCGGCCATCAGGCTTCCTTGACCACGCGGTTGGTCAGCTGGCCCAGGCCTTCGATGGTGGTGACCAGGACCTGGCCTTCCTGCAGATAGCGCTTGGGGTCCTGGGCGTGGCCCACGCCGCCCGGGGTGCCGGTGGCGATCACGTCACCGGGATTCAGCGTGATGATCGTGGAGATGTAGGAGACCAGGAATTCCGGAGTGAAGACCAGGTCCCCGGTGGGGGTGCTCTGCTGGATCTCGCCGTCCACGGCCGACGTCATCAGCGGCCCGGCACTGAACTCGTCCTTGGTGACCAGGGCCGGGCCGAACGGGGTGGAGTTCTCCCACGTCTTGCCCTGCAGCCACTGGACAGTGCGGAACTGGTAGTCGCGCATGCTGATGTCGTTCAGGACGGAGTAGCCGGCGATGTGGTGGGCGGCCTGGGCTTCCGGGATCCGGCGGCCCTTCCTGCCGATCACGACGGCGAGCTCGGCTTCCCAGTCCACGGTGTCGGATTCCTGCGGCAGCGCCAGATCGTCGTTCGGGCCGATCAGGGATTCCTGGTACTTGGCGAACAGCGTGGGGTGGTCCGGGATCTCCCGGCCCATCTCCTTGATGTGGTTCCGATAGTTGTGGCCCACGCAGATGATCTTGCCAGGGGAAGGCACTACGGCGGCCAAATCGGCGCCGTCGAGCGCGTGCGTTGCGCCGCTGGCCGCCTTCGCCGTGGCTTCCCAGGCGGGATCCTGAAGCAGCGCTCCGACGTCGGCGAAGCCGTCGATCTCGGTGAGGGTGTTGCCGTCCTGGCGGACGGCTTTGGTTCCTTCAGCGGTGCGGAGGGTGAGGAGTCTCATCTACTTGTTGCGTCCTTCGGTGTAGGTGCGGTTGAAGTTCAGGCGTTCAAAGATGGGGGCGTCGCTGAAGCGAAACAAGTCAAACTCTGATTCCGCGTCAAGGGACCATTCAGCCCACGACGGGACGACGAACAGGTCGCCCTTGCCGAGGTCCTTGCGTTCGCCGTTGAGCAGCACGCTGCCGGTGCCCTCGAAGACCTGCCACACGCTGGAGCCGACCTCGCGGAGCGGCTCGGTGCTGGCGCCGGAGCGGAGCCGGTGGAATTCAGCGCGGATGGTGGGCATCACGTCCCCGCCGGTGGTGGGGTTGGAGTAGCGGACCGCTGCATGGCCCTGGGAGACGGTGGCCGGGTGGCCCTCGTCCTCCAGCAGCAGCTGCTCGCGCAGGGCCTTATCAGTGTGTTCCCACCGGTAGGCGGCGATGGGGGAGTTGGTGGTGTTGTCCAGGCCGGAGAGCGGGCGCAGGCCGGGGTGGGCCCAGAGCCGTTCGGAGCGGGAAATGTCCGGGGTGGCCTCGTCGGTGACCCGCTCGGTGCCGAACTCGAAGAAACCGGCATCCGCGTAGTGCACGAACGGGATGTCCAAGCCGTCGATCCACGCCATCGGTTGATCGGTGTCGTTGTGGTGGCCGTGGAAGTTCCAGCCGGGAGTGAGCAGGAAGTCGCCGCGGCGCATGGCCACCGGGTCACCGTTCACCACCGTCCACACGCCTTCGCCCTCGACGACGAACCGGAACGCGTTCTGCGAGTGGCGGTGTTCGGGCGCGGTCTCGCGGGCGCCCAGGTACTGGATGGCCGCCCACAGCGTCGGTGTCGCATAGGGCGTGCCACCCAGCCCCGGGTTGGCGAGGGCTATGGCCCGCCGCTCGCCGCCCCGCCCCACCGGGACAAGGTCTCCGGCGCGGGCAGCCAAGGGGTAGAGCTCGTTCCAGCGCCACACGTGGGGCCGGGCCTTGGGTGAGGGAACCATCGGCATCAGGTCACCGATCTCGGTCCACAGCGGGATGAGGTTCTCCTGCTCGAAGTCGCGGTACAGCTGTTCCAGCTGCACCTTCTCCTCCGGCGTGGGCTCCGGGGCCACGTGGGCGGCGGCAACTGATTCGTGGGTCGTGGTCTCGGCGCTGATGGACACGGCGGCCTCCTCGGTGATTTCGATGCGTCGGGATGGATGACGTCTGGGCGTAGTACCGAGACTAGGGAGACCGGGGCTGTGAACCACAGCATATTCTGGCAAGCAGAATTGAGTGGGCCCTCGGCCGCATCCGTCAGCCGGGCTCGGCGGGATTCGCCGCGATGTCGATTTCCAGCTGCCGGCGCGTTTCCAGCATGACCGGCACCAGGCCGGCGTCGAACACCGTGCGGAACCTGGTCACCGGCGTGGCCACGCTGAACGCGCCCACCACTTCGCCCTTCCCGTTGTGCAGGGCCATGCCCAGCGCGCTGATGCCCTCCTCGGTGCCCTCGAAGTTGGCCGCGAAGCCGTTGCTGCGGACCGTCTCCAGCTCCCGCAGGAACGCCGGGTACTCGGCGTCGGGAATGCTGTCGCCGCCAATCTCCGCATTCTGGCTCCGGAACAGCTGCTCAATCAGTGCGGGCTCCAGCTCGGCGAGCATCGCCTTGCCGCCCGACGCCTTGTTCGCGGGCAGCACTGTACCCTGCCTGTCTCCGACGCGAAGGGCGCTGGTGCCTTCAACCGTCTCCAGGAACCTGACCTTGGTGCCCACCCGGATCATGAGGTTCACGGTTTCGTTGAGGCGAGAGCTCAGCAGCTCCATGTGCGGCCGGGCAACATTGCGCAGCAGCCGGGTCCAGGTCACGCCGGCCGGGCCGGCCCCCATCGCCGGCCCGGGCACGTAGCGCCGGGTTTCGTCCTGCACTGCGAAGCCCCGGTACACCAGCATGGCCAGCAGGCGGTGCGCGGTGGACGGGGCCACGCCCAGTTCAGCGGCCGCATCCTTGAGCCGCAGGCTGCCGCCGTCCCGCAGCAGCTGCAGGAGCTGCAATGCATTGTCCACCGCCTCGATCGAATACGTCGGCTTCTTCCGGAGGGGCAAGTTCTGCATAACAGAATTCTATAGGAGAGCCATAGTTCCAGCCATGAGAGTTGGTGGCATGAATCACACATCTTCCGCTGCAGCGACGGAGCGGCCAACGCCCGGAACAGCCCTTCCGCCGGCTATGCCCCGGTTTTCCAAGCAGTCCGCCCTGGCCGTGCTCGTCTGCTGGCTGCTGGTGGTCTTTGACGGCTACGACCTCATTGTCTACGGGACCGTCCAGTCGGCCCTCATCAACGACACCGGCTGGGGACTGACCAAGGCCACCGCCGGCACGGTCGGCTCAATGGCGTTCGCCGGCATGATGATCGGTGCCGTCTTCGCCGGCCGGATGGCCGACACCTGGGGCCGCCGCAGGACCATCCTCGGCTGCGCCGCGCTGTTCTCGGTCTTCACCATCCTGTGCGCCTTCGCCCCGAACGCCTACGTCTTCGGCGCGCTGCGGCTGCTGGCCGGCATTGGCCTCGGCGGACTGGTGCCCTCCGCCAACGCCCTGGTGGCGGAACTCGTGCCGGCCAAGTGGCGGTCCACCATCGCCACCCTGATGATGTCCGGCGTGCCGATCGGCGGATCACTGGCCGCACTGGCCGGCATCCCGCTGATCCCGGCCTTCGGCTGGCCTGTCATGTTCCTCGTGGCGGTGCTGGCACTGGCGGTCGTCATTCCGCTGGGCCTGCGCTACCTGCCGGAGACCCTGCCGCCGGCCGGCGTCAAAGCGCCTGCGCCCCAAACCGCGAACGGGGACAACCGGCGCGCAGGTTTCGGTTCCCTGCTCCGGGCACCCTACCTGGGCGTGAGCGTGCTCTACGCCGTGGCCACGCTCGTGACCCTTTTTGCCTGGTACGGCCTCGGCACCTGGCTTCCCAACCTGATGCAGCTGGCCGGCTACAACCTCGGGTCCGCGCTTACCTTCGCGCTGGCCCTGAACCTCGGCGCCGTCGTCGGTTCTGTTGCCACCGCCTGGGCAGGGACCCGGTTCGGCCCCGTCCCGACGGCGGTCGCGGCGGCCGCGGTAGCCGCCGTCGCCCTCCTTGTGCTCGTCGCCGGGCCGCCCGTCACCGTGGTGTACCTCATGCTGGTCCTGGCCGGCGTCGGAACGCACGGAACGCAGTGCCTGATCATCGCCGCCGTTGCCAGCCACTATCCAGCCCACCTGCGGGGAACAGCCCTTGGCTGGGCGCTCGGCGTGGGCAGGATCGGCGCGGTAGCCGCCCCGCAGGCCGGAGGCCTGCTGCTGGCAGCCGGGCTGGGCGTCAACTCCAACTTCCTGGCATTCGCCGGGGCCGCCGCCGTCTCGGCTCTCCTGCTGATCGCCGTCGGCGCCAAAACCATCCGCACAACCTCAACCCCTGTAGGAGCTAACAATGTCTAACCCGAAACCGTCCACCGATGTCCTGGTGATCGGCGGCGGAATGGCCGGCCTCGCCGGCGCCCTCGCCCTCCGCGAGAACGGTGCCGAGGTCACCCTGCTGGAGCGGGCGCCGGAATTCGGCGAAGTCGGGGCGGGCCTGCAGATGGCGCCCAACGCCTCGCGCGTGCTCAAGCGCTGGGGCCTGCTGGAGAAGGCGCTGGAGATCGGTGTCAGGCCCAAACACCTTGTCTTCCGGGATGCCGTGACCGGCGAGGAACTCACCCGGCAGTCGCTGGGCGCCAGCTTCGAGGAACGCTACGGGGCGCCCTACGTCGTCATCCACCGTAGCGACCTGCACCGCATCCTCCTCGAGGCCTGCCGGGATGCCGGCGTCCGCCTGGTCAACGACGTCCTGGTCGAAACGGTCCGGACCGTGGACGGCCGCGCCACCGCACAGGCGGCAGACGGGGCCACCTACGAGGCCGACGTCGTCCTCGGGGCAGACGGACTCAAGTCCGCACTCCGCCGAGAGGTGGCCCAGGACGGCCCCGTGTCGTCGTCGTACGTGGCCTACCGCGGAACTGTTCCCATTACGGCGGACACGCCCCAGGGCGACCTCGAGGACGTGATCGTGTACCTCGGCCCGGACTGCCACCTGGTCCAGTACCCGCTGCGGAAGGGCGAACTGCTCAACACCGTCGCCGTCTTCAAATCGGCATCCTTCGAACGCGGCGAGGAACAGTACGGGGGAGTGGATGAGCTCGAGGCCGCCTACCGGGACTGCGTTCCCGCGGTCCGAGAAGCGCTGCAGAACCTGGCCACCGGCATCCGCTGGCCCATGTACGACCGCGACCCCATCGAAAACTGGGTGGCCGGCAGGATGGTCCTGATGGGCGACGCGGCGCACCCGATGCTCCAGTACCTCGCCCAGGGCGCCTGCCAGGCCCTTGAGGATGCGGCCGTGCTGCAGGAGGCGAGCCTCGGGACTGTCTTCACCGGGCAGGGAGCCGACGCCGCCGGCTGGGACGCGGCCATCCGGAACTTCAACTCGGCCCGTGCCGCACGCACCGCCCGGGTCCAGCGCACGGCCCGCGTTTGGGGCGAGTCCTGGCACGTCTCCGGGCTTGGCCGCACCCTGCGCAACCTGCTCTTCAAGAGCCGGAAGGACGGCGACTACCAGTACAACGACTGGCTCTACGGCCAGGACGGCGACGGCGTGCCCTCCGCGGCCGTTCCGGTGGTTCCGGCTGTTGCGGCGGTTCGGGAGAAGGTCCCGGCCTAGCGGACCCCTTGCCCGTCCCGGCGCGCGGTCCGTAGCGTTGGCTGCAGAGCCGCGGGCAGAGAAGGAACCCTGTGGAACATACAGTCACCCTGTACCTGGATGTCGACGGCGTGGTGTGCCCGTTCGGACCGACGGGCACCACGCCGTGGGGTTCAGCCTGGCGCTACGCCTACGCCGGGATGCTGGAGGTGGCGTACGCTGCGGAGCTCGTGGCGGCGCTGAACCGGCTGGCCCTGTGGCCCGGGGTCCGGTTCGTGTGGCTCACCAGCTGGGAGGAGCTGGCGCCGGCCGTGCTCTGCCCGGTCACCGGACTGGACGGCGGCTCGTGGCCGGTGCTGACCGCCGACGGGGCGGGAGGCGGTGCGGAATGGTGGAAGCTGGAAGCCATTCAGGCCGACGTGGGCGGGAACACGCCGGAGCGGATTGTCTGGGTGGACGACCAGCTCGCCTTCGAGGGCCGTGCGCAGGCGTGGGCACGGATTCTTGGCCGCCGGGCCTTGCTGGTCTCGCCCGATCCGCGGACCGGCCTGTCGCCGGGTGACCTGGCGGACATCCGCGCCTTCGCCCGGCACCCCGACCGGCAGGTGTGACAGAGCGTACCCGCCGCAGGTTGGACCTCGTCCGCAGGACGCGTACCATCGATAAGGCTTCAAGCCCGCGCTGCAGCTCCGCTACCCCCACCCCTTTAACTCTTCCTGAACACTGGGTGAACTATGCTGTGCAGTGCAGGCAGGGGAAGTGGAACTGCTGTACGTAGACTCTGCAGATTGGGCAACAGGTGGACATCACCTTCATGGTGGCGCTGGTCATTGCGCTGGCGCTATTTTTCGACTTCACGAACGGGTTCCATGACACCGCGAACGCGATGGCCACGCCCATTGCCACCGGTGCCATCAAGCCGAAGACTGCGGTTGCCCTCGCGGCGGCCCTGAACCTGGTCGGTGCGTTCCTGTCCACGGAAGTAGCCAAGACGGTTTCAGGCGGCATCATCCGGGAGGGGTCCGGGGGGGTCCAAATCACCCCGGACATTATTTTCGCCGGCCTCATGGGCGCCATCCTGTGGAACATGATCACCTGGCTCAAGGGACTGCCGTCCAGCTCGTCCCATGCGCTCTTCGGCGGCCTCATCGGCGCCGCGGTGGCCGGCATCGGGTTCCACTCCGTCAACCTTGAGACCCTGCTCCAGAAGGTCATCCTGCCCGCCGTCTTCGCCCCGGTGATCGCCGGGATTGTGGCCTACGTCTGCACCCGCGTCGCCTATGCGCTCACGTCCCGGCACGATCCGGAGACGGGCAGCAAGCTCACGCAGAAGCGCGGCGGCTTCCGGACCGGCCAGATCTTCACCTCCAGCCTGGTGGCGCTGGCGCACGGCACCAACGACGCCCAGAAAACCATGGGCATCATCACCCTGGTCCTCATCGCGGCCGGAACGCAGGAGCCCGGCTCGGGCCCGCAGCTGTGGGTCATCACGGCATGCGCCCTTGCCATCGCCGTCGGCACCTACGCCGGCGGCTGGCGGATCATCAGGACCATGGGCGCCGGACTCACCGAGGTGAAGCCCGCGCAGGGCTTCGCGGCCGAGTCGAGCACCGCCTCAGCCATCCTGGCCTCCTCCCACCTGGGCTTTGCCCTCTCCACCACGCAGGTGGCCTCCGGATCCGTGATCGGCTCCGGCATGGGCCGCCGCGGCACCACGGTGCGCTGGGGCATGGTGGGGCGGATCGCCCTCGGCTGGCTCTTCACGCTGCCCGCCGCCGGGATCGTCGGTGCCCTGACTGCACTGCTGGTCAAGACCGGCATTGTCGGCGTGGTGATCTCTGCCGTGGCCGGAACCGGTGCCGTGCTGTACATGTTCCTGGTGTCCCGCAAATCGCAGGTTGGCCACCACAACGCCGTCGAAGTCGAAGAGGCCGGACAGGCTGTCCGCTTCGCGAAGAAGAAGGCCCTCGCCAGGGCACGCGCCGCCGAGCGCGCCAAGAACAACGAACCGAAGGGCCCGCAGCGATGAAGTGGCTGGAACTCCTCACCGTAGCCGGCGCCACGCTGATCGCCGCCGTGACCGTGGTGGTCCTCTATTCCCTCGGCGTCCGGCTCACCGCCATCGCCGGTGACCGTCAGGCCACCGCACCGGCGTGGGTCAAGTACCTTGCCTACGCCTGCTTCGGGCTCTGCGGCATCGCCGTGCTGTTTGGGCTCTACCTGATCATTCCGTACTTCGGCGGCTAGCCGCCCTTGCCGGGAACAGCCGCGCCTCCGGGAACAGCTCCGCCTCTGGGAAGAGGGGACCTGAGTGGCTAGGCTGGCCCCATGCCCAGTGTCCAGTATTACGTTGCGTCCTCCCTCGACGGCTTCATCGCCACCACCGACGACGACCTCGCCTGGCTGCTGCAGTTCGACGGCTTCGAAGGCGGCAAGGAGAGCTACGAAACGTTCATGGCGGACGTCGGGTGCATCGTCATGGGCGGGACCACCTACGAGTGGCTGATGGAGCACGAGCCCGGCAACTGGCCCTACCCTGGCACGCCCTGCTGGATCTTCACGCACCATGAGTTCAGCGCCCCGCCGGGGGCCGATATCACCTTCGTGCGCGGCGAGGTCACCGAATTCATCGACGACCTCTGGGCGGACGCGGGCGGCAAAAACATCTGGCTGGTGGGCGGCGGCGAACTCGCCGCCCAGTTTGCCGGCGCCGGGCTGCTGGACGAACTGATCGTCTCAGTCATTCCGGTAGTGCTGGGCGGGGGAAAGCGGCTGCTTCCCCTCGTCCAGGGCCCGACGGCGCCACTCGAGTTGCAGGAGGCACGTCCCCAGGGGCGGGGGATCGTGGAGCTTCGGTACCGCTGGCCCGAACGCTAGCTTCGCTGTTCAGCGGCGCCGCCGCTACGAGCTCGGCTACCGGCCGATGTCCCGGATGAGGTTGGTAATGCGCGCCGTGGACAGCCGGCGCCCCTGCTCGTCGGTCATCACGATTTCGTGGGTGGTCAGTGTGCGGCCCAGGTGGATGGCCGTGCAGGTTCCGGTCACAATGCCGGCAGAAACGGCGCGGTGGTGTGTGGCGCCAACCTCGATGCCCAGCGCCTGGCGGCCGGGACCGGCATGCATCCCGGCGGCAAAGGACCCCAGCGTTTCGGCCAGCACCACGTGCGCGCCGCCGTGCAGGATGCCCGCCACCTGCGTGTTTCCCTCCACCGGCATGGTGGCAACGCACCGCTCCGGGCTCATCTCCAGGAACCTGATCCCCATCTTCACCACGAGGGCGCCGATGCCGTACCCGGCAAGCCAGTCGTGGAGGTGCTCCGGAACGCCGGCGGCAAACAACTCTTCCCGGAAGTCGGCCTTCGCCGCGGCTTCCACCGCTGTGGGGCTGGCCTCACCGGCAGGGCCGGGCGTGAAATTGTCCATCATGGCAACTAGGCTGGCACCTGTGAGTGAAACAACCAAACCGGCCCCAATTCCGTCCACAACCCAGACCCTCGAGGACGTCGCCGTGTCCCCGACCGGCGCCCCGTCGGTGTCGGCCACCGAGGCGCCCGTCGTCCCCCTGACGGAGCAGCCCCGGCTTCTGGTGCTGGACGGCCACTCCATGGCCTTCCGGGCCTTCTTCGCCCTTCCGGCCGACAAGTTCTCCACCGCCCGCGGCCAGCACACCAACGCCATCCACGGCTTCACGTCCATGCTCATCAACCTGATCAAGGAACAGAAGCCCACGCACATCGCGGTCGCTTTCGACGTCTCCGATGACACCACTCACCGCAAGGCCGAGTACAGCGAGTACAAGGGCGGCCGCAACGAGACACCCCGCGAGATGAGCGGCCAGATCGACCTCATCGACCAGGTCATGGGCGCCTGGGGCATCAAGACCATCAAGATGCCCGGCTACGAGGCCGATGACATCCTGGCCACCCTCGCCGCCATGGGGGAGAAGGCAGGCTACGAGGTCCTGCTCGTGTCCGGCGACCGGGACGCCTTCCAGCTCATCACCGACAACGTGTTCGTGCTGTACCCCAAGAAGGGCGTCAGCGACATCCCCCGCATGGACGCCACCGCCGTCGAGGAAAAGTACTTCGTCAGCCCCTCCCGCTACTCCGACCTCGCCGCCCTGGTGGGCGAGACGGCGGACAACCTGCCGGGCGTTCCCGGCGTCGGGCCCAAGACGGCAGCCAAGTGGATCAACCTCTACGGTGGCCTGGAGGGCGTCCTGGAGCACCTCGATGCCATCGGCGGGAAGGTGGGGGACTCGCTGCGCGCCAACGTGGACGCCGTCAAGCGCAACCGCAAGCTGAACCAGCTCCACACCGACCTTGACCTCCCGGTGACGCTGGACGAACTGGCCGATCCGCGGCCGGACCAGCAGGCCCTCGAGGAGCTCTTCGACGAGCTCGAATTCAAGACCATCCGCACCCGGCTCTTTGACCTGTACGCCAGCGAAGTCACCGAAGCGGACCGCGAGACCCTGGAAAGCCGCGACTTCGCAACACTGCAGGACGCCGGCTCGCTCAAGGCCTTCCTCGAGGCAGGCGCCGGGCAGCGGTCCGCCCTCGCCGTGGATGTGCTGGCCGGCCGGATAGGCGAGGACGCCGACGCCGTCGCCATCGTGCGGGACGATGCCGCCGCCTACGTGGACCTCACGGGGCTGGACGCCGAGGCGGAAAACATCCTGGCGCAGTGGCTCCGTGACGCAGATTCCCCGAAGGTGCTGCACGGCTACAAGGCGGCGCTGAAGGCCCTGGCCAACCGCGGGTTTGGCCTGGAAGGCGTGGTGGACGACACCTCCATCTCCGGCTACCTCATTGAGCCTGACCGCCGCACCTATGAACTGGCAGAGCTGGCCCAGCACCACCTGAACATCCATGTTTCCGCCGAGGCAGCGAAGGCGGGCCAGCTGGAACTGGAGTTCGACGACGACGCTGCCGCGGCGTCCGGCGCGCTGGTGCAGGTGGCCGCCGTCGTTCATAAACTGAGCCGCTTCTTTGAATCGGAACTGCAGGAACGCAAGGCTGAGGACCTGCTGGCCACGCTGGAACTCCCGGTGGCCCGGGTCCTGGCGGACATGGAAACGGCCGGCATCGCCGTCTCCCTGCAACTGATGGACGAGCAGCTCGCGGACCTGGCCCGGGTCATCGACGACGCCCAGGAACGGGCGTTCGCGGCGATCGGCCACGAGGTGAACCTCGGTTCGCCGAAGCAGCTGCAGACCGTCCTCTTCGAGGAGCTGCAGCTGCCCAAGACCAAGAAGATCAAGTCCGGCTACACCACGGACGCCGCGTCCCTGAAGAACCTGCTGGAGAAGACCGGGCACGAATTCCTGGTCCAGCTCATGGCCCACCGGGAATCAGCGAAGCTGCGGCAGATGGTGGAGACGCTGAAGAAGTCGGTGGCGGAGGACGGGCGGATCCACACCACGTACGCCCAGAACGTGGCCGCCACCGGACGCATCTCGTCCAACAACCCCAACCTGCAGAACATCCCCATCCGCAGTGAGGAAGGACGCCGCGTCCGTGGCATCTTCGTGGTCAGCGAGGGCTACGAGTGCCTGCTGTCCGCGGACTACTCGCAGATCGAAATGCGCATCATGGCGCACCTGTCCGGGGACGCCGGCCTGATCGAGGCGTACCGCGAGGGGGAGGACCTGCACCGCTTCGTCGGCTCGTCCATCTTCCACGTGCCGCCGGCCGAGGTCACCAGCGCCATGCGTTCCAAGGTCAAGGCCATGTCCTACGGCCTGGCCTACGGGCTGACGTCCTTCGGCCTGTCCAAGCAGCTCGAGATCTCCGTGGATGAGGCCCGGAACCTGATGAAGGACTACTTCGACCGGTTCGGCGCCGTGCGCGACTACCTCCGCGGCGTGGTGGACCAAGCCCGCGTTGACGGCTACACGGCGACCATCGAAGGCAGGCGTCGGTACCTGCCGGACCTCACCAGCACCAACCGCCAGCTGCGCGAGAACGCCGAACGCATCGCCCTGAACTCACCCATCCAGGGCTCCGCCGCGGACATCATCAAGCGCGCCATGCTGGGCGTCCATTCGGAACTGGCCGCCCAGGGACTCAAGTCGCGCATGCTGCTGCAGGTCCACGACGAATTGGTGCTGGAAGTGGCCAAGGGCGAACGTGCTGCAGTTGAAAAGCTCGTCACCGAGCAGATGGCTGCCGCCGCGGAACTCAGCGTTCCGCTGGAAGTCCAGATCGGCGTCGGCACCAGCTGGTACGACGCCGGCCACTAGCCTCAGCGGACTGGCCTTACCGGGCTGGACTCGCCGGGTTCAGCCGGCCGCCACAGGCATTTCAGCGTGCCTGTGGCGGTCCGGCGGGTCCATTGGCTAGGCTCGGGGTTGTGTCGAATCTGAGCGTGGACTACGAAATCCGCCGGTTCCAAGCGGCGGCCAAAGACGATCCTGCCTACGCGGAGTCGGTTGCGTGGATGCACGCGGTAGCCTTCGGCTTCCACGAAGCCCGGCGCAGCGAAGAACGCGTGGACAAAAGCATCGAACTTCAGCGCACGGACGGGCGCGTCATGACCGGCGCGTACCAGACGGGGACCGTTGCCGGGCATTCGCTCGGCGCCGATGTTCCCGTGGCCACTTTCGGCACCATGACCAAGACACTGAATATCGGTTTTGGCCGGCTGCTGGATACCCGGCTGGTGACTGCCGTGACGGTCCGGACCTCGCACCGGCGCCGCGGCCTGCTGCGCCGCATGATGGGGGAGGACCTCGCCCTGGCCCGGGCGGAAGGTCTCGCCATGGCCGCGCTCACCGCCTCCGAGGCCTCGATCTACGGCCGCTTCGGGTTCGGCGTGGCAACGTCCGAACAGGCCGTGAAGGTGGACACCACCGCACGTTTCAGGCTCAACCACACCCCCGCGGGCAGCGTCGAGGTTGCCGACCCCAAGGTGCTGCTGGAGCTGGCTCCGGAAGTCTTCGACCGGGTCCACCGCAGCACGCCGGGATCGATCGGCCGGCATGAGTTTTACCGGCAGTTCGCCTCGGGCTCAGTCAGCCGCGACGGCGGCGAGGACCCGAAGGTCAAGGTGGCGCTGCACTACGGCCCCGGTGGCGACGTGGACGGCTACGTCTCGTACAAGTTCGCCGGCTGGTCCAGCACGCCGTACACCATGGAGGTCGTGGACCTGGTTGCCGCCACCGGCGAGGCGTACCTCGAGCTGTGGCAGTACCTGGCCGCGATCGACCTCGTGGAACGCGTTACCTGGGACGAGGCGCCCGTGGATGATCCGCTGCGCTGGGCCCTCGAGGACGCGCGCTGTGTGGAATCCTCGGCGGCGCGGGACATGCTCTGGCTGCGGATCCTCGACGTGAAGCAGGCACTGGAGGCCCGGCACTACCCGGCCGACGGGCGGCTGGTGCTGAAAGTCGCCGACTCCCTCGGCCTGGCCGGCGGCACCTTCACCTTTGACGTTAACGGTGGCACCGCCGTTGTTACCGCCGCGGCGGGCGGCACGCCCGACCTCGAACTCGATGTGGCGGCGCTGTCGGCCATCTACCTCGGCGGCGTCAACCCCGTGACGCTGGCGGCGTCCGGACGTATTCTGGAGTGCACGCCGGGCGCGGCGTTCCGCGCCGCTCGGATGTTCGCCGTCGAACGCGCACCCCACTGCCTGACGCATTTCTAGCGCTTTGACCCCGGTTGGCGCTTGCCACTAGAATAAACGGGCGGATACTACGTGCCCGCATTTTCTTCAATCCACAAAATCAGGATGACCAGGTACTTCCTTGCGGAGTGCCCGCACTGCGCCTGCGTTCCATAACGCGGGCGCGGCGGTTTGCCTGACCGACTAACTATCCACAACGGAGCCCCTACTACATGACCATCACCTCCACCGAGAAGCCCGGTACCCCGCAGGTCGCGATTAACGACATCGGTACCGCTGAGGACTTCCTCGCAGCAGTCGACGCCACCATCAAGTACTTCAACGACGGGGACCTCGTCGAAGGTACCGTCGTCAAGGTCGACCGCGACGAAGTTCTGCTCGACATCGGTTACAAGACCGAAGGTGTCATCCCCTCCCGCGAGCTTTCCATCAAGCACGACGTTGACCCCGGAGAAGTTGTCTCCGTTGGCGATCAGGTCGAAGCCCTGGTGCTCACCAAGGAAGACAAAGAAGGCCGCCTGATCCTCTCCAAGAAGCGCGCTCAGTACGAGCGTGCCTGGGGCGACATCGAGAAGGTCAAGGAAGAAGACGGTGTTGTCACCGGTACCGTCATCGAGGTTGTCAAGGGTGGTCTTATCCTCGACATCGGTCTGCGCGGCTTCCTGCCCGCATCCCTCGTCGAGATGCGCCGCGTGCGCGACCTGGCTCCGTACATCGGTCAGCAGATCGAAGCCAAGATCATCGAGCTGGACAAGAACCGCAACAACGTTGTGCTGTCCCGCCGTGCGTGGCTCGAGCAGACCCAGTCCGAGGTCCGCTCCACCTTCCTCAACAAGCTGGAAAAGGGCCAGGTCCGTCCCGGCGTCGTTTCCTCCATCGTCAACTTCGGTGCCTTCGTGGACCTGGGCGGCGTAGACGGCCTGGTTCACGTTTCCGAGCTGTCCTGGAAGCACATCGACCACCCGTCCGAGGTTGTCGAGGTTGGCCAGGAAGTCACCGTCGAGGTCCTCGAAGTGGATCTGGACCGCGAGCGTGTCTCCCTGTCGCTCAAGGCTACGCAGGAAGACCCGTGGCAGACCTTCGCCCGCACCCACGCCCTCGGCCAGGTTGTTCCGGGTAAGGTCACCAAGCTCGTTCCGTTCGGTGCGTTCGTCCGCGTCGAAGACGGCATCGAAGGCCTCGTGCACATCTCCGAGCTGGCTGTCCGCCACGTTGAGCTGGCCGAGCAGGTTGTCTCCGTTGGCGACGAGCTGTTCGTCAAGGTCATCGACATCGACCTCGAGCGCCGCCGCATCTCCCTCTCCCTCAAGCAGGCGAACGAGGGCGTTGACGCCGACAGCACCGAATTCGATCCCGCTCTGTACGGCATGGCCGCAGAGTACGACGAAGAGGGCAACTACAAGTACCCCGAGGGCTTCGACCCCGAGTCCAACGAATGGCTCGAAGGCTACGAGGCGCAGCGCGCAGCCTGGGAGCAGCAGTACGCTGACGCCCAGACCCGCTGGGAAGCACACAAGAAGCAGGTTGCCCAGCACGCTGCCGACGACGCTGCAGCTGCAACGTCCGGCGACAGCGACTCCGGCGCCACCAGCTACTCCTCCGAGCCGGCTGCCACCGATTCCGGTGCAGGCACGCTTGCTTCGGATGAGGCTCTTGCCGCTCTGCGCGAGAAGCTGACCGGCAACTAATTGCCCGGTGTTGACTGAAAGTCAATAAAAAGGTGGCCGTCCCCGAGAGGGGGCGGCCACCTTTTTTGCTGCCGGCAGTTTCGCGCGCCGGCTGGCATGGCGGTGTCAGGCGGTCTGCCCGGCGTGCTCGCCTTCGGCGATTTCCTCCAGCACCTTGTTGTTGAACGCGGGAAGGTCGCCGGGCTTCCTGCTGGTCACGAAGCCCTGGTCCACCACGACTTCCTGGTCGCTCCAGTTGGCCCCGGCATTCCGCAGGTCCGTGGCCAGCGTGTGGTAGGAGGTGAGGTTCCGGCCCTTGACGACGCCCGCATCGATGAGCAGCCACGGGCCATGGCAGATGGCCGCCACCGGCTTGTGCTGTTCAAAGAAGCTGCGGGCAAACGCCTGCGCGTCCTTGTCCACCCTCAGGTGGTCCGCGTTCACCACGCCGCCCGGAATCACCAGGGCGTGGAAGTCCGACGCGTTGGCGTCCTTCAGGGTGAGGTCGACGTCGAAGGTATTGCCCTTCTCCACGCCCTCGAAACCCTGCAGCTTTCCACTCTTCGGGGCCACCAGCACAGGCTCGCCGCCGGCGTTCTTGACCGCGTCCCACGGGCTGGTCAGTTCAACCTGCTCCACGCCGTCCGTCAGCAGAAACGCGACCCTCTTGCCGGTGATGTCGTGCTCTGACATGCGTCCTCCTTTTCCGTGTGATGCCTTACAGGACCCACACTAGGAAAGCAGAAACTCATAAGCAAGCTGATCATTATGTGCTGCGGTCAGCGGGGGACGTCTATCCACTGCGTGCCCTCGCGCTGGAGGGCCGCACTCCCGGCGGTTATGGCGGCGAGCCGGTCAGCGGCCGCGGCCAGGTCCCCGGCCTCATCCGGGAGCGCGAGCCGGAGCACCGTGGACTGGGCCTCGTAGCCGGTCTCCGCCATCGCATAGCCCGCGCTGCGGAGGTCGTTCTCGAGGCGCCCGGCCGCGGCGTGCGGTACCCGCACGGCACAGATGCGCAGCCGCCGGCGCTGCACCATCGGGGCCAGCTCCAAGGCCGTCGAGACCGAATCGGAGTAGGCGCGCACCAGCCCGCCGGCCCCCAGCAGGATCCCGCCGAAATAACGCACGACGACGGCGCTCACGTCGCTGAGGTCCGTCACCCCGGGCGCGGTTTCCCGGCGGAGGAGGGCTTCCAGCATGGGGATTCCGGCGGTGCCTGACGGTTCGCCGTCGTCGCTGGAACGCTGGACGTCCCGGTCCGGGCCCAGCACGAAGGCGGAGCAGTGGTGCCGGGCGTCATGGAATTCCCGCCGGAGTTCGGAGACCACGGCGCGGGCGTCCTCTTCGGTGGCCGCCCGGCGCAGCACCGTGATGAACCGGGAGCGCTTGATCTCGATCTCGTGTCGGAAGCCGTCCCCGGAAGCCAGCGTTGTATACGCGGATGCCCTGCTCTCTTGCTCTTGCACCGCCCAAGTCTAGGACATGGGCCCACGCCGTCTGGGCCCACGCTGCCGAGGGGCCCCCATCGAGCTTGCGAGATTGGGGAGGCATCGGGGAGGTTCCCTGGCCGAGCGAAGCGAAGCTGCGGAGGCGGTGGGTGGGCCCACGCCGTCTGGGCCCACGCTGCCGAGGGGCCCCCATCGAGCTTGCGAGATTGGGGAGGCAGCGGGGAGGTTCCCTGGCCGAGCGAAGCGAGGCTACGGAGGCGGTGGGTGGGCCCACGCCGTCTGGGCCCACGCTGCCGAGGGGCCCCCATCGAGCTTGCGAGATTGGGGAGGCAGCGGGGAGGTTCCCTGGCCGAGCGAAGCGAGGTTAGGGGGACGGTGGGGATTAGTCTTGGGGAGTGCTGAAGATTGGGTTGACGGGCGGCATCGCCTCGGGAAAGTCGTTGGTGGCTGCGCGCCTGGCGGAACTGGGGGCGGTCCTCGTCGACGCCGACGCGATCGCCCGGGAAGTGGTGGAACCGGGCACTCCGGGCCTGGCCGCCGTCGTGGCCGCTTTCGGCCCGGACATCCTCGACGGCGAGAGACGGCTCAACCGGCCGCGGCTCGGGGCCATTGTGTTCCAGCATCCGGAACGGCGGGCAGAACTGAACGGCATCATCCATCCGCTGGTCCGCGAACGCGCCGCGGCGGTGATCGCGGCGGCACCGGCGGACGCGGTGGTGGTGCAGGACATCCCGCTCCTGGTGGAAACCGGTCAGCAGAAGAACTTCCACCTCGTGCTGGTGGTGGATGCGCCCGAGGCTATCCGGCTGCAGCGCATGACCGAGCACCGTGGCATGACTGAAGCGGATGCCCGTTCGCGGATGGCTGCCCAGGCGTCCCGGCAGGACAGGCTGGCCGCAGCGGACGCGGTCCTCACCAACTCCGGCACGCGCGAAGAATTGCTTGCAGCGGTGCACCGGCTGTGGGACGGGCGGGTGCTGCCCTTCTCGCGGAACATCAGCCAGGCCACAGTGGCCGCCCGCAGCGGGGCGCCCGTCCTCGCTCCACCTGACTCCGACTGGCCGCGCCAGGCTGCCGGCCTGGCCGAACGGCTGAAAGCCGCTGCCCCGGAGGCCGTCCTGGCCGTGGACCATATCGGGTCGACGGCGGTTCCCGGACTGGCGGCGAAAGACGTCATCGACCTGCAGCTTGCGGTGGCGGATCTCGCGACGGCAGACCGGATTGCACCACTGCTCAGCGCCGCCGGTTTCCCGCTCTGGCCAGGGATCCTGATGGACAGCCCGCACGGGCGCCCCGACCCCGCCGCCTGGTCCAAGCGCTTGCACGGCAATGCCGATCCCGCGCGGCCGGTGAACCTGCACGTAAGGGTGGCCGGCTCGCCGGGCTGGCGGTTTGCCCTCTGCTTCCGGGACTGGCTGCGGGCGGACCCTGCTGCCCGGTCGGAGTATGCCGCCGAGAAACGGCGTGTGGCCGCCCTGCACGCTGGCGACGATTCCACCGCCGGCTACGCCGAGGGCAAGGAAGCCTGGTTCAGCGAGGTGGCGGTTCCCCGCATGGAACGGTGGGCCGAAAGCAGCGGCTGGCAGCCGCCGTCGTACGTTTCCACCTCCGCCGACGCGGCCCAGAGGTGACGGTACAGCCCAAAGCTGAATCAGCGGTTTCTGTCAGTGGCCGGCTGTAGATTAGATGCATGAGTCTTGCGCAGGAGATCAACCGCGTCGTTGCGCCCTTCGAGGTCATCAGCGAGTTCAAGCCGGCAGGCGACCAGCCCGCGGCCATCGCCGAACTGACCGAACGCATTAAGAACGGCGAAAAAGACGTGGTCCTGCTCGGCGCCACGGGTACCGGCAAGAGCGCCACCACCGCCTGGCTGATCGAGCAGGTCCAGCGGCCCACCCTGGTGATGGTGCAGAACAAGACCCTCGCGGCGCAGCTGGCCAACGAGTTCCGCGAACTCCTGCCCAACAATGCGGTGGAGTACTTCGTCTCCTACTACGACTACTACCAGCCTGAAGCGTACGTCGCGCAGACGGACACGTTCATCGAGAAGGACTCCTCCATCAACGAGGAAGTGGAGCGGCTGCGGCACTCCGCCACCAACGCCCTGCTCACCCGCCGCGACGTGATTGTGGTGGCCACCGTGTCCTGCATCTACGGCCTGGGCACGCCGGAAGAGTACATCGCCGGCATGGTGACGCTGCGCAAGGGCGCCGAGATGAACCGTGATGACCTGCTCCGCAAATTCGTGTCCATGCAGTACGTCCGCAACGACATGGATTTCCACCGCGGTACCTTCCGGGTCCGCGGCGACACCGTGGAAATCATTCCCATGTATGAGGAACTGGCCCTCCGGATCGAGTTTTTCGGGGATGAGATTGAGAACATCCATACCCTGCATCCGCTGACCGGCGAGGTGATCCGGGACGAAGAGGAGATGTATGTTTTCCCGGCTTCGCACTATGTGGCCGGACCCGAACGGATGGCGCGTGCCATCAAGCGGATCGAGGACGAACTCGCCGAACGGCTCCAGCTTCTGGAAAGCCAGAACAAGCTCGTGGAAGCCCAGCGCCTGCGGATGCGCACCACGTACGACCTCGAGATGATGCAGCAGATGGGCTTCTGCAACGGCATCGAGAACTACTCAGCGCACATTGACGGCCGCGCCCCCGGAACCGCCCCGCATTGCCTCCTGGACTACTTCCCTGACGACTTCCTGCTGGTGGTGGACGAGTCGCACGTGACCATCCCGCAGATCGGGGCTATGTACGAGGGCGACATGTCCCGCAAGCGGAACTTGGTGGACTTCGGTTTCCGGCTGCCGTCCGCCATGGACAACCGTCCGTTGAAATGGGACGAGTTCCTGGAGCGCACAGGCCAGACTGTCTACTTGTCCGCCACACCGGGCAAATACGAACTGGGCAAGTCGGACGGCTTCGTCCAGCAGATCATCCGGCCCACCGGACTCATCGACCCCGAGGTGGTGGTCAAGCCCACCAAGGGGCAGATCGACGACCTTCTGGGTGAGATCAAGACCCGAACGGACAAGAATGAACGCGTCTTGGTCACCACGCTCACCAAGCGGATGGCGGAGGACCTTACCGACTACCTGCTGGGCCATGGCGTCAAGGTGGAGTATCTGCACTCAGACGTCGACACGCTGCGGCGTGTTGAGCTGCTGCGCGAACTCCGGATGGGCACGTTTGACGTCCTGGTAGGCATCAACCTGCTCCGGGAAGGCCTTGACCTGCCGGAGGTCTCTCTGGTGAGCATCCTCGACGCGGACAAGGAAGGCTTCCTGCGTTCCTCCACGTCGCTGATCCAGACCATCGGCCGTGCCGCCCGCAACGTCTCGGGCCAGGTCCACATGTACGCGGACCGGATCACCGATTCCATGGCGCACGCGATCGATGAAACCAACCGGCGCCGCGCCATCCAGGTGGCCTACAACACCGAGAACGGAATCGACCCGCAACCGCTGCGGAAGAAGATCGCCGACATCACGGACCAGCTGGCCAAGGAAGACGCCGACACCGATGCACTGTTGGGCAGCTTTGACTACGGCAAGGGCAAGCGCGGTATCACGGCGGCGGCCAAGCCCGGCAAGGGTGCCAAGAAGGGCGCTGCCATGGTCCGCGCCGACGGGCTGGCAGCGGCTCCTGCCGAGGACCTTGTGGGCCTGATCGAGCAGCTGACCGAACAGATGCACGGTGCGGCCGCGGAGCTGCAGTTCGAAGTCGCTGCCCGGATCCGCGACGAAGTTTCCGAGCTGAAGAAGGAACTGCGCCAGATGCAGTCGGCCGGGCACGCGTAGCATCCGGCGCGTCGGCAGGCACGGCAGGTAGGGCGCGGCAGGCAGGGAGTGTCATGTGGCGCGGCGGGCGTCACTTGGCGCGCGCAGCCGTGCCTCTAGGGTAAAGTTGTGGTCACGTAGGGGAGTATCCCAAGCGCTACGAACGTCAACACGCAGGGCACAGATGCCTTGCCGGGCGTAGCGGGCAGCCACATCAGCACAAAGTGCACAGGTTCGCCGGAGAGACTTACACCGGTTTTCTGTACCCTGCGAAAGGCATTTTTGTGGAACTTCCCGTCTGGTTCGAGGTCGGCTCGTTCGTCGTCCTCGGCATCATCCTCCTTATGGACCTGCTTCTGGTCGTGCGCCGTCCGCACGAGCCCTCCATGAAGGAAGCCGGCCTCTGGGTGGCCTTCTATGTGGCACTGGCCCTCGTGTTCGCCGGTGCCATGTTCATGTTCACGGGACCCGAGTACGGCAGCCAGTTCGTGGCCGGTTGGGTGACTGAGTACAGCCTCAGCATCGACAACCTGTTTGTCTTCATCATCATCATGGCCCGCTTCTCGGTGCCTCGTAAGTACCAGCAGGAAGTGCTGATGGTGGGCATCATCATCGCGCTGATCCTGCGCGGCATCTTCATCATGCTCGGCGCCATCGTGATCGAGCAGTTCAGCTGGGTCTTCTACATCTTCGGCGCCTTCCTTCTCTGGACCGCCTGGAAGCAGGCCCAGGACGAGGGCGAGGACGAAGAGGACAAGGAAAACGCCCTCATCGGCAAGCTCCGCAAGGTGATCCCGATGTCCGAGAAGTTCGACGGCGGCAAGTTGCGCACCACCGTAAACGGCAAGAAGGTCTTCACCCCGATGGTGATCGTCTTCATCACCATCGGCATGACGGACCTGCTGTTCGCCGTCGACTCCATCCCCGCCATCTTCGGCCTCACGCAGAGCGCCTTCATCGTCTTCACGGCGAACATCTTCGCCCTGATGGGCCTGCGGCAGCTGTACTTCCTGCTCGGCGGCCTGATGAACCGCCTCATCTACCTGAAGCACGCGCTGTCCATCATCCTGGCGTTCATCGGCGTGAAGCTGATCCTGCACGCCATGCACGTCAACGAACTGCCGTTCATCAACGGCGGCCACCACATCGAGTGGGCTCCGGAAATCCCGACGTACGTCTCGCTCGCGGTCATCATCGGCACCATCATCATCGCCGTCATCGCCAGCCTGGTGAGCTCCGGCGCGCAGAAGGCCAAGCTGGACGCCCGCCTCGAGGAGGACGCCCGGAAGAGCCTGAGCGACGTCGACTAGGTTCTGACGTCGACTGGGTTCTACTGACCCGTCTCAGCAGAAAGCAACCCCGGCCATCTGGTGGCCGGGGTTGCTTTGTCTCTTTCAAGGATGCCTGGCGGGTTTGAAGCGCGAACTGGCAGGTAATGCCCTCAAATCCCCATTTTGCGGGCATTATCTGCCGGTTCGCGCCGCATATGAATCCGTTCGCGCGGGCCTCAGCGGGCGGAGCGGACCATGCCGAGGAGCCGCCCGAAGATGGCCTCGCCGTCGTCGGCAATGCCGTCGTGGTGGAACTCGCCGGTCTCCCAGGTCTTCAGCTTGCGGACGGCGGCGGCGGTCTCCAGGGAGAGCCCGTGGTCCACGTAGATGTCGTCGCGGTAGACGGCGGCTGCCGCCGGAACGATGTTGGCCGCCAGCTGGTGCGTGTCGTACAGCGGCTTCCAGTCAGCCTTGGCCGCCAGCAGTTCCGCGACCTCCTTCAGGGGACTTAGGGCGGGATCCTGGTCGAAGTACCACGGGTAGACCATCTCGCCGGTGAGGAGGATCTCGGCAGCGTCCGGGCTGAACTCGGGGAACTCTTCGAGGACCCGCCACGCCGCCCAGTCCGTGGCCGTGCCCTGGCCGTAGATGGACTCGTGCATCAGCGCGTACAGCGGATTGGCTGCGCGCGAAACCAGGGTGCGGACCTGCTCACGGAACGGGTCCGAGAGCCGCCGGCCCCCGGGAGTGTCGACGAAGGCGTCCTCCAGCAGATTGTGGAGGTTGTCCACCCTGGTGTTTCCGCCGAGGAAGGATCCCACCATCTGGAACCTCTCCACCGTGAGCGGGGAGCCGTCGGGGAGGCGTTCCGGGGTGCTGCGAAGGTGATCGGCGATCCGGTTTACGGCATCCCGGTCTTCGGGGTACCAGCCGAAGTATTCGGCGTTGCGGGCTGCCACCCGCTTGAACGTCTCGCGGTAGACCCGCTCGGGGGAGCCGGTCAGCGGGGCCAGCCCGCCGGTGATCAGCACCTCGCGCAGGCCGGTGGGCGCGAACGACAGGTACGTCAGCGCACAGAAGCCGCCGTAGCTCTGCCCGTAGACAGTCCACGGTCCGGAGCCGAGGGCCTGCCGGATCAGCTCGGCGTCGGCAACAATCGAGTCGGCCCGGAAATGCTCAAGGTACCTTGCCTGCGCCGCAGCGTCACCGCGCAGCGGCAGGGTGTTGCGGTCAATGGGGGAGGAGAGGCCGGTGCCCCGCTGGTCCAGCATGAGGATGCGGAAGTCCTTTGCCGCCGCCTTGCTCCAGCCGCCCAGCGACGCGAAGCGGTTGCCGCGGCCGCCGGGACCGCCCTGCAGGTACAGGAGCCACGGCAGCTCCGCCGCCTCGGCCTCGCTGTGCTCGTCAGACACGTATTCGCGGGCGAAGACCGTGATGGTCTCGGCCGCGCCTGCTCCGTCCGAGCCGGCAAAATGGTCCAGCGGCAGGGTGAAGCAGTGTTCTGCGGTGCGCATGCCGCGGAACTTGTGCCGGGCACGGACTGTATGGACGGGGCCCTGGTGGACGCCGGTGTCCAGCGTTGCCTCAGCCATGGACACCAACCTCGCTGCGGCTGCCGAATTCGGCCAGCGCCGTTCCGGTCAGCCGGAACGTGGACCATTCCTCCATCGGGAACGCGCCGAGCTTGCGGTAGAAGTTGATGGACGGTTCGTTCCAGTCCAGGACGCTCCATTCGACGCGTGCATAGCCGCGTTCGACGGCGGTGGCCGCCAGATGCTGCAGCAGCGCCTTCCCGTGGCCCTCGCCGCGCGCCTCCGGGGTGACGTAGAGGTCCTCGAGGTAGATCCCGTGCACGCCCTCCCACGTTGAGTAGTTCAGGAACCACAGGGCGAAGCCCCGCACCTCGCCGTCCTCGTTCTCCGCCATGTTGGCGTACACGCGCGGGTTGCTGCCGAAGAGCACTTCGGTGAGCATTTCAGGGGTATTGCGGACGGCGTCCGGCTCCTTTTCGTAGACAGCCAGTTCGTGGATCAGCTGCAGGATGACGGGAACGTCGGCGGGTGTTGCGGGACG
Organism: Arthrobacter globiformis; assembly: GCF_046536215.2. Classification (GTDB taxonomy): domain Bacteria; phylum Actinomycetota; class Actinomycetes; order Actinomycetales; family Micrococcaceae; genus Arthrobacter; species Arthrobacter globiformis_E. Next base: position 570,414 of record NZ_CM143421.1, on the reverse strand, counting down.
GATTACACTCATGGGTTCGAGCTTACTGGGTCCGCGCCTGCCCGATCAGGCCGGACAGCACACAGGGCAGCACCGGGCACATTGCCACCGGAGTATAGGCTGTTGATTCCAATGACTCACCATCAGAGCAGCAACCCTCCCGGAGGCAGTAGCGAACGGCCGGCCGGGCCGGACATTGACCGGATTCTGCTGGCCGCTGTGAAGCTGTCCAGCGTGGACCTTCGGCAGGCCGGCACGTTGGATGACGGCGAGCGTCAGCGGGCGGCGTCGTTCCGTTCCGAACTGCAGCGGGACAGGTTCCTGGCCGGCCGCATAGCGTTGCGCCGCCACGCCGCCACGGCCGCAGGAGTCGGTGCCGGCGCTCTGCAGGCCGACTATGTCTGCCGGGAGTGCACCCGGGACGACCACGTGCACGGAACGCCCCGGTACCGGGCCGGTCCATCCGGGCCCACGGTACTGGCGAGCCTGAGCCGGGCAGAGGACTGGTGCCTTCTGGCTGCAACAACCGATGAACAGGTGCTGGGAGTCGGCGTGGACCTGGAGGCCAGCACAGCCGCAGGCTTCGACGGGTTCGGGGCGGTTGCCCTTTCGGAGCGCGAGCGGGAATACCTTCAGAGGGCGGAGCCGGCACTCCGGCCGGGGGTCCAGACTCTCCTGTGGACGCGCAAGGAAGCAGTCCTCAAAGCGCTGGGCAGGGGTCTGGCCGTTGTCGACCCGAGCGATGTGGACGTGGTCGGGCCAGTTCCCTTGCTGCCAGGGCATCTAAAGGCGGCTGCCGGGCCTTTGGTGGCGGCTGTGCCTCTGGTGGGGGGCCAGGAAGGCGGCCATCTGTGGCTGGTCGGCGCCGTAGAGCCGGACTCGGTGGGGCTGCCGGATTCCTTCACTGCGGCAGTGGCGGTTCTTCTGAAGCCTCATTCGTAGCCCGCAGCCCCGGTTCGATCACTCAGTCCGCATGTTCAGTCGGGTCGGGGCGCCACCGCGTAGGCGGCTGTGGCGTAACCCAGGGCACCCGCCATTTCGTTGAGCAGTTTCGGGTCGATGTTCGAGATGGTGTCGCAGCTCTTGTGATAGCAGGGGTCCAGGTCGTCGTCCTCAACCCCGCCGAATTCCTCGACCTGGTCCGCCGTCTTGCGGTCAACATCCCCGCTGAACAGACCGCCGGTCGGGATGCCGGCCCCCAGGAAGGGCTGGTAGTCGGAGCCGCCGTCAAACACCGTGGCCTCAGCTGCCAATCCATTCTGCGCAAAATAGTCCATGAACGTGCCCTCGATCCCGTCCGATCCGGCGGGACCGGCATCCCCGAAGGTGGACCCGTCTCCATCGTGGACGAACCGTCCGCCGTTGGGCGACGCCACCATGTCCAGGTTGATGTTCAACATCGTCTGGGAGATTTCGCTGTCGCTGAGCGAGTCCACGTAGTGCTTGGAACCCAGCAGATCAACCTCTTCGGCTCCCCAGAAGGCAAAGCGCACCCTGTTCTTTGGCTGGACCTTCGTTTCTGCCATCCAGCGGGCCGTTTCGATCATGGCGGCTACGCCGCTGCCGTTGTCGTTGATGCCGGGTCCGCGGCGAACGGAGTCCAGGTGCCCACCCACGACGATGGTGTGCGCCGCATCGCCAGCCGTGTCTGCGAGGATATTGAAGGTCTCCACGTCCGCATCGTCGTCCCGGTACGTGAAGACCTGGCGGACTGGCTTGTAGCCGGCGGCGCGCAGCTGCTCCTCGACGTACCGGGCGGAGGCTTCGTAGCCCGGGGTGCCCGAGGCACGGTTTCCGCCCGAATCGTCCGCGGCCTTCTGCAGCGCCTCAAGGTGCTTCATCAGGTTCCTGCCGGCGAAGGCAGCATGTACCTGGCTGGCCTTTGCCTTCGGCGCGGGGCTGACGGTTCCCGGCCGGGGAGTGACGGTCTCCGGCAGCGTGGGCAACGGCCGGGCAGACTGCGGTGTTTCCTCCGCTGGCAAAGTCACAGCCGGCGGGGCCTGGGTGGGGGGCTTCGCGGCAGGCGACGAACACGCCGCCAGCAACACGGCGACCACAGCAACTAAGGCTCCGGTTGTGGTCTTTCGCGGTCTGCGCATCGAGCGGAACGCGTCCATATTTGAAAAGTTACCGCCTGCTTCGGGCGCGCCGGAAGGACTCTAACGAGAGTCAGGTAGGCAGCGAACAAAATGCTGCGCGTGCGAGTAAGTAGGTACTAACACTGCCCAGGATGCAGGTACTCAGAGTGGTTGCGTTGGGCCACGAAATCTGCCTACTGTCGAACCAGCAGGTTTGAAGCCTCAACTGCATTCCGGAGTACTCGCGGTGGGGAAGCCAGCTATTCGCTGCTGGGGGAAATAGCGGTGGCCGCAGTGTTCCGCACATGCCGCTGTGCGCGGCTCTTCTTGAAAAGTGAACAGGGTCTGGACGCAGATGTCCGCCACCCTTCACACACAAGCTGGCAGGAACATCCCCATGATGGACATTTTTGAATCCCTGGAATCCGAAGTCCGTTGCTATTGCCGAAATTGGGACACCGTTTTCGAGCGCGCGGCCGGCAGCATGATCTACGGCGAGGACGGGCGCGAGTACGTCGATTTCTTTTCCGGTGCTGGTGCCCTGAACTATGGACACAACCACCCGGCCCTTCTTCGCCCTCTTGTGGAGTATCTGCTCTCCGGCGCGGTGGTCCACTCCCTTGACATGAAAACTGCCGCGAAGAGGCGGTTCCTGGAGACATTCCACGAGCTGATCCTCAAGCCCCGGGACCTTGACTACAAGGTCATGTTTCCCGGGCCAACCGGGACAAACTGTGTGGAGGCCGCGCTGAAGCTGGCCAGAAAGGTGACCGGGCGCCCGCACATCCTCGGCTTTACCAACGCATTCCACGGGATGACCCTTGGTTCGCTGGCCGTGACGGGCAACTCCATGAAAAGGCACGGCGCCGGAGTCCCCCTGAGCAACGCGTCCAGCATTCCGTACGATGGTTTCCTCGACGGCGGTGCCCCCGACTTCCAATGGCTCCGCCTGGCCCTGGACGACCGTGGCTCCGGGCTGGAAAAGCCTGCCGCGATCATCGTTGAAACCGTTCAGGGCGAGGGCGGCCTCAGGGCCGCACGGGCCGCCTGGCTTCGGGAGCTCTCAGACATTTGCCATCAGCACGGGATCCTGCTCATCGTGGACGACGTTCAGGCCGGATGCGGGCGGACGGGGACCTTCTTCAGCTTCGAGGAATCAGGCATCGTCCCGGACATTGTGTGCCTCTCCAAATCCATTTCAGGTTTCGGACTGCCGCTGGCCCTCACCCTGTTCAAACGCGAACTGGATGTCTGGAAGCCGGGGGAGCACAACGGAACCTTCCGCGGACACAACCTGGCATTCGTCACGGGCGCTGCAGCCTTGGAGCACTTCTGGCAGGACAGGCACTTCGAGGCCAGGATCGCGGCGCGGGCAGACCAGCTGCAGGCCGGGCTGGCACGGATCGCCGACGCGGCCGACGGTGCCACCGTCCGGGGCCGGGGCCTGCTGGCGGGAATCCACTACACCGATGCCAACGCGGCCGGAAAGATCGCAGCCGAGGCATTTGCCCGCGGCCTCCTCGTGGAGACCTCGGGTCCGGAAGATGAGGTCCTCAAGACCATGCCGGCACTGACCATCAGCGCCGAGGATCTGGGCCGCGGACTGGCGATCCTCGCCGGGGCGGCTGAATCTGTCACCGGCACCGGCCGCAGGACCGTACTCAAAACTGTCGCCTGACCACGCAAGGGTCACCAGATTGCGCCTGACCAGGAAAAACCGCCGTACGACGACGTAAGGATCGCGGGAAATCCAATGAGCATGCCCTTTGAACGTCCGGCAGATGACGAGTCCTTCGGATCTGCACCGCCTGCAAGTCCACTCCACCCCACAGCCAGGGCCCCGCTCTGGACCGAGTGGACCCACTCCGTTTATGCCGACACCGGCCCCACAGTTCCCAGGGGTTCGCTGATCGTGCAGAAGTTCGGCGGCTCATCGGTGGCCGACGCCGCCGGCATCTGCCGGGCCGCCCGCAGGATAGCCAAGACCCGCGAGGCGGGATACCAGGTGGTTGCGGTGGTGTCGGCCATGGGCGACACGACCGACCAGCTGTGCGAACTGGCCGCCGGGGTGGCCCACAATCCGAATCCGGGCGCACTGGATTCCCTGCTCAGCATGGGGGAGGCCGTCTCCTCATCACTGCTGGCCATGGCCCTGGTGGACTGCGGCCAGGCGGCCCGGACCTTCACCGGAAGCCAGGCCGGGCTGATCACGGACAGCGTCCACGGCAAGGCGCGGATCACCGATGTCAGGCCCGGACGGCTCCGCACCTGCCTTGACCATGACACCGTGCCGATCGTGGCCGGCTTCCAGGGCAGGACGCAGAAAGGCCGGCGGGTGACGACGCTCGGACGGGGCGGGTCGGACCTGACAGCCGTGGCACTCGCAGCCGCCCTCGGGGCAGGCATCTGCGAGATCTACACGGACGTAGACGGCGTCTACACGGCGGATCCCCGCATAGTTCCTACGGCGCGGAAGATTGCTGCCCTGTCGAGCGAGGAGATGCTTGAATTTGCGGCCTGCGGCAGCAAGGTCATGCACCTGCGCAGCGTTGAGTACGCCCGCCGTTTCGGTCTGCCCATCCATGTCAGGTCGTCATTCTCGGACGACATGGGAACCCTGATCCTGCCCGGCCTTGATCGGAGCCCCTTCCAGCGGCCCGCGCCGGAGCAGGCGGTCATCACCGAGGTCTCCGGGTGCGAGGCACTGGCGGAAATCACCGTTGCCGGACTGCCAGATGACGCTGCCAGCATGTCGGCACTTTTCCGGAGCCTGTCCCAGCCGGGAAGCAGCGTCCAGTCCATCGTCGAGAAGCGGCCGGGCACCGCCCGGCGTGCCGACGTCGTGTTTTCACTGCCGGCAGCCCAGTCCGCCGGTGCCCTGTCCCTGCTCCGCTCCCGGCAGGAAGACCTCGGCTTCGAGGGGCTGCAGCACAACGGGCTGGCAGGCAAGGTCATGCTGTCCGGGCTCGGCATGAGGTCATCTCCTACGGTGTTCTCCACGTTTTTCAATGCGCTGTCAAAGGCCCGGGTGGACCTGGACCTGATCGAAATTTCAGAGACGGGCCTCGGGGCACTGACCCGGGCCGACCAGCTGGAGAATGCAGTCCGGGCTGTCCGGGCGGCCTTCGGCTTCAGCACGGACATGGTGGCGGCGAAGACGTCGGCGGCCACGCGGCTCGCAGCCGCCCGCGGCCCTCGCCCCGGCGCCGCGGGCCACCAGCACCCTTCACGGAGCGCTCAGGCGAAGCTGACACGGCGGGCATAGAGCCCGGCTCCATGGGATCGATTCCAATGAAGGAACCAGCACAATGACCAAAAACGTGAAGACCCGGAGCCGCGGTGGCCTCCGGCCCGCCGAGCTGCGCGGAATCCTGACAACAGGCCGGGACGGGGCAGGGCCGGTCCTGACTTCGGCCTTCCCCGACCATGTGGCTCGTTGGACCACAGGCGAACGGCTAAACCAGCTGTTTGAGGACCGGTGTGACGCCTATGCCGAGCAGGGCAGCGCGGACCAGCTCGCCGTTGACGCCGAGGACACAGTCCTCACCTACACGGAGCTAGACCGGCGGGCCAACCAGCTGGCACGCTACCTGCTCGACTCCGGTGCGCGGCCAGGGGACCGGATAGCACTGCTGTTCGATCAGCCGTCCTTCGCCTATGTCGCGATGCTCGGCGTGCTCAAGATCCACGCCGCCTATGTCCCGCTGGATCCGGGCTTCCCGCCGGACCGGCTGAAGTACATTGTCGAGGACGCCGATGTGACAGCCGTCCTTTCCCTGTCCCGCCTGCGGGACCTGCTGCCGGAAGTGGCCGCCCTGACGGTCTGCCTGGACGACGTTCGTGAAATCGTGGAGGCCCAGGACCCGGGCCGCCTGGATGAAGCGTCCCTGCCGGGTGGGACGCGGGATGAGCTCGCCTACATTATTTACACGTCAGGATCCACGGGCAGGCCGAAAGGCGTGGCCATCGAGCACGCCAGCATCTGCAACTTCGTCCGGGTCGCCTCTGCCCTCTACGGGATCGAGCCGGCAGACCGCGTGTACCAGGGGATGACCATTGCCTTCGACTTCTCGGTTGAGGAAATCTGGGTTTCCTGGCTCGCCGGGGCCACGCTGGTGCCCAAACCCGCAGGGTCCACCCTGCTGGGCGCCGATCTTGCCGCTTACCTGGTTGCCAAGCGGATCAGCGCACTGTGCTGCGTGCCCACGCTGCTGGCCACTATCGACGAGGACCTCCCCGAGCTGCGCTTCCTGCTGGTTTCCGGCGAGGCGTGCCCGCGGGACCTGGTGACCCGCTGGCACATCCCCGGCCGGCGCTTCCTAAATGTCTACGGACCGACGGAAGCGACCGTCACGGCCACCTGGGCGCTCGTGGACCCGGACGGGCCTGTCTCCCTGGGCGTTCCGCTTCCCACCTACTCCGCTGTCATCCTGGATCCCGTCGAAAGCCGCTGTCTTCCGCAGGGAGAATCGGGGGAGATCGGTCTGGCCGGCGTCGGCCTGGCCCGGGGATACGTCAACCGCCCGGACCTGACAGAAAAAGCCTTTGTTCCGGACTTCCTGAACATCAGCAACAATCCTTCGGGACGGATCTACCGCACCGGCGATTTGGGCAGGATCAACAAGGACGGGGAAATCGAGTACCTGGGCCGCATTGATACCCAGGTCAAGATCCGCGGGTACCGCATCGAACTCGCGGAGATCGAGTCGTTCCTCCTGCAGTTCCCGGGAATCGCACACGCAGTTGTCAACACCTTTGAACCGGATCCGGGGCTGGTGGAACTCGCGGCGTACTTCACGCTGCGCCATGACGCGGGCACCGTCGAAGCGCCGGACATTTACCGGATGCTGCGCACCAGGCTTCCCGGCTACATGGTGCCTTCTTACTACGAGCAGCTTGAATCCATTCCGATGATGGCCAGCGGCAAGGCCGACCGGAAGCGGCTGCCGCGGCCATCCGAACGGGTCAGCCTGGCCGTGTCCGGAACCTACACCACCCCGGAGACGCCGGCCGAAGTCGCACTGGCCGGGCAACTGGGCACGGTCCTGGGCCTTGACCGCGTCTCTGCCGACGCGCACTTCTTCAGCGACCTGGGTGCGAACTCCCTGCTGATGGCGCACTTCTGCGCCCGGGTCAGGAACAACACGGACCTGACAGCCCCGGCCATGCAGGACGTCTACCAGAACCCGACCGTCCGCCAGCTGGCGGGAGTGCTCACAGCCGCCGCATCCGCACCTGAAGGCACCCCCCGGACTCCGGAACCCGGCTATCCAACGGCAACAGAACCGGATCCCCCGCTCCCGGCCACCTTCCAGTACGTCCTCTGCGGCGCGATCCAGCTGGCCATCTTCCTCGGCTACACCATGTTCGCCGCGTGGCTGCTGGTCGTGGGTGTCGGCTGGACCACCACTGGAACGAGCCTGCTCGATACGTGGCTGCGCTCCGTAGGGCTTGGCGCCACCATGTTCCTCGTGCTTTCCTTGACGCCCGTGGTCCTCAAGTGGGCCCTGATCGGCCGCTGGAAGCCCCGGAAAATCCGCCTCTGGAGCCTGGACTACATCCGGTTCTGGTTGGTGAAGACGCTGACACGGCGCAATCCGATGGTGTTCTTTGCCGGTTCACCGCTTTATGTGCTGTACCTGCGCATGCTCGGGGCAAAGATCGGCAAAGGTGCGGTGATCTTCTCCCGGAACGTGCCGGCGTGCCCGGATCTGCTGACCGTTGGCGACCACGCTGTCATCCACAAGAACGCCTTCTTCCTCTGCTACCGGGCCCGCCCCGGCGTCATCGAAACCGGACGCGTGACGCTGGGAAGCAACGCCCTGCTATCGGAGAACACCACGCTCGACATCTGGACCTCGATGGGGAAGGACGCCCAGCTTGGGCACGCCTCGGCGCTGCAGACGTCCATGTCCATCCCCGATGGAGAAGTCTGGCACGGGTCCCCGCCCATCAGGGCGAACACCAACTATCGGCGCGTTCCGCCCGCGAAGTGCACTACCCGCCGGAAAGTCATTTTCAGCGTGTTCCAGCTGGTGAGCAGATTCGTCGTGGTGGCGCCCCTCGGCGTCCTCGGGCTCAGCAGTCTGTTACCCCCATACCTGGACCCTGCGAACCTGCGCCTGGGCGACCCGAAATTCCTCCTCGACGTCCTGGCCGCCACGCTGGTCCTGTTTCTGTCGGGGCTCATTGGCGGGATGATTTTTGTGCTGGCGGTTCCGCGCCTCCTCAATCCCTTGCTCAAGCCGGACAAGGTCTACCCGCTCTACGGGGTGCATTTTTCCATCCAGCGGACGATTTCCCGGATCTCCAACGCCTCGCTGTACCTGAACATCTTCGGTGACAGCTCGTACATCGTCCACTACCTCAAGGCCCTGGGCTACGATCTCTGCAAAGTCGAGCAGACGGGTTCGAACTTCGGCCCCGGGGTTGCACACGAATCCCCGTTCCTCAGCACCGTGGGAACCGGAACAATGGCTTCCGACGGCCTCAACATCATGAACGCCGACTTTTCCAGCACGTCGTTCCGGGTCTCCAGGGTGCGCATAGCGGGCCGTAACTTCCTCGGGAACCACCTCACGTTTCCGATCGGTGCGCGTGTGGGCGAGAACTGCCTCCTGGCCACGAAAGTGATGGTCCCGATCGATGGTCCGGTCCGGACCGACGTGGGACTGCTTGGTTCACCCGCGTTTGAGATACCGCGTTCGGTCCAGCGCGATGCCCAGTTCGATGAACTCAAGACGGAGGAGGCCAGGAACCGGCTTCTTCCTGCCAAGAACCGGCACAACATCATCACAATGCTGCTGTTCCTGGCCGAGAACTGGTTCTGGGTGTTTGCAGCGACCCTCAGCGGCCTGGCTGCCGCGTCGGCCCACGGGGTGCTGGGCGCGCTGGCCGTTGCCCTGTCCATGGTGGGCTTCCTGGTTGTCCGCGTGCTGTTTTCCGCGCTGGTGGAGCACGCCGTCCTGGGCTTCCGGCCCTTGAAACCGGAGTACTGTTCCATTTACGACCGGTACTTCTGGCATCACGAACGGCTGTGGAAGCTGATGACCGCGGCACCCTTTAACGGCACGCCCTTCAAGCCCATGGTCTGGCGGCTGCTGGGTGTCAGGATGGGCAAGCGGGTCTACGACGCCGGTACCGGCATTCCGGAGAAAACACTGGTGACGATCGGCGATGATTGCGTCTTCAACGAGGGCTCAATCATGCAGGGGCACTCACTCGAGGACGGGACCTTCAAGTCCGGCTATATCGTTCTGGGCGACCGGTGCTGCCTCGGCGTCGAAGCTTTCGTCCACTACGGGGTGACGATGCGCAACGGATCCACCGTGGGGGCCGACGCCTTCCTGATGAAGGGGGCTGACGTTCCTGAGGGCGCTATGTTCGTGGGCAACCCGGCCCGTGACGTGACCCGGTCGCGGGGGACCGCGGGGCCGACGCCGGCTTTGGCCGGCGGGCCCCGCCACCGGGCTATGGCGGACAGAGGGAACGACGGCGGGGCGTCCACGCGGGACGACCATCACCGGAGGTCGCACGCCAGTTCCCAACGGCACCGGAGGACGGTGCCACGGTGACGGAACTGTCAGGCCCATGGAAGCGCCGTCTTCCATCGCCGGAACCCGACCGTTCCTGACTTCGGCCACCGCCAAGCAACAGGAACCGGTACCGACGGTGGTTAGCCAGATGCATGAGACGACAGCGGGCGGCCGCATGCCGCCCGCAGTACAGGCAGGCGCGGCCGCAGGGCCGCAGGCGGCCCCGGCCGAAGGCCTCCAGGCGGGCGTGACCGTCTACTTCCCGGACGGCGGCCAGGACCTGCTCTACATTGAGGTCGGCGGCCGGTGGGTGGAGTACGTAAAGTCCGCCCCGCCGTCGGACTCTCCCGTGCTGGACCCTCCCGTGTTGGACGCCCCGGCGAACCCGGCCGGATCCGGCATCCAAGCCTGCCCGGACACCCAAGCCGGACCGGTCCACTGGGCCGGCTACACCTGCCACAGCCCGGACGAAATTACCCGGGAACGGAAGCGCCGGATCTACTACGACCCCGTTACCAGGCCGGACCTGTTGTTCTCCGCGGACGGTACGGCACCCGCCCTGGCCTTGCCGGTCCTGGAGCTTGCCGGGCCTCTGGGGGATCCGGAACCCTGGGTCGATCCCGAGTCGGGGGACCGGTTCTCGACCGGCCAGGCGAGCCTGGTCCGGAAACTGCTGAGGTACGCTCCGCGTTAACCGTTTACGGCCTTGGTGTTTGGTAATACACTGCTCGTTCACACGGAGGTTTCAGTTTGGCGCAATAGCCTGACCAGGTCAGCCAGCCTCAGCTTAGGAGAACGCAATGGCCGATGACGCAAGCACCATGGAGTTCGTCGGGCGGGTCGCTATGAAGTGGCTCGAGGATTTTGCGGACCATCCCAAGCGGGGCAGCTATATGGAAGCCGTGGCCGACCTGAGCACCCTGATCCTGGGCGGCGCCATCGACGCCGCGGGACTGGTTACCGGGGAGGACTCCGGCGTCGTTGGCTCCGGAATCATCGGTCACCAGGACGCGCTCGACGACGAGGCCCAGGCCGGCTAACGGCGCAAGGTACCCGCGCCCGGCCCGGTCCTCCCACTAGAGCCGGTTCGCTCCGGTCACCCGGACCACCGCCGTGCCGGTCTCGTCCGAGGCGGCCAGATCCACCTCCGCGGAGATCCCCCAGTCATGGTTGCCCGCCGGGTCATCGAAGATCTGCCGGACCTTCCAGACGCCGGGTTCCTCCGTGATGATGAGCAGCCCGGGGCCGCGGGCGTCAGGGCCGGTGCCGATGTCATCGTGCTCGTCAAAGTAGTCGTCCAGGACGTCTTCCCAGCGGTCCGCATCCCAGCCGGCATCGCCGTCGAGCTCGCCCAAAGCTGTGGCGTCCTCGTCGGCAAAGAGCTCGACGCGCCGGAACATTTCGTTCCGGACCATGACCCGGAACGCCCGGATGTTGGACGTGAGCGACGGCGGCGGGGAGGGGGTGCGTCGTGCGGCGTCGGGGCGGCCCCGGAGGTCAGTTCCTCCCACTCGTCCAGCAGGCTGGAGTCCACCTGCCGCACCAGCTCGCCGAGCCAGGCGATGAGGTCCTCGAGGTCCTCGCGCAGCGCATCCTGCGGCACGGTCTGCCGGAGCGCCTTGAAGCCGTCCGCCAGGTACCGCAGCACGATGCCCTCGGAGCGGGCAAGGCCGTAGAACTGCACGAACTCGCCGAAGTTCATCGCGCGCTCGTACATGTCCCGGATCACCGACTTGGGGGCCAGTTCAAAGTCGCCCACCCATGGCGCCGCCTTGCGGTACACCTCGAACGCCTCGCCCAGGATTTCCGCCAGCGGCTGGGGATAGGTGACCTCATCAAGCATGGCCATCCGCTGCTCATACTCGATGCCGTCGGCCTTCATGGCGGCAACGGCCTCGCCGCGTGCCTTCTTCTGCTGCGCAGAGAGGATCTGCCGCGGTTTCTCCAGCGTGGCCTCAATAACAGAGACCACGTCGGCGGCGTAGGAGGGCGATTCGGGGTCCATCAGATCCAGCGCGGCCAGGGCAAACGGGGACAGCGGCTGGTTCAGGGCGAAGTTCGGCTGCAGGTGGACGGTCAGGCGCACCGTGCGGCCGTCCGCCCCCTGCTCCGCGGCCGGGATGCGCTCCACAACCTCGGCCGCGAGCAGCTCCCGGTAGATCCCCAGGGCCTTCTTCATGAGCCGCAGCTGGGAAGGGCGGCTTTCGTGGTTCTCGGTGAGGAGGCGCCTGGCGGCGGCGAACGGGTCGCCCGGACGCTCCATGAGGTTCATGAGCATCGCGTGGGTCACGGTGAAGCTGGAGCTCAGCGGCTCCGGGACGGATTCCACCAGTCGGTTGTACGTGGGCTGGCCCCAGGACACGAACCCCTCCGGCGGCTTCTTCTTCACCACCTGGCGCAGCTTCCGCTGGTCGTCGCCGAACTTCGCGGTGGCCTTGGCCATCGCCTTGACGTTCTCCACCACGTGTTCGGGGGCCTGCACCACCACGGTGCCGGCCGTGTCATAGCCGGCCCGGCCGGCCCTTCCGGCAATCTGGTGGAACTCACGGGAGTTGAGCAGGCGGGTGCGTACGCCGTCGTACTTGCTCAGTGCGGTGAGCACGACGGTACGGATGGGCACGTTGATTCCCACGCCCAGCGTGTCCGTGCCGCAGATGACCTTAAGCAGGCCGGCCTGGGCCAGCTGCTCCACGAGCCGGCGGTACTTGGGCAGCATGCCCGCGTGGTGCACGCCGATGCCGTGCCGGACCAGGCGGTTCAGCGTCTTGCCGAAGCCTGCCGCGAAGCGGAAGTTCGCGATCAGCTCGGCGATCTTGTCCTTTTCGTCGCGCGTGCAGACGTTGATGCTCATCAGCGTCTGGGCGCGCTCAATCGCTTCCGCCTGGCTGAAGTGCACCACGTAGACCGGCACCTCCCTGGTGCCCAGCAGCTCTTCGAGGGTCTCGTGGACCGGTGTCTCGCGGTAGTAGTAGTGCAGCGGAATGGGGCGCTCGGCCGAGCTGACGGTGGTGGTGGGCCGTCCCGTGAGCTCGGTCATGCCGGCTTCGAAACGGCTGACGTCGCCCAGCGTGGCGGACATCAGGAGGAACTGTGCCTGCGGAAGTTCCAGCAGCGGCACCTGCCACGCCCAGCCCCGCTGCGGATCGGAGTAGAAGTGGAACTCGTCCATGATGACGGCGCCCAGCTCGGCCGCGGCGCCTTCGCGCAGGGCGGTGTTGGCCAGGATCTCCGCGGTGCAGCAGATGATCGGGGCGTCCTGGTTCACGCCGGAGTCGCCGGTGATCATGCCCACGTTCTCCGCTCCGAAGATCTCGCAGAGGGCGAAGAACTTTTCGGACACCAGGGCCTTGATGGGGGCGGTGTAGTAGCTACGCTCGCCGCGGGCCATTGCCTGGAAGTGGGCGGCAATGGCAACGAGGGACTTGCCCGATCCGGTGGGCGTCGCGAGGATCACGTTGGCGCCGGAGGCCAGCTCCATGATCGCCTCGTCCTGGGCCGGGTAGAGCTGCAGGCCGCGGCTTTCGGTCCACTCCACGAAGCGCTCGTACAGCGTGTCCGGGTCCGCGCCGGTTCCGGTGGCGATCCGTGCGGACGGGGCAGGGAGCTGTTCAACGAGTTTCATTGCTTTCCAGCTTACTGCCAGCGCGTCCCTTGGCGTTTTCAGGCCCGTCCGGCGCTAGGCTCGCTCTGCCAGGACAAATCTTCAGCAAGCAACCGGAGGCCATGTGTGGGATCCCGCCAAATACGTCCAGTTCGGGGACTACCGGCAGCGGCCGTTCTTTGACCTGACCGGCCGCGTCCTCGCCGACGCCCCGCGGGAGGTGGTGGACCTGGGCTGCGGCCCCGGCAACCTGACCGCCACACTCGCGGCCCGCTGGCCTGAGGCGCGGGTGATGGGCCTGGATTCCTCCGCCGAGATGCTGGCTACGGCTGAACAGCACCGGCAGTCCGCGCCGGGGCTGGAGTTCAGCCTAGGGGACATCGCTTCCTGGCTGCCGTCCGCGGACACCGATGTGGTGGTGACCAACGCGGCGCTGCAGTGGGTCCCGGGGCACGCCGAACTGCTGTCCGGCTGGCTGGCGGCGCTGAAGCCGGGCGCCTGGTTCGCCCTCCAGGTTCCAGGAAACTTCACTTCCGCATCCCACACCCTGATGCGCGACGTCGCCGAGTCGCCCAGGTGGGCCGGCAAGCTCGCCGGCCTGCTGCGCCACGATGAGGCGGTCGCCCCGCCCGCGCGGTACCTGGAGATCATGCTCGACGCCGGGTGCGCGGCAGACGCCTGGGAAACCACCTACCAGCAGGTGCTCACCGGTGAAAACCCAGTGCTGGACTGGGTTCGAGGCGCCGGTCTGCGGCCGGTGCTGGCCGCCCTGTCGGCGGAGGACGCCGCCGGGTTCGAGGCCGAATACGGCGCCCGGCTGACCGAGGCCTATCCGGCCACAGCGCACGGCACGGTGTACCCGTTCCGCAGGATCTTCGCGGTGGCCCGCAAGCTTTAGGGCTGCCGCTCCCCGCCGCGCGGGCAATCAATGTCCCGCGCGGTCCTTTGTGATCTGGCTTACAATGGCCACGCGGCTATTGGGGGCCTGCCCAGGGCTCCCGTACGCCCGGTAATAGAGGAGGCGCGGTGCTGATTCGCTTAATGCTCCGCCTCCTCGGCGAGCACCGGTCCGCAGTCTGGGCGATCATCGTGCTGCAGGTGGTGCAGACGGCCGGAAACCTGCTGCTGCCCACGCTGAATGCCAGCATCATCGATGACGGGATCCTGGCCGACCAGCCCGGGGTGATCCTGGGGCTTGGCGGCTGGATGCTGATCATCACCGCGGTGCAGGCTGCCGCCGCCCTCGGTGCCGGCTACCTCGGCGCCGGCGTCGCCATGAAGATCGGCCACCGGCTGCGGCGGGAGCTGTTCGCCCAGGTCCAGGCAATGTCGTCCCAGGAGATAGGGTCGTTCGGCACCCCCAGCCTCGTCACCAGGGCCACCAACGACGTCCAGCAGATCCAGACCTTCGCCGTCCTTGTCTTCACCATGCTCGCCGCGGCGCCGGTCATGGGCATCGGCGGAATCATCCTGGCGGTCGAGCAGAACGCGGTCCTGTCCTCCGTGGTGATCGTCATTGTCCCGGTGCTGGTGCTCATCATGTACCTGATCGTGCGGCGCCTCATCCCGCTCTACCGGCAGGGTCAGGGACTCATCGACGGGATCACCCGGATCCTGCGCGAGCAGATCATCGGCGCCAACGTCATCCGCGGCTTCGTCCGGCAGAAGCACGAGGTTGCCCGTTTTGCGGACGCCAACAGGCGGCTGACCCGGAACAACCTCCAGTCGGCTCTCCTGGTGGCCGGCATGCTGCCGATGATCATGATCGTGGTGAACCTCTCCTCGGTGGCCGTGGTGTGGTTCGGCGGGCACCTGATCAGCAGCGGGGCCATGGATGTGGGCGCCCTGACAGCCTTCATCGCCTACATCCTGCAGATCCTGCTGGCCATCATGATGGCCATGTACGTGTTCAGCACCGCACCGCGCGCGGCCGTCTGCGCGGAGCGGATCCAGGACGTGCTGGACGTGACCCCCGCACCGCCTGTAGCCCCGGCGCTGCCTGTGGCCCCGGCGCCGGCTGGGTCTGCTGTCGCCGGCTCCACGGGGGCGCGGCATGCTGCGGCCGCGCAGGCGGGAGTCCGGCCCGCCGCTGCGGCTGCCGGACCGAACGGCGGGGGAGTGGACTTCAGCCACGTCTGGTTCGCCTACCCCGGGGCGGAGTCACCGGTCCTGGCCGACATCTCATTTTCCGCCCTCCCCGGCACTACCACGGCCATTATCGGCGCCACCGGCAGCGGCAAGACCACGCTGCTGAATCTCCTGCCGCGGTTCCTGAACGCCACCTCCGGTGAGGTCCGGCTTGGCGGCGCCGACATCCGCACCCTGCCCGCTGACCGGCTGCGGCAGCGGATTTCCTCGGTACCGCAGCACTCGTTCCTGTTTTCGGGCACCTTGGCCAGCAATCTGCGCATGGCCGCGCCGGAGGCCACCGACGACGAACTGTGGCGGGCCCTGCGGCTGGCACAGGCTGAGGACTTCGTCAGCAGGCTCCCGGACGGCCTCCAGGCAGCAGTCGCCCAGGGCGGCGCGGGACTTTCGGGCGGGCAGCGGCAGCGCCTCTGCATCGCCCGGGCCATGCTCCGCGCCGCGGATCTGTATCTCTTCGACGACAGCTTTTCCGCCCTGGACTACGCCACCGAGGCCGCGGTCCGGCAGGCACTTGCGCCTGTGCTGGAATCAGCCACTGTGCTGATGGTGGCCGAACGCATTCCCAGCATCATGGGCGCGGACCGGATCCTGGTGCTGGAGGAAGGCCGGCTGGTGGCCCAGGGTACGCACGCCGAACTGCTGGCATCGTCGCTCACCTACCGGGAGATCGCCGAGTCCCAACTGGCCCTGGATGAGCAGCCGTGAGCGGCGGACCGCCATGAGTGGCACCCACGCAGCCAGGCGCACCACCAGCAGTTTCCTTCCGGCGGCCAAACGCCTCCTGGGGCTGCTGCGCCCGTCCAAGGGCAGGATGGCCCTGGCCGTCGCGGCAACCTGCGGCTTCGCCGCCCTCAATGTGGCCGCGCCCAAGCTCCTCGGAGACGCCACCGACGTCGTCGTCGACGGATTCATGCACGGCACGTTCGACGCTGGGAAACTTGCCATGCTCCTCGTTGTGGTCTCGCTGATGTACGTCGGCACGTCCGTCTTCAACTGGGTCCAGGGTGCACTGACCGCCCAGGCGGTGCAGCGCCTGGTCTTCGGCCTGCGCGCCGCCGTCGAGGACAAACTGCACCGGCTGCCGTCGTCGCATTTCCACGAGCAGGCCCGGGGCGATGTCCTCAGCCGGGCCACCAACGACGTCGACAACATCTCCCAGGCGCTTAACCAGCTGCTCACGCAGCTGATCATGTCCGTTCTGATGCTGTGCGGTTCACTGGCGATGATGCTGTGGATTTCGCCGCTGCTCGCGGCCATCGCGCTCGTGTCCGTGCCCATCTCCACGCTGATAACGGTGTACATGGCGCGGCAGGCCCAGACCTATTTCGCCGCGCAGTGGGCCTCAACCGGGGAGCTGAACGCCCACATCGAGGAATTCATCACCGGCCACGAGGTGATCAAGGCGTTCGGGCAGCAGGACACGGCGTCGGCCATCTTCGGCCGCGGCAACGACCGGCTGGCCCGCACCAGCGCACGGGCCCAGTTCGTTTCCGGAGCCGTGCAGCCGCTGATGGTCCTCGTCGCCAACATCAACTACGTGGCGGTGGCCGTCGTGGGCGCCCTGCAGGTGGCGGCCGGGGCCATGACGATCGGCGGCATCCAGGCGTTCATCCAGTTCAGCCGGCTGTTCACCCAGCCGATGGGGCAGATCGGCGGCATGCTCACCCTGATGCAGTCCTGCGCGGCCTCGGCGGAGCGGGTGTTCGAGCTGCTTGACGAGCCGGAAATCCCCCGTGAGGGAGAGGCCGCCGGCGGTCAGGAAAACCTGCGCGGCCGGATTGACTTCGAGGACGTCACCTTCGCCTACACGCCGGGGGCGCCGGCCGTCAAAGGGCTGTCCTTCTCCGTCCTGCCGGGCCAGACCGTGGCCATCGTGGGCCACACCGGTGCCGGCAAGACCACCGTGGTGAACCTCCTCATGCGTTTCTATGAACTTGATTCCGGGCGCATCACCATCGACGGCACGGACATTGCCACGGTTCCTGTGGACTCGCTGCGGTCCAACTTCGCCGTGGTCATGCAGGACGTCTGGCTGTTCAGCGGCACGATCCGGGACAACATCGAATACGGCTGGCCGGGCGCAAATGATAAGCGGGTCCTGGCCGCCGCCGAGGCCAGCCACGTGGACCACTTTGTCCGGTCGCTGCCCGCCGGCTACGCAACGGTCCTCGGAGACGACGGCGATTCGCTGAGCCAGGGCCAAAGGCAACTGATCACCATCGCCCGCGCCCGGCTCGCCGACCGCAGCGTCCTCATCCTGGACGAGGCAACAAGCTCCGTGGACACCCGGACCGAGGTGCAGATCAAGCTGGCGATGAACCGGCTGAGGCAGGGCAAGACGAGCTTCATCATCGCCCACAGGTTGTCCACGGTGCGCGACGCTGATCTAATTCTCGTCATGGATCACGGACGCATTGTTGAACAGGGGACGCACAGCAGCCTGCTGTCCGTGGACGGACATTACCGGCACCTGTATGAGGCCCAGTTCCGCGGGGTGGACCGCGAACTCAGCGCCATCCGCCGGCACCACGGCAGGCACGCCGCCGGCCAGCAGCGCTACCGGGAGTCAGGCCTGTGACCGGCGGCGATACCTTCCCGGGGCGGTGGAAGCCGAACACCGGCAGCTCCGTGGCCCTCTTTGAGCAGCTGCGGCTCCACGTGATCGAACAGGCGGACCAGGGAAAGCTTGCCCCGGGCACACGGCTGCCGGCGGTGCGGGCCCTTGCCGGAACCCTCGGCGTCGCACCCCACACGGTGGCACGGGCGTACAAGGAGCTCGAAGCCGCGGGCGTCGTTGCCACCAAGGGCCGCAACGGGACCGTGGTCTGCGCCCGCGACGAGCGCTGGGGGGCTTTGTCCGAGGCCGCAGCCGATTATGCCGCAGCCGCCAAATCCCAGGGCGCAACCTTCGCCCAGGCCGTCCACCTGCTGGCGGCCGCCTACGACGCCGAGTAACGGGAGTGTCGTAGCACACCTGCGTGGATATTCGAAGAAGTTTTCGACTAGCATTAGTGGGTGCCTAAAGCCGTAGCTGAAGAAACCGCTGTCGCCCCCTCCGCCGTCGTCCCCCTGAGCCCCGCCAAACCGGCGCGTCCGGACCTGTCCCGGCTGGTGGTCAAGGGCGCCCGTGAGCACAACCTCCGCAACGTCGATCTCGACCTGCCGCGCGACGCCATGATCGTCTTCACGGGCCTGTCCGGCTCCGGAAAGTCGTCCCTCGCCTTCGACACCATCTTCGCCGAAGGCCAGCGCCGCTACGTCGAATCGCTCTCCGCCTACGCCCGGCAGTTCCTCGGCCAGGTGGACAAGCCCGACGTCGACTTCATCGAGGGCCTGTCGCCTGCCGTCTCGATCGACCAGAAGTCCACCAGCAAGAACCCGCGCTCCACCGTGGGCACCATCACCGAGATCTACGACTACATGCGTCTGCTGTGGGCGCGCGTGGGCCGTCCGCACTGTCCCGTCTGCGGCGAGCCCGTCATCAAGCAGACACCCCAGCAGATCGTGGACCAGCTGCTGGAGCTGGAGGACGGTACCCGGTTCCAGATCCTCGCGCCGGTAGTGCGCGGCCGCAAGGGTGAATTCGTCGACCTCTTCAAGGAGCTGACGGCCAAGGGCTACTCCCGCGCCCGGGTGGACGGCGACCTGATCCAGCTGAGCGATCCGCCCAAGCTGGGCAAGCAGTTCAAGCACACTATCGAGGTGGTGGTGGACCGGCTCGTGGTCAAGGAAGGCATCCGGCAGCGGCTGACCGACTCGATCGAGACGGCGCTCGGCCTCGCCGAGGGGCGGGTCCTGGCTGACTTCGTCGACCTCGAGGCTGACGACCCCCACCGCACGCGGGCCTTCTCGGAAAACCTGGCCTGCCCCAACGAGCACCCGCTGGCCATCGACGAGATTGAGCCCCGGTCCTTCTCGTTCAACAACCCGTTCGGTGCCTGCTCGGCCTGCAGCGGCATCGGCACCCGGCTCGAGGTCGACGAGGAACTGATCATTCCCAACCCGGAGCTGGCACTGGAGGACGGGGCCATCGCGCCGTGGTCCCTCGGCACCGCCACCACCGAGTACTGGAACCGTTTGCTCGGCGGTCTCGCCAAGGAGCTTGGGTTCTCCATGACGACGCCGTGGCAGGACCTTCCGTCCGACATCCGGCAGACTGTCCTGCACGGCAAGGACCACAAGGTTGTGGTGCAGTACCGCAACCGGTTCGGCCGGGAGCGCAAGTACAGCACCGGCTTCGAAGGCGTGGTGCAGTACGTGCACCGGAAGCACACCGAAACCGAGTCCGACTACGCCCGGGACCGCTATGAGGAATACATGCGGCAGATCCCCTGCCCCGCCTGCGACGGCGCGCGGCTGAACCCGGCGTCGCTCTCGGTCCTCATCAACGGCAAGTCCATTGCCGACGTCGCACGGCTGCCCATGCGCGAATGCGCAGCGTTCCTGGACAACCTCGTGCTGACCGGCCGTGAGGCTCAGATTGCCCATCAGGTGCTCAAGGAAATCCAGGCCCGCCTGACCTTCCTGCTGGACGTGGGCCTCGAGTACCTGAACCTGGAGCGCCCCTCCGGCACCCTTTCCGGCGGCGAGGCCCAGCGCATCAGGCTGGCCACGCAGATCGGTTCCGGGCTCGTGGGCGTCCTGTATGTCCTCGACGAGCCTTCCATCGGCCTGCACCAGCGCGACAACCGTCGCCTGATTGAAACCCTGACCCGGCTCCGGGACCTGGGCAACACCCTCATCGTGGTCGAACACGATGAGGACACCATCCACGAGGCCGACTGGATCGTGGACATCGGCCCGGGAGCCGGCGAGCACGGCGGGCAGGTGGTCCACTCGGGTTCCTACAAGGAACTCCTGGAGAACACGAAATCCCTCACGGGCGATTACCTCTCCGGCCGGAAGAGCATCGACGTCCCGAAGAAGCGGCGCAAGTACGACAAGAAGCGCGAGCTGAAGGTGGTAGGCGCCCGCGAGAACAACCTCGTCAACGTGGATGCCGCCTTCCCGCTGGGGCTGTTCACCGCGGTGACCGGCGTCAGCGGCTCGGGCAAGTCCACGCTGGTCAACGAGATTCTGTACAAGGTGCTCGCCAACAAGCTCAACGGCGCCAAGCAGGTGGCGGGCCGCCACCGCACCGTCCAGGGCCTCGAGCACCTGGACAAGGTGGTGCACGTGGACCAGAGCCCGATCGGCCGCACCCCGCGCTCCAACCCGGCCACGTACACGGGCGTGTTCGACCACATCCGGAAGCTCTTCGCCGAGACCACCGAGGCCAAGGTCCGCGGTTACCTGCCCGGCCGGTTCTCCTTCAACGTCAAGGGCGGCCGCTGCGAAGCCTGCTCCGGTGACGGCACGCTGAAGATCGAGATGAACTTCCTGCCTGACGTCTACGTGCCGTGCGAGGTCTGCCACGGTGCGCGGTACAACCGCGAGACCCTCGAGGTGCACTACAAGGGCAAGACCATCGCCGACGTGCTGAACATGCCCATCGAGGAGGGCGCCGAGTTCTTCGCCGCTTTCTCCCCGATTGCACGCCACCTCAAGACGCTGGTGGACGTCGGCCTCGGTTACGTCCGGCTCGGCCAGCCCGCCACCACGCTGTCCGGCGGCGAGGCCCAGCGCGTCAAGCTCGCGGCCGAGCTGCAGAAGCGGTCCAACGGGCGCAGCGTCTACGTCCTGGACGAGCCCACCACCGGGCTGCACTTCGAGGACATCCGGAAGCTGCTCATGGTGCTGCAGGGCCTCGTGGAGAAGGGCAACACGGTCATCACCATCGAGCACAACCTAGACGTGATCAAGAGCGCCGACTGGATCGTGGACCTCGGCCCCGACGGCGGCTCCGGCGGCGGCCGGATCGTCGCCACGGGCACCCCGGAGCAGGTCTCCAAGTCCTCGGAGAGCCACACGGCGAAGTTCCTGGCGGAGATCCTCGCCTAGCTGCGCCCGCCAGGACCAGCGCACGGCGGCCCGCCAGACCAACTGGCGGGCCGCCGTCGTACCTAAGTCCCGCCGTCGTCCTCCGTCCTTTGAGTTTTTGTCCAGATAATGGCCGCTAAACACCTCTGAAGTCGCGATACGTGGACAAAAACTCCATCCTGGGGGTGGAAGTATTCCTCAGAGGGCATACGAGTTTGAGCAGGCGTGCCATCGTGAGAAACTAAGCCGGTGACTTCAACAACTGTGCCCGTGATCTTCGACCTGGACGGCACTCTTGTCGATCCGGCTGGCGGAATAACGGACGGAATAGCCGCCGCCCTTCGGGAACATGGCCTTCCCGTCCCCAGCCAGGACCTCCTCGATGCGATGGTAGGGCCCAAGCTGAGTGATTCCCTGCTGAATGTTGCGGCCGTGCCCCCGGCCATGCTGAAGGCGGTCATCCGCACCTACCGGATGCATTACCTCGACGTCGGCATTTCCCAGAGCCGGCTGTACCCGGGCATCGTCGAGCTGCTGGACGAGTATGTGGAGGCCGGCCGGCCCGTGGCCGTCGCGACGCAGAAGCCGGAAGCCCTTGCCCACATTGTGCTTGAGCACCACAAGATCGCCCGCCAGTTCCTCACCATCAAGGGGTCCGCGGCAGACGAGACCGCCGCTGCCTCCGGTCCGGTCGGCAAGGCCGGCATCATCGCGGCGGCCATGACGGCCCTCGGCACCCAGCACGCCATGATGGTGGGTGACCGTGCCCAGGATGTGGCCGGTGCACTCGCCAACGGACTCGACTGCATCGGCGTCAGCTGGGGCTTTGCGCCCGACGGCGAACTGGAAGCGGCCGGGGCCGTGGCCGTGGTGGACGACGCCGACGGCCTGCGGAACAAAGTGGAGGAGCTGGAAAGCGTCCGTTCCGCAGCCCTGAGCGAGGTGCGCAACGATGGAGCTGTTTGACGGCGTCCGCTGGACCACGCGGACCCTCATCTCCGGCAGCTGCCGGCCAACCGTCATCGGGCTGGAGAATGTGCCCAAGAACGGACCGTTCATTGTGGCGCCCAACCACCTCTCGTTTCTGGACAGCGTGATTGTCCAGGCGCTCATGCCCCGTCCGGTCGCATTCTTCGCCAAGGCGGAATACTTCACCACCAAGGGCTTCAAGGGCCGCGTGATGAAGTCCTTCTTCACCGCCGTCGGGTCCATTCCGGTGGAGCGAGGCGAACAGGCCGCGAGCGTGCAGGCCCTCAAGACGCTGCTGGACATCCTCGAGGACGGCAGGGGCATCGGCATCTACCCCGAGGGCACCCGGTCGCGCGACGGAATCCTGTACCGCGGCCGGACCGGCGTAGGCTGGCTTGCCCTCACCACCGGCGCGCCGGTGATTCCGGTGGGACTGATCGGCACGCAGAAGCTGCAGCCCGCGGGCCGCAACGCCGTCAAGCCCCAGCACTTCACCATGAAGGTCGGGGAGCCGCTCTACTTCGACAAGACCGGCCCGGACCATTCGCTTCCCGCGCGGCGCCAGGTGACCGACAAGATCATGGACGCCATCGCCGAGCTCAGCGGCCAGCAGCGCTCCACCAGCTACAACCAGAGCAAGGTCATCGAGTAGGCCTGCTGCCTTCGAGGCAGCCGGAGAGTCCCTCAAGTTGGCCCGGCCGGTCGCCCAGGAAGCCCGGCGGCAATCCGCAGCCCCTCAGCTCAGTAGACTGGAAACGTGGCAGATCCATCGAGTTATAGACCCCAGACGGGTGAGATTCCGACCAATCCGGGTGTTTACAGGTTCAGGGATCCACATGGGCGGGTTATCTACGTCGGCAAGGCCAAGAACCTCCGGTCGCGGCTGAACTCGTACTTCGCGAACCCGGCAGGGCTCCTGCCAAAGACCCACGCCATGGTGTACGCGGCCAGCAGCGTCGAGTGGACCGTGGTGGGCAGCGAGCTGGAATCCCTCCAGCTGGAATACACCTGGATCAAGGAATTCAAGCCGCGGTTCAACGTGGTTTTCCGGGACGACAAAACCTATCCGTACCTCGCCGTCACCATGGGCGAGAAGCTGCCGCGCGTGCAGGTCATGCGAGGCGAACGGCGCAAGGGCACCCGGTACTTCGGTCCCTACACTGCCGGTGCCATCCGGGAGACCATGGACACCCTGCTGCGGGTCTTCCCCGTGCGGAGCTGCAGTGCCGGCGTGCTGAAGCGTGCCCAGGCCAGCGGCCGGCCCTGCCTGCTCGGCTACATCGACAAATGCTCGGCGCCCTGCGTCGGCCGGGTAACACCCGAGGAACACCGCGCCCTGGCCGAGGACTTCTGCGCCTTCATGGGAGGCGAGGCCAAGCGCTTCATCTCGCGGCTCGAAAAGGAGATGGGGACCGCCGTTGCCGTCCTTGACTACGAGCGCGCCGCCCGGCTGCGTGACGACATCATTGCCCTCCGGAAGGTCTTCGAGCGGAACGCCGTGGTGCTCGCCGAGGACACCGACGCCGACGTTTTCGCCCTGCATGAGGACGAGCTCGAAGCCGCCGTCCAGGTGTTCCACGTCCGGGGCGGGCGGGTCCGCGGCCAGCGCGGCTGGGTGGTCGAGAAGGTGGAAGACTTCACCACCCCCGACCTCGTCGAACACCTGCTCCAGCAGGTCTACGGCGAGGACGCCGAGATCCAGGGCAGGCTTCCCCGCGAGGTCCTGGTGCCGGTCGAGCCGAGCAACGCGCAGGACCTGGCCGTCTGGCTGGCCGGCATCCGCGGAGCCAAGGTGGACATCCGCGTTCCGCAGCGCGGCGACAAGGCCGCCCTCATGTCCACGGTCCGCGAGAACGCCGAGCACGCACTCCGGCTGCACAAGACCCGCCGGGCCGGCGACCTGACCGTCCGGTCGCAGGCGCTGCAGGAACTGCAGGAAGCTCTGGAACTCCCCGTCCCGCTGCTGCGCATCGAATGCTACGACGTCTCCCACGTGCAGGGCACCAACGTGGTGGCCTCCATGGTGGTGGTGGAGGACGGGCTGCCGAAGAAGTCGGACTACCGGAAGTTCTCCATCACCGGCGCGGCGGCCACGGACGACACAGCGGCGATGCACGACGTCCTGACCCGGCGCTTCCGGCACTACCTCGTGGACAAGACGGCGCAGGTCGAGGCCGCCGAACTCGTCGCGGCGCCGGCAGCTGCCGGCGCCATCGGAACCACCGGCGACATCGGGACCAACAAGGCGGCGGCTGCCGCCCTGGATGCCGCGCTTTCCGACACCACCACGCCCGCACCGCGCGCAAAGTTCGCCTACCCGCCCAACCTCGTGGTGGTCGACGGCGGCAAGCCCCAGGTCAATGCGGCCGCCCGGGCCCTCGAATCGCTGGGCATCGACGACGTCTACGTGGTGGGGCTCGCCAAGCGCCTCGAGGAGGTCTGGCTGCCGGACAGCGACTTCCCGGTCATCCTGCCCCGCTCCTCACAGGGCCTCTACATGCTCCAGCGCATCCGCGACGAGGCCCACCGGTTCGCCATCTCGTTCCACCGGCAAAAGCGCGGCAAGGCGATGACCGTCTCGGCGCTCGACGGCGTTCCCGGCCTGGGCGAATCCAAGAGGAAGGCCCTGATCGCCCACTTCGGTTCCGTCAAGAAGATCAAGGCGGCGACGGCAGAGGAACTCACCGCTGCCAAGGGGGTCGGCCCGGCGCTGGCCGCGGCCATCGTCACGCACTTCAGTCCCGGCGGAGCCGGCGGCGATTCGGGCGACACAGTTCCCGCGATCAACATGACCACGGGCGAAGTGCTGGAAACTTAGTCCGCGCCCCGAAACTTGGTTAGGGTAAGTACGGGAAATCGGCGTGCGCCGCAAACACGAGCAGACAGCTCCCGCGCGCAACGGCGCGCGGGAAGCAACAGCAGGAATGAGGCTGGAATCAATGGCAGAGTCGACGGCGGAGTCCAGCACGGAAGAGGACGGCCTGACACCGGTCAAGCCCGCCGAAGCGGAACTGCTTATCGTGACCGGAATGTCCGGCGCAGGCCGCAGCACCGCCTCCGATGCGCTGGAGGACCACGGCTGGTACGTCGTCGAGAACCTGCCGCCGCAGATGCTGGGGACGCTCGCCGAACTCGTCTCCCACGCCCCGCAGTCCATCCCCAAGCTTGCCGTGGTGATGGACGTCCGCAGCAAGGCGCTGTTCGCCGATATCCGGGCAGCACTGCGGGCGCTCGAAGCCAGCGGTGTCACGTTCCGGGTGCTCTTCCTTGACGCGAGCGACGACGTCCTGGTCCGCCGCTTCGAACAGGGCCGGCGCCCGCACCCGCTGCAGGGCGGCGGCAGGATCCTGGACGGCATCGCCGCTGAGCGTGAACTCCTCAAGGAGCTGCGCGACTCGTCCGACCTCGTCCTGGACACCACGTCCCTGAACGTGCACGGCCTCGCCACCGCGATCACCGAACTGTTCACCGAGACGGGCCCCATCGCGATCCGCCTGAACATCATGAGCTTCGGCTTCAAGTACGGCCTGCCCGTGGACGCCAACTACGTGGCCGACGTCAGGTTCATCCCGAACCCGCACTGGGTGCCCGCGCTGCGGCCGCACACCGGCCTGGACCAGGACGTCAGCGAGTACGTCCTCGGAGCCGAGGGCGTGCCGAACTTCGTGGAGCGCTATGTCCTTGCCCTGGAGCCCGTCCTGGAGGGCTACCGCCGGGAGAACAAGCACTACGCCACCATCGCCGTCGGCTGCACGGGCGGCAAGCACCGCTCGGTTGCGGTCGCCATGGAGCTCTCCAAACGGCTCGCGCAATATCCGCGGGTTACCGTGACCACGACGC
The DNA here is from genome assembly GCF_046536215.2 of Arthrobacter globiformis. Taxonomy (GTDB): domain Bacteria; phylum Actinomycetota; class Actinomycetes; order Actinomycetales; family Micrococcaceae; genus Arthrobacter; species Arthrobacter globiformis_E. The sequence goes on along the minus strand of NZ_CM143421.1, from coordinate 544,345 downwards.
ACCGGGACCTGGGCCGCGAGTAATGGGTGTTCTTACCGGCCCGCTGCCCCTGATTCCGCCGGCCGGCCTGACCGGTTCCCAACAGGCCAAGGGTCCCACCGTCGTCGCGCTCGGCGGCGGCCACGGCCTTTCGGCCTCCCTCTCGGCGCTGCGCCTGCTGACGTCCGAACTGACGGCGGTGGTCACCGTGGCGGACGACGGCGGGTCCTCCGGCCGTCTCCGTGAGGAGTACGGCGTCCTCCCGCCCGGTGACCTCCGGATGGCGCTGTCCGCCCTGTGCGATGACACCGACTGGGGCCGCACCTGGCGGGACGTCATGCAGCACCGCTTCCGGTCCGCCCGGGGCGGCGCCTCGCTGGACGAACACGCCATGGGCAACCTGCTGATCGTCACCCTCTGGGAACTGCTCGGGGACGCCGTGGCCGGCCTGAAATGGGCCGGCGCCCTGCTCGGCGCCCGCGGACAGGTGCTCCCCATGTCCACCGTTCCGCTCACCATCGAGGGCGACGTCCGCGTGACGGCCCCGGACGGCAGCAGCACGGTCACCACCATCACGGGCCAGGCGCGCTGCGCGGTGGCGGGCTCGCTTGAGAGTGTCCGGTTGCTGCCCGAGCAGGCTCCGGCCTGCGTTGAGGCGCTGACCGCCGTCGAGCTTGCCGACTGGGTGGTGCTTGGTCCTGGCTCCTGGTACACGTCCGTGCTCCCGCACCTGCTGCTGCCGGAAATGCGCCAGGCGCTGTGCGATACGCCGGCCAAGCGCTGCCTCACCATGAACCTCGCCATGGACACCAAGGAAACGTCCGGCATGTCCGCCGCCGACCACCTTCACGTCCTGCGCGACTACGCCCCGGAGTTCAGCGCCGACGTGGTGCTCGCGGACCCGGCTTCGGTTTCGGACCTGGCCGAGTTTGAGCGGGCAGCGGGGATGATCGGCGCCGAGGTTGTCTTGGGTAGAGTAGGGGCTTCGGGCCGGCGACCGGTCCACGACCCCTTGCGGCTGGCCACGGCCTACCAGGATATTTTCGGGAACAGTTAGGAAAGGTGCCATGGCACTGACAGCATCAGTCAAGGAAGAACTCTCCCGCCTGGACATCAAGAAATCATCAGTCCGCAAGGCTGAGGTCTCGGCCATGCTCCGCTTCGCCGGAGGACTGCACATCATCTCGGGCCGGATTGTCATCGAGGCCGAGGTGGATCTCGCCTCCACCGCCCGGCGCCTGCGCGCCGCAATCGCCGAGGTCTACGGCCACCAGAGCGAGATCATCGTCGTCTCCGGCAGCGGCCTGCGTCGCGGCAGCCGGTACGTCGTCCGCGTCGTCCGCGACGGCGAGGCGCTGGCCCGGCAGACCGGCCTCCTTGACGGCCGGGGACGGCCCGTGCGCGGGCTGCCGTCCGTCGTCGTCAACGGCTCGGCCGCCGACGCCGAAGCCGTGTGGCGCGGGGCCTTCCTGGCGCACGGCTCGCTCACCGAACCCGGCCGGTCCTCGTCCATGGAGGTGACCTGCCCCGGTCCGGAATCCGCCCTGGCGCTGGTCGGCGCGGCGCGCCGGCTCGGGATCCAGGCCAAGGCCCGGGAGGTCAGGGGAGTGGACCGCGTGGTGATCCGCGACGGCGATACCATCGCCGCGCTGCTCACCCGGATGGGCGCCCACGACGCCCTCATGGTCTGGGAGGAACGGCGCATGCGCAAGGAAGTGCGGGCGACGGCGAACCGGCTCGCCAACTTTGACGACGCCAACCTCCGCCGCTCCGCGCAGGCCGCCGTGGCCGCCGGTGCCCGGGTGGACCGGGCCCTGGAAATCCTTGGCGACGACGTCCCGGACCACCTCAAGTACGCCGGAGAACTCCGGGTGGCCCACAAGCAGGCCAGCCTCGACGAACTTGGCCGGCTCGCCGATCCGCCCATGACGAAGGACGCCATCGCCGGGCGCATCCGCAGGCTGCTGGCCATGGCGGACAAACGGGCATCGGACCTTGGCATCCCGGGCACGGATGCCAATGTGACGCCGGAAATGCTGGACGAGTAAACGGCGCCCATAGAATCAAGACCAGGTGGCGGCTGTTGCCGCCACCGCAGTTTTCCGGACGACCCGTCGTCCGGGATGCACAATCCGAGAGTTAGCACAACCGGACAAACTGTCCACGACATTGGAGGATTTTGTGACCGAGTACGTTCTGCCCGAACTCAGCTACGACTACGCAGCCCTCGAGCCCCACATCTCTGCACGTATCATGGAGCTGCACCACAGCAAGCACCACGCCGCGTACGTGACGGGCGCCAACAACGCTCTGGCCCAGCTGGCAGAGGCGCGCGAAAAGGGCGACTTCGCCAACATCAACCGCCTTTCCAAGGACCTGGCCTTCCACACTGGTGGCCACATCAACCACTCCGTGTTCTGGAACAACCTTTCCCCGGACGGAGGCGACAAGCCCGAAGGTGAGCTGGCCGCAGCCATCGACGATGCCTTCGGTTCGTTCGACGCCTTCCGTGCCCAGTTCTCCGCAGCCGCCCTCGGCCTGCAGGGTTCGGGCTGGGGCTTCCTGGCCTACGAGCCCATCGGTGGCAACCTCGTCATCGAGCAGCTCTACGACCAGCAGGGCAACGTCGCGCTGGGCACCACCCCGCTGCTGATGCTGGACATGTGGGAGCACGCCTTCTACCTGGACTACGTCAACGTCAAGGCCGACTACGTCAAGGCGTTCTGGAACATCGTGAACTGGGCTGACGTGTCCGCCCGCTTCGCCGCGGCGCGCGCCAACGCGACGGGCCTCATCACCCTCTAAGTGTGATTTGGCGTACACAATGCAGTAACAAACTTCACATTCGGCGACTTTAGGGCCGAATTCTGGACGGTCTGCCCCCGCACTTGCGGGGGCAGACCTACTTAAACGTAAGATGGATCACGGAAGGCGGTTAGCCTTCAGCAATGAGGCTGGTCGCCCTCCTATCTGAAAAATATCTCTGCCCAATGGCGTGCGGGATCTGTTAGTTGGCTTGAACGCCCGCTTACTAGTTGTGCTTCCAAGGCACAAAGGAGACAAAAGTGACGACCCGTATTGGTATCAACGGCTTCGGCCGCATCGGCCGCAACTACTTCCGCGCAGCGCTTGCCCAGGGCGCGGATCTTGAGATCGTAGCCGTCAACGACCTCACCAGCCCCGAGGCGCTGGCCCACCTGCTCAAGTACGATTCCGTGGGCGGACGCCTGGCCGAAACCATTGAGGTTAAGGAAGGCAACCTCGTCGTCAACGGCAACGCCATCAAGGTCCTGGCCGAGCGCGATCCCGCAAACCTCCCCTGGAAGGACCTGGGCGTTGACATCGTCATCGAATCCACCGGTTTCTTCACCAAGGCAGCTGCCGCCAAGAAGCACATCGAGGCCGGCGCCAAGAAGGTCCTGATCTCCGCCCCCGCCTCCGACGAGGACATCACCATCGTGATGGGCGTCAACGACGGCCTGTACGACCCCGAGAACCACCACATCATCTCCAACGCTTCCTGCACCACCAACTGCCTCGGCCCGCTGGCCAAGGTTGTTAACGACGCCTTCGGCATCGAGCGTGGCCTGATGACCACCGTGCACGCCTACACCGCAGACCAGAACCTGCAGGACGGCCCGCACAACGACCTCCGCCGTGCCCGCGCCGCCGCCATCAACATGGTCCCCACCTCCACGGGTGCGGCCAAGGCCATCGGCCTGGTCCTGCCGGAGCTCAAGGGCAAGCTGGACGGTTACGCCATCCGCGTACCGGTCCCCACCGGCTCCGCCACCGACCTCACCGTCACGGTCTCCCGCGAGACCACCGTCGAGGAAGTCAACGCCACGCTCAAGAAGGCTGCAGAGTCCGATGAGTGGCAGGGCATCCTGACCTACACCGACGCCCCGATCGTCTCCTCGGACATCGTCGGCGACCCCGCATCGTCCATCTTTGACTCCGGTTTGACCAAGGTCATTGGCAACCAGGTCAAGGTTGTTTCCTGGTATGACAACGAATGGGGCTACTCCAACCGCCTCGTGGACCTCACGGAGCTTGTTGCGGCAAAGCTGGGCTAGGGTTAGCTACATGACATCTCACACCCTCAACGAACTGATCGCTGAAGGTGTCCGCGGGCGGTACATTCTGGTTCGAAGTGACCTGAATGTGCCGCTCGACGGCTCTACAGTGACTGACGACGGCCGCATCCGGGCCTCACTGCCAGTGCTGGGAAAGCTCACGGACGCCGGTGCCCGCGTGCTGGTAACAGCCCACCTTGGCCGCCCCAAGGGCGCCCCTGAAGACAAGTACTCGCTCAAGCCGGCGGTTGCCCGCCTGGCCGAGCTGGCTTCCTTCCCTGTCTCCCTCGCGGAGGACACGGTGGGACCCTCGGCCAAGGAGAAGGCCGCTGCGCTGCAGGACGGCCAGGTCCTGGTCCTCGAGAACGTGCGGTTCGACGCACGCGAGACCAGCAAGGACGAGTCCGAGCGCGGCGCGTTCGCCGACGAGCTGGTGGGCCTCACCGGCGAAAACGGCGCCTTCGTGAACGACGCCTTCGGCGCCGTGCACCGCAAGCACGCCAGCGTTTACGACGTCGCCACCCGGCTGCCGTCGTACCTGGGCGACCTTGTGGGCACGGAGGTGGAGGTCCTCCGCAAGCTCACCGCAGACACCCAGCGTCCCTACGTTGTGGTGCTGGGCGGCTCGAAGGTTTCGGACAAGCTCGCGGTCATCGACAACCTGCTCGGCAAGGCTGACACCATCCTGGTGGGCGGCGGCATGCTGTTCACGTTCCTGGCAGCCGCAGGCCACAAGGTGGCCGGCAGCCTGCTGGAAGAGGACCAGATCCCGGTCGTCCAGGATTACCTCAAGCGTGCAGCCGACGCCGGCACGGAGTTCGTGATCCCCACGGACGTCGTGGTGGCAGCCAAGTTCGCGGCCGACGCCGACCACGAGACGGTTAGCGCCGATGCCATCGAAGGCAGCAGCTTCGGGGCGCAGGGCATCGGCCTGGACATCGGACCTGAGTCCGCCCGGGCGTTCGCCGAGCAGATCAAGGGCGCCAAGACGGTGTTCTGGAACGGCCCCATGGGCGTCTTCGAGTTCGAGGCGTTCTCCGCAGGCACCCGGGCCATCGCCCAGGCGCTGACGGAGACGGACGCGTTCACCGTCGTCGGCGGCGGCGACTCCGCGGCCGCCGTGCGCACGCTCGGCTTCGCCGACGACCAGTTCGGCCATATTTCCACCGGCGGCGGCGCCAGCCTGGAATACCTTGAAGGCAAGGAACTTCCCGGCCTGAGCGTTCTGGACCGCTAAAGAGACACCAGCCGGCAGGGCACCCTTCGCACCGTGCTTCACTTAAAAGTACGCGGAGGCGCCCTGCCGGCTGTTCACATGATCAGCAGATTGACCGGCACTATTGGAGAACACGTGACTACGTCAACCAACGGCACCTTTGACCGCACGCCTTTGATCGCAGGCAACTGGAAGATGAACATGGACCACGTCCAGGGCATCACCCTCCTGCAGAAGCTGGCCTGGACCCTGTCCGACGCCAAGCACGACTACAGCCGCGTGGAAGCCGCTGTCTTCCCGCCCTTCACCGACCTCCGCGGCGTGCAGACCCTCGTCCAGGGCGACGAACTGGACATCGCCTACGGCGGCCAGGACCTGTCCCAGTTCGACTCCGGTGCCTACACCGGGGACATCTCCGGCCAGTTCCTGAACAAGCTTGGCTGCAAGTACGTCCTGGTGGGCCACAGCGAACGCCGCACCGTCCACGCCGAGTCGGACGAAGTCCTGAATGCCAAGGTCAAGGCGGCCTACCGCCACAACATCATCCCCGTCCTGTGCGTCGGCGAAGGCCTGGAGATCCGCCAGGCCGGCACCCACGTCCAGCACACGCTGGACCAGCTCCGCGCCGACGTCGAGGGCCTCACCGCCGAGCAGGCGGCCCAGCTCGTCGTCGCCTATGAGCCCGTCTGGGCCATCGGCACGGGTGAGGTTGCGGGTCCGGAGGACGCCCAGGAAATGTGCGCCGCGATCCGCGCCGAACTTACCGAACTGTTCGACGCCGACGTGGCTGCCAAGGCCCGCCTCCTGTACGGCGGTTCGGTCAAGGCCAGCAACGCTGCCGCCATCCTCAACGAGCGCGACGTCGACGGCGTGCTGGTGGGCGGCGCCAGCCTTGATCCCGCTGAGTTTGCTAATATTGTCAAGTTCGAGAGCCACCTCGTAACGGGCTAGTCCTTTACTGGCACGCTCCCGCATCCACCAACTTTGGAAAGGCCGTCGTGGACGTTCTTCATGTGATTCTGCAGATCCTGCTGGGCATTACCAGCCTTCTGCTGACCCTGCTCATCCTGCTCCACAAGGGCCGCGGCGGTGGCCTGTCGGACATGTTCGGCGGCGGAATGAGCTCGGGGCTGGCCTCCTCAGGCGTTGCTGAGCGCAACCTGAACAGGTTCACCATCATCCTCGGCGTCACCTGGGGCGTTGTGATCATCGCGCTCGGCCTGCTGATGCGCTTCACGGGTGTGGCTGACTCCTAGGGCTCACGCACCCGTCGGGCACAAAAGCCCGGCCCGATCAGGATTCGTTCCTGATTGGGCCGGGCTTTTCCGTGCCGCCAGGGGAAGCACGCACTAAACTGTCGCTATCGGATCTAACGGCAGCGCCGCCATTAGTAGCGAGGGAGTTCCCATGGTGCATACCTCTTCAGGATTCCGCGGCACCCGTGTGGGTGTCATTCAAGGGGCCGGATTGAAGAACCAGGGGGATGATCCTCTCGGGGAGCCCCTGCCGCGTATTTGTGTCTCCTACTGGTGCGCCATGGGACATGAGACGCGCCCCGTTTTTCTCAAGCTGCCGGACGACCAGATTCCGGACGTGTGGGACTGCCGCCACTGCGGCCGGCCGGCGTCGCGTAACCCCGGCGCCGGGGTGCCCCGCGAAGCCCAGGAGGAGGGCTTCAAGACCCACCTCGAATACGTTAAAGAAAGACGCTCCAGCCAGGACGCCGAAGACGTTCTGGCTGGAGCGCTGCAGCGGCTAAGAGCCGGCCGGCGCCTTCCTGACTAGCTGTTCAGGAACACGGGAGGCTGCGTTTTCGTCGATCAGCCACAGCGTCCGGGACCGGCCCGCGGGACCGGCCGCCGGCACCTGCACGGGATTGGCCCCGGCGAGGGCCAGGCCCACCGCACCGGCCTTGTCCTCGCCTGCCACAACCATCCACACCTCGGCGGAGGTGTTGATCGCCGGCAGGGTCAGGGAGATCCGCTCCGGCGGCGGCTTGGGGGAGTTGCGCACCCCCACCACCGTCAGCTGCTTCTCGCGGATGCCGCCCTGCTCCGGGAAGAGGGACGCCACGTGCGCGTCGGGACCCACACCCAGCAGGACGACGTCGAACCGGGGAAGCCGGCCCGGCTCCTCAGGGCGGTCGTCCGAAGCGTCCGCGGCATGCTCGGCTGCCGCTGCCTCGCTGAGGCGGCGTGCGTAGTCCTCTGCCGCCTCTTCCGGTGTTTCAAAGTCATCCGTCGACCCGGGCACATGGACGCGCGCAGGGTCAACGTCGATGTGCTTCAGGAGGGCCTCATGGGCCTGGAGTGCGTTGCGGTCCGGGTCCTGGGAGCCGAGAAAGCGTTCGTCGCCCCACCAGAAGTTCACTTTGGCCCAGTCGACTGCGGGGGCGGCCGGCGAATCGGCCACGGCCTTCAGCGTCCCGATGCCCACTGTGCCTCCGGTAAGCACCACAGTCGCTTCACCGAATCGGTCCTGCACATCCACGAGCTTCGTGATGAGGCGGGCCGCAATGGCGGCCATGAGTACGGAAGAGTCAGGATGGATGCTTACTCTGGGCTCAGCGCTCACTGGGACGGACACTCCTTAGATTGGTACGGGGCAGTCCAATAGTAATCACTTCGCCGAACACTTCGTCGGGGTCCAGGCGGCGGAGTTCTTCTGCGAGGCAGTCGCGGAGGCTGCGCCGGGGGAGGGAGATCCGTTGCGCGGGCTGGCCGGGCTGGGTGAGTTCGGCAATGGAGAGCCCGGGGCGGAACAGCTGCACGTCGCCGCCGGGGCGGGTGAGCCGGACGCGGCGGATGCCGGTGCCTGCGGGGTCCGCCACGATCGTGACCGGGGCGTCCAGGGACAGGGTCAGCCACGCTGCGAGCAGGATGGTGCTGGGGGAGTCCGAGGCGCCTTCGACCGCGACGGCGGTGACGGGGGACGAGTCGGCCTGGTCCAGGACTGCGGCGAGCTGGATGCGCCAGTTCGTCAGCCGGGTCCAGGCCAGGTCGGTGTCGCCTGCCTTGTAGGTGTTGCGGATGTTCTCGAGCGCCACCTGAGGTTCGGCCTCGTTCGCGGAGTCGGTGATGCGGCGGTGCGCGATGCGGCCGATCGAGGTTTCGGATGCGTTTTTCGGTGCACCGTGCGGCCACCAGGCCACGATCGGGGCGTCGGGCAGCAGCAGCGCGGCGACGAGGGACTCGCTTTCCTCGGCGAGTTCACCGAAGCCGCGGAGCACGATGACCTCGGAGGCGCCGGCGTCGCCGCCGACGCGGATCTGCGCGTCGAGGCGGTTCGGCGCGGACGAGCCGGCGTCGGCGAGCACGATGATCCGGCAGGGGTGTTCACGGCTGGCCTCGTTGGCCGCCTCGATCGCTTCTTCCTCGAGCCCGGACTTGGTGACCACGACGAGGGTCAGGACCCGGCCCAGGGCGATCACGCCGCCCTGCTCGCGCAGGGACTGGATCTTCTTGGAGACGTTCGAGGTGGTGGTGTTCGGCAGGTCTACGATCATGGCCTTCTCCAGGTGCGTCCGTCGCGGGCGAGCAGCTCGTCAGCGGAGGCCGGGCCCCAGCTGCCGGGCGCGTACGGCTCGGGCTGTTCGCCCAGGCCTGCCCAGTACTCTTCGAAGGGGTCCAGGATCTTCCAGGACAGCTCCACTTCCTCGTGCCGCGGGAACAGCGGCGGCTCGCCCAGGAGCACGTCCAGGATCAGCCTTTCGTAGGCCTCGGGGCTGGACTCGGTAAACGAGTGCCCGTAGCCGAAGTCCATGGTCACGTCGCGGACTTCCATCTGGGTGCCGGGGACCTTGGACCCGAACCGGATGGTGGCGCCTTCATCGGGCTGGACACGGATCACGACGGCGTTCTGCCCGAAATCGTCGTCCCCGTGGTCGCGGAAGAGGAGGTTTGGTGCCCGCTTGAAGACGACGGCGATCTCGGTGACGCGGCGTCCGAGGCGCTTGCCGGCGCGCAGGTAGAACGGCACCCCGTTCCAGCGCCGGGTGTTGATGTCCACCCGGATCGCGGCGTAGGTCTCGGTGGTGGAATCGGCCGGGATGCCCTCTTCCTCCAGGTACCCCTGGACCTGCTCGCCGCCCTGCCAGCCGCCGGCGAACTGCCCGCGGGCAGAATGCGTGGAGAGGTCGTCGGGGAGCCGGACCGCGGCCAGGACCTTTTCCTTCTCGGCACGCAGGTCATCGGCGTTAAAGGAGATGGGCTCCTCCATCGCTGTCAGGGCCAGCAGCTGCAGCAGGTGGTTCTGGATGACGTCGCGGGCAGCGCCCACGCCGTCGTAATAGCCTGCGCGGCCGCCGGTGCCGATGTCCTCGGCCATGGTGATCTGCACGTGGTCCACGTAGTTCGCGTTCCAGAGCGGTTCGAACAGCTGGTTCGCGAAACGCAGCGCCAGGATGTTCTGGACCGTCTCCTTGCCCAGGTAGTGGTCGATCCGGAACACCGCGTCCTGCGGGAAGACCGACTCGACAATGTCGTTCAGCTGCCGGGCGGACTCGAGGTCGTGCCCGAACGGCTTCTCGATCACCACACGCCGCCACTTCTCGCCCTCGGCCTGCGCCAGTCCGTGCTTGGACAGCTGCCGGCAGACCTGCTCGAACGCCTTCGGCGGGATCGAGAGGTAGAACGCGTGGTTGCCGCGGGTGCCGCGGTTTTCGTCGAGTTCCTTGATGGTCTCACCGAGCCGCTCAAACGCGGAGTCGTCGTCGAACGCGCCCTGCACGAACCGGATGCCCTCGGAGAGCTGGTTCCAGACCGCCTCATCGAAGGGGGTCCGGGCGTAGGACTTCACCGCGTCCTTCACCTCGGCGGCGAAGTCCTCGTTGTCCCAGTCCCGGCGGCCGAACCCGACCAGCGCGAAGCTGGGCGGCAGCAGGCCACGGTTGGCGAGGTCATACACGGCAGGCATAAGTTTCTTGCGGGCAAGGTCCCCGGTGACTCCGAAGAGCACAAGCGAGGACGGTCCGGCGATCCGGTTCAGCCTCCGGTCCCGCGGATCCCGCAACGGGTTCCCGGACCGGCTGGCTGGCCTTTTGCCGTTTAAAGTATCTGGCATGGTGGAATCGGTGCCTTAGCTCTCAGTGGCGGATGCTGCCTTGCTGGCCAGCGACGAAACGATCTCCTGCAGCTGGGCAACGCCCGCCGCGCGGTCGGTGAGGTGCAGGCGCAGCACGGGCCGGCCGTGTTCGCCCAGGACCTGGGCATCGCCGGCGGCCTGGGCCGCGATCAGCTCGCCGAAGGTGAACGGACGCTCCGGAATCGCGAGATCCTGGCCGGAAGCCGCCGTGACCTGCAGGAACACACCAATGGCGGGGCCGCCCTTGTGGAACTGCCCGGTGGAGTGCAGGAAGCGGGGACCCCAGCCGAAGGTGACAGGCCGGCCGGACACGGCCGCGAGCTCGTCGCGGACGCCCTCGAGCGGCGCGTACGCCAGCCGGTCGAAGTACGCCTGAACGCTCAGGTACCCGTCGTCCTCGAGCTGTGCCAGCAGCGCCGACACAGCATCCGCTGCCGTGGCGGCGGTCCCCAGCCACTCGCCGCCGCGGACCTCGATGGCACCGTCGGTGAAACGGGCCGGCGTCGGCTCCGGCTGTGCGTCCAGCAGGCCGCGGGCAGCCACCTTGGCGGCTTCGACGTCGGGCTGGTCAAACGGGTTGATGCCCAGCAGGCGCCCGGCCACAGCGGTGGCGAACTCCCACACCATCATCTGCGAGGCGAGGCCGCCGGCAATGGCAACCTCATTCTCGCCGAGTTCGACGTCGGTATCCGTGCTGACCAGCCGGACCACCAGAACGTCTTCGGCGCCGGAGCTGACCTCCGGGGCGTTCGGACCGGCGACCACCGGCAGGATGCCGGTGCCCAGCTTGCCCGTGGATTCGGCGATGAGCTGTTCGGCCCAGTCAGCGAAACCCACGATCCCGGAGCCGTCCTCCGCGATGACCACCTTGTTCCGCAGCGGGCTAGTGCCGCCCAGGGCGGCGCCCAGGACCAGCCCGATGTTCTCGGGCGCGTCCTCGTTCAGGATCTCGGCCGCTTCCTCAGCCTCGTCCAGCAGGGACGCGATGTCCACGCCGGCCAGGCCGGAAGGCACGAGCCCGAAGGCCGTCAGCGCCGAGTAGCGGCCGCCCACGTTCGGGTCAGCGTTGAAAACGGCACGGTACCCGGCGTCGCGGGAGGCCTTGTCCAGCGGGGAACCGGGATCGGTGACCACGATAATCCGGCTCTTGGCATCCAGGCCGGCCTCGGTGAAGGCCTGCTCGAAGATCCGGCGCTGCGAATCCGTTTCCAGGGTGGAACCGGACTTCGAGGAGACCACGATCGCGGTTTCTGTCAGACGGTCCGCGAGGGCAGCACCGACCTGTTCAGGGTCGGTGCTGTCCAGCACAGTCAGCTCGACGCCAGCGGTGCCGGCGATGACTTCAGGAGCCAGGGACGACCCGCCCATGCCACACAGGACAATACGGGTCACGCCTTCGGCCTTCAGGGCATCCCGGAGTTCCAGGATGCCGTCCACCAGTGCCCGGGAGACGGTGGCCGCCTCGACCCAGCCCAGGCGGATGGCCGACTCGGCCTCCGCGTCCGGACCCCACAGGGTGTGGTCCTTGGCGAAAATCCGGGTGGCCACGCGGTCCTCCACAAGGGCGGGCAGATGCTGCTCAAGAGCCTTCCGGGCGGCACCGGTGGCGTCGTAGCTGAGTGTGCTCATGTTGGGTTAGGAAGCCTTCCGTGCGGTGGCGAGGGCGCCTTCAACGTCGGCCAGCAGTTCCTTCCAGCTGGCCACAAACTTGTCCAGGCCTTCGGATTCCAGCAGGGCGACGACCTCGTTGTAGGACACGCCGAGCGCGTCGAGGGCGTTGAGCGTGGCGTTCGCTTCATCGTAGTTGCCGGTGATGGTGTCACCGGTGACCACGCCGTGGTCGAACGTGGCGTCCAGGGTCTTCTCCGGCATGGTGTTCACCACGCCGGCGGCAACAAGCTCGGTGACGTACAGGGTGTCCGGGTAGGCCGGGTCCTTCACGCCGGTGGAGGCCCACAGCGGACGCTGCGGCAGGGCACCGGCCTCGGCCAGCACGGCCCAGCGTTCGGTGGAGAAGAGCTCCTCGTAGACCTGGTAGGCGAGGCGGGCGTTGGCCACACCGGCCTTGCCCTTGAGGGCCTTGGCTTCCTCGGTGCCGATAGCATCCAGGCGCTTGTCGATCTCGGTGTCAACGCGGGAGACGAAGAACGAGGCCACGGAGTGGATCTTGGACAGGTCGTGGCCGTTGTCCTTGGCCTGCTCCAGACCGCTCTGGAAGGCGTTGATCACAGCGCGGTAGCGTTCCAGCGAGAAGATCAGGGTCACGTTGACGCTGATGCCTTCGGCCAGGGTGGCCGTGATGGCTTCCAGGCCCTCAAGCGTTGCCGGGATCTTGATGTGGACGTTGTCGCGGTTGACCTTCTTGTAGAGGTGCTTCGCTTCGGCGATCGTGCCTGCGGTGTCCCAGGCGAGGCGGGGGTCCACCTCGATGGAAACGCGGCCGTCGACACCCTTGGTTGCCGCGGCGATCGGGGCGAAGAGGTCGCAGGCGTCGGCGACGTCCGTCGTCGTGATTTCGAAGATGGTCTCTTCGATGGAGGCGCCGGCGGCGGCCTCCTTGGCGATAACGGCGTCGTAGTCCGTGCCCGAGGTGATGGCAGCGTGGAAGATGCTGGGGTTCGTGGTGACACCCACAACGTTCTTCTCTTCGATCAGCTTCTGCAGCGTGCCGGTCTTCAGGCGGCCACGGGAGAGGTCATCGAGCCAGATGGAAACGCCGGCGTCGGAAAGCTGCTGGGTGGGAGTGCTAGTCATTTCTAATCTCCTTGAACTATGGGGGTGCTGTCAGGACTGGAGTCCGGCGAGGGAATCCTTGGCGGCGGCGACAACAGCTTCTGCGGTGATGCCGAATTCCTGGAACAGGCGCTTGTAGTCGGCGGATGCGCCGTAGTGCTCGAGGCTGACGGAGCGGCCGGCGTCGCCGACGAATTCCTTCCAGCCCAGGGCAAGTCCGGCTTCGACGGACACACGTGCCTTGACCGCTGCGGGCAGGACTGCCTCGCGGTAGGCGGCGTCCTGCTTGTTGAACCACTCAACGCACGGCATGGAGACCACGCGGGCGGCGATGCCTTCGGCCTGGAGTGCTTCGCGGGCCTCGACGGCCAGCTGGACCTCGGAGCCGGTGCCGATCAGGATGACCTGCGCGTCCACGGTCTTGCCGTCCTTGGACGCCTCAGCCAGGACGTAACCGCCCTTGGCGACGCCGGCGGTCGACGCGAAGGTGTCACCCTCGGCCGCGCCCTCGCCACGCTCGTAGGTGGGGATGTTCTGGCGGGTCAGGACAATGCCGGCCGGGTTCTCGTGGTTCTCCAGCATGGTCTTCCATGCTGCCGCGACTTCGTTGGCATCGCCCGGACGGACGACGTCGAGGCCGACGATCGCACGCAGCGACGCGAGCTGCTCAACCGGCTGGTGCGTCGGGCCGTCCTCACCGAGGCCGATGGAATCGTGCGTCCAGACGTACAGGGACGGCACGCCCATGAGGGCGCCGAGGCGGATGGCGGGACGCTGGTAGTCGCTGAAGATCAGGAACGTGCCGGAGAACGCGCGGGTGTTGCCGTGCAGGCTGATGCCGTTCACGATCGACGCGGCGGCGTGCTCACGGATACCGAAGTGCAGGACGCGGCCGTACGGGTTGCCGGACCAGGCGTTGGTCTGCTTGCCCGCAGGAACGAACGACGGCGAGCCCTCGATCGTGGTGTTGTTGGACTCCGCGAGGTCTGCCGAGCCGCCCCAGAGTTCCGGCATGACCGGGCCGATGGCGTTCAGGACCTTGCCGGAGGCGGCGCGGGTGGAGACGTCCTTGCCGGCCGGGAAGACCGGCAGGACGCCGTCGAGCTCGGTCGGGAGTTTGCGGGCTTCGACGCGCTCCAGCAGGGCGGCGGCTTCCGGGTTGGCGGACTGCCAGGCGGAGAAGGACTCTTCCCATTCCTTGTGTGCGTGGGCACCGCGGTCGACGACGGCGCGGGCGTGGGCGAGCACGTCCTCATCCACCTCGAAGGACTTCTCGGGGTTGAAGCCCAAGACGTTCTTGAGTGCTGCCACCTCTTCCGAACCCAGGGCGGAGCCGTGGATCTTGCCGGTGTTCTGCTTCTTGGGGGCCGGGTAGCCGATGATGGTGCGCAGCGAGACGATGGACGGCTTGGAGGTCTCCGCCTTGGCGGCCAGCAGGGCCGAGTACAGCTCCTGGACGTCTTCCTTGTAGTCGCCGGTCTTGGTCCAGTCGACACGCTGGGTGTGCCAGCCGTAGGACTCGTAGCGCTTCAGGACGTCCTCGGTGAAGGCGATGTCGGTGTCGTCCTCGATGGAGATGTGGTTCTCGTCGTAGATGACAACCAGGTTGCCGAGCTCCTGGTGGCCGGCGAGGGAGGAAGCCTCGGAGGTCACGCCTTCCTGCAGGTCGCCGTCGGAAGCGATGACCCAGATGGTGTGGTCGAACGGGCTGGTGCCGGCGGGAGCATCGGCGTCGAACAGGCCGCGCTGGCGGCGTTGGGAGTAAGCGAAGCCCACGGATGACGCGAGGCCCTGGCCCAGCGGGCCGGTGGTGATCTCAACGCCGGCGGTGTGCTTGTATTCCGGGTGGCCCGGGGTCAGCGAGCCCCAGGTGCGGAGGGCTTCCAGGTCCTTCAGTTCCAGGCCGTAGCCGGAGAGGAACAGCTGGATGTACAGCGTCAGGGACGTGTGGCCGGGGGAGAGGATGAAGCGGTCGCGGCCGATCCAGTCCGGGTTCGCCGGGTCGTGGCGCATCAGCTTCTGGAAAAGAAGGTAGGCGGCCGGGGCCAGGCTCATCGCGGTGCCGGGGTGGCCGTTGCCGACCTTCTCCACGGCGTCGGCGGCCAGGACGCGCACAGTGTCAACGGCGCGCTGATCGAGGTCGGTCCAAGTCAGTTCTTGCTCTTTCAAATGTGCCACGTAACCGGGCCCCTCTCTGTGTTAACGGCAGCGGTAAGAACACACACAGCGGCAGGGCATAATTGGTGCCCCGCTGCATTTAGTGCGTACCAGCCGTTCACCATTGAAACGTTGATCTTCATTCAGTCGCCGGACAGTCCGGAATGCGGTTTCTAGCCCGTTTTCCAGTGTGCGCTGATCTGCAGACAGCTTAGCTCTATTCCATACTTCGGGCGGCCAAAATCTCACCAGTTGGACGCAATTTCTCTTTTGTGAACCATTCGTGCCGTGAGGCTGCGTTAATGTGATTGAAGCGAGCACGAACGAATCATTTTCAGTGATTTGCCGTCACACGCCGATGCCAACGATCCATGCGGGACCGCGGTATGATATCGGGAGGCCACCGGCGGACAGGGCGGGTTCAACTGCGCACATGACAGCCCCGCCAGCCGCCGTTGAGGGATCGGTCCGGACCATACGTCCAGAGCGGCCGATCAGATAAACAGCCAGATAGAAACAGAGTGACTGCCACGTGAGCACAACAGATACGCCGCTGACCTCGTCCCGGGTCCACGGAAGAGCCGGACTAGCCCGCAAGGCGAAGGCGTACCTTGCACTCACCAAGCCCAGGGTCATTGAGCTCCTGCTGGTCAGTACCCTGCCCACCATGATTTACGCCCAGCGTGGCTTCCCGTCCCTCGGCCTCATCATGGCCACCCTCGTGGGCGGCGCGTTCGCTGCCGGCAGCGCAGGTGCCTTCAACTGCTACATCGATCGCGACATCGACAAGCTGATGCACCGCACCGAGAAGCGTCCCCTCGTAACGGGTGAAGTCACACCCCGCGAGGCCCTGGTCTTTGCGTGGCTGCTGGGTGCGGCGGCCATCGCCATCCTCTGGTTCGGCGCAAACCCGCTCTCAGCCTGGCTCGGACTCGGCGCCATCGTCTTCTATGTCGTCATCTACACGATGATCCTCAAGCGCCGCACGGCCCAGAACATCGTCTGGGGCGGCGCCGCCGGCTGCTTCCCGGTGCTGATCGCCTGGTCCGCCGTGACCAACACCGTCGAGTGGCCGGCCATCGTGCTGTTCATGGTGATCTTCCTCTGGACCCCGCCGCACTACTGGCCGCTGTCCATGCGCTACGGCGAGGACTACCGCAACGCCAACGTGCCGATGCTCGGTGCCATAGCCGGTGCCAAGGTCGTGTCCGTGCAGGTGGTCCTCTACGCCTGGGCCATGGTGGCGTGCTCGCTGCTCATGATCCCCGCGGGCAGCGCCGGCTGGGTCTACACCGCAGTCGCCGCGCTGGCCGGTGCCTGGTTCCTGTACGAGTCCCACGCCCTCTACAACCGGGCACAGGGCGGGGACCTCTCCGACAAGGGCGCCATGAAGGTCTTCCACGGCTCCATCAGCTACCTGACGCTGCTCTTCATCGCACTGGCCGTTGACCCGTTCGTCGGCTCGCCGATCATGGGCTAACCCGCTAACCCACCAATACCCCAGCTCGCCAGGACGCTCTCTCACTTCCTGCGGGTTTCCCGCGGACCCTCTCTCACCTCCCGCAGGTTTCCCGCGGACCCTCTCTCACCTCCCGCAGGTTTCCCGCGGACCCTCTCTCACCTCCCGCAGGTTTCCCGCGGACCCTCTCTCACGTCCTGCAGATTTCCCCAGGACCCTCCCTGACCTCCCGCAGGTTTCCCCCGGAAGCTCTCTCACCTCCTGCGCTGATTACGAAAAATGCTCCCTCGCGTTGCTAGCATTTTTTGTTCATGCGAAGCGGCCAGACGGGCGAGCGGGGGCCGCGGTTGGAGGCAGGCCAGCGGAGAAATACTAGAGAATGGACACTCCGGCGGCCGGCTGCGAGGAAGCGTTGTGGTGGCAAGCGGCAGGTAGTGATAGAGCATCAGCCCGAAAGCCGCAGGTGGTGATAGAGCATCAGCCCGAAAGCCGCAGGTGGTGATAGAGCGTCCGGGAGAAACGGCCCGGGGAGGGGGGTTACCTGACGGGGCTGGAGCGGGCGATGTCGGCGGCGTTGGTTGCCGCGGCCATCAGCAGCGCGGCGCCCAGCATGTGCGCGCCCACGAGGAGCGCCGGGATGCCGTTGTAGTACTGCGTGAAGCCGATGACGGCCTGCAGCACGGTGACGCCGAGGAGCATCAGCACAGCCGTCCGGAAGGTACCGGCGATCCTGCCGCGGAACACGAAGTACACGGCAAGCAGCGTGCCGGCGGTGACCAGGTAGGCGGGCACGGCGTGGATGTGCGAGAACAGGTCCCAGTCCAGGTCGTTGCGCGGCGCGTTGGCGTCACCCGCGTGCGGGCCGGCGCCGGTCACCACGACGCCCAGCATGACCGCAATCCAGGCAAACACCGCGACGGCGGTCATCGCCGGCCGCAGGACGCCCGGCAGGGCGGTGAGCGGCGAGATCCGGAACTGGCCGGTCCTGCCGTACGCCCGGTTGACCAGCAGGGTGGCGAAAACCACGAGGGCCATGGACACCAGGAAGTGCAGGCCGACCACCCACGGGTTCAGCTGGGTGAGCACGGTGATGCCGCCGATGATGGCCTGCGCCGGGATGCTCGCCAGCAGGCCAAGCGCCAGCAGGAACAGGTCCTTGCGCTCCTTGCGGAGGTTCCACAAGTACACGAGCATCAGGGCGGCGACGGCGGCAAGGGCGAACGTCAGGAGACGGTTGCCGAATTCGATGAAGCCGTGGATGCCCATCTCCGGGGTGTTGACCAGGGAGTTGCTCGTGCATCTGGGCCAGGTGGGGCAGCCCAGGCCCGAGGCGGTCAGCCGGACGGCACCGCCGGTGACCACCAGCACCGTCTGCCCGATCAGGGACAGCACGGCCAGACGGCGGACGGTCGAATCGACGGTGACGGGCAGCTTGGATGCCAGGCGGCCGACGAACTGGGGAAGGCGTGAAGCCGTGCTCACTTTATTCTCAATTCCATTTGAACCAGCGGATGGCTGCTGCGCCGGCGAGAACCGTCCACATCAGCAGGACAAGGACAGCGTTGCCGTTCACGGCGCCGTGCAGGAACGCGTCCCGCAGGCCTTCGCCAAGGGACCCGGACGGCAGCAGGTGGACGGTGTTCTGGGCGAGTTCGGGCAGCCGCTGCATGGGGATCACAATGCCGCCCACAGCGCCGAGCAGGATCCACAGCAGGTTGGTGATGGCCAGGGTGGCCTCAGGCCGGACGGTGCCCGCCACCAGCAGGCCCAGGGCGGTGAACGCGGCTGCGCCAAGGACCAGCAGGCCGAGGCCCGGCAGGATCCCCATGGCATTGGGCTGCCAGCCCAGGGGAAGGGCGACAGCGGCGACGATCACCACCTGGATCACCAGGACGGCCAGGACGGCCAGGATCTTCCCGGCGATGAGGCCGGCCCGCCCCAGCGGTGTGGTGGACAGGAACCGGAGCACGCCGTAGCGCCGGTCGAAGCCGGTGGCGATGCCCTGCCCGGTGAACGCCGTGGACATGGCGCAGAGCGCCAGGATGCCGGGGACGGCAACGTTGACCCGGCTGTCCCCGATGCCGTCAAGCAGCGGCGTGACCGTCAGTCCGATCAGCGCAAGGAGCGGCAGGACCACGGCCAGGATCAGCTGCTCGCCGTTCCGGAGCATGGTGGTGGCCTCGTACTTGCCCTGCAGCAGGATCCGGCGGAGCAGGGGAGCGGGTGCGCTGCCCGTGGCTGTCGTCATCGGATTTCCCTTCCGGAAATGTCAAGGAACACGTCTTCGAGGCTGCGGGCCTCCATGCTCAGCGAGCCCGGCATGATGCCGTGGTGCGCCCACCAGGCTGTCAGTGCGGCCAGATCCTCGGGGGTCAGCGCACCGGTGGCCGTGTAGCTCCCGGAACGGGTCTCGCGGATCTCGATCTCGGCAGGCAGCACGCCGTCGAAGTCCAGCCCCGGCAGTGCCTCGAAGTGCAGCGTCCGGACGTGATCCCGGTGGGGCGCCTCCGGCATGTTGTGCTGCAGCAGCTGGGCAACAGTGCCCTCCGCAACGTTCCTGCCGGCGTCGATGATGTACACGTAGTCGGCCAGCCGCTGCGCGTCATCCATGAGGTGGGTGGTGAGGATGATCCCCATACCGCCGTCCCGGAGTTCGCCAATCAGTTCGAACACCAGCTGGCGGGACTGCGGGTCCAGGCCGGCGCTCGGTTCGTCCAGGAACAGGACCTCCGGATTGCCGATCAGGGCGGCGGCGAGGGCCAGCCGCTGCTTCTGTCCGCCGGACAGCCGGCGGACATTGGTTCTGCTGAACGTGTCGATGCCCAGCCGCTGCACCAGTTCATCCAGTGGCCTGGGATTCCGGTACATGCCGGCAATGTGCCGGAGGAGTGGAATGGGACGGGCCGACGGCGGGAGGCCGCCGTCCTGGAGCATGACGCCGACGCGGGCTCGCAGTTCCGCTCCGGCAGCGCCGGGGTCGGCGCCGAGGAGCGTAATAGATCCGCCCGTTCGCTGCTGGAGCCCCTGGGCGCATTCGATGGTGGTAGTCTTGCCGGCACCGTTGGCTCCGAGCAGGGCCGTAACCTCGCCGCGGCCGGCGACGAGTGAGACGTCGCTCACCACCCTGAGCATCTTGCCATCGAGGGTGGGGAGCGGACCGACGTCCTTGATGAGCCCGTCGATGGTCAATACGGGGGATTTGGGGGATCGCACCCCAATATTCTACGTGAAGTAGTACTGTCACGCTGGAGCCGCGTGCCGGGCAGAGGTCAGCCTTGCCTTACTGGAACGCCGCAATAAATTACGACATGATTGTGTTGTGTATTCCATGACCCATACCACCTCCGCGCCTTTGGCCGGGCAGGGCGCGCCTGCAGGTGCGCTCCACGGTGGAAAACGTGCTGCCCTGGCCTCCGTGCCGTCCGCGGCCGACTCCGACGAGCGCACGCGCGACCGCGTCCTCAGCGCCGTCCTGGAACACGGGCCGGTCAGCGCCGCGGAACTGGGCGAACTGCTCGGCTTCACCCCCGCTGCCGTCCGCCGCCACCTGGACCACCTCTCCCGCGCCGGCGTGATCGAGGTCAAGCGCGTGGCCCACGCAGGCGCCGGTGCCGGCCGCCCCGCCCGCCGCTACGTCCTCAGCTCCCAGGGCCAGTCCTCGCTGGGCGACGACTACCTGAACATCGCCACCCTGGCGCTCAAGCAGCTCGGCGCGGTGGCGGGCGATGAAGCCGTCCGCCAGTTCGCCGTCGAACGTTTTGCGGAGATGGAACGCCGCTACGCCCCCGAGGTGGAAGCGGCCGGAACGGACATCACCGCCCGCGCGCAGGCCCTGTCCGCCGCCCTGTCCCGGGACGGCTTCGTCGCTTCCACTGCCACCATCGAAGCCAAAGCTCCGCTGCCCGCAGCCCTCTCCAGCGTCCAGCTGTGCCAGGGCCACTGCCCCATCCAGCAGCTGGCCACCCAGTTTCCCGTGTTCTGCGACGCAGAGACGGAAATGTTTTCGCGCCTCGTCGGTGTCGATGTCCGCAGGCTTTCCACGCTCGCCCGCGGGGGACACGTCTGCACCACCCACATACCCACAGGCCGTCCGGCCGTGACAATGGCCGCGGCCGCTGACGCACCGGACAACCTGGACGAAGTATCCAACCATCTGCAAGAAAGGCCGTGATGACGGACCAACTATCAGAGAAGAAGGTTGCCGAGCCTGGTGTTATTGCCGAGATTCTGGAAAAGAATCCCGAGCTGCACGGCATCGGAACCTATGAGTACGGCTGGGCCGACAAGAACGACGTCGGCGCTAACGCCCGCCGTGGCCTCGACGAGGACGTTGTCCGCGACATCTCGGCAAAGAAGAGCGAGCCGGAATGGATGCTGGACCTGCGCCTCAAGGGTCTGAAGTACTTCGACCGCAAGCCCATGCCCACATGGGGTGCTGACCTCTCCGGCATCGACTTCGACAACATCAAGTACTTCGTGCGTTCCACCGAGAAGCAGGCCGCTTCCTGGGAGGACCTGCCCGAGGACATCCGCAACACGTACGAGAAGCTCGGCATCCCGGAAGCTGAGCGCAGCCGCCTGGTCTCCGGTGTGGCAGCCCAGTACGAGTCCGAGGTTGTCTACCACCAGATCCGCGAGGACCTTGAGGCTCAGGGCGTCATCTTCCTGGACACCGACACCGCGCTGCGCGAGCACCCGGAGATCTTCCAGGAATACTTCGGCACCATCATTCCGGTGGGCGACAACAAGTTCGCCTCGCTGAACACGGCCGTCTGGTCCGGCGGGTCCTTCGTGTACGTGCCCAAGGGCGTGCACGTGGACATCCCGCTGCAGGCCTACTTCCGCATCAACACGGAAAACATGGGCCAGTTCGAGCGCACGCTGATCATCGCCGACGAGGACTCCTACGTCCACTACATCGAAGGCTGCACCGCGCCGATCTACACCTCGGACTCGCTGCACTCGGCCGTCGTCGAGATCGTGGTCAAGAAGGGCGCCCGCGTCCGCTACACCACCATCCAGAACTGGTCCAACAACGTGTACAACCTCGTGACCAAGCGCGCCATCTGCGAAGAGGGCGGCACCATGGAGTGGATCGATGGCAACATCGGCTCCAAGGTCACCATGAAGTACCCGGCTGTGTACCTGACGGGTGAGCACGCCAAGGGCGAGACCCTGTCCATCGCGTTCGCCGGCGAGGGCCAGCACCAGGACACGGGCTCCAAGATGGTGCACATCGCGCCGAACACCAAGAGCTCCATCATCTCCAAGTCCGTTGCCCGTGGCGGCGGACGCGCGGCCTACCGCGGCCTGGTCCAGGTCCGCGAGGGTGCCAAGCACTCCGCGAACACGGTGCGCTGCGACGCGCTGCTGGTGGACACCATCAGCCGCTCGGACACCTACCCGTACATCGACATCCGCGAGGATGACGTGCAGCTGGGACACGAGGCAACCGTCTCGCGCGTTTCCGAGGAGCAGCTCTTCTACCTCATGTCCCGCGGCATGCGCGAAGACGAAGCCATGGCCATGATCGTGCGCGGCTTCATCGAGCCGATCGCCCGCGAACTGCCGATGGAATACGCCCTCGAGCTGAACCGCCTCATTGAACTCCAGATGGAAGGATCCGTCGGTTAATGACTGCCGAAATTACTACTGAAAAGGCCCGCATCGGAGCTCCTTCCATCGCCGGGTTCACGGAGGAAGGCGAGGCGCTGGTCCCCGCGAAGGTGGACCACAGCCACAACCACGGCGTCACCGTCATGTCCTCGCGCGCCGAACGGCTCACGAGCTTCAACGTCGCCGACTTCGCGCTGCCCACCGGCCGCGAAGAGGAATGGCGCTTCACCCCGGTCCGCGGACTGGCCAACCTGTTCTCCGATGCTGCGACGGACGGCGAAGCGGCCGCGTTCACCGTGGAAGCCCCCGAAGGCTACATCCGGAGCAGCCTGGCGCAGGGCGCTGCCCCGCGCGGCACCGTCCTGACCCCGGCCGACCGGGCCGCCGTCGTCGCGTCCGCCAACACGGACGATGCGCTGCACGTGGTCATCCCGGCCGACGCGGAACCGGCTGAGCCGGTCCGCATCCTGGTCGACGGCGCGGGCGCAGGCCGCCGCTCCAACGCACACTTCGTGCTGGAAGCCGGCGCCAACTCCCGCAGCGTGGTCATCGTCGAGCACACCGGTGCCGCTGACCACAACGGAAACCTGGAAGTGATCGTCGGCGACGGCGCCCACCTCACCGTGATCTCCGTCCAGCTCTGGGAAGACGACGCGCGGCACCTGGGCCAGCACGACGCCCAGGTGGGCAAGGACGCCGTCTACAAGCACATCGCCGTTTCGCTCGGCGGTTCCGTGGTGCGCCTGAACTCCAACGTCCGCTTCTCCGGTGAGGGCGCCGAGGCCGAGCTCCTGGGCCTCTACTTCGCCGACGCCGGCCAGCACCTGGAGCACCGGTCCTTCGTTGACCACAACGTGGCCAACTGCAAGTCCAACGTGCTCTACAAGGGCGCCCTGCAGGGCAAGAACGCGCACACCGTCTGGGTGGGCGACGTGCTGATCCAGAAGCAGGCCCTGGGCACCGACTCGTACGAGAAGAACCAGAACCTGGTGCTCACCGACGGCTGCCGTGCGGACTCCGTCCCGAACCTCGAAATCGAGACGGGCCTGATCGAAGGTGCCGGCCACGCCAGCTCCACCGGACGTTTTGACGACGAGCACCTGTTCTACCTGATGGCCCGCGGTATTCCCGAAGACGTGGCACGCCGTCTCGTGGTGCGCGGCTTCCTCAACGAGATCATCCAGCAGATCAAGGTCCCGGCACTCGAAGAGCGCCTGACCGAGGAAGTCGAGCGCGAGCTCGCCGCCAACGAGAACTGACCGTACGGAACCAGGCCCGGCCCAACCGGCCGGAAACGACAGCACAGGACAACGGATGACTGAACAGCCAAAGGGCGAGCTCGTCTGCAAAGCAAACGAGATTCAGCCCAAGCAGGCCCTGCGGATCCTGATCGACGACTTCCCCGTCGCGATCGTCAAGGACTCCATGGGAGAAATCCACGCAATCGGAGACACGTGCTCGCACGCCGACATCTCGCTCTCCGAGGGCGAAGTGGAAGGCTGCGCCATCGAGTGCTGGGGGCACGGCTCCCAGTTCGATCTCCGCAGCGGGGAACCCCTGCAACTGCCGGCCTACGACCCCGTTCCGGTGTTCGCGGTGGAGATCCACGGAGACGACGTCTACGTGGACACCAGCAACGTCCTGAACGGCGCCGAAACGCCGAACTTCAGCTGATCCCGAAGCTCAGCCGGCACCCCGGCCGGGCCTGTACCAGAACTTAACAACTTCCAGACCAAAGACCGCACCGCTGCCTGGGCAGCGGCGCAGAGGAGAACAAGACACATGTCTACTCTTGAGATCAAGGACCTGCACGTCAGCATCGACACCGAGCAGGGCACCAAGGAGATCCTGAAGGGCGTCAGCCTGACCATCCGCACCGGTGAGACCCACGCCATCATGGGCCCCAACGGCTCCGGCAAGTCCACCCTGGCGTCCACCATCGCCGGCCACCCGCGCTACAACGTCACCGGCGGCACCATCACCCTGGACGGCGAAGACGTGCTGGCCATGAGCGTTGACGAGCGCGCCCGCGCCGGCGTCTTTCTCGCCATGCAGTACCCGGTTGAGGTCCCGGGCGTCACCATGACCAACTTCCTGCGGACCGCCAAGACCGCCATCGACGGCGAAGCCCCGGCCCTGCGCACGTGGACCAAGGACGTCAAGGCCGCCATGCAGCAGCTGCGCATCGACGCCGACTTCGCCCAGCGCAACGTCAACGAAGGCTTCTCCGGCGGTGAGAAGAAGCGCGTGGAGATCCTGCAGCTGGAACTCTTCAAGCCGAAGTTCGCCGTCCTCGACGAGACCGACTCCGGCCTCGACGTCGACGCCCTCAAGGTGGTCTCCGAGGGCGTCAACCGTGCGCACGCCACGGGCAACATGGGTACGCTGCTCATCACGCACTACACCCGCATCCTGCGCTACATCAAGCCTGACTTCGTTCACGTGTTCGTGAACGGCCAGGTTGTGGAAGAGGGCGGCCCGGAACTGGCCGACCGCCTCGAAGAAGAAGGCTACGACCGCTACGCCGGTGCCGCCGGAACCGCCACGGCTGCCGCTGCGGTCCAGGCCTAGTTAGGACTGACCGACCATGACCGAAATCGACGCAGCCCGCACGGCGCTGGAGGATGTCGAAGAGGCGCTCAAGGACGTCATTGACCCTGAGCTTGGGGTCAACGTGGTGGACCTGGGCCTGCTGTACGGCCTCCGGTACTCGGACGACGACGGCGCCCTGCTCATCGACATGACGCTCACCACCGCGGCCTGTCCGCTGACCGACGTGCTCGAGGAGCAGGTCGGCAAGGCGCTTGACGGCGTGGTGGACGAGTGGCGCCTGAACTGGGTATGGATGCCGCCATGGGGTCCGGAGCGGATCACCGACGACGGCAAGGACCAGATGCGGGCCCTCGGCTTCAACATCTGATTCCCAAAAAGATCCAAAAGTACGACGACGGCCGGTCACCTTCCCAGCGAAGGTGACCGGCCGTCGTCGTCCCCACCCACCGACCCGTCGATTGCTCCGTAGGTGCCCTTATGGCGCCCCAAAAGGGCGTCTTCGGAGCAATCGATGGGGATTTAGAGCGTTGCGGCGCCGAACGTGTCGCACTGGTTGA
The DNA here is from genome assembly GCF_046536215.2 of Arthrobacter globiformis. Lineage (GTDB taxonomy): Bacteria > Actinomycetota > Actinomycetes > Actinomycetales > Micrococcaceae > Arthrobacter > Arthrobacter globiformis_E. The sequence continues at coordinate 518,917 of NZ_CM143421.1, read as the reverse complement.
TGTCGCCGGTCTTGTAGCCCTGGTAGAACCACTTCTGCCGCTGCGCGCTGGATCCGTGAGTCCAGCCTTCAGGGTTGACGCGTCCCGTGGCGGCCTTCTGGATCCGGTCGTCGCCGACGGCGGAGGCTGCCGAGAGCGCGTCGTTCAGGTCCTTCTGCTTGAGCGGCTCAAGGAAGGGTTTGCCGGTTTTCGGGTCCTTCTGCGTGGTGGCGTACCGGGTCCAGAGCCCTGCGTAACAGTCGGCCTGCAGTTCCACCCGGACGGCGCCGGACTCAGCACCCTGCGGATCCTGCTGGGCCTTGTCCAGGTCGCCGAGGATGTTCTGGATGTGGTGGCCGAACTCGTGCGCCACCACATATTCCTGGGCCAGAGGGCCTCCGGAAGAACCGAACCGGGTGACCAAGTCCTGGAAGAAGCCGGGATCGAAGTAGGCCGTGGTGTCCGGCGGGCAGTAGAACGGGCCCACCTCGGATGTGGCCGTGCCGCAGCCGGTGCGGGTGGCGCCTTCGAACAGCACAGCCTTCGGCCGCGGGTACTTCACGTTGTAGTCGGCGAGGTACGCGGGCCAGAACGCGTTCAGGCTGTTCACCGTCCCGGCGATCCGGCAGTCGAGGTCCTTGTCGGCATCGGCGCCCAGCTTGCACTGGGTGAGGGGTGTTCCCGTGCTCTGGGCCGGCTGTTCCTGCCCGGAACCCAGGAGCGGGCCAAGCAGCTGCGGGTTGATGCCGAACAGTGCCGCAAGGAGCAGGATGACGCCGCCCCCGATGCCTCCGCCGATCTTTGTGCCGCGGCCGATTCCGCCGCCGCGCCGGTCTTCCACCTGGGATGGGTCCAGCTCGACCCCGTCGTTGAAGCTCATGTTGTCACAATAGTCTTCACCACAGGGCCGTGGCGGGTTCGGCCCGGTAAAGTTGATCCGATGCCTTTTCTCAACAACCTCCAGCGTTGGGCCGATGAACGCCCCGACGACACCGCCGTCGTCGTGGCCGGAAAACGGCTCAGCTGGGCCGAGCTGCGCGACGCTGCGCAGGCTGCCGCGGCGTGCAGTACGGCTGCGATCACGGTCCTGGCCCAGCCCAATTCCACCGGGTTTGCGGTGGATTTCGCCGCGGCCGTGGCCGGTGACCGTGAGTGCGCGGTCCTGGACCCCACCTGGCCGGACCAGCTGCGGGACGAGATAGTCCAGCGCCTGGGCAGCGGCGTTGACCCGGTTCCGGGGGCTGCCGGCGGTGAACTGGCAGACGGCGACCCGGCGTCCTCGTTCCTGGTCGGCCTGACTTCCGGCACCACCTCCGTGCCCAAGGCGTTCACCCGCTCGCGCCGCTCGTGGCAGCAGTCCTTCGATGCGTCCATGGAGTTCTTCGGGCTCAGCCAGGGCGACAAAACGCTCGCGCCCGGGCCGCTGGCCGCGAGCCTCAACCTCTACGCGCTGGCCGAATGCCTCTACGCCGGCTCCGAGTTCCACACGCTTGAATCGTTCGACGTCGGGGACGTCCATGCCGCCATCGCCCACGACGGCATCACCCGCCTGGTGCTGGTTCCCACCATGCTGCGGCTGCTCAGCGAACGTGGCCTGCTGGGCTGCGTGGACGCGTCGGGCGTCCGGACCATCATCTGTGCGGGCTCAAAGCTGGATGCGCGCACGCTGGAAGCCGCCCGCCGCTGGGCTCCGCATGCCACTATTTTCGAGTACTACGGCGCCTCGGAGCTGAGCTTCGTCTCCGGCGCCGGGCTGGCGGCGGGGGAGCCGTTCGCGGCAGGAAGCACCGCGATCGGCCGGCCGTTCCCGGGCGTCGAGGTACGGATCCTGGACGACTCCGGCACGGAACTCCCTGAAGGGGCGGCCGGCAACATCAGCGTCCACAGCGGGATGGTCAGCAACGGCTACCTTTGGGGCGACGACGGCCAGGCACTTCGCTGCTTCGACGGCTGGTTCACGGTGGGGGACCAGGGCTACCTGCTGGATGGTGTGCTGCACATCCTCGGCCGCCGCGCCGACATGATCATCACAGCAGGCAAGAACGTCTACCCCCATGAGGTGGAACTGGCGCTCTCGTCGGTGCCCGGAGTCGCCTCGGCCATTGCCGCCGGCATGGAGGATGACCTCCGCGGACAGCGCGTGGTGGCAGGCATCGTTCCCTCGCACGGCGGGGTCACCGCGACGCAGCTCAAGACAGGTCTTGAGGACGTTCTGGCCAAGGACAAGCGGCCGCTGCAGTACTTTGCCCTCGACGAGCTTCCGGTGACAGACCGTGGAAAGGTGAGCCGCCGGCTGCTGCTCGACTGGATCGCGGCCCGTGACAGCCGGGTCCGGCACCTTGCCTAGCGGGGCTTCCGGGCCGGTGCCGGGCCGTCCGGCGTTCCAGCTCCCCGACGACCGGCAACCGGTGATCATCGCCGCTCTGCGCACGCCCGTCTGCCGGGCGAACGGTGCGCTGAAACACCTGCGCTCCCACGAACTCCTGGCACCGGTTCTGGCGGTCCTGCTTGCGGAAACGGGAGCGGGTGCGGAGGGCGTGGCGGACGTCGTCATCGGCAACGCCGTGGGTGCCGGTGGCAACGTCGCGCGGCTGGCCGCCCTCCAGGCCGGCCTGCCGGTCACCGTCCCGGGCCTCACCGTCGACCGGCAGTGCGGCTCCGGCCTGGACGCCATCGTCCTCGCGTCCCGGCTCGTCGCGGCCGGGGGCGGCACGTACCTTGCGGGCGGCGTTGAGAGCATCAGCACCGCGCCGCTGCGCGCGCACCGGAACGACGACGACGAACCCGCCTTTTTCAGCCGCGCCCAGTTTGCGCCGCACAACCACGGCGACCCGGACATGGGAGTCGCGGCCGAGAACGTGGCCCGGGAGTACGGCATCAGCCGTGCACGGCAGGACGAGTTTGCGCTGCGCAGCCACCGCAGGGCGGTGGCCGCGCAGGCCAGCGGGACGTTTGACCGGGAGACGGTGGCGCTGCCCGCCGCTTCCGGAGCTGCTGCTCCGGCACCCGACACTGTCCCGGCGACGGTTGCGGCCGACGACGGGCCCCGGCCCAAACTCAGCGAGGCCCTGATGGCGCGGTTCCCCGCGGCGTTCGTGGAGTCCGGGACTGTCACCGCCGGAAACTCGTGCTTCGACGCCGACGGTGCAGCCGCCGTCGTGATCACGTCCCTTGCCAGGGCCCGGGAACTGGGCGCTGCCGACGGGCTGGCCGTACTCGGCACGGACACGGCCGGGGTGGAGCCGCAGCTGCTCGGCATCGGTGCAGCAGCCGCCGCGTCGCGGCTGCTGGCCGCGCAGTCGGTGGACGCGGCGGATGTGGACCTCGTGGAGTTCAATGAGGCTTTCGCCTCGCAGACCCTGGCGTGCCTGGATTATCTGGGGATCGATCCGCTGCGGGCCAACGCCGACGGCGGGGCGCTGGCTTTAGGCCATGCCTACGGTGCGTCCGGCGCCGTGTTGGTGACCCGCCTGTTGGCGCAGGCCCGGCGGGATCCGGCCGCGGCACCTGATGGAAAACTGGCTTTGGCGATGATCAGCATCGCCGGTGGCATGGGGACTGCCGCGCTGTTCCGCCACATCCGGCTGTAGATCCGGTTAACTTACCGGGCCTCGAGGACTTCCTTCAGCTTGTGCAGCTGGGCGACCTCGGACTCCATGGTCTTGGTCACGAGGGAGTCCAGGACCCGCATAAGGATCGGCAGCTTGAGGTCTAGGCTGAAATGGACTCTGGTGCCGTCGCCGCTCTCCGTCAGTGCGTAGCTGCCGACCGGGCGCGCCGGACCAGCAACCACCTGAAAGCCCAGGAGCCGGCCGGGCTGGGCATCGGTGACCCTGTAGTCGCCCTGCAGGGGGCGCCCCTTCGGCCCGGTCAGCGTCTGGCTGTAGACCGCACCCGTTTCACCCGCCACGCCCTCCTTGAGCGCAATGCTTTGCACGCCGGAACGCCACTTTGGATTGTTCAGCCCGTCAGCCAGGAACGCGTAGACCTCTGATGCGGGCCGGTTGATGGTGACTTCGTTTTCGGCGTGGGCCATGTGGTTCCTCTGGGGCAGTGCGGGCGGTCGGGCGGAAAGATCGGCAGGCTTCAGCGTAGTGGCTCCAACTCCGACGCTCTATCAGCTCCTGCAGGTTTTCCCCCAACGCCCTTTCAGCTCCTGCCGGTCTTCCCCCAACGCCCTATCAGCTCTCGCCGTTCAACGTGATGGCGATGGTGCTCCGGGTTAGAACAGAACCGCGATAACCACCGCAAGCACTGCAAGAACCCCGACGGCGACCGCGGGCATGTTCCAGGTTGACGTGACTCCATCCTGGCTGAGGGAGATTCCGGCATGGCGCGCGTTCTGCCAAGCGGCAACGATGGCGTCACGCCCGGTTAGCGCCACCGGCTGGCTGATCCGCTCGTTGCTCGGGAGGACCGTATACGGGCGGCTCTTCAAATCGCTCAGATGCTGGAACCCGGACCCGGCTGCGGACGGAGGCGTGGGCGAACCCCAACTGACATATTTCCTCCCGCCGGCACAGATGACCGTGGTGTAGCGAACTTCGATGTCCTCTATCGCCCCATACGGTATCCGGTGATCGCGCAAACCGTTGATCACTTCGAAGCCGTCTCCGACAATGAGCAGGCACGGCCGCCACTGGGCGACGTAGGCGAACCAGGCCACAAGGACCAGCCAGGGCGCTGCGTCAGCTGCAGTTTTGGTGGCTCCGGCAACCAGCAGCCATGCGAGTGTGCCGGCGGCGAACAGCCACAGGGCCGCAGCCAGTGGGCGGGCGGATGGGCTGCGGTGGGTGACGGCCGCCCATTCCTGCCTGGTCCAGGGATCACGGCCGTTAGAAGGACCCGGACGTACCGCAGAGGCTTCCTCTAACGCCACGACGGCCCCGAACCTTCGCCGTCAGTCCGTCCCTTGGCCACCCGCAGAACCCAGCGGGCGATAAAAACCACCGCAACGACGACCACCGCCATCATCACCAAGGCCAAAAACACGACGACGTGCCAACCCTCGAGCCTCATCGGTTCCCCCATTCCCCAATCCGACGCTTGCACTGACCCTACCCCTGCCGAGGTCCATCTCGTAGCACTCCGGCCGTCCAGGACGATCTTGCTTCCCTGCCGGCCAACACCACCCGGGCCCTGATCGAGGACATTGCGGGGAGCCGCGACGAGGTCGAGTGGATCACCGAGGGCGTGGGCCGGATCTTCCCGGAAGCGTGGGCGGAGTTCTCAAACCATGCCAAATGCCGGCCCGGGGAACGCCCGGCGGACGCGTACGCCCGGCGCCTCGCGGGCGAGGACCGGGACGATGCCGAGGCGGCTGCCCTGGCATGGGTCCGGTGGGAATCGACGCACGTCTCGCTGGATCCGCTGTAGCAGCCCGGGCCGATGTTCGACGACGAACGCAGGCGCATGACCTTGGCCATCCTCGTCACCCACTACTGGTCCCAGGACGCATTCCTTGGCATCGGGCAAGTCATCATGGACAGGATCCACGAGCTCAATGGAATTCCCGGCTATCTGATTCATGGCCGGAGAGACGTCAGTGGGCCCGTGATCACGCCCTGGACCCTTCACCAGCGCTGGGAGGGCAGCCGGCTCATCGTCCTCGAGAACGAGGGGCACGGCGGCCCGGAATCGCTGACCGCGCTTATCGGCGCCGTCGAAGAAATCGCGGCTGGTCCGCCCTGAGCTGACAGACGGGGGGATAAAAGCGGGGCATAACGGAACCGCGAATCGTGCTTTAGGCTTACTCCACATCTCGCGTCCGCCGTCGCGGGTTGAGCATGGAGCTGAACGAAGAGAGGCAGAGCCAATGCAGCCAGACCTCGGCCAGCGCGCCGCGGATGAGCATGCCGACGTCGCCCGGGCCCTGCTGGCCGCCGCCGAGCAAGCACTCTCAGGCGCCGATGTTGACGCCGAGCTCCAGATCAGGCTGGCCCAGGCGCATGCCACCCTTGCCCTCGCACTCGAAACGCGCGCCGCCGCGTACGACACGCGGACTGCCGCCTACGTCGCGTATCTGGCGACGCTCAAATCGGAAGCCCGCGCGGAGAAGAACCAGCACGCCGCCGTCGTCACGAAGCTTGTCCGCGACCGCCTCGGCTTCGAAGCCGAATAGGCGGCGGGCAAAGCGCCAAACACCAGACGCCCGACGGCCCGTCAGCTCCACCTCTCCCAATAGTCGTCTGCGGCCTGCAGGAACCGGCGCCGCCGGAATTGCTCTCCAAGGAGAGGGTAGCTGTCGGCCCTTCCCAGCGGCCCTGAGGCATCACCCACTGGCGAATAGCTGATCGCGACCAGCACGGCCAATGCCGGCAGGGATCCAAGATTGACGGTGGCAAGCGCCAGGCCGTACTTCCGCCCCGGCGCCTGCCGCCGCCGCGTCCGGAGACGAAAGCCGCCGAGATACGTGCCCAGGGTGTTGCCGCGGGAATAGAGCGCCCAGTTCAGTGCCCAAAAAACCAGCACAAGAGCGATCACGGCCGGGACCACGTGTCCGGGCACTAGGAAGTAGGTGGCGGCTGCCGGCCCCCAGACAAGAGCAGAATCGGTAAGGAGTGCGAAAAGCAGCGAAGGCCAATTGACTATTAAGGCCTCCGGATCTTCCATCCGCTGATTGTTGCACGGGGGGCCGGCAGGCTTCCGGGCCTTGCCGTTTGTTACTCGTCGATGCCCGTGCTGAGGCTGAGGTCGCGCCACTGGTCCAGTTCCGCGCGCTGCGCGTCCGCGACGGCGGCGAACGCACCGTAGGCGTCCTGGCCGAGAACCAGCAGCGACGGCGGGTTGGGGCTTTCGACGACGGCGATGATCGCCTCCGCTGCCTTGACCGGGTCGCCCGGCTGGGTGCCGTGGACGGTGTCGTGCTCCTTGCGGCGCATGCCTGCCGTCTCCGCGTAGTCCGGAATCGCCGTCGCCGACTGGGTGAGTGAACGGCCGGCGAAGTCGGTGCGGAACGCGCCGGGTTCGATGGCCGTGACACTGATGCCGAGCGGCTGGAGCTCCTTGTGCAGCGAACCCGAAAGGCCCTCCAGGGCCGCCTTGGTGGCGGAGTAGTAGCCGGAGCCGGCGGGCGAGATGCGCGCGCCGATGGAGGAGATGTTCAGGATGGCACCGGCGCGCTTTGCACGCATGTCCGGCAGGACTGCCTTGATCATATCGACGGCGCCGAAAAGGTTCGTGTCGAACAGCTGGCGGATGTCGGCGTCGTCCGCTTCTTCCACGGCGGCACGGTAGCCGTAGCCGGCGTTGTTGACGAGGACGTCGATGCCGCCGTACCGGGCCTGCGCCTGCCGCACCGCCGAGCCGATCTGTTCCTTGTCCGTGACGTCGAGGGGGAGTGCCAGTGCAGTGTCAGGGTAATCGGCCGCAATGTCCTTCACTGCGTTCACGTTCCGCGCGGTGACCACCGCGTTGTGGCCGTGGGCGAGCACGGCCTGGGCGAGGGCGCGGCCAAGTCCCGTGGAGCAGCCTGTGATGATCCATGTGGTCATTTCGATTTACCTTCCGTCGGTCATTCGGGACTAGCGATTCACATGTCCAGAAAACCGTACTCCGGGCGGCCATGGCAGTGGCTGCTGATACAGGTAACGCCAATGCCTTCCAAGGAGGCCGGGGCGGGAGGATCACCTAAAGCAAACCGTCAGGACACGCCAAGCGCGGTCAAGACGATCAGCACGCAGTTCAGGCCGACGATAAGCGTGGCACTCGTCCAGCCAGCGATCTTCAGCGGCGGCGAATCAGTGTGGATCCCCATGACCTCGCGCTTCCCGGTAAGCCGGATCAGCGGAATCAGCGCAAACGGGATGCCGAAGCTCAGGAGCACCTGGCTCAGCACCAGCGCCAGTGTCGGCTCGATGCCGGCCCCGAGGATCACCAGCGCGGGAATCAGGGTGATCACCCGGCGGGTCAGCAGCGGAATACGGACCTTCAGCAGCCCGCCCATGATGGTGGCACCGGCGTAGCAGCCGACGGAGGTGGAGGCCAGGCCGGAGGCGAGAAGTCCGATGGCGAACACGACGCCGATCGCCGGGCCCAGTGCCGACGTCACGGCCGCGTGCGCGCCGGCAATGGTGTCCGTACCTTCCACGCCGCGCAGGCTCGAGGCCGCCAGCAGCAGCATGGCGATATTAACGACGCCGGCCAGCAGCAGGGCGCCCACCACGTCAAAGCGGGTGGCCCGGATCAGGCGCGTCCTCACCACAGGGTTTTCGGAGAAGCCGTGCCGGTCCCGGGCGAGTGCAGAGTGCAGGTAAATGGCGTGCGGCATCACCGTGGCGCCGAGCATGCTCGCCGCAAGCAGGATGGTGTCGGTCCCCTCGAAGCGCGGCACCAGGCCGGTCAGGGCGTTGCCGGCGTCCGGCGGGTTGACGAACAGGCCGGACACAAACCCGACGGCGATCACGCCCAGGAGCGTCAGAATGGCCAATTCGAATGACTTCTGGCTCCGGTTGGACTGCAGTGAGAGCAGTGCCATCGACGCGAGGCCGATGATGACGCCGCCGGCCAGCAGCGGAAGTCCGAACAGCAGGTTCAGTGCGACGGCACCGCCGATCACCTCGGCCATGTCGGTGGCTCCGGCCACGATTTCCGCCTGCGCCCAGTACGCCCGACGGCGGCGGGTACCCAAGCGCTTTCCCAGGATTTCAGGAAGGCTCATGCCGGTGGCCAGGCCCAGCTTGGCGGACTGGTACTGCACCAGCACGGCCATGGCATTGGCCGCCACGAGCACCCAGACCAGCAGGTAGCCGTAGCTCGCCCCGGCCGTCAGGTTCGCTGCGACGTTGCCCGGGTCGACATAGGCGATGGCCGCCACGAACGCCGGACCCAGCAGCAGCAGGCGCGACCACACCCGTGCCGGTGCGGTGCGTTCTGAAAGGGTCGAAACAGCCATCATCCATCCTCGTCTTTGGGGTACCGATAAGACGAGGATAGTCGAGATTTAGGTATACCGAAAAGTAGGGATTAGGCGGGCAGGTGGATGCTGGATCTGGCCGGTGGGCACCTTCCTTCGTCGTTAAGAGGAGAGTGCCCCGCACACCTCGTGAGAGGCGGTGCGGGGCCTTCCTAGCGGCAGTCCCACGAATGTGTGTGGCAACTGGGGACAAGGTTCCAGAGCAATCCTTCGGACAGGCTTGTTAACAGCTGGGAATTACCTGAGAATCACGCAGCTGGTCAGGCTAGGCAGCGCCACTTGCGGAAAGCCCCGGCGGGGCCGGCTGTCTGGAGCGGGCGCACCCCCTGATCTGGGGGAGGTCGGCGCCGCTGCCGCGCCAAAACAGCCTAGAAAGCATTGGGCGCAGGCCTGGCCGCCAGTGCAAACGGCGCCGTTACCGGCAAAAACGGCCCAAGGTTTCCGCAAGGCATCCTCCGCAATCTTGCACCGTCCAATGCAACGTTCAATCAGAGCGTGCAATCAACAAAATAGGCAGGTGCGTCATGAAAGTGTTCCACCCAATAAAAGCCATCGGAGGTGATCGGACGGTGTCCCGTGGAGCGCCACGGCGCCCGAAGCACGCGCTGGGGAGCCGGCGGCGCCTGTTCGGCGCCCCTAACCGCGTCGTTGCGGCCGGCGTGGTCATGTCCCTCGTGGCGGCCATCGGCCAGTCAGCAACCATCGCGGCCCACGCGGTGACCGCCCCGGTGGGTGAGGGCTTTACCGTCACGGCCTCGGACCTCGCGTTCATCCTCAAGCAGATCAAGATCGCTGAAGCCCATGTGGCCAACACGACGTCGGCCACCGGCCCCTGCGGCGCCCTCATCGGTACGGGCCCCAACCAGATCCCGGACGCGCTGACCTCGTACGGTCTCCGCACCGTCGACGGATCGTGCAACAACCTCCTGGCCGGGCGTGAAACCTACGGCGCCGCTGATCAGAAGTTCCCCCGCTACACCACGCCGGTCTTCAATGACGCAGACCCCGTCCCCGCCGGTTTCGGTCCCGCCGGCCCCACCTCTTACAAGCAGAAGAGCGGGAACGTTTTCGACAGCAAGCCGCGAGACATCAGTAACCTGATCGTGGACCAGACCTCCACCAACCCTGCAGCCGTGGCTGCCGCCGGATTCCCGGTCCGTACCCAGGGCAACGTGGGCGTCCACCCGTGCATCACCGACCCGGATCCGCTGGCCACCCCGCCGGTGGCGGGTGATCCCGCCGGCTGCGTGCCCTCGCACAACACACTCTTCATTCCGAACGTCACCACCGACGTCGGCCTCTCGCCACCCTACAACTCGATGTTCACGCTGTTCGGACAGTTCTTCGACCACGGCGTGGACCAGACCGTCAAGAGCGGCGGCAACGTGTTCGTGCCGCTCCGGGACGATGACCCGCTGGTCGCAGGCAAGGACCACATCTTCGGCAACGCCGACGACCTGCCCGCCAACCAGCGCTTCATGGTGCTGACACGTGCGCAGAACCTCCCCGGCCCTGACGGCATCATGGGAACTGCAGACGATGAGCAGAATGCGTCCAACACGGACTCTCCGTACGTGGACCAGTCCCAGACCTACACGTCGCACCCGTCCCACCAGGTCTTCCTGCGCCAGTACGTGAACGACCCCGACGGCAAGCCGGTTTCCACGGGCAAGCTGCTCGGCGGTGCCGCAGGCACCAATGCTGCGAACGGCATGGCCACCTGGGCAACCGTCAAGGAACAGGCCAAGACGCTGCTCGGCATCCAGCTGCTGGACAAGGACGTCCTGAACGTGCCGCAACTCGCCGTCGACCCCTACGGCAAGTTCATCCCCGGTCCGGCCCGCGGCCTCCCGCAGTTCGTGACCGCTGACGGCCTGGTCGAGGCGAACCGCGCCGACAACGGCGGCCTTGGCACCCTGGTGCCGGCGAACGTCCGATACTTCGATACCCCGTTCCTCACCGACATCGCGCACAACGCCGACCCGTCCCCCCAGGACACGGACCACAACCCGTCAACCCCGCCGGTTACGCCGTCCCCCGACGCCGACACTGTCGCCTCGGCTGACTTCGCCAGCCAGCCCCCGGGCACCTACGACGACGAAATGCTGAACGCGCACTTCATCGCCGGCGACGGACGCGTCAACGAGAACATCGGCCTCACCACCATCCACCAGATCTTCCACTCCGAACACGACCGGCTCGTGGACGATTTCAAGAACACCCTGACCAACGACACCTCGGTCACCGGCGTCGCGGCACTGGCCGAATGGAAGCTGGCAGGCGGCGCAGACGGATGGAACGGCGAGCGCCTTTTCCAGGCCGCCCGCTTCGTCACGGAGATGGAATACCAGCACCTGGTCTTCGAGGAGTTCGCCCGCAAGGTCCAGCCCGCGATCCAGCCGTTCCACGTGTACCACACGGACATCAACGCCGCGATCCACGCCGAGTTCGCTCACGCCGTGTACCGGTTCGGCCACTCGATGCTGACCGAGACCATCGCCCGCACCAACCCGGACGGGACGGACAACTCCATCCCGCTGCTGAACGGCTTCCTTAACCCGCCGTCGTATACCGACGACGGCCACGGGAACCAGCTCACCTCGGAGCAGGCCGCGGGCGCCGTCGTCATGGGCATGAGCGACCAGACGGGCAACGAGCTCGACGAGTTCGTCACCGACACGCTCCGCAACAACCTGCTGGGCCTGCCGCTTGACCTCGCGACGATCAACATGACCCGTGCCCGTGAAGCCGGTGTCCCGCCTCTGAACGAGGTGCGCCGCCAGCTCCACGACTCCACCGGTGACGGGCAGCTTACCCCGTACACCAGCTGGGCCGACTACGGCCAGAACATCAAGCACCCCGAGTCGCTGATCAACTTCGTGGCCGCCTACGGCACGTACCCGAGCATCGTGAACGCCACCACCCTGGCGGACAAGCGCGCAGCCGCCAAGGCCATGGTGGATCCGGGCCCCGGGGCCACGCCTCCCACGGCGGACATGATCGACTTCATGAACAGCTCCGGAGCATGGGCGAACCAGGAGACCGGCCTGAACAAGGTTGACCTCTGGGTCGGCGGCCTCGCCGAGAAGACCAACCTCTTCGGCGGCCTCCTCGGCAGCACGTTCAACTACGTCTTCGAGAACCAGCTGACGGACCTCCAGAACGGCGACCGGCTGTACTACCTGGCCCGCACGCCCGGCATGAACCTGCGCACCCAGCTCGAAGGCAACAGCTTCGCCGAGATGATCATGCGCAACACCGACGGTGTGAACACGCTGAAGGCCGATGTGTTTGCGACGGCTGACTGCAAGTTCCAGCTGGGCAACCTCGCCGGCACGCCGGCAGGGTTCACGGCCTCAGGTCCGACAGTGGCCAACGACACCACGACCGACTGCGACGAGAGCGCGCTGCTCCTGCGGAAGCCTGACGGCACCATCCAGTACCAGGAGAAGAACACCGTCGATCCGTCCGGCATCAACGGCCAGTCCGTGTACAACGGCACCGACGGTGTGGACCGGATCACCGGCGGCAACGACAATGACACCTTCTGGGGCAACGCCGGAAACGACGTCATCGAAGGCAACGGCGGCGACGACGTGGCGCTTGGCGGCGAAGGCAACGACAGGATCACTGACCTGTCCGGTGCCGACGTGCTCAAGGGCGGTCCCGGCAACGACTACACCAATGCCGGCATCGGCGACGACATCATGATGGGCGGCGACGGCCAGGACTTCATGAACGGCGGCGCCAACGACAACGAGACGTTCGCAGGTCCCGGCAACGACTTCGTCCGGGCCGGCGACGGTGCTGACGCGGTGTTCGGCGACGGCGGCGACGACTGGATCGAGGGCGGCTCAGGGCAGGATCTGCTCCAGGGCGACCACGGCGCTCCGTTCTTCGATGACCCGGCGCAGACCAAACCGGGCAACGACATCATGGTTGGCCAGGTCGGTGAGAACGACTACGACGCTGAAGGCGGCGACGATCTCATGGCCGCCAACGCGGCGATCGACCGGTTCGCCGGTGCGGCCGGGTTCGACTGGGCCATCCACCAGTACGACACGGTGGGCGCCAACGATGACATGAAGATCAACCAGAACCTGGGCGGCCTCCCGCTGCAGATCGTGGTCAACCGCGACCGGTGGCAGGAGACGGAAGCCAACTCCGGGTCCGCGTTCGACGACGTGATCAAGGGTGACGACCGGGCGCCCAGCACCGTGGGCGGCGCCGGCTTCAGCGGCTGCGACGTCCTCGACCAGGCAGGCATCGACAGGATCGCCGGCCTGGGGGATATCCTCCCCGTGCCCAGCACGCCGCTGGAACCGATCGCGGCGGCTTCGGCAATGGGCGCCTGCCCCCTCACCGGACCGGTCTGGGGCGACGGCAACATCCTGCTCGGCGGCCTCGGCAGCGACCGGCTGGAAGGCCGCGGCGCCAACGATGTCCTCGACGGCGACCGCTACGTGCAGGTCCGGATCAGCGTCCGAACCAACCCGAGCGACCCGGCCACCGAAATCGGCAGCACGGACCTCATGGAGCACACCTACCAGGCGGGCAACCCCCACACCCTGGAGGCCGACGTCGCCGCCGGCGTCATTGACCCCGGCAACCTGGTGGCAGTCCGTGAAGTCATCACGCCGACGGCGGCCCAGACCGCTGGCAACATGGACACCGCAGTGTTCTCCGGACCGGAGGCCAACTACACCGTCACCACCACCGGCGGCGACGGCACCCTCGGCTCACCCGGTTCGACGACGACGGTCACCGACAATGTCGGCGCCGACGGCACCGACACGCTGCGGAACATCGAGCAGCTCGCCTTCGCCGACACGGTGGTCACCAACGCTCCGGTCATCGGCGTCGCAACCGCCGGCAACGCCCGGGCCACGGTTACCTGGACCGCGCCGACCGTCGGCGTCGCCAGCAGCTTCAACGTGAAGACGCTCGATGTGACGACGAACCCGGCCGGTGTCCAGGTGGGCGGCCTGCTCACGGCGCCGGGTACGGACACCAGCCTCGTGGTGCCGGGCCTGACCAACGGCAACAAGTACGTGTTCCAGGTTTCGGCAACGAACGCCCAGGGCACCAGCCCGTTCTCGGCAGCGTCCAACGTGGTGATTCCGGCAGCAACCGTGGAACCCGTCGAACCGCCCGCAGCCACAGCGCCCGGTGCTCCCACCGGCGTGACCGCGGTAGCGGGTAATGCGGCAGCGACGCTGGCCTGGACCGTTCCGGCCTCCGACGGCGGTGCACCGATCTCCGGTTACGAGGTCCGCACGTTCGTCGGTTCCGCAACCACCCCGGCACGGACACTGACCGTCGGCACCGGAACGGGCGCCGTCGTGGACGGGCTGATCAACGCCACCGGCTACACCTTCGACGTGGCTGCGATCAACTCGGCCGGCACCGGGGCCAGGTCGGCCCGGACAGCAGTTGCGACGCCGCGCACGGAGTTTGTTGCCCCTACCATCACGGCACGGACCCCGGCAGCCGGAGCGAAGTCGGTCAGCCAGTCCAACAACCTGGCTGTCACCTTCAGCGAGCCGGTGGCCAACGTCACCAGCAGTACTGTGGTCCTGCGGCTCGGAACCACCGTCGTCCCGGCCACGGTCACGTACAACAACGCGACCCGGACGGCGACGGTGAACCCGAACGCGAACCTGCTGGCTGACCGGACCTACACCCTGGCGGTCTCCTCCGTCCGGGACACGGCCGGAAACTCCATGGCGTTCACGTCGTGGCAGTTCACCACAGGGCCCGCCCCCACACTGGTCTCGGTAAGCCCCGGGATCTCGGCACGGGGAGTGTCCCGGACGGCCAACGTGACGGCCCGCTTCAGCGAACCGATCACCGGCGCCAGCACGGGAACGGTGGTGCTGCGGCTCGGCACAACGGTGATCCCGGCCGTGGTGAGCTACAACAACGCCACCCGGGCAGTGACGCTGAACCCGTCGGCCACTCTGGCGGCGAACCGGACCTACACCGTGTCGATCTCGTCCTCGAAACACGACCTGGCCGGCAACCCGTTCGTCAACCGGAGCTGGACCTTCACCACCGGAACGCGGTGAACATTTAGTTAGTCCGCAGTAACCAAGGGTGCGGGGACCGTCTGTTGCAGACGGTCCCCGTTCCGTTGTGTGTGCTGTGTGGCGCCGTGCTGTCTGGTCCCTCCGCGGGCCATAATGGCGGTGTGGCTTCCTGTGAGGCATGCCGGGGATTCGCCGCCGCTGCTGCCGTTGGCGTGATGGTGGTGATGTCCGCTGCCGGTTGCACGTTCCCTCCGCCCGGCGAACCGCCGTGCTTTCCGCCGGCATATTCGGTGAGCCCCTCAGCTGCGAAGCCGGGGGAGACCGTCACCGTCCAGGCGCAGGACGCGGACTGCAATCCCCGCTACGGCGCGAACGCCCGGATCCAGATCAGCGTGACCGATTCCTCGGGCGCGAAAGTGGTCAACACTACTTCCGCAATGAACGACGGCGGCGGCTTTACTTACGCTTTCGTCGTCCCGGCCCGCGCTGCGCGCGGAAAGGCGGCAGTCACGGCGGTCCCGTACAACATTGACTGGTGCGACGACACCGGAAGGAACAACCGCGTGGCGGGGCCCGCCGTCGTTCTCCTGGAACGTGTGTCGTGTGTATTGCCGGTAAAGCCCCTGACCATTGGCCGGTAACGTTCCGGCGGGCAGCCACCGGATCTACGCGTGCTTGCCTGCCGATACCTGGGCAGCCTTGCTCTTTGCCCTGATGAAGGACTGCTCCGCCGCTGAAAGCTGGTGTTCGCCGTGCTGGTCCTGGGCGACACGGCCGCCCGAGGCCTGGTGAACCACATTTGCCACGGTCCGCGGCAGAACCACGCAACCGGGATTTTCGACGAGCCACTTCTTCGTGACTTCATCAAGCTCATCCCACCACTCAACAATCGGCCGCTGGCCCATGAGGTGCTCCTCGGATTTGAGACCCTACATAAATTTGCAGCGGCCGCCGGGGCTTGCGCCCTGGTGCACCGCGAAACGTGCAGAACCCGCCAAACGCACACAGCCTAGGTACTCATGCCCACCTGCCCCCAATCGCGGCACCGGCCCGTCAACACTCCGCTGTCCGGTTCAGCCCACGGCGCTGTGTACGGGGTGTTGGCAGGAATTCACGAATCTCTAAATTGGTAATCAGTACTGAGTTTGGTCCCGATACCGGGAGGGGTCAAGAGGTCCCCGTAACGTCGCGCAACCCTGCGGTGAAGGGCATTCCTGGCGCCCGGACACTATGCGGGGGAAGCGGCTGTGGAGTACCTTTTACACGCCCGGACGGCCCTGCGGCGTCCGCCGGCAACGACGTTGCCCCGCCGGAAGGAGTCTCGGATGACACAAAGGATGACCGGTCCCCTTGGAGATTTCGGGACCGCTGACCTTGCGGACGCCGGCGGGAAAGGTGCCGCACTGGGCGAACTGCTGCGGCACGGGTTTCCGGTGCCTCCGGGATTCATCGTCACCACGGACGCCTACCGCTCGCTCCTCACCGTCACTGGGATCGGGGCGGCCCTGGACGGCATGGATCAGAACATGCCCGACGGCGGCGCCCTCCGCGCGCTGTTCACCGACGTTGGCATGCCCCCGGCTGTGCGGGCGGATATTGGTGCCGCATATGCCGCCCTGGGCGGGGGAGCCGTGGCAGTCCGTTCCAGCGCCACCGCCGAAGACCTGCCCGGGGCGGCGTTCGCCGGACAGCAGGACACGTTCCTGAATGTCGTCGGCGAGGAGGCCGTGGCCAAAGCGGTCGCCGACTGCTGGGCGTCGCTCTGGACCGACCGGGCCATTGCCTACCGGCGGCGGCGGGGGATCGACCCGCGGGAGGTGGCTATCGCCGTCGTCGTCCAAAAGATGGTGCCGGCCGACGTGGCCGGCGTCCTGTTCACGGCGAACCCTGTTACGGGTGAGCGCGGCGAGATGGTTGTGGACGCCAGTCCGGGCCTGGGGGAGTCGGTGGTTTCGGGGAGGGTGACGCCCGAACACTACGTGCTGGACCGCGCGGGCAGGACCCGCAGCTTCGCTCCCGGCGGCGGCGAGGTGGTGATCAGCCCGGACGCACGCGGCGGCACCGTGGAGCAGTCCGTCAGCCACAGCCCGGATCCCTCCCTGGCTGAAGCCAATCTGCGGGAGCTGGCTGACCTGGGCCGCAGGGCGCAGGAGCACTTCGGCCGGCCGCAGGATATGGAATGGGCGCTAGCCGGCGGCCGGATCCATGTCCTGCAGTCACGGCCCATGACGGCGCTGCCGCCGCAGCCGCTGCGGCTCAACGCGGTGCAGCGGCGGGTGGGGCCGTTCTTCGTCGAGATGTTCCAGGAGCGGCCCTATCCGCTGGATGTGTCCGGCTGGATGGAGCAGGGGATCCTTGCGATGCTGCACCGGATGGCCGGTAGCGTCGGAGTGCGGTTCCCCAGCGTCGCGGAGCTGCTGCCCGAGGAGGACGGCGTGGTGATGCAGCTGGTGCCGCCGGTCCCGCGGCTGACGCTCCGCACCCTGGCCGCACCGCTTACCCTGGCCCGCCGCGCGAGGCAGTTCAACATGGCGGACTGGAGGAACGATCCCCGGTTCACCGCCTTCCTGGAGCAGGTGGACCGGCTCAACGCGCGGGATCCGGAAGCCTTGCGCTGGAACGAGGTTGTGGGCGTTGCGCGGGAGTCATTCGCCACCATGCGGGGCGTCACCGAACTGCGCAGTTCCTACATGCCAGGGATATTCCTGCCCATGCTTCGGCTGCGCCTCATGCTCCTGCTGCTGGGGCGCCTGAAGCTCGCGTCCGCACTTGTTGCGGGTGCTGAAACCATGACGAGCGGGGCGAACCGGGCCCTGGAGCAGCTGGCCGCGATGGTTCGGACCGATCCCGGTTTGGCGGACGCCTTCGCATCATCCGACGGCCCGGCCCTGCTGCAGCTGGTGGAAAAGGACCCGGCGCACGCCGCCTTCCGGGAGGCATTCGCCGGGTTCCTGCGCGCATACGGGAACCGCGAGACCGTCAGCGTGGTGCTGAGCAGTTCGCCCACCTGGTCCGACGCCCCCGAGGTTGTGCTGGGGCTGGTGAAGGCGCTCCTGGGCCAGCGGCCCGCCACCGCTGACCAGACCGGCGCGGCACTGTCCTCGCTGAAGCGCCATCCGTTCCTGCGGTTCGGAGGCGTCCGGCGGCAGGTGCTGGCCGCCGTCGACGACGCCCGGGCCGGCATGGCGTTCCGCGAGGACAGCCACTTCTACGCCACGAAGGTCATCCCGCCCGTGCGCCGCGCATACCGGGAGCTCGGCAGGCGCCTCGCTGCTGGCGGTGTGATTGATGACGTTCAGGATGTCTACCACCTGCGGTTCGAGGAACTGGAGGCAATAACGGACGACGGCGGCGCGCTGCCGGCTTCCGTCAAGCAGCGTTACCGGCCGCTCGTGCAGGCCAGGGCGGCCAAACGCCGCGAACTTGAGGGGATTCCGCTGCTGGACACGGCCCTGCTGTTCAAGGAACGCCGCCGTCCGGAGGGCGTTCTGGTCTCCGGTTCGCCGGCCAGCCGCGGCCGTGCCGAGGGGCCGGTGCGGATCATCAGGGGACCGGACGAGTTCGGCCGGCTGTGCAGCGGCGACGTCCTGGTCTGTCCGTACACGAATCCTTCCTGGACGCCGCTGTTCCAGCGAGCGGCCGCCGTCGTCGTCGACATGGGAGGCCTTGGCTCCCATGCGGCGATTGTGGCGAGGGAGTACGGAATCCCCGCCGTCATGGGAACCGGCACGGGCACGGGCATCCTGGCCGAGGGGCAGCGCGTCATTGTGGACGGCAGCGCGGGGACGGTGCGTGCGGCCGCGACCGGCTGAGTGCGCATCCGCCCGCGGGGCCTGCGCTGTCATACTTTCGCTATGAAGGTGACGGGGTGGCTTTCGCCGGACGAATTCTGGGATGAATATGGGCGCCTGGAGGAACTCGTTCGCGAGTCCTTCGGCGAACTGACCTGTTACGGACTCGACAAGTGGTCCGGCCCCATCGCCGTAGGGGAGTGGGACCTGGGCAGCAGCCCGTCCGCGGCTGTGGGCCTTGAATATGGTTCACGCGAATCCGGCCCCATGGTCCGGGTTACCACCACCAGTGAGGATCCGCGGCTGGCCGCTGCCCACCGCCGGCTGATTCTCGATGGCCCTCCTGCCAGCGGCAACGACCTGTCACGGCGCCTGCAGATGCTCACATCGGAGCGGGGCGAGGAAGTGCCGCTGCCGGTCGACGGAGCGGAAGAGGTGTTCGAAGTATGGCGCGAGGCCGGCCGTTGGTGGGCTGCGGGGCGACATGACGGCAAGGGCCTGGTCCTGGAAGGGACGGCGCAACTGGACGTAAGCACGGTCTCACTGCACCGCGTTTCTGACATCGAACCGTATCTGCAGGGCCGGCGCGCCCAGATCCGTGCGGCCCGCGGCGGGATGTAGCAAGTCCTTCGCCTTTCTTGCCTGAAACTTTCGCCGATCTTGTCCGAACGGCGTGAGCATAAAAACGAGGCTGAAAGGGGTGAACATAATGGCTGACGACAAAGAAGTTCTGGACTGGGTCTCCCCCCGCAAGCAGCGGGAAATCGACAACCAGGCCGCCTTCCTGCGCTTCCTCCTGGAGCGTGACGAAACGACCGCCCAGGGGAGTGAGAAATTGTATGGGTGAACGGCTTTCCCATCCGATCGCCCGCTGTAAAAATAGACCGGCCACCTAGGCATCAGGCCGCGGGCACCGCGGCCAACCCCCTGGCGGGCCGGTGCCTGCCAGGGATCTTTAGGGCAGACTGGTGGCGTGAGCGGAATCCCGTGGGTACTGCACGTCGATCTCGACCAGTTTATCGCGGCCGTCGAGGTGCTTCGGCGGCCGGAGCTTGCTGGCAAGCCGATCATTGTCGGCGGCCGGGGCGACCCCACGGAACGGGCTGTGGTGTCCACAGCATCCTATGAAGCCCGGGCGTTCGGAGTCGGTTCCGGAATGCCCTTGCGCATTGCAGCCCGGAAAGTGCCGGAGGCTGTGATCCTGCCCGTCGATCATGAGGCGTATCTCGCGGCGTCTGAAATCGTGATGGCAACCCTGCGGGCGCAGCCCGGTGCCACCGTGCAGGTGCTGGGCTGGGATGAAGCCTTCGTGGGCACTGAAACAGAGAATCCGGAGGCCTACGCCCGGCAGGTCCAGGCCGCTGTCTTGGAACGGACGCAACTGCATTGCAGCGTGGGCATAGGCGACACCCTGGTCCGGGCCAAGGTGGCCACCGGCTTCGGCAAGCCGGCCGGCGTCTTCCGTCTCACGTCCGGGAACTGGCTCGACGTCATGGGCAGCCGGCCCACCAAAGACCTGTGGGGCGTCGGAGCCAAAGTGTCGGGCCGGCTCGCCAAACTCGGCATCAACACAGTCGCCGAGCTCGCCGCATGCGACCCCCAGGACCTTGTCCCGGAGTTCGGGCCAAAGATGGGCCCCTGGTACGCGGAGCTCGGACGCGGGGACGGCGCCAGCGTTGTGGACGACACCCCGTGGGTTGCCCGCGGGCATAGCCGGGAGACCACCTTCCAGCGCGACCTGACCGAGCCTGCCCAGGTATACGACGCTGTCAGGGAGCTGACAGCGCGCGTTCTTGAGGACGTTGTGGCCGAAGGACGGCCCGTGATTGGGGTGACCCTCAAGGTCCGCTACGCGCCGTTCTTCACCACCACCCATGCGAAGAAGATCCCCGAGACATTCGACCGGAGCGAAATCCTCGCGCGGGTCCTGGACCTCGCAGCCACGATCGAAGCGGGCCGTCCCATCCGGCTCCTGGGCCTGCGGGCCGAAATGGCCATGCCGGACGACGCCCGGAAGGGACACACGCCAACGCGCGGTGGTTGGTGACGCCGTCGTTGGGGGAGTCCGAATATCCGATGGTGGTGGACAGCACCCTCGTGCGTCGGGTTAGGTTTTGAAAAAAGGAGATTTTAATGAGCGAGAAACTTCGTTGGGGCATTCTGGGCACTGCCCGCATCGTCCGCAAGACAATTCCGGCGTTGCAGGAAACCAAAAACGGCGAGGTCGTAGGTATCGCTTCCCGCACCGAGGAAAAGGCCAGGGAATACGCGGACAAACACGGCATCCCGCAGGCGTTTGGCTCCTATGCGGCGCTGCTGGCATCCCCGGACATCGACGCCGTCTACATTCCGCTGCCGAACGCACTGCATCTCGAGTGGATTCTGAAATCCCTGGATGCAGGCAAGCACGTACTCTGCGAAAAACCCCTGGCCATGAGCGTGGCTGAATGCCGGGAGATTGCGCGCAAGGCCGATGAGACCGGGCTGAAAGTGCTTGAAGGTTTCATGTACCGCTTCCACCCGCGGTTCGAGAAGCTGCAGGAGCTTCTCGGTGCGAACGTGGTGGGGAAACTGACCTTCATCCATGTCGCCCACTCCTTCGACGCCGGCGGCGACGACAACATCCGCTGGTACACCGGGCTGGGCGGCGGCGCGCTGTTCGACACCGGCGGCTACTGCGTCAACATCAGCCGGATGGTCACGGCACAGGAACCGGTGCAGGTCGCGGCCTTTGGCAACTACCGCGACGCCAACGACGGCGGCCAAATCGACACCAGCATCGCGGGCATGCTGCGCTTTCCTGACGGCGCCACCGCGCTTTTTGATACCGGGGTGAACCTCGAGCGCCGCAACTTTCTGGAAGTCACGGGCACCGAGGGCCGGCTCTACCTGGACAATCCCTATGGGCTCCTGGAGGAGGACTCGGTCCTGGAGGAGCACCATTTCGGGCAGGACACGATTTACCACAAGGTCAGGGGCGAAAACCACTTCGTTCGGATGGGCGAGCACTTTGCGGACAGCATCCTCAACGGTACGCCGCTCCGTTACGACCTCGCGGATGCGGCCAACAACACGAAGGTGCTGGAGGCTCTCGACAGCGCGGCACGGAAACAGGAGCGCCTGCCGGGGGAGTGAACCGCGATCGAATCGAAGCGGAAAAGTCGGGTGCGGGCCGAGGCTGATCAGCAGACTTAATGCTGAAAGGGGAAACCGTGATCGCAGTCCTCAACCGGCTCGTCGAATTCATCGAGGCATTCAGCCGCGCCTTCCGGTCGGTGCATGGCGTCGGCCCCGGCGACGTGAGCAAAAACGGCGGCCCCCTTCGCATGCAACCGCAGCTCAGGTTCCGCCTGACCGTAGAAGGGAACAGCTCCATGGACACCCGCATCGCAGAGCAACCGGCGTTCCGGCTCGTCGGCCATTCGTCCCGAGTGCCGCTCATTCACCACGGTGTCAATCCGCACATCCAGGCGCACATCGCCTCGCTCCCCGAAGCCGAGCACCTGCGCCTCAAAGCCTTGAGCGATACCGAGCCGGCGGGCCTGCTCCAGGTGAGTGCCGACGTCGACCCGACTATACGGAAGGCAGCGAGCTGACCTACCTCCACGGCGTAGCCGTCGGCGAAACGACGCCAGTGCCCGAGGGCCTCGGCACGGCCACCTGCGAATTGTGGCTGCCGGTGGAACGCGCCTAGGGCGTTCATGAAACAAAGCCGAAGTCGGCTCCGGACCTTTGCGCGGCACAACGGCATGGACGAGGATGAACGCATACCCGGTGCTGTGAAGAAGGAGTCGACGCGATGACCAAGTATCTGATCTCGTTTCCAAGTGCGGCCATGGTCGTCTCTGAGGAAGAACTGCAAGCCGCATCGGTTGCGTCGCGCGCTGTCGTTCAGGACGCCAAGGACGCTGGTGTCTGGGTATTCGGCGGCGGCATCAACGAGAGCATCCCGCCCGTGATGGTCGACGGCGATGGGACAGTCAGGGAGGGCACCTACCCTCAGACGGCGCACCTCGAAGGCGGGTACTCCGTGCTTGAGCTTCCCTCGTACGATGCGGCTCTGGAGTGGGCCGCGAAGCTCGCCGCCGCCTGCCGGTGCGCACAGGAGGTGCGGGCTTTCGCATTCGATCCCGCCAGCTGAGGCGGGGCGCGGGGCAAATTACGGGCGGTGCAGTCGCCGTCGGTCCTGGGGTAGGGTCTTCGGGTGACCACATACGGCGTAGTTGGAGTTGGCTCGATCGCAACAGCGATCGTCACGGGGCTTTGCGACGGGGCGGCCGCGCCGCCAGAGGTGGTCCTGTCCCCGAGAAATGCCGAACGTGCGGCTGATCTCGCGGCCCGGTTCCCGTCGGTGCGGGTGGCCACGGACAACCAGCAGGTCGTGGACGGCAGCGACGTCGTGGTCGTCTGCCTGCTGCCCAATGACGCGGCAGAGGTACTTGCCGGGCTGCAGTTCCGCGCTGACCAGGCCGTAGTCAGCGCGGTAGCCGGCTTCCCCGTCGCGCAGCTGGCCGGACTCGTTGCGCCCGCAACGGACATCGCACGAAGCATCCCGCTCCCAGCCGTGGCAACCCGCGGAGGCGTGACACCGGTATACCCGGCAACGCCGGCCGTAAAGGGACTCTACGACCCGCTTGGCGGGAGCCTGGAGATCGTCAACGAGCTGGCATTTGAATCGGTATCCGCAGCATCCGCCACGGTCGCGGCGTACTTCCGCTACCTCGGAAGGGTCACAGGCTGGCTGTCCGATCGAGGCATCCCGGCGGCCGACGCACATCGCTACGTTGCCGACACCTTCGCCGCTTTGTCGACCGAGCTCGAATCTTCTGGAACGAACTTCGCAGCTCTGGCCCAGGCACACACCACGCCCGGCGGCCTCAACGAGCAGTTCGCGCACCATCTTGAAGCCGCAGGAACGTACGACGCTGTGCAGGCTGGCCTCGACGCGGTGCTTGCAAGGATCACTCAGAAGTAGCGAGGTCCAGCCGCACACTGTGCTGCGCGCCGACGGCGCTTAGTCCTTCTTCAGTTCCTCGGCAAGCATCACGATGATCCCGCTGGGACCGCGGACGTAGGACAGTTTGTAGATGTCCTTGTACGTCGCCACACCGCGGAGCGGATGGCAGCCGTGCTTGGCGGCTATCTCCAAGGCTTCGTCGATGTCGTCGACTGAGAAGGCGACGCGGTGCATGCCAATCTCGTTGGGACGAGTGGGCTCCGTTTCGATCGCTTCGGGGTGGATGTACTCGAAGAGCTCGAGGCGACCTTGCCCTTCTGGCGTCTGCAGCATGGCAATCTTGGCGTGATTGCCGTCAAGGCCGACGGCAGTGTCGGTCCATTCGCCACTAACGGTGTCCCGGCCGACAACCGTGAGACCGAGGTCGGTGAAGAAAGCGATGGTTGCTTCGAGATCGCGAACGGCGATGCCGACGTTCTCAAGTCTGATGGTCATGGTTGCACGCTACCGAGGTGCACGGTGCAGGTCCAGCAGCGTCAGGTATTCGGCTACACGCACAGCCCCGGGCCTCAGGACGCCAACGCTGATTCCTTGACACCCCTTTGTTGCCAGCGAATAGGTCGCTTAAGGATTCGAGGGGATGGCGACAGGTGAGTAATGTTTTCAAACCTTTGTTGGTGGGCATTCTTGGATTGCTCTGTTGCCTGTCGGGCTGCGCGAGTTTAGATGGATATGCAGGCTCTGGGGAATGCAATAGGCGACAAGATTGACGACTACGTTGCCGCCCATCCGGGCACTTTCTCCGGGGCTTACTTCTCCTCGGATTCCTCGAAGATTCTTGTCGGCGTTGCGGAGCCTGGCGACAAGGCCGCCTCAATTTTCGAGAGCCTGGCAGACAGACTTGATCCTGGTCGGAAACGGGTTGTCACCGGGGACGCCCAGTGGTCTTGGTCCGAGCTCGACGCGGTGAAGAACACCCTGGTGAAGGGGTATCTCAAAGACTCCAGAGGAGGTGTTGATTCCGTCGGACTCGATACATCCCGGGATACCGTGGTCGTCTCCGTCCTGATCAAACGCGGGGACCCCGGCTTGGCAGACAATCGGACAGTTATAGAGATCGCTGAACGCTATGGGGACGTGGTCATGTTCCGACAGTCACTAGGCCCGGTTTCGCTAAACACAAATTGCCATTCGCTGGCACCAAAATTTGAAGATTGAATGAGTATCGTCCATGCAATTCCCACTGTCTCTGCAGTTCGCCTGTGCAGGGTAGGGAAGCACACAAATCGAGGCTGCCGGGTTCAGAGGCAACACCTGCCCCTTGGGATCCGGTCGGTCAGGCGACGATCGTGATCCAGTCCCCATCGATAGCGGCGGTCACAGGCGTGAGAGGACGGCGCGCCGGTCCGCTGATGACGCTTCCGTCCGATCCGTTGAACGTGGAGCCGTGACAGGGACATTCGAAGGTGGTCCCGGCTGGTGCCACCGTGCAGCCGGCGTGCGTGCACGTTGCGTCGTAGGCCACGACCTTGCGGTCTTCAGGTCTGAAGACAACGATGGTCCTTCCGTTGGCTTTCCCGGTGGCGGTGTCGCCGACTTGAATGTCGTTGAGCTTGCCGATCCGGAAGGGACGGCCGGGTGGCGCCGGAGCGCCGGGAGCGGCAGAGACGGTTGTGTTGCCTGTGGATGCGCCGGAGCAGGCGGACAGGGCCAGTGCACCGCCCGCTGTGGTGGCAGCCGTCCCCAGCAGCAGGAAGCGTCTGGGCAGGGGTTTTCCGGAACTCATGGACCTATCATGTCAACTCCGCGTCCGGTTCTTGGGATGCTGTCGAAGCGGACGCAGGACGTAGCTACTGATCCATCGGGTTAACCAACCGCCGCCAGTGCCAAATCCGATGGACTATGCCAATCGAAGCTAGTCACCCCAGCGCAACCGTTTTGCGAGCAGAAAGGGCCAGTAGAACGGTTGCCCAACTGGCCATTTGGCCGAATCAGTTTCCAGGCGTCGTGGCGCGAGGGTCGAGGCGGCTCTTCAGAATCACCCGGCCACGGTCCAGGATTTCGGTGATGACACGCTGCTCGTGGTCATCGAAGTACGGGCTGTAATGCTCACCGGGAGGAGTAATGCTGGGGAGGTTATTGCCGTAGAAGAGTTTGTCGTAGCACTTGTCGGCCTCTGATCCTCGGTCATCAAGTGATGCATTCACGCTGCGTGCGATGTCGCCGAGCAGGTTCCACGCGTTCAGCAACTGGGCGCAGGTGTCATCCGACGCCGGCAGCTGGAGAAGTTCTTCGATCCCGTCAAGATTCTGAGGTTCCTCGTTGCCTGCTTCCAAAGTGAGGTTGTGCAGACTGGCCAACTCGGAGAATTCCTCTTCGGTGCGGGCCCACACGATCTGGCCGTTGTAAGCGAGAACGCCGTCGGTTTCACCTTCATCACCCGCCTCGTCGTCCGTTTGCCACACGAGACCGAGCCTCTGACCTTGAAATTGGATCCAGTGCGGGTACGACATCCTCATCCGCGAATCCTATCTATTGAATTCGAATACTCTGACGATCGGATTACCAGGAGCCGAACCCTCCGCGGGGACAGGTTTTCAACGCGAGATCCCTTCGTTTCCCGCGTGTAGTCTTTCCCTTCATGGGAAGTCATTCAGGAGCCCCGGCTGAGGGAGAACAAAGAGTACCGGTCGAGCAAGTACTCAACGGGCTCGAAGTGCATGCCCTCGAGCCAGGCCAAACTGCGCTGGAGGCCTTCATCCTCCTCAAAGTCCTGGACCGAGTGTCAATGGCCATTAGTTTCTGCCCAACGGCGGCCAGTTAATGTGCCCGCTGGTGGCCAGTGAAACTGCCCGGTGATGGCCAACAGATCTGCCCACTGAAGGTTTCGGCGGGGTTGGCCATCGTGGGGTCGTGTCAGTTCAGTTGGGTGACTCCTTTTCCGGTGAGGGCCTGGGTGAGCCGGATGGAATCGCCGCTGGTCTGGCAGACATGGGCGTGGTGCAGCAGCCGGTCCACGGTGGCGGTGGCCAGGGTTTTGGGCATGAGCTCGTCAAAGCCTGCCGGGTGCAGGTTCGAGCTGATCGCGACGGAGCGCTTTTCGTAGGCTGCGTCCACGACCCGGTAGAGGCCTTCGGCGGCGTCCGTGGCCACCGGCAGGAGCCCGATGTCATCGATCACGACGAGTTCGGCGCGCAGGATTTGGCCACGGCCCGGGTGACGCTGTCGTCGGTGCGGTGGGCCCGGATCAGGGCGCCGAGGTCCTCGAGCCTGAACCAGGCCACGCGCATGCCGGCTTCGACGGCTTGCTGGCCGAGGGCTTCGAGGAAGAAGGTTTTTCCGGTGCCGGACGGTCCGCAGACGACCAGGTTCTCCCTGCGGCTGATCCATTCCAGGGTGCGCAGGGCCTGCTGGGTCGGCGCGGGGATGGAGGAGACGGTGGGGTCCCAGGCGTCGAAGGTTTTCCCTGTGGGGAAGCCTGCTGCCTTGCGCCGGGTGGCGAGCATGGACCGGGCCCGGCCGGCTGTTTCTTCGGTGAACAGGGCTTTGATGATCTCTGCCGGTTCCCAGCGCTGGGCTCGTGCGGTCGCGATGAGTTCCGGGGCCAGGGCGCGGGCGTGGGGCATTTTCAGCTGCCGCATCAACGCTTCAAGTTCGGCCGGCAGGGGCGGCGCGGTGGTGTTCGTGGTGCTGACAGGGCTCATCGGTTCGGCTCCTTCACAGGGGCGGGTTCAGTGCCCAGGCCGGCCCAGGCACTGGTGCCTTGGGTCAGGGACCGGGTCTCGTCCGCGGCGTGGGTGGTGGTGCGTCGGATGTTGGCGTTGAGGATCGAAGCCAGATCGCCGTGAGCGAAGCGGCCATGCAGGGCGGCGTCGCCCAGGGCCCGGTCCACCGCCTCGGCGCCGGCGATTTTGGCCAGCGTCACGGCCTCGGCCGTTTTCACGTTCATCCGGGCCGTCCCGGTCCCGGCGGCTTCCACGAGCCAGGACCTGGCGCCCTCGCCGATGGCAAGGAATTCGGCCTCACCGGCGTTGCGTGCCTTCACGGCGTAG
Source organism: Arthrobacter globiformis (assembly GCF_046536215.2). Classification (GTDB taxonomy): domain Bacteria; phylum Actinomycetota; class Actinomycetes; order Actinomycetales; family Micrococcaceae; genus Arthrobacter; species Arthrobacter globiformis_E. The sequence goes on along the minus strand of NZ_CM143421.1, from coordinate 491,195 downwards.
TCGCCGGGATCCTGGTCCTGGTCCCGGGAAAGTGCTCATCGATGATCGCGGGGCTGCCGGCCTGGCCCGGTGATGGCGGGCGACCTCGACCGGGCCGGCGGGGCCGTGGTGGACGATGATGACCTGCTCATCGGGCTCGGTGCCGTGGGAGCGGACGAACACCCTCGCGCCGAGCAGATGCGCGGGCACGGAGTACTGGGCGTTCTCGAAGGTGACCATCGGCGTGTTCCCCGGAACCGTGCGGGCCAGTCCGAACGCGACCGTGTGCGCCGTGTCCGGGATCCGGTGCAGCCGGAGCTGTTCCTCTGCCAGCACCGCTGCAGGTTTGCGCCGGATGGTGCGGTGCTCCCGGTTGTTCACCTCGTCCATGAACGCCTCGCAGGCGGCCTCAAGTTCAGTGAAGGAGCTGTAGTCCGCCCGCAGGTTGGTCTCTTCGGGAACGATATCGGCCTTGGCCAGCTTCACGGACGCTTCGACGCCTCCCTTCGTGGCGGGGTCCGCCGGCTGGCAGGTCAGCACGGTGACCCCGTAGTGGCGGGCGAAGTCCAGGGTCTGCTGGTTCCGCACCGGCACCCCGGCCACGTGGGCCGTGGTCACGGTTTTCTCGTTGTCCGTCAGGACGTAGGTCGGTGCCCCGCCCAGGATCCGGAAGCAGCGGTCCAGAGCGGCGAACACGCTCGGCGCGGTCCGGTCCCGCAGCGGGATCACGATCCGGAACCTCGAGAACGCCAGCCAGGCAACGAACAGGATGGTCTTCACTCCGCCGATCCGTGGTCCGTCGCCGAAGTCGTACTGCAGCCACATTCCTGGCTCGGTGATCCACGGCCGGTGAACGCGGGTGTGTCCCAGCCGCCACGCGGCCTTGACCTGCGCGATCGCACGGCGGGTGGACCGCTCCGAGCCCGCATACCCCATGGCGAGGAGCTTCGCGTGGGCCTTGTCGGCGCGGATCCGCCCCTTGGACGTCTCGATCCATTCCTCGATCTTGGGCAGGTAATCGTCCGTGACCCTTGGCCGGGGCCCAGGTTCGGCGATTGGCCGGCCGGCGTCCCGCGCCGCGACATGCCTGGCAACAGTGTGGTGCGAGCAGCCCGTGAGCTCCGCCGTGGCGCGCAACGATCCAGTCAGATCGTAGGCAGCAAGAATTTCCATGATTTCTCCGTCATGCTTCATACAGGGCCTCTTCCTGGGATGACATTTGGTGCGACTAGACACCGTCATCAAATCCCGGGGAGAGGCCCCCACCGCTTAAGACGCGGCAGGTTCAGTAAGGAAGTGGGCAGATCTCATGGCCACCAATGGGCAGTGCTACTGGCCGTCAGTGGGCATTTCCGTGGCCGCCTACGGGCAGTTTTTCATGGCCGCTGACAACCGAGACGGCGACGTTGCCTGGTCATACCGAACCACTAATCGACTCAGCCGTGAGGAATTGCTTGGGGCGCTGACCGTGCAGGTGGACGTGCTGCGCAAGTCGCTTCGCGATGAATGGGACGACGACTAAGGTCAACTGGCGGCTCGGCTTCATGGGTGGTCCGGTGGCTGCTGGCTGCCCCACGATTTTGGACGATGCTGACATTGATTCTTCTCGGCAAGATTTTGGTCTTTGATGCCGGGGCTTGTCCATTGGCCTGCGTATACGATCATTGGTCCTGGAGCTGATGTTGGATAGCCCTGGCTGGACCATACTGTTCCTATGAGACCAAGGCTTGGTGGTTGCGCCGTAGTTGCTGTGCTCTCGGTGGTGCTGTCAGCCTGCACCTCGCCCGGGCGGCCTGCCGGCGAACTGCCGCCTCGTCCTACGGAGCAGCAGTCGAAAACGGCCGCGCCTGGAGAGCTTGAGGGCCGCGGGTTGGTGCGTCAGGAAGGAAACGAGCTGCCCCAGTTCTGTATGGGTGGCATCGCCACCTCCGATCCGCCCTTATGCACTGGGCCGCCTCTTCGCGGCTGGGACTGGTCAGCAGCGGAGGGCGAGGAGACAGTCGCAAACGTAACCTACGGAGACTTCGTGGTCCACGGGACCTGGGACGGAACGAGTCTGACCGTCACAAGACCCCCACAAAGCATCTCGTCCAATGAATCATGGGGAGAACCAGATCCTCGACAGGATCCACGCAACCCTGGCACAGGGACCAAAGCGCGTCTGCAGCAAATCCAACGCGAGATATGGGAGACGGAGCGGCCCGCGGCGGATACACAGGTCGAAAACGGTTACCTCTTCAGGTACGTTCCCTACGACGACGGATCGCTGCAGAAGACGATGGATAAACGCTACGGGCCGGGAATCGTCGTGGTCCTCTCCCGGCTCCGCCCCGCCGACTAAGCCGACCGAATCCCAACCCTAAACGGCGCTTTAGTCTTCAGGAAATGACCGGATGTTCTCTGGCGGAAATGCTCCGAGCAGTTTTCTCCGGAGCTTCTTGCTGGCCTTCCAGTCATCCACGCTGAGCTCCGAACTTCTGCCTCTTCTGTCCATCAATGAGATGCAGCCGCAGCTACGGTGACCAACGACGACGACGTCGGCCAAGGAGATTACCTTCGTCTTGCCCGAATCGCGCCAAAGCAAGCGTGTCGGCGTAAGCGACAACGTGGCGTCAGAGGACTTGTGTCGCCAGGTTGGATACTCAGCGTCGCGTTCTTCGGCCCCGTGATGGTTTTCCGGGTCGTGGTGTCGCTGCCAGATCTCATAGCCATCTATGGTGAGCGCCAGTTTCTCACCGACCTTCTTGGAAAGCTTCACAGACTTATCGAGGGCGACGATCAGTGAGGCCATGCTGCCTTTCAATATCTTTGTGAGTTCAGCAGAGCTCATGGCGGCCGCCCGGTCGAGTAGTTCCTGCCGGTCCGCAGTGGTGCGATTGAGCAGTGCGTCGATTGCCAGTTGGTCCAGATAGTCCTGGGGAACGAAATCATCCCACCCCAGCTCTGACAGCAAGGCGTGACGGGTCGACTGGACGGCGTTCTCACTGAATCCTGCCTCCGCGATGCCGTGCAGGGCCTCAAGGACCTCCCGGAGGACTAGGACGATGTTCGCCCGGAGTGGATCAAGAATGAAATCGAGCTGGCTCTGGTGGGCATCGATCGGGGTTGTGAAGTTCTCAACGGAGTATATAAGGCCGCGTGAATGCCGGAGCCGGACCAGAAGTTCGTATTGCAGGGCTTCACCGAGGAACCTGGCATCGTGTGAGGGCACCAGGAGAGACAGGGCGATGCCTTGCTTGCGGGACATGATCAATGTCGGGGCCTTGATGAGCGGCGAATCCTGGGCGCGTTTAACGGGCTTGGCAGGGGGCAGACAGAGGTCCAGCGAGACCGGCAGGGGACCTGTGAAGGTCAGGGCGGCGTTCCCGGATGTCAGCCACCGGCCGGCCCATTCACTGGTTTCAGCCGTGGTCAGGCTGGCAGTGGCCGGTGCCCCGAAGTGTGCGGCGCCCACTCCGTTCGTTCCGTATCGGTAGGTGAGCAAGCCAGCGGAGACAGTACGGAACTTGTGGGAGTCTTCGGCCTCGAGAACGGCCTTTTCGAGGGCGAGATCTTCTTCGGTGAGGGCCTCGAGAGTCGAGGCGGCGGCCGCGATCTCGTTGAGGAAACCTGCGACATCTTCTGGCTGGCCCGAGGCGTAGAACTGTAGTGAGTCTGCATTCACCATGCCGCCGTGCGGTACCGTGACGGGCTGCACCATGCGGAGCAGCAAGTGCTCAAGTAAGTGTGTGATCCCGGCCAGTGTTGGCGGTTCGTTCCGCATTCCGACGCCGAATATCAACGTGCCAGTACAAAGACCCTTGCGATCCAGCCAGTAAGAGCTAATCCCCTTGTGGGAGGTCAATTTTACCGACTGCATCATGGGTGACAGTCTTGCAGATCCCTGCCGCCCCGACCCGAAGCCGAACGTCTACCGGTCAGTCTCTCGGCGCCCCACGTCCCTCCCGGTCATGGGTGGAAGCAGCCAATCGTTAGGAGTTTCCTTCTTGAGGCTGATCGCTTGCCGAAGCTGCTGGTCCTTCTCCAGGTTTGTAGCGCCGTCCGTGACGCTGCTTGCCGCGAATCTTACGCAGGACTTTTGGGGACAGTTTGTCGCCCTGCTGCGCAGCTTTCTTCAGTAAGGCCCTGCCCTCCCGTACCTGACCGGAATTCCAAAGCGCAAAACCCAGATTGTGAAGAGCGTTAGGTTCACCCTCTGCGACGCTGCGTCGGAGGAGTTCAATTTCCTTCTGGGTATTGCCGGTTTTGGAATAGAGATCCGCCAGCACTATCAAGACTCCTACTTCGCCGTTTTCTAAGTGCTTTTCCAGCAGATTGATGGCGGCATCAAGGTCCAGGTCATTTGTAGTGTGGATGAGTTCAACAGCGGCCTCAGGGCTCGTTTCGCATCCTTCACGCAGGACTTCCACGGCTGAAAGTTCATCGCCTACTGCCCGGTACGCTTTGGCAAGGCGAAGCGGTAGGAAGGGGTTACCGCCGGCAAGGCGCAGCCACTTAATAGCTTCAAGGTTTTTGCCCATCTCCAAGGACGTTTCTCCCAGGTAATAGGCTGCCTGCGGGTCCCCTAATTCCAGCGCCTTATGGAACTGGGCCAGCGCTTCCTTGGGCCGGTTTATGTCTCGCAGGAACCATCCATAGTTCAGGTAGGCTTCCGTCACTCCGTGCTCGATGGCAAGAAGGTACAAGACTTCTATCGCTTCAGACTTGGAGATCTGTGTGAGGTCATTTGCAGCGTTGAAGAGCCCGTCCGGGTCGTCGGACAAGATCAGTTCCACTGATGAACGAAAGTCCACGGGTTCTGGATTCGGGGTGCTCATATCCTGCCTGCCTTACGGAACTTGGACGACAACGCAACCCTATCGTCCGCCCGATGCGGCTGGTACTAAGTCAGGTCTGCTTACTTCGATTCGCCCGAGATGCTGTGGTTCCGCGGCGGTAACCTTGAACGGGCTCCTTCGTGTGGGCAGCGCATCTTCCCTGGGATCTAGTCAGACTCCGGATACTCAGTTACGAACCCGTCATTCCATCCTTCAGAATCTAGGTCGTGGGGCTCAATCACTAATTCACCCACTGCCTGTGAGTCTTGCCGGTGAACCGCTTCGAGGGCCGTCTGCGCTAGTTCTTCGGTGGTCAAATCGGCGCCACCCGCGGGGCCCAGCCGCCCGCGAATGAGGAACCCTCTACGGCCTGTTCGATTAGGGTGTGTGCCATGCTCGGCCGTGGCGATATCGCGTAGCAATTCCCCGCATGCCGGCGGGGGTGAGGTCCACGATATCGAGGACTCCGCGCTCGTGAGGGGGCAGGAACTCCGGTTTGGCCCACTGCGGCATGGCTGCGTCGGTGGTTCTCAATTCTTCGGCTGCTTCAACTTTTGGACTCGCTGAGTCCATTACGCTCCCTTTCCTCTGAGCTGGGATTCCGCCGAAGGCGTGCCCGGCAAAGGCAACAAGCGCCGCTGCAGTGTCCGAGGTGTCACTCTCAATGGACGGCAGCACGGAGCTCCTGTCCCAGAACCACGGGGTGCGGGCAAGGGCTCGAAATGTGTTGTGGTCCAGTGAATTGACCACATCAATTCCGTGGATTGGGCAATAGTCGCCTGCCGGAATTTTGTCGGTTGGCCCATCTTCTTCGTCGTCAATGAGGCGGCGCTGAGCTTCTGCCCGGCAGGAGCAACCAGGCGCATCGGCGTCTTTCGGGTCTATGCCGTCGCCGTAAGAAGGGTCCAGGCCCGGCGCCCAAACAGGTCCACCGGCGCAGGGAACCATCCACACAGTTTGCCGTGCCTGCCTGTGGGCCCACCACCGCCAGAGATTCCGGCCCGCGGAAACCACTGTCAGCGCGGTCGCCACGCCAGCAAACTGCGCAACGACGGGATCGAATGAGCTGCCGTCCGTCGGCGGAAACTCATTCCCTGCGATGAACCACTGAACCGACAACCATCCCCACAACACAATGGAAAGGGCCGCCAGGCCGACGGTGAACCCACGCCCCCGTTTCAGGGAACGCCGTTCAGCCGAAAGCGCATTCGCTCCCACCTGAACCGTCGATCCGTCCTTGAATCGCGCCGCGACCTGCTTGACCGCTTTCAGCTGCCGCGACGAGGCCCACGCCTCCACGGCAGCCAAGACAACAGCGACCAAAGCGCCGCTTACCCACACTGGCGCGGACGCATGCCCCACAGCGATATTCAGCCCTGTGCTAACTGCGAGAATAAGCACCAATCCGAAGGCAGTTGCCCTTCCCAACGCCCACCCCAGAAGAACGAACATGGCCGTGCAAGCCGCCGCAGCAGCACCGAAGACATTAACTGGGAGCAACGATTCCTCCCAAGAGAGCGCCGGTTCCTCCCACCCCTGATCAACGACGAAAGCGACAGCAATGGTGACAACTCCAGTCAGCCAAGCGGCCAGAACGGACCGGAACTCCGATCCCCGTCTGGGCAAGTCGACCCAGTCTGACTTGCTTGGCTGAACCAGAACTCGGACGTTTTCCATGCCATCATCCTGCCGGGTGAAGCCCATATTCCACGAAACCTACGCCAGCACACCTCGGAGAGCGGCAACCATTGGAGTGCGCCTGGCATTTTCCAAAAGGCAACCTCAACCGGGTCAGCTTCCTTGGTCTACGCTGCACGGGGAAGCCGGACAAGTCATCGCTGAACCACAGCACCTATCGGGGACTTGGCCGGACCCGTTCGATCAGGGAACCAGTAATCGGCGGAGAGCACGAGGTTCTCAGTGGCCATCAGGCAACATTGATCTCAGTTCTTCGGCACGCGAAGCGATGGCCCGACGCTGGTCTCGGGTCAATCTTCTGGCTTGCAGGTCGAGGATCGCCCGGCTGCCCAACTCTCCCACACCCAACAGCTGACCCACCCGACGTATTGCTTCATCCACGTCCTCTGAATCCTCAATCTCCTGGAAGACCTCGTCGCGCCGATCCATGGCCCGTACCAGGGCATCGACGATCATCAATTCCTGCCTGGTGTGCCGCTCATCCTCGTCCATGCGGCGATTCTTGCACGACGAAAGTCATTGGGGCGTTGGGTCCAGTTGAGGATGGTCACTTGGCGCTCAATCCTTCGGGAACCCCCTGAGCGGGACAGTTTGTGCTCCCGCTCCGTGCGCTTGAAGTCTCAGCATTGCCTTCGCTGAGTCGTACGGTATCGTCATCCCCATGCCCGACTCCGGCGTCGTAGTGAACCGTGTCCGCCGTTTCTTCGGCATTGGAGCACTCATTCTTGCGTCGGCACTAGTTGTGGTGGCTTGCAGCCCGGATCCAACACAACCAGACCTGTCCAGCAGAGAGCCGTTTGCCAGGAGCGTTGTGGCGGCGGCAGCATCAGGATCCGTGGAACAGGTCGAGAAGCTGGTGCCAAAGGTCTACGTCAAAGTCCGCCCTGATGCCCAGCGTCTGGTCGATTCGGCACGGGCCTGGGATCCGGAGACTGTCCAGCTCAGGTTGAGCAATGACTTCCCGGAAATCGCACAAGTCGAGGCAATCAAGCCCGGCCGAACGACTGGAATCAAGTACACGATTTCTTGGAACGATGGACGCTGGAATCTCGACATGGGGGTATCAAGCTACAGGCCGACGGGCAACGCGGTGCCCGGAACCCCGAACAACCCCCAACGTAACCGACCCGAAGAAGTAGCACGGGCGGACCGCGCTCATGGGGAACCTTGAACGGGCTACATGGTCAACGGAACTGAGGCACGTCCGGAGCACTAATCCCATGAGCCGTCGCGGAACGTTGACATGGGAAGAGGACCAGCCGATAGTCAAAGAACGCTAACGCATGGCCATAGCGGAGGTCATATTTGCTCGTTCGTGGCGGGAGGATTTCGCATGAGAAACCAACTGCCTCCTGCGGGCTTGATCATTGGCGTTATTGTTGTCGCCTCGCTAGGTGCTGGATGCACCACAAACGCTAACGTGCCCGCGTCCGGTTCAGGCCGATCGGGGAGCCCAACTGCCCAGCAACCTTCCACGACCCCAGCCCCGCAAGGCAAGGTCGTACCGCGCTTTATCACTCATGATCGCTTTCACGGCATGCCTACGTCAGCCCTCAAGGCTGCCTTTACACAGGTTGACGAGTTTGTTAGATCCCGCCCCGAACGTTTCGGAGGCGCCTACTTCAATTTCAACTATTCAGCCATCCATGTGTGGACTGTCGGCGGGGCATGGCAAGATCCCGAATTTGTACGACTAAGGGAAACGCTGGACCCCGGCGGTGACTTCATCGCCAACGTGGGAACCGGGAAGCCGCTGACGTATCTCACTACGTTGCGGAATCGGTTGGCCACGAAGTTCCATCCAGGTCCACAGAGCAAGATAGCAGCAGTCAGGACGGACCCAATCTACAACGCTGTCAGAGTCCAGATCAGGTACTCCGAGGGGGACGTTTCCCTGCATCGCATGCCGCTAGCCCTCGAAATCGCAACAATAGCTCCCGAAATCGTCATTGAAAGCGTAGGGGGACAATTCACCACCAACTAGAACAACCCAGCCCGACACAGTCGGTTGAGGAACCCTGAGCGGGATGGATTCAGCGCTGGTAACCCGGCCCCGCTCTCTTTTTGACGTCCGTGATTTAGTGATGGAACCAGGATGGGGTTGCCGGACACTTATAGATATGGGGGACAGAAGAGAAGCATCCACAGACACGGAGCTGTGGCTGCGCGCCATGGACGGCGACGGTTCGGCTTTTGCCTCCCTCTTTAAACGCCACCGGGACCGGGTCTTCGTTCACAGCCTCCGGCTGGTGAAAACTCCTTTCGAGGCCGAAGACGTAACCGCGATGGTCTTCCTTGAGGCCTGGCGCTGCAGGTCCAAAATACGGCTGGTCAACGATTCGATGCTCGGTTGGCTGCTGGTAACTGCCACGAACGTGGCCAGGAACAAGCTGCGGTCCACACTGCGCTATGAACGCCTCCTCCGAAAGCTTCCGCAGTGCCAGGTGGTGCCGGATCACAGCGACTTGGTAGCCGACACTGTGGACGGGGACCGCCGGTCGCAGCTCCTGCACCGGGCTTACCGTTCACTGGGTCGCCAGGACCAGGAAGTTATTTCGCTCTGCGTTCTTGAGGAGATGACCACAGCTGAGGTGAGCGAGCTGCTTGGCATTCCATCGGGCACCGTGAAGTCCCGCCTCTCCCGCGCTAAACGGAGACTTTCACAGCTGATGAACCCACAAACCGGGTTCCTGCCGCCAACGGCCCCACTCACTTCTGAGGAGGAATCACCATGAATGACAATCGGCGTTCGCCACTCTTCAACGAGGAACGCAGCGCGGCCATCGGGGAGCTCTTAGCCAATGTCGCGCAAGACGGAACCCCAGAAAATCGGCACTTCCAGAACACCAAGGGCAAGCGGATTCTGCTTGCCGGTGTCGCCGTCGCGCTGGTGGCAACCGGAGGAGCCATCGTCATGCAGCTGCCTGTCACGGACAAAAGCTCAATTGATTGCTTTGCTAGAGCCGAACTTCATGGCAACCAATTCCCCGGCACCACAGTTGTACTGGGGGAAGGAACAAAGGTCGGCGAGCCATCGACGCAACGCAACGCGATTCCGATCGAGGATGCACTGGCCGCCTGCCGGGCTGTCTGGGCTAACCATGGGCTCGACCCCAATGCCCCTGACGGCAGAACGCCTCCAAACCTCCGTGACGGCAGCTCCTCCTCCCCGATCCCGAACCCACTGACCGTCTGCGTTCTGAGTGACGGCCGCGCCGCCGTCATCCCCGGAGACGAAAACGTGTGCGGTGCACTGGGACTGGCCTTGAAAACAGACACAGCACCTTGAGCCGGGGCGATCAACAGCCTCGTCCGGTTGGGTCCAGTGCAGGAACCCCAACCGGGCCAGTTTCCTTGACGGACAAGTCAGATCACTGAGCAGCAGCACCTCCATCGGATTGGATGGAGGAGGAACCCATCAGCTCACATGGCTATCGGTCGTTGGGGATCGTTGTGGGCTGGTACAACTAATTCATGGGATGGCTAACTAAGTGGTTCGACGACACGGACTGGCCAAAGGACCCGCGCCTGGACGCGTTTCGGGATGCTGTGTGGGAGCTGTCCCTGAACGGCGTGCCCATGGGATGGGTGACCACCGGCGTCGCTCCCATGCGATCGTTCCCCTTCCTCTGGCTCAAGGAGGAGCGCTTGTGGTCGCAGGTGCACTGGCTGAACGGTGAGCACGACTATCTCGAAGAGGACTACGGTCCTGAATGGCATGTTGCTGAGGAACTGCGGCGCGGGCACTTTGTCGCCACCGACCCTCTCACCGGCCTGGAAGCAAGCTTTGACGCGGTCGCTGTAACCGGACTCGAGCGTGACCGCCTGTGGGCGCAGTTGGATCACGGCGTGGAACCCCATAGCAGGAAATAGAGAAGTTCCAACACTTCGAATCTCAGCTGGGCATCGGCAGCGTAGCGCTTCATGCCCACAAGGAACGGTAACCGGAATGGTCTCGATGGACTATGCCAATCGAAGCTAGTCACCAGAGCGCAACGATCCTGCGAGCAGAAAGCGGCAATAGAACGGATGCACCAACTGGCCACGTGGGTGGTGTCAGTTTCAAGGCGTCGTTGCGCGACGATCGAGGCGGCTGTTCAGGATCACCCGGCCACGGTCCAGGATCTCGGTGATAACGCGCTGCTCGTGGTCATCGAAGTAAGGGCTGTAGTGCTCGCCCGGGGGAGTAATGCTGGGGAGGTTATTGCCATAGAAGAGTTTGTCGTAGCACTTGTCGGCCTCTGGTCCTCTGTCATCAAGTGATGCATTCACGCTGCGTGCGATGTCGCCGAGGAGGTTCCACGCATTAAGCAGTTGCGCGCAGGTGTCATCAGATGCCGGCAACTGGAGAAGTTCCTCGATCCCGTCAAGGTTCTGAGGTTCCTCGTTGGCTGCTTCTAAGGTGATGTTGTGTTGCTGGGCCAGCTTCAAAAAGTCCTCTTGGGTGCGGGCACATACGATCTGGCCCTTAGAGACGAGAACACCGTCAGTATCGCCTTCGTCGCCAGCTTCGTCGTCTGTTTGCCACACGAGGCCAAGCCTCTGACCTTGAAATTGGATCCAGTGCGGGTACGACGTCTTCATCCGCGAATCCTATCTGTCGAATTCGCTCACTCTGACGAGAGCCGAACGGCTACCCGGGATGGTCGCCGTGGTCTAGTCCCGTGCATTGCAGCTTGTTTGCGCTGGTACCCCGCGGCGCTCAGCCTCATGGAGCAATGTTTTATCCACCAGAAGCGCCGCTCTCGGACTAGCTTTGCGCGGGTGGATTCTTTGCGGCACGGCGGTACCACCAGAAACTGAAGGCGAATAGGGCCAGATTCAACGTCTGTATTACCCAGTACCAACCTGTTGCCTTGGCACCTTCTGCAAGTACGGCATACAAGTTACTGGCGAACAGCAACACAGCGAAAACGCACATGAACACAGCTTGGACTTTCGTCGGTGGCTTGTTGCTCATAAAGCCCATGCGCAGATCCTAGCGGTCAAAAGTCTGGCGGGGTATATTTGGCGGCCCTCCAATCACCGTCTAGGAGTAGGTTCTGAGTCCAAGCGCCGAACCTCTGCCGGGACGTCCAGGCGATAAGTAACGGGAAGATACTTATTTACGCAGAGCGGTCTCGTTTGCGTTCCGACTGGAGTAAACCAGTGGTGTGCCTTTTCCACTGGGCGTAGCTTCTGGGCATGGGGAAATATATTTCAGTGGTGCAGTCAGGGCTCTTGGTAGCTGTACTGGGCACCGGGTGCGGCATTCTTCCAGGCAGTGGTGCCGAAACGTGCGTTGACTGGGTCCGGTTTGAGTCCGTCCAAAAGCAGTACGACCAGGCCGGCATGGTGCTCATCGGGAAGTCTGTAGGCGAGGCCGGCGAAACCAGCATCTACAGTTACAAGGCCACGACCCACCTCATAGAAGTCGAACGAGTACTTAAAGGCGACCCCGGAGCTGGGCCCGTTCACGTCTCCTCCACACCCGCGACATGTACCGGGGGCGAGTCCTACCCGGACGGGGACCCACTCGAGGCTAACCAGCGAGCCATCATTTTCGCTACCCGGCAGGGCAGTGAGTGGTTCACGCTGACGCCAGCCCAGGGAGTGTTGCCCTTCCAGCAAGGGAAAGAACTTCCCTTTCGATAGGGCTCTCACGAAATGAACCGGCCCTGACCAGCTCCGGCCATGCCCTATAGACCTTGCAGTGGAAGCGTCATGCGGTCCCTTGCTACGAACCTCTATCGGGTCTTCTCAACAGTTACTCAACGGCGGACCCTACGTTGGGCGCGGTTCCGCTTTCCGTCGGGGTGCAGCCCGACGCCCACCAAAGCTACGATTACTGCGACCAAGCCGGACAGCACCAGCGGCCATGCGAGCCAATCGTGGTACACCGAGGAATCTTCGAGGGCTACTACATGGGCAACAGCATTGCTGATTACTGCAGAGGGGTAGAGAGAAACTATTGCGGTCAGTCCGTAGGCGCCAAAAATCGTGGCCCATTTCGGCGCGGCCCAGCGCTGCGCCAGCCATACAGATAGAAGAGTTACGCCAGACCAGATGACCAAAGCCAGTCCGTTGCCAAAGTTGGAGCCTGTCTGGAATGAGGCATACGAGTCCACGACGCCCATTCCAGTGTTTGTGGGAGCAACCATGAAGTTGGAAATGAACCCGATAAGCCAAGCCACGGCAACCGCTGACCACACCGGCCAGCGAGGTTCGCGGGCCCAGGAGAGCTCTGTCTGATCGCTGCTGGTGGTCACCCTTCTCAATATAGTTAGCGGCGAGCCAGGGGACGGCAGCACCAGCTCCGTTTCAGATCCCGAACCCGGAACCTCTACCGGGATGGTCGTCGTGGTCTAGTCCCGTGAACTGCAGCCTATTTGCGCTGGTATCCCGTGCGCTCAGCCCCATGGAGCAATGCTTATCCGCCAGAAGCGCCGCTCTCGGCCTAGCTGCGCGCGGGTGGATTCTTCGCGGCCCTGCGGTACCACCAGAAGCTGAAGGCCAACAGAGCCAGATTCAACGTCTGTATTACCCAGTACCAACCCGTTGCCTTGGCACCCTCTGCAAGTACCGCGTACAGGTTGCTCGCGAACAGCAACAAAGCGAAAACGGCCATGAACATGGCTTGGACTTTCGTCGGTTGCTTGCTGCTCCTGAAGCCCATGCGCAGATCGTAGCGCTCAAATCTCTGACGGGAAATGTATGGCCGCCCCCAAGCACGATTTAGGAATAATCAGAGTCCAACGCCGAACCCTTACGGGGACTGGTTTTCAACGCGAGATCCCCTGGTTTCCGCGTGTAGTCTTTCCCTTCATGGGAAGTCATTCAGGAGCCCCGGCTGAGGGAGAACAAAGAGTACCCGTCGAACAGGTACTCAACGGGCTCGAAGTGCATGCCCTCGAGCCAGGAGAGACTGTGCTGGAGGCCTTCATCCTCCTCAAAGTCCTGGACCGAGACGGCGACGTTACGTGGTCATACCGAACCACTAATCGACTCAGTCGTGAGGAATTGCTTGGGGCGCTAACCGTGCAGGTGGACGTGCTGCGCAAGTCGCTGCGCGATGAATGGGACGACGACTAAGGTCAACTGACGGCTCGGCTGCCAGAGCGGTCCGTCTCGTACCCCTAGGGAATCAAGGCACCTAGGTTATGAGACACGCGTGGATCCACTGTCCCGTAAGTGGACCCGCGCTAGGAACCTCAAAGCTTCTACCCGATGCTGGTCCAGGAAGTCGGCCAGCGGTCGCTGCTAATCACATTTGAGCACATAGAAGACCCAGCATTCCGAGCCACGGCTGTAGCTAATCGCTCCACAGGAATCATCGAGAAGCTGGCCGTGATGGGAGACACCACAATTCTGACCGAAGTAGAGACTGGAGTGCAGCTTGATCCGGGGATCAAGCCCGAGTTCCTGCCAATCACGGATTGGATCCGACCCAATTACTGACTTGGTGTTGTTGGTTTGACGGTGAGAAGCAGTTCGGGTGTCCGGTGAAGGATGATCGCCCGTACTCATGCCCCGAGGGAACCTCTACTGGGACAGCCTGACCCCGATTGGCCTGCTTAAAGTTGCAGTTGAAAGGGACGGGATGCGCAGCAGGCCCTGTGGCCCGAACCTGTCTGTGGTTCTTGAAGCGTGCCGGCTGCACATCACGTGAACCTGCCATTGGAACCTTCGGGCATTACTTTTTGTAGTCCACGATTTGGGGCGCTTCGCCGGACATGAGTCCGGCAAGGCGAACTCAACCCTCGATTCGAACCGCTCAGGCTTTCTGCCCTGCGGCTTTTCGGCCCTGCGGTAGCAGTTGGCCGCGCTCAGGCCACAAGGCCGTCAGCGTGGCCAAAAGATCCTCGAGTGCGACGGGCTCGTCGCCGAGTGAATCCAGGAACGCCGCCGCCTTTTTGTACACCCGCTCGGAGACGGCATTGCCAGCCCTGACCTTGGTTCCGCCGGAACGGCTGGTTTCCACCAGACCATCGGTTTCGAGCGACCGGTAGGCTCGCCCGATTGTCCCCGGCGCGACCCTTAGGTCTGCAGCCAGCTGCCGGATAGCGGGTAGCCGGTGTCCGCCCGGCAGACCGCCGGACCGGATCAGCGAGGCGATTTGCTCCCGGACCTGCTCGTAGGGTGGAGTCGGGTCAGCGGCATCGAGCGTGATCATGCCTGAGTCGCCTTCTCCTGTGCCGCCTGCAGGTCAGATCGGCGCACCTCCAAGCGTGCAACCCGCGTTCCGAGGACCACTGCTGCAAGGGCCGCGGCCATCCCGGCCAGTAGGGTTCCGGCGCCGAGCAGCATCAGAATAAGGCCTGCCGAGGAGGCCCCTGCCGCGGATGCTTCAGAGAGGCCCGTGGCGAGCACCGGGGCGTTGAATAGCGGGACCCCTGCTGTGCCCAGGAACATGCCCAGAGTGAGTAGCAGAGGGGCCATGATGATCCAGACGAGCACACGTGTGGTGTTGGCCCGGAGCATACGGTCCGCACCGGCCAACTCGCGCCAGGCAGCATCTGGAAGGAGAATGACGCGTCGAAACGCCGCGGCCGCGCCCGCGGCGAGAATCGCTAAAGAGAGCAGGGTGGGACCGGCAAAGTGCCATCCCGGATACAAGTAAGGCCCTCCGGGCGGGCATGCCGCACTAAATAATGACGTGCATAAAAACCGCCCGTCTCCAACGGCAGCCTTGGATGACAGCCCGCCGGCCAACACTGCGGCCACGGTCCCAATAGCGGTGATGACTGTCAGAATCCACAGCCCCGGAGGCAGCAACTCCCGCACAGTGCGGCGCTTCAAATCTGCCGTCCGGCGCGATACATCGCCCTCGATGGGCACCGCTGGCAGCGTGGCAAAGGCTAACAGCGCACTCCCGGCTCCCGCGGCAGGGCCGACGAACACCGGCACGCCCTCCCACGCAGGAAAAGCCATTTGGACCAGCAATGCCGCACCGAACACCGCCGTTGCGACCAACAACGCGGCGGCAGTTCGGCCGATAATGTTCTGCCGGGCGCGTCGCAGGGCCTGCGACCCCGTCCCCTCTCCAGCCCCGGACAGACCCGCCAGTCCACACACAGCTCCCAAAACGACCAGGACCACTAGTCCCGCGTCAACCAGCAAAGCAGCGATTGCCATTACTTTGTCCCCCTCTACGTGTATCAAAGGGACGGTACAGTTGAGGTGGAACGTGTGTCAACTAGTTGACACACGTTCTCGGAGCTAACGGCCGCAGTGCCGAGTGATGCGGTATCGTCAGCCTCATGCGCGACTCCGGCGTCGTAGTGAACAGCAGCCGTCGTCCATTAAGCGTCGGCGCAGGCATTCTTGCGTCGGCACTATCGGTCGTGGCGTGCAGCCCCGATCCAACACAACCAGACCTGTCCAGCAGAGAGCCGTTTGCCAGGAGCCTTGTGGCGGCGGCCGCATCCGGGTCCGTGGAACAGGTCGAGAAGCTGGTGCCAAAGGTCTTCGTCAATGTCCGCCCTGACGCGCAGCGTCTGGTCGATTCGGCACAGGGATGGGATCCGGAAACTGTCCAGCTCAGACTGAGCAATGACTTCCCGGAAATCGCACAAGTTGAGGCAATCAAACCCGGCGGAACAACTGGAATCAAGTACACGATTTCTTGGAACGATGGACGCTGGAATCTCGACATGGGGGTATCAAGCTACAGGCCGACGGGCAACGCGGTGCCCGGGACCCCGGACAGTGGAACTCCCAAAGTAACCGACCCAAACAAGTAGCACCGGCGTATCGCGCGCATGGGGAACCTCTAACCGGACGGTTTGATAAGCCCCATCCACGAATCACTGCGGATGGCAATTTCTCAATGCCCTTCTGTGCCTGGTTTTCTTGCAGAGGGCGGCGTTGCCCCTCGCTAAGCGTTGTCTCGAGAGGCAGGTAGCTCCGGGTGCTTAGGGTCTTTGCCGCGTTCGCGCCAGTACTCAGCCCGCTGCCACAGTACAAAGCGCGTGAGCCAACCGACCATGACGATGACGATAGCAATCATGAGAGCCATCTTTATCCATAGGAATGGCTCCGGATCTGTAGGCAAAAAATTGAGTGCTATCAGAACAGCGGCGCCGATCATCGAAATGAAAGCCATGCGGTTAGTTTTGCGTTTGACCTCATCTGCCGATGCCATAGCTGCACTAAATCACGAACTCCGGATCGCTCGGTAGCCTCTCATGGAGAACCCTTTACGGTTCCTGCCTGACGAGTTCGAGAACGTGGGCATAGTTTTGCTCGAATGTGGGGCTCGGGGTAGCCATGCGCCGCAATGCAATTCGGACGACGTCGATGGCGACATTCCTGGTGACACGCACCAGCGGGTACCCCGTCTCGACTACCTCCCAGTGCGCTCCAGGAACAGTGTGCGTGAGTAGATCTCCGTAGAACATCCCAACGGGGCGGACAAGCTCGGCCGGCAACCCATCATTGATGGCTTGATCCAGAGTGGCAAGGCTTTCTGCCGCGCGCGGCAATGATTGCCCACGCTGCTGGAAATAGCCGAGGAGTCCTTCGTAGCCGCCGACGTTAGTCGGCGGGGGTTCCACGGCATCCGAAGGGACTGGCCTATATTCTGCGTACCTTCTCGGCATTCCCTCTGGCAGTTTCTGCAGATGCTCGGCGGGATCTTCGGGGATGCTCATGGGGTCATCCTAAACACACACACATCCGCCCTGGTCGGATTGCCGAGAGCCGAACCCTTCACGGCACAGTTCCGTGGGTCTAGTCCTGTTGGCCCTTCGGGAAGCGATGGTTACGGCTGCCGCACATACGCCGTACATGAGTTCCCAGGAACCACGATGGCGCTCCCTATCCGTATTTCGCCAAGAGGCTTACAGTCATAGCAATCAAATTGGGGGATTTGCTATGGATAAATTGGCCAGCACGGATAAGAACACCGCGAGCTCAACGCCCGAACGGGGGTCGGTAGCGTCGGTCCTGGCAGCCGCGGTCGCTTCGGTGCTCGTTGTTTTCGTCACGGGGTATCTGTCCATGCAGCTTCAGGCCGCATATGCCGGCGGTTTTCTTGGTTTCAATTTCCGTCCGGTCGGAGTAGCCGGAGGCTGGTTGCCGTACGTATGGCGTCTGGGCTTCGTTCTACTGGCGGTGGCCGCAGTTCTGGTCCACCGCCTATTGATTCGAACGACTGCTGCACGGCTCTCGGCTCTGACAATCCTCGTGGTCTTGGCCGTCATGGGCAGCCCGGTTGGATCTGGGCTTCCCGTCGACGAGGAACAGCATCCTCTCATGCTGTTTATGTTGACTGAAGGGGCCAAGTCCCCGTTCACCCTCGTACTTATCGGCGCGATTGTCGCCAACATGATCCTCGAGGCCCGGAGAGCACGGCACTGACTCCGCCGGAAATGCCCAGACGCTCCTGCAGCCAGACTTCCGATTCTGATGCGTGAGCGCAGGCAGGCGGGACCCCTCGGTCCAGCTGGCGAACCTGGAACGGGCTACATGGTCAACGGAACTGAGGCACGTCGGGAGCACTAATCCCATGAGCCGTCGCGGAACGTTGACATGGGAAGAGGACCAGCCGATAGTCAAAGAACGCTAAGCGCATGGCCATAGCGGAGGTTATAAATGCTCGTGGCAGGAGGACTTCGGATGAGAAACCAACTGCCTCCTGTGGGCTTGATCATTGGCGTTATTGTTATCTCCACGCTAGGTGCTGGATGCACCCCAGACGCTAACGTGCCCACCTCCGGTTCTGGCCAATCGGCGAGCCCAACTGCCCAGCCACCTTCCACGACCCCAGCCCCGCAAGGCAAGGTCGTACCGCGCTTTATCACCCATGATCGCTTTCACGGCACGCCTACCTCAGCCCTCAAGGCTGCCTTTACACAGGTTGACGAGTTTGTTAGATCCCGCCCCGAGCGTTTCGGAGGCGCCTACTTCAATTTCAACTATTCAGCCATCCACGTGTGGACCGTCGGCGGGGCATGGCAAGATCCCGAATTTGTACGACTAAGAGAAACGCTGGACCCCGGCGGTGACTTCATCGCCAACGTCGGGACCGGGAAGCCTCTGACGTATCTCACTACGTTGCGGAATCGGTTGACCACGAAGTTCCATCCAGGTCCACAGAGCAAGATAGCAGCAGTCAGGACGGACCCAATCTACAACGCTGTCAGAGTCCAGATCAGGTACTCCGAGGGGGACGTTTCCCTGCATCGCATGCCGCTAGCCCTCGAAATCGCAACAATAGCTCCCGAAATCGTCATTGAAAGCGTAGGGGGACAATTCACCACCAACTAGAACAACCCAGCCCGACACATTCGGGGCGCCTGCCGGCCCATCCAATGGAAGGTACCTTAAGCGGGACGAGGCCGAGCCTTCAGGGATAGGGACCGACAGCGAGACGTGCTGAAGCAGGACGTGCAGCGCCGCCATCGGGCAGACTGCTGTCATGGCAACTCGTTACTTTCGAAGGCGTTGGAGTGAGTCGCGCGGTGACGACTATGCCTCCTGGGGGCCGGCTACTTACTACTTCGAGGTCGGCGACGATGGGTGGCCCATTCGTCAGGTCGAGGTCTATGACTCTGGCCCAACCTTGCGCTACGGCCCCGGTCACGAGGAGGACGGGTATGGCCAACTGGGCCAAGCGCAACTCGATGAGCTAGAAGACTGGCGGCCGTGGGCTATCTCCGAGGTCGAGTTCAAGCAGGCTTGGCAGGCACCCCGCTAGCGCGGGGACGGCCGAATCATGCCCTGTTTGCCAGCCATCCCATGGATCGTTCAGAAAGAGCGCTCCGGCGGTTGCCTTCAGTTCAGCGGCTCGGTCGACGGACGTCGAATAGTCGAAAACATATCGTAGGAGGATGTCGCCGTTATGATCGCAGCAAGTTTCTTTTGCGCGTCTACCGGTCAGTCTCTCGGCGCCCCACGTCCCTCCCGTGCGTGGGTGGAAGCAGCGAATCGTTAGGAGTTTCCCTCTTAAGGCTGATCCCTTGCCGAAGCTGCTGGTCCTTCTCCAGGTTCCACACGGCTCCACATTCCCGCGACTTGGGAGACACGCCCTAGCCCCCTGAAGAGGAGCAGTAGGATTGCTCAGCATGAGAGCAAGACCGCAAGGCCGGCACACGCCTTCGACGAAGGCAGGGTGGCTCCTGAGCCACCCCTTAAGTGCCCGCCGTGCCTTGGCCGCAGCAATTATCGTTTCGCTGGTCGCACTGGCTCTACTCTTCGCGGCTGCGGAGCGATCTGATTATGCGCGCGCCGCGGAATTGGTCCGGACACAGGAACAGAAGGTCGGCGTCCTAGTTCGAACGGCTTACCGCGGACGATTTCGAACCGATTACATTATCGAAGTAGATGGACATGATCGGACGCTGTCCTACAGTGAATTCATCACGGACGAGACTCCGGGAGCTGCTGTCCTGGTCGTCGTCGACCCGGAAGACGAGTCGCGTGTTATCGCTGTGGGCTCGCCCGGGGACTGGGGGGAGGAAGAGCCAGTCGGTGTTGGGATTACCCTGGCCGCTGTGACGCTCGCCCTGGTCGTTGGCGGCCTAGCCGGTTCGCGGATCATCCCAGAAGATTTCGCGGCCACCCTCTGTGGCAACTTCCGGAACGCCCAGAAAAGGCAAATTCCCTGAGGGCGAAGCTGATGCTGAAAGACTGGCAGAAGGCGGGAAGGCAGCTGAAGTAGCCGCACAACCGGACGTTACTGTCAAGGGTTGGGCTTAGTTGGGCACGTTCAGCGCGGAACCAGCGTGGTCCTGAATCAAGCCGTCTTGGTGGTCCTGAATCACGTTGACATATTTAGACGAACGCCGCCTCTGAGGGAACCCCTCACGGCACAAGTCGCTAGGTCTAGTCCATTTCCTTCGGGAGCGCCTACCGAGACCCTTGTGGGTAGTACTCAGGGTCAGTCGCCTGCGCCTAGGTTCGCCTTTAACCCGACGCCGCTTTAGCGATCTGACGATGGGCGACGTCAATAGGTATAGCGAATGAAAGGGGTGGCTTACGGAACGGCTACTCTCGGGATCCGTTGACAAGGACACGAAGGCCCGCTGACAGTGGTCCATGGACACATCGGCGCGGGATAGAAGGATTCGGATCGGTGCAGGTTTGGTCATGGCTGGCCTCGCCGTCATTTCGGTGATCATTATTCTTGCCTCCGCTCCGGACCCCGAAACTGAGATCTTCTCAATCATCATCGGCAGCGTCCAAGCGCTTCTCACACTCGGCCTGGGCGCGTGGCTTGCCTCCGGCAAGCGCGGCACGTCCGAACTAGTTCCGGTTCCCGGCCGCTGGAGGAGAATATTTCTCCTCTTTGCCGTTCTGCTCGGCATTTTGCAGTTTGTTTGGCAGCTGATTGATGATCCACGCCACTTGGTGCTAGCGGCGTCATGGCCCAGCCTGATCGGTGTAGCGATCGTCTTGCAGTTCGGCCCCGGCCGGCATCGCTTCCGAAACGAAGAGAAATGGATCACCGCATTGTCCCGGCAAGGCGCTGTGGACGCCCTGGGCCGGGTGTTCAACCAGCCCGGACTGAGCACGAAATCGACGGGTACGGATGTATGGGTGGAAATCAGCCGAGAGTGGCAGGGCGACTGGCGTCACCGAGATGCCGCCAAGCGCCTGAAGGTCCGGCCTCACATCCATTTCAGAATCGACGTCACCGATAACGGAACCCTAGTTACCGCCTACAGCCGGGAAATGCAGATGGGGATGCACGACGTGTTGGAGCTCGCGGACGAAATGAGCGATTCTGGGGTGACTCTGGCCAAACAGGCCACTTCCTGAGACAGACCATCACTTTTCCGCAGGTTTAGTGTTGACTGCGACGGCCCGGCAGGGAGTTTTCTGGGGGAACCGCTAATGGTGCAACTTTGAAGGTCCAGTCCAAAGAGACTTATATCGTGGTTCGCCCGGCGGCAGGGCGCCCAGTTATTCTGCGAGTATGGTCGCGGGGCAGCGTATGAAGAGGCATCACTGATATGAAGTGGATAAACGTCTGTCGGTGGTTCACTTTTCAGCGAACCCGCCGTTATTACGGGTGGAACCTTGCCGAGCGCTTGAAGAATCCCGTCCTGCAGGAAGAGTTCAGAGAATGGACTCTCCGGGACAATGAGCTCGCTGTTATGGAGTGGGCGTTTGCATGGCTCACCATCGCCGGCGTTGCTGTCCTCCCGGTTACCTGGGCGCTCTTGCAGTGGGCACCGTGGTTGGTGCCGGCTATGACAGTCGTCGCCCTACTCGGACCTTTAGCCGGTGTCCTCTGTGCCCTGGAGGTTTATATCCGATGGCTCATCGGACTATGGTTTCCACGTTCGCCTGCACGCTTGCCCGGCGGCCCCTCCGTCATCGAGGGAAATTCCTTGTTGGCCAGCAGTTTGGCCACCTATGCGCTCATCCCGGTTCTTTACATCTTCCTTGAAGCTGTTTTAAGTCCAGCGGCCGGCTAAACCTCCTGGGCCAATTGGGAAGGCCATCCGGTACGACATCCCTCACTGTGACAGGCCAGTGATTAGACCGGGATGCGGTCCCGGTCTCAGCGCAGAATAAACTTCCGGCTGTAGACACTTTGCTCAGCTTCTTCCGTGCGCAGCACAAGTCTCTACACGTCGGTTTGTCCTCGAGTCATGGGATGGTGAATGTTGCAGTTGAGCGTCGCGCTTGGACTGTGCGTGGCGGGCTGCATGATGTCCGCGCTCTTGTTGCACGCGCGAGCGGATCAACCGGGCCAATCACGCTCCCGATTGCCCTGGGTCGTGATTCTTCACCCCGCGGTGCTGTTCATTGGGTTCTTCGCTTATCAAGAAGCTGATCGTGTGTATGGCTCAGGTCTCGCTGGATTAGCCGCCTGGGGCGTTCTATGGCCGTTAGCCGTGGAGATCGCTTCACGGGGGCGTCCCTACCGAGTTACCCGCTTGCTGCGCCTGTATCTGCAGAATCAGCACATACTTCCATTCGGAGCCGAATACAAAAAATACCGTCGAAAGGCGCGACCATTGCTGTGCACGCAACGGGTGCTAATGGGTGTAGCGGCGCCCATCAGCTTTGCTGGCCTCTACATCACAGACTGGATCTCGAACGGTATTTAGCAAAACCCCCTGGGCCTCAAGAGGAATCGTCAAAGGAACGCTAAACGGGTCCACGGCACGAGAAAGCTCAGCGTGTTCCCAAATCTCGTGGTGGCTTGTAGCCTCGGCACATGGCCGAGCCGGAAGCCCATAAGCGATTGCAGCCCAAGATGACTCGCGGTGCCTTCCGCTTTCAGTTTGTCCTGTGGTCAATCTGGACCGCGCTGCAATTGGTAGTTGTCGTCATAAACCTGGCTGCAGGAACGGTCTGGGACTTGGGGGATTACCTAGCCCTCGCCGGGTTGGCACTAGGCCTGGTGTACCTGGGGTTCCTTTTGAAGGTTCGACGTCGTGACGGCCATTTGTGGGAAGAGGAAGAGGCCCGGAGAGCTGATTGGGACCGGCGAGGTCGGTCCCTATAGTCAACAACGAACCCTTCACGACACAATTGGCTAGGTCTAGTCCATTGCTTGGTATTCCAAGACCGAACCTTTGAAACTGGAATCATCGGAGCTGCAACCAGGCTCGATGTTCGTGGGTCATGGCCGCCGGAAGGGAATGCCTTATATGGGAGATGAAGCCAGCTTTCATCAGCTGTTTGTCTCCCGCGTTGCCATGTTTGCCTTTTTCTGGTGTCCCTCGGCGTTGTGATGTCCGAAGGTTTAGTTCCCATGTCGACACCAGCTGGCGCAATGTCCGAGGAGCTGGTCTTCGCGAGTTGCATCGGTTTGGTCGTGCTCTGGTTTAGCTGGCGAGTCTGGAGGCTCGGGGTCCGTCTCACATCTACTCAGGTCCACATAAAGGGTTTGTTTCGCGACAGAAAGATCGCCCGCGAGAGCGTAAGGCTTGATCCCTACACCGAAAGCAGTGCGATACAGGCCGTGATTTTGTGGGGTTTCGCTGCGGTTGCCCTGGCAGGGAACACCATCCGCTTGGCGTACCTCATGGTCCGCCCTAGGCGAGGTTAGGTCCCCTGTAATCCCAGCCTGGGAACCCTCTACGGCCTGTTCGATTAGGGTGTGTGCCATGCTCGGCCGTGGCGATATCGCGTAGCAATTCCCCGCATGCCGGCGGGGCTGAGGTCCACGATATCGAGGACTCCGCGCTCGTGAGGGGGCGGGAACTCCGGTTTGGCCCACTGCGGCACGGCTGCGTCGGTGGTTCTCAATTCTTCGGCTGCTTCAACTTTTGGACTCGCTGAGTCCATAACGCTCCCTTTCTTCTGAGCTGGGATTCCGCCGAAGGCGTGCCCGGCAAAAGCAACAAGCGCCGCTGCAGTGTCCGAGGTGTCAGTCTCAATGGACGGCAGCACGGAGCTCCTGTCCCAGAACCACGGGGTGCGGGCAAGGGCTCGAAATGTGTTGTGGTCCAGTGAATTGACCACATCAATTCCGTGGATTAGGCAATAGTCGCCTGCCGGAATTTTGTCGGTTGGCCCATCTTCTTCGTCGTCAATGAGGCGGCGCTGAGCTTCTGTCCGGCAGGAGCAACCAGGCGCATCGGCGTCTTTCGGGTCAATGCCGTCGCCGTAAGAAGGGTCCAGGCCCGGCGCCCAAACAGGTCCACCGGCGCAGGGAACCATCCACACAGTTTGCCGTGCCTGCCTGTGGGCCCACCACCGCCAGAGATTCCGGCCCGCGGATACCACTGTCAGCGCGGTCGCCACGCCAGCAAACTGCGCAACGACGGGATCGAATGAGCTGCCGTCCGTCGGCGGAAACTCATTCCCGGCGATGAACCACTGAACCGACAACCATCCCCACAACACAATGGAAAGGGCCGCCAGGCCGACGGTGAACCCACGCCCCCGTTTCAGGGAACGCCGTTCAGCCGAAAGCGCGTTCGATCCCACCTGAACCGTCGATCCGTCCTTGAATCGCGCCGCGACCTGCTTGACCGCTTTCAGCTGCCGCGACGAGGCCCACGCCTCCACGGCAGCCAAGACAACAGCGACCAAAGCGCCGCTTACCCACACTGGCGCGGACGCATGCCCGACAGCGATATTCAGCCCTGTGCTAACTGCGAGAATAAGCACCAATCCGAAGGCAGTTGCCCTTCCCAACGCCCACCCCAGAAGAACGAACATGGCCGTGCAAGCCGCCGCAGCAGCACCGAAGACATTAACTGGGAGCAACGATTCCTCCCAAGAGAGCGCCGGTTCCTCCCACCCCTGATCAACGACGAAAGCGACAGCAATGGTGACAACTCCAGTCAGCCAAGCGGCCAGAACGGACCGGAACTCCGATCCCCGTCTGGGCAAGTCGACCCAGTCTGACTTGCTTGGCTGAACCAGAACTCGGACGTTTTCCATGCCATCATCCTGCCGGGTGAAGCCCATATTCCACGAAACCTACGCCAGCACACCTCGGAGAGCGCCAACCATTGGAGTGCGCCTGGCATTTTCGAAAAGGCAACCTCAAACGGGCACTTCCCGGCCGATTTGTTGGAAACTACTGACGATGAGTAACGACCAGAATGTGCAGCCCTATCTCTCGGACCTCTCGAGGAAGGTCGAGCGGATCGTCTTGAGTTTGCCCGAAGGTGTAGACGGGACGGTGAGCGTACGTGAAAACCACATTTATGTAGAGATTCAGGGCCCCCGGCTGGAAGTTTTCACGCTGGTGCTTGGAAGCGAAGCTCCTGAAATCGTCTATGACAGTCAGTACATTCGATACGAGCTAATCCCCGAAGGCATGGAGGAACAGATCGACTTTGCAAAGGAAACCGTCGATGACATTGCGGAGTTTCTTCTCAGCGACAGGAATCTTGTCGAACGTAAGAGCCGGTTCCTGGGCCGAGCTTATCTGTCTGTACCTTTGGCCGGCGACGTCGAGTGGAGACTCAAGAAGTTCAACTGACGTCACCACAGCTCACTATCCCTGAACCAGGTTCAAGTGCCAGCCATCTGCCGCTCTGGACGAACGTCATGCGGCACATGCTTGCGCATGATCGAAGGCCGCTGATTAGTTGGATTCGTTGCCCACCGGTAGCGTGTCGATATGGTCGCTGGCAGAGGTATATGGGGAACCCCATGAAGGTAAGAGCTGTTGTGGCAAAGTCCGCTGCAGTAACGGCTAGTATCCTGTTTGCCGGCTTGGCGGCTGCTTGGTTCGCGATAAAAGTCCAGCAATCTGCCGATATGGGAGCTTCCGCCGGATTCCAAGCGTTCAGGCTTACCTCTGCGATCGTGCTCTTTGCTCCATTCCTGGCTTTGATTTTCCTTTGCACGAAACCTCGGCTGTACTTCAAATGGAACCCATGGTGGGGAAGCCTGTTCTTTGCTGGCGTGGCATTCGCTTGGCTCTTCTTCGCACTAGTTCTATCCGCCTTTGTAGGCTTTGGCGGGTTCTAGGCATGAGGAAGCCACGGCGGGCTCAGTCTCGCAAGCCGAGCGGACTGCCGGAGAGGGAACCCTACCGGGGCCAGAAATAGTCGACACCCAAACTTCCTATGTACAGACGCTTTGCTCTGCTTCATTCGTGCGCAGTACCAGCGCCTACACGTCGGTTTGTCCTCGCGTCATGGGATGGTGAATGTTGCAGTTGAGCGTCGTGCTTGGACTGTGCGTGGCGGGGTGCAGGACGTCCGCGCTCTTGTTGCACGCGCGAGCGGATCAACCGGGCCAATCACGTTCCCGGTTGCCCTGGGTCCTGATTCTTCACCCCGCGGTGCTGTTCATCGGGTTCTTCGCTTATCAAGAAGCTGATCGTGTGTATGGCTCAGGCCTCGCCGGATTAGCCGCCTGGGGCGTCTTATGGCCGTTAGCCGTGGAAATCGCTTCACGGGCGCATCCCTACCGAGTCACCCGCTTACTGCGCCTGTATCTGCAGAATCAGCACCTACTTCCATTCGGGGCCGACTACAAGAAATACCGCCGAAAGGCACGACCATTGCGGTGCACGCAGCGGGTGCTAATCGGTGTAGCGGTGCCCTTCATCTTTGCTGGCTTCTACATCACAGAGTGGATCTCGAAGGGAATTTAGTAAAACCCACTGGGTCTCAAAGGGGATCGTGGAAGGAACCCCTTGCGGCACTGTTTCATAGGCTTGCTCAAAGTCTGCCGGGGGACTGGGAGTGAGTGTATTGCCCTCGTTTCTTGGCTGGCCTAGGAGGCTTAGTAGGAGGGTGATCCGAGGGCAGCTTGGGCGTCGATGCCCGGCCCGTAACGGTCGATAAGCTGTCGCTTCACGGCGTCGATGTCCTTGGCGCCGACCACGTCGACAAGGACGGTATCTCCGTTCGTGGTTATGCCGGTGACCGTGATGTTGATTCCCTTCGAGCGCAAGATGGCGGTGTCGGTGTCCACGCGGCGTTGAATCGCTTTTGCTTGCTCTAGGCTGCGAAGGGCGTTGCGGATGCCTACGGTAAACCCTTCGGCATCGGCCGAAATTGCTGCCACATCGGCTTTGAAACCCTGCAGGTCGGCGTCGGGTGATGGAGGGATGATGGCCATCACGGCATTATTGTTGGGCTCGTACCAGACGTTATTTGGACGGATGCCTCGCTTTTTAGCGCTGGCCTTTACGCTTTCGATGGCTGCGGAAATTCCAGGCGGTGCCGTTGGCGGCATGTCCTGGAGGCTCGCGCCTGCCGGTTTGTCACTCGGTGGCGCCGATGGGGCTACGTCCGCTGGCGCGCAACCGGCCAGCACAGCTCCGAAGATGACCACTGCGGCCAGCATCTTTACAGCGCCCATTTCCGCCTGCCTATCCCAGAAGAGACCAAATCCGCCATGGACCACTTAGTGCCGTTTGCCATGATCTGTAAAACGAAGGGTACCTGCGGCCCGAACTCCCGAACAGGGCGTGCTCCAGGCGATCAGAAATAGGTCTTGTTGCGCTTTTGGGGAAACGCGAACGCACAGTTTGTTCCCGGAACGTACTGAGAGCGTAGACAGCAGTTACTTCACCGGATAGCTTCAGGTCATGGGCATGCTTCTGCGGCCAGTGACGACGCCGGCAGTCCCGCGCGGATTGGCGGTAGCGGCGGTGAGTGCTGTGCTGGCCCTGGCCGCCGCTGGCTGCACTTCGCAGCCGCCCCCGCCGTCTACGTCAGAAACTGCGTCACTGCCGGGAAATATCCCGGCCGAGCTCTGGAACCACGGAACTCCGGATCCCCTTCGGCCAGTGGGTCTGGGTAGGATCACGCCAACGAAGCCAGTGATCGCCACATCCTATGACGAGCGCACCGACACTATCGGGGACTGGCGGCTAATGGACATGAACGACGACCGCACGCAGCTAGTGATCGAGTACGCCCAAGGGGGACCCTGCGACGCTGCCAAGGGACTCCTTAAAGTGGAAACTTCCACGGCCGTCGCTCTTGTTCCCCTCTATCAGAGCGGACCTGCAACGCCTTGTATCGCGCCCCTATATGGACCCGTGAGTACCGTGACCCTGGATAAGCCGCTGGGCGCCCGCGAGCTGCTGCACCTTGCTGATCACGGAACAATGCGGAGTCCGACGCCAGTGCCCTCCAGGTGAACCCATTACGCTAGCAAATGGCTTGGCGTTCACCTCGTTTCCGTGGCTCATGGGGTCCTTCAACTCTGACGGACAGCTCGCCAGCTACGCCCACGACCTAACCTCAACCGGGCCAGTTTCCTTGGTCTACTCCAAAAAGGGGAAGCCGGAAGTCGGATCGCCGAGCCGCAGTACCTCCATCGGAGGACGTCAGCGGGTCGTGAAATGGGAAATGTCGATTCGGCTAAGACCCTGAGCAAGCTGTTCCTTTTTGCCGGTTTGGACTTCAACGCCCCAGTCCCGCTCCAGGTAACGCACGGTCCGGGCCGCGATGGCATCAGGAGTGTGGCCCTTAGCGAGCCATGAGATGGCGCGGTCGACCTCTGTGTCGTATTCAGATTCGGGGAACCAAGTTCCACCGAACCCCATCCCCGCAGGATCTACATCGAGAAATATCCGGCGGACTGCCTGCATGGCAGCTTTATATCTGTCCATCGGATCATCCTCCTTAGGTAAGCTCCAGCCCCACTGCCATGGCCAAAGCATTTTTTGCTTTTGCGGTTCCCAGTCTGGGACATCGGCCAGGATCCGTGCGGCATCAGCTAGCGCTTGTTCATACTCCAACAGGGTGAACGTGTAGCTGCCGAGCTCGTCGATAGGGTCGGTCAATTGGAAGCCGTCTTTCCAAGCCCAGTCGCTCCACGTGATCGTCGAGGCGCTGCGCTCGATGCGGGCCCCGATGCCGAAGCAGTCCAAATCACCGCACCTACAGATATACATAGCGGTGCGGCCATCCTCATGTTCGGGCTTCCCAAGTCCAAGCAAGCGGCCGAACTCTTCATCGAGGCTAAATTGCTCCCAATCAGGCTGGAGTCTGGTGGGCATCCTGTCTGAACCTTTCCCCAAGACGGATTCAATAAGGGGCTCGCCGTCGACTATGAAATCGAGAAATGGTACTGGCGCCCTCCAGCTTCGGCTCTCAGAGACATAGGTCTCCATAGTCATCAGTGACGGCTGCAATGTGAGCTGGTGCCGATGGGCTGCGGAGTTCATGCACTCAGTATCCAATGAACGCCAGTACTCGGCCGTTGATCTGCAGCATGCACCGAGACGGATGATCCTCGTCCTCGCGGGAACCTCAAGCGGGCCGACCGCGGGCTTAGGGCACTTGCGTTCCGTCGTGGCCAGAAAGTCGCCCTATCCGGGCAAGTGCAACGTATGGTGAGTGCCATTCGATTGGCGTGCCGTCCAGCCAATCCAGTAGCTCCTCCAAGGTGTCAAAGGAGGGATCGGGTTCGTCATCGCCGGGACCGGCGTTATCCTCGTCGACCAGCCAGTAGTCCGCGGAGTACCAGAAGTCCGCCGGCTCGTACTCCCGGTCCAGCGCGGCTTCGCCATAGACCGTGACTAAAAGATCGTGACCGACGTAGGGCCCGCTCAGTACTTTGCCCGTGAATTCACGGCGCCCGGCGATGACGGCTTCCCAATGTGGTCCGTACCCGTACTCTGGCTCAGGCCTGGATTCCAGCTCCTGGACTAGGGCCTTCCGAGTTTGCCACTGTCCATCTGGTTTCGAACGCGCGCTCCGCCATTTCCACATTCTCCAATAATGCAGGATCCCGCAACCGGCGGGCTCCCGCTGAGTAACGGTTACTGGCATTCTCGGGCGACTTATGGCCGGGATGACGTTGTCGCGGGAGAGACTCTGACCCTGTCCGGCGAACGATTGATACCCCAAAGGAGTACCGATCCGTCAGGTTTGCGGATGGCTATAGTTCGTTGCACGTCCAAAATGTCTATGTCGCGGGGGTATTCGTAGCCGGTGCGGGCAGTGAATTCTTCTGCGAATCTACGGTTGATGAGTGGCCGGA
Organism: Arthrobacter globiformis; assembly: GCF_046536215.2. GTDB lineage: Bacteria > Actinomycetota > Actinomycetes > Actinomycetales > Micrococcaceae > Arthrobacter > Arthrobacter globiformis_E. The sequence continues at coordinate 461,346 of NZ_CM143421.1, read as the reverse complement.
GTTGTTTTTGCTTGCGAGAGGCATATAGGGCGAACCCGCTCGTAAGTAAAACGGCGACTCCCATGCCCGTGAGGGCGATTTCTCGGGGGACCTCCAAGTTTCCGAAAAATATGATCGCCCACAGAATCCAGAAAAGAAGGAAAAGTAATCGCCACGCAGTGTTGAGTGTCCTGTATTTTCGCAGTTCGGGTAACGCAACCGTGAAAGTGTTCGAGTCATAGTCCAAGGATCGCTCCTGATTCTGCGGTCTCCAGCAAGCCGGTGTTTCCACATGTCAGTTTCACCGCGTGACAGGACAGAGCCTATTACCCTTCAGCCTCACGGAGAAGGCCACAACAGCACAAATTCCAACCTCGGCGTCCCGTCAAGGCCGTCCCTTATAGAGGGAGGAGTGCGTCCCGTAAGCCGGTCACTTACCGGAAAAACGGCTACTTGATCTGCATCGTTGCAGCCAGCGCGAGGCAACCGTCCCGCAGGACCGGACCGGTGAAATGTCCGGTGACGGACTCCTATATGGCGCACTGCTGCTCCTGTGGCGGACACTCCTGTTCATGGGTGAAATCAAGGTTGGCTACGCAAGAGTTTCCACTGACGAACAAGACGTCACCGTGCAACGGGATGCCTTGACTTCCATGGGCGTAGAAGCTGATCGTATCTACGTCGATCATGGCCTCACCGGCAGTAACACGAACCGTCCAGGTCTGCGGGAAGCGCTGGCCGCGTGCCGGAGTGGCGACACCTTCATGGTGACGAAATTAGACAGGCTGGCCAGGTCGGTCCGTGACGCGCATCAGATCGCCGACGACCTCGCCTCGCGCGGAGTGAAGCTGAGCATCGGCGGTTCCTTGCACGATCCCGCGGACCCGATAGGCAAGCTGCTCTTCAACGTCCTGGCCATGGTCGCCGAGTTCGAGGGAGATCTCATCCGGGCCCGCACACGCGAAGGCATGAAAATCGCCAAAGCCAAGGGGCGGCTGCGCGGGAAACAGCCCAAATTATCGGCCAAACAAGAAGCACTCATGCTCCAGCTGCATGACGCTGGCGAACACACAATGGGTGAGCTCGCCGACCTGTTCTCCGTTGGTCGTTCCACCGTCTACCGTGCGCTCGATCGCGCGCGCCAGAAGGCGGAAAAGAAGGGTAGCTCCTGACACCACCCGGAGGGCAACCGCAAGGGTCGGCCACGGGAACGACGGCGGTTCACCGCGCCGTCGTGCGCCTCCCAAGCTATGCCTCAACGCGCCCTAACAAGCCCAAGGCATGCCACGGCAGTTGCAACTGAAACCACCGTAACAACCCCGAACGGCAGTGCATTATCCGCACCGGCGATGCCCACCAGCGGAGCGGCCACTCCGCCGAAGGCAAACCGTGCCAGGCCGAGTAACGACGACGCCGTCCCGGCGATGTCCGGGTAGCCCTTCAGCGCCAGCGACGTGGCGGAGGGGCTCGCCGTCGCCACTCCACCAACCATCGTGAAGAGGGACAGGATCACCGCAATCAGCGGCAGGTGCTGGAGCGCGGTAATTAGCAGGCCAACGGAGCCGGCCGTGGCCATGGCGAGTCCGATCACCAGCATGGCCTTCTCGGACCACCGTTCGGCAAGCCGGCCGCCGAGGAAACCGAAGATCATGAACCCCAGCGAGTTCAGGCCGAAGGCAAATGAATAGCCCTGCGGCGACAGCCCGTAGATGCCCTGGAGGACGAACGTGGCCCCGCTGAGGTAGGCGAAGATCGCCGAGTACGTAAAGCCCGTGATCAGCACTGCGCCGACAAACACGCGGTCCGCCAGCAGGCGCCGGAAATCCTGCACGGTGTGGGAAAACCCGCCGGCCGCCCGCCGCTGAACCGGGAGTGTCTCCTTGAAGATCACGAGGCAGGCCACCAGGATGGCCACGCCAACAACCGCCAGGAACAGGAAGACGCCGCGCCAGTCCGTGACGGAGGCCAGCTGGCCACCGATGACCGGACCCACGATCGCCGCCAGTCCGCCGAGCACCGTCAGGCGGCCGTAGTACCGAAGGAGCTTGGCGCCCTCGTACACATCCCGCCCGGCGGCCTGCGCAATGACGATGCCCACGGCACCGGCCAGGCCCTGCACGAACCTGGCGGCGATCAGCGTCTCAACCGTCGGGCTGACGGCACAGAGAACGGACGTGACCGTGTACGCGGCAACGCCAATCAGCAGCGGGAGCCGGCGGCCGAAGCGGTCCGACAGCGGGCCCGCAATCACCTGGCCGATCGCCAGTCCAAGCAGGCAGGCCGTGATGGTCAGCTGCGCCGTCGAGGTGGAACTTCGCAGTTCCGCCGTCAGGGCCGGCAGCACAGGCAGGTACAGGTCCATGGAAATCGGACCGAAGATGGTCAGCAGGCCAAGGACAATGGCCAGCGGCCGTCCGACTGCCTGTTCGCGCGTGGTCACCGGAGCGTCGGTCAGAGTCACGCTGCCTCCGTTCAAGGGGTAAAGGGGCTGCCGCAAGTTCGACGGCGGGTGGTGGGGATGCATTTCCACCTAACCAGCGTTTACAACGCTGTGGGAGACCCTGCTGGTACCCCCTCCAGCAAGGCCTCCCACCACACCGCCTACCCCAACGTGGCGGAAGCGGCCGGCTGCACCGCCCGCCCCGGCTGACCGGCCACCTGCAGCTCACCAACGGCCTGAAGGGCCTCAAGCGGCGAAGCCCACGCCGCCAAGACCTCCCTGGCGGCAGGGACCGACTCGGCGGCGAGCGCCTGCCGGTGCGCCTCGTCCAGCACGTCGCTGATCAGCACCCGCTGGCCGGTCTGCGAGGACTTCACCGCCGCCTCGACCATCGCAAGGCTCAGGACATTGGCATGGATCTCGCCCGAGGGAACCTCACCCGTCCGGAGGCTCCGGACGAACTCAGCCAGCGCCCCGGCGATCTCCTCCGGGCCCTCGGACGGCCCCTCGGCAGCGGCGTCGCCTTCCGCAACCACAGAATCCGGCGCCGAAGAAACAGAACCCGTCACCCCGCCGTCGTCCGCCAAAACGTCGTCCGCCGAAGCCCCGGCAACACGCTCAGCCACCGGCGCAGCAGCGCCGTCCCACACCGCCGTTCCGTCGGCGCCGTTGATCCGCCAGCTGCCGTTCCACGAGGTCTCCAGCCCGTCGGCGCACCAGCTTCCGGTGTAGACGAACCGCGTCCCGCCGTCCATCTCGAAGACCGCCGTCGCCGCGGCGTCCCCGGCGTACCAGCTCCAGCCCGGGTTGAACTCCTCGCAGTACACGGAGACCGGATTCCGGCCCAGGAGGTACCGCGCGGCGTCGAACGCGTGGATCGCCATGTCCACCAGCAGCACATGCTCCATCTCCTCCCGGAAGCCGCCGAAATGCGGCGCCTTGAAGAAGTCGCAGGTGAGCAGCCCGATCGCGCCAAGCCGGTCTGCCTGCCGCCTGAAGGCAGTGAGCGTCCGGAAGTACCGGCGCGACTGGCTGATCATCAGCAGCTGGCCCGTCGCCTCTGCCACCGCGGCCAGCGAGAGGGCCTCCGCGACGGTCGGCGCCGCGGGCTTCTCGCACAGCACGGGCAGCCCGAGGAAATGCGCCTCGACGTTCACCGGATGGTGCGCGGCCGGGACCGTCACGTTGACCACGGCCTGGGCACCGACGGCGCCGGCCAGTTCGGTCAGGCTCGTCCCCACCGGCACGGCATCCAGCCCCAGCTCGGCGAGCGCGTCCCGTGCCGCCTGCGGGTTGAGGTCCACCACGCCGGCCAGTTCGACGTCGGCCGACTCACCCAGCAGCCGCAGCCAGGCCCGGCCCATGCCGCCGGCGCCGACCTGCACCACGCGGACGGGCGCCGTCGGATCAGGCAAAGTAGCGAAGCGGCTCAATTGGCCATCGCCCCCTCGTAGCTGTGGCCGGTGTAGAACGCCTCGGTCTCGTACCGCAGCAGGACCGGGTCGGTGCGCTCGGGCCGCACGGTGCGGGCCCACTCCACGCCGTTGGCGATGACCCTCCGCACGTCCTTGTGGTGGTAGACGGGGTAGTCCTGGTCGCCGGGGCTGAAGAAGAAGATCTTGCCGTAGCCCCGCTTGAACGTGCAGCCGCTGCGGAACACCTCGCCGCCGGAGAAGGTGCTCAGGAAGATCAGCTCGTCGGGGGCGGGGATGTCGAAGTGCTCGCCGTACATCTCCTGCTCCGGAATGATGAACGGGTGCGGCACGCCCTGCGCGATCGGGTGCGTCGGGTCCACGGTCCAGACAATTTCGCGGTCCCGTTCCGAGCGCCAGCGCAGCGTGCACGTGGTGCCCATGAGCTTGCCGAAGATCTTCGACCAGTGCCCGGAGTGCAGCACCACCAGGCCCATGCCGGCCAGCACGTGCCGGTGCACGCGCTCCACCACCTCGTCCGCCACCTCGGCGTGGGCGGCGTGGCCCCACCAGACCAGGACGTCCGTGTTCCGCAGCCGCTCCTCGGTGAGGCCGTGCTCGGGGTCGTCGAGGGTCACGGTGGCCACCTCGGTCCGCGGACTGAGGTTCTCCTCGATGCCCTCGCGGATCGTGGTGTGCATGCCGTCCGGGTAGATCTCGGCCACGTGCGGCTGGTGCTGTTCGTGGCGGTTTTCGCCCCATACGGTGACGCGCAGGGGAGTGTGGTTCTCAGTCATTGATTCGTTCCTTAGGTTCGGACAAGCTATTTGACGGCGCCGCCGGTGGCCCCGGCAGCGATGTACTTCTGTGCCAGGACCAGCAGCACGATGGCCGGCAGTGAGGAGAGCACTGCCGTCGCCATCACGGCACTCCAGTTGGACACCTGGGTGCCCAGGTACTGGTAGATGCCCAGCGTCACGGGCCGCACGTCCTCTGTGGTGGTCAGCGTCAGGGCGAACAGGAAGTCGCTCCAGGAGAAAAGGAAGGCGAACAGGCCCGCGGTGATGAGCGAGTTGCGGCTGATGGGCAGCACGATCGAGACGAACGCCCGCACCAGCCCGGCGCCGTCCACCCTCGCCGCCTCCACAATGCTGGGCGGAATCCGCATCATGAACGCCCGCATGATCAGGATCACGAACGGGATGGCGTGGGTCGAGTCGGCCAGAATCAGCCCCGGGATGGAGTTGAGCAGGCCGAGGTCGTTGTAGGCCGCATAGAGTGCATTGGCGATCACGATGCCGGGGATCATCTGCGAGATGAGGATCGCCAGCAGCGCGGCATTGATCCAGCGGAACCGGAACTGCGCCAGCATGTACGCGGCCGGGGCGGCGACGGCCAGACTGAACACCACGGTGCCGAGCGAGATGACCAGGCTGGTGAGCAGGTTCGGGCCCTGCTGCGCGATCGCCTTCTCATACCCCTCGAAGCTGGGGTTAAGCGGCAGGAAATCCGCGGTCAGCGTGTTGCCGGACGGCTGCAGGGATGCGTTGACCATCCAGTACACCGGGAACAGCATCACCGCGAGGAGCAGAAGTCCGACGGCGGTGTGCCCCAGCTTGGGCCTGTTAGCCTTCCGCGGCCGCTGCGCGGCCGGCGCGGAGCCCGCCGTCGTCATATCCAGGGTTGTCATGATGGTCCTCTTACTCGTCGACCGCACGGCGGTTCATGCGGAGGTAGACCACCGCGAACACCAGTGAGATCAGGATCAGGATGTTGCTGAAGGCAGCGCCGACGCCGAACTGGAAGTTCACGAACGACTCCTGGTAGGAGCGCACCGCCAGGGTCTGCGTCGCGTTCGCCGGGCCGCCGTTGGTCAGGCCCAGGATGATGTCCAGGACCTTGAGCGTGTAGACGACGCCGAGCACCAGGACCACGCTGACCACCGGCCGCAGGTTGGGCCAGGTGATGTGCCAGAACGCCTTCCAGCCCGTGGCACCGTCCACCGCGCCTGCCTCGTACAGCTCCTCGGGAATCTCCTGCAGTCCGCCGTAGAGCAGGGTGACGTTGAAGGGAATGCCCACCCAGACGTTGACCAGGACCACCGCCAGCAGCGCCACGGACGGGCTGGTCAGCCAAGGCACCGGTTCCTGGATGACGCCGAGGTTCCGCAGGAATGCGTTGAGGATGCCGCTGTCCTGGTCCAGGATCGAGCGCCACGTGGCGCTCGAGACGATCAGCGGCAGCAGCCACGGGAGCAGCAGCATGGAACGCAGGAAGCCGCTCAGCGGGAACCGCCGCTTAAAGAAGCTGGCCAGCGCCAGGCCAAGCACAAACTGGCCGGCGATCGAACCCAACGTGAACAGTGCCGTGTTCAGCATCGCCGGTGCGAAGAGGCTGCTTCCGACGGCGGTGGCATAGTTCGCCAGGCCAACCCAGGGCGCTTCTCCGGTGAAGAAGGTCCGGGTGGTGTACTCCTGCAGGCTCATCACAACGTTCTTCACCACGGGGTAGCCGAAGAACAGCAGGAGAAACAGCGCAGCCGGTGCCAGGAAGAGTGCCTGGACCAGGCGCTCCCGGCGGTAGCCCCGCCGTCGTCCGTCCCTTTCCGGTGTGTCCGCGGCGGCGGGGGAGAGGGCTCCCGGCGCCGGGCTGGTTGTCAGGGTCGGCACGTCCCTGCCTCCTTTCCGCAGTGGGTGCTGGCTGTTCGCGTCATCCCGGGCTACTTCCCCTCAGCCTTGGTGAAGGCCTCCTGCGGGGACGCCTGGTCCGTCAGCGCCAGCTGGATGGCCGTGTACATGACCGTCGCGGTCGTGGGCCAGTCCTTGCCGAGCTTGCCGGTCCGTGACTGGGCGTTGGCCACCTGCTCGGTGAACGCGGCCATCTCCGGGACGGCCTTCACGTACTCACCGGCGAGCGCGGTCTTGGTGGGCACGGTGAAGCGCTCCTTGGCCAGGGCCAGCTGGTTCTCGTCGCTGCTGATGCACTTCACGAGCTCCGCGGACTTGGCCTGCTTGGCCTTGTTGCCGGTCTGCGGCACCGTCCAGACCTCGCCGCCGAGCGGCGCCACGGGAGTCTGCCCCTGCGCGTTGACGGGGACCTGGACGGCCGCCCACTTGATGTCCGGCGTCTTGGCCAGGGACGGGATCTGCCACGGGCCGTTGATCATCATGGCGGCCTTGCCCGCGGCGAACTGGTCGCGCACGTCCGCCTGGCTCCAGTTGACCACGCTCTTGGACGCGGAGCCCGAGGACACCAGGCCGTCGATGAAGCCCAGCGCCTCCGCCACCTTCGGGCTCCTCAGGTCGGTCTCCTCGCCGCCGTTGGTCCACATGAAGGGCAGGAACTGCCAGCTGCCCTCGTAGGTGGCGATCGCGGAGAACGCCAGGCCGTAGCGGCCTCCCGTCGTGAGCTTTGCTGCCGCCGCCTTCAGCTCGTCCCACGTCTTGGGCGGCTGGATGCCGGCAGCCGCCAGCATCTCCTTGTTGTAGAACAGGCCCAGCGTGTTGGCCGTGGGCGCCAGGCCGTAGACCTTGCCCTCATAGGTCGCGGCGTCCAGCATGCCCTGCGCAAACCCGGAGGTGTCCACGCCGAAGTCATTCAGCGGGGCCAGCCCGCCTGTTGCCGCGATCTCCTGCACGTCCGGGTTGTCCAGCATCAGCACGTCCGGCAGGGTCCGGGAGCTCGACCGCTGGAGGACCTTCTGGATGAGGTCCTTGCCGGGGACGGTCTCGCGCTTGAGCGTCACGCCCAGCTGCGCGGCGCACTTGTCGAGCGCGCCCTGGATGTGGGTCTTGTCCGGTTCGTTGTTGTAGTAGTCCAGGACGGTAAGCGAGTCGACCTTCTCGTTGGCGGAGGCCTGGATGCTGCCCCCGCCGCAGGCGGTGAGGGCGAGCGGAGCGATGGCGGCCATGGCCATCAGGCAGGTGAGTGATGCTTTCTTCATGGGGGCTCCTTTGCCGTGCTGCGGTTCATTTGGTGGTTGAGGTGTTCGGTGATTCCGTGGTTCAGGGCGCGTTGGATCGTCCGGGCAGGTGGTAGGTGCATGCCCGCCAGTTAAGCGGTTAACTCACTGGCCAAATGTGGGCCCGGATTCAACGTGTCGGGGGATGTGGGAACAACTCTGCATGCCGCGGCAAGGGGTTGTCAAGGAAAAAGTTAACCGCTTTACTGGAGACCTGTCCCGTTCCCTGAGCCCTGAACTGAAAGAGTCGTACTGTGCCCACCATGAGAGACGTTGCGAGGCTGGCGGACGTCTCGATCGCCACGGTGTCGTTCGTCATCAACGACACCAAGCCGGTTGCCCCGGCCACCCGGGCCCGGGTTGAGGAGGCCATGCTGCAGCTTGGCTACCGCCGTAACGCCCTCGGCCGCGCGCTGGCCAGCAAGCGCACCCGGATCATTGCCCTGCTGTACCCGGCGCTGCAGCGGCGGCTCAGCGAGACGGCCGTGAAGTTCTTCACCAGCGCCACGCAGACCGCGAAGGACCTGGGCTACAACCTGGTGCTGTGGCCCATCAGCAACGACGCCGAACAGGTGGAGGAGCTCATCTCCAGCGGCTTCATCGACGGTGTCCTGCTCATGGAGGTGCAGCTGGACGATGCCCGTGTGGAGCGGCTGCAGCGATCCACGCTGCCTTTCGCGCTGATTGGACGGACGCGGCACCCGGAGGACCTGCCGTACGTGGACGTCGACTTTGAGAATTCCATGATCGAGGCCGTCTCCTATCTGGAGGGCCTCGGCCACCGCCGGCTCTGCTTCGTTGACAGCGGCGGGGCCGAGCATGCCCTGAGCGGCTACGGCCCCGTCATGCGGAGCCGGGCGACCTTCGCGGCGGAAGTGGACCGCCGCGGGCTGGAGTCGCTTCACATCTCGTGCGAGGAATCACCGATCTCTGGTCAGGCGGCCGCCGAAAGGCTGCTCAAGACCGCCCCCGACACGACGGCGGTGATCCTCATGAACGACAACGCGTCGTTCGGCTTCATCAACGGCCTGGACAAGCACGGCATCGACGTTCCCGGCGACATGTCCGTCCTGCTGATCGGCTCGACGCCGGACGTCGCCGCCACGACGGACCCCCGCCTGACTGTCCTCACGCTGCCCAGTACCGAGCTGGGCCGCATGGGCGTTGAAACCCTGGTCGATCAGCTCGAGGAACGCGGCGGTCCCATGCGCCAGGCCGTGGTGATCTGCCGTTTCGAGGAGGGGCAGTCGACGGGACCGGTGCAGCGGAAACCGTCAACGACGAGCGCCGGCTGAGCCAGCCGGCTCCGGCGCGTTCACTGGAAGCGACCCCAGTCAGCAGCCCTTGAGGCTAGAACGCGTAGCGGATGCGGCAGTACGGCGCGATTTTCCCAACGAGCGCAGTCAGTTGCTGTACGTACGCTGCCTTGGCTCGTGAACGGTAGCGGACGTTGGTGAAGCCGTTGGACGAGACCTTCGATTCCTGCAGGTCGGGACGCCACAGCACCTGCTCGGCCTGCGGATGCCATCCGAGATTGACCTCGTGAAGCCGCTCGTTATGGGTCAGGAAGATGATCTCGGCTGCAAGCTGCGCCTTTGCGGCGGCGGTAAGGGTGGCATCGAGTTGGCGCAGCATCTGCTCCCAGTCACGGAGCCAGGTGTCCGTGATGATGACGGGGGAGAAGTTCACGTGCACTTCGTAGCCGGCCTCCACGAAGTCGTTAATCGCAGCCATTCGCTCCGCCACCGGTGAAGTCCGAACGTCAATCGATTTCGCCAGGTCCGCGGGCATGAGGGAAAAACGGATTCTGGTGTGACCGCCGTGGTCCCAGCCGAGCATTGCAGGGTTCACGAATTTGGTGGCAAAGGACAGTTTGGCGGTGGGCAAGTCCCGGAACAGCAGGACGAGATCCTCCACGTTGTCGCTGAGCAGCGCATCCACGGAGCAGTCGCTGTTTTCACCGATGTCGTAGACCCAGAGTTCAGGGTCACACTGGTTGGGCTCCAGCTTCATGCCCTGGCGGGTGACGTGCCGTGCCAGCGACCCGGCAATCTGGTCGATGTTCGCAAACACGGTCACCGGATTGCTGTAGCCCTTGTGGCGGGGCACATAGCAATAGGCGCATGCCATGGCGCAGCCGTTCGCAGTAGAGGGGGCAATGAAATCCGCGGAGCGGCCGTTCGGCTTGACGGTCAGCGCCTTCTTAACGCCGAGGACCAGCGCTTCGGTCTTGATCCGGGACCAGCGTTGCACATTCCGTTCATCTCCGTGAACTTCGGGGATGTTCCAATGATTGTCGACGAGCACGACGTCGGCGCCCGGCCAGCGTCCGACGATCTCCTTGCCTCTGGGAAGCTCCAGTGCAGCAGGCTGCGCGTAGATACGCCGGATCTGCAACAGCCGCTTGAATTCCATGAATCCATTCTCACAGGACAGCAGAGCCTGGCGGCTCAGTCCTCCGGTTCGCCCAGTCCGCGGGCGGCCAGCGCCTCGCCGGTGTGGCGGGCGTAGGCGACGGTGGTGATGAACACCGGCAGGATCAGCGCCCGCGGGTTGCGTTCCAGTCCGCGGGCACGCGCCGAGTCCCGCACGTCAGCGAAGGCCCCGGCGATGAAGGGGATGCTCCGCAGCATGATGGCGATGGTCAGGGCAAAGCGCTCGGGGTCCGCGCCGAAGCGCCGGAACGGGCGGGCGAGCGATACCACGCCGTCGAGCAGCCGGTGCAGCGGGGTGGTGGCCGTCAGCAGGGACGCCGCCACGACGCACAGCAGGATGTTGAGGACGATCCGCGCGGCAACCGGCCCGCCCAGCTGCCACCACTGGAACGCGCCGATGACCAGCAGGACGGGCAGGAGCGGCCGCACCGCGCGGAAGAGGCGCACGGCCCCGGCGCCGCTGAGCAGGAACAGCACGGACATCACGAGGAGGGCTCCGGCGGCGAGCCGCCAGTCGACGACCAGGAACGAGGCCATTCCGCAGGCCAGGACCAGGAGGAACTTCAGCCAGAGCGGCATGCGGTGGATCAGGGATGTGCCGGGCACGTAGTTGGCGAGCAGGAAGCCGTGGCCCCTCACCGGAGGTCCCCGCCTGACAGGCTCCGGGCGGAAAGTGAGCGGTAATGCCCGACGGCGGCGGCAGCACCGCCGTCGTACGCTATCTGTCCGGCTTCGACCACCAGGACCCGGTCCATGTCCAGGGCCAGCTCCAGGTCGTGGGTGGACATGACGATCTGCTGGCTGAGGCCGGCCAGGGTGCGGCGCAGCAGTTCGCGGTTCCGGAGGTCGAGGAGGGTGGAGGGCTCGTCAAGCACGAGGACGCCGGGGTCCACCGCCAGCACGGACGCCAGGGCGAGGAGCTGCCGTTCGCCGCCGGAGAGTTCGTAGATGCTCTGGTCAGCCAGGGGGAGGAGCCCGAAGCGGTCGAGCGCGGCGGTGGCCTGCTCCCGGCGGTCCCGGCCGTTCCGCACCGAACGCCGGAGCGACAGCTCCACGTCCTCACGGCCGGTGGGCATCACCAGCTGGGACAGGGGATCGGTGAAGACGAAGCCCACCTGCTGGCGCACGGCGCGCACGTTGCGGACGGTGTCGGCGCCGTTGACCGTCACGGTTCCCGCGGTGGGTGCCACGAGGCCGTTGAGCAGGCGGAGCAGGGTGGACTTGCCGGAACCGTTGGCTCCGATTACACCGATCCGCTGCTCGGTGAGCTCCAGCGAGATGTCCTGCAGCAGGACTTTGGGGTCAGGGCGGCCGTCGATTGCCACGCTGACCCCTGCGCTCCTGAGGGAGATGGTGCTCACTGCTGAGTGGTTGCTTTCGGCTCCGTGGTTTCCTGCGTGACAGGCTGCTGCGGGGCGGGCTGCTGCGGAAGCTTCCGGACGCGGCGGACCAGCAGGTCGGGGAACGCCTTGTGCAGGGCCATGGCCACCGCAACGGCGAGGACGTTCTTGATGGTGTCACCCGGGTAGAAGGGGAGATCGGCCAGGAACGCCTTGGAGAAGTCCAGCTTGGCATTGACCATCATGCCCGCGATGCCCAGTCCGTGGATCAGCACAATGCTGGTGGCCATCGCTGCAGCGAACAGAAGTACGGCACGGAACTTCACGGTACGGCGGATAACGACGGCGGCCAGCCAGCCCACCGCCGCGGCGGCAAGCGGGAAGGCGATGACGTAGCCGGCTGACGGTCCGGCCAGGATGCCCAAACCGCTGCGCCCGCCGCTGAAGATGGGAAGCCCGGCGAGCCCAAGCAGGGTGTGCAGTCCGACGGCGGCGAACGCGCGGCCGGGGCCGAGGGCGAGGCCGGTCAGCATGACGGCGAGTGTCTGAAGCGTGATGGGGACGCCGAGGCCACCCACCGGAATGGCAGCGACCAGGGCTGACGCCGCCACGAGCGCGGCGAAGACGGCGATGAGTCCGAGGTCGGTGGCGTTCCAGCGGCTGCGCTTTGCCGGCTGCAGGGCGCCGGCGGAATGGGTCTGGGTCATGGGGTGGTCCTGTCGGAGGGGTACAAACAATTATCGGCTGGTGTTGACGTTACTGGCCCGCGACTAGCCTCATTTTGTTGCTGTCCTACAAGAGGGACTGCCTGGGCTCTGGTGCTGGGCACAAATACTCCGTTCTGCCGGTCTTGGGAAGGCGCTCCTCCGGGCGGCTGGAATGGCCCTCGTCCGGGCGGGGAAGGCGTGTTCTGGCCGGGTTGCTCGTGTTCTGGCCGGGTTGCACGGGCCGGTAGACTTGAACGGGCCGTTCTCCGGCCGGCATCCCGGGCGTTCCGTACTTCGCACCGCGCGGCATGCAACCTGCCGTGCTGCGGCATTCCCTGTTGTGAAAGGCCTTACCTGCTTTGATTACCGTTCAGGAACTTGAACTCCGTGCCGGCGCCCGCCTGCTCATGGACCAGGTGAGCTTCCGCATCGACAAGGGTGACAAGATCGGCCTGGTGGGCCGGAACGGTGCTGGCAAGACCACGCTGACGCGCGTACTGGCGGGCGAAGGCCTGCCGGCCGCCGGCAAGGTGACGCGCAGCGGCGAGATCGGATACCTGCCGCAGGACCCGCGCACACCGGACATGGAGCAGCTGGCGCGGGACCGCATCCTGTCCGCCCGCGGCCTGGACGTCGTCGTCGGCAAATTGAAGAAGGCGCAGGCGGACATGGCCAGCGAGGACCCGGAGGTCCAGCGCAAGGCCATGGGCCGGTACGACCGGCTCGAGGCCGAATTCCTGTCCGGCGGCGGATACGCGGCCGAAGCCGAAGCGGCTGCCATCTCCTCCAACCTCGCGCTGCCGGAGCGGATCCTGAACCAGCCGCTCAAAACCCTGTCCGGTGGCCAGCGCCGCCGCGTGGAACTGGCGCGCATCCTTTATTCCGGCGCCGAAACCATGCTGCTGGATGAGCCCACCAACCACCTCGACGCGGATTCCATTTCCTGGCTCCGGGACTTCCTCAAGAACCACCAGGGCGGCCTGATCGTGATCAGCCACGACGTGGAGCTGCTAGAGGCCACGGTGAACAAGGTGTACCACCTGGACGCGAACCGGGCGCAGATCGATTTCTACAACATGGGCTGGAAGCGCTACCTGCAGCAGCGCGAGACCGATGAGCGTGCCCGCAAGCGCGAACGCGCCAACGCCGAGAAGAAGGCCCAGGTCCTGATGGACCAGGCCAACAAGATGCGCGCGAAGGCCACCAAGGCCGTCGCCGCACAGAACATGGCCAAGCGCGCCGAGCGGCTGCTCAGCGGCCTGGAGGCCGTCCGCGAGCACGACCGCGTGGCAGCCCTGCGGTTCCCGGACCCGTCGCCCTGCGGCCGGACCCCGCTGACCGCCGAGGGCCTGAGCAAGTCCTACGGTTCACTCGAGATCTTCACCGACGTGGACCTCGCCATCGACCGCGGCTCCAAGGTGGTCATCCTCGGCCTCAACGGTGCCGGCAAAACCACGCTGCTGCGGATGCTCGCCGGCGTGGACCGGCCGGACACCGGCGACATCGTTCCCGGGCACGGGCTCAAGGTGGGCTACTACGCCCAGGAGCACGAAACCCTGGACCACGACCGCACGGTACTCGAAAACATGCGCTCCTCCGCGCCGGACATGAAGGACGCCGAGGTCCGCGGCATCCTGGGCTCGTTCCTGTTCTCCGGCGACGACGTCGACAAGCCGGCCGGGGTGCTCTCCGGCGGGGAGAAGACCCGTCTGGCGCTGGCCACCATCGTGGCCTCCAGTGCCAACGTCCTGCTGTTGGACGAACCCACCAACAACCTCGACCCCGCCAGCCGCGCAGAGATCCTGGGCGCACTGCGCAACTACACCGGCGCCGTCGTCCTTGTCAGCCATGACGAAGGCGCCGTCGAGGCCCTCAACCCGGAGCGCGTGGTGCTGCTGCCCGACGGTGTTGAGGACCTCTGGAACGAGGACTACCTGGACCTCATCACGCTGGCGTAGTCGCGCTGGCACGCCGGCTATTCCCGCCGGCCTCGGCAGACGCTCTTTAATGTCAGACCCCCTGATCAGACTGGTTCTATGGAAGCCATTGGGGGATTCACCGCGGACCGGGCCTTAGGGTCCGGTGCCGGTGGCTTGGCTTCCGTTCCCGGGAACGACGGCGGTGGCCAGCTGAGTGGCGGGGTGCCCGAGGGCGTGCCTGACGCCAGGTCTATTAATGTCAGACCCCCTGATCAGGCTGGTTCCATGGAAGCCATTGGGGGATTCACCGAACATCTGGCCTTAGGGCGGGGTGCCGGTGGGTTGGCCGGTGCCGGTGGGTTGGTTTCTGAGCCGGTTTCGGTTGGTGCCAACGCCCTTCAAAGCGTGCCTGCCGGGGCGGTCACCCGTATCCACGTGGGGGACGCGGTTGATCAGGCCCTGGTTTTGCTGGAACAGGACGCGATCACTGCCGAGGACACCGCGTTGTGGGGTTTCCGGCAGTCCGCTGACTTCGCCGGCCGGGTGGAGCAGCTCTCCCGGCGGGTGGAGCGCCTGCAGGTGCTCGCCGCCGGGGCGGTGGACCGGTCCCGCACCGCCGCGCTCACGGCCGCGGCATCACCCCTGGTCCCGGTCGCCGTTGCCGAGCCCGCCCCGGGGGATGACGGGTCGCGGAACAGTGTCGAGTTCCTCCGGGACAGGCTGCGGATCAGTTCCGCCGAAGCCCGGCGCCGGATCGGACTGGCCGACTCGGTCCTGCCCAGGGCCGGGTTCGGCGGGCAACAGCTCCCGCCCCGGTACGAAGAACTCGCCACCGCGGTCGAAACCGCCCAGATCAGTTCCCGCGCCGCGACCACCATCACCCTGGCCCTGGACCGGGCCCGGCACTTCACCACCCCGGACCACACCGCCGCGATGGAACACGACCTGACCCTGGCCGCGATCGAGAACGACGCCGACTTCCTCACCCGCGTCGCCCGGCACTGGGCCGAGGCCATCGACCAGGACGGCACCGAACCCTCCGAAGCAGCCCTCCGGCAAATCCAGGGCGCCTTCGATCCGCCGCCCCAAGCACGGCCTGCAGCACCTGGAAATCTTCGCCACGCCCGAACAGTTCGAAACCATCACCACGGTCATGAACACCGCCACCAACCCCCGCACCCCACCACCGGCCGACCGCCACGAAGCGGACGGGAACGGCATCAACGGAGCGGGTGGCGGCGGCATGGGCCGTGACGGGACCAGTTCCGCCGGGACAGGGGCCGGTGAACCGGCCGGCCTCGCTGGCTGGGACACCGCCGACCCGCCCGAAATCTCCCTGGACCACCGCTCACAGGGTCAGAAACGGCTCGACGGGCTCGTCGGCGCACTGCAAACAGTACTCACCACCGACACCCTGCCCGCCAACGGCGGACACCGGCCCCAGATCCTGGTCACCATCAACTACCGCGACCTCCTCACCGACCTCCAACACCGGCAAGACGCCCAATCGGCCCAAAACCCACCATGGGCTTCAGAGGCCCAACGGGCCCAACACCAGCCGCACGGCCACGACGCTCAGGGTTCGCAGCCGACCTCCATCAGCCGGACCAACAACAGCCGGACCACAACCAGCCGGACCAACTTCCACCGGGCCAACGGCGGCACCGCCCTGTTCGCGTTCAGCGGGCCGGTGAACCCGGCCACGATCCGCAAAATCGCCTGTGACGCCGACATCATCCCCATCGTCCTCGGCAGCCAGGGCCGGATCCTGGACATCGGCCGCGCCTCACGCGTCTTCCCGCCCCACATCCGCAAAGCCATCACCGCCCGCGACCAAGGCTGCGCCTTCCCCGGCTGCACCATCCCCGCCGCCTGGTGCGAAGCCCACCACATCACCTACTGGTCCCGCGGCGGACCCACCAGCACCGGCAACGGCGTCCTGCTCTGCAGCCACCACCACCACCTCATCCACAAAGAGCACTGGACCATCGAAGTCACCAACCAGGTCCCCTGGTTCAAACCCCCACCCGAACTCGACCCCCACCGAAAACCCCGCCGCAACAACTACTTCCACTCACGACCCCAACACGAATGAAGACCGGCCGGCACTCAGATCGACGCGAACGGGCAGCGCCGGGACGGGGACTCAGGCCGTCGTCGTCAACCTGGCCAGCCACGACGAAGGGGCCGTGGAGGCCCTCAACCGGGAACGCTTGCTGCTGCCCGTCCGAGTTGAGGACCTCTGGAACGATGCCCACTCGGACCTCATCACGTTGGCCAAGTTTCACTACGGTTCTGACTGGCGTGCCAGTGCCCGGGAACGTCAAGGCCGCCGGGCAGCCTGGTGGCGAGGTTGCCACACGCGCTGTTGAGCTGTGGCTGCGTTAGGTACAAGGCACCCGAAAGATCGGCGTCCTCCAGCCGCGCATCCCTGAGATCTGCGCCCAGGAGGTCCACCGCCGTAAGGTCGCTGCCGCGCAGGTCTGCCGCGATGAGGCAGGCGCCCCGAAGGTCGGCGCCGTAGAGCCGTAGCCGCCGGAGGTTAATGCCCGCCAGGTCCGCCCCCGGCTGCAGCCTTTGATCCAGCTCGTCTACGGACGCAAAGTAGGCGCCCCGGACTTCCCCGCTGACGTCCATCAGCACGTGGCGCACCCGCTCGTGCAGTGTTCCCACGTCCAGGGCGAGCACTTCATGCACTGTCCCCTCTGCGACCTTGACGATGGCGAGCCTCAGCTCCAGCACATCGTTCCGGGTCTCGGCGTCGAAGGCGCGGTCCTGTGCCTCGGCCAGATACCAGAGCATCTCATGAAGCTGCCGCATGACTTTGAAGGCGGCGAACATCGCGGACCTGCTGTCCGGCTGGTCGCGCCAGCTGACGCCATCGAACAGCCCCTGCGACACAGCCTGGCCCGCGCCGAAGCAGTCGAAAACGGTGCACCCGCGGAAGCCCCGCGGGCGCAGCCGGTCGTGGATGCCGCAGGAGAAGTCAGCGCCGAGATTGGGGCACGGCGTACCCGCCGGCTTGTCGATGGCAAAGTCGGCGGACCGGGAAAAGCCAAAGGCGGTGCAGCACAGCGCGAAGCAGTTGCTGCAGTCGGGGCGAAGTTCGTTCCGGCCTGGAACGGCAGTAGAACGACGAATGGATGAGGTGCTCAAGTTGTCTCCCAAGAATGATGCGGATGTGTACGTCGCACAGGGAACTCGTCGTCGAGTTCCCTCGGCGGACACACCGAATCACCGCTCCGTGAAGGAACGAGGGAGCGCTGCCGCGGGAGGGCAGCTGCTGTGGGCTAGAGAGAAGAATGAAAAATCACTGGTTCCAGAATACCCCCATGTGGTACTCACGAGCCCTGTGGCCATCCTTCGCTTCGGTGACTAAGCTCTTGCCGCCGTGACATCTGTAGTCCCCAACCCGATCGGCCGAACCCGAGGAGAACAGCATGAGCGCCATCTACACCTTCGACGTCTTTTCCAGCCTCGACGGCTTCGGCTCGAACCGCGGCAACTGGGGCGGCTACTGGGGCAAGCAGGGACCTGAACTCCTCGAACACCGCCTCGCGCTCTACCGGGAGGAGCAGCGGATGGTTTTCGGCGCCAACACGTATCGTGCGTTCGTGCGGATGCTGGCCGCAAGCAGCGAGGGCTCAGACGTCCGTGACCCCTGGGTCACGCGCATGACGAACTTGCCGGCGACGGTGGTCTCGAAGACCCTGCAGGAACCGCTCGACTGGCCGGACGGGACCGTCGCGAGCGGCGACGCGGTCGACGTCGTCGCCCGGCTCAAGGAGGAGTCAGACGTCCCGCTGCGCTCCCACGGCAGCCTGTCCATGAACCGGGCACTGATGGCCGCCGGTCTGGTGGACCGCGTCCAGGTGACAGTCTTCCCGGTGATCACCGGCCAGACCGGAGAGGAGCCGATCTTCCAGGGTGCCGCCGACTTCGACCTCGAGCTGATCGAGAGCCGGACGCTCGACGGCCACACCCAACAGCTCATCTACCGTCCCACCCTGCACGTCTGAATCCAAAGGACCGCAGGTCACCGCACGGCAAGCGGTCAGCGCACCCGAAGGGCGTGCGCGTCCGTGATGCGCTGCAGCTCGCCGTAGCTGATCGAGAACATGGAATGGTGGTCTCCGGCGCCGGCCCAAAGAGTTGCGTGCTCTTCGAGCGAGGCATCCAGCAGCGTGCGGATCTTCGCGGGATGCCCCACAGGCGCAACGCCGCCCACTTCCTGGCCCGTGTGGTGCAGGACGAATTCCGTCGCAGCGCGGCGGATCCGGCCCGTGCCCAGCTGGGAGGCGACCAGCCGGACGTCCACCTTCGCGGCGCCGCTGGCGAGGATCAGCAGGGGAGTGCCGTCCACTTCGAAGACCAGGCTGTTGGTGATGGCCGCGACGTCGCAGCCGAGCGCGTCAGCCGCAGCGGCCGCCGTCGGAACCGCCCCCGGAAGAACCGTGACGGTGTCGGGTGCTCCGGCCGCGGTCAGCGCGCGGCGCACGTTGGCCACCGGGTCGGCAAGCACGTCCATGCTCCTGTCGTCAGTAGCCCTGTGCATCCAGGATCGCGTCTTCCTCTTCTTCCGCCGTCGGACGCTTGCGTTTCCGCGGTGCCGGCGGACGACGGCGGGCTCCCGCTGCGGTGTGCGCAGGCTCGCCGTCGAGCGCTTCCGCGTCTTCGGCATCCATCGCGGCGTTGCGTGCCTGCTGCCGGGCCGCGTAGCCGAAGCCCACGAACATCAGGACGCCGAAGGCGAACCACTGCAGCGAGTAGGAAAGGTGAGTCCCCTCGTCCACCGAGGGCATCGGGAACGGCTGCGGCATGTCCGCCACGGGCGGCGTCTCGGACGCAAGCTGACCGTAGGCACCGGTCAGCAGCGGGTAGCCGAGTTCGCCGGCGTAGGTGGGCAGGTCGATGGAGGCCAGCTGGCCTTCCGGCGCGCCGCGCTGCAGGGTGGGTTCGCTGTGCTTGAGCCGCACCACGGCCGTGATCTGCCCGGACGGCGGGGCCGGAATCGAGTCAGGCCGGCCGGGGGTCTTGTTGCCGATCGGCAGCCAGCCGCGGTCAATCACCACGGTCTCGCCGGACACGAGCTTGAACGGCACCACCACTTCATAGCCAGGCTGCCCGTTGAGGGGCCGGTTGCGCACAATCCGCTGCCCGTCGACGTCGTACGTGCCCTGGAGCCTGACCTGGGTCCATTCCTTCGACGGGTCCAGCTGGTTGAACTCGTCGCGGGCCTGGGCGAACGTGATGGGCGTGGCGGAGTAGTTGGACGTGACGCGCTGGATTTCCGCCAGCGTCTCCGCCCGGCGGTCCATCTGCCAGCGGCCCAGGAACACGCAGCCGGTGGCGAAGATCGCGGCCAGCAGGAGGTAGCCCAGCCACTTGCTGGAGAACAGGAACTTATACATTCAGCTGTTCCCGCCTGCTTCGGCGGCCTCCAGCGGCACGGTTTCCTTCCAGAGCCCGCGCGTCTGCAGATAGTCCTCCAGCCACGCCTTGTGTTCACCGCACGCCAGCCACACCTTGCGCCGGTCGGGCGTGTGGATCTTGGGGTTGTTCCAGAGAAGCTGCCAGGACGCATCGGCCCGGCAGGCTTTGCGGGAGCACGTGGCCGCGGATGCCGGCCCGGCAAGCTCGCCGCTGCCGCCACCCAGGTTGAAAATGTTCATGAAGCTTTCTGTCCCCGGCCGTCGTCGTCTTCTTCGTCATCAGCAATGAGTTCGCCCTGGAGCACCGTCGGTTCGTCGGCGGCGGCGGCGCTTTCCGCAGTCGCGGGTTCCTCCGCCGCTCCCAGCTCGGCGTACGGCGTGTAATCGAGCAGCGCGTCGCTATGGATCTCCGCCTTGTCCGAACCGTTGGCAATCACCACCGCAATCCATGGCAGGAACACCGCACCTGCCACCGCCACCAGCTTGAACCAGCCATCCACCACGAAGATCAGAATCAGGCACACCATGCGGATACCCATGGCGAGGGCGTACTTGATCATGCGCTCCCGCATGTCTTCGGAATGCGCTGCGGCGGCATCCGTAATGCTGATTACTTCCGGATGGCCGGCGGCTGCGTCACGCTTCCCGGGCGTCTGCTGTCCGGGTTGGGGTTCAGGTATCACGGCTGTCTCATCACGCTCCAATGGCTACCCCAATTCTCTCACCATCCGAAGTTGGCTCCCAATCGGGCGATAAGATCGGAGGCAGTCAAAATTCCAGCCACCATAGCGGAGCCATGCTCCGCGGAAATCCGGAGCACACATGTCTGAAGCAGCAACCACGGCCCGCAGCGTCCTCATCACCGGCGGAAACCGCGGCATCGGCCTGGCCATCGCGGAGGCATTCCTGGCCAACGGCGACAAGGTGGCCGTGACTTACCGCAGCGAATCGAAGCTGCCGGAGGGTGTCCTGGGGGTCAAGGCGGATGTGACCGACGAGGCCTCCATTGACGCCGCATTCGCCGAGGTTGAGGCTGCCCACGGCCCGGTCGAGGTGCTGGTGGCCAACGCCGGGATCACCAAGGACACGCTGCTGCTGCGCATGAGCGAGGATGACTTCACCTCCGTCATCGACACCAACCTGACCGGCGCGTTCCGCGTCATCAAGCGCGCCTCCAAGGGCATGATCCGCCTGCGCCGGGGCCGCGTGGTGCTCATCTCCTCCGTTTCGGGCCTGTACGGCGCGCCGGGCCAGATCAACTACTCGGCCTCCAAGGCCGGGCTGGTCGGCATTGCCCGCTCCCTGACCCGCGAGCTCGGATCACGCGGGATCACGGCGAACGTGGTGGCTCCCGGGTTCATCAACACGGACATGACGGCAGAGCTGCCGGAGGCAACCCAGAAGGATTACCTGTCCGGCATCCCCGCGGGCCGCTTCGCCGAAGCCTCCGAGGTGGCCAATGTGGTGCGCTGGATCGCCAGTGACGAGGCGGCCTACATTTCCGGCGCCGTCATTCCGGTCGACGGCGGCCTCGGCATGGGGCACTAGGCCCCCTCCCGCGCCGGGCGGGAGCCCGCCCAACTTTGCCAACGGGGAGGCCGCCGGGTTCTTTGTCGCGTTTCTACAAAGGAAACCGGCGTCCCCGCTGGCATGATGGACTTCAGGCCATCAGTAATTAGACGTTTTGAACAAAATTAAGACAAGGGAGCCCACATGGGACAGCTGGACAACAAGACAGCCATCGTCACCGGTTCTTCGCGCGGCATCGGCGCCGAAGTTGCCAAGATCCTCGCGGGCGAGGGCGCCGCCGTCGTCGTTAATTACCGCCAGAAGGCGCCGCGCGCCAACAAGGTGGTGGCCGGGATCGAGGCCGACGGCGGCCGTGCCGTCGCCGTGGGTGCGGACCTGACCACCCTGGAAGGCGTGCAGGCGCTGGCCAGCGCTGCCATGGAAAACTTCGGCTCGCTCGACGTGCTGGTCCTCAACGCCTCCGGCGGCATGGAATCCGGCATGGAGGAGGGCTACGCCCTCAAGCTCAACCGCGACGCCCAGGTCAACATGCTCAACGCTGCCGTGCCGCTCATGAAGGAAGGCTCCCGCGTGGTCTTCGTGACCAGCCACCAGGCCCACTTCATCAACACGGTGGCCACCATGCCCGAGTACGAGCCCGTGGCCCGCAGCAAGCGTGCCGGCGAGGACGCCCTGCGCGAGCTGCTGCCGAACCTGGCGGACAAGGGCATCTCCCTGGTGGTCGTGTCCGGCGACATGATCGAGGGCACCGTGACCGCCACGCTGCTGGACCGTTCAAACCCGGGCGCCATCGAGGCCCGCCGCGCCGAGGCCGGCAAGCTGTACTCCGTGGAGGAGTTCGCCGCCGTTGTTGCCAGCATGGCCACCGCCGACGTCGAGTCCGGCCACACGGAATACGCCGGCGGGGCGGACTACTTCGGCAAGAACGCCGGCTGACCACCCCGGCACATCACGTGCAGCGAAGGGCCCGGTGCTGTTGCGCCGGGCCCTTCGCTTAACCTTCGTGCGGAGCTGGTGAAGTCCACACAGGCGTTGTCCGGGCGGCCCATCGCGCCTAGGGTCGTAGCCATGACAGAGGATGCGGGAGTGCAGAAGCGGACCTATCCGGCCGGCGTGCCCTGTTGGGTGGACAGCCAGCAGCCCTACGTCGGAGCGGCCCTGGAGTTTTACGGGGGATTGCTCGGGTGGGAGTACGACGGCGGTGCGGCGCCTCCCGCGGACACTGGAAGTTACGTTGTCGCCCGGCTGGGCGGCCAGGAGACGGCCGCCATCACCGGTTTGGGCGCCGGTCCCCACGGCGTCCCCGCCTGGAACACGTATATTGCGGTCGACGACGCAGAGGCTGCGGTGCGCCACCTGCTGTCCGCCGGGGCAACCCTGAAGTCAGCTCCGGCCGACACCGGCGCGGGAGGCGTGCGGGCATCGCTGGCCGACCCCGAAGGTGCTGAGTTCCGCATCTGGCAGCCGGGGGAGAGGCCTGGCGCCCAGGCGGTCAACCTGCCGGGCGGCTGGAACTTCAGCGACCTCCATACGGCGGACACGGATGCCGCCGCGGACTTCTACGGCAGGGCCTTCGGCTGGGAGTTCGACCGCCTCGACTTCGGCATCATGATCCGCCGCCCCGGCTACGGCGACCACTTGGAAGCCACGGTCGACCCCGATATCCGGACCCGGCAGTCAGGGGACCTGGTACCGGGCGGCTTCGCGGACGCCGTGGGCTGGCTCGCACCGGTCGCCCCGGGCGAGCGGCCGCACTGGCATGTGACCTTCACCGTCGCGGACCGGGACCGCGCGGTGCAGGAGGCCGAGCGCCTCGGCGGCCGCGTCCTGGGGCAGGACGATACAATGTGGACCCGGACCGCCCTGGTCCGCGATCCCGGCGGTGCCGTGTTCACCGCAAGCCAGTTCACGCCGCCGTCGGGCTTCTAGCTCAAGCTGTTAAGTTCCGTCGCCTGCAGCAAGCGCCTAAACGCCGGCGATGTGCCGCACCGCGTCCAGGTACGGCATGTTGATGGCGGCGTCAGCCACGGCGCGGACGGCGGGCTTGGCGTTGAAGGCTACCCCGATGCCGGCGGCGCCGAGCATGTCCAGGTCGTTGGCGCCGTCGCCCACGGCGATGGTGTGCTCCAGCGCGATGCCCTCGGCGGCCGACCATTCGCGGAGGTATTTTTCCTTGGCGGCGCGGTCGATCACGGCGCCGAGCACCTTGCCGGTGAGGGCACCGTCCACGATCTCCAACTCGTTGGCGATCCAGTAGTCCATGCCGAGCTCCTCAGCGATGGGGCGGAGGATCTGGTTGAAGCCGCCCGACACCACGGCCACGACGTGGCCCGCGGCCTTGAACGCCGCCACCAGCTCGGCGGCTCCCTCGCTCAGCTTCACTTCCGCGCGGACGGAGTCGACGACGGCGGCCGGCAGCCCGGCGAGGACGGCCACCCGCGCGTGCAGGCTCTGCGCGAAGTCGAGTTCACCGCGCATGGCGGCTTCCGTGACGGCCGCGACTTCGTCGCGCTTTCCGGCGTACGCGGCGAGGAGTTCGATGACCTCCTGCTGGATCAGCGTGGAGTCGACGTCCATGATGAGCAGCTTGCGCTCCGCGTTCCGCAGTTCCGCCGGGACGATGGCTATGTCCACACCGGTGCGCTCGGCGCTCTCCTTCGCGGCGGCGACCGCGTGCCGCAGGCCGGCGAGGTCCGCTGCGGAGCCCGAGGGTACGGAAAAGTCCACGGTGCAGACTTCGAAGCGTGCATCGCCGGCGCTGGAAGCTTCTCCGAAGATGGCGCCGGAGTCCGCCAGCAGGGACCGCAGGTTTTCCGGTTCCGAGGGGGACAGTTTCAGGCCATAGCTGACCGCAGTCACGTTCGAAGTCATGGCTGCAATCTTATCCAGCGCGGCGCCGCCGCCCGAATCCGTGGAGCAGAATCAGCCGCAGCACGCGCCAGAGACCGGAGCAGCAGCCTCCAGCCCGCTCCCAGCAAACGTCCGGCCAACGCGGAGGCCGGTTTGGCAAAATGGCCCGATGCTCTTTGCCCTGATCGCCCGCCTGCGCCCGCCGCCCCTGCTGAGGCCGTCGCAGCAGGTTCTTTTTTGCTGGGCCGGGGCACTTCTGGTGGCCGGTGACGCCATTTTCTGGCTCATGTTCGCTGCCGTCCAGTCGGACTCGGGGCTGGCCGGGCTGGACGGACCCGTGCACAGTCTGCTGGTGGACTCCCGGAATCCCGCGGCCACCGCGCTGCTGGCGGCGCTGACCACCGTGACGTCGCCGGAAACGCTGAGCGTCTTCGGCGGGGCGTTTGCCCTGGCGTGGGCGCTGTGGAAGAAGGAACTGTGGCGCCCGGCCGTGCTGATGGGTGCCATGGTACTGGCCGTTGTGCTGACAAACCTCATCAAGCAATTCGTCAGCCGGTCGCGCCCGTCCACCTCTGACTTTCTGCTCGGCCCGGACGACGCGCTCTCCTTCCCCTCGGGCCACACCGTCGGCGTCTGTGTGTTCACGGTTGTGCTCGCCTACCTCGCCCTTTCACGGTCCGGGACGCGCACGACGGCGGTACTTGGGTTCTCCGCGGCCATTACAGTCACGGCGCTGGTTGGCTTTAGCCGGCTGTATTTGGGCTACCACTGGCTCACCGACGTGGTGGCTTCCTTCGGAGTGGCCCTGGTGATTGCAGCGGTGGCCGTGTTCACCGATGCGGCCCGCCACGGTTCTGCCAGGCACAGTTCTGTGCTGCACGGTTCTGCCTTGCACGGTTCTGCGCAGAACAGCACGGTGAAGGGCCGCTCCGGAGTGCGCAAGGGCCTGGCCCAGGGCAGTCTGCAGGTTTCTGATCAGTCAGCGCCGGACGCGCAGGCGTAGCAGCGCCACGGCCGCCGCTGCGACGACTGCCGCAGCCAGGGCACTGACGCCGGCGTAGCCCGTCAGGCCCATGACGGGCCCCGCGGCCGCGCTTCCCACTGCTCCGGCAAGGGACATGGTGGCATCCGAGAACCCCTGGACCGGGACGCGTTCTGCAGGTGTGAGTGAGGCAACGAGCAGGGTGGAACCGGCAACGGTGGTTGCCGACCATCCCAGCCCGAGAAGGACCAGACCGACGGTGACCGAGCCCATGTTCTGGGACGCCAGTCCGGTCAGTGCCACGGCTGCGAGCAATGTGAGCAGGCCTGCCAGCGCAGTATTTCGCGGACCAAGGCGGTCGGTGAGGATCCCCATCAGCGGCGACAGGGCGTACATGCCCGCGATGTGCAGCGAGATGGTCAGGCCGATCAGTGCGATGGTGTCAGGATTCCCGGCATCGTGCCCGGCGTGGTGCTGCATATGCAGCGGTGTCATGGACATCACGGCAACCATGACCGCGTGGGCCGCGACGACCGCCACCACGGCTCCGCGGGCAGTGGGGTGCTGCCTGACGATCCGCCAGCCTTCCTGCCAGGTGCCGGAAAGCTTTGAAGCAGGTGTTGGGTCCACCCCGTCGAGGGCGCGGCGGGCCAGGAGCGGATCCGGGTGAAGGGACAGTGCCACGATGGCAGCACCCACCACCATCCCCAGCGCGGAAATCAGGAAGGGGCCCGCAGCAGGCGGAATGTCCAGCCAGCCGGCCAGGACAGCTCCGGGGGAGACCATGTTGGGCCCCGCGACGGCGCCGATGGTGATCGCCCACACCACAAGGGACAAATCGCGTCCCCGGTGGGCGGGATCGGCAAGGTCGGTGGCCGCAAAGCGGGCCTGCAGGTTGACCGCCGATGCCAGGCCGACGAGGAAGGACCCGGCCAGCAGGACAACAAACAATTGGGCGGTCACTGCCGTGACCATCAGGAAGGTGCCGGCGATCGCCGCGGCCAGGCCGGTGGTGAGGGCGACGCGGCGGCCCCGCTGCAGGGCCAGCCGGGAGAGCGGAATCGCCGTAACCGCGGTGCCGAGGGTGAGGGCGGTGTTGACGGATCCCGCCCACGCTTCGGAGCCTGACAGGTCAACGGCCAGGATCGAGCCCAGGGCGAGAGTGGAGCCGTTGCCCAGGCCGGAGAAGATCTGTGCGACCGACAGGGTCCGCACGATCCGGCGCTGGGTGGAACGGGTTGCTTCAGCTGTGCTGGTCAAGTTGCGTGGTCCCCTCGGGCAGGTGTTCGTCGTGGAAAAACTCCACACACCAACTGTGATGTCATGGGTTTATGCAGTTCAACCATGACAACATGCACGGGGTGCGGCTGGCGGAATCCCTCGTCAACATGCTTGCCGACGGCATGTGGGGCAGTGACCCGCTAGAGGATCTCCTGGCGAGCCACCTGTTCCGCTCGCCCCGGGTTACAGCCACGAACCAGGAGCAGCTGCGGGCGTGGGCCGCCCGGCTGCGGACAGTCTTCGCCGCGGAGGACCAGGAGGGGCGTTGCGCAGCGGTCAATGCCCTGCTGGCCGAGGGCGTGCGGCGGGTCTTCCTGACCACCCACGACCACATGCTCCCGCACCTTCATTTTGCCGATGCGAACGAAACGCTGGTGGAACGGGTGCGTGCTGTCACCGCCGGCGGCCTGGCCATCTTCATGACCGAGGCCGCCGGCGAGCGGCTGGGCGTGTGCGCCTGGCGGGACTGCAAGCGCGTGTTTGCCGACACCAGCCGCGGCGGAAATCGTGCGTACTGCTCGGCCCGGTGCGGCAACGCCGACGCCGTCCGGCGCTATCGCGGCCGCGCGCGGTCAGGCTAGACATATGTCAGCCTGACGCAGGCACCGGCGTGAGAGTCATTTCATCGAGTTTGGGCAGGGCGTGGCGGAGCCGGTGCCGGGCCTCGTGCATGGTCTTCTCTGCCAGGCGGATGCTCGTACCGTCGTCGACCGCAACGGTTGCCGCACCCTGCAGGCGGTGCCCGACCCACCGCAGCTGCACGCGCCTGACGTCGACAACTCCGGGCGTGCCCTCGAGGGTGCTGCGGGCGCGATCCAGCAGCTCCGGCTCGATTCCGTCCATCAGCCGGCGCCCGATGCTCCGGACAGTTCCCCACAGCAGGATGATGATGGCCGCCGAGATCAGCAGGCCAACGATGGGGTCCGCCAGGGGGAAGCCGAGCATCACGCCGCCGGCGCCAAGCACCACAGCCAGGGATGTGAAGCCGTCCATCCGGGCATGGACGCCGTCGGCCACCAGCGCAGCCGAGCCGATCCGGCGTCCGATATTGATGCGGTAGATCGCCACTGCCTCGTTTCCGGCGAACCCGATCAGCCCGGCGCCCATGACCCAGCCCAGGTTCTCAAGCGCCTGGGGGTGGAGCAGCCGGTCCACCGACTGCCAGGCCGCCAGTACTGCCGAGAGGGCAACGACTGCGACGATGAACAGCCCCGCCAGATCCTCGGCCCTGCCGAAACCGTAGGTGTAGCGGCGGGTAGCAGCGCGGCGGCCCAGGATGAACGCGATCCACAACGGGACGGCAGTCAGCGCGTCCGAGAAGTTGTGGATGGTGTCCGCCAGCAGCGCGACCGAACCGCTCACCAGCACGACAAGGAACTGCAGGACCGTGGTCCCGAGCAGCATGAACAGGCTGATCTTCAACGCCCGGATGCCCTGCGCGCTGGCTTCGAGGGCGTCGTCGACCGAATCGGCGGCGTCGTGCGTGTGCGGGACGAACAGCTCGAAAAGCCAGCCCTTCAGCCCCTTGTGATGCGTGTGCCCGTGATCGTGGTCGTGTGAATGATCGGGGTCATGTGTGTGGCCGTGACCGTGCGAGTGGTCATGGTCATGATGCCCCTCGTGCGCGTGCCCGTGGTCGTGTTCATGTCCGTGGTGATGGCCCTCGGTGGTCTGTGTCCGCTCCGTCACGATGCCGCTCCCTTCATGCGGTGGTGGGCAGGCTGGCCGCCGAGCGCATGCTCGGCCTGGAAGATTGCATCGGCGACGAGCTGGCGTGCGTGCTCGTTTTCGAGCCGGTAGAGGACCTTTGTCCCGTCCTGGCGAGTGGACACCATGCGCGCCAGCCGCATTTTGGCCAGGTGCTGGGACACGGCCGCCGGCGACTTGCCGACCACTTCGGCCAGGGCTCCTACGGCCATCTCACCCTCGCGGAGGGCCAGGATAATCCGCACCCTGGTGGCGTCCGCCAGCATGGCGAAAATCTCAACCGCGAGCTCGACGTACTGGCTGTCGACGTCGAGCCTGCAAGGATGCTTATCTGCGTTCATACGCATATATTGTCATAAACGGAGAGGGTCAGCCGACGGCCGGCGTTACCGGTTATCAGTCGCACCCGGTTTTGTCCTAGTGTCTACTTCTATGAGTGATGTTCTTGAAATGGCCGCCGTCAGCGTTGTGCGCGGAGCCAAAACGCTCCTGAGCAAGGTGGACTGGCAGGTCAGGGAAGGCGAGCGGTGGGTCATCCTTGGACCCAACGGCGCCGGCAAGACCACTCTGCTGCAGATCGCCGCTGCCCGGCTTCACCCGACCAGCGGCATCGCCGGCATCCTGGACGAAAGCCTCGGAAAGGTGGACGTCTTCGAGCTGCGTCCGCGGATCGGCCTCTCCTCGGCTGCCCTGGCCACCCAGATCCCCGAATATGAGAACGTGCTCAACGTGGTGGTCACCGCCGCCTACGGCGTGACCGGCCGCTGGCGCGAAGGCTACGAGAAGGACGATGAGCGCCGTGCTTTCGCCCTCCTGAACGACTGGGGCATGGGTCCGCTCCTGAACCGCAAGTTCTCCACGCTCTCCGAGGGGGAGCGCAAGCGCGTGCAGATTGCCCGGGCCCTCATGACAGACCCCGAACTGCTGCTGCTGGACGAGCCCGCCGCCGGCCTGGACCTGGGCGGCCGCGAGGACCTGGTGCACCGTCTCAGCCAGCTGGCCATGGACGAGGACGCCCCGGCCATCGTGCTGGTCACCCACCACCTTGAGGAAGTGCCCCCGGGCTTCACCCACGCCATGCTCATGCGCGACGGCGAAGTGGTGGCAGCCGGACCGGTGGAGGAGGTCCTGACCTCGGGCAACCTGAGCGAGACCTTCGGCCTGCCCCTTGACGTCTCGGTGAACGCCGGCCGTTACACGGCAACCGCCCGCCGCTAGCGGGGCGGCCGGCACAGCGTGGAGTTTTTCAGCGGCATCCTTGTGTTCTTCGCCGGTCTCTGGGCCGGCACCATCAACAGCGTCGTCGGATCCGGAACCCTCGTCACCTTCCCGGTGCTGATTGCCCTGGGCATCGCGCCGGTGACGGCTTCGATGAGCAACGCCATGGGCCTCGTCGCTGGCGGCGCGGCGGGCGCGTGGGGATACCGCCGCGAGCTGAAGGGCCGCGGCCGGCAGCTCCTGCGGCTGCTCCCGGCGTCCCTGCTGGGCGGCATCAGCGGCGCCTGGCTCCTGCTCCACCTGCCGGAGAAGGTCTTTCACTACGCGGCACCGGTCCTCATTGTCCTGGCCCTGCTGATGGTGGTGTTCCAGCCCAGGCTCCAGCAGTGGGTGCGGAACCGTGAGGAAAACCCCGAGCACGCCCTGCGGGACAAGCATCACGGCGTCTTGCTGGTGGTCCTGGTCTTCCTCGCCGGTGTGTATGGCGGCTACTTCGTCGCGGCGCAGGGGATCCTGCTGGTGGGCATCCTCGGCGTGTTCATGACGGGCACCATCCAGAATGCCAACGCCATGAAGAACGTCCTGGTGCTGGGCGTGAACCTGATCGCGGCCGCTTCCTATCTGCTGTTTGCCTTCGACCGGATCAACTGGGCAGTGGTGGCCATCATCGCCGTCAGCTCCCTCATCGGCGGCCTCGTCGGCGCCAGGGTTGGCCGCAGGCTGTCGCCGCCCGTACTCCGCGGCGTGATCTTCGCCCTCGGCCTCGTAGCGCTTGGCTTCCTGGTCGCGAACCTGCTCAAGTAATGACTGAAACGACTGCCAGGTGACATTCCACTATCTCGAGTCAGCCGCCGATCCACGCGTCGCCGACTACACCCAACTGACGGACGTGCACCTGCGGAAGCTCCGCGAACCCGCGGAGGGCATGTACATCGCCGAATCCTCCCGGGTCCTGCGGCGCGCCCTCGCCGCAGGGCACCGGCCGCGGTCCTTCTTCCTCGCCGAAAAGTGGATTGAGGATCTCAAAGACATCTTCGAGGAGTACCCCGACGTGCCGGCATACATCGGCAGCGCGGGACTCTTGGAGGAAATCACCGGGTTCCACCTCCACCGCGGAGCCATGGCGGCCATGCACCGCCCGGCGCCGGTCCCGCTGCCGGAACTCCTGGCAGGCGCCCGGCGCGTGGCGGTGCTGGAGGACATTGTGGACCACACCAACGTGGGCGCCATCTTCCGGTCGGCAGCGGCGCTCGACGTCGACGCCGTCCTGGTCTCGCCGCGCTGCGGCGATCCGCTGTACCGCCGCAGCGTCCGGGTCAGCATGGGCACCGTCTTCCAGGTGCCGTGGGCGAGGCTGGACAGCTGGCCGCACGACCTGACGCTCCTCAAGGAGCAGGGCTTCACGGTGGCGGCCATGGAGCTCACCGACGACGCCGTGGACCTGGACGAGCTGGCGGCACGAAACCCGGAGCGGCTCGCCCTGGTGCTGGGCACGGAAGGTGCCGGCATGAGCGCTGAGACGCTTGCCGCCGTCGACCTCGCCGTGAAGATCCCGATGCGGGCGGGTGTGGACTCCCTGAACGTGGCGGCGGCGTCCGCCGTCGCCTTCTGGGAGCTGCGGCCGCGGGGCTGAACCCGCCGGAACGGCGGGTTCGTTAGTTCCCCCGTGATCCGCTATGATTGATAGCTGGTTCCCCTGTGTTTTTCGCTGGCCTTGCGGCTGGCCGGAGCACGGACGGAAGCCATCCCATTCATACCTGGCAACTGGCAAAATCCAGCTGCGTGAACAAAAGGTCCCATTATGAAGTCTGATATCCACCCGAAGTACGAAGCTGTTGTTTTCAACGACCTGGCCTCCGGCACGAAGTTCCTGACCCGCTCCACCGTGTCTTCCTCGAAGACCATCGAGTGGGAAGACGGCAACACCTACCCGGTCATCGACGTCGAAATCTCCTCCGAGTCCCACCCGTTCTACACGGGCAAGCAGCGCATCATGGACTCCGCTGGCCGCGTCGAGCGCTTCAACGCTCGCTTCAAGGGCTTCGGCGGCAAGAAGTAATTCACTTCTCCCCAAGGTTCTTTGGAAAGCCCGCACCGGCAACGGTGCGGGCTTTCCGCGTTTGTGGGGCAGGATGGAAGGCATGACTGCCACGCCAGGTTCTGCAATAGAGGAGGCGGCCCCGCGGCTGCACGGTGAGTACAAGGTCCCGGGCGGCAAGCTCGTGGTGGTGGACCTCGACGTCGAGGACGGCGCCTTCACGGACGTTTCCCTCAGCGGCGACTTCTTCCTCGAACCGGACGAAGCCCTCCTGGCCATCAACGGAGCCTTGAAGGGACTGCCGGAAAATTCGACGGCTGCCGAGATCGCCGCCGCTGTGGAGGCATCCCTGCCGGAGGACACGGCAATGTTCGGGTTCACGGCCGACGCCGTGGCCGTCGCCGTCCGCCGGGCCCTGGCCAAGGCAACGGCGTGGACGGACCACCACTGGAACATCATCGCGCCGAGTGTCCTGCCCACGCACCTGAATGTGGCGCTGGACGAGGTGCTCACCGAGGAGGTCGGCGCCGGCCGCCGCAACCCCACCATCCGCTTCTGGGACTGGGAGGAACCATCGGTGGTGATCGGCAGCTTCCAGTCCTACCGCAACGAGGTGCATCCCGACGGCGTGTCCCGGCATGGCATCACCGTGGTCCGCCGGATCAGCGGCGGGGGAGCGATGTTCATGGAGGCGGGCAACTGCATCACCTACTCGCTCTACCTCCCGCAGACCCTCGTGGACGGCATCAGCTTCGCCGACTCCTACGCCTTCCTCGACGCGTGGGTCATGGCCGCCCTGAAGAAGCTCGGGATCGACGCCTTCTACGTCCCGCTCAACGACATCGCCACCGGCCAGGGCAAGATCGGCGGCGCGGCCCAGAAGCGGCTCGCCAACGGCGGCATGCTCCACCACGTCACCATGAGCTACGACATCGACGCCGACAAGATGGTTGACGTGCTCCGGATCGGCAAGGAGAAGCTTTCGGACAAGGGGACCACCAGCGCCAAGAAGCGCGTGGATCCGCTGCGCCGCCAGACCGGCCTGGCCCGCGCCGAAATCGTGGCCGCCATGATGGACGTCTTTGCCGAACGCTACGGGGCGACGCCGTCGGAGATCACGGAGCAGGAGCTGGCCACCGCCCGCGAACGCGTGGCGTCAAAGTTCGGCACGGACGCCTGGCTGCACCGGGTTCCTTAACACTCATCGAGTGCTCCGTAACCGCCCTTTTGAGCCGTCATAAGGGCGTCTACGGAGCAACCGATGGTGTTCCTACGCCGGCACCGCCTGGGCGGCCAGCGACCGGTGCAGCTGGCTCCGCTGTTCGATGATGATCCGGCGCAGGGCACGCGGGGCGTCCGGGTGCTCCGAGAGCCACCGGTCGGTGCGTGCCAGCACAGGATGCCGGTCCGGGTTGTTGACCGGGCCCAGGTCCTGGACTCCGGGGTAGAGTCCGCGTACGATCCGGCTGGCGATTTCGATGCTCCGCCGCGCCCACACCGTTTCCAGGCACTCGAAGTACGGCTCCACGAACGGGTGCAGGAGGTCTTCGGCGGCGGTGTTGAACCCCGCGATGGTCGCGCTGAGCAGCTGGTTGGAGAGCTCCGTCCCGCGCACTGCGGCGTCCCAGGCCGCCGCCTTGACCGCCGCCTCGGGCCGGGCGGCCAGCGCCGTCGCATGCCCCGCGCGCCCGGAGGCCGTCGTGTCCCTGGCCAGCTCGGCGTCGAGCTGCTGCTCCGAGGCCAGGCCGCGCGCCGCCAGCGCGTGCCACAGGCTCCAGCGGAGCTCCGCGTCCACGGACAGTCCGGGCACCCGCTCGCTGCCGTCCAGCAGGCCGCGGAGCAGGGCAGCCTGGCTGCCGTCGGTCCGGCTGACCGTGGCGAGCGTCCTGGCCCAGGCCAGCTGCTGGTCGGAACCGGGGTCCGCAGCGTACAGCTCGCGGGCGGCGCCCTCGGCGAAGGACTTCCGCAGGGCTTCACGCTCCGTGGCCGGAACGTACTGCTCAATGGCCAGGGTGGCGTTGCCCAGGATGTTCAGCAGGACCCCGATGCCGGTCTCGGCGGCGGCGAAGCGCAGCACGGCGTCCACATACTGCGACGCCGGCGTGATGCCGTCGCGGGCCGAATTCCACAGCGCGGACCAGCTCAGGGCGCGCGCCATGGGGTCGCTGATCCGGTCCAGGGAGGAACGGACGGTGGCCTCGGAGACTGGGTCGAGCCGGACCTTGGCGTAGGTCAGGTCCTCGTCGTTGACCAGCAGCAGGGCCGGCCGGGCCTTCCCGGACAGGGCTGCTATTTCCTGGGCCCCGCCGGACAGGTCTGTCTCCACGGAATCGGTCCGGACCAGTTTGCCGGCGGCGTCGAAGTTGTACAGCCCGATGCGCAGCCGGTGCGGGCGCGGCTCCTGCTGCCCGGTGACGGGGTCGGGGGCGTCCTGCAGCAGCGTGACCCGCTCGAGGCTGGCCTTGCCGTCTGCCGCCCCGGCGGTCTCGAGTTCGGCGCTCAGCGTCGAGATGCCGGATGTCTGGAGCCACTGCCTGGCCCAGGTGGTGAGGTCGCGTCCCGAGGCGCCGGTCAGGGCGCCGAGGAGGTCCGACAGCGTGGTGTTGCCGTACTCGTGGTCCCGGAAGTACTGCCGGGAGCCGGCAATGAAGGCCTCGAAGCCGACGTACGCCACGAGCTGCTTCAGGACGGAGGCACCCTTGGCGTACGTGATGCCGTCGAAGTTCTGCTTGGCCGCCTCAAGGTCCGGGATGTCGGCGACGATCGGGTGCGTGGTGGGCAGCTGGTCCTGCACGTAGGCCCAGGCCTTGCGGTTGTTCGCGAAGTTGACCCAGGCGGTGTCCCAGTCCGTGGCGCGGTCCACTCCGAGGGTGCCCATGTAGTCTGCGAAGGACTCCTTCAGCCACAGATCGTCCCACCACTGCATGGTCACGAGGTCGCCGAACCACATGTGCGCCATCTCGTGCAGCAGGGTGTTGGCGCGGCCCTGGTACTGCGAATCGGCGGCCCGCGAGGTGAATACGTAGTTTTCCGTGAACGTCACCAGTCCGGGGTTCTCCATCGCGCCGAGGTTGTATTCGGGCACGAAGGCCTGGTCGTACTTGCCCCACGGATAGGGGTAGTCGAACAGCCCGTTGAAGAAGTCCAGTCCCTGCTTGGTGAGCCTGAACAGCTCGGCGGTGTCGAACGAGGACGCCATGGAGGCCCGGCAGTAAAGTGCCAGCGGCACGTCAAGGCGTGTACCGCCGTCGTCCGTCCTGCTCCAGTGGTCCTCGGCCTTGAAGTAGGGGCCGGCCAGCACCGTGGTGATGTACGTGGACATGGGCAGCGTGGGTTCGAAGTTCCACCGGCACGCCGCGGCGTCCTCCGCCAGCGGCAGGCGCGCCGCCACGGCGCCGTTGGCGGCCACCTCCCAGCCCGCCGGGGCGGTGACGGAGAAGCTGAACCGGGCCTTGAGGTCGGGCTGTTCGAAGTTCGCGAAGACCCGGCGGGCATCGGCCGGCTCGTACTGGGTGTAGAGGTAGCACTGCCCGTCGGCCGGGTCGAAGAACCGGTGCATGCCCTCGCCCGAGCTGCTGTACAGGGCGGTCCCGGTGACCGTCACCCTGTTCTCGGCCTTCAGGTTGTCCAGCCGGATCCGTGAGCCGTCCACCACGTCCGCCACCGGCAGTTCCACGCCATTGAGGACCACGCTGTGCACCTCACCCGCGATGAAATCCAGGAAGGTGGAGGCGCCCGGCTGCGCTGCCGAGAAGGCGATGGTGCTCCGGCTGGAGTAGCCGGCCGTGTCCGGATCGGGTGCGCTGCGGATGTCGAGCGCGACGTCGTAGCTGTGGGTGGTGATCAGGGCGGACCGCTCTGCCGCTTCGCTGCGCTGGAGGTTCTGATTCGACACCAAGCCATTGAACCACGCCCCGTTGCACCACGCGGCCAGTGAACCGGAGGGCTAATGAACCGGGCGGGCTATTGGATCATCAGCACCGCCGCCGCCAGCCCCAGCACCGCGATCAGCAGCCACGCCGCGAGGGCGGCCAGCACGGCGCGGGCACCGGTGTGCAGCAGCGTGCGGATACGCACCGCCGAACCCAGGCCAAAGAGGGCGGCCCCCAGCAGCACATCCTGCAGACCGGCCGCCGCCTCCAGCCACCCGGCCGAGAGCCAGCCGCTGGAGCGCAGCGCCACCATCGCAATGAACCCCAGGACGAACAGCGGGACTACTGGCGGCCTGCCTTCGGCCGGCCTGCCCGCGCTGCCTGCCTCCCGGCGGTGCCGGAGCCGCTGTTCCGCCCCGGCCATGGCCACCATGGGTGCCAGCAGGATCACGCGGGTGAGTTTGACGACGACGGCGAGGGCCAGTGCCGCCGGACCCGCGGTCTGCGCTGTTGCCACCACCTGCCCGACGTCGTGCACCGAGGCGCCGGTCCACGCACCGAAGACCTCTGTGCTGAGCTGCAGCGGATGGACCAGCAGCGGGAGCACGCCGATGGCGAGCGTCCCGCACAGCGTCACGAGTGCCACAGGCAGGACCGTGTCCCGGTGGCTGATCCGCCGCACAGCGGCCATCGCGCCGATCGCCGAGGCGCCGCAGATGGAAAACCCGGTGGCGATCAGGAGTGCGGTGTCGGCCGGGAGCCGGAACAGGCGGGAGATCCCGTAGGTGCCGGCGAAGGTGGCCACCACCACCGCCGCGATGAGCAGGAGGGCCAGCCAGCCGAGGCCCAGCACGTCGGAGAGGCTCACCTTCAGGCCCAGGAGCACGATGCCGCCGCGCATCAGGTGCTTGCCGGCGAAGTCCAGCCCTGGCCGGGCCCGGCCAGCTGTCCACACCGCCGTGCCGGGCAGGTTGGCCGCCAGCAGGCCCAGGACCACGGCCAGGGTCATGGCCGGCAGCGCGGGCACGGCAGCATGGATTGCGAACGCGAAGGCCAGGGCGACGACGCCGGTCAGCAGGCCGGGAAGAATCCGGGTAAGGTTCTGATGCGTCATCCCGCGCAACTGCTGCGGCAGCGGCGGCGGGAGTCGAAAGTCTGGCACCTCCCAACCTTGCCGGACCTCGACGCCAAAGACCAACCGGAAGTCCCGCCAACACGCCAGGGCGGGACGGGAAATGAATTCGCAACAAAAAGGTGGTTGGCTAATGACCATGTCTGACCTATTCCAGGATTACTCCGAGGCTGCCGGCCGCACCGGCGCCTACGACGAGATGTTTGCCCCCGGGCAAAAGGCACGCCAGTCGTATGGCCAGGTTGCGGGTGCCCTGCGGCAGCTGTCCCTGGCGGATGTCAGCGCGCGGGCGGACTCGATGGCGAGGACGTTCCTGGACCGCGGTGTGACGTTCGACTTCGCCGGGGAGGAGCGCCCGTTTCCGCTGGACATCGTGCCGCGCGTCATTCCCGCCGGCGAATGGGACGTGCTGGAACGCGGCGTCGCCCAGCGGGTGCGCGCCCTCGAGGCGTTCCTGAACGACGTCTATGACAAGATGACAGTGGTGTCCGACGGCGTGATCCCGCGCCAGCTGATCACTACCAGCGCGCACTTCCACCGCGCCGTGCACGGCTTCGAACCCGCCGGCGGGGTGCGCGTGCACATCTCCGGCATCGACGTGGTGCGGGACGCCGCCGGAACGTTC
This sequence comes from Arthrobacter globiformis, assembly GCF_046536215.2. Lineage (GTDB taxonomy): Bacteria > Actinomycetota > Actinomycetes > Actinomycetales > Micrococcaceae > Arthrobacter > Arthrobacter globiformis_E. The sequence continues at coordinate 424,486 of NZ_CM143421.1, read as the reverse complement.
CGGGTCCTGGAGGACAACGTCCGCGTGCCGTCCGGCGTGAGCTACGTGCTGGAGAACCGGCGCGCCATGGCAAAGGGCCTCCCGGAGGCGTTCGGCCAGCAGCTGATCCGCCCGGTGGAGGAGTACCCGCGCCGGCTGCTGTCCGCCCTCCGCAAGACGGCGCCGTCGGGCGTGGACGACCCCACCGTGGTGGTGCTGACCCCCGGCGTCTTCAACAGCGCCTACTTCGAGCACACCCTCCTGGCCGGCCTGATGGGCGTGGAACTCGTGGAAGGCCGCGACCTCATCTGCCGCGGCAACCGCGTATACATGCGCACCACCGCCGGGGAGCAGCGCGTGGACGTCATCTACAAGCGCATCGACGACGACTTCCTCGACCCGCTGCAGTTCCGTTCCGACTCGATGCTCGGCTGTCCCGGCCTGGTCAACGCCGCCCGTGCCGGCGGCGTCACCATCGCCAACGCGGTGGGCAACGGCGTCGCGGACGACAAGCTTGTCTACAGCTACGTCCCTGACCTGATCCGGTACTACCTCGGCGAGGAACCCGTGATCGCCAACGTTGACACCTTCCGGCTCGAGGAGAAGGAAGCCCGCGAGCACGTTCTGGACCGGCTGGACGAACTCGTGGTCAAACCCGTGGACGGCTCCGGCGGCAAGGGCCTGGTGATCGGCCCGGACGCGTCCAACGACGAACTCGAGGCCCTCCGCAAGCGCATCATCGCCGACCCCCGCGGCTGGATCGCGCAGCCGGTGCTGCAGCTGTCCACCGTGCCCACGCTCAGCGGCGACAAGTTCGGCCCCCGGCACGTGGACCTCCGGCCCTTCGCGGTCAACGACGGCGACGACGTCTGGGTGCTGCCCGGCGGACTCACCCGGGTGGCACTCAAGGAAGGGTCACTGATCGTGAACTCCAGCCAGGGCGGCGGGTCGAAGGACACGTGGGTGCTGGCCGGTTCGCCGCAGGTGCCGGTGGAGCGGCTGCCGCGGCAGTCCGCCACCGTCCGTGAGCGGGTCTCCGTGTGGCCGGTCGAGAGCAACTGGCGCGACCGGCAGTCGGAACAGCAGCAGCAGCAGATTTCTGACGCGCAGGAGGTACCCGCGAATGCTTAGCCGAATTGCCGAATCCCTGTTCTGGATCGGCCGCTACGTCGAACGTGCCGACGGCACGGCCCGCATCCTCGACGTCCACCTGGAGCGCCTGAACCACCTTCCCACCGAGGAGCGGCGCAGCGTTGCCCGCGAACTGCTCGGCGTCATGGGTGCGCGCCCGCAGAGCGAGGACTTCGGCCTGGAGGAACTGCTCCACGCCCTCGCCTACGACAAGCACAGCGCCACCTCGATCGCAGGCTCCCTCGGCGCCGCCCGCGAGAACGCCCGGCGTGCCCGCGAAACCGTGTCGTCCGGCCTCTGGGAGAGCCTCAACACCACCTACTACGGGCTGAACCAGCACCGCAAGGACGTGGTAGGCACCTACCGCTTCTGCCACTGGGTGCTCGAGCGCACCGCCATGGTCAGCGGCCTGGCCGACACCACGGTCAGCCACGACGACAGCTGGCTCTTCCTGGCGCTGGGCCGCTCTCTGGAGCGTGCCGACATGACCGCCCGGATGCTTTCCACCCGTGATGTCCTCTCCGCGGGCATGTCCTGGGTGAACATGCTCCGCTGCGCCGGCGCCTACGAGTCCTTCCTGCGGACCCGCAGGGCAGCGTTCGGCGACCAGCACGCGGCAGAGTTCCTGCTGCTGGACCGGCTGTTTCCGCGCTCCATCGTCTACGCCCTGCGCGACGCCGACGAATGCCTCGCCAAGCTGGACCCGTCGGCCCAGCGCGTGGGCTTCATCAACGACGCCCGCCGGATCGTGGGCCAGGCCCGCACGTTCCTGGAGTTCCACCGCACGGACGACCTCATGTCCGAGCTTCCGGAGCACATGGAGCGCGTGCAGAAGGCCGTGGCCCAGGCGTCCGACGCCATTTCCCGTAAGTACTTCAATCAGGCGGATGAACTGGCCTGGGTGGGAGAAGTTTCATGACCCGGCTGAGCATCGTCCACCGGACCGGCTACAAGTACAAGCGGCGCGTCACGCTGTCCTACAACGAGGCCCGCATGACCCCGCTGACGGACCCGCAGCAGGTGGTGCTGGAGTCCTCCATGAAGGTCACGCCGTCGCAGGCCGCCGTCAGCAGCTACCGCGACTACTGGGGCACCCGGGTTACCGCGTTCGACATGCAGATGCCGCACGAGCACCTCGAAGTCCTGGCCACCACCACGGTGGAGGTCCACCGCGCGGTGCGCGTCCCGTCGGAAGCCGACATTGTGGGCTGGGACGACCTCGCTTCCCCAGAGACGCTGAACCAGTTCAGTGACTGGGTGCCGCAGTCACAGCTCACCGGCCCGGGGGAGGAGGTCCTCGGCATCATCCCCGGCGTGGTGGAGGGCAAGAACCCGCATGAGGCCGCCATGGCCATCTTCGCGTGGATGCGCGGCGAGATGACCTACATGAAGGGCACCACGGGCGTGACCACCAACGCCGAGGAAGCCTGGACCCAGCGCCAGGGCGTCTGCCAGGACCTGGCTCACCTCGCCATCGGCGCCCTGCGCAGCTGCGGCATCCCGGCCCGCTACGTCTCGGGTTACCTGCACCCGCGCTCGACGGCGGACATCGGCGAGACGGTGGCCGGCCAGTCCCACGCGTGGCTGGAATGGTGGGACGGCGAATGGCGCAGCTGGGACCCCACCAACCACAAACCGGCCGGCGACTTCCACGTCACCGTGGCCCGCGGCCGCGACTACCGGGACGTGCCGCCGCTGAAGGGCATTCTCTCCGGCGGCGGCGGCTCGAACCTGAGCGTGAGCGTGGAGATTACCCGCCTGGCCTGAGCCTGGCAGGCGTGAGCCGGGAGTTCGCGGGCTTGAGTCGGAATTACTCCGGCGAGGCTTTCACCGCGCCGCTGAGCTGGGTCCACCAGGTGAGCGGCGCGGTGACCTTGAACCGTCTCCCGGTGATCGAGTCCGGCGTGATGCGGATAAAGTGGTCCTTCTGCCCTGCCTGCCACGGGAAGAGGTACAGCGACGCGGTATCAAGGACCTCCTCGGTGCGCGTGATCGCCGCGGCTTTGCCTTTGACCACCACGCTCCAGGCCAGACCGGAAACGGCGTCCACACCGTCGGCCTCCAGCGCCACCGGCGATTCGCCCAGTGCGCCGCCGAGCTTGGTTCCCGTGCCGGTCCGGAACACCAGCGTTCCGTGATCCACGGTGTAGTTGAGCGGGAAGATGTCCGGATGGTCGTCCACCCAGACGGCGAGGCGGCCCACCGAAACCTGCCGGAGCAGGTCCCAGCACTGCCGGGATTCAAGATGTTCCACCGGCTCCTGGGCGGAGCCGGGTGACGTGTCAGCTGCCATGGACCAGAGCCTACGCCGCAGCCACCCGGCCTGCCAGAGCGGGCCGTCGCCGAGATCGCCGGAAGGACTACTCGAACGCCAACCGCCGCTGGTCCGCCAGCCGGGTGTTCCAGATGTCCGGGGCGGCCACCTTGAACCGTCGGCCGGTCAGGACCTTCGGCGCCAACCGGACGTAGTGTGCCTTATTGCCAGGTTCCCAGGCTTCCAGACCCAATGCATCGGCCGCGGCCCGCTCTTCGTGATTGTCGATGATAGACGTGACACCACGGGCCGTGACGCTCCATGCCTCCCCGGTTCGGGTGTCGTAGCCGTCAATTTCGAATGCCGCGGCAGATTCCTTGGCCGATTCCCAGAGCTTTGTTCCGGGGGCAGTGCGGAAGACAACACTGCGGCGTTCTATCACGAAGTTCACGGGGAAGATTTCCGGATGCCCATCCACCACGAGGGCGAGCCTGCCGACCACTGACACGGCCAGCAGCTCCCAGCACTCGTCGAAGGTGAGCTTTCCGTCCTGACCAGTGCTGTTCTGTGATTCCATGTTCATTGACTCATGCTACGAAACCACGGCAGCTGCCGCGAGGCTATTTACCAGGGGCTGGCCTTGTAGTCCTTCAGGAACACCCCGTACTGGTCCTCACCGTTTTCGCCCATGACGATGGGATCGTAGACGCGGGCGGCGCCGTCCACCAGGTCCAGGGGCGCGTGGAAGCCTTCCTCCATCAGCCGGACTTTGGTGTAGTGCGGCCGTTCGTCGGTGATCCAGCCGGTGTCGACGGCGGTCATGAGGATCCCGTCGGTCTCCAGCATCTCCTGCGCGCTGGTCCGGGTCATCATGTTCAGCGCCGCCTTCGCCATGTTGGTGTGCGGGTGGCCGGGTCCCTTGTAGGCCCGGGAGAACTGGCCCTCCATCGCGGAGACGTTGACGATGTACTTGCGCCGGGCGGTGGACCGCTTCATGGCGTCGCGCAGCCGGCTGACCAGCAGGAACGGCGCAGTGACGTTGCAGAGCTGGACCTCCAGCATCTCCAGCGGGTCCACCTCGTCCACTACCTGCGTCCAGCTGTTGATGGTGGCCAGGTCCGGCACCAGGCCGCCGGCATCGATGGCTGTTCCGGCGGCGATCCGCTCCAGGGAAGCCGAACCGGTGGAAAGGGCCAGGGACGTCACGGCGTCGCCGGCCAGGACCGGGTGTTCGGTGACGCTGCTGGCAATCGCGAGCGGGTGTTTGTCGTGCGCGTGGCCGAAGGTGACCAGTTCCGGGCCCCCGTTGGCTGCCTCCAGGGCGGCCGGGAGGGGCTCGTCCTCGGCATCCACCAGCGGCTTGTAGGCGTTGCCGGAGCGGCGCACGGTCTGGGCGGCGTTGTTGATGATGATGTCCAGCGGGCCGGCGGCATTGAGGTCATCGGTCAGGGCCATGACCTGCGACGGGTCGCGTAGATCGATGCCCACGATCTTCAGCCGGTGCAGCCAGTCGCCGCTGTCCTCCATGGCGGCGAAACGGCGGGCGGCGTCCTTGGGGAAGCGCGTAGTGATGGTGGTGTGCGCGCCGTCTCGCAGCAGCCGCAGCGCGATGTACATGCCGATCTTGGCCCGGCCGCCGGTGAGCAGGGCACGCCGGCCGGTGAGGTCCGTGCGGGCATCACGCTTGGAATGGCTGAACGCCGCGCATTCGGGGCACAACTGGTGGTAGAAGGCATCCACCTGCGTGTAGTGCTGCTTGCAGATGTAGCAGGGCCGGGACCTGATCAGGTGGCCGGCCACCTTGCCCGTGGCGGACGGGGCGAGCTTGTTGCCGCGCGTCTCGTCGTCGATCCGGTCCGGCGCGGCGGTGGCGGTCTGGGCCAGCACTGCGCGGTCCGCTTCCGCGATCAGGTCGCGCTTGGTGACGCGGCGGTGCCGCTTGACAGCCTTGAACATCTTGCCCGTGGCGCGGCGCACCGAGACGTAGTCAGGGTGCTCCTCGTCATAGACGTGGATGGTGTTCAAAACCTTGAGGCAGGCCTGAATCTCTTCAGGCGTCAGATCGGCGGAGCTCATTGATCTGATTTTACAGCCTGTGGAGGGTCAGACCTGCCTCAAGGAAATCGCTTGAACAGGGGATTAGGAACGGACGGCCTGCTGCGGGGAGCCAACGGCGGCATGGGCGTGCTCGGCGGAGCTGTGCACCTCGGGCAGGTTCTGGGTGGCGGCCTTCACCGCATCCGGAACCTGGTGCAGGTTGGCGGCGGACAGGGCGCGCTCGGCGTCGTCCGGTTCCGGGACCGCCTGGTACTTCGAGAGCACCGTGATGCCGGAATCGGTCACTTTGAAGCCGCGGGCGCGGTCCAGCTCCGGGTCAAGGCCGATGGCGGCGCCGGCGGGGACCTTGACGTTCTTGTCGATGATGGCGCGGCGCACCACTGCCCCTGCGCCGATCTGCACCTTGTCCATCAGCACGGAATCGACGACCCGGCTGCCCGAGCCGACGTAGACGTCGTTGGAGAGCACGGAGCCTTCCACGATGCCCCCGGAGATGACCACACCGCTAGCCACGATCGAATCGACGGCCGTACCCACGGTGTTGTTGTCGCCACGGACGAACTTGGCCGGCGGGGAAATGCTCTGGCGGGTGTAGATGGGCCATTCGGAGTTGTACAGGTTGAACACCGGCAGCGGCGAGATCAGGTCCATGTGCGCGTCGTAGAAGGAGTCGATGGTACCGACGTCGCGCCAGTACGTCCGGTCGCGTTCGGTGGAGCCGGGGATGTCGTTGAGGGTGAAGTCGTAGACGCCGGCCTGCCCCTGGTTCACGAAGTAGGGGATGATGTCCCCGCCCATGTCGTGCTTGGTGTCCAGCCGCTCCGCGTCAACGTGGAGGGCATCCACCAGGGCGTCGGCGTCGAAGACGTAGTTGCCCATGGAGGCGAGGAACTGGGTGGGATCCGCGGCCAGCCCGGGGGTAGAGGCGGGCTTCTCCACGAAGGCGGCAATCTTCTGGGGATCGTCCGGATCCACCTCGATGACGCCGAACTGGTTGGCCATGTTCAGCGGCTGGCGCACGGCCGCGACGGTAGCCTTGGCGCCGCTCTTGACGTGCTGTTCGACCATCTGGAAGAAGTCCATGCGGTACACGTGGTCAGCGCCCACGACGACGACGATGTCCGGGTTGGCATCGTGGATCAGGTTCAGGGACTGGTAGATCGCGTTGGCGCTCCCCAGGAACCAGCTCTTGCCCACGCGCTGCTGAGCCGGAACGGAGGCAACATAGTTGCCGAGCTGCGTGGACATCCGCCAGGTCTCAGAGATGTGGCGGTCAAGGCTGTGGGACTTGTACTGCGTCAGGACCACGATCTGGAGGTACCGGGAGTTCACGAGATTCGACAGCGCGAAATCGATAAGCCGATAACTGCCTGCAAAGGGCACGGCAGGTTTGGCCCTGTCTGCCGTCAGCGGCATGAGTCGGTTTCCCTCGCCTCCGGCGAGGACAATGGCCAGGACTTTCTTCGTTGACGGCATGGTCGCTCCTGTACGCCTTCGTATCTCCCCAAAAAATCCGGTTTGTCCGGACTTTCTTCACACTAGAACAGTTCAACCGTAACGACTACCTTGGGTAACGTGCGAATAGACATTGTGACTAAAGAATTTCCGCCGGAAATCTATGGCGGCGCGGGCGTCCACGTTGCCGAGCTGAGCCGGGTCCTGGCCAAGCATGTCGACCTTCAGGTCCGTGCCTTTGGCGCGCCCCGGGACGCCGACTATCATGGCGCCGCCGTGACCTCCTACTCGGTGCCCGAGGACCTGGGTGATGCGAACGCCGCTGTGCAGACCCTGGGCGTTGACCTGCGGATCGTCCCGGATGTCGCCGGCGCGGACCTGGTGCATTCGCACACGTGGTACGCCAACATGGCCGGCCACCTGGCATCGCTGCTGCACGGCATCCCGCACGTGCTCAGTGCCCACAGCCTGGAACCGCTCCGGCCGTGGAAGGCAGAGCAGCTGGGCGGCGGTTATGCCCTCTCCTCATGGGTGGAGAAGACCGCGTACGAGGCTGCGGCCGCGATCATCGCCGTCTCCGAGGGCATGCGCCAGGACATCCTGCGCAGCTACCCGGAGGTTGACCCGGCCAAGGTCAAGGTGGTGCACAACGGCATCGACGTCAGCCTGTGGAACCGTGACGAGAACGACGACGTCATCCGCACCCTGGGCATCGACCCCGCCCGCCCCAGCGTAGTGTTCGTGGGCCGCAACACCCGGCAGAAGGGTGTCCCGTACCTGCTGCGCGCGGCCGCCAAGCTCCCGGCGGACGTGCAGCTGGTTCTCTGCCTCGGCGCGGCGGACACTCCGGAACTGGCCGCCGAGACCGCTCGGCTGATCGAGGAACTGCAGAGCCAACGCAGCGGCGTGGTGCTGATCGAACGCATGCTTCCCCGCAACGAGCTCATCCAGGTCCTGAGCCACGCCACCGCGTTCGCCTGCCCGTCCATCTATGAGCCGCTCGGCATTGTGAACCTTGAAGCGATGGCCTGCGGCGCAGCCGTGGTGGCCAGCGCAACCGGCGGCATCCCCGAGGTGGTCAACCACGGCGAGACCGGCCTGCTGGTGGAGCTCGAACAGGTGACCGACGGGACCGGCACGCCGCTGGATCCCGAGAAGTTCGTCAGCGAGTTCGCAGCGGCCCTGACCGAGGTCGTGTCCGACCCGGACCGGGCCCGCACCATGGGCCAGGCCGGCCGCAAGCGTGCCGAGGAGCACTTCTCCTGGGAGTCGATCACCCAGACCACCCTGGACGTCTACCGCTCGGTGCTCAGCTAGCGCCAGTCTCGTAACCCATTAACGCCCGACGGCGGTGCCCCCTTCCGGAGGCACCGCCGTCGGGCGTTGGACTTATTAGCGGTTTGGGCCCACGACCGCAGGGTCCCCTGGCCGAGCTTGCGAGCCTACGGAGCGGTTTGGGCCCACGACCGCAGGGTCCCCTGGCCGAGCTTGCGAGCCTACGGAGCGGTTTGGGCCCACGACCGCAGGGTCCCCTGGCCGAGCTTGCGAGGTTAGGGAGCGGTTGGGGAGTGACTTCTCCGGCACCGGGGCTGTGCCGCTGGCGCGCTGCACCCGGTAGTAATCGCGCGCCTCATCCTGGCGGACTTTTTCAGCGCCGGTGGCAATGGCGGCGCGGAGGTGGGCCGGGCCGTAGCCGAACGCGTCCACGAGGTCCAGCGCATGGGGGCGCAGCTTGACCAGGAGCCGGTTGATGTACCCGCCCACGGTACGTGCCCGCTGCATCGAGAGCCTGCCGTTCATCAGGTACCACGCGAGGTTGTTCTCGATGAGGGACAGCCCGAACAGGTCCCGGAGCCAGGTCAGCACGGTCCTGGTTCCCGGGTCAGCGGCCTGGCCCAGCGCCTCGGTAAAGGCCTCCCACTGCAAAAGTTCGGCGTGCGCGCGGGCGGCGTCGATCAGCTCGTCCTGATGCTGATTGAACAGGGCAGACGCCTCACGCTGCGGCAGCCGGCTGGCACCCCTGAGCGCAGTGGCTGCTTCGGCAACCATGGTCTGGACGCGGTCCGTGAGCAGTGCGCGCTGGCTCTCCTCGTCGCGGAGGGCAATGGCGGCCTTCTGCGCGGAGCCGGTGTCGGCCACGAACTGTGCCACCTGGCGCAGGCCGGTGCGGTGGACGGCGTTTCCGGCGGCCTGGTTAACGACGTACCGCGCCAGCACGCCGAACGTGGCGCTGCGGAACTCCTTGGCGTAGTCAGCCAGCAGCCGCTTGGCCACGAGCTGCAGCAGGACGGTGTTGTCGCCCTCGAAGGTGACATAGACGTCGAGGTCGGCACGGAGCGAGGCGAAACGGTTCTCGATCAGGAACCCGGCCCCGCCGCAGGCCTCGCGGCACTCCTGCAGAGTGTCCAGTGCGTGCCAGGTGCTCAGCGGCTTCAGCGCCGCGGCCAGGGTTTCCAGGTCCTGGCGGTCCTCGTCGGAATCGTGCGCGCCGGAGAAGACGTCGTCCAGCTTTTCGAGCAGCTGGTCGTGCGCGAAGCCCGCCGCGTAGGTGGTGGCCAGCCGGGTAAAGAGCCTGCGCTGGTGCCGCTGGTAGTCCAGCAGTACTTCTTCCTCGACGGGGGACGAGGCGTTGAACTGCCGGCGTTCGGCGGCGTAGGTGATGGCGGTCTTGAGGGCGATCTTGGATGCAGCGACGGCGGCACCGTCCAGGCTGACGCGGCCCTGCACCAGCGTGCCGAGCATGGTGAAGAACCGCCGGCCCGGGCTCGCGATGGGCGAGCTGTAGTTGCCCTCGGCATCGACGTCGCCGTACCGGTTAAGCAGGTTCGTGCGGGGGACGCGGACATGGTCGAAGTGCAGCCGGCCGTTGTCGATACCGTTGAGCCCGCCCTTCACGCCGTCGTCCTCGCCGCCAATCCCCGGCAGGAATGCCTTGGTGACTGGATCGCGGAGGTCCGCGTAGAAGGCGTGCACGCCATGGTTGACTCCGCGCGTAACCAGCTGGGCGAACACCACGGCGCCGAGGCCGTCAATGGCCGCGTTGCCGATGTAGTCCTTCCAGGCGGCGCGGAACGGGGTGTGGATCACGAACTCCTGCGCGTCCGGATCGTAGGTTGCCGTGGTGGCGATGCTGGCGACGTCCGAGCCGTGTCCGGTTTCGGTCATGGCGAAGCAGCCCGGAATGTCCAGGTTCATGATGCCCGGCAGCCACTTCCTGTGGTGTTCGTCCGTGCCGAGGTGCATCACGGCCGAGCCAAACAGGCCCCACTGCACGCCGGCCTTGATCTGCAGCGACGGGTCTGCGGTGACCAGTTCCTCAAAGCCGGCGATGTTGCCGCCGTGGTCGTCGGATCCGCCGAAGGCGGCCGGGAAGGCGCGGTGGACGGCGCCGCTGTCCACCAGGTGCTTCAGCTGTTCGAAGGTGCGCAGGCGGTGCTCCGTGTGCGTGAGCCCCTCCGTCTTGTGGAGCTCCTCGCGTGCTGCCAAGTCCCGCATCTGCCGGCGGACGGTTGCCCACTTGCCCAGGAGTTGCTCACCCAGGGCGGCGACGTCGACGGCGGGAGATGGAGGCGCCGTCCCGGTTGCAGCTGCGCGGGTGGTTGTGCCCGCCGGGCGGTCAGCTACTTCAGTCATGTCGCTTCCTTCGTTGGTAGTGGCAGGTTCCGGTGCTAGTGAATGTCCGTGAGTTCCGGCGCAATGCCGACGCACAGCCAGTCCGTGATTTGGCGTGCCATGGTTTCCTGGTCCGGCTTGGCGGGGGAGTCCGGGCTGGCCAGCCACTGTTCGCCGGCGTTGCGGACCAGGCCGATGGCGGCGTTGGGCCAGTAGCCGATGATGGATTCCCTGCCTTCGCCGAGGTGGGCGCGCATCGGCGTGGCGATCATGTCCGCAATGGCGTCAAAAAAGTGGCCCAGGGCGCCGGCCGTCGTGATCGAGGTGGGACCGCCGTCGGACTCCGCGGCGGAGTACCGGGTGACAAACGTGTAGACGTTGGGGCTGGTTTCAGCCATCTGCAGGTAGGCCGAGACCATGGCGAACAGGCCCTCACGGGGAGACTGCGCGCTTTGCGCCGCCTCCCTGATGCGCTGCTGCATCTGTCCCAGCACGACTTCCCCCACGGCCTGCTGCAGCCCGGCCTTGTCCCCGAAGTACCGGTAGAACACCGACTTTGACGTGCCGGCCGCCGTGGCAATGTCCTCCATGGACGCGTCGCTGCCCAGCGTGTGTACTGCCCGCCGGGCCGCCTTGATGAGCTCGCGCCTGCGTTCCGCCCGGTGCCCCTGCCAGCGCGAGGCGCGGCCGTCCACCGCGTCCGAGGGGGAGCCGGCAGGAGGAGAGGGAGGGGTTTGGTTCACGATACCCAGCGTATCAGGTACGCTGGGTATCGATAACCAGCCGGATCAAAGGAGATAACACATGCCCGTGGATCGTCAGCCTCAAACCGTGCGGAAAGCCGTGGTGGTGGGCGGCAACAGGATCCCGTTCGCCCGGACAGGCGGTGCGTACACCAAGTCGTCCAACCAGGACATGCTCACCGCAGCCCTCGACGGCCTGATCGCCCGCTTCGGCCTGCAGGAGGAGCGCATCGGAGAAGTGGCCGCCGGCGCCGTCCTCAAGCACTCCCGGGACTTCAACTTGACCCGCGAGGCAGTCCTGGGCTCGGCGCTGTCACCGGAAACTCCTGCCTATGACCTGCAGCAGGCCTGTGCCACCGGCCTGGAAACAGTGCTGGGCCTGGCCAACAAGATCCGGCTCGGCCAGCTGGACTCCGCCATCGCGGGCGGCGTGGACTCCGCCTCGGATGCGCCCATTGCCGTCAGCGAGGGCCTTCGCGAGGTGCTGCTGGACCTCAGCCGGGCCAAGACACTCCCTCAGCGGCTTCAGATCCTCGCCCGGCTGCGGCCCAAGGACCTCGCCCCGGACGCGCCGAACACCGGAGAGCCCCGGACCGGCCTCTCGATGGGTGAGCACCAGGCCCTGACCACAGCGCAGTGGAACATCTCCCGCGAGGCCCAGGACGAGCTTGCCCTCAACAGCCACCGGAACCTCGCCGCCGCCTATGACGCCGGATTCTTCGACGATCTCCTCACGCCGTACCGCGGGCTCACCCGCGACTCCAACCTCAGGGCCGATACCAGCGCCGAAAAGCTGGCGTCGCTGAAGCCTGTGTTCGGCCGGAACCTCGGTTCGGAAGCCACCATGACGGCGGGCAACTCCACGCCGCTCACGGACGGCGCCTCAACGGTGCTGCTCGCTTCGGAGGACTGGGCGGACGGGCATGACCTGCCCAAGCTCGCCACGGTCCTCGATGGCGAGGCAGCCGCTGTCGATTTCGTCCACGGCAAGGACGGGCTGCTGATGGCACCGGTGTTCGCCGTCCCGCGCCTGCTGGCACGCAACGGCCTCACCCTGGACGACATCGACTTCTTCGAGATCCACGAAGCCTTCGCCGGGACAGTCCTGAGCACTCTCGCCGCCTGGGAGGACGAAAAATTCGGCCGCGAGCGCCTCGGACTGGACGGCGCTTTCGGAAAGGTCGACCGGTCCAGACTGAACGTCAACGGATCATCGCTGGCAGCCGGGCACCCGTTCGCCGCCACGGGCGGACGCATCGTGGCCACGCTTGCCAAGATGCTGCATGAGAAGGGCAATGCCGGAGGACGCCCCGCCTTGGGGCTCGTGTCCGTCTGCGCTGCGGGCGGCCAGGGCGTCGTCGCGCTGCTCGAGGCGTACACGGAAGGTGACACCCCGGGGGACATTCATGACTGACACCTACGCACGGCTGGTGAACCACCGCCTCGGACGGGATCTGGCCCGGAAGCTCGGCCTGCCGCAGCCGGCCGAACTGCGGCGCTTTCGGCCGGGCCAGCCACTGGTCGACGGACCGGTCCTGGTTTGCGGCCCCGGCCCCGGCCCCGGCCCCGGCCCCGGAGCGGACGGGATCGCGGCGGAGCTGCTGTCGTGGGGACTCGACGTCCGCCGGCACGCCGTACCCAAGGAAAAGCTCGCAGGAATTGTGCTAGTCCTCGACGCCCTCGAAGCCCCCGGCGACCTGGAGCACCCGGTCCTGGCGGCAGCTCCGTCGCTGCGCGACCTGGCCCCCGGCGGACGGGTGGTGACAGTCTCACGCGTGCCCGGCGGTACGCCGGCCAGAGCCGCCGCGCGGCAGGGCGTGGACGGTCTGCTGCGGTCGCTGGCCAAGGAACTGCGCGCCGGAGCCACCGGAAACGGCATCCTCCTGGCCGAGGACGTCAGTCCCACCGCCCCGTCGGCCCTGGGTGCGCTGCGCTTCTTCCTCTCCGCCCGGTCAGCGTTCGTGGACGGCCAGTTCGTCCGCGTCACGTCCGCGGAAGGCAGCCTGCCCGACGACGCCGACGCGCCGCTCGCGGGGAAGGTCGCCGTGGTGACCGGCGCGGCCCGCGGTATTGGTGCGTCCATCGCCCGGACACTGCACCGTGACGGCGCCACGGTGGTGGCCGTGGACGTTCCCGCGGCCGGGGACCACCTGGCGGAGGTTGCCAATGGGGTTCGCGGCACCGCACTGCAGCTGGACATCACGCGCGACGACGCCGGGCAGCGAATCATCGACCACGCAGTGCACCGCCACGGACGGCTCGACGTCGTGGTCCACAATGCCGGCATTACCCGGGACAAATTGCTGGTCAACATGGACCCGTCCCGGTGGGGTTCAGTGATTGAAGTGAACATCGCTGCCCAGCTGCGCATCAATGAGGCGCTCCTTGCCTCGGAGCACTTCCGTTCAGCGCCGCGTATCGTGTCGGTGGCCTCCACGAGCGGAATTGCCGGGAACCGCGGGCAGACCAACTATGCGGCCTCCAAGGGCGGGGTGATGGGCATGGTCCGGGCCACGGCACCGCTCCTGGCGCAGTACGGCGGTTCGATCAATGCCGTGGCACCCGGATTCATCGAGACGGAGATGACGGCACGGATCCCGTTCGCCACCAGGGAGATTGCCCGCCGGCTGAATTCGCTGCAGCAGGGCGGCCGGCCGGAGGATGTTGCCGAGGCCATTTCGTTCCTCGCGGGTGATTCGGCCGGGGGCATTTCCGGAGAGGTGCTGAGGGTGTGCGGGCAGAACCTGGTGGGGGCATGACCGCCAGCCAGCCCCTCATCCTGGGGGAGATGCCGTCCCTGTCCAAGCTTTACGTGAACGCGGCGGCCACGGCCGCCCGCCGCAGGATCCTGGGCTCCCATGCCGACGGCGTGCTTCCCGCCGTGAGCCACGAAGTCCGGGACGTCCGGCCCGACGTCGAAAACCTTACGGCATACCAGCACCTGCTGGGCGAGACCGCAAGCGATGTGTTGCCGGCGGGGTTCATCCATGCACTGGCGTTCCCGGTGACCATGAGCGTTATGAACCGGGACGATTTTCCGTTGCCCCTGCTGGGGATGATCCATCTGCGGAACGTGATTGAGTACCGCAGGCCGGTGAGGTTCACTGAACCGCTGGACATTGCGGCCAGGGCGGAGGCACTCCGGGCGCACCGCGCCGGAACCCAGGTGGATATTGCCGTGGAGGTGCGCGCCGCCGGTGACAGCGCCGCGTGCTGGTGCGGCGTGTCCACCTATCTGGCCAAGGGGGTGTTCCTGCCCGGCATCGACAAGGCCTCGGCGGCAACCGCCGCCCAGGGCTTCTCGGCACCGGATCCCACCGGGCTCTGGGAGCTAGGTGTGGATACCGGCCGCGCGTACGCCGCTGTGTCCGGGGACTTCAACCCGATCCATCTGAGCGTCCTATCCGCCAAGGCCCTGGGGTTGCGGCGGTCCATTGCCCACGGCATGTACCTGGCGTCACGGGCGCTGGCGGACGTGGGCGCAGTCAAAGGCGACGCCTTCCGCTGGGACGTGGGGTTCGAGGCCCCGGTTTTCCTGCCTGCCCGGGTGGCGCTGGACATTTCGACGGCGGAATCCGGGGACGGCGGCTGGCTCCGGTCCGACTACGTAGCCTGGAGCCAGCGGTCCGGCCGCAAGCACTTCAGTGGATCGGTGGCTGCGCTGTAGCCGCCTGCACCGGTGCTCCGCAGAGATGCTGTGCCGGACTACTTGCCCTTCGGGTTGGCGACCCGGAGGATGCGGTGCAAACTCAGCAGGATTGACCCTGCGGCGCTTGGCGTGCCGGCCCCGTTGCCTTCGGTGGCGGTGCGGTCCTCGAGGGAGGCTACCGCCGCATTTGCTGCCCGGAACAGCTCTGCCTGCCGTTCGGCGTCGTCCTCCTCCGCCGAGCGGAGCACCTCACCCACGGCAGAAAGGGCCTCGGCGAGCGGCTCGCTGTACGGGAGGGGGATGGTGAAAGGCATGTCCTCGCTCCAGATGACATCCGCAAGCACCTCGGTCATGTCCTGGATGTGGAAGGTGATCTGTTCAAGATCGCGGACGCTGCGGTAGTCCTTGTCCACGTCACGCGGATGGAAACGGCGGCGCGGGTTTGCCGCCCTGCTCGCGTCGGCCTTCTGGACGGCAGCCCGGACGGAGCGGGCCGACTGGGCCAGGTCCTCGGACCGGCGCGACCAGTCCTCGTGTTCGGGCGGCCATTTTTCGTGCATCGCCGCGGCCATGTCGGAGAGCTGGCGGGCCAGGGAAAGCCGCAGCTCCGCGAGGCTGAGTGCCGCGGCGTTGAAATGGAGCGGCGGAAACACCAGCAGGTTGACGGCGACGCCCACCACCACGCCCACGCCCATCTGCAGCAGGTAGCCGAACGAGAAATCGTCCGGGTTCTGCCTGCCTACCAGCAGCACCAGCAGGGCCGCCGTCGGAATCCAGTCCCGGCCGGCGCCCAGGCGCGGCAGCCCAGCGAGCAGGACGCCCAGTGCCATGACTGCCGCAACGCTGAGCGGCGTGGCCCCGAAACTGAAGAGGACGAAAGCCAGTCCGATGCCTGCGCCCAGCCCGACCAGTGTCTGGAAACCCTGACGCATGGAACCCGAGACGTTCTCGTACATGGCCACCAGCGCGCCGAGCGGGGCGTAGTACGCATAATGGGCGGCGCCTCCGGGCATGAGCGGCGCAACCCAGAAGGCGATGCCGGCCGCCAGCCCCGCTTTGGCGGCAAGTTGCAGGCGCGGGGCGGCGAGCGCCCCCGCAACCCTGGTGGACACTAACCGCCAGATCCTGCGGGGCAGCGGATCACGGGCCGCCTGGTGCTGATTCGAGGAGCTCATCGCGCCCCTGCGGTGCTAATGGGCTCCGTGGCCGGCGGCCACTTCTTCGCCAGCCTTGACCGGTCCCGGCGGAGTGCCCTCGCCGAATGGGCTGCCGCCCAGGGACTCCCTGCCGTGTGCGGTCAGCCAGCCGGACAGCTCGGGGCCGGCCGGGACGATCTGTGTGGGATTGATGTCCTCGTGCACGATGTAGTAATGCTGCTTGATCTGCACGAAGTCGATGGTGTCCCCAAAGCCGGGCGTCTGGAACAGGTCCCGGGCATAACCCCACAGCGCCGGCATTTCGCTGAGCTTGTTCCGGTTGCACTTGAAGTGGCCGTGGTAGACGGCATCGAAGCGCGCGAGGGTGGTGAACAGCCGGACGTCCGCCTCGGTGATGGAGTCGCCCACCAGGTACCTCTGGCCGGTTAGCCGTTCCTCGAGCCAGTCCATCGCGTCCCACAGCCGGGTGTAGGCGGCATCGTAAGCCTCCTGGGAACCGGCAAAGCCGCACCTGTAGACACCGTTGTTGACCTCGGTGAATACGCGCTTGTTGACGCTGTCGATTTCCCCGCGCAGGTGCTCCGGATACAGCTGCGGCGCACCCGGCCGGTGGAAGTCGGTCCATTCCGTGGAGAAGTCCAGCGTGATCTGCGGATAGTTGTTGGTGACCACCGCACCGCTGGCGACGTCCACCACAGCGGGTACGGTGATGCCGCGGGGGTAGTCGGGGAAGCGGCGGAAGTAAGCTTCCTGCAGGCGCTCGATGCCCAGCACGGGGTCCTTGCCGTCCGCGTCCAGGTCGAAGGTCCAGGACCGGGCATCGTGGGTAGGGCCGGGCTGGCCGAGGCTGATGGCGTCCTCAAGCCCCAAGAGGCGGCGGACGATGATTGTGCGGTTGGCCCACGGGCAAGCCCGCGCGGCTATCAGCCGATAGCGTCCAGGCTCCGCCGGCCAGCCCGGCTCGCCGTTCGGTCCGGGGGCGCCGTTCCGGGTGATGCGGTCCTCGATGTAGTTGGTGTCACGGTTGAACTCACCGCCGGTGACGTAGGCGCCCCTTGTGCTGTGTACATCCGTGCTGTCCTGGTCGGGGCCGGGTTGGTCCGGGCTGGGCTGTTCCGTGCTGCGGGGCTCCGCGGCGTGCAGTTCCCTGCTGCGCGGTTCCCCTGCATGGCGTCCTTTGTGTGCTTCGACTGCGCTGGTCTTCTCACTCATGGCACCAGACTATGTCGCCGCCCCAAAGACCCGCGACATCGGCAGCCAGGCAAGCACCCAGCAGCCCGCCACCACCAGGGAGAACATTGCGATCCAGACGCCGGACGGCACGGCTGTGGCGCGGTACAGGATGTAGGCGTCGGAGGACCGCAGCTGGTCCCGTCGCCGCAGGTGGACATTGGTCAGCTTGAACAGGTCCCGCACCGCGGCAACCAGGAGGGCGAGGCCCAGGATGATGGCCACGTGGCCGGTGAACGCGGCGGGCACGTTGATGATCATGGCTGCCACCGCCACCACGGCCCCCAGGAGGATGAGCACGCCGGCGGCATTCCGGATGAAGATCAGCGAGGCCAGCAGGACCAGCAGTCCGGCAGACATGGCGGCCGGCCCCCAGCCGCTGAATCCGGCCCACACCAGAGCGGCACCGGTCACGCCTGGAACGGGATAGCCCCAGAAGCCTGACCACACGGCGGCCGCGCGTCCCCGGGTATAGGACGTGGTGGTGCCGCCATGGTTGAGCTGCAGCCGGATGCCGCCCAGCCGCTGTCCGCTGGTCAGGGCGGCAAAGGCGTGCCCCAGTTCGTGGGTCACCGTGGCGAGCAGGCCGAAATAGCGCCACGTGGCGCGGGGAACGGAGAGGACCGCCGCAATGAGCACCACGGCCAGGAGCTCGGTGACGGTGACTGCGGGAACCGCGGTCTGGGTGAATCCGGCAACCACCCGGTCCCACCATTGTTCGGGCAGGGACGGGCCGGGGACTTGCACATAAACCATAGGGATCTAGGCTACAGGGGCCTGCCTTGCTTAAGGAGCGCGGCCTTTCGGGCCCGGTTTACAGGCCGGGCAGCGTGGGGGGATCCTCAATCAGGGACGACGCGTCGTCGGGAACCACCAGATCCAGCATGCTCACCACGGGGGCTTCGCCCATCGCGACAAGGAGCTCATTGATTGACATCTGCCCCGCAAGTTCACCGGGATGTTCCTCTTCCATACATAGAACATATGTGCGAAAGCGGCCGGCAGTGGAGAAGGACACGCGGCAAAAAGCCGATCCGGGCCACAGCGGGGCCGCGGTCGGTGCGGGGCTCCGGCAGTGCGTGTCCTCAGAGCGTGCGTGGCCGCGGACGGTGCGGGGTTCTGGCAGTGCAGCCCGGCCGGGTCCACGATTGAGGTACACACTCATCCCGAGAGAAGGACATCATGGCCACGCTGAAGGAACGCCTCCACGGGGACGTCGTTGCACATCTGAAGGAGCACAACAAGGTAGCCCTGGGCACCGTGCGCAGCGTCCTGGGCGAGATCGAGACCCGGGAGAAGTCCGGCAAGACGCCGGTGGAGCTGGACGACGAGCAAGTGACCGCGCTGCTGCAGAAGGAAGCCGCGAAACGGCGGGACACCGCCCGCATCTACACCGAGGCCGGGGAATCGGAACGGGCAGCAGCGGAGGTCGCCGAAGCCGAGGTGATTGAGGCCTACCTCCCGAAGGCGCTCTCCGCCGCCGAGGTGGAAAGCATCGTGGACGAGGTGATCGAGGGTTTGCGGGCGGACGGCACGGAGCTGTCGGTGCGGCACATGGGCGCCGTGATGAAGCCGGTGACAGCCCGGGTGGCCGGCCGCTTTGACGGAAAGGCCGTGAGCGACATCGTCCGTCAGCGGCTCGCGTGAGCAGGGGCGGCGCGGCCTCCTGTCAATCGACACCGTCCGGCAATGGGAGGACGATTAAGGGACACCAACTGTTAGGAGGTCGGTGATGTGCTATTCATCGTGTGAGGGATGGCGGAATTACAGGAAGGAAGCGGCCAAGGAGGCCGAGGGACGTCCGGAAGCAAGGCCGGCCGAGACCCCTGAACCCCAGGTGCAGGCAGAGGAAAGCAGGATGTGGGCCTACCTCGCCCGGCTGGAGGAAACCGCTGACCGTGAGCCTGACCGCATCCGCGAGAACGCGTAGGCACAGCAAAGAAAGGCCCCGCATCTGCGGGGCCTTCTCTGCGGCTTCTGGTCGAGCTCTGCTCCTGCCAAGTTCCTTGCCACGCCGGCTACAGGAGGCCTGCGGCTATGTCCTGACCGATCCGGCGCAGCAGGGCGGCGGACAGCCCGGGGTCGCTGGCGGAGTCCCGTTCCGTGTACTCGGCCAGCGTGTAGACCCGGGTCAATGACATCTCGGCCCAGCGCTCCTTCCGGAGAAGGGACCTGCCTGCCACCGCGATGATCGGCCGGCCGCCAGAGCGCCGGGCGAGGGCGGCCGGGAGTTTGCCGGCCAGGGTCTGTTCGTCGATGCTCCCCTCGCCGGTGATGACGACGTCGCAGCTGTCCTTGCGGGTGTTGAAGTCCAGCAGGTCCAGGAAGTAGTCCGCGCCTGACACCTGCACCGCCCCCAGGAGCAGGCAGGCGAACCCGAGTCCGCCCGCGCTGCCGGCGCCGGGGTGTTCCGCCAGCCTCCCGGGCTCCGGGATCCTGGACGCGGCCAGCATGCCCACAAAGTGCTTCAGCCCGTCTTCGAGGACCGCGATTTCCCCGGGCCCGGCACCCTTCTGCGGCCCGAAAACGGCAGGAGCCCCCTGCGGGCCAAGCAGCGGATTGTGCACATCGCTGGCCACGACGAGCTCGACGCCGGCCAACCCCGGAAAGCTGGTCCGTTCGATGGACCGGATCCGGCCCAGGGCTTCGCCGCTGCCGTTGAGCTCATGTCCGGCAGCGTCACGGAAGCGGTAGCCCAGCGCGGACAGCATGCCCATGCCGCCGTCTGTGCTGGCACTGCCGCCCAAGGCGAGCACCACCCGGGCCGGCTTGAGGCCAAGGGCGAACAGGACCGCTTCCCCGAAGCCGCGGCTGGAGGCAGCCAGCGGGTCCAGCTTGCCGGCCGGCACAAGTGCGAGGCCACAGGTGTTGGCCACCTCGACTACGGCTGTGGCGCCGTCGAACGCGATGTCCGCCTGGACGGGCCGGCCGGCAGGACCGGACACGGTGACGCTGTGGCGGGCAAAACCGGAGGTGACGGCGGCATCCACACTGCCATCCCCGCCGTCGGCGAGCGGTAGCAGTTCACAGTGGACCGCGCCGGCCCTGCCGGCCGCGTCAGCTGCCGAGCGGAGCCCTGCGGCCAGGGCGGCGGCCACCTCGGCCGCAGTGAGGCTGCCTTTGAACTTGTCGGGTGCGATCAGGGCCCGCACGGTTTTCGGGGCGGTGGTGCCGGCCATGTCAGACGTTTTCCGAGTAGGCGGGGCGGCGGTCAGCGGACGGTGATGTTTCGACGTCGGCAGCATGCTTGGGTGCCGGATCCCCGGATTCGTTGTGCTTGGGGTCGTGGTGGCCGTATTCGGTCAGGTCGTCGTCGATGTCGGTGACGTCGTCGATATGTACGGGGTCCTCTGCGGACATCGGCTCGACGGTTTCTCCGGCGAAGACGCGACGTGCACGGTCGGCGTCGAGGGTCCGGTCCCACCAGGCAATGAAGAGGGTGGCGACGGCGTTGCCGGTGAAGTTCACGATGGCGCGGCATTCGGACATGAACTTGTCGATGCCGAAGATGAGCATGATGCCGGCAGCCGGAATGGTGCCGATGGTGGTCAGGGTTGCAGTGAGGGCGATGAAGCCGCCGCCTGCAACGCCTGCTGCGCCCTTGGAGGTGAGCAGCATGACGGCGAGCAGGCCCAACTGCTGCCCGATGGTCAGGTCGGTGTTGGTGGCCTGGGCGATGTAGAGCGCCGCCAGGGAGAGGTAGATGGCGGCGCCGTCGAGGTTGAAGCTGTAGCCGGTGGGGACCACGAGGCCGACGGTTTCCTTCTTCACGCCGGCATCCTCGAGCTTGCGCATCAGGCCGGGAAGGGCCGGTTCGGCGGTGGAGGTGCCCAGGATGAGCATGTATTCCTCTTTAAGGTGGCGGATCATGGTGAAGATGTTCAGCTTGAGGAACGCCATGATCGAGCCCAGGACCACCACGATGAACAGGATGGAAGTGGCGTAGAAGAGGGCGATGAGTCCGCCCATGCTGGTCAGCGAGGACACACCGTACTTGCCGACAGCGAATGCCATCGCGCCGAATGCACCCAGCGGGGCGGCCTTCATGATGAAGCTGAGGATCTTGAACATGACCCCGGTCAGGCGCTGCACGCCGTCCAGGACGGGGGCGCCCACCTTGCCCATGGCATTGAGGGCGATGCCAAAGACGACGGCGATGAAGATGATCTGCAGGATGTCGCCCTCAACGAACGGGCCCACAATGCTGTTGGGGATGATGTGGGTGAGGAACTGCCACCATTCCTGGTGCTGTCCGGCGTCGATGAGCTTCGCGGCGGACTCGGAGGTCTTGATGGTGGACGCGTCCGCGTTGACGCCGTCACCGAGGCGGAAGACGTTGATGGCCACCAGCCCGAAGACCATGGCGCAGATGGTGCCGATCTGGAAGTAGGTCAGGGCCTTCAGGCCCGTCATGCCGACCTTTTTCAGGTCCGCGACGCTGGCGATGCCGCCCACGATGGTCAGGAACACGATGGGGCCGATGAGCATCTTCATCGAATTCACGAAGGTGGTGCCGATGGGTTCCATGGCGATGCCCGTGGACGGCGCGAGCCAGCCGACCAGGATGCCGATGAGAATGGCGGTCAGTACCCAGAAGTACAGCTGCTTGTACCAGCGGGTCTTGCGGGCAGGTACTGCCCGACCGGCGGTGGTGATGTGGTCCATGATTCCTACCTCATTGTGGAATTTCTTTGGAGCGGGGGAAAAGGGGGATTACGACGGCGGCCGGCTGGCCGCCGTCGTACGTTTAAGTCAGCGGGCTAGACGGTTGCCAGTGTGCTGGTCAGGGCCCTGATGATGGCCTCGGTGACGTCCTCGGTGTTGGCGTCGCCGCCGATGTCGCGGGTCAGGTACCCGGCGCCGGTGGTCTGCTCGATGGCGGCCTCCACCTTGCGGGCTTCCTCGTGCAGGCCGAAGTGGTCCAGCATGAGCGCGGCGCTGGCAATCGCGCCGATCGGGTTGCTGATGCCCTTGCCGGCGATGTCCGGGGCGGATCCGTGGACCGGTTCGAACATCGACGGGAAGCGGCGCTCGGGGTTCAGGTTGGCGCTCGCCGCCAGGCCGAGGCTGCCGGCCAGGGCCGAACCGAGGTCGGACAGGATGTCGGCGTTCAGGTTGGACGCCACGACGACGGAGAGGTCCTCGGGCTTGAGGATGAACTTCGCGCTCATGGCGTCGACCAGGACGCTCTCGGTCTGCACGTCCGGGTAGTCCAGGGCCACGCGGTTGAAGACTTCATCCCACAGGACCATGCCGTACTGCTGGGCGTTGGACTTGGTCACCGAGGAAACCTTCTTCACCGTGCGGGTCCGGGCGAGGTCGAAGGCGAACCGCATGATGCGCTCGCAGCCCTTCTCGGTGAACAGCGCGGTCTGCAGGGCCACCTCGTTGCCGGGCCCGCGGCCGCTCAGGTTCCGTCCGCCCAGGCCCGCATATTCACCTTCACTGTTCTCGCGGACAACGATCCAGTCGAGTTCGGTATGGTCCGCCTTGCGGAGCGGGGACTCGACACCCGGGAGGAACTTCACCGGCCGGATGTTGGCCCACTGGTCGAAGTTCTGCGTGATGTTCAGGCGCAGGCCCCACAGGCTGATGTGGTCCGGGACGTTTTCCCAGCCGACGGCGCCGAAGTAGATGGCGTCAAAGTCCTTCAGGGCCTCCAGTCCGTTGGGGTCCATCATCTGTCCGGTCTTTTCGTAGTAGCCGCAGCCCCAGGGAAACTCGGTCCAGTCGAAGGCGAACTTGCCGCCGGAGTTCTCTGCCAGGGCGTCCAGGACGCGGCGGCCGGCGGAGACAACTTCCTTGCCGACGCCGTCTGCGGGGATTGAAGCGATGCTGAATGTCTGGGTGGCGCTCATGGCGTTCTCCTCGTCGAGTGTGTTGGCAGCGTGGTCCTGTTAGCGGGGTCACGCTGTTTTCTTCCTCTTCAAGTAGAGGCCAGAGCCGTTACCTGCGTCCAAGACCAAGATTCAATCCGCTAAATAGGTTCAGCCTATGTACGCTACTCGTCGACTGCTCCGTAGCTGCCGTTTTGGGGGCTGAAAACGGCACTTACGGAGCAATCGACGGGCTGGCCGGGGCCACGTGCAGCTCAGCAACCTTCAGGAAAGCACGGGCGGCGGGTGTCAGGCCGTCCTTCCGGCTCAGGATGGCCACGTCCAGGTGGGAGACGGGCTCAATCTGCAGGGTGCGAAGGCCCGCCTTGTGCGCGGTGGGCGCCCAGGATGATGGCATGACGGCGTGCCCGACGCCCGCCAGCACCAGGGGCAGGATCGAGGTCCGGTGCGCGACTTCGACGACGATTTCGGCTCTAACGCCATGGGCAAGGGCGTCGTCCACGAGCCAGCGCATCAGTGATCCGCGCTGGCTGGCGATCAGCCGGTGCCCGTCCAGGTCCTCGCGCTGGATGGTGCCCCCGGCGGCGAAGGTGTCCGCGTGGGGGTTGACGATGAGGATGAGCGGCTGGCGTTCCAGGTCCAGGACGTTGACTCCGGGGACCCGGATCGGACTGGAGGAACCGGCCAGGCCAATTTCGGTGCTGCCGCTGCGGACCGACTCGACGACCTCCTCCGGAGTGAAGGCGGCGCTGACGTTGAGGCGGACCTCCGGGTGCAGCCTGGTGAACTCGGCGGTCATGGATGTCAGCGGCTCGATGCCGGGGGAGGGCATGGTGATGATGTCCAGGCGGCCGCTCCGCAGGCCGCGGAGCGCCTGCACGGCGGACTGGGCTGCGTCCAGGTCCCGCATCACCAGTCGGGCGGGGCCCACGAGTTCCTTTCCGGCCTCGCTGAGGACAGCCCGGCGCCCGATGCGGTGGAACAGCGGCACGCCCAGGTCCCTCTCCAGGCTGGCGATGGTCTGGGACAGGGACGGCTGTGCAATGAGCAGGTGTTCTGCCGCCCGGTTGAATCCGTCGTGGTCGACCACCGCCAGGAAATACTTCAGCTTCCGGGTGTCCAAGCCAGCTCCTTTCCCGGTCCGGTCCGGTGTTTGGCCCGGACCTGGCCCTGCCCCTTGGCGGCCTGCCCCTGAGTGCGGAAGCCTGCCGGGGCTCTGATAGCTTACGCCTATCAGTGGCCGCGGGACGTGAGCAGACAGCGTAGCGCGGTGAAACTGCTGGCATACTCTGAGCATGGCCGTCACCTTCGAAAGCACCACGCGGACAACCATCGGGATGACCGAGCTGTTTGACCTCTCCCGAAGCATCGACGCGCACAAGGACTCGATGGCCCGCTCCCGCGAGGAAGCCGTGGGTGGCGTCACGTCCGGGCTGATTTCGCTGGGGCAGGAGGTGACCTGGCGCGCCTGGCACTTCGGGCTGCCGATCCGCATGACGAGCCGGATTACCGAAATGCAGGCACCCCATTACTTCGTCGATGAGCAGGTCCGGGGCCCGTTCCGTCGCTTTCGCCACGTCCACGCGTTCAGCGCAGACCGGGCCGGAACCGTCATGGTGGACCGGATTGACTTCGCGGCGCCGTGCGGGCTCCTGGGACGCCTGGCGGAGAAACTCTTCCTGGCGCGCTACCTCCGCAAACTCATCGAAACGCGCAACCTGCACCTGACCGCGGGAGCACGGGCTGAGTGATGCTCCCGGCGGTCAGGCGCAGGATTCCGCGTAGTGAGTGCGCCTACTGGGCTGTGTTTACTGGGCTGCAAGCTCCTGAACGGCGCGCTCCTGTTCTGCCGCTTTCCGGGTCTTCCTTGACTGGGCGAACCGCAGATACAGCGACGGCACAATGAACAGGTTGAGCAGCGTGGAGGTCAGGAGTCCGCCCAGGATGACCACGGCCATCGGGTATTCGATCTCGTGGCCGGGCACGTCCCCCATGACGACCAGAGGCACCAGGGCAAGCCCGGTGGCGAGGGTCGTCATCAGGATTGGGGACAGCCTTTCCCCGGCACCCCGCAGCACGAGCGAGCCGCTGAACGGAACCCCTTCAATCCTTTCCAGATGCTGGCAGTGGCTGATGAGCAGGATGCCGTTCCGGGCCGCGATGCCCATGACCGTCAGGAACCCAACAAGCGAGCCCAGTGACAGCACGCCGCCGGTGAAGTAGGCGGCAAAGACCCCGCCCACCAGCGCGATCGGCAGGGTCAGGAGGGCGAGGATGGCCAGCCGCCAGCTGCGGAACGACGCCTGCAGGAGCACGAGGATCAGGATCAGCGCCGCGACGGCGAAAATCGTGAGGCGCTCCGTGGCTGCCTGCCGCTCCGTGTATTCGCCCAGAAGCTGGACGCTGTAGCCGGCCGGCAGTTTCAGGGCCTCCAGCCGTTCCTGCACCTGCGACACCACGCGGCCAAGATCGGCCCCGTGGTCGATGAAGGACCCGACCTCAACCCTGCGGGACCCGTTCGTCCGGTCAATGAGGTTCGGAGTGGGCTGGACACTGACTGAGGCGACGTCCTCAAGGCGCACCCGCTGCCCGCTCGGCGTGTCAATGGGCAGGTTCTGGACCGTGGTGACGCTGGTCCGCGTCTCCGGCGTGCTCCACACCTGGACGTCGTAGGCCCGCCCGTCGCGGAACACGTCGCCCACCTCTTCGCCGGCCATCAGTGTCGCAGCGGCGCGCCGTACATCCCCAGGCTTAAGGCCGTACTTTTCCGCCGCCGCAAGATTCACCTTCACGGTGATCTGCGGGACGTCGACTTCCAGGGAAATATGTGGCTCGTCGGTTCCATTCACGTCGGTGAGGAGTTGCTTGACCCGCTTGGCCTGTTCACGCAGGACGTTCAGATCGTCACCGTATATCCGCACGAGAATAGGTTCGCTGGCACCAGTCAGAACCTCCTCGATCCTTTCCTTCAGATACGTCTGCACGTCGCGGTGCAGGCCCGGGTATCCGTCGACGACCTCCTGGACTGCCGCAACTGTCTGCTCATAGTTGGCATGGCGGTCAATGCTGATCCAGTGCTCACCGGCATTGACCCCGACTATTTCGTCGGCCTGGAAGGCCTGGCCAATGTGCGTTCCGCAATTCAGGACGCCGGGCACCTTGAGGAACGCTTCGCAGCCCCGCTGGGCGATGCGGTATTCCTCGGCTGCCGATGTGCCGGGTTCCGATACCCAGTGCATCAGGAAGTCGCGTTCCTTGAATGTGGGGAACAGGGACTGCCCCAGCAGCGGCGCAATCAACACACCCGCAACGGCGAGCGCCCCGAAGCCGGCGTAGCCGTAGCGCGGCCGCTTCATGGTGCGCGACAGGACGGCGTGATAGGCACGCTTGAGTACCCGCACCAACGGCGGGTCCAGTTGCTCCAGCTTCGCCCGGGCCAACAGGATCAGGGCAAGGGCAGGCGTCACCGTCAGCGCCACGAGCATCGAGGCCAGCACCGCGAGCGTGTACGCGACGGCAAGCGGCCTGAAGAACACTCCCGTAAGCCCGTTCACGAAGAAGATAGGAAGGGCCGCCACCACGATGATGATCGTGGCGTAGACGATAGGGCTCCGCATTTCCAGCGACGCCCGCAGGACGACGGACGCCGTCGATTCACCGCCGCCGCGGCTGCGGTGCTGCCGCAACCGGCGCATGATGTTTTCGACGTCGATGATTGCGTCGTCAACGACGACCCCCACCGCAATCACCAGCCCGGCCAGAATCATGGTGTTGACCGAACTGCCGGTGAGGTACAGCACCATGATGGCAGTGAGGAGGGAAAGCGGAATTGCGATCAGGCTGATGAGCGCTGTCCGCCACTGGAAAAGGAACGCGCTCAGGATCATGACCACCAGCAGGCAGCCCAAGAGGAGGGCCAGACTGAGGTTGGAAATGGCCTCCTCGATAAAGCTCGCCGGGCGGAAGATGGTGGTGTCAAAGGTGACGCCGCTCAGGCCAGGCTGGAGTTCGTGAAGGGCTTCCTCGACGCCCTTGGTCACCTCGAGGGTATTGCCCCACGGGAGCTTCTCGACAATGAGCATCAGTCCGTGGCCGTTGTTGATCACGGCGTCACCGATCAGCGGCTGATGGTCCTCGACCACGCGCGCTACATCGCCCAGGTGGAGGGCCGTGCCATGGTCTTCACGGATCGTCACCTTGGCCAGATCAGCGGGGCTGGTGATCGGCTGGACGTGCCGGATGCTCATCCGCTGGTTCGGACTGTCGATAAAGCCGCCCGTTCCGATGAATTTCCCGGGGGAGTACTGGAGCAGTCCGGCGTCAACAGCCCCGGCCGTCACCTCCATCACCTGGTTCAGCGAGACATTCTTGGCCTTGAGCTTCTCCGGCTGAACCTGGACCTGAAGCATCTGGAGCCTCTCGCCCCAGATCGCGACGTTGGCCACGCCGGGAACACGGAGCAGCCGGGCCCGAATGGTCCAGTAGGACAGCATGGACATCTCGATCATGGACCGGCTCGCAGACGTCATGCCGATCTTCATGACGCGGCTGGTGGAGGACAGCGGCTGCAGCATTACCGGGGGCGCAGCCCAGGTGGGCAACGCCGCAGTCACGGCGGCCATCCGCTCGGATACCTGCTGACGAGCGTTGAGCAGGTCCGTGCCCTGTTTGAAGATCAGGATGATCGAGGACAGCTGGGGCACTGATTTTGACCTCAGCTCGTCCAGTCCGGGCATTCCGGACAGGGACGCCTCGATCGGCACGGAGACGAGTTCCTCCACTTCCTGGGCCGTGAGACCCAGGCACGCAGTCTGGATCTCGACCTGCGGGGGCGCGAATTCCGGAAAGACATCCAGGGATGCCTTGCTGAGCTGGACGGATCCCAGCAGCATGACCACGCAGGCGAGGGCGACGACAATCGTCCTGAACCTGAGGCTGATTCCGACAATCCAGCGCATGTCAGCTCGCTACATCCAGTTCAGCGCCGAACAGCTCTTCGGCCCCCGTGGTGACGACGGTCGTGCCCGCCGCCGGACCGCTGCTTAGCGTGGCCGTGGTGTCGTCGATCCGCTCCACCGTGATGGGCTGGCGGACGTAGACCAGCGGGGCGGCAATCGTATAGACCCACGTCTTTCCCTCGCTGTCGTACAGGATCGCCAGGTAGGGGACCACGAGTTTCCCGCTCTTGGGATCCCGGGACGTCGTCGAGGTCTGGAGGCCGATGTTCTCGGCGGCGTGTTCGTTGAGCGTGATGCGCTTCAGGTCGCTCCCTGGAACCTCTTCAAGGCTCGCTGCGACGTCTCCTGCTGCCACCGGCTCCGCTGCGAGCTGGCTGCAAGCCGGCAATGCCTGCGTCAGAAGACCCAGGACGGTAAGAACCATCAGGCCGCGCATCCGCGGCGAGGTCGTTGTCATGATGCATCCCGGCTTTCAGACGCCCATCGGGGCTTCAGTTGCTTCGGATTGTGTCGTTGCTGTTTGTGATCCTGCCTGTCCGCGTTCGAAGCGGATCAGGATTGCCGGGAGCACGAACAGGACGAAGAGGGTGGTTGTCAGCAGACCGCCCCAGACAATGACGGCGACCGGTTGAATGATCTCCGTGCCCGTCACTCCGCCCAGTAGAACCAGCGGAAGAAGAGCGATGGCAGTGATCACTGCGGACCCGAGGGCCGGCTTGAACCTGTCGCGTGCGGCCCGGATGACGATCTGGCCTGCGCCGGCCGTGCCATTGCCCCCGGCGCCGGTTTCCCGCGCTCGCTGGCTTCGGACCTCCTGGGCGAGCAGCAGGCAGTTCCGGACCGCGATGCCGAGGACTGCAGAGAAAGCGACAAACGCTGCCAGGTAATTGGCTCCTCCGTCTGCCAGGGCCGTGAGGACGCCGCCCGACAAGGAAGCGAGCAACCCGAGGAAAACGGCCGCTGCGATCCGCCAACCGCCGAGTGCCGTTTGCAGCAGCACCAGGATGCCGAACGCAGCTACCCCCGTGAGCAGCCACAGCCATTGGAACGCTGACTGCTGCTGCGCGTACTGGGTGAGGACCTCGGCGTGGTAGGCCACCGGGAACTGGATCTGTTCCAGGCCCTTTTGGATGTCCTGCTGCACCTCAGCCAGTCCACGTCCCTGGATGTCTGCCTTAACATCCACGCGCCGCGATGTGTCGTCGTGCAGAATGACGGCGTCGTTGGGAACGATGCTGACGTCGGCCACGTCGCCAAGACGCACATGGCCGCCTTTGGGGGTGTCGATCAGGAGTTCACGGACACTGGTGAGGCTGTTCCTGGTGGAGGGCTCTCCCTTGACGACCACGGAAAAGACCTTCTGCTGTTCGTAGACGTTGCCCACCTCGATGCCCTGCAGCAGGGCGGCCGCAGCACGGCGGACATCGCCCGGGATGACTCCGGCTTTCTGGGCTTTCTCCAGGTCAACCTTGACCTGGACGGTGGGCTGTTCAACGGGGGCATCGACACGGGGATTCACTATCCCGGCCGTGTGAGCCAGGACCTGCCGCACTTCCTCGGCCTTGGCGCGGAGTACGGCCATGTCAACGCCGTAGACCCGCACGCCGAAGCCGGCATCGGCAGCAGCCCGGATCTGGTCGATCTTCTGTTGCGGGTAGGTCGAGACTGTTGCCCGCAGCCCCGGATACCCGGCCACGACTCTCTGCACATCGTCCACGGTGCTGGCGTACGAGGCATCCTTGGCCACGCTCACCCACAGTTCGCCGGAACTTACGTCTCCCACCTGGTCAGAGGTAACGGCACGGCCAACCTCGGAGGCGACGCTGGAAACGCCGGACACGGTGCGCAGTTCATCGGCAGCCGCATTGGTGACCCTGACCATTTCCTGGTCGGAGGTGCCTGGCGCGGCACTCCACTGGACCACCAGTGTGTTGTCCGCCAGGACGGGGACCACAGGGCTGCCAGGCACCAGTTGCGGAGCCAGGGCAAGTGCTGCGAGCGCCATGACCGCCGTCGCGGCGAAGACGGCTATTGTGCTGCCGCGCCTGCGGGAAAGCGCCCGCCCGTACCGGATCCGGAGGCTTTGCATTGCCTGCCCCTCACGCCCGCGGGACGCTGAAGCCGGAGGCAGGAAGAACACCAGGGCGGCGGTCACTGTCAGCGCCACGACCATGGCTACCGCCAAGGCGAGCAGGTAGCTGAGTACCAGGGGTCCGAACATTGCACCGTTCTCACCCGGCACAAAGAGCAGGGGCAGCACGCTGAGCGCCATGATCAGCAGGGAGTAGAACAGCGACGCGCGGACTGGCCGCAGGGCCCCGATAACAAGGCCGCTCCTGGCGTCCCCCGCGCCTGTCTCCCGCGCCGTACGGTATGCCCGGACAGTGCAGTTCAGGTCTTCCACGACGTCGCCGATGATGACGGCGAGGGCAACGACCATGCCGGTAAAGACCATCGTGTTCAGCCCGGCACCGCGCACGGAGAGCAATACGGCTGCCGCAACGAGTGACAGCGAAATGCTGACCAGGCTGATGACGGCACTCCGCCAGGACCGGAAGACCACGCCGATCGCCGCTGCGACCAGCAGCAGCGTGACGAGCAAGGCCACGGCCAGGGTGCCCGTTTCCTGCTCTACGAACGACTCCTGCCGGTACACGGTGGTGTCGACTGTTACGCCGGGCAAACCTGCCTGAAGCTCACGCATGGTTTCATCGAGCCCGCGCGTAACGTCAGCGGTGTTGGTCTCCGGGAACTTCTCCACCACCAGCAAAAGCTCGGCGTCCTGGCCGGGCTGCGCATCGCCGATCAGCGGCTGGTGGTCGGTCTGGACCTTGGCCACATCCCCGAGAAGCAGCTTGTCGGAGCTGCCCTGGACGCTGATCCTGCCCAAGTCCTGGGGTGTGGTGATGGGCAGGACATGCTGGACGCCAAGCCGCTGATGCCCTGTCTCCAGGAAACCGCCCGTGCCCGGCGTTGAGGCTTCAAGATAGCTCAGCGGGGACACCCACACGGAGTTGCCGGTGGTCCTGATGACCTGGTCCAGCGTCACGCCCTTGGCTTCGAGCTGCTTGGGGTCAACAAGCACCTGCAGCTGCTGGTCGCGCTGGCCCCAGATGGAAATGTTAGCCACGCCGGGAACGGCAAGGAGTGCAGGCTTCATGGTCCACCGCGCGAGCACGGACATGTCGATGGGGGACATGTCCTTGGATGTCAGCCTGATCATCATGACCCGGCTGGTCGAGGACAGCGGCTGCATGAGTACAGGGGCGGACGACACGTTGGGCAGCGCGCGTGCCTGGGTCAGGCGCTCGGCGACCAGCTGGCGTGCCCGGAACATGTCGGTGCCGGGCTGGAAGACCAGCTGGACGGAGGACAGGCCGGGAAGCGATTTGGAACGGATCGCCTCCACCCATGCCACGCCGTTCAGCAGGTCGGCCTCCATGGGGGATGTCACGAGCTGTTCGACTTCGGCGGCGGAGAGCCCCAGGGCCTCGGTCTGTATTTCGACCTGCGGCGGTGCGAACTCGGGGAAGGCGTCAACCGGCATGCTGGGCAGGGCGGTGAAGCCGTACCCGAGGACGCCGGCAGCAACTACCAGGACAAGGATCCGGAACTGCAGAACCCAGCCCAGAACCGCGCCCATCATGGCCTGCTCACCGCCAACCTCATCGCCGCCGGGTTCACGGGCAACGAAAGGATGCGGCCGGGCCGGCGGCGATGTCGGTGTATGCCGGGTACTTCAACGGGAATTGGTGTTTCACGAAGGACTGCATGCGGGTTCACGTTCAGATCTACGCTGAGGTGAACGGGGTAAAACGTTTCATCAGCAAAATAAGTGCTCACGGCGCGGCTCCATTGCGTTTGCCATAGCGCCCCCCAAACGTCTAGCAGAATGATGGTCCTCGCAAAAGGCCGCGTCAATGCTTTGGGCAACCTTCTTCAGCGGAGCTGCCTCGGCTCAGCGGCCTGCGATCAGCTCCGCGACCCGCGCGAGCTCTTCTTCGAGGTTGTAGAAGATGGTCGACCCGTGCGGTTCAGGGAATGACCGGATGCCGACGCCCTTCGCCTCCAGCGCATTCCGCAGGTGAATGGCCAGCCGCGCGTTGCGTTCGAGGACCACGCCAATGCCGATCCGATGCAGGACAGTGAGGGCCGCCTGGTCGGCCAGGGCAGGAAACCAGCCCAGCGACGCGTCCAGCTTCGACGCCGTCAGCGACAGGTCCATGTCCGGGCTAAGGAAGCTCTCGAGCGGCAGCCGGGCAGCCTTCCAGCAAAGCCCGCGGATGTCACCGACGTTCATGGCAGGGGCTGTCCTACGCCACCGGCGAGGCCCCTCCCGGTTCCACGAAACGCTGCGTCCGCTCAATCTCGGCAACCTTCGGGTCGGTTTCATCGGCGCCGTAGTCAGACCGCCGCGTCTTGTCCTCCCCCTTGGGCACCTTCAGCGCACGCAGCACCAGGGTGAGTACGACGGCGACAAGCAGGTTGAGCACGAACGCCGACACGGCGATGTAGACGGTGAAGTCGGTCCCCGGGACGGGAGCAATGGAGCCGCCGAAGTGTGCGTGCGTGACGGGGTTGATGACGTTGTACGCCGAGGCGGTGCCGAAGGCAATGCCCACGGCCCAGCCAGCCAGCAGCGCCCAGCGGTCAAACCACCGCGTGTAGAGGCCCGCCACAACCGCC
Organism: Arthrobacter globiformis; assembly: GCF_046536215.2. Lineage (GTDB taxonomy): Bacteria > Actinomycetota > Actinomycetes > Actinomycetales > Micrococcaceae > Arthrobacter > Arthrobacter globiformis_E. The sequence goes on along the minus strand of NZ_CM143421.1, from coordinate 391,737 downwards.
GGGAAGGTCTGCAGAATCCAAATGCCGCCAAGCAGCTGCATGTTGATGGCCGCGGACTGGTCCATGGCGATGACGAAAATCAGCGCACCCACCTTCACCACCAGCGAGACAATCTTGGACACCTTGGCCTCGGTCTTGGGGTCGACTTCGGGGCGGAGGAAGTCCCGGTAGATGTTGCGGGTAAACATGTTCGCCGCCGCAATGGACATGATCGCCGCCGGCACCAGCGCCCCGATGGCGATGGCCGCCAGGGCAACCCCTGCGAACCAGGCGGGGAAGTGGTCCAGGAACAGCTGCGGGACCACGAGCTGGGGGTTGACCGACCCGTTCAGGTCGATCGGCTTGGTGCCTGCCTTGATGGCCACGAAGCCCAGCAGCGCGAGGAAGCCGAGCATGAGCGAGTACAGCGGCAGAATCGCGGCGTTGCGCCGGATCGTGTTGCGTCCCTTGGACGCGAGCACGCCGGTGATGGAGTGCGGGTACATGAACAGTGCCATGGCCGATCCGAGTGCCAGCGTCCAGTAGGCCGAGTAGTTCGCGCCCGACGGAATGAACACCCCGCTGGGCTTCCCCGTCGCTTCACTCACGGTGTCCAGCTTCGTCTTCGCCGCCCCGAAGATCGCGTCCCACCCGCCGAACTTGATCGGCAGGTAGATGACCGCCACGATCACCGCCAGATAGATGAGCAGGTCCTTGACGACGGCGATCATCGCCGGCGCCCGCAACCCCGAGGTGTACGTGTAGGCCGCCAGCACGACGAACGCCAGGATGAGCGGCAGGTCCGTGAGCAGCACGTTCTCGGAGCTGCCCAGGCCAAGCACGGTGAGGACTGCCTTGATGCCCACGAGCTGGAGGGCGATGTACGGCATGGTGGCCACAATGCCCGTGACGGCGATGGCGAGGGACAGCCACCTGCTTCCGTAGCGTCCGCCCACGAAGTCCGCCGAGGTGACGTAGCCGTGCCGGTGGGACACCGACCATAGCCGGCTCATGATGATGAAGATGATCGGATAGAGCACGATCGTGTACGGGACCGCGAAGAAGCCGCTGACGGCACCCGTGGCCCACATCGCGGCCGGAACAGCAACGAATGTGTAGGCCGTGTAGAGGTCGCCGCCCAGCAGGAACCACGTGATCCATGTCCCGAAGCCGCGTCCGCCCAGCCCCCATTCGTCGAGGCTGTGCAGTCCCTCGGACTCTGCCGTCCGGCGCCACCTGGCGGCCAGGAAGCCCATGACGGCAACGACGACAAAGAGCAGCACCACGATGATGAGGGCGATCCAGTTGATCTCGCGCCCGTTCATGGCCTTTCATCCCCATCCAGTGAGTCGTCCGCTGCATCGCCGTCTGTGTCGGCAGCACCCGCGCGGGCTACTGCCCGCCGTCGTCGGTCCTCCGTGTTCACGAGCCAGTACGCCACGCCGCTCAGGGCGGCGGACATGGGAACCCAGAGCAGCTGGTACCAGTAGAAGAACGGCATGCCGCCCAGCGTCGGCGCATTGAAGGAGTAGGTCTGCGGCATGAGCGGGAGCAGGATGGCCGCGGAAAGCAACACACCGGCGATGGCATACCGGCCGCGCCGGGCCGGTCCGCGGGTTGCCGTGTTGCGGGTAGGCAGCCCGGCGCCCGGGGGAGCCCCCGGGACGGGACGCTGCTTCGGGTCAGGACGATCTTGCTGGGACACCGACGACCTCCTTGTGAGCCCGTCTCCCGGGCTCCGGGAGGCCCTGAGAACGGGTCACCGGAGAACGGTGAGGCGGAGGTTACAACTGTTGCCCTCCAGTTCCTTTGTACGCCCGTCAGCGTCGCGCGGGAAGAGCGTGGGCAGTGGCGTAACAGTCGGTAACGCGGCGGTCTTTCCTGGTCATCTTCAGCGCGTTTTCCCGGCCGCTTTTCCGGGAGCCAACACCGGCGCCCCCGCCCGGACCGGACAGCCGGGCCCAGGCGAGGGTTTCCGCGCGGGGCATATTGACGTCGTTCGGGGAGAAACGAAAAAACCCCGGTAATCCATTGGATTCCCGGGGTTTTCCCTCTGTGCGCGGAGGGGGACTTGAACCCCCACCCCCTTTCGAGGACTAGCACCTCAAGCTAGCGCGTCTGCCATTCCGCCACCCGCGCAGGTGGATTTCGGAGGTCTCTCTCCGCCTTTCAGCGGTTCGCTTCTCTCCGAAGCAGCGAGAAAAACTCTAACACGAACTTTCCGGAAAGATGGAATCGAGGCGACTGGGTAGGCTGAACCCGGGTGTTCCGGCAGGCAAAAACCGCCACAACCCGCATGAATCCGCGTTTTCCCCGCTATAAGGAGTGATCAATGACACAGATCCGGCCAGAGGATGAAGTCGTCACCATCTGCCAGGAGCTCATCCGCATCGATTCATCCAACTACGGGGATGGTTCGGGTCCCGGCGAACGCGCGGCGGCCGAGTACACCGCCGGCCTGATCAGCGAGGTGGGGCTGGAAGCGGAAATCTTCGAATCGGAGCCGGGCCGGGCCAGCGTGGTCACCCGCATGGCGGGCGAAGACCCCTCAGCCAGCGCCCTCGTGGTCCACGGCCACCTGGACGTGGTCCCCGCCCTCCGTGAACAGTGGTCCGTGGACCCGTTCAGCGGCGAACTCAAGGACGGCCTGATCTGGGGCCGCGGCGCGGTGGACATGAAGGACATGGATGCCATGATCCTGTCCGTGCTGCGCAACTTCGCCCGCACCGGGCGCAAGCCCAAGCGCGACATCGTCTTCGCGTTCTTTGCCGACGAGGAGGCTGGTGGCGTGCACGGCGCCCAGTACGCCGTGAAGCACCGGCCCGAGCTGTTCGAGGGCGCCACCGAGGCCATCTCGGAAGTGGGCGGCTTTTCGACCACCATCGGCGGCCAGCGCGCCTACCTGCTGCAGACGGCGGAAAAGGGCATCTCCTGGCTGCGGCTTGTGGCGCACGGCCGCGCGGGCCACGGCTCGCAGATCAACACCGACAATGCCATCACCCGGCTCGCCGGCGCCGTGACCCGCATCGGTGAATACCAGTGGCCCATCGAGCTGACGGCTACCACGCGCCAGTTCCTGGACGGCGTGACGGAACTGACCGGCGTCGAATTCGATCCCGACAACCCGGAGCTCCTGCTGAAGGAACTGGGCACGGTGGCCCGCTTTGTGGGTGCCACCCTGCAGAACACGTCCAACCCCACGCTGCTGGGCGGCGGCTACAAGCACAACGTCATCCCCGAGTCCGCCGAGGCCCTCGTGGACTGCCGGACCCTCCCGGGCCAGCAGGACCAGGTCCTGGAGATCGTTAAGGAGCTGGCGGGCAGCGGCGTCGACGTCAGCTACGTGCACAACGACGTTTCCCTGGAAGTGCCGTTCGCCGGCAACCTGGTCGACTCCATGATCGACGCCCTGCACTCCGAAGATCCGGGCGCGAAGGTTCTCCCGTACACCCTGTCCGGCGGCACCGACAACAAATCGCTCTCCAAGCTCGGCATCACCGGCTACGGCTTCGCGCCCCTGCAGCTGCCGGACGACCTCGACTTCACCGGCATGTTCCACGGGGTAGACGAACGGGTCCCGGCAGAATCCCTGAAGTTCGGCGCCCGCGTCCTGAACACACTGCTGACCAACTACTGAGCGTGGCAGTGGAACCGTCACAGCTGCTGCCCGACAGCCTGCTCGAAGGGATCCGGGGGAGGGCCGCGGAGTACGACCAGCAGAACCGCTTCTTCACCGAGGATCTTGAGGAACTCGCCGCCGCCGGGTACCTGAAGCTTTTCGTGCCGGAGTCCGACGGCGGGACGGGCCTTGGGCTGGAGGCTGCGGTCCGCTGCCAGCAGCGATTGGCGACGGCGGCCCCCGCCACCGCGCTGGCCGTCAACATGCACCTGGTCTGGACAGGGGTGGCCCGCGTCCTCGCCGAACGCGGCGACTCCTCCCTGGACTTCGTGCTGCAGGAGGCAGCGGCGGGGGAGATCTTCGCCTTCGGCAACTCGGAGGCCGGCAACGACTCCGTGCTTTTTGATTCCCTGACGGAGGCAACGCCGCTGCCGGAGGGCGGCTACTCATTCACGGGCACCAAGATCTTCACGAGCCTCTCGCCTGCCTGGACGCGGCTGGGCATCTTCGGCAAGGACCCTGCTGCACGCGACGGAGAAGGTGAACTGGTCCACGGGTTCATCAGCCGGGACACGGCGGGCTACCGGATCCTCGAGGACTGGAACACCCTGGGCATGCGTGCCAGCCAATCCAACACCACCATCCTGGACGGTGCCGTTGTGCCGCCCGGCCGCATCTTCCGGAAGCTTCCGGTGGGTCCCAGTGCGGATCCGCTGATCTTCGCGATCTTCGCGTGCTTCGAGATGCTGCTGGCCGGGGTCTACGCGGGCATCGGCGAGCGGGCCCTCGTCCTGGCCGTGGAAGCGGCCAAACGCCGGACGTCATTCAAGAACGGCGGCCGGAGCCTGGCCCAGGATCCGGATATCCGCTGGAAGGTGGCCGAGGCAGCCCTGGCCATGGATGCCCTCTACCCGCAGCTTTCGGTGGTGGCCGGCGATGTGGACCGTCTGGCGGACCATGGCAGCCAGTGGTTCCCCAAGCTCGTGGGGGTGAAGGTCCGGGCCACGGAAACGGCGCGGACGGTGGTGGACCTTGCCATCCGGGTCTCCGGCGGCTCCAGCTACTTCCGCGGTTCGGAGCTGGAGCGCCTGTACCGTGACGTCCTGGCCGGCATGTTCCACCCCTCCGACGACGAGTCGGCCCACAGCACGGTGGCCAACGCCTGGCTGGGCCCGCTCGACGGCTAGCTGGCGGCAGCACGAATCGGGCGCGCACCATCACGGTGCGCGCCCGGAGGGCCGGGACGGCCTAGACGGTGCGCTGCACCTGCGTGACCCGGCGGCGAAGCCAGAAGCGCCTGCCGCCGCCCACATAGAGCCTGCTGCGCTCGAGTTCCCACTTGCCGTACTCGGAATGTTCCACGAGCCGGCGACGGGCTTCGGGCAGGGAATCCTCAGGACCGACGGTCAATACGAGGTACTCGTATTGCCGTGCGTAGTCCCGTTCCCGCAGGACCGAGCTGGTCAGAAAATGTTCCTTCATTGCTCTCCATTTTCGTCCTTTTCCCGCTAACGTGAAGGCATGAGCATCGATCCGCGTGTCGCGCTTCAGTCCTTGACTGCCGCTTTGGAAGAACACCTTGCAGCCGCCTCGGCCCGCCGCGGGGATGGTGACCCCTCAGTGGAGGCGGCATTCTTTGCGGTTGCCGATGCCTTTGAAGTCTATGAGGACGCCCTCTATGAGGCCTACAACGAAGTGACGCCGCTCCAGGTTTTCGATGACGAGGAAGACGAAGAGGAAGAGGGCGAAGTCGACGACGAGGATCTCGAAATCGTCGAAGAGTAACCCTAGGCCAGGCTGCTGGAGACATCCTCCAGGGCACGTGCAATTTCCGCCGGCAGCGGCGTGAGCTGGGCGTCCAGGATTTCCTTGAGCTGGACCGGTGTGCGGGCACCCACGACGGCCGTGGCCACTCCGTGCTGGGACAGCAGCCAGCTAAGTGCCACATCCAGGGACGATCGGCCCAGTCCGCGGGCCGCCATGGCGACAGCCTCAACCACCTGCGACGAGGGCTGCTCAAGGTACGGCTCCACGTAAGTGGCCAGCCGTGTGCCGGCGGCCCTGGAATCGGCGGGCACATGACCGCGGTACTTGCCGGTGAGGACGCCACGGCCCAGCGGCGCCCACGCCATCAGCCCCAGGCCGGCATCCTCGATGGCCGGCACCAGCTCCGTCTCTGGCCTGCGGCGCAGCAGTGAGTACTCGGACTGGTTGGCCACGAGCGGGAATCCAGCGATGGCGGCGGCCTTGGCGGTCTGCCAGCCGTTGTAGTTGGCTATACCCGCGTAGCGGGCCCGTCCGCTGCGGACGGCGAAGTCGAGGGCGGACAGCGTCTCCTCGAGCGGGACGTTGGGGTCCCATGCCTGGGCGAGCCAGAGGTCCACGTAGTCCGTGCCGAGCCGCGCCAGGCTGGCATCCAGCCCGGACAGCATTGCATTCCGTGACGCGTCCACGCGCTGCCGCCCGTCCGACGGCGACACGCCGGCTTTGGTGGAGATGACCACTTCGGTGCGGGAGACGACGTCGCCCAGCATCGACCCCAGCATGGCCTCGGCCTGGCCGTCAGCATAGGAGGCCGCGGTGTCCACGAGCGTTCCGCCGGCATCCACGAAAGTGCGCAGCAGCTCCGAGGCATCCTGCTCGTCCGTTTCACGGGACCAGGACATGGTGCCCAGGGAGAGGGAGGAGGCGCGGAGCCCGCTGTTGCCGATGTAACGCTGCTGCATAGCAGCTAGCTTACGGGGAAACCACCCGCATCATGACGTAGGGTCTTAGCGTGAACTGGATTGAAGCGGCCCTGCTGGGTCTTGTGCAGGGACTGACCGAATTCCTACCGATTTCATCGAGCGCCCACCTCCGGATTGTGGGCTCCTTCCTGCCGAATGCGGCGGACCCCGGCGCAGCCTTCACCGCCATCACACAGCTCGGCACGGAAACCGCCGTCATTGTCTACTTCTGGCGCGACATCGTCAGGATCGTGAAGGCCTGGTTCGGCTCGCTGACCGGACGGGTCCCGCGCCAGGACCCGGATGCCCGGATGGGCTGGCTGGTGATTCTGGGCAGCCTGCCCATCATCGTCCTTGGCCTGCTGTTCCAGGACCAGATCGAATCCGTCCTGCGGAGCCTGTGGATCGTTGCCACCATGCTGATCGTCTTCGGCCTGATCCTCGCCGTGGCCGACGCCGTCGGCAAGCAGGACCGGGACCTCTCCAGGCTCACCTATAAGCACGGCATCCTCTACGGCTTCGCCCAGGCCATGGCCCTGATCCCCGGCGTTTCCCGCTCCGGCGGCACCATCACGGCCGGACTCCTCATGGGCTACACGCGTGAAGCCGCCGCCCGCTACTCCTTCCTCCTTGCCATCCCCGCCGTTTTCGGCAGCGGCCTGTACCAGCTGTACAAAGTGGTGGCCAAGGACGGCGTGAGCGGCCCCTTCGGCCTGGGGGAGACAGCCTTGGCAACGGTGATTGCATTCGCGATCGGCTACGTCATCATCGGCTGGTTCCTGAAGTTCATCTCAACGCGCAGCTACCGGCTGTTTGTCTGGTACCGCATCTTCCTGGGCCTCGCCCTGTACCTGCTGCTCGGTTTCAATGTCATCAGCGCCTAGCACTAGGCTTGGTCTGTGAAGTCCTGGATCTCCCGCCCCGTGCCTGTCCTGCCGGGGGAAATGCCCGCGCTCCGCTTGTTTGACACAACCGCAGGCCGCGCCGTAACCCTAAATGCCGACGGCGAAAAGTCGATGTATGTCTGCGGGATCACCCCGTATGACGCGACCCACATGGGTCACGCTGCCAGCTACATAGCGTTTGACCTTTTGAACCGCGCCTGGCGCGACGGCGGCCAGCAGGTTGCGTATGTCCAGAACATCACCGACGTCGACGACCCGCTGCTGGAGCGGGCCGAGGCTACCGGCGTCGACTGGCGTGAACTGGCCGAGAGCCAGATCGAGCTCTTCCGTACCGACATGGAAGCCCTCAACGTCATTGCCCCCGACCATTACGTGGGCGCCGTCGAAGCCATGCCTCTGATCGTCCCGGCGGTTGAACGGCTCCTGCACCAGGGACTGGCCTACCGCGTCAACGGCACCCCGGGCGAACCCGACGGCGACGTTTACTACGACGTCGAAGCCGCCAGCAAGCACGCCGTCGGCGTGGACGCCTGGACCCTCGGCGCGGTCTCCGGTCTGCCGGAAGCCGAAATGCTGGAACTGTTTGCCGAGCGGGGCGGCGACCCGGGCAGGGCAGGTAAGCGGCAGGCCCTCGACCCGCTGCTGTGGCGCGTGGCCCGCGACGGCGAACCCAGCTGGCCCGGCGGCGAACTGGGGGAGGGCCGGCCCGGCTGGCACATCGAGTGCACCGTAATTGCCCAGAAGTACCTGCCCGCGCCGTTTACCGTGCAGGGCGGCGGCTCGGACCTGGTTTTCCCGCACCACGAAATGGGAGCCGGCCACGCCTACTCGCTGTCCGGCGTCCCCCTCGCTGAGCACTTCGCGCACGCCGGCATGGTGGGGCTCGACGGCGAAAAGATGTCCAAGTCCAAGGGCAACCTGGTCCTGGTCTCCAAGCTGCGCGCTGCCGGCGAAGAACCCGCGGCCATCCGGCTGGCCATCCTGGCGCACCACTACCGGTCCGACTGGTCCTGGACCGCGGAAGGCTTCGCGGAGGCCAAGGCCCGCCTCGAACGCTGGCGTTCAGCGCTGGCCGCCGCTCCGGCCGGAACAGCTACGGAGCTGACCGCCACGGAGCTGATCGGGGAGATGCGCGACGCCCTGGCCAACGACCTCGACGCACCCGCGGCGCTGGCCGCCGTCGACCGTTGGGCCGACGCTGCCCTTAGCAGCGCCCTTAAGAACACGGACAGCGCGTCCGCAGCAGACCAGGCTTTGGTGCGCGACGCCGTCAACGCGCTTCTCGGCGTCGAACTCTAAACGCCCGTTTCGACGGTTCCCTGCCCGCACGACGTTCCGCAACGTCTGACTGGCAGGGAACCGTCGAAACGGCGGAGCCAACTCCCTAGGGCTTGTCCTTGCCCCGCCGCTTCAGGTAGCGCTCAAACTCGCGCGCGATGGATTCGCCGCTGGCCTCGGGCAGGTCCGCGGTGTCCTTCGCCTCCTCAAGCTGCCGCACGTACGCGGCGATTTCGGGGTCCTCGGTGGCCAGTTCGTTGACGCCGCGCTCCCACGCCTCGGCTTCTTCGCCCAGCTCGTGCGTGTCCAGCGGAACCTGGAGCAGTTCCTCGATGCGGTGCAGCAGAGCCAGCTGTGCCTTGGGCGAGGGTGCCTGGGCAACGTAGTGGGGCACCGCGGCCCAGAGCGAAACTGTAGGGATGCCGGCGAGCAGGGATACCTCGGACAGTACGCCCACGATCCCCACGGGCCCTTCATACTGCGACGCTTCGAGATTAAGCCGTTCCCGCAGCGCGCCATCGTCGGTGGAGGTGCTGACCGGGATAGGCCTGCTGTGCGGCACGTCGGCCAGCAGCGCCCCCACCAGGACCACGTAGTCGACGTGAAGTGCCTCGGCGTGGACCAGCAGTTCCGCAGTATAGGCGCGCCACTTGTAGGACGGTTCGGTGCCCTGGATGAATATCACGTCAACGTTGGTGCCGGGGGCGCTGGCCTTGTAGATCCGCGTGGACGGCCACTTGATCTTGCGTTCGCCGGAGGCAGTGCGGCGGACAGTGGGCCGGGTGAACTGGAAGTCGTAGTACTCGTCGGCGTCAATGGACGCGACCTTCTTCCCGCCCCAAAGCTTGTTGAGGTAACGGAGCGCATCACTGGCAGCTTCCCCCGCGTCATTCCAGCCCTCGAACGCAGCCAGCATCACAGTAATGCGCTGACCTTCGGGAACAGGCTGCAGCAGCTGCTCCGTCTCAGGCGCGGTGCCCGGTTCGTTGGTGTCTCCCTCGAAGCTGTTCATCCCTTCACCCTACGTCCACAAGCGTTGCTGTTGCATAGAACGAACCGCCGCAGATCCGGACAAAACCCATCTCAGCGGGCCATCCCACCCGGTCACCACTGCTGGTCATCACTGCCCATCATCCCTCCGGGCGGGGTGCGGATATTCGCCGACGGCGTAGCCCGGGGCCCGCGGCAGGGCGCCGCCGGGCAGCCCGGTACAGTGGAAAGCATGGAATCTGCCGCCACTCAGCCCTTGCTCAAAGCCGTTTTATGGGACATGGACGGCACCATCGTTGACACGGAACCGTACTGGATCGAGGCCGAACACAACCTTGTCGAGGCCTACGGGGGGACATGGTCGCATGAACAGGCCATGCAGCTCGTGGGGCAGTCACTGGTCCACTCGGCCGGCATCCTCCGGCGCGCCGGCGTGCGCCTGGAGATCCGCGAGATCATCGACACCCTCACGGCGCAGGTCATCAGCCGCGTCCGGGAGAACGTGCCGTGGCGTCCCGGGGCGCGGGAGCTGCTGGATGAACTTTTCAGCGCCGGCGTGCGTTGTGCCCTTGTGACCATGTCAGAGGCACCGCTGGCCCGCGAGATTGTGGCGAGCCTTCCCCGGCCCTACTTCGAATTCCTCGTTACCGGCGACACCGTAACAAAGGGCAAACCGCACCCGGAGGCGTACCTCAAGGCTGTGGACCTCCTGAAGCAGCAGGACCCCGAGCTCACCGTCGACCACTGTGTGGCGCTGGAGGACTCTGCACCGGGTGTTGCCGCTGCCGTGGCATCGGGCGCCGTGACCGTGGCCATTCCGCATCTGGTGCCGCTGCCCGAGGACGACCGGAGGACCACGTGGGACACCCTCGCGGACCGCTCGGCGGCCGAACTCGAGGAGCTGGTCAGGCTCCGGCTCGGCTCGTGCGAAGCGGCGGCAGCATTCGAGAACGTCAACTAAGGAGCCCGGAACGTGTCTGATCCCGCGGGATCCGGTCAGCAGCCCCAAAACGTGCAGACCCCTGCCGGCCGCCGGGAGGGAATCCCGCTCGGCCGGATCGCCGGCATTCCCATCATCCTGGCCTACTCCTGGTTCATCATCGCCGGCTTCACGGTGATTGTGTACGGCCCGGTACTGCAGCATGGCAACCCGTCACTGGGCATCGGGGCGTACTACGTGGCCTTCGCCTACGCGCTACTGCTCCTGCTGTCGGTGCTCGTCCATGAGCTCGCGCACGCGCTGACGGCCAAGATCTATGGCTGGCCCAGCGAGAAAATCGTGCTCAACCTCTGGGGCGGCCACACCCAGTTTGAAAGCTTCACCGCCACGCCCGGACGGTCCGTGCTGGTGGCCATGGCCGGGCCTGCCGCCAACTTCGTGCTCGCCGGAGCGGCCTGGCTGGTGATCTCCGCGGGCGGACTGTCCGGCGTGGCGGACACCCTTCTGAACATCTTCTTCTGGGCGAACCTCGTGATCGGCATCTTCAACGTGCTGCCCGGGCTGCCGCTGGACGGCGGCCGCCTGGTGGAGTCCGCAGTCTGGAAGGCCACCGGCAGCCACGCCAAGGGCACCGTGGCCGCGGGCTGGGGCGGCCGGATCATCGTCATCGCCCTGGGCCTGTGGTTCCTTGTCCGGCCACTGCTCAGCGGGGACGTCCCGGACACCAGCATGCTTCTCATCACCATCCTGGTCGGCGGTTTCCTGTGGATGGGCGCGTCAGCGTCCATCCAGCAGGGCCGCCTGCGCGGCAGGCTCCATCTGGTGAGCGCCGCCGCCCTGGCCGAACCCGCCGTCGGGCTCGCCGAAACGGGGAGCGTCAGCGATATCCTGAACGTGTCTGCAGGCGGAAGGACCGCCGTCGTGCTGTGCGCACCGGACGGCAGGCCCAACAGCGTGGTGGACCCCGCGGCTCTGGCCGCTGTGCCCGCCGCCGTGGCCGGCACCACCCCTGCCGGGGCAGTCGCCTACCCGCTCGGTGCCGGCGCCTACGTGCCGGAATGGTCCAAGGGCCAGGAGCTGCTCCAGTACCTTGCGCAGCTCGAAGGACACGACTACGCGGTGGTCGACCACAACGGCCGGGTCACCGGATTGCTGCGGCAGTCCACCGTGGTGACGGCCATAACAGGCAAGGCCCCCCGCTAAAACACGCGCCGGCACGGCCGGAACCGGTAGAGTTACGTGCCGGTCGTGAAATCGGCAGCGGGTGCACGGCGCCCGGCCCGACCGCCACGGTGCACGCCAAAACAGCTTTCACAGGAGCGAGGACACAGTCATGAGCAGCGAATCTGCCGCCAACGGAACCAGCACGGGCCTTTCCTCCGGCACTGCAGCCGGGACGGCGGACCAGCCGGTGGGCGCTGCCCGGCGGCGCGGCCCCTTCCGGGAAGGCGAACGGGTCCAGCTGACTGACGAGCGCGGGCGCATGAACACCATCAGCCTCGAGTCCGGCGGAGCCTTCCACACGCACCGCGGCTTCCTCAACCACGACGACATCATCGGCAAGGTGGATGGCTCGGTAGTGGTCAACAACGTAGGCCAGCAGTACCAGACGCTCCGCCCGCTGCTGTCCGACTTCGTCCTGTCGATGCCCCGCGGCGCCGCCGTGGTCTACCCCAAGGATGCCGCGCAGATCGTCACCATGGCCGACATCTTCCCCGGGGCCAGGGTGGTCGAGGCCGGCGTCGGTTCGGGTGCGCTCTCCATCTCGCTGCTGCGCGCGGTGGGGGACCAGGGCTACCTGCACTCGTTCGAGCGTCGCGAGGAATTCGCCACGATCGCCCGCGGCAACGTGGAAACCATCTTCGGCGGACCGCACCCTGCCTGGAAAATCTCGCTGGGCGACTTCCAGGACGAAGTGGTCCGCACTGAAGAACCGGGATCCATCGATCGCGTGGTGCTGGACATGCTGGCTCCCTGGGAATGCCTCGACGCCGTGGCCACGGTCCTGGCCCCCGGCGGCGTGTGGATCAACTATGTCGCTACGGTCACCCAGCTCTCCCGCACAGCCGAGGCCATCCGCGCCGACGGCCGCTTCACTGAACCGGACGCCTGGGAATCCATGGTCCGCGGCTGGCACCTCGAAGGTCTGGCCGTGCGCCCCGACCACCGCATGGTGGCCCACACCGGCTTCCTGCTGGTCACGCGGCGGCTCGCCGACGGCGTCACCGGCATCTCCGTCAAGCGCCGCCCTTCCAAGACCGAGTTCAACGAAGAGGACGTCAACGCCTGGACCCCCGGCGCTGTGGGGGAGCGCATGGTCTCCGACAAGAAGCTCCGCCGGGCCGCGCGGGACGCAATCGCCGGCACCAACGTGAAGGACGACCCGGAGATCACAAACTAGTCCGTATTTCGGATGTCGTCGGCTCTACCAGCCAACTTGGGGCTATGGTCTTAAGAGAAGCGCAGGAAGGGGCTGATGATCATGGAGACTCCAAACAACGACTCCGTGCCAACGCCGGCTGAACAGGCTGGCGCCAACGAACTGTCTGTCGCGGACCGGCAGGTCAATATCCTTCGGGACAAACTGAGGCATATTGACCGCCAGCTGGCAGCTGCCACGCAGAACAACACCAAGCTCGTGGCGATGCTGGAAACTGCCAAGGCCGAAATACTCCGGCTGAAGAACGCCCTGGACCAGGAGGGGCAGCCGCCGTACAGCTTCGGCACCATCCTCCAGCTGAACCCGCGGCGTCAGGCTGCCGGCAGCGGCCAGGCAGCCACCGAGGAGTCGGTGGACATCTTCAACGCCGGGCGCAAAATGCGCGTTGGCATCAGCCCCCTGGTCAACATGAACCAGCTGGCCGTCGGCCAGGAGGTCCTCCTCAACGAGGCGCTCCTGGTGGTGGCCGGCCTTGGCTACGAGCGCGCGGGCGAACTCGTCACGCTCAAGGAACTGCTCGGCCCGGACCGCGCCCTGGTGCTGGGCCGCGCCGACGAGGAACGCGTCATCCGGCTGGCCGGTCCGCTGCTGAGCGAGAAGCTCCGCGTGGGCGACGCCCTGTCCATCGATTCGCGCACCGGGTATGCCCTGGAAAAGGTCCCGCGCTCCGAAGTTGAAAACCTCGTCCTGGAGGAAGTCCCGGACATCACCTACGAGGACATCGGCGGCCTCGGCCCGCAGATCGAACAGATCCGGGACGCCATCGAGCTGCCCTTCCTGCACCCGGACCTCTACCGCGAGCACGGGCTCAAGGCGCCCAAGGGCATCCTGCTCTATGGCCCCCCGGGCTGCGGCAAGACCCTCATCGCCAAGGCGGTGGCAAACTCGCTGGCCGCCCGCGCCGCGGAACGCTCGGGCAATGTTGACCTGAAGAGCTACTTCCTCAACATCAAGGGCCCCGAGCTCCTCGACAAGTATGTTGGCGAAACCGAACGCCACATCCGGCTGATCTTCTCCCGGGCCCGCGAAAAGGCCTCCGACGGCAGCCCCGTGGTGGTCTTCTTCGACGAGATGGATTCGCTTTTCCGCACCCGCGGCACCGGCATCTCCTCCGACGTCGAAACCACGATTGTGCCGCAGCTGCTGAGCGAGATCGACGGCGTGGAGCGGCTGGACAACGTGATTGTCATCGGCGCCTCCAACCGCGAGGACATGATCGACCCCGCCATCCTGCGCCCGGGCCGCCTTGACGTGAAGGTCAAGATCCAGCGCCCCGACGCCGAGGCCGCGGCGGACATCTTCAGGAAGTACATCACACCGGACCTGCCCTTCCACGAGGATGACCTGGTGGAGCACGACGGCGATGTGCTGGCCACCGTCGATGCCATGGTCCAGCGGACCGTGGAGTCGATGTACTCGACGGAGAAATCCAATGAGTTCCTGGAAGTCACCTACGCCAACGGCGACACCGAGATGCTGTACTTCAAGGACTTCAACTCCGGCGCCGTGGTCCAGAACGTGGTGGACCGTGCCAAGAAGTACGCCATCAAGGACCTCCTGACCACACAGCAGAAGGGCCTGCGCATCGACCACCTGCTGCGCGCCGTCGTCGATGAGTTCCGCGAGCACGAGGACATGCCCAACACCACCAACCCGGATGACTGGGCACGTATCTCCGGCAAGAAGGGTGAGCGCATCACGTACATCCGCACCATCGTCCAGGGCAAGGCCGGCCAGGAGCCCGGCAAATCCATCGAGACCATGCCCAACACGGGCCAGTACCTGTGACGGCCGGCTCCGAATCAGCGCTGGGAGGTGGCCTGCCGGCCGGCGGCGCCATGCGGGTCATGGGGTCGGAAACCGAATACGGGATTCACGCACCGGCCGCCCCCGGGGCCAATGCCACCATGATGTCCGCACGGGTGGTCCAGGCCTACGCCCAGGTCACCCGGCTGCGGGCCGCCGGCGGCGCCGAAACCCGCTGGGACTACACGGACGAGGAACCGCTGCACGACGCCCGCGGCTGGACTCTCGAACGCGGCCAGGCTCACCCCAGCCAACTGACGGACCAGCCGCCGGTGCTTGACGCCGAAGCGGTGGCGCTTGCCTACGGCCGGGAAGAGCTTGAGCTCGACGGCGAGGACGAATCGGGCTCGCTGCTGATGAACATGGTGCTCGGTAATGGCGCACGCCTCTACGTGGACCACGCCCACCCCGAGTATTCGAGCCCTGAGGTCACCAACCCAGCAGCCGCTGTGGCCTGGGACGCGGCTGGTGACCTTGTGGGCCTGGCGGCGGTCCGCAGGCTGGCCGGCGACACGGAACTGCCCGCTGTCAACCTCTATAAGAACAACACGGACAACAAGTCCGTGTCCTACGGGTCGCATGAGAACTACCTGATGCCGCGGTCCGTGCCGTTCGGCGACATTGTCCGCGGGCTCACCCCGTTCTTCGTCTCGCGGCAGGTCATCTGCGGCTCGGGGCGGGTGGGCCTGAGCCAGGACAGTTCCCGGCCCGGCTACCAGATCAGCCAGCGGGCGGACTTCTTCGAGGCGGAGGTGGGACTCGAGACCACCATCCGGCGCCCCATCATCAACACCCGCGACGAGCCCCACGCAACGGCGGACAAGTACCGGCGGCTGCACGTCATCATTGGCGACGCCAACCTGAGCCAGGTGTCGAACTACCTGAAGTTCGGGACCACCGCCATGGTGCTGAGCCTGATCGAGGCGGGCCTCGCTCCGCGGATCGAGGTCCACGAGCCGGTGGCCGCGCTGCAGGCCATCAGCCACGACACCACCCTGACCACCAAGGTCAGGCTGCTGGACGGCCGCCGGGTGACTGCCCTGGACCTGCAGTGGATGTATCACGAGGCCGCCGCCAAGCTGGCCCAGGACACCGGGGTGGGGGACGCCGTGGACGGTGATGGCCACACCCACGCCGTGCTGGAGCGGTGGGCCACCACCCTGACCCAGCTGGACAGCGACCGCGGTGCCGCTGCCAGCTCGGTGGAATGGCTGGCCAAGCTGTCCATCCTGGAGGGCTACCGCCAGCGCGACGGGCTCCAGTGGGATGACGCCCGGCTGGGCCTGGTGGACCTGCAGTGGGCCGACCTCCGGCCCGAAAAAGGTCTGTACTACCGCCTGCTCTCCCGGAACCGGATGCAGCGGATAGTGGACGACGCCGACATCGCCGCGGCGGTGACCGCACCGCCGTCGGACACCCGGGCCTACTTCCGCGGACGCTGCGTCAGCAGCTTCAGCAAGGACGTCGTGGGGGCCAGTTGGGACTCGGTGATTTTCGACGTGCCGGGCTACGGAAGGCTGCAGAGGGTCCCCACCAGGGAGCCGCTGCGGGGCACCAAGGCGCTGACCGGAGGGCTGTTTGACAGGCACCGTGAGGCGGGACCTTTCCTTGCCGAACTGCTCGGATCGGCACCGGCTCCGCCACCGGCATAATGCACCCCGCAAAGGCCCTTTGCGTGGCAATATTGGCATACAAGATGTCCTCCCGGAACGGGGGACTGGATAAAGGAGAAGGACATGGCAGGCCAGGAGCAACAGCAGCCACAGCCACGCGACACCGAGGTCGAGGAAGAGGTCCCCGTACCCCCGGCGCCCGCAGATGGCCAGGCATCCGCCTCGACGCAGGGTGTTGACGATCTTCTCGACGAGATCGACGGCGTCCTGGAGTCCAACGCGGAGGAATTCGTCCGGGCATTCGTGCAAAAGGGCGGCCAGTAGACCGGCAGCCACACCACCCGCACAGGGCACGGAGGCCAGAGGTACCGGACAGCCGCTGAATTATCACGTTGAAGGAGTGCACCAGTGCAGGAGACAACAGCCAACAAGGTAGCCGCCCACGCGACATCGTCGTTCACTGAGCATCTCCAACGCGACCGTCCGGAACTGCTTCCCCAATACGCCCCGTTTGCCACGGGCACGTCCGCCGGCCAGCCGCCCGCCGTGCCCCACGCCACCACCATCGTGGCCATGACCTACGCCGGAGGCATCGTCATGGCCGGCGACCGCCGCGCGACCATGGGCAACATCATCGCCAGCCGGCACATCGAGAAGGTCTTTCCCGCCGACCAGTATTCGGTCCTCGGAATCGCGGGCACGGCAGGCATTGCGATCGACCTGACCCGCCTGTTCCAGGTGGAGCTTGAGCACTACGAGAAGATCGAGGGCACCCTGCTGAGCCTGGACGGCAAGGCGAACCGGCTCGGCGCCATGATCCGCGGCAACCTGCCGATGGCGCTGCAGGGCCTCGCCGTGGTCCCGCTGTTCGCAGGCTTTGACACGGCCGCCGGGGTGGGCCGGCTCTTCTCCTACGACGTGACGGGCGGCCGCTATGAGGAACAGGAACACCACGCCGTAGGCTCCGGGTCGATGTTCGCCCGCGGCGCTCTGAAGAAGCTTTGGCGGCCCAACCTGCCGGAAGAGGAAGCCATCGCCGTGGCCGTCGAATCCCTCTACGACGCAGCCGACGACGACTCCGCCACCGGCGGCCCCGACCCCGTGCGGCAGCTCTGGCCCGTGGTCTACGCCGTCAACCGCGCCGGAGCCCGGCGGGTTTCCGAGCGTGAGCTCGCCGCCATGGCCGGAAACATCATCGAGTCCAGGGCAGCTGCCCGGAGGGAGGCCTGATATGACACAGCAGTTCTATGTCTCTCCCGAACAGCTGATGAAGGACCGTGCGGATTTCGCACGGAAAGGCATCGCCCGCGGCCGGTCCGTGATCGTGATCAGCTGCGAGGACGGGATCGCCCTGGTGGCGGAGAACCCTTCACCGTCGCTTCACAAGATCGGCGAGATCTACGACAAGATCGCCTTCGCCGCCGTCGGGAAGTACAACGAGTTTGAAAGCCTCCGCCAGGCCGGCGTGCGCTACGCCGACGTCCGCGGCTATTCCTACGACCGCGAGGACGTCACGGCCAGGGGACTGGCCAGCGTCTACGCCCAGAGCCTGGGCGCCGTCTTCACCGCGGAACAGAAGCCGTTCGAGGTCGAGCTCGCTGTGGCGGAGGTCGGTGCCAGCCAGGACCTCGACCACCTCTACCGTCTCACGTTTGACGGCTCGATCGCTGACGAGCACAACTTCATCGTGATGGGCGGCCAGGCGGACAAGGTGTCCGGGTCGATCGAGGGCGGCTGGCAGCGCGACCTGTCGTTCGCGGCGGCAATCCGGCTCGCCGTCAGGGGACTCGTGACGGACAACGAGGCGCCTGACCTGCCGGCCAAGGCCTTGGAAGTGGCGGTGCTGGACCGCAGTTCGGAAAGCAACAGGGGGACGCGGAGGGCTTTCCGCAGATTGTCCGACCAGGACGTTGTGGAACTGCTGGCTGAGGAGAGCTGACATGGACAAGAGGATCTTCGGCATTGAAACCGAATTCGGGATTTCCTATTCGAGCCCGGACTCCCGGCCCCTCGCCCCGGAGGAAGTGGCCCGCTACCTGTTCCGCAAGGTGGTCAGCTGGGGACGGTCCTCCAACGTGTTCCTCACCAACGGGTCACGACTGTACCTCGACGTGGGCTCGCACCCGGAATACGCCACTGCAGAATGTGACGACCTCGCCCAGCTCATCGCCCACGACCGCGCCGGGGAGCTCATCCTGGACGATCTCGTGGACGAGGCCCAGTCCAGGCTCGCGGCCGAGGGCTTCAACGGCACTGTCTACCTGTTCAAGAACAACACCGACTCCGCCGGCAACTCCTACGGCAGCCACGAGAACTACCTCATTCCACGCCGCGGCGAGTTCACCCGGCTGGCCGAGATCCTCATCCCGTTCCTCGTCACGCGCCAGCTCATCGCCGGTGCGGGCAAGATCCTGAAGACGCCGCACGGGGCCACCTACGCGTTCTCGCAGCGGGCGGACCACATCTGGGAGGGCGTGTCCTCCGCCACCACGCGTTCCCGGCCGATCATCAACACCCGCGACGAACCGCATGCCGATGCCGAGTTCTACCGCCGGCTGCACGTGATCGTCGGCGACTCCAACATGTCCGAGACCACGGCACTGCTCAAAGTGGGCACCGTGGACCTGATCCTGCGGATGATTGAAGCCGGCGTGATCATGCGGGACATGCGGATGGAAAACCCCATCCGCAGCATCCGGGAAATCTCCCACGACCTGAGCGGCCGCGCGCTGGTCCGGCTCGCCAACGGCCGCCAGCTCACCGCGCTGGAGATCCAGCAGGAGTACCTGACCAAGGTCACCGCCTTCGTCCAGGAAAACGGCGCCCACAACCAGCATGTTCCCCTGATCCTGGACCTGTGGGGGCGGACGCTGCGTGCCATCGAGAGCGGCGACTCCAGCACCATCGACACCGAAATCGACTGGGCCATCAAGAAGAAGCTGATGGACAGCTACCGCAGGCGCCACAGCCTGGGCCTGGACGCCCCGCGGATCGCGCAGCTGGACCTCACCTACCACGACATCTCCCGTTCCCGCGGCCTGTACTACCTTCTGCAATCCCGCGGTGCCGTCCGCCGGGTCACCGAGGAGACGGCCATCAAGGACGCTGTGGATGCCCCGCCGCAGACCACCCGGGCCAAGCTGCGTGGCGACTTCGTCCGCAAGGCCCAGGAGCTGGGGCGTGACTACACGGTGGACTGGGTCCATCTAAAGCTCAACGACCGTGCCCACCAGACCATTCTGTGCAAGGACCCGTTCCGCAACGTGGACGAGCGGGTTGATGCCCTTCTGGACTCTATGGGCTGATACCCAGATTTCCGCGTTACTCTGGAAGAGGCCGTTCTGCGGTCCTGACTGCCTTGCCGTGCGCAGCACCTCCGCCGGCAGGGCATCCATCTTGCCCCGACGAAAGTTCTTACGTGCGCCGACTACTAGCAATCCTTCTTCCCGCGCTGCTTCTGCTGACCGCCTGTGGCGGCCAGGAGCCCGCAGCCCCGGAACCGACCAGCCAGTCCGCGGGTGAGACCGCTAAGCTCGACTCGCTCAAGCTGACGGACAAGGGGGACAAGAAAGCCCCGGGCGTCGAGTTCACCAAGCCCCTCGAGGTCGCTGAACCCACCGTCAAGGTTGTCACCGAAGGCAGCGGCGACCGCGTGAAGGCCAACCAGGTCGCCGAGATTTCGGTACTGGCCCTCAACGCCAAGGACGGCTCCACGCTGGACGACAGCTTCCCCCGCGATCCCGAGCCGCTTGAACTGAACGACAAACTCAAGACCAGCAGCGCGATCGTCTACAACGCGTTTGTCGGCGCCAAGGTGGGCTCCCAGCTCGCCCTCGCCATCCCCGGCAAGG
This sequence comes from Arthrobacter globiformis, assembly GCF_046536215.2. Lineage (GTDB taxonomy): Bacteria > Actinomycetota > Actinomycetes > Actinomycetales > Micrococcaceae > Arthrobacter > Arthrobacter globiformis_E. The sequence goes on along the minus strand of NZ_CM143421.1, from coordinate 371,590 downwards.
CAGCAGCCCAAGGCACACCCGCCCAGCCGACCCAGCTGCTGATCATCAAGGTCATCTCGGCCAAGGAGGCCCCGAAGGCCCTGGAGAAGCCCGAAGGCGAAACGGTCACCCCGCCCGCCGGCATGCCGACCGTCACCGAGAAGGACGGCATCCCCGAGATCTCGGTCAAGGGCGTCGCAGCCCCGAAGAAGCTCATCGCCCAGGACCTGATCAAGGGCAAGGGCGCCGCCGTCAAGGCAACAGACACGCTGACCGTCAACTACGTGGGCGTGGCCCTGGCCAGCGGCAAGAAGTTCGACTCCAGCTTTGACCGCAAGCAGACAGCAGAGTTCCCCCTGAACCAGGTCATCAAGGGCTGGACCCAGGGCCTGACGGGCAAGACCGTCGGCTCGCGCGTCCTGCTCGTCGTCCCCAAGGCCCTCGCCTACGGCGATACCGGCCAGGGTGACGCCAAGGGCGACCTCGTGTTCGTCGTCGACATCCTCGGCGCCAAGTAACGCCAAAGCGTAAAGTAACAACGCGAATAACCAAGTTCCACCAGCAGAAGGAGCAACCATGTCATTTGGCCAGCGCAAGCTCGACCGCGAAAAGCCGGAAATCGACTTCCCCGAAGGCCCGGTGCCCACGGAACTCGTCATCACGGACATCATTGAGGGCGACGGACCCGAGGCCAAGGCCGGCGACACCGTCTCCACGCACTACGTCGGCGTGGCCTGGTCCACCGGCGAAGAGTTCGATGCGTCCTGGGGCCGCGGCGCCCCGCTGGACTTCCGCGTCGGCGTCGGCCAGGTCATCCAGGGCTGGGACCAGGGGCTGCTCGGCATGAAGGTGGGCGGACGCCGCCGCCTGGAGATCCCGTCGGAGCTGGCCTACGGCTCGCGCGGCGCCGGCGGAGCCATCGGCCCGAACGAGGCCCTCATCTTCGTCGTGGACCTGGTGGGCGTCCGCTAGTCCCCACCCATCCCCTATCCTCGCAAGCTCGGACAGGGAACCCTGCGGGCGTGGGCCCACCCACCGGCTCCCTGCCCTCGCAAGCTCGGGCTGGGGCCCTCGCCGGCGTGGGCTCATCCGCCGGCTCCCTAACTGCCTAAGCGCGGTAACAATCGGAAGGATTTTCCGGATTGTTGCCGCGCTTTCGCGTTTTTGCCGGAACGGCTTTAGTAACGTAACGAGGGTGTCCGCCCAACGTACTGAACGCCTGCTGAACCTCCTCATCGCCCTGCTGAACTCGCGGTACGGCCTGCGGCGCAGTGAGCTGCGGGAGAAAATCTATGCGGGCGGCGCGGCCAGCGACGCCGCGTTTGGCCGCATGTTCGAACGCGACAAGAACGACCTTCGCGACTTCGGCTTCGACGTCGAGACGGTCACGGACCTGGGCTGGAGTTCGGACGATCCCGGCACCACCCGGTACCGGATCGGCAAGGAATCCAACCGCCTGCCGGATGTGGAACTGACCCCGGACGAATGGACTGTCCTGCTGCTGGCCTCGCAGCTTTGGGAGCAGGCTGCCCTCGGCACAGCGGCGGGCAACGCCCTCCGCAAACTGCAGGCGGCGGGTGGCTTGGCCGACGTCGAACTTCCGGCCGGCGTCCAGCCGCGGATCAAGCCCGCCGGCCAGGCGTTCGAGGACCTCGTGGCTGCCATGCACGCCCAGCACGCCGTCCGCTTCCTCTACCTCGCCGGCAGCACGGGCCGGGAAGAGGAACGGATTGTTGAACCGTGGGGTCTGGGCAGCCGCTTCGGCCAGTGGTACCTCGTCGGGCACGACCGGGGCCGGGGCGCCAAGCGCTACTTCCGGCTCTCGCGCTTCACGTCGGCCGTCACGGTACTGGACAGGGAGTCCTTCACGCCGCCCGCCGGCTTCAACGTGCGCGACGAGCTGAACAGCCTTCCGGAGCTTCCGGTCAGCTCCGCCGTCGTTGACGTCCGCAGCGGCAAGCTGCTGGGGCTGCGCAAGCGCGCCGCCGCGGCCGCACCGGACTCTGAGGCCGACGCCGGCTGGGACCGGCTGTCCGTTCCCTACCGCGACGCCGAGGTGCTTGGCGAGGAACTGGCCTCCTACGGGCCGAACGTCCGGGTGGTGAGCCCCGCGGAGCTGTCACTGGCCGTCCAGCGGCGGCTGGCAAACGCCGCCGCCTTCACCGACGCCCCGGCACCGTCGTATTCATTCAGCCATGCAGCGTCAGGGAAGCGGACCCGAAATCGCACCTCGGAGGACCAGCTCAAGCGCATGCTGCAGCTCGTACCGTTCCTCGTCCGCAACCAGGGCCTGCCCATCGAGGAAGTCGCGGACCGGTTCGGTGTGACCCGACAGGAGCTGGAGGACGATCTGCTGATCCTGATCTGCTCCGGCCTGCCGCAGGGATACCCGGACGAGCTCCTGGACATCCAGTGGGAGGAAGGCCACGTTTTCATCAGCCAGTCCATGGAACTGAACCGGCCGGTCCGCTTCACGGTGGACGAGGCGTGCGCCCTGCTCACGGGCCTCGAGACCCTGAACGGGCTCCCGGAGCTGGCTGAGGGAAGTGCCCTGGACTCGGTGACGCTCAAGCTGATGGCGGCGGCTGGGGAGGAGGGGCTCCGGGCGGCTGCCCTGTCCGGACCTGAGGTGGGACCGGGCAACTCGGCCAACCTGGAGGTCATCCGCGACGCGATTGAATCAGGGTCGCAGCTGCACCTCGTCTACCTTTCCCCGCAGAAGGACACCTTTTCGGAGCGGAACGTGGATCCGCTCCGGCTCTACTCGCTGGACAACACCTGGTATTTCGAGGCCTACTGCCATTCTGCGGCCGGCCTGCGGAATTTCCGGCTGGACCGGATCGAGGACCTCACCCCCACCGGCAGGCCGGTCTCGTCCGGAATAACGCCCGACGGCGGATTCCCGGCAAAGCTGTTCACCCCGAACGACGACGACACTCTGGTCACCATCCAGCTCACCGCCCGCGGTGCCGGGCTCGCGGATGACTATTATGCCGAACGGACGGCACCGCTGCCCGACGGCGGGCTGGTGGCGGAAATCCGGTTCGGCAACACGGCATGGCTGCCCATGTTCGTGGCCCAGCACGGCGGAACCGCACGCATCCTGGAACCCGAGTCCCTTGCCCGTGCCTCGCGGGACTGGATCGCTGCGGCCCTGGCCCTATACGGCAGCTAGCCCAAAACTGCAGCTAGCCTGTGCAACAGTCAGCCGGTACAACGGCTGCCCGATACGCCAGCTAGACTACTCAGCATGCCTTGGTGGTCCTGGATCCTTATTTGGGTGGCCCTTGTGTCGCTGTCCCTGCTCTTCTTCGTAGTCATGGGTGTCCGTCTGTTCCGCCAGTTCATGGCGACAGTCAAGGAGCTCGGCGAAGCGGGGGACAAGCTCACCAGCCTGCCGGTTCCCGCGGCAGCAGCGGCCGGTGACGCCGCCGCCGTCGGGGTTGCACCGGCAACCGGGGTTGCACCCTCAGCCGGCGCTGGGCACTCAGTCGGGGCTGCGCCCGGCACCGCCCCTTTTGCCTCACCACACCAGATGCGCCATGATTACCACGCATCCAAAGAGGCCCGCAGGGAGGCCCGGCGCCAGCGCCGGGTCCGCCGCAAGGCCGAACGGGGCCAGCCCCAGTCGCTGCGCGACATCGAATTCAGATAAACGTAGGATGTTACTAAACGAAAGGAACACCCACCATGAGGCTTGAAGGCTGGCATCTCATCATCATCATCGTCCTGGCTTTGGTGCTCTTCGCTGCACCGAAGCTGCCCGGCATGGCCCGGAGCCTCGGCCAGTCGATGCGTATTTTCAAGTCGGAAGTCCGCGAAATGAAGAAGGACGGAGCGCCTGAAGCCAAGGACGGCTCTGATCCCGTTGAAGGCACCGTCGTCAACCACCCGCGGTCCGCCGCGACGGAAAACCGCCCGGCAGACGGCAACGACGTTCCGCCCCCCAACCGCGCCTAAGATTACGTGGCACTAACCATGAGTCGTCGCTCCAACCCTGAGGGACGGATGGCTCTGCTGGACCATCTGCGCGAACTCAGGAACAGGCTGTTCAAGTCAGCCATCGCCGTTGTGCTCGCCACCGTAGCGGGTTTCATGGTCTATCAGCCCATGCTGTCGGCCCTGATCAAGCCGATCAAAGACCTGAACAACAACGCGGGCCGTCAGGCGTCCCTCAACTTCGACGGCGTGGCGAGCTCGTTTGACCTCATGATCCAGGTGTCAGTCTTCCTGGGCGTCATCCTGGCCAGCCCCGTGTGGCTGTACCAGCTCTGGGCGTTCATCGTCCCCGGCCTGCACAAGAAGGAACGCCGGCTGGCGCTGTCCTTCGTGGCAGCCGCCGTGCCGCTCTTCGTCGGCGGCGTGGCGATGGCGTGGCTCGTCCTGCCCAACGCCGTCAGGGTCCTCACCGAATTCACTCCCGCCGGCGGCTCAAACTTCATCAGCGCGCAGGTGTATCTCTCCTTCGTGCTGCGGCTACTGCTCGCCTTCGGCATCGCGTTCCTGCTGCCGGTTGTGCTGGTGGGGCTGAACCTTGCCGGACTCCTGCGCGGGGAGCAGCTCCTGAAGAGCTGGCGCATCACTGTGTTCCTGGTCTGCCTCTTTGCTGCCATGGCTGCCCCAGGGGCCGACGCGATGAGCATGTTCTACCTTGCCACGCCCATGCTGGTGCTCTTCTTTGCAGCCATCGGCCTGTGCGTCCTGAACGACCGCCGTCGTGCGCGCCGGACAGAGAAGCGGGCCGCTGAGACTGAGGCCACAGCCGATATCGCGACCCCGAGCAGTGAGCTGAAGAATCTCTAGTCGCGCCACCGCTAGGCTTGAGGCATGTCCACCACCACTCCGTCGCCCTCCGAACGGTACCGCGCCAGCGCCGAACGGACCGCGGAAGCAAAGACCCACCTGGGTGCATTCGCCCGCACACTGAGCTTTGAACTGGATGACTTCCAGCGGCAGGCGTGCAAGTCCCTCCAGGAAGGCCGCGGGGTCCTGGTGGCCGCGCCCACCGGGGCCGGCAAGACGATCGTGGGTGAGTTCGCCGTGTACCTGGCGCTGCAGCGCGGGCTGAAGGCGTTCTACACCACACCCATCAAGGCGCTCAGCAACCAGAAATTCACTGAGCTGACGGAGAAGTACGGCGAGGAGAACGTCGGACTCCTGACCGGCGACACCAGCATCAACGGCGACGCGCCCGTAGTGGTCATGACCACCGAGGTCCTGCGCAACATGCTCTACGCCGACTCCGACACCCTGTTCGACCTGGGATTTGTGGTCATGGACGAGGTCCACTACCTGGCCGACCGCTTCCGCGGTGCAGTGTGGGAGGAAGTCATCATCCACCTGCCCAGCGAGGTGCAGGTGGCGTCGCTCAGCGCGACGGTCTCTAACGCGGAGGAGTTCGGCGCCTGGCTGGACACCGTGCGCGGCGACACGGACGTCATTGTTTCCGAACACCGACCCGTGCCCCTGTGGCAGCACGTCATGGTGGGCCGGGACATCGTGGATCTGTTTGCGGGCGAGACCACTTTCGACGAAATCGCCCCCGCCGGCAATCCCGCCACGGCTGCTGCCCTGCCGTCAGCGCCGTCTGCAGCCGACGCCGGGCAGCGGGGTTTTGAGGTCAACCCGGAGCTGCTGTCCCTTTCCAGGGCGGAAAGCCAGCTGAACTTCCAGGGCCGCTTCGGCCACGGCGGCCGGAGCCAGCGGCGGCAGCAGCGCCAGCGCTACGGCGACAGGCCCCAGCAGGAGACCCGCAGCGCGGTGCGCCGGGCCAGCCGGCCGCAGGTCATCGCCAGCCTGGACCGGCAGGACCTGTTGCCCGCCATCACCTTCATCTTTTCCCGGGCCGGCTGTGACGCCGCCGTCGCCCAGTGCGTGTCGTCCGGGCTGTGGCTCACCACGGAGCGGGAGCAGCGCATCATCGCCCAGCGCGTGGACGAGGCGGGCCAGGACATCCCGTCCGACGACCTTGAGGTGCTGGGCTTCTGGAACTGGCGCGACGGGCTCCTGCGCGGCATCGCGGCCCACCATGCCGGCATGCTTCCCACCTTCAAGGAAGTGGTGGAGAAGCTCTTTGCCGACGGCCTGGTGAAGGCCGTCTTTGCCACCGAGACGCTGGCCCTCGGGGTCAACATGCCGGCCCGATCCGTGGTGCTGGAGAAGCTGGACAAGTTCAACGGCGAAGCCCACGTTGACATCACGGCGGGGGAGTACACCCAGCTCACCGGCAGGGCGGGCCGGCGCGGCATCGACGTCGAAGGCCATGCCGTGGTCCTGTGGCAGCCGGGCACGGACCCGGCGGCGGTGGCCGGCCTTGCCTCCCGCCGGACGTACCCGCTGAACTCGAGTTTCCAGCCGACCTACAACATGAGCATCAACCTGCTCGCGCAGTTCGGCCGGCCCAGGGCCCGTGAAATCCTGGAGTCTTCCTTCGCCCAGTTCCAGGCTGACCGGTCGGTGGTGGGGCTGGCGCGCCAGGTCCGCAGCCGCGAGGAATCACTGGCCGGCTATGCCAAGTCGATGACGTGCCATCTGGGTGACTTCACCGAGTACGCCAGGCTGCGGCGGGAACTTTCCGACGCCGAAAACTTCAGCTCGCGGACCAAGTCACGTGCCCGCAAGTCCCTCAACGAGGACTCCCTGAGCCGGCTCCTGCCGGGCGACGTCGTGGATGTCCCCGCAGGCAGGGCCCCGGGCTTTGCCGTTGTGCTGAGTTCGGACCACAGCTCCCGCGAGCCCCGGCCCGCGGTCCTGACGCTGGAAAGCCAGCTGCGCCGGATCGGCGTCGACGACCTTGAGGGGCCCATTGCACCGCTGACGCGGATCAGGATTCCCAAGTCCTTCAATGCCAAGGTTCCCAAGTCGCGGCGGGACCTGGCCTCGTCCGTCCGGAACGCCCTGCGGGAGAACCGGCCGCCGGCGCGGGGAAGCAGCCGCAACAACGACTTCGGGCTGGGCTCCGCCTCGCAAAACCAGGAGAAGAAGATCGCCGACCTGCGGCGTGCCCTGCGCGCCCACCCCTGCCATGGCTGCAGCGAACGCGAGGACCACGCCCGGTGGTCCGAACGCTGGTGGAAGCTGCGCAAGGAAACCGACGGCCTGGTCCGCCAGATCCAGGGCCGCACCAACACCATCGCCAAGACCTTCGACCGGGTCTGCGATGTCCTCTCGGCCTATGGCTACCTCGAGTCCGCCGAGGACGGACAGCACCGCATCAGCACCGACGGCCAGCGGCTGCGCCGGATCTACGGCGAGAAGGATCTGCTGATTTCACAGGCCCTGCGGCAGGGCGCGTTCGATGACCTCGACGCGGTGGAGGTGGCGGCGTTCGCCAGCGTGCTCGTCTACCAGGCCAAGCGTGAGGACCGCGGCCTGCGGCCCCGCATGCCCAGTGTCTCGCTGGAGACCGCCGTGGATATTGTGGTCCGCGAATGGTCGGCGCTGGAGGACGTGGAGGAGCAGAACAAGCTCCCGCTCACCGGCGAGCCTGAGCTGGGCCTCATCTGGCCCATGTACAAATGGGCCCGCGGCCGGCATCTGCAGGAGGTCCTCAGCGGCTCGGATCTGGCCGCCGGCGACTTTGTCCGCTGGGTCAAGCAGGTGATTGACCTGCTGGACCAGCTGGCCAAGATTCCCGGTCTGGACCCCCGGCTGGCCCGGCTCTGCGCCGAGGCCATCCGGCTGGTCAGGCGGGGCGTCGTCGCCTACTCCACCGTGGGCTGACCGCCCGCAGTCCAGCCCCGGCACCCGTACCAACACTCTCCCGACACCCAAGGAGCACCTCCATGGCCGATGCCCCCGCCCATCCCCAGGAAGGAACCGGACCGTCCAAGGTCACGCTGTACCGCAACGGTTCCGTCTACACCGCGGCTGATCCCTTCGCCACGGCCATGCTCGTGGACGGCGACACCATCGCGTGGGTCGGCTCGGAACAGGCTGCCACCTCGATCGCCGACAGTTCCATGGACATCATCGACCTCCACGGCGCCCTTGTTGCCCCTGGTTTTGTCGATTCCCACGCGCACCTGACCGAGACCGGCGTCGCCTTGGACTCACTGCAGCTCGGCGGTGTCCGGTCGGCCCGCGAGTTGCTCGACGCCGTCGCGGCCTCCGGCGGGAACGGCGCGGTACTGGGGCACGGCTGGGACGAGTCACTCTGGGACGATCCCACGCTTCCGGACGCCGGAGAGTTGGAGCGGGCTGCCGCCGGCCGTCCGGTGTATCTCTCCCGGGTCGATGTGCACTCGGCCCTGGTCTCGCCGTCGCTCGTGGCCAGTGCCGGGCTGGCGGAGCTGGACGGCTACGCAGCGGGCGGCCACGTCAAGCGCCAGGCCCACAGTGCTGCCCGGCAGGCCACCCGCCGCCTGCGTTCCGGTGCGCTCCAGGAATACCAGCGGCGCGCGCTGGACGAGGCTGCGGCCAATGGGTATGTGGCGCTGGCGGAGATGGGTGCCCCGAAAATCAGCAGCATCGACGACCTGCGGCTTGCCGCCGGCTGGAATGACGCGGCAGGTTCCCGCCCCGCACCTGAGGTGCTGCCGTACTGGGGACAGCTGACGACGACGGCGGCCGACGCCGAGGCGCTGCTCGCCGAGCTTGGGGTCCGCGTCCGCGGATTTGCCGGGGACCTGAACATCGACGGATCAATCGGCTCCCGCACGGCGTCGCTGCGGGAACCCTACGCGGACGCCCCGGGGGAAACCGGCGCCACCTACCTTTCTGTGGCCGAAGCGGCAGCACACCTGGCGGCGTGCTCCGTACTGGGCATCCAGGGCGGATTCCATGTCATTGGCGACGCCGGCCTCGATGCCGCCCTGCAGGCCCTCGAGGAAGCTGCCGCCGAAGTGGGCGAGCAGCGGGTCCGGGCCGCCGGGCACCGCTTCGAGCACGTTGAAATGGCCGACGCCGACGCCATCGCCCGGCTGGCCAAATACTCCGTGACGGTCAGCGCGCAGCCCGCGTTCGACGCCGCGTGGGGCGGCCAGGGGCGGCTCTACGAGCAGCGGCTCGGACCCCGCAGCCGGGGCATGAACCCCTTTGCCGCGTTCTATTCGGCCGGCGTGCCCATCTGTTTCGGAAGCGACACCCCGGTGACGCCGCTCCGTCCCTGGTCCAGCGTACGGGCGTGCCTCGAGCACCACGACGTCGACCAGCGGATCTCTGCCCGCGCTGCCTTCCTGGGACACACCCGGGCAGGCTGGCGCGCCGCCCGCTACGAAAACCCCATGGCGGGCCAGCTGGTACCGGGTGCGCCCGCAACCTTCGCCGTCTGGGAAGTGGATGAGCTCATGGTGCAGGTGGCCGACAACAGGGTCCAGTCCTGGAGCACGGACCCCCGGGCCCGCACGCCGCTGCTGCCCGCGCTGGACACCGGCAGCGACCCCCGGTGCCTGCAGACCGTGCGGAACGGGCTGGAGCTGTTCTCCGCAGAAGCCCTCCGGGCCTGACCCGCAGCAGGCTTAATTCGGCGACACAAAGCGGCCGGCCCGGACCTGATTGGCCGCGTAAACAAGCCCCTGACCTGCGGCGATACGTGAACGGGCAGGTCAGGGGGCTGTTGACAGCCCCCGGCCAGTCCGTAGCATTGAGCTTCCGGGGGCGGGTCCAAAGCGCAGCAGAAAACAGTTCCTCCATCCGCTTATCGCGGCATCAGGAACTGGCCCGTGGCGCGTGGACCCGCCCGTGGCGGACGGAAGTGCCCCGCGGGGCCCGTATAATAGGGAGTTGCGCTTTGCGAGCCGGCGTTCCCGCCGGGCTCCCGCGTGCTGACCGCTCCCATCCAGGAAAGGCCTCCCTGTGCGTGTCCTCACCATCATCCCCACCTACAACGAGCTGGAGTCGCTTCCCAAGACTCTTGGACGGCTCCGCGCCGCAGTGCCGGCCTCTGACGTCCTCGTTGTGGACGACAACAGCCCGGACGGCACCGGACAGCTCGCCGACAGCATCGCGGCTGCTGACAACCAGGTCCACGTCCTGCACCGGAAGGGCAAGGAAGGCCTGGGCGCCGCCTACATCGCGGGCTTCAAATGGGGACTGGATGCCGGCTACGACGTCCTGGTGGAAATGGACGCCGACGGATCCCACCAGCCCGAGCAGCTGCCCGCTCTCCTTGACGCCGTGGACCAGGGCGCAGACCTCGCCATGGGCTCCCGCTGGGTGAAGGGCGGAAGCGTCGTGAACTGGCCGCTCTACCGGCAGGCCATTTCGCGGACCGGAAGCACCTACGCGCGCATCATGCTCGGCCTCAAGATCAAGGACGTGACCGGCGGTTACCGCGCCTTCCGGCGTACCACGCTGGAGAAGCTGAACCTGGACCAGGTCGATTCCGTCGGTTACGGCTTCCAGGTGGACCTCGCATGGCGCGTCGCGAAGATGGGACTGAACATCGTGGAGCGGCCCATTACCTTCGTGGAGCGCGAGCTCGGGGCTTCCAAGATGAGCGGCAACATCGTGGTTGAGGCCATGATCAACGTGACAAAGTGGGGCCTGGCCGCCCGCTGGAAGAAGCTGACCGGCAAGAGCCCGCGCGACTAGCGGCTTTACCGGGCCATCGTGGCACACTGAGGCTGGCCCCCAAAGGCTGGCAAATAAAAAAGGCCGGACCCGCTGCATCCATGGATGCAGCGGGTCCGGCCTTTTTGGCTGTGGCGCCTGCCGGCTGGCTAGCAGCGGCTAGGCTGAACGCCGTTCGCCGCGACGCTCGCGCAGGATGGTGAGGCGGTCTTCGAGGATCTGCTCCAGCTCGGGAAGCGAGCGGCGCTCAAGCAGCATGTCCCAGTGCGTACGGACTGCCTTTTCGTTGCTGGTGTCCGGGCGTTCGCCATCAACGAGCAGCGCTTCCTTGCCGGTCTTGGAAACCCAGACAGGGGGAATTTCGGCTTCGGAGGAAAAGGTTACAAAAACCTGTTCGCCGTCCTCGCACCGGTACTCAACCCGCTGACGCGGAGCCGGCTCCACGCCGGATTCGGTCTCCATGCTTTGGGCGCCAAGACGCATGCCTCGCAGGCTGCGATCGCTCATGATTTCTCCCTCTAATCGGTTCGCGGAGCGGACTCCGCGCTAGTCGGAAGCCCTGGTAAGGGTGCCTCCGGACTACGGTGTGGTTCACGTAGCATCACTAGGTGAAACGCTTCGCCAAGCATTGTTGTTCCGCACGGAGTGATCCGGCCGGACAAATATCCTATTATACGGATTCCGGCAGGCCTCAGCAATCCGGGAGAACACAGCACGCCCGCGGGCGCAAAGCAAACGGGAAGCGGGCCAGTGCGGCCTGCCTCCCGTTTGCCCATCTTGAACCCCTAGGACGGGGTCCGGGCAGCTTCCTCGCCGGACTGGCCGCCGTCTTGGCTGCCGAACAGGTCGCCCGAGCGGGGATCGGCGTTGGTTCCGCCGAGGGCGCTGCCGATGCCTTTCAGTGCCTCGCCCACTTCGCTGGGGATGATCCACAGCTTGTTGGAAGAGCCGTCCGCGAGTTTCGGCAGGGTCTGCAGGTACTGGTAAGCCAGCAGCTTCTGGTCCGGGTTGCCCTTGTGGATGGCGTCGAACACCTTCTGGATGGCCTGCGCCTCACCGTCGGCACGAAGGATGGCAGCCTTCGCGTCACCCTCGGCCTTGAGGATGGCGGCCTGCCGCTGGCCTTCCGCTGTCAGGATCGCGGACTGCTTGGTTCCCTCGGCAGTCAGGATGGCGGCGCGGCGGTCACGTTCTGCCCGCATCTGCTTCTCCATCGAATCCTGGATGGAGTGTGGCGGATCGATGGCCTTCAGCTCCACCCGGGAGACGCGGATGCCCCACCGGCCGGTGGCTTCGTCCAGGACGCCGCGCAGCTGGCCGTTGATCTGGTCGCGGGAGGTGAGCGCCTCTTCGAGGTTCAGACCACCCACCACGTTACGCAGGGTGGTGGTGGTCAGCTGCTCCACTGCCTGGATGTAGTTGGCAATTTCGTAGGTGGCCGCACGCGGGTCGGTGACCTGGAAGTAGACCACCGTATCGATGGACACCACGAGGTTGTCCTCGGTGATCACGGGCTGCGGCGGGAAGGACACCACCTGTTCGCGCAGGTCCAGCAGCGGCAGGAGCCGGTCAACGAAGGGGATGAGGAGGGTCAGGCCGGGATTAAGCGTCCGCTGGTACTTTCCCAGCCGCTCCACGACGCCGGCCCGCGCCTGGGGCACGATCCGCACTGAGCGGACCAGCACGATGATGACGAAAATAATCAGGACCACCATCACGAACGTGAGGGCGACTCCTCCTGGGCTATCCATACTTCTCCTTTGTCCCCAACTTTCAGTGAAGCTCTAACCTGGCGAAAGACTCGCCGCAATCTGCTGCTCCGCCGCGGCGGGAGCAGAAACCCATGGGGGAGCCGCCTACTGGACGGCAGTCTCAGCCTGAGGTGAGACGACCGCCGTCGCGCCCTCAATGGCCGAGACGATCACCCGCTGGCCTTCGGCAAGGACGCCGGACTGCGAGCGGGCGCTCCAGATGTCGCCGCCGATCTTCACGCGTCCGCCGGTGGCCGTGACTGCCTCCAGGACCAGCGCTGATTCGCCGATCAGGCGGTCGATGTTGGTGCGCTGTTCGGGCGGGCCCTTGTGCAGGTGCTTGAGGGTCACCGGACGGACGAAGGCGATCATGAGCAGCGAGACGACGCAGAACACGACGATCTCCAGCCACAGGTCCGCGCCGGCGAAGTCGGCCACCAGGCCGGCCAGGGCACCACCGCCCAGCATGATGAAAAACAGGTCAAGGGTCAGCATCTCCACGGCGGCGAACACCAGGAAGAGGGTGAGCCACAGTGCCCACCAATTTTGGCCAAGCCATTCAAACATCGCGTTCCCCCTTGATCCCGAGGGCTGCGGGGCAGACCCTCAGTAACTTTCTTCCATCGTAGACCGAAGCGGGAGCGCCCGGCAGGGGAATGGCGGGCAGCGCAGGAACGTGGCCAAGCCGTTATGGAGCGCTGGATTCCGAGTGCAGGAAGATGCTGATCCGGAACAACGCGGACACCCTGGTGGCTGGCGGAAGGCCGGCCAGCCGGCCGCTAAGTGCGGCGCGGTCCGTGTGGTGGCCGGCGGGGCCCATAAGCGCAAGGTTGGCCACGTCCTCGGGGGAAAGCGACAGGTCAACGTCGACGTCCTGCGTCGACAGCGGGGAGAACCGGCCTGCGAGCGCCTCGGCCAGGCGTTCGTCCTTGGCGGGGTCGATGCCCAGCATCCCTGCCTGGCTGGCGATTTCCCCGAGGTGGCCGGCCCGCGGCGTCACTACGATGAGCCTGCCGGAGGGTTTGAGGACGCGGGCGAACTCGGCAGCGTTCCGCGGCGCGAACACCACGGTGACCACGTCGACGGCGGCGTCGGGCAGGGGCATTGGCTGCCATACGTCCCCCACCAGGTTGATGGCTTCCGGATTGAGTCTGGCGGCGCGGCGCAGCGCGAACTTGGAGATGTCCAGGCCGACGGCGGCCACGCCGGCTGCCCCGGCCACGCCGTCAGCGCCGTCGCCATGTTCGCTCTCCAGATAATCCAGGATCGCGCGCAGGTAGTGACCCGTTCCCGTACCGGAGTCGAGGACCGTTGGGGCGGGGCCGTTCAGCGCCGGCGCGGCCGCCCGTGCCAGGGCATCGGCCAGGGGCCGGTAGTGGCCGGCATCGAGAAAGGCCGTCCTCGCCGCGACCATTTCCGCGGTGTCCGATTCGAAGGCGGTTCCCTTGCCCACCAGCATGTTGAAGTAACCCTGCCGGGCGGCATCGAAGCTGTGCCGCTCCCGGCAGGCCAGCGCACGGACCCGTCCCGTGCCGCCGTCGTGGACTGCCTCGAGATCCTGGCGGCAGACGGGGCAGAGGAGGACGGGGAGGCGCGAAAGCATGAGGTCAATCCTAGGGCAGGTGTACTGCGCGCTGCCGTTCCGTGCCCTTGCCCGACCCGCTAGGCTCACGAGGATGAAGCCTGAACATTTGCCGCTGCTCAACTCCGTTTCCGACCCTGCCGTCCATCCCGACGGCACCAGGGCCGTGGTGTCCGTGGTCCGGCCGGACTTTGACGCCGATTCCTATGTCGGCCAGCTGTGGAGCGTCCCCCGGGATCCGGAAAAGCTTCCCCGCCGTGTGACCCGGGGCTTCCGCGACACCGCGCCGGCCTTTTCACCTGACGGCCGGGTGCTTGCCTTTCTCCGCGCCGCCCCCGGCGGCAAGCCGCAGCTCCACGTGGTGGAGGCCGCGGGCGGGGAACCGCAGGCGCTGACCGACCGAAAGATGGGAGTAACCTCCTTCGCCTGGTCGCCGGACTCCAACCGCATTGTCTTCGGATCCCGGGAACCGGAGGCGGGCCGCTACGGATCGCTCGACGGCGTGGGGTCCGGAGCCGAGGACGCGCGGTTGGTCACGGATTACAAATACAGGATGAACGGCGTGGGGTACACCCAGGACAAGCCGCTGCAGCTTTTCCTGCTCGATGTTCCGGAGCTGGGCGGGGAGCCCTGGGTCAAGCCAGTGGGGCGCGCGGCCAAGCGGAGCGGCAACGGAAAGGGCCAGGGCGACGGCGACAGTGAGATTCCGGACGAGTCCGGCGAGGATTCCGGCGGGTTCCCGGCGGCCCGCCAGCTCACGACGTCGGCAACCGACCACACCGGTGCCACCTTCAGCAACGACGGCAGTGCCGTCTACTTCGTCGCTGCCCTCCACGAGAATGCCGACCAGGACCTGGTATCCGGGATCTACCGCGTAGCGGCCGACGGCGGCACGCCGGTTTTGGTGCCGGTCCCCAACCTGGGTGCCCAGACCGTTTCCGACGTCCGGGAGTCGGCCGACGGGCGCTGGCTGTTCTTCACGGGCCAGGACCTGGGCAGCACCCGCCAGGACTTCGTTGCCAAGAACACGGTCCTCTACGTCATGCCTGCCGCGGGCGGCGACGCCACAGCCCTGAGCGACGCGGAGAATATGGACGTCGAGGCACCCGGTGCCACCATCGGCCTTCGCGGCCACGATGGTGCGCTGGTGCTCAACAATGCCCAGGGTACGGTGGAGCTGCTCGAATTCAGCGCCACGGGAGACCACTCCCTCCTGGTGCATGGCGACTGCGTGGTCGGCGGGGCCGGGGACGCTGCGGGCACCGTGTTCCTCAGCTACAGCGACGCCGCCACGGCAGGTGACGTGGGAGTCCTCGAAGACGGCCAGCTCCGGCTGCTCACCGACTTCTCGGCCGCGCTGCGGACCGAGGCGGGCATCATCGAACCGCAGGAACTGACGTTCCCCGCCCCCGACGGCTACCCCGTCCACGGCTGGCTGGTTCTGCCGCCGGGCAAGGGCCCGCACCCGGTGCTGCTGAACATCCACGGCGGACCGTTCGCGCAGTACACCACGGCGTTCTTCGATGAAGCACAGATACACGCCGCGGCCGGATATGCCGTTTTGATGTGCAATCCCCGGGGCTCGGCCGGTTACGGCCAGGCCCACGGACGGAGCATCAAGGAGCGCATGGGCACGGTGGACATGCAGGACGTGCTCGCGTTCCTGGACGGAAGCCTCGGGAAGTTCGCCTCCCTGGACGCCGGCGCCCTGGGAATCATGGGCGGCTCCTATGGCGGTTACCTCACGGCATGGACCATCAGCCAGGACCACCGGTTCCGGGCGGCCATCGTGGAGCGAGGTTTCCTGGACCCCGTCAGCTTCACGGGCTCGTCGGACATCGGCTGGTTCTTCGGCGGCGAATACGTTGGCTCGGCGGCCGAGCAGGTGGCCGCCCAGAGTCCGATGGCAACCGTGGCCGCGGTCAGGACGCCCACGCTGGTGATCCACAGCGAGGACGACCTGCGCTGCCCGGTGGAACAGGGCCAGCGCTATTTCACCGCCCTCAAGCAGCAGGGCGTCGACTCGGCGTTCCTCGTGTTCCCGGGCGAGGACCACGAGCTGTCACGGTCGGGCACGCCGCATCACCGGCGGCAGCGGTTCGAGCACATCCTGGCCTGGTGGGCGAAGTACCTGCCGACGGACGGCAACCGTGGCGATTCTGCTGAAAGCGCTCCGGCCTGATCCGTTCCGCTCAATCCGTTTCGGCGTCCCGGCTGGACGGGCTGCCGGCATGGCTGCCGGCCGGGAAGCCGAGTTCCCGGCTGGCGGCGGCGATGCCCGGTTCGGCCCAGCGCGCGGCGTATTCGCTGTTGGTGCTGAGTGAGCGGAGTTCGGCCCGGTCGATGTAGAGCCGGCCGTGGAGGTGGTCGGTCTCGTGTTGCACGATCCGTGCCTGCCAGCCGCTGAAATCCTTGGTGACCTGCCCGCCGTCGGGCGTTACATACTCCAGCCGGACGCTTTCGGGACGGTGCACCACAGCCTGCAGCCCGGACAGCGAGAGGCAGCCTTCGAAGAAGGCGGCCGTGCCGTCGCCCAGGCGGGAGTACGACGGATTCAGCATCGCGAAAAATTCCAGCGGTGTCCTGCCCCGGGCCGCGGCCGTCGCCTCGTCGATCTCGAACTGGTCTTCGAGGACGGCCAGCTGCAGCGGGATGCCCAGCTGCGGGGCTGCCAGGCCGACGCCGGGCGCCGCATGCATGACCTTCCGCATCAGGACGATCAGCCGGCGGAGTTCATCGGGCTCCAACTGGCCCTCGAAGGGAGCCGCGTACTGCCGCAGCACCGGGTGCCCGGCCTGCACGATGGGCGGCAGGGCCTCCAGGGCCAGCAGTTCCTGCACTGTTTCCCTGATCCGGGCGGGGCTGTAGGTTGTTGGCGGCGATGCGTGGGTCATGGGGACAGCCTAGTGCCGTGGAGTGCCGCGTCACCGCATGGGCCTTACTGCACGGGCCTCACTGCATGGTGAAGCGCCGGGCCACCAGGGCATTGAACGCGGGTATGGCTGCGACGCCGGCGATCGCGGCGTTCCGGGGCCGCAGCAGGCCGTCCGGCAGCGGCCTGCCAAGTGCCATGTTCACCTCGGCCTGGCGCCTGGCAGAGGCTGCCGCCCGCCGTCGTGTGGAATCAAAATGCCGCAGCGCCGCAGCGGACGGCTCACCGCTCACGACGGCGAGAACCGCCGGCAGCAGCGCCACTGCATCGAGCCAGCCAAGGTTCATCCCCTGACCGCCGATGGGGCTGATCTCGTGCGCCGCATCGCCGGTTAGCGCCGTCCGGCCCGAGACCATGCGCGCGGCCAGCCGCGAACGGACACTGAAGCTGCTGAGCATGGTGTTCGCACCGGCATCCAGCGCCACGCGGGTTCTGCGGGCAACGAGGCTCGCCAGCTGCTCCGCGTCCGGGCATGCCGGGGGTTTTCCCAGCCGGACCACCCAGCGGCGGACGCCGCCGGGAAGCGGGAAGGACTCCACAATGCCCGCGCTTTCCAGGAACAGCGCGGCGTCGCTGCCGAAGGGGCTGGATTCGGGGAAGTCACCCATCAGATAGTGGTCCGGATACAGTTTCTCCGGCGCCGCGACCCCCAGAAGGGTCCGCAGTGTCGAGTATGCGCCGTCGGCACCCACGGCGAAAGCCGCGGAGAGGCTGGCAGAGCCATCGCCGGTGGTGACGCTCAGCGTGACCCGGGCGCCGTCGTCGTGCATTCCGGTGACCTGGGCATTCCGGAGCAGCGCACCGGCGTCCAGCTCCCGGAGCCGCCGCTCCAGGACCTCCTCCGTCACGGGCTGGGGCACGGCCAGGACGAACGGGTACCGGTCGGAGACCGGAGCGAACGGCATGCGGGCAATCTTCCGGCCGTGACTGACAGCGAAGCCCTGGCGGATCGGGACGCCGCGGCCGATCAGCTCCCGGGCAACGCCGATGCGCTCCAGGGCGGCGAGCGCCGGCGGATGGATGCCGATGGCCCTGGTGTGGGCATTCCGGCCCGTCCTCCGTTCCAGGACCCGCACCGCGACCCCGTGCTGCAGGAGCAGTGAACCGAGGAAGAGTCCCACCGGCCCGCCGCCCACGATCAGCACATCGGTCATGCCTGGCGCCCCCGGTAGGTGAGCAGGCAGTGGTACGGTGCGTGCGGTTCCACCGTCCAGCCGGCGGGGACCACGGCGGCCAGCTCTGCAACGGTGTAGCTGCGCCTGATCGAGGTCAGCCCGTCAGCGCGGATGTAGGAGCCGGTGAGCGGCAGGGCGCCGGCACTGAACAGGGCATAAGCCGCAGCGCTCCGGCTGAGGTCGTTGTGCAGGGCCAGGCTGCGGCCGAGCCGGGCGGAATCGTCCAGGAACGACTGCAGCTCCGGCGCGGTCAGGTGATGCAGCACATGGTTGGAAATGACGACGTCGTACTGCCTTCCCTCGGCGAGCAGGTCGCCGCTGCTGGCCTGCCGGAACTCGACGCCGGGTGTTGGTTTGCGCGCCGCGGCGAAACGGAAGGCCCGTTCATCCGGGTCAACCCCCGTCACATGGAGCCGGATCCCGTCCCTGGCCGCCCAGCGGGCGAGCATCACCGCCAGGTCCCCGCCGCCGCAACCGACGTCCAGCAGCGTTGCCTGACCGGAGCCGGCCACCAGTGGGCGCACCCTGCTGCGGTATAGCCGGTGCCAGCCGGAGACCACGCGGTTGACCAGGGCGAACTGTTTGTAGGTGCGCTGCAGCCTGTCCGGATCGCAGTCCGGCCGGTCCATCTCTTCGACGGCGTCCGTGTCCCGCCGGCCGAGGAGGCCTGGGCCCGTTCCCGGGATTCTCACCGGATCAGGCCAGGGACGGCTCGGTGTCGCCGGAAAGTGTGCCGCCGGAAAGGGTTACGCCCGAAGGGGTGTCGCCGGAGAGGGTCCCGCCCGCCTCCGCACCAGGGTCATTCGCCCGCTGCCTCACCTTGGTGAACAGCCCGGTTTCCACGGTCAGGCCCGGGCCGAACGCCATGGAGCAGATGCGTTCGTCCCCCTCCTGCGGCGGAAGATCCAGAATGTGTTTGAGGACGAAGAGCACCGTGGCGCTGCTCATGTTGCCGTAGTTCCGCAGCGTTTCGCGGGCCGGACGCAGCTGCACGTCTGTGAGGTCCAGCCGCGACTGCACCTTGTCCAGGATGCTGCGTCCGCCCGGGTGGATGGCCCAGTGGGTGATGTCGCGGTAGGCAAGGTCCTGCAGGGAGGAATCGCGTGCCAGCAGCGGCTCGAGTGCTCCCACGATGTGGTCGTCGATGATGTGCGGCACGTAGTTGCCGAGCACCATCTCGAAACCCTCATCGCCGATGTTCCACGCCATCGAGTCCTCGCCCACGGGAGTCAGGACCGTCTCGAAGTGGTCCAGCTGGAGCAGCGGCGGGGATGGCAGGTCCTCGCGTGCTGTCACGACGGCGGCCGCCGCGCCGTCCGCAAACAGCGCGGATCCCATGATCGTGTCGGGATCGTTGGAGGTCCGGACGTGCAGGGAGCACAGTTCGGCGCACACCACCAGCACAACGGCCGCCGGGTCCGCCTCGCAGAACGATTTGGCTGCCCGGAGCGCCGGGAAAGCGGCGTAGCAGCCCATGAAGCCCAGGTGGTAGCGCTGCACCGCAGGGTCGAGGCCCAAGGCGCGGACGATCTTGTAGTCCGGCCCGGGATTGAAGAAGCCCGTGCAGGAGACGGTGATGAGGTGGGTGATGTCCAGCGGGTCAATGCCATCGCACTTGGAAACGGCCGCGTCTGCCGTCTCGATGAAAAGCTTCGTTGCTTCCTCGGCGAAGAGGTTGTTGCGTGCCTTGGTGCTGGGGCTCCGCAGCAGGCCCGTCTGCGGATCGAAAAACTGGGGATTTTCGGCGGTGGAGTCCATGGTCAGTTCGCGCACCGCCGTGTACCGGGTATCGATGGCGGCCGAATCGAAGCACGTGGACACGAGCCGTGAGCCCAGGCGGGTCAGCCCCGGCTGGGCGGCAAACACGTCACGGGCCTCATGCTGGACGAGGATAGTCGGCGGAACTGCAGTTTCGAGAGCTCTCACATAGACCGTCATTCGTTCATTCTTAACGAGAGCGCACGGTTAAGACAATGGATTGGAGTGGCCGCAAACGGACAGCTCCGGACTGGACAACCCGGGCAGGAGGTAGCACCATCACGACTGTGACCAGCAAACCCGCAGCAGAACAGCGCCTGGACGATCTGGCGCGGCTGCGCCGCGTCCGGGACCGCATCGACAGGGAGTACGCCCAGCCGCTCGACGTCGAGGCACTTGCCCGCGGCGTCAACATGTCCGCCGGGCACCTCAGCCGGCAGTTTCGGGAAGCCTACGGAGAGCCCCCGTACGCCTACCTGATGACGCGGCGCATCGAGCGGGCGATGTCGCTGCTGCGGCGCGGCGACCTCAGCGTCACGGAGGTGTGTTTCGCCGTCGGCTGTTCCTCGTTGGGGACGTTCAGCACCCGCTTCACCGAACTGGTCGGCATGCCGCCGAGCGCATACCGGGCACAGGCAGACGGGGAGGCGGCAGGGATGCCGTCGTGCGTGGTGAAACAGGTGAGCAGACCGGTCAGGAATCGAGAAGCGGTCCCGTCCGCCCGTACCTAGACTGGCGGCATGAACCTCACCATTCACTACACGTTCCTTCCACACAACGACGCCGACGCTTCCCTGGCGTTCTACCGCGACACCCTCGGATTCGAGCTCCGCAACGACGTGGGGTACGGCGGGATGCGCTGGCTCACCGTCGGCCCGCCCGACCAGCCCGGCACCTCCGTGGTGCTGGAGCCGCCGGCTGCCGATCCCGGCATCACCGACGACGAGCGGCGCACCATCACCGAGATGATGGCCAAGGGCACCTACGCCCGGCTGGTACTCGGCACTCCGGACCTGGACGGCACCTTCGACAAGGTGCAGGCCAGCGGGGCCGAGGTGGTCCAGGAGCCCACCGACCAGCCATACGGGGTCCGCGACTGCGCCTTCCGCGACCCGGCAGGCAACCTCATCCGCATCAACCAGGTCCGCTAGATCACCGAGGTCCGCAAGGTACTTTTCGATCACAACCGGCGGGCGCAGCAGCTGCGCCCGCCGGTTCTTGTGCGGCTTTACGAACATCGCTCCGGCGGTTGCTGCTGCCGCGGTTGTTGCCGCAGTTGTTGCCGCAGCCGCGCCGACGAACAAGAATCAGACATGGCGCGCGAAAGCCGGCGGGCTCAGCCCAATACTGCTGAACAGATGGAGACACGATGACCACCACAACGAGGACGGACACGCAGCTGTCCGGACTGCACACCGCCGACGGCCATGACCTGATCCGGGTGCAGGGCGCGCGCGTGAACAACCTCAAGGATGTCAGCGTCGAGATCCCCAAGCGCCGACTCACTGTGTTCACGGGCGTCTCCGGCTCCGGCAAGAGCTCCCTTGTGTTCGGCACCATCGCCGCGGAGTCGCAGCGGATGATCAACGAGACGTACAGCGCGTTCGTGCAGGGCTTCATGCCGACGCTGTCGCGGCCCGAGGTCGATGTGCTGGAGGGCCTGACGACGGCGATCATCGTGGACCAGGAGCGGATGGGGGCCAACCCGCGCTCCACCGTGGGCACCGCCACCGACGCCAACGCGATGCTGCGGATCCTTTTCAGCAGGCTGGGCCAGCCCCACATCGGCTCGCCCAACGCCTACTCCTTCAACATCCCGACGGTGAAGGCCAGCGGCGCGATCACCGTGGAGCGCGGCAACAAGACCAAGGCGGAGAAGGCGACCTTCAACCGGCTCGGCGGCATGTGCCCCCGCTGCGAAGGCATGGGCAACGTCAGCGACTTCGACCTCACGGCACTTTATGACGACAGCAAGTCGCTCAGCGAGGGCGCCCTGACCATTCCGGGCTACAGCATGGACGGCTGGTACGGCCGGATCTTCAGCGGTGCCGGCTTCAACATGGACAAGCCGATCAGCAAGTTCACCAAGAAGGAACTCCACGACCTGCTCTACAAGGAGCCCACAAAGATCAAGGTCGAGGGCATCAACCTGACCTACGAGGGCATCATCAACAAGATCCAGAAGTCGATGCTGTCCAAGGACGTGGACGCGCTGCAGCCGCACGTCCGCGCCTTCGTGGAGCGGGCCATCACGTTCACGACGTGTCCGGACTGCGGCGGAACCCGGCTCAGCCAGGAAGCGCTGTCCTCGAAGATCAAGGGCAAGAACATCGCGGATGTCTGCACCATGCAGATCACCGACCTGGCCGACTGGGTCCGGGGCCTGGACGAGCCGTCCGTGGCCCCGCTGCTGGCGGGGCTGCAGCACCTTCTGGACTCGTTCGCCGAAATCGGCCTCGGATATCTCTCGCTGGACCGGCCGTCAGGCACCCTGTCCGGCGGCGAGTCGCAGCGCACCAAGATGATCCGCCACCTGGGCTCATCCCTCACGGACGTCACCTATGTCTTCGACGAGCCCACCATCGGCCTCCACCCGCACGACATCGAGCGGATGAACTCCCTCCTGCTCCAGCTGCGCGACAAGGGCAACACGGTGCTCGTCGTGGAGCACAAGCCGGAAAGCATCGCCATCGCCGACCACATCGTTGACCTCGGCCCGGGCGCCGGCACCGGGGGCGGCACCGTCTGCTTCGAGGGCACGGTGGACGGGCTACGGGGGAGTGACACCATCACCGGCCGCCACCTCGATGACCGGGCACGGATCAAGGACTCGGTGCGTTCAGCTTCCGGTGCGCTGGAGATCCGCGGTGCGTCGACGAATAACCTCAAGAACGTCGACGTCGACATCCCGCTGGGCGTGCTCTGCGTCCTGACCGGCGTGGCCGGTTCCGGCAAGAGCTCGCTGATCCACGGATCGGTCGCCAAGCGCGACGGCGTGGTGGTGATCGACCAGTCCGGCATCAGGGGTTCCCGGCGCAGCAACCCGGCCACGTACACGGGCCTTCTTGAACCGATCCGCAAGGCCTTTGCCAAGGCCAATGGCGTGAAGCCGGCGTTGTTCAGCTCCAACTCCGAGGGCGCCTGCCCCACGTGCAACGGCGCCGGTGTCATCTACACAGACCTGGGCGTCATGGCCACGGTCGAGACCACCTGCGAGGAGTGCGACGGCAAGCGCTTCCAGGCGGCGGTGCTGGAATTCACGCTCGGCGGCCGGAACATCGCCGAGGTGCTGGCGATGTCAGTGGCGGAGGCCGAGGAATTCTTTGAGGACGGCGATGCGCGCACGCCGGCTGCCCACAAGATCCTTGACCGGCTGGCCGACGTCGGGCTTGGTTATCTGACCCTCGGCCAGCCGCTCACCACGCTCTCCGGCGGCGAGCGGCAGCGGCTCAAGCTGGCCGCGCAAATGGCCGACAAGGGCGACGTCTACATCCTCGACGAACCGACCACCGGACTGCACCTGGCCGACGTCCAGAACCTGCTGGGCCTGCTCGACCGGCTCGTCGACTCAGGCAAGTCGGTGATCGTCATCGAGCACCACCAGGCGGTCATGGCGCATGCCGACTGGATCATCGACCTTGGACCCGGCGCCGGGCACGACGGCGGCAGGATCGTTTTCGAGGGATCGCCGGCAGATCTTGTGGCCGGCCGTTCAACGCTGACCGGCGAGCACCTCGCTGCCTACGTCGGCGCCAGCTGACACGACAGACAAGCGCGAACGTACAGTTGTGGCCCCTTTCCCTCCGGGCCGCAACTGTACGCTCGCGCCGAGCCCGCAGGGCTACGCCGCCGTACCCGGCAGGACCGACAGCCCGTCGGCGACAACGCGGCCCTCGTGGATGACCGTCCGGTCGGTGCCCCTGTCCATGACGGTACTCGTGACAGTTTCGCCGTCGACCAGGACGATGTCTGCTGGGTCCCCGACCGCCAGGCCGGGCCGGTCGTCGGGGCTCGCCAGGCGCCGGACTGTCCGGTCCATGATGGCGGCACCTCCGACGGTTGCGATCGCCGCACAGTGCTCGATCAGCCGGTCCTTGCGCAACCGGTGCGTGAAGGCCAGCTGCCACGTGCGGTCCAGCATGTCGCAATTGCCGTACGGGCTCCAGTAGTCCCGCTGGCCGTCCTCACCCAGCCCAACCCGGATCCCGGCGTCGGTCATCTGGGCCAGGTCGAACTGGGTGCCTCCGCTTGCGGGGGCGACAGTTGCCCAGGCGATGTCCAGCTCGGACATCTGCCCCACGAGCCGGGCGGTCACGTCCGGATGGACGTTGGCCAGGTCGTAGGCGTGGGAGAGCGAGACTCGCCCCTCCATCCCCAGTGCCCGGGTGGCGTTCAAATATGAGTTCGGCGCTGAAAACCCCGAGGTGGCCGGGCTCGTGCAGGTGGATGTCGACGTCGACCCCGTACTTCTCTGCCAGGCCAAAAACGATGTCCAGATGACGGGCCGGATCCCTGTCCAGCTGGCAGGGATCTATGCCGCCGATGGTCGTGGCGCCCGCCCGGAGAGCATCCTCAAGGAGCGGGACGGTGCCGTCTTCAAGCAGGAGTCCGGCCTGGGGAAATGCCATGATCTCCACCGTTGCGGCGCCGGCGAACCGTTCCCTGGCAGCCACGACCGCGTCGAAACGCTCGAGTTTGCAGTCGACGTCGATCTGGGCGTAGGAGCGGACGCGTGTGGTGCCCCGCGCAATCATCCGCTCCAGCGTTCCCGCCACCACCTCCGGGTAGGGGATGGGGGTATCGCGCCAGTTCTCACGGTCGTTGCACATCATGTTCCAGACGCCGGGCCCGCCGGTGTGTTCCCGGAAGGGCAGCCCGATCCGGGTCGAATCGAGGTGGACGTGCACGTCGGTGAAGGCAGGAATGGCGATCCGGTTCCGCCCGTCCACTGACCCGACGGGAGTCCCGGCACCGACGGCAGCGGTCCCCGCGGGGTGGAGTGCAGCAATCCGACCCTCACGGATCTCGATGTCCACGGCGCCGCCGCCCCACGGACGGACGTTGGCGATGAGCATGGTTTCCTTCCTTTCGACCGGCTGGGTTATAGCTGACAGTACAGAAGACGGGTGCCGGCCGGTTCGTCCCTCAACAGCAGCATCGTCTAGAAGTTCAACGCAACCTGGGCGATACCCGCCGCGGCGACGAAGCTCGCCGTGAAGGTTATCAGCGCAACGATGACGATCTTCCAACTGAGTGAACGCAGCGCCTTGACGTCCCGGCCAAGCGACATGCCGATCAAGGCAATCATGGGCAGGCCGGCAAAGAGGACGTTGATGTTCTGCGTGGCGGAGGCGATGAACGGACCGATGGGCAGGAACGTCGCTGAGGCAAGGGTGGCAAGGGCCAGGACCCAGATGCTCGACGGGACGGCCGGAACGAGCTTTGCAAGAACAAGTGCGACGGCGGTGAGGGTGAGGAGGATGAGCACGCCGACGGCATCCAGGGGCCGTGCTGAACCGGTGCCGAGGGCATTCAGCAGCAAGCCGGCCGCGCCCGTTGCCGCAAACGCGGTGAGCCACGTCCAGGGTGTCCGGACAACGGTTGGGTCCTGCTCGACGCCGGTGACATCCACGGAGTCCAGCCCCGGTATCCGATCAGGGGTGGCTACTGCCAGCCGTGAACGGCGGACACGGCGGCCGAGGTCGTCACGTCCCCAGACGCGGGACCACATTGCGTAGAGCTTCTGGCACATCGGAAGCGCGACGAACACCCCTGCGTAGAAGCCGACGATGTTGGTGACAAGGTTGGACAGGGCGGACAGGGCCATTATTTCCCCCGCCGACTCCGGGAACAGGATGGACAGCGCGCCGACGCCGCCGAGCATCATGGAGGCGGACCCGAGCCCCAGGCCCAACGCGAGGGCCCGAGGATCCAGGACGCCCATTCCACCGAGCAGTCCGGCCAGGAGGGATATGAAGACGGCACCGAAGACGCTGCCCAGCACCCACACGCCGAACACCCCGCGGTACTCCGGGGAGCGGACCCCGAAGCGCTGAATAGCGAAGGCTAGATAGGACTCCCGGTCGATGGACCAGGTGGCACCGATTGCTGTGCGGCCCAGCCCCAGCGCAACGGCCACCGGGAGGGCCAGGACCACCGTCCCCACAACGTGGCCGACCTCCTGGAGGAGGATCGCGGGGCCAATGTTGGTGAACTTCGTCAGTGACGGGCCGATCTGAGTGCCGAGACCTGCCAGGAAGAACACAATCGATACATCCATCAGGTGCGTGGATACCGCGCGTGCCCGTCCGCCGATCGGCTTCCATTTCTGAACGCCAAGGAATCCGCCGGTGAGCACGGTCCACAGGATGGGCATGAGGACGATGGCGGCCGGGCCAACGTGGAACTTGTGCGTGCCGATCATGATGGCCAGGGCGCACACGGCGGTGGACGTCCCAATCAATGCCGCCCACACGGAGGGACGGGCACGAAATGAACTCTGAGGGACTGCGTCCAGTAAGGCTGTTGGGAAGTTGGCTGTGGTCTTCGCTTCATTGCGCATGACGCGTGCCTTTCAACGGGGTCAAAGGGGGGAGCCGGGAAAGCTAATTCGCAAACCGGAAAGGTTCAACCGGTCTTGGTATACCAAATGACTGTATACTCGCATCCAGTGAGAGACAAGTCACATTCTTCAGATGGCGGGAATATCCTCACACCTGGCGCAAGGAGGCCCACCCATGTTCACGAAAATCTCGGCCCGGTATGTCCTGGGGTTCGATGGAAAACAGCACACGCTCATTGAGGGCGGGGAAGTCGTCTTCGACGGCGATTCGATCGTCTTCGTGGGGGCACGACTACGGCGGACCCGTGGACGAGGATCACGACTACGAGCAGAGCCTGATTATGCCCGGCCTGATCGACCTCGATGCACTTGCGGACATAGACCACCTCATTCTGGACTCATGGCCGGTCATCCGACGTGGCGGCCGGCCACCTTTGGTCAGAGGACTACTTTGCCAACCGCCGCAGGGACGTGTTCAGCCGGGCGGAGCGGGGCAAGGTCCGCCAGTTCGCACTCGCACAGCTCGCCCTGCATGGGATCACGACCTACATGCCGATCGCCTCCGAGATCCACAGCGCCTGGGCAGAGAACTTCGATGAGCTTGTGGATATGACGGAGACCAGCCGGCGCATCGGGCTGCGCGGATACCTCGGACCGGCGTACCGGTCCGGGGTCCATGCCACCACTGCCGACGGAACGCGCGCGGTCCTCTTCGACGAAGCTGAAGGGCTCGCCGGCCTGCACGGCGCCGAGAAATTCCTGGACTACGCCGCCAGCCTGGCGGACCCGCTAGTCACCGGAGTTCTGCTGCCGTGCCGTATTGAGACCCTGTCCGAGCACCTCATGCGGGAGACGGCACGCATCGCCAAGGAGAGTGATGCAATCGTGCGCCTTCATTGCCTCCAGTCGCCCCTCGAGGACGGCCTCCTGAAGCAGTCCACCGGACGCGGGGTCCTGGAACTCCTTGAATCCACGGGACTTTTCGATACCCGCCTGATCATTCCGCACGGCGTGGTGGTCAACGCCACGGACCCCGGCGCCCTGGCTCCAGAAGGGCCGCTGGATCTGCTGGCTAGGCACAACGTCAGCATCGTGCACTGCCCGCTGACGTCCTTCCGCTACCAGAAGCAGCTTGTCTCGTTCGACCGGTTCCGCGCGGCTGGCGTCAACATGTGCCTCGGCACGGACTCCTTCCCGCCGGACCTGGTGCGGGGGATGGACGTCGGCATGCACCTGGCCCGGATGGTTGAGGGCAGGCCCGACGCCGGGAGCCTTGCGGACTACTTTGATGCAGCCACCGTCGGCGGGGCACAAGCCCTCGGGCGGGCCGACCTGGGGCGCCTTGCCCCCGGAATGCAGGCAGACATCGCGGTGGTCTCGCTGGGCCATTTCGGGGACGGCGTAATCGAAGATCCCCTCCGCACACTCATGCTGAACGGCACGGCGCGCCAAGTCACAGATACGTTCGTGGCTGGACGTCCCGTCGTCGTCGGAGGCACCCTGCCCGGCGTAGACCTTCACGCATTGCGCGCTGAGGGGCAGCTGCTCTTCGACCAGATGCGGACGGCCTATTCGGAGCGGGACTTCCGACGCCGGGAGCCGGACCAGCTGTTTCCGCCCGCCTATCAGCATGCCCGGAGGCCGTCGCCGGCCGCAGCCCGATAGAACACCAGTCTTGTTTTGGTATACCAAAAGCCGTATGGTGGGGTCATTCGATTTCTGCTGCACCTCCCGGCGAAGGCCTGCAGTACCCCTGACCTGACCTACTCACGAGGCCCGTTCCGCGACAGGGCCAACTACTTTTGGAGACAACCATGTGCCTGCACGACCACACCCCTGAAGCCCCGCCTGCAACCGCTGTCCCGCGCCGCGGCATCCTGGCCGGGGCTGCCGCGCTGGCGGGAATTTCCGTCGTCAGCCTCGCAGCCCAACTCGGAAGCGCCCCGGCAGCACACGCAGCAGACCACGCAGAAAGCTCCAGCCGCCGGGACCGTCCTGTTTTGCCTCCACCCATGATCATCGAAGGCGGCACCATCGTGGACCCCAAGACGGGCCATGCGGTGGAAGACGGCGTCCTCGTGCTGGAAGAGGGCAAGGTCTCCGCCGTCGGCAGCCGGAACGAAACGCGGCGTGCCGTCGCTGCCCTGGCGGGCAGGGCCCGCACGGTGGACGCCTCCGGCCGCTGGGTCCTTCCCGGCCTCATCGACGTGCATGTGCATGCCAATGCACTGTCCGATGCAGCCACCATCCTGCAGGGCGGGGCGACGAGCGTCAGGAGCGGTTCCACCAGCTTCTACCAGGACGTCGCCCTCGCTGCCCTGCCTGAGTGGGCGGCTGGCGCGTCGCCCCGGATGAGCCCCGCGGGTCTGTTTGTTTCGCCCGAGCTGGGGGAGTCGCTCCTTGCGGACCCGGACCTTGGGCCGCTTGCATCCCTGCGAGGGGGAGTTACCGAACCTGAGGACCTCGCCTACCTCGCGCGGGTCAACCTGAAACGCGGCGCCAAGGTGATCAAGACCCGGGCCAATCCGCGCGCCGGCCTGCCGGAGCAGGATCCGCGGGAACTCGTCTACAACTACGAGCAGCTGTCCGCGGTGGTCAAGGCCGCGGACAGGGCGGGCGTACTCTGCCACGCGTACAGTGCCGAGGGGATCGACGGTGCGGTCAGGGCGGGCGTTCGCAGTATCGAGCACGGCGTCTTCGTCACCGAGGCGACAATCTCCCGGATGGCGAGCCAGGGGACGTACTTCACGCCTACCCTGGACGCCATCACCGGCATGTCCGGCTCCTCGAACCCCATCCTCGCAGCGCGGGGCCGGGAATACACGCCCGTCATCAAGGAAGCAGTGCGGGCAGCCCACGAAGCCGGAGTGACGGTCGTGGCCGGCACCGACTCCTTCGGATCCGAAGTGACTCCGATCGGCACCGAGGTGCGCCTGCTTGCTGAGGCAGGACTTTCACCACTGGAGGCCCTGAGGGCGGCAACGGTCAATGCCGCCGCGCTGCTCGGCTGGAGTGGCGAGGCCGGACGCCTTGTCCGTGGCGCCTTTGCGGATGTTGTCTTGGTGAACGCTGATCCGTTGAGCAGCGCCTCGGCACTGGAGCAGGTCAGTTCCGTAGTGGCACAGGGCGTCCTGGTACGGAACGACCGCTGACCCGCAACCACGGCCGGACCCCGGCGCTGTCCTCGCGCTCCATCCGCCCTTTAGTCCAGAAAGCGACCCATGACCCTGATCCTCACGGCCTCTGAGCTCCAGTCGCTGGCCGACATGCCTGGAACCATCACCGCCGTCGAGCGCGTCTTTGCCGGGCTCAGCCGGGGCACCGCCATCCAGCCCGCACCCGACTCGCTCCTCCTGCCGTCCTCCGATGCCCGGTTCCTGCCGATGGCGGCGCTGTCCGGCACGGACGGGCTGGCGTCCGTAAAGCTGCTGGCGGATATCCCCGCCAACGGTGCAGCCAACCTGCCCACGCAGCGGTCCACCATCATGCTGGTGTCCCAGCTGACCGGCGAAACCCTGGCCATCCTGGACGGCAAGGTTCCCACCAAGGTCCGCACAGCCGCCGCCAGTGCTGTCGCCACGAAACTCCTCGCGCGGCCGGCCAGCACCACCCTGGGACTCGTGGGAGCCGGGGCCCTGGCCGTGGCGCACGTGGAAGCGATGCTGGCCGTAAGGCCGATTGAAAACGTCCTGGTGTGGTCGCGCTCGGCGGACACCGTCGCTGCCTTCTGCCGTGAAACTGCGCAGTATGGACTCAACATCACTCGCGCCGCCAGCGTTCGGGAAGTCGTGGAAGGCGCCGATGTGCTGTGCACCCTCACGCCGGCTGTTGAGCCGCTGGTCAAGGGGGAGTGGTTCCGGCCCGGACTGCACATCAATGCTGTCGGTTCCCGGCCCCGGCCGGACCATCGGGAAATTGATTCGGCTGGCATGGCGCGGGCGCGCGTTTTTGTCGACAGCCTCGCCACGGCAAAGGCCAAATCCGGCGGTCTGATCATCCCGGTGACCGAAGGTGCAATGGACTTCGAGGACGTGGCAGCGGAGCTGGGTGATGTGGCGGCCGGGATAAAAGCAGGGCGCAGGGGAGATGAGGACGTAACCTTGTTCAACTCGGTGGGTATTGGTCTGCAGGACCTGGCCATCGGCCGGCTCCTGTATGACGCTGCCCTTAGCGGGGGGATCGGCACCCACGTGGAGCTGAATAACTGACACGGGCGGCTGCATGACGCCGGGAACAACGGGAGGCATCAATGACAGTCCAGGCGGAATCCCCCGGATCCTCGGCGGAGACTACCCGGGCCCGGATCCGCGAGCTGATCATCTCAGGAGATTTCGCCCCGGGATCGCGGCTCCGGGAACGTGAGCTGTCCCAGTCCCTTGACGTGTCCCGGGTCCCGGTCCGGGAGGCTCTCCAGCAGCTGGAAGCCGAGGGTTTCATCGACACCTCTCCCCGGCGCGGGGCCACGGTAAAGCAGATCACATTGCGGGACGTCAATGAACTTTTCGATGTACGCCTGAGCCTCGAAGTCCTCGCCGCGCGCCTCGCGGCCCAGGCCGCGGCCCACGGAGAGCCGTCGTTGCGCCTGCGCCAGGTGATGGACCGGGCAGAGGAAGCAACCCGGGCCCGCGATCAGGCGCAGATTCCCCTCCTGAACACGGCACTGCATGCAGAAATCGTTTCGATGGGAGGCAACACGTTGCTGGAGTACTCCATGAAACCCCTGCTGGGCAGGATGCAGTGGCTGTTCACCCTCACCGGTCACCGGGATCCGCAGGTACAGTGCGCGGAGCATCTCAGCCTTTGCCAGGCCATTTACGACGGAAAAGCCGAACTCGCGGCAGCGCTGGCCTTTGCCCATGTTGAGCTCGGCCGCGCGCCCTCGCTTCAGAGGCTGGCCGGGCAACTGCCTGAAGGTTGAGTTGCGCCGCGAGGGACCGGGGGGACCCGACACAGGAAGCCATCTTATTGAAGGCTCAACTAATTCGGTGGTATATCTGGATCTACCGGCGAGGGGATTTACCTGCCGCCGAGATATTGGGGGATTCACATGAATTTGCAGCAGCGGGACGGGTCTCGCTATCAGCACTTGAAGAAGATTGCCGATCTGTTGGATTGGGCCGGTGATCTCGCGGGTGCGGAGTTCACGGACGAATCCCGCGAGGCCTACGCACTGGCGCGGAAATTCCACGACCGGGCTGACGTACTTGGTGGCGAGGCCCCTGATCTCCGCACGTCAAACCAGCCGCGCTGACCCCGGAATGCCGAAAGAGTCTGACATTATGTCAAGTTAACCAGGCGGCGCGTCACCCTGAGTGAGGCGCGCCAACGCCAGCGCGGTGACTGGCGGAGTGGAGTACAAGCAGATTCGCGTCTGCCCGCAGATCAGCGTCCGCCCGGCAAAGCCTGCGAGATCCAGCCAAGTTTACCCAGAGGATTCCGGTAGGACGACGCATGGCCCAAAGCCACAGATCGATGTCGCGCCAGAGATTTCGCATGGTTCAATGGACCAGCGCTGGCCAGTACGCGTCCTGGCCGCAAACTGTGGCCCCAATCGTCCAGTCTGATACTGAGATGAACCGGATGCGTAAGCCCTGTGGATGCGCCGTACAAGGCATCAGGCGCCCCCTTCCGCCCCCGATGCGTAACGCCGATAATCAGCATTATGTAAAGTAGTAGTCTGAGTATTTCATCAGACGAATCAGTTCGCCCCGCTCCCCACACCGCCACCGCTGGTCGACCGACACTGAAGTCCGCGTACCTCCGTATATCAGGAGCGGCAGCGCAGTCAGGACCACCGGGATGAGCAACGGCACCAAGATCGATGGACCGTCTACCTCAAGCAAGGTCGGATGATTTACCTGCTCTCGCCCACCAGACGTCACGCTTACCTGGGTATACACGGGAGCCAGTAAGAGCTGGTACTGGCCTTGGGGACGGCATGGAATCGCCTGGCTCTGACCGGTCGAGGGCCTGTGAGCCTCTGCCTCTCCCCCGCCGGATGGCACATTGCTCGAGTCGTAGCTCCGCGCACTAGAGGTGATTGCGGCCGTGTGCGCCGCTTCTCGGAGTAGGCGCTATCTACAGATGACGCTGGAGCTTCAAGCTCAAGCGTGGTGACTGCTGCGGACCGCCTGCGGCGCGCAGACAAAGAACAGCGGCTGCTCCACCTGGGCGAACGGCACGACGAGCCACCGACCACCGTAAAACTCGACATACGAGTCCGGCGTGCACCTTGCGAAAGCTTCTTCGCGTGTCATCGTCATTCCTTTCCCACTAGGCTTCTGCATTTCAGGACCTCGTTCTGAAGCCCCCGAGTGATACTCTTAAGTGTAGACCTTCATTGATAAAGGTCAATAGAAATTCAAGGTTAAATGTCACTTCGTCGGGAGCCAAAAATGGTTACTTGGAAAGAGCAGCTCGCCTTCGCCCCGCTCGAGAATGCGGACCGGGGCGAGGAGGTTGGACGCCGGCTCAGGCATGCCATCGAACTCGGAGTACTCGAGGACGGCTCCCAGCTGCCCAGCGAAAGCTACCTTGCATCACGGATGGGCGTCTCCACCCTGACGCTGCGGGCCGCCCTGGCCGAGCTGCGCGGACTGGGCCTTGTGGAGACCCGGCGCGGCAAAGGCGGCGGCAGTTTCGTGAAGGCCAACACCGGTGACATCGCACGCGTCCAGCGCCAGTCTCTGGCGGGATATTCCCTGGAAGACCTGCGGGACCTACGGGAGTACCGCGCCTTCCTGGCCGGCAGCGCCGCAGCCGCCGCCGCAACTGCTAACCGGTCGCATCGGCTCTCGATGGGACGCCTCGTCTACACATCCAGCGAGATCCAAGGCTGTGAGCATCCGGCGGACGCGATCCGGGCGGACAGCAAGTTTCACATTGAGCTCGCGGCCAGTTCAGGCTCGGTGCGACTCACCCGACAGGAAGTGGCGCTGCAGGCCGAGGTGGGCCCACTGATTTGGGTTGACCCGGTCCGCCATAAGGACGCGGCTGCAGAAGAGCACACCAAGATCGTCGAGGCGATCAGGAACGGCGATGTCGTCGCCGCCCGAGCCCTGGCCGAAGAACATGTCCGGCGGGATATGAACCGGGTCATCGACGAGCGAATGGAGATGGACCGCGTACCGACCGATTCACCGCATGCTCCGGCCACGGGCGACGACGCTGTGGCCGCCATCGAATCTCTCACCGGAATGTTTCGCGGAACGGCCGCGGCATCAATGCGCGAGCTCGAGCAGGCAGTGCGTGCCAGCATCGGGTCCGGCGTCAGCAGAGACAAGGCAGATACGGACATCTACGGTGCGGCCCGAAGAGCAGTAGCCATCGGGGTTCCGCTTCTCTACGGGACCGGCTTCATCGCCGAGCAGTCATACTTCGGCGAGAGCTGGATTGCCTGGTGCTACACACCGGCGGGGCCAGAGTCTCCACAACGGCTCTACATCGACATGGACCTCTACGATGTCGTCACTGCACCCTGGCGCCCTGACGATACCGCCGATGACACCACTATCCACACCAGTCACGCGTACGTGGATGCGAGTGGAACGAACGAGAACATCATCACCTTCAGCAAGCGAGTCACCATCGCCGGAGACTATGTAGGCACCGTGGCCGCCGATATCCGGGTCAGTCAGCTCCAGGATGCGTTCGAACCCCTCCTGCGGCCCCTACCGCCGAACACCTGCATCGTGGACCAGCACGGTGCCATCATCGCAACGAACACGGGCCGGTTCGTAGGCGGAACCGTCTCGGCAGCCGACCAGGTCAGCCGGCGAGCCCTTCCGGGGGTCCCGTGGTGGCTCTGCACGGGAGTCGCCGAAGAACACGCGGAACAAGCCACTTAAGAGCCATATGGCAGGCAGCCCCACAGCGCACCGGGTCAGGGGGTATGGACCCAACCGACGCCGCCGCCGAAGCGGATGCCGCTGCCGCAAACAGAGCACGACCACTTGCCACGGGACCACCGGCGCTCACTTACGGAGCGGCAGGGGCTGATTTCCGCACTGTCCGCTTGAGTGCTGGCCCGCACCATCGCGGCCAGCATGACCCGGACGTCCGTCTCGTAAATATCCATCGCATGGAAGTCGCGCAGTTCGCAGCCCGCACCGTGCAGGCACGCCCCGTCGTGCAGCCGGCGGGCGATCGCCAGCACTGACTGGTCGTTGACGGTGACGGTGACGACTGGTGCAGCGAAAACTTCTGCGGGGCAGGTCCTCGGTCCTGGATGATCCGCGAACGGATCGTCGATCAGGTCATTTATTGTGGCGGTCATCGGGTGCTCCTCGGCGCTCCTGTGGTTGTAGTTGTATCCCCCTCGTCTGCGGCATCGCATGATGCCAGTCACGTTCACTTGTTTCAGAAGCAAAGCTACGTCATTTTAAACATCTAGTCCAGCCTTTTTTAATTCTTAGCGATGGGTTCGCCGGTACAGCAAACGTGCCCGGAGGCTGACAGGAACTCCACAATTAAAGTGTCGCGTCTAGGGTTTTAAAACTCGGCACACTCCCCCGGGCCCGGAGGGTCCGAGGTTCCTCGTAGCCGGGTCCGCCGGCTGCGCTTCGGCCGGGCTGATCAGCTGCGTCTGGCGTAGAAGTCGCTGAGCCTCCAGGACGTGGCGGGACATCGGCGTCCCCAAGATAAGTGTCGATGTCGTCGTCGATGGATTGCCGGTCAGCGAACGGAAACGTTCCTCGAAATATCTACGCCCACCTGAGTCCTCGCTGTAGCCGGTGACCGTGCATGGTCCTGACCCCACAATGACGGGACCGAGCACGATCGCGCTAGGGGAATTTCCCGCCGTAGAACCCCCGCGGGTCCGCCTTACGGCGGGTTCACACTCTCGGGGGCGGGCCTTAACATGGACGTGCTGGGACGACGACGCCTTATCAGGCCTGGCCGGGCGAGGTGCCGCTCGCGGCCACGTCCCTACCATTTCGTCCATCATCGGAGGGCTCGCATGAGCTCGAAGAACCGCATTTGGAGGCGAGCGGCCCTCGCCGTCGTCCTTGCAGTGTCTGGCTGCACGTACGACGCGGACGACACCTCACCATCGCCAACCGCAGCTGACGCCTTCGCATCCTTGGAGCGCCAGGTACAGCTATTCATGGATCAGGGCGCGGTGGCCGCCGTCGTCCAATTCCGATGGCCGGAGGGCGAGTGGTCCAGGGCATTTGGCCTGCGCGACCTCGAGTCCCAAACTCCGGCACAGACTACGGACCGGGTGGAGATCGCAAGCGTTACTCAGACCATGACGGCCGTGGCGGTGCTCAGGCTCGTCGACGACCACATCATCGGCCTCGACGACCCGGTCAACGACGTCATCCCGGGGTTCACGGCCGCGCTCAAGCCTCCGGGTCCGATCACCGTCAGGCAGTTGCTCAGCCACACTTCAGGGATGCCCGAGGTCAATGACGCGCTGCCGCATGATGTTGACTTCCGCCCTGTTCTCTCCCGCACGCTGACGATGGAGCGGGGCCTTAAAGTAGCCGGGACGCTCCCCTGGACCGCGTCCAGTGTGGGGTTGTTCATGTACTCAAACACGAATTACCTCGCCCTGGGGCTGCTGGTGCAGACACTACGGCACAAGCCATTCGTCCAAGTCATGCGGGAGGAGGTCTTTGAGCCACTCGGCCTGAGGAACACCGGCCTGGGCCGTCTCGACCTGCACGAGTCCGGCCTCCTGCACGGCTACGTGACCCTCCGCGGCGAGCGCGTCGACACCACGGACAATGCCTTCGCTGCCGGCTCACCGGCGGCGGGGGCGGTATCGACGATGGCGGACGTGAATCTCTTCATGGCGGGACTCTTCCAGGGACAAGCCGTCTCGGCAGCGTCGTTGCGGGAGATGAAGACCAGCCCGGGTTTCGGTCGTTATGGGCTGGGACTGTGGCAGCACGGCGACGGATGCTCGGCCGCGAAGCGCTACGAGGGCCGGGGCTCCTTCTGGGACTACCAGACGATAGCGGTCAGCAGCGACGACGGGCGGTACCAGGCCGCCATGACCGTCACGGCGCCGCCCATGCCGACTGAATTTGAGGACCCGTCCAGTGAGTACTGGCGGGACCTCCTGAATGGCCAGATCGAGTCCACCCTCAACGAGACCCTGGACCGGCTCTGCTAGCGAAGTTCCCGCACCCGGTCGAGCCACTCGGTGATCAGGGCCTTAAGGAGGCCCGGCTGCTCGTGCGGCAACGCATGACCGGCGCGGTCGAGCACGGCGAAAGTGGCCCGCGGATAGTGCTCGAGCAGCTCCCACTGTCCGACGTACCCCACCATGGAGTCCTGGCGGCCGGCAACGATGAGGACGGGGCCGGAGTACGGCGGGCCCCCTTCGGGACTGTTGCTGAAGCGCCAGTTTTGGCCGATCCGCTTCAGCCCGGCCTCGTCGACCAGACCAAGGGCAGGAACGACGTACTCCGTGTACCGCTCCAGCGTGTCCTGTGTCTGCACCACAAAGTACTTGCGGTACACGCTCTCATCGGACGGGCTGAGCATTCCGCCCGGATCGACCGAGGAGTGCAACACCTGATGCGCAGGAAGGTTCCCGGAATCCTCGACCAACGGACAGATCAGCGCAAGCCCTGCTACCTGCCCCGGGCGTCTGCCGGCGACGGCCCGGGCGTAGTATGCTCCGGCCGAATGGCCTATGAGCCCGAACTGCCCGTCACCGATCACGCCATCGATAAACGCGAGCAGCACGCCAAGAACCTCGTCGGCAGTGTCCAGCCTGCCCGCCGGAGTATGCCCCATGCCCGGCAGATCAGGGTAGAAGCGCTGATAACCGGGCAGCCCGCTAACTACCGGCTCCAGGGCACCGACCATCTCCCGGTGGTCAACGCCGGCACCGTGCAATGCGAGGATCGGAGCCCCGTCACCGTGCTCGGCATAATGCACTGGTATCCCGCATGCTTCGTACTCCACAGCGTCAGCCTAATCTCGGCCATGGATCACTGGTAGCGGCCCCCGATTACGGCCAACTGGCGGCGCGTTTCTCTGCATTCCGGGCGCCCCTCCCCTGCCAGATCCCCCACGCTGCCTGGGCCATAGCGTCAGCCGATAGCCTTCATAGCTTTTTGGCGTCTATCGGGTCCTGCAGTTCCTGCAGATGCTTGATTCATCAGTTACGAATCTTGCCCGCTCCTTCCCCGGAGGGAAGCGGGCAGGTCTTGAGAGTAGGAACTTTATGTCCCAGACGGAATTTTCAGTCAATGGCCGCAACTATGCTTTTTCCGATGCCCCGGTCGTCGTCATCTGCATCGACGGCAGCGAGCCCGCTTACCACGAGGAAGCCATTGCGGCCGGACGGATGCCGTGGCTCAAGGAGGTGCTGGCGTCCCGGGGCAGTTCATGGGCAGCCCACTGCGCCGTACCGACGCTGACCAACCCGAACAACATGTCCATCGCCACCGGCCGGCCGCCTGCTGTCCACGGGATCTGCGGCAACTACATCCTGGACCCCGAGTCCGGCGAAGAAGTCCTAATGAACGATCCTAAGTTCCTCCGCGCCCCCACGATTTTCGCTGCTGCGGCCGCGGCCGGGCTGTCCGTGGCCGTCGTGACAGCAAAGGACAAGCTCTCCAGGCTACTCGCCGCTGGTCTCACCCAGCCGGGCCTTGACCCCGCCGGTTCGGGTGCCATGGTCGCGCCGGCCAACACGGGCATCTGCTTTTCGGCCGAAAAAGCCAGCCAGGCAACCGTGGAAGCCAACGGCATCGACGCCGTGCTGGAAATGGTGGACATGGACCTGCCCGAGGTCTACTCGGCCGGACTCAGTGAGTTCGTCCTCGCAGCGGGAGTCCGGCTGCTCGAACAGCGCACCCCGGATCTGATGTACCTCACCCTGACGGACTACATCCAGCACAAGAACGCCCCGGGAACCGAAACCGCCAACGACTTCTACGCCATGATCGACCGCTACGCCGCGGCGCTGGATGAGCTCGGCGCCGTGGTTGTCATCACCGCGGACCACGGCATGAGCCCGAAGCACAAGACGGACGGAACCCCCCAGGTCATCTACCTGGAAGAGGAAGTCAACCGTGTCCTGGGGATCGCAGGGGAAACGCCCGACGGCGGCAGTCGCGTCATTCTTCCCATCACCGACCCCTACACCGTGCACCACGGCGCCCTGGGTTCCTTTGCCAACGTCTACCTGCCCGACGGCGCCGACCGGGAAGCCGTCCTCGCCGCACTGAACGGACGGGAAGGGATCTCCGGCGTGTACCGCTCGGAGGAAGCCGCCGAACTGTTCGACATGCCGCTGGACCGGATGGGAGACATCACCGTCCTGTCGGACAAGAACACTGCCTTGGGCCGCTACGCCGCCTGGCACGACCTGGGCAACCTGGAAGTTCCCCTGCGCTCCCACGGCGGCCTGGGCGAACTGAACATCCCGTTCTTCATCAACCGGGTGCTCCCGGCCCCGGCCGGGACAGCAAGCGAGGCTCCCAACGGAGACAGGGCCCTGACCCACAACTATGACGCATTCTGGGTGGCCACAACCCATGCCTCGGTTAACCTCGCAGCCATCAGCTGAATCCTCCGCCGGCAGGGCCCGCCGCCATCGGCGGGCCCGTCTGGCCAAGAGGCCCGCCCGGCCAAAGGCCCTTCGGGCCACGCCAACCCCAGGTTTGTATGACGAGAGGACTCAGCAGTGTCCGATTCAAACTCACCCCAGACCCAGCTACAAACCCCGCCGCCAGAGGGCACAGGAAACCTGAAAACCTCCACGAAACGGCAGGAGCTGCTCAAATGGCAGATCCGAATCTTCGCGCTCTCGTGGCTGGCCTACGCCGCCTTCTACTTCCCCCGTTCAGCGTTCTCCGCCGCCAAGGTCGGCGTCCTTGACGAAGGGTTCCTCAGCCGCCAGACCCTGGGGCTCCTGGACTCGGTCTACCTGGCCGCCTACGCCGCCGGACAGTTCATTTGGGGCGCGTGCGCCGAGAAGTACGGCACCCGCGTCGTCGTCGCCGGCGGCATGATCATGGCAGGCGCGGCGTCCCTGCTCATGGGCATCGTCCCCGCCGTAGCCCTGTTCCTGCCGCTGATGATCGCCCAGGGCCTGGCACAGTCAACCGGCTGGGCAGCCCTGAGCAAGAACATCGCCTCATTTTTCACCATCAGCAAGCGCGGCCGCGCCATGGGCTTCTTCTCCACCAGCTACGCCTTCGGCGGCCTGGCGGGCGCACCCGTGACCGGATGGGTGGCCTACTCGCTCTTCGACAGCTGGCGCTGGGCGTTCATCGCCGGCACCGCCGTCATCGCCTTTGCCTTCGTCCTGTTCATCATTTTCCAGCGGAACTCGCCCCAGGAGGTGGGCCTGCCGGGGATCGATGAGGATCCCTCGCTCCTGGACCACGCCCACGACGGCGGGACCAAACCGGCTCCCACCACGGCAGCCAAGGCGAAGTTTTCCCTCCGGGACCTGCTGGCGGCCGTCCGCTATGAGCCGATGGTGCTGCGGCTGGGCCTGGTGTACTTCCTGATCAAACCGGCCCGGTACGCGATCCTGCTCTGGGGTCCGGTGCTGGTCCTGGAGGCCATGCCCAACCTGAGCGCCATGACGGCGATCATGGTCCCGGTCGCCTTCGGAGTCACCGGGATGGTTGCACCGGTCGCGGCCGGCTGGATGTCCGACACCGTCTTCGGCGCACGGCGTGTCCCGCCGAGCGTGCTGTGCCTGTCACTGATGGTGGTGGCCCTCGCACTGTGGCAGGTCATCACCCAAACCGGTTCCCTCCCGCTCATCGTGGCGCTGCTCGCTTTCATCGGCCTGACCGCCTACGCATCGGACGCCATGATCTCCGGAGTCGCGGCCGTGGACTTCGGCACCTCCAGGTACGCTGCCGGCGCCACCGGCTTCGTCAACGGCTGCGGTTCCATCGGCGCCATCCTCGGCGGGCTCCTGCCCGGCTTTTTCTCGGGCATAGTGATCTTCTACAACTTTGCCGGAGCAGCCCTGGTTGCCGCCGTCATCCTCGTGCCGTCCTGGAACAAGCGCCCCATCAGTGCCTGACATACCTTCGGGCGTCAGGCACCAGCCGCACGTACATCATCAGAGGAAAAATGAACACCTTCAAAGACTCCGAACTCCACCTGAACTACATCGACGGCCAATGGCGGCCGTCCTCCGGTGGAGCCACCTTCACCAACACCAATCCGGCGGACACCCGGGACGTCATCGGGGAATTCCCGGACTCGTCGGCCCAGGACGCGCTGGACGCCATCGGGGCAGCGGAAAAGGCCCGGCAGCACTGGGACTCGCTGGGAACCATCAGGCGCGGCGACATACTGTTCGCAGCCGCGGAAATCCTGGCCCGCCGGAAGGAGGAACTGGCAAGGGCCGTCACGAGGGAACAAGGCAAATGCCTGCGGGAGTCCCAGGGCGAGGCCCAGCGGGCCGTGGACATCCTGCGCTACGTTGCCGGCGAGGGCCGCCGGCTTTCAGGTTCAACCCTTCCGGCCGACGAGCCCAGGAGCATGGCACTGACCTGGCGCAAACCCATCGGCGTTGTCGCCCTGATCACGCCCTGGAACTTCCCGCTGGCCATCCCCATATGGAAAATCGCACCCGCCCTGCTCTCCGGCTGCACCGCTGTCCTCAAACCGTCGCCCCTGGCACCGCATACCGCGGCCCTGCTGGTGGATATCTTCGTCGAGGCCGGAGTGCCCGCCGGCGTCCTGAACCTGGTTCAAGGCGACAGGGAGCCCGGGGAAACACTGAGCAACCACCCTGACGTAAGGGGCATCTCCTTCACCGGGTCACTGGGGGTGGGGCTGGCCATCCAGCAGGCGGCCGCGCCCCGGCTGGCCAGGACCCAGCTCGAGCTCGGGGGCAAGAACGCGCTCATCGTCCTGGCCGACGCCGACCTTGACCTGGCGGCGGACGCCATCCTGCACGGCGCTTTCGGGCAAGCCGGACAGCGCTGCAGCGCCACCAGCAGGGTGGTCGTCGAAAGATCCGTCCGCGAGGAGCTGGTGGGCAAGGTGCTCGCCCGCCTCGCAGAGCTAACGATCGGTGACCCGTTCGACGCCGGCACGAAGCTGGGTCCCGTGGTCAACGGGGAACGCCTCTCCGCGTGCGTCAAGGCTATTGAACAGGCCCGCCGGGACGGCGCCACGTGCCGCACCGGCGGTACGGTTGCTGATACCGGGGAACTGGCACATGGCTACTTCATGCAACCTACCCTGCTCACCGATGTCGCCCCTGACTCCGAACTGGCCATGGAGGAAGTCTTCGGACCGGTCCTTGCCGTCATTGACGCGGAGAACTTCGACCACGCCATGGACATCTCCAACTCCGTCCGGTACGGGATGTCCGGCACCATCTTCACCAACAACCGCAAGCACATTTACGACGCCCTGGAACGGTTCGAAGCGGGCATGCTGCACGTCAACAGGCCCGGGGTGGGAGCCTGGCCGCACATGCCGCACATGGGCGCCAAACTCTCGCAGTACGGTGCGCCGGAATGCTCCCCTGAAACCTGGGACTTCTATATGGAGTGGCGTTCCGCTTGCATCAGCTTCCCCGCGTAAAGGCGAGCAGCTAGGTTCGGGACCATGAATCTGAGCATCCAGGGCCTGCGGATCTTTCTGGCCGTCGTCGAAACCGGAAGTTTCTCGGCGGCGGCACGCCGGCTGTACATGAGCCAGCCATCGGTGTCTGCCCACGTCCGCAGCCTCGAAACCTCCCTCTCGGCCCATCTGCTGGACAGGGGCCCGGCCGGCGCATCTCTCACGCCGGCCGGGCAGGTGCTGGCCGACCATGCCCGGGCGATCTTCGCCGTGATGGACCAGGTCGACGCCGACGTCGCCGCCGCCCAGGGGATCCAGGACCGCAAGCTGTCCGTCGCCGGCACCAGCACGCTCGGTTCGTATCTGCTTCCCCGGGCACTCAGCCGGTTCCTGGCCGAGAATGACGGGCTCAGGACCGAGCTGCGGGTAGGAAACACCGAAGCGGTTGCTGACTGGCTGATCAACCGGGAGGTGAGCTTGGCCATCTGCGCCGGTGAAACCGACCACGAGCAGCTGGAGGGCACGGTGATCTTCGAGGACGCGCTCGTCCTGGTGGCGGGCCGGGCAAGCCCCCTGGCCGGACGTGACCTCACCCCGGCCGACCTGGAAGGCGAGCGGTTCCTGCTCCGGGAGATCGGGTCATCCACCCGGTTCGACCAGGACCAGGCGCTCGCCGACTGGAAGCTCACCCATGCCGAGCAGTGGACCATCTGGACGTCAGAGGCGGCAAGGGAATCTGTCCGGGCCGGCCTGGGGCTGGCGCTGGTCTCCGAACACGTGGTGGCACAGGACCTCCGGTCCGGCGAACTGGTCCGGCTGAAAATCCAGCCGGCTCCCCGGCACCGCCCGGTATCCCTGGTCCGCGTGGCCGGGCAGCCGCTGACCCGGGTTGAGAGCTCGTTCGTGGAAATGATCCAGAAAATGCATTCCTGGCCCTGAGCCGCCTGAGGGGGCTCGCGGCCGAATCCCGGCCGGACAAAGTCCGGCTGACATTCACGTACTTGAAAGGCAAAACCTATGAACTCTAGAGAGTTCCGAAACAAGCTCGACGGCGGGCGTACGGACCTTTTGATCGCCGGTGCAGGAATTGTGGGCCTCGCACACGCCTTCGAGGCGCACCGCAGGGGCTATACCGTCCGGATCATCGAACGCGACGCCCGGCCCAATGGCGCGTCCATCCGGAATTTCGGCCACTGCTGCATCACAGCGCAGGACGGTAAACACCTCGACACCGCCTACAGGTCACGCGAAGGGTGGCTGGCCGCGGCCGCGGCAGTGGGGTTCTGGTCCCCGGAAGCCGGGGCACTCGTCGTCGCACGAAGCCAGACGGAGCTGGCCGTTCTGGAACAACTCAGCGACAAACGCGGCACCGACAGCGTGCAGCTGCTCACGGCGGCACAAACTGCGGACCGGCTATCCCCTGCCGGTTCCCCTGACCCGCAAATCTGCGGCGGGGCATTTCTGCCTGCGGACCTGCGCGTCGACCCGCGCACCGCGGCGCCGGACATCGCGGACTGGCTGCAGAACCAGGACGGTGTCCAAATCCAATGGGGCACCGCTGTCAAGGACATCCGGGCCGGCACTGTCGCCACCACCCGCGGTGACTTCCACGCAGACAAAGTCCTCATCTGCGTCGGACACGACCTGGACTACCTGCTCCCGGACGTCGCCGCCCGCTACCAGGTCCAGCGCTGTGCCCTGCAGATGGCCCTTGCCCCGGCGCCCGCAGGTTTCACCCTGGACTCGGCAGTGCTGACCGGAACCTCCATGACGCGCTACGACGGCTTCACCACCATGCCCGCTGCCGACGCGCTCCGGCAGGAAATCCACGGGCACAGCCCCGAACTGATCGATATCGGCGCCAACGTCATGTTCACCCGGCGGCCCGACGGCACAGTCCTGCTCGGAGACAGCCACGTCTACGGACAGACCATCGGGCCGTTCCAGGACGAATGGATGACCACCCGCCTGGTCGGCGAGATCGAGAGGATCCTCGGGACCAGGCTGACCGTCACGCAGCGCTGGCAGGGAATCTACGCCTCCAGCCCGCTGACCTCACTCCTGCGCGAAGAGCTCGATTCAGCCACCACAGCTATCACGGTGACCTCCGGTATCGGCATGACCCTGTCGTTCGGCATTGCGGCCGAAACGATTGAGCGCCTCTGATGCGGGAAATACTCGCGGCAACCGGCTCCACCGATCTCCTCCGGCGCCCCTTTGGCAGCCTCCTCACCGCCATGGTCACGCCCTTCACGGCAGCCGGGGAGGTGGACCTGGACGCCGCCGCTGCGCTTGCTGCCGGGCTGGTCGACGGCGGCAGCGACGGACTCGTAGTGTGCGGAACCGCCGGTGAGGCCTCCACACTGGAAGATCAGGAAAAGGAGGACCTGATCCGGGTGGTCAAGGAGACCGTGGGCAACCAGGCCAGCATTGTCGCGGGCACGGGGACCAACTGCACTGCCCGTTCCATCAGCATGGCCCGGCGTGCCGCCAGGGCGGGCGCCGACGGCCAGCTGGTGGTGACCCCGTACTACAGCAAGCCCACCCAGGCAGGGGTGGCGGAGCACTTCACCAGGATCGCCGAAGAAACCGATCTTCCGGTGATGCTCTATGACATACCCGGCCGCGCCGGCATCGCCATCAGCACCGTCACCATGAAGCGCCTCGCTGAGAACGCCCGCATCGTGGCCCTTAAGGACGCGAAAGCCGACTTCAGCGCCACGACGGTGGTCCTGGCCGAAACCGACCTCGCCGTTTACGCCGGAGACGACGCGCTCGCATTGCCGTGGCTGGCTGCCGGGGCGTCGGGACTGGTCAGCGTTTCAGCCCACGCCGCCCCGGGGGCGTTCCGGCAGCTGGTCGATGCCGTTCACTGCGG
The DNA here is from genome assembly GCF_046536215.2 of Arthrobacter globiformis. Classification (GTDB taxonomy): domain Bacteria; phylum Actinomycetota; class Actinomycetes; order Actinomycetales; family Micrococcaceae; genus Arthrobacter; species Arthrobacter globiformis_E. Next base: position 326,948 of record NZ_CM143421.1, on the reverse strand, counting down.
AAATCTGGCACTGGCGAGGCGGCTGCACTTTGAGCTCGCTCCGCTGGTCCGCGCTGTGATGGACCACATTCCCGCGGCAACCGCGGCGAAACACATCCTCCACCGGCAACAGAGACTCGCTGGCAGCTTTGTCAGGTCGCCGCTGACGGAGCCGACAGGGAGCGAGGCCCGGAACCTCGCGGCGGAAGTTGCCGGAACGGCATGGGCGCTTAACTGAGCATGGGGCCTCGACCAACCACGGGCGCCTAACTGAACACGTCTTCTGGGCCTGCGGTGGAGGTGGCATACTCCGGCCGCCCGAGCGGCCGGTACGTCTGGATGGTGATGCCCCGTGACGTGGTCCGCGAGCTGACCAGCTCAAGTGCCATGTCAGGACCGGAATCGGGGAACAGCCGTGTGCCCTGGCCGACGACGACGGGATAGGTCACCAGGTCGAGCCGGTCCACCAGGCCGTTGGCCAGCAGCCACCGGACGAGGGCGCCGCTGCCCGGCACCAGGAGTTCGCCGTCGTGCTTTGCCTTCAGTTCAGCGATGGCCGTGGCAACGTCGCCCTGCAGGACAGTCGTGCCCGGCCACTGCGGGTCTGTGAGACTGGTGGACACCACGTACTTGGGGCGGCTGTTTAGCGCCGCGGCAATCGGATTCGTTTCAGGGTTGGGCAGCACTCCCCAGTAGCCCGCGAAGATTTCGTACGTACGGCGGCCAAAGAGAAACGCGTCCGCGCTGCCGTAGACCTGGTTGAGATAGTCCCCTGCTTCGTCGTCGATCAGCGGGATCGCCCATCCGCCGCGGTCGAAGCCGCCGCTGCGGTCCTCGTCCGGTCCGCCCAGCCCCTGCATCACGCCGTCAACCGAAACATTGGTTGTGGTGGTCAGCCTCATGTCGTGTCACCCCGTCGGACAACGGCCGCAGACCCCTGCCGGGTCTGCGCTACCGGCTACAGACAAGCACACTTGCTGCAGCCACGCGAGAGCTAAATGAGCAACGACCGCCGCCCGCCGGTGGCTAGGATGTGCCTGTGAAGCAGCAATCCCATCAGTGGCAGGCCTCCGCCAGCACGTCCGAGCCGTCCCCCGGTGTCTTTTTCGTCGAAGGACCCGCATCAAACTGGATCGTGGTCCGCGACGAGACCGGATTCATGGTCATCGACAGCGGCTACCCGTCCGACCGCCCGCTGGTCCTTGAATCCATCCGCCGTCTGGGCCTGCGCCCGGCTGACGCGCGGGCGTTGCTTATCACGCACGGCCACGTCGACCACACCGGGTCAGCGGCCTACTTCTCCGAAACGTACGGAACGCCGATCCTGTGCGCACCTGAAGAGCTGGCCCACGTCCAGGGCAAGGAAAAGCACCAGGTCACCTTCGGCCAGGTGGCAGTCCGCGCCTGGCGGCCCCGCGTCTTCCGCTGGCTGGCCCATGTCATCATGGCGGGGGCCCTCAAGGCGAAGCCGGCAACGGATGCCCGCGCGTGGAGCGCCGACACCCTGAAGAAGCTTCCCGGGAAGCCGGAAGCCGTTCTGCTGCCGGGGCACACACCGGGCAATGTCGCGATCCTGCTTCCCCGGGCCGGTGCCATAGCGGTCGGTGATTCCTTCGTCAGCGGCCATCCGCTAAGCAGTACCCACGGACCCCAGATGCTGCACCCGATGTTCCACACCGACCCCGCTCAGGCGCTCGCAGCCACGCACCGCCTGGACGACATCAGCGCCTCCGTGGTTCTGCCGGGCCATGGCTCCGCGCTCCGCATGCCACTGGCCGACGCCCTGGCAGCGTTGCGGGACTAGGAATAACTGCTCCAGTCGCATAAAATGAATGACGTTCATTTATATCGGCCGGGCCCCAAAGAGGGTGCGGCCGTGCAATACCGAAGGAGCCGCCGACAGTGACGCCGGGGACAGCTGCAGGAAAAATCCATGATGCGCGCGACCTGATTGGGACGGAGGTCAGGGTGGAGCGGGCAGGAACGGTCATCCGTGTGGGCTACGTGGAAACCGCCACCCCCTCCGGGGAACTCTTCTGGATCAGGGCCAACGGGTGCGAGCCCCGTGAGCTGTTCGGCTCGGCGCTGGGTCACACGGTTGTCCCGGCGTCGGAACCTGGCCAGATGGCCGGCTGAACCTCGGTCCGTCCCTTCGCGGGAGCGGCCTCCTAGGAACCGGAGCCGCCAAGGCCGGAACCACCCGGGCCGGAACGGTGGTTCACCTCGTCAGTCAGCCGGTCGATCAGGGCCACCGCGCCGTCGAGGTTTTCCACTGCCGCCCACAGGGCAGGCTGCTCGTCCCGGATCTGTTCCGGCGTGCGGCCTGCGGACGTGAGCGCGGCGAGGTCGAAACTCACGTTGGTCCGTGCCCCGGTCACCGCCGCCCTGAGGGCCCCGAACGCCACGACGACATCGGCAACCAGGGCCCGGTTCCCGTTGTACGCCAGCCACTCCAGGTCAGCAATGGCGCCCATGGCGCGGTCCCCGAGCACAGCTGAGGCCCTGGCTGCGTCCACGGAGGCCCGGTGAATCGCATCCTCCCGTTCCGGCCCCGGATCCAGCCGGAAGGCGGCTCCGAAAGCCTGGGACGCTGAAGCATCCTCGTCGGCCAGCCGCAGTGCGTCTTCCCGCAGCGAACGCACCCGCGCGTGAACGTCTGCCAGTTCCTGGCGCCGGCGCCCGTCAGATTCCGTATATCCGGCGACCATCGACGCCAGCGACGCGGCGATGGCAAGCATGACGCCCGCGCCGGCGCCGCCGCCAGGGGAACCAACGGACTGCGCCAGGGCCTGCGTCCAATCCTCAACCGTCGAATGCTGGGTCGTGACCGCCGTCGAATCATCACTCATGGCACCAGTCTGCCCCACGCCGTGCCATCTGCTCAGCCGGAAACGCTTGGGGCGGTGCTGGGTGAACAGGCGCTGCCGGGTGAAAAAGCGGACGACGGCGGGACCTCCCGCCGTCGTCACCCGGAGACTTTGCTGATCCGCTGCTACCGGTAAACGCGCACCCAATCGACGATCATCTGGGTTTGATTGGTGATGGTTCCGTCCGGGAACCAGTCGAGCTGCAGCGTCTGGTGCATTCCCACCGTCGGCAGATGGGACGGGTTGGTGTCGATGTACCACGGGACGCCGTCGATGTAACCTGTGATGCCGGTCCGGGTCCACTCGACGGCGTAGTTGTGCCACTGCGTCAGGTCGATGGCCTTGGCCGCCCGGGTCTGGTAGTTGGACCGCGTGCAGGCGTAGTGCAGGCTGAACTTGATCACGTTGACGTTGCCCAGCGCCTCGGCGTAATCAACCTCGGCGCAGGTCGACGAGTTATTGTCGTTGGGCCACAGCAGCACCACGGGGTGATATTCCACATCCCGGATGCTGGTCCGCATCCGCGTCTCCCAGCGGCCGTACTTCTGTTGGGCGAACTTGGCGGACACCCCGCCCGTGGTGCCGTGTGCGTCACCCGTAATGAAGAGCGCCCCGCTGGCAACTTTCACTGCCTGGGGGCTGCGGATCCCGTTGCCGTCGTGGCCGACGCTGTCGTACACCTTCCACTTCAGCGGGTTGGGCGGTCCCAAATAGTTGAACTCATCACCGGCCACCACCGGGCCCCAGTTCCGCACGACGGCGGCCTGCACGTTAGGCACGACGGTCGCCGCGAACGCCCCGTCCCCGTGCCCGCCGGAGAAGTTCCCGTTCAGATTAACTGCCGCCACGTTCAGGGCAACGGCAACGATAATTGCCGTTGCCAGCTTTCGCCTCCACAGCATGATCTCACCTCGGTTTGCAGCCTTCGCAGCGCCCCGCCCAAACGCATCCTGTTCAGTACCCTGCCGACAGGGTACTGAACGTAACTTGGGAAAACCTTGGGCTCCTTGGGTGGGCCATTCTTTGGGTGGGCCGTACCTTGGCTGAGCCGTTCTTTGAGGTGGGCCGGCTGCCCGGGGAACTACCCGCCGTCGTAAGCCCGCTGGAGTTCGGCGATATCCAGCTTCTGCATGCCCAGCATGGCCTGGACCGCGCGCTGGGAGCCGGCCGGGTCCGGCCCGTTAACGAGCCGGCTGAGAACCTTCGGGACTATCTGCCACGAAACGCCGTATCTGTCCTTGAGCCAGCCGCACTGGCTCTCGCTCCCGCCGTCGGTGAGGGAGTTCCAATAGCGGTCAACCTCATCTTGCGAGGCGCAGTCCACCACGAAGGAGACTGCCTCATTGAAGGAGAACGCCGGTCCCCCGTTCAACGCCTGGAAATCCTGGCCCTCGATTTCAAATTCGACGACGACAGCCTGGCCTTCCGGGCCGGGTCCACCCTCGCCGAGGCGCGAGACGCTGGTGATCGAGGCGTTATCGAAGACTGACACGTAGTATTCGGCTGCTTCCTCCGCCTGGGTGTCGAACCACAGGCAGGGTGTGATTTTCTGCACGCCGCTCTCCTCCTTAGTGAGGCCGGAGTCCGCCCGACGGGCGCCGACACCCCGAAACCTCCTGCATTCCGCCCTGAGACTAGTCCCGCCAGGTGCCGGCGACAATGGGGGCGGGGACAAACGACTGCTCAAGCGCGCATCCCGGCGACGGACGAGTGGCTCACCAGCCCGACGGTGTTTCCTTCACTGTCCCTGATGAACGCCATCCATTCATCCGTGCCCGCAGGGCCGAGCCGGGCATCATCGTGATGGAAGATCACGTGCGGGGCGCCCACCACCTCCACTCCCCTTGCCTCCAACTCCGCCACATGTGACCGGACGTCCGTGACGGTCAGGTAGATCAGCGACGACGGCGCTCCCCGCTCCAGCAGGAGCCGGACGCCGTCGAGATCGAAGAACAGCAGCCCCGGGGGGTCGAAGACCGCTGCCGGGGCAACGCCCAGAAGGGCAGAGTAGAACTCCGCCGCACGGTCAAGGTCCTCGGCATGCTGCGCGATCTGGGTGAGCTTCACCAGGCCTCCTTCAGGGTGCACATTGGTTCCTGCATGACATCGTCACGGCATATTCTTGCCGGGGCAAGAGCCGCCAAAAACGGATAGGCTCGGAAGCATGCCTTCCACAACAGACCGTTCCGGAACACGGGCAGTTCCGGCCGTCACAGCAGCCGCAGCGGCGGCCGATGCCATCCTCATCCTGATTTTTGCCGCCATCGGCCGCGACGCCCATGCGCGCGGTGAATCGGTGACCGGAATCCTGGCCACCGCCTGGCCCTTCCTGGCCGGCGCCGCCGTCGCCTGGCTGCTGCTGCGGGTCTGGCGGCGGCCCCTGGCGCTGTGGCCGGCCGGAGTGGAGGTCTGGCTGGGCACCGTGGCCGTCGGCATGTCGCTGCGGGCACTGACGGGACAGACCGTGGTCCTGCCGTTTGTAATTGTGGCCCTGGTGAGCCTGGCGGTGTTCCTCCTCGGCTACCGCCTCATCGTCGCCATAGTCCTCCGCCTGCGCGCCCGCCGGCGCGCCTGACCCACCGAGCCGGGCCGAGCGCCAGCGGGGCGGGCCGAGTCTTCGGCGACCCGGCTGGTGGCCACCCATGTTGCACCTGCCCATGTATTAGGCTGGCAGCACAGCTCAACAGATCCGGAAGGGTTCACAGTGATCACCGCATTCGTCCTGATCAAGACAGACGCCTCGCGCATCCCCGAAACGGCCGAGGAAATTTCCGCCATCGAGGGCATCAGCGAGGTCTACTCCGTCACCGGGGAATGGGACCTGATCGCCGTTGCACGCGTGTCCCAGCACGAGGACCTCGCGGACGTCATCGCTGACAGGCTGTCCAAGGTGCCCGCCGTCGTGCACACCACCACCCACATCGCCTTCCGCGCTTACTCACAGCACGACCTCGATGCCGCGTTCGCACTGGGATTCGAGGAATAACCGGGGTTCCAGGAGTAGACCTCGTGTAACAATCCCGTGAGCTAGCAAGGGAGGGGCCGGGCACCTGCAGGTGCCCGGCCCCTCCCTTGTTAGTGCCTTGGGATGTTGCCCTAAGCCTGCGAGAGGCTGACCCACTTGTCGAGAACGGCAGCGGCTGCGCCTGAGCCAATGGATTCCGCAGCCCGGTCCAGCGCCAGCTTCATGCGGTCGGTGAGCGGACCGTCGGCCTGAAGGTCGAAGGCCACCAGGCCCGCCGCCGCGTTCAGCAGGACAGCGTCCCTGACTGGGCCCGTTTCCCCGGCCAGGACATCGCGCACGACGGCGGCGTTCGCCTGCGCATCCCCGCCGCGCAGCTGCTCGACAGTCGCCTGGGGGATCCCCAGGTCCCGCGGCGAGAAAGTCTGTTCGGTCACCTCGCCGCCGCGGATCTCCCACACGGTGGACGGTCCCGTGGTGGTCAGTTCATCCAGGCCGTCGCTTCCGCGGAACACCAGGCCGCGGCTGCCGCGCCGCGCCAGGACGCCTGCCACCAGCGGCGCCATGCGCGCGTTTGCCACCCCCACTGCGGAGGCCTGCACCCGGGCGGGGTTGGTGAGGGGGCCCAGGAAGTTGAAGGCTGTGGGGATCGCGAGCTCACGGCGCGGTACCGCGGTGTGGCGGAAGGACGGGTGGAAAACCTGGGCGAAGCAGAAGGTGATGCCCGCTTCCTCAGCGTTCCGGGCGACGTTGGCGATGGGGAGGTCGAGCCGGACGCCCAGCGCTTCCAGGACGTCCGCGGATCCGGACGACGACGACGCCGCCCGGTTGCCGTGCTTAACGACCTTTGCGCCCGCCCCGGCACAGACCAGTGCGGCCATGGTGGAGATGTTTACGGTGTTAAGTTGGTCACCGCCGGTGCCCACGATGTCCAGCTTTTCCCCGGTGATGGAGATGGGATTGGCATGGGACACCATGGCGTCAACCAAGCCGGCAATCTCCTCCACGGTCTCGCCCTTGGCTCGCAGCGCAACCAGGAAACCGGCGATCTGGACGGGCGTCGCTGACCCCGACATGATGGTGTCCATGGCCCACGATGTACTGTCCGCGCTCAGGTGTTCGCCGTTCAACAGTGCCGAGATGAGGCGCGGCCAGGTGTTGCCTGCCGCCGGTGCCGATACCTGAGAAGTCACCTCCTGATGCTATCGAGGAGCCTGTCGCAAAGACCAATGTGAACGCCGTCGGGAACTTTTCAGCGCGATTTCGCGTCTTTGTAGAAAAAGTCTCCGCAAAAGGCGGTTTGCGTTGGGCAAGCCGAAGTTTTACAGACATAATGTCTATGTGACATCTGCGACCCATGCCCCCAGTACCCCTGCGCACCCCACGCTGAACCGCCCGAACATGGTCTCCGTCGGGACCGTTGTCTGGCTCTCCAGCGAGTTGATGTTCTTCGCCGGCCTCTTCGCCATGTACTTCACACTCCGGTCCACTTCCGGCCAGATGTGGGCTGAAGAGACGGCAAAGCTCAACTTCCCCTTTGCGCTCGTTAATACCATCGTCCTTGTGGCAAGTTCCTTCACTTGCCAGATGGGCGTCTTTGCCGCCGAAAGGCTCCAGCCGCGACGCAGCGGCGGGCCGCTCCAGTTCACCCGCTGGGGCATGATCGAATGGTTCACCCTGACCTTCCTCATGGGCGCATTCTTCGTTGCCGGCCAGACCACGGAATACGCCATGCTGGTGTCCGAGCACGTGTCGCTGTCCTCTAACGCCTACGGCTCCGCCTTCTACATGACCACCGGCTTCCACGGCCTGCACGTCATCGGCGGCCTGGTTGCCTTCCTGCTCATCATGGGCCGCGCCTTCGCCGCCAAGAAGTTCGGTCACTTCGAGGCGACCTCAGCCATTGTCACCTCTTACTACTGGCACTTCGTGGACGTTGTGTGGATTGGCCTCTTCCTGGTCATCTACGTCCTCAAGTAGTCCGACTTTCCTCCCTCTCTCCAAGAGAACGTATTTCAAGAAGCGGCTCACGGAGCCGACGCACGATCGAATAAAGGAACCACCACGTGAAGGCACTCTCGCAGAAGCGACGTCACCCACTGGCAGCAATAGCCCTGCTGTTGATGGGCCTCCTCCTCACTGGTGGGCTGTACGCCGTTGCCACCACCGTCAACGAGGCCAAAGCCAGCACTGCAGAGTTCACCGCCAGCGATACACAGGAAGGCCAGAAGCTCTTCGAAGCCAACTGCGCCACCTGCCACGGCATGGGTGCCAGCGGAACGCAGGATGGTCCCTCACTGGTCGGCGTCGGCGCCGCCGCTGTTGACTTCCAGGTCGGCACCGGACGCATGCCCATGCAGATGAACGGCCCCCAGGCCTACAAGAAGCCGGCCCAGTTCAACGACACGCAGACCCACCAGCTGGCCGCGTACGTTGCGTCGCTGGGTGCCGGTCCGGCCATCCCGGCCGACGAATACCTCGACGAAAAGGGCGATGCCGCCAAGGGTGGCGAGCTGTTCCGCACCAACTGCGCCATGTGCCACAACGCGGCAGCTGCCGGCGGTGCACTGACCCGCGGCAAGTTCGCCCCGGCGCTGGCCGATGTCACCGGCAAGCACATCTACGAAGCCATGGCCACCGGACCGCAGAACATGCCGGTGTTCAGCGACTCGAACATCACCCCCGAGGGCAAGCGCGACATCATCACCTTCTTGAAGCAGATTGAAGCCAACGGCTCCCCGGGTGGCGCAGACCTGGGTGCCCTGGGCCCCGTTTCGGAAGGCCTGTTCGTGTGGATCGCGGGCCTCGGCGTCATCATCGCCTTCACGATCTGGCTGACGTCCCGTACGTCCTAGCCAACCCGGCAACACAAAGAATGTCCTGCTGATCACTCAGCAGGTTTGGAACTGAACATTAACTCGGCAAAGGCCGAGACGAGAGAAGGATGAGGCGAATCATGGGCAACCATAGTGACGGCAGTCCGAACCACTCGGGCACCGTAGCTACGGCTGGTCAGCATGAGGTGGAGAAATTCCAGGATCCTGGAATTCCCCCGCACCGCTTGCGCCTGGCTGACACGGACCCGAAGGCCGCCAAGCGGGCAGAACGGCAGGTTGCTGCACTGTTCGCAATCTCAGTCGTTGGCACCATCATCTTCCTGGTGGCGTACTTCGCCATCGATTTGGGAGACGACTCCAGCGTTGCGACGATCCGGCTGCAGAATGCATTGCTCGGCATCGGAACGGCGTTTGCCATGCTCGGCATCGGCACCGGCATCGTGCACTGGGCCAAGGCCCTCATGCCGGACCACGAAGTTTCCGAGGAACGCCACGCGATCCGCACGGAGGACGACCGCCAGGCTGCCGTCCGCATCGTCGACGACATCGTCGAGGAAACGGGCATCAAGCGCCGTCCCCTCATCCGAAACACCCTGCTTGGCGCAGTCGCACTGGCACCTCTGCCGGCCCTCGCCATCTTCGGTGACCTCGGACCGCGCCCGGACGACAAGCTGGCGCACACCATGTGGGCCCCGCAGGACGGCAAGCTCAAGCGCCTCACCCGCGACCCCGATGGCACCCCCATCAAGGCCTCGGACGTCACCATCGGTTCCGCCTTCCACGTCATCCCGGAAGGCCTCAACGAACTGCACGAGGGCAAGCTGAACGAAAAGGCCAAGGCCGTCGTTCTGCTGATGCGCCTCAACCCGCAGGATCTTCACATCTCTGCGGGCCGTGAGAACTGGAGCTACAACGGCATCGTTGCGTACTCCAAGATCTGCACCCACGTCGGCTGCCCTGTTGCCCTCTACGAGCAGCAGACGCACCACCTGCTGTGCCCGTGCCACCAGTCAACCTTCGACCTGACCCAGGAATGCAAGGTTATCTTCGGCCCGGCAAGCCGCCCGCTCCCCCAGCTGCCCATCGCAGTTGACGATGAGGGCTACCTGGTCGCCACCAGCGACTTCAAAGAACCTGTAGGACCAAGTTACTGGGAGCGTGATGAGCATGAGCGCAGCGTCAACAGCTGAAGCCCCCGCCTACGTAGCCAACACCAAAGTCGGACGGTTTACTGACTTCGTCGACGAGCGCGTCGGCGGATCCGGTATCCTCCGCGAATTCGGCCGCAAGGTATTCCCGGACCACTGGTCCTTCATGTTTGGCGAGGTGGCGCTGTACTCCTTCGTCATCCTGCTGATGTCGGGAACCTTCCTGACGTTCTTCTTCGACCCCTCCATGGCGGAGACGCACTACGCCGGCTCCTACACGCCGCTGAAGAACGTTGAAATGTCCGTCGCCTACAGCTCCTCGCTGGACATCTCCTTCGACGTCCGCGGCGGCCTGTTCATGCGCCAGGTCCACCACTGGGCAGCACTGCTGTTCGTGGCCTCCGTGGCTGTGCACATGCTCCGCGTCTTCTTCACCGGCGCGTTCCGCAAGCCCCGTGAAATGAACTGGGTGGTGGGCGGCGTCCTGCTGATCCTGGCCATGGCCGCCGGCTTCACCGGATACTCCCTCCCCGATGACCTGCTGTCCGGCAACGGCCTGCGCATCATCGACGGCGTGATCAAGTCGATCCCCGTGATCGGCACCTACATCTCGTTCTTCCTGTTCGGTGGGGAGTTCCCCGGCACGGTCATCATCAGCCGCCTCTACACGCTGCACATCCTGCTCGTGCCGGCACTGATCCTGCTCATGATCGTCATCCACCTCTTCATGGTGGTTGTCCACAAGCACACGCAGTACCCCGGCCCGGGCCGCAACGACCGCAACGTCGTTGGCTACCCGCTGGGCCCGGTCTACGCTGCGAAGGCCGGCGGCTTCTTCTTCATCGTGTTCGGTGTCATCGCGCTGATGGCTGCGTTCTTCACCATCAACCCGATCTGGAACTACGGCCCGTACGACCCCTCCCCCGTGTCCGCAGGCACCCAGCCTGACTGGTACATCGGCTGGGTTGACGGCGCGCTGCGCCTGATGCCCGGTGTGGTCAGCGGCTTCCACTTCGAATACATCATCTTCGGCCACGTGCTGACGCTGAACGTCCTGCTCCCCGCACTCGTTCCGGCAGGCGCGGTGTTCACCGTGCTGTTCACCTACCCGTGGATCGAGCGCTGGATCACCAAGGACAACCGCGAGCACCACGTCCTGGACCGTCCCCGCAACGCCCCCACGCGTACGGCTATCGGCATGGCCGGTTTCACGTTCTACTGCGTCATGTGGGCCGCCGCGAGCTCGGACCTCATTGCAACGCACTTCCACGTGGCACTGAACGACGTCACCTACTGGCTGCGGGCGCTGTTCTTCCTCGGACCGATCATCGCGTTCGTCGTCACTAAGCGCGTGGCCCTGGCCCTGCAGCGCAAGGACCGCGAAATCGCCCTCCACGGCCGCGAGACCGGACGCATCGTCCGCCTCCCGCACGGTGAGTTCATCGAGGTGCACGCCCCGCTGGACGAGTACAAGCGCTACAAGCTGGTTGGCTTTGAGTCGCCCGCACCGCTGCCCGCACAGCCGAACGAGCACGGCGTGGTCACCCGCAAGGAAAACCGCCGCGCCAAGCTGTCCCGCTGGTTCTTCGAGGACAGGGTTGCCCCGGCAACGCCTGCTGAGCTCGAGGCCGGCCACGGCCACCACGAAGCCGTTGAAGCCGGCGCGGGACAGAAGACCCTGAGCCACTAAGTAGCCAGGCCATCAGGATCTTCACCCCAGGCAGTAAACAGAGAAGGCCCGGTCCACCAGGACCGGGCCTTCTCTGTGTTTCAGAAGAACCTGTTTCCGAACGGTTCTGCCCGCAGGGAAGCAGGCCGGCTACTGCTGCCGGTAACCCGAGGCGTAATTACGGGTAGGCCGGACACCGGGCCGCTGCAGGGGAACCCACAGCTTGTACCGGTCTGCCCGGTAGTAGGACACGGAGTAGTCCACCATGGCCCGGGCCACAAAGGCATGTCGCTGGATCTTCAGCAGCGGCGCACCGTTCTCGACGTTGAGCAGCCTGGCTATGGAGGGCGACGCAGCCGTGGCCTCGATCATGTCCTCGCCCCATTCCATGACCAGGCCGAACTGTTCACTGAGGACGTTGTAGAGCGAGGTGGGCGGCTCGCCGTCGAGCAGGCCCGGCACGCGGTGGGCGGGGATGAAGTTCTCGTCCACGCTCATTGGCTCGTTATCGGCCAGCAGAAGGCGCCGGAAGCGCACCAGGGGCGTTCCTTCCTCCAGCTGGAGTTCGCGGGCCAGGAAGGCGCTGGCAGCGATCTGCTCGAAGCTCAGCACCTTCGCAGCCGGCACCATGCCGCGGCGCTGCATCTCCTCGCTGTAGGAGGTCAGCTTGACCTGGAGGTCCAGCTTCGGTTTCCGGACGAAGGTGCCCAGGCCCACCACCCGTTCGATGACCTCCTCCCCCACCAGGGCGTCGATGGCCTGGCGGACGGTCATCCGGGCGAGGCCGAACCGTTCTGCCAGATCCCGTTCGGAAGGCAGCGCCGAGCCTGGCGGGCATGATGTCGCGATGTAGGTCCTGAGGATCTCACGGAGCTGGACGTAGATCGGCGTCCCGCTGGTTCTGTCGATTTCACCGGCAATGCCGGCAACGCTAGCAGCCACGGCGGCCGCTCCTGTATTGCATTCTCACAGTTCAAGGGTAAGCCAACGCGGCTACAGGTCTAGACCAGGCCGGTCCCCGGGGCGGATCGTCGGCCAGGGCCGATATTCTTAAAGGCGAACAAAATAGAAAGACGACGGCGGCTTTCCCCCCAATGTGCCATCCCGTCCAAAGTGAAGGAGTCCAGTTGCCCGTTCGTAAGGCAATAGTTTCTGCGGCCATCGGCCTGCACGCCAGGCCGGCAGCGGTGTTCGTCCGCGCGGTCACGGAGACAGGCTTGCCGGTGACCATCCGCAAGGACGGCATTGACGCCGTCGACGCCCGCTCGCTGCTCGAGGTCATGACTGCCGACTTCAACTTCGGCTGCGAGGTAGAGCTCGCGGTAAAGGAATCAGCCCTCCCGGCGGGCAGGAGCCTCGGTGAGGCCGAAGCGGCGCTCTCGGGTCTCGTCGAACTGCTGGCGTCGCAGAGGGCCAGCTAGCGCCGGCTTAAATTCAAAAAGAAACGACGGCGGGCCCCGCCGAAAAGGTGGGGCCCGCCGTCGTTCTTGGTACTGAATCGCTTAGTGCGCGTGGTCTCCGCGGCTGTACTCGTATACCCAGCCCACGAGGGCCACCAGCGCCATGCCGCCGGCGATGAAGACGATCCAGAAGCCTACGGCCAGGCCCAAGAATCCTGCTGCGCAGGAGAGGCCCAGAACCAGCGGCCACCAGCTCCAGGGGCTGAAGTGCCCCTGCTCGCCGGCGCCTTCGTGGATTTCTGCGTCGGCACGGTCCTCGGGACGCATGCCCACGCGCTTGCCGGTGAAGCCCAGGTAGGCGCCGATCATGCCTGCGAGGCCACCCACCAGGAGGATGCCCAGGATGCCGACCCACTCAGACCAGTTGGTGAGGAAGCCGTAGATGATGGAAACCGGAACGAAGAAGAAGACTCCTGCTCCAAAAATCCATGACTCGATTCTCATTGCGCGGTGTCCTTCTGATCGGCGTTGCCCAGCACGCTTGCTGCAGGTGCCGGCGACTCAACGGTGTGTGACTGGGAGAGCTCAGGGTGGTGCAGGTCCAGTGCCGGACGCTCCGAGCGGATGCGCGGCAGGGACGTGAAGTTGTGACGCGGCGGCGGGCAGGACGTGGCCCACTCCAGCGAGGCACCGAAGCCCCAGGGATCGTCAACCTGAACCTTCTCGGCGCTGCGTGCAGTGATGTACACGTTCCAGAAGAACGGGATCAGGGACGCACCCAAGACGAACGAGGCGATGGTGGAGAACTGGTTCATCCAGGTGAAGCCATCCTCCACCAGGTAGTCGGCGTAACGGCGGGGCATGCCCTCGACGCCGAGCCAGTGCTGGATCAGGAAGGTGCCGTGGAAGCCCAGGAACAGGAGCCAGAAGTGGATCTTGCCGAGGCGTTCGTTGAGCATCTTGCCCGTCCACTTGGGCCACCAGAAGTAGAAGCCGGCGAACATTGCGAACACCACGGTGCCGAACACCACGTAGTGGAAGTGCGCCACCACGAAGTAGGAGTCGGAGACATGGAAGTCCAGCGGCGGGGAGGCCAGGATGATGCCGGTCAGGCCGCCGAAGAGGAACGTGATGAGGAAGCCGATGCTCCACAGCATGGGGGTTTCGAACGTCAGCGAGCCGCGCCACATGGTGCCGATCCAGTTGAAGAACTTCACACCGGTCGGGACCGCGATGAGCATGGTCATGAAGGAGAAGAACGGCAGTAGCACCGAACCGGTGACGTACATGTGGTGTGCCCACACGGTCACGGAGAGGGCAGCAATCGCGATGGTCGCGTAGACCAGGCCCTTGTAGCCGAAGATCGGCTTGCGGCTGAAGACCGGGAAGATCTCGGACACGATGCCGAAGAACGGCAGGGCGATGATGTACACCTCGGGGTGGCCGAAGAACCAGAAGAGGTGCTGCCACAGGACGGCGCCGCCGTTCTCCGGGTCGAAGATGTGGGCGCCGAAGCGGCGGTCCGCACCGAGGGCGAAGAGTGCAGCTGCCAGCGGCGGGAACGCCATCAGAACCAGGATGGCCGTAACCAGCGTGTTCCAGGTGAAGATCGGCATGCGCCACATGGTCATGCCGGGGGCACGCATGCAGATGATGGTGGTGATGAAGTTGACCGCGCCCAGGATGGTGCCGAAGCCGGACAGTGCCAGGCCGAAGACCCACAGGTCACCGCCGACGCCGGGGCTGAAGGTGGTGTTGGAGAGCGGCGCGTAGGCGAACCAGCCGAAGGATGCAGCACCCTGCGGGGTGATGAAGCCCGAAACGGCGATGGTGGAGCCGAACAGGAAGAACCAGAAGGCCAGCGCGTTCAGTCGCGGGAACGCGACGTCGGGTGCACCGATCTGCAGCGGCATGATCACGTTCGCGAAGCCGGCAAAGAGCGGCGTGGCGAACATCAGCAGCATGACCGTGCCGTGCATGGTGAACAGCTGGTTGTACTGCTCCTTGGTCTGCAGGATCTGCATGCCGGGTTCGAAGAGCTCGGCGCGGATGAGCAGCGCCATCACGCCGCCGAAGCAGAAGAACACGAAGGACGCGATCAGGTACATGTACCCGATGGTCTTGTGGTCGGTGGAGGTGATCCAGTTGACGACGATGCGCCCCTTGGATTTGGGAACTACGGGAGCCTCAAGGATCCCGGGGGTCTGGGTGTAAGTAGCCACTTCGCTTCCCTTACTTCGTTGCGTTCAGGTTCGGGTTGCGGTCGTACTCGTCACCAAGCAGGCCCGTGTTGCCGTCCTGGCGAAGCTGGTTCATGTGAGCCTGGAATTCGGACTCGGAAACCACCTTGACGCGGAACAGCATTTCGGAGTGGTACTCACCGCAGAGCTCGGCGCACTTGCCGTCGTAGGTGCCCTCTTTGGTGGGGGTGAACCGGATGTAGTTGGTCTTGCCGGGGATCATGTCCCTCTTTTGCAGGAATGCAGGAACCCAGAAGGAGTGGATCACGTCGCGGGAGTTCAGTTCCAGGTCGACGGACTTGTTGACCGGCAGGTACAGCGTGGGGAGCTTGTCCTTGTTGATCGCCTCGCCCGTGAGGTGCGCCTGGACACCGGCCTCGTGGAGGTCCTCGGTGACGACGTCGCCCTTCTTGTAGTTGAAGTCCCATGCCCACTGCTTGCCGCGGACGTCCACTACGACGTCGGCCGGCTTCGAGCGGTCATCGATTGCCTGCTGGTCACGGTCGGTGAAGTAGAAAAACACCAGGACCATGAAGAGCGGGATCGTCAGGTAAAAGACCTCAAGGGGCAGGTTGAAGCTGGTCTGCCGCGGGAAGCCCACGGTGCCCTTGCGGCGGCGGTAGGCAACGAGGCACCAGACGATCAGGCCCCAAGTGATGATGCCCACCACGAGGGCGGCAATCCATGAGTTGACCCAGAGGTCCATGATGCGGTCAGTGTGATTGGTGGTGCCACGCTCGGTGGGCAGCCACCCCTTCTCTACCTCTGGCGAACATCCAGTCAAAACCAACGCGCCGGCAGTTGCCAAGCCAGTGATCGTAGTGATCGTTTTGCGTCGGCTGCCGGTTCGGTTCTGCGAACTCACAGACGGCCCTTCCTACTTGTTGCTGTTGCCAGGGCGGCAAAAAGCTTCCCGGGCACACTAAAAGTTTTACTACTCGGTGTAGAGCTTACCGCTCCCCGCAGGTTTTCGCCCACATGTCCCCACCGTGTGGCGGGGCCGGTTTTCACCGGCGCCGCCAAGAGGTTCTGGATGGGCTTACTTACCCGTTAGTGGAACGAATCACCGCAGGCGCATGAGCCGCCCGCATTCGGGTTGTCTATGGTGAAGCCCTGCTTGGAGATGGTGTCTTCAAAGTCGATGCTGGCACCGCTGAGGTACGGCACGCTCATCTTGTCGACGACGACCTCGACACCGTCGAAGTCGCGTACCGCGTCACCGTCAAGGAGGCGCTCGTCGAAGTACAGCTGGTAAATGAGGCCGGAGCAGCCGCCCGGCTGCACAGCTACGCGGAGGCGAAGATCGGTACGGCCTTCCTGCTCCAGGAGGCTGCGGACCTTGCCTGCGGCAACGTCCGTCAGCTGAACCTCGTGGCTCGCCAGTTCCTCACTGGCCGGGCCGGTGGGTTCGGTGCTGTTTTCATTGGTCGTAGTGCTCATTGGCCTACCTTACTAACGACGGTTATGGCTGCCCCGCTTGCACGGTGCCTGCCCCTACGGAAACGGTACGGGCTATAGCTACATGCTACGTCGATCCGGCGCGGAGCTCTAACTTCAGGCGTAACCCTCCGCGGCCTCCCGTTGTTCCCTGCGGGGCCTGCTAGCGGAGGCCCTCCGCGTTCAGTCGTGCCAGCAGTAGCGCCTCGGCAACCACCGCGTTGCGGAAGTCCTCCAGGTGCAGTGACTCGTTGGCGGAATGCGCGCGCGAATCGGGGTCCTCCACGCCCGTCACCAGGATCTGGACCTCGGGGTACAGCTCGGTGAGGTCGCTGATGAACGGAATCGAACCTCCGATCCCCATTTCCACGGCCGGTACGCCCCAGGCCTCGCCGAGCGCCCACATGGCCAGTCCGGCAGCGGCGGATCCCGTATCCGTCTGGAAGGCGTTGCCGCTCTCCCCCGGAGTGAAGGTGACCTTGGCCCCAAACGGCGCGTGGGTTTCGACGTGCCGGCGCACGGCCTCCATGGCCTCCGCCGGGTCCTGGCCCGGGGCCAGCCGGAGGCTGAACTTGGCGCGGGCGCTGGGCAGCAGGGTGTTGGAGGCAACGCTCACGGCCGGCGCATCAAAGCCGATAATCGACAGCGCCGGCTTGGTCCACAGGCGTGAGGCGATGGTTCCGGTGCCTGCCAGCCGCACGCCGTCGAGCACTGAAGCGTCGGCGCGGTACTCCTCCTCGGTGAGGTCCACGGCCGTTTCGTCCCGGCCCACCAGTCCCGCAATGGCCACGCTGCCGTCGTCGTCGTGGAGTGTGGCGATCAGGCGCGAGAGCAGGGTGGGTGCATCCAGCACCGGGCCGCCGAACATGCCCGAATGCACTGCGTGGTCGAGGACCTGTACCTCGATGGTTCCGTCGACCAGTCCGCGCAGGCTGGTGGTCAGGGCCGGTACGCCCACCTTCCAGTTGCTGGAATCAGCCACGACGATGACGTCGGCGCGGAGCAGTTCGCGGTGCGTTTCAAGGAACGTCCTGAAGGTTGGCGAACCTGCCTCTTCCTCCCCCTCGAAGAACAGCGTGACGCCCAGCCCGAATTCGTCACCGAGCACCCGGGTAACGGCGCCGTAGGCGGCAACATGGGCCATGATCCCGGCCTTGTCATCGGCCGCGCCGCGCCCGTAAAGGCGCCCGTTGCGTTCGACGGCGGTAAACGGCTCGGACTCCCACAGCGCGGGATCACCGGGCGGCTGGACGTCGTGGTGGGCGTAGAGAAGGATTGTCGGCTTGCCCGCCGCGGCCTCGCGGCGTGCGACGACGGCCGGCCCGCCAGGGGTGCCGTCTTCCTTGTCGCACCGGAGGATCCGGACGTCCCCGATGTCCGCCGCGCGCACCAGGCTGGCCACGGCCTCGGCGCTGGCGTCCAGCGGGGCAGAGTCAAAGCTGGGCCAGGCGATGCCGGGTATGGCCACCAGGTCCTTCAGCTGTGCAACTGTGGTGTCGAAGGCCGCGTCAACGGCAGCCCGCAGCGCGTCGGTGTCGATGCCGGCCGCTGTCCCCGCATATTGCCGGGCGTCGTACTGTTGCGGGGTCGCCGCAGGGAATGAAGTCATGGCCAAACACTACCTGTGTCACACGCCACAACAAACCTCGCGGTGGCGGGGTGCAGGGTGGCACAGCGCGGCGCCCGGCGGGGAACCGGGCATGACCGGGGGCACAGTCCGCCAAGGTATTCTGTTGTGGTGTTCGGACGTAAAAAGGAAGCGCCAGCGGCGCAGGATCTAGTAGACCAGCAGGCTGCCGAGGCAGCCGCAGTAGCAGGCAAAGGCGCACCCACGCCCAAGCGCAAAGCACAGGAAGCGGCCCGCAAGCGCCCCCTCGTGCCGGAGGACCGCAAGGCCTCCAAGGAAGCGGAGCGTGCCGCGGCCCAGGAGCAGCGCCTGAAGATGCGCCAGGCCCTGGACACCGGCGACGAAAGGTTCCTGCCGATCCGTGACAAGGGCCCGCAGAAGCGGTTCGCCCGTGATTACGTTGATGCCCGCTTCAGCCTGGGCGAGTACCTGATGTTCGGTGCCCTCGTGTTCGTCATCATCTCCCTCGTGGTGCCTGCCAGCAGCAACATGATGGTCTACGTGCTGGGCGGCTTCTGGGTGATGTTCCTGGCTGTTTTCGTTGACGTGTTCATCCTGTCCCGCAAGCTCCGCAAGCGCTTGGCCGAAAAGTTCGGCGAGGTTGAGCGCGGCACCGTCTGGTACGGTTCCATGCGTTCGCTGCAGTTCCGGAAGCTTCGCCTGCCCAAGCCCCTGGTCCGCCGCGGGCAGTACCCGTCCTGATTCCTCGTTTCCTCCTGCGGCTCGGCCGGCCAGGGGGTGGTCCCGGACCTAAAGCAGCAGCCCGGCGGTTCCACCGCCGGGCTGCTGTATTTAATGCGGGTCTTAGCGGTTCCGGGCCAGTTCCTTATTGATCCGGGCGGCCCAGAACGGCCCCTCGTACAGGAAGGCCGTGTAGCCCTGGACCAGGGTGGCGCCGGCGTCCAGCCGGTCCTGGACGTCCTGGCCAGTTTCCACGCCGCCCACGGAGATCAGCGTCAGCCGGTCCTGGGTGACCGACTTCAGCCGGCGCAGTACCTCCAGCGACCGGCTCTTCAGCGGTGCCCCCGAGAGGCCCCCGGCGCCGCAGCCCTCCACCTTGTCCGCAGCGGAGTTGAGCCCGTCGCGGCCGATGGTGGTGTTCGTGGCGATGATGCCGTCGAGGCCGAGGTCCATCGCCAGCCGGGCGACGTCGTCGATATCCTCATCTGTGAGGTCGGGTGCGATCTTTACCAGCAGCGGGACGTGCCGGCCTGCTGACTTATCGGCCTCCTCCCCCACCGCCTTCAGCAGCGGCCGGAGCGTTTCCACGTTCTGCAGGAGCCGGAGTCCGGGCGTGTTCGGCGAGCTGACGTTCACCACGAGGTAGTCGGCGGCCGGGGCGAGGCCGCGCGCGCTGATGAGGTAGTCCTCCACGGCGTCCTCGAGCTCAACCACCTTGGTCTTGCCGATGTTGACGCCGATCACGGGCCGCACCTTGGCGTGGCGCCGCTGCAGTGCAGCCCGGGCGGACTTCAGCCGCGGAGCCACGGCAGAGGCACCGTCGTTGTTGAATCCCATCCGGTTTATGACGGCCCGGTCCGCAACCAGCCGGAACAGCCGGGGCTTTTCATTGCCGGGCTGGGCCTGGCCGGTGATGGTGCCCACCTCCACGTGGCCGAATCCGAGCTCCGTCAGGGCCTCGATCCCGTGGCCCTCCTTGTCGAAGCCCGCGGCGAGGCCGAACGGCGACGGGAAGGTCAGGCCGAGCGCGTTCGTCTGCAGGGACGCCGGCGGAGCCGTAAACCGCTCGAGAAGCCGTCCCGCTCCCACGGAATGGACCATCCGGATTCCTTTGAAACCGATCTTGTGGGCGCGTTCGGCGTCCATCCATGAAAAGGCCAGCCTGAAAAAAGTGGGGTATACGCGCATGCCTCTAGTTTTCCGTCTTCAGAGGTGCAGACCAAATTCCACGCGCAGACCAAATTCCGCGCTGCAAGCAGAATCCCACGGCGCAGACCAAACCGGGCCGCCAACACCGCCCGCACCGGAACCGGAAAGCCTACGCTGGTGCCATGGAGTGGCAGAGCGACATCCTGGGGCCGGGCTTCGAGTCCTGCGCCTTCGACGCCGTGGGCCCGGACGGTATCCGCCGCAGGGCCACGCTGGTCCGCTTCACTCCCCCGGACGCCCCCTCTCCCCGGTCGCCCGGACGCACCGGGCGCGCCGGACCCGCAGGATCCGCAGGACGTCCGTTCCGCCGGGCCCCGCCGGGCGGTCCTGTTCCTGCACGGCTGGAGCGACTACTTCTTCAACGTTGAGCTGGCGCAGTTCTGGGACGCCCAGGGTTTCGAGTTCTTTGCACTGGACATGCACAACCACGGCCGCAGCCTGCAGCCGGGCATCCCTGGCGGCTACGTCGCGGATCTGGGAAACTACGACGCCGAGATCGGCACCGCGGTAGGCATGATCGCCGAATCCGGCGGGGCAGGAAACGTGCAACTCGCGCTCATGGGCCATTCCACCGGCGGCCTGGTGGCCGCCCTGTGGGCCAGCCGCAATCCCGGCACGGCGTCCCAGCTGGTCCTGAACAGCCCATGGCTGGAAATGCACGGCAGCGCCCTGGTCCGGCGGGCGGCCTGGACCATGGTGGAGCCGATCGCCCGCCTGCGGCCGGAGGCGGTGCTCAGGCTGCCGGAGCGCGGCTTCTACTGGCGGAGCATCAGCAACGCCGCCGAAGGCGAGTGGACGCTGGACGCCGCCTACCGGCCGCCCCTGGCCTTTCCTGTGCGCGCGGCCTGGCTCAGCGCCATCCTGGCCGGGCAGGCCCGGGTCGCGCGCGGCCTGGGCATCGGGGTTCCCATACTGGTCCTGCTGTCCGCAGCAAGCGAGAACGGCATGGTGTGGAACGAGGAAATGCGCCGGACGGACGCGGTGCTGGATGTCAACACCATCGCCGGGCGCGCCATGTCGCTGGGCAGGAGCGTCACCGTGGAACGCATCGACGGCGCGCTCCACGATGTGTTCCTTTCCGGCGCGGACGTGCGGGCCGACGCTTACGGACGCCTGGCCAGGTGGCTCAGGGGCTACGCCGCCTGAGCGGGCGCAGGGCATCCAGGACGAGAGGACCTAGAGGGCCTTGGCGGCGTCCACGGCCCCGCCGTACCGGCGGTCCCGCTGGGCGTAGATCTCCACCGCATCCCACAGGGTCCGGCGGTCGACGTCGGGCCACAGGGTGTCCAGGAAAACGAACTCCGCGTATGCGGACTGCCACAGCATGAAGTTGGACAGGCGCTGTTCGCCGGAACTGCGAAGGAAGAGGTCGACGTCGGGGAGGTCCGGCTCGTCGAGGTACTTCTGGATGGTCTTCTCGGTGATGGCATTGGGCTTGAGCCGCCCGTCGGCCACGTCCCGGGCAATGGCGGACACGGCGTCGGCGATTTCCGCCCGGCCGCCGTAGTTCACGCACATGGTCAGCGTGCAGGTACTGTTTCCGGCGGTGTACTCCTCCGCCTCCTCGAGTTCGCGGATCACCGAGCCCCAGAGCCGGGGACGCCGGCCGGACCAGCGGATCCGCACGCCCCAGTCATCCAGCTGGTTGCGCTGCCTGCGCAGCACCTCCTTGTTGAATCCCATCAGGAAGCGGACTTCCTCCGGGGACCGTCGCCAGTTCTCCGTGGAGAAGGCGTACACGCTGACGTATTCGATGCCCAGCTCAATGGCGCCGGCCACGACGTCCAGCAGTGCCGGCTCCCCCGCCTTGTGGCCCTCGATCCGCGGCAAGCCGCGCTGGTTGGCCCACCTGCCGTTGCCGTCCATCACAATCGCCACGTGCCGGGGCACGAACTCGGCCGGAATGGACGGTGGAACCGCCCCCGAGGAGTGCGGGTACGGGGCCACCACCGGGGTGGTGCGGCGCCGGGCAGGACTGGTCTTCTTTCCCAAGGACACTGTTAGGTACGCTCCACATGTTTGAGGGATTTCAGGACACGCTCCAGGTGCCACTGCAGATAGCTTGCCACCAAGCCCGCGGATTCGCGGCGGTGGAGCGGAAGCGAGGCATCCGCCGTCGTCCAGTCCCCGGTGAGCAGCGCACCCAGCAGGGACACCGTTTCCGGTGCCGGCGCCGGCGACCCCGGCGGGCGGCAACCGCCGCAGACCATGCCGCCGATCGGGGCAGAGAAGGCAGTGTGCGGTCCGGGCGCACCGCAGCGTGCGCAGACGGTGAAGCTGGGTGCCCAGCCGCCGGTGGAAAGGGCACGCAGGAGGTAGGAATCCAGGATCAGCTCCGGCGCGTGATCCCCGCGGCTCAGCGAGGCCAGGGCGCCGACCAGCAGGTTGTACTGCGCGGTTCCGGCTTCGCCGTCGACGTCGGTCAGCTTTTCGGCGGTCTCGGTCATGGCCGCTGCCACCGTGTACCGCCCGTAGTCGGCGGCGATGTTGCCCCCGTAGGCCCCTTTCGCGGCGGCCTGCGTCACGATGTCGAGGGTCTTACCGGAGACGAGCTGGAGGTCCGCCACCATGAAGGGCTCCAGGCGGGCGCCGAAGCGGCTGGTGGTCCGCCGGACCCCTTTGGCCACCGCCCGGACCTGGCCGTGGTGCTTGGTGAGCAGGGTGATGATGCGGTCCGCCTCGCCCAGCTTGTGGGTGCGCAACACCACGGCGTCGTCGCGGTAGCTGCGTGCTGCAAATGATGATTGGACCACGCTTTATCTTCCCATTGACTCAATAAAAACAGCTGAGCCGCCGAAACAGCTGCGCCGCCGGCATGGACCGGCGGCGCAGCTGTCAGGAAGCTCAGGCCTGGGCGTCCCGGATGGCCCGGTTCACCGCAGAGATGACTGCCTTCAGCGCCGAGGTGCTGGTGTTGGAATCGATGCCGACGCCCCACAGAACACGTTCCCCGACGGCGCATTCGACGTAGGCCGCGGCGAGGGCGCTGCCGCCTTCGGACAGGGCGTGCTCGCTGTAGTCCAGCACCCGCACGTCCACGCCGTCCTGGCCGAGGATGTCCAGCAGCGCGGCGATGGGGCCGTTGCCGGTCCCGGTGCGGCTGGCGTGGGTGCCATCGACGCCGAGCGAGGCGTGCAGGGTCATGGCGCCGTCCTCGTCGGATTCGGTTTTCACCGAGCCGAGGGAGTACCGGCCCCACTGGCTTTCCGTCTTGGCGGAGGGCAGGTACTCGTCCTGGAAAATCTGCCACAGCTGGGCGCCGCTGACTTCGCCGCCGACAGTGTCCGTGCGCTTCTGGATGACGCCGGAGAATTCGATCTGCGCGCGCCGCGGCAGGTCCAGGCTGTGCTCGTTCTTCAGCAGGTAGGCCACGCCGCCCTTGCCGGACTGGGAGTTGACGCGGATCACGGCCTCGTAGCTGCGGCCGAGGTCCTTCGGGTCCACGGGCAGGTACGGAACCTGCCAGGTGAAGTCGCTGACGTCCTTGCCCGCGGCGGCCGCGTCCTTCTCCAGGGCTTCGAGGCCCTTCTTGATGGCGTCCTGGTGGGAACCGGAGAACGCGGTGAAGACGAGGTCGCCGCCGTAGGGGGCACGCTCCGCGACGGGCAGCTGGTTGCAGTACTCCGCGGTGCGCCGGACGTCGTCGATGTCGGAGAAGTCAATCATCGGGTCGATGCCCTGCACGAACATGTTCAGGCCGAGGGTGACCAGGTCCACGTTGCCGGTGCGCTCACCGTTGCCGAACAGGCAGCCTTCAATGCGGTCGGCACCGGCCTGGTAGCCCAGCTCAGCTGCGGCCACGCCGGTACCGCGGTCGTTGTGCGGGTGCAGCGAGAGGATGATGCCTTCGCGCGGGTGCAGGTGCCGGCTCATCCACTCGATGGAGTCCGCGTAGACGTTCGGCGTGGCCATTTCCACGGTGGCGGGCAGGTTGATGATCACCTGGCGGTCCGCGGAGGCCTCAAAGACGTCGGCGACGGCGTTGCAGACGCGGACCGCGTACTCCAGCTCGGTGCCGGTGAAGGACTCCGGTGAGTACTCGTAGGTGATGTGGGTGTCGCCCAGCGTTTCCTCGTACTTCTTGCAGAGGCGGGCGCCCTGCAGGGCGATGTCCAGGATGCCGTCCTCGTCCTGGTTGAACACCACGCGGCGCTGCAGGACGGAGGTGGAGTTGTACAGGTGCACGATGGCCTGCTTGGCGCCCACCAGGGACTCGTAGGTCCGCTCAATGAGGTGTTCGCGGGCCTGGGTCAGCACCTGGATGGTGACGTCGTCCGGGATGTGGTTGCCCTCGATCAGCTGGCGGACGAAGTCGAAGTCGGTCTGGGACGCGGAGGGGAAGCCGACTTCGATTTCCTTGTAGCCCATGCGGACCAGCAGGTCGAACATCTTCATCTTGCGCGCCGGGCTCATGGGGTCGATCAGTGCCTGGTTACCGTCCCGCAGGTCCACTGCGCACCAGCGCGGCGCGGTGGTGATGATTTTGTCCGGCCACGTGCGGTCCGGCAGATCGACCTTGATCTGGTCCTGGAAGGGGACGTAGCGGTGGATCGGCATTCCCGAGGGCTTCTGTGCGTTTCGCATTAATCTGGCCTTTTCTGTGATTCCTGAGTGAAAGGGTGGCCGGGCAACACAAACTCCGCGACGAGGGTGGGCCTTGCGCTAGATCGCGTCTGAGGCCTCGCCGCGGCAGCTAAGAAGAAGGAGCTCTGCACGCACCATTTCACAGTAACACGGGTGCGTAAGATGAAGGGGCAACACCTCCAGCAACGTCCACCATGCAGACGCTGCACCGGTGAAAGTGCCGGCGCAGCCCGTCATCGAAGGAGCTCCTGTGCCAATTTCGGGGATCGCCCTGTCAAACATCGACCGCAGCGTGAGGCCACAGGACGACCTCTACCAGCATGTGAACGGCGCCTGGTTGAAGGACACCACCATCCCTGACGACCGTCCGCTGGAAGGCACCTTCACCGCCCTTCGCGACGGCTCCGAGCTGGCAGTGCGGGAAATCATCGAGGAAGCCGCCGCCAAGGGTTCCGAGGCCAGCGGCATCGAGCGGAAAATCGGCGACCTGTACAGCAGCTTCATGGACGAGGCCGCCGTCGAGGCCAAGGGCATGGACCCCATCCGGGGCCGTCTGGCCGAGGTGTTCGCCACCGCCAGCATTTCCGAGCTGCTGGCCCTGGCCGGCCGGCTCTTCCGTGCCGACGTGTCCGGGCTCTTCTACATCTACCCGGCACCCGACGCCGGCAACCCCGACCGCGTCCTCCTGTACACGGGCCAGGGGGGCCTCGGGCTTCCGGACGAGTCCTACTACCGTGAAGAGAAATTCGCCCCGGTGGTGGAATCCTACCGGGAATACGTGGGCACCATGTTCGGCCTGGCCGGCGTGGCCGATCCCGAGGGTGCCGCAGCCCGGGTGCTGGCGCTGGAGACCTCCCTTGCCTCGCACCACTGGGACAACGTCACGCTCCGCGACCCGCAGAAAACCTACAACCTGAAGTCGGCCGACCAGGCACGCGAGCTGTTCCCGCTGCTGGACACGTGGTTTGACGCAGCGGACATCGCTGCCGACAAGCGGCAGGAGATCGTGGTCAGCACCCCTGACTTCTTCGCCGGCGCCGCGGCGCTGCTGGCCTCGGAATCCCTGCCGGTGTGGCAGGAGTGGCTTGCCCTGCGGGTCATCAACTCGGCTGCGCCCTACCTCTCGTCCACTTTTGTGGACACGAACTTCGCCTTCTACGGCACCACCATCAGCGGCACCCCGCGGAACAAGGACCGCTGGAAGCGGGGCGTCGCCGTCGTCGAGGCCGCTCTGGGCGAGGCCGTGGGCCAGATCTATGTGGCCCGGCACTTCCCCGAGGGCCACAAGGCCCGCATGCAGACCCTGGTGGGGAAACTGATCGAGGCCTACCGGCAGAGCATCAGCGGCCTGGAATGGATGGGCGAGGACACCAAGGCCGAGGCGCTCCGGAAACTGGGGGCATTCCGGGCGAAGATCGGCTTCCCGGACGAGTGGATCGACTACTCCGCCGTGGTCATCGACCCCGCGGACCTGCTCGGCAACGTCGAGCGGGCCCACAACGCCGACGTCGACCGGCACCTTGATGAGGTGGGCAAGCCGGTTGACCACAACAAGTGGCTCATGACCCCGCAGACCGTCAACGCGTACTACCACCCGATGCTGAACGAGATCGTCTTCCCGGCGGCCATCCTCCAGCCGCCCTTCTTCACCGCCGAAGCGGACGACGCCGTGAACTACGGCGGCATCGGGGCCGTGATCGGGCACGAGATCGGCCACGGCTTCGACGACCAGGGCTCGCAGTTCGACGGCACCGGCGAGCTGCGCAACTGGTGGACCGAGGACGACCGCAAGGCCTTCGAAGCGCTGACCGGACGCCTCGTGGACCAGTTCGAGGCACTGTCCCCGTATGCAGCGCCCGGACACAACGTCAACGGCAAGCTCACGCTGGGCGAGAACATCGGGGACCTGGGCGGCCTGACGATTGCGCACAAGGCCTACCGCCTGAGCCTCGACGGCCAGGAACCTCCGGTGCTCGACGGGCTGACGGGTGAACAGCGCTTCTTCGCCTCCTGGGCCGCGGGCTGGCGCCAGGTGATCCGCACCGAGGAGGCCATCCGGCGCCTCGCCACGGACCCGCACTCCCCCAACGAATTCCGCACCAATGCCATTGCCAAGAACCTCGACTCCTTCCACGCCGCATTCGGCGTCACGGAGGAGGACGGCATGTGGATGCCTCCGGCGGAGCGCGTCAGCATCTGGTGAGTGCAGAAATGCCGGGCCGCCCCGTTCGGGGCGGCCCGGCATTTTTTGTGCCCGGCTGCTGGCGGCTGGCCCGTTTAGGTGGCCGGCCTGCCAGCCGGTTACTGCTGGACGATCAGCTCGGGGTTGGCCCGCTGGCAGACGGTGTCGCCTGCTGTCTGGTTGACGATGTCCTTGGGAACGGTGGTTTTGCCGTACTTGGTCCCGGACGGGAAGTCGGAGCCGAGGTACAGCTGCACTCCCGCAACGCCGGATGACGGCGCCACCTGGGCGGCCGGAATACCGAACAGGGCAGCCACATCGGCGGCGACGTCCGCGAACTCCGGCCCGTAGTAGACCATGGTCTTTGCCGTGGTGTCGGCCTCCAACTGCCCCACCTGGGTGAAGCCGCCGGCCACTACGGCCTCCACGATCTCCTGGGTCCGGGTGGCGGAGCCGGTGCCGTTCGCGACGGTGATGGGCTGCAGCGCCTTATCATACGGCGCGGCCGTGGCGGTGGGCTTCGGCGTGGCCTTGGGAGTGGAACTGGCCGACGGTGCGGGCGTCGCCGACGGTGACGGGGTTGCCTTCCCGTCTGGGTCTGTCAGGTCGACGTCCTTGCGCAGGGCCGCGAACAGCTGTGCCGCGGCCGGCGCGGCTTCCAGCCGGTTGGGATCGCTGGTGGCCGGGATGGTCGGCATCGCCACAAAGGCGACCTTCCCGACGTCGATCGACTTCAGCCGGTTGGCGATGGTGATCATCGACGGCACGGAGGCGAGGCCCTCGTCGACCGTCAGGTTCTTGGTGATGACGTCTGCGATGTTCAGCAGCTTCGCCGGGTTGGACAGGGTGCCGTCATCCTTGATCTTCCTGGTCAGGGAGGACAGGAAGCCCTGCTGGGCCTTGATGCGGCCGAGGTCGCCGCCGTCGCCGAACGCGTGCCGGGTGCGCAGGAACGCCAGCGCCTGCTCGCCCTGCACCTGGGAGGTGCCCTTGGGCAGCCGCAGCCGCGAGTCGGGGTCATAGACGGCGTCGCTGATGCACACCGAGACGCCGCCCACGGCGTTCGACAGCTCCTTGACGGCGTTGAAGTCCGCCATCATGAAGTGGTCCACCTCCATGCCGGTCAGCTTGTTGACGGTGTCCACGGCGCAGCCGATGCCGGCTTCCTTCATGGCCTCATTGATCATGATGCCGGTGCGGGCCGGGTACTGCTTGCCCGTCTTCTGGTCGGTGCACTTGGGGATGTCCACCAGCAGGTCGCGGGGGAAGCTGATGACGTTGACCCGCTTGTTGTCCTCCGAGATGTCCATGAGCATCATGACGTCGGAGTTGCCGTAGCCGGTGGAATCCGCGGTGCTGCCGTAATTGGAGTTCTTGCCGTCGCGGGTGTCGGAGCCCAGGATCAGGATCTGCAGCCTGCCGGTCGCGTCGTCCGTGGTGTCCGTGCGGCTGCTGCCGGCGCCCAGCGCAGACGTGGAGATGTTGGACTGCAGCCTGAAGTACCAGTAGCCGGCAAAGGCCAGGCCGCCGGCCAGGACCACGGCGACGACGGCGGTGGTCACCTTGAGCCACGTGGGCATGTGGCGGACATTCAGGTGCCGGGCAGCGCCCAGCCGGGAGTCCTCGGCATGCCGGGCAGCTGGCTCGGAGCGGGCGGGTGTGCCCGGTCCTTGGGCGCGGTTGTCGCGGCGTCGCACCACAGGGTGTACCTTCCTCGAAAAAATGGGATCCGGCCTATTTTAGTAGCCGTTTCTGGGAAAACCCCGGAAACCCGGCGTTCGCGGCCCGGCGCGCGGGCGCCGGGCCGGTCAGAACCCGAGTTTCACCAGCTGCTTGGGGTCGCGCTGCCAGTCCTTGGCCACCTTGACGTGCAGGTCGAGGTAGATGCGGGTGCCCAGGAGCGCCTCTATGCCCTTGCGGGCGTTAGTGCCGACCTCGCGGAGGCGGCTTCCGCCCTTGCCGATGATGATCGCCTTCTGCGACGGGCGCTCCACGTAGAGGTTGACGCGGACGTCCAGGAGCGGGTTGTCCTCAGTCCGGCCCTCGCGCGGCACGATCTCCTCCACCACCACGGCCAGGGAGTGCGGCAGCTCGTCTCGCACGCCCTCCAGCGCGGCCTCGCGGATGAGTTCGGCCACCATGACGGCCTCGGGTTCATCGGTCAGCTCGCCGTCCGGATAGAGCGGGGGCGACGGCGGCATGTGGCTGATCAGGACGTCCGCCACCGTGCCCACCTGGAAGCCGTCCGCGGCCGAGACCGGAACGATGTCCTTCCAGCCGTCCTCGCCCAATACTTCCCTGCCGAGCTCGGCGACGGCCAGCAACTGCTCCGTCAGGGCCTGCTTGTCCACCAGGTCCGCCTTGGTCACGAGGGCAATCACCGGCTTGCGGCCTACCGCGGCGAGCTGGGCGGCGATGAACTTGTCACCGGGGCCGATCTTCTCGTTGGCCGGGATGCAGAACCCGATGGCGTCCACCTCTGAGAGCGTGTCGGCGACGAGGTCGTTGAGCCGCTTTCCCAGCAGGGTGCGCGGCCGGTGAAGGCCGGGGGTGTCCACGAGGATCAGCTGGGCGTCTTCGCGGTGGACGATGCCGCGGATGGTGTGCCGCGTCGTCTGCGGCTTAGCGGAGGTGATGGCCACCTTCTTGCCCACCAGGGCGTTGGTGAGGGTGGATTTGCCGGCGTTCGGCCGGCCCACCAGCACCGAGAATCCGGCATGGTACCCGCCGAACGGTTCGCCACCGTCGGCCTTATTCTGCTTGCTCACGTGGAACTCCCTGTTGCATTGATTCGGCCTCGTCGAGAAGTTCGTCAAGGTCAGTATTGTTTGGCACGGGGCCTTTCGGGGCGGCGCCCGCAATGATATGGCTGACGCGGTTCCGGCGGCCTTCCAGCCGCTCGGCGCGCAGCGAAACGCCGTCGACATCCACCGCGCTGCCCACGATCGGGACCCGGCCCAGTGCCTTGGCCAGCAGGCCGCCCACGGTGTCTACCTCGTCGTCGTCGAGTTCGATGCCGAACAGTTCGCCAAGGTCGTCGATCCCCATCCGGGCGCTGACCCGGAATGTTCCGTCGCCCAGATCGACGACGGCGGCGCTCTCCGAGTCGTACTCGTCCACGATTTCGCCGACGAGCTCTTCGATCAGGTCCTCGAGCGTCACCAGCCCCGCGGTGCCGCCGTATTCGTCGATGACGATGGCCACGTGCGTGGACTCCTTCTGCAGTTCCCGCAGGAGGTCGCTCACCGGCTTGGAATCCGGCACGTAGCGGACCTCGCGGGCCAGCACGTCCACCACGGGCGGCTCGGCCTCGGGGTCCATGCCGTGGATCGCGGCCGCCACGTCCTTGAGGTAGATGATGCCCAGGATCTGGTCGGTGTTCTCGCCGATGACCGGGATTCTGGAGTACCCGGACCGGAGGAACAGTGCCATCGCGCTGTGCAGGCTCGAGCCGGCGTCGATGGTCAGGATGTCCGTCCGCGGCACCATGACGGCGCGGACCAGGGTGTCGCCGAACTCGAAGACGGACTGGATGAGTTCGGCCTCGTTGTCCTCGATCATGTCCGACTCGGTGGCCCGGTCAACCAGCTCGCGGAACTCCTCCTCGCTGAAGTAGGAGTCGTCACCGTTGGGTGAACCCGGGGCCACGGCGCTGCCCAGCCGGACCAGCCAGGCGGGAATCGGCCCGAGTATCCACGCCAGGAACCGGACCAGCGATGCCGAATACCGCGCCACGGCGGCCGGATGGGAGCGGCCCAGCTGGCGCGGCGAGACACCCACCAGCACAAACCCGAGCACCGCCATGATGCCTGTCGCGGCCAGGCCGGCAAGCCAGACGTTGTCCAGCAGGCTGTAAAGCAGCACGGCCACGGCCACGGCGGAGGCCGATTCGAACCAGATCCGCCAGAAACGCAGTGCGCGCATGTGCGTCATCGGCTGGTCGAGGATCCTCCGCAACGCCGGGCCCTGGCTCCCCTGCACGGCTTGCTCGGCATCGTGGCGCGGAAGAAAGCTGAACGCCGCCTCGGCAGCCGTCAGCAGCGCTGCGGCACCGAGAAACGCCAGCGCCATGCAGACAAGGAGCAGGGAGGTCACTGGGTGGTCTCGGCCGGTGCTTCTTTGCCGGTGAATGCCGTCAGCAGTTCGCGCTGCAGGCCGAACATTTCTGCCTTCTCCTCGGGTTCGGCGTGGTCATAGCCGAGCAGGTGGAGGATTCCGTGCGTGGTCAGCAGCAGCATCTCGTCCTGCATGGAGTGCCCGGCATTCCGGGCCTGGACCTCGGCCACCTGCGGGCAGATGGCAATGTCGCCAAGCATCCCCTGCGGCGTCGGCTTGTCCGGGGTGCCCGGGGTCAGCTCGTCCATGGGCACGGACAGCACGTCGGTGGCTCCGGGCTCATCCATCAGTTCGATGTGCAGCTTTTCCATGGCCGGTTCGTCCACGAGCAGGATGGACAGCTCCGCCTGCGGATGGATGTACAGCTGTTCGAAGATGAAGCGTGCCAGCGCCACCAGGCGGGGTTCGTCCACCTTGATGCCGGATTCGTTGTTAACTTCGATGCTCATGCGTGCTCTCCCGTCGTTCCCGGGGAACGGAATGCTTGACCCGGTTGCGTTGTGCTTCGTCCCAGATGCTGTAGGCGTTGACGATGTCCCCCACCAGGCGGTGGCGGACGACGTCAGCGGCGTCCAGGACAGAGAAGCTGACATCGTCGATTCCGGTGAGGATCTCCTCGACGATGCGCAGACCGGAGCGGGTCCCGAAGGGAAGGTCCACCTGCGTGACGTCGCCGGTGACCACCATCTTGGAGCCGAAGCCGAGCCGGGTCAGGAACATCTTCATCTGTTCCGGCGTGGTGTTCTGTGCCTCGTCAAGGATGATGAAGGCATCGTTCAGCGTCCGGCCCCTCATGTAGGCCAGCGGCGCCACCTCGATGGTACCGGCCGCCATCAGCCGGGGAATGGATTCCGGGTCCATCATGTCGTGCAGCGCGTCGTACAGCGGCCGCAGGTACGGGTCGATCTTGTCGCTGAGCGTGCCGGGAAGGAACCCCAGCCGTTCGCCCGCTTCGACAGCGGGGCGGGTGAGGATGATCCGGCTGACTTCCTTCTGCTGCAGGGCCTGCACCGCCTTCGCCACCGCGAGGTAGGTCTTGCCGGTACCGGCCGGGCCGATGCCGAAGATCACGGTGTTCGCGTCGATGGCGTCCACGTAGTTCTTCTGGTTCAGCGTCTTGGGCCGGATGGTCTTGCCGCGGCTGGAGAGGATGTCGTGGGTCAGCACCTCCACCGGATTCTGCAGCGACTGGCTGCGGAGCAGCGAGACCAGCTGCTGGAGAACCGACGGCGTGATAACGGTGCCCCGGGCCACGAGACCGCGGACCTCGTGGAGCAGGCGCATGATCCGCGGAACGTCGGCCGCGGGTCCGTTGATGGAGAGTTCATTGCCGCGGACGTGGAAACTGACGGCCGGGAACTGGTCTTCGATGAAGCGGAGGGCCTCGTCGTGGCTTCCCAGCGACTGCACCATCTGATCAGAGTTATCGAAGATGACCACCTCCGTCCGGACACCGGGGAGAGTATGGGGGAATTCGCCCGTGGTTCGGTCCCCCGTGTTGAGGCGGCGCTTTCCGTTTGCTGATTCAGTCATGGTGACGGCCCGCGGGCCTTAGGTTCCCTCCAGTTCGGAATATAACTCGTTTGCGTCCTTACATCTTACGCCAGCGCCCGCCCCGGCCTGCCGTCCTGGAAGGTCACGGCGGACCGCATTTTTGTAACGCGTTCCCGCAATTAGGTATCAACTTTGTATCGGCCTCATATCGTTCCCGTTGCAGTTAGGCCGCCCGCCGCGAAAGGCGCCCAGCACCGCAACGTCTCGTGTAATGCTGGAAAAGGAGCCCGCCGGCAACGGTCCGGCGTGCCCGCACGCAACTGCTCATGTGAAGGGATCGCCAGCATCAGTCAGCCAGGAACTCCGGGCCGGAAAGTACCGCGGACGCGCTCCGTGCTGCTGTCCGCGCTGCTTCCGGCTGTCCTGCTGCTGTCAGGGTGCATCGCCGATCCCGATCCCTCGGTGACCTCCGCAAACTCCCCGACGTCCTCGTCGCGCCGGGCCGCCGGCGCGGACGGCGTTCCCACCACCAGCGCGCCGCTGGAAACAACGCAGTCGTCCAACAAGGCGCCGGTCTACTGGATCGGGCGGAGCAACAGCAATGTCTTCCTGTACCGCGAGTTCCGTGACGTTCCTGACGATGAGAACCCGATCACCCGGGCCCTGCGCGCCATGATGTCCGAGACACCGCTGGATCCTGACTACTTCACGCCGTGGCAGAACCCCAAGAACCTCGCCACGTCGATCTCGGGCACCAACGTCATCACGGTGGACGTCTCCGCGGATGCCTTTAACAGCAACCTCGACGCGGACATGGCCCAGCGCGCCATCCAGCAACTGGTGTACACCGCGACGGCCGCCGGAGCCAGCTCGGGCCTGATCGACGCCGGCCAGCAAATCGAAGTGGTGATCCTGGTGGACGGGCACACCGATTACCTGGCGTTCAAGCACGTCAAGCTCGGCGCCCCCACCTCGCGCAGCGCCGGAATGGTGGCGCCGGTGTGGATCATTGATCCGCAGCAGGGCACCCAGGTCGGCGACGGCCGGGTCAAGATCTCCGGGCGAAGCACCGTCCCCAACGGCAAACTCCACTGGCGCATCCTCAAGGTCCATGACAATGGCGACAAGGAAAGCTACCTGACCGGCGAAGCCAGGGCCGCGGCTGATCCGGCGTCATCGGGAATCTTCGGCATCACGGTCAACCTCGCCCCCGGGAACTACGAGGTGCGCGTGTCGCAGGTCGACCCGGGCAAGCCCGAGGACGAACTCAACGTGGACTCGCGCGGGTTCACGGTCCGCTAGCTCCACCGTTCGCCGGCTGCGCTGGCGGTCCCCGCCAGCGTTCAGTTCGCTGGACTTACCAGCGGCCCGGACTTTACCAGCGACCGAGGACGTCGCTGGCAACCACGACGCCGGCCGGTCCCGCCGTCGACGACCGCAGCACGTGCGGTCCCAACAGGGCCGTTACCGCCCCTGCGCTGCACAGCCGGGTGACCTCGCGCGGGCTGATGCCGCCCTCCGGACCGACTATGAGGAAAATCTCGCCGGGTCCGGACGCCTCCTGCCGCTCCTCGGACCACTTGCCGAGGACCCGCCGCAGCGGCGTAACAGCGTCTTCGTGCAGGATCACGGCGAGGCCGGCTTCCGCCACTTCCCTCGCCAGGGCCTGGGTGTCGACGGCGGGGCGCACCTCGGGTATCCAGGCGCGGCGCGCCTGCTTGGCGGCCGCCGTCACGGCGGACTGCCATTTCCCGTGTGCTTTGGCTGCCCGCTCACCCTTCCACCTGACGATGGAGCGTTCCGACTGCCAGGGGATCACGGCGTCGATGCCCAGCTCGGTGGCGGTTTCGATCGCCAGCTCGTCCCGGTCCCCCTTGGCGAGGGCCTGCACGAGCACCAGGCGGACGTCCGGCCGCGGTTCCACGCTGACGGAGGTGCACTCAACCGTCAGTTCGGCGGGGGCAGCATCGGTCACGGTGCCGGTGATGCGCTTCCCCGCGCCGTCGGCAATGTCCACCTGCTCCCCCACGGCCAGGCGCTTGACGGTGACCGCGTGCCGGGCCTCGGCGCCGTCGAGGACGAACACCGAGCCGGGCGCGGTGCTATCCAGCGCGCCGGCCGGCGTGAAGAATACGGGGTTGCTCACCGCTACAGGTTACCGAGGCGGTCCCGCAGCTTGGCGAAGACGCCGCCGCTCGCTGCGAGCTTGCCCTCGGAAAACTGCTCGCCGCGGAGCTTGGCCAGCTGCCGGAGCAGGTCCTCCTGAGCGGGGTCGAGCTTGGACGGTGTTTCCACCTGCAGGTGGACCTTGAGGTCGCCGCGGCCGTAACCGCGCAGGTGGGTGACACCGAGGCCGCGCAGGGTGATGATCTCGCCGGACTGCGTGCCCGCCTTGACGTCGATCTCCTGCTTGCCGTCGAAGGTCTCCAGGCTCAGTTCCGTGCCGAGGGCGGCGGCGGTCATGGGGATGTTCAGGGTGGCGTGGAGGTCGTCGCCCTCGCGGATGTAAGTGGAGTCGTTGTTGACCCGGATCTCGACGTAGAGGTCGCCGGACGGGCCGCCCGCGGGGCCGGCCTCGCCCTGGCCGGAGAGCTGGATCCGTGTTCCGGTGGCCACACCGGCCGGGACCTTGATCGTCAGGGAACGGCGGCTGCGGATGCGGCCCTGGCCGCTGCACTCGTTGCAGGGGTCCTTGATGACCGTGCCGAAGCCTTCGCAGGAACCGCAGGGGGCCGCGGTCATGACCTGGCCGAGGATGGAACGGACCGCCCGCTGCACCTGGCCGCTGCCGCCGCAGATGTCGCAGCGTTCCGGGTGGCTGCCCTCGCGGCAGCAGGATCCTTCACAGGTGGGGCAAGTGACGGCCGTGTCCACTTCCAGCTTCTTGTTGACGCCGAAAACGGCGTCGCGCAGGTCGATGCGGACGCTGATGAGCGCGTCCTGGCCGCGGCGGACACGGGACGCGGGCCCGGAGGTTCCGCCGGCGCCGAAGAAGGTGTCAAAGATGTCCTGGAACGCGAAGCCCTGGCCGGCGTAGCCGCCGCCGAAGCCGTTGTCGGTTCCGTTCTCGTTGCCCGTGGTGTCATAGACCCTTCGCTTCTGCGGATCGGACAGCACCTCGTAGGCGTGGGTGACGGCCTTGAACCGTTCAGCGGCGTCTTCCCCGGGATTAACGTCCGGGTGAAGCGAGCGGGCCAGCTTGCGGTAGGCCTTTTTGATCTCCTCGCCGGTGGCTTCCGGGGAGACTCCAAGAACGTCGTAGTGGCTGCTCAAAGTTCGTATCTCTTCCTGGTTGTACTGCCTGGGGTCAAAGGATGTCCGGGGCGTGCGGTCACGGGCCCAGAATCCTCGAAAGGTAGCGGGCCACCGCGCGCACGGCGGCCATGGTGGTGGGATAGTCCATCCGTGTGGGGCCGAGGATGCCCACCTTGGCGGTGGCGTCGGGGCCGTAGCCGGTGGCCACCACCGACGCCTCGGCCAGCCCGTCGTAGGGGTTTTCCCGGCCGATGCTGACGGCCACGCCGCGCGGGTCCTGCGCCATGTCGCTCAGGAGCCGCAGCATTACCACCTGTTCCTCGAGTGCTTCCAGCACGGGACCGATACTGAGCGGGAAGTCCACGTTGGACCGCGCCAGGTTGGCCGTTCCGGCCAGCACCATCCGGTCTTCCCGGCTGTTGTGGGCGAGACCCTCCAGTCCCTTGCCCAGGGCCATGGCAGCGTGGCGCTCGGCCGGCGTGCAGCCGGCCACCACGGCGGCCAGGTGCTGGGGCAGGATGGCCACCGGCGTTCCGGCCACACCGGTCAGGAACCGGGTGCGCAGCGCGGCGAGCGTGTCATCGGACAGGTCCTGGCCGGCGTCGACCACGCGCTGGTCCACCTTGCCGGAGTCGGCGATGAGGACGATCAGCACCTTCCTCGGCGCCAGCAGCACGAATTCGATGTGCCGCACCACGGCGCGGCTCAGGTGCGGGTACTGCACGACGGCGACCTGGTTGGTCAGCTGGGACAGGAGCCGGGCCGTCCGGTCCAGGACGTCGTCAAGGTCCTCCGACCCCTCGAGGAGGGTCTGGATGGCGCGCTTCTCCGCCGGGGACAAGGGCTTGACGGCAGAAATCTGGTCGACGAACAGGCGGTAGCCCTTGTCCGTCGGAATCCTGCCTGCGCTGGTGTGCGGCGCAGTGATGAGGCCCTCGTCCTCCAGGGCCGCCATGTCGTTGCGGATGGTGGCGCTGGACACGCCCAGATGGTGCCGTTCCACCAGGGCCTTGGAGCCGACAGGTTCGCGGGAATGGACATAATCCTCCACGATGGCGCGCAGCACCTCAAGCTTGCGTGGTTCGCTCACAGTCCACCTCCTTTTGGCCTTGACCGCGCCGGGCGTTGAACCTGCCCGCAGACGCTGTGGTTAGCACTCGACATGCCTAAGTGCTAACAAGTCTAATATGAGTCGCCCCGTTGTTAGCATTGGTACCGCTCCGGGCGAAATTCCGGGCGCCTGTCCCCCGGCGGCACGCCCGCGGCCGGAGTGGCTCTTTCCTAGTGCAGAGCGGTGAACGAATGCAGTATCAGACCTGGGGCCCGCAGGAGATGGCAGCGCCCGCCAAGAAGAGCCTGCCCGAGGTGCCGGTGGAACGCGGCATGGTGCTCGAGGACGTCCAGTCGGGCTGGGTGGGCGCGGTGATCCGGGTGGAGAAGTCCGGCGGCATGCACGTGGTGGCGCTCGAGGACCGCCGCGGGAAGTCCCGCTCCTTCAAACTGGGCTTCGGGTTCCTCCTGGACGGGCAGCCGATCCGCCTGATGCCCCCGGCTCCCAAGGCGAAACCCGCAGGCCACGGCACGGCCGGCCGGACGGCGTCGGGTTCGGTGCGCGTGGAAGGGCAGCGCGCCCAGGTGGCCAAGGCCAGCCGGATCTGGGTCGAAGGCAAGCATGATGCCGAACTCGTGGAAAAAGTCTGGGGCGACGACCTCCGGGTGGAGGGCATCGTCGTCGAACCTCTCCATGGCATCGACGACCTGGCGGGGGCCGTTGCCTCCTTCCGTCCCGGTCCCGGCCGGAGGCTGGGCGTCCTGGTGGATCATCTGGTCCCCGATTCCAAGGAGTCCAGGATCGCCGACGCCGTGATGGCCTCCCCCGGCGCCGCCGGGAACGTGCTGATCGTGGGCCACCCTTATGTCGACGTCTGGCAGGCGATCCGGCCGTCAGTGCTCGGAATTCCGCAGTGGCCGGTGGTGCCGCGCGGCACGGACTGGAAGACCGGTATCCTCACCGCCTTCGGCTGGCCCCATGAGACCAAGGAGGACATTGGCCTTGGCTGGCAGAAACTCCTCGGCGCCGTTCGAACCTACGCTGACCTTGAGCCCGCCCTGCTGGGCCGGGTGGAAGAGGTCATCGATTTCCTAACAGTTCCATAGCTTCCGGCCCCGCGATCCGGCGTGGGCCCGCGATTCCCCGCACGGGCCGGTATCCTTGGTACGGCGTCACCGCACTGCGGGCCCGGCGCCGCATCAAAGCACCATCGCACCAACGCAAGCAAAAGGAATACACCGTGGCAGAAGACGCTCGCGACCGCAGGGACACACAGTCCGGCCAGGACCTGCCCCAGTACCATGGGGTTCCGGCCAACGCGCTTCCGCTGACCGCCAGCGAGGACCGGCAGTGGGCGACCCTCGCGCACTTCGGCGGCATCCTCGGCTGTGTTCCGGCGCTGCTGATCTACCTCATCTTCCGCGACCGCGGCCCGTTCACCGCGCAGGAGTCCAAGGAAGCCCTCAACTTCACCCTGCCGCCGACGATCGCGGCCTTCGTGGCCAATCTGCTGGTGCTGCTTCCCGTCGTCGGCAACCTGTTCGCCGTCGTGGCCACCCTCATCTGGATTGCGCTGACCTGCTTCGCGGTGTCCGCCGGCGTCCACGTCAACAAGGGCCAGCCGCACCGGTACCAGTACAACCTGCGCTGGATCAAGTAGCCGCCTGATAGGGTAGCCAAAAAGCAACGCGGGGTCACTTACAGCCCAATGTCCCTACCGGATGGGGCTGTAAGTGACCCCGCGTTATTTTGTCTGTGGTGGGCCCAGCGCATGTAGGCCAGTCAGTCCGGCAGGAGCCTGCGGACCACGGCGTCCGCCAGCAGGCGGCCCTTCAGCGTGAGGATGAGGCGGCCCCGGAAGGCGTCCTCCGGCACCACGAGGCCGTCGGCGATCAGCCCGGCCACGGCCTTCTTTCCGGACGGCGCGAGGGCAGCAGTTTCGAGGCCCGAGGAAAGCCGGGCCTCCAGCATGACCTTTTCGACACCCCGGGTTTCGCCGTCGAGCGTTTCGCGTCCTGCCGCCGGCGAGACGCCTGAGCCGAGCCGGCCGGCATAGGCGGTGGGGTGCTTCACGTTCCACCAGCGCACCCCGCCAACATGCGAGTGCGCGCCCGGGCCGATGCCCCACCAGTCGTCCCCGCGCCAGTAGGCGAGGTTGTGGCGGCACGCCTGCTCCGGCGTCGCGGACCAGTTACTGACCTCGTACCAGTGCAGGCCGGCCTCGGTGATCATCCTGTCGGCGAGTTCGTACTTGTCGGCGTGGTCGTCGTCGTCGATTTCCGGAACTTCGCCACGGCGGATCTGGGCTGCGAGCTTGGTGCCGTCCTCAATGATCAGCGCGTAGGCGCTGATGTGGTCCGGTTTGTAGGAGAGGGCGGTTTCAAGCGAAAAGCGCCAGTCATCCATCGATTCGCCGGGCGTGCCGTAGATGAGGTCCAGGCTGACGGCGAGTCCGGCGTCGCGCGCCCACTGCACCACGAGCGGGACGCGGCTCGGGGTGTGCGTGCGATCCAGGACCTTCAGCACGTGTGGTACCGCGGACTGCATGCCGAACGACACCCTGGTGAAACCGGCGTCCGCAAGCAGCTGCAGGGATTCCGGCGTGACGGAGTCCGGATTGGCCTCCGTGGTCACCTCGGCACCGGGTTCGATCCCCCAGGTGTCGATGGCGGCACGGAGGATCCGCGCCAGGTCCCCGGCCGGCAGAAGCGTTGGCGTGCCGCCGCCGAAGAACACGGTGCTCAGCCTGCGGGGAGGAAGGCCCGACTCCTCAAGGACCCGCGCGGCAAAGTCCACTTCGGTGATGGCGGTGGAGGCGTATGCATCCTGGGACGCGCCGCCGCCGAGCTCGGTTGCGGTGTAGGTGTTGAAGTCGCAGTAACCGCAGCGCACCGCGCAAAACGGGATGTGCACGTACAGCCCGAAGGCCCGGTTGGCCGCACCGTCCGCCGCCTGCTGCGGCAGTAGACCGTCCGATGGCGCGGGGTCACCCAGGGGAAGAACGCTAGGCATGCGTGCGGCCTCCGGTGGTTCGGGCCACGGTCATCACTACTTCTTGGCCTTGTCCTTGGATTCGTCGGTGGTGAGGGCTGCGATGAAGGCTTCCTGCGGCACTTCCACGCGCCCCACCATCTTCATGCGCTTCTTGCCTTCCTTCTGCTTTTCCAGCAGTTTGCGCTTACGGGAAATGTCACCGCCGTAGCACTTGGCGAGAACGTCCTTGCGGATGGCGCGGATGGATTCACGGGCGATGATCCGGGAACCGATGGCGGCCTGGATGGGCACCTCGAACTGCTGGCGCGGGATGAGTTCGCGCAGCTTGCCGGTCATCATCACGCCGTAGGCGTACGCCTTGTCCTTGTGGGTGATCGCGCTGAAGGCGTCTACCTGTTCACCTTGGAGCAGGATGTCCACCTTGACCAGGTCGGCGACCTGTTCGCCGTCGGCCTTCCAGTCCAGCGAGGCGTAGCCGCGCGTCTTGGACTTGAGCAGGTCGAAGAAGTCGAAGACGATCTCGGCCAGGGGGATCCAGTAGCGGAGCTCCACGCGGTCCTCGGACAGGTAGTCCATGCCGCGCATCTGGCCGCGGCGGCCCTGGCAGAGTTCCATGATGGCGCCTACGAATTCATTGGGGGCCAGAATGGTGGCGGCCACCATGGGCTCCTGGACTTCCTTGATCTTGCCCGCGGGGAATTCGCTGGGGTTGGTTACGGTGACGTGGCTCTTGTCCTCGAGCGTGACCTCGTAGACGACGTTCGGCGCGGTGGAGATCAGGTCCAGGTTGAATTCGCGCTCGAGCCGCTCGCGGACAATTTCCAGGTGCAAGAGGCCGAGGAAGCCCACGCGGAAGCCGAAGCCGAGGGCGGCGGAGGTTTCCGGTTCGTAGACCAGGGCTGCGTCGTTGAGCTTCAGCTTGTCCAGGGCGTCGCGGAGCACCGGGTAGTCGGTGCCGTCGAGGGGGTAGAGGCCCGAGAACACCATGGGCTTCGGGTCCTCGTAGCCGCCGAGGGATTCGGAGGCGGGCTTGGCCAGGTTGGTGACGGTGTCGCCAACCTTGGACTGGCGGACGTCCTTCACACCCGTGATCAGGTAACCCACCTCGCCGACGCCGAGGCCCTTGGAGGGCGTTGGCTCCGGGGCGCTGACGCCGATTTCCAGGAGTTCGTGGCTGGCCTTCGTGGACATCATCTGGATGCGCTCACGCGGGTGGAGCATGCCGTCCACCACGCGGACGTACGTGACCACGCCGCGGTAGGTGTCGTAGACGGAGTCGAAGATCATGGCCCGGGCAGGTGCTTCCGGGTCGCCCACGGGTGCAGGCAGGTCGCGGACGATCTTGTCCAGCAGCGCCTCGACGCCCACGCCGGTCTTGCCCGATACCAGCAGGACATCCTCGGGGTCGCCGCCGATGAGGCCCGCGAGTTCGGCCGCGTACTTCTCCGGCTGCGCGGCCGGCAGGTCGATCTTGTTCAGGACCGGAATGATGGTGAGGTCGTTTTCCATCGCCAGGTACAGGTTGGCCAGCGTCTGGGCCTCGATGCCCTGCGCGGCGTCGACCAGGAGCACTGCGCCTTCGCAGGCGGCGAGCGAGCGGGACACCTCGTAGGTGAAGTCCACGTGGCCCGGGGTGTCGATCATGTTCAGGGCGTAGCTCGTGCCGTCGAGTTCCCAAGGCATGCGGACTGCCTGGGACTTGATGGTGATACCGCGCTCCCGCTCGATATCCATGCGGTCCAGATACTGCGCCTTCATGTCGCGCTGCTGCACGACGCCGGTGAACTGCAGCATCCGGTCGGCCAGGGTGGACTTACCGTGGTCAATGTGCGCGATGATGCAGAAATTCCGAATAATGGCCGGATCTGTCGCGGCGGGCACCGGGGCGGTGCGGGCCATGGGAGACACGCAGGGTCCTTACTGTTGGCATTTCAGCGGCGTTGTTCAGGCTGAACTCTGGCCATCCTGCTGCCTGCCGCAATATCTGAACCTCTAGTCTCCCACGTCCCGGGCGCTGGCAGTACATTTTGCGGCGCCCGCACACCCGGATGTCCGGCAGCTCCGGAGCCCGCGCCGGTATGGTGGCCCGCATGGCTTTGAACTTCCCCTCCATCACCGGCGCCGTCCGCGCCTCGCTCCGGTTCCTCGGCGTACTGAAGCAGCCGGCGGTCCGCGCTCCGGCGCGCACGCGTACTTCGACCTCGCGCACTCCTTCGCCAGCCCGGGGCAGGGCCGGAAACGCAGGCCGGCTCCCGGCCGGCGTCACAGGTACTTACCCGGGCGACTTCACCGGCACCGCAACACTGCGCTACTCCCCCTCTCCCGACGGGCGCCCGGACCCCGGCGAGATCGTATGGACCTGGGTTCCCTACGAAGAGGACTATTCGCGCGGCAAGGACAGGCCGGTCCTCCTGGTCGCCAGCCACGGGCGGTATCTGCTGGGCCTGATGCTGACCAGCAAGGACCATGAGGGCCACCCGCGTGCCAGCCTCGATTACGTGGACATCGGCACCGGGCCGTGGGACAGGCAAGGCCGCCCCAGCGAGGCCAAACTGGACCGCGTCCTGCAGATCCACCCGGCCGATATCCGGCGCGAGGGGTCGGTGCTGGACCGGAAGAAGTTTAGGCTGGTGGCGGACGAGTTGCGCCGGCTGCACGGCTGGCAATAGCAGCGGCGCGCCGTCCCCGCCCTGAATGGCCACACATGGCTCCGACCTGCTAAGATTCATAGCTGTGTGTCCGTGCAGGTCGACGGTCACTGATGGCTGGCCGCCATAGGTATCCCCACGCCGCTCAGTCAAGGCCAGCTTGAAAGCCCTCTAGACCATTTCCGCATTACAAAGAGAGTTCACACGTGGCAAATATCAAGTCCCAGAAGAAGCGCATCCTGACCAACGAGAAGGCTCGCCTGCGCAACAACGCAGTCAAGTCCGAGCTGAAGACGGCCATCCGCGCCGTCAACACCGCCGTTGAGTCCTCCGACAAGGACGCTGCTACTACTGCGCTCGTTTCTGCCAGCCGTAAGCTGGACAAGGCTGTCAGCAAGGGTGTTCTGCACAAGAACAACGCTGCAAACCGCAAGTCGGCGATCTCCAAGAAGGTCAACGCACTCTAAGGTTTTCCAGTTCATCTGAACTGATGCTTGTGGCCGGCACCATTGGTGCCGGCCACTTCTCTTTTAACTTGCGACGGCGGGACTGCCGGCGGCGGCCGCGGCCCCTACTGAGTCCCGCGACTGCCGAACCGTCCCGCGTCCGGTGCCGGACGCCGTTCCCGACGCCGGGCTACCGCCCGCGGGCAGCGGCCGCGATCACCGTCACAGCGTGTTCCACCGCGTAGACCGGATCACGCGATAGGCCTTTGACCTGGGCGTCGGCTTCGGCCGTGACCTGGATGGACCGTGCCAACCCCTCCGGTGTCCACCTCCGGACGTCCCGCTGTGCCTGCTCCACCAGCCACGGCTGCATTCCCAACTGCTTGGCGATCTGCGCTGCCGAGCCCTTGGCACCGGCGACCTTGGCGACTGTCCGCAGCTTCGCCGCCAGTGCCGCCACCAGCGGCACCGGGTCGGCGCCGGTGGCCAGCGCATGCCGAAGGGTGGACAGAGCCACAGGCCCGTTGCCTGCCATCGCGGCGTCGGCCACCTTGAAGGCCGTCGCCTCGACCCTGCCGCCGTAGTAGCGGTCGACCATGTCAGCATCAACGGCGGTGGAGGCGTCGGCTATGAGCTGGCTGCACGCCGCCGCCAGTTCGGACAGGTTGGCGCCAACCGCGTTGACCAGGGACTGGACTGCCTCCGGCGTGATCCGCCTGGCGGCCGCCTTGAACTCCGCCGTGACGAAGGCGGTCTTTTCCGCGTCCTTCTTCAGCGGCTGGCAGTCGACAGTCGGCCATCCCCCGGCCTTTACGGCGTCGAGGAGCTTCTTGCCGCGGGTTCCGCCGCCGTGCCGGAGCACCAGGACAGCGTCCTGCTCCACGTGCTTGAGATAGGTCAGTGCGTCGGACAGGAAGGCATCATTCATCGCTTCGAGGCCGTCCACCTCGATCAGCTTGCTCTCACCGAACAGCGACGGGCTGACATTCATGGCCAGTGCCCCGGCCTCGTACGAGCCGGCAGTGAGCCTGGTGATTTCGACGTCTGGCGCGGCCGCGCGCACCTGGCTCCGGACA
Organism: Arthrobacter globiformis; assembly: GCF_046536215.2. GTDB lineage: Bacteria > Actinomycetota > Actinomycetes > Actinomycetales > Micrococcaceae > Arthrobacter > Arthrobacter globiformis_E. The sequence goes on along the minus strand of NZ_CM143421.1, from coordinate 283,046 downwards.
CGGTCCATCGCGCGGATGCCAAGGTACTCCTCGGGACCCGTAATCAGGACGACCGCCGCAGGGGCCACGTCCCGCCACGATGCCGCATTGGCTGCGGCCGTCTTCGGTCGTTGCTGGGCAGCGGCCACTGGTGATTCCTCCCGGAGTTCAGATTGCAGACTCTAAGTCTCCCATGATCGGTGGGGCCGGCGCGGCGGAGCGTGATCTCCGGCAGCCGGTCAAGGACACGGACAATGCCAGCGTGCGCGGCGAGAACCAGTTTGATGGTTCTCGTGGGATGGGCGGCCATCCACATGGCCAGCAATGTCACAACGGAGAACAGCAGCATGGTCAGCAATCCGAATACGCCTTCCGGCCAGGGCGGCGCGGCACCAGGAAGACCGGCGGTGAACCGGGCGATGGCTGCCACACCGCCGGCAAAGAAGCCCGCCACGCCGATCGGAACCGCCGACAGCCATGGCGCGAGGGGCAGGAGGGCCACGGCAGCCGTGCCCAGGATGGTGACGGGTGCTACGAGCGGGGCAACAAGCACATTTGCCAGCAGCGAGTATGTCGAAAACTGGGGCTGCAGCATCACAATGACGGGTCCGCACAGCACCTGGGCCGACAGGGGCACGGCTACAGCTGCGGCTGCCCAACGAGGCACGCTTGATGGAAACCAGCCCATGACGCAGCGGCCCAGCACAATGATCCCCAGGGTGGCGAGGACGGAGAGCAGGAACCCGAAGCTGACGCCCAGTTCCGGCTCCACGAGCAGCAGGGCAATCACGGCCAGGCAAAGGAAACTGAGTCCCCGGCCGGCCCGGCCGCCTGCCAGGGATGCCACCGCAATCGCACCCATCAGCGATGCCCTGAGCACGCTCGCATCGGGACCCACCATGAGGACGAACAGACCGAGGCCAGTGAGGGCGACGGCTGCGGCCGGAATCCTGGCTAGGCGGAGTGAACGTGCCGCCAACAGCAGAGCGCCAAGTATCAGGCTGCAGTTGGCGCCGGACACCGCCGTCAGGTGCGTGAGGCCCACGGTTTTCATGGCTGTCTCGAGCCCTTCGTCGAGGCCGCCGGTATCGCCTGTGACCATGCCCGGGAGCAGGCCCTTCGGGTCGGGGGCCAGCCATGCCGAGGCCGAGGCGAACCTCTTGCCCAGCGCGGCCGGCGCCTGCTGCCAGTCCTGCGCTGCTGCGAGCCGGGCGGGCGGTGATGACGCAGTCAACATCGCTGCCTCCACGCGGCCCGGGTCCGGAGGCCGGAGTTTTCCGGTGACCCGGAGCAACTGGCCGGTGCCGGCATGCTGCCATTCCTGCCCGCCAATGATGACCACCGGCAGTTGGGCGCGCGTCACCTGACCGCCAGAGGTCAATGATCGGGCCACCGCCCCCACTGCCCAGCGTTCGGCACGGCCGGAGGGGCCGGGCGTCTTGAGTGCTCGCGGAGACCCGGTGATCTCGGCTTCGGCCACAACTGACGCCCGCCCGGCGATCAGTCCTGCCACCTGCTCGTCGTGGCGCTGGGCCGACGGCACTGCAGAATGGGCAGTCGACGCCGCTGCAAGCATGAGAGCCGCCGTGAGGGTGGTCAGGAAACTACGCCGCCAGTGTCTTCCGGCCTTCTTCCTCCGCAGAAGCATTGCAAGCAACACTCCGGCACACGCGCCGAGACTGCCCCACATAAGCAGAAGGCCGCCTGGTGTCAGCCAAGGCCCGGCGACAGTGGCGGCCCACACGAGCAGTGCGGCCGGTGCAAGGCGAAGATCGGTTCGGCGCCGGTTAGGTTCGGATCCAGCCGCGTCCTGCTCGTCCGGCAGCAGACGACGCCGGACGTCCGCGCGGATTTTCTCCCCGAGAGCGCTCACGGGACCAGCCCGGGACGGAGACCGAGACGGCAGTGATTCCGTCGGGGCAGAATCACCGGAGCCGGACTCACCCGGCGTGGAGTCGGCCCTAGGGAACTCCACTGCCGCCTGGACATACCGGTGCCATCGGCTGGGCGCGCGTCCGGTCCTGCCCTCCATGTCAGACGGTCACCAGCGGTAGCAAGGCTTCCAGCATTTTGGGCCCGACTCCGTCCACCGCATCCAGTTCCTCGGGCGACTTGAAGGGTCCCTGCTGAGTGCGCCAGTCGACGATGCGCTGTGCCAGCACCGGGCCAACCCTCGGAAGCTCGCCGAGTTCCTCCACGGTAGCGGTGTTGAGGTTGATCTTGCCGCTGGCACCATTTCCTGCAGGCCCGCCGGTTCCATTGGCCGGGGTGCCGCCCGCTCCCGAAGCGCCGGCCGCGCCAGTTTTGTCCGGTGGCGCGGCACCGGTCGTGTCGGCCGGTTCCGGCGCGCCGCGGCGCGGTACGTAGATTTTCTGGCCGTCTTCCAGCGGGGTAGCGAGGTTAAGGCGGTCGAGGTCGGCCTCCGGGCGGGCGCCCCCGGCGGCGGCGATGGCCTCATGTACCCGGCTTCCGCGCGGGAGCCGGACCACTCCCGTTTTCTTCACCGCCCCGGCGACGTGCACCACGACGTTCCCGGCCGCCCCGTCACTCTTCGTCCCGTCAGAGCCATCACCGTCACCGTCTTGCCCGTCAGTGTCTTTGCCCTCAGTGCCTTTCCCGACTCCACCTGGCTCGCTGCTTTCCGTGCCGCTGCCGTCAGATGTGCTGGTGGCCGGTTTCCCCGCCGCATCGTGGGTCACTGAGCTGAGCGGAAGGACTTCAGGTCCGTTGGCGGCCACCTGCCACCAGAGCAGGGCCCCGGCAATCAGAGACAGAACGCCCACCAATGCCGCGGCACGAATGCCCAGGCGCCAGCGGAACCGCGGTTCAGCCACTTCCCCGGACACCGCGGACTCGGCGGAACCGGCCTGGCGGCTATAGGTAAAGCCGCCTCCAGTTCCCGCCTCCAGCAGCCCGGTGGCACCGCCGCCGGGCTGCTGGTTGGGCTCTTCATCACAGGTAGGACCGGTATTGCCCGTAAGACCCGGGGTGGTGGGAGGTCCGAGTGAGGCGGCCAGTCGTCTGGCTGTCCGCCCATCTGTTGTCCTGCCCTGCATGTGCCGACGTCCACCACCGGAGTGCCCCGGGCCTGGACGCCCTTCGCCAGCGCGCGGCTGAGCGCTGGCTGAGTCTCCAGCGGTCCGGCGTGACATATCCACCACGCTAGGAAACGGTCTGCCTTCCCGACAGTCCCCTCATGCCCTATGTGGATTGCGACATGTGGACAGCGCCGCTAGCGCTGATAGGTGATGTACGCCTCGTACTGCACTCGCCATTTCTCCGGCTCTTTGGGATCCGGGATGGTGGTGGTCAGGAACTGGACGCTGGTGACCTGGCCCTTCAGGTATTTCAGCCATTTTGTGACTTCGTCGGCCACATCCCGGTCCAGCTGGGCGACGTGGTGGACTTGCATGGACATGAGAGCCTCCTTGCTCGGTGGGGAGACTGTACTACCGGCTGTCGGGCACTGCTAGGGCACGAGAAGTGGGCGGCGGTTGGGGCGGCCCAGCAAGGGCAGGCCCTGCGGGGACACGGCAAGTGGCAGGGGGTTGCGGCGGCGCGATAGGGGCAGGCGTTTTCCTAGGCCGCTGTGGATGACCAGTAGGGCCATGGATCGACCGGCAGCGGTGGTTCAGGGACGCCGAAAGCCATCGGGCTCCCGACCCCGTCAAGGTCCTCGGGGGCTTCCAAGGACGCGTGGCCCGGATCCCAGGCGAGTCCGAACTGGCCATCGAGCTCGTCGAAGCCATCGGAACCGTCTGGCCACTCCGGAGGGTCGGGCCAACCGCGCGGCTCCGGATGGTCCTGGATTGGTGGCGGTTCCTGCCATCCAGGCGGAAGTCCCCAATCTTGGACTAGCGGTAGTTCTGGCAAGGTGGGTGGTTCCCAGTCCTGATGCTCGGCCGGATAGGACCGGCCCATGGGTGAGATCCAGCCCGGCGGGGCGTGGCGGGTGGCGCCGACCGGCTGCCACGCCGTGGAGTGTTTGAGTCTGTGGTGTTTGGGGCAGGGTTGGCCGAGGTTGGCGACGCCGGTGCCGCCGCCGTCGGCCCAGGCGAGGATGTGGTCGGCGTCGTTGTCGAGGGAGTGGTTGTTGCAGTTGGGGAATGTGCATTTGGCGTCGCGGAGCCGCAGCCATTGGCGCAGTGGTTTGGTCAGCCGGTAGCTGGTGCGTCCGATCTCCAGCGGCGCCCCGTCGCGCGGGTCGGTGAGGACCCGGAGGAATGAGGTTGCGCCGTCGGCGACGAGCCGGCGGGCCATGGACGGCGGGATCGGCCCGTAACCATCCAGCGTGGCCGGTTCTTCGGACAGGCCGAGCAGCGAGAACACCGGCACCGTGACCAGGACCTGCGCCTTCGGGGACGGAACATCAACCCCGCCATCGACCCTCTGGGCCGGTTCAAGCGACCAGCTGGCGAACGCGTCGGCCCGGAGCTGGGTCAAAGTTCGGCTTTCGGTCGGGCCCTGCGCGGCCCGGGCTGCGGCCGTGGTGCGGTTCCAGATCCCGGCCGCCTGGTCCGCGGGCAGATAGGCCGACAGCCGGGCCATGCCGTCCCGGTCCGGGGCATACTCCAGCCGCCGGTCCTCCACGCTCTTGTGGTGGCGTTTTTCAATGCTGACCGGATGATGCCGTTCCCGCCAATACCGTGCCTTCGCCCGGAACCTCGCCGGCGTCAGTTCCCCGGCCGGGCAACCCCCCGCGTACCCGGGTTTGTCCGGGTCCAGGAAATGCGCCTCAAACACCGCCGCGGCTTCCGGCGCCAGCCCGTCCGTTTCGTCGCACATGATCCGCCCGTGCTGCCACAAGATAGCTCCTGACCCGAGCGCGCCCAGCGCCAACGGCAGATCCTTGGTAAGTTTTGGCGGATTCGACCAGCAACCGCTCCGCCGCCCCTTCACTGACGGTCAGGACGCCAGCCACCTCAGCGGTCACCGACATCCGCCGCACAGTGCGGTCCTGCGCGGACGCCCCCGGCGGAATCATGGCCTCCTCCTCCGCCACGAAACCGGCAGCGAGCTGAACCTTCACCGCGGCCAGCCGCGCCTCCATCACAGCCACACCGGCCAGACCCCTCCAGGCACGCATCCGCCTGATCCCCCAACGGATCCGCCTCATCTGGATCCGTCTCATCGGACAGCGGGGCCGGACCCGGAACAACCGCCCGACGCAGCTCAACAGCCAGCGAAAGAGCAGAGGCACCGATGGCCTCCAACGTCTCCGCAACCACTGCGTTATCCATACCCACACCATGACAGGGGCCACTGACAATTTGAGGGTGGAAAGCGCACCACAGACGGGCAGGATCGAAAAGTTTTTTTGATCCGCTCCAGAACGAGAACCAGGTAGCAGCACAGGGCGTTCCCAGCGCTGAGAACGCCCTCAGCTGCTACCTAGTTGCAGAACCTTCAGGCCCACCGGCCTTGGAGGGGGCCGCGAGGCAACCCGCCACGGACGAGCTGCTCTCCCCCACGATCACCGCGAGGACGCCAAGTCCGGCGTGGGCGGCCAAGACGGCAGGCAGCGAGCTGATCTGTGCAGGCGGAAGGGCCGGGAGCTTCGCCGCCAGCCGGGCCGCGAGCATCTCGGCCTCGGGCCGGTTGCCGAAATGGTGGATGGCCAACCGGGCCTCCCCCAGCGGCCGGCCCGCGGCCTCCGCCACCACGATCTCCTCAAGCCGGGCAATGGCCTTCGCCGCAGAGCGGACCTTTTCCAGCGGTACGATCTTGCCGCCGTCGACCGCCAGAATCGGCTTGATGGCCAGCATGGCCCCGACGAGCGAAGCCGCAGCCCCGATGCGCCCGCCGCGCCGCAACTGTTCCAGGCTGGGCACATAAAAAAACACCTTGGACCGTGCCGCGCGCTCCTCTGCGAGCCGGCGCACCTCACTGGCATCGCGGCCGTCCGCCGCTGCCACCACGGCGCTCTGGACGGCGAGTCCCTGCGCCATGCCCACGGTGCGGGTGTCGAGCACCTCCACGGGGATCTTTACCCGGCCGGCGGCGAGGCGGGCGGCGTCTGCGGTGCCGGACAGTCCACCGGAAATATGGATGGACACGACGGATTCAAAGCCCTGCCGTTCGGCGGCCAGGTACGCCTGCTCAAACTGGCCAGGTGACGGCCGGGATGTCTTGACGGGCGTTGCGGCGGCCAGCGCCACCGCGATGGTCCCGGCGATGTCGTCCTCGCCCTCGCCATAGATCTCCTCCCCCACCATGACGGGCATGGGGATGACTGCCAGGCGGCCGTTGATGGAGAAGGCCCGTACCCAGTCGGCGGGCAGGGCCGCGGCCGAGTCCGTGACCACGGCGGTACGGACGACGACGGCGGGCTCGCCCGTGGGCGGGACCTGGCCAGGCCTGGTGGCCTGGCGGAGGCGGACCAGGTGCTCCTTCAACCACAGCCAGGCTGCCGGCTCTCGGTCAATCACGGCGCAACCCCCTGCAGTTATTTCTGACCGCCGGCGGTGCCGGCGGCCAGAACCCGGCCACTCAGTCGTCCATTAACCCTGCTAGGCCGGGACGATGTTCACCAGTTTAGGTGCCCGCACAATGACCGTCCGGATGCCGCGGCCGTCGAGGGCGCGCTGGACATTCTCGGAGGCCAGCGCCAGTTCACGCAGCTCGTCCTCAGAGATGGACGGTGAGACCTCGAGCCGGTCCCTGACCTTGCCCTGGACCTGGACCACCGCGGTGATGGTCTCCTGCACCAGAAGGGCATTGTCGTGGGACGGCCAGCCGGCGTTGGCGACGGATGCCGGGTGTCCCAGGACGTTCCACAGGTCTTCCGCCGTGTAGGGCGCGAAGAGGCTCAGGATGACGGCCACGGCCTCGGCCGCTTCACGCACGGCCGGATCGGCGCCGCCGGCACCGGAGTCGATGGTCTTCCGCGTGGCGTTGACCAGCTCCATCAGCTTGGCCACCACGACGTTGAACTTGTTGTTGTCCAGAAGTTCCGCGGCGTCCGCGATGGTCCGGTGCGTGACCGAGCGCAGCGCGCGGTCGCCGGTGCTGAAGTCAACGCCCGGGGCGCTGGACACGTCCTGGCCGAGGCGCCAGGCGCGGGCCAGGAACTTCGCAGAGCCCGACGGCGAAACGTCCGCCCAGTCGACGTCGTCCTCCGGCGGGGAGGCGAAGATCATGGTGAGACGGACGGCGTCCACGCCGAACTTGTCCAGCTGCTCGCCCAGGTCAACACCGTTGCCCAGCGACTTGCTCATGGCCTTGCCGCCGTTGAGCACCTGGCCCTGGTTGAGCAGGGCGCTGAAGGGCTCGTCCGCCGCCAGCAGGCCCATGTCATGAATGACCTTGGTGAAGAAGCGGGCGTAGAGCAGGTGCAGGATGGCGTGCTCGACGCCGCCAACATACTGCCCGACCGGCATCCAGTCGTTGATCTTCTCGGGATCAAAGGGACCGTCGGTGTAGTGGGGGGAGACGAAGCGCAGGAAGTACCAGGATGAGTCCACAAACGTGTCCATGGTGTCCGTGTCCCGCTGGGCTGCGCGTCCGCAGTTCGGGCACTCGACGTTGACCCATTCTGCTGCCGCGGCCAGAGGCGACGTGCCCCTTGGTGACAGCGCCTCGCCGCGCAGGTCCTCGGGGAGGGTAACCGGCAGTTGCTCGTCAGGCACGGGCACTTCCCCGCACTCGGCGCAGTGGATGATGGGGATCGGGGTACCCCAGAAGCGCTGGCGGCTCAGCAGCCAGTCACGCAGCCGGAAGTTGACGAACTTCTCGCCGGTGCCCTGCTCTTCGAGAATCCTGATGGCCTCCGGGATGGCGTCCCCCTTGGGCAGACCGTCCAGGGCGCCGGAGTTGATGAGCCTGCCCTCACCCGCGGTTGCCTTGCCCGAAACTGCAGGGTCCTCCTCGCCAGTGTCCAGCACCGCGCGCACAGGCAGGCCGAACTCCTTGGCGAAGTCGAGGTCGCGCTGGTCGTGGGCGGGGACGGCCATGATGGCGCCCGTGCCGTAGTCGGCCAGGACGTAGTCAGCCGCCCAGACAGGCAGCCTTTCACCGTTCAGCGGGTTGATGGCGTAGCGGCCGGTGAACACGCCGGTCTTTTCGCGTTCCGTGGACTGGCGCTCAATGTCCGAAAGGGCCTTCACCTTTTCCCGGTAGGCCATCAGCGCGTCGTGGTGTTCCGGGGTGACCAGGTCCAGGGCCAGGTGCGCATCCGCGGCGACGACGAAGAACGTGGCGCCGTACAGGGTGTCCGGACGGGTGGTGAAGACAGTGACTTCACGCTCGGCGCGTCCGTCAGACGCCTCGATCACGAACCGGACGTGGGCGCCTTCCGAGCGGCCGATCCAGTTTCGCTGCATCGCCAGAACCCGCTCGGGCCAGTGCCCCTGCAGCTCGGACATGTCGTCCAGCAGCCGGTCCGCATAGTCGGTGATCTTGAAATACCACTGGTTCAGCGACTTCTTGGTCACTGCCGTGCCGCAGCGCTCACAGGCACCGTTGACAACCTGCTCGTTGGCCAGCACGGTGAGGTCCTTGGGGCACCAGTTGACAGGTGAGTCCTTGCGGTACGCGAGCCCGCGCTCATAGAAGCGCTTGAACAGCCACTGCGTCCAGCGGTAGTACTCCGGGTCGGAGGTGTGCAGCCGGCGGGACCAGTCAGCGGAGATGGCGTAGCGCTTGAAGGAAGCAGCCTGGGTGTCGATGTTGGCGTACGTCCACTCGCTCGGGTGGGCGTTGCGCTTGATGGCCGCGTTTTCCGCGGGGAGTCCGAACGAGTCCCAGCCGATCGGGTGCAGCACGTCGTAGCCCTGCTGGCGCAGGTAGCGGGCCACCACGTCGCCCATGGCGAACGCCTCGGCGTGGCCCATGTGCAGGTCGCCGGACGGGTACGGGAACATGTCCAGGACGTAGCGGCGCTCCCGGGATCCGTCGTCGGCGGGGGTGAAGACCTTCAGGTCTTCCCACACCTGCGGCCACCGGGCCTCCATCGCCGCGAAGCTGTACGCACCCTCTTCGGGCGTCTCCGCTCCACCTGCTGCTGTTCCGGTTTCGGTCTCCGGCTGAACGCTCACTGCTGCCCTCTTCTGTTCTGTCATGACCTCTGTCCTGTCATAACGGTCTGATCCCCGCCGCCTGCCGGGAAGGTCTCCCCTGACACACAAAAGCCCCTCGACATGGAGGGGCGGCCGCTCGATAATCCGTATTTGTTCGGGATACCAAGCGGCTAGCTAAGCAGAAGGATCGCACGCATACCCCTACTTTAGCGCACCCCCATCCCCCTCCCGGCACCCGAAGCCCAGTCGCCACGAGCGGCAGAGTTCCCCGCAGGCATACGCAGCGGAAGAGAGGAGGCCGCACCCCGCCATGGTGTGGTGGGCCGCGCGGGGGCCCCCGGCTGCGAGGGCCCCGACACGAGCTTGCGAGTGTCAGGGAGCAGCCGGGGACGGGCGGGCGGGTGCGGCCTCCTCTCTGAAGCGGCACGCGTAGGCAGCTAGCGGATGGCTACCGAACGTCCTCGTCGACCCAGTCCATGGACTTGGTGACGGCCTTCTTCCAGAGGCGCAGCTGCCGTTCCCGCTCCTCCGTGTCCAGGTTCGGCTCCCAGCGCTTGTCCTCGGACCAGTTGGCGGACAGCTCGCCGAGGTCCTTCCAGAAGCCGACGGCGAGGCCCGCCGCATATGCGGCGCCCAGCGCCGTGGTTTCCACCACCTTCGGGCGGATGACCGGCACGCCGAGGATGTCCGCCTGGAACTGCATGAGGGCATCGTTGGCGACCATGCCGCCGTCGACCTTCAGTTCCGAGAGCGGAACGCCCGAGTCAGCGTTGACCGCATCCAGCACCTCGCGGGTCTGGAAGGCCGTGGCCTCGAGTGCGGCCCGGGCGATGTGGCTCTTGTTTACGAACCTGGTCAGGCCCACGATGGCGCCGCGGGCATCCGAGCGCCAGTACGGCGCGAAGAGCCCGGAGAACGCGGGCACGATGTACACGCCGCCGTTGTCCTTGACCGAAGCGGCGAGGGATTCCACCTCGGGGGCGCTGCTGATCATGTTGAGGTTGTCCCGCAGCCACTGGATGAGCGAACCGGTGACGGCGATCGACCCTTCCAGCGCGTAGTGCGGTGCCGCGTCGCCGAGCTTGTAGCCGACGGTGGTCAGCAGCCCGTTCTTGGAGTGGACGATCTCCTCGCCGGTGTTGAAGATCAGGAAGCAGCCGGTGCCGTAGGTGTTCTTGGCTTCGCCGGTCTCGAACGCGGCCTGGCCGAAGGTGGCCGCCTGCTGGTCGCCGAGGATGCCGGCCACCGGGACCTCCCGCAGCAGCTGCGAGGTGTGGACCGTGCCGTAGACCTCGGAGGAGGACTTGATCGCTGGCATCATGGACGCCGGAACACCGAAGACACCCAGGATCTCCTCGTCCCACTGCAGCGTGTCGAGGTCCATGAACATGGTCCTTGAGGCGTTGGTGACGTCCGTGACGTGCACGCCCCCGTCCACCCCGCCGGTAAGGTTCCACAGCACCCAGCAGTCGGTGTTGCCGAAGACCAGATCCCCGGCCTCCGCCTTCTCCCGCGCGCCGTCGACATTGTCCAGGATCCACTTGATCTTGGTTCCGGAGAAGTAAGTGGCCAGCGGCAGCCCCACCTTCTGCTTGAACCGCTCGGCTCCCCCGTCCCTCGCCAGCTCGTCGACGATCGGCTGGGTCCGGGTGTCCTGCCACACGATCGCGTTGTAGATCGGTTTGCCGGTGGTCTTGTCCCAGACCACCGCCGTCTCGCGCTGGTTGGTGATGCCGACGGCGGCAATATCGTGCCGGGTCAGGTTCGCCTTGGACAGGGCGGAGCCGATCACCTCGCGGGTGTTGTCCCAGATTTCCGTTGGATCGTGCTCCACCCAGCCGGCCTGCGGGAAGATCTGCTCGTGTTCCATCTGGCCCGAGGAAACGATGTTGCCGCTCTGGTCGAAGACGATGGCGCGGGTGCTGGTGGTGCCCTGGTCGACGGCGATTACGTATTGGCTCATGATGACGTCCTTGTCGTTGTGCTTGCGTTTGAACAGATGTGGCTATGGATATGGTTTTCGGAGCTGGGCGCCGCCTAAAAGGGCGCCGTTCGGATCAGGCGCCCTTCGGATCAGGCGCAGAGGCTCAGGTGGCTGCTTTGAACACGATCGGCAGCAGCCCCACAAGGCCGGCGAGGATGCCGCCAATGAGCGGGCCAACCACCGGAATCCAGGAGTAGCTCCAGTCGCTGGACCCCTTGCCCTTGATGGGAAGCACGGCGTGCGCGATGCGGGGACCGAGGTCACGGGCGGGGTTGATGGCGTAGCCGGTTGGTCCGCCCAGGGACACACCGATGCCGACGACGAGCAGGGCCACAGCCAGCGGGCCAAGACCTGACGGCGTTCCGCCGAAGGTGAGGATTACGAAGACCAGCACAAAGGTGCCGATGATTTCCGTGATCAGGTTCCACGGGGTGGAGCGGATGGCCGGGCCGGTGGAGAAAACGCCGAGTTTGTTGGCGGGCTCCGGTTCGGCGTCGAAGTGCTGCTTGTGTGCCAGCCAGGTGACCACGGCGCCCAGGAATGCGCCGAAGAGCTCGCCGCCGTAGTAGGTCAGTGTGGACGCGAAGTCGACCGGAACGCCGGGGGCATATTCGGCCTTGCCGTTGACCAGCAGGCCTGTAGTGACGGCCGGGTTGAGGTGGGCGCCGGAGCGGGCGGCGACGTACACGCCGGCGAAGACGGCGATGCCCCACCCCCACGTGACCATCAGGAATCCTCCGTTGTTGCCCTTCGTGCCTTTGAGCGCCACGTTGGCCACCACGCCACAACCCAGCAGGGTCAGCATGGCGGTTCCGAAGACTTCGGAAAGAAAAACCAATCCAAGAGACATCTTTGACTCCTCTATTTTCTGTTGTCAGTCCTTCGCGTGTTTGAAGGACGGTTTCCCGCTAAGCGACGAGGCTGTGGACCTCGACGCCGTGGTATCGCTTCAGCACCTCCTGGGCGTGGTTGATTTCGGCGGCAACCCCTGCCGCGTCCCAGCCGAGCGGCTCGGCCAAGGCCTCGGCGACTTCGTTCAGCAGTTCCCCGGTGACAAGGCCGCGGAAGGCGAGCGAAGTGCGGCGGATCAGCACGTCCACCAGGTGCCCGACCTGTTCGTGGGCCGCCATGAACTGCAGTTCCCTGACGCTGAGCTCCCGGGTGGAGCGGAGCAGCCGGTCGGGACCGGCATCGAGATAACTGATCACTTCCTCAGCGCGCGTGCCGTACCTGGTGAGCAGGCCGGCTGTCCGGTCCGCGTCGCGGGTGGCGGTCATGTGCGCCTTGATCCACCTCTGGATTCCGGCTTCGCTGTCCGGGAATCCGGCGCCGCCGCCGATGGCGAGCTTCGCCGTCGAAGTTTTCCGTTCCAGTCCCAGTTCGGCGAGGACGTCGCCGGCCAGGTGTTCGGCCAGGGCGCGGAAGGTGGTCCACTTGCCGCCCACGAGGCTGAGCACGACGGCGCCGCCCTCCCGGGCGTTTGATTCGTGTGTGCCTGTTTCCGGGGCGGTTGCTTCCGGGGCACGCCGTTCGATGCGGTAGTCCCGCGACACGAACCCCGGCTGGGTGGCGTCGTGCCGCGGCAGCGGACGCACGCCCGAGAACGTGTAGACGATCTGTCCGCGGTTGACGGCGATGTCCGGGAAGACGTGGCCGATGAGGTCGAAGAAGTAGTCGATCTCCTCTTCGGTGCAGACGGCGTCCTGGGACATGTCGGCGTCGACGTCGGTGGTTCCCACCAGCACGCGGTCACCCATCGGGTAGATCAGCACGATCCGGCCGTCGGTGTGTTCGAAGAAGATCTCGCGCCCCCTGCAGGCAGCCAGCAGGCCGGGGTGGTCCAGCACGATGTGCGAGCCCTTGGTCCCGCCCATGAAGGTGGTGGGTGCACCCATGGCCTGGTTGGTGAGGTCGACCCATGCGCCGGTGGTGTTCACGATGACGTCCGCGGTGAAGTCGAACTCCTCGCCGGTCAGCTGATCGCGGAGAACCGCGGTGCTGGAACCGTCTCCGTTGGACCTGACAGACGCCAGCGCGAGGTAGTTGCTGGCTCTGGCTGTATTGTGTGCGGCGCCCGCCTTCTCGCCGTCCTGCAGGACATCCAGGGTGAGCCGCTCCGGGTTGTGCACGGACGCATCGAAGTAGGTCGCGGTGTATTTGACGCCGGGATGCAGCATCGGAAGTTCGGCCAGCGCCTTGCGCCGGGTGCGGAACTGGTGGCGCGGGACGCTGCCGCCGTCGCGGGAGAAGGAGTCATACAGGCTCAGGCCCAGCTTGATCAGGAACGCCCCGCGCTCCTTCGGCGTGCCCTGCTGCTTGTGCGTCAGGAACCGCAGGGGCGCGGCCAGGACACCGGAGAAGGTGCTGAAGATCGGAATGGTGGTCTGCAGCGGTTTCACGTAATGGGGCGCGATCCGCAGGAGCCGGTTGCGCTCAACCACGGATTCCCGGACCAGCCGGAATTCGCCGTTTTCCAGGTAGCGGATGCCGCCGTGGATCATATGCGACGAGGCGCCGCTGGCTCCCTGGCAGTAGTCGCCGCGTTCCACCAGCGCCACATCAACGCCCTGGAGCGCGAGATCGCGGAATGTTCCGACGCCGTTGATGCCGCCGCCGATGACCAGGACCCGGGCGTTGGGCCGCTGGCGCAGCCGCGAGACGGAGTGGCGCTCCGCACCGGGGGCGGCTGCACTGTTGGTATGGCCGAATGAATCCTTGAGTCCCAAATCTGCTCCTTTGGGTTTGGTTCGAAAGGCTTGTTGCAGGCCGCGCACCGGATGGTGCGGGGCCGTTCACCACTATTGTTTGAATTATTGGAAAATAACGTCAAGCACTATGCACAAACGTGCAGAACGGACCATGCATGCCCCGTCCCCGACATTCCGACGCGCTGCGCGCCGCACAGCTGTACTACATGCAGGACCTGACCATGGACGCCATCGCCCGGGAATTGCGGACCTCCCGTTCGACGGTTTCCCGGCTGCTTTCAACGGCCCGGGAGACCGGCCTGGTGCAGATCCAGATCCGCAGCCCGCTGGACACCGGACCTGAACTGGAGCGGCTGATCCGGGCGCAGTACAAGGTGGATGTGCACGTGGTGCCCGTCCTGGACACCCTGAATGAGGCGGAAACGCTGGACCGCGTGGCCATGCAGGCTGCAAGGACCATCGGCCCGCTCGTCGACTCCAACGCCATCATCGGCGTGGCCTGGGGTGCCACCCTCAGCGCGGTGAGCCGGCACCTGACGCGCAAGATCACCCACGACAGCGTTGTGGTGCAGCTGAACGGCGCGGGCAACATGCAGACCACCGGCATCACCTACGCCAGCGACATCATGCGGCGCTTCGGCAGCGCCTACGGGGCCCGGGTTGAACAGTTTCCCGTGCCGGCCTTCTTCGACCACGCGGCGACGAAGACCGCGATGTGGAATGAGCGGAGCGTGCAGCGCATCCTGGACCTGCAGTCCCGCATGAGCATCGCGATCTTCGGCGTGGGCTCGGTGGACGCCGACTACCCCAGCCATGTCTACGCCGGCGGCTACCTCGACGAGGATGACCTGGTCAGGCTGGCGGAGTCCGACGTCGTGGGGGACGTGGCCACGGTTTTCTTCCGCCGCGACGGCTCGTCCGACGGGATCACGCTGAACGAACGCTCCACCGGGCCGTCGCTCGACCAGCTCCGCCAGGTGCGCCGGCGGATCTGCGTGGTGTCGGGGGCGTCCAAGATCAACGGGCTCCGCGGGGCGCTGGTGGCCGGGCTGGCGACCGACCTGATCCTCGATGAGGCCTCGGCCCGGCGGCTGGTCAGCTTCGAGGGCGGGGGCTGAACGGCCGGGAACGGTAGTGCTCGGCCAGCCTCGCCAGTCCGTCATCCAGGGACACAGCGGGAGTCCAGTCGAGGAGTTCGCGGGTCCCGCGTTGATCGAACCAGTGGGCGGTGGAGAGCTGCTCGGCAAGGAACCGGGTCATCGGCGGCTCCTCTGTGCGCCCTGCCCAGGTCCAGAACTTCTCCACCACAGCTCCAGCCGCCCGTGCCACCCCGCCCGGCACGGTCCACGACGGCGCGGCGACGCCCCCCGCAGCGCAAATGCCCGCCAGCAGCTCGCCCACCGGCCGCGGCTCGCCGTTGGTGACGACGAGCGCCCGGCCGTGGATGTACTCCATCCGGTGCAGCGCGGCAACGATCGCCGAGGCGGCGTTGTCCACGTAGGTTGTGTCGATCAGTGCCGCACCGGCGTCGAGCAGCGGCAGGCGGCCATGGCCGGCGCGTGCGAGGACCCGTTCCACCAGCTGGGTATCGCCGGGGCCCCAGACGACGTGCGGGCGCACCGCTGCGACCCGGAACCCCGGAGCGTCCGCCGCCAGTGCCAGCAATTCGGCCTTGGCCTTGGTGCGGGAGTAGTCGCCGTGCGCACGCTCGGGGTCGGCCGGTTCCGCGCCGAGCCCGGCGATGGCGGCGCCGGAGTTGGCCACGGACGGGGACGAGACATACACCACGTCCCGCACCCCGGCCGCCCGGGCGGCATTCAGCAGGCGGCGGGTCCCTTCGACATTGACCTCGTCGAACTCCGCTGCCGGGCCGGTGAAGGAGACCTTTGCGGCCAGGTGGATGACACCTTCTGCGCCGCCCACCGCCCTGCGGAGCGCTGCACCGTCCGTGACGGAGCCGCAGAAATCCTCAGCGCCGTCGACTCCTGACGGCCGGCGCTGGTACGTGGCCACGGCATGGCCCTGGCGGACCAGCAGCCGGGCCACTTCCCGGCCGAGCAGCCCGCTTGCGCCGGTGACCAGGACCCTCATGGCTTTCCCGGCCGGCCGCCGGCCAGCACCCGGGACGCCCAGCGGGACAGACGGGTCCTGTCGATCTTGGCGTTGTGCCTGATGTCGGTGGGCTGTGCCGGGACTTCGAGTACGGCGGAGACATTGATGCCCGCCTCAAGGGCCGCCCCGCGGACACGCCCGGCAAGGTGCGGCGCAGCCGGGCCGGCTTTGCGGGCGGAGGGTACGGTTTCGACGACGGCGACGACGGCTTGCGTTCCCGACGGTCCGACCCCGACGACGGCGGCCAGTCCGACATCGTCCAGGCGTTCGATCGCCTGCTCGGCGCCCACCGGCGTCACCACCGCGCCGGGCGCCGTCACGATGTGGGCGAGGCGTCCCTCCACCCAGAGCCGGCCGGCGGCGTCGAGGTGCCCGACGTCGCCGGTGCGGTGCCAGCCGGGAGTGCGGACGCTCTCGCGCTGGGTGAGCCAGAGCCGGTCGTAGGCTTCTTTGACGTGCGGGGCGCTGACGAGGATCTCGCCGGTCACCCCCGTCTCCGTGACCGGTTCGTTCCCGGGTGCGCTGCCGTCCTCGGCAAGCGGGATGACAGCCGCGCGGGCACCGTGCACCGGCCAGCCGACGCACACGCCGTTGCCGGCCCCCGGCACTGTGCCGGCGGCGGCGTCGGCCTCGGCGGCGCGGATCTGTTCCAGGCTGATGTCGGTCACGGGCAGGGCCTCGGTCATCCCGTAGGGCGTGTGCAGCGAAGCCTTCGGCAGCAGCCGCTGCACCTGGGCGAGGAGGGCTTCGGCGACGGGCGCCCCGGCGGAGAGCAGCACCTCCACGCGTCCCAAGGCCTGCTGACCGGCCTGGCCCAGTCCGCTTTGGGTCGCGACGACGTTGCGCAGGGCCGCGGGTGCGGCGAAAACAGCCGTTGCGTCGATGGCCGCCGTGGCGTCCGCCAGCGCCCGGGCCGTCAGGGTTCGTGGCGCGGTGACATCCATGGCCGGCGTCACCGAGACCGCTCCGAGCGCAGGCCCCAGCAGGGCGAACGGCGCGAAGGCCGCCACAAGGCGGGCACCGGCACGGATCCCGAAAGTCTCCGCCACCGTGTCCCGCATAGCGCCCAGCTGCCGGTGCGTATAAAGCACGCCCTTGGCGGGACCGGTGGAGCCGGAGGTGAACAGCACGGCGGCGTCGGCGTCCGGATCAGGCGCAGGCCACGGCGCCTCCGGGCTCAGGCCGGAACCGCGCCGGGCGAGGGCCGCGAGGGAGGTCTCGACGCCGAGGAAGCGGCGGCGGGCTGCCGGGAGATCCCGCACGCTGATCCGCCGGCCCGGCCAGCCGAGCACCGCGGCAGCAGCCAGCGCCTTGTCGATGCCGATGAGGAAATCGGGAGTGGCTCCCTTGACCGCGCGGCTCAGGCCCCGGGTTCCCAGGCCGGCGTCGGCCACGACCACCACCGCACCCAGCCGCAGGCAGGCGTAGAGGGCCACGGTCAGGTCCGCTCCGGGAGGAACCATCAGGCTCACCCGGCTGCCGCTCCCCACTCCGGCTTCGCGCAGCCCCGCCGCAAGGGCCTCGATGCTCCGTTCCAGCTCCCGCCAGCTGAGCCGGCGGGCGGCATTGCCGTCCGCGTCCATTTCGGCGACGGCGGTGTCCCCGCCGGCGGCTCCTGCCGCCAGTTCGGTGATTGGCCCCCAAAGGGGCGGGACGCCGTCGGCCCCGGCCTTTGTGTCCTCCTGCCGGCAAGGTCCGCTGTCCCCGCCGAGCCCGGCGAGCCACTCGAAGACGGGGGTGGCGATGTCCCGGTCCTCCGCCACGAGGTGGCCGGCCCCCTCGAAGCGGTGCACTTTCGCGTGCGGCAGCCGGGTGATGAGGTCCTTCAGGTACCGGTCGGAAAAAATCGGGTCCCGTGGGCCCCAGAGCATCAGGGCCGGAACCTTCAGCCCGTGCAGCCCGTCAGCGACGCCGTTGAGCGCCGGGAAGCTGGGATGCGACGCATCCGCCGGGATGTCCGCAACGAAGTTCCCCACGCCGGTGCGGCGCCTGGCGCCCCGGTAGGGCGCCATGTAGGCCTTCCGGATGTCGGCGGGCAGCGGCGGGTTCGCCAGCGAGTGGGTCACGCGAAGAAAGGCGTCCGACGTCGTGGTTCCCCACCCGTGCACGGCGGGGTGCAGGGCAAGCCGCAGTGCCGGCGGGATCCCCGAACCGGAGGGCTGGTGGACGGCGGTGTTGGTCAGCACCACCCCGGCGAGCTGCTGCGGATGGGCCGCGGCCCAGCCCAGGCTGATCACGCCGCCCCAGTCGTGGCCGACGGTGACGACCGGCCCGTCCAGGGCCAGCGCGTCCGTAAGGTCACCCAGGTCGTTGATCCGGTCCGCCAGGCGCCGGAAGGTGCCGGTGCGTTCGGAAAACCCCATGTCCAGCTGGTCCACCGCCACCACGCGCCAAGGATGCGCGGGGTCCGATCCGGCGGCCAGCAGGCTCCGCCACAGGTAGGACCAGGTCGGGTTCCCGTGGACGCACAGCAGGGTGCCGGCGGGAGTCAGTCCACGGCGGGCGAGCTGGGCAGCGTTGTCGAGCAGGTGCCAGCGGCGAACGGTTCCGGGCTCATCGGCGGCCGAAGTGGAGGGAACAGCGATTTCGCGCGACCATTCGGGGTCGACGCCTGGCCAGCCGGCGGCTACCAAACGATTTCCATCATGGCGGTGTTCAGGCCTGAACCCACGCCCATGCACAGCACCCGGTTGCCGGTTTCGAGGGTCTGAGCCTCCGCGGCGAGGGTCATCGGGAGGGAGGCCGGGCCCACATTGCCCCAGTGCGGGAATGTGATGGGAACCTTGTCCGGGTCCAGGTCGATCGCGTCAATGATGGCCTTGGTGTAGGCATTGCTCACCTGGTGCGTGACGTACCGGTCCATCGAGCCCCAGTCCCATTCCCGCTGGGCCTCGTGCCAGGCGTCGACCACGAGCTGCAGGCCGCCGTCGAGAAGGCCCTTCGTGTCCGTTGCCATGCCGTCGATGCCGCCCACGCACAACTCATGGTGCTCGGTGCCGGCCCGCATCACGCCGCCCACGATCCGGTGCGCGCCGGGGTTCTGATCCGCCGGGCCCAGGACGGCTGCGGCAGCCCCGGATCCAAGCGTGAGCGTGGCGAACTCCCGGTTGAAGTCTTCGCGCGTCGTCTCGGGCCGCTGCAGCCTGGCCAGGGTGGCCTCCTGTGTTGCCTCGGCGTCCTCACCGTTGACGATCATCGCGTACCTGATCTGGCCGGAGTCGATCATGCTCGCCGCCAGGGTCAGGCCGTTGACGAACCCAAGGCAGGCGTTGGCCAGATCAAAGTTCATGGCCGACGACGGCAGGCCGAGTCCGTGGTGAATCTTCACCGCGACGGACGGTTCCAGGTTGCGCCGCGTGACCGACGTGTTGATCAGCAGGCCGATGTCGGACGCTTCGACTCCGGCCTCGGCCAGGGCCTTCGCGCCGGCCTCAACCGCGGCATCATCGAACGATGTCCCGGCGGCCCACCAGCGACGGTGCGTAATGCCGGCAACGCGCTCGAGCAGCCGCGGCGGAAACTTCAGCCGCTGCAGGGTCGAAGCCAACCTGCGATCGAAATCCGTGGAACTCACGATCCGCGGAGCCTCGACGCTGCTCACCGACAGCAGCGCGGTGTTGCTGTGCCGGAAGGTTGCATTTCCTGCCAAGTCAAGCCCCTGTTCGTTTCCGTCTTGCATTCATGCGGTGACTGTACCCATAAACCCATAAGCGCAAGCCCAAGGGCTTAACTATGCCGGTGCTTGCCCGGATCATCCTATTTTGTGCCCGCGGCGCCCTGGGCACTTGTTCGCAATCACCCCGGCCGCCCGGACGTCTTTGCCCGCGCCGCCCCGCGAAAACCGGTGGGAAACTCTCGGAAAACCATCGCGGCCGTGCAAGGATGACCGCATGAAAATCACCAGACAGATCGTTGTGTTCGACGCGGCCGACCTTCCTGCCGAGAGCGCCTTCTGGGCCGGCCTGCTGGGCGGCTCCGTGGATGCCGAGGATGACTGGCACACCGTCAGCGTCGATGGGGACCCGCGCCTGGGCTTTCAGCTCGCGCCGAACCACGTGCCGCCGGAATGGCCCGACGGGAACCCGCAGCAGATCCACCTCGACCTCTATGTCGAGGACGTCGCTTCCGCCCACCGCGAGGCCATCTCCCTCGGTGCCCGCCTGCTGAAGCCCGCGGAGGACATCACCTCCGCCGAGGGATTCCAGGTCTACGCAGATCCCGCCGGCCACCCCTTCTGCCTCTGCTGGGGCTGAACCGCCTCCCGGGCCTCGCCGAGCGGCCGGGGCTGAAACTCAACCTGCCGGTCACACGCGCCGCGGCGCGGTATCGGTAGAGTCGTATCCATGACTACCTCACCCCGGCTCAGCCTGAACAACGGCGTGCTGATCGACCAGTTGGGTTTCGGGCTTTACAAGGTTCCCCCGAAAGACACCGCCAACCTGGTGGCGACCGCCCTGGAAGCCGGGTACCGCCATTTCGACACGGCCGCCATGTACGGGAACGAATCCGGAGTGGCACGCGGACTGGTGGAGGTATTCGCCACCGAAGCCAGCGCCGGCGGTTCGGGCGAGGCCGCGCCGGGCACCTCGCGCGAGGACCTCTTCATCACCACCAAAGTGTGGAACGACGATCACGGCTACGACGCGACGCTGCGGGCTTTCGATACGTCCATGATCAACCTCGGCCTGGAATACGTGGACATGTACCTGATCCACTGGCCGTGCGCGAAGCGCGGGCTGTTCCAGGAGACTTACCGCGCCCTGGAGACGCTGTACCGGGAGGGCAAGGTGCGGGCCATCGGCGTGTCCAACTTCCAGCCCCAGCATCTGGACCAGCTGCTGGAAACAGCCGAGGTGGTCCCGGCCGTCAACCAGATCGAACTGCATCCGTGGCTGCAGCAGGCCGAGCTCCGGGAGAAGCACCGCGGACTGGGAATCCTCACCGAGGCGTGGAGCCCCCTGGGCCGCGGCCAGGTGCTGGAGGATCCCGTCATCGGCGCGCTGGCGGCAGAGCACAAGGTAAGCCCCGCGCAGGTGGTCCTGCGCTGGCAGATCCAGCTGGGCAACATCACCATCCCCAAAGCGAGCTCTGCGGCCCGGATGCGGGAGAACCTCGACGTCTTCGGTTTCGAGCTCTCAGCCCTGGACATGGCGGACCTCGAAGCCCTGGAGCGCGGACACCGCACCGGCTCCCACCCCGACAACGTCAACTAGGACTCCCCCAGCAGATGAGAACAGCCGACTCCGAGCCCGCCACCGCACCAGCCTTCGTCAGCAGCGGACTCGCCGCCCGCACCCGTGCATCCACCGTGCAACTGGCGGGCAGCAACGTTGCCTACTGGGTGTACGAACCGGAAAAGACCACCCCTGACACGCGGACCGTCCTGGTCATCCACGGTTTCCGCGGCGACCACCACGGCCTGCTCCGGGTGGCAGACCAGCTGCCGGAGATGCGGCTGATCATGCCGGACCTTCCCGGGTTTGGCAGCTCCGGGGCCTTTACCGACGGCGCCCACAGTGTGGAACGCTACGGCCGGTTCATCAGCGACTTCATGGCAGCCCTCGAACTGGGCCCGGACACGGTGCTGCTGGGCCACTCGTTCGGCTCCATCGTGGCCGCCCACTTCGTCGCGTCCCACCCGTCCGCGGTGCGGCCGCTGATCCTCGTCAACCCCATCGCGGCGCCGGCGCTGGAAGGCCCCAAGGGCCTCATGACCCGGCTGGCCGTGCTGTACTACCGCCTTTCGGCGCGGCTCCCCCGCGCCCTGGGCCTGGCCCTGCTCCGCAGCCCGCTCATCGTGCGCGTCATGAGCATGGCCATGGCGAAAACGAAGGACAAGGACCTGCTCCGGTTCATCCACGGGCAGCACCACGCGTACTTCAGCGCGTTCGCCAACCGGGACAGCCTGCTGGAGTCCTTCACCGCGTCCGTCAGCAGCAATGTGGCCGAGGTTGCGCCGCAGCTCGCCCTGCCCGTGCTACTCATCGCCGGCGAAAAGGACGAAATCGCCCTGCTGCGCGACCAGCACCGGCTTGCCGCGCTGCTCCCCGACGCAAGGCTCGATGTCATTCCGGGCGTCGGCCACCTGATCCACTACGAAACGCCCGGGCCTGCCGCAGGATTCATCCGCCGCTTCCTTAAGGACCACCCCGCGTGAAGATAGTCATCGATGCCCGTTTCACCCGGACGGACCACCACGACGGCATCAGCCGGTACGGCTCCAGCCTCATCGCCGCCGTCTCCAAGGTCGCCGATGTGTCCATGCTCATCAGCGACCTCCGGCAACTGGCTCTGCTTCCCGACGTTCCCTATACACTCATCAGCAGCCCGCTGTCCCCCGCTGAGCTCTTCGTGGCACGGAAAGTCAACCAGCTCGGGGCGGACGTGGTGGTGTGTCCCATGCAGACGATGGGCACATGGGGACGCAGGTACGGCCTGGTCCTCACCCTGCATGACCTCATCTACTATGAGCACCCGGCGCCCCCGGGCTTCCTGCCTGCCCCGGTCCGGATCCTGTGGCGCCTCTACCACAAGGCGTTCTGGCCCCAGCGGGTGCTGCTGAACCGTGCCGACGTCGTCGCCACCATCAGCAGGACCACCGAGGCCCTGATGGCAAAGTACCGCCTGACCAGCCGCCCGGTGCGCATCGTCAGCAACGCCCCGCAGCCGGCCCAAGCGCCCCGCGATCCTGCAGCGGCCCCGGAGAAGACGCTGCTCTACATGGGTTCGTTCATGCCCTACAAGAACGTTGAAACCATGCTGGCCGGGATGGCCGATCTGCCTGACTACACGCTCCACCTGCTCAGCCGCATCACCCCGCACCGCCGCGCCGAGCTTGAGGCGCAGATCCCGTCCGGGGCGAACGTCGTATT
Organism: Arthrobacter globiformis; assembly: GCF_046536215.2. GTDB lineage: Bacteria > Actinomycetota > Actinomycetes > Actinomycetales > Micrococcaceae > Arthrobacter > Arthrobacter globiformis_E. The sequence goes on along the minus strand of NZ_CM143421.1, from coordinate 260,374 downwards.
CCACAACGGCGTGACCGACGACGAATACACGGCGCTGCTGAACCGCACCACCGCACTGGTCACGCTGTCCAAGGCCGAGGGCTACGGCCTGCCCCTGGTGGAGGCCATGGCACTGGGCACCCCGGTGATCGCCAGCGACATCCCGATCTTCCGCGAGGTGGGAGCGGAGGCCGCCACCTACGTTGCCACCGAGTCGGCGCCGGAGTTCAGCGCCGCAGTCCGGAGCCTCGGTGACGGGCAGCACTGGCAGGAGGTCTCCCGGCGCTCCGTGGCGCGGGCCGAGCAGTTCAGCTGGGACGAATCCGCCCGCCAGCTGGTGGACGTTGCTGCAGAAGTCATGGCAATCCGCCGCAAGTAGCGTCGCCGGTTTCGAAGGATCAGAGCACGCCAGCACCCTATAGCACGTCGACGCCGTCCAGCCGTAGCTGGACCGGGTCCTCGGTGCGTTTGGCCGCGGCTGCCGCCTTCGCCGCCCGGAGAACCCTGGTCACGGTGGCGGCCTGCGCGTACGGGATGAACAGCAGCGTGCGCACGTCCACGCTTTCCGTGCCCGCCGCCTGAACACCCGCGGCCTGGATGCCTGCGGTCTGCAGCAGCGGCGCCGGTCCCGCGACGCGCAGCTCCACGCCCTCGGCGGCAAGGAGCTTCGTGGCTGAGGCGGTGAAATGGCCGACGGCGGTGCTGCCGCCGGTAACGGCGGCCACCCTCACCGCCGGCGGCAGCTGCAGCTCGGCGCGCAGCCCCAGTTCCCGCTGGGCATAGCCCGCAGGGTCCCAGCGCAGCAGCGCGCCGACGGCTGCGGTATCGTCCGCGGTGATGACGACGATCCCGCCTTCGGTGGCAGGCCTGACCAGCGAGGCGGCGTTGAACCAGCGGCGCACGGCGTCCTCGCCCGCGCGCAGGTTCTCGCGGCGCAGCAGGGAATCGCCGTCGAGCAGCAGCGCCGCGGCGTACCCGCCCGGAGCCACCGGTTCGGCGCCCACCGTGGCCACCACCAGCGCGCAGGCATCCGGAACCGTGGCCTTGACGTTCTGGCCGGAGGAGGTGACCACGGCTTTGCCCGGAAATGCCCGCCCCAGTTCCTCGGCTGTGCGGAGAACGCCGGCTGCACCGCGGCGGAGGCGGGTGCCGCGGCAGTGCACGCAGCGCCAGGCCGGTGCCGGCGTCGAGCACCAGCGGCACTGCGGAACGGCGGCGCTGCCGGCAATGGCGAGCGGCCCCTGGCAGGACGGGCAGCGCGCGGGTTCCCGGCACGTTTCGCACGCCAGCGACGGCGCGTACCCGGCACGGGCAACCTGCACCAGGACCGGACCGCGTTCCAGCCCCTCCTTGGCCGTGCGCCATGCTGCGCCAGGCAACCTTGCCAGCCGGGCCAGCGGGTCGCGTTCCTGCTCAAAGCTGTCCGCGGTGTTGATGACCCGGGGAACCGTGCGCCGGAGCACCGTTCGGTCGGCGTCCACGGGCATTGCCCAGCCGGCATCCACCAGCCGCTGCACCTCGGTGCTGCGCGCGTGCCCTGCCAGCAGGCATGCCGCCCCCTCCTGCTCGGCACGCAGCAGGAGCACCTCGCGGGTGTGGGCGTACGGGGAACGCTGTTCGACGTGGAGGTCGTCGCCGTCGTCCCAGCACACCACGAGTCCCAGGTTCCGTACCGGCGCGTAGGCTGCCGAACGGGTGCCCACGGCCACGCCCGCGGAGCCGTTGAGGACCCGGAGGTAGCTGCGGTACCGGGGTGTCTGGCCGTCGTCGGCCGTCAGCCTCGCCACGTCGTCGGCGGGCAGGATGTCCTCGAGGGCGGCCTGGACCCGGTCCAGGTCGCGGTAGTCGGGAACGACGACGACGGCGCCGCGTCCGGACTGCCTGACCGCTCCCACCGCCTCCGCAACAAGCCGCGGCCAGCCGGCCGGTCCGAACCCCTGCAGGGCGCTGAGGGCCGCCCTGGGTGAGCCTCCGGACGTGAGATGGCGGAGGTACGCGGCACCGTTCCGGTACCGGGTCCAGTCGGAGCCGGACAGGTCATGGGGCGCAGCGGGAGGCGTGGCCGGCTCCGCGTCGGCGAGCTCCTTCTCCACCTTGACCACCCGCGGCGGGATGGCCACCCGGAGCACGTCGCTGACGGTGCCCGCATAGCGTGCGGCCACGCGCCCGGCGAGCTCCTGCAGCGCAGGAGTCAGCACAGCAACGGGCGAGACGACCTTGTGCAGCGGGACGAGGGGCTGGCCGGCGTCGGACTCCGCCACCCGTTCCAGGAGGTAGCCGCCGAGTTCCTGGCCGCTGAACTTTACCCGGACACGCACCCCCGGCTGGGCGTCGTCATCCAGTTCGGCGGGCACGCTGTAGTCGAACGGCCTGTCCAGGTGCGGCAGCGGGGACTCGATGAGGACGCGCGCCACCGGAAGGACGGCAGCCAGGGCGGGACCGCCCGGGGGCCTGGCCGTGGCAGGGAACCCCTGCAGCAGTGACAGCTGCAGGGGCTCTGGTGCTGGATGCGAAGACATGCCGTTTGAAGACATGCGCCTTACCTCCGTCCTGGGTTGTCCATCAGCCAATCACACGGGTCTGACATTCCCGACGCTGACGGACGCGGACGGGACGGCTCAGGCGTTGAAGTACGCCTTCAGGTCGTCCACGCGGTCCAGGCGCTCCCAGGTGAAGTCCGGATCGTCGCGGCCGAAGTGGCCGTGGGCGGCCGTCTTGGCGTAGATGGGGCGCTTGAGGTCCAGGGCGTCGATGATGGCGCGGGGGCGCAGGTCGAAGATCTCCGCAATCGCTGCGCTGATCTTTGCCGGGTCCACGGTCTCGGTCCCGAACGTCTCCACGTAAGTTCCCACGGGGCGGGCCTGGCCGATGGCGTAGGCGATCTGGATCTCGGCGCGCTTGGCAAGACCTGCGGCCACCACGTTCTTGGCAACCCAGCGCATGGCGTATGCCGCGGAGCGGTCCACCTTGGACGGGTCCTTGCCGGAGAAGGCGCCGCCGCCGTGTCGGGCCATGCCGCCGTAAGTGTCCACGATGATCTTGCGGCCGGTGAGTCCGGCGTCGCCCACCGGGCCGCCGATCACGAACGCGCCGGCCGGGTTCAGGATATTGGTGGTGCGCGAAATGTCCAGGTCCGCGAGGGCGAGGACGGGGTCGATGACATGCGTCGCGAGGTCGGCGCGCAGCTGGTCGAGGCTGAAGCCGTCGGCGTGCTGGCTGGAGATCACGATGGTTTCCACAGAAACCGGCCGGTCGCCGTCGTACCCAATGGTGGCCTGGGTCTTGCCGTCCGGGCGGAGGTAGGCGAGTTCGCCGTTCTTGCGGACTTCGGTGAGCCGCTCCGACAGCCGGTGCGCAATCCAGATCGGCGTGGGCATGTAGGAGGGGGTCTCGTCGCTGGCGTAGCCGAACATGAGGCCCTGGTCGCCGGCGCCCTGGAGGTCGTAGTCGTCCTCCTGGCGGCCTTCGCGGGCTTCGAGGGAGTTGAAGACGCCGCCGGCGATGTCGTTGGACTGCTGGCCGATGGAAACGGAAACGCCGCAGCGCGCGCCGTCGAAGCCGTTGGCGGAGGAGTCGTAGCCGATGCCGAGGATGGTCTCGCGGACGATCTGCGGGATTTCGACGTACGCGTCCGTGGTGACTTCGCCGGCCACGTGGACCAGGCCGGTGGTGGCCATGGTCTCCACGGCGACGCGGGACTCGGGGTCCTTGTCCAGCAGGGCGTCCAGGATCGCATCACTGATCTGGTCACAGATCTTGTCGGGGTGCCCTTCAGTCACCGACTCCGAGGTGAAGAGCCGAAGCGCGGCGGGTGCGGACCCGTGGGATTCTGGAATGTGCAGCGGTAAAGTCACTCAACTACCTTACTGGTTGGCAAACGGCGGGACGGCAGCGTGTGTCCCCATGCTAAGGAGACGTTGCTTACGCCCGTCAGGTTCGCGGAAACACCCGGCTCAGTTCGGAACCGATCCGGTCAATGACAATGGCGGCGACGTCCTGCTTCGAGCCTGAGGCTGACTGGGGCTCGGAGCCTGCCCGCGAGAGGATGACCACGGAGTTGTGGTCCTGGCCGAAGACCTTGTCCGCGCCCACGTGGTTCACCACCAGCAGGTCACAGCCCTTGCGCTTGAGCTTTGCCTCGGCATAGGAGAGCACATCGCCCTGCTCATCGCCCGTCTCGGCGGCAAACCCCACCACGATCTGGCTGCTGCCGGCGGCGTCGCGCACCGCGACAAGCTCCTGCAGGATGTCCGGGTTGCGGACCAGCGTGATCACGGGGTCGGCGGCGTCGTCCCGCTTCTTGATCTTGCTCCCGGACACTTCCGCCGGGCGGAAATCGGCCACTGCCGCCGCCATAATCACGACGTCGGACCCGGCTGCCGCTGCCAGCATGACTTCGCGGAGCTGCAGGGCCGTTTCGACGGCGATGAGCTCGACGCCCGCCGGGGCGGGCACTTCCATGTGGGCGGCCACGAGCCGGACGGTGGCTCCGGCGTCCCGGGCGGCGGCGGCCAGCGCCACGCCCTGCTTGCCGGAGGAGCGGTTGCCCAGGAACCGTACGGGATCCAGGGGCTCGCGGGTGCCGCCGGCGCTGATGGTCACCGTGCGGCCGGCCAGCGGCAACCCGCCGCCGGACCGGGGAGCAGCGTCCGACCGGGGAGCAGCGCCCGGCAGGAGGGCGGCGTCCGACTGGAGTCCGTGGGCCAGTGCGAGGGCGGCGTCGAAGATGGCCTCGGGCTCGGGCAGCCGGCCAGGGCCGGAATCGCTGCCGGTCAGCCGCCCGCTGGCGGGTTCCAGAACGGTCACGCCGCGGCTGCGCAGGGTTTCCACGTTGGCCTGGGTGGCCGCGTGCTGCCACATCTCGGTGTGCATGGCCGGGGCGAACAGCACGGGGCCGCTCGCCATCAGAAGCGTGTTGGTGAGCAGGTCGTTGGCCTGGCCGGTGGCCGCACGGGCCAGGAGGTCGGCCGTGGCGGGCGCCACCACGATCAGGTCTGCCTCGTGGCCCAGCCGGACGTGCTTCACCTGGTCGACGTCGTCGAAGACGCTGTTGGTCACCGGGTTTCCGGACAGGGCCTCCCAGGTGGCCACGCCGACAAAGCGGGTGGCGGCTTCCGTGGGGATGACGGTGACGTCATGGCCGGCTTCAGTAAAAAGCCGGAGGAGCGATGCCACCTTGTAGGCGGCGATCCCTCCCCCGACTCCGAGGACTATGCGCACGTGAACTCCGTCAGCAGGCAGTCTGTTTACTCTGCGGAGGTTACTCTGCAGCTTCGATCGGCGTGGAAACCAGCTTGCCCTCGTTGATCTCGCGCAAGGCGATGGACAGCGACTTCTCGTTCAGCTTGGTGTCAACCAGCGGGCCGACGTACTCGAACAGGCCCTCGTGGAGCTGTGCGTAGTAGGCGTTGATCTGGCGTGCACGCTTGGCACCGAAGATCACCAGGCCGTACTTGGAATCGGCCGCCTCGAGCAGCGAATCGATCGGCGGGTTGATGATGCCTTCAAGGTTCGTGGACACGAATTCTCCAAATTTCTAGCGGGCCGACGGCGTCTGCGACTGGCGCGGATGCGGCGTGAGCCCCATGAGTGAAACAAGCTCGTCCGCTGCCCGGCGGACGTCGTCATTGATGACGGTGTGGTCGAACTCCGGTTCAGCAGCAAGTTCTACTTTACCGGTTTCCAGCCGGCGCTGCTGTTCCTCGGCTGATTCCGTGCCCCGGCCCACCAGCCGGCGGACCAGTTCTTCCCAGCTGGGCGGTGCCAGGAAGACGAACTGGGCATCCGGAACGGCCTTCTTTACCTGCCGGGCCCCCTGCAGGTCGATCTCCAGCAGCACGGAGCGGCCTTCGGCGATGGCCTGGTTGACGGTGCTCTTCAGGGTCCCGTAGGTGTTCTGCCCGTGCACGACAGCCCACTCGAGGAATTCGCCGGCCTCCACCAGGGACTCGAACTCTTCCTTGGACTTGAAGTAGTAGTGCACGCCGTCGATCTCGCCCGGCCGCGGGGCCCGCGTGGTGGCCGAAACGGACAGCCAGACCTCGGGGTAGGTGTCGCGGATATAGGTGGACACGGTGCCTTTGCCAACAGCCGTAGGACCAGCGAGGACTGTCAGTCCGGGTTTGTTGCTCACGTATTCCTTTGGACGGTCTACAGATGACTCTGTTCGGATGAAGCTATTTCTCGTTCATAAAATCTACCAGCGCCCGGCGCTGGTGGATGCCCAGCCCCCGGACCCTGCGGGACGCGGCGATGCCGAGGCTGTCCATGATGGCCGCGGCCCGTACCTTCCCGATCCCCGGCAGGGCCTCGAGGAGTTCCGAAACGCGCATGCGCGCTATGGCCTCCTCGGTGCCGCCGGAGTCCAGGATCTGGGCCACCGTCAGTTCTCCGGATTTGAGCCGTTCCTTGGCCGAGGCCCTGGCAGCCCTTGCCGCCGCGGCCTTCCTGAGTGCGTCGGAACGTTCCTGCGGTGACAAGGGTCGCAAGCTCACGGTCATATCCCCTGGGGTCAGCCAACGGATCCGCGGCCGGCGGCGTTGGAGCAGCCGCGGATTTGTCCTGAACCTACTCCCTGCCGGCCGGAGAAATCAATGGACTATTCGGACCGGAGCCCCGCGAGGGTGCGTTCGGCCGCCTCGGTCAGCTCCCGGATGCCGGGGCCGGCCTTGAGGATGTCGCGGCTGGACGTTCCCAGGACCTGGGGGTACGCCGCGCCGAAGGTCCTCCGCAGGTCTGCCGGAGTTGCCCCCTGCGCTCCCAGGCCAGGGGCGAGGATCGGCCCGCGGACGGCCCCGAGGTCAAGCTGCAGGTCCGCCAGCGCGGTGCCCACGGTGGCTCCCACCACGAGGCCCACCGAGCCGAGGGCCCCGGCGTAGCGTTCGTTCTCCCCCGCGGCGGCCTGGACAATCCGGCGTGCCACGGAGTCGCTGCCGCCAACGTGCTGCACCGAGGCGCCCTCCGGGTTGGAGGTCAGCGCCAGGACGAACACACCCCGGCCGTTCTGGGCCGCGAGGTCCAGGGCCGGCCGGAGCGACTCGAAACCCAGGTACGGGCTGAGCGTCACCGAGTCAGCGGCCAGTGGAGAGCCGTCACTGAGCCAGGCGTCGGCGTAGGCGGACATGGTGGACCCGATGTCGCCGCGCTTGGCGTCCGCGATGGTCAGCACGCGTTCGTCCCGGGCAGTAGCGAGAACCTCTTCGAGGACCGCCAGGCCGGCAGACCCGTGCCGTTCGTACAGCGCCACCTGCGGCTTGACCGCGGCAGCGAGCGAAGACACGGCCTCCAGGGCGGTGAGCGAAAAGCGCCTCAGGCCGGCGGCGTCGTCGTTCAGGCCCCAACTGGCCAGCAGTGCAGGGTGGGGGTCAATCCCGACGCAAAGCGGACCACGGTCAGTCATGGCCCGGCCCAGCCGGAAGCCGAACGACTCCCGGCCGGTGCCTGCGGCAGCGTTCCCTGCCTCAGGCATTCTGCTCTGCCGGGCTCTGGGCGGCTGCCTTCTGCAGGGCGGCCTCCTGCGACGCAAGGAGCGCTGCTGCGTGCTCCTGCAGGCTGGTCACGGACCAGGCGTAGGTGCGCAGGGCCTCGATGGCCTGGACCGCAGCGTTGAACTCGGCCACGGTGGTGATGCAGGGGATGCCGATGGACGTGGCGGCTGCACGGAGTTCGTAGCCGTCGCTGCGGGCCTCGCCGCCGGACGGGGTGTTGAACACCATGTCGATCTCGCCCGCGACCACGAGGTCGGCGATGGTGCCTTCCCCTTCGGCACTGCTGCCCTCGGCCACCTTGCGCACCGGGGTGGCCTGGATGCCGTTGCGGCGCAGGACGTCGGCCGTGCCCCCGGTGGAGACGATCTCGAAGCCGAGGTCGGAGAGGCGCTTGACGCCCATGATCACCGAACGCTTGTCGCGGTTGGCGACGGACACGAAGACCTTGCCTTCGGTGGGGAGGGCGTTGTTGGCGCCGGACTGGCTCTTGGCGAAGGCGGTATCGAAGTGCTTGTCGATGCCCATGACCTCGCCGGTGGAGCGCATTTCCGGGCCGAGCAGCGAGTCCACGACCTTGCCCTCCGGGGTGCGGAACCGGCTGAACGGCAGGACCGCTTCCTTGACGGAGACCGGGGCGTCCAGCGGCAGCGTGGAGCCGTCTCCGGTTTCCGGCAGCATCTTGTAGGCGCTGCGGAGCTGGCCGATGGTCACTCCGGTGCCGATCAGGGCAGCGGCCTTGGCCATCTGCACGCCGGTGGCCTTGGACACGAAAGGCACGGTCCGGGAGGCGCGGGGGTTGGCTTCCAGAACGTACAGGACGTCTGAGGCCAGCGCGAACTGGATGTTGATGAGGCCGCGGACGCCCACGCCCTCGGCGATGGCGCGGGTGGCGGTGCGGACGCGCTCCAGCACGTTGTTGCCCAGGGTGATCGGCGGCAGGACGCACGCGGAGTCGCCGGAGTGGACGCCGGCTTCCTCGATATGCTCCATGATGCCGCCAAGGTACATGTCCGTGCCGTCGAAGAGGGCGTCGACGTCGATCTCGACGGCGTCCTCGAGGAACCGGTCGATCAGCACCGGGTGCTCGGCGGTGATCTCGGTGGCGTTGGCGATATAGCGGGACAGGTTCGGCTCGTCGTAGACGATCTCCATGCCGCGGCCGCCCAGGACGTAGGACGGGCGGACCAGGACCGGGTAGCCGATCTCGTCCGCGATCTTCTTGGCGTCCTCGAAGGAGACGGCGGTGCCGTTCTTCGGGGACACCAGGCCGGCTTCGTCCAGCACGCGGGCGAAGGCGCCGCGGTGCTCGGCGAGGTCGATCGCCTCGGGCGACGTGCCCAGGATCGGCACCCCGGCGTCGGCCAGCTGCTGGGCCAGCTTCAGCGGGGTCTGGCCGCCGAGCTGGACGAAGACGCCCATCACGCCGCCGGTGCGTTCCTCGGCCGCGATGACCTCCAGGACGTCCTCGAGGGTCAGCGGCTCGAAGTACAACCGGGTGGAGATGTCGTAGTCGGTGGAGACGGTTTCCGGGTTGCAGTTGACCATGACGGTCTCGTAGCCGGCCTTGCGCAGCGCCATGGAGGCGTGGACGCAGGAGTAGTCGAACTCGATGCCCTGGCCGATGCGGTTGGGCCCGGAGCCGAGGATGAGGATGGACGGCTTCGAGTGCAGCGCAACCTCGTCCTCCTCGTCATAGGCCGAGTAGTGGTACGGCGTGTAGGCGGCGAACTCGGCGGCGCAGGTGTCCACTGTCTTGTAGACCGGGCGGATGCCCAGTGCCTGGCGGACGCCGCGGACGACGGCCTCGGAGTTGTGGGTCAGCGAGCCGATCTGTTCGTCGGAGAAGCCGTGGCGCTTGGCGTTGCGGAGCACATCCTCGGTGAGGGCGCCGGAGCGGCGGATCTCCTGGGAGATCTCGTTGAGCAGCTGGAGCTGGTCCAGGAACCAGGGGTCGATCTTGGTGGCCTCGTGGAGTTCCTCCACGCTCGCGCCGCCGAGCAGGGCGCGCTGCACCTGGTGCAGGCGGTCCGTCGTCGGGCGCTTGGCCTGTTCGATGAGCTCCGGAACTTCCCATTCGGGGACGGAGCTGAAGTCAAGCTGCGAGCCCTTCTGCTCGAGGGAGCGCAGCGCCTTCTGCAGGGCTTCGGTGAAGTTGCGGCCCATGGCCATGGCCTCGCCCACCGACTTCATGGTGGTGGTGAGGGTGTTGTCCGCGGCCGGGAACTTCTCGAACGCGAACCGCGGAACCTTGACCACCACGTAGTCGAGCGTGGGCTCGAAGGAGGCGGGCGTCTTCTGCGTGATGTCGTTCGGGATCTCGTCCAGGGTGTAGCCCAGGGAGAGCTTGGTGGCGATCTTGGCGATGGCGAAGCCGGTGGCCTTCGACGCCAGGGCCGACGAGCGGGACACGCGCGGGTTCATCTCGATGACCACCACGCGGCCCGTTGCCGGGTCGATGGCGAACTGGATGTTGCAGCCGCCGGTGTCCACGCCGACCTCACGGATGACCGCGATGGAGATATCGCGGAGTCGCTGGTATTCGCGGTCGGTGAGGGTCAGTGCCGGGGCAACGGTGATGGAGTCGCCGGTGTGCACGCCCACGGGATCGAAGTTCTCGATGGAGCAGACGACAACCACGTTGTCGTTCTTGTCCCGCATCATCTCGAGCTCGTATTCCTTCCAGCCGAGGATGCTCTCTTCGAGCAGCACCTCGCTGGTGGGGCTGTACTGCAGGCCCTGGCCGACGATGCGGCGCAGGTCCTCTTCGTTGTACGCCAGGCCCGAGCCGAGGCCGCCCATGGTGAAGGACGGGCGGACCACCATCGGGTAGCCGAGGTCCTCGGCAGCCTTCAGGGCCTCGTCCATGGTGTGGATGATGTGGCTGCGGGCGGATTCGGCGCCGCAGCGCTCCACGACGCCCTTGAACTTCTCGCGGTCCTCGCCGAGCTCGATCGCGGCGATGTTCGCGCCGATCAGTTCCACGTTGTACTTCTCGAGCACGCCGTTCTTGTCGAGCGCGATGGCGGTGTTCAGCGCCGTCTGGCCGCCCAGGGTGGGCAGCACGGCGTCCGGGCGCTCCTTGGCGATGATCTTCTCCACCACCTCGGGGGTGATGGGCTCGATGTAGGTGGCGTCGGCGAACTCCGGGTCGGTCATGATGGTGGCCGGGTTGGAGTTGACGAGGATGACGCGAAGGCCTTCCTCCTTGAGGACGCGAAGGGCCTGCGTGCCGGAGTAGTCGAATTCAGCGGCCTGGCCGATGACGATCGGGCCGGAACCGATGACCAGGACGCTCTTAAGGTCAGTTCTCTTGGGCATTACTTCTTGTCCTCAGTCTTGTTGTCAGTCGTGTTCGGCTCGGCCTGGTTTTGCTGGGCGCCGTTTTGCTGGGCCTGATTGGCCGGGGCATCGGCGGGGTGCTGGGCGTCCACGGGTTCCTTGGACAGGTTGGCCGTCCGGCCGTCGCGGGTGCCTTCCATCAGCTCGATGAACCGGTCGAAGAGGTAGGCGGCGTCGTGCGGGCCGGCCGCGGCTTCGGGGTGGTACTGGACGGAGAAGGCCGGGATGTCCAGGCAAGCCAGGCCTTCCACGACCTCATCGTTCAGGCTGACGTGGCTGACCTCGACCCGGCCGTAGCGCTCTTCCGGCGCGTTGGTGGGGCCGTCCAGCGGGGCGTCGACGGCGAAGCCGTGGTTCTGCGAGGTGATCTCCACCTTGCCCGTGCGGCGGTCCATGACGGGCTGGTTGATGCCGCGGTGGCCGTAGCGCAGCTTGTAGGTGCCGAAGCCGAGGGCGCGGCCCAGGATCTGGTTGCCGAAGCAGATGCCGAAGTAGGGCAGCTTCTCGTCCAGGACGGTGCGGAGCAGCTTGACCTGGTTGTCGGCGGTGGCGGGGTCGCCGGGGCCGTTGGACATGAAGAATCCGTCGGGGCTGACGGCCTTGACGTCGTCGATGGTGGCGGTGGCGGGCAGCACGTGCACGCGGACGCCGCGCTCGGCGAAGCGGACCGGCGTCATGGCCTTGATGCCGAGATCGATGGCCGCGATGCTGAAGCGCGCGTCGCCGTCCCAGCCGTGGTCCTTGGGCTCCACGACGTAGGCTTCGTCGATGCTGACTTCCTCGGCAAGCCGGGCGCCTTCCATCGGCTCGCTGGCGAGCACGGCGTCGAGAAGTTCCTTGTCCGTGGCCTGGGCTGCTTCGCCGGAGAAGATGCCGGCGCGCATGGTCTTGTGCTCGCGCAGGTGGCGGGTGATGGCGCGGGTGTCCACGCCCTGGATGCCGACGATGCCCTGCTCGACGAGCTCGGAGTCAAGAGATCGCTCAGCCCGCCAGTTGGACGGGCGGCGGGCGGCGTCACGGACGATGTAGCCGGCTACCCAGATGCGGCGGGATTCGGCGTCCTCGCTGTTCACACCGGTGTTGCCGATGTGCGGGGCCGTCTGCACCACGAGCTGGCGTGCGTAGGACGGGTCGGTAATGGTCTCCTGGTAGCCGGTCATGCCGGTGGCGAAGACCGCTTCCCCCAGGGCGGTGCCCTGTGCGCCGTAACTGCGGCCGCGGAAGATGCGGCCGTCTTCGAGCACCAGGACGGCGGGGGCGGATGCTGCGGCCTGCGGCGCAGTTCCTGCGTTTACTGTCACTTCGGTTTCCGTCACTTTATTACTTTCCACTATGGGCACCTGCCTGGGGGCCTGGGGAGATCATTTCCTGAAGTTGTTGGAGGACTGCCGGCTTGTCCGCGGCGCGGCGGGTGCGGAAGCCGGTGTCCAGGGCGTGGGTTCCGAGCGTCCAGCTGAGGATCAGCAGCCCGTCCTTTTCCACGAATTTACCGGCCATGCCGCTGTCCTGCCGGACGCCGGCCAGCGAGGCCGCCGGGATGAACAGCGGCCGCGCGCCGGAGCGGTCCAGGAGCACGCCTTCCGGATGGATGGAGAGCTCCGCGTTGGTGCGGATGCCGAGGCCGTGCACGGCGATCCGGTCCAGCCAGTCGCCAGCGGTGGTGGAGGCCACGTACTGACCGTCCGCCGAAATCAGCGGCTCGCCCAGCACCTCCGGAACCGCCGGCAGCTGCTCGATGCCGGACTGCCGCCGCAGCCGGCCGCGCCAGCCGATCCAGATCAGGACAAAAACGACGGCGACGACCGCCAGCATCGCAAGTCCGGGGAGGACTTTTTCCATCAGTTGGCACCTGCTGTGCCGGCAACCGGCGCTTCCGACGGGTAGCGGTAGGGCGTGTTGAGCTTGCCGTCCAGGACCGTCGGGTGGCCTTTGAAGAAGGTCGCCACCACCTTGCCCGGGAGCTCCATGCCCTTGAACGGCGAGTTGCGTCCCATCGTCGCCATGGCGGAAGGATCCACGGTCCAGCGCGCGGCCGGATCCACCAGGACGATGTTGGCGGGTTCGCCCTTTTCCAGCGGCCGGCCCTGGTCCGTGAGCCGCCCGATGCCGGCCGGCGCGGTGGAGGTGACCCGGGCGAAGTCGGCCCAGGTCATGAGGCCGGTCTCGATCATGGAGTGCTGGACCACGGACAGGGCGGTTTCCAGGCCGGTCATGCCCATGGCCGCCTGCGCCCACTCGCACTCCTTGTGCTCGCTCGGGTGCGGGGCGTGGTCGGTGCCCACGACGTCGATGGTGCCGTCGGCGAGGGCGGCGCGCAGGGCCTGGACGTCGTCGTTGGTGCGCAGCGGCGGGTTGACCTTGTAGACGGGGTCGTAGCTGCGGACCAGGTCATCGGTGAGGAGCAGGTGGTGCGGGGTCACCTCGGCGGTGACGTTGATGCCGCGGCTCTTGGCCCAGCGGATGATCTCGACCGAGCCTGCGGTGGACACGTGGCACACGTGCAGCCGGGAGCCCACGTGCTGGGCGAGCAGGACGTCGCGGGCGATGATGCTTTCCTCGGCCACTGCCGGCCAGCCGGTCAGGCCGAGGACGGCGGAGACTTCGCCTTCGTTCATCTGGGCGCCGGCGGTGAGGCGCGGTTCCTGCGCGTGCTGGGCCACCACGCCGTCGAACGCCTTGACGTACTCAAGGGCTCGGCGCATCAGGACGGGATCGTGCACGCAGATGCCGTCGTCGGAGAACATGCGGACCTGGGCGCGGGAGTCTGCCATGGCGCCGAGCTCGGCGAGCTGCTCGCCGGCGAGGCCCACGGTGACGGCGCCCACCGGGCGGACGTCCACCCAGCCGGCCGCTTTGCCCAGGCTGTAGACCTGCTCGACGACGCCGGCGGTGTCCGCCACCGGGGTGCTGTTGGCCATGGCGTGCACGGCGGTGAAACCGCCCAGGGCCGCGGCGCGGGTGCCGGTTTCCACCGTTTCGGCGTCTTCCCGGCCGGGTTCGCGGAGGTGCGTGTGGACGTCCACCATGCCCGGCAGGGCGACGAGGCCGGATGCGTCGATGACCGTGGCGCCGTCCGGGGCAAGGCCTTCTCCGCGGGCGATGATCACGCCGTCGCGGATGAGCAGGTCCTCGGCGCCGCCGCCCAGGATCGAGGCGCCCTGGATCAGGTACGTGGTTTCTTCAGCCATCAGTTGCTCTCCTTCAGGGTGGCGGCTGGTTCACGGGTGTCCCCCGAGAGCAGCAGGTACAGGGCGGCCATGCGGATCGAGACACCGTTCTTCACCTGTGCGAGCACGGTGGAGCGGGGCGAATCGGCGGCGGCCGCGGAAATTTCCAGGCCCCGGTTCATGGGGCCGGGGTGCATGATGATGGTGTCCTTCAGGCCCAGCCTGTCCAGCGCGCGGAGCCTGTTGTCGTCGAAGCCCCAGCGGCGGGAGTACTCCCGGGTGGACGGGAAGAACGACGCGTTCATCCGCTCGCCCTGGACGCGGAGCATCATCACCGCGTCCACGCCCTTTTCCAGGGTCTCGTCCATGTCGTAGCTGATGCTGCAGGGCCAGTGTTCGACGCCGATGGGCAGCAGCGTGGGCGGCGCCACCAGGGTGACGTCGGCACCGAGCGTGCGCAGCAGCCAGACGTTGGACCGCGCCACACGGGAGTGCAGGACGTCGCCGGCGATGGCGACGCGCATGCCGCGCAGGTCCGCCCCCGTGGAGGGCAGTCCGGAGAGCTTCGTCCAGTGCCGGCGCATCGTGAACGCGTCCAGCAGTGCCTGGGTGGGGTGCTCGTGGGTGCCGTCACCGGCATTGATGACGGCGGCGTCGATCCAGTCGGTGGCTGCCAGCCGGTGCGGTGCACCGGAGGCCCAGTGGCGGATCACGACGGCGTCTGCCCCCATGGCGGACAGGGTCTGGGCGGTGTCCTTGAGTGATTCGCCCTTGGAGACCGAGGATCCCTTGGCGGCGAAGTTGATGACGTCCGCTGAGAGCCGCTTGGCTGCCGCTTCGAAGGAAATGCGGGTCCGGGTGGAATCCTCGAAGAAGAGGTTCACCACGGTCCGTCCGCGCAGGGCGGGAAGCTTCTTGACCTCGCGCTCCCCCACGGTCGACATCTCTTCGGCGGTGTCGAGGATGCGGACGGCGTTGGCCAGGCTGAGGTCTTCGGTGGAGAGCAGGTGTTTCATGCGCCGCCCTCGATGACCACTTCGTTGACCGCCTGTCCGTCGACGGCGTCGGTCTCCTCGAGCCGGACGCGGACCTTTTCGGCGGAGGACGTGGGCAGGTTCTTGCCCACATGGTCGGCGCGGATGGGCAGTTCGCGGTGGCCCCGGTCAATCAGGACAGCCAGGCGCACGATGCGCGGGCGGCCGAGGTCCACCAGGGCGTCCAGGGCGGCCCGGATGGTCCGGCCGGAGTACAGCACGTCGTCGATCAGCACGACCACTTTGTTGTCGATGCCCGTCAGCGGCAGCTGGGTGCGGTGCGGGGGCCTCGTGGGCTGGTGGGAAAGATCGTCCCGGAACATGGTGACGTCCAGCTGGCCGACGATCGCGGCGGAGTCCACGGCGGGATCGGCGGCGGCGATTTTCTGGGCGAGCCGGACTGCGAGAGGGTAGCCGCGGCGCGGAATGCCGAGCAGCACCAGATCCTGGGAGCCCTTGTTGGCCTCGAGGATTTCATGGGCGATCCGAGTGAGGGCACGGTCAATGTCCGCCTGGTTGAGCACAACCCTGGCCGGAACCGGTGCCTGCGTGACATGAGTCATCGCTCGTCTCCCCTTTCCCCGCCTCACGGGACGGAATTAAAAAAGGAACATTTGCCTTCCAAAATTACCACACGGGCGTCCGCCTCCGGCCCCGGCAGAGGGCGTCGTCCGTCACACCGCACTAGGCTCGTGTCTATGTCGATGAACCCGCAGCAGAGGCAGTTCCCCGGACCTGACTTCCCCGGACAGCCCGCGAATCCCAGCTGGATGGGCCACGTCCAGCCGCAGAACTACCGGCCGGCGCCCGGGCACAGCGGCGGCGCCGTGGACCAAGTCATCCCGGAGGCCGCGTCCACTGTGGCCGCCCGCCCCGGGGCGGGGACGCTGGGGCTCGTGGTGGGCGGCTGGATACTGGCTTTCGTGAGCCTGTTCCTGGTGGTGCCGTTCCTCCTGGCCAGCACCGGCGTCACGGGCTTCGTCATCGGCTTTGTTGCCTCCCTGATCCCGCTGGCGGCGGTGCTGTTCGCCGTGGCCGTCATTGACAGGTGGGAACCGGAGCCGAAGCGCCTGCTGATTTTCGCCTTCACCTGGGGCGCGGCCGTCTCCATCGCCGTGACGCTGCTCATCCAGCCGGTCTTCGCCCTGGCGGCCCCGGCCACCGATGAGGCGTCCTTCCGCGATTTCATGACCACGGTCCAGGCACCGGTGGTGGAGGAGTTCGCGAAGTCCTTGGGCCTGCTGCTGCTCGTGTTGTTCGCCCGCCGCAACTTTGACGGGCCCGTCGACGGCGTGGTGTTTGCCTTCACCATCGCCGGCGGCTTCGCGTTCACCGAGAACATCCTCTATTTCGGCCGGGCGATCGCCGAGTCCGGCACACCCGGCAGCGACCTTGTCCAGATATTCTTCCTGCGCGGCGTGATGTCGCCGTTCGCGCATGCCATCTTCACCGGGACCACCGGCCTGATCATGGGCCTGGCAGCGCGGCGCTGGCACTCGGGCGTCTCGGTCCTCGCCTTCTTCGTGGGACTGGTTCCCGCCATGATCCTGCACAACAGGTGGAACAGCATGGGCCAGGACTTCCTGGCCCAGTACGTCCTCGTGCAGATCCCGATCTTCCTGCTCGCCGTGGCCTGCATCGTGGTGCTGCGGGTGGCGGAAACGCGGCTTACCCGGCAACGGCTCCAGGAGTACGCTGCAGCCGGCTGGTTCGCTCCGGCCGAGGTGGAGCTGCTGTCCACACCGGGCGGCCGTCGGCAGGCCGTCCGCTGGGCAGGGTCCTACAACCGGGACGGGGAGATGAAGGAATTCGTCAAGGCGGCAACGCGGCTGGCTTTTACCCGGCAGCGGATCCTCAGCGGCAGGGATGTGCCGCTTCACCAGCAGGACGAGGCCCAGCAGCTGCGCCACCTGACCGCGCTCCGGGCAGCTGTCCAGCAGTAGAGGCAGCCGTCCGGCAGTAAAACGCAGAAAGCCCCTGCCGGCAGACCGGCAGGGGCTTCCTGCGTAAAACTCAGCTCAGGCGAGCAGGGACGGCTTCAGCTGCTGAAGGCGCCCCAGGAGGCCGTTGATGAACGACGGCGACTCGTCGGTGGAGAGCGTCTTGGCCAGAGCGACGGCTTCGCTGACGGCAACACCGTCCGGAACGTCGTCGTTGTACAGCAGTTCCCACGTGCCGATCCGCAGGATGATGCGGTCCACGGACGGCATGCGCTCAAGGGTCCAGCCCTGTGAGTAGGTCTCCAGGAACTCGTCGATGGTGGCCTGCATCGACACGACGCCTTCGACGATCTCGAGGGTGTACGGATTGACGATCTGGTCGGTCCTCTCGCGGCGCGCACGCAGCACGTCGAAGGCCGAGACAGAGCGCTGCTCGGCTTCGAAGAGGACCTCGAGAGCCCTGTTGCGGGCTTTACCGCGGGCGCTCACTAGTCGTTGACCCGGCCCAGGTAGCTGCCGTCGCGGGTGTCGACCTTGACCTTGGTGTTGTTCTCAACGAACAGGGGCACCTGGATCTCGTAGCCCGTTTCCAGGGTGGCGGGCTTGGTGCCGGCGGAGGAGCGGTCGCCCTGCAGGCCCGGCTCGGTGTAGGTGATCTCGAGGACAACGCTCGGCGGCAACTCGATGTACAGCGGGGTGCCTTCGTGGATGGCGATGTTGACCATCTGGTTTTCGAGCATGAAGTTGGTGGCATCGCCCACGGTGGCGCCGGACACGGTGATCTGGTCGTAGTCCGAGGTGTCCATGAAGACGAAGTCGGCGCCGTCCTGGTACAGGTACTGGTAGTCACGGCGGTCCACGGTGGCGGTCTCGATCTTGAGGCCGGCGTTGAAGGTCTTGTCGACGACCTTGCCGGACATGACGTTGCGCATCTTGGTGCGCACGAAAGCGCCGCCCTTGCCCGGCTTGACGTGCTGGAACTCGATAACGTTCCAGAGCTGGCCCTCGAGCTTCAGGACGGTCCCGTTCTTGATGTCGTTTGTGGTTGCCACTGGTTTCCTCTGGTTGTGTCTGACTGGTTCTGGCTGCCAGCTGTTATGCCAAGCGGGCATGCCGAACGGCGCGCCAGCGTGTGTTTATCAAAAATCCAGAAACTATTCTAGCGGAAAAGCCGGGCCCACTTTTTCGGCCCCTCCTGCGGGGCGCCCGGAAGACCGGTCAGGAGGCCAGTTCGAAGACGTCCCGCGCCCGCTGCAGCGCCACCGTCGAGGAGTAGATCAGCGCAGCGTCGGCGGACTGCGCCACCCGGAGGTCCAGCGCCCGGGCGAAGGATTCCACTGCGGCGCCAATGTTTCCGGCCGAGAAGTACGCCCGGCCCAGGTACTGGTTGGCGAGGGCCTCGTTGGCCGTGCCGTGTGCCTCGGTGAGAAGCTGCCGGAAGAGTTCAATGGCACGGTCATAACGGTGCGAGACGCGCAGCACGTCCGCTTCATAGGCCCGCAGCGTGAACGACTCGGGATCCTTGTAACGGGCTTCAGCCAACAGTTCGGCAGCGTCAGAGCCGCGTCCCTCCACCAGCAGCACCAGGACCCGGTCTGCAGGGTCGGTGGACGCCTCCAGTGCAGCAGCACAGATCTCTTCGTTGACAATCTCGGACAGCAGGGTCACCGGATTGATCCGGATCCCTGGGAATCCGCCGTCAGGCCATTCGATGGTTCCGCTCTGGTCCTCGCGCATCAGGAGGCAATCTCCTGGTAGGCGGCGAAGAGCAGGGACGTATCCGGCACATCCAGGATTCCCGGCTTGGCGATCCCGTCGAGGACCACGAAGCGCAGGAGGTCGCCGCGGGACTTCTTGTCGCGGCGCATGCCGTCCAGGAGCCCCTGCCAGCGGTCACGGCGGTAGGTGACGGGCAGCCCGAGCGATTCGAGGATAGTGCGGTGCCGGTCGGCGTCGGCGTCGCTGAGCCGGCCCACGCTGCGGGACAGCTCGGCCGCGAACATCATGCCCACCGAGACGGCAGCGCCGTGCCGCCAGGAGTAGCGCTCCACGAGTTCGATGGCGTGGCCCAGGGTGTGGCCGTAGTTCAGGATTTCCCGGAGTCCGGATTCCTTGAGGTCCTCCGAGACCACGCGGGCCTTAACGGCGATGGCGCGTTCGATGAGTTCGCGCAGCACGTCGGAGCCCGGATCCGTCACGGCATCGGGATCCTTCTCCACGAGGTCCAGGATGGCGGGATCGGCGATGAAGCCGCACTTGATGACCTCGGCCATGCCCGAGATGATCTCGTTCCGCGGCAGGGTCTTCAGCGTGTCCAGGTCGGTGAGGACCGCTGCGGGCGGGTGGAAGGAACCCACCAGGTTCTTGCCTTCGGCCGTGTTGATCCCGGTCTTGCCGCCGACGGCGGCATCCACCATGCCGAGGAGGCTGGTGGGCATGTGGATGACCTTGACGCCGCGCAGCCAGGTGGCGGCCACGAAGCCGGCCAGGTCGGTGACGGCGCCGCCGCCGACGGAAACCACGGCATCGGAGCGGGTGAAATCGTTCTGGCCCAGCACCTGCCAGCAGAACGCGGCAACCTGGATGTGCTTGCCCTCCTCGGCGTCGGGGATTTCGGCGGTGACGGCGGTGAAGCCGGCAGCGGCCAGTTCATCCCGGACGGTGTCGCCGGTGAGCCGGAGGGCCCGCGGGTGGATGACGAGGACGCGGCGGACGCGCTCCCCCAGCAGTCCCGGCAGCGTGCCGAGGAGGCCGCGGCCAACTACGACGTCGTAGTTGTCCCCGGCCTGCTGGCCGGTGACCTTGATGACGGTTGATTCGCTCACTTTTCAACTTCCTGTTTCGCGGCAGCACTTCCGTTGGCTGCCGTCGTCGCGGTTTTGTTGATCTCGCGGTTGGTGGTTTCGTGCGGCTTGCCGGCGGCGAACTCGCACAGTGCAGCTTCCAGCTTCAGGCCCAGTTGCGGCACAGTTCCCTGCCGGACATCCAGCACGATGTCCGCGAGGCGTTCGTAGACCGGCTTCCGGGTGGCAAACAGCGCCTTCCAGCGCCGGATGCCGTCACCGGCCAGCAGCGGCCGGCCGGAATTCTTGGCGATCCGGGCGGCGACGGTGTCGGCGTCGCATTCCAGGTAGACCACCGTGCACCGCTCCAGCAGCTGCTGGGTGCCGGAGTCCAGGACCGAGCCGCCGCCCAGCGAAACCACGGTGGCGGTGCCGGCAGCGGCCTCGATGATGTGCGCCACCGTCCGGGCTTCGATCTCCCGGAAGGCCCGCTCGCCGCGGCTGGCGAAGATGTCCGCGATGGATCCGTGGCCCTCCACGATGACCGCGTCGGTGTCCACGAACGGGGCGTCCAGCTGTTGCGCAAGCTGCTGCCCGATCGCGGATTTGCCGACCGCCATGGGCCCAATGAGCACAATGGGCCGGTCCCCTGCGGCGCAGGGTGTATTGCTCCGGGGCACTAGAGTCCGATCGTATCCAGCGACGCCGGAATGCTCTCGAGGTAGCCCTTGATGTTGCGGGCGGTCTCGGCCACGGAGTCGCCGCCGAACTTTTCGGTCACGGCTTCGGCCAGGACCAGCGCAACCATGGCCTCGGCCACCACGCCGGCAGCCGGAACGGCACAGACGTCCGAGCGCTGGTGGTGGGCCTTGGCCGCCTCGCCGGTGCTGATGTCGATGGTCTTCAGGGCGCGCGGCACGGTGGCGATCGGCTTCATGGCGGCACGGACGCGCAGGACGTCGCCGATGCTCATGCCGCCTTCGATGCCGCCGGCGCGGTTGGACGTGCGGATGATCCTGCCGTCGGAGTCCTTGACGATTTCGTCGTGGGCGGCGGACCCGCGGCGTGCGGCGGTGAGGAAGCCGTCCCCCACCTCGACGCCCTTGATGGCCTGGATGCCCATCAGGGCGGCGGCCAGGCGCGAGTCCAGCCGGCGGTCCCAGTGGACGTAGCTGCCGAGTCCCGGCGGCAGGCCGTAGGCGAGCACCTCCACCACGCCGCCGAGGGTTTCGCCTTCCTTGTGGGCGGCGTCCACCTCCGCAACCATGGCGTCGGATGTTTCGCGGTCGAAGCAGCGCAGCGGATCGGCGTCGAGCGCGATCACATTGTCAGGCAACGGCAGCGGCCGGCCTTCGGGGACGGTGACGCTGGCGATGGAGACGGTGTGGCTGACCAGCTCGATACCGAGGTGCTTCAGGAACTGGGCGGCGACGGTGCCCATGGCAACACGGGTGGCGGTTTCGCGGGCGCTGGCGCGTTCCAGCACGGGACGGGCCTCGTCGAAGCCGTACTTCTGCATGCCGGTGAAGTCGGCGTGTCCGGGGCGCGGCCGCGTCAGCGGGGCGTTGCGCGCCTGGCCTTCGAGTTCCTCGGGGTCCACCGGATCGGCGGACATGATCTGTTCCCACTTGGGCCATTCGGTGTTGCCCACCTGGATGGCGACGGGGCCGCCCTGGGTGATGCCGTGGCGGACACCGCCGAGGATCGTTACGACGTCCTGCTCAAACTTCATCCGTGCCCCGCGGCCGTAGCCAAGCCGCCGGCGGGCAAGGGCATCGGCGATCTGCCCGCTGGTGAGTTCAACACCTGCGGGGACGCCTTCAATAATTCCGACCAGTGCCGGGCCATGGGATTCACCGGCGGTCAACCAACGCAACATAAAAACCATCCTGCCATGTCTGGCGGTCAGGACACCCGCCGGGGTGCCCCGACTGCGTCGCACATCACATCTATGACTTCGGCACTTGCGGCCTCGGCCAGGCCGGTGAAATGGCGGACCTGCTCCACCGCCTGGTAGAGCAGCATCTCCAGGCCGGGGACCACTGTTCCGCCGCCGGCGTGCCATGCGGCGGCGATTTTGCTGGGCCAGGGGTCGTAGGCAACGTCCAGCAGGACGCCGTCGGTGGGCCGTCCCAGCGCCTCCAGCTCCGCCGCCATTCCGTCGGCCGCGCGCGGCGGCAGCGTGGAGATTACGACGCCGGCGCCGGCCATCGCTTCGACCGCACCGTCGAGGGAATGGACGGTGATGTCCATGCCGAGCCCGCCGGCGGCGGCCCTGGCCTCTTCCGCCCGGGCAGTGTTACGGACGTACAGGTCCACGGACACGGCGCCAAGCTCCTGCAGGGCTGCCACTGCCGCGGCCGCCGTTCCGCCGCCGCCAAGTATGACGGCGGCGGGACCATCGGCCGCGCCGGCGTTGCGCAGGGCGTTAACGATCCCCGCTACGTCGGTGTTGTAGCCGACGCGCCGCACGGACTCGCCAGCACCCTCGAACACCACGGTGTTGATGACGCCCAGGACCCTGGCCACGCCGCGGACCTCGTCCACCTCGCTGACCATTGCCTTCTTCAGCGGCATGGTGACGGACAGCCCCCGCCAGCCGGGCTCGGCACGGAGGGAGTCCATGAACGCCGGAAGCGACTCCTCGGTCACATCGATGGCGCTGTAGCCGATCTCCGCACCGAGCCGCGCGTAGGCGGCGAGGTGGAGGGCCGGAGACTTCGAATGGCCGATGGGGTGCCCCAGGACGGCTGCCCGCAGGCTCATACGCAACGGCCCGGGTTGGCCTCACACCAGGCGTTGTACTGCTCGACGTAGCCGTTGTGCTCGGCCAGCGTCTTGGAGAACTTCGTTTCCTTGGTGTCGAGGTTGATGGTCACCCAGTACAGGTAATCGTTGTTGTTCGGCTTGGCCGCCGCGTCGATGGCCGTCTTGCCCGGCGATCCGATGGGCCCGGCGGGCAGGCCCTTGATGGCGTAGGTGTTGTACGGGTTGGACTTGTCAGCCTTTTCGGCCTCGTCGATGTGGAAGGTCTTCTTGCCCAGGCCGTAGGTGACGGTGGCGTCGGACTGGATCAGCCCGTTTGTCTCCGTGTTGGTGGGCTTGAGGCGGTTGTAGATGGCGCCCGCGACGTCCTTGTACTCGGCCTGGCCGCCTTCCGCCTGCACGATGCTGGCGACGGTGACGACGTCGTACTGCTTGTTGGCGTCCGTGACGCCCTGCGCCTTCAGTTCGTCCTGGGTGGACTTCACCAGCTTGGTGAGGATGTCCTTGGCGGTGGATCCCAGCGGGAAGCGGTACTCCCCCGGGGCCAGGAAGCCTTCCAGGTTCTTCGCCTTGGAGCTCAGCCCGAACTGCTTCGGCGAGTCGCTGAGCGACTTCAGCTGGGCCAGGGAAAGCCCGGAGCCCTCGGAGATCGCCTGCAATGATTCGTCGATGCGCAGACCGGCGTTAAGGGCGAAGTACATGACCTTCGCCTGCCCCTCGTTGAGAAGTACAGAGACGGCGTCGGAGTTCTTCATTTCCTGCTTGAACTCGTACTCCCCCGGATTCAGCGTGCCGCCGGATGCGGACAGGGCCGCCATGAAGGTGTCCGCGTTGGCCACCACCTTGGCGTCCTCGAGCTTGGCTGCGACGGACACCGGGCCTTCGCCCGGAACCACCGAGACCTTGACCTGGCCGGAGCCGGGGCCGGGGTAGTCGGCGGGCTTGTCGTTCCCCAGCAGCGGTTTCAGGAACTGGGCGCCGACGACGGTGGCGGTGACGAAGAGCGCGAGGGTCAGCAGGAGCGCCACGAGCCGGCGCCGCCGGCGGACTTTCTTGGAGGGCCGTGTCACGGTGGCTGCGGTTTCGGCGCCGGCCAGGAGCTGGTGCCCCACGGCCTGCTGCTCGTAGTGCCCGTGGTCCTCGTAGGTCTCGTGGGCCACGGCGTCGTGGTGGACGTCGTAATGGTGTCCGTCCTCAGCGTGGACGTCGTCGTGGTGGGCGTCCTCGTGCTGGCCGTCCGCGAACTCGGCAAAATGCGGCGCGTCCTCAGACTGGACGCCGTGGACCTCGGTTGCAGCATCCGCGTGTGCAGCGTCTTCATGAACTGCGCCGTCATGAACAGCGTCTTCATGGCCGGCGCCGTCATGCGCGGCGTGGCCGTGCACTGCAGCGTCTGCGTGGTCAGCGGGGTCGTGGATGGTTGGCGGAACCGGCGGAGCGTCAGGAACCTCGGCGGCCGGAATCGGCTGGGCAGCGGGAACCTCCGCGGCCGGAACAGGCCGGGCTTCCGGAACCAGCGCGGCGGGCACGGCGGCGGGAGTCGTGGCTATTGGCGCTGTCCGGGGGTTCGCCGGACCGGATGCCGCGGCCGATGATCCGTGCCGCTGCGCGGCGCCGACACCGGCGTGCACCTCTTCACCGGACTCGTAGGCCTGCTCGGGCACGGCATCGCCGGACTCGGCGGTGATGGCCTTCTCGCGGGCGCGGATCTCCTTGCGTGTCAGGGGCCGTCCGGCGTCCACGAAGGGGTCGCCGGAGGAGTCGTCGCTATTGACCGGGCTCACTGTAGCTGTCCATCCTCTGAAGATCGTGTTTCCTTTTCCGGGTCAGGCCGTTCAGCAGTATCTGCGGCGGCGTGTCCGGGCAGCCCCGTACGGGGAAGCGCGCGCACACGGCTCCCCACATCCGTTCCCCTGGCTTTTTGCATATCGATGGCGTGCTGCAATATTCCTGCAGCCGCAACCTGATCCACCACTTTACGGTGATTTTTGCTGCTCATGCCAGCTTCGTGAAGGTTGCGGTGGGCCGTGACGGTGCTGAGCCGTTCGTCAACCAGGTGCACCGGGACGTCCAAACCTGTGCGGTCCAGTTCGTCAGCCAGCAGCTGGGCGTACTCCGTGGCCATGCGGGCTGAGGCGTGTTCCTCGCCCTTCATGGTCCGTGGCAGGCCCACGAAGATCTGCACGGCTCCCCGGTCTGCCGCCAGGGCGGCAATGACGCGGACGTCCGAATTCTTCTTGGCATTGCGGTCCAGCGTCTTCAGCGGTGTGGCGAGGATCTCGTCCCGGTCACAAATCGCGACGCCGACGCGGACGGTCCCCACGTCCACCCCCAGTTTGATGCCCCGGGGGTGGACGTGCGGCTCAGCGGAGGGAGTCACGGTTGGCTAGCGCCTGGTGACAGCATCGACGACGGCGGTCAGTGCGGCGCCGACCTTGGAGGCGTCGGTGCCGCCGCCCTGGGCCACGTCGTCCTTTCCGCCACCGCCGCCGCCGAGGATTCCGGCGGCGAGCCGTACCAGGGCGCCGGCCTTTACTCCGGCTGCACGGGCGGCTTCGTTGGTGGCCACCAGGATGACCGGGCGGTCGTTGCTGACGCCGGCCACGGCAACGGTCGAGGCTTCGGAGCCCAGCCGGTTGCGCAGGTCCAGTGCGAGGCCGCGGATGTCGTCGGCGCCGCTGACCTGGCCGGCGTCGTGCGCGATGACCCGGACGCCGGCGGCGTCCACGGCGGTTCCGGCGAGCTGGGCGGCAGCGGCCGCGAGTTGTTCCTTCCGGAGCCGCTCGAGTTCCTTTTCGGTGGCCTTCAGCTTGGTCAGGGTCGCGGAGATCCGGTCAGCCAGCTGGCCGGAAGGCACCTTGAGCATTTCGGTGAGTTCGGTCACCAAGGCGCGTTCGGCGGCCAGGTGCCGGAAGGCGTCCATGCCGACGAAGGCCTCGACGCGGCGGTTTCCCGACCCCACGGACTGCTCGCCGAGCAGGGACAGGCTGCCGATGAGGGAGGTGTTGGACACGTGGGTGCCGCCGCACAGCTCGCGGGACCACGCGCCGTCGATCTCCACAACCCGGACTTCGCTGCCGTAGTTCTCGCCGAACAGCGCCATGGCGCCGAGGGCCTTGGCCTCCGCCAGGCCCATGACCTTGGTTTCCACGTGGAAGTTGTTCCGGATGGCAAGGTTGGAGACTTCCTCGATCTCGGACCTGGTGGCGGCGCTCAGCCCTTCACCCCAGGCGAAGTCGAAGCGCAGGTAGCCGGCCTTGTTGAACGAACCACGCTGGGTGGCCTGCGGGCCCAGGATCTGGTGCAGCGCCGCGTGGACGATGTGCGTTCCGGTGTGCGCCTGCTCGGCAGCGTGGCGCCGTTCGCGGTCCACCGCGGCGCGGACCAGCGCGTCGGAGGCGATCTCGCCCTCGCGGACGATGGCCTTGTGGACGCTCAGGCCCTTGACCGGACGCTGGACGTCCAGGACCTCGACGACGAAGCCGTCACCGGTGATCAGGCCGGTGTCGGCTGCCTGGCCGCCGGCCTCGGCGTAGAAGGGGGTCTCGGCGAGCACCAGTTCGATCTCGTCGCCGGTGGCGGCCTGGGCCACCTTGCTGCCGCCGCTGAGGATGCCGCGGACCCGGGATTCGCCCTCGAGGTCGGTGTAGCCGGTGAAGACGGTTTCGCCCTCTGCCAGCAGCTCCTGGAAGGCGGAGAGGTCGGCGTGGCCGCCCTTCTTGCCCTTGGCATCGGCCTGGGCGCGCTGGCGCTGTTCGAGCATGAGCTTGCGGAACTCGGGCTCGTCCACCTTCAGCCCGGCTTCCTCGGCCATTTCGAGCGTCAGGTCGATCGGGAAGCCGTAGGTGTCGTGCAGGGTGAACGCGTCGGCGCCGGAGAGCGGGCGGCCGGCGGCCTTGGATTCGTTGACGGCGTCCTCGAGGCGGGCCGTGCCGGACGCGATGGTGCGCAGGAACGCCTTTTCTTCGGCGTAGGCGATCCGGCTGATCCGGTCGAAGTCGGTGTCCACGATGGGGTACACGCCCTTCATGGCGTCGCGTGAGGCGGGCAGCAGGTCCGGCAGGCAGGCCTGTTCCACGCCCAGCAGGCGCATGGAGCGGACAGCGCGGCGGATGAGGCGGCGCAGCACGTAGCCGCGGCCTTCGTTGGAGGGGGTGACGCCGTCGGCGATGAGCATCAGGGCCGAGCGGATGTGGTCGGCGACGACGCGCATGCGGACGTCATCGGTGTGGTGCGGATCGTCCTCGGTCTCGGCGGAGGTGTATTCCTTGCCCGAGAGCTTGGATGCCATGTCGATGACCGGGCGGACCTGGTCGGTCTCGTACATGTTCTCGACGCCCTGCAGGATCATGGCAAGACGTTCCATGCCCAGGCCGGTGTCGATGTTCTTCTTGGGCAGTTCGCCCATGATGTCGAACTCGACCTTCGAGCGGACGTTGTCGATCTGGTACTGCATGAACACGAGGTTCCAGATCTCCACGTAACGGTTCTCGTCGGCGATGGGGCCGCCCTCGGCGCCGTAGGCAGGGCCGCGGTCGTAGTAGATCTCCGAGCAGGGGCCGGCCGGGCCGGGCTGGCCGGTGGACCAGTAGTTGTCCGACTTGCCCATGCGCTGGATGCGCTCGGCGGGCACTCCGGTGTTCTTGAGCCAAAGTTCCTCGGCTTCATCGTCCTCTTCGTAGACGGTCACCCAGAGCAGTTCAGGCGGAAGGCCGTAGCCGCCGTCGGCAACGCCCGTGGTGAGCAGCTCCCAGGCGAACTTGATGGCGTCTTCCTTGAAGTAGTCCCCGAAGGAGAAGTTGCCGCACATCTGGAAGAAGGTGCCGTGGCGGGCGGTCTTGCCCACTTCCTCAATGTCACCGGTGCGGATGCACTTCTGGACGCTGGTGGCGCGGGTGTAGGGCGGTTCCTCGCGTGCGGTCAGGTACGGGATGAACGGCACCATGCCGGCAACCGTGAACAGCAGGGAGGGGTCGCTGGAGACCAGCGATGCGGAGGGAACCGCGGTGTGGCCTTTGCTGACGAAAAAATCCACCCAGCGCTTTGTGATCTCCTGCGACTTCATGAGCTGATTACTTACCCTTCTTGGTTCACGCATGCTGGCGCGTGACAGTTTGATTCAGAGGCAGTCCCGGTGTTGGAGGGCACTGCAGGTTTTAATTCTCGCGCGTTTTAGCGGCGGACGACGTCCTGGGATTCGACACCCAGCGCGGCGCGCAGGTCCGTTTCCCGTTCGCGCATGCCGGCGCGGACGGCGTCGGCGAAGTCGTAGACGCCGTCGGCGAGGCGCCCTACGGCCCGGTTCAGGCCTTCCGGGCCTAGCGCTGACTGCGCCTCGGTGACCTTGCGGAACGCGATGACCCCAATGGCCACGCCGATTCCCATCCAGACAAGTCGTTTCATTTCAGTTCTCCGGTGGGCTTAGCGGCTGCGGCGGCCGGTGGCGGGCTTCTTGCGGGTGGCGAACGCCGAACGGACGCCGTAGCTGAACGCGGCCACCTTAATCAGCGGCGACCCGACGGTCGCGGCCACCAGCGAGGACAGCGCGGAGATGTTGGCCGAGGCATCCGAAACGTTGGAGGCGATGCCGTCCACTTTCTTCAGCTGCTGGTTGGTGGTGGAGACGGTAGCGGTGACTTCGTCCATGAGCGGGGTGGCGCCGTCGCTGATGGAGCGGATGGAGGTCCGAACCTCGTCAAACACCCGCCCCAGCTTGAGGATGGGCACAGCCAGCAACAGGACCAGGAGCGCAAATACCCCGGCCGCGATCAGGCCGGCAATATCGCCACCAGACATAGACGTTCATCTCCTTGAATCTCCGTGGAACTGTACCGGGCATGCGGCAGGCAAC
The DNA here is from genome assembly GCF_046536215.2 of Arthrobacter globiformis. Taxonomy (GTDB): domain Bacteria; phylum Actinomycetota; class Actinomycetes; order Actinomycetales; family Micrococcaceae; genus Arthrobacter; species Arthrobacter globiformis_E. Next base: position 232,028 of record NZ_CM143421.1, on the reverse strand, counting down.
GTGCTGCAGCCGCAAATGTCCCCCCAGTACCTTACATACAAAGCCCGGTACCTTACATACAAAGAAGCCCGCGGCGCTTGCCACGGGCTTCTTTGTATACGCTGCCGGAATTTAGCGTGCGTAGAATTCGACGACGAGCTGCTCTTCGCAGGTCACGGGGACCTCGGCGCGCTTCGGGCGGCGAACCAGGCGGGCCTGGAGGGCGTCCAGCTTGACGTCCAGGTAGGCCGGAACGGCGGGCAGGACGTCGCGGTGGGCGCCGGCTGCTGCAACCTGGAACGGCGGCCTGGATTCGCTGCGGCTGTGAACGTGGACCAGCTGGCCCTCGCCGACGCGGAAGGACGGGCGGTCAACGCGGATGCCGTCAACCAGGATGTGGCGGTGCACAACCAGCTGGCGGGCCTGTGCGATGGTGCGGGCGAAGCCGGCACGCAGCACGAGGGCGTCGAGGCGCATTTCGAGCAGTTCGATGAGGTTTTCACCGGTCAGGCCCTTGGTGCGGCGTGCTTCTTCGAAGGCACGGGTCATCTGGGCTTCGCGGATACCGTACTGGGCGCGCAGACGCTGCTTTTCGCGCAGACGTACGGCGTAGTCGGAGTCCTGCTTCTTGCGGGCACGGCCATGCTCACCGGGGCCGTACGGGCGGCGCTCCATGTACTTGGCGGCCTTGGGGGTCAGAGCGATGCCGAGGGACCGCGAGAGGCGGGCCTGACGGCGAGCACGAGTGTTGTTAGCCACTTGTGTCCTTCCAATATCTGCGGTGTGTCAGTGTTACTGGCCTCCATCATGGAGAGCATCGGCCAACCGCTGCCTTTTGCTACTGGGCGCAGGGCACAGCTCCGTCGAAGTGGAATTCGGTGGATTGTGCGTCCGTGCCTTGCCAGACAAACATCCATCCTACCACGGCGGTCACTTGCCCCGGACGATCTTCCGCAGCCGTTCGAGCCGGACGGCGATGTCCCGCTCCGCGCCGTTGGCGGTGGGCTCGTAGTAGTCGCGGCCCACCAGGTCGTCCGGCGGGTACTGCTGGGCGGCCACCGAGTGCGGGGCGTCGTGGGCGTACTTGTAGCCCACGCCGTGGCCCAGCTGCTTGGACCCGGGGTAGTGCGAATCGCGCAGGTGCGCGGGGATCCCGTTGCCCAGCCCGGCCCGCACGTCCGCGATGGCCCTGTTGATGCCCATGTACGCCGCGTTGGACTTCGGCGCTGTGGCCAGGTGGACCACCGCTTCGGCCAGGATGATGCGTCCCTCGGGCATGCCGATGAGCTGCACGGCCTGGGCCGCGGCGACGGCCGTCTGCAGTGCCGTCGGGTCGGCCATGCCCACGTCCTCCGCCGCCGAGATCACAATGCGCCGGGCCACGAAGCGCGGGTCCTCCCCCGCCTCCAGCATCCGCGCGAGGTAGTGCAGTGCCGCGTCCACGTCGGAGCCGCGGATGGACTTGATGAACGCGCTGGCAACGTCGTAGTGCTGGTCGCCGGCGCGGTCGTAGCGGACGGCGGCGGCGTCCACGGCACGCTCGGTGTGCCGCAGGTCCACGGTGACCGGCTGATCTGCCATGCCCTCATCAGTGTCACCGTCCCCCGCAACAGCACTTTCGACGTCGTCCGCGTCACCGAATGCAACGCCGGCGGCGGCTTCCAGCGCGGTCAGCGCCCGGCGGGCGTCGCCGCCGGACAGCCGGACGAGGTGTTCCAGGGCCTCGTCGGTGAGCCGGACGTTGCCGTTCAGCCCGCGGGGGTCCTCGACCGCCCGCACCAGCAGGCCCTCGATGTCCGCGTCGGTGAGCGGCTTGAGCGTCAGGAGCAGGGAGCGGGACAGCAACGGTGAGACAACGGAGAACGACGGATTCTCCGTGGTCGCCGCCACCAGGACGACCCAGCCCTTTTCGACGCCGGGCAGCAGCGCGTCCTGCTGTGCCTTGTTGAAGCGGTGGATCTCGTCGAGGAACAGGACGGTGGTGGTCTTGTACAGGTCGCGGGCGGTCAGGGCGTCGTCCATGACGCGTCGGACATCCTTGACCCCGGAGGTGATGGCGGACAGCTCCACGAACTTGCGCCCGGGACCGCGGGCGATTACATGGGCCAGCGTGGTTTTGCCGGTGCCCGGCGGACCCCAGAGGATGAGCGAGCTGGGGCCGGCCGGACCCGCGGCGTCGGCACCCGCCGCCAGCTGCCGCAGCGGGGACCCCTGGCCCAGCAGGTGCTGCTGCCCCACCACCTCGTCCAGGGTGCGCGGCCGCATCCGGACCGCCAGCGGGCTGCGCGGCGGGGTGGAACGCGACTGTGCTGAACGGGACTGTGTTGAACGAAACTGGCCGGAATCAGCGGCGTCGTCGTTGTCGCCGTCGTTCCCGTCGTCGCTGTCGTGTGCCGCCGAACCAAAGAGATCATCCACATAGATAGGCTACTTCTAGATTCAACAGGAAAGATTCGGCCACGAAAGCGGGGAAACCGGCAATGCAAGGCAGCGGTCCGGAACAGGGACATGCAGCGCAGGGACGTGCGGCGTCCACCAGGACAGCGTTCGTCCCCGGCGCACGGTTGGCCGGCTGGGTGGAACGGTTCGCCGCCAGCCACGGCGCCCTGGACTGTGCGGACCACGACGACGGCGTGCGGCTGGCCGCCGCGGACGGCGCCACCGCCCTGCTGGTGGCGCCGTGGCCCGACGACGGACGCCCGGGGCGCGGGTCCGGCCTCGTGGAGCGGCTGGCGTCGCTGGCGTCCCAGCCCCGCACGGTGGGCCTGCTCCTGGTCCGCCGCGGCGGATACGGCGTGGCCGTGGCCAGCGAGGGTATCATCCTCGCCGCCAAGACCGGTTCCAAATATGTACAGTCCCGCACCGCGGCCGGCGGGCAGTCGCAGCAGCGGTTCGCCCGCCGCCGCGCCAACCAGGCCGACGCGATGGCGGAGGCGGTGGCGGAGCAGGCGCGGCTGGTCTTTGCCGGCCAGTCCTTCGAGTACATCCTCCCGGGCGGCGACCGCGCCCTGGCCGGCGACGTCCTGGCGCTCCCTGCCCTCAAGCCCTGGGCAGGGCTGCCGCGCCTGGCCTACCTCGACGTTCCCGATCCCCGCGCCGCCGTCCTGAAGAAAGCCGCGGCGGACGCCTGCGCGGTGCGGGTGACGGTGACGGACCCGCCCGGGAGGTAGCTGGGAGCCTACTCCTCGGGCGCCAGCGTCACGGTAACCCCGTTGAGGTCGCGGTTGAAGCCCACCTGGCAGGAGAGCCGCGAGCCGCATTCCCGGTAGCCCTCGGCCTCCACGAGCAGCTCGAGCTCATCCTCGCTGCGGTCCTCCAGGGTGTCGAAGACGTCCTGCTCCAGGAACACGTGGCACGTGGCGCAGGAGGCGGTGCCGCCGCACGATGCCAGCACGGGCAGGTCGTTGTCCCGGAGGGCCTCCATCATGCTCTGGTCCGGCTCCCATTCAAGGTCATGGGTGGCGCCTTCGCGGTCGATGACGGTCAGTTTGTTGTTGCTCATGTCTGTTTCCTCAAGCTCGGGCTGCCGCAAGGTCAGCGGCTGCATGGTCGTGGCTGGGTGTGCCGGAGATGGCTTCGGCGAGGGGGATACCGGGGTCCGCGGCCAGGACCGGGTCGATCCGGACTCCCTGGGCGATCAGCCGCTTGGCCGTGCGGAACTCGGCCAGGTTGGCGATGGTGTCGACGGCGGCGAGGCGGCCGTCGCGCAGGTAGACCACCGAGAACCTGCCGCCGGCGGGTTCGCCCCGGACGATCACCTCGTCATCGGGATGGCGGACGCCGGCGGTCTGCAGCCGGACTCCGTGCTGGACGGTCCAGAACCACGGGATTTCCGGTTCAGCTGCCGCCTGGCCGGTGATGTGGGCGGCCACCCGGTCTGCCTGCGCCAGCGCGTTCTGGATGCACTCGAGCCGCTGGCTGGTGCCGTCGAAGGGACTGGTGAACCGCGTGACGTCCCCGCTGGCGTAGATGGCCGGATCGGAAGTCCGGCCGTCGCCGTCCACCAGGATGCCGTCCCGGCACCCGAGGCCGGCGTCCGCGGCCAGCTCCTGGTTGGGCAGGACGCCGATCCCGGCGAGGACGACGTCGGCAGGAAAGGCGGTGCCGTCGGCGACGGTCACGCGCTCGGCGCGTTCCCCGCCGTCGATCGAGGTGACTGCGGCGCCGAACACGAACCGGACCCCGTGCTGCCCGTGGAGCTGCTCGAAGTGGCGCGAGACGGGGGCTGACGTTACCCGGCTCATGACCCGGTCCTGGAATTCGAGCACCGTGACCTCACAGGCCTTCGCAGCCGCCGCAGCCGCTACTTCAAGCCCGATGTATCCGGCGCCGATGATGGCCACGCGGGTCCCCGGGACCAGCAGCCGCTTGAGTTCGAGGGCGTCGTCCCGGGTCCGCAGGGACCGCACTCCCGGAAGTCCGGCGCCCGGGACCGTGAGCGGCCGTGCCCGTGAACCCGTGGCGATGACCAGCCGGTGGTAGGCCTGCCGCGTCCCGTCGGACAGGAGCACGGTCCGGCCGTCCCTGTCGATGGACTCCGCGCTGGCTCCAGCGAGCCGGCTGATGCCCTTGTCCGCATAGAACTTCTCCTTACGGAGCACGGCCGGGTCGTCCGGGGCGCCGTCCTTCAGGAGTTCCTTGGAGAGCGGCGGCCGTTCGTAGGGCAGTCCGTTTTCGGAGTCGATCAGCAGAATGCCGCCATCCCAGCCACGGGTGCGGAGCCCCGCGGCGACAGCGACACCGGAGTGGCCCGAGCCGACGATGACCACCGGGTTTTGAGCCAGCACCGGGGCTGCCGCCACACGGGCTGCCGTGGCTGCGCAGCCTTCTTTGTCTGCCCCGCTACGCATTGGTTTCCTCCAGCATCACGTGGAGGTGCTCCGGGCCCGAGTTGGTCAGGTTGTTCCCGCGCACGTATTCGATCGGCTTGTCCGGATCCAGCGCCAGCGATGCCAGCTTTTCCGCGAGCAGCTTCACTGTGACCAGGACCTCAAGCCTGGCGAGGGGCGCACCGAGGCAGCTGTGGACGCCGTGCCCGAAGCCGAGGTGGCCGTCGGTGTTGCGGTCGATGTCGAAGCGTTCGCCGTCGGGATACTTGCTGCTGTCCCGGTTCGCCGCGGCGGGCAGCAGCCGGACAATGGCACCGGCCGGAATCGTCACGCCGGCAACCTCCACTTCCTCGGTGGTGATCCGGCTGGCCCGCTGGACGGTGCCTCGGTAGCGGGCCAACTCCTCGACGAAGAGGTTGGCGTCGTCCGGATTCCGGCGGATGCGGTCCAGCAGGTCCGGCTCTTCACTGAACATCCGGAAGGCGTTGGCCAGCAGGATGGTGGTGGTGTCGTGGCCTGCCACGAACACGAAGGCGCACAGTTCCTTGGCTTCCTTCTCGCTGAGCAGGCCGTCCTTCCACATCCGGGCGATGTGTCCGCCGACGGAGTCGCTGTCCTCGCGGTACAGGCGCTCCATGGTGTCTTTGAGATAGGCGAAGAACTCGAAGGTGCTTTGCTCGTCGGTGCCTGTGCCCTGGGCGTTGCGGGCCAGCCGGCCGAAGTAGCTGAAGGTCTCGTCGGACCAGAACTTCATCTTCTCGAAGTCCTCGGCCGGAACGTCCAGCAGTGCACTGATGGTGGACATGCTCAGCGGGATGGCGTAGTCGTCCACGGCATCCCCGCCGCCTGCGGCGAGCATCGGAGCCAGGTACTTTTCGGCATTCTCCCGCACCCGGTCCTCGAAGCGGGCGATGGCCTTGGGGATGAAGGCCTGCGCCACCACCTGGCGCAGCCTCGTGTGGTTTGGGGCGTCGAACAGCGTCAGGAACGTCAGCGGGACCGGGTCAACGACCTGCGAAGAGAAGACTTTCGGTGCCCGCATGGCCCGGCGGACGTCGTCGTACCTCGAGATGAACCAGACATCCGATACCGGTGAATGGGCACGGAGCACCGGGGCGTTCTCGCGCATCCACTGGTAGTGGCGGTAGGGATCACCCTGCGTCCCGTCGTCCACCACTTTGAAGGGCGCCAGGCCCTCCGGCCAGTCAAGTTCGTGCGAATACGGCGGCAGTGCCGTCTGGGGCACCGTGGTCGGGGACAGCGTGGAGACCGGGGGTGCTGCTGTCACTGGGCAAGACATCATCGTCCTTCTTTCCGGTTGGCTTCGGCGTCATCGGGTGTGATCCGCCTCTCACTCCACAGTGCGGGATCTGCCGCCGCCTTCCCCACAGGTCTTCCGTTCATCGGTTGCGAAAGTCCGTGCGCTGGCCGGGCCGGGCGGATGCAGCCTGCCCGGCCCTACACCTAGGCGGATTTCAGCGCGCGGGAGATCCCGTGCGCAGCGGTCAGCAGGGCGGGAACAATCAGCGGAACCGCCGCGTCCTGCCGCGGCACGATGGCATTGAGCGCCGCGGCAACCGTGTTGCCTGGCCCGAAGACGGGCACGGCGATGCCCGTCCACTCGGTGACACCAATGCCGGGCAGGGCCACGTAGCCTCGCTGCCTGATCTCGGCCAGGTGCTTGCGGATAAGGGCTGGGTCCGTGATGGTCTCGGGGGTCACTGCCTTCAGGGGCTCCGCCAGCACCCCGGCCTGGACGGCCGGCGGCGAGAACGCCAGCAGCACCAGGCCGGACGAGGCGGCGTGGATGGGCATCCGCTGCGCAATGTGGGCGGCGTCCAGGCTGGAGTGCGGCGAGGAGAGGCGCTCCACGTACAGCACAGTCCCGTGGTCCAGCACCGCCAGGGTGGTGTGCTGGTGGACGGCTGCCTGCACGTCCTCCATGAACGGCAGCGCCAGCTCGCGGAGGTTCAGCGCCCGGGAGCCCCTGGCGGCGAGCTCCCACATCCGCATTCCGGAGCACAGGTACCCGTCCGGCAGCCGCTCGATGAGGCCGTGCAGGACCAGGTCATCCACCAGCCGGTGCGCGGTGGTCAGCGGGAGGCCGGCGCGGCGGGCCAGGCCGGAGAGCGTCATGGCCGGCAGGTCCCGGTCGAAGGCGCCCATGAGCCGCACCACGCGGCTGATGACAGATTCCCCCGAAGGTGAGTTCGCCATGGCGGTCTCCGGCCCGGCGCCTAGCGGGGCACCGCGTTGGCTGGCCGCCCGGCCTGGTCCCCCGTCCGGTCCGCGTTCCGCTCCCCGGCGAGCCTGGCGATGTCACGTCCGGCACGGTAGCCGAACACCAAGGCCGGGCCGATGTGGGAGCCGTAGCCGGGATACCCGCCGCCAAAGACGCTCACCGCAGCCGCGCCCACGGCCAAAAGTCCGGGAACCACCGAGCCCTCGGCCGTGACCACCTCGGAGTTGTCGTTGACGCCGAGGCCGGCGAACGTGCCCAGATCGCCCATCTGGATCTTCGCCGCGTAGTAGGGGCCCTTGCCCACGGGCGCGAGGTTCGGGTTCGGCTTGTGCTCGAGGTCGCCCCGGAAGTGGTTGTACTGGGTGGAGCCGCGGCCAAAGGCCGGGTCCTCGCCGCGCTCGGCTGCCGGGTTGAAGCCGGCGACGGTGGCTTCCAGTCCGGCGGCATCGATGCCGAGCTTGCCGGCCAGCTCAGCAAGGGTGTTCCCCTTCACCAGATAGCCGGTCCGGTAGAAGTAGCCGCGGGGCATGGGCCAGGGCTTGGCATAGCCGATGCCGTATTTGTGCATCGTTTTCGCGTCGCCGATCACGTAGCCGAAGGTCCTGTCCTCGTCCTTGTTGTGCTCGATCATGGCGCCGCCGAAGTCGTGGTAGCTCAGGGCCTCGTTGCCGAAGCGCCTGCCGTGGCGGTCGACGGCGATCAGCCCGGGCAGGCCAATGGCCCGCAGGTGCGGAAAGAGCCGCTGTTCGCCGCTGAGGTATTTGAAAACGGTCACCGGGGCCCAGGAGCCCACGCTGGACACGGAATCGTCGATGTAGCCTCCGGCTCCCATCGCCAAGGTGGCGGCGTCGCCGCCGTGGCCCACGGTGGGCGTGAAGTGGTCGTCGCCGCCGGCGTCGTGCGGGAAATACCGCTGCCGCAGCTCCCTGTTTCCGGAGAAGCCGCCGGCGGCGAGGATCACGCCGGCCCGCGCGGTGACGGTGACGGCGCGCTCTCCGCCGATGACCGCACCGGTGACGGTCCCGGCGTCGTCCCTGGTGAGCGAGAGCGCCGGTGCGGAGTTCCACAAACGGACGCCCAGGTCGTCCGCGCTCTTGACCATGCGGGTCATCAGGGCGTTGCCGTTGGAGCGCAGAACCGGTCGCTTGTAGCGGGCGGCGTCTGCCCAGGTGCGCAGCAGCTTCCTGGCGACGTAGATGAAGGACCTGAGCGACTGGTTCACATGGAAGAACTCGTTGATGTCCGGCCCCACCTGCGGCATGTAGCCGAAGACCGTGTAGGAGCTCATGTACGGCTGCATCAGGAGCCGCTTGTCGCCCAGCACCCGTGCGTCCACATCCTGCGGCAGGATCGCCCGGCCGGACAGCTTCGCTCCGGGCAGGTCCATCTGGTAGTCCGGGGCCTTCTCCGGGTAGGTGAATTTCACGTCGGTTTCGTTTTCGAAGAACGAGATCGCCTCGGGGACGGTGTCCAGGAAGTTCCGGACCCCTGCCGCGTTGAAGGTCTCGGGCGCGAGGTTCTTCAGGTAGGTCTCGGCGTCCCCGCGGGTATCGCCCTGCGCCGCGCCCTGCTTGTTGCCGGGGACCCAGGCCCACCCCGCGGAAATGGCGGTGGTGCCGCCGAAGTACCGTTCCTTTTCGGCGACGATCACGCTCAACCCCTGCGAGGCCGCTTTCAACGCCGCGGCCATCCCGGCCACGCCCGAGCCGATGACGAGGACGTCACAGACCGCCGTCTTTGCGGTTTCTGTCATGGTTCCTGCTCCGTTCTGCCTGCGGGCCACTCCATTGCGGCGGCAGGCGTTGACTGACAAACCCCCAGTAGACCCGGGGGTACGGGCGCCGGGGAGGAGGATTACCATTGAGCGGGAATCGACAGGAGGAACAGTGGCCAACTCCGCATCCGGCGAGTCGATCATCGGCCGGTTCGTGAAAATCGTGAGCGCCTTCGATGACCGGCACCCCGCCATGAGCGTTGCCGAGCTCGGGCGCCGCACCGGCCTGCCGGTGACCACCACCTACCGCCTGGTCAACGACCTGCTGCTGGAGCGGCTGCTGGAACGCGAGCCCGGCGGGGATATCCACATCGGCACCCGGATGTGGGAGCTGGCGTCGCGCGGTTCGAAAATGCTCGGTTTGCGGGAAGCTGCCCTGCCGTTCATGGAGGACGTCCAGGCCGTGGTGCAGCACTCCACCACGCTGGGCATCCTCGACTCCGACGAGGTGCTGTACATCGAGCGGCTCGGCTCGGACAAGACCATCGTGGACATCACCAAGATCGCCGGCAGGCTCCCGGTCCACGCCACGTCCTCCGGGCTGGTGCTGCTGGCGCACTCCCCCGCCGCGTACCAGGACTCCTTCCTGGCCCGGCCGCTGACCAAATTCACCGAGACCACGCTGACCGAGCCGGCCGCGCTCCGGCGCCACCTCGCCGAGATCCGGCAGCGCGGCTTCGCTGCCATGCCCGGGGTGATCGTTCCCGAATCCAGCGGCATCGCCGTGCCGGTGTTCGGCCCCGACAACACCGTCCGCGCAGCGCTCAGCGTGGTGGTGCCGCGCAACGAGGAGAACGCGCCCGCCCGGGTGCCGGTCCTGATGGCGGCGGCCCGCGGGATCTCGCGCGCCCTGGGCTGGCGGGGCGAGCTGAAGGGAACGCTCCGGCAAAGCCACTAAAGGCGGTTTTGCCGTTCATCGGCAATCGTGTGGTTCCGCTCACAGGTCCCCTGCCACGCTGGCTGGGAAGCAGCGACGAGGCTGCAGGATCACGAGGAGCACCACATGAATCCCATCCAGAACCGCGTGGCCGGAAAGACGGCCATTGTCACCGGCGGCCGCGGGGACCTGGGCAGCGCCACCGCCGCCCTCCTTGCCGAACACGGCGCCAAGGTTGCCAGCCTGGACGTTGCCGGCATCCCGGCCGCCGCTGCCCACGAGAACATCAGTGAGTATGACGTCGACGTCACCAGCGAGGCCAGCGTCGCCAAGGCCATCCGCCGGGTCCGCGACGAACTGGGCACCCCGGACGTCCTGGTCAACGCCGCTGGCATCATCGGCCCGGCGGGAGCGTCGCACACCGCGTCGACCGCCGACTTCGACACGATCTTCAACGTGAACGTCAAGGGCGTCTGGCTGATGACCAAGCACGTGGTGCCCGGCATGATCGAAAAGGGCACCGGCAGCATCGTCAACTTCTCCTCCATCCACGGCCTCACCGGCGGCCGGAACGTGCCGCTCTACCACGCCACGAAGGGCGCCGTGCGGCTCCTGAGCAAGTCGGACGCCGCGGCCTATGGCGGCTACGGCATCCGGGTGAACTCCATCCACCCCGGCTCCATGAACACGCGGATGAGCCGCCGCTCCGCAGAGCAGTCGGACATCGGCCCCGAGGCATACTACAAGCAGCTGGTGGGCTCCAACCCGCTGCCCCGCCAGGGCGAACCGGACGAGATCGCCTACGGCGTTCTCTACCTGGCCTCGGACGAGTCGCGCTTCACCACCGGTTCCGAGCTGGTCATCGACGGCGGCTACACGGCTGTCTGACGCCACCCCGCCCACCCGCCGGCACCTAACTGCCGCGGCACCCATCATCTTCCTCTTGAAAGGCAACACCCCATGAAATTCGTCAACGGCACCTCCGCGGACACCTACGACGTCGTCGTCGTCGGCTCCGGTGCGGGCGCACTCACCGCGGCGGCCACCGCCGCCCGCGCCGGCAAGTCCGTCGTCGTCCTCGAAAAGAGTGACCTGCTGGGCGGGACGTCCGCCGTGTCCGGCGGCATGCTCTGGGTGGCGGACAACCACCACGCGCGCACGGCCGGGATCACCGATTCCAAGGCAGCGGCCGCGCAGTACGTCCGCGCGGTCGCCCGCGGCAGGGGCCGGGAGGAACTGCTGGATGCAGCGTTGAATTACGGCGACCAGATGCTCCGCTTCGTCGAGGAGGAGTGCGGCGTCCGCTTCATCTTCCTCGACAACTTTCCCGACTACCGGCAGGACCTCCCCGGTGCCGTGACGGGCGGACGCACCGTGGAACCCGAGCTGTTCAACAGCACCGAAGCCCTGGGCGGCCTCCGGAAGCACGTGCGCAGCGACGGACGCGCGCCGTTCACCATGCAGGAATACGAGGACTGGGGCGCCTTCACCAAGTTCCCGTGGGACGAACTGGCCAGCCGCCAGGACGATGGCCTGGTTGCCAAGGGACAGGCGCTGGTTTCCATGCTGCTCGCCAGCCTGGTCCGCGACGGGGCCGCCCTCGTCACGGGGGCGCGCGGGCACCGCCTGCTCACCGACGGCCTGCCCACCGACGGCCTTTCCACGGACGGCGGCCGGGTGACCGGCGTCGAACTCGAAACCGGCGAAGTGTTCCATGCCCGCGACGGTGTTGTACTCGCGACCGGCGGCTTCGAATGGGACAAGGCCCTTGCCGACTCGATGCTCGCGTCCCGGCTCTACACGATGTGCTCGCCGCCCTCGAACACCGGCGACGGGCTGCGGATGTCGCAGCGCATCGGCGGCCAGACCCGCGGCACGCGCGAAGCCTGGTGGGCGCCGATGTCCGTCACCGGCGACACCCGTGACGGCCAGCCGGTGGGCACCCTGCTCCGGTTCGAACGGCAGGGCCCGGGGTCCATCATGGTGAACCGGCACGGCCGCCGCTTCGCCAACGAATCCCAGAACTACAACGACCTCGCCCGCAGCCTGCAGTCCTGGGACTCCGCCGCCAACCGCACGCTGAACACCCCGGCGCACGTGATCGTGGACCACGCCTACCTGGAGCGCTACGGCATCCTCGCCCACCGCGCCGGGCAGCCGACGCCGGACTACCTGATCGAGGCGCCGACCCTGGCGGAACTCGCCGCCAAGATCAACGTTCCGGCCGAAAACCTTGAAGCCACCGTGGCACGGTTCAACGGGTCCGCGGCCAGGGGCGAGGACCCCGACTTCGGCCGCGGCGAAAGCGCCTACGACAAGTACTGGGGCGACGCCGACTGCCCGTGGCCCAACCCCTCGCTGGGCCCGCTCGAGTCCGGGCCGTTCTATGCGCTGGAGGTGGTGAACGGCGCCTTCGGCACCAACGGCGGCGTGGCCACCGACGGCTCAGCCCGCGTGCTCGACGTCGACAACCGCCCCATTCCGGGCCTGTTCGCCGCCGGCAACACCACCGAGAACGCCTACGCGGCAGGCTATCCCGGAGCCGGCGCCACCCTCGGACCCATCATGACCATGGGCTACCTCGCCGGCCGCACCCTGGCCGGCCAATCGCCGGAGTACCAGTCACCGGTGGCCGAGCTTGTCGAGGCGGGCGCCTGAGATGATCCGCCACACCGTGCTCTTCCAGTTCAAGCCCGACTTCCCGCCGGTCGACCGGCAGGCCTGGATTGACGGGCTCAACAACATGGCCGGAAAGATCCCCGGCATGCTCAGCCTCAGCCATGGCCCGGACGTCCTCAACACGGAGCGCTCCTTCGACTACGCCATCGTGGCCGACTTCGAAAGCGTCGAGGACATCGCTGTGTACAACACGCATCCGCTCCACGAGCCGCTGAAGGCGTACTCGTTCCCCAACAGCCGGCAGATCCTCTCGGTGGACTTCCACCTCCCGGACACCGCGCCGGCAGCCATTGAGACAACGCAGTCTTAAGGAGATTCCCGTGACCACCACCCCATCACCGCAGGTTCCCCAGCAGGCCCCGCGGAAAACCCCGCGCAAAGCCGCCCTGGCGTCCTTCCTCGGCAGCACGCTGGAGTACTACGACTTCTTCATCTACGGCACCGCCGCAGCCCTGGTGTTCCCCCACCTGTTCTTCCCCTCCGCGGACCCCGCCATCGGCCTCATCGGCGCCTTCGCCACGTTCGGCGTCGCGTATGTGGCGAGGCCTGTCGGCGGCCTGGTGATGGGCCACTTCGGCGACAAGCTGGGGCGCAAGAAGATCCTGCTGCTGACCCTCGGCATCATGGGCCTGGCGTCCCTCGGAATCGGCTTCCTGCCCACCTACGAGCAGCTCGGCGTCTGGGCCCCCATCCTGCTGGTGGCGGGCCGGCTGGCGCAGGGCTTCTCCGCCGGTGCGGAATCGGCGGGAGCTTCCACGCTGACGCTGGAACATTCGCCCGAAGGCAAGCGCGGCTTCTTCACCAGCTTCGTCATGACCGGCTACGCCTCCGGCATGGTGCTGGCCACCCTGGTCTTTATCCCGGTGACCTCGCTGCCCCGGGACGCCATGATGGGCTGGGGCTGGCGCATCCCCTTCTGGCTCTCCATCGTGGTGCTGGCCATCGCCTACTGGGTCCGGACGCACCTGGACGAAACACCGGTCTTCGAGGAAGCCCAGGAACGCCGCCAGGTGACCCCGATGCCCCTCAAGGAAGTTCTCCGCTTCCAGGCTCCGGATGTGCTGCGCGTGGCGGGAATGTCCATCATGTCCGTGATGCAGACCATCTTCACCGTGTTCGGACTCGCCTACGCCACGTCCGGCGCCGGATTCGACCGGGCCGCCATCCTGACCGTGAACGCCGTGGCCATCGGCCTGTCCATGTTCGCCATGCCGCTCGCGGCCAGGCTGTCGGACCGCATCGGCCGCCGCCCCCTCCTGCTGACCGCCGCGATCGGCTGCTCCGCCACGATCTTCCTGTACTTCCTGGCCCTCTCCTCGGGCAACATCGTGCTGGTGTTCCTCGCCGCATTCCTGAACATGACGGTGCTGTACTCGGGCTTCAACGGCGTCTGGCCGGCGTTCTTCGCCGAACAGTTCGCCGCTCCCGTCCGCTACTCCGGCATGGCGCTGGGCAACCAGTTCGGCCTGGTCCTGGCCGGCTTCGGGCCGATGATCGCCGGGATGCTGCTGGCCCCCGGAGCCTGGGGCTGGGTGCCCGTGGCCATCTTCGGCACTGTCTGCATGCTCATCGCCGCAGGATCCGCGTTCTGGTCCCGCGAGACTGCCGCCACGCCCATCGGCGAACTCGGCGGACCGTACCTGGCAGGCACCGCCCGCCGGCGGCAGGCCGAAGCGCAGCAGCCCGCCCTCCAGCGGCGCTGAACCCAAACCGCCCGGAAGGAAAGACCATGACGCAACACACCAGCCGCGAAGTGCAGCCGGAAGCAGGGCACCCTGCGGACAGCCAGGACGCGTTCGACGGCGAACTGGCCACCGCCCCGTGGCTGGGCCTGCACTACCGGACCGAAGCCCAGTAACACCCCGCGGCGGCCGCTCCGTTTCGACGGTTCCCCGCCCGCAAGACGTTGCGCAACGTCGAGCGGGCAGGGAACCGTCGAAATGGCGGGATGGAGGGGCGGTTCAGCAGCCGGTCAGGGATCGCCGCGGCCGCTCCTGCCGGTAGTAATAACGGGACACCTCAGAGAAACCTGCCCGGGAGTACAGCTCCCGGGCAACGGTGTTCGACGCCATCACGAGCAGCCAGTAGCCAGCCAGAGCCCCGTTCCCCGTGTCCAGCGCCGCTCCTGCCTGGAACAGGGCCTGCTGGACCCGGCTGGCGTAGCCGCGGCGCCGGACATCGGGCCGGGTGGCCATGCAGTACAGCCCGCCCCAGCTGCCTGCCGCACCGGGAACAACGGCAAGGCGTCCGACGGCGGCTGGCCCGCCGCCGTCGTCCCTCACCAGCGCGTACAGCGCCGGGCAGCCCGAGAGGATGGCACGGGCCGTCTCCAGTTCCGCGGCGCCGCCGCGGCCGTCAACGGACCACCACAAGTCCAGCCATTCCACCGACGGAGAGTCGGTGATTTCGACGCCGGCGCCACGTTCCGGGGCATCCCCGCCGGCCGCCGGTGCAGGGTCGGAGGCCGGCGCCGTATCAGCCGTCCGTACCATGATCAAAGTCTCCGATTGCCGGGTGAAGCCCTCGTCATCCAGGACGGCGTTCAGTTCGAAGCTGCCGGGCGTGTCAAAGACCTGGAAGATCACCGGCAGCCTGCGGCCGCGGTACCAGGCCCTGGCGTCCCGCAGCGCGGCAAGGCGCTCGCCCCTCGTGCCCAGGGGCTCCGAACGCGGCCAGATGGAGTTGGCACGCTGGGTGACGCCGTGTGCGGCACGGAGGACCCAGCCGCCGGACAGCTCCCGGTCCGGTGCGGGCCAGGCCGCATCCATGGCGGCTTCCAAATCCGGCAACAAGGCCACGGCACTCCTTCGTCAACGGCAGGAGGCTCCCCCGATCTGCGGTACAGATCCGGGGAGCCTCCTGCTCCTGGTTAAGCTTCGCGATTGCTCACGCGGCGGGCCGCGGGACTCAGTCGGCCTTCTTCTCTTCCGGCTTCTTGGCCTCGGGCTTGAAGTCGACGCCGGCCTCCTTGCGCTGCTGCCCGGTGATGGGCGCCGGCGCGTCGGTCAGCGGGTCGTGGCCGCCGCCGGACTTCGGGAAGGCGATGACGTCGCGGATCGAGTCCACGCCGGCCAGCAGCGCCACCACACGGTCCCAGCCGAACGCGATGCCGCCGTGCGGCGGGGCGCCGTACTTGAAGCCCTCCAGCAGGAAGCCGAACTTCGTCTGGGCATCGGCCTTGTCCAGGCCCATGAGCTCGAAGACGCGCTCCTGGACTTCGCGTTCGTGGATACGGATGGAGCCGCCGCCGATCTCGTTGCCGTTGCAGACGATGTCGTAGGCGTAGGAGAGCGCGGACTCCGGGTCCTGGTCAAAGGTGTCCAGGAATTCGGGCTTCGGCGAGGTGAAGGCGTGGTGCACGGCGGTCCACTGTCCGGCGCCGACGGCCACGTCGCCCGACGCGACCGCGGCAGCGGCAGGTTCGAACATGGGGGCGTCAACCACCCAGCAGAAGGCCCAGGCGGTGGGGTCGATCAGGCCGGTGCGGTGCCCGATCTCAACGCGGGCGGCGCCGAGCAGCGCACGGGACGGGGTCTTCTCGCCGGCGGCGAAGAAGATGCAGTCGCCCGGCTTGGCGCCCACGGCGTCGGCCAGGCCGGCACGCTCGGTCTCGGTGAGGTTCTTGGCCACGGGGCCGGCGAGCTCGCCGTCCTCCTTGTAGAGGACGTACGCCAGGCCCTTGGCGCCGCGCTGCTTCGCCCACTCCTGCCAGGCATCGAGTGCGCGGCGGGCCTGCGAGGCACCGCCGGGCATCACGACGGCGCCGACGTAGGGAGCCTTGAAGACGCCGAAGTTGGTGTCCTTGAAGAACTCAGTCAGTTCGGTCAGCTCCTGGCCGAACCGCAGGTCGGGCTTGTCCGACCCGAACCGGGCCATGGCGTCGGCGTAGGTGATGCGCTGGATCGGCGTCGGGATTTCGACGTCGATCAGGTTCCAGACAGCTTTCACGATGCCCTCGCCGAGCCGGATGATGTCGTCCTGCTCGACGAAGCTGGCCTCGATGTCGAGCTGGGTGAACTCGGGCTGGCGGTCGGCGCGGAAGTCCTCGTCGCGGTAGCAGCGGGCGATCTGGTAGTACTTCTCGAAGCCGCCCACCTGCAGGAGCTGCTTGAACAGCTGCGGCGACTGCGGCAGCGCGTACCAGGAACCCGGCGCCAGGCGGGCGGGGACCAGGAAGTCACGGGCGCCTTCCGGCGTCGAACGCGTCAGGGTGGGCGTCTCAATTTCGACGAAGCCCTCGTCGTGCAGCAGCTCGCGGGCCACGCGGTTGGCCTCGGACCGGAGGCGGATGTTGCGGCTGGGGCCGGGGCGGCGCAGGTCAAGGTAGCGGTGCTTGAGCCGGGCTTCCTCGCCCACTTCCACGTGCTCGTCGATCTGGAAGGGCAGCGCGTCGGCGGTGTTGAGGATGACCACCTTGTCGGCCATGACCTCCACCTCGCCCGTGGCCAGGGCAGGGTTTTCGTTGCCTTCCGGGCGCTTGGAGACCGTACCGGTCACCTGGAGCACGTATTCGTTGCGCAGCCCGTGGAAGACCTCTTCCTCACGGACCACCACCTGCGCCACGCCGGAGGCGTCACGCAGATCGACGAATGCGACACCACCGTGATCACGACGGCGGCCAACCCAGCCTGCCAGGGTTACGGTTTGTCCAATGTGCTCGGAGCGAAGGGATCCGAGGTCATGTGTGCGCAGCACAGCATTCCTTTCAGAAGGAAGACAGAATGAAGTTCAAATACGATCGTTGCGGAAACGATCCCGTCCGAGTTTACCCGTTTGAAAGGTTCCTGCCCCGCCATGACCAAGCACCAGCAGCTCCAACGACGGCTGGGTGTGGCCGACGCGACAGCCATCGGGCTCGGATCCATGCTCGGCGCCGGCGTTTTTGTCGTCTTCGCACCGGCCGCCCGGCTGGCCGGATCGCTGCTCCTGGCGGCCATCGCCCTGGCCGGCGCCGTAGCGTACTGCAACGCCGTGGCCTCGGCCCAGCTCGCGGCAAAGTATCCGCAAAGCGGCGGGACGTACGTGTACGGCCGGAAGCAACTCGGTGAGTGGCCGGGCTTCCTGGCCGGCTGGGGCTTTGTCACCGGCAAGTCGGCCTCCTGCGCGGCCATGGCCCTGACCTTCGGCCAATATGTTGCGCCGGGCTACGCCACCCCTGTTGCCATCGCCGCGGTGGCCGCACTGACCGGCGTGAACCTGCTGGGCATCACCCGGACAGCCTTCCTGACGCGCATCCTGTTGGCCGTGGTCCTGGCGACGCTGGCCTTCGTGGCCGCGGCGAGCATCCTGGGACCGCACGTTGCCGGCGGGACGGCTTCCGGACCGGCCTATGCAACTTCCGGACAAGCCGGGAGCTTCTGGGGCATCCTGCCGGCCGCCGGCCTGGTGTTCTTCGCCTTTGCCGGGTACGCGCGCATCGCCACGCTCGGCGAGGAGGTCAAGGACCCGGCACGCGTGATTCCGCGCGCCATCCTCGGTGCCCTGGCCGGCGCGCTCGTCATCTACCTGGCGCTGGGGGCGCTGCTGCTGGCGCATCTTCCGGTTTTCGTGCTGGCATCCTCCACAGCTCCGCTTCTCGACGCCGTGGAACAGTCACGGCTGGCCGCCGGAGCGCCGGCCGTCCAGGCCGGGGCCGCCGCCGCCTCGCTCGGCGCACTGCTGGCCCTCATCACCGGGGTGGGACGCACGGCCATGGCGATGGCCCGCGAACGTGACCTGCCCGCTCCCCTGGCCCGGGTGGGCGGACGCCACCCGGTGCCGGTGACCGCCGAACTGGCGGTGGCCGCCGTCGTCGTTCTGTTGTTGCTGACCACCGATGTGCTGACGGTGGTCGGCTTTTCCAGCTTCGGCGTCCTGCTCTATTACGCCGTGACAAATGCCGCCGCGTTTACCCTCCGGGACCGGCCGTGGCACGCGCCCAAGTGGCTCAATGCCGCAGGGCTGGCCGGGTGCCTGGTCCTGGCATTTACCCTGCCGGCCGCGTCGGCGCTCGGCATGGCGGCCATCATGGCCGCCGGACTCGCCGGGCGCGCCGTTGCGCTGGCATTCCGGAAGCGGCGGTTGGGCTAGCCGCGGGGGGTCGTGACTCAGGAAGCCCTGGCCCGCTAGGCCGAGGGCGCGGAGACGACCTGGACGCGGATGTCCTCCTCCGACGGCGTCCACGTCGCAGGATCGGCGTCGACCTGCACGCCGGAGCGGATGTCCTTGACCTGGTGCTTGCCGTCCTCGTCCGTGAACCAGACGAACGGGATGCCGCGGCGGTCCGCGAACTTGATCTGCTTGCCGAACTTCTCGGCCTTGGCGGCCACCTCCGCGGCGATGCCGCGGCTGCGCAGCTCCGTGGCAACGTCCTGTGCCTCGCCCCAGCTCTCGTCCGAGGTCAGTGCAACGAAGACTGCCGTGGGCACTGAACGGGAGGCCTTGGCCAGGTCCTGGCTGAGGATGCGCGAGACGAGCCGGGTCACGCCGATGGACAGCCCGACGCCGGGGAACTTCCGGTTGCCCTTGCTGGCCAGGGCGTCGTACCGGCCGCCGGAGCAGATCGAGCCGAGCTGCTCGTGGCCCACCAGGACGGTTTCCACGACGGTTCCGGTGTAGTAGTCCAGTCCGCGGGCGATGCTGAGGTCGGCGACGACCTTGCCGGGGACCCGCTTTACGGCGGCCTCGATCACCTGTTCGAGTTCGTTCAGGCCCTCCTCCAGGAGGTCGTTGCTGACTCCGAGCGAGCGGACCTGCGCCGCGAAGGACGTGTCCTCGGTCTTGATGCCGGCCAGCTTCAGGGCTGCCTGTGCCTGCTCGTCGGTGGCGCCGAGCTCGGACTTGAGGAGCTCAGCCACGTTCTCCGGGCCGATCTTTTCCAGCTTGTCGATGCTGCGCAGCACGCCGGCGGTGTCGGTCAGGCCGATGCCGCGGTAGAAGCCTTCGGCGAGCTTCCTGTTGTTGATGCGCAGCCGGAACTCCGGGATCGGGAGGGCGCCCAGCGCCTCGGCAATGACCAGAGCGATCTCGACGTCGTAGCGGAAGGGCAGCTCGCCGTCGCCCACCACGTCAATGTCAGCCTGGGTGAACTCGCGGGCACGGCCCTCCTGCGGGCGTTCACCGCGCCAGACCTTCTGGATCTGGTAGCGCCGGAACGGGAAGGCCAGATAGCCGGCGTTTTCCACGACGTACCGGGCGAAGGGCACAGTGAGGTCAAAGTGCAGCGCGAGGGCGTGCGGATCGTGCTTGCCCTTGGCTTCCTCTCCCTCATCGTCCTGGAGCCGGCTCAGGCCGTAGACCTCTTTGTCGATCTCGCCCTTGCGGAGCAGCTGGCCCACGGTTTCCACAGCGCGGGTCTCGATGGAGCCGAAACCGTGCAGCTCGAAGGTGCGGCGCAGCGAGTCCAGGACATGCTGCTCCACCAGCCGCTCCTCGGGAAGCCACTCGGGGAATCCGGACAGGGAGGCGGTGCGTGCCATGGTGGAGTTTCTCCTCAGGTAAACGAAGGCCGGTGCCGCTGCGCAAATTTCCGCAGCCATTTGAATCAAACGGCTGCGGCAGCGGCGGGAGTCCAGCCTGTTCTGCATAAACTTATGTGCGGCAGTCAGTTTATGCTTTCGGCGCCTGCATCTCTAATGCGGGAGCACGGGCGCTGGCCGGCTGCCGCAGTTCAATCTGCTGCAGTGCAATCTGCTGCCGGGGACGCCTTCAGGGGCCTGCCCGGCGGGCAGTCCGATCGATGAGGAGGACCCGTGGCGGCCAGTCCACGCGAAACACGCGAAGCCAAGAGGCGCATCCAGCAGATGGAAGCCAAACGCGAGCTTCGCCGTGACCAGGAGAAGCGCCGCAAGCGGGACAACCTCATAGCGGGAGGTGCGGGAGCCGCAGCGGTGGTTCTCGCCGTCGTGCTTCAACTGACTGTGTTTTCCGGGAACCCCACCGAAGAGGAATTCGCGGCCGCCGAGGCGGGCCTGGCCAAGCCGTCGGCCGCCCCTTCCGCCTCCGCCACCCCCACGGCAACGCAGACCAACGCAGCCAACATCCCCAAACCCGCGACGGCGGCCGGCAAGACGTTCACCGGCTCATTGCAGCTCAACCGCGGCACAGTGGGCGTGCAGCTGGACGGCACCAAGGCCCCGCAGGCCGCCGCCGTGTTCAAGTCCCTGGCTGACCAGAACTATTACAAGGGCGTCAGCTGCCACCGCCTCACCACCGCCGACAACTTCGGTGTCCTGCAATGCGGCTCCAAGACCGGCGACGGCCAGGGCGACCCCAACTACACGTGGGGCCCGCTGGAGAACACACCGGCGGACAACAAATACCCGGCGGGAACGATTGCGGTGGCCCGCACCGGCAACAACGCCTACGGCAACGGCACCCAGTTCTTCATCGTCTACAAGGACACCGTCATTCCGGCGGACTCCGCCGGCGGCTACACCGTCGTGGGGAAGGTGACCTCGGGCCTTGATGTTGTCACGAAGATTGCGGCTGCAGGTCTTAAGTCGGGCGAAAGTGGCACAGACGGCGCACCTGCGGAAGCAGTCACGATAGACTCATTTTCTCTGAAGTAGGAACCTTGGGCACCAGCGGCCACAAGCGACCTATGAATGGGTATCTTCCTCCAAGCGAAAGACTTTTAGCGGTGACAGACAGTCAGAAATCCGACGAAACAGCAGCCGAAGTGACCGAGGTCCAGGCTTCCCCCGAGACTGTGGAAGCGGGACAGGCGGCCGACCAGGCCGCCCAGCCCGACGACGCCGCCCAGCCCGACGAGGCCGCACAGCCCGACGAGGACGCCACGCCGGCCGACCAGGCCGAACCGGCCGGGGAAGCAGCCGCGCCTGAAGAGGCGGCCGCCCCTGAGGGTGACGCGCAGGCCGGCGAGGCCGGTCAGCCCGAAGAGGCTTCGCAGCCCGAGGCTGCACAGGAAGACACGGCCGCGGCGGAAGCCGCCGCCACCCCGCAGCCGGAGGCTGTGGAGGAAACCCCGGCACCGAGCCGCGCACCGTCACCGCGTCCGACGCCGGCACCCCGGCCCGCTCCCACGCCCGCCGCTTTTGCCGCCAGGCCCAAGGCCGGCCCGGCTGCCACCGTCACTCCGGTGCAGGCTCCGCCCGCCACGTCGCTGGCCGAGGCCGCCCGCTGGGGCCGCGTTGAGGGCGACGGCCATGTGTTCCTGACCATCGACGGCGAAGAGCACCCGGTGGGCCAGTACCCGGACGTCAGCAACGACGAAGCCCTGGCCTACTTCGCGCGGAAGTACGACGACGTCGTGGCCCAGGTTGTCCTGCTGGAACAGCGCGTGGCCTCAAAGGCGCCCACCACGGACATGCAGAAGACCGTGACGCACCTGCGCGAGCAGCTCGCCGAACGGAACATGGTGGGCGACATCCGTTCCGCGGAGGGCCGCCTGGACACCCTTTCCACCCAGATCACCGAACTGGAAAAGGCGGAGAAGGCGCAGCACGACGCCGTCCGTGCCGCCGAACTGGCCGCCCGGGAGGCCATCGTGGCCGAGGCCGAGGCGATCTCCGGCACCGATCCTGCCCAGGTTCAGTGGAAGACGTCCAGCGCGCGCATGAACGAGCTGTTTGAAAGCTGGAAGGCCGCGCAGAAGAGCGGCGTACGGCTGGGCCGCAGCAATGAGGACGCCCTGTGGAAGCGTTTCCGCGCTGCCCGGACGGTCTTCGACCGGCACCGCCGCGCCTACTTCTCCCAGCTGGACAGCAACAACTCGGCCGCCAAGGCCGCCAAGGAGAAGCTGATTGCCGAGGCCGAGGCGCTGTCCTCGTCCACCGACTGGGGCTTCGCCGCCGGTGAATACCGCCGGCTCATGGACGAGTGGAAGGCATCACCGCGTGCCAGCCGCAAGGACGACGACGCGCTGTGGGCCCGGTTCCGCGCCGCGCAGGACGTCTTCTTCAGCTCGCGCCAGGCTGCCAACGACGAGATCGACCAGGAGTACGCCGCCAACCTGAAGGTCAAGGAGGCGCTCCTCGAGGAGGCATCGTCCATCGTTCCGGTCAAGGACATCGCCGCGGCCAAGAAGGCGCTGCAGTCCATCCACGACCGCTGGGAAGAGGCCGGCAAGGTTCCGCGTGCGGACATGGGCCGGATCGAGGCCGGGCTGCGCCGGATCGAGGATGCCGTCCGCCAGGCCGAGGACGAGAAGTGGCAGCGCTCCAACCCGGAGACCAAGGCCCGCACCAACAGCGCCCTGAGCCAGCTCGAATCCGCCATCGCCGGCCTGAAGGATGACCTTGCTGACGCGGAGAAGGCAGGCGACCAGCGCAAGATCAAGGCCGCCAGGGAAGCCCTGGAAGCCCGCCAGGCGTGGCTGGACCAGATCCAGCGTTCGGCGAGCGAGCTCTCCTAAGCAGCGTCAGTTCAGGCCCCGTTCCGGTTATCCACATAACCGGGGCGGGGCCTTACCCGTTAATGCCGATTCCGGCAGGATGACGGAATGGCACCGTTTTCCCAGCCCCCTGTGTTGCAGCCCCCTGTTTTGCACACACCTGTTCCGCAGGCACCTTTGCTTCAGGCGCATGCCTCCCAGGCGCGGGGTGATTCCCCGCCGGCGGACTCCCCCGCCCAGCTGCTGGAACTCTACTCTCCCGGGTTGCCGTTCACCTGGCCGGAGCTCCAGTCCATGGCTGCCGACGGCGTGCTGACGCAGCTTTACCAGCACGGCTACACGGTTCCCGGGACTGCATCCTCGCCGCAGCTGCGGGCACGTGCCGCGGCCCACGGTGTGCCCGCTCCGGTCCGGCGGCGGGTGGTGGCGGGGCGGATGACGGCGGCCTGGATTTACGGGTGCGCCCGCGAGCCGGACCGGCTGGCCCTCCTGGTGGACGCCAAACGCCGGATCTCCAGCCTTCGTTCCACCCGCGGCTGCACGCTCCACGAGGTACGGCTGGGCCCGTTCGACGTCGTCAGCCTGGGTGGCCTGATGGTCTCGAGTCCGCTCCGCACGGCTCTGGACATCGCCCTGCACGTGGATGCCGAGAGGGCAGTGCCGGCCCTGCGGCTGCTCCTGGCAAAGCCCGAACTCGATGTCAGGCTGAGGCTCCTTGTGCTGGCGGTCGAGGCGATGCCCCGGCTGCCCCACAAGAACGCTGCCTTGGAGAAGCTCGCGCTGCTAGCTTCTCCGGCGGTTGCCCGTGGTCCGGTAGACGTCGAACACGCCGTCGATCCGCCGTACAGCACTGAGCACGTGGCTGAGGTACTTGGGGTCGCCCATCTCGAAGGCAAACTTTGAGATGGCCACGCGGTCCGTGGACGTGTGGACGCTGGCCGCCAGGATATTCACGTGGTTTTCGGAGAGCACGCGCGTCACGTCGGAAAGGAGGGACTTCCGGTCCAGCGCCTCCACCTGGATCTCCACCAGGAAGACGCTTGACTGCGTCGGTGCCCAGTCGACGTCGACAATGCGGTCCGGCTGGTCCTTGAGGCCTGCCACGTTGGTGCAGTCCGTCCGGTGCACCGAGACGCCCGAGCCGCGGGTGACGAATCCGAGGATCGGGTCCGGCGGGACGGGGGTGCAGCAGCGGGCGAGTTTCACCCAGACATCGCCCACGCCGCGGACCACCACGCCGGAATCCGAGAAGCGGGCCTTGCTGACCTGGGTGGGGATGCTGACCTCGGTGAGGTCGTCATCGGGTGTTTCGTTGCCGCCCAGGCTCTCGACGAGCTTTTCCATGACGGACTGCGCGGAGGTATGGCCGTCGCCCACGCCGGCGTACAGCCCGGAGATGTCGACGTACTTGAAGTCCTCGGCCACGGCGGCCAGGGCGTCGTGCGTCATCAGGCGCTGCAGCGGAAGGTTCTGCTTCCGCATGGCGCGGGTCAGCAGTTCCTTGCCGCGGTCGATCGCCTCTTCACGGCGTTCCTTGCTGAACCACTGCCGGATCTTGTTCCGTGCCCGGGCGCTCTTGACGAAGTGCTGCCAGTCCTGGCTCGGGCCTGCGCCCTCGGCCTTCGAGGTGAAGATCTCCACCCAGTCGCCGTGGTTGAGCTCGCTGTTGAGCGGTACAAGCTTGCCGTTGACGCGGGCGCCGATGGTGCGGTGGCCCACCTCGGTGTGCACGGCATAGGCGAAGTCCACCGGGGTGGAACCGGCCGGCAGTGCCATGACCTCACCCTTGGGGGTGAAGACGAACACTTCGCGGGCGTTGATCTCGAAGCGGAGCGAGTCGAGGAACTCGCCGGGATCGGAGGTCTCCTGCTGCCAGTCCACGAGGGAGCGCAGCCAGCCCATGTCGCCGTCGCGCGGGCTGCCCGGTCCGGTGGCGGTCCGGTTCGGCTGGTCCTTGTACTTCCAGTGCGCGGCCACACCGTACTCCGCGCGGCGGTGCATCTCGTGCGTCCGGATCTGGATCTCCACCGGCTTCCCGCCGGGGCCGATGACGGTGGTGTGCAGGGACTGGTACATGTTGAACTTCGGCATCGCGATGTAGTCCTTGAACCGGCCCGGCAGCGGGTTCCAGCGCGAATGCAGCGTGCCCAGGGCGGCGTAACAGTCCCGGACCGAGTCCACCAGGACGCGGACGCCCATGAGGTCGTTGATGTCGTCGAAGTCCTTGTCCCGGACGATCATCTTTTGGTAGATCGAGTAATAGTGCTTGGGCCGACCGGTGATGGTGGCCTTGATCCGTGCCGTGCGCAGATCATCGGCGATCTGGTTCCGGATCACGCTGAGGCTCTTTTCACGCTCCGGCGTGCGGTCGCCCACCATGCGGACGATTTCCTCGTACACCTTGGGATAGAGCGCCGCGAAGGACAGGTCCTCGAGCTCCCACTTGATGGTGTTCATGCCAAGCCGGTGTGCCAGCGGCGCGAAGATCTCCAGCGTTTCGCGGGCCTTGCGGGCCGACGACTCGGCGGATACGAACCGCCATGTGCGCGCGTTGTGGAGCCTGTCCGCGAGCTTGATCATGAGGACGCGGATGTCCTTGGCCATGGCCACGACCATCTTGCGGACGGTCTCCGACTGGGCAGCCTCGCCGAAGCTGACCTTGTCCAGCTTGGTGACGCCGTCAACCAGCATGGCCACTTCAGGGCCGAAGTCCGCGCGCAGGTCGTCGAGGGTGTAGGGGGTGTCCTCCACCGTGTCGTGGAGCAGCGCGGCCGCCAAGGTGGTGCCGCTGAGTCCCAGCTCGGCGAGGATCGTGGCGACGGCGACAGGATGGGTGATGTAGGGATCACCGCTCTTGCGCTTCTGCCCGCGGTGGCTCTGCTCCGCGACCACAAAGGCGCGCTGGATGAGGTCGAAGTCTTCCTTGGGGTTGTTCGCCCGCACCGTCCGCAGCAGCGGCTCCAGGATGGGCGAGTACGTCGCGGTGCTGCGGCCCGTCAGCCGCGCCAGGCGGGACCTCGTGCGCTCACGCCGGCCCGGGAAGGTGGGCCGGACACCGGAGTTGTCCACGGGGACTCCGGGCGCCGGGCGCCCGCCAGCCACCAGACCAGTCTGTTGTCCCTGGCCCGGACCGTTGCCTCCGGCTGCCGTTGGCGCCGACGTCGAACCTTCTTCCAATGAAGTACCCCTCACGACCCGTTTAATTATCCCAGTGTATTCCCGCTCCGGGCCCCACCGATAACCGCGTCCGTCACCAACGGCGTTGCCGGGTACACAGCCCGGTCCCCGGGCAGCCGCGCGGGGGCTGCGCAGACGCTTAAAGCAAAGACCGGACGCCGTCGCGGTGACGGCATCCGGTCTATGGGAAGTTACCTACGCTTTTGCAGGCACCCTAGGCTTTTGCAGGCTCGGCAGCCTTGGCAGCCGCGTCAGCACGGCGCTGCTTGACACGCTGGGCCTGCTTGACCAGCGGCGCCTCGCCCTGGCGAAGCCACGCGTACATCGGCGCCGCGATGAAAATCGTCGCGGCGGTGCCGATCAGGATGCCGACGAAAAGTGCCAGCGAAAGGTCGCGCAGTGTTCCGGCACCCAGCAGGCCGGCCCCGATGAACAGGATCGCCCCGACCGGGAGGATGGCCACCATCATGGTGTTGATGGAGCGGACCAGGGTCTGGTTGACGGCCAGGTTGACTTCCTCGGCGAACGTCCGGCGCGAGGAAGTATCGATGTCAGCCGTGTTCTCACGGATCTTGTCGAACACCACCACGGTGTCGTACAGCGAGTAGCTGAGCACCGTAAGGAACCCGATGATCGCCGACGGCGTGACCTCGAAGTCGCTCAGGGCGTAGACACCGGCGGTGATGAACATGGTGACGAGCATGCCCACGATCGCCGAGAGGGACATCTTCCAGGTCCGGAAGTAGAGGGCCATCAGGACGGTCGCGAGGGCTACGAAGACCACGAGGCCGATCAGGGCCTGCTTGGTGACGTCAGCGCCCCAGGTGGGGCCGACGAAGGTGGAGGTCACCTCGTTGTCCGTGACGCCGTAGGCCTTGGTGAGGCCTTCCTTGATCTTGAGGGTCTCGTTGTCGGAGAGCTTGTCCGTCTGGATCCGCATGGTGGTCCCGGCGACGTTGGCGACGCGCGGCACGCTGCCGGGAACGACGTCGTGGACAGCCTTCTCGCCCACGGTTGCCTCGGTGGTCTTGACGTTGGACACCGTGAACTCGGACCCGCCGCGGAACTCAATGCCCAGGTTGAAGCCGCCCTTGACCGCGGGGATCAGGATGGACAGCGCAACGGCCACGGCGGCCACGGCGAACCAGATTTTCTTGGCGCCGACGAAGTCGTAGGAACGCTTGCCGGTATAGAGCTCGTTACCGAATTTCGCGAAACTGGACATTACTTGCCCTCCTTGGCCGGGCCCTTGGAGGAACCGGCGAGCTGCTCCTGCTGCTCCGCGCGGCGGCGTTCAGCGATGGTCATCCGGCGCTCAGCCTCAGCAGCGGCACCGGTGTTCTTGGCGCGCACCACTGACGGCTTGTCCTCGGGGCTGCGGAGCCTTCCGGCGCCGCGGTAGAGCGGCACCGCGCCGAGGCGTTCGGGGTCAAGGCCGGAGAACTTGTGGCCTTCGCCAAAGAACCGGGTCCTCGCCAGCTGCTGCAGCGTGGGGTGGGTGAACATGAACACGACGATGAGGTCGGCGATGGCGGTCAGGCCGAGCGTGAAGGCAAAGCCACGCACGTTGCCGACGGCCACGAAGTACAGCACCAGCGCGGCCAGGAGGTTGACCGCCTTGGATGCCAGCACGGTCCGCTTGGCGCGCTTCCAGCCGTTCTCCACCGCCGACACCAGGCCGCGGCCCTCGCGGAGCTCATCACGGATGCGTTCGAAGTAGACGATGAACGAGTCCGCTGTCTGGCCGATGGACACGATGATGCCCGCAACGCCGGCGAGGGAGAGCCGGTAGTTCTCGGTCCAGCCGAGGATCGCAATGGCAAGGTAGGTGAGCGCACCGGCCACCACCAGCGAGGCGATGGTGACGAAGCCGAGCGCACGGTACTGGAACAGCGAGTAGACAACCACCAGCAGCAGGCCGATCAGGCCGGCGAGGAGGCCCATCCGGAGCTGCTCACCACCGAGGGTTGCGGAAATCTGCTGCTCGCTCTGGATGTCGAAGCTGATGGGCAGGGCACCGAACCGGAGCTGGTCGGACAGCGCCTTGGCGGACTTCTCGGTGAAGCCGCCGGTGATCTGCGGGCGGCCGTCGGTGATCACGGCCTGGGACCGCGGCGCCGAAATGACCTGGTCATCAAGGACAATGGCGAACTGCGACTTGGGGTCACTGCCGGTCTCACCGCCCGCGGCAACGTAGAACTGGTTGAGGCGCTCGGTGACCGTCTTGAACTTGGCCGTGCCTTCGGCGTTGAACTGGATGTTCACAGCCCATTCGTTGGTGACGGCACCCTGGGCGCCCTGCTGGAGCTGGAACGTCGAGCCCTGGATCTCCACACCCTTGACCTCGACCGGACCCAGGATGTACTTGATCGCGGGAGTCTGGTCGGTGGCAGGCTCGCAGGTGACCAGCGGCTTGGCCGGGTCGGAACGCTCCTGCTTGTCCTGGGCCGGGTGGTCACAGTCGAGGGCTTCGAACTGCTTCTGGACGTCCGCGGTGATCCAGTTCGAGTCGCTGGCGTTGGTCGGCTTGGCCGTCGGCTTCGGCAGCTGCGCAGCAGGTGTCCGCTGCGCAGCGGGAACCGCTGCACCCGCACCCGTAACGAGGACGGGGCGGAAGTTCATGTCCGCGGAGGCCTGGATGAGGGCGCGGGTCTCCGTGGACGGCGTGCCGGGAAGGCTCACCACCACGTTGCGGCCGGACTGCGTGCTGATCTCAGCCTCGGCGACGCCGGACCCGTCCACGCGCTGGCGGATGATGGCCACCGCCTGGTTGAGCTGCTCCTCGTTGATGTCCGAGTTACCCTCAACCTTGGGTGCCAGGATCATCTGGGTACCGCCCTCAAGGTCCAGGGCAAGCTTCGGGCTCCAGCTGGCAACCCCGGACATAGTGCCGCCCGCAAGGACGGCCGTCATGGCGGCCAGGATTACGCCAAGCCAGACCAGCACCCGAAGGGATGGTTTTCTGCGGCCAGTTCGTGCCATTGCCTATCTTTCTATTAATTGCGGAGGGCCGCCGGAGCGAGCTTTGTCGCACCCGGCGGCTCCGCAGCCGTAGACAGCTGTACTGCGCGGAAGCGGCGGACTAGATGTCCTTCTTGCCCTCGTCGTTGAGGCGCTTGATGGTTTCATCCGGGGTCTCGTCGGCCGTACCGGCCTTGTTTTCGGGAGCCAGCGTTTCCGGGGCCAGCGGCTCCTCGGCCGTCAGGGCGGACGCGTCGTCGGGAACGGCCTGCGTCTCAGCGGCGGCGGGCTCGACGATCTTGGTCACGGCCTGGCGGTGCACGGTGGCCAGGTTTCCGGGCGACAGTTCCAGGACAACCTTGTTCTCGGCGTCATCGATCGACACGATGCGGCCGAACAGCCCGAAGCTGGTCATGACGTCGACGCCCGGAGCGAACTGCGACTGCAGCTGTGCCTGCTGCTGCTGGGTCTTCTTGTTGCGGCGGAACATCATGAAGATGAAAACGCCGAGCATGAGGAACAGCAGAATTGTCATTGGATCCAAGAGGATTTTTCCGTTCTGTAACTTGCGTAGCTGGTTGACAGCGACGTCCGCTTTGCACCGGGCTGCCCGCCCGGACACGGGAGACCGGCCACGGGCGGCCCGCCGAAGCGGGACACGGAAACAAAGCCCGGACGCGCCGAGCGTCCTTCCAGTCTAGAGGGAAAAGCTGGGAGGGCGCTGCTATTGGGTGCTGGAAACCCACTCAGATGACGATTCCTCATCGTCCGGCCCGGCCCCGAACAGGTCAAGCGTTTCCTGGCCGAAGACCCCCGCCGGTACTGCCAGCCCCAGGTGGGTCCAGGCCGGCGCCATGGCAATCCGGCCCCTCGGCGTCCTGCCCAGCAGACCTTCCCGGACCAGGTACGGCTCGGCCACCGTCTCTACGGTCTCCGGCTCCTCCCCCACGGCGATGGCCAGGGTTGACAGGCCCACCGGGCCGCCGCCGAATTTGGTGATCAGCGCCTCCAGCACCGACCGGTCCAGCCGGTCCAGTCCGCGCTTGTCCACCTCATACATGTCCAGCGCGGCGGAAGCGGAGCGGGCATCAATCTGGTCGATGCCGTGGACCAGGGCCCAGTCCCGGACCCGCCGCAGCAGCCGGTTGGCGATGCGGGGGGTGCCGCGTGAGCGTCCGGCGATCTCGGTAAAACCGGCCGAGTTCACTTTCAGGTCCAGGAGCCCGGCGGACCGGCGCAGCACCAGCTCAAGCTCCTCAACCGAATAAAACTCCAGGTGGCCGGTGAACCCGAAGCGGTCCCGGAGCGGACCCGGCAGGAGACCGGCACGCGTGGTGGCACCCACCAGCGTGAACGGCGGCAGCTCCAGCGGAATGGCCGTAGCGCCAGCGCCCTTGCCCACCACGATGTCAACGCGGAAGTCCTCCATGGCCATGTAGAGCATTTCCTCGGCCGGGCGGGACATCCGGTGGATTTCGTCGAGGAAGAGGACTTCGCCTTCGGACAGCGAGGAAAGGATGGCGGCGAGGTCGCCGGCGTGCTGGATGGCCGGGCCGCTGCTGATCCGCAGCGGCGCGTTCATCTCGGACGCGACGATCATGGCGAGCGTGGTCTTGCCGAGTCCGGGGGGACCCGAAAAGAGGACGTGGTCTGCGCTGCGTCCGCGCATACGCGATGCCTTCAGGACCAGGGAAAGCTGCTTGCGGACCCTGTGCTGGCCCACGAAGTCGTCGAGGTTCTTGGGCCGGAGCGCCGCCTCGATGGCCCGCTCTTCCGGCTCCTCTCCCCCGGCGACCAGGGACGGCTCAGCCACGGCTGCCTACCCTGTTGCCGGCGCGGGCGCCGTCCTGGCCGAGCCAGCGCAGCGTGGTGCGCAGGATCTCGGCGACGTTGCCTTCGCCGGCGAGTTCCGGCGCGTCCGCGAGGGCCTTGTCGATGCTGCCCGAGGCGTCCTTTTCGGACCACCCCAGGCTGGTCATGGCGGCCACGACCTGCGGCTTCCAGACGCCTTCGGATGACGCGGCCGGCGCTCCGGCGGGCGTGGCCGTGCCGTGCGGAACCAGTTTCCCGGCGAGTTCCAGGACGATGCGCCCGGCGACCTTCGGGCCGATCCCGGGCACCTTGGTGAAGGTCTTGCTGTCCTCGGTGTGCGCTGCCACGCGGATGGCCTCGGGATCGTGCACGGCGAGGACCGCGAGGGCGAGCCGCGGACCCACACCGCTGACACTGAGCAATATGTCGAAAACTTCCCGTTCGTCGTCGCTCGCAAAACCGAACAGCGTCAGGGAGTCCTCCCGGACAATCAGCGAGGTGAAAAGCTTCCCCTCCTCGCCGGTCCGCAGCTTGCTGAGCGTCTGCGGAGTGGCGTAGACGCTCATGCCCGCGCCGTTGAGATCGATGACGGCGGTGGACAGTCCGACGTGCGCCACGGTTCCGCGGAGAAAACTAATCAAGGCCGGGGCTCCTGAACTTGCGCCGGCAATAACCGACTATCCGAACATATCTACGAATACCCTAGCAAGGGCCAGCAACATTCAGCGCGCACGGCGCGCCTTCGCCTCAGCCTCGGCCCAGGCGCGCTGGGCAGGGGTCAGCGACTGGCTGCCGGGACCGGTGGTGGCAACGGATGCACCGCTGCCGGCCCGCCAGGCGTGCGTGATGGCAAGGGCCAGGGCGTCCGCCGCGTCCGCCGGACGCGGCGGCGCATCGAGCCGGAGAATCTTGGTGACCAGCTTGGTGACGGCCTCCTTGTTGGAGGAACCGCTCCCGGTAACGGCCGCCTTGACCTCCGACGGCGTGTGCAAAGCCACGGGGATGCCGCGCCGGGCCGCGGCGGCGATGACGACGCCGGAGGCCTGGGCCACGCCCATGACCGTGCTGACGTTGAGCTGCGAGAAGACCCGTTCCACCGCGAGCACGTCAGGCTCGTAGCGGTCGAGCCAGTCGTCGATGGCGAGGGCGATCACCAGCAGCCGCTGGTCGAGTGTTTCCTCGGGGGACGTTCCCACCACGCCGACGGCCACCATGGTGGCCCGGCGGTTCTTTTCGACGTCCACCACGCCGATGCCGCAGCGGGTCAGGCCGGGGTCGATGCCCAGCACGCGCAGCGTCACCTGCAACCGCCCCGGTCCGCCACGCGGAAAATCACTCGGCTTCCAGCGCTGCCTGAACTTCGTCGCTGAGGTCAGCGTTGCTGTAGACGTTCTGGACGTCGTCGAGGTCCTCGAGGGCGTCAACGAGCTTCATGAACTTCTTGGCGGCATCAAGGTCCAGCGGCACCTCCATGGAGGGCACGAACTCGGCCTCGTCGGTGTCGTAGTCGATGCCGGCTTCCTTGAGTGCATCGCGGACGGCCTGCAGGTCCTTCGGGTCCGAGTGGATCTCGAAGTTGTCCCCGTTGTCCTTGACTTCCTCGGCGCCGGCATCCAGTACGGCCATGAGGACGTCGTCCTCGGTGAGGTCGTTCTTGGGCAGCGTCACCACGCCCTTGCGGGTGAACAGGTAGCTGACCGAGCCGGGGTCGGCGATGGTACCGCCGTTGCGGGAGATGGCCAGCCGCACCTCTGATGCGGCACGGTTCTTGTTGTCGGTAAGGCACTCGATCAGCAGTGCCGAACCCTGCGGGCCGCGGCATTCGTACATGATTTCCGTGTAGTCCACGACCTCGCCGGTGAGCCCGGCGCCGCGCTTGATGGCGCGGTCGATGTTGTCGTTCGGAACCGACGTCTTCTTGGCCTTGGTGACGGCCAGTTCGAGTCCGGGGTTGCCCGCGAGGTCCGGGCCGCCCATGCGGGCCGCGACTTCGATGTTCTTGATCAGCTTGGCGAACGACTTTGCCCGGCGGCTATCAATGATGGCCTTCTTGTGCTTGGTCGTTGCCCATTTGGAGTGGCCTGACATGCTTTACGCTTCTCCTCTGATCATGCGGATAAAAAGTTCATGCACGCGCTTCTCCCCTGTCACTTCCGGATGGAAGGAGGTAGCCAGCAGCTGGCCTGAACGCACTGCAACAATTCTAGCTGTCCCCTGCAGATCGGCCGCGTGGGAGGCATGCTCCTGGTCGGCCGGCTCCACCTGCGCCAGGACCTCAACGCCGGGGCCGACACGCTCCACCCAGGGGCCGCGGATGAACACCGCGTGAACCGGAGCCACGCCCTGCTCTGTGGCGCTGAACTCCAGGCCCTTGAAGTCGAGGTCGGTCTCGAAGGACTCGCGCTGCCGGCCGAAGGCGTTGCGGCGGACCGTGATATCCAGGCCGCCGAATGTCTCCTGCGGGTTTCCGGCGAGGTCTGCCGCGGGGTCGGCGATGTCGTGCGCCAGCAGGATCATGCCCGCACAGGAACCGTACACCGGGAGGCCGTCGGCGATCCGCTGCCGCAGCGGTCCGGCCAGATCGAAGGCGCGGGCCAGCTTGTCGATGGCCGTCGACTCGCCGCCGGGGATAATGAGCCCGTCGAGTCCATCGAGCTCGGCCGGGCGGCGGACGCCCACGCCGGCTGCGCCGGCGGTCTCGACCGCCCGGAGGTGCTCACGGAAGTCACCCTGGAGCGCCAAAACGCCGATGCGCAGGCCGGACCCGGGCATTTCGGCCACGGCGGCGGGGCGCGGAAGGGCGCTGGAAAGGGAATTGGTCATCTAAACAGCATAGTGTCCCGGGCACAAACCGGCGTTCCCGCCGTCGGGGACCCGCCACATTGCATGCCGCTGCTGGGATATATTACAGAGCATGTTTTCCCTCAGCGTTCCGCTCGGCAAGTTCGTCCGCCGGGTTTCCCGGCTCAGGGGCGGAGGCTCTGCATTCCCCGGCCTGGTGGTCGAAAAAATCGATCCCGGCTTCATGCAGCGGACCCTGTCCACCCTTCCCCACGGTGTGGCCGTGGTCAGCGGCACCAACGGCAAGACGACCACCACCAAGATGGTGGTGGAGCTGCTGGAAAGCCAGGGCCTGAAGGTGTTTACCAACCGCACCGGCAGCAACTTCACCCGGGGAGTCGCGGCCGCCCTGCTCGGTGATGTCGACTGGCGGGGACGGCTCGACGCCGACATCGCCGTGCTGGAGCTGGATGAGGCCCACGCCGTGCACTTCGTCAACCGGGTCCCGCCCCGCTACAGCCTGCTGCTGAACGTCCTCCGCGACCAGCTGGACCGTTTCGGTGAGATCGACAAGACCGCCCAGCTCCTCCAGCACATCGCCTCCAAGACCACCGGGACTGTGGTGCTCAACCGCGAGGACCCGCGGGTGGCCCGGATCGCCGACACGCTGCACGGCCCCGAGGTCCTCTACTTTGGCCTGGACGATTCCCTGCTGGGCACGTTCCCCAGCGACGATGAACTCCGCGCCGGGCCCGGCAGCCCCGTACCGGCGGTGCCGGAACGGCCCCAGGCCGACGTCGTGCTCCGCCGGGTGGGTGCCGATGACGCCGATTTTGAGTACGACGGCGGCATAGTCACCACCGGGATGAAGCTCCGTGGCGTCTACAACATCTTTAACGCCGCTGCCGCGCTGGCGCTGGCCCGCAGCATCTGCGGCAGCGGTGCCGCCACGGCGGACCACGGCACCCTGCTGAAGGCTCTCTCGGAGGTAGCCCCTGCGTTCGGGCGCGGCGAAAGCCTGACCGTGGACGGGCTCCCGCTGGACCTGGTCCTGGTCAAGAACCCCAGCGGTTTCCGGCTGGGCCTCAAGTCGTTCCCCTCGGGCGGCTACGCCACCATGATCGCCATCAATGACAACTATGCTGACGGCCGCGACATGTCCTGGCTGTGGGATGTTGATTTCGACTCGCTGCGCGCCGAGGGCGTGGACCAGGTCACCGGCTCCCGCGCGTACGACATGGCCCTGCGCCTGCAGTACGACGAGGTGCGGATCGGGGCGGTGGACACCGACATCCCCGCCGCCCTCGCCGACTTCATCCGCAAGGGCAAAGGCAAGCCGAAGCGGGTCTTCTGCACCTACACCTCGATGCTCGCCATCCGCCGTGAGCTGTCCAAAATCACCACAGTGGAGGTGGTCTCTTGACCCCCGATTCGGCCGCCGGCACCACCGCGTCAAAGGGAACCATCCGGGTCCTGCAGCTGTACCCGCGGGAGATGAATATCTATGGCGATTGGGGCAATGCCCTGGTGCTGCAGCAGCGCATCAAGTGGCACGGATACACGCCGGAACTGCTCGAGTACAACGTGGGCGACGAGTTCCCGGAGGGCGTGGACATCATCTTGGGCGGCGGCGGGCAGGACAGCGGCCAGCTCGTCATCCAGGACGACCTCCAGTCCCGCGGCGGCCTCCTCAAGGGGATGGCTGAGGACGGCACGCCGATGCTCCTCATCTGTGGGCTGTACCAGCTGTTCGGGCGCTTCTTCAAGACCCGCTCCGGCCCGGTCATTCCAGGCATCGGGGTTCTGAATATTGAGACCCACGGCACGGATGAGCGGCTGATCGGCAACGTCAAGGTCACCACCGCCGAGTTCGGCGAGGTGCTCGGCTACGAAAACCACAGCGGCCAGACCACCCTGGGCCCCGGCGTCGAACCTCTGGGGACGGTGGCGAAGGGCACCGGCAACAACAGCAGCGACGGCCAGGAGGGCGCCCGGTACCGCAACATCGTGGCCAGCTACCTGCACGGTTCCCTGCTGCCCAAGAACCCGGCCATCGCCGACTTCCTGATCCGGACCGCCGTCGAACGCAAGTACGGAACCTTCCTTCCCGGCGAACCCGACGACCGCTTCGCCGTCCTGGCCCGCGAGCACGCGGCCCGCCGGCCGCGCTAGGGAGTCACCAGCAGCTCATGCGCTCCGGCCTGCGCCGCGCCCATGGACTCCACCACCTGTTTGGTCCGCAGCCGGGTCTCGGCGTCTGCCGCGGGACTGGCGCAGACGCCCTGCGGGGCGTCCGCGGCCACGGAGCACCAGCGGTAGGGGCCGCTGACGATGACTGACGGTGCCCAGGCGACGTCGGAGGCGGTCCACTTGCCGGCACTGTCCTGGCTGAACTGTGCCCGGAGCAGGAGCCCCTCGTTGTTGACCACATACGCAGGCGACAGTTCGGTCACACCGTTGCCCAGCCCGTAGGCGATCCACGTCCCCTTGTACTTTTCGACCGGGAGCACCGAGTGCGTGTGGTGCCCGTAGACCATCGTGAACTGGCCGCTGTCCGCCAGCGCGTGCGCCACTTCCAGCTGCTGCGCGTTGGGGGCGCTGGAGTATTCG
Source organism: Arthrobacter globiformis (assembly GCF_046536215.2). GTDB lineage: Bacteria > Actinomycetota > Actinomycetes > Actinomycetales > Micrococcaceae > Arthrobacter > Arthrobacter globiformis_E. The sequence goes on along the minus strand of NZ_CM143421.1, from coordinate 195,974 downwards.
TCCCCCGCGTGCATGGCGGCCAGGACGACGTCCGCGCCCTGCGCCCTGGCCTCCCTGGCTTTGGCGATCATGGCGGGGGCGTCGAGCATGTCCACCTGCCACGGCTGTTCCGGGACCTGCCCGTTGAGCCCGTAGGTGCCAGCGATGACCGCAATCCGCGCGGCATCGGTCTGCAGGATAAGGATGCCGCGGGACTCAGCCTGCGACCGGTAGGATCCGGTGTGTTCGAGCCCGGCTGCGTCCAGCACATCCAGTGTCCGGGAGAGGCCCTCCGTACCCTGGTCGATCGTGTGGTTGCTGGCGGTGGTGCAGGCCCGGTAACCCACGCCCTTGGCGGCAGCGGCAATCTGCGGCGGGACGTTGAAGGAAGGATAGGCGGAGAATGGGCCAGCCGGCAGCGCGACAGGCGTTTCCTGGTGGCAGATGGCGAGGTCGCTTTGTTCGATGTAGCGCCGCTGGACTTCCAGCAGCGGACCGAAGTCGAGCCCCTTGATGCCGCCGGCCACGGCATCCTCGTGGGCCTGTTGCCAGAGCTGGGCGTGGACCAGCATGTCGCCGGTGACCAGGACAGACGTACAGCGGACCGCCCTGCACGCGGGACCGGCACCCGGAGTTGGCTGGGCAGTTGTGGAGGTGGGCGCGGCTGCGGGGGTGGGCGCGGCTGCGGCACCCGAGGTGGGGGCCGCCGTCGGCGTTGGAACGGAGTGGCTTCCGGATTGCGTGCCGGGCTGCGGCCGGGCATGCTCGGCGATCACGCCGCAGGACGCCAGCGCCACCGCCAGCAGCGCGGCGACAGCCGCCTATTGCACCCGCCCAGATCTGTTGTTGTTCCCCATGACCCCAGCGTAAGTCGGGGAAATCCCGGCGGCGGGCAACCGGTCCGCCGAGGCCCGCCAAAAACATTGTGCACCGCCGGGCTGCATGAAAGGGTTGCTTCATGACCAATCCCCTCCTGTCCCCCAGCACCCTGCCCTTCGGTCTGCCGCCGTTCGCCGACATCGACGACGCCCACTATGCCGAGGCGGTGGAGGCGGGGCTCGCCGAACACCTGGCCGAGATCCAGGCCATCGCGGACAACCCCGGGCCTGCCACGTTCGACAACACCGCGCTGGCCATGGAGCGGTCCGGCCGCCTGCTGGACCGTGCAGCGGCTTCATTCTTCACCCTGGTTTCGGCCGACGCCTCCGAGGCGATCAGGGAGCTGGAGACCGAGCTTTCGCCCCGGTTCGCCGCCCACCAGGACGCCGTCTACCTCAACCGGGCGCTCTACGAGCGGTTTGCCGCCGTGGACACCGCGGGCCTGGACGCCGAAGCGGCACGGCTGGTCGAGGAGTACCTCAAGGAGTTCCGACAGTCCGGCATCCAGCTGGACGACGCCGGCCAGGACCGGCTCCGTTCCCTCAACGCCGAGCTGTCCCGGCTGGGCACCGAATTCGGGCAGCGCGTCAAGGAAGCCATGAAATCCGCCGCCCTGCTGCTGGACAGCGCCGAGGATCTCGCCGGGCTCCCCGCGGACGAGATCGCCAGCGCCGCGGAGGCCGCCCGCGTTGCCGGCCATGACGGGAAGTTCCTGCTCACGCTCATCCAGCCCAGCAACCAGCCCGCCCTTGCTTCACTGGACAACCGGGGCGTGCGCCGGCGGCTCTTCGAGGCCTCCATTGCCCGAGGCAGCTCCGGCGGCGGCCTCGACGTCCTCGACCTCGTGAAATCCATGGTCCGGCTCCGCGCCGAAAAGGCTGCCCTGCTCGGCTTCGCAAACTATGCCGAACTGGTGGTGGACCGGCAGACGGCCCCGGACTTCGGCGCCGTACGGACCATGCTGAACCGGCTGGCACCCGCGGCCGTCCGGAACGCCGACGCCGAGGCTGCCGCCCTGGCCGAAAGCGCGGGCCACCCCTTGGAGGCGTGGGACTGGGCCTACTACTCCGCCAAAGTGCGGCGGGAACGGTACACCGTGGACGAGCAGGCCCTCAGGCCCTACTTCGAGCTGGACCGCGTACTGGCGGATGGCGTGTTCTTCGCGGCGACCTCACTCTTCGGCATCACCTTCCACGAGCGCAAGGACCTCACCGGCTACCACGAGGACGTCCGGGTCTGGGAGGTCCGGGACGCGGACGGCACAGAACTGGGGCTTTTCCTCGGCGACTACTACACCCGCGACACCAAACGGGGCGGCGCCTGGATGAATTCACTGGTGGACCAGTCGGCGCTGCTGGACACCAAACCGGTGGTCATCAACAACCTGAACATCTCCAAGCCGCCCGCCGGGGAGCCCACGCTGCTCACCCTCGATGAGGTCCGGACAGCATTCCACGAGTTCGGCCACGCCCTGCACGGGCTGTTCTCCAGCGTCACCTACCCCCGTTTCTCGGGCACGTCGGTGCCGCGGGACTTCGTGGAGTACCCGTCCCAGGTCAACGAGATGTGGATCATGTGGCCGGAGGTGCTTGCCAACTACGCCCGCCACCACGCCACCGGGGAGCCGCTGGCCCAGGACGTCGTCGACCGGCTGAACGAGTCCCGCCTGTGGGGCGAGGGGTTCGCCACCACGGAGTACCTCGGCGCTGCACTGCTGGACCTGGCCTGGCACGTCCTGGAGTCCGGGGGCGTTCCGGAGGACGCCCTGGAGTTCGAGACGAAAGCCTTGGCTGCCGCAGGGGTGGCCCATCCGCTGATCCCGCCGCGGTACCGGACGGGATACTTCCAGCACATCTTCGCCGGCGACGGCTACGCTGCGGGCTACTACTCCTACATCTGGAGCGAGGTGCTCGACGCCGAAACCGTGGACTGGTTCACCGAAAACGGCGGGCTCAGCCGGGCCAACGGCGACCGCTTCCGCGCGGAACTCCTCTCCCGCGGCAACAGCCGGGACCCGCTCGACTCGTTCCGCACCCTCCGCGGACGCGACGCCACCCTCGGTCCCCTCCTCAAACGCCGAGGCCTCGAATAAAATTGGAGTTTTTGTCCATTTGTCGCGACTTCGAGGGCCTCTAAGTCCCATTAAGTGGACAAAAACTCCAAGGCATTAAAGCGGACGACGGCGGCCGGTCACCTCGCAAGGTGACCGGCCGCCGTCGTACTAATTACGTGCTGTTACCAGCCGCGCTCGGCGAGGCGGTGCGGCTGCGGGATCTCGTCGACGTTGATGCCGACCATCGCTTCGCCCAGGCCGCGGGAGGCCTTGGCGATGACGTCCGGGTCATCGAAGAAGGTGGTGGCCTTCACGACGGCGGCGGCACGCTGGGCCGGGTTGCCGGACTTGAAGATACCCGAACCGACGAACACACCGTCCGCACCGAGCTGCATCATCATCGCGGCGTCGGCCGGGGTGGCGATGCCGCCGGCGGTGAACAGGACGACGGGGAGCTTGCCGGTGGCGGCAACTTCCTTGACCAGTTCGTACGGGGCCTGGAGTTCCTTGGCCGCGACGTACAGCTCGTCCTCGGGCAGGGCCGCGAGCTTCTTGATCTCGGCGCGGATCTGGCGCATGTGCGTGGTGGCGTTGGAAACGTCACCGGTGCCGGCCTCGCCCTTGGAGCGGATCATGGCCGCGCCCTCGTTGATGCGGCGCAGCGCCTCACCGAGGTTGGTGGCACCGCAGACGAAGGGAACGGTGAAGTTCCACTTGTCGATGTGGTTGGTGTAGTCGGCCGGGGTCAGGACCTCGGACTCGTCGATGTAGTCGACGCCGAGGGACTGCAGGACCTGGGCCTCGACAAAGTGGCCGATGCGGGCCTTGGCCATGACCGGGATGGACACGGCGTCGATGATCTGGTCGATCATGTCCGGATCGGACATGCGCGACACGCCGCCCTGGGCACGGATGTCGGCCGGGACGCGCTCAAGCGCCATAACGGCAACGGCACCGGCATCTTCGGCGATGCGGGCCTGCTCGACGTTGACGACGTCCATGATGACGCCGCCCTTGAGCATCTCCGCCATGCCGCGCTTCACACGGCTGCTGCCCGTCACGCTGTTGGCGGACGAGCCGGCTTCGTTGCTTACATCAGGTGTAGACACAAAAACCCCTATGGGTAGCTAGATGACCTTCGCCGGCAGTGCAGGCGGCACGGACATGCCGTTTTTGCACACACCGGATTACCGGATCCATTGACCGGGCAGTCCTAATACTAGTCCCACCGCGGCAGCCCGGCTTAATCAGGTTTGTTCGGAGTCTTCCAGCGACTGGACGCGCACGGCCAGGACTCGCTGGACCACCGTGACAAGGCTCGCCGCGGCCAGCAGCACCAGGGTCGCCAGCAGCACCACGGGCGGGAGCCCGGCACCGGTCAGGCCGGTGATCACCAGGACGGAAACCAGGCGTTCAGCACGTTCGGCAATGCCCACGTTCGCCTGGAAGCCAAGGGATTCGGCCTTTGCGCGGACATAGGAAACCACCATGCCAAGGACAAGGCAGACGACGGCGGCAATGGCTATGGGGGTATTCGCACCGCCGGTGAAAAACCAGATGGCCAGGCCGGCAAAGAGGGCACCGTCAGCCAGCCGGTCCAGGCTCGAATCCAGGAAGTTGCCCCAGCGGCCGCCCAGGTTCTGCATGCGGGCCATGATGCCGTCGATGACGTCGGAGAAGATGAACGCCGTGATGAAAACTGTTCCCCAAAAGAGCTGGCCCAGCGGGTAGAACACCAGGGCCCCCACCACCACACCGGCAGTTCCCACAATGGTGATCGCGTCCGGTGAGACGCCCATTTTCAGTAGCCAGCGTGCAATCGGGGTGAACAGCGCGGTGAAGAACCCGCGGGCATGCCTATTCAGCATGCGTCTCCCCGGGCCAGGCGTCGGCGACCTGCTGGCGGACCTCGTCAAGGGTCTGGGTGATCGCCTTGGTCTGGGCGATGATCGGGAAGAAGTTTCCGTCCCCGCCCCAGCGCGGCACGATGTGCTGGTGCAGGTGCCCCGCGATGCCGGCGCCGCCCACGACGCCCTGGTTCATGCCGAGGTTGAAGCCGCCGGGATTCGCCGCCTTCCGCAGCACGCGCATGGCGGTCTGCGTCAGCTCGGCGAACTCGACGGTTTCCTCCACCGTCAGGTCCGTGTAGTCGGGGACGTGGCGGTAGGGGCACACCAGCAGGTGGCCGGGGTTGTAGGGGAACAGGTTCAGCACCACATAGCTCGTGCGTCCGCGGTACACGATGAGCGACTCCTCATCGGTGCGCGCGGGCGCGATGCAGAACGGGCAGTCGTCCGGGTTCTTGAACTGGTGCTGCCCGCCCTTGATGTAGGCCATGCGGTGCGGAGTCCACAGCCGCTGAAAGGCATCCGGAACGCCGGCGAGGCCAAAATCGTCCGTCACTTCGGCGTCGCCCGGATAGCCCGACCCTGTGTTCTCCTGCACGTGTTCCCCCTCCGCCGCGGCTAGCTGGTCCGGTTGCGGACGGCGTCCACGATCCGCTGGACAGCCTCTTCCACGGGCACGCCGTTGTCCTGGCTGCCGTCCCGGAACCGGAAGGAGACAGCGCCCGCTTCGGCGTCCTCGCCGCCGGCGATCAGCACGAACGGGATCTTGTCCTTGCTGGCCGTGCGGATCTTCTTGGGGAACCGGTCCGAGGAGATGTCCACCTCGGCGCGGATGCCGGCAGCCTTGAGCTTGTCGACGACTTCGAACATGTAGTCATTGAAGGCCTCCGCCACCGGAATGCCCACCACCTGCACGGGAGCGAGCCAGGCCGGGAACGCACCGGCATAGTGCTCGGTGAGGACGCCCATGAACCGCTCCACCGATCCGAACAGCGCCCGGTGGATCATGACGGGACGCTGACGGGTGCCATCGGCGGCCTGGAACTCGAGTTCGAAGCGCTCGGGCAGGTTGAAGTCGAGCTGGATCGTGGACATCTGCCAGGTGCGGCCCAGCGCATCCTTCGCCTGGACCGAGATCTTGGGTCCGTAGAACGCGGCTCCGCCCGGGTCCGGGACGAGCTCCAGCCCGGAAGCCTCGGCCACTTCGGCCAGGGTGCGGGTGGCTTCCTCCCAGGTGGCGTCGTCGCCGACGAACTTGTCCTCGTTCTTGGTGGAAAGCTCGAGGTAGAAGTCGTCCAGCCCGTAGTCCTTGAGCAGGCCCAGGACGAAGTTCAGCGTGGTGGTGAGTTCGTCCTTCATCTGCTCGCGGGTGCAGTAGATGTGGGCGTCGTCCTGTGTCATGCCCCGCACGCGGGTCAGGCCGTGCACCACGCCGGACTTCTCGTAGCGGTAGACCGAGCCGAATTCGAACAGCCGCAGCGGCAGTTCGCGGTAGGAGCGGCCGCGCGAACGGAAGATCAGGTTGTGCATGGGGCAGTTCATCGGCTTCAGGTAGTAGTCCTGGCCGGGCTTGCGGACGGTGCCGTCCTCGTTGTGCTCCGCGTCGATGTGCATAGCGGGGAACATGCCGTCGCGGTACCAGTCCAGGTGGCCGGATACCTCGTACAGGTGGCCCTTGGTGATGTGCGGGGTATAGACGAACTCGTAGCCGGCGTCCACGTGGCGCTGCCGCGAGTAGTCCTCCATGGCCTTGCGGATGATGCCGCCCTTGGGGTGGAAGACCGGCAGGCCCGAGCCCAGCTCGTCCGGGAAGGAGAACAGGTCCAGCTCGGCGCCCAGCTTCCGGTGGTCGCGGCGCTCGGCTTCGGCGATGCGTTCCTGGTATGCCTTCAGTGCGTCCTTAGTAGGCCACGCGGTGCCGTAGATGCGCTGCAGCTGCTGGTTGTTCTGGTTGCCGAGCCAGTACGCGGCCGAGGACCTGGTCAGCGCGAAGGCGTTGGAGATCAGCTTGGTGTTGGGCAGGTGCGGGCCGCGGCACAGGTCGCACCAGACGCTGTCCCCGCTCTTGCGGTCGACGTTGTCGTAGATGGTGATGTCGCCGGCGCCCACTTCGACGTTGACGCCTTCGCCGGCATCTGCGGCGTCGTTCTTCTTGCCCAGCAGTTCGAGCTTGTACGGCTCGTTCTTCATCGCTTCGCGGGCCTCGTCCTCGGTGACGACGCGGCGGACGAACTTCTGGTTCTGGTTGACGATCTTGAGCATCATCCTTTCCAGCTGGCGCAGGTCCTCCGGAGTGAAGGGCTCCTCGACGTCGAAGTCGAAGTAGAACCCGTCCGTAATGTAGGGACCGATGCCCAGTTTGGCGTCAGGGCGCAACTGCTGCACGGCCTGGGCCATGACATGGGCGGTGGAGTGGCGCAGCACGTTGAGCCCGTCGGGGGAATCGATGGTGACGCCTTCAATCTCGGCACCCTCGGGAAGGGGCTGGTCCAGGTCCTTGAGTTCGCCGTCGACCCGGGCCACAACGACGTCGCGGCGCTCAAAGAAGAGTTCCGCGCCGGTGGTCCCGGTAGTCACCTTCATTTCTTCGCCATCGACGATGAGGGTGATCTGCTGGGCATCTGACACGGGTGTCTCCTATTCAAAGTTCAGGCTTCGTAGCTTGTGGCGTACGGGGACCACAGCCAGCCTCGTCAATGTTATCTGTTGCTGAAGTGGCGAGCCAAAGCGCCACGGCGGCAAGGCAGGTCAGCTTCCCAGTCCGGTGATGGCGAGGGTCCTGCTGATGCCTTCCAAGGGCCCCTGTTGCCTGATCTCCTCAGGCACAGCGGTCCCCCGTTCCGGGAACGGCAGGGTGTCCACCTTGCTGAGGTCCCACGCCATGCTGGCGCTGAGGCTGATGCCGCGCGGGCCGGTCCGCCGGGTGGTTCCCCGGATGAGCAGCAGCCGGGTTCCGAACAGCAGCGGGCCTGCGTTCTCCTGCGCCTCGTGGAAGAACACGGAATCCACGCACCCGGTGCCGTCGTCGATGCTGATGAAGACCACCCGCCGGCCGCCGCGCATAGGCGGGGTCTGGGTGGCGATCCGCACCCCGGCCACCAGGACCTCCGTGCCGTTGCGCAGTCCCAGCAGCTTGTCCGCGGTGGTCACGCCCAGCCCGTCCAGGAGCGGCCGGTGGCTGGACATCAGGTGCTCGCTGACGTCAACGGCCATCAGGTCGAGTTCCGCCCGGACGTTCTCCACCGCGGTGGGTTCCGGCAGCCCTGCCTTGATATTGCGCAGTTCGACATCCCCGAGCGGCAGCGCGAGCTGCCCCTCGATGATGTCGGCGCCCTTCTTGGCAGGCTTGTTCTGAAGGCTCTGGAGGTGGTGGACAAGGTCTGCCCGGTTGGCTGCCCCGCCGGATTCCCGGTGCAGGGTGTCAAAGGCACCCAGCTGGGCGAGCCGCTTGATGCTGGGCTTGCTCAGCCTGGACCGTGCCCTCAGGTCAGCCAGTGAATCATAGGGCTGGCCGGCAACGATCCGCTTCAGTTCAGAACCGGACAGTCCGAAGATGCCATTGAGGCTCAGCCGGATGCCGAGCTTTCCCCGGTCAGGGCCTTCAGCGAGCCGCTCCACCCGGTATTCCGCCCCGCTGCGGTTGATGTCCAGCGGCAGGATGGGGATTCCCATGCGGCGTGCTTCGGCAACGAGGAGCCGCTTGGGGTACATGCCGGGATCGTGTTCCCACAGGCCGGCGAGGAACGCTTCCGGATGGTGGGCTTTCAGCCAGGCCGACTGGTAGGTGGGCACGGCGAAGGCGGCGCCATGGGCTTTGCAGAACCCGAAACTGGCGAACGATTTCAGGGTGCCCCAGACCTTGTCCACGACGTCCGGCTTGTATCCCCTGGCTTTTGCCTCGCGGCGGAAATACTCCTCCACCTGGCCCTCCATGGCGTCGTTGCTCAACGCCCTGCGGAACTCGTCGGCTTTTGCCAGCCCGCAGCCGGTCATCACATCGAAGGTCCGCAGGATCTGCTCATGGAAGACCGTCACCCCGTGGGTTTCCTGAAGCACCGGCTTCAGGTCCGGGTGCGGGTAGGTTTCCGGCGCGAAGCCATGCCGGTGTTCGAGGAAGGGCCGGACCATGTCCGATTTCATGGGACCGGGGCGGAACAGGGAGATGTCGATGATGAGGTCGTTGAATTCGCGCGGGGCCATCTTGCCCACCAGCTCCCGCTGGCCCGGTGACTCGATCTGGAAGCACCCCAGCGTGTGGGTGCTTCTGATCAGCTCATACGTCGGCTCATCATCCAGGGGCACGGCGTTGAGGTCGATCAGCCCGTCCTCGGTGATGTAGTCGGGCCCGTTGCCGCCAGGGCCAACGGGGTGTGCTCCGGCAGCCACCACTTCTGCCTTGGAGGGATGGATGCGGATGATCTCCCGGACGGCAAAGGCCATGGCGCTTTGCATCCGAACGCCCAGGACATCGAGCTTCAGCATGCCCATGGGGTCCATGTCGTGTTTGTCGAACTGGCTCATGGGCAGGCCAAGGCCGCTGGGCTGGACGGGGGTCCGGTCCAGCAGGGTGGCATCTCCCAGGATCACGCCACAGGGGTGCATGGAGATGTGGCGTGGAAGGCGGTCCAGCCGTTCGGTGAGGTCCACCAGCAGGTCCAGCTGCTGGTTCTCGGTGAAGTTCCGCTGTTCCACCCGCCCGGCAAACTCACGGAGTTCCGGCTTTTCCTCCAGGGCCTCCCGGAACTTCCGTGCCGAGAAACGCCACAGCTGCTTGGCGATCTCGCCGACATCGTCGTCGTCCATCCCCAAAGCCATGCCGGCGTCCCGCACCGCACCGCGAGCGCGGTAGCCGTTCTGCATGCTCATCAGCGTGACGCGCTGGGAGCCGAAGCGGTCAAAGATCTTCCGGTAGACGTTGTGCCGCTCCGCGCTTTCCACGTCGATGTCGATGTCAGGCAGGGTGGACCGGTCACCGGAGAGGAACCGTTCGAAGATCAGGTCGTGCTGGAGCGGGTTCACCTGGCTGATGTCGATCAGGTAGTTGACCAGGCTGGAGGCCCCCGATCCCCGCGCCGCCGCCCTCACGCCCATGTCCAGGATCATTCGGGAAACCTCGGCCACGGTGAGGAAGTAGGAGGCAAAGCCAAGGCGGGCGATGATCTTCAGCTCATGCTGCAGCCGGGCTCGCATGTCCGCTTCGGCCTTCCCGGAGATGCCGGGGAAGCGCCGCGCAATTCCCGCTTCGCACCGCTGGGCCAGTTCTGCCAGCGGATCCCCTTCAATGCCGATGACGGCGGCCTCGGGGACCACAGGCTGCTTCCAGCCCATGTCAGCCTCGGGGTCCATGCGGCAACGGTCCGCGAGCGCCTCAGTCTGTGCGAGCAGCACCTGGAGGTCAGCTGTGCCGTAGCCGGCGGCATGGATAATTTCCTTGCCCAGCTCCTCCATTTGGACAGGGGTTTTCAGCCAGCCCTGCCCGTTGGGCTGGAGCAGCGGAGCGGCGGAGAGCTCGGGAAGTGACTTCAGCGTGCGGGCCGAATCCAGGACGTCCGCGGTGGCGGCCCCGTCCTCCTCGCAGTAGCGGACTGCGTTGGTGAGGACGGCAGGCACACTGAATTCCTGCGCCAGCTTGAGCATGCGTACCGCATGGGCCGTGCTGAGGGGCTCCCCCGGCGCACTGAGGTGGGTGACGATCTCCGCTGCGACGCTTCCGGCCGGCATCGCGTCCAGCCAGCCCTTGAACAGGGTGCGGGGCCGGAGGTAACGCCGGCCGCCCAGTGCCAGGCCGACGTCGGAATCCGGGCCCAACAGAATGGTGAGCACCGGTTTCAGGGTTTCCGGGTCCAGCACCCGTGAGGCGAGTTCAGCCCTGGTGACGGCAACGGGAACCGCGCCCCCTGCTTTGCCCGTGGTGCGGGCGTGTGCGTCGGAGATCAGCCGGCACAGGGCCTTGTACCCCGCGCCGTTGTTGTGTCCGTGCGCGAGCACTACGACCCGCCCTGTGACGCGGTCCGCCGAATACCGGGTTTTGGCAACCCGGACATCAGGCAGCCCGCCCCCGTGGTCCCCTTCGTCGTCGAACACTGACAGATCGACGCCGACCACGGGGGCAATCCCGGCAGCCATGCACGCCTTGAGGTGTTTTACGGTGCCATACAGGCCGTCCCGGTCCGTGCACCCCAGGGCGGTTGCGCCCTGGGCAGCTGCCGCCTGGGCGAGTTCATCCGGCCAGGAGACGCCGTAATGGGCGCTGAAGGCGGTGGAAACGTGGAGGTGAGTGAAGCTCATGCTGATTTGTGCTGGAATGCGTCTCTGGGCTTGAGGGCGTCATGGATCCGGAGCAGCCGCCAGCGTCCGCTGCCGGTGTGCCGCACCAGGTCAAGGGTCAGGGGTTCAGCCGGTTCTGCAGCCGGATTTTCCGGCGGGCTGCAACTGCTGGCAGGCAGGACCTGCACCCGCCAGATCTCATGGTCCACAAGCCCTGGCCCGCTTCCCAGCGGGGCACGCCGTTCCTCGGCCCACCACTGGCGCCGTTCATACCAGCGCAAGGGTTCAGCGCAGACCCGGTATTCCCTTCCGCCCCACCGAAGCTCCGCCGGCTCACCGGTAGGTGCGCAGACGACGTCGACAGACTCGCTGAACGTTCCCATGGGTGCCTCCGGATACCAATCCCATCCTGCGGATAATACGCAGGCATTCGAATATGTATTCGAATAGTTCCAGTCTACGCCGGGCCGGAGACAAAACCTAGATGGGTGTGGACGGACGGCGGCTCACAGGGCAGGATGGTCCCATGAGTTCCAATGACGCGCTCCTGAAGCAGGTAAGCATCGCCGCCAAAGAAAGCACATTGGTGGCAAAGTTCGATATCGACGGCAGCATTCCAGCATCGGGCGCCTTTGTTGTGGGGCTCGTGGCTGCCACTCCGGATTATTCGCATCAACGGAGGCTGGGAATCGAGTTCATGAACGGCGAGGCGGTCTCGATCTACTCCTTCAGCCATGACGGCACGGAGGAGAACTTCGACCTCAGCAGCGTTGAGCACTCGGGCAACACCATCACGGGCAACTTTCCCATGAGCACGGTCCTGGGGCTCGACAAGAGCCATCTGATGTCCGCGTTCAGCGAGGCCGACGGGCGGGAATTCCAGTCCGGCGTGCCCGTAGAGGAGAAGCTCTAGAGGGTCAGCGCCACCGCGAGCGGCACCGGGCAGCAGCCCGATCAGCCGCCTCCGCGCTCCGACGCGCCTGCCAGCATCTCAGCTGTTGTCGTTGTGGATTTTCATCTCAAGCTCGATGAACTTCGAGATCATGGCCCGGTACGTGGTTTCCACGATATCCGGGTCGATTTCTTTTTTCTCGGCGGCCAGGCGCACGTGCTCGATAACCCGCTCCACGCGGCCCGGCGCCCGCACCTCGGCGTCGTCGCCCTTCAGCGTTCCAGCGATGCGGATCAGGCGTTCACGGCGCGCAATCAGCGTGACGATCTGCTCGTCCACCTCGTCCACCGCGACCCGCACGGCGGCGAGCTGTTCCCGGTCAGCCTGGGCGTTTTTCTCGTCTCCGTGATTTGTGGGCATGATCATGACAGTATCGAACCATGCAGCCCAGAGTCGATTTTATTTCATTGGGAGTGCGCAGCGTGGCCGCCTCCCGGCGCTTCTATGTGGACGGCCTGGGCTGGCCGGTCCACCGCGAGGTTCCCGACGAAGTCATCTTCATCCAGGCCAACCACGGCCTGATTCTCTCCCTGTGGGATGCCGGGCAGATGCAGTCCGAGGCCGCCGTCGACGCTCCTTCCGCCGCTCCCTGCATTACGCTCAGCCACAACGTGGGCAGCGCGGGGCAGGTGGACCAGGTGATGGCACAGGCAGAGTCGGCCGGCGCCGCCGTCGTGGCTCCTGGCAAGACCCAGCCGTGGGGCGGCTACACCGCCTACTTCGCCGATCCGGACGGCTTCCGCTGGGAGATTGCCTTCAACCCGACCTGGACGGTGGACGACGGCGGCCGGGTCACCGTCTGATTGCGGCCCGCCGCTGGTTCCGGCCGGGTTCCCTTCCGGGTTCCCGCAGCGTCAGAAGAGAGCCTCCACCGGCTCGATGAGGTCCGGGGAGTTGTTGCGGACGTTACCCACCGCCTTGCCCACGGAATCCACCCGCCAGCCGGCGGCAACCTCCTTCACTCCGGACCGGACCAGGTCCACGAGGCCGGCGGCGTCATCCACCTGCGGATCAAGCCAGGCCGCCATGGTGTCGCGGCTCATCGGCAGCGGGACGCGGTCGTGGAGTGCCGTGAGTTCGGCGAACACCGTTCCTTCGGTTCCCGCCGGCGGCGAGTCCGCCGTCATGATGGACATCGACAGCATCCACTGTGCGGGTTCGCCCGGCGGCACGGACGGATCCTTCCACCACTCGTACAGTCCGGCGAAGGCCATGGCGGACTCGTCCCGGGGGTGGACGTAATACGGCTGCTTGCTGCGGCCCTCCCCCTGCTTCCACTCGTAGTAGCCGTCCGCCGGGACCGCGCAGCGCCTCGACTGCACGGCCTTGCGGAACGCCGGCTTCTCAAGGACCGACTCGCTCCTGGCATTGATCATCTTCGCGCCCATGGCAGGACTTTTCGCCCACGACGGGACCAGGCCCCAGCGTGCGACGTGCAGCTGGCGGACCGTGTCGCCGTCGATAAGCCGTTCCAAAACAATCGGCGCACCGTCGGTGGGGGCAACGTTCCACGACGGCGGGATCACGGTTTCGTTCTCAAGTTCAGCGTCGAATTCGGCCAGCAGATCCCCTACTGCCCGGGCCATGACGTAACGTCCACACATGGCACCAGCATGCCATCGCAACAGAGACGGGGGAATACCGGCGCCCGGGTTACGGTTGTGGGGAAGGAAACCGACAGGACCATATCAATCCGAGGAGAGCCCGTGGACTTTACCCCCGAAGACGGCACCATCACCATGTTCTCGACCACCTGGTGCGGCTACTGCAACCGGCTGAAGAAGCAGCTCGACGCGCAGGGCATCGGCTACACCGAGATCAACATCGAAGAGGTCGACGGCACGGCCGAGCTCGTGGAGCAGATCAACGGCGGCAACCGCACCGTCCCCACCGTCCTCTTCCCGGACGGCACCGCGGCCACGAACCCGTCGGCAGCCGAGGTCAAGAGCAGGCTAGCCGCCTAGGGCAGACGCCACAGTAGTAACAAAAAGTAGAGGCACCGGAACTCCGGTGCCTCTACTTTTTTGTTCAGACCTTTTCGCCGATGCGGTCCTGCTCCGGTCTGGGTGCGTGGGCTTCCCTGCGGCGGGGCTCCTTGCGGCGGGCCAGGAAGGCCCACAGCCTTGTCTCGTCCGCGTGGCTCCGGGTTTCCGGATGGTCCACGGGCAGTGGGTTCCCGTGCGCAGCTTCCGGCGGCGCCGGTACCCGGTGCGCCTCAGGCTTTCGGACGGTATCCTTTCGGGTGTCCCAGCCAAAATCCGCCCGCGATGAATAGCACATCACCGACCTCCTTTTCAGCGGCTGTCCTTTAATCGTCCTCTCCCCGGCGTTTGAAATCGACAGCTCTGGGTACGAAAATTCCGGGCCCGGCGACGCTTCCGGCGCCGGCCGGGCCGGCGCGTTACAGTTCAAGTTCCTTCCCGCGTTCCAAAGGATTGCTGTGAATCCAGTTTCCCCGCAGATCGGCACCGTCTTTGTCCCCGTCAGCGATATCGAGGAAGCCCGCGACTGGTATTGCGGCATGCTGGGCGTGCCCGCCGATGACAAGGTCCTGCTGGACCACCTGTACATCCTTCCCATGGAGGGGGCCGGCCTGGTTCTGGACAGCAGGATCTACTCCCCCGGCGCCGTCTTCCAGGTTCCGGCGTTCCACTTCAACACCGCGGACATCCATGCGGCGCACGCGTTCATGAAAACCCGGGGTGTGGAACTCACGGCTGTCAACGACGACCAGTGGTTCAATTTCCGGGACCCGGACGGAAACGTCCTCATGATCTGCCAGATTCCTTCAGCCACCGAATAATTCCGTCCACGGAACAGGCCGCGGCGGAGGCTGAGCCAAACGCTAGGCGTGAAGACTGCTGAAGTCCGCCTCGCCCATCGCGGCGTAGTCCCCGTAGGTTCGGACCACCGCGTCCTCGATGGCCTGCACGTCAAGGCCGGGGACGAGGTCGTTGACCGCGCCGGCCGTCGCCGGATCCCAGTCCAGCCCCAGGGCCGCATAACTGGCCGTGAGCACCTCACGGATGGGCGCCGAGTTTTCCACCACGACGACGGAGCTGAACAGCCAGGCGCCGGACACCACACGCTGGGCCGTGCCCACCAGCTTGATCCGGTGCTCGGGCGCAACGGATGCGAAGCCGTGCACGCTGTATTCACCCGGGCAGTACTCCCCGGGGATCTCACCGACGGCGGCCTGCACGCCCACGCTCTGCAGCGCCCCCGCCAGCATCCCGCCGAAAAAGGCGAACCGGCCCTTGGCTCCGGCGATCGCATCGCTGTGCGGCTCCACGTGGTCGATGATGAGGGTGCCCTCGTGGTACGCGGCGGCGCGGCCTCCCGCCTTGCGGATCAGGGGTTCGAACCCGAGGTCGCGGCACGCCTGGGCAGCGGCGCCGAAGCCGGGCAGGCGGGTGTCGCGCTGGCCGAAGGCAACAGTCGGCGCGGGCCGGTACAGCCGAAGGGTGGGCCCAATGTCCCCGGCCCTGGCCTTGCCGAGGAGCTCGATTCCGAAATCAAGGTCCCGGACTGCGCCGAGGGACTGATCCTGCCGGACGAGGGTCAAAGTCCGTGATTCAGCCCCGGCCTGCTGCATGTTGCTAAGCTCCCTTATGGTCATGTTGCAATTCCTGGTCGTCGCGGCTGCCTTCGCCGTGATCGACGCCGTGTGGCTCAAGCTCATGAACCCGTTTTACCGCGGCCACGTCGGTGAATTGCTGGCTCGGCGGCCCAATCTAGGGTACGCCGTGGCGTTCTATTTGATTTACATTGCGGGCATCGTTTTCTTTGCCCTCCGGCCGGCGCTCGACGGCGGCACCTGGCTGACCGCCGTCGGCCATGGGGCGGCGCTGGGCGCCTTTGCCTACGCAACCTACGACCTCACCAACGCCGCGACGCTCAGGACCTGGCCGCTGCAGCTCATTGTGGTGGACATGGCATGGGGTGCACTGCTGACCGCCCTCGCCACGCTGGCGGGCTGGCTGGTCTTCCACTAGCCGGCCCACAATCGACGGCGGTCAGCCCTTCCGCAGCGTGAGGATCTGCTCCGCCCGCCCGAACGGGCCGGACAGGTCGTGGAGCACGGTCGAGGTGAGGCCGATGCCGTCAGCACCGAAGGACACAGCATTGTCCAGTCCCAGCCACTCACCCACCGGCCGCCGGTACATGTGGATCTGGAGGTCCAGGTTGGGGAAAGCGTAGCTGCCCTTGCCCGGCGGCACCCGTGCGGCAATGCCGTTGGCGGTGTCCACCAGCCCCATCAGCCGCGCCATGTCCGTGCTGTCGTTCCTGTCCGTGAGGGGGTGGTCCGTGCGCAGCCACACCTTCCCGGCGCCGGGACGGTGCCCCTCCGCCACCCGCATTTCCAGGGAGCGGATATACCCACCGGGCCACACGCTCGCGCCGTCGTACGGCTTGCATTCGTCCGGCGACGGGATGGTGCCGTCCTCGACGGCGGCCACCGCGGACGTCTCGCTGGTGACCATGCGCCAGGCCGTTGCCCTGATGGCGATGCGGCCGGCGGCCACCAGCTCTGCCTGCAGCAGCTCGATCGTGCGTCCCGGGCGCAGCGTTGTAGTGACGATTTCAAATTCACCGCCGGGGATCAGTCCCAGGATTTCGTAGCTGAGCCGGGCCATGCGCATGTCGTTCCGGGGTTCATGCCGGTCGAGGCGGTCCGCCAGGAGTCCCGACGCCGGGGCCATGTGCTGTTCGTGGGCGTTCCAAGCCCCCTGGGCGTGGATGGTGGACCGGAAGCGGCCGCCGCCAAGGTCCTGGTAGTAGAAGTCGCCGTCGGCGAGTTCCGGGAGTTCAGCAGTCAACGTTGACTCCTTCAAAGCGTGATCGGTTAATCCCGGTTCACTCTATCGCTTCCGGCGTACGGGGCCGCCGCCGAGCACATCGCCATCAGCGGCGGCACGGTATCGGTGACCGCCTCCGATGACGGAGAACGCCTCCGGCGGCGCCGTGGCAGCTGCCGGAAGCTCCGGCATGGTGGTCACCCCGGGAACCAGCAGCACGCGGCACACGTCCGGCGCGGCATAATTTTGCCCCGCCGGACGCGCGCTTAATGTCCGGATCTCCATATGATGATCTGGGTAGACTCGGAGACTGGTCCTTCTAGCAGCCCTCGGAAGAGGTGTTCGATGCGAGTTATTAGCTACAACCTCCGCAAGCACAAGGCGAGCGGTGAACTGATGAGTCTGGCCCGCAACTTTGGGATAGACGTCCTGTGCCTTCAAGAATGTGACTCATCCGATCTGCCTGACACGCTCGGCCCGCTCCACTTGGCCGACTACACCAAGGGCAACCGGCTTGGCCTGGCCATCTACTACCGGGCTGACCGGTTCACGGCCCTGGATACCCAGACCTTCGCCCTGAAGAAGTCCATGCACGACCGAGTGATGGCACCGGCCCATGAGCGGCTGATCGGCACCCGGATGGTGGACAACGAAACCGACCATGAGCTGGTGGTGGGTTCGTTCCACGCCGCCCCGCTCACGGCGTCAAACTCGCTGCGGCGCAAGCAGATCCACGCGGCGCACGCCGAACTGCTGAGCATGGGCACCGGGCTCATGACACTGATGGTGGGCGACTTCAACTATCCGTTCTTCACCAAGAGCCTTGACACGCACATGAAGAACTCCGGCTACGCACTGTCCCTGAGCAACCGCAGGACGTACACGCGGTACAAGGTCTTCAAAGGCCACTTCGACTTTGCCACGTCACTGGGCCTGGACATTGAAAGCGTGGAGACGCTGCCCCGGGGGAAGTCGGACCACCTGCCCATCCTGGTGACGGCCGAATACGGCGTTGACCGGGCCCCGATCAAGGGCCAGCCGGTTTCCTGACGGTGCCATCCCGTACCGGGATGACGTCAATCCGGGCGCCGGGTCCGACGACGACCAACACCCGCTCTGCGATCACACCTGCCAGCGCGGCCACGACCGTTCCGGGATCCGGCTGTGCAGGGTCCGTCTGTGCGGAATCCGGCTGTCCAGTATCCGTCGGCCCGGTATCCGGTTGTCGTGCCGGACGGGTGGAACGCAGCCACACCGTCACATTGGCACCGGTCGCATTCCGGATGGCGCGTAGGAGCGGAGCGGGATCGGAGCCTGTCACCAGGACAACCTCCCCGATGGTGCGGCCAGTGTCCGCCGGCGGCGCCGCGCGCTCCCGGCGCCAGACGCTGTAGTGATAGGCGGCCACGAGAGCCGTGGCGGTCAGCAGCCCGAGCGGCGATCGGATCCGGCCCACAAAGTTTCCCGAAGGCACCGGGTCCAGGAGATATTCAAAGACCTGGTAGCCGACCACCAGCAGGGCGATCAGCGCCACGACGGCACTGATCCCGAAGATGGCCACGAGGTAGACCCGCCGTCCGGCAGCAGGGCGGGCAGGCAGGCCGTCTACGCTGCCCGAACCGCCTGCACGCTCTTGAGCCTCCACACTGTCGGCGCTCGCCGATGCGCCGCGGTTCGCTGGCTGCCATGCCCGCCACCACACTGCCCCGCCCACAGCCAGCGCGCTGATGCCGCCCAGGAGCAGCGTGCGCCTGCCCGTTCCGGCCAACGTTGTTTCGGCAAACCCCAGGGCCGCGTTGACCACCACCCCCACGCCTGAGGCCGCAGCGACCAGGGCCACGCCCGAGGCCAGCAGCCGCCCCGCCTCCCGCATTTTCTCCGACCGCCCGGCCGTCAGCACCGAGTGGTATCGCCAGACGAGGGACCCCACCGCGGCCGCTGCCAGCGCGGGGCCAAGGGGATCCACGAGCCGGAGCATCTCTTCGGAGCGGTCCAGTACCAGCCGCAGCAGGACGAACACCGCGGTGATGGCACCGGCCATTGCTGTGAGGCAGCCGCCAAGCACGCCGAAGACCGCCGCGGCCACGTTGGCCAGCGGTGAGGACAGGCGCCGCGCCCCACCCCGGACCCAGTGCCACCACCAAACGAGGAATCCGCCGGCGGCCCAGATGAGCGACTGCAGCACCGCAACCCACCAGGGTGCTCCCACGTCCTGCGCACCGGCCAGCCCCCGCAACGACGCTTCGAGAAGCCCGCCCAGCGAGGTCACGGCTCCGCCGGCGAATATCAACAGCCCCAGGACCGACCCTGCGAGCGCCGGGACCGTGTTCAGCCGGCGCGGTCCCTTACTGCGGTGCAGCCACATCCACCGGTGCCACGCCCAGACGGCCGCCCACACCAGACCCATGGCCAGGGACGAACGCCATTGCGTTCCCTCAGCCAGGACATCCGTACCCGCCGCACCGGCTCCGGCACGGGCCAGCAGACCCACCAGTTGGGCCACGGCGCCGAGCAACGCCGTGACAGCGGTGACGAGGGCCACGGTGTAGACACCTGCGACGTACAGTCCCCAGGCAATGGAGGAACGTTCCGCGTCCTCCCCCTGCCGGCGCCACGCCAGCCACCACAGGACAGCGGCCATGCACCCGCCCACCAGGCCGAACGCGAGGGACCGGGCGAGGCTGCCGACGTCGTTCCCTGCAAGTGCTGTGCCCGCCGTCAGCAGCCGCTCCAACAGGCCGGCCACGCCGGACGCGCCGATCAGCACGAGGACGAAGAGGAGCACGAAGACCACCAGCCGCCGCACGGCGGGCACTGCCGGCGATGATGACCGGCCTGTGCCCTGCCCGACCGTGCTCACGGCGCCACCGCCGGAACCGGACAGATGGTGAGCTGCCACGGAGCGGTTGCAACCAGCCAGTTGCCGTTGACCCGCTCCAGGCCGAACACGGCCTCAGTCTCGTATTCGGGGTTCCCGAACGGGCCGTTGCCGTCGGACGTGGCCAGGACGACGTGCACCTCCGCCGTGTTGCCATGCTCTACTGTGGAGGCCAGCGTGACCCGCAGCGTGCCCGCCGCAGGACGGTCGGCCGGCACGCACGGCCTGTCCGGGTACGACGTCCCAAACCGCCCGTCTGTGGAATAGCGCGCGGCTGCCGCGCCGTCATTGTTGAGGACGGCGGCCGCATACCGCTGGACCACACCCGCCGGCGTATTCTCGGCCAGCGGCTCCGGCTGGCCGCGGAAAAAGACCACAGCGAGCGCCACGGCGACGAGACCGGCAATGATGGCAAGGACTGCGATCAGGGTCCGGTCGGGCCGTGGCGGTGCGGTCATCCGGGGAGCTAGGTGGTGTGGTGCTCGACGGTGAAGTCGCCGCCGGGGTACAGGATGGTCTCGTGGCCATCGTCAAAACGGACGTGATACGGCGGCGCTCCGTTTTGGCCCTTGACCTCCAAAATCTCACCGTGCCGGTCAGAGGACTCCACTGTCCTGCCCCGAATGATGATGCGGTCTCCCTGGGTTGCCTGCATGGCAATCACCTCCCAGCCCTAGAGTACGATGCTCTTCCCTTCGGCGGAACAGGCCCGGGGCATCCTCGGCGAAGGGATGGGATTATGCCCGGCCGCCCGTGTGGCGGATGCAGAAGGGGGTCCATGGGCGCGCCTCCAGCCGCCCCTCGGCGATCTGCTCTCCGCACACCGTGCATATTCCGTAAGTGCCGGCGCGGATCCGCTCGAGGGCGGCATCCACTTCCGCCAGTCCGGAGCGGCTCTGGTCCAGGAGTGCGGACGCCTGCGATAGTTCGAAGGCGATCGTGGCCCCCTCGGGGTCATGCTCGTCGTCGACGTTGGAGTTCTGCCTTGCGGCATTCGCCGAAGCTATGTCTGCGCGAAGCGCGGGCAGGAGGGCGAGCTTCCTCTCCCGTTCTTCCTCCAGCAGCAGGCGGAACCTGTCAGTGTCCATCGCTGACGCCGTCCAGCAGCCTGCCGCGCAGCTCCGGCCAGGAGGCGGCGAAGGTGGGGTGCAGGTTGATGCCGGCCACCTCGTCGACGGGAATCCACAGCAGTTCGATGCTCTCCGGGTCGTTGATGGCCGGTTCGAACGGTTCCAGCACCCGCACCGCCACGGTGGTGTAGGACCAGTAGCCGACGTCGAACACGGATGTGAAAAGCACCTTGACGCTTTCCTCGGGAACGGCCGCCTCCTCATGGGCCTCGCGCAGTGCGCCCGTCACGGCGTCCTCGCCCTGGTGCAGGGCTCCCCCGGGAAGCCCCCAGGTTCCTCCATGGTGGCTCCACGTGGCGCGGTGCTGCAGCAGGACACCCTTCCCGGGATCATGGGCCAGGAGGCCGGCCGATCCGAAGCGCCCCCAGAACTTTCCCCGGTCGCCTTCCACCCAGGCGTCGCCCGGGTCGCGGGGGCCAAGGGGACGGCGGGGGTCACCCGGGGACGGCGGAATGATTTCTCCATCGTCCCAGTCTGCCTCATGGGAAGATGCTTCGATGAGCCTGCGCCTGGTCCTTGTAGCCGACACCCATGTCCCGAAGCGCGCCAAGGCACTGCCCGCACAGGTGTGGGCCGCCGTTGAGGAAGCGGACGTGGTGTTCCACGCAGGCGACTGGGTCAGCGAGCGCATGCTCGACGAGTTCGAACAGCGCAGCGCGCGCCTGATCGGCGTTTACGGAAACAACGACGGCGACGGGCTGCGGCGCCGCTTGCCGGAGACGGCCAGTGTGACGCTCGACGGCGTCCGGTTCAGCATGATTCACGAGACCGGTCAGGCCAAGGGCCGGGAACAGCGCTGCGAGGCGCTCTTTCCCGATACGGATGTGCTCATTTTCGGCCATTCCCACATTCCCTGGGACACAGTGGCGCCCGGCGGAATGCGCCTGCTCAACCCCGGCTCCCCCACGGACCGCCGCCGGCAACCTGTATGCACGTACATGACCGCCGTCGTCGTAAACGGCAGTTTGACCGACGTCCAGCTGGTGGCGGTCAGCTCCACGCCCTGACCCGCACACAGGAAAGGGAGCCCTGCCGCTGTTCCTGGCGGGACTCCCTTCGAATCTCCGCTGCAGACGGAGAATCAGACGTGGTGATCCTGTTTGGTCAGTCCTTCTTGAAGGCGTCCTTGACCTTTTCACCGGCCTGTTTCAGATCGGCCTTCGCCTGGTCAGTTTTACCTTCGGCCTCAAGGCCCGGATCGTCGCTGGCCTTGCCAGCCCCTTCCTTGGCCTTGCCGCCAAGCTTTTCTGCTGCATTGTCGATCTTGTCGTCCAGACCCATGCCACTGTCCTTCCGTCTGCCCAGCCCGCTGGCTGCAGGCTGGCTCGTCCTCTCAGTCTAGGTCCGCCACCTATCCGGGTGAAGGGCAACTACCACTTAGCCGCGCGGGTCCGCCAGCAGCCCGTCGGTGGCGGCGTCGGCCTGCCCGCCGAAGTAGTGCTCCAAGACGCTCCGGAATACCTGTTCTTCCGGTGCCGCCCGGAGGAACAGCGTCATGGACGACTGAAGCTTCCGGGAGTCGATGCCGCCGAAAATCTCCGCCGCGCCGCGGTTGCCCACGTTATCCACCGCTGTGGCGCATTCGATCAGCCGCGGTCCCAGCACGGGATGCTGCAGGTAGGCACGGGCCTCATCAAGGGACGCGATGGCGTACCTTCTGGACGTGGCGCTTTGCCCCAGGCCGGCAACCTGGGGAAAGACGAACCACATCCAATGGCTGCGCTTGCTGCCGGCGCGGAGCTCCGCCAGGGCCTGGGCGTAGGTGGCGCCGTCATTCTGGGCGCTGACGAACCGCTCCAGGTCATATGGGTCGTTCATGGCGCTCCTAGCTGGACACGTCCCGTTCGATGTCCTCGGCGAGGTCGTCCACGTCTTCAGGCCGCATGCTGATGCCGGCACCGTCCAGCCGCTCCTTGAGAACGTGGCTCACATCGTCCTCGACATGGCCCAGCCTAATCTCGTCGCGGACCTCCTCGGCAATGGCTTCGACGCTACCGGGGCTGTCCGCCCCTGCCGTGGCGCCAGCGGCATCCGCCGCAACATCCGCGTGCGGATTCTCAGTGAAATAGTCATCGCCGGTAGCTGCAGATTCAGTCATATCCCATGGTGGCCGCCCCGCTCAGATCCGGTCAACAGAACCGGCCAAGGATATGTTTCATTCATGTGCCCGTAACGCGGCCTTCCAGAGTCAGCTTTCACGGCGGCTCACCGGCCTCGCCCTGCATTCCCGGCAAAACCACGTCAGCTTGAGACGAAAACCATCCCGGCCAACAGACTCCGTTAACAAATCCGAAACACGGCAGTCACGCGGGCTTTACGTAGGCGCGATTTTTGAAACCCCTGCGTAACTTGCCACGCCCAGACCCGAAACATAAATCCACCACTATCAATGAGGGGCGCGGCGCCGGCATCAGCGGGCCGCGGAAAGGATGAGTTTCCTGGGAAGGGAAAACGCGTGGAAATCACTGCGGCGAACGTTTGGATGATGGTGTCGGCGGCACTGGTGCTGCTCATGACCCCGGCACTGGGCCTCTTCTATGGCGGCATGACCCGCGCCAAGGCCTCCCTCAACATGATCATGATGAGCTTCGTGTCCGCCGGCATCGTGGGCGTCGTCTGGGTGCTCTGGGGTTACTCCATGAGCACCGGCGAAGGCGTCCTGGGCCTGTTCGGCAACCCGTTCGCCAGCTTCGGCCTCGGCGGCCTGATGGCCACCCCCGACCTGATCAAGGCCGGCTTCGCCGGAACGTTCGCGATCCTCACCGTCGCCCTCATCAGCGGCGCGATCGCCGACCGTGCCAAGTTCACCGCTTGGGTTCTCTTCGTGCCGATCTGGATCACGGCCGTGTACTGCCCGCTCGCATTCATGATCTGGGGCGGCGGCCTCATGAGCCAGGGCGGAGCAGTGACCGCCATCTTCGGCCAGGTCATCGACTTCGCCGGCGGCGCCGTCGTCGAAATCAGCTCCGGCATCGCCGCCCTGGTTCTGGCCGTGATCGTCGGCAAGCGCCACGGCTTCGGCAAGGACCCGGGACACCGCCCGCACAACGTCCCGTTCATCATGCTCGGTGCCGGACTCCTTTGGTTCGGCTGGTTCGGCTTCAACGCCGGCGCCGCCACCACGGCAGAACAGGCCGGACTGATCTGGGTCAACACCCTGGTGACGCCGTGCGCCGCCATGCTTAGCTGGCTGCTCACCGAGAAGATCCGCCACGGCCACCCCACCTCCCTGGGCGCCGCGTCCGGTGCCGTCGCCGGCCTCGTGGCCATCACGCCGTCGTGCGCCAACATCAGCCCAGTGGCCGCCATCGGCCTGGGCCTGGTTTCCGGAGTGGCCTCGGCGCTGTTCGTCGAACTGAAGTTCAAGTACGGCTTCGACGACTCCCTGGATGTCGTCGGCGTGCACTTGGGCTCCGGCCTGGTGGGCACCCTCGCTCTCGGCTTCATTGCCCTCCCCGTCAACGGCGAAGGCGGCGGCCTCTTCTATGGCGGCGGCGTCCAGCAGCTCATCGCCCAGACCGTTGCCGTTCTCATCACGCTCGCTCTCTCCGGGCTGGTGACCGCAATCATCGGCCTCGCGATCCACAAGACCATCGGTTTCAGGGTCAGCCATGAGGCCGAGGTGGCCGGCGTCGACCGGTCCGAGCATGCCGAGAGCGCCTATGAATTCGGCAGCATGGGACACAGCCAGTTCCACCCGCTCCGCCCGCACTTCGCCGCGGCTCCGTCCGTCCGCCCGGCGGTCACGCCAGCTGCTCCAGCCGGCCCTGCCGCAAACGACTCTGTCTCCCCTGAGGCGGAAGAGGAACTGCAGCCCGCACCGGCTTCGGTCTAGCACTTCTGTTATTCGTGGGCTCCACGTCCTAGTGGCGGAAAGCGAGCCGGAGCTCCGGCCTTCGTTCAGCCACGGCGTCCAGCACGGCGTCAACGGCTTCACGGTCGGGGCGGCTGTCCGCCGTCGTCGTTGTTGCTTGCGCGTCCGCGGCAATCCTGGCGCGGCGGACGAAACCATCCCAGTCACCGCCACCGGATCTCAGCGCCCGCAGCGGTGCCAACAGGGACGCGCGGCGGAGCCAGGCATCGGGGTCCCCCGCCCACCGCTCCAGCACCGCGTCGGCACGCATGCGGGCCTGGCCCGCAAGCCCGTCCACCAGCGGACCAACGACGTCGACGGCGAGCGGGTCCACCAGCGACGGTATTTGCGCGTCCCGCACAAATCCCTCCATGCGCGTCAGGTCGGAGTTGGTCAGCAGCCCCACCTTGGACTGCAGAAGGACGACGGCGGCCAGGCGCCGCTCGTAGACCGGCACCTCCCAGAGTTCGGAACTCAGGGCGGTGACCTCGTCGTGGCCAAATCCGGTGTGGCGGCGAAGGGCGTCCCGGACCGTTCCGCGCACCGCGCCAACCGACGCCCCGTAGTACCGCATACCGCTGCCGAACCGGTGGCGCATCTCCTCGGCCCGGTACCAGGAAGCCTCGCGCTGCAAGGTGTCATCCACGAATTCGCCGGCAGCACTCACCCGCTCATTCTTTCCGGCACGCGCCGGCCAGTCCAACCCCACGACGCGCTTTGAACGCGGGCGGGTCCCCTGTGTCCGGGCCGTGTTTGCGGGCCGCGTTTCCGGCTCCGTGTTCTCGGGGCCGTTTTTGTGCGCCGCGTTTCCGGATCCGTGTTCTCCCGGCCGTTTTCCGGGCCCTGTTTCCAGCCCGCGTCATAAAAGTGTTCCCGCAGGTCAGGTCGGGGAAACGGTTGCACGGTCCCGCTGCAGCGCTGCCGGCGTTTTGCGGGCGTTGGTAACGATCGAGTAACGTTGACGCCTGTTCCCCATGGGACGGCCCCGCTGGGGGTCCCGGAGGCCAGCGCTGGGCTCCGGATGCGCAGGGCGGCAACACGGCCGCTCAGGCCTCGTCGACCGGGGCCCAGAATCGCTTCGCGCTTTTCTTTACCGCCTACATTTTGGCTGCCTTCTGCGCGGCAGCCGTTTGCCCGGAGGGGTCTTTTGCTTAAGAAGAACATAGCCATTGCCATTAGCATCGGCGCACTTTCGCTGACCGGATGCAGCCTCACTCCCTCTGCGGAACAGGCTGCCGGGCAGACTGCCGCCGCCGCGGGATCCGCCTCCACCAGCCAGGCCGCCGCCCAGTCGTCCAACGGCTCCGTTGCCGCGAAGCGGGCGTCCGCTGTCTCGCCGTCGAGCGGAGCCAAAGCTGCCGCAGCCAAGGCTGCCGCCGCCAAGAAGGCTGCCGCTGCGAAGGCTTCGGCGGCAAAGACCGCCGCTTCCAAGGCGGCCGCGGCGAAAGCTGCCGCTGCCAAGGCTGCGGCACTAAAGGAGACCGCCGCCCAAGCCGCTGTTCCGGCGAAGGCTGCGCCCGCCGTCGTCGCCCCTGTTGCTCCCGCTCCCGCCCCCGCAGTGGAGGCCGCGGCGCCGAAGGCACCGGCGGCTCCCGCCCAGCCCGCTCCCGCCCCGGCGGCCGTCGCTCCAGCAGCGTCCACGCCGGCAAGCGGCACCCAGGCCGCCAGCACCCTCGGCTGGGGTTCGGTCGTCGCCGGCGACGAGTTCAACTACACGGGAGCCCCGGACCGGACCAAGTGGAGCGTGTACAACAGCTCCGGCCATGCGGGCAACGGCCTGCGCAGCCCGCAGGCCTGGTCCGTCGCGAACGGTGTCGCCACCGTTAGCGGCGACTCGGCCGGCACCACCGGCGGCATGTCGGCGAAGTTCGCCAACCAGAAGTATGGCCGCTGGGAAACCCGCATGAAGACCAACCAGCGTGATCCGGAATACCATCCGGTCCTCATCCTGTGGCCCGACACCAAGTCCTCGACCTGCGCCGAGATCGACTACGCCGAGAGCACCTCTGACACGGCCCTGGTGAAGTTCTTCCTGCACTACGCGTGCAGCGGCTCCAGCAAGCAGACCTACGCCTCGAAGGCCGTTGACACCACCCAGTGGCACAACTACGCCGTGGAGTGGACCCCCACAGGCATCACCGGCTACATCGACGGCGTGAAGACGTTCACCGACACCAACCCGGCGCACCAGCCCTCCGGCAGCATGCACCAGACGCTGCAGCTCGACTGGTTCCCGGACGGTACCCGCCTCACGCCGTCCCAGATGCAGGTCGACTGGGTGCGCGTCTACAAGTAACAGCACGCCTGCGACGAAGGGTGCCCGCTTTGAGCGGGCACCCTTCGCTTTTTCATGCTCTATTCCCCCAAGTGCCTCCATTACCTTTGGCTTGCGCCAGCCAACTAAGGAGCACTTCAGGGCGTTCTCAGCGCTGGGAACGCCCTGATCTGCTACCTAGTTTTCGTTCTCTAGCGGATTCAATAAAGTTTTCGAATCCTGCCTAATCCGGTGCCGGATCGGCCCTTTAATGTCGGACCCCCTTGGCAGACTGTGTTCATGGATGTTGTTGGGAAATCGGCAGTGACAGCGAGGGCGCCGCGCGGCGGCGTCCTGCAGGCTGCCGCGGTTTCTGATGGCGTTTACCACGTCCCTGATGCCGCCGTTCTCGACGCCGATCCGTACTACGGCTTGCCTTATGACGATGATCTCGACGCCGTGTATCCGGCGTCCTTGCCGGAGGACCCGTTTCCTGAGGTCCTTTTTGCGGACCGTCCTTTCGACGGGGACGTCTTGGCCGAGAGCGTCTTTAGAGACGGTGGTTTTGACGAGGGCGGTCCCTCCGGCGGCGCTACTGCCTCGAACGTCGCACCCGGGTCCAGCGTCCAGGACACTGGACCAACCTCGGGGTGGTTTCTTCCGGCAGCTGACCTGACCGCAGACAATCCCGGGCTGATCGACCAGGTCCGGGCGTACGAGAACGTCAAGTGCTGGGCCGCCGGGCAACAGGCGAGGCTTTCCGTCACCTTCGAGGCCCGGCTCCGGCAGGAATCCACCGACCGACCGGCCCTGTCCGCCGAGGACCTGGGCAAAGACAGGGGCAAAGACAGGGGCAAAGACCGGGACCTGGGTGCGGCCGAACAGATCGCGCTGGCCCGGGGCGAGTCCCCGAACCGCGGGCAGAGGCTCCTCGGCACGGCCAAAGCCCTGGTGCAGATGCCCCACACCCTGGCCGCGCTGGAGACCGGGCAGCTGAACGAAGAACGCGTCACGCACATCGCGAAAGAGACCGCCTGTTTGACTGTCGCGGACCGGGCCGCTGTTGATGAGGAACTCGCCGCCGACACCGGAACCTTCACCGGCGCCGGAACCCGTGCCGTCATCGCCGCTGTCCGCGCCGCCGCCATCCGGCGCGACCCCCGCACCGTCGCCCAACGCGCCAGCCACGCCGTCTCCGAACGGAGAGTCAGCCTACGCCCGGCACCGGACTGCATGACCTACCTGACAGCCCTGCTGCCCGTCCACGAAGGCGTCACCGTGTACGCGGCGCTGACCCGTCACGCCGATACCCTCCACGCCGCCGGGGACCCACGCTCCCGCGACCAGGCCATGGCCGACACCCTGGTCGAAAGGACCACCGGCACCCCCGGCGGCATCACCGGCATCGAACTCAACCTCGTCATGACCGACCGCACCCTCCTCCAAGGCGACTCCGAACCCGCCCGGATCCCGGGTTACGGCATCATCCCCGCCGACTTCGCCCGCAACCTGCTAACCCAAGGGAAGAGGATGGCACCGGGGCAAAGCCCGGGGCGGGGTCACACTCCGGCACCAGGGCAGGATCCGGCGCAGGGGCATGCATTGGCAGATGTCGATACAGCCAGGAACCTAAAAGAACTCAAGACCTGGGTCCGGCGGCTCTACACCGCACCCGGCACCGGCGATTTGGTGGCCATGGACTCCAAACGGCGTCTCTTCCCCGCACCGCTGCGCCGCTTCATCCAACTCCGCGACGACACCTGCCGCACACCCTACTGCGACGCCCCCATCCGCCACCACGACCACATCATCCCCTGGCACAACGACGGCCCCACCTCGTTAAGTAACGGCTCCGAACTCTGCGAAGCCTGCAACCACACCAAAGAACTCCCCGGCTGGAAAGCACAACCCAGACCAGGACCCCGCCACACCATCGAAATCACCACACCCACCGGCCACACCTACCAATCCACAGCGCCCCCGCTGCCAGGCACCAGACCTTCAGGAGCAGGGCCAGGTGAGACGGGCCCTCCCGGAGCCGGACGACGGGCAGCACACCAGTCCGAAGGCCCCGTCCCGGCGCTCTAACGGGCCGGGACCCTCGGGGCTGACGGCCGCCACCCGAATTGACGCCAGCCAGCGCGTGCGACCAATGATGTTTGCCCTCGCTGACGCCCGCGAGCGCCGCCGGCGGTCGTCCGCGGGCACGCCTGCCGGCCTGCTGTCCGCCATGCCCGTGGGACACTGCCGGGCCAATGCGACTGCCGGGCCTGTGAGACACTCGGTGTCATGCGCGAACTCGTCGTCCTTGGAACCGCATCGCAGGTCCCGACGCGGACGCGCAACCACAACGGATACCTGCTGCGGTGGGACGGCGAGGGCCTCCTGTTCGACCCCGGCGAGGGCACGCAGCGCCAGATGATCCATGCAGGTGTCTCCGCCAATCAGATCACCCGCATCTGCCTGACGCATGTCCACGGCGACCACTGCTACGGGCTTCCGGGCGTACTGTCCCGCATGGCCCTGGACGGAGTCAAGCACCCGGTGTACCTGCACTATCCCGCGTCCGGAGAGGACGTTGTCCGGGCACTCGTGTCCGTGGCCTCTCCCGGCATCGATCTTCGCCTGCAACCGCACGCGGATGCCGGGGAAATCGCCCCCGGGCTCGAGGTGCGGCCCCTCCGCCACCGGATCGAGACCTACGGCTACCGGCTGACCGAGCCCGATGGCCTCACCATGCTTCCGGAGCGGCTGGCGGCCGCGGGCATTACGGGTCCGGACGCGGGCCGTCTGCAGCGGGAAGGAATCCTCCGGGGAGTGCGGCTTCAGGACGTCAGCGTTCCGCGCACCGGCCAAGGCTTCGCTTTCATCATGGACACCGCCCCGTGCGAGGGAGCCGAGGGCCTGGCCGACGGCGTCGACCTCCTCGTCACGGAATCCACCTTCAGCGACGACGACGCCGCGCTGGCGGCCCAGTACGCGCACCTCACGGCGGGGCAGGCCGGTGATCTGGCCGCCAACAGCGGCGCCGGGACCCTCGTGCTCACACACTTTTCCTCCCGCTACGGCGACGTGGACATCCTGGCCCAACAGGCACGGGCCCGCTCAGGAGGGACCGCCGTCGTACCTGCCAATGACCTGGACCGGATCAGCCTTCCCAAGCGGCAGCGGTCCGCTTCCTGACCGGCGGCCAGAAGCGGCCTGCGGAAAAAGTAGAATTAACCAGACATGCAATGTTCCTACTTCGATGCCGCCCGCTGCCGCTCCTGCACCCACATGGGCAGGCCCTACGACGAGCAGCTGGCCGGCAAGCAGCTCCACTGCCAGACACTCCTCTCCGACCACGCGTCCGTAGAGTGGCTGCCACCTGTGGCGAGCCGCGAGTCCGGCTTCCGCAACAAAGCCAAGATGGTGGTGGGCGGCACGGCCAAAAACCCCACCATAGGGATTCTCGACGCCGAGGGCCGCGGCGTTGACCTGCGCGAATGCGGCGTCTGCTCCCCGGGACTCCTCGCATGCTTCCCCGTCCTGGCGGCCTTCATCACCCGGGCCCATCTGACGCCCTACGATGTCCCCCGGCGCAGCGGCGAGCTCAAACACCTGATCATCACCGAATCCCCCGACGGCGAGGTCATGCTGCGCCTGGTCCTGCGTTCGGAGAAGCTGGTGCCGCGCATCCGGGAGCACCTCCCCGCGCTCGTGGCCGCCCTGCCGCAGGTGAAGGTGGTCTCGGTCAACCTGCACCCGGAACACAAGGCAGTCCTGGAAGGCGACCGCGAGATTCTGCTCACCGGCCAGTCCACGCTGCGGATGCGCGTCAATGACCTCGATCTCCACCTGCGGCCGCAGAGCTTCTTCCAGACAAACAGCGACATGGCGGCGGCCCTGTACCGGCAGGGGCGCGAGTGGGTCAATGAACTGGCGCCGGCATCGGTCTGGGACCTGTACTGCGGTGTCGGCGGTTTTGCCCTGCACTGCGCCGACCCGTCCCGTGACGTCACCGGCATTGAAACCAGCCGTGAAGCCATCGTTTCGGCCAGGCTCAGCAGCGACGAGGCGGGCCTGCAGCGCATGCGCTTCGAGGCGGGCGATGCCACGGCCTTTGCCGTCGCCGCGGACCGGGCGCCCGAACTGGTCATCGTCAATCCGCCACGGCGCGGCATCGGCAAGGAACTGTGCGGCTGGCTGGAAGCCTCCTCCGTGCAGCACGTGGTGTACTCCAGCTGCAATGCACAGTCACTGGCCCGTGACCTGGCTGCACTCCCCTCGTTCACCGCCCGGCGGGCACGGGTGCTGGACATGTTCCCGCAGACCACGCATTACGAAGTCATGGTGCTGCTCGAACGGGCCTAGCCACGTCCCCGGATTCTTGAGCCGAAGATCGGCAAAAGTTTCTCCCGTCTTGAGGTCCCCGCGCGACAGTGTCCGGTAAGCCGCGCAGCAAGGTGCGGCACGGGCCGATGGGCGGGGGCATGCAGGTGACAGCAGCGGGCGGTGCAGGGTGAACGGCGCAGAGGAAATCCCCGTCCTGGACGCCGGCCCGCTGCAGACCCTTGCCGCCGAGGTGGGTCCGGCCTTCGCCGAGGCCTTCATCGATGACTACCTTCAGATGCTGCCGGACCGGGCGTCGAAGATCCTTCGCGCCCTGGCCGGGGGTGACCCGCGGATGGCTGCGGACGCCGTCGTCAGCCTGAGGGCGACGTCCGCCATGGCGGGAGCCCTGCGCCTCGAGCGGTGCTGCAAGGAACTGGAATCACGCATCCGGCGCGGGCAGCGGCTCGAGCCCGATGCGGTCAGGGCAGTGCTGTATGCGAACATCCGGCTCCTGCTGCGTGAAGCCGGACGCCAGGGGCACCTCCCACAGTCTCGGCCCAAGGGCCAGGATTAAGGACGACGGCGGGTGCCCGGCTCGCCGTGCCCCGCACCGGACCAAAGGCACCTGAAACCCCTCCGCCCGCGGACGTAGAATCGTCGGACACGATCGCCTGAAGAGCAGCCGCACGGCTGAACCGATTACAGGAGGACTTCCATGAGCCGCACGAGCACCAGCCAAGTCGCCCCGGCAGCCGCCACCGCTGCGCAGACCATTTTCCGCGTGGGCCTCGGCGGTGTCCTCATCGCCCACGGCACCCAGAAGCTGTTCGGCTGGTTCGGCGGCGGCGGGATAGAAGGCACCAGCAAGGGCATGCACGCCATGGGCTTCCGCCCGGCGAAGCCCAGCGCGGTCCTCGCCGGCCTCGGCGAAGCAGGCGCCGGCCTTGCCCTGGCGCTGGGCCTCGGCACCCCCGCTGCGGGTGCCGCTGCTGCCACCACCATGGGTGTTGCGGCCAGCGTGCACGCCCCCAACGGTTTCTTCGCCACTGAAGGCGGCCTTGAATACCCGGCAGTCCTGGGGCTCGCGGCAGCATCCTTCACGATTGGCGGCCCGGGCAGCTTCTCCCTCGACTCGGTCACCGGCCACGTCCTGGACCGCCCCTGGATGCGGGCCCTTGCCCTGGCAGTGATTCCGACGGCCATCGCGGTCCAGGTGTACCGCCGCCAGAAGGCACTGGCCCGCGACGCGTCCGGCCAGGCCGGTCCGGAGACGGCGAGCGCCACCGGCCCGGACAGCACAGGCTAGGCAACCGGCACTTCACGCAATGGCGGCTTTGGGCGACAGCTAAACGTACTTCTTGAACCACGCCAGCGTGTCGTTCCAGGCCGCCGTGGCCTGCTGCTCGTTGTAGCGCTCGCCGGTGTCGTTGTGGAAGGCATGGTCGACGCCGGGATACACCTTGAGCTGGTTGCGCACGCTGGTTGCCGCCAGGGCATCCCGGAGTTGCGGCATGGGTCCGGTGATCCTGTCGTCCAGTTCGGCGTAGACACCGAACACGGCAGGCTTGATGGACGGCACCTTGTCCAGGTCAGGGGCAGGACCGTAGAAGGCCGACGTCGCCTTGAGGCCGGTGATCTCCACCGCCGACTGCCAGGTGATGCCCCCGCCGAAGCAGTAGCCGGTCATGGCGATCCGGCCCTGCTCCACGAAGTCCTGCTTCTGCAGGTAGTCGAATCCGGCCGCGAAGTCCGCGACGTGCCGCTGCGCGCCCGCCTGCGTGAGGGCACCGGGGACGGCATCCCGGTCCAGGCTCGCCGTGCCGCCTTCCCTGCTCAGCAGGTCGATCGCCAGGGCCGCATATCCTTCCTTGGCAAAGCGCCGGGCGACGTCCTGGATGTGGGGTGTCAGCCCGCGGTTCTCGTGGCAGACCAGGACGGCGGGGCCGGGCTTCCCGCCTTCGGGTCTGGCGAGGTAACCACTGATCTCGGTGCCGCCGGACGCAAACCTCACTGTCGACGTCGTAATGCCGTGCGCCCCCTCGGGAACGGACAGCGGGCTCTTCGCCCCCGGGACGGCGCCGCCCGAGGCAGTGCCCGTAGCTGAGCCCGACGTCGGGGTGGGGGTGGGCATGGGTCGGTGCTGCGGGGAACTTCCTGGGGTGTGCACCCGACCAGGAGCATCGCGGCGGCCGCGGCGGCCATGCTGCCGGTGATGAACGCGACCCGGCGGGTGAACGTGTGCTGGCTCATGGCCCCGGCGCGGTAGTCGTCGAAAAATTCCTCGATCAGGTACTTCTCAAACTTGCCAAGCTGCGTCATGACGGCCTCCTGGAGTTTTTGCCGCTTATCCTCCTCCGAACCCCAACACCAGACAAGAGGACCGCGTGCACCGCGGGCGGCCAGGCCTAGCCGCCGTTTTTCAGGCCCCTGGCATAGGCGGCCTGCCCCGCATGCTGAAGGCAGTCGGCAATCGTGCTGACCAGCCGGACGCCGAAGGTTACCGGCGGGTCCCAGCGGGTATCCACGACCCGGTCGAGGCCGTCGTCGCCGAGGGTGCCCAGAACCTCCGCTGTCTGCCGGTGGACCGCCTCGTAGTATTCGGCAAGCAGCTCCCGCGGAGCCCGCACGGCGTCGACCTTGTCTGACGAATGGCCGTAGCCGGTGTCCCGTTCGGGCAGCGGCAGGTCAAAGCGGCCCGCGAAGCCCTGCGAAGTCCAGACCTGCTGCCGCCCGGCAGCGGAAGCCACCTGCGCGTCCTCCACCCGGCTGAGGTGCCAGATCAGCCATCCGATGGAGTTGCCGTTGCCGGCAGGCCTTCGAACCAAGGCTTCGTCGTCGAGCCCTTCGAGGGTGGCTTCCACGATCTCGCGGATACGGCCAAAGGCGTCCAGCAGGACTTCGTTGGATTTCATGGGGTCCCCTTTACATTTGGCTGTGGGCGGCGACGGCAGGATCAGAACCGATGCGGGCACCGGCTTCGAGGGCAGTGATCCCGCTGATCTCGGCCGCCGACAGCACGACGCCGGTGGCAGCCAGGTTGGCCCGCATCCGGCCGCTGTTGGCCGACTTGGGAATGACGATGGTGCCCTGTGCGAGGTGCCAGGCAAGCACCACCTGGGCCGGGGTGACGCCGTACCTGTCGGCCACGGACGTCACGGCCGCAGCGTCCAGGTCAGCACCCTGGCCCAGGGGACTGTACGCCTCCACGGCGATGCCCAGAGAGCGGCTCTTTGCCGCCAGTTCGGGCTGCTGGAATGTGGGGTGCAGCTCGAACTGGTTGACCGCCGGAACAATGTCCGCCGACTGAAGGAGCGTGTCCAGGTGGTCCGCCAGGAAGTTTGACACGCCGATCGCACGGATCTCGCCGTCTGAATGCAGTTTCTCCATCGCTTTCCATGCCTCGGTGAAAAGGTTCCGGGATGGCACCGGCCAGTGGATGAGGTACAGGTCAACGTAGTCGACGCCCAATGCTCGGCGGCTGTTCTGGAAGGCTTCCCGGGCCATGCCCTGTTCGCCGTTGCGGAGCTTGGTGGTGAGGAAGATGTGCTCACGGGAGATCCCCGAGGCAGCGATCGCGGCGCCGACCGCTGCCTCGTTGCCGTACGCCGCCGCGGTGTCGATGTGGCGGTAACCCGCTTCCAGGGCGTCCTCCACGATCCGCTGGGTTTCTTCCGGCGGGACCTGGAAGACGCCGAAGCCCAGCTGCGGGATCTGGACGCCGTTGTTCAGGGTGACATTCGGTACTGCCTCGTTCGGCGTCATCAAATTTCCTCTGCTGCGGGGGCGGGTCACCCTAAGTATGCCTCCCAGCGGGGCGGCGGCGGAGGAACCCAGGCGCGAGCGGGCCACCTGGACCATTGGTATGACTCCGGAAGCCATGCGCCCAACACGGCCGGCGCAATAGCCCAGGTTGTTCCCTGCCGTTTCGTGCCCGCTCACTCACAGTTGTCCCCGGAACCATTTCACATCACGACGCCGGTCAGGCGCCAGAGGTTCGACGTGCCCCTTCCGGGCGATGGAGGAGGGAGACGGCACCGGGAATTAAGGACCAGCCGGGCCACATGGAGTGCCACGCGGACTGATTGATGGTGATGGCGTCCGAGATCTCCCCCAAAGCGCGAGCGCATCCGACGGCGCCTTCCGGCCTGGACCGCCCGGGACTACGATTTTGCCTGTTGTACCCGCCAACGCTAACCGGCACCGTCCCGGGAGGCCAGAGGATAAAGGGGAATTGCGGTGAGCAGGGAGACCAGGCAGAGCGGGCCGCACTGGCGGCGGGTAATGGCGGCGCTCGCCAACCGAGATGCCCGGACCGCCTACGCACAGATAGTACTCGGGGCAACCGACGTGCCTTCGGGCGTCCACGGCCAACGGCGCGACCGGGCCGTCGCGGCCCTGCTCGACGCTGGCCTGGTTGAACGGACCGCCGGCAATGAATTGGAGGCATCCGAGTCGATTTTCCATGACCTCCTGACGCAGCAGCCCAAGCGCCAGCCGCAGACCGGAGTGGCGCGGTTCATGCGGCTTGGCCGGATCGACAGGTATCCGGCCAACCAGGCGGAGCGGCGGGAACTCCTGGCCTGGATCGCAGGCGAGACCTTCGAGCCGGGCGAGGAGCTCACCGAGCGAAAGGTCAACGAACGGCTCCTGAGCTACACCGACGATGTAGTGCTGCTGCGCCGTTACATGATCGATTTCGGCGTGCTGGACCGAACGCCGTCGGGATCCGCCTACTTCCGCCCCAAAGACCGGTAGGCTCAGTCTCCCCGCGCCTTCCGGGTGGCGGCGTCGTTGGCTTTCTGCAGTGCCTCGACAAGTTCCTCCTTGTCCATCTTGGAACGTCCGTCGATGTTCAGTTCCCGGGCCAGCTTGTAGAGGTGCTCCTTGGAAGCATTGGCGTCCACGCCTCCGGCGGTGGGCGCCGGGGAATCCATGCCCTCTTCTGCGTGCTGGTCAGAAGGTCCGCGCTTCTCCTTCGGCTCCCAGTGGTCACCCACCTTCTCATAGCTGTGCTTTAACGATGCGAAGGCGGTCCGGGCGGCCCGGCTCTCGTCATTGTCATAGGACTCAAGTGCTGAATCGTAGGTCTTGGCGAAAGTGTCCTGGGCTTTCTGGTCCGAACGCTGCAGGGTCGAGGGAAGCTCGTCCTTGCGGGCGTGATCATTCTTGCCGGTCTTGGGCATGCCACCCACGCTCCTTCACCAACAGACGAATCATGCGGATGGAACCAGCTTGGCACTGATGCCTCGTTTTGGCATGGGCGAGTGGGACGAAATCCGCTTCTCGGAATTACTGCGTGTGGCCAATAGTGGGCTTGGTTCCGATGGCGCATCAAAGCTTCGCTTCCGCCTCAACAAGCTTGGTGCCTCCTGACAGCCAACAAGTCCCGGTGCTAGGCATCCTCGGAATCCAGATCCAGGTCCGGTATGTCCAACAGGCCCAGATCCTCCAGGACCGTGGCGTCCTCATAGGTGGTTGCAATGCACCGGACCACCGCAGGCGGTACGCGGAAATGGGTGTCGATCGTCAGGATCCCTTGCTCCGCAAGGCCCGTGAGTTGGGCCAGGGCCGCGGTCTTCAGCGTCTCGACGGTGGCCCTCTCCTCTGCCGAAGCCCCCGCCCGCGGGTCCAGAATACTGTCGGTCCGCGGGGGATCCTCCGAGGCCGCGGCCAGAAGGATCGAGGCCACCGTCGCGGCAACGAGGACCTCCCAGGGCTGTTCAGGGTCATAGCCAAGCACCGAGGCCGAGAGGAACTGCTCGACGAAGAACACCAGCTCTTCCAGACGGTCCGGGGTGCTGCCGGCCTGGAAGACGGCGGAGGCCGCCGACGGCTCCGCCTTCGTTGGCCCGATCTTGATCAGTTCAGTGCGGGCCAGCGCCTCCCACGCCTGCGCCAGCAGCGGCACCTCGTACATGCTGCGGACTGTCTGCTTTTCCGAACCACCGTGCCCGGCCGCAGGGGCTCCGGCCTGCTTGGGGCCGCCCCTGACGTTGAGCCCGAAGCACGCCGCGGCCGCTTCGATATCCTTCGTCCGGAGCGCACCGGTTGCGGTCACCGGCTTTGCGTCGCCGATCCACTGAAGCAGCGCCGTGGTCCGCCGGATCAGCGGGAGCTCCGAGAAGACCTCCAGGGCATCCTCGTCGGAGATGACGGGCACGTCGACGAGGGCCCAGTCGTCCGTCTCCCCTACAAGGGCGCTGAGAAGTTCACCGACGTCGGCGAGCTGTTCGGCTGAACCCGACCACCGGTCCGTGTCCGCAAGGAAGTCAACGAACCCGTGCACGGCCGCGACGACGAACTCACCCCGGTCGTCGTCTTCATCTTCTGCCGGCGTGGAGGCGAGATCGGCAGCGAGGGCTTCGGCCAGGATCACAGGGTCCAGGCGTGTCAGGTCAGCGGCGGCCACGCGGTCCATGTACCGGCCCATGACGCTTTCTATGGCTGCCAGGCAATCCAGGGCGGTGGCAGCAGCGCCGGGAGCGCCGTCGTCGAACCACCTGACAAAGGCCGGCGCGAGCGAGTCAACCGCCCGCCCCGCCCGGAAAGAGCTCAGGGAAGCTGGCGAAGAGCCGCGTGCGGCCGGACTTCCCGAACGGGCGGGACCCTTGCGCTTGTTCCGGTTCCTGCCGTTTTTGCTCATGCTGCCCCTGACTGAATTCTCGTTGGTTCTTACGACGACGGTACTTACCATTGGCGCGGCGTGCCACCAGGCGCGCTGCACCCGTGGGCGTGCTCCTTGCCACTACGCTTCCCGCGTCAGGCTCCGGTTGCGGCCCTGGTAAAGGCGTCGGTAACTGGAAGGTGTCGTGTTGAGTTCGCGCATGAAGTGGAGCCGGAAGTTGGCTGCTGTTCCCAAGCCTGTCCTGGCCGCGACTGCCTGCACGGTCAGGTCGGTCGTTTCGAGCAGACGGCTTGCCTCGGCAATGCGCTGGCTGGTCAGCCAGCGCAGCGGCGTCGTTCCCGCCTCCGCCAGGAACTTGCGTGCGAAGCTGCTGGGCGCCCAGCCGGCGTGGACGGCCATGTCGACGACGGTCAGCGGCTCGGCAAGATGCTGCCTGGCCCAGGCGCACGTGTCGGCGAAGTGGGTGAGCGGCGCGGCCACGGGGCGTTCAATGAACTGCGCCTGGCCGCCCTCGCGATGGGGGGCCACCACCATGCGCCGGGCGATGCGGTTGGCTGCCTCGGTGCCATGGTCCTTGCGGACCAGATGCAGGCACAGGTCGATCCCGGCCGCGACACCCGCGCTGGTGCTGACGCCGCCCTCGTCGATGTACAGCACTCCGGCGTCGACCGTGACTGCCGGGTGCAGGGTCTGAAGGCGCTGGGCGTTCCGCCAATGGGTCGTGGCGCGTTTCCCGTCAAGGAGGCCGGCTGCCGCCAGCGCGAAAGCTCCGGTGCAGACGGACACCACGCGGGCTCCGTTTCCCGCCGCCTCACGGAGGGCTTCGCAGACGTTGGCCGGAGGGTCGTTGAGCGGGCTGAATCCGGGCACGACGATGGTGTCGGCTGACAGCAGGGCTTTGAGCCCCTCCGCGGCGTGGATGGCATACCCGGTTGTGGTGGGGACCAGACCTGGTTCGGCCGCACAGACGGCGAAGGAGTACAGTTTCCGCTCGTCCTCATGGCCGAAGACCTGCGCTGGAATCGCAAGGTCAAAGGCAACGACATCCGGCAACGCCAGGGCAACCACACGGTGCATGAGGCCACTGTACCCACGCCGCCAGTGTCCGGATCCCTGTCTGCAGAATCCTTTTCATCCTGGCAATTTTTACCACTCCCCTCGCAGCCGCCGGAAGCCAGTCTTAACCCATGATCAGCTCCCGCCTCTCACCGGCTCCCCTGCCGGCTTCTTCCCGGCCTGCTACTCGCCGGCTGCGCATCCTGGGCATGACGGCCGCCATCGTGACGAGCCTCCTCCTCACCTCCGCAGCCGCCAACTTTGCCATGAACCAGGCGGAGCGGTCTGCAACCGTTCCGTACGGGCAAAGAGTGCAGACAAGCCACGGCTCCGTCAACGTGGTCCGCTCACCGGGGAACGGCAGGACCGGACAGTCGATTGTGTTGCTCAGCGGCCTCGGGACGCCGGCACCGGCGCTGGACTTTGCACCGCTCGTCCGGGAACTTGGCGACTACGAGGTCGTCGTCGTCGAAGGGTTCGGCTACGGATACAGCGACCAGCCCCCGGTGGAACGCACAGTCGAGAACATCACCTCAGAGCTGCATGAGGCCTTGGCAAACGCGCATGTGCCCAGTCCCTACATCCTCGGCGGCCATTCCATCTCCGGTTTCTACACGCTCGCCTACGCCAACCGGTACCGCAGCGACGTCTCGGCAGTCATCGGCATCGACCCCACAGTGCCCGCCGCCAATACCATCCACGCAGACCAGACCGGCGTGCCTTCCGGCGGCATCAACTGGGAAGGTCTGGCGGCTGCCAGCGGGCTGCTCCGCTGGGCCACAGCGCTCGCACCCAGCCTCGTGGAGCCGGACGGCACCGCCTACACCTCCGGCGAGCGCGATCAGATGCGCAAGATGGCGAACTGGAACTTCGGCAACCCATCCGTCCTCGACGAGACCAACAGGATTGCCGACAACGCCCGAAAGGTACAGGCAATGCGCTACCCGGACGACCTCCCGGTGCTCACATTCCTCGCCTCGGCGAAGGAGACCACTCCGGACCCTGCGCTGCACGAGAGCCGGCTGCAAAGCCTCCGACACCACGAAACGGTGATGATTCCCGGCGGACACTACCTGCACTGGACGCACGCACCAGCGATGGCCAGCAGGATCAAGGCGTTCGTGACCGCCAACGTGCCCGTAAAGCATTGACTTGTCGGTTCTGCCCGGCAGTCAGATCCGCTGATGACTAGTTCGTTTCCGAATTGTCGTCATACGGCTCGTCCATCAGGATCTTGTAAAAACTTGTTGTGAGTATTAAAGGTCTGTCACAAAACTTCGCATCGGCGTCGCACAGACGCCGCGAAGGCCGCCACAAGTAGTACTCGCGTGGCGGCCTCCGGTCGGTCCACGATCCTAGTAGGCGAGTTCTTCTGCTGTCGCTTCCGCGGTCTGGGCGGGAGAGGGCGCGTGGCCCCGCAGCGGAACGTGGCGGATGAACAGTGCCAGCACAAAGCCGGCCGCAGCGACGACGGCGGCCCAGAAGAAAACACTCTGGATGCCGCCGGTCACAGCCTGCTTGAAGAGGTCCTGGACCGCCTGCGGCAGTGAGTGCAGCGCCGACGGAGTGATCTGACCGTTCTGGTGCAGGTTTTCGGTGCCACCGGTACTGCCACCCATGGCGTCAGCCAGGCGGCTGGCGTAGATCGATCCGAGGACCGAAACGCCGAGCGAACCACCCATGTTCCGCGCAAACGTGCTGGTGCCGGTTGCTGCGCCGATGTCTTTGATGTCGACACTGTTTTGGGCGATGAGGTTGGTGGTCTGCATCATGCAGCCCATGCCGGCCCCGAGGATCGCCATGTAGACGCCCGACTGCCATGCCGGAGTGTCCAGGCCCATGGTGGAGAACAGGAACAGGCCTGCGGCCATGAGGGCGGACCCGGCGATCGGGAGCGACTTGTAGTGTCCGGTGCGGCTGATCAGCAGGCCGCCCGACAGCGAAACGACCATCGCGGCGATCATCATGGGCATCAGCAGCAGCCCGCTGCTTGTCGCTGACTGGCCCTGGACGTACTGCTGGAACTGGGGCAGGAAGGTGATCCCGCCGAACATGGCGAATCCGACGATGAAGCCCAGCGCATTGGCCAGCGAGAAGTTGCTGCTGGCGAACAGGCGCAACGGGATCACAGGTTCGGCGGCCCGGCTTTCGATGACCAGGAAGAGGACCAGCCCGACGGCGGCCGCGGCGCCGAGGCCAATGATTTCCGGGGAGTTCCAGTCGTACTGGCTACCGCCCCAGCTGAGCATCAGCACGAGCGAGGTGATCCAAACTGTCAGAACTGCGGAGCCCCACCAGTCGATCCGCACCTTGGAGTTCCGTTCCTGGCGGGGCAGCTTAAGGGTGAACCAGCACACCACCAGGGAGAGGATGCCCAGGGGAAGGTTGACGTAGAACGCCCAGCGCCAGGAGGCGTTGTCTGTGATGAAGCCGCCCAGCAGCGGGCCGCCGATCATGGCCAGCGGCATGACGGCCATCATGATGCCCTGGTACTTGCCGCGTTCCCGGGGAGGGACCATGAGACCGATGGCGGCCATAATGCCCACCATCAGCCCGCCGGCACCCAGGCCCTGGAAGGCGCGGAAGCCGATGAGCTCCACCATGTCCTGGCTCATCCCGCACAGGGCCGACCCGGCAAGGAAAACCACGATTGGAGCCATGAACGTGCGCCGGTGCCCGAAGATGTCGCCGAGTTTGCCCCAAATGGGGGTGGCCACCGTCGAGGCGAGGACATACCCGGTGGTGACCCAGGCGAGGTGGTCCATGCCGCCCAGCTCACCGACGATCGTGGGCAGGGCCGGGGCCACAATCATGTTGTCCAGCTGTGCGAGCAGCATGGCAATGATCAGCCCGCTCATGGCGGTGACGATCTGGCGGGGTGTGAGCCCCGCGGGCGGGACCCGGGAGAACATCCAGACCGTCGCCCTGCGCCTGTTTTCCGAACAGGGCTACGAGTCGACGTCGATGCGCCAGATCGCCGAAGAACTGGGCTTCACAAAGGCCGCGCTGTATTACCACTTCAAGAGCAAGGAAGACATCGTCCGTGCCCTGATGGAGGCCATGCGCGGGCAGATCACTGACCTGGTGGCGTGGGCCCGCGCCCAGGAGCCGGGCCCGGACGTGCGCCGAACCGTGATCGCCCGCTGGACCGAGATCATGCACGGCCAGGGCCTGCGCATGCTCCGTTTCCTCGGCGCCAACCACCGCTTGGTCCATGACATCAAATCGGAACCGGGCCAGCATGAAGGCATGGCCGCCACGGCAGCCGAACTGTTCGCCATCCTCACGCCGCCCGGAGCAAGCGTGGAAGACCAGCTGCGCGTCCGGTTCGCCCTCCTCAGCATCAACATGCTGGGCATGGCCGCGCGCGATCTCGACGCTGACGAAAAGGACATCCTGGAGGCAGCAGCACGAATCTCCTCGGGCCTTCTGCCGCCTGGATTCTGAGATCGACGCCCGCCTGCCCGAGCGTTGCCCGGCCTCCGACTTCCGACTTCCGAATGGTGCAAGCGTCGCTTGCACCATTTTTTTTAGTGCCAGCTAGCCCTGCATAGGCCTGAGCGACAATTCGGCGATGAAACGACCCCTCATTTGGGGGTGGAAATTAAGTTTCCGCGGCTTGACCCCCACTTTTTCCTAGGGCCCGGCACAGACAGTGGGACCGTCCTGAAACGGAAGGTTTGGGAGGCCCCCACTCAGGACATCCGGGCCCGATGCATTCCCCAGCTGCACCGGACACGGCGCCTAGTCCAAGCACGGTCTGAAGCAGGTCTCAAACATGCGCGATCAACAAGGAACTGGGGCGTTGACTCGCGCCTCGGCTGCAAAGCTGTCCACCCGGCGCTCCTGGCGGCCGCAACTGAGAAGCGCGTGGAGTGCCGTTCTGTCCGCAGTCCTTGCGACGGCCGGGCTGTCTGTCAGCGGCATCGCCGCAGCGGACGTCGGCACAATTGGCCACGATACCCTGCGGACCGGATGGTATAACACCGAAACCACGCTGTCGCCGTCGTCCGTCTCGTCCTCAAACTTCGGCAAGCTGTTCTCGACGGCGGTGGACGGACAGGTGTATGCCCAGCCCCTCGTGGTCGGCGGTGTGGTGATTGCCGCGACAGAAAACAACGCCGTTTACGGGCTGGACGGCGTCACGGGTGAAACGAAGTGGCAGCGTTCCCTCGGGCCGGCCTGGCCGGCATCGACAGTGAGCTGCGGTGACCTCACGCCAAACATCGGCATCACCTCCACGCCCGTCTTCGACCCGGCAACAAACAGCATCTTCATGCTGGCAAAGACGAACGACGGCCCGACCCCGCAGCTCCCGCACTGGTACATGCATTCCCTCGACCAGGCGACCGGGGCGGAACGGCCCGGGTTCCCCGTCCTCATCAGCGGCGCCCCCACCAACGATCCGACCCACCCCTTCAATGCGATGACCGCCATGCAGCGGCCAGGCCTGCTGCTCATGGACGGGGTGGTGTACGCGGGCTTCGCCAGCCACTGCGACTACACCCCCTTCGTCGGGTATGTCATCGGCGTGTCCACCAGCGGACGGCAGACAACCATGTGGGCCACCGAATCGGGCAACGCCAACGCGGAAGGCGGGATCTGGCAGTCCGGCGGAGGACTGGTATCCGATGGTCCCGGAAAGATCCTGTTCGCCACCGGGAACGGCATCTCCCCGCAGGCCGGCCCGGGCAAGGCCCCTCCCGGCACCCTGGCCGAATCCGTGGTCAGGGTCCAGGTTGGAAGTGACGGCAACCTGAGCCCCACCGACTTCTTCAGCCCCGCCAACAACCTCAAGCTGGACCAGAACGACACCGATCTGGGTTCCGGGGCGCCAATTGCCATCCCTGACGGATACGGCACGGCAGAGCACCCGCACCTGCTGGTCCAGGTCGGCAAGGACGGCCACGTCTACCTGCTGGACCGTGACAACCTGGGCGGCATGGGGCAGGGGACGGATGGAACTGACGCAGTCCTGGACGCAGCCGGACCGTACAACGGGGTGTGGGGACGCCCCGCGTTTTTGGGGACAAACGACGGCGGGTATCTCTACACCGTCGAGAACAGGGGTTATCTGCGCGCATTCAAACTGGTGCCGACCGGCGCGGGCGGGATCAGGCTGGCCTCCGTCGGAACCTCCACGGGGACGTTCGGGTACACGTCCGGCGCGCCGGCAGTGACCTCCTCAGGCACAGACGGGTCCACCGCCCTTGTCTGGGCGGTCTACTCCACCGGAGGAACCGGCGTCAATGCGGAGCTCAGGGCCTACCGCGCCCTCCCGGACAGCACCGGGTCTCTGCAACAGGTGTTCAGCGCCCCGATCGGTACGGCAGCCAAGTTCTCCTCGGTGGCCACCGACAACGGCCGGGTGTACGTCGGCACCCGCGACGGCCATGTGCTTGGCTTCGGCGCCCCGACCACTGCAGCCGTGGGCGCCACGGGCACCGACCTGGGTACCGCCGAAGTGGGTGCCACCCAGACCGGCAACATCACAATCACGGCCACCCGCGATGTGACGGTCAGCTCGGTTACAACAGGGGCACCGTTCGCGATCGGCACTCCGGCCGGCCTCCCTGCGAACCTGCCGAACGGCAGCAGCCTTACCGTCCCGGTGACCTTCGTGCCGACAGCTCCCGGGCAGGCTGACGGCGCAGTGACGGTCACGACGAACGACGGCGAGACCGTTGCCCTCGGCATCCATGCCGTTGGCACACGGGACGGCCTGGGCGCCACGCCCGCGGCGCTCCAGTTCACCGACGTGCCGATCCCGACGAGCAGCCGGCAGACTGTCAACATCGTCAACACCGGCGCGACCGCCGTCGAGATCACCGGCGTCACTCTGCCCGCCAATGCCGAGCTCAACGCCGACGCGGCCATGCTCCCGGTGGTTGGCCAGCAGATCCAGCCCCTCGCCTCGGTTCCGGTGTCTGTGACATTCAGCCCGACGACGGCGGACCCGGTGACTGACTCGCTGGTCATCACCAGTAA
This sequence comes from Arthrobacter globiformis, assembly GCF_046536215.2. Taxonomy (GTDB): domain Bacteria; phylum Actinomycetota; class Actinomycetes; order Actinomycetales; family Micrococcaceae; genus Arthrobacter; species Arthrobacter globiformis_E. Next base: position 151,100 of record NZ_CM143421.1, on the reverse strand, counting down.
CCGCGGTTCCGTGACCGTGCGGCTGACGGCAACTGCCGTTTCCGGTGCCGCCCACCTGGAGATGCCGCCGTCCCTGGACTTCGGGGACGTCCCCGTCGGGACATCGGCCACGGCGGACTTCACCATCCTCAACAGCGGCAACATCCCGATGACCATCACCAAGGCGAAGGCACCGCAGGGTGTCTTCTCCACGACGACGCCGATCTCCGAGGGCATCACCGTTCCCCCTGGTGAGTCCGCCTTCCAGAGCGTGACGTTCACGCCGACGGCGCTGGGGCAGGCAGGCACGCAGGACACCTTCTACCTGATCACCACGGATGACGGCCAGGGCGAGCAGAAGGTCATGCTCACCGGCAACGGCACCGACGACCCAATCGCTGTCAAGGCCCAACAAATCGGCGCAGGCCGCCCGGCGTCATCCCTCGGGCGGGCTCTCACCGGACAGTACGCCGTCGCGGAGGGAAAGTGCCAGGACTTCGTGGCAGGGATCATCTGCTGGTCACCGGCCACAGGGGCACACGAGGTCCACGCGGCGATCTATACCAGGTACAAGGCTGCGGGCGGCGCCGCTGGCATGCTCGGCTTCCCGACTACCGACGTGAAAATCACGCCGGATGGCGTAGGCCGCTACAACCACTTTTCCGGTTCGGGCGGGGCGTCGATCTACTGGTCGCCGAAAACTGGTGCGCATGAGGTCCACGGTGACGTCCGGGCCAAGTGGGCGTTACTCGGCTGGGAGAAAGGCCTGCTCGGCTATCCGGCCGGCGACCAGGCGGCAACTGCAGACGGGGCCGGGCAGTACAGTGACTTCTCGGGTTCGGGCGGGGCTTCGGTCTTCTGGTCGCCCAAGACCGGCGCGCATGAGGTCCACGGTGCGATCCGGACTAAATGGGTAGCACTGGGTTCCGAGAAGGGCCTGCTCGGCTACCCCACCACCGACGAGAAAGTCACGCCGGACGGGGTCGGCCGGTATACCCACTTCTCCGGTTCGGGCGGAGGCTCGATCTACTGGTCGCCCAAGACCGGCGCCCATGAGGTGCACGGCGCGGTCCGGGCCGAGTGGGCATCCCTGGGTTGGGAAGGCGGCAAGCTCGGCTACCCCACGACCGACGTGATGACCACGCCGGACGGGGTGGGCCAGTACAGTCACTTCTCCGGTTCGGGCGGGGCCTCGGTCTACTGGTCGCCCAAGACCGGCGCGCATGAGGTCCACGGTGCGATCCGGACCAAATGGGTAGCACTGGGTTCCACGAAGGGCCCGCTCGGCTACCCCACCACCGACGAGAAAATCACGCCGGACGGGGTCGGCCGGTATACCCACTTCTCCGGTTCGGGCGGAGCCTCGATCTACTGGTCCACCAAGACCGGCGCCCACGAGGTGCACGGCGCGATCCGGGCCAAGTGGGCATCACTGGGCTGGGAGAAAGGCCGGCTCGGCTACCCGGTCAGCGACGAATACCCGGTCCCCACCGGCCGGGCGTCGGCTTTCCGGGGCGGTCGGCTGGTCTGGACGGCGCGGACAGGAATAGTCAGCGGCTGAACCCGCGGCCCCACCTGCGTCCGTGTGCCCCGGCACAGCTCTCTTGATCCTGTGTTGAGTCAGGGCGGAAATTTCTTGATCGAGTTTTGACCGGGCGCCGCGTTGATCCTTGAGGTTTCGCGAGAAAACTTGTCAGCACCGGCAGAGAAGACCGGTCACACGCAGTCCGCGGGTCGGACTCCTTCAAGAAACGGACGTTCGCCAACATGGGTCTCAACCTGAACTCCACCACCGGCAAGGTCATCGCTTCCCTGGCACTGGTCGGCACCGCCGCCGCCGTCGCCGGCCTGGGCACGTACGGTGCCTTCACCTCCACCACCAACGCGTCCACCGACGTCTCCTCCGGCACCGTGGCTATCGCACTCGGCTCCTCCGGCGCCGCGAATCGCCTCAGTGTGGCCGCCACGGGACTGGTCCCGGGCGACACCGTGCAGCGCGCGGTCACCCTGACCAACGCCGCCGGCAACCAGGCCCTCGCCGGCATCAAGCTGACCACCACGGCGCCGACGTCCTCCAAGCTGGACACCGACCCGGTCTCGGGACTGCAGCTGACCATCGACAGCTGCTCCGTCCCATGGACCGAGGCAGGCACCGCTCCGGCCTACACCCACACGTGCTCCGGCGGCACCGCGAGCACCGTACTGGCTTCCCGCGCCGTCATCGGCACCGACCTGCCGCTGTCCAACCTCACCACGGTCGCGGCCAACAAGACCGACAACCTCCGGGTCACCCTGACCCTGCCCACGGGCGCCGACAACACCTTCCAGGCCAAGAGCAGCACCATCGACCTGGCATTCACCGGCACCCAGCGCTCCGGCACCGACAAATAGCGGGCCCGGGCAAATAACCCACACACGTCCCCTCCGCCGACTGGCCCCCAACAGCGGCGGAGGGGGCCCACCGGAAGGCAGGCAGCCATGACAGCGACGGGAATCCCGGCACCCGGACTGGCGAAACCGGCGGCTCCGGCTGCCGGCGCCCTCCGCACGGCCGGCCGCATCCTGGTCCGCACGGTGACAACCGTGCTCATGGTCGTCGCGGTTGCCGCCTTCCTGTTCCTGGCCGTCGGACCGCGGTTCCTGGGCTACCAGACGTCCACCATGCTCACCGGTTCCATGGCCCCGCTGATCAACCCGGGCGACGTCGTGGTGTCGGTCCCAACCCGGGTCGGCGCCCTGAAGACCGGGGACGTCATCACCTACAAAATTCCGGTTGAAGACCAGCGCGTCGAGACGCACCGCATCGTCGACCTCAAGCGCAACACCAACGGCAGCACGACGGTACGGACCAAAGGGGACGCCAACAACGGCGCAGACCCCTGGCGGGCCACCATCCAGGGCGACACGGTGGACGTACACGCCGCCACGGTCCCCTACCTTGGAACAGCCATCCGGGCACTGCGCGAACCGGCGGTCCTGATGGCCCTGACGTACGTGGCGCCAGGCATTTTGGTGCTCATGCTGCTGGCCAGGATCTGGCGGAAGGGGCCCGACTCTGCGCGCGGACCCCGGGACGGGGCAGACGGTGCGCCGGCGAACGACGCCGGCTGAACCGCCGACGCAGGTCCTGGACCCGGAACGCCTCCGAGAGCTGGCACAGGACACTTCGGCAGCGGCTGCGGAGCAGTTCGCGTCAGCCTACGCCGCACTGCTGCCGGCACGTGTTGACCGCGTCATCCGAAAAGTCGGAATCGGCAACCGGCACCAGGCCGTCGAGGCAGTACTGAGCCTGAAGGCGGCTTCGTCAATGGCCGGGGCGCTGCGGATGAGCCAGCTCTGCAGGAAACTGGAGCAGGCCCTGGTGATCGCTGACATGGCAGGCGCCCTGGCCGTGGCGCGGGACATCAGCCTTCACCTGCCGGACCTCCATGAGGCCCTTGCCGCCCGCCCGCCGCTAACCTAGCCCCCAGCCAGCCCACGACGAAAGCCGCAGCCTGTGCCCAGAAAGCGCCCGCCCGCCGACACGAAGCACGTGTCCCGGGTCTGGCGTGCCGTCTCCGTCACCGGGATGGCGATGATGCTGGCGAGCGCGCCGGCCATCGCCCAGGCAACATTCACCGGCAAGACTTCCGGCCAGGTCACCGCCTCCTCACTGACCCTCGCGGCACCCGTCGGCGCCAGCGTCACGGCCGCGTGCGGCAACGGCCGCGCCCTGGATGTCACCGTCAACAGTTACGGAACGGTCCCGCGGGCCACGTCCTACCAGTTCATCCTGCTCGACCCGAACGGCACCGCAGTTCAAACCACCGGCGGATCATACTCTGCGCACCCGGCAGCCAGGGGCACCTGGACCTACCAAGTCCGCGGCAACTACACGGCAGCTCCCGGCAACGTCTGGACCGGCACCCCCTACCAGGGCACCGTCACCTGCTGAGTCCACGACATCACCGCCGGGGATGCATGAAGGGCCCCACGCGCGCGTGAGGCCCTTCATGCATCCAGAAGAAATAGGAAGAGAAAGAACTAGAAGTCCCAGTCCTCATCCTCGGTATTGACGGCCTTGCCAATGACGTAGGACGAGCCCGAACCCGAGAAGAAGTCGTGGTTCTCGTCGGCGTTCGGCGACAGGGCCGAGAGGATGGCCGGGTTCACGTCCGTGACGGAAGCCGGGAACATGGCCTCGTAGCCCAGGTTCATCAGCGCCTTGTTGGCGTTGTAGTGCAGGAACTTCTTGACGTCCTCGGCCAGGCCAACGCCGTCGTAGAGGTCGTGCGTGTACTGGACTTCGTTTTCGTACAGCTCGAAGAGCAGCTCGAAGGTGTAGTCCTTGATCTCCTGCCGGCGTGCCTCGGAAACGGTCTCCAGCCCGCGCTGGAACTTGTAGCCGATGTAGTAGCCGTGCACGGCCTCATCGCGGATGATGAGGCGGATCAGGTCTGCCGTGTTCGTCAGCTTGGCGCGTGAGGACCAGTACATCGGCAGGTAGAAGCCGGAGTAGAACAGGAAGCTCTCCAGCAGTGTGGAGGCCACCTTGCGCTTCAGGGGATCGTCGCCCTGGTAGTAGTCCATGACGATCTGGGCCTTCTTCTGAAGGTTCTCGTTCTCGGTGGACCAGCGGAAGGCGTCGTCGATCTCCTTGGTGGAGCACAGGGTGGAGAAGATCGAGGAGTAGCTCTTGGCGTGCACGGCCTCCATGAAGGCGATGTTCGTGTACACGGCTTCTTCGTGCGGGGTGAGCGCGTCCGGAATCAGCGAGACGGCGCCGACGGTGCCCTGGATGGTGTCCAGCAGGGTCAGGCCGGTAAACACGCGCATGGTCAGCTGCTGTTCAGCCGGGGTCAGCGTGTTCCATGACTGGACGTCGTTGGACAGCGGCACCTTCTCCGGCAGCCAGAAGTTGTTGACGAGGCGGTTCCAGACCTCAACGTCCTTGTCGTCCTGGATGCGGTTCCAGTTGATGGCCTCGACGTGGCTCAGCAGCTTGACCTTCTCGGTCATGTCATCCCCTAAAAAGTTGGGTTGGTTCTTACTTAAAGCGTACGACGACGGGCGGGCACCCGCCGTCGTACGTGGCCTTTGTCCCGACAGGCTCGACCAGCGGTCAGAGCATGCAGGAAACGCAACCCTCCACTTCCGTGCCCTCCAGCGCGAGCTGGCGGAGACGGATGTAGTAGATGGTCTTGATGCCCTTGCGCCAGGCGTAGATCTGCGCCTTGTTGATGTCGCGGGTGGTGGCGGTGTCCTTGAAGAACAGCGTCAGCGACAGGCCCTGGTCCACGTGCTTGGTGGCAGCGGCGTAGGTGTCGATGATCTTCTCGTAGCCGATCTCGTACGCGTCCTGGTAGTACTCCAGGTTGTCGTTCGTCAGGTACGGCGCCGGGTAGTAAACGCGGCCGATCTTGCCTTCCTTGCGGATCTCAATCTTGGAGGCCACCGGGTGGATCGAGGAGGTGGAGTTGTTGATGTAGGAGATCGAACCGGTCGGCGGAACAGCCTGCAGGTTCTGGTTGTAGATGCCGTGCTCCATGACCGAGGCCTTCAGCTCGCGCCAGTCATCCTGCGTGGGGATGTGCACGTCCTTGAAGAGCTCCCGGACCTTCTTGGTCTGCGGCACCCACTCCTGCTCGATGTACTTGTCAAAGAACTCGCCCGACGCGTACTTGGACTTCTCGAAGCCGCCGAACGTCTGGCCGGTCTCGATGGAGAGCAGGTTCGACGCGCGGACCGCGTGGAACACCACGGAGTAGAAGTAGATGTTGGTGAAGTCCAGGCCCTCTTCGGAGCCGTAGTGGACCCGCTCACGCGCCAGGTAGCCGTGCAGGTTCATCTGGCCCAGGCCGATGGCGTGCGACTGGTCGTTGCCGCGGGCGATGGACGGCACCGAGGTGATGTTGGACATGTCCGAGACAGCCGAGAGCGAGCGGATCGCCGTCTCGATGGTCAGGCCGAAGTCCGGCGAATCCATGGTCTTCGCGATGTTCAGCGAGCCCAGGTTGCAGGAAATGTCCTTGCCGGTCTCGTCATAGGACAGATCATCGTGGTACGTCGTGGGCTGCGAGACCTGGAGGATCTCCGAGCACAGGTTGGACATGATGATCTTGCCGTCGATCGGGTTTTCCCGGTTAACGGTGTCCTCGAACATGATGTACGGGTAGCCGGATTCGAACTGGATCTCGGCGAGGGTCTGGAAGAACTCGCGCGCCTTGATCTTGGTCTTCTTGATCCGGGAATCGTCCACCATCTCGTAGTACTTCTCGGTGACCGAGACATCGGAGAACGGCATCCCGTAGACACGTTCGACGTCGTACGGCGAGAACAGGTACATGTCCTCGTCCTTCTTGGCCAGCTCGAAGGTGATGTCCGGGATGACGACGCCGAGCGACAGGGTCTTGATGCGGATCTTCTCGTCCGCGTTCTCCCGCTTGGTGTCCAGGAACCGGTAGATGTCCGGGTGGTGGGCGTGCAGGTACACGGCACCGGCGCCCTGGCGGGCACCGAGCTGGTTGGCGTAGGAGAAGCTGTCTTCGAGGAGCTTCATCACGGGGATGACGCCGGAGGACTGGTTCTCGATCTGCTTGATCGGCGCACCGACCTCGCGGATGTTGGTTAGTGCGAACGCCACACCGCCGCCGCGCTTGGACAGCTGCAGGGCGGAGTTGATGGAGCGGCCGATCGACTCCATGTTGTCCTCGATGCGGAGCAGGAAGCAGGAGACCAGCTCGCCGCGCTGCTTCTTGCCGGCGTTCAGGAACGTCGGGGTGGCGGGCTGGAAGCGGCCCTCGATGATCTCGTCGACCATCTGGGTGGCCAGCTGCTCGTTGCCGCGGGCCAGGTGCAGGGCGACCATGCAGACGCGGTCCTCGTAGCGCTCCAGGAAGCGCTTGCCGTCGAACGTCTTCAGCGTGTAGGACGTGTAGAACTTGAAGGCGCCCAGGAAGGTCTCGAAGCGGAACTTCTTCTTGTAGGCCCGGTTGAAGAGGTCACGGATGAAGTTCATCGTGTACTGGTCGAGGGTTTCGCGCTCGTAGTACTGGTTCTTCACCAGGTAGTCGAGCTTCTCCTCGAGATCATGGAAGAAGACCGTGTTGTTGTTCACGTGCTGCAGGAAGTACTGGTGGGCAGCCTCGCGGTCGGCCTCGAACTGGATTTCGCCGTTCGGACCGTACAGGTTCAGCATCGCGTTCAGCTCGTGGTAGCCCAGGCCCTTGTAGGCAGCGGGGAGCGCCGGCTTCTCCTGCTTTTCAACAGCCGTGTCCATGGACGCGTCCTTTCCTTCGGGCCTGGTTACTTCTGTGTCTGCGACAGTCGTGTCCAAAACTCTTCCAATCCTTCTTGTACACGGGAGACGTCTTCCGGCGTGCCCATGAGTTCGAACCTGTATAGGTGGGGGACCTTGCACTTGGCGGCGATGATGTCGCCTGCCATGCAGTAGTTGTCCCCGAAATTCGTGTTTCCGGCCCCAATGACGCCACGGAGCAGGCGCCGGTTTTCCGGGTTGTTCAGGAACCTGATGACCTGTTTCGGCACTGAACCCTCGCCGCCTGTCCCGCCGTAGGTGGGGACCACGAGCACGAACGGCTCACAGGCAACGACGGGTTCGTCCTTCACATGCAGGGGGATCCTGGCGGCGTCCGCACCAAGCTTCTCGATGAAGCGTTTGGTGTTCTCGGAGGCCGAGGAGAAGTAGATGAGGCGGCTGTGGGTCTGGTTCACGGACGGTGTCTGATTGACGGGCGTCGTGTCCGCAGCGCGGGCTGCGGCCGGCGCATCGGCAAGTGCCGGCGCAGCCATGCGAGTCACCTCATCTACTTGGGAATTCTTTGCCGGAAACGGCGTGGGCGCAGCCTTAGGCCACGGAAGCGGACGCGCTGAGCGCCAGCTCTTCGATCTTGTCCGGGCGGAAACCGGACCAGTGGTCCTGGTCCGTAACCACGACCGGCGCCTGCATGTAACCGAGCGACTTCAGGCGCTCAAGGGCGTCCGCGTCCTGGGAGATGTCAACGCTCTGGTAGGCGATGCCCTTCTTGTCCAGTGCACGGTAGGTAGCGTTGCACTGTACGCAAGCCGGCTTGGTGTAAACCGTAACGGTCATGGTTCCTGTCCCCTTTGTTGAAGTCACTGCTGCTGCACTCTTCTGAGACCTTGCTGGTGTCTCTGTCTTTAAATCTCTGGCATCGTAGCGGTGGACTCTGCCCGGACCTTACCGTCCAGTACTGGCTGCGCCGGTCTCCCGCTCAATCTGTATGTCGATACTACATGTAGTGCGCGGCCCCGGACGGGACCCCAAGATGATGTATTACAAGTATGTCATTTAATGCACTTTTAATCCACAGGCCGGGGCCCTCAAAATGTCCGGATTTCCGGGTTTTTCGCGGACGGAATCCACACCCTGTGGAGTAGTTAGACACATTTAAACGTCAGCGTGTCGTGCCGGAGACGGCGTGTCGCGGCGCCCCTGACGGCACCTTTTGGGTGGCCCGGAACACAACAGTGGGGGTCCCGAAGCATGCTTCGGGACCCCCACTGTGATTAAGCGAACGCCGGGCCGGTGCTGCACCTCCCGGCGGACATGAGACGGGCTACAGCTGTGCCTCCCTGCGGTCCAGCACGATTTGCTGCACGTCCAGGTATCCGGACTGGAAGCCTGCCCGTGAGTAGCACAAGTAGAACAGCCACATCCGCTGGAAGACCTCGTCGAATCCGAGCCCCCGCACTTCCGCGGCCCGCTGCAGGAAGCGTTCCTCCCACAGCCGGAGCGTGACTGCATAGTGGTCACCCATCCCCCGGCGCTCACGCACCCGCAGGGTGGTGTGCTGCTCCGTGACTGTCTCGATCGCCCGCACCGACGGCAGGAATCCGCCCGGGAAGATGTACTTGTGCACCCACGTGTAGGCACTGCGGGTGGCAAGCATCCGCCCGTGCGGCATGGTGATGGCCTGGATGGCCACCTTGCCGCCGGGTGCCAGCAGCCGGTCGATGGTCTGGAAGTAGACGGGCCAGTATTCGTAGCCCACCGCTTCGATCATCTCCACGGACACGACGGCGTCATACTCGCCTTCCACGGCACGGTAGTCCTGCAGCCCGACAGTGACCTGACCGGAGAAGCCGGCCTCCTCGATCCGCTGCTGCGCAAGCGCCTGCTGCTCGCTGGACAGCGTGACCGTGTACACGCTGGCGCCCCGGGCTGCGGCCCGCAGGGCCAGTTCGCCCCAGCCGGTGCCGATCTCCAGCAGCCGGGTGCCCTCCCTCACGCCGGCCTTGTCCAGCAGCCTGTCGACCTTGGCCTGCTGCGCACCGGCCAGGGCCTCCCAGCCCACCCCCGCCAGATGGCCGGCCGACGCCGGGAACAGCGCCGAGGAGTAGCTCATGGTGCTGTCCAGGAAGCTGGCGAACAGCTCGTTGGAGAGGTCATAGTGCCGGGAGATGTTGCCGCGGGTGTTCTGCTCGGTGTTGCGCTCCTGGCGGGGCGCCCTCGGCAGATACAGATTCCGGAGTTTCTGCAACGGGACGGGGATGAGCGTGTCCACCGATGAGGCAAAGACCTCAAGGACGCCGGCAAGGTCTGACGCCTCCCAGTCCCCCGCCATGAAGGACTCCCCCAGTCCGATCAGCCCGTTGTCGCCGATCCGGACCGCGAAGCCCTCCGGACGCACCATGGTCATCACCGGGGCCTCAGCATCCCCGTTGCCCAGCACCTTCCCGTCGGGGTATTCCACCCGGAGCGGCAGCCGGCGGACGGCCGCCTGGAACAGTGAGCCGGCCGCCTTGCCGGCCAGCTGCGCCTTGATCCCGGCAGGCGGACGCGCGACGCCGGGCCACACCTCCGCGTCGATGGCCGCCGGCGCCGGCGGCACGCGGGAGGCCCCGCCTGGCATGTTTCCACTGTGCCGGACCCCGTGCGAAGGGTCCCCGACTGAGGGATCTGGGTATGACGGATCTGTGTACGACGGATCTGTGAGAGTCACGAGACGGCCTCCTGTGCTCGGTGGTCGGGACGGCGGGTGACGGGCAACCCGCGGGCCCAGAGTTTGATTCCCTGCCAGCGGATCTGCAGGACAACGCGGAACGGCGCGAGCGGGACTGCAGCCGCCGCCGCGAGGATGCTGCGGGGTGTGGCGGGCCGGCGGTCGCCGGTCATGGTGGCGGTGAAGGGCTTCCGTCCGGCGCGCTCCAGCACCACGGCAATGGCGAGTTTGTCCGCCGGCTCCGGCAGGCTCATCCGGTAGCTGCCGTCCACCCCGTTGAACGGGGACACGAAAAATTCCTTGTCGGCCCGGGCGCCGCCGGCGCCGTCAGGGTGCAGGAGGTAGCAGTGCCGTTCGCCGTACGTGTTGTGGACCTCGGCTATGACAGCACGCAGTGAGCCGCCGGAACCGTGGCACCAGAAGATGCTGATCGGGTTGAACACGTGTCCCAGCACCCTGGCGCTGGCCAGCATGGTGACCGTACCGCCGTCGTGCTCTTCGCCGTGCACGGCAAGGAAGCGGTCCACGTTCGCCCGGATGCTCGCGGCGGGATCCCCTAAATGGTCCTTCGCATGGAACCCGGCGAGGGGCCGCAGCCACCAGGGCAGTTCCGGCAGCTCATCAAGGTCCACGTACCAGCTGTAGCTGCGGTAGGTGAAGGCATTCTTCAGCGGATCACGCCGCACATGGCGGATGCTGGTCCGGTAGATTGCCGCGGTCATGGCACAGGCTCCGCGGCGTGCCCGGCACCGGATGCCGCGGCCTCCGTTCCGGAGGAGTCCGGCTCCGCAGCGAAGGGATCCTCCCACTCGCGGCCCAGCTGCGCCGCCGCCCGCACACCGGAGGCGGCGCCGTCCTCGTGGAAACCCCAGCCGTGGTAGGCCCCCGCGAAGGCCAGCCGGTGGTCGCCCAGCTCCGCCAGGCGCTCCTGCGCGGCCACGGAGTCGGGCGTGTACTGCGGGTGCTCGTAGACGAGGTCCTGCAGCACTGACTCCGGTTCGATGAGGTCCGATTCGCCGAGGCTCACGATGTAGCTGCCGCCGTCGTGGGGCGTGAGCCGCTGCAGCCGGCTGAGGTCGTAGCTGACCAGCACGTGTCCGGGGCGGGCGGTGCAGGAGGGCAGCCGGTAATTCCACGACGCGCGGGCGGCGCGGCTGCGCGGCAGCACCGCCGGATCACGGTGGAACTTGATGTGGTTCACGGAATAGGGGATGTTCCCAAGAACCTGGACCTCCGCCGGCGTCGGTTCGGCCAGCACGGCGAGTGCTTCGCGCGGGTGGGCCGCGATGACCGCGCCGTCGAAGTGTTCGGTTCCGGCCGCCGTCGTGATCTCCACTCCGGTGGGGATCCGGCGCACGGCGAGGACGGCGCTGGAGAGCCGGACGTCCTGGAGGCCTTCGACCACGCGGTCAACATAGCGCCGGGACCCGCCCTTCACCGTCTTCCACTGCGGCGAGCCCTTGATGCCCAGCATGCCGTGGTGGTCAAGGAAGGTGAAGAGGTACCGGGCGGGATAGGCCAGCGCCGTGGTGGGGTCGCAGGACCAGACAGCGCTGACCACCGGCGCCATGAAGTGCGAGGTGAAGTAGCCACTGAACTGTTCGCGTTCAAGGAACTCGCCCAGCGTTTCCTCCGGCCCATTGAGCCGCGACGCACCGGCACGCGGTCCACCGGGCCGCGGTGCGCCGTCGGCAGTGCTGGCCAGCAGTGCCCCGGCCTTCCGCCAGAACCGCAGGATCTCGGCAAGCATCAGCAGGAACCGGGGCCGCGCGAGGTTGCCGGGCCGGGCAAAGACACCCGCGGCGCCCTTTGCCCCCGCATATTCCAGGCCGCAGCCGTCGCAGCGGATGCTCATGGTCATGTCCGAATCCTGCGTTTCCACCCCGAGCTCGCTGAACAGCCGGATGAGGTTGGGGTAGGTGCGGTTGTTGTGCACAATGAAGCCGGTGTCCACGGCCAGGCTCCCCGACTCCTGCCGCACGTCGTGCGTGTGGGCGTGTCCGCCCGGCCGGGCATCAGCCTCGAAAAGGGTCACATGGTCCCGGCGGCTGAGGATGTGCGCGGCCGTCAGGCCCGCCACCCCGCTGCCGACGACGGCGACATGCCGCCCTTCGTCTGCACTCCGTGCTGGGCTCGGTGACAATTTTTGCTCCTCTGCTGAACAGTTGCCGTGATTCGGGTAGTCAACGGCTATTCGGAGCAGTCCGGCGTGCCGGATGGGTGCGGAGTCTTTTTCCCGTCCCAAAGCACCCGGAGTAAGGTTGGCTGGTGGTCAACCCCGTGCATTTGAGGACGCTTCTTGAGGTGACGCGGCTGGGTTCCTTCGCCGCCGCGGCAGCCCGGCTTGGCTACACCGCCTCGGCGGTGTCCCAGCAGATGTCCGCCCTGGAGCGGGACACCGGCGTCCGGCTGTTCCAGCGCTCGGCCCGGAGCGTGGTTCCCACCGACGCGGCGATGGTGATGGCGCGCCACGCAGCCAAAGTGCTTACGGACATCGAGGCGCTGATGGCGGCAGCCTCCAAAACGCAGGACACCACCAGCCAGGAGCTCCGGCTGGGCATCTTCCCGAGCCTGGCCACCTATGTCCTGCCGCGGATCCTGCGCAGTCCCGCCTGGAAAGGACTGGGCATCGACCTCAGGGTTTCCGTGGCGGAACCCGCCCAGACCATCCAGGGCCTGCGCACCGGCGGCGACACCGATGTGGCGCTCGTGTACCAGGTGGGACAGTCCGGGCTGGCCTGGCCGCACACCATCAACCGGCAATGGATCGGCGACGACAATTTCCGCGTGGTCCTTCCCTCCGGCTGGGGTTTCCGCACCGACGCGAAAGTGGCGGCGGACCATCTCTCGGACATGCCCTGGATCATGCACCATCCGGGCACGAGCGATGCCACCGTCATAGAGCGGCTCTTCGCGGGCTGCAATCTCCATCCCAGAGTGGTGGCCTACAGCGACGATTTCCACGCCAGCCTGGAAATGGCCGCCGCCGGGCTGGGCGCTGCACTGGTCCCGGAGCTTGCGCTGCTCCACCGGCCCGCCGGCGTCGTGGTGCTGGACGTTCCGGAAATCCGGCTGGCCCGCAACGTCTTCGCGCTGCTCATCAATGACAAGAAGACGGCCCGGGTGCAGCTGTTCGTGGACCTGCTGGCCGAAACGATGGGCAGCCTGGGGCAGTCAGTTAAATGATCCCCGAAGCTGGAATGCTCTGCTTTTCGGGTCTATGTTGAAGATATGACCACCAAGGTAGCGAGCCAGCACTTCGGAGTAATCGAGCTGAACCACGGCAGGGACCATAACATTGCCGCGGAGCACGAGCTGGCCGGCCAACGCCTTGAGCTGGACCTCAACATCAACGCCCATGACCACTTCGACGAAGCGGCCATGCACAAAGTGGACTACCGCCTCCGGTACCTCCCCGAGCTCGTGGACGAGGTCAGGGAAATGATTGCCGAGGAGCTCGAGCAGGAGGGCACCAGCCCGCAGGAATACCTTCGCTTCCACTGCAACGCCATCAAGGACGAGCACCTGCAGAAGATCTTCGGCGTCAAGGAGAAAAGCCAGCTCACCAATGCCGTGTTCCTCAAGGCCCTGAAACTGGGCCACGTGGGGATCTACCCCGGCCAGCCGGAGCGCTACTTCGTTCTGGACTTCACCCTGGGCGAGCACTTCACGGACGAGGTCCTGGTGGCCTCGGCGGACGAGGACGGCGTGGTCGACGACGAGATCGTCTGGGAGTCCTGACCCTCCCATCGATTGCTCCATAACTGCCCTTATGGGCATTGAAAACGGCGCCTTCTCAGCAGTCGATGGTTAAAAACGACGGCGGCGCCCGCCACCTTTCGTGACGGGCGCCGCTTGGTTCGTGGTGCTTTTTACTACTTGGCTTCCTGCAGCAGCTCGGCGCGGACCGTCTTGGTGGCCGCGACCAGGTTACGCAGGGACGCTTCGGTCTCGGCGTAGCCGCGGGTCTTTAGGCCGCAGTCCGGGTTGACCCAGAGCTGGCGGGACGGAACGTGCTTCACGGCGGTGCTCAGCAGTTCGGTGACTTCCTGCTCGCCCGGAACGCGCGGCGAGTGGATGTCGTACACGCCGGGTCCGACGCCGCGGCCGAAGCCGTGGGACTCGAGGTCGTGGACGACCTCCATGCGGGACCGAGCGGCCTCGATCGAGGTCACGTCGGCGTCCAGGCCGTCGATCGCGTCGATGATCACACCGAACTCGGAGTAGCACAGGTGGGTGTGGATCTGCGTTGCGTCGGCTGCGCCGGCGGTGGCCAGGCGGAAGGAGTTGACGGACCAGTCCAGGTACGCGGGCTGGTCGGCCTTGCGCAGCGGGAGCAGTTCACGCAGGGCGGGCTCATCAACCTGGATGATCTTGATGCCTGCGGCTTCGAGATCGGCGATCTCGTCGCGCAGCGCCAGGCCCACCTGGTTGGCGGTCTCGCCCAGCGGCTGGTCGTCGCGGACGAAGGACCAGGCCAGGATGGTGACCGGACCGGTCAGCATGCCCTTCATCGGCTTGTTGGTCAGCGACTGGGCGTATTTGGCCCATTCCACCGTGATGGGGGCGCTGCGGGTGACGTCGCCCCACAGGATCGACGGACGGGTGCAGCGGGAGCCGTAGGACTGGACCCAGCCGTGGACGGTGACGTCGAAGCCTTCGAGGTTCTCGGCGAAGTACTGGACCATGTCGTTGCGCTCGGGCTCGCCGTGCACCAGGACGTCATAGCCGAGCTCTTCCTGCAGCTCGACGACGCGCTTGATCTCGTCCTTCATGAGCTGCCCGTACTGCTCGTCGGTCAGGTCGCCCTTGTTGTTGCGGGCGCGGGCCGAACGGATTTCCGAGGTCTGCGGGAAGGAGCCGATGGTAGTGGTCGGCAGCGGCGGCAGCTGCAGTGCTGCTTCCTGGGCGGCTTCGCGGACCTTGTACTCGGAGCGGTTGAAGTCGGCCAGAGTCAGGGCCTCGGTCCGGGCACGGACGTCGGCGCGGCGGACACCCTCGGCTTCGGCGCGGGAGGCGATGACGCGGGTGGCCTCGTCGATGGCCGGCTGGACTGCGGCGGCATCGGTCAGCAGGCCGGCGAGGGTGACAACCTCAACGGCCTTCTGGTCGGCGAACGCCAGCCAGCTGCGGAGCTGATCGGACAGCTGGACCTCTTCCTCAACGTCGTGCGGGACGTGCTGGGTGGAGGTGGAGGTGCTGATGGCCAGCTTGGCGACGCTCCTCTGCAGCTCGGCGATCTTGTTGGCCGAGCTGCAGGTCGTTGCGCCAGATGTTGTGGCCGTCCACGACGCCGGCGACGAGGGTCTTGGTGCCCAGCGCAGCCAGTGCCGCGGCGGAGGGAACCTCGCCCTTGAAGACGTCGATGTGCAGGGCGTCGATGTTGGTGGCGGCGAGGGTGCCGAGCTGGCCGTGCAGTGCGCCGTACGGCGTGGAGACGAACAGCTGCGGGCGGCCGGCGGCAGCGGTGAGGACCTCGTAGGCGCGGGCAACCGCGGCCTCGATCTCCTGTTCCGGGGTGTCCTGGTCCACCACCAAGGCCGGCTCGTCCAGCTGGACCCAGCTGGCGCCGGCAGCGGCCAGCTTCCCGAGCAGGGCGGTGTAGACCGGGAGGACGTCCTCGAGGCGGGACAGCGGGCTGAAGCCGGCGGGGGCGTCGTCGGAAGCCTTGCTCAGCAGCAGGAAGGTGACCGGGCCCACGATGTACGGGCGGGTCTCTACGCCGTTGGCGAGTGCGTATTCGAACTCTTCAACGATGCGGCTGGAGGTCAGCGCGAAGTTGGTCTCCGGGCCGATTTCCGGCACCAGGTAGTGGTAGTTGGTGTCGAACCACTTGGTCATTTCCAGCGGCTGCTGTTCCTTGTTGCCGCGGGCCAGGGCGAAGTAGCCATCAATGTCCAGCTGTCCCTCAGCGTTGAGGAGGTTGCCGAAACGGGCCGGGACGGCGCCGACGTGGGCGGCGGCGTCGAGCACCTGGTCGTAGAAGGAGAACGTGCCCGGAACCGCCGCGGCTTCGGTAAGGCCGAGGCCCTGAAGGCGCTTGGCGGTGCCCAGCTGGATTTCCTTGGCGGCGGCGTCCAGTGCCGCGGCGTCGATCTTGCCGGCCCAGTATGCCTCCACGGCCTTCTTCAGTTCGCGGCGGCGGCCGATGCGCGGGTAGCCCAGGATCGAGGCGGACGGGAAGGACGTGCTCTGCACGGGGCTCTGTTCAGTCATGTGAATTCCTAAAATCGTTGCGAAAAATCGTTGCGAAAAGCAGTGAATGTCTCGGGGAGGAATGTGGTTAGCTGGCGAGCTGGCGGCGTGCGAGCGCGCTGAGGCGGCTCGTCGGGCGGGCCGGCCGGGCAAGCTGCAGCTTGTCCAGCACCTCCAGCGCGCTCTGGTGCTCATTGAACGTGTAGATGTGGAGTCCCGGCGCTCCGGCGTCCAGGGCCGCGTTGGCCAGGTCCACCGTTGCGCTGACGCCGATCCGGAGCCGCTCGGCGTCGGTATCCGCCGCCGCCATGCGCTCGATGAGTTCGGGTGCAGGTTCGACGCCGGTCAGCTCGCCCAGGCGCTTGAGCCTGCGCAGGCTGGTGAGCGGCATGACGCCGGGGATGATCGGGATGGTCACGCCGGCCCGGCGTGCCCTGGTGAGCAGGTCCGCGTACTGGTCGGTGTGGAAGAAGACCTGGGTGATCGCGAAGTCGGCGCCGGACCGCTGCTTGGCGAGCAGCACCTCGACGTCGTGGGCCTCGCTAGGCGATTCCGGATGCCGCGTCGGGTAGGCCGCCACACCAACGGCAACCTTTCCGGCGCACAGCAGCGCGGAGCGCCGCTGCTCGACCCTGCGGATGAGCTCAATCAGGTCCTGGGCGTAGCGCAGCGAACCGCTAGCCGGCACGCCGCTGTCCTTCGGCAGGTCGCCGCGCAGGGCAAGGATGCCGCGGACGCCGGCGTCGAGCAGTTCACCGATGATTTCGGCGAGTTCCGTCGGCGTGTTGCCAACGCACGTCAGGTGGGCCAGAGGGCGGAGGGTAGTCTCCAGCACCAGGCGGTTGATGAGTTCGACGGCAGTGTCCCGGTTGGAGCCGCTGGCTCCGTACGTGACCGACACGTAGTCGGGATCGGTGGCTTCCAGTTCCCGGATGGTGGTCCAGAGGGTCTCGGCGGCAGCAGGCGACCGCGGCGGGAAGAGCTCATAGGAGAGCGCCACCGGTGCGGCGTCTGAGAGATTTGGGTGCGTGTCAATTAGGCTTGGTGGTGACATTTGCGTCCTTGGCTATGGGCCATTGAAGGCTGCGCTGCGGTGGCGGGAAGCCCCGGCAGCATGCGGTCAATGAATTGAGTTTGGGGAAACACGGGACGGACTTTGGCAGGACGCAGCCGCGACTGTTACGCCTGGAAGAAGTCCACCGTGAGCAAATGTCAGGCCCACATGGGGGCACCCACACCCCCCTTGGCGGCCGGCAGGCGGCTCACCGCAGCGGAGGATCGCTGACACGTTACCTCGGTAACTTGTATAAAAGTCTAGAAGCCGTCCGGGGCCGCCTTCAAGTTGACGCCGAATTAAGACGCTGCTTTACGCCCGGTTGGACTGCCCGTTCAGAATTATCTTCGCCCAAAGGGCCTCTGGGGTCCATCGGCCGCCCGAAACTGGCCCGGCGTACCTCTTTTCAAACCACGGAAATTAGTCCATTCTTTTGTCACGTCGTATCGGATTCGGCAAGGTCTCAGGTTGAGGAGGCTGGATGCTTCTTCTGGTTCTTCCTCGGTGAATCGTCCCGAGAGAACATAATCCGCGCCCGTCTTGGCCTGCGTCGCACCGTCCCGAGATTCGGCCGCCGGCAGGGCGCGGTTCGCCAGCGTTCTGCTGCAGCCCGGGCACGGCACTGACGGCGCGGTGGAGTTGCTGGAAGCCAGAAATCCCCCCGGCGAAAGGCCACGAGATGTTCCAGCTTCACAAACCACCGCTTTCCAAAGCACCGCTTTACAGGGCACCGTCCGCCCCGGGCTCCGCCCTGGTGCTCCTCCTCGCGCTGGCAACCGTTACGTCCTGCGCTCCGCAGCAAAATACCGCCCCGCAGGTAACCTCCGGTTCGGCCGCAGCGACAGCGACGTCGGCCGCGGCCACCCCCACCGGATCTGGTGCTTCGGGATCCGCCACCCCCGGTTCAACGGGGACGGCCGGCGCGGAAGAGCTTTGCGGTCCCGGGTCCGCGATCAACTTTGACATCTCCCAGTTCCAGTCATCCCCCAACGTGGACAACAAGTGGTTCCCGCTCAAGCCCGGCATGCAGTACACCACCACCGGAGACGTCAAGAGTGCCGAGGGAGACGTCAAACGCACTGTGGTGCACTCGATAACGGGACTGACCAAGGTCATCGACGGCGTGAAGACCCAGGTCATGTGGGACCGGGACTACGCAGGCGATGAGCTGGTGGAGTCCGAACTGGCGTTCTTTGCCCAGACCAACAGCGGCACCGTCTGGCTCTTCGGCGAATACCCCGAGGAATATGAGAACGGAAAGTTCACCGGGGCGCCCTCCACCTTCATCCACAGCCTGGATGAGGCCCAGGCCGGCATCGCGATGCAGGCGGACCCGCAGACCAACACACCCAGTTACGTCCAGGCCCACGCAGCGAGCGTAGATTTCCTGGACTGCGGGCAGGTCTTCAAGCAGAACGACCATGTGTGCGTCGCCACAGGCTGCTATGACGACGTGCTGGTGATTGACGAGCGGAACCCGCTTGAACCGGCGGTAGGCCACCAGCGGAAGTACTACTCGGCCGGGACCGGCCTGGTGAAGGTGACCGCAGTTGGCGGCAAGGACCAGGAGACGCTGGAGCTCGAAAAGATCGAACAGCTCACCGATGCCAAGCTGAAGGAGATCAACCAGGAGGCCCTCAAGCTGGACAAGCATGGCTACCAGGTCAGCAAGAACGTCTACGCCAAGACCGAACAGGCTGAGGTTGCCACCGAAACGTCTGCGCCAGCCAGCAGCCCGGCTTCAGGCGACAAGCCGACTGTTCAGCCCGGCTACTAGTTCGCAGGGGCGTCCGATACGGGAAAGGGTGCCCGGCACGTGGTTGCCGGACACCCTCCCCTATGACCTTGATCCGGTCTATTCTGATGCCATGATCCAGCTACCAGCCAGCTACGAGGAATACCTCGTTGGCAAGGACCCGAGCTTCGTTGACATGGTCCGTCCGGTCCTTCTCCAGTCGGCAGCGGACCAGCTGCATGGCGTCCGGGTACTGTTTGTTCCCCGGGGACACCAGGCACACCTGGACGACACGATTCCCTATGGAACGATCGTCGAAGACATCGACTGAGACTTAGCCTTCAGGCGGCGTGAATCCGCCGGCAGGCTCAGCCTTCAAGGAGGAGCCGCTGGGCCCGGGGCGCGAGGGTGTGCTCAAGGACCAGGCAGGCAGCACCCACTGCTCCCACGTCCTCCCCCACTCCTGTCCCCACCACTTCGACGGGGTGGATGTTGCCGGCGTCGCTGCTTTGCTGGATCAGTCCGGGGACCTTCTCCAGGTAACGCCCGGACAGCAGCGGCCAGAAGGGGCCGCCGAACACCACGCGGTCCACGTCCAGCGTGTTGGCCACCGCTGACGCCGCCCGGGCCACGAGTTCAGCCGATTTGTCGATGATGGCGGCCGCCTTGGTGTTGCCTGCATCGGCGGCCTCGCAGAGCATGGTGAACCGGTCCTGGACGGCAGAGCCGTTGGCGGCAGTACCGGGCTCATCCAGAATGCCGGCGGCCTGTGCCTGCGCCACAAGGACCTGCGGAATGCAGGTGGATTTGACGCAGCCGCGCAGCCCGCAGTCGCAGGGGGCACCGTCCGGGTCGACAATGATGTGGCCGATCTCGCCGGCGTTGCCCGACGTGCCGCGCACGACCTCGTCATTGAGGACGATGCCGCAGCCGATGCCGGTGCCCATGTACATGAAAACAAAGCTGCCGGCGCCGCTGGGCCCGCCGGCCCACGTTTCGGCGACCGCGGCGCTGGTGACGTCCTTGTCCATCAGTACGGAAAGGCCCGTGGCCTCGGCCAGCGCATCCCGGAGCGGCACATTGTCCCAGCCGTCAAGAAGCGGCGGCTCCACCACCGTTCCGTTGTCATGGTCGATGGGGCCAGGCGCCGCGACGCCCAGCCCGGCAATCTTGGCACGGTCCACGCCCGAGGCTTCGATCAGCCTGTCGATTTCGGCGGCAATGGCGGTAATGACAGCCTCGGGCCGGGAACTGCCCGGCGTTTTCACGCTCGAATGCTGGACCACCGCGCCCAGCAGGTCAAGGACGACGAACGTGGCCACCGCAGGGTCCAGGTGCACACCAACCGCGTACATGCCGGCGGGATTCAGGCGGAGGATGGTCCGTGGTTTGCCGGGCCCGCTGCCCTCTTTGCCTGCCTCGACGATGAGGCTCTGGTCCAGCAGGCGGCGGGAGATGTTTGAAATGGTTTGCGGGGACAGTCCGACAATCTGGGCCAGTTCCACGCGGCTGAGCCCTCCGGAGGTACGGCGGATCGCATCAAGAATGACAGTGAGGTTGAAGTCGCCCATCCGGGGCAGGTTGGTTCCGCGCCTCGGCGAGGGCTGGCGGATCTCGGTCAAGGATTCCCCTAACATCTTTTGTTGGCCATCCCCCAATGTCTGAATCTCCCCAATGTCTGAATGGTACGTCACGCCCCCTGTAACGGGTACGCCCCACGCGCAGGGGCGGTACAGGGTGAATCGGCGCCGGCCCCGGCGCTCATCTTGCCGCCCGCCTGACGCTGGCGGCCACCGTGAATTTGGGGTTCCGGCCCCTCACCTTGGTGGGGCCAACCAGCCGCTCCAGGGCCGGCACATAGCGCAGGTGGCTGTTGAAGACGGTCCAGAGCTGGCCCCCGGGGGCCAGCACCCGGCCGGCTGCCTCGAAGAGCTTCAGCCCCGCCCCGGCATGGACGCTCGAGCCGAGGTGGAACGGCGGGTTCAGCAGGATCAGGTCTGCGCTTCCGGCCGGAAGGGTGCTCATGGCGTCATCCTGGAGGGCTGTGATGCTGCCGGCCAGGCCGTTGGCCCGGGCGGTCGCTGCCGCCGATGCCACTGCGGCCGCGGACCGGTCGGTGGCGAGGACCTCGGTCTCGGGATGCCGGCGGGCATACATCGCCGCCAGGATCCCGGTGCCGCAGCCCAGGTCCACGGCCCTGCCGGCGGCTGGGATCTCCGGCAGGAACGTGAGCAGGAAGCGGGTTCCTATGTCCAGGCGGGTGCCTGCGAAAACGGCTCCGTGCGCGCAGATGTCGAGATTGAGTTCGGCGCTGTGTTCGGTCACGGGGTAGGGCGGAGGACCGTCCGCCCGTTTCAGGCCGGAGGCAATGAGGAGGCGGGATTTTTGCCGGGCCAGCTGCGGCTGGACCGTGCCGAAGTGTTTGCCCAGCACGGCGTTCATGCCAAGGGACATGTGCTTGACCCGGCCGCCGGCAAGCAAAACCGCACCGGCAGGCGCGTGCCGGGCAACGGCGTCGGAAATTTCCTCGAGTTCAGCGAGCGTCTTAGGTAGCTGCAGCAGCACCAGGTCGGCGCCGGCCAGCAGTTCGGCGCCGAGCGGCAGCTGGACAAAGCCCGCCCCGACCCCCAGCGCTGCCGCATTGTTGCGGAGCGCCCGCTCCCCCGTGACAAGGTCCTGATGCACCTTCACCTGTGCCGGCACCTGTCCGGCACCGCCGGCCAGCAGCCCCAGGGTGAGTGCCCCGTAGTTGTCCCCAATGACAGCAACGGTGCCGTCCGGGGTAAGCAGATCAGCAGCGGCATCAAGCAGAAGCGAGTCGGTGGCGTCCCATGCCTGAAGGTTGGCGGCCTCGACATCCGGGTGCCTTCGAAGCAAGTCCAGGACCTGCCCAAGACCGTTTTCTGTCACGTGTTGCCGCCGCCTCTTCCTTGCTGGTTGCCCGGGCGGAAATCCGCCTGTGCAAATCTACCGTGGATCCGTCGCGGCTGCCGGGGCCGCGAGGAGTTTGAGAATTTCGGTCACCGCCGCCCGGCCGGCGCGGTTCGCGCCGATGGTGGACGACGACGGGCCGTAGCCCACCAGGTGCACCCGCGGTTCCGCCGCCACCCGGGTTCCCTCCATGGCAATCCCGCCGCCTGGTCCCCGCAGGTGCAGCGGCGCCAGGTGTTCCAGTTCGGCCCGGAAGCCGGTGGCCCACAGGATCACGTCCGCCGCGAGGAACCCGCCGTCGGCCAGCCGGACGCCGCCGGGTTCGATCCCGGTGAACATCGGACGCCGGTCCAGCGCGCCGCGTGCGGCGGCCGCCCGGAGCGCCGGAGTCCAGATGAGCCCGGTCGCCGCCACGACGCTTTGCGGCGGCAGTCCCTGCCGCACCCGCTCTTCCACGAGGGCGACGGCGTCGTGCCCCGCCTGCCGGTCGAACGCCTCCCGCCATACCGGCTCACGGCGCGTGAACCAGCTCGTTGAGGTGACCTTGGAGATTTCGTCCAGCAGCCCGACGGCGGAAATCCCGCCGCCCACCACGATGACGTGCAGGCCCCGGAACTCCTCCGCGGACACATAGTCGGCCACATGCAGCTGACGGCCGCCGAAGGTGAACTGGCCCGGATAGATTGGCCAGAACGGCCTGGTCCACGTGCCCGTGGCGTTGATGAGCGCTCGGGCTGACCAACCGCCGTCGGACGTGGTGATGCTTAGCCGCCCGGCCGGGTCCGCGTCCTCCCGTTCGACGGCGAGCACCTTCACGGGCCGCTCGACGGCCAGCCCCACCTGCCGCTCGTAGGCGGCGAAGTAGCGGCTGAGGAAGGCCGAGCTCGGCTCCGTGGGGTCGACGTCCGGCTGCGGTATCCCGGGAAGGTCGCTGATGCCGTTCACCGTGGCCATGAGCAGGCTCTTCCAGCGGTGCCGCCACGCTCCGCCCGGCCCGTCCTCGGCGTCCAGCACCGCGTAGGTCTGCCGCGGGCCGGCTGACCTCCCCGGATCTTCTGGCCGTTCTGCGGCGCCGGCCGGCGTGAAGCCGCGGCGGGCCAGATGGAACGCGGCGGAGAGGCCGGCCTGACCTGCGCCTATGACCACGACGTCGGCGTTCCGGGTCGCTTTGCTGCTTACAGTGTCACCGCTCAACAGTGCCGCTCCCCCGGCTCATTTATCCGCTCCACTTTTTCATCCTATGCGCCGTGCGTCCGCGGGCAGCACGGACCTGGCTGCCGCCCGTCCTCCGGAACGCGGAAGGTCCTCCTGGACACCAGAGTGCAGGAGGACCATCCGGGTTTTCGGTTGGTTGTCTCGTTTGTCAGTCGTAACTGTCAGTCGTCGCTGCCGTGGCCGCCGCTGCCTCCGCTGTCGTCGCCGGGCTCGGTGGCCTTGTGGTCTCCGCCCTTGTCGTCGCCGGCCTCGGGCGCTGTCCGCAGCCCACCGTGGTCATCGCCCGGTTCAGCAACCCGGGGTACCTGGTCTGAGCGGAGGCCGCCCTTGTCATCACCCGGCTCGACGGAGAGGGAGCCGCTGCCACCGAAGTTCTGCGCCGGAGTTGCGGCTGCTCCGCCGTTGTCGTCGCCGGGCTCGGCCGTGGTCCGCTGGCCTCCCTTGTCGTCGCCTGCTTCCGCTGGCTTGGACGCCTTCTTGGCCGCTGATGTCTTCTTGTCATCCGCCTGCGTGTCATCAGTTGTCTTGGCGGCGGCCTTGGCGGAGCTGACGGCGGGGGCCGGGGTCCGGGTTGCGGAGTCGTCCGTTACGAGGACGCTCTGTGCGTCGTCGCTGGTACCGGGGTCGGTGTTGCCCAGAGTCTGGGTGGTGGCGAAGGCGGCACCTCCGGTGAGGAGGACGCCGGCGACGGATAGGGCGAGGGCTGCTCTTGTCTTCATGGCTCCACAGTAGAAATCCGCCGTCGAGGATAGGTGCAGAGGAAATCCAAGAGTTGTCCAAGATTGCCCTCGCGGATCTCCCCACCCGGATGGCGCCGAAGTGACTGCCGGGCCGGGGCAGGCGCAAGCGGTGTGCACAGGAAGTGCACGCGCAGGAAGGGAAAGTCGGGTAGGAGACTCGATAAGCGCGGGGTCAGTCGTCGGCGCCGTGGCCGCCGCTGCCTCCGCTGTCATCGCCTGGCTCCGGGGCCTGCCGGAGGCCACCCTTGTCATCTCCGGGCTGAACCGGGATCACCACAGCCGGTGCGGGAGCGGGCTGAACGGTCACCGTTCCGCCGCCGGGGCCGGATGACGGTGCAGTCGCGGAACCGGCGGCATTCCCGGGGGCAATCGCCGGGGCGGACTTCGCCGGACTGGGTTTGGCTGCCGCTGATGCCGCTGCACCGGATTTCGCCGAGCCCGGCTTTGCGGGGCTGGATGTCGCCGGAGTGGCCGTTTTCTGTGCGCCGGCCGGTGCACCTGTCGCGTGTGGCGTGGCCTTCGGACCAGCCGTGGTGGCAGGAGCCGGCACGGAACCGTTCGGCAGGAGGACCACGTTGGCATTTCCGGTGCCGGTGGGCGAAACGCTGAGCACCTGCGTATTGACGGCAAGCGCCGCCGAGCCCGCAGCGAGTATCCCCGCGACGGACAGCACCAGGGCAGCTCCCGTTTTCATGGCTCCACTTTAGAGGCAAAGCGGGAAAGACGGGCCCAATGAACATCCAAGATTCGTCAAAGATTCGCGGACGGCTGCAGCCCGGGTGTTAAACAAAAACCGCCGATTCGTGGTCTGAACCATGA
Organism: Arthrobacter globiformis; assembly: GCF_046536215.2. Classification (GTDB taxonomy): domain Bacteria; phylum Actinomycetota; class Actinomycetes; order Actinomycetales; family Micrococcaceae; genus Arthrobacter; species Arthrobacter globiformis_E. The sequence continues at coordinate 126,467 of NZ_CM143421.1, read as the reverse complement.
ACCGGCGGCTGCTTGGTGGAGCTGAGGGGACTCGAACCCCTGACCCCCTGCATGCCATGCAGGTGCGCTACCAGCTGCGCCACAGCCCCAAGCTGTTTCCCCGGAATCTTTGCGATTTCCCGGAGCAACCCGACCAGCGTAGTCCAGAAATCGCCAAGATGCGAATCGACGGCATGTGGCTTCCGTCACGTTCAGCGAAGAGCCTGAAAAGCCGTGTCAACGCTGCTTTCGGGCAAACAAAAATCCGCCGGAATCTTGCGATTCCGGCGGATCATCCGGTGGAGCTGAGGGGACTCGAACCCCTGACCCCCTGCATGCCATGCAGGTGCGCTACCAGCTGCGCCACAGCCCCGTATTCTTGCTGCTTCGTTCTCGATCTCTCCGAAGCAACTCAAATATCTTAGACCAGCGTTTCCGAAAATTCCAAATCGGGCATATTCGGTCCCGCCGCTACTCCTGTTCGGCGGCAGCGCTGGCTTTGGCCGAGGCGTCGTCCGGCAGCTGGAGGTCCACTACCGGGCAGTCCTTCCACAGGCGCTCCAGGGCATAGAAGACGCGGTCTTCCTCATGCTGGACGTGGATGACGACGTCGGCGTAGTCCAGCAGGACCCAGCGGCCGGCCGAACGGCCTTCCCGGCGGACCGGACGAAGGTCCTGCTTGATGAGCTCCTCTTCAATGCCGTCGACGATGGCGTTGACCTGGCGTTCGCTGGGTGCCGAGGCAATGAGGAACACGTCCGCCAGGGCCAGCCGTTCGCTGACGTCAAGGGCGACGATGTTTTGGGCGATCTTGTCTGCCGCGGCCCTGGCTGCGTGCCGGGCTATGGTGACAGACGATTCGGATGCAGTCACGGGACTCCTTGTAGTGATAAAAAAATGTAGGTGGTGGTACTGGCGAAGTCAGCGTGCGAGTCCGCTGATGATCATGATGACGCCGGCAACCAAGGCAATGGCGCCGAGCGCCACGACGCCAAGCTGAATCAGCTTCAGCCGGTTGGCCCGGGCGAGTCCGGCAGTCGCCGCGTCCAGGGGTTCCAGCCCGTAGGCGGACTTTGCCGACACCGGCGGCAGGGCCGTAACGTCTTCACCGGACTCATCGGTCCAGGCATTTTGGCGGGTGCCGGCCGGAGGCGCAGCTGCCGAACGCGCCGCCGCTTCCGCCCGCGCGATAACCCGCGACCGCCCGGAGGACGGCGCGCCCGAACGGGAGGCCTTGGCGGCACGGTTCCCACGAGCCGGGACCCGCGGACCGGGGTTGGTCACCACGGGAACATGCGAGGTAGCCGGCCGCTTCATGACGGGACGGTCGACGCCGGGCACCTGTTCAAATTCCAGCGGGGTCACCATGGCAAGGTTGCTGGCGGTGGACGGACCGTTTTGTCCACTCTGCTGGGGTGTATTCTGTTCGGCAAGCTTCTGCTTGGCCATGGCCCGCTTGTTGAGCACGGCGGCCCGTTCGGCCAGGGCAATCTGCTGGGCCAGGATTTCCGGATCCACGGCTTCAGGGTCCGTCGCCGCGATGTGTTCCATCTTGGCGATCTGGTTCTTCGCCTGTTCAGCGAGGAGGGCACGCGCCTCAAGGGCCTGCTCCACCGTCATGCCGTCGGGCAGGTCGTCCCCCGCCGTCGACGCGGGCCGCGGACCCGGACCGGAACCTGGACCGCCGGCGGGCTGACCTGCCGGCTTGGAGCCGGTGGCCTGAGCGGGCTTGCCGGCCGTTCCGGACGAGGAGTCAGGCGCAGCAGCGGACGGTTTCCCGGCGGAGGCGCCGCCGTCGGCCGGCTGCACAACGGGCATCGCCGAAGTAACAGCCTGCTCCTTGAGTTGCATCAGCCGAAGCTGGCGGCGTGTCGGCGGGCCACCGCCGGAAAGCTGCTCTTCCTTTTCGGCCAGCTCCTTGATGGTCCGCAGCGCCGCCCTGTCGCGGGCACGGATCTGTGACGAACGCTCGGCGGCTGAAACGGCCGGCGGGGAGTCCACGGGACCAGGAGCCACCCGGCGGACGCGCCCGGTATCCTCCTGGCTGCTGTCTGCGGCGGCCGGACGCTTCGAAGCAGATGGGTTAGAGGCGGGAACTTTAGAAACAGGCGGTTTCGAGGCAGGGGCTTGCTCGCCGGCACCCGGAGGGGCGGCGTTCCCGTTCTGGGCCAGGGCTTCATCCCGGGCCTTGCGCAGTTCTCGGCGGCTGCGGATCGGTTGCTGTTCCTGACTCATCTCAAACTCATTCAGTGCTGGCTGGATCGTTTGTCTCGGTAGTTTCGGAGCTGCTGTTCCCGGCCGGTGCGGCGTAGAGCCCGTATTTCGCGATGTACTGCACCACTCCGTCCGGCACCAGGTACCAGACAGGGTTATGGGCGGCAACGCGGGCGCGGCAGTCGGTAGACGAGATCGCCATCGCGGGGACCTCGAGCAGGCTGACGTCCTTGCGGCCCATGCCGTCGAGCTCATGGCCTGGCCGGGTAACCCCCACGAAGTGGGCCAGCGACCACAGCTCGTCGATGTCCTTCCACGACAGGATTTGCGCCAGGGCGTCAGCGCCGGTGATGAAGAACAGGTCGGCGTCGGGCCGCTGGGTCCGCAGGTCGCGGAGGGTGTCGATGGTGTAGGTGGGCCCGGGACGGTCCACATCGACACGGCTGACGGTAAAGCGCGGGTTCGACGCCGTGGCGATCACCGTCATCAAATAACGGTGCTCGGGTTCGCTGACCTTCTTGCTGGACTTTTGCCACGGCTGGCCGGTGGGCACGAACACGACCTCGTCGAGTCCGAACTTCGCTGCCACCTCGCTGGCGGCCACAAGGTGGCCGTGATGGATGGGATCGAAGGTCCCGCCCATCACGCCCAGCCGCAGCCGGCGCTGCGTATCCTTGTGGTGCAGTGCGGCGGAAATCTTAGTGGCCCTGGCCGTGGTCGTGCTTGTTGGGGTGCTGGCGGTGCGGGTCAGCGTGCTCGTCAACCGCGCTGTGGCGGTTGCCCAGGTTGGTGTAGGAGAGGGTGACGAACATCAGCACCACGAAGAGGGCGAACATCGAGACGCCGAAGACCCACGGCTCGGCCCACAGGGGCGCCCTTTCTTCGTGTTCGGCAACTGACGCGGCAATCTGCTGGAGCAGCATTTTCTCCCCTAGGAATAAAAGGATGACGACGGCGGAAATTCCCGCCGGTCTGGACTTCTTTACTATGTTACCGCTATGTCAGGAGCGGACTTGGCCCTCGCCCTGGACAATCCACTTGGTGGTTGTCAGCTCGGTCAGGCCCATCGGGCCGCGGGCGTGAAGCTTCTGCGTGGAGATCCCGACCTCGGCCCCCAGGCCCAGCTCGCCGCCGTCGGTAAACCGCGTGGACGCGTTCACGATGACCGCAGCGGAGTCGATCTCCGCGATGAAGCGCTCGGCGTTCCGCAGGTCATTGGTCAGGATGGCCTCAGTGTGTCCCGTCGACCACGTCCGGATGTGCTTCACGGCGTCGTCAAGGCTGTCCACCATGGCCACGGCCAGGTCCAGGTCCATGTACTCGGTGGCCCAGTCCTCCTCGGTTGCCGGCAAAGATTCCACCGATGCGGGGAGCGCGGCCCGCACGCGGTCATCGGCATGCAGCCGGACACCCGCCTTGCTCAGCGCTGCGGCAACGGCGGGCAGGACCGTCGAGCCGGAGTGCACGAGGAGCGTCTCCACTGTGTTGCAAACGCTGGGGCGCTGCGTCTTGGCGTTGAGGAGGATCTCCACGGCCATGTCTTCACTGGCTGATTCGTCGATGAAGATGTGGACGTTGCCCTCACCGGTCTCGATGACCGGCACGGAGGAGTTATTGACAACTGTCTGGATCAGTTCACGCCCGCCGCGGGGAATCAGCACGTCGACGCGTCCGCGGGCACGCATGAGCACGTTGGCGCCGTCGCGGCCGTACTGGTCCACGGTCTGCACGGCATCCGCCGGCAGGCCCACGGACTCCAGGGCATCGCGGAGCACGCGGATGAGGGCCTCGTTGGTGAAGGCTGCCGCCGAACCGCCGCGGAGGATCACGGCGTTGCCGCTCTTGAGCGCCAGGCCGGCGATGTCCACCGTGACGTTGGGACGGGCCTCGTAGATGGCGGCCACGACGCCCATGGGGACGTTGACCTGGCGCAGGCGCAGGCCGTTGGGCAGGGTTTGTCCGCGCACCACGTTGCCCACGGGATCGGGCAGCCCGGCAAGGTTCTCCAGGGCGGCGGCGAGGGCGGCAATGCGGGTGTCGTTGAGGGTCAGCCGGTCCAGGAGGGCGGCGGACGTGCCGTTGGCGCGGCCCGCCTCCACGTCCTTGGCGTTCGCGGCGAGGATCTGCTGCTTGTTCGTGAGCAGGGCGCTGCCGATGGCGCGCAGGGCCTTGTCCTTCCATGCCCGGTTGGCGCGGCCCATGCTGCGGGCGGCCTGGCGGGAACGGTCGGCGATCGCGTAGACGGCCGCCTCGACGTCAGCCGGTGTGGGCTGGCTGTCTGCCGGCAGGGTGGGGACCGTCGTAGCGTCGTTGGATGTCTCAGCTGCTTGGTTCATCAGTGCCTCAGTCATCATTCAAGTCTAGGCGAGTCCGGCGCCTAGACCAGAACCAGGTCGTCAACGTGAACAACTTCACGGTCGAATCCGCGGCCCAGGGCCTCCCCCAGCTCCACGGTGGACCGTCCGAGCATCTGCGGCAGTTCGGCCGCGGAGTAGTTCACCAGTCCGCGGGCGATGACGGTGCCGTCAGGCGAGACCATTTCGACGGCGTCGCCGCTTTCGAAGCTGCCTTCGACGGAGGTGATGCCGGCGGGCAGCAGCGAGGTGTGGTTGTCCCGTACGGCCCGGACGGCGCCGGCGTCAAGGAACAGCCGGCCCTGCACGTGGGCCAAATGCGCGAGCCACATCATCCGGACGGACTTGCGGGCACCGTTGACGGTGAACCAGGTTCCAACGTCATCGCCGGCCAGCGCCGCGGCGGCGTTTCCGGTGGAGGTGACGAGCGCCGGGATGCCGGAATCGGCGGCCATGAGGGCGGCCTCAACCTTGGTCTGCATGCCGCCGGTGCCCACGCCGGCTTTGCCGGTCTTGCCGATGGAGACGCCGTCGAGGTCCTCCGGACCGTCCACCTGGGGAATGCGCTTGGCGCCCTGGGCGGGCGGGCCGTCATACAGGGAGTCGACGTCGGACAGCAGCACCAGCGCATCGGCGCGCACGAGGTGCGCCACGAGGGCTGACAGGCGGTCATTGTCGCCGAAACGGATCTTGTGGGTGGCGACGGTATCGTTCTCGTTCACGACGGGAACGACGCCAAGGTTCAGCAGCCGGTTGAGGGCACGGAACGCATTCTGGTGGTGGCTGCGCCGCATGAGGTCGTCGGCGGTGAGGAGGACCTGGCTCACCGTGACACCGTGGGCGGCAAAGGCGTGCGTGTACCGTGCCATCAGCAGGCCCTGCCCCACGCTGGCCGCGGCCTGCTGGGTGGCGAGGTCACGGGGACGCTTGGCCAGGCCCAGCGGCGCCAGGCCGGCCGAGATGGCACCGGAGGAAACGAGGATGATCTCGGTTCCCGCGTTGCACTTGGCGGCCAGCACATCCGAAAGCTCGGTGAGCGCCTCCTCCGATATTCCGCCCTTGATGCTGGTAAGGGACGACGATCCTACTTTGACCACAATCCGGCGTGCCCTGGCGAGCATGCTGCGGTCGTCGGTCCTGGGTTCCTCGATGACAATTGCGGAAGTATCGGTCACGTGTGCGGGTTCACTCCTCATGGTCGGTGTTCAGTCCGCTCTCCTTAAGGGGCTGGGCAGCCCGCCGCGCGCTGACGGACTCGGTCCAGATGCCGGCCTTGCGCTCGGCTTCCAGCTCGGCCCGCGCCGCCGCCTTCGCCTCGCGGCGTTCGATCTGCTCCTCGCGCTTCTGGCTGCGGGTGGGACGGTCGCCGATGTCGGCGAAGCGGACGTCCGTGCCGCGCGGCGAGGCCAGCAGCTCGGCGCCAGCCATCATGGTCGGCTCCCAGTCGAACACCACGCCGTCGTCCTCACCGATCACCACGGTGTCGCCGGGCTTGGCGCCCTGCTTGAACAGCTCGGTTTCGACACCCAGCTTGGCCAGGCGGTCGGCAAGGTAGCCAATGGCTTCCTCGTTGGTGAAGTCCGTCTGCTTGACCCAGCGCACGGGCTTCTCGCCCAGCACACGGAACAGCGGCTCCAGGTTCTTCTCCTCGCGGCGGATCCGGAAACCGGTCTCGTTGACGGCGCGGGGCCGCAGTACCGGTGCGTGCACCTTCGGCGGGGTGGCTTCCACGCTGTCGCGCGCGGCCTTGACGATCTCTGCCATGGCGAAGCCGAGCTGGCGCAGGCCCTCGTGGCTCGTGGCTGACACTTCGAACACACGGTAGCCGCGGGACTCCAGCTCCGGCCGGACGAACTCTGCCATGTCCTTGCCGTCAGGCAGGTCTACCTTGTTAAGTGCCACCAGCCGGGGGCGGTGGTTGAGCGGGACAACTTCGCCGTTCGAGCCGGCGTAGCTCATGTCCACTGCATACTTTTCGAGCTCGGTTTCGATAATTGCGAGGTCGGAGAGCGGATCTCGGTCAAATTCCAGCGTACCGCAGTCCAAAACGTGCACCAAAGCTGCGCAGCGCTCGACGTGTCGCAGGAAGTTGTGACCCAGGCCCTTGCCTTCGCTGGCGCCTTCGATGAGGCCGGGGACGTCGGCAATGGTGAAACGGACGTCGCCGGCCTGGACCACGCCAAGGTTCGGGATGAGCGTGGTGAAGGGGTAGTCGGCGATCTTCGGCCGGGCGGCGGACATGGCCGCGATCAGGCTGGACTTGCCGGCGGAGGGGAAACCCACCAGCGCAATGTCGGCGATCGACTTCAGCTCCAGGACAATATCGCTGGCGTCACCCTCAATGCCGAGCAGCGCAAAACCTGGCGCACGGCGCTTCTGGGAGGACAGCGCGGCGTTGCCGAGCCCGCCCTGCCCGCCGGAGGCTGCAACGAACTCGGTGCCTTCGCCCACGAGGTCGGCCAGGACCTTGCCGTCCTTGGTCTTGACGACGGTGCCGTCGGGAACGGGCAGGACCAGGGTTTCGCCGTTCCTGCCGCCGCGCCAGTCACCCATGCCGGGGCCGCCGTTGGTGGCGTGCCGGTGGGGCGCGTGGTGGTAGTCCAGCAGCGTGGTGGTCTGCGAGTCGACGCGCAGGATGACGTCGCCGCCGTCGCCGCCGTTGCCGCCGTCGGGCCCGCCCAGCGGCTTGAACTTCTCACGCTTCACGGAGACACAGCCGTGGCCGCCGGTACCGCCGGATACGTGCAGTACTACCCGGTCTACAAAGCTCGCCACGGTGAATCTCCTCTGTTGCTGAATTTGGCCGTCCTGGACGTCCAAATCGATTGTAATGCGGTTAAAAGAACAGTGGAGCGAGCCATCATGGCCCGCTCCACCGCTTCAGAACTGGTTGTTACTCTGCAGCTGCAGCAGCAACGATGTTGACGACCCGACGGCCGCGGCGCGTGCCGAATTCAACGGCACCTGCCTGCAGTGCGAACAGGGTGTCGTCGCCGCCACGGCCAACGCCCGCACCGGGGTGGAAGTGGGTGCCGCGCTGGCGGACGATGATTTCGCCAGCGGAAACTACCTGGCCGCCGAAGCGCTTGACGCCGAGGTACTGGGCGTTGGAGTCACGACCGTTGCGAGTGGAGCTCGCGCCTTTTTTGTGTGCCATTTGGAATGCCTGCCTTTAATTCTGGAAAAACTGCTGGAAACCTGAACAGTAACCGGAGGTTACTTGATGCCGGTGATCTTGACCTTGGTCAGTTCCTGACGGTGACCCTGGCGCTTCTTGTAACCGGTCTTGTTCTTGAACTTCTGGATGACGATCTTCGGACCACGGAGGTCCTGGAGGATCTCAGCCGTAACAGTTACCTTGGCCAGGTCCGCAGCTGCGGAGGTGACCTTGTCACCGTCTACCAGGAGCAGCGCGGGCAGCTCAATGGTGCTGCCAGCTCCACCGGCGACGCGGTTCAGGGTAACGAAGTCTCCAACGGAAACCTTCTCTTGGCGGCCGCCTGCGCGGACAATCGCGTACACCACTTGGGAACTCACTTCTCTCGACGTTTATTACTAAATTTGCGTGCGGAACCCGGGTCCGGAAATTGGCCTGGTTCTCGCTGTGCCTCAACGCCGTGGATTGCCCGGGGGAACCCGTGAGCTATCCCAGGAACAAGTCCGAGTGGACGATCCCGGGTCATAACCCAAGTGTTGGCGTAAGCACCGAAGATCTAGAATACGCTAATTCCATCGTCGGTCGCAAATGAGGCTGGCACCGGCGGGTCGTCCGTGATAGGCACCACAGGGGGCGCTGTTCCGGACATCCAATGCCGTGCGCGACTATCTTACCGGGCTCTGCGGCCGCTTCCGCTCAGCTGTGGCGGCTCGGCGCGTCGAAGAATTCCACCTCGTACCGGCAGGACTGCCGGAAGGCCGTGACCATCGCTTCGCGCTCCCCCGCGGACGCGGCCCGGCCGGCGCCGTCCGCGATGTCGATCGCCCGCAGCGTGGCGGCAGCGAACTCCTCATCGGCATAGGTCCGCAGCCACTCGGCATACGGGTGCCCCTCCGGCGCCCCGGCAGCCAAATACTCGGCGTGCAGGGTCTCCCCCACCTCGGCGTACAACCAGAAGCATGGCAGCACCGCGGCGACCAGCACCGCGTAGCTGCCGCCCGCCGAGGCCGCCACCAGATGATCCACGTAGGCCTTGGTGACGGGGCCTAGCTCTGTCGGCACGGTGCGCGTGCTGAGCCAGTTGCGGTGCAGTTCCGACTCCACCTCCAGGCATTGCTGGGCGGAGCGGGCCCAGAACAGCTGCTCCGGCTCTGTTGGCGCCAGCGCGCTGGCCCGGGCCAGGACGCGGGAGTAGCCGTTGAGGTAAATGGCATCCTGGGCGAGGTAATACGCGAATTCCTTCTCCACCAGGGTGCCGTCGGCCAACCCACGGATGAAGCCCAGGCCATAGATGGCTTCCAGGTCGGCAACAGTCTCGGCGCGCAGCAGTTCCGCGAACCCGCCCTTGCGTTCCTGCTTTGCTGCAGTTCCGGTCTGTGCCACGTGGTGGAAGTGGTTAATCGGTCCGTTGCCGGCGCCGACTTCCAGCTGCATGGACGTGCGGAGTGCCCCGGCCAGCCAGGGCTTGACCGTTCGCAGTGATTCTTCCCAGTCCCCCAGGCGCGCCTGTGCAGTGGCCATTGCCGAGGAGAGCGAACACCCGGTGCCGTGGCTGTTCCGCGTGCTGATCCGCTCGCCTGCGACCTCCACCACCTCCGCCGACAGCAGCCCGGCCGTGTTCACGAGGGCATCCGGGCAGGTTGAGACGTTCAGGTGGCCGCCCTTGACCAGGACCGTGGCGCCGGTCTGGTCCGCAAGCCGCCTGCCCTGCTCTAGGGCGGCGGCCCAGTCAGCGGCTTCGGGTTCGCCGAGAAGCATGGCCAGCTCGGGAAGGTTGGGGGTGATCAGGTGCGCCAGCGGCAGCAGCTGCCGGAGGGCTGCTTCCGCAGACTCCTGCAGGAGGCGGTCACCGCTGGTGGCCACCATCACCGGATCCAGAACCACGACGCCGGGCCGCACCTCTTCGAGCCAGCTGCGGACCGCGGCGATCACCTGTGCATCCCCCAGCATGCCGATCTTCACGGCGTCCACATGGATATCGTCGCTGACGGCGTCGAGTTGGGCTGACAGGAAGGAAGCCGGCGGAACATGCACCCCCCGCACGCCGGTGGTGTTCTGGGCGGTGAGGGCCGTTATTGCCGCCATCCCGTAGCCGCCGTGGGCCGCGATGCTTTTCAGGTCGGCCTGGATGCCGGCACCGCCGGACGGATCCGAGCCTGCGATGGCAAGGACCCGGGGAATTTCCCGGGAGGTCGAGACGGCCGGCGCCGCGGTTTCCAGAAGGGAACCGGCGGCTGCCGCGGGTGCGGGCAGGAGTGATGCTGATGACAAGGAAGACATCCCTTCGCCGGTGCTAACCGGACAGGTTCAACGGGTTTGGATCTCAGCCGGCCCGTGCGCGGCACCCCGTGTCAGTCCTCCAGCCTAGCGGGTGGATCGGCGTCGGGCACTGAATTTGACGTTTGCGACAGGCCGGCGGCCACACCGGCAGGAACCAGAAAGGTCCGGCACCGCGACCGCGGTGCCGGACCTCCTTCTTTGCCTTACAGTTCCGAGGCCGGTACCCCGACGCCCAGAATGATCGGTTCGCTGGCTGCCTGCGGAGCCGCCTTGGCCGTCTGCGCATCGCCTGCTTCCGGGGCCTTGGCCTCGTGCGAGTGCCCGGCGGCGGCAGCCGGCGCGACGTCGTGGTGTTCCACGGATGTCTCGTTGGCTGCGCCCTGGGCGCGGCTGGCACTGCGGTTGCGGCGCGGACGGCGGCTGCGGGACGTCGCGGCTGGGCTTTCCACCGGCTGGGCCCCGGCGGGCTGCGCGCTTGCCTGCTGGACGGCGGGGGGAGCCTCTTCCTCTTCGGCCGGGGCAACCGGAGCACCGAGGTGCGCGAAGGCTTCCTCGAGGCGGTCCAGCGTCAGGGCCGGCGCTTCCTTGACCGGCTCGTCGCTGTGATCGACGAACGGAAGAATCACCTTCTCGCCGCCGAACGTAAGCACTGCGCCGGGCCGGCCGGAGACGCTCTCCGTTTCCGGCGCGCGGTGCACGACGGGGCTTTCCGGTGCGGCGGCCGCGGATGCGGCAGGCCGGGCGGCCTCACCCGACGCCGCGGCGCTGTGCGCTGCTTCCTCATGCAGGTGGGCGGCATGGGCCGCCGCCGCGATGTTGGCGAGGGCAGCACGGGTCGCTTCAGCCTTGGCGTGGCGTTCCGCTTCCGACGGTTCCGGGTGGTGCAGTGCAGCCGGGGCAGCCGGGGAGGACTCTGAGGAGGGCTGTCCGCCCTTGCCGCGGCGGCGCTTCCGCTCTGACCTGGCGGGCGGCTGGACCTCGGCACGGTGCACGTGGTGCTCCGCTGCCACGGTGTTGGCGCGGCGGTGCTCCACCGGCTCGTCATGGGTGACGACGCCCCGGCCTGCACATGCCTCGCACTGCTCGCCGAAGACTTCCAGGAGGCCGGTGCCCATGCGCTTGCGCGTCATCTGCACGAGTCCCAGGGAGGTCACTTCGGCCACCTGGTGCTTGGTCCTGTCGCGGCCCAGGCATTCCACGAGGCGTCGCAGGACGAGGTCGCGGTTGGACTCCAGCACCATGTCGATGAAGTCGATAACGATGATGCCGCCGATGTCGCGCAGACGCAGCTGGCGGACAACTTCCTCGGCTGCTTCAAGGTTGTTCTTGGTGACAGTCTCTTCGAGATTGCCGCCGCTGCCGGTGAACTTGCCGGTGTTGACGTCAACCACCGTCATGGCCTCGGTGCGGTCAATGACCAGCGAGCCGCCGGACGGCAGGAAGACCTTGCGGTCCAGTGCCTTGTGGATCTGCTCGTCGATGCGCCAGGCCGAGAAAATGTCCTCGTCCTTGGTCCACTTTTCGAGCCGGCCCACCAGGTCCGGGGCAACGTAGGTGACGTAAGCCTCGATGGTGTCCCACGCCTCGTCGCCGGAGACGATCAGCTTGGAGAAGTCCTCGTTGAAGACGTCACGCACAACCTTGATGGTCAGGTCCGGTTCGCCGTAGAGCAGTTCGGGCGCGAGGACCTTGGTGGACTTCGCCTGACTCTCAATCCCCTCCCACTGGGCACGGAGGCGGTTGATGTCGTGGGTCAGTTCCTCCTCGGAGGCACCTTCGGCGGCCGTGCGCACAATGACGCCCGCGTCCTCGGGGAGACGGTCCTTGAGGATGCGCTTCAGGCGGTTGCGCTCGACGTCGGGCAGCTTGCGGGAGATGCCGGTCATGGACCCGCCCGGGACGTACACGAGGTACCGGCCCGGCAGGGAGATCTGGCTGGTCAGCCGTGCACCCTTGTGGCCGACCGGATCCTTGGTGACCTGGACCAGGACGGAATCGCCGGACTTGAGCGCGTTTTCGATCCGGCGCTGCTTGCCCTCGAGGGTGGCTGCGTCCCAGTTGACCTCACCGGCGTACAGCACGGCGTTGCGGCCGCGTCCGATGTCGACGAAGGCAGCCTCCATGGACGGCAGGACGTTCTGGACCTTGCCCAGGTAGACGTTGCCGATCAGGGAGTCCTGCTGCGTCTTGGAGACGAAGTGCTCAGCAAGCACGCCGTCTTCCAGGACACCGATCTGGATTCTGTCGTCCCGCTGGCGGACGATCATCTGGCGGTCCACGGACTCCCGGCGGGCCAGGAACTCGGCCTCGGTGATCACGGTGCGGCGGCGGCCGGTGTCCCGTGATTCGCGGCGGCGCTGCTTCTTGGCCTCCAGGCGGGTGGAGCCCTTGACGCTGGTCACGCGGTTGCTCGCCGGTGCCTCGCTGATGGCCCGGGGGGCGCGGACGCGGGTGACCGTGTTGGGGGGATCGTCGTCTCCCCCGCCGGTCAGTTCCAGGTCCTGGTCACCGCGGCGGCGGCGACGGCGACGGCGGGACGTCACGCCGTCGTCCGGCTGCCCGGTTTCGTCTTCGAGGGCTTCGTCGGAAACGTCCGTTCCCTCATCGCCCTCGGCGGTCTCACGGTCGGTCCGGCTGCGGCCGCGGCGGCCGCGGCTGCGCCGCCGGCGCCGGCCGCCCTCGTCCTCCAGCTCGTCCTCGCCCTCCTCGGCGGCTGCCTCCTCCTTGGCGGGAGCTGCAGGACGGATGACCGTGTTCAGGTCAGGGGCCTGGAAGATGATCGACGTTACTGATGCCGGCTCCAGGAAAAGCGAACCCACGGGCGACTGCCCGGCGGCCCCTTCTTCTTCGGCTTCTTCCTCGGCAACGGCTTCCTGTGCAACTGCCGGTTCGGCGGCTACCTCGGATACAGGTGCCGGGGCAGCTACAGGCACGGAGGCAGCGGCAGGTGCTGCAGCCGCCTCGGTGGCTACTTCGGCCTGACCCACGGACGGCACCGCGGAGGCCGTGACAGCGGCGGATACCTCTGCAGATTCCCCGGATTCGGCGGGGCTTTCGGCCGGCTCAGCGGCTTTGGCCTTTGTGGTCCGGCGGCGGCGCACGGGCTTGGACTCGGCGGCCGGTTCCTCTGTGGCCTGCACTGCAGCGGGCTGCTCCGTGATGGCCGTCTGCGCGCCGGCCTCCTGCACGTCGACTTCCGCTCCGGCACCTTCCGCAAAGGCGGGCAGCGGTTCCTCGGCGGCCTTCTTCCGGGCGCGGGTCCGGCGGACCGGGGCCTTGGCCGGTGCTTCTGCGGCCGCGTCAGCCGATTCCGGCGCTGAGATTTCAGATGCACCGGTTTCCGGCACGGCGGCCTCAGCTGCTGCGTCTCCGGTCGTCGTCACGGTTTCCGCGAGGGCCTCCGGCGCCACGGACTCCGCGTCTGCTGACTTGGCCTTGGGCGTGGCCTTGCGCCGGGTCCTGGTGGCTTTCTTGGGGGCCTCGGCGGCGGCTTCGCCGGCGGCAGCCGGTTCGACATTTTCGGCTATAACCTGGTCATTATCCATATGTGGCAACACTCCTGCCCCTGACATGCCGCCACATTCGGCACCCATTGGGGCACATATTGTCAAAACCCGCAGGCATTGACAGAAGTCAATTGGATACCAGCAGGCTCGCACCGGCAGTGGGGTGCGGCAGGCCTGACAGGCCGGCGGGCTTGTTACTGGAACCCGTTGTTTCTGACAACCACAACCAGGTGCCTTCCAATGGAAGGTGGGCGGCTGGATCTGCTTTCCGAAGCCTGCACCACTGCTCATTGGCGGTCTTGGGAACAAGCCACCGGACTGGAGTTCGAATGTGGTTCGCGCTCCAGCCACGACCATTCTCTCATATTGCCGTTCAAATACCCTGTAATTGTGTGACAAAGCCGGTCAATGGGGCCGTGGGCCGCGGGTACAGGCTGCCTCAAGCTGGCGGCGATACAATCTGGGCAGGAGCACCCCAGACAAAGGACGCCATCCCATGCCACGCACTTCGCCTTCCACGGGCACGGACTACGATCAGGATCACCAGGACGGTGCCGGGCCCGCCGCGGCTTCGGCCGGTGCCGCCGTACCGGCCATGACACGCGACCGCCCCTTCGGCTGGCTGCTGGTCATCACCGGCGTTGTGGGCTGGCTGGCATCCGGCATCCTGGTGCTGGAAAAGCTTGAGGTCCTCAAGGATCCCAACCACGCCACCGTCTGCGACGTAAACCCCTGGATTTCCTGCGGGCAGGTTATGCAGACGTGGCAGAGTTCAGTCTTCGGCTTCCCGAACATGTTCATCGGAATTGTCGCCTTCGCCATCACCACCACCGCGGGCATGGCGCTGCTTGCCGGCGCCCGGTTCGCCCGCTGGTACTGGCTTGGGCTACAGGCCGGCATCACCCTTGGATTCATCTTCGTGGTGTGGCTGTGGTCCCAGGCGCTGTATTCCATCCACATCCTGTGCCCGTTCTGCATGGTCGTCTGGGCAGCGATGATTCCGCTCTTCGTCTGGGTCACCGTGCGGAACGTCGTCCACGGCGTGATTCCGGCGCCGGCAGGCCTGGCCCGCATCCTGGGCGATTCCGGCTGGGTCATCTCGGCCCTGCTCTACGTGGCCGTGATCGCCACGATTTTCTTCGCGTTCATCCAGGTGTTCGCCGGCACCTCAGGCTTCTAAGCCAATAAAAAGCGCGAACTGGCAGCTAACGCCCTCAAAACCTACGTTTCGGGGCATTAGCTGCCAGTTCGCGCTTAACCTGCCGGGAGGTTTAGGCCTGGAACCAGATCTTGATTTCGCGCTCGGCCGAGTCCACCGAGTCCGAGCCGTGGACGAGGTTCTGCTGGACCTTCAGGCCCCAGTCGCGGCCGAAGTCGCCGCGGATGGTGCCGGGGGCCGCCGTCGTGGGATCGGTGGTGCCGGCCAGCGAGCGGAAGCCCTCGATGACTCGGTGGCCTTCGAAGATGGCGGCGACCACGGGGCCGCTGAGCATGAACTCGACGAGCGGCTCGTAGAACGGCTTGCCCACGTGCTCCTCGTAGTGCTGCTCGAGCAGTTCCCGGCTGGCGTTGGTCTTCTTGAGTTCGGCCAGGGTGTAGCCCTTGGCTTCGATCCGCTTGAGGATTTCGCCGGTCAGGTTGCGGGTGACGCCGTCCGGCTTGATCAGGACAAGGGTGCGCTCAATGCTCACGGTTGCTCCAATGAGGTTGGTTGTGGGTTTCGACGGTAAGTCTACGGGGTCTGGCCAGTGCCGTCAGAGCCGGCGCCTTCAGTGCCAGTGCCTTCAGTGCCGGCGGCCTCCGGGTGCGCGGCATCCCATTCGGCCTGCTCGCGTTCCCGCTGGGCCGACTCGCGGTCAATGCGGATTCCCGCCCGGATGCCGTACCACCACGCGAGGGCGAACAACGCGCCCACGAGGAACATCATGGGCTCGGCAAAGCCGGTCAGGATGAGCACCACCTGCAGGATCCAGCCCAGCGCCACACCCCACGGCCTGGACAGCACGGCGCAGGCCAGGATCAGCACCACGCTCAGGCCGATGCCCACGGAGAGAATCAATGCCGGTGAGATCTCGGCGCGGCGAAGGCCGAACACCGCCAGCGTTGCGAAGAAGACCACGAAGGCCTCCAGCAGCAGGACCGTCGAGGCGAACATGACCTTGGTGGACCGCCGCTTCCTGGGCATGCCCGGGCGCCATTCGCGCTGCGCCTTGGTGAGCCGCGCCATCAGGTTGCCGCCTTTCCAAGCAGGATGCGGGCGTCCGCCACCAGCGTGATGGAGCCGGTCACGAGCACGCCGCCGGCGAGGTCGTCATTCGCTTCGGCACGTTCCACGGCCCACTCCAGCGCGTCGTCCAGCTTCTCGGCGATGTGCACGTTTTCCTCGCCAAAGCCGAGGTCGACGGCGAGCTCCGCCAGTTCCGCTGCCGGCACCGCCCGCGGGGAATTCGACTGGGTGAAGCAGAATTCCTCCGCGAGGTCGCCCAGCGACTCCTTGAGCTGGCGCAGGATCTCCTCGGCGTCCTTCTCCTTGAGCACGCCCACCACGGTCACCAGCTTGCTGAAGCTGAAGGCCTCCTGGATGGCCTCGGCGGAGGCCCGGATGCCGTCCGGGTTGTGGGCGGCGTCCACGATGATGGTGGGGGCTGTCCGCACCACTTCCAGGCGTCCCGGGGATGAGACGGTGGCGAAGGCCTCCTGCAGGACCTCCAGGGACAGCTCTTTTTCGCCGCCGCCGAGGAATGCCTCCAGCGCGGCCACGGCCACGGCCGCGTTCTCGGCCTGGTGGGCACCGTGCAGCGGAACCATGAGGTCCGGGTAGCGGCCGGCGATCCCCTGGACGGTCACCACCTGGCCGCCGACGGCGACCTGCCGGGACTCGACGCCGAATTCCACCCCTTCGAAGCGGAACGGCACCTGCACCTCCTTGGCTTTCTCCAGCAGGACCTGGGCGGCGTCCAGTGGCTGGGCAGCGCTGACGAGGAACCCGCCGGGCTTGATAATGCCGGCCTTCTCGTAGGCGATGTCCTCGGTGGTGTCGCCCAGCAGGTCGGTGTGGTCCAGGGAGATGGGGGTTACCACGGACACCTGGCCGTCGCCCACGTTGGTGGCGTCGGTGATGCCGCCGAGCCCCACCTCCATGATGGCCACGTTGACCGGCTGGTCGGCAAACACGGCGAAGGCCAGGATGGTGAGGCACTCGAAGTACGTCAGCCGGGGCTGGCCCTCGGCGGTGAGTTCGTCGTCGACGATCTGCAGGTACGGCCGGATCTCGTCCCAGATGCGCACGAACGTCTCGTCGGACACGGGCGCGCCGTCCAGGCTGATCCGCTCCGTCACCTTGGACAGGTGCGGGCTGGTGTAGCGGCCGGTGCTGAGGCCGTGGGCGCGCAGGCCCGCCTCGATCATCCGGGCCGTGGACGTTTTGCCGTTGGTGCCGGTGATGTGGATGATCGGGTAGGCCTTGTTCGGCTCCCCCAGCACATCCATAGCACGGAACAGCGGCGCCAGCCGGGGTTCCATCTTGTTTTCCGGTGCCCGGCCCAGCAGCTCGGCGTAGACGCTCTCCACGGAGAATTCGTCGGTCATGTTTCAGGCCCCCACTTTTTCGACGGTGATGCGCGGCTCCGCGGCGTCGGCCGGCACGGCCTCCAGCTCGAGCGTCAGTGTTTCGGTCTTCACCAGCTCGGCGTTCGCCAGCAGGGCGTCGATGACGTTCTGCGCGGCGTTCACGGTGGTGCGGATCCGGTCGCTCACGTTCAGCGCGGCGTCCTTGCGGGCCTGCTGGATGGCACGGACCATGTCGCGGGCCAGGCCTTCGGCCTCGAGCTCGGGGGTGACCTCGGTGTTCAGTACCACGAAACCGCCGCCGGGCAGTACTGCGACCGAGGCCGAACCGCCCTCGGACTCTGCCACCACCGTCTCCAGCGTGTATTCCTGCGGTTCCAGCTCGAGGCCGCCCGCGGTGACCACACCGGCGTCGGAGACTGACCAGTCGCCGGACTTGGAACCCTTGATGGCCAGCTGCACGTTCTTGCCGAGGCGCGGACCGGCGGCCCGGGCGTTGACCACGAGCTTCTGCTCGATGCCGAACTCCTCCGGGGAGGCGCTGGCGGCATCCAGCAGGCGGACCGAGCGCAGATTCAGCTCGTCCGCGACGACGGCGGCAAAGCCTTCCAGCGCATCTGCACCGGGTGCCACCACAGTGAGTTCCTGCAGCGGCAGGCGGACGCGCAGGTTCGCGGCCTTACGCAGCGAGGAGCCGGTGGAGCAGATCTGCTGCACGCGGTCCATCGCCTCGACCAGGGCTGCGTTGGAGGGGAACAGCGCGGGCTCCGGCCAGTCGGCGAGGTGCACGGAGCGCCCGCCGGTGAGGCCGCGCCAGATCTCCTCGGAGACCAGCGGAAGCAGCGGCGCGGCCACGCGGCACACGGCTTCCAGCGCGGTGTACAGGGCGTCGAAGGCGTCGGCGTTCTCGTCGAAGAAGCGCTGGCGGCTGCGGCGGACATACCAGTTGGTGAGCATGTCCAGGTAGCTGCGGAGCTCGTCGCAGGCACCGGAGATGTCGTAGGTGTCCAGCTGGGCGGTCATGTTCCGGACCAGGTCGCCGGTGTTGGCCAGCAGGTACTGGTCCAGCGTGTCGGTGTAGCCGTCGTACCGCAGCTGCGCGTCGTAGCCCGCACCGCCCTTGGCGGCATTCGTGTACAGCGTGAAGAAGCTGTACACGTTCCACAGCGGCAGGATGACCTGGCGGACGCCGTCGCGGATGCCCTGTTCGGTGACCACGAGGTTGCCGCCGCGCAGGATGGGGCTGGACATGAGGAACCAGCGCATGGCGTCGGAGCCGTCGCGGTCCAGCACCTCGGAGACGTCCGGGTAGTTGCGCAGGCTCTTGGACATCTTCTGGCCGTCCGAGCCCAGCACGATGCCGTGGCTGATGACATTCCGGAAGGCCGGCCGGTCAAACAGCGCGGTGGACAGGATGTGCAGCATGTAGAACCAGCCGCGGGTCTGTCCGATGTACTCCACGATGAAGTCGGCCGGGTTGTGGGTGTCGAACCAGGCCTCGTTTTCGAACGGGTAGTGCACCTGGCCGTAGGGCATGGAGCCGGAGTCGAACCAGACGTCCAGCACGTCCTCCACGCGGCGCATGACCGACTGGCCCTCTTCGGGGGTGCGCGGGTCATCCGGGTTGGGCCGGGTCAGCTCGTCGATGAACGGCCGGTGCAGATCCACCTGGCCGTCCTTGTTCAGCGGCAGCCGGCCGAAGTCGGCCTCGATCTCCGCGAGGGACCCGTACACGTCGGTGCGCGGGTACTCGGGGTCGCTGGACTGCCACACCGGGATGGGGCTGCCCCAGTAGCGGTTGCGGCTGATGGACCAGTCGCGGGCGTTGGCGAGCCATTTGCCGAACTGGCCGTCCTTGACGTTGCCGGGGATCCAGTTGATCTCCTGGTTCAGCTCGGACATCCGGTCGCGGAACTTGGTGACCTCCACGTACCAGGAGGACACGGCGCGGTAGATCAGGGGGTTGCGGCAGCGCCAGCAGTGCGGGTAGCTGTGCTCGTAGCTGGCCTGGCGGACCAGGCGGCCCTGGGCGCGGAGCACCTGGGTGATGGGCTTGTTTGCGTCGAAGACCTGGAGGCCGACGATGTCGTGCAGGTCGCCGTGGGCGAACAGGTGGAGGAACTTGGCGCCCTCGTCGACGGAGAGGACTACGGGTATGCCGGCTTCCTCACAGACCTTCTGGTCGTCCTCACCGTAGGCGGGTGCCTGGTGGACGATGCCGGTGCCGTCGGTGGTGGTGACGTAGTCCGCCACGAGGAACTGCCACGCGTTCTGGGTGCCGTACTTTTCCGTGTCGGCGAAGTCGTGCCACAGCGGCTCGTAGCTGAGTCCCTCAAGTTCGGCGCCCGAGTGGGTGGAGGTGACAGCGGCGGCCGCGGCAGCGGCGTCACCGTACCCCAGATCCTTGGCATAGGTGCCCAGCAGATCTTCGGCGAGCAGGAAGCTTCCGGTGACCGGCGCTTCCGCCGAGGCGGCTTTGACGCCGTTCGGCCCGGCGGGCAGCACGGCGTAGCTGATGGCAGGCCCGACGGCGAGCGCCAGGTTGGTGGGCAGCGTCCAGGGCGTGGTGGTCCAGGCGAGCGCCTGCACGCCGGCCAGCTGCCTGGAGAGTTCCGACTCCCCTGCCTTGACGGGGAAGGTCACCGTGACGGTCTGGTCCTGGCGGTTCTTGTAGACGTCGTCGTCCATGCGCAGCTCATGGTTGGACAGCGGCGTCTCGTCCTTCCAGCAGTAGGGCAGCACGCGGTAGCCGTTATAGGTCAGGCCCTTCTCGTGCAGCTGCTTGAAGGCCCAGAGCACCGACTCCATGTACTCGACGTTGAGCGTCTTGTAGTCGTTGTCGAAGTCCACCCAGCGGGCCTGGCGGGTGACGTACGCCTGCCACTCGTTGGCGTACTTCATCACGGAAGCGCGGCAGGCGTCGTTGAACTTGTCGATGCCCATGGCTTCGATCTGGGTCTTGTCCGTCATGCCCAGCTGCTTCATGGCTTCCAGCTCGGCGGGCAGGCCGTGGGTGTCCCAGCCGAAGCGGCGTTCCACGCGCTTGCCGCGCTGGGTCTGGTAGCGGCCCACCAGGTCCTTGGCGTAGCCGGTCAGCAGGTGTCCGTAGTGCGGCAGGCCGTTGGCGAACGGCGGGCCGTCGTAGAAGACGAATTCGTTGCTGCCGGGGGCGCCGCCGGGAAGGTCGGCACTGCGCTGGTCGATGCTGGCCTGGAAGGTGCCGTCCTGGTCCCAGTACTTGAGGATCCGCTCCTCGATCTCCGGGAACTTCACGGAGGCGGACACTCCTGCGGAGGAGCCCTCGCCGGACGGGGCTGCTGAGGCCTTGGGGTAATACGTCATCTCGAACATCCTGGGTTGAGCTGGTGAACAAGTGGATCATTCAGGATGCGAGGACGGCGCGTGGGCAGTTCTACAACTGCACCGGCACCGCGGTACCACCTCACTTACCGCTGCCCAACCCCAAGGGAGTCCGACGGCGGCCGCTCATTGCTGCTGTGACGGGCTTACCCGTCCGGTTCTACTGGCCTGGTCCCCCGCGATCGGTTGTCCGCACCGCGGGCCGGGTGTTCTTCCGGAAGCTCACCGGTGATGGCCGGGTCGAAGCTGTTGGCTCCAGTCTAACTGCTGCGGCCGCGGCGGCCATAACCATGCGGCAGCCCCGGCCTAGACTCGGTCCATGACTGCTTCGGCCCACCGCGCGCAAACCGTCTGGCGGCTGCTGGCGCTCTGCATCCAGCTGCCGGTGGCGGCGATGTCGGTGTTCCGTGCCATCCCCGCCGAGTGGCCCGTACAGGTGGTGCAGCTGCTGTCCTTCACCCCGTGGCTGGTGTTTCCGGCCGCGGTGGCCCTGGTCCTGGCACTGCTGGGCAGGCGGCTCGGGGTCACGGCGGCCGCAGCACTGCTGCTCGGTGCGCAGCTTTTCTGGCTCTGGGCGCCGGATGCGGGGCAGGCCGACGCCGGACAAGCAGACGCCGGACAATCGCAGGCTGGGGCGGGGGCCGGAGAGGCGAAAGCCAGACCGTCCGGCACCGGCAGCACCGTTCCGCTGCCGGTGATGACCATCAATTCCCGCTTCGGCAGGGCGGACGCTGCCGAGATCGTCCGGCTGGTCCGGGACAACGGTGTGGAACTGCTCGCCATCCAGGAGTACACCCAGGCGCTGGAGGACCGGCTGGCCGCCGAGGGGCTGGGGAGCCTCCTGCCGCACAGGATCAGCAGCCCCGCCAGGAACGGCTCGGGCAGCGGAACCTACTCAAGACTCCCGCTGGAAGCCGTCGGGCTGATTCCCGACACCCCGTTCCAGATGCCGACCTTCCGGCTGCGAGTGCCCGTTACCGGTGCCGGCAGTGCAGCAGCCACCCTCGAGGTCACCAACGTGCACACCCTCCCGCCGGTGGATGTCCGCGTGGGACAGTGGCGCAGCGACCTGGAATCCCTGGGCCGGCTGGTAGCGCGCAACGTAGCGGGCCAAGGCAACAACCAGCACCTGAGCAACCTGCTGCTGCTGGGTGACTTCAACGCCACCTACGACCACTCGGAGTTCCGCAGGCTGCTCGACGGCGGCCCGGGCGGCCGGAAGCTGGTGGACGTCGGCACGGCGTCAGGGGTGCGGTTCACCCCCACCTGGCCGATGGACGGCCAGGCACTGCCCGGCATCACCATCGACCACGTGGTCACCGGTCCGCGCGTTCCGGCGTCGGGCTATGCCGTGCACCGCATTCCCGGGACGGACCACGCGGCGGTGGTTGCCACGCTGGCCGTCCCGGTGGACGGGTAGTACAGCAAGAACGGGCGACGGGTTAGCCGGCTCAGCCCTGCTTGCGGATCAGCTTGAAGGTCGAGGCCTGTGCCACCGGGCGGATGACGATCTGGTCGAGGTTCACATGGTGCGGGGCGCTCACGGCATAGCGCACCACATCGGCCACGTCCTCGGCGGTGAGCGGCTTCTCCACGCCCTGGTACACCTTGCCGGCCGCCTGCGCGTCACCAAACCGGTTGAGTGCGAATTCCTCGGTCTGAACCAGGCCGGGTGCGATCTCGATGACCCGGATGTTGTGGTCGGCCTCTTCCAGCCGCAGAGCCCCGGTCAGGGCATGCTGGGCGAACTTCGCGGCGTTGTAGCCGCCGCCGCCTTCATAGGCATCCAGCCCGGCGGTGGAGGTCAGGTTCAGGACGGTGCCCTCGCCGTGTTCGCGCAGCATCGGCAGGAAGGCGCGGGTGAGCTTCATGGTGCCGAGGACGTTCACGCGGTACATCCACTCCCAGTCCTCGGTCACGGCCTGGCCCACGCGGTCCGCGCCGCGGGCGCCGCCGGCGATGTTGACCAGCGTGTCGATCCCGCCGGCTGAGGTCACCTCGGCCAGGAGGCGTGCAACGTCCGCGTCCTCGGAAATATCGGCGGCCAGGGCGGCGGCGCCGGTCTCGGCTGCCAGCGCGGCCAGCCGTTCCTGGCGGCGGGCGACGGCATACACGGTCCAGCCGTCGGCTCGGAGCGCGCGCACGGTAGCCTCGCCAATGCCGGAGCTGGCGCCCGTCACGACGGCTGATTTGCTGGTGGACACGTTGGAGCTTGCGGAAACCTCAGTCATGGCACCACCCTAACGGTCCGCCAGGAATTCCAGCAGGACCCTGGCATGGTTCACGTCCGGATCCCTGGCCGCGTACAGGAGCGTCACCTTCCCGTGCTGCGCCGCCAACTCCCGAAGCCGGTCCACCGCCGGATTGCCGGCCAGCTCGTCCTCATACTGGGCACGGAAGTCCTCGAAGCGCTCCTGCATGTGGGCGAACTCCTGCCGCAGCGGCGGCGAGGGCGCGATCTCCTTGAGCCATAGCTCCAGCCGGGCCCGTTCCTTGCTGACCCCGCGCGGCCAGAGCCTGTCCACCAAAACCCGGCAGCCGTCGTCGTCCGCCGGTTCCTCGTAGATGCGTTTGATCGCAAAGGAAGCGCCTGCTTTCGCCATAGGCCGCATGCTACTCCCCCTGTCGCGCTGCGGCGCCCACCGCCGGGAAGGAAACAACTGCCCGGCATGAAACAATTGGGACCATGGCTGAATCAACGCAGGGTACAGACACGCCCGCCACCGCCCCCATCAACGTTCCCGATAAGCCGGCCCTGGAAGGCCTGGAGGCTGCCCTCACGCAGCGCTGGCTCGCGGAAGGAACCTACCGGTTCGACCCGGACACCACCCGGGAGCAGGTCTACTCGATCGACACTCCCCCGCCCACCGCTTCCGGTTCCCTCCACGTGGGCCACATGTTCTCCTTCACGCAGACCGACGTGCAGGCCCGCTACATGCGCATGACCGGCAAGAACGTCTTCTACCCCATGGGCTGGGACGACAACGGCCTGCCCACCGAACGCCGCGTCCAGAACTACTATGGCGTCCGCTGCGATCCCGCCATTCCGTACAACCCGGATTACCAGCCGCCGGCACAGCCGGCAAAGAACCAGCGGGACTTCGACGTCGTGTCCCGGCAGAACTTCATCGAACTGTGTGAAGAGCTGGCCGTCGAGGACGAAAAGGTCTTTGAGAACCTGTTCCAGACCCTCGGCCTGTCCGTCGACTGGAACCTGACCTACCGCACCATCGACGACACCTCCCGGGCCGTCTCCCAGCGCGCGTTCCTCGCGAACCTCGCCGCCGGCGACGCCTACATGGCCGAGGCCCCCACCCTCTGGGACGTCACGTTCCGCACCGCCGTGGCGCAGGCCGAGCTTGAGGACCGCGAGGTGCCGGGCGCGTACTACCGCTACCCGTTCTTCACCGCCGACGGCGAGAAGATCTTCATCGAGACCACCCGTCCCGAACTGCTCGCGGCCTGCGCCGCCCTGGTGGCTAACCCCGACGACGAGCGGTACCAGCCGCTGTTCGGCAAGACCGTCACGTCCCCCCTGTTCGACGTCGAACTGGAGGTCAAGGCGCACCCGCTGGCCAAGGCCGACAAGGGCTCGGGCATCGCGATGGTCTGCACTTTCGGCGACCTGACCGACGTCACCTGGTGGCGTGAACTCCAGCTCCCCACCCGCGCGATCGTGGGCCGCGACGGCCGCATCCTCGCCGAGACCCCGGAATGGATCACCACGGACGCCGGCCGCGAAGCCTACGCCGCCATCGCCGGCAAAACGGTCTTCTCCGCCAAGGAAGCCGTAGTGGAGCTGCTCACGGCAGCAGACCTGCTCGACGGCGAACCCAAGAAGATCACGCACCCCGTGAACTTCTTCGAAAAGGGTGACAAGCCCCTCGAGGTGGTCACGTCCCGGCAGTGGTACATCCGCAACGGCGGCCGCGACGAGGACCGCCGCGAACGCCTGATCGGCCGCGGGCAGGAGATCGACTTCCACCCGTCCTTCATGCGCTCCCGCTACGAGAACTGGATTGCCGGCCTCAACGGCGACTGGCTCGTCTCCCGCCAGCGCTTCTTCGGTGTGCCGATTCCGGTCTGGTACCCGCTGGACGCCCAGGGCAACCCGGACTACGACAACCCTGTCCTGCCGTCCGACGACCTGCTGCCGGTGGACCCGGCGGCCGACGCCGCACCGGGCTACGACGAATCCCAGCGCGACCAGCCCAACGGCTTCACCGGTGACGCTGACGTGCTGGACACCTGGGCCACGTCCTCCCTGACCCCGCAGATCGTGGGCGGCTGGAGCCGGGACGAGGACCTGTTCGCCAAGGTGTTCCCGTTCGACCTGCGCCCGCAGGGACACGACATCATCCGGACGTGGCTGTTCTCCTCCGCCGTCCGCGCCGACGCCCTGCAGGACGTGGCACCCTGGAAGCACGCTGCCATCTCCGGCTGGATCCTGGACCCGGACCGCAAGAAGATGTCCAAGTCCAAGGGCAACGTGGTGGTGCCGACGGATGTGCTGAACGAGTACGGCTCCGACGCCGTCCGCTACTGGGCCGCCTCCGCACGCCTGGGCGCCGACACGGCCTACGAGATCGCGCAGATGAAGATCGGCCGCCGCCTGGCCATCAAGCTGCTGAACGCCTCGAAGTTCGTCCTGAACCTTGGCGCCACGGAGAACTCGGTGGTCTCCACGGACCTTTCAGTGCTCACGAATCCCGGGGTTGGTCAGCCCCACGCGGAAAAAACGCCCGCATGGGGACCCCTGACCAACCCCTTAGACCGTGCATTATTGGCCCAGCTCTCGGACGTCGTGGCCCAGGCCACCAAGGCCTTCGACAACTACGACTACGCCCGGGCGCTGCAGATCAGCGAATCGTTCTTCTGGCAGTTCACCGACGACTACGTCGAGCTGATCAAGGACCGCGCCTACGGTGCCGCCGGGGAGACCGAGCAGGCCTCCGTGCTGGCCGCCCTGGCCACCACGCTGGATTCGCTGCTCCGTCTCTTCGCGCCGTTCCTGCCCTTCGCCACTGAAGAGGTCTGGGGCTGGTGGCGGACCGGTTCCGTGCACCGCGCCGCCTGGCCGGCACCGCTGGAAATCACCGACGGCGACACCGGCATGCTGGGCACCGTGGGCATTGCTCTCAGCGGGATCCGGAAGGCCAAGTCCGAGGCCAAGGTCAAGCAGCGCACAGAGGTGCTGTCGGCAACGATCACTGCCCCGGAGGCGCTCGTGGCCCAGCTTCAGGCAGGGCTCGGAGACCTCAAGGCCGCAGCCAACGCGCAGGACATCTCGCTCAACACGGGCGAGGGCGAGCTCACGGTCAGTGACGTGCAGCTTGCCCCGGCCGAGGAACCGGCGCAGGCCTAATCCGAGGCAGGCCCTTATTCAGGGCAAAGGGGAAGCCCCATCAGCGTTTTGCCGTTGGTGGGGCTTCGACTTTTCGGCTGTCTGGTGACATCTTTGACAGTCTGGCAAGATCCTTAGAAATTTCAGGTCTTCCTACCTTGTCACTGGTAGCCTGCTTCTAACTTTGCCGAAGGCTGCGTTGGAAGCATGTCACTGAATCTTTGGTTCTTGCGTCCCGCTTCTTTCGAAGTGGGTAAGTTCTATCTTTGTCCTCCGGTTCCGGATGCGCAAGGGCCCCGGCAGAACTACTCTGATGTAGTTCTGCCGGGGCCCCGACAGACCAGTCGAGAGGCGCAGATCAGTCAAACACGCAGATCAGTCGAAGGCGGGGCTTTCGGTCCGGCTGCGCTTGATCTCAAAGAAGTGCGGGTAGGACGCGAGGGTCACCGAGGCATCCCAGATCTTGCCGGCTTCCTCCCCCCGGGGAATGCGGGTGAGGACGGGTCCGAAGAACGCGGTGCCGTTAAAGGCCACCACCGGGGTTCCGACGTCCTGGCCCACCAGGGAGATGCCCTTCTCGTGGCTGGCCCGAAGCTGGGCGTCGAATTCGTCCGAGCCGGCGACAGCCGCCAGCTCGGCGGGGAGGCCGCAGTCGGCCAGTGCCTTGCTGATGACGATCGAGAAGTCCTTCTGGCCGCCGTCGTGGATCTGCGACCCCATGGCGTCATACAGCGGCTTGACCACGTGGTCGCCGTGCTGTTCCTGCGCGGCGATGATGACCCTGACCGGGCCCCAGGCCTTGTCCATGGCTTCGCGGTACTTGGGGTCGAGGTCGCGTCCTTCGTTCAGCACAGACAGGCTCATGACGTGCCACTCCGTCCTGATGTTGCGGACGCCTTCCACCTCACCGATCCAGCGGGAGGTGATCCAGGCGAACGGGCAAAGCGGGTCGAACCAGAAGTCGGCCTTGTTGGCGGCGTTCTCAGACACAGCAAATCTCCTCAGGGAAGTCTTCGGGGTGTGGCGCGCCGCAAACCAATTCGCAGGGCGCGCTTAAGCGACAGCGACGGACCGGGCGGATTTATTCCGATTGGGCAGATTTATTCCGGTCAGGCAGGCCTGGTGCGGCTAGGCGGACTTGTTCCGGCGCTTGGCCACGACGTCGTGCGTGATCATGGTGGGCTGGGCCTTCTTGGCCACCACGTCGGCGGTGATGACCACGCTGGCGATGTCGTCCCTGCTGGGCAGGTCGAACATGACCGGCAGGAGGACTTCCTCCATGATGGCGCGCAGTCCGCGGGCTCCGGTTCCCCGTTCCAGGGCCTGGTCGGCAATGAGGTCCAGGGCGGCGTCGTCGAACACCAGCTCCACGCCGTCCAGCTGGAACATCTTCTGGTACTGCTTCACCAGCGCGTTCTTGGGCGTGGACAGGATCTGGATCAGGGCGGGGCGGTCAAGGTTGGACACTGTGGTGATAACCGGCAGGCGGCCGATGAACTCCGGAATGAGACCGAACTTCAGCAGGTCTTCCGGCATGACCTCACCGTAGGAGTCGGTGTTCTTGACCTCGTTCAGCGGCGCACCGAAGCCGATGCCCTTGCGGCCGGAACGGGAACCGATGATGTCCTCCAGGCCGGCGAAGGCGCCGGCAACGATGAAGAGAACGTTGGTGGTGTCGATCTGGATGAATTCCTGATGCGGGTGCTTGCGCCCGCCCTGCGGCGGAACCGAGGCAACGGTTCCTTCCAGGATCTTCAGCAGGGCCTGCTGCACGCCCTCGCCCGAGACATCGCGGGTGATGGAGGGGTTTTCACTCTTGCGCGAGATCTTGTCGATCTCGTCGATGTAGATGATGCCCTGCTCGGCCTTCTTGACGTCGTAGTCGGCGGCCTGGATGAGCTTGAGGAGGATGTTCTCGACGTCCTCGCCGACATACCCGGCTTCGGTCAGGGCGGTGGCGTCGGCGACGGCGAAGGGGACGTTCAGCCGCCGTGCCAGGGTCTGGGCAAGGTAGGTCTTGCCGCAGCCTGTGGGGCCGATCAGGAGAATGTTGGATTTCGCGATTTCAACGTCGTCGTGGTGGACGCCGTCGGCCAGTGTGCCGCTCTTGGGCGCATGGCCGGCCTGGATCCGCTTGTAGTGGTTGTAGACCGCCACGGCAAGGGAACGCTTCGCCGGCTCCTGGCCGATGACGTATTCCTGCAGGAAGTCAAAGATCTCGCGGGGCTTGGGCAGTTCGAAACTGCCCAGATCGGCGACCTCTGCGAGTTCTTCCTCGATGATCTCGTTACAGAGCTCGATGCACTCGTCGCAGATGTAGACGCCAGGCCCGGCAATGAGCTTGCGCACCTGCTTCTGGCTCTTGCCACAGAAAGAGCACTTGAGCAGATCCGCGCTCTCGCCAATCCGAGCCATATGTGAACCCCTTAGTATCTTGCCGCAAGGGCAGCTTTGCACCGGTTGCTGGAATCACAGCCTCACCTCGCGGATCCGGCAATGATTACATCCACTCTAGGTCACATTCGGCCCGAGGGGTGGAAACCGGACGCGGGTGCGGTTCAAAAATCTAAACCGCACCGGCGTCCGTTACTGCTGTTTACCCGGCAAGTACCCGTAATTAGCGGGCGAGTGCCTGCGGCTTGATCTTGCGGGAATCGAGGACCTGGTCGATCAGGCCATAATCCTGGGCCTCGGCGGCCGTGAGGATCTTGTCCCGCTCGATGTCGTTGTTGACCTGTTCCGGCGTGCGGCCGGAGTGCTTGGCGAGGGTTTCCTCCAGCCAGGTCCGCATGCGCATGACTTCGGCGGCCTGGATCTCCAGGTCGGATGCCTGTCCACCCTGGCCGCCGGACAACGCCGGCTGGTGGATCAGGACGCGGGCGTTGGGCAGTGCGAGCCGCTTGCCCGGCGTTCCCGCGGCCAGCAGCACGGCTGCCGCACTTGCCGCCTGGCCCAGGCACACGGTCTGGATCTCGGGGCGGATGTACTGCATGGTGTCGTAGATCGCGGTCATGGCGGTGAAGGAGCCGCCCGGCGAGTTGATGTAGATGGTGATGTCGCGGTCCGGGTCCGTGGACTCCAGGACCAGCAGCTGCGCCATGATGTCGTCGGCGGAAGCGTCGTCCACCTGGACACCGAGGAAGATGATGCGGTCCTCGAAGAGCTTGGTGTACGGGTCCTGGCGCTTGAAGCCGTAGGGCGTGCGCTCCTCAAACTGCGGCAGCACGTAGCGGCTTGTCGGCAGGTTACCGGCAGACGATCCGAAATTGTAGTTCATGTTCATTGCTCCTGGATTCAGTTCTGTCTTGCTGCCGGTTAGCTCTGGCCGTTGGATGACGAGTTCTGGGTTCCGCCGCCGCCGGCGACGGATCCTGCGTGGGCCGAGATCTTGTCGAAGAAGCCGTATTCGAGCGCTTCGGTGGCGGTGAACCACTTGTCGCGGTCGTTGTCCTTGAGGATGGTTTCCACGGTCTGGCCGGTCTGGTCTGCCGTGAGCTCGGCCATGACCTTCTTCATGTGAAGGATCAGCTCGGCCTGGATCTTGATGTCCGACGCCGTGCCGCCGATGCCGCCCGAGGGCTGGTGCATCAGGATGCGGGCGTTCGGGGTGGCGTAGCGCTTGCCCTTGGTGCCGGAGGACAGCAGGAACTGTCCCATGGAGGCAGCCAGGCCGGTGGCGACGGTTACGACGTCATTGGGGATGAACTGCATGGTGTCGTAGATGGCCATGCCGGCCGTCACCGAACCGCCGGGCGAGTTGATGTAGAGGTAGATGTCTTTGTTGGGATCCTCGGCGGAAAGCAGCAGCAGCTGTGAGCAGATCGCGTTCGCGTTCTCGTCGCGGACCTCGGAGCCAAGCCAGATGATGCGCTCTTTCAGCAGGCGGTTGTAGATGTAGTTGTCCTGGGCTGCAGGATCGACGGTTGCCATGCGGGGGGCCGCTGCTTGCTGTGACATTTGTACTTACCTCTCGCTGGTGACGGTGACGTTACTGTTCGACATCACTGAACTTCACTACTTGGACACTAACCGCTTTCGGAGCGGATTTGTTCGTCGGAATCGCGCTGTTCGCTGACGGCGCACGATTGCCCGCGGGAGCTGTACACGGGCCGTTAACGCGCCAGCCCCCGGATCCGAGGACCCGGGGGCTGGCGTCACTGATGCGTGCAGCTGCTAGAACTTCACGGCCGCGGGATCGTCGTTAGCGACGGTCTCGCCGGCTGCCTCTTCAGCTTCGGTTTCTGCTTCGGCTTCGACGGCCGGAGCCTCTTCGCCTCCGGGGCGGACGAAGTCGCTCAGGTCGACCTTGTTGCCCTCGGAGTCGGTTACCTCGGCCTGGCCCAGGACGACTGCCAGGGCCTTGCGGCGGCGGACCTCGGAAACCATCATGGGAACCTGGCCGCTCTGATCGATGATCTGGGCGAACTGGTTCGGGTCCATGCCGTACTGGCTGGCGGTGGTGACGATGTAGTCGATCAGCTCGTTCTGGCTGACGCCCACTTCTTCCTTCTCGGCGATGGCGTCGAGGATGATCTCGTTCTGGAAGGCCCGCTCGGTGTTGGCCTTGACCTCGGCGCGGTGCTCTTCGGTGTCGTGCTCGCCTTCACCGTGGGAGTTCTCGGCCTTGAAGTGCTGCTCGAGCTGCTCTTCGACGACGGAGTCCGGAACCGGAACCTCAACCAGCTCAACGAGCTTGTCCAGGACCTTGTCGCGGGCTTCCACGCCCTGCTCGACGACCTTGGAGTCGGCGGCCTGCTTGGCGAGGTCCTCGCGCAGTTCGGCCAGGGTGTCGAACTCGGAGGCCAGCTGGGCGAAGTCGTCGTTCGCCTCGGGCAGCTCGCGCTCCTTGACGGACTTGACGACAACCTTGACCTGGGCCGACTCGCCGGCGTGCTCGCCGCCCACGAGGGTGGTGTCGAAGATGGCGTCCTCGTCAGCGCTCAGGCCGGTGACGGCCTCGTCCATGCCCTCGAGCATGGTGCCGGCGCCAACCTGGTAGGACAGGCCGGAGGCGGAGTCCACCTCGGCGCCGTCGATGCTGGCAGTGATGTCGATGCTCAGGAAGTCACCGTCGGCGGCCGGGCGCTCCACGGTCTTGAGCGTGCCGAAGCGGCCGCGCAGCTCGTCCAGGGCCTTGTCGACGTCGGCGTCGGAGGACTCGGCTGCGGCAACCTCGACCTTGATGCCGGCGTAGTCGGGCAGCTCGATCTCGGGGCGGACGTCAACCTCGGCCTGGAACTTCAGCTCGCCGTCGGTGGCGGAGGGGTCCGGAACCTCGGTGATCTCAACCTCGGGACGGCTCAGCGGGCGGATGCCGGATTCCTGGACAGCAGCCTGGTACCAGCCGTTGAGGCCCTCGTTGATGGCGGTCTCCAGGACGTAGCCGCGGCCGACGCGCTGGTCGATCAGCTTGGCGGGAACCTTGCCCTTACGGAAGCCAGGGACCTGGATCTGCGAAGCAACAGTCTTGTATGCCTCGTCGATGCTGGGCTTCAATTCCTCAAAGGGGACCTCAACATTGAGCTTGACCCGCGTGGGGGTGAGGTTCTCGACAGCGCTCTTCACGGTCTAAGTACTCCTGGTTTTGTTGGATGGTTTCTGCAAACGCGTTGTTGTGACCAGGCCTGGGGCCCGGGCCGCAGAGTCGGGGTGACAGGATTTGAACCTGCGACTTCCTGCTCCCAAAGCAGGTGCTCTAGCCAAGCTGAGCTACACCCCGTAATGCACAGGACAGTCTACGTTCATCCCTGCCGCGATTGCACATTTGACACTTGGGGCATGAATTAGGTTTAGTTATATCCGGCTTGAACAGCCGCCGAAGAAAAGCCCAATGGCCAGTGCGCCGCAACGCTTTCCTCGGGGACGTAGCTTAATGGTAAAGCCTCAGTCTTCCAAACTGATTACGCGGGTTCGATTCCCGTCGTCCCCTCCAACTGAAAGAGGCCCCTCGACGAGGGGCCTCTTTTGCATTAACGCGTTATCCGGTTGCTGCTTAGGCGTGGCCCCCGATATCCACCCTTCCGAGGGTGAGGCGGACCTCGGATTCCAGAAACCGGCCCACCCGCTCCGCCTGCTGCGCCAGCTCCTCCAGCTGCGGCGGGCTGGCCGGACCGAACAGTTCGGCGGTGATCTCCGTTTTCTTTCCGGAACGCCGGTGGTGCCACAGTCCGCGGACGACGCCGTCGATAAGTATGACGGGATAGTTACCTGCCTGCCCTCTGGCCAGGGCGCGGATGCTTGCCTCGCCCGGGAACAGCAGCTCCCGGGGCTGGCCGGCCACCACATAGGAATCGAAATAGGGAAGTAGCCTGACGCCCGTTGGTTCCGTGGTAATGGCCGCAGCGTCGTCCCGCGGCACCCAGGCCGGCGAGCCTTCCACGATGACCGGGGCCAGCTCCCCTCGATGGCCGTCAAAAAGGCCTGCGGCCCACCCGTGCGGAACGCCCAGCCAGCGGGCAAAGTGGGCAGGGGTCGCGGGCCCGTACGCCTGAAGATAGGTCCGGAGCAGCCAGCCGAGCGCCGTCCCGGCGTCGGCGGGCCGGAAGCCGGGAATCAGCTGCCGGGGGTTGCGGTAAGTGGCTGTCCTTCCCCTGCCGGCGCCGAAACACAGCGCTCCGCGGAAGCCCGCGGTTCCCATCGCGGCGCGCCAGCGCGGCCACATCGTCTGGAACGCGGGCATCACCGGCTCCGCCGCCCAGGCCCCCGTTCTGGCGGCTATGGCGGAAGTGAGCTCGTCCACGGTCAGTTCGGCGTCCAGCAGCACATCGGCAATGACTGCCACGACCTCGTCCGTCTGGCCGGGCGTCAGGAACTGACCCAGCGCCGGGTTGGGCGGAAGGGCAGCCAGGGCCCCGGTCCACAGGGACAGGTCGGCGGCGGGCAGCAGATGCACGGTGCCCCGCGGCCCGAAAGTCCTGGCCAGGCTTCCGCCCTCCAGGAGGGAGTTGCGCACGTCCGGGCGGGACAGCACGGTGCTCCGCATTCCCACCGACAGCTCGGCCGCCGTCATCACCTGGGCGTGCGCGCCGCACATGGCCCGCACAATGTCGGACGGGGCGCCGGCTTGCGACGGGCCGGCAAGCCACTGGCGCTCCAGGCGCCGGGCAGAGACCTGTGCCCAGGAGTACTCGCGTACAGGCCCGTCAGTCATTTCAGCTCACGCAGGATAGCCGGCTCAGGCGGGCTGCTGGCAGGACGGGCACCAGTACAGTTTGCGGGCCGCGTGTTCGGCCAGGGCAACCGCGGTGCCGCAGACCCGGCAGGGCTGGCCGTGGCGGCGGTAGACAAAATGGGCCTCCTCCCCTGGCGGAAGCTGATCGCTCCGGGTCCAGAAACCGGCGGTGGTGGTGATGATCCGCCCGTCGCGGACGCCGTCGGCCATCACCGCTGCGGTGTCGTCCCAGAGGAGGCCGGCGGCGTCCTCGCCGAGCGCACGGCCGGGAAGCAGGGGGTCGATCCTGCCGCGGAACAGCACTTCGGCCCGGTAGACGTTCCCGACGCCGGCAATCACCTTCTGGTCCATCAGCAGCGTGGCCAGCGGCGTCCGTTTCGCCAGGATGCGCCGGATGAAGTCGTCCCGGCTGCCGCCGGCGCTGTGGAGCGGATCGGGGCCCAGCCTGTCCAGCACGGCCGCCGCCTCGGCGTCGGTGATGGCTGCGCACGTGGTGGCGCCGCGGAGGTCAGCCCAGCCGTGGCCGCTCACCAGCCGCACCCGCACGGCGCCCACCGGCGCCGGCGGTCCGGTGTACCCGACGGGAGCGGCGTCGCCGGCGTGCCCAGGGACATTGGTGGGCCCGGCCTCGTCGGCCACTTCCCGCTCCCCCACCCTGCGGGGCGCACCGATGCTGGAGGCCCCGCGGAACTGGCTGTCGCCGCCGAAATCCCAGGCCCCGTACAGGCCGAGGTGGACGTGCAGCACCAGGCCGTGTTCGAAGTGCAGGAACAGGTGCTTGCCGTGCGCGGACGCATGCACCATGGCGTGCCCGTCCAGCAGGGCGGCACCGGCGGAAAAGCGGCCCTGGGGGCTGCTGACAGCCAGCCTCTCGCCGGCAAACACGTCACCGAACTGGCGGGCCAGCCGGTGTATGGAGTGGCCCTCCGGCACTATTCGACGATCTCGCCGGTGGTTTCGTAGGTGGCGATCTTGCCGATGCGGCGGACGTGCCGCTCGTCGTTGCTGAAGGGCTCCTGCAAGAAGGCCTCGATTAGCGAGGTGGCCTCCTCGACGCTGTGCTGGCGGCCGCCGACGGCCACGACGTTGGCATCGTTGTGCTCCCGGGCCAGCGTTGCGGTGGCGTGGTTCCAGGCCAGGGCGGCGCGGACGCCCTTGACCTTGTTGGCCGCGATCTGCTCGCCGTTTCCGGATCCGCCCAGCACGATGCCCAGGGCGTGGACGCCGGCTTCCTGGTCAGCCACCACTGCGAGCGCCGCGTTGATGCAGAACGACGGGTAGTCGTCCAGGGCGTCGTATTCCTTGGGGCCGTGATCCACCACGTCGTAGCCGTTCGCCGTCAGGTGCTTGACCAGATGGGCACTCAGTTCCATGCCGGCGTGGTCGGTGGCGATGTGGACCCGCGGAAAGGCAGGGTTTGTTGTCACGGTAGCTTCCGTTCAGTCATGAGCACCGGGGCGCGGCCGGGCTGGTACAGGTCAAATCAACAGATCCAAGAGTACTCGGTGCGCCGGCGCCGGCGGGGTGCCGCCCGGGCCGTTACGCGGCAGCCACGCTTCCGCGTTGCCCTACGCCGGCGGGCGGGTGTCCGGCGGGCGGGTGTCGCGGCGCGCCCTTGCCGCAACGCGGGTCAGGACCTCGGCGAGCAGGGCGGCGGAGTCAGGGTTTCCGCCGCTGACCGCGAGCCGGTGGCCGTCGGTCTTGCGGACCACGACGGCGGGGCCGCTGCTGACGAGCACGGCTGCGGTTCCGTCGTGGTTGCGGTAGCCCCACCCGCCGTAGTCGGCGGCGCGGACGTCAGCCGGCTGGGCGGCAGAGATAGCGGTGGCCGGGACGTCGATGACGCGGAGGATGCCGGCGAGGAAAACGCGGAGCCCGCTGCGGTCCGCGGTGACCCTGGCGAACAGGAACGCGGCCCCGACCAGGGCGGCCGCCACCAGCAGGGCTCCGAGCCACGGCACGACGATGGCAATCAGCGAAGCGGGAAACAGGCTGGCGATGGCGATCATGACAAAGACGGAGCTGCGGGCATGCACCCAGAACCGCACGGAATCCCCGGCGAGGTCGGGGTCGAGCTCCTGCTCGAGCGCCCGCTGCAGGGCACGGTCGTCCTCCGGCGTCCACTGGTGGTCCGCCTTGAAGACGAACCCGATGATGACCCCCAGGGACAGCGCGGCCCCGCTGCCGGAGGCAAGGACAATCACGTCCACACTGGACTCCCTGGCGTCTGCCACCCCGGCCTGGCCCACGAGGGCGGCCGCCAGCACGGTGGTGACGAACAGGCTCACCGTCAGCCCGGCGCCCATCATGATCCGGCGCATCACGGTCGGCCGCGATAGCGGCACGGACTGCAGCAGCACCAGCCAGCCGACGAGGACGATCAGGGCAGCCCCGCCGCCCACAAAGGCGGGGAACGGCGCGAAGGCGGTACCGCCGTCGTTATTCCACATGACGGCCAGCGGTTCCGGCAGATCCGGCCGCAACACCACGGCGCAGACGGCGAATCCCGCGGCGAGCAACACTGGGAAGCCGATCGCGAACCGCAGTGCCTTGGTGTCCACAGCATCGAGGATCTTTCCCATGCCTTAACGCTACCCCCGCGCCGGGCGGCTGGTGAGGGCTCCCACAGCGGACCGGGAGCTGGACCTCCGGAAAGTGAGCCACGCAACTTGCCAAGCGGCGCAGGAATGAAACAATGGCTTCACAGTGATGCAACCGCGCGCGTGAACACCGCGCGCCGCAGCCGGCGGGCCGGTCCGGTCCGGCCACCACAACCTCTGGAGGCACAACCTTGCCAGGCATGAACCTGATCCGCGACGAAGCACGCGAGCGCGCCGCCCTGATCACCGTCGACTCCTACGATGTCAGCCTGGACCTGACCCGGGGTGAGACCGTCTTCGGTTCCACCACCACTGTCAGGTTCACGGCGGAGCCGGGATCGTCGTCGTTCATCGACGCCGTAACGGACGCTGTCCACAGCGTGACGCTGAACGGCCGCGAACTGGACCCGGCCGAGGTGTCCGACGGCGTGCGGATCCAGCTGCCGGACCTGGCTGCGGACAACGAGCTGACAGTGGTGGCGGACGCCCCCTACATGAACACCGGCGAAGGCCTGCACCGCTTCGTGGACCCGGTGGACGGCGAGGTGTACCTGTACACACAGTTCGAGGTGCCGGACTCGCGCCGGATGTTCGCCGTGTTTGAGCAGCCCGACCTCAAGGCCACCTTCCGGTTCCGCGTCACGGCGCCTTCACACTGGGACGTCATCTCCAATTCCCCGACGCCGGAGCCGGCGGCGGCTGAACCGGGGAACGACGGCGGTGCCCGCTCGGTCTGGGACTTCGCACCCACGCCGCGCCTGTCCTCCTACGTCACTGCACTGATTGCCGGACCGTACCAGTCGGTGCGCAGCGACGTCACCAGTTCGGATGGCCGGGTGGTGCCGCTGGGCGTCTTCGCCCGCAAGTCCCTCATGCAGTATCTGGACGCGGACAACATCTTTGAGCTCACGCGGCAGGGATTCGAGTTCTTCGAGGCTGAATTCGGCTGCCCCTACCCGTTTGAGAAGTACGACCAGCTGTTTGTGCCGGAGTTCAACGCCGGCGCCATGGAGAACGCCGGTGCGGTCACCATCCTCGAGGGCTACGTCTTCCGCGGCAAGGTCCCGGAGGCGCAGGTGGAGCGCCGCGCCATCACCGTGCTGCACGAACTGGCCCACATGTGGTTCGGCGACCTCGTGACCATGCGCTGGTGGAACGACCTCTGGCTCAACGAGTCCTTCGCCGAATACATGTCGCATCTGGCCGCGGTGGAGAACACCAAGTTCCAGAGCGCCTGGACCACGTTCGCGTCGGTGGAAAAGTCGTGGGCCTACCGCCAGGACCAGCTCCCCACGACCCATCCCATCTTCGCCGAAATCAACAACCTGCACGACGTCGAGGTGAACTTCGACGGCATCACCTACGCCAAGGGCGCCTCGGTGCTCCGGCAGCTCGTGGCCTGGGTGGGGCCGGACAAGTTCATGGCCGGCGTGCGCGAATACTTTGCCAAGCATTCCTGGCGGAACACCGAGCTCGGTGACCTGATGGTCGAGCTGGAGAAGGCAAGCGGACGCAACCTGGACCAGTGGGGCCGCCTGTGGCTGGAAACGGCCGGCGTGAACTCGCTCAAGCCGGACCTGGCGGTGGACGCGGACGGCACCATCACGTCCTTCGCCATCCTGCAGTCCGCGGTTGCCGAGCAGCCCACCATCCGCCCGCACCGCCTGGCCGTGGGGTTCTACGACCTCACCGACGAGGGCACACTGGAGCGCGTGCACCGTGAGGAGCTGGATGTCGACGGCGAACGCACCGAGGTGCCAGAACTCGCCGGACTGAAGCGGCCGGACCTGATCCTGCTCAACGATGATGACCTCGCCTACGCCAAGGTGCGCCTGGACGAGCAGTCCCTCGCCACCGCCACGGCCCACCTGAAGGATTTCCGCGAGAGCCTGCCGCGGACCCTGGTGTGGGGCTCGGCATGGGACGCCGCACGGGACGGGGAAAGCCCCGCCCGCGGTTACGTCGAGCTGATCCTGGCCAACATCGCCTCCGAGTCCGACTCCTCGGTGATCCTCGTGCAGCTCCGGCAGCTCGCCACCACGCTCACGTTCTACGTGGCCGAGGAGCACCGCGAAGCCACCACCGTCGCCGCCGTCGACCGGCTGTGGGAACTGGCCTCGGACGTGCCGGGCGGTTCCGACGCCCAGCTGCAGTTCATCAAGTCCTTCGCCCTCCTCGCCCGCAGCGCGCAGCAGCTGGACCGGATCGCCGGGCTGCTGGACGGTTCCGTCACGCTGGCCGGGCTGGCGGTGGACCAGGACCTCC
This sequence comes from Arthrobacter globiformis, assembly GCF_046536215.2. GTDB lineage: Bacteria > Actinomycetota > Actinomycetes > Actinomycetales > Micrococcaceae > Arthrobacter > Arthrobacter globiformis_E. The sequence continues at coordinate 88,670 of NZ_CM143421.1, read as the reverse complement.
GCTGGGAGCTCGTTGCCGCCCTCGTGGCCGGCGGCAGGCTGGGCCAGGCGGACATCGACGCCGAACTGGAACGGGACAACACGTCCAGCGGCCAGAACGCGGCCGCCCTGGCCAAGGCTGCCATCCCCACCCCGGAGGCCAAGGCGGAGGCCTGGGAGTCAATCGTCGTCAAGGGCGAGCTTTCCAATGCCATCCAGGCCTCTGCCGTCGCCGGCTTCACCCGCGTGCTGGACACCGCGCTCCTGGAGCCGTACGCGGAGAAGTACTTCGAAGCCGTGCCCGGGATCGTCGCCGACCGCACATTTGCCCTGGCCCAGCAGATTGTCCTCGGACTTTACCCGGCGCAGCTGACCAGCCAGGCCACCGTGGACCGGACCGACGAATTCCTGGCCTCGCTGCCGGAGGAAAGCGCTGCGCTCCGCCGGATGATGCTGGAAAACCGCGACGGCGTGGCCCGGGCGCTGCGGGCCCGCGCGGCGGATGTCTAGGCCGTGGCGCTCGACGAACACCACTATGCCCTGACGGTCCGCTGGACCGGCAACCTTGGAAGCGGCACGTCGTCGTACCGGGGCTACTCCCGGGACCACGACATCGAGATTCCGGGGCTGCCGGTCCTGCAGGGCTCTGCCGACCCCACCTTCCACGGTGACCGCTCCAGGTACAACCCCGAGCAGCTGCTGCTGACGGCGCTGGCGCAGTGCCACATGCTCTCCTTCCTGCACGTGGCGGTGAAGCATGGCGTGGTGGTCCTGTCCTATGAGGACAACGCCACCGGCATGATGCGGCTCAACCGGGACGGCAGCGGCCAGTTCGAAACCGTCACGCTCCGCCCGCAGGTGACTGTTGCGGATCCGGAACACCTGGCGCTGGCGGAACAGATGCACCATGAGGCCAACCAGGTGTGTTTCATTGCCCGTAGCGTAAATTTCCCCGTCCTGCACGCTCCAGTTACCACAGCCGGAAGTCCATAGCCAGCGGCAGACCCCGCTAGGCTTAAAGGCGACCAAAGAGCGGCCGGTCTCCCCGGTAAGCGCGGAGACCGGCCGCCGCCGGACAGCAGCAAGGAGCCTTCCTGCAGATGTACAGCATGTTCACAACGCCCTCGGCCTCACTGGAGCCCACCGGACTTGACCTGGCCGGCGTGGCCATCAGCCTCGGCGCAGGCATCGTCCTGTGGCTGATCGCCAGTTTCCTGATCGCCAGGATCACCCGGCGCGTGGCGAACGGCACGTCACTGTTCAAGAAACCGCACTTCCGCTGGGTGGCCCCGGCATTGCGCGCCCTGGACCACGAGCGCCGCGTGCAGCGTGCCAACACGATCGGCTCGCTGCTGAAGAGCGGCATCGGCGTGGTCATCGCCGTCATCACCTGCATCTACATGCTGAAGAACCTCGACGTGGACGTGGCGCCGCTGCTCACCAGCGTGGGAATCCTCGGTATCGCCATCGGCTTTGGCGCCCAGCAGCTGATCCGGGACTTCCTTGCCGGCATCTTCATCACCATCGAGGACCAGTACGGCATCGGCGACATCATCGAAACCAGCGAAGTGGTGGGCGTTGTGGAGTCGATCGGGCTGAGGATCACGCGCGTCCGCGACGAGAACGGCGCCATCTGGTACCTTCGCAACGGCGAGATCCTCCGCGTGGGCAACCGCTCGCAGGGAAACTACGTCGCGCCCGCGGAGCCTGAAGAGACGGCCGCCGAAGCCGAGCACGCACCCCAGCAGAAGGCCGGAGAATAGCCATGACCATCCCCTCCCTCCCCACCCCGCCGGAGCCCGGCGTCCGCAAGCCGCTGATGCGCAACGATCCGTTCAGCCAGCCCGGCTACACGGACAACTTCTATGACGCCGTGGGCGGCCACGAGACGTTCGTGAAGCTCATTGACGTCTTTTACGACGGCGTTGCCACCGATCCGCTGCTGCGCCCCATGTATCCGGAAGAGGATCTGGGGCCGGCCAAGCGGCGGTTCCTGATGTTCCTGGAGCAGTACTGGGGCGGCCCCACCACCTACGGCGAGGAGCGCGGCCACCCCCGGCTGCGGATGCGCCACATGCCGTTCCGGGTGACGCCCGAGGCGAAGGACCGCTGGCTGCACCACATGCGGACTGCCGTCGATTCCCTGGACCTGGCGCCGCTGCATGAGGGGACGCTGTGGGATTACATGGAACGGGCTGCGCTCTCGATGGTAAATAGCCCGTCCGACGCCCTGGGCTAGGGCGGTTGCGTCCGCGGCCTACAGCAGGCCCGCGGCTGTGCGCGCCAGCACGTGTCCGCGGCTGCCGCTGAGGCGGAACCAGCGCCCGGAACGGTAAAGCTTCTGTTCGGCGCCGCCCAGTTCGTCCCCGCCCAGGAATCCCAGGGCGAGGGCGGCGAACGCCGCCCCGGCCGGCATTCCGTGCCGTTCCTCCAGCCCGCGTCCCCAGACGGCGGCCCGGGCATTGCTGACGATCAGGGCCCCGGGCTTGTCCGGAACGATCCCGGCCACCTCGGCGATGCCGGCTTCGGCAACCTGCCGCAGTTCGGCGTCGGGCACTGAGTCCACCAGTTCCCAGCCGCTGCGCGGCGCACCCACGCCGGCCCATGATTCGGTGACGGTCGACGGCGGGACCGGAAGATCGGCGTCGTTCTCCCCTGCCCGGGCCAGCCGGTCCAGAACGGCCGAGAGCGGAACGGTCACGTCGACTGCGGACGGCTCTGCCAGCCCCATGGTGCGCAGGCCGAGGATCGTGGGTGTGGACTCCCCCAGGATCCGGGGCCGGAGCACGCAGACGTAGGCGGCCAGTACCGTGCCGGCCGCCTGCAGGCGGATGGCACCGTCATCGATGGCCTTGGCGCGGGTGACAAAGGTCTTCAGGTCGGCGAGGTCGCGGGGGTCAGCGAAGCGGAAAGACTGGGTAAGAAGATCAGACACGTTAAGAACACTACCGGCTGGGGCTCGGTTGAGCGGTGCCGGGGCGCCGTCTAGAGTCAAACCATGACTGAAGCGGACGCCGGATTGCAGGCCTTGCCCACGAATGACCCCACGACTTCCCTCCTCGACCTGCTGGACCTCGGTGAGCTGGAAGGCGCCCGCACCGACGAGGACATTTTCATGGGTCCGTCGCAGCGCCAGCCGCACCAGCGCGTCTTCGGCGGCCAGGTCCTGGCCCAGTCACTGATTGCGGGCATGCGCACCGTGGACGAGGAGCGCACCGTCCATTCCATGCACGGCTACTTCCTCCGGCCCGGAGACGCGAACAAGCCCATCACCTTCGGGGTCCAGCGCCTGCGGGACGGCCGCTCGTTCTCCGCGCGGCGCGTGCACGCCTACCAGGACGGCACACCGATCCTGTCCATGATCGCCTCGTTCCAGGCTGGCGACGAGGGCATTGAGCACCAGTCCGAAATGCCTGCCGGCATCCCGGATCCGGAGACCCTGCCCAGCACCGCCGACCTGCTGGGCAAGTTCGACCACCCCGTCGCCAGGCACTGGGCGTACGAGCGGCCCTTCGACATCCGCCATGTGGATCCGGCCCTGTACGTGGCGGCCACCGGGAAGAAGGAAGCGCGCAACGCCGTGTGGATGAAGACCTTCAGCCCCATGCCGGACAACGCCAACACCCACCGCGCCGCCCTGGCCTACGCCAGCGACTACACGCTGCTCGAGTCGATCCTCCGCAAGCACGGGCTGAGTTGGATCACGCCGGGCATGAGCGTGGCCAGCCTGGACCACGCCATGTGGTGGCACCGTCCCGTCCGTGTGGACGAGTGGCTCCTGTACGTGCAGGAATCACCCAGCGCCCAGGGGGCGCGCGGCCTCGCGACCGGCAAGATCTTCAACCGGGAGGGCCTGCACGTGGCGTCCGTGGCGCAGGAGGGCATGGTGCGGGTGCCGACCGACATCAAGAGCAAGGTGGCCGGCGCCGTCCAGACCAAGATTCTGCAGCACCAGATACGCAAGGCCTGACTTCGCAGAAAAAAGGCCGGCCCCGGCTTGATCTGGTCAGATCAAGCCGGGGCCGGCCTTTTTCGTGCTCAGCGCATGCTTGGTCGCGGCTCGCTTAGTCGCGGGTCAGGCGGCGGTGCGTGACGCGGTGCGGCTTGGCGGCGTCGGGGCCGAGGCGCTGCACCTTGTTCTCCTCGTAGGATTCGAAGTTGCCCTCAAACCAGTACCACTTCGACGGGTTCTCCTCGTCACCCTCGTAGGCGAGGATGTGGGTGGCCACCCGGTCCAGGAACCAGCGGTCGTGGGAAACCACAACGGCACAGCCGGGGAACTCCAGCAGCGCGTTTTCCAGGCTGCTGAGGGTTTCGACGTCCAGGTCGTTGGTCGGTTCGTCAAGCAGGAGCAGGTTTCCGCCCTGCTTGAGGGTCAGCGCCAGGTTCAGGCGGTTGCGCTCACCACCGGAGAGCACACCTGCCTTCTTCTGCTGGTCCGGTCCCTTGAACCCGAACGCCGCGACGTAGGCGCGGGACGGCATTTCAACGTTGCCCACCTGGATGAAGTCCAGCCCGTCGGACACGACCTCCCACAGGGTCTTGTTGGGGTCGATGCCGCCGCGGCTCTGGTCGGCGTAGGAGATCTTGACCGAGTCGCCGATCTTCAGCTCGCCGCCGTCGAGGGGCTCGAGGCCCACGATGGTCTTGAACAGCGTGGACTTGCCCACACCGTTCGGGCCGATGACGCCGACGATGCCGTTGCGCGGCAGGGAGAAGGACAGGCCGTCGATCAGGGTGCGGTCGTCGAAGCCCTTCTGCAGGTTCTTGGCCTCCAGGACCAGTCCGCCCAGGCGCGGTCCCGGCGGGATCTGGATCTCTTCGAAGTCCAGCTTCCGGGTGCGGTCTGCCTCGGCTGCCATTTCCTCGTAGCGCGCAAGACGTGCCTTGGACTTGGTCTGCCGGCCCTTGGCGTTGGAGCGGACCCACTCGAGTTCCTCGGCGAGGCGCTTGGCCTGCTTGGCGTCCTTCTTGCCCTGGATTTCCAGGCGGGCGCGCTTCTTCTCCAGGTAGGTGGAGTAGTTGCCCTCGTAGGGGTACAGGTGGCCGCGGTCGACCTCGGCGATCCATTCCGCGACATGATCCAGGAAGTACCGGTCGTGGGTGACGGCGAGAACTGCGCCCTCGTACTTGGAGAGGTGCTGTTCCAGCCAGAGCACGCTCTCGGCGTCGAGGTGGTTGGTGGGTTCGTCGAGCAGCAGCAGGTCCGGCTTCTGCAGGAGCAGCTTGCAGAGGGCCACGCGGCGGCGCTCACCGCCGGAGAGCAGGGTGACATCCGCATCGGCCGGCGGGCAGCGGAGGGCGTCCATGGCCTGCTCGAGCTGGGAATCAAGGTCCCAGGCGTCTGCGGAGTCGATGGCCTCCTGCAGGTGGCCCATCTCCTCGAGGAGGGCGTCGTAGTCCGCGTCCGGGCTGGCCATCTCCTCGGAGATTTCGTTGAAGCGCTGGATCTTGCCGTAGATCTCGCCCACGCCTTCCTGGACGTTGCCCAGGACGGTCTTCTCCTCGTTCAGCGGCGGTTCCTGCAGCAGGATGCCAACGCTGTAGCCGGGGCTCAGCCGGGCCTCGCCGTTTGAGGGCGTGTCCAGGCCGGCCATGATTTTCAGGATGGTGGACTTACCGGCCCCGTTGGGGCCAACAACACCGATCTTGGCGCCCGGGAAGAAGGACATGCTTACGTCGTCGAGAATAAGTTTTTCGCCAACAGCCTTTCGGGCCTTGGTCATTGTGTAGATAAATTCCGCCATGGTTCCAAATCTAGTGGGTTGGCGGGCATATCTCACATTCGCGTCAGGTCTGACATTCCCTTTAGGCGGGCGCAGCGCCTACGAAGCACTTCCCGCTCGACAGCGCCGGCAGCACGGCTACCGTCACCTTCCCGTCGCGGATCTGGCCGATCACGCATTCCTTAGCCTGGACCGCCGCCGCTTCCATGGAATCCACCTCGAGTCCGGTGGGCGTGCGGCCCGCCGAGACCTCCAGGCTCCGCGCCGGAACCCCTGCCGCCGTGAGCGCCGCGGTGATGTCCGCCGTGGCGGGCTTGGGGTTGGCTGCCACAACGCGCCCCAGGACGTCGGTCATGGTCCGCTGCAGGGCGGCCGTGGCCCCGGCGGGCGCTTTGGGGGCTGCCGCAGATGGTGAAGGCTTGGCCGATTCTGAGGCTGATGCCGCACCGGCTGGCGCTGCGGTGGCCGGCTGCGTGGCCGCCTGCGCTCCGGCGGTCTGTCCCGCCGCCGGCTGGTTCACTGTGGCCTGGTCTCCTGATGCCGTGCAGGCGGCGAGCGACGACAGCAACACAACCGCCAATGCGAGCCGTCCGGCGACGCTCCTGGCATCCCGGGCACCCGTCGCATGGCCGCGGAATGCCTTGTTCCGCCGGTGTATCGTCGCTCGCATCACGCTGCCATTCTGCCATGCGGCACCGCCAGGGGGTTGCGGTGCCGCACGCCACCGGCGTTCAGGCAGCCGCTCCGGTCAGTTCTCCCGTTTCCGGATCGAGCTCCAGCTCGTCGCCGGCGTCATCGACGAAGATTCCTGCCGTGGCGGCATCCACATCGACGTCGTCATCATCCAGCCGGTCATCATCGCCCCCGTCATCCCCTGCATCGCCGGCGCCTGCGGGACCGGACGCGCTGCGGCCGCCGTTCGCGGGACCGAATCCGTCTGCGGCCTGCGGGTTGCCGGAATTGCGGAGGAAGTTGGCGGTGCCCCACTTGAGGTCGTGGCCCACAGCATCCGCGTCGATTTCGGCGTCGTGGTAGACGCGGCCCTCTTTCTCCCAGGTGCGCATCTTCAGCTTGCCCACGATGATGACGCGCTGGCCCTTCTTAATGCTGCAGCCCATGTTTCCGGCCAGCTGCCGGTATCCCTGCACGGTGAACCAGTTGATGTTGCCGTCCACCCACGCGTTGGCGGCCTTGTCGAACCGCCGTTCGGCGGAACCGAGACGGAATGAGGCGGTGGGAACCCCTCCCGGAGTGGTGGAACTGCGGATTTCCGTGGCAACGAAGCCACGGACGGTAATGATGTCGGTCATCTTGCTGTCCTGTCTCGAAGTGTCATGCCCTAGCAGGCATCTCCAGCATCAACCGGCAGGCGTGGGACAGCGAGAGCCGAAGTTCCGTATGTGGAAAACCGAAGGGACGGGGCTTCGAACGCGCGGGTGAAACAGCCGGGCGCCTGACGCTGGTGGCGCGCAAGTCAATGTAGACTTTTTAGGCGCCAGCAATGTGGCGGCCAGCCATTGCCCCAGTAGCTCAGGGGATAGAGCAGCGGCCTTCTAATCCGCCGGTCGGGGGTTCGATTCCCTCCTGGGGCGCACATTGACACCCCGGTCTTCGGACCGGGGTGTTTTTCTTTGCCCGCCGGCAATTGCAAAGCATGCTTACTATTTCGGGCGGACTGTGCCTATGATCGGACTGGGCGCCGGCCATCCACGCAGACCGGCCAACCCGGACCGACAGTCGAGGAAGGAACACCCGCATGCAGCACAGCCAGTCGGGCGAGAACCCCGCTACTCCGGAGACGCCCAGGTCCTCAAGCCCGGCGGCGGGCGGGCCGGGCCCGGCAGCGCCTCCTGACCGGGCACCGGCAGAAGCGGCTTCGGGTACCGGCGCGGCTGGCCGCCACCCCGGCACCGCCGCCATCCCGGGCTACGACGGAACCACGTCAACTCAGCCTGGCCGGGCAGAGCCCGAACGGCGCGTGACGCGCGCCGGGATGATCTGGGTCGCCGTGGCCTCGGCGCTGGTGGTACTGGTGCTGCTGATCATCTTCATCCTGCAGAACCAGGAACTCGTCCAGGTGAAGTTCTTCGGCCTGGAGGGGGCAGTCTCGCTCGGAATGTCCCTTTTCATCGCCGCGGTAGGCGGAGGTGTCCTGGTCGCGATGGCCGGCGCCGCCCGGATCATCCAACTGCGCGCTGCCGCCCACCGGCGCAGGGTGCAAACCGGCCGAAAACGGTAACGCCACCAGGCGACGCGGTCAGTCCGCCAGGTACTCCTTAAGGTTGCCAAGCACCATGCCCCAAAGTTTTTCCGACTCCGCGGCCTCGCCGTCACTCTTGTTGTTGCCCTGCGTGATGCTGACCCGGGTGCCCTCCGCCACAGGCTCCAGCCCGTATTCCACGGTGTGGTAGTTGCCCGGCTCGTCGGGCAGCCCCGACAGGGGGCTGTAATGGGTGATGCGCAGGAGTTCGTTGGGGCGGGCCTCCAGCACGGTCCCTTTGTCCTGGTAGGACTTGCCCTGCCACTCCCCCTCGAACGTCACAGGATCACCCTCCCGCCAGGTGGATGTGACGTGCGTGCCGAGAAAATATTCCTTGACGTCAGCCGGATCGGTCAGCGCCTTCCACACCCGCTCGGGCTGTGCGGCGACAACAATGGTCGCTTCGGCGTCCCTGAATTGCTTGTCCATGGCTTCCCCTCCTGGCGCCACCCTACCCGCCGGAAGGCGCCGAAGTAAGGGCACGGTTGCGGACGGGGCGGGACCCGGCCCCGCGCCGGGGGCCGGGCCTCTGCTTCGGCCGAGGTTCCTGCTGCGGGCTCAGGCGAAGGGCTGCACCAGTTCCGCGTAGCGGTCCTTCATGGTGGCCAGAACCGCGTCGCCGTCGGCGTCCCAGATCTCCTGGTTGAAAATTTCCACCTCAATGTCGCCGGTATACCCGGCATCCCGGACCCAGGTGCCGATCGTGGCGAAGTCGATCACGCCGTCGCCCATCATGCCGCGGGAAAGCAGCGCATCCGCCGCGATCGGCAGGTTGAAATCGCAGACCTGGTAGGAGGCGATCCGGTTCTCCCGGCCGGCGCGCTCAATCTGGGCTTTCAGCTCCGGGTCCCACCAGACATGGAAGGTGTCGACGGCGACGCCCACCGCACGGGCGTCGTACGGCGCCGCCAGGTCCAGGGCCTGCCCCAGCGTGGAGATGAGGGCGCGGTCGGCGGCATACATCGGGTGCAGGGGCTCCAGCACCAGCCGGACGCCATGCTCGACGGCGAACGGGACGAGGTCGTCCAGCCGGTCGGCCACGCGCTGGCGCGCAGCCACGACGTCCTTCTCCCCCGGCGCCAGGCCCCCGACCACGAGGAACAGTTCCTGGGTATCCAGCGCAACCGCCTCCAGGACCGCGGCCCGGTTGTCCGCCAGCGCCGCCGCCTGACCGTCGGCGTCCGGAGCCGTGAGGAATCCGCCGCGGCACAGCGACGAGACCCGGAGCCCGGCGTCCTTGATCAGCTTCGCGGACTTGTCGAGCCCCGCCTCGGCAATGATGTCCCGCCAGGGTCCGATGGCGGGAATGCCGGCGCGGACACAGCCGTCAACAGCCTCGGTGAGCGTCCACTTCTTGGTGGTGGCGCTATTGAGGGAAAGCCGGGAAAAAACGGACGGTTCTGAATTGAAGCTCATACTCCCACTCCGTTGATGCGAAGGAAATCGGACATCCGGAACGCAGCGAGGGCGGGGTCCTTCAGCAGCCCGGCCTCGTCGGCCAGTTCGAAGGTCTTGGCCAGGTGCACCACGGAACGGCCCGAGTGCAGCCCGCCCACCATCTGGAAGCCCGGCTGCTTGCCGTTGAGCCAGGACAGGAAGGCGATCCCGGTCTTGTAGTAGAACGTCGGGGCGCTGAAGATGTGCTTGCCCAGTTCCCGGGTGGAATCCAAGATGGCACGCGCTTTGGCGGCGTCTCCGGCGTCGTAGCTCTGCAGTGCAGCGGACGCGGCCGGATAGATGGCCGCAAAGATCCCCAGCAGGGCATCCGAGTGGAGGGTGCCGTCGCCGTCGATCAGTTCCGGGTAGTTGAAGTCGTCGCCGGTGTAGAGGCGGACGCCCTCGGGAAGCGCCGCGCGCAGCGCGATTTCATGCGAAGCGTCCAGCAGGGAGACCTTGACGCCGTCCACCTTGTCCGCGTGCTCGCGGATGAGCGAGAGGAACGTCTCGGTAGCGGCGGAGACGCTGTCGGAGCCCCAGTAGCCGGCCAGTGCGGGATCGAACATGGTGCCGAGCCAGTGCAGAATGACCGGTTCGTCGGCCTCCTGGAGCAGCGTCGAGTAGACCTTCAGGTAGTCCTCGGGACCGGATGCCACCCGGGCCAGCGCCCTGGAGGCCATGAGGATCGCCTTGGGTCCGGCCTCACTGACGACGGCGACCTGCTCACGGTAGGCGGCCAGGACAGCCTGCAGGCCGGCTTCGCCGGAGGGCAGCGAGTCGAGGTCCAGCTGGTCGGTGCCCGCACCGCAGGACACGAGGTCCCGGACCGTCATTCCGGCCGTGGCCGTCCCGCCGGCGGAGACCACGGAGGCCGCCTCCGCGCCGGTACGCTTGATCAGCTGCTGGGTTGCGGCCCAGTCCAGGCCCATGCCCCGCTGGGCGGTGTCCATCGCGTCGGCGACGCCCAGCCCGTAGGACCACAGCTCGTGCCGGTAGCCCAGAGTGGCCTCCCAGTCCAGGCGCGCCGGGGCGCCCGGGGTGTTGTCGGCAGTGACCTCGGGGATGACGTGGGCCGCCGCGTAGGCCCGGCGCGATGTCAGCGGCAACGCCGGCTTGGCCCAGGCGGTTGCGGAACGGAGCCGGTACTCCCGGGTGCCGCCGTCCGTTGTGGGAAGGATCAGGGACGTCATCAGAGCGTGATCTCCGGGATGTCGATGGTGCGGCGTTCGTCGCTGGACTGCAGGCCGAGTTCGGCGAGCTGCACGCCGCGGGCGGCAGAGAGCAGGCCGAAACGGTGTTCGCGGCCGGCGACGACGTCGCGCAGGAACTCCTCCCACTGCAGCTTGAAGCCGTTGTCCAGTTCGGCGTTGGCCGGAACGTCCTGCCACTGGCTGCGGAAGGACTCGGTGACTGGAAGGTCGGGGTTCCAGACCGGCTTGGGGGTGTGGGCCCGCTGCTGCGCGACGCACTTGTTCAGGCCGGCGACGGCGGAACCGTGCGTGCCGTCCACCTGGAACTCGACCAGCTCGTCACGGTAGACCCGGACAGCCCACGAGGAGTTGATCTGGCCGATGACGTCATCCCCGCCGGGGGTCTCCAGCTCGAAGATGCCGTAGGAGGCGTCGTCAGCAGTTGCCTTGTACTCGTTGCCGGCTTCGTCCCACCGGGCGGGGATGTGGGTGGCGGTCTTGGCGTTGACGCTCTTGACCTTCCCGATGATGCCTTCCAGGACGTAGTTCCAGTGGCAGAACATGTCCGTGGTCATTCCGCCGCCGTCTTCCTTGCGGTAATTCCAGGACGGGCGCTGGGCCGCCTGGACGTCGCCCTCGAAAACCCAGTAGCCAAATTCCCCGCGGATGGACAGGACCCGGCCGAAGAACCCTTCGTCCACGAGGCGGCGCAGCTTGACCAGGCCCGGCAGGTACAGCTTGTCGTGCACGACGCCGGCGGTGACTCCGGCTTCCTTGCCGATGCGGGCCAGCTCGATGGCCTCCTCCAGGGTTTCCGCCGTCGGCTTCTCGGTGAAGATGTGTTTGCCGGCGCGCATGGCCTTCTTCAGGGTCGCCGCCCGCAGGCTGGTCATGGAGGCGTCGAAGACGACGTCGACGGTGGGGTCGTTGATCACGCCGTCGAGGTCGGTGGTCCATTCCGAAATCTTGTGCAGCTCGGCCAGTTCGCGGATTTTCGCCTCGTTGCGGCCGACAAGGATCGGCTCGACCTGGACCTTGGTGCCGTCCTCCAAGGTGAAGCCGCCGGCGTCGCGGATCGGAAGGATGGAGCGCAGCAGGTGCTGGCGGTAGCCCATCCGGCCGGTTATGCCGTTCATGGCGATACGGATCGTCTTTGTTTCGAAGCCCATGAGTCCTCATTCAGTCGTGGTGGCTGGCACATCGGGAAAGCGCATTCCCGCTGCTTCCATAGTGCAGAACCGAAGTCGATCTGGCAAGCGCTTTCCTGACTTTTTTTGAACTGCGATAATGTGAGCATCAGCCGAGTTTCCCGAGGCTGGGGCCTGTTGAAGAGGAGTTGCGCCTGTGGCTGCAAGCACGCTGACCGAAGTAGCCCGTCTGGCCGGAGTCTCCCCTGCCACCGCCAGCCGCGTCCTGAACGGTTCGGCCAGGACCCCCGGACCGGACATCGCGGAGCGCGTCCGGAAGGCGGCGGACTCCCTCGGCTACATCCCCAACGCCCAGGCCCAGGGCCTCGCCAAGTCCAGCTCAGGCCTCATCGGCCTCATCGTGCACGACATTGCCGACCCCTATTTCTCGGCCATCGCCCGCGGCGTCCAGGCCGCTGCACGGCACCAGAACAAGATGGTTTTGCTCGCCACCACCGCGGGCAGCCCCGCCGACGAGCGGGCGGCGGTGGCGGCCTTTGCGGCGCGCCGCGCGGACTCGATAGTGATCGCGGGATCGCGGTCTGCGCGGACCGCCGACAGGCAGGGCAACGCGGAACTGGCCGCCGAACTTGACCGCTACTGCCGCAACGGCGGCCAGGTCGGAGTCGTGGGCCACGCCGTGGTGGGCGCCGAATCCGACGAGGGCTATCACGTGGTTGAGGTACCCAACGAGGAGCTCGCAGCCGCACTCGCCCGGGAACTGGCCGCCTCACATGCCGGGGAGTTCGTCATCATCGCCGGTCCGGAGGGCCTCCTCACCTCCGATGACCGGGTGCGCGGCTTCCAGCGCGGCCTGGCGGACGCCGGGCTGCCGCCAGCGGACGTTCTGCACACCGGGTTCGACCGCTCAGGCGGCTATGAGGCGGGCCTCGGACTCGCGGCACGCATCGGCGCGCGAGGCGAAAGCGGGGACGGGGGCGAGGCGGGCCCTGAAACCGCCGGACGGCCCCGGCTCTGCATCTTCGCCGTAAATGACGTCATGGCCATCGGGGCCACTGCCGCGCTGCGTTCCAAAGGACTTCGGATCCCCCGGGACGCTGCCATCGCAGGCTTTGACGATATCGAAACCCTCCGCGACTTCCGGCCGGCACTCTCCACCGTCCGCCTGCCGCTGGAGGAAATCGGCAGGCTGGCAGTTCCCGGAGCCGGTTCCGGCCAGGCGGCCGCCGGCACTGTGGGGGTCACTGGCGAAGTGACGCTCCGCCGGAGCACCGAGCCGGCCGGGGACTGAAAGTCCCGGCGGCAAGGGAAGGCGGCCATGACAGACCACCTACAGGAAGCAGACGGCGGCATCACCACGGCGGCCGCCGAGTGGCCCGCCGTCGAGCAGCTGCTCGGCGTCCGCGGTGAGCCCTCACGCTGCTGGTGCCGGTTCTTTGCCCTGCCGGGTGCCAGCTTCGCTGCCACGCCGGCGGCCGACCGCAAGGCACAGCTAAAGGACAAGTTCGACGGCGGCGGGCCTGCACCGGGGGTCCTGGCGTACCGCGGCGGTTCCGCCGTCGGCTGGTGCGCGGTGGAGCCGCGGCAGTGCTATCCGCGGATCCTCCGTTCCCAGGTGTTCAAGGCGGCCGCCGCCGTGGACGACGACGTCAGCGGCATTGGAAGCGTATGGTCGGTGAGCTGCTTCGTCGTCGCGCCGGGCCACCGGCGCAGCGGCGTGGCAGCAGCGCTGCTGGCTGCCGCCGTCGGCCACGCACGCGCCAACGGTGCCGCCGTCGTGGAGGCGTATCCGGTGGATCCCGCCCAGCGGCCGAAGGCCGGGCCGGCGGACCTCTACCAGGGCACACTCGGCCTGTTCCTGGCGGCCGACTTTAGGGCGGTCAGTGACGCCATTCCCGGGCGCGCCGTGGTGCGGCTGCGGTTGGGATGACGCGCGCAGCCCCGGGCTCCGTTAAGCGGCTATCTTGGCAGCATGGCAAATGAAGCGGTGCTGGCGCTGATTCGCTCCCAACTGCGGGAGGCGGCAGACCCCGTCCGCGGCGCCGCGGCGCAGGCCTACATGAAGTCCGCGACACCGTCGCTCGGCGTCCGCGTGCCGGAGGTGCGCAGGACAGCCAAGGCCGTGGCTGCAGCCCATCCCTTTGAAACCGCCGACGACCTGCGGTCAACGGTGCTTGTCCTCTGGCGTGAAGCCCGCTACCGCGAGGAACGCTATGCGGCCATTGACCTGACGGGGCTGCGGAGCGTAGCCGGCGACCTGCACATGCTTCCGGTGTATGAGGAAATCATCAGGACGGGCTCGTCCTGGGACTACGTGGACGGGGTGGCCCACCGGATCGGCGCGCTGCTCAAGGCCCACCGGGACGAACTTACCCGCGTACTGCTCCAGTGGAGTGCCGACCGGGACTTCTGGATCCGGCGGGCATCGATTACGGCCCAGCTGGGGGCCAAAGTCCAGACGGACACCGGTCTGCTCACTGCCGTCATCGAGGCAAACATGGCCGACAAGGAATTCTTTATCCGCAAGGCCATCGGCTGGGCGCTGCGTGAGTATTCAAAAACCGCCCCGGAATGGGTCCTGGAGTTCGTGACACGGAACGGCCCGTCCCTCAGCCCGCTCTCGCGGAGGGAAGCTCTCAAAAACCTTGGACCGCTGAACCTTCAGGTCAACTGAACCCTGAGGTCAGATGACCGGGCGGGTGGTGACGGGCTGGTCCGCCTTGCTGAACAGCCGCTTGGTGCTGCGGTCGAGAAAGATCAGGTACAGCGCGAACAGCAGGGCGATGATGGCGGCCGCATTGCGGGCAAGTGCCAAAGCCAGGCCCAGGTCGTCGGTCTGCAGGTACGGGAAGACTTCCAGCTGGTCGGAGATGGCATAGACCATGAAGAAGGAGACGATGAAGTAGAGGGCCTTGACTTGCCAGTCGTCACGGATGCCCGTGACGGCGAACAGCGGGATCAGCCACACCACGTACCAGGACTGGATCATGGGTGACAGCACCACAACGGCGGCGAAGGCAAGGGTCAGGCGCCGCATGAGGCGGTCGTGTTCGCCGCGGAGGATCTGCCAGGCCACGATGCCCACGGCGAGGAGCTTGCCGGCGTCGTAAACCCATTTGGCCAGACCCCAGCCGTCCAGGCTGAACGCGTTGGCGATGGATGCCACCACCAGGCCAAGCAGCCCGACGGGGGCGTACCAGATCCACACGCTGCCGGGCGCAGAGAGGCCGTTGATCCAGCCGAACCCGAAGCCGTTCACCAGGCTCATGGCGTAGAGCAGGGCAAGGCTGAGGCCGGCGGTCAGTCCCCAGAACACGAACTTCCGCGGCCAGCTGGCCCCCTTGCCCGCCCAGAGCAGGCCGATGAACGGAAGGAACACCACGGTGATCGGCTTCACCGCGATGGACGCCGTCACGAGGACGATGCCGAGGATGACGCGCCGCGTGGCACAGTAATACAGGCCGGCGAGGGCCAGCCCGATCATGAGCGAATCGTTGTGGACGCTGGCGATGAAGTTGGTCAGGAAGAGCGGATTCGCCGCCGTCAGCCACAGGGCACGGTGCGGATTGACCCCGTGTAGCTCGGCGAGTTTGGGGACATAGATGATGCACAGCACCACGCCCGCCAGCGCGGCCACGCGGAACAGCATGATGCTGGCTTCCGGTTGGACGTTGGTGGACCAGACCACGAACTGCTCGATCCACAAAAACACCTGGCCGTAGGGAACCGGGGCCTCGGTCCACATCTTGTCGGCACCCAGCTGGAAGTAGTTGGACAGCGCCGAAATGCCGTTCTCGTACGGGTTGAAGCCTTCGACCATCAGGCGGCCCTGGCCGATGTACGCATAGACGTCCCGGCTGAACAGCGGGACGGTAAACATCATGGGCAGACCCCACGCCACGATGGCCTGGAGCGTGGCCTTGCGGGCCTGCCTTCCCCAGACGTGGACGTGCTGGCCAAGCCTGAGCCAGGCCCGGACAAGCAGCATGCCGCCCACCGCGAGCAGCACGATGGACAGCCCGACGCCGAACGCCTCGGTGCGCATCCAGATGAACAGAGGCATCCGCCTAAGCTCCGAGACCGGCGCCAGCCAGCCGACTCCGAGCGAGCCGACGAGCAGGAACATGGAACCGATGAAACCGGACAGAATCGGTGAGCGCGGATTGTCCACTTCCGGCCCGGCCGGGTCCGTGGAAGTGCCGGTGGCCGTTTCCCCTATCGCAGGCACAGGCGCCGTCATCTCAGGATCGTCCAATCTCTTCTGCGCCTATCTCGTTAGGCAAATCTCTTTTGGGCGTGCTGCCCCCGTCTGCAGCCAAGCTGAGCGGCCGGCCCGAACTGGGCAACCAGCCGAATTGGGCGGCACCCCAATTTGGGCGACGCCGAGGACGCGGCCGCCGCAATGAGCGTTGCCACGTACCCGAAATATTAGCACCGGAGCGCCTCTCCAAGGCTTGCACGCGGCTAAACGGTAGGCTGAACAGGTGCCTATTACTAACGAACGCATCGTCTGGATCGACTGCGAAATGACCGGCCTCGACAGCGTCAACGACGCCCTGATCGAGGTTGCGGCCCTGGTGACCGACTCCGAACTCAACATCCTTGGCGACGGGGTGGACGTCGTGATCAAGCCGGACGACGCCGCCCTCGCGCAGATGAACGACTTCGTCCGGGACATGCACACCCGGTCGGGCCTGCTGAACGAGCTTCCGGCCGGCAAAACGATGGCCGAAGCCGAGGCCCTGGTGCTGGACTACATCCGCAAGTGGGTTCCGGACCCCCGCAAGGCGCCCCTCGCCGGCAACTCCGTCGGAACGGACCGGGTCTTCCTCGCCAGGGACATGCCCTCGGTGGTGGAGCACCTGCACTACCGCATCATCGACGTCAGCACCATCAAGGAACTGGCCCGTCGCTGGTATGCGCGCGCCTACTTCCAGGCTCCGGCCAAGCACGGCGGCCACCGCGCCCTTGGGGACATCAAGGATTCCATCGACGAACTCCGGTACTACCGGGAAGCCGTCTTCGTGCCCGCCCCCGGACCGGACAGCACTTCGGCCCAAAAGATCTCCCAGCGCATCTCGGCCTCACCCTCTGCTGTCGACCAGCCCTCCGCCGTCGACCAGCAGGCTCCGGAAAGCGTCCCGCCGCCCGCAGCACAGCAGTCCGGAAAGTAATCTGCGCCACGTTTGAGGAAAATTTTGCCGAAACAGCCAAAAGTGGCAAAAGCATCCCCAAACAGCAGGTAAACTATTTGTCGTTGCCTTTTCGGAAGGCCGGGAAACCGGTCAGCCCGCAGGGCACATGGTGGGCGTAGCTCAGTTGGCAGAGCGCCTGGTTGTGGTCCAGGAGGTCGCGGGTTCAACCCCCGTCGCTCACCCGCACCGAGGTCGGCATCACATTGCCGGCCAGCAACAAAGGCCGTACCGGTTACCCGGTGCGGCCTTTGTTGGTTTCCACCCCCGCCGGCTCCCGGCCGGCAAGGCGCCGAAGGAATCCCCTGACATGACCGTTCTGCCCATCACCATCTGGGGTGAGCCGGTGCTGCACCGCCGGGCTGCTGAAGTGGAGGAGTTCGACGACGGACTCCGCCAGCTGATTGCCGACATGTTCGAAACCAACGACAAGGCAAACGGCGTCGGACTGGCCGCACCGCAGATCGGCGTGGGCAAGCGGATCTTCGTCTACAAGTACGCGAACGAGGACGGCGCTCCCCCGGCCGGCGCCGTGGTCAACCCCGTGCTGACCCTCTCCAAGGTGTCCGGGGCACTGCCGGATCCGGACGAGGAGGTGGAGGGCTGCCTCTCCTTCCCCGGGGAGCAGTATCCGCTCAAGCGCGCCGAATGGGTACGGGTGCAGGGCTTTGACGGGCACGGAAAACCGGTGGATTTCGAGGCGACCGGCTGGTTCGCCCGCATCATCCAGCACGAGTACGACCACCTGGACGGCAAGCTGTACGTCAACCGCCTGATCGACAGGTATTCCCGCAAGGCGATGAAGCAGGCCAAGAAGAGCGGCTGGGGCGTCCCGGGCCTGACCTGGATGCCGGGCGTGGACCCGGACCCGTTCGGACACTGACACCCGCGCGGTTTCTCCCGCTGCCAGCTGCCGCTACCGGGACACCACCGTCTGCTGCTGCGGACACGAATCCAGCACGCGGGCCATGGCGTCCTTCTCCGGCTGGGTGACCCAAAGGCCGTAGGCTGCCTTCACCGAAATCTGCCGCGCCACGTAGTGGCACCGGAGCGCTTTGTTCTTCGGCAGCCACGTGGCGGCGTCCGATGCGCTTTTCTCCTGGTTGGCGTCACCGTCCGCGGCAATGAGGTTGAGCGGATCGTTGGCAAGGTTCTGCCGTTGCTGCAGCGTCAGCTGCTGGGCCCCCTTCTGCCAGGCATCGCCCAGCGCGACGACGTGGTCGATCTGCACGGCCTTGCTCGAATCTGCGCCACGGACGAACGTGACCACGAGGCCCACGTATGGTTCCTGCATGGTGCCGGCGGCCACCTTGCACTTTGATCCCTTGGTGAACGCAACGTCGTGAAGGTCCCGGCGGAGGATGTCGTTGCGCGTGTCGCAGCCGTTGTGGTCGGCGTCCTGCCAGGCCTGGCCGAACGCGGACCGGTCATAGTCGGCGCCGGATGCCCGGCCCTTCACGGCCAGTGTTTCCAGCACGGCGGCCACGCCGCCCCGCGGCACCGGGTAGGGAGGCGTGACCGGCTTCATCCAGGCGGCATCGAACACGGGCGCCTCGCTGGGTCCGGAAACGGCGGGCTCGGCAGCGATGAACTGGCCTGCCGTAAAAAACCACACGGCGGCGGCGGCCAGCGATACCGCGGCCGCACCGAGCACCGCCCAGGCCTGCCGGGAACGCCGGCGGGCGCGCCGGTAGCCGGCCCAGCTGACGCTCATCGGAGCGGTCCGGTGCGCCCGGCATCCCGGGCATGACGTGGGTACACATCCAGGAGCCTAGGCGAAACCACCGGCCGCCGTGCGGGTATCCACAGTGTGGAGGACAGGTGCCCTGTGGAGGGCCGGTCACCTACTGCTCGCGCATGACCCGATGTAGATCGGTGTTGGCGAGATCAAGCAGCCGCTCCAGCTGGGCCACCCTCTCATCGCCGATTTCCCCTGCCGCATGTGAAGTGCGTGCCTGGTCCAAAAGCCGCTGGGCTTCTTTCTGGTTGGCTTTTGCAATATCGAGTGCATGTTCCAGGGTTGTCTCATGCTGGAGTGTCGGGTTCTGTTCCATGACACAAGTTTGTGCCCGTTTTCCGGCTGATTCCAGAGAATTACCCGGGAAGTTCCCGGGAACGGGTCAGCCCCGCCGGCACGATTGCGCGGGCGGGGCTGACGAAAAGGGTTCCGGTTAGACCGAAGCCGGCACGGCCAGGACCGGGGCGGCATCCTTTTCGGAGTCCTTGGCCGGGAAGGTCGGCGGGTTGACCCCGGCCATTTCCTCCATTACGCGGACCACCTGGCAGCTGTAGCCGAACTCGTTGTCGTACCAAACGTAAACCACCAGGTTCTTGTCGTTGGCGATGGTGGCGAGGCCGTCGACGATGCCTGCGCGGCGGGAGCCGACGAAGTCGGTGGAGACCACCTCGGGGGAGTCGATGTAGTCGATCTGCTTGCGCAGGTCCGAGTGCAGCGACATCTCGCGCAGGTAGTTGTTGACCTCGTCCTTGGTGGTGCCGCGTTCCAGGTTGAGGTTCAGCACAGCCAGGGACACGTCCGGGGTGGGGACCCGGATGGAGCTGCCCGTGAGCTTGCCCTGCAGTTCCGGCAGTGCCTTGGCCACGGCCTTGGCAGCACCGGTCTCGGTGATCACCATGTTCAGCGCGGCGGAACGGCCGCGGCGGTCGCCCTTGTGGAAGTTGTCGATCAGGTTCTGGTCGTTGGTGAACGAGTGCACGGTTTCAACGTGCCCGTGGATGACGCCGTACTTGTCGTTGAGCGCCTTCAGGACCGGGGTGATGGCGTTGGTGGTGCAGGAGGCCGCCGTCACGATCTGGTCGGATTCGGCGATGTCGCCATGGTTGATGCCGTGGACGATGTTCTTCAGGTCGCCCTTGCCCGGTGCGGTCAGCAGGACCTTGGCCACGCCCTTGCTCAGCAGGTGCTGGCCGAGGCCCTCGGCGTCGCGCCAGCGGCCGGTGTTGTCCACCACGAGGGCGTTGTTGATCCCGTAGGCGGTGTAGTCGATGGTGGCGGGGTTGTCCGAGTAGATGACCTGGATCCGGACGCCGTTGGCCGTGATGGTGTTGGCCTCGGTGTCGACCCGGATGGTTCCCTCGAAGGAGCCGTGCACGGAGTCGCGGCGCAGCAGGCTGGCGCGCTTGGTGAGGTCGTTGTCGGAGCCGCGCCGGACCACGATGGCACGCAGCCGCAGGCCGTGGCCGCCGCCGGCCTTTTCGATGAGGAGGCGCGCCAGGAGGCGGCCGATGCGGCCGAAGCCGTAGAGCACGACGTCGGTGCTGGTGCGCTCGTCGGCGCCCCGCTTGCCCACGATCTCGGCCAGCTCGGCACGGAGGAATTCCTCCAGCGTCAGGTCGCCGCCGTCGGACTTGAACTTCTGGTTCAGGCGGGCGATGTCGATGGCAGCGGCACCCAGGTCCAGCTGTGCCAGCGTGTTCAGCAGCGGCGCCGTCTCCTCCAGGAGCAGCTCGTCCTTGCTCATCCGGCGCGCAAAGCGGTGCGCCTTGAGGATGTTCATGGTGGACTTGTTGATCAGGCTGCGGCCGTGGATGGAGGTAACCACGTTGTTTTCACGGTACAGCCGGCCGATAACCGGGATCATGGCCTCGGCAAGCGCCTCCCGGCCCATCCACGTATCAAGACAAGAATCTGACGTCTGGCTCACAGAACTACCTTCCTTGGTTCAACCGGCTACGTCCTCGTAAACCGGATGGCGGCCACTGGAAGTTATCCAGGGCAAGCTGGCACCGGCAGGGTTTCGGTCCACCCCGGATGCCGTTGACCGTGCAAAGAAAAACCACCGGCTGCGAACGCAGATCCGGCGGCAGAACTTCTACGTTCACCATCCATTCTAGGGCGGTCCGGGAACCGGAACCGGCCGGTAGCCCGTGAAATCACTC
This sequence comes from Arthrobacter globiformis, assembly GCF_046536215.2. Taxonomy (GTDB): domain Bacteria; phylum Actinomycetota; class Actinomycetes; order Actinomycetales; family Micrococcaceae; genus Arthrobacter; species Arthrobacter globiformis_E. The sequence goes on along the minus strand of NZ_CM143421.1, from coordinate 67,839 downwards.
ACACAGGGTGTGATGCCTGTCGCCCGGCCTGGGGCGCACTACTGTTCGCCGTAGTTGAGGCGGCCAATGCTCCAGGCGGATACGTGGCGGAGGTCCACCCTCGTGGCGTTCAGGCGGATGGGGTTTCCGCCCGAGACCACCACGGGTTCAAGGAAGTGGATGAACCGGACCTGGTCCTCCTCCGTAACGTGCGGCAATTCTGCCGGGAACCCGTCTGAGGTGCTGATCTGGGCTTTCTGGCGCCTGGACCACGCTTCTTCACTCACTGCCGAGCCGGAGACTATTGTCCCGTCGACAATGAGGGTGAGCTCCATCGTCCCGTCCGGATCCTGCCGGCCGGGGCCAAAGATGGTCGCGAGCAGCCCGTCAAGTCGTGGGTCGATGTCAAAGGAGGACTGCACGTGCATCTGCCTTCCGGCGCGGGCTGGGGCGGGTGGCTTACTTGAGTGGATGGGTTGACCGATACGCCGGGTTCTGTGCTCCAGTGCCGTTGCCGGCACGGGAGTAGCGGCCATCCATCTACGAGCGCCGTTGCCGACGCCCTCCAGCGGCCTACCCGGACACTCGGGCGGGCAGCCCTCAAACGTGTCCTGTCTGGCCTTGCTCCGGGTGGGGTTTACCTAGCCTTCCCGGTCACCCGGGAAGCTGGTGGTCTCTTACACCGCCGTTTCACCCTTACCTGCTTCGTGCCGCTTTCAAATTCGGCGCGACGCAGGCGGTCTGTTTTCTGTGGCACTGGCCTGCGGGTTACCCCGAGTGGGCGTTACCCACCACCCTGCCCTGTGGAGCCCGGACGTTCCTCGAGCCACTTGCGTGGCGCGCGGCCGCCTGGTCAACCCATCCGCAGTCCAGTTTACGGGCTTTCCCGCGGGCCCGGACACGCGCCCGTTCGGGGGGCTAGGATCGGGGAATGGACCAGTCGTCCCTTCCGCGGCCGTCCGTTCCACGGCGGCGCGTGCTGCAGTTGGCAGCCGCTGCCGGGCTGACCGCCGCGACGTCGGCCTGCACAGCCCCGCCCCGACCGGTTCCCGGCCCGACGACGGCGACCACCACGGCAGGGACAATGACGGCGGCCCTCCCGCCGGCTCCCCCACCGTCCGTGCAGCCCTCCACAGTGCCTTCGTCGGTGCCGGCTTCCGCAGCGCCGGTTTCTGCTGTATCGACCCGGACGGGCGGATTTGTTTCCCGCTTCCGCCCGGCGGTCATCACGAACTGGTCCCTGGCCGTGCCGCTTCCGGAGCAGGCCAACCAACTGCTGCCGGTGGCGGTCTTCCTGCACGGGCGCGGCGCCAGCAGTGAAGTCCTGCTGCGCGACCTCGCCGCGGACCGGGCCCTGCAGCGCTACCTTGACGACGGCGGGGCGCCCTTCGCGGTGGCCGCCGTGGACGGCGGAGACTCCTGGTGGCATGCCCGCTCCGACGGCACTGACACGCAGTCGATGCTGGTGCAGGAATTCCTGCCGTTCCTGGGTGAGCAGGGGCTGGACCTCGGAAGGGTCGGCATCTTCGGCACGTCGATGGGCGGCTTCGGCGCCCTGCTCCTGGCGTCGCGGGGCCGGGTGTCCGGGCTCCGCGCGGTGGCGGCCATGAGCCCTGCGGTCTGGTCCAGCTATAAGGAGGGGATGCAGGGCGCCTTCGACGGCCCGGCTGATTTCGCGGCGAATGACGTTTTTGCGCTCCGGCCGAGGCTTGCAGCGATACCGAAGCGGATCGACTGCGGCAGCGAGGATGACCTGGCCGCCACGGTGCGCCGGTACCGTTCCGGGCTTCCCGGCCGCGTGGAGGGCGGCTTCCAGCCCGGCGGCCACGACGCCGTGTACTGGCGGTCCGTCCTGCCGGACGTGCTCGACTTCCTGGGCCGTTCCCTGGGCTGACGTTACCCGCCGGACAGATCCGCGCCCCGGCTGGTCCCGCACCGGCCGGTAAGATCGTACGGTGCTGATTCTGCTCCCCCCATCCGAAGGCAAGACACCGGCCGTCCGCGGCGACGCCATGGACTGGGCTTCGTTGAGTTTCCCCGTCCTGAATACCTACCGGGCCAAGGTGCTCGACGCGCTGGGGACAGTCAGTGCGCACGAGGACGCCCTCGCCCTGCTGGGCGTCGGAGCCTCCCTCAAGGACGACGTCGAACGCAACACCCGGCTCCACGCCGAACCTGCCGCTCCGGCACACCAGGTGTATTCCGGCGTGCTGTACGACGCCCTCGGCTACAAGTCGATGACGCCGGCGCAGCGGCGCCGGGCGGATGAATCGGTGCTGGTCATCTCCGCCCTGTGGGGCGCCATCCGGTTCGCCGACTCCGTGCCCGCCTACCGGCTGTCCATGTCAACGGCACTGCCCGACGTCGGACGCCTTGCCTCATTCTGGAAACCGCAGCTGACCGACGCCCTCGGCGAAATCGCCGCCGGCCGGCTCCTGGTCGATTGCCGGTCCAGCACCTACGCAGCCGCCTGGACTCCCCCGCCCGCGGACACCGTGGCGGTCAACGTGTTCACGGAGGTGAACGGCACGCGCAAGGTGGTCAGCCATTTTGCCAAGCACACCCGGGGCGAACTGGCACGCCACCTGCTGACGCGGCGGGGCAAGGCCCCGGCCACGCCGGAGCAGCTGTTGAGGGCCGCGGCCGAGAAGTGGCAGGCCGAACTCGTTCCGGGCACGGCACGCAAGGCCCACGCCCTCAACATCATTCTGCCGGGGTAGGCCTGCCGGGCCGGGTCATCCTGCCGGAGCAGGCCCGCCTCACACCCACTCTGCGGAGCGCACCAGGATGCAGCCGGAGTCCGGGCAGAACACGATGTCGTCCTCGGCGGCGGCTTTGATCTCGGCCAGGTCTCCGGGGCTTAGCTGCATGCCAGAGCCTTCCGAGGTGCCGTGGAAAAGCCGCGCTGCACCCACTCCGCGGCGGGCCAGGGTCTTCTCGTAGACCGCGAGCATTCCGGTGTCCAGCCCTGCGGCGAAGCGCGTCCGCCTGCCGGCCACCTCGTTCTCCTCGGCGGCCACCTCGGCCAGCGCCGCGTCGAGCTCGGCCCTGATCCCGCCGAATGAGCCCTGGATGTCGTCCACGATGCTCTGCTGCGCCGCCTGCCGTTCGCGCAGGCCGTCCAGCCGCTCCAGGACCTCCAGTTCGACGTCCTCCAGGTCGGAACGGCGCTTGTTGAGCGAGGCAATATCCTTCTGCAGGGCCACGAGGTCCTTGGAGAGGCCGGTGCCGCTGTTGAGCCTGGCCTCGTCCCGTTCAATCCGGGTAGCCACCTGCTCCACGTCCGCTTCGGCCCGCTTCAGTTCCGCTTCGGCGTCGTGGACGGCGAGTTTCGCGGCGCCCAGTTCCCCGTTGGCAACGCTGAGGGCGGCCTCAAGATCGGTGATCCGGGGATCGTTTTCCAGGCTGCGGCGGCGGTTGGACAGTGACTTCAGTCGGGCGTCCAGGCCCTGGAGCTCGAGCAACTTCAATTGTTCCGCCGGTGCTGCCTTGGCCACGTTTTACCTCCGCTTGATCCCATCCGGCCCCGGGGCCGGCACCCCTGTGGGGTTTTCTAGACTCTAGCGCCTAACGCGCTCCCCAGCCTCGCGCGCCAGGCTTAGCCGGGAGTGAGTATGAAGTCCCACGGGTCGCTGTTGGTGGTGCTGACCCGGATTTCGACGTCGAGGCCCTGGTCCGTGAGCACGTTGCCCAGCGCCTCGGCGGCGGCCGGCAGCCACAGCCACTCGCTCGCGAAGTGCGAGACATCGATGAGGTACGGCCGGCCGTTCACGGCGGCCTCCCTGGCTTCCGAGGCCGGATGGTGGCGCAGGTCCGCGGTGACGTACAGGTCCGCGTTGCTGGCCCGGACCTCATCGAAGAGGGAATCCCCGGCACCGCCGCACACGGCAACCCGCTGCACCAGCCCGTCCTTGTCCCCGGACACCCGCACTCCGCCGGCCACCGAGGGGAGGATGCCGAAGACCCGCGCGGCGAATTCCCCCAGGGTGATCGACTCGCTGAGGTCCCCGACGCGCCCGATGCCTTCCTCGGGAAGGCCGTCGGCCGCCGGCGTCAGCGGCGAAACATTCTCCAGCCCCAGGGCGTCGGCCAGGACGTCGGACACGCCGCCCACCGCAGAGTCGCCGTTGGTGTGGACCGTCAGCAGTGCGGTGCCGGATTCGATCAGGCGGTGGACGGCCCGGCCCTTGGGCGTGTTGGCGGCAACCGAGGTGACGCCCTTGAGAAGCAGCGGGTGATGCGTGATGAGCAGTTCCGCGCCCCATTCGATGGCCTCGTCAATGACCTCGAGCGTGGGGTCCACGGCGAACATGACGCGCGTGACTTCGGCGGAGGGGTGGCCGGCCACGAGCCCCACCTCGTCCCATGCCTCAGCAAGCGACTCCGGCCAGAGCTCCTCAACGGCCAGCATGAGCTGCCCCAGCGTTGCGGCGGCGGGTGACTCCGCGGCGTCGGGAACGTCTTCCGGTTCCGCTGCAACGTCACTGTTCACAGGTTCCATACTCATACTTTTACCCTACCGTCGGCTCTGGCCCCTGACCGGTATGTGACCCTAGGGTTGGCTGGGGGAATCATTGGCGCCCGCGAACCATTAAAGAGGCATGGGTAAAGAGGACATGAAAACTTTTGTGCTTGGTGGGGGCTGTTTCTGGTGCCTGGACGCCGTCTACCAGAAAACGAAGGGCGTCACGTCGGTGGTTTCGGGATACACCGGCGGCCATGAACGCGACCCGGACTACTATTCCGTCTGTTCCGGCACCACGGGGCACGCGGAGGTGGTTGCCGTGACCTTTGATGTGGAGGTCATCCCGGCCGAAGTCATCCTGGACATGTTCTTCGCGCTGCACGACCCCACCACGCGCAACCGCCAAGGCTACGACGTCGGCACGCAGTACCGCTCGTCGATGTTCTATGAGACGACTGAGGAGAAGATTCTCTTCGAGGAGGCGATCGAACGGAACCAGGCGCTGTGGTCCCGGCCGATCGTGACCGAGGTCAGCCGGCTCCCCGTGTTCTATCCGGCGGAGAACATTCACCAGAACTACTACGCCAAGTTCCCGGAGCAGGGCTATTGCCAGGTCATTATTAACCCGAAGCTGGCCAAGGCACGGAAATATTACTCTGCATGGCTTAATGCTTAGCAGGGGCGCTGACCCCATCGTTAGGCTGACCAAAGTATTCCCTCCTCAGAGATAGGCGCAAGTACACATGGCACGGATCTACGACGATGTAACGCAGCTGGTGGGCGGCACCCCGCTGGTCAAGCTCAACCGCCTGACGGAAGGCCTGGACGCCACCGTTGCGGTCAAGCTTGAGTTCTACAACCCGGCCAACAGCGTCAAGGACCGTATCGGCGTCGCCATCATCGACGCAGCGGAGAAGTCCGGCGCGCTGAAGCCCGGCGGAACCATCGTCGAAGGTACCTCCGGCAACACCGGCATCGCCCTGGCCATGGTGGGCGCAGCCCGCGGCTACAAGGTCATCCTGACCATGCCGGAAACCATGTCCACCGAGCGCCGCGTCATGCTCCGCGCCTTCGGTGCCGAGATCGTGCTGACCCCGGGCTCCGAGGGCATGCGCGGCGCCGTGGAGAAGGCCCAGGAAATTGTGGCCAACACCGAGAACTCCATCTGGGCACAGCAGTTCGCCAATGAGGCCAACCCGGAGATCCACCGCAAGACCACCGCCGAGGAGGTCTGGGCCGACACCGACGGCAAGGTGGACATCTTTGTCTCCGGCATTGGCACCGGCGGCACCATCACGGGTGTCGGCCAGGTCCTGAAGGAGCGCAACCCCGACATCCAGATCGTTGCCGTGGAACCCAAGGACTCCCCCATCCTCAACGGTGGGGCCCCGGGCCCGCACAAGATCCAGGGCCTCGGCGCCAACTTCATCCCGGAACTCCTGGACACCAACGTCTACGACGAGGTCCTGGACGCCACCCTGGAGGACTCCGTGGCCGTGGCCCGCGAGCTCGGCGTCAAGGAAGGCATCCTGGGCGGCATCTCCTCCGGCGCCATCGTCTGGGGCGCCCTCGAGCTGGCCAAGCGCCCGGAGAACGCCGGCAAGCTGATCGTGGCCGTCGTCTGCGATTTCGGTGAGCGTTACATCTCCACCGTGCTCTATGACGACATCCGCGGCTAGACCTTAGCCAGCTGCTTTCCGTTTCCTGTAGAAAGATCTTTGTGGGTTTCTTCGCAAGACTTATGGAAGACCTCGACGCCGCCCGGTCCCATGACCCGGCGGCTCGAGGTTCTTTTGAGAACTTTTTCGCGTACTCAGGGCTGCACGCCATCTGGGCGCACCGCCTGACGCACAAGCTGTGGCAGAATCCGTCCACGCGGTTCCCTGCGCGGCTCATCTCGCAGCTCACGCGGTTCCTGACCGGCATCGAGATCCATCCCGGTGCCACCATCGGACGCCGCTTCTTCATTGACCATGGCATGGGTGTGGTCATCGGCGAAACGGCCGAGATCGGCGAGGACGTCATGATCTACCACGGCGTCACGCTCGGCGGCCGCTCCCTGGCGAAGGTCAAGCGCCACCCGACCATCGGGGACCGGGTCACGATCGGTGCGGGCGCCAAAATCCTGGGACCGATCGTCATCGGCAACGACAGTGCCGTGGGGGCGAACGCCGTCGTGGTCAAGGACGCACCGCCCGAGTCCATCGTCACGGGCATCCCGGCAAGCTGGCGGCACCGCGACGCACAGCGGGAGACCAAGCCCGCCGTTGACCCGGCAGAGTATTACATCGAATACCGGATCTGACGCTAATCAGACGGCGATGCGTTTCAGCACCGCCGTCACCGCCAGGTCGTACACCCGGTCGGGCAGGAGCCGCCGCAGCGCGGTGATGGCGCGGGCGCCCCTGCCCACCGGGTAACGCGTCCGGGGACGGGCCGCAGTGGCGGCCGTCAGTACCGCACCGGCGACGACGTCGGGCCGGGTGGACGTTGCGGGCCGCTCCGTGGATGCCAGCACGGCTGCCATTTCCCTCGCCTGGGCCGCATACGGTCCGTTGCCTGAGCTCGCCAGCAGCCCGTCCGCCGCAATCCCGCCCCACTCCGTCACGGTGCTGGCGGGTTCGATGATGGACACGCTGATCCCGTGCGGCTTCAGTTCCAGCCGCAGCGCGTCACTGAGGCCCTCCACCGCGAACTTGGTGGCGTGGTACCAGGTTCCCAGAGGCTCATAGAACTTGCCTCCGATGGAGGAGATGTTGATGATCCTGCCCCGCCCGGCAGCACGCATTGACGGTAGAACCAGCTGCGTCATCCGCGCCAGGCCAAAGACATTCACGTCGAACTGCCGGCGGCCCTCCGCCAGCTCCATCTCCTCCAGCGCACCGAAGGACCCGAAGCCCGCGTTGTTCACCAGGACATCGATCCGACCCTGTTCCTGAAGCACCGCTGCCACCATGCCCTGCATTGACGCGTCGTCCGTGACATCCAGTGCCAGGACCCTGATTCCCTGCGCCTTGAGCGGCTCCATCCTGTCCACCCGTCTGGCTCCGGCGTAGACGGTGAAGCCGTCGGCGCTTAAGAGCTTGGCCGACTCGAATCCGATGCCGGTGGAGGCGCCGGTGACAATCGCTACGGGCTGGGACACTCGGAACTCCTCGGGGAAACGGCGGATGTGGATCAGCTGCGCGCGGATCGGCGTCGTCGTCGTAAATAACAGCTGGAGCCGGACGCACGAACGGCCGGCACCTCCCAGACTATCCGGGAGGGCCGGCCGTTCCTGCGTTACACCGCGGTGTGGCTAGTGGGTGTCCACTGCCTCGACCTCGGACTTGTCTTCGCCCCACAGCGTGTGGAACGTGCCCTCGGCGTCGACGCGGCCGTAGGTGTGGGCTCCGAAGAGGTCGCGCTGGCCCTGGATGACGGCGGCAGCAAGGCGCTTGCGGCGGAGGCCGTCGTAGTAGGCCAGCGAGGAGGAGAACACGGGAACCGGGATGCCCAGCTGGACAGCCGTTGCGACCACGCGGCGCCATGCCGGCAGGGCACCGGCGATCGCCTTGGTGAAGGCCGGGGCGAACAGCAGGTTTGCCGGCTTCTCCTCGGCCGCGTAGGCGTTGGTGATTTCCTTCAGCAGTTCGGCACGGATGATGCAGCCGCCGCGCCACAGCGAGGCGATCTCGTCGAGCTTGAGGTCCCAGCCGTATTCCGTCGCGGCGGAGGTCAGCATGTCCAGGCCCTGCGCGTAGGACACGAGCTTGGAGGCGTAGAGCGCCTGGCGGACGTCCTCGACGAAGTTCTCGGGAACGTCGACGGCGATTTCCTCACCGGCGAGCAGCTCCTGGCCCAGCTTGCGCTGTTCGGCCTGGGAGGACAGGGCACGGGCGAAGACGGACTCTGCGATGCCCGACACCGGGGAGCCGAGTTCGAGGGCGGAGATGACCGTCCAGCGGCCGGTGCCCTTCTGGCCTGCGGCATCCACGACGACGTCGACGAACGGCTTGCCCGTCTTGGCGTCCACGTGGCCAAGGACCTCGGCGGAGATTTCGATCAGGAAGGATGCGAGCTCGCCCTTGTTCCATTCAGCGAAGATCTTGGACTGTTCGGCGGGCTCGATGCCGGCGCCGGAGCGGAGGAGGTCGAAAGCCTCGCCGATGACCTGCATGTCGGCGTATTCGATGCCGTTGTGGACCATCTTGACGAAGTGGCCGGCGCCGTCAGTGCCGATCCAGGCGCAGCAGGGCTGGCCGTCGACCTTGGCGGAGATCTTCTCCAGCAGCGGGCCCAGGGCGTCGTAGGACTCCTTGGAACCGCCGGGCATGATGGAAGGGCCGTTGAGGGCGCCCTCTTCGCCGCCCGAGACGCCGACGCCCACGAAGTGGAGGTCCTTCTTGGCCAGCGCGGCTTCGCGGCGACGGGTGTCCTCGTAGTGCGAGTTGCCGGCGTCGATGATGATGTCACCGGCCTCCAGCAGCGGTTCGAGCTGTTCGATGACGGAGTCCACCGGCTTGCCGGCCTTCACCATGATCAGGACGCGGCGCGGCTTTTCGAGGGAGTTGACCAGTTCCTCGAGGGACTCGGTCCGGACGAAGTCACCCTCGTGGCCGTGCTTTTCGAGCAGGGCGTCGGTCTTGCCGACCGAGCGGTTGTGCAGGGCAACCGTGTAGCCGTTGCGGGCCAGGTTGCGGGCCAGGTTGGCGCCCATCACCGCGAGGCCGGTGACACCGATCTGTGCTGACATCAAAAACTCCAATTCAGTGTGTGCGACGTAAGTGCATGGGGTCCCGCGTGTCCTGCGGAACACCCTTCAGAAAAGCAGGCTGCTGAATAAAGCATATATATTCGCGGTCGGGGGCGAAAGCGGGTGACCACTCCTTGGACGCAACTCGCGCCATAAAGAGTCTATGACGCGCCCCCGAGGCCGCGTCCAGACTCCCCTGGCCGGGGGCAACAAAGCCTCCGGCCCCCACTATGCTTACCTCTATGTCAACCAGCCTCCACCACCGTGCCGTCGAGCACCTTGGTACCAGAATCGTCGACGGCAGCCTCCCGCCAGGGCACGTGATGCTGGCAGAGCAGCTGGAGGATGAACTCCAGGTGTCCCGGTCCGTGATCCGCGAAGCTGTCCGGGTCCTGCAGTCGCTGGGGCTGGTGGAGACAACCAAACGGGTCGGCATCAAGGTCCTGCCGGCGCACCGCTGGAACCCGTTCGATCCGCTCGTGATCCGATGGCGGCTTGCCGGGGAAGGCCGTGGCGCCCAGCTGCGTTCCCTTGCGGAACTCCGCTCCGCCGTCGAACCAGTGGCCGCGGAGCTCGCAGCTGTCAATGCGCCGCAGGAACTGCGGCAGGAACTGCTCGACGTGGCCCTGGCCATGCGCGAGGCCGGCCAGGCCGGCGACGTGCCGCGCTTCCTGGAGCTGGACATCCAGTTCCACTCGCTGCTGCTCAGCGGGTCCGGCAATGAGATGTTCGCCAACCTCGTGGGCCAGGTGGCCGAAACCCTGACCGGCCGCACTGTGCACGGACTCATGCCCGACCGCCCGCGGGACCTCACCCTGCAGTGGCACCTGGATGTGGCCGAAGCCATCTTTGGCGGCCACGCGTCGGAGGCCCGCGAGGCGTCGAGCAGGATCATGCGCCGCACCATCTCCGAAATGGAGCCCGTGTGGGTGGAGCAGCCGAGGGTCTTCGTTCCGCTGCAGCGTGGGACGCAGTCCGCCTAGATCCTTCCAGCCTGCACCCGGCTAGTCGGCGAAGTTGAGGAGGACTTTGCCTGATTGGGCGGAGTTGCGGGCGATGTCGAAGGCTTCGAGGGCGTCGGTGACGGGGTAGTCGTGGGTGATGACCGGGCCGATGCTGAGGGTGCCGTCGGCGAGGGCGGTGATGACCTCGTCGATTTCGTCGTTGAACCGGAACGAGCCTTTGAGGTCCAGTTCCCGGGTGATGGCCAGGGAGATCAGGACCGGCTGGGCGCCGGTGGGCAGCAGCCCGACCATGACCACGGTCCCGCCCCGGGCAGCGCCCTGGATCGCGGAGGCCAGGCCGTGGTGGTTCCCCGAGGACTCGATCACGACGTCGGCCTGGACCCTGGCGATCGCCTCGGTGTCGGTGGCGGTCAGGACCTCGTCCGCGCCCACCGCGGTGGCGATTTCCAGCGGCTTCTCATGCATGTCGACCGCGACGATCCGGGCCGCGCCGGCACGCTTCAGGACCGCGACGGCCAGCGCCCCGATCGGGCCACTGCCGATGACCAGGGCGGTTTTGCCGGCCACGTCCCCGGCCCGGGCCACGGCATGCCACGCCACGGACGCGGGTTCGATCAGCGCCGCGGTGCGCAGGTCCAGGGTTTCCAGGAGGGGCCGGAGCATCCTGACCGGGAGGTTCACGTACCGGCTGAACGCCCCGTCCGTGTGCGGATACCGCGCCGCGGAGCCCAGGTAGGTGCAGCCCGGGGACAGGTTCGGCCGCTCCGCCGGATACCGCGGCGCGTCCGGACCCTCACCCGGTCCCGGGGTGGCAGGGTGCACCGCCACCGGCGTCCCCGCCACCGGGCCCGCACCGTTCCCGGCGGCCCTGACCACCCGGCCGCTGATCTCGTGTCCCAGCACCAGGGGCGCCTTCAGGATCGACTCCCCGGCCGCGCCGTGCAGCCAGTAATGCAGGTCCGACCCGCAAATCCCCCCGTACAGCACCTCGACCACGGCCTCATCCGGCCCCGGGGCCTGCAGCGGCAGCTCATCGACCCGCAAATCCCCCTTGCCGTGCGCCACGACGGCGGGACCGGACACCGGAAGCTCGGTTTCCGCTGCTGCTGTTGCTGTTGTTGTTTCCGTGTGTGTCATCAGACCACCACCGTCATTCCGCCGTCGATAAAGATTGTCTGCCCGTTCACAAAATCAGACCCGGACGAGGCCAGCCACACCGCCGGGCCGGCCAAATCCTGCACCGTGCCCCACCGGGCGGCCGGGGTCCGGCCCAGGATCCAGGCATTGAACTGCTCATCATCCACCAGATTCTGCGTCATCTCGGTATGGATATACCCCGGCGCGATCCCGTTGATCTGCAACCCCGACCCCGCCCACTCCGAGGTCATCGCCCGGGTCAGGTTCCGCAACCCGCCCTTCGCCGCCACATACGGGGCGATCGTGGGCCGGGCCAGGTCCGTCTGCACCGAACAGATATTGATGATCTTCCCGTGCCCCCGGCCGATCATGTGCCGGGCCGCCTCCCGGCCCACCAGGAACGCGCTGGTCAGGTCCGTGGAAATCACCCGCTCCCAGTCCTTCACGTCCAGATCCAGCATCGGCACCCGGTGCTGGATCCCGGCATTGTTCACCAGGATCTCCAGCGGACCCACATGCTCCTCGACCCAGGCCACACCCGCCGCGGCCGCGGCATCATCCGTGACATCAAACGCCACACTGTGCACCCGGCCCGGCGCGCACTCCCCCGCCATCGCCGCCTCCGCAGCCTTCAACCGCTCAGCATTCACACCGTTCAACACCACCGTCGCACCAGCATCCGCCAACGCCCGCGCCAACGCATTACCAATCCCCCGGCTCGAACCCGTCACCAAAGCAACCCGCCCGGTCAAATCAAAAAGTGACGTCATGAAGTGATCCCTTCTGCGGCGCCCACGGCGCCTGTCATGCTGAGGTTTGAAATGGTTTGCCGCACCACGGCCAGGTCCTGGTCCCCCAGGCCCTGGCGCTTGAGTTCGGCATAGAGCTCGACGCCGGCCAGCGCCATTGGGACAGCGGCCCCGGCGGCGCCGGCTGACGCCACGACGAAGGACAGGTCCTTGTGCATGAACTTTGCCGGTCCGGTGGGCGTGTAGTCCTTCGCGGCGATCCGCGGGCCCACCTGGTCCAGGACGCGGCTGCCGGCGAGGCCGCCGGACAGGACCTCGAAGAGGGCCGCGACATCGACGCCCGAACGCTCGGCGAGTTCGGCCGCTTCGGCGAGCGCCGCCGTCGTGGTTCCGACCACCAGCTGGTTGCACGCCTTGGCCAGCGAACCGGCACCAAGCGGGCCCAGGAGCCGCACGGTGGTGCCCATGGCCCTAAAGAGCGGAAGCAGCCGCTGAAAGTCGGCGTCGTGGTCCGCGCCGGCCATGATGGCCAGCGTGCCGTCGACCGCGCCCCTCGTCCCGCCGCTGACGGGCGCGTCCAGCACCACGGCCTTGCCTGAACTGGCTGCGTGGACCTTACGCCCGAAATCCTTGACCGCAGTGGGGGAAACGCTGCTCATGACCACCACTGCAGTGCCGGCCGCCGGCGGTGACGACTGCCAGCTCGCGAGCAGTCCGGCCGCCGCGTCCTCGATATAGGCAAGATCCGGGAGCATGAAGACGATCACCGGCTCGTCCCGGAGCTGCTCCACGCTGCGGGCAGCGGACCCGCCGAGCCGTCGGAAATCCTCCAGCGCGGCCGGGGACCGGTTCCACGCCGTGACCGTCCAGCCCTTCCGCACCAGGTTCTTCGCCATCGGCGCCCCCATCAGGCCCAGGCCCACGAAGCCGGCTCTCGGTATATTCATCTGCGGGGAACCTCACTTCGTCGTGGTTACTGTTGGCCAATCCGGGCTGGCCAATTCTTCAAAATCTGTTCAGTATTCTAGCCCCCATTCAGTATGATGAACAGCATGACGACTGAAACCACCGTCGCGATCGCCGTCCCGCTCGAAGCCGAGTTCGTGGAACGCATCCGCGCCGTAGATCCCAACGTGACCGTTCTTTACGAACCCGACCTGCTGCCGCCCGAACGCTTCCCTGCCGACCACTCCGGCGATCCCAATTTCAAGCGCACACCGGAGCAGGAGGAGCGCTACTGGGAGATGCTGGGCCAGGCAGACGTGCTGTACGGCTTTCCGAACGAAAACCCCGCCGGCCTGGCGCGCATCGCCAGGGACAACCCGCGCCTGCAGTGGATCCACGCCATGGCCGCGGGTGCCGGCGGTGCAGTCAAGGCCTCCGGGCTCGATGCGGAGACGCTGAACAAGTTCAAGGTGACCACGTCCGCCGGGGTGCACGCCCTCCCCCTCGCCGAGTTTGCGGCACTGGGCATCCTCAACGGTTTCAAGCGGACAGCGGAGCTCGCCCAGGACCAGGCCGCCAAGATGTGGCCGGAGCTGCGGATTCCCACGAAGCTGGTTAATGGCTCCTCGCTGGTGGTCACCGGACTCGGGGAGATCGGGCTGGAAACCGCCCGCATCGCCCGCGCACTCGGCATGAAGGTCAGCGGCACCAAGCGTTCCGTGGAGCCGATCGACGGCATCGAGGAAGTGGCGGACAACAACGGCCTGGCGGGCCTGCTCGCCTCGGCCGACGCCGTGGTGAACACCCTTCCGGGCACCCCCTACACAGAGAAGCTTTTCAACCGCGAGGTCTTCGCGGCCATGAAACCCGGCACGGTATTCGTCAATGTGGGCCGCGGAACCGTAGTGGACGAGGACGCGCTGCTCGAGGCCATGGAGAACGGGCAGGTGGCCTATGCCTGCCTGGACGTGTTCGCCGTCGAGCCCCTGCCGCAGGACAGCCCGCTGTGGAACCACCCGCGCGTCATGGTCTCGCCGCATACCTCGGCCCTGAGCGCAGCCGAGAACCGCCTGATCGCGGAGCGCTTCTGCAACAACCTCAGGACATTCCTCGACGGCGGCGAACTCCCCCACCTCGTGGATACGGTCCACTTCTACTAGACCGCGTTTTCTAAGCCGCCTGCCGCAGGACTCCCCTGCAGCGGCAAACAACGAAGAGCCGGGCAGCCCCAGGGTTGTCCGGCTCTTCCCTTGCCGGCTCTTCCGTTGCCCGGCTCGCTCAAGCGCGAACGTACACTTGCGGCCCCAACCCGTCGCCGGGAGGGGCCGCAAGTGTGCGTTCGCGCTGTGGACCGTCCTGTTGCTGCGTGGCTTTTAGCGGGCGTCCTCAATGTCGACGAGGTCCCGGCCCATGGTTTCCGGCGTGAAGAACGTGCTCACGAAGGAGATCAGGGCAAGGACCAGCGAGTAGATCGCCAGGACCAGCCAGGAGTAACCGGTGGCCGCGAGCAGTGCCGCTCCCACGAGGGGAACCAGTCCGCCGGCCAGCACGGCGGAGAGTTCGCGGGCCATGGCCACGCCCGTGAAGCGGTACTGCGACCCAAAGAGTTCAGGCAGCAGCGGGCACTGCGGTCCCAGCATCGACTGCACGCCGAGGGCGATACCCACCACCATGACAACCCACACCAGGGTCACGTTGCCCAGGGTCACGAGGTAGAACGCCGGGAAGGCGATGACTGCCTGGAACAGTGCGCCGTAACGGTAGACCGGGACGCGGCCGAAGCGGTCGGAAAGAGCGCCGAAGGTGACCACCATGACGGCGGCAAAACCGGCTGCGATCAGGAGGCCCACCGGACCAATGAACTTGTCGCCCGGGAAAACGCCGGCCGGGGCCGCCAGGAACGCCACCAGCAGCGCCGAGTAGATGGAGGAGTTTCCGTTTTCACCCATGCGCAGGCCGATGCCCACAAGCACGTTCTTCTTGGAGTGCTTCCAGAGCTGGCCCACCGGGTTCTTGACGACGTTCTTGTGCTTCTCCAGCTCCTGGAACACCGGCGTTTCCTTGAGCCGCAGGCGGATGAACACCGCAATCGCAATGAGGATCACGCTGGCCAGGAAGGGCACACGCCACAGCCACCCTTCGAGGACGGTCTTGTTGGCGGTGGCGATGAGGGCGAAGGTGCCGGCCCCCAGGAGGGTTCCCAGCTGGATGCCCACGAACGGCAGGGAGGCAAAGAAACCACGACGGCGGCGCGGAGCCACCTCGGAGATCAGCGTCGTCGCGCCGGCCTGCTCCGCGCCGGCACCGAGGCCCTGGACGATCCGGAGGATGACGAGGAGTACCGCGCCGAGCATTCCTGCCTGCTCGAATGTCGGCAGCAGGCCGATCGCGAAGCTTGCGGCACCCATCAGGCCGATGGTCAGGATCAGCACCATTTTCCGGCCGAACCGGTCGCCGATGTAACCGAACACGATGCCGCCGAAGGGGCGGGCAGCGAAGCCCACACCGTACGTGGCGAAGGATGCGATCAGCGCACCCTCGTCACCGAGCGGCTTAAAGAACAGCGGCCCGAAGATGAGGGCCGAGGCCAGGCCGTAGATGTAGAAGTCGTAGTACTCCAGAGCGGAGCCTACGGAGCTGGCAAGTGTTGCCCTGCGCAGCTGTTCCGGTTCGACGACGGCGCCGTCCGCATCAGCCAGCGGTGAATCAGTACGAGTTGTCACTAGCACTCCCTCAAAGACACGCAGGCCCCCGTTGGCCTGGTGAGTAGTGACACACCATTGCGTCGGTCACTATGTTGAACAGCGTACAACATGATGAACGACTGGCCAATAGTGCCGGATTTTCCGCCTAGCCCATGGGGTTGCCCAGGGATCTGGCCAGCTCATTCAGCTCTTTGACCATCTGCGCACCCTGCTCCGGCGAGTAGGTTGCCTTCAGTGCAGTGACGGAAAGGCCAAGGCTGGGGCCATGCGCTCCGCGCGTGGGTACAGTCACGGCGAGGCACACCACGCCCGTGGTGGATTCCTCGTCCTCAAAGGCGAAGCCCTGCTCGCGGATCTGCTCCAGCTGGGCCTTCAGCTCCGCCCCCGTGCGCAGGGACTTGGGGGTCAGCACGGGAAGCTCGTCATCGTCAGCGAACATCGCGTCGATGTCGTGGTCATGGAGCCTGGCGATCAGGGCCTTGCCCACGGCACAGAGCGACACCGGCATCTTGTCGCCGATGTTGGACGTCAGGCGGACGGCCGGATGGCCCTCATAGCGCGCCAGGTAGATGACGTTGGTGCCGTCCAGCATGGCAATGCGAACCGTTTCACCTGACAGCGTGGGCGCCTGTTCACAGAAGCGGTAGAACTCCTGAACCTCGTCGAGCCGGCTCAGGTAGGCGGCACCCAGTTCAACGAGTTTGCGCCCCAGGGTGTATTCGGCACCCTGCCTGCTGATCAGCCGGGCCTCCTCCAGCGCCAGCAGGAGGTTGGAGGTGGAGGATTTGGGGATTCCGAGGTCCCGGGCAAGGTCGCTGAGGGTGAGCCGGCCGGTGGCTGACGCAGCGAGTGACTCCAGGACGGCGGCGGCCCGCGTAACAGCCGGCGCCGGGGATGCGCTCCCCAGTCCGTCACCGGCTTTGGGGGTTCGGGAATCAGCCATGATTCTCCTTCTCGGTACGCGCTCAGACAGCGGGGGTCGGCAGATTGCATCGCGCGCGAAAAGGGCCACGATGCCAGAGCGTCCAGTCAACTGAACACGTACCATCATACTGGCTGCGGGGCTGCCGCTGAAGGCCTTCGGGACCAGGCGTTCCGGGACCAGTGACCGGCACGTGGAGTACGAAGATTCGACCCGCCGGCAGTAACCGGCTTAACGGTTTCGTGTTTCCGAAAGTTCACGGTATATTCAAATTCAAGCCTTCCACCGCGGCATCCCCCAATAGTCGCGGTGGAAGGCTTATCCAATTCCCGGGCCTTTTAGGATCCCGGGTTTTTCAGTTTTCAGGCCGCCTTCGCGACGGTGCGTTCCGGGACAGTATCGTCCGCCACCGCGCTCCGCAGCCGCCATCCCCCGCCAAGCCCGTCGCGGATGATCTCCATGGTGGTCAGCGCCGATCCCGCGTTGCGCCCCAGCCGGGCCTGCAGCCGCCACACCTCTACGTCGACGCGGCTCAGCCCCAGCGGCATCCGGCGCTCTGCCTCCCACCAGCTGACGCGTTCAAACCACCGCAGCGGTTCCGCACCCACCGTCCATTCCTGCCCGCCGCGGATGACGGCCCCCGGCTGCCCGTCGGCAGCAATCCTCACAAGTACGTGTTCCATTCCCGCAGGCTATGGCCGGGCACCGACATTATTTGCAGGCACCGCCACGCCCCCGGGATACACAAAAACCCCGCCTGACCAGGCTCAAGAACATGGTCAGACGGGGTTTGATGGTGGGTCCTACCGGGATCGAACCGATGACATCCACGGTGTAAACGTGGCGCTCTACCAGCTGAGCTAAAGACCCAAAGAGAGGTTTTCCGCGCCGCAGCGCTCGAACCAACGAACATAGACTCTACCGGATGAGTGCCGCCAAACGCCAATCGGGTCAGGCCGCAGGAAGCGGCGGCAATTCCTCGGCCAGCCAGGCGAGGGACTCGCTCACCCCGGCTTCCAGCTTGATCGTGGCGAGGTCGTCGCCGCGCGTCTGGCCCCGGTTGATGATGACAACAGGTTTGCCTTGCTTGGCGGCATGGCGCACGAACCGCAGCCCGCTCATGACGCTAAGTGAGGAACCTGCAACAAGCAGGGCATCGGCCTCATCCACCATGGCGTAGGCGCGCTCCACGCGTTCCTTGGGGACGTTTTCGCCAAAGTACACAAAGTCCGGCTTCAGGACCCCGCCGCACGCGGGGCAGCGGGCTACCACAAAACCGCGGATCAGGCGCAGGTCCTCCACCGTTGCGTCGGCATCGGGGGCCATCTCCACAAGGCCGGATTTGGTGGCGTGATCCAGGAAGTCCGGGTTCAGTTCTTCCAGCACCCCGGCGAGCAGCTGCCTCGAGTAGGTGCGGCGGCAGTCCAGGCAAATCACCTGGTCGAAGCGTCCGTGGAGGTCCACAACTTTGGTACTGCCCGCGTCCTCATGGAGGCGGTCCACGTTCTGGGTGATCAGCCCGGTCAGGAGCCCGCGCTGTTCAAGAAGGACGACGGCGGCATGGCCGGCATTGGGATTGGCCCGCCTCAGGTGGGACCAGCCGATGTGGTTGCGCGCCCAGTACCGCTGCCGGTTGGCAGCATCGCCAACAAACTCCTGGTAGGTCATGGGTGAGCGCGGCGGCGAATCCGGGCCGCGGTAGTCCGGTATGCCGGAATCCGTGCTGAGGCCTGCCCCGGTGAGAAGGGCCAGCGGCAGACCGGCGAGGACGTCACGGATCCCGCCCAGCGCCTCGAGCTCGCCGGCCGATGACTCGCCGCGCGGGGCGGGAGGCTGACTGGCGAAACCTGTCAGGCCGGTGCCGGTCCGCCGCTGGTCCATCGGGTAACCCTAAGACCTAGCCTTGGGCGAGTTCTGCCAGCACGCGGCGGTATTCGGTAAGGTCACGGGCCTGGCCCCGCGGGTTCACCACGACGTAGCGGACCGTACCGCCGGCGTCGATGATGAACGTTCCTCGCCGCGCCATGCCGCTTTCCTCGTCGAACACGCCATACTGTTCGGCGACGGCGCCATGCGGCCAGAAGTCCGCGAGCAGGCTGAAGCCGTAGCGTTCCTGTTCGGCGTACGCCCGGAGGGCGAACTTGCTGTCCACCGAGATTGCCAGCACCTCGGCGTCGGCATGTTCGAAGACTGCCAGGTTGTCCCTGAGCTCACACAGCTCGCCGGTGCAGATTCCGGAGAACGCGAAGGGGTAAAAAACAACCACCACGTTGCGGCCGCGGAAGTCGGCAAGCCGGACGGGCTCACCGAACTGGTTGGCGAGGGTGAAATCCGGAGCCTGCTGCCCAACCTCGGGCACTCCCGCCAGATCCACCGGCGCGACGGCGGCGTGTCCGGTCACTTGTTCTTCCTGGTCACAAGGCGCGTAGCGCTCCAGTCCTTGGAAACTCCCGCGGACGTGGTGCAGTGCAGCCCCGCAGTGGGTGCGGCGTCCTGGATGTCGGAAGGCGAAACATATCCGGGACGGCCGGACTTGGGCGTCAGGACCCACACCACCCCGCCTTCGGTGAGCGTCGTGAGCGAGTCGACCAGCGTGTCCACAAGGTCTCCGTCGCCGTCCCGCCACCAAAAGATCACGGCGTCCACGACGTCGTGATCATCCTCATCCAGAAGCTCTGACCCCGTCAGATCCTCTATGTCATCACGCAAGTCGAAATCGACGTCGTCGTCGTAACCGAACTCCTGAATCAGATCCCCGTCCTTGAAACCCAATTTTTCCGCCACATTTACCGAAGTGGCGGCGTCGGCCTCGCTCACGTGTTCCTCCTGTGCATAGTGATTTCGATTACTCCAAGCCAACACCCTTTGGGCGCGGGCTTCAAGCTACGTGCGCCGCGGTGCGGCTTATTGTGCGTCACACAACAAGTATGACGGTCAAATAGGGCGGAGGGTTCAGCCGCGGCTACGCATCCATAAGCCGTCGGAGCTACAGTGACTGTTGACAACTATGCCTAACGGGGCAACCGCCCCGAACAAAATAGGCAGTCATACACACGAGATAAAACCCTGCCCGGCGCACATGACCGGGCTGTTGTAACCGATACGACGCACACGACGCGTTCACGCCGGGCAGCTACCCTGCCGGACCTGAGTGCGCCGATGAATGCGCGCAAAGAGAGGTTGGACGTGGCTGCAGGAGAAGATACCTCCCATATCCTCAGCGGGTTGACTAACCAGCTGCCTGATCGTGATCCGGAAGAGACCGCCGAGTGGGTTGAGTCCCTGGATGCGCTGATCAGGGAACAGGGCACGGAGCGTGCCCAATACATCATGCGCAGTCTCCTGCAGCGTGCCGGCGCGCAGAGCGTCGGGGTTCCGATGGTGACCACCACGGATTATGTGAACACGATCCCGGTGGACCAGGAAGCGCAGTTCCCGGGGAACGAGGAGTTCGAGCGCCGGTACCGGGCGTACATGCGCTGGAACGCCGCGGTGATGGTGCACCGGGCGCAGCGGCCCGAGATCGGGGTGGGCGGGCACATCTCCACCTACGCCGGCGCGGCGACCCTGTACGAGGTCGGCTTCAACCACTTCTTCCGCGGCAAGGACCACCCCGGCGGCGGGGACCAGGTGTTCTTCCAGGGCCACGCGTCCCCGGGCATGTACGCCCGGGCGTTCATGGAAGGCCGGCTCTCGGAGGAGGACCTGGACGGGTTCCGGCAGGAAAAGTCCAAGGAAGGCCACGCCCTGTCCTCCTACCCGCACCCGCGGCTGATGCCGCACTTCTGGGAATTCCCGACCGTGTCGATGGGCATCGGCCCGATGAACGCGATCTACCAGGCCCAGTCCAACCGGTACCTGCACAACCGGGGCCTGAAAGACACCTCGGACCAGCAGGTCTGGGCGTTCCTGGGCGACGGCGAAATGGACGAGCCCGAATCCCGCGGCCTGCTCCAGCTCGCCGCGAACGAGAACCTGGACAACCTGAACTTCGTGATCAACTGCAACCTCCAGCGCCTGGACGGGCCGGTGCGCGGCAACGGCAAGATCATGCAGGAACTCGAGGCGTTCTTCCGCGGCGCGGGCTGGAACGTGATCAAGGTCGTCTGGGGCCGGGAATGGGACGACCTGCTCACCCGCGACGCCGACGGGTCGCTGGTAAAGATCATGAACGAAACCCCCGACGGGGACTACCAGACCTACAAGGCCGAATCCGGCGGGTTCGTCCGCGAGCACTTCTTCGGGAAAACCCCGCAGACCAAGGACCTCGTCGCGGACCTCTCCGATGACGAGATCTGGAACCTCAAGCGCGGCGGCCACGACTACCGCAAGGTCTACGCCGCGTACAAGGCCGCGACCGAATTCAAGGGCAAACCCACCGTCATCCTGGCCAAAACGGTCAAGGGCTACGGCCTGGGCCCGCACTTCGAAGGCCGCAACGCCACCCACCAGATGAAAAAACTCACCCTCGACGACCTCAAGAAGTTCCGCGACCACCTGCGGATCCCGGTCACGGATGAGCAGCTGGAAAAGGACCCGTACCGTCCGCCGTACTTCCACCCGGGCACGGATGCTCCGGAAATCAAGTACCTGCTGGAGCGCCGCGCGGCCCTCGGCGGTTCGGTTCCGGAACGGCGTTCGAAGCACTCGGACATTGAGCTGCCCGAGGCGAAGTCCTACGAGGTCGCCAAGCGCGGTTCGGGCAAGCAGCAGGCAGCGACCACCATGGCGTTCGTCCGCCTGCTCAAGGACCTGATGCGGGACAAGAACTTCGGCAAGCACATCGCGCCGATCATCCCGGATGAGGCCCGCACGTTCGGCATGGACGCGTTCTTCCCGACGGCGAAGATCTACAACCCCAAGGGCCAGAACTACCTGTCCGTGGACCGCGACCTGGTCCTGGCCTACAAGGAATCCGCCCAGGGCCAGCTGATCCACCCCGGCATCAACGAAGCCGGCGCCGTGGCAGCCTTCACCGCCGCCGGCACCGCCTACGCCACCCACGGCGTACCCCTGGTCCCGGTCTACGTGTTCTACTCCATGTTCGGCTTCCAGCGCACCGGCGACGCCTTCTGGGCCGCCGCCGACCAGATGACCCGCGGCTTCATCATCGGCGCCACCGCAGGACGGACCACCCTCACCGGCGAAGGCCTCCAGCACGCCGACGGACACTCCCCCCTGCTGGCCTCCACCAACCCCGCCGTGGTCACCTACGACCCCGCCTACGGCTACGAAATGGGCCACATCGTCCGCGACGGCCTCGAACGCATGTACGGCCACGACTCGACCGACCGTAACCTGATGTACTACCTCACGGTCTACAACGAGCCGATCGTCCAGCCCGCCGAACCGGAGAACCTCGACGTCGAAGGCGTCATCAAGGGCATCTACAAGCTCGCAGCCTCCACCACCGAAGGCCCCAAGAGCCAGATCCTCGCCTCCGGCGTCTCCGTCCCCTGGGCCCTCGAAGCCCAGCGGATCCTCGCCGAAGACTGGGGCGTCTCCGCCGACGTCTGGTCCGTCACCTCCTGGAACGAACTGCGCCGCGACGGCCTCGCCGCCGAAGAGGAAGCCTTCCTCAACCCCGGCAGGGACGCCCGCCAGCCCTTCGTCACCAAACAGCTCGAAGGCGCCCAGGGCCCCGTCGTCGCCGTCTCGGACTACATGAAAGCCATCCCCGACCAGATCCGCCAGTTCATCCCGAACGAATTCGCCACCCTCGGCGCCGACGGCTTCGGCTTCTCCGACACCCGCGCCGCCGCCCGCCGCTTCTTCAAAAACGACATTCATTCTGTCGTGGTGAAGACCCTGCAGCTGCTCGCAGCCAAGGGGCAGGTTGACGGACAGGCACCGGCGCAGGCGATTGAGAAGTACCGCCTGCTCACCGTGAACGCCGGCACCACGGGCAACGCCGGAGGAGAGTCCTAACCGGCAAATCTGCCCCTCGAGTCCCGAGTTTTTGTCCAGATAATGGCCGCAAAGCGGCCTTGAAGTCGCGACATCTGGACAAAAACTCCGGAGAGGTAAAGCGAACGACGGCGGTCCCCACCCACGGTGGGGACCGCCGTCGTCGTTTGGGGTACTTCCTTTGGGCTACTTCGGCGGTGCTTGCCTAAGCGCCGGTGGGCTGTTACGCAGAACAACCAAAGTTGTAGCCTTTGCACAAAATGGAGCTTGCCCCGCAGGCACCGTATGCTCGAATTATGCCCGAGCCGTCCCCCGCCCCTGCACCGCGCAAAACGCCCTCCCGGACCATGACTCCGGAGAAGACGGAGACCCTGAAAAAGCTCAGGGCAAGCGTCGGTCAGTTGTCCACCACCACCATGCGCCAGCTGGAAAAGTCCCTGCCGTGGTACAGCCGGCTCAGTTCGGACGAGCGATCCGCGCTGGGCCTCGTGGCGCAGAACGGCATTGCCGCGTTCGTCACCTGGTACGAGCGCCCCAGCTCCCCCTCCTGGATCCTGTCCGATGTTTTCGGCACCGCCCCCACGGAACTGACCCGGTCCATCAGCCTGCAGAAGGCACTCCAGCTCATCCGGATCGTCGTGGAAGTGGTGGAGGACCAGGTTCCGGTCATCGCTCCCGAAGCGGACCAGCCCTCCCTGCGCGAGGCAGTCCTCCGGTACTCGCGGGAGGTGGCTTTTGCCGCCGCCGACGTGTACGCCCGCGCCGCCGAATCCCGGGGGTCCTGGGATACGCGGCTCGAGGCCCTGATTGTGGACGCCATCCTGCGCGGCGAAAACACCGACGCGCTGCGCTCCAGGATCGCCGCACTCGGCTGGAAGGCGCAGGAGCGCTTCACCGTAATGGTGGGGAACTCGCCGTCGGAACCCAGCGCCAGCTACGTCAGCGAACTGCGCCGCATGGCCGGCCGGTACGCGGAGGATGCGCTCGTGGGAATCCAGGGCGACCGGCTCATCCTGATCCTCGGCGGCGTGCACGACCGGGAAACCGCGTATGTGAAGCTCAGCGAGATGTTCGCGCCCGGTCCGGTGGTTTACGGCGCGGAGGCCAGTTCCCTGCTGGAGGCCAGCGGCTCCGCGCAGTCTGCCTTTGCGGGCCTGACCGCCGCGCGGGCCTGGCCCGCCGCCCCCCGCCCGGTGGCGGCCGACGACCTCCTGCCGGAACGCGTCATTTCCGGGGACGACGCCGCCCGGCGGTCGCTGGTGAAGAACATTTACCGGCCGCTCCTCGCGGCGTCCAACGGGCTGGTTGAAACGCTAGGCACCTACCTGGAGCTGGGCCATTCACTCGAGGCGACGGCGCGGGAACTCTTCGTCCACGCCAACACCGTGCGGTACCGGCTCAAGCGGGTTTGTGACGTGACGGGCTGGGATCCGTTGCTCCCGCGCGAGGCTTTCGTGCTCCAGGCGGCCCTCGTGGTGGGGCGGCTATCCACTCCGCCGAAGCCCGCCGTCGAGCGTGTTGCCGCGCGGAACACGAACTGAACCGTTGTAGACTTCCTACAATCTGACCCCGTGAGCTTGGTGTACGGAAACACCAATGGATCACCCGGTAATTTGGAAAGCTGGATACGTGCTTGCAATCGTCTGCCCTGGACAGGGCTCACAGACCCCCGGTTTCCTGGCCCCTTGGCTGGAACTGCCTTCCGTAGCAGGCCATCTGGCCTCCCTGAGCGAAATTGCAGGCATCGACCTCACTGCGCACGGGACCACCTCTGACGAGGAAACCATCAAGGACACCGCCGTAGCGCAGCCGCTCATCGTGGCGGCCGGGCTGGTGGCTGCCAAGTCGCTGTTCGACGTCGAGCTCAGCACGCTGCCGGTCATCCTGGCCGGACACTCGGTGGGCGAGATCACGGCATCCGCGCTGGCCGGTGTTCTCACCGAAAAGGAAGCCATGACGTTTGTGCGTGAACGCGCCAACAGCATGGCCGCGGCCGCAGCCGTCACCCCCACCGGCATGAGCGCCGTGGTGGGCGGCGATCCCGCCGAGGTCCTCGCCGCCATCGAGGCCGCCGGCGCAACGCCCGCCAACGTCAACGGCGCGGGCCAGACCGTCGCCGCCGGCACCTTCGAACAGCTCAAGGCACTCGCCGAGAATCCGCCGGCCAAGGCGCGCGTGATTCCGCTGAAGGTCGCCGGAGCATTCCACACCTCGCACATGGTTCCCGCGGTGAGCGCCCTTGAGGCACTCCGCCCGGAGCTGCAGCCGCAGGCACCTGCCGTGCCGCTGCTGTCCAACTTTGACGGCCAGGAAGTCACAGAGGGCACCGCTGCCGTCGACAGCCTGATTGCCCAGGTTTCGCGGCCGGTCCGCTGGGACCTTTGCATGGAGACCCTCGTGAACCGAGGAGTCACCGGTGTGATCGAACTCGCTCCGGCGGGCACCCTGGCCGGGCTGGCCAAGCGGGGCATGCCGGGCGTCAAGACCGTTGCCGTCAAAACGCCGGACGACCTGTCCGCGGCCCTTGCACTCTTCGCAGAACTGGAAGGACAGGCATGAGCACGCCGGTACTGAAGCAGACCCCGCTCAACGAGCACACCCGGATCCTGGGCATCGGCGCGTACCGCCCCGACGTCCTGGTCACCAACGAGGACGTGTGCCAGTGGATCGATTCCTCCGATGAGTGGATCCGCCAGCGTACCGGCATCGTCACCCGCCACCGCGCCCCCGCCGACGTCAGCGTGATCGACATGGCCGAGGGCGCCGCGCGTGAGGCCATGGAAAAGGCAGGCATCGAGGCATCCCAGCTCGGCGCCGTCATCGTCTCCACGGTGACCCACCCGTACGCCACGCCCTCGGCGGCCGCGAGCCTCGCCGACCGGCTGGGCGCCACGCCGGCCCCTGCCTTCGACATCTCCGCCGCCTGCGCCGGCTACTGCTACGGCATAGCCCAGGCCGACGCGCTGGTCCGTTCGGGCGCAGCCAACTACGTCCTCGTTGTCGGCGCGGAAAAGCTCTCCGACGTCATCGACAACCGCGAACGCACCATCTCGTTCCTGCTGGGCGACGGCGCGGGCGCCGTTGTCATCGGCCCCTCGGACACCCCGGGCATCGCGCCGTCGGTCTGGGGATCGGACGGCAGCAAGTGGGATGCCATCGGCATGACCCGCTCCATGCTGGACGTCCGCGACCTCGGTCTGGCGGCACGCCGGTCCGACTCCACCGGAGACCTCGCGCTCCTCGAAGAGGCTCAGGAGCTCTACCCGACCCTCCGCCAGGACGGCCAGACGGTGTTCCGCTGGGCGGTCTGGGAGATGGCCAAGGTTGCCCAGCAGGCCCTGGACGCCGCCGGTATCCAGGCCGAGGACCTGGTGGCCTTCATTCCGCACCAGGCCAACATGCGGATCATAGATGAGATGGTCAAGAAGCTCAAGCTGCCCGAGACCGTCACCGTGGCCCGGGACATCGCCGATGCCGGCAACACCTCGGCGGCATCGATCCCTCTGGCCACGCACCGCCTGCTCCAGGAAAACCCCGCGCTGAGCGGCGGACTGGCCCTGCAGATAGGCTTCGGCGCCGGACTGGTCTTCGGCGCCCAGGTAGTTGTCCTTCCGTAGCAATACCGATAACCAAGCCGCAACCGCGGTTTGCCCATTTCCGGCACTCTCTGCCGGCAATAACAAGAAAAGGAGCCATCAATGGCTAGCAACGAAGAGATCCTGGCCGGACTGGCTGAAATCGTCAACGAAGAGACCGGACTGGCCCCCGAGGCCGTCGAGCTGGACAAGTCCTTCACCGAGGACCTGGACATCGACTCCATCTCCATGATGACCATCGTGGTCAACGCCGAAGAAAAGTTCGGCGTCCGCATCCCGGACGAAGAGGTCAAGAACCTCAAGACCGTCGGCGACGCCGTGGACTTCATCTCCAACGCCCAGGCGTAAGCAGGACACCCGCCTTCACAGGCACCAGCCTTCATTGGCTCCAGCCCTTGCGGCTGAACCCGGCTGGCCGGACCGGACGCTACGATGCCCGGACCGGCCAGCCGATGCACCACCCAACATTTTTTGCAGACTTCCCCCCGCACGCCACCCACTCCGGCCTCCGGCCAGCAGCTCAGGACAAGGCAGGCGCACCGACAGAGAGTGATCCCATGACACGCAAAGTAGTCATTACAGGTCTGGGTGCCACCACGCCCATCGGCGGCGACGTACCCACGATGTGGCAGAACGCGCTGAAGGGGGTTTCCGGAGCCCGCACCCTTGAAGACGAGTGGGTTGCCAAGTACGAACTGCCGGTCCACTTCGCCGCCCGGTGCACCACCCCCGCCCTTGACGTGCTGAGCCGCGTTGAAGCCAAGCGCATGGACCCGTCAACACAGTTCGGCGTTATCGCCGCACGCGAAGCATGGGCCGACTCCGGCATCACCGACATCGACCACGACCGGCTGGCTGTCGCCTTCGCCACCGGCATCGGCGGCGTCTGGACGCTCCTGGACGCTTGGGACACGCTGAAGGAGAAGGGCCCCCGCCGCGTCCTCCCCATGACGGTTCCGATGCTCATGCCCAATGGCGTGGCCGCAGCCGTCAGCCTGGACCTGGGCGCCCGCGCCGGTGCCCACACCCCTGTGTCCGCCTGCGCGTCCGGCACCGAAGCGATGCACCTCGGACTGGACCTGATCCGTTCCGGCAAGGCCGACGTCGTCATGTGCGGTGGCGCCGAAGCCGCCATCCACCCGATGCCGCTGGCAGCGTTCTCCTCGATGCAGGCCCTCTCCCGCCGGAACGACGATCCCGAGCACGCCTCCCGCCCCTACGACCTTGACCGCGACGGCTTCGTCATGGGCGAGGGCGCCGGTGCGCTGGTGCTTGAGGCCGAGGAGCACGCCATCGCCCGCGGCGCACGGATCTACGGCGAACTCGCCGGCACATCCGTCACCGCCGACGCCTACCACATCACGGCACCGGATCCCGAAGGCCTGGGTGCCACGCGTGCGCTCAAGGCAGCCATGTTCGACGGCCGTATCCAGGCGGAGGACGTGGTCCACGTCAACGCCCACGCCACGTCCACCCCCGTTGGTGACAAACCGGAGTACACGGCCCTGAAGGCAGCCCTGGGCAACCACGTGGACAACGTGGCTGTCTCGGCCACCAAGTCGCAGATGGGCCACCTGCTCGGCGCCTCCGGTGCCGTGGAGGCCGTCCTCACCGTCCTGGCTGTCCACGAACGCAAGGCGCCCGTCACCATCAACCTCGAGAACCAGGATCCGGAGATCCCGCTCGACGTCGTGACCTCCGTCCGTTCCCTGCCGGCCGGAGACATCGTGGCGCTGAGCAACTCGTTCGGCTTCGGCGGGCACAACGCCGTTGTTGCCATCCGCAGCGTGTGAAGTGACCTGAATGAACGCTGAAGAAGCCCCCGCCGGTTGGCGGGGGCTTCTTCGTTGCTATGGGGAGTTGCTGCTGCGTCAGCCGGCGCTACCCGTCAACCAACCTGGTGCAGCCAGCGCACCGGCGCTCCTTCGGCTGCGTGCCTGAAGGGTTCCAGTTCCTCGTCCCAGGCCTCGCCGAGGGCAAGCGAGAGCTCGTGGTAGACGGCGGAAGGGTCGCCGGCGCCGGCCTCATAGGCGTAGCGGATGCGGTCCTCAGACACCATGATGTTGCCGTGCACGTCCGTCACGGCATGGAAAATGCCCAGCTCAGGTGTGTGGGACCAGCGTCCGCCGTCCACGCCCTGGCTGGGTTCTTCGGTGACCTCGAAGCGCAGGTGCGCCCAGCCCCGGAGGGCAGACGCCAGCTGCGCACCTGTCCCCTGCGCGCCGGTCCAGGACAGCTCCGAGCGGAACATGCCGGGCGCGGCGGGCTGAGGGGTCCATTCGAGGTCCGTTCGCTTGTCCACGACGGATCCGATGGCCCACTCAACGTGAGGGCACAGTGCGGTAGGGGCCGAGTGAATAAACAGCACACCGCGGGTCATTGCAACAGACATTCCATCCTCCATAGCTGTAGGTACGTCTTCCCCAACGACCTGCATGGACGGGATGCTTGCTGCTTTGGGCGCCGCGTGGTGCCGCTGATTCCTGCCAATCTATGAAATTACCTGCCGGGCTGACAAGGGCGCATGGAGACAGTGCTTCAAGCACAACTTGAAAGTTGCCGAACTTGGATCTTATTGTGCCGTACGCCGTCTAATTACGCCAGTGCAATTCGGCGTGGTGTAGAAGACGCGCCGAAGGAAAAGGGTCTAGGCCCGCGGGTGCGCCTGCTGGTAGCTCTTCCGCAGACGGTCAACGGACACGTGGGTGTAGATCTGGGTGGTGGCGAGGCTGCTGTGCCCGAGAATTTCCTGGACCGCCCGGAGGTCGGCACCGCCGTCGAGCAGATGCGTGGCGGCTGTGTGCCGCAGGGCGTGCGGGCCGGTGGCGGAGGTATCGCCCAGTGCCTCGAACAGTCCCTTCACCACGCTGCGGACCTGGCGCTGGTCCACGCGGCGGCCCCGCGCGCCAAGGAACAGGGCCGGTCCGCTGTCCCCAGCAACGAGCTTTCCCCGCCCCCGCCGAAGCCAGTCGTCGACGGCGAGCGCCGCCGGGAGCCCATAGGGCACCGTCCGCTCCTTGTTGCCTTTGCCGAGCACCCGCAGGGTCCTGCGGTCCGGGTCGAAGTCGTCGACGTCCAGACCCGCCAGCTCGCCGACGCGGACACCGGTGGCGTAGAGCAGCTCAACCATGGCCCGGTTGCGCAGGGCCACCGGATCACCGTCCTTGGCGGCCTCGTTGAGATCGGCCAGCAGACGGGCGAGCTGCTGCTGCTGCAACACGCCAGGCAGCGAACCCTCGCGTTTGGGGGCCTGCAGCCGCAGGGCGGGATCGGTTTCGATCAGTTCTTCCCGCAGCGCCCAGGCGGTGAAGCTCCGCGCGGTCGCGGCCCGGCGGGCGAGGGTGGAACGGGATGCGCCGGCCTCGCTCTGGCTGCCCAGCCAGCGCCGGAGGGTGCCGAGTTCCAGTCCCGCAGGATCCGTAACGCCTTCACCGGCCGCGTAGCCCAGCAGGCTGGAGACGTCGGACAGGTACGCGCGGACGGTGTGTTCGGACCGGGCCCGCTCGCCTGTCAGGTACCGTCCGAATCCCGTGACCGCTCCGGCGAGGGCGGCCGGCAGTTCCTGTTTTTCCACTCCCCCACTGTCCCAGCAATTGGCACGGAATCAGGCAACGGCACGCTGATGATGAAGCCGCCCGGCGAGGGGACGTCGCCGGGCGGCCGATCCTCAGGTCGATTGCCTGGTGCGCTTCCAGCCTCCCTTCTCGCAGACGGCAAGTCCCAGCAGCGCCAGCCTGCCAAGGCCCGCGCGGACTGATTCGGCGCCCAGGCCAGCCACGCTGCAGAGTTTTTCAACGGAGCTGGCGGACCGTAACGGCAGGGCGTCCAGCAGGATCAGGTCCTCGAGTGTCAGGCCGTCATGATCGGCGGACTGTCCGTTCTTCTCATCGGGCAAGGACTGGCCGCTCGGCGAAGCAAGTTCGGCGACCTCCCCGGCATCCGTGACACAGACCGCGCCGCCATCGCGCAGGAGCCGGTGGCAGCCGGCGGAGTTGGCGCTGTGGACCGAGCCAGGGACGGCGCCCACCGCACGGCCCAGGGTTTCCGCGTGATGGGCGGTGTTCAGCGCTCCTGACCGCCACCTGGCCTCCACCACAACCGTGACGGACGCGAGCGCAGCGATCAGTCGGTTGCGCTGGAGGAACCGGTACCGGGTGGGCGCCGAACCGGGTGGAACCTCGGCGAGCACGGCACCCTGGTTGGCTACGGCGCGCAGGAGATCCTCATTCCCGGATGGATAGAAGCGGTCCACGCCGCCAGCCATCACGGCGATGGTGGGCATGGCATCCGTGCCTCCTGCCAGGGCAGCCCGGTGCGCGTGGGCATCAATCCCGTACGCGCCGCCGGAGACCACTGTGAATCCCTTCTGCGCCAGCGAATAGGCGAGGTCACCGGTGACTGACGCGCCGTAGCTGGTGCTGTCCCGCGAACCCACGAGGGCCACCGCCCTGGCTGCAGGGGGAAGTTCGAGCTCGATGCCCCGCCACCACAGGCAGATGGGCTGGTGCAGGCCAAGGTCGTCCAGCTGCCGCGGCCACAGACTGTCCGTCGGAATGATCATCCGGCCGCCCAGTCGTTGCATCGTGGCCAGGTCGCGCTCGGGGGCGATGTCGGGAATCCTCGGCATCCAGCGCTTCAGCGCGGCACCGAGGCCTGCCCAGGAGTGTACCGAACTGTGCTCTGCCAGTAACCCGGTGATGTCCTGTTCCAGCTCCGGCCCGTAGTTGAGCTGGCCGGTGGCTATCCGCAAGGCGTCTTCTGCACCGGTCACGTGCACCAGAGCCAGGCCAGCGACGTCCTGCGGCTCCATGAGCCTGGACAGTGCGGCTCGGGCAAGTCGTTCGTTCTGCATGTGGGTTCCTTTCACGCCGCCGCAGACGCGGTCTGGCGGAGGCTCAGGGCCTGTCCGATGTCGTTGCCGTCGGGCTGATCGCGGCCGCCGAGGTCGGCCAAAGTCCAGGCAAGGCGGAGAACACGGTCGTAGCCCCGGGCCGTGAGCACGCCGCGTTCCAGCGCATGGTCAAGGATCCTGGTGGTGGCGCCCGCGAGCCTCAGCTCGCTGCGCAGGATGCGCCCGGGCACCTGGGAGTTTGTCTCCATTCCCAGGGGCTGTAGCCGCTGCAGCTGGCGGGCCCGGGCAGCGAGGACGCGGGCACCGACAGTTGCGCTGTCCTCCGCTCCTCCGGACTGGCCAAAGTCGGCCAGCGACACACGGTCCACCTGCAGCTGGATGTCCACGCGGTCCAGGAGCGGCCCGGACATGCGGGACATGTAGCGGCGCCGCATGAACGGGGTGCAGGTGCATTCGATGCCCTTGCCCGAAGCCTTGCCGCACGGACACGGGTTGGCCGCCAGCACCAGCTGGAACCGCGCGGGGTAGGCCGCTGCGCCCGCCGAGCGGTGGATGACCAGCTCGCCGCTCTCAAGGGGCTGCCTGAGCGCATCCAGGACCCGGCGTTCGTATTCGGGCGCCTCGTCAAGGAAGAGAATTCCGCGGTGCGCGCGGGACGCGGCGCCTGGACGTGGCAGCCCCGAACCGCCGCCGATGATCGCCGCCGCCGTGGCCGTGTGGTGCGGATTCTCGAAGGGCGGCCGCCGGACCAGCTGTACCTCGGATGTGGGGAGCTGGCACAGCGAATGGATCGCCGTCACTTCCATCGCCTCGGCGTCACGCAGGTCCGGCAAAAGCCCCGGGAGCCGCTCAGCCAGCATCGTCTTGCCGGCGCCGGGCGGGCCGGTCAGCAGCAGGTGGTGGGCACCCGCGGCGGCGACTTCGAGGGCACGGCGTGCCTCCGCCTGGCCGGACACGTCACACATGTCCGGAACAGCCACGTCCACGGACACAGGCTCAGTCCCGGCGGGTTCGTCCTCCGGTGCGAAGTCGAGGACAAGTTCCTGCGGGTCAGCGCCAAAATCGAATACCAGCCGTGCCAGGGTCCGGTAGCCGCGGACCCTGGCGCCGGGGACGAGTTCGGCCTCGGCTGCATTCGCCTGGGCAACCACGATGTCGGTGAACCCCGCCTGCACCGCGGACATCACGGCCGGCAGGATGCCGCGGACAGGCCTGAGGCGTCCATCCAGTCCG
This sequence comes from Arthrobacter globiformis, assembly GCF_046536215.2. GTDB lineage: Bacteria > Actinomycetota > Actinomycetes > Actinomycetales > Micrococcaceae > Arthrobacter > Arthrobacter globiformis_E. The sequence continues at coordinate 35,649 of NZ_CM143421.1, read as the reverse complement.
AGCTCGGCGATGAAGACCGTGCGCCCCGTGGGCTGGATGTCCTCCGCGGCACGCAGCACCGACATCGCGATGGCAAGATCAAAGCCGGAACCGCGCTTGGGCAGTGATGCCGGGATCAGGTTGGCAGTGATCTTCCGCCGGCTCAGCGGGATGCCGGAGTTCTGCGCCGCTGAACGGATGCGGTCACGGGCTTCATTCAGGGAGGCGTCCGGCAACCCCAGAAGCACAAAGGCCGGCAGCGTCTGGCCGATGTCGGCCTCGACCTCCACGATGTAGCCATTGAGGCCGACGAGGGCCACCGAATAGGCTCTTCCCAGCGCCATCACAGCACCTCCCTGAGGTGCTCAACGGTGGGTTTTCCGACGCCGTCGTCCAGCACGGCAATGACGTCCACCCGGCGCAGCGGTAGCCGCAGTCCGTGGTCCCGGCACCAGGCCGAACCCAGGCGGTGCAGCCGGGCGAGCTTGTCTGTGCCCACCGCCTCGAACGGGTGACCGTACGCGAGCGAACGCCGCGTCTTCACCTCGGCGATGACGAGGGCGTCCCCGTCCAGTGCGACAATGTCGATTTCGCCGTCCGGGCAGCGCCAATTGCGCTCCACGATCAGCATCCCCAGCGATTCCAGGTACTCCGCCGCGAGTTCTTCCCCGCGCCGGCCCAGCAGGTCCTTGGCTTTGGCTCACCCGGAACAGATCCCGGTCACGCTATGTGGAAAGCTCAGGACGAACGCGGGAAGGGGCCAAGGGGGGAACTCCCGGAAACACCGGCTGTGGAGGAATAGTGCTCCGGGATGGAGGAAGTAACCTTAGTTGCCGAGGTCGACGTCCTTGGGCAGCGCGAGCTCTTCGTTGCGCGGCAGTTCCTCGACGTTGACGTCCTTGAACGTGATGACCCGGACGCTCTTCACGAACCGCGCCGAACGGTAGACATCCCAGACCCAGGCGTCCTGGAGCGTGAGGTCGAAGTAGACCTCGCCGTCGGCGCTGCGCGCCTGCAGGTCCACGTGGTTGGCAAGGTAAAAGCGCCGCTCGGTCTCGACGACATAGCTGAACAGACCCACGACATCGCGGTACTCCCGGTAGAGCTGGAGCTCCATATCGGTCTCATAGTTCTCAAGGTCTTCGGCACTCATGGTTCCATCTTGCACCATGCGGCGGGAACCCGTGCACAGCGCTACCCCGAGGGCAGGTCCGCTACTCGGAGAGCAGGTTCCAGCTGACGCGGTGGTAAGGGCTTGGCCCGTGGGTGCGGATGGCTTCCCGGTGCGCCGCGGTGGCGTAACCCTTGTTGACGTCCCAGCCGAAGTCCGGACACTCAAGGTGCAGGTCCCGCATCTGCTGGTCGCGCTCCACCTTGGCCAGGACGCTCGCTGCTGCCACACTGAGGCACTGCATGTCTGCCTTGACCAGGGTGTGGACGGGCGCGTCGCAGCCGGGGTCGGTGATGACTTCGTCGAACAGCGACGGCTGGACCGCGGGAGAGAGCCAGTTGTGGCTTCCGTCGAGCAGGACGACGTCGGGTGTGATGCCGCCGCCAAGGATCTCGAACCACGCCCTGTTTCCGGCCATCCGGAGGGCGCCCATGATGCCGAGTTCGTCGATTTCGCGCGCACTGGCATGTCCCACGGCGGAGGCGACGCTCCAGGCCCGAACCAGCGGGTCCAGGCGTTCCCGGTCGGCCGCCTTGAGCAGTTTGCTGTCCCGCACATCGGCGAGCAGTTCCATGTTCTGCAGGTCCACGACGGCGATTCCCACGCTTACCGGCCCCGCCAGGGCACCGCGGCCTACCTCGTCGACGCCGGCGAGGAACCGCGCCCCGCGGGGCAGGAAGCGCTTCTCGTAGTCAAGGGTGGGTGCAACGGACATGGCTAACCTGCCGAGGGCACATTCTTGAAGACGTCGGGATAGTTGTCCAGTGCCGCCCAGCGGTTCATGGGCCAGGCGATGACCGCTGCCTTGCCTTCGATGTCCGCGATGTCCACGAAGCCGCCGTTGGTGTCGGTGTGGGCACGGGAATCCGCCGAGTGGTTGCGGTTGTCCCCCATCACCCAGACTTTGCCCTGCGGGACGACGACGTCGAAGGTCCGCACCGCCGGAACTTCAGCAGGATTGACGTACTTCTCGTCCAGCGCGGCGCCGTTGACGGTGATTTTCCCGCCGGCGTCACAGCAGACGACGTGGTCCCCCGGCAGCCCGATGACGCGCTTGACCAGGTGCTGCTCGGAGTTGTCCGGCAGCAGGCCCACGAAGGTCAGCCCGTCCTCCACGACGCTGAACGGGCCGTCGGCCTTTTGCGGTGTGGGCGGCAGCCAGCCCTTGGTGTCCTTGAAGACCACCACGTCGCCGCGTTCCAGGGCAAACGGCTCAGGAACAAGGAGGTTCACGAAGATGCGGTCGTTGATGTCCAGCGTGTTCACCATCGACTCGGAGGGAATATAGAAGGCCCGGAACAGGAAGGTTTTGATCAGGAAGGACAGCACGACGGCGATCACCACCACCGTGGCGATTTCCTTCAGCCACAGCAGGAAGGGGTTGCGGCCCCGGGCCTTGTCCTGGCGGCGGGGGCCGGCAGGAGAAGGCGAACCGGATCCGGATCCGCCGGGGGCGGATACCTCAGAAACAGGCTCTTGGGCGGCATGCCGTCCCGGCCGCGCGGCAGCCTGCCGCGGTTCGGAGCTCCCGGGATCAATTTCCGGCATTTACTGTCCGTCCTTTGTTGTTGTTTTGGCCGCCGACGGCGGCCGTGCCACTGACGCAAATCTATCAAGCGGCCAGAGAATCTGTACCGGCCTGCCGATCACCCTGTCCGCCCGCACCATGCCGCCGCCCGGCGCCCCCAGCAGGCTGCGGGAGTCGGCGGACACCGAGCGGTGGTCACCGAGCAGCCACAGCCGGCCCTCCGGAACCGTCACGTCGAACTTCTGGGTGCTCGCTGCATCACCGTCATACAGGTAGGGTTCCACCAGCGGCTGACCGTTGACTGTGAGGCGTTTGCCGGCGTCGCAACAGACCACGTGGTCGCCGGGGAGCCCGATGACCCGCTTTACATATGTAGTATCACTGCCGGTCAGTCCCAGCCAGTGCCCTGCCGCAGCCGCCGCTTCCTGCAGCGGGCCTTCGCCGCTGTTCAGCGGTGCGAACGAGCCCCGGCCGTCGAACACGACGACGTCGCCGCGGCGGATCGGTTCCGACTGGAACGCCGTGCGGGACACCAGGATCCTGTCCCCCGTGCCGAACAGCGGCTCCATTGAGGCCGACGGAATGTAATAGACGTCCAGCCACAGGGAACGGATCAGCCCGCTGACCAGGACGGCGGCCAGTACTGCCAGCAACGCAAAACGCCAGCCCGGTTTCCCTGGCTGGCGTTTCGTCTGGTCCATAATCCGTATCCTGTGGCGCTGTTGCGGATGGCTCCGGCGCTGGCCGGACACGGGTTGGGGACCCGCCGTGAAAGTCCGGCTGGACTTACTTGGCGGTGCTGAAGTCGCGCTTTTCCTTGATCTTCGCAGCCTTACCGCGCAGTGCACGCATGTAGTAAAGCTTGGCGCGGCGGACGTCACCCTTGGTGACAACCTCGATCTTTTCGATGATCGGGGAGTGCACCGGGAAGGTACGCTCAACGCCGACACCGAAGGAAACCTTGCGGACGGTGAAGGTTTCGCGGACGCCGTCACCCTGGCGGCCCAGGACGAAGCCCTGGAAGACCTGGACACGGGAGTTCTTGCCTTCGATGATGTTCACGTGAACCTTGAGGGTGTCACCCGCGCGGAACTCGGGAACGTCAGTGCGCAGCGAGGCTGCATCTACGGAATCGAGGATATGCATTGATCCACTCCTGGTGAACGCCACAGGTCATCCACTTTGGGTCACGGCGGCCAAGCCCGGAGATTTCCGGGAATCGCCGCCGAAGTGTTGAGGTCCGGTTCCGCCACCCTTTGGCGGCACCGGGGTGCCTTGCTGTTGGTTGCGCTCCCCCTGTGGCAGGTGCGGACCCAGCAGACACAAGGATTAATTATGCCCCATATGGAACGAATTGGTTAATTTGGAAACGTTTCGTTCCGCATGGGACGCGCGGCCTCCCGGGAATCGCTCAGGCTTCCGGCCGGGACCTAAGGTGACCGTCGACGACGTCGTACCCCAGGTCCGCGAGAGCGGTGCGGTCCGCGCGGGGCAGCGTTCCGGCGTCGAACTTTTCAAGCAGGTCCGGACGGCGTTCCGCCGTCCTGCGGTACTGTTCGTGGCGGCGCCACTGGGCGATCTTGCCGTGGTTGCCGCTGAGCAGGACGGCCGGGACTTCCCGATCGCGCCAGACCGACGGCTTGGTGTAGACGGGGTACTCGAGCAGGCCGTCCGTGTGCGACTCCTCCACGAGCGACTCGGGGTTCCCCACCACGCCGGGGAGCAGCCGGCCGATGGCCTCCACCATGGCCAGGACGGCCACCTCACCGCCGTTGAGGACGTAGTCGCCGAGGCTGACCGGGCGGACCGTGAAGTGTTCCTCCGCCCATTCGATGACGCGCTCGTCGATGCCCTCGTACCGCCCGCAGGCGAACACCAGCTGCTCCTCCTCGGCAAGCTCGTAGGCCAGCGCCTGGTTGAACCGCTCCCCCGCCGGTGACGGGACGATCAGCACGGGTTTGGGCGCGCCGGCCGGCCGGGCGGCTGCCACAGACTCGAGCGCCTGGGCCCACGGCTCGGCCTTCATCACCATCCCGGCGCCGCCGCCGTAAGGGGTGTCGTCCACGGTGCGGTGGCGGTCGGTGGTGAAGGTGCGGAGGTCGTGCACGTTCAGGTCCAGCAGTCCGTCCTGGCGGGCCTTGCCGATGAGCGACAGCTCCAGCGGTGCCAGGTACTCGGGAAAGATACTGACGACGTCGATTCTCATCTACGCTTTGGCCTCCGGCTCAGCGTCTTCCGGGGCAGAATCCTCGGTCGGGTCCTCTGCGGAGTCCGAGCCCCTCGTCTCCGGATCCTCCGCACCCTCCTCGTTGATCTCGAACAGGCCGGCCGGCGGGGTGAGCAGGACGTAGCCCCCCTCGATGTTCACCTCGGGGACGATCTGCTCCACGAACGGGATGAGGATTTCCTTGCCGTCCGGGGTTTCGACGACGAGCAGGTCCTGCACCGGCATGGTGTTCAGGGCGGCGACCTTGCCCACGGCCTGGGAGCCGACCCGGGCCTCGAGGCCGACGAGCTCGTGCTCGTACCAGCCCTCGTCGTCATCCTCGTCGAGCTCTTCGGTCTCGATGAACAGTTTGGCGCCCCGCAGGGTCTCGGCGCGGTTCCGGTCAGCCACCTCCGCAAAACCGAGGAGGAGGATGTCCTTGTTCCAGCGGGCGCTGCGCACGGTGAGCGGTCCGGCGGAGGCGGGTTCCACCACGAACTCGGTGCCGGGAACGAAACGGTCCTCGGGCGCGTCGGTGAGCACCTGGACGGTCACCTCGCCGCGGATTCCGTGGGGCTTGCCGATACGGGCCACCTGAAGCTGCATGTGTTCCTCTGTTTGTGGTGCGGGGTAGGACTGGTGCGGGCGTCCTGAATGCTGTCAGGGCCCAAAACAGTCCGGCCCCTCCACCGTTAGCTGGTGGAGGGGCCGGACGTTAACACAAGTGTTGCAGGCGCGTTACCGGCGGCGGTCGGTGTCGACGACGTCGACCCTGACCTGCTCGCCATCTGCCAGTGCCGCCACGACCGTGCGGAGTGCACGCGCGGTGCGGCCCTGGCGTCCGATTACCCGTCCCAGGTCTTCCTGGTGAACGCGCACCTCGAGGGTATCCCCGCGGCGGTTGTTCTTGGCGCTGACCTTGACGTCCTCAGGGGAGTCGACAATGCCGCGGACAAGGTGTTCGAGCGCTTCTGCCAGCAACTTACTCAGCCTCGGTGGTCTCTGCTTCAGCCTCGGCGGGGGCTTCCGATGCCTTGGCCTTCTTGGTGATGGCTTCCGGGATGATCACGGAACCCTTCTCGGGAGCAACGAATGCTTCCTTGTCGGCCTTGGTCTTCAGGGTGCCTTCCTGGCCCGGCAGACCCTTGAACTTCTGCCAGTCACCCGTGATCTTCAGGATCGCGGCGACCTGCTCCGACGGCTGCGCGCCGACGGACAGCCAGTACTGTGCACGCTCGGAGTTGACCTCGATGTATGAGGGCTCCTCGGTGGGGTGGTACTTGCCGATCTCTTCGATGGCACGGCCATCACGCTTGGTGCGCGAGTCGGCGACAACGATGCGGTAGTACGGTGCGCGCATCTTACCGAAGCGCTTAAGGCGAATCTTTACGGCCACTTTTGTGGTCACTCCTGTTTCTGAAACGGGGTTGAACCCGCGTTCTGCACCCGTGGGGCGGGCCGTACTTGGGGGTTCGAATAGGACAGGATCCAGACGCGGAGAGAGGGGCCACGCAGATCGAGTACCTGTTTATTGTGCCAGATCGCCCGCTTTATTTCGACTTGACATGCGGACGGAGTCTTGCGGGCGTCCGGAAGGCGGGGCCGGGCTAGGAAGACCAGACGTAGAGGCCGGTCCTGCTGCCTTCGTCCACGGTGCCGGCAAGCTCCGCGAGCTGCTGGACGTAGGCCTTGGCTTCCCCCGCACCAAACGGCATGTCGTCCTCGGCAGCCCAGCGCTCGGCCACGTCATCCAGGACGTTGCCCTCCCCCTCGGATTCGTACGTCAGGAGTTCAGCCAGGGCACGGACCATCGCCGCCGGCACGCCCAGCAGCGAATCGCTGGCCACGTCAACCATGGCCAGCTCGTAGTCCGCGCCCGCGGCGTGCACCGCGGCACCGGCGAGGTCGCCGAGCTGTTCGATCTCAAAATCACTGATGCCGGCAATCCGGATGCCGTCTCCGGCGGCGGCGCCGCCTTCCAGCGCCTCTGCGCGCTTGAGGGCGTCATTGTGGGTGGCGACAAACACTTCGGTGAAGCCCATGGATTCGTCCTCATTCCGTCGGCGTGCATGCCCCGGCGGTGCCGGGGCCCTTCGAATGTCAGCCTAACCCAACCGGGTTCGCCGGGCTTAGCGGACGGGCTTAGTGCAGCGGCTTAGCGCACGGCGACGCGGAGGCGGTTGCGCCACGGATCCTCAAACCGGAGTTCGGCACCGGTATGGTGCGACTCGACTCCGGCGACCTTGAGGCGGTCGGCGAGGGAGCCGACGTCGTCCCCCGAAGGCACCTCGATGAGAACCTCACCAAGACCCAGGGTGTCCCGGCGGGGGCCGGCGCCGCGGCTGTTCCAGACGTTCATGGCCATGTGGTGGTGGTAGCCGCCGGCGGACACGAACAGGGCCTGGCCGTGCCAGCCCGCCGTTTTTTCGAAGCCCAGGGTGCCGACGTAGAAGTCGTGGGCGGACTGGACGTCGCCCACCTGCAGGTGGACGTGGCCCACCTCTGCGCCGGTGCCCCGCTGGCTTTCGACGGACTCCTGCGTGAGGTGGTCCTGGAGGTACTTCTGCGGCGGGAGCGCCAGGCTGTCCATGACGACGTTTTTACCTTCCCAGGACCACGCAGAACGCGGACGGTCCCAGTAGAGCTCAATCCCGTTGCCCTCCGGATCGGTGAAATAGAACGCCTCACTCACCAGATGGTCGGCGCTGCCCACGAAGGCCTGCGGCTCGTACTGGGCCGCACTGGCAATGGTGGCTGCCAGCGAGGACTGGTCCTCGAACAGCAGCGCCGTGTGGAAGAGGCCGGCCTCGCCCCGGCCGGGGATGTTGAGGCCCGGAGCGGGAGCGAGGTGGACCAGGGGCGTCTTAAGCCGGCCGAGGTAGAGGCCGCCGTCCTGCTCGGCGACGACGTCGAGGCCGAGGGCGCGCTGGTAGTAATCGGTCATGAGCTTCATGTCGCCCACCTTGAGCATGACGGTGCCCATGGTGAGATCGGCAGGAAGCAAGTCCTGGCTGCTGTCTGCTGCTGTCATTGAATACTCCCGAATGTCCGGACCACCGGATTTCGGCGGCCTCTACATTACTAAATTACTTGAAGCTTCAATTTATTCCTATGAACGATCGTGCCGCGCAGGACCACATTCGTGAGGCTGCGGATGGTCTCCGGCACGGCGCGGGGGTCCTCCCGGCAGACCACCACGTCGGCCGCCGCCCCTTCGGCCAGGCCGTCGGCGCCCAGCCAGCGGCGCGCCCGCCAGCAGGCCGCGTCCAGCGCCGCTGCAGCCGGCAGTCCGGCGGCGTGCAGCTCAAGGATTTCGTCCGCGATCCGGCCATGGCGGATCACACTGCCGGCGTCCGTTCCGGCATAAATTTCGACGCCGGCCTCATAGGCCTCCAGGACGCGTTCCCGGCGACGGGCCCACAGTGAGCGCATGTGCCCGGCATACCGCGGAAACTTCGGCTCGGCCTGGGCGGCAATGTCCGGGAAGGTCGCGATGTTGATGAGCGTCGGCACGATCGGCACCTGCTGCTCGACGAACCGGGGGATGTGCCTGGGCAGCAGGCCCGTGGCGTGCTCGATGCAGTCGATGCCGGCGTCCAGCATGTCGTCCAGGGTGCCTTCGCCGAAGCAGTGCGCCGTGACCCTGGCCCCCTCGTCGTGGGCCGCGCGGACGGCGTCCCGCACAGCCGCGGCCGGGAACGACGGCGCGAGGTCGCCGGCGGTCCGGTCGATCCAGTCCCCCACCAGCTTGACCCAGCCGTCACCTTCCCGGGCCTGCTTGCGCACCGCCTCCACGAGGCCTTCCGGCTCGACTTCCACCGCGAAATTCCTCAGGTAGCGGCGGGACCGTGCAACGTGCTGGCCGGCCCTGATGATCCGTGGGGTGTCGTCCCGCTGTTGCAGCCACCGGGTGTCGCTGGCGGCCCCGGCATCCCGGACCAGCAGGGTGCCGGCGTTGCGGTCCATCATTGCCTGGTCGTAGGCCACGTCGTCGTCCACGGCACCGTCCGGGCCCAGCCCGATGTGGCAGTGGGCATCGGCGAACCCCGGCAGGACCCAGCCGTCCAGGACGGCGTCCGGCCGCCGGACCGGAGGTTCGAACGTCAGCTTCCCGTCCACGGACCAGAGTCCGCGGCGTTCCTCGTCAGCCGCAGTGAGCACCGGTCCGCTGAATTCGATGATGTGCGCCATGACACCAGCCTAAGGCGCAGCTGTGGTAGCTTCGTTTACGACCACACGGGGGCCCCTGCAGGGGCTGAGATCAGGCTGGAGCAGCCTGCGACCGTTGAACCTGTCCGGGTAATGCCGGCGAAGGAAGTGAGCAGTAAATTGAGCACCCAGAAATCACAGCTGAGCCCTGCCCAAATTGATGCAGCCCAAAGTGATACAGCCCAAAGTGAAGCCGCCGGCAATGCTGCCGGAAGTGTCACGCAGTCGCTGAAATCCCATTCACTGGCCTACCTCGAAGGCGACGGCCTGCGCGTTCCGGTAACGGAAATCGCCCTCGAGCCGTCACCGAACGGCGAGCAGAACGAACCGCTGCGGGTTTACCGCACGGCGGGTCCGGGCAGCAACCCGGTGGTGGGCCTGGCACCGTTCCGTTCTGAATGGATTGCGGCACGGGCGGACACCGAGACGTACGACGGGCGTGAACGGAACCTGCTCGACGACGGCAAGTCAGCCGTGCGCCGCGGCGCGGCTTCCGCCGAGTGGAAGGGCGCCCGGCCGGTGCCGCGCCGTGCGGCTGACGGCAAGACCGTGACGCAGATGCACTACGCGCGGCAGGGCGTCATCACCCCCGAAATGCGCTTCGTGGCCCTCCGCGAAAACTGCGATGTGGAACTGGTCCGCAGCGAACTCGCCGCCGGCCGGGCCATCATCCCCAGCAACATCAACCACCCGGAATCCGAGCCCATGATCATCGGCAAGGCGTTCCTGGTGAAGATCAACGCCAATATCGGCAACTCGGCCGTCACCAGCTCCATCGCGGAGGAGGTCGACAAGCTGCAGTGGGCCACCCAATGGGGCGCGGACACGGTCATGGACCTCTCCACGGGCGATGACATCCACACCACGCGTGAGTGGCTCATCCGCAACTCCCCGGTGCCGATCGGCACCGTGCCGATCTACCAGGCCCTGGAAAAGGTCAATGGCGAAGCAAACGCCCTGACCTGGGAGATCTTCCGCGACACCGTCATCGAGCAGTGCGAACAGGGTGTGGACTACATGACCATCCACGCCGGCGTGCTGCTGCGGTACGTGCCGCTCACGGCGAACCGCGTGACCGGCATCGTCTCCCGCGGCGGGTCGATCATGGCCGGCTGGTGCCTTGCGCACCACCAGGAAAACTTCCTGTACACCCATTTCGACGAGCTCTGCGAGATCTTCGCGAAGTACGACGTCGCCTTCTCGCTGGGTGACGGCCTTCGGCCGGGCGCGACGGCGGACGCCAACGACGCCGCGCAGTTCGCCGAACTGGATACCCTGGCCGAGCTGACCCAGCGGGCCTGGGAGTACGACGTACAGGTCATGGTGGAAGGACCGGGTCATATCCCGTTCCACCTGGTGCGTGAGAACGTTGAGCGCCAGCAGGAACTTTGCAAGGGTGCGCCCTTCTACACGCTGGGCCCGCTGGTCACCGACGTGGCCCCCGGCTACGACCACATCACCTCGGCCATCGGCGCCACCGAAATCGCCCGCTACGGCACGGCCATGCTCTGCTACGTCACACCGAAGGAACACCTGGGCCTGCCGAACAAGGACGACGTGAAGACCGGCGTCATCACGTACAAGATCGCCGCGCATGCCGCGGACCTCGCCAAGGGACACCCCGGCGCGAACGAGCGGGACGATGCACTGTCCAAGGCCCGCTTCGAGTTCCGGTGGCGCGACCAGTTCGCGCTGTCGCTGGACCCGGTGACGGCCGAATCCTTCCACGACGAGACGCTGCCGGCGGAACCCGCCAAGACAGCTCACTTCTGCTCGATGTGCGGACCCAAGTTCTGCTCCATGCGGATCAGCCAGGACATCCGGAACGAGTACGGCTCAGCCGAAGCGCAGGCAGCCCTCGCCGAAATGGCGGAGGGCATGCGTGAAAAGAGCCAGGAATTCCTCGCTGCGGGCGGCAAGGTGTACCTGCCGGAGCTGCGGCTTCCGGAATCGGCGCGCAACTAACGGCTCATCCGCAACTAGCGGGACTTCGGGGGTTCCGTCCGGCAGGCATTGGGGGCCGGCCGGGCGGGATCCCGGAACGTTTTTTAGGAGGCTGCTCCGTCAGCTGGCCCGGGGCTGCTGCCGCCGGCTGACCTCGGCGATAAATGAGCGGATGTAGCGGTCGCCCTCGGGTGAATCCTGGGGCCGGTGCCCTCCCGCCGCAATGCGGTGCACGGCGCCCGTCTCGCGCAGGTAGCCCGCAATTTCCTCGTACAGCGGCTCCCAGCCGCCGGTGAGCACCAGGGTGGGAACGCCCGGCACGATCTGCAGCGGCGCCTGCCACGGCGGTGCCTGCAGGCGCAGCCGGCGCGCGGCGCGCTTCGCCTCGGGCGTACTGGGCTCCGGTGTGTCCGCTGCGAAGGCGCGGCGCAGGAACTCGCGCTCATAGTCGTCGTCGCCGAGCTGGTGCCGGACCTCGAACAGCGGCTCCATCAGGGCTCGGTGCGCGGCGGTGGCAGGCAGGTCGGCGGTGAGCGACAGGCAGGCGGGTTCCACGAGCGTCAGCGAGAAGACCAGATCGGGGCGTTCGACGGCGGCCATCATCGCGGCGATGGCGCCCTGCGAATGCGCCACCACGTGGCCCCCGGCGGCCCCGCGGCCGTCGTCGGCCAGGGACCGCAGCACAATGCGGGCGTCCTCGGCGAAGTCGGTCTCCAGCGGTTCGGCCTCGGCGTCAAAGCCGTGCCGCCGCAAAAACAGGGCGTCATACTGCAGGGCCATGCCATGCTGGCGCGGCCACGCCGCGGAGCCGAAATTACCGGCACCGTGGACGAAGACTACCCGCTGCTTATACATGACCCAACCTTATGGCAGCGGTCTGACATCGGCGCCGGCCGACATGACCGTGCGCCCTATTTGCCGCCCATGAACTTGTCGAAGCCCTTGGGCAGGTTCAGCTGGGACGGATCAAAATCGCCCGACTGCTGGCCGAAGGCTGCTCCCGTTGGCACAGCCTTGGCCCCCGCGGCCCGCCTGGCCTCTGCTTCGCGGAGCTCCTGCGCCGCCTTGGCAGGGTTGCCGGAACGGGCCTTCTTTTTGGGCGCGTTCTTGCCGCCCTTGCGGGCACCGCCGGCCCCCATGCCGGGCATCCCGGGCATTCCCGGCATGCCGCCGCCCTGGGCCATCTTCTTCATCATCTTCTGGGCCTGGGCGAAGCGTTCCAGCAGCCCGTTGACCTCGGACACGTGCACGCCCGAACCGCGGGCGATGCGGGCCCGGCGGGAACCGTTGATGATCTTGGGTGCCACACGCTCGTGCGGGGTCATCGAGCGGACGATGGCCTCCACCCGGTCGATCTCGCGCTCATCGAACTGCTCCAGCTGCTGCCGGATGTTCTGCGCACCGGGCATCATCATGAGCATCTTCTTCATGGAGCCCATTTTGCGGATCTGCTGCATCTGCGCGAGGAAGTCATCCAGCGTGAAGTCCTCCTGGTCGGCGAACTTCTTCGCCATCCGGGCGGCTTCTTCCTTGTCCCAGGACTTTTCAGCCTGCTCAATGAGGGACAGGACGTCACCCATGTCCAGGATGCGCGAGGCCATCCGGTCCGGGTGGAACAGTTCGAAGTCGTCCAGGCTTTCACCGGTGGAGGCGAACATCACGGGCTTGCCGGTGACCGACGAAACGGACAGCGCGGCACCGCCGCGCGCGTCGCCGTCGAGCTTTGACAGCACGATGCCGGTGAAGTTCACGCCTTCGTCGAACGCGGTGGCCGTGTTGACGGCGTCCTGGCCGATCATGGAGTCGATGACGAAGAGGACTTCGTTGGGGACGATGGCACGGCGGATCTGGCGCGCCTGCTCCATCATGTCGGCGTCGACGCCGAGGCGGCCGGCGGTGTCCACGATGACGACGTCGTGCAGCTTCTGGCGCGCTTCCTCAACGCCGGCACGTGCGACGGCGACGGGGTCGCCGGCCGGGTGGGCCAGCTCGGAGGTGGCGCCGGGGTGCGGCGCGAACACGGGAACGCCCGCGCGCTGGCCCACGACCTGCAGCTGCGTCACGGCGTTGGGGCGCTGGAGGTCACACGCGACGAGGATGGGGCTGTGGCCCTGCGCCTTCATCCATTTGGCCAGCTTTCCGGCAAGGGTGGTCTTGCCGGCGCCCTGAAGGCCGGCGAGCATGATGATGGTGGGGCCAGTCTTGGCCATCCGGATGCGCCGCGTCTCGCCGCCGAGGATCTCGACAAGCTCCTCGTTGACGATCTTCACGATCTGCTGGCTGGGGTTCAGGGCCCCGGAGACCTCGGCGCCCAGCGCACGCTCACGGACCTGCCCGGTGAATTCCCGGACCACGGGCACGGCAACATCGGCGTCCAGCAGGGCGCGCCGGATCTCGCGGACTGTGGCGTCGACATCTGCCTCGGTGAGGCGGCCCTTGCCGCGAAGGTTCTTGAAGGTTGCTGTCAACCGGTCAGAGAGTGAATTGAACACGCGCCGTGCACTTCTTTCAGTGGATGTACGGGACTCGACTATCTAGGGTATCAAGACACGCCTTCAAGGTGGCATGCTGGCAGGGTGACGAGCCAAACGACTGTAAAAACCCTGCTCATCCTCGGTGCCTCCGGCGACCTCACCGGCCGGCTCCTGCTCCCCGGCCTGGCCCGGCTGGTGGCCACCGGGCGCGCCTCCGGCCTGAAGCTGGTGGGGGCCGGTTCGGATCCGTGGTCACGGGAACAGTGGCAGGAACGGGTCCACACCGCCTTCGACGCCGCCGCCGAAACAGCTGGCGACGCCGGTAAGGAGGCCCTGGCGGCCATGGCAAAGTCCACGGACTACCACCAGGCCGACGTCACGGCAGACGGCCCGCTCGCCCAGCTCCTGGCCGACCTCGAGGGCCCGGTTGCGGTCTACTTCGCCCTGCCGCCGCAGGTGAGCCAGAAGGCCTGCGAAATCCTGCGCCCGGAACAGGTCCCTGCCGGGACGCGCCTGGTCATGGAGAAGCCCTTCGGCTCCGGCGAGGAGTCCGCCCGCGAACTCAACCGGACCCTCCTGACCCTGGTCCCGGAGGACCACATCCACCGGGTGGACCACTTCCTGGGCAAGGCCACCGTCCTGAACATCCTCGGCCTGCGGTTCGCCAACAATTTCCTGGAGCCGGTCTGGAGCCGCGACCACATAGCCAAGGTGGAGATCATCTTCGACGAGGACCTGGCCCTGGAGGGGCGCGCGCGCTACTACGACGGCGCTGGCGCCCTGCGCGACATGATCCAGAGCCATCTGCTGCAGATCATGGCGCTGCTGGCCATCGAGCCGCCGGCAACCATCGGCGAGCGCGACCTCCGCGACGCCATCGCCGCCGTCCTGCGGGCCAGCAGCATCAAGCCGCCCTACACGGACAGCACCCGGCGGGCGCGCTACCTCGCGGGAAGCCTCGGCGGCAAGGACGTCCCGGACTACGCCGCGGAGGAGGGCGTGGACCCGGACCGGAACACCGAGACCCTGGCCGAGGTGCACGTGGACATCGACAACTGGCGGTGGAAAGGCGTGCCGTTCATCCTGCGATCCGGCAAGGCGCTCGGGACCAAACGCAAGGAGGCTGTGGTCACCTTCCGGCCGGTTCCGCACCTGCCCGCCGGTTTCACCGGAAGGGACACGCCCAACACGCTCCGCCTCGGCTTCGGCCCGGACACGCTGGAGCTCGACGTGGACGTCAACGGCCCCGGCGACATCTTCAGGCTCGACCGCGCGGCGCTCGTGGCCGAGCTCAACGCCTCCGAGCTGCTGCCGTACGGCGAAGTCCTGGAGGGCGTCCTGACCGGGGATCCCCTGCTGTCCGTCAGGGGCGACACCGCGGAGGAGTGCTGGCGGATCGTGGAGCCGGTGCTGGATGCCTGGGCAGCCGGCAAGGTTCCGCTGGAGGAATACCGGGCGGGCTCCGACGGAACGGCTCCCAAGTAGGACTCCCCCAACAGGCTTAACGCGCAGGGAGGGCCGGTCACCGTTTTGGTGACCGGCCCTCCCGCTGCGTTGGGCTGGTGGCTGGTGCTAGATGGCGGCTACGCCGCGTTCACCCGTCCGCACCCGCACTGCTTCGAACACATCCACCGTCCAGACCTTGCCGTCACCGGCGCGGCCCGTGTTGGAGCTGGCGATGATGACATCGAGGATGTCGTCAGCCTGTTCGTCCGTGGCCAGCACCTCGACGCGGATCTTGGGCAGCAAATCCACGTTGTACTCGGCGCCCCGGTAAACCTCGGTGTAGCCGCGCTGCCGGCCGTAGCCGCTGGCCGCGCTGACCGTCAGGCCCTGGACCCCGTAGGCCTCCAGGCCTTCGCGGATCGATTCGAGCTTCTCCGGACGAACGATTGCTGTGATCAGTTTCATGCCCCCACGCTTTCCTTACCTGCTTCTGCTTCTGTCTTCTTGCCGTCGGTGCCTGCGGGAACCGCATCCGTGCCGCTGGTGTGCCCGCCGGTGATCAGCTCGTGCAGGGGCTGGAAGCTGCCGCCGTGGCCGCCGACGCCGAACTCGTAGGCGGTTTCCGCGTGCAGGCTGAGGTCCACGCCCACTGCTTCCTGCTCCTGCGAGACCCGGAAGCCCATGGTCTTGTGGATGGCCAGCGCGATGATCGTGGTCAGGACGGCCGAGTAGGCGATCGAGACACCGGCTGCGGCCAGCTGGGCCCAGAGCTGGGCGAAGCCGCCGCCGTAGAACAGGCCGCCGCCGACGCCATCGGTCGGCAGGGCGATGAAGCCCAGGGCCACGGTGCCGATGATGCCGGAGACAAGGTGCACGCCGACGACGTCCAGGGAGTCATCGAAGCCCCAGCGGAACTTGAGGCCCACGGCGAGGGCGGAGGCCACACCGGCAACCACGCCGAGCCCAAGGGCACCCACCGGGCTGACGTTTGCACAGGCCGGGGTGATGGCGACGAGGCCGGCAACCACACCGGAGGCAGCACCCAGCGAGGTGGGGTGGCCGTCACGGACGCGTTCGGTGACCAGCCAGCCGAGCATGGCTGCAGCCGGAGCTGCGAGGGTGTTGACCCAGATCAGGCCGCCCTGTTCCGCGGTGGTCGCGGCGCCGCCGTTGAAGCCGAACCAGCCGAACCACAGGATGGCCGCGCCAAGCATGACGAACGGGATGTTGTGCGGGCGGTGGTTCGGGTCCTTGCCGAAGCCCTTGCGGTTGCCGATGATGAGGACCAGGATCAGCGCGGCCACACCGGCGTTGATGTGGACCACGGTGCCGCCGGCGAAGTCGATCGCGGGGCCGAGGGCCTTGCCGATGGCGCCTTCGGGACCGAAGAGGCCGCCGCCCCAGACCATGTAGGCGAGGGGGCAGTAGACCAGGGTGACCCAGACAGGCACGAAGACGCTCCACGCGCCGAACTTGGCGCGGTCTGCGATGGCGCCGCTGATGAGGGCAACCGTGATGATTGCGAAGGTGGCCGCGTAGCCGACCTTGATGAGGCCGTCAGGGGTGTTGATGCCCTCGAGGCCGAACGTGGCGAACGGGTTTCCGACGATCTCCAGGAATCCCTCGCCGGAGCTCATCGATGCGCCCCAGAGCACCCACACCACGCCGACCATGCCGATGGAGATGAAGCTCATCATCATCATGTTCAGTGCAGCCTTGGCGCGCGTCATGCCGCCGTAGAAAAATGCAAGACCTGGTGTCATGAACAGCACAAGTGCCGCCGCCACCATGAGCCATACGTGACCTGCGGTAAGTTCCATGGTGCACGTCCTCTCTTGATCGAATAGTGCGGAGTGATCCGCCTGCCCAACGCCTTTTGCGTCCTGAATCAAGTTTTGCCGCGGTGTGTTTCGCTGGCGGAGGATTTAGATTGCCGGTCTGTTACAACAACCTCCCTGACGTAAATGGTGCATATCCTGCTTGTTACGGTTATGTTTCAGCCGCCCCAAACTGCCCATCCCGCCTGTTTCCCAAGGATTCCCCGCTCCATGACGCCACTCCCCCGTAACGCCGCGGGCAAACCCCGGTTCAGTGCGGTCCGCCGCGCAGACGGCGCTCCGCTGCCCCGTGACATCAAGGTGATGCTCGTCGCAGCCTTCCTGATCGCCTTGGGCTTCGGCCTCGTGGCCCCGGTGCTGCCGCAGTTCGCCACCACGTTCGACGTCGGTGCGACGGCCGCCGCCGTCATCGTCAGCATCTTTGCGTTCATGCGGCTGCTGTTCGCGCCCGCCGGCGGTGCCCTCATCGGCAGGCTCGGCGAGCGGCCGGTCTATGTCGCGGGCCTGCTGATCGTGGCGGCGTCCACCGCGGCCTGCGCCTTTGCCCAGAGCTACTGGCAGCTGCTGGTGTTCCGCGGGCTGGGCGGTGCAGGGTCGGTTATGTTTACGGTGGCTTCGATGGCCCTGGTCATCAGGCTGGCGCCGCCGGAGAGCCGCGGCCGGGTGTCGGGTGCTTACGCGTCGGCGTTCCTGATCGGCAACGTCTGCGGGCCGATTGTCGGCGGCCTGCTGGCCGGCTTCGGCCTGCGTGTCCCGTTCCTGGCCTACGCCGGCGCCCTCGTCCTGGCGGCCCTGGTGGTGCAGACGCAGCTCAGCCATGTTCCCGGCTCAGCCCGCGGCGAGGCAGCGGGTGCGCCGGCCATGAAACTCGGCGAGGCCGTCCGCGACAGCGCCTACCGGGCAGCCATGCTTTCCAGTTTCGCCAACGGCTGGGCGACGTTCGGCGTGCGCATGGCCACGGTGCCGCTGTTTGCCGTCACAGCCCTGGGCGCCGGGCCCGGCGCGGCCGGCTGGGCGCTGGCAGTCTTCGCCGCCGGGAACGCCCTTGCCCTGACCGTGTCGGGCAGGCTGGCGGACAGCCTGGGCAGGAAGCCGATGATGGTGGCCGGCCTCGTGGTCACGGCGGCGGCCACGGCGGGAATCGGCCTGACCCACGAGCTCGGGTGGTTCCTTGCGGCATCGGTGCTGGCCGGGGCGGGCGCCGGAATGCTCAACCCGGCGCAGCAGGCGGCGGTTGCTGATGTGATCGGGCGGGAACGCTCGGGCGGACCGGTGCTCGCGGCCTTTCAGATGACGTCCGACATCGGGGCGATCCTCGGTCCGGTGCTCGTCGGGCTCCTGGCGGACCGGCTTGGCTATGGCTGGGCCTTCGCCGCGACAGGCGGCGTGCTGCTGGCGGCCGCCCTGGGCTGGCTGGCCGCGCGGGAGACGGTTCAGCGCCAGCCCGGCCCAACTGGGTAGCCTGGCCCAACTGGGTAGCAGCAGGGGCGTTCCCAAGGCTGGGAACGCCCCCTGCTGCTACTTACTTGGGGTGTTGACTAGTTCAGGAGGGCGTCGACGAAACCCTCGGTCTCAAACGGTGCGAGGTCGTCCGCGCCCTCGCCGAGGCCGATGAGCTTCACCGGCACGCCGAGGCTCTTCTGGATGGCGACGACGATGCCGCCCTTCGCGGTCCCGTCCAGCTTGGTCAGCACGATGCCGGTGATGTTGACGACCTCCGCGAAGACCCGAGCCTGGTTGAGGCCGTTCTGCCCGGTGGTGGCGTCCAGCACAAGCAGGACCTCGTCCACCTCGGCCAGCTTTTCCACGACGCGCTTGACCTTGCCCAGCTCGTCCATCAGGCCCACCTTGTTCTGCAGGCGGCCGGCAGTGTCAATCATGACGACGTCAACTTCCTGGTCAATGCCGGCCTTGACGGCCTCGTACGCCACAGACGCCGGGTCCGCGCCGTCGATGTCGGATTTCACGGTGGGAACCCCCACGCGCTGTCCCCAGGTGGCCAGCTGCTCGGAGGCGGCGGCACGGAATGTGTCCGCAGCGCCAAGCAGGACGTCCTTGTCCTCGGCAACGAGGACGCGGGCCAGCTTGCCCACCGTGGTTGTCTTGCCCACGCCGTTGACGCCGACCACCATCATGACGGCGGGCCGGTCCGCGTGCCGGTCAATCCGCAGGCTCCGGTCCATGGAGGGGTCCACGATCTTGATGAGCTCTTCCCGGAGGAGCGCCTTGACGTGCTCGGGATCGCGCGCGCCGAGGACCTTCACGCGTTCGCGGAGCGCGTCCACGAGCTGCATGGTCGGTTCGGTGCCAAGGTCGGCCAGGAGCAGGGTCTCCTCCACCTCATCCCAGACGTCCTCGTCGATCTTGTCGCTGGAGAGCAGCGCCAGCAGGCCCTTGCCGAGGACGTTGTTGGACTTGACCAGGCGCTCCCGGAGCCGGGTGAGCCGGCCGGCCACGGGCAGCGGCGTCTCCACCGGGATGGTTTCCAGGCCGGCCGCGTCATCCGGGACTTCGGCTTCCAGCCCCTCAAGGTCGACGGCGTCGGGCGCCTGGCGGTCTGCAGGGGCGGCGGGCGCGGCCGGGCGGTCCTCGAGGAGGGTTCCTCCGCCTCCGAGCGGCTCAACGGGGTCGTTGGCGTCCCGGGTGCCGGGGTACTGCTTGCCGGATTTCCGGGCCTTCATCAGCACCGGGACCAGGCCGCCGATGACTACCAGGGCAGCAAGAATGGGCAGAAGAATGGGGAGAATGTCATTCACACCCCTAGCTTCTCACAAGCTGCAGGGGCTTCTCAGACGTCCGCTCCCAGCCGCTGGCTGATGACCGTGGACACGCCGTCGCCGCGCATGGTGACGCCGTAGAGCGCGTCGGCCACCTCCATGGTCCGCTTCTGGTGGGTGATCACGATCAGCTGGCTGGATTCCCGGAGCTCTTCAAAGATCGTGATGAGCCGGCCCAGGTTGGTGTCGTCGAGCGCGGCCTCAACCTCGTCCATGACGTAGAACGGCGAAGGCCGGGCCTTGAAGATGGCCACGAGCAGGGCCACCGCCGTGAGCGACCGCTCGCCGCCGGACAGCAGGGACAGCCGCTTGATTTTCTTGCCCGCGGGCCGTGCCTCCACCTCGATGCCGGTGGTGAGCATGTCAGTGGGGTCGGTCAGCACCAGCCTGCCTTCGCCGCCGGGAAAGAGCCGGCCGAAGACCCGCACGAACTGGGCCGAGGTGTCCGCAAAGGCCTCGGAGAAGACCTTCTGGACGCGGTCGTCGACTTCCTTGATGATGTCCAGCAGGTCCTTGCGGCTGGCCTTCAGGTCCTCCAGCTGGGTGCTGAGGAACTGGTGCCGTTCCTCCAGTGCGGCGAACTCCTCCAGCGCCAGCGGATTGACCTTGCCCAGCGACGACAGGTCACGCTCGGCCTTCCGGAGCCGCTTTTCCTGCTCCTCCCGGACGAACGGCACGCCCTCCACTACGGGCTGGCCCTCGGCGTCGACCGGCGCCCGCAGCGCCGCCCACTTGTCCGTGGAAGCGGCAGCGGGCAGGGGTACCGGCTGGTCCGGCCCGTAGTCTGCCACGAGCTGGTCTGCGGTGAGCCCCAGCTCCTCCACCGACTTCGTTTCCAGCGACTCGATCCGGAGCCGCTGCTGGGCACGGGCCAGCTCGTCACGGTGCACCGAGTCGGTCAGTTCGGCGAGTTCGCGGGCCAGGGCGTCGTTGGCCGTGCGGATGCCGGCCAGTTCGCGGTCCCGCTGCTCCCGGACCTGTTCGGCGTGGTCCCGCTCCCGGCTGGCCAGCTCGACGGAGACGTCGCTGAACCGGATCAGCTGTTCCGCCGCGGCTGCGACAGCCGCTGCCCGCTTTGCCTGGATCCGCCGGCGGCGGGCCCGTTCGGCCGCCTGCTCGCGCGCCCGGCGTTCCGACGCTGCCGCCCGTTCCAGCGAGGCGGCCCTGTTGCGGATGGCCGTGAGCTGTTCTTCCCGGCTGCGCAGCGCCAGGCGTGCTTCCATTTCCGCGGACCGTGCCTGTGCGGCGGCCAGTGCCAGCGCGTCCCGCTGCTCCGTGGACGGTTCCTCCTCGGCGGGCGCGTCCTGAGCGGCGGCCAGCCGCGCGGTCACCGCCGTCAGTGCCTCCTGTTCGGCGGCGATGTTTGCCTCGGCGCGGGCCAGCGACGCGGCCAGCCTTTCGCTCTCGCCGACGGCGCTGCGCAGGACCGAGTTGAGGTGGCCCAGCCGTTCAGCCACCGCGGCCAGCCGGGCGTCGGATTCGTGCAGGCGATCCAGCGCTGCGTCCGCCCGTTCCTGTGCCTCGGCGCGGCGGGCGCCGGCGGCAGCGAGCGCAAAGCGGCACTGTTCCAGCCCGGCGGTGACCGCCGCCAGGCGGGATGCGGCGTCGTCGACGGCGGCCTGCACCTCGAGCAGCGAGGGCGCCTTCGCGGAACCGCCGGTGACGGTCAGGGCGGTGTACACGTCGCCTGCCAGCGTCACGGCGGTAAGGCCGGGGTGCCGGGCGACGAGGTCCGCCGCGGCATCGAGGCCGTCGACGACGGCGGTGCCGGCGAGCAGTGTGCGTACGGCCGCCGCCGTGGTTCCGGAGGCCGCCACCAGGTCGGCCGCCGGGCGGGCCCCGGCCGGGAGCGCACCGGATGCAGCAGCGCCTGCGGCAGCGGGCGTTCCTGCGTTAGGGGCCGCGGCCTCGAGCAGCAGCGTGGCCCGGCCGGCGTCGTCGTCCCGGAGCAGGCGCACGAGTTCTGCCGCCGTTCCGGCGTCCCGCACCACGATGGCGTCCGACGCACTGCCCAGGGCTGCCGCGACGGCGGCCTCATAACCCGCTTCGACGGTCAGGGCCGCCGCCAGCGGACCGACCGTGCCGGACACTCCGGCACCGAGGACATGCCCGGAGCCGTCCTTGCGGTTGAGGCCGAGCTGCAGGGCCTCGTGCCGCGCCTTCAGCGCATCGCGTTCGCGGACGGCGTCGCGCTCGGTGGCTTTGAGGGTATCGATCTCTGCGAGGATGCCGTCGAGGGCGGCGCTGGCGTCCTCGTATTCGGCATCGAGGGTTTCCTCGCCGTCTTCGACGCCAGCCACCTGCGACTCGAGCGCGGTGAACTCGGACTGGGCGTGCCGGCGCCGCTCATCGCCGGCGGCCAGGGATTCGCGGAGCCTGCCGACTTCGGCCTGGGCAGATTCGACTTTTGACCGTGCTGCCCCCACCTGGCCGGCCAGTCGTGCCAGGCCCTCGCGCCGGTCGGCGGCGGCCCGCAGCGCGGCGGTGAGCCGCTTTTCCTCGGCTGCGGCGGCGTCCTCGGCCGCTGACTTGGCGGCTGTGGCGGCCTCCAGCGCGGCACGCCCGTCCAGGATGTCCTGTTCCAGCTCCGCCTGCTCGCCGCGGACCCGGGCGGCCTGCCGCTCCAGCTGTTCCGGGTCCCGGCCCGGCTCCGGCGCGGGGTCTGCGGAGCCCAGCAGACGGCAACGTTCCTGCGCCAGGGAGCCGAGGGAACGCAGTCGCTCCCGCCCGGCGGAGAGCTGGTACCACGTGTCCCGGGCGGCGTTCAGCTGCGGCGTCGCCTCAGCAGCGAGCTGCTCCAGGGAGGCCTGGCGCTTCCGGCCTTCTTCGAGCTGGGTTTCGACGACGGCGCGCCGCGCCTTGAGTGCGGACTCGTCGGCGATCTCCTGTGCCAGGGTGTTCTGGAGCTGGACCAGGTCATCGGCCAGCAGCCTGGCCCGGGCATCGCGGACCTCGAACTGGACCGTCTGCGCGCGCCGTGCCACCTCGGCCTGCTTGCCAAGCGGCGTGAGCTGCCGGCGGATTTCCCCGGTCAGGTCGCTGAGCCGCTGCAGGTTGGCCTGCATCGCCTCCAGCTTGCGGACGGTCTTCTCCTTGCGACGCCGGTGCTTGAGGATGCCGGCGGCCTCTTCGATGAAACCCCGGCGGTCCTCGGGAGTGGCGTGCAGCACCCGGTCCAGCTGCCCCTGTCCCACGATGACGTGCATTTCGCGGCCGAGTCCGGAGTCGGAGAGGAGTTCCTGGATGTCCAGGAGCCGGCAGCCCGAGCCGTTGATGGCGTACTCGGAACCGCCGGTGCGGAACAGCGTGCGGGAGATGGTGACTTCGCTGTATTCGATCGGGAGTGCGCCGTCGGTGTTGTCGATGGTGAGGGAGACGTGCGCGCGGCCCAGCGGCGGACGGCCGGACGTGCCGGCAAAGATGACGTCCTCCATCTTGCCGCCGCGGAGGGTCTTGGCGCCCTGCTCCCCCATGACCCAGGCCAGGGCGTCCACCACGTTGGACTTGCCCGAGCCGTTGGGCCCGACGACTGCCGTGACACCAGGCTCAAAGTCGAACGTCGTGGCCGACGCAAACGACTTGAAGCCCCGGACGGTCAGACTTTTGAGGTGCAAGGTGTTTCAGATCTCCATAGGTGGCGGCAGCGGCTGCTTGTCATCCACCAAATCTAGTGGCTAACGGGCCGTGATCCCCGGATTTACGGCGCTCCGGGACCCGGGAACAGGGTGGGAATTGTCACCAGCGGCCGTTGCGCGGCCGCGGCTGGCACACGGGGCAGGTGTAGGAGGAACGGTTCATGAACTGCTCGCGCTTCAGGATGCTGCGGATCCCCGCGGCCGCGCAGCGCGGGCACTCCTCGCCCTCCCGGCCATAGGCGTTGAGGGACCGCTCAAAGTAGCCGGACGCGCCGTTGACGTTGACGTACAGGGAGTCGAAGCTCGTGCCGCCGGCGGCGAGGGCATCGGTCATCACGTCGCGGGCTGCGGCGAGCACGCGTTCGGCGTCTGCCCGCCGGAGGGTGTCGGTGGGCCGGGCATAGTGCAGCTTTGCCCGCCACAGGGCCTCGTCGGCGTAGATGTTGCCGATCCCGGAGACGAGTCCCTGGTCCAGCAGTGCGCGTTTGAGCCCGGTCTTCCGTTTCCGGAGGCGGCGGTAGAAGGTGTCAAAGGAAAAGTGCGGGTCCAGGGGGTCGCGCGCGATGTGCGAGGCCTCCTCCGCGATGACCGGCACCGGGTCCTCGGCGAGTCCGCCGGGTCCGCCGTCGTCCGTGGGGACGAGCGTGGTGACGAACAGGCCGCCGAAGATCCGCTGGTCCACGAACCGCAGCTGCTCCGGCATGGCCTCCGCGGGGCTCAGCCGCAGGCGGATCTTCAGGTGTTTCTCGTCCGGAACGGAGCTGTCCTGCATCAGGAGCTGCCCGCTCATGCCAAGGTGGGCCATGAGGGCGACGCCGGGCAGCCCGGTGCCGCCGTTATCGGCACCGGCGCGCAGCGCCGCGTCCCCCTCCAGCGGCATCCAGAGGAACTTGCCCCGGCGCACGACGTCTAGAACTTTGGCCCCCTCAAGGTTCCCGGCGAAATCCTCGGGTCCCAGGGCGTGCCGGCGCACGGAGCGCGGGTCAACCACGTCGACACCGGTGATGGTCCGGCCGCGCACCCAGTTGACCAGGCCGCGGCGGACCACCTCGACTTCGGGAAGTTCAGGCACGGGCGCTTAGCTGCCCGCGGCGGGTTCCGAGGGGGCCGGCTTTAAGTCCCCCGGTGCGGACTCCGCGGCGGCCGGTGCAGGGTTTTCGGCCGGGGCCTTATTTTCAGCGCCGGAGAGCTTCCGCCAGGCATCCGCGGCTGCTTCCTGCTCGGCTTCCTTCTTGGAGTGGCCGGAGCCCTTTCCGTAGGCGGTTCCGCCGATCTGGAGGACGGCCACGAAGGTGCGCGCGTGATCCGGGCCGGAACCCTCCACGGCGTAGTAGATGCTGCCCAGCTGCCGTCCCGCGGCCAGCTCCTGGATGCTGGTTTTCCAGTCGGTGCCGGCGCCGAGGGCGGCGGCGTCCTTCAGGAGCGGTCCGATGAGGCGCATCACCAGCTGGCGGGCGGTCTCGATGTCGTTGGACACGTACGTGGCGCCGATGAGGGCTTCCATGGTGTCGGCCAGGATCGAGGCCTTGTTCTTGCCTTCGGTGAGCTTCTCCCCCTGGCCGAGGTAGATGTAGTCCCCGATGCCCAGGCTGCGGCCAATGCCGGCCAGGGCGCGGGTACTCACGACGGCCGACCTGCGCTTGGCCAGATCACCCTCGGGGAGCGTCGGGTTGTCGCGGTACAGCGCATCGGTGACGGAGAAGCCAAGGATCGAGTCGCCCAGGAATTCAAGGCGCTCGTTGGTGGGTATGCCGCCGTTTTCGTAGGCGTACGAACGGTGTGTCAGAGCAAGACGAAGCGTCCCGGCGTCAATGAAGACACCGAGACGCTTCAGAAGCTCTTCAGTTGAAGACATCCTGATCAGCTTGGGGGCCGATTAGACGTCCGCGACCTTGCGGCCCTTGTACTCAAGGAACAGCGCGGTGCCAGCCGAGTCGGTAACGACCTTTGCCTGGTGCGGCAGGCTGTAGGTGACCTGGCCGTTCTCGATGGTCTTCACCAGGTGGGGGGCAGTTGCCTTCCACTGGGAGCGGCGGGCGCGGGTGTTTGAGCGAGACATTTTCCGCTTGGGAACAGCCACGGCTAACTCATTTCTCTCTAGAAAAACACTTACAAATCAATTTTGCCGGTCAGGCTTAGCCAGATCAGCTAGGGCAGCCCAGCGAGGATCTACGACCTCGTGGTGGTGCCCCGGCTCGTCTTCCAGGCGCGCTCCGCATTCGGAACACAGGCCCTGGCAGTCTTCCCGGCACACCGGCTGGAACGGCAGCATGGTAACAACTGCGTCCCGCAACACCGGCTCAAGATCGATCAGATCGTGCTCGACTCGACGTTGCTCTTCTTCGTCTTCTCCGTCCGAGAACACAGCGTCCTCGTAGAAGAAAAGCTCTTGCACATTGACCTCAAGGTCATACGCAAGGGGATCCAGGCATCGGCCGCACTCACCTTTTACTTCGGTGAGGGCGGTTCCTGATACCAGAATTCCTTCGTGTACGGCCTCCAGCCTCAGGTCGAGCTCGATATCCGAGCCTTCCTGAACGCCAATGAGCGCCACGCCGAGATCCCCCGGCGCGGGTACATGTTCCGTCAGTGTACGCATGCTCCCCGGACTGCGTCCGAGGTCCTTGACATCGAACATCAAGGGCGAACTTGCATCTCGCTTAATGAGAACTCCTGTTGAACATATGACCGACGTACCATCTTAGCCTGAACTCCCTGACGGACTCAAACCGGATGCCACGCCGGGGCACGCGGCCGGCGTGCACCGGAAACGTACCGGACCAGCCTACCCCCTGCCGGAGCGGCCCGCTCACGGCGCGCCGGAAGGGAGACGCTTCAGCACTGATCTGGGGACGTACTCGGAGACGCTGCCGCCCAGGGAGGCCACTTCCTTGATCAGGGTGGATGAGAGATGAAGGTAGTGCGCCTCCGCCGGCAGGAACACGGTCTCCACTCCGCTCAGCTGGCGGTTCATGGTGGCCATGGGCAGTTCGTAGTCAAAGTCCGACGACGACCGCAGCCCCTTCACGATGGCGGACACCCCGCGCTGCCGGCAGTACTCCGCCAGGAGGCCTTCCCCGACGGGTTCCACAACGATCCCCCGCAGCGAAGCCAGTGTCTCCCTGGCCATCTCGATCCGTTCCTCGAGCGGAAACCGGTACTTCTTGGCATAGTTGGTGGACACGGCGACGATCACTTCATCAAACAGGCTCGCGGCTCTGGCGATCACCTCGAGGTGTCCATTGTGGATGGGGTCGAAGGAGCCTGGGCATACGGCGCGTCTCATGCTCCGAACCTACCGTATCGGCGGGCCGGGATACCATAATTTGGGTGCCGGCCGGCACCGGGCCGCGGCCCAACAAAGCGGCCCAACAGACAGGCAGGAAACCAATGACACAAACACTTCCGGCACCCTGGCAGCGGGCGGCCACCGGGGCGAACCTGCTGGCAAGTGACGGCGCTTTGGGCGTGACGATCTTCGAGGAGATGACCACGCTGGCCATGCAGACCGGCGCCATCAACCTGGGGCAGGGTTTCCCCGACGAGGACGGTCCCGCTGAGATCAAGGCGGCCGCCCAGGCCGCGATCGCCGAAGGCTCCAACCAGTACGCGCCCGGCAAGGGGATCCCCCAGCTCCGGAAGGCCGTGTCCGCACACCAGAGCCGTTTCTACGGCCTGGAACCGGACCCGGACACTGAAATCATCGTCACCACCGGCGCCACCGAGGCAATCGCCGCGTCCCTGCTGGCCCTTGTCGGGCCCGGCGACGAGGTCCTGACCTTCGAGCCGTTCTACGACTCCTACGGCGCGATCATCGGACTCTCCGGCGCCACTCATGTCACCGCCCCGCTGCTCGCCCCGGATTTCCTGCCCGACACCGCCGCCCTGGAAGCGGCGTTCACCGGCCGCACCAGGGTGGTGCTGCTGAACAACCCGCATAACCCCACCGGCGCGGTCTTCCCGCGCGAGGTGCTTCAGCGTGTCGTCGACCTCGCCCGGAAGCATGACGCCGTCATCATCACCGATGAGGTCTACGAACACCTCACGTTCGGCGTCCGCCACATCCCGGTGGCCACGCTGCCCGGGGCCGCCGACAGGACAATCACCATCTCCTCGGCGGGCAAGACGTTCTCCTTCACCGGCTGGAAGGTCGGCTGGCTGACCGGCCCGGAGCACCTGGTGGCGGCGGTCCGGACGGTGAAGCAGTTCCTCACGTACAGTTCCGGCACCCCGTTCCAGAGCGCCATCGCCACCGCCCTCGCCCTGCCCGACAGGTTCTACGAGGGCATCTCTGCCACGCTGCGGAAAAAGCGCGACATCCTGAGCGAGGGGCTGCGCGCGGCCGGCCTGGACGTGTTCACCCCCGACGGAACGTACTTCGTCAACGTGGACACCTCGCCACTGGGCATCCGGGACTCGGTGGACCTGGCCCGGCGCCTGCCCGGGCTGGTGGGTGTGGCAGCGATCCCGGTTCCCGTGTTCTGCCACCCCGAGGGCGCCGAGCGGACCCGCAGCCTGCTGAGGTTCGCGTTCTGCAAGCGCGATGAAGTCCTCGAGGAAGCCGCCGCACGGCTGGCGACGCTCCAGGACAAGCTCTGACCAGGTCCGACGGCGGTCCCCGGGCATCGCGCTTCCTGCGCGCCACCGGCCAGCACGCCGTCATCGAACCGGACACCTACACCGACGGCGGGTTCGTGCTCAGCATCGGCGGGGCCGAGCAGTCCCACGTGGACCTGGCCGATCCCGAGGACATTTTCTACGAATACCTGCGCCGCATCGGGCACATCGTGGACCTCGCCGCTCCGTGGGGTGAACCCATCCGTGCGCTGCACCTGGGCGCCGGCGCCCTGACCCTGGCGCGGTACATCCAGGCGACCCGCCCCGGCTCCGAGCAGTACGCCGTCGAGCTGGAGCGGGAGCTGCTGGACTTCGTGCTGGAGCGGCTGCCGCTGCCGCAGGGCACCGACCTCCACACGGTCATCGGCGACGCCCGCGATGCCCTGGCGGAGCTGCCCGCCGACCTTCGTTTCGACGTCGTCATCCTGGACATCTTCTCCGGGCCGGACGCGCCGGCTCATATCGCCTGCACGGAGTTCTACCAGGAAGCCGCCGCCCTCCTCACGGAACGGGGCGTGCTGATCGTGAACGTCGGCGACGAGCCCGGCCTGACCCTCGTCCGGAGCCAGGTGGCGGCGCTGCGAAGGGCCATGGCGGACGTGGCCGCCTGCGCTGAATCGGGGATGTTCACGGGAAAGTATCCGGGGAACATCATCCTCGCCGGCACCAGGAAGCCGTGGCCGCCCGAGTGGTCCGCCGCCCTCACGGCGCGCGGACCCCATCCTGCCAAGGTCCTGGCGGGAGTGGAACTGGACCGGTTGTCGGACTAGCTAGTCCTCGGACTCCAGCCCCAGGTCGACGTCCTGGCCGCTGGACGGTTCGGCGTACCACAGCCGGGTCTCACCGTACTTCTTCTCGGCGAACCGCTCCAGGCCCTCCGGCCACCCGGGTTCGGTGGCGCGCGAAGAACGTTCGACCACCACCACCGCCCCGTCGTTGAGGTGCGGTGCGAGTTTTTCCAGGACGGACGCCAGCGCCGGCTCTTCAAGGGGGTACGGCGGGTCCAGGAAAGCGACGTCCCACCTGGTGTCCCCGGCAGCGCGGTCGAGGAAGGACTCCACCTTGGAGCGGTGGACGGTGACCGCTTTGCGGGCCAGGACTCCGTTGATGAGGTCGGCGTTCCGCTGGCACACGGCGCTGGCCTTCGCGTCGAACTCGACGAGATCGACGGTTTCCGCTCCCCTGCTGGCGCTCTCCACCCCCAGCGCCCCGGACCCGGCGTACAGGTCCAGGACCCGGGCGCCACCGAGCACGTTGAACGCGTCCAGCCGGGAAAACAGGGCCTCCTTGACCCTGTCCGTGGTGGGTCGCGTCAAGGACCCGGACACGTTGGCCAGCGGGGTTCCGCCCGCGGCACCGGCAACGATCCGGCTCATGCCCGGGCCCTCGCCTGCGCCGGCCCGGGTGGGAAGGGGTTCGTGCTAGCCGCGTTCAAGGAACGCCTCCTTCTCGGGGTTCAGGTACTCGTCAATGGCTTCGGCAAGTGCCGGATAGCCGGTCAGCGCGGGGTCCGCGGCGACGATCTTCTGGGCGTCCTGCCTGGCGCGGGCGATGATGTCCTCGTGCTCGAGCACGCGGAGCAGCTTCAGCGTGGACCGGCCGCCGGACTGCGAGGCGCCGAGGATGTCGCCCTCGCGGCGCAGCTTCAGGTCCTCCTGGGACAGCTCGAAACCGTCGGTGGTGGCCGCCACGGCGTCCAGCCTGCGCCGGCTCGGGTGCCCCGGTTCGAGGGTGGTCACCAGCAGGCACGTGCCCGGCAGGCCGCCCCGGCCCACGCGCCCGCGGAGCTGGTGAAGCTGGGAGATGCCGAAGCGGTCCGCGTCCAGGATGACCATCAGGGTGGCGTTGTGCACGTCCACGCCCACCTCGATGACGGTGGTGGAGACGAGCAGCCTGGTCTGGTTGGCGGTGAACGAAGCCATGGTCTCTGACTTCAGCACCGGGTCCTGGCGTCCGTGGAGCGGCGCCAGGGCCACTCCGGCCAGGGCGGGTTCGTCTTTGAGGTGCTCGACGACGGCGGTCACGGATGCCAGTTCGCGTGCGGCTCCGTCCCCCTCCAGTTCCCCGGGCTCAGGTTCTGCTTCACCGGGAGTGAAGTCGCCGTCGTCGTCCGCCCCGATCTTGGGGCACACGACGTACACCTGGTGTCCCGACTCGATCTCCTCGCGGGAGCGGGACCAGATGCGGGCTGCCCAGGCGGGATTTTCCGCGAGGCCCACCACATGCGTGGTGATGGGCGCCCGGCCCGCCGGCAGTTCGTCCAGCACGGACGTTTCGAGGTCGCCGAACACCGTCATGGCCACGGTCCTGGGGATCGGGGTAGCGGTCATGACCAGCAGGTGCGGGGGCTTGCTGGCCTTGGCACGCAGGGCGTCGCGCTGTTCCACGCCGAAGCGGTGCTGCTCATCCACCACGATGAGGCCCAGATCAAAGAAGGTGACGTTGTCGCTCAGCAGCGCGTGCGTGCCGATGACGATCCCGGCAGTGCCGGAAGCGGCGTCGAGCAGCGCCTGCTTGCGTGCGGCGGTGGGCATGGAGCCGGTGAGCAGGCTGACCTGCACCGAATGGTCACCCAGTCCGCCCAGGAGTCCGTCGCGGGCCAGCGGGCCGAGGGTGCGCCGGATGGAGTCGAAGTGCTGTGCCGCCAGCACTTCCGTGGGCGCCAGCAGCGCAGCCTGTCCCCCGGCGTCGACCACCTGGAGCATGGCACGCAGCGCCACAATGGTTTTGCCGGAGCCGACCTCGCCCTGGAGCAGCCTGTTCATGGGCCAGTCCTGCGACAGCTCCGCCGAAAGGGTCTTGCCGACGGCGGACTGGCCGGCGGTCAGGGTGAACGGCAACTGGCGGTCGAAGGCTGCGAGCAGCCCTTCCGGCACAGGCCGACGCGCGGTGGCCTCCTCGGAAGCAAGCTGGGCGCGGCGCCGGGCCAGGGCGGACTGGAGGACCAGGGCCTCCTGGTAGCGGAACCGTTCCCTGGCCTTGCGCCAGTCCTGCGCGTTTTCGGGGGCATGGATGAGCCGGTAGGCCTCCGGCACCGGAAGGAATTTTTCCCGTGCGGATATGGCCGCCGGGAGCGGGTCCGGCAAGGCGTCCAGGTCCGCGGTTTCCAGCAGGGTTTTCACGACCTTCTGGATGGACCAGCTGGTGATGCCCGCGGTGGCCGGGTAGATCGGGATGGGCATGGCCGCGAGCTTTTCCGGGTCCATGTCCGGAACATCCGGGTCCTGGTCCAGCAGCTGGTAGTTCGGGTTGGTCAGCCCCAGTGAACCTTGGTAGCGCGTCACCTTCCCGGAGAACATGGCGCGCCGTCCGGGATGCAGCTCGGCCCTGGCGAGACGGCCGTTGAAGAAACTGATTTTGAGTGTGCCCGTGCCGGCGTCGTCGGTGACGACGACGTCGGTGATGGAGCCCTTCCGGGCGCGCATCTGCCGGGTGCTGTTGGACACGACACGGGCGATGAGCGTCACTTCCTCATCGAACGGAAGTTCGCTGATGCGCGTCAGTTCACCGCGGTTGAGGTAGCGGCGCGGGAAGTGGTTGAGCAGGCCGCCGACGGTGGTGATGCCCAGGTGCTTCTCGATCGCGGCCGCGGAGCGCTTGCCGACCCGGCGCTCCAGACCGAGTTCCAGTTCGGCGTTCATCGTCCTTCTGCGCTCACTTCCCCTGACGGGTCCCGGGGCAGGGCGAGCTCGCTGACGGACACGTCCCCCGGATCACCCAGCGACCTGATCATGTCCAGGGCGGGGACCGGGTCCGGGACGTGCACGTGGACCCGCCACCGGTACCGGCCCTCGGCGTCGGCGGAGGGGCCGACCTGGCTCATGATCACGGAGTCTCCGAGTTCATCCAGCCGCTGGCGGAGCGTGGCGGCGTCCAGCGGGGACAGGCTGATGGTGCACATAACCTCCACGCCGTCGTCGGCCGGCATGCCCGTGTGGATGTGCGGGTCCTGGAGGTCGTATCCGTGCAGGCCGTCCAGGAGTTCGTTGCGGAGTTCCTCGCCCAGCACCGCCGAACGGAGGCAGTCCAGGATCAGCAGCATGCCCACGCCGCCGGCGTCCACCACGTGCGCAGCCTGCAGGGCATCAAGCTGCCCCTCCGTGCGGACCACGGCCTCGAGGGCCGCCTCCACGGCCGCATCCAGGACCAGGCCCAGGGCATGGTTGCTGTCGTTGCCGTTCTGGCCGGCGTCGACGGCGGCCGCGGCCCGGCCCGCTGCCTCCATCACGGACAGCATGGTGCCGGGAACAGGATCGCTCAGCGCGGACCAGGCCCTGATCTGGGCCCGGTTGAGGGCTGCGGCGAGCAGCGAGGAGGTGAGCCTGGCATGTCCGGCCAACGGCTCGGCCGCGGCGCAGAGGAAGACAGAGAACAGCGTTCCGGAGTTTCCTTTGGCCTGCTCCATCGCCGCCTGGCCGGCACGCGCCAGGACGGCGCCCACGTCATTGAGCTGTAACTGTTGGTTGAGCTGTGCGTGTTGGCCGGCAAGTGAGGGGGCGGCGGCATCTGAAGGGGCGGCGGCATCCTGCAGCGCCCGGGCTGCGGCACGGACCGTGAGGTAAAGGTTGGTTCCGGTGTCGCCGTCCGCCACCGGGAAGATATTGATGGCATTGAGGCGGTCGCTGTGGTTGCCCAGTGCGGTTTCGGCCTTGCCCAACCACCGCTTCATGGCTTGCGCGTTCGCGGCAACCTTAGTCTGCAAAGTGATCCCATCCCACGGAGTCAGCGGGCCGTCCCGCGATCGTCACGCCCGGCGCCTTGTCTGCGCCGCAGGCCTGTACTGAGCCTATCCCAGTAAACCCGGGCGGCAGCTGCATGCCCGCCGGGAATGTGGCAAGGAGCCCGTGGTCTTCGCCGCCGCCGAGCACCCAGGCGCGCGGGTCGGCGCCCAGAAGGGCGGCCGCGGGGCGGAGCGGCCCTGCGAGCACGGCAAGCTGCCCGGGATCGAGGTCCAGCACAACGTGGCTGGCCGCCGCCAGCCGGGTTCCGTCCCGGACCAGGCCGTCCGAGATGTCCATCATGGCCGTGGCACCGGACATGCGCGCCAGCGGCCCGGCCTCCAAAGGCGGCTCCGGCCGGCACTGAAGCTCAAGCAGTGACAACAGCTCCGGGGTCAGCGAAGCCACATGATGGGCGGACTCCAGCAGCGCCAGCCCGGCGGCGGCCCAGCCTGCCCGGCCGGCGATGGCTAGCGTGTCGCCTTCCCGGGCGCCGGACCGGAGGACCGGCTGGCCGCCGTCGAGCGAGCCGAGGACTGCGACGGTGACGGACAGCTCGCGGCCGCGCCCAAGGTCGCCGCCGGCGACCGAGCACGCGCCCGCCCCCAGCTTGCTGATGGCGGCGGTAAGGCCGTCTGCCAGGTCCTCGACCCAGCCGACCGGAGTGTCCGGAGGCATGGTCAGGCTGACCACCATGGAGGTTGCCGATGCGCCCATGGCGTTGATGTCGCTGAGGTTCTGCGCCGCGGCCTTCCAGCCGACATCGTAGCCGGTGGTCCGGTAGCCGTTGTTCCACTCAAGCCGGAAGTCCTGGTCCTGCACCTGGGTGTCGATGCTGATGACCGTCCTGCCGTCCGGAACCGCAACGATGGCGGCGTCATCGCCGGGTCCGAGGACCACGGCGGCACTGTGCAGGGCGCTGAGCTCCAGGCGCGGGAAAATGCGTGCCAGAAGCTCCGCTTCGGACAGTTGGGCGACAGTCAATGGTGTTTGGGGCACGCCACTACGCTACCGCCACGGACAGACATTTTCGGCGGTCGGTCCGGGTCCCCGCGGAACGATAGGCTTGAGGGATGCATTACCCGCCTGCCCAGAAACCTGCCCAGAAACCCGTCCGCAGGCTTGGGGCGGCAGCGGCCGCCGCGTTGACCGGACTGGCGCTGGGCGGCTGTTCACCCGCCGTCGACGTCGCCCCCGCCGCCGATGCAGCCAATCCGGCCTGCGCGCCGATGATGGTGGCGCTTCCGGATGCCATTGGCGACGCCCGGCTGCGGAAGACGAACAGCCAGGCCACCGCCGCCTGGGGCGACCCGTCGCTGGTGGTCCTGCGGTGCGGGGTCAACGTCCCGGGACCCACCACGGACCGCTGCGTCAGCGTCAACGACGTCGACTGGGTCATCAAGGAGGGCAACCCCGTGTGGACCCTGACCACCTACGGCCGGGAACCCGCCACGGAAATCCTGATGGATCCGAACAAGATCAGCTCGGCCACCGTCCTGGCTGACCTCTCCGGCGCAGCCGCGAAGATCAAGGCCAGCCGCAAATGCGTCGGCCAGCAGGACGTCCAGAACCTGCCCACGAGCAAGTAGGCAGGTCCCGCTGGGGATTCAGCGCAGGCCGGTCTTCCGGGTCAGTGCCAGGTGGATCAGCTCGTCGATCAGGTCCGGATAGGACAGGCCGGTGGCCGCCCACATCTGCGGGTACATGCTCTTCGGCGTGAACCCGGGCATGGTGTTGATCTCGTTGATGATGAGGTCGCCGTCCGGCGTGTAGAAGAAGTCGACCCGGCTCAGGCCCTCCCCTCCCACCGAATCGAACGCCGCGGCGGCAAGCTCGCGGACGCGGGCAATCGCTTCCTGGGGCATGTCCGCGGGGCAGCTCAGGGCGGCCGCGTCATCCACGTACTTGGCCTGGAAGTCATAGAACTCGTGCTCGCCCGCGGCCACGGAGATCTCGCCCGGCAGGGACGTGCGGGGCGCATCGCCACCGCGGCCCTCGAGCACCGCGCATTCGATTTCCCGGCCCACGATGCCGGCCTCGATCACCAGCTTCGGATCATGTTCGCGGGCCGCCTCAATCGCGGCGTCCAGGGCATCAAGAGAATCCACCTTGGAGATGCCCATCGAGGATCCGGCGCGGGCAGGCTTGACGAACACCGGGAAGCCCAGCAGGTCGACCTGCTTGCGGACGGACTCGGGATCGTTGCGCCACTGCCGGTCGGTCACCGCGATGTACGGGCCGACCTTCAGCCCGGCGGCCTCGAAGACCACCTTCATGAAGTGCTTGTCCATGCCCACGGCCGAGGCCAGGACGCCGGCTCCCACATAGCGGGTGTCGGAGAGTTCCAGGAGCCCCTGGATGGTGCCGTCCTCGCCGAACGGCCCGTGCAGCAGCGGGAACACCACGTCAACGGTGCCAAGTTCCTGCGGCACCTCGTTGGGGGCCGTCACGATGAGCTGGTGTTCCCCGCCGATCTCGGTGAGGCTGACCGTCTGGGCCGACGGCGGGACCTCGGGAAGCGAGGTGGCGGAGAGTGACCACTGGGCCGTGTCCCCGGACGCGAGTACCCACTGGCCGGATTTAGCGATGCCGATGGGAACGACGTCGTACTTGTTCCGGTCGATCGCCCCCAGCACTCCGGCAGCGGTCACGCAGCTGACGGCATGCTCACTGGAGCGGCCGCCAAAAAGGACGGCTACGCGCGGCTTGGGGCCGGCCGTCCCATCCTGGGTAGTGGTGTTTTGGTTGGTGGTCTTGTCCGCTGCGGTCAAGTTTTCTTCCGACACTGTCAGTAATCGCCTTCGGCTTTAAGTTCCCGGGACAGCAGCAGCGGCCCGAGTTGGTCAACGGACAATTTTCCGGCGAGGACCGCAACGACGGCCGCCGTGATGGGCATGTCGACGCCGAGCTTGTCGGCCAGTTCGTGGACGGCCTGGCCGGACTTGATGCCCTCGGCTGTCTGGGTCATTTTCTGGGCAACCTCGTCCAGCGTGAGCCCCTGGCCCAGCAGGCGGCCCGCGGTGTGGTTCCGGGACAGCGGTGACGAGCAGGTTGCCACCAGGTCCCCGAGGCCGGCCAGTCCGGCCATGGTGTGCGCCTTGCCGCCG